>NZ_QTTT01000001.1:0-4800000 GCF_003386555.1 Thermomonospora umbrina | reverse complement strand
CGACCACGAACAGGCCGAGCCGGCCCAGGTCCGACAGGTCGAAGCCGGGGGTGTCGACCAGCCGCCGGTTGAGCTCGTCCAGGGTCTCCTGCTTGAGCCCGAGACCGCGATCCTCGATCTCCACCACGAAGCCGTTGGGCACCACCTGACCGGTGATCCGCACGGGCGACTGCGGCGGGGAGAACAGCGTGGCGTTCTCGATGAGCTCGGCCAGCAGGTGGATGGTGTCGGCGACGGCGTTGCCGGCGAGCGCGGCGGCCGGCATCGACAGCACGCCGACCCGGGTGTAGTCCTCGACCTCGGCGACCGCGCCGCGCACCACGTCCACCAGCGGGACCGGCGTGCGCCAGGTGCGTCCGGCGGGCCTGCCCGCCAGGATGACCAGCCCCTCGGCGTGCCGGCGCATGCGGGTGGCCATGTGGTCGAGCCGAAAGAGGTCGTCCAGCTCCTCGGGGTCCTCGGTGCGCCGTTCCATCGTGTCCAGCAGGGTGAGCTGGCGGTGCACCAGCGCCTGGTTGCGGCGGGCGAGGGTCACGAAGACCTCGTTGATGCCGCGCCAGGTCTCGCTCTCGCGGGTGGCGGCCTCGATCACGGCCCGGCCGGCGGCCAGGAACGCCTCGTTGATCCGGGCGATCTCGGTGACCTGGAGCCGCTGCCGGGGCAGCGCGGAGTCGGCGTCGATCGTGCCGCCGTCGCGGACCACGTCGGCCAGCGCGGGGATGTAGTTCTCGGTGAAGTCGCCGACGGTGTCGGCCATCAGCCGGCTCTCGCCGACCAGCCGGCGGGCGATCCGGACGGCGACCACGGCGGAGACGAGGACGGCCAGCAGCCCCAGGCCGCCGGCGGCGGCGAGCCGGGCCACGGACGCGGTGGCCACGTCGTCGGAGCGCTCGGTGGCGCGCTCGGCGACGGCGACCTCCAGCTCCGCCATCCGGGCGATGACGGCCTCGGAGGCGGTGTGCCAGGAGCCGAGGTCGACGGGGGGCCGCCGGTCGGTGTGGTCGGCGCCCGCCAGCCTCTGCTGGAGCCGCTGGTAGCGGACGAGGTCGGGGCCGGTGGCGAACACCTCGTACCGGGCGCGGTCCGTGGCGGGCAGGCCGGGCACGAGGTCGGCGAGCAGGAACTCCGCCGCCCCGCCGAGCCGGTACAGCTCCAACTGCTCGGGGACCCGCCAGCGGCCCGCGGTGAGGGCCCCGGTGACCAGCGCGTCCTGGCGCGACAGCAGCTCGCGGACCTGGGTCAGCGCGGCCACGTTCTGCAGGTCCTTGGCGATCTCGCCGTTGCCGAACGTCACGGCCCGGAACGGGTCCGACAGGTCGCGGATCAGGCCGGAGTAGTCGTTCACCACCTGGTCGCGCCGCAGCGACCGCTGGTCGATCAGCCGGCGGATCGCGTCCACCTGGCCGAGCCGTCCGGCGGCGGTGTCGAGCCGGTCGAGGGTGATCCGGTCGACCCGGGCGCGCACGGTGCCGGAGGTGACGTTGGTGCGGTAGTGCCGGCGGGCCTCGTCGGTCTTGACCCGCTGCGCGTCGAGGCCGGAGCGATCCAGGGCGGGGTCCCCGAGGAAGGCCATCGACATCCGTCGTTCGTGCTGCAGCGCGGTGACCAGCGTCTGCGTCGGCCGCACCAGCCGCCGGTCGAACTTCCTGGCGTCCAGCAGCTCCCGGGCCTCGCCGAACGTCACCAGGGTGGCGAACACCCACAACCCCACCAGGGACACGAGCGGGATGACCAGGAGGACGACGATCTTCGTGCGGATCGACTGGGTTCTGACCGGCGGTGTACGGGGGGTCATCACGCCTCGCAGCCCATCATGACGGGGGGACCCTCCCGATTGGTGTCGGTACGGGAGTTGTGGGAGCTTACTACGCGGCGGGCCGAACGAACGGATCTTCGCCGCGGTGAGAAGAGACAATGTTGCGAGGGTGTTACAGGCCTCACGCCGTGCACCGCATTTCGCCCCGACCCCATCACACCAGAATCGGAATATTCACCACATTCCACCCATGGACGGGGAATGAGGCATCCGGCCACCGTTACGATGCCCGCCGTGACCCCTGACAGCGACGTGCCTCCCGAGAACGAGGGCCCCGAGCTCCTGCCGGCCCGGCGACGCAGGCCCCGCCGCGGCGGCCGACACCGCGGCGCCGAGTCCTACGCGCTCCCGCCCGGCGCCCCCGCGCTGATCGTCGCGGTGCCCGGTCCGTCGGCCCCGCCCGTCCCCGTCGTCACCCCGCCCGACCTCACCGGGGGCCCCGGCGCGCCCGGGTTCCCGGAGACGCCGGGCCCGGGCGGCCCCCCGATGGCCGCGGGCGTCGCCGGCGCGCTCGCCCTGCTGACCGAGCACTCGCACACCGGCCGCCCGGTCGTGCTGGGCCACCTGGACGGCACCGAGGCCACCCTGGGCGCGGCCCTGGTCGCCGCGGCGACGGCGCCCGATCGCGCGCCGGACATGCCGCCGGCCGTGGTGGTCCCGCTGCTCACCGGTCCCGACCCCGAGATCGACGCCAGGGTGCGGCGGGCGGTCGCCGCCTCCCGCGTGCCCGCCGTGATCGCCGAGCCGCTGGGCCCGCACCCGCTGATGGCGCAGGCGCTGCACGAGCGGCTGACCGAGGCCGGTCTGGCCCGTGCCGACCGCATCCGCATGATGACCACCGTCACCGTGGCCGGCGGCGTGGTCATCGTCGTCCCCGGCGGCCCCGCCGCCGTGCGGGAGGCCGAGGTCAGCGCGGTGCTGCTGGCGTCCCGGCTGGCGGTCCCGGCCGCCGCCGCCTCCCTGGAGGACGCCCCGGGCGCCGTGGGCCCCGCCGAGGCCGCGAGCCGGTTGCGCGCGGCGGGGGCGACCCATGTCGCGTTCGCCCCGTGCGTGATCGGGCCGGAGGCCGACCCCTCCCGGCTGGCCGTGCTGTCCAAGCTGGCCGCCGACACGGGCGCGGGTCTGGCGCCGGCGGTGGGGGGCCATCCGGTGCTCGCCCAACTGATCGCCCTGCGGTACGTGGAGGCCCTGGAGAAGGCACTGGGCCAGACCCCGGCCCGCTGAGTCCCGAAGCCGTCCCACCGGCGGCTTCGGGGCCCCGGACGGTCCGGGAGGTCACCGCGCGGCGCGGCCGGGCCGGGACCTCAGGTCGCCGATCGGCTCGCGTCGCGCGCGGCAGAGCGTGGTCTCCCGCTCCACGGCGTTCCCGCCGAGGAGACCGTGGCGCCGGCCGGTCACGGGCCGGCGCCGGGCCGTTCCGAGTCCTACTGGAGGGCCTGGATCAGGGGGAGCATCTGGTCGCCGACGTTCCCCGGCACGGTGAACGGGTCCTGGGCGTTGATCTGCTCCCAGTTGGCGGCCACGTCCTCGACGTCGAAGCCGTCCTTCTGCACCCAGCCCGGGCCCTCGGCCACGATGATCCGGGCGATCCGACCGCCGCCGACGGTGTACACCTCGCCGCTGGCCTGGTTGTCCTCGTGCGCCAGGTAGGCCACCAGCGGCGTCACCCGGTCCACGCCGAGCGCCCCGGCGAAGTCGGCGGGGAGCAGGTCCTCGGTCATCCGGGTCCACGCGACGGGGGCGATGGCGTTGGCCTTGATGCCGTACTTGGCGCCCTCGTGGGCCAGCGTCTTGGTGAACCCGACCAGCCCCATCTTGGCGGTGGCGTAGTTGGCCTGCCCGAAGTTGCCGAACAGCCCGGCCGGGGAGGAGGTGTTGACGATGCGGCCGAAGCCCTGGTCGCGCAGGTGCGACCAGGCGGCGGAGGACACCAGGAACGAGCCGCGCAGGTGCACGGCGATGACCGCGTCGAACTCCTCGGGCGTCATGTTCTTGAACGACTTGTCGCGCAGGATGCCGGCGTTGTTGACGACGATGTCGACCTTGCCGAACGCGTCCAGCGCGGTCCGCACGATGGCCTCGGCGCCCTCGACGGTGGCCACGTTGTCGGGGTTGGCGACGGCCTCGCCCCCGTTCTTGACGATCTCGTCGACGACCTGCTGGGCCGGGCCGCTGGAGGCCCCGGAACCGGTGCGGTCCCCGCCCAGGTCGTTCACCACGACCTTGGCGCCGCGCGCGGCGAGCTCGAGGGCGTGCTGACGGCCGAGGCCGTGGCCCGCACCGGTGACCACCGCGACCCGCCCGTCGTAGCGCAGTTCCGACATCCGCATCTCCTCACGTCACAGCGACAGGTTCCCCGGACCAGGTAACCACCGGGGGCCACCCAGTGGTACCACCCGACCGAATCCCGCTCGGATCCGCCCCCGGAATTCGGCCGGTCCACCCCGTGTCCTGGGCAGGTTTATGGGCAGGTATAGATGTGACAATCGGCCGCTTTCTCCGGTGTGCGGCGGGTAGTCTCCAACCTTCCGCTTCTCCGTCCCACCCCACGGAGGTCCCATGCGCGGAGGTCCCCCACGGCCGTACCGGGTCGTGCAGTGGGCGACGGGCGCACTCGGACGCAGCGCCATCCGGGCCGTCCTGGAACGGCCGGACATGGAACTGGCCGGCGCGCGGGTCTACGATCCCGCCAAGATCGGCAAGGACGCCGCCGTGCTGGCCGGGCGCGATCCCGTCGGGGTCCCCGCCACCGGCGACCTGTCCGGCGTGCTGGAGCTGGACGCCGACTGCGTCATCTTCGCCCCCCAGAGCGGCATCTTCGGCATCGACCGCGACGCCGGGCTGGAGACCGTCTGCGAACTGCTGGCCTCGGGCCTGAACGTGGTCTCCGTCGTCGGTCTGGTCTACCCGCCCGCGCACGGCCCCGACCTGGTCGGCGAGCTGGAGCGCGCCTGCAAGGCCGGCGGGACGACCGTGCACGGCTGCGGGGTCAACCCCGGCTTCATGGCCGACCTGATGCCGGTGATGCTGTCCCGGCTGTCGCGCCGGATCAGCCACGTGTACGCCCGGGAGTGCTCGGACTTCTCCGGGCATCCTTCGTGGCGGATGGTCCACCGCATGGTCGGATTCGGCAAGTCCGAGGAGGGCTACCTCGCCGGGCTGCGGGTCGCCCGGCCCACCATGAAGGCGGGCTTCGCCGAGAGCCTGCACCTGGTCGCCGCCGCGCTCGGCGTCACCCTGGACGAGATCGAATGCGACGTGGCGTACCGGCTCGCCGGCGAGGACCTCGACATCGCCGCCGGGCGCATCCCGCGCGGCACCGTGGCCGCCAGCCGCTGGACGTTCAACGGCATGGTGGACGGGCAGCCGTTCGTGATGGCCGAGGCCATCTACAAGGCCGACGCCTCCCGCATCGGCGACTGGGGCGACCCCGGTTACTCGGTCCGGGTCTGCGGCCGGCCCTCGATCACGCTGACCACCGACGAGGACTGGGTGACCAACGGCATCGCCGCCGCCGCCGCGCACGCCGTCAACTCCGTCCCCGCCGTGTGCGGGGCCGAGCCCGGCATCCGCACCTACCTCGACCTCCCCCTCGTCGCCGGCCGCGCCGCGCCGCCGCGCCGCCCCCGCTGAGGCCCTCCCGCCGCCCCGGGGCCCCGTCGTACGCTGGCCGCAGGCGCGCCCTCGGGCCGGGAGGAGACGGGCATGGACATGCTGAACACGGTCTCGGGACGGTTCGTCCGCCAGGCCAACCGCTTCACCGAGAAGATCACCGCCGACGCGTCGAGCGGCCTCCCCGCCGAGCCCGACCGCTACCTGCTGTACGTCTCCTACGCCTGCCCCTGGGCCCACCGCACCCTGATCGTCCGGCATCTGCTGGGCCTCCGGGACGTCATCGGCGTCACGGTGGTCGACCCGATCCGCGACGAGAGGGGCTGGCGCATCCCCGGCGGCGACCCCGTCACCGGCGTCACCCACCTGTCGGAGCTGTACCTGGCGACCGACCCGTCGTTCGAGGGCCGCTACACGGTGCCGTGCATCTGGGACACCGTCACCGGACGCCTCGTCACCAACGACTTCCCGGCCATCACCACCATGATGGAGACGCAGTTCACCGCGTACCACCGGGAGGACGCCCCCGACCTGTACCCGGTGGGGCTGCGCCCGGCGATCGACGAGATCAACGCGCTGGTGTACGACAGCGTCAACAACGGCGTCTACAAGGCCGGGTTCGCCCGGTCCCAGGAGGCGTACGAGGAGGCGGTCGACCGCCTCTTCGCCACCCTCGACCTGCTGGAGGAACGCCTGTCCCGGCGGCGTTACCTGGTCGGCGAGAGCCTCACCGAGGCCGACGTACGGCTGTTCCCGACGCTGGTGCGGTTCGACTCGGCCTACCACGGCCATTTCAAGTGCAACCTGCGCCGCCTCGTCGACTACGAGCACCTGTGGGCCTACACCCGCGACCTGTACGCCCGTCCGGCGTTCCGCGAGACCACCGACCTCGATCACATCAAGCGGCACTACTACGGAACGCATCCGCACATCAACCCGAGCGGCATCGTCCCCAAGGGCCCGCTCATCGACTGGGACGCCCCGCACGGGCGCGACGACCTCCGCTGACCCGATGATCGCCGCACCTCGTCGTTATGCTGGCCGAATCCCACAAGGACGACCGATTCACGGCATGAGGAGAGGCTCTCCCAACGATGCGCAGTTCCTTCTTCGGCAACATGGAGCAGGCCCAGCTCCCCGGGCACTTCGCCCTGCAGAACACCAAGATGCTCCGCATCCACCTCAACGGCGACGTGCTCGCCCGCCAGGGGTCGATGGTGGCCTTCCAGGGCCAGATGGAGTTCGACTACGAGGGCTCCGGCGGCGTCGGCCGCTTCCTCAAAAAGGCCCTGACCGGCGAGGGCGTGCCCACCATGCGCGTCAAGGGCCAGGGCCTGCTCTTCGTGGCCAACGACGCCGACGACATCCACCTGTTCTACCTGGAGAACGAGACCCTCACGGTCAACGGCGCCAACATCCTCGCCTACGACGCGCACCTGCAGTCCGACATCCAGCGGGTGCAGGGCGCGGGCATCGCGGCCGGCGGCCTGTTCAACACCACGCTGACCGGCAGCGGCTGGGTGGCGATCACCGCGCACGGCACCCCCGTGATGCTCGACACGGGTCGGGCCCCCACGTTCGTGGACGGCCAGTCGGCCATCTGCTGGAGCGCCGGTCTGCAGGTCGGGGTCAACAAGACCTTCAAGGCGGGCGCGCTGATCGGCCGGGGCAGCGGCGAGGCCATGCAGTTGGCCTTCCAGGGCCAGGGCTTCGTGCTCGTGCAGGCCAGCGAGGGTCCGACGGTCCCCGCGCACACGCACTGAGGCCCCCGACGGGCGGGCCGGGACCGGGGGCGGGCGGAATACCGTCCGCCCCCGATGTGTTGATCTTGCCGAAAGAGGCCCCCGCGGTTGGGCGAGATCGCCGATAATCAGGGGCGACAGGCGGGTATGCCTGCCTGGTTGCCGTCGATCGGGTCCGGTGCGAGTAGCCTTGACTCGATTCAGAGATACCTGCGAGCTGCGGAAGAGGGGCGATCCCCGCCGTGTCGACAGAGTCGTCGCGTACCAGTGCCGACCCAAGGACTCCAGACTTCGGTGCCAACGAGTGGCTGGTGGACGAGCTGTACCAGAAGTACCTCGAGGACCCGAACTCCGTGGACCAGGCCTGGTGGAACTTCTTCGCCGACTACCAGCCGGGCTCACGGCCGGCCGCGACACAGCCGGCGGCCGTGACCCCGCCCGCGCCCGCCGCCGCGCCGGCGGCCAACGGCCCGGCCGCCCGGTCCGCCGCGCCCGCCGCGCCCGCCCCGGCGGCTCCGGCCGCCCCGGCGACACGCGCGGCCCCGGCGGCCAAGGACGGTAAGGCCAAGGCCAAGCCGGGCGCGCCCGCCGTGCCGGCGGGCGCCGAGGAGGTCAGGCTGAAGGGGGTGGCCGCCCGCACGGTCACCAACATGGAGGCCAGCCTCGAGGTCCCCACCGCCACCAGCGTCCGCGCGGTGCCGGCCAAGCTGCTCATCGACAACCGCATCGTCATCAACAACCACCTCAAGCGCGGCCGCGGCGGCAAGGTGTCGTTCACGCACCTGATCGGCTTCGCCATCGTGCGCGCGCTGCGGTCGATGCCGGAGATGAACGCCAGCTACACCGAGGTGGACGGCAAGCCGGTGCTGGTGCGGCCCGAGCACGTCAACCTGGGCCTGGCCATCGACGTCAAGAAGGACGACGGCCAGCGCCAGTTGGTGGTGCCCAGCATCAAGGCCGCCGAGACCCTCGACTTCCGCCAGTTCTGGGCGGCCTACGAGGAGGTCGTCCGCAAGGCGCGCGGCAACAAGCTGACGCTCGACGACTTCCAGGGCACCACGATCAGCCTGACCAACCCCGGCACCATCGGCACGGTCCACTCCGTGCCGCGGCTCATGCCGGGCCAGGGCACGATCATCGGCGTCGGCGCCATGGAGTACCCGGCCGAGTTCGCCGGGGCGTCGTCGGAGACGCTGTCCCGGATGGGGATCAGCAAGATCATGACGCTGACCTCCACCTACGACCACCGGATCATCCAGGGCGCCCAGTCCGGCGACTTCCTGCGCCGGGTGCACGCGCTGCTGCTGGGCGAGGACGGCTTCTACGACGAGATCTTCGAGGCGCTGCGCATCCCGTACGAGCCGGTGCGCTGGGTCAAGGACATCTCCGCCTCCCACGACGAGGACGTCGCCAAGGTCGCCCGCGTCCACGAGCTGATCCACGCCTACCGGGTCCGCGGTCACCTGATGGCCGACACCGACCCGCTGGAGTACCGCCAGCGCCGTCACCCCGACCTGGACATCCTCGAGCACGGCCTCACCCTGTGGGACCTGGAGCGCGAGTTCGCCACCGGCGGCTTCGGCGGCCAGGCCACCATGAAGCTGCGCGACATCCTGGGCGTGCTGCGCGGCTCGTACTGCCGCACCGTCGGCATCGAGTACATGCACATCCAGGACCCGGAGGAGCGCGCCTGGATCCAGGAGCGCGTCGAGGTCCCGCACGACAAGCCCGACCGCGAGGAGCAGCTCCACATCCTGCGGCGGCTCAACAGCGCCGAGGCGTTCGAGACGTTCCTGCAGACCAAGTTCGTCGGTCAGAAGCGGTTCTCGCTGGAGGGCGGCGAGTCGCTGATCCCGCTGCTGGACGCGGTGATCGGTGACGCGGCCGGGTCGCACCTCGACGAGGTCGTCATCGGCATGGCGCACCGCGGCCGGCTGAACGTGCTCGCCAACATCGTCGGCAAGTCGTACGCGCAGATCTTCGGCGAGTTCGAGGGCAACCTCGACCCCCGCAGCGCGCAGGGCTCCGGCGACGTCAAGTACCACCTGGGCGCCGAGGGCGACTTCGTGGCCGCCGACGGCTCCAAGATCCGCACCTCGCTGACCGCCAACCCCTCGCACCTGGAGGCGGTCAACCCGGTGCTGGAGGGCGTCGTCCGCGCCAAGCAGGACATCCTGGACGTCGGTGAGGCGGGCTTCACCGTCCTGCCGGTGCTGATCCACGGCGACGCCGCGTTCGCCGGGCAGGGCGTGGTCGCCGAGACCCTCAACCTGTCCCAGTTGCGCGGCTACCGCACCGGCGGCACCGTGCACGTCGTGGTCAACAACCAGGTCGGCTTCACCACCGCGCCGGAGTACTCGCGCTCCAGCGTGTACGCCACCGACGTGGCCCGGATGATCCAGGCGCCGATCTTCCACGTGAACGGCGACGACCCCGAGGCGTGCGCCCGGGTGGCCCGACTGGCCTTCGAGTACCGGCAGGCGTTCAAGAAGGACGTCGTGATCGACATGATCTGCTACCGGCGCCGGGGCCACAACGAGACCGACAACCCCTCGTTCACCCAGCCGCTGATGTACGACCTGATCGACGCCAAGCGCTCGGTGCGCAAGCTCTACACCGAGGCGCTGATCGGCCGTGGCGACATCACCGTCGAGGAGGCCGAGCAGGCCCTCCGCGACTACCAGGAGCAGCTCGAACGGGCCTTCACCGAGACCCGCGAGGCGTTGGCCAAGCCCCCCGAGCCCGGCTCGGTGGTCCGCCCCGGGCCCGAGGACACCGGCCCGATCGACCACACGGCCGCCGGCTCGGCCATCCCCCACGAGGTCGTCAAGCGGATCATCGACTCGCAGGTCAGCCTGCCCGACGGTTTCACCGTGCACCCGCGGCTCCAGCCGATCCTGCAGCGCCGCGCCCAGATGATCGTGGACGACTCGGTCGACTGGGGCACCGGCGAACTCCTGGCCCTCGGCTCCCTGCTGATGGACGGCCACCCGGTCCGCCTGGTCGGCCAGGACAGCCGGCGCGGCACGTTCGGCCAGCGGCACGCCGTGCTGGTGGACCGCAAGAACGGCGAGGAGTACACCCCGCTCAAGCAGTTCGGCCAGGGCGTGTCGAAGTTCTACGTGCACGACTCGCTGCTCAGCGAGTTCGCGGCGGTGGGCTTCGAGTACGGCTACTCGCTGACCCGCCCGGACGCGCTGGTGGCCTGGGAGGCCCAGTTCGGCGACTTCGTCAACGGCGCCCAATCGATCATCGACGAGTTCGTGTCGTCGGGCGAGCAGAAGTGGGGTCAGCGCTCCTCGCTGACGATGCTGCTCCCGCACGGGTACGAGGGCCAGGGCCCGGACCACTCCTCCGCCCGGATCGAGCGGTTCCTGCAGATGTGCGCGCAGGACAACATGACGGTCGCCTACCCGACCACCGCGGCCAACTACTTCCACCTGCTGCGCTGGCAGGTGCTGTCGGACCGCCGCAAGCCGCTGATCGTGTTCACCCCCAAGTCGCTGCTGCGGCACAAGGGCGCGGGCTCCCCCGTCACGGAGATCACCTCCGGCGCGTTCCAGCCGGTGATCCCCGAGCGGGCACCGCTCGACCCGGCCGGCGTCCGACGCGTCCTGATCACCACCGGCAAGATCTACTACGACGTGGCCGCCACCCGCGACAAGCAGGGCGCCACCGACACGGCGATCATCCGCCTCGAGCGCCTCTACCCGCTGCCGCTCGAGGAGATCCGCGCCGAACTGGCCAAGTACCGCCCCGACGCCGAGCTGGTCGTCGTCCAGGACGAGCCCGCCAACCAGGGCGCCTGGCCCTACCTGGCGCTCACCCTGGCACCGCGCCTGGAGGGCCGCCCCCTGGGCCTGGTCTCCCGCCTCGCCAGCTCCTCCCCCGCGGTGGGCTCCGCCAAGATGCACGCCGTCGAGCAGGAAGCCATCCTGTCCGACCTCTTCGGCGAGTAGTCAGGTGGGGGGCGGGCGACCCCCACTCCCCCATCCCCGATGGGGCGACTGTTTCTCCCCAGGGCCCCGGAGACACTCTCCGGGGCCCTCGGTCTTGTCCATCATCGGAAGGAGGCACCCGGTGTACTTCACCGACCGCGGTATCGAGGAACTGTCCGAGCGACGCGGAACCGAGCAGGTCAGCATCGACTGGGTGGCCGAACGACTGCGCGAGTTCGTGGATTTGAACCCCGAGTTCGAGACCCCCGTCGAACGCCTGGCCACTTGGCTGGCCCGCCTCGACGACGAGGACGAGGACGAGGACGACTGACCGCACAGAAAAGGCGAAATCCCTCCCGCCCTCTCAGTCCCCGGTCCTTGAGCCCTCACCCGCCCAAGGTGCCGTGGGCACCCGCGAGCGGGCCCGCGTGGTCTGGACTGAGGAGGCTTTCAAGATCGCGAGGAACGAGCGATCTTGAAAACGACGAGGGAAGACCGCGCGCCAAAGGCCCGCTCGCCGTCGCGCCGAAGGCGCGACCATAGGCACGCGATATGTCTTGACTCCTCGCCAACACGACATATCGTGTGTGGTGACGGACGAACGTTCCGTCCCTCGACGGTCCCCCAGAAAGGGCATGGCGCGATGTCGCGTTGGACGATCGACGAAGCGACGACTCTGGAGTTCGACGGCGTGGTCGCCCTGAAGGCCACCCTCATCGCGGGCGGCATCTCCGTGCTGGCCGGCGACGCCCCGTCCCTGCGGGTCGGCGAGGTCACCGGGCCGCCCCTGGAGATCGGCCATGAGGCCGGGATCCTGACCATCGGACACGAACGCACCCTGGAGCGGATGCTGGGCTGGCTCCGCGACCGCAAGGCCGGCGCGGCCATCACCGTGACGGTGCCCCGCGACTGCCCCGTTCAGCTCAACCTCGTCACCGCCGACGCCGTCGTCAGCGGGCTGAACGCCCGTACCGTCATCAGGAGCGCGTCCGGCGACGTCACGCTCGACGGTGTGGTCGGCGACATCGACGCCCACACCGTCTCCGGCCGGATCGAGGCCCAGGGACTGGAGGGCGCGGTCGGCTTCACCTCCGTCTCCGGCGACCTCGCGCTGGCCGGGGGCGCCCTCGACCGGCTGGGCGCCCACACCGTCAGCGGCCGGGTCGCCGTCGACATGACCCTGGTCGGCGACCGCGACCTGTCGATCAACACCGTCTCCGGCGAGGTCGCGCTGCGGCTCCCGGAGTCCACCTCCGCCCAGGTGGTCCTCACCTCGGCGGCCGGCCGGATCGCGACCTCGTTCCCCGGGCTGACCCGCACGGAACGCCCGGTGGCGCGGAACGTGATCGGCACCCTCGGAAACGGGACCGGCCACCTGATCGTCAACACCGTGTCGGGCGGCGTCACCCTGCTCAGCAGACCCGACGACCCGACCGACCCGACCGACGAACACCTCGGAGTGGAGGATTGACGTGAGTCCCGTCTTCGGCCACGGCCGCCTGCGGCTCTACCTGCTCAAGATGCTGGAGGAGAGCCCGCGGCACGGTTACGAGGTGATCCGGCTCCTGCAGGACCGGTTCATGGGCGTCTACTCCCCCTCGCCCGGGACCATCTACCCCCGGCTGGCCCGGCTGGAGTCCGAGGGGCTGGTCACCCATGAGGTGATCAAGGGCAAGAAGGTCTACTCGCTCACCGACCAGGGCCGCGCCGAGTTGGAGCGCCGGATGGACGAGCTGGCCGAGTTGGAGGAGGAGATCTCCGCCTCGGCCCAGCAGTTCGCCCGTGAGGTCCAGGAGGACGTCCGGCAGACCGTTCGCACGCTGCGGGAGGAGCTCACGCAGGCGGCCCGCGACATGCGTGAGCGGAGCCGGACCGCCCCCAAGGAGGCGTGGCGGGAGAACAAGGAGCGGCAGAAGGACGAGTGGCGCCGGCAGAAGGACCACTGGCGCGAGCAGCGGCAGGCGTGGAAGGAGGAGTGGCGGCAGAACTGGGACGACGCCTGGCGTACCGCCACCGGCACCACGGAGGACATCGCCCGCGTCAAGCTGGAACGGGCGCTGCGCAAGTTCGTGGAGGACCTCCGCAAGAGCGCCCAGCGCAGCGGCCTCGACGAAGGGGACCTGGCGGCGATCCAGTCGATGCTCGACCAGACCGCCGACCGCATCCGCGACGAGATCCTGAACCGCCGTCGCCGCTGACCCGGCGAGGCGGTCGCCGGGTCAGGGGGTGAAGACCACCTTGCCGAACAGGTCGCCCTCGGCCATCGCCGCGAACCCCTCCCGGGCGTCCGCCAGCGGCAGCGTCCGGTCGATCCGCGGCCGGACGCCGGTGACCGCGAGGAACCGCGCCAGGCGCACCAACTGATCGCGGGTGCCCATGGTCGAGCCGACCACCGAGAGCTGCAGGAAGAAGATCCGGTTCAGCTCGGCCCCCGGCATCTGCCCGCTGGTGGCCCCGCACGTCACGATGCGCCCGCCGGGGCGCAGCGACTTCACCGAGTGCGCCCAGGTGGCCTCGCCCACCGTCTCCATCACCGCGTCGACCCGTTCGGGCAGCCGTGCGCCCGACTCGAACACCGCGTCGGCGCCCAGCTCCAGCGCCCGCTTGCGCTTGCCCTCGCCGCGGCTGGTCGCCCAGATCCGGTGGCCGGCCGCCGCGCCCAGCGCGATCAGCGCCGTCGCCACGCCGCCCCCCGCCCCCTGGACGAGGATGGTGGAGCCGGGCTCCAGGCCGGACTTGTCGAACAGCATCCGGTACGCCGTCAGCCAGGCCGTCGGCAGGCAGGCCGCCTCCTCGAACGACAGCTCCGCCGGCTTGGGCACCAGGTTGCGGCGCGGCACGACCACCTTCTCGGCGAACGTGCCGTCATGGACCTCCGAGAGCAACGAACGCTTCGGGTCCAGCGTCTCGTCGCCGCCGCCTCGGTCCGGGTCGCCGATCACGGCGTGCACGATGACCTCGTTGCCGTCCTCGTCCACCCCGGCGGCGTCGCAGCCCAGCACGATCGGCAGCCGCTCCTCGCGGATGCCGACGCCGCGCAGCGTCCACAGGTCGTGATGGTTGAGCGAGGCGGCCTTGACCCGGACGGTCGTCCAGCCCTCCGGAACGGCCGGGTCGGGCCGTTCGCCGAGTTCCAGAGCGTTGAGCGGGGCGGCGGCGTCGAAACGCGCAGCGGTGACAGCGAACATGCCACCCACACTAATCAGCGGGCCGCGACGCGTTCCGACAGGGGGTGAACGCTCAGCCCTGCTGGAAACCGGTGGGCTTGGGCGGGGCCGCCGTGTCCTCCGGCTCCGGGTGATCGTTCGCCGCGCCCACCTGGGCGTGCGTCGGGTCGAGGACCCGGCGCAGGAACGACCGGGTGCGCTCCTGTTGAGGCGCGCCGATGACCTGCTCGGGCGGCCCCTCCTCGACGATCACGCCGCCGTCCATGAAGACCACCCGGTCGGCGACGTCGCGGGCGAAGGCCATCTCGTGGGTGACCACGAGCATGGTCATGCCCTCCTGCGCGAGCCGGCGCATGACGGTGAGCACGTCCCCGACCAGTTCCGGGTCGAGCGCCGAGGTCGGCTCGTCGAACAGCATCAGGTCCGGCTCCATCGCCAGCGCGCGGGCGATGGCCACCCGCTGCTGTTGACCGCCGGACAACTGGGCCGGATAGCAGTCGGACTTGTCGTCGAGCCCGACCTTCGCCAGGTTCTCGCGCGCGATCCGTTCCGCCTCGGCCTTGGAGCGCTTGAGGACACGGCGCTGGGCGATGGTGACGTTGTCCAGCACCTTGAGGTGCGGGAACAGGTTGAACTGCTGGAAGACCATCCCGACCCGGCGGCGCGCCGCGTCGATGTCGACGTCGACGTGGGTGAGCTCCTCGCCCTCGACGAAGACCTGCCCTGCGGTGGGCTGCTCCAGCAGGTTGACGCAGCGCAGCAGCGTGGACTTGCCCGAGCCCGACGGCCCGATGACGCAGATGACCTGGCCCCGGTCCACCCTGAAGTCGATGCCCTTGAGCACCTGGAGCGAACCGAAGGACTTGTGCAGGTCACAGATCTCGACCATGGGGGTCATGCGGTCACCGTGCCTTCGCCTGTCGGGATTCCAGCCGCCGGACCACGATGCCCAGCGGCACCGTGATGATCAGATAGGACGCCCCGGCGACCACGAAGGGTGTCGAGTCGGCCGTGTTGATCGCGAAGTCCGAGCCCATCTTGGTCAGCTCGACCCCGGCCGCGGCGATGCCGAGCGCGGAGACCAGCGAGGAGTCCTTGAACAGCAGGACCAGTTCGTTCGTCAGCGGCGGGATGATGATGCGCAGCGCCTGCGGGATGACGATGGAGAACATCGCGCGGGTGTGCGACATGCCCAGCGAACGGGCGGCCTCCAACTGTCCCTTGGGCACCGCCTGGATGCCGGCCCGGAAGGTCTCGGCCATGTAGGCCGCGGCCACCAGCCCGAGTCCGAGCGCGACGGCGCCGGTCGTCCCGCCGGGAACGGGCGAGCCGAGGGCGATGGGCAGACCGAAGCCGATCATCAGCAGGGTGAGCAGCGCCGGCAGGCCGCGGAAGATCTCCACGAAGATCAGCGCGACCCACCGGTACACGGCCAGCGACGACAGGCGCATCAGCGCCACGATCAGGCCGAGGCTGAAGCCCACGACGTAGGCGCTGAGGGTGTAGACGACGGTGTTCTTCAGCGCGACCGTGAAGAGATCGGGATACATCTCCCGGGTCTCGCCGAAGTCCAGGAAGGTCTCCTGGACTCGGGGCCAGTCGATGACGAACACCAGCACGACCAGTACGACGACGAAGACCGCGTACTGCACACCGATGCTGATCCGACGACGTTGTCTGGGCGAACGCCTGGTCCTGCCGGGGGACTTCCCGGCGGGACCGGACGGTTCGGCTGCAGAGGTGGTGGTCATGACGTGGGTTCGACCGCCTACTGGGCGGCCGGCGGCGCCGGCGGCTCGGAGCCGATCCACTGGACGTAGAGCCTGCGCCAGGTGCCGTCCTTGACGGCGGTCTTGATGGTCTCGTCGACCGTCTTGAGCAGCTCGGGGTTGCCGCCCTTCTTGACGGCGAAGCCGTAGCTGAAACCGGTGACGAACTGGTTGGTCCGCTCGTACTTGCTCGCGAAGTCGGGCTTCTTCAACCAGTCGTTGACCACCGGCAGGTCCTGCAGGGCGACGTCGATCTGGCCGGACTGGAGCGCGAGCAACTGCTTGCCGGCGTCGTCGAACTCCTTCGGCTTCAGGCCCTTCTTCTTGGCCTCGTCCAGGCTGGTGGTGCCGACCTGCACGCCGATCTGCAGGCCCTTGGCCTTCACCTGGTCGAGCGTGGTGACACCCGAGCCCTTCTCGGTCACCAACGCGATCGCCTCGGGGAAGTACGGCACCGAGAAGTCGAGGTTGGCCTTGCGCTCATCGGTGATCGTCATACCCGCCGCGGCGATGTCGCAACGACCGGAGTTCAACGCGGCGCCGCTCTTGATGATGTCGAACTTGACGTCGACGATCTTCTGGGTGACGCCCAACCTCTTGGCCACGAGGTCGACGAGGTCGACGTCGAAGCCGACGGTCTTGCCTCCCTGGGGGAACTGGAACGGCGGGTACGGCAGGCTGGTGCAGGTCGTCAGCTTGCCCCCCTCGACCAGCTTGACACCCGGCACCTTGGAGTCGGAGGCGGTGTCGCCGCCGTCGTCACCGCACGCACTCAGGCCCAGCACCCCGGTCAGGGCGACGGCCGCGGTCGCCACCACGCGGCGGCGTACAGAACGAGAGGCCACTTGGGCTCCCCCTTCGGGTAGGTCACAGAACCTTCACCTGTGGAAGGTTTTGCAGGACATCTTGGCCTAGACCGGACGTGTTCTCGATTAAGGCCATGACACGATCGCACAACAGGTCACCCGGTCCCCGACCGCCCGCGACGGGCGGACGGGAACGTTCCATCGGCACGCAGCGTATGCGACACCCGACGCCGTGCCGCCGGACACCCGTGCCCGTGGGGTGTCGCAGGACACTTCGGGCACCCCCTGGCCACCGCGACGCGGTGTGGCACAATCAGACAACGGGTGACCCCCGTACGTCGAGTGATGACCACCCGAGTCAGAGACGGCCACCACACCGCACCGCACCCAGGGGTGGCATCTGCCCAAACAACCGACATGGGGTCGCTGTGACTACTGAGCCTTCCAGTTCCACGAACGACTACGCCAACGATCCGGCCTTCGTCCTGCACCGGGGCGGCAAGCTGGAGGTCCGTTCGACCGTTCCCGTCCGGAACGCCGAGGACCTGTCCCTGGCCTACACCCCCGGCGTCGCGCGGGTCTGCACCGCCATCGCCGAGCACCCGGAACTCGCCTACGACTACACCTGGACGTCCAAGGTGGTCGCGGTCGTCACCGACGGCACCGCCGTCCTCGGCCTGGGCGACATCGGCCCGGCCGCGTCCATGCCCGTCATGGAGGGCAAAGCGCTGCTGTTCAAGCAGTTCGCCGACGTCGACTCCGTGCCCATCGCGCTGGACTGCACCGACACCGAGGCGATCATCGAGACCGTGATCCGGCTCGCCCCCAGCTTCGGCGGCATCAACCTGGAGGACATCAGCGCCCCCCGGTGCTTCGAGATCGAGGACCGGCTGCGCGAGGCCCTGGACATCCCGGTCTTCCACGACGACCAGCACGGCACCGCCATCGTGGCGCTGGCCGCGCTCCGCAACGCGGCCCGCCTGATCGGCAAGCCGCTGTCGGAGCTGCGCGGGGTCGTCGCGGGCGCGGGCGCCTCGGGTGTCGCCGTCTCCCGGATCCTGTTGAACGCGGGGTTCGGGGACATCGCGGTCTCCGACAGCAAGGGCCTGATCTACGAGGGCCGCGACGGGCTGAACCCGATCAAGCAGGCGCTGGCCCGCGACACCAACAAGGCCGGGCTCAAGGGCTCCACCGAGGAGGCGCTCAAGGGCGCCGACGTGTTCATCGGCCTGTCCGGCAGCACCGTGCGCGAGGAGTCGATCGCCACGATGGCGGCGGACGCCATCGTGTTCGCGCTGTCCAACCCCACCCCCGAGGTCCACCCGGACGTCGCGCGGCGGCACGCCAAGGTGGTCGCCACCGGCCGCAGCGACTTCCCGAACCAGATCAACAACGTGCTGGCGTTCCCCGGGATCTTCCGCGGCGCGCTGGACGTGCGGGCGCACTCGATCACCGAGGGCATGAAGCTGGCCGCCGCCGAGGCGCTGGCCGCGGTGGTCGGCGACGACCTGAGCGCCGACTACGTCATCCCGAGCCCGTTCGACGACCGGGTGGCCCCGGCCGTCATCGCCGCGGTCTCCGAGCAGGCCCGCCGCGAGGGTGTCAACCGCATCTGAGCCGTCCAGGAACGGTCCGCGTCCCCCGGGGCGCGGACCCGTATCGGCGTTCCCGGCGAAGGCGGGGAATCGCATCGGGAATGGCGCGACCTTCTCAACGAATCGCTCTGTATTTCATATTCGTTGGGAACACGCCCGAGCCGTGCGGCATCGGCCATGTGATACTCGATACCAGGGAAGGACCATTACGCCGTCGGTGGTCGGGGTGGACTCGCAAGGAGCGCCGGTGGATCTCGCCTCTTACGCCGACCTGGTGGTCGAGCTGGTCAACCGCACGGAGCCCGCCGACGACCCGCTGCGCGACCTGGACTCCCTGCAGCGCCTGCTGGAGATCAGGCCGCATCTGGGCGGGCGGGTGACGCGCCGCGACCTGGACGCCATGCGGGACCTGCGCGGCGCCCTGCGGGCCGTCTTCGAGTCCGCCGCCCGGGGCGACGCCGACGACGCGATCGAGCGGCTCAACACGCTGCTGATCCAGCATCCCGTCCATCCTCAGTTGTCGGGCCACGACGGCCAGGGCTGGCACCTGCACCTCACCGAGGGCGGCTCGGTGCCCGATCGGTACGCCGCGGGCGCCGCGATGGGGCTGGCCGTCAAGATCAGTGACGAGGGCCTGGACCGCCTGGGGGTCTGCCGGGCCGACGGATGCGCCAACGTCTTCTTCGACACGACCGCGAACCTGTCCCGCCGCCATTGCTCGGAACGCTGTTCCGGCCGTTCGAACATGGCCGCCTATGGGGCGCCGTCGCGCGAGAACGCCGACCCCGGCAACGACAGTCGCGAGGGCGGCCAGTAGCGCGCCACCACCCGGCCCAGCAGCAGCCGTTCGGGCACCGCGCCGAAGTCCCAACTGTCCTGTCTGCCGGGGGCCCGCTGGTTGTCGCTCTCCAGCCACCAGCCGTCGGCGTCGCGGTGCACGGCGCGCTTCACGATGGGTGTCGCGGGCTTCCGGGGGTGCGCGGCCACGACGACGTCGCCGGCCCGCACCGGCCGTCCCCCGGTCCGCACCAGGAGCAGATCCCCGGCCCGGAGGGCGGGGAGCATCGATTCCCCGGTCACCTCGACGACCCGCCACACCGCGCACCTCAGCCTTCCGACCGATACCGCTCCCCTACCCGCACGCACGGACGGGCACAAGAGTAATGTCGATGACCTGAGCATGATCCGCTACGAGAAGGGAAGATGCAGGGTGCTGGCTAAGCTACTGCGTCCTAAGACCACGGTCTCCGCGCACTGCGACCTGCCGTGCGGTGTCTACGACCCGGCCCAGGCGCGCATCGAGGCCGAGTCGGTCAAGGCCATCATCGAGAAGTACCACGCCAACGAGGACCCGGTCTTCCGCGCCCGGGCGATCGGCATCAAGGAGCAGCGCTCCAACCTGGTCAAGGAGCACCTGTGGGTGCTGTGGACGGACTACTTCAAGCCGCCGCACTTCGAGAAGTACCCGCAGCTCAACCAGCTCTTCAATGAGGCCACCAAGCTCGCCGGCGCCGCGGGCACCAAGCAGAGCCTCGACGTCAAGGTCGCCGAGGACCTCCTCTCGAAGATCAGCGAAATCGACAAGATCTTCTGGGAGACCAAGCAGGCCTAGGCAGGCCGAGGCGGGCGCGAGCCGGCCGCACGTGAGGCCCGTCCCCTCCCGAGGGGGCGGGCTTCGTCGTTCACGGCCTAGGTCGAAAGTCCCCGGGAACGACAGGAGTCATCCGGGCGGTAGCCTCTGTCCGTGATTCGATTCGCGACATCTGATGACGTTCCGACCATCCTCGGGCTGATCCGTGATCTGGCCGAGTACGAGAAGGCCCTCGACGAGGTCGAGGCGACGGAGGACGACCTTCGCCGCAGTCTCTTCGGCCCCGAGCCCCGGGTGTTCGCCCACGTGGCCGAGGAGGACGGGAAGGTCGTCGGGTTCGCCCTGTGGTTCCTGACGTTCTCCACCTGGACCGGGCAGCACGGCGTCTACCTCGAGGACCTCTACGTCCGCCCCGAGGCCCGAGGCGGCGGCCACGGCAAGGCCCTGCTCACCGAGTTGGCCCGCATCGCCGTCGAGCGCGGCTACCGGCGCGTCGAGTGGTCCGTCCTCGACTGGAACGAGCCCGCCATCGGCTTCTACAAGTCCCTGGGCGCCTTCCCCCAGGACGAGTGGACCGTCTACCGCCTGACCGGTGAGGCCCTCCAGGAGCTCGGTCGGTCGTGAGCGAGCCGCCCCCCTGAAGGGGCGCCGGTCAGCCGATCGGGTCCAAGGGGACGGCGGGGTCGGCCCAGCGGTCGTTCGGGAGGGTGGGGTACCAGCCGGGACGGCCGGGGTCGCGGTCGTAGGGGTAGCCGCCGAGTTCCTCGTAGAGGGCGGCGTAGCGGGCCAGCTTGTCGCGGTCGAGGCGGATGCCGAGGCCGGGGCCCGACGGGACCTGGATGCGGCCATCGGTATAGGCGAGCTTGCCGCCCTCGATGACGTCGTCGGTCAGGTGGTGGTAGTGGGCGTCGGCGGCGTAGGTGAGGTTGGGCAGGACGGCGCCCAGGTGGAGCATCGTGGCGAGTTGGATGCCCAGTTCGCCCGAGGAGTGGACGGCGACGCCGAGCTGGAAGGTCTCGCAGATCCCGGCGGCCTTGACGCAGGCCCGGATGCCGCCCCAGAAGGTGGTGTCCAGCAGGATGACGTCGACGCTGCGGCGCATCACGTTGGAGGCGAGCTGCTCGAAGTTGACCACCACGGTGTTGGTGGCCAACGGGATGTCGACGCGTTCGCGGATGAGGCGGAGCCCCTCCAGCCCGTAGACGGGGTCCTCGAAGTAGTCGTTGTTCAGGCCCTCGATGGCCTTCCCGAAGCGGGTGGCCTCGTCGAGGGACAGCACCGAGTTGGGGTCGTAGCGCAGCCGGTCGCCGGGGAAGGCGTCCGCCAGTGCGCGGTAGCAGTCCAGCTCGTAGGCGGGCGGGAAGACGCCGCCCTTGAGCTTGTGCACGGTGAAGCCGTGGGCGTCCTTCAGCGCGCGGGCGTGCGCCACGAGCTGGTCGGGCGTCCGTACCTCGCCACCAAGCCCCGGGTAGCGGAAGAACAGGTACGACGCGAACGGCACGCTGTCGCGGATCCGGCCGCCGAGCAGGTCGTGGGCGGGCACGTCCAGGTGCTGGCCGATGAGGTCGATGCAGGCGAACTCGATGGCGGCCATGAGCTGGGTGCGGTTGTTGTAGAGCCCCGCCGTCGGGTTGGCGATCTTGAACCGGAGGGCCTCCAGCTCGAACGGGTCGTGGCCCTCCAGGTAGGACCTCAGGTCGCGGACGGCCTGCTCGGCGCTCTGGCCTCCGCCGCCCAGCTCGCCCAGCCCGATCAGCCCGTTGTCGGTCTCCACCTCGACGATGGTGCGGATGAAGCGGCCCCAGTGGGCGCCGTTGCTGTGCAGCAGGGGCGCCTCCAGCGGCACGGCGACCGTGGTGGCCCTGATGTCTGTGATCTTCAAAGCGATCTCCCCGATCGGGTGGTCAGAGCCGGACGGCGACAGCGACCGCGACGACCCCGCAGCCGGGCAGCCGTACGGTGATCTCGTCGTCCCGGACCGGCAGCTCCTCCGGATCGCGCTCCAGCCCCGCACAGCCCCAGGCCCGCCGGGCGCCCGGCACCTTCAGCGTGGTCTCCACCGGCCCGTCGGACAGCGACTGGAGCCGTACCAGCAGGTCGTGACCGTGCCGGGAGCGGCCCACCGAGGTCACCAGGACGTCGGGGTCGTCGACCGACAGCAGCGTGCCGGTGGGGTCCGCCGGGTCGCCGCCCGTGGCGAGGGTGGCCACGAACGGGTCGGTGAGGCCGGACGCGGTGGCCGCGCCGAGGCGGCGTCCCGAGACACCCGAGGCGGACGCCACGGCGTAGCGGAAGGTCGTCTCGCCCTGCTGCTGGGACGGGAAGTTGGTGTCCCAGATGTTGTTGAGCGCCCACGAGTAAACGGTCCCCGGCTCATCCGACAGGGTCGGCGGGAACGGCGCGTACGGCATGTGGATGGAGCCGAACTGCACGAGCGGGGCCTCCAGCGTCGCCCACGCCACGGTCAGCTCCGGGTCCTCGAACGCGACCCAGTGCCGGATGGGGCGCATGTGCTCGGCCGACCCGGGGACGCTCGGCACGTCGGTGCCGCCCACTCCGCCGGTCAGCTCCCAGGCGGTGGGCCCGGCGTCCATGGCGAACGGGAAGGAGAAGAACACCGCCTCCTTGGCGGGCGTCCCCTGCTTGGCGAGCTGGTAGCGCAGCTCCAGACGCGGTACGCCCGCGTACAGGTCGATGGTGGTCCGCAGCCAGTCGACGCCCTTGCCGTTCAGCTCGACGACCAGCCGTTCGCCGGCGGGGGTGCGCTCGCAGCGGGTGATGGCGGCGTGGTGGCCGATGGCGCGGTCGCCGAGCAGCGTCTTGTCGTGGACCAGCATGTGCCCGGACAGGTGGTTGACGTGCGGCGCGGTGGCGTACCGGTCGTAGATGTACTGACCGAACCCGGCGGCGGCGCCGGCGGAGACCAGCTCGCGTCCGGCGCGCTTGTCGAACACCGAGGTGATGTGGCCTTCGCCGACGTCGAAGGAGACGCGGTAGTACTCGTTCTCGACGATCCCGTCGCGGCCGAGGTCGATCGGCGGCGGGGCGGGGGCGTCCGCGCGGACCACGTCGAGGCGGACGTACCCGAGACCCGGCAGGTCGGGCAGGACGGCCTCGAGGTGGCGGCCGATGGGGCGGGTCGGCCACTCGACGGGGTCGACCTCCTCCTCGTGGTGCGGGATCCGGTCGCCGGTGCGCGCGTCCACGAGGGCGATCGGCGTGTCCACGGACACCACGTCGCGCGGCAGGAACGCCCGGACGACGTCGGTGCGCACGGAGGTCGCCGGGTTGAACACGACGAACGACGTCAGCGCGTCGGGGTCCGGCCCGAACGTCGCCCCGAAGCGGCGGGCCCCCGCGTGCAGCAGGTCGGCGGCGTCGTCGTGGGCCTGGTACGCCACCGACGACTTGCGGGTCCACTGGAGCCCTCCGGAGTCGCCGGCCTCCTCGGCGTCCTCCCACGGGTTGGCCGCGCCCCACGTGTGCTCGTCGAACATGGCGGCCTTGTCGTACGCCTCGTCGATCGCGGCGGAGGCCGCCGTGTCGGGAGCGCTGCGGTTGTCGGCGAGGGTGTGCAGGGTCTCGGCGGACCGCAGCATGTTCTGGGCCCGTCGGACGTACCCGAGGGGGCGGGCGCCCGAGCCGAGCCCGTCGGCCCACCAGTCCGTCCAGTCGCCCTCATGGGTCTGGAGCCGGTCGCCGTGGTGCTCCTCCACGTACTCGAAGAACTCCGCGTTGGTGGCGCTGCGCAGCCGGGGGTACGCCCATGCCTCGTTCCACCGCCGGGCGATGGAGGCGGGCACGATGGACGGCCCCGCGTTGTCGGCGTGCGCGCCCTGGACCCGCAGGTGGACGACGTCGAGGAAGTCGGGGTCCTTGGCCGCGCCGACCTGGCCGGGGGCCGCGTACCAGCCGAACGTCCCGGGCCCGTACGGGTACGGGCGTCCGCCGAGGGCGTCCAGGTAACGGGGCAGGAGGTCTTCGGCCAGTTCGTAGGAGTCGACGAGGCCGACGGTGTTGCCCTCCATGTAGGCCATGCCGTGCGGGGTGTCGGTGAACCACACGATCAGCTCGCGCCCCGACGGGGCCCTCCACCGGAACGGGCGGGCGAGCTCGTCGCCGCCCGTGACGTACGGCACCGAGCGTCCGGCCCAGTTGTGCGCGGCGGCCAGGTAGCGGACCCCGGCGGCGGACAGGGCGTCGACGACGCCGACGACCGCGCCGGGGATGTCGGTGTGCATGGCCGAACGGATCCGGATGCCGTGCCGTTCCCGCAGGTCCTCGACGAAGCGCAGTTGCCGGTACAGCTCTTCCGAGGAGCACGCCTCGGTGTGGAGCTGCATCGGGAACGCGGTCACCTCGATCTGGCCGGCGCGGGCCCGTTCGGCGAACTCGGCGACCATCTCCTCCGGCCGGGTCGCCAGCCAGCGCAGCGCGGGCAGCGAGGACTCCACCGACCAGCGGAACCGGGCGTCGTCGGGCCAGTCCTGCGTCTGCCGGCTCAGCCGCAGCGCCGCGTCGAGGTAGTCCATGTGGTGGCGCAGCACCGTGCCCTGGGTGTCGGTGTAACCGATGTCCAGGTGGGAGTGGTGGACGACGAAGACGTTCCACTTGCGCTGGGGCGCGACGTCCAGGGGCGCGGCCCCCACGAGTCCCTGGGCGTCCCGGACCCGGAGGGTGAAGCGGCGGGTGGCCGTCACCTCGGGAACGAGCAGCGTGGCCGTGCCAGCCCCGGAGACACCCGAGGTCGCCACCGGGCCGCCGTCCTCCAACGACACCTCCAGGCCGGAGACGGCCTCGCCGGTCACGGTGATCCGCACGGCCTGCCGGAGCCCCCCGCCGGGGTCGCGCCGGAACAGCGGCGGGGTGTCGGCGCGGACCGTCAGCCCCCGCACCGCGAGCACCTCGGTGGAGGTGTCGTGGCGCAGCGCCTCGCGGATCCCGTCATAGTCGGGCGAGCCCAGGCTCGCCTGAAGCAGGCGACTCGTCATCGTCCTTATCGTCCTTGTCGTCGTCTCAGACCTGCGCCAGCGTGAGGCCCCGGGTGAAGAGCCGCTGGGTGAGGAGGAACACCGCGATGGTCGGGATCGACACCACCAGGCCGGCGGCCAGCGCGACCGGCACCGGGGTGCCCGCGTAGACGTCGGTGGTCAGTGCGGACAGCTCGGTCATCACGGGGCGGGTGCTCTCGGACTGGGTCAGGGTCAGCCCGAACAGCAGGTCGTTCCAGATGAAGGTGAACTCGAGGATGAACACCGCCGCCATCGCCGTCCACGACAGCGGCAGGTAGATCCGCCAGAAGATGCGGAAGGTGGAGGCGCCGTCCATCCGGGCCGCCTCGAAGATGGAGATCGCGATGCCGCCGAAGAAGTTCCGCATCACCAGCGCGGCCAGCGGAACGCTGATCGCGGTGTAGATGAGGATCATGCCCGAGCGACTGTCGTACAGCGGGGTCTTGCTGTAACCCACGAACAGCGGCACCAGCAGCATCTGGAACGGGAAGATCGACCCGCCGTAGATGACCATGAACCAGAGGAACCCGCGCCGCAGCCTCAGCACCACGACCGCGTAGCCCGCCAACGCCCCCAGCAGCACCGCCGCCGCCGGCGATACCACGCTGTACAGCAGCGAGCTGATCATGCTGGGCCCCAGCTCGGTGCGGTCCCAGACCTCGGAGATGTTGGCGAACAGCGCGAAGTCGCTCGGCGGCTTCATCGCGTCGGACGGGTCGTACGAGGTCGCCGGGCGCACCGCGTTGGAGAGGATCAGGTAGGTGGGGGCCAGCCAGATCAGGCCCAGCAGGACGAGGGTCCCGTGTCGCAGCAGACGCATCAGCGGTCCTCCTTGCCGATCTGGCGGCGCATGTACACGTAGGAGGCCAGGCCCGTGACGGTGGTCAGCATGACGGCGACGGCGGAGCCGTAGCCGTACTCGTCGGCCACGAACACGTCCCGGTACATGGTCACCGCGAGGGTCTCCGAGGTCCGGCCGGGGCCGCCCTGCGTCATCACCCACACGATGTCGAACGTCTTGAGGCTGGCCACCAGCGCGAGGCCGACCACCACCGTGGTGAGGGGACGCATCAACGGCCAGGTCACGTGCCGGAACAGCGCCCAGCCGGAGGCCCCGTCGATCCGGGCCGCCTCGATCGGGGCCCGGGGGATCGACTGGAGACCGACCACGAACAGCAGCATGTTGACCCCGAGCTGCTGCCAGGTCCACACCACGATCATCGCGATGGTGTTCTCCGGCCCGTCGCTCAAGAAGGCCGTATCGGCCCCCGGCATCCCCAGGAACCCGAGGAACCGGTTGGCCACGCCCTCCGGCTGGAGGATGAACCCCCACACCAGCCCCAGCCCCGCGCCCGACATCGCGTACGGCAGCAGGAACGGCAGCCGATACCAGGTGCCGCCCTTCACGTCGTACGACAGGACGGCGACCAGCAGACCCAGGCCCACCGGCAGCACCGTCGTGCCGACGACCCACAGCAGCGTGTTGCGGATCGAGGTCAGCAGCGCCGGGTCGTCGAACAGCCGGGTGTAGTTGTCGATCCCGATGAACTCCGGCGAGCCGAGCCCGTCGTAGCGGGTCAGGCTGAGCCAGGCCGTCCACACGAACGGCAGGTACAGCAGCACCGCCACGAGCAGGACGGCCGGGGAGACGAAGGCCGGGCGGAACCGGCCGAACAGCGCGAAGCCCTTCCCCCGCCCCCGGGGACGCACCCCGGGGGCGGCCACGGGCTCGGCCGGCGTCTTCTGGAGGGTCATCAGGGGGTCAGCTCCCCGCGTTCTTCCAGTACTCCTCGTTGGCCTTCTGGATGGTCTCCAGCACCTTCATGTAGGTGTCGGGCTTGACGAGGAAGCCGCCGAGGCCGTCCAGCGCGGCCGTCAGCACGGGTGCGGGCACCGCCTCGAAGAACCGCAGCACCAGCCGGTTCTGTGGGTCGGCGGCGTCCTTGGTGATCCGGCTCAGCTCGGGGTCGGCGACCTTCACCTTCGGGTTGCCGGACACGTCGCCGCGCGAGTTGGCCCACTTCTCCTGGGCCGACGGGGTGATCCACCACTTGAGGTACTTGGTGCTGGCGGCGACGTCGGGGGCCTTGCGGAGCGAGCACAGCGGGCCGCTCTCGAAGATCAGCGACCGCTGCGGCAGCGCCGCGTTGACGTTGGGGATGAAGAAGAACCCGTAGTCGTCGCCCTGCTTGAGGCCCCGCTGGGTCATGCTGGTGTTGAACCAGGTGCCGGACGAGACCATCGCGGCCTTGCCGGACTTGAAGTGGTCGGCGGGGTCGTTCTTGTCGCCCGGGTTGGAGAACCAGCCCTTGTCGATCATGCCCTTCCATTGCTCCATCACCTTGACCACGCCGGGGTCGGTGAAGGACGCCTTGCCGGTGCCGAGCCGCTCGTACAGGTCGGGGTCGGTGCCGGCGAGCAACTGCTCGAACCACACGAACGAGAACAGCGAGGTCGGTGTGGTGTGGTTGAACGGCACCTGACCCTTGGACTTGAGCGTCTCGGCGATCGTCATTAGATCGTTCCAGGTCTTCGGCGGCTCGAGCTTGTGCTGCGCGAAGATCTTCTTGTTGTAGAACATGCCCCAGTAGGCGGTGTTCAGCGGCACGCAGTACTGCTTGCCGTTGACCGTGTAGTACTTGGCCAGGCCCTGCGTGAGGTCGCCGCTCTTGATGGCCTGCTGCCAGATGTCGGTGGTCTCGGCCACCTGGTTCTGCCGGACGATCTCCTCGAGCCGACCGCCGGTGGACCAGGTGAACAGGTCCGGCTTGACCTTGGTCCGGAACGACGCCTTGATGAACGCGGTGTAGGAGGGCTCGTCGGTGTAGCCCACGGGCTTCATGTTCAGCCCGATCTCCTGCTTGGACTGCGCCCCCATCTGGTCGAAGAACTTCGACCAGGCGCCCTTGTCGTTGTAGAGCCTCAGCTCGGTCTTGCTCTCCCCGGAGTCGCCCCCGGAGCAGCCCGCCAGTGCCAGCATCGCCGCACCGGCCGTGAGCGCGGTCGCCCGCATTCGAATCGACGGCATCTTATGGGCCTCCTACCAGATGAGCATGGGGGGTGGGTGCTCGAAGGCCGCCCCGACGGGTCGAGTTCGCCCGTCCGGGCGGTCCGTGTGGAACTGAGAAAGGGTCAGCCGAGGCGTTCCTCGACGACGCACTTCACGTCGGCGAGGTGGGTGCGCATCATCTCCTCGGCCGCGGCCTCGTCGCCCTTCTCGATGGCGCCGAGGATGGCCTGATGCTCGTCGTAGTCGCGGACCCGGTCGTCGAAGATCCGCAGTATCTCCCGCTGTTCGGAGGAGTGCACCGACAGCAGCGAGTCGACGACCTCGTCGAGGACGGCGTTGCCGGCCGCCCGGGCCGCGGCCCGGTGGAAGGCCATGTTGGCCTCGTGCAGCTCGGCGTCGCGGCCGTCCAGGTAGGTGCCCGCCGCCTCCAGCACGGCGCGCAGCCGGGCCAGGTCGACGGGGTCGGCGCGGCGGGCGGCCAGGGCGGCGAGCGGGGGCTCGATGAGCATCCGGGCGTCCAACAACTGGCGGAGCTGGTCGCCCTTCAGCCGGCCGACGTTCGGGTTGGGGATGACGACGCGTTCCAGGTCGGAGCCGACGTAGATGCCGGACCCGTGCCGCATCCGCACCGCGCCGGTGGCCTCCAGTCGACGCAGCGCCTCGCGCAGCGTCGGGGTGGTCACCGCGAAGCGCTGCGAGAGCTCCCGGGCCGAGGGCAGCCGGTCACCGGGACGCAGACCGCCGGACCGGATCAGATCCAGCAGACGTTCGGTCAGCGCATCGGAGAGGCTGGGCCGGGACACATCCTGGGACATCGCCACCTCGTTCACGGAAGAAGATAAGTCATCTAATCACTTGCCCCGGGTCTGTGTCCAGGGTCACGCCCGGTCGAATCCACAGCGCACGGCGCAGGGCCTCGCGCTGGGCCCGCAGGGCGCGCCGGGCGACCGCCGCACCGACCACGCCGTCGAACCCGTGGTACACGCCCGGAAGGTGGTGCAGCTCGGTCCGGACACCCGACTGTATGAGGCGCTGCGCATAGGCCACATCCTCGTCGCGCAGCGGATCCGCCTCGACGGCCAGGACGTACGCGGGCGGCAGGCCCGAAAGGTCCGTGGCGCGCGCCGGCGCGGCGTACACCGGGGTCTCCGTAGAGGCCGGCCCGAGATAGTGACGCCACATGTGCCCCACGTCGGTCCGGTTGAAGAGCGGCGGCTCGGTGAAGGCGTGCATCGAGGGGGTGTCCATCCGGTCGTCCAGCACCGGGTAGAGCAGCAGTTGGAAGGCGAGCGGCGGGCCGCCCTCGTCGCGCGCCTTCAACGCCACGGCGGCGGCCAGGCCCCCGCCCGCACTGCCGCCACCGACCGCGATCCGCATCGGGTCGCCGCCCAACTCCACGGCGTTCCCGTACGCCCAGACCGTCGCCGCGTAGCAGTCGTCGAACGCGGCCGGGAACGGGTGCTCAGGGGCCAGCCGGTAGTCGACGGAGACCACCGCGACGTCGGACTCGACCACGAAGTCCAGGCACCGCCGGTGCTCGTTCTCCAGGTCCCCGGTGACGAAGCCGCCGCCGTGGAAGTACAGCAGGATCGGCACGGGCCCCGTCGCGTCGCGCGGCACGTAGGTCCGGACCCGTACCGCAGGCCCGCCCTCCAGGCCGGGGATGGTGAGGTCGGCGACCTCCACCCGCTCGTCGGTGGCGGGAGCCCCGAGGAACGTGACCAGCTCCCGCATGGCCGCGCGCGCCTTCAGGGGGTCGGACAACCCGACGTACGGCATACCCGACAGTGCGCCGGCGAGCTCCGGATCCATCGCGCTCCTCACACGTCGAAGGTGCTGATGTGCCAGCGGCCGAGGTTGGCCGTGAACGCCGTGCCGCCCCGGAAGGCGATGTTGGTCGGGTGGCACAGGGTATGGGCGGTCGGGTCGTGGACGGCGATCTCGACCGACGTCGGGTCGTCGGGCCGCAGCCGCAGGACCTGACTGGGCTCGTAGCAGGCCACGTACAGCAGGCCGTCGGGCCCGAAGGCGATGCCGTCGGGCACCGTCCCGGGCAGCTCGACGACGACGTTCCGCTCCCCCGCGCGGCCGTCCGGCAGGATCTCCACACGGCTCACACCGGGCAGGAACGACTCCACCACGTACAGGTGCGCGGCGTCCGGGGCCATCGCCAGCCCGTTGGCGAACGCCATCGGCCGGGCGTCCCAGACCTGGCCCGTCCCGTCGGGCTCGAAGCGGAACACGGCCGGGCCCGGCCGGTCGAGGTGCCGGCTGTCGGAGACGTACAGCCGCCCCGACGCGTCGAGGACCGGATAGTTCGGGTTGACGAACCGGTGCCCGTCCGCGCCCTCGGCGAACGGCTCGACCTTCCCGGAGGCCAGGTCGAGCCGGAACACCCCGGGATGCCCGATGTCGCAGATGAACAGCGCGGAGGCGGTCGCGTCGAAGGCGATGCCGAGCACGAAGCCCCCGGTGGACGCCACCTGCTCGATGCCCGTGCCCTCGGGATCGATGCGGTAGATCTGGCCCGCCTCGCCACCGCACCACACGCTGCCGTCCGGATGGACCGCCACGCCCTCAGGATGGTCCAGGCGCGGCGTGGTGAACAGGCCGTCGAAGAAGACGCTCGCCGTGCGCATGTCAGACCTCCGGTAGGGCTGCGGGGTTGCGGGCGAGCAGACCGCCGTCCACGCGGTGCTCGGCCCCGGTGACGAACGAGGAGCGCGGCCCGGCCAGGAACGCCACCACCTCGGCGACCTCCTCGGCCCGGGCCACCCTCCCGAGGGGATGGGCCCTCCCCCATTGGGCGATCTGCTCCTGCTGCGAGGCGCCGCCCCGGAACAGGTCGGCCGCCCAACGCAGCATGGGGGTCTCCACGGAGCCCGGGCACACCACGTTGACGCGGATGCCGTCGCGCGCGTGGTCCATCGCCATCGCCCGGGTCAGCCCGTTGATGGCGGCCTTGCTGGCGGTGTAGGCGGCGACCCCGTCCTGCGCGGTGAACGCCTGCACGGACGAGATGGTCACGATCGTGCCGCCCCCGCGTGCCCGCAGGGCCGGTACGGCCGCCTTGGAGGCCAGGAACACGCCCTTGAGGTTGACCGACAGGACCTCGTCCCACAGCTCCTCGGAGGTGTCCTCCACGGTGCCGTAGCGCTGGATGCCTGCGGAGGTGACCAGCGTGTCCAGGCCGCCGTACCGCGACACCGCCAGCTCCACCAGGTCCCGCATGGCCGCCGCGTCGGTGACGTCGGCGACCGCCCCGGTGACGCTCAGGCCCTCGTCCCGCAGGGCGGCCTCGCCCTCGCGGACCGACCGGTCGTCCACACCGCAGAACACCACCGAGGCCCCGTCACGGCCCAACCGCTCCACGACCGCGCGGCCGATGCCGAGCGACCCTCCGGTGACCACGGCGACCTTGCCGTCGAACTCCCCCATCAAGGCTCCTCATCGATCACTTGCGCCCGCAGCCACAGGGCGCGGGTCTCTCCGGGCCCGAGCGCGAGCGCCGAGCCGTTGGCCGCCGCCTCGGCCAGGCCCCCGGTCGGATACCCGGCGAACGGCTCCAGGCCGAGCACGAAGGCCCGCCCCCACCAGGGATAGTCACGGGACGCCCCCAGCTCCTGCCACATCCACAGGTAGGGCAGCACGGACGCGTCCCACCGCACTCCCAGGCCGCGCCCGGTCGCGGGGTCCACGACGTCGTAGGCCCCGGTGGCGAAGCCGGTGAGATAGACGATCTCGCTGGGCTCGCCGTGGCCGGGCACCACGCTGAGATCCACGCTCCCGCCGCCGGCCGCCGGGACGACCGGCCAGGCGTAGGGCCCGCCCGCGCGGACCCTGCGGCCGTCCGGGTGGATGGCCGTCCCATGCGGGATCACCTCGACACCCTCGGGAAGGACGACGCGGTGCCCGGGGCGCAGGAAGGGCGCGCCGAACACGATGTGATGGCCCCACATGACGTCCAGCGGGACCCCGGACTCGTTGGTCAGCTCCTCGTCGATGAGCAGCTCCGCCGAGCCGGAGACCAGCCGGAACGTCTTGACGACCCGCAACGGCATCCGCCGGGCCCGCACCTCCAGGCGCACGGCGACCTCGCCGGGGTCGTCGGTCGCGATGTCGCAGTCCCAGGGCAGCCCGGCGACCTCACCGTGCTGCGCGAGGGCCGCGCCCCGGTAGGTGGAGGGGGCGCCCCCGTTGGGGAGCGCCTCCTGCCAGCCGCCCTCGTAGTGGTCGTGGAAGGCCGCCACGTCGTCCGCCGCGCCACCGGCCACGTCCCGGGGGGCACGGACCCCCTCCGGCGCGAGCCAGACGAAGTCCGTGTCATGCCGTTTGTGGCAGAACTCCACCACGTCGCCGCCCTTGTCCACGAGGACGGTGACGCGCAGCAGCTCGTTCTCCAGCACGACCGCGCGCATCCCGGACCAGGTGGTCTCGTGCAGGCGCGCGCCCCAGTTGCGGGACGGGCGGTGGCGTCGGTGGGTCACGTGGGGCCTCCCGTCAGCCGAACTTCACGTCGATGAAGCGGGGACGGTAGATCGACACGTCGCGGTAGTGGTCGGTGTTGACGAAGGTGTTCACGTTGTACGACACGACGATCCTGTTCCCCGTGCTCAGCTCGGGGTGGGCGTGGGCGTTGTAGGTGAAGACGTTGGGGTTGCCGTAGCTGCCGAGCGCGCCCGTCTCCGGGGTGTTGTAGAGGAGGGTCTTGCCCGTGAACGGCCCCTCGGGCGAGCACGAGAAGTACGCCACCACGCGGGAGCTGAGCTGCTCGGTGGTGTCCTGGGTGATGAGGACGTAGCCGCCGCCGAGCCTGCTCACGCTGTACTCGTTGGCCACGCCGTCCATCATGCGCGCCGAGTCTGACTCCTTCGCCGACCAGGTGCCGTCGCCCTTATAGAACTCCCAGGCCCCGGTCAGGCGGTTGCCCTTGACGCGCGCGAGGTGCATGTACTTGGTGGCCCCGTGGTCCTCGACCCCGTAGACGTAGATGTGCCCGCCGACCTTCTCCAGCCAGGACGCCCAGGCGATGCCGTTGCCGGAGGGCAGGGGCTTCACGCTGAGGGGCCGGTCGAGCCTGCCGGGGGCGAAGGTGGCGACGACGTTGCGGTGCCAGCGCCAGTCCCAGGCCCCGGTCCCGAACCGCTCGTACTCCTGGTAGGTGGTCTGGACGAGCCCGGCGGCGGTGATGGCGTCGCCGGCCCAGTACCAGTGCTTGGAGTCGCGCGGCGGCATGACGGCCTTGGGGGCCGCCTTGGTGCCCCCGGTGATCGTCTTCAGCCGGTCGCCGTCCTTGACCACGAAGGTGTTGTTGAGGAACGGGGTGGTGCCGCCCTCCTCGATGACCGGCGAACGCGAGCCGTCGGCGTTGACCTTGCCGAGGAACGTGTCCGAGAAGACGAACGCCAGCCGTCCGTCGGGGAGTTCGGTGGAGTAGGTGCCGTCGGCACCGGTCCAGTCGTCGACCCTGGAATTGTCGTTGCCGTAGCGGTCGAACAGGTCGTTGACCTCGACGTTCCGTTCGGTGCCCTGGAACGCGGGGGTGGGTACGCCCTGACAGGACGCGGGGGCGGGCGCGTCGAGGCCCCGGGACGTGGTGACGGTGGCGGTGCCGGGCTTGGGCGGGGCGGCGTCGGCGGGGGCGATGGCGGTGAAGGACAGACCGAACGTCAGGGCGCCGGCCGCCAGACCGCGCCAGAGGGCTCTGCTTCGCACGATGCTCCTCGTTCTCCTCGATCATGGGGTGGAACAAGGAGTCTGGTCATCTAATCACTTGCTGTCTAGATGTATTGTCCTGTTCCGTGGATCTTCTGAACCGGCCCCTACCCGGACCCGCCCGGGTGGCGCTCATCGGCGAGTGCATGATCGAGCTGCGTCATCTGGCCGCCGACCGGCTCGCCCTCGGCTACGCCGGGGACGTCTTCAACACGGCCGCCTACCTGGCCCGCAGCGCCGCCCCGGGCGCCGTCGACGTCCGCTTCGTGACCGTCACGGGCGACGACCCGTACAGCGTCGCCATGCGGGACCACTGGCGGTCCCACGGGGTCGACGACGCCCTGGCCAGGGTCCTGCCCGGCGGCAGGGCCGGGCTGTACCTGATCCGCACCGACGACCGGGGCGAACGGACCTTCCACCACTACCGGCGGGAGTCGGCCGCCCGAGGGCTGTTCGGGCCCGCGCAGCCCACCGAACTGGACGACGCGATCGCCGGGCACGACGTGGTCTACCTCTCCGGGATCACCCTGTCGATCCTGTCCGAGACGGCCCGTGAGCGGCTGCTCGCCACGCTGGCCGAGACCCGCCGGCGCGGGGGCCTGGTCGTCTACGACACCAACTACCGGGCGAGCGGCTGGGACTCCCCCGCCCACGCCGCGCGGGCCGCCGACGCCGTGCTCCGGCACACCGACATCGCCCTGCCCACGCTGGACGACGACCGGATCGTCCACGGAGACGGCGGTGTGCGCGACACCCTCGAACGGCTGCGGGGCTCCGGGGTCCGCGAGATCGTCGTCAAGATCGGCGCCGACGGCTGCGTGGTCGCCGACGCGGAGACCGAGACCGAGGTCCCCGCCGTGCCGGACGTCCGCGTCGTGGACACCACCTCGGCGGGCGACGCGTTCAACGGCGCCTACCTGGCCGCCCGGCTGGCGGGCGCCGCCCCCACGGCCGCAGCCGAGGCCGGGTGCGCGCTGGCGGCCGAGGTCATCGGCCACCCCGGAGCCCTGCTCCCACCTCGTTAGGACGCCCACTCCTCGGCCCCTCGGAAGGGGAGGTGCTCGCCGGGGACGTAGCGGGGTCGCGGCTGGTACTCGTTCACCCCGGCCCGGCCCCGCAGCAGGAGCGCGCTCGGGAACGGCAGCGGCTCGGCGGTGATCCGCGTGGACGTCGGGATGTAGCGGATGGTCAGGCCGCAGCGCCGGTGCGGGGAGGCGTTGGCGTTGCTGCCGTGCATGATGTTCGGGTGGTGGACCTCCGCGTCGCCGGGCTCCAGGATCACGTCCACCGCCCGCGACTCGTCCACGGCGACGTCGCTCTCGACGCCGAACACCGCGTCCTCGCCGGTCCGTTCCCGTACGCCGTGCAGGTCCTGCCGGTGGCTGCCCGGAATGACGCGCAGGCAGCCGTTCTCCGGGGTGGAGCGGTCCACCGCCAGCCACAGGGTGACCACCCGCATCGGGTCCAGGGGCCAGAACGCGCCGTCCTGGTGCCAGAGCACCGCCTTGCCCGTGTACGGGGGCTTGGCGATGTAGTGCGAGGCGAACAGGGCGATGTCGGGGCCGATGAAGCGCTCGGCGATGTCCAGCAGCCGGTCGTCGGAGACCAGCCGCACCCAGAACGGGTCCCGGGCGACCAGCTCGGTGGACAGATCCTCCCCGCTGCGCCCGGGGTGCCGCTCCTGCAGCCAGCGGACGTGCTCGTCGGCCTCCCCGATCAGTTCGGTGTCCAGCACGTTCCGGAAGATCGCGTACCCGTCGGTGTCGTACTCGTGCATCTCCATGGGCGCAACCTATCGAGTCACCAAGTGATCTAGTCAATAGTTTCGCGGGGGGTTTCGGGGGCGCTCGGCGGTATGCGATAAACCCACGCGCGGCGAAGCGTCACGCCACGCACGACAGGCGGTAGTTTCGAAGGAGGCGCGCCCCATCCGAGGGAGAAATGTGACCGAGGAAACCACTGCCATGCCCGCTGAGACGCAGGCCGGCACCAGACCGGCCATCCGCGACGTGGTGACCGTCAAGCTGCCCGCCGACAGCGCGTACCTGTCCGTGCTGCGCACCGCGACGGCGGGGCTGGCGGCCCGGCTCGACTTCACGCTGGACGAGATCGAGGACCTGCGGATCGCGGTCGACGAGGCCTGCGCGATGCTGCTGGCCCAGGCCGTCCCCGGCACGGATCTCGAATGTCAGTTCGAGCTGACCGGAGAGGCGATGCGGATCGCGGTCTCGGTGCTGACCGTCGACGGCGTCGAGCCCAGCCGCGACACGTTCGCCTGGACGGTGCTGTCCTCGCTGGCCGGCGACGTGGACTCGAGAGTGGGCGCCGACGACCGGGTGACCGTGATGCTGCAGAAGCGTCGCGGGGCTGCGGGGGCACAGTGACGACGGAGGCACGTCCGGAGGTCCGCCGGACGGGCGGGCGGACGCCGGCGGAGCGGGGATCGCCCGTCCCGCGGTGCGAGGCTCCGGGGCTCGCCCCCCGGACCGACACGTCAGGCGAGGTGGCGGTATGACGGAGAAGACCACGTTGCCGGAGAGCGACGCGCCGGGCCCCGCCGAGGAGCGGTCCGACAGCGGAGTGCCCGACCGGGCCCGCGCCCGGGCGCTGTTCGAGAAGCTGCACCAACTGCCCGAGGGCGACCCCGAGCGGCAGCGGGTCCGCGACCAGCTCGTGGAGCTGCACCTGCCGCTGGTGGAGTACCTGGCCCGCCGGTTCCGCAACCGCGGCGAGTGGCTGGACGACCTGATCCAGGTGGCCACGATCGGGCTGATCAAGTCGATCGACCGGTTCGACCTGGAGCGCGGGGTGGAGTTCTCCACCTATGCCACACCCACCATCGTCGGCGAGATCAAGCGGCACTTCCGCGACAAGGGCTGGGCGGTGCGGGTGCCCCGCCGGCTCCAGGAGCTCAAGCTGTCGCTGACCAAGGCGATCAGCGACCTCGCCCAGCGCGAGGGCCGCGCGCCCACCGTCAGCGAGCTGGCCGCGCATCTGCAGATGAGCGAGGAGGAGGTGCTGGAGGGCCTGGAGTCCGCCAACGCCTACTCGACGGTCTCGCTGGACGCGCCGGACTCCGGCGACGAGGACGCGCCCGCGGTGGCCGACTCGCTCGGCATGATCGACGACTCGCTGGAGGGCGTGGAGTACCGCGAGTCCCTCAAGCCGCTGCTGGAGAAGCTGCCCGCCCGCGAGAAGCGGATCCTGCTGCTGCGGTTCTTCGGCAACATGACGCAGTCGCAGATCGCCGCCGAGCTGGGGATCTCCCAGATGCACGTGTCACGCCTGCTGGCCCGTACGCTGACCCAGCTCCGCGAGGGCCTGACCGCGGACGAGTGACCCGCGGGGCCGCGGGTGATCGACTCAGGACCGGGATCCGGGCCCGCCGGCCTGGTTCCCGGCCTCCGCGTCCTCGGTGTCCTCGCCCGCGCGCCCGTCGCCCGCACCGTCGTCCCCGCCGCCGTCGGAGTCGTCGTCGGCGGCCAGCAGGAAGCGCGTGCTCGGGCCGCTGAGCACCAGCACCAGTGTGAGCACCGCCACGGTGATCAGGGGCGCCCCGTACAGGTACTGCTCGCTCTGCAGCAGCGACCAGGACACCGGCAGCGCGAACAACTGGGTCAGCACCACCGGGGCGCGGCTCCAGCGCTCGGCGGTCAGCAGGCCCCGGGCGACGGCCAGGATGCAGCAGCCGCCCAGCAGCGCCATGCCGGTCACGGCCCAGGCGGTGACCGGGTCCAGCGGCTTGCCGACCACGGTCTCCCACGCCACGAACGCGCCGAAGCCCAGCGCGGCGAAGCCCTCCGCCGCCTCGAGCGCGGCGGCGGCGGTCACGGTGAAGGGGCGACGTTCGGACACAGTCGAACCCTACTCGCCCCACCCCGCGGTGACGTGCGGCACCGGGTCGGGCACCCGATCCGGTCCGGCCATCGGCCCTACTGTGGGTAACCTGGCGCCGTGCGCGCCATGCTCATCGCCAACCCCAAGGCGACCTCCACCTCCCGGCGGGTCCGCGAACTCCTGATCCGCGCCTTCTCCGGCGATCTGGATCTGGAGCTCGCCGAGACCGCGCATCGCGGCCACGCCGCCGTCCTCGCGCGGGAGGCGGCCGACGCCAAGTACGACGTGGTGATCGCGCTGGGCGGTGACGGGACGGTGAACGAGGCCGTCAACGGCCTGCTGGCCCGCGGCCCCTCCCCCGACGTGCCGGCGCTGGCGGTGCTGCCGATCGGGAGCACCAACGTGTTCGCCCGCGCCCTGGGGCTGCCCGGCGACCCCGTCGGCGCGACCCGCAGGGTGCTGGAGGCGCTGCGGGCCGGACGGCACCGGTCGGTGGGCCTCGGGCGGGCCGACGACCGCTACTTCACGTTCTGCGCGGGCCTCGGGCTGGACGCCGAGGTGATCCGCGCGGTGGAGGAACGACGCGACGCGGGGGCCAAGTCCCGTCCGTCGCTCTACGTCCAGGCGGCGCTGCGGCGCTTCTTCGCCGGGACCGACCGACGACGTCCCGCGCTCACCCTCGAACGGCCGGGCCATGACCCGGTGGAGGGCGTGTTCCTTTCCTTCATCTCCAATACCGCGCCGTGGACTTATATCGGCCGGCATCCGGTGAATCCCAGTCCCCGTGCGCACTTCGCCACCGGGCTGGATGTGTTCGGCAGCCGTTCCCTGGACGTGCTGCCGGTGCTGTCCACGGTGGCCGGGATGTTGCTGCCGGGTTCGGCGCCGGTCCGCGGCGGTCATGTTGTGAACATGCACAACGTCGACGAGCTCACCGTTCGCGCGGAACGGCCCATCGCCTTTCAGTTGGACGGGGACTACCTGGGAGAACGCCGCGAGGTCGTCTTCCGCTCCGTGCCGAGGGCGATACGCATCGTCATCTGAGGGACCGACGATGTGGCCGAGGTAACTGCCGTTAACAGGAAAGTCACACCGACGACCCCCGGATGTGACACATACGACAGCCCATACTTTGAGAAACGTTTCTCAAAGGTCTTGCGTGCCCCGGCGGCCCCCTGACACGCTCAAAGTGCGCCGAGCAGACATCGGGCCAGTTCACCAGGCCCCGTGATCCAGACGCGCCGCAGGACAAATCCCCCGGACCCGGTTCTGGTTCGGGTGGTCCGCGACATGTGAAACCGTTCACAAGTGGAGTCACCCCTCCACGCTGACGAAGGAGTGGACCGCATGGACTGGCGCCACATCGCCGCCTGCCGTGACGTGGACCCCGAGCTGTTCTTCCCCATCGGGAACACCGGACCGGCGCTGCTGCAGATCGAGGAGGCCAAGCAGGTCTGCCGACGCTGCGACGTCACCGAGTCGTGCCTGCGCTGGGCCCTGGAGTCCGGTCAGGACTCCGGCGTCTGGGGCGGAATGAGCGAGGACGAGCGTCGCGCCCTCAAGCGCCGCAACGCCCGCGCCCGCGCCCGCGTTCTCTAGACGGACCCCTTCCGCACGTTCACCGCGCAGCGTTCCCGGCCCACAGGGATGCCGATGGCCACCTTGATGGCGCCGGGACGCCGTTACTGGTGAGAGCGCGTTCCGTGGTCGAACGGGATGTCGACGACGACCTCGGTGCCGCCCCCGGAACGACCTCGGAACTCCAGACTCCCGCCCAGTTCGCCGACGATCAGGGTGCGGACGATCTGCAGCCCCAGGCTGTTGGTGCCCTCCACGTCGAAGTCGGGGGGCAGCCCCACCCCGTCGTCGGAGACGACCACCATCAGGTGCGGCGGATCGGTCTCCAGCCGGGTGGCCCGCACCTCCAGATCGCCGTCGCGGTCCGGCAGACCGTGCTCCAGCGCGTTCTGCAGCAGCTCGGTGAGCACCATGGCCAGCGGCGTGGCGACCTGTGAGGGCAGCACCCCGAACGCGCCGGTGCGCTTGGGGACCACCAGGGTCTCGGGCGCGGACACCTCCCCCGCCATCGTGATGACCCGGTCGGCGATGTCGTCGAAGTCGATCAGCTCGTCCGGGGTCAGCGACAGGGTCTCGTGCACGATGGCGATGGAGCCGACCCGGCGGACCGCCTCGTCCAAGGCGGCCCGGCCCTCGGGGACCTGCAGCCGACGGGCCTGCAGACGCAGCAGCGCGGCCACGGTCTGCAGGTTGTTCTTCACCCGGTGGTGGATCTCCCGGATGGTGGCGTCCTTGGTCATCAGCTCGCGGTCCCGCCAGCGCAGCTCGGTGACGTCGCGGATCAGCACGATGGCGCCTATGCGGTTGCCGGTGACCACCAGCGGGATCGTGCGCAACTGCACCACCGACCCGTTCGCCTCGACCTCGGCCTCACGCGCCTGACCGCCGCCGAGGACCCGGATCAGCGACTCCTCCATCGGCTCGCCGGTGTCGACCAGCCGCTGCGTCACCTCGCCGAGCGGCTCCCCGGCCAGGTCGGCGGTCAGTCCGAGCCTGCGGTAGGCGGACTGGGCGTTCGGGCTGGCGTAGGTCACCCGGCCCGCCTTGTCGAGCCGCAGCAGGCCGTCCCCCACCCGGGGGGCGCGGACGAGGTTGGGCTCCTCGCCGACGTCCGGGAACGTTCCCTCGGAGATCATCTGGGCGAGGTCGCTGGCGCTCTGCAGGTAGGTCAGCTCCAGCCGGCTGGGGGTGCGCGCCGAGCTGAGGTTGGTGCTCCGCTGGATCACGCCGAGGATCTTGTCCCCCCGGCGGACCGGGATCGACTCCTCCCGGACGGGGATCCCGCTGCCCCACTCGGGGTCGCCCTCCCGGACGATGCGCCGCTCCCGCCAGGCCACGTCGATCAGCCCGCGCCGCCCGGTCCGCACCACCGTGCCGACCAGGTCCTCGGGGTACGCGGTGGGCCCGGTGGTGGGTCGCATCTGCGCCAGGCACATCCATCCGGGCACCTGGGCGCCCTGGACGGCGCCGTGCTCGGGGACCCACAGCACCAGGTCGGCGAAGGACAGGTCCGCCAGGAGCTGCCAGTCCGACACGAGGGCGTGGAGCCACTCCAAATCCTCGGCGTCCAGGTCTGTCCGAGTTCGCACTAGATCCGTCAACGTAGGCACCCGACCATTCTCCCAGGCCTTCCCTAGGGGAAGGTCGGCCCGGGTGGTGTATTAAGTTCGGGGCCGCCCCACGAGAGGAGCACAGGTGACCGATCCGCTGGCGCGGCTGCGCGAGGCCACGGAACGACGGGAGGCGGCGGGGCTGCGGCGCTCCGTGCGTCCCCGTACCCGGGATCACGACGGCCTCATCGACCTGGCCTCCAACGACTACCTCGGGCTGTCCCGCGATCCCCGGCTGATCGAGGGGGCGGTCCGGGCGACGCGCGCGTGGGGCACCGGGTCGACCGGGTCCCGGCTGGTCACCGGCTCCACCGAACTGCACGGCGAGTTGGACCGCCGGTTGGCTGCGTTCACAGGGAGCCCTGCCGGGCTGGTGTTCTCCTCGGGCTTCCTGGCCAACCTGGGGGCGGTGGCCGGGCTGTCCGGTCCCGGTGCGCTGGTGGTGTCCGATCAGGTGAACCACGCCTCGATCGTGGACGCCTGTCGGTTGTCGCGCGCCCGGGTGGTCGTCACACCGCATCGGGACGTGGCGGCCGTCGAACGCGCCCTGATGGAACGTGACGAAGAGCACGCGCTCGTCGTCACCGACGCGGTGTTCTCCGTGGACGGCGACCTCGCCCCGCTGCGCGCACTGCACCGGGTGACCCGCCGGCACGGGGCCCTCCTGATCATCGACGAGGCGCACGCCCTGGGTGTCGTGGGCCCGAACGGGCGGGGCGCGGCGCACGAGGCCGGGTTGGCCGGCGAGCCCGACGTGGTGCTGACGCTGACGCTGTCGAAATCGCTGGCCTCGCAGGGCGGCGCGGTGCTGGGCGCCCCGGAGGTCGTCGAGACCCTGGTCGACATCGGCCGGGCGTTCATCTTCGACACCGGTCTGGCCCCCGCGAGCGTGGGCGCGGCGCTGGCCGCGCTCGACGTGCTGGCCGCCGAACCCGACCTTCCGGAACGGGCCCGCGAACGCGCCCACCGCCTCCACGCCCTCACGGAGGGCCTCGGCTTCGAGACCACCGTGCCGGCCGCGGCGGTCGTGCCCGTGGTGCTGGGCGATCCGCACGCCGCCGTACGGGCCACCGAGATCTGCGCCGAGCAGGGGGCGCGGGTGGGGTGCTTCCGTCCGCCGTCGGTGCCCACCGGACGCGCCTGCCTGCGGCTCACAGCCCGGGCGTCCGTCACCGAGGCGGAACTCACAGTCCTCGAACAGGCCCTTCAGAAGGTGAGGGCGGAAACGTCGCCGTAATCTTCATGCGTAACATCGGGGCCAACCGACGGTGAACCTGAGACGACACATGACGGCGAAGCGGCCCCTGGTGCCGCGCCTGTGAGCGGAGCGAGGGCATGAGCATAGATCGGGTGCCGCTGGGCGACCTCGGGACGTCTTCCGGCTCCCCGCGCATCCCCAAGTACTACAAGCTCAAAGAGCTCTTGGTGGAGTTGACCCGGCAGTTGTCGCCGGGCAGCCCGCTGCCCCCGGAGCGGACGCTGGCCGAGCGGTACGAGACCTCCCGCACCACGGTGCGCCAGGCGCTGGCCGAGCTGGTCGTGGAGGGCCGGCTCCAGCGGATCCAGGGCAAGGGGACCTTCGTCGCCAAGCCCAAGGTCGCCCAGGAGCTCCAGTTGGTCTCCTACACCGAGGACATGCGCCACCACGGCCTGCAGCCCGAGACCAAGATCCTCGACATCGGCTACGTCAGCGCCGACGAACGCCTCGCCCGCCTCCTGGCCATCCGCCCCGGCGGCCGCGTCCTGCGCATCCACCGGCTCCGCCTGGCCGACGGCGAGCCGATGTCCCTCGACACCTCCCACCTGCCCGCCCGCCGCTTCCCGGGCCTGCGCCGCGAACTCCCCCGCCACCGCTCCCTGTACGAGACGCTGGGCACCGCCTACGACGTCCACCTGGCCGAGGCCGAGGAGGTCATCGAGACCGTCCTGGCCACCCCCCACGACGCCCAGCTCCTGGGCGTGGACGTGGGCCTGCCCATGCTGCTGCTGTCGCGCCACGCCTTCGACGACCGCGGCGAGCCCGTCGAGTGGGCGCAGTCCCTCTACCGGGGGGACCGTTACAAGTTCATCACCCGCCTCCGCCGTACGTGATCGGGGCCGCGTCGCCTCACGGCGGCACGGCCCCGGGTCGATCGAGCGGTCAGTCGAACGGTGACGCCTCCCGCGGCGACGGCCTGGTGTCCGTCCACCCGGCCGCACGGACGGTCCAGTAGTCGATGATGAAGCCGGGCCTCATCTCCGCGTACCGGCCGCCGGGCGTGGTCAACTCCTCGTGCCGGGACAGCAGCGCGCCGGTGCGCTCATCGAAGACGATCACCGAACGGGAGCGGAAGGTCCCGTCGTCGGCGTCCACGGCACGATCGTCCGCCGCCAGCGCGACCCCTCTGCGCCCCAGCGGGTCGGTGACGCGACCGATGGCGTGGACGCCCGGCTGAGCGGCCAACGCCCGTACCAGGCCCGCACGGACCTTCGGCGGGATCGGGCTGCCGCCGAGCATCGACGCGACCCGCATCATCTTCGACTCCGGTCTGGCCGGGTCGGCCCCCGCCCGGTGGCCCAGCGGAACGCCCGCCGCCCTTCCCATCTCCTCGGGGCTCAGGAACATCTCGGCGAGCGCGGCGGGGTCGGTCGGAAGGTCGCGCAGATCCTCAACGGACCTGCCGCCCAAGAACTCGCCGCCGCCCCTGGGGTACGCGCCCCGCTCCGGGCCGCTCCCCTGCCACTTCGTGCCCTTGGTGGTGTACGTCTGGTGCTGGTCGCCCGACCAGACGCGGAAGCTCGACGGCGACCCGGCCTTGCGCCACAGCGCCTCGTCCCGCGCCGTCAGCGGGCGGGCCGGAAGGTCGCGGCCGTGGTACGCCTCGCCCATGCCGGTCTTCGCGCCCCACCAGGCGAACGTCTCGGTGACCGCGGCGGTGATCGCGTACGTGCCCGTCTTCGGACGCATGACGTACGACTGGCCCTGGACCACGTCGGAGTACCAGTACCTGCCGGTCGGCTGTCGTTCGGCCCGCTCGGCCGCCGCGAGGACCGCCGCCCTGTCGTCCAAGGTGACGTAGGCGGGCGGCGCGGGGGCGTTCCCCCCGGTGAGCGTGACCGCCACGGCCGTCGCCGCGCCCACCGCGACCAGACCGCCGGCGACCCACTTCAGCCGGGGCCGCGAACGCCGCGGCGGATCGTTCAACAGTGCCCTCGCCCGGGAGATCTCCTGGGCGGTCGGGGGGGCGGGCTCGGGGTAGCGGTCCCGGACCATCCGCACCTCATCCATGCTGTTCCTCCAGAGTGAGCCTCGGATCGGTCCCGCCCAGCGCCTTGCGCAACGTGGTTCGGGCACGGTTCAGCCGGGAGCCGACCGTGCCATAGGAGATCCCCAACGCCGTCGCGACCTCGTCGTGGCTGAGTTCGGCCAGGGCCACGAGCAACAGCACGTCGCGCTGCCCGCGCGGCAGCGCCGCGATCGCCCCGGCGAGTTCGCCTCGCAGGCCCTGGGCGCTGACGCGCGCGTCGACCCGTTCGGTGCCGTCCTCGGGGGCGCGGCCGGACCCGAGTCGGGCGAGCGCCCGCAGCGCCCGGACCTCCGACCGCTGATGCCGGCCGACGACCTTGGTCGCGATCCCATAGAGCCAGGTGCGCACGCTCGCGCGTTCCGGGTCGTAGTGACGACGTTTCCGGAACGCCTCCAGGAACGTCTGCGCCGCGACATCGGCGGCGACGTCCTGCCCGAGCCGCTTCGCCGCGTACCGGTGGATCTCGGCGAAGTACGCGTCGAACACCTCGTCGAAACGCTCGGCCGGGTGGGGCGGGGGATCCCCTGTCATCTGTGGTGCCCTTCCATGGCGCGGATGGCGGTCACATGGGTATCACCCGCACCCGGCTCAACTTTCCCGATCGTCGGTCAGGGCCAGGAGGACTCGGTACGGGGAATGATGACGAGCTCGGGAACGACGCTGCTCGCAGGGACCGAAAGGGCGTAGAGGACGGTGTCGGCGACGATGGCCGGGTCTTGCAGGCCGGAGGTGTCGACATCGGGGAAGCGCTCGAGGATGAAGGGCGTCCTCATGCCGCCGGCGATGATCCCGGTGACGCCGATGCCGGGGCAGTCGCGTTGGGCCTCCTGGAACAGCGTGTGGGTGAAGGCGCGGAGCCCGGCCTTGCTGGCGGAGTAGGGGCCGGCCTCGGTCCACGTACGGTTGGCGGCGGTGGAGAGCACGTTGACGATGTGGCCGCTCTTCTGCTTGATCATCCTTCGGTAGGTCTCCAGGCACAGGTTGATGGAGCCGACCAGGTTGGTGCCGATGACCAGTGCGGCCTCGTGGGCGGTGAGGTGCTCGATGGGCTTGGTGACGTCCACGGCGGCGTTGTTGACCAGCACGTCGATGGATCCCGCGGTGTCGTACACGCCGGTGATCGCCTCGGTGACCTGCTCGGGGTCACGGATGTCGAGGGTCAGGGGGCGGACGTCGTGTCCGTCGCCCCCGGCGCGGTCGCAGAGCGCCCGCAGGGCGTCCTCCCGCACGTCGGCGGCCCAGACCGTGGCGCCGCTCGCGCACAGGCGTTCGGCGAGCGCGGCCCCCAGACCGCGCGCCGCTCCGGTCACTAACGCGGTCTTCCCGGTGAGATCGACGTGCATGGCTGCCCCCGTCAGGTCGTGCGTGATGACGAGGGTCGACCTTCCCCTGCACGATCGTTTCGACACATCCGCGCAGGTGAGGCGGGGTGGCCCCGCGGAGAGCGGGGCCGGTCGCGCGTCAGAGGGTCTGCTGGAGGGCCTTGATGGGCATCTGGAGCTCGGTGAGGAGGTCGAGGTCCTTCTCCGCCGGGCGGCCCAGCGTGGTGAGGTAGTTGCCGACGATGATGGCGTTGACGCCGCCGAGCATGCCGGAACGGGTGCCCAGGTCGCCGAGGGTGAGCTCGCGGCCGCCGGCGTAGCGGAGGATGGTGCGGGGCAGGGCCAGCCGGAACGTGCCGATGGTCTTGAGGGCCTCGGTGCCCTCGACCAGGCCGTACCGCTCGAAGGGCGTGCCGGGGCGGGGGGTCAGGAAGTTGAGGGGGACCTCGTCGGGCTCCAGCTCGGCGAGCTGGCCGGCGAACTCGGCGCGCTGCTCGACCGTCTCGCCCATCCCGATGATGCCGCCGCAGCACAGCTCCATGCCCGCCTCCTTCACCATGAGGCAGGTGTCCCAGCGCTCCTCGAACGAGTGCGTGGTCACCACGTTGCCGAAGTGGGATCGGGCGGTCTCCAGGTTGTGGTTGTAGCGGTGGACGCCCATCGCGACCAGCTCGTCCACCTGGGCCTGGGTGAGCATGCCGAGCGAGCAGGCGATGTTGATCTCGACGGCGTCGTTGATGGCCTTGATCCCGTCGCGGACCTGCGACATCAGCCGCTCGTCCGGGCCCCGGACGGCCGCCACGATGCAGAACTCGGTCGCGCCCGTCTTGGCGGTCTCCTTCGCCGCCTCGACCAGCTCGGGGATGTTGAGCCACACCGCACGGACCGGCGACTCGAACGTGCCGGACTGGGAGCAGAAGTGGCAGTCCTCCGGGCATCCGCCGGTCTTCAGCGAGACGATGCCCTCCACCTCGACCTCCGGGCCGCACCAGTGCATGCGGACCTCGTGGGCGAGGGCGAGCAGCTCCTCCAGCCGCTCGTCGGGCAGCGTGAGGCACTGCAGGGCCTGCTCGGCGGTCAGTCCCCTGCCCTCGTCCAGCACCTGGCGGCGGGCCACCTCGAGGATGTCGGTCACGAAGGTCTCCTTCAGTCGAGGCCGTAGGTGTTTCGGAACGTAGCAGGATCGAACGCGCCGCCCAGCGCCGGGGACAGCCCGGCCCGCGCGACCAGCAGGAACTCGGCGGGATCGAGCGCGCCGGCGCCCGCCGGGAGCGCCCCCGCCAAGGGGCGCGCGGCGATGGTCTCCAGGTCGGTGACGTTGCTGCGCATCGCCAGGTCCGGGTGCTCGGGCCACTCCCCGATCACCACGCCGGCGAGCTGCACCCCCCGGTGCGCCATCGCCTCCAGCGTCAGCGCCGTGTGGTTGAGCGTCCCCAGGTCCGCCCGGGCGACCACGACCACCGCCGCGTTGAGCCAGCGGGCCAGGTCGGCGACCGTGGTGCCGTCGGCGTCGTACCGGACGAGCAGGCCGCCCGCGCCCTCCACCAGCACCAGCCGGCGGGTGTCCGCCAGGTCGCGGATCCGGTCGACGACGTCGGCGAGCCGCAGCGGCTCCATCCCGGCGCGCCGCGCGGCGGCGGCGGGCGACAGCGGATCGGGGTAGCGGGCGTACTCGTGCAGGTCGTCGACCCCGGCGAGCCGGGCCACGTCGTCGAGATCGCCGGGTTCCCCCGGCGCCACCCCGGTCTGCCCCGGCTTGACCACGGCCACCGACGCCCCCCGGGCCCGGGCCACCGTGGCCAGCGCGGCGGTGACGATCGTCTTGCCGACACCGGTACACGTCCCGGTCACCATGAGAACGCTCACGATCGGCACATTAGCGCGCGCCCGGGAGCCGAATGTTCGTCGAATCCCACAGGGTTCCGGCTGGGAGATTTGTACCGAACGGGCGGGGCGTACGATCGTGGCCATGTTCCCGCGCGGACTCGCGGTCCTCCTGACGGTCACGGCCCTCACCGCCTGCGGGACGAACGAGGACCCCGCGCCCCGGACGACCGCCCTCCCGACGGCCCCTTCCGTCACGGCCGCGCCCGACGCGCTGCTGCTGCGGTGGCGGCTCACCGGGGGGATCGCCGGCGTCGGCGGCCCCGGCAGCCTGCCCGACTTCTCCCTGTACGGCGACGGACGCGCGCTGGCGCCCGTTCGAGAGGACGGCGTCGAGGTGCTGCGGGAGTACCGGCTGACCGCCGACGCCCTGGGGCGGCTCCTCGACGGGGCGCGCGCCGCCGGGCTCGACCGGAACCGGACGGTGTCCGACCCGCGCGTCGCGGACGCGTTCACGCTGGCCATCCGGTACGGGTCGGCGCGGACCCGGATTCAGCATCCCGAGGGCGCCGCCGATCCGGCCGTCCGGTTCTGGAAACGGCTCAGCCCCGAAGCCTGGCCGGCCGGCGACCTCGCGGCACCGCCCCGAACGTACGCCCCGGAACGCCTCGCGGTGCTGACCGGCGAGGTCGTCGGCGGAGACCGGAAGGCGAGGCCGTGGCCGCTGCGCCCGTTGGGCGGGGGCGAGCGGGCCGCCGGCGGCCGATGCACCGTCCTGCAAGGGGCCGACACGCGACGCGCGCTCGAGCTCGGCACGTCCACGCCCGCCGGGACCGCCTGGCGCAGCGACGGCACGGTGTACTCGGTCCGCTGGCGCCCGCTGCTGCCCGACGAGACCTCCTGCCGCACCATGGCCGAGAGCTGACCGCCCCGGCGGGCATCGATCCCCGCGCCGGCATGCGGCGGCCGTCGGGGACGAGCCGACCGCCGTCGCAGGCGGTGCGGGCGCTCGGATGCGGCGCCCGACCGTCGGGTCAGGCGGAGGCGAGGGTGCCGTGTTCGACGCAGCGGGCCGTCCAGCCGCGCGGCGTGACCTGGACGACCATGCGGCGGGCGCAGCTCGCGCAGTAGCGCGGCGGCTCGAGTTCGCGGGCGGCCCGGCAGCCCTCGTGCCCGGCGTCCGACTCCCCGGACGGACGCCCGCAGCGGTCGCAGTAGGTCTCCATGACCGGCCCTTCTACTCGATGACGGCGATCAGGTCGCCCTCCTGGACGACGTCGCCCTCGGCCACCTTGAGCTGCGAGACCACGCCGTCGTCCTCGGCCAGGACCGGGATCTCCATCTTCATGGACTCCAGGATGACCAGCGTGTCCCCGTCGGTCACGTCGTCGCCCTGCCCGACGATGACCTTCCACACGTTAGCGACCATCTCCGCGCGAACCTCGGGCACCCCGTGCTCCTTTAACTCGTCATGATTGGCGATCCGGGCCGGTCCGGTGGCCGTCAGCGGCGCATCCGGCCCACCAGCCCGGTGTCGTACGTCCCGGAGACGAACTCCTCGTCGCCGAGCACCTCGGTGAAGAACGGCAGGTTGGTCTTGAGGCCCTCGATCTGGAAGGCCCCGACGGCCTGCCCGGCGCGCCGCAGCGCCGCCGGCCGGTCCGCGCCGTGCACGCACAGCTTGGCCAGCAGCGGGTCGTAGAAGGGGGTGACGGTGTTGCCCTCGGCGTAGCCGGCGTCGATGCGGATGCCCTCGCCGACCGGCTCCTCCCAGATCTTGATCTCGCCGGGGCTGGGCAGGAAGCGGTCCGGGTCCTCGGCGTACACCCGGAACTCGACGGCGTGGCCGCGCGCCTCGACCGAGGTGAACGTGACCGGCTCGCCGGCCGCGATCAGGAGTTGCTGCTCGACCAGGTCGATGCCGGTGACCAGCTCGGTGACCGGGTGCTCGACCTGCAGCCGGGTGTTCATCTCCAGGAACATGAAGTCCTGCGTCGCCGGGTCCACCAGGAACTCGACGGTGCCCGCGCCCCGGTAGCCGACCGCCTCGCCGGCCCGGACGGCCGCCGCGAGCATCCGGGAGCGCAGCTCCGGGGTCACCCCGGGGGACGGGGACTCCTCCACGATCTTCTGGTGCCGCCGCTGGACCGAGCAGTCGCGCTCCCCCAGCGCCACCACCGTGCCGTCGGCGAGCCCGAGGATCTGCACCTCGACGTGCCGAGCGGGTTCGACGTAGCGCTCCAACAGGATGTCGGCGTTGCGGAAGAACCGCTCGGCGCGCGCCCGGGCCGTCTCGTACGCCTTGACCAGCGCGGCCTCGTCGTGGGCGGCGCTCATGCCGATGCCGCCGCCCCCGCCCGCGGCCTTGACCATCACCGGGTAGCCGATGCGCTCGGCCTCGGCGACGGCGGTGGCGGCGTCCGGCACCGGCTCCCACACGCCCGGCGACACCGGCACGCCGGCCTCGATCATCAGGTTGCGGGCGTTGATCTTGTCGCCCATCCGGGCCATGGCCAGCGGCGGCGGGCCGATCCAGGTCAGGCCCTGCGCGGCCACCCGCTCGGCGAACTCGGCGTTCTCGGCGAGGAACCCGTAGCCGGGGTGGATCGCCTGCGCGTTGGCGCGCCGGGCGGCCTCCAGGACCCGGTTCATGTCCAGGTAGCTCTGGGCGGGCTGCGCGGGCCCGATCAGGATCGCCTCGTCGGCCTCGGCCACGAACGGCAGATCCGCGTCCGCCTCGGAGTGGACGGCGATGGCCTTGAGGCCCATCGCGCGCACGGTGTGGATGACGCGGCTGGCGATCTCTCCGCGATTCGCCACCAGGACGGACTCGAACACGTGCGGCCCCCTCTCAGATCCGACTCGGGTGACGATAGTGCGCGCCGGCGACGGTCACCGATCACGCGGACGACAAAGATGGCGGGGGACGCTTTGGAGCCCCCGGCATGGACCGTTCAGCTCCGCGGGCGGCGGTCGGCGACGCGGCCGAGGGCCTCCACCACCGTGGGGTCGTACTCTGCGGCCGAGTCCAGCCGCAGCCGTTCCAGCACGGCCGCGCCCCGGTCGCGGTCGGTGGAGTCGCCGACCAGGTCGTCGTAGGCGTTGGCCGCCTTGATGATGCGGCTGGCCAGCGGCGGCGGCGGTGGCGCGTCCGGGAGGGTGTCGCGGTACGGGTCGGCCTGGCGGCGGACGATGTACGCCACCCGGTCGAGCACCCCGGTCTCCTTGATGACGTCCGCGCCCAGCTCGGCGATGCGGCGCTGCTCCGCCGGGGAGGCCAGCACGGTCGCGCCCCCGGGGATCGGGTCGCCGAGGGAGAGCTGGCCGATGTCGTGCATCAGCGCCGCGTACTCCAGCTCCAGGAGTTCTTCCTCGGCCATCCCCAGCTCCCGGCCCATCGCCACGGCCAGCCGGGAGACCCGGCGCGAGTGCCCCGCCTCCACGTAGCCGCCGACCTCGGTGACCCGCGACAGGGCCCGTACGGTCTGCAGGTAGGTGGCCCGGATGCCCGCGTACCGACGGAACGCGAACTGGGTGACCAGGATCGGCGCGGTGAAGACCAGCAGCGCCGACCGCCCCATCACCGCGGTCGCCACCGCGATCAGCATGGCGGTGGCCCCCGTCGCCGCGCACAGCGCCAGCTTCGCGCCGATCTCGTCGCGGAGCGCGATCCCGTACCGGGCGCGGACGGCCTCGGCGCGGATCAGCGCGGCGATGCACACCTCGATGAGGCAGGACAGCACCACGGTCACCGCCATCACGCACAGCAGCGCCGTCCACTTCAGGCCCAGCCCCGCCACCGGGCGGAAGCACAGCGCCACGATGGAGATGGTGAGCAGCCGGCGCGCCATCGCGTCCGGGCGGGGCGAGCGGCCCACCGCGATGTGCGGCAGCGACCCGACGAACATCCCGCCGGCGGCGACCGCGACGACCTGGAGCGGCGGATGCGCCGCGGTCTCGGGACCGACGGTGGTCAGCAGGGCGTAGCCGAGGGCCGCGGCGCTGCCGATCGGCGCGACCTCCCGGTTGCCCGGCATCACCATCCGGAACAGCTCGCCGATCGCCACCAGCACGCCGAAGATCACCGCGTACTCGGGCTGCACCAGCCCGCCGGCGGCCAGCTCGGCCAGCGCCGCCAGCAGGATCAGCGCCGCCGCCGCGATCACCAGGAGCTGGCCGGAGTCGATGCCCTGCCAGCCCGGCCGACGGTTCGGCCGGGCCCCCGCGGGGGCGCTCACGCGCCCGCTATCTTGATCGGCACACTCGGGTCGTCGTGGTCCTGCTGGGTCGTCTCCACCACGTCGTCCTCCGGCAGCACCACCGGCCGGGGCGGCTCCCAGCCGTCCCTGGTCAACGCCTTCAGGAAGGCGTCGACGATCGCCGGGTCGAAGTGGTCGCCGGCGCCCCGCCGCAGCTCCTCGATGGCCTCCTCCTTGCTGCGGGCGGCCCGGTAGGAGCGGTTGGAGGTCATCGAGTCGAACGCGTCGGCCACCGAGATCACCCGGGCGAACTCGGGGATCTCGTCGCCGGCCAGCCCCATCGGGTAGCCGCGGCCGTTCATCTTCTCGTGGTGGTGCATGATCCCTGCCAGCGCCTCGTCGAGGAACCCGATCTCCCGGACGATCTCCAGCCCGCGCATCGGATGGAGCTGGATCGCGGCGAACTCCTCCTCGGTGAGCGGCCCGGTCTTCTGCAGCACCTTGGTGGGGACGCCCAGCTTGCCGACGTCGTGCAGCATCCCGGCGTACCGGATGGCCTCCACCCGGTCGGGGCGCATGCCGATCTCCTGGGCGATCATCACCGAGCCGCGGGAGACCCGTTCGCTGTGGCCCCGGGTGTAGTAGTCCTTGGTCTCCACCGCCTGGCACAGCGCGGCCAGGGTGGCGGTGTGCGCCTGCTGTTGGGCGTGCGTCTGGGCCAGCGCCCAGCGCGCGATGAACAGCGGCAGCAGCACCAGCACGGCGGCGAACACCCCGCCCTTCTGCCACAGCCCGGCGATGAGCAGCCCGAACATGCCGTACCCGAGGCACCCGAAGACCAGCTCGCCGCTCTCGCGCAGCAGCTCCTGCCACGCCGCCTGACGGCTGATCAGCAGGATCCCGGCCATCAGCAGCAGGTTGACGGTGACGAACGTGACCAGCGCGCCCAGGAAGGGGCCGATGACGCTCTCCACCCAGCGCGGATCCCCGGGCCTGTACGGGGGGGCGCCGAGGGAGGTGAACACCAGCCCGGCCGCGTAGCCGCTGAGCGCGAACTGGGCCCCGTTGAACAGCCGCTTGACCGGGGCGAAGAACCGCTGACCGGTGACGATGGCGGTGAGCCCGACCAGTGCCGCCCCGCCCGGGCCGAGCAGCACCACCGACGCGAGGCTGGCCGCATAGCTCAGCGAGACGCGGGCACGCTCCACGTTGAGCTTGGCGGGCGCGGAGTCGCAGATCAGGAACAGCCCGGCCAACACCGCCAGCACGGGCAGCTCGAGTTTCCGGAAGGGCGTGGTGGCGATGGCCGCCGCGGCGGACGCGACGACCACGCTGACGTACGCCCAGGCAGCGGGAGGAAGTCCCCGCATTGCCGCCCCCTCGGGAGTCGACGATGGGCGGGGCCGCGATCGGATCGGCCGGTGCACGACCGGGTCTCGGATGAGTTCGGCACCCGTCGGACCCCGCAGGCCGAGAGGCTCCCCGCCGCCAACGCGCCCAAGCCTAACGCCCGAGCCCGGTGCCCCACAGGCATGCGGAGAATCGAAAGCAAAGCGTGAACTAATCGTCACCTTAGGCTAAGTCCGTCGCCCCGGCGCCGGGTGGATCCCCTGTTGCGATCAGCGTTCGCGGGCCCAGGCGAGGGTTGCGGACAGGCCCTCGCGCAGCGCGGTGCGGGGGGCCCAGCCGAGGGCCTCCCGGGTCGGCTCCGGGTCCACCGCCATCGACCGCAGGTCGCCCATCCGGGGCGGCGCGGTCTGCGGGTCGTCGGGGGCGCCGGCCGCCTCGGCGACCATGGTGTGCAGGGCGCGGTCCGCGGTCTGCAGGCCGGTCCCCACGTTCAGCCGCCGCCCGCCGCCGCGCTCCCCGCAGGCCAGCGCGAACGCCTCCACGACGTCGAGCACGTACACGTAGTCGCGGGTGTTGTCGCCGTCGCCGTACAGCCTGGTGGGGGTGCCGTTGAGCAGCGCGTCGGTGAAGATCGAGACGACCCCGGCCTCCCCCTCCGGGGACTGCCGGGGCCCGTAGACGTTGGCGAGCGTCAGCGCCGTGAAGTCCAGGCCGTGCAGCGACCGGTACATCGCGGCGTACATCTCCCCGGTGACCTTGGAGGCGGCGTACGGGGAGGCGGGACGGCGCTCGGCGTCCGGTGGCACCGGCAGGGCGTCGGGCACCCCGAACACGGCGCAACTGGACGCGAAGACCACCTTGCGGGTCCCCGCGAGGCGCGCGGCCTCCAGCACGCCCACGGTGCCGAGCACGTTGACCCGGGCGTCGTGCCGGGGGTCCTCGACGCTGGACCGCACGCTGACCTGCGCGGCCAGATGGCAGATCACCTCGGGCCGGCGCCGGGCGGCCAGCTCGGCGAGCGCGGGGTCGCAGACGTCCATGCGGTGGAAGTCGATGTCCTCGCGCAGGTGGGTGCCGGAGGACAGGTCGTCGACGCCGATCACCTCGTGGCCGTCGGCCGACAGCCGATCGACCAGGTGGGACCCGATGAATCCGGCCGCGCCGGTGACCAGAACGAGCATCCGCGTACCCTACCGAGGACGGAGACGGCGGGTGTCAGGCGGGCTCGGTGTCGACGATCTCCGCGCCGGCCTCGGCGCACAGTTGCTCGATGCGGCCCATCACCTTGGCGCGCAGGTCCCCGGGCACGGGCTCGCAGCCGCAGGACTTGTTCACCAGCTTCTTGACGACCTCTTCGAGGCCGTACTCCTGCAGACAGGGGCCGCACTCGTCGAGGTGCTGCCGCACCTCGTCGCAGCCGCCGGAGTCCAGCTCGCCGTCGAGATACGAATAGACCCGCGCCAGCACCTCGGTACACGGCGTCTCATGGGGATTTCCGCAGCTCATCGCTCACTCACCTCATCGTGCGCAAGGGCGTCCGTGCCGGGTGCGCCGTTCACGCCGATCCCTCCCCGGTGCGGGTCAGGCCGCGCTCCTCGGCGTAGTCCTCCAGCATGGACCTGAGCTGCCGCCGCCCGCGGTGCAGACGCGACATCACGGTGCCGATGGGGGTGCCCATGATGTCGGCGATCTCCTTGTACGCGAATCCCTCCACGTCGGCGAGGTAGACGGCGATGCGGAACTCCTCCGGGAGCTCCTGCAGCGCGGTCTTGACGTCGGAGTCGGGCAGGTGCTCGAGCGCCTCGGCCTCGGCGGACTTCAGCCCGCTGGAGGTGTGCGACTCGGCCCTGGCGAGCTGCCAGTCCTCGATCTCCTCGGTCGCCGACTGCTGTGGCTGCCGCTGCTTCTTGCGATAGTTGTTGATGAAGGTGTTCGTCAGGATCCGGTACAGCCAGGCCTTGAGGTTCGTCCCCTCCCTGAACTGGTGGAAGGACGCGAAGGCCTTGGCGAAGGTCTCCTGCACGAGATCCTCCGCGTCGGCCGGGTTGCGCGTCATGCGCAGCGCGGCCGAGTAGAGCTGGTCCAAGAACGGGAGCACATCGCGCTGGAAACGTTCCTGGCGCTGCTCGACGCTCTCCGTGGTGCCCGGTACCTGACCCACCTCCTTCAAGCGGACGGCGCTTCCGCCGTACGTCTCCGAAGATATAGGGCCGCGCTGACGGATCACGACAGCGCCCCCCGGGGGTGCGGCGACGGCTGTGGTCATGGCCGCCACAACACGCCGGAGAGCCGTACGATTCCCAGTCGGGGCGGTGTGGATGAAGATGACGGCTCCGGGCGTGTCCACGGCAATTCATCGCAATCTGCACGGAGGGTGATGCCGGGCCCGGAGGGGGAAAGAAGTCACGTACATGGCGAGAACAGGAGCAACCTTGCTGCCGCTGCCGGCCACGCCCCCCGAGCGCTCGATCAGCAGCCTGCGTCACGACCCCGGTGAGGGCGGCGATGACCTGGGCCTGTACTGGACCTTCTACTGGGCCGTGGCGGCGGCCCAGCTCCAGCGATGGCTGCCCGAGCGGCGGTCGCGGGTGCTGGACATCTCCGGCGGGCGCACCCTGAGCGCCGCCCGCGCCGCCGCCGCGGGGCACACGGTGGTCGAGGTCCTCGGCGGCGCCGTGGCCCCGGGGCGCCCGACCGCCGTCCCCGGACGACGCAGACCCGGCGCGGCCGGGGGCACCCACCGCGTGATCGGCGACGTGGGCGCGCTGGGCTTCCTGGCGGACGGCTCGGTGGACGCGGTGGTCGCCGAGGACCGGGTGCTGTCCCGCCATCTCGCGACCGAGGCCACCGTCGTGGAGATCGCCCGGGTCCTGCGGCCCGGCGGCCGGATGCTGCTCAGCGTGGACTCGCTGATGCTCGGGATGGCGATGCTGGCCGAGCAGAACTTCTGGGCGCACCTGTCGGACGTGCCGCGCGCCGAGGTGGTGCTGGTCCCCTGGCCGGACGGCACGATCACCCGGTGCTTCTGGTCGGACCAGTTGCGGGAGCTGCTGTCGGAGGCGGGTTTCGAGGTGGAGTGGATCAGGCCCCGCACGGTCCTGTCGCCGTCCACCGTGGAGCACGTGCTGACGGCCGACGCGCACGCGCTGCGCGGCCTGGTGCGGACCGAGCTGACCGCCCTGGTCACCGACGAGTCCGTGGGGATCCATCTGCTGGCCAGTGCGGTCAGGCGCTGATCGGGGCGCCGTGCCTCAACGGCGGGCGCGGTCGTACCGGGACTGGCAGGGCACGCAGCGGGCGGCGTCGGGGCGCGCCTCCAGCCGCCCCTCGGCGACCGGGACGCTGCAGGTGACGCAGCGGCCGTAGGTGCCGGCGGAGATCCGCTGCAGCGCGGCCAGCACCGCGTTGCGCTGCCGTCCGAGGGTCAGCAGGGACGCCTCGGCCTGATCCACGTCCATCAGGTGCGCGACGGTGTCGGCCGGATGCCGGTCCGAGCCCCCGCCGTACGCGGCCCTCAGCAGGGCGATGGAGCGATCCAGGTCGGCGAGCATGTCCTCGAGGCGGCGGCGCGCGGCGGAGGTGTCCACGGTGGTCCGAACTCCCATCGTCAGGCCCCCCGTGGCCGTCCCGGCGGCGCCGTCAGAAGAGGGCGCTCGAACCGGGTTCGTCTCCGGAGATATGCCCATCGGCGGCGGGCTGTATGAGCTCCGGACCGTTGTTTCTCACGTTGTTGACGGCCTTGGACACCGGGAACGCCTCCATGGTGCCGTTCATCGCGGGCACCAGCAGACCGCGCACGTCCTCCAGGGCGGTCAGCTCCGGGTCGAGCCAGGCGTCCCAGTGGTCGGGGGCGACCGTCATCGGCATCCGATCGTGGATGCGCCCGACGTCGTCGGTGGCCTGGGTGGTGATGACCGTGCACGTCCACAGCCACTCGTCCTCGGGCGAACGCCACAGCTCGTACAGCCCGGCCATGGCCATCACCGCGCCGTCGCGGGGACGGATGAAGAACGGCTGCTTGGCGGGCTTGTGCCCCTCGCGCTCCAGGTTGTACCACTCGAAGAAGCCGTCGGCGGGCAGCAGGCAGCGCCGTTTGGCGAACGCCCGCCGGTAGGAGGGCTTCTCGTGCACCGTCTCGGCCCGGGCGTTGATCATCCGGTTGCCGATCTTGGGGTCCTTGGCCCAGGACGGCACCAGCCCCCAGCGCAGCGCCCGCAACTGGCGGACGGCCTGCTGCTCGGCCTGCTCGGCGAGGGCCTCGGAGCCGTCGGCGGGGCGGGGCGCACGGGTCAGGACGGCGGGCACCAGCTTGGTGGGCGCGACGTTGTAGTCGGGCCGGACCGCGTCCTCGGTGGCGTCGAGCTGGACCTGGAACTCGTCGATCAGCTCCTGGCGGGCACGAGCTGTGGCATAACGACCGCACATGGCACCCATACTGCCCGAGACTTCGGGCGTGATCGGCGTTTCCGTGGGCATGAAGCCGGGCATGCGACCCATCAGAATGGTGGCCCGACCCCTCGTGGCCACGCACTTCATCGTGACCGGGCTGGAAACGCTCCGCGATCCCCGTCCACGGGCCGAGCAGATGGCCCCGTCCCTCAAGCCGATGGCCGACCGCCTGGACTGGCTGCCCACCAAGGACCCCGAGACCCTGGTGCGGATCCAGGGCGCGGTGAGCCTGGGCGCGGGCACCCTGCTGGCGCTGGGCCGCTTCCGACGGCTGTCGACGTTCCTGCTGGCGGCCCAGATGGTGCCCACGGTGCTGACCGAGCACCAGTACTGGACCGAGGACGACCCGGAGCGCCGCGAGCAGCAGCGGGACCTGCTGTTCCTCAAGGGCGGGCTGCTGGGCGCCCTGATCATGGTGGCGACCGAGCCGCGCCGGCATCCGGGGCTGGCCGCGCTGCGGCGGCAGGCGCACGACGCCAAGACCCGCGCCGCCGTGGAGTCCCGCGTGCTGCGCAAGCAGGCCAGGAACGAGCTGCGGCAGACCCGTCGGGAGGCGTCCCGGCAGGTGCGCGAGGCGCGCCGGGAGGCCGTCCGCAAGGTGCGGCGCTGAACGCGTCGCCCCCGCCGGCCGATGCCGGTCGCACGTCGTGTCCCGATCGCGCGGGCGATCGCTAACCTGTGCGGTATGCCCACCCCGAACTGGCCCGCCCCGGTGGCGCCCGGCCCGGTCGACGCGACCGTCGCACTGCCGGGCTCCAAGTCCATGACCAACCGGGCGCTGATCCTGGCGGCGCTGGCCGCCGAGCCGACCCGCGTGGTGCGCCCGCTGCGCAGCCGCGACACGCTGCTGATGACGCAGGCCCTGCGCGACCTCGGCGTCCGGGTCGACGAGGAGGGCGACGACTGGCTGATCGCCCCCGGGGGGCCGCGCCCCCTGGGGTCGGTACGGGTCGACGTGGGTCTGGCGGGCACGGTGATGCGATTCCTGCCGCCGGTCGCGGCGCTGGTGGACGGCGAGGTGACCGTCGACGGCGACCCGCGCGCCCGCGAACGGCCGATGCGTCCGATCATCGACGCGCTGCGCGCCCTGGGGGCCGAGATCGACGACGCCGGCCGGGGCTCCCTGCCGTTCACGGTGCGGGGCCGGGGCGCGCTGGCGGGCGGCGCGGTCACCATCGACGCGTCGGGCTCGTCGCAGCTCGTGTCGGGGCTGCTGCTGGCCGCGCCCCGGTTCGCGAAGGGCGTCGAGGTACGGCATGAGGGGCCGCCCGTTCCGTCCGCCCCGCATCTGGAGATGACCGTGCGGATGCTCCGGGAGGCGGGCGCCTCCGTGGAGACGGGCGACGACGTGTGGCGGGTGGCTCCGGGGCCGCTGCGGGGCGGGGAGTCGGTGATCGAGCCCGACCTGTCGAACGCGGCGCAGTTCCTCGGCGCGGCGCTCGTGACGGGGGGCCGGGTGACGGTGCCGGGCTGGCCGTCCGACACCACGCAGCCCGGCGACGCGCTGCGCGGGCTGCTGGCGCGGATGGGCGCGGACGTGTCGACGGGGCCCGAGGGGCTGACGGTGCGGGGCCCCGGTCCCGTGCTCGGGCTGGACGCCGACCTCCGGGACGTCGGTGAGCTGACGCCGGTGATCGCCGCGCTCGCGGCCCTCGCCACGACCCCGTCCCGGTTGACCGGGATCGCGCACCTGCGCGGCCACGAGACCGACCGGCTGGCGGCGCTGGCCCGGGAGATCAACGCGTTGGGCGGCGACGTCCGGGAGCTGCCCGACGGGCTGGAGATCCGGCCGCGTCCCCTGCATGGCGGGCTCTTCCGCACCTACGACGACCACCGGATGGTGATGGCCGCCGCCGTGCTGGGGCTGGCCGTCGAGGGCGTCGAGATCGAGGACGTCGCCACCGTGGGCAAGACCCTGCCCGACTTCACCGGGCTCTGGACCCGCATGCTGGGAGTCTGACACTGGCACGACGACTGAGGGACTTCGACGAGGACGACGTCCGGGTGCGCCCCGGCCGCCGTGGCTCCCGCCCGCGCACCCGCCGCCGCCCCGCCCACGAGGACGCGGTCGAGGGGTTCGTCACGGCCGTCGACCGGGGCCGTTACCGCTGTCTGGTGGACGACCTGCCGGTCACCGCCATGCGCGCCCGCGAGCTGGGCCGCAAGGGCGTCGTGGTCGGCGACCGGGTGGCCCTGGTGGGCGACACCTCCGGCGAGCCCGACGCGCTGGCCCGGATCGTCCGGGTCGAGCCGCGCCGCTCGTCCCTCCGCCGGACCGCCGACGACACCGACCCGTTCGAACGGATCATCGTCGCCAACGCCGACCAACTCGTGATCGTCACGGCCCTGGCGGACCCCGAGCCCCGCCCGAGGATGATCGACCGCTGCCTGGTCGCCGCCTACGACGCCGGCCTCGATCCCCTGCTCTGCCTCACGAAGTCCGACCTGGCCTCCCCCGACGCCCTCGTCACCGAGTACGCGCCGCTCGGCGTCCCCTACATGGTCTCCCATCACGCCAATGAGCTCGACGACCTGCGCGCCCTGCTCCGCGACCGGGTGAGCGTCCTGGTCGGGCACTCGGGAGTGGGCAAGTCCACCCTCGTCAACGGTCTGGTGCCGGAGGCCCACCGGGCGGTCAGCCACGTCAACGTGGTCACCGGCCGAGGCCGCCACACCTCCTCCTCCGCCATCGCGTTCGAACTCCCCGACGGCGGCTGGATCATCGACACCCCCGGCGTCCGCAGCTTCGGCCTGGCCCACGTGCAGCCCGAAACGGTGACCGCCGCCTTCCCGGACCTGGCGGAGGGCGCCACCCACTGCCCACCCCATTGCAACCACCTGCAACCGGACTGCGCCCTGGACACCTGGGTCGCCGAGGGCCACGCCAGCCAGGCCCGCCTCGACTCCCTGCGCCGCCTGTTGACGGCACGAGAACAACCCGAATAGGCACACCGGCCATGGGGCATGAGAACCACCCCAAAGGACAGCAACCATCCGGGGGTTTTGCCCGGTCCTTCAGGCGGGCGGCCCGGAGCGCAAGCGGAGGGCCGTCCGCCTGAAGATCTCCAAGACCGGGCGCGGGGGGCGTGGGGGGTCGCCCCCCCACATCAAACTTGCTCAGTGGGCATGGCGACGATGTGGGGCAGGTTGACGTGCCAGGGCAGGCCGGCCACGTGGGCGATCAGGTCGCCGAGGTCGGCGTCGGAGAGCCAGGTGAGCGTGTCGCGCCAGTCGTCGATGACGGCGTTGACGTCCGGGTGGTCGACGTGGCCCTGCAGTTCGGTGGCGACCAGGCCGGGCTCGATGTTGGTGACGCGGACCCGCCGGGGGGCCAGTTCGGCGCGCAGGTTGCGGGAGAAGTGCGTGAGGGCGGCCTTGGTGGCGCAGTAGACGGCGAAGCTCGGGAACGTCCCGTGCGCGGCGACGGAGGAGATGTCGATCAGGTCGGCGGGGCGGCCCTCGGCGGCGGTGGCGATCAGGTCGGCCAGGAAGGCGTCGGCGACGCGGATCGCCCCGGTGACGTTGATGTCGATCATGCGGTGCCAGTCGTCGGTCCGGCGGTCCTCGAACGGCGCGGCGAGCATCACGCCGGCGTTGTTGACCACCAGGTCGACGCGGCCGAGCTCGTCGGCGATGCGGGCGGCGGCCCGTCCGATCGCGTCGGGGTCGGCGACGTCCGTCGGGACGGCGAGGGCCCGGTCGCCGAGTTCGGCGACGAGCCCGTCCAGCCGGTCGGCCCGGCGGGCCAGCAGCGCGACCCGGGCGCCCCGGGCCGACAGGGCGCGGGCGGTGGCGGCGCCGATGCCGCTGGACGCGCCGGTGACGACGGCGATCCGGCCGGTCAGCGGCTGCGCGGCGGTGGCGGTCTCGAGCGCGGTGGAGGTCATGTGTCGTTCTCCTGAGTGTTCGTCCGGGTGACGACGACCATGCTGCGCGGGCGGACGCGGGCCGCCCAGGGCCCTGGTCTGCCTGGGTTCGGCAGGACCATGTTGCGGACGCCGGCATCACCGATACTGGGCGTCATGGAGAAGCGGGCGGAGTTGGCCGAGTTCCTGCGTTCCCGGAGGGCCCGGCTGCGGCCCGAGGACGTGGGCCTGCAGCCGTTCGGCGGTGACCGTCGGAGGGTCCCCGGGCTGCGGCGGGAGGAGCTCGCCCAGCTCGCCGGGGTGAGCGTGGACTATTACGTGCGGCTGGAGCAGGGCCGCACCCACAACGTGTCCGAGGAGGTGCTGGCCGCCGTGGCGCGGGCGCTGCGGCTGGACGACACCGAGCACACCCATCTGCGCAACCTGGCCCGACCGGGCCGTGACCGGCGGCGGGCCGTGCCCCCGCCGGAGCGGGTGCGGCCGGGTCTGCGGCGGCTGTTGGAGATGTGCGAGGGCGTTCCCGCGTACGTGAGCGGGCGGCGCGCCGACGTGCTGGCCTGGAATCGGATGGCCGCCGCGGTGTTCACGGACTTCGGGGCGTTGCCGCCGGCCGACCGGAACTGGGCGCGGCTGGTCTTCCTGCACGAGGACATGCAGGCCCTGTTCCCGGACTGGACGATCAAGGGCCGGGAGACGGTGGCGTACCTGCGACTGCAGGCGGGCACGTACCCGGACGACCCGGGGCTGGCCGCGCTGGTCGGCGAGCTGTCGGTGAAGAGCGATCATTTCCGGCGGTGGTGGGCCGACCACAACGTCAAGGACAAGCGGTTCGGCCGGAAGGCGATCCGTCATCCGCTGGTCGGCGACATGGAGCTGGACTACGAGACGCTGCAGCCGCCCGGAGATCCCGACCAGATGCTCGTCACGTACACGGCGGCGGCGGGCTCGCAGTCGGAGGACGCGCTGCGACTGCTGGCGAGTTGGAGCGCGGGGATCGAGGACCGCGAGCAAGGCGTCCGGCGGGGATGAGACGGCGGGGGTTCCTCGCCGCCGCGGGCCTGGCGGCGCTGGCGGGCGGGTGCGACGGCGATCGCCCCGCGCCCGCGTCGCCGCCTAGGAGGACACGGTCGGCGTCCCCGTCCGCGACGGGCCCGGCCGACTGGAGGGCCCTCGGGGAGGGCCTGGCGGGCAGCCTGATCAGGCCGGGCGACGACGCGTACGACGAGGCCCGCAAGCTCTACATCCCCCGCTTCGATCGGATCCGCCCCGCCGGGATCGCGTACTGCGCCGAGCCCGAGGACGTGCGCGAGTGCGTCGGGTTCGCCCGGCGCAGAGGGCTCCCGGTCGCGGTGCGCAGTGGCGGCCATGGTTATGCGGGCTGGTCGACCGGTACCGGTCTGGTCATCGACGTGTCTCCCATGAACGTCGTGAAGTCGGACGCCGGGCGGGCGACGGTCGGCGCCGGCGCGCGCCTCATCGAGGTGTACGAGGGGCTGACCGACGAGGGCGTGTCGATCCCTGCGGGCACCTGCCCCACCGTGGGGATCGCGGGGCTCGCGCTCGGCGGCGGCATCGGCGTCCTGTCCCGCCGACACGGCCTGACCTGCGACGTGATGGAGGCCGTCCGGCTGGTGACCGCCGACGGCCGGATCCTGGACTGCGACGCCGAACGTGAGCCCGAGCTGTTCTGGGCGTGCCGTGGCGGGGGCGGCGGCAACTTCGGGGTCGCGGTGGAGTTCGCCTTCCGGACCCATCGGGCCGAGGACCTCACCACGTTCTCCCTGCGGTGGCCGTGGCGGCGGGCCGCGAAGGCGCTCGCCGCCTGGCAGGCGTGGGCCCCGGGCGCGCCGGACGAGCTGTGGTCCGGCCTGCAGATCAACTCCGAGCCGTCGGCCGGCTCCCCCACGCTGGACGTCACGGGTGTGGCGTTCGGGGATCCGGGTCCCCACCTCGACCGGCTCACCGCCCTGGTGGGCTCGGACCCGACGTCCCGGGGCGCCACCGGCCACGGGTACCTCGACGCGATGCGGCTCATGGGCGGGTGCGCCGACGGCGGGGTCGCCGAATGCCATCGGGCGGGGACCCTCCCCGGGAGCCGCCGCGACGGCGGGTTCCCGCGCACGGAGTACACGGCGAAGTCCCATGTGGCGACCCGTCCGCTGCCCGCCTCCGCGATCGAGGGGCTGACCCGCCGCTTCGCGGACGGCAACGGCGTGGCCGGCCGCAGTGTCCTGCTGGACGCGCTGGGCGGCGCGACCGGGCGCGTCCGGGCGGGCGACACCGCGTTCCCGCATCGTGGCGGGCTGTACACGGTGCAGTACATCGCCGCCACCGCCGACCGCGCATGGCTGCGCGGGCTGCACGGCGCGATGGAGCCGCACCTGGGCGGCGCGGCCTACGTCAACTACGCCGACCCCGAGCTGCGCGATTGGCGGCGCGCCCACCACGGGGCCGGGTACGAGCGGCTCGCCCGGGTGAAGCGCGCCTACGACCTGGAGCGGCTGTTCACGTTCGCACAGTCGATCGGGTGATGCGGGCGATGGACTCGTCGTCGCAGTCGGCCCAGAAGCCGCCCGCCACCTCCTCCAGGTGATCCATCGACTCGGCCCGGAACAGCACGTCCTGGTACTTGGTGATGTCGTACTCGGTGGTCCCCATGGCGGCGAGGTCCAGTGGCCGGATGGTCATCCCCCGGAACTCCTCGATCTCCCCGTACGAGGACAGGATCCCGGCCCCGTACGCCTTGAGCTCCCCCGCCTCGGCCATCACCCCGAACTCCAGGGTGAACCAGAAGACCTTGGAGACGAACTCCAGCGCCTCCTGGGTCTCCACCCGGCGGGCGGCGTGGCCCGCCACCCGGTACAGCGCGGCGAACCGGTCCGAGGCCAGGGTGTTGCCGTGCCCGATGACCTCGTGGATCACGTCCGGCTCCGGCGTGTAGAACGGCGTGGAGTGGTGCCGGATGTACTGGGTGGAGTGGAAGTAGAAGTCGGCCAGCGAGCCGTAGAAGTCCCGGAGCGGCACCAGCCCGGCGGCGGGCAGGTAGCGGAACCCGGTGAGCGGCCTCAGCATCTCCGAGACCTCCTGGAGCTGCGGGATCCGGTCCTCGGGCAGCCCCAGCCGTTCCTTGGCCGCCAGGAACTCCCCGACCGCGTACCGGCGGTGCTTGGCCGCCAGCTCACGGCTGACGACGCGCCAGACCTCCTGCTCCTCGGCGGTGTACTCGGTCTCCGGGACGGGGTCGCCGCGCCGGTGGTCGAGCGCGAGCCGCGCGATCGCGTTGCGCCTGGCGCGGTAGACGGGGTCCGCGAAACCGGGGTGGCTCGTGGCCAGCTCGACGGTGACCTCGCCGTGCTCGTCGGTGTTGACGGGCGCGAAGTACTGCGCTTCCTCCATCATCCTGCGCCTCCTCGTTGAAGCGGATGGATGCTTCCGAGAAGACCAGGTTGTGCCCCGAAATGGCAAGAAGAGTCCGGCCGGTGTTCAGGCGGGGGGCGGGGGCGCGCCCGTCAGCTCGCGCAGCAGGGACATGGCCCGCGCCTCGGCGTCGCCGAGCGCCGCGACGTGGGAGGGCGCGAGCTCCTCCACGCAGTACGCCATCGCGTTCGTGACCTGGCTGAACGCGGTCTCCTCGGCGGCCCGCAGCGCCGCCCGGACGGTGGCGCAGCGGGCGCCCAGCGCCGACCACTCCAGCTCCAGCCGCCCCACGGCCTCGTCGAACGCCCCGGCGGCGGTGGCGGCCTCCTCGCCCAGCTCCGGCGGGATCGGCCCGCGCCCGTGCGAACGGCAGCGCCCCGACAGCGCGGAGATCCGCCCGGCCAGCGCCAGGCCCTCGCGGGCCAGCGGCAGCACCTCGTGGATCAGGTCGGTGATCGCCTTGGCCAGCTCCTCGACCCGGGCCAGCATCACCTGGGTGGCCTCGTCCAGCGCCGTCGCCGAGCGGGCCTCCACCCGTTCGGCCACCGCGTGCTCCTGCCGGGTGATCAGCGGGCCGACCTCGTCCTCCAGCCGGGCGCGGAGCTCCCCGGCCCAGCGGACGACGTCCGGCGGCGGCGACATGGCGTCCGGTCGGACGGCGGCGGCGGCGCTCTCCTCGCAGGCCGCGCGGATCCGGTCCCGGCGTTCGCGGCCGGAGGCGGTGATCTCGGCGGAGACCTCGCCGAACGCCTCGTCCACCCGCGCCTTGAGGCGTTCCACCCGCTCGTACAGGGACTCCCGCTTGAACGGCTCGTTCAGCTCGGCCAGCAGGCCCTGCAGCCGCCGGGACACGTCGATGGCGTGCTCGGCCAACGGCACCAGCCGGTCGGCCAGCTCGTCGAGCGTCCGGGCGCGGCGGGGGTCGGTCAGCTCCGCCACCCACGCGGGGAGGTCGTGCGGCACGTGCTGCATGGCGCCATGCTCCCACCTCCGGGCTCACGGGAGACCCGGAACCCGGCCGCCGGTCCGGTAGCGTTGCTCGCCGTGGCGGACTACTCCGATGACCTGCGGCTGGCGCACGTGCTGGCGGACGCGGCCGACGACATCACGACCAAGCGTTTCCGCGCGCTCGATCTGCGCATCGACACCAAACCGGACCTGACCCCCGTCAGCGACGCCGACCGTTCGGTCGAGGAGCAGGTGCGCGGCACCCTCAAGCGGGCCCGTCCGCGCGACGGGGTGGTCGGCGAGGAGTACGGGCGGACGGGCGGCCAGGGCGCGCGCTGCTGGATCGTCGACCCCATCGACGGCACCAAGAACTTCGTGCGCGGCGTCCCCGTGTGGGCGACGCTGATCGCGCTGATGGACCACGACGAGGTGGTCGTGGGGCTGGTGTCGGCGCCCGCGCTCAACCGGCGCTGGTGGGCGGCGCGCGACGGCGGCGCCTGGACGGGCCGCAGCCTGTCGCAGGCCGCCCGGCTCCAGGTGTCGAAGGTCGCCGACCTGTCGGACGCCTCCCTGTCGTTCTCCAGCCTGTCCGGCTGGGAGGAGAAGGGTCGGCTGGACGGCTTCCTCGACCTGACGCGTTCGGTGTGGCGGACCCGCGCCTACGGGGACTTCTGGTCGCACATGATGGTCGCCGAGGGCTCGGTGGACATCTCGACCGAGCCCGAGGTCTCCCTGTGGGACCTGGCGGCGCTGCAGGTCATCGTGGAGGAGGCCGGCGGCGTCTTCACGGACCTTTCGGGGGCTCCGGGTCCGGACGGCGGCAGCGTGGTCTGCACCAACGGCCTCCTGCACGCCGAGGTGCTGGAGACGCTCGGCGGTCGACGGGCCTAGACCGCGCCCGGCCGGGAGGGCGGACGCGATATATCGTGGTTCTGCGGCCGAATCCGGAACCACCGGCGCGCCACGGCCGTTCTTCCAGGTGACACCTCGGAGGTGGTCGTGTTGACGTCGAAGACCAAGGTCGCCATGGGCGGCGTCGCGCTGGGCGTGATCGCCCTCTGGCTGATCCCCGGCTGGATCCTCACGCTGCTCGTGCTGGGCGCCATCGCGGTGCCGGTCGCCGCGTACCTGATGCTCGACCCGTCGCAGCGCCGCAAGGTCCGGGCCCGGGGCCGCAAGCGCCTGGGGGCCTGACACCCGCCGCCCCGGCCGTGCGAGCATCGTTCCCGTGACGGGCATCGGACGGGTCGGGGTGGTGGGCGCCGGGATCCTCGGGCTGGCGGTGGCGCGGCGCTTGGCGGCGGCGGGCGCGGAGGTGACCGTCCTCGACAAGGAGGACCGGGTCGCCGCACACCAGACCGGACACAACAGCGGGGTGGCGCACGCCGGGCTCTACTACGCGCCCGGCTCCCTCAAGGCGACGCTCTGCCGGCGCGGCGTCGGCCTGCTCAAGGAGTACTGCGCCGAGCGGGGCCTGCCGTACGAGGAGTGCGGCAAGGTGGTCGTCGCCCGGCACGAGGGTGAGGTGCCGGCCCTGCGCGAGATCGAGCGGCGGGCCACCGCGAACGGCGTGCCTGGACTGCGGTGGCTGGACGCCGCCGGGCTCCGCGAGGTCGAGCCGCACGCGGCCGGGGTCGCCGCCCTGCACTCGCCGCACACCGCGATCGTGGACTTCCCCGCCGTCGCGCGCGCCTACGCCGACGACGTGGTCGACGCCGGCGGCACCGTGCGGCTCGGGTACGAGACCACCCGGATCCGCGCCGCCGGGGGCGAGGTCGTCGTCAACGAGGAGTTGGTCTTCGACCGGCTGGTGGTCTGTGCGGGGCTGCACTCCGACCGGGTGGCGCGGCTCGCGGGCGACTCCCCCGCCCCGGCGATCGTGCCGTTCCGGGGCGAGTACCACCGGCTGGTCCCCGAGCGGACGGGGCTGGTGCGGGGGCTGATCTATCCGGTGCCCGATCCGCGTTACCCGTTCCTGGGGGTCCACTTCACCCGGCGGGTCGACGGAGGCGTCGACGTGGGGCCCAACGCGGTGCTCGCGTCGGCCCGCGAGGGCTACCGGCGTCGCGACGTGCGCGCCGGTGATCTGTGGGAGACGCTGCGGGGGCCGGGGTTCCGGCGGCTGGCGCGCCGTCACTGGCGCACCGGTGTCCGGGAGATGTACGGCTCGGCGTTCCGGCACGCGTTCGCCGCCGAGGCGCGCTCGTTCGTGCCGGAGCTGAAGACCTCCGACCTGGTGCCGGCGCCGGCGGGGGTGCGGGCTCAGGCCGTCGATCCGGACGGCTCCCTGGTGGACGACTTCCGGATCGGGCGTCTCGGCCCCATCACGACCGTCCGCAACGCCCCGTCGCCGGCCGCCACCTCGTCACTGGCGATCGCCGAGCACGTGGTCGCGCAGCTCGGGCAGCTCGGGTAGCGCCGCCACCGGGCCCAGCCGGCCCAGGCGATCGACCTCGACGAGCAGCAGGGCGGCGTCGTCGTCGAGCCGACCGCCGGTGTGGCCGAGCAGGTCGTCCTCCAGCCGTTCCAGGAACGGCCCGAGGCAGGTGTCGGCGTCACGGCGCATCAGGTCGGCCGCCCGTTGCGCCAGCGGATAGTCGCGGCCCGCCGCGTCGCGGGCCTCGATGACGCCGTCGGTGTAGAACAGCAGCCGGTCGCCCGGGCGGACCGGGAGGGGCTCGGCGGCGCACCAGCCGTCGGCGAGGTCGAGCAGGCCCAGCGGCGGGGCGGGGGCCAGGGAGACGGGGAACGTCGCCGTCCCGTCGCGCAGCAGCAGCGGGGGCGGATGGCCGCAGTAGACGATCTCGGCGGGGCCGTCCCCCGACGGCAGACCCATCAGCAGCGCGGTGACGAAGCCCTCGTCGTCCGCCGGGCGGGCGCGGACCAGCGCGTCGAGCCGTACCGCGACCCCGCTCAGCGACGGCTCGTGCCGGGCCAGCTCCCGGAACGCGCCCAGCACGTCGGCGGCTCGCGCCACCGCGGCCAGCCCCTTGCCGCTCACGTCGCCGATGATCAGACGGGTGCCGTACGGGGTGTCGAGCACGTCGTACAGGTCGCCGCCGACCGTGGCCCGCGCGTCGGCGGCGAGGTAGCGGACGTCGGCCCGCAGATCGCCCACCCGCCGGGGCACCGGCCGCAGCAGTGCCCGCTGCACCGTCTCGGCCACCCGGCGCAGCTCCGCCAGCTCCCGGTCGCGGCGGACGACGGAACCGGCCAGCAGCCAGGCCGGCGCGGTGGCCGCGACCCCGGCCGCGGCGAACGCCATGCCCGCGGAGGGTGCGCTGCCCCAGTGCAGCGCGCCGAGGATCGTCCCCGCGCCCAGCGTGCTCGCGCACGACACCATCCGCCGCATACCGCCCCCTTTCGCGTTCCCCACCCGCAGGACAGACCACCCCCGGTCGCATCGTAGCCAGATGATCACTTGTGGTTAGACGGTTCGACGCATCCCGTTCACTTTCTTGGTGGAAGTGGGCGGGTCAACCGGGAACGGACGGAACCATGGCCGGATCCGTCGTCGCCCACGGCGCGTCGCCGCCCGGTCACGGGGTGTCCCGGTCCGCGTCGATGCTCTCCAGCAGGACGGGGAGGCCGTCCCTGGGCGAGGGCAGCGAGGTCGTGTCGAGCCTCCACTCGTAGCCCTCCGGGACGCTCCAGCGGTAGCGCAGCAGCACCTGGTGCAGCACCGACTTGATCTGCAGCCCAGCGAAGTGCAGACCGATGCACTTGTGCGCCCCGCCTCCGAACGGCTCCCAGGCGTACTTGTGGACCTTGTCCTCGCGACGGTCGTCGGCGAACCGCCCCGGATCGAACCGTTCGGGGTCGGCCCAGACCTCCGGCATGCGGTGGTTGGTGAGGAGCGGCACCACCACCGTCGTGCCCTTCGGGATGTGGAAGCCCAGGATCGAGGTGTCCTTCACCACCCGACGCGGCAGCGCGGGCACCGGGGGCACCAGCCGCAGCGCCTCCCTCATCACCAGGTCGAGGGACACCAGCGCGCCCAGGTCCTCGAAGGTCGGCACCGCCTTGCCCAGCGCCACCGACTCGGCGCGGACCCGTTCCTGCCATTCGGGGTGCCGGGCCAGGTGGTACGCCATCGTGGTCATGGTGATGGTGGACGTGTCGTGCGCCGCCATCAACGCGAAGATCATGTGGTTGACGACGTCGTCGTCGGTGAAGCGGTGGCCGTCGTCGGTCTCGGCCTGGCACAGCGCCGCGAACAGGTCGTCGCCGCCGTCCCGCCGCTTGGCCGGCAGATGTCGATGGAAGAACGCCTCCAGCACCTTGCGGGCCCGCAGCCCCTTGTGCCAGCGCAGGCCGGGCACCGGGAAGCGGACGTAGGCGGTGCCCGCGCGGACGGCGTCGATGAACGCCCCGTTGACGCGGTCGGCCTCGGCACGATCGAGCTCCACACCCATGAAGACGTCCGCGGCCAGGTCCAGCGTGAGCTGCTTCATGTGGTCGTAGACCTTGAAGTCGGCGCCCGGCCGCCACGCCTCGATGCCCCGGGTGATCCCCGGCCCCATCGTCTCCAAGTAGGCGCGCAGCCTGGGCCCGGTGAACGCCTGCTGCATGATCCGGCGGTGGTGCAGGTGCTCGTCGAAGTCCAGCAGCATGATGCCGCGGTGGAAGAACGGGCCGATGAAGTACTTCCAGGCCGGCCCGTTGGCGAACGCCTTGTCCCGGTTGACCAGGACCGCCTCGGCCGCCTCCGGCCCCTGGACGGTCACCGTGCGCAGACCCAGCAGCCAGCCCCAGGTCACCGGCCCGAACCGCTCGTAGCGCTTGCGCGCGGTCCCGAACGGGTCCCGCATGGTCTGGACGGTGTGGCCGATCAGGGGGATGCCGCGGGCGCCGCGGACCGCCTTGAGTCCGCTGCCCTCCGGCGGGGCCGCGAGGATCGTGGGCATGGAGTCCCTCCAACGAGAGCGTTCGCCTCGTTGTACCGCGCGGCCCCGACGTTCAGCAAGTGCTCACTTATTCGGGGTCGGAGCCGACGATCCGGGCGCCGTCCATCAGTCCGGACTTGAGGCGCTCCCACATGTAGCGGCGGCGGGGCTTGCCGCTGCTGGTCCGCTGGATCAGCCCCGTCCCCACCACGATGGTGACCTCGACGTCCCCGCCGAGCCGCCGCCGCAGGAACTCGCGGACGTCGGCCTCCCAGGCCGCCTCACCGGTCTCGGCGAACAGCGCCACGCCCTTGGTCCCGGCGCCGGGCACGCTCGCCATCACGATGCGGCCCTTGCCCAGCTTGGTGATCTCGGCGAGCCGGGCCTCCAGGTCCTCCACGTACACGCTGCGGCCGCGGACCTTGAGGCTGTCGCCCATCCGGCCGAGCACGAACAACTGGTCCTCGTGGAAGAACCCGGCGTCGCCGGTGAAGACCCGGCCGTCGATGAACCGCGTCGACTTCGCCTGGGCGCCCGCGTAATAGCCGGGGCAGACCGACGGCCCGCCCACCACGATCTCGCCGAGGTGACCGGGCGGCAGTTCGTTGCCGTCGTCATCGACGATCGTGACGGGCACGTCCGCCTCGGGCGTCCCCGTGCCGACCACCCAGCCGGCCTTCGCGCCGAGCGAGTCGGGGCCGAGCGTGTGCGAGTCCAGGATCTTCACCGGGCTGCCGAACGACAGCGACTCGGGGTCCGGCCGCACCGCCAGCGGGTCGCGCGGCACGGCGTCCATGGTGACCAGCAGGGTGGTCTCGGCCATCCCGAACGCGGGCTTGAACGCGTGCCGGGAGAACCCGAACGGCTCCACCAGTTGCGCGAAGATCTCCAGCGCGTGCGGGTCGATCGGCTCGGCCCCGATGATCGCCGTCTGCCAGTTGGACAGGTCCACACCCTCCAACTGCTCCGGCTTGACCCGCCGGGCCGTGTACGCGTACGCGAACGGCGGGGCGGCCGTGTGCCGGGCGGTGGCGAAGCAGCGGATCCAGCGCGCCGGGTCGCGGATGAACTGGTCGGGCCGCATCAGCCGCAGGTCGGTCTGCAGGGAGATCGGCGTGAGGAAACAGCCGATCAGCCCCATGTCGTGGTAGAGCGGCAGCCAGGACGCCACCTCCTGGCCGTCCTCGAAACCGGCCGAGCGGGCGATCAGCTCGCAGTTGGACTCCAGGTTGTCCCAGGTCACCATGACCCCGCGCGGCTCCCCGCTGGAGCCGGAGGTGAACTGGAGCAGCGCCAGCTCCCCCACCTCGCGGACGTCGGCCTCGACCTCGGCCTGCCGGGGCCGCACCGGACCGGCCTCGATCCCCGCGGCGGCCAGGGCGCGCCCGGTCAGGTCCTCCAGCCCCTCGGAGGCCAGGGTCAGCCGCGGCGCGGCCTGCCGCAGGATGGCGGCCACGTGGGCCACGTAGTCGTCGCCGTCCTGGAACAGCGGCGGGGTGATCAGGCAGACCGTCGCCCCGGCCGCCCACACGCCGAAGTAGGTCTCGATGCAGGTGAAGTCGGTGGGGAGGACCACGCAGACCACGTCGCCGGGCCGTACGCCCTCCTCGATCAGCGTCTGCGCGGTCCGCCGTGCCGCGGAGGCCAGCGACGGGTAGTCGCGGTACTCCCACGTGCCGTCGTCGGCGGCCAGGCGGATGCCGCGGTCGGCCCGCGGCTTGTCCAGCCAGTCGCGCAGCGCTGAGGTCATATGGCGCATCCCTTTCCGAGGCCCGGCCACGCGGCGTTCACGGTCGCCCACGTGACTAGGGGGTAACTTCACCAGCGGGTGCGCATTTTCGTCAACCGGAAGCAGATCCGTCCACTCGGGACCATCACCCCGAACCGGACCCGGCGGGTGGCCGTGCAGGACCCCGGACGACCCTCACTTTTGTGCGATGCGTGATGAACACGGGTGTCCGCATGTTGCGGCACGTGCATACGGGTGTCGTACGGTCGCGCCGCCGACGTCCTCACGAGTGAGGCGAGTCACACGCCGGATCGCTCGCGCAGGACCAGTCGGGCCACCAGACGCCAGCCGAGCAACTCCATCGCGAGGAAGGCCGTCGCCACGATCACGAACGCCACCGCGGTGCCCTGACCGGACACCGCCCGCAGCAGCATGCCGCCCGCCACCGTGATCGCCCAGACACCCGCCCCGGTGGGCACCGGCGCCGACGGCCCGGGCTCGCGCCAGGCTCGCAGCACCGCCCATCCCAGGGCCAACGCCGCCAGGAACGGCCACGCGGTGCCGGCGAACCCGGACAGGCTCCCGGACTCCTCATGGTTGGCCCGCCCGATCGCGACGAAGATCAGTACGCTCGCGACGTCGAGGCCCCCGGCCACCCATGCACGCATGTTCCGAGGCTATCGACCCCGCTCCGCCCCTCCCCCACGGCGTTGACCTCCCGTGGGCGTCCGCTGAGGTTCCCCGGACCGGTGAACGGCAACGAACGGCACGAACGGATCGCCGGACGAGGGAGGATCATGGTCGAGCTGTTCCCCGCCATACCGCTGGCGGAGTGGGCCGACACCAAGGAGACGTTCCACCGGTTCGCCCAGATCGTGGGCAAGGTCCGGCTGGCGGCCAGCGTGCGGCGCAACCACTGGTGGAACGTCCCCTTCCACCTGACCGGCCGCGGCCTCACCACCCGGCCCATGGGCACGCCCGGCCGGACGCCGGTGTTCTGCATCGACTTCGACCTGGTGGGCCACCGGCTGATCGTGGACCGACTGGACGGCCGCAGCGTCGCCTTCCCCCTCGTCGGCCTGTCGGTGGCCGCGTTCCACCGCGCGCTCTTCGACGCGCTGGCGGACCTGGGGATCGAGGTCGACATCCTGGCCGTCCCCTTCGATCTGAACGACGACACCCCGTTCGCCGAGGACACCGCGCACGCCGCGTACGACCCGGCGGCGGTCACCCGCTACTGGCAGGTCCTGTCCCAGGTCGCGCTGGTGCTGGAACGGTTCGCCGCGGATTTCTGCGGCAAGATCAGCCCGGTCCACCATTTCTGGCACACCTTCGACATCGCGGTCACCCGGTTCACCGGCCGCATCGTGGGCGCGGAGCCGAAGGCGGACCCGGTCACCCGTGAGGCCTATAGCTGGGAGGTCATCAGCGCCGGTTTCTGGTTCGGCGACAAGGAACGCCCGTGGCCCGCGTTCTACTCCTACACCGCCCCCGAACCCGACGGCCTGGGAAAGGAGCCCCTGAGCCCCGCCACGGCCGCCTGGGAGGGCACCGACGGCAGTCACCTGGCCATCCTGCGGTACGACGACGCCCGCGCCGCCGAGGACCCGGTGGCGACCGTCCTGGAGTTCCTGAGCAGCGCCTACGAGGCCGGAGCCCGCAGAACCGGCCGCGACCTGGCCGCGCTGGCCAGCCCGCACGGAGTGACCGATCCTCAACTCGACGAACGGAATTGATCGCCCCCGAAAACGACACGAGGCCGATTCCCCGAATTCGGCAATCGGCCTCGCACCTTCGTGGTAGCGGGGGCAGGATTTGAACCTGCGACCTCTGGGTTATGAGCCCAGCGAGCTACCGAACTGCTCCACCCCGCGGCGATGTCCCAACTCTATGAGGCCCGAACCCCTTACGCAAACCAACGGCCCCACAGGGTGTCGCCCACCCGGCCACCCCACCTCCCCCTAACCACAAACCGACCACCCCCGACCCCGGAACGGTCGGGGCTTTGTGGGATCGGGGGCCGGGTGGGTGTCACGGGTTCGTGGGTGTCACGGGTTCGTGGGGGGTCACGGGTTCGTGGGGGGTCACGGGTTCGTGGGGGTCAGGAAGACGATCAGGTTGTCCCGGTAGCTGCGGCGGGAGCGGTCGAAGGAGCCGGCGCAGGTGATCAGGCGCAGGCCCGGGGATCGGCCGTCGCCGCCGTAGACCTCGGCGTCGGGCACGCGTCTCTTCGGGAAGCGGGCCAGCCTGTGGGTCATGAAGACCACCGACGTGCCGTCGGCGCGGTCGACGTGGACGCGGTCGCCGACCCTCATGCGGCGGAGCCGGTAGAACACCGCCGGTCCGGAATGGGAGTCGACGTGTCCGGCGATCACCGCGTTGCCGGGCTCGCCCGGCTCGGGGCCGGCGCGGTTCCAGCCGACCACGTCGAAACGCGTCGGGGCGATGAGCCGTCCGTGCCGGTCGAGCCCCAGCGGGATCACCCGGGTGGACACGCCGATCGCCGGGATACGGAGTCGTACCGGGTCGGCGGCCGGTCGGCCGGCGCCGGGCGGGGGGCCGCCCGGACCCGACCCGCCGGGTGCCGGGGCGTCGGGCCTCCGGACGTCCGGGGCGGTGGGCGGGGTGGCGTGGGTGACGGGTTCGGCCGCGGGGGCGGAGACGTCCTCGGCGACCGTTCCCCCGCCGCACGCGGTGGCGAGCACGGTGGTGAGCGCAAGGCCGAGGGCGGCCGCGACGATCAGAGCGTCGCGACCGCCCCCCGCGAAGGGTCGGCGTGGCATGCTCAGCGGTGCCACCGCACGCCGCGGCGCAGGAAGAGAACTCCCGCGAACCCGGCGAAGCACGCCGCCGCTCCCATCGCGAACAGCAGGTCCGACGATCCGGCCCCCTCCTCGGCCGTACCTCCGAAACCTGTGTCGACGCCACCTCGCGGCACCCGCCCGTCGCCGTCGTCATCATCGGCGTGGGCGGCCGCGGTCATGACCGGGTGGCCGAACGAGTCCGTGGGTCCGGCCATCATCACCGTGGCCCCCATCAGACCGAAGGCCATTGCGCACGCCACGAGCACCCGCTGCACTATGAGGCTCACGACATCCTCCCCGTGTTCCGCCCGGGCCTTTTCCCCGGGCACTTCTCCAGGATGGGAGGGCGGCATTGGGCCATCATGAGCGCCGAATGAGAGCTCCTTAATGCGCAGGGCCCACCGCGGCCGGCCGGGAAAGCATCAGAGGCCGGCCCCTGAGGGACCGGCCTCTGATTCGTGGTAGCGGGGGCAGGATTTGAACCTGCGACCTCTGGGTTATGAGCCCAGCGAGCTACCGAACTGCTCCACCCCGCGTCGCTTCGTGCTCGTTCACTCTACGGCCATCCGGGGGTCAAGGCCAAATCGTTTCCCGCCTAGGGGCACACGGGGACGTCGCCGCGGCCCGTGCGGAGGGCGTCGAGGGCGGTGACGGCGGTGTGCAGGGTGTCGGCGCGGATCAGGCGCAGGCCCTTGGGGACGGCGTCCTTGGCGTCGGCGCAGTTGCCGGCGGGGGTGAGGAAGACGGTGGCGCCGGCCTCGCGGGCGGCGATCATCTTCTGCTGGATGCCGCCGATCGGACCCACCTGCCCGTCGGGCTCGATGGTGCCGGTGCCGGCGATGAACCTGCCGTTGGTCATCGAGCCGGGAGTGAGCTTGTCCACGATGGCCAGCGAGAACATCAGGCCGGCGCTCGGTCCGCCGACGTCGCCGGTGGTGATGGTGACGTTGAAGGGGAACTTGTAGTCCTCGCCGAGCACCACCCCGACCACCGCGCGGGCCCGGTCGCGGGGGGACGCGACGGTGGTCATGGCGATGTCCTGCCGCCTGCCGCCGCGCAGCACGGTGAGGGTGACCCGGTCACCGGGCCGGCGGGACCCCATGTCACGGGTGACGGCCTCGACGCCGGTGACCTTCTTGCCGTCGACGGCGACGATCTCGTCGTCGGGGCGCAGCCGGCCGTCGGCGGGCAGGCCCTTCTGGACCGAGCCGACGAGCACGCGGGCGCCGACCGGGATCTTCATCTCCATCAGGGCGGCGGCGACGGCCTTCTGCTGGGAGTCCTCCATCTGGCGGACGTTCTCCTGCTCGACCTCCTTCACCGACTCGTCCCGGGGGAAGATGGTCTCCTCGGGGACGATCGCGGTGTCGCCGTCCAGCCAGCCGCGCAGCGCGGTGAGCAGGTCGATCCGGTTGCCGGGGCCGCCCCGGTAGGCGACGGTGGTGAAGTTGAGGTTCCCGCCGTCCTCGTACACCCGGTGCCCGTCGATGCGGATCACCGGTTTGCCCTCCCCGGTCTTGGCCAGCGTGTTGTACGTGGGACCGGGGGTGAGGGCCACGTACGGCACCGGCAGCAGCACTCCGACGACACCCAGCACCAGGATCAGCGCGCTGGCGGCGACCAGCGTGGCGGCACGGCGAGACATAGGGGCAAGGCTATCCCCGCGTCAGCAGGCGCCGACCCACTCCTCCCCGCCGTCGGCGAACCGCTGGTGCTTCCAGATGGGCACCTGCGACTTGAGATCGTCGATCAGCCGGCGGCAGGCGGTGAACGCCTCGGCGCGATGCGGGCAGGACACCGCCACCACGACCGCCAGGTCGCCGATCTCCAGGTCCCCGACACGGTGGACGGCGGCCATCGCCCTGACCGGGAGGTCCGCGGCGATCTTCTCCATCACCGTGCGCAGCCCCCGCTCCGCGGAGGGGTGCGCGCTGTACGACAGCCGCGTGACGGGCCGTTCGTGATCGTGGTCGCGCACGGACCCGACGAACAGGGCGGTGCCGCCGGCGCCCGCGTCGCCGACGGCCCCCCAGACCTCGTCCACCGACAGCGGGGTGTCACGGATGCCGATGAGGCGAATGACGTCAACGTCCACGGTGGGAAGGCTACCCGTCCGTTTCGTCTTCGTCCGGAAGGTCCGGCTCCAGCGTCGCCGCCAGCGCGTCGGCCAGGGCGGGCACCAGGTCCGGGCCGGACAGCACCTCGTCGTCGGCGTCGTGGTGGCGCAGCCGCAGCGCGGAGTGCCGTTCGCCGTCGCGCAGCACCCCGACCACCATCCGCACGTCCTCGCGCTGCGGGTGGGAGGCGGCCCACTCCACGGCGGCGTCCTCGTCCTCGGGCATCTCCTCCTCGACGCCGGGCGGCAGCACGACCCGCTCGATCACCAGCGCGCAGCCGGTGACGGAGGACGGCCAGGCGATCCGCGCCAGCGTCTCCTCGATGGAGTCGGCCTCGGGCAGTTCGCCCTGCTCCAGGGCCGCGATGGTGTCCACGTCCTCGTCCAGCTCGAGCTGTTCGGCGAGCCCCGGTTCCTGCCTGCACAGTTCGGAGCTCTGCACCAGGGCGTACAGTCGGGGCGGGGCGTCCCACCCGGCGTCGACGGCGTGGCGTTCCAGATCGAGGACGACTTCTTCCAACAGGTTCACGGGGCCCATCTTTCCCGCTTTCGGAGGCGGTCCGGAACGGGAACCCCGCGCATCCTCGATAAGTTGCATAGAAACACCGGTGGTCGGGAAGCGCATCTCTCGGGGGAGCCGCCGGGCCGAGCGAAGAAAGCGGAGGGACCCGTGACCTTCCGGACTCCCGGATTCAGCCGGCGGCTGGGTACCGGCCGGACTCGACTGCTGCTGCCCGTGCTCGTGGTGCTGGCGGCCCTGTTCGTGGCCTATTTGGTGTTCACCTCGATCTGGACCGACCTGCTGTGGTATCGGTCGGTCGGCTTCTCCTCGGTGTACACCACGCAGTTGTGGGCCAGGATCGGCCTGTTCGTCGGGTCGGGCCTGCTGTTGGCGTTGATCGTCGGGGCCAACATGGTGATCGCCTACCGGCTGCGGCCCGCCTACCGGCCGCTGTCGGTGGAGCAGCAGGGCCTGGAACGCTACCGGGTGGCGGTCGATCCGCACCGGCGGCTGATCGGCATCGGGGCGGTGGCGGTGCTGGCGCTGCTGACCGGCTCGTCCATCTCCAGCCAGTGGCCCGTCTGGCTCGCCTTCCTGAACCGGACGGAGTTCGGCCAGACCGACGCCCAGTTCGGCAAGGACATCTCGTTCTACGTCTTCACCTACCCGTTCGTCCGGCTGGTGCTGGGCTTCCTGTTCGCGACGATCATCCTGTCGCTGCTGGTGGCGGTGGTCGTGCACTACCTGTACGGGGGGCTGCGGCTGCAGGGCCCCGGCGACAAGGCCAGCCCGCCCGCCCGCGCCCACCTGTCGGTGCTGGTCGGGCTGTTCGTGCTGCTCAAGGCGGTGGCGTACTGGTTCGACCGGTACGGCCTGGCCAACTCCGAACGGGGGGCGGTCGACGGGCCCGGCTACACCGACATCAACGCGGTGCTGCCGGCCAAGTCGATCCTGGCGGTCATCGCGGTGATCTGCGCCGCGCTGTTCCTGGTCAACATCTGGCGGCGCGGCATGATGCTGCCCGGCGTCGGGCTGATCCTGATGGTGGTGGCCGCGATCCTGATCGGCGGCGTCTATCCGCTGCTGATCCAGCAGTTCCAGGTCAAGCCGGACGAGCTGGCCAAGGAGCAGCAGTACATCCAGCGCAACATCGCGGCCACCCGCAAGGCGTTCGGCGTGGACACGGCCCAGGTGGTCCCCTACGGGGCCAGGCCCGAATCGTCGAACGACGCGCTGAGCAAGGAGGCCGCCGGCCTGGCCGGGGTGCGGCTGCTGGACCCCAACGTGGTGGGCGAGACGTTCCAGCAGCTCCAGCAGGGCCGTAACTTCTACCGCTTCCCCGACGCGCTCGACGTCGACCGCTACAAGGTCGGCGGGGCCAACCAGGACGTGGTGGTGGCGGTCCGCGAGCTGTCCGGGGCTCCGGCGGGGCAGCAGAGCTGGGTCAAGGACCGGCTGGTCTACACGCACGGGTACGGCTTCGTGTCCGGGTTGGGCGACCGGCTGGCGCCGAACGGCACGCCCGAGTGGATGACCAAGGACATGCCGCCCGTCGGGCAACTGCCGATCTCCAAGCCGCAGATCTACTTCGGCGAGCGGTCCAACGGCTACTCGATCGTGGGCGGTCGGGGCCAGCAGGAGCTGGACTACCCCGACGACAGCGCGGCCGGGCAGCGCAACACCACCTACGACGGGCGCGGCGGCGTCGGGATCGACTCGTTCTTCAACAAGCTGCTGTTCGCCACCAAGTTCCAGGACCGCAACATCCTGCTGTCCGGCGCGATCAACGACGGCGCCAAGATCCTCTACAACCGGACGCCGCGCGAGATGGTGCAGCGGGTCGCGCCCTGGCTGACGCTGGACGGCGACCCGTACCCGGCGGTCGTGAACGGCCGGGTGCTGTGGCTCCTGGACGGCTACACCACCTCCAACGCCTACCCGTACTCGGACCGGGTGAGCCTGGGCGACGCCACCCGCGACACCGTCACCGACACCCGATCGGCGGTGGCCAAGCAGGCCAACGACCACGTCAACTACATGCGCAACTCCGTCAAGGCCACGGTGGACGCCTATGACGGGTCGGTGCGGCTCTACGAGTGGGACGAGACCGACCCGGTGGCCAAGACGTGGAAGAAGGTCTTCGGCAACACGGTCCAGCCCAAGGCGTCCATCCCGCCGGACCTGCTGAGCCACTTCCGCTACCCGCAGGACATGTTCAAGGTCCAGCGGCAGGTGCTCAAGCGCTACCACGTGACCCAGGCGGCGGCCTTCTACGGCGCCCAGGGCTTCTGGGAGGTCCCGCAGGACCCGACGGCGGAGGGCAAGACGCAGCCGCCGTACTACCAGAGCCTGAAGCTGCCGGGCGACGCGGCGGCGCAGTTCTCGCTGACCACCGTGTTCAATCCGCGCGGCCGTCCCAACCTGGCGGCGTTCATGGCGGTCGACTCCACGCCGGGCCCCAACTACGGGCGCATACGGATCCTGGAGCTGCCGCGCAACTCGTTGGTCCAGGGGCCGGGCCAGGTCCAGAACACCTTCGAGGCCGACACGGTGCTCAAGGAGATCCTGAACAAGCTCCGGATCGGCGGCACCCGGACGGTGCCGGGCAACCTGCTGACCCTGCCGTTCGCCGGCGGTCTGCTGTACGTCGAGCCGATGTACGCGCAGGCGGCCGGAGGGTCCCAGCAGGAGCCGTACCCGGTGCTGCGGCAGGTGCTGGTGGCCTTCGGGGACAGGGTCGCCGCCGGGGTGACCTTGAAGGAGGCGCTGGACCTGCTGTTCAAGGGCGGCGACATACCCGGTGGCGAGACCCCGACGCAGCCGCCGCCGGGCGGTCAGGGTCCGGGGCAGCTCAGCGAGGAGGCCCAGAAGGCGCTGGCCGACGCCCTGCGGTACCTCAAGGAGGGCCAGGACGCGCTGAACAAGACGCCACCGGACTGGACGGCCTACGGCGAGGCGCAGCGGAAGCTGCAGGACGCCCTCACCCGGGCCCAGCGCGCCGGCGTCGAACGTCCGCCGGCGACCCCGGCCCCGACGCCCACCACGACCCCGAGTCCCACGCCGACTCCCTGACGCACGAACGGAACGTGGCCCGCCCCCGAGCTCGGGGGCGGGCCACGCCGCTTTTCGTACCCCGAGGGGTCAGACGCGGGCCACGCAGTCGTACACGGCCGACAGCAGCCCGTCCGTCCGGGGGTCGGGCCGCAGGCCGAAGTACAGCCGGTTCGGGACGTACGCGAAGGCGAGGCCGTGGTCGGGGTCGGCGAAGCCGAGGGAGCCGCCGGCGCCCGCGTGGCCGAACGACGACGCACCGACCCGCACGCCCAGCGACCCGGCGAGGTGGAAGCCGCTGCCGAAGTCGGTGTCGATCTCCAGGACGGCGTCCGGCCCCCGGGACCGGCGCGTCCGCGCGTCGGCGAGCGCGGCCTCCCCCAGCGGCGAGGTCAGGTCGCCGAAGCCGAGCAGGGCCGCGTACAGGCGGGCGACTCCCCCGGCGGTGGCGTAGGAGTTCGACGAGCACAGTTCGGTGGTCCGCAGCCTCGACTCGTTCCACATGCTGTCGTACTTGAAGAGGCCGCCCGGCGCCGCACCCGCACGGCGGAGCAGGGACTCCTCGGGCAGCGACGCCCAGTACCGGAAGTACTCCAGGCCGGGCGGGATGATCGAGGCGGCCCGGTCCTCCTGGGCCCCGGTCAGCCCCAGATGCCAGTCCAGCCCCAGCGGTGCGGCGATCTCGGCGGCGAAGTACGCGCCGACGGTCGTGCCGGCGCAGCGCCGGAACGCCTCGCCGACCAGCCAGGAGAACGTGCGGATGTGGTAGCCGTGGTCGCCGTCGGGCCGCCACACGGGCCGTTGGGCCTCCAGGGCGCGGATCACCGGCTCCCAGGCGAGCACCGAGCCGAGGTCGAAGTCGCCGTCGATGACGGGCAGGCCGGCACGGTGGCTGAGCACGTGCCGAAGGGTGATCGTCTCCTTGCCCGCCCGGCCGAACTCCGGCCAGTAGTCGCAGATCGGCCGGTCGAGGGGGATCCCGTCGCGTTCGGCGAGATGGAACACGGCCGTCGTGCTGAGCGCCTTGGTCATCGAGAACACCAGCGCGATGGTGTCCGGGCTCCAGGGCCGACCGGTCGGCGGATCGGCCAGACCGCCCCAGAGGGACGCCACCTCCCGTCCGTCGTGCCAGACGCTGACGGCGGCGCCGACCTCACCGTGGTCGGTGAAGTTGCGGCGGAACGCGGAGGCGACCGCCGCGAAGCGGGGCTCGGCCCAGCCGTCGACACCCGGCCGGTGCGGGGCGCCGGCCGTCATCGGGTGACCGGCCTTCGCTCGGGTGCCGCGCCGAGGACGATCGTGGCGGAGCCGGCGGGCTCGTGGCGCGCCGGCTCGAGGGTGAAGCCGTAGACGACGCGGTCGGATCGGGTCCAGACCTGGCACAGCTCCGCCGCGGCCCCGGTCAGGGGCTCGTGCGCGATCTCCTCCAGGTACTGGACCGGGGCGCCCGCCGGCACGTCGAGCAGGCCCGCGGTCTCCTCGTCGGCGGCGACCGCGCACAGCCGCCGCTGTCCGGGGGCCTTCTCCCGGTCGCCGTCGTCGGCGGGGTGCCGCATCCCCTGCGTGGGCGGGCCCACGTCGAGCCTCGCCCAGCGCACGATCACCCCCAGCGGGCCGTCCTGGTCCCGCCGCAGGGCGGTGATCTTCACGACGGGCGCGCCGGGGGCCGACTCCAGGGCCTGCGCCACCTCCTCGGGCATGGTCGTGTGGTACGTGCTGAGCTGCACCGTCTCGGCTCCCTCACCGTCGCCGGTGAACGCCTCGATCGCGTGGACGAGGTCGTCCCGGGGCGCGGCGGGGGGCACGGACACGAAGGTCCCCCGGCCGTGCACCTGCGTGATGAGGCCCTCGCTCACGAGGATCGCGAGCGCCTTCTTCAGGGTGCCGCGGGACACGGTGAAGTCCTCGGCGAGGCGGAGCTCGGCCTTCAGCCGGCCGCCCGGCGGCCATACGCCGGTCTCGATGAGGGTCTTGATGTACGCGGCCACCTGCCGGTGCAGCGGGTCGGGCCCGTACGGCACCAGGTGGGGAGGGGGAGCGACCAGGGGCCGCCCGGCGGCCTTGTCCGAGCGGCCTCGGTCGATCCATGGTGGAAGCAATGTCGGTCACCTCGCGGGGGTATGCACTGACTCGCGCGTCGGGGGGATTGTGCCGGGTGCGTGTCCTACGATCGCAGCTCCCGCCAGCGGTGACAGGAGACGGTGACACCCTCCGGGGTGGTCTCGGCCGTGGGCCGCCGGTTCCGGCACACGTCGGTGGCGAACGGGCAGCGCGGCGCGAAGTTGCACGAGTCGTTCGGCAGGGCGGCCCGCGAGGGGGCCGGCTGCGGCGCCGTCGTCGAGCGGCGGGCGCGCTGCCGGTCCGGGTCGGGCACGGGGGCGGCGGCCAAGAGGGCCTTGCTGTACGGGTGGGCGGGGCGTTCGTGGACGGTGGCGGCGGGTCCGGACTCCATGATCCGTCCGCCGTAGAGCACGACGACGCGGTGGGCGACGTGCCGGACGACGGTGAGGTCGTGGGAGATGAACAGGTAGCCGAGGTCGAAGTCCCCCTGCAGCTCGCGCAGCAGGTTGAGCACCTGGGCCTGCACCGACAGGTCCAGCGCGCTGACCGCCTCGTCGCAGATCACCAGCGCCGGTCGGACGATGAGGGCGCGGGCGATCGCGATCCGCTGACGCTGGCCGCCGGAGAACTGCGCGGGGTAGCGGTCGGCCGCCGCGGCGGGCAGCCCGACGCGTTCCAGCATGTCGCCGACCTTGGCGGCGACCTCGTGGCGGTCGAGGGACTGCCGTCGCAGCGCCTCGGAGAGGGTCTGCCCGATGGTGCGGGCCGGGTTCAGCGAGCTGTAGGGGTCCTGGAAGACGACCTGGAGCCGGGCGCTCAGCTCGCGGCGGGCCTTGGGCGACGCGTGGCCGATGTCGGCGTCGTCGAGGGCGACGGTGCCGCTCTTGATCGGCGTGAGCCCGAGGATCGCCCGTCCGATGGTCGACTTGCCCGAGCCGGACTCGCCGACCAGCCCGACCGTCTCCCTGGGGGCGATGGAGAAGCTCACCCCGTCGACGGCGCGGACCGGAGGGCGGCGGCGTCCGGAGCGGTACTCGACGGTCAGGTCCCGTACGTCGAGCAGGCCGGTTGCTGTGGGTGTCGTCATGCCGGGTCCAGCTCCTGGTGGTGGATGCATCGGGTCTGCCGGCCGGGCGCGGGTGTCAGCAGCGGGATGGCCTTGACCGCGCACGCGTCGGTCGCGTGGCCGCACCGGGGCCGGAAGTGGCAGCCCTGCGGCCGCTCGCCCGGCGGCGGCACGGTCCCCTCGATGGCGGGCAGGGTCTCGCCCGGCGTCGCCCGGTGCGGGTCGGACGCCAGCAGACCCGCCGTGTACGGGTGGAGGGGCGCGGTGAAGACCGACGACACGGGCGACTGCTCGACCACCTGGCCGGCGTACATGACGATGGCGCGGTCGCACAGGTCCGCGACGGTCCCCCAGTCGTGGGTGATGAGCAGGATGCTCATGCCCCGGGAGTACTTCAGCTCGCGCAGCAGGTCGAGGATCTCGGCCTGCACGGTCACGTCGAGCGCGGTGGTCGGCTCGTCGGCGATGAGCAGCCGGGGTTCGCCGGCGAGGGCGCGGGCGATGGAGACGCGCTGGGCCATGCCGCCGGACAGTTCGTGCGGGTAGCGCCGGGCGACGTCGTCCGGGTCGGGAAGGTGGACGCTCTCCAGCAGTTCGACGACGCGACGGCGGGCCTCCCGCCTCGACAGCCCGTGGTGCCGCCGGACGACCTCGGTGAGCTGGCTCCCGACCGTGAACGCCGGGTCCAGGCTGATCAGCGGTTCCTGGGAGATCAGGGCGATCTCCTTGCCGCGCACCCGCCGCAGCTCCTTGGCGGACGCGCGGGCGAGGTCCCGACCGGCGAAGCGGATCTCGCCGGCGGTCACCTCCAGTCCGCGCGCCAGGATGCCGATCAGGGCGCTGGCGGTGACCGATTTGCCGCAGCCGGACTCACCGACGATGGCGACGGACTCCCCCTCGGCGATGTGGAAGGCCACGTCCTCGACCAGGCGGGTATCGCCCAGGCCGACGGTGAGGCCGCGCACCGCCAGCAGCGCCCCGTCCGGGATGTCGGCGGTGGCCGTCTCCTGGACGAGCGGCGGCGCGGCCTTGCGGGAACGGGCCGGCGGGGCCGACCAGCGTTCGACGGCGGTGTCCCGGACCGCGTCGCCGAGCAGGCCGAGCGCGAGGATGGTGAGGGCGATCGCCATCCCGGCGGGCCAGATCAGCCAGGGGTTCACCAGCAGGACGGTGGTCCCGTCGGCGACCATGCCGCCCCAGCTCGGGGCCGGGGTGGCGACCAGCAGGTGGAGGAAGGCCAGGCCGGTCTGCACGGTGAGCGCCACCGCCGCCAGGATCGAGACCTGGACGACGGTGGGGCCGACGATCCGCGGCAGCACGTGGCGGGTGATGATGTACGGCCGGGACAGCCCCGCGACCTGCGCGGCCTGGACGTACAGCTCCTGCCGGGTGGACAGCGTCGCGGCGCGCACGACCCGCATCAGGCCGGGGGCGGCCAGCACGCCGAACGTGGTCATGCCGGCGATCATGCTGCCCGGGAAGACCGACAGCACGACGATGACGATCGCGATCGCCGGGGTGGAGAACGCGAGGTCGGCCAGCCAGGTGACGGCCCGGTCGATCCAGCCGCCGAAGAACCCCGCGGCGAGCCCGAGCGAGACGCCGAGCACGATCATCACGACGACGGCCTCGACGACGCCCAGCGCGGTCACCCGCGTCCCGACGAGCAGGCGTTCGAGCACGTCGCGGCCGACCGTGTCGGTGCCGAGCAGGTGGTCGCCGCTCGGCCCCTGGTTGGCGGCGAGCAGGTCGCCGGCCTGCTGGTGCGCGACGTCGGGCAGCAGCATCGGCGCCACGACGGCCACGACGGCCACGAGCGCCAGGTAGGACAGGCACACCACGGCGAGCGGTCGCCGCAGCAGTCGGCGCGCGAACCCCGGAGCGGGGGCGGCGGGGGTGGGCTCCGCGACCGGAGCGGCGGCGACGACGGCGGTCATCGGACACGCACCTTCGGGTCGAGCCAGGTATAGGCGAGGTCGATGGTCAGGTTGATCACGACCACGATGGCCGTGAAGAACAGCGCGACACCCTGCACCATGGGCAGGTCGTGCTGCACCGCCCCGCCGACGACCAGGGAGCCGAGACCGGGCAGCGCGAAGACGCTCTCCACCAGGATCGTTCCGCCGAGCATGCTCACCGCGAGCACGCCGAGGACCGTCACGACCCGCGAGGAGGCGTTCTTCAGCGCGTGCCGCATCACCAGCGACCACTCGCCGAGGCCGTTCGCGCGGGCGACCCGGATGTACTCGCTGCCGAGCACGTCGAGCATGGCCTCCCGGGTCTGCTTGGCGATGCCGGCCAGTCCGTACAGGGACAGGGCCGCGACGGGGAGGACCAGGGAGCGCAGCCACTCGCCCGGCGACTCGGCGAACGGCACGTACCCCGTGGAGGGGAACCAGCCGAGCCACACCGAGAAGACCACGATCAGCTCGGCCCCCAGCCAGAACGCCGGCAGCGCGAACCCGACCAGGGCGAGGGTGTCGATGGCGCGCCCCATCAGCCCGCCCCGCAGCGCGGACACGACGCCGAGGCTCACCCCGGCCAGCACGCTGACCAGCAGCGATCCGGCCATCAGCGAGGCGGTCACCGGGAAGCGCTGGCCGATCGCGTCGGTCACCGCCTGCCCGTTGAACGCCGACGCGCCGAGGTCGCCGCGGAGGGCGTCGGTGAGCCAGCGCCAGTACTGCTCCCACAGCGGCAGGTCCAGGCCCATGGCGTGCCGGAGCTGCTCGTACGACTCGGGTGCGGCGTTGGGGCCCAGGATGCTGCGGGCCGCGTCGCCGGGCGCGAGCGTGGTCAGCGCGAAGCTGAGCAGCGACACGCCGAGCAGCAGCGGGATCGCGGTGAGCAGGCGGCGGCCGATCACTCCGAGCATCGGGTGGCCGCCCGTCAGCAGGCCCCGCAGGCGCGCGGCCCCGGCGGTGCCGCCGGTCCGCGCGCCCTTGAGGGTGGAGGAGGTGGCGCTCATCGCGCCGGACGCCACTCGGCCGGGTACGGGAAGCCGGTGCCGGCGCTGAAGTCGACGCCGGTCACGCCCTTGTTCACGTACCAGATCGAGTCGATGGCGGCGACGGGCAGGTTGTAGGCGTCCTCGACGCCGCGCCGGGACATGGCCTTCGCCGTCTCGGCGGTGTCGGCGGCGACCGCCCCCTGCGACCACAACCCGTTGAGCTTCGGGTCGCTCCAGCCGTGCTGGTTCAGGCCGTTCTTGGGCGCGAGGTAGAAGACGTAGAACATGTACATCGGCAGGACGGGCTGCTGGACGAACCCGGTCGCGGCGTACTTCTTGGAGAAGAGCTGCGTGCCGTACTGGGCCTGGGTGCCGCCGCTGGTGATCTTCAGGGTGACGCCGACGGCGGCGAGGTACTTGCCGATCGCCTGCACCACCGGGTCGCCCAGCATCTGCGCGAACCCCATGGACGTCACCGGCAGCGTGAAGCCCTCGGCGTATCCGGCCTCGGCGAGGAGCGCCTTGGCCTTGGCCGGGTCGTAGGCGTAGTGCTCGTCGAGGGCGGGGTCGGTCCCGTCCAGCGTGGGCGGCTGCGACGTGGGTGTCGCGTACTCGCCGAGCAGGCCCTTCACCAGGGTCTTGCGGTCGACGGCGTGGTTGAGCGCCCGCCGGACCCGGACGTCGCCGAGCGGCTTGGCGAGCGCGCCCTTGCGGTCGAGGAAGATCAGCCCGTCCCAGCCGGACTTCTTGCTGACGATCTGCAGCCCCGCCGACTTCGCCTGCTTGGCGGTGGTGACGTCGCCGGGGGCCACGTCGATCTGACCGGACCGGATGGCCGCCAGCATCGTCGACGGCTGCGAGATCACCTTGATGACGATCTTCTTGTAGTGGATCCGCGAACGGTCGTAGTAGTGCGGGTTCGGAACGTACGTGTAGTGGTCGTTCGTCACCGTCTGCGACGGATCGATCATGTACGGACCGGCGCCCCGGGTCTGCGTGGCCAGCGACTTGGGGTTGGCGACGCCGGCGGGGGACGCCACGTCGCCGATGTTGTAGACCTGCGAGAGCAGGTAGGGCAGCACCGGGTTGGGCTCGGAGAGGTGGAGGACCACCTTGGAGGTCCCCTGCGCCTCGATCGTCTTCGCCGCGATGTTGGCCGCGAACGGGCTGCCGGACTTGAAGAAGAAGTACTCCAGCCAGCCCTTGACCGCCTGCGCGTCGACCGGGGAGCCGTCGGAGAACTTGGCACCGGTCCGCAGGGTCAGCTCGAACCGCTTGTTGCCCGTGCCGACGTACTTCCACGACGTGGCGAGGCCGGGGCCGATGGTGCCGTCGGCCTTGAGGTAGGTGAGCGGCTCGTTCGCGAGGGACAGGAACAGCGTCTGCTGACCCGACCCGTTGGCGGCCGGGTTGAGGTTGGTCGGCGGCGTGGTCAGCCCGACGTTGAGGACGTCGCTCCCGGTCCGCGAGCCGGCGGCGGAACCGCCGCCGCAGGCGGTGAGGGACGCGGTCGCGAGGACGGCGGTGGTCAGGACGAGCGCGGCTCCGCGCCGGGACGGGCGGCGGCTCGCCGGTAGTGGTGCACGACGCCGGTTGGGCTGCATCGCGAACGCCTCCTTGCGGGGGGTGGGAATTCCATGGGGCGCCGTGCGGGACCGTCTCCGAGGTCTGTGTCAAGGCGCAATGGCTATGGCAACGGGAGGTTAGGTGTGGGTATCGTCACTGTCAACCCTAGAGGTCCATGGAGGTCCATATGCCAATCACTCCGATCGTGAGCATGCGCGACGGCCGACGCGGCCGCCTCGCCGTGTACACGTGGGCCCCGCCCCGCCCCTCGTTCGTGGCGGTGCTCTCCCACGGCTACGCCGAGCACCTCGGCAGATACGGGCACGTGGCCGAGCATCTGGCGGCCCTGGGCGCGCTGGTGGTGGGGCCCGACCATGAGGGCCACGGGCGCAGCTCGGGCGACCGGTCGGTGATCCGCGACTTCACGCCCGTGGTCGACGACCTCCACGACGTGCTCGTCGCGGCGCGCGCCGCGCACCCCGGCCTCCCGGTGGCGGTCATCGGGCACTCGATGGGCGGCCTCATCGCGGGCCGCCTTCTCCAGACGTACCCCTCGTGCGCCGACGCCCTCGCGCTGTCGGGCCCGCTCGCCGGCCGGGAGGACTTCTTCACGGCGATGGTGGCGGGCCGCATCCCGAACGAGGCGCCCTTCGACATCGCGCTGCTGACGCGCGATGAGGCGCTGGCGCAGGCGTACGACGACGACCCACTCGTCCACCGGGGCGCGTTCCCGCTGGAGACGGCGAAGGCGGTGGCCGTCGCCTCGCACGACCTCCGCACGGGACCCCGCTTCGGACTGCCGGTGCTCCTGCTGTACGGCACCGACGACCGGATCGTGCCCATGAACGACTCGGCACCGGTGATCCGCCGACTCGGCGGCCGCCCCTACGAGGAGTTCCTCTACGAGGACGCCCGCCACGAGGTCTTCAACGAGACCGACCGCACCCAGGTCCTCACCGACCTCGGCGACTTCCTCGCACGCCACCTCGCCACGACCTGAGCACCCACACCCGACCGGCCGGCCCCACAGCGGCCGGCCGGCGCGCGGGGTGTCGGTCAGGCTCGGCGGCGTTTGCGGGCCCGGCGGACGGCTGCGGCGGCCCCGATGACGGCGACCGTGGCACCGGCGGCGGTGGCCATGGTGGCCTCCTTGCCGCCCACGCGGCGGCCGACCACGGCGTGCCGGCCGGCGGTCTCCTCCAGGAGGACGCGTAGGGCGGAGGCGTTGTCGTACACCGGCTTCCAGCCCGCCGCGCGCAGCGTGACGCAGTCGACCACCCACGGATAGGCGACGTAGTGCAGGTCGGTGGCGGGTGCGGGGGTCAGCCCGAGCCGGTGCAGGCGTTGGGCGGTGCCGAAGGTGAGGGCGGCGGGCAGCTCGAAGCGCCGTTTGCCGGTGATCTCCTCGACCTCCTCCAGCTCCAGCCAGCCGTCGCAGCCCACACCCACCACGGTGGGCGTCCGTTGGCCGACCACTCCGCCCACCTGGCCGACCTGGCCCACCACCACCTGCTCCAGGGCGGCGGCGAGGTCCTCGATGTGGCAGAACTGCCAGCACGGCGACCTGCCCTTGACGGCCAGCAGCCGCGGGGCCTCGAAATGCCGGGTGACGACCGTGTCGACCCCGGGGCCGACCAGTGCGGCGGGCCGTACGACCGTGACCGCCAGGCCCGGATGGGTGATCGGCGCGTGGGCCGCCACCTCCTCCATCTCCAGGAAGTCGCCGACGATGCTGGAGCTGGCCTCCCCCGCCACCGGGGCGTCCTCGGGGAGCGGGACCGGGTTGTCCGGCGCCGCCCCGTACACCATCGCGCTCGTGACCAGCACCACATGCCGCACCCGGGCGGCGGCGCACGCCGTCACCACGGTCTGCGCCCCCCGCACGTTGTAGGTGCGGCGTTCGCGCGGGTCCGTCTCCGGCGAGCGGTCGACATCGACGTGGACGAGGACGTCCACGTCGGCGAGCCGGTTGGACAGCAGCGGGTCGCGGACGTCCGCCACCCGCCACAGCGCGCCCGTCACGTCCCCCCGGTGGCCGTCGATCGCCACCACCTTGCGCACCTCGTCGCTCTCGACCAGCCGCCGGGCGAGCAGTCGGCCCGCACCCGTGGCCGCGCCGGTGACGGCGACGACCGGGGCGGTGCTACGCCGAGGGCGAACCTTTCCCGTTGTCAAGGCCGACGCCCCCTTCCTGAGTACGCGTCCACGCCAGGACCGACTAACGTGGCCGTATGGTCCCATCATGCCGCTTGGGGGCGACCCGATGAGTGATCTGCCCTTCGGCTTCAACAGGCCGGGCGACGACGGCGACGACTCCTCGTCCGGCAGGCCCTCAGATCCCTTCTCCGCCATGGGCGGAGACATGCGGCAGTTCGCCGACATGCTCCACCGATTCGCCGACATGATCGGCAACCAGGGCGCGCCGGGCGCCGGCGGTCCGCTGAACTGGGATCTCGCCAAGAACATCGCCCGGCATTCCGTGGCCGAGCAGGGCGACCCGTCCGTCGTGGACGCCGAGCGAAAGCAGGTGACCGAGGCCCTCCGGCTGGCCGACCTGTGGCTCGACGAGGGCACCACCCTGCCCGCGGGCATCCGCAGCCCGGAGGCCTGGAGCCGCTCGGAGTGGATCGAGCGGACCCTGCCGGTCTGGTCCACCATCTGCGACCCGATCGCCACCCGGATGGTCGAGTCGATGGGCGGCGCCCTCGGCGGCGGCCCCCTTCCCGAGGAGATGCAGGCCATGGCCGGCCCGCTGATCGGGATGGTCAAGCAGATGGCCGGCGCGATGGTCGGCGGCCAGGCCGGACAGGCGCTCGGCGCGCTGGCCCGGGAGGTGGTCGGCTCCTCCGACGTCGGCCTGCCGCTGGCCCCCGACGGGGTCGGGGCGCTGCTGCCCGCCGGGGTGGCCGCGTTCGGCGAGGGCCTGGAGCTGTCCACCGAGGAGGTGCGGCTCTACCTGGCCCTGCGGGAGGCCGCCCACCAGCGGCTGTTCGCCCATGTGCCGTGGCTGCGGGCGTACGTGCTCGGCGCGGTCGAGGACTACGCCCGGGGCATCACCGTCGACCTGTCGGGCATCGAGCAGGCGGTCGCGGGGCTGGACCTCAGCGATCCGGAGGCCCTGCAGCGGGCGTTGGGCGGCGAGCTCCAGCTCACCCCTGAGGAGACCCCCCAGCAGAAGGCCGCGCTGGCCCGGCTGGAGACCGCCCTGGCCCTGATCGAGGGCTGGGTCGACACCGTGGTCAACCAGGTCGCCGAGGGCCGGCTGCCGGGTGCGGTCAAGCTGGCCGAGGCGGTCCGCCGCCGCCGCGCCACCGGCGGTCCCGCCGAACGGACGTTCGCCACGCTGGTCGGTCTGGAGCTGCGGCCCCGCCGACTGCGTGAGGCGGGCGCGCTGTGGCGGGCACTGACCACGGCCCGAGGGGTCGAGGGGCGCGACGCGATCTGGGGCCACCCCGACCTGATGCCGCACACCGAGGATCTGGACGACCCGGACGGCTTCGTCCACGGCCGTCCCGACCAGCCCGGCCTGTCCGATCTCGACCTGTCCAAGTTCACCGACGGCCTCGACCCGCGCGACGAGGGCCGCGAGGACGACGAGGGCGAGTCCCCCGACGGCCGTCCGGAGGGGTCTTGAGCATCTGGAGCGCGCACTGCGCGCTCGGCCGTCCCTCGTGGTCGCACCGGGGCAGGGGCTGTCAGGGCCCGTTCGGCGGCTCTCCCGGCCACGGCGGCGACCATGCGGGCCACGCCCGGGGCTGCCGCAGGCCGGAGGCCCGGGGCGACGGGCACGATCCGACGTCGGCGCGGGCGCCGGCCGGCGCCGTCCGCTGGGAACGCCCGCACGACCAGGAACGCCGTCGCCGCCGGTCGATCGGCGGCTCATGACGAACGGCCGGCCGGGCCCCCTGCACGCCGACGCCATCCGCGTGCTCGAGGGCTGGCGGGCTCCCGACACCGCCCAGGACCGGCTGCGCGAGGATTTCCTGCGCCACCTGGAAACGCACCCGGACGGCGTGTGGCGCGAGTGCGTCCCCGGGCACGTCACCGCCAGCACCGCGGTCCTGGACGCCTCCGGCTCCCGGGTGCTGCTGACCCTGCACGGCAAGGTCAAGGCGTGGCTCCAACTGGGCGGCCACTGCGAGCCCGACGACACCACGCTGTCGGCCGCCGCCCTCCGTGAGGCCACCGAGGAGTCCGGCATCCCCGGTCTCCGGCTCCTCCCGGACCCGGTGCAGATCGACCGCCACCACGTCCGCTGCCATCCGGAGGGCTCCCACCACCTCGACGTCCAGTACGTGGCGGTGGCCCCGGCCGACGCCCGCCACCGGATCAGCGACGAGTCCGACGACCTGCGCTGGTTCCCCGTCGACTCCCTCCCGGAACCCACCGACGACACCGTCCGCCGCCTCGTCGCCCGCGCCACCACAGCCCTGAGCCGCACGACCTAGACCCCCGGCGGGCCACCGCCGAGCAACACCCCGGCGCTCTCCCCTCCCGAGCCGTACGAGCCCGAGGGGTTGCCGACGGAAGGGGCCCAACCCCAGGGCCGAGAACCACAACGCCGAGCCGTACGGCCTATGAGGCGATGCCAACGAGGGGCGCAGGTGCTCCCACAGTCCCCGAACCCCGCGTCGAGACCGCCCGCGCCCCTGCCGTACTGGACCGTGCGGCCAGAAGGGGCCGGTGAGGAGGGCGCCGGCGCTCTTCCCGCCTCCAAGCCCAGGCCGCTGCGGGACCGAACCGTACGCCCTGCAAGGCAGGCCCAATGAGGGCGGCGCAGGCGCTCCCCCGAGGCCCCCGCCGTGTTGAGTCGCGCGGCTAGAGGGGGGTGCCGGTGAGGAGGGCGCCGGCGCTCTTCCCGCCTCCAAGCCCAGGCCGCTGCGGGACCGAACCGTACGCCCTGCAAGGCAGTCCCAGTGAGGGTGGCGCAGGCGCTCCGCCGGGGCCCCCGCCGTGTTGAGTCGTGCGGCTAGAGGGGGGTGCCGGTGAGGAGGGCGCGGGTGGTTTCCCAGCCTTCGAGACCGGGGTCGAGGTGGCGGAGGTCGTCGGGGGTGTGGATGCGGTGCCAGCCCGGGGTCTTGCGGACCTGGCCGGGGCGGGGGGCGGCCTCGCGCAGGTGGGTCAAGGCGTCGGGGGCGGCCATCGTGGTGCCGAGGGCGGGCAGGGTGGCGGTGAGCCAGGTGGGGGCCGGGAGGCGGAGGGCGAGGGCCACCAGGCCGCCGTTCGTGGCGGGGCTCGCGGCGGCGGGGGCGGCGCCCAGCGCGCGGAACAGCTTGCCGATCATGAGGGCGGGGAGATCGGGGACGTCCGGGGCGAGCAGGACGACCTCGTCCGCGCCGAGACGGTGCAGGGCCTCCAGGGCGGCGGCGCGGGAGGGCTCTCGGATGAGGGGCGTCCCGGGCCAGGTCACGGCCTCGGCGTCGGGTTGGTCGGGAGGGTCGAGGATCAGGGCCGGGGTGACCAGTTCGAGGCCCGCCGCCACCTCGTAGGCGTCCTCCAGCAGGGCGAGCCGCAGCTCGGCGGGATCGATGCCGGGCACGGCGAGCGGTGTGTCGGGGGGTGAGGCCAGGACCGCGGCGAACCGCGTGGTCACCCGGCGGCCTCACGGGGCAGCTCGCCTTCGGCGTCCCGTTCGTCGGAGGGGCAACCGTCGCCCTGCTCGGACTGGGGCAGGTGGGCGGCGGCGGCCACGCCCTCCAGGTAGCCGCGTGCCCGTTCGGCCTTGGGGTATCCGGCGACGAGCTTCCAGAAGTGGGTGTTGTGGCCGGGAACGAGCAGGTGGGCCAGCTCATGGACGAGGACGTAGTCCACCACCCAGGGCGGCATGCCGCGCAGCCGGGTGGACAGTCGGATCGTTCCGTCGTCGGGGGTGCAGGAACCCCAGCGGGTGCGCTGGTTGTCCACCCAGCGGACGCTGACCGGCTGGGCTCTTCCGGCGAGGTGTCGCCGGGAGAGCTCCTGAGCGCGGGCGAGCAGGGCGGCGTCGCTGGGCCTGCGCCGGCGTTCACGCTCGGCGAGGCGCTCCAGGATGGTCGCGACCCACTGCTCCTCCTCGGCCTCGGTGAGCCGGGACGGCAGCAGCACCACGGTCTTGTTGCCATCGCGATAGGCGGAGACGGTCCGCCTGCGCCGCGCGCTACGGCGGACCTCCACGTTGGGGGGCTGCACACCTAGACGGTACCCAAGTTTTTGCTTCGGCCACAGGGGGTGTGCTGCGTTTTCCCAGGTCAGGATCGCTGAATCTGTAAACCTCGAACCCGGATCGCATCGCTGTGTGCTCGGTTGGGTACCTTCCGCAACAGTCTAGTCCCGGGGGGTGCACATGAGCCAGAGGTCCAAGAGGGGAACGCGCCGGCGCGGTCGGCCGGCGCCGCGTTCGCTGTCCGCCCGGATCGCCAGCGGTGTGGCCGGCGCGTTGATCGGCGGGGCGGCGGGCCGGGCGCTGCGTCCGGCGGCCCGGCGGGTGTCCCGCAGGCTGGGAGTGCCCGCCGAGTCGATGATCCTGGTGATCGAGATCACCGCGCCGGTGCTCCTGTCGATGGCGGCGGGTCGGATGGCGGAGTGCACGGCGCGCCGGCGAGGGCCGCACACGACGGCGGAGCCGCGGCCTGATCGGCTGGTCCCCCGCGGACCGCGTTCGGCGGCGTCCAGGAACTGACCCGCGGGGCACGGTCGGGCCGTCCCGGCGGACCCGGACGACGTGCCCGCGGCGCGTTCGACGCGAGGAGGCCCAGGTGAGAAAGCGCACACTTACGCGGTTGTGGCAGGTCGCCGGGGAGGGCGGCGGGCGGCCCGGGGATTGGTGGACGGTCGTTGTGGCGGGAACGAGTGGGATCCCTGACAATGAACAGGTGAGTGATCTCCCCCGCCGCGCGGTGACGCGGTCCGCGAAGCTGGCATCGCTGCCCCTCGGATTCGCCGGCCGCGCCGCGCTGGGTGTCGGGAAGCGAACCCTGGGCAAGCCGGCCGAGCTGGTGGCGCTGGAGATCCAGCAGCGCACCGCCGAGCAGTTGTTCAAGGTGCTCGGGGAGCTCAAGGGCGGGGCCATGAAGCTGGGCCAGATGCTCTCCATCTTCGAGGCCGCGCTGCCGCCCGAGATCGCCGGGCCGTACCGCGCCACGCTCACCCGGCTGCAGGAGGCGGCCCCGCCGCTGCCCGCCGCCGCCGTCCACAAGGTGCTGGCCGAGGGGCTCGGCGAGGACTGGCGGGAGCGGTTCGAGGTCTTCGACGACCGGCCCGCCGCCGCGGCCTCCATCGGCCAGGTCCACCAGGCGGTCTGGAAGGACGGCCGCCGGGTGGCGGTCAAGGTCCAGTACCCGGGTGCCGGCAAGGCCCTGATCAGCGACTTCAACCAGCTCGCCCGGCTGGGCAAGCTGTTCGCGGTGCTGATGCCGGGCATGGACATCAAGCCCATGCTGGCCGAGCTCAAGGAGCGGGTCACCGAGGAGCTGGACTACACGATCGAGGCCGAGTCGCAGCGGGCCTTCGCCGAGGCGTACGCCGACGACCCCGACTTCCACGTGCCGGCGGTCATCGCGCAGTCGGGCGACGTGTTGGTCACCGAGTGGATCGACGGCACCCCGCTGTCCAAGGTGATCAGCGACGGCACCCGGGAGGAGCGCGACCACGCGGCCCTGCTGTACTGCCGGTTCCTGCTGTCGGGGCCGAAGCGGTCGGGGATGTTGCACGGCGACCCGCATCCCGGCAACTTCCGCATCCTGGAGGACGGCCGGCTCGGGGTGATGGACTTCGGGGCGGTCGACCGCATCCCGGGGGGCTTCCAGCGCCGGCTGGGCCTGCTGTTGCGGATCGGCACCATGGCCGAGATCGAGGAGGTCGAGCAGGCGCTCCGCGACGAGGCCTTCATCCGCGAGGACGTCGAGATCGACGCCGAGTCGCTGCAGGCGTTCCTGGCCCCGATCACCGAGCCGTTCGTCACCGAGACGTTCGCGTTCACCCGGGAGTGGCTGCGGATGATGACCGCCCGGGTCACCGACCTGCGCCCCACCAACGTGGTGCGGCAGCTCAACCTGCCGCCCGAGTACGTGATCATCCACCGGGTGCTGTCGGCCGGCACCGGGGTGCTCTGCCAACTGGAGTGCGAGATCCCGGCCCGCGCCGAGGTCCTGCGGTGGATCCCCGGCTTCGCCGAGGACGAGGTCGCGCCCTCCGACGAGCACGACGAGCTCACCGCCTGACCCTGCGAACGACGCGGAACGTCGAGCGGGGCCCTGCCCGGTGATGGTGGGCAGGGCCCCGCTTTCGCGCGCGCCGGCGAGGTAGGGACACCGACGCGCGCCGGGCTCCCCGGGAGACCCCTTCCGCGAAACCATCCCTGAAAGCGCGGAAGGCGACGCCTCTACCGGGTGAGCAGGATGCGACGCACGCGGATGGCCCGCACCTCGGCGTCCCTACGGGCCCGCCGAAGCACACGCACCCGCGCCGCCGCCTGCGGCTCGAGCTGCCACGACCGAACGGCCGCGGCCTCCTGAACGGACCGGTACGACTCCCCGGCCGTCATCTCGTTGAACAAAGTCACCTTGCGCTCCTCGGCACAGATCCCGACAACGCCCGTTCCGCGTCCGCTGTCACCCGGCGGCGACCCCGGGCCGGGGCCCGGTGGTGTGTCGACCCGGTGGGCCGGAGCGGCCCGGGGTCGCCGGTGGGTGGTCCTCGCCGTGGCGAGGGCCGGGTCGGAGTCGTGGTGAGGCTCGACTCCCGGGTCAGGCGGCGACGTCGGCGTTCTTGCGGGGACGGCCGCGCGGGCGCTTGCGGGCGACGATCTCGCCCTTGACGAACAGCTCGCCGCCCCAGACGCCCCAGGGCTCCTGACGCTCGGTGGCGCCGGCGAGGCAGTTCCTGCGGATCGGGCAGTCCAGGCACAGTGCCTTGGCCAGCTCGACGTCGGCGGGCGCCTCGGCGAAGAAGAGCTCCGGTTCGGTCCGGCACGGAAGCGTGAGGTCCTCGTCGCTCATGGCGAGAGCCCCCTGCATCGCAGTCACCCTTGTTCCTCTCGTTGGTTCTCAACGGGTTCGTTTCGACGGGACTTGCGGCCACATACAAAGAGGCCGCGGATCCGGTGTCTGGATCCGCGGCCTGGGGGCTTTCCCGGTGTCTTAGACCGGTTGCCTCCAGGGATACGGACCCGCACCGCCATTGGCGGCGCTCATCTGGGCCGTGAGGGCGATCGGGGCGACGAACGTGCCTTCGCCGACACGCCACCCCTGTCCCTCTTCCTGGACACGCTGCGTCGTCCGCGCGATGTCGCGCAGTCGCGTGACGACGCGCGCTTGCACGCCGCTGTACGCCTGCCGCGCGGTGCCGAACGGCTGATCGCCGCCGTGCACGTCACAGCCCTGCGGGAGGGTCGGCGACGTGAACGACAGGGTCAGCGCGGGGGACTCGGACGCGACGGCATGCGGGCCGGGGTACGGCGTGGCCCAGGTCGCTGATTTGCGCATCATGCTGATCACCGGACTGCACACCACCTCTCTGGCTCGTCATGCCGCGCGCGAGGGCGCTCGGCCGTTCCTTGTTCTCGTAGAGACTACGATCGTCGGGCGAAATCAATCAAGGTATTTTTGACCTGCGGTTTCGTGGGGCACTTCACCCGACCTCTGGAGCCCCTGGGGCGTCGGTGACCCGGATGAGCCCCTCCTGCATCACCGACACCACCAGTCGGCCGTCCCGGGTGAACACCTGCCCCCTGGCCAGCCCGCGGGCGCCGCCGGCGAACGGGGTGTCCTGAACGTACAGCAGCCACTCGTCGGCCCGGAACGGCCCGTGGAACCACATCGCGTGGTCCAGGCTGGCGCCCATGGTGCGCTTGTCGCCCCAGGCCAGGCCGTGGTTGAGCAGCACCGTGTCGAGCAGCGTCATGTCCGAGGCGTACGTCATGAGGCACAGGTGCAGCATCGGGTCGTCGGGCAGCTCGCCGTCCACCCGCAGCCAGACCTTGGACTCGGGGGTGGCCAGCGCCGGGTCCTTGGCCGCCTCCCAGGTGAGCGGGGTGGCGTGCCGCAGGTCGATGGGGCGGCGAGTGGTGATCTTGTCGGCCAGGTCGGCGCCGAAGATCGGCGCGAGCCGGTCGCGGAAGGTCGGCAGGCCCTCCGGCGCCGGCGCGTCCGGCATCGGGGCCTGGTGGACCGGTCCGTCCTCGGGGGTCTGGAACGACGCCGACAGCATGAAGATGGCCTTGCCGTGCTGGACGGCGACCACCCGGCGCGTGGTGAACGACCGGCCGTCGCGGATCCGGTCCACGGTGTAGACGATCGGGACCAGCGGGTCGCCGGGCCGGACGAAGTAGGCGTGCAGCGAGTGCAGCACCCGGTTGACCGGAACGGTCCGACCCGCGGCGACCAGGGCCTGGCCGGCGACCTGACCGCCGAACACGCGCTGCTGGCGGTCCTGGGGGCTGCGACCGCGGAAGATGTCGCTCTCGATCTGCTCCAGGTCGAGCAGGTCCAGCAGTTCCTTGAGCGCCTCGTTCACAGCGGTCAGTCTTGCAGGCCGGGCTCTGTGGGCCAGGTCTCACCCCGGCACAACGCCAGAACGGCCTGTCCGAAACGGGTGAGTTTGGTGGCCCCGACCCCGGAGATCTGCGCGAGCTCCTCGATCGTCTCGGGGCCGCGTTCGGCGATGGCCTGCAGGGTCGCGTCGGTGAAGATCACGTAGGCGGGGACCTTCTGCTCGGCGGCGACCGTCGCGCGCCACTCCTTCAGCGAGGCCAGCAGCTCCTCGTTGAGGTCGGAGGGGCAGTCCTCGCAGCGGCCGAGCTTGCGTTCCAGCGCCGCGGTGAGCGGCCGGCCGCAGACCCGGCACGGCATCGGCCCCTTGGCGGCGCGGCGGCGCGAACGGTCGACGGGGGCGGGCGTCGACGTCGACGCCTTGGGGTTGAGGCCGTCCAGGAAACGGGACGGGCGCCGGCCCTTGCGGCCGCCGGGCGTGCGGGCGAGGGACCAGGACAGCGACAGGTGCTCGCGGGCCCGGGTCACGCCCACGTACAGCAGCCGCCGTTCCTCCTCGATCTGCTCGGCGGTCTCGGCGTAGATGATCGGGAGGGTGCCCTCGACGACCCCGGCCAGGAACACCGCGTCCCACTCCAGGCCCTTGGCGGAGTGCAGGCTCGCCAGCGTGACGCCCTCCAGCGTGGGGGCGTGCTGGACGGCGGCGCGCTCCTCGATCTCGGCGACGAACTCGGGCAGGCCCGCGCCGGGGTGGGCGACGGCGACGTCCTCGGCGAGCTGCGCGAGGGCCGACAGCGACTCCCACTTCGCGCGGGCCGCGCCGGTGCCGTCCGGGGGCCGCTCGGTGAAGCCCGCGCCGGTCAGCACGTGCCGGACGGTCGCGATCAGCCCCATGCCGTCGGTCTCGGCGTCGGCCCCGGCGCGGGCGGCCCCGCGCAGCCGGACCACCGCGTCGCGGACCTCGGGACGTTCGAAGAACCGCTCCGCGCCGCGCAGCACCACGGGGACCCCGGCGGCGGCGAACGCGGCCTCGAAGTTCTCCGACTGGGCGTTGATCCGGTAGAGGACGGCGATCTCGCTGGCGGGCACGCCCTCGTCGATCAGCTTGCGGGCCCGGCGGGCGATGTCGTCGGCCTCGGCGACCTCGTCGTCGTACTCGTGGAAGACCGGGTCGGGCCCGTCGGCGCGCTGCGCGACCAGCTCCAACCGGTGCCGCCGGGCGGCGTCGCCGCGCGCTTGGCCGATGACCCCGTTGGCGAGCCGGACGACCTGGGGCGTGGAGCGGTAGTCGCGGACGAGCTTGACCACCCGGGCCTCGGGATGGAGGCGGGGGAAGTTCAGCAGGTGGTCGGGGGACGCGCCGGTGAAGGAGTAGATGGTCTGGTTGGGGTCGCCGACGACGCACAGCTCGTCGCGGTCGCCGAGCCAGGCGTCCAGCAGGAGCTTCTGGAGCGGGTTGACGTCCTGGTACTCGTCGACCACGAAGTAGCGGTACTGGTCGCGCACCGACCGGGCCATCTCGGGCGACTCGGTGAGCATCGCGGCGGTCAGCTCGAGCATGCCCTCGAAGTCGAGCAGGTTGCGCTCACGCCGGAGCTGCTCGTACATGGCGTAGACGCGGGCGACGTCGACGACCTCGGCGGGGGCCTTGCGCCCCGCCCGGACGACGGCCGCCGGGTAGTCCTCCGGCCGATGCTGGGTGACCTTGGCCCACTCGATCTCGCCCGCGATGTCGCGCAGCTCGGTGCGCCCGTACGACAGCCGGCAGGCCCGCGCCGCGTCCGCGACCAGCGCGATCTTGGAGTCGATGATGCGGGGGGCCTCGCCGCCGACCACCTTGGGCCAGAAGTAGGAGAGCTGGCGCAGCGCGGCGGCGTGGAAGGTGCGGGCCTGCACACCGGGCGCGCCCAGCCGCCGCAGCCGCCCGCGCAGCTCCCCCGCCGCCCGGGTGGTGAACGTCACGGCCAGCACCCGCTGCGGCGCGACGACCCCGGTCAGGGTGGCGTAGGCGATCCGGTGGGTGATGGCGCGCGTCTTGCCGGTGCCCGCGCCCGCCAGCACGCACACCGGGCCGCGCACCGCCTCGGCGACCGCGCGCTGCTCGGGGTCGAGCCCCTCCAGGACCGCATCGGCCTCCATCGTCTCTCCTCCCTCGGGCGTCCAGTCTGGCACCACGCGCCGACGGAATGTCCCGGACCATGGGACGGTTGACAATGCCTGGACAGGTTGCGGACGAGAGCAGAGGGAGCGGGGCCCACAGATGGCGACTCCGATGAGCGAGGTCACGATGTACACCACGTCGTGGTGCGGTTTCTGCAGGCGGCTCAAGAGTCAGCTCGCCCGTGAGGGCATCTACATGCGCGAGGTCGACATCGAGCAGGACCCGACCGCCGCCGATTACGTGATGAGCGTCAACGGCGGCAACGCGGTCGTCCCGACCCTGCTGTTCAGCGACGGTACCGTCATGACGAACCCGCCGGCCAAGAAGGTCAAGAGCCACCTGGAGACCCTGGCCGTCACCAGTTGACCTGCCCCGGCAGCCGGTCGCCGTACCAGCGCTCGATGAGCTGGCGGGCGATGGAGAGACGGCCGGGCAGCAGCGTGGTCTCCGCCCCGGCCGCCTCTCCCAGTTCTTCGCGGGTGAACCAACGGGCCTCGGCGATCTCTTCGGGGTCGATGGTGAACGTCGAGTCCCCGGTGGCGCGGCAGAAGAAGCCCACCATGAGACTCTGCGGCAGCGGCCAGGGCTGGCTGCCCAGGTAGACGATGTCGTCGACCACGAGTCCGACCTCTTCGAACACCTCGCGGGCGACGGCCTGCTCCAACGACTCCCCCGGCTCCACGAAGCCGGCGAGCACCGACATCATGCGTTCCGGCCAGCCCGGGGCGCAGGCCAACAGGACCCGGTCGCGGTCGTCGCGGACCAGCATGATGACGGCCGGGTCCAGGCGCGGGAAGTGCTCGGACCCATCGGCGGGGCACAGCCGACCGTGGCCCGCCTTGACGATGTCGGTGGGCACCCCGCACCGGGGGCAGTGGCCGTGCCTGGCGTGCCAGTTCTGCAACGCCACCGCGTACGTGAGCAGGGTCGAGTCGAGGTCGCCGAGCGCCGCGCCGACCCTGCGGAGGTCGACCGTGTCGGAGCCCTCGATGACGGGCAGCGGCCCGGACACCGCGAAGTGCGCGACGCCGTCCTCGTCCACGCCGAGCAGGTAGCGGTCGCCCTCGGGGGCGTCTTCCGGGGAGACGTGGATCAGCCTCGGCCCGTCCGCGGTCGTGATGAGGGCCCGGCCGCCCTCGACGACCAGGACGCGGCTGGCGGGGTCGGCCCAGCGCTCGGCGACCCAGGCGTCGTCGCGGCGGCGTTCGGCGACCCGGTCGAGGCGCCCTCGGGCCAGCGCCAGCCATTCGAGGCGTTCCATCAGCGCAGCGCCGTGGCGAACTCGTCCCACATGTACGCGGCGGCCTCGGCTCCCTTGAGCAGCAGGGGCATCTCGACCTTCTCGTTGGGGGCGTGGATGCGGTCGGAGTCGAGGCCGACCGCCACGAACACCAGCGGGGCGTCCAGGATCTCGGAAAGGTCCGCCTCCGGGCCGCTGCCGCCCTCGCGGGTGAACAGGACATCGGTGCCGAACGCCCGTTCCATGGCCCGCCGTGCGGCGCGGACACCCGCCGAGTCGATGGGCGAGAAGCAGGCGCGGAAGCCGCCCGAGGGCAACGCGACCTCGGCGCGGATCCCCGGCGGGGTGTTCGCCTCGACGTACGCCCGGAAGGACCGCTGGACCTCGGCCGGGTCCTGTCCGGCGACCAGTCGGAACGAGACCTTGGCGTGCGCCTCGCTCGGCACGATGGTCTTGCCGCCGGGGCCGGTGTGCCCGCCCCACATGCCGTTGACCTCGGCGGTCGGTCGTGCCCAGACGCGTTCAAGGGTGGTGAAGCCGCGCTCGCCGTGGGGGGCGCGGCTGTTGCCGGCCGTGGCGAGCCACTCCCCCTCGTCGAACGGCAGCTTGGCGAACAACCGCCGTTCCTCGTCGCTGAGCGGGACGACACCGTCGTAGAAGCCCGGCAGCGTCACCCGGCCGTCGGTATCGTGCAGGCCCGCGAGCAGCGAGGCCATGGCGTGCAGCGGGTTGGGCACCGCGCCGCCGAACGAGCCCGAGTGCAGGTCGGTGTCGGGGCCGTACAGCGCCAGCTCCGCCTCGGTGAGGCCGCGCATCCCGGTGCACATGGACGGCACGTCGGCGAGCCACATGGTGGTGTCGCTGACGACGATGACGTCGCAGGCGAGCCGGTCGGCGTGGGCGCGCAGCAGGTCGGGCAGGTTGGGCGAGCCCGACTCCTCCTCGCCCTCCACCAGCATCTTGATCGTGACCGGCGGCGCGGTGGCGGCGGAGGCGGCGATCCCGGCGCGCAGGCCCAGGGAGTGGAAGAGCACCTGGCCCTTGTCGTCGGAGCTGCCCCGACCGATGAGCCGGTCGCCGTCCTCGATGGGGGCGAACGGGTCGGTGACCCACTCCTCGATGGGCTCGATCGGCTGCACGTCGTGGTGCCCGTAGACGAGCACCGTGGGCGCGCCCGGGTCGGCGGCGGGCCATTCGGCGAACACGGCGGGCAGCCCCGGCGTCTCCCAGACCTCCACGGTCGGGAAGCCCGTCTCGCGCAGGTGCCCCGACAGCCAGGCGGCCGAGCGCCGTACGTCGACGGCGTGGGCCGGGTTCCCGGAGATGGAGGGGATGGAGAGCCACTCCTTGAGGTCGGCGAAGAAGTCCGCCGCGTTGGCCTCGATGTATTCGCGTACGTCCATGATGATGCCCCCCTTTGCGCACCCGTTCCCGTGGCACTCTAAAGGATCGTCCCCGGGAGCCTGGAGCCGCCTTGATCCTGATCGATCCGCCGTTGTGGCCGGCCCGGGGACTCGTCTGGTCGCACATGGTCAGCGACTCCTCGTACGAGGAGCTGCACGCGTTCGCCGAACGGGTGGGGCTGCCGCCTCGCGCGTTCGACCGCGACCACTACGACGTACCCGAGGGGCTGTACGAGCACGCCGTCGCGCTGGGCGCGTCGCCGGTGGGCTGCCAGGAGCTGCTGGCCCGCCTCGTCCGCGCGGGGCTGCGCCGCCGCAGGCCCCGCCCCGGGGTCACCGCGCTTCCAGGGGCATGAGCGTGGTACGCAGGTCGGCTCGCACGGGCCCGCTCCACGCCGACGTCACGCGGACGCCTCCAGGAGCATGATCCCGATGCGCAGGTCGGCTCGCACGGGCCCGTTCCACGCCGACGTCACGCGGACGCCTCCAGGAGCATGAGCTCGGTGCGCAGGTTGTGTCGGGCGCGTTCCTCGAAGCGGTCGCGGGCGGCCGGGGTGTGGAAGAGGGCGGGGAGTTCGACGAGGCCGCGCAGGATGTCGGCGCGGGCGGGGCGGAAGAACGCGTCGGGCACGAAGGCGTACTCCTCGCGGACGGCGGCGGCGTAGGCGGCGTAGTCCTCCGGGTCGGCGGCGAGGACGGCGAGGTCGGCGTCACAGAGGACCCCGCCGTTGCGGTCGTCGGGTGCGGGGTCGTGGGTCCGGGTGAGCCGGACCAGCCGGGCGACCTCGGCGATGACGGTCGGGGGCAGGTCGGTGTCGGCGAGGACGCGTTCGGCCTTCACGGCGCTGAGCTCCTCGTTGTCGCCGCGTTCGGGGTCGTAGACGGCGTCGTGGAACCAGGCGGCCAGGCGCACCGCGTCGGGGTCGTCGGCGTGCGGGGCCAGCTCGTCCACCAGGTCCAGGACGGCGGCGAGGTGCCGGGCGGTGTGGTACCGCCGGTGCGGCTCGTCGTAGCGGGCCACGAGGTCGACTCCGATGTCGCGGGTCTCCTCGCCGGCCAGCGCGACCCACCGCTCCACTAGGTTCATGGGGTCATCCTGCCGTGTCCGCCGTGCGCGTCCGCCGTGCGGGACACGTGCGGGATTCCTCCGCACGATGGGCCCGCCACCCACTAGGGTTACCGAGGGTTAGGTAAGCCTTACCTCAATAGAAAGGGCTCGGCCGTGGACCTCGTGCTGGTCGCCGGCAAGGCGACCGACTCGGTGACGTACGGGTTCCTGCCCGCCGCCGCACGGCTCGGCCTGCGCGTCACCCTCCTCACCGACCGCCCCGCCGAGCACGCCGGGCGGTACCCCGACGTGGAGGTCGCGGCGTGCGACGTGACCGACCACCGGGCGATCGTCGACCTGCTGGCCAGGGAGGGCGTCCCGGACGCGGTGTTCTCCAACAGCGACCATCTGCAGACCCCGACCGCGCTGGCCGCCGCCTACTTCGGGCTGCCCGGCAAGGACTGGCGGGCGACGATCCGGGCCAAGAACAAGGCGCTGCTGCGGCGGCACCTGGCGGGGATCGACGCCGTGTTCAGCACCCAGGTCACCGACGCGGGCGTGCCGGACGGCCCGTACCCGCTGGTGCTCAAGCCCCGGGAGGGAGTGGCGAGCGAGGACGTGTTCCTGGTGGGCGACCCCGAGGAGCTGGCCGCCCGCTACAAGGAGATCCGCGAGCGTCGGAACGATCCGCTGGTGGCCGAGGAATACCTGCCGGGCCGCCTGCACACGCTGGAGACCCTGGGCGACGGCGAGCGGCTCCACGTGCTCGGCTCGTACCGGACGACGCTGTCGCCCCCGCCGCACTTCGTCGAGGAGCGCCTCGACTGGGTGCCGCCGCCGCCCGAGAGCGACCAGGTGCCGGCGCAGCTCGCGGCGCTGGGTGTCGGGTTCGGGGCGTGCCACACGGAGTTCGTGGTGCACGAGGGACGGGCGCGGATCATCGAGGTCAACTACCGGATCATCGGGGACCACTGCGACTTCCTGCTGGCGGAGCTGTTGGGCGTGCCGCTGTTCGAGCAGGTGCTGCGGGTCCATCTGGGCGAGTCGGTGGGCGCGCCGCCCCCGCCGCCCGACGTGCACGCGGCGGTCGAGTCCGTCGTGGCGGAGCGGGCGGGGACGCTGCGGTCGGCCCCGGGCTTCACGGAGGTGATCGACGGCTCCGTGCAGGTGATCTACCGGCCCGTCCGGCAGTCGGGCGACTTCGTGGCGCTGACCAGGACCAACCGCGACTACCTGGGGACCATCCAGGCGATCGGGCCGGACGCGGCGGAGGTCGACGCGGCGATCCGACGGTTCCGGGCGGCCCGTTCGTGGGCGATCGCATGACGGCCGCTCCCCTGCGGTGGCCGGCGGACGCCCCCGGCCGGCACGCGGATCCGGAGGAGGGGCTGGCGGTTCGGGTGCTGGAGGCGCTGCTCCGCGAGGACTACGGCGGCCTGCGCGGTCTCGTCGACGGGACCGGGTTGCGGCTGCCCGGCGGGCGCACGGTGCCCTTGACGCCGGTCCGACCGGGGTTCCTCGCCGACGTCCGGGTGGACGCGGGCGCGGGCCTGAGGCTGGAGGACGTGTTCGCGGTCGTGCGCACGCTGGCCGATCCGCGTGACGACGTCGCGGGGTTCGAGCGGGAGTGCCGGGAGTGCCTGGACACGCTGCGCCTGCACGAGGACGCCCGGCCGGAGGTTCTGCGAAGGCTCCGGGACGCTCCCGCGCCGGGCCCGGGGACGTTCTACGAGACCCTCGCCGCGTTCACCGACCATCCCGTCTACCCGACCGGCCGCTGCCGGGCGGGGCTCGACGAGGACGACCTGCGGCGGTACGCGCCCGAGTTCGCCCCGACGTTCGCGATGCGCTGGACGGCGGTGCCGCGCGAACGGGTGACGTCGGCCGGGCGGCGTCCCGCCTGGTGGCCCGCCGCGCCCGACGAGGGGCACGAGCTGTTCCCCGTGCATCCGTTGACCCGGGGGCACACCCTTGCGCCGGCGCCGTCTCTGGAGGTCCGCCCGACGCTCTCCATGCGGACGGTGGCCGTCGACGCCCTCACCCACCTCAAGGTGCCGTTGCCCACGAGCACGCTGGGGCTGCGCAACCGGCGGAGCATCGCGCCCCGGACGCTCCACGACGGGGCCCTCGCGGAGCGTCTCCTCCGGCGGGTGCTGGACGACGAGCCGCACCTGCCGATCCTGGCGGCGGACGAGCAGACCTACGGCCACGCGGGCGACCCGTACCTCGGCTTCCTCGTGCGGCGCTTCCCGCCGGTGACGCTCGACGCGCACGTCGTCCCGGTCGCGGCGCTGCTCGCCGAGCATCCCGACGGCGGACGCGTGATCGAGCGGTGGGACGTGCCCGCGCTCTTCGGCGAGTACCTGACCGCCCTGTTCACCTGGAACGTCGCCCTGTTCCGTCGAGGGATCGCGTTGGAGGCCCACCAGCAGAACGTGGCCCTCGTCCTCGACGGACCCGGCGGTGTCGGCGGCCCGTTGCGGCTGCTGATCAAGGACAACGACGGGATGCTCGTGCTCGGCGACCTGCGGGACCCCGGCTTCGAAGATCGTCGGATGGTCACCGACGATCCCGAGGCGCTCGCGCGGGTCTTCGTGACGATCACCCTGCACCTGTGCGCCGGGGCGCTCGCCTTCGGGCTGGCCGAGCACGGTCTCCTCCCGCTGCGGACCGGGCTCGCGCTGGTCGGGGAACGGTTGGACGCGGCTCTGGGCCCCCAGGACGCCTTTCTGCGCTCCCGGACGCTGGACGCCCGTCGGCTGCCCGGCAAGGCCATGCTGACCGCCGGGACCCTGGTCGACAAGGCCCGCACCGGCGCGCACGACATCAACAAGCACTACGGCCCCGACGGGCCCAACTACCTCGACTACCCCCGGGACTGACACGTGCAGCCGACCGGCCTCGCCGGCCGCGTCCTGTCCGCCGACGACGCGACGGCCTCCGCCCTGCTCAACTGCCTCGTCCGGGAGGTCTGCGCCCCCGAGCACCGGGTGTGGACCGACGGCCCGCACCTGGTGATCCGGCTGCCCCGGGCCGGGGTGGAGCTGCGGTCCCGGCTGACGCGTCCGCCGGTGGGGTTCACCTATCGGCTCGCCGCGCCGTACGAGGAGCGGCGCGACGGGCGGTGGATCGCGGTGTCCTGGCGGCGGCTGGCCGACCTGATCGCCGGTGAGCTGGAGTTGGCCACGGGCGAGGCGAACCCCGAGTTCCTCGGTCAGGTCGCCGCGAGCCACGCCGCGCTGGAGGCGCTGGTCGACGCCCGGTCGACCGGCCACGGCCCGCCGGGGTTCGTGGAGTCGGAGCAGTCGCTCGTGGCCGGGCACCGGTTCCACCCCTCCCCCAAGGCACGGCAGGGCGCGCCGGCCGAGTGGCTGCCGTACGCGCCGGAGGCGGGGGCCCGGTTCCCGTTGCGCTGGCTGGGGGTGCGGGGCGACCTGGTCGCGGAGGGCGGCGAGCCCTCGGAGTTCGCCGCGTTGGAGGCGCTGGGCCCCCCTTCCCCGCGCGGGTACCGGCTGCTTCCGGCGCATCCCTGGCAGTTGTCGCTGCTCGCCGACCGTCCCGTGCTCCGCCGGGCCCTGGCGCGGGGCGACGTGCTCGACCTGGGGGCGGCAGGGCCCGAGGTGGTGCCGACGTCGTCGGTGCGGACGGTGTACGTGCCCGACGCCGACCTGTTCTGCAAGTTCAGCCTGGACGTGCGCATCACCAACTGCGTCCGCAAGAACTCCTGGTACGAGCTGGCCGGGGCGGTGACGCTCGACCGGCTGCTGCGCCCGGTGTTCGCCGGGATGGAGGGCTGCCGGCTGCTGTCCGAGCCCGCGTACCGCAGCGTCCACCTGGCCGACGTGCGGCTGTACGAGGGGCTGGGGGTGATCCTGCGCGAAGGCGTCGGGAGCGTCCCCGGCACGCCGCTCCTGGCCGCCGCCCTCGCCGACCCGTACGCCGCGACGCCGCCCTGCCCGGAAACGCCCGAGAACGCGCTCATCTGGTGGGAGCGCTACGTGGGGCTGGTCGTCCCGCCCGTGCTGGACGCGTTCCTCGTCCATGGCGTCGTCCTGGAGCCGCACCTGCAGAATGTCCTGGTCTCCGTAGACGAGGAGGGCATGCCCCTGCAGGCGGTCTTCCGCGACCTCGAAGGCACCAAGCTCGTCGCCGGCCGCTGGGACCGCCACCTCGCCGGGCTGCCGGAACGCGTCCGCGAGGCCCTCACCTACGACGCCGACCATGGCTGGAACCGCGTCGTGTACTGCCTGTTCGTCAACCACCTGGCCGAGGTCGCCGCCGCCGTGGCCGACCTGCACCCCCGGCTGGAACGCGACCTGTGGCGCACCGTCCGCGAACGCGTCGCCTCCCTCGCCCACGACCACCCCGGGAACGCACGCCTGCGGGCGCTGCTGGACGGTGCGTCCCTGCCCGCCAAGGCGAACCTGCGGGCGCGCTGGGCGAGGTCGGCCGACCGCGCCGCCACGTACGTGCCCGTTCCCAACCCGCTGCGCGGCCACATGTCGCCCTAGCCGCCGGGGTACGTCCGCAGTCATGGACGAGAACCTCAACCCGCAGAGCGCGGCGGTCGCGCACGGTGCCGTCACCTGGCCGGAGCCCCCACCGCGGGCGGTCCTGATCACCGGGTGCAGCAGCGGGTTCGGCAGACTGACCGCGCTCACGCTGGCCCGCGCCGGACATCAGGTGTACGCCTCGATGCGCGACACCCGGACCGCCAACGCCGACGAGGCCGAGGAACTGCGGGCCATCGCCGCGCAGGAGAACCTGACGTTAGAGGTCGTCGACATCGACGTGCGCGACGAGCGGTCCGTCAAGGAGGGCACGCGTCTGGTCCATGATCGGGCCGGACGCATCGACGTGCTGGTCAACAACGCGGGGATCTACTTCCCGGCGATCCTGGAGACCCTGACGATCGCCGATCTCCAGGCGGTGCTCGACACCAACCTGTTCGGGTCGCTGCGGATGAACCGCGCCGTGCTGCCGTTCATGCGGGCCCGCCGCGACGGCCTGATCGTGCAGATCACCTCGGCGCTGGGCCGGCTGGTCATGCCGTTCGTCGGCGCGTACGGCGCGTCCAAGTGGGCGCTGGAGGCCACGACCGAGATCCTCCGCTACGAGGTCTCGAAACTCGGCGTCGACGTCGTGATGGTGGAGCCCGGAGCCCATCCCACGGACATCATCGAGCCCAACGGGGTGGCCTACTACCAGGAGTATCTGCGCGGCCTCGACGCCGACGACGCCCTCCGCCGGGCCGAGTACGGCGACCTGGCCCGACGCGCCGAGGTCCTGCTCGTCGAGAACCCGGAGGGCGCGCCCCAGACGATCGCCGACGCCGTCGCCACCCTGGTCCGCACACCGCGCGGGCTGCGGCCGGTCCGGGTCGCCGACCCCTCGGTGGGAACGTTCCTCGGCCCGCTCAACGCGCTGTCGGGAGGTCTGCAGCGCCAGGTCATGAAGCAATTCGGATTCGAGGACATGCTGTCCGTCGAACCGTAGGGCCCTTTATCCCATTGCGGCGGATTCGCACGTTCCCTACGGTGTGTCGGGACAGCGTGTAGCTCAGGAGGAGAGCGCCGGGCTTCCATCCCGGAGGGCGCGGGGGCGGGACCCGCCACGCTGGCTATGAACGACGACGTGCAGGTACAGGCGAATCCCGCGTACGCGGCGGGGCAGATGGCGAAGGCCTTCGTCACCGCGGGCGTCCACGAGGACGAGGCGACGCGCCGCCGGGCCGAGAAGCGGCTGAGGCAGTGGGAGAAGGTCGTCGCCGGGATGGCGGACGGCGGGCTGACGATCGGCTCGCGCACCCCGGTGCAGGGTCTTCCGGCCTGGGTGACGCCCGAGGTGGTCCGGGGCGGGTTCGCCACCGGTGACGCCGCCGCCGGGGGGCCGCTCGAGGAGTACGAGCTCCGGGCCGCCCGCCGCGCCGAGATCGACCCCGATCGGCGCGAGCTGTTCCGGTACCACCTGTCGGACGTCGGCCTCGCCGACCTGTACGCCCTGCTCGACAGCGGATGCTACGAGATCCTCGTTCCGGAGGAGGCGGCGCTGCTGGTGGTGGCGTGGCTGGTGCGGGCGGGCGACCGGGCGTTCGCGCTGGAGCTGCTGGCGACGATCGGCCCGTTCACGGACCGGCTGCGCATGCTCCCCCGACCCGCCGCCGCACCGCCGGGCGACGCGTCCCTCGCGTACCGGGAGACGGTCGGCCAGGTGGCCGCCCGCATCGGCGTGCGGTCGCCGAAGCCGGCGATCGAGGCGATGAACGAGGCGCTCGCGGTGTGGAACCCGTTCGCCGACGAGCTGCTGGCGCACTGGCTGGAGACCGTCGAGGACGGTCGCGTCGGCGTGGTGGAGCCGGACGACTGGCGACGGCGCGGCACCGAGCTGCTCGCGCGCCACCGGCGGCTGGCCGCCGAGCATCCGCTGTGCGGCAAGCACCGGGACCCGAAGGGCAACCCGGCGATCCTGCGCACGGCGCTGGAGGACACCCTGAAGGGCCGCAGGCGGTCCGGGCTGCTCCAGCACGCGGTCGACGCGATGGTCGCCAAGCGCGGGCTGCCCGGCTCGCCCGAGCACGCCGAGCTGCGCCGCGTCCAGGCGGAGGTGGCGGCCCGGCCGACGCATCACGCGCTGGCGCAGATCATGCTGGCGCGTCTGTCGGGGCTGCCGCAGGACACCGGGACGCCGTCGATCGAGCCGCTGATCAAGCCGATCACGGAGGACGAGGCGCGACGCACCGGCGCGGTGCCGGGGGCCCCGCTGCCCGAGCCGCTGCGCGCCATCGTCTCCAACGCGCTCCAGGCCCCGATCGGCACCCTCGTCGAGCGGGGCGTCGTCCCGTCCGCCGAGGTGCTCGCCGAGCTGGTCCCGCAGTTGGTGGCGTCCACGACCGCCCTGTCGTACCAGGACGAGGCGCTGCGCACCCTCATGGCGAGCGCGTACCGCGCGTTCCGCAACCGGCGGTCGCTGCTCCTGCTGAACCTGGAGAGCCAGGTCCGGTTCGAGGAGCTGCCGTGGGTGCAGGCGGTGTCGGCGTACCGCCGTCGGGGCGGGGCGTCGGCCGACGACGCGCGGACGGCGCTGACGCGGCTCGGCGAACTGACGATCCAGGGGTTCCCCGGGACGATCATGCCCAATCCGCTGATCCGGGAGATGGCCGTCCTGGTGCGGCAGGCGGGGATGGACGTCCCGCTGGTCGAGGAGCTCGCGGCCGACATCTTCATGGGCACGTTCTCCGACAAGTTCGCCAAGGCCGCGCGGCTCGCCGCCGACGTGCTGGAGGGCAGCCTGTACGAGCGGTACTACGGCGTCGACTTCGCCGCCGTCCGCGCGCTCGACGACGGGCGGGCGAATCTCCGGAGGTTCCGTCCGGCGGTCTCCTCGGAGGGCTTCGACGCCTTGTGTCTCCGCCGTGCCGCGCTCCCGCCGGACGGCGGGTGGGTGGTGCGGAACGGCATGGTGATCGAGCAGGCGCAGATCCTCACCACGCACAACCTCGCGGCCCTGGTGCACCCGATCGGCGTCGACCCGTCCCCCGGCTGGGACGACCTGGCGCGCCGCGCGTTCACGGCCACCCGTTCGCTGGTGGCCAAGGTGCACAACAACCCGAGCCCCCGGTCCACCATCAAGGACGCCGCGTACGCCTGGCGCCAGACGCTGTTCTTCCTGTCCCTGTGCGGGCTCAAGGAGCAGATCGGCGTCACCGCCTGGATCCAAGACGAGCTCGACCGGCAGCCCGACCACGTCGTCGACCGCCTGGACCCTGTGGTCACGGGCCTGCGGCACGTCCTCGTGGGCGGCAGCCTCGACGACGGCTCCGCGCCCACGGCCCGCCGCTTCCTCGGCTGGCAGGCGAACGGCCACTGGATGCGGGAGACCCCGTCGCGTTAGGCGTTCGTCCGTACGGCGGCGACGATCCGGTGCTCACGGGGGCTCGTGCCGTACGCGGCCTTGAAGGCCCGGCTGAAGTGGGCGGAGTCCCGGAACCCCGCCCGGTAAGCGATCTCGGTGATCGACGACTCGGCGTGGGCCGGGTCCTCGAGCCGTCGCCGGCACTGCTCCAGCCGCTCGCGGCGGATCACGCCCGCCACGGTGAGCCCCTGATCGGCGAACAGCTTCTGCAGGCTGCGCACCGACACGTGGTGGACCGCCGCGATCACGGACGGCGACAGGTCGGGGTCGGCGAGGTGACGCCGAACGTAGGCCGTCGCCCGCAGCACCAGCGACCGCCGCGTCGCGTCGTGACGCCCCGTCGCGTCGTCCAGCGCCTCCGACAGGAACACCGACAGCAGGTCGAGCGAGTTGCGGGCGGCCTGCTCCGCGTCGCCCGGAGACAAGGCGTCGGCGTGCTCGTTCATGGCGCACAGCAGCGGCACCAACAGCGGCCCCACGCCGTGCGCGACGGGTAGGGCACGGCCCGCCAGGCCCGAGGCGATCCGGTCGGGGCTCAGGCCGAGCGCGTCATGCGGAAAGGTCACCAGCATGCGGCTGACGTCGACCGACGCGTGCACGTCGGCGAAGGGCCGGCCGAGGTCCACGAGGGCCATCTCCCCCGGACCGAGGGACTCCCTCTGATCGTCCCGCTCGATGAACGTGCCGCCTTCGAACTGAACGTACAGTCCGTACAGGTCCGCGTCGCCCCGCCTGATCGCGGAGGCGGACCGCACGCACTCCAGCGACGTCGTGGCGAACTGGAGGAGCTCCATCGGCCCGCACTGCGAGGACCGGCTGCGCAGCACGAAATCGGCGACCGCCGACTGCGGCGCGTCGAGGCGGACCGGTACGGGCTGATTCCACAGGGTCTCCCGTAACGCGTCGAACCCCTCCAGGCCAGAGAACTCGGCCGACCCGAGCGGCAACTGCGGCATCACGGACCCCCTCACCGTGACCGACATCCCTCTTACCCCAGTATCACCCTCAAAGGGCGCTTTCGGCCCAGGTTCAGGGGGAGGACACCCGCACGGGCAGGGCGGGGGCGCTGCGCGGGCCCGGGCCTTCCGGAGGGACGGGAGGGCGCTGGCTCCGCTTTCAACGCCATACCGCCGTGCCGTCCATGCTCAATGCGGTCGGAGCAGCCGACCGTTGGGCGACGCAATGCCGTCGGGCGGCGGCTGACCGTTGGGCGCGCGTTCGGAGACGACGCGTTGCTGTTGGGCCCACGTTGCTGTTGGGCCCCAGGTTACCGCTGGGCCCCACGTTGCCACGGGCGGCATCTGACCGTTGGGCCCGCCTTGGAGGACGACACGTTGCCTTGGCCACACGTTGCCGTTGGGCCGCACGTTGCCGTGGGAGGCCCCTGACCGTTGGGGTCCGCGTTCGAAGGCGACGCGTTGCCGTTGGGCCTTACGTTGCCGGTGGGCCCCACGTTGCCAGGGGCGGCACCTGACCGTTGTGCGCGCGTTGCCGCTGGACGCGCGTCGCCGCCGCGCGTTGCCGTGAGCGGTTGCCAGTGGGGCCGGACGCCGGCGGGGTGGGCGGTGGCGCTCGGGCGTTAGGCGGCGCGGGCTCGTTTGGCGGCCAGGCAGATGCGGGCCAGGTCGTTGAGGGCGTCCACGCGCCGTTCGTCCAGGGGGCGGTCGTCGCGCGGGTCGGCGCCGGCGAGGGTGTCGAGGACCAGGGAGAACACCGGCCACTCGGCCGGGCCGATCGCTCCCTGGAAGTCGACGCACCCCGCCTCCACCTCGTCCAGGTCGAGATTGCGGGCGAACGAGGCCAGCGCCGCCTCGGCCGCCACCAGGCCGATCCGCATCGCCAGTGCTGCGGGCTCACGCTCCGGGGCGATGCCGGGGAGTACGCCACCGACAGAACTCATGTTCGAGAGCATAGGGGCGAGCGACGGGCGACGTCGAACAGTTGGTCGAATTTCAGGGGGCGATGGCTCCGAAATACGCGTTGGCCTGGGTGATGCACAACGCTCCGTCCACCTCCACCGGCCGCAGCCCCGTCGCGGGCCCGCCCTCCAGCTCCGCCGTCAGCTCGGCGCGGATGTCGTGGGCCACGTCGTCGGGGGTGCCCGCCTTGGTCAACCACGCCTCCACCGGCCGGACGACGTCGAACAGGTCGGTCCGCTTGACCTCGGCCCCGGCCTCGGCGATCAGCTCCGTGATCCGTTCCACGGTCAGCAGCTCCCCGTGCGACGGGTCGCGCAGCCGCTCCAGCCGGTCGGGGTCGCCCTCGACGGCGTTCGCGCGTACGAGGTCCGCGACGACGAGCCCCGCGCCCGGCCGGCTGACCCGTACCAGCTCACGCAGGATCGTCGCCGGGTCCTCCGCCTCGTGCAGCGAGAAGCGGGTGAGCAGCAGCGTGAAGGAGCGGCCCACGTACGGCAGGTCGGTGGCGTCGCCCTTGGTGAACGTGACGTTCGTGAGCGCGTCCTGGTCGGCCGCCCGCTTGCCCTCGTCCAGCAGCGCCGCGTCGAGGTCCAGCGCCGTGGCGTGCCGCACCCGCCGCGCGATCGCCCGCGACAACAGCCCGGTGCCCGCGCAGACCTCCAGGACCACGTCCTCCGGATCGAGTTCGGGCTCGGTGAACTCCACCAGCCGAGCCAGATTGGCGGTGAAGGTCATGCTCAACCGGGGATCCGCCCCCCGCGCCGGCCGCCCGCCGACCTCCCGGACGATCTTCTCCTCACGCGCCACCGTCACTCCGACCTCCTCGCTCGATCCCCGGATCATCCCCCGGAACGACGGCCAAGGCCAGAGGGTGTCCCTCACATTCGTCGCAACGATCCGTGCACGCCCACCCCATATGCCGCAAAGCGGGCCTCAAGCCCAGGCCAAGCGCGTGGATCGACGAGGGCCCGGCGAGAAGGAACGCCCACAGCACCGACGTCGTGGTCAGTACGTTGAAGGCGCGGGCGCGATCACACTCCCCCCAGGGAATGCATGATCCACCGTCCCCTTGGCTAGCATCGCGGTATGGACCCGACGCTGCGAGAACGCGCCGCTCTCGTGGCATTGCTGCGCCTTCCCGGGGCGCGGTGGAACGAGACGGCCCACGAGGTCCTGGAGGCCGACAGCGCCGTGGGCGTGCTCGAACGGCGTCTGCGGCTTCAGGACGTCCTGTTCGACGAGGACGACGCCGTTGAGAAGGCGATCGTCGAGGCCGCCGGCGACATCACGGCCTGGCGGGAGGAGGGGCTCGGCTTCCACGCCTTCTTCGACGCCGGTTACCCCACCCAACTCCGGGACGTCCACCAGATGCCGCCGATCCTTTTCACCCGCGGGACGCCCACCGAGGACAGATGCGCCATCGCCGTCGTCGGCACCCGGCAGGCGACCGAGCGCGGCCTGGGCATCGCCCGGACGGTCGCCACGGAGTTGGCGCGCAACAAGGTGACCGTCGTCAGCGGCCTCGCCCGCGGAATCGACACCGCCGCCCACGAGGCCGCGCTCGCCGCCGGCGGTCGTACCGTCGCCGTGATCGGCACCGGGATCCGACGGCACTACCCCGCCGAGAACCACGGGCTCCAAGACCGCATCGCCCGCGAGGGCCTCGTGGCCAGCCAGTTCTGGCCGGACGCACCGCCGTCGAAGCAGAGCTTCCCGATGCGCAACGCGGTGATGAGCGGATACGCGGCGGCCACGCTGGTGGTGGAGGCACCGTGGCGAAGCGGAGCCCGCATCCAGGCCCGGCTGGCGCTGGAGCATGGACGATCCGTCATCATGCCGAACGAACTCCTCGAACACGACTGGGCCCGGGAGTTCGCCGAACGCCCCGGCGTCCATGTCGTCCGCGACGTTGACGCGATGCTCGAATCCGCCGACCAGGTCATCAGGGAAGCCCAGATCACCCCCGACTCCTTCCCAGAGGTGCTGCCGTTTGCCTGGACCTGATCCGCACGCGCACATCCGCGATCTCATCTCCAAGCACGGTCACTACCTGCGGAACCCCTTGCCTGCCGGCCCCGGTGTCTGCGTGGTGTGCCGCGGCCCGGCGGGAGAGTCCTACCTCCGCTGCAGGCCCTGTGGCGACCACTTCCGCGCATCGCCCGACGGCACCGCCGACGCCGTCGTACCGATCTCGTACGCGGTCAAGGGCAATCAGCACGCCCACGACCTCGCCGCATACAAGGGCCTACGGGTGTCGGAACAGTCCCGCTCCAGGCTTCTCGGACTGCTGACGCTCTTCTTCGCCGATCACGCGAGATGCCTGATGAGGTCACTCGGCGGATCCCCACCCGACCACGCCGCCGTGGTGCCCAGCACGCGCGGCAGGCCGGGACCGCACCCGCTCCGCCTCTTGATCGGTGATCGGCTCCCGTTCCCCTGGGTCCCCCTCGTCGCCACGGGCCGGGGCGACGAGGGCCGCACCTTCGACCGCGACCGGTTCGCCGTCGAGCCGGACCCGCCGCTCGACCTGCGCGGCAAGACCGTCCTCCTCCTCGACGACACCTGGACGACCGGCTCGCGCATGCAGTCGGCCTCTCACACCCTCAAGGCGGCGGGGGTCGCCAAGGTCGCAGCGGTCACCCTCGGCCGCCACGCCAAGCCGGACTGGGACCCATGGCTGCCGCTGCTGCGCACGATCAAGGACACCCGCTTCCGACTCGACGACTGCGCCCTCCACGGCACCCCTCACCCCCCGCGCTCCTGACGAGGGCTGTCGTCCTCATGAACGTCAGAACGTCATCGGACACGCCGCCAGCGCGAAGGCGAGGGGAACACCCGGCGTTCGAGTGCCATCCTCCCGGTCAGTGACCAAGCTCCCGCAGCCGCTGGGTGGCGACCCGCCTGATTCGCTTTGTTCGCCCGTGTTCCGCAAGACGTTGCAGCACTGCCGACTCCGCGGAGAACTCCGCTAGACCCAGTTGCAGCCAGTCAGACCACGAGTCCTCTACTGCCTCCGCAGCAGCGCTGACACCGAATCGCTTTGATAGATGACGAGCTCGTTCGCCCTTCGCTCCGAGTATTTCCTGACTGCCGGGTCCTTGAGCTACGACTCACCCATCTACGGCGAGACCCCGCTCCCCGTTCAAGCCGTGCTGATCGCCAGTGTGGGCCCATAGTCGTTAGACCCATCATCAAATTTCACAGTAAACGACTTTTGGGGGAACTGCAGGAGTGCCATGGCCTCCCAAGAGGCGACCATTCGACGACCGAGGTCCTTCAGCACTTCATTTTCAGCCTCGGCCCGGGGCGCGAAAAAATCCCACAGATGCACATGATTCACCATGGCCTCGACTGCTTTTCGCTCACCCTGAAGACGCTCCAGCCACAAATCGACTCCCGCCTCGTCGAACGTGAAATCCAAGAGCACACATCCTCGATACTCGATGAACCGAGGAAGTACGAGCATGGCGACCGCCCCGGCCTCCGCGATGGACACGTTGGAGAGCATGAACGTCCTGAGATCGAAGGGACCGACCTCGGCGATCCAGGCCCTCACCTCCCGGATGCCGTTCAAATCCACGTCAGACTCACTCCTCTCGGATCACAGACGCTCACGAGGTGAAGGCACCTGGAGGGCATCAGGGGCATCCGGCGCGCGGAAGGTCTCCGGGACCCGCAGGGAGTGCAATCTTATTCTGACGGGGAAAGACTCGACCATCGGGGGTCACGTTTCGAGAGAATTCCTGCACATGCGGCGTAGGAACTCCGCCATGGGATGCACCCACGAGGTCCACTCTCCTCAGAATGACTCCGTCAGCGTCGTAGACCGCATAGTTGCTCACAGCACCATTTTGCGTCCTATACAAGATTCCATTCGCGGGCCCTCCGTCATCCAGCTCACCGCCCACGGGAAAACGACCCTTCCAATGTGTCGCATTGCTGAGGTCGATCCCGGTTTCGTCAGCGTTGTGAACGAGGACCGGAGTCTCGCCCGCAAGGACATGGTACGTGTGGATGCCGGCGATGGTGAGGTTGTGGACCCGCTGATCGGCGCTGGTGCGGATGCGGGTGGCCTCGACGCGCACCGTGAATCCGGAGTCAGTGCGCAGGCGCATGCCGGGGCGGAGGTCCTCGGCGTCCGTCCACCGGCCGAGGGCGCCGGCGACCCAGAAGGGGTGCTCGGCCGTGGCGGTGATCGGGCCGGCGGTGTCACCGTACGGCGCATCGGCGACGACGGTGATCTCCACGAGCTCCTTGCGGCCGTCGCCGGTGATGGTGCCCACGACCTTCCGGGGCACGGTCTCGCCGGTCTCCGGGTCGGTGGCCAGGACCATGTCACCCACGGCGATGTCCTCGATGGGCTTGTGGGTGCCGTCGGCCATCAGGACCTGCGTGCCGGGAATGAAGCTGTTGAAGCCACGGCAACCCCTTCGGCCGAAGCGCGACCTGATGCCCTTTGCCGCTCTAACCCCGATCCGGGGTGCCTTGGTCCCCACACTTCCCGGTAGAGGAATCCCAAGAAGGCCACCGAGCTTGCGTGCTTCCTTAAAAACTGGACTATCGCGATCAGCGCCAGGAATTTTGATATCGAGATAATCCGGAATCACTGGTTCGACCGGAGTGAATCCGCCGGCTCCCCCGGGACGAGCCGTGGATCCGTCCACCATGGCTGCGGCGCTGTTTCTCATGTCCGCCTGCCACTTGAAGCCACCCGCAATTTCCGACTCGATGGCTCCCTCGATCGCCCCAAGAGCGAGGTCCCTCAGCTCTTCAAGGCGCAGGTCCGGCGCATCCGTGCAGCCCCACGGCTTCAGGAAACAGGGATACGGGAGACCGACCGCCGTGTAGCTGATCGGGTTGGCTGCGGCGTCGTTGTAGCCGTAGCGGCCCGAACCTCCTCCGCCTCCGCCGCCTCCGCCTCCTCCGCCGCCGGTGCTGTCGCTCGCGCTGTCGTCCTCGCTGCCCCCACCGGGTTCGGAGCCCATGCAGGACTTGCCGGGGCACAGTCCCGTGGGGTCGCTGAAGGTGACGGGGTTGTTGTTGGCGTAGTTGTAGCCGTTGATCTGTTGGGCGTTGCCGAAGTCGGCGATGGGGTCGACGGTGGTGAAGCGGCCGGTGTTGGGGTCGTAGTCGCGTACGCCGAGGCGGGTCAGGGTGAGGTTGCGGTTGGCGCTGGCGGTCTGGTCGATGATCCCGCCGAGGAACGAGCGGTTCGTGGTCGTCGAGGGCCAGGCACCCGTCGGGGCCGCGCGTTCTTCTCCGAAGGGGCTGAACCAGCGGCGGGCCAGCGTGTGGTTGCCGGCGTCGATGGCCAGGGTGGGGGTCCCTTGGTGGTCGGTGACCAAGAACTTGACGCCACCGCTGGTCCGTTGCGCGATCGTCTGCCCGTTATGGGTGTAGTAGCGGGTGGCCTTGGTGTTCGTGCCCGCTGCATCGGTCCGCAGTTCCGTGCCCGGCAGGTAGAGCGTGGCGCCCCCGTCGGAATCACGACTGAGCAGGCGGCCGCCGCCAGAGTCATAGATATAGCTGGTGTCCTTGACCGAGGAGCCGGTGGTCTCCTTGACGGTGCTGAGCCGCCCCTCGGAGTTGTAGTCCAAATCTTGCGTGGTGTTCCCGCCCACGCGTCGTTTTGCGTTGCCGGCCGCGTCGTAGGTGGTGGTGAACGTCTGCGGGTTCTGGCCGGTGCCGTCGTCGGGGTGCTGGTAGTAGCGGGCGAGCTGGTGGCCCTTGTACTGGGCGGGGTCGACGCCGGAGTCACCGGCGTAGCTGTAGCCGCGGTCCCAACGCCAGGAACCCCCGGCCGCACCAGCCCCCCAGTGCTGCTCCTTGGTCCGGTTGCCGTCCTGCGTGTAGGAGTAGTGCTTCCGATATGGGGCGGGGCCTCCGATGCCGGCGGTGGTCGGGTCTGCCGCGCACGTCGCCTCCCCGCCAGAGGGAACGGTCTGCGTCCAGGCGTCGGTCAGACGACGCTGATGGTCGTACCGGAAACACTGGTTGTCCTTGATCGGCACCGCCGGATCCGCCGCCGACGGAATCGTGTCCGCGATCTGCGTGATGTTCCCGGCGTCGTCATAGCGGTAACGGGTGTCCCGGTCCCCATACCCGGGCTGATTGACCCGAACGGCGTAGGAGCGCGTGAGCCGCTTGGTGGTCTTGTCGAAATCGTAGAACAACTGGGTCTTCTTGCCACCGGTCGTCAGATCGTACGTCCAGGGCTCACCCGTGGGCTGATACGTCGACGCAGAGACATAGCCCTCCAGCGGGCTGACCAGATTGCTGCCGATCGTGGTCGGCCGCTTGATGGCGTCATAACCGAACGACAGGACCTCGGCCGGCAGCCCGCCGGCACCCTGAGTACCCACCGCGGGCATGCCCATGGACTGAACGGTGCCGTCGCTGTTGTAACCGGTGTTGAACTCATACGATCCGCCCAACCCCGTCTCCGCAGTCGGAATGGAGACGGTCGTACGCCTCGGCCGGTACAGGGAGTCGTACTCGTTGACCGTGGAGACATAGGGCTGAACGGTCCCGTTGCGCGCCTTTGCGTAACGCGTGGACGACGTGAGATACCCAAGAGCGATCGTGTCGTACGTCGATTCCGTCAACTTCGCACCCGCACCGTCCTTGGTGCGGATCTTGCGCCCCAGCCAGTCGTACTCGGAGATGACCTTGTGTCCACGGGCGTCGGTGGTCATTGTGAGTTGGTTGAGGTCGTCGTACTGGTATTGCGTGCTGCCGCTGTCGGGGTCGCTCTGGCTGTCCTTCCGACCACGCACGTCGTAATGGAAGCCCCAGGTCTTACCGCCGGGGCCGATGATCGAGTTGATCTGGCCGGTCATCGCGTGGCCGTAGCGGGTGAGCACGTAGGCGTTGCTGTTGGGATCGGCGGGTTGTCCCTCCCCCGAAGGTGTCGCGGCGTTGTATTGACGCAGCTCGGTGGTCCGACCGCTCGCATCGGAGTACGTGGTCGTCGGCGTTCCGCCCTGGGGTGGCGTCACACTGACCCAGTTCGGCCCATAGGTCGTCGTCGTGCGCCACTTCTCGGTGGTGTCACCCGCGCCATCGACGAGAGCCTCGACAACGCCACGGCCCAACCCGTCGTACTCGTACCGAATTTGCGACTCCACCGTCCCGGGTTCGACGACACCCCACAGATCGGCGGTCGGCGGGCCCGACTCGTAATAAGGCAGATACGTCAACTTGGGCTTGCCCAGGTCGTTGTACACGGTGTCGCCGACCAGCTTGTTACCGCCGGGTCCGGGCACCTGAGTCTGCCGTTCGCGCAGCAACCCGTCGTAAAGGGTGTAACTCCACGGCATCTGCCCACCATTGACCGTCAGCCCCCGGGATCCCACGGCGACGATCTGTCCCTCGGTCACGTGGTACTTGTACTCGAGGGTGGGCAGTGCGCCACGGGCCCGGTTACGGTCGGGAAGCCACACATGGGTCAAACGTCCGAGCCCGTCGTACGCCTGCTCGGTCCTCTTGAGGTTGGCGTCCAGCTCGACGAGGGCCACACCACGAGCGGGGTCCAGGGTCGTGGTCCTGGTCTGAGCCGTCTGTGGCACGGTCGGGTTCGCGGGCGGGCTCGTGGTCTTGATCTGCGTCGTCAGACCGGTGCCAGCGGTGCTCGGCTGCTGTGTGAAGACGGTCGTCGCAATGCGCTCGACAGGGTTTGCCGGGGCCGAGTTGTCCACCACCGTCTGGGAGGTGACCCGACCATAAACATCGTAGCCACCGGTCTTCGTCGCGGTGACGTATTCGATCTTGCTCGCCGTGGTCGCCATGGACACCTTCTCGGTCCGGGCCACCCGACCGCGCACCGGGTCGCCGCCCAGCGGCGATTCGGTGCCGTCGTCCCTGAGGTAGTACGTACGTGCGGCCTCGATCAGGTGCTTGGTGTAATCGGCCCTTCCCGCGTCCACATCCCCGCAAGTCAAGGCGATGGTTCGAACGGATGCGAGAAAGCCGAACATTCCGGATGTGTTTTCGGAATAAGTCGTGTCGGTGCATCGGTTATCGTCGGGATCGGACAGGTCACCTTCGTCGTTGACCCGCTTACCCAAACCCGTGGCGTTGTCGTAGGCATAGGTCACCCGCGTGGGTCGCCAGTCGGCTCCGCCCTTGTTGGTGAAGGTTCGGGTGGAGGCGATGTTGACGAAGTTGGCGGTGATCGTTCGGCCGCCACGGGTCCGTGACGCCGTCTGGTGCAGCCAGGGGTCGTTGAGCGTCTTGGTGTGCCAGGCGCCGCCCGCGTCGACGAAGGTCACCGTCTTCCACTCAAAGCCGGCGAGGGCGTCATGGTCGGCGTGCATGCCCTCATAGCCGTCGGCGATCAGCACCGACCTGGTGCCACCGGAGGCGTCGCGGTCACCGTCCATACCGCGCAGGAAATGATGATCGGTCTGCGACTTCGGTGGTTCGCCCACTCCCCCGCTGAACACCTTGACGTGGCCGAAGCCGCGCCATTGGGACCAGGTCTTGTACTTGTCCTTGGTCAAGGACGTGTCGTCCCAGTGCCAGGCGCCGCCGCCCACGTATTCGTAGTTCGTCTCCGTTGGGTCCGAACCACCGGTGCGATCGACCACGGTGACCTTGTCGACCGTATACTTGTGGAACCAGTCGGTCGTGACGCCCGACCCGTTGTCATAGCGAACGGGGAAACACAGCTTCGTGTTCGTCGCCGGAGTCGGCAGTGCGGACCTGACGCAGTTGTGGGTGTAGTTCACCGACGTCTGAGACCCGTACTCATCATTGATGAGAGCCAACCGATACTTCACGAAAGGGCCGAGGTCGTCGTCCGGGGCGTCGACGCGGTTGGGACTGTCGTCATAGCCGAAACCGATCGCCGGCAAGGTCACATCGCCGCCGGAACCGTGCCCCGTGTGTTGAATGTACTTCAGCAGAAGAGAACGATCGGTGTCCGCGTTGCCCCAACCGTGCGTCAACTTCCACGAGTCCACCGTCCGCCAGTCACTGCCGTCCGGCTTGATCACCTTGGTGGCGATTCCCGTCAGGCGAAGGCGCGACCAGAACGTCGGCGACAGGGTGCCGTGGTTGTCCTCGCATCGCTGCCCGGCGTTGCAGTTGAGGTCCCAGGGCACGTCCTGCCAGGCGGCGCGGTGCGCGTCGATCTGGGCGGGGTCGCAGTTGAAGTTGGCGTTGGGAATGCAGCGCTCAGAGGTCGAGAAGTCCACTACCGCCGGGGCCTTCACCGGCCACAGGTTGCCCTGACGCAGACCATACTCGATTTTGTCGAGAGTCCCGCCTCGGGTGTAAGGGGTCTCGTCCTCGGCCTTGAGGTTGGTACCGTAGTGGTTGGTCTCGGTCTTGTAGTAGTAGGTGATCGCGTTACCGTCCGGATCCACGACATGGTCGAGGTTCCAGCGCCATGCCTGCGGACACGAGGAATCCTTGAACGCCGCCTGGTGGCACGGCTCGCCGGAGTCGTCACCGAACACCGGAGCCGACCACGTCGAGTTCGTCACCGGATCGCCCGGAGACCAGCCCTCCAATCGATGCTTACCGAAGTAGTACCGTGTCCCGTCGGCCTTGGTGATCTTCCAGTACTCGTCGTCGTCGTCGCCGTTGTTCGTGTTGTCGCCATTACCCGTCAACCGCTCGACACGAATACCGTCATCGTCCTTGATCCGGTAACGGCCGTTGCCGACCGGAATGAGCTCGCCGCCCTCGCCCTGCCACGACAGGACGGCATTGTCGTCACCCCAGCACTGGTCGCCGGGATGGTTTCCCCATTCGTCCTCGCCCGCGTCGTCGTCCTTACACGACTTATAGCTGCGTTGAATGAAGCCCGGCGACAACTCGAACCCATCGCCCACCCACGACGACTGGCCGTTGGTATTGCTCGTACGGCCGTCGATCGATCCCGAGCCGTAGGAAATCGACAACTGAGGCAGGAGCCCACCGGGAACGGGCGGCACCTTCAGCGGATAACTCCAGCTGAAGTCACCGGACTGCGCGTTGGTCTCCCACTTCGCCGAGGGCGACAGCGAAGTGGCCTTGTAGTCGCCGTTCGCGCCGGACTCGGCCGCGACCGCCGCGAGCACCGTCGTGCCGGCCGTCGCGGCGGTCTCGGGTGACGCAACCGTCACATCCGCGACCAGGAGGTGATGTTCGGTGTCGTTCACCACGGGGACCGGAGTGGCCTTCCGGCATTCGTCCCGTTCGGGAGTGGTGAGGGAACAGGACGGCAACTGAACCAGCCGTAGGCGAGAGCCGTAGCCACCGCCGTACAGGTTCTGGAAAGCCGAGTAGTCGAGCCGGACGCCGGCCCTCACCGGGCCTGGTGAGCGCTGAGCGGTGACGTCGTCGGTCGGCGTCGGCTGTGCGACCGTGAACACGGGGCCGCTCAGTCGGGCCTTGCTCGCCGCCGCCTTGTCCAGCATCGCGACCCGAAGCCGTTGCGCCGGCGGCAGCTTCTCGTCACGGGCCGACGCCCGTCCCCGCAGTCGAGGATGCGCGCCGGGGGCGGTCACGGAGACGGGCAGAGAGCCCGCACGCCGGGGGGACGCGGACGCTCCCTCGGGCACCGTGACCTCTGCGGTCCCCGGCGTGGGCCAAGCGGTGTCCTTCAGCGGGGCGTCGGTGAAGGCTTCGGGAGTCGACTTGCGGGGCTTGGCCGATAGCTTCTTGCCCTCGACGGGCTTGACGTCGTGGACCTTAGGTCGGGGTGGTGCCTTCGGCTTGGCCTCGACCGTGACCGGCGACAGCACTCCGGCCACCACGGGCGCCACGACCACGGCGGCGAGCCAGCGCACGGTGCGCGCTGACATGATCTTCGAGCGGCGCTCGGCCATGCTCACTCTTCTCCCTCAGCCCTGCCCGGCGCAGGCGTCTCCGCGTCCCCCGTCATCCGGGGGGCACGATCCGGTGAACCGTCAAGCGAACCCGCTCAAGAGCGCGAGCACGATGTCAGGGTGCGTTCTCCCTGGTCAGACCCGACTGACCGGCGGCGAGCTCGATGATCTGGCCGTCCTTCAAGTCACCTTGATAGACCCACACGTCATCGACCGTCCCCCGCAGGAACTCCGACGCCACGCCGCCCTGGACCATCGCGCCGATCCCGAAAGCACCATTGGCACGGAAAATGCTGACGTCGTCCCGGGTCGACTCCAACTGTGCCGACAGCAGGCCGTTCACATAAAGACTCAGCGTCCGCCGCGGCGCCTCGTACACCAGTGCCACGTGATCCGGCGCGTTCTCTTCGTTGCAGACCCGACACGACTCGTGCTGCACGGTCCTGCGAACGACGCCCGCCGCGTCACTGTCGGGGACGTCGATCTCCCACGCCCCGTTCCCGCCCGACGCCTGGCGGTTGAAACGCACCGTGAACGCATTGGTGTTCGTCCCCGCCTGAGAGAACAACGTCTCCCGCCCGGTCGGGAATGACGACAACATCACATGACCCGCGACCGAGAAGCTCTGGTCACTGCGGATGATCGGGCCGGTCGTCACCGCGTGGTCGTCACCGACCACCTGCGTCTCCGACGGATCACCCAGAACCAGACAACCGCCGTCGATCACCTTCTCCCCACAACGCGCGGCCGTCGCCGTCGTGGCCCGATTCTTGAGCACCAGCCCGATCCCGGTGTCATCGAGGGTGCTGCCGTTGGCGTTCGCGTCCAGCTTCCAACGGGCCGCCACCGTGCCGTAGAACAGACGCTGCGCCTCCGCCAGGGTCACCGCCTTCCTCTGCACGCGGACGTCGTCGATGGTTCCCGGGAAGAAGTCGACCGGGGATCCCTCCGTCTTTCCCCGCCCAACGGTGAGGGGGCCATCGCCGCCGTTCCAGGCCGGTACGGTCCCCGAGGTGCCCTCGTGCACACCGTTGACGTACAGCTTGTACTGCTTGCTGGCGGCATCGTAGACACCGACCAGGTGGGTCCATTTCCCTATCTGGGGGGGTTGCGCTGAAAGCGCCTGCGCGACCTCTCCACGATTCGTCAGGGCCCATCGGTCCTTGCCGTGGTTGTACGTCAGGTAGAACGAGCTGTTGACCTCCCCGTCCTGGCCGACGGCCGTCGAGTACCAGGTCTTCTTGTCCAGCTTGACCCAGGCCGCGACGGTAAAACTCTGGGTGGGGTCGACGACGCGCTGAGACGTTTCGGCGTACCCGCGCGTGGCGGAGTCCGAGTCGACGTTCACGGTGAGTCCGGTGCCGATCTTGGCCGGCGTCTTCCAGGTGTAGTCGGTCCCCTTGAGCTGGAGGTTGTGCAGGCCGGTGTCCATCTCGTTGACCGCGCTGGAGCCCCCCTGCTCGTCCAGGCGCCAATAGCCTTCGTAGGGGGTCGTGTGGTTGACACGGAATTCATAAATGGCCTGGGCGCTGGTCCTGTTGGCCTGGTCCTTCGCCTCGACCTTCAGCATTTTCTCGCCCGAGCTGTCCGGGGTGATCGAGTAGCCGAGAAGGTTTCCGTTGGCGTCCGCGGGAACCTCACGGGGAGACGTCCACCCACTGAGGTGGATGCGGTAGCTCGTCGGCTTGTCCGCGGCGGCGGTGCTGCCCGCCCTGATGTCGAACTTCCCGGCGACCCCCGCGGCCCCGTACCAGCCGAGGTTCGGCGGCTTCTGCGGATACCGACCATCCGCCGAGGTCACCTTCGGCGCGGGCGGCCGAGCGGTGTCGATGATGAAGTGGCACGCGTGCCTGACTCCGCCCGGCGAGTCGAGGTCGGAGGCGTTGCTCCACAGGCTCGCCGATTGCCATTCGTTCGTGTCCTGCCCGGTATCCTGATTCTTCTTGAAATCCCAACCTCTGGCCCGCCACGAGACCAGCTTGTTCTCCGGAATGAAGATGTGATGCGTGGAACTCGACATGGCGAACGTGTAGGTCGTCGGATTGTCCACATCGTCGGACTCGTTGCGGACGTCGGATGTGATGTTGGTGACCTGGTCCCGCCAGCCGGTGCCGTCGTCCCAGGCCAGAACGGCCTCGCCCTGCAGCTTCTCGCCCACGTTCGGGTCGGTGATCTCGGCTTGGAGCTTGGCGGGGTAGCCCGTCACGATGAGCGGGTCGTTCGCCGGCTGGCAGATCCCGTTGACGCTGGTGCCGTTGCTCATCCTCATCCCGCCCAGGCCGGGCTGCGTCGGCCGAACGTTGATGACCAGCCGGAGGGCCGCCTTGTTGCTGAACCGCTTCCAGCCGGTGACGCTGCCCTCGTCGGCCGCCTTGAGACCGAACGTCAGGGTCGGACTGTCGACGGTGTTCAGGCTCTCGACGTATTCCCGCAGCTCCGTGGAACGGAACTCCACCGTGTGGTCATTGCATCCGATGCCCTCGTTGCCGTGGGCCACGCTCTTGTACGCCAGTTTCTGCTGCCAGAAGCCGGCGAAGTTGGTGCCCGCCTGCTGTCCCCACGTGGTCGCCCCGCTGGGCTGCTTGGTCCGCCATACCTGCATCTCAGACGCGGTGCAGTTGTAGGCCCAGACCTCGTTCACCTCGAACTCGGCCGCGATGACGGCCTGGTCCTTCCAGCCCGCCGGCTTGAAGGTGTAGAAGAGCCGCTTGGTGACGGTCCCGTCGCCGCCGCAGTTGCTCATGTGCGGATCGCCGTTCTTGCAGATGCCCATGCCCTCGTCCGCCCACGAGGTGTCGGTGGCGTAGTCGGTGTTGACCATGACCGCGGCCGTGGACAGCGGGGTCCGCCAAGCCGGGTCGATGACCACGGGAAAGGTCACCGAGCGATCCGTGAGCAACGTCCGGTCGGGCACCAGGTTCAGCGTCTTTCCGGTGACGGTCGCCGCCAGGGGGCGCACCTTCGACGCGGGGCCGGGCGCCTTCTCCAGCTCCTTGCGCACCCGCTCGGTGGGCTTGACGCGGGCGACCGAACCCTCCGTCGGCTCCGTCAACGTCGCGTCCCACATCTGCGGCTGGGGCGCCTCGAACATCACGCCGCCCGAGCCCGGGTCCTTGACCTTCAACCCGCCACGCCCATCCGAACCGACGGCCAGACCGCCGCCCATCTGAAGCTGCAGACGAGCGAGGCGCGGGTCGGCCGCCGCCTGGGCGTTCCGCACCACGAAACTGTGACTGAACCCGTCCTCCAGCGCCCTGACCTGCAGATCCACGCCCTTGAACGGCACATCGACATACGTCGCCGAATCCGCTTCGAGCCGCGGCTCAGGAAGGTCGCCCGGGATCCCCAGGGAGAACTCCCGGCCCGCCCGGATCATGCGCACGAACGGACCCTTGCCCCCACCGGAGAACCGCAGACCCACCGTCGTGGCCACGGGCGCCACCGAACCGTCATCGGCACGCCGCAGATCCGTGTCGACGTCCACCCAGCCACCCGAGCGCCACGTCCGCGCCGGTGCCGTCGTCAGATTCTGCTCCAGAAGACCATCCGGCCTCGCGACCACCTCACGGCGTTCCCCGGTCAATTGCCACACCGGAGTCGGTTTCCCCGACTTCTCCGCCTTCTCCATCGCCGCCTCAACGGCGACGCGCATCGGGTCCACCGGAGGCCGGGAATCGGTCACTTCGGCGGCAGCCGTTGGAGGCTGGACGACGACAGGTTGGACCAGGCCCAAACCCAAACCCGTGACCGCCGCCGTCAAAAAGGCAACAGTGCGTCGCACGTTCACTACGACCTCATCGCATCAGGCATACGACCCAAAGTCGTAGCAGAACCGACATCCGGGATGATCTTCCGGAATGTTCATAACGGACTGCTAACCGTTAGATTACAAACCTGTCACGTCACTGTCGGATCGATCACATCCTGCGGAAATCCGCGTCGACGAAACACAAAGTTCACCCTCGGTCTTCATCGAGCACACATTCGCGACCAAGGCGCTTGACACGCACCGCAACGAACCCTTACTCAACGCTCCGGTCACGACGCGAAGGGAAAGAATGAACCCTTCGTTCGGATCAATCCACCGAGCGGACCGTTTCCAACAATTCGGTCAGGCCGTTCGCGTCCAAAAGGTCCGCCGGGCGGACGGTGCGGTTGGCGGAGACGTAGTGGAACGCCGCGCTGACCTTCTCCAGCGGGACGTCCATGAGCTGGGACCACGCCAACCGGTAGGCCGCGAGTTGGACCGCGTTGTGGCGGGCCTCCTCAACGGACGGAGGCCGGCCGGTCTTCCAGTCGACGATCTCGTAGCCGCCGTCGGCGGTGCGGAAGACGGCGTCCATGCGGCCTCGGACGACGCGGTCGCCGACGATGGTCTCGAAGGCGACCTCGATGTCGTGGGGTTCGCGGGAGGCCCATTCGGACGCCTCGAAGCGTTCCCGCAGGCGGGGCAGGTCGGAGTCGTCGGCGGCGCCCTCGTCGGCGGCGCCGGGCAGGTCGTCGGGGCCCAGCAGGCGCTGCTGGCCCCAGCGGGACTCCAGCCAGCGGTGGAACGCGGTACCGCGCCGGGCGAACGGGGCGGGCGGGCGCGGCATGGGGCGGCGGATCGAGCGGGCCAGGGCGGCCGGGTCGCGGGACAGCGACACCAGGGTGGACACGGTGAGCTGGGCCGGCAACTCGACGAGGTGGCCGTCGCCGCCGCGGCCACGGTCGCGTTCGGCGAGGAGGAGTTCGACGTCGCGGGCCCAGGCGGACATGCGGCCCCGGTCGGCGTCCGTCAACCCCGCGTCGCCGGCCCAACGGGTGATGCGGCCGACCATGGCGTCGTTGACCATGCGGGCGCCCTCCACGATGGCCTCGTGGCGTCGGCCCTCGGGGGTGGCGGGCCACTCGGCGGCGGTGTCCTCCGCCAGCAGCGGGTTCGCGGCGGATTCCTCGGGCGGTTCCGTCCACACCGCGACGGAGCCCGCGCCGGCCATGCACGCCTCGCGGATCTCCTCCAGGAACGGCGACGGGCCGAGGGAACGGCTGGACGTGCCCCACCAGTAGCCGGTGGCGATGAGCAGATGGGAGGCGCGGGTCACGGCCACATAGGCCAGGCGGCGTTCCTCCCGGAAGTCGCGTTCGGCGCACGCCTCGTCGAAGGCGGCGAGATCCTCCTTGGCCAGCCCCCTCAACACCGGCAGGTCGGCGCGGTCGCCGCGCAGCGGGAACGGCAGCAGCCGGGGGTTGACCGTCCAGCGCGTGGGGTTCTGCGGCGGGGACGGGAAGACGGAGCCCTTGGCGGGGCCGCCGCTCTTCAGCGGCGTGAAGGACAGGCCGGGAACGATCACGACCGGCCATTCGAGGCCCTTGGCGGCGTGCATGGTGAGGAGCTTGACGCTGTCGCTCTCGCCGACCCGGCCCGCCTCCAACCCGAACTCCTCCGTCTCGGCGGCCTTGAGGTACGCGAGGAACGCGCCCAGCGTGGGGTCCTCGGCGTCCCCCGCGAAGGTCGCGGCGGCGTCGACGAACGCGTCCAGGTCGGCGCGGGCCGTCACGGGGTCCAGGCCCGAACGGGCGGCGACCTCGATGTCCAGGCCGAGGACCCGTTCCACCTCGGTGACCAGGTCGGGCAGCGGCAGTCCCACCTGCCCGCGCAACCCCCGCAACTCGGCGGCGAGCCGGCGCAGCCGGGTCAACCCCTCGGGCGAGTACGCGTCGGGCGCGCCCAGGTCGTCGAGCGCGTCGACGAGGCTCCCCGTCTCCTGGTTCAGCTCAGTGACGACCTGCCGCAACGGGTCCTCCCCACCCGAACCTCCGGCGTCCGCCCCCACCGGCGCGTCCCCGGGCACCGCAACGCCGCGGGCAGGCGCGGCCCCCGCGCGCCGCTCCGAAGCGTCCGCCAGTGGCGCGCCCGAAGGAGGAACGACGTCACGAGCGGGCACCGCCGCGCCCCCCACCGACGCATCCCCCGTGGACGCACCCGAAGGAGCGGCGACGTCACGGGCGGGCCCCGTCGCCGCGTCCCGCATCGATGCGTCCGCCGGGGCCGTGTCCGAGGGAGGAACGACGTCGCGAGCGGGCACCGCCGCGCCCCCCACCGACGCGTCCTCCGGAGGGGGGACGACGTCGCGGGAGGTTTCGCGGGCGAGGTCGCGGGCGCGGCGGCCGAGGGCGACGAGGTCGTGGGGGCCGATTCGCCAGCGGGGGCCGGTCAGCAGGCGGGCCAGCGACGCCCCGGCGGTCGGGTCGTGCATGACGCGCAGCGTGGCGACGACGTCCTGCACTTCCGGGACGGTGAGGAGACCGCCCAGGCCCACCACCTCGACGGGGATGCCCCGTTCCTCCAGGGAACGGCGGATCAGCGGGAACTGGGAGCGCTTGCGGGCCAGCACCGCGATGTCGGAGCACTTCAGCGGCCCCTCGTCCCATGGCCTGCCGTCGGGCGCGATGTCGGGCTCGGACGCCAGGAGGCGCTTGACGCGCTTCGCGATCCGTTCCGCCTCGTCCTCCACGGTGAGGAACAGCGCGCACTCGACCCGGCCGCGCTCACGTCGGCTGTCGCCCGAGTACAGGCGCGGGACGACCTTCGCCTCCTCCCGCAGGTCGCGCTGGACGCGGGCGGCGGCGTCCAGGATCCGTTCGCCGTTGCGCCAGCTCACCGAGAGCTGAACGATCGGCGCGGGCGCGGGCCCCATCGGGAAGTCGTGGGAGAAGCGCAGCAGGTTGCCCGCGCTGGCCCCGCGCCAGCCGTAGATGGACTGGCAGGGGTCGCCCACGGCGGTCACCGGATGCCCGCCGCCGAACAGCGACTTCAGCAGGACGAGCTGCGCATGGCTGGTGTCCTGGTACTCGTCGAGGAGCACGACCGAGTAGCGGGAACGCTCGATCATCCCGACCTCGGGGTGCTTGTACGCGATGCGGGCGGCCAGCGACATCTGGTCGCCGTAGTCGATGACCTCGCGCCGGGCCTTGGCGGCGGCGTACGCCTCGACCAGCGGCAGCAACTGCTCACGAACGGCGTGCCTGGCCAGGATGTCCTTCTGCGCCTTGAGCGGCTTGGGCAGGGACGCGTACCGCTCGTCCAGCCAGCGGCCCACCTCGCGAACGTGCTCGGGCGTGCGCAGGTGCTCGGCCAGGTCGCCGGCCAGCTCCATGACGGCCTTGACGACCGTGTCCGGCTGCCAGTCGATCCTGTCCATGGGGCCGGTGTGGTCGTCCACCACCCGGGACGCGATCTGCCAGGCCACGGCGGGGCTGACCAGCCGCATCGTGGGTTCGAGGGCCTCCCGCAGGGCGTGATCCCCGAACAGGCGGGCGGCGTACGAGTGGTACGTGGAGACGACCGGCTCCCCGTCGAACAGGGCCTCGCCGCCGAGCCGGGTCAGCTCGTCCTCGGGCAGCCGTTCGCGGAGTTGGTCGAGCCTGCGGCGGACGCGGGCGGCCAACTCTGCCGCCGCCTTGCGGGTGAACGTCAGGCCGAGGACCCGTTCGGGCCGTACGAACCCGTTCGCGACCAGCCACACGACGCGCGCCGCCATGGTCTCGCTCTTGCCGGACCCCGCCCCGGCCACCACCGCCATCGGGGCCAGCGGCGCCTGGATCACCTGCGCCTGCTCGGCGGTCGGCTCCGGGATCTCCAGCAGCCGCGCCAGCTCTCCCGGCGAGATCATCGGCGCGCTCCGCTCATCGGCTCACGGGCATGGGGGTGCGGCGGCCTCCGGCGTCGTCGGGTCGTTCCGAGCCCGCTCCTCGGGCCGATCGCCACGGGCCCGCTCACCCGCCCACCTGCCCGCCCTCGTCGTGGACCGGGCAGCAGGACTTCACCGGGCAGGTGCGGCACTTGTCGTTGACGCGGGCCTGGAAGACGTCGCCGGCCATGCCGTTGGCGACGATCTCGACCAGCTTCTTGGGCCAGTCCGGGTCGTCGTCCTCGGCGGGCGGGGGCTGCTCCTGTTCTCTCGCCCCCCGCGTCAGCGCCGCCTTGCCGACCTGCACCAGCTTGGCACCGCCGGGCTCGATGAGTCCGTGCCGTTCGAACGCGCCCAGCATCACCGCGTACTGGTAGACGCCGAGCTGGGGGTGCCGGCCCAGCTCGTCCTTGGGGACGGGCGTCGCGGAGGTCTTGATGTCGATGATGACGGCACGGCCCTGCTCGTCGCGTTCGGCGCGGTCGATGCGGCCCTTGATGACGACCCGGCCCAGGTCGACCTGGAAGCCCTCCTCCAGCGCCACGATCTCGTTCGGGTTGGCGCGGTGCCAGGCCAGGAACTTGTCCACCATCTTCGCGGCCTGCTCGCGCTGCTTGTCGGAGTACCAGGAGCTGCGGAAGTCCAGGTCGTTCCAGATCTCGTCCAGCCGTCGGGACACGTCGACCTCGGACAGCGACGCGTCGTTCCCCGCCATCTCCGCCACCGCGTGGATCACCTTGCCCATGGTGCTGAACTCGTTCGGCCCGCCCTCCTGCGCGCCGACCGCCGAGGTGAGCAGCCAGCGCAGCCCGCAGGTGGTGAACGTCTCGACCTGCGACGGGGAGATGGTGATCCGCTCGTCCTCGGTGAACGCCGGGCCCGGGTCGGACATGGCGGTGATGGCGTACCAGTTCTCCGGGCGGGCGCCGCGCACCCCGGCGCGGGCGAGCCGGGCCAGGTGGGCGGCGGCGGCGCGGCGCATCGGCTCGGGGCGGGCGGGGTCGGTGACCACCGAGCGCAGGTCCGCGACCAGTGCCGACAGCGACAGCCAGCGGGTCTTCTCGTCGAGCTGGGACTCCTCGAACGAGCCGGGCGCCAGCTCGTTCAGGAAGCGGGAGGGGCGTTCCTCGGTGTCGTCGCCGCCGACCGCCGTCACCACCAGCCGTTTGCGGGCGCGGGTGACGGCGACGTAGAACAGGCGGCGTTCCTCGTCGAGGAGCTTGGCGGACACGGACGCGCCCGCAGCCTCGGTCATGACGCCGCCCGAACCCACTTCGCTCCCCGCGTGGAGTTCGACGAGCTCCTCCACGCCGAGCAGGGAGCCGCGCAGCCGCAGGTCGGGCCACAGGCCCTCCTGGACCCCGGCGACCACGACGACGTCCCACTCCAGCCCCTTGGAGCGGTGGGCGGTCAGGATCCGCACGGCCTCGCCCTCGGGGGCCTGCTCGGCGAGGGTGTCGCCGGCGATCTCCTGACCGGCGACGTTGTCGACGAACAGTTCGGGCCCGGCCTGCGGCGTCCGGTCCACGAACCGGGCGGCGTGGTCGAACAGCGCCACGACCGCGTCGAGGTCGCGGTCGGCGGTCGCGCCCCGGGTGCCGCCCTTGACGCTCTGCTCGAGCAGCGTCTCGGCGAGCCCGCTCTGCTGCCAGACCGCCCACAGGACGTCCTCGGCGGTGCCGCCGTCGCGGGCGCTGTCCTGCGCGGTCCGGATGAGGGCCGCGACCCGTTCGGCGGGGGCCCGTACCTTCTCGTGGACGAGCATCAGCTCGCGCGGGTCCCGCAGCGCCTGGACCAGCAGTTCGCCGAGGGGACGGTCGCCGCCCGACAGCGTCTCCACGTCGCGCAGCGCCCGCTTGAGGCGTCGCATGGCCAGCGAGTCCGCGCCGCCGAGCGGGCCCGTCAGCAGGTCCTCGGCGACCTCGTCGGTCAGGAAGCCCTTCTTCAACGCGGCGCGCAACAGGAGGAGGAGGGGCCGCACGGCGGGCTCGCCGATCAGGGGCACCTCGTCGCCCGCGACCACCACGGGGACCCCGGCCTGCGAGAGGGCCCGGCGCAGCACCGGGACCTGGCGGACGGCGCTGCGCACCAGGACCGCCATCCGCGACCACGGCACGCCGTCCAGCAGGTGGGCGCGGCGCAGCTCGTCGGCGACCAGCGCGGACTCCTGGCTGGCGCTGTCGGCGATGACGACGTGGACCTCACCGTCCTCGACACCCTCCTGAGGTCGCAGTGCGCGGTGCTCGGCGGCCAACGGACCGGCGGGGAGCCGGCGGGCGACCCGGCGGGAGGCCCCCAGGATCTCCGGGCCCATCCGTCGGCACTCCCGCAACGCCACGACCGGCGCCGGATCCCCGTCGAGCGTCGTGAAGCGCTGCGAGAAGTCGAGGATGCCCCGCACGTCCGCGCCCCGGAAGCCGTAGATCGACTGGTCGGGGTCGCCGACGACGACGAGGTCGCGGCCCTCCCCCGCCAACTGCCACAGCAGGGTCTCCTGGGCGGGGTCGGTGTCCTGGTACTCGTCGACGAACACCACGTCGTACGCCTCGCGCTCGCGGATGCGCACCTCGTCCTCGGCCAGCATCCGGGCGGCCACGCCGATGAGGTCCGAGTAGTCGTAGGTCGCGACGGGGTCGACCGCGAAACGGTCGACGTAGCGCTCCATGAACCCGCCGATCGCGACCCAGTCGTCGCGGCCCCTCGTACGGCCCAGCGCCTCCATGTCCTCGGGGCCGTAGCCGCGTTCGACGGCCCGCAGGGTGAAGTCGCGCAGCTCCTCGGCGAAGCCCCTGGTGGACAGGGTCTCGCGCAGCCGCTCCGGCCAGACCCTCGCGCCGTCGATCGCCTCGCCCTCCAGCAGCCGCCTGACCTCCAGCAGTTGCTCGGGACCCGACAGCAGGCGCGGCGGCTCCTCGTCGTTCAGGACGGCGTCGCGGCGCAGCAGCGCGTACGCGTACCCGTGGAACGTCAGCGCCAGCGGCGAACGGGTGGTGCGCCGGAGCCGGCCGGTGATGCGATGCCGCAGCTCCTCGGCGGCCTTACGGCCGAACGTGAGGACCAGCACCCGCTCCGGGTCGACACCCCGGCGCTCGATCCGGTCGACGACCGCCTCGACGATGGTCGTCGTCTTGCCGGTGCCGGGGCCCGCCAGCACCAGCATCGGCCCCCCGGCGTGCTCGACGACCCGCCGCTGCCGCTCGTCGAGCACGGGCGGCTGCGCCCCGACGTGACCGGAGCGGCGTACGAGACGGTAGGAGGCGGAAGGCACAACAGACGATTCCAGCAGATCATCGGGGTTTGTCTGACGACAATGCGCGCATGTCGCGAAAGCGGGCCCACGGATCCTACCGGGACGTCAGTTGACCCAGGGGGTGGTGCGACGGAACTCCCCGGCCGCCAGGCCCACGACCCGTTCCACGACGGCGATGCCCGCCGCGCTCGTGGCGTGGTGGTCGGACAGCACGGCGATGAGCAGGTCGTGCCCGCCCGTCCGGACGCGGCCGACGCTGTTGATCGCCCAGAGCTTTCCGTGGGACAGCCGCCGCTGCCAGCCGTTCTTGAGCGCCACCCGGTCGCCGTCGCGGGCTGCCGCGCTGACGCCCCACGCCTGCTCGGGCGCGACCGTGCCCATGAGCTTCAACACGTACGCGCGGTTGCGCGCGTCGAGGGGGCCCTTGTCGTCGACCAGCTCGGACAGCAGCCTGATCTGCTCGTCGGCCGTGGTGTCGGTGATGCCCCAGCAGTAGAGGTCCAGGCAGCGACCGTCGACGGTCTTGGTCTTCTTGAGGCCGAACCTTCTGTTGGCGGCGGCCACGGGGCCGGCCCCGCCGACGCGTTCCCAGAGGCGGTCGGTGGCCTTGTTGTCGCTGTAGCGGATCGCCTGCTCGGCCAGCCTTCGTTCGTACGCGTCGAGCCTGCGGCCCTGCTTCTGGGCTTGGAGGAGCAGCGTCATGACGATGTCGACCTTGGCGACGCTGGCGGTGACGAACCGCGCGCCGGGGCGGTACCGGTAGGCGATCCCGGTGGCGAGGTCCCGCACGCTCAGGCTGAGCGGCCTGCCTTTGAGGTAACGGTCGATGGCGCGGGTGAGGCGTCCGCTCGCCAACTCCCGGGGCTCGGGCGGCGGCGGCTCGGGAGCGCTCGACACCTGCGGGGTGGGCACGGTCCCGGTGGGTGCGGCGGCGACCTCCACGGGCCGTCCCGGGGAACGGCTCGCCGCAGGCCCCACCAGCGACAGCACGAGCGCCAGGACCACCGCGAGCGCCGGCAGCGAACGCCGTGAGGACATGCCGGCCCCTTCCCTGGATGATCTGCGACCCACCCGGCGGTGGGCACAGGATCATGCCGTGGTCAAGTACCGGCGGCGTTACAGCCCTCTACCGAAACGGACAAATCTGACTTGCTATGTCGAACGACCATCCCATCGGGCCCGGCGGATGTCCACCCTCGTTCCGTCCGGACGCAGCGGGGTGCCCTCCACGCGGTACTCCTCCATGGCGCGCACCTCGTGGCCCTGCGGCGGACGCCCGTCCGCACGGACCACCCGCCACCACGGCACGCCGCCGCCCCACTGCGCCATGACCCGGCCGACCTGCCGTGGGCCGCCGCGCTCCACCAGCTCCGCCACGTCCCCGTACGCCATCACCCGGCCGGGCGGGATCCGCTCCACCACGTCGAGGACCGATTCGGCGTACTCGTCAGGCTCCCGCTGCATCGCCCGATTGTGACCGCCGGCCGCCCGACACGTCCAACGCACCCGGGCACGGAGCCATCGTCCGCTCGTCGAGGCCCTCCGGACGCCGCGCGCCCGGGTCTTCGAACCTTGGCGGGAACGTCCGGATTTTCCTGCGGCGGCCCGGCAGGGCATCATGCGGAGGCGTCCCACCAGCGAAGGAGTACCCCGTGACCGTGCCATCCGCCCCCTGCGTCGCGGCGCTCGACGTCGGCGGGACCCGGATCAAGGCGGGCTTGGTGGACGCCGGCCACCGCCTCCACGCCGACCGGCTGCACGACACCGGACGGGAGGACGGCCCGGAGGCGGTGATCGACCGGGTGCTCGACATCCTCGACGGGCTGGTCGCGGAGGCGGGGGCGTCGGGCCTGACGCCGGTGGCGGCGAGCGTCGTGCTGCCCGGGATCGTGGACGAGACGACGGGGCGCGTGGTGTACTCCGCCAACGTCGGCTGGCGCGACCTCCCCTTGGCCGAACGGCTCACCGAGCGCATCGCGCTGCCCACCGCCGTCGGGCACGACGTCCGGGCGGGCGGGCTGGCCGAGTCGCTGCTGGGCGCGGGCCGGGGCGAGACCGACCTGTTGTTCATGCCGATCGGCACCGGGATCGCCGGAGCCATGATCATGGACGGCCGACCGTACTCCGCCGACGGCTACGCCGGGGAGATCGGCCACATGCGGGTCACCCCCGACGGCCCGCCGTGCCCGTGCGGCGGCCGGGGCTGCCTGGAGGTGTACGCGTCGGCCTCGTCGGTCGGCCGCCGCTACACCGAGCTGCACACCGACGGCACACCCGTCTCGGCCGCCGAGGTCGCCCAACGCGTCGCCGCCGGAGAGTCCGCCGCCGTGGAGATCTGGCAGGACGCCGTGGACGCGCTCGCCACCGCCCTGCACACCTACACGACGATCTGCGCGCCACGCCTCATCGTCATCGGCGGCGGCCTCTCAGAGAGCGGCGACCTGCTCCTCGACCCTCTGCGCAAGGCCCTGGAGACCCGACTGACCTTCCAACGCCCGCCTCGGATCGTTCGCGCCGCCTTGGGCGACCGCGCCGGCCTCCTCGGCGCCGCCCTCCTGGCCTGGCGCACCGCCGGCATCTAGCCGGAACGGCGCCTCCGACGACGCGCCTCCTCAAGGCCGCGCCCCCGCTCCGGCACGTGGCCGCAGTCTGGGCGGCGCGGCCCGTCAGGACGGTGGTTCGAACGACGGGCGTCGGCCTTCTGGCGACGTCTCCGGTCCCTCGGACCTCGGGGGTCCTTCCGGAGGCGACACCTGCGGCCCGGGCGGGATGTCGGGGGCCTCGAACTCGGGTCGGGCGTCCGGCGCCTCCGGCCACGAGCCCTGGGAGGCGTGGGGTCGCTCCTGTGGCGATCCGGGGGGCGTCCTCGGAGGCTGGTGCCAAGAGGGCGGCGGGGCTCCCGGCGGGCGCGGGGCCGAGGGCCCCGGCCGTCCGTTGGGCGGCTCCCCGGCCGAGGCCATCGCGGGGGCCGCAGGGGGCCATGGGCCGGCGGCGGCCGCAACCGGGGCCGGATGGCCCGGGGGTGTCGGTGCGCCCGGCCAGGAGTCGTCGGGGCGTTCGAAGGTAGGGGCGGTCAGCCGGGGACGGGGAGGGGCCGACGGGTCGAAGAACAGCGGAGGCGGCGGGCCGGCCGGAACAGGGCCGGCGACGGGGAGGGGCCCGTCGAAGAGCCCCTGGCGGGAACGGCGGAAGAGGACGACGGTGAGGAGGACCGCCAGCCCCGCGCCGAGCACCGTGAGGCCGATGACGGCGTAAGCCATCGGCTCGGTCCAGAAGGGGCGGTCGATGACCTTCACCGGGCCCAGGTCCGTCGTGCCGAAGCGGTCACGGCTCGACAGGGCGTCGGTGCCGCCCGGCGTGGCCGCCAGGCCGGCCGCCGAGCGCAGGGCGGCGGCGGCGTTGACCTCGCCGAAGCCCACCGAGGGGTCGTACCGTCCGGTGGGGCCGAACCGGGTGCTGGCCAGCAGCGCCTGACGGACCAGCGTGGGCCTCATGTCGGGGTGGCGGGAGCGGATCAGCGCGGCGATGCCGGAGACCAGCGCGCTCGCGTCGCTGGTGCCCTCGGTGAGGAAGTACTGACCGCCGGGCCCCGCCGACGGGATGCCCACGCCGGGCGCGGACAGCAGCACCGAGTAGTTGCGGTTGGAGAACGGCGCCCGCTTGTGGCCCGGCGTGCTGGCCGCGACCGCGATCACTCCGGGATAGGACGCCGGATACGAGTACGGGGAGAAGCCCTCGCCGTCGGTCCGGCCGCGTTCGTCGCCGTCGTTGCCGACCGCCGACACCACCACGACGCCCTTGGAGATCGCGTACGCGATGGCCTGGCGCTCGCCGTCGCTCTCGCGGTTGCTGCCGAGCGACAGGTTGATGACGTCCGCGCCATGGTCGACGGCGTGGCGTATGCCCTTCGCCACCGCCCCCTTGGTCTCCTCGCTGCGCCGGTACGCGGCGAAGCCCGGGTCGCGGGGCTCGGCGATCACCCGCAGGGCGAGGATCCTGGACTGGGGCGCGATCCCGATGACGCCGGAGCGCCCGCCGGGCCCGTGGCCGTGACCGGCGATGAGCGAGGCCATGCCGGTGCCGTGGGCCCGGGTGGGCGGGCCGGCGCGGTCGACGTCGGCCAGCATGTTGGGCCCGACCGTCACCGAGCCGCGCAGGTCGGCCTGGCGGGGGTCCACCCCCGAGTCCACGACGGCGACGGTGACCCCGCGCCCCCGCGTGATCTTCCACGCCTCGGGGACGTCCAACCGGTCCAGGATGGGCCGCTGCCGGTCGCGGACGACGTCGCCCCACGCGGGCGCGGGTGTCAGCGAGGGCGCGAACGCGAGCGTGACGGCGGCCAGCGCCGCCCCCATCCGGGCCATCACCGCTCTCATCGGCCCCTCAGCATTCCCAGTCGCGGTCGCCGCAGTCGGGCAGCGACCGGGTGGCCAGTGTCTGGGCGATCGTGTGCCCCAACTGGGGGACGAAGCCGAACAGGTCCTGCGGCCGCCCCTTGGTGACGGCGGCGGCGGGACGCCCGTCGGACTGCCCCGCCGTGGTGAGCACGAGGTACGGGCCGCCGCGCTCGGCGGAGCCCCGCTGTCGTGCGGCGTCGTTGAACAGGGCGGCGGGCGTACCGGGGAAGGCGGACGCGCGCAGCACCGTCGGCGAGGACGAGAGCGCGCCGCGGGCCCGGTAGGCGGCGTGCTGATCGGGGAAGACGACCACGCCCACGGTGACCACCACGCCTTCGAGCTGGTCCGCGTACGTGGCGCGCAGCACCGCACGGCACCCGTGACGGAGCAGGACCTCGGCGGCCTTCGGCTCCAGTGAGGCTTCGCACGCGGTCTCCGGGGCGATCCCGGACCGGGTGGCGTACTCGTACTCCTCCCCGTCTCCGGGGCGGTAGGTGAGCCGTTCCGGGAAGATCCGCCCGGAGGGCCAGGACTCCCAGCGGCGCGCCACCTCGACGTCGGCGGCCCTGCGCAGCTCGGCGGCCGTCGGATCGCGGGTCAGCACCCGTACGGCCCCGGTGACCGACACCACGCCGAGGGCCACGTACCCGAACGAGACCACGAGGGCCACCACCACCCAGTGGCGTCCGGGCAGCCCGAGGACGCGACGTGTGTCCGGCTGCACCCGTACCGGGGGAGGCTCGGACGGGTGGCGGAAGGGCGGGAGGGCCACGTCTCACAACATAATGCCCATGGGCGCTAAACGCGCATACGAGCGGTGACGCCGAGCGGACGACCGCATGTTCGCCCTCCTCCACTTAGGGTCACCCACCGATGCCCGTAATCATCCGATTCATACCCGGACGGGTCGGAGCCGGGCGGGGTTCGGGAATGGGCGGCGGCATGGCAAGGTTGTCCTCAGCGGGACCGCCGAGGGCGGCGTCCCGCCCAGCCCCACAGGCCAAGCACAGGAGCATCACCGTGTCGTTGCCCCCTCTGGTCGAGCCCGCAGCGGAGCTCACCCGTGACGAGGTCAATCGCTACTCGCGGCACCTGATCATCCCCGACGTCGGGATGGCGGGGCAGAAGCGCCTCAAGAACGCCAAGGTCCTGTGCGTGGGCGCCGGCGGCCTCGGCTCGCCGGCCCTGATGTACCTCGCCGCCGCCGGCGTGGGGACGCTGGGTGTCATCGACTTCGACATCGTGGACGAGTCCAACCTGCAGCGGCAGATCATCCACCGGCAGTCCTCGCTGGGGCAGCCGAAGGCCGAGTCCGCCGCCGCCACCGTCCGCGACATCAACCCGCTGATCAACGTCGTCGTCCACAACGTCGCGCTCGACCGCGACAACGTGATGGACATCTTCTCCGAGTACGACCTGATCGTGGACGGCACCGACAACTTCGCCACCCGCTACATGGTCAACGACGCGGCCGTGCTGCTCGGCAAGCCGTACGTGTGGGGCTCCATCTACCGCTTCGACGGCCAGGCCAGCGTGTTCTGGGCCGAGCACGGCCCCTGCTACCGCTGCCTCTACCCCGAGCCCCCGCCCCCCGGCATGGTGCCGTCGTGCGCCGAGGGCGGCGTGCTGGGCGTGCTGTGCGCCTCGATCGGCTCCATCCAGGTGAACGAGGCCATCAAGCTCCTCGCGGGCATCGGCGAGCCGCTGGTCGGCCGCCTGATGATCTACGACGCCCTGGAGATGGCGTACCGCACCGTCAAGGTCCGCAAGGACCCCGAGTGCGCCCTGTGCGGCAAGAACCCGACCATCACCGAGCTGATGGAGGACTACGAGGCGTTCTGCGGCACCGTCTCCGAGGAGGCGTCGCAGGCGGCGGCGGACGCCACCATCTCCGTCCGCCAGTTGAAGGACATGCAGGACGGCGGCGACGACATCTTCCTGGTGGACGTCCGTGAGCCCAACGAGTACGAGATCGTCTCCATCCCCGGGGCCACGCTGATCCCCAAGGGCGAGTTCCTGAACGGCTCCGCCCTGGAGCGCCTCCCCCAGGACAAGAAGATCGTCCTCCACTGCAAGTCGGGTGTCCGCTCCGCCGAGGCCCTCGCCGTGGTCAAGAACGCCGGCTTCTCCGACGCCGTCCACGTCGGCGGCGGCGTCCTGGCCTGGGTCAACCAGATCGACCCGAGCCTGCCCTCCTACTGATCCACCCCGAACACACGACAGCCCCGGTCCACCGTCCGGGGCTGTCGCCGTTCCGTGGTCAGAGCAGCCAGACCAGGTCGGAGGCAAGCCGGCGGCAGGCGCTCTGCGGCGTCCGCCAGCACCCGAGGCCCGAGCCCGAGGGTGACACCGTCATGGCGCGCCCGCCGGGCAGTTCCATCCCGTACGCCACGACCTCCCGCATGACCGGCTCGCCCTCGTCGCCCCACTCCTGCACCAGCGCGAACATCCGCGCCGCTCCCCCGCCCAACGCGACGACCTCGGCGACGGCCGCCGGGTTCACCTGCGCGTCGTGGGCGTGGTAGACAGACGATGGTTCGGACTCGTGGACACCTTCCATCGGTGCTCCCTTCCGAGCATCCGGCCGGGACGGCCACAGCCTGGTACGCGAGACCGTCCCGGCCCTCTTTTCACCGTTCCCTCATCGCAGGCCGTGATCGATGACCTACGGTTGGTATAGTTCCATCGCATATCGCGCTAGGCAAGTTGCTTGCGCCAACTAGCTCGAGATCCTTTGTCGGCGATCAAGGAAGGGGATCGCGGATGGCCGCGCTCCAACGCTCGACCCTGCGGTCCCAGTGGCTGGGGCAAGAGCTCCGCCAGTTGCGCGAGGCCAAGGGCGTCCTGCTCAAGGAGGCCGCCGAATACCTCCAACGCGACACCGGAACGGTCAGCCGCTACGAGACCGGCTTCTACCCGATCCGCCGCCCGGACCTCTTGGCCCTGCTCGACCTGTACGGCGTCTCCGACCGCGAGCGCCGCGAGGCGCTGCTTCGGCTCAGCGCGGACGTCTGGCAGAAGGGCTGGTGGGACGGCTATTCAGGTGATGTGGTCGGCACCCTCATCGACTACGTGTGGCTCGAAGCCCGAGCGACGCACATCCGCTCGTTCGCAGCCATCGTCATTCCCGGCCTGCTCCAGACTCCCGAGTACGCCGAGGCCCTCATCCGCACCAACGACCGGGACGCGACACCCGAGCAGATCGAGCGCTGGCACGAACTACGGATGGCACGACAGCAGGTCCTCGACGGCGATGAGCCGTCCCGCCTCTCGGTCATTCTGGATGAGTCGGTGCTGCGCCGCCAGATCAGCACCCCCGAGATCATGGCGGCCCAACTTCGCCGCCTCGTGGAATGTGCCGCCCGACAGGCGGTGGACATCCGCGTCCTGCCGTTCCGCGCGGGAACACCAGCCGGTACGTACGGCACGTTCGAGATCTTCGAGCTGCCCGACCCGTTCCCAGAGGTCGCGTACGCGGAGACGATGGCAGGCGCCCTCTACGTCGAAGCTCCCGACACCGAGCCGTTCTTCCGAACGTACGATGGACACAAGAACCTGGCCCTCGGGCCAGCGGACTCCATCGAGCTAATCACAGCGATCACAGAGGAATGGCAATGACCACGTCAGAGACGCCCGGCACGCTCGATCCCGAAGAGCGGGCGAGCGTCGCCTGGCACATCAGCACCCACAGCCCCAACAACGGCGGCAACTGCGTCGAAGCAGGCCCCTTGGCCGACGGGACCGAGCGGGTCGCGGTCCGCCACAGCCATCATCCGGACGCCCAACTCATCCTCTACACCCGCGCCGAATGGGAAGCCTTCCTCCAAGGCGTACGCAACGGAGAGTTCGACTTCTTCACCCACTGACCAGGAGGCCGTCAGTGAACACGGCAGACACCCTCGACCCCGACGAGCGGGCCGGCGTCGCCTGGCACATCAGCACGTACAGCCCCGACAACGGCGGCAACTGTGTCGAGGCCGGCCCCCTCGCTGACGGGACCGAACGGGTCGCCGTACGGCACAGCCATCACCCCGACGCGCAACTCATCCTCTACACACGCGCCGAATGGGAAGCCTTCCTCCAAGGCGTACGCAACGGAGAGTTCGACTTCTTCACCCACTGACCAGGAGGCCGCTCGGCTCCGGCGGGCGGGCCCTTACAGTGAAACGGTGACCCCTCCGCCAGAAGAGCCGCCGCCGATCAGCGAAGGCGACCGCGAAGTGGCCGTCAAGCGTCTGCAGGAGGCGTACGCCAAAGAGCACATCTCCCACGAGGAGCTGGACGAACGCCTCCAGCAGGCGCTCACCGCCAAGACGCACAGCGACCTCGTACGGGCCCTGACCTCGCTCCCGGGTGAGGTCCCGGACACGCGATCCACCATCGCCGCCGTGAGCGGCCGGATCCGGCGGCGCGGCGCATGGCGGGTCCCTCGTAGCCTCAAGGTCGAGTCCGCGTTCGGAAGGATGAACCTGAACCTGTCCCGAGCGGTCATCGAGCACTCGCAGGTGGACATCGAGCTACACCTCGGCACGGGCAAGGGCAAGATCACGGTGCCTCGCAACGCGATCGTCGACCTCGACGGCCTGCACACCGGGTGGAAGGGCTCGCACTACAAGGCCCCGCAACGCCCCCGCGCCGACGGGCCGACGATCCGGATCTCCGGGACCATGGGCTTCGGACGCCTGAAAATCCGCCACGCCCGACGCTGAGCCCCGTCACCGCCCGCGAGCCCTGTCGGATCGAGCCGGGTCCTCGTTCATCGACGCGCCGGGCCGGGCCGCGTACTCCTCGGTCGCCCGCGACGTCCACCCGATGCGACACCCTCACGTTCAGTCGATCGCCTCGGGTCGGGACAGGCGGATCTCCTCGTTGTCGAGTCGGGTCTGCACCTGGCGGAGCACGGTGTCGTCGATGCGGCGTTCGTCGCGGAGTCTGAGCACGGTGGCGCGCTTGTGGGCGAGCAGGGCCAGGCGCAGGGCGGTGTACTGCCTGTCGCGGCGGGGGGCGGGGTCGTCGCTGCCGGCGCGCAGGACGAGCAGGTGGTCCTCGTACTCCTTGCGCAGTCGGTCGACGAGTTCGGCGTCGGTGTCCAGCTCGGCGGCGATCTGCGGCAGGGCGGCGAGGGCCTCTTCGGTGGCGAGGGTCTGGGCGAGGCAGCGTTCCCGGTCGAGGGCGGTGTCGCGGGGCAGGCGGGCCCAGCGCACCACGCCGGGGAGCAGGAGGGCCTGCAGCATCGTCACCACGATGACCCCGGCGGTCACGAAGACGATCAGGTCGCGGTGCGGGAAGGGCGCACCCGAGTTCAGCGCGTGCGGGACCGCGAGCGCCGCCGCCATCGACACCGCGCCGCGAAAACCGGAGATGCCGCTGACCACCCGAGCGCGGTGGCCGACGCGGCGCAGACGTTGCTGCGGACGGCGGTCGAGGAGGCGGATCACGTACACGGCGACGAACAGGAACGCGACGCGCACGGCGAGGAGCGTCACGGAGACGGCCGCGACGGCGAGGAGGGCGTGGGTGACGTCGTCGCTGGTGAGGCTGCGGACGGCCGACTGCGCCTCCAGCCCCACCAGGACGAACAGTGAGCCGTTCAGCAGGAAGGCGGCCAGCGACCAGGACGCCTCGGCCTGGCGGCGCATCGCGGCCCGCCCGACGCGCGGCCCGACCTGGCTGATGATGAGCCCGGCGATCACGACGGCCAGGACGCCCGAGGCGTGGACCAGCTCGGCGAGCAGGAACGCGGTGAACGGGATGAGGAGCATGACCACGTTCTCCAGCAGCGGGTCGTCCAGGCTGCGGCGCGCCCGCTCACCGATCCACGCGGTGAGCGCCCCGATCACGGCCCCGCCCCCGTAGGCGACGAAGAACAGCACTCCGACGTGGGGCGCGCTGAGGCGTTCCTCGCCGACCGTGATGCCGACGGCCAGGCCATAGATGACCAGCGCCGTACCGTCGTTGATCAGGCTCTCGGCGCGCAGCGCGGTGACGGTGCGGCGTGGCAGCGTCCGGGCGAGCACCCCGACCGCCGTGGCGTCCGTCGGCGCGACGGCCGTCCCCAGCACCCACGCCGGCCCCCAGGGCAGCCCCAGGGCGTGGGCGACGGTCGCCACCGCGCCCGCCGTGGCGATGACCAGCACGGTGCTCATCAGGACGATGCCGCGCAGGTTGCTGCGGATCTCCCGCAGGGACGTGGTCAGGCTCTCCCAGTACAGCAACGCGGGCAGGAACAGCAGCAGCACCGCCTCCGGCGGCAACTGCACCCGGCGCAACGCGGGAACGAACCCCAGGAGCACGCCGGCGAGCAGCAGGAGCACCGGCGGCGCGACCCGCAGGCGACGCCCGAGCAGGCTGCACACGAGGATCGCCACACCCAGGACCACCACGAGTTCGAGACCGAGCAAACACGTCCTCCCCGACAGACGCCCAGGGCTCTACCCGCCCGCCGCTCAGCGGATCCGCCCGCCGTCGCAGGTGTGAACCGCCCTCGACGAAACCGTTGCCCTCATCGCCGAATCCGCTTTCGAGGGCGCGGCCATCAGGAGAGACCTGCCTGTTCGCGTTCCGCACCTCGGCGCGACCCACCGACCACGCCGCGCGGCTCGTCGAGCGGGGCTTCGCGGCGTCGACGTTCGACGCGGCCTACCAGGGCGAGCCGCACGGACCCGTTCCAGCGGGCCGACGACTTCCGCAACGCCGTCACGTACCTGACCTCACGCGGCGACATCGATTCCGGGCGGATCGGCGTGCTCGGCATCTGCGGAACGGGCACGTACGCGAGCGCGCGGGCCGGGCTCAGCGGTCGGTCGCGAGCCTCAGACCGAGGCCCACGAGGACGAAACCCATGATCGCGTCCAGTCGGCGACGGACCACGGGACGGTCGAAGACCCGCCTCAGCGCGCCCACCACGTTGGCCACGATGACGAACCAGAGCGCCGTCAACGCGAACGCGATCACCGTGAGTGCCCCGGTGTGGGCCACGCTCGGCGACTCCGGCAGGAACTGCGGCATCAACGCGACATAGAACGCGGCGGCCTTCGGATTGAGCACGTTGCAGAGCAGACCCTGGCGGAACGCCCTCCAAGGCCCGTCGCGTTCGTCGTCCCCGCTCTCGCCGGGACGGTACTCGCCGCGCATCGCCGCCCGGACCGCGCGCACGCCCAGGAACAGCAGATACGCCGCCCCCACCAGCTTGACCACCGTGTACGCCGTCGCCGACGCGGCCAGGACCGCCGCCACGCCGACCGCCGCCGCCACCGCCCACAGCAGGCAGCCCACCGCGATCCCGAGGGCCGTCATCATGCCCGCCCTGCGCCCGGACACCGCCGAGTTGCGCACCATCAGCGCGAAATCCGGACCCGGCGACATCACCGTCAACTGGAGCACGCCGGCGAAGGCGAGCAACTGCATCCCGTTCGTCATGACCCTCCTAACACCCCTCGAACTGCGGGATCGCCACCGTCGACAGGTCGAGGCCGGTGTCCGCGAACCACTTGTGCATCAGCTTCGGCATCGTGCCGTCCTGGTACATCTGCGTGATCGCCCTGTTGACGGCCTCGCAGCCGTCGGGGTCGTTCCGTCGCATGCCGACGGCGGTCCGCCGCTCCCCGAACCTGGCGTTGAGGATCCGCACCCCGCCGTGGCGCGCCTTGAGCCCCGCCAGGATCGTGTCGTTCGTGGTGATCGCGTCGATCCGGCGATCCCGAAGCATCGCCATGCACTCGTCATAGCTCTTGGCCGGCACCGGCACCGCCGCCACCCGCCGCTCCTCCGTCACCCGCACGGCCGCCCGCGCCCCCGCGACGTCACAGATCCTGCGCCCCTTCAGGTCGCGCACCCCCCGGATCCCCCGCTCGTCGTCCCGCACGAGGATGTCCTGGTACGCCAGGTAGTACGGCCCCGCGAACGTCAGCCGCCGCTTCCGCTCCGGCATGACCGAGAACGTCAACACCAGATCGGCGCGCCCCTCCAACAGCAACGTCTCCCGATCGGACGCCAACGCCGCCACGAACCGCACGTCCTTGCCGAGCCGCCCGGCCAGGTAACGCGCGACGTCCACGTCCAACCCCTCGAACCGCCCGTCCGCCCGCCGCATCCCGATCCCCGGCAGATCCGGCCGCACCCCGACGAGCAGCGTCCCCTTCCCGAGAATGGACGACCCCCGCCCACTCCCGCACCCCACCAGGACCGCACACCCCACCAGGCCCACCGCGATCAGCCGCCGCGCCCGGACGACCATCCCCATCAGGCCCCCAAGAGATCGACCCACCCGCCCGAACGTCCCAAAGGCGCCCCGAAAACACTACATCTTGGCCATAACCGGCAATCCGCCGTACGGCGCTCGTCGGCCGTTCCTCGCGGTGAGCAGGCCACGGGTCAAGGCACCGCCGCGACGGAAGTCAGTCGGTCGCGCCGGTGCGGGTGGCGAGGACGGCTAGGCGGATGCGGTTGGGGCAGCCGGTCTTGCGCATGAGGCCCGCGACGTGGGTCTTGACGGTGGTGACGCCCAGGTGGAGGCGTTCGGCGATCTCGGGGTTGGTGAGGCCCTCGCCCACGAGGCGGAGGACCTGCTGCTCACGGGGAGAGAGGCCGGGGATGTCGGCGGGGGCGTGGTCGGTGCGGGCATGGACGGCGCGGTCGACGAGGCGGGCCAGGACGGCCCGGCTGTAGGGGGCGTCGCCCTCGGCGGCCATGCGGATGGAGCGCAGCAGTTCCCGGGGCGGGGAGTCCTTGACGAGGAAGCCGAAGGCGCCCGCCGACAGGGCCGGGTAGAGGTGGTCGTCGTCGTCGAAGGTGGTGAGGACGACGACGCGGGACGACGGTCGTTCGGCCATGATGCGGCGGGTGGCGGTGATGCCGTCGACACCGGGCATGCGCAAATCCATGAGGATGACGTCGGGGACGTGCTCGGCCGCCAGGCGGACGGCGGCGCGGCCGTCCTCGGCCTCGGCCACGATCTCCAGGTCGGGGGCGGCGTCGCAGAGCATGCGCAGACCCATCCGGACCAGGTGCTGGTCGTCGACGAGCAGGACGCGGATCATGCCGTTCCCTCCACGGTGACGGGCATGGGCAGTTCGGCGGCCAGTCGCCAGCCGATGCCGCCGGCGGGCGGTCCGGCGTGGAGGGTGCCGCCCAGCAGTTCGACGCGTTCGGTCATGCCGATCAGCCCGTGGCCCGCCGAGGCGGCGGCGGGCGGTGGGGCGCGCAGGCCGCCGTCGTCGTCGATGCGCAGGTGGAGGCGGGATTCGGTGAGGCGGACGGTGAGCCTCGCGGTGGCGTGGGGGCCAGCGTGCTTGGCGACGTTGGCCAGGCCCTCCTGGGCGAGGCGCAGGACGGTCAGCCCACGCACGTTGTCGAGGAGGGCGACGGCCGGGTCGATGTCGGCCTCGATGTCCACGCCCGCCTGACGGCCCCGTTCGGCGGCGTCGTGGAGGGCCTCGGGCAGGCCGTCGGGGTCGACGGGCGGCACGTCGGCGGCGCGGGCCGGGTCGCGCAGCACCGACACGAGGTGGCGCAGGTCGGCGAGGGCGGCGGTGCCGGAGCCGTGCAGGTCGTCCAGCACCTCGGTGACCCGTGGGTCGGCGTCCGGCAGCACGTGGCGCGCGACGCCGACCCGCAGCACCATGGACGACACGTGGTGGGCGACGAGGTCGTGCAGCTCCCGGGCGATCGCGGTGCGCTCGGCTGCCCGCGCGGCGGCCGTCTCGGAGTGACGGCGACGGCGTTCCTCCGCCGCGTGCTCCCGTTCCCGTCGGGCGTGCTCGCGGGTGAGCCGCACGTACGCGCCCAGCAGCAGCGGAACGCCCAGCAGGATGACGACGCGGTAGAGGGTCGAGGCGTACTCGTCCTGCAGGTGCGCCACATGCGCGCCCACCAGGACGGCGGACACGCTCACACCGGCGACGGCGCGCCGGCCCCCGGAACGCAGCGCCACCTCGAACAACGCGATCACGATCATCGCCTTGAGGGTCATCGCGACGCCGGCGCCGACCCAGCCGCTCAGCAGCAGCGTCAGCGACAGGGTGACGGCGGCGATCACCGGGATGACGCTCGCGGCCAGGCACATCGCCAACGCGCCCAGCGCGAGGGCCCAGTCGGCGGCGTCCTCGGGGGGATGCAGCAACCGCAGGTCGCCGAGCGCCACGACCACCAGCAGGACGATGCGGGCGGGGGCGAGCCGGTCGTCGAAGACCTGTTCCGTCCACCGGGTCAGCACCACACCGATCGTAGGTGGGCGGCGGATGCCCGGCCTCCTCCGGTCGGAGGAGGGTGATCGACCGGGTGGCCGCCGTGCGCGCCCGCCCGGCGGAGGCGCGGAGCCGCCGGCGGCCGGAATGTGGACGCCATGGAAGCGATCCGTGTCGTTCTCTTCGTCTGTCACTTCACCGCGCTGGCGGTGCTGCTGTGCGGTCTGGTGGCGGGACGTGACCCGCTCGCGAAGGCGAGCGTCGCCGTGCTGGGCGCGGCGGCGGCGATGCTGGTCACGGGTGTCCTGCTGGTGGTGGTGCAGGTGGCCCGAGACCTGCCCGTCAACGGTCCGAAGGTCGCCGTCAAGGCGGGGCTGGCCGTCGCCGTCCTGGGTTGCGCGCTGTGGGCCCGCCGCTCCGCGCGCGACGGCGGCCCGCGCCTGTGGGCGGGTGGACTCACCATCGCGAACGCCGTCGTCGCCATGGCCTGGAATTGAGGGCCGTGGCGTCACTCGGGCGGGCCGTAGACCAAGCCCACGGACGCGCTCATCTCGGACAGCAGCAGCTCGAACAAGGGTTCCGGGTCGTCCAGGGCGAAGTCCAGGTGGCCCATCACCTCCAGGCTGACGTTGCCGTGCAGCCGTACCCAGCACTGGAGGTAGACGAGGGCGGCCCCCAGGGGCAGGGCGAAGCCCATGGAGGCGCGGAAGCGTTCCAGTTGCCCGCGCAGACTCTCGGCGATGTCGCCGTCCTCGAGGATCGGGAACGGCCTCCGCTCCCACAGCTCGACGAACAGGGCGAGGAACGTCCAGGCGAAGCGCAGTCCGCAGGCGGAGGCGAAGTCGTCGTGCTCGACGTCGAGCGCGGGGGTGGGGGTGCCGAACAGGAGGGCGTACTCCCGGGGATGGGCCAGCCCCCAGCGACGGAACGTTCGACAGGCCGTCAGCGTCCGGCCGCTCAGGTCGCCGGGCGGGACGGCGGCGATCGCGTCGCGCATGTCGTCGGTGAGGTCGTTGAAGATGTCGCCGACGACCTTGGCCAGCAGCTCGGAGTGGCTGTCGAAGTAACGGTAGAGGGCCGGCGCGGTCATCCCCATCTCCCGGGCGATGGCCCGCAGGGTCATCGCCTCCTGCCCCTGGTCGACCAGCAGTCGCCGGGCGGTCTGGGTGATCTCCAGGACGGTCGCCGCCCGCAGCCGGTCGCGTCGCGTCTCGACCATGGTGTCCGCTCCCTCGCTCGTACCGGGCCCCTCGCATGATTCCGCAGTGACGGCGTTGACGAAAGTTAACGGCGTATGCGAGAGTTTACAACAGTATCAGTAAACAGTGTTCATCATAGCAATGGTGCGTCACGCACGTGGGGGACGAGATGTTGGAACGATGGGGCCGCCTGATGTACCGGCGGCGATGGGCCGTCCTGGCGGCGTCGCTGGCCGCCCTGATCTTCGCCGGGGTATGGGGCACCGGCGTGTTCGGCGCGATGACCTCGGCGGACGGCTTCCGCACACCGGGCAGCGAGAGCGCCGAGGCCGTCGCGGCGGCCGAGCGCGGCCTGCCGCGCACCGAGGCCGACCTGGTCGTCCTGTACGAGGACCCGCGCGGGGGCCGGGTCGACGACCCCGCCTTCCGGGCCGCGGTGGCCGGGTCTCTCGCGGCGCTGCCCAAGGAACGGGTCGCCGCCGCCGTGACCTACTACTCGACGGGGTCACCGCAGTTCGTCAATGAAGACCGCACCCGGACGTACGCCGTCCTGCGACTGGCCGGAGCGGACTCCGCGCAACGCCAGGACGACTACGAGGCGATCAAGGACTCCCTCGACCCGGCCGGCGGGGTGACCGCCGAGGTGGGCGGCGAGGTGGGCACCGAGGTCGCCGTCAACGAGCGCGTCGGCGAGGACATCGCCCGTGCGGAGATGTTCGGGATGCCGATCCTGCTGGTGCTGCTCGTGGTGATCCTCGGCGGACTGGTGGCCGCGGCCATGCCGCTGGTGACGGGCGTGACCGCGATCCTCGGGTCCTTCACGGCGCTGCACGTCATCGCGTTGACCACCGATCTGTCGATCTTCGCGGTGAACATCACCACCTTCCTGGGCATGGGGCTGGCCATCGACTACGGGCTGTTCATGGTCGCCCGGTTCCGCGAGGAGTTGGGGCGCGGGGACTCGGTGGAGGACGCGCTCGCCGCCACCCTGGCCACCGCCGGACGCACCGTGCTGGTCTCCGGCGTGACGGTGGCGATCTCGATGGGCGGGCTGATCCTCTTCCCGCAGATCTTCCTCAAGTCGATGGGGTACGGCGGCGTGGCCACCGTCCTGGTCGACATGGTGGTGGCGCTGACGCTCCTGCCGGCGCTGCTGGCGGTGCTCGGCCCCCGGATCAACGCCCTGGCGATCCGCCGCCGTCCCGCCGCCACCGCCGCCACCGTCGGCGACGGCGCGTGGCACCGGCTCGCGCACGGCGTGATGCGTCGCCCCGCGCTGTACGCCGTGGCCGCCACCGTGCTGCTCGCCGCCCTGACCGCGCCGTTCCTGGGCATCAACTGGGGCGGCGTGGACTCCAGGGTGCTGCCGCAGGACGACCCCGCCAGGGTCGTCAGCCAGACCCTGGAGAACGAGTTCCCCCGCAACACCACGAGCCCCATCACCGTCATCGTCGAGGGCCGCACCGACCCGGCCGCCTACGCCGCGCGACTCGACCGGGTGCCCGGGGTCACCGGGGCGACCGTGACCGGCACGGCCAACGACGCGTCGGCGATCGCGCTGACCCACGCCGGGGCCGCCCAGTCCGACCAGGCCCGCGACGTGGTGGAACGGGTGCGCGACCTCCCCGCGCCGCCCGGCACCACGGTCCACGTGGGCGGCGACACCGCCGCCACGATGGACCAGCTCGACAGCCTGGGCGGGATGCTCCCCTGGGTGGCGCTGATGATCGGGACGGCGATCTTCGTCCTGCTGTTCCTGGCGTTCGGCTCGGTGGTGCTGCCGCTCAAGGCGATCGTGATGAACATGCTCTCGCTCGGGGCCGCGTTCGGCGCGGTGGTCTGGATCTTCCAGGACGGCAACCTGTCCGGCGCGCTCGACTTCACCGCCACCGGGACCATCGACCCCGCGATGCCGATCCTCATGCTGTTGCTGCTGTTCGGGGTGTCGATGGACTACGAGGTCTTCCTGCTGTCGCGGATCCGGGAGCAGTACGACCGGACCGGCGACACCACCGCGGCGATCTCCTCCGGGCTGCAGCGCACCGGCGGCATCATCACCAGCGCCGCGCTGCTGCTGGTGGTCGTCCTGGCGGGGATGGCGATGTCGGGGGTCTCGTTCATCAAGATGATCGGCGTCGGCATGGTGATCGCCATCGTCATCGACGCGACCCTGGTCCGGCTGGTGCTGGTGCCCGCCGTGATGCGCCTGCTCGGCGGGGCCAACTGGTGGGCCCCGGGCCCGCTGGCCCGACTGCACGGTCGGTTCGGCATCCGGGAGGAGGAGACGCCGAAACCTCGCGAACCGGTCCGAATCGGGTGAGGGACCGGAGGGTTCGGGGAATGTCCTGTCGTAGCGCCCGCCCACGGGCCGCCGCGCGCCTAGCATGGCGGGGCTGGATCGTTGGCGACACGAGGAAGTGACTGTGACCGAGCAGGAAGGCGCGGACCGGGTGGTCATCGAGTTCATCGATGCCGCCGACGTCCCCGACGAGCACCGCAAGGACAACAAGATCTTCGCCCCCGGCACTCAGGCGATCACCATGCGGAACGCCGCCGAGCCGGACGGTCCCACCCTCTACTTCACCGAGGCGGAGTGGGACGCGTTCGTCGCCGGGGTGAAGGACGGGGAGTTCGACGATCTGCTGGACGATCTCCCTCCCGAGGACTGACCCTCGGCACGGGGGCGGGGCCGCACCGGCTCCGCCCCCGCGTCATGCGGTGAGCAGCCCGACGAGGCGGGGTGCGGCCTCGTCGACCGGCACGACGACGGTCTCGCCGGAGGCCCTGGCGGTGATCTCCACCGTCCCCGCGTCCACGCCGCGCCTGCCGACCGTCACCCGGTACGGGATGCCGATCAGCTCGACGTCCTTGAACTTGGCGCCCGGTCGTTCGTCCCTGTCGTCCAGGACCACGTCGACACCGGCCGCGCCCAGGGCGGTGTGGACACGCTCCGCGACGGCGGCGACCTCGGCGTCGCCCGGGTTCAGGAGGACCACCGCGACGTCGAACGGGGCCACGCCGACGGGCCAGACGATGCCCGCGTCGTCGTGGTTGGCCTCGACGATCGCGGCGATCGCCCGTTCCACCCCGATGCCGTACGAGCCCATGATCGGGGTGATCTCCGCACCGTCGGGGCCCAGGACCCGGACGCCCATCGCCTCCGTGTAGCGGTACCCCAGCTTGAAGATGTGGCCGACCTCGATGGCGTCCACCACCTCCAGCGGCGCGCCGCACCGAGGGCACGGCTCCCCCGCGCGGACCTCGCGCAGATCCGCCCAGTGGTCCACGGCGACGTCCCGGGCGATGTCGACGCCGCGCACGTGGACGCCGTCGACGTTCGCCCCGGTCGTCATGTCACGGCGGCCCCGCAGCGCCTCGTCGGCGAGGATCGTCATCCCGTGGTCGGGCGGAAGCGCGGCGGTCACCGCGCCGAGGCTGCCCGGCGCGGCTTTGAGCGCCGCCACGATCTCCTCTTGGTGCGCCGGACGGATCGCGACCGCCCCCGTCGCGTCCGCCAGTTTCTGTTCGACCAGGGCGTGGTCACCGCGCATCAGCACGAGGGCGAGCCGGTCGTCCAGGACGTACACCAGCGTCTTGACCTGGCGCTCGGCGGGCACGTCGTGCAGACGCGTCAGCTCCTCGATCGTCCGGGCGTGCGGCGTGTCGAACCGCTCCGGCACCGGTGGCCCCGGCCCGTCCGCGACCGGGTCGAGCCGGGACGCGGCCTTCTCCACGTTCGCGGCGTAGTCGCCCGAGGGGCAACGGACCACCAGGTCCTCGCCCGCCTCGGACGGGCACATGAACTCCACCGAGTCGCTGCCGCCCATGTTGCCGCTCGACGCCTCCACGCCGATCGCGGGAACGCCGAGCCGCGCGAAGATCCGCCGGTACGCCTCGTCGTGCAGCGCGAACGAGCGGTCGAGCCCGGCCTCGTCGACGTCCAGGCTGTAGGAGTCCTTCATGGTGAACTCCCGGACCCGGATCAGCCCCGACCGGGGCCTCGGCTCGTCCCGGAACTTCGTCTGGAACTGGTACCAGAGCTGCGGCAGCCGCCGGTACGACCCCAGCTCCGCCGCCACCGAGGCGATGACCTCCTCGTGCGTCATGCCCAGGGCCAGGTCGGTGCCCCTGCGGTCGGTGAGGCGGAACATCTCCTCGCCCATCGCGTCCCAGCGCCCCGTCCGCCGCCACAGGTCCGCCGGGTGCATCGCCGGCAGGATGAACTCCTGCGCCCCGATCCGGGTCATCTCCTCGCGGATCACCTGGATCACCTTGGCGCGCACCCGCACGGCCAACGGCAGCAGCGAGTAGTGCCCCGCCATCAACTGGCGAACAAATCCCGCCCGCACCAACAGCCGGTGACTCGCGGCCTCGGCATCCGCCGGGTCCTGCCGCAAGGTCGGCGCGTACAACTGACTCCACCGCATGACGGACGCCCCTCAACCCCGGTAGACGACGAACGGGGGGACGGCAGTCTAGGCCCCGGGGAACGTCAGGTCGTCGGAGGCTGGGCGCTGATGTCGGACAGCACGGAACGGGTGTCGCGCTGGATCGCCATGTCACCGATGGAGACCACGCCCACCGGCCGATCGCCGTCGACCACCGGAACGCGACGGATGGCGTGCTCGCGCATCAACCGCACGGCGGCGTCCGCGTCGTCGGCCGGCGCGACGGTGATCAGCTCCGCGCTGCACACCTCCGACACCGTGGTCGTGGACATGTCGAGCCCGGCCGCCACCGCGCGCACCACGATGTCCCGATCGGTCACCAGCCCCCGCAGGCTCTCCCCCTCGGTCACCAGCACGTCCCCGATCCCGTGCTGCCGCATCTGCTCCGCCGCCTCGACCAACGACGCCTGAGGCTCCACGGCCACCGGAACGGGTGTCATGACCTCGCTCACCTTCTGAGCCATCGCCGCCTCCTCCTCACTCTGCACCGGCGTATGTCCGTCCCCGATTACCCGGTTCGTGCCCGTTCATGTACCCCCCTGAGCCCCATTCCCCTAACCCCCACCACGAAGCGGACCACCGCCCAGGACAACCCCGAAGCGCGCCCAGCCGGCCCCGCCGAGCCGAACAACCGAGGGTCCTGGGACGGAGCTGCGAGGCGACCGACGACCAAGGCGCAACCAGGTCGCACCTACATGAGCACGTGGCCGACCCCCTCGCCGGACGATCAGGGTGGGGACGAGACACCGAAGCGTCCCGGCGATCAACGCAAAGTCGTCGCCGACCCAAAAGAGCGAGAGGCCGATCCCCCGGCCGAACGATGCGCGTGCGAGGACAGGGCGGCGAGGCGGGCCGGGGCACCGCCCAAGACAGTGGCCGGTCCCCCAGCCGGCCGACCGAGGAGCGGAGACGAGCACGGCGAAGCAGGCGGCTGGGCAAGGCAGGCAGACCGGGGCGCGGACCTACCGAACGAGGAGGCGCTCCCTCGAGCCGCACGACCGGCAATGCCGAGACGAACGCAACGCAGCACACCGACGGCCAGAACAGACCCGGACGCGGACCACCAGGCTAAGAGACACCCCCTCAAGCCGCACGACCCGAGACGCCGAAACGAACACAACGAAACAGACCGACGGTCAAGGCAGGCCGGGGCCTGGGCCGAGTGATCGAGGAGACGGCTCCTCGAGCCGGGCCACCCGAGACACGGAGCGGAGCACGGCGCGGCGGACGGGCGGTCAGCGTGGGATGGGGGTGCGGCCGAGGTAGGCGACGGGACGACTCCCCGAGCCGGGCCACCCCAGACACGGGGTGAAGCACGCCGGACGGGCGGTCAGCGTGGGATGGCGGAGCGGCCCAGGTAGGCGACGAGACGACTCCCCGAGCCGGGCCACCCCAGACACGGAGCGGAGCGCAGCGGACGGGTGGTCAGCGTCGGGTGAGGGTGCGGCCGAGGTAGGCGAGGAAATGGCTCCCCGAGCCGGGCCACCCAGACACAGAGCGGAGCGGCGCGGCGGGCGGGTGGTCAGGGTGGGTTGACGGAGCCGCCGAGGTAGGCGACGAGACGACTCCCCGAGCCGGGCCACCCCAGACACGGAGCGGAGCACGGCGCGGCGAACGAGCGGTCAGCGTGGGTTGACGGAGCCGCCGAGGTAGGCGACGAGACGACTCCCCGAGCCGGACGACCCAAGACACGGAGCGGAGCACGGCGCGGCGGACGGCGCGGCGGACGGCCGGTCAGCGTGGGTTGACGGAGCGGCCGAGGTAGGCGACGAGACGACTCCCCGAGCCGGACCACCCGAGACGCGGAGTGGAGCACGGCGCGGCGGACGGACGGTCAGCGTGGGGTGGGGTTGCGGCCGAGGTGGGCGAGGAGGAGGTCCGCCGTGGTGGGTGACGGGGGTGGCTGGACGGGGGCGGCGAAGCGGGTGGGGCGGTCGGCGTCGGTGACGAGGAGGGTGGACAAGGGGAGCAGTTGCTCCGCCAGGGCCTCGGGGATGGGTTTGTGGACGCCGCAGGACCAGGCGACGTCCCAGCCGTGGACGGCGATCTCCACGGCGCCGGCGGTGGTGACGATCGCGGCGGTGATCGACAGGTCGGCGATGGCCACGCCGGCTCGGCCGCCCGAGTTGGTCCAGGCGCCCAGGAGACGGGTGGCGTTGGCGCGCAGGGCGGCCACCGGATCGAGCAGCGCCGGTGGCGTGGGGTGGGCCTGCATTGGGGGGTTGATCGATGTTGTGGAGTGGGCCGGTGTTCGGGGGTGGGCCCGTGTTTGGGGCTGGGCGTGCGTTGGCGGCCGGCCTTGTGACGGGGGCTGGCCTTGTGTGAGGGGCTGACCCTGTGCTGACGGCTGCCCTTGTGTCAGGGGCTGGCCCTGTGCTGACGGGTGGCCTTGTGCCGGGGGCTGGCCTTGTGTCGGCGGCTGGGCCTGGGTCGACGGCTGAGCGTGCGTTGGCGGCTGCCCTTGTGTCGAGGGCTGACCCTGTGTCGAGGGCTGGGCGTGCGTCGGCGGCTGACCCTGTGCTGACGGCTGGCCTTGTGCCGGCGGGTGGCCCTGTGCTGGCGGCTGCCCTTGTGTCGGAGGCTGCCCTGGTGCTGGGGGCTGGGCGTGGGTCGGCGGCTGAGCGTGCGTTGGTCGGTGGGCCCGTGTTGAGGGGTGGGTCGGGGTGGGCCGGTGGGGCGGCGGTGGTGGGAGGGCGGGGGGTGAGGGGCTGGTGGGGGGTGGGGCGATGTGGCCGAGGTCGACGGCCTCATGGAGGGCCAGGAGGCCGTCGTTCATGTGGTGGAGGAGGGCGCGGAGGTCCCAGGCGCGGCAGGGGGTGGGGCGGGTGAGGGTGTCGGGGGTGACGGCGGCGAGGGCGCCCAGGGTGTAGGTGAGGGCGCGTTCGAGGAGGGCGATGCCGCCGGTCATCGGGACCGCACGGGGAGCGAGTCGGGCAGGCCGAAGACGGCGAAGAGGGAGGTGTCGAGGAAGGTGGCGGCGTGGGTGATGCGCTCGGGGCCGAAGGTGACGACCTGGAGGTTGAAGGGGTGGAAGACGCCGTCGGCGGGGTCGCGCAGGTATTGGGCGAGGGCGGGTTGGCCGTTGGCCCGGACGCGGAGGACCCGCAGGTCGCCGGGGCCGGCGGGGCAGCGGTCGGACAGGTGGCGGCCGATGTCGGCGCGGCCCTGGTACCAGGCCGGGAAGGGCGGCATCTCCCACACGGCGTCGTCGGTGAACAGCTCGACGATGGCGGGCACGTCCTTGGCCTCGAACGCCTTGACGTAGCGGTCGAGCAGCGCCTCCTGCTCGGCGGTCAGGGCGGTGTCGACACCGGACTCGGTGAGCCCGGCGCGGTCGAGTTGGGCGCGGGCGCGCTGGAGGGTGCTGTTGACGGCGGCGGTGCTGAGGCCGACCGCCTCGGCGACCTCGGCGGCGCGCCACCGGAGGACGTCGCGGAGGATCAGCACGGCGCGTTGGCGGGGCGGCAGGTGCTGGAGGGCGGCCACGAACGCCAGCCGGATGCTCTCGCGTGAGGTGACGATCGCCGCCGGGTCCGCGCCGTCCGCCCCGACCAGAGCGTCGGGCACCGGCTCCAGCCAGGGCACCTCGGACCGTTCGACCGGGTCGTCGGCGGGGTCGGCGCTGGGGGCGCCCAGCCCGGTGGGCATCGGGCGGCGGTCCCGGCTCTCCAGGGCGGTGAGGCAGGCGGTGGTGGCGATGCGGTAGAGCCAGGTGCGCAGCGAGGAGCGGCCCTCGAAGCGGTCGTAGGCGCGCCAGGCCCGCAGGTAGGTCTCCTGCACGAGGTCCTCGGCGTCGTGCACGGATCCGAGCATCCGGTAGCAGTGCGCCATCAGCTCCCGCCGGAACGGGTCGGCGAGCCGCTCGAAGTCGGCGGGTTCCGTCCCCTCGGGGGCGTCGGGTCGTGTCTGCGTCATCGCCATGGCCTTCCTGTTCCCTTCCGAGCGACTGTAGGCGGCCTTCGCCGTCATCGGTACAGACCGGTCGATCTGTGGAAACTCATCGCCCCACCGCCGATGAGTTTCGATTCCGGCCGCCGTCCATACCCATCGACAGACGCTCGGGCCCCGGAGGGAAGGCCGACATGCAGACGAACGACGCGTCCCCGGCGACGGACCTCGCCGGCCGCAGAGAATGGATCGGGCTGGCCGTGCTGGCCCTGCCCACCGTCCTGATCTCCATGGACTTCACCGTCCTCTACGTGGCGCTCCCCCGGCTGAGCGCCGACCTGGGCGCCACCGCCACCCAGCAGCTTTGGATCATGGACGTGTACGGGTTCCTGGTCGCCGGGCTGCTGATCACCATGGGCGCGCTGGGCGACCGGATCGGCCGACGACGCCTGCTGCTGATCGGGGCCGCGGCCTTCGGCACCGCGTCGGTCCTGGCCGCGTTCTCGACGGGCGCCGAGATGCTGATCGCGACCCGGGCCCTGCTCGGAGTGGCGGGCGCGACGCTGATGCCGTCGACGTTGTCGCTGCTGACGACCATGTTCCGCAACGCCGGGCAGCGCGCCTCTGCCATCGGCATCTGGACGGGCTGCTTCATGACGGGCGCCACGTTGGGCCCCATCGTCGGCGGACGGATGCTGGAGCACTTCTGGTGGGGCTCGGTCTTCCTACTGGGCGTTCCCGTGATGGTGGTCCTGCTGGTGGCGGGGCCGTTGCTGCTGCCGGAGTTCCGCGCCTCGGGGCCGGGACGGCTGGAGCCGACGAGCGTGCTGCTGTCGATGGCGGCGATCCTGCCGGTCGTCTACGGGATCAAGGAGCTGGCGGCGGGGCATGCGGACGCCCCGGTCGTTCCGATCACGGCGATCGTCGCGGGGCTGGTGTTCGGGGCGTTGTTCGTACGGCGTCAGCGCCGGCTGGAGACCCCGCTGCTCGACCTGAGGCTCTTCGCCGACCGGACGTTCACCTCCGCCCTGGTCCTGATGCTGCTGGCGGGGACCGTGCTCGCGGGCTACTTCCTGTTGCTGAGCCAGTACGTGCAGACGGTGCTCGGGCTGTCGCCGGCCAGTGCCGGGCTGTGGCTGGCCCCCTCGTCGGTGGTCATGGCGGTGGGGGCCACGGCGGCCCCGGCGCTCGCCCGGCGGATGCGCCCGGAGGTGCTGGTGCCGGGCGGGTTGGTGATGTCGGCCGTCGGCTTCCTGCTGCTGACCCGGGCGGGCAGCGCGGACGGCCTGGCGATGGCGGTGACCAGCGTGATCGTGATCCATCTCGGGGTGGCGCCGCTGCTCGCACTGGGCACCGACCTGGTCATGGGCTCGGCCCCGCCGGAGAAGGCGGGCGCGGCGGCGTCGGTGTCGGAGACCTGCAACGAACTGGGCGTGGCGTTGGGCATGGCGACGCTGGGCACCCTCGGGGCGGCCGTCTACCGCCACCGGCTGGACCCGGCGGCGCTGGACGGGCTCCCCGACGAGACCGCCGACCGGGCCCGAGAGGGCATCGCCGGCGCTTCGGCGGCCGCGGGAGACGTGACCTCGGAGGCGTCCGCCGTCCTGATGCGCGCGGCGGGCGAGGCGTTCACGACCGGGCTGCACATGGCGGCGGTCGTCGGCGCCGTGGTGTACACCGCAATGGCGCTCCTCGCCGCACGGACGCTGCGCGCCCACCGCACCGCGCAGACCGTCGTGGAGGCGTCGGCCGAAGGGCCCGCGGTGCCCCTGGAGCAGCGGTGAATCCGATCTCCATCGGGCGGAACCGTCGTCGTCCCCGGCCGGCTGTGTGGAATTCTCAACACGGAGCGTCCAAGAGCCCGCACCGAGCGCTCCGAAATGAGACCCTTGTGGCCTGCTGACAGGACTGACGGCGTGGGAGAGCTGACATGGGCACTGCTGCCGGGGCCGACGGGCGCGTTCTCGATCTCGAACCGGCGGGGCCGGTGGTGCCGCGCGTCCTGCTGGGCTCCCGGTTGCGGCGGCTCCGCGAGGAGGCCGGGGTCACCCGGGAGGCGGCGGGCGAGGAGATCCGCGCCTCCGGCTCCAAGATCAGCAGGCTGGAGCTGGGCCGCACCGGCTTCAAGCAGCGCGACGTCGCCGACCTGCTCAGCCTGTACGGTGTCGCCGACGAGGCCGAGCGCGCCGTCCTGCTGGAGATGGCGCGGCAGGCCAACGGTCCGGCCTGGTGGCACGCGTACGCCGAGGTGGTGCCGTCGTGGTTCCAGTCGTACCTGAGCCTGGAGCCGGCCGCCGCGGTGATCCGCACCTACGAGGTCCAGTTCGTTCCCGGGCTGCTGCAGACGGAGGAGTACGCGCGGGCGGTCATCCGGGTCGGGCATCCCGGGGCCGCGGCGGCGGAGGTCGAGCGCCGGGTCGAGCTGCGGATGCGGCGGCAGGCGATCCTGCACCGTGCCCGTCCGCCGCACCTGTGGGCGGTGGTCGACGAGGCGGCGCTGCGGCGTCCGCACGCCGGCGTGTCCGCCCAGCGCGAGCAGATCCGGCGGCTGATCGAGATCGGCCGTCTCCCCCATGTGACGGTGCAGGTCATGTCGTTCCGCGCGGGCGGGCACGCCGCCGCGGGCGGGCCGATCACGCTGCTGCGCCTGCCCGAACGCGAGCTGGCCGACGTCGTGTACCTCGAACAGCTCGCCAGCGCCGTCTACCCCGACCGGCCGGACGACGTCATGGGCTATTGGCACGTTCTCAACAACCTGGCCACCCAGGCCGAGGCCCCCGACGTCAGCGAGCTGCTGCTGCGGCGTCTGCTCCAGGAGCTTTGAACGACCGGGCCCGAGTCAGCCCGCCGTGATCGAGGCGACACCCTCCAGGAGGGACTGCCGGGTCTTGGGCCCGAAGCCCTTGAGCCCGTCGAGGCGGCCCTCCGCGATGGCCTCGCCCAAGGCCTGCGGGGAGTCGACGCCGAGGTCGGTGTGCAGTTGGAGCGCCCGCTTGGGGCCCAGACCGGGGATCGCCAGCAGGGTGCGGGCCCCGGCCGGGATCCTGCCGCGCAGGTCCTCGAGCTGCCGGAAGGTGCCGCGCTCCAAGGCCTCCTCGACCTTCTTGGCGATGGCCTCGCCGACGTCGGGGACGGTGCGGACGTCGACGGCGGACAGGTCGCCCGGGAAGGCGGCGATCGACGCGGCGGCCTTCTTGTAGCTGCGCACGCGGATGCCGTCGCCGCCGTTCATGGCGAACAGATCGGCGTACTCCAGCAGCAGCGCCGCCACCTCGTCCTCGGTCGCACCCATGGCGATCACCCTATCCCCCGACGATCGTGGGTACGACCAACAAGTCCGGCTAGACTCCCGTCATGGAGATGGCGACCGCACCCGCCCGGCTGCGCGGCACCCCGAGCTGGCTGCTCAACCAGGCCGCCGTGCACGCCGGCCGACACGTCAACGAGGGCTTCGCCGCGATCGGCGCGCGCCGCTACCACTACTCGCTGCTGGCCGCGCTGACCGAGTTCGGCCCCGCCAGCCAGGCCGCCCTCGGCCGTCGCTGCGGCATCGACCGCAGCGACGTCGTGGCGACGCTCAACGAACTCGCCGGACGCGACCTGGTCCGGCGCGAGCCCGACCCGACCGACCGCCGGCGCAACATCATCCGGATCACCCCCGCCGGCGCCGACCACCTGACGCACCTCGACACCGTCCTCGCCCGGGCGCAGGACGCCGCCATGGCCCCGCTCTCGGGCCCGGAACGCGAGGAGCTGGTACGCCTCCTCACCCGCCTCCTGGAGCCCGCCCCACGGGATTGACGGTCAGCCGGCCTTGCGGACGTCGAAGGACAGCGAGACGTCGTCACCCCGGTCGACGGTGACCGTGTCGCCCTCGTCGACCTCGCCGTCGAGGAGCATCATCGACAGCCGGTTGTCGAGGTCGCGCTGGATCGTCCGGCGGAGCGGGCGGGCGCCGAACTCGGGCTGGTAGCCGCGTTCGGCCAGCCGGTCCTTGGCGCCGTCGGTCACCTCCAGTGTGACGCCCTGGCCGCGCATCCGCTCGCGCGTGCGGTCGAGCAGCAGGTCGGCGATCTGCCGGACCTGCCCCAGGGACAGCCGCTCGAAGACCGCGATCTCGTCGATCCGGTTGAGCAGCTCGGGGCGCAACGCGCGCCGCAGCATGTCCATGAGCCGGTCGCGCAGATCCTCCGGCGACCCCTCATGGGTCAGGATCTGCTGGGCCCCCGCGTTGCTGGTCATGATCACCAGCGTGTTCGTGAAGTCCACCGTGCGGCCCTGGCCGTCGGTGAGACGGCCGTCGTCCAGCATCTGGAGCAGGAGGTTGGACACGTCCGGATGCGCCTTGTCGATCTCGTCCAGCAGGATCACCGAGTGCGGCCGGCGGCGGACGGCCTCGGTGAGCCGGCCGGCCTCCTCGTGGCCGACGTAACCGGGCGGGGCCCCGATCAGCCGGGACACGGTGTGCCGCTCCTGGTACTCGCTCATGTCGACCCGGATCATGTGGTCCTCGCCGCCGAACAGCACCCCGGCCAGGGCCCGTGCCAGCTCCGTCTTGCCGACCCCGGTGGGCCCCAGGAACAGGAACGAGCCGAGCGGACGGCCCGGGTCGGCCAGCCCCGCGCGGGAGCGGCGGACCGCCTCGGCCACCGCGCGCACCGCGTCGTCCTGGCCGATGACCCGTTCGTGCAGCCGGTCCTCCAGTCGTACGAGCCGGTCGCGCTCGGTCTCGGTCAGCCGGGCCACCGGGATGCCGGTGCGGCGGGCCACGACCTCGGCGATGTCGTCCACCATCACCTCGGGCACCTCGTGGTGGCCGTGGCGGGCGGCCTCCAGTTCGGGGCGCAGCCGGTCGATCTCGCCGGTCAGCTCTTTGGCCCGGTCGTAGTCCTCGGACGCGACCGCCTGGTCTTTGTCGCGGCGCAGGCCGTCGAGCCGCTCCTCCAGCTCGCGGACGTCGTCGGCGGGCGTCCCGGCCCGCAGCCGGACCCGTACGGCGGCCTGGTCCATGAGGTCGATGGCCTTGTCGGGCAGGAAACGGTCGGTGATGTAGCGGGCGGACAGGTTGGCGGCGGCGTCCAGCGACTCGTCGGTGAGCCGGACCTGGTGATGACCCTCGTACGCGTCGCGCAGCCCGCGCAGGATGCCGACGGTGTCCTCGACGCTCGGCTCGGGCACCAGGATCGGCTGGAAGCGCCGTTCCAGGGCCGCGTCCTTCTCGATGTTCTTGCGGTACTCGTCGATGGTGGTCGCGGCGATCACGTGCAGCTCGCCCCGGGCCAGCGCGGGCTTGAGCACGTTGGCGGCGTCCATCCCGCCCTCGGAGGCCCCCGCGCCGACCAGCGTGTGGACCTCGTCGATGAAGATGACCAGCTCGTCGGAGTGCTCGCGGATCTCGTCCACGACCTTCTTGATGCGCTCCTCGAACTCGCCCCGGTACCTGGTGCCCGCGACCATGCCGGTCAGGTCCAGCGCGACGACCTTCTTGCCCCGCAGCGTCACCGGGACGGAGTTGTTCACGATGCGCTGGGCGATGCCCTCCACGATCGCGGTCTTGCCCACGCCGGGCTCGCCGATCAGCACCGGGTTGTTCTTGGTGCGGCGCGACAACACCTCGATGGCCTGCTCGATCTCGTCCTCGCGGCCCACGACCGGGTCCAGCGCGCCGTTGCGGGCCTCCTCGGTCAGGTCGCGTCCGTACTCCATCAGAGCGGGTGTGGTCGCCGTGTCGGGGGTGCGCGGCGCCTCGCCGGGGGAGGTCTGTGTCGCCCGCTGCAGTTCGTTCGCCGACACGTTCTGGGCCGCCAGCAACCGTCCGGCGCTCGACTCGGGGTTCGCGGCCAACGCCACCAGCAGGTGCTCGGGCCCGATGTAGGAGGAGCCCAGCGCCCGCGCGATCCGCTGGGCGTCCTGGACGGCGCGCTTGGCGGCGGGTGACACGGTCGTCGGGACGGCACCCGGCGATCCCCCGCCGGCGATCTCGCCGATCTGCTTGGCCAACCCGTCCGGGTCCGCGCCCGCCGAACGCAGCAGGGACCGGCCGGGTTCCTGATGGGCGGCGGCGTTGAGCAGGTCCAGCACGTCGAGGTCGGGGGCGCCCCGGTTGGCGGCGTCCTACAGCGCGTGCGCCAGCAGCTCGCGGGCGGGCCCGCTGAGCAGCCGCCCGACGTCGACCCGCTGCACGCCCGGCCGGGACGGCGGCCAGGACTCCCCGCCGAGCATCCGTCCGCTCAGCCGGTCGAACATTCCGAACGGGTCGTCGAAGAAGGACCCGAACTGTGCACTGGCCACAAGACCACCCCCGGTCGACGCTGTCCTCGTCGCCGGATCCCTAGCCGTGGCGCGTCCGTGGCAAGCCCACCGATTTGTGAAGGAGTCACAAACCCTCGTACGAGAGGCTCACCTGGGAGACTTTCCCCGGAGTCGGGCTTTGGGTGAACTTCTGGGGCACTCACCGCGCTCCGCACATGCGACTCACGCCACCGGGAGGGTCCGCATGGACAACACCTTCACCACCACCGGGGACGAACCGCTCGCGCAGGTTCCGGCCGAGCTGGCGTCGCCGCTGCGTCCGCACGTCCAGGCGGCCGCCGAGGAGATGGTCCGGGAGATCCAGGTCCTGGTGCCCGAGTACTCGCGGCCCCTGGAGAGCAGGTACGGCCGGCGCATGCGGTGGGCGATCCAGGAGACCGTCCGGCACTTCGTCGACGCGATGGGGCGGCCCGACCCGGACTGGGCCGACCTGATCGAGATCTACACCCGTATCGGCGCGTACGAGGCCCGCAACGGCCGCAGCCTCGACGGGCTGCAGACCGCGATCCGGGTCAGCGGGCAGGTCGCCTGCCGGCGGTTCATCAAGGACGCCCGCCGGCTGGACTGGTCGCTGCCCACGCTCGGCCAGGTCACCGAGTCGCTGTTCGTGTTCCTGGAGAAGATCGCGGGGGCCGCCGCGCAGGGCTACGCCGACGCCCAGGAACAGGTCGTCACCGAGCGGGAGCGCTCCCGCTGGCGGCTGCGGGACCTGCTGATCGTGGACCCGCCCGCCAGCCTCGAGGCGATCGCCGACCTGTCCCGCTCGGCCCGCTGGGAGTCGCCCCGCACCCTGGCGCTGGTGGCGGTGCGACCGCCGGTCGGCCATCCGCCGCCGGTGATGCCGCCGTCGATCCTGGCCGACTGGCACGGTCCCGACCCGTACCTCGTCGTCCCCGACCCGGACGGGCCCGGCCAGGACCGCCTGATCGCCTCGCTGGTCCGCGAGTGCGCCGCCGCCGTCGGTCCGACCGTTCCGGTGAACAAGGGGGCGCTGTCGCTGCGCTGGGCGCGGCACGCGCTGACGCTGGTGGAACGCGGCGTGATCCCCGAGAAGGGGCCGATCCGCTGCCTGGACCACATCCCGACCCTGGTCGCCGCGATGAGCGAGGAGCTGATCGGCGTCGCGCTCCACGAACGGCTGACCCCGTTGATGGCGCTGCCGCCGCACCGTCGCGACCCGCTGGCCCGCACGCTCCTCACGTACATGGAGAACCGGGACAACGCCGTCGCGGCGGCCGAGCGTCTGCTGGTGCACGAGCAGACGGTGCGGTACCGGATCCGCCGGTTGGAGGAGATGTTCGGCGACGCGCTCTCCGACCCCGAGCGCCGGATCGAGATGCTGATCCTGCTCCACACCTGGGTGCGGTTCGGGGACGCCCGGGACGGCGACCCCGACGAGTGAGCCTCAGGGCCCCTTGCGCAGCGACCGCACCAGCTCCAGGGGGTCGGTGCGGACGCCGAAGCGCCCGCGCAGCACCCGCCCGGCGGCGTGCAGCCCCGCCATCCCGTGCACGGCCTGCCCGGGCGGGGTGGACGACGAGCACAGGTACACGCCCGGCAACGGCGTGCGGTACGGATCCCAGCGCGGAACGGGCCGCATGACCATCTGCCACGGCGTGGTCGCGCCGCCCGAGATGTCGCCGCCCACGTAGTTGGCGTTGTACGCGGGCTGCTGCGCGGCCGTGACGACGCGCTGCGCGAGGATCAGGTCGCCGAACCCGGGGGCGAACCGTTCGATCTGGGCGATGACCTGGTCGGACACGTCACGCTCCGAGCCGTTCGGGACGTGCGCGTACGCCCACAGGACGTGCCGGCCCTCGGGCGCGCGGCCGTCGTCCACCACCCCGGGCTGCACGACGAGCACGTACGGGCGGTCGGCGTGCCGTCCGGCGGCGACGTCCCGTTCGGCGATGGTCGCCTCCCGTTCGTCGCCCACCACGTGCAGCGTGCCCGCCAGGTCGCAGCCCGGCGCGGACCATGGCACCGGACCCGACAGCGCGAAGTCCACCTTGCAGACGCCGCCCCCGTAGCGGAAGCGCCGCAGGCTGCGGGCGTAGCCGTCCGGCAGGAGGTCGCCGGCCAGCCGCAGCAGCCCGGCGGGGGCGGTGTCGAGCAGGACGGCCCGGACCCGCGGCAGGTCCCGCAGCGACTCGACGCGGTGCCCGGTGACGATCCGGCCGCCGTGGGCCTCCAGCGCCGTGGTCATCGCGGACACGATCGACCTGCTGCCGCCGCGCGGGATCGGCCAGCCGACCGCGTGCGCCAGGGTCCCGAGCAGCAGCCCCGCGCCCGTGGCGGCCGGACGGTGCAGCGGCGCGATGGCGTGGGCGCTGGACCCGGCCAACAAGGCGGGCGCGACGTCGCCCCGGAAGCGTTTGCGCCAGAGCGGGGAGCCCTGCTCCAGCACCCGCAGCCCCAGGCGGGCCACCCCGGCGAGGTCGGCGGGCGGGTGCCGGTAGTCCGACATGGCGGTGGCGACGATCCCCTCCCACCGGTCGACCAGAGGCCCGAACAGTGAACGCCACGCGGGCCCGTCCCGACCCAGGTCATCGGCCGTCCGTTCCAGGTCGGCCCAGGCGAGCCCGGCACGGCCGCCGTCGAGCGGATGGGCGTAGGCCACCTGCGGCTGGAGGAACTCGACGCCGCGCGCCTCCAACCCGAACGCCCGGAAGAACGGGGAGGCCAGCCCCATCGGATGCACCGCCGAGCACACGTCGTGCCAGAACCCCGGAAGGGTGAGCTGCTCGGTGCGCGCACCGCCCCCCGGATGCTCGGCCGCCTCGTACACCTCGACGCGCAGCCCCGCCGCCGCGAGCACCAGCGCGGCCGACAGCCCGTTGGGACCTGAACCCACCACCACGGCGTCCACCATGGCCCCATCCTGCCGTGGGCCGGGCGCGCACCGCGAAAAGGGCGATGGCGGCCGCCGGAAAGGGCGACCGCCATCGCGGGGAACGTCCACTCGTTCGGCCGCCCGGGCGCCGTGACCACGGGGACCATCGGGTCACGGCGGAGGAGAAAGGGCGGCCTTCGTGGACGCGGGCTCAGGGGCCCGTCAGGCGTGCGGGCAGGTGTCCCGGTACTCCGACAGGGTGCTGTCGGTCGGCTTCGGGCACAGGAACTGGTCGTAGCGGGTGTCGTCGTCGATGAAGCGCTTCATCCACGACGTCGCGAGCTTGCCCACCAGTGGGGTGTCGGTGGTGACGCTGAAGTGGTTGCCGCCCTTGATCTCGGCGTACGCGCGCTCCGGAGCCGACTTGAGGCTCTCGTAGAACGGCTCGGAGTGCGCGCCGACACCGGCGATGAAGTCGTTCTGCGCACCGATGATCATGGTCGGGACCTTGACCGTGGACCAGTCCTTGTCGGTGTGCCACGGCGCCAGCGGGATGGCCGCCTGGATGTTCGGGTGGGTCTCGGCCGCGTCGAGCGTTCCACCGCCGCCCATCGACCAGCCCATCACACCCAGTCGCGTCGGGTCGATCCGCTGCCGAACGGCGGTCGGGCTCTCCTTCACCAGCCAGTCCAGCGCGGCCTTCATCTGGTCGGCGCGCCCGTTCGGCTGGTCGAACCCGGTGTTGGTGGTGAGGGTGATGACCACGAAGCCGTTCGAGGCCAGGCGCGGGCCCAGCCACGCGATCGACGACTCCGGAGAGATGAAGCCCGGAGTGATCGCAATGGCGCCGAACGTGCCCTGACCGGTGTCGTTCGGGTAGTAGACGGTGCCCTGGTTGAACCCGGCGGAGGCATTGGCGGGTGCCGGCACCTGCGTGAACGCGAACGGACCCAACTTGGCGCTGACGCTCTGCTCGGTCGGCGCCGGCCCACGCTCGTACGGGCTCGCCGCCCGCTGCGCCGACTCGGCCGGCGCGGCGACGGCGACACCCGCCAGCAGGGCGAACGCCGCCGGGAGCATCTTCAGTCTGAATTTCATCGAGAGGAGACCGGCCCTTCTGTCCCACGGGGTGGATGTACCGAGGGAGAGTGTGATCCGACACAATCCCGATTGCTGCTAGGCGTCCTACGCTCTTGCCCCCACCGCTTTGTCAGCCCGCTACCAACGTCCGGCCCCCTTAGCCGGAGATCACAAAAGGGGATCGGCGATTTAGCAGCATGCGCTCTCTGTCACACATGGTGAGTCGATGCTCACGTCCCGCACCCTGGTCCGGACGCCGAAACCGCCGCCGCCGCGCGGGCGCGTTCGCGCACGGGCGACGGCGGCGGCGTAAGCCGGGCGACGGGCGGAGCCGTTGCGGCTTTGCCCGCGCTCAGGCCGTTGGAACGGTCAGGCGGAGCCGCCCGCGTTGTAGACCGAGAGGGCGTCGTCACCCAGGTAGGTGCCGAAGTTGATGTTGCTCCAGACCAGGCTGTTGACGCCGATGACGTAGCCGGAGCCGGTCGCCGGGTCGAACTGCTCCACCAGCGGGCCGCCGCTGGAGCCGCCGGTCATGCCGCAGGTGATGGACTCGTGGTCCACCCGCGCGGCCGGGTCGTCGTAGGTCGGGCCGCTGCAGTACTGCATGATCTCGCCGCCGCTGATGGCCACGGGGTAGCCGAACAGGTAGCTGTACGGGTGGCGGGCGTGGTTGAAGATGGCCCCCTGGGAGCCGACGACGTCCTGAATGTGGAATGCGCCGATGGGACTGGTCACCACGATGGCGAAGTCGTAATTCTCAGGCGTGGGGGTGGACGGGTTGCTCCAGCCCGTCGACATCACCATGGTGCGGGCGGTCCATTCCGCATAGGGCTTCGAGCCCGACTTGTATCCGGGCACGAAGGTGACGTGCTGGGCCCACTGGCCCTGGGCCCGGTCGAAGATGCAGTGCGCGGCGGTGGCCACGGAATCGCGATTGTCGGAGGACACGACGGCCGCCGAGCAGACATAGTCGCCGTGGCTGAAGTGCATGAAGAGCTTGCCGCCGTTCGCGGCGATGCCGCCGCCCCCGTTCCAGGGCTGCGGGCTGGTCACGTCCTGCACGGTGGCTGCGGTGGCCGTGGTCGACGTGGACCGGGTGCCACGGGTGGGCGCGATGGCGACGCGCTTTCCCTTCGGGACCGTGGTGGTGGCCTTGCGTCCCTTGCCGAGGTCGGCCGGGGCGGGAAGCGGTTTGGCGTTCCGCATTCGTTCGGGGGTCCAATATCCGGGGGTGACCCGGGCGGAGGTCTTCACCTCCGGCGCGAAGACGGGGCGCTTTTCGTCTTGGGCCTGCGCCGGTGAAGCGGTGGCCAGAATGGCGGCGGCCACGGTGAGGCCGATGGCGAAGTGCTTCGGTCGCACGGATCCCTGCTCTCTGTTCGCCGATTGCGTGCGGGGCCCGACCACCCGAAGGCGGTCGTAACGAACAGATTACGGACGGGTCTCATGACGAACGCGAAACTGTTTTCGGCTCGTGGCCACAGGTGGCCGGCACGGTCCCGTGCGGTGCCGGCGGACGCCGTGATGACCACGACCTGCCGCCCTTTCACCGGCCCGGATGTGACCACCTTCACCGTTCCAAGGTGGCCACATGCGGACGACCGAACGAGAATCCCCGCCGCGACGGGCGCGGACATCGCCCATCACGCCCGGGTCGCCATCAGCCGATCGGTTCATCGGCCCCGGGGCCGGCGGTGTGAGGCGGGATCCACACGGGATGCAGGCGGCCCGTCTTCACGTCGTAGACGAAGCCCTGGATCCGGTCGCGGTGCGGAATGGCCCGGTCGGCGCGGATCCGCAGGGCCGACTGCCGGACGTCGTCCTCGAGGTCGGTGAAACTGTCCACCGCGTAGTCGGGCGTGAGCCCCACGTCCTCGTACACCTCCGCCCGGAATTCGTCGTCGGTGAAGGTGAGCATCCCGCAGTCGGTGTGGTGGATCAGCATGATGTCGCGGGTGTGCAGACGGCGCTGACTGACGGCGAGGCTGCGCCGCACATCGGGCGTGACCGTGCCGCCCGCGTTGCGGATGAGGTGCGCGTCCCCCTTCTCCAGGCCGAGGATGTCGAACAGGTCGAGCCGGGCGTCCATACAGGCCACGACCGCCAGCTCCCGTGCCGGCGGAATGGCCAGCCCGCCGGCGCGGAACGTCTCGGTGTACCGCTCGGCGTTGGCGAGCAGCGCGTCGATCCCGGTCATGAGGCCCCCCTCTCCTCCACCGCCACCTCTTCCCTGTGGACATAAGGGGCAAAACGCCGAACACGTCGTCCCGACGCGGCCGGAGGGCGGACACGCCGGAGGTCTAGGGCTCTGCGGGCGACTCCGATACCGAGGGCACGGGAAGAGACGTGAGGCTCTTGGTCGGCCGGAACTCGGGACCGGTCGCGGTGGGAGAGCCGGTGAACGAGGGCGTCACCGAACCGCTCGGCGACGGCACCGTGAAGACCGGAGCCGGGGAGGGCCCGTTGGGCTGCACGCTCTGGGCGACGCGGTGCGCCCTCTCGAACGCCTGGCGCGACGCCCGAAGCGACACGAACGCCCACGCGCCCGGACTCCACTCCCAGGCGAGCTCGGTCGCGTTCTCGCGCAGCAGCGGCGCGCGCGGCCAGACCGCGCGGCGGCCCCCGACCGGCTCGGCCGCCGTGCCGGTCGGGTACCGGCCTCTCGCGCCCTCGGGCAGCCTGCCCCGGACGTAGATCTCGATCAGCCCGTCGGTCTCCGTCGACTCGCCGCGCGTCACCGAACGCAGGAAGACCCGCTGCACGTACCGGCCGTTCTCGTACCCGACGGGCGCGAAACCGCCCGCCGAGCCCACCTTGAACGCCGGGTACCGCGTCCCGAACTGGTCGGCCGAGGGCGTCAGGGGCGACGACCCGTCCGAGCCGTCCAGGGCACGCCCCAGCAGCGTGGACCCGGCGACCAGGGCCACCACCGTGACCACCAGCACCGTCGCGTCCACCGCGCGCCGGGTGAGGGCGCGGCGACGGCCCACCCGCCGGGCGAGGCCCAGGTCGATGGTGTCCGGGCCCTCGGGGGTGAAGTCGCGCAGCACCCCCAGCAGCCGCGCCGCCTCGCGCTCGTCACCGTCCACGCCGGTCACCTCCTCCCCAGGGTCTCGAACATCTGCGGATCCAGCAGCGCGCGCAACCGGCCCAGGCCCTGCGACGTCTGGCTCTTCACAGTGCCCTCCGAACAGCCGAGGGTCGCCGCCACCTCGGAGACCGGCATGTCGCACAGGAAGCGCAGCACCAGCACGGCGCGCTGCCTGGGCGGCACCCGGGTCAGCGCGGTGTGCAGCACGGCACGAGTCTCCACGTCCGTTCCGGGGCTCTCCACGTGCCGGGCGGGCTCCGGCGCGTCGCCCGTCAGCCGGACCCTGGCCCACGCCAGGCGCTGCTCCCTCAAGAACACCCGCACGAGCATCGCGCGGACGTACCGGTCGATGTCGTCGGCCGCCTGCGCCCGCTGCCAGTGCACGTACAGCCGGGTGATGGTGTTCTGAACGACGTCGTCCGCGCGGTGCGGGTCCTTGCAGAGCAGGTGCGCGAGCCGGCGCAACGACGGCAGGGCGCCCGTCACGTACTCCGTGTAGCGCCGCTCATCGGTCTCCCGCACTGCTGTCGCCCTCCCCGAGGATGAGACGCGCAGCGGCAGCGGAAAGGTCGCACGCCGCGCGCTCATGGACGGCCGGTCGCCGTGGCGCGGGTGAGGGCCCGCACGTCCCACACCCACAGGCCGCCGACGAGACGCCCGGGGCCCAGCAACGCCGCCACCGTCGCGCCCAGCTCCCGCGCGCGGTGACGGCGCAGATCCAGGACCACCGCGTCCGCCCGCCAGCGGCGCAGGTCGGCGTGGAACGCGGCGCGCTCGGCGACGCCCACCTCCGGGACGAGCCCGTCCTCCTCCACCTTGTTCAGCAGCCGCGAGGTCGGGCTCTGCACGGCCCCGTAGCCGCCCTGCCTGTCGGGGCCGAACGGGCCGACGAAGTAGCCCTCGGGAAGGGCGAAGTCCAGTCCGGCCACGACCTGCCAGTGCAGCGCCTCCGCGTCCCCGGCGTCGGGCGGCGGCACCGGCATGATCGAGCGCCCCTCCCCCACGTACGTACGCCAGCCGCCCTCGGCGAAGAACGCCGGCGCGTCCACCCGGTCGTCCACCGCCAGCGGCTTGGGCGCGATCGGCAGCAGGGCCTGCACCAGCACGAGGTACCACATCAGCCGCGCCGGCGTCGCCAGGGCACGGTCGCTCCCGAGCGCCAGCAGCACCCCGATCGCCGGAACGGCGACCATCGTGAGCCGGGACTCCACCACCGACTCGTACAGGGGGAGCTGCGCCATCACCCACCAGGGCCCCGGGATCCCGGTCGGCCGTCCGTTGACGACGATCTGCGGGCCGAGCGACAGCAGCGTCGCCGCCACGATGACCAGCACCAGCGCCTTGACCAGCGCCGACCGCCACAGCCACACCGCCAGCGCCACCACCAGGACCGCCAGCGGCCAGCCGAAGAACGCGTTCTGCTCGGTGGGCGAGGCGTCCAGCGGCCCGTCGGCGGTGTGGCCCGCCAGCGACTGCCGGGCGAACGCCGTCAACTGCGCCACGTCGTTGCCCCACGGCCCGTGGATCAGCCCGTCATAGCTCTGCGGCCCGAAGAACTGCCAGGTCAGCGGGTAGGCGACCAGCGGCAGCGCCACCCCCGCCGCGACCCCCGCCCCGGCCGCCAGGCGACGCGTCACCGCCCATGACGGCCGATGCCCCACGAAGAAGATCACCAGCCCCGTCGCCAGCAGCAGCAACGCCTCCTCGCCGAGGAAGAGCTGGTAGACGGCCAGCAGCCCGAGCACCACCCCGTCGCGGACCACCCGCCCGCCCCCGGCGATCCGGATGAGCCGCCCGACGATGAACGGCAGGACGAACAGCACCACGAAGTTCGGATGGGCGTTGGCGTGCGAGACGACCGGCGGCGCGAAGGCGCAGAACCCGCCCCCGATCGCGGCCGACACCCGCTCCCGCACCAGATGTCGCACCATCAGCCGGTACCAGGCCGTGGCGGTGGCGATCATCCCGCCCGTCATCACCAGCGCCCACGTCACGCCCGGCCCCGCCAGCAGCGTCACCGGGGCCAGCGGCACCGAGAGCCCGAGCATCGGCGTGTTCCCCATGAGGTTCACGCCCAGCGGATGGTTCTGCAGATCGGTGAACAGGGGGTTGTCCCACTGCAGCACGGCCCGCGCGGTGACGGCGAAGAACCACTCCCACTGGTTCTGGTCCTGGCCGCCGTCCACCAGGTACCGGTCTCCGGGATCCGCCCACAGCCGGTGGAACACCAGGAACGCCACCAGCGCGTAGCACCCCACGACCAGGGCGTCGGCCCGTTCCCATCGGCGTCGCCCCGGCACGGCCTCGGCCGTTTCCGCCACGCTGCGCACCAGGCTCACCGGCGCGTCCCGACGCGCGCCCGCTCACGGTCGCCGAGCCGAACGCGGAACACATCGGCGAGCACCTCGAGGTAGTCGAAGGGCCGAAGCTTGGAGCCCTCCCGGTGGGTCCAGCGGACGGGGACCTCCGCGACGGACCACCCGCGCCGCAGGAACAGGTGGAGGATCTCGGCGTCGAACGCCCACCCGTCGATCCGCGCCACCGCGAACACCTGACGGGCCCGATCGCCGTCGAAGAGCTTGAACCCGCACTGGGTGTCGGCGATCCCCGGCACGAGGACCGCCCGGATCACCAGATTGCCCAAGCGGCCCAGCACCCGACGGACGGGATGCTCCCGCACCCTTCCCCGCGCCCCCGGATACGCCCGGGACCCGATCGCGGCGGAGAACCCCTGGTCCAGCCGCCCCCGGAGCCGCGCCAGCTCCTCGATCGGCGTGGCCAGGTCCGCATCACTGAACAGGACGAGCCGCCCCCGCGAGGCTCGGACCCCGGCCCGGACGGCGTGTCCCTTCCCCCGGTTCCTCGGCGACCTGACCAGCAGCACGCGCGGATCCGCCAGCGCCTCCACCAACCGGGCGCTGCCGTCGGTGGACCCGTCGTCCACGACGATGAGCTCCCACCACCCCGGCTGCTCCGTCAGGTGGCCGCGGATCGCCTCGAGGGTGGCCCCCAGCCGGCTCCGCTCGTTGTAGACGGGCACGACGACCGACAGGTCGACCGGCCGTTCGCCCTCGCCGGCGGGCGCGCCCGCACCCGACGAGGCCGGTCTGCAGAGGAAAGGGGTCGCGGTCACACTGCAGGGACCCGTCCGACGGGCCCCCGGGTTGTATGACCTGCGTCACGTCCGCGTGGTCAGTTGCTCCGGGACGACACCTTGAAGAGGGTGCGGCGGGCGGCCTTGGCCACCTTCTTGAGGGGAAAGTGCGTGCCGAGCAGGTCGAGCGCCTCGCGCACCGAGGGATGCGTGCAGTGCGTCAGCGGCTCGATCAGGCCGACGAGCTTGTCCGCGGGGGCGTCCAGCAACGTCTGCAGCCGCGCCGGGATGAAGTCCTCCGGCAGGCGCGCGGTGTGCGCCAGGACCAGGTCCACCAGCATCCACGAACGTTCCCGTACGTCCGTCGCCAGGTCCGGCGAGGCGCCGCCGGTCAGCACCGCCAACTCCGTCTTGGCGTACGCGCTGATCGGGGCGTGTCCCATGGCCTCACGCCAGATGGCCTCGGCGGTGTCGACGCCGACGTGGTCCTTGATGGTGGACGACGCGAGGACGACGGCGAACACCCGTTCCACCGGACCGGACTCGGCGGCATACTCCAGCAGACCGCGCGCCGCCCACGCCGGATCGCGCGGCGTCAGCCAGGCGGCCTTCTCCACCGCCAGCTCCCCGGGCCGCGCGACCTGCGCGAACCCCACCAGGTCGGCGATCGACATGTCGGCGGGCTCGGGCAGCAGGGGAACGTCCAGCCCGCCCGCGGTGAGCTGGTCCCGTACGGCCCACAGCCCGAGCGGCGTCAGCCGGGCGACGCGGGTGGTGCCCGCCGACGGATCCGCCTCGATCGGCACCCCGAGGGGGGTGAACGAGATGGTCACCGCACCCGGCACGGTCACCGGGACCTCGCACCGCTCGACCGCCCCCAGCTCCTCCAGCCAGGCCAGCAGGATCTCGGCCGGGTCGCCGTTGCGGACCGTCCAGTTCGCCCACAGCTCCCGCGCGGTCCCGGCGGGCAGGTCCCGCACCGCGCCCTCCCGCAGCACCTCGCTGAGATGCGCCGCCGACAGCCCGTCCCAGCGCGCCAGGAACAGCAGGATCATCAGCGTGCCGCCGGACGTGCCGAACCGCAGCGCGCCGTCGTCCAACTCGGTCAGCAGGTCCAGGTCGAGCATCGCCGTCAGCGCGGTCCGCCAGGCCAGCAGGACGTCGGTGTCGTCCGCTCCGTCCCACGCGGCGACCTGCGCGGCGCACCCGGCGCGGTCCCCGTCGAAGTCGACGAACCCGCAGTCCACCGCGACGCGCCACAACCGGCGCAGCTCGGGCAGGTCCCGCAGGCCCCGGACGGCCGCCGGATCGGACGCCGGGACGCCGAGGTCCCGGGCGGCCTCCAACGCGTCGGTGGCGCCCAGCTCCTCGAGCCGGGGGCACACGCGGCCCTCGTCGCCGAGCCACTCCGCCAACTCCCGGGCCCGCGCCAGCAGATGGCAGACCCGGGCGTCCTCGGCCAGCTCGGGGTACAGCGGCAACCGCACCGGCGGCAGGCGTTGCGGCAGCCCCAGCAGGTCGGCCAGGTCGTACTCGCGGTGCACGGGATGGCGTCGGGTCGTCGGGGTGCGCTCGCCCCAGCGGGTGAGCCGGTCGAGCCGCTCGGCGATCCGCTCGGGCCGCATCGGCGGCTCGGACGGGCCCCGCTTCGGGGACGGCGGGTCGTCCGCGCCGGTGAACGGCGGGGGGGTCATCGGACCTCCTCGCCGTTCTGCTCGTGGGCCTCGTCCAGGGCGCCCAGGACCAGCCGGCCGGCGGCCTCCGGGTCGCCCGCCCAGCAGTTGACCTGCTCGGCCAGCAGGACGGCGGTGGCCTCCAGCGCGGTCAGCTCACCGCGCGTCCAGGGGCCGTACTGCCGCCGCCACAGCGTGGGGCTCAGACCCAGCGTGCAGGCGACGAGCATCCCGCCCATCGTCGGGACCGCCTCCCGCTCGATGTTGCGCGTCATCTGGGTCAGGCACCGCACCGTGTACGGGACGACCTCTTCGGCCACGTCCTTGCCCGTGGTCTCGCACGCCTCTCCCAGCCATTTCATCAGCAGGTAGAGCAGGGTGCAGAACCCGTCGACGACCTGTTCGGGATCGGCCGTCTTGAACGCCCTGGCCAGCTCGTGGCGGTACTCCCGGCTCTCGTGCACCGGGTCCCCGTGAAGCTGCCGCAACCGTGAGTCCACCTGGAACATCGCGGTGGCGACGTCCCCGACCGTCGCCCGGGCCGGATCGAGCGCTGACTTCCTCATCGTCACCTCCGGATCACCCAGAGTGGGAATGGGGACACTCTCTCGCGCCGTTCCCGCCCGTGCGCGGCGAACGGCGCAGAATCCGCGTCGACCGCCGCCGAACTGTCGTACCCCCTCAGTAGATTGCGCGTTATGCCAGATCTTCGTGATGATCCGTTCGGCGCGCTCCCGGCCGGGCTGCCCCCCGGGCGCCTCGTCTCGCCGGACGACGACTTCACCGACGAGCCATGGGAGGGCCACCCCCTGCTGTGGGTCTCGGACCAGCCGCTGGACGACGCGGCGCGGCGCTGGGTCCGGCTCTTCGAGATCCGGGAGAAGACCGGCCTGTACCCGCTGCTGCTCGACACCCTGCGCAACGAGACCGACCGGCCGTGGCACGCGGGCGAGCTCGACCCCCCGGCGCCGGTCGGCGGCATCGACGTGCTCACCGCGGTGGGGGTGCTCCGCCGCTTCTGGGAGCAGGTCACCGAGGAGCTCGACGAGCCTGACGGCGGTCTGAACGGCGGGGGAGGGCGGTTCGACGACCACGGCGTCCCCCGGGGTCCCTGGCCCGGCCTCGCCGAGCCCGGCCTGCTCGACCGCGACCCCGACGAGGTGGCCCGGCGCCACGTCGAGGCCCGCTACTCCGGGGAGTCCATGCTGCTGGGGCTGGTGCCCGCCGCGCGGGGCGCGGACACCATCGCCCGGGTCGGCTGGCAGGGCCCGTGCCACCACACCGGCCATCCGGCGGAGATCTCGGCCGTCCTCCGCTCCTGGGAGGACCGGTTCGGCGCGCGGGTGGTGTCCGTGGGCTTCGACGACCTCGACCTGTCGGTGGCCGCTCCCCCGGTCAACGAGGCCCACGCCCGTGAGGTCGCCGCCGAGCACCACGCCTTCTGTCCCGACAACGTTTGGCAGGGGGCGGTCGACTTCACGGACTACGCTGGACGTCTGGTCGGCACGGGCAACTGGTCCTTCTGGTGGGACTGAGCGACCACTCCGGCTCGCCGAAGTGATCGGGAACCGCCGGGCCGAGCAGCCCGTTGACGCTCCAGAACCGAACGATGGAGGAAACCACTATGGGTGTGAGTCTGGCCAAGGGCGGCAACGTGTCGCTGAGCAAGGAGGCTCCGGGCCTGACCGCGGTCACCGTCGGCCTCGGGTGGGACGCGCGTTCCACCACCGGCGCCGACTTCGACCTGGACGCCAGCGCGCTGCTGCTGGACGAGTCCGGCCGGGTGCTGTCCGACCAGCACTTCGTGTTCTTCAACAACCTCAAGAGCCCCGACGGCTCCGTCGAGCACACCGGTGACAACCTCACCGGCGAGGGCGAGGGCGACGACGAGCAGATCAAGGTCAACCTCGCCGGCGTCCCGGCCGAGGCCGCCAAGATCGTCTTCCCGGTCTCGATCCACGAGGCCGACTCCCGCGGCCAGTCCTTCGGACAGGTCCGCAACGCCTTCATCCGCGTGCTCAACCAGGCCGACAACCGCGAGCTGGCCCGGTACGACCTCACCGAGGACGCCTCGACCGAGACGGCCATGGTCTTCGGCGAGCTCTACCGCAACGGCGCGGAGTGGAAGTTCCGCGCCATCGGCCAGGGCTACGCCTCGGGCCTCGCCGGCGTCGCCAAGGACTTCGGCGTCAACGTCTGACCCGCACGAACACCACGCGGACCGCTCCACAGGTCCGCACCACCACCCGGCCCAGGGATCCACCTCCTGGGCCGGGCCCGGGCCTTGCCCGACCACACCCGGCGACACCACGGCATCGCCGCACCTCCGGGCCGGGGTCCTCGCCCGACCACGCGTCACCCCACGCAGCACCAACGCTTTCTCCGGCCCCGGCCCCTGCCCAACCACGCGCCGCCGCACCACAGCACCAACGCGCCCCGGGCCGGGGTCCTCGCCCGGACCATGCGCCGCCCCATCGCAGCACCAACACGCCCCGGGCCCAGGTCGCACACCGCCGGGCACCCACACGCCGACACCCCCGAAGACGCAACCCACGCCACGAAGTCCACAACCCGAAGCGTCACCCACTGCCCCACGCCCACGTCACACCACGCGACAAAATCGACGCACCTCCGGGCCCGCATCCCTGCCGGAACATGCGCCGCCCCATCGCAGCATCGACGCACCTCCGGGCCCGGCCCTGCGCCGCTGCCATGGGGCTCTTGAGGCCCCCGGAGCCGTACCCACGCCGCGAACTTTGCGTCCCGAGGTGCGCGCCACGTCCACGTCACACCCCGCGACGCGGCACCGGCGGCGCCTGAGAAGGCATTCCATGCGGCACAGCCACGGGCCAGGTGCCGGACCGGCTTTGCCCGCCCCTGCACGCAGTTGCAGCACGCGCTGACGGTGCTGGAGGGCGTGGCCCGCGTTGCGGGATTCGGAGGTCGGGTTTTGTTCCGTCTTTAGGGACTTCACGCCCGTGTTGTATTGCCGGCGGCTTGTTGGCGGTGCCTGGGTGCGTTCGGGGCGAGTTGTATGGACGGAGGGTCGGGGGCGCGGCGTGCGGGGTCGGGGATCAGGGCGGTCGGGTTGCGGGGGTGGGGCGGTCAGAAGGCGGAGATGGTGGTCGGGGCGCGTTCGGAGCGGCTGAGGGCGCGGAGGACGGCGGTGGGGCCGTGGCGGTGGATGGCGAGGCGGGTGAGGAGGTCGGCGACGGTCTCGATGGCCTCGGGGGGCAGGGGCGGGGTCTCGATGCCGACGCTCACGGCGAGGTCGTCGGAGTGGACGGCGATCTCCATGAGGCGGGTGAGGAGCATGTCGTCCAGGCGGAGGGCCCAGGGGTACGCGCCCAGGCGGAGGGGGCGGTCGCCGGACTCGGCGGGCAGGGTGGCGCGGAGGTCGGCGAGTTGGGCGCGGGCTCGGGTGATGAGGGATGCGGGGCCCTCGGCGGCCTGTTCCTCGCCCCGTTCGCGGATCGCGACGTTGGTCTCCTCGTCGAGGTCGGCGCCCAGCCAGCTCACCCGGCCGTAGTGGTCCAGGAGCCCGATGACGTCGGGGGGCGTGTCGGACGAGGCCAGCATGGCGGCCAGGCTGAACATCTGGCCGGTCAGGTGTTCGGCCAGGCCCCCGACGGTGAAGCCCTCCAGGGCGCTGGGGGACTCCCATGCGGCCACGACGGCGGGGTCCTCGATGAGCGGCGGCAGCGTCGCCGCGACCTCCAGGTACATGTCGATCATGGTGGTCTTCTCGGACATGGTCCAGCCTCCACGGGAACGTTCCGCCACGCTCTTCAGAGACTATGACCGAACCGCCCGCCCGTTCCCCGGCGGCCCCGCCACGGCCGCACCGGGGAGGGCGACCGTGACGGGACGATGCTCCGAAGGTCCTGGTGAGAACGCCGGGGGCGACCGGCGAGCCGGGGGTTCGGCCCGGGGCGCGCCGCCCAGAAGCGGCACGGCCACTCCCCCACCGGGGGTCGGCTCGGCGGAAGGTGCCGGGCCGAGGGCCGGTCAGGGTTTGCGGCCGACCGCGCAGAACTGGGAGACCTCCGGGATGCCCTCCCTCGGGGTGGAGTCGGGGCGCCAGCGCGTGCAGGAGACGACCCCGGGTTCGAGGAGTTCGAGGTCCTCGAAGTAACGGGCCAGGTGGGCGCGGTCGCGGGCCACGAGGGGGGTGCCGCCGTGTTCCATGTAGCGCCGGATCGCCTCGTGCATGGCGTCACCGTCCACCTCGGCGGTGGGGTGCGCGATCGCCAGGAAGCTCCCGGAGGGGACGGCGTCCAGCAGGTGGTGGACGGACCGGTGGGCCTCCTCGTCGTCGAGGACGTGGTTGAGGGTGCTCAACAGCATCACCGCGATCGGACGGGTGAGGTCGAGGGTCTCGGAGGCGAGCTTCAGGATGTCCTCCGGCCTGCGCAGATCGCCCTCGACGTAGCTGATCGCGCCCCGGGGGGCGCCGCAGAGCAGTGAACGGGCGTGGGCCACCACCAGCGGGTCGTTGTCGACGTAGACGATGCGGGCCTCGGGGGCGAGCCGCTGTGCCACCTGGTGGGTGTTGTCGGCGGTGGGCAGGCCCGCCCCGACGTCCAGGAACTGTCGGATGCCCTGGTCGACGACCAGATGGCGGATGCAGCGTTCCAGGAACGCGCGGTCGGCGCGTGCCGAGTCCACGATGCCGGGGATGATGTCCTCCACCAGGTCCGCGGCGTTCTTGTCGGCGGGGTAGTAATCCTTGCCGCCCAGCCAGTAGTTCCATGTGCGCGCCGAGTGCGGCCGGTCTATACCGGATTCCGCACGATCTACACCGTGGCTCCTCATCCCGACTCCTTTGGCGTGGAGATCCCGGGCCTCCGCCCTGGGAGGAATCGCGGCACAGTGTCGCAGAATCCGGGCCGACACGCCGAGAGCCTTAACCGAATCTGTCTTGATGTGTGAGGCTTGCTGTGAAGCTTGTCAACAAGTGCGTCCTTCTGCGCCGGGCGTGACGGTGCGGCGGGTCAGGGGCGGGGCGGGTCCTCGTCGCCGGCCGTCGCCTGCTGGAGGGCGGTGATGACACCCATCAGCTCGGCGAGGACGCCGCCGAGCCGGGTGCCGTCGACGCCGCCGATGGTGACGCTGCGCAGCTCGTTCGGCTTGGGCAGCCGCTGGACGATCTCGGGCAGCGAGGAGACCAGCTCGGCCTGGATGCTGGCGGGGGTGCGCTCGTTGTCGAGGGCGGCGCGCAGCCGGTCCCGTTCGAGGTCGAGCAGGGCGCTCCGGTGGGCGGCCTCGGCGCGGGAGTGCTGCAGGGCCAGCTCGCCGTCCAGCTCCAGCCGCTTGAGCTCCTGCTCCTGGGCGATGCGGGCGCGGTCGGTCGCCGCGCGTTCGGCCTGGCGTTCGCGGTCGAGCCGGAGGGCGTGGGTGGCGGTCTCCAGCTCCAGGTCGGCCACCTGACGGTTGTCGTCGTGCTCGCGGTGCGTGCGGCGGAGCCGTTCGGCGGACTCGCCGTCGAAGCGCTCGGCGTCGTTGCGGGCGCGCAGCACCTCCAGCTCGCGGGCGTGCTCGATGCGACGGGTCTCGCGGAGGCGTTCGGCGGTCATCTCCCGCTCGGCGATGACCTCCTCGGTCTGCAGCTCGGCCAGTCGGGCGATCTTGCTCTGCTCGGTGCGGTACGGCTTCTGCAGGTTCTCCCAGAGCCGGGAGGAGCTGACCACGGCCTCCTTGATCTGCACGGTGACGATGCGCAGGCCGAGGCCCTGGTCGCTGTTGTTCTCGCCCTCGGCCACCGCGCGCAGTCGGGCGGTGAGCTCCTCGATGATGGGCTGCTTGTCGCTGAGCACGTCGCGGACGCCCAGGGTCGCGACCTTGTCCTTGATGGCGGCCTCGGCCTGCTCCCGCAGTTGCAGGTTGACCAGCCGCATCGGGTCCTCGTGGTCGCTGAAGTCCAGCTTGCGGTACGCGGTCGCGAAGTCCTGGATGATCCACTGGACGTACCCCTGCACCAGCACGCCCTGCAGCTCCCGACAGATGCAGTACGCGTTGATCAGGATCGTCTGGGTGGCCCCGGGCACCACCAGGAACGAGTCGGTGGACGGGTTGTAGCGGAACGAGACGCCGAGCCCGAGATGCAGCGGCTCGGCGCGGCCCCGCCGGGTGTGGACCACGAAGGCGTTGGGCGGGACGATCACGTTCTTCCAGCGCCAGAATCCGCTGACGCGGACGTCGATGGCGGGCGGCGCGGCCTGCTCCGCCGGCGCCGCGCCCAGGGCCCGTTCGCGTTTGGCCAGGGCGCCCGGCACGGGGGGCTGCATCGTCGCGGCGGGCGCGGGCGCGGCGGGCCCGGCGGACTGCCCGGGGGCTCGCCTGGAGCGCAGGTCGCCCTCCAGCATGGCCTGCTGCGCCACCACCTGCTCAAGGTAGGTGTTGCCCTTCTCAGCGGACATCGGGGCTCCTCGAAACGCCTCGGTGGGACAGGGGCGGCGGGGGCGGAACGATTCTCGCGCACCTGACAATCGGCTCGCAACGCATTCGCGACATCCAGCATCAAAATGGCGAGACGGAGCACTCGGTGGCGCATCGATCGGCACCGCCGCCCTCCGGGCTCGCCGAGCCCGAGCCGCCGCCCGGGGAAACCCTCCACCCCGAGGCGTGGAGCACATGACGCCGATCGGCCATTTTTCGAATTCTCCGGCGGGCTTATGCATGCCACTGACAGAACGACGGACGACGCCGAAGGAGCCGATGTCGGATCGGCTCAGACACCCCTCGAGACCCGCCCTCTCGAGCCGCGAAATTCACGGAGCCGCGACCACCCACCACCATGGGTCGACGGGGGCGACCGGAAGCCGAACCCCCGGCAGCGCCGTCCCGGCACCCCGTAGAGAATCAGACAATTCGCCTAAGCGAGCCGAGAAGGGGAGATGAACAACCGCTCCCACGAAGGTGAATTCCCTCACACGCACCCCCCTATCCGGGCACTGACCTGCGTGTCCGTCATGACCGGTTCGTCTTGAGCGCCCTGGTCGACGTTGCTAAGGTTCTGCGGGACGCGGAGTAGGTCGGGTCCGTCCGGCCCCGTCACCACGGTGCCGCGCAAGCCGCCCCACGACCGTCCCGGCAAGGTCTGCGAACAGCCGCATCAATCGTCGAGGCGAAGGTAATGCGCATCCGCAACTCGTGTCTGCGGACCGGGATCGTCGCCGCTCCGCCGCCGGAACGGCCTTTCGCGGCCCGCGCCCCCGGCCCGGAAACGGCCTCCGTCGCCCTCGGGAAGAACCTCGAAGAATCCGGCCGCGAAAATGGCGCGCCACCGTCGCGCGCCCCGATGACCTCGCACACCCCGACGACCCGCCGTTCCCGGGGCGACCGGGACGGGACCGGCGAGGGAGACCCCCGGTGATCCGCACGACGTCGCGGAACGACGCCGGCGGGACTCCACGGAAGGACGGTTAGCGGTGCACGAGACGGGTTCCTCCGGTGAGCCGGGCTGGTTGCTGGACGATCTGGTCGACCGGGTCGCGGAGGCGCGGCACGCGGTCGTGCTGTCCGCCGACGGCCTGCTCGTGGCCGCCTCCCGGGGGCTGGGCCAGGACGACGCCGAGCACCTGTCGGCGGTGGCCGCCGGGATCCAGAGCCTGGCCCGGGGCGCCGGCGAGCGCTTCGGCGGCGGCGCGGTACGACAGACGATCATCGAGATGAGGACGGCGTTCCTGCTGGTCACGGTGGCGGGCCAGGGGGCCTGCCTGGCCGTGCTGACCACCGAGGACGCCGATGTGGGTCTGGTCGCCTACGAGGTGGCGATGCTGGTGTCCGGCGCGGGTCGTCACCTCGGCACGCCGGCCCGCGCGGCCTCCGGGACCCCGGGCCGACCATGACCCCGGCCCCCGAACACCCGGACCCGCCGCACGACCAGGCGGGGCCGATGGTGCGGCCCTTCGTGATGGCGGGCGGACGGAGTCGGCCGGTGCGCGGCGGGTTCGACCTGATCACGCAGGTCATGGCGACCCGACCGGCGCCCGCGGCCGAGCTCGGCCTGGGCCCGGAGCATCTGGCGATCATGCGGCTGTGTCGGGACGCGATGTCGGTGGCGGAGATCACCGGACGGTTGGACCTGCCCGCCGGGACCGTCCGGGTGCTGCTGGGCGATCTGCTGGACCGCGGGCACGTGATCGTTCAGGAGCCCCGACCGGAGGCCGAGGTCACCGACATCCGGATCTATGAGGCGGTGCTGAACGGGCTGCGGGCCCTGTGACCCGCCCTCGTCCCCTCACACCGCGGGGTCGCCCTTCTCCACCGGCGGGTCCTCGTCCTCCTCGGCCCTGAGGACCACGATCGGGCACTTGGCGTGATGGACGCAGTACGTGCTGGTGGAGCCCAGCAGGGCGCCCAGGAACCCGCCGCGCCCACGGCTCCCCACGACCAGCAGCTCGGCGCCCACGGACGCCTCCACCAGCGCCCGGGCCGGATGGCCTCGGACCACGACGGGTGTCACGACCATCGCCGGATCGGGCCCGAGCACCTCCTCCGCCGTCGCCGACAGGGTCGCCCCGGCCGAGTCCGACAGGTCGATCTCCTCCTCGTACACGGGCACCCCGAACGTCACCGGGATGTCCCACGCGGTGATCGGCTCCAGCCACGCCCCGGTCGCCTCGGCCTGCCGGGCCGCCCACCGCAGGGCCGCCTTGGACTCGTCCGATCCGTCCACCCCGACCACGATCCGGCCCGTGCCCATGCGCTCCCCCAGCCCGTTGCGACGACCGACACCACCGCGATACCCGCCGAACGATCAGCGGAACGTCCCGTGCCGAGCGTCCGGGTCAGGCGGAGCGGCGCTCGGTCTCCGGGTGCCGCTCGGCGACACCCTCGTCGGACTCCTCGGAGTCGTCGGAGTCGGGCTGTTCGGGGATGGTCAGCAGCTTCTGGGTGACCAGGGACTCGGCCTGGACCACGCCGCTGGCGAGGACGGTGTTGCGGTGGCGGAGGCGGCCGTTGTCGCGCAGCAGCTCGTCCACCTCACCGCGCAGCCGGGCGATCCGCTTGCTGAGCCGGGTGTAGGTCACCACGCCGCCCAGGGCGACGCCCACGGCGAACGCGGCGAGCACGGGCGACCAGAGCGCCCCCACGGCCAGGATCGGCAGCAGGATGACGACCGCCATCGCACGGCCATGGCTCTCCGCCCAGTCCCAGGCGGCGTTGACGCGCTTGGGAATCCTCACACCCGTTCCCCTCCTCGGCAGGCCCCGACATGCCTGTGGTCGACCGTATGTCATGGTCACGACAGCCCGGGTTCACCCACGGCGTCCACCGGCGAGAACAGGGCCGGACGTGACCAACGCCCCACGATCGGGGGCCGCGCAACGATTCCCGCGTACACCCCGGCACAGACGCAACGAACGTCCATCATCACGCATGGCCGAAGTCTTCGATAAGGCGGCGCGAGTTCTTAGGCTTACGTTTCGCAACCCTTAGGTCCGAACCAGGAGCCCGCATGACCGTGTCGCCGGTGACGGAGTCGACGACCTCGACCCCCCTGACGATCGACGAGGAGCCGGTGGCGATCCCACGGCGCTTCCTCATGTGCCGTCCCGACCACTTCGCCGTCACGTACGCGATCAACCCGTGGATGGATCCGTCCGCGGGCGCCGACCGGGACCGGGCGGTGGCGCAGTGGGAGGCGCTGCGCGACGCCTACCTCGCGCTCGGCCACCAGGTCTCCCTGATCGAACCGGTGGCGGGCCTGCCCGACATGGTCTTCGCCGCCAACGGCGCGCTCGTCGTGGGCGGTCGCGTGTACGGGGCGAGCTTCGCCCACGCCGAACGGCGTCCCGAGGGGCCCGCCTACGCCGAGTGGTTCCGGCGCAACGGGTTCGCCGACGTCCTGGAGCCGTCCCACGTCAACGAGGGCGAGGGCGACTTCCTGACCCTGGACGAGGTGATCCTGGCGGGCACCGGCTTCCGCACCGAGATCGCCGCGCACCAGGAGGCCCAGGAGCACCTCGGCCGCCCGGTCGTCACGCTCCGGCTGGTGGACCCGCGGTTCTACCACCTCGACACCGCCCTGTTCCCGCTGGACGGCCGCAACGTCGCCTACCACCCGGGAGCGTTCTCCCCCGGCAGCCGAGCCGTGCTGGAACGGCTCTTCCCGAACGCGCTGATCGCCGACGAGGCGGACGCGGCGGTGCTGGGCCTCAACGCGGTGAGCGACGGCCGCAACGTGGTGATCAACGCCGAGGCCGTCGGCCTGATCGCCACCCTGCGCGACCGCGGCTACACGCCCGTCCCGGTGGACCTGTCGGAGCTGCGCAAGGCCGGCGGCGGCCCCAAGTGCTGCACCCTGGAGATCCGGCACTGACCCGGGGGCGTGAACCCGCCCTCCGAGATGCGGCGGCCCGCTCCGGGCGAATATCGTCAACAGAATGAGCACACACTTTGACGTCGTGGTCCTGGGCGCGGGCCCGGGCGGATATGTCGCCGCGATCCGGTCGGCACAGCTCGGGCTCAAGACGGCGATCATCGAGGAACGCTACTGGGGCGGCGTCTGTCTGAACGTCGGCTGCATCCCCTCCAAGGCCCTGCTGCGCAACGCCGAGCTGGCGCACATCTTCACCAAGGAGCGCGAGCTCTTCGGGATCCAGGCCGACGGGGAGGTCCGGTTCGACTACGGCGCCGCCTTCCAGCGCAGTCGCACGGTGGCGGACGGCCGGGTCAAGGGCGTCCACTACCTGATGAAGAAGAACGGCATCACCGAGTTCGACGGGCGCGGCGTCTTCACCGACCCCAACACCCTCCGCGTCGAGTCGGCGGACGGTCTGGGCGAGCCCCAGAACGTCACGTTCGACCACTGCATCATCGCCGCGGGCGCGCACGCGAGGCTGCTGCCGGGCACCTCCCTGTCCGACCGCGTCGTCACGTACGAGGAGCAGATCCTCAGCGAGCGACTGCCGGAGAGCATCGTCATCGCCGGCGCGGGCGCCATCGGCGTCGAGTTCGCCTACGTGCTGCACAACTACGGGGTCAAGGTCACCATCGTCGAGTTCCTCGACCGCATGGTGCCGCTGGAGGACGCCGAGGTCTCCAAGGAGCTGTCGCGCCGCTATCGCAAGCTCGGCATCGACGTGCTGACCTCCACCCGGGTCGACGGCATCGACGACTCCGGCGAGAAGGTCCAGGTCACCGTCACCGGCAAGGACGGCGCCCAGAAGGTGCTGGAGGCCGACAAGGTCATGCAGGCGATCGGCTTCGCGCCGAACGTCGACGGCTACGGCCTGGAGAAGACCGGGGTCCGGCTCACCGACCGCGGCGCGATCGACGTCGACGGCCGCTGCCGCACCAGCGTCCCCCACATCTTCGCGATCGGCGACGTCACCGCCAAGCTGATGCTGGCGCACGCCGCCGAGTCGATGGGCATCGTCGCCGCCGAGACCATCGCGGACGCCGAGACCATGGAGCTCGACTACGTGATGATCCCGCGCGCCACGTACTGCCAGCCGCAGATCGCCAGCTTCGGCTGGACGGAGGCACAGGCCAAGGAGCAGGGGTACGACGTCAACGTGGCCAAGTTCCCGTTCACCGCGAACGGCAAGTCGCACGGCCTCGGCGACCCCAACGGGTTCGTCAAGATCATCAGCGACCGCAAGTACGGCGAACTGCTCGGGGCCCACCTGATCGGCCCGGACGTCACCGAGCTGCTGCCCGAGCTCACCCTGGCCCAGCAGTGGGACCTCACCGTCCACGAGGTCGCCCGCAACGTCCACGCCCACCCCACCCTGGGCGAGGCCGTCAAGGAGGCGATCCACGGGCTGGCCGGCCACATGATCAACTTCTAGCCACCCGCCGACGCCGGCCGCGGCCCCCCGAGGCGCCGCGGCCCGGCCCACGGCCGCCACGACCCGGGCACGACGACCACCGCGCCCGGGCCTTGACGCCGCCCACGGCCGCCGAGACACGGCGAACACGCCTCCACTGCGGACCACCCGCCGAGCGATCTGGCGGAGGGCCTCGCCACGCGCCCGGGCCTTGACGTCGCCCACGGCCGCCGAGACACGGCGAGCACCCCACCGCCGCGGACCACCCGCCGAGCGTTCCCACGGAGGGCCCCGCACACCCGCTGCGGCGGGCGCGTCCGGCGCGCGGTCGGTGGGGGGCGAGCGGATAGCCTCGCCGGCATGGACGGACCGGATGAGCGGCGATGGCGGGAGGAGCGGGCACTGCTCGCCGCCCGCCGCGCCGCGCTCGGTGAACGGGCGGGCGCCCTGTATCCCGACGTGCCCCGCGTCGGCTCGACGACGCTGCTGACGCGGCCGGAGTGGATCCCCGCCGAGCCGCTGCCGCTGGAAGCGGTACGTCTCCGATGGCGGGACGACGCGGCTCCCCCCGCGGTCGACGGCTCCCTGGCCCGCCTGCCCGGCGGTCACCGTTCGTACAGCGAGGCCATGGGGGCGCTCACACCGCCGGCGGTCTTCGAGAACCGCCCGGTCTACCGGATCCTCGCCGCCGGGCTCGGCGAGGGCGCGCGGCCGTCGCTGGAGTTCTCCGCCGGCCGGTACTTCGACGGCGTCGACGTCGGCGAGGCCGCGGCGCACGAACTGGCCGCCGACGTGCCGGGGCTGCCGCTGCGAACGGCCGTCGGCGACCCCCGGGACCTCGTACGGCGGAGCGCCCCCCTCGCGGTGACCACGGTGACGCTGCGACGCGGCACACGGGACGTCGTGCTCCACTGGCGGGATCCCGCGAAGGTCGCGCACGCCGGAGGGCTGCATCAGGTCATGCCCGTCGGCGTGTTCCAGCCGGCCACCCCGGACGCACGGGCGGACTTCGACCTGTGGCGCTGCATGGTCCGCGAGTACGGCGAGGAGTTCCTCGGCACCCCGGAGGACCGAGAGCCGGAGTTCACCTACGACTCGTGGCCCCTCTACCGGCGCATGTCGCGGGCACGCACGGCCGGCGACGTCCGGGCGTACTGCCTCGGGCTCGGCGTCGATCCGCTGACGTTCGCGGTGGACCTGCTCACCGCCGTGGTGATCGACGACACGACGTTCGACGAGCTGTTCGGCGCGCTGGTGGACGTGAACGACGAGGGTCGGGTCACCATGGCGCCGTTCGACGAGCCGGCGCCGCAGCCGATGCAGCCCGCCGGGGCCGCCGCCCTCGCCCTGGCCCGATGGCACGGCGCGACGCTGTTCAGGGCTCGATGAGGCCCTTCAGCTCCTCCAGGGCGTCGTCGAGGTAGTCGATCAGCTCCCACGGGTCCGGGATCATCGTGCGGCAGGTGACGATGCCGATGTCGAGGCGGCCGTCGTACGACAGGACGGTGATGTTCAGACCGCCGGTGAAGTCGCTGACGACGGAGATCGGAAAGTAGCCCAGCACCCGCGCCCCGCGCAGGTACAGCGGGAAGGTCGGCCCGGGGACGTTGGAGACCATGAGGTTGATCGGGCGCACGTGCTCGCCCGGGACCGCCTGCAGGGCGAGCCGCAGGAGCGGGCCGGCCAACGGGGTCGGAAGAAGCTCGCTGAGCCCCTCCAGCCACCCGCCGGACGACTGGGCGAAGCGCCGCTTGGCCGCGGACATGTCGCCGCGGACGGTCTCGAACCGTTCCGCGGGGTCGTCCAGGTGGGTGGCCAGCGGCGTCACCATCGCCGACACCTGGTTGCCCGCCTGCGCGGCGGCCTCGGCCGTCCTGCGCCTGCGCAGGGAGACCGGGACGGCGGCGACCAGCGGCTGGTCCGGCAGGGCGCCGCGCTTGTCCAGCCAGCGGCGCACGGCGGCGGCCACCAGGGACATCACCACGTCGTTGACGCTGCCGCCCAGACTCGCGCGGATGCGCTTGACCTCGTCGAGCGGCAGCGCGCCGAACGCGACCGCGCGCCTCGAGCCGATCGTCCCGTTGAAGGGCGTGGGCGGGGCGACGGTGCGGGGCACCGGCGGGACGCCGTCGCGACCGAGCGCCCCTTGGAGCGCCCGGGCGAACGAACCCACGCCCGGGAGCTGGGCCAGGCCGGGCACCTCGTCCAGGTAAGGGGCGGTGCGGGCCAGCATGCGGGCTCCGCGCAGCGGCTGGACGGCCGCGCGCAGCAGCCCGGCGCCGACCCGTCCGGCCATGGTGGGGGCCTGCTGGAGCGGCACGTCGTCGGGGGGCAGGTCGCGGGGCTCCGGCGAGATGTCGAGCAGCGCGGCCAGGGTCTCGGCGGCGAGCACGCCGTCGACCGCCGCGTGGTGGACCTTGATGTAGACGGCGGTGCGGCCGCCCTCCAGCCCCTGGATGAGGACCAGCTCCCACAGGGGGCGATGGCGGTCGAGGGGGCGTTCGTGCAGCATCGCGACGACGTCGGCGAGTTGGGCGACGGTGCCGGGCGAGGGCAGGCCGACCTCGAACACGTGCCGGGCGGGGTCGAAGTCGGGGTCGTCCTCCCAGTAGGGCCGGTCGAGGCCCAACGGAACGGCGACGAGCCGGCGGCGGAGCGGACGGGCGGCCAGGTGGGCACGTTCCCGGACGAGGTCGATCACCTGCCCGGCGGTCAGCCGGCCGCCCGGGCACGAGGCCGGGTCCAGGATGCCCACACCGGCGATGTGCGTGGGCATGGTGCCGGTCTCGACGTTCAGGAAGTTGGCGTCCACGGCGGTCAGTTGGCGCATCGTCGCCCCCCCAGTTCTCCGGTGCCAGGCGCTGCCTCCTGGATGATGCGGTGCGCCGCCGTGGGTCAACAAGGCAGCCAAGACGTAACGCGGACTCAACGCACCCGTACGAACACTCAGTGTGATCAAACGTCACCGGACGGAGCGATGTCAACTCTCCCTCCGGGGATCGGGCTGCGCGGAGGTGATCACGGGGCTAGGGTTGCCGAGCATGACGGGACGACCGCTCTCGGAGATCGTCGAGGCCGGCTGGGCGGCCGCGCTGGAGCCGGTGGCCGGACGCATCGCGGCGATGGGCGACTTCCTGCGCGCCGAGGTGGCGGCGGGACGCCGTTACCTGCCGGCCGGGGAGCACATCCTGCGGGCGTTCAGGCAGCCGTTCGCCGACGTGCGGGTGCTGATCGTCGGGCAGGACCCCTACCCGACGCCGGGCCATCCGGTGGGGCTGAGCTTCTCGGTGGCCCCGGACGTCCGGCCGCTGCCCGGGAGCCTGATCAACATCTTCCGGGAGTACCAGGCCGACCTGGGGCACCCCGCGCCGAGCACCGGCGACCTGACGCCGTGGACCGAGCAGGGCGTGCTGCTGCTCAACCGGGCGCTCAGCGTGGCGCCCCGCAAACCCGCCTCGCACCGGGGCAAGGGCTGGGAGCAGGTCACCGAACAGGCCATCCGGGCGCTGGCGGCGCGCGGCGGCCCGCTGGTGGCGATCCTGTGGGGCCGGGACGCGCGCGACCTCAAGCCCATGCTGGGCGGGGTGCCGTGCATCGAGTCGGCCCATCCGAGCCCGATGTCGGCCGACCGCGGGTTCTTCGGGTCCCGTCCGTTCGGCCGGGCCAACGAGCTGCTCGAACGGCAGGGCGGGCGGCCCATCGACTGGAAGCTTCCCTGATCGGTGATCCGGGAAGACGGCTGTGACCGCGCGCACGTTTCGTGGCCGGTCACCGAGCACATAGGTTTCTCCGTATGACGGAATACGTGTACCCACCGGTCATCGCCGCGGCGAAGGTCATGTTCAGGGCTCTGGACCTCCGATGCACCGTGGAGGGCGCCCAGAACATCCCGCGGACCGGAGGCGCGGTTCTCGTCAGCAACCACATCAGCTACCTGGACTTCATCTTCGCCGGGCTGGCCGCGCGGCCCGCCGAGCGCATGGTGCGCTTCATGGCGAAGAAGGAGGTCTTCGACCACCGGATCTCGGGCCCGCTGATGCGCGGGATGAAGCACATCCCGGTCGACCGGCAGGCGGGTGCCGCCGCGTACCGCGACGCGCTCAACGCGCTCAAGGACGGCGAGGTGCTCGGGGTGTTCGCCGAGGCGACCATCAGCCGCTCGTTCACCGTCAAGGACATCAAGGCGGGCGCGGTGCGGATGGCCGCGTCGGCCAAGGTGCCTATGATCCCGGTGGCGCTGTGGGGCACCCAGCGGCTGTGGACCAAGGGCCGCCCGCGCAACCTCCGGCAGCGGCACGTCCCGGTGACGATCCTGGTCGGCGAGCCCATGTACCCGACCCGGGTGCGCGACTTCACCCCGGTGGTCGACGAGCTGCACTCCCGGATGTCGGAGCTGGTCGAACGGGCTCAGCGCGAGTACCCGGAGACCCCCCGCCCCGGCGAGGAGTGGTGGCAGCCCGCGTACCTGGGCGGCACCGCGCCGACCCCCGAGGAGGCCGCCGAGATGGACGCCAAGGAGGCCGCGGAGCGCTCCGCGCCTTGAGACCCCGGCGTAAATCGGTGGACGTCCCCACGGCCGACGGCTGATCATCGGAGGCATGACGATGTCGCAGGAGAGGCCGAAGGAGATACTCCACCTCGTCGAGGTCCCGGAGACCGACCCCGAGCTCGCGATGTCGGTCGTTCTCAACCTGAACGACAACAACTCCCCCTCCGACGTGATGGACGTGCTGTCGCTGCGCCCGTTCGCCAGCGGGGAGCAGCCGTGGTCGAAGGCCACCCGGCTGGAGCACGTGCGGGCCGACGCCCCGCTGCGGCCGGACGGCAGCCGGGTGCTGCGGGTGGCCGACGAGGACGGCAAGCACTCGGTGCTCGCCGAGGGCGACGGCTGGATGCTGCTGGCCAACCGCTGGGACGGCGGCAACGCGTACGTGGCGGTGTCGGCGACCACGCCGGAGCTGGCCGAGTCGGTGCTGGAGGACGCGGTACGGGACGCGACCGAGCCCCCCGTGGCCGACGAGACCCAGGTGGAGATGGGCTTCTGGCACATGTCCAAGCACGGTCCGAGCCGCCGCGAGCGGATCATCTCGGCCGACACCTGGGACACGATCCGGGGCAACTACACGGCGCCGGTCACCGAGGCCCTGGACGCGGTGATGGCGCTGGACCGCGACGAGATCTCCGGCCGTCTCCTGCTGCTGCACGGCCCGCCCGGCACCGGCAAGACGACCGCGCTGCGGGCGCTGGCCCGGGCCTGGATCGACTGGTGCCAGGCCGACTGCGTGCTCGACCCCGAGGTGCTGTTCGGCGACCCCGGCTATCTGATGCAGGTGGCCGTCGGCACCGATGACGACGACGAGTCCAAGCGCCGCTGGCGGCTGCTGATCCTGGAGGACTGCGACGAGCTGATCCGCGGCGAGGCCAAGGCGTCCACCGGCCAGGGCCTGTCCCGGCTGCTCAACCTGACCGACGGGATGCTCGGGCAGGGCCGGGACGTGCTGGTGGCGATCACCACCAACGAGGACCTGGCCCGGCTGCACCCGGCGGTGATCAGGCCGGGCCGCTGCCTGGCGCAGATCGAGGTGGGGGCGCTGTCGCAGTCCGAGGCGGTGCGCTGGCTGGACGATCAGGACCATCAGGCCGACCCCGGGGCCGTCGGGCCGGACGGGGCGACGCTGGCCGAGTTGGTCGCGCTGCGCAAGGGCGAGAAGCCGCCCTCCGTGTCCGCCGACACGCCGAGGACCGCCACCGGCTTCTACCTCTGAGACCCGGGGCGCGCCCCGGCGTCCAGGCCACTGGCCGGAATTGGACCTGTCCGGCACCGTGCGCCGCGCGCAGTCTGGAGACATGGACGAGCTTCATCCCCAGACCCGCGCGGCGCATCCGCCCGTCATCCGGCCGGTCGGCAGCCGGCCCCTCACCACTCCCATCTACCAGGGCCATCTGTTCTCGTTCGAGGACGCCGAGACGATGGCCGCCGCCTTCGAGGGCCCGCCCCGGGCGGTCGACGGCGAGGACGGCGGGCACGGCGCGTTCTTCTACAGCCGGCTCGGCAACCCGACGGTCCGCTCGTTCGAGGAGGCCGTGAACACGCTGGAGGGCGGCGCCGGGGCGCTGGCCACCGGGTCCGGCATGGGCGCGGTGAACGCGGTGCTCATGGGCCTGCTGCGGACGGGCGACCATGTGATCGCCCAGAGCTCGCTCTACGGCGGCACCTACGTCCTGCTGCACGACCTCGCCGAACGGTGGGGTGTCGCCGTCACCCACGTGTCGGGCGACGATCCCGAGGAGGTCCGCGCGGCGGTGCGGCCGACGACGCGGCTGCTCTACCTGGAGACCATCACCAACCCCACCACCCGGGTCGTGGACCTGCCCGTGCTGGCCGCGACGGCCCGGGAGGCGGGGGTGCTCACGGTGGTCGACAACACGTTCGCCACGCCGGTGCTGTGCCGTCCGCTGGAGCACGGGGCCGACATCGTGCTGCACTCGGCGACCAAGTACCTGGGCGGGCACTCCGACGTGCTGGCCGGGGTGGTGGTCACCGCGGACCCCGCCGTCCACGATCGGATCTGGCGGCACGCCGTCGAGTTGGGCGCGAGCGTCGACGCGATGACGGCGTGGCTGGCGGTGCGGGGCATGGCCACGTTGCCGCTCCGGGTCGCCCGGCAGTCGGAGAACGCGCTGGCGCTGGCGCGACGGCTGGCGGAGCATCCGGCGGTGGAGCGCGTGCACTACCCCGGGCTCGCCGACCATCCCGACCACGACACCGCGCGGCGGCTCCTGGACGGCGGGTTCGGCGGCGTGCTGTCGGTCGACCTCGTCGGGGGGCGCAAGGCCGGGGAGCTGTTCGTGGAGGGCCTGCGGCTGATCCCGCTGGCCCCGTCGCTGGGCGGCGTGAAGTCGGTCGTCCTGCACCCGGCCGGCACGTCCCATCGGGGCCTGTCCGACGAGGCGCTCATCGCGGCCGGGATCGGCGAGGGCACCGTGCGGTTGGCGCTCGGCATCGAGCACGTCGACGACCTGTGGGCCGACCTGGAACGGGCGCTCGCCGTCGTGGGCGGAGGGGGCTGAGCACGGTGGTCCGATGCGCGTCCCCCCACGGACATCACCGCACCGGACCACCGGCCCGGCCGTGGGCCGCGTCCCCGCGACGCGACCCACGGCCGTGCCCGAGCATCACGCATTCACGGCGATCGGCACATCCGGGGCAGCACGGTCACGCGCACGGAGTTCAGGGCGTCGTCGTGGCGAGCAGCCGGTGGCAGGCGTCGCGGAGACCGTGGAGATCCCTGACCGGTTCCGGGAACTCCACGTACAGATCGAAGGAGCCCGATCCGTCCGGATCGTGGGCGAGGAGGCGCAGCCACAGGCCGTGGCGGTCGAGGGCCAGCGGGCGGACCACGGGGTCATGGGCGACCGGCCCGAACCGGTCCCGGTAGAGCCCCGCCAGCTCCCGGCGGTGGCAGGCGTCGAGGTGGACGAGCATGCCGTGCTCGATCATCACGAACGGGTCGGGGGCGGCCTCCTCGTAGACCTCCGGCTCCAGGACGGCGTGCCCCCACGCGTCGGAGATCTCCACCTCGGCGACCTCCAGGGCCAGCACCGTCCACTCCCCCTCGTCCCCGCGGCCGACGTCCAGCAGTTCCGGGCGGGTGTGCAGGCGGGACAGCCGCACCGCCGCCTCCTTGCGCTCCTCGCCTTCGAGGGCGGTGAGCCAGCCGTGCAGCCACGCCTGGCCGCGCAGCCGGTCGGCCAGCGACACCGGGGCGACGTCCCAGACCCGCAGGGAGGCGGGCAGGTCGGGCTCGTCGTGCAGGGCGGCGACGCTCGGGGATCCGGCGGGCATCAGCAGCAGCGGGCGGCCCGCCCCGTCGGTGGCGTGGGCGGGCACCGGCTCGGCCGGGACCTCGCCGTCGCCGCCACGGGCGTGGTCGTACGCGGTCGTCACCAGAGTGGCGCCCGCGACGCCGTACGCCAGGGTGCGTGCCCGTTCCGCCGCGGTCGGTCGCTTCACGGGATCTCCTCGCCATATAGGTTAGCCTTACCTAAGTAAGGCACACCTTAGTCCTGCGAGGAGGACTGTGAACAGGTCTCGGCCCAAGGTGAGGATCTCCCGGGCGCTCGGCATCCCCCTGACCCCCAAGTGCGTCAAGTACTTCGAGAACCGGCCCTACCCGCCCGGGGAGCACGGCCGGGGTCGCAAGCAGGAGTCCGACTACAAGGTCCGGCTGCGCGAGAAGCAGCGGCTGCGCGCCCAGTACGACCTGCGCGAGACCCAGCTCGCCAACGCCTTCGCCAAGGCGAACCGGGCCCCCGGCAAGACCGGCGAGCTCCTGCTGTCGGACCTCGAACGGCGGCTCGACGCCCTCGTGCTGCGCGCCGGCTTCGCCCGCACCATCTACCAGGCCCGCCAGTTCGTCGTACACCGGCACGTCCTGGTCAACGACCGCCGCGTCGACCGGCCCTCCTTCCGGCTGCGCCCCGGGGACGTCATCACCGTCGCCGAACGCAGCCGGGGCATGGAGGCCTTCCGGGTCGCGGCGGCGGGCGGGCACGCCGAGCACGTCCCGCCCTATCTGGAGGTCCGGCACGACCTGCTCATCGCCCGTCTGGCCCGCCTCCCCGAGCGCGCCGAGATCCCCGTCGTCTGCGACGAGCAACTGGTGGTGGAGTTCTACTCCCGTTCCTGAGCCCCGGTGGCGATGCCGCTACGCCGCGTGATAATTCGCCGCCGCGGGCCGTTCATGCGTCACCATGCGTATCGTTGGGCCGTGAGGCGGCACATCGGCAAGACAGGGCAGTCCACCTCCATGCGCCACGTTCGGGGCGAAACGCCCGAGGAACCACCCCGCCCGCCCCGCCGGCGACCGGCCCGGCGCGGGCGGCGGCTGTGGCTGCGGATCCTGACCGGCAACGTCACCATCACGCTGGTGGCCACCGGTGTCCTGGTCGGCGTCGCCCTCAACATCGGCTCGTTCGACTTCGCCGAGACCGGCCCGCCCGCGATCGCCGAGGCGGATCTGTCCGCCGACGAGATGCTCATGCTGATCAACCGCTCCGACCTGGACGCGGTCACCGCGAACGCCGTCGCCGAGGCCAAACGCCGGGCCTACGAAAAGCGCCTCAAAGACGAGAAGAAGGCCAGGGAACGGGCGGAGTGGTACCGCAAGAACCGCACGAAGATCGAGGCCTCCAAGACCGCCGAGGCATTGCGCACCATCAATCCGAGCGCCGGACAGAACAAGGCGTACGGCAAACAGATGAACGCCCTCAAGGGCTGGTCGGAATGCTGGTCCTCCCTCGAAGAGCTGTGGGACCACGAGAGCGGCTGGAACGAACTGGCCGAGAATCCCTCCAGCGGCGCCTACGGCATCCCGCAGGCGCTGCCCGCCTCCAAGCTCGCCTCGGCGGGCTCGGACTGGCGCACCAGCTCTCCCACCCAGATCGCCTGGGGCCTCGGCTACATCAAGGCCCGCTACAAGGACCCGTGCCGCGCCTGGGGCTTCTGGCAGGCCAATAACTGGTACTGAACGCCCCGCCCGCTCGTGCGTCGAGCGCGGGCGGGGCCGTCCGGTCGGCGCTCAGAGTTCGCCGAAGTCGTCCAGGCGAATGTAGTGATAGCTCCACACCCCGTTGTCGTCCTGCTCATCGCGGAGCCAGCTCTCGAAGCGCTGATCGACCCATTGGATGAACCACAGCTTCGGGCGACCGATGGTGTGGACGTCCGCCTCGCAGTAGTAGTCGCCTCCGTCCAAGGGGCCGCCCACGAGGCGAATGCGGAAAGGGTGAATCGAGGGACCGAGATCGCCAGTCACCCCGGTGTCATTCGCACCTCCTCCTTTCTTTCGCCATGAGATGTCCCCTCTCGCGCCCTTTAAACTCCCTTTACCCGCAGGCCCGGCTCCGCCCCCACGGCGGCGGGACGGTCCGCGCGCCACGGGCCTCGCACGTCGGCCGGCGCATCTTCACCCTCCGCCGGCCCGCTTCGGCCCCTGGGCACCCCGTCGATCCGGTGTAATGGTGAGGACCGGGGTGGTGTAACCCTTACACCCGCACTTGTGCAGGCTGTTTGCGTTTGCTCGACCGTGGGCGTTACCGTGCGCACTCGGCGGAGCATCCCGCCCCGCCCCAGGTCAGAGCCCTAGCCCACCCGTTCCTGACGGAAAGCTGACGTCGATGCCCTCCTCCACCTGGTTCCGGCTGAACGTCGCCAAGCGCGAGCGCGTGCTCGAAGTGGCGATGCGGGAGTTCGGGGAGCACGGCTACTCGACCGGCAGCCTCAACACCATCGCCCGCGAGGCGGGCATCGCCAAGGGCTCGCTGTTCCAGTACTTCACCGACAAGCTGGAGTTCTTCGCCTACGTCTGCGACGAGACCTCCCGGCGGATCCGCGAGGACATGGAACGCCGCATCGCCGCGATCGACCTCGACCAGCCGTTCGAGGGCTGGCTGTTCGACGTGTTCTGCGAGTGGACCGAGTACATGGCCGACCACCCGGCGGAACGGGCCGTCACCGCCGCCACCAACCTCGAGCTGAACAACGACGTGCGCGCGGTGGTCCGCGACACCGCCAACCAGCACTACCTCCAGGTCATCCACCCGGTGCTGGCGCTGTGGCAGGAGCGCGGCGACATCCGACCCGACGCCGACGTGCAGGTCCTGGCCACGCTGATCCTGATGACGCTGCCGTTCCTGGCGATGGCGCCCTACTACGACGGCCTGGACCCGATCCTGGACCTGCGGGGCCGGACGCCGGCGGAGCAGCGTCCGGTGATCCGTCAGATCGTCGACGGGGTGAAGCCGCTGTTCGCGCCGCCGGAGAACGGCTCCGATCGGGGGTAGCCGGGCTACCGCGTGATGACGTAGTCCTCCGGGCGGGCCCTGCGGCTCGACTTCCAGTACTCGAAGGTGAAGCCCGGCCACAGGGTGCGGTTGACGCCGTTGGCGTCCAGGTACCAACTGTCGCAGCCGCCCTCGTTCCACACCGCCCGGCGCAGCCGCCGGTGCAGCCGGTCGTTGAAGGTCCGGACGGCGTCCGGCCGGGGCTCGATGGCGTCGCCCCCCCGGTCGGCGAGCAGCCGCAGGCAGCTCAGGATGTGCTGGAGCTGGACCTCGATCATGAAGACCACCGAGTTGTGCCCCAACCCGGTGTTGGGCCCCAGCAGCATGAAGAAGTTGGGGAAGCCCGGCAGCGTGACGCCGTGGTGGGCCTCGGCGCCCTCGGCCCACAGCTCTTGGAGCTTGACGCCGTTCCGGCCGACGACCTGCTGCTCCATCAGGGCGTCGACCACCTTGAAGCCGGTGCCGTAGATGATGCAGTCGACCTCCAGCTCCCGGCCGTCGGCGGTGACCACCGAGTGCTCGCGGACCTCGGCGATGCCGTCGGTGATCAGGTCGACGTTCGGTCGGGTGAGCGCCGGATAGTAGTCGTTGGACAGCAGCACCCGCTTGCAGCCGATGGTGTAGTCGGGGGTGACCTTGCGGCGCAGCTCCGGGTCGGGGATCTGCTGCGCGAGGTGGCGGCGGGCGAGCAGCTCCATGGGTCCGGAGAGCCGGGGGTCGACGGTGAACCCGACGGCGCGGGCCTCCAGCGCCCAGTAGATGCCGTAGCGGACGGCGCGCGCGGCGCCCGGCACCGTCCGCAGCAGCCGCCGGACGCCCTTGGGGATGGGCTGGTCGGGCTTGGGCTGGATCCACGGGGCGGTGCGCTGGAACAGGTGCAGCCGGGCGGCCCGCTCGGCGATCTTCGGGACGAACTGGATCGCGGACGCGCCGGTGCCGATCACCGCGATGCGCTTGCCGGTGAGGTCGTAGGAGTGGTCCCACTCGGCGGAGTGGAACGCCCGCCCCTTGAACGAGTCCAGCCCGGGGATGTCGGGGAAGGAGGGCACGTGCAGCGCGCCGATGCCGGACACGACGGCCTTGGGCGTGTAGCGCGTCCCGTCGGCGAGGGTGACGTTCCAGCGCCGGGCGTCGTCGTCGTACTCCATGCGCTCGACGCGGCTGCCGTACCGGATGTGCGAGCCGACGGCGTACTTGTCGGCGGTGCGCCGCAGGTAGTCCTTGATCTCGGGCTGCGGCGCGAACATCCGCGTCCACCCGGGGTTGAGCTCGAACGAGAACGAGTACATGTGCGAGGGCACGTCGCAGGCGCACCCGGGGTAGGTGTTCTCGTGCCAGGTGCCGCCCAGGTCGTCGCCCTTCTCCAGGACGACGAAGTCGTGGAAGCCGGACCGGATCAACTGAATGGCCATGCCCAGTCCGCCGAACCCCGAGCCGACGATGACGATCGCGGGATTGCGCTGCTCGCTCATGATCCCCTCACCTCCACGCTGATCTACTCGAAGTAAGTTACCAGGAGTAGGTTACCGATGGTAGGTCTCGGGGTTAGGCTCGTTCCCGTGAGCGGTCCCACAGCCAAGCCGCAGCGTCGACGGCGGATGTCCCGCGCCGAGCGCGAGCGCCAGATGCTCGACGTGGCCAAGGAGGTCTTCGGCGAGCGGGGCTTCCGCGCGACGTCCATGGACGAGATCGCCGAGCGCTGCGGCGTCTCCAAGCCGATGCTGTACGAGTACTTCGGCTCCAAGGACGGGCTGCTCATGGCGGCCATCGACCGCTCCAAGGCCGAGCTGTACGAGGCCACCCTCGCCGCCGTGGAGGGGGCCGCCACACCGCAGGACATGGTCTGGCGGGGCATGCTGGCCTTCTTCGAGTTCATGGACCAGCACAGCAGGTCGTTCGCCATGCTGCTGCAGGAGCCGCTGGTGATGCCCTCCTCCACGGGCGAGGCGATCGAGCAGACCCGGCGGCAGCAGAGCGGACTGATCGCACCGGTGATCGCCGCGCTGTGCCCCGGGCTGCCGGACCTGGCCGTGGAGGCGTACGCCGAGATCATCATCGGCGGCTGCGAGCGGCTGGTGCTGTGGCGGCTGGACCACCCGGAGATCTCCGCCGCCGACGCGGCCCGGTACATGACCGACTTCACCTGGAACGGCCTGAAGAACCATCTGGCCGAACCGCTCTCCACGTCCGGACGGGTCGTGCCAAGATCGGAAAGGTCTCCGGTCGAGGAGGCGGGCTGAGACACCCGGCTCCTCGGCGACCTGTTCCGGACCACCCCTCGGAGGTCGCAATGCCCGTAGCACCCTTCGACGGCGCGCTGGCCGTCGTCACCGGAGCCGGCAGCGGCTTCGGCAGGGCCACCGCGCTGGCCCTTTCCGAACGCGGCGCCACCGTGATCGCGGCCGACGTCGACGGCGACGCCGCCGAGCGCACCGCCGCGCTGGCCGGCGCCCTGGGAGCGGGCGCCACCGCGTACGAGGTGGACGTCTCCGACGGGGCGGCGATGGAGAAGTTCGCCGTCGACGTGCGCGCCGGCCACCGGGTGCCCGACATCGTGGTCAACAACGCGGGGATCGCCGTCATGGGCTCGTTCCTCGACACCGGGGTGGACGACTGGGAGCGGATCCTCGGCGTCAACCTGTGGGGCGTCATCCACGGCTCCCGTCTGTTCGGCGCGCAGATGCTCGAACGCTCGCGCGCCCTGCCGGCCAAGCCGGAGCGGCCCAACAAGGGCGGCCACATCGTCAACATCGCCTCCGCCGCCGCCTACAGCCCCAGCCGTCTGCTGCCCGCCTACTGCACCACCAAGGCGGCGGTGCTGATGCTCAGCGAATGCCTGCGCGGCGAGTTGGCGGGCGCCCGGATCGGCGTCACCGCCGTCTGCCCCGGTTTCTCCGAGACCGGCATCCTCCGCAACGCCACCCTCGTCGGCATGGAGGGGCGGCGCGGCGAGCGCTTCCGCGAGCTGGGCCGGCACGGCCTGCGGCTGCGCCGCTATCCGCCCGAGAAGGTCGCCGAGCGCATCGTCGACGCCATCGTGAAGAACAAGGCGGTCGTGCCGGTCAACGCCGAGGCGCACCTGACGCGCGGTCTGTCCCGCCTCTCCCCCGGCGCGATGCGGCTGCTCGCCAGGGTTCGCGTCGGCTGACCGGTCCCCGTTACTCACACGCGCCGCGAACCTCACCTTCGCGCGTGCGCAACGGCTCTTGACTGCGCGTCTCACAGCAGTGAGGTTGAAACTCTGGCGCCAGGGGTCACAGGCGGGCCCGGCCGTGGTGAGCGGAGGATCTCAGTGACGACGTCTGGCGTACGCTTCGGCCGGCGGATGCGAACCTACGACGAGCTGCGCGCCCGCGCCGCGCGCATCGCCGCCGGGCTGGACGCGCTGGGGGTGGGCGCCGGAGACCGGGTCGCCGTCATGCTCCGCAACGAGCCGGCGTTCCTGGAGGTCACCGAGGCGGCGGGGCTGCTGGGGGCGCTCCCGGTGCCGATCAACTGGCACTGGCGGGCCGCCGAGCTGGACCATCTGCTCACCGACAGCGGCGCCAAGGCGGTGTTCGTCCACACCGACCTGGTCTCGACGGTGGAACGGGCGCTGCCGCCCGGCGTCCGGCTGATCGAGGCGCGGGTGCCGGGCGAGCTGACCGCCGCCTTCGGGCTGCCTCCGAGCGGGGTCACCCGTCGGCACCCGACCCTGGACGAGCTGATCGAGGGGAACGATCCTTGGACGGGCCCCGCCGGCGACACCCCCGCGAGCGTGATCTACACCTCGGGCACCACCGGTCGGCCCAAGGGCATCCGGCGCGTGCCCACCCCGCCGGACAAGCGGCTCCAGTTGGCCATGGGCATCCTGGAGGTGATGGGGCTCACACCTGAGATGCGGACGCTGATCCCCGCGCCGCTGTACCACACGGCCCCGAACGTGCACGCGCTCCTGGCGAGCAGGATGGGCATCGACATGACGGTCATGCCCAGGTTCGACCCCGAGGAGCTGCTCCGCACCGTCGAGCGCAACCGGATCGAGCACGTCCAGCTCGTGCCCACCATGTTCGTGCGGCTGCTGCGGCTGCCCAAGGAGATCCGCGACGAGTACGACGTGTCATCGCTGAAGTCCGTCGTGCACGCCGCCGCCCCCTGCCCGGTGGACGTCAAGCACGCGATGATCGGCTGGTGGGGGCCGATCATCCGCGAGTACTACGGGGGCTCCGAGACCGGGGCCGTCACCGCCTGCGACTCGACCGAGTGGCTGGCCCGCCCCGGCACCGTCGGGCGCGCCCTCTGGGACTGCGACGTCAAGGTGCTGGACGGGTCCGGCGTCGAGCTGCCGCCCGGCGAGGTGGGCGAGGTCTTCCTGCGGCCACCGTCCTTCTGGCCGGACTTCACCTACCTCGGCGACGACGCCAAGCGGCGCGGCATCGAGCGCGACGGCTACCTGACGGTCGGCGACATGGGGCATCTGGACGAGGACGGCTACCTGTTCCTGAGCGACCGGGCGCACGACATGGTGATCTCGGCCGGGGTCAACGTCTATCCCGCCGAGATCGAGGCGTGCCTGATGGGCATGGACGGGGTCGCCGACGCGGCGGTGTTCGGGATCCCCGACGACGATCTGGGCGAGGCGCTCGCGGCCCACGTCGAGCCCCTGCCGCGCGCCCGGCTGACCGCCGACGCGGTGCGCGACCACGTGCGGGCCGCGCTCGCCGGCTACAAGGTGCCGAAGGTCGTGGTGTTCGAGGAGTCGCTGCCCCGCGAGGACTCGGGCAAGCTCTTCAAGCGGCGGCTCCGCGAGCCCTACTGGGCGGACACCGGGCGGCGGATCTAGCGGTCCGTAACGGCTTGACCGATATGCGCGACGATGGCGGACCGCCATTTTGACAGATGCTCAATGCCCACCCGGTCATTCGGCCGACGGTCACGAATCGATGAGGTCCGGTGACGACGAGTCCGCCGGACGACGGGTGCGTCCGGCGGACTCGAATCCGGTGTGCCGTAACCTTCCTCACCGAGGTGACCCGGGCTCTACACCCAGGACACCCCACGCTGTCGCGCGGCCACGTCGTGCGCCTCCTCCTCCAGGGCACGGGCCTCCCCTCGCCCACGCCTGACGCCGATGCCGGGACCGATACCCCCCCTTGAATCGGCTTACACCAGCATTTACCGCCTTACTTTAAGGGTGAATCGCCGGTCACCTACCGCGATCGGCCGGTACGAGTGGCAAAAATTGCTTTAACGAAGATGGCGCAGAACTTCTCGGGTGACCGCGGCCACCTCGTCCAGGCACCGTTCGCGCTGGGCCGCGAGGCCCTTCTCACCCGCCGTCCGCTCGCTGTAGCTGACCGTTATGACCACATTCCTACTGCGAACGGCGATCTGTCCGGTCACCAGCGGCAGCCTCCGGTCGGTCTTGAACCAGTGGAACGCCTGGTCGCCCAGCCCGGACCGGCGCTCCAGCGTCACGGTCCGCTCCTCGGTGACCTTGCCGGCCAGCGTCCACTTGATGCCGAAGTGCCGGCGGGCGCTGTCGATCGCCGTTCCCCCCGTCCCGGAGGGGTAGAGCCGGGCGTCGATCTCCAGCCACCGGTACTCCCCGCCCGCCGTGGGCGTACGGGAGCCGTACGCGCAGTAGGAGAGCGTGTCGTTGCCGCTCATCTCGGGCCGCCCGCCCGGCGCGACCCGGCGGACGGTCTCCGGCGAGACGCTGCGGCAGGCCGGCGGCAGCGAGCGGTACACCGGCTCGACGGCCCCACCGGACGTGCCGGACGCGCCGGGGCCTCCGGACGACGTGCCCGGGACGGTCGCGCCGCCGGAGTCGTCGCCGGTGCGGAACAGGAGGAAGGCCAGGGACGCCACCGCGGCCACCGCGACCCCCGCCGCGACCACCGTCCTGCGCCGGGAGCGGCGCGCCGTCTCCGGAGGCTCCGGCGGCGAGTAGATCCGGTCGAAGTCCCCCGATGATCGAGACAGACCCACGCGCCGCTCCCTCCCCCCGTGCCTCCGTCGTCCGTGCTCACCGAAAGGCTAGGCAAAGCGGGGGGCGCCCGCCAACCGCCCGCCGCGGAAGCCGTGGACCGTCCGTGTCCGTGGGAAGAATGGGGTGATGCTGCTCGTCGAGATCGCCCGCACCTCAGCGGCGGTGGCCGAGACCTCGGCCCGCCGCGGCAAGACCGCCCTGCTGGCCGACTGCCTGCGCGACGCCGGCCCCGCCGACGCCGCCGTCACGGTCGCCTACCTGTCGGGCGAGCTGCCCCAACGGCAGATCGGCGTGGGCTACGCCTCGCTCCGCGAGCTGCCCTCCCCGGCCGCCGAGCCCTCCCTCACCGTGGCCGAGGTCGACACGGCGTTCACCGAGATCGGCGCGGTCGCCGGCAAGGGGTCGGTGACCCGCCGCCGCGAGATGCTCGGCGCGCTGCTGGCCCGCGCCACCCACGACGAGCAGGACTTCCTGATCCGGCTGCTGTCCGGCGAGCTGCGCCAAGGCGCGCTGGCCGGGGTGATGAACGACGCCGTGGCCGCCGCCGCCGAGGTGCCCGCCGCACGGGTACGGCGCGCGGTCATGCTGCGCGGGGCGCTCGGACCGGTCGCCACGGCCGCGCTCGGCGGCGGCGTCGAGGCCCTCGACGCGTTCACCCTCCAGGTGGGTCGGCCGATCAGGCCCATGCTGGCCGCGAGCGCGCCCTCCATCGACGAGGCGCTGGCCAAGCTCGACGGCGGACCGGACGGCAAGCAGGTCGCCGTGGAGTGGAAGCTCGACGGCGTCCGCGCCCAGATCCACCTCGCCGACGGCCGGGTCGGGGTGTTCACCCGCACCCTCGACGACATCACCGCCCGGCTGCCCGAGGTCGTGACGGCGATGGCCGCGCTGCCGGTGCGCGACGCGGTGTTCGACGGGGAGCTGATCGCGCTCCGCCCGGACGGCCGCCCCCACCCGTTCCAGATCACCGGGGCCCGCGCCGCCACCCGCAGCGGCACCGCGACGCCGGAGTCCGTGCCGCTGTCGGTGTTCCTGTTCGACGCGCTGCACCTCGACGGCGAGGATCTGCTCGACCGTCCCGCCGCCGACCGGTACGCCGCCCTGGCCGCGGCCGTCCCCGCCGAGCTGCTGATGCCGCGCCTGGTCACCGGTGCGCCGGACGAGGCCGCCGCGTTCTTCGCCGACGCCGTCGAACGCGGTCACGAGGGCGTGGTGGTCAAGTCGCTCGACACCCCGTACACGGCGGGCCGGCGCGGCGCGGGCTGGGTCAAGGTCAAGCCGCGGCACACCCTCGACCTGGTGGTGCTGGCCGCCGAGTGGGGGCACGGCCGTCGCCGGGGCTTCCTGTCCAACCTGCACCTGGGCGCCCGCGACCCGGAGACCGGCGGGTTCGTCATGCTGGGCAAGACCTTCAAGGGCCTGACCGACGAGCTGCTGGCCTGGCAGACGGAGCGGTTCCGGGAGCTGGCGGTCGAGGAGGACTCCTGGACGGTCCGGCTGCGCCCGGCGCTGGTGGTGGAGATCGCCTTCGACGGTCTCCAGCGCAGCCCCCGCTACCCGGCCGGCCTGGCGCTGCGCTTCGCCCGCGTGCTGCGCTACCGGCCCGACAAGTCCGCCGCCGAGGCCGACACCATCGAGACCGTGCGGAGCATCGCCGCCGTCGCCGACTGACGACGGGCCCGCGCGGGTCAGCCGTTGAAGTGGATCGGGTTGACCAGGTCCGCGTAGATCAACAGGACGCCCATCAACAGGAACGCCGCGGCCATCACGTAGGTGAGCGGCAACGCCTTGGCGACGTCCACGTACCCCGGGTCGGGGCGGCGCAGGACGCGGGCGAAGCCGCGCTTGACCGCCTCCCACAGCGCGCCCGCGATGTGCCCGCCGTCCAGCGGCAGCAGCGGGACCAGGTTGAACATCCCCACGCCGAAGTTGACGGCCGCCAGCACCGAGATGAACCAGGCGACCTTGTCGGTGGTCTGGTGCTCGGAGGCGATGATCTCACCGCCGATCCGGCTGGCGCCCACCACGCCGATCGGGCCCTCCGGATCGCGCTCCGCGCCGCCGAACGCGGCGTCCCAGACGTCGACCATCCGCTGCGGGAGCTGGGCGAGCGCGATCACGGTGCGCTCGGTCATCTCACCCATGTGGTCGACCACCGCGCCCGGACCGAGGCGTTCCCGCTCGACCAGCGGGGAGATGCCGAGGAAGCCGACCTTCTCGGTCCTGTCCTCGTCGTCGAGCGAACGCAGCGTGTTGGTGGTCACGGCGACGTCGACACCGCGCCGGACGCCGTCGGCGTTCTCGATCACGATCGGCACCGTGCGTCCGCCCGAGCCGCGGATCAGCTTCTGCAACTGGGCGTAGTCGGAGATCGGCCGTCCGTCGTAGGAGACGAAGCGGTCGCCGGGACGCAGGCCCACCGCGGCGGCCGGGGTCAGCGGCTCACCGGCCCGGCAGTCCCGCCCGGCCTCGGCGGCCGGGATGGTGCACTTGGACACCGTGCTGATCACCGGCTGCGGCCGGTCCACCCCGAAGCCCATGATCAGGATGGCGAAGAACAGCACCGCCAGCGCGATGTTCATCGCGGGCCCGGCGAACATGATGATGAGCTTCTGCCACCACTTCTTGCCGTAGAAGACCCGGTCGCCGTCGTCGGGGCCGACCTCCTCCAGCGCCGCCCCGCGGGCCGAGTCGATCAACCCCTGGAACGGGCCGGTGCGCATGCTGCGGACGGTCCCGGCGGCGTCGCCCTTGCGGGGCGGCAGCATCCCGATCATCCGGATGTAACCGCCGAACGGCAGCCACTTGATGCCGTACTCGGTCTCGCCCTTGCGCCGGGACCACAGCGTCGGCCCGAACCCCACCATGAACTGGGTGGTCCGAACGCCGAAGAGCTTGGCGAAGCTGAAGTGGCCCAGCTCGTGCAGCGCGATCGACAGCATGAGCAGCAGGAAGAACAGCAGCGCGCCGCCCAGCACGATGAGCGACTCCATGGACCCTCCGATGATCTCCGCGACGGACCAAGCCTATGTGATGAATCGGGCCGCGAAGGGTCACGCGAGGAAGCCGCGCAGCAGGGCGGCGGTGCCCTCCAGGTGCTCGACCACCGCGCGGCGGGCCGCCTCCGGGTCGCCCGCCAGGATGGCGTCCACGATCGCGACGTGCTGGGCTGCCGAGTGCTCGATGTTGCGGCGCAGCACGGGGATGGCGTTGAGCAGGTCGGTGACCCGCATCCGGGCGTCGGCGCACGCCGTGGACAGCAGCGTGGAGCCGGTCAGCTCGGCGATGGTGAGGTGGAAGCGGGCGTCGAGCCTTCGGTACTCGGCGGCGTCGGCGGTGTTGACCCCGTCCAGCGCCCAGCGCAGCCGGGCCGCCCGCTGGTCGGTCAGCCCCGAGGAGGCCAGCAGTTGGGCCGCGCCGGTCTCCACCGCCATCCGGTAGGTGAGGGCGTCGGTGAGCTGCTCCACCTGGCCTTCGGCGACCCGGGCCAGGTCGCCGCGCCGGGGCCGGGGCGTCCGGTAGATGACGAAGGTGCCGCCGGAGCGGCCGCGTCGGGACTCCACGTAGCCCTCCTCTTGGAGGGCGCGGATCGCCTCCCGAAGGGTGACCCGGCTGACGCCGAGCCGGGGCGCCAGCTCCCGTTCGGGCGGCAGTCGGTCGCCGTGCGCCACCACGCCGAGTTTGATCACCTGGAGGAGCCGTTCGACGGTCTCCTCGAACGCGTTGCCTGCCCGGACGGGCCGGAGCACCGCCGCGAGCGGGTCGAGGCCTCCCGGCGGGCCCTGCACCTGGTCGTCGGTCTCGCTCAGCATGGCCGCCCTTCGGTGCTGGTTCAGGCCGTCCCGGGGGCAACGTTACATGCAGGTCGCCGACTGCCCGAGGGCTCCCGCCGACGCTCTACCCCGTTCCCCGAAAGCTCCAACCACGACGATCCGCACCACGGCACGACCCCCGCCACGCCCCACCCCACGGACCACCCAACGCCCCCACCACGACGACCCGCACCACGGCACGACCCCGGCCACGCCCCACCCAACACCCCCACCACGACGACCCGCGCCCCACCGCACGGACCACCCAACGCTCCCACCACGACGGCCCGCGCCGCGGCGGGAGCGGGGTGTGTGACCCGGGCGTGCGAGGCGGTGCCCGGGTTGCTAGCCTGATCCGAGCCCATGACCCCGAGCGGGAGAGCGTCCTCGCAGCCGGCGAGGGCCGCCGAAGGAGCAACTCCTCCCCGGAACCTCTCAGGCCCACGGACCGCACGGGACAGGCGACCTCTGGAAAGAGGGGACCGGCAGGTTCCCCGCCGAAGGTGAAAGCGGCCCGCACACCGCGGGACGTGAAACTCTCAGGCGCCGATGACAGAGGGGGAGGCACCGCCAACGCCTGGTGCGAGTGGGAGCATGTGACCAGCGCACCGCGACAAGGAGCCGACCCGTGCCTGCCGACCACGCCACTGCCAAGAAGACGCCGTTGTACGACGTCCATCGCGACCTCGGCGCCAACCTCGTCGACTTCGCCGGGTATCTGATGCCGCTGCGCTATGCGAGCGAGACCGCCGAGCACCACGCGGTCCGCACCGGCGCGGGCCTGTTCGACCTGTCCCACATGGGCGAGATCTTCATCGAGGGGCCGCAGGCCGCCGAGGCCCTCGACCACGCCCTGGTGGGCGACCTGTCGGCGGTCACGGTGGGCCGCGCCCGCTACACGATGATCTGCGCGCCCGACGGCGGGGTGCTGGACGACCTGATCGTCTACCGGCTGGAGGACGAGCGGTTCCTCGTCGTCGCCAACGCCGCCAACACCGCCACCGTGCGCGAGGCTCTGCTCGAACGCGTCGGGGGCTTCGAGGCCGCCCTCGACGACCGCTCGGACGACTACGCGCTGATCGCCCTCCAGGGCCCGCAGGCGCAGGCGATCCTGGCCCAGTTCACCGAGGCCCCGCTGGAGGGGCTCAAGTACTACGCCTGGCTGCGCGGCCGTGTCGCGGGCGCCGAGGCGCTGATCGCCCGTACCGGCTACACCGGCGAGGACGGCTTCGAGCTGTTCGTCGCGAACGCCGACGCCGTGGCGCTGTGGAACGACCTCGCCCTCGTGGAAGGCGTGCTGCCGACCGGGCTGTCGGCCCGTGACACGTTGCGGCTGGAGGCGGGCATGCCGTTGTACGGCAACGAGCTGACGACCGAGACGACGCCGTACGAGGCGGGTCTGGGCCGGGTCGTCAAGCTGGGCAAGCCCGGCGACTTCGTGGGTAGGAAGGCGCTGGCGGACCGCGCGGCCACCCCGCCGGACCGTAGGCTCGTGGGGCTGGTGGCGCAGGGTCGCCGCGCGCCCCGCAAGGGGTACGAGGTCGTGACGGCGGACGGCACCCCGTGCGGCGTCGTGACCAGCGGCGCCCCGTCGCCCACGCTGGGCAGGCCGATCGCGATGGCCTACGTGGACACCGCGGCCGTCGAGGGCGGCGGTCTCGCCGTCGACGTCCGCGGCAGGCGCGAACCGGTGGACGTGGTCGACCTGCCGTTCTACAAGCGTTCCTGACAGCACCGAGAGAGAGTGATCGTGAGCGTTCCTGAGCAGCTCCGTTACAGCGAAGAGCACGAGTGGGTGGCCGGCCTCGACAACGAGGACCGTGTGGTGACCATCGGCATCACCGCGCACGCCGCGGACGCGCTGGGCGAGATCGTCTATCTGGAGTTGCACTCCGGCGAGGGCGACACGGTGGAGGCGGGCGAGCCCTGCGGCGAGGTCGAGTCGACCAAGTCGGTGAGCGACCTCTACTCGCCGGTCAGCGGGGAGATCACCGCCATCAACCAGGCGGTCGTGGACGAGCCGAAGGTGATCAACGACGACCCGTACGGCGAGGGCTGGATCTTCAAGGTCCGCGTCGAGGGCGAGCCCGGGGACCTGCTGGACGCCGAGGCCTACGGCAAGCTGATCGAGGAGTCCTGATGACCTCCGCCATGTACGCGTCGCTGGCCGCCGTCGACCCGCAGATCGCCGAGGCCGTCGACGCCGAGCTGCGCCGCCAGCAGTCGACGCTGGAGATGATCGCCTCCGAGAACTTCGCCCCGGTCTCGGTGCTGGAGGCGCAGGGCTCGGTGCTGACCAACAAGTACGCCGAGGGCTACCCCGGCCGGCGCTACTACGGCGGCTGCGAGTACGTCGACGTCGCCGAGCAGTTGGCGATCGACCGGGCCAAGGAGCTGTTCGGGGCCGAGCACGCCAACGTCCAGCCGCACTCGGGCGCGCAGGCCAACACGGCGGTGTACTTCGCGCTGCTGAGCCACGGCGACACGATCCTGGGCCTGGACCTGGCGCACGGCGGGCACCTGACCCACGGCATGCGCATCAACTACTCCGGCAAGACGCTGAACGTCGTCCCCTACCACGTGCGCGCCGAGGACGGCCGGGTGGACATGGACGAGGTGGCCGCGCTGGCCGCCGAGCACCGTCCGAAGATGATCGTGGCGGGCTGGTCGGCGTACCCCCGGCAGTTGGACTTCGCCGAGTTCCGGCGGATCGCCGACTCGGTGGACGCGCTGCTGATGGTGGACATGGCGCACTTCGCCGGGCTGGTGGCCGCCGGGCTGCACCCCTCCCCGGTGCCGCACGCCGACATCGTCACCACCACGACGCACAAGACGCTGGGCGGCCCGCGCGGCGGCCTGATCCTGTGCCGTCAGGAGTACGCCAAGAAGATCAACTCCGCCGTGTTCCCCGGGATGCAGGGCGGCCCGCTGGAGCACGTGATCGCGGCCAAGGCGGTGGCCCTGAAGATCGCCGGCTCGGACGAGTTCCGCGAGCGGCAGGCCCGCACGATCGAGGGCGCCAGGCTGCTGGCCGACCGGCTGTCGGCGGAGGACTCCGCCAAGGCCGGGGTGAAGGTGCTGACCGGCGGCACCGACGTCCACCTGGTCCTGGTCGACCTGGTGGATTCGGAGCTGACGGGTCGGGACGCGGAGGACCTGCTGCACTCCATCGGCATCACGGTCAACCGCAACGCCGTGCCCAACGACCCGCGTCCCCCGATGGTGACCTCGGGTCTGCGGATCGGCACCCCCGCGCTGGCCACCCGGGGCTTCACGGCCGAGGACTTCGCCGAGGTCGCCGACGTCATCGCGCTGGCGCTGCAGCCGGGCCCGGACACCGCCGCGCTGTCGGCCCGGGTCTGCGCGCTGGCCGACAAGCACCCCCTCTACCCCGGCCTGTGATCGTCCGCCGCGGCCCCGGGAACGGTCCCGGGGCCGCGGCGCCGGCTCCCGGCCCCGGCTGACAACGAGGTTCGCCATGGCCATCAGCGTCTTCGACCTGTTCAAGATCGGCATCGGCCCGTCCAGTTCGCACACCGGCGGCCCGATGGCCGCCGCCCACCGGTTCGCCCGGGGCCTGCGACGCGACGGCCTCCTGGAGAAGACCGCCTCCGTCCGCGTCGTCCTGTACGGCTCGCTGGACCTGACCGGCAAGGGCCACGGCAGCGACAAGGCCGTGATCCTGGGCCTTTCGGGCGAGAAACCCGAGCTGGTCGACGTCGACACCGTCCCCGCCCGGATCGCCGCCGTCCGCGAAAGCGGTGTGCTGCGCCTGTTCGGCGCGGTCGAGGTCCCGTTCGTGGTCGGCGAGCACCTGGTCTTCGAACGCAAGGAGACGCTCCCCGGCCACCCCAACGGGATGCGCTTCACCGCGTACGACGCCGACGGCGGCGAACTGCGCTCACGGGTCTACTACTCGGTCGGCGGCGGCTTCGTCGTGGACGAGAACGCCACCGGCGCCGACCGCATCAAGCCCGACGACACCGTGCTCCCCCACCCGTTCGACTCCGCCGCCGAACTGCTGGCCCGATGCGCCGAGACGGGCCTGTCGGTGCCCGCCCTGATGCTGGAGAACGAGCAGGCGTTCGGCCGCACCGCCACGGAGATCTCCGCCGGCCTCGTGGGGCTCTGGCGGGTCATGCGCGCCTGCGTCGACCGGGGCTGCGCCACCGAGGGCCTGCTCCCCGGCGGCCTCAAGGTCCGCCGCCGCGCCCCCCAACTCCACCGCCGCCTCGTTCACGAGAGCCCCTCCGACCCGCTGCACGCGATGGACTGGGTCACGCTGTTCGCCCTGGCCGTGAACGAGGAGAACGCGGCGGGCGGCCGTATCGTCACCGCCCCCACCAACGGCGCCGCGGGCATCATCCCGGCCGTCCTGCACTACTACGACCGCTTCGTTCCCGGCGCCGACGACGCCGGGGTGGTCCGCTTCCTCCTCACCGCGGGCGCGATCGGCGTCCTCTTCAAGCAGAACGCCTCCATCTCCGGCGCCGAGGTCGGCTGCCAGGGCGAGGTCGGCTCCGCCTGCTCCATGGCCGCCGCCGGCCTCGCCGAGGTCCTCGGCGGCACCCCCGAACAGGTGGAGAACGCCGCCGAGATCGGCATCGAGCACAACCTCGGCCTCACCTGCGACCCCGTCGGCGGCCTCGTCCAGGTGCCCTGCATCGAACGCAACGCGATCGGCGCCATCAAGGCCGTCGGCGCCGCCCGCCTCGCCCTGCGCGGCGACGGCCACCACTTCGTCTCCCTCGACAAGGCCATCAAGACCATGCGCGACACCGGCCGCGACATGCTCGACAAGTACAAGGAGACCAGCCGAGGCGGCCTCGCCGTCAACGTCATCGAGTGCTGACGGCGCGGCCGACGAGGCGTACCTAGGGCGTGACCGCCATGGCGGTGAGGAGGCGGGTGGCGAGGTCGGGGTCGCCGGTGATGGCGGTGGTGACGGTGTCGGGGGTTCGGCGGCCGGCGGACAGGACGAGGTAGGTCTCCCAGTCCATGGTCAGCGTCGTGGTGGGGGCGGGGAGCGGGTCGGTGACGCGGGCGCGGCCGTCGGGGCCGACCTCGATGTGCACGGTGAACGCGGCGGGGCCGGTGACCTCAAGGGTGACGGACTGGCCGGGCAGGGCGGCGGCCTTCTTCCCGACGACGTAGGGCAGGCCCCGGAGCAGGAGGGCGCGGGCACAGGGGGCGGCCGGCGCGTCGAGGTTGCCGGGGCGGCCCGTGGCGCGGCGGATGTCCTGCTCGTGGACGTAACAGTCCATGGCGCGGAAGGCCATGAACATGCCGTAGGGGACCATCTCGCCCGTCGGGGCCGGGGTCGGGGCGGCCGGGTCGATGGTCGGGAGCGTGTCCAGCCGCAGGTGGAAGACCTCGTCGAGTTCGGCGACGACCTTCTCGCCGGGGACGGAGCGGCGCACGTCCACGCCGATCTCCATCAGGCGGCCGAAGTCGTTGCGCACGTGCGCCAGGCCCTCGGGAAGCGGGTGATCGGGGAGGGGCTCGCCGAGCAGCATGCGCTCCACGCTGACGATGTGGGCGAGCACGTCCTTGACCGTCCAGCCGGGGCAGTCCGTGGGCAGGTCGTGCTCGGCCGGAGCGAGATCGCGCGCCAGGGCGATCGTCGAGCGCACCGTCTGCTCCCAGGCGGCGGTGTTCCGGGCCATGTCGTCACTCATGGGGCGAGGCTGGCACACCAGGGTTGTTCCATGCAACCCTCAGGGGGCCAGCCACGCGTACCCGGCGAACCGGCCGGTGCGCGCGGCGCGGCGGTAGGAGAACAGCTCCGGCGACTCCAGCGTGCAGCGGGCGTCGTGTCGGATGTCGGCGACGCCGGCGCCCTTGAGCTGTGCCTCGACCCCGGCGCGCACGTCCAGCGCGGGCGTCCCCCGCCGGGTGGTGGCGCGGGTCTCGGGGATCAGACCGGCGACCTCGTCGCGCAGCTCGGCGGAGACCTCGTAGCACGGCCCGCAGGCGGACGGCCCGATCACGGCGGCCATCCGGGACGGGTCCGCGCCGCGTTCGGCCATCGCCCCGACCAGCGCGGGGACGACGCCCAGCGCGGTGCCCGCACGGCCGGAATGGGCGGCCCCGACGAGCCCTGCCTCCGGATCGGCGACCAGAACGGGGGCGCAGTCGGCCACCAGAACGGCCAGCGCCAGGCCCGGCCGGTCGGTGAACACCGCGTCCAGCGGGGGCGGGTCGTCGCCGAACGGCGCGGTGACGTAGCGGACCTCGGCGCTGTGCACCTGCCGCATGAAGACGACCCGGTCGGGGTCCAGCCCCAGCTCACGGGCCGTGGCCTCCCGATTGGCGAGGACCGCGGCGGGGTCGTCGCCCACGGCTCCCCCGAGGTTGCGCCCGTCGAAGGGCGGCGCGCTGACGCCGCCGGAACGATCCGTGAAGGCGATCCGCACCCGCCCGCCCAGCTCCATCCGCGAGCCCTCCCGTCCCTGGTCTGCCGGGGACGAGGCTATCCCGCGCGCCCGCACGCGAGGCGATCACGCCAGGCTGCGAGGCCCTTCGGAGTCGACCAGGCGCAACCGCACGACGGTCGGCAGCGACTCCCGGTCCAACGCGCTGCGCAGCCGGGCCACCGCCGAGTTCGCCACGTAGCGGCGCAGCGCCGCCAGGTCCGCGCGGGCCCCGTACGACACGGTCAGGACGAGGCGGGGATGCTCCCGGGTGCCCAACAGCCGGGCCCGGGACTTCTCCACGCCGGGAAAGTCGTCGACCTCCTGCTCGATCGCCGCGGTGAGCGCGGACGACGAGATCCGGGTGGACCCCTCGGAGCGGTCGTCCTCCAGGGACAGGCCCTGCACCCGTTCCGAGCGGCCCTGGGCCAGCAGCCAGGCGAGGCCGAGGAGGGCGGCGACCACCGCGACGGCGGCCACGGTGGGCCACAGCCAGGCGTTGTCGTCCGGGAAGCCGCGCAGCCCGTCGGTCAGCAGCCGTTCACGGGAGGGACCCGCGCCCCAGGCGCCCAGCGCACGGGCCAGCACCAGGGCGCCGCCCGCCAGCAGGAGCGCGCCGAGGAGCGTCAGGCCGAACCGGTTGAGCCCGGCGGCACGGCGGTTCACGAGTCGCCCCCCGCCTTGCGGACGCGGACGGACACCGACCGGCGCGGACGCGGGCCGAGCTCCTCCAGCCGGTGCGAGACGGCCTTCTCGACCCGCTCGGCCAACCCGTCGGGCTGCCGCAACGGGGTCTCGACGGCGACGGCCACGCGATGCCGGCGCACCTTGACCTTCACCCCGCCGACCATCTCGACGTCCCCGGCCGCCGTCGCCACCGCGCGCCGCAGCCCGCCCTTCGTCACCCCGACGACCAGCTCGGGGTCGTCGCCGCGCAACTGCACCAGCGAGGTGTGGCCCGGCTTCAGCCCCGCCATCAGGCAGGCCAGGCCGAGGAGGGCGACGACGGCCCCGGCGGCGATCGTCACCGGGTCGTTCCACGACGTCCGCCCGAGCCAGGAGAGCACCCGCCGGTGGTCGACCAGCTCGGTGGGCGAGCCGGCCAGCCCGGAGATGGTCTCCACGGCCACCAGCACCCCGGCCGCCGTCAGCAGGACCGCGGCGAGCATCGCGGGCCAGGTCCGGCGGGGCCGGAACACCCGGCGGGCGGCACGGTAGGCGGTGCGGTCGACGCGGGCCTTGGCCGGACGCGCCGGCGCGGGGCGCAGATGCCCTGCGTGCGTGGTCATCGGACTCTCGCCACCTTCCTCGGCTCCGGCGGACGCAACGTGGTCACGTCGATGTCGATATGGCTCACCTTCAACCCGGTGAGGCTTTCCACCCGGTCCCGGATCCGTTCACGGGCCTGCCGGGTCACCGTCAGGACGGACGTGGGGTACTGCACCGAGAGCTCCACGCGGGCCGTCACCATCGCCCCGTCCAGCGTCGCGCGGGCGCGGGCCCGGCGCGCCGTGCCCATCCGGATGCCCAGGACGCTGCGCTGAGCACCGCCCGCCTCCTCGATCTCGGCGGCGGCCCTGGAGGCGATCCCGGCCACCACCCGATCCGCGATCGTCGTCACGCCGTGGTCGGACGTGAGGCGGCCAGGGCTCATGAGGACTGGCCCCTGCCGCGCGGTCGCGTCATCTCGAAGACCTCGGCGAGGTCGAGGTCGCCGGCCACGGCGCGCCCGGCCAGGAACCCGAGCACGCCGAAGATCAGGACGGCGGCGAAGGCGGCGAACCCGCCGAACGCGGCGGCGATGCCGAGCGCGGTCCCGTAGGCCAGGCCGGCGATCGGCCAGATCCTGCTGTCATCCATGGTCTCCACCCCTTCGGTCACTGCAGATCACGGGAGCGACGCCGGCGGCGTCGTTCCAGCCAGCGGTCCAGCGGGCCCAGGCCCGGTCGCCGGCGGGCCACGACCACCGGAGCGGCCCCGGCGTGTCCGCCGTCCCCGCGGCGTCGCCGCAGCTCGGCGGCGAAGGTCTCCGGGTCCCCGCCCGCGTCCGGATGATGGGCGCGGACCCAGGCCCGGAACGCGGCCCTCCGCTCGCGTTCGCCGATCACGTTCGTCCCCGTGCGTTCAGTCGGCGCCGTCGGTCGGGTCGGCCGGATCGGCCAGGTCGGCGATGATGACGTTGACGTCCCGGCCGCCCGCCAGCGGGGCCACCGCGGCCCCCACGGCCTGCGCGGTCTCGGTGACGGGCCGGTCCGGCCGCACGACGATCGACACCTGCACCTCGTCGTCGCGCATCGCCACCCCCCGCAGCGGCAGCCCGGGACGGTAGGTCACCACGTGCCCCCAGGGGCCGGCCGACAGCTCCACGACCCCCGGGCAGTCCGCCGCGGTCTCCGCGATGCGCTCCGCCAGCTCCGCGGTGGTCATCGAGCCATCCCGGGAGCGCCCGTCGTCGGGCGCGGGGCCGGGACCTCGCCGTGCGGACGGCTTCTCCGGGGCGGTGGTCATTGGACCCGGGACTCCCGCTGCTCGCGGTGCTCGGAGTGCTCCTGGCGCCGGTCCCGGCCGCCGCCCTGGTCGTCGCCGTCGCCGTCCTCGTCCGGCAGGTGGATGTCGTCGACGGTCACGTTGACCTCGACGACCTCCAGCCCGCACATGTGCTGGACGGACCTGATCACGTTCTCCCGGACGGCGCCGGCCAGGTCGGGGATGGACACCCCGTACTCGACCACCAGGTCGATGTCCACGGCGGCCTGTCGCTCGCCGACCTCGACGTCGACCCCCTGGGCCACGTTCTTGCTCATCCCCGGGAGCCGTTCCTTCATCGAGCCGAAGGTCCGACCCATGCCCGCGCCCATGGCGTAGACGCCGCCGATCTCCCGGGCGGCCTTCCCGGCGACCTTGGAGACGACGCCGTCCACGATGGTGGTGCGGCCGGTCGAGGTGACCAGCTCGCCCTTGCCCTGGCCCTCCAGGTCACGGCCCTGGCCCGGTCTGCGGTCACCCTGCGGCCCGGTCGGAGCGGTGGCGGTCGACCCCTGGCCGTGCTCGCCGTCCCGCTCCTTCGTCATGGTCTTTCCGCTGTCCTGACTCACGATGCCCCCCCTGATGAGTCCGTCGACGAGCGGTTGATGCTCATTCCGGGGGGCCCTAACCAGTGATCACCGGTAAAAGTCGGGTAAATCATCAGACATCGGACGGGCCGGCGACGCGATCCGCGTCGCCGGCCCTCGGCATCCGAAAAGGCGGAGACCTACTTCATCTTGCTGCGCGCCTTGTCGCGGGCCTGCTGCGCCTTGTCGCGCGTCTTGCCCAGCGCCTCCTTGCCCTGGTCCTTCATCTGCTCGGCGGCGCGTTCGGCCTGGTCGGAACGGTCGGGCCGGGCGGCCTGCTGATCGGAGCGGGCGTGGTCGCCCGGCTTGGCGGCGCCGTCCCGATTCTGGCCCCTGGGTCGCTGCATCTTGCTACCGGTATTCGCCACGACATTTCCCCCCATTGAGTGCGGCGTGGCTCTTGCGACCCTTATATAGCCCACCCGACCGGATTCATGCATGGAATCTCAGAACACCTTGGATTGTCGATAAATCACCTTGAAACAGATGATGCCCGGCAATTCGGGCATTTCTCTCGACTTTCCCCGGCCGAACCGGATCAGCGGAAGACGACGGTCTTGTCGCCGTTCAGCAGGACGCGGTGCTCGCCGTGCCAGCGCACGGCACGGGCCAGCGCCAGGCACTCCATGTCCCGACCGACCGCCATCAGGTCGCCGGGGCCGTGGGTGTGGTCGACCCGCGCCACCTCCTGCTCGATGATCGGCCCCTCGTCGAGGGCGGCGGTGACGTAGTGCGCGGTGGCCCCGATCAGCTTGACCCCCCGGGCGTGCGCCTGGTGGTACGGCCGGGCGCCCTTGAAGCTCGGCAGGAACGAGTGGTGGATGTTGATGATCCTGCCGGGCAGCCGGCCGCACAGGTCGTCCGACAGCACCTGCATGTAGCGGGCGAGCACCACCAGCTCCACGTCGTAATGCTCCACCAGCGCGAGGACCTCGGTCTCCTGCGCGCCCTTGCCGCCGGGACCGATCGGGAGGTGGTGGTAGTCGATGCCGTACGACTGGGTCAGCGGGCGCAGGTCCGGATGGTTGGAGGCGACCGCCACGATGTCGATGTCCAGCAGCCCGGACCGCTGCCGGTACAGCAGGTCGTTGAGGCAGTGGCCCGCCTTCGAGACCATGATCAGCACACGCGTCCGGGCGGTCGCGTCGTCCAGCCGCCAGTCGAGGTCGAAGCCGGGGGCCAGGTCGGCCAGCGCCGCGCGCAGCGCGTCGCCGGTGGTCCCTTCGGTGGAGAACTGCACCCGCATGAAGAAACGGCCGGTGGCGGGGTCGCCGTACTGCTGGCTCTCCAGGATGTTGCACCCGCGCTCGGCCAACAGGCCGGAGACGGCGGCGACGATGCCGGGCCGATCGGGGCACGACAGCGTCAGGATGTGGTCGGGGCTCACGTCGATGCTTTCTGGGTCGGTCGCCGGGTGCGCGGCGTCACTTCACGATATCGGCGGCACGACGCCGCGCCGGGAGGATTCCGCCCGGGCCGTGACGTTGATCTGAAGGTGAATGCTCTCCTGCAGTCCACCAGGTTCTCGATTCTGGACCGTTCGCGCACACGGCGCGGCCAAGACCACGCGACGGCGCTGCGCGACACCGTGCGGTTCGCGCGGCAGGCGGAGGAACTGGGCTATCACCGGTTCTGGGTCTCGGAGCACCACAGCGTCCCGGGTGTCGCGGGTTCGGCGCCGACGGTGCTGGCGGCGGCCGTCGCGGGGGCGACCTCGCGGATCCGCGTGGGCACCGGCGGGGTGATGCTGCCCAACCACCGGCCGCTGGTCGTGGCGGAGCAGTTCGGGGTGCTGGAGGCCCTGCATCCGGGCCGCATCGACATGGGGCTGGGGCGCTCGGTGGGCTTCACCTCGGGCATTCGCCGGGCCTTGGGCCACGACAAGGACGACGCCGAGGACTTCGCCGCCCAGTTGGCGGAGCTGCTCGGCTATCTGCGCGGGGACCAGCGGGTCCATCCGGGCGTCCACGCGTGGCCCGCCGAGGGGCTGCTGGTGCCGCCGTTCATCCTCGCGACGGGGTCGGGCGCGGACGTGGCCGCCGAGTTCGGCCTTCCGGTGGTGACCGCCGCCGCCTTCGGCGAGGACCGGATGCTGACCGCGCTGGAGCGCTACCGCTCCGCGTTCCGCCCCTCGCCGTGGTCGTCGGAGCCGTACGTGATCGTGTCGGGAACGGTCGCGGTGGCCGAGACCACCGAGGCGGCCCACCGGCTGCTGGTCTCGGAGGCGTGGTCGAGCGCCTACTCCCGGACGCGCGGGGAGTTCCCCCCGCTGCTGCCCGCCGAGGAGGTGCTCGCGCTGGAGATGACCGACAAGGAACGGGCGCATTTCGCGTCGGTGCTGCGCGGTCAGATCCACGGCACCGAGGAGGAGGTCGCCGTCGCGCTCGAAGGATTGATCGACCGCAGCGGAGCCGATGAGATCCTGGTACATACCAGTACGTACGACCGTGCCGACGTGCTCGACTCGCACCGCAGACTCGCCCGACTGGCGGGGCCGGCCGCCGCTTCGACCGCCACCGCCCAGGCTGCAATATGAATGCTTCTCATGTTAACGTTGTGATCATATGAACCTCCGCACGCGGTACGACTCCGCCACGGCCGCCCTCGAGGCGCCCTTCGCGATCGTCGACCTGGACGCGTTCCGCGCCAACGCGGCCGACCTGGTCCGGCGGGCGAGGGGCAAGCCGATCCGGGTGGCCAGCAAGTCGGTCCGCTGCCGCGCCCTGCTGGCGGAGACGCTGGCCATGGACGGCTTCGCCGGGATCATGGCGTTCACCCTGCCGGAGGCGCTCTGGCTGGCGGAGGAACGCGCCGACGACGACATCCTGGTCGCCTACCCGACCGCCGACGCCACCGCGCTCGCGCGACTGGCCGCCGACCCGCACGCCCTCGCCACGGTCACCGTCATGGTCGACTCCCCCGACCACCTGGAGCTCCTCGACCGGGTGGTCCCCACGGCCTCCGGCGCCCCGGTACGGGTCTGCATCGACATCGACGCCGGATACCGCGCCTTCGGCGGGCGGCTGCGCGTCGGAGCCCGCCGCTCCCCCGTCCACAGCCCCGCCAAGGCCGCCGAACTGGCCGAACGGATCGAACGCCACCCCTCCCTGCACCTGGTCGGACTGATGGCGTACGAGTCGCAGATCGCCGGGGTCGGGGACGCGCAGCCCGGCAACCCCGTCCGGGCGCGGGCGATCCGGATCATGCAGTCCCGATCCCGGATCGAGCTGGCCCGCCGCCGCGCCGCCATCGTCCGGGCCGTCCGCACGGTGCGGCCCGACCTGGAGTTCGTCAACGGCGGCGGCACCGGCAGCGTCGAGAAGACCACGGCCGAACGCGCCGTCACCGAGATCGCCGCCGGCTCCGGGCTCTACCAGCCGCACCTGTTCGACCACTACAGCAACTTCCGGGGAATGCCGGCCGCGCTGTTCGCCCTGCCCGTCGTCCGCCGCCCCGGCCCCGGCGTCGTCACCTGTCTCGGCGGCGGCTACCTGGCCTCCGGCCCCGCCGACCGGCTGCGGCTGCCGCTCCCCTACCTGCCCGAGGGCCTGTCGTACGACTCCCACGAGGGCGCCGGCGAGGTGCAGACCCCCCTCCTCGGCACCGCCGCCGACGGGCTCGGCGTCGGCGACCGGGTGTGGTTCCGGCACACGAAGGCGGGCGAGCTGTGCGAACGGTTCGCCGAACTGCACCTGGTGGAGGGCGGGACGCTCGTTCGGACCGTGCCGACCTACCGGGGCGAGGGCCGCACCTTTCTGTGACCCTTAGATTGGGCGGTATGAGCGATGCTCCCGTGATCAGTGTGCGCGGCGAGGCGGTCCTGGAGGCCGACGCCGAGATCGCCGTCCTGACCGCCACCGTCCAGTCCAAGGACCACGACCGCCGCCGCGCCCTCGATGACCTGGTGGCCCGCAACCGTGCCTGCCTGGAGCTGATCAAGTCGTACGGAGACACCCTCGAGAAGGTCGAGACCGGCGCGGTCACCATCACCCCGGTGCTCAAGTACCGGCGCCGCGAGGGCGACGTCCACTACTACCAGGGCACCGTCTGGATCAGGATCACGGTGGTCGACTTCGCCGTGTTGGGGGAGCTGATCACCCGGCTCGCCGACGGCGAGCGCATCAGCGTCGACGGCCCCCAGTGGGCGCTCCGACGCGACAGCGAGGTGTACGCCGAGGCCGCCCGACAGGCCGTCGGCCAGGCCGTCGAACGGGCCCGCGGCTACGCCCAGGCCCTCGGCTGCCGGCTCACCGGCCTGGTCGAACTCGCCGACGAGGGCCTCAACGACCACGGCGGCGCCACCCTCTTCTCCGCGCAGATGGCGAGCGGGGCCGCGATGGCCGGGGAGAGCGAACCGGAGCCCATCGCCCTGGAGGCGGCGAAGCAGATGGTCGTGGCGACCGTCAAGGCACGCTTCACCACGAGCCAACCCGAACTGTGATTGTCAGTGCCCTCGGCCACAATCATGCCCTGAGACGTCCGAAACGGACGTGAGGAGGGCTGTGGGGATGACGATCCTCGACGGGCAGACGCCGATGGCCGCACCCGGTCCGGCGGCTCCGCCGGAGCCGCACTACGACGACCCCTGCGGCGAGCGCGGCCGGGCGCGTCGGCGGCTGCGCGCCGGCGGGGAGGGCGCGGGCGACCCCGGTCCGCCCGGCCTGGACGTGTTCCTGGCCGGCCGCGTCTTCATGGACATGATCTTCACGGGGCTCCCCGGCCTGCCGCCGCCCGGCACCGAGCTGGTCACCGACGGCCTCGGCTCGGCGCCCGGCGGCATCGCCAACATCGCCGTGGCGATGAGCCGGCTCGGGCTCCGCACCGGGCTGGCCACGGCGATCGGCGACGACATGTTCGGCGCCTACCTGTGGCGCACGCTGTCCGAGCAGGAGGGTGTCGACCTGAGCTGGTCCCGACGGCCCGTCGGATGGCCCACCCCGGTGACGGTCTCGATGGCCTACGACTCCGACCGGAGCATGGTCACCTACGCCCGGCCCATGCCGCCGCCCGCCGATGACCTGGTCGCCGCCCCACCGCGCGCCTCGACCTGCTTCATCGACCTCGACCGCCCGATCCCGGCGTGGGCCCTGACGATGCGGGCCGAGGGCTCCCTGGTCTTCGCCGACGTCGGCTGGGACCCCACCGAGACCTGGTCCACCGACGTGCTCGACCGGCTCGGCGAGGTCGACGTCTTCCTGCCCAACGCGGTCGAGGCGATGGCCTACACCCGCACCCGCACCCCCGAGGCCGCCCTGGACGCCCTGTCCTCGCGCTCCCCCGTCGTGGTCGTCAAGCAGGGCTCACGCGGCGCCATCGCCGTCGACTCCACCACCGGCGAACGGGCCGCGGCCCCCGCCCTCCCCGTCGAGGCCCTCGACACCACCGGGGCCGGCGACGTCTTCGCGGCCGGCTTCGTCTTCGGCACCCTCGCGGGCTGGCCCCTCCTGCAACGGCTGCGCTTCGCCAACCTGTGCGCCGGGCTCTCCGTCCGCCACCACAGCGGCTCCCTGGGCGCCCCCTGCTGGGGCGAGATCGCCACCTTCGGCGAGTCCGCCGAGGTCGCCCCGGAGATCCTGGCCGACTACGCGTTCGTGGTCCCCTACATCCCCGAGGCCGAACTCGACAGCGGCCCCGACGCCGTGACCCGCGCCCAACCCACCCTGCGCTAGTTCACGGCCTCGCTTCGCTCGGCGGCTCGCGGGCCTGACACGCGCGGTCTTCCCTCGTCGTTTTCAAGATCGCTCGTTCCTCGCGATCTTGAAAGCCTCCTCAGTCCAGACCACGCGGGCCCGCTCGCGGGGGCCCACGGCACCCGGGAACGGAAGGCGTTGAGGTGCCGTGGACCTCGGGCGCGCCCTCCAACTCGCCGGCGTGGGCGGCCAGGTCCTCCATGGGTGGAGGGCGGCGATGGTGGGGCGGCGGGCGGCGTCACGGGCGCGGGCCGGCCACCGACCGGCCGGTTCACGGGCGTGGCTCCGCGACCGGGCGGGCGGGCGGTTTCGGTGGGCGTGGTGGGGGTGGTCAGTCGCGGTTCTTGCGGCTTCGGCGCAGGAGGACCAGCATCGTGACCACGACGACCGCGCCGGCCGCCGCCACGATCACGCGGCGGTCGACCTCGCCCGGTTCGCCGTCCTCGCCCTCGACCGGGACCACCATGGCGCCGACGGTGGCGGCGACCTGGCCGGCCTCCTCCTTCAGCCGTGCGACGCCGCGCTGTGCCACGTTGCGGGGGTTGACCCGGTCCGCCAGCGCGTCGATGGTGCGCGCCAGTTCCTGCCTGGTGCGCTCGATCTCCTTTTCCAGCGCCTCCGGATCGCGGGCTCTGTCAGCCATGCCGTGTCCTTGTCGTCCGAGCCGTGCTGCGGCAGATGATCCGCTCAGTCTGGCAGGTCCGGACGCCGATCGCCCCCTCCACCCCGCCCGACCGCCGCACCGGTACGGTGGGCGGTGAACAACCGAGTGAAAGGCGGATCTGGTGTCCGAGCGGCTGCAGCCCGGCGACGTCGCCCCCGAGTTCGAGCTCCCCGACGCCGACGGCGATCCGGTGTCCCTCGCCTCGCTGCGCGGCAAGCGCGTGATCCTCTACTTCTACCCGGCGGCGATGACCCCCGGATGCACCAAGGAGTCGGTGGACTTCCGCGACAGCGTTCCCGACCTCGAGGCCGCGAACGTCACCGTCGTGGGCGTCTCCCCCGACAAACCCGCCAAGCTCGCCAAGTTCCGCGACCAGGAAGGGCTGACCTTCCCGCTCCTCTCCGACACCGACACCACCGTCTTGCGGGCGTACGGCGCGTACGGGGAGAAGAAGCTCTACGGCAAGGTCATCGTGGGCGTCATCCGCTCCACCTTCATCATCGACGCCGAAGGCAAGGTCGAGAAGGCCTATTACAACGTGAAGGCCACCGGCCACGTCGCCCGCCTCCGCAAAGACCTCGGCCTTTAGGTGATCAGGTGCGGGCGGGGGGACTCGAACCCCCACAGTGTCTCCACCAACAGGACCTAAACCTGCCGCGTATGCCGATTTCGCCACGCCCGCCGGGTCATCGCCAGACGCCGTTCAGTGTAGCCCTTCGGCATCCTCCGCCCGTATTCCGGAACGGCCGGGCGGCTCGGGATTGAGGCGCCGTTCTCGCTGGTCCAGGGAAAGTGTTCGTGCGGCTGCACGTGCGGTGGGATGCGGTCTCAGATAGCCGTAAAACCAGGTCAGGGCCGTGGCCCTACCGATGGCCGGGGCGGGCGTACGCTGGTGCGCATCCGGCGGTTTGGCGGTGAACGGTGCGATGGAATCCCCCTGGTCGGTGCGGAGACCTGTCGGCGAACTGCGGCCCGGCGATCATGCCTGGCTGGCGTTCGGCGACGCGGATGAGCGGTGTCATGTGCTGGGGTCGTTCGTGGCCCGCGGCCTCGCCGGTGCGGACAAGGTGATCGTGCTGCGCGGGCCCGGCGGCGCCGAGCCGCCCGGCGTGGGCGGCAGGGTGACCCTCCTGGCGCTCGACGAGATCGAGCCCGAGCGGCTCGCGGCGACGCTGGAGGCGGAGATCTCCGCGGCGGTGGACGCGGGGTACCGGGGTGTGCGGGTGGCCGCGGACCTGACCTGGACGCTGGGCCGCGGGAACGGGCTCCGGCTGCTGCTGGAGTGCGAGCGGCAGATCGACCGCGCGGTCGGGGCCAGCACGGCGGCGATCGCGATCTGCCAGGTCGACCGGGGGTGCGGGGCAGCGGCGTTGGACGCGCTGGCGGACGCGCACGCGGTCACGGTGACCGCGGACCCCGCCTTCGAGGACTCGGTGCTGCGCATCGACCGGACGTTCCGGCCGGTCGGGCTGGCGGTCGGCGGGCAGTTGGACGCGGCGCGGCACGCGGTGTTCAGCGAGGCGCTGACCTCGACGATGGCCCGCGCCAACGGCGATCCCGTGCATCTGGACCTGGCGGGCCTGGAGTTCATCGACCTGGGCGCGCTGACCATGCTCGCCGACGCCGCGGCGCGGTGCCGGGGGCCGGTGGTGCTGGATCGGATGCCCGCGAGGCTCCGCGCGATCATCGAGGTGGTCGGCTGGGACGCGCTGCCCGGGCTGCGGCTCGGCACCCCGGAGTCGGGGCGCTGAAGCGCGTCAGTCCAGCGCCTCCACGAACCGCGTCGCCTCCGGACGGCTCATCCCGGTCTCGGCCTGGACCAGGGCGACGGCCGCGTCCCGATCGCCCGCGCGCAGGAACCCGCGGACCCGGTCCGACAGCATTCCCGGGGGGCCGATGGGCGCGGGCGGCGCGACCCTGCCGTCGCGGATGGCCTCCGTGTAGTCCTTGGCCTCCTTGAGGCCGAGCCCGGTCTCCTTGCGGACGAGCTTGATCGCCGGGATCAGCTTGCCCTCGCCGATCAACGCCGTCACCTCGGCGTACGTCTCGGGGGACAAGGGGAGGATCCTCGGCCGCTCCGCGACGTCCTTCGGCGCGCGGCGGGAGGCGCCGACCGAGCGGCCGGCCACCACGGTCATGGCGATGAAGCTCAGCATCAGCACACCGAAGGGAACGGCGATCAGCACCATGAGGGTGGTCGGAGACATGCCCGCCACTTTAGACCGCCGTGACCCGTGCGGGGACGGCCGCCGTCACTCGGAGCGGAGGCCGAGCACCTCGGGCAGCACCGCCGCGAGGGCCCGGAACGCCTTGCCCCGGTGGCTGACGGCGTCCTTCTCCTCAGGGAACATCTCCGCCGTGGTCCGGGTCTCCCCGTCCGGAACGAAGATCGGGTCGTAGCCGAAGCCGCCCGTACCCCGTGGAGCGTCGATCAGGTGGCCGGTCATCCTGCCCTCGACGACGCGTTCCTCACCGGTCGGCAGCACGAGCGCCGCCGCGCAGGCGAAGTGGGCGCGGCGCAGCTCGGGCGCGACGTCGGCGATCTGGTCGAGCACCAGGTCGAGGTTGGCGCGGTCCTTGTCGCCGGTGGCGGAGCCGAGTCGCCCCGACCAGCGCGCCGACAGCACGCCGGGCATGCCGTTCAGGGCGTCCACGCACAGGCCCGAGTCGTCGGCGACGGCGGGCAGCCCGGTGTGGGCGGCGATGGCGCGCGCCTTGAGCAGCGCGTTGCCGGCGAAGCTCGACTCGGTCTCGGGGACGTCGGGCGCGGCGGGGAACTCCGCCAGGCCCGCCACGTCCACCCCGTCCAGGATCCGGTGCAGCTCGGCGATCTTGCCGTCGTTGCGGGTGGCGAGGACGATCCGGGTCATCGGCCGAGCGCCTCGTTCTGCAGTCGGGTCAGCTCGGTGCAGCCGCCCAACGCCAGGTCGAGCAGCGCGTCCAGCTCGGAACGGTCGAACGGGCGGCCCTCGGCGGTGCCCTGGACCTCGACGAAGCTGCCGCCGCCGGTGCACACGACGTTCATGTCGGTGCCCGCCTTGACGTCCTCGAGGTAGCAGAGGTCGAGCCGGGGCTCGCCGTCGATGACGCCGACGCTGACCGCCGACACCGAGTCGATCAGCGGGTCGCCCTTGGTCATCTTGCGCTCGCGCATCCAGCTCACCGCGTCGGCGAGCGCCACGTAGGCGCCCGTGATGGCGGCGGTGCGGGTGCCGCCGTCGGCCTGGAGCACGTCGCAGTCGAGGACGACGGTGTTCTCCCCGAGGGCCTTGAAGTCCACGCACGCGCGGATCGACCGGCCGATCAGCCGGGAGATCTCCTGGGTGCGCCCGCCGAGCCGGCCCTTCACCGACTCGCGGTCGCCGCGGGTGTTGGTGGCCCGGGGCAGCATCGCGTACTCGGCGGTGAGCCAGCCGAGGCCGCTCTCCCGACGCCAGCGGGGCACCGAGTCCTGGACCGAGGCCGCGCACAGCACGCGGGTGCCGCCGAACTCGATGAGCACCGAGCCCTCGGCGTGGTCGAGCCAGCCTCGCTGGATGCGGACGGGGCGGAGCTGGTCGGGTGCGCGATCGTCAGGGCGTGCCATACGCCTCACCCTAGTACGCCGCCCGTCCGCGCCCCGCCCGGTCCGGGCTACAGGTCGTAGACGGTGCCGACCTGGGCGATCTCGATGGGACCCGCGTAGTCGCTCATCTTGGCCTCGGCGAGGGTGACCGCCGGGTCGTTCCAGGGCAGCAGGTGGGTGAGCACCAGCCGCCGGGCGGCGGCCCGGGCGGCGTGCTCGCCGGCCTCCCGGCCGGTCAGGTGCATGTCGGGCGGGTTGGGCCGCGACTCGACGAACGCGGCCTCGCAGATGAACAGGTCGCTGTCGCGGGCCAGCTCGACCAGGGTGTCGCTCTCGCCGGTGTCGCCCGAGTACGTCAGCACGCTGCCGCCGTGCTCGATGCGCAGCCCGTACGCCTCGACCGGATGGTTCATCGCCCCGGCCGTCACCCGGAAGGGCCCGATCTCGAACGGCTCGGGCGGGAACAGCCGGAAGTCGAAGGCCGCGCCCATGTCGGGATTGGGCTCGAGCTCGTACGCCTTGGCGAGGTGCTCGGCCGTTCCGTCGGGCCCGTACACGGGAATGACGGGGGCGCGGCCGAACGGGCAGTACACCCGGGCGATCCAGTACACCGTCAGGTCGAGACAGTGGTCCGGATGCAGATGGGTGATACAGGCCGCGTCGATGTCGAGCACGTCATGGAAACGCTGGAGAGAGCCGACCGCGCCATTGCCGAGATCGAGCAGCAGGGAGAAACCCTCCGCCTCCACCAGATAGCAGGACGCCGGACTCTCCGGCCCGGGAAAGCTGCCGGAACAGCCGATCACAGTGACCCGCACGCTCTTTTTCCTCCTCTGCTGCCCCGAGGACCTCAGTTGGTCAGGGCGGCGCCCGGTACGGCCTCCACCAGGCCGATCTCCGGGCCCAGGAACCGGCGTCCCAGCCTCGCGAAGACCGCGGGATCACCGGTGGCGCGAAACCGGTGCACGGGTGGGGCGGCGGTCCGCGTACGGGCCAGACCCTGGTCCTGAAGTACTCGGTAAACGTCCTTGGCGGTCTCATCGGCACTCGAGACCAGTGTGACCCCGTCCCCGACGACGTACGAGATGACACCTGTCAGCAACGGGTAATGGGTGCACCCGAGGATCAGGGTGTCGCAGCCGGCGTCCACGATCGGCTGGAGGTAGCCCCGGGCCTCGGTGAGGAGTTCCGGGCCGCCGGTGACCCCGGATTCGACGAACTCGACGAACCGGGGGCAGGCGACGCTGGTCAGCTCGACGTGCGGGGCCGCGGCGAAGGCGTCGTCATAGGCGCGGCTGGTGACCGTCGCGTGGGTGGCGATCAGTCCGACCCGCCCTTGGGCGGTGGCCCGGACGGCCCGCCGGGTGGCGGGCTTGATGACCTCCACGATCGGCACGCTGTACCGCTCGCGTGCGTCCCGCAGCATCGCCGCGCTGGCGCTGTTGCAGGCGATCACCAGCAGCTTGACACCCTCCGCGACCAACCGGTCGAGCATCTCCAGGGCGTACGCGCGGACCTCGGCGATCGGCCGTGGACCGTAGGGCTGACGCGCCGAGTCACCGAGGTAGAGGATCGGCTCGTCCGGCAGTTGATCGAGGATGGCGCGGGCGACGGTGAGACCCCCGTAACCGCTGTCGAATATCCCGATCGGCGCGTCAGACATGGTGCTTTAGGCTAAGCGAACAGCGGCCCGCGAAGGGCATGTTGCGTCGCACATCACATGTTCACTTGACCGTCATTTGCCGCCGCGGCCGGCGCGGGCGAGCTGGCGGCTCTGCGCGACGAGCCGGCCGGCGGAGTCCCGGACCTCGATCTCCTCGTCGAACCAGCCGCCGGCCACGAGCCGCCCGGTGCCGTGCACGGCGAGCCGGCCGGGGGCGGGGACGGCGCGCATGTGCCAGGTGAGTTCGACGGTGGGGGCCCAGCCGTACGCGCCGGTGTTGAACACCACGGGAAACAGCGCGTCCACGGCCAGCGCCAGCACGTGGGCGTCCACCGGATGGTCGTCGTCGCGCAGTCGGAAGTGGGCGCGGGCCTCCGGGCGTCCGCTGGGCTTGCCGTCGAGCCAGCCCAGGGTGGCCGGGTCGAAACGCAGGTCGACCCGATCGGTGAACCCCCGGTCGACCTCGGCCGGTGTCGCGCCGACGCAGTCCTCGAGCGGCGGCAGCGCGGGCGCGCCGCCCTCCCAGACCGGCTCGGCGTCGGCGTCGAGCGTGCCGGTGGTCACCTGCGCGTCCACGAGGGCGTCGCCGTTCTGCACGAGGGTGACCCGGGACATCGCGACGGTGCGGCCCACGCGGCGGGTCTCCACGACGACCTCGGCCGGTCCGGGCTTGGCGACGCGCAGGAACGCGGCGCTGGTCGCCACGGGGTGCGCGTGGGGGGAGGCGGCCAGCGCGGCGCGCGACAGCACGGCCAGCAGGTAGCCGCCGTTGAGGGCCTCGGCGATGCCGTAGCCCCCGTCGAGCTCGACCGCGTACCGTCCCTCGGCGATCTCCTTCACCGCCGTGGCATCTCCGAATCGACCCATCCCCCACCCTTTCCAGAATCACGTTCGAATCGCACTTTACCCCTAGCCATGGGGCGATCCGGGGTGTTGGCGGGCGACCGCCCGGTCATAGGTCGGGGTCGATCCCGTCGGCCTCGAAGGCGGCGTCCTCGTAGAGCCGCAGGGCGATGTCGTGGGCCCACTCGGCCGCGAACCGTCGCACTCGGCGGACGTCGTCCTCGCCCAGGCCGTACCGCTCGAAGTCCTCGACACCGCGGAGCTCCGCGGTCTCCAACCGGTCGGCGAGGCTCCGGAGCGAGAACTCCGGCTCGTGGGAGCGGCACAGCCATTCCAGGCGCTCGAACCCGTAGTGGCCCGCGAGGGAGGCGGCGTCGACGAGGTCGCCGGCGAGACAGCGGTCGTGGACCGCGCGGATCGTCAGCCCGATCGCGTCGTCGAAGCCCACCACGGGACAGCCGTCGACGGTCACCGGGCTGACGCGCAGCTCCGCCGCCTCCAGATCGACCTCGCAGGACTCACCGGTCGCCGGGTCGCGCACGGTCAACCGCGCGGCCCGAGCGCCGGAGTCCGGGTGAAGGACCGTGAGCCCCTGGCCCCGGTAGTGGACGGCGAGGACCCCGGCGGCCTCCTCCGGGGAGGCGAGCACGGCGGCGAAGCCGAGATCGTCGCTGGGCCGACCGACCAGCCCGTGCGCCCTCATCGCGTACCCGCCCGCCAGGAACAGCCCGTACTCCCGGCACGGGCCCGCGCCCGTCTCGACCAGCCTCCGATGGAACGGCGGCAGGTCCGCCAGGCGGAACGTCCCGGCGGAGCCCTCCGCGGTCATGGGATCACGCCCAGAGTTGACCCTCGAGGCGGGCCTCGGCCTCCTCCAGCGTGCCCTCGTAGGCGCCCGTCGACAGGTACTTCCAGCCGCCGTCGGCGACGATGAAGGCGATGTCGGCCCGCTCCCCCGCCTTGACGGCCTTGGCGGCCATGCCCAGCGCCGCGTGCAGCGCGCCGCCCGTGGAGATCCCCGCGAAGATCCCCTCCTGCTCCAGCAGCTCACGGGTACGGCGCAGCGCGTCGTTGGAGCCGACGGAGAACCGGGTGGTCAGCACCGAGTCGTCGTACAGCTCGGGGATGAAGCCCTCGTCGATGTTGCGCAGGCCGTACACCAGCTCGCCGTACCGGGGCTCGGCCGCCACGATCTTGACGTCCGGCCGCTGCTCGCGCAGGTAGCGGCCGACGCCCATCAGCGTCCCGGTGGTGCCGAGGCCGGCCACGAAGTGGGTGATGTCCGGCAGATCCGCCAGGATCTCGGGGCCGGTGGTCTCGTAGTGCGCCAGCGCGTTGGCCTCGTTGCCGTACTGGTACAGCATCACCCAGTCGGGGTTCTCGGCCGACAGCCGCTTGGCGACCCGCACCGCCTCGTTGGAGCCCCCGGCGGCGGGCGAGGAGATGATCCGCGCCCCCCACATCTCCAGGAGCTGGCGGCGCTCGGACGAGGTGTTCTCCGGCATCACGCAGACGATGTCGTAGCCGCGCAGCCGGGCCACCATCGCCAGCGAGATCCCGGTGTTGCCGGACGTCGGCTCCAGGATGGTCCGGCCCGGGGCCAGCAGCCCCTCCTTCTCGGCCTTGGCGATCATCCAGAAGGCGGGCCGGTCCTTGACCGAGCCGGTGGGGTTGCGGTCCTCCAGCTTGGCCCACAGCCGCACCTCGGGCGACGGGGACAGCCGGGGCAACCCCACCAGCGGGGTGCGGCCGAGCGAGTCCAGCAGAGAGTCGAAGCGCATGACCGCCGCCGGCCTTACCGCCGGCCGCCGGCGACCGCGGGCAGCACGGTCACCGTGTCCCCGTCGGAGACCTCGGTGTCCAGACCCGCGAGGAAGCGCACGTCCTCGTCGTTCAGGTAGACGTTGACGAACTTGCGCAGCCCCTTCTCGTCGACCAGCCGGTCGCGGAGTCCGGGGTGCCGGGTGTCGAGATCGGCGAACAGCTCGCCGAGCGAGCCGCCCTTGCCTTCGACGGCCTTGGCGCCGTCGGTCAGATTGCGCAGGATCGTGGGGATCCGTACCTCGATCGCCATCGCGATGATCTCCTTAGCGTCATAGGGATTCCAGACAGTGGTGAGCGCTCAGGAACAGTCGTAGACGACCTCGGCACGCGAGTGCCCGAACAGGTAACTCTGCACACGCGGGACGGACATGACGCCGAGTTTACCGAGCCCCGCTCAGTGACCCTCCACCACCCGGACCTCTTCTTCGGTGACCTCGCCGTCCACGATGCGGAACGAGCGGAACTCCTCGGTGTCGGCGTCCCTGGTGGAGACCAGCACGTAGTGCGCGTTCGGCTCGGAGGCGTAGGAGATGTCGGTGCGGGACGGGTACGCCTCGGTGGCGGTGTGGGAGTGGTAGACGACGACCGGCTCCTCGTCGTTGTCGTCCATCTCCCGCCACACGCGGAGCTGCTCCATGGAGTCGAAGCGGTAGAAGGTCGGCGAGCGCTCGGCGTTCGTCATCGGCACGAAACGGGTCGGCCGGTCGGAGCCGACCGCCCCGGCCACGATCCCGCACGCCTCGTCGGGGTGGTCCGCGCGCGCATGCGCAACGATCTTGTCATAGAGGGCGCGTTCGATCGTCAGCATGCCCGAAGGTTACCCAAACACCCCTCCGCCGGGACGCGGCCGGGGCCTACCGCAGTCGGGTGTGCAGGCGGACGATCGTGCCGGCGGAGCCGGACCGGATCTCCACGATGTGGCAGAGCCGGCGCACCGCCCACATGCCCGCCCCCGGCTGGAGCGGCAGCGGCGGGCGGTAGCCGATGAAGTGGTCGACCAGGGCCCGTTCCGGGTCGATCAGGTCGCACACCACCTCGTCCGCGTCGGCCCACAGCCGCAGTCGGCCGCGACCGGCGCCGTGCCGGATGATGTTGGTCGCCACCTCGTTGACCGCCGTCACCAGGGGCAGGATCCGGTCGCGGGGGAGGCCGCGGCGGGCGGCCTCGACGGCGACGCGATCGCGCAGGGCGGGCAGCCCGCCGCCGGCGAACGCGTGCTCGGCCACACCGGTCTCCGGCGCCGGCGCGAGCGGCACGGTGTTGCACTCGGCGTAGAAGTCGGCCGGGTCGGTGTACAAGGGGCTGGCCTCCACGACGCCGCCCGTGATCCGTTCCGGATGGGTGCGGAACGCGTCCGCGACGACGTCCGGCGGCAGTCGGCGCGTGTCGTAGGCGCAGCACAGGACGCTCGGCGTCCCGGCGAACGCCACGTTGAGGAGGGCCTCATGGCGTTTCCACTCGCGGATCTCCAGCGGCGAGCGCCCCGTCCACACCGGCTCGGCGAGCAGCCGGAGCCGCCCGCGCGGCCACCAGTCCCGCCGGGCGTGCTCGTGGTAGGCGGCCAGGGTCTGCACCGGGGCCTGGAACCACGCCTCGGCGTCGATGAACGCGATGGGGGCGGCGGCCCGTGCGCCGAGCCGTTCGCGCAGCAGGTCGCAGGCGCGCGCACCGGCGATCACCACCACGGCGTCGCCCAGCCGGACCCCCTCGTCCAGGAACGGCACGGCGGAGCCGGCCAACTCGTCCACCGAGCCGTACGCCAGCGCCCGGTGGACCAGGACGTCCCGCCCGCTGACGGCCCGGACCTCGTCGGTGCGCGTCATCGGGCCACCTCCTCCACGTACACGCCGGGCAGCGAGTCCCACCCGGCGAGCCGCATCATCATCGCCAGGTGCTCGGGCGGCTCCCGCAGGATGACCTGCCGTTCCATGCCGGTCGACGTGCGGCCCGCGCCGACCAGCGCGCGCAGCCCGGCCATGTCGCAGAACTCCAGCGCGGACAGGTCCAGGCAGATGTGCCCGGCGCGGGACCCGGTGGTGCGCAGCGCCTCCAGGACCGCCGGGCAGGTGGACTCGTCGATGGCCCCGGCCAGCACCAGCCCCGGCGGGGTGAAGGTGGGGGTGATCCGGAGGGTGCCGTTGTCGAAGTGGTCGTCGATCCGCACCCGCCCGCGATGACAGGACTCCAGGTCCCGCAGGAGGGGCCCGCCGAACCAGCGCCGGTCGTACTGGCAGATGGCCATGGCGTCGACCCGGGAGGTGTGGAACACCTGGTCGATCTTGCGCTCGAACTCGGCGAAGCGCTCGGTCCCCGGCCAGCCGCGCAGGCTGAAGGTCTCCTCGCCGGTGAGCCGGACACCGCGGAAGCCCTGCACCAGGGCCAGTTCGATCTCGGTGGCCATCAGCGCGATGATCTCGTCGGGGTCGAACAGCCCGGTGGCCATGTACGCCTCCTCGGCCGTGCGGACCACCAGTCGGCCGTCGGCCAGGGCCGCGGACAGGTCCAGACCGCCGACACCCGGATCGGCGGCCAGCCAGGCCAGCACGACCTCGGCGGGACGGTCGTCCGACAGGTAGATGACCTTGTGATCGGCGGCCAGGCCGTCGCGGAGGTAGGCGGCCAGCACCGCCCGCCGCTCGCGGTCGCTGTCGTACGACAGGCACAGATGATCGCCGAACGTCATCGCGCCCACCGGCTTGTACGCGATCTCGACCGGCCCGGGGGGTCCGGCGGGGGGGTCGTCGGTCGGATGCGTCGAGCCGTCGTCGGGAGGGGGGTCGTCCCCCCACGGGGTGGAGGACATGCGAGGCTCCTGCTTGACGGAGGGTTGTCGAGCCCGACCCCCAGTATTCAGCACGCCGCGCGGCGCCGTCCGGACTTTCCGTGAGCCGTGGAGACCTTCACCACACGGCGCGGATGAGACTCTCCTGGAGCATGGTGAGCCAGTCATAGGCCACGAACCGGGCGAAGCGCGGGTCGTCCGGGTCCATCTCGGCCGCCTCCTCGTACCACTCCTCGGTGATGTCGAGTTGGGTGCCGAGGGCAAGCCGCAGGTCGTTGACGGCCCGGAGCCACGCCTGCGCCGCGTCGGCGTCCAGGACGACGTCGCGGCCAGGGCGCAAGGAGTCGAGAACGGTCTCGGCGGCCTCGCGCTTGCCGTCCCGCAGGCCCACCTCGGTGTAGCGGCGGAACTCCCGCGCCGCCCCGTCGTCCTCGCGGTACCCGTCGGGGAACAGCCGCGCCAGCACCGGGTCGTCGGGGGTCACGGCGTTCTCGGAGATCCCGAGCGCGGCCGCCAGCGGGTCGTCGGCGGGGTCGGGCTCGCCCAGCAGCCGCAGCAACTGCTCGACCAACGCCCCGACCAGCGCCGCCTCCTCCGGCTCCAACCGCAGCCGGACGCCGTCGGCCACCCGCTCGACCTCGCTCATGATCCCCTTCTCCCCCGCCGCCCCGCCCCGGGCGCGGACGGTCAGTCGTCGCGCTTGACGGTGGCCCACAGGCCGTAGGAGTGCAGGATCTCCACGTCCCGCTCCATCTCCTCGCGGGTGCCGCTGGCCACGACGGCGCGCCCCTTGTGGTGGACGTCGAGCATCAGCTTCTCCGCCTTGGCCTTGGGGTAGCCGAACACCGTCTGGAACACGTACGTGACGTACGACATCAGGTTGATGGGGTCGTTCCACACCAACGCCAGCCACGGCAGATCGGGCCGCCGGTCCTCCTCGGAACTCGGCCGGTCCAGCTCGGTCGGCGCGGGCGCGGTCATCGGTTCCTCCGCGTGCACAGTGCCGCGCTCATTCGCGGGTCCCCCTCCCCCAGTGTGGTGGCCTGCCGGTCCATGGTGCACACACCGGTCCGTAGTCTTCCACTTGTGGACCTTGGTTACAGTACGGCGCTCCTGACCGACCGGTACGAATTGACGATGTTGCAGGCCGCTTTGCAAAGCGGAACGGCGGATCGGCGCGCGGTGTTCGAGGTCTTCGCGCGGCGTTTGCCGAACGGTCGTCGGTACGGGGTGGTCGCGGGGGTCGGACGGTTGCTGGACGCCATTGCGGCGTTCCGTTTCGATGGGCCCGCCTTGGAGTTCCTGACCTCGCGGAACGTGGTCGACGAGCCGACCGCCGCATGGCTGGCCGATTATCGGTTCACCGGTGACGTCCGGGGTTATCCGGAGGGCGAGTGCTTCTTCCCCGAGTCGCCGATCATGGTGGTCGAGGGCACGTTCGGCGAGGCGGTGCTGCTGGAGACGCTGGTGCTGTCGGTCCTCAACCACGACTGCGCCATCGCCTCCGCCGCGTCCCGGATGGTCAATGCCGCCGCCGGGCGTCCGCTGATCGAGATGGGATCGCGGCGCACCCACGAGCACGCGGCGGTCGCCTCGGCCCGCGCCGCCTACCTGGCCGGGTTCGCGACCACCTCCAACCTGGAGGCGGGCCGCCTGCACGGGGTCCCCACCTCGGGGACGAGCGCGCACGCGTTCACGCTGCTGCACGACGGCGAGCGGCACGCGTTCGAGGCGCAGTTGGCGTCCCTCGGCGCGGCGACGACGCTGCTGGTCGACACCTACGACGTGGAACGCGCGGTGCGCACGGCCGTGGAGCTGGCCGGTCCGGCGCTGGGCGCGGTCCGGATCGACAGCGGCGACCTGGGGACGGTGGCCCGCGAGGTCCGCGCGCTGCTCGACTCGCTCGGCGCGACCGACACGCGGATCGTGGTGACAGGCGACCTCGACGAGTACGGCATCGCGGGTCTGGCCGCCGCCCCGGTGGACGGGTACGGCGTCGGAACGTCGCTGGTGACGGGGTCGGGCGCGCCGACGGCCTCGCTGGTCTACAAGCTGGTGGCGCGGGCGGACTCGGCGGAGCCGGACGCGCCGATGCGGCCGGTGGCCAAACGGTCGGTGGGCAAGCCGACCCGGGGCGGCCGCAAGTCGGCGACGCGCCGGATGGACGGCCACGGGGTCGCCTGCGCCGAGGTCGTCTCGATCGGCGAGCCGGCGGTGGGCCCGCGCGACCGGCCGCTGACGGTCCCGCTGGTGCGGGCCGGCGAGGTCGTCGGCGCGGAGCCGCTGAAGGCGGCCAGGGCGCGGCACGCCGCCGCGATCCGGGAGCTGCCCGCCACGGCCCTCCAACTGTCCGGCGGCGAGCCCGCCATCCCCACCGAGTTCCAGGAGGCCTGAGGCCCTCGCGCCCTCCGGCAGGAGTCCGACGGGGCCTCGTCGGGTAGCGTCCGTGCTGCGGGGGATGATCGAACGCGAGGAGCGGTCATGGGCAAAGCACTCGTCATCATCGACGTGCAGAACGACTTCTGTGAGGGCGGCTCGCTGCCGGTCGGCGGCGGCGCGGACGTGGCGTCCGCCATCTCCCGCCATCTCGCGGCCCACGCCGGCCCGGCCGGCGACTACGCGCACATCGTGGCCACGCGGGACTTCCACCTCGACCCGGGCGCGCACTTCTCCGACGAGCCGAACTTCGTGGACACCTGGCCGCCGCACTGCCTGATCGGCACGCCGGGCGCCGACTTCCATCCCGGCCTCAGCCTCGCGCCCATCGAGGCGGTGTTCAGCAAGGGCCGGACCGCGGCGGCCTACAGCGGCTTCGAGGGCGACTCCGACGACGGCACGAGCCTCGGGGACTGGCTGCGCGGGCGCGAGGTGACGGACGTGGACCTGGTCGGCATCGCCACCGACCACTGCGTGCGCGCCACCGCCCTCGACGCGATCCGCGCCGGGTTCCGCACCCGGGTGCTGCTCGACCTCACGGCCGGGGTCGCGCCCGCCACCACCGACGCCGCCCTCGCCCTGATGCGCGAGGAGGGTGTCGCGCTCACCGGCGCACCGGTGCTCCGTGGCTGACGAGGCGGGACCGACCGTCGTCATCGTCGCGGGCGTCTCCGGGAGCGGCAAGACCACCGTGGGCCGGCTGTTGGCCGGGCACCTCGGCTGGGACTTCGCCGACGCCGACGACTTCCACCCCCTCGACAACGTGTCGAACATGCGGCGCGGCATCCCGCTCTCCGACGTCGACCGGCTGCCCTGGCTGCGCGACCTGGCCGCCTGGATCGAGGTGCGGCTGACGTCGGGGACCCCCGGCGTGCTGGCCTGTTCCCTGCTCAAGCGGGCCTACCGCGATCTGGTGATCCGGGATCCGCGGCAGGTCAGGCTGGTCTACCTGAACGGCGACCGCGACGTCATCGAGCGCCGCGTGACCGAGCGCAAGGGCCACTTCTTCGCCGCCCACATGCTCGACAGCCAGTACCGCGACCTGGAGCCCCCGGGGCCCGACGAGCACCCGATCCGGGCCTCGGTGCGCCACACCCCGGAGGAGAGCGTGCGGGAGATCGTCCGCGCGCTCGCATTGCGCTGACCGTCAGCGGCGCTTGGCGGCCCACTCGCGGATCTTGGCGATCCGGCTGATGATCTCCTCGGCGCCGGCCTGCGGGACGCGCGGCCCGCCGCAGGCGTTGCGCAGCTCGTTGTGGATGACGCCGTGCGGCTTGCCCGTGCGGTGGCTCCACGCGCCGACCAGGCCGTTGAGCTGGTCGCGCAGGGCGTGCAGGTCCTCGGCGGCGGTGGTGTCGGTCCGCCGGTCCAGGGCGGGGTCGCCGGTCTTCTTCTTGCGCTGGGCGGCGAGCTGCTCGGCCTGGCGACGCCGCAGCAGCTTGGTGACCTCCTCGGGCTCCAACAGCCCGGGGATGCCGAGATACTCCTCCTCCTCGGCCGAGCCGGGCACCGCGTGGGTGCCGAACTCGCCGCCGTCGTAGAGCACCCGGTCGAACGTCGCGGACGCCTCGACGGTCTCGAACGGCACCTCCTCGCCCACGTCCGGGCTGTCCTGCCGGCGGTTGGCCTCCTTGAGCAGGTCGTCGTCGAGGCCGTCGCCCTCGCGGCGGGGTCGATCGAGGACGTGGTCGCGCTCGGTCTCCATCTCCGCCGCGTGCCCCATCAGGGTCGGCACCGAGGGCAGGAACACCGAGGCGGTCTCGCCGCGCCGGCGGGACCGCACGAAACGGCCCACGGCCTGCGCGAAGAACAGCGGCGTCGAGGTGCTGGTGGCGTAGACGCCGACGGCCAGCCGGGGGATGTCGACCCCCTCGGAGACCATCCGGACGGCCACCATCCAGCGGTCCTCGGACTCGCCGAACTGCTTGATCTTCTTGCTGGCGGTGGGGTCGTCGGACAGCACGATGGTGGCGCCCTCACCGCAGACGGCCCGGATCATCTTGGCGTACGCCCGGGCGGCCTCGTGGTCGGTGGCGATCACCAGCCCGCCCGCGTCGGGCATCCCCCGGCGGACCTCGGTGAGCCGCCGGTCGGCCGCCGCGATCACCTGCCCGATCCAGTCGCCCTTGGGGTCGAGCGCGGCGCGCCACGCCTGGGCGGTCTGGTCCTGGGTGAGGGGCTCGCCGAGGGCGGCGGTCAACTCGTCGCCCGCCCGCGTGCGCCAGCGCATCTCCCCCGCGTACGCCAGGAAGATGACCGGCCGGACGACGCCGTCGGCCAGCGCGGGCCCGTACCCGTAGGTGTAGTCGGCGCGGCTGCGGCGGATGCCGTCCGGGCCCTCCTCGTACTGGACGAACGGGATCGGGTTGATGTCGGTGCGGAAGGGGGTGCCGGACAGCCCCACCCGTCGGGTCGCCGGCTCGAACGCCTCACGGATGGCGTCGCCCCACGACAGTCCGTCGCCGGCGTGGTGGACCTCGTCGAGGATCACCAGCGTCTTCTGCATCTCGGTGCGGTTGCGGTGCAGGGCCGGGCGGGCGGCGATGGTCGCGTAGGTGGCGGCGAGGCCCTGGAACTCCTTGCCGAGCCTCCCCTGACCGTTCTGATATTCGGGGTCGATCTTGAGGCCCACCCGGGCCGCCGACTCGGCCCACTGCCGCTTGAGGTGCTCGGTGGGGCACACCACGGTGATGGCTTGCACGACCTTGCGTTCGATCAGCTCCTTGGCCAGCCGGAGGGCGAAGGTGGTCTTGCCGGCGCCGGGGGTCGCGACCGCCAGGAAGTCGCGCGGACCGCTCTCGTGCGCGGGGGCGAAGTACGCCGCCAGTGCCTGCTCCTGCCAGGCGCGCAGGGACGACGCGGTCCCCCATGCTGCTCGCTCGGGGAAGGCGGGGGGCATGCTCGAGGCAGCGAAGGTGCTCACGGTGTTCACAGCGTACCCAGCCTCACCGACACATGAGGGCGTGCCCGACGGGCGTCAGTTTCCGGACGCGGTGCGGAACGCCCGCCACGAGGAACGGATCCGGCGTCCCTGGCCCGGTGTGAATTCGCGCATACAGGCGTCCCAGGCGTAGTCCATGAAGTTGTGGAGGGGGTCGGCCCCGTCGTCCCAGCAGGTGTCCTTGGACCTCGGGCAGCCCTCGGTCGGCACCGCCTCGTAGGGGGTGTCGGCCACGTGGTCGCCGGGGTGGTCGCAACCGTTCTCGAACGTGTGGAACAGGCCCAGCCAGTGCCCCACCTCGTGGACGGCCGTGTAGCCGTGGTCGTAGTGCCGGTACTCGCCCCCCGTCACGCTGCGGTAGTCGATGACGACGCCGTCCTCGGTGGGCCGGTCGCGGGCGCTCTGCGGGTACGTGGAGAACCCGAGCACCTTCACACCCACCGCGGCCGTGTAGAGGTTGAGGGTGCCGGGGCCCCCATGGTGCAGCGCGGACTTCATCTGCCGCTCGTACCGGTCGGGGCGTCGGAACCAGGCGGGGTTGGAGGTGACCTCGTATCCCGCCAGGCGGAACCGCACCCCGGTGTCGGCGGCACCGGTCCCCCGGCGGCCCGAGTACGCGTCGTTCAGCGTGGCGATCTGCCGTTCCACGGTGGCCCGGGTGAGTCGTCCCGCGTAGCCGTCGGCGATCGCGTGGAACCTGACCGGGATCACGATCGGCGCGGCACGGCGCTCGGCCCGGTCGATGGCGGCCTCGTCCGCCGTCCCGAAGCGACCGGTCAGCGCCCGATGCAACGCGGCGATCAGCGTGTCGGCCTGGGACGTCCGCAGGGCCGCGCGGTCCCGGGCCGGGTCGCGGGAGGGGTCCCGGGGCGGCTCGAGGGACGGCGGCGCCCAGATCCCGAGCACCCCGCCGCCGACCAGGGCGCGCGCGGCGTCCGTGCCGTCGTACGAGTGCACGCCACGGCGCCGGGCGTCGGGACCGCACGACCCGTCCGGCCGTACGCCGGCGGCGACCACGGCGGCGGCGCGGGCGTCGGAGGCCGGCGTGATCGGCCCGCCTCCGGAGGCGGCGCGTGGGCCGGAGCCGACGGGGGCGGACCCGTACGGGGCCGAGGCGGCGCGTGGGGCGGAGGCGGTGCCTCCCGGTTCGGGGGCGGAGGCCGGTGCCGTGGGGCCGGTGGCGGAGGCGGTGTGGGGGGACGGGGGCGGGGCGCCGGGCTCACCGGACGCGCTCAGCAACGCACTCGTGGTGACCAGCAGAGCGCATGCTCCGACCTGAACGCGGCACCGTCCCATGAATCCCCCGACCCATCGTGACCAATCGATGACAGATCGAAGTTATCGCACGGCCGCCGTCGTGACCGCCCGGGTGTCGGTCACCGGGCGGGTCGTCGGGGCGGGCCGGGGGTCGGGTCAGCTCTTGTCGTCGCCGCCGCCGGGCTTGAGGCCCTCGTAGATCTCCTTGCACTCCGGGCAGACCGGGTACTTCTTGGGGTCCCGGTTCGGCACCCAGACCTTGCCGCACAGCGCGATGACGGGGGTGCCGGTCACCGCGCTCTCGGTGATCTTGGCCTTCTGCACGTAGTGCGCGAAGCGCTCGTGATCGCCGTCCCCGTGGGAGAGGTCGGGGCGGACGTCACTCTCTGGAAGGATCTTCGTACTCACCCGGACCAGCCTAGTTGAGGCTGGGATCCTCCGGAAACGTGGCGACGAAGGCCAGGTCGCCGGACTGTCGCCGGAGCACCGCCTGCCACAGCCGCTCCGGGTCGGCGGCGAAGACGTCCCCCGCCTCGCCCGGCAGCACGTACCAGGCGCCGTCGTCGACCTCCGACTCCAGTTGGCCCACACCCCAGCCCGCGTACCCCGCGAACACCCGCAACTGGATCACCTCCGCCGAGATCAGTCCCGGCGGGGCGTCCAGGTCGACCAGTCCGACCCGACCCACGTCGGTGTCGCCGTCCAGCGCCCGCCAGCCCAGCGGCTCGTCCTCGCCGGGGATCCGGGCCAGCGCCAGCGCGCTGTCCAGCGCGACCGGACCGCCCTGGAACACCACGCTGGGGCCGGTGGCCAGCTCGGCCCACGGCGGCAGCACCCGGTCGACGGGCACCTCGGTCGGCCGGTTGAGCACCACTCCCAGCGTGCCCTCGACCGTGTCGTGCTCGACGACCAGGACGACACTGCGCCGGAAGTTGGGATCGTCGAGCTGAGGGGTCGCCACGAGCAGGCGCCCCACCGCGATGCCGTCGTCCATGCCTCCATGATGCTCGGCGATGACCGGTACCGGCAGCCACCCCACCGAGTTGGCCGGTTATGCGGCCCCGCCGGACGGGGTATCGGAGAATGAGGGAACGGGTCGAAGAAGATCTAGCGCAGGCAGCCACGGAATTTACGCGGACCGGCGGTCGGGAGAGCTCGATGCAGTTGCCCAGGATCATCATCGCGGCGGTGTTCTTCGTCATCGGACTCCTGATCGCGGTGCCGGCGTTGCTGCGGACCACGTCCGCCGACTCCAACGCCTCGCAGACCCCGTCCCCGAGCACGTCGGCGTCGCCGGTCGGCGGCACGAGCGACCCCTCGCCCTCCGCCCGGCCGAGCGGCTCGAGATCCCCGTCGAGGTCCCCGTCGCCGACCCGGACGTCCGCGCCCAGCCGACCGGCGCTCCCGGCCCTGCCGCTCACGGTGAGCATCGGCCGGGTGAGCTGCCCCGACCGCACGATCAGGGTGACGATCCGCAACCGCACCCGGATCGTCCATGACTTCACCCTCGAGACCGACGGCTCCACCGCCCCCAAGGGCGACCGGATCGCCGCCGGCCAGAGCCGCACCGTGGAGCTCACCCTCCGCGAGGACCGACGCACCCGCGTCACCGTCACCTGGCGGAACGAGCCGGTCGTCACCGTCACCCGGACCGCGAACTGCCGCAGCAGGTCCCCCGTCGCCGGCGACCCTTCGCCCGACGACCGGCTGCCGCACACCGGGGCGGACTCCGACGTGCTGTGGGCGCGGGCCGCCACCGGGCTGGCCGCGATGGTCACCGGCGTGATCATCGTCTGGTACGGCGGGGTGTGGCCGCGCCGCCGCGAGCAGGTCTTCGCCAAGAGGACCGGCGACTGACCGGCCCTCACCGCGGCGTCTGTAAGGCATGCCGCCCCAGGGGGTTACCACGGAGAGCGACCGTCTCGATGCTGTGGGTGGAAAGCACCACGCCTCAGGCGCTCACCGAAAGGAACCCCCATGGACCTGTCGATCATCGAGCCCGCCGACATCCCGTCCCGGATCGGCACCGAGACGGTCTTCACCGGCACCGCCATCTACATCACGAACGGGCAGCGCGTCCTCAACCTGCCGTCGAACATCTTCAGCCCGTCGACCCGGGTGACCGTCTCCATCGTGGAGGTGGACGGCAACAACGTCCCGTTCATCGGCTCGGCCCGGATGACCGTCCACAACGTCAGGCCGTACCAGGGCGGCGTGCACACCTGGGTCAACATCGAATGGAGCAGCGCACTCCGGATACGGGCCAGCTTCTTCTGGGAGTGATCCCGTTCGACTAGCCCTCGGTGCGGGGCCGCCCGCCGGCCGCCTCGCGGACGGCGGCGGCCACCGCCTGCGTCACGTCCGGGTGGAACACGCTCGGCACGATGTAGTTGGGGCCCAGCTCGTCGTCGGTCACCACGGCGGCCAGCGCCTGCGCGGCGGCCAGCAGCATCCCCTGGGAGACCCCGTCGGCCTGGGCGTCCAGCAGCCCCCGGAACACGCCGGGGAAGGCCAGCACGTTGTTGATCTGGTTGGGGTAGTCGCTGCGGCCGGTGGCGACCACGGCGGCGTGCTCGCGGGCGGCGTCCGGGGAGACCTCGGGCTCGGGATTGGCCAGCGCGAACACGATCGCGTCCTCGTTCATGGTGGCCACGTCGTCGCCGGTGAGGATGCCGGGCGCGGACACCCCGATGAACACGTCGGCGTCCTTGACCGCGCCGCGCAGGTCGCCGGCGTAGCCGTCGGCGTTGGTGTGGTCGGCGATCCAGCGCAGCGAGTCGTCGAGGTCGTCGCGGCCCCGGTGCACGGCCCCGTGGTAGTCGTTGACGATCACGTCCCGGGCCCCGGCGTGCAGCAGCAGCTTCAGGATCGCGGTGCCCGCCGCGCCGGCGCCCGCCATGGCGATCCGCACGTCGGCCAGATCCTTGCCGACCACCCGCAGCGCGTTGGTCAGCGCGGCCAGCACGCAGATCGCGGTGCCGTGCTGGTCGTCGTGGAAGACCGGGATGTCGAGCAGCTCGCGCAGCCGGGCCTCCACCTCGAAGCAGCGGGGCGCGGAGATGTCCTCCAGGTTGATGCCGCCGAATCCGGGGGCGATGATCTGCACCGTCCGGACGATCTCGTCGGTGTCCTGGGTGTCGAGGCAGATCGGCCAGGCGTCGATGTCGGCGAACCGTTTGAACAGCGCCGCCTTGCCCTCCATGACCGGCAGCGCGGCCTCGGGGCCGATGTTGCCCAGCCCCAGCACCGCCGAGCCGTCGGTGACGACCGCGACGCTGTTGCGCTTGACGGTCAGCCGGCGCGCGTCCTCGGGGTTGCGGGCGATCGCCAGGCTGACCCGCGCGACCCCCGGCGTGTACGCCATGGACAGCTCGTCGCGGGTGCGCAGCGGCACCTTGGAGCGCATCTCGATCTTGCCGCCGAGGTGCATCAGGAAGGTGCGGTCGCTGACTTTGTGGATCCGCACGCCCTCGATCGCCTCGACGACGGCCACGATCGCCTCGGCGTGCTCGGTGTCGCGGGTGGCGATCGTGACGTCGATGCGCAGCGTCTCGTGCGCCGCCGTGTTCACGTCGAGAGCGGTGACGATGCCCCCGGCGTTCTCCACGACGTGGGTGATCTGGCTGACGGCCCGGCCTCCGGCCGGCACCTCCAGCCGCACGGTGATCGAATACGACACGCTCGGCACGCTGGCCACGACAACTGCTCCCTCTCACCTCGGCCGAGGGACCGACCCCCCGGTGCCCCCGGCGCCGCGCCAGGAGGGGAACGACGGTGTCCCTCGTTCATCGTCGCATGTCAGACGGCACTGTCGTGGCAGTTGTCCGCGATTGCCCCGGCCCCCGGAATGTGGGATCGGCCTCAGAGAGCGCGGGCCGCGTCGGCGATCAGCCCCACCACCGCGGCGGAGGGCAGCCGGGTGGCGTCGATCACCAGGTCGTACAGCCGGCAGGAGGCGGGGTCGACGCGGTAGAAGTGCTTGACGTAGGCGGCGCGGGCGCGGTCGTTGTCGTCCATGAGGCGCCGCACGGACCGGCGGCGCTCGGCCTCGTCCCGCTCCCCCGGCTCGTCCGGCTCGTCCGGCTCGTCCGCGAGGTCGCGCAGGACCCGGTCCAGGCGTCGGTCGGCGGGCCCGTCCAGCCGGACGTGCAGGGTGCGGGGCCGGTCGGCGAGCACCGCGGCGGCGGCGCGGCCCAGGATGACGCCGCCGTCGCCGTCCGCCGTCCGTCTGATGACCTTCTCGGTGCGGGCGATGAACTCCTCCTCGGGCACCAGATCGCGGTCCGGGAGGTGGACGTCCATGCCGCCGAGCGTGACGCCGGGCAGCCGGGCCGCCCCGGCCAGGATGCGCGCGAGGCCGTGCTCGGCGCGGCCGTCGTGGACCAGCGCCTCCTCCAGCGAGCAGCCGATCTCGTCGGCCACGGTCATCGGCACCGCCCGGTCCACGAACGGCAGGCCGAGCCGTTCGGCGACGGCGGGCCCGATCACGCTGCCGCCCGCGCCGAACGTCGCGGAGATCGTCACCACCAGGGCGGTCACACCACCATCATGCCCCCGTCCGGGGGCGTCGGACGCGCGATCCGCCGATCAGAACTCAGAACAGGGCGGCCTGCAGGGAGCGCCGGGCCCTGCCGACCCGGGGGTCGTCGCCGGGGAGCACCTCGAACAGGGTCAGCAGGTGCTTGCGGACGGTCTCGCGATCGTCGCCCGCGGTGCGCCGGACGGCGGCGACCAGCCGCTCGAAGGCGGCGTCGATCCGGCCGGTGAGCATCTCGACGTCGGCGGCCCGCGTCTGCAGCACCGCGTCGCCGGGCGCGTCCGCCGCGTCGCGCAGGACCTGCTCGACGTCGAGCGCGCCGACCCGCTCGCTCAGCTCGACCAGCGTCAGCCCGCGTCGGGCGTCGGCGTCCTGCGGCGAGACGTCCAGGATCCGCTGGAAGGCGTCCTTGGCGGCGGCGAGGTCGCCGCGCTGCAGGGCGTCCTGCGCCTCGGCGAAAACCGGGTCGTCCTCGGGCTCGGGCACGCCGCCGGCGGCGGCGGGCTCGGGGCCGCCGTCCTCGGGCAGGATGCCCTCTTGGCGGAGCGCCTCGAAGAGCTGGCCGATGGCGCTGCGCACCTGGGACTCCGGGGCGGCGCCGTTCAGGAACGGCATGAGCTGACCGGCGACCACGACGGCCACGAACGGGATGCCGCGCACCCCCATCTGCTGCATGTAGGCGGCGAGCTGCGGGTTGGCGTCGATGTCGACCTTGGCCAGGATCCACTGACCGGCGGCCTCGGCGGCCAGCTTCTCCAGGATCGGGCCGAGCTGCTTGCAGGGTCCGCACCACTCGGCCCAGAAGTCCACCAGCACCGGGACGGTGCGGGACCGCTCGACGACCTCGGCGTTGAAGGTCTGGTCGGTGACGTCCACGACGTAGGTCGCGCCGGCGTCCGCCCCGGCCGCGTTCGCGTTCGCGGTGGCGGCCTTCCGCTCCTGCTGCTTCTTGGCGGCGGCCTGGCGGGCGCCGAGATCGATGGCCCCGTGCAACGAAAAGTCCCGAGAAGGCATGTGTCCATCCTGCCGCATCGGGACGGCCGGTCGCGCGTCGGTCCGCTCCGGGCGATCGGACGGGCCGTCCGTCGGGCGCGCCGCACGGGGCCGCGGGGCCGCCCGGAGTGCCCGATCCCGCACCGGCGAGTCCGGCCAATCCAGGTAAAGCGGCATTTCCCATTAAGGTAAAGCCGGGCCGTGCGGAGGGGAAGTCCAAAAAGGGAGCTGACAGCGCTCACCAAGCGTGGTTATAGTGCTCCAGTCGATGCGTGTGGCGACGGCAAAAGCCGGGTGCAATAACCTCTTCGCCGATTCGGGCGGAGCCGGTAGGGGTCGGCTGTGAGCCCGGGCGGTGGCCGTCACCGCGCATCTACGTCTTTGGGGGGTTCAATGATCGCGGATCGTTCCGCGATCGTGGCCCGCGGGATGGGTGTCCGCCGCGGGGGGCGGTGGCTGCTGCGCCCGGCCGACTTCGACGTCACCGGGGGTGTGATCGGCGTGGCCGGTCCGCCCAGCACGGGCAAGTCCACCCTGCTGGCCACGTTCGCGACTCTGCGCCGGCCTCATGCCGGCGCTCTCGGAATTCTTGGACATGACACCGGAAACGCACACGGAATTCGCACCGTGCGGGCCCGGATAGGTTTTCTGCCCGACCGCTTCTCGTGGGCGCAGGGTTTCACGGTGGCCGAGTTCGTGTCCTACTCGGCCTATTACAAACGGGTGCCCGCCGCGGCCGGTCGGGCGATGCTGGAAAGGCTGGAGATCGGTGAGGTCGCGGCCACCGAGCTGTCGCTGCTGCCGCCGGAGGTGCGGCTGCGCGCCGGGCTGGCCGCCACCTGCGTGCACGAGCCGGACCTGGTGCTGCTGGACGAGCCGTTCGCGGGGCTGGGCGAAGCGGAGATGAACGCGCTGATCCCGCTCCTGTGCTCGTTGGCGCCCACGGTGGTGGTCACGGCGTGCGGGCTGGGCGAGTTGACCGGCTGGTGCGACCGGGTGTTCGTGCTGGGCCGGGGCAGGCTGACCGAGCCGGCCGCGGACCCGTACCGCGCCCCGCCGCCCGTCGTGGTCGGCGGGCGTCCCGGGCGGTTGGTCCTCGGCAGCGGCGCCTGTGTCTGACCTGGGGCGGGTGCTCCGGCTGGACGCCCGCCGGGCGACCCCGCTGGTCGCGGTGCCCGCGCTGGCGGCGGTCGGAGTGGCCGTCGCCTGGCGGGCGCGCATCCCGGGGGTCGCCGACTGGGACAGCGCGGTGGTCGCGCTGACCGCCTCGGTGCGCTGGATGGGCCCGTTGGCGGCGCTCCTGGCCGCCTGGCTGGCCGTCCGCGAGCAGCGGCTCGGCTACCTGCGCAACCTGACCGCCCGCTCCCCCGCCACCGGAACGCTGCTGGACCTGCTGCTGCTGAGCCACGCGACGCTGTTGGCGTACGGGATGGCGGCCATGGTGGTCCTCGGCGAGACCGTGCTCACGCAGCGGCCGGGGGCGGCGCATCCGCTGGGGCTGCTGGCCGGCGCCGGGACGCTGATCCTGCACGTGACCGCCGGGTATCTGGCGGGCCGTCTCGCGCCGTTCGCGCTGACCGTCGTGGCGGCGGGCGCGGCGACGGGCCTGTGGGCGGCGCTGCGGAGTTCGGGCGGCTCGTGGCTGAGCCTGATCCCGCCCGCCGCCATCGGACGGCTGGAGCCGTTCACGACGCTGCGGCCCGGGGCGCTGGCCGACGAGTTCCTGTGGTCGGCGGGGCTCACGTGCCTGCTCGTCACCGGCTACGTGTGGGGGCTGACCAAGCGGCGGCTCCTGTTGTTGCCGCTGGTCGCCGCGCTGGCCGTCACCGTGCTCGGCACGCAGCGGCTGGCGGAGGGCGGGGGCGCGGCCGTCCCGTCCCAGGTCGGGCACGTGTGCCGGGAGTGGCCGCTGCTGATCTGCGTCCATCCCGCGCTGGACGCGGGGCTGGCCTCGCTGGAGGCCGCGCTGACCCCGCTGGCGGCGCGGCTGAGCACCACGCCCGCCGCGTTCACCCGGGTGGTGCAGCGGCCGGAGAACGAGCCGATCGGCATCCGGCGGGGGGTGGCGTTCGTCCATCTGACGGCGCTCACCCCGGGCTACGAGCACGAGATCGTCCACCAGGTCCAGCGCACCCTGGTCGACCCGCTGTCCTGCGGTGATCCGCGCAACGCCAAGGGCCGGCTCTACCGGGGGCTGGTGGATCTGTGGCTTCGCGGTGAGGTCGACCTCGCCCGGTTGGCCACCCCGGCCTCATCACCGAAGCCGGCGACCGGCAACCTCGAACGGGCGTCCATCGCGGCCAGCGTCCGGGTCCCGCCGCTGGGGGGCCTGTCACTGGCCGCCCGGCGCTTCACCGGCTGGAGCGAGGCCCGCCGCACCGCCTGGCTGGCCCGGCACTACCACGCCTACCACACGTGCACCCTCGACCAGCGGCACTTCCGCTGACCCGAGCGCGCACGGCGGGCCCTCAAACCCGCTCGACGCGGACCTCCACGACCACGCACGCCCACCGACCCGACACCGAGCACCGCGAACGGTCAGGCGCCGCTGGGGGCGGGCGTTCCGTCGACCACGCGCGACCACCGACCCGACGCCGGCGCTCACACCCGCTCAGCGCGGGCATCTCCTCGACCTCGCGCGACCACCGACCCGACGCCGGGCACGGCGGGCGGTCAGGCGCCGCTGGGGGCGGGTGTCTCGTCGACCTCGCGCAGCCACTTGCGCTCGACGAAGTACGGCGCCACCGGCAGTACCGACGCGATCAGGGCGAGGGTCAGCCGCCCGTTGCTCCAGCGGGTCTGCGGACGCGACATGAACGCCAGCGCCACGTAGACCAGGAACAGCACGCCGTGAACGGGCCCGAGGACCGTGACGCCCTCCGGGAAGTCCGCGGTGCGCTTGAGCACGCTGGCCACGAGGAGCAGCAGGAACGAGGTCGCTTCCAGCAGCGAAACGATACGGAAGACGCGCACGATGTCCACGGGAAGTCCAATGCTCTCTGGTGAGGCTCTCGCTTGCGTCCCAGGTTAGGGGCGGGGTGGCGAGGGTCCGTCCGGGGGTGCCCTCGGGCGTCCGAGAATGTGGCTTCGGCGTGACGTGATGCCCCCCTTCGGGAGGGAATGCCCCGGCCATGACACGCTCGAAAACAGAGAATTCGGAAGCGGACGACACAGAGCGGGTCGCGCCGTCGAGGGCGAGGTCGAGACTGCTCCCCCTGCGGGGACTGCGGAGCGCGGCGCCGGCGGTCGTCGCGGTGGTCGCGGTGCTGATCGGCGCGAACGCTCTGGACCTGACACCGGACTGGCTCAACCCGTTCGGCGTGGAGACCAAGGACCGCACCGGTCCGGCCGTGCTCAAGTCGATCCGGGACCTGTCCCGCTACGAGGCGGCGAGCGGCAACTTCCAGGTCATCGTGGACCTGGAGAAGGACGCGAAGTTCCTGCCCGGCGCGGTCCGCGGCAACCGCACCCTGTTCGTGGGCGTGGGGGCGGTCGACGCGTACGTCGACTTCTCCCGGATGGCGAACGGCGCGGTCACCGTCAACGAGGAGCGCACCGTCGCCTCCGTGCGACTGCCGCGGGCCCGGCTCGAACAGGCCAACCTCGATCCCAAGCGGAGCTACGTGTTCGCCACCCAGCGCGGGCTGCTCGACCGGATCGGCGGGGTGTTCAGCGCCAACCCGAACGACCAGCGGCAGCTCTACGTGCTGGCCGCCCAGCGGATCCAGGCGGCCGCCACGGAGAGCGGTCTGCGCGAGCGCGCCGATCAGAACACCCGGCAGATGCTGGAGAGCCTGCTCAGGTCGTTGGGCTTCACGACCGTCACGGTCACGATCACGGACGCCCCGTGAGCACGGGGCGTCCGAGCGGCCGGGGGTCTCAGGCCGAGGGCACGCGGAGGATCAGCGCGTCGCCCTGACCGCCGCCGCCGCACAGCGCCGCCGCGCCCACTCCCCCGCCGCGTCGCCGCAGCTCGTGGGCCAGGTGCAGGACGAGCCGCGCGCCGGACATGCCGATGGGGTGGCCCAGGGCGATCGCCCCGCCGTTGACGTTGACCCTCTCCGCGTCGACGCCCAGGTCGCGCATCGACTGGACGGCCACCGCGGCGAACGCCTCGTTGATCTCGATGAGGTCCAGCGCGTCGACGCCGAGGCCCTCCTTGGCGAGGGCGTGCTCGATCGCGTTGGCCGGCTGGGACTGCAGGGAGTTGTCCGGACCGGCCACGTTGCCGTGGGCGCCGATCTCGGCCAGCGGGGTGAGCCCCAGCTCCGCCGCCTTGGCCGCCGACATCACCACGACCGCGCAGGCCCCGTCGGAGATCTGCGAGGACGACCCGGCGGTGATGGTGCCGTCCTTGGCGAACGCGGGACGCAGCCGGGCCAGCCCCTCGACGGTCGTGTCGGCCCGCACGCCCTCGTCGGTGTCGAAGACCACCGGGTCGCCCTTGCGCTGCGGCACCTCCACGGGCACGATCTCGTCCTCGAACACCCCGTTCTTGATCGCGGCGGCGGCGCGCTGATGCGAACGGGCGGCGAACGCGTCCTGCTCGGCGCGGGTCAGCCCCAGCCGCGTGTTGTGCCCCTCGGTGGACTCGCCCATCGGGATGCCGTCGAAGGCGTCGGTGAGGCCGTCGTGGGCCATGTGGTCGAGGACCTCGACCGAGCCGTACTTGAAGCCCGACCGGGACTTCGGCAGCAGGTGGGGGGCGTTGGTCATGGACTCCATGCCGCCGGCCACCACGATGTCGAACTCGCCGGCCCGGATGAGCTGGTCGGCCAGCGCGATGGCGTCCAGCCCGGACAGACAGACCTTGTTGATCGTCAGCGACGGCACGGTCATCGGGATGCCCGCCTTGACGGCGGCCTGGCGGGACGGGATCTGTCCGGCGCCGGCCTGCAGCACCTGTCCCATGATCACGTACTGCACCCGGTCGCCGGCGATCCCGGCGCGCTCCAGGGCCGCCTTGATGGCCAGGCCGCCCAGATCGGCGGCGGTGAAGTCCTTGAGGGAGCCGAGCAGGCGGCCGACGGGGGTACGGGCTCCGGCGACGATCACGGAGTTCGCGGGCATAACGGGGCCTCCACGGGTTCACGGTGCGTCTCCGCCTCGCCCTGTCACCGGGGTCACAGGGGCCCGCACAGCGGTGGGGCGGCGATGTTTGCCACGATACCCACGAGGACCGTATGCCGTTCGGTCCGCCCCGGCCGTACCGCCCGCCGGCCGTTCCGACCACCGCGCGGCGGCGTCCGATGGATGCTGGACGTCACCGGAACCCGACGAGGAGGACCCGTCCATGCTCACCCGGATCGACCACATCGGCATCGCCTGCCACGACCTTGACGCGACCGTCGACTTCTACCGTCGCGCCTACGGCTTCACCGACGCGCACATCGAGGTCAACGAGGAGCAGGGCGTCCGGGAGGCGATGCTCAAGATCAACGACGCGGGCGACGGCGGAGCCACCTACCTGCAACTGCTGGAGCCGATCCGCGACGACTCGCCGATCGCCAAGTTCCTCGCCAAGAACGGCGAGGGTGTGCACCACATCGCGTTCGGCACCGACAAGGACGTGCAGGAGGAGGCCGACGGCATCGCCGAGCAGGGTGTCCGCGTCCTGTACGACTCCCCGCGCCGCGGGTCCATGGGCTCGCGCATCACGTTCCTCCACCCGAAGGACTGCCACGGGGTGCTCACCGAGCTCGTCCAGGCGGCCGGCCAGGGGCACTGACCGCATGGTCCCGGGGCGCCCCGCGCCGGGCGCCCCGGGGCCGGTCACTTGACCCGGAGACCGTCGATGGTCCCGAGGGCCGGAACGTAGAACGACAACGTCCCCGTCTCCTGGGCGGGTCGCGGGAAGTACGCCCAGCCGTATTGGACGGGGCCGACGTCGTCGCCGTCCCCGACCCGGTCGGCCAGCGTCGAGCCCTGCCCGGTGATGATCGGGCTCAGCGCCTCGCCGTGCCGTTTGTCGATCAACTGGGCCTGATGGCCGGTGCCCGTGTAGAGGTCGCCGTGGAACAGCGACGCGTAGTTGAGCCCGTCGGTGCCCTGTTGGCTCACCAGCCGCACCCGGTAGCCGATCTTGAGCAGCCGGCCCGTCCGGCCCAGCTCCACCACGTCCAGTCGTACCGTCCAGACGGCGTTGATCGTCCGCTGCACGGACGCCAGCGGCGCGGGCTCCCCCGGCAGCGGCCGGAGTCCGGGGTCGGGGGCGGGCTCGGTGATCGGCACGGTGATGTAGCGGGGGTCGGCCGCCGGCGCCTGGGCGTTGGCCTGCCCGTACACGATCGAGACCCGACGGTTGCGCTGACGGGCCTGCGGGGTGGTGCCCCGGTCGCGCGGCTCCGTCTCGCCCTTGCCCTCGGCGACCAGCGTGATGCCGGTGTTGGCGAGCTGCGGCTGCAGCGCCTGGATGACCGACTCGGCGCGCTGCCGGGACAGCGTGAGGTTCCTGTCCGGCGCGTCGACGTCGTCGGTGTGGCCCACCACCTTGACCTCGCCGGTGACGCTCCCGCCCTTGAGCTTGGCGGCGACCTCGGCGAGGTAGCGCTCGGAGGCGTCCGACAGATCCGCGCTGCCGGACTTGAACAGCACGTCGGCCTGGAGGGTGAACGACCTGCGCCCGCCCTCGGTGGTCTCCTCGATCGGCGTGTACGGCTTGCGGTTCTCCTGGAGGGTCCCCGGAGGCGGGACGGTGATCGTCCGGGGCGTGCCCTCGGCGGCCGCCTTGCCGTCGGGCCCGTGGCCGGGCTCGGGCCACGCGGCGGCGGACGGCGTGGGCGTGGGGTCGGCGACGGCCGTTCCGGCGAGCAGCGCGAACCCGGTGGCGGCGACGGCGGCGGTGGACGCGACGCGGGTGATCATCAGGAGATCTCCACCCCCGCCATGGGCCCGACCACGGGCATGATCACGGTGAGCCTCTCGACCGACTCCTCCGGTGCGGGGAAGTCCGTGTAGACCACCGTGGGCACGTCGAGCGGGTAGTCCTCGAGTCCTCGGGTGCAGGCGCAGTGGGCCTGGTCGCCGGTGCCGATGGTGAGGCGGTCGTACACGCGGAGGTTCTCCGGGTCGACGAGGTACGGGCGCGACGCCTCGCCGCCGCTGTAGTCGCCGCCGAACGTCTGCTTGGGCAGCTTGTCGCCGTTGCCCTTCGCCCGGGGTGTGACGGCGAACACCAGGCGCAGCACCTTGCCGTGCCTGCGGAACGAGATCACGTCGACGTAGACGTCCTTGCCGGCGTACGGCTGGACGGCCTTGGCGACGGCGCCCTTCACGTGGTTGTCGGTGCCGATCTCCGCCTTGGGGATCTGGGTGGCGGGGGTGTCGTCGCCGCCGTCGAAGAGGGAGCAGCCGGTCGCCGTGAGCCCCGCGAACGCGAGGACGCCGGCTCCGAGAGCGCGACGCATCAGGTGACCTCCAGGGGTCTCGATGGGAGGAACGGTCCGGACATCGTGCCCGACACGGACCTGCGGGAGAGACCGCCGGACTCCCGGCGATCATGTGACATGGGATGCGTGTCGCACCGATTCCGGTCGATGACCGGATTGTGACGTGTTCGAAATCACAGGGCTTACGCACCGGTTGTGTGCGGTCACAGTGTGGTCGTTCGGGTGCACGTGGGGTTTTTGCACCCCGGTCCCGTAGCACTCCGGGAACGCTCCGAACATCTTCACAAACCAGACATTCTGCGCAGCGCGTTCAGATGAGCCCCCAACACGGCAGCGGCGGGAGTACGCTGCCTTTCGCCGGAAGAGGTCTGGGGCCCCGATGTGAGTCCGCAAGTCCAGGCGATCAACCGGTCCCGGAACCCCGTAGCCCGTCACATCCAGGATTGAGCCCTATGCAGTCCGACATCGACGCCCAGCTCAGCAACTTCTTCGAAGAGACGCCCCCACGTGAGTTCGACGTGGTGCTCCGCGGCTACGACCGGCACCAGGTCGACGAGCACATCAAGCAGCTCGACAACGAGGTGCGGCAGGCCCGCGAGCAGACCCAGGCCCTGCAGCGCGAATTGTCCGACGCCCATCGCCAGCTCCAGGAACAGGAGCGCCCCACCTACTCCGGCCTCGGCGCCCGCATCGAGCAGTTGCTCAGGCTGGCGGAGGAACAGGCCACCGAGCTCGTCCAGGCGGCCCGTTCCGAGGCCAACGAGATCAAGGCCGCCGCCAAGGTGGACGCCGCCGAGCTGCGCGCGACCGCCGAGAACGAGGCCGCCGAGCTGCGCGCGACCGCCCAGCGCGAGGGCGACGACATGCGCAACGCGGCGGAGCGGGAGGCCGACGAGGTCCGCACCTCGGCCCGCCGCGAGGCCGACGAGCTGACCTCCACCACCGAGCGCGAGGTCGCCAAGCTCCGGGCCACCGCCGACCACGAGGTCGCCGAGAAGCGCGCCGCCGCCGAGCGGGAGATCGCCAAGCTCCGCACCACCACCGAGCGGGAGGTCGCCCAGCTCCGGGCGTCCACCAAGCGGGAGCGCGACGAGATCCTCACCACGGCCAAGCGCCAGGCCGACGAGATGCGGGCCCAGGCCCAGCGCATCCTCGAGGAGAGCGAGGCCCAGCGCGCCCAGGCGGAGGCCGAGTTCGAGATCCAGTTGGCCGCCCGCCGCGAGGAGGCCGACCGCCAGGACGCCGAACGACACGCCGCCGCCCAGGCCGCCACCCAGAAGCTGGTCGCCGAGGCGGAGCAGCGCGCCGCCTCCGCCGAGCAGCGCGCGGCCAAGGCGACCCAGCAGGCCGAGCAGACCCGGCGTGAGGCCGACTCGCACGCCAAGCAGCTCATGGCCAACGCCCGCAAGAACTCCGACCAGGTCATCGCCGAGGCCAAGTCCCAGGCGGAGCAGTTGCTGGCGGAGACCAAGTCCGAGGCGGAGCGGATCCGCACCGCCGCCCAGCGCCAGGTCGACGACCTGACCCGCCAGCGCGACAGCATCACCAGCCACCTCAACCAGTTGCGTCAGTTGCTGGGCGGCGGGGCTCCGGCGATGCCCAGCGTGGAAGAGGTCACCGCGGCCCCCGAGAAGCCGGCCCTGTCGGCTCCCGAGGGCAACCGCCCGACCCCGGCCAAGCCCGCCCCGGCCAAGCAGCCGGCGGCGGCCAAGGCGGCGACGGCCAAGAAGCAGCAGGACGACGACGAGGACTGGTGGCAGGAGTGACCCTCCCCACCTGACCAGATCGCCCTGTCACCGGAAAGCCTGGAGGGTTCACGCCCTCTAGGCTTTTCGTCATTCAAGAGGATGATGACACTGTGCCGGGCGACCCCCGGCACCCCCGAAGGCAGGGAACGAGGAGACAGGCGTGCCCGACGACAGCCCCCGACAGAACAACCCGCCCACGCCCGCCGTCCCCTCCCCCGCGCTCCCCGCCGACGGGCCCGATGCCCGATCCGAGGCCGCCCTTCGCGATGGCCTGGGTGCGGACACGTCCGTTGGGGAGAGGGAGAGCGGCTCCGCCGTCGCCGAGGCCGGGGGTCTCGGTGAGGCGCGGAGTGCTCCCGTTCCCGGGACGGCCGCGGCCGAGGTCGACGTCCTCGACGGTGGCGCGGCGGGGTCCGGGGAGCGGCCCGTTCCACTGGTGCCCGATCACGTGCGGGCGCTGGAGCCGGAGGGCGGGGAGACGCCGGATCCGCTGTTCGACATGGAGCAGCGCAGGCGCGAGGCCGGGGCGGACAAGCTGTCCCCGTTCGGGCGGCCGGGGGAGCCGCTGGGCAAGGCGCACCCGTTCGTCTTCGGGTTCACCGCCGCGCTCGGGGTGATCTGCGCGTGGATGCTCGTTCAGGCGGTGTTGAGCGCGCGCCAGGTGATCGTGCTGATCGTGGTCTCGATGTTCCTCGCGGTGGGTCTGAACCCGGCGGTGGAACGACTCCAGCGGGCCAGGCTGCCCCGGGGCGGGGCCGTCGCGGTGGTGTTCCTGGGGCTGGTGCTGGCGTTCGTCGGGGTGGGGTTCGCGGTCATCCCGCCGCTCACCGAGCAGATCACCAACTTCATCGATCACCTGCCCACCTACATCGACGAGCTCGGCAAGAACGAGCGCGTCCGGGAGCTGGACCGCGAGCACCAGATCCTCAAGAAGGCGCAGGAGAAGGTCACCGACCCGAACTTCGGCCAGTCGGCGATCGACGGTGTCGTCGGCGTGGGGCGGGTCGTGGTCGGCGGCATCTTCAGCACCCTCACCGTGCTGATCCTCACCCTGTACTTCCTGGGGTCGCTGCCCACCATCAAGACGTTCTTCTACCGGCTGGTGCCCCGCTCCCGGCGGGCCCGGGTGGCGCTGCTGGGCGACGAGATCCTGCTCCGCATCGGCGGCTACGTGGCCGGCACCATCACGGTGGCGTTCATCGCGGGGACGGTGGCGTACATCTTCCTGTCGATCATGGGCATCAAGTTCGCGCTGCCGCTGGCCCTGTTCGTCGGCATCACCGCGTTGATCCCGCTGGTCGGCGCGACCATCGGGGCGATCCTGGGCTGCACGGTCGCCTTCTTCGACGGGACGTTCACCGGCATCGCCTGCGTGATCTTCTTCCTGGTCTACCAGCAGGTCGAGAACTACGTCATCCACCCGAGGGTGATGAAGCGCGCCGTGGACGTCCAACCCGCGGTCACCATCATCGCCGCGCTGCTCGGCGGCACCCTGCTCGGCATCGTGGGGGCCCTGCTGGCCATCCCCATCGCCGCCGCGTTGGCCCTCATCATCAGGGAGGTCGTCCTCCCCCGGCAGGACACGCTCTAGCTCGGCGGCCGTACGAGGGAGTCGATCCAGCGTTCCAGGCGCTCGCCTTCCGCGGCCATGAGGTCGGGGTCGCGGAAGGTGTTGGTCAGCAGGGAGACGCCCTGGTAGGCCGAGATCAGGGCGACCGCCAGCTCGCGCGCGTCGGCGCGTCCCATCGCCTGGAACTGGTGCTCGGTCCAGTCGAGCAGACGCCGCATGACGTCGGCGACCACGCGGTCCAGGCCGTCGGCGCGCTTGTCGAGCTCGGAGGCCATGCTCCCGGTGGGGCAGCCGTACCGGGCGGCGAGGTCGCGTTGATCGACCCAGCCCCGTACGAGGGCCTTCAGACGGCCCTGGGGCTCCGGGAGACGGTCCAGCGCGGCCAGCAGGGTGTGGAGGGTGCGCCCCTGCTCCTCGATCGCCGCCTCGACGAGCTGATCCTTGGTCTTGAAGTAGTAGTAGACGTTGCCCACCGGCACGTCGGCCGTGCGGGCGATGTCGGCGATCGTCGTCTTCTCGACGCCCTGCTCGTGCAGGACCCGCGCCGCGGCGGCCACCAGTCGCTCCCGCTTGCCCGAACGCCGTCCGGTCGTCGTTCCTGAGTCAGCCACCTGACTGACTATAGACGCTAGCGGAGAGCGTCAACCGGGCCTCCGATGAACCCGTACACCGCCCGCGAACGGCGGCCGGGCCCGTACCCGCGGGGCGGGGCGGGTCATCTCAGGGTTCGGGCGAGGGCCGAGACGAACTCGCCGGTGACCTGGTTGAAGAGGTCGGGTTGTTCGATCGCGGCGAGGTGGCCGGCCCTCGGGATCTCCAGGAGTTCGGCGTTGGGCAGGGCGTCGGCCATGGCGCGGGCGTCGGCGGGGGGTGAGAGTTGGTCTTCGGCGCCGACGATGACCAGGGCCGGGGCTCGGGTGCCGCGCAGCGTGTCGAACGAGTCGGGGCGTGTCGCCATGGCCCGTAGTGCCCACGCCGCGGCGCGTGCGGGGGCGGACTGGATGAGGCCTCGTACGCGACCGTAGATCAGGGCGCGCTGGCGCATCGTGGTGGGGCCCAGCAGCAGGGGCAGGACCTCGTCGACGAGCACCTGTGGGGTGCCCTCGGCCTCCAGCCGTTCGGCTTGGCGGAGACGGGTGTCACGGATCTGTTCGGAGTCGGCGGCCGCCTTCGTGTCGGCGAGCAACAGGCCGAGCACCCGGTCGGGATGGCGGCGGCACAGCGCCATGGCGACGTAGCCGCCCATGGAGAGTCCGCCGATCACCGCCCGGTCGATCCCCATCCGGCGCAGCAGGCGGGCCACATCGTCGGCCATGGCGTCCACGGAGGGTTCGTCCTCGCCGAGCACCGAGCCGCCGAAGCCGCGCAGGTCGGGGGTGATCACGCGGAAGCGGGCGGCCAGTCCCTCGCGCTGCGCCAGCCACATGGCCGAGGACAGCGGGAATGCGTGCAGCAGCACGAGCGGCGTTCCCCCGCCGACGTCCCTGGCGTACAACTGCACGCTCATCGAGGCGCTCCCGACGTGCCCACCCTCTGGTCCCTCACGGCGCGCATCCCTCCCGTTCGACGATTCCGACCCTCGCCGCCCCTATGGCGGTCAGGTCATCGTCACCCCGGATCGGTCCGCCTCGAAAAGAGTGGCCGTGTTCGGACGCGGGGGTTTAGCCGGGGACCCACTCGGTCGGCAGCGGGTACGCCTCCGGCACGATCCGCCGAACGATCTCGTTCAGCGCGATGCGGACGTACGGCTCCCCCACCCACAGGTGCTTGGCGCCGTCCACCCCGATCACCTCGGCCCGGGGGATCCGCTTGAACCGTTCACGTGCCTCGGGGGGCCGCAGGTAGTCGTCGAGCTCGGGCACCAGCGCGGTCACCGGACGGCCGTCCGCACCCCACGCGTCGAGGTCGGCGTCCGTGGCCCGGTGCAGCGGGGGGCTCAGCAGGACCAGCCCCTCCACCACCGGGTCCCGGCCCCATTTCAGCGCCAGCTCCGTGCCGAAGGACCAGCCGAGCACCCACGGACGGGGCAGATCGTTGAACTCGGCGAACTCCAACGCCGCCGCCACGTCGTACCGCTCGCCCTCGCCGCCGTCGAACTCCCCCTGGCTGACACCCCGCTCCGAACGGGTGCCCCGGGTGTTGAACCGCAGCACCGCCAGGCCCGCCAGCGCCGGCAGCCGGTACGACGCCTTCCGCATCACGTGGCTGTCCATCATCCCGCCATGCGTCGGCAGCGGATGCAGGCACACGAGGGTCGCCGCCGGCGCCCTCCCCTCGGGCACCGCCAACTCGCCGACCAGTTCCAACCCGTCGGCGGTGTGCAACGTGATGTCGGTCCGCACGGCCGGCAGCACCGTACTCGCCCTGATCTCCCCCATCACCCTCCTCAACCCGGAACCCACCGTAACGCCCATCCCGCGCCTCCATCCCCCCACACTCGATCACCGCCCGCTCCCCCCGACAGCACGAGCCGACGCACCCGACCCCGAGCGCCTTCATGAGGCTGCGGAGTCGGTCCCAACCGTGGCGCGTCGAACGGCCACTCCCCGACGCGTCGTACCGGGACCGCTGAGCGGCGCGGCAGGCCCTGCCCGGCGACCAGCGGCCGCTGGAGGACGGATAGAACGCCACCGAAGCACAGGCCGGACGCCACCGCAGGACGGACCGAACGCCACCGCCGGACGGCCCGGACGACGCTCAGAGCGGATCGGATGCCACCGAAAGGCGGGCCGGTCGCCGCTGAAGGGCGATCGGACGACGCCGAAGGGCCAGCCAGACGCCGCTGAAGAACGGATCGAGCAACACAGAAGAAGCGGATCGGACGCCGCCGAAGGACTGCCCGGACGACGCTCAAGGGCGGATCGGCTGCTGCTGAAGGGCGGGCCGGACGGCGCCGAAGGACGGACCGGACGCCGCAGGCGAAGATCGGATGTGGTTGGTGGGCAGGCGGGGCGGGGGCCGATGAGCGACTCAGGGGCCTCGGACGTGAGTACGAGCCGCCGGCCGGGGGGTCGGATGAGGCCGAGGTGTGGCGGTCGGGTCCGGGATGAGCGGTGCGCCGGCGTCGGGAGGGGGATCAGTAGCGTGGAGCGTTCCGGGATCTGGTGATCTTGGGGGCTCGCTGGAGGCGGGACTGCCAGCAGGGGCGGTGCCAGTGGCGGCGGTCGTCGGGGCCGCCTCGGTCGGCGGGCCAGGCCACGACGTGGCCGATGCCGGGGGCGATCTCGTGGTCGCAGCCGGGGCAACGGTAGGGCTTGGTGGCGTTGGCCGGGGCGATGATCCGGACGATCCATTCGCCGTCGGGGCCGTCCTCTCGGTCCTCCAACCCGGATGCCCAAGCGCCTCCGGTGGACCGTCCGCTCCCCTTGGGACGGCGGTTGTTCCTGCGCGGACTCATGCCGATCAGCCTACGACCGACCGTCCCGTTTTCGGACCTATGCGGACATGGCGTGGCTCCCTTCCGGAACGGGCGAGCGGGTCACGGCGGATGTCGACGTCGGACCCCGCCGAGCCGCAACTCCAGGCGAGCGAGTCGGCGGAAGATCATGGTGGTCGACGACCAAGCCGGTGAGCCCCACACCCAGGGCTCCGAGTCGGTGGGCGGGGCACGGGAGGACTCGACCACGACACCCGGTGAACCTCACACCCAAGGCCCCGAGTCGGCGGACAGGCCACAGGAGGACTCGACCACGACACCAGTGAGGTTCACGCCCAGGGCTTGGGGTTGGCGAGCCGATCACGGGGGGCGTCGGCGGCGGAGTCTGGCGAGTTTCAGTTCCAGGCGGCCGAGTTGGGAGGGTGTGGGGGTCCAGCCGCGGTGCATGAGGGTGGTGGCGAGGGCCTCGAGGAAGGGGGCCGGGTGGAACAGGATGTCCTCCTTGGTGACGACGATGATCTCCCAACCGTGGTGGGTGCGGATCCAGGTGCGGCGGGCGGTGTCGCGGTTGCGGCAGGCCGGGCCGGTGTGGAAGGCCTCGCCGTCGTACTCGACCGCGGTGCGGTACTGCTCGTACCCCATGTCGAGGAAGAAGCGGGGGCGGTCGGCGGCCATCACGGGGATCTGGGTGGCGGGGCGGGGCAGGCCGGCGTCCATGATGTGGACTCTGGTCCAGCTCTCGCCGGGGAGCACCGCTCCCGCGTCGGAGAGTCGGAGGATCTCTCGGAGGCGGCGGGCGTGGGGCTCGCCGGTCAGGCGGCGGACGCGGCGGGTGAGGGCGGTCGGGTCGAGGCCGGCGCGTAAGAACTGGTCGAGCGCGGCCACCGCCTCCAGTCGGGGCAGCCAGCGGGCGCAGTCCAGCGCGGTGCGCTCGGGTGCGGTCAGACGGACGCCCTCGTGTTCGGCGATGTCGTCGGCGGGCAGCTCGGCGGGCCGGGGCCGACAGTGGGGTAGGCCCGGCGGCGGCAGGTCCGGAGGGTGGGCCACCTCGATCGGCCAGGTGGCCTCGCGCGCCCCGGGCGGCAGCACGTCGACGCCCCAGACCCAGGCGGCGGCGCGTTCAGCGATCACGACGTGCGCGGGGAGCTCACGGCTCAGCTCCCTCGCGCGGCCGGTCAGCGCGGTCGTGTCCGGTGAGCGTCGAGGCGGGGGAATCAGCATCTCCCCAGCGTGCTGCCCGACCGCCGGGCCCAAAAGGAGAACGCCGTTCTGTGGAAAGACGTACGCCAAGGGACCCGGGACCCCTACCGGAGCGGGCGGTCCGCCGTCAGGTGCTCCTCCAGGATCGGGGCGGGCGTGAGGGCGGCCTCGCGGCTCTCGGTGTAGAGAGCGCGGAGGACGGCGACGGTGCGGTCGAGGCCGAGACGGTCGAGGTCGGCGATCGGGCCCGTGGGGTAGCCGCAGCCGAGGGTCATGGCGGCGTCGATGGAGTCGGCGTCGGCGTAGCCGGCCTCCAGCATGCGGGCGGCGTCGTTCAGGTAGGGGAACCGCAGGGCGTCCACGATGAACCCCGCGCGGTCGCGGCAGCGGACGGCCGTCAGGCCGAGACGGGCGGCCAGGGCCGCGGCGCGTTCGGTGGTCTGCGGCGATCCGGCCACGGTGGAGACGACCTCGACGAGCGGGCCGCCCACCTCGGGGAAGTGCAGCCCCACGACGTCGGCGGGCCGGTCGGTGGCCATCGCCAGCTCGATGACGGGGACGGTGGAGGCGGTGGTGCCCAGGACCGCGCCCGGGCGGGCGACATCGTCGATGGCGGCGAGCAGGGAGGCCTTCATCGCGGTGTCCTCGGCGACCGCCTCCACAACCAGGTCGCAGTCGGACAGGGAGCCGAGCTCGGAACCTCCGGTGACGCGGGCCAGCTCTTCGGCCTCCAGAGCGCCTTCCAGGGCCTCCCAGGCGGTTTTGGTCTTGTCCTCGTCCCCGCCCACGTAGCGGACCTGCGAACCGGCGCGCGCCGCGGCGGCGGCTATGGCGACGGCGAGGGGACCGGAGCCGACCACCCCGACCAGCGGCTGCGGCACGTCCACGGCCTCCGTGGCGGACGCCGTGGTGGACGAGGCGGCGTTGTCGTACGGATAGAAGCCCCGCCCGGTCTTACGGCCCAGCAGCCCGGCGGTGACCAGTTCGCGGAGCACGGGGGCCGGGGCGTGACGGCGGTCCCGGGACTCGCGGTAAATGGCCTCCAGGACCTCCAGGCACGTGTCCAGCCCGATGAGGTCCATCAGGGTGAACGGGCCCATGGGCAGGCCCCCGCCCACCTTCATGGCGGTGTCGATGTCCTCCAGGGTGGCGTGCCCGGAGTCGTACATGGCGGCCGCGTGGTTCAGGTAACCGAACAGCAGGCGGTTGGCCACGAACCCGGCGCGGTCCCCGATGGTGACCGGGGTCTTGCCCAGGGAGCGCACCAGGTCGGAGACCCGCGTGACGGCGGTGGGCTCGGTGAGGACGGTGCCGATCACCTCGACCAGCCGCATCACCGGCGCGGGGTTGAAGAAGTGGACGCCGACGATCTGCGTGGGGCGTTCGGTGGTGACGGCGATCTCGGTGACCGACAGGGAGGACGTGTTGGTGGCGAGCACCGCGTCGGCCCGGCAGACCTTGTCGAGCTCGGCGAAGACGCGCCGCTTGAGCTCCAGGCGTTCCGGGACGGCCTCGATGACGAGGTCGCAGTCGGCGAGGTCGGCGAAGGCGGTGGACAGCGTGATGCGGTCGAGGATCTCCCGCCGTCCCTCTTCGGTGAGCTTGCCGCGCTTGACCGCGCGACCGGTGGACTTGTCCAGATGGCCGCGTCCTCGGGCCAGCGCCTCGTCGTTGATCTCGATGCCGACGACGGGCAGTCCGCCCCGGGCCAGCACCTCGGCGATGCCCGCCCCCATGGTGCCGAGGCCGACGACTCCCACCTTGCTGAAGGAACCACCACTCATGGTCCGCAGTCTCCCAGAGCCTTGCTTTCCCCTCGCTTCCGGGTAGGACTAAGGGGGTGCGCTTCGGAGCCTTCCTGCTCGCCACCCGTTTTCCCGGTCAGTCCGACGTCGACGCCCTCACCCGTACGGTCGAGGCCGCCGTGGCGGCGGAACGTGCGGGGTTCGACGACGTCTGGGTGGCGGAGCACCATTTCATGTCGTACGGCGTGTGCCCGTCCGCGGCCACGCTCGCCGGATACCTGCTCGGCGCGACCTCGCGCGTGGACGTGGGGACGGCGGTGAGCGTTCTCTCCACTCAGCATCCCGTGGCCTTGGCCGAGCAGGCGGCTCTGTTGGGAGCGGTGTCGGGCGGGCGGTTCCGGCTGGGTGTCGGGCGCGGCGGCCCGTGGCGGGACCTGGAGGTCTTCGGGACGGGTCTCGACCGGTACGAGCACGGGTTCGCCGAGGCGTTGGACCTGGTCCTGACGTGGCTGGGCTCCGAACGGGTCGCGTGGTCCGGCGAACGGTTCGCCTTCCGCGAAGTGCCCGTCGTCCCCCGTACGGCGACCCCGCCTCCCGTGGTGGTGGCCTGCACTTCGCCCGCCAGTGAACGTCTCGCGGCCTCCCACGGCGTGCCCATGCTGCTCGGCATGCATGTCGGGGACGAGGAGAAGGCCGCGGCGGTGGCCCGGTACGGACGGCCCGCCGCGCACCTCTCCACCGGCCTCGCCCAAGTGGCCGACACCAGGGAGGAGGCCGTACGGCTCGTCGTGGAGGAGATGCCGCGTTGGCTCGGCCCGGGACTCGACGGGTACGTCCCGGTGGACGAGCGGCCGCGCAAGCCCCGCGACCCCGTCGCCTACGCCCGCGACATGTGCGCCATCCATCCGGTGGGCACACCCGACGATTGCGCGGCGTCCCTGGTGCGGACCGTGGAGCGCACGGGCATCCGCCACCTCGTCCTCATGGTGGAGGCCGCCGGATCCCGTGAACGCACCCTGGAGAACATCGCCCGGCTGGGCGAGGAGGTCCTTCCCCGGGTCCGTCGTTCGGTGTCCGACGTCGGAGCCGGGTGACAATGCGCCGACCGTTCGAAGGGAATTGTCACCCGGCGGTTAGGTATCAGCAGTCGCGCAGTTCCGGCGACTGGTTGAGGATCTGCTCGCGGGCGGTGATGAAGCGACGGTACGCCTCGGTGTCGTCGGTCGGGAAGACGGCGACGCGGTGGCAGTTCTGGAAGGCCAACCTCATGCCGAAGTGGCGCTCCAGGGCCCCGCGCATGGCGTCGCTGGCCAGCACCCGCAGCAACTGGCCGCGGGCCTGCTCGTCCGGGGGCGGCGTCAGGTTGTCGGCGAAGTCGCCGCCCTCCACCTGGTGGCGGAGCACCAGGCCGCTGATCGTCTCCCAGGCGTACGGCAGCGAGGTCCGCACGCAGTCGACGAACGCCGCGTCGTCGACCTCACCCTGCCGTGCCTTCTCCAGCAGTTCCGGGGTCACGTCGAGAGACATGAAGCGATTCCCTTCGGGTAAGCGGGATGAGCACACGGGGACATGGCCCCGCCTCACGGGACGTTAACCAGAGGCACCCGAGAATTCCAGCCTTGACAAAATCGAGTCATGCGCAGAACTCACACCCGGACCGACGGCGGGCCCGGCGAGACGGGCGCGGGGGCGTCGGCGGCTCACTAGGGTGGGGTCTCGTGCGTCTCGTTATCGCCCGGTGCAGCGTCGACTACGTCGGCCGCCTCACCGCCCACCTCCCCCTGGCCCCCCGGCTCATCCTCGTGAAGGCCGACGGTTCGGTCTCGGTGCACGCCGACGACCGCGCGTACAAGCCGCTGAACTGGATGAACCCGCCCTGCTCGCTGCGCGAGGAGCCGTTCGGCGAGCCGCAGGAGGACGGTGCCGTCGCGCGGTGGACCGTCACCCACGGCAAGACCGGCGAACGGCTGATCCTGACCATCGCCGAGTTCCTGCACGACTCCAGCCACGAGCTCGGCGTCGACCCGGGGCTCCAGAAGGACGGGGTGGAGGCCCACCTTCAGGAGCTGCTGGCCGAGCACATCACCACGCTCGGCGAGGGCTGGACGCTGATCCGCCGCGAGTTCCCCACGGCGATCGGCCCCGTGGACATCCTGTGCCGGGATTCCGGCAGCGCCACCGTGGCCGTCGAGATCAAACGGCGGGGCGAGATCGACGGCGTGGAGCAGCTCACCCGCTACCTGGAGCTGCTCAACCGCGATCCGCACCTGGCTCCGGTGCGCGGCGTGTTCGCCGCGCAGGAGATCAAGCCACAGGCCAAGGTGCTGGCCATCGACCGGGGCATCGACTGCGTGACCTTGGACTACGACGCCCTGCGCGGGATCGAGCACGAGGGCACCCTGTTCTGAGCACGGCCCCGCCGAATCCGAGGCCCGGGCCGGCGGAAAACGTCGGACGCACCGGCGAGAATGGTGTGCATGACCGAAAAGGCGAGCGGCACCTTCGACATCACCGCCTGGGACGAGTACGCCACGGACGAGCGCCCCGGCGGCCTGTCGCTGGGGCGGGTCCGGGTGAGCAAGACGTTCCACGGCGACCTGACCGGCACCAGCGAGACCGAGCTCCAGACCGTGGTGACCTCGGCGGGCCCCGCCGCGTACGTCGGCGTCGAGCTCTTCGAGGGCACTCTGCACGGCCGCAAGGGGACGTTCGTCCTCCAGCACGGCGCGGGCGGCGACGAGACGGGCGGCCCGTGGCTCAGGTGGGAGATCGTCCCCTCCTCGGGCACCGGGGAGCTGACGGGCCTGCGCGGCCAGGGGAACATCGTCGTCGCCGAGGACGGATCCCACTCCTACACCCTCGACCACGAGCTGTCCTGAGCCCGGCCGACGTGCCGACGGAAACCCGACCGCAGTGGGGCGAACGGTAATCTTCCGTGCATGGCGTCGGCGACCACGGGCAGCACGCGCGAGCGGATCATCGACGCCGCCGAGGGGTGCTTCGCACGGTCCGGGATCGCCAAGACGACCGTGGAGGACATCGCCACGGCGGCGGGCATGTCGCGGGCGACCCTCTACCGCAGTGTCGCCGGCGGCCGGGACGAGCTGGTGTCGGCCGTCATGCTGCGAGATCTGGGGCGATTCCTCGACCGGCTCTCCGTGCGGCTCCGGCGCGAGCCGTCGGTGCCGGACGCGGTGGTCGAGGGCGTGATGGACGCGGTCTCGTTCGTTCGGGCGCAGCCGCACATCGGGCGGTTCCTGGCCTCGGAGGCGGCCGGGCACGTGGCGCCCGGAGCGGTCGAACGGACCCTCGCCCTGTGCGGCGAACGTCTCAGGCCGTACTTCGAGGCGGCGCGGCGCGACGGCGGGATCCGCCCGGACATCGAGGTGGACGGCGCCGTGGAGTTCCTGTTCCGGATCGTCGCCTCGCTGATCGTCGTCGACCGTGCCCGCGACGAGGCCGCCACCAGGAACTTCCTGCGCTCTTATGTCGTCCCCGTCATCGTGGGACCGTGACGCTTTCCGCTACCGTCCGGCGACGACGCCGGGATCACCGCTTGGAGGACTGGGATGGGCGACGTACGCCCCATACGAAAGCGCTCGGAGGTACGGCCGAGCCCGGTGTTCCTGGCCATCCTGGGGGCGACCGTCCTGTTCGGGCTGATGGTCTGGCGCTACGGGCCGGTGACGCTGACCCCGGAACGGCCCGAGCGGCTGGCCATCTTCGGGTTCGTCATCGCGGCGTGGGTGGTGTCGCTGTGCCTGCACGAGTTCGGTCACGCGTATCTGGCCTATCGTTCGGGTGACCACAGTGTCTCCACGGCGGGCTATCTGACGCTGAACCCGGCGAAGTACGCGGACCTGACGTTGAGCTTCGCGCTCCCCGTGCTGTTCATCCTGCTCGGCGGCATCGGCCTGCCCGGCGGGGCGGTGTGGATCGACCGGGGCTCGATCCCCGGCAAGATCCGCCACAGCCTGGTCTCGGCGGCCGGCCCGCTGTCCAACCTCGCGTTCGCCGCCGTCCTGGCCGTCGTCTACACCAGCCTCCTGGACGACCAGCACGGGCTGTTCTGGTCCGCGCTCGCCTTCCTGATCTTCCTCCAGGTCACCGCCGCCATCCTCAACCTGCTGCCGATCCCGGGGCTGGACGGCTTCGGGATCATCGAGCCCTACCTGCCCCGCCGCTGGGTCCACAAGGCGAACGAGATCGGCGGCTACGCGTTCTTCGCGCTGATCGCGCTGCTGTGGATCCCGCCGATCAACCGGGCCTTCTTCGACCTGGTCTTCAACATCACCGACCTGATGAACGTCGAGCAGTTCCCCATCGACCTGGGCCACGCGCTGTTCCAGTTCTGGAAGGACTGAGCCGGAGCTGACCACGGGGTCACCATCCGAGGGCCGAGGATCTAGAGTGCTTTACTAAGCGGTAGGAATGTGCAAGCAAGCACTTACCGAGGTCTGCCGGGAGGGTCCATGTCCGTGGCGACGGAGAACACCACGTTCACATCGTTGAATCCGGCCACCGGCGAGGTGGTGGCCGAGCATCCGGTGCACGACGACAAGGCGGTCGCCGAGGCGGTCGCCCGGGCCCGTGAGGCCGCCGAATGGTGGCGCGACCTGGGCTGGAAGGAGCGGCGGCTGCGGCTGCTGAACTTCAAGGGGGCGCTGACCCGTTCCCTGCAGCGGATGGCGCGCCTCATCCACGAGGAGACCGGCAAGACCCTGCAGGACGCCCAGCTCGAGGTGGTGGCCACCATCACCCACCTGGACTGGGCCGCCCGCCACGCGCACAAGGTGCTCGGGCCGCGCTCGGTCTTCCCGGGAGTGGCCGCGATTAACCACAAGGCCACCCTCGAGTACCACCCGCTCGGCGTCATCGGTGTGATCGGCCCCTGGAACTACCCCCTGTTCACCCCCATGGGCTCCATCGGCTACGCCCTGGCGGCCGGCAACGCGGTGGTGTTCAAGCCGTCGGAGTTCACCCCCGGGGTCGGCGTGCTCCTGGCCGAACTGTTCGCCGTCGCCGTTCCCGAGCGGCCGGTCCTGCAGACGGTGACCGGGCTGGGCGCGACGGGGGCGGCGCTGTCCCGCGCCGAGGTCGACAAGATCGCGTTCACCGGCTCGGCGCCCACCGCCAAGAAGGTCATGGCGGCCTGCGCGGAGAGCCTCACCCCCATCGTCGCCGAGTGCGGCGGCAAGGACGCCCTCATCGTCGACACGGGCGCCGACCTGGAGGCCGCGGCCGACGCGGCGGTCTGGGGGGCGATGTCCAACGCCGGGCAGACCTGCGCCGGGGTCGAGCGGATCTACGTGGTCGAGGACGTCTACGACGAGTTCCTCGCCAGGCTCACCGAGAAGGCCCGGGGCCTGCGGCCCGGCTTCGACCGCGAGGCCGACTACGGGCCCGTCACCATGCCCGGCCAACTGGAGATCATCGAACGGCACATCAAGGACGCCCTCGACCGGGGCGCCACCGCCGTGGTCGGCGGCCTGGAGTCGGTGCGCCGGCCCTATGTCGAGCCGGTGATCCTCACCGACGTGCCCGAGGACTCGGCGGCGGTGTGCGAGGAGACCTTCGGCCCCACCATCACCGTCCAGAAGGTGAAGGACGCCGAGGAGGCGCTGGCGAAGGCCAATCAGTCGTCCTACGCGCTGGCCGGGGCGATCTTCTCCGGCAGCCGGTCGCGGGCGATGGACCTGGCCCGCCGGATGCGCTCGGGGATGACCTCGATCAACGCGGTCCTCGCGTTCGCCTTCGTCCCGGCGCTGCCGTTCGGCGGGGTCGGCGAGTCGGGGTTCGGCCGCATCCACGGCGCGGACGGGCTGCGCGAGTTCGCGAGCCCCAAGGCCATCACCCGCCAACGCTTCGCCCTCCCGGGCTCGGTGGTCACCTTCTCAAGGACGGAGAAGGACCTGTCGCGGGTGCTGCAGTTGATGAACATCCTGCATGCCAAGCAGCACAAGCGCTGACACCCTCGCGACGCCTAAGCCGGGGACCGGGCCTAAGACATCCGCAACCCTCGTAGATAAGGCGTCGTCCCGATGTGGAGGGTGCCGTCTTAGCGCGAACCTCTAAGTGTCGGGCCGGAGAGGCCGGCCCGCACGAACGAGGAGCGCCTCAGATGAACCACCCCGACATCTCCCGGGCCATCATGCAGGACCGCGTACGGCGGTACCGCGAGGAGGCCAAGGCCGCCCGCAGGGCCGCCAAGGCGAAGGCCCGCAACCGGTGACCCGCAGGGAGCCGGCTCCCCCGGAGCCGCCCGGCTGCCGCTCTGGGACACAGACCCCCTCACCTCCTCGGGAGGAGAGGGGGTCTCTCGTTTTCCGCGCCTAGGGCGATGCCTTAGAGAGGTCTTAGACGGACGCGGCGGCCGACGGCGTACGACCCCGGAGGAGGTCGGCGGCGCGCTCGGCGATCGCGATGGTGGGGGCGTTGGTGTTGCCGCGCGGAACCGTCGGCATCACCGAGGCGTCCACCACCCGCAGCCCCTCCACACCGCGCACCCGCAGCTCCGGGTCGACGACCGAGTCCTCGCCGCCGCCCATGATGCAGGTGCTCGTCGGGTGGTACAGGGTGCCGGCCTCACGGCGCACCCACGCGCGCAGCGCGGCCTCGTCCTCGACCTGCTCGCCCGGCGCCCACTCCCCCTGCGTCAGCCGGGCCAGCGGCCCCGTGGCGGCGATCTGACGGGCCTGCCGCACCCCGGCCACCAGGATGTCCAGGTCGGCCTTGTCGGACAGGTAGGCGGGATCGATCAGCGGCTTGGCGTACGGGCTCGCCGACCGCAGCGTGAGGCGGCCCCGGCTGGCGACGGCCACGGCGGTGACCAGCACCGTCATCAGGCGCTGCGGGGTCTCGGTGAGCCCCTCGTTCACGAACGGCGTGGGGAGCACGTGGTACTGCAGGTCCGGGGCGGGCAGCCCCTCGACGGTACGGGTGAAGCCGCCGCACTCGGCCACGTTGGACGACAGCGGCCCCCGGCCGAGCGCCTGCCACTTCACGAACTGGCGCGCGGTGCCGTTCTCCCACAGCGCCTTGATGCCCGGAGTGGACCATAGGGCGGGGGCGATCGGGTGGTCCTGGAGGTGCTCGCCGACGCCGGGCAGGTCCACCAGCACGTCGATGCCGTGCTCGCGGAGCCGGTCGGCGGGCCCCAGCCCGGACAGCATGAGCAACTGGGGGCTGTTGATCGCGCCGCCCGACAGCACCACCTCGGCCTCGGCGCGGGCCTGCGTCGCCTCTCCCCGCAGCTCGTACCGGACGCCGACGGCCCGACCCGCCTCGATGATCACGCCGGTCACCGTCGCGTCGGTGTGCAGGGTGAGGTTGGGCCGGTCGAGCGCCGGGCGCAGGTAGGCGTCGGCGGTCGACCAGCGGCGTCCGCGCTTCTGGGTGACCTGGTAGAAGCCCACGCCGTCCTGCTCGGGGCCGTTGAAGTCGGCGTTGGCGGGCAGCCCGTACGCCCGCGCCGACTCCACCCAGGCGCGGGTCACCCGGTGCTTGAACCGCAGGTCCTCGACCCGCAGCGGCCCGCCGACACCGTGGTGCTCCGACTCGCCGCGCTGCTGGTCCTCCGCGCGCCGGAAGTACGGCAGGAGGTCCGCGTGGCCCCAGCCGGCGCAGCCGTAGGAGTCGCGCCAGGTGTCGTAGTCGTACCGGTTGCCCCGGATGTAGATCATCGCGTTGGTGGACGAGGACCCGCCGAGCGTCCGCCCGCGCGGCCAGTAGACGCTGCGCCCGCCCGCGTGCTCCTGCGGCGTGGTGGCGTAGTCCCAGTCGTACGGGCCCTTCATCAGCGACGCGATGCCCGCCGGGACCTGGATCTCGGGGCCGTCGTCCGGCGGCCCGGCCTCCAGCAGCAGCACCTGGGTCCCCGGATCCTCGCTCAGCCGGGCCGCCAGGACGCAGCCGGCGCTCCCGGCCCCCACGATGATGTAGTCGTACACGTCGCGCCTCCGGCAAGCAGTCGACCGATGTAAGTGGCAGCGTACAGCGGTCACATGATGACATCACCGTCGCAAACGGCCCGAGTCAGGCCGGAACTAGGCTGGCGTTCATGCCGAAGAACGAGGAGACCCCGGTCGTCCTGTCCCGGATCTATACCCGGACGGGCGACGACGGGACCACCGCCCTGGGCGACATGTCGCGGACCCGCAAGTCCGATCCCCGCCTGGCCGCCTACGCCGACGTCGAGGAGGCCAACGCCGCCATCGGGGCGGCCCTCGCGCTCGGCGACCTGTCCGACGACCTGCGGACGCTGCTCGTCCGCGTGCAGAACGACCTGTTCGACGTCGGCGCCGACCTCTGCAACCCGGTCACCGACGGCCCGGCCGCATACCCGCCGCTGCGTGTGGAGGAGTCGTACGTGACCCGGCTGGAGGAGGCGTGCGACCGGCACAACGCCGACCTGCGGCCGCTGCGCAGCTTCATCCTCCCCGGCGGGACGCCCGGCGCGGCCCTCCTGCACGTGGCGCGCACGGTGACCCGCAGGGCCGAACGCTCCGTCTGGACGGCCGTCGACCACCACGGCGCGGCCCCCGAGGGCAGCGTCAACCCGCTCACCGCCCGCTACCTCAACCGCCTGTCCGACCTGCTGTTCATCCTGTGCCGGGTCGCCAACGCCGGGCACGGGGACGTCCTGTGGAAGCCCGGCGGCGAGCGTTGAGCCGACCGGGGTGGGGTTAGCCCCACCCCCAAGACGCAGGCATGCCACCTGTCGCGCCCCGGGACGAACGGAGATCCTGAACCAGGGCGCCGCAACGGGCGAACCCGCCCGAACGGGGAACGGAGACGATGGTGAACAGGCTCAAGGGCGTGGCCGCGCTGGCCACCGGGCTGATCGGCGTGACGGCGGCGCTCAGCGGGTGCGGGTCCTTCGGCGTGACCACCTACCACGAGGACCGCCGCTACGAGCTGCCCGGCAACGTCGCGAGCCTGGACGTCCGCCTGGACGGCGCGGACATCGAGATCGTCGGCACCGACAGCGCCACGATCAGCGTGCACGAGCGGCTGTCGTGGTCCAAGGAGCAGAAGCCCACCCCCACCCACCGCCGCGAGGGCGACACCCTGGTCCTCGGCTACAAGTGCCCCGAGGGCTTCACCATCGGCTTCAACGAGTGCGCCGTCGGCTACCGGCTCCAGGTGCCGCGCAAGATGGCCGCCAAGGTGCGCACCGACTCCGGGAACATCCGGGTCCGGGGCACCGAGGGCGACCTGCGGGCGCACGCCGACGCCGGCGACATCAGGGTGTCCGAGCTGACCGGCGGCACGATCAGCGCCAGCACCGACTCGGGGAACATCGAGCTGACCGAGGTCCGCGCCCAGCGCCTCACCGCCCACGCCGACGCGGGCGACCTCACCGTCCGGTTCCGGAAGGACCAGCCGCCGAACGTCGTGGACCTCGAGGCCGACTCCGGCAACATCCGGCTCTGGCTCCCCACCGGAGCGAACTACCGCGTCGACGCACGTACCCAATCCGGGACCCCGCGCGTCACCGACATCGTCAGCGACCCCAAGTCCGGCCGCAGCGTCACCGCCCGCACCGACGCCGGCGACATCACCGTCTCGGGCGCCTGACGGACCGGGGGCCGTGCCGGCCCGCCTCGGTGGGCGGAGCGGCACGGCCTCGTTCGGCCCGGTGCTAGAGCGTCCCGCAGTTGCCCGTGACGGGCTTGCCGGCGAACCGGTCGCCCAGCCACGTCGCGGCGTTGTTCTTGGCCGTGAGCATGCCGAGGGCGTGGCCGAACAACGGGAAGGAGGCCAGGTTCCGGAACGTGACGTTCGCGCCCTTGCCGCACCAGTCCTTGGACATCAGCCGGCCGTGCTCATGCGGAATGGCGTCGTCCAGCAGCGCGTGCTCGACGAGAACGGGCATCGCGGGCTTGAGGGTGCCGATGCGGTTCTCCGCCACGATGGCGCTGAACGGCGCCTGCGTCATGTATTCGGCGACCGGACGGCCGTCCTTGGTCAGCGTCTTGGTGTTCTTGAACATCAGGCCCATGACCCCGCCCATGGTGCAGGTCTTGGCGGCGTCCTCGAAGAACTTCTTGCCCGTGTCATTGGCCAGGTCGTAGACCTTCGACTCCGGGTAGGCGGCGTTGATGCCGATCAGCGCGTAGCCGAGGAAGGCCGCGTACAGGCTGCCGTCCAGGCTCTTGGCCAGCTTGGCCTTGTCCGCCGGAGGAGCACCGGAGTACACACCCCTGACGTCCAGGTCCGGAGCGTAGTCGGAGGCGAGTTCGGCCGCCGAGGCCGCCGCGCCACCTCCCTCGGAGTAGCCCGCGATGCCGACCGGGCCGTCGGCGGGCAGTCCGGCGCCGGGCAGGCGCTGGGCCGCGCGCACCACGTCCAGGACCGTACGGGCCTCCGACAAACGCATCACATAGGTGTGATCGCCGGGCGTGCCCAGCCCCTCGTAGTCGGTCTGGGCGACCGCGAAGCCCTTGCCGAGGAGCGTGTCCACGAACTGCTTCTGGAACCCGGCCGCCAGGTCGCCGCCCTCACCCGCGAGGGTCTTGGACGGCGCGCACTGGTCGCCCATGCCGGCGGTGAACGGCGCGTACGCCACGATGGGCCGCTCGCCGGGCCCGGCCCACGTCTTCTCGGGGACGATGACCGTGCCGGTGACCGGGATCGGCTGGTTCTTGGCGTTGCGGCTGAGGTACATGACCCGGGTCGCCTTCGCGCCGGCGTACGTGGACGGCTGCGACTTCAGCACGTCGCCATCGGCCCCGGCGGGCAACGGTGAAGGCGGGGAGTAGAAGGCCTCGTCGGCGTTCGCCGACGGTACGCCCACGACCAGGGACGCCAGCACTCCGGCGCCGACCAGCATTGCTTTGAGCCTCACAACGGCCTCCTCGGGGGATATCCGACTTCGAAGAGTCAGATGAGGTGACTCGTCACGATGTCGGATTCCGGCAGGCCGAACTAGCCCACTCCGGGCGAAAAAGGAGACGTGCGTCACTCAGTCGGCTCACAAGGCCGCGAGGAAAGGCGAAAGAGGTCAGGAAATGTCGACCGGGAATCCAGGGGGAGCGGCCTCCAGCCACGCCAGGAAACCCGTCAGGGCCGCCCCGCTCATCGCCAGCTCGACCCGCAGATCGCCGTTGCGGACCTCGACGATGCCCGCGTCGGGGGGCAGGCCGGGGGCCTCGTCGGGGCCCGGCTCACGGCGCTTGGACACGACGAGGCCCCGGCGGTGGATCACCTGCCGGGGCCTGGACCGCAGGCCGAACACCCGATGCCAGTGCAGCTCGTCGCCCTTGTAGCGGCCGATGCCCAGCCGCCACGGGCCCGGGGCTCCGTCCTGTGGAAGGGTCCGCAGGCTGCACTCCACCGTGCCGCCGCGACGCTGGAACAGCCAGCGCCGCAGCAGGACCGCGGCGAGCAGCAGCAGGGCGACCGTGACCAGCACGGCGAGCACCCCGCCCACGTCCCACGCCAGGCGCTCTCCCAAACCGCCCCGCCCCCGGTCCTTCGTTACGCGTCGAGGCCGGCGGCCCGGAGCCTGGCACGGGCACGCCGCTCGGCCACCGTGGGCGCCTCGTCGCCGCCATCGCCCGCCAGCGCCGCGTCCAGCGCCCGACGGGCCGCCTCGACGTCCACGTCGTCACCGACCTCGGCCTGCTCGGCGAGGATCGACACCTCGTCCGAGGCCACCGAGAAGAACCCGCTGCCGACCATCGCCACGATCTCGGCCGACCCGTCGGCCGGCGTCACCTTCACCACGCTGCCGTCCAGCAGCACGCCGAGCACCGGGGCGTGGCCGGGCAGGATGCCGAGCTGGCCCTCGATGGTCTGCGCGACCACCTGAGCGGCCTCGCCGGACCAGACCTCACGCTCCGGTGAGACCAGCCCCACCTTCAGGGTTGCCACTTGCACTCCTTGTGCTTCGAGGGAGCACCCGGGGCGTCCGTGCGGACGCCCCGGGACCGCGGACTACTGCGCGAGCTCCTTGGCCTTCTTCTCGACATCCTCGATGCCACCGCACATGAAGAACGCCTGCTCGGGGAAGTGGTCGTACTTGCCCTCGGCGATCGCCTTGAACGAGGCGATGGTGTCGTCCACCTCGACGAACACGCCGGGCTGGCCGGTGAAGGCCTCGGCCACGAACATCGGGTGCGACAGGAAGCGCTCGATGCGCCGCGCCCGCTGAACGGTGACCTTGTCCTCTTCGGACAGCTCGTCGATGCCGAGGATGGCGATGATGTCCTGCAGCTCCTTGTACTTCTGCAGGATCCGCTTGACCTCCTGGGCCACCGAGTAGTGCTCGACCCCGATGATCTGCGGGTCCATGATCCGCGAGGTCGAGTCGAGCGGGTCCACCGCCGGGTAGATGCCCTTCTCGGTGATCGCCCGGGAGAGCACCGTGGTGGCGTCCAGGTGGGCGAACGTGGTGTGCGGCGCCGGGTCGGTGATGTCGTCGGCGGGCACGTAGATCGCCTGCATGGAGGTGATCGAGTGACCGCGCGTCGAGGTGATCCGCTCCTGCAGCACACCCATCTCGTCGGCCAGGGTCGGCTGGTACCCCACCGCGGACGGCATGCGGCCGAGCAGGGTGGACACCTCGGACCCGGCCTGGGTGAACCGGAAGATGTTGTCGATGAACAGCAGCACGTCCTGCTTCTGGACGTCCCGGAAGTACTCGGCCATGGTCAGCGCCGACAGCGCCACCCGCAGCCGGGTGCCCGGCGGCTCGTCCATCTGGCCGAAGACCAGGGCGGTGTCCTTGAGGACGTCCGCCTCGTCCATCTCCACCCAGAGGTCGTTGCCCTCACGGGTGCGCTCGCCGACGCCGGCGAAGCAGGAGGTGCCACCGAAGTTCTTGGCGACCCGGCGGATCATCTCCTGGATCAGGACGGTCTTGCCCACACCCGCGCCGCCGAACAGGCCGATCTTGCCGCCCTTGACGTACGGGGTGAGCAGGTCGATGACCTTGATACCCGTCGGCAGCATCTCGGTCTTGGACTCGAGCTGGTCGAACGGCGGGGCCTTGCGGTGGATGCCCCACCGCTCGGTGACGTTCAGCGACGCCGTCGGCACGTCCAGGGTCTCCCCCAGGGCGTTCCAGACGTGGCCCTTGGTCACATCGCCCACCGGCACCGAGATCGGCTTGCCGGAGTCGGTGACCTGCGCGCCGCGGGTCAGGCCGTCGGTCGGCTGCATCGAGATGGCCCGCACCACGTTGTCGCCCAGGTGCTGGGCGACCTCGAGGGTCAGGACCTTGGTGTCCTCACCGAGGGTCACCTCGGTGTTGAGGGCGTTGTAGATCTCCGGCATGGCGTCGGCGGGGAACTCCACGTCGACGACCGGGCCGATGACTCGGGCGACGCGGCCGATGCCGGTCGCGGTCTCCACCTGTGCGGTCATTTATTCACTCCCCGCGCTCGACTCGGCGAGCGCGTCGGCGCCGCCGACGATCTCGCTGATTTCCTGGGTGATCTCGGCCTGCCGCGCCTGGTTGGCCTGGCGCGAGTAGACCCCGATCAGTTCGTTGGCGTTGTCCGTCGCGGACTTCATGGCCCGGCGCACCGCGGCGTGGAACGACGCCGCCGACTGGAGCAGCATGTGGAAGATGCGGCTCTCGATGTAGTTCGGCAGCAGCAGGTCCAGCGCCGCCGACGCCGAAGGCTCGAACTCGTACGCCGGCAGGACGTTGCCGATCGCGTCCGCGGTGGTCTCCTCGACCTCCAGCGGCAGCAACCGACGGACCTGCACCTCCTGCGTCAACATCGAGACGAACTCGGTGTAGACCACGTGGATCTCGCCCACGCCGCCGTCACCGTCGGTCTTGATGAAGTCGTCGGTCAGCCGCCGCCCGATCCGCTCCGCACCGGCGAAGTCCGGCCGGTCCGACAACCCGTGCCACTCCCCGGCCAGCTCGCGATCGCGGAACTTGTACCAGGTCAGGCCCTTGTTGCCGATGACGTACGGGATCGGGATGCGACCGCGTTCCCGGAGCGCGGCCATCAGCGACTCGGCCTCGCGGATCACGTTGGCGTTGTACGCGCCGCAGAACCCGCGGTCACTGGTGATCACCAGCACGGCCGAGCGCCGGTCCTCCGGCTGCTCGTTGAGCAGCGGATGGTCGATGCCCACGTGGTGGCTGACCAGGGCGGTGAGCGCCCGGGTGATCTGGTCCGCGTACGGCCTGGAGGCCTCCACCGCCTGCTGGGCCTTGACGATCCGGGAGGTGGCGATCATCTCCTGGGCGCGGGTGATCTTGGCGGTCGACTTGACCGACCTGATCTGCCGCCTCAGTTGGCGAAGCTGTGCACCCATGCCGGATCAGTCCTTCTTGACGACGCGCTGGACCTTCTCCTGGCCGATCGCCTCGTCCTTGATCGGCTCGACCGGCTCGTCGGCGCCCAGCAGCGTGCCGGCACTGGTCTGGAACTCCTTCTTGAACTCCTCGATCGCCGCCTTGAGCGTGGTCAGGGCGTCGTCGGAGAGCTGTCCGGAGCCCTTGATGTCGACCAGCACACCGCCGTGGTTGCGCTCGATGTAGTCGAGGAACTCGGACTCGAACCGGCGGACGTCCTCCACCGGCACGTCGTCGAGCTCGCCGGTCGTCCCGGACCACACCGACACGACCTGCTTCTCCACCGGGTACGGGCTGTACTGGGGCTGCTTGAGCAGCTCCACCAGCCGGGCGCCGCGGTCGAGCTGGGCGCGGGAGGCCGCGTCCAGGTCGGACGCGAAGGCGGCGAACGCCTCCAGGTCGCGGAACTGCGACAGCGACAGCCGGAGCGTACCGGCCACCTTGCGCATCGCCTTGACCTGGGCGGAGCCGCCCACTCGGGAGACCGAGACACCGACGTTGATGGCCGGCCGGACGCCCTGGTTGAACAGGTCCGTCTCCAGGAAGCACTGGCCGTCGGTGATGGAGATGACGTTGGTCGGGATGAACGCCGACACGTCGTTGCCCTTGGTCTCGATGATCGGCAGACCGGTCATCGAGCCGCCGCCGAGGTCGTCGGACAGCTTGGCGCAGCGCTCCAGCAGCCGGGAGTGCAGGTAGAACACGTCGCCCGGGTAGGCCTCACGGCCCGGCGGACGGCGCAGCAGCAGCGAGATGGCGCGGTACGCCTCGGCCTGCTTCGACAGGTCGTCGAAGATGATCAGGACGTGCTTGCCCTGGTACATCCAGTGCTGGCCGATGGCCGAGCCGGTGTAGGGGGCGATGTACTTGTAGCCGGAGGGCTCGGACGCGGGGGCCGCGACGATCGTGGTGTACTCCATGGCGCCGGCCTCTTCGAGGGTGCGGCGCACGTTGGCGATCGTGGAGCCCTTCTGGCCGATGGCGACGTAGATGCAGCGGACCTGCTTCTTCTCGTCGCCGGACAGCCAGTTGTCCTTCTGGTTGATGATCGTGTCGATGCAGATCGTGGTCTTGCCGGTCTGCCGGTCGCCGATCACCAACTGCCGCTGGCCGCGGCCGATCGGCGTCATCGCGTCGATGGCCTTGATGCCGGTCTGCAGCGGCTCGTTCACCGACTGCCGCTGCACGACCGTGGGGGCCTGCAGCTCCAGCGCACGACGCTCGGTCAGCTCCAGCGCGCCCTTGCCGTCCAGCGGGTTGCCCAGCGCGTCGACCACGCGGCCCAGGTAGGCGTCGCCCACCGGGACCGACAGCACCTCACCGGTGCGGCGGACCTTCTGGCCCTCCTCGATCGTGCTGAAGTCACCCAGGACAACGGCGCCGATCTCACGGACGTCCAGGTTCAGAGCCAGGCCACGGGTCCCGTCCTCGAACTCGAGGATCTCGTTCGCCATGGCCGAGGGCAGGCCCTCGATGTGGGCGATACCGTCGCCGGAATCGACAACGGTGCCGACCTCTTCGCGCGCGGCCGCCTCCGGCTCGTACGACTGGACGAAGCGCTCCAGCGCGTTCCGGATCTCGTCCGGACGGATCGTCAGCTCCGCCATGATTCCTCTCTTGCTCCCTTGAAGGGTCAGCTCGGTCTGCTCGGTCTGCTCGCGCCGACGCATCGGCCGCGCGCTCGTCGGCTGGGGTGCGTCACGACGCCAGTCTGCGCCGGACCTCGTCCAGCCGCCCGGCGATCGTGCCGTCGATGACCTCGTCCCCGATCTGGATGGAGATACCGCCCAGGACGGTGGGGTCGAGCTCGATGTTCAGGTGTACGTCGTGCCCGTAGGCCGTGGCGAGCACCGCGGCCAGCCGGATGCGCTGCTGCTCCGTCAGGTCCACCGCGGAGCGCACCAGCGCCACCAGGCGCTCGCGCCGCTGCGCGACGAGCCGACCGACGTGAGCGAGCCCGCCTTCCAGGCTACGGCCTCGCGAGTGGAGCACCAGCTCGCCGATCAGCCGCTGCAGGGAGGGTGTCGCCCGCCCCTCCAGCAGGGCCGCGAGCACGGCCTGCTTGCGGTCGGCGGGCAGTGCCGGGTCGGTCAGCGCGGCCCGCAGCGCCGGCTCGGCCTCCACGATCCGGGAGAACCGGAACAGCTCGTCCTCCAGGTCGTCGAGCACGCCGGCGGCCTCGGCCCGGGCGGCCTCGGCCGTCACCGCGAGGATCTCCAGCGTGTCCGACAGTTGCGGGGAACGGGTCCAGCGCAGCCGGACCACGTCCTGCACGACCGTCAGGGCCCCCGAGGAGACCTTGCCGTTCAGCAGGCCGGTGACCAGCGCCGCCTTGGCGTCCGGGTCGGCGGACGGGTCGGAGATCGCCCGGCGCAGCCTGTGCTCGCGGTCCACCAGGTGGAGCACCGCGAACAGGTCGGCGCCCAGCACGTCCCGGTCGGCCGTGGGGAGCACGGCCTCCAGCCGCTCCCGCGCCTCGGCGAGCGAGGCGCGGGCGACCGCCCCCATCACGGCGGAGCTCATGCGGGCTCCTGCGCGCGGGTGCGGTCCTCCAGCTCGACCAGGAACCGGTCGACCACCCGGCTCTGGGTGGCCTGGTCGGTCAGCGACTCGCCGACCACCCGGCCGGCCAGCTCGACCGACAGGGTGCCGACCTCGGCCCGCAACTGCTGCAGGGCCTGCTGACGCTCGGCCTCGATGGTGGCCTGGGCGGCCTCCACGATGCGCCGGGCCTCGGCCTGCGCCTGCTCGCGCATCTCGGCGACGATCTGCGCGCCCTCTTCGCGGGCCTTCTCCCGGAGCCGTGCGGCCTCGGTGCGGGCCTCCTGCAACTGGGCGGAGTACTCGGCCAGCTTGGCCTGGGCCTCGCGCTGCGCGTCCTCGGCCCGGTTGAGCCCGCCCTCGATCGCGTCGGTGCGCTCGGCGAGCGTCTTCTGGATCTGCGGAACGAGCTTCCAGCCCACCAGGAGCAGCACGATCGCGAACGAGAGCGTGCCGAAGATCAGCTCGGCCGGCTCCGGGATCAGCGGGTTGTGCTCGCTGCCCCCTTCAGCCAGGAAGAACATTGTGAATCCGCCTTCCGGTCAGATGGTGGGCTGATCGGTCACTTGTGCACGAACGGCACGACGAAACCGATGAGGGCCAGGGCCTCGGTGAGCGCGAAGCCCAGCAGCATGTTCTGGCGGATGACGTTGGTCAGCTCCGGCTGGCGGGCGATGGCCTGCACGCCCTGGCCGAAGATGATGCCCACACCGATGCCGGGGCCGATGGCGGCCAGACCGTACGCGATGGAGCCGAGGTTGCCTTCAACAGCGGCGGTGATCATTCGCTTTCCTTCTGGTCGGCCGGTGGGCTGTGCCCACCGGAGCTGGGGTTGGCGCGAAGTGTCGGTCAGTGGTCGGGGTGCAGCGCGCCGCCGATGTAGGAGGCCGCCAGCAGGGTGAAGATGAACGCCTGCAACGCCTGTACGAAGATCTCGAACCCGGTCATCACGATCGTCATGAGGAATCCGAGCACCCCGAGGCCGGCGCCGAGCCCGGTCAGCTTCTCGAACAGGAACCAGTAGGCCACCGTGGCGAAGAAGGCCAGCAGGAGGTGGCCGGCGAACATGTTGGCGAACAGTCGGACCGCGTGGGTGAACGGCCGGAGAATGATGTTCGACAGCAGCTCGATCGGGGCGAGGATGACGTACAGCGGCTTGGGCAGCCCCGGCGGGAACATCATGTTCTTGAAGTAGCCCACCAGGCCCTGATGCTTGATGCTCAGGAAGATCATCATCACGTAGACGGTCACCGCGAGCACGATCGGGAACGCGATGTGCGACGCGATCGGCAACTGCATGACCGGGATGACGCCCATCCAGTTGATGATCAGGATGAAGAAGAAGCTGGACACCAGGAAGGGCATCCAGCGGTCGCCGTCCTTGCCGATCATCGGCCGCGCGATCTGGTCGCGCACGAACAGGTAGCCGACCTCTCCGACGTTCTGGACGCCCCGGGGCACCAGCTTCGGGTTGTTGAAGGCCGACCAGAAGAAGGCGCACACGATGACCACGCTCAGCGCGGCGATGAGCACCGGCTTGGTCAGCCAGCTCGGGGCACCGTCCCACAGCGGCGCGAACTCGAAGAGCTCCAGACCAGGAGCCTTGAATTCCTCTCCACCGCCGGGAGAGGCGAGGATGTGCGGCGCGCTCACGCGGCAGTCCCTTCGTCGTAGCTCATACGGTGCTCAGGTGCGTGCCCTGCGGGCTCGATCGTGACGAGGCTTACAAGGCGTCGGGCGGCCCGCCTCCGCGGCGCTGCCGGGAGGCTCAGCGGCCGTAGCGGTGAAAGACCAGGTAGAGCGCGAGACCGAGGCCGACCAGGATTCCGATCGGGAACAGAGCCGAGGTGCCCAGCCACCGGTCGAGGAGCCATCCGGCTCCTCCGTAGACCGCCATTCCGGACAGGATGTAGCTCGGAATCGACCAGGCCGCGTTCGTGAAGCCCTGGTGTCCACCGAATTGATCCGCGTCGTCGGGCCGGCGGTCGGGCCGGCGCCCCTCCCCGCTCATCGCAGCACGGACCATAGCAGTCCACTCCCCAGATGGTCATATCGGAGTAGTCCCCGGGCGACAGAGCCCGCCCCGGGAGCGCCGCGCGGTGCACCATCACGGGCTCCGGTCGGCGGCGGAGCCGCTCGGGGCCCCCGTGTCGGTCCGCCCGGTGGAGGCGGCGAGGCCGCCGCCCGTGCCGGTGGATCCCGTGGACTCGGCCGGGTCGTCGATGTAGGGCGTCTTGGACCGGGTGGCGACCCGGATCTCCGCGACGATCCAGACGAGCGTCAGCGCGATGATCGTGTAGCCGAACACCTGCGAGTCCCACGCCGTGGTGTTCTGGAACACCGCGATCAGCCCGAACATCGCGAAGACCTTCGTGATGTAGCTGAAGACCGCGGCGGCGAACATCATCTGCGGCGAGATCTTGGACGCGTGACTGACCGCGACGACGCTGACGGTGAAGAACGCGATGGCCACGAGCGTCCCGAACGCGGCGCCGAGCGCTCCCCCGCCCCCGGCGACCAGCAGACCCACCACGATCGCGGCGGCGCCCGCCAGGGCGGTCGGGATCGCGGCGCCGCGGAGGATCCGGGCGTCGGATGAGTGCATGAGGACTCCGGCTGGTCACGGTCTGTGTTCGGCTCTTGCTCGTGAAAGGTATCACAAGCGCTGGGATCGCCCACAATGACCCATCACGTAAAGCGCGGGGTCACCAGGAGTCACAACTGTCCCAGGCCCGACCCGAGCGCTTCAAGCCCTGGCAGCAGGACGGTCCGCAGTGCCCCAAATGTTCGCGTGATCGTCACCGGCCGACCCCCCGGCGGTGTCTCAGACGTGCTCGCGAGGCCGTTCCGGGGTGATCGTCCCGGTTCCGGGACGGGGCCGGCGGCCGCGTCGCCAGGGCTCGGCGATCAACCCCACCACCCCCGCCACGGCGACCAGCGCCGTCACGAAGAGCACCAGCGCCACGGACCGGACGAAGGCCAATCCGACCACGCAGGACGCGAGCAGCCCTACCCAGAAATACATGACCAGAACGGCCCGACGGTGGGAATGTCCGAGTTCGAGCAGCCGATGGTGCAGATGGAGTTTGTCGGGCGCGAACGGCGACTTTCCTTGATTGGTGCGTCTCCACACCGCCAACAGCATGTCGATGTAGGGAACCGCCACCACCAGCGGCACCATGACCAACGGCAGAATGAACGGGATCTGGGCCGCGGGGCCGATCGTGGTGCTGTCGAACGTCCCGGTGAGCAAGATCGTCGCGCCGCTGAGCAGCAGCCCGATCAGCATCGAGCCGGTGTCCCCCATGAAGATCCGGGCCGGGTTGAAATTGTGCGGCAGGAAGCCCGCGCAGATTCCGATGAGCACCGCCGCGGTCAGCGTGGCCGGCGTCATCCGGGTCATCCGCAGGGAGAACGAGAGCAGCGAGGCGTAGGTGAAAAGCGCGACGGCGGAGATTCCGACGACGCCGGCCGCGAGGCCGTCCAGACCGTCCACGAAGTTGACCGCGTTGATCGTCGCGACCACCAGGAAAACGGTCAGCGGAACCCCGTATTCGGGGGGCAGCACGAGCGGCTGGCCGCTCGGCAGGGGGATCACCAGGAGCTGAATGCCGTTGGCGATGAACAGCCCGGCGGCGGCCACCTGGCCCGCGAACTTGGTGAGGGCGTCGAGCTCCCACCGGTCGTCGGCCATGCCCAGCAGCACGATCAGCCCGCCCGCCAGCAGCAGCCCGCGATCGACGTCGCTGGTCTTCATGACCTCGCGCATCACCGGCAGCCCGCTGGCCACCACCAGGGCGCCGACCATGCCGAAGAACATGGCCAGCCCGCCCATCCGGGGCGTGGGGATGGCGTGGACGTCGCGATCGCGCACCGCGGTCATGGCGCCGAACCGCACCGAGAAGGCCCGGACCACCGGGACCAGCAGGTAGGTGATCACCGCGGCGACGAGGATGATCAGCAGGTACTCGCGCACACCCACCTCCCTGTCCGCCGCGCCGCCGCCGGTCCTCGGCGGGTCGCGTGATCATGCCGGAAACCCCGACCGTGCGCCGTCGACCGTTCGCTGTTGAAAGACGCCGCCCCCGACCGGCCGGTTCGCCGGACGCGGGGCAATGTGACCAACTCTATGCCCGCTGATCCTCTGATGCCGCACGTTCGGTGACGCCGGGCCGCCCCGACCGGAAGATCATCGCCGATCCGGCGGCGAGCAGGCCCAGCCCCGTCAAGGTGAGATCGCCCACGGAGGCCGCCCAGACGCCGCGGGCCAGGACGTCGTCGGCCACGTCCACGGTGACCAGCAGGAACCCGGCCCCCGCCGGCCCCGCGCCGACCCGCCGGCCGGGACGTCGGCGGGCCCGCGCCCACGGGAGCAGGAGGGCCGGCCCGACGCCCAGGCCCACGAGCAGCGCCGTGTACCCGAGCCACGACCCGGTGAAGTGCGGCCTGGCGTACCGCGGCGGAGCGGCGTGCACCGCGCCCTCAGGCAGCCGTACGACGATCAGCACGCTCTCGTGCGGGCCCAGCCCTCCCTGGGTGAAGTCGACGGCGTACGGACCGTCACGGCCCCCTCCGCAGCGGGTCAGGCCGGTGGCCTCCGGATCGCCGCGCGCGTGCCGTCGGGAGCCGGCCCGGCAGCCGACCCGCAGGGGCCGCGCGGGCACCTCGACCCGCACCGAGACCTCGCCGATCGGCACGTCCCAGCCCGCCCCGACGGCGTCCCAGCGCAGCTCGACGCGCCCCGGGTGCGGCGTCATGACGCCGACGACGTCGTACTCGATCACGTACGCCTGACGCCCGCCGACCCGGCGCCGCTCCCCGCCGACGTCGATGTGCACCTCGTGCAGCATCTTCCGGGCCCTGGCCCTCGCGGGGGCGCCGGTGGAGCTGCTGGTGCGCACGTTGCGGATGTCGTACAGCCGGTTCTCGATCCGGTACGGGACGCGGCGCACGATGCCGTGCTCGCCCCGGCCCCGGAAGTCGTAGGTGATCGTCTCGCGGACGTGCAGCACGCCGTCGGGGCGGATCTCCAGGACGACGTCGTAGGTGGGGATGCTCTCGCCCGGCGCGGCGTGCGCGGGCAGCGCGAGGCAGACGATCGCCAGCGGTATCCCGACCGCGATCGCCACGACCCAGACCATGTCCCGCATACTGCGCATCGTCCCCACCGACCGGCGCGCCCGGACCCCGCACCACGGTAACCCGGCCGCCGCGGAACCGGGGCCGGTCCCTCCCGAGCGGCACCCGGAGTCGATCTTCACGTCCTGCTACCGTGCCGCCGCGTAGTCAATCAGTGACGGAGAGGAACTTCCATGCGGCGTATCGGCGCGGTGGCCCTGACCACCACGGCACTCGTGGCGGGGCTCGGCGCCCTCGCGGCTCCCGCACAGGCACAGGCACCGGCGGCCCCGTCGAAGGGCAAGTGGACGACGCCCGACGCGTACGCCGCCAACGCGGCCTGGGGCAGGTTCGTCAGGACCCGCGACAAGGTCACCATCGAGGGCAGGCTCCGGGACGAGTCCAAGGACGGCCGGACCGCCTGCGTCAGGTTCAAGGCCACCGAGAAGGGCGCGCGCGCCCACTTCCTCAAGGCCGCGATCGTCGTCAAGGACGGCGGCGGCCCGCAGACGTACTACGACGGCAAGGCCACCGTCCGCATCGCGACGGCGTCCACCAACACGACGCATCTGTACGTGCAGGAGTGCGTCCGCGACGCGAAGAAGGGCGCGTGGGAGTACGCCGAGAAGTGGCGCAGGCTCTACTGAACGCATCGGGCCGCGCGGTCGGGGGCTACTCCGGCCGCGCGTCCCCGTCCTTGTGCCCGTCCTCGTGCTCGCCCTTGTCCGCGGGCGCGTCCGCCGGCTTCTCGAAGGAGACCGGGGGCGCGTCGTCCAGCAGGCCCTCGTCGATCTCGGGCTCCTCGTCCTCGTCGGTCAGCAGGACGCCGACGACGGAACGGACCTTCTCCTCCGAGACGGCACCGGCCCGCAGCAGCCGCGGCACCGGGCCGGTGAGGTCCACGATGGTGGACGCCTCGCCCAGCCCGGCCTTGCCGCCGTCCAGGTAGATCGCGATCGCCTCGCCGAGCATCTCCTCGGCCTCCTCCGCGCTGCGCGCGGCGGGGACGCCCGACAGGTTGGCGCTGCTGACCGCCAGCGGCCCGGTCTCCTTGAGCAGCTCCAGGGCCAGGTCGTGCAGCGGCATCCGCACCGCGACCGTGCCCTTGGTCTCCCCCAGGTCCCAGGTCAGGTTGCGGTTGGCCCGGCACACCAGGGTCAGCGCGCCCGGCCAGAACTCGTCGATCAGGTCCTGCCCGTACGTCCCGAGGTCCTCCACCAGCGCGGTGGCGGCCCGGACCGAGCCGACCAGCACGGGCGGGGGCATCTGGCGGCCGCGCCCCTTGGCGTCGAGCAGCGCCTGCACGGCCGAGGGCGTGAAGGCGTCGCAGCCCACGCCGTACACGGTGTCGGTGGGGAGCACGACCAGCTCGCCGCGCCGCACCGCCGAGACCGTCTCGGCGATTCCACGGGTCCGTTCCATCGGGTCGGAGCAGTCATAACGTCGGCTCACGGCGGTCATTCTTCCACTCCCGGAGGGCTGCTTCAGTCGAGGGTGAGGCGCGCCGTGACGAACCGGTCGCGGTTGGTCAGATCGCGGCGGTTGCGAACGTCCCGCCAGCCGTGCTCCTCGGCGAACACCCAGTAGACGGCGTTGCCCTGCAGGTCGCTGTGCTCCACGGCGACGTACCCGCCCGGGCGCAGCAGCCGCCGCGCGGTCTGCTCCACGGCGCGGACCGCGTCCAGCCCGTCGTCGCCCCCGCCCCACAGCGCCGCCGCCGGATCGTGGTCGCGCACGTCCGCGGGGACGTACTCCCACTCGGTCATCGGGATGTACGGAGGGTTGCTGACCACCAGGTCGACGGTGCCGTCCAGCTCGGACAGGGCGTCGGAGAGGTCCGCCAGATGCAGCCTGACGCGCCCTCGCTCGTCCAACGCCTCCACGTTGCGGTTGGCGTGGACGAACGCCTTCGGGTCCTTCTCCACCGCGTGCACGCGCGCCCTGGGGGCCTCTTGGGCGATGCTCAGCGCGATCGCCCCCGAGCCGGTGCCCAGGTCGACGACCAGCGGGTCCCGGACGTCCATGTCGCGCAGGGTGTCCAGCGCCCAGCCGACCATCACCTCGGTCTCCGGGCGGGGCACGAACACGCCGGGGCCGACCCTCAGCTCCAGATAGCGGAAGAAGGCCCGGCCGGTGATGTGCTGGAGCGGCTCCCCCGCCTCGCGGCGCGCCACGCCCTCCCAGTACCGGGCGTCGAACGCGGCGTCCGGGACGGTGTGCAGCTCGGACCGCTTGACCCCGTGGACGGCGGCGGCCAGCTCCTCGGCGTCGGCGCGGGGCGAGGCGGCCCCGGCGTCGGCCAACCGCGCCGTCGCTCGGGCCACCTCGTCGAGCAGCAGGTTCATGTTCCCTGGGCTTCGGCCAGTCTGCGTTCGGTGTCGGCGTCGACGAGCGCCTGGATCACGTTCTGGAGGTCGCCGTCGAGCACCTGGTCGAGGTTATACGCCTTATAGCCGACGCGGTGGTCGGAGATGCGGTTCTCCGGGAAGTTGTAGGTGCGCACCCGCTCGGAACGGTCGACCGTGCGGACCTGGCTCTTGCGCTCGGCCGACGCCGCCGCGTCCGCCTCCTCCTGCGCCATCGCCAGCAGCCGGGACCGCAGGATGCGCAGCGCCTGCTCCTTGTTCTGGAGCTGGGACTTCTCGTTCTGGCAGGAGACGACCACGCCGGTCGGCAGGTGGGTGATCCGCACCGCCGAGTCGGTGGTGTTGACGCTCTGCCCGCCGGGCCCGGAGGACCGGTAGACGTCGATGCGCAGGTCGTTGGGGTCGATCTGGACCTCCACGTCCTCCGCCTCGGGGGAGACGAGCACCCCCGCGGCGCTGGTGTGGATCCGGCCCTGCGACTCGGTGACGGGCACCCGCTGCACCCGGTGGACGCCGCCCTCGAACTTCAGCCGCGCCCAGGCCCCGCCCTCGCCGTCGGCCCGCCCCCGGGCCTTGACGGCCACCGTGACGTCCTTGTAGCCGCCCAGATCCGACGGCTGGGAGGCGATGACCTCGGTCTTCCAGCCGATCCGCTCGGCGTACCGCAGGTACATCCGCAGCAGGTCGCCGGCGAACAGCGCCGACTCCTCGCCGCCCTCGCCCGCCTTGATCTCCAGGATGACGTCCTTGTCGTCATTGGGATCGCGCGGGACCAGCAGCTTGCGGAGCCGGTCCTCCAGCTCGACCCTGCGACCCTCCAGCTCGGTGGCCTCGTCGGCGAACGCGGTGTCCTCGGTCGACAGCTCGCGCGCGGTCGCCAGGTCGTCCTCGACGGTGCGCATCCGCCGGGCCGTCTCGACGATGGGGCGCAGCTCGGCATAGCGCTTGCCCAGCCGTCGCGCCGTGTTCTGGTCGGCGTGCACGGCCGGGTCGGCCAGCCTGCCTTCGATCTCGGCGTATTCGCCGATCAACTCGTCGAGGTTCACGGTGTTCCCGGATAGGGGCCCGCGGGACCGCGGACCCCGAGCGGCCCGGGGACACGCGGTCCCCGGGCCGCTCGTGCCGTCTGACTGGAGTCTCGGATCGGCGGGTTACTTGCTGTCGCCGCGCTTGCCGAAGCGCTTCTCGAAGCGCGCCACCCGGCCGCCGGTGTCCAGGATCTTCTGCTTGCCCGTGTAGAACGGGTGGCAGTTGGAGCACACGTCCGCGTGGATCACGCCGTTCTCGGCGGTGCTGCGGGTCTCGAAGGTGTTCCCGCACGTGCAGGTCACGGTCGTGACGTTGTACTCGGGGTGAATGCCGGACTTCAAGGGTCTTCTCCTCGCTCGGGCGGTCGCCGGGTCGCTCGTCCATCGCACGCATAGACCATGCGGGCAGCGTGAACCGGTACCGCAGCGGTTGCACACCAAGTGTGCCAGATATCAGAACGTGCCGACGTCACCGGGCATTCCCATCCGGGGACGTCACCGGGTCACTCGGCGCCCAGGTAGGCCAGGACGGCCATCACCCTGCGGTGGTCGTTCTGGGTGGGGGGCAGTTGCAGCTTGAGGAAGATGTTGGAGATGTGCTTCTCCACCGCGCCCTCGGTGACCACCAGGTCCCTGGCGATCGCCGCGTTGGAACGCCCCTGGGCCATGAGGCCGAGGACCTCCCGTTCGCGCGGTGTGAGGGCCTCCAGGCGGTCTCCACTGCGCCGGCGGCCGAGGAGCTGCCCGATGACCTCGGGGTCGATCACGGTGGCCCCGGCGGCGATCCTGTGGACCGCGTCGATGAACTCCGCCACATCGGCCACCCGCTCCTTGAGCAGGTAGCCCACCCCCTGCGCGCCGCCGCCGATCAGGTCGGTGGCGTACCGCTCCTCGACGTACTGCGACAGCACCAGGATCGGCATCCCCGGCCGTCTCTCCCGCACCGCCAGCGCCGCCCTCAGCCCCTCGTCGGTGAACGAGGGCGGCATCCGCACGTCCACGATCGCCAGATCGGGCTCGTACTCCTCCACGATCGCCGGCAACCCCGGCCCGTCCCCCACCGTGGCCACCGTCTCGACACCGGCGTCGGCCAACAGCCGCACCAGCCCCTCCCGCAACAACACCGAGTCCTCGGCGATCACAACCCTCACCCCTCAACCCTAAGCCGCAAGCTCATCCACTCGCCTCGCCACAGTCCGGCGGTGAGCGTTGCTCGCGCGACCGAAGGCCGACCGAGCCGCCAGGCGAGGGAGGATCGCGTTCTACCGCGATGCAGCGCGAGCCGCGGACCGCGAGAAGGACGAGCCGCCAGGCGAGGACGCCGTAGCGGCCCGCTTACCAAGTGCAAGGGAGGTCTGCTCGGATTACGGTGGGGCCGCCGAAGGGGCTGTTGACGGTGAGGATGCCGTCGATGGTGGCGGCGCGGTCGGCGAGGCCGGACAGGCCGCCGCCGGGTTGGGCGGTGGCTCCGCCGACGCCGTTGTCGGTGATCTCGACGACCACCCAGTGGGTCTCGCGGGTGACGCGGACGGTCGCCTGGGTGGCGCGGGCGTACTTGGCGATGTTGGCGAGCGACTCGGCCACGATGAAGTAGGCGATGCTCTCCACGGCGGCCGGGGGGCGTTCGGGGAGGTCGACCTCGACGAGGACGGGGACGGGCGCGCGGGCGGCGAGGCCGGAGATGGACGGGTCCAGGCCGCGGTCGGTGAGGATGGCGGGGTAGATGCCCCGGGCCAGGTCGCGCAGCTCGGAGATGGCCTCCTTGGTGCCCGAGTGGGCCTGCTCGATGAGCGCGCGGGCGGCCTCGGGGTCGTCCGTGAGCTTGGCGCGGGCGCGGCCGATGTCCATGGCGACCGCCAGCAGCCGCTGCTGGGCGCCGTCGTGCAGGTCGCGTTCGATGCGGCGTCGCTCGGCCTCGGCGGCGTCCACCCCGCGGGCGCGGCTGGCCTGCAGGTGTTCGGCGCGGGCCTGGAGGCGTCGGCGTTCGGCCTGGCCCTTGCTGGGGCCGAGCAGGAGCGAGGCGTACACGGCGTGGACGACCGCCGTCACGCGCGTCACGTACATGGCCACCACGACGCAGGCGACGCCGACGACGCTGACGGGGAGCGCGGTGATCGGGTCGTCGGCCGAGTAGAACACCGGGCCGTAGTTGATGACCCCGCGTTCCTGCCCCATCACGATGAACGGGAAGAACAGGAACACCGCCGCGTTCGTCCACACGAACGCCATCACCGCGAACTCGGCGATGGACACCGGGAGCCGCAGCGCGAGGTAGGCCAGGTCCTTCCAGGTGGCGGGGTCGACCGCCATGGTCTTCCACTTGCCGAGGACGCCGGTCTTGGGCATCGGGCGGTACGGCTCGGGGATCGTCACCCCGAAGCCGGCCTTGATCAGCCTGCGTTCCAGCACGGCCCCGAACCGCCAGACCAGCATCACGACCGCCAGCATCGGGATCCCGACCCAGATGATCGTCAGGGCGACGGAGAGCGTGATCCCCACGACCAGGAACACGAACCAGGCGATCCCGAATCCCAGGCTCGTCGCCAGGTAGACGACCGACCGCCAGGTCAGTGAGGACCTCACCATCGCCTGCGGACTCCATGACCCGGTCACGATCGGTCCCGCCCCGCCGGGCGCGGCCACGGCGCTGCCCATCTCGCTCACATCCTGCCCCTTCATGCCGCCTCCACCGTACGGCCCAAGCCTGCTGGACCTCGGCCGACGCCGCCATGCGGCGGCCCGCCGTCCCCGGGGTGGGGCTAGCCCCACCCTCGTGGCCGGGCCGGGAACGGGCGACGCCCCGGTGGCCGTAGGGCCTCCGGGGCGTCGGGTGGTGCGTCCATCAGTCGCGGTCGGCGACCGTGGTCTTCTGCACCTGGAGGAGGAACTCCGCGTTGGACTTGGTCTCCCTCATCTTCTCCAGGAGCAGCTCCAGCGCCTGCTGGGTGTCCAGGGCGTGCAGCACCCGGCGGAGCTGCCAGACGACCCGCAGCTCCTCGGGGGCCATCAGGATCTCCTCCTTGCGGGTGCTGGACTGGTCGACGTCCACCGCGGGGAAGATCCGCTTGTCGGCGAGGTTCCGGTTGAGCTTGAGCTCCATGTTGCCGGTGCCCTTGAACTCCTCGAAGATGACCTCGTCCATGCGGGATCCGGTCTCCACCAGGGCGGTGGCGAGGATGGTCAGCGAGCCGCCGTTCTCGATGTTGCGGGCGGCGCCGAAGAACCGCTTGGGCGGGTACAGCGCCGTCGAGTCGACACCGCCGGACAGGATCCGCCCGGACGCCGGGGCCGCCAGGTTGTAGGCGCGGCCCAGCCGGGTGATCGAGTCGAGCAGCACGACCACGTCGTGGCCCAGCTCCACCAGCCGCTTGGCCCGCTCGATGGCCAGCTCGGCGACCGTGGTGTGGTCCTCGGCGGGGCGGTCGAAGGTCGAGTGGATGACCTCGCCCTTCACCGTCCGCTGCATGTCGGTGACCTCTTCGGGCCGCTCGTCGACCAGCACGACCATCAGGTGGCACTCGGGGTTGTTCTTGGTGATCGCGTTGGCGATCGACTGGAGCACCATCGTCTTGCCCGCCTTGGGCGGGGAGACGATCAGACCGCGCTGGCCCTTGCCGATCGGCGAGACCAGGTCGATGATCCGGGTGGTCAGGATGCCGGCGTCGGACTCCAGCCGCAGCCGCTCCTGCGGGTACAGGGGCGTCAGCTTGGAGAACTCCACCCGGCCGCGGGCCTGCTCGGGCTCCATCCCGTTGATGGTGTCCAGGCGGACCAGCGCGTTGAACTTCTCCCGCCGCTCGCCGTCGCGGGGCTGGCGCACGGCGCCGGTGACCACGTCGCCCTTGCGCAGGCCGTTCTTGCGGACCTGGGCGAGGGAGACGTACACGTCGTTGGCGCCGGGCAGGTAGCCGGTCGTCCGCACGAACGCGTAGTTGTCGAGGATGTCCAGGATGCCGGCGACCGGGATCAGGACGTCGTCCTCGTTGATCACCGGCTCCTCGTAGCGCTCGCCGCGACCGCCGCGGCCCCGGTTGCGCTCGCGGAAGCGCCGACCCCGACGACCGCCGCGGCCGTCGTCGTCGTCGTGCTGGCCGCCGCCGCCCTGACCGCCGCCGCCACCGCCGCCCTGGCCACGGCGCTGGTCGCCGCGCTCGCCACGGTCTCCGCGCTCGCCGCGGTCCCGATTGTCACGGTTGTCACGGTCTCCGCGCTCGCCACGGTCGCGGTTGTCGCGGTCTCCGCGCTCACCGCGGTCCCGGTTGTCACGGCCGTCGCGGTTGTCACGGTCGCGGCCGTTGCGGCTGCGTCGGCCGCCCTCGCGGCCGCCGGCCTCGCCGTCCTCGCCGGAGGAGGCGGCCCGGGCGCGCTCTGCGCGCTCCGGACGGTCGTTGCGGTCGCCGCGCTCACCACGGTCGGCGCGCTCGGTCCGCTCCGGACGCTCGGCGGTCTCGACCGCCCGCTCCGTCCGGTCGGCGCGCTCGGTCCGCTCGGCGCCCTGGCGGCCGTCGGTCAGCGCGAGCTGCTCCTCGCCGTCCTCGCGCTTGGCGGGACGGGTGCGACGGGTCCGCGCGGGGCGCGTCTCGGCGGTCTGCTCCTCGGAGCGGGGTGCGGCCTCCTCGGCCCTGTCCTCGGCCCGGGCGGCCTTCTGCTCGGCCTTCGGCTCCGCCTTGGCGGTGGCCTGACCGGCCACCACCGGGCCGCCCTGCTTGGCCTCGATGGCCGCGATGAGCTGGCTCTTGCGCATGCCGGTGGTGCCCGTGATGCCGAGCTGGGACGCCAGCGCCTTGAGCTCGGGCAGCACCAACGCCGACAGGCCGGTGCCGGAGCGACGGCGCCGGGGGGCGGCGGCCGGCTCCGGCCGCGCCGCCGTGGTCTCCGCTGCGGGGCTAGTAGCGTCCGTAAGGAGTTCGCTGGATTCGCTCACTAAGGGTCCTTCCCAGGGAGCGGGTGTTGGCCCTCGTCGGCCAGGCAACCCGATGATGCGATCCGGCGGGGGCGCCAGATCGAGCTCTGCCGATCACGATGGGGTCGCCATCGGCGATGTCCGGACACAGCCAGATGATGGTCGGGACGGTTCTCGCGCCATCCCCGAGTTCCGTGGGCTTTGGTTGGAAACCAGACAGCGGAGACACGGTGTCGGGGAGCCACATGCGCGGGGCAGGCATGACACGAGGGTCGACCTGACGGTGCGCGGCTGACGAGCACCCGGCCCCGAGCGGGGCATCTGGTGCGGTAATCAGCCTAACATCACCCGAGCACACTGCTATTCCCCAGCGATCCATCTCATTCGCGTGTCACGGACCGGGCGGCTGAACGCATGCGCCGAGGGGGTCCACGTTCAGCGGGCGTTTGAGCCACCCATTACCCAGTTCCGGGTCGATCGAATCAACCCGGGAGACTGTTGTGAAGGCCAGGACAGTGGGTCCTGCACCCGAGATCACCGCCGGGACCCCGTTCGCGCGCAGTCGGTCGACCAGCGCGGCGGACCCCGGCATGGCGGGGGCCCGGTAGCCCTGGTGCAGCCGGTCCTCGGTGGCGTCGAGGAGCACCTCGGGATCCAGGTCCCCGGTCAGCGCCGCGACCAGCAGCGCCGCCCGCCCGGCGTTGGCGGCGGCGTCCCCGTGGGGCACCGCCTCCGGGAGCAGCCCGCGCGCCCGTTCGGTGGCCAGCGTCTGGGCCGGCACGAACGCCACGACCTCGCGTTCCAGGTCGAGACGTACCGAACGCGGGCCGGCTGGACCGCTCCAGGCGATGGTCAGCCCGCCGCTGAGGCACGGAGCCACGTTGTCGGGATGGCCCTCGATCTCGGTGGCCAGGGACAGCGCGGCGGCCTCGTCGAGCAGGTCGCCGTGCGGGTGCAGCGCACGGGCCGCCGTGATCCCGGCGACGATCGCCGCCGAGGACGACCCCAGCCCGCGACTGTGCGGAATGCGGTTGACGCACGACATCCGGATCCCGGGCGGCTGCCCGAGACCGGAACCGGACAATTCGTCCAGCACCTCGAACGTCCGGCGCAGCACCCTGACGATGAGGTGCCGCTCACCCCGGTCGGCGACCTCGGCGCCCTCGCCGTCCACCTCGATGACCAGGCCGCCCTCGGTGATCTCCACCGTGACGTCGTCGTACAGGGTGAGCGCGAGGCCCAGCGAGTCGAACCCCGGCCCCAGGTTGGCGCTGGTGGCGGGCACGCGCACATGGGCGCGCGCGCCCCAGGAGGCCGTCACGTGAGTCTCCCGCTCGTCCCCGTCGCGCGCTCCTCGGTCCGGCCCGCGCCGTGCGCCCGCGCCTCGCTCACGCGAGGCCCAGCGAGGACGCTGCGGCGTGGGCGTCCACCTTGACGGTGGTGGGCGCGGGAGCGCCGGCGATCGCCCAGTCGGGGTCCTTGAGGCCGTTCCCGGTCACCGTGCAGACCACCCGCACCCCCGGCTCCAGCAGGCCCTCCTCGCGGGCCTGGAGGACGCCGGCGACGCTGGCGGCGGAGGCGGGCTCGACGAAGACGCCCTCCTCACGGGCCAGCAGCCGGTAGGCGGCCAGGATCTTCCGGTCGGTGACCGACCCGATCGCCCCGCCGGACTCGTCGCGGGCCGCGATCGCCAGCTCCCAGGAGGCCGGGTTGCCGATGCGGATCGCGGTGGCGATGGTCTGCGGCTTGAGCACCGGCTCGCCCTTGACGAACGGGGCCGCGCCGCTGGCCTGGAAGCCCAGCATGCGCGGGGTGCGGGACGCGACGCCGTCGGCCGCGTACTCCTTGTAGCCCATCCAGTAGGCGGAGATGTTGCCGGCGTTGCCCACGGGCAGGCAGTGCACGTCGGGGGCGTCGCCGAGCGCGTCCACGATCTCGAACGCGGCCGTCTTCTGCCCCTGCAGACGGAACTTGTTGACCGAGTTGACCAAGGCCACCGGGTAGTCCACGGCGAGCTTGCGGGCCAGCTCCAGGCAGTCGTCGAAGTTCCCGTCCACCTGCAGCAGCCTGGCCCCGTGGACCAGCGCCTGCGCCAGCTTGCCCATCGCGATCTTGCCCTGCGGGACCAGCACCGCGCACGTCATCCCGGCCCGCACCGCGTAGGCGGCGGCCGAGGCCGACGTGTTGCCGGTGGACGCGCAGATGACCGCCTTGGCGCCCTCCTCGGCGGCCTTGCTGATCGCCATGGTCATGCCGCGGTCCTTGAACGAGCCCGTGGGGTTGGCGCCCTCCACCTTCAGGTAGACCTCGCAGCCCGTGAGCTGGGAGATCCGAGGCGCGGGCAGCAGCGGGGTGCCGCCCTCATGCAGGGTGACGACGGGAGTCCGGTCCGTCACCGGGAGCCGGTCGCGGTACTCGTTGATGAGGCCGCGCCAAGCCCTGTTCATGTTCTCTCCTTCTTTTGGGTGGGGGGGCGACCCCCCACACCCCCCGCGCCCGGTCTCGAGGTCTTCAGGCGGGCGGCCCTCCGCTTGCGCTCCGGGCCGCCCGCCTGAAGGACCGGGCCTCAACCCCTGGGGGTTGTCGTTCGAACGTGGTGGTTGCTCTTAGGGCGTTGGTGGTGCTCTTAGGGCGTTGGTGGTTGCTCATAGAGCGTGGTGGTTGCTCTTCGAGCGTGGTGGTCGCTCTTCGAGCGTGGTGAAGTCAGCCAGACTCTACGCGCATCACCGCGGCGACCTCGCGGACGATGTCGAGTCGGCGCAGCGCCTCCACGGTGGCGGCCAGGGCCGCGTCCGGCGCGCGGTGGGTGACCACGACCAGTTGCGCGTCGTCGCCGTGCCCCTCCTGCCGTACGGCCTGGATGGACACGCCGTTCCGGGCGAACAGCTCGGCCACCTGGGCGAGCACGCCGGAACGGTCGGCCACGTCGAGCTGGACGTAGTACCGGGTGATCGTCTCGCCCATCGGCAGGACGGGCAGCTCCGCGTACGTCACCTCGACGGGGCCGCGGGTGCCGCCGACCCGGTTGCGGGCCACCGCCACCAGGTCGCCGAGCACGGCCGAGGCGGTGGGCGCGCCGCCCGCCCCGGCCCCGTAGAACATCAGCGAACCCGCCGACCGGGCCTCCACGAACACGGCGTTGTACGCCTCGCGGACGCTGGCCAGCGGATGCGACCTCGGGATCATCGCCGGGTAGACCCGCACCGACACGCCCCGGCCGCCGTTGCGGCCGTCGGGGTCGGGGATGCGCTCGCAGATCGCCAGCAGCTTCACCACGGAGTCCATCGCCTTGGCCCCCGCCACGTCGGCGGCGGTGACCTCGGTGATGCCCTCCCGGTGCACGTCGGCGGCGGTGACCGGGGTGTGGAACGCCAACTGCGCCAGGATCGCCGCCTTGGCCGCCGCGTCGAAGCCCTCGACGTCGGCGGTGGGGTCGGCCTCCGCGTAGCCGAGGCTCTGGGCCTCCTCCAGGGCGTCGGTGAACGAGGCCCCGTGGGTGTCCATCTGGTCGAGGATGTAGTTGGTGGTGCCGTTCACGATGCCCAGCACCTTGTGCACGTGGTCGCCGACCAGCGACTCGCGCAGCGGTCGCAGCAGGGGGATCGCCCCGGCCACCGCGGCCTCGTAGTACAGGTCGGCGCCGTACTCCCGGGCCGCCGCGAAGATCGTCGCACCGTCCTCGGCCAGCAGCGCCTTGTTGGCGGTGACCACGGACTTGCCGGTCTTCATGGCGGCCAGGATCAGCGACCGGGCCGGCTCGATGCCGCCGATCACCTCGACCACCAGGTCCACGTCGTCGCGGGTGACCAGGCTCATGGCGTCCGTCGTCACCAGCTCGGGCGCCACGTGCTCGCGTGCCCGGTCCAGCCGCCGCACGGCGACGCCGGCCAGCTCCAGCGGAGCGCCCACCCGCGCCGCGAGGTCGTCGGCCTGCTCGTCGAGCAGCCTGACCACCTCGGTTCCGACGGTTCCACAGCCCAGCAGGGCCACCCGCAGGGGTTTCACCCGTGTACCTCCGCATCCAGCCGGAGCAGGTCGTCGTCGGTCTCCCGGCGGACCAGGACCCGCGCCTGGCCGTCCCGTGCCGCCACCACAGCGGGGCGGGGGACGAAGTTGTAGTTACTGGCCATTGATCGACAGTACGCACCGGTGGCCGCCACCGCCACAATGTCACCCGCGGCGAGGTCGGCCGGCAGCCACAGATCGCGCACGACGATGTCGCCGCTCTCACAGTGCTTACCGACCAGCCGGCTGAGCATGGGCTCCGCCGTGGACGAACGACTCGCCAGCACACCGGTGTAATCGGCCCCGTACAACGCCGTACGGAGGTTGTCGCTCATACCGCCGTCGACCGAGACGTAGGTGCGCAGACCCTCGACGTCCTTGACGGTGCCGACCTCGTACAGGGTAACCCCGCCCGGGCCGACGATGGCCCGCCCGGGTTCGACTGTGATGCGCGGCATCGCCAGCCCGTAGGCGCGGCACTCGTGCGCCACGATGCCCCGCAGGGCGTCGGCGATCGCCTTGGGGTCGTGCGGCTCGTCCCCGGGCAGGTAGGCGATGCCGTAGCCGCCGCCGAGGTCCAGCTCGGGCAGCTCGACGCCGTGCTCGTCGCGGATCGCCACCAGCAGTTCGGCCAGCCGGTGCGCGGCCACCTCGAACCCGTCGGTGTCGAAGATCTGCGACCCGATGTGCGAGTGCAGGCCCACCAGTTCGAGCTGCTCCAGCTCCAGCACCCGGCGCACCGCCTCCAGGGCGGCCCCGGAGGTCCGGGAGAACCCGAACTTCTGGTCGTCGTGGGCCGTGGCGATGAACTCGTGGGTGTGCGCCTCGACACCGGTGGTCACCCGGATCATGACCTTGGGCCGGACACCCTTCTCCTGCGCCAGGTAGCCGAGTCGGGCGATCTCCTCGAACGAGTCGACCACGATCCGTCCGACGCCGACGTCCAGCGCCCGGGTCAGCTCGGCGACCGACTTGTTGCTGCCGTGCATGGTGATCTTCTCCCGGGGGAAGTCCGCGGCCACCGCCACGGCCAGCTCCCCGCCGGAGCACACGTCCAGCCCGAGGCCCTCGTCGTTCAGCCACCGCGCCAGCGCGGCGCACAGGAACGCCTTGCCCGCGTAGTGCACGTCCCCGTCATGGAACGCGGCGGCGTACTCGCGGGCCCGGGTCCGCACGTCCTCCTCGTCGTACACGAAGAGCGGCGTCCCGAACCGGGCCGCCAGGTCGCGGACGTCCATGCCGCCGAGGATCAGCACGCCGTCCTCGCGCCGCGCCGACCGCGGCCAGATCCGGGGATCCAGCGCGTTCAGGTCGGCGGCGGGCGGCAGCGGGTGTTCCGCCGGCAGCACGTCCGCGTGCCGGGACCCCGCCGGGTGCACTCTGCTCATATTCGCTCTCTAGGACTCTCACCGATCGTGTTCAGGGCATTGGCGACGGCGACGCGCACCGCCTCCGCCAGCGTCCGGCGGGCGGCGTGCGTCGCCCCGGGTTTATGGTCGCCCCCGGGCAGCGCCGGACACCGCTCGTACACCCGGTGGTACGCGTCGGCCACCCGCTCCAGATGCCTGCGCAGGGGCGTCGCGTCACCCTCCCTGGCCGCCTGGGCCACCCGGCTGGGAAGTTCCGCGAGCAACGCGAGCAGGGCGGTCTCGTCCGCCTCCTTGAGGAACCCCGGGTCGCCGAGGGGGATTCCCAGGTCCTCGGCGCGGCGCTGAACGGCGGCGGCCCTCGCGTAGGCGTAGCGCACCGAGAAGCCGGGGTTGTCGAACGTGCGGGGGCGGTCGGGCCATGCGCCGTGGGGGACGCCGTCCGCCTTGGCGTACGTGTCGCGTTCGGCGATGATCCCGGCGGCGAGGGCGCCCGGGCTGTCGACCACGAGGGTGAGGTATCCCGGGCCGGCCACGGTCACGTCCCGCACCCCGGGCCGCTTCACCAGGCGTCGGGCGATCACCTCCGCGAGTTCGCGGGGATCGTCGCGTCCGCCCCGGGCGGCCAGGCGGAGGGCCACGGGCGTGCCGTACGAGCCGGGGCCGAAGCCGCTCAGCGGCACCTCGGCGGGCACGGCGACGGCGAGTTCGCCGGAGTCCACGGCGTCCCGCACCGCGGCCACGACGGCGCTGCCCGCCTCGGCTGGAGTCACCTGCGTGAGACTATCCGACCACTATGTGGACATCCGCCCGGCGCCCGCGAGCTCCCGCACCGTCCGGATCAGCTCGTTGGGGTCGAACGGCTTGGTGATGTAGGCGTCCACCCCGATCTCGTGGCCCCGCCGCACATCGTGGTCCTGCGCCCGCGCGGTGATCATGACGACCCTGATGTCCCGCGTCGCCGCGTCCTCCCGCAGCCTGACGGCGGTCACCCACCCGTCCAGCCGCGGCATCATCACGTCGAGCGTGATCACGTCCGGCGCCACCTCGGCCACCTTGTCCAGGCAGTCCCGCCCGTCCACGGCCGTCGCCACCTCGAACCCCTCCAACTGCAGGTTCACGGCGATGAGCTGCCTGATCACCTCGTCGTCGTCCACGACCAGCACCCGGCCCAACGACCGGTCCCCGGCACGCCCCTCCCCCACGCTCACGGCGCGAGATTAACCCACTCTCACCTCCGCCGCACCGGGATCGCCGAGGTGCACGCCACTCCCCCAACCCTGGTAGCCTCTTCTCCGCACCCGGTGAACATCGCCGGGACGGTGCGCCCCCTTAGCTCAGGGGATAGAGCAACGGCCTCCGGAGCCGTGTGCGCAGGTTCGAATCCTGCAGGGGGCACCTCCCATCTATCGGCCGATTCCCCCTTTCGAGTTGGGGCGGGTCGGCCGTTTCGCATTTCGCGCGCCCTGCGATGCGAGGGCACCGCTCTCGCGTTCCGGCGATCGGCTCTGCCTCCGCTTCGTCGCCTTCACCGAGCACGTCGTTCTGGGGCTTCGGGCCGGGGACGCGGGTACGGACCTCGACGTTCACCGGCGGATCACCGACGGCACCGTCGACTCGGCGGGCTTCATCGCGGGCATCGAGGAAGGGTTCGGGTTCGGGCAGAGCCTCGACGACCTCGCCGCGGATTCGGACGACAACGACACCAGGAGCACGGAATGAGCGAGCAGCGCGGCGGCCGCAGGGTCGTCACCAACATGGCCTTGTCCCTCGACGGGCGCTACGCCCGACCGGACGACCCGCTGGACATGGGCTGGGTGATGCCGTACGCCGTCACCGAGGTCGCCCGCGATCATCTGACCGCTCTGTGGGAGCCGGCGACGACGGCTCTGCTGGGGCGCGTCAACGCCGAGGGGTTCCTCGCCTTCTGGCCCACCGTCATCGGTATGGAGGGCGCGGACCCGCGCGACGAGGGCTTCGCGAGGTGGCTGGTCGACGCGGACAAGGTGGTCTTGTCCTCCACTCTCGGCGAGGCGCCGTGGGAGCGGACGGTGATCGTCGACAGGCCGACCGCCGAGGTGGTCGCGGAGCTCAAGGCGTCCGAGGGGGGCGACATCCTCGTGCTCTCCAGCGCGAGCGTCATCAAGGCTCTGCTGGCGGCCGATCTGGTCGACCGGCTGGCGTTCACGGTCTTTCCGGTCTTCCTCGGCGGCGGACCGCGTCTCTTCGACGACGGCCTGCCCGAGGCGCGGTGGGCGCTCGCCGCCCAGGCGGCGGGTGAGCACGGCACGGTGTCCCTGGTGTACGACCGGGTCCGCTGAACGCATCCGGCCGGTGAGGGCGGCCTCGCTCTCGCGGGCCTTTTCCGGTTTTCGGTCATCCGGCGACCACGGAACCTCGGGGAAAGCCGGGCCCGACTCGCGGCAAAGGTCTATTTTCTCCCCATACCGAGTCGAGGGGAGAAGCGATGAGGTGTGCCCTGATGGGTTTGGCGGTGGTCGGCGTCCTGCTCACCGCATGTGGAACGACCGCGACACCCACCGCCGCGGCGGATCCGGAGAGCGTCTCACCGTCCGCGTCGGTGAGCGCGGCGACACCGACGATCGAGAAGCACACCGTCACCGAGACCGAAGAGATCCCGTTCGAGACCGAGCGGGTGGACGACCCCACGCTGGACGAGGGCACGACCAAGGTCAGGAGGCGCGGCGTCGAAGGGGTCAGGACCTTCACCTACCAGATCTCCTTCACCGATGGCGTTGAGACGGGCCGGAGGCTGGTGCGCAAGGTGGTCACCAGGGAGCCGGTGGACCGGGTCATCGCCGTCGGCACCAAGGAGACCTCCCGGTGCGACCCGAACTACAGCGGCGCCTGCGTGCCGATCGCCAGTGACGTCGACTGCGCGGGCGGGAGCGGCAACGGCCCCGCCTATGTGGACGGACCGGTCCGCATCGTGGGCACGGACGTCTACGACCTGGACCGCGACGGGGACGGCATCGCCTGCGACGACTGAGTCCGCCCGCGGTTGACGCAATCGATCGGTTGCCATAGTGTTGCAACCGATCGATTGCTACTCACTGGGAGGCATCATGGGATTCCCCGATCGCATCGAACGGACCGTGGAGGTCTCGCGTCCGCCGAGCACGGTGTGGGAGGCGCTCACCACGGCCGAGGGGCTGAGCGCCTGGTTCGGCGACGAGGCGACCATCGACCTTCGTCCGGGCGGGACGGGCCGGCTGGGCTGGTCGGCGGAAGGGCACTCGGTGGCCATGCGGGTGGAGCGGGTGGAGGAGCCGGCGGTGTTCGGGTTCACCTGGCCGATCTACGGGCTGCCCGAGAGCGATCCGCGTCGTACCTATGTCGAGTTCACGCTCGAGGCGGTCGACGCGGGGACGCGCCTCAAGGTGGTCGAGTCCGGCTTCGCGCAACTGTCGGAGGACGCCTACCGCAAGGCGTACGGCGGCAACGTCGAGGGATGGGCGAAGGAGCTCGGCGAGCTGGTCGACCACCTCGATGCCGCCTGACATCGAGACGGTCGCCGAACAGGTCTTCGTCGCCCTGGCCGACCCGACCCGGCGCGCCATCCTGGCGACGCTGGCCGCGGACGGGCCGGCCACCGCCACGGACCTGGCCGCTCGCCTGCCGATCACACGACAGGCGATCGCCAAGCACCTGGCCCTGCTGGCCGACGCCGGCCTGGTGACCGCCGAACCGGGTGAACGACGCCGGGTGCGGTACCGGCTGAACTCCGCCCCGATGCGGGTGGCCCAGCAGTTCCTGGCGGCGCTGGCCCGCGATTGGGACGGCCGACTCGACGCGTTGAGAGACCACCTCAACGGCTGAGCCCCCGCACCCCGACGACCACCGCCACCGGAGACGGCCCGACGTCCGGCCCCGCCGACGTCGGGCCGCCCCACCCGAAGAACGCCCCGCATCCGGACACGCGTCAGAGCTGCGGGTCCTTCCACAGCCGGATCGGCAGGCCATCGCAGCGTTCAGGCGACGACGGCCAAACGTGAAGGCGCGCATCCAACCACGAACGGACCCGCAGGTCAGCGCAGTCTTCAGGTGGAGGGGACCGCGGCCAACGTGAAGGCTGAGCGTCCACCCACGGGCAGGTCGGCGGCTCATCGCCTTCAGGTGATAGGACGACGGCCACACGCGAGGGCTGGGCGTTGGTGGGGTGGTCGGTCGGCCTGCCTTCAGGGGATGGCGACGATGCCGGGGCTGGTCGCGTAAGGCGACGTGCGCTGTCCGGGGCTCTCGGGCGGGTCTGATGGCGGCGCGCCTCGGGTGTGACGTCGATCCATGTCGGCCGGCGGGGCCTCCACGGGCTCGGGCGAGCCCGGTGATGCGAACAACCCACGAGCCGCGCCGTGCGGCCTGTTCGGCATGCCGCGACACGTGCCGAAGATCCACGAAGGGACACCCCCGTGACCACCGACTCGATCTCTCCGGTGCGCTTCACCGGCCGACAGCGGCTGATCCTGTTCGTGCTGCTCGGAGCCGGGTTCATGCTGTCGGTCGACTTCTCGATCCTGAACGTCGCGCTGCCGGAGGTCGGTGCGGGCGTCGGTATGGGAGACACCCGGCTCGCCTGGGTCGCCTCCGCCTACGCGCTGCCCGCCGCCGGGTTCACCCTGGTGTTCGGTCGGATGGCGGATCTGTTCGGCCGCCGCAGGCTGTTCCTGACCGGCATGGTCGTGTTGACCGGGGCCTCGCTGCTCGGCGGTTTCGCCTCCGATGCGGAGACCCTGCTGACCGCTCGGGCGCTGCAGGGCCTCGCCACCGCGATGGCGATCCCCACGGCGTTGTCCCTGCTCACCACCACCTTTCCCGAAGGCGCGGCGCGGGATCGCGTCCTCGGGCTGAACGGCGCGCTGCTGTCCGGCGGCTTCACGGTCGGCGCGCTGGTCGGCGGGACCCTCGTCGGGCTGTTGAGCTGGCGGGCCGCGTTCTTCATCAACGTGCCGGTCGCCGTCGTCATCCTGCTGATCACGCCGGCCCTGATCGGCGAGAGCCGACGGCCCGATCGGGTCCGGCTGGACCTGCCGGGAGCGGTGACCGTGACCGGCGGCCTGCTGGCGGTGCTGTACGCGATCATCGAGCGGCACGCCGCGTCCGCCGTCGTCGGCGTGCTGCTGCTGGCCGCGTTCTGGATCATCGAGCTGCGTTCCCCCGCGCCGCTCGTCCCGGTGCGCGTCCTCCGGCGGCCCACCGTGAGGTGGGGCAACCACGCCGGGCTCGTGATCTTCACCATGGAACCCGCCATGATCTTCCTGATCACGCTCTATCTGCAGCGGACGCTGGACTTCTCCCCGTTCGCCACCGGCCTGGTCTTCGGCCTGCCGGGGCTGGCGTCGGTCGCCGCCGGAGTGATCGCCGGGCGTCTCATCGGCCGGTTCGGCACCCGCGCGGTCCTCACCGCGGGCCTGTCGGTGCAGGGCCTGGCGACGCTCCCCCTGGTGTTCCTCGGCACCGACCGGGCGGCGCTCGCGATCTTGATCCCCGCCCTGTTCATCGGGTTCTTCGGCCACGTCACCTGCATCGTCGCGTACACCGTGACCGCGACGTCGGGCCTGCCGAACGAGGAGCAGGGCCTGGCCACCGGCCTGACCTCGATGACCCAGCAGGTGGCCATCACCATCGGCATCCCCATCCTGAGCGCCGTCGCCGCGACGCAGACCGCCGAACTGACCGGCATGCGCCTCGCCCTGAGCGTGAACGTGGCCGTGACGCTCGCCAGCATGGTCCTCATCTGGATCGGCCTGCGCCCCCGCAGGGAACACCCGGCGGCGGCGACGACCCCGAAGGCCGAGCACCGACCACGAGTTCACGACGGGCGCTGACCCCTCGTACGCGGGGATCACAGGTCCAGTACGGCGGTGATCGTCAGGCCCTGCTCGGTGAGGCGGGCGGCGCAGCGGCGTACGTTCCGGGGCGTTCCGGGGCGGCGGGGGTCGAAGATGAGGCCCGCCACCGTGCCGCTGTGGGCGATCTGCACTCCGCAGCCGCCGTGGGAGCGGCAGAGGGCGAGCAGCGCGCTCAGGCGGGGGTTGGGCAGGTGGCGCTGGTTGAGCCGGGCGCTGGCGGAGGCGACGCGGCCCACGAGGAGGGGATCGCCTCGGTCGACGGCCCTCCGCAGCGCGGTGCGGAGGGAGGCGAAGGCGCGGATCTCTCGTTCGGTGTAGTGGGGCGGAGGAAGGGCGAGCGTGTCGATGCCGGCTCCTCCGGAGCGGGTGTCGCAGCCGATCACCACCATGGGGGGCAGGCTCGGGCCGAGGGTCTCCAGGATCCGGCCCTCACGCTGGGCGAACAGGACGACGCCGTCGATCATGACGGGGTCCGAGGCGCCCTCCGCCAGGACGGCCAGTCGTGCGACGTCGATCGGGCCCGGGGTGATGACGTGGGCGTCGGCGACTGCTCTGATGGCGGCGGTGACGTCGCTGGTCGAGGAGCCCATGCCGATGCCGGGCGGCACGTCGCTCGTGAGGTGGACGCGTCCGCCCCGTTCGCCCGGCGGGTACGGGGAGAACTCGCCCAGGGCGAGGAGGGCGGCGCGCCGGACCTTCTCCCGTCCCCGCGCCTCGACCCGGCCCGAACGGTCGGGGTGAAAGATCGCCCGGCTCCCCGGGCCACCCGGATGCGGCAGGGTGACCAGCGCCCGGCGGAGGCGACCGTCGGCGTCGTGGAAGACGCCCTGCAGCAGCTCGCCGTGGTGGGCCGGGGCATGACCGGTCCCCGTCCGGACGACCGCGGTCACCGTCTCCCTCGCCACACCGGCACCGTAACAAGGGCCCGACCGCGGGGCTTCCGGGGCCGGAACGGGGCGTATTAGGCTCCCGGTGTGATCAAGGCGGTGCTGTGGGACTTCGATGACACGATCTTCGACTTCTCCGGCTCGGAGCGGCGTGGGCTGCTCCGCCACCTCGCGGCCGAGGGGCTGCCGTCGGACGAGGACGCGTTCGACCGCTGGCGCAGGCTCGCGAACGTCCAGTACCGGCGTTTCCTGTCCGGGGAGCTGACCTTCGAGGAGCAGCGCCGGGAAAGGGTCCGCGCCTTCCTCGACCGGCCGCTGTCCGACTCCGAGGCGGACGCGTGGTTCGACCGGTACATCGCGTTGTTCGAGGCGGCCTGGTCGGTGTTCCCCGACGCGGCCCCCGTGCTGGCGGCCCTTCCCCATCGGCACGGCATGCTGTCGAACTCCAGCACCCACCACCAGGAGCGGCGGAGCACGGCGCTGGGGCTGCGGCACCACTTCGAGGTGCTGCTGTGCTCCGATCGGCTCGGGTGCGCCAAACCGGACCCCAGGGCGTTCCTCGCCGCGTGCGAGGCCCTGAACCTGCCCCCGGCCGACGTCGCCTACGTCGGCGACAGGCTCGACGTGGACGCGATGGGCGCGCGGGACGCGGGTCTGCTCGGGATCTGGCTGGACCGGCAGGGCTCGGACGATCCGGTGCCGGAAGGCGTGCACCGGATCTCCGGCCTCGACGAACTCGCCGCGCTCCTGACCCCCGGCTAACCGCGTTCCGGCACCGGGATGACCCGGTGGGTCGGCGGCGGTGCGGTCAGGTCGACGGTGGCGGTGAACGGCCTGCCGTCGTCACGGCAGACGAACTGCATGACGTGGCGTCCGGCGGCGGCGGCGCGGATGAGGCCGCCCGTGGTGGCCCAGACCCCGGACATGTAGAAGTTCTCCAGGCCGGGCAGCCCGGGGCCATGCTTCTTGACGAGCTTCTCCAGCGTCTCGCCGCTCTCCACGAAGGGCTGCCAGCCCAGCACCGTTCCGTCGTAGTTGCCGGTGTAGCGGACCTGGGTGAGGGGCGTCGAGATGTCGCGGAGGGAGACGGCGTCGGCGATGCCGGGGTGGCGTCGGTCCAGGATGTCGACGAGGGCGTCCTTGACCCGACGTTTGGCCTGGTAGTAGTCGCGGCCCCGTTTGACCTGGAGCGTGTGGCGCTCCTCGCCCTTGCGCATCCGGCTGGTCTGTTCCGGCCCCACGCTGAGGGCGCGCCACGGCTCGATGTCGCAGAAGTACGTCGCGTAGACCACCGTGGTGCCCGGCGGGGACAGCTCCGGGTAGTGCGTGCTGCGGAACTGGACGTTGATGCTGGGATGCCGGATGCCGATCAGACCGGCGGCCTCCTCCTCGTCGAGCAGGTGGGTGGTGCAGGGATCGCCGCCGGGGAAGTCGCTTCGCAGACCGAGGAAGAGGCAGAAGTACCCGGGGAACACCATGCCGGGCTCCCTGATGGTGCGGGTGTAGAGCCGCTCGTACTCCGCGTTGAGGTAGCGCCCCTTGAGGAACCGCGTCATCGTCGTGTGCCCGTCGCAGGCCGAGACCACGATGTCGGCGAAGTGCTCGCTGCCGTCGCTGAGCCGCACCCCGATCGCCCGATCGTCCTCGACGAGGATCTCCTCGACCTTGGCGTTGTAGGTGATGTCGCCGCCGAGCCTGCGGTAGCGGCCCTCGATCGACGTCGCCAGCCCCAGCGAGCCGCCCTCCGGAACCCCGGCCGACAGGTCGGCGTGCGCGGCGAGCTGGAAGTAGTACGGCAGCACCGGGAACGCCGGATGCTTCTCGTACAGGACGAAGTTGAACGCCTCCCGCAGCAGCGGGTCGCGGAAGCGCGCCGAGTAGTCCGTCATCAGCACGCTGATGGACTTGCGGATGACGTTGAAGTGCGGCAGGAACGAGGCCAGCATCCGCCAGCGCTCCAGCCGCCCCATCAGCCCGACCGGCGTGAGGAACGGATAGGCGGCCAGCGCCCTGCGGAACTTGCGGAGTCCGTCGCAGAACTCCCTGATCAGCCGGGTGTCGGCGGGCGAGAGGCCGATGAGGTGCGCCTCCAACCGATCGGGGTCGGAGTAGAAGTACACCGCCCGCCCGTCCCGGCCGCGCACGACGTTGAACACGTCGAAGTGCCGGATCTCCTTGCCCTGCAGGGCGCCGAGCTCCAGCCAGATCTGGTGCATCTCGTTGCCGGGCCCGCTGCCGAGCAGCCAACTGATGCAGCAGTCGAACGTGAAGTCGCCGCGTTCCCAGGCGGTGCAGCAACCGCCGGGGATCTCGTGCATCTCGAAGATCCGCGTCCGGTAGCCGTTCATCTGCGCGTAGCAGCCGGTGGACAGGCCACCGAGCCCGCCACCGATGATGATCATGGTCTCGCGCGTGTCGTGTGCCATCGATGCTCCTCGGCGAGGGCGGCGGTCAGCGCGCACGCCACTGGTCCAGTTGGGGGAGCCGGCCCAGCCGGTCGGGGTTCCAGGGCCCGGTGCCGGGGCTCTCCTCGGCCCGGAACGGCAGGCCCAGCTCCTCGCACAGGTACTGGACGACGAAGCGGCCGGACGCGGCGGAGCGGATCAGGCTGCCCATCCCCGCCCATTGGCCGGCCTGGGAGAACCCGCGCAGCCCCGGCAGCCGCATCCGCTCCTTGTTGACGGTGCCGGACACCAGGTCCTCGGCCTCGGTGAACGACATCCAGCCGAGGATGCTGCCGCGCAGGTTGCCGGTGTAGCGCTCGAGCGTCGCCGGCGAGGCCACGTCCATGACCTCGATGCGCTCGCCGAGCCCGGGATGACGCCGTTCGAGGAAGTGCCGCAGGAAGTCGGCGACCTCGATCTTGCGGGCCCGGTAGGTGCGGCGGTCGGCGACCCGCAGCGACTTCCAGTACGCGAAGTCGCTGAGGTACGTGCAGTGGATCACCGAGTGGCCGGGGGGCGCGAAGCCGTCGGAGTAGTGCGAACGGTTCTGCACCACCACGCTGCCCTGGAGGACCCCCGGCAGCCGGGCGGCGTCGGACTCCGACAGCAGATACGTCGTGCTGTGCGGCTCGCCGGGGTCGAGCCCGCCCCGCACCCCGGCGAACGCCGAGACCACGCCCGGGTACATCATCCCGGGGCGGTCCACCATCTCGTTGTAGAGCCGGTCGATCCGCGGGCTCGTGTACTGCCCGCCGAGCAGGTCGTAGACGGTGGTGCGCCCGTCGCAGGCGGAGACGACGTGGTCGGCGTAGTAGCGGGCGCCGTTCTTGAGCCGCACCCCGACGGCGCGGTCGTTCTCGACGAGGATCTCCTCGGCGCGGGCCCGGTAGGTGACGGCGCCGCCCAGGGACGTGTACCGGTCCTCGATCGACCGCGACAGCCCCAGCGACCCGCCCTGCGGGAACCCGGCGTTGTCGTTGTGGGCGGCGGCCATGTTGAACAGGTACGGCAGCAGCGGGAAGACCTCGTGGTCCTGGAAGAAGATGTTCCGGAACGCCCTCCTCAACAGCGGGTCCTGGAACCGATCGGAGAACGCGTGCATCTGCGTGGCGGCCGTCCGCCAGAACAGCCGGAACGCCGGCAGCACCGTGCGCAGCAGGGCGAGGTTCTCGCGGGGCGTCCGCAGCGCCGCCGGCTTCAGGAACGGGTACAGCTCGATGCCGATGAACCGCCGCAGGTCCCGGCAGAACGACCGGATCAGCCGGGCGTCGGCCGGGGAGACCTCCAGCAGGTGGGCCTCCAGCCGGTCGGGGTCGTTGTAGAAGGTCACCGACCGGCCGTTCTCGTCGACGACCCGGTTGAACAGCTCGAAGTTGCGGATCGTCTTGCCGTCCAGGGCCCCCAACTCCCGCCAGATCCGGTGGGCGTCGTTCCCCTCGGCGGTGCCGACCAGCCACTCGATGCAGTAGTCGAAGATGTAGCCGTCCCGGGACCAGGCCGTGCAGCAGCCGCCGGGCAGCACGTGCTTCTCCAGGATCCGGGTGTCCATGCCGCTCATCTGGGCGTAGCAGCCGGTGGCCATCCCCCCGACCCCCGCGCCGATGATCAGGACGCGGGGGCGGGCGCCCGGTACCGGACGGGTCGTCCAGTCGGGCTCCGTGCGGGGGCTCATCGGTGCGCCAGGAGGTCGCGGACCAGGGCGGCGTTGGCGGTGACGTGCTCCTCGTCCAGCATCGCGGCGTGCTCGCCGGAGCCGCGGAGCACCTCGGTGGGCGCGACGGCGGCGCCCTGCCAGGTGCCGGGCCGGCCGGTGGCGTAGAGCGGCACCTTGTCCTCGTCGGAGATCACGGTGACGCGCGCGGCGACGCGGCCGAGGTTGGGGGTGCGGCCGCAGAACCGGATGTACTCCCGGGCCTGCTCCAGCGTCTCGGCGGCGACGGTCTCCGACCCGGTGTGCCGGAGCAGGTGCTCGGCCAGCTCCCGTTCGAACTCCGCGAAGTCCTCGCTGCCGAGCTCGAACGGCTCGGAGATCCGGTACGAGTCCATGATGATCACGTGGGTGACGTCCCGGCCGCGTCGTTCCAGCTCCTTGGCCGTCTCGAACGCGAGGTTGCCGCCGAGCGAGTAGCCGAGCAGGGCGCAGGGGCCCTCGGGGCGCAGCGCCTCGACGAGGTCGGCGTAGCGCGCCACCTTGTCGTCGCCGGCCACGTGGTTGAACGCGACCAGCGCGCGTTCGGGGAGCCGGGCGGCGAAGCGCCGGTAGACCAGGCCGTGGCCGCCGGCGGGCGGGAAGCAGAACAGCGGCTCCCCGGCCTCCGGGTTGAAGACCAGGTACGGCTCGGCCCCGGCGAGGCGGCCGGTGATGATGTGCTCGACCGTCCGCGCCATCCCCTGCAGCGTGGTCGCCTTGAACAGCCGGCCGACCGGGATGGTGATGTTGAACTCGGCCTGCAGTTCGTGGATCAGCTCGATGAGCTTGACGGAGCTGCCGCCGGCCTCGAAGAAGTCGTCCCGCAGGTCGGGCTCCTCCAGGCCCAGCAGGGACTTCCACCGGTCGGCCATCCGGGACTCGTACAGCGTCACCGGGGGCTCGGGCGCCCCGCGACGCCCGCCGATCTCGGGGGCGGGGAGGGCGGCGACGTCGATCTTGCCGTTGGGGGTGAGCGGCAGCTCGGGCAGCTCCACGAAGTACGTCGGGATCATGAACGTCGGGAGCTGCTCGGCCAGGTGGCGCCGCACCGCGCGCCGGTCCACCTCCGCACCCGGGGTCGGGACGCAGTAGGCGCACAGCGCCGTCTCGCCCGACGCGTCGGTGCGGGCGGTGACCACGGCCTGCGCCAGCCCCGGCAGACCCGCCAGCCGCGACTCGATCTCGCCGATCTCGACGCGGTGCCCGCGCACCTTGATCTGGGTGTCCACCCGTCCGAGGAGCCGCGCCACGCCCTGCGCGTCCCAGTGGGCGAGGTCCCCGGTCCGGTACAGGCGGACCGGTTCGCCGGCCGGCGCGAGGGTGACGAACCGCCGCTCGGTCCGCTCGGGGTCCCCGGCGTACCCGAGCGCCACCCCGTCGCCGCCGATCCACAGCTCCCCCGCCACACCGGGCGGCACGGGCTCGCCGCGGTCGTCCAGGATGTAGAGGGTGCTGCCCGGGAACGGCCTGCCGATCGGCACCGTCTCGCCGGGCTCCATGCCGTCGACGGGGCCCTCGAAGTAGGCGCTGTCGATGGTCGCCTCGCTGACGCCGTACGAGTTGACCAGCCTGGTCTCGGGCCCGCACAGGGCCCGCAGCCGCCGGTACTCCTCGACCTTCCACACGTCCGAGCCGACGACGAGCAGGCGCAGGAAGTCCAGCCCGCGGCCCGCCCGCTCGCAGTGGGAGATCAGCCCGCGCACGATGGCCGGGACGAACTCTCCGCAGTCGACCCGTTCCTCGACCATCGTCGCGTAGAGGCGCGCCGTGTCGAACAGCAGCTCGCGCGGCGCCAGGACCAGCGTCCCGCCCGAGCACAGCGCGCGGACGAGGTCGCCGGTGAAGACGTCGAAGGAGAAGCTCGCCATCTGGAGATGGACCCGGACGTCCTCCTCCAAGCGGTACTCGCGCCGCCACCCGTCGTAGACGGAGGCGAGGTTGCGGTGGCCGACCCGCACCGCCTTGGGGAGCCCCGTGGAGCCGGACGTGTAGATGACGTAGGCGGGCGACTCGGGGCCGACCTCGGCGTCACCGTCGGACTCCGGGGCGTTCCGCAGGTCGTCCAAAGTCAGCGCCCCGTCCGGCAGGTCCGGCAGGCGGTCGCGGCCGGCCCCGTCCACGATGACGAGCGCGGCCTCGGAGTCGGCGACCATGTAGGCCAGGCGATCGGCCGGGTACGCGGGGTCGAGGGGCAGGTAGGCCCCCCCGGCCCGCAGCACCGCCAGCAGCGTGACGATCATCTCGGGTGTGCGGTCCATGCACAGCGCCACCACCGTGCCGTCGCCGACACCCAGCCCGCGCAGCCGCCGCGCCAGCGCCCGTGAGCGGTCGTCCAGCTCGCCGTAGGTGAGCCGGTGGGGCGGGCCCGACTCGGACGGGGCCGACACGGCGACCGCGTCGGGTCGATCGGCGGCCCTCCGGATGATCAGCTCGTGCACCGGCACGTCGTGGCGGGTCCGCCGGCCGGCCCCGCTCCAGGTGTGGACGATCAGGTCGCGTTCGCTGGGTGCGAGCAGCTCCAGCCGGGTGGCCGGACGGTCGGCGGGCCCCCGGGTCAGCTCGTCGAGCAGGTTGACGTAGTGCCGGGCCAGCCGCCGCACCGTCTCCGGCAGGAACAGGTCGGTGTTGTACTTGAACACGCAGTGGAAGCGCCGGTCGGCCTCGTCCTCGTAGGCCGACAGGGTGAGGTCGAACTGGCCCTCCTCCTCGGGCAGCTCGATGTACTCCAGTCGGTAGCCGTACTTCTCGGTGGCGACCTTGTGGGCGAGCAGGATGAACATCGCCTGGAACACCGCCGACCGGCTCGGGTCGTGCTGCAGCCCGAGCCGCTCGACCAGCATCACGAACGGGTACTCCTGGTTGTCCAGGCCGTTCAGGACGGTGGCGCGGACCTGCCGCAGGACGTCGGCGATCGTCGGCTCGCCGGCGAGGTCGACGTGCAGCGGCAGCGGGTTGACGAAGTAGCCGTAGACGGAGGAGAACTCCTCGCGGGTGCGGCCGGTCACCGGGCTGCCGACGATGATGTCGTCCTGCCCGGAGTAGCGGTGCAGCAGGAGGTAGTAGGCGCTCAGCAGCACCATGAACACGGTCGTGTCGTTCTCGCGGGCCAGCGTGTGGACCCGGGCGGACAGGTCGGTGTCCAGGGTGAAGAACTCGGACGCGCCGTTGTGGGTCTGGACGGCCGGGCGGGGACGGTCGGTGGGCAGGGCGAGGACCGGGACCTCCTCGGGCAGGTGGTCGCGCCAGTAGTCCAGCATCCGCCGTGCGTCGGGGCCCGCCAGGAAGCGGTTCTGCCAGTTGAGGAAGTCGAGGTAGGTCGCCCCGACCGGCGGCAGCTCCACCGTCTCGCCCCGCCGCAGGCCCTCGTAGACCGCGAACAGCTCCTCGATGAAGGTGAACGTGGAGATCGCGTCGGACACGACGTGGTGCACGGCCTTCATGATCACCCAGCGGTCCGGGCCCCGCCGGAACAGCCGGAACCGCATCAGCGGGTCCCGTTCGAGGTCGTAGGACCTGCGGTACTCGCGGACGATCATCTCGTGGATCTCGTCCCACGGCCGGCCCTCGACGTCGAACCAGGCCACGTCGGGCTCGGCGGAGTCACGGACCCGCTGCACCGCCCGGCCGCCGTCCAGGGCGATGCCGGCGCGCAGCGCGGGGTGCCGCGCGACCAGGGTCCGGACGGCCTCGAACATCAGCTCCGGGTCCAGCTCGACCCGGACCTCGACCGCGCCGCCGATGTTGTACGCGAACCCGTCCGGGTTGAGCTGCTTGAGGAACCACAGCGCCTTCTGGTTCTGGGTCAGGGGGTGGCTGCGCTCGTCGGTGAACACCTCGACCTCGGCGGTCGGGGTGTCGTCCTCGGCGTCCTGGGCCGCCAGGTCGTCGTACAGGCGGGCGACCAGCTCGCCCACCGGGGCGCCGCTCAGCAGCGCCACCACGGGGAGCGCGACGCCGAGGTCGGCGGAGATCCGGGCGCGCAGCTCCATCGCCAGCAGCGAGTCCAGGCCGAGCGCGCCCAGCCCGGCGGACGGGTCGACCTGTTCGGGCCGGACCCGCAGCACTCCGGCGACCAGCTCGGTGAAGCGCCCCGTCAGGAGCGCCCTGCGTCCCTCCTCGTCGGCGTCGCGGAACGCGGCGGCGAACCCGCCCTCCTGCTCCGTCGCCGGCCCGGCGGAGGCGGCGGCCAGCTCCGACACCAGGGCCGGCGGGGTCGCGTACCAGGCCAGGAAGACCGGCCAGTCGACGACGGTCGCGACCAGGAGTTGGGCGCGGTCCTGGCCGATGACGCGTTCGAGGACGGCCATCCCGGCGTCCGGGGACAGCGAGCTCATGCCCCGGCTGTTGCGGTAGTGGTCGATCAGCCCGAGTTCCTCGATCATGCCGGTGGCCCACGGGCCCCAGTTGAGGCTGAGCGCGGGCAGGCCCCGGGCGCGGCGGTGGTGCGCCAGCGCGTCCAGGAAGGCGTTGCCCGCCGCGTAGTTGGTCTGGCCCGCCGTGGTCAGCACCGAGGCGATCGACGAGAACAGCACGAAGTGGTCGAGCGGCTCGTCGCCCAGGTGCCGGTGCAGGAGGCGCGCGCCGACGACCTTGGGGTCGTGGACGGCCAGGAAGGTCTCCCGGTCCATCTCCGGAACGAGCGTGTCGCGGACGTGCCCGGCGAGGTGGAACACGCCTCGGATCGGCGGCTGCGCGCTGCGACGGTGGTCGTCGAGCCACGCCGTCAAAGCGTCCTCGTCGGTGACGTCGAACGGCGCGACGAGGACGTGCGCTCCGAGCGCCTCCAGCTCCCGGACGAACGCGATGTCGCGCGCCGTCCGGCTGCCGGGAGCGGCCTCGCGCCAGCGGTCGCGCTCGGGCAGCCCGCGACGGCTCACCAGGATCAGCCGTCGCGCCCCGCGCCGGACGAGGAGCCGGCACACGAGGCGGCCGAGCGCTCCGAACGCCCCCGTCACGAGGTGGGACCCGTCGGGGCGCAGGCGCAGGGGCAGCGGGCGGTCGAGGTCGGCCGGGCGGAGCCGGCCGGTGAGGCGGCGGCCGTCGCGCAGGGCGATCTCGTCCTCGTCGGCGACGGACACCTCGCGGAGCAGCGCCTCGGCCTCGGCGGCCGGGTCGTCGCCGCCGGACGGGTCGAGGTCGATGAGCTTGCCCCGGTGTGCGGTCGACTCCTGATGGGCGAGGACGCGACCGATCCCCCAGGCCGATGCGCCGAGCGGCTCGGGAACGTCCCCGGGCGTCACGGCGTGGGCTCCCCGGGTGACGATGTGCAGCGCGCCCGAGGTCCGACCCGAGGCGAGCGCGCGGGCGAGGGCGACCAGCGAGTAGGAGCCGGGGTCGGGGTCGGTCGCGGCGTCGTCGAGCCTCGGCCGGTCCAGGCTCCACAGGTGGACGATCGTCGTGAACGTCTCGCCGCCCAGGTCGGTGAGAAGGCGTTCCAGGTCGTCGTCCTCGCCCGGTCGGACGGTGGACGCGTCGGCGTCGCGGTCCAGCGCGTAGGCCGAGCCCGCGCGGACCAGGTGGCAGCGTCCGCCGTCGGCGGTGGCCAGCGCTGCGAGGCGGTCTCCGACGCCGTGCCGGTCGGCGAAGACGAGCAGGTCGCCGGGAGCGGTGTCCGCGTCCTCGGCCGGGGAGGGCTCGATCCAGGCCACCTCGGCGAGCCAGCCGTCGATGGTGGTCCGGGCGACGGCCGTGGACGCCTTCTCGACGTCGGCGGCGCGGAAGCCGGCGATGCGGCCGAGCGGGGCGCCGTCGTCGCCGTACACCGCGATGTCGCCGACCAGCCCGTGGTCATCGTGCCGGGTGACGGTCGCGTGCGCCCACAGGACCCGGTCGCCGACGGGCGCGAGGCCGACCTCGTCGATCGACAGCGGCAGCAGCATCCCGCGCTCGGCGTCCGCCGGGAGCCGGGAGGCCAGCAGCGTCTGGAAGCAGGCGTCGAGCAGCACCGGGTGGACGTGGTGACCGGCGGCCTCGACACCCTCGGGGGGACGGATCCGGGCCAGCGCCTCGCCCCGACCGATCCAGACCTCCTCGATGCCCTGGAACGCCGGGCCGTAGTCGTACCCCAGCGAGGCGAGCGCCGCGTAGCAGCCGGGGCCGTCGAGGCGGCCGGTGCTGCGGGCCCGCACCGCGTCGGCGTCCAGCGCCGGCCCGCCCGAACGCCGCTGCCGGGTGCGGACGACCCCACGGGCGTGCACGACCGGGGATTCGCCCCGAAGGGTCGCGACCGTGAAGGCGGCGTTCTCGCTGGAGAAGGAGAACTGGGCCTTGCCGACCTCGCCGTCCGGCAGGAACAGGCCCTTGCGGAACTCGATGTCGGTCAGCGTCGCGTCGGTGCCTCCGGTCATCACCCGTACGGCCTGCGCGGCCATCTCCAGGTAGCCGGCCGCCGGGAACAGCGCGTCGCCCTGGATGCGGTGGTCGTTCAGGTACGGCAGGGACTCGACGTCGAGCGCGGCCTCCCAGGTCGGCTCGGCGGTCGCCAGACGGCGGCCGAGGAGCGGGTGGTCGCGGCGGCCGAGGCGGACCTGCTCGACGGGGCGGGGCTCCACCCAGTGCCGGTGCCGCCGCCAGGGGTAGCGCGGCAGCGGCACCGGCCGGCCCGCCGGGTGCAGCACCTCCCAGTCGACGTCGGCGCCGAGGTTGTGGAGCGCGGCCAGCGACAGGGCGAAGCGGGCGGCCTCGTCCTCCCTGCGGCGGATGGACGGCAGGGCGGTCGCCTCGATCCCCCGGTCGCGGAGGCCCTCGGTGATCGAGTGGCCGAGCACCGGATGCGGGCCGATCTCCAGGAACACCGTGTGCCCGTCGTCGGCGAGCCGTTCGACGGCCGCGTGGAAGCGGACACTGTTGCGGACGTTCTCCCACCAGTACCCGGCGTCCAGCTCGGTGCCGTGCGCGACACCCTCGCGACCGGTCAGGTACAGCGGGACGCGGGCGGGGCGCGGCGTGATCCCGGCCAGGGAGGACAGCAGCTCGTCCTTGATCGCGTCCATGCCGGCACTGTGGTACGGCACCCGCACGGCGAGGGCCCGCGCGAAGATCTGCTCGGCCTTCAGCCCCTCGGAGAGCGCGGCCAGTGCGTCCTGGTCGCCGGCGAGGGTGATCGCCGTGGGGCCGTTGACGGCGGCCACCGACACCCGGCCGCCGAAGCCGCCGATGCGGCGCTCGGCCTCCTCCTCGGTCAGGCCGACGGCGAGCATCCCGCCCGTGCCGACCAGCTTCTGCTGGAGGCGGCTGCGGTGGACCACGATCCTGATCGCGTCCTCCAGCGTGTAGACGCCGGCCTCGTAGAACGCCGCGACCTCCCCGGTGCTGTGCCCGACGATGGCGGCGGGCCGCACGCCGTGGGCGCGCCACATGGCCGCCAACCCGACCTGGACGGCGAAGTTGGCGGGCTGCGCCAGCCAGGTCTCGGCCATGTTCGAGGCGGACTCGTCGGCGGTCAGCTCCTCGATCAACGACCAACCGGTCAGCTCGGCGATGGCGCGGTCGCAGCGCTCGATCTCGGCGCGGTAGTCGGGCTCGGTCTCCAGCAGTTGCCGGCCCATGGCCCACCACTGCGGGCCCATGCCGGTGAACACCCAGACCGGGCGGCCGTCCCAGTCGTCGCGTCGCCGGTCCGCGAGCACGTGCGGGTGGGCGTCGCCGCGCGCACAGGCGGCGAGGCGCTCGTCCAGCGCCTCGGGCGAGTCGTACACGATCGACAGGCGCGACTCCAGGTGCTGGCGACGGTGCGCCAGCGTGTACCCGAGGTCGCGCGGCGACACGCCGTCGGCCAGCTCCCGTCGCAGGCCCTCGGCCATCTCGGGGAACGCCTCGGGGTCGCGGGCGGTCAGCGGCAGCACCGTGAACCCGGTCTTGGCCGGCCCCTCGGGCGCGGGCGCGAGGGCGGGCGGCTCCTCCAGCAGGACGTGCGCGTTGGTGCCGCCGAAGCCGAAGGAGTTGACACCGGCGCGGGCCGGGCCCTCGTGCTCGGGCCAGGCGGTGACCTCGGTGGGGATCTCGTACGGGAGGGACGCGAGGTCGATGTCGGGGTTGACCCGCTCCAGGTTGATGTGCGGCGCGATGGTGCGGTGCTTCAGCGACAGCGCCGTCTTGATGAGCCCGGCGATCCCGGCGGCCGACTCGGTGTGGCCGATGTTCGTCTTGACCGAGCCGACGTAGCAGGGGGCGCCGGGCGCGCGGCCGATCGCCAGGGCGCGGCCGAGGGCCCGGGCCTCGATCGGGTCGCCGACGGGTGTGGAGGTGCCGTGCGCCTCGACGTACTGGAGGTCGCCCGGGGTGATGCCGGCCTCGGCGCAGACCCGTTCGATCAGGTCGACCTGGGCGTCGGGGTTCGGCACGGTGATCCCGTTGGTGCGGCCGTCCTGGTTCGCGCCGCTGCCGATGATCACCGCGTGGATCGGGTCGCCGTCGCGCAGCGCGTCGTCGAGCCGCTTGAGCGCGACGATGCCGACGCCCTCGGCCCGCACGTAGCCGTCGGCGGACGCGTCGAACGTGCGCGACCGGCCCTCGGGCGACAGGAACCCGCCCTTGGTCTCGGCGATCGTGTACTGCGGGGTCAGGTGCAGCAGGGTGCCGCCCGCGAGCGCGAGGTCGGTCTCGCCGCGCAGCAGGCTCTGCCGCGCCAGGTGCACGGCCACCAGGGACGAGCTGCACGCCGTGTCGACGGAGACGCTGGGGCCCCGGAAGTCGAAGCAGTACGAGATCCGGTTCGACACCATCGTCATCATCGTGCCGGTGGCGGTGTGCGCCGCCAGCGTCTCGAAACCCAGGTCGGCGAACTGCAGGATCTTGTAGTCCAGCGTGAACGCGCCCACGAAGACGCCCACGTCGCGGCCCGCCAGCGCGCCCGGCCGCTGCCCGCCGTCCTCCAGCGCCTCCCAGGCCACCTCCAGCAGCTTGCGCTGCTGCGGGTCCATGTGGTCGGCCTCGCGGGGGCTGATGCCGAAGAAGGCGGGGTCGAACTCGTCGAAGCCGTCGATGTAGCCGCCGCGTCCGGCGACCAGGCGTCCCGGCTTGGCCTTGTCGCGGCTGGCGAGGGTGGTCACGTCGTAGCGGTCGGCGGGTGTCGCGGTGATGCAGTCCTTGCCGTCGAGCAGATTCCGCCAGAACGTCCGGTGGTCGCCGGCGCCGCCGGGCAACCGGCAGCCGATCCCGATGATCGCCGTTTTGTCGCGGTGGGGGGTGTCAGCCGGTTCCGGCACCATGGCAGTCCTCGATCGCTGTGCGGGAAGTGGTAAAGGGCGCGGGGGTGGCGCGCGGCGGCCCAAACACTAGGGGCAACAAAACCAATTCGCAACAGAGCGTCACAACGCCATTACAGGCCGGTCGAAGCAGGTCATAGAGCACACAAAAATGGTCCTACCAGGGACTTCATCGATGTCCGAAATTCGATGATCGACTTTCCATAACACCAGCAAGCAGGCATACCACCAGCACTCGGGCGGGGCGGAGAAAATCCGGGGAAGGTCGAGTCCCGTCATCATCTATAACACTTTTTCCGACCTTCACAACACAATGGTCATTACCCTGAAATCAGGGCACGTGCCCCATTGCGGTCAGACCTCCGCCGGCACCAGCGCGACGGCGAGGCGTCGGACGCCGGCCCGGATGCGGTCCCAGTCGTAGCCCTCGTCGCGCAGCGCGTTGGCGAGGTCGGCGTCCACGACGGCCAGCAGGGCGTGCGCCGCGTGGCCGGGATCGGGCGCGCCCGCGCACAGCAGGGCCAGGTGCATGTGCCAGAACCGGTAGGCGCCGATGCGGTAGCGGGCCCCCGGGGCGGCCGTCTCGGACAGCCGGACCAGCTCCAGGTGGCGGGCGAGGTGGTCGAGGTAGGCGTCGAGGAAGGCCGTCGCGCGCTCCCGGGGCGGCGCTCCGGGCCCCAGGGGCGGCTCGCCGGACAGCACGGCCCTCTGGATCTCGCGCTCCCGCTCGTCCAGCAGCGCGGAGACCAGGCCCGACTTGTCGCCGAACCGGCGGAACACGGTGCCCTTGCCCACCCCGGCCGCCTTGGCGACGGCGTCCACGGTCATCGCCTCCGCCCCGGAGCGGGCGAACAGCTCGGCCGCCGCCTCCAGGATGCGCGACCGGTTGCGCGCGGCGTCGGCCCGCTCCCGGGGCGGGCGGCTCGCAATGTTCAGCAGCTCCTCGGTCATGCCCCGCATCGTACTGGACAAGCGGACCGCAGTCCGGTTACCGTTCTTTCGACAGCTAAGCGGACCATGGTCCGGATAGAGGAGAGAAGACATGACACCACTGATCACCCGGGAGCGGCTCAAGGTGGAGATCGACGCCGGCGCCGTGACCGTCGTCGACGCGCTCGGCGGCTCCTACTACGAGCAGCAGCACCTGCCCGGCGCCGTGCCCCTCACCGAGGACGCGGTGGACGAGCGGGCCGCCGCGCTGCTGCCCGACAAGGACGCGCCGATCGTCACCTACTGCTCCAACATCGCCTGCGCCAACAGCCAGGCCGTCGCCACGCGGCTCGAGCGGCTCGGCTACACGCGGGTCCGCAAGTACCGCGAGGGCATCCAGGACTGGGTGGAGGCGGGCCTGCCCGTCGAGACCGGGGCGCACGCGCACCTCGACGCCTGACGCGGGTCGGCCGACCCCTCGGCGGTGCGCACCCCGAGGGGCCGACCGACACAATGAGGGCATGGCCAAACGTCGCGATCGTCCCCGGAACGCCCGTCCGTGCCCGTGTGGGCTGCCCTCGTCGTACGGGGAGTGCTGTGGGCGGCTGCACCGGGGAGAGGCGCGCGCCGTGACGGCCGAGCAGCTCATGCGCTCACGGTTCAGCGCGTTCGTCATCCGCGACGCCGCCTACGTCCTCGCGAGCTGGCATCCCCGCACCCGCCCGCCGCGCGTCGACTTCGACCCCCGCACGGAGTGGGAGCGCCTGGAGGTCCTCGACACCGGCGGGGGCACGGCGTTCGACACCGAGGGGACGGTGGAGTTCCGCGCCCATTACACCGGGGGCGACGACGCGGGCGAGCTGCACGAGATCAGCCGCTTCACCCGCGTCGACGGCGCGTGGGTCTACCTGAACGGGAGCATTCAGGGATGACGGAGATCTACGACGCCATCGGGGCGTACTGCGAGGACTTCCTCGGCAGCGAGAAGGAGTTCCCGTTCGGGGACGGCGCCGGGGTCTACAAGGTGGCCGGGAAGATGTTCGCCCTGGTCGCCGAGGACACCCGTCCGCTGCGGGTGAGCGTCAAGCTCGACCCGGAGGAGGGGCTCGCGCTGCGGGCCGAGTTCCCCGAGCACGTGCTGCCGGGCTATCACCTCAACAAGCGGCACTGGAACACCCTCGTCCTCGACGGCACCCTCGGGGAGGACGAGGTGCTCGGGCTGCTCCGGCAGTCCTACGACCTGGTCGTCGCCGGGCTGCCCAAGCGCCTGCGGCCACCCGCGCCCGACGCCCCTGAGGACGGTTCGACCGTTCTGTCGTAGGCGTCTCCTACGGTGGTCGCGCACCTGCGGGTGGGAGCGCCCGGTGTGCAGGCCGCGGTTCGCGTTGGGGAGAGTGGAGTGGTCGGCCCTTCGGGGCGGTCGCTCGCCCCCGCCGTACACCCGCCCGCCGCCGCTCCTTCTCGGGCCTCGCCCACCCGCGGGTGCGGCCGGGCGAAGGGAGGCGGGGCCGATCGAGGAGCTGTTCCGTACGGCGCTGAGCAACGTCGGCTTCCGCGACGCCCTGTTCCGCTGGCCCGGCCGGTCGGCCGAGCGGTACGCGGAGCTGGTGCACGAGGCCACCCGGAAGGATCCGGAGTGGACGGCCTGCTTCCTGCGCTGGCTGCGCACCGCGACGCCGATGCGGTATCCGGCGTTGGTCGGCGCCGCCGCGTTCGTCCGCGAACGGCTCGACGCGGGGGCGGCGGGCATGTCCCGTCAGGTGGTCGCCTCCGTGCTCCGGCGCGCCGACGACCCGGGCCATCTGCTGGCGCACTGGGTCGCCGTCCATGGACGGCCGGTGCCCAAGCCGCTCAAGCGGGGCATCGCCGACGCCGTGACGCTGCTCTACGACGACCGTGCGCTCCTCATGTACGACACCGGGGCCCACCACCTCGCGCTGCCCCGCTTCGCGGGCGTACGGGCCGAGGACGTCCCCCACCCGTTCCGATTCGGCGATGTCATCGCGATGACGCACCCCAACCCCCGCGACCGCCACCAGGCCGCCGTCTTCGCCCACGCCTTGAACCGACGCCGAACGACCGGACGCACCGAACGCATACCGCCGCCCCCGTCACCGCACACGCGCCGAGACGCCGCCGAGGGCGACGAGCCGAGCGCGATCGACCGGGAACGGCTCACCCCATCACCACGGCGGTCCACCGTCTCCGCGCACGCGCCGCAACGACGCCGGACGGTCGCGGCCGAGTGGGAGCGGCTCCTTCCGTCGATGTCGTTGCCCGATGTGGTGGCCCGGCTGCGGCACTTCGATCGGGCGGGCATCTCGTTCGAGTCGGCCATGGGCGTGGCCGCCCGGCTCTCCGACGCCGACGAGGTACGGGCGTCGGGGCTGTCGCCGCTGCGGCTGGTGGCGGCGGGTCGGTCGGTGGCCCGCCGGCGCTGGGCGCCCTTCCTGGAGGGGGCGGCGGCGTACGCGCTCGACCGGCTCCCGACGATCCCGGGACGGACCCTGATCCTCATCGACCACGGGGCCGACGCCGACGCCGTGTTCGGCCTGACCCTGGCCCAGCGATGCGAGGCGCCCGACGTCATCACCGGGGAGGGCGAGCCGTTCGAGGTGCTCAGGGGCGAGTCGCCGCTGCACGGGCTGATCCGATGGCGTTCCGCCGACCTGCCCTATGACCGGTCGCTCGGGTACGGGGCGGTGGGAGGGGCCTTCGCGGGTCATGATCGCGTCGTGATCATCGACGGGCACGTGCCCGAGGCGTTCGACGCGGGGGTGCCCGACGGGGTGCCGGTCTACGCCTGGCAGACGCGGCACCTGTGGCGGGCCGTCGAGTCCCGCGATCCGCTCCGGCCGCGCCTCCACGGCCTGTGCGACGCGGCGTTCTCCGTGATCCCGCTCCTGGAGGGGGCACGTCACGGCGGTTGGCCGTTCTGACGCGTCCCGCCCACCCGGGGAGAGATCGTGGGAAACCTCCCGAAAGTCGATCTTCGGGGATACCCTCCTCCCGTGGACCGTCAGGGGCGACGGTCCCGGCGCGAGAGGCGGGCCGCGGTGACCGACGAGCAGATTTCGATCCCCCATGACGTGCCGACCTCGGCACGGGCCTACGGGTGGATGCTGGGCGGCAAGGACAACTACGAGATCGACCGGCAGTTCATCCTCGGAACGCTGCAGGGGTTCCCCGAGTGCGTCGACATCGCGCGGCAGAACCGCGAGTTCCTCTACCGGGCGGTGCGGTACCTGGTCGAGGAGGCCGGGATCCGCCAGTTCGTCGACATGGGCTGCGGGCTGCCCACCGACCAGAACGTCCACCAGGTCGCCCGGGCGTTCGCCCCCGACGTGAAGGTGGTCTACGTCGACATCGACCCCATCGTGCTGGCGCACGGCCGGGCGCTGCTGGCCGACGACGAGACCACCACGGTCATCAACGCCGACATGCGCGACACGGACGCGGTCCTCGGCCACCCGGACCTGGTGCGGCTGATCGACTTCGACCGGCCGCTGGCGGCGCTGTTCCTGTCGGTGGGCCATCATCTGACCGACGCCGACGACCCGCAGGGGATCTTCCAGTCCCTCCTCGGCCGCGCCGTCTCGGGCAGCTTCCTGGGCTTCTCCCAGGTGGTGGCCGACGACGCCGGTCAGGGCGCGAAGATGTCCGAGCAGATCACCGGAGCCGGGATCCCCTGGCAGACCCGTACCCCGGCCGAGGTCGACACGCTGGTGGCGGGCCTGGAGCCGGTGGACCCGGGCCTGGTCAACCTCCGCGACTGGCGCCCCGACGCCGGGCAGCCCCCGCTGGCCCCCGTACCGGAGCCGCTGCTGCCCTGGGTCGGCGCGACCGAGCGCAACAAGGGCATCTACGAGTACGGCGGGCTGCTCCGCAAGCCCTGACCGGGGTCATCCCGCCGACGGGGTCGCGTTCCCGTAGCGGACGGCGAGCACGCGGAGGTGCTCGACCAGTTCGGGCGGGTCGGTGACGGTGAAGTCCACCCCGAGCATCCCGAGCCGGACGGCGAGGGACTCCAGGTCGGCCGCGCCCGTGCGCAGCAGGCAGGAGCCCTCGCCGAGGTCCTCCACGGTGCCGACGGCGGGGCTGATCCGTTCGGCGACGACCTCGGCCGGCGCGTGCACGGTCACCTCGGCGTGGTACCGCCAGGACGCGGCCGACACCCCGCGCTGGATCCGGGTGGTGACGTCCTCGGGCAGGTCGCGCGGGGGGAAGCGGGGACCGGTGGGCGTGCGCGGCGCGATGCGGTCGGCGCGGAACGTGCGCCAGTCCTCCCGCTCCACGTCCCAGGCCACCAGGTACCAGCGGCGTCCCCAGCTCACCAGCCGGTACGGCTCGACCACCCGCACGCTCGCGGTGCCGTCGTGCCCGCGATAGTCGAATCGCAGCCGCTCGTGGTTGCGGCAGGCGGCGGTGATGGTCATCAGCACCTCCGGCTCGACGACGGGCGCGCGCCGGTCGGCCGGGACCGGCACCGTGTACGACGTCAGCGTGTTGACCCGGGTCCGCAACCGTGAGGGCAGCACCTGCTCCAGCTTGGCCAGGGCCCGCAGCGCCGACTCCTCGATCCCGGCGACGGCGTGGCCGGTGCCCGCCCGCAGGCACAGCGCGACCGCCATCGCCTCCTCGTCGTCCAGGAGCAGCGGAGGCATCGCGGTGCCCGCCTCCAGCCGGTACCCGCCGGCGACCCCGCGCGTGGAGTTGACGGGATAGCCGAGGGTGCGGAGCCGTTCGATGTCGTTGCGGACGGTCCGGGTGGTGACGTCGAGCCGTTCGGCCAGTTCGCGGCCGGGCCAGTCGCGGGGGGTCTGGAGGAGTGACAGCAGGCGCAGCAGGCGCGCCGAGGTTTCCAACATGTCGTGCAGTCTGCCGTTCTTAGAGGAACGAAGCCTTCCTCAATGCCTCCTAGGGTAAGGGACATGACGAACAGCGAGATCCGTCCCTTCCGTATTGAGATCCCCCAGGCCGACCTGGACGACCTGACCGATCGGCTGCGCCGTACCCGCTGGGCGGACGAGCTGCCCCACGAGGAGGTCACCGACGGCGTCCAGACCGGTCCGGTGCCGCCGGGCTGGGAGTACGGGGTGCCGCTGAGCTACGTGCGCGGGCTCGTGGAGCACTGGCGCGACGGCTTCGACTGGCGGGCCCAGGAGGCCCGGCTGAACGAGTTCCCGCAGTTCACCACGGAGATCGACGGGCAGACGATCCACTTCGTGCACGTCCGCTCCCCCGAGCCGGACGCCACCCCGCTGATCCTCACCCACGGCTGGCCCAACACGTTCGTGGAGTACCTGGACCTCGTCGGCCCGCTGACCGACCCGCGCGCCCACGGCGGCGACCCGGCCGACGCCTTCCACGTGGTGATCCCGTCGATCCCCGGTTTCGGCTTCTCCGGCCCCACCCGGACGAAGGGCTGGAGCTCGCAGCGCGTCGCGCGGGCCTGGGCCGAGCTGATGCGGCGGCTCGGCTACGAGAAGTACGGGGCGCACGGCAACGACGCCGGCGCGATCGTCTCCCCGGCGCTCGGCACCCTGGACCCCGACCACGTCGTCGGCGTCCACGTCAACCAGATCTTCTCGTTCCCGTCCGGGGACCCCGCCGAGTTCGAGGGGATGACCGAGGACGAGATGGGGCAGTTGGCGTTCCTGCAGAAGTTCAACGACGAGATGTCGGCGTTCGCGCAGCTCCAGGCCACCAAGCCGCAGAACCTGGCGCACGCGCTGGCCGACTCCCCGTCCGGGCAGCTCGGCTGGATCGGCCAACTGCTCGGCGAGGCCGTCGACCGCGACACCCTGCTGACCATCGCGTCGATCTACTGGTTCACCAACACCGGGGCGTCGTCGGCGCGCCTCTACTACGAGGACCGGCACGCCGAGCCGCTCCCCGGGCCGACCACGTTCCCCATCGGGCTGGCGAGCTTCGCGTACGACTTCCGGCCGATCCGCAGGTTCGTCGAGCGCGACCACGCCGATCTGGTGTCCTGGAACGAGTACGACCGGGGGAGCCACTGGTCGGCCCACGACGCGCCGGATCTGCTGCTGAGTGATATTCGTCGGTTCTTCCGCCGTTTCCGCTGATCGTTCCGCCGGGGGGTTAGGCTGCGTCCCGTGACACCTGCCGACGTTCCCGGGCGCACCTATCGCCAGTCACGCTTCGCGCCTCCCCCCGGCGCGGTCGAGTTCCTGCTGATCCGGCACGGCGAGTCGCAGCCGCTGCGACCCGGCGAGGCGTTCCCGCTGGTGGACGGACAGGGCGACCCGGAGCTGGCCCCCGAGGGGCGCGATCAGGCCGAACGGGTGTGCCGACGGCTCAGCGGCGAGCACATCGACGCCATCTACGTCAGCACGCTGCGTCGCACCCTGCAGACGGCCGAGCCCCTCGCCCGGGAGCTCGGCCTCAAGCCCCACGTGGACGCCGCCCTGCGCGAGGTCCATCTCGGGTCCTGGGAGGGCGGGCTGTTCCGGGTGAAGGTGGCCGAGGGCGACCCGGTCGCGCAGCGGTTGTTCCGCGAGGAGCGGTGGGACGTCATCCCCGGCGCGGAGGGCGCGGCGGCGCTGGCCGAACGGGTCCGTTCGGTGATCACGCGGCTGGCGGCGGCGCACGCCGGGCGGCGGCTGGCCGTCTTCACCCACGGCGGGTTCATCGCCCAGGCCCTCGCGCTGGCGTCGGGGTCACGGCCGTTCGCGTTCCTCGGGGCCGACAACGCGTCCGTCTCGCACCTCGTCGTGATCGGCGATCAGTGGGTCGTGCGGCGCTACAACGACACCGCCCACCTCGACGGGGCGCTGGCCCGCTCGTCGGCCCCGCTGACCTGACCGGCCCGTCGGCCGCATTCGATCACGCAGAGTCGCCACAATGGGACCCGTTGCGTGGCGCGGACGCGGGTCGGGGGTCGGATGGGCCGAGTGGGACGGGTGGCGGTGGCGGCGTTCCTGGTGACGGCGTCGGCCACCGGATGCCGACAGTCCGCGCCCGGGCCCGAGCGGCGTGAGCCCCCGGCGTCCGCGAGCGGGCCCGCGCACGGGCTGGCCCGACTGACCGCCGGGCGGCGACTGGTGTTCAACGAGGAGTTCGACCGGCTGCGGCTCGGCGTCGGACGGCGTTGGGGGTGGCGGTCGGGTTCCTACGCCGACTGCGTCGGCAACCCGAACGGCTTCAAGCTCGACGCGCTGACCCCGGCGGCCCTGGCCGTCGGCGGCGGGGCGCTGCGGGTGACCGCCGCGCCGCTTCCGGACGGGCGCTGGAGCACCGGGCTCCTCACCACCGGCGACTCCTGCGACTCCGGGGGCCGGGGATTCACCGTGCGGGCCGGGGACGTCGTCGTGGCCCGCGCCCGTCTGCCCGAGGCCGGCACGGGTGCGTGGCCCGCGATCTGGACGTGGCGTGACGGCGGCAACGAGGTGGACGTCTTCGAATGGCACGCCGACCGTCCCGGCACGCTGGAATTCGTCAACCATGTCAGGGGCGGCTACCGGTACTGGGAGTCGCCGATGGTGCGCGCCGGCGCCTGGCTGTATTTCGCGGTCGACATCAGGCGGCACCGCACCACCTGGTACGTGGGGACCGCCCCGGAGACGATGCGGGTGGCCCATTCGGACCGGCGTGGCGTCGGCCGGCGCTTTCGCGCCCACCTGGTCATCAGTCTGTCGGCCGACGACGGAAGACTGCACACCCGGCCGGACGGTGAGGAAAGACTGACCTTCGCGGTGGATTATCTGCGAGTGCATCGCCGGGCGGCGGGGGGAAATGCGCCCGGCGCGCCCGATATGCGCCGATCACTTTCTCGGTATGTCGCAAAACCCGCGCGGCGCAAAGCCCCGGTCCGCCCCCACGACGGGAACGGACGGTAGTAACTTGGCGCTGCGGACGGTGATGGACGCATCGCCATCCCGCAGGGTTGGCGGGGCGCTACTCCCCTCCTCGCGATGGCTCGGCCCCGAGCCGTTGTTGAGCGCCCCGCCAACACCTATGTCTGCGTCACGGTCCGCGGAAACGTCACCCTGACGGGCTGACCCGCACCCGCGACGCGAGGAGGACCCCCCGGGAGGCGTCCGCCGCACACGTGCGGTGGGCGCCTCCCGGCGTCGTCCCCGGCCGGTGGCGTCAACACACGGCGGCCGTACGGTCGGCGAGCTGGGCCGCCAACGCCCTGCAGAGCGCGTCGTCGGCGACCTCGCGTTCCTCCAGGTAGACCAGCGCCTCGGTCAGCTCGCTCACCGTGAGCTGCCGCAGCGGCTTGCGTGCCCAGTCGGGCCGCTCCCCGGTCTCCACATCCACACCCCCGTTGACAATGTGCAGTGCACCTTTCACGAAGAGTAATCGGCCTGTTCCGCGCAGGCAACCGAGACCACGCCGGGTCGCTCAACCGTCCCGACCCGGCATGTGCCGGGTGACCCAGGCCGCGATCTGCGTCCGGGCGGAGAACCCCAGTTTGGCCAGGATGTGCTCGAGATGGGTGTCGGCGGTGCGTTTGGCGATGGTGAGCCGCTCGGCGATCTGCCGGTTGGACAGGCCCTCGGCGACCAGCGCGGCCACCTCCCGCTCCCGGGGGGTGAGCCGGGCCGGCGGGTCGGCGTCCGCGTCGCGCGCCGCCGTGGGCGGCTCCGCCTCGGCCAGCGCGTACGCGATGATCTCGGCGTCGGTGAGCGCCCCGCCCTCCCGCCGGGCCCGCCGGAACGCCTCCGCGCCGAGCGCCGCGCCCGTCCCGACCTCGCAGTCGTCGTGCGCGGCCAGCAGGGTGTCGCGCAGCCCCGCCATCCCGAACGTCCACCACAGCCGTTCCGCCGCGCCCAGCAGCACCGCCGCCCGTCGGTGGGCGCCGGTGGCCCACGCGATCCAGGCCAGCAGCTCCACCGACAGGCCGAGGCTCGCCGGGTCGGGATGCTCCCGTCGGAGCCGTACCGCCTCGCGCAGCCGGCGGGCGGCGGCGTCCAGCCCTCCGATGATCCACTCCGCACGGGCGTGCAGGACCAACGAGTACGCCAGCAGCGTCTCGTCGCCGTGCTCACGGCACACCTTCTCGTTGTCCTCGCACAGTCGGATCGCGGCGGAGGCGTCCCCCTCCAGGATCGCGACCGTCGCCATCGTCAACCGGACCTGCACCGGGAACGAGGCGTCCGTGGCGTTCACCGCGGTGAACCTGCTCAGCGCGTCGCGGAGCAGCCCGTCCGCCTCCGCGACCCGGCCCGCGAACGTGGCGGCCACGGCGCGCTGGTAGACCAGTTGCGCCTGCAGCCACGGGTCACGGTGCCGGTCGGCCAGCGTCCCGGCCTCGGCGAGCAGCCGCCGGGCGGAGTCCTCGTCGCCCTGCAGGATGGCGATCGTCCCGGCGGCGCACAGCGTGAGGGCGCGGCCCTGCGACGGCCCGTCGTCCAGCTCCAGGGACCGTTCCAGCCACAATCGTCCCTCCGCGATGGGGCCGCAGGTGATCCACACCACCTGCAGGGCGCCCGCGAGCCGCTGGGCCGTGTGCGCGTCCCCGGCGGCCAGCGAGTACTCCAGCGCCGCCCGGAAGTCGGGCCGCTCACGGCCCAGCCGCAGCAGCCTGCCGACCTGACCGGGGCCGAACCACAGCCGCTCGGCCTCCTCGGCGACCCGCAGGTAGTGGTCCCGGTGGCGGGCCCGGAGGTCGTCCTCCTCACCGAGGACGCGCAGCCACTCCGCCCCGTACTCGCGCAGCGTCTCCAGCATCGCGAACCGCAGCCCGCCGGGGCCCTCGTCCCGGGTGACGATGGACTTGTCCACCAACGCCGCCAGCAGCTCGAACACGTCCCCGGCGGGCAGCCGCCCGTCCGCGCAGACCCGCTGGACCGTCTCCAGGTCGAACGCGCCGGCGAACACCGACAGCCGCGCCCACAGCAGCCGTTCCGCCGGCTCGCACAGCTCGTGGCTCCAGCCGATCGCCGACCGCAGCGTCTGATGCCGCGACGGCGCCGTCCGACCGCCGTTGCTGAGCAGCTCGAACCGGTCGCCGAGCCGGTCGCCGATCTCGTCCACCGACAGCACCCGCAGCCGGGCGGCGGCCAGTTCGAGGGCGAGCGGGACGCCCTCCAGCCGCGCGCACACCCTCGCCACCGCGCGCAGCGTCGCGGGGGTCGGCGTGAACGAGGGGTCGGCCGCCGCCGCGCGTTCCACGAACAGCCGCACCGAGTCGACCTCCGCCGCCCGATCGTCGTCCGGCCCCCGCGGGATCGGCAACGGCGCGACGGGGAGAACGTGCTCGCCCGCGGCGTTCAGCGGCTCACGGCTGGTCGCCAGGACGCGCAGGCCGGGCGCCGCGTGCAGCAGCGTCTCGACCAGCCCGGCGCACGCGTCGACGAGGTGCTCGCAGGTGTCGAGCACCAGCAGCAGCTCACGTTCGCGCAGGTGGGCGGCCAGCACGTCGCGCAGCGCACGGGCCGTGTGATCGCGCACCTCCAGCGCGTGGGCGACGGCGTGGCACACCAGCCCCGGCTCCCGCAGCGACGCCAGCTCCACCAGCCGGACCCCGTCCCGGAAGCCGTGCCGCGCCCGATGGGCGGCCCGCAGCGCGATCCGGGTCTTGCCGACGCCGCCGACGCCGGTCAGGGTCAGCAGCCGGGACGTCGCCAGCAGCCGGCCCACCTCGGCCAGTTCGCGACGCCGACCCACGAAACCGGTGAGCTCGGCCGGCAGCGTCCCGGCGGCGCGCTCAGCCGGCACGGACGGCGCCCGGGAATTTCCGAATTGCACGGACCTCCGTCACGGGTCGGGATGCCGCCTCGACTTTCATTGGCACATCGTAAAAGAACGCTCACGGACGGGCGGCTTTTTCACCGTTCACCGACGGGCGATCGGATGGCACCGGTAAATGGCGCGCACGGCGCTCCCACCCGGCGCGACGGCGCGGGCCCGAGGCGCGTGTCGGCACCGGAAATGCGCACCAGGACGGCCGAAGCGGGCAGCCTGGACAACGGGCCCGGTCAGGGCGCAAACCGATTGGACAGGGGCCATGCGGGTCGGTAGTTTTCCAGTGTGGCAGATGTCGAGGAGTTGCTCCGCCGGCGGCTTGCGCCGGCGTTCGAGGCGGTGGCCGGCGCACCGGTGGATCCCGCGATCCGCCGTTCCCAGCACGCGGACTACCAGTCCGACGCGGCACTGGCCCTCGTCCGCCGAGTCGGCGGCAATCCCCGGGACATCGCCGCGCGCGTGGTCGAACGGGCCGACCTCGGCGGCCTGTGCTCGAAGGTCGAGATCTCCGGCCCCGGCTTCATCAACCTGACCGTCGCCGGCGAGGCGCTGGGCGGGCTGCTGGCCGAGGTGACCCGCGACGAACGGCTCGGCGTGCCCCTCGAGGCGGCCCCCGAGACCATCACCGTCGACTACTCCGCGCCCAACGCCGCCAAGGAGATGCACGTCGGGCACCTGCGCTCGACCATCATCGGCGACGCCGCCGCGCGACTGCTGGAGTGGCGGGGCAACACCGTCCTGCGGGCCAACCACCTCGGCGACTGGGGCACCCCGTTCGGCATGCTGGTCGAGCACCTGCTCGACATCGGCGAGGCCGAGGCCGCCCACGAGCTGTCCGTCGGCGACCTGAACGGCTTCTACCAGGCCGCCCGGCGCAAGTTCGACGCCGACGAGTCCTTCCAGGAGCGGTCACGGCGTCGGGTGGTGCTGCTGCAGAGCGGCGACGCGGCCACCCTGCGGATGTGGCGGACCCTCATCGACGAGTCCCTCAAGTACTTCCTCGCCGTGTACGACCTGCTCGGCGCCACGCTGGGCCCCGACGACTTCTACGGCGAGAGCTTCTACAACGACCAGCTCCAGTCGGTGGTCGACGAGCTGGCCGAGCTGAGGCTGCTGCGCGACAGCGAGGGCGCCAAGTGCGTCTTCCCCGAGGGCTACACCAACCGCGAGGGCGACCCGCTGCCGCTGATCGTCCGCAAGTCCGACGGCGGCTTCGGCTACGCCGCCACCGACCTGGCCACCATCCGGTACCGGCTGCGCAAGCTGCACGCCACCCGCCTGCTGTACGTGGTGGGCCTCCCCCAGCAGATGCACCTGGGCATGGTCCACGCGACCGCCCGGGAGGCCGGCTGGCTGGCCCCGCCCGCACGGGCCGAGCACATCGGCTTCGGCTCGGTCCTGGGGAGCGACGGCAAGATCCTGCGCACCCGGGCCGGCGTCTCGGTCAAGCTGGTCGACCTCCTCGAGGAGGCGGTCTCCCGCGCGAGCGCGGTCATCGCCGAGAAGAACCCCGACCTGGACGAGCAGACCCGCGCCGCCGTCGCCCGGGCCGTGGGCATCGGCGCGGTCAAGTACGCCGACCTGTCCACCGACCGGGTCAAGGACTACGTCTTCGACTACGACCGGATGCTGTCCTTCGACGGCAACACCGCCCCCTACATCCAGTACGCCCGCGCCCGGAGCTGCTCCATCTTCCGCAAGCTCGACGTCACGCCGCCGCGCGACGTCGACTCGGTCCTGATCGCCGAACCCGCCGAACGGGAGCTGGCGCTGGCCCTGCTGAGCTTCGAGGGCGTGATCGACCAGGTCTCCGAGAGCCTGGAGTTCCACCGCCTGGCGCAGTACCTCTTCCACCTGGCCGGCACGTTCACCACGTTCTACGACAAGTGCACGGTGAAGTACGCCGAGGGCGAGGTCCGCACCAGCCGCCTGGTCCTGTGCGACCTCACCGCCCGCACCCTGCAGATAGGGCTGGACCTCCTGGGCATCGAAACCCCCGACCGCATGTGACCGACGGCCGGGCCGGCTGAGGACGCGACGGTCTCGGCACGGCGTGCCCGCTCGGAATGCGGCCGACCTGGTGGACGGGACGGGTTCGGCCGAGTCGACCGGTGTTCAGGTGAGTCGGAAGACGGGGTAGCCGGGGGCGATGCGGAGGAGGTCCTCGTCGGGGGCGTCGGGGCCCACGCCGTCGAAGAAGACGCCGACCTCGAACTTCCAACGCTTGAGGTAGGCGCGCAGGATGGCGGGCTTGTCGGCGTCGTCGAGTTCGGTGGCGGTGAACGGCTCGGTCCGGCGGCCAAGTCGCAGTTCGCCCGCGCCGCCTGCGGCTCGCAGGTTGCGGACCCAATGAGTGTGGCCGCGCGGGGCGACCAGGTAGCGCGAGCCCTCGTGGGTGAGCACGTTGACGGGGTTGCCGCGCCACTCGCCGCTCTTTCGGCCCCGGACGTAGAGCATCCGGCTGCCGAACACGCTGACGCCGTGCCGCGTGAGCCAGGCGACGGCGGTGTTGAAGGCGGCAGCGGTCCGGCCGGCCTCGACGTACCTCGTGATGGTGTTCATGGGCGTCTCCCGTTCCGTTATGAGATCGGTGCTCTCATCAAGGAACATTGAACACGGCATCTCATGGCACGTCAAGAGCACTGCTCTTGTCTCGGTGCATTGACCTCACCGGCCGGTGGTGATCCGGACCACGTCCACAGGGGCATGGTGCGCCGCGCCATGCCCCTGTGAACAGGCTGTGCGTCGCCGCCGGGTCAGCGTCGACGGCGACTATGGCGGATCACGGTGTGCCGGGAACCTGCTCGGGGGTGTTGGCGTCGACGTTCGTTCCGTTGCCGAGCTGGCCCTCGTTGTTGCGGCCCCACGAGAAGGCGGTTCCGTCCGCGCGGAGGGCGAAGGTGTCGTAGAAGCCGCCCGCGGCGGCCGTCGCGCCGGTGAGCTGCACCAGGGTGGGGGTCGAGGCGCTCCCACCCGTGGTGCCGTTGCCGAGTTGCCCGTACTCGTTGGAGCCCCACGTCAGGATGTCGCCATCGGCGCGGGTCGCGGCGCTGTGCCGCCATCCGGCGCTCACGGCGGTCACCGCGGTGAGGTTCTGAACGGCGACGGGGACGCTGCTGCCGGCGGTGCCTCCGTTGCCGAGTCGTCCGTCCCCGCCCGAGCCGAAGGCGACGACGGTGCCGTCGGTCTTGAGCACGAGCGAGTGGTTGCCACCGGCGGCGAGTGCGCCGGGGGAGGTGGAGGCGTCGGTCAGGTTCGAGACCTGGACGGGCGTGCGCCGGCTGTTCGTGGTGCCGTCTCCGAGTTGCCCTGAGCCGTTGGCGCCCCAGGCCCAAACGGTGCCGTCGGACTTGACGGCCACCGCGTGACCATAACCTGCCGAGATGTTCACGACCCCGGAGAGCCCGGAGACCTGGACCGGGGTCGTGCGCGTGGTGGTGGTGCCGTCTCCGAGTTGCCCTGAGGAGTTGAAGCCCCACGCCCAAACGGTCCCGTCGGATTTCAGTGCGAGCGAATAGGCCTCGTTGGCCGCCACGGCGACGACTCCCGTCAGCCCTGGGACCTGGATCGGGGTCGTGCGGCCGGTGGTGGTGCCGTCACCGAGTTGCCCGCTGCCGTTCGCGCCCCAGGCCCAAACGGTGCCGTCTGACTTGACGGCCAGCGAATGCCATTCGCCGCCGGCGACCGCACCCTGCCTACGTCGAATCCCGGTCAGGCCGGAGACCTCCACGGGGCCGGTGCGGGGAGTGGTGGTGCCGTCGCCCAGTTGACCGGAGCCGTTGCGGCCCCAGGTACGGACCTTTCCATCGGAGGTCACGGCGAGGGTGTGGTTGGTGCCGCTCGCGATCCCGCCTCGCAGGAACTCGACGGCGGCCTTCAGGTTCGGCAGGGGACCGACGTGCTTGGTCAGGTCGCCGGTCTGCGGGGTGCCGGTCTGGACGAGGATCTGTCTGAGCAGCGTGGGAGACAGCACGTGGCCGGCGGCCTTGGCCACGCCCTGCAACGAGGCCGCGACCCCGGCGATCATCGCGGAGGCGTTGGAGGTGCCGCCGAACTGGCCGGTGTACATCTTGTCGGGGTCGGTCTCGTTCGGGGTCAGCGTTTGGGCGTCGCTGCGCCCCCATGCCTTCGGCACGCCCAGTGACGTGGCGCGACCGTAATAGCCCTGCACATTCACCCGAGAGCCGTAGGTGCTGCTGTAGGAACGCGCAGGCCAGTACTCGTCGTTGGTGCAATCGAAGCAGTCGCCCGACGGCAGGTACGCCTGCCCGCCACCGGCGACGATCGCGCCCGAGTCCGGCAGCTCCCGCCAGGCCTGGAGGCTCGGCTCGGTGTCGAGGTTGAGGGACGGCTTGTTGTCCGCGCCCTGCACCACCGTGATGCCCTGGGCGATGGCCGTCACGATCTGGTCGTACTCCGGCCGGTACGTCTCGGCGGGCCCGAGGCTGTAGCCGTAGCCGAGGAAGATGACGTCGCCGGGCTGAGAGCTCGAGATGGCCGATTCCCAGGAACCCTCGGGCGCGTCGGTACGGGTGAGCTGGAGTTCGGCGTGGGAGGACATCCCCGCCATGCCGAGCCCGTTGCCGTCGTCGGCCGAGGATGGGCCGATCATGCCGGTGCCGTGATACGCGACGTAGCCGGGGTGGCAGCCGCCGACCACCGTGGTCAGGTAGACGGGGGCGCCCCCGGGCCGGCCGACCACGTCCTCATGGCAGACGTTCCACCGGTTGAGCCTCTTGAGCGGAGAGGTGGCGAAGTGCCTGTCGACGGTGGTGTCGTCCCCGACCTGCCCGTGGCCGTTGTCTCCGAAGATCGACGGCGCCGGCGAGCCGTTGACGGTGCCGATGATGGCGGTGTGCACCGCGCCCGCCGCCACGACCGAGCCCGACGTGAAGAGCTCCTGCGGGGTCGGCGCGTTGGTGGTGTCGTCGAGACCGAGTTGGCCGTCGGCGTTCAGACCCCAGGCCCATAGCTCGGAGTTGTCCCGCGCCGCGATGTTGTGTCGGCGTCCACTGGCGATGCTCGCCACGGCGGTCAGTCCGGTCACGTCGATGGGGGTGGAGGACTGGGTGACGGTGGTGTTGCCGAGTTGGCCGTCGGCGTTCAGGCCCCAGGCCTTCAGGGTTCCCGAGGTCAGCAGGGCCACGCTGTGGTGGCTGCCGGCGCTGAGCTGCTCGACGCCCGTCAGCCCCGTGACCGGAACGGGCGTGGCCGAGGAGCCGGTGCCGCCGTTGCCGAGCTGGCCGAAGGTGTTGGCACCCCACGCCTTGACCGAGCCGTCCGCCATGACGGCGAGCGAATGCGAGGTGCCCGCCGCCACCGCGCCGTACGCGGCCGACGCCCCGGTCAATGCGGTGACGGGTGTGGCCCGGTCGGTGGTGGTGCCGTCGCCGAGTCGGCCGTCGAGGTTACGTCCCCAGGCCTTGACGGTTCCGTCGGCGAGCACGGCGAGATTGTGCACCTGCCCCGCGCTGATGCCCACCGCGTTCTCGATGCCGCTCACCTTCACCGGCGCCGTACGGCGGGTGGTGCTTCCGTCGCCGAGTTGCCCGTAGGTGTTGTCGCCCCATGCCCAGACCGTGCCGTCGGTCTTCAGGGCCAGCGAATGGGCGCCTCCGCCGGCCACGGCCTTGACGTCGGTCAGGCCGGACACCTTGACCATGACCGTGCTGTCGTTCGTGGTGCCGTCGCCGAGTTGGCCTTGGGTGTTGTCGCCCCATGCCCAGACGCCCGGTGTGTTGGCGTCACCGACCAGCAGGGTGTGGCGTTCTCCGCCCGCCACCGTCCCCTGGCCTCCGAGGGGGTCCACGTCGCCGGAGCTGCCGCTGGAGCCCTCGATGTCCGTGACGGTGATGCCCTGCCCCTTACCGCCGGGCAGGGTGTTGGTGTAGTCCGCGTCCACTCCGGCGGGCGCGGGCTTTCGATAGGTCTGGGTGTAATGCCACGGCTCGGCGGCGTTACGGCCGGCGGCGCTGTTCGTGTCGACCGGGATCATCGCCGCCTGGGCGAACTCCACGGAGGGCAATCCGTTCAGGTCGTCGAGCAGCGACTCGATGCCCTTGGGGACCTTGACGGTGAACCAGGAGTTCATGTCCGGCAGCCTGCGACCGGTCTTCTTCTCCAGCCGAGAACGTTCCTCGGCGATGACGTTCTCCCGCCGTTTCCACAGGGGCGCGATCGTCGCGCCCGGATGGTCGGCCAGCACCGCCGCCAACGCCGAGGCGTCCCCGGATTCCTTGGCGACCGGCCGCCCGCCACGGACCCGTACGACCCGATCCGACCGGAACTTCACCGCGATCTCCGTGGTGGAGTACCCCCGGGGAAGCGGACCGTGCGTCCCGGGCGCCTTGCCCTTGTGACGGCTGTGATCGAACGCCGGTGCGGGTGCGGCCGCCGCCTGCGCGGCCCCGGGGGCGACGATCGCGGATGAGGTGATCAGCGCGGCGGCCAACGCGTGACGCCACCGGCCGCTCGGCCCTCGTGGAACGGCTTGTCTGGACAGGAGATCGAGCACTGTGGCTCCCAACTCGCGCGGACGACTCCCCCGAGGCGGAGGGCCTCGGAGGCCATGGCGACAAGCAGCGCCCACACGCGCCCTCGCGTGTATTGATCATGGACGTACGCCGACCGTAGGCAGGCGAGCGAGCCGTGATCCATGAGATCCGGGCTCGAGACCTCCGGCATTGTCGGCGTCCAAGTGAGTGGCCGGCGGGCCCGGGACGCGTTCGCGCTAGTGAGGCCGCCGGGCGGTGGTGACGGTGGCCTGGGCGGAGGTGACGATCTCCGCCAGGTGGTCGCCGTGGGCGCCTCGCCAGTAGACCTGGCCGCAGTCGGCGCAGCGGCCGTACACGTCGTAGTTGCGGCGCGTGCCGTCCTCGAGGACGGACTCGACGTCCGCCTTGTCGGCCGGGACGAGTTCGCCGTTGCAGGCCGTGCACCGGGTCCATGGGCGCAATGGGGGCGCGAAGCGTTCCAGCAGGTCGCGGAGTTGGTCGTCGGGGCGCGCGCCGCGCACGTACGCGCCCAGCCATAGTTTGCGGCGGCGGAGCAGACCCCGGTCCCGGGTCAGCAGGACGCGGCGTTCGCGATTGGCCTGCACCACGAGGGAGGGGTCGTCCATGTCGTTGTGGTAGGCGGTGTCCAGGCCCAGCAGCCGCATCCGACGGGCGAGGGTGCCGAGGTGGACGTCCAGTAGGAACCGGGGCGCCTCCCGGCCCGGGGCCGGCGGGACCGGCTGCGGGCGGGGCACGGCCGACACGTCCACGGTCTCGCCGGCCACGGGCAGGTGGCCGGGGCCCACCGGCGCGCCGCCGACCGTCATCGGCCCCACCTCGGGCAGCGGCACCCCGGCCGACTCCACCAGATGGCCGAGGGTGGAGGTCCCGTCGAACGGCATCCGCAGGGGCCGTCCGCGACGTCCGGCGGCCAGGAACAGGTCCAGTTCGGAATCGAAGCGCAACACGACGTTCGTTTCGTCCACATCGACAGCCTGCCATGTCCGTTGATGTTCGGGTGAGTGTCCGGACGGGCGATACCGAACTCCGTGAGCACAGTTGACGGATTGTCGGACATCGCCGTTCCGCTGTCTCTACAGTGACCGGTCACGAGCGTCAGCCCACGACCGAGAGGAATCATGGATTCCCAGAGCCGCGCCCAGGATTCCGCCCCCGCGAGCCGTTCGCTGACGTCGGCGACCGTCGAGCCGCTGCTCACCCGCGACTTCGACGCGCGGCCCGCGCTGATGCACGAGCGGCTGCGGAGCCAGCACGGCGCGGTGGCCCCGGTGGATCTGCTGGGGGTCCCGGTCTGGCTCGTGCTGGGGTACGCGGAGGTCCTGGAGGTGCTCCGCAACGACCAGGGCGTGTGGAGCAAGCGGGTCACCGACTGGCGCGCCCTGTCCGAGGGGCGGATCCCGGCGGACTGGCCGCTGCTGCCGACGTACGGCGGTCACTCGTGCATGTTCCAGGAGGGCCGGTCGCTGACCGAGTTGCGCGCGGCCTGGTCGGCGGGGCTGCGTCCGTTCCAGGATCGTTCACGGCCCCAGGCGCGGCTGCTGGAGGCCGAGGTCCGCCGGTACGCCGACGAGCTGATCTCGGTGATGGGCGAGGACGGCGGGACCGGCTGGGCCGACCTGTCGGCGCAGTACGCGCGGCCGCTGGCGATCCTGGTGTGCAACCGGCTGATCGGCTTCGACGCCGGCAACGACGAGATGCTCATGGACATGTGGCGGCTGGTGGACGCCGGGCCCGACGCCGCCGAGGCCCTCGCCCGACTGCACGCCACGCTCTCCGACGTCGTCGACGCCAAGCGCCGGCATCCCGGCGACGACCTGCCCTCCGCGATGCTGGCCGCGCGGCCCGACTACACGGTCGACGAACTCGCCCACGAGATGATCCTCCTGATCGGCGTGGTCGGGGAACTCGTCGGCTCGCTGATCTGCCTCACCGCCGTCGAGGTCATCACGGGCAACACCGGGGCCCGCGCCGCCCTGGCCGCGGGGATGCTCCGCGAGACGGTCAACCGGGTGGCGACGGCCAACCCCCCGTACGCCCATCTGACCCTCCGCTTCGCGACCGCCGACACCGCGCTCGGCGGCACCCACATCGCGGCGGGCGACCCGGTGATGCTGTCGGTCAGCGGCGCGCACAACGACCCCCGGTTCGCCGACGCGGCCGACCCCTCGTCCGTGCACAGCTCCCGCGCCCACCTGGCCTGGGGGGCCGGCCCGCACCACTGCCTGGGCGACGAGCTGGCGACCACGCTCGTGACGATCGCCGTGGGCCGCCTGTTCGAGCGGTTCTCCGGCATCGACCTCGCGCTCCCCGCCGACCAGTTGCCCTGGCGGTCGTCGCCGATCGTGCGGGGGCTCCGTTCGCTGCCGGTCCGTTTCCAGCTCCACGAGGCGCCGGACGGCGACGACGCGACGGACTCCGACGCGTCCGGGCAACGCGAGACCCCCGCCGAGGCGTCAGAGGGGAGTGAACGTTCCGGGTCGGCCATCTCCCGCCTCGTCCGCATGTTGCTGCGGCAGGGGAACTGAGACGCCGTCTCCGGGAGAGAGGTACGACAGGGTCCTCGTCACCGAACGACCTTGGTGATCCCGCCGACACCGGCCCGACCCGGCGAAGTATCGTCTTACCGATAAACTTCGCACGCTTCGAGGTCACGGGGATCGTCGGCGAGGACTACTCCGTCTGCGAGCAGGAAGGTCACGCCGTGTCGGATGCCCCCACCCCCGCGGAGCGAGAGCCCGCCGAGGACGTCGAGCCGACGGCGCTCCCGACCAACGTGGCGGGCCAGTGGACGATCTCCCGCGAGGAGTTCCGCCCCGGCGCCCTGCTCCCCGCCCCTTCGGAGAACGACGAGCAGCCGGCCACGGAGGCCACCGAGCAACCAGCGGCGGAGGACGCCGAGCGGCCGGCGGCGGACGCCTCCGAGGATGAGCCCGCCGAGGACCTCGCCGAGGACGCCCCCTCCGACGGGCCCGAGGACGACGAAGATCCCGCCGGGCAGGAGCCCGAGGCCCCAACCCCCTCCACCGACGAGCATCCGGCCGACGACACCCGAGAGATCCCCGAGGCCGCCCGCCAGTGGTACGAGGAGACCTCCCAGCCGACCCCCGTCCCCGCCCCGGAGTCCACGACCGACGCCCCGGCCCCCGAGGCGGAGCCCCTCCGCGAACCGCAGGCATTCACCCCACGGCCAGAGGCCTTCCCCGAACCGGAAGCGCCCGCCCCGGAGCCTGAGCACCTCCCCGAGCCGCAAGCACCCACCGCACAGCCCGAAGCCCTCCCGGATCCAGCACAGCCCACCCCGGAGACCCAGCCGACCCAAGGGGCGAAAGCACTCACCCCGGAACCCGAGCACCTCCCCGAATCCCCAGGGCTCACACCGGCCCCACAGCCCGTCCCCGAAGCGGAAGCACCCGAGCCCGTCCCGGGTCCAGAGCAGGCCCCCCAGGCTCAGCCCGCCTCTGGGGTGGGAGCCCTCGCTCCAGAGCCCGAGCGTCTCCCCGAGTCGGACGGACTCGCACCCGCCCCCCGGCCCCTCCCCCAAGCGGAAGCACCCGCCCCCGCACCAGAGCGCCACCGCGAACCACAAGCGCCCGAGTCTCCTCTCGCGCCGGAAACGCCTGTGCCACAGCTCGAGCGCCTCCGCGAGCCCGAAACGCCCACCCCACAACCCGAACGCACCCGCGCGCCAGAAACGCACGCCCCTCCCCTGGAGCGCCTCCACGGAACAGAAGGGCCCGCACCGGATCCCCAGCCCCTCTCCGAAGCGGAAGCACCCGCCTCCGAACCAGAGCCCCACCACGAACCACAAGCGCCCAACCCAGCGGCCCATCCCCCTCTCGCGTCGGAAACGCCTGCCCAACAGCGCGAGCCCCACCGTGAGACGGAAGCGCCCACCCCACAGCCTGAACGCATTCGCGAACAGGCAACGCCCGCCTCATACCCCCAGCGTTCGCGCGGACGGGAAGAGCCCGCGCCAGACCCCCGGCCTCACCCCGAGGCGGAAGCACCCGCTGGCGGGCCGGAGCCCCTTCACGAGCCACAAGCACCCGGCGCAGGGCCCCAGCCCGCTCACACGACCCAAACACCCACAGCGCCCCCCGGGACTCCCCGCGAACTGGAAACCCCGGCCCCACAGGCAGAAGGCGGCCGCGAACCGGGAACGCCCACCTCGTACCTCGAGCGGCCGCGCGAACCGGAAGAACACGCGCCGGACCCCCGGCCTCTCCCCGAAGCGGACACACCCGCTGGCGGGCCGGAGCCCCAACACGAACCACAAGCACCCGACACAGGGCCCCAGCCACCTCACACGGCCCAAACGCCCTCAGCGCCCCCCGGGCGTCCCCGCGAACTGGAAACCCCGGCCGCACAGGCAGAAGGCGCCCGCGAACCGGGAACGCCCGCCTCGTACCCCGAGCGGCCGCGCGAACCGGAAGAACACGCGCCGGAGCCCCGGCCTCTCCCCGAGGCGGACACACCCGCTGGCGGGCCGGAGACCCCACACGATCCGCAAGCATCCGACGCGGGGCCCCAACCTCCTCACACGGCCCAGACACCCACAGCGCCCCCCGAGTGGCTGCGCGGATCGGAAGGGCACGCGTCGGAGCCTCGGGCTCTCCCCGAGGCGGAGGCGCCCGCCCCTGAAGGGGAGGGCTTCCGTGGAGTGGACGTGCCGGGCTCAGGGGCTCAGCACGGTCTCGGGGCGGAGGGTTGGGGGTCGGAGGATGAGCCCGTTGGTGATGACGAGTGGCGGGCGCTGACGCGGCAGGCGCAGCCTGGCGGGTGGCCTGAGGCGTCTCCGCGTGTCGGTCGGGGCGACGAGCCGCAGGCGCCGGTCGGACAGGGTGAGGGGCAGGAGCCCGGGCCCGGTCGAGGGCGCGATGAGCCGGCGTCGTACGTCGGCTGGGAGGACCAGACCCAGGCGCCGCAGAGGCCCCGGGAGGCCCAGGCGCCGGCCGAGGTGCGGGAGGGGTCCGAGGCGGCGGCGGTCGGTCGGTCGGAGTTGGAGCCGCTGGAGCAGGTGTTCTGGGAGGCTCCGGCCGCGCCGCCGGTGACGAGGGTGTCGCGGTTGCCGGCGTTGCCGGCGGCGGATCCGGAGTTCCGGCCGTATCAGCCCCAGCACGCGGCGCCGGCGCAGATCCAGGCGCCGCTGTCGGAGGGGCCGCAGGCGGTCGTGCCCCCCGAGGAGGACGAGCGGCGCAGGCGGCGGTGGCCGCTGGTCGCGGTGCTCATGGTGGTGGTGCTGCTCGCGGCGGCCGGCGCCGTGCAGTTCTTCAGGCCGCTGCCCGAGCCGGCGATGCGGCTGACCCTGCCGGCGTCGCACACGTTCCGGGGGGACAAGCCCGTGCTGCCGCTCCCGCAAGGGGGGCAGGCGGTGGTCGGCGTCGAGGGCATCGGCACGATGGGCAGGGCGGGGGCGGAGACGCCGATCCCGACGGCCAGCGTGGCCAAGGTGATGACGGCGTACCTGTTCCTGAAGAACCATCCGCTGGCCCCCGGCGAGGACGGGCCGACGTTCACCATCTCGCCGCAGGAGGCGGCGCGGCTGAAGTTCCGCAAGCAGCGGGGCGAGTCCCACGTGGACGTCACGGCAGGTCAGCGGTTCACCGAGCGCAAGGCGCTCGAGGCGCTGATGGTGGTGTCCGCCAACAACCTGGCGCACGAACTGGCCCGGTGGGACGCCGGGAGCCTGGAGGCGTACGTCGCCAAGATGAACACCGCCGCCAGGGAGCTCGGCATGACCAACACGCGGTACACCGACCCCAGCGGCTACGACTCCGGGACCGTGAGCACCGCTGCCGACCAGGTGAAGCTGCTGCGGGCGGCGATGGCGATCCCCGCGTTCGCCGAGATCGTGGCGCTGCGCACGTACGTTCCGAACGACGGCGGGCCGGATCGGCCGGCGGGCAACGTGCTGCTCGGCCGGAACGGGATCGTCGGCGGCAAGACCGGCTACACCGACGCGGCGGGCGGCAACTTCGTGTTCGCCGCCAAGCGGCGGGTGGCCGGGATCGACACGTTGCTGATCGGCGCGGTGATGGGCCAGCAGGGCAGCAGCGCGGTGGCGGCCATGACGGTGGCCGAGCAACTGGCGGGGGCCGCGCAGGGCGCGCTGACCGGCGCCACGCTCGCGCGGGCCGGTCAGACCGCGGCGGAGATCGACGACGGGCTCGGCAAGGTGACCCCCGTCGCCGCCGGCGCGCCGATCACCGTGGTCGGCTGGCCGGGCCTGACGGTGCCGGTCGCCCTTGACGGGACCCCGCCGGACCAGGGCGCGCGGGGCGAGGAGGTCGGCGCGGTCGTCGTGGGCGACGGGTCGGGCGAGGTCCGGTTCCCCCTCCGGTTGCCGCGGGCGCTGAAGGAGCCGGATCTGGTGACCCGGCTGACCCGTCTCGGCTGACACCCGGAGGGGCCCGGCTAGCGGCGGTTGGCCGCCGCGGCCGGCGGCGGCAGCTCTCCCTGGCGGGAGCCCTCCAGGGAGATCACGTTGGCCGGCGTGCTCTGCTCGTCGGCCTGGAACAGCCACACGTGCAGCACCATCTCGAACTCCAGCCGGATGCCCGGATCGTACAGCTCGTCGCCGAAGAGCTCCTCCAACTGGTGCAGCCGGTAACGCACCGTCTGCGGGTGGACGTGCAACCGGGTCGCGACCTCGGTGGCGTTGAAGCCGCTCTGCAGGCAGGCCAGCAGGGTGCGGGCGAGCCGTTCCCGGTGGCGGGGGCGTACCTTCTCCAGCGGGGCGAGCCGGCGCTCGCCGACGATCCGGATCAGCTCCTCGTCCTTGAACATCACCAGCGTCGGCATGTGGTCGACGCAGCGCAGCGGCCGTTCGGCGGGCAACACGCCCCGGCGGACCAGCCCCAGCCCCTCCCGCGCCCAGCGCAGCGAACGGGCGGTGTCCTCCACGCGGACGGTGGGCCCGACGGCCGCCACCCAGTCGCGCAGGGCGTGGTCGAGCATCCGATGCCGTCCGGGCCCGTCGGGGTCGGGGACGACGAGGCAGGGCTCACGTCGGTTGAGGTCGGCGAGCACGTCGGGCGGCAGCGAAGGGTGACTGTAACGTTCCTGTCCGCGTTCATAGAGCGCCACCGCGGCCACCGTCTGGGGCATCCGCCACTGCGCGACCCGGGCCAGGTCGATGACGGCCTGGGACGCGGCGGACGGCTCGGCCAGCAGCAGTTCGAGCAGCCGTCTGCGTCGGTGCTCCAGCTCTCCGGCGACCTGCTCACGGGCCTTGTTGTAGCCCTGGGTGGCGGCGGCGGCGATCTCGTCCAGGAAGGCGAAGATGGCCTCGGCGAGCCGGCCCAGCGTACGCCGGGAGACGTTGAGCTTCTCGGCCTCGGCGGCGAGCCTGCGCCAGGCGACGCGGGCGCCGAGGCGCAGGGCGGTCTGCAGCGCGTCCAGGCTGCGGCCCTCCCGGGCCTCGGCCCAGCCGATCTCGCGGTACACGGCGGCGACCGGCTCCCAGGAGGCTCCGGAGTCGCCGATCAGTTCGACGAACTGGCTCAGTGCCCCCTCCACCGCGAGCCGCACCATCCGCACGTACTCCTCGTCCAGCGGGCGGGCGTACTCGGGGACGCCGCGCTGGATCTCCTCGATCATCTCATCGGCCAGTTCACCGAGGTACGGCCGGACCAGGTCCGCGATCTCGGGCGGGACACCAGTCCAAGGTTGGAGCGTTGCACGCTGTCCGGGGGTGGTCACCGGTCGTACCTCCGTGGTCGGCAGTCGCGGTCCCCGGGAAGTTACCTCTGATGTGATCCAGGACACTTGGCCGCCGGCGAGCCAATCCGCCGCGCGCATTATCAGCGCAATGACAAAGGACGGCCGCGAGAGCCCCACCGGAAACGGCCCTCGCGACCGCCACGGGGAAGATCCTGCCGGGTGCGGCCGGCCCGGGCTATGCGCTCGATGACTCGATCCCCGGGGTTTTCTGTCATCTGCCTTCAGTACGGCCGTTCAGGAGCGTCGCGGGCCCGGCCCCGCGAGGGCCGCGACGGCGCCGAGCCCCAGGTAGACGGCCCCGGTGGCGTACGCCTGACGCCGCCGGAACGCGGGCCGGGCGCGCAGGAAGGCGCCCAGCTTCCCGGCCGCGAAGGCGTAGACGATGTCGGAGGCCAGTCCGATCAGGGCGAGGATCACGCCCATGACGACGATCTGGGCCGGCACCGAGCCCGAGTCCGGATCGACGAACTGCGGCAGGAAGGCCAGGAAGAAGAGGATCACCTTCGGATTGAGCAGATTGACCAAAAGCCCGTCCAGGAAGATCCGCAGCGGGGGCCGCGGGGCGAGCTCCGGCGCGTCGTGCTCGTTCCGGCTCCGGAAGGCGCGGACCGCGAGATAGATCAGGTACGCCGCGCCCGCGTAGCGCAGCACCGAGAACGCGGTCGCGGAGGCCGCCACGAGGGCCGAGAGCCCCGCCGCGGCGGCCGCCACGTGCACCAGCGTCCCGGCCTCCACGCCCAGCGCGGAGGCGAGGCCGGCCCGCCGCCCCTCCCCGATGCTGCGGGTGATGATGTAGAGGTGGTTCGGGCCGGGGATCGCCACCAGCGTGACGGCGGCCACGAGGAAGAGCAGCGGGTTCGTCATACCTCGTGACGGTATCGACCGTTCCATTCCGGCGACAGGACCATTGCCGCCCCCGTGATCAGGGCCAAAGGCGGCTAGTGGCCCCCGCGGGCGAACATCTCCTGCGCCTTGGTCTTGAGCCCCTTGCGGGCCACCCCCCAGGAGTCCGGATCGCCCTTCATGATGGCCTCGGTGACGTCCTTGATCTGCGCGAACTCCGCGTGCGGCGGGATCGGCGGGATGTCGGGGTCCACCCGGACGTCCAGCACGGCGGGTCGTCCCGCGGTCAGCGCCCGATCCCAGGCGGGGCCGATCGCCTCCGCCTTGTCGACCTCGATGCCCTCCAGGCCGAGCGAGCGGGCGAACGCGGCGTAGGCGACGTCCGGCAGGTTCTGCGACTCCTCGAACTTGGGCGCGCCGCCCATCGCCCGAAGCTCCCAGGTCACCTGGTTGAGGTCGTTGTTGTGCAGGACGGCCACGATGAGCCGGGGATCGGACCAGCGCCGGTGGTACCGCTGGATGGTGATCAGCTCGGCCAGCCCGTTCATCTGCATCGCCCCGTCACCGACCAGCGCGATGGCGGGCCGGTCGGGGTGCGCGAACTTGGCGCCGATCGCGTACGGGACGCCCGGGCCCATGGTCGCCAGCGTGCCCGACAGCGAGCCGCGCATGTCGCCGTGGAACCTCAGGTCCCGGGCGTACCAGTTGGCGGCCGAGCCGGAGTCGGCGGTGACGATGGCGTTGTCCGGCAGCCGCGAGGACAGCTCCCAGAACAGCCGCATCGGGTTGACCGGGTCCGCGTCGACGTGCGCCTGCCGTTCGACGGTGTCCCACCAGCGGGACACGTTGCCCTCGATGGTGCGCCGCCAGGAGTCGTCCCGCTTGGGCCGCAGCAGCGGGATCAGCGCCCCCAGGGTCTCGGCGGCGTCGCCGACCAGGTTGACCTCGGTCGGGTACCGCATCCCGATCATCTTGCCGTCCACGTCGATCTGCACCGCGCGGGCCGACCCGAACTCGGGCAGGAACTGGCTGTAGGGGAAGTTGGAGCCGACGATCAGCAGCGTGTCGCAGTCGCGCATCATCTCGTACGACGGCCGCGAGCCCAGCAGCCCGATGGAGCCGGTCACGTACGGCAGGTCGTCGGGCAGCACGTCCTTGCCGAGCAGCGCCTTGGCGACACCGGCGCCGGTCAGGTCGGCGACCTCCATGACCTCCCGGCGGGCGCCCCGCGCGCCCTGGCCGATCAGCATGGCCACCTTGGACCCGGCGTTGATCACGTCGGCGGCGCGCTCGATCTCGGCCGTCGGGGCGTAGGCGACGGGCCGGACGTAGCCGGGCGCGGACGAGGGCACCTGCTTGAACCCGTGCCCGGGCGGCTCGTAGGTCTCCTCCTGGAGGTCGGACGGGATGATCACGCAGGTCGGGGCCCGTTCGGCCAGCGCGATCCGCATGGCCCGGTCGATCAGGTTGGGGAACTGCGACGGGACGGTGGCCATCTGCACGTACTCGCTGGCCACGTCCTTGAACAGCGACAGCAGGTCCACCTCCTGCTGGTAGTGGCCGCCCATCGCGGAACGGGCGGTCTGCCCCACGATCGCGACCACGGGCACATGGTCGAGCTTGGCGTCGTACAGGCCGTTCAGCAGGTGGATCGCGCCGGGGCCGCTGGTGGCCATGCAGACGCCGGGACGACCGCCGAACTTGGCGTAGCCGACCGCCTCGAACGCCGCCATCTCCTCGTGCCGCGCCTGGATGAACCGGGGCCGGTCGTCGGCCCGGCCGAACGCGGCGACGAGGCCGTTGATGCCGTCGCCGGGGTAGCCGAAGACGTGCTCGACACCCCACTCCCTCAGGCGTTCCAGCACGTGATCTGCCACGGTCGGCGCCATGGCGGTCTCCTCCCCCTGGGAAACGTGGTCGTTTCGCGGCCTTCCCCCGGGACCGGATCGAAACGTGGGGATACTCCTCGGGGAGTACCGGCGATGACATCCGGCGGCCGACGCAGGACGTCGGAGTCGCCGGCTACCGTGCAGGGGTGAACAGCACCGCAGCAGCCCGGCCCTTCTCCCGGCCGGGCCGACGCCCACGGGACTGGCCGGTCTGGGTCGTGCCGCTGGTCCTCGGACCGTTCGTGACCGCCGGCACGCTCGGAGCCCAGCGGAACGCCGACTCGGAGCCGCACCCGTACGAGACCAATGAGCTGGATCCGTTCGGCGTGGGCCTGATCCTGGCCGGGGTGCTGGCGCTGCTGTTCCGGCGGCGCGCCCCGGTGCCGGCGGCGGCGGTGGTCGGCGCGGTGACGTTGCTGTACTTCCTGCGCGCCTACGCGTACGGCCCGTTCCCCCTGCTGCCGACGGTGGCGCTGATCGCCTTGGTGGGGGCGGGGCACCGGGTGTCGGCCTGGGCGGGAACGTACCTCGGTCTGGCCGGCTTCACGGCGGTGAGCTGGTGGATCGGGGTCGGGCCCGCCCTGCGGGGGCAGGGCGAGGCGCTCTTCCCGGTCGAACGGCCGACGCTGGTCGGCTCGACGATCACCCTCCTGTGGACGGTCGCGGTCCTGGCGGTCGCCGAACTGGTCCGCATCCAGTCCGAACGGGCGGCGGAGGCGGCGGGCAAGCGGCGCGAGCAGGAGCGGCGGCGGGCCAGCGAGGAACGCCTCCAGATCGCCCGGGAGCTGCACGACGTGCTCGCCCACAACATCTCGATGATCAACGTGCAGGCCGGGGTCGCGCTGCACCTCATGGACGAGCAGCCGGAGCCGGCCGGGTCGGCGGCGGCCCGCACGGCGCTGGCGGCGATCAAGGAGGCCAGCAAGGAGGCGCTCACCGAGATGCGCTCGGTCATCGGGGTGCTGCGCAACCAGGGCGAGAGCGCCCCCCGCTCCCCCACCGCCGGGCTGGACCGGCTGGACGACCTGCTCGGCCGTGCCCGCACCGCCGGTCTGAAGGTGCACGCCGAGATCGACCTCCCCGAGGGCGCGTCGCTGCCGGCGGGGCCCGACCTGGCCGCCTTCCGCATCGTTCAGGAGTCCCTCACCAACATCACCCGCCATGCCGGGCCGGGTCCCGTCAACGCGTGGGTGCGGATCGCCTACGGTGAGCGGGAGATCTCGATCAGGGTGGACGACGACGGCCGCGGGGCGCCGCTGCTGCACGAGGACTCCGGAGGCAGCGGGCTGCACGGCATGCGGGAACGGGTCGCCGCGCTGGGCGGCGTGTTCTCCGCCGGGCCCAGGCCCGGCGGGGGCTTCCGGGTCGCCGCGACACTGCCCTTGGACGGGCCGGAACGGGCGGAGGACGAGGCACGATGACGGATGCGCCGATCAAGGTGATGCTGGCCGACGACCAGGTGCTGGTCCGGGCCGGGTTCCGGGCGCTGCTGGACGCCCAGCCCGACATCGAGGTGGTCGGCGAGGCCGGCGACGGCCAGGAGGCGGTGGAGCAGGCCCGGCGGCTGCGGCCGGACGTCCTGCTGATGGACATCCGGATGCCGCGTCTGGACGGGCTCGCCGCGACGCGGCAGATCGCCGCCGACGAGCGGCTGGCCGGGGTCCGGATCGTCATCCTGACCACGTTCGAGCTGGACGAGTACGTGTTCGAGGCCCTGCGCGGCGGGGCGGGCGGCTTCCTGGTGAAGGACACCGAGCCGGTGGAGCTGATCCACGCGGTGCGGGCGGTGGCCGCCGGGGACGCCCTGCTGTCCCCCAGCGTCACCCGGCGGCTGATCGCCGAGTTCGCCACCCGGGCCAAGACCCCGACCCCGTCGGTGCGGCTCAACGCGCTCACCGACCGGGAACGGGAGGTGATGGCGCTGGTCGGCGAGGGCCTGACCAACGAGGAGATCGCCGCACGACTGGTGGTCAGCCCCGCCACCGCCAAGACCCACGTCAGCCGCACCATGGTCAAGCTGGGGGCCCGCGACCGGGCCCAACTGGTGGTGTTCGCCTACGAGTCGGGGCTGGTCAGGCCCGGCTGGCTGTGAGGGCTAGGGCTTCATCTGCATGCGCAGGATGATCGCGCCGGCCAGCACCGCCACGACGACGAGGATCACCGCGACCGTGACGATGGCGATGGTCTTGGTCCGCTCGCGCTCGTACCGGTCCTGCGGCGAGCCCGGCCGCCCCGCCGTCTGCGGAGGCTGCTGCTGCCAGGTCGCGGGCGTGTAGGGGCGCGGCGGAGGCGGCGTCCAGTCGGTCTGCACGACGGTCCGGGCCTCGGAGTCGGCGCCGCCGCGACCGCCGGTGGGCCGGTGCGCCGAGCCGGTGTCCTCACGGGTGACCGTCTCGACCTCGGTGGAGTCGAGAACGGTGTCGCTCACCTCCACCGGCGGCGGAGGCGGGGCGTACCGGGCCGGGGAACGCCGCGGCCGCTCGAACGGCTCGTCCAGCTTGGTCTCGTCGAGCGCGGTGGGGAACTCCCGCACCGGCGGGGCGGGCCGCGCCTCCGGGGCGCGGGCGGCCTCGACGAGCTTGGGCAGCGCCTGGTCGGCCGTCATCCGGTGGCGCGGCTCGCGGGCCAGCAGCCCCATGAGCACGTCGCGCAGCGGACCGGCGTTGCGGGGCGGCGGCACCGGCTCGCTGAGCGCGGCGGCCAGCGAGGCCATCGCGTCCGAGCGCTCGTACGGGGAGCGGCCCTCGACCGCCGCGTACAGCGTGGCGCCCAGCGCCCACAGGTCGGAGGCGGGCACCGCGCGCTCGCCCTGGGCCCGCTCCGGCGGGATGTAGGCCGGCGAGCCCATCACCAGGCCGGTCTGGGTGAGCGTGGCGTCGCCCTCGACCTGCGCGATGCCGAAGTCGGTGAGCACCGCGCGGAACCCCCGGTCCGCGTCGATGTCGGTGATCAGCACGTTGCTGGGCTTGACGTCGCGGTGCAGGATGCCCTTGCCGTGGGCGTGGCGCAGCGCCTCCAGGGTCTGCCGGCCGATCTCGGCGGCCCGGCGCGGCGGCACCCGACCCTGGTCGATCAGGTCCTGCAGGGAACGGGCCCGGACGAACTCCATCACCAGCCAGGGCCGGCCGCTCTCGTTGATCACGTCGTGGACGGTGACCACGCTGGGGTGGTTGAGCCGGGCCGAGGCGCGCGCCTCGCGGAACGTCCGCTCGTAGAGCACATCGCGGTCGGCGGGGCTGAGCCCCGGGGGCAGCAGCACCTCCTTGACGGCCACCTCCCGGTCGAGCATGGTGTCGTACGCCTGCCAGACCGTGCCCATGCCGCCCCGACCGACGACCGTGTCGAGACGGTACCGGTTGCCGAGCAGATGGCCCTGCCGACCCTGCGCCATGACTGAATGGTCCCCCGTCTGGGACGCCTGAGTCCCTCCCGCGGTGCCGGCCGCTAGGGCCGGAACGTGTCGAGGATATTGTTCACCTTTTCCCGGCTATCGTCCCACCGCTCCTGCGGGATGGCCACGAACACCGCGAAAGGCCGCCCGTTCACCACGGCGCCCCGGTCGATGCCGTGCATGGGCACGCCGTCGCGGCTGCGCCAGGTGAACTCGAGATCCGCGGAACGATAACCGACCCCGCCCGTCGGGCGCAGCCCGACCCGTCGGTAACCCGTCAGCGCGTTCCGCGCGACGACCTCGCCCTCCCACTCCCGCCAGTGCTCCATCGGGTCGCCCGACCAGATCGTCTGGTCGACCTGGACGTACGCCTCGGAGGCGGGGTCGTTCCAGAAGACGCTGTTGCCCTGGACGGACATCCGCCAGCCGACCGGCACGCCGATCTCGAAGCCCGGCCGACCGACCAGCATGATGCCCGGGATCGGCCGTACCGCGTCGTCGGTCGCGGCGGGGCCCGTCGTCGGCCGCGTGTCGGGCGACGAGGGCGATGAGGGCGACGCCGACCTCGTGGTGCCGCCGCCGGCCTGCGGGCCACCGCCACCGCCACCCCCACCACCGGAGTCGGGCCGGATCGCCAGCGCGACGGCGACCAGGGTCGCGATGACGGCCACGACGCCGAGCACGGCCAGAACCCCCGTCCGGCTCGCGGACCCGCCCGAGGGGGGCGGAGGCGGCGACGTCAGGAGCGTTCCGGCCTCGGGTGCCGGGAGCATCGCGGTGTCGTGCGGCACCGGCACGCCCCCGGCGGCCACCTGGGCCAACCCCTGCTCGGCCTGCGGTGCGGTCATCCGATGCACCGGGTCGCGCAGCAGGAGCCCGCCGATCACCGGGGTCAGCGGGCCGGCGTTGCGGGGCGGCGGCGGGTCCTCGGTCATCACCGCCGCGAGGACCGCCATGATCTCGGACCGCTCGTGCGGCGGACGGCCCTCGCAGGCGGCGTACAGGGTGGCGCCCAGCGACCACAGGTCCGACGCGGGGGTGGCGGGCTCGCCCTTGGCGCGTTCCGGCGGCATGTAGGCGGGCGAGCCGATGAGCAGACCGGTCTGGGTGAGCATGGCGTCGCCCATCATGCGGGCGATGCCGAAGTCGGTCAGCACCGCGCGCCACTCCTCGGTGACGAGCACGTTGGCGGGCTTGACGTCGCGGTGCAGGATGCCCACGGCGTGGGCCGCGCGCAGCGCCGACGCCATCTGCCGCCCGATGTCGGCGACCCGCCGCGGCGGCAGCGGCCCGCCGTCGTCCAGGATCTGCTGCAGCGACCTGGCCCGGACCAGTTCCATGACGATCCACGGGCGGTCGTCCTCGTCGACCACGTCGTGCACGGTGACGATGCCGGGATGGGTGAGGCGGGCGGTGGCGCGGGCCTCGCGGAGCGTCCGCTCGCGCGCCTTCGCGCGTTCGGCGTCGCTCAACTCGTGCCGGAGCACGACCTCCTTGACCGCCACGTCGCGGTCGAGCATCTCGTCGCGCGCCCGCCAGACGGCGCCCATGCCGCCCCGCCCGAGCATCGACTCCAGCAGGTAACGGCCACCGATCCGCCTTCCCTCGTACGCCTCCTGCGCAGCCCCGGGCCGCGTACCCGCCATGATGTCGATCCTTGTCGTCGCGCCGGCTCAGTCGGCCGGCTCGAAGTGGGCGAAGACCGGCTCCAGACGCCTGCGGGTCTCGTCCCACTCGCTGTGCGGGGCCACCAGGAAGATCGCGTAGCCCCGGCCGTTGGCCACGAAGCCGCGGTTGAGGCCGTGCATCCGGCCGGAGCTCCAGGTGAACTCCCAGTCGGCCGACCTGCTGCCGTCGCCGGTGTCGGGCACGGGCGGCTGGTCGCCGGTCGGCTCCAGCCGGATCCGCTCGTAGCCGCGGAACCGGTCGGCCCTCTCGAGATTCTCCCAGTCCCTCAGGGCGCTCGGGCCCGGGTCGTCGGTCTGGTCGACCTGGACATAGGTGTCGCGGTCCGGCGCGTAGAAGAACACGCCGCCCGGATTCTTGCGGGTGGGGGCGGGCCAGTCGTCGGGGATCGCGATGGTGAACCCGGTCTCGTCCTTGTGCTCGCGGAAGCCCTCGGGGACGCCGTCGTCGGACGGGGTCGTCGACGGCGAGGCGCTGCTCGGCGAGGACTCGGCCGTGCTCCTCGCGGGCCCGGGCTGGGGGGCGCCGGTGCGGCCCTTCGGCTCGTCGTCGCGGGAGTTCGCCACCGCCATGGCGCTGACCAGCAGGAGCAGGAGCACCACGACGACGCCGACCGCGATCTGGAGCTGACGGCGGCGGGCCGGACGGGTGCCGACGGTGGACGAGGACGACGCCGCGGCGGGCAGGGTGCCCTCGCCGGGCGGCCGGGCGCCGAACTCCACCGCCCGGTCGACGGGCGCGGGCTCCGCCCCCGCGGAGGAGGGCCCGGTCGGCTCGGCCACCTGGGGGGCCACCGTGGTGGGTGTCGCGTCGGAGGGCTCGCCCGCGTCGTACCGGGTCGCGAGCGGGTCGCCGTCGTAGCGGGTCTCCAACGGGTCGCCCGCGTCGTACCGCGTCTCCAACGGATCGCCGAGGTCACCCGCGTCGGTCGCCCCGTCGAGGTCGTCGTCGTCGACGGCCGGGACGGGCTGGGCGCGCTGGGCGGCCAGGGACGGGCCGGACGGCTCCTCCGGCTCGTGCGGCGGGGGCGTCGGCGGCGGGGTCATCACCCGCGTGTGCTGGGTGTCGGCGGACTCCTCGCGGACGATCTCGTCGAGCAGCATCCCGGCCTCGGGAGCGCTCATCCGCTCGGCCGGGTCCTTGTGCAGCAGACCGTCGATCACGGCGGCCAGCGGCCCGGCCGTCGGCAACGGCTCCGGGTCCTCGGAGATGATCGCCACCAGGGAGGCCATGGGCTCGGGCCGCTCGAACGGCGAGCGGCCGTTCAGCATGGCGTACAGGGTGACACCCAGCGACCACAGGTCCGAGCCCGGCCCGGCGGTCTTGCCGCGGGCCCGTTCGGGGGCGATGTAGGCGGGCGAGCCCATCACCAGGCCGGTCTGGGTGAGTGTGGCGTCGCCGGTCGCGACGGCGATGCCGAAGTCGGTCAGGACGGCGCGGTCCCCGGCGGCCACCAGCACGTTGCTGGGCTTGACGTCACGGTGCAGGACCCCGGCCTCGTGGGCGGCGTGCAGGGCGGCGAGCATCTGGCGGCCGATGTCGGCGGCGCGGCGGATCGGCAGCGGGCCCTCCCGCTTGATCACCTGGTCGAGGGACGACGCCCGGATCAGCTCCATGATGATCCAGGGACGCCCGTCCTCCTCGACGACGTCGTATACGGTGACCACGCCCGGATGACCGAGCCGCGCGGCCGTGCGGGCCTCGCGGAACGTGCGCTTGTACTGGACGGCGCGCTCCTCCGCGGTCAGACCGTGCGGCAGTATGACCTCTTTCACCGCCACGTCACGACCGAGGACCTCATCGTGAGCCTGCCAGACCGTCCCCATGCCGCCGTGGCCGACCGGGGCCGACAGGCGGTAACGCCGGGCGAGCAGTTTCTCCCCGGCGGTCTCGTTCGGCATATGCGCGACCATATCGACAATTGCTGACAACCTCGGAGAGGGCACGCGCAGCGCGGCCCCCATACCCCTAGGACGCGGCCGGCACGCCGAAGGTTCGCCGGCCGGACCACCGAGCTTGAGAAGTGTGAGCGAGTGAGACCCGGTACAACTGAGAAGACACCGCGACGCCACGACGGGGGCCCGATGACGGCTGACACCAAGGGCCCGGCCAGGAGCGCCGAGGCGCCGCCGCGCCCCGGCCCGACGCGCCCGGGCATGGACGCCCAATGGCGGCGGGTCACGGCCTCGGCCCCCGACGTCTTCTTCTGGTACACCCGGCTGTCCGGCGTGCTGTCGATCCTGGCGTTCGTCTCCTCCGACCTGATCCGGGACCTGGGCGGGATCTGGGCGCTGCGCTGGATCTACTACCTGGGCTTCACCGCCAGTCTTCCGTACGGCGTCCTCCTCATCCTGCTGTCGATGGGGGTGCGGCGGCGCAAGAAGGCCGCCTGGCGGATCCTGATGCTGCTGTTCGGGGCGTACTTCGGCTTCGCCCTGCTGGTGGCCGGCAAGCTCGCGGTCGACCCCGGGCACACGGTCGCGCGCGGCGAGATCGTCACCGTCGCGGCGTACGCGATCGTGCTGACGCTGCTGGCGTGCGCCCGGCGGGAGTTCAACACGCTGCCCGACCGCGCCAACCGGCGGCTGGCGCTGCAGGTGTTCTCCGGCGTGCTGGCGGTCAGCGGGCTGCTCGGCACCGGGCTGGTCACGCTCACCAACCGCGACCCCGAGGGCTCGTTCGTGACGGACGCCCTGTACGCGGCGCTCCAGACGGTCATCGGTCCCGGGGTGACCGGCGGCCCCATCGACGTGGACGTGCCCACCCGGGTCAACCTGCTGCTCGGGGTGCTCGGCACCGGCCTGCTGATCATCACCTTCTGGGCGCTGTTCCGACCCGGCCGCCAGGACGCCGTGCTCAGCTCCGGCGAGGAGTTGAACGCCCGGAGACTGCTGGCCGAGTACGGCGACCAGGACTCGCTCGGCTACTTTGCGCTGCGCCGCGACAAGGACGTGATCGTCGCCCCCAACGGCAAGGCCGCCATCTCCTACCGGGTGGAGGGCTCGGTCTCGCTGGCCAGCGGCGACCCGCTGGGCGACCCCGAGTCGTGGGACCAGGCGATCGAGCTGTGGCTGGCCGAGTGCCGCTCGCACGCCTGGATCCCGGGCGTGGTCAGCGCCGGCGAACGGGCCGCACACGTCTATCGGCGGCACGGGTTCGACGCCCTGGAGCTGGGCGACGAGGCCATCGTGGAGCTCAGCGACTTCTGCCTCGACGGCCGCGAGATGCGCCAGGTCAGGCAGGCGGTGCGCCGGGTCGAGCGGGCGGGCTACACCACCCGGATCCGGCGGCACGCGCAGATCCCGCCGGAGGAGATGGCGAGCCTGATCGCCAGCGCCGACCGGTGGCGGGACGGCGCCACCGAGCGCGGATTCTCGATGGCGCTGGGCCGGCTGGGCGACCCGACCGACGGCCGCTGCGTGATGGTCGAGGCGTTCGACGCGCGGGGCGAGCTGCGCGGGCTGCTGAGCTTCGTGCCGTGGGGGCGGACGGGACTGTCGCTGGACCTGATGCGCCGCGACCGGGCCGCCGAGAACGGTCTCAACGAGTACATGGTCGCCAAGGTCGCCGAGCAGGCGGCGCTGATCGGCGCGCAGCGGATGTCGTTGAACTTCGCCATGCTCCGGTCGGCGTTCGAGCGGGGCTCCCAGCTCGGCGCGGGTCCGGTGGCGCGGCTGTGGCACCGGCTGCTGTCGGTGGCCTCCAAGTTCTGGCAGTTGGAGTCCCTGTACCTGGCCAACGCCAAGTACAACCCGAGCTGGGCACCCCGGTTCATCTGCTACCAGCAGTCCCGCGACCTGGTGCGGCTCGGGGTGGCGTTCGCGCGGGCGGAGGGCTTCCTGCCGACGTTGGCCCGGCCCCGGCTCGACCGGGCCGCCCGGCTGCGGCCGTCCGCCACGCTGGTCGCCGGGATCCGGCGGATCGAGGAGGAGGCGGAGGCCGCCCGCGCCCCGCAGCGCCGGCTGTCGGAGCAGGAGCGGGTGCGGCACGCCAAGCTGGACCAGATCCGCGGCGCGGGCATCGACCCGTACCCGCTGGGCTTCCACCGCACCGACCACGCCGCCGACATCCGCGCCCGGCACGCCGACCTGCCGCCCGACACGCGGACCGGCGACCGGGTGTCGGTGGCCGGACGCGTGGTCCTCGCGCGCGAGCACGGGCGGCTGGTGTTCGTGACGCTGCGGGACGAGTCCGGCGACATCCAGGTCATGCTGGCCGCCGACACGCTGTGTTCGGCCGACTCCGCCGATGCGCACACGCCGGGTTCGCTGGCGGCCTGGAAGCGGCTGATCGACCTCGGCGACCAGGTGGGCATCTGCGGCGAGGTCGTCACGTCCAAGCGCGGCGAGCTGTCGGTGCTGGCCTCCTCGTGGACGCTGACCGCCAAGTGCCTGCACCCGTTGCCCAACAAGCGCACCGGCCTGTCGGACCCGGAGGCGCGGATCCGTCAGCGGTACGTGGACCTCATCGTCAACGACGAGAGCCGCCGGATGCTGCGGATGCGCGGCGACGCGGTGGCGGCGGTGCGCGACGGGCTCCGCGACCGGGGCTACCTCGAGGTCGAGACGCCGATGCTCCAGCCGATCCACGGCGGCGCCACGGCCCGTCCGTTCACCACCCGGATCAACGCGTACAACATGCAGCTCTACCTGCGGATCGCGCCGGAGCTGTACCTCAAGCGGCTGCTGGTCGGCGGGGTCGGCAAGGTCTTCGAGATCAACCGCAACTTCCGCAACGAGGGCGTCTCCCCGAAGCACAACCCCGAGTTCACGATGCTGGAGGCGTACGAGCCGTACGGCGACTACGACACCATGGCCACCCTCACGCGGGAGTTGGTGCTGGCCGCCGCGAAGGCGGCGCTGGACACCACCGTCGTGGAGCGCGGGGGCCGCGAGTACGACCTGGCCGAGCCGTGGCGGGAGATCACCGTGTACGGGTCGGTGTCGGAGGCCCTCGGCGAGGAGATCACCCCGGACACCCCGGCCGCCGACGTCCGCAGGCAGGCCGCCGCGATCGGGCTGGAGTTCGACGCCGAGTGGGGCCAGGGCAAGCTCGTGCAGGAGCTGTTCGAGGCGCTGGTCGAGGAGAGGCTGCAGGCCCCCACGTTCGTGCGCGACTACCCGGCCGCGACGTCGCCGCTGACCCGGCCGCACCGCGCCGATCCCCGGCTGGCCGAGAAGTGGGACCTGATCGTGTTCGGGCTGGAGCTGGGCACCGCCTACAGCGAGCTGATCGACCCGATCCTGCAGCGGCGGCGGCTCACCGAGCAGTCGCTGCTGGCGGCGGGCGGCGACCCGGAGGCCATGGAGCTCGACGAGGACTTCCTGCGGGCCCTGGAGTACGCCATGCCGCCGGCCGGGGGCATGGGCATGGGCATCGACCGGCTGCTGATCACCCTGACCGGCCGCAGCATCCGCGAGACGATCCCCTTCCCGCTCGCCCGTCCCCGCTAGCCGTCACAGGCCGCGGGGGCCGGGCCGGTACCCGTGCGCGGCGAGCCAGGCGCGGGCCCGGCCCCGCCGGCGCTCCTCGCGGAAGAGCAGCCAGCGCGTGTCGTCCGGGGTGTCCCGGATCGCCTCCAGGAACCGGCGGTACGGCCAGCGCCCGGCGAGGGCCGCCGCCAGCGCGGGGCGGAGGGCCTCGTCGGCCACGGCGGCGGCGAAGTCGGCCATGTCGCGCTCGGCGTTGGCCCGGTCGGGCCAGAACGGCAGCCAGCGGGCCGCGTCGTACCGTTCGTCGGACTCGTCGAAGGCGGGTTCGACCTCGCCGGTGTCCTCGCCGTTCAGCTCTCCGACGGACAGGACGTCGCCGTGGCGGAGGTCGACGACGTAGACCTCGCCCTCCATCTCGCCCTCGGGCTCGGCGTCCAGCTCGGACCCCAGCTCCCCGAGGTCGACCGGGACCGCGTGCCCCTCGGGCGGCGGGCGCAGCCCCAGGGCGGCGGCGAGGTCGTCGGCCAACTCGGCGTCGCCCGGAAGGGCGCGGGCCGTCAGCGCCTCCAGGCACTGTCGGGCGAGCGGCCCGGCCTCGGGGACGCCCGCGCCCAGCGCGGCGACGAGGACGTCGCCGGCGTACTGCAGCACGGGGCCCGGCGGGTACTCGGCCAGGAGTCGCACGCCCTCGGCCCCGTCCCGCCGATGCACGGCGGCGCGCAACCGTTCGAGCGATGCGCCGTCCCAGGTGTTCACGGTCTCTTTGTACAGAACTCTGCCGTGATCATTCGACGGGCCGCCTGTCCTCGACGTGCACGATCCGGAGTTCGGTGCCGTCGTCGTTGCGCTTGGCACGCCCGTGCAGGCCCACGGCGAGGTCCTCCGGGTCGGCGTCCAGCTCGTCGGGGGCGACGTAGGTCAGCACGTCGGGGTGGTCCCCGTAGATCACCCAGCCGGGGGCGTCGTCGAGGTCCACGATGCCGAAGTCGGCCGAGGGGGTCCCGGCCCGCACGGGGCCGTGGTCGCGCAGGATCCCGGTCGCCTCGCCCTCGAGGTCGTCGCCCGGCTCGGTGAGGACGACCACCGTGCCGTGGGCGAAGAGCACCCAGGACTTGTCGTCGCCGAGGATGATCCGGCGCCAGGTCTCCACCAGTTCCGCTGTGTCCATGGACACCGATCATTCCGTGAACGGGCCGGTGGTCCGAACCGGGCCCGATCAGTGGTCGTCGGCGCTCAGGACGCAGAACTCGTTGCCCTCGGGGTCGGCCAGCACCACCCAGGACTCCTCCCCCTGCCCGATGTCGGCGCGGCGGGCGCCCAGCGCCAGGATGCGCTCGACCTCGGCGGCCTGGTCGTCGGGGCTCAGGTCCATGTGCAGCCGGTTCTTGACGGTCTTGGGCTCGGGCACCCTCAGGAAGAGGATCTTGGGGAAGGTGCTCGTGTCCAGTCCCAGCGCGACGCTCTCGTCGTCCTCGTCCAGGATCTTGAACTCCAGCACCCGGGCCCAGAACTCCGCCAGCCGGCGGGGGTCGGCACAGTCGACGACGAGCCAGTTCCAGGAGCTAGCCATGGGCGCCCTCAGTGATGGGCGCGGGCGTCGGTACGGGCGTCGGTACGGGCAAGGTACCTCTCCTCGTTCGGCAACATGATCCACAGCACCAGGTAGACCACGAACTGCGGACCGGGCAGTAGACAGGAGAGCAGCGCCAGCGCACGCACCGTCCACGGCTTCACGCCGAAACGGCGCGCCAGTCCGGCGCACACTCCCGCGATCATCCTGCCCTGACGGGGCCGATACAGACCGGTCATTTTCGGTATCTCCCTCCGGGCCCTTCCGGGCCGCCGGTTCCAGCGTCGATGTCTTCACGCTAGGAACCGGACGACCCCGTCCGAATCACCTGGAGGGTTGGTCCCCGGCCCATACCCGAGGATTAAGGGACAACCCCTAGGGGACGCCGTTGTGCCGGGCGACGAGGTCGGGAAGCTCGGCGAGGCCGTCGAGCACGAAGCGGCAGCGGCGCAGCGCCTCGTCGTCGCGCTGGATGTGGCCCCACGGCCCGCGCCGCAGGAACGCCGCCTGCATCCCGAACGCCAGCGCCGGACGGACGTCGTTGTCGATGCGGTCCCCCACGTAGAGCACGCGGTCCGGGGCGACCCCGCATGCCTCGACGCAGCGGGCGAAGAACTCCGGCGAGGGCTTCTCGACGCCCCACACCGCCGAGATGCCGACCACGTCCGCGTCGAGGCCGAGCGCGGCGAACTGGGCGGTGGCCTCCACCGGCTGGTTGCCCGCCACGCCCACGTACAGGCCCTGCGCCCGGAGCCCCTCCAGGCACACCCGGGCGTCGACGTACAGGTCCTCCTCGGTGAAGCCGTTCGGGACCCCCGCCTCGGCCCTCCGCTTCTCCTCCATCGCCAGGTCGAACCCGGGGCGGAAGTAGTCGAACAGCTCCATGTAGGTGCCGCCGCCGGCCAGCACCGCGCCCAGCTTGGTGAGGAACGTGTGGCGGGGCACGCCGAGCCAGTCGGCCCAGCGCCCATAGATCTCGCCCTCGTTGACGAGGGTCTCGCCGATGTCGAAGAAGACCGCCTCGATCGCCGTCAAGGGAGCCGCACCGACTCTCCGGGGAGGAGACGTCGGTACTCCTTGTCGGCCTTCTTGGCGGCGTTGCCCACGTGGTTCTCCATCACCATGAGGCCGACGTCGTTGAGGAGGCCGTCGTGGATGACGTACGCGCGCTCGGGGGCCACCTCCTTGACGTAGGCGTACATCTCGGAGACCTTCATCCACGGCGCGTTGCCCGGCAGGCACAGCGTCGGCACGGGCGCGGCGGGCACGGTCAGCGCGTCACCGGGGTGGAAGACCTCCCCGTCCACCAGGTAGCCGGTGTTGGGGATGGGCGGCAGGTCGGGGTCGAGGATCTCGTGGTCCTCGCCGTACACGTGCACCTCGAACCCGGCGACGGTGAGCGCGTCGCCGTGGCCGGTCCTCTTCACCCGGCCTCCGAGGTCGGCGAGCCTGCCCGCGACGACGCCGGAGGCGTAGATCTCCAGGTCCGGGTTGGCGACCATGGCCTGCCGGAGCCGGTCCTCGTCGAAGTGGTCGAAGTGCTCGTGGGTGATCAGCACGGCGTCCGCGCCCTCGAGGGCGTGTCGCTCGGCGGTCAGGGCCCCGGGGTCGATGACGAGCGTGCGGTCGCCCTTGCTCAGCCGCACGCAGGCGTGCCCCAGCTTGGTCAACTCCATGACCCCATGTTTTCATGCGCCCTTCCCTCCCGATTCCCGACCAATGAGACACTCGGAGCATGAGCGACTGGGTGGGTCGGACGGCGACGGAGATCGCGGCGGCGGTGCGGGCCGGCGAGGTCACCGCGCGCGAGGTCGTGGAACGTCATCTGGACCGGATCTCGGCCCTCGACGGCGAGTTGGGCGCGTTCGTGCGGGTGCGGACGAAGCGGGCGCTCGCCGAGGCCGAGCGACTGGACGGGCGGGCGGACCGCGCGGACCTGCCGCTGGCCGGGGTGCCGGTGGCGATCAAGGACAACGTGCCGGTGGCCGGGGAGCCGATGCGGGTCGGCTCGGCCGCCACGCCCGACACCCCGCAGCCCGCCGACCATCCCGTGGTGGCGCGGCTGCGGGCGGCCGGCGCGATCGTGGTCGGCCTCACCAACCTGCCGGAGCTGGCCATCTACCCGTTCACCGACAACGCGTTCGGCGTCGCCCGCAACCCGTGGGACACCCGCCGCACTCCGGGTGGGTCGTCCGGCGGCGCGGGGGCGGCCGTGGCGGCGGGCCTGGTCCCGATCGCGCACGGCAACGACGGCGCGGGCTCCATCCGCATCCCGTCCGCCAACTGCGGCCTGTTCGGCTTCAAGCCCGGGCCCGGCGTCGTCCCGGCCGAGATCGGCGCCGACAGTTGGGGCGGCCTCTCGGAGAACGGGCCGATGACCACCACCGTCGCCGACGCGGCGCTCGCCCTGTCGGTGATGGCGGACGACCCGGCCCTGGCCTCGCCCGCGCCCCCGTCGGGGGTGCTCCGGGTCGCCCTGTCCGTCAAGCCTCCCGCGCCCGGGATCACGATCCAGCGGGAGCTGCGGGCCGCCGTGCTGCACGCGGGCACGGCCCTGGTGGGCGTGGGCCACGACGTGCGGCGCGACGACCCGCACTACCCGCTGTGGGCGGGCACGGGCGTCGTCGGCCGATGGCTGGCCTACCCGGCCGCCGACGCCGAGCCGTACCTGTCCCATCCGGATCTGGAGAGCCGTACGCGCAAGCACGCCCGCGCGGGCCGCGCCGTGCGCAGGATGCGCCCGCCGCTGGACACCGACCGTGAGCGGCTCCGCACGGCCGTCGGGCCGCTGTTCGAACGCCGGGACGTGCTCGTGATGCCGACGTTGGCCCGTCAGGCGCCGCCCGCCCGTTCCGGCGGTGAGCGCTCCTGGCTGCGCAGCGTCGCGTCGTCCTTGACGTACGCGCCCCTCACCGGCATCTGGAACCTGGCGGGCTTCCCCGCCGCCTCGGTCCCGATGGGGCTCAGCTCCGCCGGGCTGCCCATCGGCGTGCAACTCGTGGCGGCCCCGGGCAACGAGGCGCTGCTCCTGGGCCTGGCCGCCCAGTTGGAGGCCGCCCGCCCCTGGACGAGGTACGCCCCCGGCTACACATCCTGATCCTCACCGGGGCGCCGCGCCCGTTCCGAGCGCACGGCACCCCGGTGGGGCGGGTCGGTCAGGCCATCGCCTCGGGGCCCTCGGCGATGGTGAACGCGACGTCGCCCTGCGGGTCGACCTCGGCGTCGAGGGTCTTGTCCTCCAGCATCGTCGCGGCGGTGGGTTCGAGGTACACGCGGGCGCCCTCCGCCTCGACGACCTCGTCCCCCTGCTCGGGACGGGCGGCGACGGACAGGGTGAGCGCCTGCGAGCCGTTGACTCCCGACGTGATGCGGATCCCCGTCTCCGGTGGCAGTTCGGGGTTGGCGGTCACGGTGCGGATCACCTGGACGGCGCCGCTGGTCAGGGTGAGCACGGTCTGCTCCTCACGTTCGGATTCCGGACCCGCCCACCCTGCCCTGCGGCCCTTCCGATAAACCCCTCGCTCAGCCCGCCGAGGGGGCCAGCGCCCGTACGGCGTCGGCGGGTGCGAGCCCTCCGGTCGGGACCACCGCGACGATGGGCGTGGTCAGGCCGGCGTCCACGTACTCGCGGATGCGGTCCCGGCAGGCGGCCGGGGAGCCGTGCACGATCAGGTCGTCGACCACCTCGTCGGGGATGACCTCCAGGGCGCCCTTGCGGTCGCCCGCCGCCCACGCGTCGTTCATCGGCTTGAGCGCGTCGCCCCGGCCGAGCCACTCGTGGAACGCCCGGTAGACGGGGACGGTCATGTACGCGGCGATCATCCACCGGCCGATGGCGCGGGCCTCCTCGGCGTCGTCGGTGGGGCAGACGAACAGCCGGGCCAGCAGCTCGGGCTCCTCGCCCAGCTCGCCCCGGACGGTGCGGACGTCGTGCGGGGCCAGCCAGTTGGTGATCGCCCCGTCGGCCTCGCGGGAGGCCAGCCGGAGCATCCCCGGGCGCAGCGCGGCCAGCACGATCGGCGGCGCCTGGTCGGGGGCCTTCTCCAAGCGGAATCCCTTGACGCCGAGGGCCTCGTCGGTCACCTTCTCCCCCGCCAGGGCCTTGCGCAGGAACCGCAGAGTGTCCCTGACCCTCTGGTACGGCTCGGTGAAGGGGATGCCGTTCCAGCGCTGCACGATCGTGTCGGAGCTGGTGCCGATGCCGAGCACGAAGCGGCCGGGGGCCAGCTCCGCCAGGGTCGCGGCCTGCTGGGCGAGCAGGGCCGGGCCCCGGGTGTACACCGGCACGATGGCCGGGCCGAGGCGCAACTCGGGGCCCCATTGCGCGGCGAGGGCGAGCGGGGTGAAGGCGTCGGGCCCGTTGGTCTCCGACGACCAGGCGTCGGTGTAGCCCAGGTCGGTGAGCCCTTCGACGATCTCCCGGTGGTCGGCGAGCGGGACCCCGGTCATCGGGATGGTCAGTCCCCAGCGTGCGGTCATGGTCGCGGTTCCTTTCAGGCGATGGCCGGGCGGACGATGGAGCCGCCGTCCACGACGAGGGTCTGGCCGGTCATCCAGGAGGCGGTGTCACCGGCCAGGAAGACGGCGGCGTGGGCGATGTCCTCGGGCTCGCCGAGCCGGCCCAGCGGGAGGGCCTTGCTGATGGCCTCCTCGTTGGGCTCCCACAGCGCCCGGGCGAGCTGGGTCTTGACCAGTCCGGGGGCGATGGCGTTGACCCGCACGACAGGGGCCAGCTCCACGGCGAACTGCCTGGTCAGATGGATGACGGCGGCCTTGGTCGCGTTGTAGTACCCGATCCCGTGCTCGGTGACCATGCCGCCGACGCTGGCGATGTTGACGATCGCCCCGCCCCGCTCGGCCATCGACCGCTTCCAGGCCAGGGAGGTCCACTGGACGATGGCGAATTGGTTGACCTGCACGGTCTTCTCGGCGCGGGCGAGGTCCAGGTCGACCATCGGGCCGAAGTAGGGGTTGGTGCCGGCGTTGTTGACCAGCACGTCGATCCCGCCGAACTCCTCGACGGCCGCCTCCACGCAGGCCGCGGCCTGGTCGGCGTCGCCGACGTGCGCGGCCTTGGCCAGCACGCCCGCGTCGGGGTGGGCCGCGCGCAGCTCGGCGGCGACCTCGTCCAGCGACTCCTGCCTGCGGGAGGACAGCACCACGTTGGCGCCCTCCGCGGCCAGCGCGGTGGCGATGGCCCTGCCGATCCCTCGCGAGGCGCCGGTGATCAGCGCCGTCTTGCCCTGCAGTCCGGTCCGCATGCGCACTCCTCGATCCTCGGGACTCGGGCCCGAATGGCATTCAGGGTAGTCGTGACCGACCAGTCGGTATGTGCCGGGCCGACCCGGGATCTCTTCGCGACCGTCGTACGTTGATCCGTCCGGTACGTCCCGCGGGGCCGAACATGAGACGATCGCCCTTCGGGGTTGGGGCATTCCATACGGTGACCAGGCGGACATGGAAGAACGCATGACGGACACGACGGCGCTCGGGCGCGCCGGCAAGCTGCCCTCCGGACGGCATCAGTACACCCGCGACTACGTGGTGGGCCACCAGATCTCGCGCATCCTGACCGCCGTCATCGAGGTGGCGGGAACGGAGGGCTTCGGGCAGCTCACGGTGGAGGCGATCATCGGCCGGGCGGAGGTCTCGCGCAGCACGTTCTACGAGCACTTCCGCAACAAGGACGACGCCTTCATGCAGGCGCACGACATGATGGCGAACCGGGTCATCGACCAGGTCGTGCTGGCCTACGAGCGGGAGACCGACGCCCTGGAACGGCTGCGCGCCGGCCTGTCGGCGTTCCTCGCGTTCCTGGCGAACGAGCCGCTGGCGGCCCGGGCGTTCATCGTGGAGAGCATGGCCGCCGGCCCCGAGGTCGCCGACCGGCACGACGAGGGCAAGCGGGCGTTCATCCAGATGGTCGAGGACAACCTCCGCGAGCTGTTCCCGCGCTACCCCGACCCGGGGCTGACCGCGGAGACGCTGGTCGGCGGCATCCACGACGTCGTCCACACCCGCATCCGGCGCGGCGAGACCGCCGACCTGCCGGGGCTGCTCGACGGCCTGCTCAACGTGTTCGCCATCCCCGACGCGGAGGAGTGGGGGCCGCCCGGAGCGGCCGGCTGACCGGGGGCGGGCCCTCGGCTCAGGCGTTGGGCAGTGCCTGGATCTCCTCGATCACGTCGGGCATGAGCGCGGACATCCCCCGCATCCACCGCACCAGGAAGTCGAGCTGCTCATCGGTGAGGCCCTCGATGTGGGCCCCGGAGGCGCGCGCGATCGGCTCGAAGTAGGCCGAGAAGCGCGCCACCGTCTCCGGGACGGGCTCCACGATGACGCGGCGACGGTCCTCCGGGTCACGGGTCCGCTTCACGTACCCGGCCCGCTCCAGCCGGTCGATGACCGTGGTGATCGCCCCGCCGGTGGTCAGGCCCATCTCCCGGGCGAGCCGGCCGGGGGTCTTGGGCCCGTCCAGGACGAGCATGTTGACGCACTGGGCGTCGGTCACGTTGATGCCCGCCTTGCTCGCCGTGGTGTGGTGCAGCAGCACGGTCCACATGGTGCTGCGCTGCATGGACAGCCGCAGTTCCTCGATCAGCTCGGCGCGATCCGGCACGTCCACAACCTTCTTCCGGTGACAGCTCCCAACGGTGGCTTCGTACCTGAACCCTAGTGCGCCGACGGACGAGAAGGGTCTTGGCCGCCCACACCTTCCGGGCCTAGGGTTGTGACCGCCTCCGCGGCTGCTGAAACCACGCGAGCGTCACCGCGCGCCGTCGTCCACCGACGGGACGCGCTCTTCTCCGTGCCTCAGCGGCCATAAGGAAGGCCCCCAGGCAAGATCCCCACCTCGTCCGCGCGGGCGAGTGCTCCCCAACCGGTGGGACGTCCCCGTGGAGCGCCCGGCCGGTGGCCAGGCTCCGCCCCTACTTCGGGCGTTCGCTGCCCGCCATGTCGCGTTCGGGGCGCGGTCTCGGGCCGGATGCGGGGGTGGACTGCGGGGGGGGCGGGTCGCCGGTGCCGAAACGGCCGTCGGGCTTGCGGGTCAGGCCGCCGGGGCGGGCGGTGCCGCCGTCGCCGGCCTCGAGGGGCGCCGAGCGGCGCACGATCAGGGCGCCCGCGCCGAGCAGCGCCAAGCCGCCGAGCAGGGCGACGGCCGGGATGATCGTCTTGACCAGCGACATCCGCAGCGCGTACCCGTCGGCCGTGTCGATGTTGCGCCGCTGGTCGCGGTCGACGGTCACCAGCCTGGCCTGGGCGACGATCATCCGGCCCCGGCCGTCCTCGGTCTGCACGGAGCTCTGGATGCTCTGCTCGTGCTTGACCGGGATGCCGGTGCGGGGGTCCACCCAGACGGTGTTGGTGGCGGCGAAGTAGCGGTCGACCTTGAACTGCCGGTTCTTCGCGTTCGGGATGCCGAGCATCGCCCCGGTGGGCTTCAGATCGATCTTGTCCGTCTTGAGGATGGGGATGCGCTGCACGAACTTGTAGGCGGACAGTCCGTGGACGTCCTCCTCGCCCTGGTACCGCATCGGCAGCGTCCGCCGGGTGGACACGTCGAACATCGGATAGTCCTGCCGCTGCACGTTCGCCAGCGGGAACAGCAGCCCGTACCCGGAGAACCGGATCTTGGTGTCGCCGCCCACGTGGGTGCCGCAGCAGTTCACCAGCTCGGAGGTGCGGCGGTCGAAGGCGATCCGGTGGGTCTGGAAGTCGACCTGCTTCTTGCGTTCCTTGTCGTAGATCTCGGTGATCGAGTCCCACACGGCGATGCCGTCGTCGCCCAGGTTGGCCCGGGTGTCGCCGCGCACGGTGTTGACGGCCGCCAGCGTGATGCCCTTGCGGACGGCGCGGGTCGCCAGGTCGAAGTACTCGGCGTTCTGGGCTTCCAGCTCGGTGGTCTGGTAGAAGTTCAGCGGCGCCTTGACCACCTGCCCGGTCACGTAGAAGCGGACCAGCGGCGCGAGGGCGAGCAGGAAGGCCCCGACGCCGACCAGCACCAGGCCGAGCTGTCGCGGCATCGTTCTACCTCCTGGGGCTGCCGGTGGTACGGCCACGGGGGGCGAGGACGGCCCGGAGAACCCGGAACCGCAGGTCCCGGGCACTGTGGCGCGGGTCTCTTACTGACACGTAACACTACATGACGGGCAACCCGGCGCTTATCACAGCGCAGGGATCGGGTGCCGGTAGGCTCCGGCCGTACACAGCGTGAGGAGGGCCACCCATGGCCGAACACAGGGCGACGGTGGCCCGCTCCGTCCGTCTGCTCACCGCGTTCCGGCGGGAGCAGACCGACCCCGAGTTCTTCTACGGGCTGATGGCCCGCGACACGGTGGCCCAGCTCTCCGCGTACACCGCGTTGGACGGCGCGACGGTGATCGACGTCGGCGCCGGGTCCGGCTTCTTCACCCGGGAGCTGGTGCGGGCGGGGGCGCGGTGCGCGGGTGTCGACGTCGACGCCGGGGAGATCACCGCGCACGGGCCGCCGCGCGGCGACTGCGTGGTCGGCAGCGCGCTGCAGTTGCCCTTCGGCACGGGGACGGCGGACGTCTGCTTCTCCTCCAACGTGCTCGAACACGTCCCGGACCCGTGGCGGATGGCCGACGAGATGGTGCGGGTGACCAGGCCCGGCGGCGTGGTCTACCTGGGCTTCACCAACTGGCTGTCGCCGTGGGGCGGGCACGAGACGTCCCCGTGGCACTACCTGGGCGGGCATCGGGCGGCCCGACGGTACGAGCGGCACCACGGGCGTCCCCCCAAGAACCTGTACGGGACGAGCCTGCATCCGGTGTCGGTCGCCGGGGCCTTGGCCTGGGCACGGCGGAGTCCGGACGTGCGGGTGCTGGACGCGCTGCCCCGCTATCACCCGTCGTGGGCCAAGGGCCTGCTGCGGGTCCCCGGGGTCCGCGAGGTCGCCACGTGGAATCTGGTGCTGGTGCTGCGGAAGGCCGGGGCATGACACGGATCGTCCCCGTCCAACGGCCCGGCGCCCCCCAGGTCTCGGGCCATCAGAACAGCCTTGACGGGGTCCGCGCGGTCGCGGCCCTGTCGGTGCTGGTCTTCCACGTGGCGCTGAACGCCGGGGCGGTCGCCCAGCAGATCCGGGGCGGCTGGGCGTTCAACGGCGGTCAGGTCGGCGTCGCGGTCTTCTTCGTGCTGTCGGGGCTGCTGCTGTACCGACCGTGGGCCCACGCGGCGCTCGGTGGGCGTCCCGCGCCGCACACGGGCGACTACCTGCTCAAGCGGGCGCTGCGGATCCTCCCCGCGTACTGGGTGCTGGTGGTCGCGGTGATGGTGTTCGCGCACCGGGATCATCTGACCGACGGCGGGGCGCTGTTGGGGCTGCTCACCCTGACGCACATCTACTTCCCCCAGGACTGGTGGGCCAACGGCCTGGGCCCCCGCGAGATCGGGCAGGTGTGGAGCCTGGCGGTGGAGGCCGCCTTCTACGTGACGCTCCCGGCGACGGCGGCGCTGCTGGCGCGGTTCGCCCGCCGGGGCACGAACCTCGCGGAACGGGCCCGCAGGCTGCTGACGGCGATCGGGGCGTACGGGATGATCTCGTTCGTCTTCACGATCGTGATGTACGTGCCCGACCACCATCCGTCCTGGGGCGTGTGGCCGCTGCGCTACACGGCCTGGTTCGGCGTCGGCATGGCGTTCGCGGTGCTGACCGTGTGGGCCCGGGAGGACCCCCGGAGCCCGGCGGCGCGGTTCTGCCGGACGATCGCCGGATGCTGGGGGACGTGCTGGCTGGCGGCGCTGTGCCTGCTGCTGATCGCCGCCTCGCCGATCACCGGCCCGTTGGACCTCGACACCACGGCCAACGTGTGGACATCGACGCTGCACATCCTGGTGTTCGGGGCGTGCGCCGCGTTCTTCGTCGGGCCGGCGGCGCTGGCCCCGGCGCACCACCCCGTGATGAGCGCGGCGCTCGGCAACCCGTTCATGCAGTGGCTGGGGCGGATCTCCTACGGCGTGTTCCTGTGGCAGATGGTCGTCATCCTCGCCTGGTACGAGGCCACCGGCCGGCTGTTCAACGGCAATCTGGTCACCGACCTGTTCGTCCTGTCGGTCGGGGCGGTCCTGGCGGGCGCGGCCGGCTACCACCTGACCGAACGCCCGGTGCAAACGCTCTACCGCCCGAAGGACCGGGCGGCCGGAACCTGAGGTCGCCGCCCCGCCGCGGGCCGGTCACCATGGTCTCCGCGGTGTCCGGCCGCCACAGGGCGACCAGCAGGCGGGCCACGATGATCAGCCCCAGGAGCTGGGGCAGGGCGTCGCCGAGGACGTCGGTGGGCACGGCGGGGTTGCCCCCGTCGCGCAACCGGCCGCCCAGCGCCCATGAGGCCGCCCCCGCCACCATCAGGCCCGCGACCAGCCAGGGCGACGACAGGACGCGCGCCGCCTCGGTCCGCCCGTCCCGCGCCCGGGCGAACGCCCAGGCCGCCCCGGCGGCCACCGCCAGACCCGGCACACCGGCGACCCAGAACCCGAAGGCCGCCGCCAGCGACGTCGCGACGATCGTCGCGGCCTGCTCGGACGGACCCCTGCGGGACGCGGCCGGCGCCACGGCGGCCGTCTCCCGGCGACGGCCGGGCAGGATCGCGACCAGGGTCAGGGCGGCCAGCAGGATGATGCCGACGAGCATGGCGACCTTGTGGGAGCGGTCGGGCCCGTAGGTGAGGGTGACGGTGCCGCCGGTGCCCGCCGGCACGACCCAGCCCTGCTTCCAGCCGTCCAGCCGGACCGGCTCGAGCGCGGTGCCGCCGACCTCGGCCCGCCAGCCGACGTTGAAGTTCTCGTTCACCGTCAGGAACGACTGCGCGGCGGCGTCGACCTCGATCACCCGCTTCTCGGAGCCCCAGCTCCGGACGGTGATCGGGGTCGTCTCGCCGGGCCGGCCCAGGGAGCCGGTGTCCAGGACGGCCGACTCGATCCGGTAGGGGCCGGGGCGGACGGCCGACAGCCGGTTGTCGCCTCCGGCGACCCGGGCGTCGCGGCACGCCTCGTAGCGGACGGGCCGGCCCTCCAGCAGGTCGCCGACGGTGCCGGCGACCTTGGTGGGGATCACCTCGCCGTTCATCCGGAGCTGCGGGCCGAGGCCGCAGCGCAGGTTCAGCGGGGTCCCCGCCACGTTCGGCAGGGCCGGCACGCCCGGGACGGCGATGTCGGTGATCTGCAGGGCCAACTGGATGGAGGCGCTGAACCGCAGCGTCAGCGACGCCGTCCGCATCGGCGCGAACCGCAGCGTGCCCTGCTCGTCGACCAGCCCCTCCCGCGTCTGCCCGCCGTCGGCGATGACCTGGATCTTCAGCGGGCCCCGCGCGGTGGCGGGACGGGCCACGGTGATCCGGTCGAGCATGATCGGACGACCCCAGCCGATCCCGTACTCCGGCTCGTTGTCGTCGCCGGAGGCGATCCACACCGTCCGGGGGTCGTTGTCGAAGGCGGAGCGGGCGACGGCGGCCGGATGGGGACGGCTCGAACTGGCCGACACCCGGACCTTGGAGCCGGCCGACGCGTACTGGGCGATCAGGTTCGTGTCGGTCATCGTCGCCGTGCCGGTCAGCGCGCCCTTGCCGGCCGTCTTGGCGGTGAAGGTGCGGTCGAAGCCGTCGCCCTCCTCGTCGTGCCGTTCCAGCGAGGGCGAGCAGACCCAGTTGTTCGGCCCCTTCATGCACTCGTCGGCGCCGCCGGGGCCGCGCCCCAGCACGTAGGAGGCGGCGGCCTCGCCCGCGGTGGCGGGGACGCGGAAGGTCCGGTCGGGCCGCATCCCGGCGACCTCCAGCTCGGCGATGCCGACCCGGGCGAACGCCGCGACCGGCGCGGGCTCGGCGAGGTCCTGGACCCGGATGCGCAGCCAGCGCGTACGGCCCGGCGGCACCCGGAGGGTCTGCGGGCCCGCCGCGGCCTGCACGGACTGGGTGAGCCGCCCGGCCTCGGTCTCGACGGAGATCTCGCTCGGCGGGGGCCCCAGCAGGTTCCTCTCCTGCACGAAGGAGGCGGTCACCTGGCCGGGGTCGACGGGGGCGGTGAACTCGACCTTCAGCCACGCCCCGGTCGGCCCGTCCCAGCCGCCGGACTGCCAGAAGGTGGTCATGTCGCCGTCCAGGGCGGCGTACGGGCTGCGGCCGAGGTCGTGCTGCTGCGGGATGGTCCCGGAGTCCGCCGCCGACGCCGACGAGGTGACGTCCTTGATCCCGCTGTAGGCGACGGTGGTGGCGTACCGGTCCCAGCCCTCGTCGAGGATGTCGGTGGCCCGGTCGCGTTCGGCCTCGGTGAGCGTGGGCGAGATCTGGTGCAGCTCGCCGAAGTTGCGTCGGGTGAGCCTGAGGGAGTCGGAGGCGATGGGCGCGCCGCCGAGCCCGGGGGCGTCGTCGTTGAGGAGGACGGGCCTGCCGCGCAGGGCCCGGTTGTCGGCGAGGGTGAGCATCGCCTCGGGCGAGCCGTGGACCCGCAGGGCGCCGCCCGCGTCGTACAGGCTCACCACGTCGTCGGCGTCCTCGACCTCGTAGACCTCCAGCGCCGCGTACCTCTGGTCGACCGCGCTGATCGCGTCGGACGCCGGAGAGCCGACCGGGGGGCCGAACCAGGCGACCCTGCGCAGCCCGGGCGACCCGTCGAGCGCCTGGTGCAGCCGGGCCGGCCAGCCGCCGCGCAGCCCCTCGCGCTGCAGGTCGTTGCGGACGAGCACGTAGCGCACGCCCATCCGGCCGAGGAACTCCGTCAGCCCCGGCGACCCCTTGCCCGCCGTCACGCGCTGGTCGATGGCGTCCAGCGCCCGGGTGTAGCCGGGCGAGCCCGCCGGGACGAGCTGCCGCGTGCCCCAGCGCGCCGACAGCAGCGGCTGCATGATGTCGTCCATGGGGCGGCCCCACAGGTACTGCCCGAACGGCGCCCCGGGCAACGCCAGCACCGCCTGCTCCCCCGCCCGGCCGTTCAGCCAGTCGGCGGCGTCCCGCCAGTACTTGGGCACCTGCGGGAAGTCGCCGGGGCCGGACAGCCCGCCGCCCAGCGCGGTGACGGCGACACCCGCCAGCGCCGCGTAGGCCACCGCCACGGCGCGCAGCCGGAGCGAGGCCCGCGGGATCGAGGCCAGCAGGTGCGCGGCGCCCAGGGCCAGCGGCAGCCGCACCACCGCGTCGAACTTGTGCACGTTCCGGATCGGCGCCAGCGGCCCGTCCAGCAGCCCCCGCAGCGGCCCGGCCAGCGGGCCCTCCAGGGCGCTCAGATGCCCGGCGGAGATGATCAGGAGCCCGACCAGCAGGGCGAGCAGCAGGAACGTCCGCTCGGGCAGCCGGCCGCGCAGCAGCCCGGCCAGCCCGAGCGCGGCGATCACCCCGGTGCACAGCACGGGCAGCGGGTCCAGGGACAGCGAGTGCCCCACCGGCCACCAGACCTGGCCGTCGACGATCAGGTAGTTGACCCAGCGTTCCGCGCCGCGCAGCACGTTGACCAGCCCGGTCGGGCCGGTCGTGGCGTCGGCCTTCTCCGTGTACGTCAGCCAGGAGAACCCGTAGGTGCCGGTCAGCAGCAGCGGCACCAGCCACCAGGCGGTGGCCAGCCCCACGGCCCCCGACCACCAGGCCGCCAGCCGGAGGCGGGGCGTGCCGCGCGGCCGGGTCACCAGGTACAGGAACGGGATGACCAGCACGGCGACGGTGGCGGCGGCGTTGATGCCGCCGCAGCAGGCGACCGCCAGACCCGACCGGGCCGCGGCGTGCACCCGACCGCCGCCCTCCATGGCGGTGATCAGCGGCAGCAGGATCCACGGCAGCATCGCGAACGGCAGGTACTCCGAGGAGATCTGCCCCAGCGTCGCCAGCCCGCCGGGGGCCAGCGCGTAGATCAGCCCGCCGATCAGCCGGGTGAGGGGGCCGCCGATCCCCAGCCGCCGGGCCAGCCGCTCGGTGCCCAGGAACGCCAGGCACAGCAGCAGGGCGAGCCAGAGCCGCTGGGTGATCCAGGCGGGCAGCCCGATCGCGTCGCCGACGGCGAAGAACGGGCCCATCGGGAACAGATAGCCGACGGCCTGGTTCTGCAGTTGGCCGAACTGCTCCGGGTCCCACAGGTGCAGCGAGCGGCCGAGGAACCCCAGCGGGTTGACCGCCATGTCGATCTTGGTGTCGGCCAGGATCCGGCCCGGACGGGTCGAGGTGGCCAGCACCGTCAACGCCAGGCAGCAGACCACCAGCCGCAGCCGGTCCCGGAGCCGGACGTCCACGTCACCGTCGTCGGTCCGGCGGGAGGGCCGCCGCCCGTTGACCCGGTCGGCGTCGGCCAGGCGCACGGCGAGGGAGTCCACCCCGGTCCTGATGGTCTGCCCCAGCGCCACGTGCGTCCCGCCTCCCCTGCCGTGCCCGGCGGACTCAGGGTCGGCCGCTCCAGGTTCCGTCACCGACCCGCCCCAACAGCGCCTCCAGCGCGTCATGGTCCGAACGCCCGTCACCGTACCGGCTCGGGGGCGGTCCTTCGTCCCTGAGGAGGGCGGCCATGCGCTCGGCGGTCCGCGTCCAGTCGAACTCGGCGGCCCACCGACGGCAGGTCGCGGCCACCTCGCGGCGGCGCGCGGGGTCGGCCAACTCCTTGAGCGCCCGCTCCACCACGTCGGCCATGTCCTCGCCGCCCTCGCCGTCGTCATCGTCGTCGCCGCCGTGGACGAGCCAGCCGGTGACGCCGTCGCGCACGGAGTCGCGCAGCCCGTCCACGTCGTAGGCGACGGTGGGGACCCCCAGCGACGCCGCCTCGATCACCGACAGGCCCCAGCCCTCGCCCTGGGAGCTGCTCAGATGCAGGTCCGCCCCGGCGACCAGGGCGGCCTTGTCATCCTCGCCGACGAAACCGTGCAGGACGATCACGTCGTCCAGACCGTGCCGGGCGATCAGAGCGGCCAGCGGCTCGGCGCACGGGCCGTCCCCGATCACGTGGACGCGCAGCCCGGGGAACCGGTCGCGGAGCCGCTCGGCCAGGTCGACGAGCCGTTCGACCCGTTTGTGGGGCACCAGGCGGCTCACGCACACCAGCGCGGGCTCGCCGAGATCCCGGGCCGGCTCGACCGGTCCGGCGGGCATCGTGAGCCCGTTGGGGACCAGATGGGCGGGCCCGGTCCAGCGCAGCCGCTCCCGGACCAGCCGCAGCGTCGACGGCGAGACGACCACGCAGGAGTGCCGCCGGTAGGTCCGGCGGGCGATCGGCCCCTCCAGCAGCCGCCCCACCCAGGCCAGCCAGGCCGGGAAGTACAGCGCGAACTGCTCCTCGTGGACGTGGTGGATCACGCAGTGCACCCGCACCCGGCGCGGCAGCACCCACGGGGTGAAGAACGGGATGCCGTTCTGGCAGTCGATCACCGCGTCGAACCGCCGCCGCCGCACCAGCATCCACAGCAGCACCAGCGGGTACACGGTGAACGTCCCGCCGAGCCGGACGATCTCCACGTCGTCGACGCGGTCGCGGCGGCGCTGACCGGGCGCGCGCGCGGTGACGAACCGGACGTCGGTCCCGTCGGCGGCCAGCCGGCGGGCCAACTCCCAGGCATAGCGCTCCGCCCCGCCCGCCGCCGGGTGCCAGGGGTCGCGCCAGTTGACGATCGCCAGCCTCCGCCGGCGGCCGGAGGGCGGGGTCATGAGGTCATCCGGCGCCGGGCCCCGGGGTGTCGGGCACGGTCAGCGCGATCGACGACGGGGCGGCCGGCGCGGGCCGGGTGCCGACGGCGGCGGCCAGTCGGCGGATCCGCAGCAGGTCGCGCAGGACGCCCACGGAGTGGCGACGCATCGAGAAGGTCGTGCCGGGCATGTCCCGCCACTCCACCGGAACGTCGGTGATCTCCGCCCCGCGCCGCACGCAGTGCAGCAGCAGCTCGACGTCGAAGGTGAACCCGGTGGTGCGCAGGTCGGCGACCGCGTCCCGGGCCAGCGGGCCGGCGAAGAACTTGAACCCGCACTGGGTGTCCGGCACCCCGCCCGCGAGATCGCGGATGGCGAGGTTGAACGCCAGCGCGCCGATCCGCCGCAGCGGCTGCCCGTACCCCTCCACGACCGAGCGGGCGTGCCGCCGCGAGCCCACCACCACGGAACGGCCCCCGGCCAGCAGGTCCAGGACGCCGTCCAGGGCCGCCAGGTCGGTGGCCATGTCGGCGTCGCAGAACCCGACGTACGGGGCGCGGGTCGCCAGCAGCCCGGTGCGCACCGCCGCGCCCTTGCCCCGCTCGGCGCAGTACAGCAGCCGCACCGGCACCGGACCGCGCCAGCCGTGGACGATCTCGGCGGTCTCGTCGGTGCTGGCGTTGTCCACCACGATCACCTCGGCGGCGACCGGGAGGGCCTTCAGCCGTTCACCCAGCAGGGCGAGCCCGAGCGGCAGCCGCCGGGCCTCGTTGTACGCCGGGATCACGATCTCCAGGGACGGGCCCGGCGGGGACGGGGACGCGTCCATCAGGAGCAGGGCCTCACTTGCTGCCGTAGTTGTACAGCGGCTCGATGACCGGGTCCTGCTGGGAGGCGTTGGCCATCTGCACGGCGCCGACGGAGGCGCCGGTGGCGAGCAGAACTCCGACAAGGGCGGCGATCGCGATACGCATCAGGGGGCCTTTCCACGGCGGAGCAGAGGTGAACGGGGGACAAGAGTAATGCCTGTTACCGACAAAGACCAGACAATGCCGCTCAACATGACAATCCAGGATGCATAGCCGGCGACGATGGGCGGGCCCGGGTCGTCCACCCTTTTCGCACCCGGAATCCGGAAGAGCAGAAGGTCGTCCCCGCGCAGCGCCGGCTCGGCCCCCGGCAGCAGCCGCCGCGCGTCGAAGGCGTCGATCCCGGCGTCCACGGCCACGTACCGCACGCCCTCCGCCCGCAGCGCCGCCGTCAGCGGGCCGCCCGCGTCGATCACGGGCCCGAGCCGCCGGGCCCGGGGGTCCTCGGTCGGGACGGTGGTGGCGCCGACCGTCACGGCGTCGTTGAAGATCACCCGGCGGTGCAGGTACCGGGGCAGCGGGTCGAGCACGCGGCGACCGTGGTTCCACGGGTAGCTCCGATAGGCCGCCCAGGGCAGGACGACGACGTCGCCCGGCGCGCCATCGGCCTCGATGATCCGCTTGGCGCGGGCCCAGTCGTCCGGGTACGCCACCGCCTTGAGCTGCCCGCCCGCCCCCCAGGCCAGCGAAGGCAGGAACGCCACGGGCATCAGCGCGACGCACACGGCGGCGAACACCGGCAGCCGGTCCAGCATCCGGTCCACCAACAGGCCGAGCCCGACCGCGACGGTCACCGCCAGCGGCGCCGCGTACTGCTGGCCGTCCCGCAGCACCGCGAACCCCGACCACAGTCCGATGAGGCCCCTGAGCAGCCCGGGGGCCACCGCCCCCAGCGCCCCGACGACCAGCCCCACCGCCCCGGCGACCCCGAGCGCGACGCCCCACGGCTCCGTCCGGCCCCACATCCCGTACGCCGTCAGGGCCGCGAGCACCACCAGCAGCCAGGCCGTCGCCATGACCGGTGTGCCGTAGCCGAGGGGAACGGTCTCGCCGTTCCACACGCCGCCGAGGGCGAGCAGGCTCCCCACCACGCCGAACGGGGTGTCGGCCCTGGCCGCGAACGCCTCGACCGCCGCCCCGTCGGCCGGGATGCCGGACGGTCGCAGCCATCCGGTGACCAGCCACGGCGAGCCCAGCATCACCAGGGCCGCGACCGTTCGCCCCAGCGCCGTCACGCGTTCACCCCGGCGCGTCACACCCACCACGATCAGCGCCGTCAGCCCGGACACCGTCAGCGCGGCGAAACCCCCGATCGCCGCCGGCACCAGCGCGAGGATCAGCCACCGCCACTCCCCCCGCGCGGCCCGGTGCACGACCCACGGCAGCGCCGCGTACCCCAGCAGCAGCGCCCACTGGCCCAGCAGGAGACGCTCGGCGACGAACGGGTTCCAGGCGTAGCAGACACCCGCCGCCAACCGGGGCGCCTGCCGCGTGGACGGCACCAGCGAGGCGGCCGACGCACAGGCCATCACGAAGATCGCCAGCAGGATCAGCTTCTGCGCCAGGCTCCCCGGCAGCAGCACCCCCAGCGCCGCGACGAAGGCGTCGCTGGGCACATGGCGGGGCAGCGTGCCCGTGAGCCCGAACGTCATCCGCGTGAACGCCGGGTCGGGGACGAACACCATGTCGTAGGACAGCGTGAAGCCGGGCGCGAGCGCCGGGCCCAGGGCCAGCAGCCCGAGCCCCAGCCCGGTCAGCGCGGCCGGCAGGTGCCGCATGCGTCCTTTCATCAGCGGCATGAGGCTACCGGACTCCGACAGGGTCATCCGGCTGACAAAAAAGCGGTCCGCCGTTTGTCGGATCGCCGCCCATGACAAATGCCACTGCCCGCCGGTTACCTCTCGCACTGCCGGTCGACCGGTCCGTTCTCTAGGCTTTTTCCATGCGCATACCGACGGTCGGTGCGGTCGTGGCGGCGGCCGTGGCGCTCGCCGGTTGCTCGGCGGGCGAACTGGCCGATCCCGAGCCCCTCGCCGAGACCGCCCCGCTCGTCCACGCCGAGGATCACCGCCATGACCTCGACTACGCGCCGGACTCCCTCTCCCAGCGGCTCGACCTGCACGTTCCCCAGGGCACCGGGCCGGTCCCGCTGGTCGTCTTCGTGCACGGCGGCGACTGGCGCTCGGGCGACAAGAGCGAGGTCGACCGCAACGGCCGCGCCGAGTTCCTCAAGGCGGGGTACGCCGTCGCCACCATCAACCACCGGCCGGCCGCCGAGGCCCGATGGCCGGCCGCCGCCCAGGACGCCAAGACCGCCGTGCGCTGGCTGCGCGCCAACGCCCGCCAGTACCACCTGGACCCCCGGCGCTTCGCCGTGCTGGGCATGGCGTCGGGCGGCTACCTGGCCGCCGCCACCGCCCTGACCGGTGGGCGTCGGACGGTGTTCGACGTCCCCGGGCTCGGTCACGCGCGCACGTCCGCCACGGTGCAGGCGGCCGTCCTGTGGTCGGCGCCCACGGAGTTCGGCGCGCTCGACCGGCAGGCGACGGCCGCCGGGTGCCCGACCCCCGCCGTCCCCCACGGTCACGCGAGATCCGCCGTGTCCGCGTGGCTCGGCGAGCCGGTGGGCCGGAACGGTCCGAGGGTCCGGCAGTCCGGGCTGCTCCGCCATGTCACCGAGTCCGCTCCCCCGTTCCTGCTCCTGCACGGGACGGGCGACTGCGCCGTCCCGCCCGCCCAGTCCGCGACGCTGCACGAGGCGCTGCGCCGAGCCGGTGTCGAGAGCACGTACACGCAGGTCCGGGGCCTGCTCGACCCCGAACGGGCGCAGACCCGCGTGCGCGCCACCATCGACTTCCTGAACGACACGCTCCGGCAGCCCGCCGACCGGCCCCACACCCCCTAGCGTCGGGGTTCGGGGTCGCGGGGCAGGCCGAGGATACGCTCGCCGATCACGTTCAGGTTGACCTCGGTGGTGCCGCCCCCGATCGTCATCGCGCGGGAGGCCAGCAGGTGGCGGGTCCACCGACGGCGCAGCCCGGCCTGCCGGTCGCCGGTCAGCGCGCCCTCCTCGCCGAGCAGCGTGAACCCGTACTCGGTGACCCGCTGCCCGTGCTCCATCGCCACCAGCTTGCGGACGTTCGCCGTGGCGCCCGGGTCGGTGCCCGACAGTTGCTTGAGGGTGGCCCGCAGCCCGAGCAGCCGGAACGCGTGCTCGTCGCAGGCCAGCCCGCCCACGCCGTCGCGGACCAGCGGGTCGTCCGCCACACCCAGCCCCTCCGCCAGCTCCACCAGCCCGGGCAGGTCCCCGCCGAGCTGGAACGAGCCCGTCAGCCCCACCCGCTCGTTCGCCAGGGTGTTGCGCGCCACCCGCCAGCCCGCGTTGACGGGGCCGACCACCAAGTCGTCGGGCACGAACACGCCGTCGAGGAAGACCTCGTTGAACACCGCCTCGCCCGTGCACTCCCGCAGCGGACGGACCTCGATGCCGTCCGACGCCATGTCCACCAGGAAATAGGTGATGCCGTCGTGCTTGGGCGCGTCCGGGTCGGTCCGGGCGATGCAGATGCCCCACTGGGCCTCGCGGGCCAGCGAGTTCCAGATCTTCTGTCCGGTCAGCCGCCAGCCGCCCTCGACCCGTTCGGCCCGCAGGGACACGCTCGCCAGGTCGGAGCCGGCGCCGGGCTCGCTGAACAACTGGCACCACAGGATCTCGCCGCGCAGCGTCGGCGGCAGGAACCGCTCCTGCTGCTCCGGTGTCCCGTACCGGACCAGCGACGGCACCACCCAGGCGGCGATCATCAGCGGAACGGGCCGCACCCGGGCGCGCTTGAGCTCCTGCCCGATGACGATCTGCTCCACCGGCCCGGCGTCCCTGCCCCACGGCTCCGGCAGGTGCGGGGTGACCCAGCCGCCCTCGGCCATCGCGGCGCGCTGGGCGAGGGGGTCCATCGCGGCCAGCTCCGCGATCCGGGCCCGTACGCGTTCGCGCAGGCCCTCGGCGTCCGGCGGCAGCTCGATGTCCATGGGGCGGCGCACCCCCGCCTGCGCGAGGCGGGCCGCCCGGTCGCGGAACGCGGCGGCGCGGCCGGACAGGGCGCGGAGCGTCAGGGCGCGCCGGTAGAGGAGGTGCGCGTCGTGCTCGAAGGTGTAGCCGACGCCGCCGTGAACCTGAATGTCGCCCTCGGCACAGGTCACCGCCGCGTCGGCGGCCAGCGCCCCGGCGACCGCGACGGCGTACGCGCGCTGCTCGGCGTCCTCCCGGCCGTCGAGGGCGCGGGCGGCGTCCCACACGGCGGCGCGCGCCCGTTCGGCGGCGATCAGCATGCGGGCGCACAGGTGCTTGACACCCTGGAACTGCCCGATCGGACGGCCGAACTGCTCACGGATCTTGGCGTACGCCACCGCGTCGTCCAGGGCGCGGCCCGCCACCCCGCACGCCTCCGCGCCGAGCAGGACGACGGCGAGGTCCGCGACCGCCCCCTCGAAGATCCGCTCCTCGGGGACGACGGCCCTCGTGACCTCGACGCCACCGACCGGCCGGGTGAGGTCCAGCGACTCGGCCTCGGTCACGGTGACGTCGTCGGCGTCCACCAGGGCCCAGCGACCGTCGTTCAGCGGGAGGACGAACAGGTCCGCGAGCGGGGCCCCGAGCACCGTCCCGGCCGTGCCCGCGATCTCCGCGCCATCCCCGACAGGGCTCGCGGTCAACGCACCGGAGGCGTCCGCCGAGACCGCCGTCGCCGTGGCGGTGAAGTCGCCGCTCAACGCGACGGCGGCGGTCAGCGTGCCGTCGGCGAGGGACGGCAGGAGGTCCGCCCGCGCCGCACCGGAGCCGTACGTCCCGATCGCGGCGCTCGCGATCACCGTCGGGAGGTAGGGCCCGGGGGTCAGGGCACGGCCCAGTTCCTCCACCGCGACCGCCTGCTCGACCAGCCCGAAGCCCTGGCCTCCGTGGTCCTCGGACAGGTGCAGCCCGGGAAGGCCCTGGTGCGCCAGGGCCGCCCAGAACTCGGGGCGGCCCTGGCTTCGCGGAGCGTTCACCTCACCCCGTACGACCTGCGGGGTGACGTGCCGCTCCGCCAGGCCGCGTACCGACGCGGCCAGCGCCTCATGCTCCTCGGTCAACCCGATCGCCATGGCTCCACCTCTCGTCCCGGGGGGAGCCACAGCCTAGTAGAACGTTATTCGGTCGTTGCGGTGACGGGCTTGAGCCGGGTCAGGAACACGGTGATGTCCGGCCAGTACCTGCGGTGCGTGTTGGGCAGCGAGGCGAACGCCACGGCCGGGGCCGCGCGCCCCGTGTCGATCACCGCGACCGCCACGACCTCGCCGGTCGCCCGCACCCCGGGACGCTTGAACGTCAGGTACGAGCTCATCAGCCAGCCCTTGCGCCCGCCCACGGCCAACGGCTGCGACGCCAGCGGACGCCCCTTGTGACGGTACGGGTGGTACTTCTTGATCATCATGTCCAGGGCACGGGCCGTCACCGGCTTCAGATCGTCGGGCCCCCGGTACTCCGAGGCCGCCGAGGACGGCAGCACCCCGGTCAGCAACCGGCCCACCGCGCTCGTCCCGCCCCGGCCCTCCACCAGGACCTGCTGGCCCGACCATCCCTTGGTGCTCAACCGGCTTCCCGCCGCCGCAGGACGCCACGGCGCCGCGAACCGCGGGTACGCCAACCCGGCCCGCCGGTCGGCGACCGCCCCGCCCGTCCGCGTCGGCCTCCCGGAGAACCGCGGCATCGCCTTGTCCGGCGGCAGATCCGTCTGCGGCGCCGGGGGCGTCTCCCGCCCCACCGGCGGCGTGCTGAGCCCCACCGCCGGCGCGCTCGGCACCGTGTCCGCCGGGGCCTTGTCGTCCCCGCGCTGCAGGTAGAAGTACCCACCGGCCACCGCGAGCGCCACGACCAGCACGCTCACGCCCGCGATGAGCCCCACCCGCGAACCCTTGCCGCCCTCATAGTCGGCGGCGATGTCCCGAGTGCTCCGCCCCTCGCGGTGCTCCCGGGCCTCCTCGTCGATCCAGTCGGGCATCCGCCAGTTGCCGCTGCTGGGCTTCCCCGGCTTGGGCGGCGTGCCGGGCCCGGACATGTCCACCGGCGCGTAGTCGGGAACACCCTCCCCGTCATCGCCCTCGGCCCCGTCGAACAACGACCCTTCTTCCCACCCGGACCGCTCCTGCTCCCGCTCCGCCCCCGACCGCTCACCGGCCCCGGCAACGGGCGCCACCCGAACATCCCCGGCCTCCTCGGCAAGGAACGCCCCTCCGACCCCCCGCTCAACACCGGCCCCATCGTCACCCAAGGCCGCCTCCCCGTCCGCCGGCCGGTCACCGAGGAACGCCTCAGAAGCCGAGCCCTCACCGAACGAAGCACCCCCCACCGGCCCACCGAACGCCCCCTCACCAACAGGGCCATCCGACGGCGGACCGCCAAGGAAGGACTCGGAACCCGACCCCTCGTCGAACGAAGCACCCCCCGCCGACGCAGCCCCGAACGGGCCCTCAGCGACGGGGCCATCCGAGGGCCGGCCACCGAAGAACGGCTCGGAAACCGAATCCGCGTCGAACGAGCCCTGGGCGACCGAGCCGCCAACGGCCGGCGCGGAGTCCGAGGGCGGGCCGACAAGGAACGACTCGGAAACCGGACCCTCCTCGAACGAAGCACCGCCCGCCGGCGGACCGTCGAACGGACCCTGGGCGACCGGGCCTCCGGCGGCGGGCGCGACATCCGACGGCCGGCCACCGAAGGACGACTCGGAAGCCGAGCCCGCGTCGAACGGGCCCGGGGCGGCCGGGCCGCCAACGGCAGGCGCGGAGTCGGAGGGCGGGACGCCAAGGAACGACTCGGAAACCGAACCCTCCTCGAACGAAGCACCATCCGCCGGCGGACCGTCGAACGGACCCTGGGCGACCGGGCGTCCGGCGGCGGGCGCGACATCGGACGGCCGGCCACCGAAGGACGACTCGGAAGCCGAGCCCGCGTCGAACGAGCCCAGGGCGACCGAGCCACCAACGGCAGGCGCGGAGTCCGAGGGCGGGCCGCCAAGGAACGACTCGGAAGCCGGACCCTCGTTGAACGGAGCACCGCCCACAGGGGGACCGTCGAACGGGCTCTGGGCGACCGGGGCGTCAGCGCCGGGTGTGGCGTCCGAGGGCGGGACGCCGAAGAAGGGCTCGGAAACCGGACCCTCGTTGAACGGAGCACCGCCCACAGGGGGGCCGTCGAACGGGCTCTGGGCGACCGGGGTGTCGGCGGCGGGTGTGGCGTCCGAGGGCGGGACGCCGAAGAAGGGCTCGGTGGGCGGGAACTCGGGGATCGGGGTGCCGGCCGTGGGGTCCGTGGGCGGGGCGTCGTGAGTGGGCGGCGGGGTGGTGGTGTGGTCGGTGGTCGGCTCGGGTGTGTGGGTGGGCTTGTCCGGGCGCTCGAACCAGGAGTTGTGGGACGGCGGTGCCGTGGAGGCGTCGGACGGGGCCTCGGCCGGTGTCGGGGGCTCGGGGGCCTGTCCGGCGGGCCACGCCGGGACCGTGGGGTCCTCGGGGGTCCAGGGCGGGACGGGGAAGCTTTCGGTGGCGGGTTCCGCGTCGCGGCTCGGTCCGGCGGGGCGCCAGTCGTCGGCGGCATCGTTCCCGAAGGAGGTTTCGGACGCGCTGAAATGCGGGGTGGCCGAGAACTCGGTGCGGCCCTCGGGGGCGGGCACCTCGACTTCGGGGAGATGCGGGTGGCCCGCGGGGGCGGGCGCCGAGGGGCGGCCGGGCGGTCCGACGCCCGGGCCCTCGGTCTGATGGAAGCCGTTGACCTGCGGGATGGGCCCCGTCGGGTCGTCGGTCACGGCGAGGTCGTCGTTCATCTCGGTCCAGCGCGGTCCGCGCTCCCCCTGATCGGACATGCGGCACACGTTACGCGAAGATCACCATAAGTGTCCGGGGCGGTAATTACGCTCCGGACACATCTTCCTATCGCCTCAATATTCACCGTGGACACTCTTGTCACGCCCCGTGTTCGCCGGCTTCTCGGCCAGGCGTTCGCGGGCCAGCAGCGTACCGCCGGCCACCGCGGCGGGCATGGCGAGCACGGCCCCCAGCGGAATCAGGAAGGTCAGCACGGTGGCCACCCCGAATCCGAGGACCAAGGGGCGGTTCTGACGCAGCAGCGCGAAGCGTTCCCGGCGCCGTACACCCCGCCGTTCCAAGGCGATCGAGGTCAGCTCCCCGGCCAGCAGGTAGCCCGACACGCAGGCCGCCACCGCCGGCACCACGGTCTGCCCCAGCACCGGGAGGAGCCCGAATGCGAAGAACGCCACCGCGAAGCACACCGCGACGGCCCCCAGGATCAGCGCGTCCCGGACCGCCCGGGCGATCTGCGTCATCAGCGACTCGTCGGGCTCGGGCGGTGCGCCGCCCTGCGAGTCCTCCACCCGTTCGGCGAGCTTCTCGTAGAACGGCTCGCCCACCAGCAGGGTCGCCGCGGTGAACGTCAGCAGCGCCAAGAACGCGCCGGCCCCGAACAGCGCCACCGAGGCCACCGTCCGCACCACCCGCCGCGCCCCGTCCGACCAGTCGTCCGCGAACGGCGTCAGCCATCCCGCCAGGTCGTCCACCTGAACGGCCAGCCCCACCAGCAGCGCCGTGTAGAGCGCGAGCACGATCACCGCGGGGATCAACCCGAACAGCCACTGCCCCGGCCGCCGGGCCACCCATCCGAATCCCCGGAACAGGTACGTCACCCCGGCGAAAACTTCCCCGACACCCGATCTGCGCTGCTCACTCACCCGACGAACTGTAACGGCCCGTCCACCGCCCCCTCCACGAACCGACCCATGAGCCCCTCCAAACCCACCGGCCTCACGAGCACCAGACTCAGAGCCCCCCGACCTCACAAAAGCCCCCCACACCCCAAACAGCCCGCACGGGCAAGCCAGAGCCCCTATACGGGGAACGCGGAAGCGACAAAGTCGCGGACCACACGGGCCCTCGGTCCGAGCGGACCCCACGGATACCCACCCGACCCCGCACAAACAAGGGGCGTAGCGGCGGAGCCCCTACGCGCCTGGGGTCGGTGCGGAGCCCCCACGCCCGGAGGGTCGGTGCGGAGCCCCACGCCCGGGGGTCGCCCCCCGGGCAAACACGACGAAGGACCAGCGGGAAAGCGGCAAAGCCACTGACCACACTGGTCCCAGGTCCGGAATGGACCCCACGGACGCTCACGCGAACCCGCACAGACAAGGGGGCGTGGGGGCGGAGCCCCCACACCGGGGGTCCGGGGGTCGCCCCCCGGGAAAGCACTGCGGCCCCTGGGGAAGCCGACCGCAGGTCGGCGACCACCAAGGGCCGGCTCGTGGAGGTGGCGGGAATCGAACCCGCGTCCTTCGGTAATGAGTCAGGGCTTCTCCGGGCGCAGCCTGCTTGACGTTTTCTCAGCCCCGGTGCTCACGCAGGCGTGTCACCGACGGGCTCAGTCGCTGTGAGGTTTTCCCTACCGCCCCGCGACCGGGTGGAAGGGTGGAGTCTCCTGACGATGCCAGACCCCGGGCCGGAGACACTCCCGGGCTGACAGAGTCGCTACTCGCTCAGGCGGCGAGGGCGAACTCGGACTGCGGCTTATTGGCAGTTATTGTTTTGCGGTCACAGGATTAACGAGGTCATCACCGCGACCCTCGGCCCGCTTCCCCTGGCTCGATCGACCGAAGTCGAAGCCAGTCACCCCCATGTTGAGTTGTCAAGAACCTCGAACGCGCCGAGGCTCGTCCAACTCCGACGGTACAGGGATAACACCGGCGATGCCAACGGCATTCCCGGGCCGGGCCCCGGAAACACGTGACGCCCCGGTGGGCGGCGCACGTGGCGCGCCCACCGGGGCCGACCGGCAGGGTCGGGCCGGTCCGGACGGCAGAGCCTCCCCCGAGACGAGGCTCTGGTCTCATCACGGCGACTGAGTCCGCAACCCCCCAAGCGGTGGCTCAGTCACCTGTAAAGACGAACGGGAGGCCCCGGAAGGTTGCTCTCCGAGGGTAAAGAGATAACAAAGTGGTAACGACGAGGGTCGCTACGACAGGAACCGCGCCGCGATGGTGGCCGCGGGGACGGTCCCCTCGACCGCGATGGCGAAGGCGATGTCGCCCCGGAAGCCCGCGAACCACGACACTGTCCGGGTCTTGCCGCCCTCGGTGTAGGTGACGGTGTCGGCCACGCCGTACACCGGGACCGTCCCCGGGAGCTTGGCCGCCTTGACCACCCCCGAGTGCACCGCACGCTGCATCATCGTCTTCAGGTCGCTGACGGCGAAGGGGGCCAGCGGCTGCGCCGACACCGTCTGACGGTCCTGTGGGGAGCGCAGCAGCAGCGGCGGACGCCACAGCCCCGTGTTGACGGCGCCGGCCGCCAGCGCCATGCCCAGCGGGCTGGCCAGCACCCCGCCCTCCCCGTTCACGACGGACGCCTTCTCGCCGTCGGACCGGGGGACCGGGACGGCTCCGGGGAACGCCGGGATCGACAACTGCCAGTCCTTGCCGAACCCGAACCGTCCCGCCGCGCCGGTCAGGGCGGCGGGGGTGAGCCGGGTGCTCAGCGTGGCCAGCGTGGTCGAGCAGCCGTAGCCGAAGTGGTGCTGGAAGTTGTTCTTGGACCTGGGCGTGTTGGTGAACTGCCGGCCGCCGACCGTCGTGGTGGCCGGGCACTCGGTCTCGTCCTCCTGCGTCATCCCGCCCTGCAGCAGCGCCTCGGCGGACACGATGCCGAACGTGAAGCCGGGGGGATAGCGGCCCTCCATCGCCAGGTTCCGGCCGTCGGTGCGATGGTTGGCCACCGCGAGCACCTCGCCGCTGTTGGCCCGTACCACCGCCATCGACGCGGGCACCGTCAGCCGCGACAGCGCCGCCTGGGCGCGTTCCTGGTTGCGGGGGTCCAACGTCGTGGCGACCGCCTGGGTCGGCTGCCCCCGCCACTCGGCGAGGACCTCGCGGTGCCGGCCGGACGGGTCCACCGCCACCACCTTCACCGTCGGCGTGCCCGCCAGCCAGCGCTGGTGCCGCAGTTGGACGCCGCTGATCCCGATGGTGTCGCCCGGCTGGTACGGCGCGCCGACGCGCTGCAGCCGGTCGCCGGTGGCCGGGCCGAGGCTGCCGATCAGCTCGGGGGCCGCGTCGGGCTCGATCGGGGCGCTCGTCCGCTGGACCTGGAGGCCCTCGATCTGCCGCAGTCGGGCGGCCATCCCGGAGTTCTCGTTCGGGTTCAGCGTGAGCAGCGGCAGGAACGCGGTGGGCGGGGCGGACCGGACCCGACCCAGCAGCCGTTCGGCGTCGAGCCTGCGACCCCCCGCCTCGGTGGCCTCGACCAGCTTCGAGATCGTGCGCTGGGGGTCGCGGAGTTGCCCCGGGAGCACGCCGACCAGATCGGCCGGAACGGTGCGCAGCAGCGACCGGCCGTTCCGGTACCGCACGTCGCCGCGGGGGGTGGACTCGGTCACCACGGCCAGCCGCTGACCACCGCCGAGCTTCGGATGGATGAGCGACGGGCTCCAGACGACCTTCCACCTGCCGCCGACCCGTCGCAGCTTCATCTCCCCGGGATAGGTGAACGGCTCCCCGTTCTCCCCCAGGTCGATCTGGACGGAGAACCGCGCCTCGGCCTGATCGCCCTTGCGGACGATGGCGTCCGCCGGGTCGCCGCCGGGCGCGGACGGCAGCCCGAGGCCCAGCCTCAGCGACGCGGCGTCGAGTTGGTCGCGGACCTGGCCGAGCGCGCCCGCCACGGCTCTGCGGTCGGCGCCCACCGTCCGCCGGGCGGCGGCGTCGTAGTTGCCCACCTCCCAGGCGATCAGGAAGTCGCGCACCGCCGGCATGGCCGACGCCTCGGCGAAGCAGGCGGAGGTGGTGCCCGCCACCAGGGCCCCACAGGCCGCCACCGAGATCACCCGGCGTGCCCGCCGCCGGCCCGGCCCGAACACCGTGCCCGTCACCCCCATGGTCAGGCCCCACCGCCGGCACGGGCGCGCAGCCGTGCGGAGCGCGCCTTCTGCATCTCCCGGCCGGCTTCCCGCTTGGCGATCGCCTGGCGCTTGTCGTAGCTCTTCTTACCACGGGCCAAGGCGATCTCGACCTTGGCCTTGCCGTCCTTGAAATACAGGGACAGCGGGACCAGCGTCAAACCCGGCTCCTTGGTCTTGTCGATGATCCGCTGGATCTCCCGCCGGTGCAGCAGCAGCTTGCGGGGCCGTCGGGGCGCGTGGTTGGTCCAGGTGCCCTGGAGGTACTCGGGGATGTGGACGCCCTCCAGCCACACCTCGCCGTCCTTGACCCGCGCGTAGCCGTCGACCAGCGAGGCCCGCCCGGCGCGCAGCGCCTTGACCTCGGTGCCCATCAGCACCAGGCCCGCCTCCCAGGTGTCGTCGATGTGGTAGTCGTAGCGGGCGCGCTTGTTCTGGGCCACCAGCTTGCGCCCTGTCTCACGTGGCACGGAAATCAGCCTCAGTTCTTCCTGCGGATCTCAGGTCGGCTCGGGTCCGGTCATCCCCGGTCCCTGGTCGGGGCGGCGGCCAGCAGGCCGCGCAGCACCTCGTCGGCGCGTCTCATCGCCTCTCCCGGCGGGCGGTCGGCGGACACCGCCACGTCCGGATCGATCCCGACGCCGTCGAGGTCGCGCCCGCTCGGCGTCCGGTAGCGCCCCACGGTCAGCTCGATCACCGAGCCGTCGCGCAGTCGGACCGGTTCCTGCACCGAACCCTTTCCATAGGTACGGGATCCTACGATCACCGCGCGGTCCCGGTCGCGCAGGGAGCCCGCGACCACCTCGGCGGCACTGGCCGTCCCGGCGTCCACCAGCACCACCAGCGGCGTGCGCCCGTCGCCGGGCCCGGTCACCCGCAGCGGGCGGGGGCGCTCGCCGCGACGCTCGTAGATCATCACCACTCCGTCGGGCAGCAACGCCGAACTGGTCTCGACCGCCTCGTCCAGCAGCCCGCCGGGGTTGCCCCGCAGGTCGAGGATCAGGCCGCCGCGGTGCCGTTCGGCGCGCCCGCCGACCGCCTCCCGGACCTGCCGGCCCACGCCGCGGGTGAACGCGCCGACGCGGATGACCTGGACGTCGGAGGACCGCTGCTCGACGGTCACGTCACCGGACCGCACCGCGTCGCGCATCAGCCGGAACCGGTGCTCGGCGGACCCCCGGCCGACGCGCAGCTCCACCCCGGAGCCGGACCGGCCGCGCAGCGCGGCGGCGACCGCGCCGACACCCCAGCCGCCGACCGCCCGACCGCCGACCGAGGTGATCACGTCGCCGACGCGGACCCCGGCCCGTTCGGCCGCCGACCCCGGTTGGACGCTGGCCACCCGGATCGGGCCACCGCCCTCATCGGTGCCGAGCCAGAGGCCGACCCCGCTGTAGCGGCCGGTGAGACGGCCGTGGACGTCGTCGTACTCCTGAGCGGTGTAGTAGCGGGCCCAGCGGTCGCCGAGCCGCCGCAGCATGCCCTCCACCGCGGCGCGCCGGAGGTCGTCGCGGCCGGCCGGGAGGGCCGACTCGCGGGAGATCCGCCGGGCGGCGTCGTCCAGCACGCCATCGGGCACGGCCCGGGCGGGCGACACGGGATCCGCGCCCGTCGCCACGCCCGCGCCGTACGCGCACACGACCGCGAAGGCGACCACCGCGCCACGCGACAGACGACCGGTGAGCCGGAGCATGGCAACGAGTGTAGGGCGGCGAACCGCCTACACCCGCAGGTATCGGCGCAGACTCAGGAACGAGGCGGCGGCGCACAGCAGCACGCCCACGCAGATCGAGAAGATGATCACGCCGATCACCGAGCCCCAGCCGAGCTGCACGGTGATCTGCAGCGAGTCCTGCAGCCGGTCGATCAGCGCGATCTTGCTGGCCACCAACAGGACCGCCGCGAAGAGGCCGCCGATGGCCCCGGCGATCGCGCCCTCCAGGATGAACGGCAGTTGGATGTACAGGTTGGAGGCGCCGACCAGCCGCATGATGCCGGTCTCCCGCCGCCGGTTGAACGCCGAGAGCCGGACCGTGTTGGCCACCAGCAGCACCGCCGCGACCACCTGGATCACCGCGATCAGCAGGGCGGCCCACTGCAGGCCGTTCAGGATCTTGAAGAAGCGGTCCAGGATGTCCTTGTGGTTGACCACCTGGTCGACCCCGGCGCGGTTGGCCAGCAGCTTGCTGACGTCCTCGTACTTCTCGGGGTCCTTGAGCCGCACCCGGAACGAGTCGGGGATGTCGCCCGGCTTGGTGGTCTGCACGAAGCCCGGGTTGGTGGAGAAGCTCCGCTTGAACCGCTGGTAGGCCTGGTCCCTGCTCTCGTACTTGACCTCCTTCACCGCGGACAGGTTCTGCAGGCTCTCCTGGATCTGCTGCTTCTCCTGCGTGGTGACGTCGGTCTTGTTGCAGTTGGGGTTGGGGCTGGCCTTCGCGCACAGGAAGACCGAGACCTCGATGCGGTCGTGCCAGTAGTCCTGGGAGTTGCTGACCTGGAGCTGGATGAGCAGGCCGGTGCCGAAGAGGGCCATGGCGATCGCCACGGTGATGACCAGGGAGATGGTCATCGTGAGGTTCCTGCGGAGACCGATCCAGATCTCCTGGAGAACGAACTGTGCGCGCATGCCTCGCTGTCCTTGGTCGACCTTGCCCGACGGTACCGGGATGAAGGCGGTGTCAGTACGCCTGGCCGTACACGCCGCGGGACTGGTCACGGACGACGCGGCCGTCCTCCAGCTCGACGACGCGTTTACGGAACGCGTCGACGATCGCGGCGTCATGGGTGGCCATGACGACGGTGGTCCCGGTCCGGTTGATCCGGTCCAGCACCTTCATGATGCCGATCGAGGTGGCCGGGTCGATGTTCCCGGTGGGCTCGTCGGCCAGCAGGATCATAGGCCGGTTCACGAACGCCCGCGCGATGGCGACGCGCTGCTGCTCGCCGCCGGAGAGCTCGTCGGGCATCCGGTGCGCCTTGCCCTCCAGGCCCACCAGATCGATGACCTCCGGCACCACCTTGGCGATGAACCGCCGCGGCTTGCCGATCACCTCGAGGGCGAACGCCACGTTCTCGAAGACGTTCTTGTTGGGCAGCAGCCGGAAGTCCTGGAAGACGCAGCCGATCCGGCGCCGCAGGTGCGGCACCTTCCAGTTGGTCAGCCTGCTGAGGTCCTTGCCCGCCACGTGGACGTGCCCCTGCGACGGCCGCTCCTCCTTGAGGACCAGGCGCAGGAACGTCGACTTGCCCGACCCGGACGGGCCGACCAGGAAGAGGAACTCGCCCTTCTCTATGGCGACGTTCACATGCGCGAGGGCCGGCCTGCCCTGGTTCGGGTAGACCTTGGTGACGTTGTCGAAGTGGATCACGGCTGCATCACGGCTCGTCAGTCTAGAGGCTGGGAACGGCTCCTTGGCCACCCCCGAGGGGTCCCGTGCACGCTGCCACGGGCACTCCGGGATAGCAGCCCGGTTGACCTTGGAGCAGTCTAGAGGGGATAGTCAAGCGCTCCGCCCCACTCGCGTCTCGATCCTCGGTTTCGACGCTCGTGGACAGGCTATGGCGACCATACAAGGCAGCTAGGCTGGATGTCGGCGAAAGAGGCCATTTACCCCAGGGAGGTCGCGAGATGAGCTGCGATCATCTGATCTGTGCTCGATGCTCGCACCCGGTGAGCGAGGGGCGATGCCCCACCTGCCGGGCGGCCCGCGACGAACTCCATGGTCACGGCCCCGCCGTTCCTCCCGCGGTGATCCTGGCGGGCCTGGTGCTGCTCTTCGCCCTGGCCCTGGCGCTCCGCCACGGGTTCGCCTGACGCGACACCCTCGACCCGCGGTCTAGGGCACCTTCTCCGGGGCGTCGGCCCGCGTGACGGCGCCGTCGATGCCGACGACGTCGGCCTTCGGCTGGACCTTGTCGCCCTTGACCTTGACCGGGACGTAGGCGGCGAACTGCAGCATCGAGGTCACCCGCACCTCCCTGCCCAGGATCAGCGTGTCCAGCAGGTGGGCGGCGTCGTGCGGGATCGGGGGACGGTCCCGTTCGCCCTTGGCCAGGGTCACCGCGTCGCGGCCCAGCGCGTACAGCACCAGGGCGCCGCCGTCCTCGGTGGCCAGCGGGAAGACCGGGTACAGCGGCGGCGGGAACACGACGTCGTAGGCCAGACTCTCCTTACCGGCCTGCTTCCTGATCTGGCGGGTCTCGGTGAAGTAGCCCGTGGTGCCGGGGCCGGGCTTCATCAGGTCGGCCGGAACGCTCTCGGGGCCCTCCTCGGCGATGGCGGCCTGGATGCCGGCCACGCTCTTGGGCTTGATCAGCAGGCTGCTCTCGTCGACGGTCAGGGCCTTGGCGTAGCCCTCCGGGTCGACGGCGATCCTCGGCGACTTGGCCTTGGGCGCCAGCAGGGTGCCGACGCTCAGCCGCCACGGGGACTCGGGGCTGCGACGGGCGAAGGCCATGATCGACGTGCGCTCGGAGTCCTTCGCGTCCTTGTCGGGCTCCTCCCCCTCGACGGGCCTGACCGTGCGCTCGGCGACGGCCACGAACCACTGGGGATAGGTGGTGTCCGACAGCTTCGGGACATAGAGGGTCGGCGCCGCGTACGTGTAGCGGGGCACCGGATCGCCGAGGTAGACCGCCTTGCGGTACTCGGCGGCGGTCAGCGACACCTGTCCGTCGGACACCCAGTTCAGCGCCAGCCGCTCGTCCCCGCCGGCCCTGGAGACGTCGTCGTTGTTGACGAACTTGTGGAACTCGCGGGCCGCCACCTGAAGGGTCAGCCGTTCGGGGGTGGGCGAGGAGGCCACCGCCGCCGGGGCGGCCGGAGTCCTGCGGCCCTCGCCCGAGCAGCCCGCCACCAGCAGCACCGCGACGGCCGGTACCGCCAGTGAGGTTCTTTTCACCGCCTGCCCCCCGACTCGTCCGACTTTGCCTGCTGGTGAGGTGAGATTCTGCCATCAAGAGCCGGACGCGTGGGCTGGGGGCACCGGTTCCCCCGAGGGGACGCGACAGGCGTGAACGGGCCGAACGACACCGAACGGGACCGGACCGGTGCCGGAACGCCGATAAACTCTCAGTGTGGCAGCCATCGATCCCGTAGATCAGCTCAAGGAGCTCGGCTCGACCCTAACGGGTATCGAGGCCGTGCTCGACATCGACGGCATGCGCGCCGACATCGCCCGGCTGCGCGAGGAATCGGCCGACCCGGACCTGTGGAGCGACCAGGAGCGCGCCCAGCAGGTGACGCGGAAGCTGTCCCATCTGGAGAGCGAGCTGACGCGGGTGACCTCGCTGCGCCAGCGGCTCGAGGACGTCACCACGCTCTACGAGATGGCCGACGAGATGGACGACACCGACACCAGGGTCGAGGCCGACGGCGAGCTGGCGACCCTGCTCAGGGACGTCCAGCAGCTCGAGGTCCGCACGCTGATGTCCGGCGAGTACGACGCCCGCGAGGCGCTGGTGACCATCAACGCCCAGGCCGGCGGGGTCGACGCGGCCGACTGGGCGCAGCAGCTCCAGCGGATGTACCTGCGCTGGGCGGAGCGCCACGGCTACCCCACCGAGGTCTACGACACCTCCTACGCCGAAGAGGCCGGGATCAAGTCGACCACCTTCGCGGTGAAGGCCCCCTACGCCTACGGCACGCTGCGCGGCGAGCACGGCACCCACCGGCTGGTGCGCATCTCGCCCTTCGACAACCAGGGGCGTCGGCAGACCTCGTTCGCGGGGCTGGACGTGGTGCCGGTGGTCGAGCAGAGCGACCACGTCGACATCGACGAGAGCGACCTGCGCATCGACGTCTACCGGTCGTCGGGCCCCGGCGGTCAGGGCGTCAACACCACCGACTCGGCGGTCCGCATCACCCACCTGCCCACCGGCATCGTGGTCTCCTGCCAGAACGAGCGCAGCCAGTTGCAGAACCGCGCCTCGGCGATGACGGTGCTGCAGGCCAAGCTGCTGGAGCGCAAGCGCCAGGAGGAGGCCGCCAAGATGGCCGACCTGCGCGGCGAGGGCACCACGAGCTGGGGCACCCAGATCCGCAACTACGTGCTGCACCCGTACCAGATCGTCAAGGACCTGCGCACCGGCACCGAGGCGGGCAACCCGTCCGCCGTGCTGGACGGCGAGATCGACCACTTCATCGAGGCCGAGATCCGCTGGATGCGGCAGCGGGAGTCCGAGAACGCCTGACGCCCTCCGGGGGCCCGAGGGCGGACTTTACGGGGACTTTTGCATTCGTAGAGTGAACGCATCGTCACTCTGCGATGATGCGTGACGAACGCCATCGACCGTCCCCCGGGGGTCCCCCATGTGCGTACGTCCTGCGATCGGCCTCCTGCTCCTTCCGCCGCTGCTGCTGTCCGCGGCCTGCGGCGGCGGCTCCGCCGAGAAGAGCGGTGACCCCGCCCTGAGCAAGCAGCAGGCCGCGAGCGTGCTCGAGCGCTACGAGCAGATCAAGAACGAGGTCCACGAGCGAGCCGCCCGGGCTCTGGACGGTGACCTGCTCGCCACCGCCGAGACCGGGCCGCAGTACCAGATGGACGTCGCCTCCTACAAGCTGCTGCGGGCGGCCAAGGAGAAGTTCCGGCCCCTGCAGTACGGGGAGCCGACCTTCTTCATCCCGCGCGTCACGGGCTACCCGCGCTGGTTCGCCGCCGAGGCCACCTCCCGGGTCGTCGTCCGCCAGGGCGGCAAGGAGAAGCTGGCCCGCCCGGTCCGGCACGCCATGCTGTTCACGCAGAACGGGCCGCAGGCCCCCTGGCTGCTGGCCGGCGACCCGCTGCCGGCGGGCGAGTCCCTCGTCGGGAAGATCGATCTCGACGAGGAGGGGCTCGCCGATGCGGTCCCGCCCACCGACGGCGAGAAGCTGGTCGTGTCCCCCGCAGAGCTCCGGGTCGCCCATGCCGCGCTGCTCAGCAAGGGGCCCGGTGCCGCCGATCAGGGCGCGGTGCTCGCCGGCGGACCCGCCACCGACCAGGCGCACGCCGCGCTGCAGAAGGCGACCGACCAGTTCCAGACCCTGGGCATCACGCTGACGTCGCGGTTCGTGCCGCACAGCGCGCCGGTGTACGCTCTGCGCACGAACGATGGCGGTGCGCTGGTCTGGTACGTGCTCCAGCAGAACGAGACCTACACCGCCAACGCACCGGGCAAGCTCTCCGTGGTCGGCGACCTCAAGGGACTGATCCCCGCCAAGGCCGTCCGCACCCGCCTGGACACCACCGTCCTCGTCCAGTACCTGGCCCGGATCCCCGCCACCAAGGGCAAGGCCACCGTCACCGGGACCTACCGCAAGGCCGTCGAGGCCCGCGCGTCCTGAGGACCCCCAGTACCCCGCCGGATGCCGACGCACCCCCGCGCTTCCTGACCGCTGTAGCGGAAGCATCGGCATCCGGCGGGCTCCACCGCGCATCGATCCCGCGACGTCACTAGACTGGCGGCGCCCCCGATGATCGTCCCGAGGTGGGATCGCATGCGCCGACGCCTGGCCGGCCCGCTCGTGGCCGTCGCCCTGGTCGCGTCCGGCTGCGCCGGTGACGAACCGGAGGCCGCCGCCCCCTCCGAGGCGCCGCCCTCCGGGCCCGCGCCCGCCGTGTCGACCGAGGAGTCGTACCGGATCCTGCGGGACTGGACCGTCCGGCACAACAAGGCGGTCGCGTCGGGCGTGCCGGCCCAGTGGCGGGACCTGGCGACCGGGGGGCTCGAGCAGCCGCTGATCCGGCGGGTCTGGACCTACGGAAAGCTCCCTCCGTCGACGCGGGTCGCGCTGCGGAACCCGGCGATGTACGTGCCCCGACTCGCCGGCCACCCCAAGTGGTTCGCCGCCGCCGCCGTGGACGACGTCGACGGGCCCGGGCGGCAGGTGCTGGTGGTGTTCCAGCAGGCCAAGCCCAACGATCGGTGGCGGGCGGCGCACTGGCTGGTGTTCCGCGGCCGGCCGCCCGCGCTGAACTTCGACCGCGAGGGCTACGCCGTCCCGACGGCCGACCGCTCGCTGGCGGCCGGACACTCGGCCTTCCTGACGACCGGCGACGCGAGCAGGTTCCGCCCCGACGGGTTCACCCGGCGGGCGCGACGTCCGGCCCCTCCGCGCGGCTGGTCGATGAACAGTCGGTACGCCCCGACCCGGCATCCGGTGTTCGCGCTGCGGACCGGCGACGGCGGTTCCCTGGTCTGGTACTCGGTCGAGCAGCGGACGACCTACCGGCGGGCCCCGCGTGGACGGCCCGCGACGCTCCCGCCCGACCTGCGCGGCGCGCTCGCCCAGGCCAAACGGCTGAAGGCGGCCACCGTCGAGACCACCTGGATCTGGCTGGCCATCGGGTACGCGCCTCCGCGGGGCCCCGCCCACGTCATCGGCGAGAGCCTCCACCTGACGGACGTCCGGGCCCGCTGAGCCCTGCGGGGCCCGGTGTCGCCCCGGGCCCCGGACGGATCAGTCCCTGCTGCGGGGCAGCGTCGAGGCCGTGACCAGGTTGCGGATGGCGCCGAGGGCGACCGACAGGGTGGCCAGGTCGAAGTTGTCGCTCTCCCAGATCTCCCCGAGGGTGCGCTGGGCCCGCGTCACCGTGGCCTGGTTCTTGTCGGACCAGCCGATGAGCCGTTCCTCCGGCGCCAGGCCGGGCTCCGTGGAGACCAGCACGTCGCGGGTGAGGGCCGCGTGCGCGGCGTACAGGTCGTCGCGCAGCGAGGCCCGGGCCATGGACTTCCATCGGTCGCCGCGCGGCAGGGCGATGATCCGCTCCCGCAGCCGGGCCAACTGGATCCGGTCGGCCAGGTCGAAGTAGACCTCGGCGACCTCCTCCACCGACCGTCCGGTGTCGTGCGCGATCTCGACCAGGTCGAACGTCGAGTAGGCGGGGACCATCATGGCCACCTGCTCGGCCAGCTCGTCGGGCACCCCGGACTCGGCGAAGCCGTTGCGGCGCTGCTCGAAACCGGCGAGGTCGAGGCCGCCCAGCACCTTGGGGAGCTGCCCGGCCAGGGCGCGCACGCCGCCGGTGAAGAACTCGATGTTCTCCTTGATGCCGAACGGCGGTCGGCGGTTGCGCAGCAGCCAGCGGGTGCCGCGCTCGGTGAGCTTGCGGGCCTCCAGCAGCATCCTGATCTGCGTGGACTCGTCCACCTGGTACGACAGGGACTCGACCTGCCGCCAGAAGGTGGGCATGTCGAACACCTCGCGGGCCACCAGGTAGGCCCGGGCGATGTCGGCGCTGGACGCCCCGGTCTCCTCGTTGATGCGGAAGACGAAGGTGGTGCCGCTGTTGTTGACCAGGTCGTTCACCACCCGGGTGGCGGTGATCTCGCGGCGCAGCGGATGCCGGTCCATGTGGGCGCGGAACCGGGTGCGCAGCGGTGTCGGGAAGTAGTCGACCAGCCAGGACTCCAGGTACGGGTCGTCGGGCAGGTCGGAGGCGACCAGCTCGTCGTCCAGGGCCAGCTTGGCGTAGGCCAGCAGCACCGCGAACTCCGGCCCGGTCAGCCCGTGGCCCGACTGCCGCCGCTCGGCCAGCACCTTCTCGTCGGGCAGGAACTCCAGCCGCCGCTTGAGCCTGCCGTCGCGCTCCAGTTTGCGCAGGTGACGGCCGTGCACGTGGAGCATGGACGGGGCCTGGGCGCGGGCGGCGGCCAGTGTCACGTTCTGGGCGTAGTTGTCCCACAGCACCAGGTCGGCGACCTCGTCGGTCATCTCGTCGAGCAGGGCGTCGCGCTGCTTGCCGGTCAGCTCGCCGTCCCGCACGGCCTGGTCGAGCAGGATCTTGATGTTGACCTCGTGGTCGGAGGTGTCGACCCCGGCGGAGTTGTCGATGAAGTCGGTGTTCACCAACCCGCCGAGCCCGCCCTCCCCGCCGCGCAGGGCGAACTCGATGCGGGCGAGCTGGGTCAGGCCGAGGTTGCCGCCCTCACCGATGACCTTGCAGCGCAGCTCGGTGGCGTCGGCGCGGAGCGCGTCGTTGGCCTTGTCGCCGACGTCGGCGTGGTTCTCCGCGGACGCCTTGACGTAGGTGCCGATGCCGCCGTTCCACAGCAGGTCGACCGGGGCGCACAGGGCGGCGTGGATCAGGTCGAACGGGGTCATCGACAGCACGTCGTCGTCGAGGCCGAGCGCCGCGCGCATCTGCGGGGTGACGCGGATCGACTTGGCCGAGCGCGGGAACACCCCGCCGCCCGTCGAGATCAGCGCGGTGTCGTAGTCGGCCCACGAGCTGCGCGGCAGCCCGAACAGGCGCTCGCGCTCGGCGAAGGAGACGGCCGGGTCGGGGTCGGGGTCGATGAAGATGTGCCGGTGGTCGAAGGCGGCCACCAGCCTGATGTGCCGCGACAGCAGCATCCCGTTGCCGAACACGTCGCCGGACATGTCGCCGATGCCGACGACGGTGAAGTCCTCGTTCTGGACGTCCTTGCCGAGGGTGCGGAAGTGGTACTTGACCGACTCCCAGGCGCCCCGGGCGGTGATGCCCATGGCCTTGTGGTCGTAGCCGACGGAGCCGCCGGAGGCGAACGCGTCGCCGAGCCAGAACCCGTACGAGACGGCGACCTCGTTGGCGATGTCGGAGAACGTCGCGGTGCCCTTGTCGGCGGCGACCACCAGGTAGGGGTCGTCGCCGTCGTGGCGGACCACGCTGGGCGGCGGCATGACCGCGCCGTCCACCAGGTTGTCGGTGATGTCGAGCAGGCCGCTGATGAACTCCTTGTAGCAGGCCACGCCGGCGGCCATGAAGGCGTCCCTGTCGGAGGCATCCGGCAGTTGCTTGCCGACGAAGCCGCCCTTGGCCCCGGCGGGGACGATCACGGTGTTCTTCACCGCCTGCGCCTTGACCAGCCCGAGGATCTCGGTGCGGAAGTCCTCGCGGCGGTCCGACCAGCGCAGCCCGCCGCGCGCCACCGAGCCGAACCGCAGGTGGACGCCCTCGACGCGGGGCGAGTAGACGAACACCTCGAACTTGGGCCGGGGCTGCGGCAGGTCGGGGATGCGCTCCGGGTCGAACTTCAGCGACAGGTACGGCTTGCGCTGGAAGTGGTTGGTGCGCAGGGTGGCGTCGATCATCGCCAGATAGGAGCGCAGGATCCGGTCCTCGTCCAGGCTCGCCACGTCGTCGAGGGCGCCGGTCAGCTCCTCGGCGATGGCCAGGCTGCGTTCGGACTCGCCGCCCGCCAGGGCCGGGTCGAGCCGCGACTCCCACAGCCGGATCAGCAGCCGGGTGATGGTGGCGTTGCGCAGCAGCACCTGCTCGATGTACCGCTTGCTGAAGGTGATGCCGGTCTGCCGCAGGTAGAGCGCGTACGCGCGCAGCACCATCGCCTGCGACCAGGTCAGCCCGACGTGCAGCACCAGGGCGTTGAAGCCGTCGTTCTCGATCTCGCCGCGCCACAGGGCCTCGAAGGCGTCCTGGAACAGCTCCTTGACGCGGTCCTGCGGGACGGGGCCCACGGGCTCGTAGCGCAGGCCCAGATCGTAGATCCAGTAGCGCCGGGAGTCGGGGGTGAGGACCTCGTACGGCCGTTCGTCCACCACCTCGACACCCATGTTCTGCAGCAGCGGCAGCACGTGGGACAGCGAGATGGGCGGGCCCAGCCGGTAGATCTTCAGCCGGCGCTCCCCCGCCACCGACCGGTACGGCTCGTACAGGTTGATGGAGATCTCGCCGTCCTCGGACAGGTCGTCGAGGCGCTTGAGGTCGGCGACGGCGGTGCGGGCCGGGAAGTCGGCCTTGTAGCCCTCGGGGAACGCGTCGCCGAACCGGCGGGACAGCTTGCCCGCGCGCTCCTCGCCGCACTGCTCCACGATGGCCTCGGCGAGGTCGTCGGCCCACGAGCGGGTGGCGGCGGTGATCCGCTTCTCCAGCTCGTCGGGGTCGACCTCGGGCAGCGGCTTGCCGCGCTGCCCGCGCACCACCACGTGCAGCCGGGCGAGGTTGGACTCCGACACCATCGCGCTGTAGTCGACCGTGACGCCGTCGAACGCCTGCCGCAGGATCTCCTGGATGCGCAGCCTGATGCGGGTGGTGTAGCGGTCGCGCGGCAGGTAGATCAGGCACGACATGTAGCGGCCGTACGCGTCCTGCCGCAGGAACAGCTTGAGCTGCTTGCGGTCGCGCAGCCGCAGCACGCCCAGGGCGATGGGGACCAGCTCGTCGACCGTGGTCTGGAACAGCTCGTCGCGGGGGTACGTCTCCAGGATCTCGGCGAGGTCCTGGCCGTCGTAGCTGTCGGAGGAGAACCCGGCCCGGTCGACGACCTCGTCCAGCTTGCGCTTGAGCGTGGGGATGTGGGAGATCGACTCGCTGTAGGCGACGTGGGTGAACAGGCCCAGGAAGCGCCGCTCGCCCACCACGTCGCCGTTGGGGGCGAACCGCTTGACGCCGATGTAGTCGAGGTAGTGCGGCCGGTGGACGGTGGAGCGCGAGTTGGCCTTGGTGACGATGAGCAGCCGTCGTTCGCGCGCCTTGGCCCGCACCTCGGGGGGCAGTGACGCGAAGCTGCCGGACTCGCGCTTGTCGTTGCGCAGGATGCCGAGCCCGGTGCCGGTCACCGGGATGAGGGCGGTGCCGTCGTCGGACAGGTCGTAGTCGCGGTAGCCGAGGAACGTGAAGTGCCCGTCGGCCAGCCAGTCCAGCAGCTCGACGCTCTCGGCCAGCTCCTTGGCGGCCAGCGGCGGCGGGGTCTCGGCGATCTCCTGGGCGATCGCCCCGGCCAGCGACCGCATCTTGGGCTCGTCCTCGACCGCCGACCGCACGTCCTGCAGCACCCGCTGGAGGTCCCTCTCGACGCGTTCGAGCAGGGCGCGGTCGCTGGTGCGGTCCACCTCGATGTGGATCCAGGACTCGTCCATGTCGTGCGGGCTGTCCTTCTTGCCGCGGAACGCGTGCAGGTGCCCGGCGACGTCGCGATCGACGCCCATCAGCGGGTGGACGATCAGGTGGGTGGCCAGGTCGTGACGTCCGAGCTCCATGGTGACGCTGTCGACGAGGTAGGGCATGTCGTCGGTGACCACTTGGACGATGGTGTGCCCGGGGTCCCAGCCGTGCTCCTCGAGGGTGGGGGTGAACACCCGCACCTTGGCACGGCCCTGGGGGCGCTCCTCGGCGAGCCGTCGCTGCGCGACCGCGGGGCCGTACACGTCGGCCGGGTCGCGCTCGAGCAGGTCCTCGGGGGCGATGTGCCGGTAGTAGAGCCGGAGGTACTCGACGGTCTCGTCGAGCCCGCCCAAGCGGTCACCAGGTGCCTGGAGACCCACCTCGGCGGCCCGCTTCAGCAGGTCGTCCTTGGCCAGATCGAGCTTCCCGCCCATGCAACACTCCCCTAGAACCCTCGCCACCCCGTTGTGGCGCCGCTCATGGGCGCCAGCCTAGTCACGAAACCGCCGTCGTGCCGAACGATGATCGCGCTACCCGGGGGTGACATCACTGCTCCGTCTCGGGCGGGGTCCCGGACGGGTCCGGCGGCGGCGTCCCGGGGTCCGGCGGCGGGCTCGACGGCGAGGGGTCCGGCGGGTCGCTCGGCGGATCCGTGGGCCCCGTCGAGGGGTCGGTGGGCTGCGGCTCCGGGTCCGGGTCGGGCGGCGCGCTCTTCGTCGGCTCGGGTCGTACGGTGGTGGACGGGGCGGGGTCGGGCGGCCCATCGTCGGGCGGCGGGTCGTACCGCTTCTCGGGGCCGTCGTCGACGTGCTCGGTGCCGACGTCGTCGGGGCCGCCCACGTTCTGCCCCTCGCCCTGCCCGCCCCCGCCTCCCAGCGCGAACGCGACGGTGGCGAGGACGACGAGCAGCAGGGCGCCCGCGACGGCCAGGACCGCCGGGCGTCCCGGTCGGGGAACCCCGCCGCGGCCCGCGGATCGGGCCTGCGCTCGGGCGACGTCCTGGGTGGACATCGTGCCGAGGCCGTTCTGCTCGGCCCATTCGTGCGGGGTCGGCAGCTTGCCGCCGCCGACCGCCGGGAAGGTCCCGGTGGGTCGGGGCCCGGACTCCGTGACGGGTTCGGGCCTCTCCTCCGGGGGCGGCGGGGGCGGCGTCGGGGTCGGACGGCGTCGGGCGGGGCGGTCGACGCGGGTGGCGTCGTCGTCGAGGTCGGCGGCCAGCTCGCTGGCCACCGCCAAGAGCGCCGTGGGGTCGGCGTCGTCGCCGGCGGCGGCGCCGGGGGCCGCCGCGGCCGGGTCGTCGTGTCCGAGCAGCCTCATCAGCAGCCCGCCCGCCTCGGGCCGGTCGGCGGGGTCCTTGGCCAGGCAGGCGTCCACCAGGTCGACGAGCGGGCCGGTGAGGTCGCCGAGGTCGGGCTCGGCGTTGAGGATCCGGTTGATGACCGCCGGGATGTTGTCCTGCCCGAACGGGGGCCTGCCGGTGGCGGCGAACGCGATGGTGGCCGCCCAGCAGAACACGTCGGCGGCCGTCCCGGCGTCCGCCCCCTTGAGCTGCTCGGGCGCCATGTAGGCGGGGGTGCCGATGATCTGGCTGGTCACCGTGCTCGCGCCGCTGATCGCCCGGGCCACGCCGAAGTCGATGACCCGGGGGCCGTCCGGGCCGATCAGCACGTTGTGCGGCTTGAGGTCGCGGTGGACGATCCCGGCCTGGTGGATGGAGACCAGCGCGGTCGCGGTGCCGATGGCCAGCCGTTCCAGCGCCGCCCCGGACAGTGGGCCCTGCTCGGCGACCCGGACGGCCAGCGAGGGTCCGGGCACGTACTCGCTGACGATGTAGGGACGGTCGCCCGCCACGTCGGCGTCCAGCACCTGGGCCGTGCAGAAGCCGGCGACCCGCTTGGCGACCTCGAGCTCCCGCAGGAAGCGGGCGCGGGCCCGCTCGTCGGCGGTCAACTCGGCGTGCAGCAGCTTGACGGCGACCCGACGGCCGTCCTCCGCGACGCCGAGGAAGACGGCGCCCTGGCCGCCGTGCCCGAGCCGGCCCTCCAGGACGTACTCGCCGAGCCGCTCCGGATCATCGGTCCGCAGCGCCTCCGCCTCCATCACACGGCCCCTCTCACCACGGATCACGGCCGGAGGCCGGGACGAACGGCGAGGTGGATCCCTGCGCCGGCGACTTGCGAACTGTCACGTTACAGCTCAGTAGCCGCCGGTTCCTCCATCTCCCGTGGAAGGGTCCCCATCGCCCCCTTCCGGGGTGGTTCCGGTGTCGGAGGGGTGGGGCGAGGGGTCGGTGGGCGTCGGGGTGACGCTCGGGGTGGGCGTGGTCTCGCCGCTGGGCGTCGGGGTCGGATGGGTCCCGTTGCCGCCGCCGCCGTACCCGCCGTTGCCTCCGGACCCGCCGCCGTACCCGCCGTACCCACCGGTGCCCCCGGTCGTCGGGGACGACGGGACGGTGGAGGTGCCCGGCTGGGGGTCGTCGTTCTGGGCGGGCGTGCCGGCGTACGGGCCGGTGCCGTTCTGCGTGGTGCCGTTCTGACCGGTGCCGGCGGACGGGGAGGACGTTCCGGCGGCGGGCTTCATCTTCCGGGCGTCCTGAGAGTCGCCGAGGGCCGACATCGTCATGATGCCGGTCACCACGAGAGCCGCCAGCGCTCCCGTACAGGCCATGGCCACCCGCACTCGTGGCCCGGCGCGCCGGGGCCCGGCCGCCGGGATCGTGGGAAGGGGCGGCTGCGGAACGGGCCCGTACCCGGGCATCTCGTAGGCGACGGGCCCGAGCGGTCGCTGCGGCTCGGGGGGAGGAGGCGGCGGCGGGACGTGCTCGGTCACCTCGGAGTCGGTGGACCCCCCGGGACCGGCGGGATCGGTCGGGCCGTCCGCGACCGTGCCCGCCGCCGCCACACCCGGAACGACGAGGCCCACGGCGGCCAGCGTGGCGGCACGGGCCAGCATCCCGTCCTCGCCGGTCGTCGCCGGCGCCGGTACGGGCTCGTCCTCCTGACCGAGCAGGCGCAGCAGGATCTGCCGGGCGGTGGGCCGCCGCGCCGCATCCTTGGCCAGACAGTCGGCGACCAGCGAGCGCATCGGCTCCGGCAGGCCGCTCAGCTCGGGCTCGGCGTTGATGATGCGGTTGACCACCAGCGGAATGGTGTCGGAGCCGAACGGGGCCTGCCCGGTCGCCACGTAGGCGATCATCGCGCCCCAGGCGAACACGTCCACCGCCGGGGTCACGGGCCCGCCCGCGAGCTGCTCGGGCGACATGTAGGCGGGGGTCCCGACGATCCGGCTGGAGGTGGTGGCCTCGCCGTCCAGGTCCTTGGCGATGCCGAAGTCGATGACCCGGGGCCCGTCCGCGGCGATCAGCACGTTGCCCGGCTTGAGGTCGCGGTGCACGATCCCGGCGCGGTGGATGGCCACCAGGGCGGTGACGACGCCGATGGCCAGCCGGTCCAGCGCGGCGCCGGTGATCGGGCCCCGCTCGGCCACCAGCCGGTACAGCGACGGCCCCGGCACGTATTCGCTGACCAGGTACGGCAGGTCGCCGGCCACGTCGGCGTCCAGCACCTGCGCGGTGCAGAACCGGGCCACCCGCATGGCCGCGCGGGCCTCGCGGACGAACCGTTCCCGGGCCCTGGGGTCCTCGGTCTGCTCGGCGTGCAGCAGCTTGACCGCGACGAGCCGGCCGTCGGGGGCCGTGCCCAGGTAGACCGCCCCCTGCCCGCCGGCGCCCAGCCGCCCCTCCAGCCGGTAGTCGCCCAGCCGTCGCGGGTCCCCCGCGCGCAGCGGTGCCACCGTCTCCGGGATCGAGGCCACGTGCGATCCCTCCCTCCAGGTCGGCGCGGGCCGCGGTCCGGCGTTATTTCCGGTCGGTCCCACAACGTCTGTGATGCCGTGGGCGCCATCGGGGTTCGCCGTTCATCGCGGCGAGAGGGAACGGCAGTGATTGGGAAAAGCAGGAGTGTAATTACACGACCACGGGTAGTGACTTTCGTGGCGATCTTCGAGAGGGGGTACGACAGATATGTCAATTCCGTTAAAGGCCATCTGCGGTGCCGCGACTCTGGCGTTCGCGCTCACGCCCGGCATTCGGGAGGCCCACGCCGCCGAGCACACCGGCGCGTCGGGGGCGCTGCCCGAGGAATCCGGCGGCGAACAGGGCATGCTTTCGCCGCCGTCGCGGGGCCGCCGGCCGGTCCTCGGTCCGGTGGATCCGATCCGGCCGGGAAAGGGCGGGCCCGCCGGTCCGCCCACCGTCCGAGGGGCCGAATTCCGGCCCGACCACGAGACGCAGGACACGCATCCGGAGCAGGCTCTGCCGCCGCAGGCCATGCCGCCGCACGCCGGTCCGCAGGCCGGTCCCGAGCACGCCGCACCGGCGCAGTCGGGGGCCGAGGAGGCCGAGTTCGAGCAGGCCGAGCCGGGCGGGCACGCCGGGCCGCTGCTGCCGGCCGGACCGACCGGCCCGATCTCGCAGGGCGGTCTGCACGGCCGCGGGATGGGCGCGCACCTGCACGCCCAGGCGCTGGCCTGGCGCCAGCGGGCCGCCCGCGCCAAGCGGGCCCGGCTGATCGCGCAGTGGCAGGGCCGCGCCGACCGCGCCGTGAACTTCGCGATGGCGCAGCGCGGCAAGCCCTACCGATGGGGCGGCACCGGCCCGTACGGCTACGACTGCTCCGGCCTCGTCCAACGGGCCTGGCGCAGGGCGGGGGTGACCATCCCGCGGGTGACGCACGACCAGTACCGCGGCATCCGCAAGAAGGTGCAGCGCCGGAACCTGCGTCCCGGCGACCTGCTGCTGTTCAACGGGCTCCGGCACGTCGGCATGTACGTGGGCGACGGCAGGTTCGTCCACGCGCCGCGGCCGGGGCGGTCCATCACGACCGAGCGGCTGCGCGGCTACTACGCGCGCAGCTACGTCGGCGCCGTCCGCCCGGCCTGGCCGCGGCTGCCGGAGATTCCCACGCACTGAACACACCGATCACGCACTGATCGCTCAGAAGGCGGGACACTCCGGGCATCTGCCATATGCCCGGGGCGTCCCGCTTTCATGCGACGTCCGGGGCGGAGATCACTCGGGTCGGAAGTGGTCCAGGACCTCGGGGTTCGCCATCGAGCCCCGGTTGGCGGCCTGCTCGACCGGGGTGCCGAGCAGGATCTTCCGGACCGGGATCTCCAGCTTCTTGCCGGACAGCGTGCGCGGCACGCCGGGCACCTCCCGGATCTCGTCGGGGACGTGGCGCGGCGACAGCGCCGCCCGCAACGCCGCCCGGACCCGGCCGGTCAGCCCCTCGTCCAGCACGGCGCCGGGAGCGAGCTGCACGTACAGCAGCAGCCGGCCCTCCTCGCCCAGCCGGCCGGTGTCGATCACCAGGCTGTCGACGATCTCCTCGAACGCCTCGACCACCCGATAGAAGTCGGCGGTGCCCATCCGCACCCCGCCCCGGTTGAGGGTGGAGTCGGACCGGCCGTAGATCACGCAGCCGCCGTCGGGCAGGATCTTGATCCAGTCGCCGTGCCGCCAGACCCCGGGAAAGCCCTCGAAGTAGGACTCCCGGTAGCGCTCACCGTCGGGGTCGTTCCAGAAGAACACCGGCATGGACGGCATCGGCTCGGTGAGCACCAGCTCGCCCACCTCGTCGATGACCGGCCGGCCGGCGTCGTCGTACGCCTCGACCTTGGCGCCCAGCCCGCGGCACTGGATCACCCCGGGCCGCAGCGGCAGCAGCACCGAGGGCCCCACGAACCCGGTGCACACGTCGGTGCCGCCCGAGAACGAGCCCAGCAGCACGTCGGAGCCGACCGCCTCGTACACCCAGTCGAACCCCTCCGGGGGCAGCGGCGAGCCGGTGGACCCGATGCCGCGCAGCGCCGACAGGTCGAACTCCGCGCCCGGCCGCATCTCCGCCTTGCGGGACGCCATGAGGTACGGGGCCCCGACGCCGAGGTAGGTGACCCCGGCCTCGGCCGCCAGCCGCCACAGCACGTCACCGCCGGGCGCGCCGTCGTACATCACCACCGTGGCCCCGACCAGCAGCCCTCCGACCAGGTAGTTCCACATCATCCAGCCGGTCGTGGTGTACCAGAGGAACACGTCGCCGGGCCCGAGGTCCTGATGGAACGACAGCGCCTTCAGATGTTCCAGCACCACGCCGCCGTGCCCGTGCACGATCGGCTTGGGCAGGCCCGTCGTGCCGGAGGAGTACACCACCCACAGCGGGTGGTCGAACGGGACGTCCTCGAACTCCAGGTCGTGGCCCGGGCGGGGCAGGTCGGCGTAGGCGACACCCTTGTCCAGGCCGCCCGTCCCCACCGCCGGGTCGAGGTAGGGCACCAGGACGGTCGCGGCGAGCGTGGGCAGGGCCCGCTCGATCTCGGCGACGGTCTCGAGACGGTCGAAGTGCCGGCCGTTGTAGGCGTAGCCGTCGACCGCGATCAGCACCTTGGGCTCGATCTGCGCGTACCGGTCGATCACGCTGGACGACCCGAAGTCCGGGGAGCACGACGACCAGACCGCGCCGAGCGAGGCGACCGCCAGGAAGCAGATGAGCGCCTCGGGGATGTTGGGCAGGTAGGCCACCACCCGGTCGCCCCGACCCACGCCCAGCTCCGCCAGACCGGCCCGGATGTGCGCCACGTGCAGGGCCACCTCGCGGCGGCTCAGCGTGCGGTGCCCGCCCGCCTCCGACCGGAAGACCACGGCGACGTCGTCGGGGTGTTCGTCGGCCCCGCGCAGGGCGTTGGCGGCGTAGTTGACGGTGGCGCCCGGGAACCAGCGCAGCCCGTCCACCGGCATCGGCCCGCCCTCGCGGACGGGTCCGTCCCCGCGCGCGCCGACGACGTCGAAGTACGACCAGATCGAGTCCCAGAAGGCGTCGACCTCGGTCACCGACCAACGCCAGAGGTCCTCGTAGGAGTCACCGGTGGGCCCGGGACCGCCGCGCTCGGCGAGCCACCGCCGGTACGCGGTCACCCGGGCCCTCGAGATCACCTCGTCGGACGGCTCCCACAGAGACTTCACCTGTGCCATGACCCTGACCTTCCCACGCAACGGGCGGCACCGGCATCCGCCCTCCGCCCCGAGTCTCGCAACCGGACCCGGGCGCGGCTCACGAGGGGGTGCCGGTGGTGAGCCGCTCGACCGCGTGGACCACGCTCTCGGTGTCGGCCAGCGTGGGGAGCACGACGTCGGCCCCGGCGGCGCGCAGCTCGGCCTCGGTGGCGCCGCCGGTGGCGACCCCCACGGACCCCGCCTTGGCGATCTTGGCGGCCTGCACGTCGCGGACCGAGTCGGCGATGTAGACGGTCAGGCCCTTGGTGTCGCCGGTCTGCCAGGCGGCGGACTCGTCGAAGGCGATGCCGTACTTCTCCGAGGCCCGGCTGCGGGCCAGCTCCAGCAGGGCGGCCTTGCTGTAGACGCCGTTCTCGTAGCCGCCGACCTCGGTGTCCAGATGCGTGTCGAGGCCGAACTCGGCGAGCTTGAGGACCGCGTTGGGCTGAATGGAGCCGGTCAGCACCGACTGCACGCAGCCGCGCCCCCGCCCCAGCGCGACGGCGGCCTCCTTGGCGCCCGGCAGCAGCCGCCCGTGGGTGCGGAGCAGCCCCCGGCGGGCGGCGAACGCCTGCGCCAGCGCGGCCATGAACGTGGCCAGGTCGTCGTCGGCGGGCTCGATGTCGTTGAACGCCAGGGTCTCGAAGATGATCTCCGACTCGGTGCGCCCGGACACCGGGGCCAGCCGGACCAGCGGACGCCCCGTGGTCCGCTGGAACGCCTCGGCGTAGGCGTCCCGGGTGACCCTTCCGACATCGACCAGCGTGTGGTCGATGTTCCACAGCACCAGGCGGTAAGGCGTCGACATCCCGTTCCCATTGTGCGTGCGCGGCGCCCGGGGCCTGCAGCTCCGGCGCGGTCCGTGCGGTCGGCCCCAGCCTACGGCCGGGGGCGGGGGCGGGACAGCACGCGGCGGTCTCAGCCCCCCGACCCGGTGCCGTCGACCAGCACGCCGGTGGTGACGGCCTCCCCGCCGACGACCTCGTAGGTCAGGTCGCCGTGCGGGGCGTGGGTCAGGAAGCCCGGGAAGGTGTGGATCAGCACGCGGTCGCCGGCCCGGCCGGTGCGGGAGGCGCGGCCCTCGACCCGCACGGTGCGGGTCTCGCCCGGGCCCAGCTTCGGGAAGAGGCAGTCGACGCGCACGGTGCCGGAACAGTGCGGGTCGCTGACCGACCGCACGTCGAGCCCGGTCTCGGACGAGCCGGTGGCCGCCTTCTCGCTGCGCACCGCGAGCTGTCGGATGGCGGAGCCGCCGTCGTTGGTCACGCTGAACCGGTAGCGGAACACCGACCCGGGCTGCAGGGAGCTCGGCGTGACGGTGCGGTCGGCGGCGACCCGGACGTCGCCCTCGGCGTCCTCGGAGAGGGTGACGCGGCGGGGCCCGTCCTGGCCGCTCAGCCAGGCCAGCGCGGCCACGGCCACGGCGAGGCCCGCCATCACCCCCACGATCACCATCCGGCGCACGCGATCCCCCCCGACGCGTTCGTCCTGCTTACAGGCTATGCCAGGGGCTCGTCACGATTTTGTCAGGGTCCCATGTAGGGGTACCGGTGGTCGGTCGGGGGCACCAGGGTCTCCTTGATCGCACGGGCGTTGACCCAGCGGATCAGGTTGAGGATGGAGCCCGCCTTGTCGTTGGTGCCGCTGGCCCGGGCCCCGCCGAACGGCTGCTGACCGACGACCGCGCCGGTGGGCTTGTCGTTGACGTAGAAGTTGCCCGCCGCGAACCGCAGCCGGTCGGCGGCGGCGGCGATCGCGGCCTGGTCGCGGGCGATGATGGAGCCGGTCAGCCCGTACGGGGCGGCGCCCTCCATCTGCCGCAGCATGGCGTCGTAGTCGCCGTCCTCGTAGACGTGCACGCCGAGGATGGGGCCGAAGTACTCCGTGGTGAAGATCTCGTCCTCGGGGTCGGCGGACTCCAGCACGGCGGGCCGGACGAACCAGCCCTCGGAGTCGTCGGCCCGGCCGCCCGCCAGCACCCGGATCGAGTCGAGGCCGCGCGCCCGTTCCAGGGCCGCCCGGTGCTTGGCGAAGGCCCGCCCATCGATCACCGCGCCCATGAACAGCGAGAGGTCCTCGGCCACGTCTCCCATGGTGAGCGACTCGACCTCGGCCACGAAGTCGTCGCGCATCCCGTTCCAGATCGACCGGGGGACGTAGGCGCGGGAGGCCGCCGAGCACTTCTGCCCCTGGTACTCGAACGCGCCCCGGATCAGCGCGGTGCGCAGCACGGCGGGGTCGGCGGAGGGGTGGGCGACGATGAAGTCCTTGCCGCCCGTCTCCCCGACCAGCCGGGGATAGCCGCGGTAGCCGGCGATGTTCTCGCCGACGGTCCGCCACAGGTGCTGGAAGGTGGCCGTGCTGCCGGTGAAGTGGATGCCCGCCAGCTCGGGATGGGTCAGCGCCACGTTCGACACCGCCCGCCCGTCACCGGTGATCAGGTTGATCACCCCCGGCGGCAGCCCGGCGGCCTCCAGCAGGCGCATCGTGAAGTGCGCGGCGAACTGCTGGGTGGGCGACGGCTTCCACAGCACCACGTTGCCCATCAGGGCCGGGGCGGTCGGCAGGTTGCCCGCGATGGAGGTGAAGTTGAACGGCGTGATCGCCAGGACGAAGCCCTCCAGCGGCCGGTACTCCATCCGGTTCCACACCCCGGGCGGGGACTCCGGCTGCTCGGCCAGCAGCCGCCGCGCGTAGTGGACGTTGAACCGCCAGAAGTCGATCAGCTCGCAGGCCGCGTCGATCTCCGCCTGGAACGGCGTCTTGGACTGGCCCAGCACGGTGGCGGCGTTGATGGTGGCCCGCCAGGGGCCGGCCAGCAGCTCGGCGGCCCGCAGCAGGACGGCGGCCCGGTCGTCGAACGACAGCGCCCGCCAGCCCGGGGCGGCCTCGCGGGCGGCCTCGATCGCCGCCCGGACGTCGTCGTCGGTGGCGTTGCCCAGCGTCCCCAGGACGTGGGCGTGCCGGTGCGGCTCCACGACGTCGACGGGGTCGCCCCCGCCGAGCCGTCGCTCCCCACCGATGGTCATGGTCAGCTCGACCCGTTCGGCTCCGAGCTCCTTGATCCGGTCCTCCAGCGCGACCCGCTCGGCGCTGCCGGGAGCGTACGACCTGACCGGCTCGTTCGACGGAACGGGCACGTTGGTGACGGCGTCCATGCGTCACACGTACCCCGAACGCGCCGGGCCTAGAGGTCGGCGAGCTCCTGCGTCGCGAACCACATCAGCTCGTGACCCTCGGCGCCGTCCACGACGAACTCCGCGTCGGGGTCGCCGGCGTCGGCCGCCGGCACCGCGAGCGCGGCGGCCCGCACGTCCTCGGTCGCCCGCTCGTCGTCGACGTGCCCGGCGGCGATGTCGCGCACCCGTACGGGCCCGGACACCCGCACCAGCGCCCGTTCGTCACCCGCGGCCTCGGCGCGGACGTCGCCCTCCGGCACCTCGACGGCCAGCACCACGCGGCGCGGGGGCGCCTCCGGGTCCTCGGCGAGCAGCCGCAGGGAGGCGCGGGCGGCGGCCGCCATCGCCGCGTACTCCAGCTCCTCGGTGTCGCCCTCGGCGTACCACTCGCGCAGCGCGGGGGTCACCGCGTAGCCGGACAGCGGAACGGGCCCGACCTCCCCGGCGGCGAGCGCTCGGGCGAGATGGGGGATCGTGGACGGCAGGTAGACGCGCATGACGGTCAGCAGTCTGCCAGACGGACTCCCAGGAGTTCGCCCAGGCGTCCGATGGTGGTGTTCACGTCGGTGTGGTGGACACCCACCATCCCGACGGCCTCGGCGGCCCGCACGTTGTGCTCGATGTCGTCGACGAACGCGCACTCGCCCGGCTCCAGGCCCAGCAGCCCGACGGCGTGCAAGAAGATCCGCTCGTCGGGCTTGCGGAGACCGACCTCGCTGGAGATCACCACGGTGTCGAAGAGCCGTTCCCACAGCTCACGGGGGTAGTCGTTGCCCCAGGAGTTGGACAGCAGCGCCACCCGGGCCCCGGCGGCGCGGGCCGCGCGCAGCGCCGCGTACATCGGCTCGACCGGGTGGAAGGCGGCGAACATGCGGCGCAGCAGCCCCTCGCACTCCACCGGCCCGCCGTCGACCGTGCACAGCTCGGCGGCCAACAGCCGCTCGAACTCGGCCGGTTCGAGCGTGCCGTCCTCCAGCCCGTGGATCGGATTGCGCACGACGCCCTCGGCGGGGTCGTACGCCTGCCCCACCCAGGCGCGCATGACGGCCTTGTAGCGGACCGCGTCGATGGAGTCGGCGGCCAGCCAGTGCGCGACGGCGTCGTTCAGCGGGGCGGTCAGCACCCCACCCCAGTCGGTGATCACAGCCTTGACGTCCACGGCCCGATGGTAAAGGGACATGCGGACCGCACCAACACGCGCGACCCCCCAACTGCCCGCCCACGGCCACGGGGGTGGGGGGCGGCCGCCCCCCACAAAAGGCAGCCACCACGGGGGGTTTTGCCCGGTCCTTCAGGCGGACGCTCCGGAGCGCCGGCGGAGGAGCGTCCGCCTGAAGACCTCAAGACCGGGCGCGGGGGGCGTGGGGGGTCGCCCCCCACAAAAGACAGCCAGAATCGGGGGTTTCGCCCGGTCCTTCGGGTGGGCGGCCCGGAGCGCAGGCGCAGGGCCGCCCACCCGAAGACCTCAAGACCGGGCGCGGGGGGCGTGGGGGGTCGCCCCCCCACAGTGATCAGCCAGTGCGCAGGCGTTGCAGGGCCTCGCGGACCCCTCCCTGGGACTCCTGCAGGGCCAGGTTGGCGCGGGCGGCGGGGACCTCGCCGAGCAGGGAGACGAGGGCGACCCGGGTGTCACCGCCCGCCTCGGACAATGCGGTCTCGCAGATGGCGGCCTCCATGCCGGTGGCCTCGGTCAGGATGCGCACCAGGCGGGTGCGCAGCTTCTCGTTGAGCGCGTTGACGCTCACCATCAGATTGGAGTAGGTCCGGCCCAGCCGGATCATCAGGGTGGTGGAGAACGCGTTGAGCACCAGCTTGGTCGCGGTGCCCGCCTTCATCCGGGTGGAACCGGTGATCACCTCCGGGCCGGTGGCCAGGCCGATGTGGACGTCGACCTCGTCGCCGATCGGGGTGTGCGGGTTGGCGCTGATCAACGCCGTGGGGGCGCCGATCCGCGCGGCGGCGCGCAGCGCGCCGACCACGTAGGGGGTGCGGCCGCTGGCCGCGATCCCGATGGCCACGTCGCCCGGGTGGACGTCGTCGGCGTCCCGGGCCCCCAGCTCGGCGTCGTCCTCGACGTCCTCGATGGCCTGCGACAGCGCGCCGAGCCCGCCGGCGTGGTGCGCCACCACCCGGCCCCAGATCCCGAAGGTGGGCGGCAGTTCGGCGGCGTCGATCACCGCCAGCCGGCCGGAGGTCCCGGCGCCGAAGTAGTGCACCCGGCCGCCGGCGCGCAGCGCGTCCACGGCCAGGTCCACCAGTCGCGCCACCTCGGGCAGCACGGCGGCCACGGCGGCCGGGACCGTGCTGTCCTCGGTGTTGATCAACCTCAGCACGTCCAGGGTGGGGAGCGTGTCAACATCGACAGTGCGCGGGTTACGGCCTTCGGTGGGCAGATCGCACTCGATCACCGGCGCCTCCGGTCGGTTCGGACGGTACGGCTGCGGACGGCCTCGAAGGTGGCCTCCAGGGCCTTGCGGGTGGTGCCGTAGGTGCGCTGCGCGACCCCCACGAACACGCAATCGATCACGGTGAGCTGGGCCAGTCTGCTGGCGGTCGCGCCGGACCGGAAGGTGGTCTCCCGGGCGGCGGTGGTGAGCACCAGGTCCGACACCTCGGCGATCGGCGATCGGGGGAAGTTGGTGATCGCCACGGTGATCACGCCCCTTCCCCTGGCCACGCTGAGCGCGTCGATGGTCTCCACGGTGGACCCGGTGTGCGAGATGCCGAACGCCACGTCCCCGGCATTGAGGACGGCGGCGCTGGTCAGCATGATGTGGGCGTCGGACCAGGCCGAGCAGTGCCGGCCGATGCGGTGCAGCTTCTGCTGGAAGTCCAGCGCCACGAAGGCGCTGGCGCCGACGCCGTAGACGTCCACGCGGGCGGCGGCGACCACGGCGTCGACCACCTGTTCCAGCGTCTTGATGTCGAGTTGGGCGGCGGTCTCCTCGACCGCCCGGGCGTCGGCGAAGGTGACCTTCTCGACGATCTGCTCCAGGGAGTCGTCGGGGCTGATGTCGCTCCCGATGATCCGCCCCCCGGAGGCGCTCTGCGCCCGCCCCGCCTCGGTGGCGAGGGTGAGGCGCAGTTCGGGATAGCCGGTGAAGCCGATGGCCCGGCAGAACCGGATCACGGTCGTCTCCGACGTCCCGCAGGTCTGCGCCAGTTCGGTGATGGTGGAGTTGGCGACCCCCTCGGGGTCGTCGATGACCCGCTGGGCCACGCGCCGTTCCGCGGGCGGTAGCGAGGGCAGCAGTGAGCGCACCCGGACCACGGTGCTGAGCGGCGCCTCCTTGGTGGAGTGCGAGGCCGCCGGGGGCGTCGTGGGCTCCCCCGTGCCCCCTGATTCTCGGCCGTTGGGTTTCCTCATGATGGAAAGTTTCTTACGGCCAGGATGTCACGTCAACGGGGGAAAGGTCTACGGTCACCATGTGTTGACCCATTTGGCTGGTCCTTACGTGATCGGCGTGGACGCGGGTGGCACAAAAACCCGCGTAGCCGTACTAACGCTCGGGGGGCCCTGGCCGGTTCCGGAACCGGTCCCGGCGCGAACCCCAACTCCGGGGGCGACACCACGGGTGCCCTCACCACGGCCTTGAGCGCCGCACTCGGCGACCTGGACCGTTCCCTCGTCCTCAACGGTGTATTCGGGATCGCCGGAGCCGGTTCCGCGGGGCGTCCCGCCGCGGTCGCCGCCGCCCGGCAAGCCTGGCACACCGTGGGACTCCACGGCACGCCCGCCGTCGTCACCGACATCGCGGTGGCGTTCGCGGCCGGCACCAGCGCACCGGAGGGCATCGTCGTGTTCTCCGGCACCGGCGCGGGTGCCGCCGTGATCAACGACGGCACCATCGTGCAGCGCGCCGACGGCTATGGCTGGCTCGTCGGCGACGAGGGTTCGGCGGTCTGGCTCGGACGCGAGGCGGTGCGGGCCACCCTGGCGGCCATCGACGGCCGGGGCGAACCCACGCTGCTGGCCGAGTCGGTGCCCCGCGCGCTGCTCGGCGCGCCGTCCCCCGGCCTACTGGCGAACGGAGGAGCACGTGCCCCGAACCCCTCGCCGGACGGGGGCCCCTCCCGAGGGCACGTCCCGCGCCCGCGGACGTCCCCGGAACGGGCCCTCGCCCTGGTCCCCGCCCAGGCGGGGGCCTCCGGAGCCCTGGCGCACCGGGGCTCCGGCGGTGCGGCGCTCGAGGCGGCGGCGGAAGAGGAGCCGCCGTCGCCGGACGGTCGGGCGCCGACCACGACCATGGACCCACCGATGCCGCGGCGGCCCGCCGACCCGGCGCTGGCCCAGGCGATCATCAAAGAGGTCTACGGCCGCCCGCCCGCCGCCCTGGGTCGGCTCGGCCCGGTGGTCTGCGCGGCCGCGGCGGCGGGCGATCCGGTCGCCCGGCACATCACCCAGGAGGCGGCCCAGTGGCTGCTCCGCGATGTCGACGCGGTGCGCCCCGCGCTCAGCGACCGCTGCTCGCCGGTCGTGATGGCCGGATCGGTGCTCGGCGACGGCCCCGTCGCCGAGGCCGTCCGGGACGGACTGCGCGAGCGCTTCCCCGCCGACCCGCAGGTCGCGGGCGACGGGGCCGTCGGCGCGGCCGGCATGGCGCTGCGCCGGCTCGGTCTCCGGCCGCCGCACTGATCCGCAGGGGCCGTCGGCCCCGGGCCGCCGTCAGTCGCCGCAGGGCCGGACGGGATCCGGCCGAGATCGCGAAAACCCACCCCCAGCACCGGGCAGACGTGTGCCCGGTGACGGTTCGTCCGGTGGTCAGGCCACGATCAGCCACCGGTCGTCCACCCTGCGGAGCACGAAGCGTTCGGCCAGCGGACCGCCGGGGGCGGCCCTCCCGGTGCGCCAGCGGAGATCGGTGAACCGGACGGTGAACCGCCCCGGGCCCGGACCTGGCCGTGCCACCGGCACGGTGACCCCGCGCAGCGCGGCCAGGTTCCGGGCCCCGAGCCGTTCCCGGACCGTGCCGAGCCGGCCGCGACACCGCCGGGGCCCCTCGAACACCGACTCCTCGTACTCCGGCGTGATCAGCGCGCAGATCCGCACGTCGCCGGCCGCCAGCCCGCGCAGATAGCGGTACAGCACCACCCGGGCCTCCCGGGTCTCCGCCGCCGACGCCGTCACGGGGCGCGGATCGGTCAGACGCGGATCGCCGGACTCCCAGACCAGCGGCGGTATCCCCGGCTCGTCGGGCTCGTCGAAGGCTCCACAGGCCCCGAGCGCCGGAACGGCCGACAGGATGAGCCCCAGGGCGAACGGGCGCACGGTGACCTCCCGGGAGACGGCGGCGAGGCAGATACTCCCAGGCCACGCCCCCGCCGTCCACGGGTTCACAGGAGGCGCCGTACTCAATGAGCCATGCCCTGATCAATAAGTCAGGCTTGATCAATAAGCCCTGCTTGATCAATAAGTCAGGCCGTGCCCGAAGTCGAACTCCCGGACCTGGACGGGCAGCCTCCCGGCGGGCCGCACCCGGCCCGACAGCACACCGGCCAACGCGTCCAGGGACGCCGCCCCGGAGGAGTACGTCGCCAGCGCCGCGTCGGCCGACCCCGCGTGGCCCAGGTCGTAGGGCCGCCCGAGCGCCACCACCACCACCTGGCCGCGACCCGACGCCGCGACCTTGGCCTTGGTGGCCTTCCCGTCGTTCAGGGTCGTCACCACCGTGACGTCGGCGGCGCCCGGCGACGCCGCGATCGGCACGCCGCGCTTTCGCAGGGCGGCGGTCAGCACCCCGCTGCGCGGCCCGGTGACGTGCACCGTCGTCCGCGCGTCGAGGGGCAGCACGCCGTTGCGGTTGCGGACCAGGGTGATCGAGTGCTCGGCGACCCGGCGCGCCACGGCCCGGTGCGCCGCCGAGCGGACGACCTGCTCGGCGCGCGCCGGATCGACCTGAACGTCGCCGAACAGGCCGCGCCGCGCCTTGAGCCACAGGATCCGCGTCACCGACTCGTCCAGCCGTTTCATGGAGATCTGCCCCTTGCGGACCGCCGACATCATCGCGGCCTGGGCCCGCCCCAGATCGGGCGGCATCAGGAGCTGGTCGGCCCCCGCCAGGAAGGCCCGCACGGCCGCCTGCGCCGCGGGGTACTTCGCGCTGGCGCCCGCCATGCTCAGCGAGTCGGTGACGACGACGCCCTGAAAGCCGAGGCCCTCGCGGAGCAGCCCGGTCAGCACCGTGCGGGACATGGTGGCGGGGTCACCGGAGCGGTCCAGGCCCGGCATCACGATGTGCGCGGTCATGATGGCGTCGACACCGTGCTGCACGGCGGCCCGGAACGGCGGCGCGTCCAGCCGCTCCCATTCCTCACGCGAGTGCTTGATCACCGGCAGCCCGGTGTGGCTGTCGGTGTCGGTGTCGCCGTGCCCGGGGAAGTGCTTGGCGGTGGCCGCCACGCCGGCGTCCCGGTAGCCCTGGAGCGCGCCCACCAGCATGCGCGACACCAGGTCCGGATCGGAGCCGAACGAGCGGAGGCCGATCACCGGGTTGGCCGGGTTGACGTTCACGTCGGCGACCGGGGCGTAGTTCTGGTTGATGCCGACCGCCCGCAGCTCGGTCCCCGTCACCCTGGCGGCGGCCCGGGCCTCCTCGGGTCGTGCGAGGGCGCCCAGCGCCATGTTGCCGGGGAACCGGGTGAGGTAGGCCAGCCGGGTGACCGGACCCTGCTCCTCGTCCACGCCCAGCAGCAGCGGGATCTTGGACGCCCGCTGCAGCGCGTTCGACATCTGCGCGGTCCGGCGGGGTGTGCGGGCGTTGCCGGGGAAGTAGATCAGGCCCCCGACGTGGTACCGCCTGATGATCTTCTCGGCGTCGGGCCGGCTCCGGAAGGTGGGCACGAACACCTGGCCGACCTTCTGCTCCAGGGTCATGCCCTCGACGAAGTCGGGGATCCAGGCCCCCTGATCGCCCGCCGGCGTCGCCCCGGGCGTCTGGGACGCCACCGGGCCCTCTCCCGTCTGCGCGGCGCCTCCCGTGTTCCCGGCGCATGCGGTCAGCGGGGTCAACACCGCCGCCGCCGCGCACAGCGCGAACGTGCGTGAACGTCTCACCGGACCAGTCCCCCCGAACGTGGCCGCCATGAATCTCCCGGTCATCGCCTTGGCGACGCTAACACCACCTTCGGGTAGGCCATGTCATGGGAGGGGCTGCGGTGACCCATGTGTCCTGCGAAAAACGGCCAGAGGATGTCCTATATCGCCCCTACGGTGAGGGCCATGAGCTCAGACAGCATCCTGGTCGCCGGGGCCCGCGAGAACAATCTCAAGGATGTCACGTTGCGGATACCGAAGAACCGGATCGTGGTGTTCACGGGGGTTTCGGGGTCCGGCAAGTCCTCGATCGTGTTCGACACCGTGGCCGTGGAGGCGCAACGGCAGCTCAACGAGACGTTCACCTGGTTCATCCGCAGCCGGCTCCCCAAGTACGAGAAGCCCGAGGCCGACGTGATCGACAACCTGTCGGCGGCCGTGGTGGTCGATCAGAAGCCCCTGGGCGGCAACTCGCGCTCCACCGTCGGGACCATGACGGACATCTACTCGGTGATCCGGGTGCTGTTCTCCCGCTGCGGCGTCCCGGCGGCGGCCACCTCGTCGGTGTTCTCCTTCAACGATCCCGAGGGGATGTGCCCTGAGTGCGACGGGCTCGGCCGGATCGTCCGCCTCGACCTCGACAGGTTCCTCGACCGGACCAGGTCGCTCAACGAGGGGCCGATCCGGTTCCCGCAGTTCGGGGTCGGCAGCCTCCAGTGGCAGATGTACGCGAACTCGGGGGCGTTCGACCTCGACAAGCCGCTGGCCGACTACTCCGACGAGGAGTGGCACCACCTCCTGCACGGCACCGGCCGGACGGAGATGTCCGCCAAGAGCGGCACGTTCAACCTCGACTACGAGGGCCTGGTCGACCGTTTCAGTCGGCTGTACCTCAAACGCGACATCGGCTCCCTGGCCGACAAGACCCGCGACAGCGTCCTCGCCGTGGTCTCGGAGGTCGTCTGCCCGCTGTGCGCGGGGGCCCGCCTCAACCAGACCGCCCTGGCCGGCCGCATCAACGGCCGCAACATCGCCGACCACTCCGCCATGGAGGTCGCCGACCTGGTCGAGGTGCTGGCCGCCATCGACGACCCGGTGGGCGCGCCCATCGCCGCCGCCGCGATCGAACGTCTCCGGCGCGTCATCGGGATCGGCCTCGGCTACCTCAGTCTGGGCCGCGAGACCTCCACGCTGTCGGGCGGCGAGGGCCAACGGCTCAAGACCGTCCGCTACCTCGGCAGCGCCCTGGCCGGCATGACGTACATCTTCGACGAGCCCAGCGTGGGCCTGCATCCGCGCGACGTGCACCGGCTGAACGAGCTGCTGGTCCAGTTGCGCGACAAGGGCAACACGGTGCTGGTGGTGGAGCACGACCCGGACGTCATCGCGATCGCCGACCACGTCATCGACATCGGTCCGGGCGCGGGCGCGCACGGCGGCGAGGTCGTCTTCCAGGGCGACGTGGAGTCGCTCCGGCGGGCCGACACCGTCACCGGCCGCGCACTGCGCACGGTCACCCCGGTCAAGACGGACGTCCGCGCCCCCACCGGGTGGCTCCCCCTCGAGAACGCCTCCCTGCACAACCTCAAGAACGTCTCCGTCGACCTGCCCACCGGCGTCCTCACGGCCGTCACCGGCGTCGCCGGGTCGGGCAAGAGCACGCTGATCTCCGACGTCTTCGTGGGCGCCCACCCGGAGGCGATCGTCGTCGACCAGTCGGCCATCGGCGTCTCCAGCAGGTCCACCCCGGCCTCCTACGTCGGCGTGCTGGACCATCTGCGCAAGCTCTTCTCCCAGGAGAACGGGGGCAAGGCGGCGGGTGTCGAGCCGGGCCTGTTCAGCTTCAACTCCCGGGGGGCCTGCCCGGCCTGCGAAGGACGCGGGGTCATCTACACCGACCTGGCGTTCATGGATCCCATCACCACCACGTGCGAGAAGTGCGAGGGCCGCCGGTTCGCCGAGGAGGTCCTCACGTACACCGTGCGCGGCAAGTCCATCGTGGACGTGCTCGACATGACCGCCGAACAGGCGCTGGACTTCTTTCCCGAGAAACGCGTCCACGCCAAGCTCGCCACCCTGAACGAGGTCGGTCTCGACTACCTCACCCTGGGCCAGCCGCTCAGCACCCTGTCCGGCGGCGAGCGCCAGCGCATCAAGCTCGCCAACGAACTGCACAAGACGGGCAGCGTCTACGTGCTGGACGAGCCCACCACCGGCCTGCACATGGCCGACGTGGGCGCCCTGGTCGCGCTGCTGGACCGACTGGTGGACGCGGGCAACACCGTGATCGTCATCGAGCACAACCTCGACGTGATCAAGCGGGCCGACCGGATCATCGACCTCGGCCCCGACGGCGGCAAGCACGGCGGCGAGATCGTCTTCACCGGCACCCCCGCCGACCTCCTCGAGGACCACCGCTCCCTGACCGCCGAACACGTCCGCCGCTCCCTCGCCTGAGCCCCCGACCACGCACCCGGATACTCCCGGCGCGGCCGTGCGCCCCCGAGGGCACGGCCGCGCCGAGGTCGTTCCCGGTCGTTCCCCGGCTAGAGGCCGAGCTCGGGGAGGGCGGGGAGTTCGGCGCGGGCGGCGGTGCGGGCCTCGTCCGCCGTGCGGGCCGAGCGGGCGGCGACGGCGGCGCGGCGGCACTGGGCCAGCGTGTGCCGGGCCAGCGAGGCGCGGACCAGCGGCAACGAGGGGGCGCTCATCGAGAGGGAGGTGACCCCCAGGCCGACGAGCACGCAGGCCAGCACCGGGTCGCCGGCCGCCTCGCCGCACACCCCGCAGCCGCGTTCGGTGTCGACGGCGGCCTCGGCGGTCAGCGCGACCAGGTCCAGGACGGCGGGCTGCCAGGCGTCCTGCAGTCGGGCCAGGCCGCCGATCTGCCGGTCGGCGGCGCACGCGTACTGGGTGAGGTCGTTGGTGCCGACGCTGAAGAACTCCACCTCGGGGGCCAGGTCACCGGCCCGCAGCGCGGCGGCGGGCACCTCGATCATGATGCCGGGATGGTCGATGCCCGCCTCCGCGCAGGCGGCGGCGAAGTACCGGGCCTCCTCGACGTCGGTGACCATCGGCGCCATCACCTCCAGCCGGGTGGTGAGCCCGGCGGAGGCCCGGCGCAAGGCGGTGAGCTGGGCCGACAGCACCTCCGGGTGGCGGCGCAGCATCCGCAGCCCGCGCTCCCCGAGCGCCGGGTTGGGCTCCTCGCCGGGCGGCGGCAGGAACGCCAGCGGCTTGTCCGCGCCCGCGTCCAGCGTCCGGACGACCACCTTGCCCTGCGGGAACGCCTCCAGGACGGCGCGGTAGGCGGCCTCCTGCTCGGCGTCGGACGGCGCGTGCGCACGGTCGAGGAACAGGAACTCGGTCCGGTAGAGCCCCACGCCCTCCGCGCCGGCGGCCAGGGCCGCGTCCAGGTCCTGGGGGCCGCCGACGTTGGCCAGCAGCGGCACCGCGTGGCCGTCCCGGGTCGCCCCGGGGCCGGTGGACTCGGCGAGCAGTGAGGCGCGGGCGGCCGAACGGCGCAGCGCCGCCGACACCTCGGTCTCCGCCGGATCGACGTGGACCGTCCCGGCGGTGCCGTCGACCAGCACCCGCGTCCCCTCCGCGAGGTCGGCGCACTCGGGGCAGGCGACCACGGCGGGAACCCCCATGGTGCGGGCCAGGATCGCCGTGTGGCTGGTCGGGCCGCCCTCTTCGGTCACGAACGCGACCACCAGCGCCGGATCCAGCACCGCCGTGTCGGCGGGCGCGAGATCCCGCGCGACCAGCACGAACGGCTCGTCCCGCTGCGGCACGCCGGGCATCGGCACCCCCAGCAGGCGGGCCACGGCACGGTCGCGGATGTCGTCGAGGTCGGCGACCCGGGCGGCCAGGTACTCCCCCGCCGAGGCCAGCACCGCCCGGTAGACGGCGAACGCCTCGTACACCGCGCGGGCCGCCGCCGTACCGCCGTCGATCTGGGCGGCGACGCCGTCGGCCAGGCCGGGGTCCCGGGCCATCAGCGCCTGCGCGCCGAGCACGTCGCGGGCGTCGGCGTTGCCCGCCGCCGCGGCCCGTTCGCCGCACGCCTCCAGGTCGGCGGCGACGGCCTCCAGCGCACGGGTCGCCGCGGCCTTCTCGCCCCGCGCGTCCTCCGCCGTGCCGCCGTGCGTCGCGGCGGGCGGCTCCGGCACCGAGCCCGCCACCCGGACGACGGGGCCCGCACCGGCCCCCGGGCTCACCCCTGCGCCGGTCAGCATGCGGGCCGCCCGGCCGTCAGGCACCCTCGGGCTCCACGTTGACCGCCGCCTCGAGCTGATCCAGCACCTGGTCGGCGGCCTCGCCCTCGGCGGTGATGATGATCTCCTCGCCGTGCCGGGCGTCCAGGCCGATCACGGCGAGGATGCTCTTGGCGTTGACCGGCTCCTTGCCCTCCTTGGCGACCGTCACGTCCATGGGGGCCTTGGCCGCGGTCTGGACGAACAGCGCCGCGGGCCGCGCGTGCAGGCCCACCTTGGACCGGATCTTCACATGACGCTGGGACACGATCACTCCTTCACCCCGAAGCGGGACCGACCTCCGGCCCTCGCTCGGCCCCGAAGACGTGGGGCCATCGAACATCCCTCAGATTCGGCAGGACCAGGTCCGCGCTCGACAGCAGTTCCGACGGCACCGTGGTGGCGACCCCCACGACGGCCATGCCCGCGGCCTTCGCGGCGGCCACCCCCGCCGGGGCGTCCTCGAACGCCACGGACCGCGCAGGCGACACGCCCAGCGCGGAGCAGGCGGCGAGATAGCCCTCCGGGTGCGGTTTGCCGTTGCGGACGTCGTCGGCGGTGACCACCACGTCCAGCAGCCCGGTCAGGCCCAGCTCCAGCAGAAGCCCCTCCGCGTACGGGCGGACCCCCGAGGTCACCAGCCCGAGCGGCACGCCGTCGCCGTGCAGTCGGCGCACCAGCTCCACGGCCCCCGGCACCGGCTCGACGGCGGGCAGGGCCGGCCAGTCGGGATGCGCCTGGAACGCCATCACCTGGTCGAACAGCTCGTCCACCGTCCGGCCGGGGAACAGGTGCAGCAGCTCGGCCAGCACCTCCCGACCCCGCCGTCCGGCGAACGAGCCGATCAGGGCGTCGTCGTAGGTCACCCCGTGCGTGTCGAACAGACGCGACCACAGCGCCCGGCTGCGCGGCTCGGTGTCGATCAGCGTGCCGTCCAGGTCGAAGACGGCCGCCACTGCTCGCATCACCGCCATGTGAAGAGCCCGACCCCCTTCTCGATCGGGCCGGACTCCCGGACGTCCGACAGGGCCTCGACGCCGGCGTCCAACGCCACCACCGCGACCACCGGGGAACGCCCGCCCGCCTCGATCTCGGCGGGGTCCCAGCGGACCAGCGTCCGCCCGGCCTCCACCTCGTCGCCCTCGGCGGCCAGCAGCTCGAAGCCCGCCCCCTTGAGCTGGACGGTGTCCACTCCCAGGTGGACCAGGACCCCGTGCCCCTCGGCGTCGACCACCACGTAGGCGTGGGGATGCATCTTGACGACTTTGCCGGTCACCGGGGCGATCGCCTCGCCCGGCCCGCGCTCGGGGTCGATCGCCGTGCCCGGGCCCACCATGGCCTGGGCGAACACCGGGTCGGGCACACCCGCCAGCCCGACCACCCGCCCGCTGACGGGCGCCAGAACATTCGTCACCGAAGACCCCCCGATCAGTCGAGCAGGTCTTCGATGTCGGTGGCGAGCGTGTCGGCCTCGGGGCCGACCACCACCTGTACGACACGGCCGCTGCGCATCACGCCGTGCGCGCCGGCGGCCTTGAGCGCCGGCTCGTTCACCCTGGCGGGGTCGGAGACCTCGGTGCGCAGCCGTGTGGCGCACGGCTCGATCTCCACGATGTTGCCGGCGCCGCCCAGCGCGGCGACGATGGCCTCGGCCTTGTCCATGCTCGCTCCTCGAAGCTCTCTCAGTCGGTCTGGGTGACCTTGTTCAGGCCACGGGGCACGTCCGGGTCCAGGCCCAGCCTGCGGGCCAGCGCCTCCACCATGAGCTGCCCCGGCACGATCAGGCCCAGCGGCGCGACCCATTCGGGCAGCCGGGGGCCCGGCAGCGCGAAGGTGCACGCCTCGGCGAGGCCCTCGCCCCCGCCGACACCGTACGCGCGTGCGCCCGCACCCGTGACCCGCCCGGCCAGAGCCACCGTGCCGGCCAGGGTCGGCCCCTCGTCGGCGGCGACCAGGATCGCGGGCGTGTCCTCGTCGACCACCGCGATCGGGCCGTGCAGCAGGTCCGCGTACGACAGGCCCATGGCGTGCAGGTAGCACGCCTCCTTGAGCTTGAGGGCCAGCTCCAGCGCGGTGCCGAACGCGAGGCCGCGCCCGGAGACCACCGCGCCGGGGACGCCGGCCAGGCCCTCCACCACGGAGTCCAGCGCGGGGGACGCCTCGGTGACGGCGATCAGCCGCTCCACCTCGTCGGGGGCCCGGCGCAGATGGTCGAGGTCGACCTCCGCGCCCAGGCCCAGGGCCAGCACCGACAGCGCCGCGAGCTGGGTCGTGTACGTCTTGGTCGCCGGGACCGCCAGTTCGTCGCCGGCCTCGGTGATCAGCGCCACCTCGGCAGCCTCGACCAGCGGCGACCGGGCGCCGTTGGTGACCGCGACGGTCCGGGCGCCGCAGTCGGCCGCCCAGGCCATGGTCTCGACGATCTCCTCGGTCTTGCCGGACTGGCTGATCGCCACGGCCAGCACGCCGTTCAGGTCGATCTTGCGGTGGTAGGCGGTCGCGATCGACGGAGCGGCCAACGTCGCCAACCGCCCGACGTGCGACTCCACCAGGTACCGCCCGTAGACGGCGGCGTTGTCGGAGGACCCGCGGGCGATGAAGAGGACCTGACCGGTCCCCTTCGCCAGCAGGCCCACGTCCGACATCCTCGGCAGCAGCGCGTCGATGGTCCGGCGCAGCGCGTCCGGCTGCTCCCCGATCTCCGCCCGCATTCTGCTGGTGCTGCTCGTGCTCGTGGTCACGGCCCCGTCCTCTCGTGCGCCCGTCCCTCCGTGGACGGACTGTGCCCGTTCGCGGCGTTCCAGACCTCCCGGCCGGCCACCCAGGTGCGGCGGGCGCGCAGCGCGCCGCTCGCGTCCGGGACCAGCCAGGTCAGGTCGGCGACCGCGCCGGAGGCGATCCGGCCCAGGTCGGGACGGCCGATCAGGTCGGCCGGGACGCGGGTGGCGGCGTCCACGGCCGCAGCCGGGTCGAGGCCGAGCCCGAGCGCGTTGCCGACGGCGGCGTCCAGCCGCAGCGCCGAGCCCGCCAGGGTGCCGTCCGCGCGCAGCGGCGGCCCGTCGGCGGGCAGGTCGATGGGCTCGCCGCCCAGCTCGTACCGCCCCGGCGGCATCCCGGCGGCGGACGCCGCGTCGGTGACCAGCACGATCCGGCCGGGTGCGGCGTTGAACGCCAGCCTGGCCGCCGCCGGGGCGACATGGTGCAGGTCAAGGATCAGGCCGGGGCTCAGCCGGGGGTCGGCGAGCGCCTGGGCGGCCACCCCGGGGTCGCGATGGTGGACGCCGGACTGCGCGTTGAACAGATGGGTGACCTTGCGGGCCCCCGCGTCGGCGGCCCGGGCCACCTGCTCGGCGGTGGCGTCGCTGTGGCCCACGCTGACCAGCACGCCGTGCTCGGTGAGCGTCCGGACGGCGTCCATGCCGCCCTCCCGCTCGGGGGCCAGCGTCACCAGCCTGACCAGCCCGGTCTCCAGCAGCCTGCGCAGCGCCCCGGGGGTCGGGTCGACCAGGTACGCGGGGTTGTGCGCGCCGCGCCGCCGCTCCGACAGGAACGGCCCCTCCAGATGGACGCCGAGCACCCGCGAGCCCTCGGGCAGTCGGGGCAGCAGCTCACGGGTCCGTTCCAGCGCCTCGGCCTGCACGTGGACGGGCGCGGTGATGAACGTGGGCAGGAACGCGGTCACGCCGGTCTCGGGAAGCCTGCTGACGACGGTGCGCCAGCCGGTCTCCCCGGCGTCCACCATGTCGTACCCGAAGAACCCGTTGACCTGGAGGTCCACCAGGCCGGGCACCAGCATCCCCTCGTCGAGGCGCAGATCGGGCGCGACGGGCGGCTCGCCGCCGCCGACCTCGACGATCACCTCGTCCTCGACCCGCACCCAGCCGGGCGACAGCACCGCCGTGGGCGCGTCCGCGGGGCCGGGCGGAACGGCGATCACGGTCCGCGCGGCGATGACGAGTGAGGGCATCTTCAGCGCACTCTCCCTGCCGTTCGAGGTGGATTCCCTATGCTGACGACTACTGGTCTAGTCCGGACTAGACCAGTACGAACCATATCCCAGCGCACGGCCGGAGCGTAGGGGTCTGGGAGCCCTTTCCGGCAACCTCCACAATGGTTCCCGCCGTGACAAGGACGTTACCCAGTCGTGCATTGACACCTTTTCCGGGCTGTGGTCTAGTCCGGCCTAGACCAGTACGAACCGGACCGGAGGCAGGGTTCCGGGATCCTTGATCCGATTCCCGAACCCGCGAACCCGAGGACGACCGTGGCATCCATCGACCCGACCAGCCCCGTACCGATGTACTTCCAGCTCCGCGCCATCCTGCTGGACCTGATCGAGCGCTCCGAGCTGCCCGTGGACGCGCCCATCCCCTCCGAGCGGGAGCTGGGTCAGAGCTTCGGGCTGTCCCGGATGACGGTGCGCCAGGGCGTCGAGCACCTGGTCTCCGAGGGCCGGCTCTACCGAGTGCCGGGCAAGGGCACGTTCGTCGCCCGCCCCAAGATCGAGATGCCCCTCCGGCTGGTCTCGTTCTCCGAGGACATGCTGTCGCGGGGGCTGCGCCCCGGCGCGGTCGACCTGTCGCGGCGCACCGTTCCCGCCGACGCCCGACTGGCCCGCCTGTTCGAGGTGAACCCGGGTACCGAGATCCATGTGATCGAACGACTGCGCACCGCCGACGGCGAGCCGATGGCCCTCGAACGCGCGCACATCCTGGCCTCCCTGGCGCCCGACCTGCTCGACCGGCGGCTCGCCGACCGTTCCCTGTACGGCGTCCTGGAGGCCGTGTACGGGATCGTCTTCGACGCCGGCGACCAGACCATCGACGCCGGGCTGGCCGACGCCGCGGACGCCAAGCGGCTCCACATACCCAGGGGCAGTGCCGTGCTGCTCCTGCAACGTCGCTCCTACATGGGCGGCGTCTGCGCGGAACTGGGCGTGTCGACCTATCGGGCCGACAGGTACCAGATCCACACGGCTCTCGGAAATCCACCCCAGCGGGCCTAGCCGCCCGCAACATCAGGAGGAGGCAACCCTCTGATGAGTTCAGCCACCGCCGTCGGCGGCACCGACGCACCCCGACGGGGATCGAGCGTCCTCGCCGTCCTCCAGCGCATCGGCCGCAGCCTGATGCTACCCATCGCCGTGCTGCCCGCCGCCGGCCTGCTGCTGCGGCTCGGCCAGCCCGACGTCATCGGCGAGAACGACGACGCCTGGATCGACTTCTCCGGGGCCGACCGGGTCGCGGAGATCTTCGCCGCCGCCGGCGGCTCCCTGTTCAACTGGCTGCCGCTGCTGTTCGCGGTGGGGGTGGCCGTCGGCTTCGCCAAGAAGTCCGACGGCTCCACCGCACTGGCCGCCGTGGTCGGCTACCTGGTCTTCCATTACGTCAGCATGAACATGTTCTTCCACTCCGACGAGCTGCGGCCCAAGGTGGTCAAGGCCCTGTTCGACCCGGACAACCCGGGCAAGCCCAACGAGGTGGTGGACCTCGGGGCGGGCAACCCCACCCAGGTGCTCGGCGGCATCGTCATCGGCATCACCGCCGCCCTGCTCTACCAGCGCTACTACCGGATCAAGCTGCCCACCTGGCTGGCGTTCTTCGGCGGCCGCCGTTTCGTGCCGATCGTCACCGCCTTCGCCGCCACCCTGCTGGGCCTGCTGTTCGGCTGGGTCTGGCCGCTGCTGGGCGGCTGGCTCACCGACTTCGGCGAGTGGATGGAGCGCAACAGCACCCTCGGGGCCGGTGTGTACGGCGTGGTCAACCGTCTGCTGCTGCCGCTGGGCCTGCACCACATCCCCAACAACGTGGTGTGGTTCCAGATCCCCGAGTGCGAGGTCGGCGGCAAGACCTACACCGGTGACCTCAACTGCTACCTGAACGGGGCGGACGGCGCCGGCTGGTCGATGGCCGGCTACTTCCCGGTCCTGATGTTCGCCCTGCCGGCCGCCGCCCTGGCGATCTGGCAGGCCGCGCCCAAGCACCGCCGGGCGGCCGTCGGCGGCATCATGTTCTCCGCCGCCCTGACCGCGTTCGTCACCGGCATCACCGAGCCGATCGAGTTCGCGTTCATCTTCGTCGCCCCGGTCCTGTTCGGCGTGCACGCCGTCCTCACCGGCGTCTCCATGGCGGTCGCGGACGCGCTCAACATGAAGCTGGGCTTCAGCTTCTCCGCCGGCGGCATCGACATGCTGATCAACGGCAGCAAGGACAACACCAAGAATCTGCTCGGCCTGATCATCATGGGGTTGATCTACGCCGTCATCTACTACTTCCTGTTCTCCATCCTGATCCGGTGGATGAACATCCCCACACCCGGCCGAGAACCGGAGGGTGTCGAGTCCGTCGCCGCCGACCCCTCGGCCGCCCCCGAGGTGGCCGCGGCCTCCGCCTCGGATTCCTCTACCGGCACCAAGACCAAGACGGACGGCACCGACGGCTGAACCCACCACCCGGTCCCTCACCCCAGGACCACTCCCGCACGCGGCGGGGGCGCCCACCCGGGCCCCCCCGCCGTCGCCATTTCCCCCCAATCCCCTTTTCCCTCCGCAAACCCACCACGCTTTTCGTTACACCTTTGGCCGAGCCCGGCCAAGACGTATCAAACAAGCCCTTCTCCGCCTCTTTTCACGCGATCGCCCACACCGATACGCCGAGGAGAGGCCATGCCCACCCGAACCCCCCGCCACCGCACCACCACCCCCGTCCGCGTCCGCCCCTACACCTCCACCCCTCCCCTCCCTAAGGCCCCAAGCCCCCAGCCGGCCCCCATACGTTCCAGCGTTCCAACCGCCCTCACGGACCCCACCCACCGACCCACCGGCCCTTCAAGACGTCCCGCCGCCTCCTCTCCTGGACGTTCCACCGACGTCACTGGACGCCCCGACAACCTTTCGGGACCTCCCACCGACTTCTCGGGACGTCCCGCCAGTCCCTTCGGACGTCCCACCGACGTCCCGGGACGTTCCGTGAATCACCTCGGACGTCCGCTTGGGCCCTCCGGGGACCTCACGGACGGCTCAGAACGTCCCTCCATGCCCTCGGGACGTCCTGGAGACGCCTTTGCACATTCCGCGGCGTCCGTGGACGGGGGACTCGCCCCAGGGCGTTCCGTGCGGGGCTCGGGTCGTACCGGCCCTGCCTCGCGGCCCGCGGCGTCGACCGGCGGCCGTTCGGGAGGCGGCTTGGTGGGGCGAGAAGGCGTGTCGCGGTGCACCGTGGCGGCGGATGAGCGCGTGGAGGACGTCGGTGCGGTGGCGGGCTCGACCGTTCGGCTGGTGATGGAGGTGCTGGCGGGGACGCGGCCTCTGCGGCAGCTCGCTCGGCGGGCGACGCCGGCGGTGTGTCGGGGGCTGGCTCCGTTCGCGGTGGCGGTGCGTCCGCGTGGGCCGATCCAGCCGCCGCGCGTGCTCACGTCCTGGGTGCAGGAACCCGCCGCCGGAGCGGCCGAGGCCGGTGCCGTCATCGCCGTGAACGGCCGGGTGCAGGCGTTGGCGCTCCGGCTGGAACACCATCGAGGCCGCTGGCGCTGCACGGCTCTCGAGACCACGGCCCCACCACGGTGAGACGGACGACCCCGCCTCGGGGGCGGGGTCGGCGATCAGGTGAACGTCAACGACTCGGTCATCGCGTGCATCGGGCGGCCATGGGCGGTCTGGGCGCGATGCGGGAGGTGGTGAGCGAGGGACGGCAGGCGTTAGGCGCGGGACGCCAGGCGTTAGGCGCGGGACGCCAGGCGTTGGACGAGGGACGGGAGGCGTTGGGCGCGGGGCCCGAGGCGTTGGGCGCGGGGCGGAAGGCGTTGGGCGAGGGGCGGAAGGCGTTGAGCGAGGGGCCGAAGGTGTGGGGCGGGAGGTGTGGGGCGCGGGGCCCGAGGCGTTGGGCGAGGGGCGGGAGGTGTTGGGCGAAGGGCGGGCGAGTCGCCGCGGCGGCCCGGGTTCGCGCCCGAGGCCGGAGGGGTTTCGGCTCTACCTCGAAGGATGGGCGCTTCGGCGGTGGAACGGCGAAGCGGCCCCCGGGATGATGGTCCGGAGGCCGCTTCGTTCAGGGCCGGTTCGCTCGGCGGGGTGCTCCCCGCCGGGTGCGGGTCAGTCCTGGTTGCGCGGGTTGCCGTGGCAGCGCTTGAACTTCCTGCCCGAGCCGCAGGGGCAGGGGTCGTTGCGACCCACGCCCGCGTACTCGTCCTCGGTCTCCTCGCTGTGGGTCTCCACGCCGCCCTCGCCGTCGACGGTGGGGGCGGAGTACTCCAGCTTGGTGGGCCGCTTGGGCTTGTCGAGGCCCTTGGTCTTGATCGCCGGGGCCTCTTCGATCTCGGAGGGCTCCTCGGCCTCCTCGGCCTCGGCCTCCTCGTCGACGTCCGTGGCGGTCGCGGCGATGGACACGGGCTTGACGCCGACGGTGGGGGCGGGCGGCTGCTCCTCGACCTCGACCTCGAGGTTGAACAGGTAGCCGACCGACTCCTCCTTGATGCCGTCGAGCATCGCGTTGAACATGTCGAAGCCCTCGCGCTGGTACTCCACCAGCGGGTCGCGCTGCGCCATGGCCCGCAGGCCGATGCCCTCCTGGAGGTAGTCCATCTCGTACAGGTGCTCGCGCCACTTGCGGTCGAGCACCGACAGGATGACCCGGCGCTCCAGCTCGCGGACGACCTCCGCGCCCAGCTCGGTCTCGCGCTTGTCGTACGCCTCCTGGGCGTCCTTGCGGACCTTCTCGGCGAGGGTCTCGGCGTCCAGCGCGGAGATCTCGCCGCCGACCTCCTCGGCCAGTTCCTCGACGGTGAAGCTGATCGGGTAGAGCTGCTGGAACGCCTTCCAGAGCTTCTCCAGATCCCACTCCTCGGCGAAGCCCTCGCCGGTGGCGCCGGCGACGTAGCCGTCGACGACCTCGTCGATCATCCGGCGGATCTGCTCCTCCAGGTCCGCGCCCTCCAGCACCTTGCGGCGCTCGGCGTAGATGACCTGGCGCTGCCGGTTGAGCACCTCGTCGTACTTGAGGACGTTCTTGCGGATCTCGAAGTTCTGCTGCTCGACCTGGGTCTGCGCGGACCGGATCGCGTTGGAGACGATCTTGGACTCGATCGGCACGTCGTCCGGGATGTTCAGCCGGGTCATGATCGACTCGACTCGCGCCGAGTTGAACAGCCGCATCAGGTCGTCCTCGAGGGACAGGTAGAAGCGCGACTCGCCCGGGTCGCCCTGCCGGCCGGAACGACCGCGGAGCTGGTTGTCGATGCGCCGGGACTCGTGCCGCTCGGTGGCCAGCACGTACAGGCCGCCGGCGTCGGCGACCTCCTCGTGCTCGCCCTTGACGGCCTCCTTGGCCTTCTCCAGCGCCTCGGGCCAGGCCTCCTCGTACTCCTCCGGGGTCTCCAGCGGGGACAGCCCCCGGGCGTGGAGCTCCAGGTCGGCGCGGAAGTCCGGGTTGCCGCCGAGCATGATGTCGGTGCCGCGGCCCGCCATGTTGGTCGCCACGGTGACGGCGCCCTTGCGGCCCGCCTCGGCGACGATGGCGCTCTCCTTCTCGTGCGCCTTGGCGTTCAGCACCTCGTGCGGGATGCCGCGCCGCTTGAGCATCTTCGACAGCTTCTCGGACTTCTCGACCGAGGTGGTGCCGACCAGGACCGGCTGGCCCTTCTCGTGCCGCTCGGCGATGTCGTCGACCACGGCCTCGAACTTGGCCTGCTCGGTCTTGTACACCACGTCGGCCACGTCCTTGCGGACCATGGGCCGGTTGGTCGGGATGGTGACCACGCCGAGCTTGTAGATCTTGTTGAACTCGGCGGCCTCGGTCTGGGCCGTACCGGTCATGCCGCCCAGCTTGTCGTACAGCCGGAAGTAGTTCTGGAGGGTGATCGTGGCGAGCGTCTGGTTCTCGTCCTTGATCGCCACACCTTCCTTGGCCTCGATGGCCTGGTGCATGCCCTCGTTGTACCGGCGGCCGTGCAGGATGCGGCCGGTGAACTCGTCCACGATCAGGACCTCGCCGTTCATGACGACGTAGTCCTTGTCCTTCTTGTAGAGCTCCTTCGCCTTCAGGGCGTTGTTCAGGAAGCTCACCAGGGGCGTGTTCGTGGCGTCGTACAGGTTGTCGATGCCGAGCCAGTCCTCGACCTTCTCGACCCCGGTCTCCAGGATGCCGACGGTGCGCTTCTTCTCGTCGACCTGGTAGTCGCCGTCCGTCTCCTCCTTGCCGCTGGACGGCTTGAGGCGCGGAACGATCTTCGAGAACTCGGTGTACCACTTGGAGTTCTGCTCGGCCGGGCCGGAGATGATCAGCGGCGTCCGGGCCTCGTCGATCAGGATGGAGTCGACCTCGTCCACGATCGCGAAGTTGTGGCCACGCTGGACGCACTCGTCCAGGCTCCAGGCCATGTTGTCGCGCAGGTAGTCGAAGCCGAACTCGTTGTTGGTGCCGTACGTGATGTCGGCGTTGTAGGCCTTGCGACGCTCTTCGGGGGTCATCTGCGGGAGGATGACGCCCACCTCGAGGCCGAGGAACTGGTGCACACGGCCCATCCACTCGGCGTCGCGCTTGGCCAGATAGTCGTTGACCGTGATGACGTGCACGCCCTCGCCGGACAGCGCGTTCAGGTAGGCGGGCAGCACGGCGGTCAGGGTCTTGCCCTCACCGGTGCGCATCTCGGCGATGTTCCCGAGGTGCAGCGCGGCGCCGCCCATGACCTGGACGTCGAAGTGCCGCTGCCCCAGCACCCGCTTGGCCGCCTCACGCGCCGTCGCGAACGCCTCCGGCAGCAGCGAGTCGAGGCTCTCGCCCTCCTCGATGCGCTCCCGGTACTTGTCGGTCAGCTCGCGCAGCTCGGCGTCGGTCATCTCGAGGAAGTCCTCCTCGATGCTGTTGACGTGATCCGCGAGCTTCTTGAGCTTGCGCAGAGTTTTGCCTTCGCCCGCACGAAGGATCTTGTCGATGACTGGCGGCACTCTCGGAGGCTCCTTGCAGATCGTGGGTCACCGCGACCAGCGGCACGCACACCACACGTACGTTGCCATCGTAGGCGAGACCAAGGATGGTCTAGGTCACTCGGCGACGCAATCCACGCCCTTTACTGTTTGACCCCCTGCTGGTGCGGAAGATCTGTATGGCGTTGACAACCAGGCCGGACGATCGCCCCCACAGGGGCCCTCACCAGGCATTTCATCAGAGAACCACCCCAGGTGGCAGGTTCCGGCCACATCGTTCGGGTGCCGCGACACGGCGCCCCGGGGAGGAGCCAAGATGCCCGGATCTCACGGTGGGCAACCGAAATCGTGGGTGTCGGTGGTGGTGACGCTGGTCGGGTTCGCCCTGGGCGGGATCGCCCTCTGCCTGGGCCCCAACTGGTTCCTGTTCTGGGCGGGCGCCGCGATCGTCATGCTGGGGGGCCTGCTGGGCATGGCCTTCGGCATCTTCGCCGACGTCGTCCTGGACGAGCCCCGCGTCCTTCCGGAGATCGTCAACTACTCGCTCTTCGGCTCTCGCAGCAACAAGCGTCGAGGCGGCCGGTACGGCGAGATGTCCGAACTCCCCCGGGTCAGCGACCCGGAGCACAAGCCCCACGGCTGACGCCCCCGGATCGGCCGGGCGTCGCGGGCCGCCGTCTCGTTCCCGTCTCGTTCTCGCCTGGCCGAAACCGCCCGGCGGCACCCCACAGGCCCCGACACACCCATCACCGCCTCAACCACCGAACCGGGGCCAAGCCACCCTGGCCACCTGCGGGGCGGGGGTCCGCTCGGTCTGCGGCACCGTTTCCGTCCTCGCGTCGCCTGGTACGGGCGAAGCGGCCGGTTTCGTACACGGCCTGCCGACGACGGGTGCTCGAGGTGGGCTTCCCGTGGGGGGACTCGGGCGGCTGGTCGATGGGATCTCGCTGGTGGATGGTCAGCGGGGGGCGTACGTCAGAGGGTGCCCTCCGTGGTGAGGGCTCGGGTGACGGCGGTGGCCAGTTCCGGTGGATTCAGGACGTCGACGCGCACATCGTGGCAGCCCACCCAGTCGGCGGCACGCCACAGTGCGGTGCTCAGAGCGGTCAGGGCCGAGCGCGTCCGGGAAGGGGTGGAGATCGCCCATGGCTCGAACGAGACCTGGCGGGCGACGAGCACGCCCTTTTCGCGGGCGGGGTCGACGCGGCCGATCAGCCGCCCTCCCGCCAGCAGCGGCATCGTGAAGTAGCCGTGCACCCGCTTGGCCTTGGGGACGTACGCCTCCAGTCGGTGGTCGAACCCGAACATCCGGGAGGTCCGGGCGCGGTCCCACACCAGGGAGTCGAACGGCGAGAGCAGCGTCGTCGCGTGCCTTCCCCGCGGAGGCGACACCAGCGCCGCCGGGTCGGCCCACGCCGGCTGCCGCCAGCCCTCCACCCGCACCGGAACCAGCCCGGTCGCCTCGATGACCTCACCGACCTGCTCGTTCTTGATCCGGTAGTAGTCGGCGAGGTCGGCCCGTGTCGCCACGCCGAGCGCCCGTCCCGCCCGCCCGACCAGGTACGTCAGACACTCGGCGTCCCCGGGCTCCTGATCGAGCAGCGCTGCGGGCACCGCGCGTTCGGGCAGGTCGTACACCCGCCGCCAGCCGGTCCGCCGCACGCACACCACCTCGCCGACGTCCAGGAGCCACTCCACGGCGATCTTCTGCTCGCTCCAGTCCCACCACTCGCCGCCGGCCTTCGCGCCGCCCAACTCCTTCATGGTGAGCGGCCCGTCCGCCCGCAGCCGCTTGCGAACGAGGTCGCACGTCTGCTCGGAGACCTGGTGCCAACGCCACCCCCGGTCCCTGAACGCCCTGCGCCGGAACCCGAAGATCGGCCACTCGTCCATCGGCAGCACGCACGCCGCGTGGGCCCAGTACTCGAAGGCGGCCCCCGCCCCCGCCGAGCCGCCCCAGTAGGCGTCCTCGACCGCGTCCCGCCCGACCGCCCCCAGCCGCGCGTACGGGATCAGCTCATGCGAACGCGCCAGCACGGAAATCGTGTCCAACTGCACGGCCCCCAGCCGCCCGAGCAGCCCCCGCACGCCACCCCTGCGCCCACCGGCCCCCAGCAGCCCCTGTGCGCTCAACTGAACCCGACGGGCCTCGTCCGCGGACAACTCAAGTTCGGTCACGCCCGCGATGGTACGCACCGACACCGACAAAACTCACACACCGGTGTCAGCCGCCTCAGCCGCTCGCAATCCCGGCCCCCCACAACACCGAGCACTCGCAAGCCTGACGTTCGCCATCCCGGCCACCCGCGATCCTGGCCGCCACGAACCTGCCGCTCATGACCTTGGCCGTTCGCGGCACCTGACGTTCATCACCCTGGCCGTTTACGGCGCCTGACGTTCGAAACGCCGGCCGTTCGCGACCCCTGACGGTCACGCTCCGGGCCGCTCGCGACACGGGGCCGTTCGCGTCGCATTGACGGCATGGTGACGGAGGTCTCGGACGACGGGCCGAGTACGCGCCGGGGAGGTCCGGGGGGTGGCTCAGGTGATTTCGAGGAGCTTTTCCCTGACGGCGTAGACGACGGCCTCCATCCGGGAGTGGAGCTGGAGTTTCTCCAAAATGTTGCGCACGTGGTTCTTGACCGTGTTCTCGGAGATGAAGAGCTCCTTGGCGATCTCGCGGTTGCCCAGGCCGCGGGCCACGAGGCGGAGCACCTCCATCTCGCGGTCGGTCAGCTTGGGCGCGGGGAGCTGCTGCTGGCGCTCGTCGCTGCGTTTCGCCAGCGACGCGAACTCAGTGATCAGCTTGGACGCCATCGAGGGGCTGATCAGCGACTGGCCGCCGTGGACCGCGCGGACCGCCTGGGGGACCTCGTCGATGGAGATCTCCTTGAGCAGGTAGCCGCTGGCACCGGCCTTGATCGCCTCGAACAGGTCCTTGTCCTCGTCGCTGATCGTCAACATCACGATCTTGGCGCTCGGAACGGACTCCTTGATGGCCAGACAGGCCTCGATGCCGCTGCGACGCGGCATCCGGATGTCCATCAGCAGGACGTCGGGCAGCAGGTCACGGGCCATCTCGACGGCCTCGTTCCCGTCGCCGCCCTCCCCGACCACCTCGATGTCGTCCTCACCGGCCAGGACCATCTCCAGGCCCCTGCGGAACAGCGCATGGTCATCGACGATCAGCACGCGGATCGGATCCGTCGCCGCCGCGCCGTCGTCCGACGCGGCCGTGGCCGGGTCACCGGCCCGCGGGGCAGCACCCCCGGGCGCGCGCCGAGTCTCGGGATACTCGCTCACAACGCCGCTCCCTCCCTTCGAATGTCGGCGACCCTGTGCTTTCGGAGGGTTTCACGTCTTTCGGATACCCGCACGGATCGACGGCCCGGGCGATACGGCAATGTCGCCGGGCCGCCCATCACGCAGGCTCTCATCGGTGCCGAACGGCGCCGTCTAGATCATGACACGCCGGGGGCGGTGACATGGCGCATGCGGCGCATCACCCCTCGGATTGCCTCCCGGTCACAAGACCCCATTTCCTGTGCTCCCACACCGCGGCCCTCACCGCCCCGGCCGCACCGTCACCACGGGCCGCACCGTCGCCACTGGCCGCCCGCACCGGACGCTGACCGCGCCGCCCACTCCTCCAGCCAACCACGCCTCGCACCCAGCCGACCACGTTCCCGCATCAGACACCACCGGCCGCCCTCGACCGCCCGTGCCCCTCACCAACCGACGACACTGCCGGGCAACCAACCGCCCAGACCCTGACCGCCGCGGGGCCACTCCAGTTCGGGTCGGGTGTCGTTGTGGGGCCGCCGTCGCCCAGACCTTGAGCGCCGCACGGCCACCCTCCCAACGCCGTCCCCACGACGGAGCGATGACCTCACGAAGTGACGACGAGCCCACGAAGGGACGGCGCATTTTCCGAACCGGCACAAGCAGACCACACGTCCCGCAACCTGTCGTGCGCATCCTCCCGACAGGCATCGCTCCACACCCACCGACTCGCGGTCTCCCCAGTTCACCGCTACGCATGAGCCGACATTTCCCGCCACGCCTAAGTCGACCCCATGCCCGCCGCCGCGCCGCCGTTAACGGCGACGCTCCCAAGACTGACCTCTCGGCCGAACGACCTCAGCCTCCACCACCCCACAGAGGCCAACCGCCGGCCACACGACAAGCCGCTTCCGCCTCACCGACGGACGAATGCGCTACCGACACCGCGCCAAGTGCCCGACCGACCCAACCACCCCACAAGAGCCAGCCGATGGCCACATATCAAGCCGCCGGCACCCTCACCGACGGGACGATCACGTTGCCGACACCGGGGTCAACGCCCGAACGACCCCAGTCGGCACCGCTTGCCATGAAGCAACCGCAAGGAGCACGCGGCAAACCGCACGTTCGCGCCGATGACCCACCCGTGTCCCCGGAATCGCGGCGCGTCGATCTGAGCCGAACGCAGGGCCGACAGCCGATCGCCGTGTCCTCAGCGCGACCGGTCGCGGGCGCATCGGACTGCCTGCCCAGGCCGCCGCTTCGGTGTCCGATCTCAGAGATTGAGCAGATCCCCTGGTCGCCGACGTCCCCACCGACGGGCGGTCACGTTGCCGACACCGGGCCAACGCCGAACGACCCCAGCCGGCACCGCTCACGATGAAACAACCGCAAGGAGCACGCGGCAAACCGCGAGTTCGCGCCGATGAGCCACCGTGGTCGCGGCATCGTCCCGGCGCGTCGGACTGAGCCGAACGCAAGAGCCCGCAGCCGATCGCCAGGGTGCGCGACCGGTGGCGTGCTCATCGGGCTGCCTGCCCGATCCGCGGGCTCCGCTCGATGCCCGGTCAGAGGTCGAGTGATGCCCTCGCCGCCGATCAATGGCGTTGTCGACTTCGGCCGGTGGCGCTCACGTCATCGGTCGAGGTGGTGGCTCCGTGTCATTCCTCTACCAGGCGGATGACCCCGTAGTCCCAGCCGCGGCGTCGGTAGACGACGCTCGGGCGGCCGCCCTCCTTGTCGAGGAACAGGAAGAAGTCGTGGCCGACGAGCTCCATCTCGTAGAGGGCCTGCTCGATCGTCATGGGGGTCGAGTAGTGGAACTTCTCGCGGACGACCACGGGGCCGTCGCCGTCCATGGGGATCGGGACGAGGTGGTCGTCCACTTCGGGCGCCTCTGCGGCCTTGACCCTCTCACGTTCCAAAGTCTCCGAGGGGACCTCGGGGAGCGGGGGGACGGGTTCGGGCAGGGGCTCCATCCTGGCGAGCTTCGCCGGGGCGCGGTTGCCGCTGCCGTGGTGGATCTTGCGTCGGTCGGCGCTGCGGCGCAGCCTCGACTCGAGCTTGTCGAGCGCGAGGTCGAGGGCCCCGTAGCGGTCCTCGGCCGCCGCCTCGGCGCGGATGGCCGGGCCGCGCGAGCGGATGGTGAGTTCGACCCGTTCCCGCCGATCGGCCTGGCGGGGATTGCGCTCCTCCGACACCTCCACGTCCACCCGGATGACCTTCTGGTTCAGTCTCTCGATCTTGGCCAGCTTGGTGTCGACGTGCTGCCGGAACCGCTCGTTGACCTCGGTGTGCCGGCCCTTCACGATGATGTCCACGTGGGACCCCCCTTCTCCCGGTTGCGATCTCCGACCGCCGCCGGGCCATGGGCCCGGGGCGGCCGACACAGCTCGGTGGGATGCACCCGCCCGGCCGACCTGGTCTTCGTCCCCACATCCGCCTGCTGAGGGTCTCGCAGCGCTCTCGCCACTACTGCCCTTCTCCCAGACCGGAGGATGTCTGATCCCCCGGCGAGGCAGGACTTACCTCTAAGGCGCACCGTGATCGGTCGACGAGAAGTCGCCTTACGTGGGCCGCTTCGCCTGCGCCTGGCATCGGCTTGCCGGATCGGCGGCGCTCCAAAGAAGCTCGTCGATCCGACGCAACCACGGACCCGGGCGGGTGCCATGTCAGGAACGCTAACCCCTTAAGCGATGAATGTCAGGAGGGTGGAGCAAGGAATAACTCACCGAACGTCATCGCCCGAACCCTCCCCGGGACCGCTCCCGTCACTCCGAGCCCCCGACATCCCTTACTGCGCAGGGCATTTCGCCCCTCTGCCCCCACGCCGGGACACGGTGGTCTGACCCTCCGGTGAGTTTGTGAAGCGAGGATCGACCGATGACCCGGTGTGGTCATCCGACCACACAGCAGTCTTCCGCGCCGTCGACTTTCCCATCTCCTGACCACGCCGAGTGACCATCCCCGCCCCATCCCCCGCGCGACCATTCTCACCGCCACCCCTCCACGCTCCCTCCCAACACCCTCACTGACCCTCACGACCGGCCTACGGCCCCGCCATGCCTCCACAAGCCCCACCCACACGCCCGCGTTCGTTCCTCGCTCCAGGGGCGCAGCCCACGAGCGCTCCCAGTGCTCGGTGCGGCACGTCGTGATCACGGGCAATCTCCCTCAGAGGAGGGACGCAGATCACGAGGGCTCCGAGTGCTCAGCGGCCCTCTCCTCGCCGGGACTCAAGCACCGCAGAAGCCGTTCACAGGCTCGACAGACACCCTCTCTGTTCGTCCGGTGGCAGCGACCTCTGTTGGTCCGGTGGCAGCGACGCGGTGATGACCACGGCGGCGATAGCCACGCCAGCGATAGCCACGGCCACGGCCACTGTCACCGCGACGGCGACGACAGCGACAGCGACAGCGACAGCGACAGCGACAGCGACGGAGCATATTGATGATCCGCCTTCCTCTGGGCGAACGCGTCGGGGCGTCCCCACCCGGCAACCCGGCACGGGGTTCATTCATGTAGACCAGGCTCAGCGGTACCTTCGCCGCCTGGCCGCGACCGTCGCCACGACCAAGACCTCGGCACCCTCCACCCTCAGCACCCGAACCGCCTCCACGAGCGTCGCCCGGACGTGATCACGTCGTCGACCACACCGACGAGAGAGGCGGCGAGAGCGGCGGCGAGAGATGTAGGTGATCTGCCTCCCCATGCGCGTAGGTGGTCCACCGCCCCATGCGTGAACGCATCAGGCGTTCCTGCCTCGGCAACCCGTCCCGAGGCCCATCCATGGGGAACACGCTCAGCGGTACCTTCGCCGCGTGGCCGCGACCGTCGCCACGGCGAAGACCTCGGCGCCCTCCGCCGTCAGTGCCCGAACCGCTTCCGCGAGGGTCGCCCCGGACGTGATCACGTCGTCGACCACGATGACCCGTCGTCCAGCAAGCCAGCCGTCGTTCTCGCGGACCCCGAGGACCGATGGCCGCCTACCTTCAGGCGGGTGCTCTTTCGTGCGACCCGTGTCGGGGCCATCTCGCTGAGCCGACGCAGTTCTGTGGTCCGGGGCCTGCGTCGCGCCGGGTCCGTGGCGGTGGGGCGGTTGCCCGGGACCAGGGCCCCGGATGCCTCCGCTCCGGCGGGCAGGTCGAACGTCCCTGGTCACCAGTCGCCGGTCAGGGACCACACGCAGCGCCCCGTCGAGGTTGGCGTGACGGGCTAGGGCGCCGAGGCTCGACTGGTCGGCGACCGGTCTGCAGTGGTGTAAGACCGCCGCGCAGGAGACAGGAAAGCCTTCCTTGCGCAGTTGCCGTACGGCGAACTCGGCAAGCTTTCGCACCGGGTCATGCCCACGTCGCCGAAGCGCCCGGGGTGCCGACGGTACTGGGACAACAAGGACCTCCAAACCATCGCCGTCGATGGATCCGCGAAGACCTCGCAGCGGTCGGGATCGGGCCGCAGAGACACGCGCATGGGCATCGGATGCGGGCAAGCGACTGCCGACCACACGCCTGTCGCCGGCGGAGCGGCGCGAGCACACCGCACCGTGGTGTGTGCCGGGACATCCGCCCCCCAAGGGAACGGCGGACACTCGCGGAGATTCGATGATCCGAAGTGGCGATTTGGCCGCACCATCAGCGGGATCCGCCACCCCCGACAAGCCGTTGGACATGCCTGCGGTCACCGTCATCGCGCCGAAGGACTCAACGATATCGCCGGACGATCCTCCTATCGCGGATGACGTTCGAAGTGCCGCACCCGGCGAGTCGTTCGCTGCCCGACAAGCCTGCGGCTCGGACGACATCGAGACGGCACACGGCCCATGGGCGGCATACGACAACGTGAAGGCGACACGGGACGACGCGACGGCAGAACACGACGGCACAGACATGGGACACAACGGCTCGGAGGCGGCACGGGACGAGGCGAAGGCGAGACCTGACAGCTTGGAGTCTGCCCTGGAGGGGTGGGAGACGGTACGGAGCACCTGGTAGGCGGATAGGTAGGGCTCTAAGGGGTGACGCGACGGCACGGAGGCGAGACACGAGGACCCGGAGTCGGCACGGGGCGACTTGAAGACGGGGAGCGTCGGATGCTGAGAGCGCAATGGGTGCCCGGGAGCTGCAGAGAACGTCGCGGGCTCCCTTGAAAGGCCACGAATCGCAGCCGACGAGGTGGTGCACGGTCGGCGCGAGTGGAGCTTCGCCGGTGGGGATTGGGGCCGTTCGGGCGTAGAGGCAGCGGCTGAAGGCGCAAACATGGTGGAGGAGCACGCGAGGGTGGCGACCCTACGTGAGGACGTGCGCCTCACCCACGAGACTCCGGCGGTGACCCGTCTGCGCAGCCCCCTGGGAAGCCGGGATGACGGCGGAGTGGATGAGGGCCTCGACAGCGCAGTAACGGGCCTAGCCGAGAGCGCGGCTGGCGCAGTGGCCGACGGGGCGGGCGCGGTCAGAGCAGTGGCGGGGGCTGCCGGGAGTGTGGGGGGCGGGAGGGCCGTGTTGACCGCCCGGGCCGCAGCAAGGCCCAGAGAGGCGGTGGACGGAGGCGCGCACCTGGTGGAGGAGCACAGGAGGGTGGCGAACCTTGGTGACGAGGAGCGCCTCACCCACGAGACTCCGGCGGTGACCCGTCCACGCAGGCCCTTGGGAAGCCGGGGTGACGGCGGAATGGACAAGGCCCCCGTCGGCGCAGTGGCGGGTCTGGCCGAGAGCCCGGGGGGCACTGTGGCGGGCGAGGCCGGAGGTGTAGAAGGCGGGGCGATCTCGGTGGAAGGCGACGCCAGAGGTCTGGAAGGCAGGGCTGACACGGTGGTAGGCGGGGCCGGAGGTGTGGAGGGCGGAGCCGACTCAGTGGAAGGCGAGGCCGGGGATGAGGAGGGCGGGTGGGCTTGGAGGGCCGCCTTGATGGATTGGGCCAGGGCTAGGCCCAGAGGGGCGGCCAGGCTGGTGCGGCCCGATTCCTTGTAGGCGTTCAGCATCCGGCGGACCGGGCCCTCGTACGCGGTGACGGACCAGGGTGGGGGCAGGCCGGCGACACCCGGTGTGGGCCGGGCGAGGCGCGGTGGGGCGGTCAGCGTGGACCGGCAAGGGGCACAGAGAGGGCCGGAGGAGCGGCGGTGGGCGGATGGGGTGGGGGAATCGTCGTTCCAGGTGAGGGGGGTCGCACAACCGCTGCAGCGTTGCGGAAGGAGCAGGGCCAACAGGGCGGCCAAGAGCGTGGTCATGCCCCGACGATGTCAATCGGTGGGCGGAGCAGAACAGAGGGTCGCCGAACTGTGGATAACCGGTCGGCACCGGGCGTTCGAGTCACCCTGGGCACAGATCAACCCGGACAGGCCGCACGCGCGGGTCAACGCATCGGCGTACGAAGCGGAAGCCCGCAGGTCAGCCCCAGTAGGTGGGGTCGGAGCCGAGAGGGTCGCAGTTCCACTCGCCGAAGCGCCACTCGCGGAGGTTGCTCTGGCGGCAGATGCTGTTCTTGCCGTTGTTCTCGGCCCCGATGATGATGCGGGAGTTGGGGGCGGCGGTGATGGACTTGGCCTCGCCGAGGATGCCGCTGCCGATGGGGGTGATGGAGCCGCCGCTGACCGGTACCGAGTACGGCGTCACCTGGGTCGCGGTGGCCTTGGTCCTGCCCAGGACGGCCAGCGCGCTGGAGTCGCTCCAGGCCAGGTCGACGGCGTCCACGAGCTCGGAGCTGATGGGCAGGAACCGGCCGACCTCGATCACGCCGCCGGCGCTGCGGACGATGCGGCCGAGGCGGAGCTGCCGGCTGCCACCGATCTTCACGATGACGGCGACGCGTACACCGTCGCGGGCCACCCGCAGCGCCAGCACCTCGTGGCCGGACAGCTCCCACCTGGCCACGCGGATCGGTTGCCGGCCCTCGGGCCGCACCCACAGGGTCGAGCCGGTGCGGAAGGACTCCACGGTCCACAACGCGCCCCGGTGGTCCCAGGAGGGCGGTGTGAGCCTGCCGTCGGGGTGCTGGGCCTCCAGGACGGGACGCACCGGCACACCGCCGAGGAGGTCGCCGCTGAGCACCGTGTCACCGGCCGAGTCGAGCCCGGCGATGAGCCGGTCGGAGGACAGCGCGGGGCGGTACAGGTGATCGTCACCCTTCGTGCCGGTGGCGATCGCGTCGTTGTCGAGCAGTTGGTGCGGGCGTCCGTCGGCTCCGCGCAGGTAGGCGATCTCCTCGGTGCGCCCGCGTGACGTGTCGGAGTTGAAGCGCTCCCACTCCTCCGCCGACTGGATCTGGCCCAGCCCGCCCGGGTCGATGGTGTCGCCGTCGATCTGCATCTTGACCTGCCGGACCTCGGGCAGCCGCTGCAGCGTCCAGGTCAACTGGGCGGCCATCCGTTCCTCGCCGCCCAGGTGGGCCTCCGAGCTGAGGTCGACGGTGGCGATTCCCTCGGAGATGGAGATGCCCCGCAGCCGGGTGCCCGCCGGGAAGAAGCTGCGCACGGCCGGTTTCAGCCACGTCGTCGGCCCGGCGAGCAGCGCCTGCACCAGTTGCCGGGGAAGTTCCTGCCGGTTGACCAGCGGCAGCGAAATGCCGTTCGGTACGAGAACGTTGCCGTCGGGCTCGAAGAAGTAGAGGTTCAGCACACGGAACGCCCGGTCCACGTCGCTCCCGCTGAGCAGCAGCCCGCGCTGGAGTTCCGTCGGCACTCGGTTGATCCGCCACTGGGCGTTGGCGTCGCGCACCAGCCCGAACGACGTCACGTAGGTCGTGCCGGACTGTGCGGTGTACTGACCGTCCGAGGCGATGTGGCCGAGCCGCGTGGCCGCCACCTGGACCAGGGTGCCGCCGTTCTGCTGCGACAGGCTCGGGGCGCTCTCGGTGACGATCACCTCCGGCCGCGGCCCGGGCCGCCAGGACGCGTTGGCCGTCGGCGTCAGGTACTCGCGGGCCACCTCGTGGTCGTTATTGAACCCGGCGGCGGCGGTGAGGAAGCCCTTGACGATGTCGTCCGGCGTCCAGTTGTGACGCGGCCGGACGGGAACGAGCCGCACGTACGGCTCCGCGATCGGCTCGGCCCGCTCGGCGGAACGCCCGGAGACCACCCGACCACCGCTCGGCACGCTGGCGCACCCGGCCAGACAGGCCAGCGCCACCACGCCGCCGAGGATCCGCACCGCCCTACGCGACCTCATCCACCGACCTCCGGCCCGCAGGGCCTAAGCCCGCCGGGCCTCACCCCGTCGACCGCGAGCGCGGCCCGGACACCCGGCCTCATGCCCCGCCCCCCGACCCGTTGCGCGCCTCACCGTCGCCGTCCTCGCCGTCGAGATCCCGAGGTACGGGCCCGGCCCGCCCCTCCTCGTGACCAGAACCGTCGAGCCCCTCGACGTCCGCCCTAGGACCAGTGCCCGCAGCATCCGCGACGTGTACGGGGGAAGCCCCTCCCCCGGACACATCGGTACGTCCACGTCCCGCCGTCTCACGCCCCGGCCCGCCCCGAGGCGGCCCGTCCACCGGCGGCTCCCCAAAGCCGGGGCCCTCCAACCCAGGGCCGACCATGTCGGAACCGTCCGCACCGCCCGCCAGGCCGGAATCCCACAGCCCGTCACCCACATCGGCCTGCGCCCCGCCCTCAACCCCCACAGGAGACACCGGCGAACCGGACCCGCCGGAAGACCCAAGAATGGACGAGCCGCGCTCCTCCGCGCCACCCGTCAGGCCAGAACCCGGCAGGCCAGGACCCGAACGACCGCCCCCCGATTCGGTGTCCAGCGGACCCTCACCCGCAACGGCGGGCGTCAGAGCCTCAAGGTCGTCGGAAGGTCGCAGCGTCAACTCGTACACGGCATCCGCCAGGCCATCGGCCGGATCACCCTGCGCCGCACCTCCCGGCGGAGACGCAGGCGGACCGGCATCGTCGGAAGGGCGCGACGTCAACTCGTACGCGCCATCCGCCAGGCCATCAGCCGGATCACCCTGCACCGCACCTCCGGGCGGGGACGCCGGCGGGCCGGAGTTGTCGGAAGGGCCCGAAGTCGACGAGCCGTGCCCGCCCGCGCCGACCGCCAGGCCAAGACCCGACAGGCCGCCGCCCGAGTCGGCCCGCACCGGGCCCTCGCCCCCCACGGCGAACTTCACCGCCTCGGAATCGTCGGAAGGACCCGAGGTCGACGAACCGTGCCCGCCCGCGCCGACCGCCAGGCCAAGACCCGAGGGGTCGTCGCCCGAGTCGGCCCCCACCGGGCCCTCATCGCCCACGGGAGACGTCAGGGCCCCCGAGTCGGCGGAGGGCTGCAGGGGCGACGTGCCGAGCTCGTACGTCACCGTGTGCGGACGGGGGCCGGTCGGGTCGTTGACGGGCTCCCCGGGGCGGTCGGGGGATGGGGCGGCCGGGTCGCCGGAGGGGTCGGGCTGGTCGGAGGCGGGGAGGCCGCTGAAGGCGGTGCGGGGGAGGTCGGTCTCCGGGGGGACCAAGGGGAGCGGGGAGCCGCGGAGTTCCGTGCCTGCGGTGCGGGGCAGCGAGAGGCGGAACTGGGAGCCCTTGCCCGGCTCGCCCCAGGCCTGGAGCCAGCCGCCGTGGAGTTGGGCGTCCTCGCGGGCGATGGACAGGCCGAGGCCGGTGCCGCCGGTGGTGCGGGCGCGGGCGGGGTCGGCGCGCCAGAAGCGGTCGAAGACCATCTGGGCCTCGCCGGGCTTGAGGCCGACGCCGTGGTCGCGGACGGCCATGGCGACGGCGTCGCGGTCGGCGCCGACCGAGACGACGATGTCCTCGCCCTCGCCGTGTTCGACGGCGTTGACCAGGAGGTTGCGCAGGATGCGTTCGACGCGGCGGCGGTCGACCTCGGCCATGCAGGGCTCGCCGGGAAGCTGCAGGACCAGCTTGGAGCCCTTGCGCTCGGCGAGGCCCTCGGTGTCGCCGACGGCGCGCAGGACCAGGTCGCGGACGTCGACGGACTCGGCGTCCAGGGTGGCGGCGCCGGCGTCGTGGCGGCTGATCTCCAGCAGGTCGGCCAAGAGGGACTCGAACCGTTCGAGCTGGCTCTGCAGCAGCTCCGCGGAGCGGCCGACGGCGGGGTCGCCGAAGTGCTCGCGGTGCTCGTACAGCATGTCGGCGGCGATCCGGATGGTGGTCAGCGGGGTGCGCAGCTCGTGCGAGACGTCCGAGACGAACTGCCGCTGGACCTGGGAGAGCTCCTGGAGCTCGACGATCTTCTCCTGCAGGTTGCCGGCCATGTCGTTGAACGAGGCGGCCAGGCGGGCCAGGTCGTCGTCGCCGCGCACCTTCATGCGTTCGCCGAGCCGGCCGGCGGCGAGGCGTTCGGCGGCCCCGGCGGCCAGCCGTACCGGGATCACGACCTGGCGGGTGACCAGCGAGGCGATGGCGGCCAGCAGCACCACCAGCACGGCGCTGACGCCGACCAGGGTGTTGGCCACGGTCGTCAGCGTGTCCTGCTCCTGGGTCAGCGGGAACAGGTAGTAGAGCTCGTAACGGCCGTCGCCCGCCCCGACGACCAGGCCCGGGGCCGACTCCCTGCCGATGTAGGAGATCTCGCTGTAGGTGCTGTGCCGGCTGCCGATGCGGTCGCCGCTGACCTGCTTGCGCAGCCGTTCGGGGACGCTCTGCGGCAGCACCTCGTTGGTGGAGTAGCCGTCGAAGAACTGCTCGCGGGTGTCGCGGACGTAGACCTCGTAGAGGCCGGAGGGGCCGCTGCGGGCCGTGAGCTGCTTGGTGACGTCGTTCAGGGTGACCCCGGGGACGCGGCCTGGCGACAGATCCCGCTGGAGGATGCTCAGGCCCTCGTCGAGTTGCAGGAGGGCGCTCTTCTCCTTGCCCTCCAGGAGGGCGGTGGTGATCTGCTGCATGAGGAAGACGCCGAGGATGGCCACGACGACCGCGGAGATCAGCAGCGTCCACGTGACGACCCGTACCTGGATGGACCGCCGCCACCGCGCGTACAGCCGCAGCACCACGCGGCGGAACAGGCGTCGGCCGGCGCCGAGCCCGCGTCGGGTGACCCGCCGGGCGCGGGTCAGCCGGTGCGTGCGCAGGCCCGCCGCGACCCGGGGAGCGCCGACGCGGCCCCGAGGGGCGGACGGTCCGGGTGGACGGAGCCGGCCGCGGGCGCGGGTCACCGGACCCAGGGCGCCGCGCGCCCGGGCCGGCGGGGAGTCCACGCCGTCGCGGCCGGTCTTCGCTGTCACGGAGGGGTCCAGGGGCGGGCCGCGCTAGGCGGGACCCGCCTTGTAGCCGACGCCGCGGACGGTGACCACGATCTCCGGGTGCTCGGGATCCTTTTCGATCTTGGCCCGGAGCCGCTGCACGTGGACGTTCACCAGCCGGGTGTCGGCGGCGTGCCGATAGCCCCAGACCTGCTCGAGCAGGACCTCGCGGGTGAACACCTGGCGCGGCTTGCGGGCCAGCGCCACCAGCAGGTCGAACTCCAGCGGGGTCAGCGGGATGTGCTTGTCGCCGCGCTTGACCGAGTGCCCCGCCACGTCGATCGTGATGTCGCCGATCTGCAGCGTCTCGGGGGCCGGCTCGTCGGTGCGGCGCAGTCTCGCCCGCACCCGCGCGACCAGCTCCTTGGGCTTGAAGGGCTTGACGATGTAGTCGTCGGCGCCCGACTCGAGCCCCAGCACCACGTCCACCGTGTCGCTCTTGGCGGTGAGCATCACGATCGGGATGCCGGACTCGGCCCGGATCTGGCGGCACACGTCGATCCCGTCCGCGCCGGGCAGCATCAGGTCGAGCAGCACGAGATCGGGCCGGGTCTCCCGGAACGCCTCGAGCGCCTTGTCCCCATCGTGGACGAACGACGGCTCGAAGCCCTCGCCCCGCAGGACGATGCCGAGCATCTCGGCGAGAGCGAGGTCGTCGTCGACGACCAGTACGCGTCCTCTCATGGCCCTCATCGTTACATGTAGTCAGGAGGTGATCCGCCGATGAGCTCAGCCTGTGGAAAACCGGCCCTCGTCAGGCACCGGATGGGCTCGACTGCCCTCCAATGACCCTGTTCGGCGTCTCTTGGGGAGTTAGGCTACCTCCGTTCACCTCGTAGATGACCCGTTCGGCAGCACGTTCGTCACCCCCGCGGGGTGGGGCGGCGCGCGATGGGGCCCGTAAGACAGGACTCCCGGACGGTACCGGCGGTTGTCCCGAGACCCGCCCGATTCCCGTACCGACGACGCCCGGGCCTCCGCGTTCCCGGTCTGCGGGACCACACTGCGTGACGATGCCGGGGACGGATGCACCGTGCGCGGACATTCCCGGTGATCATTTGTCCTGTCGGTGATGGATGACCGACACTGGCCGCGGACGCGCCCCGCGACACGGCTCCGCGCCCGGTTCCGTCGCCGACCGGAACGGACCGAGCGCCGGTCGCCGGTCGCCCGGCCGGGGGGGTCGAACGACCGACGTCCCGTCCGGTGGAACGGCCGGGCCGGCCGGACCCCGCCGGGTCGGACCCTGGGCGGGTGGACCGGCCGACGGAGGGCGAATCCGATCTTTCGGTCGTGCTCCACGAAAGGGTCGCGAACGAAGTCGTCGGCGTGGGATCGGAGACGTCCGATCTCCGGTCACGCCGTACCTAATACCGCCGAATGCCAGGCGACACGGGCGGCGCGCGAGTACCCTGCGTGGCAGTTCGAGCGCATGATGCGATGTTCGCCGAGTTCGTCCCGGGGCCCGGCCGCGTGCCGGTGGCGACGTGGGTTCGGTGATCTGCAGGTGGGATCTCGAGGGGGGAGGCTGAGATGGGGATTTCGTGGATATGACCTGAACGCGGACGAGTCGGTGATCGAGCGGGCAATCCCGACCGGCTGATCGTGACAGGATGGGCCCCCACGAGGTCATCGGCGGGGGTCCGCGCATCGGATCCCCGGGGGCGGGGAGCTTGGAGATGTCGGGTCCGCGGGCATGGACGGCACCCGGCTCGACCGTGCCGTCCGAACGGCCCGGCGACGGAACGCCGAACGCGGGATCACCGCGCGCCGAAGCGTCCGCACCGGAGACGCGGTCGGGTGTCGACGGAGGCTCGGAGGTGGGCGGGGCCGCCCATCCGGCCTCCGGTGCCGCAGGGACCGCGGGGGCGGCCGAGGCCGCGCCCGACCGGGCCGAACTGCTCGGTGGGGACATCCCCTTCCGGCCGCTGGGCATCGCGGAGATCCTGGACGGGTCGATCGCCTGCATCCGCCGCAACCCGCGCGCGATCCTGGGGCTGTCGGTCCTGATCACCGGCGTCATCCAGGTGCTCAACAGCGTGGGCGGCTACCTGCTGCTCGGCGACCGGGCGGGAGACGACCTGACCCCGGACCCGGTGATGCGCTCGGTCGGCGACCAGTTCGCGCTGGCGCTGCTGGGCCTGCTGGTGTCGGCGTACGGGACGCTCGTGCTGGCCGGGCTGTTGAGCCCCGCGTTGAGCAGGACGCTGTTCGAACGGCCCGCGCCGCTGCGTCAGGTGTGGCGGGACACCCGTCCGGTGTTCGCCCGGCTGCTGGGGACGGCGGCCGTGGTGCTGGGCGTCTCGTTGCTGGGCGCGGTGGTGCCGCTGCTGCCGTTCGTCCTGGTGCTCGTCACCGACGGGCCGCCGGCGGTCGGGGTGCTGGCGGGGCTGTTCGGCTTCCCGGTGGGGCTGGCGCTGATGGTCTGGCTCTACGTGCTGTGGGTCCTCGCGGTGCCGGCCGTGGTGCTGGAACGGCAGACGGTGCGCGGGGCGCTGAGCCGCGCCTTCCAGTTGTCGCGTCGACGCTGGTGGCGGACCTGCGGCACGCTGCTGCTGGCGCTGCTGATCACGATCTTCATGGGGTTCCTGGCGCTGCGGATCCCGTTCCTGGTGCTGCAGCTCGTCCTGTTCGGGGACGGCACCGGCGAGGGGCCCGTGCTGGGGGCTCTGGCCGTCGACACGCTCGGCCGCATCGTGAGCTGGTCGCTGATCACCCCGTTCGACGCCGGCGTGATCGCCCTGCTGTACATCGACCGCCGGATGCGTCGCGAGGGCTTCGACCTGGACGTCATGACGCGGGGCCGCACCGCCGGGCCGGACGCCCTGCCCGGCGCCGAGTCCGCCGATGGGCTGGACGTCTGGCGTCCCGTGGACTTCCCGAGGGCGGCCGCCTATCCGCCGCTCCCGGACCGGCCCCCTCATCCCTTCGCTCCGCCCGTGGGCCCGTGGGGTCAAGGCCCCCCGCAGCCTTACCCGGTGGGCACTCCGATCCAGCCTCCGGGCGGGCCTCATCTCCCCGGCGGATACGGCGCACAGCACGGCCACAGGGGCCCGCCCCCCGGCCATACGCCGCACGCGCCGCAGCCACCGCGGGCCGCCCCGCCGAACGAGTGGGGTGGGGCGGGCTGATGGGCCGGATCGAGGCGGTGACGAGGATGGACCCGATCGGCCGGGACGAGGCGCGGGAGCAGGCCCGGCGGGAGCTCGAGAAGTCGATCTACCACCGGGACGAGCCGTCCTGGCTGGAGCGGGCCTGGCGGCGGTTCGAAGAGTGGCTGAACGAGCTGTTCCAGGAGGCCGCCGACCCGGCCGCGCCCGGCAACGGGGGCGGCTGGCTGTCGTTGGTGATCATCGTGCTGTTGGTCGCCGTGCTGGTGGGGCTGGTCGCCTGGCTGATGCGGGGACGGTTCAACATCCGCTCTTCGCAGGACGCGCTGCTGGACGATCTGCCGTCCACCGCGAAGGACCACCGGACGGCCGCCGAGGGGCACGCCGCGGCCGGGCGATGGGCCGAGGCCGTTCGGGAGCGGCTCCGCGCGATCGCCCGCGACCTGGAGGAACGGGTGATCCTGGACGCACGGCCCGGGCGGACCGCCGACGAGTTGGCGGCGGAGGCCGGCCTGGCGCTACCCGACCACGCCGACGCGCTCGCCGCCGGGGTGCGGATCTTCGACGACGTCTGGTACGGGGACCGGCCCGGGACGCGCGAGGGATACGCCACGCTGGTCGCCCTCGACGACGCCCTGCGTTCGGCGAAGCCGAGGCCCCTCGCGACCGCAGAGCACGCGGGAGCCCCCGCATGACCGCGCCCGCCCCCGCGAGCGGTGCCCGCACCGCGGTCCCGACGGCCGGTCAGGTGGCCGGGCGGCGCTGGCGCTCGTCGCGGGCCGTGGTGTTCGTGCTGCTGGCGCTGGTCGCGCTGGCCGTGGCCATCGCCGCGATGCAGCCGTCGGTCGAGGCGCAGTACCTCGATCCGGAGTCGCCGAGCCAGGGCGGTTCCCGGGCGCTCGCCGAGATCTTCGAACGGCGCGACTCCTCGGTGCGGACGGTCCGGAACGCCGGCGACGCGCTCGAGGCCGCCGCGCCCGGAACGCTGCTCATGATCGTGCAATCGGAGCGTCTGACGGAGGAGGAGTTGGCGTCCCTGCGCGCCACCCGGGCGAACCTGCTGCTCGTCGAGCCCTCCCAGGACACCCTGAACGCGCTGGCGCCCCGGGTGGAGCCGGCGACGCGCTCCTTCGAGAAGGTCGCCCCGCCGAGCTGCGGCCTCGACGCCGCCGTCCGCGCCGGCGACGTCCACTTCGGGCTGTCGGAGGTCTACCTCGCCCCGCCCGACGCCGCCCGGTGCTACCTCAGCGACGGCATGCCCCGCCTCGTACGGATCCAGGACGGCGAGCGCACCGTCACCGTGCTGGGCGCCGGCGCGCCGCTGACCAACGAGCACCTGGACGACGAGGGCAACGCCGCGTTGGCCATGAACCTGATGGACGCCGGCGCCCCGGTGGTCTGGCTGATCCCGGACCTCCCCGAGCCCGGCAGCACGAGCGCCCGGTCGTGGCAGGACCTCGTTCCGTCCCAGGTCTGGCTGTTCGTCCTGCAGGTGGGTGTCGCGGTGGTGCTGGTGGCGCTGTGGCGGATGCGGCGGTTCGGTCCGGTGGTGGCCGAGGCGCTGCCGGTGGTCGTACGCTCCGCCGAGACGGTGGAGGGCCGTTCACGGCTCTACCGGGCGCACCGGGCGCGGGGCCGGGCGGCCGAGGCGCTGCGGGCGGGCGCGCGGGACCGGCTGGTCCCCCTGCTGGGGCTGCCGCGCGGCGCCGCGCAGGACCCGGCGATGGCGCAGGAGATCGTGTCCGCCGTGGCGCAGCGGTCGCGGTGGGACGAGCACGTGATCGGCGGGGCCCTGTACGGTCCCGAGCCCGTGGACGACGTTCAGCTCGTCGGGCTCACCGACTTCCTCGACGACCTCGAAAGGCAGGTACGCCAGTCGTGAACGATCCGGTCGAGCTCCATGAGGAGCCCGAAGCAGCGTCCCTTCCGGCGGACACCGGCGACACCGCGGACGCCCGGCAGGCGCTGACGGCGCTGCGGAGCGAGGTCGCCAAGGCCGTCGTGGGCCAGGACGCGGTGGTCACCGGGCTGGTGATCGCGTTGCTGTGCCGGGGTCACGTGCTGCTGGAGGGCGTGCCGGGAACGGCCAAGACGCTGCTGGTCCGCACGTTGGCGCAGACGCTGCACCTGGACTTCAAGCGGGTGCAGTTCACCCCGGACCTGATGCCCGGCGACGTCACGGGGTCGTTGATCTACGACAACCGGACGGCGGAGTTCGAGTTCCGCGAGGGCCCGGTGTTCACCAACCTGCTGCTGGCCGACGAGATCAACCGGACGCCGCCCAAGACCCAGGCGTCGCTGCTGGAGGCGATGGAGGAGCGCCAGGTGTCGGTGGAGGGCGTCCCGCGTCCGCTGCCCGCCCCGTTCATGGTCTGCGCCACCCAGAACCCGATCGAGTACGAGGGCACCTATCCGTTGCCGGAGGCCCAGCTCGACCGGTTCCTGCTGAAGCTGACCGTTCCGGTGCCGTCCCGCGACGAGGAGATCGCGGTGCTGCAGCGGCACGCGGAGGGCTTCGACCCGCGCGACCTGTCGAAGGTGAACGCCGTCGCCGGGGCGGTCGAGCTGGAGGCGGGCCAGGCGGGTGTCCGCACCGTGCACGTGGACCCCAAGGTCAGCGGGTACGTGGTGGACCTGTGCCGGGCCACCCGCCAGTCCCCGTCCCTCCAGCTCGGCGTCTCCCCGCGTGGCGCGACGGCGCTGCTGGCGACCGCGCGGGCGTGGGCGTGGCTGTCGGGCCGCGACTACGTGACGCCGGACGACGCCAAGGCGCTGGCCCGCCCGACCCTCCGGCACCGCGTTCAGCTCCGTCCGGAGGCCGAACTGGAGGGCGCCACCACCGACGGTGTCCTGGAGGGCATCCTCAACACCGTCCTGGTCCCGCGTTGACGATGAGGGGCGTGCGATGGCGCTGACCGGACGGCTGGGGCTGCTGGCCGCGCTCGGCGCGGTGATGCCGTTGGTGCTGCCCGGCTGGTGGACGCTGATCGCGGTGTGGGCGGTGCTGGCGGCCGGGGTGGCCGTCGATCTCGCGCTGGCCGGGAACGTCCGGCGGCTCGGGCTGCACCGGGCGGGCGACACGAACGTCCGGCTGGGCGAGACCGCGACGGTGTCGCTGATCGTGGAGAACCTGGGGCGGCGTCGCGTTCGCGGCATGCTGCGGGACGCCTGGCCGCCGAGCGCGGTCTCCTCGCCCCGCACGGTGCCGCTCAGCGTGGCGTCCGGCGAACGGCAGCGGGTCGTGACGACGCTGCGGCCGACCCGGCGGGGCGACCGTGAGGCCGTCACGGTGACCCTCCGGTCGGTGGGGCCGCTCGGGCTCGCGGCCCGGCAGCTCAACCGGCCCGCGCCGTGGACGCTGCGGGTGCTGCCCGGCTTCCCGTCCCGGCGTCACCTGCCGGGGAAGCTGGCCAAGCTGCGGGAGCTGACCGGTCAGCACGTGGCGCTGATCCGGGGGCAGGGCACCGAGTTCGACTCGCTGCGCGAGTACGTGGACGGCGACGACGTCCGTTCGATCGACTGGCGCGCCACCGCGCGCCGCGCCGACGTGGTGGTCCGCACCTGGCGCCCGGAACGCGACCGGCGGATCTACCTGGTGCTCGACACGGGCCGCACCTCGGCCGGACGGGTCGGCGACATCCCCCGGCTGGACTGCTCCATGGACGCCGCGCTGCTGCTGGGGGCGCTCGCCTCGCGCGCGGGCGACCGGGTGGACCTGCTCGCCTACGACCGGCGTGTGCGGACCCGGGTGGAGGGTGTCAGCGGACGCGGGATCCTGCCCGCGATGGTGCAGGCGATGGCCCCGCTGGAGCCCGAGCTGATCGAGTCGGACGCCGCCGGGATGGTCTCCACGATCATGTCCCGGGTCCGGCAGCGCTGCCTGGTGGTGCTCCTCACCGAGCTCAACACGGCCGCCATCGAGGAGGGCCTGCTCCCCCTGTTGCCGCAGCTCACCGCCCGCCACCTGGTCATGGTCGCCGCGGTCGCCGACCCGCGCGTCGGGGAGATGGCCGAGGCCAGGGGCGACCTGGCCGCCGTCTACGACGCGGCCGCCGCCGAACGCGCCCGGACCGACCGCCGACGCCTCACCGCCGAGCTGCGCCGCTACGGGGTCGAGGTCGTGGACGCCGCCCCCGCCGACCTGGCCCCCGCCCTCGCCGACGCCTACCTGGCCCTCAAGGCCGCCGGCCGCCTCTGACCGCACCGGCCCGGGCCGCCGACGCGAAGGCCGGGCGTCCCAGGAGCGGTGACCGCCCGAGCCCCTGGGTGCGTACGCGAGCGCGTCCAACCGGTCCGCCGGCGCGCGAGGCGAGTGCCCGCAGCGGCCGGCTCCGGTGACCGGACGGTCAGCCCGCGGTGGGGGCGAGGTCGGGGCGGATGTCGGAGTCGCCGGTCTCGCCCTTGCGGGCGGCGGGACGGCCGAGGGCGATGACGTACACGAGGAAGGCGAGTTCGGCGAGGACGCCGATGCCGATGCGGAGCCAGGTGGTGTGGACCCAGCCGGTGACGAAGCCCTCGATGAGGCCCGAGACGAGGAGCACCAGGACCAGGCCGAGGGCGACGGCGACGGCCGCGCGGCCCTCTTCGGCGAGGGCCTGGGCGCGGGTGCGGCGGCCCGGGTCGATGACGGTCCAGCCGAGGCGGAGCCCGGCGGCGCACGCCAGGTAGACGGCGGTCAGCTCGAGCAGGCCGTGCGGCAGGATCAGGCCGAAGAAGACGTCGCCCCGGTCGTGCGCGAACATGAAGCCGCCGACCTGCGCGAGGTTGAGCTGGTTGACGTACAGCAGGTACAGGGTGGGGATGCCGAGCAGGATCCCGAAGATCAGCGCGAGGGCGGACACCCAGGCGTTGTTGACCCAGACCATGAAGGCGAACGACTGGGCGGAGTGCTCGGTGTAGTAGTTGGCGAAGTCGTGCTCGACCAACTGCCTGATCTCGTACGGGGTGCCGAGCGTCGCCTGCACCTCGGGATTGCGGACCAGCCACAGCGCGTACACCAGCGAGAACGCGTTGCCGAGCACCGCGACCCCCAGCCACCACCACCGCATCCTGTACGCGACGGCGGGGAAGGAGCGGGTGAGGAACCGGGTGGCGTCGCGCCACAGCGGCGCCTGGGCCCCGGCGACGGCGGCCCGGCCCCGCGCCACCAGCGACGACAGCCGGCCGACCAGCACCGGATCGGGCGAGCTCGACCGCACCACCGACAGGTGGGTGGCGGCCCGCTGGTACAGCTCGACCAGCTCGTCGATCTGCGCGCCGTCCAGCCGCCGGGTGTGGTTGATCAACCACTCCAGCCGGGCCCACTCGGCGTGATGGGCGGCCACATAGGCATCGACGTCCACGCGTGGAGACTAGCCGGTGACGACCTTGTTCCGCTGCGAGCATCGCCGGGCGGTTGATGCGGGTTCGGGGTGACCTGCCCGGCCCGGGCGCGGCGCGCCCCGCCGAACGGGCAGACTAGGCGCAGGGCACCGATCCGAGGAGACTCCCTTCATGGCCGAACTCGTCACCGGCGAGGCCGTCGCGCTCGACATCCGGGTGGCGCGCCTGGCCAGCCGGGCCTGTGCCCTGCTGCTGGATCTGCTGTTCCAGGCCATGCTGTTGAACATCCTGATCTACCTGACCGCGGCGACCGCCGTGATCGCCGACGAGGCGTGGGGCGTCGGGCTGGGCATCGTGGCGACGGCGGGTGTGATGGTCGGCTATCCGTGCGTGTTCGAGACGCTGACGCGCGGACGGACGCTGGGCAAGCTGGCGCTGGGCCTGCGCGTGGTGGCCGACGACGGCGGGCCGATCCGCTTCCGGCAGGCGTTCACCCGGGGTCTGGCGAGCGTGGTGGAGATCTGGCTGTTCTCCGGGGCCCCCGCGCTGATCACCTCGCTGTTCAACCGGCGCGGCAAGCGCCTCGGCGACGTCTTCGCGGGAACGGTGGTCATCCAGGAGCGGGTGCCCACGGCGGCCATCTTCGGCCCGGTCGCGGTGATGCCCCCGCAGTTGGCCGGCTGGGCGCGTTCGCTGGAGCTGTCGCAGGTCCCCGACGATCTGGCACTGACCGCCCGCCAGTACCTGTCCCGCTTCTGGGAGCTGCTCCCGGAGGTACGGGACGCGATGGGGCAGCGGATCGCCGACCAGGTCCTGGCCGTGGTCAGCCCTCCCCCGCCTCCGGGGCTGCGACCGGAGATCCTGCTGTCGGCCGTCCTCGCCGAACGCCGCCACCGCGAGGAGTGGCGCCTGGCCCAACGTCGGCACCGCCGGATGCGCATGTGGCAGGCCCACGGGCAGCCTCCCGGCGGCCCCACCGCGATGCAGGTCGCGGGTGCCCCACCGGCCCCCATCGCCCCGAGCGGCCCCCCGATGCCCCCGCCGTTCAGCGCCCCCGGCCCGGGCCAGCCCCGATTCCTGCCTCCGCAGGACTACGGGTCCGGACCGTACGCCCAAGCCCTCACCCCACCGCCACCGGGCCCCCGGCCCTGACGCCTCCCGGCCGTCGGCGACCCATGAGTGGGGGACTTGCCCGAACTATCCTGGATATGTAATATCTAGGATATGCGGATGAACGAGGGTGTGGAGTGGGCTCTGCACAGTTGCCTGAACCTGAGCTGGGCCGAGCCCGGCGAGGCGGTCACGGCGGCTCGGCTGGCGGCGTTCTATCGACTGCCGGCCGCCTATCTCAACAAGCAGCTCCAAGCGCTGGCACGCGCCGGGATCCTCACGTCGATCTCCGGCCCTCGGGGCGGGTTCCGGCTGGCCCGGCCGCCGGAGAAGATCACGCTGTTGGACGTGGTGGTCGCGATCGAGGGGCCGCAGGACGCGTTCCGCTGTGAGGGGATCCTGCGAGAGGGGCCCGGAGGCCGTCCCGAGGTGGACTACCGCGAGGTCTGCGTCGTCTCGCAGGAGATGCGCAAGGCGGAGTTGGCCTGGCGGCGGGAGTTGGCGTCGCGGACCCTGGCGGACGTCAGGGCGACCGTCGAGCGGCGGCATCCGGGCACGCCGGAGAGCACCCGCGATCGGTTCGCGCAGTTGCGGACCTGACATCGAGGGGACGCCGGATTTGTCCGAATCCCCTCGGCCCCATATCCTGGACATTGAACATCTCGAATAACTGGGGAGCGACCGTGATGGACGCGTTGAAGAACACCGTACGGGGTCGGGTGCTGGTGGCCGGGGAGGACGGGTTCGAGCAGGCCCGCCGTCCGTGGAACCTGGCCGTCGAACAACCCGTGGCGGCCGTCGTGGAGGCCGCCGACGCCGAGGACGTGGCGGCCGTCGTGCGCTTCGCAAAGGGGGCGGGGCCGGCGGTGGCGCCGCAGGCCACCGGCCACGGGGCGAGCGGCGAGGTCGGCGGTGTGATCCTGCTGCGCACCGCCGCGCTCGACGAGTTGGAGATCCGCGCGGAGGAGCGGATCGCCCGCGTCGGCGCGGGCATGCAGTGGGGGCGGGTGCAGGCGGCGGCCGAGCCCCACGGGCTGACCGGGCTGCCGGGCAGCTCCCCCGTGGTCGGCGTCGCCGGCTACACGCTGGGCGGTGGGCTGAGCTGGTTCGGCCGCCGGTACGGCTGGGCGTCCGACGGCGTCCGGGCGTTCGATGTCGTGGATGCGGACGGGGAACGTTCCAGGGTCACCGCCGACACCGACGCCGACCTGTTCTGGGCGCTGTGCGGCGGGGGCGGGAGCCACGCCCTGGTGACCGCGATCGAGTACGCGTTGCACCCGGCCCCGGCCCTGTACGGCGGGCGGATGCTGTGGCCGGCGGCTCGGGCGGCCGAGGTGTTCGCCGCCTACCGGGAGATCACCGCGACCGCGCCCGACGAACTGACCGTGTGGTTCGACCTGCTGCACTTCCCGGGGGCCGACCCGATGGTGGCGGTGGACGCCACCTACCTGGGCGACGCCCACGAGGGCGAGGCGCTGTTGGCGGGGCTCGCGGGCATCGGGGGCCTCATCGGCGACGGCCGTCGGGCCATGGCGCTCACCGAACTCGCCGGCATCACCGCCGAGCCCACCGCCCCCTCCGCCGGGCTGTCCCGTGGGGACCTGCTCACCGGCCTCGACGACACCGTCGTCGAGGCCCTGCTGGACGAGCCGATCGCGCCACTGCTCAGCGTGCAGATCCGGCATCTGGGAGGTGCGCTGGCGGGACCGTCCCAGGGCGCGGCGGGGACCTTGACGGAGCCGTACTCGCTCTACATGCTCGGCATCCCCGGCACGCCGGAGCGGGCGGCGGCCGTCCGCGCCAAGCAGGACGAGGTCGTTCGGGCCCTGGGGTCGAGCCTGAGCGGTCGCAAGCCGTTCACCAACCTGGCTCCGGGGGACGACGGCACGACCGCCTTCCCCGCCGAGACGGTCGCCCGGCTGCGCGACATCAAGCGGCTGCGCGACCCGCACGGCGTCATCCGGGGCAACTACCCGCTCGGCTGAGCCGTCAGGTTCGGCGGGGACTCCAGCTCGACCAGCTCCACCCCGGGCGCCTCCAGGACGACGTCGCCCGCGAGATGGACGGTGTCGATCTCCCCGGTGGCCAGGTCGGTGACCTCGTACCGTTCGACCGGCAGCGGCGCCGTCTCGGTCTCGTACGCCGTGACGTCCACCAGGCGCCACCGCTGGTCGACGGTCAGGGTCGCCAGCGAAGGACCCTCGACCCGAACGAGCCGTACGGGCGCGTCCGCACCGGGGTCGAGCCGAAGCCATCGGGCCACCGCGACCAGGAACCCGGGCGACCCGCCCACGAACCCGGCGGCCCGCACCCCGTGCTCGCCGGGCGGTTCGGCGGCGGACCCGGCCGATCCGGCGGGGTGACGCACCCACAGCAGGTCGTGCCCCGCCAGCCCGCCCCGGACGACCCACGCGGGGGTGGCCACCTCGACGCGGATCTGACGCCACCGCCCGTCCACGACGACGTCGGTCCGCAGACCGTCCGAACGGGTGCCGACGTACCGCCAACCGCCCGGGCCCGGGGCGCACTGGAAACGCTCCTCGATCCGCTCGTCCTCGGTGACGTGGACGTACGCGCCGCGTGGCATCGGCTACGACCCGTGCTGCCAGGAGCTGAGATAGTCCTGCTGGTCGGGGGTGAGGGTGTCGATCCGGACGGACATGGAGGCCAACTTGAGCCGTGCCACCTCCGTGTCGATCGCGACGGGCACCTCGTAGACACCAGGGCTGAGCCGTTCGTACTCCCCCGCCAGCCAGGCGCAGGTGAGGGCCTGATCGGCGAACGACATGTCCATCACGGCCGCCGGATGCCCCTCGGCGGCGGCCAGGTTGACCAGCCGGCCCTCGGCCAGCAGCACCAGCCGCCGGCCGTCGGCGAGCACGTACTCGTCCGCCTGGGGACGGACGCCCCGGTGCACCTCGACGGCCAGGTCCGCCAGGCCCCGCACGTCGATCTCCACGTCGAAGTGGCCGGAGTTGGCCAGGATGGCGCCGTCCTTCATCACCGCGAAGTGCTCGGCGGCGATCACGTCCCGGTTGCCGGTGACCGTGATGAAGACGTCGCCCAGCGCGGCGGCCTCGGCCATCGGCAGCACCGCGAAGCCCTGGAGCAGCGCGTCCAGCGCCTTGACCGGGTCGATCTCGGTGACCACGACCCGTGCGCCGAGCCCCCGGGCCCGCTCGGCCAGCCCCCGGCCGCAGTATCCGAACCCCGCCACGACGATCGTCTTCCCCGCGAGCAGGGTGTTGGTGGCGCGGATGATGCCGTCCAGGGTCGACTGCCCGGTCCCGTACCGGTTGTCGAACATGTGCTTGGTGTCGGTGTCGTTGACCGCCACCACCGGGAACCGCAGCGCCCCCTCGCGGGCCATCTGGTGCAGCCGGATGACCCCGGTGGTGGTCTCCTCGCAGCCGCCCCGCACCCCGTCGACCAGTTCCGTCCGTTCGGTGTGCAGGGTGTTGACCAGGTCGCAGCCGTCGTCCAGCACCAGGTCGGGACGGGTGTCGAGGGCCTGGTGGATGTGCCGGTAGTAGCCCTCGCGGTCGATGCCGGCACGGGCGAAGACCTGCGCCCCGTACTCGGCGACCAGGGCGGCGGCGGTGTCGTCCTGCGTGGACAGCGGGTTGGAGGCGGCCAGCGCCACGCTCGCCCCGCCCGCCTGCAGGGTGCGGATCAGGTTGGCGGTCTCGGTGGTGACGTGCATGCAGGCGGCGACCCGCAGCCCGTCCAGCGGCCGCTCGGCGGCGAACCGCTCCCGGATCTGCCGCAGCACCGGCATCGAGCGGTCCGCCCACTCGATCCGCTTCACCCCGCCGTAGGCGAGGGAGGCGTCCGCGATGTCGTGTTCCATTGCCTCGCTTCGCTCGGCGGTGGCCCCAAGGTGCGTGGTCGTGGGGCCCCACGACCACGCACCTCGAGGATCGGCTCAGTAGCGGTAGTGGTCCGGCTTGTACGGGCCCTCGATGTCGACGCCGATGTAGGCGGCCTGCTCCTTGGTCAGCTCGGTGAGCTTGACACCCAGGGCGCCGAGGTGGAGGCGGGCGACCTTCTCGTCGAGGTGCTTGGGCAGCACGTAGACGCCGACCGGGTACTCCTCGGTCTTGGTGAACAGCTCGATCTGCGCGATCACCTGGTTGGTGAAGGAGTTCGACATCACGAACGAGGGGTGGCCGGTGGCACAGCCCAGGTTCATCAGCCGGCCCTCGGCGAGCACCAGGACGGAGTGGCCGTCGGGGTAGACCCACTCGTCGACCTGCGGCTTGATGTTGTTGCGGACGATGCCCGGAGTGCGCATCAGGCCGGCCATGTCGATCTCGTTGTCGAAGTGGCCGATGTTGCTGACGATGGCCTGGTGCTTCATCCGGGCCATGTGGTCGGCGGTGATGATGTTGAAGTTGCCGGTGGTGGTCACGAAGATGTCGACGATCTCCACGACCTCGTCGAGCGTGGTGACCTGGTAGCCGTCCATCGCGGCCTGCAGGGCGCAGATCGGGTCGATCTCGGTGACGATGACCCGGGCGCCCTGGCCGCGCAGCGCGTCGGCGCAGCCCTTGCCGACGTCGCCGTAGCCGGCGACGAGCGCGACCTTGCCGCCGATCAGGACGTCGGTGGCGCGGTTGAGGCCGTCGATCACCGAGTGCCGGCAGCCGTACTTGTTGTCGAACTTCGACTTGGTGACCGAGTCGTTCACGTTGATGGCCGGGAACGCGAGGGTGCCGTTCTTGGCCATCTCGTACAGGCGGTGGACGCCGGTGGTGGTCTCCTCGGTGACGCCCTTGATCGCGGCGGCGGTCTCGGTCCAACGACCGGGACGGGCGGCGATCGTGGTACGCAGGGTGTCGAGGATGACGCCCCACTCCTCGGGGTCGTCCGCGCCGAACTCGGGGACGGAGCCGACCTTCTCGTACTCGGCGCCCTTGTGGACGAGCAGGGTGGCGTCGCCGCCGTCGTCCAGGATCATGTTCGGGGGGGTGCCGTCGGGCCAGGCGAGCGCCTGGTCGGTGCACCACCAGTACTCCTCCAGCGTCTCGCCCTTCCAGGCGAAGACCGGGACGCCCTTGGGCTCGTCGACGGTGCCCTCGGGGCCCACCACGACGGCGGCGGCCGCGTGGTCCTGGGTGGAGAAGATGTTGCAGCTCACCCAGCGGACGTCGGCGCCGAGCGCGACCAGCGTCTCGATGAGCACGGCGGTCTGGATCGTCATGTGCAGCGAGCCCATGATCTTGGCTCCGCGCAGCGGCTGCGCGTCGGCGTACTCGCGCCGTACCGCCATCAGACCGGGCATCTCGTGCTCGGCGAGCCGGATCTCCTTGCGGCCGAACTCGGCCAGCGAAAGGTCGGCGACCTTGTAGTCCATGGTGTGAATGCTCCTCGCAAGTCGAGTACGACCAGCGAGTCTAGGCCCGGAGGGGTCACCGGAGCACGGTCGGGTGCGACTTCCTCACACTCATTTGTCAGAATTGGCGGCATGCGCATCACGGAGGCCGCCCGGCGGCTCGGCACCTCGCCCCGCATGCTCCGCTACCGCGAGGCCCTGGGCCTGCTCCCCCCGACCCGCGAGCGCAGCGGCCACCGCCGCTTCGGCGACGCCGAACTGCGCGCCGTCGCGTACGCGCTCGCCCTGGAGAAGCGGTACGACATCAGCCCGGCGGAGTTGGCGTTCGGGCTGCGCGTGCTTGCCGAGCCCGAGGTCCAGGCGCGGGTGCGCGAACTCGGCGAACGCATCGGCCGGCTGTCGGCGCCGCCCGCCCGCGCCCTCGATTTCGAGAAGGAGAAGGCCCTCCGGCTGCTCCGACGCCAGCCGCCGGCCCCCACCACTAGGGCTGGGAGTTCTCCGGGTTGGCGCCCGGGGTGACCAGCCCCGACTCGTACGCCAGCATGACCGCCTGGGCCCGGTCGCGCACGGCCAGCTTGGTGAAGACCCTCGCCACATGGGTCTTGACCGTGTGCTCGCTGACCACCAGGCGCCGGGCGATCTCGCCGTTCGACAGGCCGCCCGCGATGAGGACCAGGACCTCGGTCTCGCGGGCCGTGAGGGTCGCCAGCTCGGCCGGGGCCTGCGGACGGGTGCGCCGCTGCCGGGTGAACTCGCGGATCAGCCGGCCGGTGACCTGCGGGGCCAGCAGGGAGTCGCCGCGCGCCACCACCCGGACGGCCGAGACCAGCTCCTCGGCGGTGGCGTCCTTCAGCAGGAAGCCGCTGGCCCCGACGGCGAGGGCCTCGTAGACGTACTCGTCCACGTCGAAGGTGGTCAGCACCAGGACCCGCATGGCCTCGTGGCACGGCTGGGCGAGCATCCGCCGGGTGGCCTCGATGCCGTCCATGCCGGGCATCCGGATGTCCATCACCACCACGTCGGGACGGGTGCGCTCGGCCAGGACCACCGCCTCGCGGCCGTCCCCGGCCTCGCCCACCACGGTGATGTCAGGCTGGGAGTTCAGCAGCGCGGCGAAACCGGCCCGCACGATGTTCTGGTCGTCGACGACGATGACCTTGATCACCGGCTCGTCGTCCCTCGGTCAGCGGTCGTGTCCCGGCGGCGGAACAGGGTGGGCGTCACTGCGGGAAGTCTCCTCCCTCACGAACGGCAACTCGGCCTCCACCATGAAGCCGCCCTCGGTCGCCGGGCCGGCGGAGAACCGTCCGCCCAGCATCGTCGCACGCTCCTGCATGCCCACGAGACCATGTCCTCCGGGTCCTCCGGAGCCACCGGCGGCCTGCGAGGGATCGAGGACCATGGTGGGGGCCGAGGCCCCGGTGTCGCGCACCCGCACCGCCAGGCGGTCGTTCAGGAACGCCAGCTCCACCCGCACGTCCGCCCCGGGGGCGTGCCGCCGCGCGTTGGTCAGCGCCTCCTGAACGATCCGGTACGCCGACAGCTCCACCGTCGCCGACAGGTCGCGCGGATCGCCCCGGACCTCCAGCCGGGCATCGCCCCCGCCGGCGCCCCGGTGCTGGTCGATGAGGTCGGGCAGCCGGTCCAGCCGGGGCTGCGGCGCCGACTCCGGCCCGGTGCCCGCGTCGGCGCGCAGCACGCCGAGTAGCCGGCGCATCTCCACCAGGGCCTCGCGGGCGGTCCGCGCGATCTCGACGTACCCCTCGCGCGCCTGGGGCGACAGATCCTGCAGGGTGTACGGGGCGGTCTCGGCCTGCACGGCGATCATGGACACCGAGTGCGCCACCACGTCGTGCAGCTCCCGGGCGATCCGGGCCCGTTCGCGCATCACCGCCTGCTCCCGCTGGACGGCGGTGAGCCGGGTGAGGGTCTCGTTGTTGCGCTCCTCGGCCTCGGCCTCGGTGCGCTCGGCGCTCTCCTTGACCCGACGGGCGTCGCCGAGGCCGATCGCGGCCAGCGCCGCCACCATGGTCGCCGGCCACGGCACCTCGTCCAGGCTCCCGGCCGCCAGGTAGATCACGCCGATGGTCGCCAACGTGCCCACCGCCAGCGCGCCGGCGCTCTGCCGGGGCAGGTGCCGGCCCAGCGCGTACAACGTGTAGAGGGCGGCGAACACCGTGGTGAACCGCAGCTCCTGCCCCGACAGCAGCCCCGCCGCGAACGCGCTGAGCGCCACCGCGGCGACCGGGCGCAGGAACTCCCGCCGCCACACCAGCGGCAGCGTCGAGGCCACCGCGAACCCTCCCGCCACGCTGATCGGCGGCGTGCCCTGCGGGGCCAGCTCCGCCAGTGCGGCGATCACGAGGGCGACGCCGGTCAGCGGGGCGAAGTACCAGGAGGCGGCGAACTCCCGCCACGCGGCCGACCAGCCGGGCATCGGCGTCGTCTGCGCGCCGACGGGCGCCACCCGGGTACGGCCATCGTGACCCGCCCCCGGGTGGGGACGCGGCGGGCCGTACACCTTGGCCCCGAGCCGCAGCGCCACCGGTCGCAGCGCCCGCCCGATGCCGGTGATCACCCACAGCAGCAGTTGGCCGAGCCCGGCGACGACCCGTCCGGACAGCCGCCACGCATGCTGCGCGATCTCCTCGCCGAACGAGGGCCCTTGGTCGGTACCGTCCCTGGTCACCCGTTCATCCTTACCGCTCGATGGGGAGCGTCACCTCACCGCGCGGTGGTACCTCGCAGACGGGGATCCCCCTCCAGGACGACCCGGGTTCCATCCTTCCGGTGGACGAGAAGCCGACGTTCCCGACCGTAGTCTCTCTAACGTGACGAAGCGGCGGCGCTTCCGGACATAGGGGGTTTCGGAGACGCTGCCGCTGTCACACAAAGACCGTCCGGTCAGGGGTCCGGGCGGCGCGCATGGGAAGCCACCCTCACCGGCCCGGCCGGAGAACGTGTCTCTGCGGAGAGACGACCGGTCTCGCCTGGGCTGGGGTTGGACGATCGGACCGGTCGGGCCGGCGAGGGTGACGCCGAGGGCCCGCGGCATACGCCGCGGGCCCTCTGTGTGCTCTCCCCTACGACGTCAGGACGTGGTGTCGGGGGCGGCCTTGCGGGGGATCTCGTCGAGGGCGGGCTCCAGATAGATCACCTTGGCGTCCGGGAACTTCGCCCGGACCTTGGCCTCGGCCGCGTCGATGCCCTGCGCGACCTGGGCGGCGGTGTCGTCGTGATGGACGGCGATCTTGGCCGCGACCAGCACCTCCTCGGGGCCGAGGTACTGGGTGCGGATGTGGATCACGTGGTCGACCTCGGGCACCGACTCCAGCGCCTCGATGATCTGCTTCTCCATCTCCGGGTCCGCGCCCTCGCCGATCAGCAGGCTCTTGGTCTCGATCGCCAGGATGATCGCGATGATCGCGAGCAGCACGCCGATGGACAGGGTGCCGATCGCGTCCCAGACCAGGTTCTCGGTGACGACGGCCATGGTGACCCCGCCGAGCGCGAGGATCAGGCCGACCAGGGCGCCGAGGTCCTCCAGCAGCACCACCGGCAGCTCGGGCGCCTTGGAGCGGCGGATGAACTGCCACCAGGACCGCTCGCCGCGGACCAGGTTGGACTCCTTGATGGCGGTGCGGAAGGAGAAGGTCTCCATGATGATCGCGATGATCAGCACCCCGAACGCCCATTCCGGGGAGTCCATCGTCTCGCCCGGGTGCTCATGGGCCTCGTGGTACTTGTGATAGCCCTCGTACAGCGAGAACACCGCGCCGATGGTGAACAGCACCACCGCGACGACGAAGGCGTAGAAGTAGCGTTCCCGGCCGTAGCCGAACGGATGTTGCGGGGTCCGCTCGCGCCGGGCCCGCTTGCCGCCGATCAGCAGCAGGCCCTGGTTGCCGGAGTCGGCGAGGGAGTGGATGCCCTCGGCCAGCATCGACGACGACCCGGTGAACGCGAAGGCGACGAACTTGGCGGTCGCGATCCCGAGGTTGGCGGCCAGCGCGGCGACGATCGCCTTGGTCCCGCCCTCAGCACTCATGTCTAGGCAATCCTCGCTTTGAGCTCTTGAATGGCTGTCACGGGCGTGGGGTCGACGCCCAGTGCGATGGCCAAGTAAACCGTGACATAGTCCGCCATCGCGATGAGACCCGCGATCCGCTCGAGGGGATGCCCGTCCTCGGCCGCGATCTCCGTCACCGCCACCCCCCGCGCCGAGGCCAGCTCGACCGAGACCTCGCGGCGCTTGCGGACCTGCGGGTGCTCGTCGGTGTCGCGCAGCACCACCAGATGGAGCGAGGAGCCCTCCCGGTCGTCGGCGCGGTCGCGGAAGAAGTCGTCCACGTCGCCGGGGCCGGAGCGCGCGCCCGCGAAGAGGCCGTCGAACGCCACCACCTGGTTGTGGTCGACCTCCGGGAGCCCGCCGAACACCCCCGGGTACTTGGCGTTCTCGTTGAGCTGGCAGCACAGCCGGTACGCGGCGGTCGTCGCCAGGTCGGACGTGCCCCACGCCATGGGCAGGTCGCCCGCCAGGTCCAGGGCGATCCGCTTGGCCGGGTTGACGAACGACTCGCTGGCCGGACGGCAGCGGTGCGCCACGTCCTCCAGCCTGTGGGCCGCGCCCTCCAGCACCTCGTCGGGGACGTTCGCCAGCCCCAGCGTCCGGGCCGCCAGGATCAGCGGGATCGACAGCCCCCACAGCGTGGACCTCGGCTGGCCCACCGACCGCACGGGCACGAACGGCGCGCGGGCCTGGACCGCCAGATCGGCCAGCGGGGAGTCGACCCCGCCGACGAACAGCATCCGGCAGCCGCGTCGCATCGCCTCGTGGGCCACCGACAGGGTCTCCTCCGTGCCTCCGGAGCAGGACACCGCGATCACCAGGTCGGCCGCGCCCACCCAGCCCGGCAGCCGATAGCCGCGCACGGTGACAATGGGCACCGGACAGCCCGTGCCGCACACCGCCGCCAGCACGTCCCCGGAGATGCCCGAGCCGCCCATGCCGGTGACCACGACGGCGCGGGGGCGTCCGTCCTCGGCCAGGCGTTCCAGCCCGGCCTCGCCGGACACCAGCCGGGCCTCCCTGATCTGCGCCGCCGACGACGCGACCTGACGCAGCATCTCGCCGGGGTCGGCGGCCGGGAGGGCCTCGGCGTCGTCCAGCCTGCGGGAGTCGACCGCGGTGCTCATGAGGCGGGTGTCCGAGCCTCGTCCACGAGGAGGACCGGGATGTCGTCGCGCACCGGGTAGGCGTATCCGCACTCGCCGGTGCAGATCAGCTCCGCGGCGGCCTCGTCGGCCCTCAGCGCGCCCCGGCAGTTGGGGCAGGCGAGGATCTCCAGCAGCCAGGAGTCGAGCTTCATTGTCTACTTCTCCCTCACGATGGCCAGGACCTCGTCGCGGATCGCGGCCATCGTCGTCGCGTCGGTGGCCTCCGCGTTGAGGCGCAGCAGGGGCTCGGTATTGGACGGCCGCAGGTTGAACCACCAGTCGCCGGTGGCGGCCGTCAGCCCGTCGAGCCCGTCGATGGTAACGCCCGGGCGGCTCTCGAACGCCGCGCGGACCCGTTCGGTGGCGGCCTCCTGGTCGGCCACCTCGCTGTTGATCTCGCCGGACGCCGGGTAGCGGTCGTAGGCGCGCAGCAGCTCCGACAGCGGGCCGGCCTGCTCGCCCAGGGCGGCCAGCACGTGCAGCGCGGCCAGCATCCCGGAGTCGGCGAACCAGAAGTCGCGGAAGTAGAAGTGCGCCGAGTGCTCGCCGCCGAAGACGGCCCCGGTCTCGGCCATCGTCTGCTTGATGAACGAGTGCCCGACCCGGGTGCGCACCGGGACGCCGCCGTGCTCGGCGATGATCTCCGGCACGGCCCGCGAGGTGATCAGGTTGTGCACGATGCCGGCGCCCGGGTGCTTGGCCAGTTCGCGGGCGGCGACCAGGCCCGTGATCGCGGACGGGGAGACGATCTCGCCCCGCTCGTCCACCACGAAGCAGCGGTCGGCGTCGCCGTCGAAGGCCAGCCCCAGGTCGGCGCCGCTCGCGCGGACGGCGGCCTGGAGATCGCGCAGGTTCTCCGGCTCGATGGGGTTGGCCTCGTGGTTGGGGAAGTTCCCGTCCAGCTCGAAGTAGAGCGGCACCAGGTCGATCGGGAGCCCCTCGAAGACGGGGGGGACGGTGTGCCCGGCCATCCCGTTGCCCGCGTCGACGGCCACCTTGAGGGGCCGGATGCCGGACAGGTCGACCAGCGTCTTGAGGTGCGCCGCGTACCCGTCGAGCACGTCCCGCCGAACGACCTCGCCCCGGGGCCCGTCGTGGGCGGGGACACCCGCCAGCACCAGATCGCGGATCTCGGTGAGGCCGGTGTCGCGGCCGATGGGGCGGGCGCCCGCGCGGCACAGCTTCATGCCGTTGTAGCGGGCCGGGTTGTGGCTGGCGGTGAACATCACGCCGGGCAGGTCGAGGTCGCCGCTGGCGTAGTAGAGCAGGTCGGTGGAGCCCAGCCCCGCTTCGACGACGTCGGCGCCCTGCGCGGTGGCGCCCCGGGCGAACGCGGCGGCCAGCGGCTCCGACGACGGGCGCATGTCGTGGGCGGTCACCACCCTCGCGGCCCCCGTCACCCGGACGAACGCCGCGCCGACGGCCTCGGCGACGCCCTCGTCGAGTTCGTCCGGCACCACGCCGCGGATGTCGTACGCCTTGAAGATCCTGGCGACGTCGCCCAATCTCCCGCTCCCTGGTCGGTGTCGTACGCCCGCCGTGGCGTACGGATGCACGAGCCTACCGGGACGCGCCGTCGCGACGGATATCGACGGGACGGCTCAGTCCGCGCGCTCGTTTCCGCGGTCCGCGGCGGCGGGGGGCTGCGCGGTGCCCGAGCGGAGCACCCGCAGATGTCCGCGACGCCCGACCTCCACGCCCTGCCCCACCGGCTCCTCGCCGGGGGCGACGGGTTTGGCGGCCTCGCGGACGGCGTCGGCCAACGCCTCGAGATCGTCGACGCTGGGACGCCCGTCCTCCACCGGGAGGCGGACCAGCTCCCAGCCCATCGGCGCCGTGAGCCGTTCCGAATGCTCCGCGCAGAGGTCGTAGCAGTGCGGCTCGGCATAGGTGGCGAGCGGACCCAGGACCGCGGTGGAGTCGCGGTAGACGTACGTGAGCGTGAAGACTGCTGGCTGCTTGCACGCGGTGCGGGAGCAGATTCGGGCGGGGCTCACGATGGCCGACCGTACCCCCGAACCGCCGTATTCGCCACCACCACCGCGGCCGTGTCGCCACGACCGCGTCAATTCATCGGCAACCGCCGCAATACCCCACGACGGCGGGACCCGTGAAGAGGAGCATCGCGGGTCCGGGGCCGGGAGGATAAGCTCGTACATGTGCGATCCCTGACCGCCCCCGCGGGGCACCCGACACCGGGGAGAGGGCCCACCCGACGGTGAGCGACTCGGCCCCCGGCCCCAGGATCCGGCGCCGCGACCGGCATGGCCGAGGCGTGCGCGGTCCCCTGATGCCCCCCGAGGCCCCGTTCTCGCTGTCCCGCGCCGAACGGTTCGACGGGCTGGTCGGCGACGAGGTGGCCCGGCTCGGTCGGCGCTGGGGGCGTGAGCTGGCCGAGGTGGAGTTCGCGGTCGAGGACGTGCCCGACGTGACGTCCGGCGACCCGGCCCCCGTTCCCGTCCCGCTCAGCCGCACCCGTCCCGCGTCCGAGGGGCGGCCGCCGCGCATCATCGTCTACCGCCGCCCGATCGAGGCCCGCAGCGGCGGCCCCGGCGCCCGCGGTCGGGGCGTCGACGAGCGCGAGCTGGCCAGGCTGGTCCGCGACGTGCTCGTGGAGGAGGTCGCCGACCTGCTCGGCCTGTCCCCCGAGTCCGTCGACCCGAGCTACGACTCCCCGGACGAGTAGCCGCCCCTCAGGGCACCGCGGTCAACCCGGCCGGCGCTCGACGGGCAACAGCACCCGGGGCGAGTCGACCACCGGTGGCAGGTCCAGGGTGGTGACGGCGGGCGCGATGGGGAGCACGGTGAACAGTCTGTCGTCGCGGCCGGTCGCCATCACGCGGGCGGCGTGCACCGGGCCCGAGCCCGGCAGCGGGACGACGAGAAGGCCGAAGCCCTCGTCGGCGTCCCCGGGCGGCGGGGTCGGCTCGACCTCGATGGTCCGGCCCGCCGCGATCCGGACGTCCTGGGGGCGGCCCGGCGTGCCCTGCGCACCGATCGTGGTGACGCGGACGGTGGCGGCGTTGCCGGGGGCGGTCAGCAACAGCGACGAGTTGAAGCGGTTGTCGGCGACCACTCCCCCGGCGCGGGTCAGCGGGTGGGTGGCGACCCCGTAGGCGACGTCGTCGCCGCGCTCGGCGGCGAACCCCGCCACGATCGGCCGGTTGGCGACCAGCAGCACGGCCGCCGCCTTGCCCCCCAGGGCGTGTTCGAGGTCGAGCGGCATGACGGTCCCGGCGGGCACGTCCATGGTGTCGCGGCCCTCGGGGGCGAACGCGCCGGTGGGGGTCATCACCTGGATCATGACGCGGGCGTCGTCCTGCCCCGGGACGGCCACCAGCAGACGACGCCCTCCAGGACCGGACGGGATGCCCGGGACCGTGAGCGTGGCGGCCGGGGCTCCGGCGACCGGCAGCCAGTCGACGCCCTTCTCCTCGGCCACCCGGACGCGGACGGCCGCGGCGACCCGGCCCGTGGTGGTCCGCACCCGCAGGGCCAGCAACTGGGAGGTCGTGACGATCTCGCCCATGCCGTCGGGGGTGTCCCCCAGGCGGACGATCCGGGTGCCGTGGGGGCCGACGAGGATGCCGCGCCCGTCGGCGGTGTCCAACGGGCCCTCTCCCGACAGGGCCGTGATGTCGACCGTGGCGGGCTGGGCGTCGAGGTTGGTGAGGTAGACGTCGATGCGGTCCGCGTCGAGCGGGCCCGGGCCGATGAACCGCAGGTCGTTGCCGGGCGCGGCGCACCGCGTGGCGGCCAGGCCCCGGTCGTCGCCCTTGCCGACGTAGGTGGTCCGCTCGGCGGCCAGGCCCGCCGCCGGCGCGCCCTGCGCCTTCACCATGTACGCGTCGGGGGCGTCCTCGACGTCCCGGCTCCACGGCAGGCCGGGCCTGGTCAGCGAGGCCAGCGTCTGGCCGTCCGCCATCGACGACACGTCGGCGCGACCGGCGCCCCGCGAGGTGACGGGGGCGAGGGCGCTGACCCTGCCGTCCCGGGTGCCGGGGCAGGCGAGGACGGCCGAGGAGACCGGTATCCGCCGCCCGACGCCCACGGCCGCCTCACCGGACGGACGGGACAGGGCCGCCACCCCGTACAGCGCCAGGACGGCCAGCAGGACGAGCGCCGCCGTCGCGTACCGGTAGCGGAGGACCTGCACGCCCAGCTCGGCGAACCGCAGCCCCCAACGCCGCACCTCCGCTCGGACGTCGGCGAACGTACGGGGTCGGCCGGGGCCCGTGGGCTTGTCCTCGGCGGCTTCTTCGTCGGTCATGAACGTTCTCCGGCGGCGACCGGGGGCTCGGACGAGGAGGATGTCGGCGGCCCGGACGGTTCGGGCACGGCGGCGGCCGCACGACGCAGCCCGCGCACACTCGAACGACGCCCGCGGGCGGAGCCCCCGCCCACCCGCCCGACCGCGCCCGACCGCGCCCCCGGCAGCGCCAAGACGGCGACGGTCAGGACGGCCACGCCTTGAACGAGCACCCAGAGATGGCGCAGGGCCATGCCCCGGCGGAGCTCGAAGTGCCCGCCCGACGGCGGGATGTCGTACGCCTGGGCCCAGCCGTCCATGCGCCGCCCTTCGAGGCCGTCGCCGTTGAGGGTGGCCCGCCAGCCCCCGTCGGCGGGCTCGGCCAGCAGCAGCGTGCGCGGCCGGGGGCCGGGCGGGATCCGCACCGACGCGTCGACCTTCCCGGCGGGCAGCGGCGTCACGTCCAGCCCGTCGAGGAGCATCAGGCGACCGGCGGGCTCGAGCAGCCGCCAGATGCCGAACTCGGCGGTACGGCTGATCCGGGTCAGCTCCGGCGAGGCGTCCAGGACCGCCGTGGTCGCGTCCCGGCCCGGCCGGGGCACCAGGACGTACTGGACGCCCATCCGGGTCAGCGCCGGGCCGTCGCCGAACCCGGCGGCGAACCCCGCCGTGAGGGCGTCCATCCTGCGGCGGGCGGGCGCGGGGATCGGGATCTCGGCCTCGCCGATCCTGGGCTCCACGCCGCGCAGGACCTGGTACGCCATCCGCCCGTTCGGCTCACGGCTGAGCACGAGCGTGCGCGGCCCGGCGGGACCGGCGACGAACCCGGGGACGGTCTCGGCGGGGACCTTCCGGAGCGGCCCGCCGGCGCCGTCGGCGATCCAGGCCAGGCCCGACAGCACGGGCACGGACACGGCGGCGAGGACGACCAGACCGCCCCCCACCCGATAGACGACGTCCTTCTCGGTGAGCGTGTCGACGGCGCGCAGGACCGCCGCGATCGCCGCCAGCAGGATGCCCGCCGCCGCGAACAGCAGCGCCGCCCCCGGCCAGGCGGGGGCCCGCTCGGCGCCCTTCGCGACCGTGACGGCGCTGACGCCGATCGCCGTGAGCAGCCCGAACAGGGCGATCATCCAGCCGACCAGGACCGCCGGCCGGCGGCTGCGCAGCGGCAGCGCCAGCGCCGCGATCAGCAGCAGCCCGGCCGGCGCCCACGTCGGGGGCACACCGGGCCCGCCGGGGTTCAGCGCCAGCAGCGACACCGCCCCGGGGGCCGGATCGGTGCCGGGGTGCAGGCCCGCCTCCAGCAGGAAGCGCGACGGATGCAGGATCAACCCGGCCGTCCACGGCAGCAACAGCAGCGGCGGCACCCCCAGGGCGACCACCAGCTTGCGGTCGAGGTGGGTGGACCGCGCGGTGCCGAAGGCCGCCCAGGCGACCAGACCGCCGAGGAGCGCCAGCGGCCACACCAGCGGCACGAACGACATCGCGACGGCCAGCAGCAGACCCACCGCCCAGGCCGCCCGGCGGCGCTGTCTGCGCGGAACGCGACGCCCCCGGGGCAGCGCGTACATCCGGGCGGCCTGCTGCACGATCAGCGGCAGCATCACCAGCACGACGGCGGTCCCGATCCTGCCGGTGGCGATGGCGCCGGTCGCGACGGGAAGGAGCGCGTAGGTGGCCGCGATCCACATCCGCACCGCCGGGGCCGGGATCCGGCGACCGGTGCCCTGCCTGCGGCCCCGTCGCCCGGTCGGCCGGGACGGCTCCACGACCAGCGTGCGGGCGGCGGCGTACGCGGTGAGCCCGGCGAGCGGGACGCTGCCGAGGAGCAGCAGCGACACCGCCAGCCAGGGCTTGCCCAACGTCACCGTGGACAGCGCGGCGAGCACGCCCGTGGAGGGCGGGGCCTGGGCGGCCGAGCCGAGCCCGACCGGATGCCAGCCCGCCAGGTGGCGTTCCCACAGGTCGCTCGCCCCGCCCCAGGCGGGCACCAGGGCCCCGCCGCCGAGCCTGCCGCCGGCGGCGACCAGCGACCGTTCGGCGGCGACGGTGACCGCGCCCAGCCCGAGGGCGAGGATCGCCACGGGATGGCCCAGCAGCCGGCGCACCAACCGTGGGCCCTCGGCGGAGGTGTCGTGGTCGTCGTCGCGGGCCAGCGCGGCGGAGACACGCTCGCCGAAGCGGCGCAGCGCCAGGCCGCGCGGCTGGAACCGCCGGACGCTGTGGTAGACCCGCCGCCGGCCGGTGGCCCGCGCGGCCCGGGCCCGACGCAGCGCGCGGGGCGAGCGCAGCACGTCGACGAGCGCGGCGACCTCGTCGCGGGCCGTCTGCTGCCGTTTGACGGCCAGCAGACAGAGCGCGCGGAGCGCCGTGCCGATCAGCACGCGGGCCAGCGTGCGGACCGCCGGGCCCGTCGGCAGGTTGGCCAGCAGGACGTACAGGGCGTTGCGGCGGTCGCGGCGGCGCGCGGACTCGGCCGTCATGCCCGGAGCCCGCAGCCCGCGTCCGGCCGCCTCGGCGTGGTGGACGACGGCGTCGCTCACCACGACCACCCGCTGGCCGATGGCGTGGGCGCGCCAGCCGAAGTCGATGTCGTCGCGGAAGAGGCCGAAGGTCTGGTCGAGCCCGCCGAGCTCGTCCCAGACGTCGCGGCGGACGAGCATCCCGGCGGTGCTGACCGCGAGCACGCCCCGGACGCCGTCGTGCTGGCCCTGGTCGAACTCCAGGCGGTCCACCCCGGTCTCGCGGCGGCCCGCCCCGTCGATGGTGACACCCATCTCCAGCAGCAGCCGCCGGTCGTCCCAGTCGCGCAGCTTGGGGCCCAGCACGGTGGCGTTGGGGTCGGCGTCGGCGGCGCGCAGCAGCAGCGCCAGTGCGTCGGCGGCGGGCGCCGAGTCGTCGTGGAGCAGCCAGATCCACTCGGTGCGGGGCCGCCCGGGACTGTCGTCGGGCACGGGCAGCGAGGCCGCGGTGTGCCGCAGCGCCTCGGCCACGGCCCGGCCGTATCCGGTGGTGCGCGGCAGCCTGAGCAGGTTGCCGTCACCGACCACTTCCGTGAGCACGGCAGGACCCCGGTCGGTGCTTCCGGTGTCGACGGCGACGAAGCGTTGTACCGGCCGGGTCTGCGTCAGCAGCGCCTTGAGCGTCTCCGGCAGCCAGCGCGCCCCTTCATGGGCGACCAGGACGGCCGTGACGACGTGGCGATCGAGAGCGGGCGACAAGGGTCCCCTCGATCTGGGTCGACGATTCTTCCTGCCGTCCCCGGGTGAGGGGGACGGGTCGGCCGCCCCTGATGCGGGGCGGGCCGGCCACGTCGACCCTTGACCGTCCGGATGGGACGGCTGTCAGGCGGACACGGCGGGAACACCATACGCGCAGGCGCGGTGATCCCGCCGGGCATCCCCTGGGAAACACACCGTGGTGGGCGCCTCAGACCGCCGCGCGCTTGAGCTTGCGGCGCTCCCGCTCGGACAATCCACCCCAGATACCGAAACGTTCGTCGTGCTGGAGCGCGTACTCCAGGCACTCGGCCCGTACCTCGCAAGCCCGGCACACTTTCTTGGCTTCGCGGGTCGAGCCGCCCTTCTCCGGAAAGAACGCCTCCGGATCCGTCTGCGCGCACAGGGCGCGCTCCTGCCAGCCCAACTCTTCACCGTCTGTGCCGTGCGCCAGCGGGATCACTACCTCGCTCACAGCGCACCTCCTAGCCCGTGGAGCCCCCGAACACCCTTCTCATCGGACCCTCTGTCCCCCCGACGAGAAGAACTACACGTATGAAATTACACGCGTGTAGCGCCTGCTCCGTCAAGCGGAACGACTTCGGGCACGGGCATAGCGGCTGTTTCGGTGCGTAGTGATCGGCGTTGGCGTCGTTATTACTGTGGCGGACGGTTGTCGCGGTACCAGTCGCCGCCGTTTTCGGGCCCCTGCTGCTCCTGCTGGCCGTAACCGGGCTGTCCGTAGCCCGGTTGGGGCTGTTGGGGCTGCTGACCCGCCCCGCCCCCATAGGCCCGCGTCCACTCGCCGGCGCTCTCGTCCTCCAGGGACGGGCCGCCCTGCTGGGGCTGCTGGTAGCCGCCCTGCTGAGGCTGCTGATAGCCCGGCTGCTGCTGGTAGCCGCCCTGCTGGGGCTGCTGGTACTGCTGCTGCTGGTACTGCTGGGCCTGCCCCTCGGCGGGCTGCTGGTACTGCTGGCCCTGGCCCTCGACGGGCTGCTGGTAGCCGGCCTGCTGCTGGTACTGCTGCGGGTCGTACTGCTGCTGACCCTGCTGGCCCTGCTGGTAGCCGCCGTACTCGCCGTAGCCGGCCTGCGGCATCTGCGGACGGGCCGGCTGCAGCGCCTGGAAGACCGTGAACGTGAACCAGGCGCCCACGCCCAGGACCGCCAACTTGGCCGCGCCGTAGAGGAAGGCCGCCAGCTTGGTGTCCGCGCTGAAGCCGCCGGAGCTGATCTCACGGTCGCCGATCGTCACCGACTCGCCGCCCGCGACCAGACCGGCCAACCAGGCGATGACGCCGAACAGCAGCGCCACCCCGAACACCGCCAGCGCGATGATCACCACGGTGCGGGCCGCCTTGGTCGGCGTGCCGCCCCAGATGACCAGCAACACGGCGGTGGCCAGCAGCGCGGTCAGTGCGACACCCGCGATCAGCCCGGAGTCCAGCGTCTCCGACAGGGCCCGATGGGTGAACTTCCCGTCGCCCATGAGGAGGGGGACCAGACCGCCCAGCACGTGCAGGGCGGCCGCGATGGCGAGGACCCAGGCGGCCGGTTCGCGCAGGCGCAGGACCGCTTCCTTGTTCACGACTGTCTCCAGATTCGTTCGGATAGCGTCATACCGACCCGCAAAGCTTTGCATACCGCACGCGCCGGCGTCCGGACTCCGAAGATCCGCTCACCGCGCCCGTCCGGGCGTCCGGCCGGGGGCCTAGGCTGGACGACCATGAGGATCGTGGTGCTGGCGGGCGGTATCGGCGGGGCCCGCTTCCTGCGCGGGCTCCTACGGGCCGCGCCCGACGCCGAGGTCACCGTCATCGGCAACACCGGCGACGACATCTTCCTGTTCGGTCTGAAGGTATGCCCCGATCTGGACACGGTGATGTACACCCTCGGCGGCGGGATCGACGAGGAGCGGGGCTGGGGCCGGGCGGACGAGTCGTTCCGGGTCAAGGAGGAGCTGGCCGCCTACGAGGTGGAGCCGAGCTGGTTCGGCCTGGGCGACCGCGACTTCGCCACCCACATCGTGCGGACCCAGATGCTGGACGCGGGCTACCCGCTGTCGGCGATCACCGAGGCGCTGTGCCACCGCTGGAAGCCGGGGGTGAGACTGATCCCGATGACCGACGACCGGGTCGAGACCCATGTGGTGGTCGACGACGGTGAGGGGCGGCGGGCGATCCACTTCCAGGAGTGGTGGGTCAGGCTGCGGGCGGCGGTGCCCGCCGAGTCGATCACGGCGATCGGCGCGGAGGACGCCAAGCCCGCCCCCGGCGTGCTGGAGGCGATCGGGCGGGCCGACGTGGTGCTGCTGCCGCCGTCCAACCCGGTGGTCAGCGTGGGTACCATCCTGGCGGTGCCGGGCATCCGCGAGGCGGTGGTGGCCGAGACCGTGGTGGGCGTCTCGCCGATCATCGGCGGCGCGCCCGTCCGGGGCATGGCCGACGCGTGCCTGACCGCGATCGGGGTGGAGACGAGCGCCCGCGCGGTGGCCGAGCACTACGGCCCGGGTCTGCTGGACGGCTGGCTGGTCGACGAGGCCGACGCCGGCACGGCGGTGGACGGCGTCACCGTACGGGCCCGGCCGCTGCTGATGACCGACGTCGAGGCCACGGCCGAGATCGCCCGGGCGGCCCTCGACCTCGCCGAGGAGCTTCGATGACGGGCCCGATCGAGATCGTCGGGGTGCCCGGTCTGCCCGAGGTGGGCGAGGGCGACGACGTGGCCGCGCTGATCGCCGACGCGTGGTCCCCGGCCGACGGGGACGTGCTGGTGATCACGTCCAAGATCGTGAGCAAGGCGGAGGGCCGGGTGCTGGCGGCCGACGACCGGCGCAAGGCGATCGACGCCGAGACGGTGCGGGTCGTGGCGCGGCGGACGCATCCCGGCGGCGAGACCCGCATCGTGGAGAACCGGCAGGGCCTCGTGCTGGCCGCCGCCGGGGTGGACGCGTCCAACACCGCCCCCGGCACCGTGCTGCTCCTGCCCGAGGACCCGGACGGCTCCGCGCGCCGGATCCGGGCGCGGCTGCGGGAGCTGACCGGCGCACGGGTCGCGGTGCTGCTCACCGACACCATGGGCCGGCCGTGGCGGACGGGCCTGATCGACACGGCCATCGGGACGGCCGGCCTGGCTCCGCTGGACGACCTGCGCGGCCGTACCGACTCCCACGGCAACCGGCTGGACGCCACGGTGACCGCCGTGGCCGACGAGATCGCCGCCGCCGGGGAGCTGGTCAAGGGCAAGCTGTCCGGGGTGCCGGTCGCGGTGGTGCGCGGGCTGGGTCACCTGGTCACCGACGAGGACGGGCCGGGCGCGCGGGAGCTGATCCGTCCGCCCGCCGAGGACATGTTCCGGTACGGGTCCTCGGAGGTGCTGTTCGCGCGCCGTACCGTACGGGAGTTCACCGACGACCCGGTCGATCCGGAGGCGGTGCGCCGGGCGGTGGCGGCGGCCATCACGGCCCCGGCGCCGCACCACACGACGCCGTGGCGTTTCGTGCTGCTGGAGTCGGTCGACTCACGGACGCGGCTGCTGGACGCGATGCGCGACGCGTGGGAGGCCGACCTGCGGCGCGACGGCTTCGGCGAGGAGTCCATCACCAAGCGGCTCCGGCGCGGCGAGGTGCTGCGGCGCGCGCCCTACCTGGTGGTGCCGTGCCTGGTGATGGACGGCTCCCACGACTACCCGGACGAGCGCAGGTCGCGGGCCGAGCGCGAGATGTTCCTGGTGGCGATGGGCGCGGGCGTGGAGAACCTGCTGGTAGGGCTGGCGGTCGAGGGGCTGGGGTCGTGCTGGGTGTCCAGCACGATGTTCTGCCGGAGCGTCGTCCGCGAGGTCCTGGGGCTGCCCGACGACTGGGACCCGATGGGCGCCGTGGGCGTCGGGCACGCCGCCGCGCCCCCGCGCGAGCGCCCGCCGAGGCTGCCGGACGCCTTCATCGAGGTGCGCTGACGCGCCAGGAGGCCGCCGCCCGGTCCAGCTCCTTCCGGGTGGGGAGCTTCAACGGCTTGGGCGCGGCGGGGTCGAGCCCCAGACGGCGGGCCTGGGAGGCGCCGATCGTGCCGTCCGGGGCGCGGAACCCGTACCGCTGGAGCGTGATGCGGGACGAGCGGGACCGCGCGGCGGACAGGAACGCGTCCACGGCCTCCCGCCGCTGCGGGTCCTTGGCGACGACCGCGAGCGGGTAGTCGAGCATCAGGGTGCCCTCATGCGGCACCAGGGCCACGGCGGGGTTGGGCCGGTGCGCCAGGTTGTGGTTGACCATGGTCTGTTCGCTGGTCACCAGCAGCGGGCGGCCGAACCGGTCGACCCCGGTCAGCTCGGCGAAGAGCGGGGCGACGCCCTTGGGCGCGGTGCGGCGCAGCTCCGCCACCGCGGCGCGCCCCGGGTTCGCGACCTGATCGAGGGCGGCCATGGCGAAGGTCCCGGTGGTGTCGACCGCCGGGTCCAGCATCCGGTGGGCCACCCAGAGCCCTCCGGCGTGGTCGGACAGCAGGAGCCGCCAGCTCGGCCGGACGCGGGCGGCCCGCAGGTCGTCGGCGGCGGGGCGGGTGGTGGCGAACACCACCGGCGATCCGGCCAGCGACGGGCCGTCCGGCGGGACGTCCGACCCGCCGGGGCCCGCCCGTCGGGCCTCGGTGAGCCGGTTCGTGGACTCGGGGACCCAGGCGTCGACGTCGGAGTCGCCCCGGCCCAGCGCCCGGGCGGTCGTCGCGGCGTCCGCCGCGGTGATCCGCACGGTGACGCAGCGGCCCGTCACGCGGTGCCGTGCGGTCTCGAACCGGTCGGCGATCTCGCGCAGCGGCGGGGCGATCTCCGGCTCCACGGCGACGGTCACCGAGAGCGGCGCCCCGGGGCAGGGCTCGGTGAGCGTCCCGATCGCCCAGACACCTCCGCCGCCGAGCCCGGCGAGCAGCACGGCGGCGGCCACGAGCACCCGCCGCCGTCGCCATGCGGGGGATGCGGGGGGTGCGGGAGTCGCGTCCAATCGGCCCTCTCGGAGATCTCAGGTGACCAGCGGGAGATCGAGTCTGCCACGTCCCCCGGACCCCTGAGCGAAGTGCCCGACCCCGTCGGTCCGGCGGGCCGCCTCGACCCGTTCCTGGGACGGCGTTCCGTAGGTGGTGGTGCGCTGACGTGCGGGGCGGCCGGCGCGGGCGGCGATCTCCTCCAGCGAGCTGATCGTCTTGAACGAGCCGTTGCCGGAGCCGGCCATCCGGCTGATGGTCTCCTCCATCAGGGTGCCGCCGAGGTCGTTGACGCCGCCTTGGAGCACCTGGGTGCACAGGGCGTCGTCCAGCTTGACCCAGGAGCACTGGATGTTGGCGATCGCGCCGTGCAACAGGATCCGGGCGAGGGCGTGGACGGCCCGGTTCTCGCGTGCGGTGGGCCCCGGACGGGCGAGCCCGGCCAGGTAGATCGGCGAGTTGTGGTGGACGAACGGCAGCAGGACGAACTCGGTGAACCCGCCGGTCCGTTCCTGGATCGAGCGCAGCAGCCTGATGTGCCCCACCCAGTGCGCGGGGGTGTCGACGTGCCCGTACATCATCGTGGAGGTCGTCGGGATGCCCAGCTCGTGGGCGGTGGTGACGACCTCGATCCACTGGGAGGCGGGCAGCTTGCCCTTGGTGAGCACCCAGCGGACGTCGTCGTCGAGGATCTCGGCGGCGGTGCCGGGCAGCGAGTCGACCCCGGCCTCCCTGGCGGCCTGGAGCCAGTCGCGGACGGACAGGTCGGTGCGGCTGGCGCCGTTGACGACCTCCATGGGGCTGTAGGAGTGCAGGTGGATGTCGGGGCGGCGGCGCTTGACCTCCCTGGCGAGGTCGAAGTACGCGGTGCCGGGCAGGTCCGGGTGGATGCCGCCCTGCATGCAGATCTCGGTGGCCCCGGCCTCCCACGCCTGGTCGACGCGGTCGCCGACCTGTTCCAGCGACAGGGTGTACGCGTCGGCGTCGGTGCGGCGCTGGGCGAACGCGCAGAAGCGGCAGCCGATGTAGCAGACGTTGGTGAAGTTGACGTTGCGGGTGACGACGTAGGTCACCTCGTCGCCGACCGCGTCCCGGCGGAGGTCGTCGGCCAGTCTCGTCAGCGCCTCCAGTTCGGGGCCGTCGGCGTGCAGCAGGGCGAGGGCCTCGTCGTCGGAGATGCCGGCGGGGTCGCGCTCGGCGTGGGCGAGGGCGGCCTTGACGTCGGCGTCGAAGCGTTCGGGCACCCGGACCCGGTCGCGGAGGGCGTCCCAGTCGCCGTACACCTCGTCGAAGTCGTCGCGCCGGTCGGCGGTGCGCCCGGTGGTGTCGATCTCGACGTGCAGGTCGGTGCGGCCCGACGCCAGGAAGCCCCCGTCGGGCTCCTGCCAGGGACGGCCCTGCGGAACGGCGTCCTCGCGGGCGAGGCCGGTCTCCGGGTCGGCCAGGGCGGCGACGTGGGCGTTCAGCCGGGGGTCGAGCCAGGGCTCGCCGCGTCGGACGTACTCGGGGTAGATGGTGAGCCGTTCGCGCAGGGTGAATCCGTGCTCGGCGGTCCGGGCGGCCAGCTCGTCGATGTGGGGCCAGGGCCGTTCGGGATTGACGTGGTCGGGGGTGAGGGGCGAGACGCCGCCCCAGTCGTCGATGCCCGCCCGCACCATCAGCCCGTACTGGTCGTCGACCAGGTTGGGCGGGGCCTGGATGCGCGCCTTGGGGCCCAGCACCAGCCGGGCGACGGCGATGGTCGCGGCGAGCTCGTCCAGCTCCGCGTCTCGGGTGTCGCGCATCTTGGTGTCGGGCTTGGCGCGGAAGTTCTGGACGATGACCTCCTGGATCGCCCCGTACTCCCGCATGGTCCGGCGGATGGCGAACAGCGCGTCGGCGCGTTCGGGGACGGTCTCGCCGATGCCGATGAGGATGCCGGTGGTGAACGGCACGTTGGTGCGGCCCGCGTCCTCCAGCACCCGCAGGCGGACGGCCGGGTCCTTGTCGGGCGACCCGAAGTGGGGGCCGCCGCGTTCGCTGAACAGCCGGGTCGCGGTGGTCTCCAGCATCATGCCCATCGAGGGCGCCACCGGCTTGAGCCGCTGGAGGTCCCGCCAGGTCAGCACACCCGGGTTGAGGTGCGGCAGCAGCCCCGTCTCCTCGAGCACCCGGATGGCCATGGCGCGGACGTAGGAGAGCGTGTCGTCGTAGCCGTGGGCGTCGAGCCAGTCGCGGGCGGGCTTCCAGCGGTCCTCGGGCCGGTCGCCCAGCGTGAACAGGGCCTCCTTGCAGCCCATCGCCGCACCCTGCCGGGCGATCTCCAGCACCTCGTCGGGACCGAGGAAGGGCGCGTCGAGCCGGTGGGGAACGGTCGCGAAGGTGCAGTAGCCGCAGCGGTCCCGGCACAGCCGGGTCAGCGGGATGAAGACCTTGCGGCTGTAGGTGATGATCCCGGGGCGTCCGGCCGCTTCCAGCCCGGCGTCGCGGGTGCGGGACGCGTACTCCAGGAGCCGGTCCAGGTGAGGGCCACGGGCGTGGAGCAGCGTGGCGGCCTCGGCGTGGTCGAGGGTTTTGCCGTCGCGCGCGCGGGCCAGGGCCCGCCGTAGCGCCGACTCGGTCACCGTGCTGGCAGTGTCCATGAGGCGAACTCTATGCCAAGCGTCATATTGGTGGATGATCCGGGCGGCCACGTTTTCCGAGTCAAGCCCCGACGTCGTCGATCTATTCCCCGCCGCGCCGCCGGCACGCGAGGACAGTTCAGTGTTTCTTACACGTTCTATGCAGAAATAGTCGCTGGACCTGAACAATGGAACGGGCCAGACTGGAGGTGCGACGGAGAAACGGCGGCGAACCCGCCCCTCCATCGCGACCCGCGCGGGAGTCCCATCACTGCCGACCCCCAGGACCTCCCATGTACTTCTTCCTCGCCCTGTTCGTCGCGCTCGCCGTCCTCGGCCCGCTGTTCGGCCGCGACAGCCGCGACGGCCTCGACTGGGCCCCCGACCACTTCTGGCGTCGTCGCCGCACCGAGAGACGCGCGTCACGCACCCGGAACCGGGTCAGAAGGCGCGATAGTCCCGCACGGACATCCGAGGCCCGCGCCGTGGAGGACGTCTGCCGGACAGTTCCAGCAGCCGGGTGACCCGGTGCCGGTGGCCCGCGTACGGCTCCAGCAGCTCCAGCATCCCGGCGTCGTCGACCTTGCGGCCCGCCAACGCCCAACCCACCAGGCCGGGCAGGTGGTAGTCACCGACCGAGACGGCGTCGGGATCCCCCACCGCGCGCTGCCGGGTCTCGGCGGCCGTCCACACCCCGACACCCGGCAGTGACCGCAGCCGGCCCTCGGCGGCGTCCTGCTCCAGTCGGCCCGCCACCCGCGCCGCGTTCATGATCGTTCGTGCCCGTACGGCCTCCGCGCCCGACCTGTGCCACTCCCACGACGGGATGCGGGCCCAGACGGCGGGCGGCGGGGGCACGCGCATCTCCGGGGCGCCCGGCGCGGGCTCGCCGAACCGGCGCAGTAGATACCCCCAGGCCCGCCACGCCTCCTGGGAGACCACCTTCTGCTCCAGCACGGCGGGCACCAGCGCCTCGAACACCCGGTTGCTCCGCCCGATCCGCCACCCGCGCCGCCGGGCCGCACCGTCCCTGACCACCGCGTGCAACGGCTCCAGGGTCCCCGGCTCGTCCTCCGAGCCCAGCAGCTCCGGCAGGCCCTCCAGCAGCCAGGCCCCGCCCGGCCCCCATGCGAACGCCTCGACCTCGCCGAGGTCCGCACGGCCCCGGACCCGCAGCGCGCCCGGGCCGTCCGGGGTGAACGACGTGCGCCAGACCGCCCCGTCCGGGGTCGTCCGGTACGCGGGGTCGTGGCGGCCCCGGCGGTGCGGGGCCAGCGTCGCCGCCACGTCCACCGGCCAGGGCGGTCGCCAGGTCCGCGTCAGGGGGCCGGTCACGCGTCGTGCGAGAACCGCACGGCCATCGGGGGCAGCTCCACCCCCGGCCACACCCTCAGCCCGTCCAGCAGTTCGTTGCCCGGCCCGATGACCGCGCCGTCGCCGATCACGACGTCCACCAGCACCGCGCCGGAGCAGATCCGCGCCTCGCGGCCGATCACCGAACGCACCACCTTGGCGCCGGCCTCGACCACCGCGCCGTCGAAGAGCACGCTCGACTCGATCTGCGCCCTGGCCCCCACGCGGGCCCCCTCGCCGACCGTGGTGCCGCCGACGACCTGGGCGCTGGGTGCGATGAACGCGCCCGGCAGGGCCAGCACGCCGTGCTCGGCGCCCGACACCACCGGCGACGTCATCGCCCCCGTGACCAGGTCGGACGCACCCCGGACGAACGCCGCCGGGGTGCCCACGTCGAGCCAGTAGGCGGCCTCGACGTAGCCGATGATGGCGGCCCCGTCGGCCAGCAGGCCGGGGAAGACCTCGTACTCGGCCGACACGACCCGGCCCTCCGGGATCTCGTCGATCACCGACCGGCGGAAGATGTAGCAGCCCGCGTTGACCTGGTTGGTGGGGGGGTTCGGGGACTTCTCCACGAACGCCAGCACCCGCCCGTCCGGGGCCGTCGGCACCGCCCCGTACCGCCGGGCGTCCTCCACCAGCGTCAGGTGCAGGGTCACCGCCGCGTCGGCCTTGCGGTGCGCGGCCACCTGCGCGGTGAGGTCGTGGCTGGACAGGATGTCGCCGTTGAGCACCGCCACCGGGTCGGTGGGGCCGCACTTCAGCGCCTCGGCCGCGTTGCGGATGGCCCCGGCGGTGCCGAGCGGCTCCTCCTCGGTGACGTACACGATCTCCAGCCCGAGCCGGCGGCCGTCGCCGAACGCCTCGGCGAACATCGACGCCCGATAGGAGGTGGCGAACACGATCCGCCGCACCCCCGCCTCACGCGCACGGGTGAGCTGGTGCTCCAGCAACGGGACACCCGCCATGGGCAGCAACGGCTTGGGCGTGGACAACGTCAGCGGCCGCAGCCGGGTGCCCTGACCGCCCACCAGAAGTATGGCCTCCACGGCAGAGAAGCCTACTGGTGCGGTAACGGTCAGAAGGCCCGCAGGTAGGACTCCAGATGCGCGTCGGCGGAGGCCGCCCAACTGAACCGCTGGGACCGCGCGAAGGCGGCCTCGGCGAGCACGGCCCGCCGGCCCGGATCGCTGATCAGCGCGCGCAGCGCGGTGGCGATGTCGTCGGCGCCCGGCTCGGTGTAGGCCACCGCGTCGCCGCCGACCTCGGGCAGCGAGGCCATGCGGGTGGTCAGCACCGGCGCGCCGCACGCCATCGCCTCCAGCACCGGCAGCCCGAACCCCTCGCCCCGGCTCGGCAGCGCCACCACCAGCGCCCCGCCCAGAAGCCCCGGCAGCGACGACCAGCTCAGATAGCCGGGCCGGATCACCCGCAGATGCGACGGCACCGTCGCCAGCGCCGCGTCCACCTCGTCGTCCCAGCCCCCGGTGCCGCCGGCCAGCACCAGCGCCGGCGGCTCGTGCATCTCGGCGACCGCCGCCGCCCAGCCCCGGATCAGGTTGGGCACGTTCTTGCGGGGCTCCAGCGCGCCGAGGAACGCGATGTAGGGGTGGCCGTGCAGCCCGAGCCGGTCGGACACCCGCTTGATCTCGTCCTCGGCGGGCCGGTGGAACGCCTTGTGGTCGACGCCGTGATACGCCACGTCGATCCGCGCCCGGTCGCAGTCGAGCAGCCGCACCAGCTCGTCGCGGGTCGCGTTGGACGGCACGATCAGCCGCGTCGCGCGCCGCGCCGCCGTCCGGGTCGCCGACTTCAGAAAGCTGGAACGGACCGGATTGTGCACCTCAGGGTCGCTGAAGTGCGTCACGTCGTGCACCGTCACCACCGTGGGACAGCCGGCCCCCATCGGCACCGTGTAGTACGGCTGATGGATGAGGTCCGCGCCGGTCTGCCGGGCCACCAGGGGCAGACCGTTCTGCTCCCATGCCAGCCGCGCCGAGCGGTGCGCCAGCGCCGCCGGACCCGCCACGATCCGCGCCCCCGGGGCCAGCGCGCCGTAGCGCGCCACGTCGGAGCGCTGGCAGGCGACCACCAGGTCGGTGCCCTTGGCGTGCAGGGCGGCCAGCAGTCCGTCGACGTATCGGCCCAGCGCACCACGGTCGGCGGGTACGGCGGTGGCGTCAACGAGAATCCGAGGCGCCACGGTCCTCCCTAGGATCGTCGTGTCGGGGATCACGTCCCTTTTCGAGAGCCTACGCCGGAACGCCGTTCAACGGTGCGAGGATCGCGTGTCGTGTCATCCGGGCCGTACCTACCTATAACCGGTCAGGCACGCTTTCGGGCGCGAACGAGGACGATGCTGCCCCGGTCGTTGGGGGCCCGCCGGTCGCCCAGCGCCACCAGCGGGGCCAGCGGGGCCGCCGCGTTGAACCCGACCTTGCCCCCGTACGCCGACAACGACAGGTAGAGCCGCTCGGCCGCGGCCGTGCGGAACTGGTACGAGTGGCCCACGATGTCCAGGCCGTGCTCGTCCATCAGCGCCCGCAGCGACTCGTGGGTGTAGGTGTGCTGGACGTGGTACTTCGCCTTGTGCGCGTCGCGCAGCTTGGGCCACGCGTCGGCGCGGCTCAGCACGTCGGCGGACATGAAGATCTCCCCGCCCGGCCGCAGCACCCGCGCCATCTCGGCCAGCGACCGCCCGCCGTCGTCGAAGTGCTCGATCGCGCACACCGACAGCACGGCGTCGAACGCCCCGTCGGCGAACGGCAGCTTCAGCGCGTCGCCCTCGATCAGCGCCGGCGGGTGCGCCAGCGACTTCCCGTACGCCATCTTGGCGCGCGCGAGGTCGATGGACACCGCGTGCGCTCCGCGCTTGCGGGCCTGCCCGGCCCAGTAGCCGTCCCCGCCCGCGACGTCGAGGACCCGCTTTCCGCGCAGGTCGCCCCCCATCCAGCGGAGCAGCGTCCCGGCCTCACGGAACCGGCAGACATGTATCTGGTGGCCGACGAACGCGACCGCATCAGCAAGCTTCATAGCGTCGCAAGCCTATTGCCTCGCGGGCCCTTGCGGGCGTGAGGTCTCGGGCGCCAGCCATCGACGGGTGAGGTCGCGCAGGCCGGAGCACCAGCGGTCGCGGTCGCCGCCCTGCGCGATGGCGTCGGCGGCGGCGTGCAGCGCGGCGAAGAACAGATCCGCCGAGGTGTCGGGATCGACGTCCCGCACGGACCCCTCGGCGACGCCTCGGCGGATCATCCGGGCGACGAGCGTGGTGGCGGACCGCTCCTCGTCGATCGGCGTCAGCTCCGTCGAAGAGTAGAACACCGCCCGGTGCAGGCCGCCCAGGCCGAGGGTGAAGTCGACGAAGCGGTCGATCTCGCCGTCCAGGACCGCCCACCAGTCCCCGGGGGCGTCGTCGGCCAGTCGCTCGCGCAGCGGCGCGCTGTAGTCGTCCATCACCCGGTCGCGGACGGCGGCCAGCATGTCCTCCCAGGACGGGAAGTAGACGTAGAAGGTGGCCTTGGCCGCACCCGCCGCGGCGGTCACCGCGGCGGCCCGGTTGACCGGCTCCCCCTGCTCGCGCAGGACGCGGACCGCGGCGTCGATCAGCTCGGCGCGCCGTTCGGCCGGCGACAGCCTGCGGCGGGTACGGGCTTCGGCCATGACCCTGGAGGCTAGGGCATGGCCCGCCTCACCAGGGGCTCGAAGGCGTAGACCTGGAACACGGAGCCGTCGGGGTCGCGCAGGAACGCCGAGCGGATGCCGGGCGCCCGGATGGAGAAGCCGGCCGGCGTCGTCCACGCGCAGGTGCACATGACGGACTCCACGGAACCGGGACAGGGGGCTCCTCTCATTGTTGACCTGAGGTCATTCTTATTGACCTGAGGTCATTGAGCAACTCGGGTCGGATGAGCGGAGCGGACGCCGTGAGGGCTCGCCTAGGCTGAGCGCGTGATTTCCAAGCAGAAGGCCATGAGCGCCTTGCGGGCTCTGTTGGTGCTGCTGGCCGTGGTCTTCTGCGCGTACAGCCTTCTGGCGCAATGGGACAAGACCGTCGACGCGTTCGCCCGGATGTCGTGGACGGCCCTCGTGGGCGCTTTCCTGGCCGGGGTCGGCGGGCTCGTGGCCTGGATGCTGAGCTGGCGGGTGCTGCTGGCCGGCCTCGGCTCACCCCTGCCGCTGAAGGCCGCCTCGCGGCTGTCGTTCATCTCCGGGCTCGGCAAGTACGTGCCCGGCAAGGTGTGGGCGATGGTCACCCTGATGGAGCTGGGCCGCGAGTACAACGTGCCCCGCGCACGCAACGTCAGCTCCTCGCTGCTGGCGATCGCCTCCACGGTGGCGACCGGCCTCGCCGTCGCGGCCGTGACGCTGCCGTTGACCTCCCCCGAGGCCACCGAGGACTACTGGTGGCTCTTCCTGTGCGCCCCGCTGGTCCTGGTGGGCCTGCACCCCCGCATCCTCTCCTGGGGGATCGACCTGCTGCTCAAGCTGGTGCGGCGGCCCCCCTTGGAACAGCCGGTGAGCCTGATGGTGACCCTGCGGGCGGCCCTGTGGTGCACGGTGGGCTGGCTGCTGTTCGGCCTCCACACCTGGCTGATCGCCGACGCCGCCGGGGGCGACGGCCGGGGCCTGCCGCTCCTGGCGACCGGCGCCTACGCCTTGGCGTTCACCGCCGGCTTCCTCGTCTTCATCGCCCCCAACGGCCTGGGCCCCCGCGAGGGCGTCCTCGTCCTCACCCTCTCCCCCGTGCTGCCGGAGGGCGCCCCCCTGGTGGTGGCGCTGGTGTCCCGGGTGCTCCTCTCGCTGGCCGACCTGCTCTGCGCCGGCCTGGCCTTCGCGGTGGGTCGGCCGAGCGGGAATGAACCGGCTCCCGAGAGACTTACGCCAATAGACAGCCGATGAAGGAGAGATCGTGAGCGCACCGATCAAGGTGACCGACGAGACGTTCGACGAGTTGGTGCTCCAGAGCGACACGCCCGTCCTCGTGGACTTCTGGGCCGAGTGGTGCGGCCCGTGCCGGATGATCGCCCCGATCCTGGACGAGATCGCCGCCGAGTACGACGGCCGCCTCACGATCGCCAAGCTGAACGCCGACGAGAACCCCGCCACCCAGGCCAAGGCCGGCGTGATGGGCCTGCCGACCCTCAACCTGTACGTCAAGGGCGAGGTCGTCCAGCAGATCGTCGGCGCCAAGCCCAAGCGCCAGTTGCTGTCCGCCATCGACCCCCACCTCGAGGGCGTCGCCAAGTAGCACCCGCACGACGAAGAGCCGGACACGGAACGACTCCGTGCCCGGCTCTCGTCGTTGTTCGATCAGGGCGTGCCGTTCACCCGGGTCGGGATGTTGAGGCTGTTGTTGTTTCCATGGCCCAACTGGCCTGACCCGCCGTCGCCCCAGGTGTAGACGGTGCCGTTGAACAGGGTGGCGGCGGAATGATTGCTCCCGCCCGCTACGGCGGTCGCCCCGGTCAGGGCGCCGATGAGCGACGGCGTGAGGACGTTCCCTCCGGCGGAGCCGATACCGACCTGGCCGAGGGCGTTATAGCCCCAGGCGAAGGTGGTCCGATTGTGCCGCACCGCGAACGAGTGCGAGGCTCCCGCTCCGACGCCGAACACTTCGGTCAGTCCACTGACGATGCGAGGCGTCATGATGTCGGGACCGGTCGAGCCGATGCCCAGTTGGCCGAGGTCGTTGCGTCCCCATGCCGCCACGGTGCCGTCGGACTTGACCGCCAAAGAGTGGCCATCCCCTGCGGCCACCGATCCCGCCCAAGTCGACACGCCGCCGATTCCGGCGACCTGCACCGGCGTGAGACGGGTGTCGGTGCTGCCGTCACCGAGTTGACCCTCGGTGTTGTCTCCCCACGCCCACAGGGTGCCGTCGGACTTGACGGCGAGGCCGTGATTCCACGCGGCCGCCATGTCGACCACCCCGCTCAGACCACCGACCTGTACCGGTGACGTCCGGCCCTCCTGTTCGCCGCTGCCGAGTTGACCGGACTGACCGCTTCCCCAGGCCCACAGGGTGCCGTCAGACTTCAACGCCAACGACCAGTAGCCGCCGGCCGCCACCGCGGTCACCCCCGACAACCCCGGAACCTGTGTCGGGGTCGAGCGGTCCGTGGTGGTGCTGTCTCCGAGTTGACCCTCGGAGTTGTCTCCCCACGCCCACACGGTGCCGTCGGACCTGACCGCCAGCGAATGTCCCTCACCACCGGCCACCGCACGCGGTGAACGCACCACGCCCGACAGTCCCGCTACCTCGGCCAAACCATTTCGGCCCGTGGTGGTACCGTCCCCCAACTGGCCCTCGAAATTAACGCCCCAAGACCTCACCTTCCCATCATTACCCGCGACCAGCGTCCAACCACCCCCGGCCGCAACACCGCCACGCAGAAATTCGATCGCCCTGCGCACATTCGGCGACGGCCCGATATGTCGGGGATCCGATGCCGGCTGAGGCGTTCCGGTGACCTTGAGAACATGCCGCACCAACTGCGGCGACAGCGGACCCCCCATTCTTTTGGCCGCGCCCTGCAATGACGCCACCGCTCCGGCCGTGATCGCACTGGCCCCGGATGTTCCGCCGAAATCATAGGTATATGTCTTGTTGAGATCCGTCTCGTTGGACGGGTGATGTTTGTCGGCGCGACTGGTCGTCGTCCAGATGCAACGTCCATACGCCTGGACGTCGACCCTCGACCCGTAGTTCGTGAACGGCAGCGCAGTACGTTCGGCCTGGGGGCTTTCCAAGCAGTCGCTGCCGTCGACCGCCGGAGGCGCCCCGGCCCCCACCATGATCGCCCCCGAATCGGGACGGGTCATGATGGCGGCGGAATGGGGATCTTGGGGATCGTCGAGGTCGACGGTGCCGTTGCCGGCGGCCTCCACGACGGTGATCCCCGATGCGGTGGCGAGCACCGTCAGGTCGTAATACGTCGCCGCCCCCTCGATGGGGTAGTACTTACCGCCGATGGACTCCTGCGCCTCGTAAAGAATCACGTCGCCCGGCACGGAGTTCTCGATGGTCGCTGCGAGGACGGTCGAAGAGAAGGGGTCGATACGAAGCCGAGCGTGAGGCGCCATACCGGCGACGCCCTTCCCATTATCGTTTCGGGCCCCGATGATGCCGGCCACGGCCGTGCCGTGAGCGACCGCGCTGTGCTGACACTCATCGACGATCGGCCCCAGCGACGCGATAGGACCGCCTGGTGAAGTCCGGCCTGCGAGATCCTCATGGCAGAGATCGGCCATGGCGAGCCCCGTGACCGGAGTGACGGGCGTCAAACTGCCGATGGTGTCACCCGTGCCGAGTTGCCCCTTGTCGTTCGCGCCCCAGAGCCGCATGGGAGTTGACGGACCCGCAGCGAAGGAGTGACGCAGGCCCGCCGCCGGCACGGTCCCGGCACCGGTCGAGGCGATCTCCACCGGGGCGTGTCGGTCGATGGTGGTGCCGTCACCTACCCTGCCATCGTCGTTGGCACCCCAAGCCCACCGCTCGCTCGACACCGCCGCGACGTTGTGGAACCCGCCCGCCGCAACATTGGTCACCGAGACCAAACCGGACGGCTGAACAGGAGTGCCCGAGTCCGCGGTCGTGCCGTCGCCGAGTTGCCCTCGACTGTTGTCGCCCCAGGCGCGCACGGTTCCGTCCAGACGAACGGCTAGCGAGTGCAGACGTCCCGCGCCGACCTGCGTGACGCCGCTCAGCCCGCCGGTTTGGACAGGCGAGTCGGAATCGGTCGTGCTTCCGTTGCCGAGCTGGCCGTTGTCATTGTTTCCCCACGCCCGGACAGTACCGTCGGCCAGCACGGCGATCGAGTGACCGCCTCCCGCCGCGACCGCACCGAACTTGGCCACCGCCCCGGTCAAGACGGTAATCGGGGTTGAGCGGTCGCCGGTGGTGCCGTCTCCGAGCTGCCCCTCGTCGTTGTTGCCCCACGCCTTCACCGTGCCGTCCGCGAGGACGGCGAGGGCATGCCCGTCACTGCCGGCGCTGATGCCCACCACATCGGTGATGCCGCTGACCTGGACCGGCGTCCTCCTGGCGATGGTGGTGCCGTCGCCGAGCTGACCTTGGTCATTGCCGCCCCAGCTCCACATCGTTCCATCTGCCTTCAAGGCCAGCGAGAAGTCTCCGCCCGCGGCGACCGCCTTGACGTCGCTGAGCCCGGGCACTTTGACCATCTTGGTTTTGTCGGTGGTGGTCCCATCACCGAGTTGCCCCTGACCATTGCCGCCCCAGGCCCACACACTGCTCTTCCAGTTCGGATCCTGGTCCCAAAAGTACTTCCGGTCGACGATCAGTGTGTGCTCGTCTCCGGCCGCCAGGGTGCCCGCAGCCGCCGAGGTACCGACCCACCTGGGCAATCCGCCCTCCAGGTCGCTGACCAGCACGCCGTCGCCCTTGCCTCCCGGCACTGAGGCGGCTGCGTCGGCGTCCACTCCGGCGCCGGCAGGGTTGCGGTAAACCTGCTTCGACTGCAAGGGCTCGGCGGCAGCAACCGGGATCGGCGTGGCTTGTGCAATCTCGACCGACGGCAGCCTGTTGAGGTCCGCCAGGAGACGCTCGATGCCCCGGGACACGGTGATCGTGTACCAGGAGGTCAGGTCAGGCAGGCGGCGGCGAATCTTCTTCTCCAGCCGCACCCGCTCTTCGACGACCTCGGACGGGGATCGACCGGTCAGCGGCAGGACGCCGGCGTCTGGATACTTGGACAGGACGGCGTTCAGGGCGGACGCATCACCGGTGTTCGCCGCCGAGGCGCGGTGATTCCGTATCTGAATCCTTCGATCCGGCTTGAATTTTACGGAGAGCTCGGTGGTGGAAAAGCCTTGGGGAAGCGGGCCGCGGGTTCCAGGTGCTCTTCCCTTGTCCCTGCCGTGGTCGTACGCTGCGGGCAGAGATGGTTCTGATGCGGACACAGCCGCGTACACCGCAGGGGACGCGCTCAGCATCACCGCCACACCCATCGCGGCGAGAATATTTTTCACAACAGTTCCTTACCCTCTCGACATCACAGATCATCGCGACCCAGAATCTTGGGCACTCGATCACAGGGCAGATCACGACATCAAGGTAGACGGAATACACCATCATCGGAAGTGCAAAGAGGTCGATCGGCGAGCAAGAATTGCCCGGACAAGTGATCAACGAGTCTGACCGGGGATTGAGCAAGGTAGGTGCCATTGTGCTGCCGCCGGCGAGACGAGCCGGGCACGAAGTTCCTCCGTGCCCGGCTCATGCGGTTGGCTGTCAGGGCGTGCCGCTGACGGGCGCCGGGATATGGAGGCTGTTATTGTCGCCGTGCCCCAATTGACCGTGTCCGCCGTAACCCCAGGTGTAAGCGGTGCCGTTATGCAGCATGGCCGCAGAATGGATGCCAGAGCCGACGGAGCTCGTCGCCCCGGTGAGGGTACCGATAAGCGACGGCTTGGGCATGGTCTCGCCGGTGGAGCCCAGCCCGAGCATTCCGTGGTCATTGGCGCCCCAGGCGAAGGTGGTCCGGTTGAACCTCATGGCAAACGAATGCGAGGCTCCGGCGCCGACACCGAACACCCCCGTGAGGCCGCTGACAACGTGCGGAGCGATGACATCGGGACCCGTGGAACCCGTGCCCAGTTGGCCCAGGTCGTTGCGGCCCCAGGCCGCCACCGCGCCATTGGACCCGACCGTCAGCGAGTGGCCATCCCCGGCGGCCACAGATCCCGCCCACGTCGATAGATCGCCGATCGCGGTCACCTGCACCGGCGTGAGACGGGTGTCGGTGCTGCCGTCACCGAGTTGGCCATACGTGTTGTCCCCCCAGGCCCACAGGGTGCCGTCGGACTTGACCGCCAAGCCGTGGTGCCGACCGGCGGCCATGTCGACCACATCGGTGAGGCCACTCACCTGCACCGGCGTCATTCGGTTTTCCTGATCGCCATTTCCGAGCTGCCCAGCCAAGCCGTCGCCCCAAGCCCACAGTGTTCCGTCGGACTTCAACGCCAATGACCAGAAGTCGTCGGCGGCCACCGCCGTCATCCCCGAAAGCCCCGACACCTGCACCGGAAGGGAACGATTGGTCGTCGTGCCGTCACCGAGCTGTCCTGCGGAGTTTTCGCCCCAGGCCCATACCGTGCCATCGGCCTTGACCGCCAGCGCATGCGCAGACCCTGCCGCCAGTGCCCGCGGCGACCGCACGACACCGGACAGCCCGGCCACCTCGGCGGCAACATTACGGCCGGTCGTCGTCCCATCTCCCAACTGCCCATGAGAATTACTGCCCCAACTTCGCACCTTCCCATCATTGCCCACTGCCATAGTCCAAGATCCTCCGACCGCGATACCGCCGCGGAGGAAATCGATTGCCCTCCGAAGATTGGGTAGCGGCCCGACATGCTTGGGATCCGATGGTGGCTGAGGGGTACCGGTCACCTTCAAAATGTGCCGCACGAGTTGGGGCGAGAGCGGTGCGCCCATGTGCTTGGCCACACCTTGGAGAGATGCCACCACACCTGCGACGATCGCGCCGGCTCCGGATGTACCACCGAATTCACCACGGTACATCTTGTTCGGATCCGTTTCCGAAGGGGTGAGGTTCTTCCAGCTCGACACTCCGAGCGTCGCTATGCAGAGCCCGTAGCCTTGAACATCCACTCGGGATCCATAGGTGGAGTACTTCCATGCGGTGCGCTCAGCCGGCCGATTAGCGTCTACGCAGTTGACACCATTATCGCTCGGAGGCTCTCCGGCACCCACCATGATCGCCCCCGAATCGGGACGACTCATGATGGTCACAGCATTGGGATTGGCGGGATCATCGAGGTTGACGGTATTGTTTCCGCCCGGCTCCACGACAGTGACCCCCGCTGCGGTGGCGAGCACCGTCAGGTCGTAATACACAGCGGACAGCTCCACTGGGTGCTGTCTGTTATTCACCACGAACGCATACTCAAAGAGCAACACATCGCCGGGCTCCGTGTCCGCCAGCGCGTCGGCGTAGCTCAGCGAGTCGCCCAATCGAAAGCGAACATTGGGTGCGATGCCCGCAATGCCCTTGCCGTTGCCGTCCTTGGCACCGATGATCCCAGCCACACCTGTGCCGTGGCTGCGGGTCGAGCAGGGGCCGTCGATCGAGGGCTTCAGGAATTCCGGCGTGGTGTGGGCCAGATCCTCATGGCAGAAGTTCCACAGGTTGAGGCGCAGCGGCTCCGTCGGGACATTGGTGTCGGTGGTGGTGCCCAGCCCAAGCTGTCCTGCGGCGTTGTCACCAAATGACCATATGCCGTAGTCGTTCGTAGTGAGGATCGTGTGATGGGTCCCCGCGGAGACGGCCCGCATCACCGAGGCGGCCTCGGGATCCTGGTAGCGGACGGGCGTGGTGGTACTGGCGGTCGTGCCGTTACCGAGTTGTCCCTCAGCGTTGGAACCCCAGCCCCACAGCGCGAGGCCGTCAGTGGTGCTCGTGGCGAGGCTGTAGTCGGAGCCGCCGCTCACGATGACGGCTCCGGTGACAGTGGATACCTGTACCGGAGTGGTCCTCTGGACCGTGGTGCCGTCCCCTAGCTGGCCGAAGTCGTTCTTACCGAAGGCCGAAATGGTGTTGTTGGAGGACACCACCAATGAATGGTGAGCTCCGGCAGCGACCTGCTTACCCGCCAGGCCGGGCACGGTGATCGGCGTGAGGCTGTCAGTGGTAGCGGTGTTGCCGAGTTGTCCGTTGGCGTTGAGCCCCCACGACTTTACCTCGCCGCTCGCCAGCAGGGCCAGCGAGTGACCCGCCCCGCCATCGATAGCACCACGTTCGATCGTCGACACCCCCGTCAGAGCGGACACCGAGATCGGGGTGCTCCGGTCATTCGTCGTGCCGTCGCCAAGTTGGCCATGGACGTTGTCGCCCCATGCCCGCACCGTGCCGTCGGACAGCACAGCCATTCCGTGGCGTGCTCCCGCCGCGATGCTCACCGCATTAGTGATACCGTTGACCTTCACGGGAGTTGAACGATCCGTGGTTGTGCCATCGCCGAGCTGACCCTGGTCATTGGCACCCCAGGCCCAGATGGCACCGCTGGATAGCGCCAGTGAGAAGTCATCACCGGCGGCCACCGCACTCACGTTCGATAGGCCGGGTATCGCCACCATCGTGGTGCTGTTCTGTGTAGAGCCGATGCCGAGTTGGCCACGTGCGCCGCCACCACCCGCCCAGACTCCCGAGGTGTAATTATCGACCACCAAGGTGTGTTCGTCGCCCGCGGCGACCGAGACTGAGTTCCGCCGCGGGGTGATCGTCATGTCACCTTCGAGGTCGGTGACGGTGACACGGTCTCCCTTTCCGCCCGGGACTGTGTGTGCGGCATCGGCGTCAACACCGGTTCCTGCGGCGGCCCCGACCGCGTTGCGGTACTTCTGCTGGGGTTGCAGCGGGTCGGCTGTGGGGGCGATCTCAGGGCCGGCTTGGGCGATCTCCACGAAGGGGAGCGCGTTGAGGTCCTTCAGCAAGCCCTCGATGTTCCTCGGGACCGTCACGGTGAACCAGGAGTTCAAGTCCGGCAGCCGGCGGCCGGTGCGCTTCTCCCCTTGAACCCGCCGGTCACTGATGGATTGCTCCGACCGGCTCGACAACGGACGAATGCGCGCAGAATATCGATCCAGAACCTTCTGCAACGCCGCAGCATTTCCGCTGGCACGGGCTGCGGCTTTCCCCCTCCGCACCCGTACCTGATCGTCCGACCGGAACTTCACCGTCAGCTCGGTGGCGGAAAAGCCCTTAGGCAAGGGGCCTCGGGTGCCCGGGGCCCTGCCCTTGTCCTTGCCGTGGTCGTAAGCGGCCTTCAGGGCCGGTTCGGCGTTCGCCGGCACGGCCGCGACCACCACCGGTGACGCGCCCAGCATCAGTGTCGCGGCGATCGCGGCGAGTCTTCGCCGCCATCCGCCGAGAGGTTCGGTCATGCTCGTCTCCCTGGTCTTCAGTCGGCACAGACTGCCGTGACCCGGCCGTGCGCGCGGCATCGACACCGTGAGGCGAGCCCGTCAGGTCAATGGCGCAAGGCTAGGCAGGAAAAACGATCATGAGAAGTGACAGGACGCTCGTGCGGCGGGTGCGAACGCTCAGCTTCGTGATCAAGACCCGCGCAGAGTGCGGTTCCTCGCTGGACACCGTCGTGTCCGTCATCGGCCGAGCGACCGACGTTTACAGCCGGCGCGCACGGGTAACCGGCGGCCGCGCCGTTCGCGTCAGGACGGTCGATCGCCGGAAACGGCGTCATAGAGCGTCGAGCCCGCGAACGGGCCCAGGCAGACCACGGCGGCGTACACCACGGACAAGGAGAAGCGCGCCCACCGGCACCGACGGCGAGGACCGACATCCATTGAGGCCGGAGAAACCGACGCACCCGTCCGGACGGCGGGGCGGCGAGGACGGCGGAGCTCCGCAGTACCGCCGTTCCGGGTCAGGCGGTGTCGTTCTCCGTGAGTTCGTGGAGGAAGCGTTGGTAGAGGAGGTCGAAGAGGGTGCGGGCGATGTCGATGAGTTCGTCGAGGTCGGCGGGGGTGTCGACGAGGAGCCATTCGGTCATGAGTTCGGTGACGCCGCCGACGAGGACGGTGGCGCCCAGGCGCATGCGCTTGGTGCGGGGGACGTCCAGGGTCCGGGTGAGGGTGTCGAGGATGAACTCGCCGAAGTCGCGGCGGACCTGCCGGTAGCGGGCCTCCGTCGTCGGTGTGCCGACGCGGATGATCTCGTGGAAGACCAGGCGGGTCACGCGCGGGTCCGAGCCGAGGGAGTGGATGAGCGCCGTCAGGCCGGCCTCGGACTGGGCCTCGATCTGGGGGGCGGCCCGGCCGAGGGCCTCGGCGACGGCGGTCAGCGTCCGGGTGATGTGGGTGTCGTAGATGGCCAGGAGGAGGGCCTCGCGGTCGGTGAAGGACTCGTAGAAGTACCGCCTGCCCAGCTCCGCGTGGTGGCAGATGTCCTTGACGGTGGTGGCGTTGTAGCCGACGGTGCCGAACAGCTGCAGGCCGGCCTCGAGGAGGCTCGCGCGGCGGGCGGCGACGCGTTCGGGGCCGTCCATGCCCCGGTAGCGTCGCTGGTTGACCGGATCGGCTGCCGCCATCGCTGTCTCGTCCTCGGCTTCGTCAGTCGCCCAACAGCCGTCTGTCGTCGTCCGCGTCGCAGAGGCCCTCGGTGGGTCGGTGGCGATCATCGAGCTGTTCGCCGCCTCGAGTTTAGGCGCTGCCGTGACCGAGACCGGCCCCTGCACGTCGAGGGGCCGGTCTCAGGCCGGGCCTCGGTCAGGTGAGGGGGCAGGTCCCCTCGTACGAGGCGGGGTTGGGGCACAGGAACTGGTCGTAGCGGGTGTCGTCGTCCAGGAACCGCTTGAACCAGGACACCGCGAACTTGGTCAAGGTCGGGTTGGCCAGCAGGAACGGCGTCATGTGGTCGCCGGGCAGGGTCAACAGGGCCTTGTTCGGCGAGGTGAGCGCCTTGTAGAACGGCGTGGCGAAGATCGCCATGGGCGCGACGAAGTCGATGTTGGCGCCGACGACCAGCGTGGGGGCCTTGACCTTCGGGATCACCGGCCCACCGGTGAGGTACCACGGCGCGAGGGGCACGGCGGCCTTGAGGTCGGGCATCTTGCTCGCCGCGTCCAGGGTGCCGCCGCCGCCCATGGAGTGGCCGCTGAGGCCGAGCCGGGTCGGGTCGACCTTGTCCTTGACCGGGCTCTTGGTCTTCATGTAGTCCAGCGCGGCCCGCAACTGGTCGCCCCGCGAGGGGGGCGGGTCGGCCACGGTGAAGGTGCCCATGGCCATGACCACGAAGCCGTGGGAGGCGAGCGTCTTGGCGTACCAGTGGACGAGGCCCTCCGGGCTGATGAACCCGGGCGAGACGGCGATGGTGCCGAACGTGCCCTTCTCGTCCTTGGGATAGAAGATGGTGCCGCTGCCGAACCCGGTGTGCCCCGTGGCCTTGACCTGGTCGACGGCGAACGGTCCCGCGATGGCCTTCACCGAGGCCTCGGTCGGGTCCGGACCCCGCTGGTACGGGCTGTCCAGCGCGGAGGCGTACGACGGCCCCGCCACCACCATCGCGATCGCCGCGCAGAACGCGACCAACGCCTGTCTGATCCTCATCCGACCTCCTCGAACCCATCCGGAACGCTCATGCTCCAGATATCAGGGATGCGAGTGTCACAGATGGCTTCGACGCGGGAATACGGCGCGACCGACGGAAAAACGCGATCGGCGCTAGCAGCCGAGGACAAACGCGCCGTCCGGCGCGAGGGCTCAGCCCTCCCGGCGACGCCCGATGAGGAACTCGGCGAACTCGCAGATCAGCACGAGCCGGCGTTCCTCGACGGCGGGGTCCGGCGCGATCTCGCGGCGGATGGTCTCCCCGTCGAAGAGGTGCTCCAGGCTGTTGACCAACAGTTCGAGGTCCTCGTCGGCGAACAGCTCACTGCCCGGCACCAGCCGCGCGACGGCGAGGATGTCGGCGAAGAACCGCCGACCGGTCTCGCTCAGCCGGACCCGCAGCTCCGGGTCGGTGCGGGCGGCCACCATGAGCTCGAACCACACGACGTTCTCGACGGAACGGTGGCGGGCCCGCATCAGCCGGAGCACCTCGAGGAGGCTCGGCTCGCGCAGGTCGGCCAGTTGCGCCCGGACGTGGGCGAGGTGCCGTTCGCCGACCTCGGCGGCGGCGGCGACGATCAGGTCCAGCCGTGAGTCGAAGTGCCGGAAGAGGCCCCCGCGCGACACCCCGGAGCGTTCGCAGATCAGCCCCAGCGAGGTCTGGGCGTACCCGTTCTCCGCGATCACGGCGATCGTCGCGTCGAGCAGCCGGCCGATCGTGGACTCGCGGCGCTCCCGTTGGGTGCGCCGACGACGCACGCCCGGACCCTCCTCGGACGCGATCACGGCACGGTTCGCCATGGCCCAAGGTTACGGGACGGCGCGCCTTGACACTTTGAGACCGATCGGTTTCTATCTTGCCCATGGGATGGGACACGATCGTTCGCGGCGGCCGCTGGTTCGACGGCACCGGCGCGCCGTCGGCCGTACGTGATCTCGGCATCCGAGGCGGCAGGGTGGTGACGGTGTCGGAGACGACACTGGACGCCACCGACTGCCCACAGGTGATCGAGGCCGCCGGGCGCTGGGTCGTGCCGGGGTTCATCGACATCCACACCCACTACGACGCCGAGGTGCTGCTGGCACCGGGGCTGACCGAGTCGGTGCGGCACGGCGTCACCACCGTCATGTTCGGATCGTGCTCGCTGGGCGTCGTGCACGTCGGTCCGACCGACGCGGCGGACCTGTTCAGCCGGGTGGAGGCCGTCCCCCGACAGCAGGTGATCCGCGCCCTGACCGAGCACGGGACCTGGTCGAACGCGGCGGAGTACATCACCGCCCTGGAGTCGCTGCCGCTGGGCCCGAACGTGACCGCGTTCCTCGGACACTCCGACCTTCGGGCCGGGGTGATGGGTCTCGGCCGATCCACCGACCGCCGGGTCGCGCCGACCACGGCGGAGCTGCGCCGGATGCGGGGACTGCTCACCCAGGCGCTCGACGCCGGATTCGTCGGCCTGTCGGAGATGCGCAACCCGTGGGACAAGCTGGACGGCGACCGTTACCGATCGCGCACCCTGCCCTCGACGTACGCGTCGTGGCGGGAGTACCGGATGTTGCACCGGGTCCTGCGGGGCCGGGGTCGGGTCCTGCAGTCGATCCCGAACCTGACCACGCCGTTCAGCCTCGCGCTCTACCTGGCGGAGTCCATGGGCGTCGGTCTGCGTCCGGCGTTGAAGACCAGTTTCCTCACCGCCGCCGACGTCAAGGCCAACCCCTTGCTGCACCACACGATGGGCCCGATCGCGCGCCTCGCCAACAACGTCGGCCGCGCCGACTTCCGCTGGCAGCACCTGCCGGTCCCGTTCGACATCTACGCCGACGGCATCGACCTGGTGGTCTTCGAGGAGCTCGGCTCCGGTGCCGCCGCGCTGCATCTTCAGGACGAGGCCCGTAACGCGTTGATGCGCGACGAGGCGTACCGTCGCCGGTTCCGCCGCGAGTACGACCGCCGGTGGACGCCCCGGGTGTGGCACCGCGACTTCTACGACGCGCACATCCTCGCCTGCCCCGACGAGTCGGTCGTGGGCAAGACCTTCGGTCAGGTCGGCGACGAACGCGGCCTGCACCCCGTGGACGCGTTCCTCGACCTCGTCGTGGAGCACGGGACGAAGGTCCGTTGGTACACCACGATCTCCAACCACCGGCCCAAGGTGCTCGACAAGCTCTCCGCGCTCCCCGAAGTGCAGATGGGCTTCTCCGACGCGGGCGCGCACCTGCGGAACATGGCGTTCTACAACTTCCCGCTCCGCCTGCTGCGGCGCGCCCACCGCTCCGGCTTCATGTCCATCGAACGAGCCGTGCACCGGCTCACCGGCGAGCTCGGCCAGTGGTACGGCATCGACGCCGGGACCCTGCGCGAAGGCGACCGCGCCGACCTCGTCGTGATCGACCCCGCCGGGCTCGACGAGTCGGTCGACCGCCCCACCGAAGCGCCCGTCGAGGCCTTCGGCGGCCTCGACCGCATGGTGAACCGCAACGACCGCGCCGTCACCGCGACCCTGGTCGCCGGCAACCTCCTCTTCGCCTCCGGACGCGCCGACCCCCTCACGGCCCGCCGACGCACCGGCCGCTTCCTCCGCGCGGGCGAGCCACGCGGCACCGTCGACCCGGCCACCCGACGGGAACCCGTCACGAACTGAACGCCGGCGGCGGTCCCGGATGCTGTGGGCGATGACCTCGCCGCCGAGGAGTGCGAACCGACCCGGATGAGCCGGGCACGGAACGACTCCGTGCCCGGCTCTCGTTCCGGCCTACGTGGGGTCGGCGACGCGCAGTTCGCAGCGGCCGTCGACGCAGGTCCGTTCCAGGCGGCCACGGGAGACCGTCTGAACGAGGCCGATCGTCCAGCACGTCGGACACCCGCGCAGGGCGAGCAGACCGACCGGCAACAGCAGCGCCCCGACCGGGCCGACCGTCGCCAACAGGACGAAGGCCCCGGCGAACGAGCCGAACCCGATCAGGCCGCGCGCGAGATGGCGCGGCAGCGACGCGCTGCCGAAATCGATCGCCTCAGACATCGCCGTCGTCTCCTTCCGTCGGGCCGTTCAGGGTCTGGTCGACGGCGGCGCGGGCCCGGTGCAGCCGCGACTTCATCGCGGGGACGCTGAGCCCCAGAGCGTCGGCGACCGTGCGACCGCCGTGCCCTTGGACGTCCCGCATGATCAGCACCTGACGCTGCTCGGCGGGCAGCGCGGCGATCGCCGCGACCACCCGTCCCACCTCCAGCCTCCGGATCACCTCGTCCTCCGCCGAGGGCAGCGGCCGATCCCGGATCCGTTCGCGCCGCCGAAGCATGAGCCGGGAGCGCCGAACGCACTCGTTGCGCACGATGCGGAACATCCACGACGCCAACGCCCCGGTGGCCCGCAGCGTCCCGATCTTCCGATACAGGATGATCAGGGCCTCCTGCGCGGCGTCCTCCGCGTCCTCCGGGGTCGCGCACAGCGACCGCGCGAACCTCCGCACATGCGGATGCGCCCCGGACACCAGCGCCGTCAGCGAGTCGACGTCACCGTCACGCGCGGCGGCGACCACCTGCGCACTCGGCCAACCCCCCTCAGCCACGGGACCGCCGCCGCGCCAGGGAGTACGCGCACGCGCAGACCAGGACGGCCGCGCCCACCACACCAGCGATGACCATGGAGAACCTCCGAGCCGGGAGACCGGCCCGCCGCCGGTCTCTCACCATAGGAGGCGACCGACCCTCAAAAGGATTCACGCCCGTGCCGGACCGGGCCCGGCTCTTTGCGGGAGCTTCATGCGCCCCACCGCAGGAGCCACATTCCGCCGCGTTCGACTGGTGCCCATCGGCCGAACGAACGGGAGTGACGAACATGCGAGAGATCGGGCATCGTTCCATGGCGGCGGCTTTCGCCGTGGCGGTGGGACTGGCACTGACCGGGTGCGGTGCGGGAGGTTCGGCGGCGGGACGTGCCGCGGCCGACTCCGGCGCGACGCCGGTGGAGTTCAACGAGGACCAGTGGTTCCGGTCCCTCCGGCTGACGACCTGGGAACAGCAGGGCGGCGACCCCGTCGTGATGAACGCGGTGCTCCTGCGCATCAAGAACGCGCGCGGCAAGCGGGAGAACCCCGCGTGGTACGACACCGTGATCGCCCCCGGCGCCGGCAACTGGATCACGGAGTGGAGCGCGGCCGGACGACGGGCGCAACGCCACGCCGAGATCGCGCACGTGCGCGGCGACGTCGCCGAGGAACGCAGGCGATGGCTGGAAGCCTCCACGTATCACACGCTGGCCGCCTACCCGGAGCATCGCGAGTCCGCACGAGAGAGGGCCGCGTACACGGCGGCGAAAGCGGCGTACGTCCGGGCGGCCGGCCTCACCGAGGCGGGCGTCCGAGAGCTGCGGATACCGTTCGAGGGCGGGCTGCTGCGGGCGTACCTGCATCTGCCCAAGGGCGGGGGCCGATTCCCGGTCGTGGTCACCTCCGGCGGCATCGATGTCGCCAAGACCACCCACTTCACCCTCTTCGAGAGGCACCTCGCACCCGCCGGGATCGGCATGGTCGCGCTGGACAACGCCGGCTTCGGCGACAGCCGGGCCTGGCCCGCGGATCGGCCGGACATGGATCGGCTCTACCGCGCCGTCGTCGACAGGCTGCAGACGGAGCGTGGGGTCGACACGACGCGGATCGGCGCCATGGGCGCCTCCTACGGGGGCAACACGGTCGGTCGGCTCGCCTTCACGGACAAGCGGGTCAAGGCCGTCGCCTCCATCTGCGGTCCCGTGCATCAGGGTCTCGACCTGGGACCCGCCATGATCGAACGGTTGCCGCCGATGACCCGGGCGGCGCTGGCCGCACGCTACAACGTCCCCGTCGATGACACCGAGCGACTGGGACGGATCGCCCGCACGGCGTCACTGGTCAACCAGGGTCTGGTGGGCACGCTGCGTACGAACGCGTCGATCCTGGCCATCAACACACCCGACGACCCCCTGGCACCGGTCGGCGATCTCCGGCGTCTGGCCGCCTCGTCCGCCGACGGCGAGGTGAAGATCACCGGCGGCAGTGGGCACTGCCCACCGATCAAGGAGCGGTACGAGGCCGTGACGTCCTGGTTCGTGCGAAAGCTGTGAAACCCCTGCGGGCCCGGGGGGACGGGTGCCCCCCCGGGCCGGCGCGCCCGCTCACCCGCCGGCGGGAGGCGCGACCAGCCGGTAGCCGACGTTGCGGACCGTGCCGATGAACCGCGGTCGCCCGGCGGCGTCGCCCAGCTCCCGACGGAGGGTGGCGATGTGGACGTCCACCACCCGCTCGTCACCGAAGAAGTCGTACCCCCAGACGCGCTCCAGCAGTTGACGGCGGGTGAAGACATGGCCGGGCGCCCGCGCGAGGGCCCGCAGGATGTCGAAGTCGAGCGCGGTGAGATCGACGTGACGGCCGTCGTCGACGACCACCGCCCGACGACCCGGATCGATGAGCAGACCGTCGAAACGCAGCAGGCCGTCGTCCGCCTCCGGCGCGGTCGCGCGGCGCAGGATGGCGCGTGCCCGCAGGGCGAGCTCCCGTGCGCTGAACGGCTTGGTGACATAGTCGTCGCCGCCGGCGGTGAAGCCGACGACACGGTCGATCTCCTCGTCCCGGGCGGTCAGCAGGATGACCGGGGCGTCGCTGCTCGACCGGAGCCTGCGCAGCACCTCGAAACCGTCGAGCCCGGGGAGCATGACGTCCAGGATCACCAGGTCCGGCTCATCGTCGAGCGCGGCGCGCAGCCCGCCGGGGCCGTCCGCGGCCTCGCTCACCGTGAACCCGTCGGCTTCGAGGTATCCCCGGACCACCATCCGGATCTTGGCCTCGTCGTCGACGACGAGGACCCGCTGCGCGGTCATGGCCGTCACTCTGCCACGCCGGGCGTGGGGGAACATGAAGCCCGTATGAAGGTCACGGCGCCCGCAGCCGGACACGGAACGTGGCCCCCTCGCCCGGCCCTGGGGAGCGTGCGGTGATCTCGCCGCCGTGGGCGTGGACGATGCCCCGGGCGATGGTCAGGCCGATGCCGCTGCCGGCCGCCGGCGCCGCCCGGCCGGCGTGCTCCACGCGTTCGAAGCGGTGGAAGATCCGCTCCAGGTCCTCCTCGGCGATGCCCACACCGGTGTCGACGACGGTGATCACGGCCTCGTCGCCCTCCCGCACCACGCTCATCTCGACCCGGCCGCCGGGATCGGTGGCGGCGAGCGCGTTCCCCAGCAGGTTGGTGACCACCTGCGCGAGGCGTCCCTCATCGACCTCGGCCCGGACCGGCCCCGGCACCTCGACCCGCAACTCGACACCCTGGTCGACGAACTGAGGACGCAGCCGCTCCGCCGCCCGCAACGCCATGGCGGCCACGTCCGTCTCGGCGCGTTCGAGGCGGAAGGCCCCCTCCTCGGTCCGGGAGAGGCTGGAGAGATCACCGGCGAGCCGCTGAAGGCGGGCGATGTCGTCGATCAGCGAGGCGAACAGCTCGTCCGAGGGCGCGAACACTCCGTCGACGACGCCGTCGAGTTGCCCGCGCAGCGTGGTGAGCGGTGTGCGCATCTCGTGGGCGACCTCGGAGACCAGCCGGGCCCGCCGCCGTTCCACGTCGGCCAGTTCGGCGGAGAGCCTGTTGACGTCGGCCACCAGCTTGCGCAGCTCCGGTTCGCCGGGCAGCGGCACCTGCTCGCCGTAGTGCCCGGCGGCCATGCGATGCGTGGCCGCACGGATCCGGTCCAGCGACCGCAGCAGCAGCCGGGAGAACACCACCGCCGCCACCACGGCGACGGCGAGGCCGAGCGACAGCGCGATGGTCAGCGCCTCGTTGAACGCGTCCTCGATCTCCCGGGACGAGACCAACCCCGTCCGCCGATCCCCCTCCGGATCGAACCCGGCCGGCACGAGCAACGGTGCCACGGCGAACATGGCGACGACCGAGATCAGCACCGCCGCCAAGTGAGAGAGGAACAACCGCACCCGCAGACTCACCCGACCACTCCCGCCTCGCGCACGATCACGTGCTGGGGAGCCCCTCGTGGGAAGGCCCAGACGTGCCCGGACGTGCTGATGGCCGTGACGGTGACGGCGTCGAGGGCGACGTGCGCGAACGGATTGGACCACTGCGAGATCGCCGCCCACTCCAGCGTGTCGTCGCCCCTGGTCAACGCCACCCAGCCGATGCTCCCGTGCGACGCCTCCCCCGCAAGCACCCGGTGCCCCTCGTGGGCGTCTCTCGCCAGTACGGCATCGACGTCCAGCCACTCGACCGGCTCCCACCGCGAGGCCCGCAACACCGGCCGCCAGCGCGGGACACCGCCTCCATCGAACGACAGGTCCATGACCACCAGACCACCGTCGCCGTACACGACGAACTCCCCATCGGGAACCCGCCGCTCCCGCCACCACGCCTGCACGTCGATCGGGTCTGGACGCATGACGGAGATGATGGCACCGCCTCGCCGTCGGCGGCGCGGACGATGCGTCCGTTCGTCCGGAAACGCATGAACGGCCCTGCGGCCATGACCTGCTCACCTCGGCGACATGACAGACGTCGCAGTCATTCAATTACGGTGAGTGATTATCGGGCGGGCGGCGATGGGCCTCCACCCGGAGCGCATTAGGGGGCCCGATGGGCAAGATCTCGGCTGTCGCCTGCACGGGCCTGGTCGCCGTCGCGATGCTGGGAGCGGCACCCGCCTGGTCTGCGACGACCGCCCACATCGAAAGCGTCGCCGCCAAGGCATCCTCGGTCGCGGCAGGTGACGATTACCCGTATCGGAACGGCTCCTGGCACGAGGCGGATCCGTGGAACTTCTACAAGCGCGAATGCACCTCGTTCGTGGCCTGGAGAATGCGGCAGCTCGGCGTGCGCTTCCACAACCATTACAAGGGCGTCCGCTGGAGCAACGCCAACAACTGGGACAACGCCGCACGACGCGTCGGGGTCAGGGTCGACCGTCGGGCCACGGTCGGCGCGGTGGCCCAGTGGAACCGTGGTCGCTTCGGTCACGTCGCCTACGTCTCCCACGTCGGACGCGGCACGGTGACCATCGAGGAGTACAACCGGAACGGCGGCCACCACTACGGCCGACGAACGATCCGCACGAGCCAGGTCGAGAACTTCATCCACATCGCCCGGTGACGCGCCCGGTGCCCTCGTTCCGGGCCTACGTGGGGTCGGCGACGCGCAGTTCGCAGCGGCCGTCGACGCAGGTCCGTTCCAGGCGGCCACGGGAGACCGTCTGAACGAGGCCGATCGTCCAGCACGTCGGACACCCGCGCAGGGCGAGCAGACCGACCGGCAACAACAGCGCGCCGACCGTCACCATCAGGGCGAAGGCCCCGCGCCCTCGCCTGGCCTCACCCGTGCGGGGGAACGGACGCCTGCCCGTTCACACTTCGGCGGGTGCCGATCGGCCGTCGCCTCCAGAAGACTCGCCGAGTGTCGAGAGCGATCGCTTCGGGGGATGGGTTCACGTGACGCAGGATCTGGCGGGGCTTCCGGCGGCGAAGGGTGTGGGGGCGCGCTGGAGCACCGCCCGCAGGGCCGCGGGCCATGGCGCCGCGCTGAGCATGTCCCTCTATCTGTCCGTCAAGGTCGTCTGGGTCGTCATGGCCCTGTTCGGGGACGCTCCGGACGGCTTCGGCACCGCGGACTGGATGGCACTGAACGCCGTCACCGTGGTGATGGCGGTGACCGGGGTCGCGCTGGGACTGGCGCTGGCCCGGCCATGGGGACGTCGCCTGCGCCCTGAGCCGGTGCTGTTCTTCTCTTGGGTGGGCGCGGGTTTCCTGGTCCCGATGCTTCCGTACGCGATGCTCAGCGGTGTCCTCGGCGCGGTAGGGGTCGGCTCGGGCGGCGATGGGGGAGATGGGGCTGACGAGCCGAGCCTGATGCCGCAGTGGGAGACCGCGTTCCTCACCATCGGCTTCGCCGGGATGGCCGTGGGGCTGGCCGTGGCCGTACCGATCTACCTGAGGGAGCGATGGCCGCGGGCGTTCCTCGGGCAGGTCGGGCAGGGACGTCTCCGCTCGTCCAAGCCGATCAAGGCGGCGATGGCCGTGGCCCTCGCCCTGGGCCTGCTCTGGTCTTCCTGGGCGCTGGGCGCGACGTTGGGCTTCGATCCGGCTCGTCGCGACCATCTGGACCTCAACGGGCGACTGCTGAGCGGGAGTTCGGGAGTGTGGGCCCTGCTCGGAGCCTGGAGCGTCTGGGTGCTGACGCGCCGCCGTCCGGCCGGCCTTCCGCTGTGGATCCCGCTGACGCTGGCCTTCGGGGCCTCGGGCTCGCTGTTCGCCTGGAGCGCCTGGAAGCTGCCGATGGTGATCCTGCGGCCGGGAGGCTTCGAGACCGCCGAATACCTGGCACTCGCCATCGTCGAGCACACCCTGGCCATCGGTGTGGGCCTGACCCTGATGTCCGCGGTCCTGCGCGCTGCCCGTGGCACCGCAGGAGCCGCGAGTACCGCACACCTCCAATAAGTGCTCGTCCCAAGGGCCTTCGCTTGCGCAGGTTCCGCCTCGCGCGCGTCCAAGCGGTGGGGCTCCTCGTCGCCGCCGTCGGCGTCGCGGCGATCACACGGGTGGACGGGAACGCGGCGGAGCCGCCTCGGCCGTTCAGGAGACCAGCGGGGAACTCGGCATGGCGATGGGCGTCGCCGTCCTCGGCACCGTCGCCTACCGCGACGGCGTCAGCGCCGCCGTGCCCGACGGCATCCCCGCCGCGTCGTCCGAGTCCGCCCTCGGCGGCATCGGCGGCACCGTCACCGTGGCCGAAGGACTCCCGCCGCAGCAGGCCGCCCACCTGCTCGACACCGTCACGGGCTCGGCCCTTGGCGACGCCCATGCGTTCGGCCTTCCCCCTCGGCGCGCCCGATGCCCTTCGTGGGCGACCGTCGTCAGGATGGCACCGGCTGGTGGCGGGTCCGGCAGGCGCGGGCGAGCAACCACAGGAGGGTCACCACCGTCAGGCGGACGATCCACATGACGGGAGGGATGGTGGTCCCGGAGGCCGTCCAACGGACATCGGTGCCGCCCTCGGGGCCGGGGGTCAGCGACACCGTGGCGTGGTAGTTCCACACGGGGATCAGCCGGCCGACGTAGCGGTAGGACATCCGATGCGGCGGCTGCAGATCGGTGATCTCCTCCCGGATCAGGAACGGCCAGATCCCGGTCACGCGCACGGCACCGACGCCTCCCGGCGCGCCACCGCCGCGCCCGTCCCAACGGGACGTGAAGATCAGCGGCTTGGCCCACGACGACCACCGATCGACGTCGGCGAGCAGACCGAAGGCCGTTTCCGGCGGTCCGGCGAGAGACTTGCTGATGCTGTAGTGACAGCGCATATACGGCTTCCCGGGGTTCGACGTCCGAGCAGCGTACGGGGCCCCGCCCGCCGGCGCCCCGTACCGACCCAAGGAACCGCGCCCCGCCGCCTATCAGCCCGGTGACTAGCCGAACATCGCCCGCCACCGCCTGTTCCGGCCAGTGCGTGCACCGGCCGAGGACCTGACGGGCGCGAACGGCCGCCACCGCGTCCGAATCTCGCGAACGAACGCTGCGCTCAGCCGTTCCTGACCACGTGGATCAGGACGCGAGCCTCGCCCGAGGCCCTCCCGCGGCGCGACGTCTCAACTCTTCGAGTCACGAATTCCGATGACGTCACGGAGGTCTGCCACCTCGACGCGATCCGCATGGCCCGAGGACCCGCCGTTGCGGGTGCCCCGCCCCTTGCCCGTCAGGCCGCGTCGGTGTCGGTTCCGCGCAGGATGTACAGATCGTCGCCGAAGACGGCGGAGATCTGGAGGTGACCCCCGAGGGCTTGGACGTAGCGGGCGATGGCTTCCACGGTGGAGACCTCGCCGCGTTCGATCTGGGAGACGCGTCCCTTGGTGACACCCATGCGTTCGGCCGCTTCGGCCTGAGTCAGGCCCAGACCGCGACGGCGCTCGGCGAGCCGGTGACCGTCGATGTACGCCTGGTTGCGCTTGCGGGCCTCGGCCACCGCCTGCTCACCACCGGCGTCGGCAACGATTCCGGCCCGCACGTCGCTCCACTTGGGAAAGTGCGTCATCGCCGCCCCTCCTCCTCTTCCCGTTCCTTCAGGTACTCGGCGTACAGTTCCTCGGCCCGTGGGATGGCCTGCTTATACCAACCGGACCAGTCCCCTGACTTGTCCCCACCAACCAGCAGGATCGCCGACCTCCACGGATCGAAGACGAAGACGATTCTGATCTCCGAACGGCCTGCCGAACCGGGCCGTAACTCCTTGAGGTTGTGAATCTGAGAACCCTCCAGTCGATCGACCAGCGGTCGCCCCAACCCCGGGCCACCCTCCGCCAGCCGGTCGATGGCATCGACGACTTGGGCCATGGACTTGCCCTCTAGGGCGTTGACCCAAGTCAGGAACTCATCGGTAACGCGGATCTCCCACTCGTCCACCCTGCGAGTATAGCAAATCCTCTACCCCGAGGATCGTCCTCCACCCGACCGCCGGCGGCTCGGGCGCTGCGAACGCCGCCTGGCTGTGCCGGGTCTGCGACGAGTCGGGCCGGGCCTGCGGACACCAAGAAGCCCTCCCCAGCGAAGTGGTGGGCGAGGGCCTGGTGGGAAGAACGACGCCTACTGCGCCTTGATCTCACGAACGAGCGACGCGAACGCCATGCTCAGCCGTTCTTGATCCCTTCGAGCAGGGAGGCGAACGCCGTGCGCCGGAGGGTCAGCGGGGAGACGTCCGGGTTCTTGGAGTCTCTGATACCGATGGCGGGATGGAGATCGGCCACTTCGACGCAGTCCGACTGGCCGCCTTGGCCGGATCCGGTTCCGCTTCGGCTGCTCTTTCGCCACTCAGGGGTCACGAGTATCCCGCCTTCGCCTTCTCGATCAAAGTGATCGATTCATCGACCGACAGTGCCCTGTCCCCGATGTGGTCGAGCCTTGCCCGATAGGTGCGTATCTCGGTCGAGTCGGACACCAATCTACCACCCCCACTCGCCTCGACATAGGCGAAGGTCGCTCGGTCCGCAGCGATGATTTTGAACGATCCGTCCCGCCCCGCATGGGCGCCGACACTGCGCGGGACCACGCGGATCACCACATTAGGTAGTTGTGCCAGTTCGACCAGGCGGTCGAGTTGACCTCGCATGACCACCGGGCCTCCGACGGGCTGGTCGATGACGCCCTGATCCAGGAACGCCCTGACCAGGGGTTTGGGCTTGCGAGAGACCGCTTCCTGACGCCTCATTCTGATGTCGACCAGCTTGTCGATCTCCTCCTTCTCGAGGGGGTCGGTCGCGGCGGCGTAGACCGCGCGGGCGTAACCCTCCGTCTGGAACCAGCCCGGCATCCAGGTGACCTCCCAGATGTTGACCTCCGTTGCCCGCGCTTCGAGATCCAGGGCCGTTCGAAACCAGTTCGGGTCGTGGCCGCGCTTGGCGTGGTGGTGGATCAGGGCGAGCAGACCGCCGGTCCGGTATCGCTCGTCGAGGATCGCGAGCGCGTGTGTCGGAGGCTTCAGCAGCCCCGATTCCCAGTGAGAGACAGTCTGCCGAGCGTTGTTGGTCCATTGCCCCACTCCTGCGCACGACAGCCCCTCTCTCGTACGGAGAAAGTGCAGGTAGAAGGCGAGGAGGTCCCACATTGACGCACGTGGGTCGAGGAGTTCCCTGCGAATCACCGATGTCCCTTCCGTTTTGATCTTGTCTCTGATGCCTCGATATTCATGGCGACGCCACCGAGGCCCTGTCCATGCTGTGGCCCCAGTCACACGATCGCGTAAGCGGGTGGTCACAGTGCGTACGGTACGGGCAACGGGGCTCTTTCGTGAGTTTCTTGCCACAAAAGCATCAGCCGGGGTCGTACGGGACGCCGTGGGACGGGGATTGCGCGAAATGGGAATGGCGCACGCGGTGGGGGACGCCGTGCTCATCGCCGATGAGCTGGTCTGCAATGCCATCGCCGTCTCGCCCAAAGGGGCCATGGTGCGGGTGTGGCTCGATCGGCGGGCCGAGGGTGTCGTGCTGGCGGTGTGGGATCAGGACGAGCGGATGCCGGAGCTCAAGCGGGTGGAGATCACGCTGGAGACGCTCGACGTGTCCGAGGAGAACTTCGACGAGAACGGGGGTTGGGGCATTCCGCTCGTTCTCGCGTTGAGTCGTCGGTGCTGGACGGTGCGGACGCCGCCGCACGGCAAGTGGGTCTGCGCCCTGATCAACGCCTGATGCGACCCCGGCGCGCGCGGCGGCGACGGCCGGGTGGGCGACCGGGCAGGGAGAGGCGGTCGCCACGGCCGAGGAAGGTCAAAGACAGGGCGGCGGCCAGGCCCAGGGTGGGCGAGGGGGCGTGCAGGGTCGGGGCCTGGAGGGGGTCGGGGACCGGCAGGTTGCCCGCGCGGTCGAGGGGCCAGATGATCACGAAGGCGCGGCCGACGACGTTCTTCTCCGGGATCACGCCGCCGCCGGGGGCGTCGCGGTGGGCGCGCGAGTCGCGGGACTGGGAGCGGTGGTCGCCCATGACCCAGAGGGAGCCGGGAGGGACCAGCACCTCGAAGGGCCGGTCGGAGGGGCGGTCCTGCTCGTTGGTGATCGGGTCGCGGAAGAGGTAGTCGCGCTCGTCCACGGGCACGCCGTTGACGGTGATGCGTCCTTGGGCGTCGCAGCACCTGACCCAGTCGCCGCCGGCGCCCACGACGCGCTTGACGTACTCCTTCTTCCCCGGAGCGATCCCGAAGAGCCCGCCGACGGCCCGGGCCGCGCCGATCAGGGGGTTGGACCCGGAGCGCTTCCCGGCGTCCCAGGAGTCCTCCCCGTGGAAGACGACGACCTCGCCCCGCTGCACGTCGCGCGTGCGATAGACGAACTTGTTGACCAGGACCCGGTCGCCCACCCGGAGCGTGTTCTCCATGGACTCCGACGGGATGTAGAACGGCTGGACGACGAACGTCCGCACGATCATGGTGAGGACCAGGGCGAACCCCGCGAGAACGAGCAACTCGCGCCAGCGGCGACGTCTCTTCTTCCCGACGGCCTCATCGACGGACATCGCACCCACCCTGATCGCCGGTTCCTCGCCCTCGACAAGATACTAGCCAGTAATCGCACAAATTCGAGGCGCCGGATGCGCCGTTCGCTCAATGCCCGGTCGTGCCGTCGATGCGTTCGCGCAGCAGATCGGCGTGCCCGTTGTGACGGGCGTACTCCTGGATCATGACGGAGTAGACCCAGCGAAGGCTCATCTCCACCTTCCGGTACGGATCGAGGAACACCTCGTCCAGGGAACGACCGGCGACGGCACGACGTGCCAGGTCGACCTCGCGCAGATAAACGGCGTGGTCGGCCACGGTGTCGGCCCCGTCCACGTCGTCGAACTCGGCGTTCATGTTCGCGTCGGTGCAGTAGAGGTGGCCGACGTCCTGTCCGGCGAATCGGTTGCGGAACCAGTCCCGTTCCACCTCGGCCATGTGTCGGAGCAGCCCGAGCAGGGACAGGTTCGACGGCTCGACGCAGCGGAGCTTGAGCTGCTCGGCGGTGAGGCCGCCGCATTTCCACAGCAGAACGCGTCGGTGGTGATCGAGCCAGGCGTCGGCGACGGCGCGTTCATCTCCGACCGATGCGGCGAAGTGCTCGTCGGTGCGCGGAGACTCCGGGAAGGACCAGGTCATCAGCCGGCGTCGGGCAGGAGACGTTCGAGGTACGCGGCCCACAGGGGCGCGTCGTCGACCGGGCGGACGGCGGAGCGGAGGCGTTCGGGCTCCCCGGGGGCGTAGAAGCGCTTGAGCGTCTGCGTCAGCGACTCCACGGAGTCGGCGTCGCACAGCAACCCGTCCACACCATCCCGAACCTGGCCGGGAAAGCCCCCGACACGGGTGGCGATGACGGGGACGCCGTGCTCGTACGCCATCCACACGTTCTGCGAGGCGGTCGCCGAACGGTACGGCAGGACGAGCGCGTCCGCCTCGGCGAACAGCCCGGGGACGTCGGCGGCGGGAACGTAGCCGGGGCGCAGCGACACCCGCTCGTCCAGGCCCAACGAGGTGATGAGGGAACGGGTCGCGTCCACGCCGCCCCAGAACTCCCCCGCGACCGTCAGCGAGACCTCCGGAGGCCCGGCGGCCAACGCGCGCAGCAGAACGTCCAGCCCCTTGTACGGGCGGACGATGCCGAAGAACAGCAGACGAGAACGCACACCCGACGACACGGCACCGGACACGGCGGGCGTGGGCAGGTGCGGCGGCATCTCGGCGACGCGCACCGGACGCCCGGTCAGTTCGCGCGCCAGCGACGCCTGCTGATCGGAGTGGACCAGGACGCCGTCCACCCGCCGGAGCAGCGCCTTCATCAGCGGCACGTCGTACGGCTTGCGCTCGTGGGGCAGCACGTTGTGGCACAGCGCCACCACCGGGACCCGCCCCCCGAGGCCCCGCAGGATGCCCAGGTACGAGGGGACCTGAACGGGCGTGAGCACGGCGGGCACCACCAGGTCGCACGACCGCAACCGGCGTCCGGTCAGCCACCAGCCGTCGGGACGACGCCACGACAGGTCGTGCCGGGTGCCCTCGAACGGCGTCCCCTCCGGAGAGTCGATGGTCTGCTGACCCGGATAGAGGAAGGCCGGGTACTGGGCCTTCCACGACTCGACCACCACGTCGTGCCCGGCCGCCGTCAGCCGGTGCGCCAGCTCGGTGGTGTGATGCGCGCCACCGCCCTTGTAGGGGAAGGCGGGGCCGACGATGCCGATCCTCATGTGTCGCCCCGAGAACGGACGATCAGGTCCGCCAGCAGGGCCAACGACGCGATCAGCAACCCGGTGATGAAGATCATGACGGTGTTGTTGGCGAAGTAGCCGAAGTGCACCACCATGTCGAAGACGCCCTTGCCCAGGCCGATGGCCAGCAGCCACAGCGCCGGCGGCATCAGCACCTTGAGCGGGTTGAAGTACATCACCATCCGCAGCACCTGAAGGATGTAGCGGTAGGCGTCCTTGGTGAAGTGGAACTTCGACTTGCCGGCCCGCTTGTAGTAGTCGATCGGCACGTACTTCACGGGGTGCTGGTTCGACAGGAACGCGATGGTGATGGTCGTCACGCAGGAGAAGCCGGGGGGCAGCAGCCGCAGGTAGGGCAGCGACACCTGGCGGCGGAACGCCCGGAGCCCGGAGTTCAGGTCGGGGATCCTGCTGTTGGTGAGCCGCTCGGCCACCTTGCGGATGAACCACTTGGCCGGGACCCGCAGCAGCTTGTGGGTGCCCTCCTCGCTCAGCCGGGCCCCCACCACCTGGTCCACGGCGGGCTCGGTGTCGAGGATCTCGACCAGCTCGGGGATCCGCTCGTTCGGGTACGTCATGTCGGCGTCGGTCCAGACGACGATGTCGCCGCGCGCCTGCTGGGTGCCGATGCGACGGACCGTGCCCGAGCCGCTGTTCTGCTGGAAGGCCATGATCCGCATATTGGGGAAGCGGGGGGCCGCCTCCTCCAGCCGTTCCAGGGTGGCGTCGGTCGAGCGGTCGTCGACGGCCAGCAGCTCGTAGGTCCGGCCGCTGGCGTCCATGGCCTTGCAGATGCGCTCGACCTCATCGATGACGTGGTCCTGCTCGTTGTAACAGGGCAGGACGATCGTCACGTGAACGGACTCGGTGTCGGATTGGGGCTCGGTGCTCACGCGGGCCGAGGATACTCGTCCTGACGCGGCGGTGTGGACGGTCAGGGCGACGGCTCGGACATCCAGAGCTCGATGTTGAGCGGCCAGGTGCCGTTCGGAGGGGTCGTGAGGGACCGTTCGTCCTGGCGCGTGCGCAGGCGGAACACCCGCTCGGGGGGCCCGTGCCGGTCGACCTCCCGGGCGCTCGCGCCGAGGATCACCGGGCGGCGGCTCACGTCCCGGATCCGGTCGACGACGCGGCGCACGTCACGGTCGGCCGAGCCCGCCGCGAGCCCGGCCGCCGGGATCCCGCACATGCTGCGGATCACCGGCACGAAGCTGTCGGCGACGGGCGCGTTCACGATGACGACCGAGCGGCCGGGGCCGATCTGGCGGCAGAGCGTGCGCACGGCGGCGACCTCGCCCCGCTCGGTGGGCTCGAACATCAGCGGCCAGGATGTCACCGTGATCGGCGTCACCACGGCCAGCGCCCCCGCCACGGCCACCGGCAGCGCCGCCCGCCGCCATCGGGGATGGGCCCGGAGGCGGCGCATGGACCACGCGAGCCCGTACAGCGCGAGCAGCAGCATGCCCGGCAGGACGATCGAGACCAGCCGGCGGGAGGCCCAGGGCTGGTCGGGGGTGATGCCGGGCCGGTAGAGGGTCGTCACCGTGGTCCACGCGATCACCATGAACGGCAGCACCCACTCGCCGTTGCGACGCTGGAGCAGCCGCCGCGCCAGCAGGGCCGCGCCCAGCGTCGCGAGCAGCACCACCGGCACCCCGACGTACCAGACGGCCCAGTAGAGGGACTGCTCGGAGTATTGGCGTTCGCCGTCGATCGCGAGGTGGCCGATCCGTTGGACCTGCTCGATGAACTCGACGTTGACCCGGTCCTCCTCGGTGCGCGGGGCGCGGCGCACGGTCTGGAGGTGCGGGCGCACCGCGAAGCCGACGACGACCAGCAGCGCGCCCAGCGCCGCCAGGTCGGGCAGACGACCGGACGAGAGCCGCCCGCCGAGACGGCCCAGCCGCGTCCCCGAGGGAGGCCAGCGCAGCGCCGCCGTCATCAGGGCGGTGGCGGCGATCACGACCATGGCGAGCAGCAGCGCGGGGCGCAGCGAGTCGCTCAGATAGTTCAGGTACGGGCGCGACTTGGTGTACCCCTCCAGCAGGCCCGCGCCGGCGCCCAAGGCCAGTCCGGCGACCATCGGCGGCGCGGTCGAACGGCGGCGCGAGGCCAGCAGCCCGGCGAACACGACGACGGGCAGCAGGTCGCGGATGCCGTCGATGCGCACCAGCAGGATGAGCCCCAGCGCCAGACCGCCGAGGAAGGCCCGCACCCGCGCCGCCGGCGACTCCAGGTCCCGAACGTCCTGGAGCAGGCTCAGCCCCCCGAAGAGCAGCACCAGCGCGGGCAGTTCGCTGTACGTGGAGCGGGCGAGCCACTGCATCGGCAGCATCAGCGCCAGCGCCAGCGCCCCCAACGGGGCCCAGCGGGGACCCACCAGCCGCGCGGTCAGCCCGCCGAACGACAGCACCGCGCACGCGCCCAGCAGCGGCCCGATGGCGAGCATGGCGTGCGTCCCGCCGATCCAGCCGCCGAGCGCCAGCATCATCGGCAGCCCCGCCATGAACTGCGGCGAGATGTGCCCGCCCTCGGCGTAGAACGCGGGGCCGTCGAACTTCAGCGCCGGGTCGCCGCCGCCGAACGCCCAGCGCATCGGGTCGACCGGCAGCGAGCCGTGGTCGTTCAACCAGGTCGCGAACTGCACGTACGAGGCGGGGTCGCGGCGCACGATCACCTGTTCGGCGCCCATCGCGAGCTCCAGCGCGCCGAACGCCACCGCGACGGCGACCACGCCGCCGGTCGCCCACCACGAGACGGGACCGCGCAGCCCGGCGGTCAGCTCCAGGCGCGTCCGGTCCCAGAAGCCCGCCTTGAGCGTCAGGAACGCGACCGGGACGAACAGCGCGAGCGCCGGGCCGAGCCGGAACCAGCCGCCCATCAGCAGCGGCAGCGACACCGCCAGCCAGGCCACCACCAGCAGCGCCGGCGCGACGGTGAGCCGTGCCAGCACCCGGCCCGCCCGCGTCGACAGGCCCCGGGACCGCGCGTCGTTCGGGAACGGCATCGGCAGTCGCAGCGTCGCGGTCCTGCGTTCCGCCGGACCGCGCCCGCTCGACCCCGACGGCCGTTGCGCACTCAACTGCTGAGGTTCGTCCACTGCCTGCGCAGGGTACCGGGCCTCCGATCAAGGGGTGGGGCCGTACGCTCTGCGACATGGCTGAGAACGGACCCGCGGAACTGCTGGCACGGCGACTGGCGGAGGACCCGTCGCGACCGCTGGTGACCTTCTACGACGACACCGCCGGCGAACGGGTGGAGTTGTCGGCCAAGACGTTCGCCAACTGGGTCGCCAAGACGGCGAACCTGCTCGTGGACGGGCTGGGCGCGCAGCCCGGCGACCGCGTGGTGCTGGTGCTGCCGCCGCACTGGCAGACCGCCGTGTGGCTGATGGCGTGCTGGTCGGCAGGCCTGGTGGCCGAGCCCCTCGAACCTGACGTCGCGATCGACGGGGACGGCCCGTACCTCCTGGTGGTCGCCGAGGACGTGCTGAGCGCCCCCGGCTGGTACGACGAGCACGGCGCGAACGCCGACGAGGTGGTGGGGCTGTCGCTGCACGCGCTGGGCGGCCCGCTGGGCGATCACCCGCCGGAGGTGCTCGACTACGCCGTCGAGGTCCGGGGGTACGGGGACCGGTTCATGCCGTACGCTCCCGTGGACGCGGACGCGCCGGTGCTTCGAGTGACTCAAGGGACCGAAGGGACACACGTGACATTCGCCACATCGACTGCCGCGGAGTTGACCCGTCGGGCCGTCGAAGCCGCCGGTGAATGGGGGTTGGGGGCCGGCGGCCGGGTGCTGACGACGGCGCCCTTCACCACGCTCGGCGGTGTGCTGGCCGGCCTGCTCGCCCCCTTGGCGGCCGGGGGTTCCGTCATAATCCAACGAAATCTCGACGAGGCCGCCCTTGATCGACGAATCTCCTTGGAGCATGTGACAGCGGTGGCCGGCGCGGGCGGCCGGGGCGGTGCCCCAGGCTCCGTGCGCCGGCTGGTGATCTGACCCCGACCGACCCGACCCCCGACCGGGGTCCCGCGCACGACCGCAGGAGCCCATGAACAGCAACCCGATGTACATGGAGTACGTCGACGACGCCGACGAACCGCCGGTACGGCGGCGCGGCTGGCGCGTCCTGGGCTGGGTCGCCATCGGACTGTCGGTCGCGCTGGTCGCCTCGAGCCTGGGCGTCTACGGCTACTACTGGAAGCTGAACGGCAACATCGCGCGGGAGAACCTCGACTACGGGGTCCGGCCCGAGAAGCTCAACGACGCGATGAACATCCTGCTGCTGGGCTCCGACACCCGCGAGGGCGGCAACGCCAAGTACGGCAAGACGATGCGCAACGACCCGCCGCGCTCGGACACGATGATCCTGCTCCACCTGTCGCCCGGCGGCGAGCAGGCGATGGGCATCAGCTTCCCCCGCGACCTCATGGTGCCGATCCCCACGTGCACCGCCCGGGACGGGAGCAAGGTCCCGGCCTCCTCGGTGGCGATGATCAACGAGTCGTTCACCCGGGGCGGGGCGGTCTGCACCGTCCAGACCATCGAGGGCATCACCAACGTCCACATCGACCACTTCCTGCAGGTCGACTTCACGGGGTTCAAGAACATCACCTCGGCGGTCGGCGGGGTCGAGGTCTGTCTGCCCAGGGACGTCGACGACCGGCAGGCCAAGCTGCGGCTCTCCAAGGGCCGGCACACCATCAAGGGCGAGACCGCGCTGGCCTTCGTGCGCGCCCGCAAGGGCCTGGGCAACGGCTCCGACATCGACCGGATCAAGCGGCAGCAGCAGTTCATGGGCTCGCTGGCGAAGAAGGCGATGAGCGCCGGGGTGCTCAGCAACCCGGTCAAGCTGAACGCCCTGCTGAGCGCCGCCACCAAGTCGCTGACCACCGACGACGACCTGGACATCGGGGCGATGACCAAGATCGCGCGAGGGATGCAGGGGCTGACGGCCGGCAAGCTCCGCTTCGTCACCGTGCCGTGGGAGTGGTACGCGCCCGACCCCAACCGGGTGGCGCTCAAGCAGCCCGACGCCGACCAGTTCTTCTCCGCGATCCGCAACGACCGGGGCATCGCCGAGAAGAAGCCCGACCCCGCCGCCACCAAGATCGCCCCGCGCGACGTGCGGGTGCGGGTCTACAACGCCAGCGGCATCCAGGGCCAGGCCGGCCGGGTCGCCGAACAGCTCCAGGCGCAGGGCTACCAGGTCGCCGGCGTGGGCAACCTCCAGGGCCGGTACAAGACCAAGGTGATGTACGGGCCGGGCGCCGACCGCCACGCCTCCGCCCTGGCCGCGGTGATCCCCGACATCCCCCGCCCGACCGCGCGCGGCAAGGGGGCCACGACCGGCATCGTGGACCTGGTGGTGGGCACCGACTTCCCCGGGCTCAAGCCCCGCAAGAGCGGCATCCCCACCCAAGAGAACGAGGTCAGGGCCACCGACGACGTCTGCAAGGCGTGACCGCGCCCGCCTTGCCCGTTTGGCCGGACCCCTGGAACGTTCCTCCTGTACGGTCGTAACCCCTGACTCCGCGCAACCGCGGGGTGACCCCCACCATGGACACCCGAACCCATGACCCAGATCATTCAGCTCCCCTTCTGGCGTTCCTCCGCCTCGGACACCCCCGCCGGTGCGGCCCCGAGGACGACGTCGGACGCCCCCGCCGAGACGCCCCCCGGCACCCCGGCGTCGGAGGCCCCTCGGCGTCGGGAACGTGACCCGTTCTTCGACAACGCCAAGTTCCTGGCGATCCTGCTGGTGGTGGTCGGGCACGCCATCGCGTCGCTGCGGGACGTGCCGCTGGCGCGGGGGCTGTACCTGCTGATCTACATGTTCCACATGCCGCTGTTCATCGTGATCACCGGCTATCTGTCGCGGGGCTTCACCTTCGGGTCCGGCAAGGCGCGGCGGCTGATCGTCCAGCTCGGCGTGCCGTACGTGGTGTTCGAGGTGGCCTACTCGGTCTACGACTGGCAGGTCGGCAACAACGAGCTGAAGATCAGCCTGCTGGACCCGTACTTCCTCACGTGGTTCCTGATGGCGCTGTTCCTGTGGCGGCTGTCCACGCCGGTCTGGCAGCAGATCCGGTGGCCGCTGGCGGTGGCGGTGGGTGTCTCGCTGCTGGCGTACATGGGCGATCTGGGCAGCCAGTTGGAGCTGCACCGCACGCTCGGGCTGCTGCCGTTCTACGTGCTCGGCCTGATGCTGCGGCCCGAGCACTTCGATCTGGTCAAGCGGCGCGGCGCGCGGGTGCTGGGCCTCGTGGTGATGGCGGGCGGCGCGGCGGTCGCGTTCGCGGCGATGAACCGCATGGACTCCGACTGGGTCTACTGGAAGCACGACCACGCCGACTTCGGCGTGGGCAACCTGACGGGCACCGGCATGCGGCTGGCCATGATGGTCGCCGCCGTCGTCCTCATCGCCGCCTTCCTGTCCCTGGTGCCGCGCCGCCGCACCTGGTTCACCGGCCTCGGCGCGATGACCCTGTACGCGTACCTGCTGCACGGGTTCCTCACCCGGCTGATGCAGTTCACCGGCTTCGACGACCTCGAGGTGTGGGGCACCGTGCCCGGAGTGCTCGGCATGATCGCCATCGCGCTGGCCGTCGGCACGGTGCTGTGCACGCCCCCGGTCGTCCGTTCCATGCGGTGGCTGATGGAGCCGCCGCTCAACTGGATCTTCACCGGCCTGCGCCGCCCCGCGACCGCGAAGGACCGGGTCGGGCACCGCGTCTCCTGACCACTGCGGCTCAGCCGCGCTGGGGCTCCTGCCGGAAGCCGATCCACCGCTCGTTGTTGTAGCGGAACGAGGGCGCGGCGTTGCCCGACACGAGCACGTCGCGCAGGGGCGCGGTCTCGGTGTAGGCGGCGAGCCCGACGCCCCACCGGCCGGTCCCGGTGAGCGGGCCGACGGAGTTGCCGGTGATCTCGACCGTGGTCAGCGGGTTGACGCCGGAGTTCGCGCCCCGGACGTACACGCCGCCGTGACAGCCGGTGATCTGGTTGTCGCGCACGTACAGGAGCTCGGTGTTGAACGGCGTGATCGCGTCCCACCTGGTGTTGCGGACCGTGTTGGACTCGATCCACACCCGTGAGTGACGCACGTTGTCGACGGCGGTGTGGGAACCGGCGAGCGTCCCCCAGCCCGGCTTGGACCCCGAGGTGTCGCAGAGGTTGCCCACGATGCGGATGTCGGTGCACGGGGTGTTGTCCCTGGCGCCCGCCCAGGTGTTGCCGGAGCCGGCCAGGTCGAGCTGCACGGCCTCGCCGTGCCAGAGGCCCTGACCGGGGTCGTGCACCCAGCCGTGGAGCCGGCAGTTCCGGACGGTGGCGTTGCGCACGGCGTTCAGCTCGATCGCGTGCCACCACTTGACGTTGTAGATGGTCAGCCCGTCCAGTTCGACGTTCGACGTGTGCTGCATCGTGATGACGTTCATCGCGGGCGCCGGGCGGGCGGTGTCGAAGTCGTCGCCCGTGACGCCCTGGAGGTAGTGCCAGGTGGGATCCCAGGATCCGCCGGCGATCCGGATGTTCCCGGGGGCGGAGTAGCCGCCGGTGGTCGCCGCGGGCACCCGGTTGAGCACCATCGTCCTGGCCGTCCCCGTGGTGACGAAGTCGGCGACGAAGCGCGCGTCCGTGCAGTCGAGAAACGTGTTCCCGGGGACGATGAGGGTGGCGCGCAGGACATGGCGGTGGTTCGGCCGCGCGCGAACGATGATCCTGCCCTTGTCGTCCCGCCCGGCAGGCCCCTCGACGTTGTCGGCCGCGAAGTCCAGCGCCCGGCGCAGGGCGACGACCGTGGAGTCCTCGCCGGCCGGATAGGGGTTGACCGCGGCGACCGCGGCACCGGCCCGGCCGCCCACGACGGCACCGCCCAACAGCGCCGCGCCGCCCGCCATTCCGGCCCGGAGAATTCCTCGACGACTCATCACCATGACGTAGTCCCATCACCGAATACTGAAGATCATCAAGCCGAAAGGGAAAATTAACACCCGAGCCTCAATGAGTCAAGGCAGCCCCTACTGAGGACGCCGCCGAATGGCATTCGGCCAACCCAATCTCGCAGGTCAGACGCAGCGAACAGAGGTCCATGGCCGATCTCGGCCAAGGTGAGCATTGACCGCAATCGGCCATTTACACACGCGCGCGCGAGCACTTTAACAGCTTCTTGACCGTTCCGAACAAGGGTGTTAGCGTCGCCGATCATCGTCCAAACACGGTGCGGCTCCACCGGAATTGTCAAACAGCCGGGCCTTCCTGAAAGGAATCGACGTGTCCCGACTCGCCAAAGCAGGAATCGTCACCTTGGTGACCGTCTCCGTTTCCGCGACCTCCGCGCAGGCGTTCGCGGCCTCGCCGGCCGAGGGCTCCTCGGCGCGCGGGCCGGTGACGGGTGCGGCCGTACAGCCCCTCTCCGCGGCCGAGGTGGCGGACCTCGAGCGTCGCTACCCGGAGAAGGCGAAGAGGCTGCGGCAGACCGTGTCCACCGGGGCCGAGGCCGTCGCCGTCAAGATCGTCAACGTGAACAGCGGGAAGTGCCTCGCCATCGGTTCCAGCAGCACCGCCCAAGGCGCGCACGCCATCCAGTGGGACTGCATCGCCTCGAGCCCCGGCCAGGTGTGGGTCCTCGACGGTTACCACATCCTCAACTACAACAGCGGGCTCTACCTGGCGATCGGTTCGAGCAGCACCGAGAACGGCGCCCACGCGCTGCAGTGGAGCTACACCGGCAGCAACGGACAGCGCTGGTACGCCGACGGCGACCGCCACCTCATCAACATGAACAGCGACAAGTACCTGGCGATCGGCTCCAGTAGCACCGAGAACGGCGCCCACGCGCTGCAATGGAGCTACACCGGCAGCAACGGACAGCGCTGGAACTACTGACATCCGCCGAGCCGTCGTGGAATCCCCGACCGGGGGTCTCCGCGGCGGCTCGCCCGCGTTTCCGGCGGCCTCCCGGCATCACGAGGTCACAACGGAACCGTGGCCGCGAACACGACGAGCGCAACACATCGGTTGAAGTCCGTTAACCTTCCCCATACCAGACATTCACTCGAAGCCGTCGACCGGCGCTGGGGATCGCGGCCGCAGGCCGCCCCGCTGTCGTGGTTCAGGAGGACCGTGTCACCGATGCTCAGTGTCGTCGTGCCGTTCTACAACGTGGAGCCCTATCTCGCGGCGTGCCTGGAATCCCTGGAGCGGCAGACCCATCGCGACCTCGAGGTCATCATGGTCGACGACGGCTCGACCGACGGCGGGGCGGCCATCGCCAAGGACTTCGCCGGGCGCGACGCGAGGTTCCGCCTGATCCAGCAGGAGAACCGGGGGCCCGGGCCGGCCCGCAACCTCGGCGTCGAGCACGCCACTGGCGCCTACCTGGCGTTCGCCGACGGGGACGACGTGGTGCCGCCGGGCGCCTACGCGCGGCTGGTCGGCACCCTCGAACGGACCGGCTCCGAGATCGCCTGCGGCAACGTCCACCGCCTCCACGGCGACGAGACGCTCCAGTCGCACCTGCACCGGGACATCTTCACCAAGACGGAGACGCGGACGCACGTGTCCCGGCACACGGCGCTCATCCGCGACCGGACGTGCTGGAACAAGGTGTACCGGCGCGAGTTCTGGGTCCGCCACGGCCTCGCCTTCCCGCCCGGCCTCTACGAGGACCCGCCGATCGTCATCCGGGCCCACGCGCTCGCCTCCTCCGTCGACGTCGTGAAGGAGACCGTCTACCTGTGGCGTCGCCGGACGGGGTCGATCACCGACGACCGCGCGGACTGGTCGAACCTGAACCAGCGGATGAACTCGGCGCGCGACATCCGCCGGTGGCTGACCGCGCACGCGCCCCGGCTGGTCCCGCACTACGACGCCGAGGTGCTGGTGGGCGGTGAGCTGGAGGTCCTGCTCACCGCGCTCCCCCGCACCGAGGACGCCCACCGGGGGACGCTGGTCGCCGTCGGCGCCGACCTGGTCGAGGGCATCGACCCCAAGACGCTGCGCACGCTCCCCGCGATCACCCGGCTCCAGGTCCATCTGCTGGGCCGCCGCAGGCTCGCCGAGCTGCTGTCGGTGCTGAAGTTCGTGGAGCTGGGCGGGCTGAAGAAGACCCCCGTGTCGAAGCGGGGCCGACGCGCCCGCTTCTACGCCGCCTACCCCTACCACGACGACGCGGACCTGCAGATCCCCGCCGACGTCTACGACGTCACCGACGAGCTGCTCCCGGTGGCCCGGCTCGACCGCGCCGCCTGGGTGGACGGGCGGCTGCGGGTCGAGGGGCACGCGTACATCCCGCGCCTCGCCTCGGGGAGCCCGGAGGACTCGCGCATCCGGCTGTGGCTGCGCGGCCCGCATCGGCTGCTGCGGGTGGGGCTCCAGATCGAGCGCGTGGAACGTCCGGACGTGACCGCCGCCAGCAACCAGGCCGTGGTCAGTCACGACTGGTCGGGCTTCACCGCCGACATCGACCCCGCCTCGCTCAAGGTGCTCGGCCGGTGGCGCAGCTCCGACTGGAAGCTGGGCGTGGAGGTCGTCTGCCAGGGACTTCGCCGTCGCCGCGCCCTGGGCGCGCCCACCGCCGTGAACCGCAAGTGGCCCGCGGAGCTGGAGGTCGCCCCGGGTGTCCACGTCCAGCCCATGGAGCTGGGACGCAGCGCGGCGCTGCGGGTCCGGCAGGTCGCCGTCCGGCTCACCGACCACCGAACGGACGGCGACATCCTCGAACTGGACGGCTGGGCGGCGCCCGACCCCGCCCCGACGTCGCTGATCCTCTCCCACGAGCACGACGACCACCGGCTCGAGGTCGGCACCGAGGCGATCGCCGGCGCGGGCGGCGGGTCGGGGTTCCGGGCGCGGATCCCGCTGTCCGAGCTGGCGGAGGGGGCGCACACGGGCGCGTGGGACATCGCCCTCGACGACGGCCGCAAGCTGCTGTTCGGCGACGACCTCGCCGAGGCGCGCCACCTGGTCCGGGACGGAGAGGACCCCTTGGAGTTCGCGCTGCTGCGCACGCGCTTCGGGAACCTGCGAGGCTTCCTCCGCGCGCCGCGTCCGGTCGTCACCGACGTCCGTTGGGACGGCGACGATCTGGTGGTGACGGGCACCCTCTCGGCCGCCGACCGGCCCGACCGGCTGCTGCTGCGCCGGCTGCGGTCCTCCGACACGTTCCCCCTGCCGATCACGTGGGAGGGGGACCGCTTCACCGCCGTCCTCACCCCGGAGCGCATGCCCTCGTTCGGCCTGGAGCGCCCGCTCAGCCGGGGCCGCTGGGACCTGCTGGCGCCCACCAAGGGCGGCGACGAGCCCGTCCTGGTGGAACGCGGCAGGCTGCGCACCCTCCCCGGGCCGCACGTCACCGGGGTCCACGAGATCACCCTCCACCCCCACTCGACCGACGCGCTGCGGCTGCGCGTCCGGACGGCGCTGGCCGACGACGAGCAGGGCCCCTACGCGCAGGCCCGCCTGCAGACCGTCGACTATCCGGCCTACCGGCGGCAGCCGGTGCGCGAGCTGGCGCTGTTCGACGCGTACAAGGGACGCCAGTACTCCTGCAACCCGCGCGGCGTCTTCGAGGAGCTGCGGCGGCGCGACGACGGCATCGAGTGCGTGTGGGTCAGCGACGACGGCCAGTTCACCCCGCCGGAGGGCGCCCGCACCGTCCTGACCGGCAGCAGGGAGCACTACGAGGCGCTGGCGCGGGCCCGGTTCATCTTCTCCAACTGGGCCCAGCGGGACTGGTTCGTCAAGCGCCCCGGCACGACCTACGTGCAGTGCTGGCACGGGACGCCCCTGAAGAAGCTCGGCTACGACGTGCACGACATGCCGTACAAGCGGACCGAGGGCCTCAACTGGATGGAGCACGACGTTCCCCAGTGGGATCTGCTGCTGACGCAGAACGCGTTCTCCACACCGCTCTTCCGCCGGGCGTTCCGGTACGACGGCGAGGTGCTGGAGAGCGGCTACCCCCGCAACGACCTGCTGCTCGCCCCGGAGCGCCACGCCGTCGCCGCCGACGTGCGACACAGGCTCGGCGTCCCGGAGGGCAAGCGGGTGGTGATGTACGCGCCGACCTGGCGGGACGACTTCCACCTTGCCATCGGCAAGCGCGCCTTCCAACTCGAACTCGACCTCGAGGCCATGCGGGCGGCGCTCGGCGACGACCACGTGGTGCTACTGCGCACGCACTACCTGGTCACCGACCGGCCGCGTTCGGAGGGCGACGGCTTCGTCCTCGACGTGTCGGCCTATCCGGACATCGCCGAGCTGTACCTGATCACGGACGTCCTGGTGACCGACTACTCGTCGGCGATGTTCGACTTCGCCGTGACCGGCCGGCCGATGGTGTTCTACACCTACGACCTGGAGCGCTATCGCGACCATGTCCGGGGCTTCTACTTCGACTTCGAGGCGGAGGCCCCCGGTCCGCTGCTGAGCACCTCCGAGGAGGTCATCGACGCCCTGCGCGGTCTCGACGACCTTCCGGCCCGGTACGGCGACGCGTACTCGGCCTTCGCCGCCCGGTACTGCCCGCACGACGACGGACGGGCCGCGGCCCGGGTGCTGGACCATCTGCTGAGGTGACCCGGCCCCCGCAGCCGTGCCGTCAGCCGGTCTCCGCCGCCTCGGCGAGCCGCTCCGGAACGGGCTCGCGCTTGGGCTCGGAGCGCTCCTCGGGCGCCGAGGGGGCGGAGGGCTCGGCGCCACGCCGCTCGGGGATCAACGCCATCGCCGCCGCCAGCACCGCGAACGGGATCGCGGGGAGCACATAGCGGTCGTCGAAGTCGGCCGTGGCGGCGGGCACGACCAGCAGCGCCACGGAGAACGACCAGGGCAGCAGCACCGGCCCGCCCAGCCGTCGGACCCTGATCAGCATGCCGCCGAGGCCCACGAGCAGGAAGGCGCCGAGCACCGTGCCCCGCACGTAGAACCGGCTCTGGTAGTCGCGCATCCACTCGCCGTGCGGCTCGACGACCCGTGGCACCGCCGTGTCGCGGCCGTAGGCGAACGCCCAGGTGGCGTCGGTCTCCCGGAGGCTCGCGCCCTCCGGGAACCGGTACTTGGCGGCCGTCCACGGCGTGGGGTAGGGCTCGCGCTCCCAGGCGAACGCCCGGAAGGTGTCCCGGACGATGACCCCGACGTAGTCGCCGGGCTGCTTCGTGATGGCGGCCCACGCGAACTCCCCGGCGAGTTCGTTGGCCCGAGGGTCGTCGATCCCGCCCGGCAACCGGCGGAATCCCGACTCCGGCTGCCACAGGGCCGCGAACGCGGGGGCCACGCGCGGGTCGCGGGGCACATTCTCACGGCACAGGATCGCCACTTCCGGACGGGGCCGAATCTGGGCGCAGTCGGCGAAATCCACCGTCCGGCCGTAGAGCCAGATGTTGTCGCTCTTGCTGAAGGCGAACTCGCCGTGCACCGAGTTGAACCAGGACATATAGATGAGCACCGGAACGGCGCACGCGATGACCGCCGCCGCCATCGCCCGCCACCCCGCCCGGCGCGCCATCATGCACACGAGCAGCACCAGGAGGAGGGGCAGGCCCACCGATCGGGTCACCGCCGCGCACGACATCAGCAGCCCCGCCAGGGCCCCCGTCCACCAGCCCAGACGCCGCCGCCAGAGCACCACCGTCACCGCCGCCGTCAGCAGGAAGGCGAACAGCAGGTCCGCCATCAGCAGGTGCTCCAGTTGGATCTGGTACGCGTCGAAGAGGACCGGCACCGCGAACGGCGTCGCGACCAGACCCGGCAGCCACCGCCGGGACGGCAGGGCCGCCCGCGCCGCCCGCCAGACCAGGACGTAGACCAGGACCCCGATCGCCACGCCCAGCGCATGCTGCACGACCACGACCCACCGGAGGCTGTGCGCGGGCTCCAGCAGCCACAGGAACAGGGAGTAGCCGCCGGGCCGCAACTCCGACGGTCGGAGGCGCACCGCCGACTCCAGATAGCCGGCGGAGTCGCCGAACCACAACACCGACGGATACCCGAGGACGGCGACCCGGCGGACCGCCACGGCGCCCACCACGACCAGCAGGAACAGTCCATGCGCCGACGACAGCCGACCCAGTCCCGCCAGGGCGCGGCGCACGACCGCGATGGCCTTTCGGAGGGGCCGGGAATGGCTCACCACATCTCCCACATCGGCCCTTTCGTGCCTGCGTCACGGCCTTTGTACGGGCCTGAGACGACTGAGACGGCGTGGTACGCGGCTCCCCATGAGAGGACGGCTCGCACGGGTGCGCGGTTTACGCCGGGACCGTGGAACGGCCGGTCGAGAAGGTAGATCATTCCCGCACACGGGGGCCGACGCAAACACCGCGCGGGCCTTTTCGGGGACCTTGTCCGGCGCTAGGAACGGCAGTGGGACAGGGCCCGTCCCAGTCGTTCGACCGTCTTCGCCTTGCGGACCTCCACCGACAGCCCTCCGCGCACCGTCCGGTACGGCCGGGCGCGGCGCAGCGGGAACAGGTGGACCGGCCCCGGCGGCTCCTCGTCGGGCGCGGGGATGCGGGCCCGCAGCACGACACCGCCGACCACCAGCTCCAGCGTGGGGTCCCAGCGCCCCGTGCCGCATTCGCGCAGGTCGAGCTTGACGTCGATCTCGACCCGGCCGGTGCGTCGGACGGTGGTCGCCGGGATCCAGCGGCACTCCCCCGTGCCCCGTCGGACCAGCTCCGCGCGGGCGTGCACCGGGTGGCCGTCGGCGAGGGCGGCGGGCACGTGCGCGACGACGCCGAGCCGGCCCGCCGCCGCCCGGCCGACCTCGTCGACGTGCAGCAGCGCCGGGAGCCGGGTCGCGGTCACGTCCAGGCTGAGGGCGCGGGTGCGCCGGTCGACGCGCGCGGCGACGGTCGTCCCCTCGTGGCCGAGCCGGGCGGCGGCGCCGGGGCGGGGGTCGGCGAACACCAGCCGGCGGGTGTGGACGATCTTCTGGGCGCGCACCTCGGCGTACGCCTTCCAGCGGCCGGGGCCGAGCGTCTCCCAGGCGGCCGGGCCGACCTCCACCGTGAAGCGGCCGGTGGGGTCGAGGCGGCCGGGCAGCCGGTGCTCGACCGAGGGGTCCTCCTCGGCCAGCAGCAGCAGGTTGACGCGCTGCTCGGCGAGGTCGATCTCGGAGATGGCGGCGGTCCCCTCGACCACGAGCGTGTCGCCGTGCCAGCCCAGGGCGTCCGGACGGGCGTCGAGTCGGAGCCGGTCGGTGACGTCGTAGTACTCGTCCGGGATGCCGCCGGCGGGGTCGCGGAACAGCGGGTAGGCCGAGTAGGCGCGGTCCTTGTCGACCACGGCGGGCGGCCGGTCGCCCTCGGCGCCGCAGGCGGTGATCTCATCGAGGGCGGCGGCGAGGCCCCGGCCCAGGCAGCAGGCGACCAGCCGTGACCGGGGCCCGAACGCGGCGTCCACGTCGGGCGTGTACCAGTCGCGGACGAGCCGCCCGGCGGAGTGCCGGGCGATGGCGCGGTCGATCTCGGAGGCGGCCAGGTAGCGGTCGCCGAACCGGGGGAAGATCTCCTCCCGGAAGTGCCGTCGCATCAGGGTGTCGCGCAGCGGGCCCGGCGGGAGCCGTTCCCCGACGAACGACATCACCTCGGCGATGAACGGCCAGCAGCGGGAGTCCTCGTCCACGTCCTGCGGGCGCGGGACGCCCTCCCCGAAGCGGTAACAGTCGTACCCGGCGAGCACCGAGACGCCCGAAGCGCCGAAGTAGGCGCGCGCGGTGAACAGGTGGTGCTCGTAGGCGGCCATGCCCTCGACGAACCGCAACCCCAGCCGGTCCACCAGGGACATCCGGAAGAGCTTGTACGGCGTCAGCGTGTCGTAGAGGAACGGGCTCTCCAGCACCGTGGTGTACCCGAAGTCACGGGCGAGCCTCGGCTCCCGGGTCCCCGCGCCGGCGCACTGGCCGACGACGACGTCGGTGCCGTGGAAGTCCGCCAGCCGCGTCATCCGGGCCAGCGCGTCCTCGCCGAGGCGGTCCTCGGGTTCGAGGAAGATGACGTACTCGCCGGTCGCCAACTGGAGGCCCGCGTTGCGCGGTGCGCCCGGACCGCCGGAGGCCGGCTGATGGACCACCCGCATGCCGGGGCGGGAGGCCGCCAACCGGTCGAGCCGCCGCCCGCTGCCGTCGGTCGAGCCGTCGTCGACCGCGACGACCTCGATGGCGTCGGCCGCGAGGGTCTGGTCGAAGACCGACCCGAGCGATCGGTCGAGGCTCGCGCGGTGATCCCCGACCCGCACGATGACGGAGACCTTGGGCCGTGAAGCCATGTCCCTCCCCGATGCTGCGAATCAGGACCACCGGCCGTGACTGCGGGTCACGGATGCGACGCGGACGGCATATGGCTGGGATGATAGGTCACGGCGCGCCACAGGCCGGGCACGGCACGCGACCCCGGACGTTCAACTTATGGTCAGGTGCCGACCGGATGAAATTCGGGCGGATCGGGTTGTATGTTCGCCACTTGTCCGACCTTCTCCTGGAGAGCTTCTGTGACCTCCCCGTCCACCCCTCCCGCCGAACGCGACCTGGCCGAGATCCTGACCGAGGTGCGGCCCTGGGGCCGTTTCGAGCGGTTCACCTGGAACGAGCCGACCACGGTCAAGATCATCCACGTGGCGCCCGGTCAGCGGCTCAGCCTCCAGCGGCACCGGCACCGCGACGAACTGTGGGTCGCCCTCGACCCCGGCGCGGTGTTCGAGGTCGCCGGGCGGCGCATCGAGCCCGAGGTCGGCGAGCGGGTGCTGGTGCGGGCCGGCGACACCCACCGGCTGGAGTCCTCCGGCCCGGCGGTGCGCATCCTGGAGATCGCGTTCGGCGACTTCGACGAGGACGACATCGAACGACTCGACGACGCCTATGGCCGGGCCTGACCTCCAGAGCCCGCCGCGGCGGCCGGGGCCGGACCCTTCCGCGCCCCGGCGGCCCGCGCGTCCGGCGACCGCCGCCTCGGCGACACCGGCGATCCTTTGGGCCCCCGACGGCCTCCGTTCACTTTCAGGTCACCATCGTGGACCGCGGCGCTCCTAGCCTCGGGGGCCTCTCCGTCGCGTCGACGGCCCCGCGTGGACGGCGGGAGCCGGACGATCCGGAGATGACGGCGGTCGATCCCCTTCGGCGCATATGGATGAAATTCATGCGGATCGGGTTGTATGTTCGCCACTTGTCCGCACCTCGTCTGGAGACCTCTGTGACCTCCCCGCCACCTGCTCTGACCTGGAACGATCCAGGCAACACCACGATCGTCCGACCCGACGACGCCCATGGCCGCGACTGAGGTCCGGAAGGCCGCCGAGCCCTCCCGGCCCTCCCAGCCCTCGCCGGCCGAGCCCGCTCCGCCGGCGACGCCCGCCCGGGGCGACGCCCCGGCGCCCCTGCGCGCCCGCAAGGAGCGCGACCCCTTCTTCGACAACGCCAAGTTCCTGGCGATCCTGCTGGTGGTGGCCGGGCACGCGATCGGCGGGCTGCGCGACGTTCCGGTGGCGCGGGCGGCGTACGTGTTCATCTACATGTTCCACATGCCGCTGTTCATCCTGATCACCGGCTATCTGTCGCGGAACTTCACGCTGTCGGCCGGCAAGGCGCGCAAGCTGATCACGCACCTCGCGGTGCCGTACGTGATCTTCGAAGTCCTGTACTCCGTGTACTTCTCGGTGATGGACGACAAGCCGCTGGAGATCTCGCTGCAGCAGCCGACGTACGTGCTGTGGTTCCTGATGGCGACGTTCATCTGGCGGCTGTCCACTCCGGTGTGGCAGCAGATCCGCTGGCCGATGGGCGTGGCGTTGACCGTCTGCCTGCTGTCCTACATGACGGACCTGCCCTCGGCGCTGAGCCTGCACCGGGCCATGGGCCTGGTCCCGTTCTACGTGCTGGGCCTGATGCTGCGACCGCAGCACGTCGAGATGCTCAAGACGCGTGTCGCGGGGCTGGTGGGGGCGCTGGTGCTGGCGGGCGGGTTCGCGTTCTCCTGGTTCTACGCCAAGGACCGCAAGCGTCACTGGTGGTACTGGGACACCGGCCACGACGGGATGGGCGTCGACAACCTCACCGGAACGCTGGTGCGGGTCGCCATGCTGATCTGCGCGGTGGCGCTGGTGGTGGCCTTCCTGGCCGTCGTGCCGACCCGCCGCACATGGTTCACCGCCCTGGGCGAGGCGACCCTCTACGCGTACCTGCTGCACGACTTCGTGGTGCGCACGGTGCTCATCTACCTCGGGGTCTACAAGGTGGACGCGCTGCACACCGTTCCCGGGGTCGTGGCGGTGGCGCTCGCGGGCTGCGTCCTGGCCACCGTGCTGTGCTCCAAACCGGTGATCGCCTTGACGCGGGGCTTGATCCAACCGCGGATGACCTGGGCGTTCACCGCGCTGCGACGACCGGCCCGGTGAGCCGGACACCACGAAGGTTCGAACCGTCGTCAACCGTCGTTAACCCGGCGGCCACCGCTCACCACCTCCGACACGGCTAGTGTGGGGTGCCTCTGAGCATCGAAAATCCCAAAAATCCTTACATCGGGAGACTTGTGCGCGTCGTCTGTGTCATCCCCGCCCGGGGGGGCTCGAAGGGCATTTCTCGCAAGAACCTCGCCCTGGTCGGCGGTCGTCCGCTGGTGGTGCGCGCGGTGCACGCCGCGTTGGCGGCGCCGCGGGTCGACGCGGTCGTGGTCAGCACCGACGACGCGGAGATCGCGACGGTCGCCTCGGCCGCGGGCGCCCGGGTGGTGATCCGCCCCGACGAGCTGAGCGGCGACACGGCCTCGTCGGAGTCGGCGCTGCTGCACACGCTGGACGAGGTCGGCGGAGACCCGGAGGTGACCGTGATGGTGCAGTGCACCAGCCCGTTCATCGACCCGGCCGACCTGGACGCCGCCGTGGGCCTGGTGCTGGACGGGGCCGCCGACTCGGTGTTCTCGGGGCTGGAGACCCACGAGTTCCAGTGGTGCTCGGCGGGGGCCGACGGCGTGACCGGGGTGGGCCACGACCCGGCCCGGCGTCCGCGCCGGCAGGACCGGGCGGCGCACTTCCGCGAGACCGGCGCGTTCTACGTGATGCGCACCGACGGGCTCCGCGCGCATCGGCACCGCTTCTTCGGCCGCATCGACGTCCGGCCGGTGCCGACGGCGCACGCCATCGAGGTGGACGAGCCCGCCGACCTGGAGCTGGTGCGGGCCATCGCGGTCGTCGCCGACCGGGTCGAGCCCATCGACGTCGACGCCGTCGTGACCGACTTCGACGGCGTGCACACCGACGACCGCGCGTTCGTCGACCAGGACGGCCGCGAGTCGGTGGCGGTCAGCCGCGGCGACGGCATGGGCGTGGCGCTGCTGCGGCGGGCCGGCGTGCCGCTGCTGATCCTGTCCACCGAGGTCAACCCGGTGGTCGCGGCCCGCGCCCGCAAGCTGGGCGTGCCCGTGCTGCACGGGGTGGAGGACAAGGCGACGGTCCTGCGCAAGTGGCTGGCCGACGAGGGGCTGGACCCCGCGCGGGTGGCCTACGTCGGCAACGACGTCAACGATCTCGGCTGCCTGGCGATGGTCGGGTGGCCGGTGGCCGTTCCGGGCTCCCACCCGGACGTGCTCTCGGCCGCGCGGGTGACGCTGACCCGTCCCGGCGGCGCCGGGGCGGTCCGAGAGCTGTGCGAACGAGTCCTCGCCGCCCGCGAGGCCTGAGCGAACCCGATCAACTCGATCAACCCGACTGTTAGAGGACGGCATCATATGAGCTCTGCCCCTGAGGCGCCCGCGACCGCCACGGTCCGGATCGGCGACAGCGAGATCGGGCCGGGCGAGCCGGTCTACGTGATCGGTGAGATCGGCATCAACCACAACGGCGACGTGGACATCGCCCGCCGGCTGATCAACATCGCGGCCGACGCCGGCTGCCAGGCGGTCAAGTTCCAGAAGCGCACCCCGGAGATCTGCGTCCCGCTCGACCAGCAGGGCAAGATCCGGCAGACGCCCTGGGGCGAGATGACCTACCTGGAGTACAAGCACCGGGTCGAGTTCGGCGCGGACGAGTACGGCCAGATCGCCAAGTACGCCGCCGACCGGGGCATCGACTGGTTCGCGTCGCCGTGGGACGTGCCGTCGGTGGAGTTCCTGGAGCGTTTCGACGTGGTGACGCACAAGGTGGCGTCCGCGTCGATCACCGACCGCGAGCTGCTGCGGGCGCTGGCCGCCACCGGCAAGCCGATCATCCTGTCCACCGGGATGTCCACCCTGGAGGAGATCGACGAGGCGGTGGAGATCCTCGGCACCGACGGCCTGGTCATCCTGCACGCCACCTCCACCTACCCGCTGCCGGCCGAAGAGGCCAACCTGCGGACCATCACGACCCTCCAGGAGCGCTACGGCGTGCCCGTCGGCTACTCCGGTCACGAGCGCGGGCTGCAGATTTCCCTCGCGGCTGTGACAATGGGGGCGGTCATGGTCGAACGGCACATTACGCTGGACCGTACGATGTGGGGTTCCGACCACGCCGCCTCGCTGGAGCCGACCGGGCTCGAGCATCTCGTACGCGACATCCGCATCATCGAGCAGGCGCTCGGTGACGGTGAGAAGCGCGTCTTCCCCGGTGAGGTCGAGCCCCGCGCCCGGCTTCGCCGGGTAACGCCTTGAAGGAGCACGCGTGACGACCCTGTCGGTCATCGTACCGATGCACAACGTCGCCCCTTATATCGGCGACCTGTTGATCAGCCTGGAACGCAACGTCCGCGACGACTTCGAGTTCATCTTCGTGGACGACGGCTCCAGTGATCACACCGGCGAGATCGTCGAGCGTCACCGCAGCAGGCTGCCGGGCTTCACGGTGGTCCGCCACGCGAAGGCCCGGGGCCTGAGCGCGGCGCGCAACGCCGGGGTGGCGGCGTCGTCGGGCCGTCTGATCACCTACCTCGACGGGGACGACTGGATCGGCCCGGGTTACCTGGGCGCCGCCGTCGAGGCGATCGAGGCCCTCGGTTGCGACTTCATCAAGACCGACCACGTGCGGGTGTACGGGCGGCGCCGGGAGGTCCACCGGGCGCCGCAGGGTGTCAGGGGCGTCGTGCTCAACCCTCGGGACGGGATCCTCCCCGTCCTCGACAACACGATGGTGGACTACCCCAACGCCTGGTCGGGGATCTACCGTCGGACCCTGGTCGACAAGGGGCTGCTCACCTTCGACGAGCACCTGCTGACCTGCGAGGACCGGCCGTGGACGTGGCGGCTGATGCGCGGCGCGTCCTCGTACGCGGTGGTGTCGCTGTTCGGGGTGTTCTACCGGCGCGAGGTCGCCGGCTCGCTGACGCAGATCGGCGACGAGCGGCAGCTCCACTACTTCGACGCCTTCGACCAGGTGCTCGCGGATCTCGCCGACGATCCCGAGCGCGACCGCTTCCATCTGAAGGCGCTGCGGACCTACTGCCAGATGATCTCGTTCCATCTGCAACAACAGTCGCGGCTCGCCCCGGACCTCCGGCGGCGGCAGCGTGAACGGGCGGTCGCCTTCCTGCGCGGGCTGCCCCATGAGGACCTGCACACGGTGATGCCGATCCTCACCCGCCGCCACCAGGAGGCGCTGCACCCGCTGCTGCCCGCGGAGGTCGCGCGATGACCCAGATCTTCGTCTCCTCCCGGCTGTTCGGGGCGATGTCGCTGGCCGCGGCCATCGACGCGGGGCACTTCGGGCCCTCCGGACGGCGCAGGATCCTGCTGATCAGCCATGACGCGCAGATCCCCGAGCTGACGCCGCCGCCCAACGAGCGGCCCGGCTACGCCCCGCTGCTGTCGCGTTTCGACGAGGTCATCTCGCTGAACGAGCTGATCGATCCGCTGCATCCGCTGGCCTGGTCCCCCGCGGCCGTGGACCAGCCGATGATCGAACGGCTGCTGCGTCGGGTCTGGAACCTCGGGGACGAGCCGATCGAGCTGGCGGTCGAGGCCATCCAGTCCAACCCGGCCAGGTCGCTGGCGTCCATCTTCCACGACGCCACCGTCACCGTGTACTCCGACGGCCTGGCCACGTACGGCGCGACCCGGGCGACGCCGCCCACGGGTGTCGGCAGCCGGTTGAGCCGGCTGCTGTACCTGGACCTGATGCCCGGGCTGGTCCCGCATCTCCTGGCGGAGTACGACGCGCCGGCCGAGGAGCTGTCCGGTGAGGCGTTCCTCAAGGTGATCGAGGAGGTCACCGCCGAGGTCGAGCCGATCCTGGCCGGGCACGGCGAGTTCGGCGACAACGTGGCGCTCATCGTGGGCCAGTACTTCAGCGAGCTGGAGATCCTCACCGACGAGGAGGAGAACCGGCTCCATCTGGAGATGCTGCAGGGCGTGGTGGCCCGCGGCCATGACACGGTGCTGTTCAAGCCGCACCCCCATTCGCCGCCGCGGCTGTTCGAGCTGCTGGTCGACGAGGCCAAGAGGCTCGACGCGCGGCTGGTCGTCATCGACGACCCGGTGCCCGCCGAGACGTGGTGCGCCCGGGTGCGGCCGGCGCTCATCGTCGGCATCTGCTCGACCGCGATGATGACCGCGTACCGCTACTACGGCGTGCCGGCGGCCACGGTGGGCACCGAGCTGCTGCTGGAGCGGCTGACCCCGTACCAGAACAGCAACCGGATCCCGGTCACCATCGTCGACGCGGCGCTGCCCCACCTGGAGCCGGACGGGACGCTACGCGCCCCGATGATCGGCGCCGAGGCCGTGTCGACGGAGCTGACCTCGCTGGTGGCGGCCGTGGCGTACTGCATGCGCGCCGCCGCCCGTCCCGACCTGCGACCGGCGGCGCAGGACTACCTGCGCGACCACGTCGGCGGACCGATGGCCCGCTACTTCAAGCGCCGCCGGCTCACCATGCTCGGGCTTCCCGGGGGCGTCCACAGCCCGCGCACCAAGGCGTTGAACACCGTGCTGCCCCGCAGCAGCCGCCGTCGGCGGCTGGCGGTCAACGTCGTGCGGCGGGCCGAGCAACTGCGCGCCCGCCCGAAGGACGACGCCTGATCGGCGGCGTCCCGCCCCCGCATCTGAGCACCACGCACGAACGAGCCCGATCCGCGACCGGATCGGGCTCGTTCGTGCGTCGCGGTCAGCGTCGGACGGCGCGGCGGATGCCGGACAGTTGACGGACCATCGTCGGCGAGAGCTGCAGCCGGAGACGGGCCTTCGGCTCCGCCAGCAGGCCCTTGCGCCGGACCAGACGCGTGGGGACCGGCAGGGCCCCGCCGCGCGAGGTCCGCACGAGATCGGTCAGCGTCCCCACCCAGTCGTCGGCGTCGGGGGCGTGGAAGTAGTTGGCCGCGCACCAGGCCGGGTCGGGGTCGCGGAACTCGGCCCGTTCCAGGTCGGCGAGCGTGCCGAGGCAGCCGCTGTCGGCGAAGACGAGGTTGATCATCTCCGCGCCGACGCCGAAGTCCGACAGCACGAGCAGCGGCACCGAGGCCGCGATGGCCTCCAGCGCGGCGGTGGAGCTGACGGTGACGAAGCCGGCCGCGTGCGCGAGGTGCTCCCGCATCGGCCCGGCGTCGAAGGTGAGCAGGCCCGCCCGGACGCGTCCCTCGGCGACCATCTCGTCCCAGAGCGTCTGGTACGAGTGCCGCTCACGGTGCGTCTGCTCCTCGGTGGCCAGGGCGCGGAGCTTGACCACCACCCGCAGATCGGGGCGGCGCTCGGCGAGGGCGGCCAGCGAGAGCAGGATGCTCTCGCGCTGCCCGCGCTCGACCGGGACCTTGGCCTGGGTGGCGAACACGACCCGGTCCCGCACCGGCGCGGCCTCGGCCGGGGCCAGGAACGGCAGCCGGGCCAGGCCCACGCGGCCCGGCAGGCCCATCCGCCGGGCGATCTCGGTGAACTCCGCGACCTCGTGGTGGCTGTGCACGATGAACAGGTCCGCCGCGCTGCGGAACCGCCAGGCGCGTTCGGTGGCGGGCACCGAGATGCCCGGCAGCCCCGACACCAGCACCGGACGGGACCGGCCCAGCACCATCGCGCTCAGCGTGTCCACCACCGGGCCCGTGCAGCCGAGGAGGACGACGTCCGGCCGGTGCTCGGTGATCACCCGCACCAGCCCCCGGGCGGTGACGACGGCGGGGTCCTTCGAGCCCGTTCCGTTGAGCGCCGAGCGGATCTGCTCCGGCGACGGCGTGATCGGCGACCTCACCACCGCGAGCCGCCGCGACCAGTCCTCCGGCAGATGATCGAGCAGGCCGGCGGTCCACTTGAGGTAGGAATCCGAGTCGGCCACCGCGAGAACGCGTGCGGGGACGGTCACGTGATGAGCTCCACGCCACCGACGAAGAGGCTGAGGTGATCACGGAGCTCACGATCGGCGGCGCTCGTCCACCAGTCCGCTGGAATGGGCACGCCCTCGATCCTAGTCCGGGCCGCCCGAAGGATGAGCCGCAACGACGTCAGAGCCGTCGAGGGCAGACTGATCACCCGGTGCTCGGCGGTGAGGCCGCGCAGCGACAGCTCCACCGGGACCCCGGGCTCGGCCACCGAGATCCGCGGATCGGCGCTCAGCTCGGCCAGCACGTCGGGGGACTCGCGGCGGTGCGGCCGGTAGGAGAGGGGTTCCCGCTCGGCCAGGGAGCGCACCCACCGCACGTAGGGCTCACGGCGCACCAGGTCGTTGCGGACCAGCGAGCTGCCCAGCACGACCAGGCGCTGCTCGGGCGGCGCGGCGGGCGGTCGGCTCCGCAGCCAGGGGAAGTCGTGGGTGCGCAGCGTGACACTCAGCTCACCGAGCGCGCCGGCCAGGTCGGCGGAGACCGGCAGGGCGGTGAGCACCGTCAGCCGCCCGGACTTGGCCGCCGCCCGCAGCCGCATCCACGCCGCCAGCCCCAGGGCGCGGCGGGTCGGGCCGGGCCGGGCGCGGGCCCTGGTCAGCGGCCTCGGCCGCGCCGAGGTCAGCAGCTCCAGCAGATGCAGCGTCGCCAGGCCGTCGTCGACCACCACCAACCGATGGTCACCCGGCAGGACCAGCCCGCGCTGCACCGCCCCGGAGAAGACGTCGCCGACGATCCAGCAGCCCCCGCGCGGCGGCCGGGCCGTCCCCGCCGGGTCACCGGGCAGCCGCAGCCCGGGGGGCGCGCCGAGCCGCTCGACCTCCGCCGCCGTGGCCTCCAGCGGGGCCATGCCCGCCCGCAGCCGCAGGTCGACCGGGGTGGGCGGCAGGTCCAGATGGCACGCCTCCACCGCCGACAAGAGCTGCAGCGGGGACTCCGCCCAGATCAGGGACGGTGCTGGTGACGATGACATGCGGACGGCTCATTCCCTCGGAGGCCCCGTGATTATTGGGGACGACATCGAATCGACGATGTATCGAAGGTGAACTCTTGCTTAACTCTCCGAGGGAGACCGCACGCTCGAAATGCCGACGACCGGGAAGTCGAGGCGCGGCCGGCCCCTGCCGAGTCTTTCCTCATGCCGCCTTGTGTTTCCGGGCGGCGACCGCCGAAACCCGTGCGGCCGTCGGTCGCCCGCACCCCCGGCACGTCCTGCGGAGCGGGGCGACCGGGCCGGAAAGTGCCGGGTCGGGAAAAGGGCGCTCGGTGACGGCCTGACTCCTCTATGCCATCGGGTCAGGGCGACTGTCGCGGGCCAATGAACGTTCGCGGGCCGCCTTTCGTTCATCACATGCCATCCGGACGTTTCGTTTCGTACTCCGGACGTTCGCCCAGCGCGGAGAGGATTCATGGCAACTCGGATCGTGATCACTCGGGGGGGCGGCGATGCGGATCTGCGTGTGCACGGTCGTGCACCATCCGGAGGACACCCGAATCCTGCATCGGCAGATCCGGGCACTGCTCGACGCCGGTCATGAGGTCACCTACATCGCGCCGTTCCGGGCCTGGAACGTCACGCCGTGGCGTCAGGTGAGCCCCGTGGACGTGCCCCGCGCCCGGGGGCGCGGTCTGGCGCACGCGCTGCGCGCGGCGCGGAGGGCGCTGGCCGACCACGCGCCGTACAGCGACGTGGTGCTGCTGCACGACCCGGAGCTGCTGCTCGCCCTGCCGCGCTCGGCGCGGCGGCGGACGGTGGTGTGGGACGTGCACGAGGGCCCGGCGGCGTCCCTGCTGCCCGCGCCGCTGCTGCGCCACGCGGAGGCCCGCGGTCGCCGACACCGGCTGCTGCTGGCCGGAGAGGGCTACCGCGACCGGTTCGGCCCGAGCCATCCGGTGGTGCCCGACCTGCCGTACGTGTCCGCGGAGCCGCCCGCCGAGCCCGACGGTCGACGCGCCGTGTACGTGGGGCGACTGTCGGTGGACCGGGGCGCCCTGGAGATGATCGAACTGGCCGCACGGCTGGCGGAGAAGGGCGTGGCGGTCGAGCTGATCGGGGCCGCCGATCCGGAGGTGCGGCCCGCGCTGCGCGACGCCCAGCGGGCCGGGGCCCTGCGCTGGTACGGCTTCGTGCCCAACGACCGGGCGATGCGGATCGCCGAGGGCGCGATGGCGGGGCTGGCCCTGATGCACGACGACGAGGAGCACCGGGACACGGTGCCCGCCAAGGTCATGGAGTACATGGCGCGCGGCATCCCCGTCGTGACCACCCCCCGGCCGGCCGTCACGGAGCTGGTGGGGCAGGAGCGGTCCGGTCTGGTGGTGCCGTTCGGCGACGTCGATGCGGCGCTCACCGCCGTGCTCCGACTGCGGGACGAGCGGGGTCTGCGCGCACGTCTGGGACGTGAGGGGTACGAGCTGGCGCGTGCGCGCTTCGACTGGCCGACGCACGCCGAGCGGTTCGTGACCCTGCTGGAGGGCTGGGCGGGGCGGTCCCGGGAGCCGGCCACCGCCTAGAACGGGACCGGCCGCCTCGCCTACGATGCCGTGCGGCTTGACCGAACGGGGCGAGGAGTACCGGCGTGGAGACGTTCACCGAATGGCGGACCTGGGAGCGCGCCCGCGCGGACCTGGCGGCCCGTTCCCTGGGGCCTGACGACCTCGTGGTGCTCGACCGGGCCGTGGACGCCGCGCTGAGGTGGCACGGCGATCAGCGAAGGCCGACCGGGGCGCCCTATGCGGAGCACCTGTTCGAGGCCCTGGAGGTCATGGTGCGGGGGGCCGGCGTCACGGACCTCGACACCCTGGTGGCGGTGCTGCTGCACGACGTGGTGGAGGACACCGACGCCACCGTGTCCGACGTCGAGGCCGAGTTCGGCCCCGACGCCGCCGAACTCGTCGACTGGGTGACCAAGCCCCCGGCGGGCGGCCAGGGGAGGCAGGCCAAGCGCGTCGCCAAGACCGCCTACCTGCGGCGGCTGCGGGAGGCCCCGCCGGACGCGATCCGCGTGAAGCTGGCCGACCGGGTCAGCAACGTGCAGACCCTCGACCGGATGCCGCCGGACTTCCAGCGCCGGTACTACCTGGAGACGGTCACCTACGTGATGCCCCTCATCGAGCTGCTCGGGGACGACACGGGCGGCTGGTTCTCCGGCTGGTACACCTCCTGGCGCCGCCGTTTCGGGCACCTGGGATGATCTGCCCATGGAACGGGAGTGGGTCGCCGAGGAGAGCGTCGTCGTCGCGGCGGCACCGGAACGCGTGTACGCGGCGGTGGCGGACCTCCGGAAGATGGGCCACTGGAGCCCGGAGTGCTTCGCCGTCTGGGTGCGCGGCGGGCGGGTGCGACCGGGCACCAAGTTCGTGGGCTTCAACCGGATCGGCTGGCGGGTCTGGTTCACCACCTGCCGCGTGACGGCCGCCGTTCCCGGCGAGGTGTTCGCGTTCCGGGTGTCCAGCTTCGGCGCGCCCGTGGCGCTGTGGGGCTACCGGCTGGAGGGCGTCGCGGACGGCGCCACCCGGCTCACCGAGTACTGGGAGGACCTGCGCCGAGACAACCGGGGCGCGGCGTTCGTGTCCGTGCTGGGCAAGGTCTTCACCGGAGTCCCCGCCGAGCAGCGGGCGACCGTCAACCGGCGCGGCATGAAGGCCACGCTCGGTCGGATCAAGGCCGCCCTCGACGCCGGACGACCCCGGCCGGGCGCGTAATATTGATCCTTCGCCTTGTCGTGTGAGGGAGCCGCCCGCATGTCGTCGTCCCCGGTCACCGGACCCGAGATCACGGTGAAGGACCAGGAGATCGCCGTCGAGCAGCGCCGTGTCGACGAGGCGTACGAGCGGCTGAAGGAGATGCGCGCCGACGCCCAGGCGATGATCAGGGAAGGGTACCGACAGTCGCTGGCCGGCACCAAGGGCTCCCTGGTCGACCGGGACGCCATGGTGCACCAGGCGGCGCTGCGCGCCCAGGCCCTCGACGTCGCCGACGACGGGCTGGTCTTCGGCCGGCTCGACCTGACGACCCGGGAGACCCGCTACATCGGCCGGGTCGGGGTCCGCACCCGCGACCACGACTCGCTGGTCATCGACTGGCGGGCGCCGGCCGCCGAGGCGTTCTACCGCGCCACCCCCGAGGACCCCCGGGACGTGGTCCGCCGCCGGGTGCTGCACACGCGCGGGCACCGGGTCGTGGACCTGGAGGACGACCTCCTCGACCCGGCCGCCGCCGACTCCCTGACGGTCGTCGGGGACGGGGCGTTCCTGGCGTCGCTGGCCCGCACCCGTGAGGGCGCGATGCGCGACATCGTGGCCACCATCCAGCGCGAGCAGGACGAGGTGATCCGCGCGCCCGCCGACGGCACCGTGCTGGTGCGCGGCGCGCCCGGCACCGGCAAGACGGCCGTGGCGCTGCACCGGGTGGCGTACCTGCTGTTCCGGCACCGTCAGCGGTTCGGGTCGCGGGGCGTGCTGATCGTCGGGCCCAACCGGCGCTTCACCGCCTACATCGACCGGGTGCTGCCGTCCCTGGGCGAGGGGTCGGCCGCGCTGCGCTCCCTCGGCGACCTGGTGCCCGGGGTGTCGGCCGCCGTCCACGACTCCCCCGAGCTCGCCCGGCTGAAGGGCGCCGCCGCGATGACCGCCGTGCTGCGCCGCGCGATCGCCGACCACGTGCCGGGCGGCCCCGACGAGCTGCGCGTCGTCCACGCGGGCGTGATCGTACGGCTCACCCGGCCGGAGCTCGACAAGGTCCGCAACCAGGTGCACCGGCGCAGCCAGGGCAGCGTCAACACCGCCCGCCGGCGCGTCGCCGACCAGCTCCTGGACACCCTGTGGGACCGCTACGTCGACATCGGCGGCACCGAGCCCGAGCCCGACGCGCCCGTGCAGGGCGAGCTGGCGCTGTGGGAGGGCATCCTCGCCGAGAGCGGCCTCGGCGCCCTCGAGGGCGAGGAGGGCCCCGCCGGCCCCCGCACCTCCCGCGAGGCGTTCCTCAAGAACGTCCGGGAGCAGGGCGCGTTCGCCGACTTCCTGACCGCCTGGTGGCCGATCCGCACCCCGCTGGACGTGCTCCGCTCCCTCGGCGACCGGGCCCGGCTGCGGCGCGCCGCCGGACGCGACCTGGACCGGCCGGACGCGGACCTGCTGGCCGCCGCCTGGTCCGAGGCGCTGTCCGGGGACGCCCCCACGCTCAGCTACCAGGACGTCGCGCTGCTGGACGAGATCGACGCCCTGCTCGGCCCGCCGCCCCGCCCCTCCCGCCGGGCCCGCGACGAGGAGGACCCGTACGTCATCGACGGCGTCAACATCCTCACCGGCGAGGAGATCGCCGACGACTGGGAGCCGGAGCTGCGGGAGCTCACCACCTCGATCGAACGGCTGGAGCGCTCGCGCCGGGTCGACGACGAGGTCACCGACACCCGACCCGAGTACGCGCACATCGTGGTGGACGAGGCGCAGGACCTGTCCCCCATGCAGTGGCGGATGCTGGGCCGCCGAGGTCGTCACGCCACCTGGACGGTCGTGGAGGACCCGGCCCAGAGCGCCTGGGAGGACCTCGACGAGGCCCGCCGGGCCATGGAGGCGGCCCTGGGCGGTCCCACCTCCCAGCGGCGCGACCGGGGCCGTGGCCGGGGTCGCGATCGAGGCCGTGACCGCCGGCAGGCTCCCGCCCGGGCCCGGCACGAGTTCGAGCTGACCACCAACTACCGCAACACGACGGAGATCGCCGCCGTGTCCGCGCGGGTCCTGGACCTGGCGCTGCCGGGGGCCCGGCCCGCCCGGGCCGTCCGCACCTCCGGGGACGACCCGCTGATCACCACGGTGCCGCAGGACGGTCTGCGCACCGCCGCCCGCGAGGCCGTCGAAACCCTCCTCACCCAGGTGGAGGGCACCATCGGCGTGATCATCCCGCTGCCCGACGGCACCTGGACCCGCCGGGACGCCACCGCCCTCGCCGAGGGCCTGCCGGAGCGCGTCCAGGTCCTCGACGTCCTCGACGCCAAGGGGCTGGAGTTCGACGCCGCCGTCATCCTGGCCCCGGAGGCCGTGGCCGCCCAGTCCCCGAGGGGCCTGCGCGTCCTCTACGTCGCCCTCTCCCGCGCCACCCGCCGCCTGATCGTCCTCACCGCCGACCCCACCTGGCAACGGCTCCTGTCCGGACTCGGCTGACCGGACAGGGGCCCACCGGCCCCGCGCCACGCACATCGCCCAACGGCCTGACCGACCCCACCGGGGAACGCGTCCTGTCGGGGCTCAGATGATCGGGGGGCGGCCCGTTCGGGTCATCCGCCAGGCGGTGCGCCACGAGATGGGGCGGCGCGGGCCGGCGGGCCTGCGCCAGCCCTCGGCGAAGCCCTTGAACCACGATCGCAGGGCGGCGGGCCGGCGTTCGCGCAGCAGCGTCATCCCCACCCAGACGGCGCAGTAGGTCAGGGCGAGCGGCCACGGGAGGTTCCGGCGGGCGAGCCACACGCGGTTGCGGGCGTTGTAGCGGTAGAACATCGCGTGCCGGGTCGGCAGCACCGCCGGGTGGTACATCACCGCCGAGGCGTCGTACACGATCCGGTAGCCGGCGTTCATCGCCTGCCAGGCCAGATCGGTCTCCTCGTGGGCGTAGAAGAAGTCCTCCGGCAGGCCGCCCGCCGCGTCGAAGGCCGCGCGGCGCATCGCGCACGCCCCGCCCAGGAACGTCGTCACGGCCGAGGAGCGCTCGGGGTCGCCGGCGCGCAGCCGGGGCACGTGCCGCCGTTCGCCCCGGCCGCCCTCCGGGTCGCGGACCCGGAACGACACGATGCCCAGCGCGGGGTCGGCGGCGAACCGGTCCCGCAGATGGGCGCCCAGCCGCGGGGACCGGTACCACCCGTCGTCGTCCAGAAAGAGGATGATCTCCCCGGTGGACGCCTCCACCCCCCGGTTGCGTCCCGCCGGGATGCCGACGTTGCGGGGCAGCCGGACGACGGTCACGCGCTTGTCCTCGAAGACGTCGTCGTCTCCGGGCGTCCAGTCACCGGACACACCGTTGCCGACCAGGATCACCTCGACGTCGACGTCGTCCTGGTCGAGGGCGCTGCGCACCGCGCGGGCCAGTTCGGCGGGCCGGTTGCCCATGGTCAGCACGACGACCGACAGCAGACTCATCGCAGCCTCCGCGAGGCGATCACGCTGACCAGGTGCAACAGGGTCTGCACGGCCGCGACGGCGGCGACGGCCGCCGTCAGCACCCGGGTGACCACCGGGGTGTCGCCGGCCACCACCAGATCCAGCACGGCGGCGGCCACGATCAGCAGGGACAGCTCCACCGCCCCGATGATGCGGTGCAGGCGCAGCCCGGCGGCGGCCTGGCGGGCCAACGCCAGCCCCGCCGAACGGGGCCGCAGCGCCCGGTCCCCCGCCACGGGGTCGGCCGGCAGCCCGGACTTGGCGCGGGCCACCACCACGTTGTCGGTCTCCGCCTTGATGAGCGCGGCGCCGAGCGCGGCCACCAGCCCCAGCTCCAGCCAGCCGCCGGACTCCCAGTCGCCCTGCGCCCGGGCGCCGAGCCCGATCAGCAGCGCGACCTCCGCCAGGTAGTGGCCGATCCGGTCGAGGTAGACGCCCGCCACCGAGGTCCGCCGCAGGTAGCGGGCGACCTCCCCGTCCACGCAGTCCAGCAGCAGGTACGCCTGGATCAGCAGCGCGCCGCCCAGCGCGGCCCACAGCGGCCACCCGGGCGCCGAGACCACCAGACCCGCGACGATGCCGCTGCCCATCATCAGATAGGTGAGCTGGTTGGGGCTGAAGCCCATCCGCAGCGCCAGCCACGCGAAGTACGGCGACAGCGACCGCATGTAGAGCCGCCCGGCCCAGTGCTCCTCGTTCCGGCGATCCTTCAGCCCGGGGGGCTGGCCGAGCGCGCGGACGTCGGCGACCGTCGCGGTGCGCCGGGAACGGACCCTCTGCTCAGCCTCCGTAGGACCGGACATACTCCCCTACCGACTTGAGGGCGGCACTGTGGTCGAGCTCAAGACGTTCCAAGATCGTGTAACGGCCGGGGCGGGTCTGAGGGGCGAACACGACCGCGTCGGCGAACTGCTCCTCGGTCAGCCCGACGTCGCCGGGCAGCCGCGGCAGTCCGTGCCGTTCGAGGCAGGTCAGGATCTCGCCGAGCCGCTCCTCGCCGGAGCCCAGATGCCGGTCGCGCAGGTGGTAGCAGAACGCCGCGCCGATCCCGGCCAGCTCGCCGTGGTTGGCGGTCCCGGGGAACAACTGGTCGATCGCGTGCAGGATCTCGTGGTCGCCGCCGCTGGACGGCCGGGACGAGCCCGCGAACGACATCGCCATGCCCGACAGCACCAGGCCCTCGGCCAGCACCGTCAGGAACCGGTCGGACTCGATCGACGCGGGCTGGTGCAGCAGCGCCTCGGCGGCCGTGCGGGCCACCGTCAGCGAGAGTTGGTCCACCGGCTCGCCGCAGTCCTCGGCGGCCAGCAGCCAGTCGTCCGCCGCCGAGAAGTTGCTGATCACGTCGCCGATCCCGGCGCGCACCAGGCGGTCGGGCGCGGCCCGCACGTAGTCCAGGTCCACGATCATGGCGAGCGGCATCGCCACGCCGAACGAGCCCTTGCCCTTGTCGTGCTCCAGCGAGGCCACCGGGGAGCAGATGCCGTCGTGCGACAGGTTGGTCGCGACCGACACCATCGGGATCCCGGCCAGCGTCGCCGCGTACTTGGTGGCGTCGATGGTCCGGCCGCCGCCGATGCCCACGACCGCCTCGTACCAGCCGGAGCGGAGCTTGGACGACAGGGCGACGGCGGCGTCCACGGTGCCCCCGGCCACGTGGAACACGTCGCACGAGGTCAGGGACGGCTTCACCCGCTCGGCGATGGCGTCGCCCTGTCCCGGGCCCACCGCGATGGCCACTCGGCCCTCGGTGACGATCCGCCGGTCGGCCAGCAGCTCGCCGAGCGCGACCACCGCCCCGCGCCGTACCTCGACCGACAGCGGGGCGGGCAGCGACCGCATGAGCTGGGGCATGGGTCAGTACCCCTTGGCGATGCGCCGGGCCTTCTCCAGGTCGTCGTGGTTGTCGACCTCGACCCAGTCGACCGCGCCGATGGGGGCGACGGCGATGCGTCCGCCCCGGCGGACCAGCTCCTGGTAGCCGTCCTCGTAATAGAGGTCGGGGTCGCCCTCCCAGGTGGCCTTCAGCGCGTCGGCCAGCGGCGCGGCGGCCGACGGCTCGATCAGCGTGGCGCCGATGTACTCGCCGTGCGCCCGCGCCGGGTCCATGAGCTTGGTGATCCGCGCCAGGTGCCCGGAGTCGTCCAGGGTCACCTTCATCTCTTCGTCGGCGAGAGTTTTCACGTTGTCCACCGCGAGGACGATCTCGGGACCCCGGTTCGCAAGTAGTGTCTTTTCCACCCCAACGGGATGAACCGTGTCTCCATTGACCATGAGGACGCCCTTGGAGAAGTGCTCGCGCGCCAGCCACATGGAGTAGGCGTTGTTCCACTCCTCGGCCTTGTCGTTGTGGACGAGGGTCAGGGAGACGCCGTGGCGCTCCTCCAGCGCGGCCCTGCGTCGTTCCACGGCCTCCGCGCGGTAGCCGACGACGATCACGACATCGGTCAGCCCGACCTCGGCCAGGTTGCCGAGCGCGATGTCGAGGATGGTCGTCTCGCCGTCCACCGGCACCAGGGCCTTGGGCAGGCTGTCGGTGTACGGCCGCAACCGCCGGCCCGCGCCCGCCGCGAGCACCATTCCGATCACGCTGTGCCTCCCTCGCCGTTCGACCGGCTCAACTGGTCTCCTCGTCCTCGTCCAGGTCCACCTGCACGCCGCCGCCCCGATCGGCCCGGGCCCACGTCGCCACGCTCTCGACGCCGAACAGCACGCCGAGGTAACCGGCCAGCACGGCGTAGGCGAGCGACAGATGCCCGAAGAGACCCGCGAAGGCCGCCACGAACATCCGGCCCTCCCAGCCGAGCCCGGCCGCGAACACCCACCCGCTCGGCCACAGACGCTGCCGCGTCCGGTAGACGGTGTCGTAATGGTGGTAGGCGAGAACGGCCAGCAGCGCGTAGATCAGCGGCGCCGAAACGTCCTGCGCGAACCCCAAGACGGCCAGGTAACCATACTCGATGCCGCGCATGATGGGCGGGACAAGCCAGTCGACGCGTCCCCGATGGGGGTGCGCGGCCGACGGCCCGATCAGCAGCAACGCCACCAGCGGGGCGTACAGCACCGGAATCGCGCGTTCCTCGCCGCCCGCCACCAGGAGCAGCGCTGCGACGGTGATCGCGGCCACCACGGTGCCCGGCAGCGGGGTCAGCCGCCCCTGCGTCAGCCGACCGAACTGCTCGCAGATCGGCCCGTCGTCGCGGTAGGCCCGGAGCCGCTCGGCGCGCACCGCCGGGGCGGGCGCGGGGGCCGGGGCCGTCGTCGGCAGCGTCGGCAGGATCGTCATCGGGTCACCGACCTCAGCATCCGTCCGGACAGGGTGTAGGCGGCCGCCACCGAGCCCCAGGCCAGGAGCACGAGGAAGGTCACCCGGGCGTTCCAGAACGCGGTGGTCACCGAGACCACGGCGAAGCGCTCCCCGATCGGGAACACGATCATCTTCTTGGCCCAGTACGCCGGGCCCGAACCGGTCTTCGCCAGCAGCCGTTTGAGCAGGCCGATCGGTCCGCCGCGGCGGGCGGCCACCGCGCCCGCCGGGGGCAGCCCGTCGCCGGGCGAGGTCAGCGGGGTCACCGGCAGCGGCGCGGCGGGCGGCCTGCCGCGTGCCCCGAAGGAGAAGTCGATCATGTGGCGGCAGGTCTGCACGGCCATCGCCAGCACGGCCAGCGTCCACACGTCCCCGCCGTCCACCGAGCCCCCCGCCGCCGCGGCGGTCGAGCCGACCGCCAGCCCGGCGAACACCGCGTACTCCTTGGCACGGTCGAACGTGGCGTCCAGCCAGGCCCCGAAGGTGCTGAAGCGGCGGGTGTAGCGTGCCAACTGCCCGTCGACGCAGTCGAAGACGAACGCGAAGTAGTACAGCACCGCGCCCACGACCATGCCGGTGCGCGTGCCGGCGGCGAACGCGAACGCCGCGCCCACGGCGATGGCCATGGACAGCGAGGTCACCATGTTGGGGGTGAGCCGCAGCTTCGCGGCGAGCTTGGCGATGTACCGCGAGTAGGTGCTGACCGCGTACGTGGTGAAGAAGCCGTCGTTGCTCTTGACCGCCGCGCTCAGCCGGACCTTGTCCTCGTCGACGGCCTCCACGGCGCTCCGCGCGGCCCGCGCCTCCTCGGCGTCGTGGACCTGCCGGCACACCAGCGGCGCGGCCCCGAGCGCGGACACCCGTACGCCCGCGCGGACCAGCCCCACCAGCAGCAGGGCCGGGACGCCGGAGGTCCGGGGGACGGCGTCGGGCAGGGCGCCCGGAGTCTCCAGCAGGGCGGCGAGCCGCTCGGCGACCCGGGCCAGGGTGATCCGCCGGGCGGGGGCGACCCGCAGGGGCCCGCGGAAGACCGCGTTGGGGGCGGTGACCCGGTGGAAGCCGGACTCGGCGGACATCACCCGGCCGCCGCCCAGCCGCACCGCGGGGTCGGCGTCTTCTCCGCCGGTCGTCGTCTCGGTCACCGCGGTGGCCAGGTCGCGCTGCCGCCCGGAGAGCCGGATCAGCAGTTCGTCGTTGGCGACCGTGCCGCCCGGCACCAGCAGCACGGGCCGCGCGGCCTCGCGCGCCGTCCGGGCGATGGCCCGCAGATCCTCGACGGCCGACTCGGACTCGATCACCGTGGGGGCGACCGGGCCGACCGTCTCCGGATTCTTGCGCAGCAGGGTGGCTGTTTCGGGCCGGGCCACGATCCGGATGTCCGGTACGTTGAGCGAGGCGAGCTGGCCGAGCAGCCGATGCAGCAGGGTCGGGGCCTCGGGTCCGGTCCCGTACGGCAGGTCCGCGATCGGATCGGTCGCGAGGACTACCGCCACAGTCATCGGCACCTTCCAGCAACGTCGCAAGTCGGGGGGATTTCGGAAAGGCTCAGCGTAGCGGGTCGGACACCCCGCGGCGGGCCGGAAGAGACCTAGGGGAAATGTGAGAACGGTTGCGGTGGTCCTCGCCGGAGGCCTCGGTCAGCGGATCGGCTCGGCGACCCCCAAACAGCTCCTGGAGGTCGGCGGGCGGCCGATCCTGGCGTACGCCCCGGCCGCCTTCGACACCCATCCCGGCGTGGACGAGGTGCTGGTGGTGATGGCGCGCGGGCACGTGCCGGCCGCCGTGGAGATCATGTCCCGGTACGGCTTCGCGAAGGTCTCCCGGGTGATCGAGGGCGGCGCGACCCGCACCGAGTCCACCCTGGCGGCCCTCGGCGCGCTGGCCGACGAGCCCGACGACACCCGCCTGCTGCTGCACGACGCCGCCCGCCCGTTCGTGGACTCCGGGGTGATCGACCGCTGCCTGGCCGCGCTGGACGCCCACCGGGCGGTGGCCGTCGGCGTCCCCACCCCCGACACCGTCGTCGTGGTGGAGGACGGGCTGGTGCGCGCCATGCCGCCGCGGGACGCGTTGCGCCGCTTCCAGACGCCCCAGTGCTTCCGGATCGGCACCCTGCGGGAGGCGTACCGGCTGGCCGAGGGCGACCCGGGCTTCACCGCCACCGACGACTGCGGGGTCGTGCACCGCTATCTGCCGGACGTGCCGATCCGGGTGGTCGAGGGCGACGAGCGCAACCTCAAGGTCACCCATCCGTTGGACCTGGTGGTGGCCGAACATCTGGCCGCGCGCGCCGAGGAGGCGAAGTGATCTTCGATGGGGACCGGCCCGCCGTGATCGGGCATCGCGGCGCGGGCTCCGGGGACGTGCTGCTGCCCGGCTCGGCCGCCGCCGTCACCGAGAACACCGTGGACTCGATCCTGGGCGCGATCGACGCCGGGGCCTCCTGGATCGAGATCGACGTGACCCGGACGGCCGACGACGACCTGGTGCTGCGGCACGACCCGACCGGCGTGGACGGGGCCTTCCTGGTCGACCGGACCGCCGCCGAGACGGGCCTGCCCCGGCTGGTCGACGTGCTCGACGCGCTGCCCCCCGAGGTGGCGCTGGACGTGGACGTCAAGACGATCCTCGAGGACGCCGTGGACCCGCCCGCCCGGCGCACCGGCGCGCTGCTGGCCCCGGTGCTGGCGGCCGAGGCGCGACGCCGTCCGCTGCTGGTGACCTCGTTCGACCCGTCGCTGCTGATCGGGCTGCGGGAGGAGTTGGGCGCGGCCGTGCCGTTGGGCCTGTTGACGTGGCTGCGGTTCCCGCTGTGGCACGCGGTGGCCGCCGCCGCCGGGCTCGGCCTGGACGCGGTCGGGATGCACACCGGCTCGCTCGGCGTCGACCCGCCCGACACCCGGGTCCGTCCGCTCGACCACTCCGTCGACGTGGCGCACAAGGCGGGCCTCGAGGTGGTCGCCTGGTGCCCGGGGGCCCAGGACGCGCCCGGTTACGCGGAGTCGGGCGTGGACGCGATGGTCGTCAACGACGTGCCCGGCGTCATCGCCGCGTTGGCCGCGGAGGACGTCGCTCAGCCCTGAGGCGGGCCGCCTTGGGGGCCTCGGTTCCCGCCGTACATGCGGGTCCACTCCCCGGGCTCCTCATCGTCCGGGCCGCCCGTCCCGGGACCGGAACCGTGCCCGGGGCCGTGGGGCTGCTGCGGGCCGGGGCCCGGTGCGGGCGGGCCGCCGATCTGCCCCGGAACGGCCTCGCCCTGCGGCGGCCTGCCGGCCCCCGGAGGCGGAGGGCCCGGGTCGTACGGCGGCGGCGCGGGAGACCCGCCGGGCTGCCGCCCGGGCGGCTGGTGGGACCCCCACTGACCGCCGGGCGCGTTCTGGGGCGCGTGCGGCGGAGGCGGGGGCGGCGCGTACGGCGGGCGCGGGGGCGCTCCGGAGGGCGCGGTCGAACGCCAGCGGGACGGCGGCAGGGAGGCCACGAGCAGCGCGACGCCGACGATGCCCAGCAGGCCGTAGGCGCTCGCGATCTCATAGCCGCGGCCGAGGTCGCCGCCCCGATGCGCCAGATTCTCGAACGACCACCGGGGCGAGAGCAGCCACGGCAGGTTCACCAGGGCGAGCAGCGCCCCGGGGATCGCCGAGCCCAGGGGCGAGACGCGCGACCCCGCCAGGGCCCCGACCGCGATCGCCGCCGCCGTCAGCGCGGCCGCCGCGATCCAGCGGTCCGAGAACTCCGCCCGGATCACCACCCGGGACAGGCGTTCCACGCCGAAGACCAAGAGCCCGCCGATCACGGGCGTCAGGATCAGCCCGACGACGCCGCCGAGCGCGTGCCGGGCGCCGTTGGACATCCCACCGCTGCGTACCGGTCCCTGATTGCTCATCCGCCGCCTCCACCCGTCCCGTTGAACGCAGGCTAGCCGGAAGGTCGGCGTGTGTCTCGGATCAGCGGCGCGGCGGCGCGGGCTGGCCGAGCCCGGGCGGGCTCGTCAGGAAGCCGATCCCCCACGAGACGTGCATGGTCGCGTACACCATCGGCAGCCGCATCAGGGCCGGCAAGGGCAGCCCGCGCCCGGTCGCCAGGCTCCCGCCGACCATGATCACGGCGACGTAGCCGCCGGGCAGCAGCCAGCCGGGCCAGAAGCCCAGCGCCCCCGCCACGGCGCCGGCCGCCATCGCGACCACCGCCAGCGGCGGGGCCAGATAGCGCAGGTTCAGCGTGCCCTGGTGCTCGCGTCCGACCACCCGGCGCCAGCGGCCGGTGTGGAAGTACTGCCTGGCCAGCGACCGCAGGTCCGGCCGGGGCCGGTAGGTGACCCGCATCCGGGGGGTGAACCAGACCAGCCCGCCGGTCTGGCGGATCCGGTGGTTCATCTCCCAGTCCTGCGCGCGCACGAACGTCTCGTCGTAGCCGCCGACCCGGTCCAGCGCGCTGCGCCGGAAGGTGCCCAGGTAGACCGTCTCGACCTCGCCGGCCTCGCCGCCCGTGTGGAACCGGGCGGCCCCGACGCCGATCTTGGACGTCATGGCGCGGGCCACGGCCTTCTCGAACGGGGTGACACCCTCGGCGGCCATCACGCCGCCGACGTTGTCGGCCCCGGTCTCCTCCATGGTCTCCACGGCGGCCCGCACGTAGTCGGCGGGGAGCAGCGAGTGCCCGTCGACCCGGACCACGATGGAGTACTGGGACGCCTTGATCGCGATGTTCAGGCCCTGCGGGGTGCGGCCCGTCGGGTTGGCGACGACGATGACCCGGGGATCCCCGGCGGCCAGCTTCTCCGCGATCTCCTGCGTCCGGTCCCTGGACGGCCCGACCGCGAGCACCAGCTCCAGCTCGCCGGGGTAGTCCTGGTCGAGGATCGCCTCGACCGCGTCGGCCAGATGCCGCTCTTCGTTGAGCACCGGCATGACCACCGACACCGCCGGCCAGGTGCGGTGGTCGGCGCCGGGCTCGGCGCTCTGCGCGTGGGGTGACGGATTCATCTGAACTCTCGGGGACGAACCCGGCCCTGCCGGGTCAAGCCGCTACCTCTCCTGATCTTGCTTGAGCCATCGGGCGACCTGCTCTCGCCCCACCGGACGGCCGGCACCGAACGTAACGCGTCGATCGGTTCCTCCTGCGCGGGGCTGCCGGCGGACGGGCCGGGGACCCGGGCCGAGGCCCGGATGCGCACGGCCTCCCGCCGGGGAGAGGTCAATTCGGCGCCACGTTACTCCAAGGACACGAAGTGGAGGTAGCGAACGCAGCGGTGTCGACCACTTTAGGGTGGGGACATCCGCGTCAGGAAACGCACGGACGAGGGGGCGACCAGTCATGCCCGACGAGGGCGACTCTGATCCGATCGAGCGCTATTTCCGCCCTCGCCCGGAAACGCCGGCCGGGCCCACGGGCCCCATGGGCCAGGCCGAGGCCGATCCGCCCGGCGAGGGCGTCACCGTGGACGGCGTGCCGGCGCCGCGGGTGGCGGTGGAGACGCCGCGCGGCCCGCGCCGTCCCCGGGCCGCCCAGCGCCACCGCTCGGCGGTCAACGCCCGGCGGCAGCGCCGGTTCCTCATGGTCACGGGCGCCATGTCGGCGTTCGTGCTGCTCGGCTCGGGCGGCGCGTGGGCGTTCCAAAACTACGTGACCGACACCCTCGGCAAGCTGAAGATCGAGGGTCTGGGCGGCGACGACGGCGGCCCGAAGGGGGCCATGACCATCCTGGTCGCCGGGGTGGACCGCCGAGAGGGCCTCACCCCGGAGCAGCTCAAGGCCGCCAAGCTCGGCCGGCACGAGGGCGAGCGCTCCGACACGATGATGCTGGTCCACGTCTCCCGCGAGCACGACCGGATCTCGTTGATCAGCCTGCCCCGCGACTCCCTGGTGACGATCCCGTCGCACCGCTCCAACGGCTCGGAGGGCGCCAAGGGCACCCTCGTGCCGTCCCGTCAGGGCAAGCTGACCTGGGCGTACCAGTTCGGCGGCCCGGACCTCACGGTCTCCACCATCCGGCGCGCGACCGGCGTGTCCATCGACCACTACATCGAGGTCAACTTCTACGGCTTCGTCAACATGGTCGACGCGCTCGGCGGCGTGGACGTGTGCGTCGAGGAGCCCGTTCACGACCGCAAGAGCGGCCTGCGGCTGCCCGCCGGCAAGACCCACGTCGACGGGTTGAGGGCGTTGGCCTTCACCCGGGCCCGCTACAACCTCACGGGCGGCAGCGACCTGGGCCGCATCGACCGTCAGCAGCAGTTCATGGCGGCCCTGATGAAGCAGGCCCTCAGCAGCAAGACCCTCAGCGACCCGGTCAAGTCCACCCGCTTCCTGCGGGCCACCCTCAAGTCCCTGCGGGTGGACGAGGACCTCGCCGAGAACCTGCCCGAGCTGGCCGACCAGATGAAGGACCTGTCCCCCGACGACGTCACCTTCGTCAAGATCCCGCTGGTCAGCGACAACCACATGACACCGATCAACGGCTCGGCCCCCCAGTCCACCGTGCTGTGGGACTCCCGCGGGGCGGCCTCGGTCTTCGCCAAGATCCGCCGCGACGAGTCGTTCACCAAGCCCAAGCCCAAGCCGACCGCCTCCCCCACCCGCGACCCCAACGCGCCCACCGTCCAGCCGCAGGACATCAGCGTGGTCGTCCGCAACGGCGTCGGCACCCGCGGCCTGGCCGCCCGCGCCGCCGGCGACCTGAAGGAGGTCGGCTTCCGCACCCTCGTCCCGCCCGGCGTCGCCCGCACCGGCCTGCGCAACACGCACATCCAGTACGGCCCCGCCAACGCCGACGCCGCCAAGACCCTGGCCGCCGCCCTCCCGGGCGCCAAACTCAAGGAGAAGAGCTCCCTGGGCGACACCATCCAGATCATCGTGGGGGCCGACTGGAACGGCGCCGAGCGCGTCGAGTTCCCCGACCTCCCCGGCGCCACCCCGTCCCCGGGCTCGGGCCCCCAGACCTCCACGGCATCCCAGAAACTCTGCAAGTAGCGGCTCAGCCCGACCGGCCGACGCGGCGCTCGACCTCCTCGAAGACGTCCGCGTCGGTCTCCCGCCGCCACTATGGGAATCGGCTCGTGGCTCGCCATGCTGGGAAGCATGGAGAAGTCACCATCAAGGAACAGCGGTCGCGGACGTAAGCGACCCGCCGTCCGCGGACCGACGACGAATGAGCGGCTGGAGGAGTTGGAGCATCGGATCAACGTGCTCATCGAAGCCCAGGTCAAGACGATCCAGTTGCTGTCGGACATCAGGGATGCACACCGCGCTGATATGGAGGCGGTCCTGGAAGTTGTCCAGCGCGCGTACGGGCTGGTCCCGCCCCCGAGGGCACGACCAAAGCGGCGCAGGCCTCGCCACCTGCGGCCCGTGGACCCGGAACCGTAGCCGGGGATGAAGTCCTCCGTCCCTTCCTCGGGGCCGCGAAGGGCCACGTATGGAGAGCCGCTAGCTCGACAAGTCCTGGGCTCGGACGCGCGCGTCGCGGTATTCCATGGTCCACTCGGCGCCCTGCTGATCCGGTGGAAGCGACTCGAGCCCGATCGTCAGGCGTTCGGCGGCCGCCACGTGCTCGCCGAGGGCCGAGAGCGCCAGGCCGAAATTCAGGTGGTGGAAGTCCGGCGTGAGCCAATAGGCGGTGTCGGGTGGCAGCGCACGGGCCGCCTCGTCCGCCAGAGCGGACGCCTCGTCGAGCAGCCGCCGGGCGGTCACGGCCTCGCCCAGCAAGGCGTATCCCTGTGCGGCCTGGATGGCGTCGCCGAGCCGTTGGGCAGGGTGCGCCCCGGGGGTGTTGTACGCGGTGAGGAAATGCCGAACGATCGCCCTCGGACGTCCCTGCCGGCGCGCAAGGTAGCCCTTGAAGTTCGCGGCCTGCGCGGCGAGGGTTCCGTCACCCGCATCGTCGGCGAGTTCCTCCGCGTCGGTCAGCAGGCGCACGGCCGGCGCGACGCTGCCCATCTCGGCATGAAGCCATCCGTGGAACTGCACCCACTCGCCGGCCACGGGCGCGAGCGCCTCCCGAACGCGGCCGCGCGACTCACGCAGCAGGCGCGTCACGGTCTCGGCTTGCGCCGCCGTGGCGGCCAGGATCGCGGCGGGACCCACGACGTCGTCCAGTCGGCGCTGAGCCGCAAGGATGGCGGCCAGGGACTCGACCACGGTCGGATCCGTCCGGAGCGGCCGGGCGACGGCGAGGGCGAGGCGCTCCTCGTCGTCGGGGGTCATGTCGCCGTTGAGTCCTGCGGGCCGCCAGAGGAACGACGGTGACTCGAACGGCCCGTCCTCGTCCATGCCGGGCGGTCTTGGGTTCTGCTCGGTGTTCAACAACTCATCCAGCTCGTCGTACGTGACCTGAAGCAGCTCACAGAGCCTCTCCAGGTGGTACGGCTGGGGGTCGCACTGGCCTCGTTCCCAGCGGGCGATCGTGGAACGGTCGGCGTGCAGGGCTTCGGCCAAGGACTCCTGGCTGAAGCCGAGCTTCCGGCGGCGCCGTGCCAGGCGAGCGCGGCGTCCTGCCGCCATCGGGCCTCCCGCGATGCACTCGTCCTCACCGAGCGTCGTGTCTTCCGACGTCAGCGTAAGCGGTGCATCGACGACACAGCCCGGATGCACCAGAGATGCACCATTCACGCCTCAATGGTGGGCCGCGAACGCCCTGGGCCGCAGCCAAGCGGTGCGGGTTCTCTTGGAGCGTCACAAGCCACCGACCAGGGAGTTCCCATGCCCAGCCATCGCCGGCCCCGACGCCGGATCCGTGACCGCCGGGTGCCCTTCGACGCGCCCACCGTGGACCACGTCGCGGACTCGGTCCGACACCTGGAGAGTCTCCGTTCCGCGATCAGCGACACCGATCCGACACTCTTCGCGCGCCCGGTCCACCGGTCCGGCCGTCCGCCGTCCCTGCACGTCAACAACCCCGAGGCGGAACGATTCGCGGAGGACATCGGCGTACGACCGGAATCGGCCGGGGAGCCCGGCCGGTTCGTGTGGTCATGGGGTGAGGTGATCACCCCGGTGACCACGCCGGAGATCGCGGCCGAACGCATCCGCACCGTCCTGGCCGCACGCAATGACATGCCCACCCGGCGTACACGGCCGACGCCCTGACAACCCTGGAGCGACCGATGACACCGCATCAGGGGTTGCCGCCGTGTTCCATGGTGATCACCTCGGGCGGGCTGCTCGTCGTCAAGATCGCGAGCATGGGGGACGACCTGTACGGGCTGGTCGCCTCTGTGGCCGACGACGGCTCTCCGCGCTACTGGGGCACGTGGACGTCTTCCTGCAGCGCCGTGTATCTGCCCCATCGGGACTACCGGCCGCTGGTGGAGCGGCGGCGGCCGGAGGCGCTCGTTCCGCGTTCGGTGTGCTCGCCGCGACCGTGTCAGCGCATGCGGTAGGCGTCGGCGCGGTGTGAGAGGGCGGTGACTTCGATGATCACCTTGCCATCGTCGATGAGGTACAGCACGCGGTACTCACCCCGTCGGGCGCTGTACTGCGGTGCGAGCGGCTCCACGAGGGGCTTTCCGACGCGGTGCGGGTTGTCGGCGAGCGGGCCGTGAATGAACTCCCAGCAGGCGGCGGCGATCTTCTCGGGCATCCTTTGGAGCGCCCGCGCGGCGGCGGGGCGCAGGGTGATCTCATAACGCCCGCCGTCGGCGGGCGGAGCCTCGGTCACTCGGCGACCTCACGGTGCCGGGCGATGATCGCCTCCAGGGCGGTCATGCACACCTCGTCGGGGATGCCGCTGGCGTGCATCTCGGAGATCACATCGGCCTCGTCGCCCAGGTCGATCCCCTCGGCGCGAGCGGCCATGATCGCGGCCATCTCGTCGCCGGTGATGTGGCGCCCGGCTTCGCGGTCGGCGTGCGACTGGACCACGGCCTGCATGAGCGTCGGGTCGGACAGCACCTCGATCGTCTCCATGATGGCCTCGAAGTCGTCATCGGCGATCACCACGACGGCGGGCCGACCGTTGCGGGTCACGCGGATGCGCTGGTGGGTCCTGACGGCCTCCTCGACCAGGCTGGAGAACTGCTGCCTGGCCTCGGCCACGGGAAGGGTGGTCATGTACAGAATTATAGCCAACCCCCGACGGATTGAACGGGTGAGGTGGATGCGGGTGCAGTTGGCCCACGCCGCCGAGCTCCTCGGGGTGGCCGCTCCGGCGGACGCCGATCAAGTCCTGGGAGTGCGAGGTCGGACGTTGTCGGGGCCGGTCGGGGACTCGTACTGGTTGCGGGTGATCGCCGTCGCCGAGGGACAGGATCGCGGGCCGCTGTGGATGGGGCCGTTGCTCGCTCCGTCGGTGGTGGGGTTGCGGCGGCCGGGGCTGCATTCCGTCTGCTCGTGGGGGCGCGACGGGCAGGTCGTTCGGGGGGAGTTGTGGGAGCGGGTGCGGGAGCCGGTCTGCTCGCCGCACGAGGCGCTCACGGTGGCGCCTTCCCTGGGCGAAGGGTGGTGGGACGGGCTGGAGGCGTCTCTGACGGCTCTGGCGGGGCATTCCACGGAGCGGGTGCCGCGCACGCAGGAGCAGATCACCGCGGCGATGCGTCGGGCGTACGGGCCGGGGGTGCCCACGCAGGTCGAGCGGTGGGTGACACAACACGGGGATCTGCGGTGGACCAACGTCACCAACGGCGAGGACGGCGGGCCGTTCCTGCTCGACTGGGAGTTCTGGGGGGCGGCGCCCGCCGGTACCGACGCGGCGACGCTGTACTGCACCAGCCTGCTCGTTCCCGAGGTCGCCGCGCAGGTGTACGAGCGATGGCGCGAGGTGCTCGAAAGCCCGGACGGGCGGCTCGCGCAGCTCTGCGTGTGCCTCCAGTTGCGTCGCCACCGCGACGTGGGAGCTCTTGAAGGGCCGCTTCGCGTTCTGGCTCGGAGGTTGGTCGGGGAGTGAGGCTCAACGGGGCCATGGAGCGGGTCGGAGTGCGCCTTCGAGCGTGGGTTCCGCGTCGCCCGCGGACGGGGAACGACGGAGCCCCGGGATGATCGCTGAGCGGTCGGTGGGGCCGTTCGGCGGTCGTCCCGGGGCTCCGTGGGTCGGGGCAGGGGGAATCACTTGAGGATCTGGCGGGCCATGACCATGCGCTGGATCTGGTTGGTGCCCTCGTAGATCTGGGTGATCTTGGCGTCGCGCATCATGCGCTCGACGGGGAACTCGCGGGTGTAGCCGTAGCCGCCGAGGAGCTGGACGGCGTCGGTGGTGACCTCCATGGCCACGTCCGAGGCCAGGCACTTGCAGGCGGAGGAGACGAACGTCAGGTCGGGGACCTTCTCGCCCAGCATGGCGCGCTCGGACTTGATCGCGGCGTGGTAGGTGAGCTGGCGGGCGGCCTCGATCTTCATGGCCATGTCGGCGACCATGAACTGGATGCCCTGGAAGTCGGCGATGGCCTTGCCGAACTGCTTGCGCTCCTTGATGTACCCGACGGCGTAGTCCAGGGCGCCCTGGGCGACGCCGAGGGCCTGGGCCGCGATGGTGATGCGGGTGTGGTCGAGGGTGGCGAGGGCGGTCTTGAAGCCGGCGCCCTCGTCGCCGATGAGGCGGTCGGCGGGGATCCGGACGTCCTCCAGGATGACCTGGCGGGTCGGGGAGCCCTTGATGCCGAGCTTCTTCTCCTTGGGGCCGAAGGACACCCCGGGGTCGGACTTCTCCACGACGAAGGCGGAGATGCCGCGGGCGCCGGCGGCGGGGTCGGTGACCGCCATGACGGTGTAGTACTCCGAGACCCCGGCGTTGGTGATCCACATCTTGGCGCCGTTCAGCACCCAGTGGTCGCCGTCGCGCACCGCGCGGGTCTTCATCGACGCGGCGTCGGACCCGGCCTCGGCCTCCGACAGGGCGTACGAGAACATGGCCTCGCCGCGGGCCATCGGACTCAGATACTTTTTCTTCAACTCCTCGGAGCCGGACAGCAGCACCGGCACGGAGCCGAGCTTGTTCACCGACGGGATCAACGACGAGGACATGCACACCCGCGCGACCTCCTCGATGACGATCACCGTGGCGAGCGCGTCGGCCCCGGGGCCGCCATAGGACTCCGGGACGTGCACGGCGTGCAGGTCGTTCGCGACCAGCGCGTCGAGGGCGTCCTGGGGGAACTCGCCGGCCTCGTCGACCTCGGCGGCATGCGGGGCGATCTTGGCTTCGGCGAGCTCACGGACCGTCTGGCGCAGGAGCTCGTGCTCCTCGGACGGGGCGTATGCGGGATAGTCGAGGCTCATACAGTGAATGCTACCGATCGGTAAAGATGCCCGGTCGGGCGAGGGACGCGTCAGGCGGCCCGTGAGGGAGGGAGTTGCCTTGGCCCACCGTCTGACGGTGATCGGCACCGGTTACCTGGGTGCCACGCACGCCGCCTGCATGGCCGACCTGGGGTACGAGGTCCTGGGACTGGACGTCGACAAGGACAAGATCGACCGGCTGTCGTCCGGCGACCTGCCGGTCTACGAGCCGGGCCTGGAGACGGTGCTGCAGCGCAATCTCGCCAACGGGCGGCTGCACTTCACCACCTCCTACGACGAGCTCGCCGAGTTCGGCGACGTCCACTTCGTCTGCGTGGGCACTCCGCAGCAGCAGGGCGAGTACGCGGCGGACCTGAGCCACGTCGACGACGCGGTGGCCGCGCTCGCACCGAGGCTGGACCGCCGCTGCCTGGTGGTGGGCAAGTCCACGGTGCCCGTGGGCACCGCCCAGCGGCTGGCGACGCGGCTGACGCAGCTCGCCCCGGCGGGCGAGGAGGCGGTGCTCGCCTGGAACCCGGAGTTCCTCCGCGAGGGCTTCGCCGTCCAGGACACGATGCACCCCGACCGGATCGTGATCGGCGTGCCGGGCGACCCGGGCGCCGCCGCCTGGGCGGAGGAGACGCTGCGCGAGGTGTACGCGCCGATGATCTCCGAGGGGTCGCCCTTCATCGTGGCCGACTACCCCACGTCCGAGCTGGTCAAGGTGTCCGCGAACGCCTTCCTGGCCACCAAGATCTCCTTCATCAACGCGATGGCCGAGGTCTGCGAGGCCGCCCACGCCGATGTGACGAAGCTCTCCGAGGCCCTCTCCTACGACGACCGGATCGGCGGCAAGTTCCTGGGCCCCGGTCTCGGCTTCGGCGGCGGCTGCCTGCCCAAGGACATCCGCGCCTTCATGGCCCGCGCCGGGGAGTTGGGGGTCGACCAGGCCCTGTCGTTCCTGCGCGAGGTCGACGCGATCAACATGCGCCGCCGGATCCGCATGGTGGACCTGGCCCGCGAACTGCTCGGCGGCTCGTTCATCGGCCGGACCGTGGGGGTCCTGGGGGCGGCGTTCAAGCCCAACTCCGACGACGTCCGCGACTCCCCCGCCCTCGACGTGGCGGCCACGATCCGCTCCCAGGGCGGCAAGGTCACCGTCTACGACCCGCAGGCCCTCGACAACGCCCGCCGCGCCCAGCCGTCCCTCGCCTACGGCGACTCGGCCCTTGACGCCGCCCGCGACGCGCACGTGGTCCTGCTGCTCACCGAGTGGGCCGAGTTCCGCGACATGGACCCGGACGCGCTCGGCGCCGTCGTCGCCGAGAAGAACATCGTGGACGGCCGCAACGCCCTGGACCCCGAACGCTGGCGTGCCGCCGGCTGGAACTACCGCGCCCTGGGTCGCCCCTGACGGAAGCAAACCCCCGCCCGCGCGGTTGCACCGGACATGGGTGACCGATACGCGGATCCGGAAGTGATCACTCGACTCCTGGACGAGTCGCGGACGTGGGCGTTCGTCGGCCTGGCCGACAGCCCGGGCAGAACGGTGCACGACCAGGCGCGGCGGCTGCGGGAGCGGGGCAAGCGGATCGTGCCCGTGCATCCCGACACGGCGCCCGTGTTCGGCGAACGGGCGTACGCCTCCCTGGCGGAGATCCCCGAGGACGTGACGATCGACGTGGTGGGGGTCTATCGGCGCTCGGAGTTCGCCGGCGCCGTCATCGACGAGGCGATCGCCCGGGGCGCCGGCGCGGTGTGGCTGCCGTTCGACGTGATCGACGAGGCCGCCGCCGAACGGGCGCTGGCGGCGGGCCTCGACGTCGTGATGGACCGGTGCCCGGCCGTGGAGTGGGCCGCGCGGCACTGAGCCCTAGAGCGAGTCCCGCAGGCGGGCGCCCTTGGCCTTGGCCTGGGCGTACAGGTCCTGTTGGAAGGCCGTCATCCGCGTCCGAAGGGCCTCGTCGGAGGCCGCCAGGATGCGGACGGCCAGCAGCCCGGCGTTGCGGGCGGCGCCCACGGCGACGGTGGCGACCGGCACGCCGGCGGGCATCTGGACGATCGACAGCAACGAGTCCATGCCGTCCAGGTACTTCAGCGGCACCGGCACGCCGATCACCGGGAGCGGGGTGACCGAGGCCAGCATGCCGGGCAGGTGGGCCGCGCCGCCGGCCCCCGCGATGATCACCCGCAGGCCGCGGGAGGCGGCCTCCGAGCCGTAGGCGATCATGTCGTGCGGCATCCGGTGCGCGGAGACCACGTCGGCCTCGTAGGGCACCTCGAACTCGTCCAGCGCTTCGGCCGCGAGCCTCATGACGGGCCAGTCGGAGTCGCTGCCCATCACCACGCCGACCAGCGGTGCCGTCATCGCGTCTCCTTCATGGCGGGGCCCGAGCGCAGGTACTCGGCGGCGTGCCGGGCGCGTTCCAGGACCTCGTCGAGATCGTCGCCCATCGCCGTCACGTGGCCGATCTTGCGGCCCGGCCGGACGTCCTTGCCGTAGAAGTGGACCTTCACCGCCGGGTCGTGCGCCATCACGTGGATGTAGCGCGGGTACAGGTCGGGGTCGTCGCCGCCGAGCACGTTCGCCATGACCGTGTACCGGGCGGTGGGCTCGGTGGAGCCCAGCGGCAGGTTCAGCACGGCGCGCAGGTGCTGCTCGAACTGGGAGGTGCGGGAGCCCTCGATCGTCCAGTGCCCCGAGTTGTGCGGGCGCATCGCCAGCTCGTTCACCAGGACGCCGTCCTCGGTCTCGAACAGCTCCACCGCCAGCAGCCCGACGACGTCCAACCGGGCGGCGATGTCGAGGGCGAGGCGCTGGGCCTCGGCGGCGAGGTCGTCGTCCAGGCCGGGGGCGGGCGCGATCACCTCGTGGCAGATGCCGTCCCGCTGGACGGTCTCGACCACCGGGTACGCGGCGCCCTGCCCGTACGGGGAACGGGCGACCAGCGCGGCCAGCTCGCGGCGGAACGGGACGTGCTCCTCGGCCATCAGCGCGACACCCTCGTCGACCAGGCGGTCCACCAGCTCGGCGGTCGCGGGGCCGGCGTCGGGGAGGATCCACAGGCCCTTGCCGTCGTAGCCGCCCCGGGTGGCCTTGAGCACGACCGGCCAGCCGGTCTCACGGCCGAACGCCTCCAGCGCGGCGAGCGCCGTGTCGGCGGGGATCGCGGCGAACCGGGGGCAGGGGGCGCCGGCGGCGCTCAGCCGTTCCCGCATCACCAGCTTGTCCTGGGCGTGGAGCAGCGCCGCCGAGCCCGGCCGGCAGGCCGTCCCGTCCTCCTCCAGGGCCCGGATGAACGCGGGCGGGACGTGCTCGTGGTCGAAGGTGACCACGACGCAGCCCTTGACGAAGCCGCGCAGATCCTCCAGGGAGGTGTGCTCGCCGATCCGGACGTCCGCGCAGACCCGTGCCGCGGAGTCCTGCGGGGAGGCGGCCAGCACCCGGAGCTGCGCACCGAGCCCGATCGCGGCCTGCTGGGTCATCCGGGCCAGTTGCCCGCCCCCCACCATGCCCACGACGGGCATCTGACCAGGTTCTCTCACATCGGGAAGGCTATCGGCCCCACGGGAGTGAACGTCGCGGGCGGGCCGGGCGTCTAAGGGATGGGGGCGCTCACAGGGGGCAGGGACCCTCGGTGTCGACCGAAGCACCACGCTTCAGACACCACTGCCGCATCATGCCTCTATTCTCGTTGTGCCGGAGAACCCCCGTTGCCCCGTTGCCCGGAAGGACGGTTCCTCTTCGTGAGCCTGGTCGCCAATCTCTATCGGCGGTTCGAGCACCTCGTGCGCGAGCTCGCGAAGTTCGGCAGCGTCGGCGCCGCGGCGTTCGTCATCACCATCGGCCTGGCCAACGCGCTGCAGTTCGGCCTGGAGCTGGGCCCGCTGAAGTCGTTCGTGGTCGCCACCGTGGTCGCCGCGACGTTCGCGTACGCCGCCAACCGCTACTGGACGTTCCGGCATCGCGACCGGTCGGGGCTGGGCCGCGAGTACATGCTGTTCTTCGCGCTGAACGGCGTCGGGCTGGTGATCACGAACCTGTTCATCGGGTTCACCCACTACGGCCTGGGCCAGGAGGGGCCGGTGGCGTACAACATCGCCCTGGTCATCGGCACCGGCGTGGCCACCCTGTTCCGGTTCTGGTCGTACAAGAAGTGGGTGTTCCTCCCGGTCGAGGCCCCCGCGATCGACCCGCACTCGGGCCTCCCCGAGGCCGGGCCCGCCCCTCGTGAGGGCGCCGCGAACGGGCACCGCCGCGCGCCTCAGGGGCATGGTCGGCACGACAAGCCCGGCGAGCGCACCGGGCCTCCTCCGCTGAGCAACCGCCGCTAGGCGTCCGCCCGGACCGGCCCCTAGGCCGGGCCGACCACGACCGGCTCCGCGGCCAGGTGCATCTCCGCCGCCTGCCGCAGGAACACCGCGAACACCGCCGGGCGGGCCTGGAGCAGCTCCAGCCGTCCACCGTCCACCACGGCCAGCGAGCGGGCCAGGTAGAGGCCGAGCCCGGTGCCGCCGCCGCCGGTGACGCTGCGTTCGAACACCCGGCGCTCCAGCTCGGGCGGGACGCCCTGGCCCTCGTCGCCGACCTCCACCACGACCGAGCTGGCGCTGTTCTTGGTGGTGATCGTGACGGTGCCGGCGCCGTGCACCAGCGAGTTGTCCAGCAGCGTGGCCACGATCTGCGACAGGCTCGCCGGGCTGACCAGCCCGATCAGCCCGTGCTCGCCGGTGAGCCGGATGTCGCGCCCGGCCCGCCGGAAGATGGGCCGCCACTCCTCCACCTGCTGGGCCACCACGTCGTCCACGGCCACCGGCTCGGCGGCGCCGGTCCGGTCGTGCCGGGCGCGGGCCAGCAGTTGCTCGACGACCGCGACCAGCCGCTCGGCCTGGGAGAGCGCCGCGGCGCCCTCCTCCCGGACGATGTCGGGATGGTCGGCGGACTCGATCATCTCCTCGAGCCGCATCGACAGCGCGGTCAGCGGGGTGCGGAGCTGGTGGCTGGCGTCCGAGGCGAACTCGCGGCTGGCCGCCAGCAGATCGGCGATCCGCACGGCGCTGCGGTCCAGCACCTCGGCCACCCGGTCCACCTCCGGGATCCCGTAGCGCCGGCGGCGCGGACGGGCGTTGCCGGAGCCGAGCCGGTCGGCGGTCTCGGCGAGGTCGCTGAGCGGCAGGGTGAACTTGCGGGCCTGGAACATGGCCAGCCCGACGGTCACCGCCACGCCCAGCAGCGCCAGACTGCCGATCAGCAGCAGTTGCCGCAGCGCCTCCTCGCGGACCTCGGCGGCGGGGTGGGACACCTGGACGTGCACGCCGCCCGCGGTGCGCGAGTCGGTGAGCAGCTCGGTGCCCTTGCGGAAACGGTCACCGGCGGTCAGGACGGTCTCGTCGGGCAGCCTGATCACGACGTACCGGCCCGGGTACCCCTGGGCGATCCGGTCGGCGGTGACCATGCGGCCCGTGCTCAGGCTGAGCTGCACGCCGCCCAGGATCGTCGAGGTCTCGCGCTCCAGCGACTGGTGCGCCTCCTCGTAGATGAGGCGGTGGGTGGCGTACCCGAGCGGGATGCCCAGCAGCAGGATGGCGACGAGCGCCACCGCGAGGGTCGACAGCAGCAGCCGACGCCTCATCGGGCTCCTCCTTCAGTCGAACGGTGCCGCGTTCACGTGAGGAACCGGGCCGACGCCCGGGGCGCGGCCCGTCCGGGAACGCGTGGTCACGACGCGGTACGTCAGTCTCCGCGCTCGAAGCGGAAGCCGACCCCGCGAACGGTGGTGATGTAGCGCGGGCTGGCGGCGTCGTCGCCGAGCTTGCGGCGGAGCCACGAGATGTGCATGTCGAGGGTCTTGGTGGAGCCCCACCAGTTGGTGTCCCACACCTCGCGCATGATCTGTTCGCGGGTCACCACCTTGCCGGCGTCGCGGACCAGCACCCGGAGCAGGTCGAACTCCTTGGTGGTGAGCTGGAGCTCCTGGTCGCCCATCCAGGCGCGGCGGGACTCGGCGTCGATCCGGACGCCCTGCACGATGGGTGTCTCGGTGCTGCCGCGGCGCAGCAGCGCCCGGACCCGGGCCAGCAGCTCGGCCAGCCGGAACGGCTTGGTCACGTAGTCGTCGGCGCCCGCGTCGAGGCCGACGACGGTGTCGACCTCGTCGGCGCGGGCGGTCAGGATGAGGATGGGCACGCCATGGCCCTCGGAACGCACCCGGCGGGCCACCTCCAGGCCGTCGAGCTCGGGCAGCCCCAGGTCGAGCACGATGAGGTCGACGCCGCCTCCGAGGGCCCTCTCCAGGGCCTGCGGACCGTCGGGGCTGACTTCAACGGTGTACCCCTCGCGCCGCAGCGCACGGGCGAGAGGCTCGGAGATGGACGTGTCGTCCTCGGCGAGCAGTACAGAGGTCATGTCGGCATCGTATGACCATTCATGAACGTTTCCCGGGTGGTGCGGGGCTCTTGACCTGCGGTTTGCCACGTGTAGTACATCCTCGAATACCGCAATACCCGGGTAAAACCCGATGTAACCGTACGTAACGCCACCGGCCTGGAGCGGGAACGGGCCATGGGGCGGTGTCGGGGCCGCCGGCCACGCGCCGAAGTTCGTCCCTCGATGGCATGGTTCGTGGTGATATCGGCGGTCCGCCGGTCAACTCCGTACAGGACCCGAAACAGGACCCGGGCCGGGCCCGAGCACCGCCACCGCGACGCCGGGCAGGGCGACCAGGCCGGCGGACACGGTGATCGCCGGGTCCGAGGTCAGCAGCGGCTCGCCCGGCGGCACCGGGACCAGCACGGGCGCCGAGCCGAGGTTGGCGGCGACGGTCACCCGGCCGCGCCGCATGACGAGGCGGTGTTCGGTCTCGTCGTGGTCGACGATCACCTCGGTCAGCCGGGGATCGGTGAGCTCGGGCAGGCGGCGACGGAGCGCGATCAGCTCCCGGTGCCAGGCGAGCAGCGCGTCGTGCGGGGCCCGGCCGGGCTCGGACCAGTCGAGGACCGAGCGCCGGAACGTGTCCACGGCCTGGGGATCGGGGACCTCGCCCGTCCAGCCGTGCCGGGCGAACTCGCGGCGGCGGCCCTCCGTGACCGCACGACCCAATTCCGTCTCCTCGTGGTCGGTGAAGTAGCACCACGGGGTCGTGGCCCCCCACTCCTCCCCCATGAACAGCAGGGGAGTGAACGGCCCCGTCAGCAGCAGGGCCGCACCGATCTTGAGCAGCCCCGGGTCGAGACCGCCGGACAGCCGGTCGCCGGTGGCGCGGTTGCCGACCTGGTCGTGGTTCTGCAGGTAGCCGAGGAACCGGTGGGCCGACGTCCGCGACACGTCGACGGGCCGCCCGTGGCTGCGGCCCCGGAACGTCGACCAGGTGCCGTTGTGCACGAACACCTCGGTCAGCGCACGGGCCAGCACCTCCAACGGCCCGAAGTCGCAGTAGTAGCCCTGGCGCTCCCCGGTCAGCGCCGCGTGGAGGGCGTGGTGGAAGTCGTCGCTCCACTGCGCGTCCATCCCGAGGCCGCCCGTCTCGCGGGGGGTGACCAGGCGGGGGTCGTTCAGGTCCGACTCGGCGATCAGGAACAGGTCGCGGCCGAGGTGGCCCCGCAGGGTCTCGACCCGGGTCGCCAGCTCCTCCAGGACGTGGACGGCCCTGGTGTCGGCGAGGGCGTGCACCGCGTCGAGCCGCAGACCGTCCAGGTGGTAGTCGCGCAGCCACATCAGGGCGTTCTCGACCACGTAGGCGCGCACCTCGTCGGACCCTGGCTGGTCGAGGTTCACGGCCGGACCCCAGGGCGTGTGGTACGCCGAGGTGAAGTAGGGCCCGTACCGGCTCAGGTAGTTGCCGCTGGGGCCGAGGTGGTTGTAGACGACGTCGAGCACGACGGCCAGCCCGCGCCGATGGCAGGCGTCCACGAAGCGCTTCAACCCGCCGGGCCCTCCGTACGGCTCGTAGACCGCCCACAGGTGGACCCCGTCGTACCCCCAGCCGCGCTCGCCCGGGAACGCCGCCACCGGCAGCAGCTCCACGATGTCGATGCCGAGGGACACCAGGTGGTCGAGCCGATCGACCGCCGCGTCGAACGTCCCCTCCGGGGTGAACGTGCCGACGTGCAGCTCGTACAGGACGGCGCCCGCGAGCGGCCGACCGCGCCACCCGTCGTCGCCCCACTCGTGGAGGTCGTCGTCGTACACCCGGCTGCGGCCGTGCACCCCGTGCGGCTGCCATCGCGAACGCGGGTCGGGCAGCACGTCGCCGTCGTCGAGGACGAAGCCGTAGTCGGTGCCGTGCGAGGCGGCCGGCACCTCGACCGACCACCAGCCCGGCCTGCGGGCGACCGGCTGCATGAGGTGCCGCACATCGTCCACGTCCACCTCGACACGACCCGCCTCGGGCGCCCACACCTCGAAAACGGTCACCCGCGCTCCCCTCGAACGAGCAGAATCCCGGGAACGGGTGGCGCGTCGCCATCGCCGACCTCAAGGCACGGGTCATCGCCCCCGGCACGGCACGCCTCGGACGCCGTCACCCGCGATCCTCCGTGGGAACGAGCAGGGCGACGGGTAGTCGGGCGAGCAACGCGTTCAAGCGCAGGTCGTGGTGCAGGACGCCGGTCAGGACGTCGCGCCAGGGACCGCCGTCGAGGGCGAGGGCGGTGTCGTGCCAGCCCCCGCCGCGTTCCAGCCCGACGGGCAGCCGGGTGACGACGGTGACGGTTTCGCCGCAGCGAAAGGCGAGGGCGTGCTCGGCGGCGGGGCCAGTGGCGTTCAGCGGCTCGTACGGGCCGGGGCGGCGTGCGCGCAGGGCGCGTGAGGTGACCAGGAGCTTCTCGTCGTCCAGGTCGCGGGGCGGCTCGCCCGCGTCGAGGCGGGTCAGGCGGGCGCGTCGGTCGTCGTAGTCGACGGGCCGCCGGTTGTCGGGGTCGACCAGCGACAGGGCGACCAGCTCACAGCCCTGGTAGACGTCGGGCACCCCGGGCATGGTGAGCTGAACGAGCTTCTGGCCCAGGACGTTGACTCGCGCGTAGGGCTCGAGGCGGGCTGTGAACGCGGCGACCCGTTCCGCTGGAATCGACCGCGCGTACTCCAGCACCGCCGCCTCGTAGGCGGGATCGGGGTCGGTCCAAGAGGTGCGGGTCTTGGCCTCGCGCATGGCCTTGGTGAGGTACTCCGCGAGCCGTTCGGGGCTCAGCGGCCAGGCGCCCACGACCGTCTGCCAGAGCAGGTGCTCAAGGTCGGGCTCCAGCGGCGAGTCCGGGGAGCGGAGGTCCCGGAGCGTCTCGGCCCACGCCTCGGGCAGCTCGGCGAGGACCGCCAGGCGGGCGCGCACGTCCTCTTGGCGCTTGGTGTCGTGCGTGGACAGCGTGGTCATCGTGGCCGGCCAGTCGCGGGCCAGCCGGCCGCAGAAGGCGTGGAACTCCTCGGGGCTCACCGAGAACCGGTCGGGCTCGCCCCCGACCTCGTTGCGGGAGACGAGCCGTGACCAGCGGTAGAAGGCGGTGTCCTCGACGCCCTTGGCCATCAGCGGAGCGGCGGTCTGCTGGAAGCGGACCGCCACCTCGGCGGCGGCGTCGGTGCAGCCCACCTTGCCGGAGACGACGGGGACGATCGCCTCCAGAGCCGGGTGAAGTTCGGCGGGGAGCCTGGACCGGGCCGCCTCGGTGGCCGCCTCCAAGACGCTCTCGGTCTGCGGAAACACCTCCTCGCCGGGCTCCACGTAGACGCGGTAGACGGGCATGGCCACCAGCAGCTCCAGCAGCGCATCCCTCAACTCGCCGGTGCCGTACGAGGGGAGCACGCGGCACAGCGCCCGGTGCAGGCGCTCCACCTCGGGCGCCAGGCCCCCTTCGGCCGACTGGCGCTTGGCTTCGTAGGCGACCTGCTCGAAAGGGACGGCGCCGTCGTACACCTCGGTCAGGGGCCCTTCGCCGCGCGGGGAGACGAACACCCCGCCGACCATGCCCAGCGCGTCGTACCCGGTGGTACCCGCGCACGCCCAGTCGGGGGCGAGTTCCTCGGGGCCGGTGAGGATCTTCTCCACGACCGTCCAGACGCCGCCGGTCGCCTCGGCCAACCGGTCGAGATAGGCGCGGGGCGCGGCCAGCCCGTCGGGATGGTCGACCCGCAGGCCGTCGATCAGCCCCTCGCGGACCAGCCTCAAGATCAGCCCGTGGGTGCGGTCGAACACCTCCGGGTCCTCGGCCCGCAGCCCCGCCAGCGACGAGATCTCGAAGAAGCGCCGGTAGTTGGGCCCCTCCCGCCAGGGGGCCAGACGGTAGTGATCGTCGGGCAGCGGGAACATGTGCTCGTGGTAGCGCAGCACGTCGTCCTCACGCGTCGGTACGTCGCCGTCGCCGAGGACCGGCATGACGACGCGGCCCTCCCCGGCCTCCCAGTCGATGTCGAACCACCGCGCGTACGGCGATGCGCGGCCCTCGGCCAGCACCGACCACAGCGGCCGGTTGAGGCTCTCGGGCGCCGGGATCGCCATGTGGTTGGGCACGATGTCGACCACGACCCCGAGCCCCGCCTCCCGGAACCGGGCCACCATGGCGCGGAACCCGTCCTCCCCGCCCAGCGCCTCGGAGACGCGGGTGTGGTCCACGACGTCGTACCCGTGGGCCGAGCCGGGCGCGGCCTGGAGGATGGGCGACAGGTACACGTGCGACACCCCGAGCGCCGCCAGGTACGGGGCCAGCGCGGCGGCCCGCGCGAACCCGAACTCCTCGCGCAACTGGATCCGGTAGGTCGCCCGAGGCTCAGACACGGCGGAGCACCTGGATGGAGCGGCCCTCCACGACCAGCGTCTCCTCCGCCTTCAGGGAGCCCGCGTTCTGCTCCTCCGCCAGCATCGGGTCGGCGGTGTCGATCACCCTGAGCCAGGAGTCGCCGTATCGGTCCGGCGGCAGGGTGAACCGCAGGTCCCCGTGATGGCCGTTGAAGATCAGCAGGAACGAGTCGTCCCGGATCCGCTCGCCGTGCCGGCCCGGTTCGCTGATGGCCTCGCCGTTCAGGAAGACCTGGAGGGACTTGGCGAACCCGGCCAGCCAGTCCGGCTCGGCCATCTCCCGGCCGTCCGGGGTGAACCAGCCGATGTCCGACAGCCGCGAGTCGGCCGGGTCGGTCGGCGGTCGCCCCCGGAAGAACCGCCGGCGGCGGAACACCGGATGGGCCGCGCGCAACCGGGTCAGCTTCTGCACGAAGTCCAGCAGCGGGAAGTTGTCGCGCAGCCGCTCCCAGTCCATCCAGGCCAGCTCGTCGTCCTGGCAGTAGGTGTTGTTGTTGCCGCGCTGCGTGCGGCCCAGCTCGTCCCCGTGGGAGAGCATCGGGACGCCCTGCGAGAGGAACAGGGTGGCCAGCAGGTTGCGCTTCTGCTGCTCGCGCAGCGCCAGCACGTTCAGGTCGTCGGTGGGGCCCTCGTAGCCGCAGTTCCACGACCGGTTGTCGTCGCTGCCGTCCCGGTTGCCCTCGCCGTTGGCGTCGTTGTGCTTGACGTTGTACGACACCAGGTCGTGCAGGCTGAACCCGTCGTGGCAGGTCACGAAGTTGATCGAGGCGCTGGGCCGGCGGCCGTCGTCGGCGTACAGGTCCGAGGAGCCGGTCAGCCGGGAGGCGAAGTCGGCCATGGTCGCCGGACGGCCCCGCCAGTAGTCGCGCACGGTGTCGCGGTAGCGGCCGTTCCACTCGGTCCACAGCGGGGGGAAGTTGCCGACCTGGTAGCCGCCCTCGCCGACGTCCCAGGGCTCGGCGATCAGCTTGACGCGGGAGACGACCGGGTCCTGCTGGACGAGGTCGAAGAACGCCGACAGCCGGTCCACCTCGTGCAGTTCGCGGGCCAGCGTGGCGGCCAGGTCGAAGCGGAACCCGTCCACGTGCATCTCGGTGACCCAGTACCGCAGCGAGTCCATGATCATCTGGAGCACGTGCGGCGACCGCATCAGGAAGCTGTTGCCGGTGCCCGTGGTGTCCATGTAGTAGCGGGGGTCGTCGTCGACCAGTCGGTAGTACGACGGGTTGTCCAGCCCCCGGAACGACAGCGTCGGACCCAGATGGTTGCCCTCGGCGGTGTGGTTGTAGACCACGTCGAGGATCACCTCGATGCCCGCCTCGTGGAGGGCCTTCACCATCGCCTTGAACTCCAGCACCTGCTCGCCGCGCTGCCCGGCGGCCGCGTACTCGTTGTGCGGGGCGAAGAACCCGATGGTGTTGTAGCCCCAGTAGTTGCGCAGCCCCCGCTTGATCAGCAGGTCGTCGTGGACGAACTGGTGCACCGGCATCAGCTCCACGGCGGTGACGCCCAGGTCGGCCAGGTACTCGATCATCACCGGATGGCCGAGCCCGGCGTAGGTGCCGCGCATCCGCTCCGGGATGTCGGGATGGGACACGGTCAGGCCCTTGACGTGGGCCTCGTAGATCACCGTCTCGTGGTACGGGGTGCGCGGCGGCCGGTCGTCGCCCCAGTCGAAGTACGGGTTGGTCACCACCGACCGCATGGTGTGCGGCGCGGAGTCGAGATCGTTGCGCGACCACGGATCCCCGAAGGTGTAGCCGAAACAGGACTGGTCCCAGTCGATCCGGCCCTCGACGGCCTGGGCGTACGGGTCCAGCAGCAGCTTGTTCGGGTTGCAGCGCAGGCCCTGGTGCGGGTCGTAGGGCCCGTGCACCCGGAACCCGTAGCGCTGACCGGGCATGATGCCCGGCAGATGGCCGTGCCAGACGAAGCCGTCGACCTCCGGCAACGTGAGCCTCGTCTCGTTCCCCTCCGGTCCGGCGTCGTCGAACAGGCACAGCTCCACCCGTTCGGCGACCTCGGAGAACACCGCGAAGTTGGTCCCTGCCCCATCGAAATGGGCTCCCAGCGGATAGGCCTGCCCGGGCCAGAAGCTCCCCACGTACCGCCTCCTCGATGCCATCAGGGTGCCTTCCCTCCAAGGGGGGGATCACACCGGCGGGACGAGGACTGGCCAATTCGGACATCCGTGGGTTACCTTAGGGGAGCCTTACCTAATGAGGTACGAGGTCGCCCTGAACAGCGCGCGCTCCCCCGCGCCCTCCCGAGAGGTCTCCCGGCCGGATGTACATCTGCATCTGCAACGGTGTCACCGAGGACGACGTACGCGGTTGCGTCGCCGCCGGCGCCTGCAGCACCAGGGAGGTCCGGCAGGCGTGCGGGATGAAGCCCGGCTGCGGGGTGTGCACCAAGCGCCTGTGCGCCATCGTCAGCGAGGCGCGCACGGCGAGTGAGCTCGCGGACGCCTTCACCGGCGGCCCGCTGCCCCTGGAGGCCGTCTCCTCCGACGCGCCCGCCCAGGTCGGGGTGGGCGCCGGAGTCGGCATGACCGCCGAAGGGGGGTCCGCGTCCTCGACCGCCGCCTGACATAACGGGCCCATCACCCCGTACCGCCTGTGTTGTGCGACATCACAGGGCCGGTCGGGGATCTTATGCTGTCCTAAGCCGTCGATCGCATGGAAGCATGAGATCCATGGAAGGCGACAAGGACATCATCGCGCTGCTCAACGAGCAGCTCACCGCCGAGCTCACGGCGATCAACCAGTACTTCCTGCACGCCAAGATGCAGCAGAACTGGGGCTACACCCGGATCGCGAAGCACACTCGCGAGGAGTCCATCGACGAGATGCGGCATGCGGAACGCCTGACGGACCGCATCCTGTTCCTCGAGGGGCTGCCCAACTACCAGAAGCTCAACCCGCTCCGCATCGGCCAGACCGTCGTGGAGCAGCTCGAGGCCGACCTGGCGATCGAGCTGGAGGCCGTCGCGCGGCTGCGCCCCGGCATCGAGCTGATGCGCTCGCGCGGCGACGTCACCTCGGCGCGGATCTTCGAGGACATCCTCGCCGACGAGGAGCAGCACGTCGACTACCTGGAGACCGAGCTGAGCCTGGTCCGGTCCCTGGGCGAGCAGAACTACCTGCAGCGCCTCACCGAGGCCCCGGGCGAGGGCCTCGAAAGCGTCGACTAGCGCGTGTTTTCGTGTGGGGGGGCGACCCCCCACGCCCCCCGCGCCCGGTCGTCGGGGTCTTCAGCCGGCCGGCCCTCCGCTTGCGCTCCGGGCCGCCCGCCTGAAGCGACCGGGCACTGGTGCGGGTTGCGGTTCGAACCTCCGCCGTCAACTCTGGGGCGCCGTCCAGCGCTGGGCGTTGGTCTGGTTGCAGTCGTAGATCTGGAGCCTTGTTCCGTCGGCGGTCGCGCCGCCCGGCACGTCGAGGCAGCGGCCGGACGCGGGGTTGCGGAACGCCTTGGCCGTCGTGTCGTAGGTCCACTGCTGGGCCGCGCCGCCGTTGCACTGCCAGAGTTGGACCTTCGTCTCGTTGGCGGTGCCGCCGGACACCACGTCCAGGCATTTGCCCAGCGCGGTGACGGTCTTGTCGGCGTTGATCGTCCAGTGTTGTGCGGCGGAGTTGTTGCAGGTCCACAGTTGGACGGCGGTGCCGTTGGCCTGGCTGCTCTGGTCGACGTCCACGCACTTGCCCGGGAGGTCCGAGGTGATCGGACCGCTCGGCCCCTGAGCGGGCGGGGTCACCGGCGTTCCGCCGTACGAGGGGGGCGCCGCCGACGGGGCGGAGGCCCACGACGTGTTGGGTGACGTCCCGAGGGTGTACCCGAACGTTCCGCCGGAGGTGATGGCGTTCTGGGGCAGGTACGCGTTGTTCCAGGCCGCGCCGTTGAAGGTGGCCGACTGCACGTAGGGGGCGTCGGTGGCGGCCCCCGGCGCGTTGATGGTCAGGGTGTTGCCGCTGGGGAGCGTGAGAACGGCCTGGGTGAACACCGGGCTGCCGAGCGCCAGGTCCGACGTCCCGGGGGTCATCGGGTACATGCCGAGGGCCGACCACACGTACCAGGCGCTCATCGTGCCCAGGTCGTCGTTGGAGGGGATCCCCCAGGGGTTGTTCGACCAGAGCTCGTTCTGGACCCGGCGGACCGTCTGCTGTGTCTTGTGGGGCGCGCCGACGTAGTCGTACATCCACGGCAGGCCGATGCTGTGCTCGTTGCCGAGATCGGCGCGACCGCCGGCGCCGCGCAGCTCGGACAGGACGCCGTCGAGGTACTGGGTCAGCTTCGCGTTCCCGCCGAACGCCGAGGAGAGGCCCGCGATGTTGAACGGGACCATTCCCGTGTACTGCCACGAGGTGCCCTCGACGAAGTCGTACAGGCCGTTGGGGTCGGAGGTGCCGCGAGGGGTCGTCGGGTCGAACGCCCCGGCCCAGGCTCCCCCGGCGATGCGCGGCTGCATGAATCCGCTCGCGGGGTTGAAGAGGTTCCGCCAGTTCTGTGCGCGGTTCTGGAGTCGGGTCCGTGTCGCGGTGTCTCCGGTGGCGCCGGCGAAGGCCGCGACCGCGAAGTCGGCGGTGTTGTATTCGAGGGAGGTCGAGACGTTCCCGTACGTGCTGTAGGGATAGGTGGAGCAGGTGACGCCGTTGACGCAGTTCTGGGCCGCGTTGCTCGGCAGATAGCCGTAGGTGTCCAGATGCTCCACGCCCGGACGGATGTTGTTCGGTGTCGTGGCCTGATTCACCATGGCGTTGCGGGCGGCCGTGGTGTCGAAGTCCGTGGCTCCGAACGCGTGGTAATCGGCGAGCAGGACGGCACCCGGATCGCCCACCATGACGAAGGTCTCGATGTTGTTGAGCGACCATTTGGGCAACATGCCGCTCTGCGCGTAGGTGTTGACCATCGACTGGGCGATGTCGGAGGCCACCGACGGAGCGACGAGGGCGTTGAGTTGCGCCTGCGTGCGGTAGATGTCCCAGCCGGAGATCGTGCCGTACTGGGCGGAATGGCCGGGGGTGACGGTGTGCACGGCGTTGTCGAATCCCTGATATTTCCCGTCGGAGTCGCTGACGACGTTGGGATGCAGCAGGGAATGGTAGAGCGCCGTGTAGAACATCGTCTGCTGGGCGGGGGTGCCGCCCGCGATGCCGATCCGGCCGAGGACGTTGTTCCATGTGCTGTGGGCCGCCGTCTTGACCGCGCCGAAGTCCCAGCCGGGGTTCTCTGCGGCGACGTTCCCCCGGGCACCCGCGACGGAGACGTAGGACACCCCGGCCTTGGCGTGCACGACCTTGTCGTTCGTCGTGTCGAAGGTGAGGGCCGCACCGTGGCCGGCGGTGAACGCGGCCGAGGTGAAAGGCCGGTCGAACGTGACACTGAAGTGGATCTTGTAGGTCTTGAAGCCGCAGAAACGGCCGGTGGTGACCGTGCCCGTGATCTCCCGGTCGCCCACGGTGGTCCAAGTGGGCGCGGGGTTGGCGCTGCCGGTCTGACTCCGGTCCAGCTTGAAGAGCAGATTGCCTCGGGCGGCGGTGGCGGGAAAGGTGAAACGGCTCATTCCCGTGCGTTGCGTGGCGGTCAGCTCGGTCTTGATGCCGTCGTTGGTCGTGAGGGCGTAGTTTCCGGCGCCGGCCGACTCGTTGGCGTGCGAATAGCCGGTGGTGAGGTCTCTGGCGGCGGCCAGGTCGACCGTCCCGACCGTGGGCAGGATCGGAACGTCACCGGCACCGCCGCACCCCGGGCCGGACAGGTGCGTGAGGCTGTAGCCCTTGAGCAAGAGGTCTTCGTACCGGTAACCGCCGCCCCACGGGTTCTTCTCGTTGGGGTCCCAGGGCGAGCCGTTGGGATTCCAGGTGTCCGGGCTCCACTGGACCATTCCGAAGGGCACGTCCGCGCCGGGAAAGGTGTTCCCCGCGCCCGAGGTGCCGATGAACGGATTGACCAGGGAGGCCGGGTCGGCGACGACTTCGGCTTGGGCGGTGCCCGCGGGCAGGCCCTGGATGACCGTGCCCGCGAGCACCGTGGCGGCCAGGGCCCGCAGAGTCCGGCGGAGCCTCATGCCGGGATCGTCCAGCGTTGGGCGTTCGACTGGTTGCAGTCGTAGATCTGCAATTGGGTCCCATCGGTGGTGGTGCTGCCCGGCACGTCGAGGCAGCGTCCCGATTGCGGGTTGGTCAGCGCCTTGGTCGTCGCGTTGTACGTCCATTGTTGGGCGCCGCTGTCGTTGCATTCCCAGAGCTGGACCTTGGTGCCGTTGGCCGTGCCGCTGGAGGTCACGTCCAGGCATTTTCCGTAGGACTGGATGTTCCCGTTGGGGTTCATCGTCCACACCTGCCGTGCGCTGCCGTCGCAGGTCCACAGTTGGACGGCGGTGCCGTTGGCCGTGCCACCCTGGTCGACGTTCACGCACTTGCCGGCGATGCCCGAGGCGATGGGTCCGGTCGGGCCGTTCAGTTTGGCGATCGCGGCCTTGAGGTTCGGCAGGGGGCCGATGTGCCGGGGGTCCCCGGCGGGCTGCGGAGTGCCCGTGCTGACCAGCAGATCACGCATCTGCCGGGGGTCCAGGTATTTGCCGGACTGCTTGGCGATGCCCTGAAGCACGGCTGCGGCGCCCGCCACGATGGGGCTGGCGGCGGAGGCACCGTTGAAGTTGTCGCGGTACTGCTTGCTCGGGTCGGTCTCGTTCGGAGTGAGGTTCTTGTACGCCGGGGTGCCGATGGTCGCGGCGCACTCTCCGTAGCCTTGGAGGTCCACCCTCGAGCCGTGCGTCGCCTTGACGGAGGCGGTGAGCGCGGGCGGAGTGTGGCCCGGCTTGCACGCCGTGCCTCCCGGCGGCTCACCCCATCCGACGACGATCGCGCCGGTGTCGGGCTTCGGCTTCCACGTGGTGAACGGCTCGAACGGGTCCGTGGTGGAGTCGAGGCTGTTGCCCTCGTTCCCGGCGGGCTCGATCACGGTGACGCCCTTGTCCACGGCCCGGGTCACGAGGGTGTAGTACTCGGCGAACACCTCGACCGGATAGTTCCGGTGGCCGAGCGCGGCGCTGTGCGTCCACCCCACGCCCTCGAGCAGGATCACGTCGCCCGGTCCCGAGGCGTCCACGGCGGCGGCCACCCCGTTCGCCGCGAAGAGCCCGAGCTGGAGCCTGGCGTGGGGCGCCACGCCGGCCATGCCGACCCCGTTGTCGTCGCGGGCGCTCGTGATCCCGACCACCGGGGTGCCGTGATCGCCGGGTCGGCAGCGGTCTCCCGCCAGGGGCTTCAACCAGACGGGCGGACCGTACGGGGCGGGGCGGCCGGCCAGATCCTCGTGGCAGACGTTCCACACGTTCAGCAGCGTCGTCGGCACGATCGGGTCGGAGCTGGACGTGGTCGTGCCGTCGCCGAGCTGGCCGTCGCCGTTGCCTCCCCAGGCCCGGAACTGGTCCGAGCGCAGGACCGCGACCGTGTGCTGGAGGCCCATCGCGGCGGTCGCCGTGTCGATCGCGGACCGGATCGGGACGTTGGAGTCGGTGGGGGTGCCGTTGCCCAGTTGTCCGTGGCCGTTGTCGCCCCAGGTCCAGAGCGTGTGGTCGGTCTTGAGGGCACCGCTGTGGAAGGTGCCCGCGAAGACGCCCGTGGCATCGGCGAGGCCGCTCACCGGGACCGGGGTGGTGCGGTTGGTGTTGCCGCCGTCCCCGAGCTGGCCGGAGACGCCGAGGCCCCACGCCTTGACCGAACGGTCCGAGAGCAGCGCCAGGGAGTGACCGCCGCCCGAGGCGACCTGGGTGGCGTTGGTGATGCCGCTGACGTTGACGGGGGTGTCGCTGTCGGTGGTCTGCCCGTTGCCGAGCTGGCCGAAGCCGCCGTCGCCCCAGGTCTTGACCGTGCCGTCGGTCAGGACGGCGGTGGAGAAGCCATAGCCGGCGGCGATCGCACCGGGTGTCGTGGAGACGTCCGAGAGGCCGGTGACGAGCACGGGCGTGGTGCTGTTGGTGTCGGAGCCGTTGCCGAGCTGACCGCTGGTGCCCGTGCCCCAGGCCACGACCGCTCCCGATTCCAGCACGGCGAGGACGTGGCCGTCCCTGCCGGCGCTGATCGCGGTGACCGTCAGCCCGTCGAGCTCGGGGACCTTGGCCGGCGTGGTGCGGCGGGTCGTCGTGGTGCCGTCGCCCAACTGGCCCTTGGAGTTGTCACCCCACGTCCACACGCTCCCGTCGGTGGTGAGCGCCACGGAGAAGCCGTCCCCGGCGCTGACGGCCTTGACGCCGCTCAACCCCTTGACCTGGGTCATCGTGGTGCGCGAGGTCGTGCTGCCGTCACCGAGCTGGCCTTGGGAGTTGTCGCCCCAGGCCCACACGGTGGGTTGCGCCTCGGCGGTGACCATCAGCGAGTGGCCGTCGGAGGCGGCCAACGAGCCGGGCAGGCGGCTCGGATTCGGAACGTAGTCACCGCCGCCCTCCACGTCGGTGATCGTGATGCCGTCGCCCTTGCCGCCGGACAGCGTGGCGGCGTGATCCGCGTCGATCCCGGTGCCCGTGCTCGCGCCGACCGCGTTGCGGTAGTGCTGGTGGGACCGCAGGGGTTCGGACGGCGTACGGGTCAGCGCCCGCGCCTGAGCGATCTCCACGGCGGGCATCCGGTTCAGCGCGGCGAGCACCCCCTCGATGTCGTGGGGCACCGTGATCACGAACCACGAGTTCAGGTCGGCCACCTCGCGGCCGAGCCGCTTCTTCAGGCGGTCCTGCTCGGCGGCGACCTCCTGCTCCGACCGGGTCATCAGGCGGTCGATCACCATGCCCGGGTACCTGTCGAGCAGGGCCGTGAGGGCGGCGGCGTCGGCGGCGTTCCCCGCGACCGCCTTGCCGCCGCGAACCCGCACGCGGCGTTCGGTGCGGAACTTCACCGTGATCTCGGTTCGGGAGAAGCCCTGGGGCAGCGGCCCGTGGGTGCCGAGCGCCTTCCCCTTCTCGCGGCTGAAGTCGTACGGCTGCGTCGTGGGGGCCGGCGTCGCCGCCGCGTTCCCCGGAGCGACGACCGCGACGGGGAGGAGGATGACCGCGACCGCGGTCCCGGACCACCACCGCCGGAGACGCGATCCACCGATTCGTGCTCGGACACCAGGCATGGTTCTCCTCGCATGACCCGCGGTTGGGAGCGATCTTGAACGTACCGAGGCGGGCGGCCGGAGACCATGGAGGTGGAGACGACGACAGGACCCCCGGACGCGTCAAGATCCAACAACGTGATCGCGGAGGGTTGCTTATCAGACGGACTTCGGGTCTACTTCGGACTCGTCCTGAAGGGCGCCCTTCTCGTGCTCGACGGCGAAGGCGTCGGGGCCCAGGGCGGCGCGGGCGGCGGCGGTGATCCGGTCGACGTCCCCCCGCTCCCCCGCCGGGAGCGGAGCGCCCGTCGACTCCCTGATCGCGCCGGCGGTGCCGAGCAGCCGGGCCGCCCGGTCGTGGCGGCCGGCGACGGCGCAGGCGCCCGCCAGCCCTTCCAGGGCGAGGGCGACGGCGCGGCGGTCACCGGACTTGCGGGCCGCGTCGAGCCCTCGCAGATGCAGGTCACGGGCCGTGTCGGCGGCTCCGCGCAGCTCCGCGACGAAGCCCAGCTCGGCGAGGATGAGGGACAGCGCGATGTCCGAGCCGATCCGGGTGTTCCAGTCCAGCCACCTGCGCATCAGGGTCTCGGCCTCGTCGAGTCGACCCTGCCGTCGGAGGCTCAGGGCCAGGCCCAGTCCGGCGAACTCCTCGCCGAGCGCGTACGCCTGCTCGGCGGCGAGCTTCATGGCCCGTCGGTGCAGGTCGTCGGCCTGCGCGTGGTCACCGTTCAGCAGGGCGATGCGGCCGAGCGAGGAGAGGCGGTCGGCCACGTCGGTCCACAGTTCCAGGTCCTCGGCGATCCGCAGGCCCTCGCGATGGAGTCGCGCCGCCTGCTCGTACTCGCCGACGATCTCGTGGTACTGGCCGAGGGCGAACCCCGCGTGCAGCCTGCCCCACCGGTCGCCCAGCGCGCCGAACAGGGCCATGCTCTCCTCGGCGTGCTCCCGCAGGCGGGTCAGGTCGCTGCGCAGCAGGGACTGACGGGCCTGCGTGCTCAGCGCGGCGGCGATCCCCCACTGGTCGCCGAGGGCCTGGAACAGGGTGAGCGCCCGACCGGTCTGCGCCTCGCTCTCGGGCGGATCCCCGACCCCCAGCCTCGCCACGGACAGGAACCATTGCGCCCGCGCCCGCCCGGCCAGCGCGTCCAGGTCGCCGGGCCTCGTCGCCGGGGGAACGGACCCGCCCGGTGCGGTGACCTCGCCCATCCGGAACTGGAACGCGGCCCGCCAGGTCTGCGCGGTGCCCACCGCGTCCTCGGGGCCGCCCCCCGTGAGGGCCAGCCCGAACGATCGGGCCCCCTCGCTGAGCCGGCCGCGCAGCACCCAGTACCAGGCCAGCGAGTTGACCAGCGGCAACGCCCCGCCGTTCCGCAGCCGGACGGCGGTGTCGAGGGCCGCCCGCAGGTTGGCGGTCTCCGCGTCGAGGCGGCACAGCCACTCCCGCTGGGCCGGGCCGCGCAGGTGGACGTCGGCGGTGGCGGCCAGCGCCGAGTAGTGGCGCAGGTGCCGCAGCTCGATCTCGTCCAGCTCGCCCGCCTCGCGCAGCCGTTCGCGGCAGTAGGCGGCGACCGACTCGAGCAGCCGGTACCGGGGGCCGTCGCTGCGGTCGCGGTCGGACACGGCGACCAGCGAACGGTCGACCAGCCCGGCGAGCAGGTCCAGGACGTCGAGGCCGTCCTCGCCGCACACGGCCTCCGCCGCCCGCAGCGTGCAGCCGTCGACGTGGACGGCCAGCCGGCGCAGCACGGTCCGTTCCTCGGGGTCGAGCAGCTCCCAGCTCCAGTCGATCACGGCCCGCAGGGTGCGCTGGCGGGCCGGGGCGTCGCCGTACCCGGCGGCCAGCAGCCGGAACCGGTCGTCCAGCCGCGCCGCGAGTTCGTGGACGCCGAGCGCCCGTACCCGGGTGGCGGCCAACTCCACGGCGAGCGGGATGCCGTCCAGCCGCCGGCAGATCGCGGCCACCGCCTCGGCGTTGCCCGCGTCCAGCGCGAAACCGGGCGCGCCGGCCCTCGCGCGTTCGGCGAACAGTCGTACGGCGTCGGCCTCCGTCAGCGGCGGAACGCTCCACAGCAGTTCACCGGCGACACCCAACGGCCGCTGACTGGTCGCGAGCACGCGCAGCCCGGGAACGGCCCGCAGCAGCGCGGCGGCGAGCGCGGACGCCGACCCGATCACGTGCTCGCAGTTGTCCAGCACCAGCAGCAGGCGCTGGGCGGCCAGCGCCTCGGCCAGCGAGTCGGCCGGCGTCCCGACCGGCACGGTGCCCTCGTCGCGGATCCGCAGGGTGGCGGCGACGTGATCGGCGACCTCGTCGCGCCCGGCCGTTGCGGGCAGGGATCCCAGCTCGACCAGCCACACGCCGTCCGGGTACGCCGCGCCGAGCCCGCGCGCCGCCTCCACCGCCAGCCGGGTCTTGCCGACGCCGCCGGCCCCGGTCAGCGTCACCAGCCGGCCCGCGCCGAGCAGCGCGCCCACCTGGCCGACGGCGTCGGACCTGCCGATCAGGTCGCTGAGCGGGGCGGGCAGGTTGGACGGCGGGGCCTCGGCGGGCGGCGCGCCGAGGGACGGGTCCTGGCGCAGGATCGCCTGGTGCAACGCGGCCAGCTCAGGGCCCGGGTCGACGCCCAGCTCGTCGGCGAGGCGCTCGCGCAGGTCGCGATAGCCGTCCAGCGCCTCGTTCTGGCGGCCGGCCCGGTAGAGGGCGCGCAGGTGGGCGGCGCGGAGTCGTTCCCGCAGTGGGTGCCGGGCCACCAGGTCGCCGAGTTCGTCGGCGAGCTGGCCGTGCTCGCGCAGGTCGAGGCGCGCCTCGGCCTGCTCCTCCAGGGCGGTGAGCCGCAGCTCCTCCAGCCGGGTGATCTCGGGGCCCGCGAACTCCTCGTCCGCGAAGTCGATCAGGGCCGGGCCCCGCCACAGCGCCAACGCGTCGCCCAGCAGCATCGCGCGCTCCTGCGGGGAGGCCGCCGTGCGGGTCCGCGCCAGCAGCCCCTGGAAACGGCCGATGTCGACGGCGTCCGGCTCGGCGTCCAGCAGGTAGCCGGGGGCGCGGGACACCACCAGGCCCCGGGCGCTCGGCTCGGCGTCGTCCAGGGCCCGCCGGAGCTGTGAGACCCGGCTCTGCAGGGCCCCCGCCGGGTTGGACGGGAGGTTCTCGCCCCACAGGTGGTCGATCAGCCGGTCGGCGGGGACCACGCGGCCCGCCTCGACCACCAGTTCGGCCAGCAGCGCGCGCACCTTCACCTCGGGGATCCGGACCGGCCTGCCGTCCGAGGTCCATACCGCCAGTGGACCGAGCACCCCGAAACGCATGCCGGCCAGCGTATCCGAGCACTCCGGAGCCGATCCGGAGCGGGTCCGCAGCCGGTCCGCAGCGGACCCGAAGCCCGGCGGCGCAAGGTGGCGACCAGAACGAAGGGAGGTGACCGGATGGACCCGCTGCACCTGGCGATCCTCATCGGCGGCCCGCCGGACCGGGCCCCCGCCGAACGGGTGGCCGAGCGCGCCTACCGGCGGGGCGACCTGGAGGTGGACCTGATCGACCTCACGGCGGCGTGCCTGCCGGAGGTGCCGCCCTGCGGGCTGCCGACACCCTCGGCCGTCCGCGACCTGGTCCCGTGGCTGGCGGCGGCGGACGGCTTCGTCGTGGTCGTCCCGGAACGCCGCTCCGGGCCGCTGGTGAACGCCCCGGGCTGGTACGCCGACCAGCTCCGGGCCAAGCCGGTCGCCTTCCTGGGCCACGGCGGGGCGCGACCGGCCGAGCGGCGGCTCCGCGCACTGTTCGCGGCGGTCCCCGCCGTGACGGTCCGCGAGGCCGCCGGGTTCGGCCGCCGTGACACCGACCGGGTGCTGGACGAGCTCGCGTGGTGGGCCCGCCCGCTGCGCGAGGCCCGGGCGAAGAACCCCTACCCCCCTCTGCAAACCCCCTGAACGAGAGAAGAGACCCATGTCCGTGTCCGTACAGACACCCGCACGGGCGGGAGCCCGGGAGTGGCTCGGCCTGTCCGTGCTGCTGCTCCCCACCGTGCTGCTGTTCCTGGCCATGACCGTGCTTTTCCTGGCCACTCCCGAGATCGCCGCCGACCTGTCGCCCGGCAGCGGTGAGCTGCTGTGGATCAACGACATCTACGGGTTCATGATGGCCGGGCTGCTGGTCCCCATGGGGACCATCGGCGACCGGATCGGGCGACGCAGGATCCTGATGTTCGGCGCCGCCGCGTTCGGGCTGGCGTCGCTGGCGGCGGCCTTCGCGCCCAACGTCGAGCTGCTGATCGCCGCGCGTGCGGTGATGGGCGTCGGCGCGGCGGCCGTGATGCCGTCCACCCTGTCCCTGATCAGCAACATGTTCACCGACGCGCGGCAGCGCGGCACCGCGATCGGCCTGTGGGCGGCGTCCATCTCGGTCGGCGTCGCGGTGGGACCGCTGGTCGGCGGGCTGCTGCTGGAGTCCTTCTGGTGGGGCGCCGCCCTGCTGATCGGCGTGCCCGTGATGGCGCTGGTGCTGGTGGCGGCTCCGCTGGCGGTGTCGGAGTACCGCGCGCCGCAGGCCGGCGGGCTGGACTGGGTGAGCATCCCGCTGTCGATCGCCACCCTCATCCCCTTCGTGTACGGCATCAAGGAGCTGGCCAAGCACGGGGTGAACGGTGTGGCCGTGGCGACCCTCGCGGCCGGTCTGGTGTTCGGGGTGCTGTTCGTCCGCCGTCAACTCCGGCTGGAGAACCCGCTGCTGGACGTCCGGCTGTTCGGGAACCGCACCTTCAGCGGGGCCCTGGGCGTCTTCCTGCTCTCGGCGATCGCGCTCGGCGGCGTCTACCTGCTCTTCACGCAGTACCTGCAGTTGGTGGCGGGGCTGAGCGCGCTGGAGACCGGTCTGCGGATCCTGCCCGCCGCGCTGGCGCTGGTGGCGGTGTCGATGCTGTCGCCGGTGATCGCCCGTCGGGTGCGCCCGGCGTACGTCCTGGCGGTGGGAACGGCGTTCTCGGTGGCGGGCTACCTGGTGCTGACCCAGGTCGACGCGCCCGGGGAGGCGCTGCTGCTCACCGGGTTCTACCTGCTGTACCCGGGCATCGCCCCGACCATGGCGCTGACCACGAACCTGGTGATCGGCTCCGCGCCGCCCGAGAAGGCCGGGGCCGCCTCGGCGGTCAACTCCACCGCCAGCGACCTGGGCGTCGCCCTGGGCATCGCGCTGCTGGGCAGCATCGGCGCCGCCGTCTACCGGAGCGAGATGCCCTCCGGGGTCCCCGAGGAGGCCGCCGACACCCTGCCGGGTGCGCTCGCCGCCGCCGAGGGCCTGTCGGCCTCCGCCGCCCAAGCCGTCCTGGAGCCCGCCCGAGTGGCCTTCACCAGCGGCCTGAACGCCGCAGCCCTCGTCGCGGCGGTCCTGGCGGCCGGCTCGGCCCTCCTCGCCCTGACACTCCTCCGCAGGCTCCCGCCCTCCGGCACCCCGAGCCCGGCACCCGCCGCCGAGGAGAAGGCACCTGAACCGGTCGAGGTGGTCGCCTGACCCTCACCGACGACGAAGACGAGCGGGCCCGTACGAAACGGGCCCGCTCGCCGTCGTTCACAGCGAGGCCGTCAACAAGAATTCGGCGGGGTCTTCCCTGCGAAGCGGTCGTTCAGGTAGCTGACGGCGGCCGGGGAGCGGCGGACGGCCTCCAAGCCGTGTTCGCCGAGCCAGCTCCGGACGATCTGGATGGTCGCGCCGCCCGCGCACCAGGTCTTGGTGAGCGTGTTGGCCTGGCCGATCGGCACGATCTCGTCGGTGACGGCGTGGTAGTTGAAGATCGGGGCCTTGGGCGTCGCGGCGCCCATGGTGTCCTTCTTCAACACCGCGGCCACCGACGGCACCGACAGCGGGTCCGGCACGGTGGTGGCGCTGGCGAGCCTGCGGAACGGGAACTTGCCGAGGATGTCCGGCAGGCACTTGCCCGCCACGGTGGCCATGTCGATGCGGCCCTGGGCGTTCAAAAGGCCCTCGATGCCCGCCTCGGGCCACTCGGTGTGAATGCCCCAGGTCGCCGCGAACACGAACCCGGCGGGCGCGCGCCCGTCCAGGAACCGTGCCGTGGCGGCGGGGTCGGCGGGTGTCCCGCCCATGGCCACGCCCGCGAGGGTGACGTCGGGGGCGTACGAGGGCTGGAGCTCGGCCGCCCAACCGGTGGCGTGGGCCCCGCCGGAGTACCCGGTCAGCCCCCACTGGCTGGAGGCGAGTCCGGCCTCCTGGAAGCTGCGGACCGCCCGGATCCCGTCGAGGACGGAGTGGCCGGCGCGCGGCCCCGCCATCCACGCCGACTTGAAGCCCTGGTGGTCGGGGATCGCCACGGCCCAGTTCTTGTTGAGCAGCAGCCCGGCCTCCGACGACCCGCCGCCGGTGGACAGCTTGTACGACGGGGCGCACTGGATGCCGGTGGAGTCCTCGGCGAACTGGACGGACACGGCGGGACGGGGCCCGGTGCCCTCCCACGCCTTGGTGGGGACGGCCAGCGTCGTGACCTCCAGCGTCGGCCGCCCGTGGGAGTCGTTGGACCGGTAGGAGATCTGCCAGGCCCGCACCTCCACGGACAGCTTCAGGGTCAACGGGCGGGTCGCGACGATCTGGCCGGGCCGGTAGGCGCCGATGTCGGCGGGGGCGAGATAGAAGGGGTCCTTGTCCGGCGTCACCGAACCGGGCGCGGGGTCGGCGGCGGCGACGGGCTCGGCCCATGCCGGCACGGCCGTTCCGCTCGCGGCGAGTCCCGCCACCAGCGCGGCGCCCGCCAGGCTCCTGGCCAGCCGCCTTCGAGGGGTCGTGCGTTCCATCATGTGCTCCTCATCCGCCGACTAGCGGGTACGGGCGACTTCGGCCGCGATGGCGCGCATCGCGGGAAGGGTCTCGGACTCGGCGAGGCTGAGCAGCACGCTCTTGGCGATGACCACGCGGTGCTTGACCGACACGTAGATCATCTGTCCGCCCAGGCCGCTGGCGTAGTAGCCCTCGGTGCCGTCGATCCACCAGTGCAGCCCGTAGTTCGAGGCGACGCCGGACGGCTTGACCGACTCGGCGACCCACGCCTCGTTCAGGACCTGGCGTCCCTCGGCCTTGCCGTTGTTGAGCATCAGCAGGCCGAAGCGGGCGAAGTCGCGTTCGCCGGCGTAGAAGCAGCAGTAGCCCAGGCTGTTGCCGTTGCGGTCGTTGGCGATGTCGACCGTGTCCGCCATCCCGGCGGGCTGCCACAGCTTGTCCTGCACGTACTTGTGGAACGGCACGCCCGTCGCGCCGGCCACGACCAGGGCGAGGACCGCGCTGTTCATGCTGGTGTAGTTGAACTTGCTGCCCGGCTCCCACGTCCGTCGCTGCATCGCCGCGATGGTCGTGGTGGGCACGCCGAGGATGACCTGGGCCTGGAGCGCGGGGGCGTTGCCGACCTCGTTCCAGTTGATGCCCGACGACATCCGCAGCAGGTTGCGGATCGACACGTCGCCGTAGGCGGACGTCGCCAGCTTGGGGACGTACTTGGCGACCGTGTCCTCCAGCGACGCGATCTTGCCGTCCTGCATCGCGAGGCCGATGGCGACGGAGGTGAACGACTTCGCCATCGACCAGGACTGGAACTGCGAGTCCTTGGTGAGACCGGCGGCGTACCACTCCTTGACGATCTTGTTCCCGTCCAGGACGACCATGCCCTGCGCGGCCCGCGAGAGGTAGTCCTCCAGCGTCTTGGTCTGGCCGTCGTAGGTGTAGGTGACCTTCAGGTCGCGCGGCGCGTCGGTCAGGTCGAGCGGGTCCGAGGACGGCTTCACGACGTCGAAGCCGGGGAACTTGACCGCCGGGCCCGCCTGGACGGCGGCGGCGGTCGCCGGGGCGGCCTGCGCGGGGGTTCCCGCGACGCCGACGGTCAGGACGGTGGCCAGGGCCAACGAAAGGGATCTGCGGCGCATGGGGGACTCCGTGGGGTGGACGCCGAGGGGCCGGTGCCACCCGAAGCGACAAAGCGAAAAAGTCTCACTTCAAAGCGGCGTACCGGACGGTAGTCCGACGCGACCCACCCCACAAGGCACCCGAGTGACAACTGTGATTCTCCACAGCTTCATCGAGGCACGCATGTGGACCGCTCCCGACACGAGCGCGCCCACCGGGGCCGGATTGACGGTTTTCAGCCATTACATCCGAGCCCGTTCCTTCAATTTCGAACACCGCGTCACCTCTGGATACGGAACGCGATATCGGCATCACGGACCGGGACGGACCCGACGCGCGTCAGGCCCCGCCTCGGGCCTCAGGCGAGGAGACGCGCGCGATCTCGCCAGGCGCGCTCCCACTGCCGGGTCAGCATCGGGTAGATGATCAGGTAGCGGAACGGCGCGATGCACGCCATGTACAGCCGCCCGAACCGGCCGTTGGGCTTGACGAGGGCCGCCATCCGCAGTTCGTATCCGCCGTCGCCGGTCGCCACCCAGCCCAGGTGCATGAGGGTGTGGACGGTCTTGTTCGCCAGTTCGCGGACGGCCTCGTCGTCGAGTTGGTACACGTCGGTGAACGGGTCGGAGCAGGGGTCGACCCCCTCCGCCGTCCGGGCGAGGTCGGGCGGGAGGCGGTCGCGCAGCGAAGGAACCCGCCCGCCCAGACTCGCCTCGGGCGCCTCCCACCCGAACAGGGCCCCGAGCTTCCAGCGCACCGCGAACAGGAACCTGACCACGACGGGCTCCTTGACGGTGTCATAGGCCCTCCGCAACGCGGCGAGCATCACGGGAAAGTCGTCCTTCCCGGCCCCGGGGGTACGAAAGGACCACACGTCCTCGACCCGAAAGTCACGGGTGAACTCATGGATCCGCCAGGGCCGCGCCGTGTGTTCGGACTTGGGCACTTTCATCCGCCGACCTCCATGTCCGGGGCCGCAGGCCGAGCAAGGCCCAGCGCCCAGTGAGCCTGGAACCCGGTGACCACCGCCACCCACGAGATGGAAGGTTCCATGCGCCCACCATCGCCGACCACCTGCGGGCCCCAGATCCCCCGCGCGACCCGATCGACTCCCTCTCCGGGGGGAGACCGAGCCTGCGAACGGGCCGCGCGGCCTGATCAGGGCCGGCCGGGGTCAGGCGTTCGGCTCGGCCTGGATGCGGGTGGGGGCCGACCATCATCACCTCACTGGCCGCCGCGTGTGGGTGACGCCGATGCAGCCCCGAGGAAAGGTCATCTGCGCGCGGCCCGCACCGCCTGGTCGAAGATGCCGAGGTCGTAGGCCGCGGTTTCCCTTCGGCCGTGCCTGAGCAGCGAATATGCGGCATAAGCGAGGCCGGGATCACGAGACTGCGTTCGATGGAGGCCATAGGTGACCGAAGCCAATTCGGTCGCGAGAACCCCCGACCGCGCGGCGTCGAATCGCCGGCGGGCGGGGGCGGGTGCGGAAATCTCGGTCAGACGGGGCGGATGGTCAGCCGACCGCCAGGCTGTGCTGGTACCAGTTGGCGTGGAAGACCGACCCGTTGATGTCCGGGTACTCGATGAAGGGCTCCGAACCTCCGTCCGGAACGGTGACCCTGTCGGTGTCGCGGGGAACGTAGTCGCCGTTGACGAGCTGATACCAGACGATCGTGTAGGTCGAGCTCTTGCCGTCGTTGCCCTTGTCCGTCAGGGTGCCACGCACCCCGTCGAGCGAGATGTAGCCGGTCACGTTGGCGAACGTCCTGTCGATGGTGAACGGGTTCTCGTTCGGCAGCGGGTCCGCGGCGGCGGTGCCCGGGGCGGCGAGCGCGGCCACGGCGGCGGCGGCCGGGATCGTGATGGCGGCGGCGAGTTTGGCGAAGCCCATGGTCGACTCCTGTGTCGCGGGAGGGACATTGTTTCCCTCACCTGTCGAAACACACGATCGGATCGATCGCCGGCCACTCTCCAGACCGGTTCATGCCCGATATCTGCCCAGTGGGTGTGAACAGTGCTCGAACCCGCCGGGTAGGGTCGCGTCATATGGGAAACGGGGACTCGCGCAATGGCGCACGGCCACTTCTCCGAGCACGGTGAACGGCGAGGTGGAGACGATCGCCGACCGGTTGCACAAGGCACGTCGGAATCGATTCGTCGGACGTGAAGCGGAACTGGAGACGATTCGTAGGGCACTGGCCACCGAGATACCGCCTTTCGCGGTCATGTTCGTTCACGGGCCGGGCGGGGTCGGGAAGACCGCGCTGCTCAACGCGGCGGCGACGGTCGCGCGGCGGGCGGGGGCGGCCACGGTCCACCTGGACGCGCGTGCGATGGAGGGGTCGCGGACGGCGTTGGCCTCGGCGGTGGCCTGGCCGGAGCCGGTGACCGGTCGGCGGGTGCTACTGCTGGACTCCTACGAGCGGCTCGCGACGATGGACGACTGGGTGCGGGAGCGGTTCCTGCCCTCGCTGCCCGCCGGGACCCTGGTGGTGATCGCCGGGCGGGAGCCGCCGCGGCCGGAGTGGATCTCCGATCACGGATGGCGGGAGCTGCTGCGCACGGTGCCGTTGGACAATCTCCCGCCGCGGGACGCCGAGGCGTTCCTGCGGGCCGAGGACGTTCCGGAGTCGCTGCACGGGCCGGTGATCGCCGCGACGCACGGGCATCCGCTGGCGCTGGGGCTGCTGGCCGACGTCCTGTCCCAGTGCCCCCGCGCCGGCGACCTGCCCGCCGTCGAGTTGGGCGACGCGCCGGACGTGGTGCGGCTGCTGCTCGATCGTTTTCTGGAGGGCGTGCCCACACCCCGGCATCGGCGCGCCCTGGAGGTCTGCGCGCACGCGCTGGTCACCACGGAGGAGTTGCTCCGCGCCGGGCTCGGCGACGCCGACGCCGACGACGCCGGTGAGCTGTTCGTCTGGCTGCGGAGGCTGTCCTTCGTCGAGGAGGGCCGTGAGGGGCTGCGTCCGCACGACCTGGTGCGCGAGGCGCTCGACGCCGATCTGCGCTGGCGCGACCCCACCGGCTACCAGACGATGCACCGGCGGATCCGCGATCATCTGGCCGAACGGCTGCGCACCGCCTCCGGGCCCGAGCAGCGGCGCATCGTCACCGAGCTCACCTACCTGAAGCGGGCGAACCCGGTCCTGCGGCACCTGATCGACTGGTCGAGCCTGGCCACCCACACCGCGGACGCGATGGGTCCCGACGACCGGGCCGCGCTGTTGGCGATGACGGAACGGTACGAGGGCGCCGCGTCGGCGGAGCTGGCGGCGTTCTGGATGGATCGGCAGCCCGAGGCGTTCGTCGTGGCCCGCGACGTCCGGGGAGAGGCGGTCGGCTACGGCTGCCGGCTGCGCCTGGACCTGGCGTCCCCGGAGGATCTGGCGGCCGACCCGGGCACCCGGGCGATGTGGGAGTACGTGCGGCGGCACGGTCCGCCGCGGCCCGGCGAGGAGGTCGCCGCCAAGCGCTTCTTCGTCGATCGCGACGAGCACCAGAGCGCCGCGTGCGCCGCCGGGGTGGTGATCGTCGAGTTCCTCCAACGGCGGCTGGCCAGTCCCCGGCTGAGCTGGGACCTCGTCGGGTCGTACCGTGACCTCGACGGCCGTCGGGAGACCTTCGCGTTCAAGGGGTTCCACCGGGCGGCGGAGGCGGACTTCGAGGTCGACGGCGGACGGCACTACGTGTTCGCGCGCGACTTCCGCAACGGCGGCCTGGACGCCTGGGTCGCTCTGATGCTGGAGGGCGAGGACGCGCTCCCGGTTCCCGCCTCGTCGTCATCGGGGGCGATTCTGCCGCGCACGGACTTCGCCGTCGCGGTGCGCCGGGCGCTGCGCGATCTGCACCGGCCGGACGCGTTGGCCCGCAATCCCCTGAACGCCTCCCGAGCGGTGCAGGAGCACGAGGGTGGGCTCGCGGGCCTCCTCCGAGAGGCGGCCGCGACCCTCGGCGCCGACCCTCGCGGCCTCAAGGCGCACCGCGCCGTGGACCGCACCTACCTGCGCCCCGCCCCGACCCAGGAACGGGCGGCGGAGGTGCTCGGGCTGCCGTTCAGCACCTACCGACGCCACCTGACGACCGGTATCGACCGCATCGTCGAGACCCTCTGGCAGCGGGAGCTGTACGGGACGCCGCGCTGACCCCCGACGGCCGGCACCCGCGTCGGCCGGCCGCCGGGGGCGCTCTGTCAGGCGCCGGTCAGCGTGTGGACGTAACGGTCGGCGACGAAGCGAACGCCGTTGCGCTCCGGGTACAGAACGAAGGTTCTGGTCTGGCCGTCCGTGACGGTGATCTGGTCGTTGTCCCACAGCACGTACGAGCCGTTGACGAGCTTGTACCAACTGATGCTGTAGGTGTTGGACCCGTCGCCGATGACGGTGTCCCGTACGGTGCCGCGCACCATGTCGCGGCAGACGTTGCCGTACGCCTGGGCGCCGCTCGTGGTCTTGGTGAACGGCTCGCAGTCCACGTCCGCCGAGGCCGCGGTGGGGGCGGCGAGCACGGCCAGCGCGGCGGCGGGGACGGCGATCGCGGCGAGTGTCCTGGTGAGGCCCATGTGCGACTCCTTGGTCTCGGGAGGGGTCTGTCCCCTCACTCGTCCCGACCACGGTGCGGCCGATTCCGGATCACTCTCCAGGTCGCTTTCTGACCGATTTCCGCTCATGGGCCTCGAAGTTTGTTCGGTTTCTGCGACGTAGGGTGCGGAACATGCTGATCGGAGACATGCGCGAGGGCCGGTGACGGCGCGAATGGAGACGATCGCCGATCGGTTGCGCGGGGCGCGCCGACGCCGATTCGTCGGACGAAAGGACGAGCTGCGGACCTTCCGCAGGGCTTTGGGGGCCGCAATTCCCCCCTTCGCGGTGATGCACGTTCATGGGCCCGGCGGCGTCGGGAAGACCGCGCTGCTGGACGCCCTGGCGGCGGTCGCCGAGGAGCAGGACGCCGCCCCCGTCCTCCTGGACGCGCGGTCGGCGGACACCTCGCGGACGGCGCTGTGCGCGGCGGCGGTGTGGCCGGAGCCCGTCACGGGACGGCGGGTCCTGTTGCTGGACTCCTACGAGCGGCTCGCGGCGATGGACGACTGGGTGCGGGAGGAGTTCCTGCCCGCGCTGCCCGCCGGGACCCTCGTGGTGATCGCCGGCCGCGAGCCGCCGCGGCCGGACTGGGTCTCCGACCCCGGATGGCGGGAGCTGCTGCGCGCGGTGCCGCTCGCCAACCTCCCCCCGGACGAGGGCGCCGCCCTGCTCCGCGCCGAGAACGTGCCCGACCGGCTGCACGGACAGGTGCTCGCGGCGACCCATGGCCATCCGCTGGCGCTGGCGCTGCTCGCCGACGTCCTGGCGCAGCGCGAGAACGCCGGCGACCTGTCGGACATCGGGCTGGGCGACGCGCCCGACGTGGTGCGGCTGCTGCTCGACCGCTTCCTGGAGGAGGTGCCGAGCCCCCGCCATCGGCGCGCTCTGGACGTGTGCGCGCTGGCGCTGGTCACCACGGAGGAGATGCTGCGCGCGGTGCTCGACGAGGACGACGACGCCGCCGGGCTGTTCGCCTGGTTGCGGCGGCTGTCGTTCGTCGACGAACGCCCCGACGGGCTGCGCCCGCACGACCTGGCCCGCGGGGTGCTCGACACCGACCTGCGCTGGCGCGACCGCGGCGTGCACCGCCTGCTGTTCGAACGGGTCCGCAGACATCTGGCGGCCCGGCTCCGGGGCTGTTCCGGTGCCGTCATGCCGCAGATCATCACCGAGCTGGCCTTTCTCAAGCGGGTGAACCCGGCGCTGCGCGATCCGACCGTCTGGCCGAGCATGACCGCCCATCGGGCCGACGAGACGCGCGCGGACGACCGGGCGGCTCTGGTGGCGATGACGGAACGGTACGAGGGGCCCGAGTCGGCGCGATTGGCGGCGTTCTGGATGGAACGTCAGCCCTCGGCGTTCGTCGTCGCCCGCGACGCCGACGGGGTGCCGGCCGGCTACGCCTGTCAACTCCGCCTCGACCTGGCCTCCCCCGAGGACCTGGAGGTCGATCCCGGTGCCGGCGCGATGTGGGCGTACGTGCGTCGACACGGCCCGACGGTGCCCGGAGAGGCGGTGGTCGCGCATCGCTTCTTCGTGGACCGGGAGGAGTATCAGAGCCCCGTGTGCGCCACCGGGGTCGTGATCGTCGAGTTCCTCCGGCGGCGGCTGACGAGTTCCTCGCTGAGCTGGGACCTGATCGGGGCGTACCGCGGTCTCCACGCGCGTCAGGGGGTGTTCTGCCACACCGGTTACCACCGCGCCGAGGAGGCCGACTTCGAGGTGGCGGGGCTGCGCCATCCCGTGTACGCCCGCGATTTCCGGCCCGACGGGCTCGCCGGCTGGTTGACCCTGATGGCCGAGGGCGAGATGTTCGGCGCGCCCCCGTCCGACGCCTCCCCTCTGGTGACGCCCCCGTCCCGAACGGACTTCGCCTCCTCGGTGCGCCGGGCCCTCCGCGACCTGCACCGACCCGAGGCCCTGACGCACAATCCCCTGAACGCCGCCCGAGCGGTGCGGTCCCACGAAGGCGGCCTGGCCGGCCTCCTCCACGAGGCCGCCACCGCTCTGGGCGCCGACCCTCGAGGACTGAAGGCGTACCGCGCCGTGGACCGCACCTACCTTCGACCCGCCCCCACGCAGGAACGGGCGGCGGAGCTGCTCGGGCTGCCGTTCAGCACCTATCGACGCCACCTGCGAACGGGGGTGGACCGCATCGTCGAGACCCTCTGGCAACGGGAGCTGTACGGAAGTCGGGTTCGGTCGTGACGGGCGCGGGGGGTCACAGGTACTGCCCCAGGATGTCCGTGATGAGGGCTTCGGTGGGGGCCTTGCCGATGCCCAGGTCGGTGAGGGGGCCGGTGCCATTCTCCTGTTCGAGGAGGCCGAGCAGGATGTGCTCGGTGCCGATGTAGTTGTGGCCGAGCCGTAGGGCCTCCCGGTAGGTCAGCTCCAGGGCCTTCCGCGCCGAGGGCCCGTAGGGGATCGGGTCCGGGATGGGCTCGGTGGGGGCGGGGAGGCCGTCGCTCACCGCACGGCGGACGGCCTCCAGGGCGACACCCTGGTCGACGATCACCTTGGCGGCGATCCCCTCCGTCTCCCTGATGAGCCCGAGCAGGAGGTGTCCGGGGAGGACCTCGGGGTTGCCCGCCGTCAGGGCCTCGGCCTGCGCCGCCGTGGTGACGGCGTTCTTGGCGCGCACGGTGAAGCGCGCGAGCGCCTGCTCGGGGTCGATGTCGGCGGGACCCGGCTTGAAGACGAAGCGCTTCTGGGCTGCCTGCTTGGTGACACCCATGCTGTTGCCGATGTCGGTCCAGGACGCGCCGGAACGACGCGCCTGGTCGACGAAGTGTCCGATGAGGTGATCGGCGACGTCACCGAGGTGCTCGGCGGCGAGCACCGCGTCGCTGAGCTGGTCGAGGACGTCGGTGTGGACCTGCTTGATGGACTCGATCATGTCGTCGAGTCGTACCTGATGCGCCATGGGTCAACCATAGGTTGACGATTCCGGGATCGTCAACCCATGGTTGACCGTGTGCCTCCCGCCGATAGACGGCGGATCTCAGCGATAGATGGCGGGTTCCCAGCTGTAGTTGGCGGGTTTTCCCAGCGATAGGTGGCGGGCCGCAGGTCAGCGGTCCACTGAGCGCGTTGGTGGGGTGTAGTTCAGCGGTTGGGCTGGTCATCGCAAGGTTCGATCGGTCCGGCTTTGCTTGGTCGCCGGACCGAGGTGCAGGCGATAACGGCCGAGGCGTCCGCTGAGAGAAAGATCATGTGGGTCCACCCGCCGTCGCTCGTGTCGATGCGGCCGAGGCGTAGAGGCGTATCTCCGAGATCTGTGAGGATGTCGACGGTTTCGTCGAGGGCCATCGTCGGCGTGGCCCGCTTAACCGTGAGCCGACGTCGTCGACTGTAGGTGGTCGCGAGTTGCGAAGCTGGCACGAGACCGTCCCAGATGGCGAAGGCTCCACCGGCCGAGAGCGCCTCGCTGGCAGCGTGAAATCGCTGACCGTGCGCGTCGAGCATGGCGAGAAGTCCGGTTCTCGTGGAGCGGTCGTGCGGCGGGATCATTCCTTGGCCGCGGGGCGGTAGGTCGCGTTGGCGGCTTCATGCGCCGCAAGTTCCTCGGGGGTGCCGACGAAGGCTGGCCCGCAGCCGGGTGGGAGATGTTCCAGGATCATGGAGATCGCTTCGTCGGCGGTCCAGGCGGGGCCGACGGATTGGATGCGGAGCGGGCCGGAGATCCAGTAGCCGCCGTTGGCGGTGGGCTGAATATAGGGGATGTCCCAGGTCCACCTCTTGCCGGTGCAGCGGCTGAAGTGGAGTTCGCCCATGCCGGTCCAGGGGAACAGCTGTCGGAGCCGCGGCTCGGCGTAGGCGGCGTCGATGAGTTCCTCGCGGACGCGGCCGTCCTCGCGGACTTCTCGCCATCCGGCTTCAACCAGGTCCTGCCATGTCGGAACGGCGGTCATGGCGACATTTTGCCGCAGGGCGTCGGTGAAGCCGGCTCCGCCCCGTTCTTCTGGCTTGGCGGGCCTGGTCGGTTTCCCGCGGGGGCGGCGGGTCGCTTTGAGGGCCGTCCAGTGCGCGCTATATCCGTCTTTGAAAGCGGCGGAGCAGAAAGGGAGGTTGCGGCGGACCAGTTCGGTGGCCGGGGTGCGTTGCGCGGCGGAGGTCATCGTGAAGATGAGTTCTTCGATGCGGGTGTGGTCGGGGTGCTGGAGGAGCTGATCCGCGATGGCGATGACGGTGGCGCAGGCCAGGACTCCCGAGGGCGGAATATCGCTCAGCGGCCGACGTTCGGGCTTGTCGCTGCCGGGGGCGGTCATCTGGGTCCGCGGGTTGCAGGTCTCGACGTGCTGGTCCATGAGCTCGTTCATGAGGGCTGGGCGGTCGAGATTCCGCGCGAGGGGCCATGTCTGCGTGATCAGGATCATCAGGAGTCGCAGGTCGGCGAGGTAGCGTTCGGGTTCGCCGGGTCGGCCGAACACGATAGGCAGGTCTGGGCTGTCCGCGAGCAGGATGTTCAGCAATCGGCGTTGGAGGGCCAGAAGGCCTTCTCTGAGGGATGGGTCAATGATCTGAGCGGGTGTTGAGTCGAGCCGGAACCCGCAGCAGGGCCTGCTGTTGCGGCTGTCGCGGTCAGCGTCGGGATCTGAGCTGCGGCACTGCGCCGGGTGGAGGACCTCGCCGGGTCGGTGGACCAGCCCCACTCCTCCGGGGAGAGTGTTGTCGCACTGCGGGCAGCGGTTGCTGAGCAGGCATTCGTGGTCGGGGCAGGCGAAGACGAACGGGATTCTCCAGGTCCGTTTCCAGGCGCCGCCATGGGCGAGCTGGATGGGGTCGCTGTTTCCGGCGAGGCAACTCGGGCAGAATCGGGCGTCACGGGTCAAGATCCATCGAACGTAGGGGATGCCGGAGGAACTGCGTAGGCCGGTCCAGTTGTAGGCTCTCCCGCTCTGGAACTTCAGGTCTAGCGGGATGTAGCGGTGGCCGAGGCTGCCGAGAGGCATCGCTCTGGCTTCGATCTCGGTCAGTCGGCAGATGAAAGCGAACTGTCTGAGCGCGGCGTCGGTGAGGCGGAGCAGAGGCTTGTTGGGGAGCAGGCCCGATGCGTTGGCCAGGCCGGTTGCGCGGGCGAGGATAGCGGGAGATTGATCCAGGCGGTGAGACAGCCTCAGGAGGTAGCCGGGGATCGTTTCGTCGGGCAACGGGACGAGGCTTCTGGGCAGCGGCCGAGGCTCGGGCTTCGATCGCATCCCCGATCGCGGTCTGGGCGGGATCCGGGGCGGGGGAGGCAGTTCGATCATGGCCATAGAACGTCAGGTCCCGGTCTCGGCTTCTGGGGCGTCGTCACCGGGTTCGGGATGGCCGTGATCGTCAAAGGAGGAGTTGCGGGGTTTGCGGGGTTTCTTCGGCTGGCGAGGTGGGATCTCGGGGATCTCGCCCGCCGCAGGGTCTTTGGCTTGGAGGTTGCCCAGGCTGATGGTGATGGTGTCCAGAAGCCGGATGCTGAGCTGCTCCTCGCCGCTCTTCATCGCGGCGGTGCAGCCGTCTTCGAGGAGCCGTTCCAGCAGCCCGACGATGCCGTTGGTGCGACGGAACAGGTATTCGGGCATGTCGCCGTCGGTGAGCATGCCGGGGGCCGCTTGGAGGAGCCGGAGTTGGTCTTCGATGCCGGCCAGGTGGGTGACCCAGGCGTCGATTTGGTCGCCGGTGTTGTAGCGGAACGGTTCGAGGCTGATCAGGTCGAAGCGGCGTTCGGTCTGGCCTGCGGCGGCGTCGTTGTAGCTGCGGCCGCGCGTGGTGATGGGCGGGAACACCCACTGGCCGGTCGCGGCGTCGAAGTGGCCCTCGCGCAGCAGCCCCGATGAAGGAATGCCGACCCCGATGAGGACGAGCGTCACTGACATGCTCATCAGGCTCCGGATAAGGTCCAGAACGTCTTGGTCGGCTTCGCGGTGCATCTTCAACCGGGTGATGTCGTCCAGAGCGAGGACTCGGGTGCCGTGCGCGCGCAGGGCGTCCCGGACGGCCTTGATCAGGCGCGGCAGGCTCATCCCGACGTAACGCTCACCGTAGAAATCCAAGATCGCCTGGCAGGTGCTTTTGGGGGTAGCGGTCACGGGGGTTTGGATGTAGGCGACCGGGACGTGCAGGTCGCGGCAACCGGCGATCGCATCGGGGTTGAGCATCTGGTGCAGTGCCCGCCAGTCGTCCTCGAACGCGGCGAGCGCCTCGCAGATCGTCTCGGTTTTGCCCTGGTAGGCGCCGCCGGTCAGCATGATGCCCGCGAAGGTTGATGGCCGTTGCTTGAGCGCGTTCCCGGTCACCCTGTTGATCACGAAGTCGGAGACCGCGGCGCTCATCGGGGTCTCCTGGATGGCGAGGTTCGCGTGGGTGGCTCGCCGGTGCAGGTCGATCAGCCTCCGCTGTCGCGGTGTCCGCGTCCGGTATTGCTCCAAGGTGAGGCGGGGCGCGGGCGTGAACCGGTTGCGGCTCTCCCGCCATGTCGTCCAGCCCTCCACCGTCTCCCGGTCCGGGGGCGCTCCGAACCTCAAGAAGGGCACCAAGCCATCGTCGTCGGTCATGCGGAACTCCCTTCCTCATGACCCTGAGCAGCGTCATCGGGACTGCTGCCCAGATCGTCGGTATCGTCCAGGTCACCGGGGAGGATCGAGAACATGCCGCGTCGACGGATCGCGTCACCCAGTCGCGGCGGAGGAACGATCTGCCTGCCGTCCATCGCCTGTTCGCGGCGGCGCCGGCGTTCGGCATCCACCGCGTCAACGCTCTGCCGAGCCCGGCTCCGCATTGGCACCGGCTCGTTCGCCGCGGCGGGCTGGGGTCGATCGGTCGTGGCGGCCTTGCCCTGTCGGTTCTCGCGGGCGTGGCCGGTCTTCTGCGTCTTGGTCAACTGGGTCGGCCAGGAGTCGACCGGGACGAGCCCGCCGAGCAGTTCCAGCAGCACGGGGAGCAGCTCGGCGTCCGTTTTGGGAGTGAGTCCGCGTTCCCGGACCAGATGCATGAGCTCCTTCACCCGGGCGTCCCCGAATGAGGGGATCTCGCCTTTCTCCGGAAGGCCTGTCCAGCGCAGCTGATGCCACTCGCCGCTGTCGGGGTCCTGGAAGTAGGTGAATCGCCGGTCTCGGGGATCCCAGTGCACCCGCCACCGGCCCTTGCGGGCGCCGCCCCGCGCTGGGACCGTCCCGACCAGATCATCCAGGACCGGGCCGTGATACCAGAGCCGGGAGACCTTCGCCCCGCGCCGGGGGTCGATCTTCGAGACGTTCCGGGAGGGCAGCAACTCGTAGAACAGATCCGGGGACGGGATCGCCATCGCGAACCCGCCCTGCACCAATGACGCGGCGAACAAAGTGTTCGGGCTGTGCCGCCCGCCCGGATCCCATGCGGGCGCGCTCTCGCCCAGCACCCGGTTCTGCCAGACCTTGACGATCCACTTGGCCAGCAGCTGCTCCATCCGATCAATCGTGATCACCGCGTCACCCTCGACATCCGCGCCGCGGTCGGAGACGTCCACCCCCTTGTAACCGGGTAGCAGGTCCAGCAGCAGCGACCGGATCGAGCCGAATGCCCGCTCGACCGCCTGCTTGTCTGTGGGCCGCAGCACCCGGCAGGGCAACACATTCGCGCCGATCACCCGCTGAACATCAACCAGCCGGTGGTTCTTGTAGACGGCCCCGTGATCGGTCGTCACCGTCTCCGGCGTGAAGAACGGCAGCGCGGCCACTCGATGCCCGGCGAACTCCGCGACCACCGCCTCGGGGATCCCCGGGTAGGGCCACTGCATGTCCTCGCCCCAGCCCTCCCGCATTGGCAACGGCATCATCACATCCCGCAGCAGCATCGCCACGTCCACTGAGGTGTCGGAGACCAGCGTCAGCCGGAAGGCGACCAGCGAATGCGTGTAGACGTCCAACGCCAACGTCAACATCACCGAGACCGGCTCCCCGAACACGTCCTCCCGCACCATCACCGGTAGTTCGGTCGTGTCCAGAGCCACCACCTGGCCTGGCCGGTGCACCACCACCCTCTCCGTGCTCACCGTTCGGCGGCCCGCCGAACGCTCATAACGCTGCCGTGACCCGCCGGGCCCGAACCACTCCCGCCAGACCAGCCGCAACGTCTCCGCACTCGGAACCACCACGTCCGGCCCGAACCGTTCCCGCACGTACTGGTGGATCAGCCTCTCCTTGTCCCGCATGCTCAACCGCGACCGATGCAGCGCCTCCTCACGAACCGCGTAGAGCGCCTCACGAATCGGTTCGGAGATACTCCACCGCCCGTTTGAGCGGCGCGTCCAAGCCCCGCTCGCGCAACCCAGCGGCCCGATCAGCTGGCAGCGGGAAGCCCACCGCTCCAACGTCCGGTAACTAACTCTCGCCAGCCCGAGCATCCTCGCCTCGTCCAGATCAAGAGCCGCCAACTCGGCGACCTTCGCGAATCTCCGCTGTGTGACCGTCGTGCGTACCGGGTCGAAAGCCGCGCGCGGCTCGCCGGGCAGCGAGAGCATCGCCGTGCCCCTGCGATAACCGGACTCGGTCTCCATCAGATGCGCGTAGCGCAGATGCACGATCTCGATCTGCCGGTCGGTCAGGTCGTCCCATCCCAGATCCTGACCGCTCGAAGAACGGACCACACGGGGCCGTGACCAGCTTCCCGGCCGCGCCATCAAGTCTCTGAACTTCACCGCCATCTGCTCGTCGACGAGCCGAAGCTGCACCCGTCCCAGATGCGGCTCGACGGCCTCGACCGTCCACTCCACTCCGTCCACGACCAGCACGGCGTCGGGCGCCAGCTCGATGAGACCGTTCACGACTCCTGCCCTCCGCCCGCCGGCCAGACCGCCGACGAGTCCGTCAACGGCCGGGCAAGATCGACCCCCAGACGGCGATGCCAGAGCAGATGCAGCAGATGCGCACGAGCCACCGCGGGCAGTGCCGTCCGTGCAACCAACGCCGCCAACGTCCGCGCGCCACCGGCCGCAGCCTCCTCCAGAAGCGCCGCTTGAACACCCAGAACGTCCCGCAACGGCCGCCGCTGCGACGACAACGTATCGATCGTCGTCACCGTATTCGGCTTCCAGCCCGTCACCAGGACATACCGCCAACCGCAGGCCAAAGCCGCTTCCGCCGCCGCGGCGAACTTGACCAGATCCTCATCCCGAACCCGGCCAGCCGGACGCACGTCGATCAGGTCGACCCCTTGCCGCGAAACCGCCAGAAAGTCGGGCGTGTGCTCGGCCGGACCCATTCCGCGCGTCGTGAAGCGTAGGCAGAACGGCTGCGGCAGCACGTCAACGAGCTCACCGGCGAAGTCCAATGCCAGCAGCACCCGCTGCTCGGCGATGCTCTCGAACCCATGATGGCGGCGCGTGCTGACGAGATACGCCAGCCCCGGACGATGCCGCTGCCGCGTACTCCACGTGAACGACCTGACCGGCCTCGTCCCCGCCGGAACCGACGCCGCCAGATCACGAACCGGAATGTGAACGTCCGCACCGGCGGTCTTCCACCTCGCCCACCAGCGCCCGGTCCAGCCGTCCGCAAGGTCCAGAAGCCGACGCCCCCCATCCCCCAACACGACGTCACACGACAGCAGACTCGTCCAGCCACACCGGTCAGACCGGATAAGCGGGACATCGCGGAACCCTGCGGCAACACCCACGCCCATGTCGTAACACACAGCGTCACAGAACAAGCCGTTTCCGCGACAGCGGGCATAGCGCCCGCCAACTATCCCTGGGAAACCCCGCCATCTATCGCTGGGAACCTACGAACGCTCCCTGGTGGCACGTGCGCTATCCCGCCATCTACCGCTGGGAGGCACAGACCGCTCCTCAGGAGCGCTGATCGACTTCGTCGACGATGGCGACCTTGAGGATGGCCCAGGACGAGAGCACCTCGCCCGGCTTGAATCCCCCGAAACCGCTCCTCCGCGTCATGGCCGTGTCCTCGGTGAGGACTCCTCGCGTGCCCCGCAGTTCGTAGGTCCGCTCGTCCAGGATCAGTTCCTCGCGCATGCCACGCTCGGTCCGCCCGATGCCGATCCCCTTGCGTCCGGCCAGGTCCACGACATCCCGGGTCACGGTGACACCGGGAATCGTCGCCGCCGCGCGGAACATCGCCGCCAGCATCGCGGGTGACAGGTAATTGCCCCTGAGCATGTCCCCCACCTTGGTGAACGCCGCGCCGTCGCGAGAGTTGCCGCCCTGCGCCTCGCGGTAGATCCAATCCCGCATCCGCCGGGCGTCGGTGGGCACGTTGGGGCGATAGGCCGGGACGCCTTCACACCCGGTGGGCGGACGGTTCACGTCCTTCACGACGTCCGAGTAGCCCCTCAGCTCAGGGTCTTGGTCGCACAGCCAGCGCGCCCGGTCGCCGCTCTCCCTGAGCAGCCCGGCGCGCTTGCCGCTGACCGACAACCACTCGTTCCGTCCGATCATCGGGCCCCGCTTGGCCGTGAACTTCCGCGTGACGCTGTCGGCCGAGAGCTCGAGGCGGGAGCCCTTCGACTCCCAGTAGATGAACTGATCGGGGCGGGGCCTGACGTCCGGGCGGGCGGCGGCGGCCTCGGCGGCGCGGACGAGGACCACCCTGGCGTCGTCCAAGGCGGCCGACGGCGGGCCGTCGGGGCGCGGCGCGGTTGCGTCGCCGGGAACGATCACGGCGGCCGCGACGGCTCCGGCGAGACCGGTGGCGACCAGTCCACCGACGACGAGGCGTCGGGGACGTCGGACACGGCCGTCCATCTCGGCCATCAGATGCGCCCGCCGCGCGTCGAGACGCCCGGCCGGCATCTCCCGCGCGGGGGGCGGGAACAGGTCCTTCACGGTGTGTCCTCCAGGGGAAGCGTGGTCGACATTTCGCCCTTTCTGTGTCCGGACGTCCGGCCGGGTTCCTGCTCCCGGAGCCGTTCGCGGGCCCTGGCGAGACGGGAGCGGACGGTCCCGACGGCAACGCCCAGAGCCTCGGCGGCCTCGGCGTAGCCGAGTCCCTCCCAGACGCACAGCGCCAAGACCTCCTGGTCACGACGTGGCAGCCTGCGGATCGTCGCCATCACCCGACGCATCCTGCGCTCGGCGTCCAGCCGTTCGGCCGCGTCGTCGGCACCGTCGGAGGGATCGGGCGGGCGGGGCAGCCGGTCGAGCGCGGCACGGTGCCGGCGCAGCGACCGGCGATGGTTGTGGACGACATGGGTGGCGACGCCGTACAGCCAGGGCAGCATGGAGTCGCCCTCCATGCGGACGTGCGCCCGCCGCCGCCAGGTCTCCAGGAAGACCACCGAGGTCAGGTCCTCGGCGGCCGACCAGTCCGCCGTACGGCGGAAGCAGTAGTTGTAGATGGCGCGCGAGTGACGGTCGAACAGCGTCCCGAAGGCCGTCCGGTCACCGTCCCGCGCGCGATGCCACAACTCCGCGTCCGTGGGAGTTTGCAGGGTCATACCCCGTCCGTGTCCGCAGGAGCCGCGCAGTTCCCAGAAACGGATCACCCAAGACCCAAGACCCGACCGCAACCCCGCAGGGGTGTTGCCCGGTCCCTCAGACGAGCCACCCGAACCACCCAAGACCCGACCGCAACCCGACGGGGGTTTAGCCCGGCCCTCCAGACGGGCGGTCGGATCGCCAAGACCCGACCGCGACCCCGCAGGGGTTTAGCCCGGTCCCTCAGACGAGCCACCCGAACCACCCAAGACCCGACCGTAACCCGGCGGGGGTTTTGCCCGGTCCTTCAGGCGGGCGGCCCGGAGCGCCAGCGCAGGGCCGCCCGCCTGAAGATCTCAAGACCGGGCGCGGGGGGTGTGGGGGGTCGCCCCCCCCACACGAAAACACGTCAGGCGCGGGGGGCGTGGGGGTCGCCCCCCCACACGAGAACCCCCCTAGTGCGCTCGGCGGAGGACGTAGGGCTGGATGATGCCGAGGCCGCGGGCGGGGCGGCGGACGATGCGGGTGATCGTGTAGTCGTCCGCCTTCTCCAGTTGGGCGGCCAGTTCGGCGTCGATGACCACCGAGCCGGGGCGGGCGATGGAGGTGAGGCGGGCGGCGAGGTTGACCGTGGTGCCGAAGACGTCGCCGCGCATCGGCAGGACGGGGCCGTAGGCGACGCCGACGCGGACGTCGGGCATCTCGGTCTCGTCCTTGATCGCCTCGGCCATGCTGAGGGCGATCTCGCCGCCGAGTTCGGGGCCGTCGGCGCTGAAGAGCACCTCGTCGCCGAGGGTCTTGACCAGCCGGCCCCCGTTGGAGGCCACCACGTCGGCGGCCGTCTCCTCGAAGCGTTCGACGACGCGGGCCAGCTCGGGCTCGTCCAGCTCGCGGCTCATCGCGGTGAACGACACCATGTCGGCGAAGCCCACGGTGGCCATGGTCCGGGCCGGGACCGACTCGTCCTGCACGGTGGCGACGGCCATGGCGCGGGTGCCCGCCGCCGCGAGCTGCCGTCGCCAGGCGTGGACGACGAGTCGCTCGAAGTCGTCGAAGTGCCGTTCGGCCATGGCGACGAGCTGGCCGACCATCTCCGCGCTCGGCGGGTCCGGGGAGTCGGCGGTGAACATGCTGGTGAGCAGGTCGACCTGCCACTCGGCGAGCCGTGTCATCGTCTGGCCGAACGCGCGCACCAGCCGGATGACGCCGTCCTCGTCGAGCACGCCGTCGTCCATGAGCTTGCGGATGCGGCACAAGGCCTCGATGTCGCCCTGGGTGAACGCCACCTGGTCGTCGCCCATGTGCGGATAGCCGAGGGCGCGCCAGATGCGCTGGGAGAACTCCTTGGTCACCCCGCCGAGCTCGACCGCGTCCACCCGGGTGTACCGCAGCTCACCGCCGAGGAGCAGCTCCTCGACCTCCTTGGGGCCCGGCACGGCCCCCCTATCGTCGCTCGGGGACGCCATCGGTCAGCCCCTCCCAACCCGTAAGGCCCATGCTGCATATCGTGACAGAAATGAGGCCGGACCGGCGGTCCGGTGACCAAACGTTCCGGATCCGGTCATCGGACGTGGATGACGTCACCCGCGCCCACCGCCTGCGCCCCTTCCGGCGTGTCGACGACCAGGCAGCCCGTCGCATCGACATCGGAGGCGGTGCCGGTGAGGAGCCGGTCGCCGGGGAGCATGACCCGGACCCGCCGTCCGAGGGTGGCGCACAGGTCCTTGTACGCGGTGCGCAGGCCGCTGGTCTCCGGGTCGCCCAGCAGGGCCGTCCATTCCCGGTACCAGGTCTGCAGCTCCCGGAGGGCGGCGCGCAGCAGGGCCTCCCGGTCCTGGAAGGCGGCGTTCTCGATGGCCAGGGACGTCGCCGTCGGCACGGGGAGCTCGTCGGGATGCAGGCCCACGTTGAGGCCGATGCCGACGATCACGGCGTCGTCCACCTTCTCGGCGAGGATCCCGGCCAGCTTCCGTTCGCCGACGAGGAGGTCGTTGGGCCACTTGAGGCGGACGTCCAGGCCGTGGCCGTCGCCGGGCCCGTCGTAGTCGCCCGCCGCGGCCCGGCCGGTGATGCGGCGCAGGGCGGTGGCGACGGACAGGCCGGTGAGCAGCGGCAGCCAGCCCAGCGCCGCCGGGTCCACCGCGGGCCGCAGCAGCACGGAGAACATCAGCCCCGAACGCGGCGGCGCCGTCCAGGCACGGCCGAGCCTGCCCCGGCCGGCCGTCTGCGCCTCGGCGACGAGGACGCGCCCCTCCGCCGCGCCGGCCCGGGCGGCCTCGGCCAGGTCGGCGTTGGTGGAGCCGGTCTCGCGGACGACCTCCACCCCCGACCACAGCGTCTCCGGCCGTACGAGCAGGCGGTTGAGCGCCCGCTCGTTCAGCGGCGGGCGGCTCAGGTCGGTGAAGGGCGACTCGCTCACCGGGTCAGCCGGTGTTCTGAAGGCCGGCGGCGACGCCGTTGACCGACAGCAGGAGCAGTTCTTCGAGGCGGCGGCGTTCGTCGTCGTCGGTGACGCCGTCGCGCAGCGCGGTGAGGGCCCGCAGTTGCAGGTGGGAGAGGGCGTCGACGTACGGGTTGCGGAGTTCGACGGCGCGGGACAGGACGCGGCGGTTCTCCAGGAGGCGTTCGTGCCCGGTGACCGCCAGGACGAGGGATCGGGTGCGGTCGTACTCGGCCAGCACCGTCTCGGTCATCTCCGGACGGCCGCCGAGGGCCAGGTAGCGCTCGGCGATGGCCCGGTCGGTCTTGGCCAGGCTCATCTCCGCGTTGTCGAGCATCGCGTTGAACAGCGGCCAGGCCGTGTACGCCTCCCGCAGCTCGTCCATGGCGTCGTCCGACACGGCGGCGAGCCCGCTCCCGAGGCCGTACCAGCCGGGCAGGTTGACGCGGGTCTGGGTCCAGGCGAACACCCACGGGATGGCGCGCAGGTCCTCCAGGCCCCGGGCGGCGGTCCGGCGGGACGGGCGGGAGCCGATGCGGAGCTGGGCGATCTCCTCCAGCGGGCTGACCCGGGCGAACCAGGCGGCGAAGCCCTCCGTCTCGATCAGCGAGCGGAACGCGGCGCGGGCGGCGTCGCCGATCCGGTCGGCCAGCGGCCGGAACCGGGCGGCGGCCTCGCGGGCGCGGGCCTCGACCGCCGGGGTGGAGGCCAGCAGCACCGCGTTGGTCACCTGCTCCACGTGCCGCCGGGCGATCTGCGGCTGGCCGTACCGGGCGAAGATCACCTCACCCTGTTCGGTGACCTTGAACCGGCCGGACACCGAGCCCGGGGCCTGCGCCAGGATCGCCCGACCGGCCGGGCCGCCACCACGGCCGAGGGAGCCGCCGCGCCCGTGGAAGAGGGTCAGCCGGATGTCGTTGCGGGCGGCCCAGGCGGCCAACGCCTCCTGCGTGTCGTACAGGCGGAGGGTGGCGCTGGTGGGGCCGAGCTGCTTGGCGGAGTCGGAGTAGCCGAGCATCACCTCGACGCGGCGTCCGGTGTCGGCCAGGCGCTTGCGCACGGCGGGAAGCTTGAGCATGCCCTCCAGCACGTCGGGGGCGCGTTCCAGGTCCTCACCGGTCTCGAACAGCGGCACCACGTCCAGGACGGGGGCCCGGTCGCCCAGCGAGGCGGCCAGCTCGTAGACGTTGGCGATGTCCTCGGCGGACCGGGTGAACGACACCACGTACCGGGTGCAGGCCCGCACCCCGAACCGCTCCTGGATCCAACGGATCACGCGGAGGGTGTCGAGCACCTCCTCGGTCATCTCGCCGAGCGGCCCGACCGCCCGCACCTCGGCCAGCGCCTTCTCGTGGACGCCGGAGTGCTGCCGGATCTCCAGCTCGGCCAGGTGGAACCCGAACGTCTCGGTCTGCCAGACGAGGTGCTGCAACTCCCCGTACGCCTGCCGGCCGGCCCCGGCGGCGGCCAGCGAACCCTGCACGAGCCGCAGGTCGGCCAGCAGCTCGTCCGGGGAGCCGTAGGCGAGGTCGGCGTCGCGTTCGCGGGTGGCGAGGATCCGCTCGGCGACGAACAGCAGGAACTGGCGGTGCGGCTCACCGGGCGAGCGCTTGCCGATCTCGCCGATCCGCACGGGCTGGGCGGTGCGGGCGGCGGCGAGGGCGTTGCGCAGCTCGGCCGACGGCGGGGTGGTGGCGTCGCTGACGGTCAGCTCACGGCCGATCCGGGTGCAGGCGGCCTCCAGGGCGCGCAGCACGTGGTCGGCCTGGATCATCACCGCCTCCCGGGTCACCCGCGCGGTCACGTACGGGTTGCCGTCGCGGTCGCCGCCGATCCAGCTCCCGAACCGCAGGAACGGGCGGGCCCGCGGCGGGCGGACGGGGCCCTCGCCGGCCCCCAGCGCCGTGTCGAGGGACCGATAGATCTGCGGCACCACCCGGAACAGGGTCTCGTCGAAGGCCGCCATCGCGGTGCGGACCTCGTCCAGCGGGTCCATCTGGACGCTGCGGCGCAGCGCCGTCCGCCACAGCAGGTCGATCTCCTCGCGGAGCCTGCGTTCGGTCTCGACGCGCTCGCCGGCGCCGCGCCCGGGGTCGTTGTAGGCGTCCAGCAGCCCGCTGATCCGCATGATCGCGGTCACCACGGCCCGCCGGCGGGCCTCGGTCGGGTGCGCGGTGAACACGGGCCGGAACTCCAGGCCGTCCAGCACCTCCGCGAGCCGGTGCTCGCCGGTCTCCCTGATCTGGGACACCGCCGCCGCCAACGAGCCGCTCACCGGCTCGGCCGGGCCGGTGTCGCGTTCCCGCAGGGTGCGGATGCGGTGGTGCTCCTCGGCCAGGTTGGTCAGGTGGAAGTAGACGGTGAACGCCCGCGCGACCAGTTCGGCGCGGTCCAGCGCCAACCCGTCCACCAGCGCGGCCACGTCGTCGATGGAGGTCAGGCCCTTGCGCGCGTCGATCACGGCGCGGCGCAGCCGTTCCACGTCGTCCAGCAGGTCCTGGCCGCCGTACTCGACGAGGCTGTCGCCGAGCATGGCGCCGAGCAGCCGCACGTCGCCGCGCAGCGGCTCGGGCATCTCCTCGCGGAGCGGCCTGCGGTCGGAGGTCGAGGTCGTCGGGGTCTTCGCGGCGTTCGTGTTCGTGCCCACGGCCTCAGCGTAGTGCGGCGCCGATCAACGGCCGCGGGCGCGGGGGCGCGGACCGCCGGCGGCCCGCGCCTGGTTACGCTGACGCATATGGCGATGCATGCACCGGAACCGCCCGCAGGCGAGATCGACATCCACACCACCGCCGGCAAGCTGGCCGAACTGGAACGACGCAGGTACGAGGCCGTGCACGCGGGATCCGCGAAGGCGGTCGAGAAGCAGCACGCCAAGGGCAAGATGACCGCCCGGGAGCGCATCGACGCCCTGCTGGACCCGGGCTCGTTCGTGGAGTTCGACGAGTTGGCGCGGCATCGCTCCACCAACTTCGGCATGGAGAGGAACCGGCCCTACGGCGACGGGGTCGTCACCGGGTACGGCACGGTCGACGGGCGGCACGTGGCGGTGTTCAGCCAGGACTTCACCGTGGCCGGCGGGTCCCTCGGCGAGGTCTTCGGCGAGAAGATCTGCAAGGTCATGGACCACGCGCTGAAGACCGGCTGCCCGGTCGTCGGCATCAACGACTCCGGCGGCGCCCGCATCCAGGAGGGCGTGGTCGCGCTCGGCCTCTACGCGGAGATCTTCAAGCGCAACGTGCACGCCTCCGGCGTGATCCCGCAGATCTCGCTGGTGATGGGGCCCTGCGCCGGTGGAGCGGTCTACTCCCCCGCGATCACCGACTTCGTGGTGATGGTCGACCAGACCTCGCACATGTTCATCACCGGACCGGACGTGATCAAGACCGTCACCGGCGAGGAGGTGACGATGGAGGAGCTGGGCGGCGCGCGCTCGCACAACACCCGGTCCGGGGTGGCGCACTACCAGGCCTCCGACGAGGACGACGCGTTCGAGTACGTCAAGGCGCTGCTGTCCTACCTGCCGTCCAACAACCTGTCCGACCCGCCCGTCCACGACGTGCCGGTCGACCTGGAGACGGTGGACGCCGAGGGCGAGGCGCTGGACACCCTGATCCCCGACTCGCCCAACCAGCCGTACGACATGCACGCGGTGATCGAGAACGTGGTGGACGACGGCGAGTTCCTGGAGGTCCACCCGCTGTTCGCGCCGAACATCGTGGTCGGGTACGGCCGGGTCGAGGGCCGCCCGGTGGGCATCGTCGCCAACCAGCCGATGCAGTTCGCGGGCACCCTGGACATCGACGCGTCCGAGAAGGCCGCCCGGTTCGTGCGGACCTGCGACGCGTTCAACGTCCCGGTGCTCACGTTCGTGGACGTGCCCGGCTTCCTGCCCGGCACCGACCAGGAGTTCGGCGGGATCATCCGGCGCGGCGCCAAGCTGCTGTACGCCTACGCCGAGGCCACCGTCCCGCTGGTCACGGTGATCACCCGCAAGGCGTACGGCGGCGCGTACGACGTCATGGGCTCCAAGCACCTGGGCGCGGACGTCAACCTGGCCTGGCCGACGGCGCAGATCGCGGTGATGGGGGCGCAGGGCGCGGTCAACATCCTGTACCGGCGGGAGCTGGCGGCGGCCGACGACCCCGACACCCGCCGCGCCGAGCTGATCACCGAGTACGAGGACGCGCTGGCCAACCCGTACATCGCCGCCGAGCGAGGCTACGTGGACGCGGTGATCAGGCCGTCGGAGACCCGGGGGCAGGTGATCCGGGCGCTGCGGTCGCTGCGGGAGAAGCGGGCCTCGCTTCCGCCCAAGAAGCACGGCAACATCCCCTTGTGACCCCTTCGAGGAGGCTCCCATGAGCGAACGGCCGTTCCTTCAGGTCGTGCGGGGCGACGCGACGCCCGAGGAGATCGCGGCGCTCGTGGCGGTGCTGTCGGCGCACGCCGTCGCCCGGGGGGGCCGATCCGGCGACGGGGGGCGGGAGCGGCCCTCGGCGTGGGCGGACCGGTCCCGCGCGGTCCGCCGGCCGCTGCCGCACGGGCCGGGGACGTGGCGGGCCTCGAGCCTGCCGCGCTGATCGTTCCGGGCCCCTCACCGGGCATCGCGGGCATATACCCAGGCCCCGGGCGAGCCCCGGGGCCACAACGTGCTCCCTGTCGGCGGTTCCGCTCCGCAAGCGCGCGTACGCGAATAAGGTAGAAACCCCATGGCTACCTCGGAGCTCGTTCCCCAGCCCGCCCGCTATGCCGTCTTCGTGGACGCGGGATATCTCTACGCTGCCTCGGGTGCGCTGCTCCTGGAGGCGTCCTCGCGGCGTGAGTATCGCGTCGCGGCGGAGAAACTCATTCGAGCGCTGACCAGCCATGCCGCCGAGGGGCTGCGCGGCGAGCTGCTGCGCGTCTACTGGTTCGACGCCGCCCCGCGCCGTCAGCCGACCGTCGACCAGCGCGTGATCGCCAACCTGCCGCTGGTCAAGCTGCGGCTCGGCAACCTGAACGCGCAGGGCCAGCAGAAGGGCGTGGACGCCCAGCTCCGCGCCGACCTGGAGGCGCTCGCCCGGCATCGGGCGATCACCGACGCGGTGCTGCTGGCCGGCGACGAGGACATGCTGCCCGCCGTGGAGGCCGCGCAGCGCTACGGAGTCCGCGTCCATCTGTGGGGCGTGGAGCCCACCCACGGCTCCAACCAGGCCGAGTGGCTGGTGTGGGAGTCCGACACGGTGGAGGTCCTGGCGGCCGACTTCCTGCGGCCCTACTTCGCCAAGGCGGGGGTGCTGGCCGTCCCGCAGGCGAGCCCGCCCCGGGAGACCACCGTGACCGGCGCGGCGCCCAAGGCCGCCCCGGTGCCCTCCCCGTCCCAGGTGTTCGCCGGTCGGGCCCCGTCCACCAAGCCGGTGCCGGCCGCCGGGGGCCGCGCGGGCTCACCCCTGCCGGTGCCCAACAGCGACGGCAAGCTCGGCCCGGACCGTCACCACATGCTGGAGATCGGCGAGCACGTCGCCCAGAAGTGGATCTTCGAGCGGGGTCGCGACAACATCCGCGACCTGCTGCCCGGGCCCATCCTCCCGCCCGTCATCGACAAGGAGCTGCTGATCGAGGCGGAGAAGGAGCTCGGCCGCTCCCTGCGCCCCTACCAGGAGGCGCGCACCTGGCTGCGCGACGGCTTCTGGGAGCGCGTCTACCGCGAGTTCGGCATAGGGATCGGCACCTCGCACTGAGGCGCGCCGCCGTTCCAACGGGCGACGGGGCCGGTCGGGTGTCCTTTCGGAGGCCAAACCTCGGGAGGGTGGACACATCAGGCCATCTCCTCCCTCGTATTCGCGCCGAAACCGGACACATCTCGGGCACCCCTAGGCAGACCACCCCGAGGTGACATCGATGGACCGTCGAGTCTTCCTGCACGCCACCGGGCTCCTGGGCGCCGCCGTCCCCCTGCTGGGAACGAGCGCCGTCCGGGCCGCTCCCGACGACGCCGCCCTCGTACGGGCAGCCCTCGACCGGCTGGCCGCCGACACGATGCGCGGACTCGCCGTGTTCGTGCTGCCCGGCCCGGACGCCTACTCCCGGGTCCAGGGCACCCCACGGCCCGAGCCCGGAGGGATCGAGTCCCGGACCGACGCGTTCCTGGTGGACGCGCTGAACCGGTACCTGCCGTTCCCCGACCTGGTCGCGGTCCCGCTGACCCGGGCGCTCGCGCAGGGCGCCGGGTCGCTGGACCTGCCCCTCGCACCCGCGCCCCGCACGGCCGACGGCCCGCTCCGGCGGGTCGACGCGGGCCTGCGGCGGCTCCTGGAGAACGACGCGACGATCCCGCTGGCGCCGGCCGTCGCGCTGATGCTCAACCTGCAGGCGGTACGGGTCCATCCGGCGTCGGTGCTCGGACCGTTCCTGTCGCCGTTCGCCCGGCTGAGCCACACCCACAAGGCGCGCGTCTTCGAGCTGATGGAGGGCGCGGACCCCGCGCTGGTCGGGCTGCTGGACCGGCATCTGCCCGAGCCGCTGCGGGGCTCGGTGTCCGGGCTGCTGAAGTTCCTGGCGGGGGCGCTCCTGGAACTGACCGCGCTGGGCTCGTGTTCGGAGTGGGCCGTCTTCGACCCGGACACCAAACGGGTGCGGGAGCGGCCCGTCGGCTGGCGGATCTCCGGATACACCCCCTCGATCGACGGATGGGACGAGCACAAGGGCTACTACCAGGGACGACGGGCGGTGACGGGCTGATGCGCGACGTCATCGTGGTCGGGGCCGGAGGCGGCGGCCCCGTCGTGGCGAAGGAACTGGCGGCGGCCGGACTCGACGTGCTCCTGCTGGAGGGCGGCCCGCACCACACCGACCCGCGGGCCTCGTGGACGCACTACGAGAACGACGCCAACAATCCGCTCACCGGGTTCCTGCGGTTCGGGCCGTCCGACCGGAGAAAACCCGCGTGGCTTCGCGAGGAGCCGCAGAACTCGTACCTCCTCCAGGCGGGTGGGGTCGGCGGCACCACCCAGCACTACTACGGCAACTCCCCGCGCGCCTACCGCGGCCTGTTCGCCGGGTACGACGGGCCGGACCGGGGGGCGTACGACAGCGCGCACGCCTTCCCCTTCCCCTACGAGGAGCTGGTGCCCTACTACGAATGGGTGGAGGCGACCCTGCCCGTGCAGACGGCGGCCATGGGCACCAAGGAGGCGCTGTTCTTCAAGGGGGCCGAGCAACTCGGCATCCCGGTGCAGACCACCAAGGACACCCTGCACGCCTCGTACCGGCCGCAGGAGAACGCCATCCTCCAACCGGGCGGCACGGCGGGGCTCACCACCGACCCGGCGCGGCTGCGCCACCCCGAGGCCACCGGCTGCACCTACTGCGGGTTCTGTCTTCAGGGATGCATGGAGCCGATCAGCGCGCCGCGCAACCAGTACGCCAAACGCTCGACCGACAACAGCTACGTCCCGATGGCGCTCACCGCCGCCGCGTGGGCCCCGCAGGGCAGGAACGCGACGCTGATCCCCGACGCGTTCGTGACCGAGGTCCAGATGGAGGGCGCGGCGGCGAGACGGTCACCTCGGGCGTCACCTGGCGCGACGGACGGACCGGCGAGCGGCACCGCGAGGACGCCCAGGTCGTCGTCCTGGCCGGCGGGGCCACCGAGACGCCCCGGCTGTGGCTGAACAGCGGGCTGCCGAACCCCAACGGCTGGGTCGGGCGCGGGTTCACCGATCATTTCCTCGACGGCGTCACCGGACTGTTCGACGAGGAGACCGGCTCGTCCAAGGGCCCCAGCTCGGCGGCGCGCTGCGACTTCCCCGGCCACGGCTGTCTGGAGGGGCTGGGGCTCCCGCCCGCGATGCAGGCGTTCTCCATGGCGCTGTCCGACAGCGGCGTCCGCGGCCGGTACACCAACGGCCGCGGCATGACCGGCCCCTGGGACGGCCCGGCCGGGCGGGTGATCGGCCCCGAGCTGAAGGAGGCCCTGGGCCACGGCGTGAACCGGTTGCTCAACATCCTCATCCTCACCGGCGACGACGTGCAGCACCGCAACCGGGTGCTGACGTCGGTCTTCCCGCCCGACGAGCACGGCGCGGTGCCCAAGGTGGTGATCGACGGCCGGGCCCGCACCCGCCGGACGACCGCCGGCCGCGAGTTCCTCGCCCGGAAGGCCACCGAGCTGCTCCGCAAGGCGGGGGCGCGCACCGTGTACCGGTTCGACTGGGCGCCGCTGCTGCTGCACGTCCACTCCTCGATGCGGATGGGCGGGTCGGAGGCCGACTCGGTGCTGACCGCCGACGCCGAGAGCCGCTGGGTGCGCCGGCTGTACGTGGCCGACAACTCCGCGCTGGCCAACTCACTCGGCGGCCCGAACCCGACCCTGACCACGCAGGCGCTGGCCACCCGCACGGCCGAACGGATCCTCGTCCGGCACTTCGGGGGGCTGCCCTGGGTGCGTTCGGAGGCCCCGGTCGTCTCCACCGACGCCCGGGTGACCCGGGCGCTCTGACGAGGTCCGATTTCCGCCGGTTCAGCGGTCCTGCCATCGGGTTTACTCGGGGACATGCTCGACTTCGACTCTTGTTACCGGGCGGTGTCGGCGCGGGACGCCCGGTTCGACGGACGCTTCTTCACCGGGGTGACCTCGACCGGGATCTACTGCCGGCCGATCTGCCCGGCGCGGACCCCGACGCGCCGGAACGTACGGTTCTACCAGGACGCGGCGGCGGCCGAGGCGGCCGGGTTCCGACCGTGCAAGCGGTGCCGGCCCGAGTCGTCCCCCGGGTCGGCGCGCTGGGACGCCCGCGGCGACCTGGTGCGGCGCGGGCTGCGGCTGATCGACGACGGTGTGGTCGACGACCACGGCGTGCGGGGGCTGGCGGGCCGGCTGTCGGTGACCGAACGGCACCTGCACCGGCTGTTCGTCGCCGAGTTGGGCGCTCCCCCGCTGGCGGTGGCGCGCAGCAGGCGGCTCCAGCTCGCGCGGCGGCTGCTGCGGGAGACGTCCATGCCGGTGACGGACGTGGCGTTCGCGGCGGGGTTCGGCAGCGTCCGGCAGTTCAACGCGACGCTGCAGGAGACCTACGGGCAGACGCCGTCGGAGCTGCGCGGGCCCCAGCCCGCGAACGGGTCGGTGCTGGCGCTCCGGCTCGCGGTGCGCGAGCCGTTCGACGCGGCGGGGCTGCTGGACTTCCTCGCCGCCCGGGCGATCCCCGGTGTGGAGGAGGTCGAGGGCGGGCGCTACGTCCGCGCCGGCCCCGGCCCGTACCGGGTCGAGCTGGAGCCCCGGGACGGGCACGTGCTGATGCGGGTCGACGCGGCCGACCTGCGCGGCGTGTCCCGCCTGGTCGCCCGCTGCCGGCGGCTCCTCGACCTGGACGCGGAGCCGCACGCGGTGCACGACGTGCTCGGCGCGGACGGCCTGCTCGCGCCGCTGGTCGCGGCACGGCCGGGGCTGCGGGTGCCGGGCGCGTTCGACGGCTTCGAGATGGCGGTCCGGGCGGTGCTCGGTCAGCAGGTCTCGGTGGCGGCGGCCCGCACCTTCGCGGGACGCCTCGTCGCCCGGTGCGGCGAGCCGCTCGCGCAGCCCACCGGGACGCTGACCCACCGGTTCCCGACGGCCGGGGCGGTCGCCGCCGCCGACCTGTCCGGCCTCGGTCTGACCGGCGCGCGCGAGCGGACCCTGCGGGCGCTCGCCGAGGCGACGGCGTCGGGCGATCTCGACCTGGGCGGCGGCGCCGACCCCGCCGAGACCGAACGGCGACTCCTGGCGCTCCCGGGCGTCGGCCCGTGGACGGCGTCGTACGTGGCGATGCGCGCCCTCGGCGACCCCGACGCCTTCCCCTCCGGCGACCTGGCCCTGCGCAACGCCGTCCGCGACCTCACGGGCGTCGAGACGTCCGCGCAGGATCTGGTCGAACGCGCCGAGGCATGGCGCCCATGGCGGGCCTACGCGGTGATGCACCTTTGGGCGTCATTGGGGGCGGGCGAACGGACCGCGACGGCGGGCGTTCCCGGTCGACGATGAGCGAACGACGAGGAAGGTTTTCATGATCAACGCGATGGTGTTGGACACCCCGATCGGCCCCCTGTCCCTGCTGGAGCACGATGGCGCGCTGGTCGCCGCCGGCTTCACGCCCGACCCTCGCGAGATGCACGCCCGGCTGCATCCGTCGCTGCGCTCGTACGACCTGACCGCCGTGGACGACCTCGGTGACCTCGGCAAGGCGCACTCGGCCTACTTCGACGGCGACGTCGCCGCCCTCGACGCCGTTCCCGTCCGTCAGCCCGGCACGCCGACGCGTGAGCGACTGTGGGCGGTGCTCCGGGAGGTCCGGGCCAGCGAGACCATCACCTACGGCGAACTCGCCGCTCGGGCGGGTCTCCCGCCCGGTGCCGCGCGGGCGGCGGGGCAGGCGTGCGCGCAGAACCTCGTCGCCCCGGTCGTCCCCTGCCACCGAGTCCTCCCGGCCGGCGGCGGCCTCCAGGGGTACTACTACGGCCTGGAACGCAAGCGCTGGCTGATCGACCACGAAGCGGCGGGGCTCTTCTAGACCCGGGTCAGTGGTGGGCCATCTGCCGCCAGTGGGGAAGCAGCTCCTCGATGAGGGCCTCGGTCTCGGGCTGCATCTGGGCGATCATGGGGTCGCGGCCGACGTGGTCGCGGAGTTCGTCCACGGTGCGTTCGACCTGGGTGCGGTCGCCGGTGGCGTGGGTGGCGCGGAGCAGGTCGCGCCACAGGCCCTCGTCCTGCGGGAGGAGGCGCAGGCCGGAGCGGGCGGCGGTGGCCGCGCCCCGGGGGTCGCCGTCCTCCAGGCGGAGGACGGCCAGGCGGTGGGCGACGTCGAGGACGCGGGCGGTCGCCTCGTACTCCAGGTCGTCGGCGGCCAGCCAGCCGTAGCGGCCACGGGGACGGTCGGCCAGCAGGGGCCCACGAATGAGGTCGAGGGCGTACGACATGTAGGCGGCCTCGCTGGCGGGTTCGGCGGCGGAGCGCCAGATCAGCCAGCGGAACACCGACCAGTCGACGCGGACCTCGGAGCCGAGCCTGATGCGGCCGCGCTCGTCGTAGTACAGGTTGGGGCGGCCCCGGGAGTCGCGGCCGAGCCAGTCGGAGACCCGGGCGATGCAGGCGTCGCGGACGGCGGCGCTCACGCCGCGCGGCCAGACGGCGCCGCCCAGCACCGTGGGGTGCACGCCGCCGGGATGGGTGGCCAGGTAGACCAACACCTCGGTGCACACGTCGCGGCGGGTGTCGTCCATCGGGCCGGGGGCGATCACCTCGATCGGGCCGAGCAGCCGGATGTCGACCTCGGGCTGATGCTCGGCCGGCGCGGGCGGCTCATCGCCGGGAACGGGAGCGGGCAGCGGGGTGCCGTCGAGACGGCCCGCCGTGCGGAACAGCCCCACGACCGCGCGGTAGTGCTCCTCGCCGACGAGTTGGGCGTCGACCTCGAAGCCCAGCACACCCGCCGACATGCGGCCGTCGGCGGTGACGTCCCAGGTCCAGGTGGCGCCCTGCACCTCGCCGGCGACCAGATGACCGGCGGCCATCCGCTGGCCGGTGCGGGCGAGGGCGACCAGGCGGTCGGCCTCGGTCTCGGTCGGCTGGTCGGCCATGATCAGGTAGTGCGGCATCCAGGCCTCGCCGAACATCCCCCGGCAGCGGCCGGTGAGCACCGAGTCCACGCCCGAGGCTGCCAGCGCCTGCCGGACCTCCTGGCTGCGGCCCTCCAGTTCGGGCAGCGCCTCGGCCAGGGAGGCGACGTTGCGGATCCGGTCGGGCGCGATCTCCGCGAGGCCGCCGCCCAACTCGTCGCCGAAGCCGACCAGCGTGATCCGCATGTGGTCGGACCAGCGGTTGGTGGCCAGCTCCAGGGCGATCGCGGCGAGCGCCGCCCGCCGGGTGGCCTCGGGCCCGCGCAACGCGATCAGCCCGTGGGCGGCCTCCAGGTCGACCAGGATGCGGCCCGTCTGGTTCGTGCCGATGGAGACCAGACCCGGGTACGGGGCCAGCACGTCGGCGAGGTCCTCGGACTCCAGGGCGGCGAGGGCGTCGGCGCGCAGCCGCCACACCTGACCGTCGTCGTAGGCGTGCCAGGGGTCGGGCGGGTTGTGGTCGGCGGGGGCGATCCACAGGTCGAGGCTCTCCTCGCCGAGGTGGACGCCGTAGACCGTGGGCAGGGTACGGCCGTCGGCCGCCAGGGACGTGGACAGGTGCCGCAGACCGATGTCCAGGAGCCGGGCGGCGTGCTCGTCCTGACCGACCCGCAACGCCTCCTCGGCCCGGGCCTCCACACCCTCGGGGCGGGCGATCATCTGCCCGAACGCGCGCCGCCCCATCTGCTCGCGGCGACGCCGGCCCAGCGCGGCCAGCACGCCGGCGGCCAGCAACGACGCCACCGCCAGGCCCTGCGGCCAGCCGATCTCCACGGGGGCGGACGACTCGCCGGCGCGCTGCGGGGCCTCGCGCGTGGGAGCGGGGGCCGCCGGGCCCGGGGCCTCGGGCGTTGGGGCCTGCTTGGCGGGCGGCGGCGCGGGGGCCTGGCTCTTGGGCGGCTCCGGGGCCGGGGTGCGCGGCCGCTGCTCCTCCGGGGCGGGCTCTCGGGGCTGCGGGGCGCGCGGCGGGGGCTCCGGGTCGCCGTCGGGCTTGGGGTCGGGCTTGGGGTGCCCGTACCGGAAGTACTCGTCCAGGTCCTCGGCCGGGATGGTGCGCGCGCCCACGGCGTCGTCGGGCATCTCCAGGATCCAGCCGGGGCGGATCAGGCTGGCGATGGTGAGCCTGCTGCCGTCCGGCTGGACCCGGCCCTTGTTCAGCGCGTAGATCTCCTTGTAGCGGCGGCCCTCGCCCAGACAGCGGTCGGCGATCTCCCACAGGCTCTCGTGGTGCCGTCCCTCCGGCGGCTGCACCCGATAGATCTTGGTGGTCTTCGCCTTCGTCGCCGGGGCGTCGGTCAGGGTCTCGGCGGGCGTCTCCGGAGCCGCCAGGTCGACCGGCGCGGTCGCCGCCACCGGTTGGAACCGCTCGGCCTGCGCCGCCGCGGGTCGGCTCGGGCCCAGGTCCTTGCCGGAGAACGCGGGCATCACGGCCGACGTCACGGTGAACAGCAGCAGCGCGGCCACCACCAGCCGGTGGATCAGCGACTGGACCCCGCCGGCCAGCGGCACCCGGGCGGGCACCCCGACCCCGCGGATCCCGGCGTACGCCTCCACCGCCACGCAGGCCAGGAGTTGCAGCCAGGCGAGCCAGACGAGGATCACCAGGATGGTGATGATCGAACTCGGCCCCAGCTCCCGGGTCAGGTCGTTCATGGTGGGCGCCTGATCGGGCCACGGCGACCCGAAGACGGCCAGCAGCACGGCGGGCACCCCGGCGACCAGGGCGGTCAGCGCCGCCAGGGCCGACAGCCCCGCCAGCACGTCGCCGGCGCTGCGAGTGCGGATCCTGACTGGCTCGCGTGGTGACATCATGCCTCTGGGGTCTCGTCCGGGGGAACTCGTCTAGGGGGTCTCGCCGGTCTCGGGGTGCGCGGATGCCGTTGAGGTCATCGTAAAGTCCCCGAGCCCCGGCACAATCCCGAGCAACCGTGCCCGCACCGTGATGGTGACCGTCACGCTGACCTCCTCCGCGCCCGGCAGGCAGGAGCGCGCGGTGACCTCCGTCCCGTACGCGTCCAGCAGATCGTAGGCCCCGGCGCAGGCGCGGCCCGGGTCGATCTCGGGACGTCCGGTGGCGCGCAGGACGTCGGCGTCGATCTCGTTGGCCCCCGCCCGGGCCGCCTGCTCGGCCATGTCGGCGGCCCGCTGCCGGGCGTGGATCGCCAGCCCGCCGTCCACCAGCAGCCCGGCGAGCAACAGCACGGCCGGGGTGAGGAGCACGGTGAACATCGCGATGCTGCCGCGCTCGCCCCGGGGTCCGCGCCGCGCGCTCATTCCGCCCCCTCCGGCGCCGTGTCGGTGCCCCGGTAGGTGTACGTGTCGATGGGCGCGACCGCGTCGCCGCTGAACGTCCGGGAGCCCGGCAGCCCGATGAACGCCAGGTCGCCGAGGTCGACGCTGCAGCTCACGGTGACGGTGACCCGACCGCCCGGCCCCCACCGGCCGGTGTCGGTGCTGACGCGGGGCCCGCCCTGGCACCAGTGGGTGCCGCGCAGGCTGTCGGCCGCGGCCCGTTCGGCGAACCGCACGGCGTCGGGCGCGCTGCGGGCGATCGAGGCGGCGCGGACCGCGTCGCGGGCGGCCCCGTCGATCTGGCTCTGCGCGTCCACCACCCGGCCGGCCGCCGCCAGCAGCATCAGGAACATCACGAAGACCGGTGTGAGTAGCACGAGCTCCAGCGACATGCCGCCGCCGTCCCCGCGCCACCGCCGGAGTCCGGTCATGGGGCCTCGCAGTCGGTGCCGCCGTCGTCGGGCCGGAAGCACTCGATCGGGCCGCCCGCCCGCTGGTGCACCCGGAACGTCATGAACGGGATCACCCGGACCGCCTTGCCCTCGACGTCCACCCACCGGTTGTCGGCCCCGTCGGTGGTGGCCTCGGTCCGCAGGTCGGTGAGCAGGCTGCCGCCGACGTGCCGGACGGAGGTGCGGGCCTTGGCCTCGGCCTCGGCCTTCCAGCTCCCGTCCACGTCGCCGCGGGCCACCCGGGCGCCGCTCTGCGCCGCCGCCAGCGCCACATGACGGGCGTGGTACACCATCGCGAACTGGATCACGCACAGGATGACCAGGATCAGGGCCGGGGTCAGCAGCGCCAGCTCCATCGAGGACACGCCCTCGTCGGACCGGCGTCGGATCACTTGTACTCGGTCTTGATCTTCTCCGCGGAGTCCTCGATGCTGCCGCGGATCACCGCGTAGACCGCGATGGCGATGGCCGCGAGCATCCCGGTGATGATGGCCCACTCGATCGCGGACACGCCGACACCGCGGTCCTCGGTCCGGGCCCGGTGGATGCGGAGCTCCACCATCGCCCGCAGATAGACGATCGCGGGGTCGTTCAAGGGGTTCACGGTGACTCCTCGTGATTCTCATTGCGGATAGGGGCATCGTGCGTCACGCCGTCAAGACCCGCACCAGCGCGGGGAAGCCCAGAAAGACCATGAAGCCGAAGCAGAACAGCAACTGCGCCACCAGCATCGACTGGGAGCGCTCCCCCGCCTTGCCCTCCAGGTCCGACAACTCGCGTGCCCGCATCGACGCGGCGCGGGCCGTCAGCGACTGCCGTACCTTGGCCCCGTCGTCGGCGACCAGCGTCAACGCCGCCGCCAGGTCGCGCAACTCGCCGATGTTGACGTCCTCGCCGAGGCGTCCCAGCGCCTGCCACGGGGTCTGCCCGGTGATGCGGGCGTTGGCCAGCGAGTCCCGGATCCGGACCATGGCCCAGCCGTCGCCGACCTGGGCGGCGCTCATCAGCGCCTCCGGCACGCCCCGGCCCCCCGCCAGGTTCATCGAGACCAGGTCCAGGAACGCGCCCACCACGTGCCGGAAGTCCCGGCGACGCTGCGCGGCCTCCTGGCGGAGCTGGATGTCGGGCAGGACGAAGAAGAACGCCGCGAACAGCACCGCCATCCACGTGGGCAGCGCGAGCCCGCCGCCCACGTCCAGGAGCGCCGTGTAGGCCACCAGCGCGGGCAGGAAGATCAGCGCGGCCGACGGCAGCAGGAACTTGGTGGCGAGGAAGCCCTCGTAGGAGCGCCCCAGCAGGGCCAGGTCGGCGCGGACCGACCGCTGTTCCCACCCCCGCGACTCGTACAGACGCGCCACCGACCGCCCCACCTGGGCGCGCAGGCCGCTGACCTGCTCGACACCGGGCGCGGCGCGGTTCTGCTTCCCGGCGGTGTCGGCGGCCCGCGCCCGGTCGAACGCCGCGAGCCCGGCCGCCAACCCCGGCCGCGCCGGGAACAGGGCCCGGACCAGCGCATACAGACCGAGCCCCACGGCGGCCCCGGCCAACAACGCCCCGGTCACCCGGCACCTCCTCGAACCCGCGCCCCGAGTCCCCTTCGGGTTTCCGATGTCATCGTCACGAGGGCCCGCCTCCCGCGTCCATCGCGTGGCGACCTCTCAGGGGCGGGGTCGCCGAGCCCTGCCAGCCCGCGACCGTGGCGGGCATCTCGCCCGGGACCCCGGGTCGGGCATCGGGGGCGCTCAGCAGGCGCTGCGGCATGTCGTACCGGGACAGGCGGCGCAGCCACAGGAACGCCGCCGCGTACAGGGCGACCACCACGACCAGGACGATCTGCCCGACGAACCCGTCGTAGGGCTCCACGTACGCGCGGTTGAACACCGTCAGCAGCAGCGCGGTGCCGACCGAGACGCCGACCACGATGGTGACGCTGCGCCGGGTCGCCCTGCGGTCGGCCGCCACGCGACGGCGCATGTCCAGCTCGGCGCGGGCGGAGGTGGACAGCGCGCCGAGCATGTCGCGCAACCCCGGCCCGCGCAGCCGGGCGTTGAGGATCAGCGCGGAGATCACCAGGTCGGCGGACGCGTCGTTGAGGTCGTCGGCGAAGCGGCGCAGCGCCTCCGGCATCGGCATCCGGGTGTGCAGACGGTCCACCAGCGTGCGCAGCGGCGGCTGCAGGGCCGGGGACGCGGCCCGCACCGACGCCGGGATCGCCTGCTCCAGGCCGACCGCGCCCGCGATGGTGTCGCGCAGCGACTCCGTCCAGGCGGCCAGGCCCTCCAGACGCGACATCGCCTTGCGCTCCTCGGCCGCGCCGCCCGCGATGCCGTCCCAGCCCGCCACCAGCAGGCCCGCCCCGACCGCCGCCACCGGCCAGCGGGTCACCACCAGCACCAGCGTCCCGCCGATCACCGCCAGGGCCGTGCGGGTGGTGAGCGTGCGGACGATGTCCTCGCGGCTGCGACGCGGGGTCGGCCTGCCGGGCCGCGCCGGGAACCCGCGGAACGCCGCGACCAGCAGCAGCGACCCGCCGCCGACGAGCCCGCCCGCGATGACGGCCAGGAGAACGTCCGGCGCGAACATCACCACCCACCGCCCATGACCGGGTCGTAGCCGTACTCGGCCAGCTCGTCGCCGCAGGACGTCGGGGCGGCCGGGAGCACGTGGCCGTCCGGGCCCAACGCGAACACCTCCGACGACAGCACCCGCACGTCGCAGCCGGTGACCTCGCGGACGCTGGCGACGTAGCGGCGCAGCCGCCCGCCGCGGTCGTAGTCGTTGCGCTTCTCGATGAAGACCACGAAGTCGATGGCCCCGGCGATGAGCATGTGGGTGGCCTCGGTCGGGAGCCGTTCCTCCGCCTGGATGGCGTAGGTGGCGATCCGGTTGAAGACCTCCATCGAGGAGTTGGAGTGGATGGTCGACAACGAGCCGTCGTTGCCCTGGCTCATGGCGTTGAGCATGGTGACGATCTCGTCGCCCAGCACCTCGCCGACGATGACCCGGGAGGGGTTCATCCGCAGCGAGCGCCGCACCAGCTCCGCCATCGAGATCTCGCCCTGCCCCTCGGAGTTGGGCAGCCGCTGCTCGAACGCCACCACGTTGGGGTGCAGCTCGGGGAACTGATCGAGGCCCAGCTCCAGGGCACGTTCCACGGTGATCAGGCGCTCACCGGGCGGGATCTCGTTGGCCATGGCGCGCAGCAGCGTGGTCTTGCCCGCGTTGGTGGCCCCGGCGATCATGATGTTCTTGCGGGCGAGGACCGCGGCCCGCAGGAAGCGGCCCAGCTCCGTGGTCAGCGTGCCGTTGCCCATCAGGTCCGACAGGAACACCTTGCCGAGCCTGGCCCGCCGGATCGACAGCGCCGGGCGCAGCGTCACGTCCATCACCGCCGACAGCCGGGACCCGTCCGGCAGCCGCAGGTCGAGCTGCGGGTTGGCGGTGTCGAACGGCCGCGACGACAGACCCGAGTACGCGGCCAGGACCTGGATCAGCTCGACCAGCTCCTCGTCGGAGTCGGCCACCGCCTCGCCCATCACCTCGCGGCCGTCGGCGTAGCCGATGAAGACCCGGTCGCAGCCGTTGATGTCGATGTTCTCGATCTCGGGGTCCTCCAGCAGCGGCTGGAGCCGGCCCACCCCGAACAGCGCCGCGTGGACGCCGGCGGCGAGCGCCTCCTCCTCTTCGGCGTTGGGCGGGCGGCGGCCCGACGTCAGCTCGGCGCGGGCGAACTCCTCCAGCACCTGGGAGATCAGCGCGCGGGCGAACTGCCGTTCGTCCTCGGGCGACATCGGGGCCATCCCGGCGGCGGCGTCCATCCTGCGCTGCTGGGCCAGCCGGTCGCCGACCTCCTGCCGCAGCCGCTTGACCAGCGCGTGGTCCACTTACCGCCCCCTCTCCGGCTGGGGTGCGCCCGGCCGGACGGCGGAGGCGCGCGGGCCCGTCTCGGGCCGGTGGCCGGCCGCGGCCCTCGGCTCGGCCGAACGGTCGGCGGGCTGCGGACCGCGCGGCGCGGCCAGCCGTCCCACCAGGTCGCCCGCCACCTCGCGGGCCGAACGGATCAGCAGCGAACGGTCGAGCCGGCCGCCCCATCGACCGCGCAGCATCTCGGCGCCCTTGGGATCGAGCGCGAAGCCGCCGAGCACGGTCGCGGGCAGGCCGGAGTTGGCGATGATGCGGTCGACCTCGGTGACCGAGCCGCGGAAGTCGCGCGGGTCGGCGATCACCACGATCCCGACGGGCGGGCCGCCGGGCAGCTCCTTGGTCAGGGCGCCGACCCGTTCGCGCAGGTGGGCGACCTGTTCGAGGGTGGCGCGGCAGAACAGCACCACCATGTCCGCCTCGCGGACCAGGTCCATCACCGGGGTGCCCGCGCCGAGCCGCCCGCAGTCGGCCAGCACGTCCACCGACGCCAGCCCGGCGAACGCCCGGCCGAGCGGGCCCCACAGCCAGGTCATGCCCTGGGCCTGCTCGGCGCCCGTGATGCCGACCAGCACGTCCAGCCCGCCGACCAGCCGCTGGCAGTGCTCGCCGATCTGCTCGGGCCGCAGGCCGCGGCGGGCGGTGGCGGCCAGGCTGAGCAGGCCGCGGGACGGGTTGAGCATGGCGGTCCGGCCGCCCTCTCCGCCGGAGGCGGAGCCGCCGTCGCCGCCGTCCCCCGGTTCGGCGGGGAGCCGGTAGACCAGGTCGCCGCCCGCCTGGTCGCATTCGGCCACCAGCACGGGACGGGGCCACACCGCGCCGAGGGCCACCGCCGCGGTGGTGACGCCGGGTGCCCCCTTGTCGGCCGCGAGCGCGATCAGAGCCACGATCAGCCCCCGGCCGGGTCGTTCGTCTGGCCGCCTCCGGTGCCGCCGGACGGCACGGTGCCGCCGCCGGGGCCGGGCGTGCGTCGGCCGTTCTGACCGTTCTGGCCGTTCTGACCGCCGCCGAGGTCGGCCGGGGCGACGGGTCTGCCCGTCGGGACGGTGGTGCCCGGGGGGACCAGCACGATGGCGACGGCCCCGGCGGACGCGGCCTGGGTGAGCAGCGGCGCGTCGGCGGGGGGCACCGCCACGTCCACCATCGTCTGGTCGCCGCGCAGCCGTTCGTCACCGCCCGAGGCGACGGTGACCACCAGCGCGTCGGCCGACAGCAGCGTGCCCGCCCGGGGGCCGCCCTCGGTGCCGCCGACCGCGTAGACGCTGACCCGCTTGCCGCTGTGCAGGTCGGCGGCGGGGAGCTGGCCGGGCTTGAGCGCCAGCCCGACGACCACCCGGCCCTCCGCGGCCGCGGCGCCCGCGGGGGTGACCATGTCGTTGGTGAGCAGCGTGCCCGGGACCAGCGAGACGGCCGCCCGGGAGCCGGCGACCTTGGTGTGCTCCGACCAGTTGACGAAGTTGATGCCCGTGTCGCCGATCTGCGCCTCGCGCAGCGCGTTCGCCGGGATCGGCTGACCCGCCGCGACGGGCGCGCCGATGACGATGGCCGAGACCCGTTGGCCGCTGGCGATCACCAGGTACGCGCTCGTCAGCGCGCCGCCGAGAATGAGGAGCACGGCCAGCGCCGCCAGCGCGGGCTTGCGCTCGCGGGGCGGGACGGGCAATCGCTGCCCGGTGGACGCCCCGAGCCCGGAACGTCCGAGTGGTGCCGAGCTGTTCGAGCCGCCGGCGACCGTCGACTGACTGGCCTTCATCGCTGGATACTCCGAGATGGGCGTGACCGAGCGATCCATGGTCGCGGCGCGGGTGAGCCCCCGTCAATGGATTCTCCGGGGATATGCCGTCCCGTCACCGGGTGTGGCCCCGGGGACCTGCCGTTTCGGTGATCACATCATGGCTTACCCGCGGTCAATTTCGGCCCTCGGGGCCGGCAACCCGATGAGCGAGCCGAGCGACGCCACGGTGTGCCCGAACAACGCGTCGCGATCCTCCACGACGTTGTTGAACTGGCCGAACAGTTCGAAACTCACCCATCCGAAGAGCGCCGACCAGGCGGTCACCGCACGGGCCGCCGCATCGTCCGGAACCCCCGGCATGATGCGTTCCCGAACCCGCGCCAGGTCCTCGGCCGACGCCGCCGGGGCCGCCGGGGCGTTCGCCGGTGTGACGAGCGTCCCCGCCTCGTGGGCGTCGCTCACGATCCGACCGAACACGAGCGTGTCCCGCAGAGCCGGGGGAACCGTGTCCTGAGGGGCCTGATAACCGGGCACCGGCGACCCGTACAGCAGCGCGTACTCGTGCGGCCGGTCCAACGCCCAGCCGCGAACGGCATCGCAGATCGCCCGCCACCGCCCACCGTGGTCATCGCGCCCGCACCCCGCGTCCGCCTGCTCCACCGCCTCCCCGAGGGTGTTGTAACCCTCCACGATCAAGGCCGTGAGCAGGTCGTCCTTGCTCGGGAAGTAGCGATAGACCGCCGAGGACGCCATCCCCATCTCGCGGGCCACCGCGCGCAGCGACAACCCCACCGCGCCCTCCGTGGCCAACTGCCGCCGGGCCGCCTCGGCGATCTCCCGCGTCAGCTCCGCCCGCACCCGCTCCCGCGCGGTCCGGCTCCTGTTCATCCCCACCTCCCAGGCCGGCCAGGTTAGCAGAGCGCTGACATGGAACGAGAGCAGCGCTTCCGGAAATTACTCCGGGCATCGGAACGCGCGCGTCGGGCGTCGGCGGAGGTGGGGGTAATTAAGCTGATCCGGTGTTCGGAGCCGCCCGGCGGCCGATTGCTGGAGGGTTGAATGCGGATCTCGCTCACCGCGCTGACCGGCCTGGGGCCACGGGATGTGGTGATCGACGCCGATTCCGAAATGACCGTCGGAAATGTGGCGAAGGCTGTTTTCGACGCTCTGGACACCGATTCGCCGACGATTCCCAGGCCGCGTTCGGGTGAGGACTCTCGACGGGCGCTCTGGATGGACGGGCGGATGCTGGATCCGCAGGCGCAGGCCGTTCGGGAGCTGCGGGACGGGGCGGTCGTGGCGGTGGAGCGGCGGGCGGCCGCGGCCACGGTGTTCGCCGAGCCGACCGGGCTGGTCGAGGTCCGGGTCACCGGGGGGCCGGCCGCCGGGGCGGTGCATCGGCTCGGGCTCGGCACCAGCACCTTGGGCGGCGGTGAGGACGTCGACCTGAGCGTCGCCGATCCCGGCATTCCGCCCCGGTCGCTGCGCATCACCGTCCAGCGCGCGGCCGGTGGCGCCAGTGGCGTGGAGGTCGAGGCGTCCGAGCAGACCGTGGCGCTCCTGGAGGGGCGGAGACTGGAGGGCCGGACGCCGTGGCCGTTCGGCGCGCTGTTGATGGTCGGCTCCACGGTGCTGACCGTGGCGCCCAGCACGGCCCCCGACACGCACCTGGAGCCGCTGCCCGGCGGGGGGCTCGCCTTCAACCGGCCGCCGCGGATCGGTCCGGCATGGCGGCCCCGCAAGTTGGCCGTCCCGCGTCCGCCCGAGCGCGGACATCGGGAGCGGCTGCGGTTGTTCGGTGCGCTGCTGTTCTCGCTGTTCGGCCTGGTCATGGCGTATGCGCTGGGGCAGTGGTGGTGGGCCCTGTTCGCGTTGAGCTGGCCCCTGATCCAGGTCGGCGAGTGGGCCTCGGACCGGATGTACGGGCGCAAGTCGTACCGCAAGGAGTTGAAGGAGTACCAGCGGCGCAGCGCCGCGTTCGCCGGGGAGCTGGACGCGTTGCGCCGCCGCGATCAGGACGACCGGCGGGCGCTGCGCGTCGACCCCGCCGAGGCGCTGCTGACGGCGACCGGCCCTCGCCGGCGGCTGTGGGAGCGCCGCATCACCGATGAGGACACCTTGCACATGCGGGTTGGTCTGGCCGACCTTCCCGCGCGGATCGAGTTGGAGGGCAACGAGGACGGGACCGTTCAGGTGCCCGTCGCGCACGCGGTGCCGGTGGCGCTGCGGCTGGCGGACCTCGGGGTCTTCGGGCTGACCGGGCCGCGTCCGGCGGCGCGGGCGCTGGCCCGGTGGATGGTCGCGCAGTCGGCGCTGCTGCACAGCCCTCGCGACCTGGCCATCGTGGTGCTGTCCGCCGAGGAGGACGGGGCCGAGCACTGGAACTGGGTGCGCTGGCTGCCGCACTGCGCCCCGCACGCGGGCGAGGAATGTCTGGCGCTCGTCGGGGCCGACCCGGAGTCCATCGCGCACCGGGTCACCGAACTGGCCATCCGCATCACCGAACGCCGCCGTTCCGCGGACCCCACCTCGGCGTTCGGCGAGGCGGGGCGGCCGGACGTGCCGTACAACATCCTGGTCGTGCTCGACGGGGCGCGGGCGCTGCGGCGGGTCCCCGGGATGCCCCACGTGCTGGCGCGCGGCCCCGAGTACGGCGTGTACGCGCTGTGCATCGACGACGAGGAGCGGCTCCTCCCCGAGGAGTGCGCGGCCGTCGCGACCTGGGAGTGGAGCGGCGACGTCCCCGACACCCTCCGGCTGCGCGGGCAGGGCCTGGACGCCATCGGCCCGATCCTCGCCGACCAGGTCTCGGTGGCCTGGGCCGAACGGGTGGCCCGGGCGCTGGCCCCCGTCCGCGACGTGTCCCGCGAGGACGCCGACGAGTCCCTGCCCGCGCAGGCCCGGCTGCTGGACCTGCTCGAGATGCCCGACCCCACGGCCGCGCACGTGCTGAACGCGTGGAAGGACGGCGGCGGCCGCACCACCCGGGTGCCGATCGGCGTCGCCGCCGACGGCCCGTACCGGCTCGACCTGCGCACGGACGGCCCGCACGGACTGATCGCCGGAACGACCGGCGCGGGCAAGTCGGAGCTGCTGCAGACCCTCATCGCCGCGCTGGCGGTCGCCAACCGGCCGGACGAGATGACGTTCGTCCTCATCGACTACAAGGGCGGGGCGGCGTTCAAGGACTGCGCCGCCCTGCCGCACACCGTGGGGATGGTCACCGACCTCGACGGGCACCTGACCGAACGGGCCCTGCAGTCGCTGGCCGCCGAGCTGCGCCGCCGCGAGGAGATCCTGCTGAACGCGGGGGCCAAGGACATCGAGGACTACGGCGACCTTCGCGACCGCGCCGCCGCGTCCCGCGCCGTCCAGGGCGGTGGCGTGGGCCGGTACGCCCGCCCCGGGACGGCCGCCGGCCCCGACCTGCCCCCGCTGCCCCGGCTGGTGCTGGTCATCGACGAGTTCGCGGCGATGGTGGCCGAGCTGCCGGACTTCGTGGCGGGCCTGGTGGACATCGGCCGACGGGGTCGTTCCCTGGGCGTCCACCTGATCCTGGCCACACAGCGGCCCGCCGGGGTGGTCACCGCCGACATCCGCGCCAACACGAACCTGCGGATCGCGCTGCGGGTGACCGACGCGGACGAGTCCACCGACGTCCTCGACGCCCCGGACGCCGCGCACATCCCGCAGTCCACGCCGGGCCGCTGTTACGTGCGGTCGGGGGCGGCCACGCCGTTCGCGGTGCAGACGGCGCGGATCGGCGGACGCCGCCCCGGGTCGCGCGCCGACGTCACCCTGTCCAAGGGGACGCAGGGGTCGACCGCCGCCGTTCTGCCGGTGCCGTGGGAGGGGCTGGGCCGCGCGCTGCCGTCGTCCGGCGAGCCGGAGGACACCGACACGGTCACCGACCTGGCGTTGCTGGTCCGCGCGATCGGTGAGGCGGCCACGCGCGCCGGGGTCCCGGCGCAGCGCTCGCCCTGGCTGGACCCGTTGCCCGACCGGGTCCGGGTCTCGCTGCGCACCGCCGCCGGGGGCTCGGTGGTGGACGTGCCGCCGCTGGAGTTCGGGGTCACGGATCTGCCGGAGGTCCAGTCCCGCGAGGCCCTGAGCCTCGACCTGGCCTCGGGCGGGCACCTCTACGTCGCCGGGGCCGCCCAGTCGGGCCGTTCGACCGTGCTCCGCACCCTGGCGGGCTCGTTGGCGTCCGCCTGCTCCCCGTACGACGTGCATCTGTACGCCATCGACTGCGGGGCCAACGCGCTGCTCCCGCTGGTCGCCCTGCCGCACTGCGGGGCCGTCGTCGGACGCGACCAGCTCGACCGCTGCGAACGGCTGCTGTCGGCCCTGTCGACCGAGGTCTCCCGACGTCAGCAGGTCTTGGCGGAGGCCGGCTTCGCCACCTTGGCCGAGCAGCGGGCCGCCGTGGCGTCCTCCGACCGGATGCCGTGGATGGTGCTCCTGCTCGACCGGTGGGAGGGTTTCCTGGGGGCGTTCGAGCACTACGACTACGGTCGTCTGGTCGACGCCTTCCTGCGTCTGCTCCGGGAGGGCGCGGCGGTCGGTCTCCGCGCCGTCGTCACCGGCGACCGGACGGGGTTGGGCGGCCAGATCTCCACGGTCTTCGACCGGCGGCTCGTCCTCCGGATGGCCGACCCCATGGACTACGGCTACGCGGGGCTGCAGGAACGCCAGGTCCCCGCGTTCATGCCGCCGGGACGGGTCGTGGAGCACATGGGGCCGGGGCGTCCGCTGCGCGAGTCCCAGATCGGCCTGCTCGCCGACGACCCCTCCGGCCCGGCGCAGGTCGCCGCGCTGCAGGACGTCGCCCGCGTCTGCAAGGAGCGGTACGGCACCCTCTCGCGCCGGCTGCGTCCGCTGCACGTGGACGAGCTGCCCGTACGGGTCACGTACTCCGAGGCGATGTCCCTGGACCCGGACCACATGGCCCCCTCGGCGCTGTGGGCGCTGGTCGGGGTCGGCGGCGACACCCTCGCCCCGGTGGGCGTGGACCTGCTGAACGAGGGGCCCGGCTTCGTGGTCGCGGGCCCGGCGCGTTCGGGGCGTTCGACCACGTTGCTGACGATCGCGCTGTCCCTCCTCGACCCGGCCTCCGCGGGGGGCCTGGTGCCCGTCCTGCTCCTCACGCCGCGCCGTTCCCCGTTGGCGTCCCTGGCCGGGCGGCCCGGCGTCCTGGGCGTTCTGAACGCCGAGGCCACCGAGAACGACCTGTTGGAGGCGATCGGCGACGAGCACCGCTATGTCGTCATCGTCGACGACGCCGAACTCCTCGACGAGACCGACCTCGACGACGCCCTGCGCACCGTCCTCCGCACCGCGCGGGACGGCGAGCACGCCCTGGTCATCGGCGGCACCACCGAGGACCTCGCCCGAGGGTTCCGGGGGTTCCTGTCCGACACCCGACGTTCGCGCTCGGGGGTGCTCCTGTCCGTCGACTCGCCCGACGACGGGGAGCTCTTCGGCCTGCGCCTGCCTCGCAACACGTCCCTCGCCGGGCCCACGGGCCGGGGGCTCTTCGTCACGTTGGGGACGGCGTCTCAGATCCAGGTCGCGCTTCCCCCGGAGGTCAGCGGATGATGGACAGGATCTCGAAGACCGCCGTGCCGAGCCGCCGATCGCCCTCGACGTGGCCGCGCGCCAGGGCCTCTCGGGGTTCGAGGCCGCGTGTGCAGAGCCGCCAGGCCGTCTCCGCGTCCATGCGCACCGTCGCGGCCGGTGCGCCTTCGCGAGAGGCCAGGGACCAGCCCGTCGAGGTTCTGGTCGCGGTCCAGGCGCTGCCCGCCGGGCCTTCCACGATCACCCGCACCTGCTCCCCGATGCCCGCCGCCGTGTGACGCAGGGTGTGCGGCAGGGCCCTCATGAACGTGTCGAGCACCGGCCCGAGGAGCCGGGGATTCCCGTCGGTCCCACGGCCCGTGGCGTGCCGGATCTGCTGTCGATGCGTCCAGTACTCGGTCAGGTCACGCGCGCAGTCGAGCCACAACGGGGCGGGATCGGCCCCCGCCCACGAGACGTCCAGGCTCCTCCCGTCGGGGTCGCCGCCCTCCCACAGGGCGGCGATGGCCGCCCCCGTCATGTCCAGCGACTCGGTCAGGGCGCGGGGGCTGATCCGGGCGGCGGCGTCCACCCATTCCTGATTGATCCGGTGGATGAACTCCTCGAAGGTCTCCCCCGGCCGGGGCGCGGGGCCCTCCCGATGTCCGTCCCGGTCTCGTGAGATGCGGCCGTAGTCGACGCCGAGGACGTGCGCGGTCAGGTCGCGCACCGTCCATCCCGGTACGGCCTCCGCCCGCCACTCGTCGGCGTCGAGTTCCCGGAGCAGCCCGAGCAGTTCCCCGCGCTCCTCGGGGAACAGCGGACGCGCGTCGATCGGTGGGCCCAGCCAAGAGAGATCGTCCATCGTTCCCACGGTAGATCACCTCAGCGGGCCGGACTCGGCTAAGTTCCCGCGACGACCTGCACTTCCTGACCGAGCGGATCGAGACGGAACACCCGGAGATCGCCGAGGAGGAGTGACCCTCGAGGCTCACGCGCCTCTCTCCAGCAGTTCCCTGGCGCGGGCCGCGTGGCCGGTCTCGACGCGCACCTCGTACGTGGCGGCGACGAGGGCGCTCTTGGAGACGAAGTCGCGACGGCCCCCGCTCATCGCGTGCGTCACCAGCCCGAACAGCGCCCCGGCGACCGCCCCCCAGAGCAGCCCGGCCAGGATGACGCCCACCGAGGACAGCGACCCGGGTGTGAAGATGGCGAAGAACAGCCCGATGAGCAGGCCGAACCAGGCCCCGGACCCGGCGCCCATGCCGACGGCGCGCAGGGTCGTGAGCCGCCCGAGGACCTGCTCGACCATCCGCAGGTCCACCCCGACGATCACCGAGTGCTCGACCGGGAAGTGCAGATCGGACAGCCGGTCGACGGCCGCCTGCGCGTCCTCGTACCCGGCGTACGTCGCGATCGGCTCGGTCGTCAGCAGCGTCCTGTTGAGAGGTGGCGTCGACATGGGGCCTGCATGCCCGTTGAGGACTTGCGCACACGTCCGGTTAGGGTGCCGCCATGGACGTCGCAGAGGTGGCGCGGGAGGTCGAGGCGTCGCTGCGTTCGCTGGGCGGTCCGGAACGGGCCATGCAGGAGAAGCGCTATTTGAAGAGCGACCTCGTCCACCTGGGGGTGCCGGTCCCGGCGATCCGGAAGGTGGCGCTCGCGGCCGTGCGGTCACGCGTCGAGCGCGCCGAGGTGCTCGCCCTGGCCGAGAGGCTGTGGACGGCTTCGAGCGACGGCGTTCCCGTGCACGAGTTGCGGATGGCCGCCGTGGAGGTGCTGGTCAAGCGGGCCCCCTCGCTGGAGCCGGAGGATCTCGCCCTCGCCGAGCGGTTCCTCCGCGAGTCGAGCAGTTGGGTGTACGTGGACGCGCTCGCCGACCGCGTCGTCGGGGACATGGTCCTCCGCCGGCCGCAGACGGCCGCGACGCTGGACGCGTGGGTGCACGACCCCGTCCTGTGGATCAGGCGGTCGGCGCTCCTTGCGTTGCTGCGCGGCATCCGCGCCGGCCGTCCCGATCTGGCGCGGATCTCCCGGTACGGCGACGTCCTGCTCGGCGAACGGGAGTTCTTCATCCGCAAGGCCCTCGGCTGGGTGCTGCGCGAGCTCTCCAAGCGCGATCCCGACTGGGTGGCCGCCTGGGTCGACGAGCGCGCCGAGCGGCTCTCGGGCGTGACCCTCCGGGAGGCGACCCGCCACCTCCCCCGGCCGGCCGCGAGGTGACCGGGCTCAGACGCGGCGTATCGAGAACGTGGAGCACTCCGAGCCGGTGGAGTCGACGACGCCGTTGATGGTGAGGGGCCGGTCGCCGGTGATGTTGGTGGCCTTGATGTCGACCATGAGGTAGGACCCCGGCCGCTGCAGCCAGCGGTCGCCGTTCAGGTCGAGGACGCCGTTGGTGAAGCTGCCCTTCATGACGAACGACCCGTTCGGGACGGACGGGTTGCTGGGATGGGCGGAGAACCTGAAGGTGGCCTCCAGACCCCCTCCGGCGGCCTCGGTGATGAGCAGTGACAGGTTCGTGAGGCCCTGGGTGCAGGTGTAGGTGCCCGTCCACGCGCCGAGGACGGGAGCGACCGACGTGCCGGGCGCCTCCCCCGCGGGCGGCGGGTCGTTGTCGGCACCGGTCGACTGCGAGGTCTCGGCGCGCGGGTCGTCGTCGCCGTTGGTCGCGACCACCAGAACGCCCACGATGACGAGGACGAGCACGGCGAGCACGGCGACACCCACCGCCACCAGGCGCGGCCCGGTCGGGGACGGCGTGCCGGGCCCGGGCGGCCCGTACGACGGGGTCGTGGGGCCCTGCTGCTGCCAGGCGGGGGCGGGCGCGGGCGCGGGGGAAGGCGTCCATCCGCCGCCGGGATACTGCGCGGGCACTCCGGGCGCGGGCGTCAGCGGGAACGGCGCGGGGGTCACGGGGAACGGCGGAGGCGTCAGCATCCCGGGCGCCCCGGACCCCACGGGCGCGCCGTGCGCCGGCGTCACGGGGAAGGGCGGAGGCGTCGCCGGCGGGGGCGGCGGCTGCGGGGAGGCCGCGCTCGGGCCGGTGCCGAGGTTGCGTTCGGCGATCATGGCCGTGACCGGGGCCGGCAGCCACGCCTCGGAGGTCCCGGAGGCGTCGGACAGATACCGCAGGACGTCCGGGATGCCGGGCCGGGCGGCCGGGTCCTTGGCCAGACAGGCGCCCACCAGGGCGCGCAGCGAGGCGGGGACGGGCCCGAGGTCGGGATCCTCGCGGATGATGCGGTAGACGATCGAGGCGATGGAGCCCGCGTCGAACGGCCCCTCGCCGGTGGCGGCGTAGGTGAGCACGGACCCCAGGGCGAACACGTCGCTGGCCGGCCCCAGGTCCTGAGCCCCCTCGGCCTGTTCCGGGGACATGAAGCCGGGGGTCCCCATCACCGAGCCCGCCGCCGTCATCATCGTGGAGCCCATCGCGCGGGCGATCCCGAAGTCGATGATCCGGGGGCCGTCCTCGGCCAGGATGACGTTCCCCGGCTTGAGATCGCGGTGCACCAGCCCGCAGGCGTGGATGGCCCCGAGCCCCTCCGCCAGCCCCGCCCCCAGGGCGCGGACGGTGCGTTCCGGGAGCGGCCCGTGGGTCTCGATCGCGTCCTGGAGGGACGGACCCGGAACGTAGGCGGTGACGAGCCACGGCGGGTCGGAGTGCGGGTCGGCGTCCACGAGCTGGGCGGTGTGGAAGCCGCCGACGCGACGCGCGGCGTCGATCTCCTGGGCGAAACGGCGGCGGAAGTCGGAGTCGGCCGCCAGACCCGGCAGGACGAGCTTCACCGCGACGGGGCGGCCCCCCGGCGAACGCCCCAGGAAGACCTGGCCCATCCCGCCGCCGCCCAGCCGGCCGAGCAGCCGGTAGGACCCGATCTCCTGCGGATCCTCAGGACGCAACGGTTGCGTGACCATGGACTCCCCCGTCCGTCTCGACTTGGCGGAGCACCGATGATGTCAAGAATTGGAGCGAACCACACGAAAACGACCCGCGCCCCCTGCCCGGAGACACCGGGGCACGGGGCGCGTCGAACGACGGAGGGTCAGGCGTTCCGCATGGCGCGGATGCCGATGAGGAGCCCGCCGACCGCGACACCGAGGGCCGCCAGGACCCCGTAGCCGACGGTCGCCGAGACGATCTCCCCGCCGAACAGGGCCCGTTCCGCGTCCACCACGTACGTGAGCGGGTTGAACCGGGCCAGCGTCCGCAGCCAGCCGGGACCGTCGTCGATCGGCAGCAGCATCCCGGCGAGCAGCAGCAAGGGGAACAGCAGCGTCTGCTGCACGGTCCAGAACAGCCACTCCTGGTCCTTGGACGCCAGCGCCAGCGTGTACGACAGCGCGCCGAGACCCACCCCGAACACGGCGATCAGCAGCAGCCCGAGCAGCGCGCCGGCGGGATCCGGCCGGAAGCCGAACGGGACGGTGACCGCCATGATGATCAGCGCCTGGCCCATGATCGGCACGATCTCCTTGAGCGAGCGGCCCACGATCAAGGCCGGCCGCCGCAGCGGGGACACCAGCATCCGCTCGTGCGAGCCGGTCTGGATCTCGAACTGCAGGTTGGAGCCGGTGACCGAACCGGCGAACAGGCACGACATCACGATGATCCCGGGCACGAACCACTGCAGCGCCGAGCCGCCGCCGGGGACGGTGTCCGGCAGCAGCGGCCCGAACAGCGCCAGGAAGAACACCGGCTGCACCATCGTGAAGACCAGCGAGAACGGGTTGCGCAGCACCGGCCGCAGTTCGCGGGTGAAGACGACGGCCGTGTCGGAGACGAGGGTGGTGCTCACTTGCCCTCCTTGGAGGCTTCGCGCAGGCTGCGCCCGGTCAGGTTGAGGAAGACGTCGTCGAGGGTCGGTCGGGCGACCTCGACGGCGGCCACCGTGATGTCGGCGTCGTCCAGACCGCGCAGCAGCTTGGGGACGAGCCGCGCGCCGCCGTCGGCCTCGATGACGACGCGGGACCCGCTCTGCTCGATCCGCGCGTCGCCCAGGACGCCGAGCCGTTCGCCCGCCGCCCGCGCCGCGTCCCGTTCGTGGTCGAAGGTCAGCACGATCCGGTCGCCGGCGTGCTCGGCCTTGAGGCGTTCGGGGGTGTCGTCGGCGATGACCCGACCGTGGTCGATGACGATGACCCGCTCGGCGAGCTGGTCGGCCTCGTCCAGGTAGTGGGTGGTCAGGACCACCGTGGTGGCGTGCCGTTCCCGCAGCGCGGTGATGTGCCCGGCGAGGGCGGCCCGGTTCTGCGGGTCGAGACCGGTGGACGGCTCGTCCAGGAACAGCAGGTCCGGGGCGTGGATCAGGCCCATCGCGATGTCCAGACGACGGCGCTGGCCGCCGGACAGCGACGACACCGTCCGGTCGGCGACGGCCTCCAGGTCCAGGGACGCGATCAGCTCGGCGGCCCGGTCCCGCGCCGCCGCACGGTCGAGGCCGTACGCGCGGCCCTGGCTGATCAGCTCGTCGCGGCCGCGTTGGCTGTGCGCGGCGCCGTTCCCCTGGCCGACGTAGCCGATGCGGTGGCGGACGCCGCGCGGGTCGGTCGTCACGTCGCGGCCGGCGACCCGCGCGGTGCCGGCGGTGGGCGCCAGCAGGGTGGTGAGCATCCGCAGGGTGGTGCTCTTGCCCGCCCCGTTGGGCCCGAGCAGGGCGACCAGCTCGCCGGCCCGCACCTCGAGGTCGAGGCCGCGCACCGCCTCGACCGTCTGCTTCTTGACGGTGAAATGCCTGGTGAGGCCCTCTGTACGGATCATCGCTTCGGTCATGGGGACCACGTTAGGAGGAATACCGGCCACTTTCTGACCGCAATGCGCGCGAGGATGGATCCATGGCGAACACGAGCGCGCGCATGCTGCGGTTGCTGTCCCTGCTGCAGACCCATCGCTACTGGGCGGGCGGGGAGCTGGCGGACCGGCTGGGGGTGAGCGAGCGAACGCTGCGCCGCGACATCGACCGGCTGCGCGACCTGGGCTATCCGGTGGACGCGGGGCGCGGGGTCGGCGGCGGCTACCAGCTCCGGTCCGGGGCCGCCATGCCGCCGCTGCTGCTGGACGACGAGGAGGCCGTGGCGATCGCGATCGGGCTGGGGACGGCCGCCGCCGGCGCGGTCGGCGGCATGGAGGAGACGGCGGTCCGGGCGCTGGCCAAGGTCGTCCAGGTGATGCCGCCTCGACTGCGCCGCCGGGTCGAGGCGCTGCACGACTACTCGGTGCCCGCCGAACGCGGCGGGGCGCCGCCCCTGGACGCGGTCGCCCTCACGGTGATCGCGCGGTGCTGCCGGGACGACGAGCGGCTGCGGTTCGGCTACCGGGCCCGCGACGGGCGGGAGACGCGGCGCACGGTCGAGCCGCACCGCCTCGTCTCACGTGAGCGTCTCTGGTACCTGGTGGCCTGGGACATGGAACGCCACGACTGGCGCACCTTCCGGGTGGACCGGCTCGCCGACCCGGAGCCCACGGGCGAACGCTTCCGCCAACGCGAACTGCCCGGCGGGGACGTCGCCGCGTTCGTCCGACGGCAGATCACGTCCATCCCCAAGCGGTACCAGGTGGTGGTAGACATCGCCAGGCCGGCGGACGAGATCCAGCGGAGGGTGGGGACCTGGGGGGAGGTCGAGGCGACCGGTGCGGGTGACTGCCGCCTCACCATGCACGTGGACGCCCTCGACTGGACGGTCATGGTGCTGGCGACCGTGGACGCCGGGTTCGAGGTGATCCGCCCGGCGGAGCTGCGGGACCGCCTGCGCTCGGTCGCCGACCACTTCGACCGCGCCGCCGGCGCGCCGTGACGGTGGGCCGTGACGGCGCGGGAGGGCGGCTGCGGGCCCCGGCTTCGGGGGGGATGAGCCGGGACCCGCAGGCTCTCGGGGTGGCCGTCAGCGGGTGGCGGCCTCGATGTTCTGCTGGGAGCGCTTGATGTCCTGGCCGCCCTCCTCCAGGGCGATGGCCATGCGGTCGAAGGCCGTCTTGGCCTCCTGCCAGGCGCTGCGGAACCGGTCCGCGCCCGGCCCCCACCAGATCTCGGTGCTGCTCGCGGTACGGCCGTTGAGGTCCTTGATCAGCGCGTCCAGGTTCCTGGAGTGCTTGCTGAACATCCGGGAGAGATCTTCCAGAGCCGCGATGTTGGCGCCCCGCCTGTCGCTCATCTTCCCGTTCCCTTCGCTCGGCCACCGGTGACATGCACTATTTACGCGCAAGATCCGCCCGGGGGGAAGGGATATGGCCCGGCCCGTCCGCCGGGTGTGGACGCGCCGGCCGGTTCCGGCCATGGCGTCAGCGTGAGATGTCGGTGACCTCGCCGGCCGGGGTGGGCTCGGGAACGTCCGGCGCGGGGGACGGGCTCGGGGCGCTCGGCGACACGGCGGGCGACGCGCCGTCCCCGGTGCTCGGCGCGGGCGTGGGCGGCGGCGTGGTGGCGCGGACGGGCGGCGCGGGCGCGGGCGGCGACGGCAGCGGACGCCCCGGGTCGTTGATCGGGCTGGCGTCCGGGTCGATCACCCATTCGCCGACCAGCGTGAGCCGACCGTTCTCGGTGGCGAACTCGAAACGCCGCCGCACCCGCTGGGTCACGGCCCCGCCGCCGCCGGGCGTCGCGTACCTGACCTCGGTGTACTCGGTGGCGTCCAGGGTGAAGCGGTCGCCGTCGCGGGTCACCGTGGCGCCCTTCAGCCGAGTGTGCGCCGCCGTGAACGGGGGTCCGCCCGCCACCGGGGCCCGGTTGCGGGTCTCCAGCCTGCGGAGCGCCTCCTGCTGGGCCCGGGCGAGCCGGGGAGAGATGCGCACGCCCAGCACCTCGGCGGGCAGCGGCCGGGCCCGGGACGACGCCTGGACCAGCGCCTGGGTGCGGCGCTCCAGCATGGTGCGGGCGGCGGCGGTCAACTGCTGCGTGGTCTCCTCGTCGACGCCGGCGGGGCCGGTCGGCAGGACGTGGGAGGACGGCACGACGACACAGCCGGCCAGCATGACGACGGCCAGGCCGGCCCGGCGGCTCCTGCGGCTCCTACGGCTCCTGCGAAGAACCATCAGCCTCTCCGTTGCGATCAACGGCCGTGGGTCTGTCGCGAAGATACACGCGATGCCCGGAACCCGCCGCAATCGACGCCACGCGACCGTTGTCGCCCTCCGCGCCTGGTTCCGCCGCGAGCAGGGCAAAACCCGGGAAAGCAGGGCCTTACGAAAATCCCGAGCAGCCGGTTATCTAGACTTCGCAGCAGGTTGACAAAGGTCACCGGTCCAGGTGGAGGCGCCGATCGGGCCGGGGGCGCGCCACCGGACGAGGTGCCTCGGGAGGAGACGTACGTGCGCAAGGTCTTGATCGCCAACCGTGGAGAGATCGCGGTCCGCATCGCCCGCGCCTGCCGGGACGCGGGGCTGGCCAGCGTGGCCGTGTACGCCGAGCCCGATCTGGAGGCACTGCACGTCCGCGCCGCCGACGAGGCCCACACCCTCGGCGGACGCACCGCCGCCGACACCTACCTGGACATCGACAAGATCCTCAAGATCGCCGCCGACACCGGAGCCGACGCCGTCCACCCCGGATACGGATTCCTGGCCGAGAACGCCGACTTCGCCACCGCCGTCCACAACGCCGGCCTGGTCTGGATCGGCCCCCCACCCGCCGCGATCACCGCCCTGGGCGACAAGGTCCAGGCCCGCCACATCGCCCACAAGGTCGGCGCGCCCCTCGTCGCCGGCACCCCCGACCCCGTCACCGGAGCCGACCAGGTCCTCCAGTTCGCCCACGAACACGGCCTGCCCATCGCGATCAAGGCCGCCTACGGCGGCGGCGGACGCGGCCTCAAGGTCGCCCGCACCCTGCAAGAGATCCCGGAGTTGTACGAGTCGGCGGTGCGGGAGGCCGTGGCGGCGTTCGGACGCGGCGAATGCTTCGTCGAGCGCTACCTGGACCGCCCCCGCCACGTCGAGACCCAATGCCTGGCCGACACCCACGGCAACGTCATCGTCGTGTCCACCCGCGACTGCTCCCTCCAACGCCGCCACCAAAAACTCCTCGAAGAAGCCCCCGCCCCCTTCCTCACCGACGAACAGAACCGACTGCTGTACACCGCCTCCAAGGCCATCCTCCGCGAAGCCGGCTACACCGGCGCCGGCACCTGCGAATTCCTCATCGGCCAAGACGGCACCATCTCCTTCCTGGAGGTCAACACCCGCCTCCAGGTCGAACACCCCGTCACCGAAGAGACCACCGGCATCGACCTCGTCCGCGAAATGTTCCGCATCGCCGCCGGCGAACCCCTCGGCTACGACGACCCCCCCACCCGCGGCCACTCCATCGAATTCCGCCTCAACGCCGAAGACCCCGGACGCGGCTTCCTCCCCGCCGTCGGCACCCTCACCACCTGGCGACCCCCCACCGGCCCCGGCATACGCCTCGACACCGGATACGAGGAGGGCCAGACCGTCCCCCAAGCCTTCGACTCCCTCATCGCCAAACTCATCGTCACCGGCGCCACCCGCCGGCAGGCCATCCAACGAGCACGACGCGCCCTCAACGAATTCGACATCGACGGAATGCCCACCGTCCTCCCCTTCCACCGAGCCGTCCTCGACGACCCCGCCTTCACCTCCGAACCCTTCACCGTCCACACCCGCTGGATCGAAACCGAATTCGACAACACCATCCCCCCTACCAAGGCGCACCCACCGGCGAAACCGTCCCGGACGAACGCGAGCGCGTCACCGTGGAGGTCGGCGGCAAGCGTCTGGAGGTCGTGCTGCCGGCGGGGCTGGGCTCCGTGGGGCCCGCGCCCTCGGGGCAGGCCCCCGCCCGCAAGCGGGGCGGCAAGAAGGGCGGCGGCGCGTCGGCGGGCGGCGACGCCCTGGTCAGCCCCATGCAGGGCACGATCGTCAAGGTCGTCGTCGAGGAGGGCGCCACCGTCGCCGAGGGCGACACGGTCGTGGTCCTGGAGGCCATGAAGATGGAGCAGCCCCTCACCGCCCACAAGGCGGGCACCGTCACCGGACTGGCCGCCGAGGTGGGCGCCACCGTCTCCAGCGGCGCGGTGCTCTGCGAGATCAAGGACGCCGGCTGAGGGGTTCCTCCACGGGGGCAAGGTCCGTGGCCCCACGACGGTTGGAACCCTCCTGATGGGTACGGCAGCCACACCTAGCCGTACACGCTGGAGGTCCTCGGTGAAACTCGCTTACCTACGTCCCCTGTACGAGCGCTCCGGCCCGTTCGCCTCCGTCTACCTCGCCACCGAGCGGCACACGGCGGACGCCGCCAAGGCCCTGGGGTTGCGCTGGCGACACGCTCGGATCGAGCTGGGTCGGTTGGGGGCCGACGACGCGACCCTCGACGCGATCGAGGAGGTCGTCACCGACCGCGACAACGCCGCCCCCGGGCGCGCGGTGTTCGCCACCGACGGGCGGGTGATCCACAGCGAGGTGCTGCCCGCACCGCCGCCGCAGGTGGTGGTCCGGATGAGCGAGCTGCCGGACGTCATGCCGCTGCTGGAGAGCCGGGAGGAGCCGGTGCCGCACGTGTGCGTCAAGGCCGACCGGCAGGGCGCGGAGATCATCAGTGTCGGCGACTCGCGGCACGTGACCACCGTCGAGGGCCTGGACTGGCCCATCCGCAAGGTCAGGGCGGGCGGCTGGTCGGAGTCGCACTACCAGCGCAACGCCGAGGAGACCTGGGAGGCCAACGCCCGCGAGGTCGCCTCCCGCGTGGCCAAGGAGGCCGACGCGGTGGACGCCGAGGTCATCGTGGTGGGCGGGGACCTGCGCGCCCGCGACCTCGTCCTGGAGAGCCTCGGCGAGCCGTACGTCCGCAAGGCCGTGGTCGCCGAGCACGGCAACCGCAACGCCGGCTCCAACGGCCACGCGTTCGAGGAGGAGGTCCACACGGCGCTGCGCGGGCTCGGCGAGGAGCACCGGGACGGGGTGGTGGCCCGGTTCCGGGAGGCGTACGGGCGCGGCGACGCGATCGCGGGCCTCGCGGACGTGGCCGAGGCGCTGCGCGGCGGGCAGGTGGACACGCTGCTGGTGACCCGGCCGCTGCGGGGCGAGCTGTGGTTCGGGCCGCAGCCGTACGAGTTGGCCACCTCCAAGAAGAAGCTGCGCGAGCTGGGCGTGGAGGAGCCGCACTGCGAGGCGGCCGGGTCGGTGCTGGCGCGCGCCGCCACCGCCACCGACGCGGAGATCGTCTTCACCGACGAGGTGCAGCCCCCGGGACGGGTCGGGGCGGTGCTCAGATATACCGCATAAAACCGTTCTGACCTGCACTGATCTCCATCATTGCGGGGCATACCAAGAGATATGGGCACATTCTCCGTCCGGTCCGCCGTCCGTCGGGCGGCGGCCGGGCTGCTCTCGGTGATCTCGGTGATGCTGGTGACCCTGCTGGCCGCCGGGTGGGCGACACCCGCGCGGGCCGACACGGTCAGCGAGATAGCCGACGGGCTCCGCCAGTCCCGCCTGTACGTGTCCTCGGAGGCGGCGGGCGCACTGTCCGACGCCGAGCGGGCCGACGTGCGCGCCGCGCTGGACTCGGCGGGCCGCGCCGACATCCGTGCCGTCGTCACCCGGGAGGGTGTCGGGCAACAGACCCTCGTCCGGATGCTGCGGGCCGTGCACGGCCGGGTCGGCGAGGGGGACGTCTATGTCGCCGTCACGGCCGACAACCGGATGCTCGCCATCTCCGACCGGCTGTCCGGCTCCGAGATCAACCGGCTGATCACGCAGACCGGCGGCGACGACATCGCCGCCCGGCTGATCGAGTTCAGCGCGCTCGCCGACGAGAAGGCCGCCGAGAAGTCCCGCAGCCACACCGTCACCACGTTCGTGATGCTGAGCCTGCTGCTGGTCGTCGTCGCGGGCCTCGCCGGGGTCTTCCTGGTGTCGCGCCGGCGTCGCCGCCGGCGGGACGAGATGCGGATGGCCGAGCTCAAGGAGAGCGTGGAGGAGGACGTCACGCGACTGGGCGAGGACATCATGGCCCTCGACCTCGACGTGACCGATCCGAGCCTGGCCCCCGAGGCCCGCGAGGACTACACGCACGCCCTCAACGCGTACGACTCGGCGAAGGGGGCCGTGGAGACGGCGCGGCAGCCGGAGGACATGCGCAACGTCACCTCCGCGCTGGAGGACGGACGCTACGCCATGACGGCGGTGCGGGCGCGTCTGGCGGGCGATCCCGTGCCGGAGCGCCGTCCGCCGTGCTTCTTCAACCCGCAGCACGGCCCCTCCGTCCAGGACGTGCCGTGGTCGCCGCCGGGCGGCGCGCTCCGGGAGGTGCCCGCCTGCGCCGCCGACGTCGATCGGGTGCTGAGCGGCGAGAGCCCGCACGCCCGGATGGTGCCGGTGGACGGCATGCGGCGGCCCTACTGGGACGCCGGGCCCGCCTACGCGCCCTACGCGGGCGGCTACTACCGGGGCTTCGGGGGCGTGGACCTGCTCAGCGGGATGCTCATCGGCACGGCCCTGGGCTCGATGTTCGGCGGCGGATGGGGCTTCGGCGGATACCCGGGCGGCTTCGCGGGCCCCGGCGACTCCTTCGGCGGGGACACCGGTGACGTCGGCGGCGGATGGGACTTCGGGAGTGGCGACTTCGGCGGGGGCGGCGATTTCGGCGGCGGCGACTTCTGAGCGCCCGCCCGGACGGCGGCGGGTCCCGTGACCCGGCTCTCCGGCGACCCCGGCGCCTGGCGTCGCGTCGGCTACACGCTGGGCTTCCGGCTGCCGCCCGACAACCTCGACTGGGTGCGCCACGACCTGACCGACGCGGGCTGGCGGGGCCGCATGATGGCCCGCCACCTGGCCCTGATGACACCGATCTGCGCCCTGTTGGCCCTGTTGCCCGGCCCCTGGTGGCTGCGCCTGTCCGTCCCGCTCCTCGCGCTGCTGGCCAGCGTGTTCAGCGTGGCGATCGGCGCGCCCGACCTCCGCGACGCCCGACTGCGCCGACACGGCCTGCCGCCCCTCGGCCGCCGCTGACGACCGGGGCCCCGGCACGCCCCTGAGGGGCCTCCCGCTCGGCAGGAGGCCCCTCATCGGCCGGCGTCAATGTGACGTGCCGCGTCGCTTGTAGGCGGCGACGAGGGCGACGCCGACGGCGGCGAGAGCGATCTGGAAGACCAACTCGATCCAGTCGATGCCGTTCGTCGTGGCGACGCCGACGCCCTGCGCCAACGCGGTCCCGATGAGCGCGGCGACGATACCGACGCCGATGGTCAGCAGTACGCCGACGGGCTGACGCCCGGGCAGTACCAGCCGGCCCAGCGCGCCGATGATCGCGCCGATGATGATGGCGGTGAAGATCCCTGACACGGTCACTGGTTCGACCTCCCATTGGATGGTCCGTCCCGCGACGTGTGCCCGCTGAAGCCGGTTTCTCACATCCTCGGGCAGCGATCCCCCCGCTTACGCGCGTCCGGCCCGGCGTAGATCGCCGATCGTCAGGACGAAGTCGGCCGTGCCGCCGGCGTCCTCCCGCGCACCGCGCACCCGGGACGCCTGCCGCACGCCGTCGCCGGCGATCGTCCAGTGGGACAGTCGCACGGTCGCGCCGGGGAGTTCGCAGGTCTGCCCGGGCGTGGCCAACGCGGCGGTGTTGCCGCGCACGACCAGCGTCCATCGACAACCGTCGTCGGTCCGGGCGATCACCTTGCCGTCGCGGGCACGGCTGAACTCGATCCGCCCCGTCTGCGGGACGAACTCGGGCCGCTCGGCACCCGGCCTGAAGACCATCGCCATGTTGACCTGGGTGGCCCGATTCGCGGGCGTGTACGCCCAGGACCCCGCGAACCGTCGTACCGCGCCTCCCGCTCCGGGCTTCGGAGCCCGGGTGCGGGTGCCGTTCCGGAGAACGAACTCGTAGTCGCCGCCGGGGCGGTGGCTCAGCGCGGTGATCACCTCTCGCTGACGATGTCCGCGCGTGGTGGTGGTCCAGTGGGTGATCGTGTAGCCGACCCCGTTCACCTGGTTGAAGCAGTACTGCCGTTCCGGTGACAGCACCAGGGAGCCGTCCCGTTCCGCGAAGCGCCAGGTGCAGCCCACGTCCGTACGGGCCACCACGCCCCCGTCCGGGCCGACGGAGTACACGATGTCACCGATCTGCGGCACCTCCAGCGGGCCTCCGTTCGGGCCGGGGGCGGTGCAGTCGGGCGTGTCGGCGGGGCAGCGCAACAGGGCGATGTTCCGGCCGGAGTCACGGTCGGGCTGGTCGTAGTTCCACCGGCCCAGGTAGGGCGCGTTCCGTGCGGCGGGCGCGGCGGACGCCCCCGGCGCGGCGGCCACGGCGGGCGCGGCGGACGCACCGGGCGCGGGGAGGGCGAGTGTGCCGGTGATCGCCAGGGCGGCGATCGAGAAGCGGCGGGTGAAGGACGTCACGTGCATGGCCGGTCCCTGAGGGGTTCGGGGCCGCGTGGCGCGGCCGTTCACCCCTCAAGAGCCCCGGCGGTGCGCCGAGTGTGACAACCGTCAGTAGGCCGACTCCTGCATCAGCCGGCGGGACGCCTCCGTCAGGCTGCCCGACAGCGACGGGTAGACCGCGAAGGTGTGCGCCACCTGGTCGACGGTGAGGTGCTGCTGAACGGCGATGGACAGGCCCAGGATCAGCTCGCTGGCCCGGGGGGCCACGATCACGCCGCCCAGCACGATCCCGGTGGACGGACGGCAGAACAGCTTCACGAAGCCGTCCTCGAAGCCCTGCATCTTGGCCCGGGGGTTGCTGAACAGCGGCAGCATCACCGTGCGGGCGTTGACCTCGCCCGCGTCGATCATCTTCTGCGAGACGCCGACGGTGGCGACCTCCGGGTCGGTGAAGATGTTGCTGGCCACCCACCCGAGCTTGAGCGGCTGGACGGCCTCGCCGAGGGCGTGCCACATGGCGATCCGGCCCTGCATGGCGGCGACCGAGGCCAGCATCAGCACCCCGGTGCAGTCGCCGGCGGCGTAGATGTTGCTCACCGCCGTCCGGGAGACCTTGTCGACCTTGACGAAGCCCCGGGACAGCTCGATGCCCGCCTTCTCCAGGCCGATGCCGCGCGTGTTGGGCTCCATGCCGACCGTCATCAGGCAGTGCGAGCCCTCGACCTTGCGGCCGTCCTCCAGGGTGACGATCACCGAGTCGCCGGTCCGCTGGACGCCGGCCGCCCTGGAACGTGACAGCACGTTCATCCCGCGTCGCAGGAACACCTCCTGCAGCACGCTGGCGGCGTCGGCGTCCTCGGACGGCAGGATCCGGTCGCGGGAGGAGACCAGGGTCACCTTCGAGCCCAGCGACAGGTAGGCCCCGGCCAGCTCGGCGCCGGTGACGCCGGAGCCGACCACGATCAGCTCCTCGGGCAGCTCCGGCAGGTCGTACAACTGCCGCCAGTTGAGGATGCGCTCGCCGTCGGGCTCCGCGCCGGGCAGCACCCGGGGGGTGGCCCCGGTGGCGATCAGCACCACGTCGGCGGGCAGGTCGACGCCGTCGACCGTCACCGTGTTGGGGTCGGTGAGCCGGGCCTCGCCGCGCACGATCCGCACGTCCTCGTAGGCGAGGCGCTCGGCGACGTCGAACGACTGGGCCCGGGCCAGGTCCTTGACGCGCTTGTTGACCAGGCCGAGGTCCACCTCCAGACCGCCGACGATGCCGTCGGGGCCGCCGCTGAACTGCAGGCCGAGGGCTGCGGACTCCGACATCACCGCCATCCGCGTCGAGGTGGCGATGAGCGTCTTGGAGGGCACGCAGTCGGTGAGCACGCAGGCCCCGCCGAGGCCGTCCCGCTCGACCACGGTCACCTCGCCGCCGAGCTGCGCGGCGACGAGGGCGGCCTCGTAGCCGCCGGGCCCTCCTCCGATGATCACGATGCGGGTCACGTCTCCATTGTTTCCCATCGGAACGAGTGGACCGTCCGGATGATCCGCCGGGCGACCACCACCCCGCGTCCCGGAACCCGTACGCTTGACGCTCGTGACCCTGTACGCGGCGTACGCCTCCAACATGGACCCCGAGCAGATGGCTCGGCGGGCACCGCACTCACCGCTGCGCGGGACCGGCTGGCTGCAGGGCTGGCGGCTCACGTTCGGCGGTCGGGACGTCGGCTGGGACGGCGCGCTGGCGACCGTCGTCGAGGACGCGGACGAGCACGTCTTCGTCGTCCTGTACGACGTGCCGGCCTGGGACGAGCAGGAGCTGGACGCCTGGGAGGGCGCGGAGCTCGGCGTCTACCGCAAGATCCGGGTCCGGGTGGACACCCTCGAGGGCGACGTCCTGTGCTGGATGTACGTCCTGGACGACTACGAGGGCGGGCTGCCGTCGGCCCGCTACCTGGGCATCCTCGCCGACGCCGCCGAGGCGGCCGGGGCCCCCGACGACTACGTCAAGGAGCTGCGCACCCGGCCCTGCAAGTCGTTGGGCGAACCGCCGCTGTAGTGTCGGATGAGTGAGCAACGACGCTTTTGACCTGGCGAGGGCGGCGGCCGACGAGCTGCGGTCCCGGTCCTTCGACTCCTTCGACGTCGCGCTGGTGATGGGCTCCGGCTGGGTCCCGGCGGCCGACGCGCTCGGGGAGCCCGCGGCGGAGCTGCCCGTGACGGAACTTCCCGGGTTCGCGCCGCCCGCCGTGGAGGGCCACGCCGGCAAGATCCGCGCGGTACGGGTCGGAGGCGCCCGCGCCCTGGTCTTCCTCGGCCGCACCCATCTGTACGAGGGGCTCGGCGTCGACCCGGTCGTGCACGGGGTCCGCACCGCGCTGGCCGCGGGCGTGAAGACCGTCGTCCTCACCAACGCCGCCGGGGGTCTGCGCCCCGAGCGGCAGAAGGTCGGCGACCCGGTGCTGATCTCCGACCATCTCAACCTGACCGGCGCCAACCCGCTGACCGGCGCCGACTTCCTCGACCTCACCGAGGTGTACTCCCGGCGTCTGCGCACCCTGGCCCGCGAGATCGACCCGTCGCTGACCGAGGGCGTCTACACGGCCTTCCGGGGCCCGACGTACGAGACCCCGGCGGAGATCCGGATGCTGCAGACCCTCGGCTCCGACCTCGTCGGGATGTCCACCGTCCTGGAGGCCGTCGCGGCCCGCCGGGGCGGCGCGGAGGTGCTCGGCATCTCCCTGGTGACCAACATCGCCGCGGGCCTGTCCGACCGCCCCCTCGACCACGAGGAGGTCCTGGAGGCGGGCCGCGCGTCCGCCGCCCGGATGGGCGACCTGCTGGCCACCCTGACGGGCAAGCTCTGAGCCCGATGAACGAGCTGCGCGCCGCCGCCGAGGACTGGCTGACCCAGGACCCCGACCCCGCCACGAGGGCCGAGCTGCGCGCCCTGCTCGACGCGGACGACGAGCCGGCCCTCGCCGACCGGTTCGCCACCCGCCTGGAGTTCGGCACGGCGGGCCTGCGCGGCGAACTGGGCGCGGGCCCCAACCGCATGAACCGCGTCACCGTCCTCCGTGCCGCCGCCGGCCTCACCACCCGCCTCCTGACAGAAACCCCGACCTTTGACAGCCCCGCCCCCGGCGCGAACGGCTCTGGCGCGATCGACTCCGGGACGAGCGGTGCCGGGTCGAGCGGTGGGGCGGGGCGGCCTCTCGGAGTGGTCATCGGGTTCGACGCGCGGCACGGGTCGGAGCGGTTCGCGCTGGACACGGCCGCCGTGGTCACCGGGGCGGGGCTGCGGGCCTGGGTGATGCCCCGGCCGCTGCCGACACCCGTGCTGGCGTTCGCCGTACGGCATCTGGGGGCCGCCGCCGGGGTGATGGTGACGGCGAGCCACAACCCGCCCCGTGACAACGGGTACAAGGTCTACTGGGGCGACGGGGCGCAGATCCTCGCGCCGCTGGACGCCGAGATCTCGGCGGCGATCGACGCGGTCGGCCGGGTCGACGCGCTGCCGCTCGGCGGGCCCGGTGACTGGACGGTCCTCGACGACGGCATCGTGGACGCCTACCTCGAGGCGCTCGACGCGCTCGCCGGGCTTCCGGTGGACGGCCCCGGTGACCTGTCCGTGGTCTACACGCCGATGCACGGGGTCGGCCTGGACGTGTTCCTGCGGGCCTTCGAACGGGCCGGGTTCCCGGCGCCCGCCGTGGTCGCCGAACAGGCCGAGCCCGACCCGGACTTCCCCACGGTGGCGTTCCCCAACCCGGAGGAGCCGGGGGCGATGGACCTGGCCCTGGCCCTGGCGGCGCGGCGCGACGCCGACCTCGTGATCGCGAACGACCCGGACGCCGATCGCTGCGCCGTGGCCGTTCCCACGTCCGAGGGCTGGCGGACGCTCACCGGCGACGAGGTGGGCGGGCTGCTGGGCGAGCACGTCCTGCGGCACACCCACGGCGACGACCGGCTGGCGGTGACCACGATCGTGTCGTCGTCGCTGCTCGGGCGGGTGGCCGAGGCGTACGGCGTGCGCTTCGCCGAGTCCCTCACCGGCTTCAAGTGGATCATGAAGGCGCGCACCTCCCCCGGCGACCGCCAGGTCTTCGGGTACGAGGAGGCCCTGGGCTACAGCGTCGGCGGCGACGACGGCGTCCCGGTCCGCGACAAGGACGGCATCGGCGCCGCCCTCGCCGTCGCCGCGCTCGCCGCCGAGGCGAAACGCGACGGCCGCACCCTCCTCGACCTGCTGGACGACCAGGCCCGCCGCTTCGGCCTACACGCCACCGGCGCCCTGTCCGTCCGCGTCGAGGACCGCGCCCTGATCACCGACGCCATGGCCCGCCTACGACGGTCACCGCCCACCGCCCTCGGCGGCCGTACCGTCACCCACGTGGACGACCTGGCCCTCGGCTCCGACACCCTCCCGCCCACCGACGGCCTGCGCCTGCACCTCTCCGGCGCGGACGGCAGGGCCCGCGTCGTCATCCGCCCCTCGGGCACCGAGCCCAAGCTCAAGTGCTACCTGGAGGTCGTCCTCCCGGCGAACGACGACCTCGCGGCCGTTCGTTCCCGCGCCACCGCCTCATTGGACGCCATCCGCACCGACCTCGCCAAGGCCCTCCGCCTATCCTGAACCCCCGGCGGCGCGGGTGACGGCTGCGCCGAGAGGCTCGGCGCTCGTTCCGCGTGAGGTCGGTGGACGTCGGGCCGGAGGAACGGAGGGCGGACCGATGACGGCGTTGGAGATCCCACAGTGGCAGGGCTCGGCATCCCCCGGCGCTCGGCTGCTGGCGGACGGCGCCGCGCGGCTTGCGGCGTTCGTTCGCGCCGACCACCGCGTCCCGGTGCTCGGGCACGCCGGCGAGGAGTCGGCCGGAGTGCGGGCGTTCGACGTGCTGAGCGCCAACCTCGCCGCCGCTCGCGCCTCCCTGGGGGGTTCTCAGACGATCGTCGTCGGGGGTGATTGCGGCGTCGAACTGGCCCCTGTGGAACGCGCCGCCGAGATCCACGGCGAACGGCTGACGGTGGTCTGGTTCGACGCGCACGGCGACCTCAACTCCCCCGAGTCGTCCCCCTCGCACGCCTTCCACGGGATGGTTCTGCGCGCGCTGCTCGGCGAGGGCCCGCCCGGGCTGCTCCCCCGCCGCCCGATCCGCCCTGAGCAGGTCGTCCTGGCGGGGGTTCGGGCTTTGGATCCGGGTGAGCGCGAGTTCGTCGAAGCGCACGGCATCCGGCACGTTCCCGCCGGCGAACTGGACGCGTTGGCGGAGTCCGTCCACGGCTCCTCCGTCTACGTCCACATCGACTTGGACGTCCTGGATCCCACCGTCTTCGGGTCGGTCGGCTTTCCCGAGCCCGGGGGCGTCACTCCGGAGGCGCTGCTCACGGCCGTTCGGGATCTGTCGGCCGGCCGCACCGTCGCCGGTCTCGGCATCACCGAGTACCAACCCGGCGACCCCCATGACGAGGAGACACTCGCCTCCCTCGTCCCGGCGCTGGTCGACGCCGTGCGGTGACCGGCCGGGCTTCGGCACGGGGGCGACGACGACCCGCGTTCCCACGCCGATGTCGTCCGGCGGCGTGACCGGCCGGCGGTCAGCGGGCCGCCGCCACCGCGATGAGGATCACCAGGAGCGCGGATGGAAGGGCGATCGCGATGAGGGCGACCACGGACCAGGTCACGGTGCCCTCCGAGGGCCGATCCCGGGAGGTCTCGGGGTGCCGAGCGGCGAGGGCGTTGAGCTGCTCGACGGCGTGGCCCAGCGAGGAGCGTTCGACGACCTGCCCCGCGACGCCCGGCGGGAGATGGCGGGCCTGCCGCCGGATCTGTCGTTCCTCGCGGGCCCGGGCGCGGGGCGAGGTCTGCAGGACCCACGCGCGGGCCGTGCGCTCGGTGTCTCCGGCCCCCGAGAACCGGACCGTGATGGCGTCGGCGGCCTCGATCTTCCGGACGGCGGGCCAGGGGACGCGCACGTCGCGGAGCGGGTTGCGGATCTCCAGACCGTCCGCGCCCGCGACGACGCGGGGGCGCAGGCCCAGCACATACGCCACGCCGCAGCCGGTCAGCAGCACCGCCGCCGCGATCAGCGCGGCCAGGTCGCGGCCGCGCCACGCCAGGTCGGCGAAGTTGAACGCGGCGAACGCCAGCCACACCCAGGCGCCGACCCGACCGGCCGAGGAACGCAGGACGAGCGATCCCCGCGCGCCGGGACCGCCCGTGTGACCCGTGGATCTCACCGGTCAGCTCAGCGGGCGGGAGCCGGTCCACTTGAGCTGGGCGAAGCCGGGCTTGATCACGCCGTTGATCAGCTCCAGCCGCTCGTCGAAGCCGATGAACGCCGACTTCATGGCGTTCACCGTGAACCATGCGAGGTCGTCCCAGTCGTACCCGAACGCCTCGACCAGCTTGGCGAACTCCTCGGAGAGGGAGGTGCCGCTCATCAGCCGGTTGTCGGTGTTGACGGTGACCCGGAAGCTCAGCCGCCGCAGCAGCCCGATGGGGTGCTCGGCGATGGACTTCGCCGCCCCGGTCTGCACGTTGGACGTCGGGCACATCTCCAGCGGGATGCGCTTGTCGCGCACGTAGTCGGCCAGCCTGCCCAGCACCGGGGTGGCGGTGTCCCGCCCGCCGATGTCGTCGACGATGCGCACCCCGTGCCCCAGCCGGTCGGCGCCGCACCACTGGATCGCCTGCCAGATCGACGGCAGCCCGAACGCCTCGCCCGCGTGGATGGTGAAGTGGGCGTTCTCGCGCTGGAGGTACTCGAACGCGTCCAGGTGCCGGGTGGGGGATAGCCCGCCTCGGCCCCGGCGATGTCGAAGCCCACCACCCCGGCGTCGCGGTACCGGACGGCCAGCTCGGCGATCTCCATGCTGCGGGCCTGGTGGCGCATGGCGGTGACGAGCGCGCCGACCCGGATGCCGTGTTCGCGGCCGCCCTCGGCGAAGCCTTCGAGCACCGCCTCGACGACCTGCTGCAGCGACAGCCCCGTCCGGGTGTGCAGCTCGGGCGCGTACCGCACCTCCGCGTAGACCACCCCGTCCTTGGCGAGGTCCTCGGCGCATTCGTACGCCACCCGCCGCAGCGCCTCGACGGACTGCATCACGCCGACGGTGTGCTGGAACGTCTCCAGATACCGTTCGAGCGACCCGGAGTCCGAGGCCGCCGTGAACCAGGTCCGCAGCTCCTCCACGTCCCGCGTGGGCAGCCCGTCGTATCCGCTCTCACGAGCGAGCTCGACGATCGTCTCGGGCCGCAGCCCACCGTCGAGATGGTCGTGCAACAACACCTTGGGGGCCCGCCGAATGGCGTCCAGCGTCGGTTGACCAGTCACCTTCCGCACAGTACACCCGTGCCCGTGCTCACTCCCGCCCACATTCTCCGCCTCGCGGTCAGGGCGAGCGAGTCGCGGTGTGCTGCTCCTCCGGCCGGTCCGACCGATCGTTCCAGCACTCGCCCGGCGACCTCATGGAAGCCGCCCATCAACGCCACCCGCCGTCTCCACGGCCCGCGTCAGGTGTGCTGCTCCTCCGACGTGTCGGGCTGGGCGTTCCACCAGTCGACGGCGCGGTCGAGGGCCATGCCCTCGGTCCAGAGGGTCTCGGGGTCGTCGGGCATGAGGAGCGGGCGCATCTCGGCGTCGAGACGGTACGAGCGCGGGGGCTTGTTGTCCTTGCCCTCGATGTCGGCGGTGTCGGCGAAGATCTTGGCGATGTCGGGGGCGGTGCCCTCCAGGGCGCTCAGGCCGCCGTACGGGTAGCCGAAGCAGGCGGAGGCCGCCTCACGGACGGGCAGACCGGCGCGTTCGGCGATCTCGTGGGCGACGGCGGCGGCGAACGGGACCGGACCCCGCTCGGCGAGCAGGTCCAGGAACCGGGTGATGGCCTCGGTACCACCCCAGCCCTGCGCGACCGGGGCCTTGCGCTCCGCCCACCCCGGGAAGGGGAACGGCCGGAAGACGCCATCGGGCGAGTACTCGAGGGCGATCGCCTCTTTGTGCGGATGGTCCTGGTAGTTGAGCACCACCAGGGCCCCGTTGGGCGTGCGCCACAGCTCGCCGGCGGGCTTCTGCCTGCCGCCACGGGAGGTGAACGACAGCTTGCGCCAGCGGCCCGTGCCGTCGCCCCACGCCGCGTTGCCCCAGGCGCGCAACGTGTCGATGATCCGGGTGCGTTCGACCTGCGGGGTCCACGGCCATGACGCCTGGAGGGCCTTGGCGCCCAGCTCGCCGAAGGCGAACCAGATCCCGCCGGTGCCCCGGGGAAGCTCGATCGAGCCCAGCGGGTGGGCGCTCTCCAGGGCGGGCCCGGACGCGGCGGCCTCGCGCAGGGTCGCGTCGAGGGAGCGGAGGGCCACCAGCCGTTCGACCTCGCGTCCCGGACGCAACGCGGGAGCGGAACGGACGGAGGTCGGCGGCTCGACAGGGTGGTCGAGGCCGAGCGCGTCCCGCGTGCGGAGGGTCTGGAGGAGGCATTCGGCGGCGCGGGTCGCCAACGCCTCGACACCCTCTCGAAGGCGGGGCTCGGTGATCTCGGGCAGGACCCGGGCCACCTCTCCGGTGAGGGCTCCGGACCCGTGCAGCGCGGTGTCGAGGAGCCGCCGCGCCCCGTCCTCGTCGAGGCGGCGCAGCGCCGCCGAGCCCGCCGGGTCGACCGGCCCCAGGGTCGGCCACCAGCCGGGCGGAGGCACCACCATGTGGGTGCCCTGGGCGACGCCCTGCACCGGCTGGAACCGCAGCCGCCCGATCAGCCGCCCCTCGGCGTCGCTGAGCCGGAGCGCCCCGTCGCGCAGCATCACCAGGACCGGGGTGTCGGCCCCGGGGAACGTCACCTCGGCGGCGGCGGGCGCCTCCGGCCACAGGGCGAGCGACGCCGTGTCGAGGGCGACGGCACCGGCCCCCACCGCCCGGAACGTCTGTCGACGCCCCTCGAACAGCCGCGACAGATGGGCATGCTCGCCGTCGTGCCACGGCCACGTGCCCGTCGGATGCTCGACGGCGGCGCGGTGTCGCACCCCGTCGGGCCCGTGGACCTCGACGGTCTTCTGACCCACGCCGAGAGTGAGCAGGTCGCGATGCTGGACAACGGTCACCGAGGTCCCGTGACGGTGATCGGACGTCACGGAGGGGAACCGAAGCTCCTCCGGAATCCCGGTGCGCAGCGCCCGGACCAGCGCGTCGATCGGATCGGTGATCTCCAGCCCGTCGAGCGCACCCGGAGCCGCGTCGGCGAAGCCCGCCTCGGCCAGCGCCCGGAGCCGGGGCAGGGCGATCTCCAGGCCCAGCAGGTCGCCCGCGGCGGCCTCGGACCTCCACTCGGCGACCTGCTCCTCCAGCAGCCGGCGGATCGCGGGCCGGGCCCACAGGGCGCGCAGGATCTCCGGGTAGTCGACGTTCGCGTAGTAGTTGAGCTTGAGGACGAAGGCGTCCAGATCCTGCGCGAAGGCCCGACGGGCGGCGGGGTCGCGGTCGAGCGGCTCGGCGAGCCCGTCGTAGTCGGTGGTCGAGCCCCACTGCGGGGTCTTGTCGTCGCGCCACGACGTGTTCCGCGTGCGGAAGGCCAACGGGTCGGGCCCCGCCTCGGCCACCGCCGGGTCGGCGCGCGGGTCGTACCGTCCGTCGGGCGGTGGGAAGAGCCGTGCGCCCGCCTGCCCGGCCAGCCGCATCATGGCGCGCAGGGACAGCGGCCCGGCGTCGAGGAACCACTCGCGCGGCAGCCGGGACCCGGCCTCGGCGTCGCCCAGCAGCTCGAACCACACCCGACGGTGCGCACCGGCGATCGCGGCGTCGTCGTAGAGGTCGGCGGCCGGCGCGGCGGCGATGAGCAGGTCGAGCAGCTCGGGCTCGCGGCGGCACAGCCGGGCCAGCGCGGGGCGCAGGGCCTCCCAGATCGGCAGCGCGGCGGACGGCAGCAGGCCCCCGCGCAGCAGCCGGCCGGCGACGAAGTCCTCCTCGTCGTCCTCGGGCACGCCCGCGCCCGCCGCCAGCGGCAGCAGCTCGGCGACCACGTTCGGATACGGGATCGTGCCGGCGTCGAAGAACGCGCCGACGGCCTCCCGCGCCCAGGCGTGCGCGAGCCCCGGGTCGGGATGCAGGACCAGCCGCCGCAGGTGCTCGTGCAGCGCGCTCGGCGTGATCGCCCCTGCGGGAACGAGCTCCACCAGCGCCCGCTGCACCCGCTCGGGATCGACGGCGACCCCGAGCAGCCGCTCGTGAGCCGCCTCGACCGCACGTGCGCGGTCGAACAGGAACGCCGCCTCCTCGGGCCGCCCGGCCTCGGCGAACACCCGGCAGGCGTGCTCGAAGAACTCCGGCAGCGCCCGCGCCGGCAGCCCCACGGCCACCTCCACGACCTCGCCGCGCCCCAGCCCGGCGAGGTCCGGCCATTCCCCCGACACCGTCATCAACCCTCCCGATCGATCACCCGCTCGGGAGACTAGTGCGCCGTACCGACAGAATTCAGGAGATGCGGTCGATCACCAGCGGCAGCAGGTCGGGAGTGCCGCCGGGCTCGACCTCGATCGCGCCGTCCAGCGACTCCAGGGCCCGCGCGAACCGGGTGTCGTCGTCGGCGTAGAGGGTCAGCAGCGGCTGCCCGGCGGCGACCTCGTCGCCCGGGACGGCGTGGCAGACCACTCCGGCGCCGAACGAGACCGGGTCCTCCTTGCGCGCCCGTCCGGCCCCCAGCCGCCAGGCCGCGACGCCGACCCCGTACGCGTCCAGCCGGGTGAGGACCCCGGCGGCGGGGGCGGTGACGACGTGGGACTCCCGGGCGACGGGCAGCGAGGCGTCGGGGTCGCCGCCCTGGGCGGAGATCATCCGACGCCAGACGTCCATCGCGGAGCCGTCCCGCAGCGCGTCCGCCGGGTCGCGGTCGGAGAGACCCGCCGCCGCCAGCATCTCGCGGGCCAGCGTGAGGGTCAGCTCGACCACGTCCGGCGGGCCGCCGCCGGCCAGCACCTGCACCGACTCGGCGACCTCCAGCGCGTTGCCGACGGCGCGGCCGAGCGGGCGGTCCATCGCGGTCAGCAGCGCCACCGTGCGGACGCCGTGGTCGACGCCGATCCCGACCATCGTCTCGGCCAGCTCGCGGGCGGACGCGGTGGTCTTCATGAAGGCCCCGGAGCCCACCTTGACGTCCAGGACCAGCGCCCCGGTGCCCTCCGCGATCTTCTTCGACATGATCGAGGAGGCGATCAGCGGGATCGACTCCACGGTCCCGGTCACGTCGCGCAGCGCGTACAGCTTGCGGTCGGCGGGGGCCAGCCCGCTGCCGGCGGCGCAGATCACCGCCCCGGTGCGACGCAGCACGTCCAACATCCCGTCGGGCTCCAGGGAGGCCCGCCAGCCGGGGATCGACTCGAGTTTGTCCAGGGTGCCGCCGGTGTGACCGAGGCCCCGTCCGGACAACTGCGGGACGGCCGCGCCGCAGGCGGCCACCAGCGGGGCCAACGGCAGCGTGATCTTGTCGCCGACGCCGCCGGTGGAGTGCTTGTCGGTGGTCGGCCGGTCCAGCCCGGACCACTCCATCCGCTCCCCGGACCGGATCATGGCCTCGGTCCAGCGGGCGACCTCCTCGCGGGTCATCCCGTTGAGCAGGATCGCCATGGCCAGCGAGGACATCTGCTCCTCGGCCACCGCGCCCCGGGTGTAGGCGTCGATGACCCAGTCGATCTGCTCGGGCGTGAGTTTGCCGCCCTCGCGCTTGGTCAGGATGACGTCGATGGCATCCACGAGGTTTTCCGTCCCTTCGGGCGTTTCAGGAGATCCGGGAGAGGTCCTCGGCGCCGAAGGCGTCGGGCAGCACCTCGGACATGGGGAGCACGCCGCGCGCGGTCTCCAGCAGCAGACCGGGGCCGCCGTGCTCCCACAGCAGTTGGCGGCAGCGTCCGCACGGCATCAGCGGGTCGCCGTTGCCGTCCACCACCGCCAGCGCGACCAGCAGGGGACGCGTCGAGGAGGCGGGCTTGTCCGGGCCGTACAGGGCCGACACGAGGCTGCACTCGGCGCACAGCGTCATCCCGTACGAGGCGTTCTCCACGTTGCAGCCGGCGATCAGTCGACCGTCGTCGGTCAGGCCCGCCGCGCCCACCGGGAACCCGGAGTACGGCGCATAGGCGCGCTCCATCGCCGCGCGGGCGGCGGCCCGCAGCCGCTCCCAGTCGATCTGCGTCATGCGCATACCGTACGCGAGCGGACCCCCGGCACCACCAGTGGCCGTAATGCACCTAACGGACGACCCTTACCCGGGAACGGGTACCATCACCTGCGGTCCGGACGGAGTGACCCCGCCCCTGATGGGTAGTGATCGCGCAGGTGAGGGCATCAAGGAGGGTCTCCGGATGCCTACGTTCACATAACGGTCTCCCCACAACTTGACCTGGGGATGGCGGGCGATATGTCCGGACCATGAAGCTGTTGGCTGATCGGGCGACCAGAACGGTTCTGCGCCCTGTGTCGTGCATGAGGAGTCATGGTGGCCAATTCAATGCGGCTGGCCGCGGGGGCGGTCGGGCTGGCGCTGGTGCTCGCAGGCTGCGGCAGCGCGCCCGAGGACGACGACAACGGCTCGGGCACCGGCGGCTCGAAGCTCTCGGCCTGTATGGTCACCGACACCGGGGGCATCGACGACCGGTCGTTCAACGCCGCCTCCTGGGCCGGGATGCAGGCCGCGTCCAAGAGCACCGGGGCCAAGGTCCAGTACAGCGCCTCCACCAGTGAGAACGACTACGTCCCGAACATCAACAGCCTGATCTCCAAGAAGTGCGGGCTGATCATCTCGGTCGGCGGGTTGATGGCGGAGGCGACCGGCCAGGCGGCCAAGGCCAACCCGAACCAGAAGTTCGCCATCGTGGACTCGGCCTCGGTGCCGCCGAACGTCTACGGCATGGAGTTCAACACCGCGCAGAGCGCGTTCCAGGCCGGCTACCTCGCCGCGGCGATGTCCAAGACCGGCAAGGTCGCCACCTTCGGCGGACTGCCGATCCCGCCGGTGACGATCTTCATGGACGGCTTCTACGAGGGCGTCCAGTACTACAACAAGCAGAAGAACAAGAAGGTCCAGGTGCTCGGCTGGAACGAGGCCAACCCCAAGTCCGGGTCGATGGCCAACTCGTTCACCGACCAGGGCGCCGGCAAGCGCATCGCCGGCAACTTCATCCAGAGCGGCGCCGACATCATCTTCCCGGTCGCCGGCGGCACCGGGCTGGGCGCCGCCGCCGCGGCCAAGGAGAGCGGCGGCAAGGTCAGCGTCATCTGGGTGGACACCGACGGCTGCCAGTCCGCCGCCCAGTACTGCGACGTCTTCCTGACCAGCGTCATGAAGGGCATCGCGGGCGCCGTCCAGACGACCATCGAGACGGCCGCCAAGGACCAGGCACTCACCGGCTCCTACCTGGGCACCCTGCAGAACGGCGGCACCGGCCTCGCGCCGTTCCACCGGTTCGACTCCAAGGTCCCGGCGGAGCTGAAGGCCGAGCTGGAGAAGATCAAGCAGGACATCGTGTCCGGCTCCATCAAGATCACCTCGCCGAACCAGCCCAAGGTGAGCTGACCCGGCGGACGCACCCGGGGCGGGGCCGGCGCGGCCCCGCCCCGCCCCAGTTCCAAAGGAGGTCGCCGGTTGTCCCTCGAGCTCCGCGGGATCACCAAGCGCTTCGGCTCGCTGGTGGCCAACGACGGCATCGACCTGGAGGTCCGGCCCGGGGAGATCCACTGCCTGCTCGGCGAGAACGGCGCGGGCAAGTCGACGCTGATGAACACCCTCTACGGGCTCTATCAGCCCGACGAGGGCGAGATCCTGGTCGACGGCAAGCCCCTCGTCTGCCACGGCCCCCGCGACGCCATCGCCGCCGGGATCGGCATGGTGCACCAGCACTTCATGCTGGTGCCCGTCTTCACGGTGGCCGAGAACATCATGCTCGGCGACGAGCGCACCGGCCCCCTCGGCTGGCTCGACCGCCGTCGCGCCCGCCGTGACGTCGCCGAGGTGTCCGCCCGGTACGGCCTGCGCGTCGACCCGGACGCCCTGGTGGCCGACCTGCCGGTGGGCGTCCAGCAGCGGGTGGAGATCGTCAAGGCGCTGATCCGGGAGGCCAAGGTGCTGATCCTGGACGAGCCCACCGCCGTGCTGACCCCCCAGGAGACCCGAGAGCTCTTCACGGTCATGCGCTCGCTGCGCGAGTCGGGCCGTTCCATCGTCTTCATCACCCACAAGCTCAAGGAGGTCAAGGCCATCGCCGACCGGATCACCGTGATCCGGCGCGGTCGGGTGGTCGGGACCGCCGAACCGAGCGCCTCCGAGAGGGAACTCGCCGGCATGATGGTCGGCCGCGACGTCCGCCTCACCGTCGACAAGGCCCCGCCCGCGCCGGCGGAGGGCCCCGCCTTCGAGGTGCGCGACCTCACCGTGCTGGACGAGTCCGGGTCGCGCGCGGTGGACGACGTCACGTTCGAGATCCGGCCCGGGGAGATCGTCGGCATCGCCGGCGTCCAGGGCAACGGGCAGACCGAGCTGGCCGAGGCCATCCTCGGGCTGCGTCCGGCCGCGTCCGGCGGCATCTGGCTGGACGGCCGCGAGCTGACCGGCCGCTCCCCCCGCAAGGTGCTGCGCGCCGGGGTCGGGTACGTCCCCGAGGACCGCAGCCACGACGCGCTGGTCGGCGGCCACAGCGTCGCCGAGAACCTGGTCCTGGACCTGTTCGACCGGCCGCCGTTCGGACGGCGCGGCACCATGGACGTCAAGGCCGTCCGCGAGAACGCCGAGCAGCGGGTGAGCGAGTTCGACATCCGCACCTCGTCCATCGAGACGCCGGTCGGGACGCTGTCGGGCGGCAACCAGCAGAAGGTCGTCGTGGCCCGCGAGATGTCGCGCCCGCTGCGACTGCTGGTGGCCGCGCAGCCCACCCGCGGGGTGGACGTGGGCGCGATGGAGTTCATCCACAAGCGCATCGTCTCCGAACGCGACCAGGGCCGCCCGGTGCTGATCATCTCCACCGAGCTGGACGAGATCTACGGCCTCGCCGACCGGATCGCGGTCATGTACCGCGGCCGGATCCAGGCCATCGTCCCGCCCGACACCTCCCGGGAGCACATCGGCCTGCTGATGGCGGGGGCCCATCCCGAGGACTCCCCGGGATCCGCGGAACACCCGGAACGCGCGGAGCCCCCGGCGGGCTCCGACGCCTCGGACCCCGCGCAGGAACCGCCCGTGAAGGACGCCGACGATGAGTGAACAGGAGCGACCGTCCGGTCAGGAGGAGCCGCCGGAGGCCGACCGGTTCCGCAGACTGGTCGCGCAGACCGTGGCCGGACCGCCCTGGGTGGTGACCGTGCTGGCGATCCTGCTCGCCCTGCTGGTCGGCGCGCTGCTCATGATCGTGTCGGACTCCGAGGTGACCGACACCTTCGCCTACTTCTTCTCCCGCCCCGGCGACGCGCTGTCGGCCTCCTGGACCGAGGTGTCCACCGCCTACGGCGCGCTGTTCAAGGGCGCGGTGTTCAACCCCGACTCCGCCGCCACGGCGACCGCCGCGCTCCGGCCGATCAGCGAGACCCTCACCGAGGCGACCCCGCTGATCTTCGGCGGACTCGCGGTCGGGCTGGCGTTCCGCGCCGGACTGTTCAACATCGGCGGCCAGGGCCAGTTGATCATCGGCGCCATCACCACCACCTGGGTCGGCTTCACCCTGGACGCGCCCGGGTTCGTCGCGCTGCCCGCCGCGATCCTCGCCGGGCTGCTGGGCGGCGCGCTGTACGGCGGGATCGTCGGCTGGCTCAAGGCGAGCACCGGGGCGCACGAGGTGATCGTCACGATCATGCTCAACTACGTGGCGTTCCTGCTGCTGGGGTACCTGATCGCCAGTGACACCTTCCGCGATCCGGAGAACCCGCAGCCGATCTCCAAGTCGGTCGCCGACGCGGCCCGCCTCCCCCACCTGTTCGGCGACACCCTGCGGGTGAACGCCGGGCTGCTGCTCGCGCTGGCCGCCGTGGTGTTCGCCTGGTGGCTGCTGAACCGCTCGACGCTGGGCTTCCAACTGCGCGCCGTGGGGGCCAACCCCAACGCCGCCCGCACCGCCGGGATGAGCGTCGGGTACGGGCAGATCATGGCGATGCTGCTGTCGGGCGGGCTGATGGGGCTGGTGGGCGTCTCCCAGGTGCTCGGCACCGCCAACGCCAACAACGCGCTCACCCAGCAGATCGACGCGGGCCTGGGCTTCACCGCCATCACGGTCGCGCTGCTGGGCCGCGCCTCCCCCGTCGGCACCGTGTTCGCCGCCCTGCTGTTCGGGGCCCTGCAGGCCGGCGGCCGGGAGATGCAGGCGGCGGCGGGCGTGTCGATCGAGATCGTCACCGTCATTCAAGCCCTCATCGTCCTCTTCGTGGCGGCCCCGCCGCTGATCCGCGGCATCTTCCGGCTGCGCGGCGAGGGCGGCGTCGAGAGCGGCCTGCTGGCGAAGGGATGGAACGGCTGATGAGCACGACGCTTTCCACGGCGCCCGTCGCGGGCGCCGTGCCCGCCGCCGGCGCCGACCGCAAGCGGTGGTACGTCGGCGGCGCGATGGTGCTGGTCGGGCTGTACGGGCTGGTGGCGTTCGGGCTCGGCGGCCGGACGGACGGCGGGGCCGAGGCGACGTTCAACCTGAACCTGCTGGGCAACGACGCCATCGAGGTCCCCGACGTGACCGTGCCCGCCGGGCCGACGGCGATCGTGCTGTCGCTGGTGTGCGTGGCGGTCGGGGCCCTGCGGCTGGCCAGGCCCCTGGCGGGCCGGGCGCGGGCCGCCGCCACCGCCGGGTACCTGGTCGCCTTCGTCGCGGCCTTTCTGGTGTGGGCGACGTCGGGGCACAGCCTGAACTTCACCTCGGTCCTCAACGCCACCGTGCTGGCGGCGACCCCGCTGATCCTCGGCGCGCTCTGCGGCGTCCTGTGCGAACGGTCCGGCGTGATCAACGTGGCGATCGAGGGCCAGTTCCTGGTCGGGGCGTGCGCGGCGTCGTTCTTCGCGTCCGTCACCGACAGCCTGTGGACGGGCCTGGTCGCGGGCTGCCTGGCGGGCGGGCTGCTGGGGGCCATGCTGGCGGTGTTCGCCAACCGCTATCTGGTGCAGCAGGTCGTGCTCGGTGTGGTGCTCAACCTGTTCGCCGCCGGACTCACCGGCTTCCTGTACGAGCGGCTGCTGCAGCCGAACGCCGCCGACTACAACAAGACGCTGACGTTCTCCTCCCTGGAGATCCCGGTGCTGTCGGACCTGCCGATCGTCGGGCCGGTGCTGTTCAGCCAGAACGCCGTGTTCTACCTGACCGTGGCGCTGATCGCGATCATTCAGATCGGGCTGTTCCGGACCCGCTGGGGCCTGCGCACCCGCGCCGTCGGCGAACACCCCACGGCCGCCGACACCGTCGGCATCCGGGTGGCGGCGGTCCGCTACCGCAACGTCGTCCTCGGCGGCCTCATCGCCGGCCTCGGCGGCGTCTGGCTGACCATCGGCCTGAACATCGCCTTCAACAAGAACATGGCCGCCGGCCAGGGCTTCATCGCCCTCGCCGCCCTGATCTTCGGCCGCTGGTCACCCCTGGGCGCCGTCTCCGCCGCCCTCCTCTTCGGCTTCGCCGGCGGCATCTCGGTGTCCCTGCAGCCCCTGGAGACCCCCGTCCCCACCGCCTTCCTCAGCATGACCCCCTACCTGGCCACCATCTTCGCCGTCGCCGGCCTCGTGGGCCACGTCCGCGCCCCCGCCGCCGACGGCATCCCCTACACCAAGGGCTGACCCACCCTGGGCCTCGGGGTTCAGCGGCCCTTGCGGCCGTACTCCGGATCGAGGACGCGCTGCTGGTCTCCCATTGGGAGACACGTTGGTTCAGCGGCCCTTGCGGCCGTACTCCCGGATCGAGAGCGGCATGAAGACGGCCACCAGCAGGGCGGACCACAGCAGGGTGGCGGTGACCGGGTTGGCCACCGGCCAGGCCGCGTCGGCGGTGGGGGCGCCCGGGTTGCCGAACAGGTCGCGGCAGGCGGCGGTGACGGCGCTCAGCGGGTTCCAGTCGGCGATCGCCTGAAGCCAGCCGGGCATTCCCTCCGTGGGCACGAACGAGTTGGAGACCATGGAGAAGGGGAAGATCAGAGGCACCATCTGGTCGGCCGTCTGCTCGTTCTTGACCTTCATCCCGAGGTAGCAGCCCACCCAGCTCAGCCCGTACCGCAGCAGCGCCAGCAGGGCGAACGCCTCGAGGGTGCGGAGCAGGCCGCCGTGCGCCTGCCAGCCGACCAGCAGCCCCATCACGGCCATGATCGTCATGTTGAGCACGCCCGACAGCACGTCGGCCCCGGTGTGCCCGAACGGCACCGCCGAGCGCGCCATCGGCATCGAGCGGAACCGGTCCATCACCCCGCGCGAGGCGTCCGTGGCCACCCGCAGGGTCACGCCCATCACCGAGGTGAGCGTGACCATCGCGAACAGCCCGGGAAGCAGGAACTCGCGGTAGTCGCCCCCGCCGGGCACCTTGATCGCGCTGCCCATCACGTACCCGAACAGCAACACCATCACCGCCGGGAAGATCAGCGCCGCCACCAGCTCGCCCGGCTCGTGCCGCATGCGCCGCAGCTCACGACCGATCAGCGTGAGCCCGTCCTCGACCGTCCACCGCACGCGTCCCCACATCCCCGTGCCGGATGCGGTCGTCGCCATCGTCATGCCTCTGCACTCCCTGTCGTCGTCACAGCCCATCGGAGGCCCGGTCGAACCTCGATCACGTCACCCGCTCCCCGGCCAGGCCCACCCGTCCACATCCCAAGGCCCCTCAAGCCGCCCGCTCGTTGCGGGTGTCGGGCTCGGGCGTCGGTCGGGCGGGGTCGTCGGTCAGGTGGAGGAAGACCTCGTCCAAGGTGGGGCGGCGCAGCGAGACGTCGGCGATGGAGATGTCGGCGCGGTCGAGTTCGCGGACGACGTCGGCCAGGCGCAGCCCGGCGGGGGCCGGGGCGGACAGCCGGTCGGGGGCCGGGGTGACGGGGACGGATCCGGTCAGGCGTTCCAGCACGCCGGAGGCGAGGGAGAGCGTCGAGGCGTCCTCCAGTAGAACGTCGAAGTGGTCGCCCAGCGCCGCCTTGAGCTCGTCGGGCGTGCCCTGGCCGATGACGCGACCGTGGTCGATCACCACGACGTCGTCGGCCAACCGGTCGGCCTCGTCCAGGTACTGGGTGGTCAGCAGCACGGTGGTGCCGTCGGACACGAGCTCGCGGACGCTGTCCCAGATCTCGCCGCGGCTGCGGGGGTCCAGCCCCGTGGTCGGCTCGTCCAGGAACAGCACCTGCGGGGTGACGATGAGGCTGGCGATCAGGTCGAGCCGGCGGCGCATCCCGCCGGAGTAGCCGCCGGCGACCCGGTCGGCGGCCTCGGCCAGGCCGAAGCGCTCCAGCAGCTCGTCGGCGCGTCGCTTGGAGGCCGCCCGCGACAGGTGGTGGAGCCGCCCGAACATGCGCAGGTTCTCCCGGCCGGTGAGCCGCTCGTCCACGGCGGCGTACTGCCCGGCCAGGCCGATGCGGGCGCGGACCCGGTCGGCCTCGCGCACCACGTCGTGGCCGGCCACCCTGGCCCGTCCGGCGTCGGGGTCGGCGAGCGTCGCCAGGATGCGCACGGCGGTGGTCTTTCCCGCGCCGTTCGGGCCGAGCACGCCGCACACGGTGCCGGCCCGGACGGCGAGGTCCAGGCCGCGCAGCGCGTGGACGTCGCCGAAGCGCTTGTGCAGCCCCTCGGCGACGATGATCGGTTCGTCCATCTCCCGACTCCTCTGGGTACGTCGTACGCAGTTGGGTTCCGAGCGTCAGCCTAGATAACCGGGTACGGTGTACGCAAGTCGTGGTCCCGAGGAGAGGAGCCCGGTGGGCGACACGCCCGACATCATCTGGTTGCGTCCGGAACGTCCGGCCCGTGGGCCGCGCCCCGCCTACAGCCGTGCGCAGATCATCGAGGCCGCCGTCCGGGTCGCCGACGCGGAGGGGCTGGAGGCCGCCTCGATGCGCCGGGTCGCGGTCGAGATCGGCGCGGGCACCATGTCGCTGTACCGCTACGTGCCCCGGCGCGAGGACCTGATCGAGCTGATGATCGACCACGTCCACGGGGAGCTGGACCTGCCCGACCGGCCCACCGGCGACTGGCGGGCCGACCTCACCCTGCTGGCGGAACGGCTGCGGGCGATGTCGGTCCGCCACTCATGGCTGGTCCGACTGCCCAACGTCGGCCTCGTGTTCGGCCCGAACATGCTGCGCATCGTGGAGTTCGGCATCGGGACCCTGGACGGTCGCGGCCTGCCCATCGACGAGGTCATCGTGCTGGCCGGCATCTTCCGCGGCTATGTGGACGGCTTCGTCCGCGACGAGGTCACCTGGATGGAGAACGAGCGCCGCACCGGGCAGACCTACGAGGAGTTGATGGCCACCGCCGCGCCGTACGTCTGGCACCTGCTCGACAGCGGCGACCACCCGACCTTCCGCAAGATCGTCGTGGAGGCCCGGCAGCCCCACATGGACGTCGACGCCCGGTTCGCCTACGGGCTGGAACGGGTCCTGGACGCCATCGCCGCGAGCCTCCCCGACGACACCGCCCGCCCGTTGGACCTCCCGACCTCGGGCCCGGCGGCCGCGCGCCCTTGCGACCAGGGCTGAACCCCCGCCTCCCCTCTCGACGAACCGAACCGACCGCCTCACCCGGGGGGACCGCCCGCCTCACGCCCGGGGGCCGAACCGCTCACCTCACCCCTGAGGCGGACCGAACCGCGCGGCCTCACCCCGGGGGGACCGAACCGCCCACCTCACCCCCGAGGCAGACCGAACCGCCCGGCCTTACCCCCGGGGGGGACCGAACCGTCCGCCTCACCTTTCGGCCAGGCGGTCGGCGACGTTCCCGGCCAGGTTCAGCACCAGTGTCCGCTCCGTGTCCCCCGGGGCGGAGTGCGTGCGCGCCGACACGTCCACCAGCGCGTTCGAGACCCGGAATCGCACGTGCAGGTCGTAGATGTCGACGCGCCCGAGCAGAAGCCCGAACGACATCCGGTCGGTCTTGGCGAAGCCCTGCTCCCCCACGGCGGCGGGCCGCACCGGGCTTCCCCGCCGCAGTGAGGTGTCGCGCCAACGCGCCAGTTCCTCTCCCGCCCTGGTCTCCGCAGGCGTACGACCGTCGCGATGCCGCGTCTCGACGTGGATCCGGACGGTCCGGAACGGGCGGTCCATGCCGACCGGCACGCTGCTCCACTTGCACTCCGAGTCGAGGTCCCCGCCCCCGCTCGTGCCGAACCAGGTCTTGGGCCGGGAGTCGCCCTTCTCCCTGGCGCCGTTCCTGACCAGCGACGCCAGCGTGGCCGGAGGCGGCAGCAACGCGCACGCGTCCAACCCGTCGAACCTGCCGTTGGACGTGTACAGCCCCGCGTACCAGGTCAGCGCGCCGAGGCCGCCGACGACGGCCGCCACCGCCGCGGAGAGCACGACCGCGCCCCAGGGCCTTGTCATCACAGGGAGGCGATCATTGGGACGCGGCGGGCCGTTCCAGATGCGCCATCGAGGCGATGCTCACCGGCGACAGACCGCGCAGGGTGGTGATCGCGCACGCCGGGACGCCCAGGCACAGCAGTTCGGGCGCCAGGGCCCCGTCGCCCATCAGGGTGCGTAGCAGGTCCACGGTCACCCCGCCATGGGTGCAGACCACGATCGGACCGGCCTCCCTGGCGTGCTCCACGAGGAACGCGCGGAACCGCTCGCCCGCCCGCCGGGACGACTCGCCGTTCGCGGGAACGAAGTCGCGGTCGGCGACCGCCGCGGCCCAGTCGTCCAGGAAGCCGTCGAGCGGCTGGTCCCCGTCCCAGTTCATCCGCTCCCGCAGGCGGTCGTCCGTTCGGACCGCGACACCGGCCGCGTCGGCGATGAACTCCGCCGTCCGCAGGGCGCGCCGGAGCGGGCTGCTGAACACGGCGGCGGGGTCGACGCCCCGCAGCCACTCGGCGGTGCGCTCCGCCTGTCGGAGCCCGAGCTCCGTCAGTCCCGGATCGCCGGGACCGGGTTCCTTCTGCGCATGCTGAACCAGGTAGAAGAGGGTCACCCTTGCATCCAGTCTCGGCCCGCGTGGTGGTGAGGCGTCGTCAGATCGTCGAGACGTGCCCGGTGACCTCTCGGGGCGAGGCGTCCTCGGCGGCCTCCGACTCGTAGTACTCGTCCTCCTCCGGCTCGTGCCGGGGCAGCAGCATGACGGAGGCGCAGCACAGCACCAGCCCCATGCCCGTCAGGAAGAACTTGCCCGAGGTCTGCGGCCACGGCTGGCCGTACACCAGGATGCCGGTGAGCCACATGGACGCCTTGGAGCTGACGGCCAGCACCACGATCACCACCGACAGCCGGCAGCGCTGCAGCCCGATCTGCGCGAGGCCCAGCCCCAACAGGCCCGTCACGACCACGACGTACGGGTGCGGGGAGGCCAGCAGGGCGTTCACGTAGTCGTCGGGGTTGTTCTTCACGAGGTGGGCCATGCTCGCGCCGGAGCTCTCCGCGCAGCCCACCAGGATCCCCGCGCCGATCCCGAACGAGACGCCGGTGATCCGCTTGGCGTGCCGTCCGGCCACCGGCCGGTCCCGCACGGTGAACAGCCACATCGGGATCACCACCGAGGGAACGACGACCAGCCCGAGCTTCCAGAGCGCCACCGAGGCGTCCCAGGGGCCGCTCGAGCTCGGCGGGTCGTCGCCCGACAGCAGATCGCCGGCCGCCGCCAGGAACAGCAGCGCCAGCACCAGCACCGACAGGGCCTTGATCTCGCCGGCCTGCACCCGCTCGCCGAAGTTGGCGATCGCTATCAGCAGCAGGACCAGCATGACGGGCCCGTACATCGGCACGACCGCGCTCACCGGCAGGGTGGTCATGACCACGCTCTGCGTGATCAGACCGGTCACCATGGTGAACAGGCCGAACATCCAGATCGGGTTGAGCGCGAGGTGCCGCGTGGTGTGAATGGGTCGTGACCCGGACAGCGTCGGCATCCGGCTCGCGGTCGTCTTGAAGATCGCGAAAGCCGTGACGTAGGCGACCGGTGCCGCGCTGGCGAGAACAACCGCGCCCATAGGCGCTCCTCGGGTGGAGGGCTCGTTGCCGAGCAAGGAGTGCTGGTGCACGCACGGTCTCACAACGCGGGCATCGGCGAAACCGCCACGATGCCAAGCGGAACGGCTCACTCTGTAGGAAAGTGAGTAGAGAAAGTGGCCGCCGAGCACATATCGCCCGCGGCTTGTCAGGGGACTCCGTAGGGGATCCTGCCACGTCCCCCGTCTCAGATCAGCACAAACCTCTCGAACGTGCTGAGGCTCACTGTCCGCCGGGGCCTCGGAACGGTCCTCGGCGTTTTTGGCCTGTTCCTTACGGACGTTATGGGCGCTCTCCACTGGGACGCCCCTACGGTGGGAATATGGAAGAGGACGTCACGTTGGAGCAGGCCGTCCAGGTGGCGACGCGGATGTTCGCCGGGCTCGGGTACGACGTGGCGTCGCTCGACCTCATCGCCGAGGCGCTCGGCATGCCCACCGCCCAGCTCGTCAAGCTGACCGGCGGGAAGCGCGAGCTGTACATGATGGCGCTGGAACGCCTCACCAGGGCCAAGTACGACCAGGTGCGGGCCGCCGTGGACGCCGCCGAGTCCGAGCGCGACGGCATCCACCGGTTCGCGGACGCGTACCTCGACTTTCTCGCCGAGCACCCCGATCACCTGGCCATCTGGTCGCACCGCTTCAGCTCCGACGCCTCCGATCTCTGGGATGTCGAGGACCAGTACCTGCGCCCGATGCTCCTCTGGGGCGGTCGAACGCTCGGCGACACGGTGCCGAAGGACATCGGGGCGATTCCCCTGCTGGGCATCGTGATGTGGTGCGCCACCGGCTTCGCCAGCTCGGGCGTCCTCGCGCCCGGCCACGGCATGAAGCAGGCCGACGACCCGGAGACCCTGGAGTACTTCCGGGACCTCCTCCACAAGGTCATCGACCGTCTGCTGCTGGCCCCCGCCCCGTCGCCCTCGTCCTAGCCGGCCGCGAGGGCGCGGGCCCGACAGGTCAGCGCCCGGGAACGGCGAGGCCGGACGCCCACCAACTCCGCCAGGCGCGGGGACGCCGGAGCACCGTCAGGACCAGGGGCGACGGGTCGAAGTAGGCCCGGCGTTCGACGATCCGACCTTCGGCGTCGAGCAGGATCCGGTCGCAGCCGCTCCACCTGACGGGTCGACCCCCGAGCGTCCCGTACAGCTCGAGCTCGATCATCACTCCGTCGTCGTGGGCGGCCCAGCGCACCACGCGTCCGCGCAGGTCGGGGATCAGGGTGTAGACGCGGCCGAAGAACGCGCGGAGGTCGTCCGGGCCGACGAGGGCCTTCTCCAGCGGCTGGACGAACCGGGAGTCCGGTCGCACGGCCGGGGCGAACTCGGTCAGCATCGCCGCCGACCCGCCGTGGGCCCAGGCCCGCGCGAACCGGTCGACGAAGTCCTCCACGACCCGTGCCGCGATCACGTCCGCACTCCGGCGGCGGCGTCGGGTGTGTCGGAGGTGCCGGGGGTGGCCAGGACGAAGTCGCGGATGAGCCGGGCGGTGCGTTCGGGCTGGTCGAGCATGACCCAGGTGAGGCTGTCCTCGATCCGTTCGACCCGGGCGTTCGGGAGGATGGCGGCCAACAGCTCGGCGTGCGCGAACGGGAAGAGCCGGTCGTCCGGGGCGAAGGCCAGCAGCGTCGGCTTGGTGAACGACGCCAGCCGGAGCGCCGCCTCCCGGGTGACGTGCGGGTTCAGACCTCGGGTGACCTTGATGGTGTCGCGACGCACCCCCGCATGGCCGCGGAACGCCCTGATCCAGTCGGTGATCAGGTCGTGCGGCAGCGGCCCGTTGGTGAGCAGTCCGTAGCCCAACGGCAGTCTGCGCATGAACCGCAGCCGCTGCGTCCGGATCCCCATCGTGACCAGCGCCGGCACCCGGGCGGCGGGCACCAGGGGCTTGAACGGCGTCGGCGGGCAGTTGTCGAGGCAGTCGCCCGGCGTCAGGACCAGCCGCGCCAGCCGCTCCGGGTGCCATGCCGCCACCACTTGGGCGATGGCGTCGCCGCTGTCGTTGCCGACCAGCGTGACGTCGTGCAGGTCGAGCGCCTCCAGGGCCTCGGCGACGAGCGCCCCCAAGCCGCGCAGACCGAGATCGGCCTCCGGGGCCATCGGGATCGTGTGCGCCCCGAGCGGCAGGTCCAGCGTGATGCACCGGAACCGGCCCGCCAACCGCTCCACGACCCGGTCCCAGAGCCGGCCGTCCATGACATAACCGTGCAGGAACACGATCGGCTCCCCGACCCCGGCCTCCCGGTAGCGGATCGTGCCCTGACGCAGCGTGATCTGCGGCATCGTCCCTCCCCAGAAAATCCATACAGCCTGTATGCAATCGATCGTCTCGGAGATTACATACAGACAGTGTGTATTTCAAGACGCCCACGGCGACACGTTCCCCACCACGTCGCCCAGACCGCCATGCCGCCGCCCGCGACCCCGCAGGCAGGAGAGGACGAGCTTCGCCGCATGCCCAACGATGAACGCGGGGCGACCGTGAACGCGTCACGGAACGCAGCCACCCGCTCCCCGAATGGCCGTAGGGACACCAGGCCGAACATCGAGCAGTGCATATCTCGCGACACCCTTCTCGGTCACCGTCGGCCTCCGTGACCCACTGCGCACGGATACCGCCGTCGAAATCCTCCGACTCGGCACGCATCCCACGCCGCTTAGCGGGTCGAGTCGGCCTGTTTGTACGACTCGGGCACTGCATGTACCAGAAGGGCTAACTTGCTTTTTTTGTCGATCGAGTGATAAGTTTCTAATATGAAGTATGTCCGGACCGCGCTCTATCTCGACTTCGACAATGTGTTCACCGGGCTTTTCCGGCTGGACCCCGCGGCGGCGATCCAGTTCGCGAGCGAGCCGGGGGTTTGGCTGCACCGGCTGTCGACGACGTTGTCCGGACATTCCACCCGCCGCTGGCTGGTCCTGCGCTGCTACCTCAATCCGTCCGGGTGGGTGGGCCATCGCGACGCCGAGGGAGAGCCCGCCCGGCTGTACTTCTCCCGGTTCAGGCCGTCGTTCGTGCGGGCCGGCTTCGAGGTGATCGACTGCCCGCGCTACAACGCCACCAAGAACGGCGCGGACATCAGGATCGTCGTGGACGCCGTCGACGCGCTGTCCGCCGACACCGTGTACGAGGAGTTCGTCATCGCCTCCGGCGACTCCGACATGACCCCGTTGCTGCAGCGCCTGCGCCGCTCCGACCGCCGCACGATGATCGTGTCCCCGGCGGACACGGCCGAGGCGTTCTCCTCGATCGCCGACCTGATCCTCGACAGTCAGCAACTGCTGGCGCTGGTCCAGGGTGAGCCGGTCGACGTCGACGACGAGGCGGACGCCGCCGTGGCCGCCGAGTTCGGCGACACTCCGGAGGACGTCGAGCCGGTCGACCAGGACCAGGCGTACGAGGCGTTCCGCACCCGGGTCGTCGCGGAGTACGAAAAGGCGACGGCGCCCTTGGTGATGGCCACCCTCGCGCACGAACTGCGCGCCGAGCTGGGTGCCGCGATCAGCGCGACCAACTGGTTCGGTTACGGCGCTTTCGCCCGTGCGGTCGGCAGTCTGAAACTGCCCGATCTGCAGATGTCACAGCACCAGTTGTGGGACGAGACCCGCCACTCTCCCCCCGAGATCACGGCCCCTCTGGTGCCGCGCATCGAGCTGCCGGATCCCGTCGAACGACTGGCCGCCCTGATCAATCTCCCGCGGCTTCCCCGAGAATGGTGGCAGCCGATCTATCACACGCTGTCCGAGTACGTCCATTCTCACACGTTCAACCTGACCCAGTGCACGAGTTGGTCCCGCGATCGGCTCCGAGAGCAGGGCCTCGCCGTCAACCGGAATACCGTCGCGTTCATCGCCCGCGGATCCACGTTCGGCGGATGCCCCCTCTACACCCAGCCACCCCCCTCGGCGGACGAGATCGGCTCGGCGTTCGTCAACAACGTCCTCAACCGCACCGACACGGAATCGTTCACCGAAGAAGAACTCACCGCCGTCCGCACCTGGCTCGGAGCCCACCCCGAAGACGAGCCGGACCCCGAGCCCGAACTCCCCACCTGACCCACCCCGCCCGACGCGACGGGCACGATCGGCAGAAATGCGGAACAGCGCCCCGCTGCGATAACCGACGTCCCTCAAGAGCCCCAGCGGCGCGGGTCGAGGGTGATGGCCCATGGGCGAGCGCCAAGGCGGCATGGGCGCCAGGAGTCGATGGCGGGGGGCTTCACCACATCCGACCTGCGTTGTCATCTCGAGGCGGCACGTGTCACTCCCCGGATCCATGACGCTCGTCGGGCCCCGACGCGTTCGCGATCTCTGCACGTGATCGCGAAGGCACACCTTGAAACGGCCCCGACCGCGTCCGGTCACACCATTACACAATGGACCAACGACTCTCCATAATGATGGGCGAATTTCCCGAACAGGGGTTTTCCCTGATGGGTCGCAGATCCCCGGGGCGTGCCGGAAACGGCTCAGGCGGCGCCCGGCGGAGAAGGCCACCACGGTCCGGCGGGAGTGGCCCTTCCTGGCCCGGCTGACGATCGCCGGAGGGCCCCTCCCGAAAGGACCAACATGGCCTAGTAGTTCAGCGAGATGGCCTTCCCCACCGTGTCCTCGTCCTGAAGGCACCGCAGCATGAAGTGGCCGAGGTCGGCGTAGGAGATGCGGAAGCCGCCCCGGGGCTTGCGGTCCACGGCCGTTCGGTAGACGCCGGTGAGGGGCTTGTCGACCAGGAGGGCCGGGCGGGCGATCGTCCAGTCCAGCCCGCTGGCGCGGACGAGATCCTCCATGACGCCGAGGTCGGCGTAGACGTCGCGGAGGAAGAACCGTCTGGCGGGCGGTCCCACCACGTGGCGCAGGAGGAAGCCCTCACCCGGGTCGTGCCTGGGCGGGTTCGGGTTGCCCGGCGACGGCACGGTGGTCATCGACTCCGAGCTGATGACGATGAGGCGGCGGGCGCCCGTCGCCTTCATCGCCTCGACGATCCGGCCGGTGCCCGCCGCGCAGACCCCGTGGTCGGCCTTGCCGCGCGGCCCGAGGCAGGACAGGACGGCGTCGGCGCCCAGGACGGCGGGCGCGAGGTCGGCCGGGTCCACGGTGGTCATGTCCGCCTTGACGACGTTCGCCTCCGGAGGCAGGTCCCGGGGGTTGCGGGCCACGGCGGTGACGTCATGGCCCGCCGCGAGGGCCTGGTCGAGGAGGGCCCGGCCGGTGCCGCCGGTGGCCGCGACGATGGTGAGTTTCATGTGCTGCTCGCTCTCGGGTGACGTTCGCTGTCGCCGTCTGAGAGCGTTCGCGGTGCAGCGGGTGTGACATCGCCCGGCGCGGGTCAGACGCCGCCGCTGACCATGATCGCCTGGCCGGTGATGCCCGTGTTGGCGGCCGAGCCGAGGTAGACGACGGAGTTCGCGACCTCGGCGGCGTCCAGCAGGCGGCCGAGAGGGGACAGCGCGCTGTAGTGGTCGCTGTGCTCGTCCGCGATGTGGGCGTTGGTCTCGGTCCGGGTGAGGCCCGGCATCACCACGTTGGACAGGATGTCGCCGTCCTTGCCCAGACTGAACGCCGCCGAGCGGCTGAACCCGTGCAGGGCCGCCTTGCTCGCGGCGTAGTACTCCGTGCCCGCGCCGCCGACGACGGCCAGGGCCGAGGAGATGTGGACCATGCGGCCCCAGCGGCGCTCGCGCATCGCGGGTGTGACGGCGCGGCTCAGCCGGATCGCGCCCTCGATGTTGGCCCGCACCATCCCCTGCCAATCGTCGTCGGGGACGTCCTCGTAGCCGCCGTTCCCGGACGGGGCGGTGCCGCCCCAGGACACCGCGTTGTTGATCAGCACGTCGATCCGGCCGGACCAGTCGAGCGCGGCGGCGACCAGCGCGCCCGCCGACTCCGGGTCGTCGAGCGCGAACGGGGCGGTCAGCGCGCGTCCGCCGTTCTGCTCGATCCCCTTGGCGACCCGTTCGGCCTTGTCCGGCGACGACTTGTAGGCGACGACCACGTGCGCGCCCTCGGCGGCGAAACCTTCGGAGATGTGCCTGCCGATCCCGCCGGCGCCTCCGGTCACGATGACGGTGCGGCCGTTCAGTCCCATGTCCATGTCGATGGCTCCCTTTCGTTGACACCGACCACCGTGCCGGGCGGCGCGAAGGTGAGGGAGGCCGCGTCAAGGATGGCCCTGTCAGGGCCACGATCAGGGACGGGGCGCCGGATAGGTTGAGGCCGTGAGCACCAACGAGCTGGGGGCCTTCCTTCGATCACGCCGCGATGCGATCACACCGGCGCAGGTCGGGCTGCCGGGCGGCGGCCGACGCCGTACGCCGGGACTGCGCCGGGCGGAGCTGGCGGCGGTCGCGGGGATCAGCGTGGAGTACCTGACGCGGCTGGAGCAGGGCCGAGACCGCCATCCCTCCCTTCAGGTGATCACCGCGCTCGCCGGCGCGCTGCGCCTGTCGCCCGACGACCGCGAGCTGCTGCGCCGCACCGCCAAGGCGGCCGACGGCTCCTACGCGTGCATGTTGGGGCACACGCCGCCCACCCTGACCGTACGGCCCACCGTCCGGGCTCTGCTGGACGGGATCGCGGCGCCCGCCCTGGTCGTCAACCGGCTGGGCGACGTGGTCGCGTGCACTCCCGCGTACGAGCGGACGGCCGGCCCGCTCGGCGTCCTGGACGCGGCCACGCCCAACCTGCTGCGGTTCGTGTTCACCGACGCCAGGTCCCGTACCGCCTTCCCGGACTGGGAGCGCGTCGCCGACGAGCAGGTCCTCCAGCTCCGGGCCGCCTCCACGCTCACCGACCCGCACGCCTCCGAGCTGGTCGAGGAGCTCACGGTCGCCGCCGGGGCCGCGTTCACCGAACGGCTCCAGGCCCCGCCCGGCCACCCGCTGTACGCCGGCATCACCCGGCTGGCGCATCCCGAGGCGGGCGAGCTGCGCCTGGCGTTCGAGATCCTCGACCTGCCCGCCGACGACGGGCAGCGGCTCGTCGTCCATCTGCCCGCCGACGACACGACCGCCGCCGCCCTCGACCGGCTCACCGGCCGACGGCCCGGCGCGCTGCGCGCCGTCCGCACGGCGAACGCGTGAACGGCTGAACGACTACGCGGAGACGGCGCCGCCGACGGTCTCGTCGGCGGTGGGGCGCCGGTCGTCCCACAGCGCCGCCAGCGCGGTCGCCGCCAGGACGCGGACACCCACGCCGATGCAGCTCTCGTCCACGTCGAAGTCGCCCCGGTGCAGGTCGTACTCGGCGTCGGACCCGGGGGTGCGGACGCCCAGCCGGGCCAGCGCCCCGGGGATCGACTCCAGGTACCAGCCGAAGTCCTCGCCGCCGAGGCTCTGCGGGGTGGGCACGGGGGCGTCCGGGCCGATCACCTGCGTGGCGGCGTCACGGAACATCTGGACGCTGGTGGGCTCGTTGACCGTGGGGGGGACGCCGCGCACGTACTCCAGGTTCGCCTCCACGTCGTAGGCGGCGGCCACGGAGTCCAGCAGGGCCTTCATCATCTCGGGGGCCTTGTGCCAGGCGTCGTCGTCGAGGCAGCGGACGGTGCCCTCGGCGATGCCGTCGTCGGGGATGGCGTTGGCGACCGACCCGGCCGCGACCCGTCCCCACACCAGCGACAGGCTGGAGCGGGGGTCGACCCGGCGGGACAGCGCGGCGGGCAGCTCGGTGACGATCTTGGCGAGCGCGTACACCAGGTCGGCGGTCAGATGCGGACGGGCGGTGTGCCCGCCCGGTCCGGTGACCCGCACGTACACCTTGTCGCAGGCGGCGGTGATCGGCCCGGCCCGCAGGCCCAGTTGCCCGACCTCGATGCGGGGGTCGCAGTGCAGCGCGAACACCCGGTCGACGCCGGCGATGCCGCCGGCGGCCATGACGTCCAGGGCGCCGCCCGGGTTCTCCTCGGCGGGCTGGAACAGCAGCCGGACCCGGCCCGGCAGCAGCCCGGCGGCGGCCTGCTGCGCGAGGAACAGCCCGGTGCCGAGGACCATCGTGGTGTGCACGTCGTGCCCGCAGGCGTGCGCGACGCCCGGGACGGTGGAGCGGTACGGGACGTCCTTCTCGTCCATCAGCGGCAGCGCGTCGATGTCGGCGCGCAACGCCACCGTGGGGCCGTCGCCGGGGCCGATGTCGCAGATCACGCCGGTGCCCTTGGGCAGCACCCGGGGGCGCAGCCCGGCGGCGGTCAGCGCGTCGACGATCCGCTGGGTCGTGCGATGCTCGGCGAACCCCAGCTCGGGATGCCGGTGGAGGTCGCGGCGGAAGGCGATCAGTTGCGGGTCCTGCCGGGCCAGGAAGGCGTCGAGCTGCATCTGCAGCGCCGTGCCGTCCCAGGGCGCCGGATCCCCCTCGGGCCGCGCCCCTCGGGCGGCGGCCACCCTGTCCAGTCCGGGCATCACCCCATGTCCCGGCTGCGTCATGTGCTCCCCCTGTGTGTCAGCGTCCTGCGCGGCCCGCGGGCTCGGGTCCCCCGGGTACTCCGTCGCAGGAGTGAAAGGTGTTCCCTGACTAGACGCCTGGGAAGGGTGCGAACGTTGCCGCCCGCGTGACGGCCCGGAGGTGCGGTCATCCCCCTCCATGTGCCACCTCCCGCGGAGTGACGAACCTGTCCTCGGCGAGCTCCAGAACGGCCGCCTCGACCAGATCCTCCAGCGTGCCGCCCTCGGCGCGGAGGGCTCGCTGGCGTTCGTACGGGGCCCCGTGCTCCAGGACCTCGCCGGCGACCTTCAGCTCCTCGGCGCAGCCCAGCCGGTCCGCCACGGGCTCGAGTTCGCGGATGAGCTCGTACAGATCGTCGCGGAGCGGCGCGGTGCTCCCGCCGTCGTCCGTGATCACGATGGCGTCCAGGCCGTGGCGCGTGGCCCGCCACTTGTTGTCCCGTACGACCCATGCGGCCGGTCGGGGAAGAGTGTATCCGCGATCCAATTGCTGGTCGAAAAGGGTGACGAGGCTCTGGCAGAGGGCGGCGGCCATGCCGACCTCCCGCAGGGTGGGGATGCCGTCGAACATCCGGATCTCGATCGTGCCGAAGTCCGGATGCGGGCGGATGTCCCACCACACCTCCTTGATGCTGCGGATGCTGCCCGCCCGCAGCAGCGTGTCCATGTACTCCTCGAACTCGGCCCAGTCGGCCAGCAGGTGCGGCGGCCCCGCCGTGGGGAGGTCGCCGAACACCACCGAGCGGCTGGAGGCCAGCCCGGTGTCGTCGCCGCCCCAGAACGGGCTGGAGGCGGTCAGCGCGAGGAAGTGCGGCAGGTACGCGGCCAGCGCGTTGACGATCGGGATCGCCTTCGCCCGGTCGCGGACCCCCACGTGGACGTGCACCCCGAACGTCTGGGCGCGCCGGGCCGGCCACTGCATCCGCTCGATCAGGTCGGCGTACCGCTGGACGGGCGCCAGCACCGCGTCCCGCCAGTCACTGATCGGATGCGTTCCGGTACAGGCCAGCTCCATGCCCCGAGGCTCGGTCACGGAGCGTAGTTGCTCGAGGGTTCCGGCCAGGTCGACCACGGCCTCGCCGACGGTGTGGCAGACCCCCGTGACCACCTCGACCATGGACTCCATGAGCTCGTGGTGCAGCCGGGGGGCCTCCGCCTGCTCGCTGAGGCCGGGCAGTGCGGCCAGCACCCGGTGCGCGTCCTGCCGCAGGCGCCGCGTCTTCGCGTCGACGAGCTGGAGCTCCCACTCCACGCCCAGCGTCGGGCCCCGCGATGCCTTGAAGTCAATGGCCACGGCCAACCTCCATGCGCAATCCTTGCAGGTCGATGCGTGGCACGTGGCGCAATTGGGCCAGCGCATCCCTAAGCCCGGACAAACGCCGACCAGTCGACCGAACCACCGGCCTCCGCCCGGACCGCGGATCCCTCCATGATGCGGGGAACCGCCCGCGCACCGCCGCGTACCCCGCCCGGTCGGCGACAGTTGGCCCGCCCGGACCGGGGGCGGACACGGACCGTCATCCATTTCGGCCACACCACGGCAATCAGGTAATGACCCGAACGGACTAGTCAGACGTCCCAAAACGGCGATGATTAACGGCTCAGGCACCGACTTGGGTACTTCCTCACCCAACTCGGGGGCCGGAACGGGCGTCATGGAAGGTAGGCCCGGGTACCCGCAGACCTGGATGGTCACTACTCTTCGGCGGAGCCATGAGAACCACATCACGCGCGGTCGTCGCGCTCACAGTGCCGCTGATCGCGGCGCCCCTCGTCGGTGCCCCGGCGGTCGCGACGGCGGTCGCGACGGCGACGGTCGAGCCTGGCGAGCCGGTCGGCGGGCCGCGGCTCGGCTCCCGCGGCGTGGTGGTCGACGCGGGTCCCGGGGTCAAGGGTCCGCCGAAGGTCGCGGCGGGCTCGTACCTGATCGCCGACGGGGACACCGGAAAGGTGCTGGCGGCCAAGAACCCGCACGGGCACCACCTGCCGGCCAGCGCGCTGAAGATGCTGACCGCGGTGGCGCTGATCCCGCGGCTGAAGCCGAACGCCGTGGTGCGCCCCACCCAGGCCACCTGTGACGTCGAGGGCACCAAGGTGGGGATGACGCCCAAGCTGACCTACAAGGTGTCGGACCTGTTCCACGCGCTGCTCATGGTGTCGGGCAACGACGCCGCGCTGGGCCTGGCCCAGGCCGCCGGCGGCCTGCGGCCGGCCCTCGACGCGATGAACGAGGAGGCCCGCCGGCTCGGGGCGGCCGACACCCTCGCCGGGTCCACCAACGGCCTCGACAAGGACCTGGGGCTGAGCGTCAAGACCCAGCACACCTCCGCCTACGACCTGGCGCTCATCATGCGGCAAGGGCTCAAACTGCCCGCGCTGCGCGGCTACGCGGGCAAGAACCACCACTTCTGGCCGGCCCCGCCGACCAAGAAGGAGCGCAAGAAGGGCAAGAAGACCGGCGGCTATCCGATCTACTCGCACATCCGGCTGCTGCCCGGCCAGCGGTACGCGTACCCGGGGATGATCGGCGGCAAGAACGGCTTCACGCTGGCCGCCGGGCAGACCTTCGTGGGCGCCGCCCGGCGGAACGGCCGGACGATCATCGTCGCCCTGATGAAGGGCGAGAACCTGTGGCCCGACACCACCGCGCTGCTGAACTGGGGCTTCTCCGCCGGCCCCAAGGTGACGCCGGTCGGGGTGCTGGTCGACCCGGTGAACACCGCCACCGAGCCCGAGGCCGGGTCCGACGACCGCGACGGCGGCGTGCTCCCCGCCAACCCGCTGTCGAACGAGGCGTCCGGCGGCGACTGGGCGGTCATCGGAGGGGTGGGGGCCGCCGCCGCGCTGGTCGCGGGCGGCATGTTCCTCGTGCTGCGCCGCCGCCGCACGGCCCCCCAGGGCCCGCCGCCCGCGCCCGCCGGCGTCCACGCGCCGCCGCAGGCCGGTCCCCCGCCGCTCAATCTGCCGGATCGCGACGCGGAGCCGGACGCGACCGATGAGGCCCGCGGCTAGCGTCCCAGCGGCTCCACGGGCGTCTGAGCGTCGTCCAGAACGGCCATCGGGGCGGTGTCCTCCGTCTGGTTGGCCCGGTTGGCGGCGTCGGCGCTCAGCACGACGCGGCGGGTGGCCGTCCACGCGGCGGCGAACAGCACGAACCGCGACACCACGTCGATCCACAGCAGCAGCCCGGCCACCGCGGCGAACGAGGCGTACACCGGGTTGCCGAGGGTGTGGCCGATCAGCAGGGTTCCGGTGAGCTTGAGGATCTCGAAGCCGACCGCGCCGAACAGCGCGCCCCGCACGATGTCGTGCCAGGGGGCGTGGGTGCCCGACAGGCGGGAGAACAGCACCAGGAAGATCAGGGTGTTGAAGCCGATGGCCACCGCCAGGGACAGCAGCCGCAGCCCGGTGCCGGCCCCCGGCGTGCCCGCCAGGTGGAGCCAGCCCAGCACCACGTGGCTGGCCCGGGTGGTCACCGTGGACACCGCCACGGAGATGATCATCGTGGTGCCCAGGAACGCCAGCATCCCCAGATCGGCCAGCTTCTTGAGGACGATGTTGCCCCCGCCGGTGGGGTCGCCCAGCCAGATGTCGCGCAGCGACTCGCGGACGGCGTTCATCCAGCCGAGCCCGGCGATCAGCAGGCCCGCCAGGCCGATGGCCCCGGCGGTGCCGCGCGCCTGGGCGATCTGCGCCACGTCGACGTCGGCCGCCAGGCCCGGCATCAGCTCCGAGATCGCCTGCACCAGGTAGTCGCGGGCCTGCCGGCTCACCCCGACCAGATAGCCCAGCAGCGCGTACGCCAGCGCCACCAGCGGGAAGAACGACAGGAAGCCGTAGAAGGTGATCGCGGCGGCGGAACGGTCGCCGCGCTGCTCCGCATAGCGGCGGTGGGCACGGAACAGGTGGTCCAGCCAGGGCCACCTGCGGCGGCGTTCGCGCAGGCCGTCGCTCCACCGGTGCCACCACGACACCGCGCCCTGCCGCACACCGTCGATCACCCGCGCCATGACGCCATCAGTACCCACGGTGAACGAGTCAACCCAGGGGGCGCTCGCCCTCCTGGTGGGGGCCTGCGCCGCCCGCCCCGAACGGGTAGTTCCGCAGCGGACGCCACACCTCGTCGGGGCCGTGCTCGTAGAGCGAGAACCCCCAGACGGTGAACTCGGCCCGGTAGTGGGCCAGCTCCTTGAACGCCCGGTCGAGGATCTCCTCGGACAGGTCGTGGGCGACGGTGACGTGCGGGTGGTAAGGGAACTGCAGCTCACGGGCCAGCGGGCCGCTGCGGACCCGGGCCTCGACCCGTTCGCAGGAGCCGATGCCGTCGGCGATCGCGACGAACACCACCGGCGACACCGGCCGGAACGTCGCCGTCCCGCTCAGGACGATCGGGAACTCCCGTCCGTCCTCGGCGACCCGCCGCAGATGCTCGTCGATCCGGCCGAGCAGGTCGCCGTCCACCTCGGTCGGCGGCAGCAGCGTGACGTGGGTGGGGATGGAGCCCGCCATGGGGTCGCCGAACGCCTCCCGCCAGTGCTGCAGCTCGGCCCCGTAGGGGTCGGGGATGGGGATGGCCACGCCGATCGTGCGGGGGCCGGCCCGGGGCGCTTCCTCCCCGGGCCCTTCGCGTCGACCCTCTGTCAGCCGATCGTCACAGGCCACGTCCCACGAATCCCACCCGTTCCCGCACGACCTCCATGGTGCGCGCGGCGACCGCACCCGCCCGCGCCGCCCCGTCGGCGAGGATGCGGTCGAGCTGCTTCTCGTCGCCCAGCAGCCTCTCGGTGCGCTCCTTGATCGGGGTGAAGGTGTCGAGCACCAACTGGGCCAGGTCCTTCTTGAGCTGCCCGTAACCCTGGCCGGTGTAACGCCGTTCCAGCTCCGCGACGCTCGCGCCGTCCAGCGCGGAGTAGATCCGCAGCAGGTTGGTGACGCCCGGCTTGCTCTCCTCGTCGTAGCGGATCTCGGTGCCGGTGTCGGTGACCGAGCGCATGATCTTCTTGCGCAGCGGGCCCGGCTCCTCGAGCAGCTCGACGATGCCCTGCGGGCTGGACGCCGACTTGCTCATCTTGACGGTCGGCTCCTGCAGGTCGCGGATCCGCGCGGCGCCCTGCGGGATGTACGCCTCGGGCAGCACGAACGTTTCGCCGAACCGATGGTTGAAGCGTCCGCCCAGGTCACGGGTCAGCTCCAGGTGCTGGCTCTGGTCATCGCCCACGGGCACCCGCAGCACCCGGCCCTCGCCCGGCTCCGGCGAGTACAGCAGGATGTCGGCGGCCATCAGGATCGGGTACGTGAACAGCCCGACGCTCGCGGCGGCCAGGCCCTGCTTGGCCGACTTGTCCTTGAACTGGGTCATCCGGCCCGCCTCGCCGTAGCCGGTGAGGCAGCTCAGCACCCAGGCCAGCTCCGCGTGCTCGGGCACATGGCTCTGCAGGAACAGCGTCGACCGCTCCGGGTCGACGCCCATGGCGATGAGCTGCGCGGCGGCCACCTTGGTGCGGCGGCGCAACGCCTCCGGAGAGTGCTCCACAGTGATCGCGTGCAGGTCCACCACGCAGTAGAACGCCTGGTGGTCGTCCTGCAGCGCCACCCACTGCCGCAACGCGCCCAGGTAGTTGCCCAGGTGGAACGAGTCGGCCGTGGGCTGGATGCCGGACAGGACGCGTGGCGTTGCTGGCGAGGACATGTGCACGACTCGATTCTCTCAGGAGGGACGGTGGGCGGGCGACAGGGTATCCCCGTGATCGTCGTCCGGCGGGCCCCGCGGCTTGGCTACGCTGAGACCTCCCCCGCGTCGTTCCCGCAGATGGAGGAAGTCTCGTGAAGCTGCTCGTCACCGGTGGCGCCGGCTACATCGGCAGCGTGGTCACCGCCCAACTGCTGGAGGCGGGACACGAGGTCGTCGTGCTCGACGATCTGTCCACGGGCCACGAGGACGCGGTGCCCGAGGGGGCCCGGCTGGTGCGCGGGACGCTGCGGGAGGAGGCCCTCGGCCTCCTCGACGGCGGCGGGTTCGACGCGGTGCTGCACTTCGCGGCCAAGTCCCTGGTGGGCGAATCCGTGCAGAAGCCCGGCCTGTACTGGGACCGCAACCTCGGCGAGTCGCTGGCGCTGCTGGACGCGATGCGCCGGGCGGACGTCCGCCGGATCGTGTTCTCCTCCACGGCCGCGACGTACGGGGAGCCCGAGTCCACCCCGATCCTGGAGACCGACCCGACCCGGCCGACCAATCCGTACGGGGCCTCCAAGCTGGCGATCGACACGGCGCTGGCCGAGTACGCCCGGCTGTTCGGCATCGGCGGGGTGTCGCTGCGGTACTTCAACGTGGCGGGCGCGCACGGCCGGTTCGGGGAGCGGCACACGGTGGAGACCCACCTGATCCCCAACGTGCTGGCGGTGCCGGCCGGGACCCGTGAGTCGATCAACGTGTTCGGCGAGGACTACCCGACACCCGACGGCACCTGCATCCGCGACTACGTCCACGTGGTGGACCTCGGCGTCGCGCACCTGTTGGCGTTGGACGCGTGCGAGCCCGGCGTCCACCAGATCTTCAACCTGGGCAACGGCAACGGCTTCTCGGTCCGCCAGGTCATCGACGTGTGCCGGGAGGTGACCGGTCACCCCATCCCGGTCGTCGTCGGCGAGCGCCGCCCCGGCGACCCGGCGGTGCTGGTGGCCTCCTCCGAGCGGATCCGGTCGGCGCTGGGCTGGAAGCCCGAGCGGGACCTGCACCAGATGGCGTCGGACGCCTGGGCGTTCCTCCAGTCGCGCTCGTGAGCCCGCTGACCTCGGCCTTCGAGGAGGCGTACCTGCGGCCCCCGGAGGGCGTGTGGCGGGCTCCGGGCCGGGTCAACCTGATCGGGGAGCACACCGACCACAACGACGGCCTGGTGCTGCCGTTCGCGCTGGCGCAGGGCGTGTCGGTGGCCGCCGCGCGCAGGGACGACGGCGTGCTGGAGCTGCGCTCCCTCCAGGCCGCCGCCGACGGGCGCGTCGTCCGGGTGGACGCGTTGACGCCGGGCGCGGTCGACGGTTGGGCGGCGTACCCGGCGGGCGTGGCGTGGGTGCTGCGGGAGCACGGGGTCGGCGGCGCGTCGCTGCTGATCGACTCCGACCTTCCGCAGGGCGCGGGGCTGGCGTCGTCGGCGGCGCTGGAGTGCGCGACGGCGCTGGCGCTGTGCGACCTGTACGGGGTCGACCTCGAACGCCCCGAGCTGGCCCGGCTCGCCCAGCGGGCCGAGAACGACTTCGCCGGCGTCCCCTGCGGGATCATGGACCAGTCGGCGGCGCTGCTGTGCACCGAGGGCCACGCGCTGATGCTGGACTGCGGCAGCGGCCTGTCCTCGCGGGTGCCGGTCACGTTCGACGGGCTGACGCTGTTGGTGATCGACACGAGGGTGGCGCACACCCACGGGGCCGGCGGGTACGCGGTGCGGCGGGCGGAGTGCGAGCGGGCGGCGGCCGTCCTCGGGGTGGCGTCGCTGCGTGACGTGGAGGACCTGCCGGAGGCGCTGGGGCGGCTCGGCGAGCCCGTGCTCCGCCGCCGCGTCCAGCACGTGGTGACCGAGAACCACCGGGTGGAGGCGACCGTCGGGCTGCTGCGGGCCAAGGCCGCCGCCGAGGTCGGCGGGATGCTGACCGCCTCGCACCTGTCGCTGCGGGACCAGTTCGAGGTGTCCTGGCCGGCGGCGGACGTCGCGGTGGAGGCGGCGCTGGTGGCGGGCGCCCGCGGCGGGCGCATGGTCGGCGGCGGCTTCGGCGGCTCGGTGATCGTCCTGACCGCCGACGACCGGCTCGAACGCGTCCGTGACGCGGTCGCGGCCGCCTTCGAGGCCCGCCGGTGGGCCGCCCCCGGCTTCCTGGAGGCGGTGCCGTCGGCGGGCGCCGCGCGGGTGGTCTGAGGCCCGCCGCTAGCGGTCGAGCAGGCTCTCGCGGAGCTTCGCGGCGGCCTCGGCGGGGCCCTGTTCGTCCAGGGACGTGAAGCCCTCGACGGCCTCCTCGGTCCGGGCGACCGCCTCCTCGATGCGCCCCGCGGAGGCCAGCAGGCGGGCCTGGTCGTACGACGTCACCGAGGTCTCCCAGGTCACCGCGGCCGGGTTGTCGGCCGGCAGCGCGCCCAGCGCCTCTCGGACGCCGTCCATCTCCCGCAGCCCGTCGTCGAGGCGACCGGACCACGCCAGGCACATCGCCGCCCGGCGGCGCGCCCGGACCACCCCGTAGGCGTCGCCGGCGGTCCCGAACAGCTCGGCCGCCGCCGCGAACCGTTCGGCCGCCGCGGCGTCCTTGTCCAGGCCGGTGAGCACGTCCCCGGCCTTCTCCATGAGCTGCGCGGACGTCCCGGGGTCGGCCTCGTCGCGGGCCAGCTCGGCGAACGTGTCGGCGGCGCCCTCCTCGCCCATCAGGCGCTGCGCCTCGGCCAGCACGTACCGGCTGCGGCGCTCGTTGAAGGCGTCGTCCAGGCGCTCGAACATCGGGCCGGCCTCTTCGGCGACCTCGGCGGCCTCCAGGTGGCGTTCCGCCCCCAGCAGGGCGAAGGCGAGGTCGAGCCGGGTGTGGGCCATCTGCGGGACGGCGCCGACGGCGGTGAAGGCGGCCACGGCCTCGATCAGGTCCTCGACGGCGTCGGCGTCGCGGCCGAGGGTCAGCATCCGCTTGCCGCGCACGGCGTGCACGGTGGCCCGAAGGTGCGTCTGGTCGGTCGGGGTGCGCGCCATCGCCTCGTTCAGCAGGTCCAGCGCCTCGTCGGGGCCCTCGGTCGGCGGGGCGTCCATCAGGAGCTGGGCGAGCATGAACGCGGCCTCGGCCAGCACCGGCCCGGCGTCGGCGACCCGGGCGTTCTCGCAGGCGCGCCGGAACGCGGTCGCGGCCTCGGGAGCGTCGCCCAGTCCGAGGAGCGCCAGGCCCCGGGCCGACTCCACCTCGGCCACGTCCATCGGCTCGCCCACGGGCTCGGTGAACAGCTCCAGCGCCTCCTGCGGCCGACCGGCCCGGGTGAGGGCGGTGGCCAGCCGAAGTCCGGCCGTGCGCTCCCGACGGGACCCGGGGGACGACTCGGCGAGCCGGGCGAGGGAGGTCTCCAGCAGCTCGAAGCCCTCGTCGGTGCGGCCCATGTCGCACAGGACGGCCCCGGTGCGGCTGAGGGCGTTCTGTGCCCGTGCCTCATCGCCGGCCTCGGCGTGCAACTCGGCGGCGCGCCTCCAAAACGTCAGCGCACGCTCCGAATCACCGGCGGCCAGCGCCTCGAAGCCCAGCCCGTCGTGCCTCCGGCCCGCCTGCGCGGTCGTGGGCTCGGGCGTCACCTCGTCGAACCGCGCCCACGCGGCCAGCGCCGTCGCCCCTTCGCGACGCCTCCACGCCTCGTCCGCCGCGTCGAGCAGCGCATCCGGGTCGCGGGCCTCCCGCACCGGCTCGGGCACCGGGACGGGCGAGGGCGCGGCGGCCGGGCGGCGGGCGTACGGGGTCAGCGGCAGATGCTCCACGACGGGCTCGGCGGCCAGCGTGCCCCGGACCAGATCGCCCTGGCGGGACGTGCCGTTCCGGGCGTCGAAGCGCTCCGCCAGCCCCGACGCCTGCGCGGACAGCTCCTCCCGCAGCCGGTCGACGGTCACCTCGCCGGACGGGCGCCGCAGCGTCAGCCCGTCCGCGAAGCCGCCCTCGGTCAGCCTGCGCAGCAGCAGCGCCCCGGCGGCGGCGAAGGCCATCGCCGAGTACGGGCTCGGGGCGCGGTCCAGCCAGCCGAGGTGCCGTTCGAGGATCTCCAGGCCGCGGGCCTCGTTGCCGGTCAGCGCGCAGAACCTCACGTGCTCCGCGATGTCGGACAGGTCGCGGATGTTGGGGCGCACCAGTCGGTAGGCCCGCCGATGCGCCCGCCCCGCCTCGTCGAGCCGTCCGGAGTGCAGATAGCTCGTCAGCAGGTTGGTCAGGATGCTCTGCGGCTGCTCCGTGCAGTTGATCTCCGCGTTGAGCACCGGAGCGGCGATCGCCACGGCCTCCTCGTGGCGACCCCGTTCGGACTGGTAGTACGCCTTGGCGCTCGGGTCGCAGCCCTCACAGTCCGAGAGTTGGTCACGGGGCGCGGTGTGCCACCGGCCGTACCACCGGTCGGCCTCCTCGAAGTCGCCCAGGTGCCGGGCCACCGCGTGCCGGTAGCAGTACACGGCGTGCAGGCTGTGACCGCCGAGCCGATACCGCCGCTCCATGTCGTCCAGGACGGCGTACGTCCGGTCGAGCGGGATCTCCGGGAACAGCGTGAGGGAGTTGACCACCCACTTGAAGTGCCACAGCAGCCGCTCGCCCTGACCGAACGTGCCGGGGTCGCGGTCGTGCTGGGTCAGGCACCGGCTGAACGTGGTGAACGCCTTGGCCGGCTCCCCGCCGTACTGGTACGCCCCGGTCAGCTCCATCCGGACCCGGAAGGCGAGCTCCTCGTCGCCCGCCGCCTCGGACCGCCGCAGGGCGTCCTCGACCAGGACGGTCCTGGCCTCCCCGTAGGGCAGATCCCCCGCCCGCTGCATCAGCTCATAGACGTCGTCGACGCTCACTGCGCACCTCCTGTACCACCGGGCTTGTGGACGGCCCAGTCGAGCAGGCCGAGGAACGATCGGTTGAGGACGGCGGTGTCGGCCGCCCGCAGCGGATGGCGGCCCAACAGCAGCGCCTGCCCGTACAGCCCCTGGACGGCCACCTCGATCAGGCCGTCCTCGGTCAGCGCGGTGATGCGTCGGGTGAGCGGGTTGCGGTGGTTGAGCACCAACTGGGGACGGTCGGCGGCGGCCGTGCCGCTCAGCGCGCCGAGCACGTCGGCCCACAGGCCGTCGGCCTCCTCGCGGGCCTCCTCCAGCTCGGCCCGGTGCCGCGCCGCTCGGCTGGTGAGGTAGAGCGCGGGCAGCGACGCCGGGTCGAAGTCGCGGACCACCACCTCGCAGCCCAGACGCTCCACGGCCCGCTGCGCGGTCGCCAGGAACGGCCGCAGGGTCAGCTCGGCGGCCGGGTCCAGCACCCCGAAGTGGGTGGTCAGCTCGGCGGGGTCGAGACGGCGCAGCACCGCGTCGGGGTCGATGCGGGGCAGCCGCTCGATGATCTCGGCGTCGTAGACGTAGCCGCCGTTGACCAGGCCGACGCCCTGCGCGCCGGACACCGCCGACAGCCGCCGGAACTCGTCCACCTCGGTCGTGTGGCGGCCCTCGGGGTGCCGGCGGCGGAACTCGGCCAGCGTCATCGGACCCGCCGAGGTCTCGAACTCCAGCCACCGGTCGACGATCCGGAGCATGTCGTCGTCGTGCAGGGCCATCGACTTGACCCCGAGGTGGTGGAGCCGCAGGAACGCCCGCAGCCGGGCCGGGTCGGTCTCCGACAGCGTCACCAGCCACTGCCGGATCCGCTCCCCCAGCGCGTGCCGGGTCGACTCCAGCAGCTCGTCCTCGTACAGCGCCTCGCGGCTCGCCGTCGGCTTCAGCTCGCCGGCGTCCACCACGCAGCGGACGAAGAACGCCCACTCCGGCAGCAGTCCCTCGACGTTCTCGGCCAGCAGCATCCGCTTCAGGTAGACCCGGTGGCCGCCGCGCGACCCGGGCGACACCTGCTGCGGGACGACGAACGCCGCCCCGGTCAGCCCCGCCTCCGGAACGTCCAGGTCGATGACGTCGAACGGCTCGAAGCCGTACAGGTCCCGGCAGTGGTCGGCCAGCGCCCGGCGGCGGCGCGCCGGGTCGGGGTGGTCCGCCCGCCAGGGCGGCCCCCCGACGGTGACCGGCGTGCCGTCCACGGTGACGGTGAACGGCAGCAGCGACCCGTACACGCGGGCCAGCTCGGCGACGGTGGCGGGCGCCAGCAGCTCGGCGGACCCGGCGCGTGGCCGCAGCGTCACGGTCGTGCCGGGCTCGTCGCGCTCGCCGGGCGCGACCCGGTAGCGGCCGTCGGCGAAGCCGGTCCAGGCGGTGGGCCGCCCGCCGCGCGCCGACCGGGTGACGACCTCGATCTCGTCGGCGACGAGGAACGCCGACAGCAGCCCGATGCCGAACTGGCCCAGGAAGTCGTGACGGGCGAACCCCAGCTCGTCGCGTTTGGAGGACCGGCCGATCGTGGCCAGCAGCCGATGCACCTCGTCCTCGGTGAGGCCCACGCCGTCGTCGTGGACGCGCAGCAGGCCGTCGCCGGTCTCGATCCGCACCGTTCCGGGGCCGCCGCCGCGCGCGGTGATGGCGTCCACCGCGTTCTGCAGCAGCTCCCGCAGGTACACCCGCGGACTGGAGTACAGATGCCGACTGAGGAGATCCACCACCCCGCGCAGATCGACTTGAAACGCCTGGTCGGCCACCCCGAATCCTCCCGTTCGCCCGGAACGCGAGGGGAAGCCTATCGACCCCGGTCACCGGCTTTCCGGCAAAGGTCGATCATCGGGGCCCTCGTCCGAAGTGCCGCTTGTCGGCGTCGTCGTCGACGTGCAGCACGCCGGGCGCCGACCGTTCCACGTCGTCGGCCGCCTCCACGTCGACACCCGTGTACAGCAGCACGTCGGTCGCGGCCATCCGCACGACCGTCCGGACCGTCGCGGTGGAGGCGGTGCCGGACAGGTCGCACATCCGCACGATGCTCACCGCCCGGTGGGCCGCGCGCCGCCTGACGTCCCGGTCGCCGGGCGCGCGGGCGAGCATGGCCACGGTGACGGCCAGGTCCCGCACCGGCGGCCCCAGGCCGGGCCGGTCGTCGCGGTCCGCGGCCAGGGCCATCCGGGCCAGCGTGAAGCAACTGCTGCCCAGCAGGTCGAGCTGCCCGGCGTCCTCACCGGCCCGCACGATGACCGCGACGCGCCCCCACCACAGCGGCGACCGCCGGGCGACGTGGCCGGTGCCGCGCCGGGTGCTGCCCAGCTCGGCGAGCCGTTCGTTGGCCTCGCGCATGTTGTCGAGGGCCTCGGTCACGTACTCGTCGTCGTAGTGGATCAGCGCGCGGGCGGTGTAGTCGAGGCCCTCGCCCAGCTCCGTCAGCACCGCGGACTCGGCGCGGCGCAGCAGCCGGATCGGCTCCGCCGGGAACAGGATCTGACTGAACACCAGCGCCACACCCGCCCCGACGAGGGCGTCCATGAGCCGTGCGAAGCCGGCGTCTGGGCTGCCCACGGCCACCGTGAGGATCGCGCTGCCCGCCGCCTGGGCGATCACGATCCGCGTCCCGTCGATCAGCACGGCGATCGACATGGCGGTGAACGTCGCGATCGCCAGCGTCCAGGTGTCCACGGACCCGATCCAGAGCGCGATCTCGGCCACCACGATGCCCACGCCCGTCCCCGTCAGCAGGCGCACCGCGTTGGACCCGCGGCCGCCCCGGGCGACGTTGAGCGCGACGACGGCGGCGATGGGGGCGAAGAACGGCTGCGCATTGCCGATCACCGTGGTGGCGATCAGCCAGGCCAGCGTCGCCGCCGCCGTGCTCTGGAGCACCGGCCACGCGTCGACTCGCACCCGCACCCGCGCCTCATGGGCCTCCTGAAGGGCACGCGACGGCAGGTGCGGGACGATCCTCAACCTCGCCGCGCCGCCTCACCGGAGGCCGGGCGGCGTCCGAACCTGACCTGCATGTCGGCGTCGATCTTGTCCACGTCGCGGTTCTTGGTCTCCGGCACGTACTTCATGACGAACCAGACCGCGAACACGCACACCAGCGCGAAGATCCAGAACGTCTGGCCCTCGCCGATGGCGTTGACCACGGTGAGGAAGACCAGGCTGACGATGAAGTTGGACATCCAGTTCACCGTCGTGGACGCGCTGGAACCGGCCGCCCGCGCCCTGGGCGGGAAGATCTCACCGATGATCACCCAGAACGTCGGCCCCATGCCCGCCGCGAAGGCGGCGATGTAGAGCACCATGGCGACCAGGGCGAGCCACGAGGGCAGGTCGAGCACGAACGCCAGCCCGAGCAGGCCCAGCGTGATCGCCATGCCCGCCAGCGACCCCAGCAGCAGCGGGCGTCGTCCCGCCCGGTCGACCAGCCGGATCGACACCACGGTCATGACCAGGTTGATCACTCCGATGGCGATCGAGTAGAAGATCGAGTTCGAGGCGTTCAGCCCGGTGCTCTGCATCAGGGTCGGGGCGTAGTAGATGATCGTGTTGATGCCGCCGAACTGCTGGACGGCGGCCAGGGTCAGGCCCACCACCAACGCGGGACGCAGGTCCACGGTCTTCAGCAGGTGCCAGCCGGACTGCTTCGGTCGGCTCTTCTCGTCCTCCTCCTCGCGCCGGTTCCAGCGTTCCAACAGCAGCTCGGCGGTCTCGTCGTCGGTGACCGAGGCGATCACCTTGCGGGCCTCCCGGGTCCTGCCCCGCGAGGCCAGCCACGACGGGGACTCCGGAAGCATCCAGAGCGCCGCCACCACCATCAGCAACGCCGGGACGGCCCCGCAGGCGAACATCGCCCGCCAGTTCTCGGCTCCGGCGAACGTCAGGTTCACCCCGTAGGCGACCAGGATGCCGACGGTGATCAGTAGTTGGTTGAGGGTCAGCGTGCGGCCCCGGATCGACGGCGGCGAGATCTCCGACAGGTAGACCGGAACGATCGCCGAGGCGGCCCCGACCGCGAGGCCCAGGACCACCCGGGCGACGAGCAGCATCGGATATCCGGTGGCGAACACCGCCATCGCGGTGCCCACCAGGAACACCACGCCCTCCAGCCCGAACGTCATCTTGCGGCCGAGCCGGTCGGCCACCCGCCCGGCGGTCAACGCGCCGGCCATCGCCCCGAGCAGCAGGACGCTCACCACGCTGCCCTGCTCCAGGGCGTTCAGATGGAACTCGGGCTTGATGAACAGCAGGGCCCCCGACACCACGCCGGTGTCGAAGCCGAACAGGAACCCGCCGACGGCGATCAGGACCGCCCAGCCCCAGATCTTGCGCATCCCCTCCTCGGGGACCCGGTGCATGGGGCCTTCGACGTGCGGGTCGGGATGTGAGTAGGCGTAGGACATGATCACGCCCGGAGGTCCACGACGACCTTGACGTCGTCGGGATTCTTGTGGAGGCCGTCGGCGAAGTCGGCCATCGGGATCCGCCGGGTGATCATCCGCCCGAGCCAGTTCGGGTCCGCCTTGGCCAGCGCGTCCGCCGCCTGCTCGAAGTTGGCCTTGGAGGCGTTGACCGAGCCGAACATCACCATGTTGGTCATCACCATCGTGCGGTTGAGGTCGTTCATGCCGACCTCGATGGACCGCCCGCCGGGCGCGAACCCGGTCAGGCAGATCACCGCGTCGGGCGCGACGATCTCGGTGAGCTCGACGATCAGGGGCCCGTTGCCGGTGCACTCGATCACCACGTCCGGGATGACGCCGATGTCGCGCACGTCGCCGGTGTGGAACGTGGCCCCCAGGTCCTGGACCAGACCCACCTTGGGGCCCTCGTCGTTGAGGTCCAGCACGTGGGTCTCCAGGCCCCGCTGCACGGCCAGCAGCGCGGCGAACAGCCCCACCGGGCCCGCCCCGGTGATCAGCGCCACCTCGGGGCGCCACGAGGAGCGGGCGAAGATCCGGTCGGTCTGCTCCCACGCCTTGGCCAGCACGGACGTCGGCTCCAGGAGCACTCCGTGGTCGCCCAGCCCCGGGTCCAGCCGGATCGCGTACTCGGGCTCGACGCGCCAGCGCTCGGCGCCGTAGCCGTCCCGTTCCTTGATGCCGCGCTCGGTGTAGCGGCCGTTGCGGCAGAAGTCCGCCTCCCGCCGCGAGCACGGGTCGCAGGGCACCGGGTCGGGGCGACGCACCATGCCCACGATCAGGTCGCCCTTGCTGAAGCCGGTGCCGAGGGGGGCCTCCAGCACCTCGCCCAGGGACTCGTGGCCGATCAGCAGCCGATCCCGGCCGGGCGGCGGGACGCCGTGCTGGTGTCCGAACACGATGTCGTCGTCGGTGCCGCAGATGCCGAGTAACCTGCCCTGCACCAGGATGTCGCCGTCCTCCGGCGGGGGCTCGCCGACCTCACCGACGCGGATCTGGTCGGAATCACCCGGAACGACCGTGATCGCCTTCATCTGCGCCTCCTGGGGCTGGTTTCGGGCTCTCTGAATATCGAAATCCGGTCTGTCCGTAGTTGGCGGCGATAAACGTGGCTACCGGCTTTCCGCTCCTCCGCCGAGCGCGATCCGTTCCTCCAGGGCGGCGAGTCGGTCCAGGATCCGGTCCACGTCGTTCTTGGTCGCCGTCTGCGAGCCGCGCTTGAGCGACACGACCAGGTGCCCGCTCGGCTCGAAGACGCCGCTGGCCACGTCCGACAGCGCGTCGCCGTTCTGCACCCGCACCGCCCGTTCGATGTCCTGCCTGCGCAGCACCAGCCGCCGCATCCCCGTCGCCACCGGACGACCGTCCTTCACCACGGTCGTCGGCGAGCCCTCCAGCAGCTTGGCGACCCGCTCGTTGTTGGCGATCAGCCGGTCCAGCAGGGAACTGATCGCGATCAGCGTCACCGCCCCGATCACACCGCCGAGAACGGTGTCGTCCTCACCGATGATCGCGTTCTGGACGGCGTTCGACAGCAGGAACATCACCACGAAGTCGAACGTGTTGAGCTGCGCGAGGCCCCGCTTGCCGCTCAGCCGGAACAACAGAACGATCGTGGCGTACACCAGAACGGTTCGGAGGATCTTCTCGGCGATCGGCATCTGAAGTACCACGAGGTCGTCCCACATGGCCGCGTCCTACCCCGGCCCGCCCGGCGCCTCACGGGAAACGCCGAGGCCCGGCCCCCTTGTGGGGGACCGGGCCTCTCCGTTGGGTCAGCGGGGGTCAGATGAGACCCAGACCGCGCACCGCGTCGCGCTCCTCGGCCAGTTCGGCCACCGAGGCGTCGATCCTGCCCCGGGAGAAGTCATCGATCTCCAGACCCTGCACGATCTCCCACCGGCCGCCGGAGGTCGTCACCGGGAACGAGGAGATCAGGCCCTCGGGCACCCCGTAGGAGCCGTCGGACACCACGGCCATGGAGGTCCAGTCGCCCTCGGCGGTGCCGTTCACCCAGGTGTGGACGTGGTCGATCGCGGCGCCGGCGGCGGAGGCGGCCGACGAGGCGCCCCGGGCCTCGATGATCGCCGCACCGCGCTTGGCCACGGTCGGGATGAAGTCGTTCTCCAGCCACGCCTGGTCGTCCACCACGGCGGCGGCGGACCGGCCGCCGATCTCGGCGCGGAAGATGTCCGGGTACTGGGTGGCGGAGTGGTTGCCCCAGATGGTCATCTTCTTGATCTCGGAGACGGCGACACCGGCCTTCTTCGACAACTGGGCCAGCGCCCGGTTGTGGTCCAGGCGGGTCATCGCGGTGAACCGGTCGGCCGGCACGTCCGGGGCGTGCGAACGGGCGATCAGCGCGTTCGTGTTGGCCGGGTTGCCGACCACCAGCACCTTGACGTCGTCGGCGGCGTGCGCGTTGATGGCCTCGCCCTGCGGCTTGAAGATGCCGCCGTTGGCCTCCAGCAGGTCGCCGCGCTCCATGCCCTTGGTCCGCGGCCGCGCGCCGACCAGCAGGGCCACGTTGGTGCCGTCGAAGCCGGCCTTGAGGTCGTCGGTGATGTCGATCCCGGTCAGCAGCGGGAACGCGCAGTCGTCCAACTCCATCGCGGTGCCCTCGGCGGCCTTCAGCGCCGGCGTGATCTCCAGCAGCCGCAGCCGCACGGGTACGTCGGGTCCGAGGAGCTGCCCGGAGGCGATCCGGAACAGCAGTGCGTAGCCGATCTGTCCGGCGGCGCCGGTGACGGTGACGGTGACTGGGGTGCTGGTCATGGCCTTCATCTCCTACCGGGGCCGGCGACTCGGCCGACGGGTCTCTCGTTGTCGAGATAGTTCTCCGTCAGCGTATCGCGCACCGCGGAACGCGGAGGCGGGGACCCTGCGATCTCCGCCGAAAACGTCGAAGACCGCCCCGGGATCGCCGGGACGGCCCTCGAACGGACGTCGTGCGTCAGGCTCCGTTGACCTTCTTCTGGAGGTTGACGTCGAGCGCGTGCAGGAACTCCTGCGTGGTCAGCCAGGGCTGCTCGCCGGGGACGAGCAGGGCCAGGTCCTTGGTCATCTGGCCGCTCTCGACGGTCTCGATGCAGACCTGCTCGAGCGTCTGGGCGAAACCGGTGACCTCGGGGGTGTTGTCGAGCTTGCCCCGGTGGGCCAGCCCGCGCGTCCAGGCGAAGATCGACGCGATCGGGTTGGTCGAGGTGGGCTTGCCCTGCTGGTGCTGCCGGTAGTGGCGGGTCACCGTGCCGTGGGCGGCCTCGGCCTCGACGGTGCGGCCGTCGGGGGTCATCAGCACCGAGGTCATCAGGCCCAGCGAGCCGAAGCCCTGCGCCACGGTGTCGGACTGGACGTCACCGTCGTAGTTCTTGGTGGCCCAGACGTAGCCGCCCTCCCACTTCATGGCCGCGGCGACCATGTCGTCGATGAGGCGGTGCTCGTAGGTCAGGCCCTGCGCGTCGAACTCGGCCTTGAACTCCGCCTCGAAGATCTCGGCGAACACGTCCTTGAACATGCCGTCGTAGGACTTGAGGATCGTGTTCTTGGTCGACAGGTAGACCGGGTAGTCGCGGGCCAGGCCGTACCGGAACGAGGCGCGCGCGAAGTCCTCGATGGACCTGCGGAAGTTGTACATCGCCATGGCGACGCCGCCGCCCTCGGGGTACTGCGCGACCTGGAGCTCGATCGGCTCCGAGCCGTCCTCCGGCGTGAACGTCACCGTCAGGGTGCCGGGGCCGGGCACCCTGAAGTCGGTGGCCTTGTACTGGTCGCCGTGGGCGTGCCGGCCGATGATGATCGGCTTGGTCCAGCTCGGCACCAGGCGGGGGATGTTGGAAACGATGATCGGCTCGCGGAAGACCACGCCCCCGAGGATGTTGCGGATCGTCCCGTTGGGGGACCGCCACATCTGCTTGAGGCCGAACTCCTCGACGCGTGCCTCGTCGGGGGTGATGGTGGCGCACTTCACACCGACGCCGTGCTCCTTGATGGCGTTGGCGGCGTCCACGGTGACCTGGTCATCGGTGGCGTCCCGATGCTCGATCCCCAGGTCGTAGTACTTCAGGTCCACGTCCAGATAGGGCAGGATCAACTGGTCCTTGATGAATTCCCAGATGATCCTGGTCATCTCGTCGCCGTCGAGTTCGACGACCGGGCCCGCTACTTTGATCTTGGGCATGCTGTTGCTGTCCCTCTCTAAACCGGCCAGCAGTCCTTCGTAAGGCTCACTGGGGAGGCTATCCGAGCCAGATCAAAGGTCTAGACCTGGCCCGCCGTTCAGCTTGTCTTGGCACGTCCGCGGCATGGCCGTTCCGCCTCGGGGCGCGCCGGGCCCGTTCCGGCCGCCCTCGCTCAGTCGCCCGGCACCACCCAGGCGACCACCGCGACCGCCACCGCGAGCGCGACCATGGTCAGCACGTCGAGCCACTTCTTGCGGATGGCGAGCATGCCGACCTGGCTCTCGGGGAGCACCAGTCGGGCCAGCGCGCCGAAGAGCACCCCGGCGGCCAGCAGGGCCGAGCCCTTGCGGAAGTGGGCGCCGGCGTACATGGCCAGCGCGCCGCCGACCCCGCACAGGGCGAGCACGTACGGGAGCTGGCCGAGCCAGTGGGCGGAGGACGCGGCCTTCCTGCGCGGGGCGGTGCGCCGGCGGCGGCGGAGCGCCGGCGGGGGAGCCCCGCCATGCTCGTCCATCGGCCTGTCCGCCACCCTCACGCTCCTTCGGCGCCCCCGCAGTCCCTCCGGATGGAGCGGTCTGCCGCTCCGCAGAGTCTACTGGTCGACGTCCCGGGACGCGGGATGCCTTGCGGCATCGGTGTTACCCACCAGTAGATGGGTGTTGCCACACCACGGCCGGGTAACTCGCTGGACAGGGGTCGCTAACTAGCTGGGAGGACTGCCGTGGAGGGGCCGTTCATACGGATCGAAGACAGCGGCATGGTGGTGCCGCTGCGCCCCGAAGTGACGACGGTCGGACGAGGAAGAGGAGTTGACGTACGCCTCGATGACCCTTCTGTGTCCCGTCTGCACGCGGAGATCGTGCGGCGCGGACCGTACGTGTACGTCGTGGACATGGGACTCTCCCGTAACGGGACCCGTGTCAACGGCCGACCCATCGCCCGCCGGGTGCTGGAGGACGGCGATGTCGTGAGCTTCGGCACGGCACGCTGCCGCTTGGGGGGCATCCCCCGCGAGGAGGTCGATCCCGACATCGAACTGCGGCGCGCGGTCGCCCCGGAGCTCACCCGTCGTGAGGTGGACGTGCTGACGGCGCTGTGCCGGCCGGCCCTGTCCGACGCCGCGTTCGTGGCCCCCGCCACGGCGCGGGAGATCGCCGGCGATCTCGTCGTCACGGAGGCCGCGGTCAAGCAGCACCTGCTGCGCCTCTACCAGAAGTTCCGGATCCCGGAGGGGGCCAACCGGCGCACCCGGCTGGCCAACGAGGTGATCGCGATGGGTCTGGTCCGGCCGCTGCCGCCGGTCCAGGTCCCCCCGCAGCAGCGCCCCCCGGCGGAGGGCCGCCCGACGGGGGAGCTCCGACGTCCGATCGCCCCGGGAATGCCCCACAAGGCCGTCCCGGGCCGACCGGCGGCCACGGCCGGCCCTCCCCGCCCCGCGGCCGGCGCGGCGGGACGCAGGGCTAGCTGACGACCCGCGGGCGTGCGGCCGTCCGGCGCAGGGCAGCGCACAACGGCAGCCGACCGCACGCCCGCGGCTCGACGAAACACCCCCGTGAACGTCCGTCCCACCGTGCGATGAGGCACACACCCGACCCCGCGACCAGGGCACGCCCGGAACGTGCCCACGGCCCGACGAGGCCCGGTGTCTCAGGGGACGGGCACCTCTCGACCGTGACACCCCGCCCGCGCATGCCCGGACATGCGCGACGCGGCGAACGTCCCGGTCGGAGGCGAACACGGCCGGACGCGCGCTACGCAGCGGACGTCCCGGACGGCGGGCAACACGGCCGGACGCGCGCCACGCGGCCGGCATCCCGGACGGCGGGCGGACATGGACGGACGCCTCACGGCCGTGACACCTGGCCCGGACTTGCGCCACGCGGCGGGCGTCCCGGTCGGAGGGCGAACACGAGCGGACGCCTCACGGCCGTGACACCTGGCCCGGACTTGCGCCACGCGGCGGGCGTCCCGGACGGCGGGCGAACACGAGCGGACGCCTCACGACCGTGACACCTGGCCCGGACATGCGCCACGCGGCCGGCGTCCCGGTCGGAGGGCGAACACGGGCGGACGCCTTACGACCGTGACACCGGCTCGGGCATGCCCAGGTCGGCCCGCAGCGGGCGGGACACGGTCGGGAGGCGGACTCCGGTCGGTCAGGCGGACGCGGCCGCTTCGGCGGACTCGACCACGTTGGCCAGCAGCATGGCGCGGGTCATCGGACCCACGCCGCCGGGGTTGGGGGCGACCCAACCGGCGACCTCGGCGACGTCAAGGGCGACGTCGCCGGCCAGCCTGCCGTCCACTCGTGAGACACCGACGTCCAGGACGGCGGCACCGGGCTTGACCATGTCCGCGGTGATCAGGCCCGGCACGCCCGCGGCGGCGACGATGATGTCGGCGTCGCGGGTGTGGGCGGCCAGGTCCTTGGTGCCCGTGTGGCAGAGCGTCACGGTGGCGTTCTCGCTGCGCCGGGTCAGGAGGAGGCCCAAGGGGCGGCCCACGGTGATGCCACGGCCCACCACCACGACCTCGGCGCCGCGCAGTGGGACGTCGAAGCGGCGCAGGAGGGCGACGATGCCCTTCGGGGTGCAGGGCAGGGGGCCCGGCTGCATCAGGACCAGCCGTCCCAGGCTGATGGGGTGCAGGCCGTCGGCGTCCTTGGCGGGGTCGATGCGCTCCAGCACCCGCTGCTCGTCCAGCCCGGCCGGCAGCGGCAACTGCACGATGTAGCCGGTGCACGCCGGGTCGTCGTTCAACTCGGCGACCGCCCGTTCCACCTGCTCCTGTGTGGAGTCGGCCGGCAGATCCCTGCGGATCGACCGGATGCCCACCTCGGCGCAGTCGCGGTGCTTCATCCCCACGTACGAGCGGCTGCCGGGGTCGTCCCCCACCAGCACCGTGCCGAGGCCCACCTCGACTCCCCGCTCGCGAAGCGCGGCGACCCGCGTCTTGAGGTCGGCGCGGATCTCCGCCGCCGTGGCCTTACCGTCCAAAATTCGAGCAGTCACACCCATGATTGTGCCGGCCCCTGGGCGGCGTCCCTTCCCGGGCGGGTCCTAGCTGCAGTACCTCCACGTGGTGGTCGTAGAGGCGATGATCCCTCCGCCGTAGATCTTCTGGATGGCTCCCGTCCACTTGATGCACGTGCCGGCGGCGTAACCGCTCACCGCCGCATAGTGGGCATAGTTGCCCTCGTCCCTGAGCGTCGGCATCCCCTGACGCTCCAGAACGGCCTCGGTCCAGCTCGCGACGCCATCCGCCCGGCCGACCCTGAGGGTCACTATGCAGTTCTCCCGGTACGTGCCGTTCCACAGCACGTAGACCTCGCCCAAGGGCATGTTGTTGTCCCGGTCCCAGAGGTCATCCCGCTGAAGAACCGTGTAGCCGCCGTTCGCCCAGCCGCAGCCCTGGTTCGAGACGACGGCTTCGCCGATCGTGTGGGCCGAGGCGGGAGAGGCCGCGAACACGGTCGTTCCGAGCGCCAGGCCCAAGGCCGCACCGGCGCGGTGGAGTATGCGACGGCGCTTGGCGGGGCCCTTCGGCTGTGGCATGAGCCGTTCCTTCGACGTCGTTCCATGGACGGGGATCACCCGCCCCTCGTGCCACAGCGTCGAAGAGGGCGTTGTTCATTGTCCAGGTCGTTTCCTGCTCATTCACTGCTCAGCAGGCCGCCGGAGGTCGCCTCAGGCCGGTGGGTCGGAACGGCGGCGGAGGAGCGTCCGCCTGAGGAGTTCCACCGACGGGCGTGCGGGCACGTCCGACCACAGGGCGACGAGACGGTCGGTGACGTGCCAGCTCATGAACGCGGTGACCAGGGCCAAAAGGAGGGCGGCGACGAGGCCCAGGACGGGTCGGGACTCGGAGAGCGCGGCCGAGGTCCACAGGGTCAGGCCGGCAAGGATCTCCACCGGTGTTCCTCCAGGGGGTCGGGCGCGCCGGGGGGCGGGTTCGGCGCGCAATGCGGCAGAGGCTACCAGCGCGCCCGACGAAACCGCCCATGATCACCCAAACGGGGCGACCATGGGCGGTGGGAGGTCAGTGGAAGAAGTGGCGGACCCCGGTGAGGTACAGGGTGATCCCCGCCTTCTCGCAGGCCGCGACCACCTCGTCGTCGCGGACGGAGCCGCCGGGCTGGACGATCGCCCGGACACCCGCGGCGATCAGCACCTCGGGGCCGTCCGCGAACGGGAAGAAGGCATCGGAGGCGGCCACCGCGGAGGCGGCGCGGTCGCCGGCGCGCTGGACGGCCAGCTTGCAGGAGTCGACCCGGTTGACCTGGCCCATGCCCACGCCGACGGTGGCGCCGTCGGCGGCCAGCAGGATGGCGTTGGACTTGACCGAACGGCAGGCCCTCCAGGCGAACGCCAGGTCGCGCAGGACGGCGTCGTCGGCGGCCTCGCCGGTCTTGAGGGTCCAGGTGGCGGGGTCGTCGCCGCCGTCGGGGACCTCGGCGTCGATCCGGTCGACGGTCTGCAGGAGCACTCCGCCGTCGATGCGCCGGAACTCCACGCCCCCGGCGGGGCCCTCGGGGCAGCGCAGCAGCCGGATGTTCTTCTTGCGGGACAGGATCTCCAGGGCCTCGGGCTCGAAGTCCGGGGCCACCACGACCTCGGTGAAGATCCCGGCGACCCGCTCGGCCATCGCCGTGCTCACCGGCCGGTTCACCGCGATCACACCGCCGTACGCGGAGACCGGGTCGCACTCGTGGGCCTTCAGGTGGGCCTCGGCCACGTCGGCGCCGATCGCGATGCCGCACGGGTTGGCGTGCTTGATGATCGCCACGCAGGGCTCGGCGAAGTCGTAGGCGGCGCGGCGGGCCGCGTCGGCGTCGACATAGTTGTTGTACGACATCTCCTTGCCGTGGAGCTGCTCGGCCTCCGCCAGACCGGCCTTGCCCTCGGAGTACAGGGCGGCCCGCTGGTGCGGGTTCTCGCCGTACCGCAGGACGGCCGCGCGCTCCCACGTGCCGCCCAGGAAGTCGGGCCACTCGCTCGCCCCGGCGGCCTCGTCGGGCGCGTACGACCCGGCGAACCAGGACGCGACCGCCACGTCGTACGAGGCGGTGTGCGCGAAGGCGCGGGCGGCGAGCCGGCGGCGTTGCTCCAGCGTGAAGCCGCCCTCCCGGACGGCCTCCAGCACCGCGCCGTACGAGGAGGGGTCGACGACGACGGCGACACCCGCGTGGTTCTTGGCGGCGGCGCGCACCATGGTGGGCCCACCGATGTCGATCTGCTCGACGCACTCGTCCGGGCCCGCCCCGGAGGCGACGGTCTCGGCGAACGGGTACAGGTTCACCACCGCGAGGTCGAAGAGCTCGATGTCGAGGTCCGCGAGCTGCCGAAGGTGCCCGTCCTTGCGCCGGTCGGCCAGCAGGCCCGCGTGAACGCGGGGGTGCAGGGTCTTGACCCGGCCGTCCAGGCACTCGGGGAAGCCGGTGAGCGCCTCCACCTTCAGCACCGGCACCCCGGCGTCGGCGATGCGCGCCGCGGTGGACCCGGTGGAGACGATCTCCACCCCGGCCGCGTGCAGGCCGCGGGCCAGGTCCTCCAGCCCCGTCTTGTCGTACACGCTGATCAGCGCACGCTTGATCGCCACTCGACTCACGGTCGAGCTCCCCTCGGTTCGTCGCCTACGTCGTTGTCAGTCCGCGCGTCCGGACCGGCGTCGTTGCAGGTGCGGCATTTCAGGGACACCCGACGTCCCTTGGCGGTCCAGCCGTCGCGGGCCAGCCGTCCCACCACCTCGATCAGCAGCCGTCGTTCGACCTGCTTGATCCGTTCGTGCAGGGCGTCCTCGTCGTCGTGCCAACCGACCGGGACCGCCTCCTGGGCGATCACCGGACCGGTGTCCACGCCCTCGTCGACGAAGTGCACCGTACAGCCGGTGACCTTGACGCCGTACGCCAGGGCGTCCCGGACGGCGTGCGCGCCGGGGAACGCGGGCAGCAGCGCCGGATGCGTGTTGACGACCCGGCCGCCGAAACGCTCCAGGAACGCCGGGCCGAGGATCTTCATGAAGCCGGCCGAGACCACCAGGTCGGGCTCGTGGGCGGCCACCGCGTCGGTCAGCGCCGCGTCCCACTCCCGGCGGTCGATGAAGTCGGGGACGCGTACCGTGAACGTGGGGGCCCCGGCGCGTTCGGCCCGTTCCAGACCCGCGATGTCGTGGCGGTCGGAGCCCACGGCGACGACCGTCGCGCCGTAGGCTGGATCCGCGCACGCGTCGAGCAGCGCCTGTAGGTTGGTCCCCGCTCCGGAGACAAGTACGACAAGCCGGGCGGACACCGTGACTCCTTAAGCGGACGAGCGGCACAGGCCCCGCGCTCGCGGGGCGGACGGGCCGGCCACCGGCCCCCGAGAAGCCTATCGGCACGCTCGGGGCCGCCCGGAGGCGACACCATGAGCTGGAGGATCAGTTGAGTCACGAGCCGGAGCAGGGCGCCAGTCCGGGGCCCGAGGGTCCGGGCGCTCCCCCCGCGGATCCGGGGACCCCCAAGAGCGACGGGCGCGCCGGACGGCGGGCGCTGTGGCTAGGGCTGATCTCGCTGGTGATGATGTTCGTGCCGTTCCTGTCGCTGTTCGCCGCCATTCCCGCCGTCGCCGCCATCGTCGTGGGCGTCAAGGCGCGGCGCGCGGCGCGGCACGCGGGGCGCAAGGCCCCGGGCGCGCTGCCGGGGCTGATCCTGGGCTCGATCGGGATGGCGTTCTTCATCGTGGGCGTCGGGGCGCAGATCTACCTGCTGGACGAGACCAACCGGTACGGCAAGTGCCAGAGCGCCGCGAACACCCTTGAGGAAGAGCGGCAGTGCAAGGACCGGCTGGCCCGGGAGATCGAGAAGAAGTTCGGACTGCCGAAGGGCACCATCAAGGGCGACAGCCTGCCTTTCTAGCTTGTGGGGGGGCGACCCCCCACACCCCCCGCGCCCGTCTTGCTTATTTGTGGGGGGGCGACCCCCACACCCCCCGCGCCCGGTCTTGCGATCTTCAGGCGGGCGCCCCTCCGCTTGCGCTCCGGGGCACCCGCCTGAAGGACCGGGCTACACCCCCCGTGGTGGAGGTGTGTGGTCACGGTTTGATCGCCTGTGGTGACGGTTGTTGTGCCCCTTGGTGGTGATCTAGTGGGACTCGTCGTCGCGGAGCACGTAGATCGCGCCGCCGCGATTCTCGGTGCGGCCGGGGTCGTCGTTCGACCGTTTCGGTGGCTCGGCGTGGTCGGGTTCTTCCGCCACAGGCTCCGGGGGTGTCGGCGGGTCTGCGGGCTCGGGCTCCGGGGGCGGCTCCTCTGCGGGCTCGCGGACGCGGGGCTTGCGCGGCCTGCGGGGCTTCAGAACGGGCTCGGCCTCCTCGAACTCCACCGGCTCGGCCACCACGGGCCGCTTGGCCGGACGTGGGGCGGGCGGCGCGGGCGGCTCCGACGACGAGGGCGGCGGCGGGGTCGGGGCGGGTGTCCGGGCGGCGCGGGGTGACTCGGGGGTGGCGGGCCGGCGGCGGCGGGGGGCCGTGGGCCTGCGGCGTGCGGGACGTTCCTCGGGGTCTTCGGCGGTACGGCGCAGCATCCGCCAGTTCAGCAGCCAGGCGGCGAGGGCGGCGGCGATGCCCACCTCCAGGGCGGCCATCATCCCGACGCGCCACGGCGACGGGCCCATGACGGTGAGCCGGCCGCCGCCCAGCGGGCCCCCCGACAGCGCCGCGAGCACCGCCATCGCGCAACCGGTCAACACCCCGGACAGGAAACCCCACAGGGGGGCCGCCTCGTGCGTCGGGCTGGGCATGGCGCGGATGGTCAGCACTCCGGCGACCGCGCCCGCCACGAACGGCATCATCAGCGCCACCAGGGACAGCGCGGGCGCGGGGCCGGGCTCGGGAAGGGCCGCCAGCAGCGGGAACGACGGCACCACGTCGAGGAAGACCCCGGTGGGCGACACGCTGGTGTCCTCGCCCACCGCGAACCCCGGGCCGATGGCGTAGGCCATCCCCCAGATCACCGCGTTGGGCAGGAACGCCAACTGCACCAGCAGGAGCAGCACTCCCCCGACGATCCCCGGCGCCAGCTCGTCGTACAGGGCGGCGGCCTCGGACATGTGCATCGCCAGGGCCGCCCCGATGAGCGCCGCACCGGAGGCCACCAGCACGCCCAGGGCCCCCAGAACGCCGATGACCAGCGAGCGCGGCCGTTCCGGCAGCAGCCGGAGCAGCGCCCCCACCCCGGAGCGGACCCGGCGACCCCGCGCGGCGACCAGGGCGCGCGCCGCGCCGAGCCCGCCCGCCACGGTGGCCACGCAGAACGACGTGACGAGCGCCTGCCAGGTCGACGGGCGCACCACCGCGGTGGAGGCGGCCAGGGCCAACAGCGCGGCGAGGACGGCGTAGGGGATCGCCAGGGCCAGCGCGACGTGCACGACGCCGATGCGGGGGCGTCGGGACACTCCGGCGGCCCGGATCATCCAACTCCCGCTGCGGTACAGGAGCGCGCCCGGGAGCACGGTGAGGCCCAGGGGCAGCATCCCGACCCGCCCGTCGGCGAGCGAGAACCCGGCGTGGTGGGCCACCAGCCAGAAGTTGACCGCCGTGCGGAAGACGCCCGGCAGGCCGGTGCCCAGCGCGGTGCGGGGGGCGGCGATCCAGCCGACGAGGGTGACGGTCGTCAGCACCGCCAGTCCGAGGCCCACGCACCAGGACGCCGCCACGAGCCCGGTGACGGCCAGCGGTCTGGCCGGTCCCCCGGTCTCCCCCGGCGGTCCGGCCTCGGGCCGCCCGGGACGCGCGGCGCGTTCGGGGGCCTCCGGCCGCGGCTTCCGGGGCGGGCGCTGTCCTGGCTTGACGTCCGACACGGACCCCATGCTGGCAGCCCCACCGCACCCGGCGGCCCCGCCCGCCCGGCGTGTCGCCCGTTCCGCGAAGGGGATCGGCTTTGGAGGCACATGACGCACATCAGGCGATTTCTCCGACGATGGCCGGTACTGCATACTCGGTGCGGGGCTCCCCTGACCCGAAAGGCAGCCGCATGTCCGGTTCCACGGGGGGAAGCCTCCCCAAGTCGCTGATCGTCGCCGTGATGTGGCTCGCCGTCGGCCTGATGCCGATCCTGTTCGAGCTGACCGATCTGCGGCTGGCGTTCGGGAACACCGGGACTCCCGGGCAGGTGAACGTCACGAGCTGCACGGACCTGGGCGACGAACGGTACGACTGCCGCGGCGACTTCATCCCGGACGCCCCCGGCGGGGCGAAGGTGTCGGGCATCGGACTCCCGCCGGACTCCGACGAGGGCGACTCGTTCCCCGCCCGGCTCAGCGACGACGGCGACACGGCCCATCCGACAGGCACCCTCGGGATCCTTCAGGCCCTCGCGGTCCCCGCGCTGGGCTTCGTGATCCTGGTGCCGTTCCCGTGGGGGCTCGCCTACATGTTCGCCGGGCGCGCCCCGGGCGTCGTGTCCGGGTGGGCGATGATGCTGCTGGCGGGCGCGGGCGGGCTCGTGTGCCTCGCCGGGCTCATCGTCGCCTGAACGCACAAACGGGCCGCCCCGGGAGGGGACGGCCCGTCGGCGAGAACCGTTCTAACGGTTCTTCATGATCTCGCGCATCAGGCGGGCGGTCTCGCTCGGGGTCTTGCCGACCCGGACGCCGACCTTCTCCAGGGCCTCCTTCTTGGCCTCCGCGGTGCCGGACGAGCCCGACACGATCGCGCCGGCGTGGCCCATGGTCTTGCCCTCGGGCGCGGTGAACCCGGCGACGTAGCCGACCACCGGCTTGGTGACGTGCTGCTCGATGTAGGCGGCGGCGCGCTCCTCGGCGTCGCCGCCGATCTCGCCGATCATCACGATCGCCTCGGTCTCCGGGTCCTCCTGGAACGCCTGGAGGGCGTCGATGTGGGTGGTGCCGATGACGGGGTCGCCGCCGATGCCCACACAGGTGGAGAAGCCGATGTCGCGCAGCTCGTACATCATCTGGTACGTCAGCGTGCCGGACTTGGACACCAGCCCGATCTTGCCTGGTGTGGTGATGTCGGCCGGGATGATGCCCGCGTTGGACGTGCCGGGCGAGGCGATCCCGGGGCAGTTCGGCCCGATGATGCGGGTCGCGTTGCCCTTCGCCGTCGCATAGTCCCAGAAGTACGCCGTGTCGTGCACCGGCACGCCCTCGGTGATGACCACGCACAGGCCGATGCCCGCGTCGATGGCCTCCACCACGGCGTCCTTGGTGAACTTCGGCGGCACGAAGACCACCGACACGTCCGCGCCGGTCTCCCGCATCGCCTCGGCGACGGTCCCGAACACCGGCAGGGACGTGCCGTCGAAGTCGACGCTCTGCCCCGCCTTGCGGGCGTTCACGCCGCCGACCACGTTCGTGCCGGCCCGCAGCATCCGCCCGGTGTGCTTGGAACCTTCGGAGCCGGTCATCCCCTGCACGATGACCTTGCTGTTCTCAGTGAGCCAGATAGCCATGATTCACGCACCTGCCGCGGCGAGCTCGGCGGCCTTCTCGGCCGCCTCGTCCATCGTGTCCACCCGCCGGACGCCCGGGAGGGAGGCGTCGTCGAGGATCTGTCGGCCCAGTTCGGCGTTGTTGCCGTCCAGGCGCACCACCAGCGGCCGGTCCACGGTCTCCCCGCGATCGGCGAGCAGCCTGTAGGCCGACACGATGCCGTTGGCGACGGCGTCACAGGCGGTGATGCCGCCGAAGACGTTGACGAAGACGCTCTTGACCGAGGGGTCCGAGAGCACGATCTCCAGCCCGTTCGCCATCACCTCGGCGGACGCGCCGCCGCCGATGTCCAGGAAGTTGGCCGGCTTCTGCCCGCCGTGCCGCTCGCCCGCGTAGGCGACCACGTCCAGGGTGGACATGACCAGGCCGGCGCCGTTGCCGATGATGCCGACCGAGCCGTCCAGCTTGACGTAGTTGAGGTCCTTGTCCTTGGCGCGGGCCTCGAGCGGGTCGGTGGTCTTCTCGTCGGCGAGGTCGGCGTGCTCCGGCTGGCGGAACGCGGCGTTCTCGTCGAGGGTGACCTTGCCGTCGAGCGCCCAGACCTCGCCGTCGGCGGTGAGGATCAGCGGGTTGACCTCGACCAGGGTGGCGTCCTCGTCGGTGAACACCGCCCACAGCCGCTCGATCAGCTCGGCGGCGCCGTCCAGCGCCTTCTCGGGCAGGTTCCCGGCCTGCGCGATCTCGCGCGCCTTGGCGCGGTCCACCCCGGCGATCGGGGCGATCAGGACCTTGGCCACGGCGGCCGGGTCGGTCGCGGCGACCTCCTCGATGTCCATCCCGCCCTCGGCGGAGCAGATGGACAGGAAGGTGCGGTTGGCGCGGTCGAGCAGGAAGGAGAAGTAGTACTCCTCCGCGATGGCGCTGCCCGCCTCCACCAGGACCTTGTGGACGGTGTGGCCCTTGATGTCCATGCCGAGGATCTGCTCGGCGAGGGACTGGGCCTCGTCGGCGGTGTCGGCGAGCTTGACGCCCCCCGCCTTTCCTCGGCCGCCGGTCTTGACCTGGGCCTTGACGACGACCTTCCTGCTTCCTGCGGCGAACAGGTCCGCCGCGATCGCCCTGGCTTCCTCGGGCGTGTGGGCCACCTTGCCGGTGGGCACCGGTACCCCGTACTCGGCGAAGAGTTCCTTCGCCTGATGTTCGAACAGGTCCACGAGGGTCCGTCCTTTTGCGGATCGACTACCTGGTGGCGTGCTGTGTGGCACGCCCTTCATCCGACCGCTCCGGTGACCACCCGCACAGAATCGCGTTGGGTTGGGCGGGCTGTACACGCGGCGACCAGAGCGGTCCGCTCCGACCGAGCAGCCTATAAAACGCGATGCCCCGGGCGCGAAATCGGGTGGGGCACTGCTGCGGAGCATGGCGTCCCGGTCCGGTAGGCGCGGTGACGAGCGGGTAAACGGAGGGTTGGGACGCGGCATCATAGGACGATCGATGTACCGAACGCCCCGGTATTCGGGGATCGAGCATGGAAAGGGGGCGTGCCGGTGGCGAGCCCGCGGGCCAAGCGGGTACGGCGTGTCCTCGCGTTGTCCCTGGTCGCCGTCCTCACGGCGACCTGCGGCGCGACCCTGCCGGACCCGTCCCGGCCGGAGTGGTCCTCACCCGGCCTCGTGGGCGGCGGCGGCTGGCCGTTCGCCTATCAGCCGATGGACCTCGACGAGGCCGTCGGCGCCCGCTACCTGCCCGACAGCTCGGTGGTCCGGCTGCGCGACGGCCGGGTGCGGCTGATCCCGTTCGGCGGCAAGGTCCCGATCACCGTGCCGGGGGACGACCCCCGTGTGGCGGCGGCGGTGCGCGGCGACCGGGGGTGGCTGGCCAGCGGCCGGGTGCCCGGCGGCGACACCGTGTACCGCGACATGGCCGTCCGTTCCCTGCTCGACCTGCGCCTGCTGACCAGGCCGAACGGCGCCACGACCGCCTCCTGGTTCGGCCAGTGGCGGTACGTGTGGCCGCGCGACGCGGCGTTCGCCTCGGCGGCCTTCGCGGTGTCCGGGCACCCGGAGGAGGCGCGGCGGGTGCTGCGGTTCCTGGCCCGGCTCCAGACGGACGACGGGCGCTGGGCGGCCCGGTACAAGCCCGACGGCAGCCCCGTGGCCGACGGCCGACCGCCGCAGTCCGACTCGCTCGGGTGGGTGCTGTGGGCGGCCTGGTTCGTCCGTGCGAGCGACCCCGGGGCGGCGTCCGGGCTGCCGGAGCTGTGGGAGATGGTCCGGCGGGCCGCCGACCACCTGGCGGGCACGCTGGACGTGGAGGGCCTTCCGCCGCCGTCCCCGGACTACTTCGAGCGCAGCCCCGGCAAGGAGCAGGACCCGCGCCGCGCCACGCTGGGCGTGGTCGGCCCCGTGCTGGCGGGGCTGCGCGCGGCGGCCGACCTGGCCCGCCAGACCGGACGGCACGCCGAGGCGGCGCGCTGGCGGCAGGCGGCGATGCGGATGTCGGACGGGGTGGCGCGGACGTTCACACCGTTCGGGTATCCGCGTTCCCCGGTCCGCGGCGGGCTGATGGACACCTCGGTGACGTTCCTGGCCCCGCCGTTCGCGCCGGCCGACCCGGGTGTCGAGGCGGCGGTGCTGCGGGCGGCGGACAGGCTGCGACTGCCCAACGGCGGGGTGCTGCCGGGCGAGGAGTGGAGCGGCAACAAGGACGTGGCCTGGACGCCGGAGATGGCGCTGTTCGCGATGAACGCGGCGGCCTCCGGCCGGGTCGAGGAGGCCCTCACCAGGCTGGACTGGCTGTCCGAGCACCGGACGATCCTGGGCGCGCTGCCGGAGAAGGTCGACCGGCGCGGCCGTCCCGCCGCGGTGGCCCCGCTCGGCTGGACGGCCTCGGTGGTGCTCCTCACGCTCGCCGCGCTGGAGGACCGGCTGCCGATCCCGCCCACGGGCTGACCCGGGCGTTCACAAGAACCGGTCGTACCCGAGCCGGACGACCAGCGCCCCGGTCGAGCGCCATCCGGGCGCCGAGCCGCGCGCCGGCGATGTCGGCCGCCGCCATGGCCGCCAGCAGGAGCATGGCGACGTGCTCGGCCTGCACGGGGCCTCCGGGGATGTAATGAGTCAAACCATGAACACCCGTGACCCTACCGACCCCTTCGAGGTGACTACACGGTCGAGACCACCTGGAAGCCCTCCGCCAACCTGCCCTCGGGCAACCCGCCCTCCTGCGCGATCGCCCCCAGGAAGCCGCGCAACATGCCCTCCAGATCGTCCATCTGCGCGATCTGGCTGACGTGCGCCCGCAACGCCGCGACCTTGCGGTCGAACACCTCCGTCACGTCCACGCGGTGGTCGACGACCGGCCCTCCCGACAGCCACACCTCCGACGTCGTCCACGCCTCCAGGCCCTCCTCGCGCAGCTCGGGGAACGCGTAGGGGTTGCGCGCATCGGGGTAGACCGCGTCCAGCGCCGCCGCACCGACCGCCCGATGGTCGGGATGGCTGGGATAGATCACCCGGTAGTTGCGTTCGGGGCTGTGCGTCACCACCCGGTCGGGACGCACCTGCCGGATCACCCGGGCGATGTCGCGCCGCAGATCCAGCGCCGCCTCCAACCGGCCGTCCGGACGCCCGAGGAAGCGCACGTCGGTCACGCCCACCGCCTTGGCCGCCGCGCGCTGCTCGTCGCGCCGCAGCGCCGCCATCTCCTCCCGGGAGACGCCGTCGTCGGAACCGCCCGCGTCACCGTCGGTCACCATCAGGTACGTCACCTCGACGCCCTGGGCCGTCCACAGCGCGATCGTCCCCGCCGCGCCGAAGTCCACGTCGTCCGGATGCGCCATCACCGCGAGCACACGGCGCACCTTCGCCTCATCCATTACGTCCGTCACCAGATCACCCTAGGCCGGACCACCGACAGCGGGGTAGAAGCCGTCTATGCGCAAACTCATCAACGACCCCGCCGAGGTGGTGTCCGACGCCCTGCACGGGCTGGCCGCCGCACATCCCGGCCTGCGGGTCGATCCGGAGAACCGGATCGTGGTGCGGGGCGACGCGCCCCGCGGCGGCAAGGTGGGCCTGGTGTCGGGCGGCGGATCGGGACACGAGCCCCTGCACGCCGGGTTCGTCGGGTACGGGATGCTCGACGCCGCCGCCTGCGGGGAGGTCTTCACCTCGCCCGTGCCCGACCAGATCCTGGCCGCCACCACGGCGGTCGACGGCGGCGCGGGCGTCCTGCACATCGTCAAGAACTACACGGGCGACGTCCTCAACTTCGGCATGGCCGCCGAGCTGGCCGGCGACCAGGACGTCGAGGTCGCCACCGTCGTGGTCAACGACGACGTCGCCGTGGAGGACAGCACCTTCACCGCCGGCCGCCGGGGAACGGGCGGCACCCTCTTCGTCGAGAAGATCGCCGGCGCCCTGGCCGAGGAGGGCGCCCCGCTCGACGCGGTCGCCGCCGTGGCCCGCGAGGTCGTCGAACGCACCCGTTCGTTCGGCGTGGCCCTGTCGCCCAGCACCGTGCCCGCCGCCGGGCACCCGACGTTCGAGCTGGACGAGGACGAGATGGAGCTCGGCGTCGGCATCCACGGCGAGCCGGGCCGCAGGCGCGCCAGGGCCGGGACCGCCGCCGAGATCGTCGCCGCCACCCTCACCGCCATCGACACCGACATGCCCCTGTCGGGCTCCGAGGTCCTCGTCCTGGTCAACGGCATGGGCGGCACGCCGCTGATGGAGCAGTACATCGCGTACGGGGCGACGGCGGACTGGCTCGCCTACCGGAAGGCCACGGTGGCCCGTTCGCTCGTCGGCTCGTACGTCACCAGCCTGGAGATGGCGGGCTGCATGGTCTCCGTCTGCCGCCTCACCCCCGACCTGCTCCGACTCTGGGACGCCCCGGTGGAAACCCCGGCGCTACGGTGGGGACGTTGACTATCTCCCTGCGGCTAGAGCCGAGGGATTCCGACCCTCGCGGGTCGGTGTTCCTGCTTCACCGGCGAGTGCACTCGATCGCCCGAATGTCTGACCTCACCTCCACAGGCCGTCACCGCTCGACCAGCGGCCAGAATGTTCTCGGCGGCATTGACGTCCCGGTCATGCCGGGTACCGCAATCCGGGCACGTCCAGTGCCTCGAAGAGAGGGAGAGCTCGGCGAGCACGTGCCCACACGCGGAACAGGTCTTGGAGCTGGGGTACCAACGATCGATCACCACGAGTGTGCGTCCCGCCCGCTCGCACTTGTACTCCAGGCACCGTCGGAACTCGCCCCACCCGCAATCGGAGATGGCCCGCGCCAGCGTGCGGTTGCGGACCATGCCCTTGACGTTGAGATCCTCGATCACGATCACGTCATGATCGCGAACAAGCCGGGTCGAGGTCTTGTGAAGGAAATCCGAGCGGGATGCGCCGACCTTCCGGTACGCCCGAGCGACCTTGGCCCTCGCCTTCTCCCGGTTGTTCGATCCGCGGCGTTTGCGAGCCATGCGGCGTTGGTAACGAGCGAGGTTACGGGCCTTACGTTCCAGCAGACGCGGTTTGGTGATCCTCTCACCCTCGGAGGTGACGGCGAAGTCCTTGACACCGAGATCGACTCCGACCATCGCGCCGGTGGGCGGGACCCGATCAGGATCGGCGGCCTCGACGGCGAGCGAGACGTACCAACGTCCGCACGGGTCACGCGAGATGGTCACCGTCGTCGGGTGCAACTCGGCGGGGTCGATGTCGGGCCAAGACCACACGAACGCAAGCGGCGCGTCGGTCTTGGCCAGCCACAACCGGCCGTTCTTCCACCGGAAGCCCGAGCGGGTGTACTCCGCGCTCTGGCGGCCGTGCCGGGACTTGTAGCGCGGGTAACGGGCGCGATGGGCGAAGAAGTTCGCGAAGTCTCGCTGCTGGGTGCGCAACACCTGCTGGAGCGGGACGGCGGACACCTCGTTCAGCCAGGCGTGATCCTCGGACTGCTTGAGGCGGGTGAGAAAGGCACTGGCCTGCGACACGTTCGTGGGCACCTGTTCGGTGCGCCAACGGCTGTGGCGCCAGGCGAGCGTCTGATTCCACACCACGCGAACACAGCCGAACGTGCGGTTCAGCACCGCCATCTGCTCGGAGGTCGGGTAGGCCCGACATTTGTACGCCGTCCGCACACCCGACATTTTAGCGGTCCCCACTGGACCCGCTTGAAATGTTGTCCCTCGCGCTGCGGGCCGACGCTCCTCGCGTTGCTCCGCAACAGATTCGTCTCTTTCCCCTGGCCGAGGCCCGGGGTCCTCAGCGAAAGGAAGCCTCGATGAACGGCAATGAGTTCGCCGCGTGGATCAGGCGGGCCGCCGAGTTGGTGACGGCGGACGCGCAGCGGCTGACGGCGCTGGACGCCGCGATCGGGGACGGCGACCACGGGCTCAACATGGCCCGCGGGTTCGGGGCGGCGGTGGCGGCGCTGGACGCGCTGCCCGAGGACGCGACACCCGGGACGGTCCTCACGACCGCCGGGCGGGCGATCGTGTCCAAGACCGGCGGCGCCTCCGGCCCCCTGTACGGCACCGCGCTGCGCCGGGCGGGCAAGGCGCTCGGCGACGTCGCCGACGTGGACGTCACCGGGCTCGCCGGCGCGCTGCAGGCGGCGCTCGACGGCGTCCGGGAGCTGGGCAGGGCCGTCGAGGGCGACAAGACCATGGTCGACGCCCTCGCCCCGGCGGTCGCCGCGTTCGAGGCGTCCGTGGCCGACGGCGACGCGCTCGCCGAGGCGGCGCAGGCGGCGGTCGACGCGGGCGAGGCGGGCATGGAGCTGACGGTGCCGATGGAGGCGCGCAAGGGCCGGGCGAGCTACCTCGGCCCCCGCAGCATCGGGCATCTCGATCCGGGCGCGGCCTCGACGGTCCTGGTCCTGCTGGCGCTGCTCGACGTGGCCCGCGCGGAGGTCTGAGGTGCGTCTGGTGGGGCTGGTGGTGGTCTCGCACAGTCGCGGGCTGGCCGAGGGCGTCGCCGAGCTGGCCCGGGAGATGGGCGTCCACAAGGTCCGGGTCGAGGCGGCCGGCGGGGACGCCGACGGCGGGCTGGGCACCAGCGTCGACCTGATCGCGGAGGCCGTGCGGGCGGCCGACGACGGCGCCGGCGTCGTGCTGCTCGCCGACCTGGGCGGCGCGGTGCTGACCGCGCAGACGTTCGTGGCCGACGCCGAGACCGAGGTCGAGTTGGCCGACGCCCCGCTCGTCGAGGGCGCGGTCGCCGCCGCGTCCACGGCCGCCACCGGCGCGGACCTGGCGGCCGTCGTCGCGGCAGCCCACGGGGCGTACGGGTTCCGGAAGCTGTGACCCGGTCCGCGACGGCCCACGGGTGCCCGCGAACGGGCGAGAACGTCGGTGGTGCCCCGTAAACTCGCCATGATGTCCACCACCGATGCCCCGCACCCTCTCCTCGACGGTCTCAACCCGCAGCAGCGCGCCGCCGTGGTCCACTCCGGCGGGCCGCTGCTGATCGTCGCCGGCGCCGGTTCGGGCAAGACCCGCGTCCTCACCCATCGCATCGCCCATCTGCTCGGCGAGCGGAGCGTGCACCCCGGCCAGATCCTGGCGATCACGTTCACCAACAAGGCCGCGGGCGAGATGAAGGAGCGGGTCCAGGCACTGGTGGGCGCCCGGTCGGCGGCGATGTGGGTGATGACGTTCCACTCGGCGTGCGTGCGGATCCTGCGGCGCGAGGCCAAGCGGCTGGGCTTCCCGTCCGGGTTCTCGATCTACGACCAGTCCGACGCGCAGCGGCTGATGGCGCTGGTCTGCCGCGAGCTGGACCTGGACCCCAAGCGCTACCCGCCCAAGTCGTTCTCCGCGCAGGTCAGCAACCTCAAGAACGAGCTGATCGACTACGAGACGTTCAAGGCCCGGGCGTCCACCCACATGGAGCAGAAGCTCGCCGAGGCGTACGAGATGTACCAGGCGCGGCTGCACCAGGCCGGCGCGATGGACTTCGACGACCTGATCATGACGACGGTCAACCTGCTGCAGGCGTTCCCGGAGGCCGCCGAGCACTACCGGCGGCGGTTCCGGCACGTGCTGGTCGACGAGTACCAGGACACCAACCACGCCCAGTACGAGCTGGTCCGCCAGTTGACCGCGCCGATCTCCGGCGGCGACGACCTGGGGCCGGCGGAGCTGTGCGTGGTGGGCGACGCCGACCAGTCGATCTACGCGTTCCGGGGCGCGACGATCCGCAACATCCTGGAGTTCGAGCGCGACTACCCCGACGCCACCACGATCCTGCTGGAGCAGAACTACCGCTCCACCCAGACGATCCTGTCGGCGGCCAACGCGGTGATCGAGCGCAACGCCGACCGCAAGCCCAAGAAGCTGTGGTCCGACCAGGGCGAGGGCGACAAGATCGTCGGCTATGTGGCCGACAACGAGCACGACGAGGCCGCGTTCGTCGCGCAGGAGGTCGACCGGCTGACCGACGCGGGCGAGGCGCGGCCCGGCGACGTCGCCGTGTTCTACCGCACCAACGCGCAGTCCCGTGTCTTCGAAGAGGTGTTCGTCCGGGTCGGCCTGCCGCACAAGATCGTCGGCGGGGTCCGCTTCTACGAGCGCAAGGAGGTCCGCGACATGCTGGCCTACCTGCGCGTCCTGGCCAACCCCGAGGACACCGTCTCGCTGCGCCGCATCCTGAACGTCCCCAAGCGCGGCATCGGCGACCGCGCCGAGGCGTGCGTGGAGGCGTACGCCGCGCGGGAGCGGATCAGCTTCTGGCAGGCCCTCCGCCTGCCCGAGGACGTGCCGGGCATGGCGACCCGTTCGACCAACGCGGTCCGCGAGTTCGTCGCCCTGCTCGACGACCTGCGCGTCACCGCCGAGACCGCCACCCCGGCCGAGGTCGTCGAGGCCGTCCTGACCCGCACCGGCTATCTGGCCGAGCTGGAGGCGTCCCGCGACCCGCAGGACGAGACCCGCATCGAGAACCTCCGCGAGCTGGAGGCCGTCGCCCGCGAGTTCGAGGACCGCCTCGACGGCGAGACGGCCCAGGGCCGCCTGGTCGACTTCCTGGAGCAGGTGGCGCTGGTCGCCGACGCCGACTCCATCCCCGGCGTCAAGGGCGCGCCCGTCCCGCCCGGCGAACGCGCCGCCGAGGACGACAAGGGTGTCGTGACCCTGATGACCCTGCACACCGCCAAGGGGCTGGAGTTCCCCGTCGTCTTCCTCACGGGCATGGAGGACGGCGTCTTCCCCCACCTGCGCGCGATGAGCAACCCCAAGGAGCTGGAGGAGGAGCGCCGTCTCGCCTACGTGGGCATCACCCGGGCCCGGCGGCGTCTCTACCTGTCCCGCGCCACCATGCGCAGCTCCTGGGGCGCCCCCCAGGTCAACCCGGCGTCCCGCTTCCTGAGCGAGGTCCCGGGCACGCTCCTCAACTGGGAGCGCGAGGCCGCCACGACCTCGCCCGCGATGGCGTCCCTGGCGGCCCGCCCCGGCGTCCGCTCCCCCGGCAACCGTCCGGTCCCGAGCCTGTCCCCGGGCGACAAGGTCACCCACGACGCGTTCGGCCTGGGCACGGTCGTCTCGGTCGACGGCGCCGGGGAGAAGTCGGCCGCCAGCATCGACTTCGGCGGGGAGTACGGCGTCAAGCGCCTGGTCCTCCGCTACGCGCCGGTCGAGAAGCTCTGACCCGCGACCGCTCGACCAAGATCATGGAATACGCGATCAACGTCAGGGTGACGTCCACCGCCTCGCCGGACCTGCTGTTCGCGCACGTGGCCGTGGCGGAGGCGTGGTCGGTCTGGAGCGGGATGCCGCTGCCGGCGCGACGGCTCCGTCCGGGGTTCGGGGCCCTCGACGGCGTCGGGGCGATCCGGCGCATCGGGCCAGTACGGGAGGAGACGGTGACCTTCGACCCGCCCGGGCACTACGCGTACCGGATGCTTGCGGGCCTGCCCGTGGACGACTACCGCGCCGACGTGACGTTCGAGCCCCGCGAGGGCGGCGGTACGACGATCCGCTGGGAGGCCAGGTTCGCCTCACGGGTGCCGGGGACGGGGGCGCCCCTGCGCTCGGTCATGGAACGCGTGATCCTCCGCTTCGCCCGGCGGATCGGCGCCCATGCCGAGCGCTGCGGGGCCGGTTGCCCCGCGCACCGGGGCTGACCGAGGGCCCGAGAGCCTCAGACGAGGCGGCGCGCGGCGGCCCAGCGGGACAGCTCGTGGCGGTTGGAGAGCTGGAGCTTGCGCAGCACGCTGCTGACGTGGGTCTCCACGGTCTTGACGGAGATGAACAGCTCCTTGGCGATCTCCTTGTAGGCGTAACCCCGGGCGATCAGACGCAGGACCTCGCGTTCGCGCTGGGTGAGCTGGTCGAGCTCGGGGTCGACGGCCGGGGCGTCGCTGGCGGCGAACGCGTCCAGCACGAACCCGGCCAGACGCGGGGAGAAGACGGCGTCGCCCTCGGCGACCCGGCCGATGGCGTCGGTCAGCTCGGGGCCGGAGATGGTCTTGGTGACGTAGCCGCGGGCCCCGCCGCGCACCACGCCGATGACGTCCTCGGCGGCGTCGGAGACCGACAGGGCCAGGAAACGGGACGACACCGCGCCGGACAGGCGGCGCAGCACCTCGATGCCGCCGCCGCCCGGCAGATGGACGTCCAGCAGCACGACGTCGGGCTTGGCGGCGGAGATGACCGCCACGGCCTCGTCCACGTCCCCGGCCTCGCCGACGATGTCGATGGAGGCCCCGAGCTCGGCCTTGACCCCGGTCCGGAACATCTGGTGGTCGTCCACCAGCACCACTGTCGTCACTGCTTCCTCACTTCTTCATCTCGAGGCGGACCTCGGTGCCCTCGCCGGGCGCGGTGCGGACGGTGGCCCGGCCGCCGTTGCGCTCCATGCGCCCGATGATGGACCCCCGTATGCCCATCCTGTCCTGCGGGACGTCGTCCATGACGAAGCCCCTGCCCCGGTCCCGGACGAAGATCGCCACATCGTCGCCCTCCACCTCGGCGTAGACGGACACGGAGGGCGCGCCGGAGTACTTGGCGGCGTTGACCATCGCCTCCCGGGCGGCCTGGAGGACGGCGCCGATGCGCGGGTCCAGCGGGCAGTCGCCGACGCAGACCACCTCGATGGGGACGCCGTGGTCGTCCTCGATCTCCCCGGCGGTCTCCCGTACGGCGGCGGCGAACGTCTGGTCGGGGTCGGCCTCGGGCTGGTAGAGCCAGTTGCGCAGGGTGCGCTCCTGGGAGCGGGCGAGCCGCTGGACCTCGCGGGGGTCGGCGGCGTTCCGCTGGATCAGGGTGAGGGTGTGGAGCACGGAGTCGTGGATGTGGGCGGCCAGCTCGGCGCGTTCCTGGGAGCGGATCCGTTCGCTGCGCTCGGCGTCCAGGTCCTGCCAGAGCCGCACCAGCCAGGGGGTGGCGATGACGGCGAGGCCGGTGGCGAGCACGATGGTGGCGATCAGCACCTCGCGGACCTGCGCGGCCTTGACGTTCTGGGCCAGGAAGCCGCCGATCCCGCCGATCACCAGTCCCAGTCCCAGCAGGCTGCGCAGCCAGAGCCGGCGCAGCGAGACCGTGGTGGAGCGCAGCCACCGCTGGCGCTGGTCGCGTTCGGCCTGCTGCCACAGGATCGCGGCGCCGACCCCGCCGATGACCACCGGCCAGAGCGCGGCCTGCACCAGCCCGGCGCCCCAGCCGAGCACGGTGAGCCCGGCGGTCAGCGTTCCGTAGGCGAGGAGCTGGATCCAGTCGCGGTGCCGCCCGGCGGGCCGCCCGGCGGCCTCCTCCTCCTGCGGGACGAGCACCCAGAACGCCCCGTACGCGGCGATCCCGAGCCCGCCCGCCGCGATCAGCAGGACGAACGCCACCCGCACGACCACCGCGTCGAGGCCCAGGTGGGCGGCCAGGCCGCGGCCGACCCCGGCCAGCAGCCGTCCGTCGGCGGCCCGTTCCAGCCGCGCGCCGGCGGGGGCGTCGTCGGTGACCGGCTCGGTCATCGTCGTCATCACGCCTCCGCCCTTTCCGGTCCATGAGGGGGAATGTTCCCCACCACGCATCGTCACATGAAGCGGTCACCGCCGCATCGGGGCCGCTCCCTGGTTCCCCCGTGGCCGGCTCAGGGTCGGATCAGGGTGGTCCCGGATACCGGGGCGCGACCGCGGCCCGCGACGATGGGTGTCATGGCGGCAGAGGACACCACACAGAGCCGGCCCGCGTTGGCGCGGTCTCATGAGGGACGCATCGTGGTCGGGGTGTGCGTGGGCCTCGGGAGACGGACGGGCGTGGACCCGGTGGTGCTGCGAGTGGGCTTCGCGGTGCTGACGCTGGCCGGCGGGCAGGGCGTTCTCCTGTACGTGGCCGCCTGGCTGCTGATGCCCACCGCCGAACATCCTTCGAAGGTCGAACGGATGCTGCGGCGGCGGTTCGACGACGAGGCGGTGCTGACCGTCCTGGGCGGGCTGCTGGGCCTGTCGACGCTGGTCACGATGCTGAGCGAGGGGATGTCCGACTACACGTTGGCGGGCCTGACGGTGTTCGCTCTGGTGGCGCTGGTGGCCCATGCGCGGCACGTCGACTTCCTCGCCGTGGCGCGGGGGCTCCCGGAACGCCTGCAGGGGCACGCGCCCCGCGACGACGTTCCGAGGAGCACTGTGGACCTGACCAAGACCCCGCCGCCGTCCGCCTCCGCCCCCCTGCCCGAGGGCATGATCGACCTGGCGACCCTCAGCCGTCCCGACCCGGCGGACGTCCCCACGGCCGCCCCGGCGGTGCCCGCGCCCACCGGGCACACCGCGACCGCCGTACGACCGGAGCGCGCGCCGCATCCCCGGCAGAGGACGCCCGCGCTGACCTCGGTGACGCTGCTCGGCGCGCTCGCCGTGGGGGCGGCGATGATCCCGGCGGCGACCGCGAGCGACTCCGGCGCGCACGGCGCCCAGTTGGTGATGGCCCCCGCGTTGGCGGTGATCGGCCTGGGGCTGCTGGTCGGCGGCTGGTTCGGTCGGGCCCGCGGCCTCACCACGGTCGGCGCCATGCTGACCGTCGGGCTGCTCGCCACGACGGCGGCGGCCGAGATCCCCGGCGACGCGAGGTTCGGCGACGTGGAGTGGCGACCGTCCGAGGCCCCCCACAGCGAGCAGACCTACCGGGTCGCGGTCGGTGACGGCCGGCTGGACCTGACCGCCCTGCCGCTGCCCGTGGGGCGGCGGGTGCGGATCAACGCCCAGGTGCTGGCGGGCCGGCTGCGGATCACCGTGCCGAACAACGTCCGGGTGGAGGTCGACGGGCGGGCCGCCCTGGGCGACATCACCGTGGACGGTCGGGTCACCGGCGGCCCGAACGCCCGGGTCGACACCGTCATGGAGCCGGAGACCGGACAGGCCCCGGCGGTCATCGAACTGCGGATCAGGGCCAGGCTGGCCGACGTGGAGGTGAACCGTGGCTAGCGGAGGCCGGCACCGGTTCGACGCCGGCGCGGCGGTCGCCGGGCTGTTCTTCCTGACGGCGGCGGGGATCTTCCTCGCCGGGGCGATCGCCGGCGATCCCGTGGTGCCGCTGGACTACCTCGCGGCGGGCACGCTGATCGGGCTCGGCGTCGTCGGGATCATCCGGGTGCTGACCCGGGGGCTGCGCCGCGACCTCTGACCCCGGCATGAGGTGCGTCACGTTCGGGAATGGGCGCGCCGTCGGGACCGTTCGATCACTCGTGAGGTTCCCGAAGAGGCCCCTGTTGGTGGCCCGGCTGTACGTGGATCTGTGCCGCGTCGCCGGCCTGCTCTGTCGCGCCTGAGGACGTTCCCGGCCTTCCCTCATTTCCCCTGTGGGCTCCGCCCCGGATTCGACCCCGGCCGCGCCGGGGATCCTCACCGTGTGAACCCTTCTGGTCGCATTCCGTGATGCGTGCCGGGTGGAGCCGGATGACCTTGGAGATCACCTGTGCGTCCCCTGCGCAAACTCGCCGGCCTGCCGTTCTGGCAGCAGGTCGTGCTGGCCCTGGTGCTCGGCACGGCCGTCGGCGCCCTCCTCTACAACGTCGGTGACGCGTCCACCGCCGAGAACTGGCTCGACCCGTTCGGCGGCGTGTACGTCAACCTCCTCAAGCTCGTCGTGATCCCGCTGGTGTTCAGCGCGATCGTGGTGAGCGTCGGTCGGCTCCGCCGGGTCGGGAACGTGGCCCGGCTGACCGCCAAGACCCTCGGCTGGTTCGTCGTCACCTCCACCATGGCGGTGGCGATCGGGCTCGCCGTGGGGTTCCTCGTCCGGCCCGGCGACGGCCTCGGCGCGCTGCCGACGGAGAAGACCGACGCCGAGGAGGTCACCTGGACGCAGGTCCTCGACAACCTCTTCCCGGCCAACATCGTCGGGGCCATGGCCGAGGGCAACGTGCTCGGCGTGGTGTTCTTCGCCGCGCTGTTCGGCGCGGCGCTGGTCGCGGTCGGCGAGCGCGGCGAACGGCTGGCCGCCCTGTTCGACGACCTCTATCTGGTCACCCAGAAGTTGGTGTGGTGGGTGGTGCGGCTCGCGCCGATCGGGTCGTTCTTCCTGATCGCCTCGGTGGTGGCGACGTACGGGCCGGGGTCGTTGGCCCCGCTGGCGAAGTTCACCGGCGCGATCTACCTGGCGGCGGCGGTGATGCTGCTGGTCGGCTATCCGCTGCTGCTGTCGGTGTTCGGCCGGGTGTCGCCGTGGAAGTTCCTGCGCAACTCCTGGCCGGCGATGCAGTTCGCGTTCGTGTCGGCGTCCTCGCTGGCCACGCTGCCGATCTCACAGAAGGTGGCGATCGAGCGGAACGGGGTGCAGCGCGAGTACGCCTCGTTCGCCCAGCCCCTCGGCGCGACGATCAAGTTCGACGGCTGCGGCGCGATCTACCCGGCGGTGGCGGCCCTGTTCGTGTCCCAGTACACCGGGATCTCGCTCGGCTGGACGGATTTCGCGCTGATCGCCGTGGCGGCCGTGATCGGCCAGCTCGGCACCGGCGGCACGCCGGGACCGGCGCTGGTGGCGCTGACCCTGACGCTGACCACGGTGGGGCTGCCGCTGGAGGCGATCGGCTACCTGATCGCCATCGACCGGGTCATCGACATGGCCCGCACCACCGTGAACGTCACCGGCCAGCTCGTGGTGCCGGTGCTGGTGGCCCGTTCGGAGGGGCTGCTGGACGACGAGACGTTCCGCCGTCCGCCCGTCGACCTCACCGCGTCGGAGCCCGCCCGGGAGGAGCCGGCGACGGCCCCGGAGCCGGGTCTCGTCAAGGCGTGACAACGTGCGCGCCCCCGCCGCGCGCGGCGGGGGCGTCCGGCATGCCCTGCTTTGCCTTACCGTTCTGCCCATGGGCCTGTTCCGCCGACGCAAGCAAGATCCCACCTCGCTGGTCGACCGTTTCGAGAAGGGCGCCACCCCCGCCGACACCGCGTTGAAGGCGGGGGTCGAGGCGGTCGCGGACGGGCATCTGGCCGCCGGGGTGGTGCTCCTCGGGGAGACCCGGCAGGACCCGGAGCTCCGGTCCTGCCGGATGGGCGCGCTCGCCGACGCCGCGATCGGTCGCAGCCGGCAGATCGCGGACCTGGCCGCCCTGGAGAGCCACAACCCCGATCTGTGGGCGTGGCTCGGGGACACGATCGTGCTGGAGGCGTGGGCCATCCGGGGCGGCGGGTACGCGTCGACGGTGGGCACGGATCGGTTCAAGGTGTTCTGGTCGACGCTGGAGAGCGCGTACGAGCCGCTGATGCGCGCCGTCAAGCTCTTCCCGGAGGACGCGGCGCCCTGGGAGACGCTGATGTGGTTCGGGCTCGGCATGCAGCGCGAACGGGAGACCCTGGACGGCTACTGGGAGGAGTTGACCGCCCGCTGCCCGACGCTCTGGATGGGGCACTGGGCCCGCCTGCAGACCGTCTCCGCCAAGTGGACCGGCTCCCATGACGAGATGTTCGCGTTCGCCCGCGACACCGCCGAGCGCGCGCCCCGGGGCAGCCTGCTGACCGGGATGGTGCCGTTGGCGCACTTCGAGTTCTGGCTCAGCGAGGAACGCCGCCTGATCGACGCGGGGCGGGGCGCGATGGCGCTGGTCAAGGAGGAGGTGCGCCGGTTCGGCGGGGAGCACCTCGCCGAGGTCAAGGCCGCCGACGACAAGTGGCGGCGGGACATGCGCCCCCACCTGTACGACATCGGCGCGCACCACCTGTTCGGCGGCTTCTACGCCCGCAACATCATGGACGACGACGCCGAGGAACGCGCCCGCTGGCACCTGTCCCGCGTCGGCAACCGGGTCGCGGCGGCCCCCTGGGACTACGACGGCGGCGACCCGGTGGAGAACTTCATCAAGGTCCTCCAGAAACTCCGCCTACCCCTGCCCTAGCCCGTTCTCGCACATGTGGGTCTTGGGCATTGATCGGTACCAGAGCGGTGAGGCGGCTGCCCTCTTGTTGACTCGATTAACAAGAGGCTTAAGCCATGACAGCGGCACTTCGTGTACGGTTCCACCGTGGCTTCGTCTTGGGGGTGCCAATGAGCACAGCGCCCGTCGCCGACCGATTCCGCCTAGTGGCCCCCCTGGGCAGGGGCAACATGGGGGAGGTCCACCGCGCCGAAGACCTACAGGCCTCCGAGGGGTCCCCGCACCGCGAGGTGGCGGTGAAGCTCATACTCCGTAGCCGCTGGGGCGCCTCCCTCGACGGGAAGTCCGACGACAAGACCGTCCAGCGCTTCGCGCGCGAGGTCCGCATCATGGGCAGGCTCGACCATCCGCATCTGCCCAAGATTCTTGATGGGGGTGTGGATTCCGCGAGCGGCCGGCCGTATCTGGCCATGGAACTGCTGGCCGGGCAGACCCTGGCGGCACTGTCGAGCGAGCATCCTCAACTCCCCGTACCCTGGGTTGCCGCTCTGGGCGCACAGATCGCCGACGGTCTGTCCGCTGCGCACGCCGCAGGCGTTGTGCACCGTGACCTCAAGCCGGCCAACGTGATGGTGCTGGCCGGAGGGGCCGTCAAGGTTCTCGACTTCGGCATGGGGCGTATCGTGGATGACGCCGAGAGCGGTCGGATCACCAGCTCCGGCACCACGGTCGGCACCGCCCGGTACATGGCCCCCGAGCAGTTCCGTGTGGCCGCCGTCACCCAGGCCGCCGATCTTTACGCCCTTGGCTGCGTCTTGTACGAGCTGCTCACCGGCGTCCCGCCGTTCGTCAGCGAGAACGCGCACGAACTCGGCCACAAGCACCGAACCGAGATCCCCACCCCGGTCAGGCTGCTGCGTTCGGACGCCCCCGAGCCCCTGGCCAGGCTGGTGGAGCGGCTGCTCGCCAAGGAGCCCGCCGACCGGCCCGCCGACGCCATCGCCGTCCGGACGGCCCTGCTGCCGTTCGCCACGGATACCGTGCAGATTCCCGGCTGGGACGACCACGACCCCGTTAGATATCTGGCCGCAGTGCGCGGCGACGGCCACCTGGCCCGGCCCGCCACGCTCCCCGCCCCGGCACCCACTCGGCGCGCCGGGTCGGTGATGGACGTCTTCGAGGTCCATCGGCAGCTCATCGACGACTACCGGTCGTTCACCGAGGGCGGCACAATCATCCGCGACGACCGCGTCGCGGCGTTCGTCGAGGAGGACCTGGACGCCAAGTCCCAGTGGCCCGATCCCTGGGTGTCGCTGAACCCGTTCTTCGCCTCGGGCGGCACCGTCCTCGAGCTGGCCGAGAAGGGTGTGCTGCACGAGGAGTGCGCGCGGATCTTCCAGGCGGGCAAGACGGAGAACGGCACGGTCTGCGATGGCCGCCCGCTGACCCTGCATCGCCACCAGCGCCAGGCGATTGACGCCGCCGACTCGCGCGTCTCGTACGTCCTGACCACCGGCACCGGCTCCGGCAAGTCACTGTCGTACATCGTGCCGATCGTCGACAGGGTGCTGCGCGCACGCACCGCCCCCGGCGCCGACACCCGCAAGCGCGTCCGCGCGATCATCGTCTATCCGATGAACGCGCTGGCCAACAGTCAGCTCAAGGAGCTGCACAAGTATCTGCGCGACGGCTACGGCGAGGGCCGTGAGCCGGTCACCTACGCTCGCTACACCGGTCAGGAGGACGAGGCGCGCCGCAAGGAGATCCGGGACGATCCACCGGACATCCTGCTGACCAACTACGTGATGCTGGAGTTGATGCTCACCCGTCCCGACGACCGGCGCTCGCTCATCAAGATGGCCGAGGGGCTGGAGTTCCTGGTTTTCGATGAGCTGCACACCTATCGGGGCCGGCAGGGCGCCGATGTCGCGTTGCTGATCCGGCGGGTGCGTGAGGCATGCCGGGCCGAGACCCTTCAGTGCGTCGGCACCTCGGCCACCATCTCCAGCGAAGGCGATTCCCGGACCCGCCGGCAGGCAGTCGCCGACCTGGCGACCACCCTCTTCGGCGCGGAGGCGGCGGTCGTCCCCGACAACGTCATCGGTGAGACGCTGGTGCGCGCCACCGAGGAGGCCCCGGAGATCGTCCCGGCCGAGCGCCTGCGTGCGCCCGGAGCCCCGCTCGCCTACGCCGACCTGGTCAGGGACCCGCTCGCCCGGTGGATCGAGACCCGCTTCGGCCTCACCGTCGATGAGGAGGGAGACCTCGTCCGGCAGGCACCTGCCAAGATCGAGACGGCGGCGGCCGAGCTGTCCGCGCAGTCCGGGGTGAGCGAACCGGAGTGCACGCACGCCATCCGCCGGACCCTGGAGGCCGGGTCGGAGGCCAGACATCCCGTCACCGGCCGTCCGCTGTTCGCGTTCCGGCTGCACCAGTTCCTGTCCAAGGGCGACACCGTCTACGTCACCTTGGAAGATCCCGCGACCCGGCACCTGACGCGGGACTATCAGCTCGTCCAGCCCGGCTCCGACGGAAAGATCCTGCTGCCGCTCGCCTTCTGTCGTGAGTGCGGCCAGGAATACCTGACCGTGTGGCGTACGGAAAAGGACGGCACCGTCCAATACGAGCCGCGCCCGGACACCGCCGCCACCGGAGGACGCGCGGGCGACGGTTATCTGTACGTCGATACCACCAGGCCCTGGCCGCGCACGTTCGAAGAGGCGATCGCCGACCGCAGGCTCCCCGAGTCCTGGCTGGAGCCAGACGAGCACCACCAGGAGACGGTCCGTCAGACCCATCGCTGGAGGCTGCCGAAGGCCGTCAACGTCGACCCCTACGGCGTCGAGGGCCGGGGCGAAATGCAGGCGGCCTTCATTCCCGCGCCGTTCCTGTTCTGCCTGCACTGCGGGGTCAGCTATGAGCAGACGCGCGGCCGTGACTTCGCCAAGCTGGCCAGGCTGGACCAGGAGGGCCGTTCGTCGGCGACCTCGCTGGTCTCGGCGTCCATCGTGCGTTCCCTGAACGCGGTTCCGCCGGAGGCACTCGACAAGGAGGCCCGCAAGCTCCTCACCTTCGTCGACAACCGGCAGGACGCCTCTCTCCAGGCGGGGCACTTCAACGACTTCGTCCAGATCACGCAGCTTCGCGGTGCCCTCTACCGCGCCGTGGTGGATGCCGGCGAGGATGGCATCAACCACGAGGACCTCGCCTCGCGCGTCGTCGGGGCCCTCGGTCTGGAGCCCGCCCACTACACGGGCTCGGACGACCTGCCCCCCTCGATGGCACGTAACGCCGCCCGGACGCTGCGGGACGTCGTGGCGTACCGGCTGTACCTCGACCTGGAACGCGGCTGGCGCATCACGATGCCCAACCTGGAGCAGACCGGCCTGCTGGAGATCCACTACGAGGACCTCGACTGGCTGGCCGAGCGCCAGGACCGATGGGCGCGGACCCATGAGGCGCTGCGCGACGCCGAGCCCGGTCAGCGCACCGAGATCATGCGCACCCTGCTGGACGAGATGCGCCGTTCGCTGGCCATCGACGTGCAGTACTTCCGGGAGGACTTCGACAACCTCCGTCGCGCCACCGAGGAGCGCCTGATCGACCCTTGGGTGCTCGGCAAGAGCGACGAGGCGAAGGTCGGCACCGCGTACCCGCAGCCCTCGCGGCCCGGCCTCGATCGTTCGGGCCTGTTCCTGTCCGGCCGGGGCAAGTTCGGCAAGTACCTGCGCCGGGTCCACTTCGGCGACCTGGATCTGTCGGCCGACGACACGCAGCAGATCATCGTCGACCTGCTCGCCGTGCTGGCCAAGACCGAGCTGGTCAAGGAGGTGTCGGTCGCCCCGCAGCGGACGGGCCGTTTCCGTCGCACGGCGTTGCCCGCCGTCACCGGCTACCGTGTCTCCGCCGCAGCGCTCGTCTGGCGTGCCGGCACCGGTGAGACCGGCGCACACGATCCGCTGACCCGCACCTACGCCAGTGGCGACGGTCCTCGGGTGAACACCTTCTTCCGCGACCTGTACCGAGACGCCGCCGCAACCCTGAGCGGCCTGGCGGCACGCGAGCACACCGCCCAGGTCCCTCCGGAGGAACGCGAGAAGCGCGAGGAGGCGTTCAGCAACGCCGACCTGCCGTTGCTGTACTGCTCCCCGACGATGGAGTTGGGCGTGGACATCTCCTCGCTCAACGCCGTCATGATGCGCAATGTCCCGCCGACCCCCGCCAACTACGCGCAGCGCAGCGGGCGTGCCGGCCGGTCCGGGCAGCCCGCGCTGGTCACGACCTACTGCGCCACCGGAAACAGCCACGACCAGTACTACTTCCGCCGTTCCGAGCGGATGGTGGCCGGGGCGGTGGTGGCGCCGCGCCTCGATCTGGCCAACGAGGACCTGGTCCGTTCGCACGTCCAGGCCATCTGGCTCGCCGAAACCGGGATGAAGCTCGGCCGCGCCATCCCGGAGATCATCGGCATCGGCCACTCCGAGGACTCCCGCCGCCCCGATCCGCAGTTGCCGCTGCTCGATCACGTCCGGGAGGCCTGCGACAACGAGGATGCGCAGCGGCGGGCGAGCGCGGCGGCACGACGGGTCCTGGCCGGGCTGCTGGACGACTTCGCCGCCACAGTCTGGTGGGACGAGCAGTGGATCGAGGAGACCGTCCGCACCGCCCCGGAGCGTTTCAACGAGGCCTTCGAGCGCTGGCGCAAGCTGTTCAAGGACGCGCTCGTCGACCAGTTCGAGCAGAACCGCCGCCGTCTCGATCACACGCTCTCCGAGAAGGAGCGCCGGATCGCCCACGGCCGCCGCAACGAGGCGGAGACCCAGCTCGACCTGCTCAAGAATGAGAGCTCGGACAGCAAGTCGGTGTTGTCGGACTTCAACCCGTACCGTTATCTCGCCAGCGAGGGGTTCCTGCCCGGCTACTCCTTCCCTCGTCTGCCGCTGGCCGCGTACGTCCCCATGTCCGGGCGCCGACCGGGCGACGGCGACTATCTCCAGCGGCCCCGTTTCCTGGCGATCCGCGAGTTCGGGCCCGGCGCCCTCATCTACCACGAGGGCGCCCGCTACCAGGTGACCCGTATCCAGCTCTCGCCGGACGACAAGGGCGGCATCACCACCGGCGACGCCCAGCGCTGTGCCGGGTGCGGCTACCACCACGAGTCCCGCCATGCCGCCGACCGCTGCGAGATGTGCAAGGCCACGCTCCCGCCCGCCACGTCCGGGCTTCTCCAGATGCACACCGTCTACACGAGGCGCCGCGAACGCATTTCCTCCGACGAGGAAGAGCGCCGCAGGGCCGGGTTCCGGCTCGTGACGTCCTACCGCTTCGCCGACCATGGAGCGCGACGCGGCCGCCAGGACGCGCTGATCGGTGACGCGGACGGGACGCTCGCCACGGTGTCGTTCGGCGATTCGGCGACCGTGCGGATCACCAACATGGGGCGGCTGCGGGCCAAGCCGGATGAGCCGGACGGCTTCTGGATCGACCCCGACGACGGACACTGGATGAACGAGCGCGACGCCGCCGACGCGTCCGGTGACTCCGGCGAGATGCCCGTCGTGGACACCGACGGCAATGAAAAGCGCAGGAAGAAGCGCGTCATCCCCTTTGTGGAGGACCGCCGCAACATCCTGGTGATGAAGCTCCACGACCCGTTGCCCGAGCCGGTCGCGCTCTCGCTGATGTACGCCCTGGAGCGCGGGATCGAGGCCGCCTACGAGCTGGAGGACTCCGAGCTGAGCAGTGAGCTGCTGCCGCCCGACGACGGCCCCCGCGACCGGATCCTGTTCACGGAGGCCGCCGAGGGCGGGGCCGGGGTGCTGCGACTGTTGCAGGCACAGCCCGACGCGTTCGCCAAGGCCGCCGCCACGGCGTTGGCCATCTGTCACTTCGCCCCCGACGGCTCCGACCTCGGCGGCCCCCACCCCGACCGGCCCTGTGCCCTCGGCTGTTACGAGTGCCTCCTCACCTACGGCAACCAGCTCGACCACTCCGCGATCAACCGGCACGCCGTGCGCGACCTGCTCGTGCGGCTCGCCGGGACGAGCGCCCAGCCGACCGCCCCGGGCGAGACGCGCACCGAGCAGATGGCGCGTCTGGCGGATCAGTCCGACACGGTGCTGGAACGGAGGTTCGTCGGCTGGCTCAAGGAGAACGGCCTGCGCCTGCCCGACGAGGCTCAGCCGTACGTGCCCAAGGCCGGGGCCCGACCGGACTTCGCCTACCGGCTCCCGGGCGTCAAGCTGGCCGTGTTCGTCGACGGGCCCGTCCACCGGAATGCGGAGGTCGCCGAACGCGACGCGGCGGCCCAGGAACGGTTGTACGACGACGGCTGGGATGTGGTTCGCTTTCCGCACGACGCCGACTGGTCGGCCATCGTGGCGGAGTACGCCTCGGTGTTCGGGCCCGGCCGGACCCGCACCTGACATGTCAACGCAGACGACGAGCACGAGGCAGCCCGTGACGCCCCCCGACCTCACCCCCGGTTCCCTGGTCTCGGCCCGTGGCCGGGAATGGGTCGTCCTTCCCGAGAGCGACCCCGGCATGCTGGTGCTTCGGCCGCTCGGCGGCTCGGACGACGACATCGCCGCCGTCTTCCCCGCGTTCGAGGACGTCCAGGGCACCCGGTTCGAGATCCCGTCCCCGGACGACCTCGGCGACGCCCACGCGTCGGGGCTGCTGCGGGCCGCGCTGCGGATCGGGTTCCGGTCGGGCGCGGGCCCGTTCCGCTCGCTGGCGCAGATCGCCGTGGACCCGAGGCCCTATCAGCTCGTTCCGCTGATGATGGCGATGCGGCAGAAGACCGTACGGCTGCTGATCTCCGACGACGTCGGCATCGGCAAGACCGTCGAGGCCGGGCTGATCGCCTCGGAGTTGCTCGCGCAGGGCGAGGCCCGCAAGCTGGCGGTCCTCTGCTCGCCCGCGCTGGCCGAGCAGTGGCAGGGCGAGCTGCGCACCAAGTTCGGCTTGGAGGCGGAGCTGGTGCTGGCCTCCACGGTGTCCCGGCTGGAACGCGACCTCGACCACGGCCAGTCCCTCTTCAAGAAGCACGACAACGTGGTGATCTCAACGGACTTCATCAAGTCCCCACGTCACCGCGACGACTTCGTCCGCCACTGCCCCGACCTGGTCATCGTGGACGAGGCCCACACGTGCGTGGCCGCCGACGACCACGCCTCCGCGCAGAGCCAGCTCCGCTACACGCTGCTCCAGAAGATCGCCCACGACCCCAAGATCGACCGCCATCTGATCCTGGTGACGGCGACCCCGCACAGCGGCAAGGAGTCGGCGTTCCGCAATCTGCTCGGTCTGCTGCGGCCCGAGCTCGCCACGGTCGACATGAACAGCACCGCCGACCGCGTCCGCCTGGCGGGCCACTTCGTCCAGCGCAAGCGCAGAGATCTCAAGGAACAGGACGCCGACCTGGGCGAGAGCATCGAGTTCCCTCAGACCCATTACTTCAAGGAGGAGGACTACCGGCTCTCCCCCGCCTACCGCGCGCTGCTGGACGACGCCATCGCCTACGCCGGTGAACGCGTCGCCGGAGCTCAGGGCGGACGGGACACCCGCATCGCCTGGTGGTCGGCGATCGCCCTGCTGCGTTCGCTGGTGTCGTCGCCGCGCGCCGCCGCACAGACCCTCAGCACCCGCTCGGCCGCCGCCACCGCCGCCAGCGCCGAGGAAGCCGACCTGCTCGGCGCTCCCCTCACCCGTGACTCCGCCGACAACGACACCCAGGAGGGCGTGGACGTCGCGCCCGGCGCGGGGTCCGGCGACGCGGGCGCACGGCTCGCCGAGCTGGCCGAACGCGCCGCAACGCTGGAGGGTCCGGACGAGGACCACAAGCTCAAGCTCCTGATCAAGCAGCTCAAGATGCTGTTGGCCGACGGGTATCACCCCATCGTCTTCTGCCGCTACATCCCGACCGCCGAGTACGTCGCCGAGCACCTGAAGACCAGGCTCGGCAAGAAGACCGTCGTCCGTGAGGTCACCGGCACCCTGTCCCCGCAGCAGCGCCTGCAGCGCATCGAGGAGCTCGCGGACGAGGCGGGCGACGACCCGGCGGCGCGCCGGGTGTTGGTCGCCACCGACTGCCTGTCGGAGGGCATCAACCTGCAACGCCACTTCGACGCCGTCGTCCACTACGACCTGGCCTGGAACCCGACCCGCCACGACCAGCGCGAGGGCCGCGTCAACCGGTACGGCCAGCGGCGCACGGACGTCCGCGTCATCACGCTGTTCGGCAGCGACAACGGCATCGACGGCAAGGTCCTGGAGGTGCTCATCAAGAAGCACCGCCAGATCCGCCAGGACCTGGGCATCTCCGTCTCGGTCCCCGACGAGGCGTCCACCGGCGTGACCGACGCGATCGTCGAGTGGCTGCTGATGCGAGGCCGGCAGAGCGTCGAGCAGGAGGGTCTGTTCGACATCGCGGAGGCCCAGACGGTCCAGGAACGCGCCGACGCCCTGGAGGCCGACTGGAACTCCTCCGCCGAACGGGAGAAGCGGTCCCGTTCCCGGTTCGCCCAGCACGCGATCCGGCCCGACGAGGTCGCCCGGGAGGTCACCGCCGTCCGGGACGCGCTCGGCGACCCCGGCGAGGTCCGTGGTTTCGTCCGGCACGCGGTCGGCGCGCTGGGTGGCGTGCTGCGCGATGACCCGGACGGCTCCGGCGGCTTCACCGCCGACCTGAGCGCCACCCCCCTTGGCCTGCGCGATGTCCTCAAGCCCGCGCTGGGCAACGACGTGATCGAACGCGGCACCCCCGTTCCGTTCCGTGCGAGCCCGGCGGTGGGCCGTGGCGAGGCGGCGCTGACCCGTACCGATCCGGCCGTCGGGGCGCTGGCCGCCTACGTGCTGAACTCCGCGCTCGACGGGCAGGCCCCCGGCCCGCGCCCGGCCCGCCGCTGCGGCGTCATCCGGACCGCCGCCGTCGGCACCCGCACGACGCTGCTGCTGGTCCGCTACCGGTTCGACCTCACCCTGCCGTCCCGCGCGGTCGGCGATCGGCGGCTCATCGCGGAGGACGCGAGGGTGCTCGCCTTCGAGGGCTCCCACGCCGACGCGGTGTGGCTGCCGCCCGAGTCGGCGATCAAGCTGCTGGAGGCGACCGCCGACGAGAACACCGACCCCGGGTTCAGCGAACGCACGATGACACGGGTCCTGAACGGCCTCGCCGAGGCGACGACCCCGCATCTGGAGGGCTACGGCGATGAGCTGGCCGCCGAGCTGAAGGCGGCGCACCGCCGGGTGCGCAGCGCCTCCGGTGAGATCGTCCGGGGGCTGGACGTCACCGCCAAGAAGGCCCCCGACATCCTCGGCGTCTACGTCTACCTGCCCGTCACCGAAGAGGCCGCCCGATGACCGCCACCGCACGCGACCAGGTCTTCTCCGCCGTCCACACCGTCGGCGGCCTGATCCCCGCAGACATGCTCGTCCGGATCTCCGAGGGCAAGGACGTCAGCGGCTCACGGCCGGCCGACTACCAGGTGATGGGCTCACGCTCGGTCCGCGACGAGGCCGAACGCCGTTGGGACTACCTCAAATCGGTGTGGAAGGAGCTGCGCACCCGGCTGCCCGGCGCCAAGGAGGCCGAGACGCCCGCCGACCCGACCGGCCTGGCGATCTCGCAGTGGCTGGAGCCGCTGTTCGCGGAGCTGACGTTCGGTTCGTTGACCCCACTCGGGGCGAGCGGCATCCCCGCCGACGACGGCGACAAGGTCTTCCCGATCAGCCACCGGTGGAACCACGTTCCGATCCATCTGACTCCCTGGAACGTCACGCTGGACAAGCGGTCCGGCGTCCCCGGGGCGGTGCCTCCGCAGTCGCTCGTTCAGGAGTGCCTGAACCGCACCGAGGCGCACCTGTGGGGCGTGCTCACCAACGGGCGGCAGCTGCGGCTGCTGCGCGACTCGACGTCGCTGGCCACCGCCGCCTATGTCGAGTTCGACCTTGAGGCCATCTTCGACGGTGAGCTGTTCAGCGAGTTCGTTCTGCTCTATCGGCTGCTGCACGTCTCCCGCTTCCGGATCGACGACGGCGCGCCCCCCTCGTCGTGCCGGCTGGAGCAGTGGCGGCTGGAGGCCATCGAGTCCGGCACCCGCGCTCTCGACCATCACCGCAAGGGTGTCGAGAAGGCCATCAACGCCCTCGGCACCGGTTTCCTCTCCCATCCCGCGAACGCCGAACGCTTCCGGGACCTGGACGCCGAGGCGTTCCACGCCGCGTTGCTGCGCCTGGCGTACCGGCTCATCTTCTTGTTCGTCGCCGAAGACCGCGACGTCCTGCACCCGCGCGACGTGCCGTCACAGACCAAGGAAAGGTACGAGCGGTACTTCTCATCGGCCCGGATGCGCCGCCACGCCCTGCGGCACCGGGGCACCGAGCACGGCGACCTCTTCCAGGCGCTGCTGATCGTCCTGAACGCCCTCGGTGACGAGGAAGGGCGGCCCGAGCTGGGGATCCCCGGGCTCGGCGGCCTGTTCGAGGACACCGACTCCGACGCGCCGTTGCGCGGGGCGGCGCTGTCGAACTCCTCGCTGTTGGAGGCGATCCGCTGCCTGGCCCGCGTCTGGGACGAGTCCACCCGCCGTTGGCGCAGGGTCGACTACCGCAACATGGGTTCGGAGGAGCTCGGCTCGATTTATGAGTCGCTGCTCGAACTCAAGCCCGAACGCACCCCGAACGGCACATTCGAGCTGGTCAATGTCCAAGGTAATAACCGCAAGAAGACCGGCTCGTATTACACCCCGGCGTCCCTGATCGAGACGCTGCTCAACTCGACCCTCGACCCGGTCATCGACGACGCGCAGAAACGCGGCGAGGAGAAGGCCGCGAACGCCGGGGTCGCCGACCCGTCGGAGGCGATCGTCGCCGAGCTGCTGGCGCTGACGGTGTGCGACCCGGCTTGTGGTTCCGGGCATTTCCTGGTCGCCGCCGCCCGCCGGATCGCCAAGCGCGTCGCCGCCGTCCGCGAGGGCAACCCGGAACCGACGGTGGACGCCGTCCGGCATGCCCTGCACGAGGTCATCGAGCATTGCGTGTACGGGGTGGACCTGAATCCGCTGGCGGTGGAGCTGGCCAAGGTGTCGCTCTGGCTGGAAGCCCTGGAGCCCGGCAAGCCCCTCGGTTTCCTGGACGCGCACATCAAGCTCGGGAACGGGCTGATCGGCGCGACACCGGTTCTGTTGCGCGACGGGATTCCGACGAAGGCGTTCAATTATGTCGAGGGCGATGACGAGTCGTATGGGAAATTCCTGGGCAAGCAAAATGACAAGGAGCGCGGCGGCCAGGGAGGGCTGTTCGATCTGACGCTGGAGACGAAGGTGGACAACACCGCCTTCGCGTCGGGCCTACGCCGTATCACCGCCGCACCCGCCGACACGCTCCGGGACGTGCGCCGCCAAGCCGCTGCTTATCGCGCGTGGCGGAATGACGCGGAGTACGTACGGGCCCGGCACATCGCGGACGCATGGTGTGCGGCGTTCATGTGGCACAAGACGAAGGACGCGCCGCCAGCGATCACCCATGACGTGTTCATGGCCCTCCAGGATCCCGACTCGACGGCGGTCTCCCAGGAGACCCACGATGAGATCAGGCGGCTGACGGAGGAGTACCACTTCTTCCACTGGCACCTGGAGTTCCCGGAGATCTTCACGGTTCCGGACGACATTTCGAACGAGGACGTAGACCCGCGAACCGGCTGGGCAGGTGGGTTCTCCTGCGTGCTGGGGAATCCGCCGTGGGACAAGGTTGATTTCGAGGATAAGAAATACTTTAGCGTGGTCGACCCGTCGATTGCGGCACTGTCTGGGGTGAGGCGGCGTCAGCGCATCGACGAGTGGATCGAGGAGGATCCGGACGCCGGTCGTCGCTACCTGGCCGCACGCCGCAAGGTAAAATCCACCTTTCACTTCACCAGCAAGTCTGGCGCATTTCCGCTCTGCCAAGAAGGCCTCAGCGTCAAGGGGGTGAACTCGCTGTTCCTTGAGCATCTCTTCCCAGAACGCTTCGCCGATATCGCCGCGAGCAGAGGACGCTTTGGCTGCATCGTACCCACAACGATTGCAACAGGGGCGGGCGCACAGTGCCTATTCAGGCACTTCTCTCAAGGCGGGGCAATCACTTCACTATTCGACTTCGATAACCGAAAGCCTCTATTTGAAGGAGTAGATTCTCGACAAAAATTTTGCCTCCTATCCCTTGTCGGCCGAGGCCTGCGCGAGCCGTCAGCACATCTTGCCTTCTTCCTGCAGGATACGCCTGATCTCGAGTCCACGGAAAATGTCTTCGCGCTGAGCCCAGAAGAGATCAGCCTCATCAATCCAAATACCGGCACGCTCCCTATTTTTCGTAGCCGACGCGACGCCGACCTGACGATCAAGGTCTACCGGAACATCCCGGTCCTGTGGAACGAAGGCGACCACAACGGCAATCGGTGGGGAATTAGGTTTAAAAACCTCTTTAACAGCACTGACGACTCTGATCTATTCTGGACCGAGGCAACCCTGGAAGCCGCCGGATGGCGCCGAACAGGTAGTATCTATACTCGCGACAATGAGTCCGCGCTGCCAGTGTTCGAAGGAAAAATGGCGCATCTCTTCGACCACCGCTGGAACCAGTATTATGGCCTCGGAGACAATGATTACGAAGCCGTCCCACTCCAGACAAAAACGAACCCGCACGGCACGAGCAAACCACGCCGATGGATTCAGAAGGACGGCTTCGTCTCGACCACTCGAAAGAACAAGCCGGTCAAAGTTCCAGGCATCTCCCTGAGGCTCCAGGAGGATGGATGGAACAACGAGTGGCTGTGTGGCTGGAGAGACATTGCACGAACCACCGATGAACGCACCGCAATTCCCGCTTTCGTGCCGCTCGCAGCAGCAGTCGAAACCTTTCCCCTAATGCTGCCTCAGGTGAGCCCTGCACTTGTCTGCAGCCTCGTCGCTGCACAGTCTTCTTTGGTCTTCGACTTCATAGCTCGACAAAAGGCCAGCGGCGCTCACATGGGGCGCAGAATCTGGAAGCAGCTCCCCGTTCCCCGCCCTGAAGACCTGGCGACCCATACCACTTTCCTTGTCCGGCGAGTCCTTGAACTCGTCTACACCGCCCACGAAATGGCACATCTCGCTCGCGATCTAGGTGATGCCAGCGAGCCCTTCTGCTGGGACGAGGAGAGGCGGGCTCAGATTCGAGCCGAGTTGGACGCGTACTTCTTCCTGCTCTATGGGATCACCCAGGATGATGCGGACTACATCCTGGAGACGTTCCAGACTGACACTGGCGGTTTGAAGAACAACGAGATCGCCAAGTACGGCACGTACCGCACGAAGGATCTCGTGCTCGCCGAGTACAACCGGATGGCACCGCTCGGGGTCAACTTGGAGACGGCGCTTGTCGATGGCGAGAACTACACGTCAACGCTCACACCGCCGCCAGGCCACGGCCCCCGGCACGGCTGACCTCGAAGTGTGCCCGGGACTCATCACAGCCCCGGGCATGGCAGTGATGTCAGGGCAGGTCCAGTTCGCCGGCCTTCACCGAAGACACGAACACCTGCCACTCACCGAGGCCGAACCCCAGCACCGGCCCCTCCGGGTTCTTGGAGTCCCGCGCCAGCACCGCCGCCTCACCTGAGGCTACTTCGACGCACTGACCGCCGGTGCCTGTGCTGTGGCTGCTCTTGCGCCAGAACCCCACCTCTACACAGTTGCCGCCGTTGCCAGTACTGCGGCTGCTCTTGCGCCAGGTGACCGAGGAAAGATTCATTGGGACCATCCATACTTCCTGGTGCTGATGAGCTATCTCAGTCCGTCTGCCACCCTCGTGATGAACGCTCGCGTCTCTTCCCTGCCGAGGGCTTGAGCGCACAGGTGGTTATACATCACTTTATATGCCTCTACCTCGTCATGGCCCTCCAGGTAGAGACCGCCCTGCCGGTACTCGACATAGACGACGTTCGGGTCCATCGCCTCCGGGAAGGCGAGGATGGTGAACCCACCTTGCATCCCCGGGTGGGCGCCCGCCGTGAAGGGCAGGACTTGCAGCATGACGTTCGGACGCCGCGACAACTGGTCCAAGTGCAGCAGCTGTTCCTTCATGACCTCCACGCCACCGACCTGGCGACGCACCGCAGCCTCGCTGAGCACGACCCACATGCTCGGCGTGTCGCCGGCTTCGAACAAGCGCTGCTGTCGCTGCATACGCAGCGCGACCCGTCGTTGGATCTCGGCTTCCTCCAAGATCACCGGCTCCGCGAGGTAGGTGGCGGTCGCATAGGACTCGGTTTGCAGCAGCCCCGGAACCACCTCTGCCTCGTAGATACGGAGCGAAGCCGCTTCTTCCTCGATGCCTACGTACACCTGGAACCACTCGGGGATCGAGTCGGAGTAGCGCTGCCACCAGCCGCGCTTGCGGGCCTCCCGGCAGAGCTTCAGGAACGCCTCGTGCTCGTCGCCGGCGATGCCGTACGCCTCGAGCATCCGAGCGACGATGGGCACCGTCCCCGCCGTCTGGGCGCTCTCGATGCGGGTGATCGTCACCGGGGAGCAGCCGACGAAGTCGGCCACCTGCTCGCGCGTCTTGCCGGACTCACGGCGCAGCCGCCGTAGCTCCTTCGCCATTCTGCGCCGTCGGACCGTGGGACTTGACCGCTTTGCCATGACTTCATCCCTTTCAGGACAGTTTGGCACTGCCGTGCAACAAGATTAGATGCACTAGTTCATCCGAACTGATTTACAGAGCGCTCAGCCGCATGCACACTCCGAACATAGCGACGGTCACCCACGGTGTGCGCTTGATCGCGGGATCTCGTCGTGGAGTCGGCGGGACGGTGAGAGGCGGATGATGATGCAGCCCCGACGATCACCGCACAAAGTGCGGTTCGGTCTGCTGACCGGCCTCTGTTACGCGCTGCGGGAGCACGGCTGCGCGTCCACGCTGGTGTGTCCCTGGCGCGGTGAGAGCGTCCTCTACGTCCCGTACCCGGCGAGCACCGCCAAGCCGCTGGCGGTCACCGCCGTCGAGCACCACGACCGCTGGGTCTTCGCCTTCGGCTCCTGCACCACCGGCACCGGCGACGTCCGGGAGGCCGCCGCAAGGGTCACACGTGTGGTGGGTGCCCGGTGACTCCGCGACGCCTCGGGACCCGGACCGTTCCCGCCGACGCCACCAGCGTCCGCGAGGGCCGCCGCTGGCTCCAGGCGCTGCTGGCCGCAGAGCCCCCGGCCGTCCGCGAAGTGACGGACGACGCCGTCCTCCTCCTGTCGGAGACCCTGACCAACGCCATCTGCTATGGGGCCGGCCCCACCGTCACCCTGCACGCCGCGCTCGACCCCACCGCCCTCCACATCGAGGTCACCCAGGCCCGTGGCCCCGGCCTCCCCCACTACACCGACGACCCCGCCGGAGAGCACGGCCGGGGCCTCCCGATCCTCGACCAGATCGCCGCCGCATGGGGCTACCGCACCCTTCCGGGCGACCGCCTCACCGTGTGGTTCCGAGTCGAGACCAAGCCGCCCGGCACCATGGCGACCGCCCGCCCCTGAACCATTCCAGCCGGAGATCACTCAGGTGTAGCGTGAACATTCCGTACCGCCGTGGTCATTCCGGTGGCACGCCCCCCGAAGACCAGGATGCGGAAGCGAGCGCCCGTGACCGACACCGAAGGCCCCGAATTCCTTCTCCGGCTCCGGAAGGGCGGGCCCACCGCCAAAGGCAGGCTGTTGACGGAGAACGGCACCAACGGCAGCCGGCGGTTCAGGGTGCTCGCCGGATCGCCGGCCCGCAGTGATGTGGTGCCCTCGTTCGCCGTCCATATGACGTCCTCGTACACCCTGCGGCAGCAGCTCATCGCTGACGGGTCGATCCGCGAGTCCGCCACCTACCCGGGGTGGTTGGAGACGACCAAGGACATCGACTGCAACTCCCCGTCGGCCGCCGCCGAGATCCTCATCGGCCGAAGCGCCAACGGCTTCGAAAAATGGATGACCGACGACGGTCACCCGCTGGTCGACTTCCTCCCCATCACAGGGTGGGGTCGCAGGCGCACCTGGCTGGTCCGTGGGTCGAACGTGTCAGGACTCGATCTCGTTCAGCGGATGTGGCTGCCCGAGCAGCGGGTCAGCCTGGCCGCGTCCCGGCTGCGGGCGGGCGTCGCGGCGGGCGTCAGCAAGCACGAGCTCCGGGGAATGGTCGAGGAGGACTACGAATCCACGCTCACCTACAACCAGCGGATCCAGCTCGTGGAGGACCTGCACGCCTTCCTCTCCCGGATGAAGCCCGGTGACGGGATCTGCACGATCTCGAGCGGGGATCTGTACGTCGGTGAGATCGCCGGTGAGGTCGATCAGGTCGCCTCGGAGAACGGGCGTTCCAATCTGCGTCGCCCGGTGGAATGGCAGAGCACCCCGCATGCGTACGAGGCGCTGCCGGAAGAGTTGCAGCAGATGCTCTCCATCCAACAGGACGTCGTCGATCTCACGTCGGTCCAAGCCCTGGTCGATGGGCTCGGATGGAGTTTCGAGGAGCTCGTCCAGGTGGTCGAGGACGACGCCGGTGAGCCGAGCGCGGAGATGGCGGTGCTCGAGGCGCGCCGTGAGCTTCAGCTTCCCGAGCCGACGGCCGAGCTCGCCGGCAGCCTGCTCGTTCACGACGTGACGTGGCTGCGGGAGCTGCGCGACCTGCTGTGGGACGACCGGCAGCTCGTGCTGTACGGGCCGCCGGGCACCGGGAAGACGTACCTGGCGCTCAAGCTGGCCGAGTTCCTCGGAGGCGGGCGTGAGCAGGTCAAGCTGGTGCAGTTCCATCCGTCGTACGCCTATGAGGACTTCTTCGAGGGCTTCCGCCCACGTGAGGACCCCGACACACGGGAGGTCGCGTTCCGGCTGACGGCAGGGCCGCTGCGGGAGATCGCCGACCAGGCTCGCCTTGAGGGCAACCGGCACATCCCGTACTTCCTCATCATCGACGAGATCAACCGGGCCAACCTGGCGAAGGTGTTCGGTGAGCTGTACTTCCTGCTGGAGTACCGCCAGAGATCGGTGCGGCTGACGTACTCCGGTGAGGAGTTCGGACTGCCTCCGAACCTGTTCGTGATCGGCACCATGAACACCGCCGACCGTTCCATCGCCTTGGTCGACGCCGCGATGCGCCGCCGGTTCGCGTTCGTGGAACTGTCGCCGCGCACCGAGCCGACCTCCGGTCTGCTGCGCCGCTGGCTGCACCGTGAGAACCGGGACCCCGAGCCCGCCGACCTGCTCGACGCCCTCAACTCCCGCATCGAGGACCCCGACTTCCGAGTGGGCCCGTCGTATCTGATGAAGGACGGCGTCTACCGGGACGGCGGTCTCGAAAGGACCTGGCGCACCAAGATCCTTCCGTTGCTGGAGGAGTACCACTACGGGGAGGACGTGGACGTCGCGGGCCGCTACGGGCTGGCCGCCCTGCGTGCCGCGATCGCCCCATCGTCGTCATGACGGTCATCACGCTCACCGAGCACGGGGCGGCGGTGTCGCTGCCGCTCGACGACGCCGTGGGGCGTGCCCTCGTGGCCTCCCGACTGGCCGAGGCGGCGCCCGACCCGTACGTGCCCGGACGGTGGCGATTGCGCGCCAAGGGCAAAGTGGGCGTGGTGCGGGTGACCGCCTCCGGCGGTGCCGCCGCCACGATGCGGATCGTACCCAAGGTGCCCATTCACCGGCTCCTGTTCCTGCTGGGGTACGCGCTCGACCCCAAGGGCTGGCGAGAGGAGGACGTCACGGCGGACGCCGAACCGGACCTGTTGCCCGCCTTGGCCCGCCTCTTCGAACGGCAGGCCGACAAGGCCCTCCGGCAGGGGCTGCTCCAGGGATACCGATCCGTCGAGGAGACCTCCCTGCTGCTGCGCGGCCGGATCCGGGAGGCCGACCAGATCCGGCGGCACCACGGCAGGTCGTTCCCGATCGAGATCATCCACGACGAGTACACGCCCGACATCGCGGAGAACCGGCTGCTGCGGACGGCGTGCGACCGGCTGTTGCGGCTGCCCTCGGGAGTGCCCCGCGACGTGCGCATCCGGCTGTTGCGGCTGCGGGTCCGGCTCGCCGACATCACTCCGGTCGGCCGGGGGCATGCGCTTCCGGAGTGGCGGCCGAGCCGGCTCAACGTCCGGTACCGTCCGGCGCTGCGGCTGGCCTCGCTGGTCCTCGCCGGGGCGTCCGTGGAGCACCGGCCCGGGGACGTGACGGTATCGGGGTTTCTGTTCGACATGGCCAAGGTCTTCGAGGACTTCGTCACCATCTCCCTTCGGGAGGCCCTGGCCCCAAGTGGTCGGTGTGTGCTCCAGGGCTCCGTTCATCTCGACGAGGACCGCGCGATCCGGATCATTCCGGACCTCGTCCACCGCGCCGCCGACGGCACACCGCTCGCCGTGGCCGACGCCAAATACAAGGCGGAGAAGCCCGAGGGATTCCCGGACGCCGACCTGTACCAGATGCTGGCCTACTGCACCGCCCTTGGTCTGCGAAACGGGCATCTCATCTACGCCAAGGGAAATGCCCCGCACGCCGTGCACCGCGTACGACATGCCGGAGTCCTCATCCACCAGCACGCTCTCGAACTGGATCAGGCTCCGGCGGGCCTTCTCGCCGAGGTGCGCTCACTGGCCGGGCTGCTTGTTCCGGATCAGCCGTTTGTTTCCTCGTCCTCGTCCGGGACGGGTTGAAGGGCGCCACTGGTGAGACCCTCGCGCGCCAGCGCGGCGGCGCGCTCCCCCAGCTCGGCGAGCTCTCTGACCCGCCGTTCGAAATCTTCGATGGCGCGGAAGGCGTCGCCGTAAAGGCGTTGGTCGTCGATGCCCATCTGCGGGACGCGTGAGCCTCGTACATCCAGCCGAAATGTGCCGCTGCCGCTGGTCGAGCGGCGCACGTTGGCGGCACTGCGCAGGAAGCCGAGCAGATAGGCGGTGTCGAGCCGGTCGCTGGTCGAGACGACCTGCTCGCCCTCCACATCGACCAGTCCGGCGCGTGCCAGGTCGGCCACGCTGATGGCGGTGCCGTCGGGCAGGCCGGTGCCGGGCGCGAGCGGCGGCACCAGCGCGCCGAATCCATGGAGGCGGCTGCGGAGCGCGTCGCGTGCGGCGGCGTACTCGGCGGGGAGGTCCGTGTGAGACACCGCCACATGGCGGGCGGGGCTGAGGTCGACGTCTTCGTCCAGCAGATCAACGGCCGCGACGCTCGTAGTCTCGGCGTCCTCAGGTGCGAAGGGCCCAGCGGGGTCATGCCCGGTCAGGTCGGTCATCCGGACACCCGAGATCTCCCGTCGTGATCCGGTCGGCCTCGTCATCAGCCAAAGGTGCACGGGCTGCGCATGGGACGCCGCCATCCCGGGGGGAAGCGCCACCACTTCGGTGAGGATCCCCCGGCGGACGAGCTCGGCCCGGATGCGACGTCCCGCCCTGCGATAGGCGGCGGAGGGAGGCATCACGAGAATCACCCTCCCACCGGGCGCGGTGTGGGCGTAGCAGTGCTGGAGCCACGCGAGCCTCGTCTCTGTACGAGGCGGGACACCGAGATCCCAGCGCGAGTCCATCAGCAGTTCCGCCCGCCCCCAGTCGGCCGCGTGATCGGGCGGATCACAGACGACGAGCTCCGCGCGCAACTCCGGCCACCGGTCGTCACGCAGTGAATCGCCCACCTCGATCGCCGTCCCCGGCATTCCGGCCAGATGAGTGCGCGCCCGAGTGAACCGCGCCGCCACGGCGTCGGCCTCCTGCCCTGCGAGCCGAACGGCCGGACAGCCCGCGAACGCGAGCAATAGAGTGCCGATGCCGCAGGCCGGGTCGAACACGGTGCCCTCGACCGGCCCGGCGAAATGGGCGATGGCACAGGCCAGCCGGGATGTGGACGCATATTCCGAACCGACCCGGCCACCGGAACGGGCGAACCGCTCGGTGAGCCCTTCCAGCAGGTCGGCCGGTGAGCTCTCCGCGGCCCGTTCTTCGGCCTGGGCCCTCACCCGGCCGTCCAGCGGCCCCGGCTCACCGGTGGCGAAGAACTCCCCGAGGTCGCCGAGACCTCGCACGACGTCGCCCCCATAGGCGGCGCGCAACGCCTGCCAGACCAGCACCTCGCCGGAGACCTCTCTGCCCTTGCGCTGCCCCTCCAGCCATGCCCGGACCTCGGCGGCTCTGAAGAGCGCGTTCCGGGCCCCACCGCCGGCCGGCGCGGGAAAGTCGGGATAACGCCTACGCCAGTTGGACACCGCAGCCCGCGTCACACCCGCCAGGCTCGCGATCTCAGAGGCGCTGATCAGGGCATCGTCCGCGTGCTCGAGTCGGTCGGCTCTCACGCCTTCACGCTACACGGCACGATTCAGCGAACTACGTTGACCTTGTCAACAGGAAGCTCAGCCCCCGGTCGCTCTATATTCGAGGCACCGCAAGGGGGGCGTTCTCGGTTCGGACCACCGCCTACGCCAAGTACGGCAGGACGACCTGTTCTGTGGCTTTCGCACCTGCGAGGTCATGGTCGACGACGTCGGCCCCCGGCGACGTCCTAGGGGAGTTGGGCGTGCAGGGTGACGGCGTAGGCGGGGCCGGGGTTGGTCAGTTCGTGGGTACGGCCGCCGCCGTGGACGCGGATGCGGTTGGCGCGCAGGGGGCGTTCGGTGACGCCGTCGGGCGCGATGACGACCTCGATCAGCTCTCCCGCCAGCACGGTGCTGACGCGGGTGCCGCCGTGGTCGTGCACGTCGGTGCGGTGGCCGGGGGGCCAGGTCGTCAGCCACGCCTCGACGCCGTCGCCGGCGTCGAGCAGGACGCGGTCGGGGGCGGCGGGGTCGAGCCGGACCAGGTGCCACCAGCCCTCGGGGCGTCCGGCGAGTGCGTGGATGCGGGCGGCCACCTGTCCCACCGTCGGGGGGCGGGTCACGGCCAGCCCGTGCGGGTCTTCCTGGCCGCGCATGGCGATGTCGGGAACGAGGTCGAGGTCCATGAAGGGTCCTTCTGCTGCTGTCGAAGTCGGTCGGGCCGGAGAACGGTCGTCAGCGACAACAGCGAGGACACGGCGCGGCGGCCACGGGGACGAGGACCCGATGGCTCGTGGAGAAGACGCGCGCCGACATGGGGACTAGGAGACACGTGCTCACGCAGCGTTGTCAAGTCGATCGGTCCAACCGGCATTAACCCACCGGTCACCCGGCATCCGGACGGTGGTCGATCAGGCCCGCGAGCATGCGCCTGACCACTGAGGAAAACGGAGTGTGACCATGACGCCGAACCGGCGAACCGTACTGCGCGGCGGACTGATCGCGGGCGGGGCCCTCCTGTCGGCCGGTACCGCCCGGCCCGCCGCCGCGGCCCCCGGCCTGATCCGCACCGGACGGCCCGCGCTCACCCACGGCGTGCAGACCGGCGACGTGACCGCCGGGCGCGGCGTCGTGTGGGCCCGCGCCGACCGGCCCTCCCGGATGCTGGTGGATCTGAGCCGCCGGCCGGACTTCCGGGCCTTCCACACCGTTCGGGGCCCGGTGCTCACCCCGGAGACCGACCTGACCGGCAAGACGTTCCTGCGGGGCCTGCCGGACGGCGAGCGGATCCACTACCGGGTGCGACTGGCCGACCTGGACCGGCACTCGCTGGTGTCGGAGCCCGTCGAGGGCAGCTTCTCGACGCCGTCGCGGCGGCGGCGGGACGTGTCGTTCGTCTGGTCGGGCGACCTGGCGGGTCAGGGCTGGGGCATCAACCCGGAGCTGGGCGGCTTCCGGATCTTCAAGGCGATGAACGCCGTCGACCCGGACTTCTTCCTGTGCAGCGGCGACTGGGTGTACTCCGACAACGCCCTGTCGGAGACGGTGACGCTGCCCGACGGCCGCACTTGGCGCAACCTGGTGACCCCGGAGAAGACCAAGGTGGCCGAGACGCTGGCCGAGTACCGGGGTCAGTTCCGCTACAACCTGCACGACACCAACCTGCGGGCGTTCAACGCGCGGGTGCCGATGATCTACCAGTGGGACGACCACGAGGTCGTCAACAACTGGTACCCGGGCGAGATCCTGGAGGACGCCCGGTACACCGAGAAGCGCGTGGACGTGCTGGCCGCCCGGGCCCGGCGCGCCCTGATGGAGTACACGCCGATCGCCGTGCAGGCGACGCGGGGCGGCCGGATCTTCCGCAAGATCTCCTACGGCCCGCTGCTGGACGTGTTCGTGATCGACATGCGCACGCACAAGAACGCGAACACCCGCAACGACGCTGCCGCCGAGACCGAGGGCGTGCTCGGCGCCGAGCAGCTCGCCTGGCTCAAGCGGGAGCTGCGCAACTCCAGGGCGACGTGGAAGGTGATGGCCGCCGACCTGCCGATCGGCCTGATCGTCCCCGACGGCGGGGCTCAGGAGGGCATCGCGCAGGGCGACGGCGGGGCCCCGCTCGGCCGCGAGCGCGAGATCGCCGACCTGCTCTCGTACGCCAAGCGGCACAGGGTCCGGAACATGGTGTGGCTGACCGCCGACGTGCACTACACGGCGGCGCACTACTACGACCCGGCCAAGGCGGCCTTCGGCGACTTCGACCCGTTCTGGGAGTTCGTCTCCGGTCCGCTGAACGCGGGCGCGTTCGGGCCGAACACGCTGGAGGGCACGTTCGGGCCGCAGTTGAGGTTCCAGCAGGCTCCGCCGCGCGCCAACACCTCGCCGGCCGAGGGTTTCCAGTTCTTCGGCGAGGTGGCGATCGACGGTGACGACGGCACGTTCACCGTGCGGCTCCGCGACATCGACGGCAAGGTCCTCTACGCCACCGAGCTGACCGCCTCTCGCTGACGGTCGTTCGTTCTGAGGATCGCGACGGTGGAGAGGACGACGACGCCGCCCACGGCCTGGGCGACGGTCAGGCTCTCGCCGTAGACGAGGGCGGTGGACGCGACGGCGACGGCCGGCTCCGCGTAGGAGACGATGGCCGCCGTCGACGCGCCCACCGCCCGCATCCCCGCCAGCAGGCAGACGATCGGCAGGAACGTGGCGAACACCGCCAGCAGCGCCGTCCACAGCCATCCCGCGGCCTCCGCCGGCGCCTCCAGACCTCCGGTGACCAGGCCCGCGAGGGAGAGGCTGACGGCCGCGCCGGTGCAGACGATCGCCGACAGGACGTACAGGTCCAGGTCGTCGGGCAGCCCGTCCGCGACGGTCAGGTAGATCGCGTACGTGGCGCCGGCGGCCAGCGCCATGAGGACGCCGGAGGCCGCGCCCCCCTCGACGCCGCCGCCCAGCAGGAGCAGCACACCCCCCACCGAGCACGTCAGGGCCACGGTCTTGCGCGCGTCCATGCGTTCACGGCGCAGCGCAACGGCCACGCCCGCGACCAGCGGCGGGTACGTGTAGAGCAGCAGCGCGGCCAGCGATCCACTGATGCGGGCCAGCGCACCGAAGTAGAACGCCGCCTGGCACGCGTACCCGACGGCACCGAGACCGACGCAGTGCAGCAGCACGCGCCCTCGGGGAAACGTGCGAGACGCCGGGCGGCGCCCTTGGGCCCTGAGAGCGACCAGCAGCCAGAACAACAGGGCCGCGATGACGAAGCGCAGCGTCAGCATCGTGTGGACGCCGGTCCCGCTCGCGTAGGTCTCCTTGGCGAAGATCGCCGACATCCCGAACCCGGCGGCCGAAACGAGGCACAGGGTCACGCCCAGGGAAAGACGCGGTCGAGTAAGGACAAGCTGCATGCAACGACCGTAGATCCGGGACACCTATCGAGGTAGCCTTGGCAACCTTCGGAAGCCAAAGGGGTTCCCTTGGTCACATTGCACCAGTTCCGCTGCTTCCTCACCACCCTCGAACACGGCTCGTTCACCGGCGCGGCCGCCGCGCTGGGCTACGCGCAGCCCTCCGTCTCCGAACAGGTCCGGCTGCTGGAGCAACACCTGGACACGGCGCTGTTCCGGCGCGCCGGGCGCGGGCTGGTGCCCACCGAGGCGGCCTGGGCGCTGCGCCCGCACGCCGTCGCCGCCCTGAAGGCCGCCGGCGAGGCCGTCCGCGCGGTGTCCTCGGTCAAGGAGCTGCTCACCGGCACCGTCCGCTTCGGCGTCTTCAAGATCGCCCACTACTACTTCGGCGCCGACCTGGTGGCCGACGTGCTGGAACGACATCCGCAGGTCAGGATCGAGCTGGTCGGCCAGAACTCCGCCGAGATCCTCGACCACCTCCGCCGGGGCCGCTTGGAGGCCGCCATGGCGGCGCTGCCGTTCGTCGACGACGGCGGTGAGATGTCCGTCAGCACGGTGATCCGCGACGAGCTGGTGTACGTCAGCGCCGACCCCGAACGCGTGCGCGAGCCCGTCGGCGCCACCGCCCTGGCGACACGTCCCCTCGTGCTGCCCGACGTGAGCTGGCGCGCCGAGGACTACACCCGCAGGCAGCTCGTCCAGATGGCGCGCTCCGCCGGCTACACGCTGACACCCCGCGTCGAGGTCGAGTACGTGGAGACGGCGCTGGACGTGGCCGCCCGCGGACTGGCCGACACCGTCTGCTGGCTCGGCGTGCTGCACCGCCTCAAGGACCGACTGCCCGCGGGCCTCGGCTGGGTGTCGCTGAGCCCCCCGCTGTACGAGCGCTTCGGGATAGCCCACCGACCGGTCGCCGAGCTCTCCCCCGCCACCCGCGCCGTCGTCCAGCTCGCCACCGCCCGGATGCGCCGCCTGGAGGCCGCCCTGGAGAACGGTGTGAATCAGGTCATAGCCAGCTCTGGCCCCTGAATCCCCCACCACGTAGGTTCGGAACGTCTCGTCGGGCCCCGGCGTGCGGGGCGCCGCTCGCGACACCCGGAGCCGCTCCCTACCACCCCGAGGGAGCGGCCCACCGGCCTCGACATCCTCGCCCCCGCTGTGACCTGCGACTCTGGCGGGAACGGCGGATCCGGTCATAGGGTCACTCAGATCATCCCCCCGACGAGAAGGGTCCCCGCTCATGGAGCTCGACCACGAGTTCACCGTGCCGGTACCGGTGGATCAGACCTGGTCGGCGCTGCTGGACGTGGAACGGGTGGCCCGCTGCATGCCGGGCGCCACCCTCGACTCGACGGACGGCGAGGAGCACACCGGCCGCTTCAAGGTACGGCTCGGCGCGATGACCATCACCTACCGGGGCACCGCCGCCCTCACCGAGGCGGACGAGCCCGCCCGCACGATCACCGTCAAGGCGAACGGCAAGGAGGCCCGCGGCTCCGGCACCGCCTCCGCCCTCTTCAAGGCCCGCCTCACCGAGACGGACGGCGCCACCCGTGTCACGATCCACACCTCGCTGGACGTCACCGGCCGCCCGGCCCAGTTCGGCCGCACCCTCCTCACCGAGGCGGCCGCCAAGATCCTCACCCGCTTCGCCAAGTCCCTGGAAACCGAACTCCACCCCGAGCCCGGCCCCGCCCCCGCACCCGACACCGAAGCCGCCCCCCAACCGACCGCCGCGCCCCTCCCCGAGCCGACAACCGCTCCGGTAACCGAGCCCGAGCCCGAGGGCGCTTCCCAGCGGGCGGACGCGGGGGACGCCGCGCAAGGGGCGGTTGCGGAGAGGCTCGGGGAGCCCGATCTCGGCCCGGAGGGCGTTGGCGGGCCGGCTACGGGTTCCGGGGGCGAGAGCGGCTCGGAGCCCGCCGCCGAGGGGGGTCCCGAGGTGGAGGTCGTTCGCGGGTCGGACGAGGGGGGCGTGGGCGAGGTCGGGGGAACGGTCTCCGTGCCCCGTCCGCGAGAGGGCGGGCAGGTGGCCGAGGGCGGGGTGGGGTTCCGGGCGGAGCCGAGCGTCGGCGAGGGCTCCGAGGGCGAGGATCCGCAGGGGCGGGCGAGGGCTCGGCGGGCTGCGCCGGCGGTCGGGGCATTGGCGGCGCTGCTGGCCGTGCGGTACCTGTTCCGGCGGCGTCGGGGACGGCATCGCCGCTGAGGGGGTACCCGGGTCCACCACGGGGAGTCATTCGCCTGGTACGTTCCGTAATCAAGGGATGCGGACGACCGCATCGTGTGAGGTCTGTCCGGTGGGGGCCATGGACACGGTCGAAATACAACGGGTCGTCGCGATCGAGGACGACAACTGGTGGTATCGGGAGCGGCGGGCGATCATCGCCCGGGAGCTGCGCCGGCTGGGGGAGCCGGGGCGGGCCGCGGACATCGGGGCGGCCGGGGGAGGTAACACCCGGGTGCTGTTGGATCACGGCTGGGACGCCATCGCCATCGACGGCTCGCCGGCCGCGGTGGAGCTGGCGCGGTTGCGCGGCATCGACGCCTATCACGGCGACGCCTGCTATCTGCCGCTGTCGACCGGTGACTTCGACTTCGTGATGGCGTTGGATCTGCTGCAGCACATTCCCGACGACCGCACCGCGGCGGGGGAACTGGCCCGGGTGCTGCGGCCGGGCGGCACCGTGTTGATCTCCGTGCCGAGCGACCTGGCGCTGTGGTCGGCGCGCGACGTGATGCTCGGCCACGTCCGCCGCTATTCGCGCGACACCCTGACCGAGCTGATCGAGGGGGCCGGCCTGCGCGTCGACCGCCTGTGGAGCTGGAACGTGCTGCTGCGCCCCGTCGTCAAGTGGCGACGACACCGCGCCAAGCCGCAGGACTCCGAGCGGCTCAACCCTGCGGTCAACGCCGGCCTGCGCGCCGTCTCCATGCTGGAGCGACGCCTGCCCGTACGAGGGATCCCGGGCACCACGCTGTTCGCCCGGGCCCACCGCCCGGAGCTCTGACGCACCCGGGCGAAACAGCGGTACGAAGCCCTCGGCCCCGGAGGCCCGACATCCGGCCCACTGATCCCGGGCCTATGGAGGGCACACCACCCGCCCATGCCCGGTCGCTTCAGGCGAGGGCCACGGAGCGCCGGCGGAGGGGTCCTCGCCTGAAGAGCTCCGGGCGCGGGGGCGTGGGGTCCGCCCCCCATCAAAAGGCCCTAGTCCTGGTCGGCGGTGGCCGGGGTCAGGTCGGGGCTCGGCAGCGGGGCGTCGGCGGGGGTCGCGGGGGTGGGGGCCGCCGCCTCGCCCAGCGCCGCCATGACGCGGGTGTGCGTACGGGTCGACAGCCAGAACTTGTAGATGATGACCAGCTCGAACAGGGCCAGCAGGGTGCCCGCCACCGCCGTGGCCGGGATGATCGCGCCGGTCACCGGGCCGATGATGAACACGGCCATCTGGAACTCGATCCCGCTCACCAGATGGGTGCGGACCCGTCGCCGCAGCAGCGAGCGGCGGATGCGGCGGTACCAGGGGAACTGGCTGTCGAACTGGCGGTGCAGGTCGGTGTTCGGCGCCGGCTCCAGGGCGGTCTCGGCGTCGCCGTCGGGTTCGGTCTCGTCGTCTCGGGTCTCCTCCTCGGGTTCGGCCATCCGGCGGCGGGCCGCGTTCACGGCCGAGCGCATCGAACGGCGGACTTTCACGATCTGCGGGCCGTTGACGTAGCGGAACATGTCCAGGGCCAGCACCGCCATGCCGGCGTAGAGGTAGGCGGAATGGCCGGTGCGGACGTACTGGCCGGCCATGAGGGCCAGCGCGCACACGCTGTCCCGCACCCGATCCAGCATGAAGTCCAGCCAGCCGCCGAACAGCGTGCCGGTGCGCTTGAGTCTGGCGATCTTGCCGTCCATGCAGTCCACCACGAAGCCCACGTGGTAGAGCAGGGCGCCGATCACCAGCCAGCCCGGGGAGCCGAGCGCGAAACAGCCCGCCGCGCCCATGCCCAGGGCGAAGGCGACGGCGGTGAGCTGGTTCGGGGTGATCGAGGTCCGGTTCGCGACGACCAGCGTCAACCGGATCGCGATCGGATCGACCAGCAGAACCGTCCACCACGCATCGCGGCCCTTGCAGACCCTGCGCACGTCATCCAGGGAGAACGTCGCCATCCCGCAAGCATCCCTACACAGGGCGATCACGCGTAAGCGATTCGCTATCGGACCCGTAACGTTTGCCCGACACTTGACCCTTCGTCTACGCGGGAAGGAACGTGTCCGCCGCCCGTTCGCCCAGAAGGGGCGATTTCGTACGCAGCAGATCGGCGAACAGCGTCTCCCAGCGCCGGCGGATGGTCTCGGGCCCGTACTCGGCCGCGGTGCTGACCGCCACCGTGCCGAGCCGTCGACGGAACCCCCGGTCGTCGATCAGCCGGCACAGTCCGGCCGCCAGCGCGGCCGAGTCCTCCGGCGGGACCAGCAGCCCGTTCTCCCCGTCGCGGATGATCTCCCGGGGGCCGGTCGGGCAGTCGAAGCTCACCAGCGGCACCCCACAGTTGAGCGCCTCGAGCACCACCATCGCGAAGCCCTCGAACCGGGAGCTGAGGGCGTAGATCGACGCCTGCGCCAGTTCGTCGTCGAAGCCCTGCACCGTCCCCATCAGGAACGCGTGGTTGTAGAGGTGGTGCCGGTGGATCTGCGCCCGCAGCCGCTTCTCGCGGGGCCCGGCGCCGTAGATCCGCAGCGTCCAGTCCGGGTGGCGTTCGACGACCTCGGCGAACGCGTCGAGCAACAGGTCGAAGCCCTTCTGCCGGGTCAGCCTCCCCGCCGCCACGATCACCTTGCCGGTGTGGTCGGTGCGCGGCACGTCCAGGGTGTGCAGCGGGTTGGGGATCCGTTCGGTCCGCACGGCGCGGCCGAGCGCGGCCCGGTACTCCTCGCAGTCCTGTTCGGTCAGCGAGACGACCGCGTCCAGGCGCGGGTAGTCGTCGAGGATCGCGGCGCGCACGCCGGGCTTGTAGCGGCCGAAGTGCATGTGGTCCTGGGCCACCCGCACCAGCCGTTCGGGCGCGTACCGGGCGGACATCAGGTTCAGGCCGGGACGCGTCGTGACCAGCACCCCGTCGTCCAGGCCCTGCACGTACTCGATGAAGCCCTCCTCGACCTCGCGGGTGAAGGTGTCCTTGGCGGCCTCGTCCGCCGGCACCTCGCGTCCGGGCTCACCGCCGGCGCGGGGCGCGGACGGGGCGGGGAGGCGCAGGGCTCGGCCGAGCCGGCCCCCGGGCGCCGAGGGCGCGGGCGGCGGCGCGGGCCGCCCGCGCAGATCGGTGACGGTGACCATGCGGACGCGCGGGTCGACCGGGAACTGCGGGTCGTCCCGACGGCGGACCACGCTGGCTATCCGGACGTCGTGACCCGCCGCGGCCATGGCGTTGGCCTGGTTGATGACGGTGCGGATCGTGCCGCCCATGCCGTAGGCGTGCAGCAGTGCGTATGTGATCTTCATCGAGCGCGACGGCTTCCGATAGCGAGGTGGTTGTCGGCGGTGTACGAGGGCCGTACCCGGAACCGGGCGCCGAACGCGTCGGCCCGCTGCGCCGGATAGGTGATGGCGCGGGCCCTGCGCGGCACGCCCAGGTGCCGGCCGAGCCGCAGCGCCCGGCCTCCCGGAGTGCCCGGGTCGAGATAGGCGTGCCAGCGTGCGGAGCGTACGGGTCGCGGGAGCACCAGGTCGCGCACCGGCACGGCCGCCTCGAACCTGCCGTGCCGCACGGTCACCCGGTACGGGCCGGGGATCGGCCGCCGCGCCATCCGCCAAAGGCGGATCCGGTGACCGAGCCGGGACCGGGGCGACGTCGGGACGGGCCGTTCCTCCGGTACGAGTCGGAGCCGCCACGGCCCCTCGGCCGTGTCGGTCCCCTGGAACGCCCCGATCACCCTGATCAGGCCGTCCCGGGCCCACACCTCGTGGATCTCGGCCCAGTGCCCGGTGGTGACGTCTACGGTCGGCTCTGTGGTCGGCAACGCCATCGCCCCCTTTCCCGGTGAACGGGATGCCCCGAGGTCAACGAGTGCCACCGGGACACGGGGAAGGTTTGCCGCGACCGTTACCCGTCCGAGGGACTGCCGGGCGCGCCTCGACCCTCCGGAGAACGGCTCAGGCCCGGACGCGGACCTCGGGGTGGGCCTCGCCGACCGCCGCTCGGACCGTTCCCGCCAGCGTCTCGAACTCGGCGGCGCGCGGGGACGTCGCCCGGTGGGCCAGCCCGATCGTGCGCGACGGCGCCGGGTCGGCGAACCGCCGTACGGCCAGACCCTCCGCCCGCCGGGTCTCGACCGGCAGCGCGGTCTGCGGTACGAGCGTGACCCCGAGCCCGCCGGACACGAGCTGCACCAGGGTGGCGAGGCTCGCGGCGTAGGTGGCGGCCGTGGCCCGCGCGCCGACCTCGCGGCACACGTCGAGCGCCTGGTCGCGCAGGCAGTGCCCCTCGTTCAGCAGGATGACGTCCAGCTCGCCGAGCGCCTGCCGGGGCACCGGCGCGGGCCCGATCTCCTGGGCCCCGGACGCGACCAGCAGGAAGTCCTCCTCGTACAACGGCAGCTCGGCGAGGCCGGGCAGGGGCACGGGGAGCGCGAGGATCACCACGTCCAGCCGTCCGGCGGACAGCTCGGCGACGATGTTGTCGGTCTGCTCCTCGCGTACGGACAGCTCCAGGTCGGGGAACTCGCGGGTCAGCCGGGGCAGTACGGCGGGCAGCAGATACGGGGCCACGGTGGGGATCACGCCCAGCCGCAGCGGGCCGACCAGCGGGCCCCGCGTGGAACGCACGTCCTCGACCAGCCGGTCCAGCTCGGCGAGCACCGACTCGGCGTGACGCGCCACGCGCTCCCCGGCGGGGGTGAGGAGCACGCGGCGTGTCGTACGTTCGACCAGCCGGGTGTCGAGCTGCTCCTCCAGGGCGGCGACCGCCCCGGACAGCGCGGGCTGGCTCATCCCCAACGTGGCGGCGGCGTCGCGGAAGTGCAGGTGCTCGGCCAGCGCGAGGAACGCGCGCAACTGGGCCACGGTGGGTCTACTGATAGCCATCCCCTATCGACTCAAAGCGATCCATCGATTTCTCTTTTCACTCTAGCTACGGCAGTCTGGTATCCGCTCACCAGCCCCGATGCCCACTGCCGCCCCATCGGGATGCTTGTGACTTCCTTCACAAAACGGCTTCAAAGGAGACTCCGTGCTCACTGTCGGTGACCAGTTCCCCGAGTACGAGCTGACCGCCTGTGTCTCGCTGGACGCGGACACGGCGTTCGAGACCATCAACCACAAGACCTACGAGGGCAAGTGGCGGGTCGTGTTCTTCTGGCCCAAGGACTTCACCTTCATCTGTCCGACGGAGATCGCCGAGTTCGGGCGGCTGAACGAGGAGTTCGCCGACCGCGACACCCAGGTCCTCGGCGCGTCCGTCGACAACGAGTTCGTGCACTTCGCTTGGCGCAAGGACCACCCGGACCTGCGCGACCTGCCGTTCCCGATGCTGTCGGACCTCAACCGCGAGCTGTCCGCGGCCCTCGGCATCCTCACCGCCGACGGTGTCGCCCAGCGCGCCACCTTCATCGTCGACCCCAACAACGAGATCCAGTTCTCGATGGTCACCGCGGGCTCGGTCGGCCGGAACGTCAAGGAGGTCCTGCGGGTCCTCGACGCCCTCCAGTCCGACGAGCTGTGCCCCTGCAACTGGAACAAGGGCGAGGCCACGCTGGACGCCCAGAAGCTCATGGTCGGCGCCTGATCGTCGGTCGTCACCGCACGCATCGGCCGGCCGCGGCACCTCGCGGCCGGCCGTTCCGCAGGAAAGGAACGCCGTCATGAGCGTTGACGCGCTGAAGGGGGCCCTCCCGGCCTACGCCAAGGACACCAAGCTGAACCTCGGCTCGGTGACCACCACCTCCCAGCTCTCCGACCAGCAGCTCTGGGGCACCGTGCTGGCCTGCGCGCTGGCCACGGGCAGCGCCCGGGTCATCAGGGAGCTGGCCGAGGACGCCGGCGACCACCTGTCGGCCGAGGCCTTCGACGCGGCCAAGGCCGCCGCGTCGATCATGGCCATGAACAACGTCTACTACCGGGCCACCCACCTGATCGGCGACTCCACCTACGCCGATCTGCCCGCCAAGCTCCGGATGAGCGTCATCGGCAGGCCCGGCGTGGACAAGGTCGACTTCGAGCTGTGGTGCCTGGCCGTCTCCGCGATCAACGGCTGCGGCCGCTGCCTGGAGTCGCACGAGCAGGTGCTCCGCCAGGCGGGGATGTCCCGCGAACTGATCCAGGAGGCCCTCCGGATCGCCGCGGTGGTCAACGCCACCGCCGCCACCCTGGAGGCCGAGGCCGCCCTGGCCCCCGCCACCGTCTGACCCCGCGCGAAAGGCCCGGGCGGCCTCGCCCGGGCCTTTCGCGCGTCGAGTCGGCGGCGATCACGCTTCATGGTGGTCCCGCTACGCCCGTCGGGTCACTCCCATTCGATGGTGCCCGGGGGCTTGCTGGTGATGTCGACCACCACGCGGTTGATCTCGCGGACCTCGTTGGTGATGCGGGTGGAGATCCGCTGGAGGACGTCGTACGGGAGCCGGGCCCAGTCGGCGGTCATGGCGTCCTCGCTGGTCACCGGGCGGAGGACGACCGGGTGGCCGTAGGTGCGGCTGTCGCCCTGAACGCCGACGGAGCGCACGTCGGCGAGCAGGACCACCGGGAACTGCCAGATGTCGCGGTCGAGGCCGGCGCGGGTCAGCTCCTCGCGGGCGATGGCGTCGGCCTCGCGGAGCAGGTCGAGGCGGTCGCGGGTGACCTCGCCGATGATGCGGATGCCAAGCCCGGGGCCCGGGAACGGCTGACGCCAGACGATCTCCGAGGGCAGGCCGAGCTGCTCGCCGAGCGCGCGGACCTCGTCCTTGAAGAGCGTGCGCAGCGGCTCGACCAGCGCGAACGCCAGGTCGTCGGGGAGGCCGCCGACGTTGTGGTGGGACTTGATGTTGGCCGCGCCGGTGCCGCCGCCGGACTCCACCACGTCGGGGTAGAGGGTGCCCTGAACGAGGAACTCCACCTCGCCGGAGTCGGCGTGCGCGGCGACGATGTCACGGGCGGCGTTCTCGAAGACCCGGATGAACTCCCGGCCGATGATCTTGCGCTTCTCCTCGGGGTCGGTGACGCCGGCGAGGGCCGCGAGGAAGCGCTCCTGGGCGTCCACCACATGCAGGTCGACACCCGTGGCGGCGACGAAGTCCTTCTCCACCTGCTCGGCCTCGCCCTTGCGCAGCAGGCCGTGGTCGACGAACACACAGGTGAGCTGGGAGCCGATGGCGCGCTGCACGAGGGCGGCGGCCACCGCCGAGTCGACCCCGCCGGACAGGCCGCAGATGGCGCGCTTGTCGCCGACCTGGGCGCGGACGACCTCGATGGACTCCTCGGCGATGTTGACCATCGTCCAGCCGGGACGGCAGCCGGCCGCGTCGAACAGGAAGTGCCGCAGCACCGCCATGCCGTGCTCGGTGTGTATCACCTCGGGGTGGAACTGCACCCCGTACAGGCCGCGCTCGGAGTGCTCCATCGCGGCGACCGGGGTGACGTCGGTGCGCGCGGTCACGGTGAAACCGTCGGGGGCGGCGCTGGTGTGGTCGCGGTGCGACATCCACACCGACTGGGCCTCGGGCAGCCCGGCCAGCAGCGTCCCGCCGTCGATCACGTTGACGGTGGTGCCGCCGTACTCGGCGACGTCGGAGTTCTCCACCAGACCGCCGAGGGCCTGGGCCATCACCTGGTGGCCGTAGCAGATGCCCAGCGTGGGCACCCCGGTCTCGAACAGGCCCGCGGGCGCGGCCGGGGCCCCCGGCTCGTAGACCGAGGAAGGGCCGCCGGACAGGATGATCGCCTTGGGCCGCTTGGCCAGCATCTCCGCCACCGGCATGGTGCACGGGACGATCTCGCTGAAGACATTGCACTCACGGACGCGCCGCGCGATGAGCTGCGCGTACTGGGCGCCGAAGTCGACGACGAGCACCGTGTCGAAGGACTGCTCGACCCGCTCGACCTGCTCCAGGGACACCGATCACGCCTTTCGGAAGACTCGGGACAGATGCTCAAGTCTAGGGCCCCCGCCGCCTGCGCCGATGCCGCCCCCGAGCCCCGGGCGCGCGACGCTTGGTCATCGTCCGGTAACGGACCGCGTCCTTTCGGCGCGCCCTGGGCGTGTCGGCGGCCGTGACTCTGATAACCAGATCTGCGGCCCCCCGTTACCAGCCCCCCTGGAGCATCGTGAAGCCGCTCACCGCCGTGCTCGCCGTCTGCCTCCTCGCCACCGCCGCCGTTCCCCAGCACCCGTCCGCTCCCTCACGCGTGTCCGTGGGCCGGCCCGGCGCGGACGACTGTCCCCCGGCTCAGGCGCGGCTGCGCCCGGGCGAGGGCCGGGACCCCGAACGCAACGAGCTGACGCCCGCACAGGCCGCGAAGGTGGAACGCGAGCTGGCCAAGCTGCTCGGCGGGTTGCGCGGCCGTCATCGGTCGAACCCGCCCACGCGGGTGACGGTGCCCGTGAACTTCCACGTGCTCCATTCGGGGCCCGCCGGGAATCTGACCGACGAGCAGATCGACCGGCAGATCCGGGCGCTCGACTCGTCCTACGACGGCACGCTCGGGGGCGAGGACACCCGGTTCGACTTCGTCCTCCGGGAGGTCACCCGCACCGACGAGCCCCGCTGGTACGCCGACCCGACCCGCCATGAGGCCGACTTCAAGAAGCGTCTCCGCAAGGGGGGCCCCGGCACGCTCAACCTGTACAGCGCCGACCTCGGCGACCAGGTGCTGGGCTGGGCGACGTTCCCCTGGCTCTACAAGAGCACGCCCGCCATGGACGGGGTCGTGGTCCACACGAAGAGCCTGCCGGGCGGCACCATCCCCGGCTTCGACCGCGGATTCACCGCCACCCACGAGGTCGGCCACTGGCTCGGGCTCTACCACACGTTCCAGAACGGCTGCCGGGACCCGGGCGACCGGGTGCCCGACACCTCACCCGAGAACCTGCCGACCGACGGCTGCCCCCTCCACAAGGACACCTGCCCGGGAGGGGACGCCGACCCGATCCACAACTTCATGGATTACTCGCACGACCACTGCATGAGCGAGTTCACCCAGGGCCAGGGCGACCGCATGCACGACGTGTGGACGGCCTACCGCGTCGATCGGGGGCCGGCTCCGCGGGCGGTCGTTCAGGAGTCGCGGTGACGACGTCGGGCGGCGGGCCGGTGGTGGCCGACCCGCCGACGGGGGGTGTCAGGTGATCTCGACGATCGGGAGGCGGAGGGCGGCCGGGGCCGCGACGGGGACCACGGGGTTCTTCGGGGCGACCGGGGTCAGGCGTCGGTAGGCGGAGCCGAGGGCGGGACGGGTGTCCTCCTCGCCCTTGTTCGGCCACATCGACATGGCCCGCTCCGCCTGGGCGGTGATCGTGAGGGACGGGTTCACGCCCAGGTTGGCCGAGATCGCGGAGCCGTCCACCACGTGCAGGCCCTGGTGCCCGTAGACCCGGTGGTAGGGGTCGATGACGCCGTTCTCCGGCGAGGCGCCGATGGCGCAGCCGCCGATGAAGTGCGCGGTGGTGGGGATGTCGAACAGGTCCAGCCAGGTCCCGCCCGCGATGCCGCCGACCTCCTCGGCCAGCTTGCGGGTGGCGTCGTGCGCCTTGGGGATCCAGGTGGGGTTCGGCTCCCCGTGCCCCCGCCCGGCCCGCAGCGTCCAGCCCAGCACGCCCTTGCGCGGCCGGACCGTGATCGAGTTGTCCTTCACCTGCATGACCAGCGCGATCACGATGCGCTCGGACCAGTGCCGATTGTTGAACAGCCGGGGGACGTCCCACGGGTGGGTGAACCCGTACTTGATCATCTTCAGCCAGCGCGGGGCCCTGCCGGAGCCGTCCTCGGCGGTCCCGTCGATCAGCACGGAACGGATGAGGGACATCGCGTTGGAGCCCTTGCCATAGCGGACGGGCTCGATGTGGGTGTCGTCGTCGGGATGGAACGAGGACGTGATCGCCACGCCCTTGGTGTGGTCGTCGCCCTTGCGGCGGAACCGCTCGGCGCCCAGGATCGCCTCGGAGTTGGTCCGGGTGAGCACGCCCAGCCGGTCCGACAGCCGGTTCAGCCGGCCGGTGGCCTTCATCCGGTGCAGCAGCTTCTGGGTGCCGTAGGTGCCGGCCGCGAAGATCACCTGCTCGGCCCGGACGGTGCGCCGGCCGCGGCCCAGCGAGCCGGTGCGGACCAGCTCGATCTCGTACCCGCCACCCTCCAGCGGGGTCACCGAGCGCACGCCGGTCATCGCCATGACCTTGGCGCCCGCCCGCTCGGCCAGGTACAGGTAGTTCTCGGTGAGCATGTTCTTGGCGCCGTGCCGACAGCCGGTCATGCACTCGCCGCACTCGGTGCAGTTGCGGCGGCGCGGGCCGACCCCGCCGAAGTACGGGTCGTCGACCTCCTCGCCGGGCGCGTCGCCGAACAGCACGCCGACGGGGGTGCGGTGGAACGTGTCGCCCCGGCCCATCCGCTCGGCGACCCGCTTCATGGCCTTGTCGGCGGCGGTCATGGTCGGGTTCTCCACCACGCCCAGCATCCGCTTGGCCTGGTCGTAGTGCGGCGCCAGCTCGGCCCGCCAGTCGGTGATCTCTTTCCACTGGGGGTCGTCGTAGAACGGCTGGAGGGGCTCGTACAGCGTGTTGGCGTACACGAGGGACCCGCCGCCGACGCCCGCGCCGGCCAGGACCAGCACCCGGCTGCCCTTCTCGCCGCGCAGCACGTGCATCCGCTGGATGCCGGTCATGCCCAGCCCCGGCGCCCACAGGTAGCGCCGGGCGCGCCAGGACGTCTTGGGCAGCGCGCCGTGCCGGGCGCCGGGGGCTCCGGCCGGGTCGTCGAAGCGGCGACCGATCTCGGCCACCCCGACGCGGTAGCCCTTCTCGGTCAGCCGCAGCGCCGAGACGCTGCCGCCGAATCCCGACCCCACGATCAGCACATCGAAGTCGAACTCCATGGCCTGGTCGCTCTCCCGTCCTGCTATCGAAGCCTGAAGCGCTTCATGAGCTTGATGGCGGTCGCCAACCCGTTGGCGTACCTGTCGTAGCCCAGCGCGGGCGGGGGCTCCAGGTCCATGAAGTGCTGGCTGGCCACCGTCTGGGCCTCGGTGTACTTGAGCAGGCCCTCGGAGCCGTGGCGGCGTCCGACGCCGGACTGCTTCATGCCGCCCATCGGGGCGTCGTAGGAGGCGTACGCCGAGCCGTACCCCTCGTTGATGTTCACGGTGCCGGCCTGGATGCGGGCGGCGACCCGGCGGCCGCGGGCGACGTTGCGCGTCCACACCGAGGCGTTGAGCCCGTAGGGCGTGTCGTTGGCGCGCTCGATGGCCGCGTCCTCGTCGGAGAACTTGTAGACGCTGACCACCGGGCCGAACGTCTCGGTGGCGCACAGCTCCATGTCGCCGGTCACGTCGGCCAGCACGGTCGGCTCGTAGAACAGCGGGCCGAGGTCGGGTCGCGCCTTGCCGCCGGCCAGCAGCGTCGCGCCCTCCTTGACCGCCTGCTCCACGTGCCGGGTGACGACCTCCAACTGGCGCTCGTACGTCAGCGAGCCCATCTCGGCCTCGAAGTCGAGGCCGGTGCCGAGCTTCATGTCCTTGACCCGGGCGACGAACTTGGTCAGGAAGTCGTCGTAGATCCGCTCGTGGACGTACAGGCGTTCCGCCGAGATGCACAACTGACCGGCGTTGGTGAAGCAGGCGCGGACGGCGCCGCGGGCGGCCCGGTCGAGGTCGGCGTCCTCCAGGACCAGCATGGGGTTCTTGCCGCCGAGCTCCATCGAGTAGGAGATCAGCCGGGGCGCGATCCTCTCGACGATGGCCTTGCCGCCCCGGGTGGAGCCGGTGAACGCGACGTAGTCGGCGTTGTCGAGCAGCGGGTCGCCGATCTCGGCGGGGTCGCCCAGCACGATCTGCCACAGGTCCTTGGGCAGGCCGAGACTGATCAGCAGGTCGAGCACCCACAGGCTGGACAGGCAGGTCTGGGTGTCGGGCTTGTGGACGACCGCGTTGCCGGCCATCAGCGCCGGAACGATGTCGCTGGCGCCGAGGGCGAACGGGTAGTTCCACGGCGAGATGAGCCCGACCACGCCCTTGGGGTGCCGCAGCTCGACGGTGCGCGTGGCGATCGGGAACGCGCCCTGCCGCCGCTTGGGCTTGAGCATCTTGCCGGCCCGCCGGGCGTAGTAGAGCGAGCACATCGCCACGTCGAGGAACTCCTCGTACGCGTGGCGGCGGGCCTTGCCGGTCTCGAGCTGGATGACGTCGAGGATCTCCTCGCGCCGGTCGACCAGGGCGTCCACGAGGCGCAGGAACGGCTTGACCCGTTCCCGCACGGGGAGGGCGGCCCAGGCGCGTTGGGCGACCCGGGCCTTGGCGTAGGCGGTGTGGACGTCGTCGGCGCCGGTCAGCGGAAGAGTGGCCAGCGGTTCGCCGGTGAACGGCGCAGGGATGGTGGTGGTGGCGCCCGAGTCGGCGGTCACTCGAGAGGACAGCCGCTCGATGAGGGTGGGCGCGAGCGTCCTCAAGGAGGCGGTGGGCGTTGCCATGCCATGCACCATATGACCCGCCGGCCATCGCCGGCTACCCACAGGTAACCACGTGTTCGCGGTGATCTGGGTCTCGCGCGCCGGATTCCCGGAAAAAGGCCGGACCAGGCCGAATGGACCGTTCCATCAGCCACAGGTTGCGCAACCAGCGGAATGACCATGCATGGGCGGTGTATTCCGTAATCGAGCAGGCGAGGCGAGGCGGGGAGGCATCCGGATGGCCGGTGTCCAGGGGGGCCACAACAGGACCGACGGCGCGCACGGACGCGGGTCCGGAGGCGGCCGCAGGGGGGTGCGCGTGCCCCGAGGGGTGGTCACACGGCGGGAACGACGCGAGTACACGAGGGAGGCGCTCTTGGAGGCGGCACAGCGGCTCTGGGCCGAACGCGGCATCCATGGCGCGTCCCTCGACGACGTGGCCTCCGCCGCCGGGCTCACCAAGGGCGCGGTCTATTCAAACTTCACCGGGAAGACCGATCTGCTGCTGGCCCTTTTGGAGCGTTACACCCACGCCGGTCTCGGCGGGGGCGACGGGGCGCACCGGGAGCCGGGCGACGACGAGCCGGAGTCACCGGGCGAGCGCTACCGGCACTGCTTCCCGACCGAGGAGGCCCGACTGCCGGCCATGCTGCTGGTCGAGCTGTGGCTCTACGGGATGCGCGACTACGCGGCGGGCTGGCGCATGGCCGAGTGGTACGACGAGCGCCGCCGCGACCTGGCGAAGACCCTGCCCGACGCGGACGACGTCCCCGCCGAGCACCGGGCGGCCCTCGTGCTGGCGCTGGGCACCGGGCTGGCCTTCCAGCATCTGATGGACCCCGACCGCGTCCCCGCCGACCTGTACGCCACCGGTCTGCGACTGATCCTCGGGGCCGCCGTGACCTGATCCGGCCTATCCCGTCACATTCCCCTGCAAGGCGGTCGTACCGCCCTAGCCTGTCCCCACGCATCGGACGGGATCTAAGGGGAGCGATGACGGCGCGGCCGGGCGACCGGCGGGACCTGGTGGTGGCGCTGGCGCTGCTCGCGGTGCTCGCCGGCCTGTTCACCCTGTACGGCCCGCTCAACGAGGGCCCGGCGCGCTGGTCGCCGAAGACCCCGCTGGACGAGCGCATCCCGCTGGTCGAGGAACTGGTGATCCCGTACGTCTCGGCGTTGGCGCTGGGGCCGCTGACGCTGCTGCTGTTCCTGTTCACCGCGGTACGGCTGGCGCAGTCGGCCCTGCTCGCCGGGGTGCTGCTGCTGGTCGTGGCCTACCTGTTCTACGTGTTCGCGCAGACGCACGTGGCCCGGCCCGAGGTCACCGGCGACGACGTCTTCGCGGCGACCCTGCGCATGGTCTACGGGAACGACGACGCCTACAACTGCTTCCCGAGCCTGCACACCGGGTTCGCGTTGATCATCGCCGTGCACTGGCTGCGCTATCACCGGCGGCTCGGGGTGTACGTGGCCGCCTGGTGCGCGCTGATCATGGCGTCCACCTTGTTCGTCCACCAGCACTACATCGCCGACATGCTCGCCGGGCTCACGGTGGCGTCCCTGGCCTGCCTCGTCTCCGCGAGGATCGTCCGGCCTCAGGGCGACGACTCGGCCAGCACCTTGCGCAGATAGGAGTGCCGGAACTCGTACACCGGGCCCACCTGCCGCAGCACGTCACGGTCGCGGGCCTCCTCCAGGAACGCCATCAGCCGCCACGGCCACGGTGACTTCCCCTGCGGGGCCAGGATCAGCGTGTAGAGGACCAGGTGCGCCGAGGCGACCAGGCCCGACGTCCGCTTCGACCGCAGCGCCAGCCACCACGGCAGCCCGTACAGCAGCCCGCCGCACAGCGCGCTGGAGACGCCGAGGACTCCCCCGATCAGCGGCCCGATCAACAGCCAGGCCGCCGCGCAACTGCTCAGCCCGTACGCCGCGCCGAAGATCACGACCACGCAGGCGTCCCGCCGGAACAGCACACGGGGACTGGCCAGCCGCACGGTCGCGTCCGGCTGCGCCCCGGTGTAGGCCAGCCCGAGCGGAACGCCGATGATCGCCCCCACCAGCACGGCGCGGTCGGCGCCGCCCACCAGCCAGCCCGCGACGGCCCCGGCCAGCGAGGAGAACAGGGCGCCCTGCAGCATGACCGGCAGCCGCCCCCGACCGCCGAACTGCATCTCCGACGGCTGCGGCAGGTTCCGGGCGGCCTTGACGGCGAGCGGCACGCCGAAGACCAGGCACCCCACCGCTCCCGCGGCCAGGCCCCAGCTCCGGCCCCAGGCGAACCAGGCCGCTCCCCCCGCCGTCAGCGCGGCGGTCGCCCCGGCGGCCAGCCCGCTGACCGCGCCGGCCAGCACCCGGTGCGGGCGTCCGGCCAGCCTCGGCAGCCGCCACCAGGCGATCTCACGCTCACGGCGGTGCTCCATCTCGGCGGCCAGGAACCCGAGCCACCGGCGGACGTCCGCACCGTGCCAACCGCCGCGCCGGGACGAGCGCGGCAGGTCCGGGAACTTCGCGGGAAGCAGCTCACGGGCCAGATGACGCTCGATGTCCGCTGTGGAGGGCAGGGTCAGCAGCTCCTCCGGACGCGTTTCCCCGCGCCGATAGACGTCGCGGGCCAGCGACACCATCAGCGGGGTGGAGAGCACCGTGGCCGCGTCACCGTGCGGGTCGCGGCGCAGCCCCTCGAACAGGGGCTCCCAACGATCGCCGTCGGCCGCCGACCGCTCCAGGTAGTCGACCACGTTGTCCACGTCGAGCGGGAGCAGCTCCGCGACCGACGTCTCGGGGATCGGCCCGCCCTCCCGCACCGCCGCCGTGTACTGGTCGGCCCGGCAGGTCACGACCAGCCCGTACAGCGAGTCGACCACCTCGGCGATCTGCTCGACGGCCTTGCGCCGGGTCTCCCCGCCGTTGGTGCGCAGCTCGTCGAGCCCGTCCAGGATCGGCAGCACCAGCTTGGCGGTCAGCAGCCGCCGGGGCGTGCCGGGCTCGTACCGGGCGCCGCGCAGGAACACGAACTGCTCGGCGAGCCGGGCCTCCATCCAGTCCAGCAGGTCGTCGCGGAGCGGGTCCCAGGTGGCCGCCGACAGCTTGACCGGGACGGGTCCGTCACCGAGGCGCCGACGCCGCTCGACCAGACCGAGGGTGAGCAGCAGCGCCAGCGAGGTCTTGCCGAGGCCCGCCTCACCGATGATCGCGAGCCGCTTGGACGGCACCCGGGAGTACGCCTCGACCAGCGCCGGAATGCCCCGCAGCGCGCACTCGTCGAGATGCTCCTGCGCGGACCGGGCGGCGACCCCTCCCCCGGCCGGTCGCCAGGCGAACGTGAGCAGATCGTCCCCGGAGCCGAGCCGCCGCCTGCGCGCCTCGACGCCCCAGCTCTGCCGCACGGACTCCGCCAGCTCGTCGGCGGCCTCCTCCAGACCCGCGTGGCCGGGCACGTCCTGCCGCCCCATCAGCCAGGTCATCACCGCGAAGATCACCAGCGCGCCGACACCGAGCACCAGGCCGTACCGCGTGCCCCAACCCTCCAGCGGCTCGACCGCCAGCCCCACCACGACGGGGAGCAGCACCGAGGTCAGGAACGACACCAGCCAACCCCTGCCACCGCCGCCACCCCGCGCACCCATGCCGCCAGGGTAAAGGAACGATCACTCTCCGACCATGTCCTAGTACACAGAGTCAGTAGGTGGGCACGATGTCCGGGGCGCCGCGGCGGCGGGCGTCGGCCTCCTGGTCGTCCTCCTGGGTCTGCGAGGCGCGCTCGGCCTCGACCCGCGCCCGGTAGTACTCCACCTCGCGCTCGACCTGCTCCGCCGACCAGCCCAGCACGGGGGCCAGCAGCTCGGCGGCCTCCCGGGCGACGCCGACGCCCCGGTCCCACGCCTCGATGGAGATGCGGGTGCGGCGGGCCAGCACGTCGTTCACGTGCCGGGCCCCCTCGTGCGAGGCCGCGTACACGATCTCGGCCCGCAGGTAGTCGTCGGCTCCGGTGAGGGGCTTGCCCAGGTCGGGGCGTTCGGCGATGACCTGGAGCAGGTCGTCGACCAGGGTGCCGTAGCGCTGGAGCAGGTGCTCGATGCGGGCGACGTGCAGGCCGGAGCGGGCGGCCAGCCGGTGGCGGGAGTTCCACATGGCGGGGAAGCCCTCACCGCCGACCAGCGCGACGCGGTCGGTGCAGGACTCGGCGATCTTGCCGTCCAGGCCGTGCACCACCGCGTCGATGGCGTCCTTGGCCATCACCCGGTAGGTCGTGTACTTGCCGCCCGCGACCAGCACCAGTCCGGGCACCGGATGCGCGACCACGTGCTCGCGGGACAGCTTGGAGGTCTCGTCGGTCTCACCGGTCAGCAGCGGCCGCAGCCCCGCGTAGACGCCCTCGACGTCGTCGTGGTTGAGCGGCGTCACCAGGACCTCGTTGACCTTGTCCAGGACGTAGTCGATGTCGGCCCGCGACGCGGCCGGGTGCGCCTTGTCGAGGTCCCAGGCCGTGTCGGTGGTGCCGATGATCCAGTGCCGACCCCACGGGATGACGAACAGCACCGACTTCTCGGTACGCAGGATGAGGCCGGTCGAGGAGTGGATGCGGTCCTTGGGGACCACCAGGTGGACGCCCTTGGACGCCTTGACGTGGATCTGGCCGCGGCCGCCGACGAGGTCCTGGATGTCGTCGGTCCACACCCCGGTCGCGTTCACGACCTGCCGGGCGCGCACCTCGCGCTTGTGGCCGGACTCCAGGTCGAGGATGCGCACCCCGGTCACCCGCTCGCCCTCGCGCAGGAACCCCACGCACTGCGTCCGGGAGGCGACCCGCGCGCCGTACTCGGCGGCGGTGCGGAGCACGGTCATCACGTAACGGGCGTCGTCGACCTGCGCGTCCCAGTATTGGATGGCCCCGACGAACGCGCTCTTGCGCAGCGCCGGCGCGAGCCTGAGGGCCTTGCGGCGGGTCAGGTGCCGGTGGTGGGGCACACCGCGCGTGTTACCCATCTGGAGGGACAACAGGTCGTACAACGCGACACCCGCCCCGAGGTACCCCCGCTCCCACACGCGGTGGGTGGTGGGGAGCAGGAACGGGACGGGCCGCACCAGATGCGGCGCGATGCGCTGGAGGAGCAGGCTGCGTTCGGTCAGGGCCTCGCGGACCAGGTCGAAGTTGTACTGCTCCAGATAGCGCAGCCCGCCGTGGATCAGCTTGGACGAACGCGACGACGTGCCCGACGCGAAATCGCGGGCCTCCACGACGGCCACCGACAGCCCGCGGGTCGCGGCGTCCAGCGCCGCACCCGCTCCGACGATGCCGGCCCCCACGACGACGACGTCGAACTCCTCGATCGCCATCCGGTCCAGGGCCTCGGCACGCTCCACGGGCCCCAGCCTCGAGGTCCCCAGCCCGGTGATCGGAGATCCGGTCATCGCTTCAGCCCCCCAGTACCGAACGTCCACGAGCTACTTACCCAACAGTAGGGTCCGTACCCGATCGGAGCCACTGGTCACCGGGGAGAGGTGAGGGTCACCCCGTCACGGCACGGTCGGGGCGACGACCACCTGCACCCGCTGGAACTCCTTCAGCTCGGTGTACCCGGCGGTGGCCATCGAACGGCGCAGCGCGCCGATGAGGTTCATCGACCCGTCCGCCACGTGCGACGGGCCGAACAGGATCTGCTCCAGCGTCCCGATCGTGCCCAGCTCCAGCCGGGTGCCGCGCGGCACCTCGCCGTGGTGCGCCTCGCTGCCCCAGTGGTAGCCGCGCCCCGGCGCCTCGGTGGAACGGGCGAACGGGGAGCCGACCATCACGGCGTCGCCGCCGCAGGCGAACGCCTTGGCGATGTCGCCGCTGTTGGTCATGCCGCCGTCGGCGATCACGTGGACGTACCGGCCGCCGGACTCGTCCATGTAGTCACGGCGCGCGGCGGCCACGTCGGCGACCGCGGTCGCCATCGGCACCGCCACACCCAGCACCGTCCGGGTGGTGTGCCCGGAACCGCCGCCGAACCCGACCAGCACGCCGGCCGCGCCCGTCCGCATCAGGTGCAGCGCCGCCGTGTACGTGGAGCAGCCGCCGACGATCACCGGAACGTCGAGGTCGTAGATGAACTGCTTGAGGTTGAGCGGCTCGGCCCGCCCGGACACGTGCTCGGCGGACACCGTGGTGCCCCGGATCACGAACAGATCCACCCCGGCGTCGATCACCGCCTTGTGGAACTGGGCGGTGCGCTGCGGGGACAGCCGCGCCGCGACCGTCACACCCGCCTCTCGGACCTCCGCGATCCGGCGGCCGATCAGCTCCTCCTTGATCGGCTCCATGTAGACCTCCTGGAGCCGTCGGGTGGCGCGCGCGTCGTCCAGCGAGGCGATCTCGGCCATCAGCGGCGCCGGGTCCTCGTACCGGGTCCACAGACCCTCCAGGTCCAGCACCCCGAGCCCGCCGAGCCGCCCGATGGCGATCGCGGTGCCCGGACTGACCACGCTGTCCATCGGGGCCACGACCAGCGGCATCTCGAACCGGTAGGCGTCGATCTGCCAGGCGACGCTGACCTCCTCCGGGTCACGGGTGCGGCGCGACGGCACGATGCCGATCTCGTCGAACGCGTACGCCCGCCGCCCCGTCTTGCCCCGCCCGATCTCAACCTCTCCGGCCACTGGTCTCCCTCGATGTCCGCGCGCTGTTCATGCCGAGAGCATCATCTCAGCGCTCAGGAGCGACCCTGGTAGTTGGGGGCCTCGACGGTCATCTGGACGTCGTGGGGGTGGCTCTCCTTGAGGCCGGCGGCGGTGATCTGCATGAGCTGCCCGGTCTCCTGCAGCTCGGGGATCGTCCGCGTCCCGGCGTACCACATCGACTGGTGCAGGCCGCCGACGAGCTGGTGGGAGACCGCCGACAGCGGGCCGCGGTAGGGGACCTGGCCCTCGATGCCCTCGGGGATGAGCTGGTCCTCGCTGCCGACCTCGGCCTGGGAGTAGCGGTCCTTGGAGTAGGACCTGCCGCGCTCGCGGTTGCGCATGGCGCCGAGCGAGCCCATGCCCCGGTACGACTTGTACTGCTTGCCATGGACGAAGATCAGCTCGCCGGGGGACTCCTCCACCCCGGCCAGCAGGCTGCCCAGCATCACGGTGGACGCGCCCGCCGCGATGGCCTTGGCGATGTCGCCGGAGTACTGCAGGCCGCCGTCGCCGATCACCGGGACCCCGGCCGGACGTGCCGCGCGGGCCGCCTCGTAGATCGCGGTGACCTGGGGGACGCCGACACCCGCCACGACGCGGGTGGTGCAGATGGAGCCGGGGCCGACCCCGACCTTGACACCGTCGGCGCCGGCCTCGATCAACGCCCGGGCGCCGGCGAACGTGGCGACGTTGCCGCCGATGACGTCCACGCCCCGGGTGTTGGCCTTGATCTTGGAGATGGTGTCGAGCACGCCCTTGGAGTGGCCCTGCGCCACGTCCACGATGAGCACGTCGGTGCCGGCCTCGATCAGCGCCTGGGCGCGGGCGATGCCGTCCTCGCCGACCCCCACGGCGGCGCCGACCAGCAGCCGGCCGTCGGCGTCCTTGGTGGCGTCGGGGTACTGCTCGCTCTTGGCGAAGTCCTTGACGGTGATCAGCCCGCGGAGCCGTCCGGTGGCGTCGGTCAGCGGCAGCTTCTCGATCTTGTTGTGCGCCAGCAGCCGGAACGCCTCCTCCTTGGAGACGTCCACCGGCGCGGTCACCAGCGGCATCGCCGTCATGACCTCGCGGACCGGCCGGGACGGGTCGCTCTCGAAGCGGGTGTCGCGGTTGGTCACGATGCCGACCAGCACGCCGTCCGCGTCGATGACCGGCACCCCGGAGATCCGGAAGCGGGCGCACAACTGCTCGACCTCGGCCAGGGTGGCGTCCGGCCCGCAGGTCACCGGCTTGGTGATCATGCCGTTCTCGGAGCGCTTGACCATGTCGGCCTGCTCGGCCTGATCGGTGATCGACAGGTTGCGGTGCAGGATGCCGATGCCGCCCTGGCGGGCCATGGCGATGGCCATCCGCGCCTCGGTCACGGTGTCCATGGCGGCCGACACCAGCGGGATGCGCAGACCGACGTTACGGCTCAGCCGGGTGCCGGTGTCCGCCTCCCCCGGCTGGAGGTCGCTGTAGGACGGCAGCAACAGCACGTCGTCGAACGTCAGGCCCGGTGGGAGGAACTTGGCGGGCTCCGCAGCGGGGTTCATGGCAACCTTTCGCGGTCGTATGGTGGCCCAGATGGCGCTGGTCCGGCCTGGTCACGGCGGTATCCCTCCATCGTAGGACCTGCCGGTCGACGCCACCCGGGGTCCGGGCGGGCCCACCGCCGGGTCCCCCTGCGAGAAACAACACACCCGGGAGTCCGGAAAGTCCCCGGACATCCGGACCGCAGAACGTTCCGGCGGCGGGTTGACCGCCGGCTCGTCCCGCGCAGTAGCGTGGGGTTGTGCACGATGATGTCCCGCTCGACCCGTTCGCCGGTGATCCGGACGATCCGGCCGCGGCGCTCGGCGACCCCAGCGAGGAGACCGCCCCGCTGAGCGTCACCGAGCGCGAGGACGTGCTGGCCGACCTGGCGGACCTCGAGGTCTTTCGCGCCCTGCTGGAGCCGCTGGGCGTGCGCGGACTCACCGTGGACTGCGGAGACTGCGGCAAGCAGCACTACATCGACTGGGAGCTGCTGCACGGCAACCTGCGCCACCTCCTGGACGAGGGGCTGCCCCGCGTGCACGAGCCCGCCCTGTCCCCCGACCCGGTCGACTACGTGAGCTGGGAGTACGCCCGCGGCTACGTCGACGGCGTGATCGACAGCGAAGAGGGACGGGACACGCCCTAGCGGCGGTCCCCCCGTGCTGCGGGCGGGCACCCATCGCGTCCGGGCGCCGGGGTCGGGACACGCCCCGCGTCCGTTCCCGACCCGCGCCCGGTACCGCGCTCAGGGGTCAGGAACACGCCCCGCGTCCGTTCCCGACCCGCGCCCGGTACCGCGCTCAGGGGTCGGGACATGCCCTAGCGGCCGTTCCCCGTTCCGCGGTCGCGGGTGGTGCCGTTCCCTCGATCGACGACGCGCCGGAGCAGCGGCACGCGCAGCCCCTTGTCCGCGAACGGCAGAACGCTCCGCGGTCGGGTCTCGGAACGGGGGCTCTGAGGGTCGTCGACGCCGGGCGGGGGCGCGGGGGCCCGTCGGGGGCCGAGTTCGTCCTTCGGGTGCGGACGGACGCCGCCGAGACGCTGCTCGCCGTCCCGGTCGCGCAGGCGTTCACCGGATCGGGGGCGGGGCCTGGCGGGCGCGGCCTCGGCCGGCGGCTCCGGTGACCGCCGTGGGCCCGCGTCCGCCACGGGGGCGGTCTGCACCGGCCGCGACGCGAAGCTCGCCCGCAGCCCGCCGCGCCGGACCCGGAGGCCGACCGTGGTCTCCCGCTCCCGCGTGTGGCGTTCACCCGCGCCGGGGCCCGGCGACAGACGGTCGGAGAGCCCGCCCTGGGCGGCCGCGACCCCCGTGGTCGCCAGCACGCCGGTCAGCAGCGGACCCATCACGCCGATCACCACGATCATGCGGGGCCTGCGATGCCGCCCGCCCCGACCCGACTCGGCACCGGGCTCGGATGCGGGCACCGTGGTGATGACGGTCGCCGGAACCGGACGCGGACGTCGATCGGCGGACGGTCGGTGGGTGTCGGCGTCCACGTCGGCGACCAGCGCGTGCAGCAGTCGGACGGCGGGGTCGGCGCGCTCGGGCCGTTCCGTGCGGTCCGTGGGCGGCAGGGGCGCGCGCGCCGCCAACGCCTCCATCAGCGCGTCGCTGCGGCGAACCGCGGTCAGGTTCCAGAACGCCGACCCCGGCGTGTCGCCGCCGCTCGGAGGGTCGGCCGGATCCGGGGCGACGTCGCTCCGTTCCGTCAAGCCGACTCCTCACTGGCCATCGCCCGCAGCCGGGCCAGCGCCCGATGCTGCGCCACCCTCACCGCGCCCGCGGACATGCCCAGCACATTACCGGTCTCCTCCGCCGACAGCCCCGCCACCACCCGCAGCAGCACCAGTTCGCGCTGGTGGTCGGGCAGCCGGGTCAGCAGGTCGCGGGCCCGTTCCGCCTCGATGTAGCGGACCACCGTCTCCTCGGGCCCCGGGCGGTCGTCGGGACCGTCCGGCAGGTCCTCGGTGGGCACCGCGGCCCGCACCGCGCTCCGCAGCGCGTCGGCGATCTTGTGCGCGGCGATGCCGAACACGAACGACGCGAACGGCCGCCCCATGTCGCGGTAGCGCGGCAGCGCCGACAGCACCGCGATGCAGACCTCCTGGGCCACGTCGTCGGCGATGTGGTACTGCCCGGAGATCCGGCCCAGCCGGGCCCGGCAGTAGCGCACCACCATCGGGCGCACCTGCCCGATCAACACCTCGATGGCCCCCGGATCGCCCTGGACGGCCAGGGTGGTCAGATCCCCCAGATCGCTCTCGTCATGGCGCACCGCCGTGCGCAGGACCCGGGCTTCGCTCGTCATAGCACGCCTCCCCGATCAGATAGCGCGCGTGTCCTGGTCCCCGCGAAGCATCCCTCGGTCACGTAGAGCATGATGCCCAGCGGAATCGGGCCTGTCTCCACTGTGCACGGCAACGGAATGGTCACAGTGCAGAGTCGACCCCGCCGATCTCACAAAACGCGATGATTCCGCCTCGTACGGTGCCGATACTCGGGGCATCCGCCTGGTTTTTCCGCAATTTGCATTCGGCGGCGTTCCCCCGGGAACCGAGGCCCGTGAACCGAAAAGGTCCCCACCGCGAACGGGTGGGGACCTTCGGGGATCCGGGGGTCGCCCCCCGGACCGGCCGGCTCGTCGGCGGATCAGTGGCCGTGACCGTGGCCGTGACCGCCCGAGGCGGGCTCCTCCTCCTCGGGCTTCTCGACCACGAGGGCCTCGGTGCTCAGCAGCATGCCGGCGATCGAGGCGGCGTTGGTGACGGCCGAACGGGTCACCTTCACCGGGTCGATGACACCTTGGGCGATGAGGTCGCCGTACTCGCCGGTGGCGGCGTTGTAGCCGTGCCCGGCGGGCAGGTCGGTCACCTTGGCGACGACGACGTAGCCCTCCTGGCCCGCGTTCTCGGCGATCCAGCGGGCGGGCTCGACCAGCGAGCGGCGCAGCGCCTCGGCGCCGGTGGCCTCGTCGCCGGTCAGGCCGAGGGCGTCGAAGCCCTCCTTGGCCACGTGCACCAGCGCGCTGCCGCCGCCGGCGACGATGCCCTCCTCGATGGCCGCGCGGGTCGCGGAGATCGCGTCCTCCAGGCGGTGCTTCTTCTCCTTGAGCTCCACCTCGGTGGCGGCGCCGACGCGCAGCACGCACACGCCGCCGGCCAGCTTGGCGAGGCGCTCCTGGAGCTTCTCGCGGTCCCAGTCGGAGTCGCTGTTCTCGATCTCGACCTTGATCTGGCGGATCCGGGCCTCGATGTCGGCGGCGTCGCCCTCGCCGTCCACGATGGTGGTGGCGTCCTTGGTGACGGTGATCCGACGGGCGCGGCCCAGGTCCTCGACGCCGATCGAGTCGAGCTTGAGGCCGATGGCCTCGCTGACGACCTGACCGCCGGTCAGCGCGGCCATGTCGCCCAGCATCGCCTTGCGGCGGTCGCCGAACCCGGGCGCCTTGACGCCGGCCGACAGGAAGGTGCCGCGGATCTTGTTGGCGACCAGCAGGGCCAGCGCCTCGCCCTCGACGTCCTCGGCCACCACGAGCAGCGGCTTCTTCGTCTGGGCGACCTTCTCGGCCAGCGGCAGGAACTCCTGGACGTTGGAGATCTTGCCCTCGTGGATGAGCACGTAGGCGTCCTCCAGGACGGCCTCCATGCGCTCGGAGTCGGTCACCATGTGCGGCGACAGGTAGCCCTTGTCGAACTGGAGGCCCTCGGTGAACTCCAGCTCCAGGCCCATCGTGTGGGACTCCTCGACGGTGATCACACCGTCCTTGCCCACCTTCTCGAACGCCTCGGCGATCAGCTCGCCGATCTGGGCGTCCTGCGCGGAGATGGTCGCGACGTGGGCGATCTCCTCCTTCTCCTCCACCTCGCGGGCGGCCTTGAGGAGCTGGTCGGAGACGAACCCGGCGGCGGTGTCGATGCCGCGCTTGAGGGCCAGCGGGGAGGCGCCCGCGGCCACGTTGCGCAGGCCCTCGCGGACCAGCGCCTGGGCCAACACCGTCGCAGTGGTGGTGCCGTCACCGGCGACGTCGTTGGTCTTGGTCGCCACCTCCTTGGCGAGCTGGGCCCCCAGGTTCTCGTAGGGGTTCTCCAGCTCGACCTCGCGGGCGATGGTGACGCCGTCGTTGGTGATGGTCGGCGCGCCGAACTTCTTGTCGATGACGACGTTGCGGCCGCGCGGGCCGATCGTCACCTTGACGGCGTCGGCGAGGGCGTTGACGCCACGCTCCAGCGACCGGCGCGCGTCCTCGTCGAACTCCAGGATCTTCGCCATGGAAAGGGTCCTCTCACGCACGCGCCCCGGCCGCCCACAACGGGGATCGGCCGGGGCGGTGCATCGGTACGTCGGTGGTTACTTCTCGATGACCGCGAGCACGTCGCGGGCCGAGAGCACGAGGTACTCCTCGTTGTTGTACTTGACCTCGGTGCCGCCGTACTTGCTGTAGAGGACGACGTCCCCGACCTTGACGTCGATCGGGACGCGGGCGCCCTTGTCGTCGACGCGGCCCGGGCCCACCGCCAGGACGGTGCCCTCCTGCGGCTTCTCCTTGGCCGTGTCGGGGATCACGAGCCCCGACGCGGTGGTGGTCTCGGCCTCAAGCGGCTGGACGACGATGCGGTCCTCGAGCGGCTTGAGAACAACCTTGGTGGCGGTCGTCACGATCTGACCTCCCCTTCGATGGTCCTCGGCCGGCCTCGAACGGGGCCGGCCGCACATGTGACAGAAGAGGCGACCCTGGACCGGCCTGTCGTCGCGGGTGCCAGACCGACCTTTGTCGCTGATTGGCACTCTCCCATGTCGAGTGCCAGTCGTGAGGTTATTCCGTCCCCCCTACCTCGTCAACTCGGGCCCGCGGCTTGTTGACGGCCTCGCCGCGCTCGGCGGAACCGGGCAGGCGTTACGTTCGGTTCGTGGATCTGGAGGGGTTCGAGGAGCTGTTGGGCGCGGTGGGGCAGGCGGTGCTCGTCGAGGCCGCCGGGGCGGATGTCGGGGAGGCGGGGCTGCTGCGGACGGCGTCCCGGTTGCGGGAGCGGTGGCCGGCGGGGCTGGTGGCGGCGGCGCTGACGCAGGTGCGGTTGCGGGAGCGGGCGCGGGAGAAGTTCGGGGACGACGCGGCGCGGATGTACTTCACGCCGGCTGGATTGGAGCAGGCGACGCGGGGCCCCGTCGCGGCGTATCGGGCGGAACGTTTTGCTCGAACTTTGACGGGCGGCGGCCGGGTGCTGGAGCTCGGGTGCGGGATCGGGGCCGATCTGGTCGCGCGGGGGCGTGCGGGCGTCCCGGGCGTGGGCGTGGAACTCGATCCGCTCACGGCTGCGGTGGCGCGGGCCAATGTGGAGGCGTTGGGGCTGCGCGACGTGGCGTCGGTGCGGCGGGGGGACGCGACGTTGGAGGAACCCGAGGGGTTCGCGGCCGTCTTCGCCGATCCGGGGCGGCGGACGGCGCGGGGGCGGGTGTTCGACCCCCGGGCGTACGAGCCGCCGCTCGACGCGGTGTTGGAGTTGGCCGGGCGGGTGCCGGCCGGGTGTGTCAAGGTGGCGCCGGGCATCCCCCACGAGGCCGTCCCGGCGGGTGCGGAGGCGGAATGGATCTCCGTGGCGGGGGACGTCAAGGAGGCCGCGCTGTGGGTCGGTGATCTCGCGGGGGCCGTTCGGCGGCGGGCGACGCTGTTGGACGGGCGAGGTCGGGTGCGGACGCTGGTCCCCGACGACGCGCTGGGCCCGCCGCCGGTCCGGCCCTGGGGGCGCTACCTGTACGAGCCGGACGGGGCGGTGATCCGGGCGCATCTCGTCGCCGAGGTCGCGGCAGCGGTCGGGGGCTGGCTGGCGGACGAGCACATCGCCTACGTCACCGGCGACACCCCGGTCGACACGCCGTTCGCCTCCGCCTACGAGATCGACGAGGTCATGCCGTTCTCGCTCAAGCGGCTGCGGGCGGAGCTGCGGCGTCGGGAGGTCGGCGTGCTGACCATCAAGAAGCGCGGCTCGGCGGTGGACGTGGACCGGCTCCGCCGTGACCTGGGCTTCGCCGGCAAGGGACGCCGGCACGGGGGGACGGAGCTGACGGTGGTGCTCACCCGGGTCGGGCGGGCCCCGACGGCACTGCTGGCCCGACCCAAAGATCTCCCCCTTTCCGAGGAACGCCAAGCGCACATCTAGGACGCGCAATGCGAAGGTAAAGCCCGCCGACTCTTCTGTATCGCGAGCGCTATAGATTCCGACACAGCGCAAACACCCCGGACAGGAGCGCGAAAGCGCGAGAAGCGCGGTCGGCCCCGCATCCCGTCCCCACGGCGCCCCCGAACCGGGGGACCGTTGCGGCGAAACCGGGCGCCACCGCCGGTCCAACCACGTACATCAAGGCCCAAGGCGACCAATTCACCCGTCCGGGCCATGCGCCGACGCTCCCGGATAACAGGCGCATTCAGCAGAAGCGTAAGTTTCCCTGCTCTGCCCAATTCGGGAGTCGCCCGACCACTACAGTTGACACCTCGGATTCAATGCCGCACGCATCAATTCGGGGGCGGCACACGAAGGAGCATCGGGTGGAAAAGAATCACAACTTCCTGCAGACGGGGGGTCAGCCGGTCTCCGACCGGATGCGGGAGTTGCTCGCCCGGGCGGCGCAGGACCATGTGTTCGAGGCACGTTCACAGGGTCAGGTCCTGGACGAGCTCCGACAGCGCCTGGAAGGCATGGAGTGGCTGCTGCGCGAGGTCCGGGAGCGCGAGCTCAGCGGGCTGACCGGTCAACTCGACGGGGTGCGCGGGCAGGTCGACGGGCTGTCGAGCACGCCTCCGCAGTGGGCCGAGGGCCTGGCCGCCCACATCGACGCGGTCGCTGAGCGGGTCAAGCCGGTCGCCGAGCTGCCCGCGCTGTGGGCCGACGTCGGGGTCATGGCCGAGCACGTCGACGAGGGCCTGTCCCGCATCCAGGTGATGATGGACACCGCCCAGCACATCACCGACGCCACCCAGCAGTCCGCGCAGCGCATGGACGACATGTCCCGGCGGCTGGACAAGCTCCAGGGCAGCATGGAGGCCGCCTCGGTCCGCTTCAACCGGCTCGACAAGGCGCTGGCCGAGCTCGGGCACCGGGGGGAGAAGCTGGAGCACTCCATCGGCCAGATCACCGCGCGGGTCGACCGCTCGTTCGCCGAGACGGCCGAGCGGGTGGAGAACGGCCTCGACGCGGTCAACGGCCGGGTCGAGGGCATCGGCGGGCGGCTGGACGGCCTGGACGGCCGGCTGGAGGGCGTGGCCGGGCGGATGGAGGGCGTGGACGACCGGTTCGAGTCCCTCTACCAGCGGATCGGGCAGTTGCCCGCGGTGCTGGAGATGGCCGAGGTGCACCGCCGGCTGACCGAGCTGGCGCAGCGCCCCGTGCTGGACCAGACCCACCGCTTCGACGCCCTGGAGAAGCGCCTGGACGACGCGGTGGACCCGCTGGTCGAGGAGCTGCGGGCGCGACCGGACCGCGAGGAGGTCAAGGAGGCGATGTCGATCATCGCCGACGCGGCCTCCAACCACGTGGCCCAGCGGATGGAGGAGTTCTCCCGCCGTTTCGAGACCGTCAACGACGAGGCCCGTCGCCGGATCGAGGTGATCCACGAGGAGGTCACCCGTCGGGTCGACGCGGCCCTGGAGGAGTTCACCACCCAGGTCGACATCGTCTCCCGCCGGGTGGAGTCGGTGCACGAGGACGTCACCAAGCAGGTCGAGTCGGTGCACACCGAGGTCAGCAAGCACATGAACAACGTCCACGAGGACGTGACCCGGCGCATGGACGGCGTCCGCGACGACGTGACCCGTCATGTCGGCGGCGCCGTACAGGGCGCCCACGAGGAGTTCGCGAGGCAGGTCGACGTGGTCCATCAGGAGTTCTCCCGGCGCACCGACGTGGTGCAGTTCGAGCTGGGCAAGCGGTTCGACGGCGTCAGCGACGAGGTCGGGCGCAAGGTCGACCACGTCCACGAGGACGTCGCCAAGCAGGTGAGCGCGGTCCACGAGGACGTGCTGCGCCGGCTGGCGACGTTGGAGGAGACGATGCTCGCGCTGGCCGAGGCGCTGCTGCGGCCGCGGCGCGAGGGCAAGGAGTGAAGGGGCCGGCCGCGGCGCGCACCGTCTTCGGGCGCCGCGGCCGAGCCCCCTGACGACCCTCCCGCGTTCGTTCCCCGGCCGCCCCGCGCTCCGCCCGGCGAAGGTCGGGACAGGCCGATGACGTGCGCCTTACTACGTTCCGTCTTCGCAAAATCACTCCCAATACCGTTCGGAATCCGTTTTGATGGACCTCGTGACCCGATCTCAGGCATCCGCAGCGGCGGTGGAGGCGCACGGCCGGCCCCTCGAGGCCGAGACCCTGCGCTGGGTCGAGCAGTGCCTCGGCCCGGGCGCCGTGGTCAAGATGGTCCGCCCGCTGGCCGGCGGGGTCTCGCACGTCAACCACACGCTGCTGGTGGAGACCGGGTCGGGCAGCCTGCTGCGGCTGGTGCTGCGCCGCTGGGCCGACCGCGACCGGTCGCTCAGCGAGGCCGAGTTCTCCCCCGAGCGGGAGATCGCCGCGCTGGCGCTGCTGGCGAGCTGCGAGCTGCCCACCCCGGGTCTGGTGGCGGCCGACCCGGCGGGGGCCTACTGCGGGGCTCCCGCGCTGCTCATCGAGCGCCTGATCGGTCACCCACCGCGTCCCGGCCCCGGAGACCTGCCCGAGTACCTCATCCAGCTCGCCGCCGCACTCTTGGACGTGCACGGCCTGCACGGCGCCGCCACGATGCCGCCGTACGTCCCCCGCAACCGGCTGGACGTGCGTCTGCCGCCACGCCACGCGATCCGTCCGTCCCTGTGGGAACGCGCCTTCGACCTGGCCGCGCGCCCGGCCCCGGAGGCCGCCCCGCGGTTCATCCACCGCGACTACCAGCCCGACAACACCCTGTGGTCGTACGGGCGGCTCACCGGCGTCGTCGACTGGTCCAGCGCCTCGTACGGCCCACCCGCCATCGACATCGCCCAGATGCGCTGGAGCCTCGCCCTCCGGTACGGGACGGCCGCCGCCGACCGCTTCCTGGAGAAGTTCGACCAGGTCTCCGGTGGCTACTCGCACGACCCGTACTGGGACCTGCACAGCGTCCTGGACCTGCTGCCCGAGGGCCCCGACCGCGTCCTCGACGAGGCCCACGTCCCCCTCCTCGAGGACTACCTCGCCGGCGTCCTCGCCCGCCTGGGCACCCCCACCCACTGACCCGGCCCCACCACCCTGGGCCCCACCACCCCGACCGTGGGCCCGGCGCCACACCCCGACCGTGGGCCCGTTGAGCAGCGCGTCAAAGGCCCGCTCGCCGCCGAGCGCAGCGAGGCCGTGAGCTAGAGCCTGATCGTCGTGACCGGGAGGGCGGAGTCGGCCGGCAGGTCCAGCTCCGACGGGACGGCGCCGGACGCGACGAGTTCGGCCCCTAGGGCGGCGACCATGGCCCCGTTGTCGGTGCACAGGCCGGGGCGCGGCACCCGCAGGCGGACCCCGGCGGCCTCGCAGCGTTCGGCGGCCAGGGCGCGCAGGCGCGAGTTGGCGGCCACGCCCCCGCCGACCAGCAGGTCCTTGACGCCGTGCTCGCGGCAGGCGGCCAGCGCCTTGCGGGTCAGCACGTCCACCACGGCCTCCTGGAACGAGGCGGCCACGTCGGCGACCGGGACCGGCTCGCCCGACCGCTCCCGGGCCTCCACCCAGCGCGCCACCGCCGTCTTCAGGCCGGAGAACGAGAAGTCCAGGGTGCCGTCGTCGTACTTGCCGCGCGGGAAGGCGATCGCGGCGGACGCGCCGTCGCGGGCCATCCGGTCGATCACCGGGCCGCCGGGGAAGCCCAGCCCCAACACCCGGGCGACCTTGTCGAACGCCTCGCCGGCGGCGTCGTCCACGGTGGCCCCCAGCGGGCGCACGTCGGTGGCGACGTCGGGGACGAGCAGCAGCGAGGAGTGCCCGCCCGAGACCAGCATGGCCACGCAGGGCTTGGGCAGCGGGCCGTGTTCGAGCTGGTCGACGGCCACGTGGGCGGCCAGGTGGTTGACCCCGTACAGCGGCTTGCCGAGCGCCAGCGCGTACGCCTTGGCGGCGGCCACCCCGACCAGCAGGGCCCCCGCCAGACCGGGGCCGGCGGTCACCGCGATGGCGTCGACGTCGTCGAACGCCACCCCGGCCTCCAGCAGGGCCCGTTCCACGGTGGGGGTCATGGCCTCCAGGTGGGCGCGGGAGGCCACCTCGGGCACCACGCCGCCGAACCTGGCGTGCTCGTCCACGCTGGAGGCGATCGCGTCGGCCAGCAGGGTGGTGCCCCGCACGACGCCGACGCCGGTCTCGTCGCAGGACGTCTCGATGCCCAGGACCAGGGGCTCGGAGTCACGGATCATCGGGCGTTCCCCCTCAGGACGGCGGCGGTGCGGCGCATCACGATCGCGTCCATCCCGGACGGCTGGTAGTAGCGCCTGCGCAGGCCGATCCGTTCGAAGCCGAAGCGTTCGTACAGGACGCGGGCGCGGTCGTTGTCGGCGCGGACCTCGAGGAAGACCTCGGCGCAGTCGCGCCGCCCGGCCTCCTCCAGCAGGGCGGTCAGCAGCGCGGCGCCCAGCCCCCGGCCCTGCCGGTCGGCGCGTACGGCGATGGTCTGGACGTCGCCCTGCCCGCCGGCGGCCGACAGGCCCGCGTAGCCGACGATCGCGCCGGACGGCTCCTCGGCCACGACGTAGTGCCTGGTGCGCGGCTGTTCGGCCAACTCACCGAGCAGCATGTCCTCGCTCCAGGCGTCCTCGGGGAACGTCGCGTTCTCCAGGGAGAGCACGGCGGGCACGTCGGCGCCCGTCATCTCGCGCAGGACGGCGGTCACCCCTGACTCACCTTCTTGCGGGGGCCGGGCGCCTGGGCGTCGGGCCTGCGCAGGTACAGGGGCTCGGGAGACAGCAGCGGCGGCCCGTCGGCGCCCGCCAGCCGGGTCACGGCCAGCTCGGCCAACGCGGCGGCGGACGGCAGCAGCGGGCCGGGGTCGCCGGTGACGCCCAGCTCCCCGGCGTACAGGGCCGCGCCCTCGCCGATCACCGGCAGCTCCCCGGGCTTCACGCCCAGCTCGGCCGCGACCTCTCCGGGCGGGCTCACCGCGGGGGCGGTGGCCCGGACCCGCGCCGAGTCGTACCGGGCCCAGTAGACCTCCTTGCGGCGCGCGTCGGTCGCCACGACGAACGGCGCGTCGCGGCCGGACGCCCAGGCGATCGCGTCCAGCGAGCAGACGCCGTGGACGGGGATGCGCAACGCCTCGCCGAGGGCCCGCGCCGTCACCAGGCCCACCCGCAGCCCGGTGTACGGGCCGGGGCCCACGCCCACGGCCACGGCGCTCAGATCGGCGGGGACCGCGCCCGCCTCGGCGAGCACCCCCGCGATCGCGGGGGTCAGCACCTCCGCGTGGCGGCGAACGTCCACGCCGTCGGCGAGCGCACGCCGCCGTGCCCCCTCGCCGGGGATCCATTCGTACAGCGCGACGGTGACCGCCGAGGTGGCGGTGTCGAAAGCCAGGACCAACACGGCTTCTGAGCCTAGCGCGGTCGGGGCGTGCGGCGTGCCCGGTCAGGCCCCGGAGGCCAGCGCGGCGGCCGTCTCCTTGGCCGCGGCGACGGCGCCGTCGATGGCCGGGTCGGCCCCGAGCCCGTCGTCGCCGTTGCTGCCGCCGTAGTGCACGGTGATCAGGACGTTGCCCTGTCGGACGTTGACGATGGCCTCGCCGGAGTTCTGCGCCGAGTCGACCCAGTACACCGCGTACGCCTCGTCGCCCAGGTCCGGCACGGTGCGCTTGTCGTCCAGCTCCTGGCCGTCCAGCAGCGACTTGCCGGACTGGTCGGCGTCCCGCTCGGCCTGGAACGTGCGGCTCGCCGTGTCCGCCCCGGTGGCCCCCCCGGAACCGGCGACGGCCCGCAGCTCGACGGTCAGCACCCGCTTCTTCTCGCCGGTGTAGGCGCCCCACACGCACTGGTTCTGCCGGTCGCTGGCCTGGTACGAGTCGGACTGGGTCCGGTCGGCATCGGGGGCCAGCTCGCCGGCGAGCTCGTCGCCGACCGTCTCGCAGGCGTCCGGGACGACGCTGCGCTCACCGTTGGCGGGCCCGGCGCCCGTACCACTGTCGGCGCCGCTGTTGGCGATCCCGCCGGTGCCCCCGCCGTCGGACACGCCGAGGATCAGGAAGACGGCCAGGACGCACGCGCCGACCCCGGCCACGCCGCCCAGCAGCACGGCGGTGAGCCGACGTCGGGGCCCCCGGCTCTGCACGATCCGATGGCTGCCGGTGGCCCCGCGCGGGTACTGCCCGGAGCCCTCGCGGTCGCGATGCGCGCCGCTGCGCCCGGAGGCGCCGGGCGTCGGGCGCCCATGACCGTAACCGCCGCCCGTTCCTCGGTCACTGCCCGAGGCGCGGTGGCCCCCGCTTCGATGGCTTCCACTCACCGGTTACTCACCCCTGTATTGGATCTGTGGCACGAAGGTGAGGTTCGTTCCGGCAAAGAGTAAGGCATATCACGGGAAATCGGTCCATCGACTCCGCGGGAAAAAGATCAGGACTTGCTGGATCGGTCCAGCACCTCGGCCAGACCGGCCCATCGCGCCCCGATACCGGTGACCTTTACGGTGCGTTCTTCAGTGTCCGCATCTCCGCGAAAAATCACCACTTCGAGACGGTCTTCGGAAAGTTCCTCCGCGAGGCCCTCGCCCCATTCCACGACCGTCACCGACTCGGCGAGCGAGGTGTCCAGATCCAGGTCGTCGAGCTCCGCGAAACCGCCCAGCCGGTAGGCGTCCACATGGACCAGTGCGGGCCCGTCGCCCAGCGCGGGATGCACCCGGGCGATCACGAACGTGGGCGAGGTGATCGGCCCCCGCACCCGCAGCCCCGCGCCGAGGCCCTGGGTCAGGGTGGTCTTGCCCGCGCCCAACCCGCCCGACAGCACCACCAGGTCGCCGGCCCGCAGCACCGCCGCCAGTCGCCGCCCCAGCTCCCCCATGTCCGCGGCGGTGGGGACGGGGAGGGTGATGGTCGTGCTCATGCTGAACGCTCCTCGGCGAGGGGACGGACTCGTTCGATCAGACGGCGGAGACCTCCGGTGACCACACCCGGATGCTCCAGCGGCAGCACGTGGCCGGCCTCCTCGACCTCGACCAGCTCCGCGTCCGGGAGCGCCTCGGCCAGCCGGCGGCCGTGGGCGGCCGGGGTCAGGTTGTCGCGGCCCGCGGCCATCACCAGCACCGGCACCCGGCCGAGCGCGGCCATCGCGGCCTCCTTGTCGTGGGACATCAACGACGGGTAGAACTCGGCGATCACGTCGATCGGCGTGGACCTGATCATCTGCTCCAGGAAGTCCACGACCGAGGGGCTCACGTACCGGTCCGCGAACGCCATCCGACGGGTCACCATGAACGCCACGTCCGCCCCCAGCGACCGGCCCCGGTCGACCAGGCGGGGACGGCTGCCCAGGCCCCGGATCACCCCGGGGGCCAGCGGCTGCACCAGCCGGGCCACCGCCATCGGCAGGCCCAGCGTCATCTCGGCCAGGTGCCCGCCGGAGGTGTTGATCAGCGCCGCCGCGACCACCCGGTCGCCGAACTCCTCGGGCCGCCGGTCGGCCAGCGCCATGATCGACATGCCGCCCATCGAATGCCCGACCAGCACCACCGGGTCGCCGGGCGCGGTCGTCGCCCGCAGCACCGCGTACAGGTCCTCGCCGGTCCGGTCGATGGTGGCGTGGGCGGGCCGGCTGCGCCCGGACCGGCCGTGGCTGCGCTGGTCCCAGAACACCATCCGCACCGGCCCGGCCGACTTGGGGACGTCGCGCCGCTGGTAGTGCCACCCGTCCAGGTTGAGGCAGTAGCCGTGGCAGAACACCACCGTCAGCGGCGCGCCCTCGCCGGGCGGCTCGTCGATCTCGACGTGCAGGGGCAGACCATCGTCGGCGAGGACCGTGAGGGAACGGCCGCGCAGCCCGCCGAACGGCTCGTCCGCCTCGGGATCGGGGCGGAAGCGCTCGCGGCCCACGACGAACCTGCGGACGCCGACCGCGATGCCCACGCCCGCCGCGCCGGCCCCGGCGATCGCTCCGGCGATGCCGAGGCGACGCCTGTTCCTACCGTCCATCCACGGCCCCTTCGTCCGCTTTCGTTCGCGCTCATTCGTCGACGTCCGCGCTGGCGCCCGTGTACACCCGGGGGACGCGGGCCCCGATGCGGGTGACGATCTCGTACGAGATGGTGCCGATCGTGTCCGCCCAGTCCTGCGCGGTGGGCTCGCCCCGGTCGCCGGGGCCGAACAGCAGCACCTCGCCCCCCGGCCGCGGGTCGTGCTCCCCCAGGTCGACCACGAACTGGTCCATGCACACCCGACCGGCGATCCGGTACCGCCGTCCGTCTACGAGAACGTCCAGCAGACCGGATCCGTGCCGGGGGACGCCGTCCCCGTAACCGGCCGCGACCAGCCCCAGTGTCGTCTCCCGAGGGGTGACATAGGTGTGTCCGTACGACACGCCGCTGCCCGCCGGGACGCGCTTGACCCCGGCCAGCTCTGCGACCAGCGTCATCGCCGGACGCAGCCCGAACGTGCCCTCCGCCGGGATCGGCGACAGCCCGTAGACGGCGATGCCGGGCCGTACGAGGTCGTACCGCGCCTCCGGGAGCGTCAGCAGGCCCGCAGAGTTGGACAGATGGCGCACCTGAGGGCGCGCCCCCGCCTTCTCCGCATGGTCGACCGCGTCGCGGAAGACCGCCAACTGTCGTCCGACCGAGGGGTGGCTGGGCTCGTCGGCGCACGCGAAGTGGGACATCAGACCCACCACCTCGACGTGACCGGCCGCCTGCGCGGCCAGCGCGGCCTCCACGGTGGCGGGCCAGTCGGCGGGGGTGGCCCCGCCGCGCGACAGCCCGGTGTCGGCCTTCAGGTGGACGCGCGCCGCCCGTCCCGTCGCCTCGGCCGCCGTCACCAGGCGTTCGACCAGCAGGGGCGACCCGACCGTGATATCCACCCCGGCGGCCACCGCGTCCTCGTACGGCTCGCCGGGCGTGGTGACGGCCGACAGGATCGGCACGGTGACCCCGGCGGCGCGCAGCCGCAGCGCCTCCGACACCCGGGCCACGCCGATCCAGGTGGCGCCGCCGTCGAGCGCGGCGCGGGCGGCCTCGACCAGGCCGTGCCCGTAGCCCTCGGCCTTCACCATCGCCATCACCTCGGCGCCCGCCGCCCGCCCGCGCAGCAGCGCGACGTTGGCGCGGATGGCGTCGAGGTCCACCCTGGCCTCTACCGGCTCGCTCATGAGTACCAAGTCTGCCGCCCCAGTCCCTTGCCCGGGACGACATCGGCCCCAGGTCAGGCCAGGGTACGGAACGCGGCGGGGAGCGCGGTAACGACGTCGTACGCGCTGATCGGCGCCTCGAGGCCCGGTGCGGGGTCGATGGGGTCGCCGGCGGCGATCCGGGCGGCGAGACCGTGCAGGTACGCGCCCGCCGTGGCCGCGTCGATCGCGGACATGCCGGCCGCCAGCAGCGCCCCCGCCAGGCCGGACAGCACATCGCCGGTGCCCGCGGTGGCCAGCCAGGGGGTGCCGGTGGGGTTGACCCGGACCGGGCGGTCCTCCTCGGCGATCAGCGTGGTGGAGCCCTTGAGCAGCACCGTCGCCGCCAATTCGGTCGCCGCCCGCCGTACGAACTCCAGCCGCCGGGCCTCGATCTCCTCGCGCGTGACGCCCCCACCCAGCAGCCGGGCCAGCTCCCCGGCGTGCGGGGTGAGGACGGTGGGGGCCTCGCGGTACAGCAGGTCGCGGCGGCGGGACAGGACGGTGAGACCGTCGGCGTCCACCAGCACCGGCAGCTTGGTGCGCAGGACCGCCTCGATCAGCGTCTCGGCCCCGCGATCGGTGCCGAGGCCGGGGCCGACCACCCACGCCTGGACCCGACCGATCCGTTCGAGGGCGCTGGGACGTGGGTCGATGACCGTGGTGACCGCCTCGGGCCACCGTTGGCGGATCAGCTCCACCGGTCGGGCCGCGGAGGCGAACCGGACCATGCCCGCCCCGCCGTGCACCGCGCCGCCGACCGAGAGCACGGCGGCCCCGGTGAAGCGTTCGCTGCCCGCCAGGACGCCCACGACCCCGCGCCGGTACTTGTCGGACTCCGGCTCCGGCCGGGGAACTCCCAGATCCTCCGGCCAGGGCGACACGACGTCGGGATCGGGCAGGTCGCGGCCCAACCCGATGTCGACCAGCTCGATCACCCCGCAATGGGCGGCGCCGGGGTCGATCAGCAGGCCCGGCTTGTAGGTGCCGAACGTGACCGTGAAGTCGGCGCGCACGGCGGCCCCGTCGACCCGTCCGGAGCCCGCGTCCACGCCGCTGGGGACGTCGCAGGCCACCACGACACCCTCGACGTGCGCGGTGCGGCGGGCCAGCGCGGCGTACGGCTCGCGCAGCCCGCCGGCCCCTCCGATGCCGGTCAGCCCGTCGATCACCAGGTCGGCCGTGTCGAGGGCGCGCTCGGCGTCGTTCACCACGCGGCCCCCGGCGGCCCGCAGCTCCGCGAGTCCTCCCGGGTGGGCCTTGGCGGACGCGAGGACGGCCTCGACCGCGGCCCCGCGTCGGGCGAGGCGGGCCCCCGCGTACAGGGCGTCGCCGCCGTTGTCGCCTCCGCCGACCAGCAGGACCACCCGCGCCCCGTAGACGTGGGGCAACAGGCGGGCGCAGGCGGAGGCCAGGCCGGCCGCCGCCCGCCGCATCAGCGTGCCCTCGGGCAACCGGGCCATCAGGGCCTGTTCGGCGGCCCGGACCTTGCCGACCTCGTGCGCGTACCTCATGTGTTCGCCGCCTCCGCGATCAGGAACGCGGTGGCGATACCCCCGTCGTGGCTCAGCGAGACATGCCAGCGGCTGACCCCGCGGTCCTCGGCGACGGCGGCGATCGTGCCGCGGACGTGGAGGCTGGGCCTGCCGTCGGCGGCCCGCCGGATCTCCGCGTCGGTCCACAGCAGTCCGGGGGGTGCGCCGAGGGCCTTGGCGAGGGCCTCCTTGGCGGCGAACCGGGCGGCCAGCGACCGTACCGCCAGCGGCCGTTCGGCCTCGGTGAACAGCCGGGTCAGCAGGCCGGGCGTGCGTTCCAGCGCCGCCCCGAACCTGGCGATGTCCACGACGTCGATGCCCACGCCCACGATCATCGCTCACCTCCCATGCCCGTTCGGGCCCGGCCCCGGGCCCCGGTCCGCCAAGCCTGCCATGACGGTCCGCACCCGTTCCCGCTCCGGTCACCCGAAATCGGAAATTCGGTCCGAAATGGTATCAGTGGAACGTCATGACCATTCCAAAGAACGGTCATGACTCGACCGTGGGGTGGTGTAGGGTGACGCTGCAATATGCACCGCCTGATGCAGACGACCTCGGGCAGCGGCCCTTCGGGCGTCCGGGCGGGTTCACGACGGGGATCGCGAACAGCAGTATGCCCGACCGGACGGAGGAGCGATGGCGACATCGCGGGCCCCCACCGTCCGCATGCGGCGGTTGGGCGCCGAGCTGCGGCGACTCCGGGAGGAACGGGGTCTGACCGGTGACGGGGTCGCCGAGACGCTGGGCTGGTCGCCGTCCAAGGTCAGCCGGGTCGAGAACGCCCGCATCGGCACCCGGGTGTCCGACGTGCACCGGCTGCTGGAGCTCTACAAGGTCGACGTCTCCCACGTCGGCGAGGTGCTGGCGCTGGCCGAGGAGGCCGGCCGCCGCGGCTGGTGGGCCCAGTACAGCGACATCCCCGCCGACTACGCCGCCTTCGTCGCGCTGGAGGACGAGGCCGACTCGGCGCTGCAGTGCGAGAGCCAGGTCATGCCGGGCCTGCTGCAGACCGAGGACTACGCCCGGCACGTGATCCAGGGCTGGAACGCCATCGCCACCATCACCCCGCAGGCCATCGCCCGCCGGGTCGAGGTGCGGATGCGCCGTCAAGAACTGCTGACCCGACCCGGCCCGCTGAACCTCTCCGTGGTCTTGGACGAATCGGTCCTGCTCCGCCGCGTCGGCGACCGCGCCACGATGCGCGGACAACTGTCCCGACTTCTGGACACCGCCCTTCTTCCGAATGTGGATGTCCGTATCCTGCCCTTTGACGCATTGCACCAGCCCATCGTGGGCGAGTCGTTCATCCTTCTGGAATTCTCCCCGGCCTACGATGTGACTTTCCCGGACGTGGTACACACGGAAAGCCTCACCGCCACGCAGTCACAGCACGAATCCGTGACGCACAGCTATCGGCTGGCGTGGGAGAGCCTGTCCCGGCAGACCCTCGACGACGAGGAGTCGCTGGAGCGCATCGCTCAGATCGCCCGGGAACGGTGGCACGGCTGAGCCGGCCACCGCACGTACGGCACCGAACCAAAAGGATGGATGCACGTGGATAGAGCACGGTCTTTTCACTTTCCGGCGGCGGCCTGGCGCAAGGCGTGCCACGCCAACAACACCTGCGTCGAGGTGGCCCGGATCACCGATGACCGGGTCGGCGCCCGCGACGGCAAGCAGGGCGAGGCGAGCCCGGTGATCCGTTTCACCCCCGACGAGTGGCGGTCCTTCACCCACCGGATCAGGACTGGAGACGTGTGATCCCCGGAACGCGATGATCCATTCACGCTCTTCGCGGATCACCGTTCCCGTATGACGAGAGATCGGTCGTCGACATCGGCGTCCGATCCGCAACCCCCCGGGCCGAATGAGCACCCTGCGGCGCATCGTGCTCCGCCGGTGAAGATTATTCGGCCCGGGTGGGCGGTCCGAGATCAGATCAACGGGATATCTCCACGGCTTACGGCATTTTCTACGTGCTCGGTTCCTGTTACCGTTCCGAAAAAAACGGAACCGCCCCACGCGGGCACACCACCGGATCCGAGAGGTACCCATGAACTCCGATCGACCCCCCGTCTGGCGGAGGAGCACGCACTGCGGCCCCAGCGGCTCCTGCGTGGAGGTCGCCAGGCTGTCGGACGCGCACCTGGGCGTGCGGGACGCCAAACAGGGCGATACCGGGCCGACGCTCGGGGTGCCGGCATTCGCCTGGCGGGCGCTGGTGGCCAGGGTCGTCGCGGGAGACCTCTCCCGGCACCCCCGCTAGAACGGCCCCCGGCGCCACGGCCCCCGGATCGCGAAGCTCAGACCGGCCCTGGACTGGACGTTCACGAACAGGGTGTCGCCGCCGGGCGCGAACGTCGACCCGGCGAACTCCGCACCGGAGTCGCCCGCCACCGGCTCCAGCCGGGCGAAGTCGAACAGCTCGCCGCGCAGGGTGAGGCCGCGCATCAGGTTGTCGCCGTCGCCGTCCTCGCACAGCACCAGCGTGCCGCGCGGACCGTGGGTGATGTTGTCGGGCAGGTCGAGGCGGACGTCGCCGGGCGACTCCACCACGAGCCGCAGCCGACCGCCGCGGGTGTCGTACGCCCAGACCTGGCCGCGCCCGTCGCCGAACCCGGACGGCGGCGGCTGGGTCACCGGCGCGCCGCCCTGCGTGGAGACGAAGTAGACCACGCCGCGGTGGACGACCGCGCCCTCCAGGCGGGAGAACACCGCGGCCCCGCGCTCCCGCCCCTGGGCGCCGACCGCCTGGATGGCCACGTCGTTGGCGGGCCTGCCGGTGAACGTGGGGTCGGGGTCGTCGATGTCGACCCACGTGGTCGCGTACACCGCCCCCTTGGGCTGCCCCACCGACAGGTCGGCGCCGGGCCGTCCCTTCACCGCCAGCATCTGGAGCCGCCCGCCGTCGAGGAGACGACCCGCGTCCATCGGATGCCGGGGCGGGAGGTAGCGGTAGAGGCCCGAGGGGAAGCCGAAGTTGTCCTCGGTCAGGTAGACCGCGCCGCTCCGGGCGTCGAACGCCGCCGCCTCGTGCGCGAACCGGCCCGCCGACCGGATCGGACGCGCCCGACCGCGTCCGTGCACGGGGACCTCGAAGACGTAGCCGTGCTTCTGTTCGAGCAGGGTGTTGTCGGCGCCGGTGAAGTCGTCGCCCACGTCGGGGCCGTTGACGGTCTCCTCGCAGGTGATCCAACTGCCCCACGGCATGGCCCCGCCGGAACAGTTCATCTGGGTGCCGTTCAGGCTGACGTGCGCTCCCAGCACCTCGCCGTGCGGGGTGACGCGCACCGTGCAGGTGCCGCCGCCCGCCGCCCGGTCGTACGCGGTCGCCGGGTCGCCGAACGCGCCGACCGGCCCGTTGACCTCGTGGTTGCGGACGAGGACCACCGAGCCGCGCGGCCCCCGGAACGCCGCCATCCCGTCGTGCCGCCCCGGCGTCGCGGTCCCGTCGCTCAACGGCGACCCCGCCGGGTTGAACGAGCGGTACCGGAACCCCTCGGGCAGATGCAGCCGCACCGCGCCGTCACGAGCGTCGGGCACCGGCTTGAGCGGGCCATAGCCCCGACCTCTGCCACCGCCGTGCTCCGCCCGTGCGGCCACCCCCTGGAACGGGCCGGCGGCCAGGGCCGTGCCGGCGGCGACCGCGGCGCTGCGGGAGAGAAAACGGCGTCGTTCCATGCCCGGTGCATCCTTGCGTGAGGGAGAGCGATGCCCGAATCTACCTATTGTTCACCCGGACGTCCTAGGCAGTGTCTGCCCAAAATCCCATGCCGCCATCATGCGATGCGAACACCTCGCGAAATCTTGTGCGCCGGTGTACGCAGCCGCCGTGTCGTGATCCACACGGCCCCGCCGGCCAGCACCAGGTCGAACGCCAGCCCGTACGTCCACACCGGCCCCGGCTCCTTCATCGGCCTCTCGCCGATGTACGCGTCTCCGTAGGTGCCCTCGCGGGCCTCGCGCACGGCGTGGCCGATGTCGCCGAGCGGGTCGAACGGCTCGCGCTCGTAGCCGTCCACGACCCGCATCTTCTTGGGCAGCCGCGGGGCGGCGTCGGCCAACACCACGAACGGATTGGGTGCGAGCAGCCACCAGATCCGCTCCGACCGATCCTCCTCGTAGTGGATCACCTCTCCGACGGACTCCTCATAGACGGTGACCGTCGTGAGAGGCAGCGCCAGGAAGTACAGCAACGGCGTCCCCGCCATCAGCGCGAAGACCGTCAGGTACGACAGCAGCGCCGAGGTGATGCTGCGCGTGACCAGCGCCGACAACGCCATCGACACCACGCACACCACACCGATCAGCAGCGCCACCACGAGCGTGACGACCACGGCCCGCCCCACCCCGATGGCGCCCTCCAGCACGGGCCAGGCCGCGATCGGCAGCGTCACCCCCAGCACGACCAGACCCACACCCCAGGCCGCCAGCAGCTTGCCGAGAACGATGTCGGCCGCGCTCAGCCGGGTGAGCTGCAGGGTCGCCAACGTGCCCCGCTCCCGATCCCCGTTGATCGACTGAGCGGTCAACGCCGGCGCGACGAGCAGGGTCAACAGCAGCACGAACAGCATCACGCCGCCGAACATCGACACCGCCGGATTGACGCTGTCCTCCGCCTCCAACGCCCACCGGAACAGCGCCGCGAGCGCCGACGCGACCACGAACCACACGCCCAGCAGCCAACGCCAACGCCCGGCGCGGAGCCTGGTCCGCATCTCCTGCCCGGCCACCAACCCGATCCCGCGAAGGCTCATCCGGCTCACCGTTCCTCTCGGGTCATCGCCAGGAACGCCGCCTCGAGGCCGCCGCCCACCGGCTCGAACGCCACCACCCGCGCTTCCGCCGCGACCAGCGCGGCGAGCAGGTCGGCGGCCTCGTCCTCCGACAGCGGACCCACCTCCGCGCCGGCGGGCATCGGCCGGGCCGACAGCCCGTCACGCCCCTCCAGGACCTCGATGAGCACGTCGGGACGCAGGGCCCTGATCCGCCAGGTCCCTCGGGCGTCGACATCGGGGCCGAGCCCGGCCAACTCCGCCATCGTGTGCTCGCCGACCACCCGTCCGTGGTTGATGAGAACGACCCGGTCGGCGATCTCCTCCAGCTCGGTCAGGATGTGGCTCGACACCAACACCGCCACCCCGTCGGCGGCCAGCCCGCGCAGGATGTCGCGCAACTCGGCCCGCGACCTCGGATCCATGCCGGAGGCGGGCTCGTCCAGGAGCAGCACCGTGGGCGAGTGGACCAGGGCACGGGCCAGCCCCAGCCGCTGCTTCTGACCGCGTGACAGTACATGGACCGGCTGCCCGGCGTGCTCCTCCAGCCTGAACAGCGTCAGCAGCTCCGTGACGCGCTTCTGCCCGGTGGCTCGGTCGAGGAGGTACGCGTCGGCGAAGAAGGCCAGGTACTCCCGCGCCGTGAGGTGGTCGTACATGCCGAAGGCGTCGGGCATCCAGCCCAGCGCGCCCCTGACGCGCCCGGGGTCTGCGGCGACGTCGTGCCCGGCCACCCGTACCCGCCCGCCGTCCGGGGCCAGCAGCGTCGCCAAGACGAGCATCAACGTCGTCTTACCGGCCCCGTTCGGGCCGACCAGGGCGGTCACCTGGCCGTACGGGACGGTGAGGTCGACACCGCGCAGCGCGTCCACGGACCCGAACCGCCGGGTGACAGCGGCCGCCTCGATGCCCGCTCCAGTAACGATCACACGACTGGGACGCGCGACCGACGCCGAGCGGTTGCCCGAAATGCCCGGTGTTACTCGACCGTGACGGACTTGGCGAGGTTGCGGGGCTGGTCGACGTCGTGCCCCTTGGCCACCGCCAGCTCACAGGAGAACACCTGCAGCGGCACCGTCGCCACCAACGGCTGCAGCAGCGTCGGCACCGCCGGGACCCGGATCAGCGTGTCGGAGTACGGCTCCACCGAGTCGTCGCCGTCCTCGGCGATCACGATCGTGCGGGCGCCCCGGGCGCGGATCTCCTGGATGTTGGAGACGATCTTGTCGTGCAGCACCGCGCGGGCGCGCGGCGGCACCACCACCACGACCGGCAGGTCCTCCTCGATCAGCGCGATCGGACCGTGCTTCAACTCGCCCGCCGCGAAGCCCTCGGCGTGCATGTAGGCCAGCTCCTTGAGCTTGAGCGCGCCCTCCAGAGCCACCGGGAAGCCCACGTGGCGGCCCAGGAACAGCACGCACCGCTCCCCCGCCAGCGACCGGGCCAGCTCGCGGACCGGCTCCATGGTCTCCAGCACCTTGTCGACCTTGTCCGGCATGGTGGCCAGCAACTGCACCATGGCGAAGACCTCGTCGCCCCACTTGGTGCCCCGCACCTGCGCCAGGTAGAGGGCGATCAGGTAGACGGCGACGAGCTGGGTGAGGAACGTCTTGGTGGCGGCCACCCCGACCTCGGGCCCGGCGTGGGTGTAGAGCACGCCGTCGCACTCGCGGGGCATCGTCGAGCCGTTGACGTTGCACACGCACAGCACGGGCGCGTGCTGCTCGCGGGCGTGCCGAACGGCCATCAGGGTGTCCATCGACTCCCCGGACTGGGAGATCGCGATGACCAGCGTGGTGCGCGTCAGGATCGGGTCGCGGTAGCGGAACTCGCTGGCCAGCTCCACCTCGCAGGGCAGCCCCGCCCAGTGCTCGATGGCGTACTTGGCGATCAGCCCGGCATGGTACGAGGTGCCGCAGGCCACGATGATGATCTTGTCGATCTCGCGGAGCTGCTCGTCGGTGATCCGCATCTCGTCCAGCGTCAGCCGGCCGTCCGTGCCGATCCGGCCCAGCAGCGTGTCGGCGACGGCCCTGGGCTGCTCGGCGATCTCCTTGAGCATGAAGTAGTCGTAGCCGCCCTTCTCGGCGGCGGTGACGTCCCAGTCGACGTGGTACTCGTGGACCTCGGCGGGCTTGCCCTCGAAGTCGGTGACGGTCACCCCGTCGCGGCGCAGCTCCACGACCTGGTCCTGCCCCAGCTCGATGGCGTCGCGGGTGTGGGCGATGAACGCGGCGACATCGCTGGCGAGGAAGTTCTCCCCCTCGCCGACCCCCACGACCAGCGGCGAGTTGCGGCGGGCGCCGACCACCACGTCCGGGTCCCCGGCGTACACCGCGACCAGCGTGAAGGCGCCCTCCAGCATCCGGCACACCCGGCGCATCGCCTCGGGCAGCCCGCCCTCACCGGCCTCGCGCAGCCCCTCCTCCAGCAGGTGCGCGACGACCTCCGTGTCGGTGTCGGAGCCCAACTCGTGGCCCCGCTCGGTCAGCTCGGCGCGGAGCGCGGCGAAGTTCTCGATGATCCCGTTGTGGATCACGGCGACGCGGCCGGTGCAGTCCACGTGCGGGTGCGCGTTGCGGTCGTTGGGCGCCCCGTGGGTGGCCCAGCGCGTGTGGCCCATCCCGACCGTCCCGGCGGGCGGCGGGGCCTCCTCCAGCGCGTTGCGCAGGTTGACCAGCTTGCCCGCCCGCTTCGCCGTCGACAGCCCGCCGTCGGCCAGGATCGCGACCCCGGCCGAGTCGTACCCCCGGTACTCCAACCGGGCGAGCCCTTCGATCACGACATCGAGCGCGGGCTTCGCGCCCACGTAGCCCACGATTCCGCACATGCAGGTACTTTACTGTGGGGCGACGACCCCCCACACCTTCTTGCCTTCTGTGGGGGGGCGACCCCCCACACCCCCCGCGCCCGGTCTTGGAGATCTTCAGGCGGGCGCCCCTCCGCTAGCGCTCCGGGGCGCCCGCCTGAAGGACCGGGCAAAACCCCCACTGGCTGATGTCCTCGGTCTTGTCGACAACCCCCCGGTGGCCAAGGTCCTTGATCATGTCGACAACCCTGGTGGCCGAAATCCTTGGTCTTGTCGACACCCCTTGGCGGCCGAGGTCCCCGGTCTTGTCGACATCCCCTGGCGCCCGAGGTCCTCGGTCCGTCGACAACCCCCTGGGTGGCCAAGGTCCTTGATCATGTCGGCAAACCTCGGTGGCCGAGGTCCTCGTGCCTGCCGGGTTGTTACGAGGACTCGCCGCCGACGACCGACAGGGTGCGGAGCCGCATCGCGGCGAGTGCGGTGGCCCCGATGGTGACGGTGGCCAGCAGCAGTGCCGCGACGGGGGTCCGGACGCTCGCCTCCACCGCCGCCGTCGAGGTCAGCGCGTCGGTGATCGACAGCCCCCACTGTTGGATGGACGCCGAACGGGCCCCGGGTGCGTAGTTGCCCAGCAGCGACTCCCACACCAGGGCGTACAGCAGCCCGATCGTCACCGCGTTGCGGCTGGCCACCGCCAAGGCCACGAACACCGAGGTGTACGCGACCCCGGCGACGAGCGTCCCCACGGTGAACGCGACGCCGACCCCGGCCGTCGTACCGCTCATCACCATGCCGGCCATCAGCGTGGGTATCACGGCGAACACCACGACCAGCAGGTTCGCGACGAGCAGCTTCGTGAGGACCACCACGTGCCGGGGGATCGGCTTGGTCAGGATGTACATGATCTGACCGTCGTCGATCTCCGGCCCGATCACCCCGGTGCCCGCGATCAGCGCCAGCAGCGGCAGCAGGGTCGCGAGCGCGAACTGCTGCAGCACCCCGGCGGAGACGTCCAGGTCGCTGAAGTCGCCGATGCGCAGCCCCGCCGCCAGCACCAGCAGCAGCATCGGCAGCGCGAACAGCAGCAGCACCCGCCGCCGACCGAGCATGGCCCGGAGCGTGATGAGGGCGATGGTCGTGTTCATCGCCGCCTCCTGTCGGTCGTCGTCATCGCGGTCACCGGGCCACCAGGTAGGCGAACACGCTCTCCAGCGACTCGTCGGAAGGCGAGACCTCCCACAGCCGGACCCCGGAGTCGCGGGCCAGCCGGGGCAGCAGCCGGGTGAACCGGCGGAAGTCCACCGCCTCGACCCGGACACCCTTGGCGGTCAACTCCACGGCGCGGGCGGACCCGTCGGCGATGATCGCCGCCGCGAGGACCCGGTCGTCGGTCGAGCGCACCAGGAACTGGTGCGGCCGGTCGCTCATCAGCCGCCGGATCGCCCGGAAGTCCCCGGAGGCGGCGTGCCGGCCGGCCACGACGACCTCGATGTGCCCGGCGACCCGTTCGACCTCCTCGAGGATGTGGGAGCTGAACAGGATGGTGCGGCCCTCGGCGGCCATCCGCCGGATCAGGTCCATCAGATGGAGGCGCTGACGCGGGTCCATCCCGTTGAACGGCTCGTCGAGCAGCAGCACGGGCGGGTCGTGAACGAGCGCGGACGCCATCTTGATCCGCTGCTTCATGCCCTTGGAGTACTTGCCGATCACGCGCTCCTGGGCGTACTCCATCTCCACCAGGGCCAGCGCGCGGGCGGTCGCGGCCCCCGGGTCGGGCAGCTTGAACAGCTTGGCCATGGCCAGCACGAACTGCTTGCCGGTCAGGAAGTCGTACGCGGCCTCCCGCTCGGGCACCAGCCCGAGCCGCCGGTAGATCTCCGGGTTGCTCCAGATCGGCTCGCCGTCCAGCGTGACCGTCCCGGAGGACGCCGGCAGGAACCCGCCCATCATGTGGATGAGCGTCGACTTGCCCGCCCCGTTGGGCCCCAGCAGGCCGGTCACCCCGGGGCCGATGGTCATCGACACCCCGTTGACCGCCACCACGTTCCCGTACCAGCGGGACACGTTCTCCAGCCGAATCACGGTCACGGGGCCTCCCGGTCTGGGCTGAGGAGCGGAGGGGGCGAAGCGACTGCGGCGACGAGGGAGGGCCGGGAGCCGAAGCCCCGCGACCCGACGTGCCGCAGGCGCGGCCATGGGCGGATCACAGGTCGGCCCCCTTCCGGAAACGGCGGTGCAGGATCGCGATCGAGCCGAGGATCAGCGCCGCGCACAGCAGCAGCGCGACGGGCCCGCCGAACGGGGCCGGCGGCACCGCCACGGCGGCCCTCTCCGCGCCCAGCAGCCGCACCTGCACCGCGTCGACGAGGTTGAACGGGGCCAGCAGCCCCATCCATCCGGAGAACGTGAAGTTGGTCTGCTCCTCGGCGATGCCCTGCACGATGACCACGAAGGCGGCGCTCAGCATGAGCACGGCGATCACCGCCGTCACGCCGAAGCCGCGTCGGGGCGTGAAGGCCGCCACCACCAGGCCGATCGACCCCAGCACCAGCGCGTACAGCAGACAGCCGACCAGCGCGCCCAGGTAGCGCAGCAGGTGCTCGCCGGAGTCGGGCACCTTGTTGACCAGCCCCCCGATGTACAGCACGGTGACCGGGACGACCATCAGCGTCAGCAGCGCGGTCACCATCGCCGCCAGCTTGGCGAGCACGAAGTCCAGGTGGCCGACGGGCCGGGAGAAGTACAGCGGCACCACGTGGAACCGCAGCTCCCGGGAGGCCAGCACCGGCGCCTGGGTGGCCAGGAAGATCGAGATCACCACCTGCAGGTACGTGGCGTACGCCGGGTACGGCCACAGCAGGTCGGGCTCCTTGGTGATCGCCACGCTCGCCACGTCCGCCGCCGCCGGCAGCAGCATCACCGCCGCCAGCAGGAACGGCATCACCTTGGCGCGGGCGGGACGACCGATGCCCCACGCCGCCCGCAGGTTGTGGACGTACAGCGACCGCAGCACGTACGCGCGGCCGAGCCGGCGGCCCTCGTAGTGCCGATAGCCGATGTCGTGGATGGTGCCCGTGCGCACCGGTCCCGCCATGCTCACCACGTCCCTTCGCCGACGACGGCCTGCCCGGGGCGCCCGGGGTGCGGGGCCTGAGGGGCCTGCGGCGTCGCGAAGACCTCCTCGATGTGGTGCCGGCGCTGCTCCATGCGGATCAGGCACAGCTCCAGGTCGACCACCGCGTCCCTGATCAGGTCGTAGGTGTGCTCGCCCGCCACGTCCACCAGCAGCAGCCGACCCTCCGGGCGCACCGTCAGCCCGGCGGCGGCCAGCCGGTGCCCGAGCGGGTCCATGCCGTCCTCGACCTCGACCGACAGGACCCCGCTGGCGGCGGTGAACGCCGCAACCCCTTGAGAGCGCAGCAGCCGACCGCCGTCGATGATCACCACGTGGTCGCAACTGCGCTCCAGCTCGCCCAGCAGATGCGAGGTGACGAGCACGCTGATGCCGAACTCGGCGCCGATCCGCCGGATCAGGTCGAGCATCTCGTCGCGGCCCGCCGGGTCCAGCCCGTTGGTGGGCTCGTCCAGGAACACCAGTTGCGGGTCGTGCACCAGCGCCTGCGCCAGCTTGACCCGCTGCCGCATGCCGGTGGAGTAGCCGCCCATCGGCCGGTACCGCTCCTCGTACAGCCCGACGTGGCGCAGCGTGTCGGCGGCGCGCTCACGGGCGGCGGCGGGCGGCAGGCCGGTCATCCGCGCCATGTGGACCACGAACTCGGTGGCCGACACGTCCGGCGGCAGGCACTCGTACTCGGGCATGTAGCCCACCCGCTCCCGGATCGACTCGCCCTGGGTCGCGACGTCGAGGTCCAGCACCCGGGCCTGCCCCGCGGAGGCGGGGACCAGACCCAGCAGGATCTTGATGAGCGTCGACTTGCCCGCGCCGTTGGCGCCGACCAGCCCGACGACACCGGCTTCCACGGCGAACGTGAGGTCGTCCAGAGCGGTCACTCCGGGGAACCTCATCGTCAGCCCCTGGGTGGCGATGATCGGCATGCCCCAGAACCTAGTGGAACGCCCCGACCGGCGTCTTCACTCTCAAGTCGTACGAGCCCGTACCGCTGTCTGGCGCTTTCGGGCGATGTGCCACACGCCGCGCTGCACCAACAGGGTCAGCGTCCCCGCCAGCAGCATCCCGGCCAGGTTGACCAGCAGTTGGAGCACCGAGCCGTCGATCTCCGACCAGTGCCGCAGGGCCATCGCCACCGCGAGGTTGCCCGCCGCGGGCACGGTGGTCACCGAGATGAACACCCCGACCAGCGCCGACGACTTGCCCGCCGTCAGCGACAGCACCCCGGCCGCCCCGGCCAGCAGCGCCACCACGAACGACCACCGATCGGGGGTGTAGATGAACTGGGTCAGCGGCCGCGACGCCGGCAGTTGGTGCAGCTCGATCACCCCGATCCACCGGCTGACCAGCGCGCACACGTAGGTGACCGCGATCGCCACCGCGAAGCCGACGGTCAGCGTGCCCAGCGCCCGACCGATCCGCCGCACGTCCCGGAACACCACGCCGAAGCAGATCGCCGCGATGGCCCCGAACTCCGGGCCCAGCACCATCGCCCCCACCACCAGGATCGGCGAGTCGGTCAGCGCGGCGATCCCGGCGAGCTGGGTGGCCAGCGCCAGGAACACCACGAACGCCCAGGTCAGCCTGGTGTCCTCGATGGTGCGCTCGTCCAGCTCCTCCCAGATCACCGCGTCGTCGCCGTGCCCGGGGGCGCGCCTCTCGGCCTCGTCGGCGGCGTCCGAGACCGTCACGTCGGTGTCGTCCAGCGAGATCGACCCGTCGTGGTCGACGTCCAACTCCTGGAGCGCCTCGATGATCTCGTCGGCCGACTCGCGGGCCACGTCCCCCATGACCAGGTCCCCGGCCGGCCGCCGGGCCGCCCCCGGCAGCACCACCAGGTTGGCCACACCCGGGCACTCCTCCAGAACGGCACAGACCCGGTCGGTACGGTCGGCGGGCGAGATCACTCGCAGATGCAGCACACCGCCATGGTGCCGTATCTCTACCCCGAAGGTCCTCTTCCCCCAAGGCCGTGGCGGGTACGGGCAAGGAGCAGGGAAAACAGGATGGAGAACGCATGACGTTCCGACGTCCGGGCCTCATCGCGGTCGCCGCCGTTCTCGCGGCGTCCGCCTGCAGTGTCGAGATCGGCAGCGGTGGGGACGACCCGCCCCCCTCCGGTCGGAGCACGGACGGCTCCACCGCACGGCGGGACCTGGCGCGGCTGCGCATCGCCACCGAGGGCGGCGGCGCCGGCTACGCGCGGGAGAAGTACGGGCAGCGCTGGCGGGACATCGACAACAACGGCTGCGACCAGCGCAACGACGTCCTCGCCCGCGACCTGCGCGACATCATCCGGCGGGACCGCTGCGTCGTCGTCTCCGGACGCCTGGACGACCCGTACACCGGTAGGCGGATCATGTTCAGCAAGTCCGACGCCGACGAGGTGCAGATCGACCACCTCTACCCGCTGGCGCTGTCCTGGCGGATGGGCGCCGCCGGGTGGACGGAGGCGCGCCGCGAGCGCTTCGCCAACGACCACCGCAACCTGCTCGCCGTCTGGGGCGTCGTGAACGGCCAGAAGGGCGACTCCGGTCCGGGCGAGTGGAAGCCCCGCAAGGAGTACCAGTGCACCTACGCGATCAAGTACATCGCGGTGGCGCGCGGCTACGACCTGCCCATCACCCGCGCCGACCGCGACGCACTCAACGGCTTCCTCGACCGCTGCCGACCCTGAACGGCGGGGTCAGAGCGTACGGACGACCTCGACGAGGCGTTCGGCGACGGACTGGGCCTGGTCGGGTGTGGGGGCCTCGACCATGACGCGGACCATGGGCTCGGTGCCGCTGGGCCGGATCAGCACCCGGCCGCCGTCGCCGAGCCCGGTCTCCGCCTCGGCGATCGCGGCGGCCAGCTCCGGGGAGGTCTTGGCGCGCGCCTTGTCCACGCCGCGCACGTTGATCAGCACCTGCGGCAGACGGTGCATGACCTGGGCCAGCTCGTCGAGCTTGCGGCCCCGGCGGGCCATCGCCGCCAGCAGGTGCAGGCCGGTCAGCACCCCGTCGCCGGTGGTGGCGTGGTCGAGCATGATGACGTGGCCGGACTGCTCGCCGCCGAAGGTGTAGCCGCCGGCCTTCATGGCCTCCAGCACGTAGCGGTCGCCCACGGCGGTCTCCACCATGGCGATCCCGGCCTCGCGCAGCGCGATCTTGAAGCCCAGGTTGGACATCACGGTGGCGACCACGGTGTCCTGGGCGAGTCGTCCGGTCTCCCGCAGCTCCAGCGCCAGGATGGCCATGATCTGGTCGCCGTCCACGACCTCGCCGCCCGCGGTCACCGCCAGGCAGCGGTCGGCGTCGCCGTCGTGGGCGATGCCCGCGTCGGCGCCCTGCCGGACGACCTCCTCGCGCAGCGCCTCCAGATGGGTGGAGCCGCAGCCGGCGTTGATGTTCAGGCCGTCGGGAGCGTTCCCGATGGTGATGACCTCGGCGCCCGCACGGCGCAGCGTCTCCGGCGCGACCGAGGAGGCGGCCCCGTGGGCGCAGTCGACCACCACGCGCAGCCCGTCCAACGACACCGGCACGGTGGACAGCAGGTGCGCCACGTACTGCTCGACGGCCCCGTACGCGTCCCGGACGCGGCCCACGGCGGCGCCGGTGGGGGCGTCCCAGTCCTCGCCGAGATGGGCCTCGATGCTGTCCTCGATCTCGTCGGCCAGCTTGTGGCCGCTGCGGTCGAAGAACTTGATGCCGTTGTCGGGCGCCGGGTTGTGCGACGCCGACAGCATCACCCCGAGGTCGGCGTCCAGCGTGTGGGTCAGGTACGCCACCGCCGGGGTCGGCAGCACGCCGAGGCGCAGCACGTCCACGCCGGCCCCGGCCAGGCCGGCGACCACGGCCGCCTCCAGGAACTCGCCCGAGGCCCGGGGGTCCCGGCCGACCACCGCCACCGGCCGGTGGCCCTCGAAGGCCCCCGCCTCCCCGAGCACCCGCGCCGCGGCGACGGACAGGTCCATCGCCAGCCGCCCCGTCAGGTCGCGGCCCGCGACACCCCGCACACCATCGGTTCCGAACAGTCGACCCACAGTTCACTCCCCACCCGTCGGCTTCTGGACGCCGGCCTCGCCGGGGCGCCCGCCGTTGCGCTTGCCAAAGCGAAGACCGCGCGGAGCCGTCCGGGCTCCACGCGGTCTTGTGACGCTCGGGCCCACCCTGCCAGTTCGCGTACCCGTGAGGGAACGTTTCGCACGAACATGACGGACACGGGGCCGATGCCCCGTGTCGACGGCGAGCGAGACCGGCAACGGCGGACGCGAGCGATCAGCGCTTGCTGTACTGCGGCGCCTTACGGGCCTTCTTGAGACCGGCCTTCTTCCGCTCCTTGACCCGGGGGTCACGGGTCAGGAAGCCGGCCTTCTTCAGCACGCCGCGGTGGTCCGGGTCGACGATCTGCAGGGCGCGGGAGATGCCCATCCGCAGCGCGCCGGCCTGGCCGGTGGTGCCGCCGCCGGCCACCCGGGCGATGACGTCGAACTGCTCCTCGGCACCGAGCTGCACGAACGGCTCGTTGACGATCTGCTGGTGGACCTTGTTCGGGAAGTACTGGTCCAGGGTCCGGCCGTTGATCGTCCACTTGCCGGTGCCGGGCATGATCCGGACGCGGGCGATGGCCTCCTTGCGGCGGCCGGTGGCCGACGCGGCGCCGGTGGCGATCGGCCGACCGTCCAGCTCCGCCGACTCGGACGTCTCGGGCGTCTCGGTGGTGTACTCGCCCGAGAACTCCTCGGGGTACTCCTCGACCTCGGCGCCCTCGACGGGCGTCTCGATACCGCTGTTCTCGGCCACTGTTCTCCTAGGGTCATCTGACCGGGGCGGCGGGCCCGACCTCGCCTGTCGGGTGCCCCGGCGGCCACTTTTTCCGGGTCGTGCGACGAGTTGCGTGCTGAGTGCTCGCTGCTACGCGCCTACTGCGAGACCTGAGTGATCTCGAAGGGCACCGGCTGCTGGGCCTGGTGCGGGTGGTTCGGGCCGGCGTAGACCTTCACCTTGCCGAACATCTTCCGGCCGAGGGTGTTCTTGGGCAGCATGCCCTTGATGGCCTTCTCGACCGCACGCTCGGGGTGCTTGGCCAGCAGGTCCTTGTACGCGACGGCGCGGAGGCCGCCCGGGTAGCCGGAGTGGCGGTACGCCTTCTTCTTCTCCAGCTTGTTCCCCGACAGCGCCACCTTGTCGGCGTTGATGATGACGACGAAGTCACCGGTGTCCATGTGGGGCGCGTAGATGGGCTTGTGCTTGCCCCTCAACAGGATTGCGACCTGACTGGCGAGCCGACCCAGCACGACATCGGTCGCGTCGATGACGTGCCACTGACGCTGCACGTCAGCGGGCTTCGGGGTGTACGTGCGCACGGTCGTAGCCTTCGTTTCTTGTCGACTTCACAGGATCCGGGGCACGCCGGCCGGATCGAGACGGTCCGAAGCGACACCCTGGAGGCCGGGGCCACTCGGGCACACCGGTAGATGCAACGAACTGGCAGAATACCCACCCGCTCGGGCATGGGTCAAAGCGAGCCGTCACGCAACAGTCTCCCGGCCAGCCTCCAGTATGCCGCATCTCCCGACTCGTCACGACCGGACCCCCGCACCTCCGGCCCTCCGGAACGCTCCCGACTCATCCGAAGGGGCGCTGAGCTGCGAATCTTTTGCGGAACTCTTCGGAATTGTGGGGATATGGTGCGGAGGTCGATCGTTCCCCGCCTCCCGGGAGACCCCCGATGCCCTCCCTCCGCCCCGGATCCGCCGGCCCGCCCGGACCGGCCCGCCGCAGCGCCGGTCGGCGAGCCGTCGTCACGACCGCGACCCTGACCTGCGCCGCGCTCGCCATCGCCGCCGGCGTCGGCCTAGACCGCCTGGTGCTGCCCGCATTCGACGACTCCGACCCGGGAGTCGCCGCGTCGGCCCAACGGGACCGTGTCGCCGAGGACGCCGAGCCCGGCTCCAAGGACGGACGGCGGGCGGGCACCGCCGGTCCCCTCGCACCCGGACGGACGACGGCCCCGAACACCCGGCGGCCCTCCGAGGACCCCGCCCCGCCCCTCAAGCGGCTGCGCATGCCCGACACCTCTCCCAGCGGCCCCTCGGGGTCCGGTGACGGCGGCGGGTCGGGTTCGGGCTCGGGGGACGGCGGCTCCGGGGGCGGCACGAGGCCGCCATCCGGCTCGTCCGGTCTGGAGGGCGCCGTGGTGCGGCTCACCAACGACGAACGGGCCAAGGCGGGATGCTCCGCGCTGCGCGTCGACCAACGACTGGTGACCTCGGCACGGAACCACTCCGCCGACATGGCGGCCAAGGGCTACTTCGACCACACCTCCCCGAACGGGGACACGTTCGCCGACCGCATCAAGAGGACCGGCTACCCCAGCCCCGGGGCCGAGAACATCGCCATGGGCCAGCCGACGGCCGCCTCCGTCATGCGAGCGTGGATGGACAGCCCCGGTCATCGCGCGAACATCCTCAACTGCGGGCTGAAGGCCCTCGGCGTCGGCGTCGGCGTCGGCGTCCGGACCGGCTCGGGCGGCCCCTGGTGGACGCAGAACTTCGGCTGGGAATGAGCCCGCGCAGGCCGCTGACCCGCGGATTCCGGCCTCGCGCCGGCCGCTTCCGTGCCATCGTGGTGCCTTGACGAGGTCCAGAACCACGCAAATGGAACGGTAAGGTCCAAGTCATGGGTTACCCGGGTGATCACGACAGATCCGGCGGCCATCCCTCGGAGCCGCCCACATCGGACGGCTCCCCCTTCGCTCCGCCGCCCGGCGCTTTCGCCGCGCGTCCCGGCGAGTCGTTCGACCCGCTCGACGGGGGCGCGACGGACCGGCCGGAGTACGGCGAGGACGCCTTCGGCGCGGGCGGAGGCTTCGACCGGCCGCCGACCGAGGCGTACCCGCCGCACGGCGCCCCCGGGAATCCCGAGGTCCGGTACGGCGGCGCGCCGGGCCCCCACTTCGGGCCCCCGCCGGAGCGGTTCGGGCCGCCCGACCGGTTCGATCAGGGCGCGTTCGGGCCTCCCCCGGGCGGCGAGCCGTCCCGAGGACGGCGACGCAACCTGCCGCTGATGATCGGCGGCGGTGTGGTCGCCGCCGCGCTGCTGGTCGGGGTCGGGTTCGCGGCGTCCTCGATGCTCACCGGCGACGACTCCGCCGACAAGCCCCAGGCCGCCGCCACACCGACGCCGACGCCGCGTTCCACGCCGACGCGGCTCCCGCCCCCGCGGCTGAACGCCAAGCTCAAGAGCCGCGCCACCGACCCGAACCCGCTGACCCTCAAGGAGGCGTTCGGGAACGGCTCGTTCACCGACAAGGGACTGAAGTACGTGCGGACGGCCTGGAAGCACGACCGGAGCTGCACCAAGATCGTCAGTGGCGGCACCCTGGAGCGGGCGCTGACCAAGGGCGGCTGCGTCCAGGCGCTGCGGGCCACGTTCGCCCGGGCCGACGGCAAGCTCATCGGCACCGTGGGCGTTCTGAACCTCAAGACCGAGAGCGCCGCCAGGGCCGCCGACAAGGCCGGGGCGGGCCGGGAGGCCTACCTCCAGCCGCTCGCCGGCACCGGGGTCACCAAGAAGATCGGCAAGGGCGCCGCGCTGGGCACGTCGTTCGTGCGCGGGCACTACCTGATCATGACCTGGGTCCAGCGGCCCGACGGGAAGGCCATCGCATCCCGCTATCACAAGACCGTCTCATCGTTCCAACAGCAGGTCATCCTCGGCAGCAACCTGAACAAAGCGCTGCACTACCGGGGAATCGAAGGCAAACCCCTCACGAGCTGATCGTGACGAATACCCTCTTTGGCTATGTCTGGACCTGAGGAGACCCCCGAGTCCGCGGTGGACTCGGCGTCCCCCACCTCGGACGGCACACCGTCGACGCCGGCCCCGCCCAGCTTCGGGCACGCCGGCGAACCGACCGTGGAGCCCGGGACCGAGGAGGCGGCGCCCTCTTTCGCCGTGCCGCTTTTCGGCCCCGACAAGCCCTGGTGGGCGGCCACCCCGGAAGACGACGGAGAACGGGCCCCCGAGGCCGAGCCCGAAGAGGAGCCGCTCCCCCAAGACGACGTCCAGGACCCGGTAGAGGCCGACGCGGAGATCCCGGCACCCGAGCCCCTCCGGACCCCCGTTCCGTACCTCGCGGACCGGCCCGGCCATCTGGTGGCCGGCGTGGGGGTGCCCAGGGTGGACACCCGAGGGGCCGTTCCGTCCGAGCCCATCCAGGAGTTCCCGCTCCCCGCCTACCCGGACACCGACCCCGACGGCATCCCTATGTACACGGGGCCCCACGAGCGCCCCCAGCCGCCTCCCGCCGAGGCCGACGCCCATGAGGACGAGGGCGCCGAGGGCGCGCTGACGCCCGACGCGGTCCTGCCCCCCGGGGTGTCCCCGGCGGAGTACGTGACGCCCAAGCCCGAGGGCGTCCCCCACGCCGCCGCGTCCGCCTACGGCGAGCAGGCCCCGGACGGCGTCATCCTGGTGGTCTCCCAGACCCAGCCCGACGGCGTCCCGCCGTTCCCGCCGATGGGCTCCGAGCAGCCGCGGACGATGCCGCCGCAGGGCCCGACGATGCCGGGGCCGACGATGTCCGGCCCCGCCCCGCCCGACACCGACGCCACGTTGCGCCGCCGCAACCAGATCATGATCGGCATGATCGCGCTGGTGATCCTGATCCCGGCCACCGTGCTGGCCGCGTTCGGGCTCGCCTCCGGCGGCGACGAGCGTGCCGCCGACCGACCGACCGACCGCGCCGCCGCCTCCCCCCGCCCGGCCCGCAAGCCGGGTCCCGTCCCCGTCGACATCAACAGCGAGCGGACCGACACCCGCCCGCTGGCGCTCGTCGAGGTGTTCCCCGCCAGGGACCTGGGGCTGGGCGCGCGCTTCTACGCCCAGGACATGTCCTCGGTGAACCACCAGTGCAGCCTCACCGCCCGAGGCGCGATGATCACCGCCCTCGACCGCGGCAAGTGCCGCAGCGTCGTCCGCGCCACCTACGTCAACCGGGCCAAGACCATCGCCGTCACCGCCGGCGTCGCCGTCATGCCGAACCACCAGGCGGCGCTGGCCGCCAGCCGCGCCGGCAGGCCCGGGAGGTACGAGTGGTTCCGCGGCATGCCCGGCAAGCGGTCGCCCGACATCGACCGCGCGGGCGGCCACGCCGCCGGAACGGTGCGCGGACGCTACATCGTGTACGCCTACGCCACCTACGCCGACGGCACCATCCCCAAGCCGGGCGACGACACCCTCAAGGAGGTCGCCGAGCAGTTCGTCGGGTACGGCCTGCGCCCGATCGACCGGCGCGCCACCGGACGTCCCTGAACGGGCCCCGCCCGGGTCACGAGCCCGAGGCGTCGCCCACGCTCAACGTCCGCACCCGCCGGGTCTCCTGCGCCCGGCGTGCCAGCCCCTCGTCGTCGGGGTAGCGGATCTCCTCCAGGGACAGCCCGTGCGCGGGCGCCACGTTCACGGCCGAGTCCCGTACCCGGGCGGCCAGCACCTTGGCCGGCCAGTCCACGTCCCGGCGGCCGTCGCCCACCACCAGCAGCGCCCCCACCAGGGCGCGCACCATCGAGTGACAGAACGCGTCGGCCTCCACCGTCGCGGCCGCGACCCTCGGCTCCTGCCGCGCCCACTCGTACCGCAGCAGCCGCCGAATGGTGGTCGCGCCCTCCCGCTTGCGGCAGAACGCGGCGAAGTCGTGCTCGCCGGACAACAGCACGGCCGCCTCGTTCATCCGGTCGATGTCCAGCGGACGCGGATGCCACAGCACGTCACGCCGCCGCAGCGGATCGACGCCCACCGGGTCGTCGCACACCCGGTACACGTACCGCCGCGACAGTGCGGAGAACCTGGCGTCGAAGCCCTCGGGGGCGGGCGTCACCCGCCACACCCGCACGTCCGGCGGCAACAGACCCGCCATGCGGCGCGGCAGCGTGCTGCCCGCCGCCGCGTACGCGGCCACCGGCACCACGACGTGCGCGACCTGCCCTCGGGCGTGCACCCCCGCATCGGTACGGCCCGCCACCGTCAGCACCGGCGGCGGGTCGAGCCGCAGCACGCGACCGAGCGCCTCCTCGATGACGCCCTGCACCGTCCGCTGCGCGGGCTGCCGGGCCCAGCCGGCGAAGTCCGAGCCGTCGTAGCCGATGTCGAGCCGCAGCCGCACCAGCGCCGTCATAGTCCCCCGTCCATGCGCCCAGTGTTCCAAACCAACGGGCCCGACGTCGCGCCGCAAATCCGGCGGGTCGGACCCGATCCACAACGACGAGGCCCGCCGCCCCTGGAGGGACGGCGGGCCCGGTCTGCCTTATACGGCCGGTTGACGCCTACTTGACGTCGTCGTCGGCCTTGGTCACCTCGGGCGCGTCCTCGACGGCCGTCGGCTCCTGCTCGGAGGACTCGGCGCGCGACTCCTCGATCTCGGCGTTGGCGGCGTCGAGGTCGAGGTCCTCCACCCCCTGGGCCTTGGTCTCGGCGGCGCCGGCCGCGGTCACCGTGGTCGCGCCCAGCGGCTCGGTCACCAGCTCGATGACCGCCATCGGGGCGTTGTCGCCGCGACGCGGACCGATCTTGGTGATCCGGGTGTAGCCGCCCGGCCGCTCCGCGAACGTCGGGGCGATCTCGGTGAACAGCGCGTGCACCACGCCCTTGTCGCGGATCACCGCGGCCACCAGGCGACGGTTGTGCAGGTCGCCCTTCTTGGCCTTGGTGATCAGCTTCTCCGCGTACGGGCGGACCCGCCGGGCCTTGGCCTCGGTGGTGGTGATGCGGCCGTGCTCGAACAGCGCCGTGGCGAGGTTCGCCAGGATCAGCCGCTCGTGCGCGGGCCCTCCGCCGAGGCGGGCGCCCTTGGTGGGCTTCGGCATGTCGTGTTCCTTCCTGCACCGGCCGTATCAGGTACCGGTGGCCCTTAGGGGAATGTCACCCCGGCCGTCCGGCATGGACGGGCCAGGGCGGGCGGGCACCGCATCGCAACGGCACCGCCGAACGGGCGCGGCCACAAGGCCGCGCCCGTGGACTGCTAGTACTGCTCGGTCTCGGCGTAGCCGGCGTCGTCGTCCCCGTAGGAGTCGGCGGCGGCGGTCGGGTCGAATCCGGGCGGGGAGTCCTTCAGCGAGAGGCCCATGTCGTTGAGCTTCTGCTTGACCTCTTCGATGCTCTTGGCGCCGAAATTCCTTATGTCGAGCAGGTCCTGCTCGCTGCGGGCCACCAGCTCGCCCACCGAGTGGATGCCCTCGCGCTTGAGGCAGTTGTAGGAGCGGACCGTGAGGTTCAGCTCCTCGATGGGCAGCGCCAGATCGGCCGCCAGCGCGGCGTCCGTCGGCGACGGGCCCATGTCGATGCCCTCGGCCTCGACGTTGAGCTCACGGGCCAGCCCGAACAGCTCGACGAGGGTCTTGCCGGCGCTGGCCACCGCGTCGCGGGGCAGCATCGAGTGCTTGGTCTCCACGTCGACGATCAGCCGGTCGAAGTCGGTGCGCTGCTCGACTCGGGTGGCCTCGACCTTGTAGGTGACCTTGAGGACCGGGGAGTAGATCGAGTCGATCGGGATGCGCCCGATCTCCTGGCCCGGCTGCTTGTTCTGGGCGGCGGAGACGTAGCCGCGACCGCGCTCGACGGTCAGCTCCATCTCCAGCTTGGCCTTGTTGTTCAGCGTGGCGATGTGCAGGTCGGGGTTGTGCACCTCGACACCGGCCGGCGGCGCGATGTCGGCGGCGGTGACCTCGCCCGGGCCCTGCTTGCGCAGGTACATCACCACGGGCTCGTCGTGCTCGGAGGAGACCACCAGCTCCTTGAGGTTCAGGATGATGTCGGTGACGTCCTCCTTCACCCCCGGAACGGTGGAGAACTCGTGCAGCACGCCCTCGATGCGGATGCTGGTGACCGCCGCGCCCGGGATGGACGACAGCAGCGTGCGGCGCAGCGAGTTGCCGATCGTGTAACCGAAGCCCGGCTCCAGCGGCTCGATGGTGAACCGCGACCGGAACTCGTCGACCTGCTCCTCGGCGAGGGTGGGACGTTGAGCGATGAGCATGATGTGCTCCCTTGGTGTCCACGACGCCCGCTATATGACGTCGTCGATAAATGATGCGTACCCCGGACGGGGCCTCTCGGACCCCGTCCGGGGGCGCGAGCCGCTACTTGGAGTAGAGCTCGACGATCAACTGCTCCTGGACCGGCGTGTCGATCTGCTGCCGGACCGGGAGGGAGTGCACGAGGATCCGCATGGTCGGCTCGACGATGGCCTCGAGCCACGCCGGGACCGGACGCTCGCCGGCCTCGGCCTTGGCGACCACGAACGGCGTCTGGTCCAGCGACGTCTGCTTGACCTCGATGATGTCGTTCTCGCTGACGAGGAACGACGGGATGTCGACCTTGCGGCCGTTCACCCTGAAGTGGCCGTGCATGATCAACTGACGGGCCATGTCGCGGGACTTGGCGAAGCCCGCGCGGTAGACCACGTTGTCCAGCCGCCGCTCCAGGAGCTGCAGCAGGACGTCGCCGGTCTTGCCCGTCTTCTTGTTGGCCTGCACGTAGTAGTTGTGGAACTGCCGCTCCAGCACGCCGTAGATGCGGCGGGCCTTCTGCTTCTCGCGGAGCTGCAGCAGGTACTCGGTCTCCTTGGGGCGACCGCGACCGTGCTCACCCGGCGGGTACGGCCGGATCTCGATGGGGCACTTGGGCCCCTCGCACTTGGTCCCCTTGAGGAACAGCTTCATCTTCTCGCGACGGCAGAGCTTGCAGTCCGCGCCGGTGTAACGAGCCATGTCTCTCTCCCCCGGCTCAGACGCGACGCCGCTTGGGCGGGCGGCATCCATTGTGCGGAACGGGCGTGACGTCCTGGATGGAGCCGACCTCGAGACCCGTCGCCTGAAGCGAACGGATGGCCGTCTCACGGCCCGAGCCCGGGCCCTTGACGAAGACGTCGACCTTGCGCATGCCGTGCTCCATCGCCCGCCGCGCGGCGGCCTCGGCGGCCTGCTGGGCGGCGTACGGCGTGGACTTGCGCGAGCCCTTGAAGCCGACGTGGCCGGACGAGGCCCACGCGATCACGTTGCCGTTGGGGTCGGTGATCGAAACGATCGTGTTGTTGAACGTGCTCTTGATGTGAGCGTGCCCGTGGGCGACGTTCTTCTTCTCCTTGCGGCGCACCTTCTTGGCGCCGACCTTGCTCCTGGGAGGCATCTGCTCTGTCTACTCCTGTGAGGTCATCGATCCGACGTGGCGACCGTGCCGCCGTCCGGACTACTACTTCTTGCCGGCCTTCTTCTTGCCGGCCACGGTCTTCTTCTTGCCCTTGCGGGTGCGGGCGTTGGTCTGCGTGCGCTGACCGTGCACCGGAAGGCCCCGGCGGTGCCGGATGCCCTGGTAGCAACCGATCTCGATCTTGCGCCGGATGTCCGCCTGGACCTCCCGGCGCAGGTCGCCCTCGATCTTGTAGTTGCCGTCGATCCAGTCGCGCAGCCGGATCAGCTCGTCGTCGCCGATCTCGTGCACCCGCAGGTCGCCGCTGATGCCGGTCTCGCGCAGCGTCTCCAGTGCGCGGGTCCGGCCGATGCCGAAGATGTAGGTCAGAGCGACCTCCAGGCGCTTGTCGCGCGGGAGGTCGACACCAACGAGGCGTGCCATCGTCGGGCAGTTCCCTTCATGTCGCGGAGGTCTGACGCATCGCCCTCCCCACCCCTGCCCGGGTGGCGGCCCCGGCCTCCGACCGGGGGTACCCCACACACAGCCGTGCCGTACGACCGAAAGGGCCGTACGGCGACCGTGTGAAGGTTTGCGATGCGCTGTGTACGTGGCGCTCTCGCGTCAGCCTTGACGCTGCTTGTGCCGCGGGTCCTGGCAGATGACCATGACCCGGCCGTGACGGCGGATCACCCGGCACTTGCCGCAGATCTTCTTGACGCTCGGCTTGACCTTCACTGTGGTCTCCTAGTGATCAGGGTCGCTCCCCCATTGCCACCTGGGAGAGAGGCAACCTCAGTGATCGTTGGTTACTTGTAGCGGTAGACGATCCGGCCGCGGGTGAGGTCGTAGGGGCTCAACTCCACGACGACCCGGTCGTCGGGCAGGATCCGGATGTAGTGCATCCGCATCTTGCCGCTGATGTGGGCCAGCACCATGTGCTCGTTGTCCAGCTTCACCCGGAACATGGCGTTCGGGAGAGACTCGACGACGGTGCCCTCGATCTCGATGGCCCCTTCTTTCTTGGGCATGTCCTCCGCGCTTCGCTGCTCGGTATCGTCTGGGTCCGGCCCGCCTTCCCCGGCGACGCTCCGCCGAGTGCGCGGAGATCATGCGGGAGGTGGCCACACCCTGCCGGTACGGCGAGAACTCGGGCGAGGCGACAACGGACCGACATAGGAGTCTACGTCACCGGCGGCCGAACGCGAAATCAGCGTCATCTCGGCGACCGGGACGGTTCCCCGCCCCAGCTTACCCGCTCAACCGTTGTACCTTTCCGTAAGGAGACGTCAGAGGAGGGTCGGCATGCCGAACTACGACTTCGAGCTGATCCTCAGCCGGCCGCTCCTGGAAGCCGAGCTCGATCCGCTCTTCCAGCGCACCCTCGGACGGGTGACGGTGGGGTTCGTGCGGGAGCTGCGCGGGGACGAGAAACCCGGCCAGGCCGGGTGCCGCTGGCAGGCGTCCTCCCTGTCGGCCGCGATCATGGAGGTCATCGAGCACCTGGAGTGCCTGGGCCCGGCCGAGGACGCCCCCGAGCTGCGGGTCCTGTCCGTGGAGGCCGACCCGCTGCTGTCGATGCGGGACATCGCCGACCGGGTGGGTCGGACGCTGGAGTCGGTCCGGTTGTCGATCCGGGGCACCCGCGGCCCCGGCAACTTCCCCGCCTCCGAGACCACCAGCTCCGGGCACCGGCTGTGGCGCTGGTCCAAGGTCGCCGGCTGGTACGGCGTGGTCGACCCGCAGTTGCGCGAGGCCGGCCCGACCTCGCAGGCGATCAACGGCTGGCTGGCGCTGCGCGACGTGGTGCCGCAGGTGGCGCCCGCCCCCGAGGAGGTCACCTCGGCGCTGACGGCCGTACTGTCGCACGTCGCCTGAATCTGTCAAGATCACCTTCCGTGCACGGCGGCGGCCGCCGTCCGTGCCAGGGAAGAGGATCAATGACGATCATCGCGCAGTTGAGCGACATCCATCTCGCCGTCGCCGCCCCCGGCGGGGACGACCGCTCCGGCCCGGCCCGCGCGCTCCGCGACGCCGTCTCCGCCGTGCTGGCCCTCCCGGAACGGCCCGACTGCCTGGTCCTCACCGGCGACCTCGCCGACAACGGGCTGCCCGCCGAGTACGCCCGGCTGCACGCGCTGCTGTCCCCGCTGGCGATGCCGGTCTTCGCGCTGGCGGGCAACCACGACGACCGCGCCGCGCTGCGCTCGGTGTTCACCGACCACGCCCCCGGGGACGACCCTGCGGCACCGTTCCAGTACGCCGTCGAGGTGAACGGGGTCAGGCTGGTGTGCTGCGACACCACCGTGCCCGGAGCCCCGCACGGCGAGCTCGACGGCGCCCGCCTGGCATGGCTGGACGCCGTCCTCACCGCCGGGCCCGACCTCCCCACCGTGGTGGCCACCCACCATCCGCCGTTCCGCGTCGGCGTGCGGTTCCTCGACGAGATGGGCCTGCGCGAGCCCGACGCGTTCGCCGCCGTCCTGGCCCGCCACCCGCAGGTCGTACGGGTCATCAGCGGGCACGCGCACCGGGCGTCGGCGGGCTCCATCGGTGGCGTCACCGCCATCACCTGCCCCAGCACCTACCGGCAGATCTATCTCGACACCGGCCGGCCCGGGCAGGCCGCGTACACCGGGGAGTCCGCCGGGTTCGCGGTGCACATCGTCGGCGAGGACCGCTCGGCGGTCTCGCACTTCGTGCCGACCGGGGGTCATCGCCCGCTGATGCAGGTCGACTAAGAACGCCGGCGGCCGAACAGCGCGCCCAGCAGCAGATACGCGCCCCACGGCCCGGCCACCCAGATCCACCACGGGTAGACGAACTCGACGGCGACGCCCAGGACCATCCAGATGGCCAGGTTGAGCCCGCTCACCAGCGCCCACGCCGACCACGCCACCGTGGCCACCTCCTGGCCCTGACGGCGGGGCGCGGGCGCGGACGACCCCTGGCGAACGGGAACGGGCCGCTCGTACAGGTCGGCCTCGGGAAGATCGGCGGTGACACGGTCGAGGTCGCCGTGCGTCCTCGCGCCGTAGACGGCGTCCAGCCGCTCCTGAAGCTCGTCCAGGGTGATGCGGCCGGTGGCGCAGTGCTCCCGCAGCTCCTCGGCGACCCGGTCGCGATCGGCGTCCGAGGCCCTCATCTGGGGATCGTGCGGCATCGCGCCCCCGCTCCTAGGAGGAGGCACCGAGCCGGGCGAGCCGCTCCCGGCCCTCGTCCAGCGCGGTGAGCACCCGGGGACCGTCCTCCGTCACCGCGAACGTGTGCTCGAAGTGCGCCGAGTGCAGGCCGTCGGTGGTGACCACCGTCCAGCCGTCGTCCAGCTCACGGGTGGCCTTGGTGCCGAGGTTGACCATCGGCTCGACCGCGAAGCACATGCCCGGCTCCAGCTCGGGGCCGTGGCCGGGGGCTCCATGGTTGGCGATCAACGGGTCCATGTGCATCTGCGTCCCGATGCCGTGCCCGCCGTACCCCTCCACGATGCCGTAGCGGCCCTGAGAGCGGACGTAGGACTCGATCGCATGGGAGATGTCGGTGAGTCGGGCGCCGACCCGCCCGGCCGCGAGGCCGTGCCACAGCGCCTCCTCGGTCACCTGCAGCAGTCGCCGCTGCTCGGCGGAGATCGGGCCGACCGGAACGGTGATCGCCGCGTCGCCGTGCCAGCCCTCGACGATGGCGCCGCAGTCGATGGAGATCACGTCACCGTCCCGCAGCACCTTGCGCGGGCTGGGGATGCCGTGCACGATCTCCTCGTTCACCGAGGCGCAGATCGTGGCGGGAAAGCCGTGGTAGCCCTTGAACGACGGGATCCCGTCGTGGGAACGGATGTGGTCCTCGGCGATCGCGTCGAGGTCGGCGGTGGTGATACCGGGCTTGACGGACTCTCGCAGCAGCTCCAGCGTCCGCCCGACCAGCAGCCCGGCGGCGCGCATCAGCTCGACCTGGTCCGGGCTCTTGATCTGAATCGCCGGACCGCGCCTGCGCCTACCCCACACGTGCATCCCCTCTCATCGGTTCCGCGGGCGAACGGCCACTCGCGGAACCGACGGACGGCCGATCACGTGTCGAACCGGCGGATCGCCTCCAGCGCCCGCTCGGTGACCTCCTCGACCGGACCGGTCGCGTCGATGCCGACCAGAATGCCCTCATCGGCATAGAACGACACCAGCGGCGCCGTCTGTTCCTGGTAGACCTCGAGCCGGTGCCGGACGACGTCCTCCTTGTCGTCGTCCCGCTGGAAGAGCCGGCCGCCGCAGTCGTCGCAGAGGTCGTCCTTCTTGTCGTCCCAGTCGACGTGGCAGATCTGGCCGCACTGCCCGCAGGTGCGACGGCCGGACAGCCGCCGCACCACCTCGTCCTCGTCCACCACCAGCTCCAGCACCAGGTCCAGCCGGGTGCCCCACTCGGAGTCGAGGATCTTCTTCAGGGTCTGGGCCTGCGGCACGTTGCGCGGGAAGCCGTCGAGCAGGAAACCGTCCTGAGCGTCGTCCTCGGCGAGCCGGTCCCGCACCATCGCGATGGTGATCTCGTCGGGGACGAGGTCACCGCGGTCCATGAACTGCTTGGCCTGCCGGCCCAGTTCGGTGCCGCCGCTCACGTTGGCGCGGAAGATGTCACCTGTCGAGATCTTCGGGATGGACAGGTGAGATGCGATGAACTGGGCCTGTGTCCCCTTGCCCGCTCCCGGGGGGCCCACGAGAACGATACGCACTACCGGAGGAAGCCCTCGTAGTTGCGCTGCTGGAGTTGGCTTTCGATCTGCTTCACGGTATCCAGTCCCACGCCGACGACGATGAGGATGCTCGTGCCGCCGAACGGGAAGTCGTCCGCGGCCTGCATCAGGGCGAACGCGACCATCGGCACCAACGAGACGAGCCCCAGGTAGAGCGCGCCGGGCGTGGTGATCCGGGTGAGCACGTAGTCGAGGTACTCGGCGGTGGGCCGGCCCGGACGGATGCCTGGGATGAACCCACCATACTTCTTCATGTTGTCGGCGACTTCAGTGGGGTTGAAGGTGATCGCAACGTAGAAGTACGTGAAGAAGATGATGAAGGCGAAGAAGACCGCCATGTGCCAGGCGTTGTCCTGCTGCAGGTAGGGCTGCAGCTTGACCATCCACTTGTTCTCCGGCCACAACTGCGTCGCCAGCACCGGCAGGTACAGCAGCGACGAGGCGAAGATCACCGGGATGATGCCCGCCTGGTTGACCTTCAACGGGATGTAGGTCGACGTGCCGCCGTACATCCGGCGGCCCACCATGCGCTTGGCGTACTGCACCGGGATCCGGCGCTGGGCCTGCTCGACGAACACCACACCGGCCATGATGGCCAGACCCACCAGCATCACGATGACGAAGGTGAAGGTGCCCTTGCTCTTGTAGATGGCCCAGAACTGCGCCGGGAAGACCGCGACCACCTGGGTGAAGATCAGGATCGACATGCCGTTGCCGACACCCCGGTCCGTGATCAGCTCGCCCAGCCACATGATCACCGACGTGCCCGCCGTCATCACCACGACCATGGTGATGATCGTGAACAGGTCGGTCTTGTAGAGGACGTCGGAGGCGTTCGGGAACAGCCGGCCGGTCGCGGCCATCGCCACGATGCCGGTCGCCTGCAGGATCGCCAACCCGATGGTCAGGTACCGGGTGTACTGAGTGATCTTGGTGGTGCCGGCCTGGCCCTCCTTCTTGAGGTTCTCCAGTCTCGGGATCACCACCGTCAGAAGTTGCAAGATGATGCTCGCGGTGATGTACGGCATGATGCCGAGCGCGAACACCGACAGCTTGAGCAGCGCTCCACCACTGAACAGATCGACCAGGCCGTAGAGCTGGCCCTGGTCGCCGTCGCGGGCGCCATCCACCGCTGCCCGGATCGCCCCCGTGTCCACACCCGGAGTCGGCAGCTGCGAGCCGATCCGGAAGATCAAAATGATGAACAACGTGAACAGGAGTTTCTTGCGCAGATCCGGGGTACGGAAGGCCCGAGTGATCGCGGTTAGCACCATTCCTCCTGCGCGCATCGGTGTCCGTGGCCGCTGAGGGGGCCGGATCTTCCAGCTATGGCGGCGTCGTACCACACGACGTCAGAGACGCCGACTCGACGAACAATAACAGCAGACGCGACCGGGGCTCGCCCCCCGGACGCCACGGACCTTACGGCCCTCGGCGAACGGGGGTCGAACCCCGGCGTTGTCATGGGCATGACGTGTACTGCTCTACAGCTCGTCGGTCGAACCGCCGGCAGCCGCGATCTTCTCCTTGGCGGAGGCGGAGAAGGCGTGCGCCCTCACCTGGACCGCCACGGAGATCTCGCCGTTGCCGAGCACCTTGACCGGCTGGTTCTTGCGCACCGCGCCCTTGGCCACGAGATCCTCGACGGTGATCTCGCCGCCCTGCGGGTACAGCTCGCCCAGCAGGTCCAGGTTGACGACCTGGAACTCGACCCGGTTCGGGTTCTTGAAGCCCTTGAGCTTCGGAATCCGACGGATCAGCGGCATCTGGCCGCCCTCGAAACCGACCGGAACGGTGCTGCGGGCCTTGGTGCCCTTGGTACCGCGTCCGGCCGTCTTGCCCTTGGACGCCTCGCCCCGGCCCTTGCGGACCTTGCGCTTGTTGGCGCCGGGGGCGGGACGCAGGTCGTGCACCTTGAGGGGACCACCCTCGGTGACGTCCGCCATGATCAGTCGACCTCCTCGACCGCAACGAGGTGCGCCACGGTCCGGATCATGCCGCGCACCTGCTGGGAATCCTCGCGGACGACGCTCTGGCCGATCTTCCGCAGGCCCAGGGTACGCAACGTGTCACGCTGGTTCTGCTTCTCGCTGATCCGCGACTTGATCTGCGTGATCTTGAGCTGGCTCACGACGCGGCCTCCGCCCTCGGCTCACTGCCGGCGGCGCGGGCACGCAGCATCGCGGCCGGGGCCACGTCCTCCAGCGGGAGCCCGCGCTTGGCGGCGATCTCCTCGGGCCGGTTGAGCTGCTTGAGCGCGGCCACCGTGGCGTGCACGATGTTGATCGCGTTCGAGCTGCCCAGCGACTTGCTCAGCACGTCGTGGATGCCGGCGCACTCCAGCACCGCGCGCACCGGACCACCGGCGATCACGCCGGTACCGGGGCTGGCCGGACGCAGCAGCACCACGCCGGCAGCCTCCTCGCCCTGCGAGGTGTGCGGGATGGTGCCCTGGATCCGCGGCACCTTGAAGAAGTGCTTCTTGGCCTCCTCGACGCCCTTGGCGATCGCCGCGGGCACCTCCTTGGCCTTGCCGTAGCCGACGCCGACCGTGCCGTTGCCGTCACCGACGATGACCAGCGCGGTGAAGCTGAAGCGACGGCCGCCCTTGACGACCTTGGCGACGCGGTTGATCGCCACAACGCGCTCGATGTACGACTGTCCCTTGTCGGCGCCACCGCGGCGGTCGTCGCGGCGGCCGTCGCGGCGGTCGCCACCCTGACCGCCGCCGCGCCTCTGCGCTGCCATCAGTGGTTCCTCTCGTTCATGGTCGTGGTCCGGGCCATCAGAACTCCAGGCCCTTCTCGCGCGCACCGTCCGCCAGGGCGGCGATGCGGCCGTGGTACCGGTTGCCGCCGCGGTCGAACACGACCTTCGCGACGCCGGCCTCGCGGGCCCGCGCGGCGAGCAGCTCGCCGACCTTGCGCGACTTGGCGGTCTTGTCGCCGTCGTCCGCCCGCAGGTCCGCCTCCATGGTGGACGCCGAGGCCAGCGTGTGGCCGACGGTGTCGTCGATCACCTGGGCGAACATGTGCTTGGTGGAGCGGGTCACGACCAGGCGGGGCCGCTCGGGGGTGCCGACGACCTTCTTGCGGACCCGCAGGTGCCGGCGGGCGCGGGACTTGGCCCGCGCCGACGTGGCCTTGCCGGCCACGGGCTTGCCTGCTGCCATGACTACTTACCAGCCTTTCCGACCTTCTTGCGGACCTGCTCGCCCTGGTACCGCACGCCCTTGCCCTTGTAGACGTCGGGCTTGCGGAGCTTGCGGATGTTGGCGGCGGCCTCGCCGACCTTCTGCTTGTCGATGCCGTCCACGTGGATCAACGCGTTGATCTGGTCGCGACGCACGGACTCGACGCGGAAGGTGATGCCCTCCGGCGCCTCGAAGGTGATCGGGTGGCTGTAGCCCAGCTTGAGCTCCAGCGTGTTCTGGCCCTTGGCCGCGGCCGTGTAGCCGACGCCGCGGATCTCCAGCGTCTTGCTGTACCCGTTGGTGACGCCCTCGACCATGTTGGCGATCAGCGACCGGGTGAGGCCGTGCAGCGCGCGGTTGGTGTTGACGTCGTTCGGTCGGGCGACCGTGACGGTGCCGTCCTCGAGCTTCACCTCGATGGGCTCGGCGACGGTGTGCTTCAGTTCGCCCTTGGGTCCCTTGACGGTGACCGCCTGGCCGTCGATGTTGACGTCCACGCCGCTCGGGACGGCAATGGGGAGACGTCCGATACGAGACATGTTCTGTGCCCTCCCCTCACCACACGTAGGCGAGGACTTCTCCGCCCACGCCGCGCTTGCCGGCCTGCTTGTCGGTCATCAGTCCGGAGGACGTCGAAATGATCGCGACGCCCAGTCCGCCCAGGACCTTCGGCAGGTTGTCCTTCTTCGCGTACACCCGCAGACCCGGCTTCGAAACCCGCTTGATCCCGGCGATCGAACGCTCACGGGTCGGGCCGAACTTCAGGTCGATCACGAGCTTCTTGCCGACCTCGGCGTCCTCCACATGCCAGGCGGAGATGTACCCCTCCTGCTGGAGGATCTCGGCGATGTGCGCCTTGATCTTCGAGTACGGCATGCCCACGGTGTCGTGGTACGCCGAGTTCGCGTTCCGCAGACGAGTCAGCATGTCTGCGATCGGGTCGGTCATCGTCATGGCCTACAGGCCCCTCCCCACCGCGGTTTCCAACCCTCCCGGGGTGGACCTACGGCGTGGTCGTGGGCGCCTTGGACAGGCGCCCGGTTGCTATTTCTACGTCGGTCGCGCTTACCAGCTCGACTTGGTGATCCCGGGCAGCTCGCCGCGGTGCGCCATCTCCCGGAAGCAGACCCGGCAGAGGCCGAACTTGCGGTAGACGGAGCGCGGGCGTCCGCAACGCGAACACCGAGTGTACGCGCGGACCCCGAACTTGGGCTTGCGGGCGGCCTTGGCGATCAGGCCCTTCTTCGCCATCAGTTCTCCTTGAAGGGGAAGCCCAGGGCCCGCAGGAGCGCCCGGCCCTCGTCATCGGTCTTCGCGGTCGTCACGACCGTGATGTCCATGCCCCGCTGCCGGTCGACCTTGTCCGGGTCGACCTCGTGGAACATGACCTGCTCGGTCAGCCCGAAGGTGTAGTTGCCGTTCCCGTCGAACTGCTTGGGCGACAGGCCGCGGAAGTCACGGATGCGGGGCAGCGCCAGCGACAGCAGCCGGTCCAGGAACTCCCACATCCGGTCGCCGCGCAGCGTGACGTGCGCGCCGATCGGCATGCCCTCGCGCAGCTTGAACTGGGCGATGGACTTCTTGGCCCGGTTCACGCTGGGCTTCTGGGCGGTGATCAGCGTCAGGTCGCGGATCGCGCCCTCGATCAGCTTCGTGTCCTTGGCCGCGTCGCCCACGCCCATGTTCACCACGATCTTCGTCAGACCGGGGATCTGCATGACGTTGGCGTAGCCGAACTGCTCCTGGAGGGACTTGGTGATCTCCTCGCGGTAGCGGAGCTTCAGCCGCGGCTGCGGCACCGGCCGCTCGGTGGTGGTCTCGGTCATGGCTCTCAGACCTCCTTGCCGCTGCGGCGCGAGATCCGGACCTTCGTGCCGTCCTCATTGATCTTGTAGCCGACCCGGACCGGCTTGCCGTCCTCGACCAGCGCCACGTTGCTCACGTGCAGCGACGCCTCACGGGTGATGACCCCGCCGCCCTTGCCCTGCGGGTCGGCCTTGGTGTTCTTCTTGATGAGGTTGACGCCCTCGACGGTCACCCGGTCGCGACGCGGGTCGGCGTGGATGACCTTGCCGGTCGCGCCCTTGTCCTTGCCGGCGATGACGACGACCTCGTCGCCCTTCCTGATCTTCATCACAGCACCTCCGGGGCGAGCGAGATGATTCGCATGAACTTCTTCTCGCGCAGCTCCCGACCCACCGGGCCGAAGATGCGGGTGCCCCGCGGGTCGCCGCCGTCCTTGATCAGGACGGCGGCGTTCTCGTCGAAGCGGATGTAGGAGCCGTCGGCGCGGCGGCGCTCCTTGCGGGTGCGCACGACGACGGCCTTGACGACGTCACCCTTCTTCACGCCCGCACCGGGAAGGGCGTCCTTCACCGTCGCGACGATGATGTCGCCGACTCCCGCGTAGCGCCGACCCGAGCCGCCGAGAACCCGGATGCACAGGATCTCCTTGGCACCCGTGTTGTCGGCGACCTTGAGTCGCGACTCCTGCTGGATCACGTTGACTCCTGTTCGTCACACCGGTTCTCCGCGTCGCGCGGAGCCTGGTGGAACCGGTGATTACTTGGCCTTCTCGAGGATCTCGATCACGCGCCACCGCTTGGTGGCCGACAGTGGCCGGGTCTCCATGAGACGGACGCGGTCGCCGACGCCACACTCGTTGGCCTCGTCGTGCGCCTTGTACTTGGTGGTCCGCCGAATGATCTTGTGGTACCGGCGGTGCTTGATCCGGTCCTCGACCGCCACGACGACGGTCTTGTCCATCTTGTCGCTGACCACGAGGCCTTCGGCGATCTTGCGGCTGGGCCGCTTGGCGGCCTCGGCGGGCGCCTGCTCAGTCATTGCTCTCGTCCTCCTGCGCGGGCTCCTCGGCGACCGTCACGATGCCGAGCTCGCGCTCCCGCATCACGGTGTAGATCCGGGCGATCTCGCGCTTGACCTCGCGCAGCCGCCCGTGGTTGTCAAGCTGGCCGGTGGCGGCCTGGAAGCGGAGGTTGAACAGCTCCTCCTTCGCCTCCTTCAGCTTGGTCACCAGTGCGTCCTCAGCCTCGGTGCGCAGCTCGTCGGCGGTAAGACCCTTGGCCATCAGGACTCACCCAACTCTCGCTTGACGATCTTGCACTTCATGGGGAGCTTGTGGATCGCGCGGGTCAGCGCCTCGCGGGCGATCACCTCGTTGGGGTACGAGAGCTCGAACATCACCCGGCCCGGCTTGACGTTCGCGATCCACCACTCCGGCGAGCCCTTGCCGGAACCCATGCGGGTCTCGGCGGGCTTCTTGGTCAGCGGACGGTCGGGGAAGATGTTGATCCACACCTTGCCGCCACGCTTGATGTGCCGGGTCATCGCGATACGCGCGGCCTCGATCTGCCGGTTGGTCACGTACGCGCCCTCGACGGCCTGGATGCCGAACTCGCCGAAGGTGACCTTCGTTCCACCCTTCGCCATGCCGCGGCGCTTGGGGTGGTGCTGCTTACGGTGCTTGACCTTGCGAGGGATCAGCATGGATCACTCAGCTCCCCTCACCACTCGGTGCGGGCGCCGCCGACTCGGCGGTCGGCTGGGCCTGCTCCTGACTCTGCTGCGGACGCTCGCCACCGCGGCCACCGCCGGCACCACCGGCGCCACCGCGGCCACCGCCACCGCCACCGCCACGGCCGCCGCGACGCTCGCCGCCGCGACCGCCACGACGGTCACCGCCGCGACGCTCGCCGCCGCCACCGCCACCGGGGCCGGAGCGCTGCTGGGCCGCACGGGCCTCGCGCTCGGCGCGGCTGGTGGGGGCCTCGCCCTTGTAGATCCACACCTTCACGCCGATCCGACCGAACGTGGTGCGGGCCTCGTAGAAGCCGTAGTCGATGTCGGCGCGCAGGGTGTGCAGGGGCACCTGGCCCTCGCGGTAGAACTCCGAGCGGGACATCTCCGCGCCGCCGAGGCGGCCGCCGCACTGCACCTTGATGCCCTTGGCGCCGCTCTTCATCGCGGACTGGATGGCCTTGCGCATCGCCCGACGGAACGCGACCCGGCTGGACAACTGCTCGGCCACGCCCTGGGCGACGAGCTGAGCGTCGATCTCGGGGTTCTTGACCTCGAGGATGTTGAGCTGGACCTGCTTGCCGGTCAGCTTCTCGAGGTCGCCCCGGATCCGGTCTGCCTCGGCACCGCGCCGGCCGATCACGATGCCCGGACGCGCCGTGTGGATGTCCACGCGGACGCGGTCGCGGGTGCGCTCGATCTCGACCTTGGAGATGCCGGCCCGCTCCATGCCCTTCTGCAGCATGCGACGGATCGCGACGTCTTCCTTGACGTAGTCCTTGTACAGCTTGTCGGCGTACCACCGGGACTTGAAGTCCGTGGTGATGCCGAGTCGGAACCCGTGCGGGTTGATCTTCTGACCCACTAGCGGGTCCTCCTCTTCCTGCCGCCGCCGTTCCCGGCCGCCGCGCCCTCGCGGGCCTCGACGATCACGGTGATATGGCTGGTGCGCTTGTTGATCCGGTAAGCCCGGCCCTGGGCGCGAGGCCGGAAGCGCTTGAGCGTCGGCCCCTCGTCGACCCACGCCCGGCTCACGACGAGCGTGTCGGTGTCGAGCTTGAAGTTGTGCTCGGCGTTGGCGATGGCGCTCGCCAGCACCTTGCCCACCGGCTCACTGGCAGCCTGGGGGGCGAACCGCAGCACCGCCTGAGCCTCCGCGGCGGGAAGGCCGCGGATGAGGTCCACCACGCGGCGGGCCTTCCTGGGCGTGACACGGATGAACCGCGCCTGGGCCCTGGCTTCCATCGCTGTTCCCTCTCTCCTACGTTGCGATCCTCGCCGCGTCAGCCGCGACGGCTGCGACGGTCTTCTTTGACGTGGCTGCGGAACGTCCGCGTGGGGGCGAACTCACCGAGCTTGTGGCCGACCATGGCGTCGGTGACGAACACCGGCACGTGCTTACGGCCGTCGTGCACCGCGATGGTGTGCCCGATCATCTCCGGGATGATCATGGACCGGCGGGACCACGTCTTGATGACGTTCTTGGTGCCCTTCTCGTTCTGCGTCTCCACCTTCTTGTAGAGGTGGTCGTCGACGAACGGGCCCTTCTTCAGGCTACGTGGCATGGCGTACTCCTACCGCTTCTTCTTGCTGCGACGACGGACGATCAGCCGGTCGCTGGCCTTGTTCGCCTGGCGGGTACGGCCTTCCTTCTTGCCCTTGGGGTTCACCGGGTGGCGGCCACCGGACGTCTTGCCCTCACCACCACCGTGCGGGTGGTCGATCGGGTTCATGGCCACACCGCGAACGGTCGGACGCTTGTTCTTCCAGCGCATCCGGCCGGCCTTGCCCCAGTTGATGTTCGACTGCTCGGCGTTGCCGACCTCGCCGACGGTGGCGCGGCAGCGCACGTCCACCATCCGCATCTCACCGGAGGGCATGCGCAGCGTGGCGTACTTGCCCTCCTTGGCCAGCAACTGGCAGCCGGCCCCCGCGGAGCGGGCCAGCTTCGCGCCGCCGCCGGGCTTCAGCTCGATGGCGTGCACGACGGTACCCGTCGGGATGTTGCGCAGCGGCAGGCAGTTGCCCGGCTTGATGTCCGAGCCCGGCCCGTTCTCGACGCGGTCGCCCTGCTTGAGGCCCTGCGGCGCCAGGATGTAGCGCTTCTCGCCGTCCACGTAGTGCAGCAGCGCGATGCGGGCGGTGCGGTTCGGGTCGTACTCGATGTGCGCGACCTTCGCCGGGATGCCGTCCTTGTCGGCGCGACGGAAGTCGATCAGGCGGTACGCCCGCTTGTGACCACCGCCCTGATGCCGGGTGGTGATGCGACCGTGGTTGTTGCGGCCGCCCTTCTTCGGAAGGGGGCGCAGCAGCGACTTCTCCGGCTCCCGACGCGTGAGCTCGACGAAGTCGGCCACGCTGGAGCCGCGACGACCGGGTGTCGTCGGCTTGTATTTACGGATGCCCATCTTTTTCGTTCATCCTCTAGTCGTGTTCTTCGGTTCGCCGCCGCTCAGGCGGTCGGGCCACCGAAGATGTCGATCCGGTCGCCCTCGGCCAGCCCGACGATGGCTCGCTTGGTGTCCTTGCGCTTGCCGTAGCCGAAGCGCGTCCGCTTCCGCTTGCCCTTGCGGTTGATCGTGTTCACGCTGGTCACCTTGACCCCGAACACGGCCTCGACCGCCTGCCTGATCTGGACCTTGTTGGCGTCCGGCCGGACGATGAACGTGTACTTGTTCTCGTCCAGCAGGCCGTAGCTCTTCTCCGAGACGACCGGCGCGATGATGATGTCCCGGGGGTCGGCGATCTTGCTCACTTGTCGCCACCTCCCTTCTGGTTCGTCGCGCGTGCGATGAACGACTCGTAGGCGGCCTTCGTGAAGACCACCTCGTCGCTCACCATCACGTCGTAGGTGTTGAGCTGGTCCTGGACCAGCAGGTGCACGCTGGGCTCGTTGCGCAGGCTCTTCCAGGTCAGCTCGTCCTCACGGTCGACGACCACGAGGATCCGGCGGGCCTGGCTGACCTCGCGCAGCGCCTGCAGCGCCGCCTTGGTCTTGGGGGTCTCGCCCTCGACGAGGGTGTCCACCACGTGGATCCGACCGTGCCGCGCCCGGTCCGACAGGGCGCCGCGCAGCGCGGCGGCCTTCATCTTCTTGGGCGTGCGCTGGGAGTAGTCGCGCGGCTGGGGGCCGTGCACCGTGCCGCCGCCGGCGAACTGGGGCGCGCGGGTCGAGCCCTGACGGGCGCGGCCGGTGCCCTTCTGCCGGTACGGCTTCTTGCCACCGCCGCGGACCTCGCCGCGGGTCTTGGTGGAGTGGGTGCCCTGGCGCGCCGCGGCCTGCTGGGCCACGATCACCTGGTGGATCAGCGGCACGCTGGTCTTCGCGTCGAAGATCTCCGCGGGCAGTTCGACATCGAGCTTGCTCACTTGCCCGTTCCCTTCACTGCGTCGCGGACCAGCACGAGACCGCCGTTGGGACCGGGGATGGCGCCCTTGATGAGCAGCAGGCCCTTGTCCGCGTCGATGGCGTGGATGGTCAGGTTCTGCACGGTCTTGCGGACGTGACCCATCCGCCCGGCCATGCGCAGGCCCTTGAAGACGCGACCGGGGGTCGCGCAGCCGCCGATCGAGCCCGGCGAGCGGTGCTTGCGCTGGGTGCCGTGCGAGGCGCCGAGGCCCTTGAAGCCATGGCGCTTCATGACACCCGCGGTGCCCTTGCCCTTGCTGGTGCCGGTGACGTCGATCCGCTGGCCGGCCTCGAAGACCGTGGCGGTGATCTCCTGGCCGAGGGAGTACTCGGTGGCGTCGTCGGTGCGCAGCTCGATCAGGAAGCGGCGCGGGGTCACGCCGGCCTTCTCGAAGTGCCCCGTGCGGGGCTTGTTGACCTTGCGCGGGTCCACCTGGCCGTAGCCGATCTGCACGGCGCTGTAGCCGTCCTTGTCGGGCGTACGGATCTGGGTGACGACGCACGGCCCGGCCGCGACGACGGTCACCGGAACGATCCGGCCCTCATCGTCGAAGACCTGGGTCATGCCGAGCTTCTCGCCCAGGACGCCCTTGCTCTGCTTACTCATGGTGGGTGCGTCCTCTAGAGCTTGATCTCGATGTCGACGCCGGCCGGCAGGTCGAGCCGCATCAGCGAGTCGACCGTCTTGGGCGTCGGATCGATGATGTCGATCAGCCGCTTGTGCGTGCGCATCTCGAAGTGCTCGCGCGAGTCCTTGTACTTGTGCGGCGAGCGGATGACGCAGTACACGTTCTTCTCGGTCGGCAGCGGCACCGGGCCCGCGACCTTGGCGCCCGTCCGCGTCACCGTCTCGACGATCTTCTTCGCCGAGGAGTCGATGACCTCATGGTCGTAGGCCTTGAGCCGGATGCGGATCTTCTGTCCCGCCATGGTGGCCTCGGTGTCCTTTGCTGGTAGTGCCGCTGGGTTTGTTGCCTTCGTGGTGCGGCGGTCCGGCCCCTGCCGCGGAGCCGGACCGCCGCTCCGACGATCGTCTTACTTGAGGATCTTGACGACGCGACCGGCGCCGACGGTCCGACCACCCTCACGGATGGCGAACTTCAGGCCCTCTTCCATGGCGATGGGCTGGATCAGCTCAACGCGCATCTCGGTGTTGTCGCCCGGCATGACCATCTCGGTGCCCTCGGGGAGGTGCACCACGCCGGTGACGTCCGTGGTCCGGAAGTAGAACTGCGGACGGTAGTTGTTGAAGAACGGCGTGTGCCGTCCGCCCTCGTCCTTGGACAGGATGTAGACCTGCGCCTCGAACTCGGTGTGCGGGGTGTTCGTGCCCGGCTTGATGATGCACTGGCCGCGCTCGACGTCCTCGCGCTTGATGCCGCGCAGCAGCAGGCCGACGTTGTCGCCCGCCTGGCCCTGGTCGAGCAGCTTGCGGAACATCTCGACGCCGGTGACCGTGGTCTTGGTCGCGTCCTTGATGCCGATGATGTCGACTTCTTCGTTGACGTTGACCACACCGCGCTCGATGCGGCCGGTCACCACGGTGCCACGACCGGTGATCGAGAACACGTCCTCGATCGGCATCAGGAACGGCTTCTCGGTGTCGCGGACCGGCTCGGGGACGTTCTCGTCCACGGCGGCCATGAGCTCGACGATGGAGTCGGCCCACTTCTCGTCGCCCTGCAGCGCCTGGAAGGCCGAGACGCGCACCACGGGGAGGTCGTCGCCCGGGAACTCGTACTCGGACAGGAGCTCGCGGACCTCGAGCTCGACCAGCTCGAGGATCTCCTCGTCGTCGACCATGTCGCACTTGTTCAGGGCGACGACGATGTAGGGCACGCCGACCTGACGGGCCAGCAGCACGTGCTCCTTGGTCTGCGGCATCGGGCCGTCGGTCGCGGCCACCACCAGGATCGCGCCGTCCATCTGCGCGGCACCGGTGATCATGTTCTTGATGTAGTCCGCGTGACCCGGGCAGTCCACGTGCGCGTAGTGGCGCGCCTCGGTCTGGTACTCCACGTGCGCGATGGAGATCGTGATGCCGCGCTCGCGCTCTTCGGGGGCCTTGTCGATGTCCTCGAACGGCGTGAACGGGTTGATGTCCGGGTACTTGTCGTGGAGCACCTTGGTGATCGCCGCGGTAAGGGTGGTCTTACCGTGGTCGATGTGTCCGATGGTGCCGATGTTCACGTGCGGCTTCGTCCGCTCGAACTTGGCCTTCGCCACTTGGTGTCTCCTTGATGCGTCTCGGCCGCCGACGCGACCGTCTCGTTCAGTTCCGGCCCGGGGACGGAGCGGCCCGCCCCGGGCCCGGTGATCTGGCTGGACCGGGTACTACTCGCCCCGGGCCTTGGCGATGATCTCCTGCGCGACGTTGCCGGGCACCTCCGCGTAGGAGTCGAACTGCATGGTGAAAACAGCCCGGCCCTGGGTCTTGCTGCGCAGATCACCCACGTAGCCGAACATCTCCGAGAGCGGGACAACGGCCTTGACGACTCGCATGCCCGAACGCTCGTCCATGGACTGGATGTGACCGCGGCGGCTGTTGAGGTCGCCGATCACGTCGCCCATGTTGTCCTCGGGAGTGGTGACCTCCACGGCCATGACCGGCTCCAGCAGCGTGGGCGACGCCTTGCGGGCCGCCTCCTTGAACGCCATGGAACCGGCGACCTTGAAGGCCATTTCCGAGGAGTCGACCTCGTGGTAGGCGCCGTCCCGGAGGGTGATCTTGACACCCACCATCGGGTAGCCCGCCAAGATGCCGAACTCGGCGGCCTCCTGGCAGCCCGCGTCCACCGACGGGATGTACTCCCGGGGGATGCGGCCACCGGTGACCTTGTTCTCGAACTCGTAGCCGTCGTTGCCGTCGCCCAGCGGCTCCATGTCGATGATCACGCGACCGAACTGGCCCGAGCCACCCGTCTGCTTCTTGTGGGTGTACTCGACCTTCTCGACCTTCTTGGTGATCGTCTCCCGGTAGGCCACCTGCGGGCGACCGACGTTGGCCTCGACCTTGAACTCGCGCTTCATCCGGTCGACGAGGATCTCCAGGTGGAGCTCACCCATCCCCCAGATGATGGTCTGACCGGTGTCCTGGTCCGTGCGGACCTGGAAGGACGGGTCCTCCTCGGCCAGCCGCTGGATCGCGGTGCCCAGCTTCTGCTGGTCGCCCTTGGTCTTGGGCTCGATCGCGACGTTGATCACGGGGGCCGGGAAGGTCATCGACTCCAGGACCACGGGGTCCTTGTCGTCGCACAGCGTCTCGCCGGTGGTGGTCTGCTTGAGACCCATCACCGCGACGATGTCGCCGGCGCCGACGCGCTCGATCTCCTCACGCTTGTTCGCGTGCATCCGGTAGATCTTGCCGATGCGCTCCTTGCGGTCCTTGACCGAGTTGAGCACCGTCGAACCCGACTCCAGAACGCCCGAGTAGACGCGCACGAAGGTGAGCTTGCCCAGATGCGGGTCGCTCATGATCTTGAACGCCAGCGCGGAGAACGGCTCGTCCTCGCTCGGCTTGCGCACGATGGGCTTCGACTCGTCCCGCATGTCGGCGCCCTCGATGGCCTCGACGTCCAGCGGGTTCGGCAGGTAGCGGACGATCGCGTCCAGCAGGGGCTGCACGCCCTTGTTCTTGAACGCGGTGCCGCACAGCACCGGGGTGAGCGCACTGGCGATGGTCGCGCGCCGGATCGCCGGGACCAACTGCTCGATGGTGGGCTCGGTGCCCTCCAGGAACAGCTCCATGATCTCGTCGTCGGCCTCGGCGACCGTCTCGATCAGCTTGTCGTGCCACTCCTGCGCGATCTCGGCGTGGCTGTCGGGGATGTCGACCTCGTCGTACATCTCGCCCAGCTTGGCCTCGGCGTTCCACAGCAGGGCCTTCATGTTCACCAGGTCGATGACGCCCTTGAAGTCGGCCTCGGCGCCGATCGGGAGCTGCATCACCAGCGGGACCGCGTTCAGCCGATTCTCGATCATGTCGACACAGCGGTGGAACTCCGCGCCGACCCGGTCGAGCTTGTTCACGAAGCAGATCCGCGGCACGCCGTACCGGTCGGCCTGACGCCACACGGTCTCGGACTGCGGCTCCACGCCGGCGACACCGTCGAACACCGCCACCGCGCCGTCGAGCACCCGCAGGGAGCGCTCGACCTCGACGGTGAAGTCGACGTGCCCGGGGGTGTCGATGATGTTGATGGTGTGCTCGACCGAGTCGACCGGCCACCGGCAGGTCACGGCGGCGGAGGTGATGGTGATCCCCCGCTCCTGCTCCTGCTCCATGAAGTCGGTCGTGGCCGCGCCGTCGTGGACCTCGCCGATCTTGTAGCTCATGCCCGTGTAGTACAGGATGCGCTCGGTCGTCGTGGTCTTGCCCGCGTCGATATGGGCCATGATCCCGATGTTGCGGACCTTGGCCAGGTCTACACCGGTCTTGGTAGCCACAGTGCTCGCGTCCTCGCGTCGTTCGTCGTCGGTCGGTCCGCCGGGGTCACCAGCGGTAGTGGGCGAAGGCCTTGTTGGACTCCGCCATCTTGTGCGTGTCCTCGCGCTTCTTGACCGAGGCGCCGAGGCCGTTGCTCGCGTCGATGAGCTCGTTCATCAGCCGCTCGGTCATGGTCTTCTCGCGGCGGGCCCGCGAGAAGGTCACCAGCCAGCGCAGCGCCAGGGTGGTGCTGCGCGCCGGCCGAACCTCGACCGGCACCTGGTAGGTGGCGCCGCCGACCCGGCGGCTCTTGACCTCGATGGTCGGCTTGACGTTGTCCAGCGCGCGCTTGAGGGTGACGACCGGGTCGTTGCCGGTCTTCTCCCGGGCGCCCTCCAGGGCCTCGTACACGATGTGCTGGGCGATGGAGCGCTTGCCGTCCAGGAGGACCTTGTTGATCAGCGCGGTGACCAGCGGCGAGTTGTACACCGGGTCGGCGATGAGCTGGCGCTTGCCAGCGGGTCCCTTGCGCGGCATTACTTCTCCTTCTTCGCGCCGTAGCGGCTGCGCGCCTGCTTGCGGTTGCGCACGCCCTGGGTGTCGAGCGAGCCACGAATGATCTTGTATCGGACACCCGGGAGGTCCTTCACCCGGCCGCCTCGCACGAGCACGATGGAGTGCTCCTGAAGGTTGTGCCCCACACCCGGGATGTAAGCGGTGACCTCGATCCCGCTGGTCAGCCGGACACGGGCGACCTTGCGAAGCGCGGAGTTCGGCTTCTTGGGCGTCGTCGTGTAAACGCGCGTGCAGACGCCCCGGCGCTGGGGGCTGCCCTTGAGCGCCGGCGTCTTGTTCTTGGTCACCTTGTCCTGGCGGCCCTTGCGGACAAGCTGCTGGATCGTGGGCACCGCGTCTCCGTCTTCGTCATACCGAGCCGGTAAGTCTTGATCTGTCTGGCCCTCCCGGGGTGTATCCACACCTCGAAAAAGCCGTCATCACCGCCTCTGGCGAGGCTGTGACCTGCCGGTTTCCCGGCCTCTCCGACCCACGCGGTCGGGCGTGTCGCCGCGACCGTTCACAGTCAGGCGTAACGCGACCGCCACGGCCCGTAGTGGGCCGACAAGCCGGGGAGTGGATTGCGGCGCTAGGACTGGCACCAGTAGGGCCTTGCCGGCGCGCACGCACGTGTGACCCGCGAACCACGGGCACGAAGGGAAAGACTACCCACCCTGGGGGCGGAGGTCAAAGCGAGCACGCCATTACCGCGCCCGGTACGTCCGGCGCAAGCTCCGGACCGGTGTCGCCCGGCACGCCGGCCGGTGGGATCCGGCGGCGGAACGCAGAATGCCGACGGGGGTCACCCGTCGGCATTCTGTCCTGATCGTCCCCTTCGGGGGAAGTCCCCGAGGGTGGGAGTCGATGCTCGGCGAGGGGTCAGAGCAGGAAGGCCACCAGGATGACGGCGATCAGCACCACCGCGACGATGGCGCCGACGCCGATCAGCAGGCCCTTCTTGCCGCCCTTGGCCTCGGACCCGCCGCCGTACACCTGCTGGCCGTAGTGACCCTGCTGGCCCTGCTGGCCCTGCTGCGGCTGGCCGTAGCCCTGCTGCTGCCACTGCTGGGCACCCTGGCCCTGCTGAGCGGGCTGACCGGGCTGAGCGCCGTACGCCTGCTGGCCCTGGGGCTGGGCACCGTAGCCCTGCTCGCCCTGCGGCTGCGCGCCGTAGCTCTGGTCGCCCTGCGGCTGCGCGCCGTAGACCTGGTCGCCTTGGGGCTGAGCGCCGTACGCCTGCTCGCCTTGAGGCTGGGCACCGTACGCCTGCTGGCCCTGAGGCTGAGCGCCGTACGCCTGCTCGCCCTGGGGCTGGGCTCCATAAGCCTGCTCGCCTTGGGGCTGAGCGCCGTACGCCTGGTCACCCTGGGGCTGTGCGCCGTAGCCCTGGTCGCCCTGGGGTTGGGCGCCGTAGGGCTGCTGGCCGTAGGGCTGCTGCGGGTAGCCCTGCTGGCCGCCGGGCGCTCCGTAGGGCTGTTGGCCCTGGGGCTGGGCCCCGTAGGGCTGCTGGCCGTACTGCTGCGGCTGGGACTCGGCGTTCGGGTCGAACGCCTGGGTCGCCTGCGCGTCGCTGTCGGAGGCCTGGGGGGCACCGTAGGCGGGTGCGGGGGGCTCGTAGGACTGCGGCTCCTCGGGGGCCGGAGCGCCGTACTGGGCCGGGTCCGGGGGCGGCACCATCAGCGTGCGCTCGCCACCGGGCTGGCCCGGCTGACCGGGCTGTCCCGGCTGGGGCTGCTGCCAGGGCTGCTGCTGCTCGGGTCGGGCCTCGCGGCCGTACGGCTGGGCGGGCTCACCGCGATCGGGAGCCGAGGCCACCGGGATGTCGGTACCCGGCGACCACGCCACGGTGGCCTGGTCGTCGACGACCGGCGGGGCGGGCTCCGTCGCGCCCGGCCCGGGGACGATCAGCGTCCGCTCGCTGACGGGACCGGCGGCGGGGGGCTCCTCGGAGGCCGGCGGCCGGTAGGGGTCGGGCCCCTGGCCGGGCGCCCCGTACTGCTGCTCCGGCTGGGCCGGGGCGCCGTACTGCTGCTGCGGCTGCCCCCCATAGGGCTGCTGGCCGTAGGAGGGCTGCTGACCGTAGGGCTGCTGGGGCTGCTGCCCCTGGCCGTACGCCTGCGGGCCCTGGTCGTAGCCGCCCGGCTGTTGCCCGTACGCGGGCTGCTGCGGTTGCCGGGGCTGCTCCGCGCCGAGGCCGGCGATCGGCTGCTCGATCATCGTCGGCGGGGCCGGCGGCGGTGTGGGGCGTTCGGGCTCTGCCCCGCCGGGGCCCTCGGTGCCGCCGGGCGGTGGCGCGGTCGGACGCTGTGGGGCGCCGAACACCACGGTGCGGTCCCCCAGGGGGCGCACGGGCGGGGTCTGCTCGGCCTCTTCGGCCTGGTCGTTTCCGCCGTTGGTCGGGTCCTGGTCGTCAGGTGACGGCCACTGCGGTCCCTGCGTGCCGCTCTGCTCGGTCATCGTCGGGCTCCTTACAGCGCCGTACCCCGGTCGGCTCCCCCGCCCGGGCCCATTTCATGCTCCACTTCGAGGCGCACGGCGCATAACGCGGCCTCCAAGCCTTGTCCTCGCCCCATGACGCCGTCACGCCCAGGGCACTCCGGTGTCCAGCCTGCCGCGATATCCGGTCCCACCGCAAATCACCGCGCTTCACCGGTCCTCTGGTGGGACGACTTCTACCCTCCCGTGGTTCGCCTGATGCACGTACCGGTCACGGAAGGGCCACGGTTCGGGCAACCGGTGGTCGATCCGGCGTCCGTTCGGTCGATCGTCAGGGCGACGGGGGGCCGGTGACGAAGCGGCGGCGGGAGTCGTAGGGCCAGCCGTTGATCCTGCAGCCCTTCATACCGAAGATCTGCTGCATCATCACGGGGGCGAGGCCCCCATCGCGGGGGCACGTGACGTGGTTGAAGCCCAGTCGGTGGCCGACCTCGTGGTTGACGGCCAGCGCGTGATAGAGGTCCGCCCTCCCCTTGTAGTAGGGGGTCAGCAGCAGCCACCGCTTGAGGTTGATGACGACGTCCTCGCCCCCGGCGCAGTTGACCTCTCCGTCGGTGTCCAGCCCGTACTTGGCGCACAGCGTGTCGACCGTCTTGGGCGCGGCCAGGCGCACCACGAAGTCGCGGGGACCGGAGGTCACCCGTTGGAAGGCCCAGCGGCCTCCGGCGGTCCAGCCCCGGCGGTCGGAGAGGATGGCGTCCACCGAGCGGGCGAAGGAGGACGCGTGCTGGCCGATGCCGTCCTCGACCTCGACCGTGTACCGCATCAGGGTTCCGCGCCCGACCTTGTGGGACGCGCCGCTCGCACGGAGGAACCGGCCGGTGCCGCGCCTGGGGATGACGGGGGCGGCCCTGGAGGGGCGGGTGGTCGGGCCGCTCCGGGGCACGGCGCTGCGGGACGGGCGTGAGGCGTCGCCGTGCGGCGGCCCGGCCGAGGAGCCCAGCGGGGAGTCCGGCAGATAGACCCAGACGAGGGCGGTCACCGTGGCCGTTCCGACGCAGACGGCCAGGATCACGAAGAGGACCCTGGCCCGGCGTCTGCGGCGTTCGGCCCCGTCCAGGGCGTCGCCCAACCAGTCGTCGACCCCGTCCGTCCCGTCGCTGCCATGCTGTCCGGTGGAGGGGCCCGGGCTGGGCGTAGGGGTACGCATAGAGCCGACAGCATGCCAAATCGGGACGATTCGTATCGAGATCTTCGAGGAAGATCACCAGAATCCGGGGGATCCATGCCGGCCGTCCACGCCACCGAGGCCACACCCGGCCTGCCCAACGAGGACCGCGTGGTCACCGGCGACGGCTGGGCCGTGGTGATCGACGGGGCGACCGCCCGACCCGACGTGGACTCCGGCTGCGCGCACGGCCCCGCGTGGCTGGCGGACCGGTTGGCCGGCGGGCTGGCGCGGCGGCTGACCGTCGGGACCGGCGCGCCCCTCCCCGAGCTGCTGGCCGAGACCATCGAGGACGCCCGCCGCGCGCACGGAGATCGCTGCGACCTGACCAATCCCGACAGCCCCTCGGCCACCGCCGCGATCCTCCGCGCGCTGAACGGACGCCTGGACTGGCTCGTGTTGGCCGACTCCCCCGTCCTGATCGACCTGGGAGACCGCGTCGAGGCGATCGTGGACGACCGAACGTCCAGGCTGCCCTCGTACACGACACAGGCCGTACGAGAGCTGCGCAACCACCCGTCGGGCTTCTGGGTCGCCCAGACCCGGCCCGAGGCCGCCTATGAGGCCCTCACGGGCTCCGTGGACGCGTCACGGGTCCGGCGTGCGGCGGTGCTCAGCGACGGGGCCTCCCGGCTCGTGGAGCGCTTCGGCCTCCTCGACTGGCGCGGCCTCCTCGATCTCCTCGATCGGGAGGGCCCGGCCGAACTCATCCGCCGGACCCGTCTGGCCGAGGCCGCCGAGACGCCCGCCGAACGGGCGACCCGCCGAGGCAAGCCGCACGACGACGCCACCGCGGTCTTCGTACGGTTCGGCTGAGGGCGTTCCCCGGAAAAGGCGCAGGGCCCCTCCCGGGTGAACCGGAAGGGGCCCTGCGCGTCGTCACCGCTAGCGGTTGTACTGACCGAAGTCGTACTCCTCCAGGGGCACGGCCTCGCCGGAGCCCTGGCCGAAGGCGTACTCGGCGCCCTCGTCGTAGGAGCCGACGGAGTACACCGCGGCCTTGGCCTCCTCGGTGGGCTCGACCCGCACGTTGCGGTACTGGGGCATGCCCGTACCGGCCGGGATGAGCTTACCGATGATGACGTTCTCCTTGAGGCCCAGCAGCGGGTCGCTCTTGGCGTGCATGGCCGCCTCGGTGAGGACCCGGGTGGTCTCCTGGAAGGACGCCGCCGACAGCCACGACTCGGTCGCCAGGCTGGCCTTGGTGATGCCCATCAGGACCGGACGGCCCGCCGCCGGGGTGCCGCCCTCGGCCACGACGTGGCGGTTGGTCTCCTCGAAGAGGGGACGCTCCACCAGGTCGCCCGGGAGCAGGTCGGTGTCGCCCGACTCGAGGATGTTCACCCGCTTGAGCATCTGGCGGACGATGATCTCGATGTGCTTGTCGTGGATCGACACGCCCTGCGACCGGTAGACCTCCTGGACCTCCTGGACCAGGTGGAGCTGCACGGCGCGGGGGCCGAGGATGCGGAGCACCTCGTGCGGGTTCTGGGCACCCGCGATGAGCTGCTTGCCGACCTCGACGTGCGAGCCCTCGCGGACCCCGTCCTCCAGCCGCGACCGCATGGGCACCGGGTAGGCGATCTCGTCGGAGCCGTCGTCCGGAACGATGATGATCTTCCGGGTCTTCTCGGTCTCCTCGATCTTGACCCGGCCGGCCACCTCGCTGATCGGCGCCACACCCTTGGGGATGCGGGCCTCGAACAGCTCCTGGACACGCGGCAGACCGTGCGTGATGTCCGCCCCGGCGACACCGCCGGTGTGGAACGTCCGCATGGTCAACTGGGTGCCGGGCTCACCGATGGACTGGGCCGCGATGATGCCGACCGCCTCGCCGACGTCCACCAGCTTGCCGGTGGCCAGGCTGCGGCCGTAGCAGGCGGCGCACACGCCGATCTTGGACTCGCAGACCAGCGAGCTGCGGGTGCGCACCTCCTCCACACCCACCTCGACCAGCCGGGTGATCACCGAGTCCGACAGGTCGGTGCCGCCCGTGAAGATCACCGTGCCGTCGACCTCGACGTCCTCGGCGATCGTCCGGCCGACCAGGCTGGTCTCCGACGTCGGCGGCTTGACCAGCGTGCCGTCGGACAGCTTGTCGGCCACCCGGAACGGGATCGTCCGGTCGGTGCCGCAGTCGGTGTCGCGGACGATGACGTCCTGGGCGACGTCCACCAGACGACGGGTCAGGTACCCGGAGTCGGCGGTCCGCAGCGCGGTGTCGGCCAGGCCCTTACGGGCGCCGTGGGTCGAGATGAAGTACTCGACCACCGACAGGCCCTCGCGGAACGAGGACTTGATCGGCCGCGGGATGGTCTCGCCCTTGGGGTTGGAGACCAGACCGCGCATGCCGGCGATCTGCCGCACCTGCAGCGGGTTACCGCGCGCGCCGGACTGGACCATCATCCAGACCGGGTTGGTCTTCGGGAACGCCTTGGTCATGTCGTCCATGACCTCGACGGTCGCCTTGGTCCAGATCTCGATGAGCTCCTGACGGCGCTCGTCGTCGGTGATCAGACCGCGGTCGAACTCGCGCTGGACCTTGTCGGCCTGGCGCTCGTAGCCCCCGAGGATCTCCGCCTTGTTCGGCGGCGCCACCACGTCGTCGATCGCGATGGTCACGCCGGACCGGGTGGCCCAGTGGAACCCGCGGTCCTTCAGCTCGTCCAACGCCCCGGCCACGACCACCTTGGGGTAGGTCTCGGCCAGCTCGTTCACGATCGCCGAGAGCTGCTTCTTGCCCACCTCGTAGTTCACGAAGGGGAAGTCGCCCGGCAGCGTCTCGTTGAACAGGGCGCGGCCCAGCGTGGTCTCCAGCCGGACCGGCCGGCCCGGCTCGTAGCCCTCGGGCGCCGTCCAGTCGCGCGGCGGCTGCACGTCCTTGAGCCTGAGCTGCACCTTGGCCTGCAGGTCCAGCTCGCCCCGGTCGTAGGCCATCACGGCCTCGGCGATGGAGGTGAACGAACGCCCCTCGCCCTGGCCGCCCTCCTTCTCGGTGGTCAGCCAGTACAGGCCGATCACCATGTCCTGGGTGGGCATGGTGACGGGCTTGCCGTCGGAGGGCTTGAGGATGTTGTTGGTGGACAGCATCAGGATCCGGGCCTCGGCCTGCGCCTCCGCCGACAGCGGCAGGTGGACCGCCATCTGGTCGCCGTCGAAGTCGGCGTTGAAGGCGGTGCAGACCAGCGGGTGGATCTGGATGGCCTTGCCCTCCACCAACTGCGGCTCGAACGCCTGGATGCCCAGCCGGTGCAGGGTCGGCGCGCGGTTGAGCAGCACGGGGTGCTCGGTGATGACCTCTTCCAGCACGTCCCACACGACCGGGCGGGCCCGCTCGACCATCCGCTTGGCGGACTTGATGTTCTGCGCGTGGTTGAGGTCGACCAGCCGCTTCATCACGAACGGCTTGAACAGCTCCAGCGCCATCTGCTTGGGCAGACCGCACTGGTGCAGACGGAGCTGCGGGCCGACCACGATGACCGAACGGCCGGAGTAGTCGACGCGCTTGCCCAGCAGGTTCTGCCGGAACCGGCCCTGCTTGCCCTTGAGCATGTCCGACAGCGACTTCAGCGGACGGTTGCCCGGCCCGGTGACCGGGCGACCGCGGCGGCCGTTGTCGAACAGCGCGTCGACGGCCTCCTGCAGCATCCGCTTCTCGTTGTTGACGATGATCTCGGGAGCGCCCAGGTCGAGCAGCCGCTTGAGCCGGTTGTTCCGGTTGATCACACGCCGGTACAGGTCGTTCAGGTCGGACGTGGCGAACCGGCCGCCGTCGAGCTGCACCATCGGACGCAGGTCCGGCGGGATCACCGGGATGCAGTCCAGCACCATGCCCAGCGGGCTGTTGCGGGTGTTGAGGAACGCCGAGACCACCTTGAGCCGCTTGAGGGCGCGGGCCTTCTTCTGGCCCTTGCCCGTGCGGATGATCTCGCGGAGCTTCTCGGCCTCGGCGATGAGGTCGAAGTTCTCCAGCCGCGCCTGGATGGCGCGGGCGCCCATGCCGCCCTCGAAGTACTTGCCGAAGCGGTCCCGCATCTCGCGGTAGAGCATCTCGTCGCCCTCGAGGTCCTGGACCTTGAGGCTCTTGAAGCGGCTCCACACCTCGTCGAGACGGTCGATCTCGCGCTGCGCGCGGTCGCGCAACTGCTTCATCTCCCGCTCGGCCGAGTCGCGCAGCTTGCGCTTGGCGTCGGCCTTGGCCCCGGCCTCCTCCAGCTCGGCGAGGTCGGCCTCCAGCTTCTGCTGGCGACCCTCCACGTCGGCGTCGCGGCGCTGCTCGATCTGCTGGCGCTCCACGGAGATGTGGGCCTCCAGCGTGGGCAGGTCGCGGTCGCGCTTCTCGGCGTCCACCGAAGTGATCATGTACGCCGCGAAGTAGATGATCTTCTCGAGGTCCTTCGGGGCCAGGTCCAGCAGGTAACCCAGCCGCGAGGGCACGCCCTTGAAGTACCAGATGTGGGTGACCGGGGCGGCCAGCTCGATGTGGCCCATCCGCTCACGACGCACCTTGGCGCGGGTGACCTCCACGCCGCAGCGCTCGCAGATGATGCCCTTGAACCGGACCCGCTTGTACTTACCGCAGTAGCACTCCCAGTCCCGGGTCGGACCGAAGATCTTCTCGCAGAAGAGCCCGTCCTTTTCCGGCTTGAGGGTCCGGTAGTTGATCGTCTCGGGCTTCTTGACCTCGCCGTGCGACCACTGACGGATGTCGTCGGCGGTCGCCAGGCCGATCCGGAGCTCGTCGAAGAAGTTGACGTCCAGCACTGTCTATCTGTCCCCTCAGTCCTCAGACCTCTTCGACACTGCTCGGCTCACGCCGGGACAGGTCGATGCCGAGCTCCTCCGCGGCGCGGAAGACGTCCTCATCGGTGTCACGCATCTCGATGGACATGCCGTCGCTGGAGAGCACCTCGACGTTGAGGCACAGCGACTGCATCTCCTTGATCAGCACCTTGAAGGACTCCGGGATGCCCGGCTCCGGGATGTTCTCGCCCTTGACGATGGCCTCGTACACCTTCACACGGCCGAGGACGTCGTCGGACTTGATGGTGAGCAGCTCCTGCAGGGCGTAGGCGGCGCCGTACGCCTCCAGCGCCCAGACCTCCATCTCCCCGAACCGCTGGCCGCCGAACTGGGCCTTACCGCCCAGCGGCTGCTGCGTGATCATGGAGTAGGGGCCGGTCGACCGAGCGTGGATCTTGTCGTCGACCAGGTGGAGCAGCTTCAGGATGTAGATGTAGCCGACCGAGATCGGGTCCTTGAAGGGCTCGCCGGTACGGCCGTCGAAGAGCCTGGCCTTGCCGCCGGGGCCGACCATCCGCGCGCCGTCCCGGTTGGGCAGGGTGCTCTCGATCAGACCGACGATCTCCTCCTCGCGGGCGCCGTCGAACACCGGGGTCGCGGCGTTCGTCCAGGGCTCGGCCGCGTCGGCGCCGATGGCCTTGAGCTGACGCTTCCACTCCGCGTCGTCGCCCTCGACCTTCCAGCCCCGGCTGGCGACCCAGCCCAGGTGCGTCTCCAGGACCTGGCCGACGTTCATCCGGCCGGGCACGCCCAGCGGGTTGAGCACGATGTCGACCGGGGTGCCGTCCTCGAGGAACGGCATGTCCTCGACCGGCAGCACCTTGGAGATGACGCCCTTGTTGCCGTGGCGGCCGGCGAGCTTGTCCCCGTCGGTGATCTTGCGCTTCTGCGCCACGTACACCCGGACCAGCTCGTTGACGCCCGGCGGCAGCTCGTCGCCCTCGTCGCGGGAGAACACCCGGACGCCGATGACCTTGCCCTGCTCGCCGTGCGGCACCTTCAGGCTGGTGTCCCGCACCTCGCGGGCCTTCTCGCCGAAGATCGCGCGCAGCAGCCGCTCCTCGGGGGTCAGCTCGGTCTCGCCCTTCGGGGTGACCTTGCCGACCAGGATGTCGCCGGGAACGACGTCGGCGCCGATCCGGATGATGCCGCGCTCGTCGAGGTCGGCCAGCACCTCCTCGGAGACGTTCGGGATGTCCCGGGTGATCTCCTCGGGGCCCAGCTTGGTGTCGCGGGCGTCGACCTCGTGCTCCTCGATGTGGATCGAGGACAGGACGTCGTCCTGCACCAGGCGCTGGGACAGGATGATGGCGTCCTCGTAGTTGTGCCCCTCCCAGGGCATGAACGCCACCAGCAGGTTCTTGCCGAGCGCCATCTCACCCTGGTCGGTGCACGGCCCGTCGGCGATGACCCGCCCGACCTCGACCCGCTCGCCCTCGAGGACGATGGGCTTCTGGTTGAAGCAGGTGCCCTGGTTGGACCGCTTGAACTTGGCGACCCGGTAGGTGGTGCGGGTGCCGTCGTCGTTCATCACGGTGACGTAGTCGGCGGAGACCTCCTCCACCACGCCGGCCTTCTCCGCGAGGATCACGTCGCCGGCGTCGGTGGCGGCACGGTACTCCATGCCGGTGCCGACCAGCGGCGCCTCGCTGCGCAGCAGCGGCACCGACTGCCGCTGCATGTTGGAGCCCATCAGCGCGCGGTTGGCGTCGTCGTGCTCCAGGAACGGGATCATCGCGGTGGCGACCGAGGTCATCTGCCGCGGCGAGACGTCCATGTAGTCGACGTCGCGGGGCGGCAGGTACTCGATCTCGCCGCCCTTGGTGCGGACCAGCACGCGGGCCTCGGAGAACGTTCCGTCCTCGTTCAGCGGCGAGTTGGCCTGCGCCTTGACGTACCTGTCCTCCTCGTCGGCGGTCAGGTAGTCGATCTGCTCGGAGACCCGACCGTCGACGACCTTGCGGTACGGGGTCTCCACGAAGCCGAACGGGTTGACCCGGCCGTACGCCGACAGCGAGCCGATCAGGCCGATGTTCGGCCCTTCCGGCGTCTCGATCGGGCACATCCGGCCGTAGTGCGACGGGTGCACGTCACGGACCTCGAACCCGGCCCGCTCACGGGACAGACCGCCCGGCCCCAGCGCCGACAGACGGCGCTTGTGGGTCAGTCCGGCCAGCGGGTTGGTCTGGTCCATGAACTGCGACAACTGGCTGGTGCCGAAGAACTCCTTGATGGAGGCCACCACCGGCCGGATGTTGATCAGGGTCTGCGGCGTGATCGCCTCGACGTCCTGAGTGGTCATCCGCTCGCGGACGACGCGCTCCATCCGGGCCAGGCCGAGACGGACCTGGTTCTGGATGAGCTCGCCGACCGTGCGCAGTCGCCGGTTGCCGAAGTGGTCGATGTCGTCGGTCTCGATCGGGACCTGACGCCCGTTGCCGTCACCGGCCGCGGACAGCACGCCCTCGTCCTCGCCGGCGTGCAGCCGGACGAGGTACTCGATCGTGGCGACGATGTCGTCCTCGGTCAGGGTGCCCTGGTTCATGTCCAGGGACAGGCCCAGCTTCTTGTTCACCTTGTACCGGCCGACCTTGGCGAGGTCGTACCGCTTCGGGTTGAAGTAGAGGTTCTCCAGGAGGGTCTGCGCCGACTCCTTGGTCGGCGGCTCGCCCGGACGGAGCTTGCGATAGATGTCCAGCAGGGCGTCGTCCTGCCCGGAGGTGTGGTCCTTCTCCAGGGTGACGTTCATCGACTCGTAGGACCCGAAGTGCTCACGGATCCGGGCCTCGTCCCAGCCCAGCGCCTTGAGCAGCACGGTCACCGGCTGCTTGCGCTTGCGGTCGATGCGGACGCCCACGTTGTCACGCTTGTCGATCTCGAACTCGAGCCAGGCGCCACGGCTGGGGATGACCTTGCAGCCGTAGATGTCCTTGTCGCTGGCCTTGTCGAGCGAGCGGTCGAAGTAGACCCCGGGCGAGCGCACGAGCTGCGACACCACGACACGCTCGGTGCCGTTGATGATGAAGGTGCCCTTGGGGGTCATGAGCGGGAAGTCACCCATGAAGACCGTCTGGCTCTTGATCTCGCCGGTCGAGTTGTTGATGAACTCCGCCGTGACGAACATCGGGGCGGAGTAGGTCATGTCCTTGTCCTTGCACTCCTCCACGGAGTACTTGGGCGGCTCGAACCGGTGGTCCCGGAACGACAGGGACATGGTCCCGGAGAAGTCCTCGATGGGACTGATCTCCTCGAAGATCTCCTCGAGACCCGACTGCGTGGGGACGCTCCGGCCACCGGCCTGGTTAGCGGCCTCGACGCGGGACTTCCACCTCTCGTTGCCGAGCAGCCAGTCGAAGCTGTTGGTCTGCAGGGCGAGGAGGTCCGGGACTTCGAGTGGTTCCTTGATACGCGCGAAGGAAACGCGGTTCGGACCGGTTGCGGTGTTCGAGGCGTTGCGCGAGGCTGCCAAGAGTGGTCCTTCCGAGGGCTCGCGGCGGTACTGACGGCGCGCAGGCATGACGATCGCCGAGCAAGTTCCAGGGGCAGGTTCCGCGTCGCGGACCGCGCACGGTTGATTTCTTGCACGAGGATAGTCAGAGGGCAGCGCAAAGGAGCAGTGTAGCCGAGTGCCACACCGCTGACAACTCTGGCGCCGCAGTATGCATCACAGTTGCCTCGCAGCATCGCCCGTCCGGGCCCGGGAGTCAAGACCGGCCAGCGGTATTTCGCCCCCTGACCAGCAGTGAGGAAAGCCATAGTTTAGGGGGAGGGGCGGAGGCGGTTGCCCCAGACACGCCACGGCCCCGTTCCGGGCGAGTCCGGAACGGGGCCGTGGCCGTGGCGCATCGGGACGAACCCGGCGCCACCGGCGGCTACAGCACCTGGAGCCGCTCCACCAGCCAGCGATCGCCGACCTTCTTCATGGTCAACCGGAGCGCGTAGTGGTGCGGCAGCCGCTGCACGTTGTCGGTCTTGGCGGTCTCCTGGTTGAGGAACACCAGCGCCACCGCCTTGGAGCCGTCGAGCTGCTCGACACCGGTCTTGAGCGCCACCCCGCCGGTGACCGTCTGCTCCTTGCGGGCCTGGGCGGCCACCTGCTGCGACAGCCGAACGAAGTCCTCGCGGAACTTGCCGGTGGTGTGCCCGGCGGCCCGCTTCAGGTCGGAGTCCACCGTGCGGTAGTCGTAGGTGGACAGATCCTGCGCCGCCTGGGCCGCTGCGAAGGCCACCTGCTTGCGGGTCTCGTCCGAACGGTCCAGTTGCCGGTTCTCCCAGAACAGCCACCCCACCAGCCCCGCCAGCACGATCGCGACCACCAGCAGGACGACGCCGGACGTGCCCAGCCCGCCCCGCACGATGACGCGCCTGGACTCGGCAGCGGCCTCGTCGACCTCCTCCCCCAAGCCGTCGACACCCGCCTCGGGATCGACGTCCTCATCGGAGTCGACGTCCTCCGCCACGGAGACGACACCTTCCTCGGCGACGGCATCCGCCTCGGGGGCGACGTCCGCCACGGGGGCGAGGTCCGCGTCGGGGGCGAGGTCCGCCACGGAATCGACGTCCTCGCCGGAGTCGACGTCCTCCGCCACGGAGACGACACCCCCCTCGGCGACGGCATCCGCGTCGGCGTCCGCCTCCGGGGCGACGTCCGCGTCGGCGTCGAGGCCCTCCGCCACGGAGAAAACACCCGCCTCGGCGACGGCATCCGCGTCGGGGGGGACGTCCGCGTCGGAGGCGAGGGCCTCGGGGTCGAGGTCCGCGTCGGGGGCGAGGTCGGCGTCGGCGTCGGCGTCGGCGTCCGCGTCGGCGTCGGCGTCGGCGTCGGCGTCGAGATCCTCCGCCACGGAGACGACACCCGCCTCGGCGACGGCATCCGCGTCGGGGCCGTGGGCCGTCTCCGTGGCGGAGTCCTCGCGGGCGACGGGTGCCTCGGAGTCGAGGGCCGCCTCCGGGACGACGTCCGTCTCCGGGCTGAGGGCCGCCTCCTGGGTGAGGGGTACGTCGGGGCTGAGGGCGGGGGCCTCTACGGCCCGCTTGGTCGCGTCGGTCTCTTCGGCCCCATTGGCCTCAGAGATCTCGGTGGTCCCGTTGGCCTCGGTCACTCCCGGCTCGACGCCGATCGGCCGCTCGGCGGCTCCGGTCGTCTCCGTGGCCTCCGGGGGGCCGTCCTCGCTCTGGGCGGGCTCGTCCGTCTCGGCGGCCTCGGCTTCGGCGGCCTGAAGGGCGGCCATGGCCTCCTCGGCCGCCAGGCGGGCCTGCTCGGCGAGCTCCTCGGCGCGTCGGGCGGCCTCGCGGGCCTTGCGGGCCCGGTCGGTGGGGAGGGTGTCACGGTCCCGGCTCATGCGACCAGCCTCATGTTGGAGACGAGCCAGCGCCCGCCGGTCTCGGTGAGGTCGAAGCGCCAGCGCTGATAGCGGGGTTGGCCTTGCTTGACCTCCGGACTGGTGGCCAACGCGGTGATCGAGACGATCACCTCGGCGGAGTCGCCGTCCATCGACACGACGCCGGCCCGGACGTCCTGCACGGTGCTGACGGTGCGGGTGCGCTGGGCGGTCTGGGCGATGTCCTTGGACATCGTTCCCCACTGGTCCCTCGCCTCGCCGGTGAGGCCGCCCTGGACCTGGGCGAGGCTCTTCTGGACGTTGCGATGATCGATGCTCAGGAGGTTGACGGCCGTCTGGCGGGCGGACCGCATGGCCTCGACCCGTTCGTCCTCCGCCTGGTTCGCACGCCACCAGGACACGCCGAGCAGCACCGTGAACACGGTGAGCACCGCGACGGCGACGCTCAGCAGCCCGGTCACCACCGGGATGTGCACGGTGCGCGCCGTGTCCCGGCGGGACGATGGCCTGATCTTCACGCGGTGGATTCCTCCTTCATCGCGCCAGGGGTCCGAGCAGGAGCATCTTCCAAGAGGCGTCGCCCAGCAGACGCTGCTGGCCACCGGTGTAGCCCAGCAGGTACCGCGTGCCGTCCGGCCCGTACACGGCCCCGGTCGATGGATCGTACCCGGCCAATTCGACCGATCCGGACGAAACAGGCACATACAGGCTGTTACCACTCACGGTGGTCACGCCGCCGTTGGTCGTCGGCGCGGCCGCCGGACCGGCGCCCGCGTCACCCGAGTCGCCCGCGTCACCGGTGTCCCCCGAGTCGCCGCCGTCGGCGGGCCTCTTCGCGCCGCCCTCCGGGAATCCGGCGCCGTTGGTCGCGCCCGGCGGGACCTTCGGGAACGGCTGACGGTCCTGCGTGGGGATGTTGCGGGAGCCGCGGACGACCTTCTCGGAGTCCTTCGGCTCCTTGCAGCCGACGTCCAGCCGGGGCTCCTCGTGCCCGGTGCGCTGGGGCCAGCGCTTCTTGACGTGCTCGTAGCCCCGGGTGCAGGGCTCCGGCGAGTCGAGGTTGAGCACCAGACCGAGGTGCTGGGTGCCGTCGTCGGGGGTCACGGTGAACGCGCCCGCCAGGGTGACCGGGTAGAGGATGAACAGCGACCGCAGCCCGGCGATCCGGGAGGTCATGATCTGTCCGGTGGTGGTCATGTTGGCCAGCAGCACCGGCAGCGTCGGCGACAGGTCGTCGATCAGCCTGCTCGTCTCCGCCGTGAACGGGACCGTGGCGTCCAGGGTCTTGCGCAGCGCGGGGTCGTCCTTGCGGAGTTGCCCGGTGAGCACGTTCAGGTTGCGGGCGAACCGGCGGATGTGCCCGCCCTGGGAACGCTGGGTGTCCAGCACCGTCCGGCCGTTGTTCAACAGGTCGCGCGTGTCGGGGTACGCCTCTTCGGCGGTCTTCAGCAGCCGATCGGTGTCGTCGAGGATGGCCTGGAGGTCGGCGGCGGAGCCGTTGAACGCCCGCTGCAGCTCGTCCACGATGGTCCGCAGATGCCGCGGGTTCACCGAGGAGACCAGGTTGTCGACGTTGCGCAGCAGCTCGGCGGTGCCGACCGGCAGCCGGGTGTTCTCCTTGGCGATCGTGTCGTACCGGCCGCCGTCGCCCAGGTAGGGGCCGGGCACGTCGCCGCTCGCGTCGGGCTTCTTGGTGGGCTGCAGGTCGATGTACTGCTCGCCGACCGCCGACCGGTTGCCGACGACCGCGACCGTTCCGTCGAACGGGATCTTCTTGCCGGTCCGCAGCTTGAGCCTGACCCGGATGCCGGTGTCGGTCAGCTCGATGGGGCCGACGCGACCGACCTCGACACCCCGGTAGGTCACCTCGGCGTTGGTGAACACCCCGCCGGAGTCGGTGAGGTCCACGTACGCCGTGTACTCCCGACCCAGCGCGCTGCGGCCGAGCCCGACGTAGCGGACGGCGACCACGCTGACCCCGACCACCGTGATCAGCAGGAAGGCCAGCAACTGGATCTTGACCCCGCGCTTGAGGATCACTGGTACCCCCCGGTCATCAACGTGTAGAGATCGCCGTGCGCGCCCGCCGGGGCCATCGCCCGGGGCAGCGGGAGGAGACCCCCGCCGCCGGTCGGCGAGCCGCTGGGGGTGGGACTCGGTGTGGTGGTCGGCGTCGGGGTGGACCCGTCGCCTCCCCCGGCGCCGCCCGTTCCCGGGCCCGCGGGAAGGTCGGGGAGGACGCCCAGCGGAGGCTGCGGAACGCTCAGGCTCGGCGGCTTGAGCATCAGCCGCATCTGCTCGCCCTGCTTGACCAGGTGCTCCAGAGCGGTGCCGCCCAGCAGGTTCTGGGCGAGGTTCTTCATGTCCAGGTCGAGGGACAGGTGGATGTTGGCGTAGTCGCCCCGGATCACGTTGTCGAACGTGGCGGGGAACGGGAAGGTGCTCAGGGTCTCCAGCGACTTCGGCAGGGTCGCGCCGGCCTTGTTCAGGTTGCGCAGGGTGGTGTCCAGCGACCGGAGGTTGGCCAGCAGGTCCGCCTGCGAGTCGTCGATCACCTTGACCGTGGTCTTGCTGAGCCGGTCCAGGCTCACCAGCATCTTGGTGAGGTCCGCCCGGTTGCGGCGCAGGATGTCGACCGCCGGACCGGCCTTCTCGATGGTGTCGGCGATGGTGACGCGCTCGTCGGCCAGCCGCTTGCCGAGCCGGTCGATGCTGTCGATGGCGCGGACGATGGCGCCCCGGTTGGTGTCCAGGGTGCCCACGAACGTGTCGACCCGGTGCAGCACCGACTTGATGGTGGCCGTCCGCCCGTTCATCGCGGCGTTCAGCTCCCGGGTGATGGTGGAGACCTGCTCCAGCCCGCCGCCGTTGAGCAGCAGCGACATCGCCGACAGGACCTCTTCGATCTCGGCGCCGCGGCCCGTGCGGGTGAGCGGGATGAGGTCGTCGTCGCCGAGCGGGTTCGCCGACGGGGCCTCGCCGACCGGGGCGGACAGCGCGACGAACTTCTCGCCGAGCAGGCTGGTCTGGCTGATGCCGGCGCGGGCGTTGTCGGGCAGCCTCACGTCCCGGCGCATCTTGAACGTGACCACCGCGTGCCAGGAGCGCCCGGCGGTGGTGCCGCGCTCCAACTCGACCTCGGTGACCTTGCCGACGGCCACGTCGTTCAGTCGGACCACCGACTGGGGCACCAGGTCGAGGACGTTCGCGAACTCGGCCCGCACCGTGATCGGCCGGTCGCCGAGGTCGGGGCCGCCCGGCAGCGGGAGGGAGTCCACCCCGCGGAAGCCGCAGCCGGACAGCGCCAGCGCGCAGACCGTCGTGACGGCCGCCCATCGTCCCAGCGGGCTCATCGGCCACCTCCCGGCAGCAGCGAGCGGAAGTCGCCGCCGCGCCGCTGCGTGTCGCCGTCGGGGTTCTGCCGGCCGCCGCCGGTCACGCCCTGGCCGCCCGTGCGCGGGTTGCGCGGGTCGTTGGGCCCGTACGCGTCCGGCGGGATCGGCTCGGGGTCGTAGTGCGTCGTCAGCGCGGTGATCCAGGACAGGTCCAGGCTCAGATGCGACAGGGCCTTCCCCAGACCGTTGACGGGCCCCAGGAAGTTCAGGCACTGCTTGGCCGGGGTGCCCACCGAGTACGTCAGCGAGCAGATCCAGTCGGCCAGGTTGCTGAAGTTGACCGACAGGTTGGCCCGGGTGCCGATGGTGCCGCTGATCGGGTCGTAGGCGCGGGCCAGGTTGTTGATGAACAGCGGCCCCTGCTCCAGGAACTCCGTGAACGCCTTGCGCTGCTTGACCAGCACCCCGGTGACCTGCGCGAGCTGCCGCACGTTGGTGGACAGCCCGCCCCGGTTGTCCTTGATGAACCGCTGGACGTTGCGCAGCGTGGGGCCGAGGGTGTTGAGCGCGGCGCTCAGCTCCTCCTTCTCCCCGGCGAGCTGCCCGGAGACGCCGGCGAGATGCTCGTTGAACTGCCGGATCTGCCGGTCGCTGGCGACCATGGCGTCCGTGATGACCTTGAGGTTCTTGATCGTGGCGGCCACGTCCCCGCGGTCCTCGGACAGCGTCGACAGCATCCGCGAGGTGTCGGCGATCGTCTGGCGCAGGTCGTCGCCCTGGCCCTGGAGCGTGTCCGCGCCGACCTGCAACAGCCTCGACAGCGACTGGTCGCGGTTGGCGCCCTGGGGGCCGAGGGCCTTGCTCAGGTCGTTCAGGCTGCCGCCGACCTGGTCGACCTCGACCGGCACCTCGGTGCGGTCGGTGCCGAGGGTCACGCCGTCCCGCAGCGTGGGCCCGCCCTTGTAGACGGGGGCGAGCTGCACGAACCGGTCCGACACCAGGGTCTGGCTGACGATCATGGCCTTGGCGCCGGCGGGGACCTTGCGGCGGGCCTCGTACGTCATCTCGACGAGGACCGAGTCGCCCTTGGGGGTGACCTCGGTGACCTTCCCGACCGGGATGCCGAGGATCCGGACGTCCGCGCCGGGGTACAGACCGACGGCCCGGTCGAAGTAGGCCGACAGATGGTGCCGCTCCGGTTCACGGGTCAGCACGACACCCGCGGCGACCAGGGCCGCGACGACGCCGATCGCGACGCCGAGCCGGAGGATGCTAGCGAAGTTGCGCACGGTGATGACCTGCCTGCTCACGGGAGGAAGGGCAGCGGGTTGTCCTTGCTGGGCCGTGGGGTGCTCGGCTGCCCGCCCCCCGGTTGCCCGCCTTGTCCGCCGTCCCCGCCCGGGCCGCGCTCGCCCTGGCCGCCGTCGCCGCCGGGCGAGTTCTGGAGGGAGGCCGGGACGGGGATCAGGTTCTGGATGTAGGAGTCGAACCACCGGCCGGAGCCGGTGGCGTCGGCGCCCTGACGGGTGGCCGCCCCGGACAGCTCGATCAGCCGGTCCAGGTTCTTCTGGTTGCGGAGCAGGATGTCGTTGACCCGGCCGAGGTTGGCCAGCATCGGCTTCAGCTCCGCCTCGTTCTCGGAGATGAGCGCGTTCACCTGCTGGGACAGCAGCACGGTGCGGACCAGCAGTTGGTGGATGACCTCCCGCCGGGCGCGCACCTCCCGCAGGATCACGTCGGCGTCCTCGATCAGCCGGGCGAAGTCGGCGTTGCGGTCGGCCAGCAGCTTGGAGACGCTGCGGGCGCGGCCGGCCAGCTCGTGCAGCTCGGTGTCCCGGGAGGAGATCGTCTCCGACAGCCGCCGCAGCCCCTTGAGGGACGCCCGGATCTCCTCGGGGGAGTTCTCGAACGTCTCCGACAGGACCTGGAACGACTGCGCCACCTGCTTGTGGTCGATCTGCCCGATCCGCTCGCTCAGGTCGTTGATGGCGGGGACGACCTCGTAGGGGACGGCGGTCCGGGCGACCGGGATCTCCTCGCGCAGCCTGCCGCCGCCGTGCGGCTTGAGCGCCAGGTAGTGCGAGCCCAGCATGGTCTTGATCTTGATCTCGGCGCCGGTGCGGTCGCCCAGCCGGACACCCTCGTCGACCTCGAAGGTGACCTTCACGTGGTCGCCGACGAGGTCCATGCCGGTGACCTTGCCGACCTTGACACCCGCGATCCGGACCTCCTCGCCGCTGCGCAGCCCGGCCGCCTCCTTGAACTGCGCGCTGTACTCGGTGCCGCCCCCGATGATCGGCAGGTCGCCGATGTTGGCGGCGGCGAACGCCAGCGCCCCGAGGACCGCGAAGGACGCCAGACCGATCGGCACCGGATTGCGCTCCCGGAACGGCTTCATCGCTACTTGCACCTCGCGTTCTCGTTCTGGATCCGGGGCGTCTGGTAGACCGGGCCGCCCGGAAGGGCGATCCGGGCGTCCATCCCGCACAGGTAGAAGTTGAACCACGAGCCGTAGGAGGAGGCGTGCATCAGCTCCTCCATCCGGTGCGGGGTGCGCTCGAAGAACCGGTCGAGGTCCTTGCCGTTGTCGGCCAGCGTGTCGGTGAGCCTGTTCAGCCCGGCGATGTCGTTCTTCAGGCCGGGTCGCACGTCCTTGAGCAGGTCGGTGGTGGTGCCGGTGAGCTGATTGATCGCGGCGACCGAGTCGAAGATCGCCGCCCGGTCGGCGGCCAGCCCGCCGACCAGTCCGCGCAGGTCGGTGATCAGCTTGTTGACCTGGTCGTGCCGCCGGTCGATGGTGCCCAGCACCGTGTTGAGGTTGTCGATGACCCGTCCGATCACCTGGTCGCGGTCGGCCAGCGTGCCGGTCAGCGAGGCCACGTGCGCCAGCACGCTGTTGACGGTGCCGGCCTCCCCCTGGAGCGTCTGGACGATCTGCATCGCCAGCGTGTTGACCTCCTGCGGCTCCAGCGCCCGGAACAGCGGGCGGAAGCCGTTGAACAGGGTGGTCAGGTCGAGCGCCGGGTGGGTGCGCTCCTTGGGGATGGTCTCCCCGGCCCGCAGGTAGACCCCGGCGGGGCCGGGCGTGTCCTCGGTGATCTCGATGTAGCGCTGTCCGACCAGGTTGCGGTACCGCAGGTTCAGCTCCACGTTGCGCGGCAGCCCGGTCCGGAAGACGCCCTCCTTGTTGATCCGGAAGGTGACCTCGGCCTCGGTCCCCCGGTGCAGCCGGATGCCCTCCACCTGACCGACCCGGACGCCGGCCGCCCGGACGTCGTCGTTCTCCAGCAGCCCGGCCGCGTCGGTGAAGATCGCCTTGTACTCGTGGGTGGAGGTGAACCGGATGTTGGCGATGGTGATCGCCAGGATCCCGGTCACCAGCGAGGTGACGGTGACGAAGACGCCCAGCTTGAGGGCGGCGCCCGCGGTCCTCATCGGAGCGTCACCACCGATCCGTCACCCACGATGGGGCCGTACAGCAGCACCGCCACGTCCGACACCTCGTCCGCCGGGGTCCGCGTCAGCGGCCCGACGATGCTCTTGATCTGGTCCTTGCTCGACATCGCGCCGCCGGGGTCCACGAACACCCCCGAGGCGGGCCGGTTGCGGTGCCCGGGCGGCAGCGGCTGATCCGGGTCGTGCGGGTCCTTCCACCACAGGTCGTCCTCGGTGCCGTCCAGCGCCAGGTAGTCCGGGAACGGCGTCTTCGGGTTCGGCAGGCCGTAGCAGCGCGGGTTCCGGTTGTCCTTGGCCTCCGGCAGGTCGATCCGCTTGTACGCCGGTCGCGGCTTGACGATCTCGATGGTCAGGTTGAACGTCGAGTTCTTGCCGCCGCCGGCCTCCTCGGCCCGGGGCTTGAGCGCCATCACGCCGTCGAACACGCACGGCAGCGACGGGGAGTACTTGGCGAACAGCTCCAACACCTGCCGGTTCGCGATGTTGACGCCGACCAGCTTGGGCCCGTTCTCCTTGAGGAACCGGTCGCCCTTGACCGACAGGCCGGTCACCGCCGGGATCAGCTCCTCGATGGTCTGCCGCTTGTCGGCGATCGTCTCGTTGGTGACGTTCAGGTTCCGCATCGTCTGCAGCAGGTCCGGGGCCGCGGCGTTGTAGACGTCGGCGACGTCCGCCAGCGCCTTGAGGTCGTACACCAGCGTCGGCAGGTCGGGGTTGACCTTCCGCAGCAGCGTGTCGACCTGCTCCAGGTTGCGGCCGATCTGGTCGCCGCGCCCCTGCAGCGCGGTGGCCAGGGCGTTGAGGGTGGCGTTCAGCTTGGCCGGCTCCACCGCCTGCAGCAGCGGCAGCAGGTTGTCGAGCACCTGGTTGACCTCGACGGTGGCCTGCGAGGTGTCCTGACGGATCACCGTGCCCGCGCGGAGGCCGGAGGCGCCCCGGTCCCGCGGGATGTTCAGGTCCACGTACTTCTCACCGAACAGCGTCTTGGGCAGCAGCCGTGCCGTGACGTTGCCCGGGATCAGCTCGGCCTTGTCCGGGTCCAGCGCCAGGTCCAGCACCGCGCCGTCGGCGGTGGCGCGGGAGCCCCGCACCTCGCCGACGATCAGCCCGCGGACCTTGACGTCCGAGTGCGGCAGCAGTTGGAGGCCCGCCCGCTGCGTCTGCACCTTCACGTGGACGACCCGGGTGAACGCCTTGTTGTAGAACGCCACCGTCAGCGCCAGCAACAGGACGATCACCACGATCATCGCGATCCCATAGATCCGGTGGCGGGCCCGCTGCGAGAGCGGACTCCGCCCGGCCGGTCCGACGTGCGTCATCGTGCCGTCACCCCGCGATCCGCACGGAGACCGTCGTGCCCCAGATCGCCATGCCGAGGAACAGGTTGGCGACGTTGATGGTGACGATGCTGGTCCGCACCGCGCGCCCCACCGCGACGCCGACCCCCGCCGGGCCGCCGGTGGCGTGGAACCCGTAATAGCAGTGGATCAACATGACGAGAATGGAGAAGACGATCACCTTGCCGAACGACCAGAGAATGTCGGTCGGCGGTAGGAACAGATTGAAATAATGGTCGTAGGTCCCGACCGACTGCCCGTAGAAGGTGGTGACGACCAGCCGCGTCGCCAGGTACGAGGCCAGCAGGCCCACCACGTACAGCGGGACCACCGCGATCATCCCGGCGATCAGCCGGGTAGTCACCAGGTACGGCATGGCCGGGACCGCCATGACCTCCAGCGCGTCGATCTCATCGGAGATCCGCATCGCGCCGAGCTGGGCGGTGAACCCGCAGCCGACCGTCGCCGACAACGCCAGCGCGCTGACCAGCGGGGCCAGTTCGCGGGTGTTGAAGAACGACGACACGAACCCCGTGTAGGCGGCCGTGCCGATCTGGTTGAGGGAGTTGTAGCCCTGCAGACCGACCTGGCTGCCGGTGAAGAACGTCATGAAGCCGACGATCGCCACGCTGCCGCCGATCACCGCGAGCCCGCCGGTGCCGAGGCTCACCTCGGCCAGCAGCCGCAGCACCTCGGTCCGGTAGCGGCGCAGCACCCGGAAGAACCAGGCGAACGCCCGCGCGTAGAACGACAGTTGGTGGCCGAGGTCCTCGACCTTCTCCAGGGGCACGCCGACCGCCTTCCCGACGACGGTGCCCCTTTTCCCCGTACGCGCCATCACATCCCCTTCTGCGGGACGAGCTGGAAGTACAGGGCGCTGATCAGGAAGTTCTCCAGGAAAAGCAACATGAACGTTATGACCACGGTCTGATTGACCGCGTCGCCCACACCCTTGGGGCCGCCCTTGGCGTTCAGGCCCTTGTAGGCCGCGACCAGCCCGGCGGTGAGGCCGAAGACGAACGCCTTGACCTCCGCCTGCAGCAGGTCGGGCAACTGGGCCATGGCGTTGAACGAGGCCAGGTAGGCGCCCGGCGTCCCGTCCTGGAGCACCACGTTGAACAGATAGCCGCCCATCAGGCCGACCACCGAGACGAGGCCGTTGAGGAACAGGCCGATGAACGCGCACGCCAGCATCCGGGGCACCACCAGGCGGTGCAGGGGATTGATCCCCAGCACCTCCATGGCGTCGATCTCTTCGCGGATCTTGCGGGAGCCGATGTCGGCGCACATCGCCGAGCCCGCCGCGCCGGCGATCAACAGCGCGGTGACCAGCGGGCTGGCCTCGCGCACGATCGCCACCACGGCGGTGGCCCCGGTGAAGGACTGCGCGCCGAGCTGCCGGATGAGGCCACCCACCTGGAGCGACAGGATCGCTCCGAACGGGATGGCCACCAGCATCGTCGGGATCGCCGTCACACTGACGATGAACCAGGACTGCTCGATGAACTCACGCCACTGGACAGGGCGTTTGAACATGGCACGGAACGTGTCAAGGCACAGGGCGAAGAAACGGCCCGGCTCCTTGATGGCGATGTCGGCCACGCCATCGCCGATCTTGCTGAAACGGCTCGCGCCGCGTGTTCCGGTGGTGGTGGTCCTGGTCTGATCCCTGCGCCGGGGGGCGCCGGTACCAGGAGTTGTCATGTCCTAGTGCCTCCTGGGGGGCGGACCGCCCTTCGACCCCTGAGAGAACTGCGGGCCTGGGGGCGGGCTCTGGGACGGACCGGCGGGAGCGCCGACATGGTTGTTGCCGGCGGCCACGTACCGCGGCCACTCCTCGAGCCAGTTGCGGCCGAGCTCGTCGATGAACGAGCCGGGGGGCGGCTGGATGCCGTGCGCGCGCAGCCAGGCGCCGGGGGGTGACTGGGCCTTGCGGATCCGGCCGTCGCTGGTCAGCAACTGCGGCGGGATCGGAGGGAGCCGGCCCGGGTCGATGCCGGCCTTGGCCTCGGCCTCCAGCTCGGAGACGTCCTTCTCCTCGGACATGCCGATGGGGCCCTGCTTGCGCGCGTTCAGGAACTGCCGGACGACCGGCTCCTCGCTGGACAGCAGCATCTCGCGGGGACCGAACATCACCAGCTCGCGGCGGAACAGCAGGCCGATGTTGTCGGGAACGGTCCGAGCCGTGTTGATGTCGTGGGTCACGATCAGGAACGTCGCGTCGATCTGCGCGTTCAGGTCGATGATCAACTGGTTCAGATACGCGGTGCGGACCGGGTCCAGACCGGAGTCGGGCTCGTCGACCAGCAGGATCTCGGGGTCCAGGACCAGCGCGCGGGCCAGGCCGGCCCGCTTCTTCATACCGCCGGAGATCTCGCCGGGAAGCTTCTTCTCGGCCCCGAGCAGGCCGACCATCTCCATCTTCTCCATGACGATGCGCTTGATCTCGGACTCGGACTTCTTGGTGTGCTCCCGCAGCGGGAACGCGATGTTGTCGAACAGGTTCATCGACCCGAACAGCGCGCCGTCCTGGAACAGCACGCCGAACAGCTTGCGGGTCTCGTAGAGCTGCCCCTCGGGCAGGTACGGCAGGTTGCGGTCCCCGATCCAGATGTTGCCGCGTTCCGGCTTGAGCAGCCCGACCAGCGACTTGAGGAACACCGACTTGCCGGTACCCGAGGGCCCGAGGAGCACGGAGACCTCTCCCGCGGGCAGGGTCAACGACACGTCCTGCCAGATCACCTGACTGCCGAAGGACTTGGTCAGTCCTTCGACCCGAATCTCGACGCCCACTCGTCACCTTCCGTCCAGGCCGGGGGGATTCCCGGGATGAAGTTCGAGTTAGCTCTCTGCACGGGCCGAGTCCCGTCGTCACTCACCGTGACCACTGTCTTGCTACCAACGGGTAGCCGTGACGCGTGCCACTACGTTAGCGGCGAATCTCAAAAAAGGAAGAGCTCCGACGCCGGTTCTGTGGCAAACCATAGCAACGTAAGCCAATCGTTACTTACCTTACGCGGTACTCGGACGACCGAAACCCCCACGTCAGCGGGGGTGGAGAGCCGGGCGGAAGGGCTCCGGTGGCCCCGGCGGGGCGCACCCTCCGTCCGGGCGCGACACTACGCGCGCCCATGAGGGCTCACAAGTGCGCTGCGCAACGATCCGGGCACGCGAAAGGCGGCCGTTTTCACCCCACAGGATGAGAACGACCGCCTTGAACGCGCAGGGCCGCAGGGGCGACCCGGGGCGTGACTACTTGACGGAGACGGACGCGCCGGCCTTCTCCAGGGCCTCCTTGGCCTTGTCGGCGGCCTCCTTGTTGACCTTCTCCAGGAGGGTCTTCGGAGCGCCGTCGACCAGGTCCTTGGCCTCCTTGAGGCCGAGGCTGGTCAGCGCGCGGACCTCCTTGATGACCTGGATCTTCTTGTCGCCGGCGGCCTCGAGGATGACGTCGAACTCATCCTTGACCTCGGCCTCCTCGGCGGCGGCGCCCGCGCCACCGGCGGCGGGAACGCCCGCCACCGCGACCGGGGCGGCGGCCTTGACGTCGAAGACCTCTTCGAACTGCTTCACGAACTCCGACAGCTCGAGGAGGGTCATCTCCTTGAACGCGTCGAGCAGGTCGTCGGTGCTGAGCTTGGCCATATGTGTTTCCTCCAGGGTCTCACGTGCGATCTTCGGGTGACCGCGGGATTCAGTCCTCGGCGGGCGCCTGGTCGGCGGCGGGCGCTGCGGCCTCCGTGGCCTCTACGGCCTCGGTGGCCTCGCCCGACGCCTCGCGCTTGGCCCGCAGCGCGTCCGCGAGCAGGGCCATCTGCGTCGGCAGGGCGTTGAAGGTCGCGGCGGCGTTCGCCATCGACGCCTTCATCGCACCCGCCAGCTTGGCGAGCAGCACCTCGCGCGACTCCAGGTCGGCGAGCTTGGCGACATCGGCCGCGTCCATCGACTTGCCGTCGACGTACCCGCCCTTGATCACCAGCAGCGGGTTCGCCTTGGAGAAGTCGCGCAGGCCCTTCGCGGCCTCGACCACGTCGCCCTTGACGAACGCGATCGCCGACGGTCCGGCGAGCAGCTCGGAGAACTTCTCGTCGACGCCGGCGGCGTTCGCCGCGCGCTTGGTCAGCGTGTTCTTCACCACGGAGAACGTCGCATTCTCACCGAGGTTGCGACGCAGCTCGCCTAGCTGCGCCACGGTGAGCCCGCGGTACTCGGTCAGTACGGCGCCGTTGGAACTGGTGAACTCGTTGGTGAGTTCATCGATCGCGGCAGCCTTGTCGGCCTTAGCCATGGGCCTCCTTCCGATTACCTAGGGTTCAGGCCACCGGTCGGAAGGTCCGGAGAAAACACAAACGCCCCGGCGCAGGTGCACACGGGGCGTGAAGACGGCCGCTTCAGCGAAGCGGGCGTGCGGTCACTCTCGTCTCACCTGCGCGGGCCGTCCGCATTTTCGGCGGACCTTCGGCTGCCCAGGCGGACAGCGACCGGCGGTCTTCGGCAATCCCCAAGGGTACGCGTCCCCGGCCCGAACGCCAAATCCGAACCGGGAACGCGACGACTCACGCGCGCGGGATGTTCGGCAGGCTCGGCGACGTGAACTCGCCCACCTGGTCGTCCGGCGGAGCGCTGACCTTCACCGGCTTCCCGTAGTCGAAGAACGTGCCGATGGCGGTGACCGCACCGACCGCCAGCGTCATGTCGACCTTCTGCCTGCGGGGCAGACCGTCATCACCGACCCAGAGCTCGATCGAGACCCGCTGCGCCTTCAGCTTCCGATAGATGCCCTCGTACTTCTCGCGGTGCTCGGGGGGCATCCGGGCGAAGTCGGTGGCCGGGTTGAGGGTGCCCGCGTAGCGCGTGGTCACCACCCCGTCGACGGTCTCCCGGCCCACCACGCGCACGTTCGGAGAGGCGGTGAGGACGCGAGCCTGTTCGCCGGGGCCGTTCCGCTCCATCTCCTCCAACGGGTCCGAGCCGCCCGCCGCGCCATCGCCCACCGGCATCCTGGCCCACGGCTTGCCGCCCGAGAGCGCCGTGGAGCCGTGGTTCATGTACAACGACCGGCCGACCATGATCATCTTGACCGGCCGGCCGCCGCCCGGCGTGCCGAAGGTCGTCATGGAGCCCCGCATGGCCGGCACCGGCCGGTGCCGGACCTCCATGTCCATGTCCATCCGCACGCTCATCTGCTGCCCCTGGATGGACAGCCGGCTGTCCGAGGTGAGTTTCACCCGGTACGAGTCGGCCGACCCGGCCTTGTCGGAGACCTTCGCCAGGATCTGGGCGGCGGCGAGCTTGACCGCTCCCCCGGCGTCCCCGGCCTTCTCCTCGGCGGAACCGAGGCATCCGGTGAGCGAGAGGGTCAATGCGCCGCACACGGCGGCCGTGGCGGTCAGTCGGCGGTACATCGGTCTGCGACCTCTTCCTCGGGAGCGGGAGGCGCGCAGCCCCCATGATCAACCCCGAACGGTACCCCGACCGACCGACATTCGGCACGAGATATCCCCATCCCGACACCCCGACCCCGGGTTCACCCGCCGACCGGCCGCCGTGGGCTGGTCAGTTACCGCCGCCGAGGAAGCGGCCCACGGTGTCGGTGACGTCGCCGACCTGGTCGGCGGGCGGGGGGTTCACCCGGATCTTCTTGCCGTAGTCGCGGTACAGGACCGTCACCGTCGAGGTCTCGTGGCCCTTCGAGGTGCCCTTGACCACCAGCTTGCGGGGGAGGTTCTCGGAGTCGATCCAGATGTCGAAGGCCAGCCGGTCCGAGCCGTCGGTGTGCCACCTCCGGACCTTCTCGCGGGTCTGCGGGTCCAGTCGGTTCAACGCGTCCTGCAGGGTGACGGTGCCCGTGTAGTGCCCGGTGCGGACGCCCTCGATCTTCTCCTCGCCGACGCGGCGGGCGTCCTTGGAGCCGGTGAACATCTTGGTCTGCTCCGCGGGGTTGACCCGCTGCACCGCGTCGGTGATCTCGTCGAAGCCGAACCCGAGCCGCCGGCCCGTACGGTCGACGTTCAGCCGCAGCCACGGCTTGCCGCCGGTGGCGAACTCGGCCAGCCGCGGCACCTTGGCGTAGAGCGTGTCGCCCACCAGGATCGCCCGGCTGCCCACACCCGGGAGGGTCTGGCCGCCCACCTTGAGCTGGTCCAGCGTCGCGGTGAACGCGAGGTTCGGCCGGAGCCGGACGTCGCCGGAGCCGCGGATCGTGGTGCCGCCGTCGCCGGTGTCGGCGATGGTCAGATCGGCCTCGAACGAGTCGGCCTGCCCCGTCCGCTGCGACGCCTTGACCAGCGCCGTGTCGGCGGGCAGGTTGATCGTCCCGGCGTTCCCCGACCCGCCGTCCGATCCGCACGCGGTGAGGGTGGCGGCGATGGCGGATCCCGCGGCGACGACCACGGTCGTCCGGAGGGCCGTTCGGCGTTCCATGAGGGGTTCCTCTCTGCTGCCCTGGTCTTCCCTGGCTGAGATCCAGTGTGGTCAGGACCGACCTGGGCGGCATCCCCCAGTGGTACGAATACCGTCCCTTCCCGTACCCCTTGGGTCGTACCCCCGGAAACGACGAAGGGCGCCCCGGTTCGCACCGGGGACGCCCCTCTCGTTCGAGCGCCGGACCTCAGTCGAGGTCGGCGGTCAGGTTGCGCACCGCGTTGGGGTCGACCGGGATGGCCGGGCCCATCGAGGTGGTCATGGTGGCCTTCTTGACGTACCGGCCCTTGGCCGCCGAGGGCTTGAGACGCTGGATCTCGTCGACCGCCGCGGCGTAGTTCTCCACCAGCTTGCGCTCGTCGAAGGACGCCTTGCCGATGATGAAGTGCAGGTTCGAGTGCCGGTCGACCCGGAACTCGATCTTGCCGCCCTTGATGTCGGTCACGGCCTTGGCCACGTCCATGGTGACCGTGCCCGTCTTCGGGTTGGGCATCAGGCCGCGGGGGCCCAGCACCCGGCCCAGCCGACCGACCTTGCCCATCATGTCGGGGGTGGCGACCACGGAGTCGAAGTCCAGGAACCCGCCCTGGATCCGCTCGATGAGGTCGTCGGTCCCGACGAGGTCGGCCCCGGCGTCGCGGGCCTCGTCGGCCTTGGCGCCGCCGGCGAAGACCAGCACGCGGGCGGTCTTACCGGTGCCGTGCGGCAGGTTGACGGTGCCGCGGACCATCTGGTCGGCCTTGCGGGGGTCGACGCCCAGCCGCATGGCCACCTCGACGGTGGCGTCGAACTTGGTCACCGCGGTCTTGCGGGCCAGCTCGACCGCCTCGGCGGGCGTGTACAGCCGCTCGCGGTCGATCAGGTCCGCGCCCCTGCGGTATGCCTTGCTGCGCTTCATTGCTGCTCCCTGTGTCGCGAGAGTCGTGGTACGGGCCGGCGCACGGCCCTTCCACTGGTGGGTGTTACTTGACCTCGATGCCCATGGAACGGGCGGTGCCGGCGATGATCTTCTCGGCGGCCTCGATGTCACGGGCGTTCAGGTCGGGCATCTTGGTCTGCGCGATCTCGCGGACCTGGTCCTTGGTGATGGACCCGACCTTGGTCTTGTGCGGCTCGCCGCTGCCCTTCTCGATCCCGGCGGCCTTGAGGATCAGCCTCGGGGCCGGCGGGGTCTTGGTGACGAAGGTGAACGAGCGGTCCTCGTAGATCGTGATCTCGACCGGGATCACGTTGCCGCGCTGGGCCTCGGTGGCGGCGTTGTACTGCTTGCAGAAGTCCATGATGTTCACGCCGTGCGGACCGAGCGCGGTACCGACCGGCGGCGCGGGCGTCGCGGCACCGGCGCTGAGCTGGACTTTGACGACGGCGTTGATCTTTTTCTTCTTGGGAGGCATGTGCCTTCCTCTCGTTCCTGTTTGATGTGGTCCCGACTCCCCTCTTCGGGGCAACGGGGCGGCCGGAACACTTCCGCCACGTTGGGACCGTTGATCTCCCGCATCCCCGCTGACGCGGGGCAAGCCGGCGTTGCGGCTCCGGCGTGGAACTGCACGGGATAACCCCGCCACAGCGGGGACGAGGAGCAGTCTACGTGTCAGATCTTGGAGACCTGGTTGAAGCTCAGCTCGACCGGGGTCTCACGGCCGAAGATCGAGACCAGCACCTTGAGCTTCTGCTGCTCGGCGTTGATCTCGTTGACCGTGGCGGGCAGGGTGGCGAACGGGCCGTCCATGACGGTGACGGACTCGCCGACCTCGAAGTCCACGGTGGCCGTGATCTTCGCCTGCTCCTTGACCTTGGCCTGCTCCTCCGGCTCGGGGGCCAGCAGGTTGGCGACCTCGTCCAGGCTCAGCGGGGACGGCTTGTTCAGCAGGCCCACGAAGCCGGTGACGCCGGGGGTGTTGCGGACCGCGGCCCACGACTCGTCGGTCAGCTCCATCCGGACCAGGATGTAGCCCGGCAGCACCTTCTCGTTGACCTTCTGGCGCTTGCCCTGCTTGATCTCGGTGACCTCGTGCTGGGGCACCTCGACCTGGAAGATGTAGTCCTCCATGTTGAGCGACTGGGTCCGGGTCTCGATGTTGGTCTTGACCCGGTTCTCGTACCCCGCGTAGGAGTGCACGACGTACCAGTCGCCCGGCTGCATGCGGAGCTGCATCTTGAAGTCGGCGTACGGGTCCACGGCCGGGGCCGGCTCGAGGACCTCTTCGGTCTCGTCGGTGGTCTCGACGGGCTCGACGGCCTCGGCGGGCTCATCGATCCCGTCGGTGTCGTCGACGGCGTCGGTGTCGTCGACGGCGTCGGTGTCGTCTTCCTGGGGGGTCTCCGCCGGCTCGACCGCAGCCTCCTCCGCAGACCGGGCCTGTTCGGCGGCCTCGTCGTAGGGCTGTGGGGACTCGGACACGGTGACTCTTCTCTTCTATCGGTAACGGAAAACGTGAATATGACGGCGCGCGGTGCGGTGCGCGGGCGCCGGATGCGGATCGGGGATCAGCCGAAGATGGCGAAGATGCCCTTCTGCAGGGCCCAGTCCAGCCCCGACACGATCCCGATCATGACCAGCACGAAGATCAACGACACGACCGTGTAGTTGATCAGTTCGCTGCGGGTCGGCCAGATCACCTTGCGCAGTTCCGCGATGACCTGGCGGACGAACAGGGCAGGGGAGGTCCGCTTACCGCCGGACTTCTTCTCCTTGCCCTTGTCCTCGGTCGCGGGCTCGCCGCGCATCTCAGTCGCCATCGCCGTTCACCAATCGGTCGGTAATCAACCCGTGGCCCGTGCGCGCCCGCATGAAGGCGTGCCCGCCGATGCCCCGCTCGGGCGTGGCACCGACGAAGATGGCACTGGTGCGGGCACCGCACTTCGCAGGGCAGGAGGGACTCGAACCCCCAACCGCCGGTTTTGGAGACCGGGACTCTACCAATTGAGCTACTGCCCTTCGCGTTCTCCGGCCCACGGGTGACCGGAGGTGACGGTCTCCAGCTTACGGCCTGCCCGGGGGCACGGCAGCACGCCGGAACCCGTCACTAAGTCCGTGAGTGTACGTGGCTCGGGGCCCCCGCGTCGAACCAGCCGCCTCCGCATGATCGTTCCGGTCGGAACGATCCCCGCTCCACCTGGACCGATATCCGGCTGAAGCGGCGGCGGGAGGTCTGGAACGATGGACGCATGAGCATCGACCGACCTCGAGTCTCCGCGCGCATCGCCGCCATCTCCGAGTCCGCCACGCTGGCCGTGGACGCCAAGGCCAAGGCGCTGAAGGCCGCAGGCCGTCCGGTCATCGGGTTCGGTGCCGGCGAACCCGACTTCCCCACCCCGGACTACATCGTCGAGGCGGCCGTCACCGCCTGCCGGGTGCCCCGCTTCCACAAGTACACCCCCGCCGGCGGGCTCCCCGAGCTGCGCACCGCGATCGCCGAGAAGACCCTGCGCGACTCCGGTCTGCGGGTCGAGGCGTCCCAGGTCCTGGTGACCAACGGCGGCAAGCAGGCCGTGTACGAGGCGTTCGCCGCGCTGCTGGACCCGGGCGACGAGGTGCTGGTCCCGACCCCGTACTGGACCACGTACCCGGAGTCGATCAAGCTGGCCGGCGGCGTGCCGGTGGACGTGGTGGCCGACGAGACCACCGGTTACCGGGTGGATGTCGACCGGTTGGAGGCGGCGCGCACCGACCGGACCAAGGTGCTGCTGTTCGTCTCGCCGTCCAACCCGACCGGTGCGGTCTACCCGCGCGAGCAGGTGGCCGAGATCGGCCGCTGGGCCGCCGAGCACGGGCTGTGGGTGATCACCGACGAGATCTACGAGCACCTGGTCTACGGCGACGCCGAGTTCACCTCGATGCCGGTCGCCGTACCGGAGCTGGCCGACCGGACCCTGGTGCTCAACGGCGTCGCCAAGACCTACGCGATGACCGGCTGGCGGGTGGGCTGGATGATCGGCCCCCAGGACGTGGTGAAGGCCGCCGCCAACCTCCAGTCGCACGCCACCTCCAACGTCGCGAACGTCTCGCAGGCGGCGGCGCTGGCGGCCGTGACGGGCGACCTGTCGGCCGTGGCCGAGATGCGCGCGGCGTTCGACCGCCGCCGCCAGACGATGGTGCGGATGCTCAACGAGATCCCCGGGGTGCTGTGCCCGGAGCCGGAGGGCGCGTTCTACGCCTACCCCTCGGTCAAGGCCCTGCTGGGCAAGGAGATCCGCGGGAAGCGCCCCGCGACCACGGTGGAGCTGGCCGAGCTGATCCTGACCGAGGCCGAGGTGGCGCTGGTCCCGGGCGAGGCGTTCGGCACCCCGGGTTACTTCCGGCTGTCGTACGCGCTGGGCGACGAGGACCTGGTGGAGGGTGTCAGCCGCGTCGCCAAGCTGCTGGCCGAGGCGAGCTGACCCTGACGACGTGCGACGCCCCCGCCCCGGATCGTTCGGGGCGGGGGCGTTCGGCTATCCGGTGACCTGAAGGCCGTCGAGCACCCTGTCGAGGTCGATGCCATCGGACACCCGGACGACGATGGCCACGCCTTCGCGGACCCGCCATGCGGCCTGGTCGGGCTGGCGGCGTCCCGGGTTGCCCTTGACGGTCGTCTCCTCGGCCGACGGACCCCAGGAGGCGTGGTAGTCGCCTCGCGTGTCCTTGCCGCAGACGACGGAGACGGAGATGAAGTCTCCGCTCGTCCTCTTCTCGACGGGCGTCTTCATCCTGCTCGGCGCATGCCAGGACGCGCCGTAGACCCAGGAGCTGTCGCGGCTCGTGACGCCGCCGTGCGGGCCGGGCTTTCCGAGGCGATCCGGCAGGTAGTCGAGATGGACTCCGGCGATGAGCTGGCGCGGCCACGTGCTCGGGTGCCCCTGAGGCCATTCCTTCCAAGGGTCACGGGCGGGCCGGCTATGTTGCGGATTCGGGTCGGTCGCCCGTACGCCCGGACCGGGGTCGGGCCAGTCGCTGTCGCGTGGCGTCTCCGGGCGCGTCCGGGGTGTGCACAACCGCGCCGGTACGGCCTGGACGGGTGGCAGCGCCCGTTCCGGCGGGGAGAGCGGTCGTTCCCGATCGTGCTCCGGCCCGTTCGCCAGGCCGGTGCCGGCGACCGAGACCGCGGCGGTGGCCGTCACGGTGGCCAGCGCTCCCAGCGCGAACCTGCGGGAGCGGCGGCGACGGCGGCCGTCCCGGACGGCGGCGGCCAGGCCGGGTGGGGCGTGGACGTCGGCGACGTGCCGGGACATGGCCTCACGAAGATCGCCTTCAAGGGTCATCGCGTGATCTCCTCACGGATCCGGTGGGCGCGGAGGCGGGCCAGCGCCTTGGCGGCCTGGGACTTGACGGTTCCGACCGAGCAGCCCATCGCCTCGGCGATCCGGGCCTCGGTGAGGTCGTCCCAGTAACGGAGGACCAGCACGGCGCGCTGGCGGGCCGGGAGGCGGTGCAGTTCGCGGATCAGGACGTCCCGCAGGGCGAGCCCGTCGGCGGCCGCCGGGACGCCGACCTCGGGAACGCGTTCCACGTTCACCTCCTGGCGGATCCTGCGCCGGCGGGCGCGGCTGATGGTGACGTTGACGAGGATGCGGCGGACGTACGGCTCGGGGTCGCCCTCGATGCGCGACCAGTGCCGATACGCCTTCTCCAGCGCGGTCTGGACGACGTCCTCGGCGTCGTGCCGCGAGCCGCCGGACAGCAGGACGGCGGTGCGGAGCAGCGCCGTGCCGCGCCCGGCCACGAACTCCTCGAACGAGGGGTCGTCACCCATCGGCGGTACCGGGTTCTTCGGACATCTGTGCTCCCTTCGACGCGTACACATACGCGGGGGACGGCCATCGGGTTGCCTGCGAGGGTCATGTGCCGATGGTCCGAAAGGGTGGTCTTGGTCGGGCCGGTGTTCGTGCGGGTGGGCGGATCCGGCAAAGTTGGGCCATGGAGGCCGATCCCGTTTTCACCCGTCCGATCCGCACTCTGCCCAAGGCGCATCTGCACCTGCACTTCACCGGCTCGATGCGGCACAGCACCCTGGTGGAGCTGGCCGAACGACACCGGGTGCACCTGCCGGACGCGCTGGTGGAGGACTGGCCGCCCCGGCTGCGCGCCACGGACGAGCGCGGCTGGTTCCGGTTCCAGCGGTTGTACGACATCGCCCGTTCGGTGCTGCGGGAGCCCGATGACGTCCGGCGGCTGCTGCGGGAGGCGGCGGAGGACGAGGCGGCGGAGGGTTCGGGCTGGCTGGAGATCCAGGTCGACCCGTCCGGCTACGCGGGGCGCTTCGGGGGGCTGACCCCGACGGTGGAGCTGGTCCTGTCCGCGGCGGAGGAGGCGGAGACGGCCACCGGTGTCGGGATCGGCATCGTGATCGCGGCCAACCGCACCCGGCACCCCCTGGACGCGAAGACGCTCGCGCGGCTGGCGGCCGGCTACGCGGGGAGCCGGGTGGTCGGCTTCGGGTTGTCGAACGACGAACGGCGGGGCCGGGCGTACGACTTCGAGGGCGCGTTCCGGATCGCTCGCAGGGCCGGGCTGCTGTCCACTCCGCACGGCGGCGAACTGCGAGGGCCGGGGAGCGTGCGGGAGTGCCTGGACGTTCTGCGGGCGGACCGGATCGGCCACGGTGTGCGCGCCGTGGAGGACCCCGCGCTCCTCGACCGCATCGTGGAACGGGGCGTGACGCTGGAGGTCTGCCCCGCCTCGAACGTGTCCCTGGGTGTGGCGCGTTCGGCGGCCGAGGTGCCGCTCCGCGCCCTGTTCGAGGCGGGCGCGCGGCTGGCGCTGGGGGCCGACGACCCTCTGCTGTTCGGCTCCCGGCTCGCCCGACAGTACGAGCTGGCCCGCACCGAGCACGGCTTCACCGACGCGGAGCTGGCCACCCTCGCCCGCGCCTCCATCGAGGGCTCGGCTGCCCCCACGAACGTCCGCAAGCAACTGCTGGGCGACATCGACACCTGGCTCACCGCTCCCCCGACCCATGCGGTGACCGCCGCCTGACATCCCCACCGGTCCGAGGACGCCGCCGTGCTCAGTGGCCGTTGAGGGAGTTGTTCCAGAGGCCCTGGCGTTCGAGGTGGGCGATGAGGAGTTCGCCGGCGCGGACGACGTGGACGCGCATGGCGGCGCCGGCCTTGGTCGGGTCGGCGTCGCGGAGGGCGGCCAGGACGTGCTCGTGGTCGTCGAGGGCGGTGCGGGGCCACTCGGGGAGGCGTCCGTACAGGCCGCGGGGGACGTAGCGGGCGACGGAGCTGAGCGACCAGGCGAGCTTGGCGGAGCGGGCGGCCAGGTTGATCGAGCGGTGGAAGCCGTGGTTGTGCTCCTCGACCAGGGGCGCGCGGCCGTCGACGACGGCGCGGCCCATGGCGTGCTGGATGGCGGTCAGCTCTTTGAGGGCCCCGGTGGTCATGGTGCGGGCGGCGCGGGCGGCCAGTTCGGCGGCGAGGCCGGCCTGGACCCAGAACAGGTCCTTGACGTCCTGGCGGGACAGCGGGGCGACCACGAAGCCGCGGCGGGGCTCGAGTTGGACGAAGCCCTGGCTGCGCAGCGACTGGAGGGCCTCGCGGACGGGGGTGACGCTGATGCCGAACTCGGCGGCCAGCCGTTCCAGCCGGAGGTACTCCCCCGGGCGCACCCGACCGTCCATGATCATCTCACGGAGGCGGGCGGCGACCTCGTCACTGAGCTGGGGTCGTGTGCCGATGCGCGGTGACGCCACGTGAACCGCCCCATGGGACCCTTCCGCGGCGAGGGCGCCGCGGCCTCAAGGGCCCCCCTTTCATGATGCGTCGCGAACCTCGATTCTGGAACGCGCGGATCCCGTCACTCTCGGAGACGGTGACCGAACGTCGTCAGAGCCGGACGCCGATCATGACGGGCTCGTTCACCAGCTCGACGCCGAACGCCTCGCGCACGCCGTCCCGCACCCGGCGGGCCAGGGCGAGCAGGTCGGCGGTGCTGCCGGCGCCGTCGGGGTTGGTGAGGGCGAGGGTGTGCTTGGTGGAGATCCGGACGGGCCCGAGCGCGTGGCCCTTGGCGAACCCGGCCTTGTCGATCAGCCAGGCGGCCGAGGTCTTGGTGCACCCGCCGGTCTCCGGGTAACGGGGGAACGCGGTGTCCGGCCCGAGCCGTTCGGCCACGCGACGTTCGAGGTCGGCGAGCTGCCCGGCGTCGAGGACGGGGTTGGTGAAGAACGACCCGGCGCTGCGGGTGTCGGGGTCGGCGGGGTCCAGCACCATGCCCTTGCCGCGTCGCAGCTCCAGCACGGCCTTGCGGGCGGCGTCCAGCGGAACGGTCGCGCCGCGCTCCACGCCGAGGGTGCGGGCGAGTTCGGCGTACGCGACGGGTCGGGACTCCTCGGTCTCCTCCAGGGCGAACGTCACGTCGAGGACGACGTACCGGTCCGTTCCCTTGAAGACGCTGTTGCGGTAGGTGAAGCCGCAGTCGGCGTGGTCGAGGGCGACGACCTCGCGGGCCTCGCGGTCGTACGCGCGGACCCGTACGACGGTCTCGCTCACGTCCTGGCCGTACGCGCCGACGTTCTGGATGGGGGTGGCGCCGACCAGCCCGGGAATGCCCGACAGGCACTCGACCCCGGCCAGCCCGTCGGCCACGCAGCGGGCCACGAACGGCTCCCACTCCTCGCCGGCCTGCGCGGTGACCAGGACCTTGCCGGGACGGTCGGGGTCGCCGCGGCGGACGACGCCCCGTCCGGCGACGTGCACGACGGTGCCGGCGAACCCCTCGTCGGCCACCACCAGGTTGCTGCCGCCGCCGAGGACCAGCACGTCCTCGCCCGTGTCGTCGGCCTTGCGGACGGCCGCGACCAGCTCGTCCTCGGTGGCCGCCTCCACGAACCGGCGGGCCGGACCGCCCAGCCGCAGGGTGGTGTATCCGGCGAGGTTGACGTGTTCGCAGAGCACGGCCATCGGCTCCTCCAGGCCTGCCGGTCGGATCGGCCGCCGTGATCCCGGGGGCGCCCCGTACTCCTGGGCGGTCCCGGCACGGCGGCCCGTGCACGACCTCTGTGGGCGGTTTCGTCGGGTGGTCGGGGGCTCAGGCGAGGCGGACGACGGCCTTGGCCTGGGTGAGCACCTTCTGCTCGGCGGAACGAGCGGTGAGGGCCACGACGACCTTGTTGTCGTCGAGCTTCTTCTCCACCTTGCCACTGATCTCCAGGACGGCGCCGCCCTCGTCGGGCACCACCACGGGCGCGGAGAACCGGACGCCGTAGTCGACGACCGCGCCGGGGTCGCCCGCCCAGTCGCTCACGAAGCGGCCGCCCTGGGCCATCGTGAACATGCCGTGGGCGATCACGTCGGGCAGCCCGACGGCCTTGGCGAAGCCCTCCCGCCAGTGGATCGGGTTGAAGTCGCCCGAGGCCCCGGCGTACATGACGAGGTTGGCCCGGTCGATCGGGAAGGTCCGCAGCGGGATCTCGGTGCCGACCTCGACGTCGTCGTACTTGACGGTGGCGGTCATCAGGCCCCCCGTTCCACGATCGTGTTGTGGGCGGTGCACACCAGTTCGCCGGCGGTGGTGGTGATCTCGGTGCGCAGTTCGATCTTCTCGTGGCTGCCGATGGCCTTGATCTGGGTGATCGTCGTGGTGCAGACGATCTCGTCGCCGGCGCGGACGGGACGCTCGTAGACGAAGCGCTGCTCGCCGTGGACCACCATCGCGTAGTTGAGCCCCAGGTCGGGGTCGATGAGCGCGGGGCCGGCCAGCGCCACCACGATCGGGAAGGTGGGCGGCGCGATGACGTCGGGGTATCCGGCGGCCTTGGCGGCCTCACGGTCCCGGTACACCGGGCTGGGGTCGCCGATGGCGTCCGCGAACTCGCGGATCTTGACCCGGCTCACCTCGTACGGCTCGGTGGGCGGGAAGGTCCGCCCGATGAAATCCCGGTTCAGTGCCATGCATCCGTCCTTCCAGGGTCGCAGTGGCCTGCCGACCGCCTGTTCTTCCTGGCCGTGACCGTAACAGAACGACGTTCAGCCCGCCCTCGGAGGTGGTGAGGACGGGCTGATCATCAAGCCGTGGTGTGCCGGCGCCGGAGCGCCGAACTCCCTGCCGAGCCGTCTGCGGCCGGATCTCCCGACGGCCCCGGGCGGCGGGGCCGCGTGCGGGTGTCGCCGGTTGCGGACCGCGAGCCGGGACGGTGCGTCACCCGAGTGCGGGGGCGACGGTCACCTGTCGCCGGTCAGCGGGTCTCGCGGTGGGGGCGGTGGCAGCGGCAGTTCGGGCAGTACTTCTTGAGCTCGAGGCGGTCCGGGTCGTTGCGCCGGTTCTTCCGCGTGATGTAGTTGCGGTGCTTGCACTCCTGGCAGGCCAGCGTGATCTTCGGCCTAACGTCGGTGGCAGCCACGAGGGAGTGCCTTTCTGACGAGGGACAATGGACATGCGCACCCCAACGACCCGCCGGTGACGGGAAGTGGGGGTAGTAGCGAGGGCCGGACTTGAACCGGCGACACAGCGATTATGAGCCGCTTGCTCTGCCTGACTGAGCTACCCCGCCGAGATGGTCGGTGTGGACCGGTGAGACAGGATACCGGACCGGGACCGGACCGTGGAAACGCCCGGGCGCGACCGCTCCGAAGGAGACGGCGACCCGGACTTCCCAGCCCTCCGCTAAAGGACCTGCACCGAGATTACCAGAGCCCCGGGCGCACTCCGACCGGTGATCCACCGCTCCACATCTCCCCCGGTCAGCCCGGGCCCACCACTCAACCGGGCCGGCGACGCCGAACCGGCCGGTCACGCCGAACCGGACGGTCGCGCCGGCCAGGCAGGTGGCTCCGGTCGCGTCGGTCGGGCCGGTGGCGTCGGTCGGGACCGGCCACGTCCGTCGGCTCGTTCACGTCGGTCGGGTCGGTCACCAGGTCGCGTCGGACACATCCGTCGCGCTAGACGCCAGTCACGCCGGTTGCGTGCGTCGCGTGGGTCGGCTCGGTCGCCGGTCACCCCAGTCACCCCAGTCACCCCAGTCACGCCGGTCACCCCAGTCACGCCGGTCACGCCGGTCACGCCGGTCACGCCGGCCACCCCGTCACCCCGGTCACCCCGGTCACCCGGTCACCCCAGTCACGCCGGTCACCCCAGTCACGCCGGTCACGCGGGTCACCGTGGTCACCGTGGTCACGCCGATCACGGCGGTCACGGCGGTCACGGCGGTCACGCTGATCACGTCGATCACCTCGATCACCTCGATCACGACGGTCACGACGGTCACGACGGTCACGACGGTCACCAATCACGCCGATAACCCAGTCACGCCGGTCACGCACGTCACGGGGGCACGCCAGTGACGCCAGTCACGCCAGGCTCGCTGGTCACTGGGGTCACGGGGTCACGGGGTCGCGTTGGTCACGCGCTTCGGTCGCGCCGATCGGGTCGGTCACGTCCGTCGGGTCGGGTGCGTTCGTCGGTCGCGTTCGGCGGCGAGGGGTGGTGGCAGTGCGTTCGGCGGGGGTGGTGCGTCAGGGGCGGCGGGTGGTGACGGGCGGGGTGCGTGGTCAGAAGGTCCACCAGCCGAAGGCGAGGTGGCCGACCAGCCAGACGCCGAAGCCCAGTTGGACGGCCAGCAGGGCGATCCGGATGGGCAGGGGGACGCGGCGGCGGAGGCGGAACAGGGACCACCAGTGCTCGGAGAACGTGTCGCCGGGCGCCTTGCGGAACAGCGCGGCGAACTCGACGACCAGGAAGAACAGGATCCAGGCGGCCCAGGCGAGGGTCCAGCCGCTGAGCGGCCGGGCGGGGGCGTCGACCCTGTCGACGTCGGCGGAAGTGTTCATGGGGGATGCTCCTTCGAGTGTCACCAGGAGTTTCACCACCGGCACACTCCGTGGAACTATCCCCTCGGATCGGCCACACTGACCTATCCGTTAGGAACGAACCGGCCGACCCGTTCCGTCCCACGCTTCCGGGCGGCCGTACGAGCGCTCCGACCCGGGAGAGCCGCCGCGACACCGTTCCGAGATCGCGATCTCCCACATCTCTCCCGGACAGCACGAAGGCCGTCCCTCATCGTTCGTGAGAGACGGCCTGTGACCTGCCGATCCTGTGTGGAGCCCCTTTACGGAATCGAACCGTAGACCTTCTCCTTACCATGGAGACGCTCTGCCGACTGAGCTAAAGGGGCTTGCGTCGAGCGCGCAGTGAAACCATACACGCCCCGCGCACCGGATACGAAATCGATTTGCCCCCTCGTCCTTCGCCGCCGGCCGTCGCCCCCCATAGCCGAAGGTGAACGCCATGATCGGGGCCTCCATCGACTGATCGACGACCTGCTCCGGGCCGCGATCCGACCAGCACCGCGCGTTCGGCGACCCCACCCCGCGCGAGGAAAAAGGCGCGGTCCGCCTCAGTCGGACGCCGCCCCTCGCCTCGCCCCTCCGCGCCCCCTCGCCTCACCCCTCCGCGCCGCGCCCCTCCGCACCTCGCCGCACCGCGCCGTACCTCGCCGTACCGCGCCGTACCTCGCCGCACCGCACCGCACCTCGCCCCTCCGCACCGCACCTCACCGCACCTCGCCCCTCCGCACCGCACGTCGCCGCGCCGCGCCGCCCTCGCCGCACCGCGCCTCACCTCGCCGCCTCACCGCCTCACCGCCTCACCGAGGGCATCATCGAAGACCCCACCCGGACGGCCGACCGTGATGGTCGGCGCTTGGTGGAGAACGGCGCGGATCCGGCGCCTGCGAACGATGCGGTCGCCCAACGTCTCACCGAAATGACCACCGCCTCCGACGCGTTCGGCGAGCTCCTCTGCCGCGCGACGAACGAGGCGCGGCCCGCCTCAGTCGGACGCCGCCCCTCCCGCCTCACCGAGGCCCCAACCTGGACGGTCCGCCGTGTTGGCCGGTGCCTCGACGGAGAACGGCTCGGATCCGGCGTCTGCGGGCCAGGCGGCCGTCCAACGCCTCACCGCCTCCAATGCGTTCGCCGACGCATGGATGGGGCCACGGGGTGGGGCGGCACCCCACGCGACCCGGCAGGTCGCCCGTCACCGGCTGGTGGAACCCGGTCGACTCGGGTGCCGACTGGATATGGAACGGGGGCGCCCGGGCCGGCATCCCCGTCCTGAAGGGCACCCGCGTCGTGGTTCCGGACCGCCGACGTACCCGCGTTCGTGGAGCCCCCGGCCGTCGTTCTCGACGATGCCGGGCGGCACCTCGCCGTCGAGGACCCTGGTCCCATGGTGAAGTCACGTCGCCGAGGGCGAGCCGCCCACCGAAGGGACCCGGAACGCTGGATCAGCGCCGGAGTTCCACCGGGCCGACGGGCGTCGAGATGCAGGTTTGGATGTACTTCCCCTCGCCGCTGGTCAGTTCGCCGGTGCGCAGGTCGCGGACCGTGCCCTCGCCGAGTGGGGTGAGGCAGCTTCGGCAGATGCCCATGCGGCAGCCGCTGGGCATCAGCACTCCGGCCGCCTCGCCCGTCTCCAGTAGCGGGGTGCCGCCTTCGGCCTCGGCGGTCTTCCCGCTGAGGGTGAACCGTACGCGCCCGCCGTCGCCGTCGTCCTCCGCGTACCGCAGCGGATGGAACGACTCCTGCCGCAGCGCCGCGCCGATCCCGTGGGTGTCCCAGTGCTCGGCCAGGTCGGCCAGGAAGCCGGGGGGGCCGCAGGCCCACGTCGGCCGGTCCGCCCAGTCCTCGCACAGCTCGGGGATGTCGGCGGCCTTGAGTCTGCCGTGCTCACGGGTGTGACGCTCGTGGAGCCGCATCGTGGGGAACCGCGCCGCCATCGCCCGCAACGCCGTACCGAAGATGACGTCGTCGCGGGTGGGGGCGGAGTGGATCAGCACGACGTCGGAGGTCATCCCGGCGGCGGCGAGCTGGGCGAGCATCGCCATCACCGGGGTGACGCCGCTGCCCGCAGTGACGAACAACGCCCGGCGCGGCAGCCGGGCGGGCAGGACGAACCGTCCGTCCGGAAGGCCGAGATGGACGAGCGTGTCGGGCCGGGTCCGCCGCACCAGGTGGGAGGAGACGAACCCGTCCGGGCCGGCCTTCACCGTGATCGTGATGCGGCCGTCCCGGCGCGGCGGCGAGGAGAGCGAGAACGTGCGCCAATGCCGGACCCCGCCGATGTCGACGCCGACCCTGACCCACTGGCCCGGTCGATGCGGGGCCCATGCGCGTCCCGGCCGGATGAGCAGCGTCGCGGAATCCGCGGTCTCAGCCCGTACCGCCTCGACCCGTCCGCGAAGCTGCGCGGCCGACCACAGCGGGTTCACCCAGCCGAGGTAGTCCTCGGGCAGCAGCGGCGTGGTCAGCCACCGCGCCGCCGCGCCCAGCATCGCCCCGGCGTCCGACCACCGCCCGGACCCGGTCGTCATCACCGGCCGCCCGGGAAGGCCATCCGCACGACCCTCTTCCAGTGCCGGCCGACCTGTCTCACCAGGGGGCCGGAGTGGTACGGCAGGCCGTAGCGGGCGCAGATCTCCCGGACCTGCGGCGCGATCCGCACGTAGCGGTTGCTGGGCAGGTCGGGGAACAGGTGGTGCTCGATCTGGTGGGACAGGTTGCCGGTCATGACGTGCAGCAGCGGGCCGCCCTCGATGTTCACCGACCCGAGAAGCTGCCGCTGGTACCACCGGCCCCTGGTCTCGCCCTCCAGCACCTCCTCCTCGAAGACCTGGACGTCGCCGGGGAAATGGCCGCAGAAGATGACCTGGTGCGCCCAGATGCTCCGCAGCACGTTGGCGGTCAGGTTGGCCAGCAGCACCCGCGGCGCGTTCCGTCCCGCGAGCGCGGGGAACATCACGTAGTCCTTGGCGACCTGCCGACCCACCTTGCGCAGGATGTCGCCCGCCTGCCGCCGGAGCTCCTCCTCGCTGCTCTCGCCGATCTCGACCTGGGCGGCCAGGTCGTACCACGCGGTCCCGTATTCGAACAGCGCGGCGAGGGCGAGGTTGTAGAACGGCTGCAGCAGATAGACGGGCCGCCATTTCTGCCGGGGATCCATGCGGATCAGGCCATAGCCGAGGTCACGGTCCCGGCCGAGCACATTCGTGTACGTGTGGTGGAGGACATTGTGCGAGTGCTTCCATTGGTAGGCCGGGGCCGCGGCGTCCCATTCCCAGGTGGTCGAGTGGATTTTCGGGTCGCCCATCCAGTCCCATTGGCCGTGCATCACGTTGTGCCCGATCTCCATGTTCTCGAGCACCTTGGCGACCGTCAGGCACGCCGTCCCGCCCCACCAGAGCCACCGTCGGGACGAGCCGAACAGCGCCACCCGCCCCGCCGCCTCCAGCCCCCGCTGAACGGCGATCATCCGCCGGATGTACTTGGCGTCGGCTTCTCCGAGGTCGCCGGCCACCTCGCGGCGGAGTTCGTCCAACTCCCGTGCCAGCTCGTCGGCCTCCGCATCGGTCAGCGTCGCCATGCCCCCTCTCGACGGCTCGGCGCGGGATGTCCTCTGCAAGGCGGGAACCGGCATCGCGATCGTTCCATTCCGTACGCAGGCGGAGGTCCGCCCACGTGACATTGTCCTCGAATAACACGAATGGTGGAACTCGCCGCCACGAAAGGCCCATGACCTGGTGCGCCGCCGGTGGGATCATCCACCGCCCAGACGACCTCCAATGATGCGGACCGCCATTTTTCCAGACGAGATCAACAGGGGACCATGGGTTCACCGCTCAAGAAGTCGCGCCGGACATGCCGTCGTCTGACAACACCCGCCCTCAGACCCACGAGGGCCATCACGTCCGCGTCCCCGCCGCGAGGGTCACGGGCATCCACGGGACGGGCGGGACGATGCCGTTGCCCCCGGGCGAGACCGCGACGCTCACCGACCGCGCGCACGACGACGGCCCCGGACCGTTGGCACAGGTCAGGGGCCGTTCGTGAAGTGGTGGCGGGTGCAGGGTTCGAACCTGCGTAGGCTAAGCCGACGGATTTACAGTCCGCTCCCATTGGCCACTCGGGCAACCCGCCGTGGCGCCGTCTTGCGGCGACGGGGAAAAGCTTAGCGGAACAGGCGGGTGGTCGTGACATCGAGGGCCGGGGGCGCTCGGCCGGGTGGGCCGGATGGCTAGGGTGGGACGCTACGTGGGCTGAGGAACGCCGTCCAGGCGCTGTGAGCTGTGAAGGGTTGTGTGCAGTGGCCGACAGTTCGTTCGACATCGTGTCCAAGCTGGACCGGCAGGAGGTCGACAACGCCGTGAACCAGGCCGCCAAGGAGGTGGCCAACCGGTTCGACTTCAGGAACGTGGACGCGGGGATCCGGCTGTCCGGGGAGTCCATCGAGATCCAGGCCAACAGCGAGGAGCGGGCCGGCGCGATCCTGGACGTCCTGAAGGACAAGCTGGTCAAGCGCGGGGTCTCGCTGAAGGTGCTGGACGCCGGGGAGCCGCGACTGTCGGGGAAGATCTACAAGCTTGGTGTCGCGCTGCAGGAAGGGATCACGCAGGAGAACGCCAAGAAGATCAGCAAGATCATCCGGGATGAGGGCCCCAAGGGGGTCAAGGCGCAGATCCAGGGCGAGGAGCTGCGGGTCAGCGCCAAGAAGAAGGACGACCTCCAAGAGGTCATCGCGCTGCTCAAGGGCAAGGACCTCGACATCGCGCTGCAGTTCGTCAACTACAGGTGATCGGGGCGCCGGCGGGCCGATGGCCTGCCGCTTCCTCCGGTGATGGCCCTCGGAGGGCCCACGGAGTCACGGGCCCGCGTTCAAGGCTTCAGGGAGATCACGCGGCCGGGTCGCCGGGGGGACGCGCACCGGCCGCGTGACGGCCCGGGTGCCGCCCGCGCCTGATCGGCCCCGGGAGTCGAGAGGGGCGCGCCGGAGCCATACCCCGCCAAAGGCCGTCCGGCGCGCCCATGTCATGTCTGACGCGGCGGCCGCCGATTCGGTTCGGCCGATCGCCGAGACTTTTCCACGAGCCGAACGCGGCCCGCCCCGGTGGGCGGGCGGGTCAGCCGGCCAGCGGGGTCTGGCCGTCGGCGGATTCGTCGGGCATCAGGTCGCGGGCGAGGGCGACCAGGTCGAGGCCCAGGACCCGGGCGAGCGCGGCGACGGTGAAGAACGCCGGGGCGGCGATGGCGCCGCGTTCGATCTTGCGGAGGGTGTCGAGGGACAGGCCCGCCTCGTGGGCCACGGCGGCGGCGCTGCGGGGGCCCCGGGCGGCGCGGAGCACCTGTCCGAGCGCCCTGCCCCGGTCGCGCTGCTCTTCGGTCAGCGGGTTGCGCACCATGCCGACGACTCTACTGCATATTCAAATACTGGTATTAGTATCTTCACCATGGTGAACTACAAGAGTCCCCGAGAGCTGTCGGTCATGCGCGAGGCCGGCCGGGTGGTGCACAACACGCTGGAACGGGTGGCGGCGGCGGCCGAGCCCGGCATCTCCCTGTTGGAGCTGGACGCGATCGCGGCCCGGTGCATCAAGGAGCACGGCGCGCGGTCCTCGTTCCTGCACTACCGGCCGAGGTACGCGCCTACCCCCTACCCGGCGGTGCTCTGCCTGTCGGTGAACGAGGTCGTGGTGCACGGCATCCCGACCGGGCGGACCCTCCGGGAGGGCGACCTGTTGTCGATCGACTGCGGGGCCGAGGTCGGCGGCTACCACGGCGACGCGGCGATCACCATCTCCATCGGGCCGCCGGACGAGGGCGCCGCCCGGCTGATGGAGACCACCAGACATGCCCTGGAACGGGCGATCGAGGCGGCGCGCCCCGGAGCGCGTCTCGGCGACGTCTCCCATGCCGTGGAGACCGTCGGCCGCGAGGCCGGGTACGGGATCCTCGCCGACTGCGGCGGCCACGGCATCGGCACCGCGATGCACGAGGACCCTTCCGTCTCCAACACGGGCCTCCCGGGACGCGGCCTGCGTCTGCGCGAGGGCCTCACCATCGCGATCGAGCCCATGTTCCACGAGGGCGGTGACGACGAGGGCCGCACGCTCGCGGACGGCTGGAGCATCGTCACCGCCGACGGCAGCCGCGCCGCCCACTTCGAGCACAGCATCGCCGTCACCGCGGACGGCCCGATCATCCTCACCGGCCCCTGACCCGCCTCCTAGCGCAGCAGTCGCGCGCGACCGATCATCCGCCGCGCGAGCGGCGCGAGTCGTACGCTGCGCCGGCCGAGCGCTCAGGGTCGAGCGACGAAGGCGGGGACGGTCAGCGGGAGCCCGCCATGCGCTCCAGGCGGGCGACGCGTTCGGCGATGGGCGGGTGGGTGGAGAACAGGCGGCCGATGCCGGTGCCCCGGAACGGGTTGGCGATCATGAGGGAGCTGGTGGAGGCCAGCTCCGCGTCCTGGGGCAGGGGCATGGCGCGGGTGCCCGCCTCGATCTTGCGCAGGGCGGAGGCGAGCGCGAGGGGGTCGCCGGTGAGGCGGGCGCCGGAGGCGTCGGCCTGGTACTCGCGGGTCCGGCTGATGGCGAGTTGGACGACGGCGGCGGCGATGGGGCCGAGGATCATCATGAGCAGCGCGCCGAGGATCCCCGGGCCCTCGTCGTCCTCGGAACGGCCGATCGGCAGGAAGATCGCCAGGTGGGACAGGTAGGTGATCACCGTGGCGAGGGCGGCGGCCACCGAGGAGATCAGGATGTCGCGGTTGTAGACGTGCGACAGCTCGTGCCCGAGCACGGCGCGCAGCTCGCGTTCGTCCAGGATGCGCAGGATCCCGCGGGTGCAGCAGACCGCCGCGTTGCGCGGGTTGCGTCCGGTGGCGAACGCGTTGGGCTGCATGGTCTCCGACACGTACAGGCGGGGCATCGGCTGACGGGCGGACGTGGACAGCTCGCGGACCAGCCGGTACAGCACCGGGGCCTCGACCTCGCCGACCGGATGGGCGCGCATGGAGCGCAGCGCGATGCGGTCGCTGAAGAAGTACGCGACACCGTTCGTCCCCAGGGCGATGATCAGCGCGATGGTGAGCCCGATCCGCCCGCCGAACGCCCAACCGGCCGCCAGGACCAGCGCCGAGAGCGAGCCCAGCAGGACGGCCGTCTTGAGACCGTTGAACTGCACTGCCGCCAGCCTCCCCGCAAAGGATCCGTGCCGCGCGCGGCGGCCCCCCGTACGACGTACGTCTGGATAACGGTTTGACCTGTGCAAACGTTCCAGGGCACAACGGACGGAGGGGGCGGGTCAGCCGGTGGCGGCCGCCGCCTGCAGGACGAGTTGGGGGGCCGCCGACAGGACCACCGCGCCCGCCGCCGCCGCGCCGATCGCGGCGCGGAGGGCGCCGTCGCGGGGCAGGGAACGGGGTTCGACGGACCCGTCCGGGGCGGCGAAGAGTCGGGCGGCCCACGCGAGGTAGTAGTAGAGCCCGATCACCGTGTTGACGGCCATCACCACGGCCAGCCAGGTCACCCCGCCCGCCACGGTGGCGCGGAACACCACGATCTTGGCGAAGAGGCCCATCACACCCGGCGGCAGCCCCGCCAGGCAGATGAGGAAGAACGCCATCGCGGCGGCCGTCCCCGGGTTGCGCCGGGCCAGCCCGCGGTAGTCGTCCAACGTGTCCCAGACCGGGGACGTCCCGGCCACCGCGGTACGGCGGTGGTAGCCGATGACGACGGCGAACGCCCCGATGTTCATGACGCTATAGATGGCCACGTACGCGACCGAGGCCGCCACCGCCTCCGGGAGGCGTTCGTCGCCCACCGCCAGCGGGGCCAGGATGTAGCCGGACTGGGCGATGGACGACCAGGCCAGCAGCCGGATCGCCGAACGCTGCCGCAGCGCGACCAGGTTGCCCAGCGTCATCGTGACCGCCGCCAGCACGGCCAGCACCGGCCCCCACACGTGCCCGTACGCGGGGAAGCCCAACGCGACGACGAGCACCAGTCCGGCGAACCCGCCCGCCTTCGAGATCACCGACAAGAAGGCGGCGATCGGCAGCGGCGCGCCCTGGTACACGTCCGGGGCCCAGAAGTGGAACGGCACGGCGGCGACCTTGAACGCGAAGCCCGCCAGCACCAGCACCACGCCGAGCGCCGCCACCGGCTCCATGTCCGCGTCGAGCCGGCCGAGGGCGACGGCCATCCGGTCCAGGTGCATCGCCCCGGTCACCCCGTAGACCAGGCTGATCCCGAACAGCATGACGGCCGTGGAGATGACCGAGACCAGGAACAGCTTGAGGGCCGCCTCCGAGGCCACCCCGTCGTACCGGCGCAACGCCACCAGCGCGAACACCGGCAGCGACAGCGTCTCCAGCGCCACCACCAGCATCACCAGATCGCGTGCGGCCACCAGCGTCAGCACCCCGGTGATCGCCGCCAGCAGCAGGAAGTGGTACTCCCCGGCGGGCAGCCGGGACGCGGAGATCTCCTCCAACGACAGCAGCACCACGACCAGCGCGGCCGTCAGCACCACGCCCTGGAAGATCAGCGTGAAGTCGTCCGCGACGTACGAGCAGGACGGCGGGCCCTGCCCGCGCAGGTCATCGGTCAGGCAGAAGGTGGCGCGACGGTCGCCGAAGGCGAGGGCGATCACGGCGATCAGCGCCGCGCCCACCGCGCCCGCCGCGACGAACCCCAGCACCCGGCGCGGCACGTCGAACGCGTCGGCCAGCAGCACCGCGATGGCGGCCAGCGCCACCAGGAGCGCCGGCGCGACGGCCGCGTAGTCGATCGACTGGGTCATCTAGCCGCCTCCCAGCAGTGCCCGGACGGGGGCGGTCGTCAGGTCGAGCAGCAGCTTGGGCCACAGCCCCACCAGCAGGGTCAGGGCGATCAGCGGCACCCAGGCGGCGTACTCGGACGGGGTGATCGCGGGGATCACCGCGTCACGGCGGTCCTCCGCCACCGGCCCATGGGTGATCTTGGCCAGCATCCGCAGGAAGTAGGCGGCGGTCAGCACCGCGCCCAGCGCCGCCACCACCATGAAGGTCACGAACGTCTCGCGGGGCAGCCCGCCGTCCGGCCGGTAGGCCCCCAGCAGCGCCAGCGCCTCGCCCCAGAAGCCCGCCAGACCCGGCAGCCCCAGACTCGCCACCGAGGCGAACGTCAGGAACGCCGCCAGCCGGGGGGCCGTGGTGAGCATCCCGCCGCCGAGCGAGGCCAGCTCACCGGTGCCGTACCGCTCCTTGATGCCGCCCGCCAGGAAGAACAGCAGCCCGGTGATGAGCCCGTGGGCGACGTTGCCGAACAGCGCCGCGTTCACCCCGACGGGGCTCAGCGTGGCGATCCCCAGCAGCACGAAGCCCATGTGCCCCACCGAGGAGTACGCGATGAGCCGTTTGAGGTCGCGCTGGGCGAGGCAGGCCAGGGAGCCGTACACGATCCCGATGACGGCGAGGAGCCCCAGCCACGGCGCCCACACCTCCGCGCCCTCGGGCGCCACCGGCAGCGCGATGCGGACGAACCCGTACGTGCCCATCTTGAGCAGCACCCCGGCCAGCAGCACGGAGCCGACCGTGGGGGCCTGGGTGTGCGCGTCCGGCAACCAGGTGTGCAGCGGCCACATCGGGACCTTGACCGCCAGGCCCAGCCCGATCAGCAGGAACGCGGCGACCTGGACGCCGTGCGACAGCCCCCGGCCGTGCCGCGCGGCGAGCTCGACCATGTCGAGGGTGCCCGCGTTGACCGCCACCAACAGCAGCCCGACCAGCAGGACGCCGGAGCCCAGCAGCGTGTAGAGGATGAACTTGTAGGCCGCCGCGCGCCGCTCCGGGCCGCCCCACAGCATGATCACCACGTACATGGGGATCAGGACGACCTCGAAGAACACGAAGAACAGCATCAGGTCGAGCGCGACGAACGTCCCGAGCATGCCGACTTCGAGCACCAGCACCAGGGCGGTGAACAGGCGGGCGTGCCCCCCGGCCGGCGGGTGCCGCACCGTGTAGACGAAGCACAGGAACGTCAGCAGCGCGGTCAACACCACCAGCGGCAGCGAGACCCCGTCGACCCCCAGATGGAACCGCAGGTCGATCGACGACGCCCACGACCGGTCCAGCTCGAGCTGCATCCGCCGCGGGTCGCCGTGGTCGAACACGGCCGCCACCGCCAACGCGAGCAGCAGCGCGACACCCGACACCGCCGTGCCGTAACGACGGACGGCGGCGTCCCCGCGCAGGAAGCGCTCGGCCGGGAGGAGCAGCGGCAGCGCCCCCGCCAACGGCACCGCCAACATGACGAGCAGGATCACAGCAGGACCACCACCCCTACCGCGATGAGGACGACACCGGCGAGCACACCCGTCATGTAGGTCTGCGCGTTGCCGGTCTGGGAACGACGCAGCAGCCCACCGGCCCGCCGCGACCATGCGGCCGTGCCCTCCACCGCCGCGTCGATGCCGTGCCGGTCCGCCGCGACCACGAGCCTCGCCAGGGAGCGCACCGGCCGTACGATCAGCACCGCGTACAGCTCGTCCACGTAGAAGGCCCGGGCGAACACGGGACGCACGACGCCGAGCCGGTCGGCGGGGTCGCGGGCGGGGTCACGGTTCCACGTGAGGTAGACGACCGCCGCGCCGGCGGCGGCCCACAGCAGGGCCAGCGCGGCGGAGGCGAAGTGCGGGCGCAGCTCGTCCGCGCCGAGGCCGAAGAACCCCAGCAGCGCGGCGGGCACCGCGAGCACCGCGACCGGCACCGCCATCAGCGCGGGCGCCTCGCGCGCCTCGAACGACGACCGCGCCTCGCCGAAGAACGTCATCAGCCAGGCCCGCACCACGTACGCCGCCGTCACGCCGACCGTGACCAGCAACCCGATGTAGACGACCCAGGCCATCGCCCCCGGGAGGTGGGCCACCTCCGGGTGGTCGCCCACGAGGCCGCTCTCCGCCGCCGCGTGCCGGGCGCCCTCGATGATGGAGTCCTTGCTGAAGAAGCCGCTGACCGGCGGCAGCCCGATCAGCGCCGCGTAGCCGATCGTCATCGACCAGAACGTGACCGGCATCGCCCGCCGCAGCCCGCCGTACCGGCGGAGCAGGTTGGACCCGGTCACGAAGATCACACATCCGGCGGCCAGGAACAGCAGCGCCTTGAACGCCCCGTGCGCGACCAGATGGAAGATCGCGGCGCTCTCGGCCCCCACCGCCAGCCCCGCCGCCATGTAGCCGAGCTGGCTGATCGTGGAGTACGCCAGGACGCGCTTGAGGTCGTCCTGGGCCAGCGCCGCCAGCGCCGAGCCCAGCATGGACACCACGGCCATCACGCCCAGCAGTGTCAGCGCGGGCGCCGAGTCCAGGAACACCGGGTAGAGCCGCGCCACCACGTAGATGCCCGCCGCCACCATCGTCGCCGCGTGGATCAGCGCGCTGATCGGCGTCGGACCGGCCATCGCGTCGGGCAGCCAGGTGTGCAGCGGGAACTGCGCGCTCTTCCCGGCGACCCCGGCGAGCAGCAGCAGCGTGGCCGCCACGACCGTGCCGTGCGGCATCTCGGGGACGGCCGCCAGCACCCCGTCGACGGTGAACGTCCCCGCGCCGGCGCCCAGCACGAGGATGCCGAGCAGGAAGCCGACGTCGCCGACCCGGGTCACCAGGAACGCCTTGACGGCGGCCCGCGAGTTGGCGCGGTCCTCCCAGTGGTGCCCGATGAGGAAGTACGAGCAGATGCCCATGACCTCCCAGCCGACGTACAGCAGCAGGAGATCGCCCGCGAACACCACCAGCAGCATGGCGGCGGTGAACATCGAGATGAACGCCGTGTAGGACGAGTAGCGCGGGTCCTTGGCCATGTAGGCGACGGAGTAGACCTGCACGGCCAGGGCGACGCAGCAGACCATCAGCCCGACCAGCGCCGCGAGCCCGTCCACCTGAAGGCCGATGTCGATCCGCAGGGTGCCCGTGGGGACGTAGGTCAGCGAGCCGGTGCGGGCCCCCGGGTCGCGCCACACGGTCACGGCCACGACCAGCGCGAGCATGGTCGCCGCCAGGAGCGGCACGCACGCGATGAGCGCCGGGCCGTTCCGGCGCAGGCCGCGCAGCGCGTCCGGGCCCTCGTCGGGCACCGGGCCGGGGCGCGCCCCCAGCAGCCGCGACGTCCGGGGGCCGAGCAGCAGACCCGCGAAGGCGGCCAGGAACGGCAGCAGGATCACGAACGAGGCGAGGACGATCACGCGCCGTCCCCCTTGCCCGCCGGCTCCTCGGTCAAGGCGTTCAACCGGTCGACCTCCACCGAGGCGCGGTTGCGGAAGACCAGCAGCACGATGGCCAGGCCCAATCCGATCTCGGCCGCCGCGATCACGATGGTGAACAGGGTCAGCACCTGCCCCCCGTGCAGCCGGTCGCGCCACAGGACGTCGAACGCGACCAGGTTGAGGTTGACCGCGTTCAGCATCAGCTCGACCGACATCAGCACGAGGATCGCGTTGCGGCGGGCCAGCACCCCGTACACGCCGATGGAGAACAGCAGCGCCGCGACCACGGCGGGATAGGCGGCATGCATCAGCCGTCGCCCTCCTCGACACCTTCCGGCGACCCGGGGCCGATGTCGGAACGCGACAGCACGATCGCGCCGACCAGCGCGGACAGCAGCAGCACCGACAGCACCTCGAACGGCAGCACCCAGGTGCGGAAGATGCTGCCGCCCAGCGGCTCGGCCCCGCCGTGCCCGGCCTTCAGGTCGATGAACGCGTCGTGGAAGCCCATCACCAGCACGGTGACGAGCACGGCGGCGGTCGCCGCCGCGACGGCCAGCGCGACCCACCGGTTGCCGGAGTCCAGCGGGTCGTCGTCGCCGGAACGCGGCACCGGACCGATCGGCGCGCGGGTCAGCATGATCCCGAACAACAGCAGCACCACCACCGCGCCGACGTAGATCAGCACCTGCACCCAGGCCACGAACTCGGCGGTCAGCATCAGGTAGCCGCCGGCCAGCGCGCCGAACGAGACCACCAGCCACAGCGCGGCGTGGACGAGCTGCCGGGTCGTCACCACCATGATCGCCGAACCGACCGCGACCACGCCCAGCAGCGTGAACACGACCTCCTGGCCGGTCATGGGGCCCGCCGCCCCGACTTCTCGGCGGCCGACACCTCCTTGGGCGTCTCGGCGGCCGGGTCGTGCGCCTGCGGCGGGGGCACCGTCCACATCCATTCGCGCAGCCGGTCCTTCTCATGGGTCAGCTCGGCGATGTCGTACTCGGCGTACTCGAATTCGGGCGTCCAGAACAACGCGTCGAACGGGCAGACCTCGACGCAGATGCCGCAGTACATGCACAGCGCGAAGTCGATCGCGAACCGGTCGAGCACGTTGCGCGTACGGGGACGACCGCCGCCCTCGGCGGGCAGCGTCTCCTTGTGCGAGTCGATGTAGATGCACCAGTCGGGGCATTCACGCGCGCAGAGCATGCAGACCGTGCAGTTCTCCTCCAGCAGCGCGATCACCCCCCGGCTTCGGGGGGGCAGGTCGGGCTGCACCTCCGGGTACTGACGCGTGACGGAACGCCGCGTCATCGTCCGCAAAGTGACGGCCAGCCCCTTGGCCAGTCCGCCTCCTGGAAGCCCTCCTAGTCGCGCCACGCCCCCATGATTCCGTACGCCGCTCACGGACGGAACGGCGCATGTCCTCTACGCACCGCGACGGCCGTTTCGCCCTGGTGATCCACCGCATGTGGCGTGCGGGAACGTCGCCCGCGGTCCGTGCGTCGTAGAGAGGAGAAGCACACGGCGAGCGGCGCCTAGGAGCCCAAATGGCGTGGCCTGGCAACGACCCCTCCGGACGACTCCCCCGCAGGCCCCCGCACCCGCCCAGACCGCCCCACGGGTGGGGACCTCCGTCGCCCCCCATGCCGCATCGGCCCCTGCCCCCGCCACCGCCCGAGCCGCCGCCCCCTCAGGGTGTGCTGTGGGCCTTCACGCCGTTCCTGTCCGGCGGCTTCGGCACGTGGGGCACGTTCGGCTACGCGGCCCTGAGACGCCGCTCGGGCACCATGGCCGCGATGTCCGCGGGCTACCTCCTGAGCGCCGTCGCGGTGCTGGGCATGCTGGGCGCCGGCGGCGCGCTGGCGGGTCTGGGCATGCTGCTGATGATGACCTTGTGGATCACCGGCACCGTCCACGCCTTCGGCGTCCGCTCCACGGTCTATCCGCCCGCCACTCCGCGCGACCGGGTCAACCAGCACGCGATCCACGTCGCCAAGTACCGCCGGACGCTGCGCGAGGAGGCCCGCTCCCTCGTCGCCGAAGACCCGGAGCTGGCGCATGAGCTGTGCATCGGGCGCCCCGACCTGAGCCGCGTCTACGACGACGGCGGCCTGATCGACGTCAACCACGTCCCGCCGTTCGTGCTCGCGTCCCTGCCCGGGATGACGCCCGAGCTGGTCGAGCGCATCACCGGGGACCGTCAGGAGAACGGCCCCTTCGTGTCCGTCGAGGAGCTCGCCGTCCGCGCCGACCTCCCACCGGACCTGGTGCCCCGCCTCGGCGACTACACGCTCTTCCTCACCTGACCCAAGGCAACCCTTGGTTTGAACCGCAACCCCCGACACCCGAACCGCAACCCCGGGGTTCGAACGGCAACCCCCACGTCCGAACCGCAACCCCGACGTCGGAACGGCAACCCGTCGGGGGTTTTGCCCGGTCCTTCAGGCGGGCGGCCCGGAGCGCCAGCGGAGGGCCGCCCGCCTGAAGATCTCAAGACCGGGCGCGGGGGGCGTGGGGGGTCGCCCCCCCCACATAAAGATCAGAGCGCGACCTTGAGGACTCCGGTCAGGGCGAGTTGGCCCAGGGACAGGGGGACCAGCCAGACCCAGGCGAGGCGTTGGAGCTGGTCTTCGCGCATTCTCGGGTAGGCGACCCGGAGCCAGATCACCAGGAAGGCCAGCACGGCGACCTTCAGCAGCGTCCACAGCCAGCCCAGCTCGGTGTCCAGGAACGGCCCGTTCCAGCCTCCCAGGAACAGCACGGTGGTCAGGGCGCACAGCACTACGATCCCGGCGTACTCGGCCAGGAGGAAGAACGCGAAGCGCAGCCCGCCGTATTCGGTGTAGGGGCCGAAGATGATCTCCGAGTCGGCCACCGGCATGTCGAACGGGGGGCGGCGGAGCTCGGCCAGCCCGGCGACGAAGAACACCACGCCGCCGACCGCCTGCCAGGGCAGCCACCACCACCGCCACTCGGCGGCGATCTCCGTCAGCGACAGGCTCCCGGCGGCCATCGCGACGGACGCCGCCGCGAACACCATCGGGAGCTCGTACGACATGAGCTGGGCGGCGACCCGCATGCCGCCGAGCAGCGAGTACTTGTTGGCGCTGGCCCAGCCGGCCATGATCGCACCGATCACGCCGATGCCCATGACGGCCAGCGCGAAGAACAGCCCGGGCCCGAGGTCCAGCACCACCTGGCCGCCCGGTCCGATCGGCACGACGACCAGGACGACGAGGTACGGCACCAGCGCCACCGCCGGCGCCAGCTTGAAGACCCACCGGTCGGCGGCCCGGGGGACGACGTCCTCCTTCTGGGCGAACTTCACCCCGTCCGCGACGAGCTGGGCCCACCCGTGGAACCCGCCGGCGTACATGGGTCCGAGCCGGCCCTGCATGTGCGCCATCACCTTGTGCTCGGCCTGCCCGACCAGCAGCGGCAGCACCGTGAACGCCGCTGCCAGCAGCGCCAGCTTGAGCGCGACCTCCACCATCTCAGGCATCGGCGGACCCCTTGGCCTCGTCCGCGCCTCGTGGGCGGGCCGGACGTTCGGGGCGGGGCCCCCAGTCGTCGGGGACGCCCGGGGGCCGGACGCGGCGGCGGCTGGGCGCGCCGCCACCGCTCTCGCCGGGCTCCTTGGCGCCCGGCCAGGGCTTGGCCACGCGGGACGCGAGGACGAAGTCCTTGCGGAGGGGGTTGCCGACGAACTCGTCGGGAAGCAGCAGCGGCTTGAGGCCGGGGTGGCCCTCGAAGGCGACGCCGAACATCTCGAAGGTCTCCCGCTCGTGCCAGGAGGCGCCCCGGTAGACGCCGGTGGCGGTGGCCAGGACGGGCGCGTCCTTCGGGACCAGGGTGCGGACGAGCTGGTGGTGGCGACGTTCGAGGGAGTAGACGTGGGCGACGACGCGGAAGCCCTCGTCCAACTCGTCCACGGCCGTCAGCCAGTCGAAGTAGTCGCAGCCCAGCTCCGTACGGGCGAAGTCGAGCGCCGCGACCCAGGACGCGGCGGGCACGTCCACGACGGACTCCCCGAAGCTGTCGGTCAGGACGGCGTCCTCGCCGAACCGCCCGGCCCAGGCGGCCGCGAACTCCTCGGCGTTCACCGCGACGGCCGTTCGTCATCGCCCTCGCCGGCGTCCTCACCGGCGGCGGCGGAGTCCTCGAACCCGGGAATGAAGGAGGGGTCGTGGTCGTCACCCGCCACCGACGTCCCCGCGGGCTCCGCCGGCTCCTCGATGATCGGCAGAACGACCGGCAGGATGTCGGTGACCGCCTCGGCCGGGGGCCGAACCTCCGCGGTCTCATCCACGATCGGCAGTCCCTCGCGCACGGTCACATCCGCGTCCGGCGCCGGCGGCTCCTCGATGATCGGCAACGCATCGGTGGTCGCCTCAGCCGGCGGAACGGCGGACTCGTCGGTCTCCCCCACGACCGGGAGGCCCTCGCGCACGGTCGCCGCCGTGTCGGGTCCTGGAGGCTCCTCCACGACCGAAGAGGTGCCGGAGACCGCCTCCACCGAAGGCTCCTCCACGAACGGGAAGCCCTCGCGTTCGGTCGCCGCCGCGTCCGGTCCCGGCGGATCCTCGGCGATCGGCGAGGGGTCGGTGACCGGCTCGGCCGGGGGCTCGCCCACGACCGGCAGGCCCTCGCGCACGGTCACATCCGCATCGGGTCCTGGAGGCTCCTCCACGACCGAAGAGGTGCTGGAGACCGCCTCCGCCGAAGGCTCCTCCACGAACGGGAAGCCCTCGCGCACGGCAGCCACCGCGTCCGGTCCCGGCGGATCCTCGGCGATCGGCGAGGGGTCGGTGACCGGCTCGGCCGGGGGCTCGCCCACGACCGGCAGGCCCTCGCGCACGGTCACATCCGCATCGGGTCCTGGAGGCTCCTCCACGACCGAAGAGGTGCTGGAGACCGCCTCCGCCGAAGGCTCCTCCACGAACGGGAAGCCCTCGCGCACGGCAGCCACCGCGTCCGGTCCCGGCGGATCCTCGGCGATCGGCGAGGGGTCGGTGACCGGGTCGGCCGGGGGCTCGCCCACGACCGGCAGGCCCTCGCGGACGGTCGCCGCCGGGTCGGGGCCCGGCGGCTCCTCGATGATCGGTAGCGCGTCGGTGGTCGCCTCGGCCGAGGCCGGGGGGTCGGCCACCGGGAAGAACTCGGTGGTCGGCTCGGAGTCCGCGGTGGGCGCGACGCTGGGGAAGATGTCCGTGGCGGTCGAGTCGCCGTCCGGCGGGGTCTCGGGGCCGGTCGGCGCGGCTGCGGGGTCGTCGAGGTCCATGGGCGGCGGGGGCGGCGGTTGCAGCGGCCGGCGGAGGACGGTCGCCTCCAGGGCGCGGGGTGCCGGGGAGGGGGCGACGGGCTCGCCGTCGTGGCCGTAGCGGTCGCCGAGGGACTCGCCGGCGATCTTCTCCTGAAGGTGGATGATGCCGTGCAGCAGCGCCTCCGGGCGGGGCGGGCAGCCGGGCACGTACACGTCCACGGGGATGATCTGATCGACGCCCTTGGTGACGCAGTACGAGTCCCAGTAGGGGCCGCCGCAGTTGGAGCAGGCGCCGAACGAGATCACGTACTTGGGTTCGGGCATCTGCTCGTACAGGCGGCGCACCGCCGGGGCCATCTTGTCGGTGACGGTGCCCGAGACGACCATCAGGTCGGCCTGACGGGGGCCGGGCGCGAACGGGATGACCCCCAGGCGGATGAAGTCGTGCCTGCTCATCGAGGTCGCGATGAACTCGATGGCGCAGCACGCCAGCCCGAAGTTGAAGACCCACAGCGAGTAGCGCCGGCCCCAGTTGAGCACGAACTTGATCGGCTTCGGGGCCAGCCTCGACAGCGGGCCGATGCCGGGGGGCGGCAGATCGACGGTGCTCACCACTGCATTCTTACAGCCCGGTGGACGGAGGCCGCAGCCCGGCGGCCCCCGGCGGGGTTCAGACCCAGGACAGGACGCCCTTGCGGCCCGCGTACACCAGTCCGGTGAAGAGGAATCCGAGGAACACGAACATTTCGACGAGAGTCGTCGTCCCAAAGCCTGGGGCGTCGAACACCGTCGCCCACGGGAAGAGGAAGACGGCGTCGACGGCGAACACGACGTAGAGGAAGGCGAACACGTAGTACCGCACGTACGACTGCGCCCAGTGGTCCCCGACCGGGTCCACCCCGCACTCGTACGTGGTCAGCTTCTCGGCGGTCGGCCGATGCGGGCGGAGCATCCGGTTGGCCGTCAGACCCCCGCCGACGATGGCGCCGCCGATGAGGAAGAGCACCATGACGACCACGTAGTCACCGAAATAGTCACCCATGTCACACAGCTCCCGATCCGACGGTCTGTCCATCCCGGCACCGACGCCACCCAGACGGCAGCGGGTGGGGGTCACGGTCAAGTATCGCCAATGGCACGGAGCGGCCGAGGGTCGGCCACCGTCCAAGATGTATAGAGCACAATGTCCGTCCTTTGCGCCACACTGAAGGTGCATAGCGGCCAGTCCGCCCTGGAAGGAACCCGCCTCGATGAGCAACCCCCCGCCGCCTCCCGGCTGGAACCCCCCTCCCGGCGGCCCGTCGTGGCCGCCGGCCGGTCCGCCGGGGCCGCCCGGACACCCCGGACACCCCGGACATCCCGGTCAGCCCATGCCGCCCATGCCCTCCGGCAACACGCCGCCCCCGTTCATGCCCCCCGGCGGCACTCCCCCGCCGTTCGGCATGCCCGGGCCGCCGCCCCCGCGCCGTTCGAACGCGGGCGCGCTGATCGCCATCATCGTCGGCGGCGGCCTCGTCGTGGTCCTGGTCATCGCCGCCGCGCTGTTCGTGCTGCTGCGCAGCGGCGAGAAGGAGCCCACCGAGCGGCTCGCGGACTCCGCCACCTCCCTGTCCACCGCCCGGGCCCTGACGCTCAAGGGCACCTTCGGCACCGAACGCATCGAGGGCGAGGTCAAGGTCACCCGCTCCGGCCGCGTCACCGGCCCGGTGACCTGGTCCGGTGACCGCCTCACGCTGCTGTCCACCGACGGCAACCTCTTCGTCAAGGCCCCCCGGGCCTACTGGAGCAAGCAGCTCACCACGACCGACGTGGACGACCTCCCCGACACCGGCGACCGCTGGGGCAAGCTGGAGTCGACCAAGCTCGACTTCGACTTCAAGCAGTACGTGACACCGTCCGCGCTGGCCGCCAAGATGCGCGGGATCACCAAGTTCAGCATCCGCTCGGACCTGGAGACCACGGTCGCGGGCCGCGCCGCCATCAAGATCACGACGCTGGGCGGGACCTACTACCTCGCCAAGGACAGCGACGAGCTGCTGCGGGTGGAGAGCATCACGCCGACGTTCACCGCCGACATCACCACGCACACCGGAACGTCCGCCGACCCCGCCATCGGCGAGTTCCGCACCCGGATCGCCGAGCTGAAGGACTCCTGGGACGCGACCAAGTCGCCGCGGATCCAGCAGGTGGACGGCTGCAAGGACAAGAACAACTCCGGCTGCACCGTCAAGGTCCGCCTGTGGACCTCCGGCGCGAACGGCGGCACCACCGACGTCAGCGTCTACGTGTGGATCACCGCCACCACCAAGACCGGCCGCAAGCTGGGCGACTGCACGACCACCGCGCAGACCTCCGGCATCACGTCGGTGTGGGTCGAGTGCCGCGTGTCCAGCCCCGAGTGGACGAGCTTCTTCGGCAACACCAGCGTCGACCGCCGCTGGTGGATGCAGGCCGACGCGGTCGCCATCGGCGCGACGGCCGCGGACATCCAGACGATGCAGAGCAGCCTCGAACGCGACTAGGAGGTCTGGGGGGCGCCCCCCACCAAGAACACCCACCCCCGCCGACAGGGGTTCTGCCCGGTCCATCACCCACCCCGGCCGACAGGGCTTTGCCCGGTCCGTCACCCACGCCGGCCGACAGGGGTTCTGCCCGGTCCGTCACCCACGCCGGCCGACAGGGTTTTGCCCGGTTCTTCACCCACGCCACCCGCTGGGGGTTTTGCCCGGTCCTTCAGGCGGGTGCCCCGGAGCGCAAGCGGAGGGGCGCCCGCCTGAAGACCGCAAGACCGGGCGCGGGGGGCGTGGGGGGTCGCCCCCCCCACAAAAGGCAAGACGGTCCCCCCCACAAGAAAACCCGCGATGCGTGCTCGTGCGGGGGGTTCGTCCGGCACTCTTGTCATGTCCGGGGCGGTTGCGGGGTTCCGGCGCGCGCGGTGGGCTGAGATCCTGGCATGCCCGGTCACGCTCGTAGGACCCCGATCATCGAGAACCGGCGGCCCGACCGGTCCGAGGGCGGCGCCCTCGGCGGGTCCGTCCAGCACGCAGGAGGATCGTCTGCGGTGAGCTTCCCCCAACCGTGGTCACCCGGGCAGCCCGAGCCCGAACCTCCGGCGCCGTCCCCGTCCGAGGACGGCGCCCGCCTTCGGGGTCCCCGCGTCCCGAAGCCGGCCAAGGCCGGGATCGCCGTCGTCACGCTGGTCGCCGCGATCATCACGCTGGGCGCGTTCTGGGGGAACGGCTGGGACGACGGGCGGCCGGCCGCGTCCGACACCGGCAGCAGGCCGGCCGTTCCGCTGTGGACCGCCAAGGCGGCGGAGCGGTTGGGGGGGTTGTCGGCGCTGCGCTACACGGGCACGTTCACCTCCAGCGGCCAGAACGTGCAGGTGGCGCTGTCGGTGACGCGGGCGGGCTCGGCGGTGGGGACGTTGACCAAGGGCGGCGTTCGGGCGGAGCTGGTCAGCGTCGGCGGCGCGACCTACGTGAAGGGCGGCCCGACGTTCTGGGCGTCGGCGAGCGGGCCGACGGCACGGCCGGAGGACTTCGCGTGGCGCTGGTCCAAGGCGCCCGTCACGGTGCTGGGCTTCGACGTCCACGCGTTCCTGTCGCCGGCCTCGATCGCCTCGCTGGTGAAGCAGGCGCCGTCGGGGGAGACGGCGGGCACCCTGCGGGGGCGGCCCGCGCATCGCGTGGAGACCTCGCTGGGCGTGTACTGGCTGTCGACGACCGCGCCGTACGAGCTGCTGCGGGTCGAGGGTGTCTCCGACACGCGGTTCGACGTCACGGCCGTCCCGAACGCGGCCCCGGTGCTGTCGGAGCTGCGGCGGCGGGCGGCGGCGCTGGGCGGGGCCCGCGATCCCGGCATCCGGTTCGAGCACGGTGAGCTGCAGTTCGTCAACTGCAACGAGAACATCCGGGGCTGCACGGTGCGGCTGCCGGTCTCCACCCAGACGCCGATGATCGCCGAGAGCGGAGGCACGGCCAGGGCGCGGACCGCGCCGCTCCGGGCCCGGTTGACGGCGACGATCACCGCGGACGGCAGGGCGCTGGGCACCTGCACGGTCACCCGGTCTCTGGGTGTCGCCCGGAGCGGCACGCTGAGCTGCACGGTGACCAGTGACGGTTGGCGCACCTGGATGCGTCGGGCGCGGGACGTCCCGGGTCGGCACGAGTACGCGGCGCAGGCCCGGGTGGTGGCCGAGGCGGTCCATCCCGACCAGGTCGCGGGTCTGCTGGCGGCGGTCGACCGGGAGCGGCTCGGCCGTTGAGCAGGGGCGCGAGAACCGAACGAGATTCCGGATAACTATAGTTCCGGGTGTGAACGCCAAGCCGCCGGGATCACCGGGCACGCGGACGCCCGCGGCCCCGGCCTCCCGCGCACTGTTCCGGCGGTTGCACGTCGATCTGTGCCGCCTGGCCGGCTACCTGTGTCGCCGCTGAGCCCTCTCCGCCCACCACCCCGGACGGGCTGAACGCAGCGTCCGCCGGGCCGGCTCACGAAGGCCCGGGACCACTTGTCCGCTATGTGGTGGAACGAGCCAACGGCGGTCCCTCCCCACCGGAAAATCCACCAGAGCCCGGACGTACCATGAAGGTAAGCCTAAGTAGCATCACGGACCGGGATGCCTCCCCCGGTCCCGATGCTGCGCGTCGAGGAGGTCTTCCTCTGTGACCAAACAGGTCCAGCAACTCGACCGCGTCATCATCCGTTTCGCCGGTGACTCCGGCGACGGCATGCAGTTGACCGGCGATCGCTTCACCCAGGAGACGGCGTCGTTCGGCAACGACCTGTCGACCCTGCCCAACTTCCCGGCGGAGATCCGCGCGCCGGCGGGAACCCTGCCCGGAGTGTCCAGCTTCCAGTTGCACTTCGCCGACCACGACATCCTCACGCCGGGCGACGCCCCGAACGTGCTGGTGGCGATGAACCCGGCCGCGCTCAAGGCCAACATCGGCGACCTGCCCCGCGGCGGCGACCTGATCGTCAACACCGACGAGTTCACCAAGCGCAACCTGGCCAAGGTCGGCTACGCGGCCGACCCGGTCGAGGACGGCTCGCTCGACGCGTACCGCGTCCACGCGCTGCCGCTGACCTCGATGACGGTCGGCGCGCTGGCGGACTTCGACATCTCCAAGAAGGACGCGGAACGCGCCAAGAACATGTTCGCCCTCGGGCTGCTGTCCTGGCTGTACCACCGTCCCACCGAGGGGACGCTCTCCTTTCTGGAGCGCAAGTTCGCCAAGAAGCCCGACATCATGAAGGCCAACATCGCGGCCTTCGAGGCGGGCTGGAGTTACGGGGAGACCACCGAGGCGTTCTCCGTCCAGTACGAGATCAAGCCCGCCGCCCAGTCCGCCGGCCTCTACCGCAACATCACCGGCAACATGGCGCTGGCGTGGGGCCTGGTCGCGGCGGGCGTCCGCAGCGGGCTGCCGGTGTTCCTGGGCTCGTACCCGATCACGCCGGCGTCCGACATTTTGCACGAGCTGTCCAAGCACAAGCGGTTCGGCGTGCGGACGTTCCAGGCCGAGGACGAGATCGCCGCCATCGGCGCGGCGCTCGGCGCCTCGTTCGGCGGGTCGCTGGGGGTGACCACCACGTCCGGGCCCGGCATCGCGCTCAAGAGCGAGACCATCGGCCTGGGCGTCTCCACCGAGCTGCCGCTGCTGGTCATCGACGTGCAGCGGGCGGGCCCGTCCACCGGTCTGCCCACCAAGACCGAGCAGGCCGACCTGCTGCAGGTCATGTACGGGCGCAACGGCGAGGCCCCGGTGCCGATCGTGGCGCCGCAGTCCCCGTCGGACTGCTTCGACGCCGCGATCGAGGCCGCCCGGATCGCCGTCAAGTACCGCACCCCGGTGGTGCTGCTGTCGGACGGCTATCTGGCCAACGGCTCGGAGCCCTGGCGGATCCCGGACGTCGACTCGCTCCCCACGATCGACCCCGGCTTCGCCGCCCCCGACCAGGAGAACTTCCAGCCGTTCAAGCGGGACCCGGAGACGCTGGCCCGCCCCTGGGCCGTTCCGGGCACCGCCGGGCTGGAGCACCGGATCGGCGGTCTGGAGAAGGCCGACGGCTCGGGCAACATCTCCTACGACCCCGACAACCACGACACCATGACGCGGCTCCGCCAGGCCAAGATCGACGGCATCGCGAACGACATCCCGCCGCTGGAGGTCGACGACCCGTCCGGGGCCCGCGTGCTGGTGCTGGGCTGGGGCTGCACGTACGGGTCGATCGCCGCGGCGGTCCGCCGGGTGCGCGCGGCCGGCGGCGAGGTCGCCCAGGCCCATCTGCGCCACCTCAACCCGTTCCCCGCCAACCTCGGCCAGGTGCTGCGGTCCTACGACAAGGTCGTGGTGCCGGAGATCAACCTCGGCCAGTTGGCCCTGCTGCTGCGCGGCAAGTACCTCGTGGACGTGATCGGCTACAACCGCATGCGCGGGCTGCCGTTCAAGGCGGAGGAACTGGCCGGCGTGATCCAGGATGTGATCGACAGTGAGTGAGCCTCTGCACGGGACGCCCGGGAACGGCGCGTTGTCGCTGGTCCCCAAGGCCGACGGGAAGCAGTCCGGCAAGGACTTCAAGACCGACCAGGAGGTGCGCTGGTGCCCCGGCTGCGGGGACTACGCCATCCTGGCCGCCGTCCAGACGTTCCTGCCGGAGCTGGGGCTGCGGCGGGAGAACATCTGCTTCGTCTCCGGCATCGGCTGCTCGTCGCGGTTCCCGTACTACATGAACACGTACGGGTTCCACTCGATCCACGGCCGCGCGCCGGCGATCGCGACCGGGCTGGCCGCGTCCCGGCCCGACCTGTCGGTGTGGGTGGTGACCGGTGACGGCGACGCGCTGTCGATCGGGGGCAACCACCTGATCCACGCGCTGCGCCGCAACGTCAACCTGAAGATCCTGCTGTTCAACAACCGGATCTACGGGCTGACCAAGGGCCAGTACTCGCCCACCTCCGAGGTCGGCAAGGTCACCAAGTCGACGCCGATGGGCTCGCTGGACGCGCCGTTCAACCCGATCTCGCTGGCGATCGGCGCCGAGGGCACGTTCGTGGCGCGCACCATCGACTCCGACCGCAAGCACCTGCAGTCGGTGCTGCGCGCCGCCGCCCAGCACCAGGGCACGGCGCTGGTGGAGATCTACCAGAACTGCAACATCTTCAACGACGGCGCGTTCGACCCGCTCAAGGACCCCGAGGTCCGCGACGACGTCACCGTGCGGTTGGAGCACGGCGAGCCGATCGTGTTCGGCGCGGACCGCGGCAAGGCCCTGCGGCGCTCGGCGTCGGGCGGGTTCGAGGTGGTGCGCACCGCCGACGTGGACGCGTCGGAGATCGTGGTGCACGACGCCCGCGACCCGGACCCGTCCCTGGCGTTCGCGCTGTCGCGGCTGGACTCGCCGGCGTTCGAGCACACCCCGATCGGCGTCTTCCGTCAGGTGGAACGCCCGTCGTACGACGAGCAGTTGCGCGCCCAGCTCGACGAGGCCGCCGAACGGGAGGGTCCGGGCGATCTGGCCGCCCTGCTCGGCGGTGGGGACACCTGGCGCATCGACGCCTGACCCTCACCCGATGACAAAGAGGGCCCCGGTTCTCGCCTCCGAGTGAGCACCGGGGCCTTGTCTACAGCCCTCATGATCTTGACGGAGCCACGGTGCTGGCGGTATCCGCCGGGCACTGCAAGACTTGGCCCACGCCCAAGGGAGGTGACGATGCGGGTCGTACGGGGCCGCAAAAAGGGAAAGTCGGACGTCAAGGCGGGGGGCGCCAACCCTCCCGACCCGCGTCCAGCCCAAGAGCACACCCCCGACGATCCCCGCGCATCCCGTGGCGGCCCCTCCGCCGAACGCGGTCCCGCCACCGGTTCCTCCGAGGACGGCGTCCCCACCGAACCCCTCGCGATGGGCTCCCCCGCCGACCCGCGCACCCCCCGCCCCGGCAACGGCCGTCCCACCCCGCCCCGCACCGGAACGGAGCCGATCCGCTCGCGCGATGACGACGGACGGTTCCGCCCCCGCTCCGGCGACGGCGAGTCCCGGACGAACACGACCAACGACGGCGGGTCACGGCGGTTCCGAAGCCGCAAGCCCCAGCCGCCCGCCGCCCACGACTCCCCTCCCCAAGCCGCCCCGCCCCGCGAGGACCGACCCGCCCGCCACCGCCCCGGCGGCGAAGGCACACCCCCCACGACTCCCGAAGCGGGAACGCCTCCCACCCGCGAGCGCAGAACCCCCCGGCACCAGGCCACGAACGAAGCCGCGCCCGAAAGCGGACCCTTCGCGGCCCGCGACGACAGGGCGGCCCGCCACCGCGCCGGCGGCGAAGGCGCACCCTCTAGGACTCCCGACGCCGGAACGCCCCCGACCCGCGAGGGTGGAACGCCCCGGCACCAAGCCGGGAACGAAAGCGGACCCTACGGAGCCCGCGACGACAGGCCCCCCCGCCACCGCCCCGGCGGCGAAGGCACACCCTCCACGACTCCCGACGCCGGAACGCCCCCGACCCGCGAGCGCGGAGCCCCCCGGCACCAAGCCGGGAACGAAGGCGCGCCCGAAAGCGGACCCTTCGCGGCCCGCGCCGACAAGCCCGCCCGGCACCGCGCCGGCGGCGAAGGCGCACCCCCCACGGCTTCCGACGCCGGACCGCCTCCCACACGCGGGCGCGGAACCACCCGACACCAGGCCGGGGACGAAGGCGGGCCCTTCGCAGGACACGACGACAGAGCGTCCCAGCAGCCAGCCAAGGGCGAGGGCGCGCCGTCCATGGCGCCCGATGTCGGAGCGTCTCCGGCTCGTGAGGGCCGGCCGTCTGGGCGGCAGGCCAGGGGTGAAGGGGGAGCCTCCCAGAGCGCGGTGCCCGTGAGGGGCGAGAAGGCGGCGTCTTCGGCGCGTGATGGTAGGCCGTCTCGGCATCGGGCCGGCGGCGACGGTGGAGGGTCCCCGGCTCGTAAGGGGTGGGCGGCTCGGCGGAGGGCGGGCGGTGGAGCGGCGGCGTCCACGGCGCGTTCGGTCGGGGCCCGGTCCGGTGTGGGCGGGGGTCCGGTCTCGCCGCAGGAGCGGGAGGCCTTGGAGCGTGCTCGGCGGGCGGACGCGCTGCGGCGGTTGCAGGAGCAGCGGCGGGCGCGGGCCGGGCTGCACCGGCGGAGGCGGGACGCGCGGCCGAGGTCGGCGCTGCTGGGGCTGGTGATCGCGCTGGGGGTGCTGATCGCGGCGGTGGTGGCGACCGGCACGCTGATCGTGACCTCGCAGACCTCCGACCCGGTGCCGTTGACGTCGCCGTTGCACGTCTACCCGGTGACCCAGGTGATCTCGGGGGCCTGCCCGGCCGGTACGCAGGGGATCACCGGCCAGACCGTCGCGGGCCCGGCGTGCTACCAGCTCAGCAGCGGCATCAGGATCAGCCAGGTCACCGAGATGCGGGTGCAGCGCGGCGGCTCGGCGGATCACAACGTGGCGATCGACCTGGTGGACCAGGACCGGCGCGCGTTCGGCGACCTCACCCGGGTGACCCGGGGCCGTACCCTCGCGTTCGTGGTGCGCGACCAGTTGGTGACGGCCGCGCGCGTGACCACCCCGATCACCAACGGACGGGTCGTCGTCACCGGCCGGTTCAGCAGGGCGGACGCCGACCGGCTGGTCCGCACGCTGCGCGGTACCTGATGGTCGCCGGCCCGCCGCAGAGCCCGCCGCCGCCCCCGAGCCCGTACGTCTCCGGGCCCGCACGGCGCGGGTCGCGGACACCGCTGATCATCGCGATCGGGGCCGGGGCGCTGGTCTTGGCGGTGGCCGTCGTCTTCGGCGCGTTCCTCCTCGTTCAGGACGACGAGGAGCCCGCGAACGCTCGGCGGCTCACCGCGTCCCTCGGCTTCCAGCGGGTGGTCTCGTCCACGCCGGGAGCCTGTGCCTCCGGCGGCACCCCGTCCTCGGACGGGAAGACCTGTCACCGGCTCGGCCCCGGGATGACCGTCCACGAGCTCGCCGAAATCCGGGCCGTTCCGCCCGACACCCGAGGCCCGACCTGGACCATCCTGATCACCTTGCGGCCGTCCGACGCCACGACCTTCGGCGAGCTGACCCGTCAGGTCTCCGCGGCGCCGCCGGGCACCCCCGCGCGGCAGCTCGCGATCGTCGTCGGGGGCAAGGTGGTCTCCGCTCCCGAGGTGCTCCAGCCGTTGACCTCGGGCGACGTCGAGATCAGCGGGCAGTTCACCCAGGACGGGGCCACGTCGCTGATCGCCCAGATCACCGGTACCGGCTGATCGCCCGTACCGCTGCGGGCGTAGCGGGACGGGGCGGGCTACTCCGTTCGGAGCAAGCAAGTGCGGCCGGTAGGCGGAGGAGCCGTTCACTCGGCGCGCATAGAGTCGGGGCATGGATCAAGGGGGCGCGTTCCGGCGGCCGTGGGCCGCCTTCAAGCGTCGGTGGACGAGGCGCTGGGCGCTCATCACGGGCGTGCTCCTGCTCGCCGGCGGCGGCCTGGCGTGGGCGGCGGGGGGCGACGCGCCCGTGCGGGACGAGCACCTGCGCATCCCGGTCGTGGACGGACCCCAGGACGACCAGCGGGTCACGTTGGACGCCACCTTCTTCCACCCAGTGGGCCGCGGCGACGCGCCCGCGGTGCTGCTGGCGCACGGGTTCGGCGGCTCGAAGGACGACACCCGGGCCGAGGCCCAGGAACTGGCCCGCGCCGGGTACGCGGTGCTCACGTGGTCGGCGCGCGGGTTCGGGCGGTCGACCGGGGAGATCGCCCTCGACTCCCCCGATTACGAGGTCAAGGACACCCGGCAACTGGTCGACTGGCTGGCCCGCCGGCCCGAGGTGCGCAAGGACCGCGCCGGCGATCCCCGGGTGGGTGTCGCGGGCGAGTCGTACGGCGGCGCGATCGCGTTGCTGACCGCCGCGCACGATCCCCGGGTCGACGCCATCGCACCCCAGTTGACCTGGAACGACCTCGCGGAGGTGCTGTTCCCGAACGCCACCGGGGCCGGGCCGGGGACCGGGGTCTTCAAGAAGCTCTGGGCGGGCGTCTTCTTCACCGCCGGAAGCTCCGAGGGCGCTTTCGGTCCATCCTCGCGAGGGCCCGCGCCGTCCACAGCCTGTGGACGGTTCCGGCCGGAGCTCTGCGCGATGTATCAGGAGGTGGCCGAGACCGGCCGGCCCACACCGGAGGCCGTGGCGATCCTGCGCCGTTCCAGCCCCGCCGCGTACGCCGACCGGATCAAGGTCCCCACGCTGCTCGTCCAGGGGCAGACGGACTCGTTGTTCCCGCTCGACCAGGCGGACGCCAGTGCGCGGGCCATCGCCCGCAACGGCGCGCCGGTGTCGGTCGCCTGGATCCAGGGCGGCCACGACGGCGGTGACTCCGAGAGCGAACGGGTCCGCGGCCTGGTGCGCGACTGGTTCGACCGCCATCTGGACCGGGACGGCACCGCCGCGCCGCCCGCCTTCTCCGTGTCGCGTTCCGGCGGTCTCGACTCCTCCACCGGGGACGTGGTGATCGAGTCCGCGCGGACGTCGACGTACCCCGGGCTCGACGCCGGTGTCCGGTCCGTCCCCGTCGCCGGACGCGAGCAGACGATCTTCAACCCGGCGGGCGGCAGCCCCGCCTCGATCTCCGCGCTGCCCGGCCTGGGCGCGCTCGGCGCGCTGGAGGGCCTCGGCGGGGGCGGTCTGCCGTCCGACGTCCCGGGCCAGAGCGCCGCGTTCGACTCCCGTCCCCTCGATCGGCGACTGCACCTGACGGGCGCGCCCACCGTGCGGGTCCGGGTGTCCGGCGACGCGGCGGTCACGCTGTTCGCCAAGCTGTACGACGTCGCGCCGGGCGGCAGGGCGACGCCGGCCAGACGCCTGTCCGCGCCGCTGCGGGTGGAGAAGGGCGGCGAGGCGACGGTGACGTTGCCGCCGATGGACCACCGCTTCGACCGGGGCCACCGGCTGCGGCTGGTGCTGAGCACGACGGACATGGGCTTCGCCACTCCGGCCAAGCCCGCGACGTACAAGGTCTCGGTGGCGTCGGCGCTGACGGTGCCGACGGTGCCCGCGCTGACGACGCCCGGCGCCCCCCTGCCGGCGTGGGTGTGGGTCCTGCCGGTGGTGGCGCTGGCCCTCGCGGCCGGGATCCTGGTCCCCGGCCGCCGGTCCCGCGCCGACTCCCACGATCCCGCGCTCGACGGCGTACCGCTGCAGATCACCGGGCTGACCAAGGCGTACCGCAACGGCCATCTCGCGGTCGACGACCTGTCGTTCCGGGTGGAGCAGGGGCAGGTGCTCGGGCTGCTCGGCCCGAACGGGGCGGGCAAGACGACGACGCTGCGGATGCTGATGGGGCTCATCCATCCCGACGCGGGCGAGATCCGCATCTTCGGCCGGCGGGTGCGTCCGGGGGCCTCGGTCCTGGCGCGGCTCGGCTCGTTCGTGGAGGGCCCGGGCTTCCTGCCGCACCTGTCCGGCCGCGACAACCTCGACCTGTACTGGCGGGCGACCGGCCGTCCCGCCGTCGACGCCCATCTGGACGAGGCGCTGGCCATCGCCGACCTCGGCGCGGCCCTCGACCGCCCGGTCCGCACCTACTCGCAGGGGATGCGGCAGCGGCTGGCCATCGCGCAGGCGATGCTGGGCCTCCCCGACCTACTGGTCCTGGACGAGCCGACGAACGGGCTCGACCCGCCCCAGATCCGCGAGATGCGCGACGTCCTGGTCCGGTACGCGGGCGCCGGACGCACCGTGATCGTGTCCAGCCATCTGCTCGCCGAGGTGGAGCAGACCTGCACGCACGCGGTGGTGATGTCGCGGGGCCGCCGGGTCGCCGCCGGACCGGTGAGCGAGATCGTCGGCAGCGGCCGGCGGCTGGAGGACGCGTTCCTGGAGATCATCGGAGAGGGCTCCTGATGGGCACACCCGTGCGGGTCGACGACGATCGGTCCCTGGAGACCGGGCCGACCGCCGCCCACTCGGTGCGGCGCACGCTGCCGCTCCGGGTGGAGGCCGTCCGTCAGTTCCGGCGACGCCGGACCATGGTGGCCTTCGCGTTCCTGGTGCTGCTGCCCTGGGTCCTGGTCGCGGCGTTCAAGATCGGCGGCGATCCGGGCCCGGACGGCGTCCCCAGCCTGGTCGACGTGGCCACCGCGAGCGCCCTCAACTTCGCCCTGTTCACCCTGTTCGTCTCGGCGGGCTTCCTCCTCGTGGTCGCGGTGGCGCTCTTCTGCGGCGACACCGTGGCCAGTGAGGCGGGGTGGTCGTCCCTGCGCTACCTGCTGGCCGCGCCCGTGCCCCGGGCCCGGCTCCTCCGCCAGAAGCTCATCGTGGCGCTCGGGTACGCGACCCTGGCGATCGTCTGTCTGCCGGCGATGGCCCTGGTCGCGGGCACCGTGGCCTTCGGCTGGGGCGATGTGGAGCTGCCCACCGGCGGCACCGTCCCGGTGGACACCGCCCTCGGCCGGATGGCGATCATCGTCGGGTACGCGTTGATCGCCCAACTGGTCGTGGCGGCGCTGGCGTTCTTCCTCTCCGTCGCCACCGACTCGCCGCTGGGCGCGGTGGGCGGAGCCGTCGGCCTGGTGATCGTCAGCAACATCCTGGACGCCGTCACCGCTCTGGGGGCCTGGCGCGACTTCCTGCCCACCCACTGGGCCTACTCCTGGATGGACGCCATGCAGCCCACGGTCCAGTGGACGGGGATGGCCAAGGGCACGGCGATCTCCCTCGCCTACTCGGCCGTCCTGCTCGCCCTCGCCTTCCGCCACTTCCGGGCCAAGGACGTCGTCTCCTGAGCGTTCAGGGGGTCAGGGCGGCGAGCACGTCGTCGGTGGTGCACACGGTCCCGAGCTCGGGGAGGGTTCCCTGCACGGCGAGCCGGTGGGCGTCGCCGTTCTCCCCGGCGGTCGCGTCATGCGGCAGGAACAGGCGGTGGCCGGCCTCCCGGGCGGTCCGGGCGGTGGTCTCCACGGCGGCGGTGTCGATCCCGGTGATGACGAGGGTCTCGATGCCGCGGCCGGGGAGCAGCTCCGACAGGTCGGTGTCGAGGAACGCGTCGTCGCCTCGGCGGGTGACGAGGAGATCGTCGTCTCGAGGGGCGATCTCGTCCACGAGTTCGCTGCCCGCCGGTTGGGGGTCCTGCGGCCACTCGCGCTTGACGACGACCACCAGGGCCCCCGTCCGCCGGAACGCCTCGGCCAGTTGCGCCGACCGCCGAACGACGTCCGCTCCGGTGTGCGGCTCGGCGTGGCGGCCGACGATGCGCAGTTGGAGATCGATGGCCACCAGGGCCGACCGACTCGGGTCGATCACGATTTCGGTCATGGGCGCGCATCCTAGTGACCCTCATCCGGACTCGCCCGAAATCCGCACCCTTGGTGGTCGACGGACCACGTACGGACAGGATGGCGACGGCAAAATCGGTCGAACCGGCAGCCGCCGTCGCATAGGCTCGGCGAACCTCGGGCATCCATCCCGCGTCGTACAGGTGACGCGAGATCAGCTCGATCGGCGGATTAGGCTCCGCCGAGAGGGGGGAGATGATCACCATGGCACGGCAGCAACTCGTCAAACGCCCCAAGCCACCACGTCAACCGACCCCGATGGATCTCCGGACACCTTCCGGTCGGATCCTGCCGTACTGATCCCCGAGTCCACCGGCCAACGAGGCCGCGGTGCGGACGCCCACCGGCGCCCACACCGCGGCCTCGCCGTTTCTCCCCCGCCGACCGCTCAGTGGAACGCCAGGTGGGGCGATCAGTGAACGCCCTCAACTGGTGGGTCCGAGGAATGCCGGCCGACCGCTCAGTGGACCAGACAGAACTCGTTGCCCTCGGGGTCCCGCATGACCTGGAAGGCCCCCTGGTCGTCCACCACCACCTCACCGCGGGCCGTCGCCCCCGCTGAGAGAAGCCGCTCCCGCGCCGGGCCGATGTCGTCCACCGCGATGTCCAGGTGGAGCCGGTTCTTGGTGAGCTTGGGCTCGGGCACGCGCTGGAACGCGATGCGGAGGCCACCCGCTGTGTCGACGTACGACCAGTCCGCGTCACGGTCCACCGGGTCGCCGCCGAGGACGCCGGCCCAGAAGCGTGCCAGCGGGCCCGGGTCCGCGCAGTCCACGACCACTTCGTCGATGCGTCCGATCATGACACTCAGTCAACCCCATGACCCGACACGCCCGGCCGACCGGGACCGCCGCATCCGCCGGGGCCTGAATCCGGGTCAGGTTCTTGTCACCTTCACGGGTGATGTCGGTCAAGGTTTTCGACTTACTCTGAAAGCATGTCGGAGCTCGTTATCGCCCTGGTGATCGCCTATCTCCTGACCCATTGACACCGCCCCCGGCAATCAACGGTCAAGAGCTTTCGCGGTCGTTCGTCCCACCGTACCCAGCGCCGCGCCGAGGGCTCACTCTCGGCCAGGCACCCGTCACCGTCGTGCAGGGAATCCGCAGGACAGGACAACGGCGACCTGCCCTGTCCCCCTCATCGGCGGTGCACCCGATTTGTCGGCGCAATCGTTTCCCAAGGCGGAAGCGCCCTGACGATCCGATCCGGGCAAGGGCGCTTTCCGCATATTTTCGATCGCGTCGGGACAGTGATTCACTGCGCCTCGCGACCTTTCCGTGAGCGCCCGTACTCGGCCAGCGCGTGAAATGCGGCCTTGGGCTCCCACGGCAATCCCGGCCGCGAGGTCGCCGTTCCGTGCGCCGACACCCTGACGATCCCGAAGCCGGCCATGTCGAAGTCGCGTTCCGGATCGGGTGACGTGGGCAGGTCCCGACGGGCGAAGGTGTTGACGAACGCCGTGTCGACCCCCGCCTCCTCGTAGATGCCGAGGATCTCCCGCAGAAGATCGGCCTGTTCCCGCTCGTCGCGGACGACATCCGCCGTCAGCCGGACGGGGCGCGCGTGCTCGTCGAACTCGACGATCGAGTCCCCGCGCCCACCCAGGTCGGCGGCCCCACGGTGAGTGGTGCAGCCGAACTCGGTGACGGCGAAGGGCTTTCCGCGCAGGGTCTGCGCACGGACGGCCTCGCGGTAACCCGGCGCAGCCGCCGCATCTCGGTAGCCGGCGTCGGTGGCGATCACATCGAACGGCGTCCAGTCGACGCCCTCCCACGGCAGCGACGCGTAGCTCACCGGCCCGCCGAACCGTTCGCGCACCGCGGCGACGGCCCGAGCGAGGAACGCGTTGACCCGGGAGTGCAACTCGGGCAGCTCGGACCGCAGCCGCACCGGGTCCGCAAGCACGCCGAGCCGCTCCTCCAAGCCGTCACCGGGCAGAAAGCCGCTGGTGAAGAGCGCGATCTCAGATCCGGTCAGGAACACGACGTCGGCCCCCTCTCGGCGCAGGCGCTCGGCACGTTCGGCACCGTCCACGAGGAACGCCATCAGCTCGTCGCGGTCGAGGCCGTTGGTGAACGGCGAATACCAGACCTCCAACCCCGCGTCCGCGGCGTGGCGCGCGGCGGTCTCCAGGCGATCCTGATGGCCACCGGTGATCCGCACCGCGTCACAGTGCAGCTCGTCGCGGATGATCTGCGTCTCACGGCGAACGACCTCGGGGTCGAAGGGCTCGTGGGTGGTCGTTCCGGCGGTCGGGAACCCGGTGTCGTAGGTGACTCCATAGGCGCGCATCATCGACCCTTTCTTAGGGTACGACCCGTACCGTAACATTTCGATGCGTACGGCGCGTACCCTGTCCGGCGGAGGGCTCGGCGACGGAGGGGGCGGCATGGCGGCCGATGAGGACCTGGGCCGGCGCGGCGACGGGCCGGCCACCCGACGCCGCGGCGAGGCGTTGGAGCAGGCGATCCTGGAGGCCGCGGCGGCCGAGCTGCGCGAATCCGGCTACGCCGGGATGACCATGGACAAGGTCGCCCGCCGGGCCGCCACCAACAAGAACGCGATCTACCGGCGATGGCGCCATCGTGCGGCCCTGGGCGTCGCCGCGTACCGACACCTTGCCCGGTCGCGGACCCCGACCCCGGACACCGGCTCCCTGCGCGGCGACGCCCTGGAGCTGCTCAGACGGACGAACGCGACCTGGTCCTCCCCGGAGGGCGCCATCCTGCGCGACCTCCTCGCCGCCTCCTCCGACGACCCGCAACTCCTCACCCTGCTGCGCGAACAGGCCGGCGACGCCATGGGCACCGCCTGGCTCACCCTCCTGAGCCGCGCCGTCGCCCGAGCCGAGGCCCCCCCGGAGGCCCTCCACCCTCGGGTCGCCGCCCTGCCGATGACCCTGCTGCGCGGCGAGTACGCCCTACGGGGCCTGCCCTCCGTCCCCGACGCCGTCCTCACCGAGATCGTCGACGAGGTCTTCCTCCCCCTGGTCCGCGGCCGATCCCCCCAGGCCCCTCAGACCCTCACCTCGGCGGCCCCGACTCCCCCACCGAACGCGGGCGGAGATCCCCTGCGGGCATGAGCACGGTCTCCTGCCGAATATCCGCGACATGGGAGACCCAGCGCCCCTCCACCCGCGCCCAGCAGAGCTTCGTGCCTGGGGGCGTGTAGTCGGGGAAACAGGGGATGCATGCGCTGTAACCGTCGGCCACGGCGTCGAAGACGTTCACCGACCGCGCGTCGTGGATCAGCTGGTCCCGCCCGAGCGGTGTCGAGCACACCGCCTCGGTTCGCTGAGGTCGCGATGCAGCCCGGCGTTGTTACGTCGATCTCTACGACGTCCCGGCCCAGATGTTCCGTCCCATAGAGGTCGTCGGGCCATGCTGCTCCCTTGTGCACTGCCCAGAGCACCGCGACCTCGTTGAAGACCGCTTCGTTCACTCCGTTGGGGTGATGCCCACGGGGCAACTGACGCCGGTGCCGCCTATGCCGCAGTAGCCGTTGGGGTTCTTGGTGTCGGAGAGGTACTGCTGGTGGTAGGGCTCGGCGAAGTAGAAGGGGCCAGCCGGGGCGATCTCGGTGGTGATGGGGCGGTAGCCGGCGGCGGTGAGGACCTGCTGGTAGGCGTCGCGGGAGGTCTCGGCGGCCTTCAGTTGGGTGTCGTCATGGGTGTAGATCGCCGAGCGGTACTGGGTGCCGGTGTCATTGCCCTGGCGCATGCCCTGGGTGGGGTCGTGGGCCTCCCAGAAGACGCGGAGGAGCTGCTCGTAGGAGATCTGGGCGGGGTCGTAGACCACGCGGACGGCCTCGGTGTGGCCGGTGCGGCCGCTGCAGACCTCTTCGTAGGTGGGGTGGGGCGTGTAGCCGCCCTGGTAGCCGACGGCGGTCGTGATGACGCCGGGGGTCTGCCAGAACTTTCGTTCCGCGCCCCAGAAGCAGCCCAGGCCGAAGTCGGCGATCTCGGAGCCCTCGGGATACGGGGGCGTGAGAGGGGTGCCGAGGACCTCGTGGCGAGGAGGGACCGGCATCGCGGAGTCACGGCCCGGGAGGGCGGACTCGGGAGAGACCATCTCGGTCTTGAAGAAGCCGAACACCCTTGCAGCGTAACCGGCGTCGTCCCGGATCCGAAGATGTCAGCAACGTGGTAAGGGTTTGGTAATTACCGGCTGGTAGAGTGGCGCGGTGATCGATCGTCGCGGTATGGGCTTCGGGGTCGCGGCGTACGTGCTGTGGGGCCTGTTCCCGCTGTACTGGCCGTTGCTGAAGCCGGCCGGGGCGGTGGAGATCCTCGCCCATCGGGTGCTGTGGTCGCTGGCGGCCGTGGCCGCGATCCTGACCGTTCGAAGGCACTGGGCCTGGGTCCGGGGGCTCACCCCGAGGCAGGGCGGGCTGTTGGCGCTCGCCGCGGGGCTCATCGCCGCCAACTGGGGCACCTACATCTACGCGGTGAACTCCGGGCACACCATCGAGGCGTCGCTGGGTTACTTCATCAATCCGCTGATCAGCGTGCTGCTGGGCGTGCTGGTGTTCCGGGAGAGACTGCGGCCCTGGCAATGGGCGGCGATCGGCCTGGGGGCCCTCGCCGTGGTGGTGCTCGCCGTCGACCACGGACGGCCGCCGTGGATGGCGCTGGTGCTGGCGGGCTCGTTCGGGACGTACGGGCTGCTGAAGAAGGTCGCCGGCATGCCGTCGGCGGAGAGCCGTGCGGTCGAGACGGCGGTGACCTTCGTGCCCGCGCTGGTGTTCCTGCTGGTGCTGGAGGGGCGCGGCACGGGAACGTTCGGGCACGAGGGGGTCCCGCAGGCGCTGCTGCTGGCGGCCGCGGGGATCGTGACGGCGGTGCCGCTGATGCTGTTCAACGCGGCGGCCATTCGGATCCCGATGAGCACCATGGGGATGCTGCAGTACCTGGCGCCCGTCCTGCAGTTCCTGATCGGCCTGCTGATCCAGCACGAGGCGATGCCGGGGAGCCGCTGGGTCGGGTTCCTGTTGGTGTGGGCGGCCCTGGCGATCCTGACGTTCGACGGTCTGCGCGTCGCCCGCCGCAACCGCCTGGCCGCGTCGGTCGTTCGCCCCGGCGGGGGTCAGCGGGGGCGGGGAGGCTCCGTGGCGCCGGTCGGCAGCGCGTCGCGTTCCGAGCGCTCCCATTCGTCGACGTTGCGCAGCAGCGACTCCAGGTAGGAGCGCAGGTGGGTGCGGTAGACCTCGCTGTAGGTCCGCAGGTAGGCGATCTCGCGTTCCATCTGCCGCCGCACGTCGTCCGGTAGCGACGAGGGGTCGCCGGAGGGCACGTGCTGGGGCGGGGGCGCGGCGGCCGCGGCGGTCTCGGCGACGGCGGAGGCCCTGCGGTGCGCCTCGTCGAGGAGCAGCTCGGCCTGCGACTTGGCGTCGGAGAGGATCGCCTCGCGGTACTGCCGGGCCTCCTGCGCCAGCTCGCGGGTGTAGCGTTCGGCGTCCGCCACGTACAGGTCGGCGGTCTGCTGCGCCTGCGACAGGATCCGTACCGCCTGGAAGTGCGCCTCCTCCGGGGGGACGCCGCCGGAGGACACGCCGGAGAGCCGTTCGCGGAGACGGGCCACCTCGTCGGCCAGCGCGGTCCGCTCGCTGAAGATCTGGGCCAGCTCCCGCTCGATGTACTGCAGGAACGACCGGACGCGTTCCTCGTCGTAGCCCCGGCGGCCCAACGGCGCGCGGGGGAACGTGACGGACTGCAGCTCGGCCGGGGTCAGCCGCGACTCGCCCATCGTGGCCGGGAGATTGTGGCCTCCCGTGCGGTCCGGTTCGGCCGGGTCGGGCCCGGTGTACCGCCCGTCGTCGTGCCGGACGCCGCCGTCGGACGACGTGGAGTAATGGTGCCCTGCCGGAGTGTGCGGGGAGTTCAAAGGGGTCACCTCTGTGCTTCGGCGAAGGTTTCCATCCGGATACGGTCACGGTTGACACCCAACTGGACCAGGCGCTCGTTCGTACGGGCGACCATCACCGGCGGCCCGCACACGTACGCGTCGTGGTCGATCCACAGCCCGCGGCGGCCCACCACGTCGGGCAGGGTGCCGTGCTCGGCCTGGGCCGTGCCGGCCCGGTGGAGGCCGGGGAGCGTGCCGGGCGGTTCGTCGGACACGGCGGGCACCAGCGTCAGCCAGCGCAGCTCCATCGCCAGCTTGCTGAGCTCCTCGAGGTCGTACAGCCCCTCGTGGGTGCGGGCGCCGAAGAACAGATGGGTGCGGGGCGGCGACGGGCGGCGGGCCAACTGCTCCAGGATCGCCTTGAGGGGGGCCAGGCCGGTGCTGCCCGCCACCAGGAGGACGTCCCGGGGAGAGTCCTCGTTCAGCGTCAGCGTCCCGACCGGGGCGCCGAGCCGCAGCCGGTCCCCCACGTGCAGGGAGCGCACCAGCACCGAGCTGACCGGGCCGCCGTCGACGAGCCGCACGTGGAAGTCGATCGTGTGGTCGGCGCGCGGCGCGTTGGCCATCGAGTAGTAGCGCCAGTGCCGCGGGCGGGACGTGGTCTCGACCGCGACGGACTGGCCCGGCAGGTACGGCAGCGGCTGGTCGGGGACGACCCGCAGCATCGCGATGTCGAAGCGCCGCCGCTCCACGCCGATGACCTGGGCGTTCCACCAGGCGGGGCTGCGCAGGGCGTCCTCGTTGGCGGCCTCCAGCATCACCTTGGAGACCAGTGTGTACGCGGCGTTCCAGTCCTCGGCGAGGTCGTCGTTCCAGGCCGTGCCGCAGAAGTACTTCAGCGTGGCCAGCAGGCTGGCGCCGACGGCGGGGTAGTGCTCGGCCACGATCCCGAACTTGCGGTGGTCGCGGCCGAGCTGCTGCAGGAACGGGACGAGCGACGGCAGGTCGTCCACCTGGGCGACGATGCCGCCGAGCGCCCCGAGCAGCTTCTCCCGCTGCACGCTCATGCCGATGGGGAACATGTCGCGCAACTGCGGATTGCGAACGAACAGGTCGGAGTAGAAGAACAGGGCGACGGCGTCGCCCTGCCGCGCCACATGGGCGAAGCTGTCCTTCAACCGCTGTGCATCCACGGACGGGTCTCCCCCGACGGCGTCAAGGTCGTGGAAGACCTTACCGACATCAAAGCCTCATGACGCACATTCCGCCCATACGTTGAGACTCCTCACAATCCGCGTTCAGGCGAGGGCACCCTTCATCACGTCGGCCGCCGTACCGTAGGCGGCCGCCCATTCGCGCTCCAGATCCTCGTTCCACGCGTCCCCGCTGAAGTGCGCCAGCGTGGCGAGCAGGCTCGCGCCCACCACCGGGAAGTGCTCGGGCCGAACACCCAGCCCGTCGTGCCGCCGCCCCAGGTCCTCGAGGAACGGCACCAGCTCGGCGGGGTCGTCGAGCAGCGACACGATGGCCGACAGCGCGGCGAGCAGCTTCTCCTGCTGCTTCTCCATGGACGCCGGGAACATCGGACGCACGGCGGGGGCGCGAGAGAACAGGTCGGCGTAAAAGTAGGCGGCGACGTCCTCGCCGTGCGCGCCGACCAGCGCGAAGTTCTCCTTGAGCGGCTGCGAGCTCATGGGCACACCTCTCCGGCGGTGCCCCTGGGCCTGAGGGTCGGAGTCCCCCAGGGCGGGATCACAGAGGACCGCCGCCCCACATAACTAGTGGATCACCATGAACCGCACAACCGCTATCCGGCAAAACCGGCAAACGGCCCGGCTCAGCCGGTACGAGAGACCACGTAGTCGCACAGACCGGTGAACGCCTGCCGCACCGGCACGTCCGGCAGCGTCAGCAGCTCACCGCGCGCGTCCTCGGCCCACTGCCGCAGGTCGGCGCGCGCCCGGTCCATCGCCGGGTGGGCGCGCAGCAGCTCCAGCGCCTCCGCGTGCAGCGTGTCGTCGGTGAGGTCCTGCTCCAGCAGCTCCCGCAGCCGCGCGCTCTCGGCGTCCGTGGTCGACAGCACGTGCAGGACGGGCAGCGTACGGACACCCTCGCGCAGGTCGGTGCCGGGGGTCTTGCCGGACTGGTCGGACTCCGAGGCGATGTCCAGGATGTCGTCCGAGAGCTGGAACGCGACACCGATCTTCTCGCAGGCGGAGGTGACCGTGTCGACCACGTGCGTGGACGAGCCCGCCAGCATCGCCCCGAACTGGCCGGACACGGCGATCAGCGAGGCCGTCTTGTCGGCCACCACCTGGAGGTAGTGCTTCAACGGATCGGCGTCGGCGCCCGGACCCGTGGTCTCGGCCATCTGGCCGCGCACCAGCCGGGCGAACGCCCGCGCCTGGATCCGCACCGCCTGGGGGCCCAGGTCGGCCAGCAGGTCCGACGCCCGGGCGAACAGGTAGTCGCCGGTGAGGATGGCGACCGTGTTGGTCCAGCGGGTGTTCGCCGACACCTCGCCGCGCCGCATGGTCGCCTCGTCCATCACGTCGTCGTGGTAGAGCGTCGCCAGATGGGTCAACTCCACCACCGCCGCCGCCGGCACCACACCCGCGGCGGCCGGGTCGCCGAAATGCGAGGCCAACAGCACCAGCATCGGGCGGAACCGCTTGCCGCCCGCCTCGACCAGGTGCCGCGACGCCTCGGTCAGCAACGGGTCCTCGGAGGCGATCGACTCCGTCAGCAGCCTCTCGACCTCCGACAGGCGCTCGCGCATGTCCGCCGCGAGCGCCTCGTCGACCTGCAGCCCGAACGGCACGCCACTGTTCACCGGGACCCCCTAGGACGCGCGCCGGCCGCGCCCGTCAACGAACGAACATCTGAGCGGCGGCGTCCCCGGCGAGGTCGAGCATCGGCTGGGGGAGCACGCCGAGTACCACAGTAACCGTCACCCCCAGGGCGACCGCAGCCGCGGTCGTCGGGCCGACCACCACCGTGGGACCGTCGGCGTCCGGGTCGCTGAAGAACATCACCACGATCACCCGGACGTAGAAGAACGCCGCGATCGCCGAGGCGATCACGCCCACCACCACCAACGGGGTCGCCCCGCCCTCCACGGCCGCCGAGAACACCGCGAACTTCCCGGTGAACCCGCTGGTCAGCGGGATGCCGGCCATCGCCAGCAGGAAGAACGCGAACACGCCGGCCACCACCGGGGACCGCTTGCCCAGCCCCGCCCAACGGCTCAGATGCGCGGCCTCGCCGCCCGCGTCCCGCACCATCGTGATGACGGCGAACGCCCCGATCGTGGTGAACCCGTAGGCCGCCAGGTAGAACAGCGTGCCCGACAGGCCCTGGCGCGAGGTCGCGACCACGCCCGTGAGCAGGAAGCCCGCGTGCGCGATGGAGGAGTAGGCCAGCATCCGCTTGATGTCGGTCTGGGTGATCGCGGTGACCGCCCCCGCGACCATGGTGATGATCGCCACGGCCCACATCGCGGGACGCCAGTCCCAGCGCAGCGTCTCGAACCCGACGTAGTACACCCGCAGCATCGCTCCGAACGCCGAGACCAGCGTGCACGACGCCATCAGCGCGGTGATCGGCGTCGGCGCGCCCTGGTACACGTCCGGCTTCCACATGTGGAACGGCACCGCGCCCAGCTTGAACAGCAGCCCGACCGTCAGCAGCGCGATCCCGGCCAGCAGCAGGGTCTCGCCGCCCGCGCCCTGACCGGCCTTCGCGGCGATGTCCGAAAGCCGCACCGAGCCGGCGAACCCGTACAGCAGCGCGGCCCCGTACAGGAAGAACGCCGAGGAGAACGCGCCCAGCAGGAAGTACTTGACCGCCGCCTCCTGCGACAGCAGCCGCCGCCGGCGGGCCAGCCCGCACAGCAGGTACAGCGGCAGCGACATGACCTCCAGCGCCACGAACATGGTGAGCAGGTCGTTGGACGCCGGGAACATCAGCATCCCGCCGACCGCGAACATCATCAGCGGGAACACCTCGGTCTGGGTGATCCCCGCCGACATGCTCTGTTGCTCCGCCTCGGTGCCCGGCAGCGCGGACGCCTGCGCGGCGAAGTGCGCCGTGTTGCGCTCGGAGATCAGCAGCAGGCTCGCCAGCGCCAGCACCAGGATGGTGCCCTGCAGGAACAGCGTCGGCCCGTCCACCCCGATCGCGCCCATCGCCGCCACGTGGAACGGCTCGTCCCGCCAGGCGAGCACGATCGTCCACACGAACGCGCCGAGCAGCGCCGCGAACGCCAGCGGGACCTGGAGCCGGTAGCGCCACTCCCGCCCCGCGAACGCCTCCACGAGCACGCCGACGATGGCCGCTCCGAAGACGATCAGCATCGGGGCGAGCTGGCCGTACTCGATGTGCGGTGCCGGGATGTCGCCCGGAGCCGCGACGAGGTGCACTGGGCTCACGGATGGGCCCCCTTCTCGGCGACGGTGGGTGCCGGATCGGTCTTCTCGACCCGACTGAGCGTGTGTTCGACCGACGGATCGATCACGTCGAGCACCGGCTTGGGGAAGAAGCCCAGCGCGACGATGATGGCCAGGATCGGGGCGATCGCCGCGAGTTCCCGCCGGGACAGGTCCTTCATGCCCTGCACGGCCTCGGCGGTCGGGCCGTTCATGGTCCGCTGGTACATCCACAGGATGTAGACGGCCGCCAGCACGATGCCGAGCGAGGCGATGACCGCCGCGACCTCGTACCGGCTGAACGTGCCGACCAGCACCAGGAACTCCGACACGAACGGCGCCAGCCCCGGCAGCGACAGCCCGGACAGGCCCGCCAGCAGGAACGCGCCGGCCAGCAGCGGGGCGACCTTCTGCACCCCGCCGAAGGCGTCCACCCGGGCCGACCGCCGACGCACGATCAGGAAGCCGACGATCAGGAACAGCGCCCCGGTGGAGAAGCCGTGGTTGACCATGTAGAGCGCGGCGCCCGACTGCCCCTGCGAGGTCATCGCGAAGATGCCCAGCACGATGAACCCGAAGTGGGAGATCGAGGTGTACGCCACCAGCCGCTTCAGGTCGACCTGGCCGATCGCCAGGACCGCGCCGTAGATGATGCTGATCACCGCGAACGTGAGCACCACCGGCGCCGCCCAGGTCGCCGCGCCCGGGAACAGCTCCAGACAGAACCGCATCATGCCGTAGGTGCCGACCTTGTCGAGCACCCCGACGATCAGCACCAGCGCACCCGCCGGGGCCTGCCCGGCCGCGTCCGGCAGCCAGGTGTGCAGCGGCACCATCGGCGCCTTGATGGCGAACGCGACGAAGAAGCCGAGGAACAGCCACTTGGCGGTGGCCTCGTCGAGCTGCAGCCCGGTGAGGTCCTCCAGCAGGAAGCTGCCCGGCCCCTCCACGTACAGGGCGATCACCGCGACGAGCATCAACAGCCCGCCGAACAGCGAGTACAGCAGGAACTTGACGGCCGCGTACGAGCGCTGGGGCCCGCCGTAGTACCCGATGAGGAAGTACACCGGGATCAGCATGGCCTCGAAGAACACGTAGAACAGGAAGACGTCGGTGGCCGCGAAGACCCCGATCATCATCGCCTCGAGGGCCAGGATCAGCGCGAAGTAGCCCTTCACGGACCGGCTCGGCATCGCCTCGGCGGCGCCCTCGCCCGGCCCGGCATCGCCGCCGGCCATCACCCCGCCGAACCGTTCCGCCTCGTTCCAGGAGGCCAGCACGACCAGCGGCACCAGGATCACCGACATCAGGATCAGCGTCAGCGCGACACCGTCCACGCCGACCGCCCAGTGCACCCCGAACGCCGGGATCCAGTCGTAGGTCTCGTCGAACTGGAAGCGCCGGCCGCCGGTGTCGAAGCCCGCCGCCATCACGAACGTCAGGAGCGCGACGAGCACCGTGACACCCAGCGCCACCGTCTTGACGAGCCGCTCCTGAGCACGCGGCAGCAGCGACACCAGCAGCGCGCCCACCGCGGGCACCGCGATGAGGACGCTCAGCCAGGGAAAGTCGTCCATCAGACGTTCACCACCAGGAGGGCTGCGACGATCACTGCTGCCATCGGACGCGTAGGGACAGGGCGCATCAGACGTTCACCACCGGCAAGGCGGCCACGATCACCGCGACGATCGGACGCGTAGGGAGAGGGCGGCATCAGACGTTCACCACCAGCAGAGCGGCCACGATCACTGCCGCGCCGACGAACATGGAGAGGGCGTAGGAGCGGACGAAGCCCGTCTGGATCCTGCGGACCCGGCCCGAGGTGCCGCCGACGGCGGCGGCCAGGCCGTTGACGAGGCCGTCCACGCCCCGGTTGTCGAAGAAGACCGCCAGCCGGGTCAGCCACTGACCGGGCCGCATCAGCAGCGACTCGTTCAGCGCGTCGCCGTAGAGGTCCTTGCGGGCCGCCACCGTGGCGAACGAGCCCGCCGGGGCCTCGCGCGGCACCTTGCGGGCGCCGTACTGCCGCCAGGCGAGCGCCACGCCCGCCACCATCAGCACGAACGCGGCGACACCCGGCGCGGTGATCCAGTGGAACTCGTGGTGGCCGCCCTCGCCGACGACCGGCTCCAGGAAGTGCGCGAACGAGCCCAGCACCAGGAAGCCGCCCGCGCCGACCGAACCGACCGCCAGCAGGATCAGTGGGACGGTCATCACCTTCGGCGACTCGTGCGGGTGCGCGTCGGCGTCCCAGCGGGCCTGACCGTAGAAGGTCATGAACATCACGCGCGACATGTAGTACGAGGTGATGGCCGCGCCGAGCAGCGCGCAGGACCCCAAGATCGCCCCGGAGGTGCCGCCCTTGTCGAACGCGGCGGCGATGATGCCCTCCTTGGTGAAGAACCCGGACAGGAACGGGAACCCGATGATGGCCAGGTAGCCGAGCCCGAAGGTGGCCCAGGTGATCTTCATCAAGGGGCGCAGCGCCCCGTAGTGGCGCATGTTCACGTCGTCGCCCATGCCGTGCATGACCGACCCGGCGCCGAGGAACAGCCCCGCCTTGAAGAAGCCGTGGGCGATGAGGTGGGCGATGGCGAACACGTAGCCCGCCGGGCCCAGACCCGCCGCCAGCACCATGTAGCCGATCTGCGACATCGTCGAGCCGGCCAGCGCCTTCTTGATGTCGTCCTTGGCGGTACCGATGATCGCACCGGCCAGCAGGGTGGCCGCGCCGACGATGGTCACCACCAGTTGCGCGTCCGGGGCCAGCTCGAAGATCGGACCCGACCGGACGATCAGGTAGACCCCGGCGGTCACCATGGTGGCCGCGTGGATCAGCGCCGACACCGGGGTCGGGCCCTCCATCGCGTCCAACAACCAGGACTGCAGCGGGAGCTGTGCCGACTTGCCGCACGCGCCGAGCAGCAGGAGCAGCCCGATCGCGGTGGCGGTGCCGGTGCTCATCTGCTCCGCCAGCCCCGCGTGGCCGTGGCCCTCGCCGAGGATCTCGCCGAACCCGACGGTGCCGAACGTGGCGAACATCAGCGAGATGCCGATGACCATGCCCAGGTCGCCGACCCGGTTGACGACGAACGCCTTCTTCGCCGCGACCGCCGCCGTCGGCTTGTGCTGCCAGAACCCGATCAGCAGGTAGGAGGCCAGACCCACGCCCTCCCAGCCGATGAACAGACCGACGTAGTTGTCGGCCAGCACCAGCAGCAGCATCGCCGCGACGAACAGGTTCAGGTACGCGAAGAAGCGCCGCCGGTTCTCGTCGTGCGCCATGTAGCCGATGGAGTAGACGTGGATCAACGAGCCCACACCGGTGATCAGCAGGACGAAGCTGATGGACAACGGGTCCACCAGCAGCCCCATGTCGACGTGGAACTCACCGACGTCGAACCACTCGTACAGGTGGATCGTCCGCCGCCGCTCGTCGCCGTCGTAGCCGAGCATCTGGACGAACATCGCCAGCCCGACCACGAACGCGCCCAACGACATCGCGGTGCCGAGCAGATGCCCCCACTTGTCGGTGGCCCGGCCGCCGAGCAGCAGGATCGCCGCGCCCGCCAGCGGGAGGGCGATCAGAAGCCAGGCGACGGCCTGGATGCCTTCGGCCTTCATCGATCGCCTTTCAGTACTTCAGCAGGTTCGCGTCGTCGACCGACGACGACCTGCGGGTCCGGAAGATCGTCATGATGATCGCGAGGCCCACCACGACCTCCGCCGCGGCGACCACCATCACGAAGAAGGCGATGATCTGGCCGTCGAGGTTGCCGTGCATGCGGGCGAACGACACGAACGCCAGGTTGGTGGCGTTCAGCATCAGCTCGACGCACATGAACACCACGATGGCGTTGCGCCGCACCAGCACGCCGATGCCGCCGATGGTGAACAGCAGCGCCGACAGGACCAGGTAGTGGCTCGGGCTCATGGTCGCGTCGCCCTCCTCCCGCGCTCCGCGGACGGCTCGTTCCTCGCCGGCCACTCCGCTTGCTCGAGCGGGACTCCGCTCCGGCTCATTTCTCCGCCTCGCCTTCAGGGGCGGCGGGGGTGCCCGCCTTCACCTCGCGCGTCTCGGCGTCCGCGTCGTGTGCGATGTCGGTCGCCCCCCGGACGTCCGCCACGTCGTCCCGCAACGCCTGCTCCTCGGTGCGGCCCTCCAGGTCCTCGTGCATGTCGGCGGTGACGCTGCGCCGCGCGATGACCGGGTTGACCGACAGCTCGGAGACGCTGCCGTCCGGCAGCAGCGCGGGCATGTCGACCGCGTTGTGCCGGGCGTAAGTGCCGGGGCCGGGGAGCGGGGTCGGGTAGCCGCCCGGCTGGAAGCGCCGCTTGGCCAGCTCCCGCTGGGTGGGCTTGGGCGTGGTGCGCTCCCGGTGGGCCAGCACCATCGCGCCCAGCGCCGCGGTGATCAGCAGCGCGCTGGTCGCCTCGAACGCGAACACGTACTTGCTGAACAGCAGTCGGGCCAGGCCCTTCACGTTGCCCTCCGTGCCGTGCGCGGCGGCCAGCCCGACCGAGTCGGACAGCGCCGCGTTGCCGAGCCCGGCGATGACCAGCACCGCGAAGCCCAGCCCGGCGATCACGGCCCACAGCCGCTGCCCGCGGATCGTCTCCACGAGCGAGTCGGTGGAGGCCACGCCCACCAGCATCAGCACGAACAGGAACAGCATCAGCACCGCGCCGGTGTAGACGATGACCTGCACGAACGCCAGGAACGGGGCGTCCTGCACCGCGTACAGCACCGCCAGCGACAGCATCACCACCGCCAGCATCAGCGCCGAGTGCACCGCCTTGCGGGTGAGGACCATGCCCAGTGCCGCGGTCACGCTGACGACCGCCAGCAGCCAGAACACCACCGGCTCGCCCGCCTGCGCGTCGGTCTGCGCGAGCACGTGGGTCACTTCGCCTCACCGCCCTCGTCCTTGAGGCCGTCCTTGAGCCCGAGGCGGTAGTAGTCCTCCTCGGTGTCGCCGAGTCGCATCGCGTGCGGCGGCTGCTCCATGCCCTCGCGCAGCGGCGCCAGCAGCATGTCCTTGGTGTAGATCAGGGCCTCGCGGCTGTCGTCGGCCAGCTCGTACTCGTTGGTCATCGTGAGCGCCCGGGTGGGGCACGCCTCGATGCACAGCCCGCACAGGATGCAGCGCAGGTAGTTGATCTGGTAGACGCGGCCGTAGCGCTCCCCCGGGGAGTAGCGCTCGTCCTCGGTGTTGTCGGCGCCCTCCACGTAGATCGCGTCCGCCGGGCAGGCCCAGGCGCACAGCTCGCAGCCGATGCACTTCTCGAGCCCGTCCGGCCACCGGTTGAGCTGGTGACGTCCGTGGAAGCGCGGCGCCGTGGGCTTCTTGACCTCCGGATACTGGACGGTCTCGCTCTTGGTGAAGAGCTGGTGGAAGGTCACCCCGAACCCCTTGACCGGGTTCAGGAAGTCAGTGAGTCCCACGGGCTACCCCCTTCTGGGTGACGTCGACGCCCGTGCGCCCGACGCCGTGGTAGTGCGGTGCGTCCATCGGCGGCACGGGGAACCCGCCGACCGACGGTTCGGCCTCGGCGTGGTCCGGGACGGGCTCCTGCTCGTCCTCGTCGCCCTTCACCAGGTCCCAGGCGATGGACAACAGCAGCACGCCGCCGATCGCGACCGCGGACCAGATCGCGACCTGGGTCATGTCGTAGCCCTCGTTGCGCAGCCCGCGCACGGTGGCCACCAGCAGGATCCAGCCGAGGGAGAACGGGATGAGGACCTTCCAGCCCAGCTTCATCAACTGGTCGTAGCGGACCCGCGGGAGCGTGGCGCGCAGCCAGATGAAGAAGAAGATGAACGCCCAGAGCTTGAGCATGAACCACAGCACCGGCCACCAGCCGGAGTTGGCGCCCTCCCAGATGCTCACCACCCCGAACGGTGCCCGCCAGCCTCCGAGGAACAGCGTGGTGCACAGCGCCGACAGGGTCGCCATGTTGATGTACTCCGCCAGGAAGAACATCGCGAACTTCAGCGAGGAGTACTCGGTGTGGATGCCGCCGACGATCTCGCCCTCGCCCTCGGGGAGGTCGAACGGGATCCGGCCGGACTCGCCCATCATCGTCATCACGTAGACCAGGAACGACGGCAGCAGCATGATCACGAACCAGGTGTCGGCCTGGGCGTTGACGATCCCGCTGGTCGACATGGTCCCGGCGAACAGGAACACCGCCACGAACGACAGCGCCATCGCGATCTCGTACGAGATCACCTGCGCGGTGGTGCGCAGACCGCCGAGCAGCGAGTACGGCGACATCGACGACCAGCCCATCAGCACGCCGCCGTAGACCCCCATCGAGGCCATCGCCAGCACCAGCAGCACGGCGACCGGGAGGTCGGTGCCCTGCAGCGGCGTGTGGTGACCGAAGATCGACACCGTCGGCCCGAACGGGATGATGATGAACGACACGAACGCCGGGGTCGCCACGATGATCGGCGCCAGGATGAAGACGACCCGGTCGACACCCTTGGGGATGATGTCCTCTTTGAGCGCCAGCTTGATGCCGTCGGCCAGCCCCTGGAGCAGCCCGAACGGCCCGGCCCGGTTGGGCCCGACGCGCAACTGCATCCGCCCGATCACCCGGCGCTCCACCCACATGGACAGCAGCACCGTGAGGACCAGGAAGACGAAGATGGCCAGCACCTTGCCGCCGATCAGCCACCACGGGTCCCGCCCGAAGGAGGACAGCGTGGGGTCGTCGGGCGCGGCGAGCACGGCCACGGGGACGCTCATGCGGCACCTCCACTGCCTGCCGGGGCGGCGGCGATCGAGACGATCGCGCCCGCGTCGGCGCCCAGGTCCCGGTAGAGGACGCAGCCCTGGGAGTTGGTCGGCAGCCAGACCACCCGGTCGGGCAGGTCCGGCGTGATCTCCAGCGGCAGGGTCAGCTCCCGGCCGCCGTGCGCGACGGTCACCGCCGCGTCCGCGCCGATCTCGGCGGCGGTGGCCGGTGACAGCCTCGCGACGGCGGCCTTGGCCGTCCCCGCGAGGTAGGGCTCGCCGTCCTGGAGGCGGCCCCGGTCCAGCAGCAGCCGCCAGGTCGTCAGCAGCGCCTCGCCCGCCAGCGGCTCCGGCCGGATCGCCGGACCGCTCTCCGGCGGCTCGGGCCGGCTGCCCCGGTGCGCGCCGAGGGCGGCCAGCTCGCGGCGGGCGGCCTCGGCCCCCGGCAGCGCCAGGTGGACGTCCATCTCGCCGGCGAGCGTGTGCAGGACCCGCAGGTCCGACATCCGGCCCGGCACCCGCAGCGCCACGTCGAAGGTCCGGCCGCGGCCCTCCCAGTCGACGAACGTGCCGTCCTTCTCGGCGACCGCGGCCACCGGCAGCACCACGTCGGCGCGGTCGGTGACGGCGCTCGCCCGCTGCTCCAGGCTGACCACGAACGGGGCGGCCTCCAGGGCCGTCAGCACGCCGATCGGGTCGGCCAGGTCGTTCGGGTCGACTCCGCCGACCAGCAGCGCGTCGAGCTCACCGGCTGCGGCGGCGGTCAGGATCTGGGCGGTGTCCCGGCCGGGCAGACCGGGCAGGTCCGCCACGTTCCAGGTCCGGGCGACCTCGGCGCGGGCGACCGCGTCGGTGACGGGGCGGCCGATCGGCAGCAGGCCCGGCAGGGCCCCCGCCTCGAGCGCGCCGCGCTCCCCGGCCCGCCGGGGCACCCACGCCAGCCGGGCGCCGGTGACCTGGGCCAGCCGGACGGCGCTGGACAGCGCGCCCGGGCTGGTGGCCAGCCGCTCGCCGAGCAGGATGATCGCGCCCTCGCCCTTCATCTCCTCGCCGACCGGGTGGTCGCCGGTGACCAGCGCGCCCAACACCTCGGCCTCGGAGCCCGGGAGGGCCCGCAGCAGCGTGCCGCCCATCTTCTCCAGGCCGCGTGTGGCGAAGGGTGCGACGGCGTGGACCCGCAGGCCGTTCTTCTTGTACGCCTTGCGCAGGCGCAGGAAGACGATCGGCGACTCCTCCTCCGGCTCGAACCCGGCCAGCAGCACCACGCGGGCCTTCTCCAGGTCGGCGTAGGAGACCTCGATGTCGCGGCCCGCCACCGTCGAGGCCAGGAACTCGGCCTCCTCGAAGGAGTGCGGCCGGGCCCGGAAGTCGATGTCGTTGGTGCCCAGCGCGATCCGGGCGAACTTGCTGTAGGCGTAGGCGTCCTCCAGCGTCAGCCGCCCGCCCGTCAGCACGCCCGCCCTGCCGCGCGCGGCGGCCAGGCCCCGGGCGGCGATGGTGAGCGCCTCCGGCCAGGACGCCGGCTCCAGCTCGCCGGCCTCGTTGCGGACCAGCGGGTGGGTCAGCCGGTCGGGCTGGGTGGCGTAGGTGAACGCCCACCGGCCCTTGTCGCAGTTCCACTCCTCGTTGACCTGCGGGTCGTCCCCGGCGAGCCGCCGCGTCACCCGGCCGCGGCGGTGGTCGGTGCGCAGCGCGCAGCCGGAGGCGCAGTGCTCACAGGCGCTCGGCGTCGACACCAGGTCGAACGGCCGCGACCGGAACCGGTAGGCGGCCCCGGTGAGCGCCCCCACGGGGCAGATCTGCACGGTGTTGCCGGAGAAGTACGACTGGAACGGCCGGTCCTCGGCCGTCCCGATCTGCTCCTTGGCGCCCCGTTCGAACAGGTCGATGAAGGCGTCGCCGGCGATCTGGTCGGAGAAGCGGGTGCAGCGGGCGCACTGGATGCAGCGCTCCCGGTCCAGCAGCACCTCGCTGGACAGCGGGATCGGCTTGGGGAAGGTGCGCTTCTTGTCCAGGAACCGCGACTCGCCCCGACCGTTGGACATCGCCTGGTTCTGCAGGGGGCACTCGCCGCCCTTGTCGCAGACGGGGCAGTCCAGCGGGTGGTTGATCAGCAGCAGCTCCATCACCCCGTGCTGGGCCTTGTCGGCCACCGCGGAGGTGAGCTGCGTCTTGACGACCATGCCGGGCATCACGGCGGTGGTGCAGGACGCCTGCGGCTTGGGCATCCCCCGGCCGTTGCCGGCGTCGGGGATCTCCACCAGGCACTGCCGGCAGGCCCCCACCGGGTCCAGCAACGGGTGGTCGCAGAACCGGGGGATCTGGATGCCCAGCAGCTCGGCGGCCCGGATGATGAGCGTGCCCTCGGGCACCTCGATCTCGAACCCGTCGATGGTGACCGGGACCATCTTGACGTGCTCGACCTCTGCGCTCGTGTTGTCGGTGACCGTCACTGCCCACCTGCCCACACAGTCGACTTGGCGGGATCGAACGGGCACCCGCCCTGGGTGAAGTGCGCGATGTACTCGTCGCGGAACAGCTTGATGGACGATGTCACGGGGCTGGTGGCGCCGTCCCCCAGAGCACAGAAGGACCTGCCCAGAATGTTGTCGGACAGGTCCAGCAGCGTCTCCAGGTCCTCCTCGGTGCCCTGGCCGGCGTCGAGTCGCTTGAGGGTCTGCTTGTACCAGTAGGTGCCCTCGCGACACGGTGTGCACTTGCCGCACGACTCGTGCGCGTAGAACTCCGACCAGCGGAGCACCGCCCGTACCACGCAGGTGGTCTCGTCGAAGATCTGCAGCGCCCGGGTGCCGAGCATCGACCCGGCCGCGCCGACGCTCTCGAAGTCCAACGGGACGTCGAGGTGCTCGTCGGTGAACAGCGGGGTGGACGAGCCGCCCGGGGTCCAGAACTTCAGCCGGTGCCCCTCGCGGATCCCGCCCGCCATGTCGAGCAGCTCCCGCAGCGTGATGCCGAGCGGGGCCTCGTACTGGCCGGGGCGCGTCACGTGACCGGACAGCGAGAAGATCCCGAAGCCCTTGGACTTCTCGGTGCCCATCGAGGCGAACCAGTCGGCCCCGTTCTCCACGATCGAGGGAACGGAGGCGATCGACTCCACGTTGTTGATCACAGTGGGGCCGCCGTAGAGCCCCGCCACCGCCGGGAAGGGAGGCTTGAGCCTGGGTTGGCCCCGATATCCCTCCAGCGAGTCCAGCAGCGCGGTCTCCTCGCCGCAGATGTACGCGCCCGCGCCGGTGTGTACCACCAGCTCCAGGTCGTAGCCGGTGCCGAGGATGTCCTTGCCGAGGTACCCGGCCTCGTAGGCCTCCGCGACGGCCTGCTGGAGACGGCGGATGACGTGCAGCACCTCGCCGCGCACATAGATGAACGCGTGGTTGGACCGGATCGCGTACGAGCTGATGATGACGCCCTCGACCAGCACGTGCGGGTTGGCCAGCATCAGCGGGATGTCCTTGCAGGTGCCCGGCTCGGACTCGTCCGCGTTCACCACCAGGTAGCGGGGGTTGGGGCTGCTCGGCGGCAGGAACCCCCACTTCATCCCGGTGGGGAACCCGGCGCCGCCGCGCCCGCGCAGCCCGGAGTCCTTGACCGCCTGGACGATCGTGTCCGGCTCCATGCCGAACGCGGTGCGCATCGCCCGGTAGCCGCCCTCGCGCTCGTAGGCGGCGCGGGTGAACGAGTCGGTCTGGTCCCAGTGGCGGGACAGGACCGGGGTCAGGGTCGTGCTCATTTGTGGATGTCCCCCTGCGTCTTGGAGCCCGCCGCCGGGTCGTCGGGCTCGGGCCGCGCCACGTCGACGGGCGGGGCCTCCCAACCGCGACTCTTGGCCAACTCCAGGCCGACCAGCGTCTCCGGCCCCGCCTGCGCGCCCTCGCCCGCCCGGCCGTCGGGGAACCCGGCGAGCACGCGGGACGCCTCCTTCCACGTGCACACGCTGCCCGGCCCGCGCGTCGGGACGACCTCGCGGCCCGCGCGCAGGTCGTCCACCAGCGTCTTGGCCTTCTCCGGGGTCATGTTGTCGAAGAACTCCCAGTTGACCGTCATCACCGGGGCGAAGTCGCAGGCGGCGTTGCACTCGATGCGTTCGAGGGAGACCCTGCCGTCCTCGGTGGCCTCGTCGTGGCCGACCCCGACGTGCGCGCTCAGCTCGTCCCAGATCTGGTCGCCGCCCATCACCGCGCACAGCGTGTTGATGCAGACGCCGACGTGGTATTCGCCGACGCGCTCGCGCTTGTACATGGTGTAGAAGGTGGCGACCCCGGTGACCTGGGCGGGCGTGATGCCGAGCTGCTCGGCGCAGAACTCGATGCCGTCCCGGGTCACGTGCCCGTCCACCGACTGCACCAGGTGCAGCATCGGCAGCAGGGCCGAGCGCGGCTTGGGGTACCGCGCGATGATGTCCTTGGCGTCCCGCTCCAACCGGGCGAGCGTCTCGGGTGTGTAACCCATCAGCGGTCCACGCCTCCCATGACGGGGTCGATCGATGCCACGGCCGCGATGACGTCGGCGACCATGCCGCCCTCCGACATCGCGGCAGCGGCCTGCAGGTTGGTGAAGGACGGGTCGCGGAAGTGCACGCGGTAGGGGCGGGTGCCGCCCTCGCTGACCGCGTGGACGCCGAGCTCGCCGCGCGGGGACTCCACCGCCGCGTACACCTGCCCGGCGGGGACCCGGAAGCCCTCGGTCACCAGCTTGAAGTGGTGGATCAGCGCCTCCATGGAGGTGCCCATGATGTGCGCGATGTGCCGGGGCGAGTTGCCCATCCCGTCGGTGCCGATGGCGAGCTGGGCGGGCCAGCCGATCTTCTTGTCCTCGATCATCACCGGGCCCTTGACGGTGGAGAGCCGGTCCAGGCACTGCTCAATGATCTTGAGGGACTCCTCCATCTCCTGCATCCGCACCAGGTAGCGGCCGTAGACGTCGGCGCTCTCCTGGGTCGCGACCTCGAACTCGTAGGTCTCGTAGCCGCAGTACGGCTGGGTCTTGCGCAGGTCCCACGGCAGCCCGGTGGAGCGCAGCACCGGCCCGGTGACGCCGAGGGCCATGCAGCCCTGCAGGTCCAGGTGGGCGACGTCCTTGGTGCGTGCCAGGTAGACGGGGTTGGAGTCCATCAGCTTGCGGAGCGCCTGGAGCCGCTTGGGCATCCGGTCGAGGAACTCGCGGACCTTGGTGAACCCGCCGTGCCCGATGTCCTGGGCGACGCCGCCGGGGCGGACGTAGGCCATGTTCATCCGCAGGCCGGTGATCTCCTCGAACACGTCGAGGGCGTACTCGCGCTCGATGAAGCCGTTCAGCATCACCGTGGTGGCGCCGAGCTCCAGGCCGAACGTGGCGATGGCGACCAGGTGCGAGGAGATCCGGTTGACCTCCATCATCATCACCCGGATGATCTCCGCCCGCTCCGGGATCCGGTCGGTGACCCCCAGCAGCTTCTCCACGGCCAGGCTGTAGGCCGTCTCGTTGAAGATCGGGGCCAGGTAGTCCATCCGGGTGCAGAACGTGGTGCCCTGCGTCCAGGTGCGGAACTCCATGTTCTTCTCGATGCCGGTGTGCAGGTAGCCGATGCCCACCCGGCACTCGTCGACGGTCTCGCCGTCCAGCGTCAGGATCAGCCGCAGCACGCCGTGGGTGGACGGGTGCTGCGGGCCCATGTTGATGACCAGCCGCTCGTCGCCGGCGTCCTCGGCCCCGGCGACGACCTGGTCCCAGTCGCCACCGTCGACGTTGAAGACCTTGCCCTCCGTCGCCTCCTCGGCGGCGTACGCGTCGTACTCGGTGTACTTGGTGGAGCTCATACGTACGACCTCCGCTGGTCGGGCGGCACGGGCATGCCTCCGCGCCGCGTCACGGCCGCAACCGCCCGCAGCATCCGGGCGGGTCGTTGAACGCGCCTCATACGTACGACCTCCGCTGGTCGGGCGGCGGGATCTCCGCGCCGCGGTATTCGACCGGGATCCCGCCGAGGGGGTAGTCCTTGCGCTGCGGGTGGCCCACCCAGTCGTCGGGCATCTCGATGCGGGTCAGCGCGGGGTGGCCGTCGAAGATGATCCCGAAGAAGTCGTAGGTCTCCCGTTCGTGCCAGTCGTTGGTCGGGTAGACCGCCACCAGCGAGGGGATGTGCGGGTCCTCGTCGGGACAGGTGACCTCGAGCCGGACGCGCCGGTTGTGGGTCATCGACAGCAGGTGGTAGACGGCGTGCAGCTCGGCGCCCGGGTCGGTCGGATAGTGCACGCCCGACACTCCGGTGCACAGCTCGAACCGCAGGTCCGGCTGGTCGCGGAGGGTCTGCGCGACGCGGGGCAGATGCTCGCGGCCGACCACCAGGGTCAGCTCGCCGCGGTCCACCACGACCCGTTCGATCGCGTCGCCGAAGTGCGGGTACGCCCGTTCCAGCGCGTCGGCGACCTCGTCGAACTCACCCGGCTGCGCCGCCCCCTCCGGCCCGCCGTACGGGCGGGGGGCGGTGACCTTGGGGCTCTGGCGGACGACCAGCCCGCCGTAGCCGGAGGTGTCGCCGGTGGTCTTCGCGCCGAACATGCCCGTGCGGGCGATCGGCTGCTCCCGACGCTCCTCGGGCCGCTGTGCCGGCAACTGGTCGGCGGACTGCTCCGCCTGCTGCTCGGGGTTCTGGCTCGACATCAGATCATCCCCTGTGGCTGTCCGAGCAGCGGCAGGCGGCGGCGCTTGGCCTCTTCGAGCTCCTCGATCTGCCGCGTGCGCTGCGCGCCCAGCTTGGTGTTGCCGATCTTGTCGTGCAGTTTGAGGATCGCGTCCAGCAGCATCTCCGGCCGCGGCGGACAGCCGGGCAGGTAGATGTCGACCGGGACGATGTGGTCCACGCCCTGCACGATGGCGTAGTTGTTGAACATGCCGCCGGAGGAGGCGCACACGCCCATCGCGATGACCCACTTGGGCTCGGTCATCTGGTCGTAGATCTGGCGGAGCACGGGGGCCATCTTCTGGCTGACCCGGCCCGCGACGATCATCAGGTCGGCCTGCCGGGGGGTGGCGGAGGCGCGTTCCATCCCCCAGCGGGAGAAGTCGTGCCGGGGGTCGCCGGTGGCCATCATCTCGATGGCGCAGCAGGCCAGCCCGAAGGTGGCCGGCCACACCGAGCTCTTGCGCGCCCAGCCCGCCACCTGCTCGACCGTGGTCAACAGGAATCCGCTGGGGAGTTTCTCCTCTAGACCCATCAGTCCCACTCCAGACCGCCGCGCCGCCAGATGTAGGCGTACGCGACCAGCACGGTGACGATGAAGAGAACCATCTCGACGAGGGCGAAGATCCCCATGCTGTTGAAGGCGACCGCCCAGGGGTACAGGAAGATGATCTCGATGTCGAAGACGATGAACAGCATCGCCGTCAGGTAGTACTTGATCGGGAAGCGCCCGCCGCCGACCGGCTGCGGGGTGGGCTCGATGCCGCATTCGTAGGCCTCGAGTTTGGCGCGGTTCCAGCGTTTGGGGCCGGTCAGGGAGGCCATCACGACCGAGACGGCCGTGAACCCGAAAGCCAGCAGGCCCAGGACGACGATCGGAACATAGAGATCCATGGGTCCCTACACCCCCTTCTCGGCTCGTACGGCGTTGTACGTGGCGTGACGCATGACATGGATGTGATCCCTGCCATGGTCACGGGTCGCCACCTTAGTCAGGGCGGTCATCGCTCCATCCCTCGGGGGGTGGCCCCGTCTCGTCGTCCCTGATCATGCCGCCGGGGCCACCTTGGACATGGCGTTGATGATCCGGTCCATCGCATCGCCGCCCCGTGGATCGGTGAGGTTGGCGAGCAGTTTGAGGGTGAACCGCATGAGGGTCGGGTGCGGCAGGCCGTGCCTGGTCGCGAATTTCATGATCCTCGGGTCCCCGATGGCCTTCACGAAGACCCGGCCGATGGTGAAGTAGCCCCCGTGCTCGTCCTTGAGGATGCGCGGGTACTCGTACAGCGCCCGTTCGCGCTGTGCGGCGGTGGGCCGGGCGAGGGCCTGGACGATGATGTCGGCGGCCAGCCGGCCGGACTCCAGCCCGTAGTCGATGCCCTCGCCGTTGAACGGGTTGATCATGCCGCCGGCGTCCCCGACCAGCAGCATCCCCCGGGTGTAGTGCGGCTGCCGGTTGAAGCCCATGGGCAGCGCCGCGCCCCGGATGGGTCCGGTGGCGTGGTCCTCGTCGAACTGCCACTCCTCCGGCATGCCGGCGCACCAGCCGCGCATCATGGCGCGGTAGTCGACGTTCTGGAACGACTTGCTGGTGTTGAGCAGGCCGAGGCCGACGTTGGACAGGCCGTTGCCGAGCGGGAACACCCAGCCGTAGCCGGGGAGCAGGCGCTGCCCGTCCCACAACTCCAGCCACGACTCCAGGTACTCGTCGTCGTGGCGGGGGGTCTGGTAGTAGCGGCGGACGGCCACGCCCATCGGCCGGTCGTCGCGCTTGCGCAGGCCCATGGCCAGCGATAGGCGGCTGGAGCCGCCGTCGGCGGCGACCACGAGCGGCGCGCGGTACTCGACGTCCTCACCCTGGTACCGGGCGGTGACGCCGATGATCCGGTCGGTGCGCTCGTCCAGGATCGGGCCGGTGACGTTGCAGCCCTGCTGGAGCTTGGCCCCCGCCTTGGCGGCGTGCTCGGCCAGCAGTTGGTCGAGGTCGGTGCGGGCGCGGACCAGGCCGAAGTCGGGGAAGCTGGCCAGCTCGGGCCAGGGCAGCTCGACCTTGGTGCCGCCGCCGTAGATGCGCAGCCCCTTGTTGCGGATCCAGCCCGGGGCGTCGAGGTCGACACCCATCGAGATCAGCGCCCGAACGGCCCGGGGGGTGAGCCCGTCACCGCAGATCTTGTCGCGGGGGAAGGTGGCCTTCTCCAGCAGCAGGACGTCCAGCCCCGCCTGGGCGAGCCAGTAGGCGGTCGCGGATCCGGCGGGGCCCGCTCCGACGACGATGACGTCGGCCTGTCCGGAGGAGTCGGTCACGGCGATGTTCCTTAGCTCGTTCGCTTGTGAAGTACTTCACAAGGATCCTTGGGGAGTCTATTCCTTCGGCGGGTGAGATGGGTACCTGGGCACCCGCCGTCTTTGGACCGGTCCGAAGAGGTTTGCCCGGACGAGATGCAACGTTTGTCCGGGTTTGCCCTGGCGCTCGTGCGTTAACCGGGATTGACGGCATGGTGCAGTGCGACGACCCCGAAGGTGAGGTTCCGCCACCGCACACCGCCCCAGCCGGCACCCTGCAGCCGGCGCGCCAGCTCCGCCTGCGCCGGCCACGCAAGGGTGGATTCACCCAGGTAGCGGTACGAATCCGGATTGGAACCCATCCGCCCCAACAGCGGCAGCCCGTACCTGAGATGGAGGCCGTGACCGAACGCCAGCAGCCGGTTCGGGGGGTGACTCACCTCGCACACCACCAGCCGGCCGCCCCGCCGGGTGACCCGGCGCAGCTCCCGCAGTGCCAGGTCGGTATCGGCGACGTTACGCAATCCGAACGAGATGGTCACGGCGTCGAACGCGCCGTCGGCGAACGGCAGTCGGAGGGCGTCCCCGGCGACGAACCGCGGCAGGGACGTCCGGCGCCGCCCCACCCGGAGCATGCCCAGGGAGAAGTCGCAGGCGACGGTGTGCGCGCCCGCCTCCGCGAACGGCACCGAGGAGGTCCCGGTGCCGGCCGCCAGGTCCAGCACCCGCTCACCGGGCCCGGCGTCCACCGCCGAGACCACCGCCCGCCGCCACCGCCGGTCGAGCCCACCGGTCATCAGGCTGTTGAGCAGGTCGTACCGTTCGGCGGTGCCGTCGAACATGGCCGCGACGTCGGCGGGGCGTTTGTCGAGAGAAGCGCGGGTCATGGCCCCAACCCTACGAGGACGACCGTTGCGGAGGTCGTTCAGTGTCTCCTAATGAAGGGCCCCAGCTTATGAGGCCGGGGATCGTTCCCCTTCGTGCGCGGGCGCGTTGGCATCGTCGGGGGTCGAGGCGTGCTGCACGTGGACCCCGGGGCCACAGCTTTGTTCACCCATGTCTCCTATTGTGATGACATGGTCACCATAGGTAAGATCGGAAGGTGAAGCTGATGGTGCAGGTGAGGTTGTTGCCGACGTCCGAGCAGGCGTCGGCGCTGCGATCGACCCTGCACGTCTGCAACGTGCAGGCGAACGAGGTTTCGCGGACCGCGTTCGAGCGCGGCGTGTTCCGAAACCATGACCTGCGCAAGCTCACCTACCGGTCGGTGCGGGACGCGGGGCTCGGGTCGCAGGCCGCCCAGCATGTGATCAAGAAGGTCGCCGACGCCTACGGCACGCTGCGAGCCGGCATCCGGGCGGGGAACTTCGGCAGGCCCGGCTCCCGGCGCCGGATCAAGGCCGAGAGCAAGCCGATCACGTTCCGCCCTGACGCCGCACAGCCGTTCGACCGACGCAACATGTCGTTGGCCCTGGATGCGGGGACCCTCTCGCTCTGGACTCTCAACGGCCGGTTGAAGGGCGTACCGTTCGCCTGCTCCACCTCGGCGCGAAGGACCCTGGCCGAGTGTCGCCACGGTGAGTCCGATCTGCTGTGCCGGGACGGAAAATGGCTCTTGCTGGTCACGGTCGAGGTGGCCGAGCAGCCGTTGAACGAGGAACCCGACGGGTTCATCGGGGTGGACCTCGGCATCGCCAACATTGCGACCACCTCCACCGGATATCGCGCGGCCGGCCGTGAGTCGAGTCGGCACCGCGCCCGCCAAGCCCGACTCCGCCGCAGGCTCCAGGCCAAGGGCACCAAGTCCGCCAAGCGGGTGTTGAAGCGGCAGCGTCGCAGGGAGCAGCGGCGTGCCAGGGATGTCAACCACTGTGTTTCGAAACGGATCGTGGCCGAGGCCGAACGCACCGGACGCGGCATTGCCCTGGAAGACCTCACGGGCATCCGCGACCGGGTACGGCACCGCCGGCCCCAACGGGCCGCGTTCCACTCGTGGGCGTTCCACCAACTCGGGAACTTCATCACCTACAAGGCCCGCCGGGCCGGGGTGCCGGTGGTGTTCGTGGACCCGGCCCACACCTCCCGAACCTGCGCGGACTGCGGCCATCGCGAACGGGCCGACCGCGTCGATCAAGCCCTGTTCATCTGCCGAGGCTGCGGCGTCGTTGCGCACGCGGACCGGAACGCCTCCCGCAACATCGCCCGCAAGGGCGAGGTTGCGTGGGATGCGGGGCGGCGGTCATCCGCCCCTGCCCCACCCCGTGGCGGGGTGGGCTGGACGCGGCGGGCCACCCGACAGCCTGTTGGGCCCTAGCCGCAAGCTCGGCCCGTCAGGGCTGAGAATCTGACGAGTCTTCTTTGGCGCGGTCGCGTTCGAAGCGTTGTCGCTGGTTGCCGATCCCGCCGGTGAGGGACTCCGAGACCTTGTCGCGCAGCCCGGCGAGCAGCACGTAACTGACGACGCCGCTGATGCCCACCGAGAGAGCGAGCAGCAGCAGCATGGCGCCGGGCTTGTCGTAGTCCAGGTCCACCACGAGGATCAGGACCCCGATGGTGACGGCGAAGATGGCCAGCCGGGCGGCGGTGTAGGCGAGAAAAGCGCGCATGACGGGGCGATTCTACGCCAGGACCTCGGAGAACAGCGCCGGGGCCACGTTGCCGCCGGAGAGCACCGACACGTACGACGAGGCCGGGGGCAGGGCGTCGCGCCGGTAGAGGTAGGCGGCGGTGGCGACCGCGCCGCCGGGCTCGGCGATCAGGCGGACGTCGCGGGCCAGGTGCCGCATGGCCCGGCGGATCTCGTCGTCGCTCACCACCACGACGTCGTCCACGTACTCGCGGATGTGCGCGAACGTCAGCGCGCCGACCCTCGGGACGCGCAGCGCGTCGGCGATCGTGAGGCCGGTCTGCTCGACGGGCCACTCCACCCGGCGGCCCGCGCGCAGCGAGGCGCGGGCGTCGGCGGCCAGCTCGGGCTCCACCCCGATCACCCGGGCGTCCGGCCGCAGGCCCTTGACCGCGGCGGCGACGCCGGAGATGAGGCCGCCTCCGCCGATCGGCACCAGCACCACCTCGACGCCGGGGAGGTCCTGGACGATCTCCAGCCCGACGGTGCCCTGACCCGCGATGACGTCCGGATGGTCGAACGGCGGGATCTGCACGAAGCCGTGCGCCTCGGCCAGCCGTTCGGCCGTCTCGACGCGGGCCTCCATGGTGGGCTCCACGTACACGATCTCGGCGCCGAGCCGGCGGCAGGCGTCCACCTTGACCTCGGGCGTGGTGTGCGGGACCACCAGCACCACCGGGATGCCGAACCGGCGCGCGGTGTGCGCGACGGCCTGCGCGTGGTTGCCGCTGGAGTGCGCCACGACACCCCGCGCGCGGTCCGCCTCGGGCACCCGGGCGATCGCGTTGTACGCGCCGCGGAGCTTGAACGCCCCGATCGGCTGCAGCGACTCGGCCTTCACCAGCAGCGGCGGATCGGTGAGCGGGAACGGGACCAGCGGAGTGCGCACGCACACCCCGGAGAGTCGGGCCGCCGCGTCCTCGATGTCGGCCACGGTCACCAACTCGGGACCGGGCGCACCGCGATGCCGTCCCGGGGCGGCCGGATCCCGTTGCGCCGCCTCGTCGTGTCGAGTCACTCCGGACATGGCCCAGAGACTATGCGGTCATCCCCGGCGGACCGAAGGAGGAGTAACCAGAGGCCCCAAGGGGGACACATCGGGACCCTTCGGACCGCAGTGACGGACGTGACCGAAGCTCACGTTTACTTCTCGTGATCTATGCAGGTCAGACTGCTACTCACGGTGATGTTTTCCGAAAACAAGGGAGAAAACGGTCTCCGCCCGGCACACTAAGAATCTGTCCACCCGCGCCGAGAGCGGGACAAAGGGGGAGAGAACAACGTGGAAAGTACCAGCGAGCGCCTGCTGACCCCCGGAGAGGTGGCCGCGCTCTTCAGGGTCGACCCCAAGACGGTGACCCGATGGGCCGCGGCGGGCCGGATCAGCAGCATTCGCACGCCCGGAGGACATCGCCGGTTCCGCGAGTCCGAGGTGCACGCCCTGCTGCGCGGCGAGGAGCCGCTGGCCGAGCATTCCGGCCGCTGATCCGCCGGGCTCCGGCCGTCGGGCCGATCTCTCCATCGGGGCGGGACCGTTTCGGGGGAACCGTTCCCCGCCTCTGAGCACCGTCGGCCCGCCGCGCCCGACCGGTGCTCGCCCGACACCCGCCATTCGCCGAAACCGCCGTTCCCGCCATTGACGTCCTTGACCTCCGCGTTCACGGAGTCGGGTCAGTCCTCCGGCTGGGTGGCCTTCCACTCCTCGAACTCGCGGAGCAGGGCCTCGTCCCCGTCCCGCCACAGTCGACGTTTCTCCGCCAGCTCCTCCTCGGTCAACGACTCGCCGAGCAGCCGGTCGTAGTCGGGGTCGCCCGGGCCTATCTCCACATAGCCCTGGCCGAGAATCCGCCCGTCGTCCGTGGTCGCGCTCTGGGGTACGCGCAGGGTGCCGTCGGGAAGCCGGATCACGTACACCGTCCATCACCTCGGCTAGATTCCGTATCGGCGGTTGAAGAACAGCATCACATCGAGCGCCAGCCGGATGTTCCCGCCGAGCATATCCACCAGCGCGGGACGCTGCCGGACGGAGATCGAGGCGAACGCGTCCGCGAAGAACTCCCGTCGTCCCAGCTCGGCGGGCTGCCGGTGGAACTCGCTGGCCAGGTACGGCAGGCAGCGGGCGTACAGGGCGCGGAAGTCGGCGCTGTCGGACTGCCAGCGCTCGGCCGTGCCGTCCAGGTCGTCGAGCGCGTGCCCCACCTCGTGCATCATCACATCCGGGGTCGGCGACGGCCGGTCCCCCACCACGATCTTGCGGTCGCCGTAGGCCCCGGCGCAGATGTCCCAGGTCGCCTTGCCGGACGGCAGCGGATGGCCGGACAGGTGCCCCATGTGGTCGAGCTGCGGCACCCCGCCCTGGCCGACGTAGATGGCGTCGAGGCCGGCCGCGAGTCGTTCCTTGAGCGGCTCGGGCAGCGCCGCCAGGCTCTCCACCGCCCGGACCACCTCGGGTGTCGGCGGCCCGGTCGCGGCGTCCCACTGCCGGTGCAGGATGCCCTCCAGCGGACCGCAGTGCCGCAGGCCGTCGCCGAGGCCCGGCGCCTCCGGGGCGTTCGGCTCGGCCCTGGGAAGGTCGGTGCCGAGCTCGAAATCCGCCCAGCTCGGCCCGCCGCCCTCGGGCTCGCCGGGACGGACCCGGGACCGGCGCGCACGGGCCGCGTCCTCGTCCGGCCCGTCGGGCCCGACGGACATCTCGGCGGACTCGCGGACGGCGAAGTCGTCGTCCCGACCGCCGTTGCGGAAGCGGCCCCACTTGTCGCGGGGCTGGCTGCTGCGGGGCCGGATGGACGACCAGCGCGAGGCCCGGTCGGGCGGGGACTGGTCCGGGGGCGGCTGGTCCGGCGGGGACGGCGCGAAGGCATCCTCGGGCCGCTCGCGGGACCTACGGCGAATACCCCTGTAGCGCATCCACCCCGCCTCTCAGGAATCCGGTGCGCGACGTTCCGGTCCCGTACCGCGACCATGCCGCCCATGGCAGGGTAAGCCGCGACCCACCTCCCCGTCGACAAGGGGTCAAGGGGTCGCCTCGGGGCTCACCGCCCCGACCGACACGTGCGCCGCCGGACCACGGGTTAGGCTCGAGGCATGCTGTATGTCCTGCTCGGCCTGATCACCGTCGGCATCTGGCTGTTCTGCCTCTTCGACGTGCTCACCACGGACGAGGGCGGCACACGGCTCCTGCCGAAGTTCGGCTGGTTCCTGATCGTCCTGCTCGGCTTCATGATCGGCTCGGCGCTGTGGCTGCTGGTCGGCCGCCCGCGCGTCCCGACGGGACCGTCCGGCACCCCCGGGGGGCCGTCCCCGACCTCCCCCGGCCCGCGCCCCGCACCCCCGCGGGGCCCCGACGACGACCCCGACTTCCTCCGCGGCCTGGAACGCCGCATCCGCGGCGACGAGTAGTCGTGCTTATTTGTGGGGGGACGACCCCCCAAACCCCCCGCGCCCGTCTTGCTTTTATGTGGGGGGACGACCCCCCACACCCCCCGCGCCCGGTCTTGGAGATCTTCAGGCGGGCGCCCCTCCGCTGGCGCTCCGGAGCGCCCGCCTGAAGGACCGGGCAAAACCCCCGGGTGTGAAGGACCGGGCAAAACTCGGAGCGTGAAGGACCGGGCGAAACCCCCGGTGGCTGGACGGGCCGTTGAGGGTCACTCCTGCGCTAACCCGCGTAGGAGTGCATCCCCGAGAACAGGTAGTTGACGCCGAAGAAGTTGAACAGCAGGGCGGCGAAGGCGACCAGGCCGATCACGGCGGCGCGGCGGCCCTTCCAGCCCGCGGTGGCGCGGGCGTGCAGGTAGCCGGCGTAGATCACCCAGGTGACGAAGGACCAGATCTCCTTGGGGTCCCAGCCCCAGTAGCGGCCCCACGCCTCGTCGGCCCAGATGGCGCCCGCGGTGATCGCGAACGTCCAGATGGGGAACGCGAACATGGTGATCTTGTAGGCCAGCCGGTCCAGGGTGTCGGCGGCCGGCAGCAGCGACGACGTCGGCTCGCCGTCGGCCCGACGGGTGTCGCGGCGGGCGCGGACCACGTACAGGACCGTGGACACGCCGGCGACCGTGAACGCGCCGGTCGCCATGATGGCGGCGGAGACGTGGATGGCGATCCAGTAGGACTTCAGCGCCGGGTCCAGCGGACCGACCGGGGTGTACAGCCAGATCGTCGCGACGCCGAGGGCGATCACGGCGGCCAGCATCACGAAGGCGCCCAGGAAGCGGGCCTTGTAGCGGGCCAGGACCACCAGGTAGGCGGTGACGGCCGCGAACGCGATGGCGGCGAGGAACTCGTACATGTTCCCCCACGGCCAGCGTTCGGCCGCCCAGCCGCGGGTGACGATCATGCCCAGGTGGGAGCCCCAGCCCAGGACGCTGATCAGGATGGCGAACCGACCCCAGTCCCGTTCCGCACGAGGCTCGGGGCGCTCGGGGGCCTCGGGGGTGTCCTCGGGCGGCGCACCCGCGGTCCGAGGAGCGTCGGTCGCCCCGGCCGCCGCACCGACCAGGACCTTGGCGGGGGCCTCCCGCTCGGCCTCGGCCGTCTCGGCGGTGGCGCGGCGACGGCCGAAGCCCAGGTCGAGCGCGTAGCCGACCATCGCCACGACGTACAGCAGCACGGCGCCCAGCGCGAGCTGGTCACTCAGATTCGCGAGGTCGCTGTCGGGCACGCTCGTCACTCCTCGGTCTTGTCGTCAGAGCCGGTCCGGACCTGTGGGTCGTCTCGGCGCAGCGCCGCCACGACGTCGTCGAACTCGGGGGTCGGGTTGCCCAGGGTCAGCCCGCCGACCTCCACCACCGTACGCCCGCCCTCTCCAGGGGTCGCACGCACCCACACCCGACGGCGTCGCACCAGGAAGGAGCCGATGAGGCCGACGATGGCGACGATGGCCGCGGCCAGCGCGGGCAGCCGTCCGGGGTCGCGGTTGACGGAGAGGCTGATCCACTCCTTGGCGCCGTCGAAGGTGATCGAGCCGCCGCCCGGGATCGCGAACGTCTCGCCCTGACGCAGCAGCTTCGAGCCGCCCCTGACGGGCTGGAGCGTCTTGCCGATGCCCTCGATGCGGTACACCGACTGCGGGATGCCGGAGTCCAGTCCCAGGTCGCCCCGGAACGTCATCAGCGACACCGTGGGGTTCAACAGGGCGGGGAAGGCCGACAGCACCTGCTTGTTGCGGGTGTCGGCCACGGCCGTGGGCCAGAACACCGCCTGGAACGCCAACTGCTGGGGCCGGGCGTCGGGGACCTTGATGACGCCCTCGCTGGTCAGGTTGCGCTGTTCGAGCGGCAGGAACGGCATGGCGCCCCGGTAGGCGATGTCGCCGTTGCCGTCGCGCACCGTGAACTGCGGGGCGTAGCCGTGGTTGAGCAGGTAGATCTTGGCGCCGCCGACCGCCAGCGGATGGTTGACGCGCAGGTTGTAGAACTTCTCCGGCGCCTCGGGCCGTTCCCGGTAGTAGACCCGGGCGGAGAAGTCCAGCGGCCTCCCGCGCCGCTCCCCCTCCTCCACGAAGGTGACCTTGAAGTGGTCCAGCCGCATCGAGAACGGGGCCATCCGGTCGGGGTCGAACTGCCGTCCCGGCGTGAACTGGTCGTAGTACGCCAGCGAGTTGGCGAAGGCGCCGCCCTCGGTCAGCACGATGTTGCCGCGATAGCCGAACAGCGCGCCCGCCCCCACCGCGAACAGCAGCACCAGCAGCGCCAGGTGGAAGAGCAGGTTGCCGATCTCGCCGAGATAGCCCTTCTCGGCGGCGACCGAGCCCTTCCCGTCCGCGACCCGGAAGCGGCGTCCGCGCAGCAGCCTGCGCGCCTCGGCGAGCACCTCGTCGGCGTCGCGTTCGGTCTCGTACGAGGTCGACTGCGGGAGCCGGGACAGCACGCGCGGCGCGGCGGGGGGTCGGGCGCGCATCGCCCGCCAGTGGTGCCGCGACCGGGGGATGACGCAGCCGGCCAGCGACACGAACAGCAGGATGTAGATGGCCGCGAACCACGGCGCGGCGAACACGTCGAACAGCGAGAGCCGGTCGAGCCAGGGACCCGTCGTCCGGTGCTCGTCGAGGTACTCGACGACCTTCTCGGGGGCCTGGCCCCGCTGCGGCAGGATCGAGCCCGGCACCGAGCCCAGCGCCACCAGGAACAGCAGGATCAGCGCGGTGCGCATGGAGGTGAGCTGACGCCAGCCCCAGCGCAGCCATCCGACCGGCCCCAGGCCCTTGGGCCTCGGCTCGCGGCCCTGGGAGACCCGCCGCACGGCGGTGGGCTCCTGTGTCTCCGTCATCTCAGATCACCGTCTCGAAGCCGCCGATCCACGACTTCATCTCCAGGGTCAGATCGCCCCACCACCCGGTCACGAGCAGCAGTCCGATGGTGACGAGCATCCCGCCGCCGACCCGCATGACCAGTCGGTACCGGCTCTTGACCGCGCCGAACGCGCCCAGCGCCCGCCGGTAGCCCAGGGCGGTCGCCACGAACGGCAGGCCCAGCCCGACACAGTACGCCAGCGACAGCAGCGCGCCCCGACCCGCGCTGGCCTCGGTGAACGACAGCGCCTGCACGGCGGCCAGCGTGGGCCCGATGCAGGGCGTCCAGCCGAGCCCGAACAGCACGCCGAGCACGGGCGCCCCGGCGAGCCCGGCCGCGGGGAGCCGGGTGGCCTTCATGGTGCGCTGGAGCCCCGGAACGAAGCCCATGAACGCGAGCCCGAACACGATCGTCACCACGCCGAGCACCTTGGTGATCGGGTCGGCGTACTCCAGCAGCCACCGACCGAGCCCCCCGAACGCGAGCCCGGCGCTGACGAACACCACCGTGAACCCGGCGATGAACAGCACCGCCCCGGCGACCAGCCGCCCCCGGCTCTCCCGTTCCAGGTCGACCCCGGACATCCCGGTGACGTACGACAGGTAGCCGGGCACCAGCGGGAGCACGCAGGGGGACAGGAACGAGACCAGCCCGGCCAACACCGCCAGCGGCACCGCCACCAGCAGCGACCCGGTCATGACCGTCTCCTGGACACCCCCGGCGAGGATCACTTCTCTGCGGCGATCTTGTTGATCAGCGGGTTGAGCTTGGAGTACGTGACCGGGCCGATGATGCGGACGGCGACGCGGCCGGCGCGGTCGAGGATCAGCGTGCTCGGGATCGCGTTCGGCGGGATCTCGCGGAACGCCAGGGTCAGCCGGGCGTCGCCGTCGAACAGGCTCGGGTAGGTGATCTCGAAGGTGCGCTCCATGGCCTTGGCCTGGTCCTTGGAGTCCTTGACGTCGATGCCGACGAACTCCACGCCCTGGGGCCGGTGCTCGGTGGACAGCTTCTGCAGGGTGGGCGCCTCGCCTCGGCAGGGGGCGCACCAGGAGGCCCAGAAGTTGACCACCACGACCTTGCCCCGTAGGTCGGCCAGCTTGAGGGGCTTGTCGTCCAGGGTGGTGCCCTCGACCGACAAGGGGGCCTTGCGCTCGGCGGCCTCGGTGAACCGGGCGGTGCCGTCGCCGGCGATGAAGCGGTTCTCGCCTCCGTTCGCCCGCGAGTCGCCCGCGCAACCAGCCAGCAGCGCGCAGGCGACTGCGGCACCCACGACGGCGACGGTGACTCGGGGCATCGGAACTCCTACTACGCGATGTAGTACATCACTGTAGTGCCGGGGTCAGGCACCCGGGACGGTGGGGCGGCGGACCAGGCCGGCGGCGGGCTCGTGGTACGCCACCTCGACCAGCCGGCCGTCCTCGAAGGTCAGGCTCGTGACGCTGGCCAGCTCGCACTGCCGGCGACGCGGGTGATGCCACATCCGGCGGCGCTCGGCGAACCGCCGCAGCGTCCAGATCGGCAGTTGGTGGCTGACGCACACGGCCTCGTGCCCGCGCGCCGCCTCCCGGGCCGCGATCACGGCGCCCTTCATCCGGGACGCGATCTTCGTATAAGGCTCGCCCCAGGACGGCCGTACCGGGTTGACCAGGAAGGGCCAGTGCGCGGGACGGCGCAGGGAGCCCTGCCCCACCCCGAACGTCAGGCCCTCGAAGCGGTTGCCGGCCTCGATCAGCCGATCTTCCACCGTCACCGGCAGGTCGAACGTCTCGGCGATCGGCGCGGCCGTCTCCAGGGCCCGCTCCAGCGGTGAGGAGAACAACGCGGTCACGTCACGGTCGGTGAGCCACTTGGCCACCGACTGCGCCATGAGGACGCCGTCCTCGCTGAGCCGGTAGCCCGGGAGGCGTCCGTACAAGATGCCCTCGGGATTGTGCACTTCGCCGTGCCGCAACAGATGAACGATCGTCTTCTCACTCATGGCGGACACGAGACTACCTGCGAACCTCGATGCGCCCGCCGCCGCCTCCGTCCCTCCCGGGAACGGCTCCGCTAGCGTGGGCGACGATGCGGACGATAATCGTGCACTCCGGGCGGGATGCCTCGACCATCCTGCGACTGGCGCCGGGCGAGGAGATCACCTTCGGTCGGGGCGCTCCCGAGCAGCCCGTCGACCTGCGGGTGGACGACCCCGCCGTGTCCCGGATGGCGGGCAGCGTGCACGCGGTGGAGGACTACTGGCGGCTGTCCAACCGCAGCCGGACGGCGACGTACGTGGTGGAGAACCCCGAGGGCGGCGGCGAGTTCGTGAAGGTGCCGCCGGGTCGGGTGGGCACCCCGGTCCCCTTCGAGATCGCGCAGGTGCTGCTGCCGGTGGAGGGCGGCTGGACGAAGGCGTTCACGGTGATGGCGCCCGAGCACACCTTCGCGGTGTCGGCGCTGGGCGTCACCGGCGAGCCGACCAGGCTGGCGCACTCGCTGGACCCGACGGCCAAGTACTTCCTGGTGCTGGTGGCGTTGTGCGAGCCCCGGCTGCGCGACCCGTCCTCGGCGGTGATCCCGAGCGTCCCGCAGATCCTGTCCCGACTGGACGGCCTCGGGCTGACCCGCAGCGCCGTCAACTTTCACATCGACTATCTGGCCCGCGAGAAGCTCCGCGTCAAGCAGCCCTCGCACGACGCCTCGCAGGGCAAGGCCGACTGGCAGCGCGGCGCGCTGATCTCGGTCGCCCTCCGCTTCGACCTGGTCCGCGACGAGCATTTGGCCCTGCTTCCGTGACCGTTCACAGGTTGACGGCGACGTAGTCGGCGATCTGCTTCGCGGCCCGGTCGAGGGCCGCCTTGCGGACGCCGCTGCGCGCCATGCGCTCGACGTAGTGGTAGGTCAGCGCCGCCACGCAGAGCGCCGCCTCCGCCTTCGGGGCGAAGCAACTGATCTCCGGGCCGAACGGCCTCTGATCGGGCGAACTCGTCTCGGGGGTGAGCATGGACAAGGTGACGGAGCGCCTCCGACCTTCCGTTCCGGTGTTCTCCTTGGCCGTGAGGTGGGCGAGGTAGCCCTGGGCGCCCGTCCGCACGTTCTCCTTCTCGGGGGCGCCGTCCGCAGGGGTGGTGCGGCAACGGTCGCGTTCGTCCCTGGCCTGGGGCGTGCCGGGGAACGCGCAGGCGTAGCCCCGCGAGTAGAGCAACAACTGCACGCTCCTCACGGCGTTGGACGGTCCCACCCACGCGCTGCCGACGCCGCTCCCCCCGTCGGCGGTGCACTTCTGGCCGGCCGGGGCGATGAAGCGTGTGAAGTACGGGTCCCGCAGCTCGTACACAGCCGCGCCGGGCGGCATCGTGACCTGGGCGGGCAGGGGGACACGACGGCCGGCGGGCACGGCCCCGGGGCGGCTGTACCACTGGCAGTGCTGCGTGGTGACCAGCGTCACCTGAGCGGTGGTGCGCACGGGTGCCGGTGCGGGGTCGCTGTTCGCCCGCTGCACCGCGTAGGTGGCCGCGCCCGCCACGGTCGTGACCGCGAGGGCCGATCCAGCGACGGCGACGGCCGCCTTCCCGCCGACGGCGGCCAGCAACCCGCCGCCGGACGACGCGCCGGTCGCCCCCACGGCACCGGCCGCGCCCGCCGAGCCCGCCATCGAGAGACCGGCCAGGGGGAACAGCGCGGCCAGCGCCGCCGCCCCGGCGGCCAGCGCGCGGACGCCGCGTCCCTCCCAGTCCTCGCCGTACGCCGCCGTGGCGACGGCCTCCAACTCGGCGGCGAACGCCGTCGCGCCGAGCGGACGGTCGGCGGGACTCTTGGCCATCCCGCGCAGGACCAGGTGGCGCAGTGGTTCGTCGACGGCCTCGGCGGGCACCGCGTCGAGCAGGTGCCGCCGCATCAGCGCCACCGGATCCCGGTCCGCGTACGGCCGCCGCCCGGTCACGCACTCGAAGAACACACAGGTGGCCCCGTACACGTCGGTCGCCGGGGACGCCGGGTCGCCCTCCCACTGCTCGGGCGCCATGTACGCGGGGCTGCCCGCGTGGCCCCCGGACCCGAACAGCGCGGCCACCCCGAAGTCGATCAGCTTGCTGGTGCCGTCGGAGCGCACCACCACGTTCGCGGGCTTGTAGTCGCGGTGGACGACCCCGACGGCGTGCGCGGCGGCCAGCCCCTGCAGCGAGCCCTTGAGCACCAGGAGGGCCGCCTCAGGGGCCAGCGCCCCATGGGTGTCCAGGATCTTGCGCAGGGACACCCCGTCGACGGCCTCCATCACCATCGCCGCGCCCTGCGCCCCCGTCACGAACCGGTAGAGCCGGACGACGTGGGGGTCGGAGACCTTCGCCAGCATGACGGCCTCGCCGCGCAGCCGTTCGAGGGTCTCGGGATCGTCGTCGGCGTGGGCCAGGTACTTGATCGCGACCAGGCCGCCCGACTCGTCGTGCCGGGCCAGCACCACCCTGCCCTGCGCCCCGACGCCCAGTTCCCGAACCTCGGTGAACCCGCCGACCCGCCACCGTTCCATCGGCCCATGGTCCGGGCCCGGCGCGGGCCTGTCCATCTGGAAGCCTTCAGGGCCGGGTCAGACCGCGCCGGCCGAGGCGCGGAGGGCGTCGAGGGCTTCGCAGATGGCCGGGCGGCGGGCGGCCTCGTGGCGCCAGACGGCGTACACGCGGCGGCTCAGGGACTGGCGCAGGACGACGAGACGGACTCCCTCGGGCACGGTGCCGCGGCCCAGCCGGGGCAGGATGGCGTTGCCCAGCCCGGCGGCCACCAGGGCGAGCTGGGTGGCGAACTCGTAGGCCATGTGGTCGATGTGCGGCTCGCTGTCCACCGAGCGCAGCGTGTGGGTCAGCCAGTCGCAGCAGATGGAGCCGGGGGTGGAGCTGATCCAGGCGTCCCCGGCCAGCTCCTTGAGGTCCACCTCGTCGCGGTGGGCCAGCGGGTGGGTGGAGGGGAGCGCGACGTCGGCGGCGTCCTCGCAGATGGTGCCCTTCACCAGCCCCTCCGGGATGGGGAGGGGCACGTTGTTCCAGTCCTGGACGATGGCGAGGTCGATGTCGCCGCGCGCGACCAGCGGCACGCTCAAGGAGGGGTCGTACTCCTTGACCAGGACCCGCAGGCCGGGGTGGGCGACGCGGAGCGAGGCGAGGGCGGCGGGCATCAGCCCCCGGATGGCGGTGGGGAAGGCGGCGACCGCCAGCTCGCCCACCACGACGCCGCGGTGCGCCTCCAGGTCGGCCTCGGCCTGCTCGACGAGCGACAGGATGCCTTCGGCGTGGACGACGAGGAGCTTGGCCGCGTCGGTCAGCCGGATGCCCCGACCGTTGCGCTCCAGGAGCTTGTGGCCGGTCTCCCGTTCCAGCTTGGCGAGTTGCTGGGAGACCGCGGAGGTGGTGACGTGCAGCGCCTCGGCGGCGGCGCTGACCGAGCCGTGGTTGGCCACGGCGTGCAGCGCGCGCAGCCGATCCAGATCAAGCATGAAGTGATACTAAATCCTTAGTTCACATTAGGCGAGCGCTTCTTAAAACTATCGGGCCTCGGCGGCGGCCCTGGCGGCGTGCGGCAGCGCCGACACGATCCGGTCCAGCGCGGCGTCGTCGTGCGCCGCCGACAGGAACCACACCTCGTACGCCGACGGCGGCAGATAGACGCCGTGGTCGAGGGCGGCGTGGAAGAACGCCGCGTACGCCTTGGTGTCCTGCCGCCGCGCCGCCGCGAAGTCGCCGACGGGCTCGTCGGTGAAGAAGACCGAGAACAGGTTGCCGGCCACCTGGAGACGGTGCGGCACGCCCTCCTTCGTCAGCGCGTCCGTGGCGGCGCGCGCGACCACCGACGCCGCCCGAGTGATCGCCTCGTACACGTCCTCGGTGGCGTTCCGCAGCGTGGCCAGCCCGGCGGCGGTGGCCAGCGGGTTCCCCGAGAGGGTGCCCGCCTGGTAGACCGGCCCGGCCGGGGCAAGGTGCTCCATGACGTCGGCCCGCCCGCCGAACGCGGCCGCCGGGAGCCCGCCGCCCATCACCTTGCCGAACGTCACCAGGTCGCCCGGCACGCCCTCCAGCCCGTACCAGCCGGACCGGGTGACGCGGAAGCCGGTGAGCACCTCGTCCATGATGAGCAGGGCGCCGTGCCGCTCGCACAGCGACTTCAGCAGCCGGTTGAAGTTGGGGATCGGCGGGACCACCCCCATGTTGCAGGGACACGCCTCGGTGATCACGCAGGCGATCTCGTGGCCGTGCTCGCCGAACACCAGCTCCACCGCGCCCACGTCGTTGTACGGCAGCACGAACGTGTCGGCCGCCGCCGCCCCCGTCACCCCAGGGGTGTCCGGCAGCCCCAGGGTGGCCACCCCCGAGCCCGCGGCGGCCAGCAGCGCGTCCACGTGCCCGTGGTAGCAGCCCGCGAACTTCACCACCTTGCCGCGCCCGGTGAACCCGCGCGCCAGCCGGATCGCCGACATCGTGGCCTCGGTGCCCGAGTTGACCAGCCGTACCTTGTCGACCGGGGTGCGGGCCACCATCTCCTCGGCCAGCTCGACCTCCCCGGGCGTGGGCGCCCCGTACGAGGTGCCGCGCGCGGCGGCCCGCTGGACGGCCTCCACCACCGCCGGGTGGGCGTGACCGAGGATCATCGGCCCCCACGAGCAGATCAGGTCCACGTACTCGTTCCCGTCCACGTCGACGAGGTACGGCCCCCGCGCCGAGGCGATGAAGCGCGGCGTGCCGCCCACCCCGTGGAAGGCCCGCACCGGCGAGTTCACCCCGCCGGGGACCACGTCGAGGGCGCGGGCGAAGAGTTCCTGAGAACGATCGATGTCGGTCACCCGGCCAGTCTCTCACCGGCCCCCGGCACCCCACGGCACGAGGCCGCGCGCACGATGCGGGCGGCCGGGGATAGGGCCCGAGGTCGCAATCCGGTGAAGGTGCTTGACCCGGGACGTGAGTGGCCGATATCCACCCAATACTGGTACCGGCCGGAGGGATGACGAAACGTGGTGGACGGCTGGACGGTCCCGGGTTTCACACCCGTGCGGGAACTGGGGCGCGGCGCCTCCGGGCGGGTGATGCTCGCCGTCGACGACGTCACCCAGACGAGGGTCGCGATCAAGTACCTGGACGACCGGCTACGGGCGGACGAGTCGTTCATGCACCGGTTCCGGGCCGAGGCGCGGCGGCTGTCTCAACTGGAGGACCCGGGCGTGGCCGACCTCTACGAGTTCGTGGAGGGGGCCGACGGGGCCGCCGTGGTGATGCAGTGGATCGAGGGTGTCAGCCTGCGCCGGATCCTCGATGCCCAGGGCCCCACCGGGCCGCCCGCCGCGCTGGCGGCGCTGGGCGGGGCGCTGGCGGGGCTGGCCACCGCGCACACCGCGGGGCTGGTGCACCACGACTTCAAGCCCTCCAACCTGCTGATCGCCCCGGACGGGCAGGGGCACATCACCGACTTCGGGATCACCCCGCCGCGCGCCTCCCGGTCCGGGGACGAGCCGCCGGGCAGCCCCGCCTACCTGGCGCCGGAGCTGTGGGACGGTGCGGCGGTCTCCCCGGCCACGGACCTGTACGCGGCCACCGTGCTGTTCTTCGAGTGCCTCACCGGACGGCTCCCCTACCAGCCCGGCGGCAGCGGCGGCCGGGCGCTGGCGGCGCTGGGCAGGGCCCACCGCGAGGCCCCGATCCCCACGGAGGCGGTGCCGGGTCCGTTGCGCGGGCTGATCGCCCGGGGTCTGGCCAAGAACCCGGCCGACCGTCCGACCACGGCGGAGGAGTTCCTCGTCGCCCTGGAGGAGGCCGCCGTCGCGGCCTACGGCCCCGTCTGGGAGACCCAGGGCCGCAGCAGGCTGGCGGAGCTGTCGGCGACCGCCGCGGCGGCCCCACCGCCGTCTCCGCCGCCCTCGGTGGCCCCCGGCGGCCCGGGGGCCACCGCCCGACGCGGCAGCCGCCCCCGGCTCGTGGGCAGCCTGGCGGCGATCGCCGTCATCGCCGTCGTGGGCGCGGGAGCCGTCCTGTACGGCATGAACGGCGGCGACGGCGACGGCACGTCCGACGCGCAGACCGTCTCCCCGTCGCCCTCGTCGACTCCGAGCGCCGCCGCCCGCCCGACCCGTTCCGCCGGGCCCGACGCCTCCGGCAGGGTTCTCGCCGCGCGGATCGAGCGAAGCGCCCTGCAGCGGCCGGGCGCGAGCTTCTCCCACCGCCAGACGGGCAAGGCCGCCGCGTCGGTCAACGCGAGGGGCACCTTCCGCCTGCTGCCCGGCCGCGAGTCGTCGTACTCGATGGTCGTGTCCAGCAACCACCCCAGGCTCCGGCAGGCCACCCAGACCGTCCTGGTCGGGCGCAACGGCTATGTCCGGGTGGGCTCGCGCTGGCAGTCCGTCCCGACCCCCGCCACGCGCCCCGACGGGTACGCGTCCCTGGCCGCCAGGGTCCGCGCGGTCACGTCCGTCCCGAGCGTGAGCGTCCTGCTGAGGAACGCCAGGACCCTGGACGGCGGTCGACGCGGCTACCGGGGCACGGTGCCCCTCAAGGGGCTGTCGGGCGGCCCCTACGAGGATCTGGCACGTGCCACCGGGGCGTCCCACGCCGGCTTCGTCCTCACCCTGGACGCGTCCGGCCTCCCCCGTCGTCTTCTCGTCACCGTCGGCTCGGGCACCAAGGCCGTCACCATGACCACCACCTACACCGGGTGGGGCAAGCGGGTGACCATCAAAGCCCCCCGCTGACCCCGGGCCGCGGTCCTAACGGACGGCCTCGCAACTGTCGGCGAGGATCTCCAGGAGGCGCACCGGGTCGGGGAGGGGCTCGCGGTCGGGCGGTCGGACCCAGGCGACCTCACGGTCGCCGGGGAGGACGGACGGCGGTGCCACCACGTAGCTGTCGCGGCAGTGCCAGCGCAGCCCCGGGGAGTCGGTGATGGTCTCCGGGGAGCAGTCGAGGTGGCACGACCACCACTCGTCCTCGTCCTCGGGCGCGCCCCGGGTGGCGGCGAAGAACAGGTGACGGTCCAGGCCCACGGCGGCGACCGGCCCCACGGGGCTGGTGGGGCCGGGGTCGGAGTGATGGGCGGCGATGCGCTCCAGGGCGAGGACGCCCGCCGCCGCCGGTACGTCGAAGACGTCGAAGACCCGCCCGGTGGGAAGGATGATGTTGGCCTGCGGGTCGTCGGACCACCAGCGTTTGAGCACCACCGGGTCCGTGGTGGCCTGCATGCGCCAGGCCGCCGAGACCGGATGGGCGCCCGGGTCGGGGCAGCCGATCCGGTCGCAGCTACAGGCCCGGTCGCCGCCGGGACGCGCCCCCGGGACGCAGGCCCAGCCCAGTGCCGCGTACTGCTTCGCCGCGCTCGCCAGCCGACTGCGCCCCCGCTGCCGCCTGGCCGTCACCGCCAGCATCATGGCTCCCCCCAAGTCCCTCCGATACCCGATAATGACCGGCGGCATCCGAGATACGCCGACCAACCCCCGGATACGGTTCCAATTGACTAGGGAGCCCTGATTCTCATGGGACCCAAGTGATAAAAGTGACGGCTCAGCGGGTCAGCCGGCGGGCCACCTCGGTGGCCCAGTAGGTGAGGATCAGGTCGGCGCCGGCCCGGCGCATCCCGATCAGCGACTCCATGATCACCCGATCGCGGTCCAGCCACCCGTTGGCGGCGGCGGCCTCGACCATCGCGTACTCCCCGCTGACCTGGTAGGCGGCCACCGGGACGTCCACCGCGTCGCGGACCCGGGCGACCACGTCCAGATAGGCGCCGGCGGGCTTGACGATCACCACGTCGGCGCCCTCGTCGAGGTCCAGCGCGACCTCGCGCAGCGACTCGGCGATGTTGGCCGGATCCTGCTGATAGGCCGAGCGGTCGCCGAACTGCGGCGCGCACTCGGCGGCGTCGCGGAACGGGCCGTAGTACGCCGAGGAGTACTTCACCGAGTACGCCATGATCGACACGTCCTGGTGCCCGGCCCCGTCCAGCGCCCCGCGGATCACGCCGACCTGGCCGTCCATCATCCCGCTGGGCGCCACCATGTCGACGCCGGACGCGGCCAACGTCAGCCCGATCAAGGCGTACCGCTCCAGCGTCGCGTCGTTGTCGATCTCGCCGGACGGGGTGACGACACCGCAGTGACCGTGGTCGGTGTACTCGTCCAGGCACAGGTCCGCCATCAGCACGGCGGAGTCGCCGAGGTCGGCCCGCAGCTCGCGCACGGCCCGCTGCACGATCCCGTCGGGGTCGTCGGCGCCCGAACCGACGCCGTCCTTCACCGCGGGGATCCCGAACAGCATCAGGCCGCCCACACCCGCCTCCACGGCCTCGTGGGCCGCCTTGCGGAGCGTGTCGGGCGTGTGCTGGACGACCCCGGGCATCGAGGCGACCGGCTGCGGCTCGGCGATGCCCTCCTTGACGAACATCGGCAGGATCAGATCGGCCGGGGCGAGCCGGTGCTCGGCCACCATCCGACGCAGGGCGGGCGTGCGCCGCAGCCGGCGGGGCCGGGCGGCGGGGAAGCGTGCGGTCATCGATGAACCTTTTCGACGTCGGAGAGCGGCGTCACCTGCGCCGACGGGCGCCGCGCCGCATCTGGCTCGGTTTGCGCAACGGGTCGCCCGCCTCGATCTGGGCGGCCCTCCGTTTCGCACCGTACTCCGCCAATGCCTCGGCCAGCGCCAAAGCGGACGGCTTCTCGGCCATCACGTCCACCCGCAGCCCGTACTCCTCGGCCGTCTTGGCGGTCTGCGGACCGATCACCGCGATCACCGTCACGTTGTGCGGCTTGCCGGCGATGCCGATGAGGTTGCGGACCGTGGAGCTGGAGGTGAACAGCACCGCGTCGAACCCGCCGCCCTTGATGGCCACGCGGATGTCCTCCGGCGGCGGGGCGGCCCGCACCGTCCGGTACGCGGTCACGTCGTCGCACTCCCAGCCCAGCTCGGTCAGTCCGGCGATGAGGACGTCGGTGGCGATGTCGGCGCGCGGCAGCAGCACCCGGTTGATCGGGTCGAGGTCCTTGTCGTACGGCGGCCAGACCTCCAGCAGCCCCTCCCCGGACTGCTGGCCGGTCGGCACGAGGTCGGGGCTGACCCCGAACTCCACCAGCGCCCGGGCGGTCTGCTCGCCGACGGCGGCGACCTTCAGCCCGGCGAACGCCCGCGCGTCCAGACCGTAGTCGTCGAACTTCTCCCGAACGGCCCGCACGGCGTTGGTGGAGGTGAACACCACCCACTCGTACCGTCCGGTGACCAGGCCCTTCACGGCCCGGTCCATCTGCTGCGGGGTGCGCGGCGGCTCCACCGAGATGGTCGGGACCTCCTCGGGCACCGCGCCGTACGAGCGCAGCCGGTCCGACAGCGTCGCGGCCTGCTCCTTGGTGCGCGGCACCAGCACCCGCCAGCCGAACAGCGCCTTGGTCTCGAACCACGAGAGCCGGTCGCGCCAGTCGACCACGTCCCCCACGATGATCATCGCGGGGGCCTCCATCCCCTTGGTGTCGGGGACGAGGCGCTGCAGCGTGGAGACCACCGTCTCCTGCTCGGTGGTGGTGCCCAGGCCGGTCATCGCGGCCGGCGTGGACTCCGGACGCCCGGCGGCGATCAGGCCCTTGGTGACCTCCGCCACCGTGCCCTCCGCGCCGAGGATCACCAGCGTGGCCTCGGGAGAGGAGAAGTCCTCCCAGTCGACGCCGCCGGCGCGGGCGTCGATCACCCGGACCTCGCGGGTCCGCGCGTCGGTCAGCGGGATCCCCGCGTACGCGGGCACACCGGTGATCGCCGAGACGCCGGGGACGATCTCGAACGGGATGCCGGCCCGACCGCAGGCCTCGGCCTCCTCGTGCACGGCGCAGCCCACCCCGGGGTCGCCGCGGAACAGCCGGACCACCTCGTGCCCCCGCCGGGCGGCCCGGTCGGTCAGCTCGACCGGGTCCTGCTCGGCGGTGTCGAGGATCTCCGCGTCCGGACGGCAGTGCGCCAGGATCTCGGCGGGACAGTCCGCCCGGCTCACCACCACCGTGTCGGCCTGGCCGAGCTTGGTGACGGCCCGCAGGGTCAGCAGCCCCGGATCTCCCGGGCCCATCCCGACGAACGAGACGGTGCCCGGCGTGGTGTCGTTCTCGCCAACGTTACTGGGGCTCAATGCGACGCTCCCCCATCAACTGGTCGGCCCCCTGGGCGAGCAGCCGGGCGGCGAGGTCGCGCCCGATCTCCTCGGCCCGCTCCGGGTGGCCGCTTGCGGAAAGCCTCACCTGCCGGGCGCCGTCGAGGGCGGCGACGCACGCGGTCAGGTGGAGCTTCGGTTCTACATCTGCGGGGTCCTCGACGGTGGCGAAGGCCCCGACGGGCGCCGAGCACCCGGCCTCCAGGACCGCCAGGACGGTGCGCTCGGCGGTGACCGCGGCGCGCGTGGAGGGGTCGTCGACCGTTCCAAGGAGCTCGGCCAGGTCGCCGCGGTCGGAGCGGCACTCGATCGCGAGCGCGCCCTGGCCGGGGGCCGGCAGCATCTGGTCGGGGTCGAAGATCTCCGAGACGGCGTCCAGCCGCCCGATCCGGCCCAGCCCCGCGTACGCCAGCACGACGGCGTCCAACTCCCCGTCGGTGACCTTGCGGAGCCTGGTGTCGGCGTTGCCGCGGATCGGCACCACGTCCAGATCGGCGCGCAGCGCCCGCAGTTGGGCGACCCGGCGCGGCGAGCCGGTGCCGACGCGGGCGCCGCGCGGCAGGTCGGCCAGCTTGGCCGGGCCGCACAGCGCGTCGCGCGGGTCGTCGCGCCGGTGGACGGCGGCGAGCACGATGCCCTCGGCCGGCCCGGTGGGCAGGTCCTTCAGCGAGTGCACGGCGAAGTCCACCTCGCCCGACAGGATCCGGTCGCGCAGCGCGTTGACGAACACGCCGGTACCGCCCATCTGCGCCAGGTGGGCCTTGGAGACATCACCCTCGGTCGTTACCCCGACCAACTCGACGGCATGCCCGGTCAGTCGGGACAGCTCGTCGGCGATGAACCCGGACTGGGTGGTGGCCATCAGGCTCTTGCGGGTGCCCAGGCGCAGCACGGTCATGACGTCGATCCTTCGATGTCCGGGCGGGCCACGGCCTCGGGTGCCTTCGGGTCGAGGTCGAACAGCTCGCGCAGGGCGTCGGCGTAGGTGTCGCCGCCGGGCGCCGACGCCAGCTCCTTCACCCTGACGGTCGGGGCGTGCAGCAGCTTGTCGACCACCCGCCGCACGGTCTGGGCGATCTCGGCGCGGTCCCGTTCGTCCAGGGCGGGCAGCCGGCCCGACAGCCGGGCCAGCTCGGCGTCGACGACGTCGGCGGCCTTGCTGCGCAGCGCCACGACGGTGGGCGCGACGGCGGCGGCGCGGGCGGCGCTCAGGAACCCGGCGACCTCGTCGGCGACGATCCGGCGGACCGCCTCGACGGCCCGGGGGCCCACCGCGTGCGCGGCCTCCTCGGCCGTGCGCAGGTCGTCCAGCCCCGCCAGCGCCACCCCGGGCAGCTCGCGGACGGCCGGGTCGATGTCGTGCGGCAGCGCCAGGTCGAGGAGGAAGCGCTCGCGCCGGTTGTAGGTGATCTGGTCGGCGGTGATGACCAGCCCGGTGGCCCCCGTGCAGGAGATCACCAGGTCGGCCTCGTCGAGCGCGGCGGTGAGGTCGGAAAGCTCGATCGCCCGGGCGGGGACCTCGGAGCCCTCGGCCAGCCTGACGGCCCGCTCGAGGGTGCGGTTGGCGACGACGATCTCGCCCACGCCGGCGCGGGCCAGCGTGGACACCGCCAAGGCGCTCATCGACCCGGCGCCGATCACCAGCGCGTGCCGTCCCTCCAGGTCGCCGAGGTGCCCGGCGGCGACCTGGAGGCCCACGCCGACCAGGGAGGCCCCGGCCTGGTCGACCCCGGTCTCCGCGTGCGCCCGCTTGCCGACCCGCAGCGCCTGCTGGGTCAGCTCGTGCAGGTCGCGGCCCACCGTGCCCTCGGCCTGGGCCAGCTTGAACGCCGTGCGGATCTGGCCGAGGATCTGGCTCTCGCCGACCACCATCGACTCCAGCCCGCACGCCACCGAGAACGCGTGCTGGACGGCGCGGTCCTCATAGTGCACGTACAGGTGCCGGGACAGCTCGTCGAGCGTGAGGCCGGAGTGCCGGGCCAGCGACTCGGAGATGTCGGAGACACCGCCGTGGAACTTGTCCACGACGGCGTAGACCTCGATCCGGTTGCAGGTCGACACGATCAGGGTCTCGGCGACGTGCACCGAGTCGTTGACCTCGTGCAGCAGCTTGACGAGGTCGTCCCCGGTCACCGCCGCGCGCTCCAGCACGGCCACCGGAGCGCTGCGGTGGCTGAGCCCGACCACCAGGATCGTCATGCCTCGACCGCCTCTACGTACTGCGTGGTCTCGGGAGGCTCTTGCCCCCGTGCCCGGTCGTCCGCCCGATCACCATCGTGGTCCTCTCCCCAGCCCTCGGCGCCCGCCTCGCCGGGCCCGCCGGCCTTGCGCTGCTCGTGGAACGCGAGGATCTGCAACTCGATCGACAGATCGACCTTACGCACGTCCACTCCCTCGGGCACCGACAGGACGACCGGCGCGAAGTTGAGCACGCTCGTCACACCCGCCGCGACCACACGATCGCACAGGCCCTGGGCGGCCGCCGCGGGGGTCGCGATCACCGCGATGGAGACCCCGTGGTCGGCGATGACCTGTTCCAGGTCGTCGATGTGCCGGACGGACAGCCCGGAGATCTGCTCGCCCACCACGGACTCGTCGGCGTCCAGCAGGCCCGCGACCCGGAAGCCGCGGGACGCGAAGCCGCCGTAGCCGGCCAGGGCCCGGCCAAGGTTACCCACGCCGATGATGGCCACGACCCAGTCCTGGGTGAGGCCCAGCTCGCGGGAGATCTGGTAGACGAGGTACTCGACCTCGTAGCCGACGCCCCGGGTGCCGTACGAGCCGAGGTGCGACAGGTCCTTGCGCAGCTTGGCCGAGTTGACCCCGGCGGCGGCGGCCAACTCCTCGGAGGAGACGGTGGCGATCTCCCGTTCCTGGAGGCTGTGCAGCGCCCTCAGATAGACCGGCAGCCGCGCCACCGTGGCCTCGGGAATCCCGCGGTCGCCGCGGGTGCGGTTGTGTCGACGTGTCACGGCCTGCTCTTCTGGGCTTGACGCCAGGACTCGATCTGACAGGCCCGCTGGTGCGAACGATCCGGTCAGGTCCCCTGCGGCCCTGGCCGGCCGCCCCGGGCCGTCCTCCAGATTAAGCCTTTGTGAACACATGCACAAAGTCGCCGCCGGGCGCCGCCCTTCGACCCGACCCTGCGAGCGCCCGGCGTTCTCGCAGGTCAGAGGGCCTATTGCAGCGCTAGCACGGACGTCGGAGGCACAGGGCCAGGACACCGTGATGTGACTGACGGAACATCCCGGGATGTTTCCGATTCTTTACGGAACGCAGTCGTTCAGGCGCGTCGCAGCTCGGTGATCGCGGCCCGCAGCCGGGTCTCGTCCACCCGCCAGAAGTCGTGCCGCACCCCGTTGACCAGCGTCACCGGGATCTGCTCCCAGTACCGCTCGGTCAGCTCCGCGGACTCGGTGATGTCCCGTTCCTCCCAGACCGCGCCGAGGTCGGCGGCGACCCGGGCGATCACCTCGCGGGCGTCGTCGCACAGATGGCAGCCGGGCCGGCCGAGCAGGGTCACGGTGACCGGGACGGTCACAGGTGATCCCGAACGACCGGCGAGGGCAGCGGGACGACCTTGGCGGAGGTCAGGTTCAGCTCGATGACGTTGGTGGTCAGCACGAACGGCCGGGACTCGGCGGCGAAGCGCTGCACGTGCGGCAGACGCTGGTGCTCGGCGAACGCGGCCTGGTCGCGGAACAACTGGTAGACGATGCGCTGCGTGGGCGCGCCGGTCACCTCGTGGCAGGCGAAGATCAGCGTGTCCGGCTCGGCCTCGCGGGCGGCGCGCACGGCCTCGGAGACCACCCGGTCGAACGCCTCGCCGCGCCCGTCCAGCAGCGTGTAGACGGTGATCTGCCCGCACAGCGGCGGGGCCGCGGTCGGCTGCGGGGGCGGCGGGGGCTTCGCCAGGTCGGCGAGGGTAGGCCGGGGGCGCTCACCGGTCGGAACGCGGCCTCCCGCGTGCCTGCCGGGCGGCTCCATGCCGGGGGGCTGCTGGGGCAGCGGCGGCGGGAACGGCGGCGCGAGCGGGGAGGGGGACGCCGGGGGGATCTGGGGCCCGGGGGCGGCGGCGTAGGGCTGCTCGTCGTATCCGGTCCGGACGTCCGGGAAGCCCGGGGCCTGCTCGCCGTAGCCCTCCACGTACTCCTGCTCCACGTATCCCTGCTCCCCGTAGCCCTGTTCGGCGTACACCTGCTCTGGATGGTCCTGGCCCCGGTACTCCTGACCGGCGTACTCCTGGGCCGCGTACTCCTCGCCGGCGTACTCCCGCTCCCGGCCCGCGTACTCGTCGTCGTAGTCCTCGTACGCGTCGTCCTCTGCCGCGGCGGGCGGCAGGGTGCGGGTGGCGCCGAACCAGACCAGCCCCGCGGCCCCCGCGAGCGCCACGACCGCCAACACGCCCGGCAGGAACCCGCGGGTGCCGCTGACGACCAGCACCCCGGCCAGCGCCACGAGGGCCACCGGCATCAACTGCTCGTAGGCGTCCCGGTCCTGCTTGCCCGCCCGCAGCGCGAGCATCACCGTGCAGGCCACCAGCGCGATGACCGCCACGGCGTGGGCGACGTCGATGAGCAGCAGCGGCAGCGTGTCGTAGTGGCGGCCCGGATCCGGCAGGGAATCGGTGAAACTCCCCTTGAGCGGATCCAGCAGCAGGATCACCACGGCCACCACCGTGTAGGAGATCCCGGACAGCCAGAAGACGAACCGGAGCTGCGGCACCCGGGTGATCAGCACGCTCATCCCGAGCGCCAGCCAGACCGGGCCGAGCAGCGCCCCCCCGACCTCCATCACCCGGAACAGCAGGCCGCCGAAGCCGAACAGGAAGCCCAGGGTCATGGCGACGAGCGCGAAGGAGATGCCGACCAGCGTCAGGCACCAGGCGATCAGATAGGGCAGCCGCGCGTTCTTGGCGCGCAGGATCAGCAACCCGGTGGCCGCCAAGGCACCAAGGGTCGCCAGCAGCGCCGGGATACCTTGAACCATCGGCCCTATGGTGCCTGATCGACGGGGATGACGCGTACCGGGCCCCGACAGAAGCGACCGCTTACATCGTCGGCGCGCCCCCTTCGGGCCTGAAGTGGAGCCATACCCGCCTTCGCAACGGCATTGCACGCGTACCCATCGGTATCTAGAGTGGCGATTCCTGCCGGAGGTCTGTCCGACCCCAGGAGAACTTCATGCGCGGCCTGACCCTCGAAGCATCGTCCCCCGCGATCTCCTGGCCGACCCCGCTCGTCGGCACGGTGCCGCGCCGTCGAACCGGCCGCCCGGCCGCCAGGACGGCGGACGAGGACGAGATCAAGGACCTGGTGCTGCGGGCCCGCGACGGCGAGGCCGACGCGTTCGGCGCCCTCTACGACCTGTACGTGGAGTTGGTCTACCGGTACGTCTACTACCGGGTCGGCGCCCACCCGCTGGCCGAGGACCTGACCAGCGACACGTTCCTGCGGGCGCTGCGCCGGATCGGCGACTTCAGTTGGCAGGGCAAGGACTTCGGCGCCTGGCTGGTGACGATCGCCCGCAACCTGGTGGCCGACCACTTCAAGTCCAGCCGGTTCCGCCTGGAGATCTGCACACCCGACCTGCTGGAGCCCGATCGTCCGGGCCCGGACCGCACCGCCGAGGACCCCGAGCGGCGGGTGCTGGAGGCGATGACCAACCGGGCCCTGCTGAGCGCGATCCAGCGGCTCGGCTCCGAGCAGCAGGAGTGCGTGACGCTGCGGTTCCTGCACGGGCTGTCGGTGGCCGAGACGGCGCTGGTGATGGGCAAGAAGACCGGCGCCATCAAGGCCCTGCAGTACCGGGCGGTGCGGTCGCTGGCCCGCATGCTCCCCCAGGACCTGCGCGGCTGACACCCGCGCCCGTAACCCTCGTCGGGCCCGCTCGTTCTTGCGGGCAAGCGATGAGGAGGGGGGCCGGCATGGACTGCAGGCTCCACGAGACCCGACGCCACCGATACGCCGAGGAACTGCTCGCCCGGCTGTACGTCCCGCCCGGCCCGCCGGACCCGACCTTCCTGGCGGCCCTGCGCGACCGGCTCGTGGCCGAAACCCCGGCCGCCGCCGCGACACGCCGGGCCGGCGCGCCCGCCCCGGAGCGGCCCTCCTGAGCGGCCCGGCAGGCCGAAGATCGTGGTGAGCGGGGTCGCAATTGGGACCGAACGCGCGGGAAGCGGATCAACGTAAATTAGGCTTCGGGCATGCGGCGATTCTGGCGACGCACCGAGACCGACCCCAAGCGCGCGGGCGAGGCGGCGGCCGCCGCGGCCGAGCCGCGCGCGGTGCGGGCCGCGCCCGACCTCACGGCGGCGGCGTTCTTCGACGTCGACAACACCATGATGCGCGGGGCGTCCATCTACTACTTCGCGCGCGGGCTCGCCGCCCGCAAGCTGTTCACCATGCGCGATCTGGCGATGTTCGCCTTCGGGCAGGCGGCCTTCCGGCTGCGTGGCTCCGAGAACACCGAGCACATCGGCACCGCCAAGGAGGCCGCGCTGGCCTTCGTGGCCGGCAAGCGGGTCGAGGACCTGGTCCGGCTCAGCGAGGAGATCTACGACGAGGTGATGGCCGACCGGATCTGGCACGGCACCCGCGCGCTGGCCCTGCAGCACCTCGACGCCGGGCAGCAGGTCTGGCTGGTCACCGCCACCCCCGTCGAGGTGGCCCGGATCATCGCCCATCGGCTCGGCCTGACCGGCGCCCTGGGGACGGTCGCGGAGACCAAGGACGGCGTCTACACCGGGCGGCTGGTCGGCAATCTGCTGCACGGCCCCGCCAAGGCGGAGGCGGTGCGGGCGCTGGCGCAGCGCGAGGGCCTCGACCTGTCCCGCTGCTCGGCGTACAGCGACTCGGTGAACGACCTGCCGATGTTCACCGCCGTCGGCCACCCCAACGCGGTCAACCCGGACTCCGCGCTGCGCGAGCACGCCAAGGAGAACCAGTGGCCGATCCACGACTTCCGCACCGGGCGCAAGGTGACGATGGTGGCGCTGCCCGCCGCGGCCGGGGCCGGGGCGCTGGCCGGGGGCGTCGCCGCGGGCATCGCCCTGCGACGTCACTACCGCTCGTCCTGAACGCGTCTGTGGAACGTGCTCAGAAGAACGCGGGGCCGCGCTCCAGCAGGGTGTCGTACACGAGCTGCTGAACGGTCTCGCGGACGTGGTCGGTGAGGTCGAACACCGTCATCGGGTCGTCGGCGTCCTCGGGCCCGTACCCCTCCATCGGCATCGGCTCACCGAACCGGATCAGCCACTTGGACGGCAGCGGGACCAGCCCCAGCCCGCCCAGCAGCGGGAACGTCGGCGTGAGGGGGAAGTAGGGCAGGCCCAGGGCCCGCGCGAGCGTGCGCAGCTCGGCGATCTTGGGGTAGATCTCCTCGGCGCCGACGATCGCGCAGGGGATGATCGGCGCCCCGGCCCGCAGCGCCGTCTCCACGAACCCGCCGCGGCCGAACCGCTGCAGCCGGTACCGGTCGCGGAACGGCTTGCCGACACCTTTGAAGCCCTCCGGGAAGACCCCGACCAGCTCGCCCTTGCCGAGCAGCCGGGCCGCGTCGGCCGGATGCGCCAGCGTGTGCCCGGCCTTGCGGGACAGGTGCCCCAGCACGGGCAGTTGGTAGACCAGGTCGGCGCCCAACAGCCGCAGATCGCGGTGGGCCTCGTCGTGAACGGCGATCTGGAGCATCAGGCCGTCGACGGGCAGCGTCCCGGAGTGGTTGCCGACGATCAACGCGCCGCCGGACTCGGGAACGTTCCCGACGCCGCGCACCTCGACGCGGAACCAGTGCTCGTACACCGTGCGGACGATGGGCATCAGCACGGTCTCGGTCAGCTCGGGATCGAAGCCGAACTCGTCGACCTCGTACGCCCCGGCCAGCCTGCGGCGCAGGAACCCCAGCCCGGAGGCGATCCGGGCCGCCGGGCCGTCGCGTTCGGGAGCGCGGGCCTCCGGCTTCAGGGGGATCACCGGGGCGATGTCGTCGTCGGAACGACCGTCGCGCCGCGCGTTCATCGGCCGGGACCTCCCAACCGTCCCGCCAGTTCGGCCAACCCGGCCAGCCGGTCCAGTGCCTCCAGCGGCGGGTTGTGGCCGTGCCCCCAGGTGTGGACGAAGTCGGTGAACGCCGACTCGGCCGAGTACTTGGGACGCCAGCTCAGCTCCGCCTCGAGCCTGGAGCAGTCGATCACCCGGCCGTGCATCAGCCAGCGGAGCAGCTCCGGGGAGAACCCGGAGAGCCCGGCGAACCGGCGACCGAGGTCGCCGAACAGCCGCATCGACGCCTCCGGCAACGGCACCGTGGGCCGCCCCGCCCGGCGCAACGCCTGCGAGAGCAGCAGCACGCCGTCGCCCGCCACGTTGTAGCAGCCCGGATGATCCTCCAGGGTCATCCGGCGCAGCACCTCGACCCCGTCGTCCTCGTGCACGAACTGCAGCCGGGGATCGAAGCCCAGCACGGTCGGCACCACCGGCATCCGCAGGTAGCGGGTCAGCGGCGAGTCGACGTCGGGGCCGAGGAAGTTCGCGAAGCGCAGCACCGACACCCGCAGGTCCGTCCGACGGCGCATCAGCCCCCGGACGTACCCCTCCACCTCGACCGCGTCCTTGGCGTAGCCCGACGACGGCGCCTCCGCCGGCTCGTCGGTCTCGCCGAAGACCGCCGGATCGCGCGGCGAGGAGCCGTACACCGCGGCCGACGACCGCACCACCAGCCTGCGCATGTCCGGCGAGCGCTGACACGCCGCCAGCAACTGCATGGTGCCGATGACGTTGAGTTCCTTCATCTTCGGCCGGGGACCGATCTGGGCGGTCACCAGATTGAGGTGGACCACCGTGTCGACCCGGGCCGAGGAGATCACCTCGGCGATGCCCGGTGTGCGGATGTCAACGCGGAAGAACTCGGTGCGCCCGAGCGGAACCGTGGGTGGGACCGTGTCCACGCCGATGACCCGGTCGATGCCGGGTTCGGCCTGGAGGACGCCCGCGACGCGGGCCCCCAGGAATCGGGACACCCCCGTGACGAGGACGACACGGGCGGCGGCGGAGGGCTTGGCGGACACAGCGCACCCCACCCCTCACGGCCGTGCGGCCGGTAGGTTCACTTCTTGTTGCGGCGCTGAACGCGAGTCTTCTTGAGCAGCTTGCGGTGCTTCTTCTTGGCCATCCGCTTACGGCGCTTCTTGATGACTGAGCCCACGTGACCTCACTCGTCCGGGTGTCGTGCAGGAGACGGACGCGGGGCTCCCGCACTCGAGGCTGAGGCCCACCGTCCGACGGCCAAGACTACCGCGTGTTCATTGCCTCGCTGCGCTCGGCTGCTCGCGGGCCTTTGACGCGCGGTCTTCCCTCGTCGTTTTCAAGATCGCTCCTTCGTCACGATCTTGAAAGCCTCCTCAGTCCAGACCACGCGGGCCCGCTCGCGGGTGGGGGTGGGGGTGGGCGTGGGTGGGAGCCCGCTGGGGTGGCCGGGTGGCCTTTGCCCCTGCGGGCTCGCCTTCGTGGGCCCGGTGGCCTGCACCGGGCCCTTCCGCCCCCGGCCCCGTGCCGACGGCCGCCCGCGCGACCCGGATGGCGGTGACGCTCAGCCCCGTGGGGCTCGCGTCACCGGGTCATCCGGCTTCGATGAACGCGTCGCGCAGATAGTCGTGTACGGCCTGCTCGGGTACCCGGAACGAGCGGCCCACGCGTATCGCGGGCAGCTCTCCAGAGTGGACCAGGCGGTAAACGGTCATCTTGGACACCCGCATCACCGCCGCCACTTCGGCCACTGTCAGGAACCTGACCTCGCTGAGAGGTCCCTCGCCTGAGCCCATCGGACGCCCTCTTCCACACGTGCCGCGCACCGGCCCTTCAGGTGACTTTGATCACGCACGTGTTCTTCCCCCAGCGTAAATCGTGCATCCACAGTCGCAAGAGGGGAGTTCAGGCAATCAAGCCCGCATGGGACAACAAGAACGCGGTCAGCGGCGCGTAATGCACGGGCAGCACGCCGTCGTCCAGGGGCACCGTGACCAGGATCCGACCCTCCACCTCCCCCGCGAACAGGGCGGGGTCGTTGCAGTCGGCGAATCCGACGGTGTCGATCCCGGCCTGTCCGGCGGCGCCGGCCCAGCCGTGGTCGGCGATGGCCAGATCCGGCCAGTTTCCGAATTCTTCTGCGGGGGATGGCTCGGAGGTGGTGATATTCGCCGCCAGCTCGGCCAGCATCGCCTCCATCGGGAACGGGTCGTGCGTGTGGTGCGCCCGACCGTCATCGCCGTCCAGGGCCGCGATCATGTCGTCGTGGTAGCGGATCCGCCGTCGCTGCAGCGTTCCCGCCCCCACCTCGGCGTCGTACGACCAGCCCGCCGCGGGGGTGAGGATGCGGCAGCCGCGCTCGGCGAGCGCGTGTCCGAGGGCCGTGTAGACCGGCATGAGGGTGGCGGGGTGGCCGGTGGCCATCACCACGGTCTCGCGGTCCGCGGCGGCCTTGCCGATCCGCGCGGCCATGGCCTCCAGGGCGTCGAGGGTCAGGTCGGGGTCGATGGTGTCGTCGCCGTAGAAGTGCGTGGGGTCGGGGTTGACGCCGCAGCGTTCGGCCATCATCGCGAGCACGTCGCGTTCGGTCCACGGGCGTTCGAAGGTCAGGCCGAAGAGGTAGTAGGGGTCGCCATTGGCCATCCGCCGGTAGTGCAGCAGGTTGTTCTGCCTGGGTGTGGCCACATCGCCGGCGATCATCGTGGCCACCAGGTGCTCGCGCAGCTCGTCGCGCGAGGGGACGTTCACTCCTGCGTCAGCGGATCCAGCCCGTGTTCGGGAAAGACCGCCTTGCGGGTCGCCAGGATCGCCTGGTCCACCGGATTGGCCGGGTCGTAGCCGCTCCCCCACGTGTGCACCTCCACGGTGTCGGCGCCGCGGTGCTCCGGCGGCGCGTCGGTCATCTGGCGGGGCGCGATCTCGCCGGTCCGTCGCCGGACGAACTCGCGCCACGGCTCGGGGGTCGACGCGGCCGGGTCGAGCGGCCTGCCCGCCGCCTCGGCCAGCAGGTGCGTCCACGCGCGCGGCACGACCTGGACCAGCTCGTAGCCGCCGCCCCCGGTCACGACCCAGCGTCCGCCCGCCGTCTCGTGCGCGAGCCGGTGCAGGGCGGCGTACGCGGTGCGCTGGCCGTCGACGGTCAGCATCAGGTGGGCCAGCGGGTCGAGCGTGTGGCTGTCGCAGCCGTGCTGGGTCAGCAGGATCTCGGGCCGGAAGGCGCGCAGCAGCGGGGGCACGACGGCGTGGAAGGCCCGCAGCCACGCGGCGTCACCCGTGCCCGGCGGCAGCGCCACGTTGACGGCCATGCCCTTGGCGTCGCCGGAGCCGGTCTCCTGGGGGAAGCCGGTGCCGGGGAACAGCGTCCGGGGCGTCTCGTGCAGGCTGATGGTGAGCACGCGCGGGTCGTTGTAGAAGGCCGCTTGAACGCCGTCGCCGTGGTGGACGTCCACGTCGACGTACGCGACCCGTTCGGCGCCGTTCTCCAGCAGCCAGGCGATCGCCACGGCGGGGTCGTCGTACACGCAGAAGCCGCTGGCCGACGAGCGCATCGCGTGGTGCAGGCCCCCGGCGATGTTGGCGGCGTGCGTGGTCCGGCCGTTCCACACGGCCTCCGCCGCCGCCACGGAAGCGCCGGTGACCAGCGTGGACGCCTCGTGCATGCCGGGGAAGACGGGGTTGTCGGGCGTGCCGAGCCCGTGCCTCGGATGGGGCAGCCCGGTGGCGCCCGCGTGCCGTACGGCGGCGATGTAGGCCGGGTCGTGGATCAGCTCCAGCAGCACGTCGGCGGCCGGGTCGAACTCCGTCACCTCGACGTTCGGGTGGTCGAGCACCCCGTACTCGCGGGCCAGCGCCATCGTCAGCTCCACCCGGACGGGATTGAGCGGATGCGTGGGCCCGAAGTCGTAGGAGATGAGCCTGTCGTCCCACAGGACGCGCAGGTCGCACGGCCCGGGACGGGCCACTGGCTCGGCGCTGCTCATGGGATCACGCTATCGCCCCGGGCCCGGAGAGCGCCTGACGCAGAAGTCACAGCGTGGGGCAGACGTGAATTATCCGTATAACAGGGCATGAATTAACACGAACGAAACATCTCCAGGGGGTGCCGATGAGTATGCAGAGTGCGGTCATCTCCCGCGCGTTGCGGTTCGGCCTACGACCCCTCGTCCACAGACTGCCCGGTCACACGGTCGGCATCCGCACCGCCCGCACCGCCGTCGAGGCCGCCTCGATACTGGTCGGACACCACCCGCGCGCCAAGGTCGAGGGTGTCAACGCCCCGCAGGCCGACGACGAGGACGCCCGGCCGGTCATCGGCGAGATGCTCACCCCGGAGGACGGCGCGGCCGACGACGCCGCGATCCTCTACCTGCACGGCGGCGGCTACATCGTCTGCTCGCCGCGCACGTACCGCCCGATCAGCTCCCGGCTGACCGTCGACACGGGGCTGCCCGTCTTCGTCCCCCATTACCGGCTCGCCCCGGAGCACCCGTTCCCCGCGCCGCTCGACGACGCCCTGGACGCGTACCTCTGGCTGATCGACGAGGGCTACCCGGCCGACCGCATCGTCATTGCCGGCGACTCGGCGGGCGGCCACCTGGCCGCCGCCCTGACCGGCGAGATCTGCCGCACCGGCCTCCCCTCCCCGGCGGGCCTGGTCCTGTACTCGCCGTGGGTCGACCTGACCTGCGAGCTGTCGACCGAGTGCGCGCCGCACGTCCAGGACGCCTACATCAGCATCCACACGGCCCGCCGCATCGGCCAGATGGTCATGGGCGACTTCGCCGACCCGCGCCTGGCCCTCCTGGAGTGCTCGTGGGCGGACGTCCCGCCCGTCCTCATCCAGGTCGGCGGCGACGAGATCCTCCGTCCCGAGGCCGAACGCCTCGCGCAGACCCTCCAGGACTCCGGCACGGACTGCCGCCTCCAGATCTACGAGGGCCAGATGCACGTCTTCCAGCTCCTCAACCGCGTCCTCCCGGAGGCCCGCGAGGCCATGGAGGAGACGGCGAGCTTCGTCCGCACCGTCATCGGCGACCCCGCCGACGACCCCGGCGCCGTCGCCTGACGCCTGTCGCCTTGAATCTGAGTACGAGTACGGATATGTGTCCGTTCGTCCAGGTGTGATGCTGGGCCCATGCGTCGACACCTGTGGGGCTCTCTCGCCATCGTCCTGACCTTGGGCGGTTGCGGCGCGCTGCCCTCACCGGAGGACCGCGCCGCCGACTCGGCCCAGGAGAAGGCCGGCCGCGTCCTCAAGGCCCTCTACGGCCACGGACGTGTGTGGACCGCGCAGGACATGGGACACCGCGCGTCCGAGCTCGACGACGTGGACGTCATGAAGGTGTCGGGCGAGACCACCCACGATGGCGGCGTACGAGTGGTCATCCGTGTCGAGGGCTCGGCCGGGGGCGACTCGTGGGGAAGCCCGGAGGTCATCACCGTACGGCGCTGCTACGAGCTGACGTTCAACTCCGAGACCGACTGGGAAGACACCCCGGACCAGGTCACCTGCCCCAAGGGAACACCCCTGAAGTTCGCTCCCTGGCCGAAGACACCGGAACTCCCTTCGCAAGCGCGGCTGCGCAAGGCACTCCCCCGCGTACCCAAGGGCGGAACGGTGAACGAGACGAAGGTCCGCCAAGCCGTGACCGACCTCCGCCTGGACCCCGCCATCCGCGCCGAGTACCTCACCCTGGGCAACGTCGTCGGCCTCTCCCTCACCGTCAAGCCCTACCTGGACACGGCCCTCGACTGCGTCCTGGCCCGCATCACCCCGGGCAAGACCGACGTCTTCACCCCGGCCGCCCGAATCCAACGCATGCCCGGCGAGGGCGGCTGCAGCCCCGGCAACGCGATCTCCCCCATGCCCCCACCCCACTGACCCTCACACCGGCGGCGGCAACGACGCGTCCGGGCGCCGTGGCGCCGGGCGAAAATCAGGGACAACATTGTTATATTGCGCTCTAGCGCCGGCGGTCCGCCGTCTCCACCATCGGGGTATGCGCACACTCATCGCGGCGCTCGCCGCCGGGGTGTTGGTCGTCGGGCTCACGCCAGCGGCCGTCGCCTCCGACTCGCCTCCCTCTTCCGGGCCGGACGTCATCTCGGCGATCCTGCCGTCCCACCCGCTGCGCAAGTCGCCGCAGCCGTTGCCGTTGACCCGGGCGATCCGGCCCCTGGACGTGTCGTACGAGTACGACGGCAGGCGGTACACGCTGAAGGAGTTCCTGGACCGGTCGGCGGCCTGGGGCTTCGTGGTCGTGGACGGCGAGAGCAACGAGATCGTCGGCGACCACTACTTCGCGTCGAACCCCGGGACCCGGTTCCAGTCGTGGTCGGCGTCGAAGGGGTTCGTCGGGACCGCCGTCGGCATCGCCGTGGACGAGGGGCACATCGACTCGATCGACGACCCCGTCACCAAGTACGTCCCCGAGTTGGGGACGTCCGGCTACGACGGGGTGTCCATCCGCGACGTGCTGCGGATGTCCTCGGGGATCACCTGGACCGAGCCGCTCAACATCCCGCCCGTCCACCTGGGCGCGGCGGCGGGAATCCCCGTCACCGAGTTCGCCAAGCGCCGGCGGCGCGGCTGGGAGCCGGGCAGCAGGTTCGAGTACAGCGGCATGAACTCGTTCGTGCTGGCCTGGCTGATCGGCAAGGCGACCGGCAGGCCGTTCTACCGCTACGTCGAGGAGAAGATCTGGCACCCGGCCGGGATGGCCAGCGACGCCGTCATCAGCCGCGATCACCACGGCAACGACCTCGGTTACTGCTGTTTCATGGCCACCGTCGAGGACTATTCGCGGCTGGGGCTGCTCTACCTCAACAACGGGCGGGCCGGCGGGCGGCAGGTGGTGTCGGAGTCCTGGGTGCGGGAGTCGACCCGGCCGTCGGCGCCGTTCAACGAGCCCGACTTCGAGAACGACGACACCGGCTACGGGCTCCATTGGTGGCTCGGCGGCGGCTCGCACGGCGACTACCTGGCCTCCGGGTTCGCCGGACAGAAGATCTACGTTTCGCCCCGGCACGGTGTCGTGATCGCCAAGTCGACCCTCGCCACGGTGCTCACCTCCGATTCCGAACAGTTGGTCGCCTTCCGGGCGATCGCGGCGGCCGTCGCCGCCTCCCGGGGCTGACCGGCCCGCCGCAACGCCATGAGCGCCGGGCCTCGGACGCCGAAACGGCCCCGAGGCCCACGCCGACCACACCCGAACGTCGAACCCCTGGAGCACCCGATGCGTCGTGTCCTCATCTCGCTCGTCCTGGCCCCCGCGCTCGCGCTGAGCGTCGTGGCCGTGCCCACTGCCGGAGCGGAGGTGTCGCGCAGCGCCTTGTTGAACCGCGACCCGCTTCGGCCGTCGTCCGACCCCGTGGAGTTGGTGAACGCCCAGCGCCCGCTGGACGTGACGTACGACCACGGAGGGCAGACGCGCACGCTGCCCGACTATCTCGAACGGGCGGCCCAGGGCTTCGTGGTCCTGGACGGAAACAAGATCGTCAACGAGTGGTACGCGCCCGGCCGTTCGCCGAGCACCCTGTTCCAGACGTGGTCCATCGCCAAGGCGTTCACCGCGCACGCCATCGGCATCGCGCACACGGAGGGAGCGATCCGTTCCCTGGACGACACGGTCGGGGCGTACGTGCCCGAGCTCGCCGATCGCCCGTTCGGAGCGGTCACGATCCGCAACCTGCTGCACATGACCTCGGGCATCAAGTGGAATTCGAGCGTCGACGACTACTGGCTGCAGCTCCTGGCGGGCACCGGCCTGGTCTCGACCCTGCAGTACGCGGCCCGGCAGTCCGGCGACGTGCCACAGGGCAGCGCCTACAACTACAACAGCCTCAACAGCGCCGTGCTCGCCCTCGTACTGGAACGGGCGACGCGCCGGCCGTACCACCAGTACGTCCAGGACAAGATCTGGGGACCGGCCGGAATGGCCGCCGGGGCCTTCGTCGGCAACGACCTGCACGGCAACGCGCTGGGCTACTGCTGCTACCACGCCCAGAACCGCGACCTGGCCCGGTACGGCCTGCTCATGCTCAACGGCGGGCGCGCGAACGGACGCCAGGTGCTCCCCACCTCCTGGCTCGACTACGCGTCCATCCCCACCCCGGTCCAGCCCGACCACAACATCGTGAGCGTGCTCGACGGCACGGAGGGCTACTGGAACGGAGGCTTCGGCGGTCAGATGCTCTACATGTCGACCAAGCACCGCGTCGTCATCGTCAAGACGACCCTCTTCAGCACCGTCGATGAGGCGGAGACCCTGACGGTCATGCGCGCCGTCGCCGCCGAGGTCGCGGCCACCCGCTGATCACTCCGTCCGCAGCGCCGTGACCGGGTCGAGCCGGCCGGCGCGGCGGGCGGGGACCACGCCGAAGAAGACGCCGACGGCGGCCGAGACGGCGAAGGCGAGGGTCGGCGACCACCAGGCGATGGTGGCGGGCACCGGGGAGAGCGCGGAGATGGTGAGGGCGGCGGAGACGCCCAGGGCTATGCCCACGGCGCCGCCCAGGGAGGTCAGGAGAACGGCCTCGGTGAGGAACTGGGTGAGGATGTCGCGCTGGCGGGCTCCCAGGGCCTTGCGGAGGCCGATCTCCCGGGTGCGCTCTCGTACGCCGACCAGCATGATGTTGGAGACCCCCACGCCGCCGACCAGCAGGGAGATGGCGGCGATGGCGGCCAGGACGCCGGTGAGGGCGCCCAGGACGGTGCCGATGGTGCCGAGGAGCTGGGTCTGGGTGATGGCGGAGAAGCGTTCACCGGGATAGCGGCGTTCCAGGGCGTCCACGACCTCGTCCTGGAGGCGCGGGATGGCCTCGGCGGAGGAGGCGCGCAGGGCCATGAAGTCGATGCGGTCGACGCCCAGGAGGCGCTGGACGGTGGTCACCGGCATGTGCAGCTCGGTGTCGCGGGTCTGGCCGAACGCCTGGCCGACCTCCTCGAAGACGCCGATCACGCGGAAGCGGGTGCCGCCCGCGACGGCGATCTGGCGGCCCACCGGGTCGACGTCGCCGAAGATGTCCTCGGCGGTGCGGGAGCCCAGGACGACGACGCGGCGGCGGGTCTCGACGTCGATCTCGCTGAGGTAGCGGCCCCCGGCGCGCAGCGGGCGGTCGAAGACGTCGCGCATGGCCTCGTTGGTGCCCACGATGGAGGCGTACGACTGGTTCCGGCCGGCGCGGACGGGCTCGCCGGAGGTGAGGGTCACCGCGATCTCGGCGTCCTCGCCGAGCGTGCGGTGCAGGTACTCGACGTCGTCGAGGCGCATCCGGCTGACGGTCGGGGCGCTGCCGAACGAGAACTCTCCGGGCGAGACCAGGATGATGTTGGAGCCGAGGCCCTCGATCTCCCGTTCCACCAGGTCGCGGGCGCCGCCGCCGATGGCGACCAGGACGACCACGGCGGCCACGCCGATCACGACGCCGAACATGGTCAGGACGCTGCGCAGCCGGTTGACCCGCAGGGCGTCCAACGCCACGCGGAAGCTCTCGGCGATCCTCACGAGGACGCGCCCGTGTCGAGTTCGATGAGGCCGTCGCGGATGTGGATCTGGCGGCGGGTGCGTGCGGCGATGTCGGGCTCATGGGTGACCAGCACGATCGCCACGCCCTGCTCGGCGTTGAGGTGGGCCAGCAGATCCATGACCTCGTGGCCGGTGGTGGTGTCGAGGTTTCCGGTGGGCTCGTCGGCCAGCACCACGCGGGGGTCGCCCACCAGGGCGCGGGCGATCGCGACGCGCTGCTGCTCGCCGCCGGAGAGCTGGCTGGGCCGGTGGTCGAGCCGGTGCCGGAGACCGACCCTGGTCAAGGCCTCGGTGGCGCGCCGTCGCCGTTCGCCGCGCGCGACGCCCCGGTAGACCAGCGGCAGCGCCACGTTGTCGCGAGCACTCGTCCGGGCGAGGAGCTGGAACGACTGGAACACGAAGCCGACACGGCGGTTGCGCAGTTCGGCCAACTCCGACTCCGACAGCTCGGAGACGTTGCGTCCGGCGACGCGCAGCACGCCTCCGGTGGGCCGGTCGAGGCAGCCCAGGAGGTGCATGAGGGTGGACTTGCCCGACCCCGAGGGCCCGACGATGCTGGCGAACTCGCCCTCCTCGATGCGCAGGTCAACGCCGCGCAGCGCCGAGACCGCGACACCCTCCATCGTGTACGTGCGGGTGACGTCGATCGCCTCCAGGGCGGCGGGGGCGTCCATCACTCCGGCAGCTCCTGGCCGTCCTTGACGGAGCCCGCGCCGCGCACGACGATGCGTTCGCCGACCCGAAGCCCCGAGGCGACCTGAACGAGCGCGTCGCTCTGAGCGCCGACCCGGATCACCCGCCGTCGCGCCCGCCCGGCGGAGAACACCCACACGGTGCTGTCGCGGCCGCTGGTGAGCACGGCGGAGGACGGGATCGAGACCGTGTCGCTGACCTCGCGGACCCGCAGATCGGCCACCGCGCTCATGCCGGGCTTGGGCCAGGGCGCCTCCGACCCGTCGGTGCCCGCGCCGCGTTCGAGGCGGAGCGTGACCCGGTACGTCACGCCGCCGCCGGTGGACTCCTTGGGGCTCACGCCCACGGCGGTGACGACCGCCGGGTAGGTCGCCCCCTCGACGGCGTCCAATTCGACCTCGGCCTTGACACCCGGCCTCACCTTGAGGATGTCGGTCTCGTCCACGTCGGCGGCGACGGTCAGCTCGGAGACGTCGGTGACCGTCACCACCGCGCCGCCCGACCCGATGGGCGCGCCCTGGGCCACGGAGGCGGGGTCGGTCGGGCCCCCACCGCCGCCGAGCGCGCCCAGGGCCCCGGCCTGTCCTTGGAGCTGTGGAGGGAGTTGGTCCGCCAGGTCGCCCAGGCCACCGCCACCGCCGCCGCTCGCCGGGCCGCCGAGGCTGACCACACCGTCGAACGGGGCCTTGATGGTGAGGCCCCGTACGGCCTGCTCGGCGGTCCGGACCGCCGCCCTGGTCTGGACGCGCTGGGCGGCGGTGATGGAGGTCATCGCCGAGCTGACGCTGCCGAGGCCCGCGTTCAGCCGTATCACGGCGGCACGGGCCGCAGCGGCCGCCGTGGCGTACTGGGCCTCGGCCTTGGCGATCTCGGCGAGGACGCGGGCGCGCTGCCGGGGGTCGGGGATCCGGGCGGCCGCCTGACGGGCGGTGCGGAAGCCCCGCCGGGCGACGCCGTCGGCCCCCTGCTGGAAGCCCCCCAGGTCGATGCCCGACGGCACGGAGGCCCCGCCGGCGAGGCCGGCGTCGGCGTCGCGGGCCTGGCGGAGCCGTTCCCTGGCCTGCGGTGAGTCGATCTCGACGAGGGTCTCGCCCTCGCGGACGCGGTCGCCGTCCTTGACGTGGAGCCGCGTGATGACACCCTCCGCCGGGGACCGGAGCGTCGCCGTCGCACGCGCCGCGACCGTGCCGGGCGCCTCGACCACCTCGGCCACGTCGGCGAGGGTCACCGTGCCGAGGCGCACCCGCCCCGGCCCTTCACCCCCACTGCACGCGCTGAGTGCCGTCGCGATCAGCACACCGGTCAGGACGAGCGGGATATACCGTCGCTGAGCCACCCTCGCATCGTAAAAAGCGGACATATGCCGCCGACTCCCCCGAGCGACCGAGATGCCCCTACTCCCGGGGGATCACGCGGGTGCGCTCCAGGAGGAGCCCGGCCGACGCGGCCAGGGCGGCGACACCCTCGCCGACCAGGCTGATCGTCTTCTCGGGGTACCAGACGGGCTCGTGCATCGCCGGCAGCGGGCCCAGCGCCCCCACGTCGACGTGGTAGTAGAACAACAGCGCGCCGACCGCACCGGCCGCCACCACGAAGGCGACCGCGTACGTCCATCGCCGCGTCCGCACCAGCACCGCCACGGCCGCCACCGCCGCCACGACCGCCTGGACGCGGAACAGCGTGTCGCCGCCGATGACGCCGCCCTCGATCGCCGCCAGGTCCGGCGCGTACGTCCAGTGGACGACGGCGTCGACGATCAGCCCCGCCGCCGTGAGCGTCGGGAGGAGCACCCGGAGAAGAATTCCCATACCCCCATCACGGGAACGGGCCCCCTTCGGATCAACCGACCGGGCCCGTCGTCCGGAACGTCAGCCCTCGGCCAGCTCCCGGCCCCGGTTGCGGGCCGCCTCGATCGCCTCCAGCACCGCCGCGCGGACGCCGTGGCGCTCCAGCTCGCGGATCGCGGCGATGGTCGTCCCGCCCGGCGAGGTCACCGCCTCGCGCAGCAGCACCGGGTGCTCCCCGGAGTCGCGCAGCATGACGGCCGCCCCGACCGCCGACTGGATCACCATCTCGAGCGCGGCGGCGCGCGGCATGCCCAGCAGGATGCCCGCGTCCACCATCGCCTCGACCAGGTAGTAGAAGTACGCCGGCCCGCTGCCCGACAGCGCCGTCGCGCCGTCCTGGAGCGACTCGGGGATGCGCAGCACCTTGCCGACCGGAGACAGCAGCTCCTCGGTCAGCCCGAGGTGCTCCTCGGACGCGTGGGAGCCCGCCGACACCACGCTCATGGCCTCGTCGACGAGCACCGGCGTGTTGGACATGACGCGGACGACCGGGACGTCGTCGGGCAGCCGCTCCTCGATGAACCCGGTGGTGATGCCCGCCGCCATCGAGATGACCAGCCGGCCCGGCGAGACGTGCGGCCGCAGCTCGTCCAGCAGCGCGCCCATGTCCTGCGGCTTGACCGCCAGGATCAGGGTGCCGGCCGTCTTGGCGGCCTCGGCGTTGGTGACGACCTCGACGCCGTACCGCTCGCGCAGCAGCGCGCCGCGCTCCGCACGACGGGCGGTCACCACCAGTTCGCCGGGACGGCGACCGGCCCGGAGCACCCCGGACAGCAGCGCCTCGCCCATCTTGCCCGCACCGAGGATCGCGATCAGTTCAGCCACGTGCCCAGCCTAGCGAGCACCCCGCGCGCCTCAGGTCCGGGTCGTGAACGAGCGCAGCACGAAGGCCAGGTTGGCGGGGCGCTCGGCCATCCGCCGCATCGCGTAGCCGTACCACTCCCGCCCGTACGGGACGTACACGCGGACCTGCGCGCCCATCCCCGCCAGGCGGCTCTGCTCGGCGGAGCGGATGCCGTACAGCATCTGGTACTCGAAGCCGCCGGGCGCCCGGTCGTGCAGCACGGCCAGCGCGCCCGCGATCTCGATGAGGCGCGGGTCGTGGGTGGCCAGCATCGGGTAGCCGGGGCCCGCCATCAGCACCTTCATGCAGCGGACGTACGACTTGTCGATGTCGGCCCGCGCGGAGTAGGCGACGTCGCTCGGAGCGGCGTAGGCCCCCTTGCACAGCCGTACGCGGGACCCCTCGTACGCCAGCTCGGCGCAGTACTCCTCGGAGCGCCGCAGGTACGACTGGATGACGGCGCCCGTCCTCGGGTGGTCGCGCCGCAACTCCCGGAGGATGCGCAACGTGGAGGCGACCGTGGTGTGGTCCTCCATGTCGAGCGTGACGGTCGTGCCCGCCGTCTCGGCCGCCGCGCAGATCCGGCGGGCGTTCTCCACGGCGAGGCCCTCGTCGAGCGCCCGCCCCACCGCCGACAGCTTCACCGACACCTCGGCACGGTCGCCGAGCCCCTGGGAGCCGAGCCGGTCCAGCAGGGACAGGTAGTCCGTGACGACCGCCTCGGCGTGGGAGGGCTCGGTGGTGTCCTCGCCCAGGTGGTCGATGGTGACGAGGCGTCCGTCACCGGTGAGGCTCAGGGTGACGTCCAGGACGTCGTCCACCTCACCGCCTGCGATGAACCGGCGGACGACCCCTTGGGCGAACGGCGCGGTCTCCATCGCCCTACGGACACCGTTACTGCGGGACGCGGCCAACAGAACCTGACGGAACACGTGCGGCAACCCCTTTCCACCACCCAGGGTAAGCACCGCCCTGCGCCGGGCTAGGAGACGGTGCCCACGCTGTTGGCTCCCCCGTGCCGCTCGACGTATTCGGCGATCTCGGCGCTGCGGACGGAGTCGTACAGGGACTTGGCCTTGGCCTCGTCGAGGAGGACCACGCTCTGCTTGCCCCGCCACGCCGGGCCCTTGTTGGGGACGGTGAGGAACGTGATGTCGGAGCCCCGGACACCGCGCATGCTGATGGCCAGGGAGCGCAGGTCGCCGGCGGACACCGACTCGTCCACGCTGATGGACTTGGTGAACGCCGACATGAAGCGGTCCAGCTTGAGCGGGTTGCTGATGGTGCCGCCCTCGGCCGCCTTCTGGATGACGGCGCGCAGGAACGCCTGCTGACGCTTGATGCGGTCGAAGTCGCCGTTGGGCAGCTCCTTGCGCTGGCGGACGAACATCAGGGCCTTGTCGCCGTCGAGGTGGTTCTTGCCGGCGTGCCAGGTGATGTTGCTGTGCTGGTCGTAGACGGTCTTCGCGACGTGCACGTCCACGCCGCCGAGCGCGTCGGTCATGGACTTGAACCCGTTGAAGTCGATCGCGCCGAAGTGGTCGACGCGGACGCCGGTCAGGTCCTCCACGGTCTCGATCAGCAGCGGCGGGCCCCCGTACGAGAACGCGGCGTTGATCTTCTGAACGCCGTGACCGGGCACCGGCACCCAGGAGTCGCGGGGGAAGGAGATCACGTACGCCTTGTCCCGGTCGGCGGGCAGGTGCAGCAGCATCAGCGTGTCGGAACGCTGCTGCCCCGGCTTCCACAGGTCGCCGTCATCGCCGGTGGTGGCGCTCTCGACGCGCGTGTCGGAGCCGACCAGCAGCCAGTTCTCGGTGCCGACCACGTTGGGCCCGGGACGCCCCTCCTCGGCGGGCATCACGCCGGGCAGCCGGTCGATGTTCCCGTTGTACGACGCCTGCCGCCACCAGACCAGGGACACGATCCCCAGCACGATCAGCATCACGAACACCAGCACCGACCACAGCACCCGCCGCCGACGCCGCCTGCGGGTCTGCCGGGCGGCGTCGTCGCCGGCCTCCCCGGCCCCCTCTGCGGGAACGTCGTCCGTCCGCACGGCACCGACGGCACCGGACGTGTCGTCGTGCTCCGCGTTGTCCTCAGAGGGCTGCGTGCTCATGGCGCGGAGTTTACGGGCTCACGGCCCCGTCCGCCTGCAGGGCGAGCGCGAGGGCGGGCCCGCACGCCCTCATGCCGGGGGCGCTGCCCTCAGGGAGTGCGTCGGCGCAGGGTGGCGGCGCCCAGGCCGAGGGCGAGCACCGCGCAGCCGGCGATCACCACGATGTCGCGCACGAGCGTGCCGGTGACGCCGGACTCGCGGGTGACCTGTTGCATCGCCTCCACGGCGTACGACAGGGGCAGCGCGTTGGAGATCGCCTCCAGCCAGCCCGCCATCCGGTCGCGCGGCACGAACAGCCCGCACAGCAGCGCCTGCGGCAGCACGAACGCGGGCAGCAACTGGACGGCCTGGAACTCCGTCCGGGCGAAGGCGCTGGCGAACAGGCCGAGGGCCACCCCCAGCAGCGCGTTCAGCAGGGCGGCCACCACCAGCATGACCACCGAGCCGGACAGGTCCAGGCCCAGCCAGGTCAGCGAGATGGTCAGCACGACGCCGACCTGCACCAGGGCCACCAGCCCGAACGCCAGCGCGTACCCGAGCAGCAGGTCGAGCCTGCCCGGCGGCAGGGTCATCAGCCGTTCCAGGGTGCCGCTCGCCCGCTCCCGCAGCGTGCCGACCCCGGCCACCGTGAACATGATCACGAACGGGAACACGCCCAGCAGCATCGGCCCCACCCGGTCGAACAGCGCCGGGTCGTCGAACACGTACCGCAGCAGGATCATCAGCACCGTCGGGACCCCGACGATCAGGCCCACCGTGCGGTGGTCGTGGCGGAGCTGGCCGAGGATGCGGCGCATCGTGGCCAGCGTGACGGAGACGCTCATCGCGAACCCACTCCCTCTCGGCCGGCGATCAGTCGGAGGAAGACCTCCTCCAGATCGTCGACGCCGGCACGGGCGCGCAGCGCGGCGGGCGTGTCGTCGGCGAGGATCTCGCCCTCGCGCATCAACAGCAGACGCTCGCAGCGGCCCGCCTCGTCCATGACATGGCTGGAGACCAGCAGCGTGGTGCCCCTGGAGGCCAGCTCGTTGAACAGATGCCACAGCTCCTGGCGCAGCACCGGGTCCAGACCCACGGTGGGCTCGTCCAACACCACCAGCTCGGGCGCGCCGAGCAGGGCGACCGCGAGGCTGGCCCGGCTGAGCTGCCCGCCGGACAGCGTGCCGGCCACCTGGTCGCGGTGTCGCCCGAGGCCGACCTCGTCGACGACCCGGTCGACCTCCCGGCGCACGGCGCCGCGCGGTACGCCCAGGACCGAGGCGAAGTACCGCAGGTTCTCCTGAACGGTCAGGTCGAGGTAGACGGCCGGGCTCTGGGTCGCGTACCCGACCGTGCGGCGCAGCTCCGGGCTCCCGGCCGGGCGGCCGAGCACCTGCACGGTGCCGCTCTCGACGATCTGCACGCCGACGAGCGCCCGCATCAGCGTGGTCTTCCCGCACCCGCTGGGGCCCAGCAGCCCGACCACGGACCCGCGCGGCACGTCGAAGCCGACACCGCGCAGGACCTCCCGGCCGCCCCGTCGGACCCGCAGGTCGCGGACGCTCACCGCCGTGGAACTCGAACTCATCATGTGTTGAATTTATGTCGCCGCGAAGGCCCCGTCAAGACGTCGCGGAGGGATCCTCAGACCTCGTCGAAGTGCCGCTGCAGCGTCGGGGCCAGCAGCTCCACCAGCTCCTCGCGGGTCGCCGAGGCGATCGGTTCGACCCCCAGCACGTACCGCAGCATGGCGACGCCGATGAGCTGCCCGATGGCGGCCTCGATCCGGATCGGCGGGATCCGGAAGGTCTCGGTGGCCGGGGTCAGCAGCGTCGCCTGGACGAACTGCCGCATCATCGTGGCCACCCGCTCGTTCGTCATCGCCGAGCGCAGTACGGCCAGCAGCGGCGTACGGCTGGCGGGGTCCTCCCAGACGTCCAGGAACGTCCGGGCCAGCGCCACGCCCAACTCGTCCCGGGACCCGACCTCGGCGACCCGGGACACGATCACCGCCGGGTCGATCGGGAACTCCATCGCCGCCACGAAGACGCCCTGCTTGCCGCCGAAGAAGTGGTGCACCAGCGCCGGGTCCACCTCCGCCTCGCGGGCGATCCCGCGCAGCGAGGCCCCGTCGTACCCCTTCTCGGCGAACAGTCGGCGGGCGCAGGCGAGGATCCGCTCACGGGTCTCCGTCGGGCCCGGGCGCCGCCCGGGCCGGCCCGTACGGGGAGAGGCCATCAGTGGGCGCCCCGGCGGGTCACCTCTCCGGCCGGGGTGACCTCCCACGTGCGGTCGGCGGCGGCCAGGTGCAGCCGGGTGAACGCCAGCGCCTCGGCCAGATCCTCCAGCCGCTCGGCCCGGCTCGCGGCCCGGCGGGTGTTGACCTCCAGCACGATGTGCCCCCGGAACCCGTCGTCGGCCAGCTTCTCCAGCACCGCGTCGCACGGCTGACCGCCCCGGCCCGGCACCAGGTGCTCGTCCTTGTTGGTCACGCCGATGCCGTCGGCCAGATGAACGTGTCGCAGCCGGTCGCCGAGGTCCTCGGCCATCTCCAGCGCGTCCGAGCCCGACACCGCCGTGTGCGACAGGTCCAGCGTCACGTGCGGGAAGTCCTGGTCGAGCGGGTTCCAGTCGGGGGCGTACATGCCGACCTCGGCGCCGCGCGCCCGCACCGGGAACATGTTCTCCACGGCGAAGACGACGTCGGTCTCCTCCTGCATGCGCGCCAGGCCCTCGACGAACTCGCGGGCGTACTCGCGCTGCCAGCGGAACGGCGGGTGGACGACCACCACCTCGGCCCCCAGCTCCTCGGCGACCTCCTTGGAGCGCACCAACTTGCCCCACGGCTCACGGCCCCACACCCGCTGGGTCAGCAACAGGCAGGGCGCGTGGATCGACTTGATCGGGACCTGGTGGTAGTCCGACAGCCGGCGCAGGACGTTGAGGTCCTGCGAGGCGGCGTCGGTGGCGACCATGACCTCGACGCCGTCGTAGCCCAGCGCGGCCGCGATCTCGAAGGCGCTGGGCACCTTCTCCGGGTAGACCGAGGCGGTCGAGAGCGTCACCGGGGCGTCGGAAAGCCTGAGCCCGGGTACTGCGCCGTGGTCCTGCGGAGTCACTGCTCCCTCGCCATGTTGCTCGCTCAATGCCTCTCCGGTGAGCGCCGGCCGGTGCACGCTGAATTGAACAATGCTGCCCGGCGGACCGGCACCGTGCAACGCTCATGGTATGCGTGGGCGTGGCACGCCATGGCCGCCCCCGCCGATGACCTGCGCGACACCCCGCCGGCCCCGCTACCCTCGGCGCTCGTGGCCGAGATCGCTGCGGGCGCCGTGCCCAGCCCCAACATCTGGAACTCTCCCCAGGTCTACGAGGTGGAGAACCGCGCCGTGGACCCCGACGGGGTGCTGGAGGCGGCGATGCGCCGGATCCGTCCCTGGGACGGCGCCACCGTGCTGGACCTCGGCTGCGGCACCGGCTTCCACCTGCCGTTCTTCGCCCGGGAGGCGGCCCGGGTGATCGGCGTGGAGCCGCACGCGGCGCTGGCGGCGGCGGCCGGCCGGCGGGTCCGCGACCTCCCGAACGTCACCGTGCGTGTCGGCACCGCCCAGCGGATCCCGCTGCCGGACGCCTCGGTGGACGTGGTCCACGCCCGGTGGGCGTACTTCTTCGGGCCCGGCTGCGAGCCGGGACTGGCCGAGCTGCGCCGGGTCCTGCGCCGCGGCGGGGCCGCCATGATCATCGACAACGACGCGACCCGCTCCACCTTCGGCGGCTGGTTCCGCCGCTGGCTGACCTCGTACGACGCCGAGTCCGTGGAACGCTTCTGGGCCGCCCAGGGCTTCTCCCGCGAGCCGCTGCTGACGCGCTGGTCGTTCCAGAACCGCGACGACCTGGCCGCCGTCCTCCGCATCGAGTTCCCGGCGGACCTGGCGGACGCCTTCCTCGCCGAACACCCGGGATGCGAGGTCGACTACGCGATCAACCTCTGGTGGCGTGTGTACGGCCTCGCTCCGCTCGGCGGCTCGCGGGCCTGACACGCGCGGTCTTCCCTCGTCGCTTTCAAGATCGCTCCTTCGTCACGATCTTGAAAGCCTCCTCAGTCCAGACCACGCGGGCCCGCTCGCGGGCCCACGGTCGGGTTCAAGAGTCGGGCCCACGGTCGGGTCGAGAGTCGGGCGCACGGTCGGGCTTCGGTACGGGGCGTGGGGGCTTCGGCGGGTGTTTGTCGGATCGGGGTCGTACTGTTCGCGTCATGGCGAAGGCGAAGACGGCGCGGGCGGCCTTTCGGTGCTCGGAGTGCGGCTGGCAGACGTCCAAGTGGGTGGGGCGCTGCGGGGAGTGCCAGGCGTGGGGGACCGTGGGCGAGGCGGGGGCGGCGACGCCACCGCGCGTGGTGGCGGCCGGGCCGGTGACGACGCCGGCGCGGCGGATCGGGCAGGTGGACGTCCGGTCGGCGCAGGCGCAGGCGACCGGGCTGGACGAGCTGGACCGGGTGCTCGGCGGCGGCATGGTGCCGGGGGCCGTGGTGCTGTTGGCGGGCGAGCCGGGGATCGGCAAGTCGACGTTGTTGTTGGAGGTGGCGGCGCTCGCCGCGGCCCGTACGCCCGTGTTGTATGTGACGGGTGAGGAGTCCGCCGAGCAGGTCCGGCTGCGGGCCGACCGGGTGGGGGCGGTGGCCGACGATCTCTACCTGGCGGCCGAGACGGAGTTGTCGTCGGTGCTCGGGCATGTCGACGCCGTCGAGCCCAAGCTGCTGGTGGTGGACTCGATCCAGACCGTCGGCACGGCCGAGGTCGACGGGGCGCCGGGTGGTGTCACGCAGATCCGCGAGGTCACCGCCAACCTGATCCGGGTGGCCAAGGAGCGCGGGATCACCACCGTGCTGGTCGGGCATGTGACCAAGGACGGGGCCATCGCCGGTCCCCGGTTGTTGGAGCACCTGGTCGACGTGGTCCTCTACTTCGAGGGCGACCGGCACAGCCGGCTGCGCATGATCCGCGCCGTGAAGAATCGTTATGGGCCCACCGACGAGTTGGGCTGTTTCGACCTGTCCGAGGTCGGCATCGTGGGGCTGGCCGACCCCAGCGGGCTGTTCCTGACCCGGCGCGAGGAGCCGGTGCCGGGCACCTGCGTGACGGTGACGCTGGAGGGTCGCCGTCCCCTGGTCGCCGAGGTCCAGGCGCTGGTGGCCAAGTCGTTCCTGCCGTCCCCGCGTCGCGCCACGTCCGGGCTGGAGTCGCCCCGCGTCGCGATGGTGCTGGCGGTGCTGGCCCGCCGCTGCCAGATCTCGATGCACGACCAGGACGTGTACGTCTCCACGGTCGGCGGTGTGCGGCTCTCCGAGACGTCGGTGGACCTGGCGGTGGCGCTGGCGGTCGCCGGGTCGACGGTCGAGCAGGCGCTGTCGGGCAACGTGATCGCGCTGGGCGAGGTCGGGCTGGCCGGCGAGGTCCGGGCGGTGCCCGGCGTGCAGCGGCGACTGGCCGAGGCGAGCCGGCTGGGGTTCAAGGCCGCGGTGGTCCCCAAGGGCGCGTTGGAGCTGGGCGACGAGACCCCGCTGCGGCGCGGAGAGCCCCAGGCGGTCAGTTACGAGGGCATGAAGGTCATGGAGGTCGACAGCCTCCAGCAGGCCCTGCAGGTGGCGTTCACGGCCCCTTGAGGCCAGGTCGTCACCTTTGGGTATTAATCCACATAAGGTTCACCTGCGACCCGGGGATGAGCCGGTCACCGGCGCGGCTCGGTAAACTAAGCGCCGTTCGGCGACCTGCGGGGGTCCAGTGGGAGCAGTACACGACAAGGGTCATGACGAGAGGCGCCGCGCCACGCTGGCGGCGCTCGCGCCGGGAACGGCGCTGCGCGACGGCCTCGAGCGCATCCTGCGCGGGCACACCGGCGGCCTGATCGTCCTCGGCTACGACCCGGTCGTCGCCGAGCTGTGCTCCGGCGGCTTCGAGCTGGACGTGGAGTTCTCCGCGACCCGGCTGCGGGAGCTGGCCAAGATGGACGGCGCGATCGTGCTCGGCAGCGACCACGCGCGGATCGTCCGGGCCGCCGTGCACCTGGTGCCCGACCCGACCATCCCGACCGAGGAGTCCGGCACTCGGCACCGCACCGCGGAACGGGTCGCCAAGCAGTGCGGCTTCCCGGTGATCTCGGTCAGCCAGTCCATGCGGATCATCGCCCTCTACCTCGACGGCACCCGCTACGTGCTGGAGGACTCGGCGGCCATCCTGTCCAAGGCCAACCAGGCCCTGGCGACCCTCGAGCGCTACAAGCTGCGCCTGGACGAGGTCTCCGGCACCCTGTCGGCCCTGGAGATCGAGGACCTGGTCACCGTCCGCGACGTGACCGCCGTGGTCCAGCGGCTGGAGATGGTCCGCCGGATCGCCGACGAGATCGAGGGCTACGTGGTCGAGCTGGGCACCGACGGCCGGCTGCTGTCGCTCCAGTTGGACGAGCTGGTCTCCGGCGTCGACGTCGACCGCGAGCTGATCGTCCGCGACTACCAGCCCCCGGAGACGCCCGAACGGCTCGTCGCCCAGGTGCTGGACGCCCTCGACACGCTGAGCGCCAACGAGCTGCTCGACCTGACCACGGTCGCCGAGGTGATGGGCTACGCCGGCCCCGACGCCCTCGACATCCCGGTCAGCCCCAAGGGCTACCGCCTGCTGGCCAAGGTCCCCCGGCTGCCCGGCCTGGTCGTCGAGCACCTGGTGGAGCACTTCGGCGGTCTGCAGAAGCTGCTGGCGGCGAGCATCGACGACCTCCAGTCCGTCGGCGGCGTCGGCGAGTCCCGCGCCCGCAGCGTCCGCGAGGGCCTGTCCCGACTGGCCGAGTCCTCGATCCTCGAACGCTACGTCTGAGCCGCCCCCGGACACCATCGCCGGGCCGCAGGCCCGCACCACCGCGAACGACCGGACCGATCGCCCGACGCAGCCGACACGACGACGCGAACGCCGACCCGCCAGAGCCGTCCGCGAACGAGAGACCGGCCGCCGGCCGCCGTCGAGCCACATCCGCCCGACCCCGCCGGGGCCTCAGCGGAGACGGAAGACTCGGCGCTCGATCTGGACGCCGTCGCCGCAAGGCGAGGCCGCACAGGTGCCGGGGCGGCGCGACGGCACCCGCGTGGACCGACCGGACGCCGTCGAGCGACATGTGCCGACCCGGCCGAGGCGGTCAGCGGAGGCGGAAGACTCGGCGTTCGACCTTGTCGCCGGCGCTGCGGAGCGTGGCGACGTAGGTGCCCGGGGCGGCGCGGCGGCGGGTGTCCGCGCAGGCGGGTGTGGAGCGGCGGCGGTCCCAGGTGATCGTCTGGATGTACGGGATGCCCCGGCGGAGTTCGCGGGGGGACGAGCCGGGGCCCTCGGCGCAGTGCGCCGATGACCAGATCTTGTCCGAGCCCGAGGTGATCCGGGTCTCCAGGGCCTTGGGCCCGACGTCGAAGGTGCAGCTCCGAGCGCCGGTGTTGACGACCGACAGCGTGAACTGCGGCCGGTCGCCCCCCTTGTAGCGGGCGGCCTGGGACGTGAACGACACCACCACGTCGTGACGGGCGCAGGCGTTCCCGTCCTCGTTGGGCTTGGAATGCGGCTTGGGCGGCATCCTGACCTTGGCGGTGGCGGTCACCGTGACCGTGGGCATCACCATCGGGAGCGCCCCGGACGCCTTCGAGGGCGAAGGGGTCGCGGAGGCCCCGGTGCGCACGGCGGACTCGTCCCGCCCGGCGTTGCAGGCCCACGCCAGCAGGGCGACGACGGCCAGCGACCCCGCCAGGGCGAGGGCACGGCGACGCCAGTACGCCATCTCGTCTTCGTGACCGTCCGTGTCGACGTCCATGCGCTAAGCATGGATTCCCTTTCCGCACCGGCCCTCGCGACGCGCCGTGGAAGGATGGCGAGTTGCCATGACCGCAACTCACGATGCCGTCCGCTTTACCGGGCCCGTTCTCGACTGGTACGCCGAGCACGCCCGCGACCTGCCGTGGCGGACCCCCGACGCGACGCCGTGGGCCGTCCTGGTCAGCGAGATCATGCTCCAGCAGACCCCGGTGGTCCGGGTGCTGCCGGTCTGGGAGCAGTGGATGCGCCGCTGGCCGACACCCGCCGCGCTGGCGGCCGAGCCGTCCGGGGAGGCCGTCCGCGCCTGGGGCCGGCTGGGCTACCCCCGTCGCGCCCTGCGCCTGCACGCCTGCGCGGTGACCCTCGTTGAGCGGCACGACGGGCTCGTCCCGTCCGACCACGACGAGTTGCTCGCCCTGCCCGGGATCGGCGCGTACACCGCCGCCGCCGTGGCCAGTTTCGCCTTCCGGCAGCGCCATGCCGTCCTCGACACCAACGTCCGCCGGGTGCTCGCCCGGCTGATCACCGGTGTCGAGTACCCGCCGAAGTCCCAGACGGTCGCCGAGGTCGCCGTCGCCGAGTCCCTGCTCCCGACCGACGCGTCCGTCGCCGCCCGCTGGGCGGTGGCGGTGATGGAGTTGGGCGCCCTGGTCTGCACCGCCCGTTCGCCGCGCTGCGTCGACTGCCCCGTGATCTCCTCCTGCGCCTGGCAGCGGGCGGGCCGCCCCGCCTACGACGGTCCGCCGCGCCGGGGCCAGACCTACGCGGGCACCGACCGCCAGTGCCGAGGCCGCCTTTTGGCCGTGCTCCGCCAGGCCGAGGGCCCGGTGGAGAAGCCGGCCCTCGACATCGTCTGGTCCGACGCCGTCCAACGCGAACGCGCCCTCGACGGCCTGATCGCCGACGGCCTCATCGACCCCTTGGACGACGGCCGCTACGCCCTCCCCTCCTGAAAGGAGTGGTGAGTTCCCTGTGGCGGCGGCCGGGTCCGGCCGATTCGGCGGGGAGGGCATGGGAACGATCACGACAATCGTTTGTTCGCGCCACCCACGCGACAAGGAGCACTTCATGCTGCACGTGATCGGAGCGGGCTTCCCCCGTACCGGCACCAGCTCGACGAAGGCGGCACTGGAACGGCTCGGGTTCGGGCCCTGCCACCACATGTTCGAACTGATGAGCCACCCCGAGCAGGTCGAGCGCTGGCTGAGCATCCTGGAGCCGGGCCCGAACGACTGGGACCGCATCCTTCAGGGCTACCGGTCCTCGGTCGACTGGCCCTCGGCGTTCTTCTGGCGGGAGCTGGCGGACGCCTACCCGGACGCCAAGGTCGTCCTCACCATCCGCGACCCGGAGCGCTGGTACGCCAGCATGCGCGACACCATCTTCAAGGCGAACGTCGCGCCGCTCCCCGAGGGCGAGCACCCCCACCTGAGCACCATGCGGGCGATCCGTCCCACACTGCTCAACATGATCTGGCTCAAGACGTACGGCACGGGCACCGGCACCGTTCCCACCAAGGAGCAGGCGATCACCGCGTTCGAGCGGCACATCGTCGAGGTCCGCGAGACCCTCCCGGCGGATCGCCTGCTGGTCTTCGAGGCGCGGGAGGGCTGGGGGCCGCTGTGCGACTTCCTGGGCGTGCCCGTGCCCGACGACCCGTTCCCGCACCTGAACGACGGTGACGCCATGCGGGTCCTGCTCACCGACATGGCCGAGGGGCGACCCGTGACGACGCCGTTCGACGCGTCGGCGCAGGAGGCTAGGGGTTGACCCCGACGGGCTCGGTGAGACCCGCCAGTGACAGCAGCAGGGCCTTCACGTCGGTGGCGGCATAGGTCTCCCGGTCCAGCGGGTCCGAGCACATCAGCACGGGCCCGTCGTCCGGTGTCGCGGGGAGCCGACCGTGGCTCCCCCGCACGGGCGACGGGTCCAGCGGAACGACCTGCATCGTGTAGCGGAGGCCGAGCTGCTTGCGGGCCAGCGCCAGCCCCGCTTTGGCCTTGACCAGCCGGTCGGACGGGTCCATGAACAGCTCCGCCGGGTCGTACCCGGGTTTGCGGTGGATGTCGACCATGCGGGCGAAGTCGGGCGCGCGGTCGTCGTCGAGCCAGTAGTAGTACGTGAACCAGGAGTCGGGGGCCGCCACCGCGACCAGCTCCCCCGACCGCGCGTGGTCGAGCCCGTGCGCCGCCTTGCCCTCGGCGTCGAGCAGTCGCTCCACGCCGGGCAGCTCGGCCAGCACCGAACGCACCCGAGGCAGGTCCGCAGGGTCCTTCACGTACACGTGGGCGAGCTGGTGGTCGGCGACGGCGAAGGCCCGTGACGTCCACGGGTCGAGGTACTCCATGCCGGCCTGCCGGTACACCTTCAGCAGCCCGGCTCGGCGCAGCGCCCGGTTGACGTCCACCGGCCGGGACACGTTCGTGATCCCGTACTCCGACAGCACCACGGTGACCGCGCCCGCTGCGGCGGCGTCGTCCAGCAGGGGCCCCAGCACGGCGTCGATCTCGCGGGCCGCCGCGACGGCCTGCGGCGCGTCCGGGCCGTACCGCTGGAGGTCGTAGTCCAGATGCGGGAGGTAGACCAGCGTCAGGTCGGGGCTCTCGCGCTCCAGCAGCAGCCGGGACGCCTCCACGATCCACCGGCTGGACGGCAGGCCCGCCTTCGGCCCCCAGTAGGTGAACAGCGGGAAGCGCCCCAGCTCGCGCGTGAGGTCCACCCGCAGTGACGGCGGGTCGGTGTAGCAGTCCGGCGACTTGCGGCCATCGGCGTGGTAGATCGGCCGGGGCGTCACCGTGAAGTCCGTCGCGGCCCCCATCGCGTACCACCAGCACACGTTGGCGACCTTGTAGCCCGGGTGGATCCGGCGGGCGGCGTCCCATACCTTCTCGCCGCCGACCAGGGCGTTGTGCTGGCGCCACAGGAGCACCTCGCCCAGCTCGCGGAAGTACCAGCCGTTCCCCACGATGCCGTGGACGTTGGGAAGCTCGCCGGTCAGCAGGGTCGACTGCACGGAGCAGGTCACCGCCGGCAGGACGGTCTCCAACGTGGCCTCGGCCCGCATCGCCCCCGTCAGGCGGGGCATGTGGGCGAGCAGCTTGGGGGTCAGGCCGACCACATCGACGACGACGAGCGGTCTGGGACGGGTCAAGGTCAGGTCTCCTCTGAGAGTCCGAGGCGGACGAGCCGGTCGCGGGTCCACGCCAGTTCGGCGGCGATCCCCTCCACCAGCGCCTCCTTGGTCTTGGGACGGCCGGGCAGCACGTCCCAGGTGTAGGTCTCGACCTCGACGTGGTCGGTCAGGGCGCGGTCGCCGCCGAACAGCGTCCGCAGGGTGCCGTCCAGCACCGGGCGGGTCGAGCGCAGCGGCCCGTCGGGTTCGGCGTGCAGCGGGACGTGGAAGTGGACGCGCCACTCGTGGTCGCCGGGCAGCCCGCCGTCGAGGGCCGCGTCGAGGTCGTCGGCCCCGGCGGGCACGTCCCGCTCGCGGGCCTGGTGGAGGAACCGGGGCTCCACGAAGCCCGCCAGGGCCTTGCGCTGCGCGGGGTCGCGGGGCCGGTCGGCCTCCAGCGCGCAGGACGCCTGCAGCTTGATGATCGGCAGGTCGGCGTCGGTCAGCCGGTCCACCGCCTCGGCCGGGTCCTCGAACCCGACGGCGAGGTGGCAGGCGTCCAGGCACACGCCGAGGAACCGGGTGCCGCCGAGCAGGTGGTCGGCGGCCTGCCCGGTGGACTCCACCAGACAGCCGGGCTCCGGCTCGAACCCGACCCGGATCGTGCGGCCGGTCGCCGAGGACAGCGCGGTCAGCTCGCGGTTGAGCCGGTCCTGGCGACGCGCGGCCAACTCCTCCTGGGCCGGCGACCAGGGGTCGCGCCAGGCCAGGGGGAGGGTGGAGATGCTGCCCCGGGTGACGTCGTCGGGCAGCAGCCGGATCAGGATCCGCGCCAGGTCGAGGGTGTACCGCATCCGTTCGGGCCGGGTCCAGTCCGGGTGGTAGACGTCGTGCTTGACGACCTCGCCGCCGAACCCCTCGTACGGGAAGCCGTTCAGGGTGACGACCTCCAGCCCGGCGCGGTCGATGGCCCGCTTGAGGCGCAGCAGTTCGCCGGGGTCGGCGGTGAGCGTGTCGGCGACGGGTCGGGCCAGCCACAGCCCCACGCCGAGCCGCGCCAGCCCGAGCCGTTCCCTGACGGGGCGCGCGTACCGGGTGAACTGGGCGATCACCCCGTCCAGGTCCTCGGCCGGGTGGACGTTGGTGCAGTAGGCGACGTGGACCAGGGTCCCGTCACGGTGCCTGAAGCGCATGTCATCCGCCTCGTTCGATGGTGTTGCCGGCGTGGAACGCGGCGGCCGGCGCATCGTCCAGGTCAAGCCGGCCGCTCTGCGCGTAGAACGCCACCGGGTTGCGCCACAGGACGGTGTCGACCTCGTCCTCGGTGAAACCCGCGGCCAGCATCGCCGCACCCACCCGCCGGGTCTTGAGGGGGTCGCTGCGCCCCCAGTCGGCGGCCGAGTTCACCAGGACGCGTTCCGTGCCGTGCTCCTTGAGGATCATTACCATCCGATCCTCGTCCATCTTGGTGTCGGGGTAGACGGAGAACCCCGTCCAACAACCCGATTCCCGGACCATCGCGACGGTCGTCTCGTTGAGGTGGTCGATCAGGACCCGACCGGGTTCCAGACCCGATGCGCGGACGACGTCCAGGCTGCGGCGGGTGCCGGCGGCCTTGTCGCGGTGCGGGGTGTGGACCATCACCGGCAGGCCCGCGACGATCGCCATGGCGAGCTGCGCGGCGAAGACCTCGTCCTCCTCGGGGGTCATCGAGTCGTAGCCGACCTCTCCGACCGCCACCACGCCGTCCTTGGCCAGATAGCGCGGCAGCAGGTCCAGCACGGGCCGGCAGCGCGGGTCGTTCGCCTCCTTGGGGTTGAGCGCGATGGTGCAGTGGTGCCGGATGCCGAACTGCGCGGCCCGGTACGGCTCCCAGCCGAGCAGCGAGTCGAAGTAGTCGGCGAACGTGTCGGGGGACGTGCGGGGCTGCCCGAGCCAGAACGACGGCTCCACCACCGCCCGGACACCGGCCTCGTACATCCGCTCGTAGTCGTCGGTGGTCCGCGACGTCATGTGGATGTGCGGGTCGAAGATGCGCATCAGAGGTCCCCCTTGCGTGCGATGGGCCAGACGTCCTCGGGCACGTCGCGCCCGGCGACGGTCCGTTCGTGGGCGTAGTCGGCGAGCATCCGGGCCAGCTCCCGGTCGGCGCGCCTGACGAGCCCGGCCACCTCGCGCAGCGGAACGCCGACGAAGACGCATTTGAGGACGGCCTGGCGGTATTCGTGATCGGGCAGATGCTCGGCGGCGTAGGGGCCGACGGCGGCCTCGATCATCCGGGTGTCGTTGGTGCGCAGCGCGTCCCGCACGATCGGCAGCGCGTGCGGGCCCGCGTCCAGCAGCGGGAGGGCCCGGAGCACGGCGATCTTCTCGGCCGCGTCGCCGTACCGATAGACGTCGAACAGCGCCTCGCCCAACGCCTCCCCCTCGGCCGCCAGGCCGAGCAGCAGGAACGCCCGCACCGCCTGATCGACGGTCCAGCCGGGCGCGCCGGGCAGCGGGCCGCGCCCGCAGGCACGCCCCGCCGCCGGGAACAGTTCCAGGATCGCGGCGTCGTCGGCCCGGATCCGATCCACGGCGGCGGCGAGCCAGGTCCGGCCGCCCTCGTCCAGGGCGGCAGTCGGGTCGATCATCACAGGGCCTCCTTCGCAGCGGCGGCGGCGCGGAGGAATCGGATCGAGTGCTCCGCCACCGCCGGGGCCGCGTGGCTGTGCCGGGGCAGCTCCACACCCACCAGGCCCCGGTATCCGGTCTCGGCGAGGGCGGCCAGCACCGGCGGGAAGTCGATCTCGCCCCGACCGAACTCCAGGTGCTCGTGGACCCCGCGCCGCATGTCCTCGATCTGCACGTTCACCAGGTGCGGCGCGGCCCGGCGCACGCAGTCGGGCACCGGTCGGGGCTCCAGGCATCGGCAATGCCCGATGTCGAGGGTCAGCCCCAGCTCCGCGGGCCCGCCGAGCGTGGCGTGCAGCTCCTCGAAACCGGCGATCGTGTCGACGAACATCCCCGGCTCCGGCTCGAAGCCCAGCGTGACGCCCCGGCGCTCGGCCTCCGCGACCACCTGCGCGACGCCGTCGGTGAGCCGCTCCCAGGCCGTGTCGTCGCTCACGCCGGGGTCGGCGGTGCCGCTCCAGAACGACATCGCCTCGGCCCCCAGATCCTCGGCCACCCGAACGGCCCGCAGCAGCAGGTCGATGCGTCGTTCCGCGCCCTCGGGCGGGCTCAGCAGGGTCGGATGGTGCTTGCGGCGGGGGTCGATCACGTACCGGCCGCCGGTCTCGATGACCACGCCGAGCCCCAGCTCCGCCAGCCTCTTGCCGACCCGGGCCACCTCGCGGGCCAGGTCAGGGGCGTACGGGTCGAGGTGGCCCGGGTCCAGGGTCAGCGCGACACCCTCGTAGCCGAGGTCGGCCAGCACCGCCAGGGCCTCGTCCAGCCGATGGTTGGCGAAGCCGTTCGTCCCGTACGCGAATCTCACGTCGGCGACACCTTGCGGGCGAGGAGCCGCGCCAGCGGATGCACCGCCGCGAGCGCCGCCGCGGCGGCCGGGTGTCCCCGCCGCGCGGTGAACGCCGCCTGGAGGGGGATCAGCCCGAGAACGCCCGCGCCGACGGCCGCGCGGACGGTGGCCGCGTCGGGGTTCGCGGCGGCCCGGAGTTGTGCGCCGCCGACCAGCCCGGCGTACGCGGCGACCAGGCCCACCCTCGCACCCGCCGAGCGATCCCGACGGACGAGGCCGGTGATCAGCCCGAGAACGCCCGCCCCGGCGGTGACCGCCCCAGGCGGAGCGGATGCGTGAAGCTGCGCGCCGCCCACCACCCCGGTGTACGCGGCGACCAGGCCCAACCCGACGATCGCCGCGCGGTCCCTGTGGGGGAGCGCGGCGATGGCGGTCACCGTCGCCGTGGCCGCCAGGGCGATGGCGAGTTGGGCGGGTCCGCCGCCGTCCACCTCGCCCCGGCTGAGCATCGTGAGCCCGTACGTGTGAGCCGTGATCGCGGCGGCTGCGGGAAGGGCCCCGGGGCCTCCACCGAGGAGGACGTCCAGCCCGCGCGCCGCCGCCATCGCCGCCGGGCCCACCGGGGTGTCCTTGAGCTTCAGGTCGTACGCCCACACGGTCACGGCGAGCGGCACCGCCACCGCCAGCCTGCGGCGGCCCCCCGTGACGGCCGCCACCGCCAGACCCGCACCGGTCAGCCCGGCGGCCAGCGCCAGCGCCTCCCAGGGGGCCACCCTGCCGGACGGGATCGGGCGCTCCGGACGCTCCTTGGCGTCCAGGGCACGATCGGCGTAGTCGTTGAGGGCCATCCCGGCCCAGTAGAGACAGACCGACGACACCGCCGGCGCCGGCCCCCGCGCCCCACCGGCCATGGTGTCGCCCGGAACGCTCAGCGCGGCCGGGGCCCGTACGAGTTCGGCCAGGTCCTTGAGGTTCATGCGCTCACTCCGAGTCCGTTCGCCCATGCGCGGAGCCGTTCGTACTGGGCGTCCAGACCGTGCTCGCCGCCGCCGACCGGGTCCTTGAAGAAGAAGCCCAGCGCCGTCAGCGGGCCGGACTCGCCCGCCTCGTGGGCGCGCGCCGTGAGCCGCGCCAGGTCCAGGACGAGCGGTGCCGCCAGCGCCGAGTCGCAGCCCTGCCAGGTGAACTGCAAGGTCATCCGCACCCCGAGGAAGCCCTCGAACGTGACGTGGTCCCACGCGGTCTTCCACTCGCCCATGTCGGGCACGTGATCGATGTGGGTCTCCCCCTCGACCCGATGGCCGAGGATCGCGGCGAGCGCACGGTCCTTGGACGCCTTCTTGCTCTCGCCGGCCGCCGGATCGGCGAGGGTCTCCCCGTCGCCGCCGCCCAGCAGGTTGGTGCCCGACCACGACCGCACCGCCAGCGCCCGCGCCGCGAACATCGGGGCCAACGCGGTCTTGACCAGCGTCTCCCCCGTCTTGGCGTCGCTGCCCGCGTACGGGAGGCCCTCCGCCCTCGCCAGCTCGTCCAGCGCCGGCAGCCGTACACCCGTGGACGGCGTGAAGTCGACGTACGGGCAGCCGGCCCGCAGCGCCGCGTAGGCGTACACGGAGCTGAGCGGCAGCACCTCCTCCGGCCCGTCCATGGCCCGTTCCAGGGCCGCCGGATCGGCGTGCTCCGGCCGCACCTCGAACGGCGGCTCGGTGGACGCGACGTTGATCACCACGACCCGGTCCAGCCCTCGCCGCTCCCGGAACGAGACGAGATCGCCGATCACCCGCTCCGCCTCCCCCCGCTGAGACCCCCGCCCGGGCCCGCCGCCGATGCCGGGGCGGATCTCCGCCTCGGCCTCGGTCAGCGCGCCGGTCACGGCCGCCGGGAGCAGTGCCGGAACGACGCCGGCGCGGGCCAGTTCCTCGGCTCGCTCCACCAGTGGTGAGCCCCCGATGTCGTGGCCGCCGAACACCAGGGCGTCCAGCGGGGGCAGCCCCACGCCGGCGAACCCGGGCGTCTCGGTGACGCACCCCACCGGCGGCAGCAGCCCCGAGCGGAGCGCGGCGGCCCCCGTCACCACCGTGGTCGCCACGGAGCCACGGGCCCCGACCAGCCAGACACCGACCCTCATCAGACCCCCTTACCGTCGGGCGGCCCTCCGATCCCCGATCGAATGGCCGCCGCGTCCACCTCGTCGTGACGTGCGGCTCAGAACGTGATGCGGACCAGTTGGCCCGCCCCGTTCCCGATGCCCCGGTTGGCGACGTAGACCGCGCCGCGCGGGCCGACGGCCACCCCGGTCGGGAAGAACAGCCTCCCGGCGGTGGGGATCTCGGTCCGCTTCTTGGTCCGCAGGTTGATCCGGTACAGCGCGCCGGGCTGCGGCGGGTCGTTCGGGCCGGGGCCGAACCCGGTCGTCATGGTCAGCGCCACGAGGTTGCCCCGCCCGTCCAGGGCCAGGTCCGAGACGGCGGTCAGGCCGGAGGCGAACAGCGTGGGCCTGCGGCCGGGCACGATCCGCCAGATCCGCGACGCGCCCGGGGCGAAACCGCCCAGCTCGCCGACGTACAGGGCGCCGTCCGGGCCCCTGACGACACCGGTGGGCACCGACTGGACGGGAATGGTCTGCGACGCCGCCGGAGCCCCGGCGATCACTCGCAGCAGCCGCTTGGCCTGCGCCGAGTTCACGGCCGTCCGGGCCGAGGCGGGCACCGCGATCCGGCCGTGCGGGAACACCGCCTCGGTGTACGTCCGGCCGCCGGAGACCCGTACCAGGTCGTTGCCGCCCGCGTCGGTCACGTACTGACCGCCGGACGCGGACGCGAACCGCCACGGGTTGGCGTTGATCCTCGGCTCGCCCGGGTCGGTCCTCGGCAGCACCCAGTCGGGGTCCAGCCGGGTCTCGTGCGAGACCAGGTCCCCCTGCACGGCGGCCCCGCGCACCCGGTAGAGGGTGCCCATCCGCCGCGCGTTCGAGCCGAACCTGGCCCGGTGCGCCGTACTGCCGCCGAAGCCGTTGAGCACGTAGTAGTCCTTGCCGGACACCGCCACGTCCACCGGGCCGATGGCCGCCGACCCGCCGCCCTCGTTGATCGACGGCAGGCCCTTGACGACCCGGCCCTTCCACGCGCCTTTCATCCGGAAGATCGCACCGGTGGCGCCGAAGCACTGCCTGGCCTCGCCCTTGCCGACGCACGGCCCCTTGCCCCCGGTCCCGGACTCGGCCACCAGGATGGTGCCGTCGCCGAGCACCGTGACCCCGCGCGGGTTGTTGAGCTTGCCGGCTATCACCTGGAGCGACGGCGCGCCCTGCGCCTGGGCCGTCCCGGGGACGAGCCCGGCGGTGACACAGCCCGCGGCCGCGACCGCCAGGGCGGCCCCCGTCCAGGACTTGCGTGATCTCGACATCTCTCTCCCTCGTCGTGACGCGGAGGGATGATCGTTCCGCGCCACGGACGACGGTGCCGGCGAGGCCGTCCCGGGAGCATGGGCCGGGCGTCCCGATCTGCCGAGCCCTCTGGGTCAGGAGTAACCCGGCCCCCAGGACGGCGATCGGCCCCGATCCGGGCGCCCCGCTCAGCGGCGCTCAGCCGTGGAGCCGGAGAAGTTGCCCCGCACCGGTGCCCACTCCCCTGTTGGACACGTAGATCTCACCGTGCCGCCCGACGCCCAGACCGGTGGGAAACATCAGCGTCCCGCCGGTGGGGATCTCCGTCCTCCGCTTGCTCCTCAAATCGATCCGGTACAGCGCGCCCGGCAGTGGCGGGGTCTGCGGGAACCCGGCCAGGCCCCGGGTCAGGCTGAGCGCCAAGAGGTTCCCGTGGCGGTCCAGCGCGAGGTCGGAGACGGCGGTCAGGCCGGAGACGAACAACCGGGGCCGATGTCCCGGAACGATCCGCCAGATCCGGGACGCCCCGGGCGCGAACCCGGCCAGTTCGCCCACGTAGTACGCGCCGTCCGGGCCCCGCACGAGGCCCGTGGGCACCGACTGCACCTGTCGGGTCTCCTGCGCCCGGCCGCCGCCGTGCAGCCCCATCAGCCTGCGCGGCTGCCCCGAGGCGGCCCCTCCGGTCGTCGCCGCCCGATTGTGCGGAAACAGCGCCTCGGTGTGCGTACGGCCTCGCGGGCCGACCCGGATGAGATCGTTGGCCCCCGCGTCGGTCACCAGCCACCCGCCGTGCCCCGAACGGACGAACCGCCACGGGTTCGAGTGCACCGCCTCGCCCCTGGGGTCGTTGCGCGGCAGCACCCAGTCGGGGTCGTACACGGTCTCGTGCCGCACCAGATCGGCGAGGATCCGGCCTCCCGGCAGCGCGTAGAGGGTTCCCATCGGGAGCGCCCCCGCGCCGAACGCGGCCCGCTGAGAGCCGTTCAGCCCCGCACCGCTCAGCACGAGCAGCCGCCGGCCGTGCACCATCACCTGGACCGGCCCGGACGCCTCCCGGCCCCCGGCATCGCTGATGGACGGCAGGCCGCGCACGATCCGCCGCCCGTCCCGACCCTGGAGCCGGAAGATCGACCCGCTGTGGCCGAAGCAGCTCCGGAGCTCCCCGGACCCGACGCACGGGCCCCGGCCGCCGTGCCCGGCCTCGGCCACCAGTACCGTGCCGTCCGGCAGCACGGTCACCCCGCGCGGGCTGTTCAACCCTTGGGCGATCACTTGGAGTGACGCATTTCGGACACCGACGGCTCCGGCGGTGCCCGGCGGCAGCGCCGCCGCCGTGAGGCCGCCCGCGGCCACCAGACAGGCCGCCGTCCAGTGCTTGCGTGATCTCGACATGTCCCCCCCTCGAAGCGGCGCGCACGTCGGCGGACGCGCCACCAGGGAAGGTGCCCCACGGTCCCGCCTCGCAGGCCCGCAGCCGTCCGGGCGAGGCGGTCGCGGCACCTGAACGGCCAGGAACCGGGCAAACGCCGTTCCGGGGCGACCGTCGGGACGTTCCGGGAACGGCAAAGGCCCGCACCGTCGTGGTGCGGGCCTTCGCTGAGCCGGTCAACCCCCGGCGGGGAACGGTCAATCCTTGTTGATGTTGACCGCGCCCTCGACCGGCGGCGGCGTGTCGGGGACGGTGGACGGCTTCGGCTCACCCTTGAAGGTGAACTTGGCCGTCTCGCCGGAACCCTCGACGCCGACGATGACGATCTCGCCGGACTTGAGCTCGTTGTAGAGGATCTTCTCGGACAGGTTGTCCTCGATCTCCCGCTGGATCGTCCGGCGCAGCGGCCGGGCGCCCAGCACCGGGTCGTACCCGCGCTCGGCCAGCAGGTCCTTGGCGTCCTGCTTGAGCTCCAGGCCCATGTCCCGGTCCCGCAGCCGCTCGTCCACGCGGGCGATCATCAGATCCACGATCTGGATGATCTCCTTCGGGGTGAGCTGGTGGAAGACCACGATGTCGTCGACACGGTTGAGGAACTCGGGCCGGAAGTGCTGCTTGAGCTCCTCCTGCACCTTGGACTTCATCCGGTCGTAGTCGCCCTGGGTGTCGTTGGCGCGGGAGAAGCCCAGCGACTGGCCCTTGGAGATGTCCCGGGTGCCCAGGTTGGTGGTCATGATGATGACGGTGTTCTTGAAGTCCACCACCCGGCCCTGGGCGTCGGTCAGCCGACCGTCCTCCAGGATCTGCAGCAGCGAGTTGAAGATGTCCGGGTGGGCCTTCTCGATCTCGTCGAACAGCACGACCGAGAACGGCTTGCGGCGCACCTTCTCGGTGAGCTGGCCGCCCTCCTCGTACCCGACGTAGCCGGGCGGGGAGCCGAACAGCCGCGAGACGGTGTGCTTCTCCATGAACTCGGACATGTCGAGCTGGATCAGCGCGTCCTCGTCGCCGAACAGGAACTCCGCCAGCGTCTTGGACAGCTCGGTCTTACCGACACCGGAGGGGCCGGCGAAGATGAACGAGCCGCCGGGACGCTTCGGGTCCTTCAGACCGGCGCGGGTACGCCGGATCGACTGGGAGAGGCCCTTGATGGCGTCCTCCTGGCCGATGACCCGCTTGTGGAGCTCGTCCTCCATGCGCAGCAGCCGGGAGGTCTCCTCCTCGGTCAGCTTGAAGACCGGGATGCCGGTGGCGGTGGCGAGGACCTCGGCGATCAGCTCCTCGGTCACCTCGGCCACGACGTCCATGTCGCCGGCCTTCCACTCCTTCTCCCGCTGCGCCTTGGCGGTCAGGAGCTGCTTCTCCTTGTCGCGCAGGGCGGCGGCCTTCTCGAAGTCCTGCGCGTCGATCGCGGACTCCTTCTCCCGACGCACGTCGGCGATCTTCTCGTCGTACTCGCGCAGGTCCGGCGGCGCGGTCATCCGACGGATCCGCATCCGCGAACCGGCCTCGTCGATGAGGTCGATCGCCTTGTCCGGCAGGAACCGGTCGCTGATGTAGCGATCCGCGAGCTGCGCGGCCGCCACCAGGGCGCCGTCGGTGATCGAGACGCGGTGGTGCGCCTCGTACCGGTCGCGCAGACCCTTGAGGATCTCGATGGTGTGGCTCAGCGACGGCTCGGCGACCTGGATGGGCTGGAAGCGGCGCTCCAGCGCGGCGTCCTTCTCCAGGTGCTTGCGGTACTCGTCCAGCGTGGTGGCGCCGATGGTCTGCAGCTCACCGCGGGCCAGCATCGGCTTGAGGATGCTGGCGGCGTCGATGGCGCCCTCGGCGGCGCCCGCGCCGACCAGAGTGTGCAGCTCGTCGATGAACAGGATGATGTCGCCGCGGGTGCGGATCTCCTTCAGGACCTTCTTCAGCCGCTCCTCGAAGTCACCGCGGTAGCGGGACCCGGCGACCAGCGCGCCGAGGTCGAGGGTGTAGAGCTGCTTGTCCTTCAGGGTCTCGGGCACCTCGCCCTTGACGATCTTCTGCGCCAGCCCTTCGACCACGGCCGTCTTGCCGACGCCGGGCTCGCCGACCAGCACGGGGTTGTTCTTGGTCCGCCGCGACAGGACCTGCATGACCCGCTCGATCTCCTTGTCCCGGCCGATCACCGGGTCGAGCTTGCCCTCGCGGGCGGCCTGCGTCAGGTTGCGGCCGAACTGGTCGAGCACCAGGGAGGTCGACGGCGTCGACTCCGAGGGACCGGCGGCCGCCGGCTCCTTGCCCTGGTAGCCGTGCAGCAACTGGATCACCTGCTGGCGCACCCGGTTCAGGTCGGCGCCGAGCTTGACCAGCACCTGGGCGGCCACGCCCTCGCCCTCGCGGATCAGGCCCAACAGGATGTGCTCGGTCCCGATGTAGTTGTGGCCGAGCTGCAGCGCCTCGCGCAGCGACAGCTCCAAGACCTTCTTGGCACGCGGAGTGAACGGGATGTGCCCCGAAGGCGCCTGCTGGCCCTGGCCGATGATCTCCTCGACCTGCTGGCGCACCGCCTCGAGGCTGATTCCCAGGCTCTCCAGGGCCTTGGCGGCGACACCCTCACCCTCGTGGATCAAACCCAGAAGGATGTGCTCGGTCCCGATGTAGTTGTGGTTGAGCATCCGGGCCTCTTCTTGGGCCAGGACGACGACCCGCCGCGCGCGGTCGGTGAACCTCTCGAACATCTCGTCGCTCCTCACAGAGCGGTCGGGCAAGCCCGGTATGTCCGAACCTGACCTTCCGCATGCTAGCCCGCCCCGAGGCTGCCACCCGGTGCACTCCCACCAGGAGACGTTCCCCAGCTAAGCGCTGTTCATCCTCATCCAACTACCACGTAGGTGCGCCATGTTCCCGCTACGCCCCAAGCGAACGCCTTTTACCCGGCTCGGTAAAAGATCTTGAGCCGGGTCCTGACAGCCCGCCCACAGGCTTGCGACATGGGCGTTTCCCCCAGTATGCGGGATTTGACCCCTGCCTTCCCAGCATCCCCGACGGCGCGCCGTGCCATCCACCCTCGCGACACACTTCGCCGCAAGCGAACGCCCCGGCCCCTCCGACAGCCCTCACCCGCCCACCCCGCACCGCCCCGCCATCCTTCCCGAACGCCCCACCGACCCCATCCACCACACCCGCCCGGGGCCGCCTCCGGCGCGGCGATCGACCCGAATCACCTTGGCGCTCCTCCCGACGCGGCTTCGGGTCTCTTCGTCGAACGATCGGTCTCCTCCCGAACGATCAGCCCCCATGGACAAAAGGCCCCTCGGAACCCTTGATCACCCCATGACGCCCGGTCCCCGCAGAGGCGACCGTCCCTCATAGGCCAAGGGCTCCGTCCACCACCCTTAGGAGATCGGTCCCACGGAGGCCACCGCGCCATAGGCGATGGACCCCGAAAGTCTCCGTACACCCACCCGTAGGTGATCGATTCCCACGGAGGGCCGTGGTTTCCCCGCCATGGGTGGTCCGGCTCCACACGTGCTGTGGTTTGCCCCCCATGGGGCGATGGTCCCGCCGTGACGTTTCCATCATCCGCGGGCGGATGATTCCCGCAGGAACGGGCTGTGGGCCCTTGGGCGAGGGGCCTCGCGGGAACGGGCGGTCCTCTCTGCGGGCCTCGTCGCTTCTGGGTGCCGGGTGGGGTTCGTTCGCGTTCGGTGCCGGGTATGCGAACGGCCCGCCTCACCGCGGGGAGAGGCGGGCCGTCTGCTGTGGCGATGAATCAGTGAGCCGCTTCGTACTGTTCCACGACGGTCGCCGGGATACGGCCGCGCTCATTGACCTTGATGCCGCGGGCCTTCGCCCACGCGCGGATGTCCGCGCTGCGCTCGCGGCTGGACGCGCCACGGGTGCGGCGACGCCGAGCGGTGCCCGCCTTACGGGCGTGCTCCACGAACGGCTGCAGTGAATCCCGCAGCTTCTTAGCGTTGTCGCCACTGAGGTCGATCTCATAGGAGGCGCCATCGAGCGCGAACGACACGGTCTCGTCCGCCTCGCCACCGTCGAGGTCGTCGACGAGAAGCACCTGAACCTTCTGTGCCATGGGGACAGACCTTTCCGCCGGAGCAAACTACATTCGGTTGTCAAAGATATACCGAAGCGCTTGCGGATGACAATTCAGCGCGGCCGGGAGAGTTTCCCGGGCCTCCGGTAACTCATCGTAATCATGGGAAGCGAATCCGCTATGCCCGCCTTCCCCGGCTTACTCCGCCTCCGGAGCACGGCGGCTGCGGCGGGAGCGAGGGAATTGTCCGGGCCGTGCCATCGTCGGAAGCGGCCCCGGGCCCGGGGTTTAGCGGTGACACGGATCACCCGGGCCGTGTCGCGCCGGGTCGTCGATCACGACTGGACGGCGAATCCAACACACGTCGGTAAAGCCGGACGCGGCCACGCCGGGTGACGTCCGCGCTCCTGGGACGGTCCACTCGGGCTCCCTCGGGCCCACGGACTCGACCGCTCCAATGAATCGTGGCGCACGGCAGGGGAGAAGATACGGGAGAAATGGGGCCAGTACCACCTTAACGGGGCGACCCCAGCCACCCCGACGCCACCGATTAACCCTGAGGTAACGGCGCTAACCCCTGCCGGCCCTGCGGAATGCGCCGGTGCCGCCCGCCCCGACGGCATGGGAGATCCGCCGCTCCCGGGGCCCCTCGAGGCCGGTCGCCGCAACGGAATCCGCAGCAGGGGCGCGGCGTCGGCCAGTTATCAACTGAACGACGCTGGATAGGGCAGAAAACTACCGAATGCTTTACCCACCCGTGACGGGCGGTCTCTCCGGCCGCGAGCGCCGTACGACCATCGTCCCCGCGAGCCGATCGTGTAGAGCCTGACGCTGCGCACCCTCGAACAGAAACGCCGCGTTCGCCACCCAGAACAGCCCCGCGACGACTCCCAACACCGGCACCGGCCGCACCGCCACGGGCGCCGCGTACACGCCCACCCTCAGCAACGCCCGCCAGGGCCCCAACCCGTCCCCACCACCCCGGAAAGGCCCTAGAGCCCTCCCGCGTCCCCCAGAGCCGCCCTCACCACCACCCGAGGCCATCTCACCCGCATCAGACCGCCCACCCCCCGAAGGCGGCTCCATCCCCACATCGGAGCCACCCCCACCCCCTCCAGCCTGTGCCGTCTCCAGGGCAAAGTCGCCGCCAAGCCCCTCAGGCCGCGTCGTCCCCCGGTCGGAGCCGTTCTCGCCTTCCTCGGACCGCACCATTTCGAGGCCAGAGCCACCCTCAGGCCGCCCCTCAGGCCGCGTCATCCCCTGGTCGGAGCCGTTCTCCACCATTCCGGGGCCAGAGCCACCCTCGGGCCGCCCCTCAGGCCGCGTCGTCCCCGGGGCGTCACCGCTTCCGGGTTCCTCGGGCTGTGGCGTTCCGGAATCGGAGCCGTTCTCGTCCATGGGGTGGTCGTCCCCTAGAGGGGCGTCCTCGGGGGCCTCCAGGGCGTTCCCGGGCTCGGGGAGGGCCGTGGGGGTCAGGGGTGGTGCGAGGACGACCTCGATGCCGGCGAAGCGCTTGCCCAGGGTGCGACCCCAGAGGGCGAGTTGCAGCCACTCGTACACGAGCAGAAGGCTGGCGAGGATGGGAACGGTGACCACGTCGGCGGTGGGTCGGGGGAGCCCGACGAGGTCCGAGCGGACGATCAGGGCGACGGGCAGGCCCACCACGAGGGTGTCCACGACCCTGGCCGCCAAGCGCTGACCCGGTTCTGCCACGGGGGGCGAGTTCGGGGGCATGGGGACGTTCTGCGGCTATTGGTCGTAGTCGTAATGGTCGTCCTCGTCGCCGAACCGGTCGTCGACGACCACGGTGTCGGCGAAACGATCGTGCATCGCCTGATGGAGCGGCTGGTCCCAGATCGCCCAGAGATAGGCCATCACCATGCCAATCGTCACCAGCAGCAGTCCGTACGCGGCGTACTCCCAGACCTTGACCGCCAGGATCAGGAAGAAGAACAGGCCGAGCTGATAGCCGATGTTGTTGATGGCGGCGCGCCAGACCGCCTGGGTCGCCGGCAGCGGATCACCCGCCGGATCGACGCGTACGACGCTCATCCCGAGCATCCGCTTACCGAGCGTCTGGCCCCACATCGAGAGCTGGATCGCCTCGTAGAGGAAAGGCAGGATCGCGAGCACCACGAAGAGCGTGGTGATGATCGGCCAGTTCCACACACCGCCCTCGGTGCGGGTCTTGCTGCCCGGCGCGTCCAAGCCGATCACGCCGAACGCGATCGGCAGGACGAGCGCGAAACCGAACACCGCCACGAGGGCGTTGTCCATCAGCCGGGCCGCCGCCCTGCGGTAAATGGGGGCCAACGGGAGGTCGGCCGCGGGCGAGGGCTCATAACCGCCGTGTCCGCCCGGGGCATAACCGCCGTGCGCGGGGGCCGGCTGCTGCCATTGCTGCTGCGGGGGCTGCTGCCACTGTCCCGGCGGCCTGCCGCCCTGCCAGTGCGGGTTGTACGGTTGCCCGCCGTACGGGTCGCTCATCGGTACGGTCACTCCTCCAGGCGAAGCAGCATGCGGGTGTTGCCCAGGGTGTTGGGCTTGACCCGGTGCAGATCCAGGAACTCGGCCACACCCTCGTCATAAGAACGCAGAAGCTCTTCGTACACCTCGGGGGACACCGGCGTGCCCAGAATCGGCCGAAAGCCGTGACGCGCGAAGAACTCCACTTCGAAGGTAAGGCAGAAGACCCGCCGCACGCCCAGTTCCCGGGCGGTTTCCAGCAGCCGGCTCACGATACGGTGCCCGATCCCCCGACCGCCACAGCGATCGTCGACGGCGACCGAGCGCACCTCCGCCAGGTCCTCCCACATGACGTGCAGGGCTCCGCAGCCCACGACCCCCAACTCCCGGTCGTCGGCGACCCAGAACTCCTGCACGTCCTCATAGAGGGTCACCGTGGACTTCTTGAGCGTTCTGCCCGTACCGGCGTACGTCTCGATGTACCGGCAGATCACCGGGACGTCGGACGTCCGCGCGCGCCTGATCGTGACCTCCACAAACAGGTGAGCGTATCGGTCCACTCTCAGGACGGGGCATTCCGCCCACCGTGGCGCAGCCCACTCACCCGGGGACGCGCGCCACGCGCCGACCGGCGAGTTCGCATGTTCCGGTTGGCATCGCCTCCGGACTTCGTTAGCCTCTCACGCTGACATCACGCAGCGAAACAGGCGCTGCTACCGCCGAATCCACGGGACGCAGCCGGCGTCCCATGGAGCCGGGGACCCGACCGGAACCGCCCTGGGCCGGCAGGAGCGTAGGCTCCGTCAGACCCAGCGGAGGGTGCCCCCCGGGGTGAATCCACGTCCGGTGCGTCCCTGGGGGACGTTCGGGGCGCGGTAGGGCTGCTCCCCGCCCGAACCCGCCAGCTAACCCGGTAGGCGGACGAGGAGAGGAGAGCGAGTGCAGTCGACGCGCCCGGATGCCGACCCCGAGGAACGCATGCCCGGAAGGCGCCTGCGCGGACGTACGCGGTCCCGTGGGCGTACGCGCGTCCTCGCCATCGCCGGGGCCGCGCTGGTCTTCTCCGGGCTGCTGCCCGGCGCTCCGGGGCACGCCGAGCCGGAGCCGACCACCAAGGAGCTCACGAGCCAGGCGTACAGGCTCGCCGACCAGCTCGAGCAGTTGACCGAGCAGTACAACGGCCTCAAGGTCCGGCTGTCCCAGGCCAAGCGGGCCGCCCAGGTCGCCGCCGCCAACGCCGCGCGGCAGGAGGAGGCCCTCGAGGCCCTCCGCGAGAACGTCGGCAGCCTCGCCGCCACGACCTACATGCAGGGCAGCGTGGACCCGTCCATGGCCCTGGTGACCGACTCCGACCCGCAGGAGCTCCTCGACCAGGCCGCCACGCTCCGTTACTTCGCCAACCGTGACGGCACCCGGGCGCAGGGCGTACTTCAGGCCATGCACGCGGCCCAGCGCGCCCGCAAGTCGGCCGAGGATCGTTCCCGCCAGGTAGAGACGCTGCGCTCCCAGATCGACCAGAAGCGCACGTCCGTCACCAAGCTGTACGAGAAGGTCCGCGACCAGGTCGTCAGCCGCGACCCCAGCCAACTGGCCAAGCTCCCCGTCGTCGGCACCGGAAAGGCCGCCCAGGCCCTCCGCCACGCGCTGACCAAGCTGGGCACGCCCTACGTGTGGGGCGCCGACGGGCCCACCTCCTTCGACTGCTCGGGTTTGACGATGTGGGCGTACAAGCAGGTCGGCATCAACCTGCCGCACTACACCGGCAGCCAGTGGAACGCGGGCACCCGCATCTCCCGCAGTCAGCTCAAGCCGGGCGACCTCGTCTTCTTCCACGACGACCTGCACCACATGGGCATGTACATCGGCGACGGCAAGATGGTCCACGCCCCGCACACGGGGGACGTCGTCCGCATCGCCCCTCTGGAGGGCCGGCCCTACGCCGGAGCCGTCCGCGTGGCCTGACCGCCCGCCGCCTCACGCGAACGCGCCGAGCGGTCCTTGGAACGCGTCGGTGCGCATCTCGGCCGGGAACGGGAAAGGGCCGGTTCCCGTGGTCGGAACCAGCCCCGTCCGCTGTCACTCTCGCGCCGCCGTCGGCGGCCACCTCACGCCGGTGATCCGTGGCACCGGAGCGGGCGACCGGGCCCCCGGGCGACGCCCCCTGGGTCGGTTGCCCTCGCCCTAGATCAGTTGCCGTCGTGCCGCCCACACGACGGCCTCGATGGGGGTGTTCACGTCGAGCCGATCGCAGATGGTCCGCAACCGGCGCCGCAGTGTCCGCGCGCTCAGTTCCAGCCGGCGCGCCGCGACGTCGGCCGTGACTCCGCTGGCGATCTGGGCGAGCAACCGGATCTCGTCCTCACTCAGCCGCGGCTCGTCGGTGCCGCGACGTGCGAGTGTGGCCTGTTCCACTCCGTCCTCCCTCGTCCGTGGTGATGACCGCGGGGATGCAGCCTCGTGCCGCATAGGTACGGGTAGGCCTGGATCAGTACGCGCTGGTCGCGGGGTAAGGGGGAGTCGACCGGCCCACATCAGCCGACGGGTTGCGCGTATTCGAGTTGTCGGAGCCCGGCGGTACCGGTCTCCTCTTCTTGGACGCGCCGACAGGGGTTCTGCGTTCACGTGGCCGAATTCGGCCGTTGCCCCTGATGTATGGCGCAGGTGGGAGACCATGGGTAACCATTCAGGAGTCGGCCCGCACCAGGCCGACGCGACCCTCGGGGCGACGGACGCGCCCCGGACGAGGACCGGCGGGCGCCGGACCTCCCGGCGAGTGCTGCCACGAACGCCGGGTCGGGGGGAATCGTGTCCGGAATGGGTCATGATCGAGCCTCTTCCGCCCATCCCTTCTCATGTCCCCGACCACCCGGCAGCGATGATCGTGAATCGTTATGGTGCGCTACGGCACGGAACGCTAGGCGGCCTGATCTGGACCGTCAAGCGCGTAAAGGTAACGATGCGTAGGCATATGGCCGCCGATGGTGACGCTTCGCGATACAGTTCCGTATCTCACGTCGATGACCTGCGGCAACGGGCTCGAGATTCCTCCGCGATCCATGATCATCGGCCGTTTTCGCGCCTGACGAGGCTTCCCACCGAGTTCGAGTTGGTGGCTTTTCGAATGTCCTAAATAGGGCAACTTTCGTGTCCGAAGAGCCGTCCCGCGTTTACCCGACCACCCCGCCCCACCACACCCCCACCCCTTCGGACAGGAGTTTTCGGCTCATTCGGCACCCGCATCCCCCAATTACGGACACCACCTCGACCGGCCTCCGCAACTCCGCCTTCCCGAGCCCGTAACCATCACCCGCCGTGGTAAGGACCACCGACGCATCCGCCTTCCGCCGCCCTGGAGGGGATGCGACACCCCCGAACGAGCCGAACGGGGCTCCCCCGGCCCGCGCCCGCACCACAGGGCGGACGGGCACCGTACGGCCCTGCGCGGGCCCTGGGCCTCGGGCCGCCTGCCCGCCCGGAGATGAGCGCTTGTCCGGCGTGGGTGTCGCCGTTGTCCTCGTCCAGCGCCGCCACGGAACGGCCCTTCCGCGGCGATCACCCTTCGCAAATCAAGCCGGCCATCATCACTGGTCACAAGCGTCGCCGCCCGCTTCAACGCCGGTCACCGCCGCCATCGGACGACGCTCCATATCGACCGATTCCAACTGTTGACCTGCTCGCCCGCGTTCCGGGGATACGCCACCAGTCCGACCTGCATCCGAAGTCACCAGCCGCCCGCCTCACCGGCCAGACATCACCGACAGCCCCTCGGCCAAGCACAAGGGCCAATGCGCTCGTGACAAACGGGCAGCACATCCAAGGCCGCGCGATCAGCCTCTCTGTCCCGGCCTTCTTCCCGCACGCTCCGTCGGCCCGACCGCCCTGCCGGCCCGACGGCCCTGCCGGCGCATCAGGCTCGGGCACGCATTAGGCGCCCAAGAGCGACACGGCCAGTGGCTCAAACGTTTCCCGTACCATCCGGGGCCAATCCGGCTCGCCGAGGTCGGGCCACCACCGGCGACCCTTTGCTCTGACAACCTTCTTGCGCTGACAACCCGCCCGCTCTGACAGCACATCAGCCTCGGGCACCCATTAGGCGCCCAAGAGCGACACGGCCAGAACCTGACACGCGCCCCGCGCCGCCCGAGGCCACTCCACCCCGCCGGAAGCGCGCCACCACCGCCAGCCCCCCGCTCTGACAACCCACCCACTCCGACAGCGCACCAGCCTCCGGCACGCACTAGACCCCCAAGAACGGCACGACCAGAGCCCGACACGCGCCCCGCACGGCCCAAGGCCACTCCACCCCGCCGGAAGCGCGCCACCACCGGCAACCCCTCGCCCTGACAACCCACCCACTCCGACAGCGCACCAGCCTCCGGCACGCACTAGACCCCCAAGAACGGCACGACCAGAGCCCGACACGCCTCCCGCACCGCCCGAGGCCACTCCACCCCGCCGGAAGCGCGCCACCACCGGCAACCCCTCGCCCTGACAACCCACCCACTCCGACAGCGCACCAGCCTCCGGCACGCATCAAGCCCCCAGGAGTGGCGCGGCCAGAGGCTGACACGTTTCCGTACCATTCGCGGCCAATCCGGCTCGCCGGAGGCGGGCCGCCAGGCCCGGAGCGGGCCAGCCCCGCAAGACAGCGCTGTAGCGCGTCTTCGTCGTGGCCACGACTCCCGGGCGCTGCGGTGCCCCCAGAGCACCTCGAGGCGGCCTTGCAGCCCCCACGGAGCCCCGAGAGCCGAGGCGAAGGCGCTCAGATCCAACGCCCCTGCGGCCGGCCTCGGGTCCCTCTATAGCGTGGCTGGCCCTGTCGGCCCACGGAGCCCACCGAACCCGCGGAGCCGAGGGGCCCACGTGGCGCAAGGGCCCCAGGGGCCAACGGGCCACAAGGGGCCCAGGGCATGAGGGCGAAAGGGGCAGGGGCTCTCGCCGACCCCATGGGGGTAGTGGGTAAGCGGGCCAGCCGAAGGTTCCCCTGGCGGCGATGGCTCAAGGGCTCGGCGAGCTCATGGGGTTCGCGGGGCCACCAGCCACCAGGCACCAGCCACCGGCCCACGGGGCCCACGGGGGCGGGGGCGGGGGCGGGGGCGGGGGCGGGCCAGGGTCCCCCTTCGAGGGGAGGGGGGTCAGTCGGGCTTGACGAGGGGGAAGAGGATGGTCTCGCGGATGCCCTTGCCGGTGAAGGCCATGATCATTCGGTCGATGCCGGCGCCCATGCCGCCCGTGGGGGGCATGGCGTACTCGAGGGCGCGCAGGAAGTCCTCGTCCAGTTGCATGGCCTCCAGATCGCCGCCCGCGGCCAGGAGGGACTGTTCGGTGAGGCGGCGGCGCTGTTCGATCGGGTCGATCAGCTCGGAGTAGGCGGTGCCCAGTTCGGTGCCGAAGCCGATCAGGTCCCACTTCTCGGTGAGCAGGGGCTCCTCCCGGTGCTGACGGGTCAGCGGGGAGGTCTCCAGCGGGAAGTCCATGACGAAGGTGGGCTGGATCAAGGTGTGCTCGACCAGGGCCTCGAAGATCTCCTGCACGATGCGACCCTGGCCCCAGGCGGCCTCCCAGGTGATCTCACGGGCGTCGGCGTGCTTGCGGACCTGGTCGATGGGAGTGTGCGGGGTGATCTCCTCGCCCAGGGCGTCCGAGACGGCGCCGTACAGGGTGATGCGGGGCCACGTCTCCAGACCGAGGTCGATCTCGCGGTCGTCGTGGACGACCACGGTGGTGCCGAGCGCGGCGACCACGGCGCGCTGGTACATGCGCTGGGTCAGATCGGCCATGTCGTTGTAGTCGAGGTACGTCCCGTACGCCTCGAGCATGGTGAACTCGGGATTGTGGGTGGAGTCCGCACCCTCGTTGCGGAAGTTGCGGTTGATCTCGAAGACCTTGTCGATGCCGCCGACCACCAGGCGCTTGAGGTACAGCTCGATGGCGATGCGCAGGTAGAGGTCCATGTCGTACGCGTTGATGTGCGTGGTGAACGGACGCGCGGCCGCGCCGCCGTGGATGGGCTGCAGCATCGGGGTCTCGACCTCGAGGTAGCCCTCGTCGTGCCAGAAGTCGCGCACCGCCCGTACGGTGTCGCCGCGCAGGCGGGCCATCCGGCGGGCCTCGTCGTTCACGATGAGGTCCACGTACCGCAGCCGGACCCGCGCCTCGGGGTCGGTCAGCCCGGCGTGCTTGTCGGGCAGCGGGCGAAGGCACTTGGCCGTGATGGCGTACGAGTCGGCCATGATGGACAGCTCGCCGCGCCGGGAGGTGATGACCTCGCCGGTGACGCCGATGTGGTCGCCGAGGTCCACGTCACGCTTCCAGGCGGCGAGGGCCTCCTCGCCGACCTTGGCCAACGACAGCATCACCTGGATCTCGCCGTCGCCGTCCCGGATGGTGGCGAAGCACAGCTTGCCTGTGTTGCGCAGCAGCATGACCCGGCCGGCGACGCCGACCTTGTCGCCCGTCTCGGTGCCCGGCTCCAGGTCGGGGTACCGCCCGCGGATCTCGGCGAGCGGCGCCGTCCGCGGATAGTTCACCGGGTACGGGTCGATTCCGCTCTCCCGAAGCCGGTCGAGCTTCTCCCGGCGCACCCGCATCTGCTCCGGAAGGTCGTCGTAGTCCTGCTGCTGCTCACTCACGCACGCAAGGCTACCGACCGCTTCAGGGCGGTCGCGAACGTGTTCTTCGTCTGTGGATAACCGTCTGTGGATAACCGTCAGCCGGAGGTGCCGATGTTGCGCTCGTAGATCAGGCGCAGCCCGATCAGGGTGAGCCAGGGCTCGAAGACGTCGATGCTGCGCGCCTCGTCCAGGACGAGGGGGGCCAAGCCGCCGGTGGCGACCACGGTGAGGTCGTCGGGGTTGGTGGTGAGCTCCTCCGACATGCGGTCCACCAGCCCGTCCACCTGGCCGGCGAACCCGAAGATGATGCCCGACTGGAGGGCCTCCACCGTGTTCTTGGCGACCACGCTACGGGGGCGGACCAGCTCGATCTTGTGCAACTGGGCCCCGCGAGCCGACAGCGCGTCTATGGAGATCTCGATTCCGGGGGCGATGGCCCCGCCGACGTACTCCCCCTTGGCCGAGACGGCGTCGAAGGTGGTGGCGGTGCCGAAATCGACCACGATGGCCGGGCCGCCATAGAGGTGAACGGCGGCCAGCGCGTTCACGATCCGGTCGGAGCCGACCTCCTTGGGGTTGTCCATACGGACGGGCACCCCCGTCTTGACTCCGGGCTCTACGATGACGGCCGGCACGTCGCCGTAGTAGCGACGGCACATTTCCCGCATCTCGTGCAATACCGAGGGCACCGTGGAGCACAACGCGATACCGCTGATGTCGGTATCGGCGAGCAGGGGGCTCTGTGTGATCAGCCCCTGGAAGACGACCGCGATCTCGTCGGCCGTACGTCGTGCGTCGGTGTTGATACGCCAGTGCTCGATCACCTCGTCGCCCTCGAAGAGCCCGAGGACGGTATGGGTGTTACCGACGTCGATGGTGAGCAGCATCAGGTCCCCGCTGATCAGAGAAAGTCAAGGCCGATGTCGAACGAGCGCGCCGAGTGCGTCAACGCCCCAACGGCAAGGTAGTCCACACCGGTCACGGCGACATCTCGGGCCCTGTCCAAAGCGAGACCTCCGCTGGCCTCCAATTCGGCGCGCCCCGCCACCAGCCGAACGGCCTCGGTCATCTCCGCCGGGGTCATGTTGTCGAGGAGGATGGAGGTCGCCCCTACCGCGAGGGCCTCCTCCACTTGGGCGAGGGTGTCGCACTCCACCTGAACGTGTAGGGAGGGGTACATGGCGCGCACGGCCTCGTACGCCTTGGTGACCGAACCGGCGGCGGCGACGTGGTTGTCCTTGATGAGGGCGGCGTCGTACAGGCCCATCCGGTGATTGACGCCACCGCCGCAGCGCACCGCGTACTTCTGCAGAGCCCGCAGCCCGGGGAGGGTCTTGCGGGTGTCACGGATCCTCGCACCGGTGCCCTCGACGGCGTCCACCCAGTCGCGGGTGAACGTGGCGACGCCGGACAGGTGGGTGAGCAGGTTCAGCGCGATGCGCTCGGCCCTCAGGAGGCCGCGGGTGGGCCCGGACGCGACCATCAGGACCTGACCGGCTCTCACCCGGTCGCCGTCTCGAACGCGTGGCGCGGCGTCCAGGCCGAGCAGCTCGCACACGAGGGCCGCGACGGGGAGACCTGCGACGACGCCGTCCTCCCTCGCCGTGAACTCACCGGTGGCGGTGTCGCTCGGCCCGAAGATCGGCTCGCTGGTGACGTCCACCTCGCCGTCCTCGGCCAGGGCCGCTCGCGCAAGGTTTTCCACAGATTGCGCGTCCAGTTCCGCGTCGTCCAGCAGCCGCTTAGTCTCCGGGGTCATGACCGCTCCTCGCTCGCCTCGTCACTCTTGGTCACCTCGGCCGCCCGGTCGCTCCCGGACGTCCCCACCGCCTCGCCCCTCTCGGCGCTCTCGGCCTCGGCGCGGTGCAGGGGCTCGTAACCCGTGGCCAGCCGGCCGCCGTCCGCCCACCGGGTCACGAGATGCCCCAGCCATGCCTCGTCCGCCCCGGGGTGATCCTCCCGCCAGTGACTCCCTCGGGTCTCCCGCCGCATCCGGGCGGCGGCCACGATCGCCGACGCCACCGTGTGCAGGTTGGTGGCCTCCCAGGCTTCGACACAGGGCTCGGCACAGCGCCTTTCCCCGAGCCGCGCCAGTTCCCGCGCAGCCACGTCGAGCCCTTCGGCGCTGCGGAGCACCCCGGCGTAGGCCGTCATCACCCGCTGCACGTCCCCACGGACCCCCGCCTCCAACAACCCACCCTCCTGGACCACCAAGGACCCCTCGACGCCTCCGCCCGGCCGCCCCGTCCCGACGACCGAGACGGACCCTCGAGCAAGGTCACCGCCGCCCTTCGCACCGGATACGCCACCAGCACTCCCAGGGGAGACACCAGACCCCCGACCAACATCGCCGCGGCCCTCCGCACCCGAGTCGCCGCCCGCGATCTCAGGAGTGATGGCCGACCTCCGAGCAACATCGTCGCCACCAGGCACACCCGTCACCCCGCCGCCCACAGTGGGCGAGGTGACGGACCGTCGAGCAATGTCGCCGCTGCCCTCGGCACCCGGCACGCCACCCGTGGCCACAGACGTGATCGCCGCCCCTCGATCCGCATCGCCGCCGCCCCCAGCGCCCGGCACGCCGCCCACAACCTCAGGCGTGATGGCCGAACCTCGAGCAACATCGCCGCCGCCAGCGACGAGGGGCGAGGTGACGGACCGTCGAGCAACGTCGCCGCTGTCTTCGCTGCCCGACTCGCCGCTGCCCGTGGCGGCGGGCGCTGTGGTGGTCGGGGGTTGGTGGGTGGGGGCTGTGATGGGTTGGGGGGCGGTGGCCTCGGCGGTGATGGCGGTGGCGATGCGTTCGCCGAAGACCAGGCCTTCCAGCAGGGAGTTGGAGGCCAGGCGGTTGGCTCCGTGGACTCCGGTGCAGGCGACCTCTCCGCACGCGTACAGGCCCGGGACGGAGGTGCGCCCGTAGGCGTCGGTACGGACTCCGCCGCTGGCGTAGTGCGCGGCGGGTACGACGGGGATCGGTTGGGTGATCGGGTCGATGCCGTGGTCGCGGCACTTGGCCAGGATGGTGGGGAAGCGGCGTTCCCATGTGTGCGCGCCCAGGTGACGGCCGTCCAGGTAGACGTGGGAGGCCCCCGTCTCCTGCATCCGGCTCATGATGCCCTTGGCGACGACGTCCCGTGGGGCGAGTTCGGCCAGTTCGTGGCGGCCGAGCATGAAGCGTTCGCCGGACGCGTCGATGAGGTGGGCGCCCTCGCCTCGTACGGCCTCCGAGATCAGGGGCTGCTGGCCTTGGGCCCCCTCCCCGAGATAAAGGACGGTGGGGTGGAACTGGACGAACTCCAAGTCGGTGACCTCGGCACCGGCGCGCAGCGCGAGGGCGACCCCGTCCCCGGTGGACACGTCGGGGTTGGTGGTGGCGGAGAACACCTGGCCGAGGCCGCCCGTGGCGAGCACGACGGCCTGCGCCCGGACCGCTCCCACTCCGTCCCGGCGACCCTCCCCCATGACGTGCAGGGTGACTCCGGCGGCCTCTCCCGAGGGGGCGAGCAGAAGATCGAGCACCAAGGCGTGCTCGATGACCTCGATGCCGGCCTCCTTGCGGGCGGCCAGCAGCGCGCGGCTGATCTCCGCACCCGTGGCGTCACCGCCCGCATGCGCGATGCGTCGTCGGTGGTGCCCGCCCTCCCGGGTCAGCGCGAGGTCGCCCCCCGCGTCGCGGTCGAAGGCCGTTCCGATGTCGATGAGGCGCCGCACGGCGTCCGGCCCTTCGGTGACCAGGGTGCGCACGGCCTCCACGTCGCAGAGACCGACCCCGGCCGTGAGCGTGTCGGCCAGGTGATCGTCCGGGCTGTCCCCGGGCGCGAGGGCCGCGGCGATCCCCCCTTGCGCCCAGCGAGTCGATCCGGCGTCGAGCAAGGCCTTGGTCACGAGCACCACACGCGGGTCGGACGGACGAGGGGCTCCGACGCGGGAAGGGCGACCGGCAACGGCGAGTGCGGTGACCAGGCCGGCGATGCCGGAGCCGATCACGACCACGTCGGTCTCGACCGTCCAGCCGGGAGCCGGGGCGAGCAGCCGTCGAGGGATCATGTGCGCTCCTCGGGGTTTTTCGTCACTATGACATTAACCCCTGGCCGGATATGCCCGATCCTCGGGGTCCCCCGACGGCTCCGGAACGGGCGAGCGCGCGAGATCCCCCAGCGGGTCCGGAGTCACGATGCCCACAATCCACCCCATCCACCGCGCGGCCCATTACCCCTGGTGACTTGCACGGACACCGCCCAACCGAACGCGCCACCCGCCGGTACGGCAAACGGAAACCACACCGCGCACGCTCACTCAAGCGCGGCCCCAGAGAGGTTCGGTCGTCGGTGAGCGGATCGACTGCTCGTGAGTGGCTGGGTGGGTGGGTGGCCCGTGGGTGGGTGGCCCGCGGGTGGGTGGCCCGCGGGTGGGTTTGTCGGGGGGACGGCGGGTCAGGCGGTGGGGAGGCGGTCGCCGCGGAGTTGGTCTGAGCCGGGGACGGGTTCGGCGGGGTCGGTGCCCAGGGAGATGATGCGGTTGGAGCGGTCTACGTGGACGACGCTGGGTTCGAAGGTGCGGGCGTCGGCGTCGGACATGGCCGCGTAGCTGATGATGATGACCAGGTCGCCGGGGCTGACCAGGCGGGCGGCGGCGCCGTTGATGCCGATCACGCCGGAGCCCCGGGGGCCGGCGATGAGGTAGGTCTCCAGGCGGGCGCCGTTGTCGATGTCGACCACGTGGACCTGCTCGCCGGGGAGCAGGTCGGCGGCGTCCATCAGGTCCTGGTCGATGGTGAGCGAGCCCACGTAGTGCAGGTCGGCCTGCGTGACGGTGGCGCGGTGGATCTTGGACTTGAACATCGTCCGGAACATCAGGCCTCCCGGGGCTGGATCACGAGGGGGGTGTTGTCGATCAGGTGGGTGGTGCCGACGCGGCCGGCGACCGCGAGCACGGCCTCGCCGGTGAACGAGTCGTCGACGGGTTCGAAGGTGGCCGGGTCGACCAGCGCGAGGTAGTCGAGCTCCAGCGGCGGGTCGGTCTTGGCGGCGTCGTCCAGCACCGCGCGGGCGGCCCACTGCACGGCGGCGGCCCCTCGGGGGGCGGCGTCCTCCCCCTCGCGGAGGGCGCGGGACAGGGCCAGGGCGGTGACCCGCTCGGGGCCGGAGAGGTAGCGGTTGCGGCTGGACAGGGCGAGACCGTCCGGTTCCCTCACGGTGGGGGCGGCCACGACGCGTACCGGCAGGTCGAGATCGACGACCATCCGGCGGATCAGGGCGAGCTGCTGGGCGTCCTTGGCCCCGAAGACCGCGACGTCGGGACGTACCAGGTGGAACAGCTTCATGACCACGGTGAGCATGCCGTCGAAGTGGCCGGGACGGGAGGCGCCCTCGACGATCGTCCCCATCCGGCCCGAGCTGACCCTGACCTCCGGCGCGGTCGGGTACATGACCTGGGGCGTGGGCGCGAACACCAGGTCCACGCCCTCGGCCGCGCACGCCTCGACGTCATCGGAGAAGGGGCGCGGGTACCGGTCCAGATCCTCGTGCGGGGCGAACTGCAGCGGGTTGACGAAGATGCTCACCGCCACCACGTCGGCGATCTCACGCGCCCGGCGGATCAGCGAACGATGCCCCTCGTGCAGCGCACCCATGGTGGGCACCAACGCCAGCGTGCCCTGCACGCCCTGGCGAACGGCGGCCAGCTCGTCCCGGGTCTGGGCGATGACCGGTGTCATGAGCGATGTCCCCTTTCGACCAACCCTGTGTGAGGAACCCTGCAGACCTGCGCCCGTCGAACCCGCGGTGAACGACGCGGCGCCGCCCTGGGTCGAGCCGAACGGCGGCACCCGAATCCTGATCCGGCCCTGGGCCCCGTCGGGACCTCTGCGATGTTAGAGGCCCCCACGTTGCGGCCCCCATCCGACCGCAGTGGGCGGAACGCTCGCGGAGTCGCCCGCCCTGTGGTGCGGCACGGGCGTTGCACCCGCCGAGGGTGGGGCCGGGGCGCGTGCCCTGGCGGGCTGTCGGGGAGCATGGGTGAACGGTGTTCAGGAGTCGGCCAGGACTTCCAGGAGCCGTTCGGCGTCCTCTGGCTTGAGGAGGCCGGCGGCGAGGGCGCGGTCCGCGGTGAGGCGGGCCATGGCGACGTAGGCGCGGGTGCCCTCGGGGGAGACTCGGGCCAGTTCGCCGATGTGGTCCGCCACGGTGCCGGCGTCGCCGCGGGCGACCGGGCCGGTCAGGCCGTTCATGCCCAGGCGCAGGGCGTTGTCCAGGGCCGCGCCCAGGAGCGGGCCGAGCATGGCGGCCGGGTCGGCGACCCCGGCGGAGCGCAGCAGGTCCATGGCCTCCACGACGAGGGTGACCAGGTGGTTCGCGCCTCCCGCCAGCGCCGCGTGGTAGAGGGTGCGACGGTCCTCGGGGATCCAGACGGGCTCGCCGCCCATCTCGACGACGAGGACCTCGGCGACGGGCCGCAGCGGTTCGGGGGACGTCACGCCGAACGAGATGCCCGCGAGCCGGTCGAGGTCGTCGGGGCGTCCGGTGAACGTCATCACGGGGTGCAGTGCCATCGGCAACGCACCCGCCCGGGTGGCCGTGTCGAGGACGCGGGCCCCGTACCGACCGCTGGTGTGGACGAGCATCTTGCCCGCCACGGGGACACCGGTCGCGACCAGACCGTCGACCAGCTCCGGGAGCGCGTCGTCCGGAATGGTCAACAGCACCAGGTCGGCGGCCTCCACCGTCTCCTGAGGTGTGCTCAGCACGGCGTCGGGCAGGCGTTCCTCGGCGCGGCGGCGGGAGGTGTCGGAGACCGCCGTGGCGGCCGTCACGCGGTGCCCGGCGAGCGCCAAGGCGGCGCCGAGCGTGGTGCCGACCCGTCCCGCTCCGACGACGCCGACCGTGAGGCGGGCGGGCCGGTCCTCGGGCGCGGGCGACGGCACGGTGTGTGAATCCATCGTCGTTCCAGTCCTCAGTCGGGTACCGGACGGTGCTCGCACAGCGTACCCGCGCACGACCGAACGCGGCCACGCTGTGCGCACCGTCACAGGACCCTCCCTACCCCACCGACCAGCACTGCAGGGCCCACGACGGGGACCGGGTGGGGTCTCAGGCGTGGGTGAGGGACTCGACCACCGAGGTTCGGGCGGCTCGGCGGGCGGGGAGGACCGCGGCGGCGAGGCCGGCGAGGGCCGCGAGGGCCATGAGGGCGGCCACCTGGAGGTAGGGGTAGGCGAAGACGGAGCTTTCGGTCAGGGCCTCGATGGCGGCCCAGCCGAAGGCGGAGCCCAGGAGCACTCCGGTGAGGGCGCCGATCACCGCCATGATGACGGCCTCCACGGAGAGCATCAGGCGCAGTTGGGAGCGGGTGATGCCCAGGGCGCGGAGCAGGGCGGACTCCCGGGTGCGTTCGACCACCGACAGGCTGAGGGTGTTGGCGATGCCGAAGAGGGCGATGACGATCGCCAGCGCGAGCAGCCCGCCGAAGATCATGAGCATGGTGTCGATGGCCTTGTCGAACTGTTCCCGGAGGGCGGCGGCGGAGGCGATCTTGGCGGTCGGGAAGGGCCGGGCGGCGGCCTCGGCCGCGGCGGCGGCGGCATCGGGGTCGACACCCTCCCGCACGTTGACGAAGATCGTCAGGGGCCCCTGGGGGCCGAAGTGGCGGGCGAACTCCTGCTCGGACAGCACGTACGGGGGCAGCGGGGTGTCGCCGGCGAACACCGCGGCCACCTTCAGCGGGACGAGTCCGGCGCGGGTCCTGACCCGTACCGTGTCGCCGGGCGCGGCCGAGGTCTCCCGGTCGTGCACGGCGACGGTGCCCGGCCGCAGGTCGGTCAGCGAGCCGCTCTTGATCTCCGGCTTGACCAGCTCGCCGAGGGAGGAGCGGGTGACGGTGCCGACCTCGATCTCGGCGCCGTCGGCGGCGGTGGTGTCCTGGACGCGCATCTCGGTGACGGTCTTCAGCTCGGGCCGGGCGCGCAGCGCGTCCCCCAGCTCCGCCGGCAGCCTGCGCCGGGGGCCGTCGTCGCCGGTGTACTGGGTGTGGAGCTGCAGGTCGACCGGGAAGTGCTCCCGGAGCTCGGCCTGACCGGTCGCCCGACCACTGGCGGCCACCACCGCGAACAGGCTCATCAGCCCCACCCCGATCGTGAGGGCGATCGTGGTGGTCGCGGTGCGGCGCGGGGACCGGCGGGAGTTGGCCACGGCCAGCCGACCGGGCACTCCGGTCAGCCTGGCGGGCAGGGCCCCGGCCACCCGGCTCAGCGGCCGTACCAGCGAGGGCATCAGCGCGATCACCGCCAGGAACAGGACGCCGCCCCCGATCGCGACCACGAACATCGCGGTCTCGCCCTTCTCCATGACCAGCGAGCCCAGGACGCCCGACGCCAACCCCAGGACGCTCAACACGGTCGCCAGGATCCGCCGGGGCCACCCCAGCCGGAACCGACCGCCGCCGGGCTCCAGGTCCGAGCGCAGCGCGGCGATGGGCGCGACCCGGGTCGCGGCGCGGGCGGGCAGCAGCGCCGACAGGACGGTGACCACGACGCCGACCAGCAGGCCGAAGGCCACGGCGGCGGGGCTGAGGGTGAGGGAACCGGTGGGGACCTCCGCGCCGGCCCCGCCGAGCAGGGACAGCGCCCCGGCGGCCAGCCCGACGCCCACGGCGAGCCCGGCCAGGGAGCCGGCCAGCCCCACCGCCGCCGACTCCAGCAGCACTCCGACGAACACCTGCCGGCGGGTCGCGCCGACACAGCGCAGCAGCGCCAGTTCGCGCATCCGCTGGGCGATGAGGATCGCGAACGTGTTGTAGATGACCAGCGCGGACACCGCCATCGAGACGGCGCCGAAGATCAGCAGACCGGTACGGATGATCTTCATATCGGCGCCGGCGCCGCGGGCCAGCCGATCGCCCAGCTCCCGGCCGCTCAGCACCTCGTGACCCGCCGCCGCGGCGGCCACGGTGGCGCGCAGCGCGGCGGTGTCGCCGGAGCCGAGGACGTCGATCTCCCGGTAATGGGGCGAACCCGTCATCCGCAGCGCCGTCGCGGGGGTGAACCCGACCCCGCCGCGGAAGGCCACCTCGTCGTTGATCCCGAGGTCGGCCAGCCCGGTGAGGGTGAACACGACCCGCGCGCCCCGGGGATCCAGCACCGTGATGGTGGAGCCGACCCGGAAGCCGTTGCGGCGGGCCGTCCGTTCGTCCAGCACCGCCTCGTTCGGCGCGGCCGGGGCGCGTCCCGCCTCGATGTCGTACCGCTGGAGGCGGCCGGGGCTGAGCGAGAGGCCGACGGTGGGCTGGTCGCCGTACACCTTGCCGTCCTTGCCGATCAGCGCGGCGTCGCCCTCGACGAGACCCTGCGCGTCGGTGACCCCGGGCAGCGTCCGCACCTCGTCGAGCAGGGCGGGCGGCAGCCCTCGAGCGCCCGCGCCGGGGAGCACGGCGACGGAGACCTTGCTCGCCGACCCGCCGAACTTCTCGTCGACGCCGGCCTGGAGGGTGTCGGTGAGCACGAACGTCCCGGCGATGAAGCCGACGCCGAGGGTGATGGCGACCGCGGTCATCAGCAGCCGCAGTCGGTGGGCCCGCAGGTTGGCCAGTGAGGTCTTCAGCACCGTTCAGCCCCCCAGGGCCTTGAGCTGGTCGAGCACGGTGTCCGGGGTGGGCCCGGTCAGCTCGGAGACGATCAGGCCGTCGCGCAGGAAGACCACGCGGTCGGCATGGGAGGCGGCCACCGGGTCGTGGGTGACCATCACGATGGTCTGGCCCATCTCGCGGACCGAGGAGCGCAGGAAGCCGAGGACCTCCGCGCCGGAACGGGAGTCGAGGTTGCCGGTGGGCTCGTCCGCGAAGATCACCTCGGGCCGGGCGACCAGCGCCCGGGCGCAGGCGACGCGCTGCTGCTGGCCGCCGGACAGCTCGTTCGGGCGGTGCGTCAGCCGGTCGCGCAGGCCGACCACGTCGATGACGTGGTCGAACCACGCCCGGTCGGGACGCCTGCCGGCCAGCTCCAGCGGCAGCAGGATGTTCTGCTCGGCGGTGAGCGTCGGCAGCAGGTTGAACGCCTGGAAGACGAACCCGACGCGTTCGCGGCGCAGCAGGGTGAGGCGCTTGTCGCCGAGCGAGGTCAGCTCGACGTCCCCGAGGGCGACCCGGCCGGAGGTGACGGTGTCGAGCCCCGCCAGGCAGTGCATCAGGGTGGACTTGCCGGAGCCGGACGGGCCCATGATCGCCGTGAACGCCCCCCGGGCGAACGCGACGTCGACCCCCCGCAGGGCGTGCACCGCGGCGTCACCCGTCCCGTACACCTTGGTGACGCCGGAGGCGACGACGGCGGCCGGGGCGTCGGCGGCCCCGGATCCCGGCGGGGAGGGGGTGAGCGTGCTGGTCACGTGGACTCCTCGATCGTCGTGAACGGTCGGGATCCACGCTAGGAACGGGTGTCGTCGGCGCCATCGGACCTGTGTCCACGGCCGGCGTGCGCGTTCCGGGCGACTCGGGCGTCTCCGTACGACCTGAGTCGTACGGAACGAGTCGACCAAAGAGAGTGTCGGCCTGTCCGAAAAACGAGAGCGGTCACGCAGAGTGACGACAGAACGGCGACGGCGCCGGAGACCGCAGGGGTCTCCGGCGCCGCTCACGGTGCACGGTCAGGCGTGTGGGGGCACGCCCGTCCGGGTCGGTCAGTACTGACCGCCGCCGCTCTTGGGGCCACCCTTCGGCCCGCCCTTGGGGCCGTTCTTGCCGTGGCCGTTGCCGTTGTCGTTGTTGTCCCAGCCGCACTTCTGTCCGAGCACGATGGCGAGGACGTTGACGTTGCAGACGTCGATCGGGACGGAGACGACGTTGCCGTTGAGGACACCGTCGCCGCCCTGGCCCTCGATGCCGTTGGCGCTGGCGGGGACAGCGGCGGCGCCGATGATGCCGGCGGTGGCGAATGCGAGCACACCGGTCGCGGCGAGCTTCTTGATCATCTGGATCCCTCCCGTTCCGGGCCGGGGGCCCGGCGATCGGCCTTCGACGCGACCGGGTGGCCGCGTCACGAAGAGTAGTGATTCAGATACTCCCGAGTAAGGGGAGGGCAAAGCAGGGGTTCGATGACGAACGTATATCTGAGGGTGACCAATCCGTTACTCAACGTCACCAGTTTGACCGCTCTTGACCAGACCTGTCTCATAGGCGAAGACCACCGCCTGAACCCGGTCACGTAGCCCCAACTTGGTCAGAATGCGTCCCATGTGGGTCTTGACCGTCGCCTCCGAGACGTAAAGCCGACCCGCGATTTCCCCATTGGACAGACCACGGGCCACCAAATGGAGCACCTCGCGCTCCCGGGCCGTGAGCGTCTCCAACGCCCCGTGCGCCGCCTGCTGCTCCTTGTCGGGCAGATGCACCGCGAACCGGTCCAGCAGGCGTCGCGTCGTGCTCGGGGCCACCACCGCGTCCCCCGAGTGGACGGCCCGGATGGCCTCGATGAGCTGGGTCGGCCCGGCGTCCTTCAGCAGGAACCCGGCGGCCCCGGCCTTGATCGCGGCGAACGCGTACTCGTCCAGGTCGAAGGTGGTCAGGATGATCACCTTGGGCCGCCGCTCGCCCATCGTCTGGACCCGCCGGGTCGCCTCGATCCCGTTCATGCGGGGCATCCGCACGTCCATCAGCACCACGTCCGCGTCGACCGTGCGCAGCGTGTCGAGCACCTGCGCGCCGTCGCCGGCCTCGGCCACCACCTCGATGTCCGGCTGGGCGTCCAGCACCATGCGGAACCCGGCGCGGACCAGTTCCTGATCGTCGACCAGCAGCACCCTGATCACGCGCTCTTCGCCTCCTCGCGAATCGGAAGTCGGGCGACCACGACGTACCCGCCGCCCGCGCGGGGCCCCGCCCGCACGTCGCCCCCGTACACCGAGGCCCGTTCCCGCATCCCGGCCAGCCCGTGGCCGAGCCCGTCGTCGGCGGCGGCCGCGCCGCGCCCGTCATCGGTGATCGTCACCTCGATGGCCTCGTCACCGTAGTGGAGCCGCACCCGGGCACTGACCCCGGGACCGCCGTGCTTGAGGGTGTTGGTCAGCGCCTCCTGAACGATCCGGAACACGGTGAGCTGGAGCCCCGGCGGCAGCTCCGCGGGCACCCCGTCGACCAGGAAGTCCAGCGGCAGCCCGGCCCCGCGGATCTGCTCCACCAGGTCGGTGAGCTGCTCCACCCCGGGCTGCGGCGCGTACGTGCCCCCGTCGTCCCCCTCGCGCAGCACGCCGAGCAGCCGGCGCATCTCCGCCAGGGCCAGCCGTCCGGTGGAGGAGATCGTCTCCAGCGCCCGCTTGGCGCGCTCCGTATCGGTCTCGATCGCGAACGAGGCCCCGTCGGCCTGGACGACGATCACGCTCACGTTGTGGGCCACGACGTCGTGCAGCTCACGGGCGATGCGGGCCCGTTCGGAGGCCATCGCGATCTGCACCTGCGTGTCGCGCTCCCGTTCCAGGCGGGCGGCCCGCTCCTCCAGAGAGCGGAGGTAGGCGCGCCGGGTGCTGATGTAGATGCCGAGGATCCAGATGCCCCCGACCGTGGCCGCCTGGGAGATGAAGACGGCCAGGAGGTCCTGTCCGTGCACCGTGTAGCGGATCGTCGCCATGCCCGCGCCCACGACCCCGATCGCCCCCGCCGCCGCGCCCCAGCGGAACGGGCAGTTGGCCGCGACCGTGTACATCGCGATCAGCACGCCGAAGTTCGCCGGGACGATCTCCACGCCGAACGCCCACTGGACGAACGACACCAGCGCGATCACGCCGAAGACGCGCACCGGCCACCGTCGCCGCCAGATCAGCGGCAGCAGCAGGCACACGACCAGGACCACGTACGTCCACTCGGGGATCTCGTCTTCCCGGCCGTAGGGGGGCGGGCTCGTGAAGGTCGGCGCCGCCAGGACCGAGATCAGCAACAACGGCGACATGAAGGCGAAGTCCACCAGCGACCGCTTGCTCCGCCACCATGCCCATGCGCGCCTGACCATACGTTTCAGCCTACGTACGGCGGTTCGCCCCGCCATCAGACCCAGGTCGTACGGACCGTACGACCTGCGACGGGCTGTAGCGTCGATGTCGTGGAGCGTTGGGTGACGTGGCGTACGGCGATGGAGCGGGCCCTCTACGGGGAGACGGGGTTCTACGGCCGGGGAGAACGGCCGGCCGCGCACTTCCGCACCTCCGTGCACGCGTCCGCCCGCTACGCCGAGGCCCTCGCGGGCCTCTTGGCGACGGTGGACGAGGCGCTGGGCCGTCCCCCGCGGCTCCACCTGGTGGACGTCGGCGCGGGCTGTGGACGGCTGCTGATGCGGATCCTGGACGCGGTCGACCCCGAACTGGCCGAGCGGGTCGACGCGGTCGCCGTCGAACTCGCCCCCCGCTCCCCCTCCGTCCCCGAACGCGTCACCTGGCGCAGCGTCCTACCGGACGAGATCACCGGCCTGGTCATCGCGAACGAGTGGTTGGACAACGTCCCCTTGGACGTGGTGGAGCTGACGCCCTCGGGCCCCCGGATGGTCCTCGTCGACCCCGCGACGGGCGCGGAGCGGGCCGGCCCCGTTCCGAGCGACGAGGACCTCGCCTGGGTGGAGCGGTGGTGGCCGCTGCGAGCCCTCGGTGACCGCGCCGAGGTCGGGCACCCGCGCTGCAACGCCTGGGCCTCGGTGCTCCACCGGCTCCGTGGAGGGCTGGCGCTCGCCGTCGACTACGCCCACGGCCGCGACGCCCGACCCGCCCACGGGACGCTGACCGGCTACCGCGACGGGCACACCGTCCCCGCCGTGCCCGACGGCTCCTGCGACATCACGGCGCACGTGGCCCTCGACGCCTGCCTCGACGCCGGAGCCACCGCCGGAGCCACCGGGTCGACCCTGACGACCCAGCGCCGGGCCCTCCGGGCCCTGGGCCTCACGGGCGCACGCCCGCCCTTGGGCCTGGCCTCCAGTGACCCGCGCGGCTACGTGGCGGCCCTGTGCCAGGCCGGCGAGGAGGCGGAGCTGATCGACCCGTCCGGCCTCGGCGGCTTCGGCTGGCTCGCCCAAACGGCGGGCATCGAACTCCCCAGCGCCCTCACCGCCTGACACGCGGCACTCGGATGATCCCCGCGGCGCCGTACGCGTCAGCGGGCCCAACGTGCGGGATCGGAGCCGCCTCGGGAGCGGGCCACCCGGGCGCGTTCGGCGGTGGCCTCGACGATGAGTCGGGCCTCGGACAGGTCGCGGTCGGCGGCGGTCACCCGCACCGGCCCGGGAGGGGCGTCCACGTGGACGGTCCCGATCCCGAAGAGCCGCTGGAGGGGGCCCGCGGTGAGGCGGACGCTCTGGGCCCTGGCGTGCGCGATGACCTCCGTACGGCGGCAGAGCAGGCCCCGGCGCGTCACGAAGACCACGTCGTCGGTGCCGGCGGCGGTCGAACGATCGAGGGACAGACCCTTGGACGCCGCGGGCAGCAGGGGGATCGCGTCGATGTCCGCCCCGGGGAAGACCTGCGCGACCAGCGCCACCGCCACCGCGCGGGGCGCGACGGGCAGGAGGACGGACGACAGCGCCTGCCGCTCCCCGGCGTACCCGGCCACCGTGACGTCCACCCGGGCCCAGCCCTTCTGCCGCCACAGGACGGGCTCGACGATGCTGACGGCCTGCACCCGGCCCGGTGGCACGGTCTGCATGCGGGTCTCCAGCAGGCCGTACCGCAGCCGCAGACCGTCGGGGGACGTCGCGGCGGTGAAGTTCCCGTACATGACCAGCGGGGCGACCACGGCTCGGATCAGCCCCAGCAGGGCCGGGATGACCGCGCCCAGGAAGCCCAACTCCAGGAACAGGATCCCGACCGTGAACAACGACAGGAACACCAGTCCCGTCGCGATCACCGGAATCTTCATCACCAGCGACCCGAACAGCCCCCGGAACCCGACCCGCCAGAACGGCTGCTCCGGGGCCTCCGGAGTGTGCCCCGGCAGCCCCGCCGCCCGCGCCAGCAGCTCGGCGCGGAGCTGCCACGCGTCGCGCCGCCCCAGGTAGCGCAGGGCGATCTCGCTCTGGTCGCCGCCCGCCAGCTCCACCCGTACCTCGGCCAGCCCGGTCAGCCGGGTCATCAGCGGTCGGATCACGTCGATGGCCTGGATCCGCGACAGCGGGATCAGCCGCCTGCGCTTGCGGAGCAGACCGGTCTCCACGGCCAGGTCGCCCTCGGCGAACCAGAACCGCTGCGACCGCCAGCCCCACACGCCGATCACCAGGGCGGCCACCGCCACCGGGGCCGACACCAGCGCGAACCGCAGCACGGCCTCGGGCGCGAACAGCACGATCCCGTCGTCGTTCCGGGTCAACAACAGCGGGAAGCCCAGCAGCACGAAGTAGATGACGAAGACCGCGAACGCCCGCAGCAGCGTCGTCGCCGGATGCACCCGGTGGACGCCCTCGGAGTACCGCACCGGCGGCGGGCCGTACCCGTGAGGCCCGAAACCCGGCGGCCCATAGACGGCCGGCGGGTACGCCCCGTGGGCGGCCGGGTACGGCTGCGCGTACGGGCCGGTCACAAGCCCATGCTCCTGGCCTCGCCGCGACGCGCCAGCCGATCACGGAGCTGCGCGGCCTCGGCGGCGGGCACCCCGGGGATCCGCGCGTCCGTGGCCGCCGCCGCCGTGTGCAGCCGTACGGTCGCGATGCCCATCCAGCGCTCCAGCAGCCCCGCCGACACGTCCACGAACTGCATCCGCCCATAGGGGACGACCACCAGCCGCCGGACGAACACCCCATTGGTGATCACGAGGTCGTCGGGCCGCTCGGCGTACCCCAGCGACCGGAACGACAGCCCGGCGACGATCCACACCAGCGCGCAGCCGAACACCACGGCCAGCACCCAGGCCACGATCCCGAGAACGCCGCCGCTCTGGGCCGCGAAGACCGCCCCGGCCGCCGCGACGGGCACCGCCCCGAGCACCGCCGTGATCCGCCGATGCCAGGGCAGCCGACCCGACACCCGGGTCCACCCCGTCTCCCCCGGCGGCCCGAACGCCTCGGGCCCGCCCTGGGGCCGTGCGTGCCCGCCCTGGGGCTGAGCGCGGCCGGGAGAGACCTGAGCGTACGGCGGAGCGGGGACCCCCGAGTGGCCGTGGGGCGCTCCCGCATGGGGGTACGCGGGGTCCACGGGAAGGGGGCCGGGCTGGGGCTGACCGTGAGGCGCGTTCATGGTGGGGGCTAGTCAACCCGAACCACCCCGAATCCCGCGACCCTCCCCCTCAATACGGACGTGGCACGATGGGGGCGTGAGCACCAGGGAAACCGTACGCACCGTCGGGATCGGCGCAGGGGCCAAAGAGCTGGCCACCGAGGACATGGTCCTCAACATCGGCCCCCAGCACCCGTCCACCCACGGCGTGCTGCGGCTGCGGCTGACCCTGGACGGGGAGCGCATCTCGCACGCCGAGCCCATCATCGGCTACATGCACCGAGGGGCCGAGAAGCTGTTCGAGGTGCGCGACTACCGGCAGCTCATCGTGCTCGCCAACCGGCACGACTGGCTGTCGGCGTTCGCCAACGAGCTGGGCGTGGTGCTGGCCGTCGAGCGGATGCTCGGCATGGAGGTCCCCGAGCGCGCCGTATGGGTCCGCACCCTGCTGGCCGAGCTGAACCGGGTGCTCAACCACCTGATGTTCCTGGGCTCCTATCCGCTGGAGGTCGGGGCGATCACCCCGATCTTCTACGCGTTCCGGGAGCGCGAGCACCTCCAACGGGTGATGGAGGAGCTCTCCGGCGGCCGGATGCACTACATGTTCAACCGGGTCGGCGGTCTGAAGGAGGAGATGCCCGCCGGATGGACGACCCGGGCCCGGGAGGCGGTCGGCGACGTCCGCGGCCGGATGAGCGACATCTCCGACCTGATCATGGGCAACGAGATCTTCCGCGCCCGCACCCGGGGCGTCGGCGTGCTGACCCCCGAGCAGATCTCCCAGTACGGGGTCTCGGGGCCGATCGCCCGGGCCTCCGGGGTCGACTTCGATCTGCGCCGCGACGAGCCGTACCTGGCCTACTCCGAGCTGGACGTGCCCGTCGTCACCCGGTCCGAGGGCGACTGCCTGGCCCGGTTCGAGTGCCTGATGGACCAGGTGCACGTCTCGCTGGACCTCGCCGACGCCTGCCTGGACCGGCTGGCCGAGCTGCCGCCGGGGCCGATCAACCAGCGGCTGCCCAAGGTCCTCAAGGTCCCCGAGGGCCACACGTACGCCTGGACGGAGAACCCGCTCGGCATCAACGGCTACTACCTGGTGTCGCGCGGCGAGAAGACCCCGTGGCGGATGAAGCTGCGGTCGGCCTCGTTCAACAACATCCAGGTGCTGACCGAGCTGCTGCCGGGCACGCTGGTGGCCGACATGATCGCGATCCTGGGGTCGATGTTCTTCGTGGTCGGCGACGTCGACAAGTGACCTCGGTCACCAGGGCGACAGCCGGCCGATCAGGATGTCGAGGTACTCGGCGCGCGCCTTCGCGGACCAGTTCGGCTCGTCGGCGGGCAGCTCGGCCCAGCCCGACTTCCGCAGCCGTTTGAGCTCCTTGCGCAGTTTCCGGCGGATCTTGGCCGGGGAGTGCCGGTAGGACACGGCCAGCTCCGTCGCAGCCGACAGGTACTCCCGGTGGACGCCCGGTGCCGCCAGCAGCGCCCACAGCCGTTCCAGGGCCCGCTCGTCGCCCAGCGTCGCGACCCGGGCCAGTGCGTACGCCGCGACCTTCACGTTCCGGTCCTCGACGTGGGGCCGCAGCGCGTCGCCCAGCAGCCCCCAGTCGCCGTCCTCCACGACCAGCTCGGCGAGGGTCTCCGCAGCCTCGCCGCGCACCCGCTGGTCCGGCTCGACGTTCAGCGTGCGCGACAGCACCTCCACCAGGTGCGACGACCAGGCCCGCTCATATCCGTGCCACGTGAAGAACAGGCCGAACGCCTCGACCGCCGCCAGCCGCACGCCGGCGTCGTGGTCCTCGGCGAGCAGCCGGGCCACCCGTTCCACCAGCTCCATCGTCGCCCCGGGGAACGAGCCCTCGTCGGCGAAGTACTCGATCCCGGACACCGCGGCGGCCCGCACCGCCGGGGCCGGATGCCCCGTCATGTCCAGCAGGGCCCGCGCCACCGACTCCCCCTCGCCGTACACGCCGTACAGCGGCAGGGCGGCGGCCAGCACCCCGGTGTCCTGGTCGGGGCGGCACAGCCCGGTGAGGACGCGCGCCACCTCCGGTGCCAGGTCGCCGTCCTCGGCGGGCGCCCGGTCGAGCGCCTCCAACGCCACGACCACCTCGGCCGGGGCCCCCGTCGCGCAGACCCGCAACACCTCGACGACCAGCGCGGCGACGTCCTCGTCGAGCGCCCGGTCGATCAGGTCGTCCCGCACCTCGGCGGGTGCCTGGAACATCCCGGCGAACGCCCCGTCCGCCACCTTGCCCGCACGCCCCACGTACCCGTCCATGCCGTCGCACCTCCGGGGCACAGCCTGCCCGACACGCCGTCCCGCCCGCATGGGACCGCCGTCACCGGCACCCCGGGCGCCTCGGTCACGCCGCTCACGCCCTGGAGACGCCCTGCCGCCGATCCTCGTCGGGGTCCTTGGGAACGCGGCAGGCGTACTCCAGCCACATCGCCGCGCCGATCAGCACCAGGGACGCGATCAACGTGCCCACGCTGACGAAGAAGTCCTGCCGCGGCACGCTCTTGTCCAGCGACGACGACACGTGCAGCGCGAACCCGCCGAAGAGCCCCGCGATCACCGCGCCCGCGTGGGCGCTGGCCTTCGCCAACGCCGCCATCCGCGCCACCACCAGCGGCTCCACCGGGCGGGTGCCCGGCCGGTGACGGATCCGCCGCCACAGGTTGTAGGCGGTGAACGCCTCGCCCAGGCCCAACAGCAGCAGCGTCGGCACCATCGTCCACGGCAGCGTGGGCAACGACTCGTAGGCGACCTGGAGGGCGAGCCAGGTCACCACCGTCAGGCCGACCGCCAGAGCCGCGAGCACCGCGGGCCGGGTCGGTTTCACGCGGGCCCTTGGAGGATCAGGTCGTCACGGCGACGCACCAGGCCCGGCCCACCGGCGCGCACCGCGGCCTCGGCCAGGTCGGCCACCCGCCCGTGCCCCGGCAACAGCACGTCCGGCTCCAGGTCCGCCCACGGAACGAGCACGAACGCCCGCTCATGGGCCCGCGGATGCGGCAGCGTCAGCCGAGGGTCGTCGGAGACGACATCACCGAACGTCACGATGTCGATGTCCAGGGTGCGCGGGCCCCACCGGACCTCACGGACCCGACGCAACGAGCCCTCGATGTTGAGCAGCCGGTCCAGCAGCGTCTCCGGGGCCAGCCGGGTGTCGGCCACCAACACGATGTTGAGGTAGTCGTCCTGCTCCGGGATGTCGCCCTCCGGCCCCCCGTACGGCGCGGTCTCGTACACCGGCGACAACGCCACGAACGTCAACCCGGGGGCATCGAACAACGCGTCGACGGCCTCCTGGATGTTGTCCAATCGATCCCCGAGGTTGCTGCCGAGCGACAGCACGGTGCGGTGCTGAACGATCATGTGACCACCGGTGGCGGTCCGGTCGGGGTGGGTCATGAACGACTCCTCGAGATCTTCACGGCCACGTCGGTGAACGGGTGCGGCACCGGGGCCGCGGGCTTGTGCACCGTGACGTGGGCCTCCTGCACCGTCGGGTCCTCCAGGCAGGCCGCCGCCAGGTTCTCGGCCAGCGTCTCGATCAGGTTGACCGGCTCCCCCTCGACGATGGCGACCAGCCTGCCCGCCAGGGATCCATAGTCGACCGTACGCGACAGATCGTCGCCCGCCGCGGCGGGGCGGGTGTCCAGGCCCAGCGCCACGTCCACCACGAACTCCTGCCCCAGCTCACGTTCGGCGGGCAGGCACCCGTGGCGCCCCCGGGCCCGCAGCCCGGTCAGCTCGATCCGATCCAGCCGGCTCACTCTCGCCCCCGATCGCCTCCGGCGCGCCTCACTCGTCTTCGTCCTCCTCCATCTGGTTCAGCACCGGGGAGCCGTGGTGGTGCAGCAGCCGCCACTCGCCCTCCACGCGCAGGAAGACGTTGGTGGCGACCACGCTGCCGCCGGCCAGCATCTCGCCCGGGCCGGAGCTGTCGTCCACCGTGATGATGTTCTCCGAGCAGGTGACCAGGGCCTGGTCGCCGTGCACCTCGGTGTGCAGGTCGGTCAGCACGAACTGGATGTACGGCGTGTTGGCCATGATCAGCGCCCACGAGCGGAGGACCTCCTCCCGGCCGCGCAGCAGCGGCCAGCCCGGATGCACGCAGCCCACCGCGGACGCGTGCGCGCCGTCGGCCCAGACCGCCGACATCCGGTCGAGATCGCCGGCCTCGAAGGCGGCGTAGAACTCCGCGTTGGCCTCTTCGATCCTGGCCAGATCGGCTCTGTTCACGCGTCCTCACCTCGTTCGGCGGCGCGCACCGCGGCCGCGACCCGTACCGCGTCGGCGTTGGGACGGACCCGGTGGACGCGGACGCACCAGGCCCCGGCCGCCGCCGCGAGGGCGGTGACGGCCACGGTGGCGTCGTCGCAGTCGGTGAACGGGCGGGCCTGCCCGTCCGGGCCCGTCAGCAGCCTGCCCAGGAATCGTTTGCGGGACGCCCCCACCAGCACCGGCAGGTCGTCCGACAACTCGCCGAGGCGGGCGATCAGCGTCCAGTTGTGCGGGGCCTTCTTGGCGAAGCCCAGCCCCGGGTCCAACACGATCATCGAGGGGTCCACGCCCTGCGCGACCACCTCGTCCACCCGCGCCGCCAACTCGTCCCGGACCTCCCGGACGACGTCGTCGTACTCCGCTCTGCGATACATGTCGTGACTGTGCCCACGCCAGTGCATGACCACGTACGGGACCCCGGCACCGGCCAGCGCCCGGCCCATGGCCGGATCGGCCAGACCGCCGCTGACGTCGTTGACCAGCCGCGCCCCGGCGGCCACGGCGGCCTCGGCCACCTCGGCGCGCATCGTGTCGACGCTCACCGGCACGCCGTCGGCGGCCAGCGCCTCGATCACCGGCACGACCCGGCGCAGCTCCTCGTCCAGCGACACCCGCTGAGCGCCCGGCCGGGTGGACTCGCCGCCCACGTCGACCAGGTCGGCGCCCTCGTGCACGAGGTCGTGGGCGTGCCGGATGGCCTTGTCGGGGTCGAACCACGCCCCACCGTCGGAGAACGAGTCGGGGGTCACGTTCACCACGCCCATGACGAGGCAGCGGCCTGGTGCGGGCAGCCCGGGAACGGCACTGGTCATGGAAGTCAGCCTATGTCCTGATCGCGGCGGGTGGGGGCGCGTGCCGCTCTGTGGGACCGTTCCTAAGGACGGCCGAGGATCAGCGACATGGCCTCGGCGCGGGTCTCGGCGCAGTCACGGAAGTCGCCTCGCACCGCCGACGTCAAGGTCTTGGCCCCGGGCTTGCGGACGCCCCGCATGGTCATGCACAGGTGCTCGGCCTCGATCACCACGATCACGCCGCGCGGCTCCAGGATCCGCATCAGCGCGTCGGCCACCTGACTGGTCAGCCGCTCCTGCACCTGCGGTCGCCGCGCGTACACGTCCACCAGGCGGGCCAGCTTGGACAGGCCGGTGATCTGGCCCTTCTTGTTGGGCGTGTACCCCACGTGCGCCACCCCGTGGAACGGGGTCAGGTGATGCTCGCACGAGCTGTAGACCTCGATGTCCTTGACCAGGACCATCTCGTCGTGGTCGGCCTCGAAGACCTTGTTGAGGACGTCCTCGGGGGCCTGCCGGAGGCCGGCGAACTGCTCGGCGTACGCCCGCGCGACCCGAGCGGGGGTCTCGCGGAGCCCGTCGCGATCGGGGTCTTCCCCGATCGCGTACAGGATCTCGCGGACGGCCCGCTCGAGCCGCTCGTGGTCGAAGCCGGGAGGGTTCTCCTCCATCGGCGTCTCGTCGTACGGAAGCGCCAAGGTCAGCTCTCGGGGGCCGGGTCGATGGGCTGGTCGTGCCCTTGGCCGTTGCCCTGGGCGAGGGAGCCCCCGCCCGGGAGGTCCTGGACGTCCTTGGGGCCCATCAGGGCGAGCTCCTTGGGGGTCAGGACCGGCGGGCGCTCCGACGGGAGACGCTTGCCGTAGCCGGTGTAGGAGTTCTGCTTGGGACGCTTGGTGATCGGGGCGAAGATCCGCAGCACCTCGTCCTTGGACAGGGTCTCCTTGTCCATCAGGTGCAGGACCAGGTCGTCCAGGACGTCCCGGTACTCGACCAGAATCTCCCACGCCATGTCGTGCGCCGACTCGATGAGGCGGCGGACCTCGTCGTCGATCGCGGAGGCGATGTCCTCGGAGTAGTCGCGCTCGTGGCCGACGTCACGGCCGAGGAAGACCTCGCCCTGCCCGGTGCCGAACTTGCGGGCGCCCAGGCGCTCGCTCATGCCGTACTCGGTGACCATGTTGCGGGCGATGGACGTGGCCTTCTCGATGTCGTTGGCCGCGCCGGTGGTGGGCTCGTGGAAGACCAGCTCCTCGGCCGTCCGGCCGCCGAGCAGCATGGTGAGCTGGTCGGTCATCTCCGAACGGGTGGTGAGGAACTTGTCCTCCATCGGCAGGGTCATCGTGTAACCCAGGGCCCGGCCGCGCGGCAGGATCGTCACCTTGTGGACGGGGTCGGCGTTCGGCAGCGCGTGCGCCACCAGCGCGTGACCGCCCTCGTGGTAGGCGATGATCTTCTTCTCTGCCTCGGACATGAGGCGGCTCTTGCGCTCCGGCCCGGCCATCACCCGATCGATGGACTCCTCGAGGGTCTCCATGTCGATCAGCTTGCGGTCGAACCGGGCGGTCAGCAGCGCCGCCTCGTTGATCACGTTGGCCAGGTCGGCGCCGGTGAAGCCGGGGGTCCGGCGGGCGATGACGTCGAGGTCGACGTCGGGCCCGAACGGCTTGCCGCGACCGTGCACCCGGAGGATGCCCTTACGGCCCTCCAGGTCGGGGCGGTCGACGGTGACCTGGCGGTCGAAGCGGCCGGGACGCAGCAGCGCCGGGTCCAGGATGTCGGGCCGGTTGGTGGCCGCGATCAGGATGACGCCGCCCTTGACGTCGAAGCCGTCCATCTCGACCAGCAACTGGTTGAGGGTCTGCTCGCGCTCGTCGTGGCCGCCGCCGAGGCCCGCGCCGCGGTGTCGGCCGACGGCGTCGATCTCGTCGATGAAGATGATGGACGGGGCGTTGGCCTTGGCCTGCTCGAACAGGTCGCGCACCCGGGAGGCGCCGACGCCGACGAACATCTCGACGAAGTCGGAGCCGGAGATCGAGTAGAACGGCACCCCGGCCTCGCCCGCGACCGCGCGGGCCAGCAGGGTCTTACCGGTTCCGGGCGGGCCGAACAGCAGCACACCCTTGGGGATCTTGGCGCCGATGGCCTGGAACTTGGCCGGGTTCTGCAGGAAGTCCTTGATCTCCTCGAGCTCCTCCAGCGCCTCGTCGGCGCCGGCCACGTCGGCGAACGTGGTCTTGGGAGTGTCCTTGGTGATCAGTTTCGCCTTGGACTTCCCGAAGTTCATCACCCGGGAGCCGCCGCCCTGCATCTGGTTCATGATGAACAGGAAGATCAACACGACCACCACGATGGGCAGCAGGCTGAACAGCAGGCTCAGGAACATGCTCTGCTTGGGCACGTCGACGTTGTAGCCGCTCTGCAGGGTGCCCTTGTCGGCTTGGACCTGCAGGGCCTTCTGGAGTTCCAGCCCCTGACCGCTGACCCACGACGCCTTCTGCTGCTTGCCGTTGTCGAGGGTCACCTCGATCCGCTGGTCCTTGTCAATGATCTTGGCGGACTTGACCTGGCCGCTGTTGATCGCCGAGATCACCTTCGAGGTGTCGGTGGCCTCGTACTGGTTGCCCGGGTTGACGCCCCACATGACGATGGCGACCAAGAGACCGAACAGCAGGATCCACAGCAGCGGCCCGCGAAAGTAGCGCTTCACGTCCATTTATCCGGCAACCCCTTCGCGAGGTCCCGTCCCTCCTGACCAGCGTCTGCAGTCCCCACCGGACCGGCGGTCCGACGGGGTGGGATTCCCTCAATGCGGCACCCCCGGGCGAAAGCCCGGAGACACCGACGGTACACCGGTACCGGCGGGACCCGCAGCCTGCGCGCTTCCCGGGGTCCGGCCGGCGTACCCACCGTCCAGTCTTGCAACGTACCGCCGGGTCTCTATGTTCCCTTGTGTCCGTTCTCTGCGGGCGCTAGGCCCGGCCGCCGTACACGTGGGGTGCCAGGGTGCCCACGAAGGGTAGATTCCGATACTTCTCGTCGTAGTCGAGGCCGTACCCCACGACGAACTCGTTGGGGATGTCGAAACCGACATAGCGGACGTCGATCTCGGTCTGCACCGCCTCGGGCTTGCGCAGCAGCGCGCAGATCTCCAGCGACGCCGGGTTGCGCGACTGGAGATTGCTGACCAGCCAGGACAGCGTCAGACCGGAGTCGATGATGTCCTCGACGATCAGCACGTGTCGGTCGGTGATGTCGGCCTCCAGGTCCTTGAGGATCCGGACCACCCCGGACGACTTGGTGCCCGAGCCGTACGAGGACACCGCCATCCAGTCCATCGACACCGGGGAGTGCAGCGCCCGGGCCAGGTCGGCCATCACCATGACCGCGCCCTTCAGCACGCCGACCAGCAGCAGGTCGCGCCCGTCGTAGTCGGCGTCGACGGTGGCCGCCAGCTCCCGGATCTTGGCCTGCAGCCGGTCCTCCGGGATCAGCACGCCGGCCAGGTCCGCGCCCAAGTCCTTGTCGTCCACTACCCCACCCGTCGCTCGAGAGTCGCCGTTCACACGTCCTCACGTCGACCGAACAGGAGCCTTCCCCGCCGCCGGATCGCGCTCACTCCGCCGGGCAGGTCGACCCGTCGTTGCCCGCGCCAGTCGGTGACCAGCCGTTCCAGTGCGTCGACGTGAACGGCCGCGAGCGTACCCGCTGGGCTGCCGGCCCTCACCGCCGCAGTCCGCAGAACGCGGGTCCGCACCGCGCGCGGCAACCCCCCCAGCACGGCGACGTCGAGCGCCCCGTCTTCGTCGGCGGCGTCCGCGTGGGCGCTCTCCGCGAGCGCGTCGAGGGCCTCGACGTCGTCCCGCAGCATCCGCGCCGTACGGGCCAGAGCGTCGGCCACACCGGGCCCCAGGGCCTTCTCCAAGGCGGGCAGGGCCTCCCGCCGGAGCCGAACGCGCGTGTAGGCGGGATCGTCGTTGTGCGGGTCCTCCCAGGGCTCCAAGCCCATCGCCCGGCAGGCCCTACGGGTGGTGGCCCGGTCCAGCCCGAGCAGCGGCCGAACGTAGCGAACGTCACCCCGCCGGAACTCGGGCGGCATCCCCGCCAACGACCGAGCCCCCGAACCCCGAGCCAGGCCCAGCAGCACGGTCTCCGCCTGGTCGTCCAAGGTGTGCCCAAGGAACACGACCGCCCCCAGCCGTTCGGCCGCACCGTCCAGGGCTTCATAACGAGCCCGCCGGGCGGCGCCCTCCGGCCCCCCACCACCGACGACGGTCACCGCAACGGAACCCGCAGGGTCGAGCCCCAGCCCCCGCATCACGCCGACCACCGAGTCCGCGACCTGCGCAGACCCCTCCTGAAGCCCGTGATCGACCGTCACCCCGCCCGCGTCCCGGCCGGTACGCGGAGCCTCGAACGCGACGGCTGCGGCGAGCGCCAACGAGTCGGCCCCGCCACTACAGGCCACGAGGACACGGGCGCCCTCGGGCAACCCGCCCAACGCCCTCCGCACGGCCACCCGCACGTCGGCGACAGCCGGATCCGGCCCCATGCGCCCACCCCCCGGTACGCCCGTACCCGAGCAAGGGTAGGCCCGTGGGCCTCACCGTCCTAGGCGCCGTGGGCACGCTCACCCTTCGCTGACCTCGGGGGGTGGGGCCGCCTCCAGGGAGCGGGTGCCGACGACCCTCGCGATCCAGGCGGACGGCTCCTTGATCTCCGCGTGGGTGGGCAGGCTGTCGGGCGAGGCCCAGACCTTGTTGAAGCCCTCCATGCCCACCTCGGTCACCGTGCGCCGGACGAAGCGGGAGCCCTCGGCGTACTGCTTCATCTTCAGGTCGATGCCGAGCAGGCGGCGGATCGCCTTGTCGAGGCGGGAGCCGCCGTCGCGGCGGCCCTGGAAGCGGGAGCGGATCTCCTTCACCGAGGGGACGACCTCGGGGCCGACCGCGTCCATCACGTAGTCGCCGTGGCCCTCCACCAGGGTCATCACGGCGGTGAGCCGGTCGAGGATCTCGCGCTGCTCGGGGGACTGGATGGCGTCGATCAGGCCGGGGCGCGGGTTGTCGGGGTCCTCGTCGCCGCCGCGGAAGACGTCGGCGACGGCCTCGGCGATCTGCCGCAGCCGCTCCATCATCGCCGCCGGGTCGACGTCGGAGGCCAGCAGGAACTCGGTCATCTGGTCCTGCACGTACGAGCGCAGCCAGGGCACCCCGGTGAACTGGGCGCGGTGGGTCTCCTCGTGCAGGCAGACCCACAGCCGGAAGTCACGGGTGTCGACGCCGAACTCCCGCTCGACCTGGACGATGTTGGGCGCGACCAGGGTGAGCCGCCCGGTCGGCGACTGGCCGGACGGGTCCGGCGGCAGGAACAGCTCGTACTGGCCGAGCACTCGGCTGGCCATGTACGCCAGGATCGCGCCGACCTGCATGCCGGTGACGCGGGAGCCCACGGCCTGGATGACGGCGCCGCCCGGGCCGCCCGCCAGGGGGCCTCGGCGTTCCTGCATCCGGTCGATGAGCGGCTCCAGGACGACCCGGAAGCCATCGACGTTGGCCCGGATCCAGCCGGGGCGGTCGACGACGGTCGCGTGCGCCGCGCCGCCGACGGCTTCGAGGCCGGTGAAGTCGCGGACGTGGCCCTCGGCGACCCGCGCCAGCCGGCGCAGGTCCTCGACGACGTCGCGGGCCTCTTCGGGGCTGACCTGGGGGCCCGGCCGCACCAGGCGGGAACCGGTCTGGACGGCGACGTTCCAGTCGATCATCTGGGCGCTCATGTGCTCCACCGTAGTTTCCGACCCGGCGCGGAAGCGCCCTTACTGGAGTTCAACGAACAACCGTTCTGGTTATCTCCCATTTGTCCAGGTCCACACCCCGAACGGGCCTTCCGGAGGTGTCGTTCAGGACGCCGTGCCGCAGCCGCAGGCGGCGACGGCGGCGGCCAGCAGGTCCAGGCGGCCCCGGTCGACGGGCCCCTTCCCGTCGCCGAGCATGAACGCGAACGCCAGCAGCCGTCCGTCGGCGTCGTGGGCCACACCGGCGAGGGTGCTGACCCCCGACAGGGTGCCGGTCTTGGCCCGGACGACCCCGGCGCCCGCCGCCGTTCGGTCGTCGGTGTAGCGGGGGGCCGCCAGCGTCCCGGTGAAGCCCGCCACGGGCATGCCCGTGATCGCGGGGCGCAGCCCGGGGTGTCGGTCCGAGGCCGCGAGGGACGCGATCCGGGCGAGGGCCAGCGGGGTGATCCGGTTGCGGGTGGACAGCCCGCTGCCGTCGTTGACCTGCACGCCCTCGGCGACGCCGAGCCGGGCCAGCTCCGCCATGACGGCCTGGGCGCCGCCGGCGAACGAGACCGGCAGCCCCCGCTTGACCGCGACCTGCCGGAGCACCGCCTCGGCCACGTCGTTGTCGCTGACCGTCATCAGGTGCTCGACCAGGGCGGACAGCGGCGGCGACCGCACCGTCCCCAGGGCGACGGCGGTGCGGGGGGCGGTGACCCGCTCACCGGTCTCGGCCTTCACGCCTGCGCGGTCGAGCATGCGGACGAACGTCTGGGTCGCCGACTTGGCCGGGTCCGACACCCGGGTCGTCTCCCCCACTCCCGTACGGCCCTCGTCCACCGTGAGGGCGCTCATCGGGGCCAACTCCCCGTCGGGGAGGTAGTTGGACTTCCAACCCGCCGCCTCGCGTTCGCCCTCGTACAGGGAGGCGTCGTAGTCGACCCGGATCTCGCGGACCCCGGCCCTGGTGAGCGCGGCGGCGGTCTGCCGGGCGAGATCCTCCAGCGAGGCGTAGCGCGGGTAGGCGTCCTCGACGGGCGGACGAGCGGTCAGCGTGGGGTCGCCGCCGCCGACCAGAACGACGCCGCCCTCGCCGCCCTGGACGACCTTGGTGGCGATGCGGTGGTCGGGCCCCAGCGCGGACAGCGCGGCGACGGAGGTGACGAGCTTGGTGGTGGACGCGGGCGTCGCTGGGCTGTCGGCGCCCCGGTCGAAAAGGGTCTTGCGGGTCTCCGCGTCGATCACGACGGCGTTGACCTTGGGCCCGGGGCCCTCCGCGATGCCGGCGAGGCGCTCGCGCAGGGTCGCGGCGTCGGGGATCGGGGCGTCCGGGTCGATGCCGGGGAGGGACGCCGTGGCCTGCACCGACGCCCGGGCGGCGACCGCCGCCGCCCGCTGTTCGACCGGGTCCGGGGGTGTGAGGTTCGCCACTGCCAGACCGGCTCCAGCAGTCGAAACCTGGAGTAGGGAGAGCGTGACCATCGTCCAGACCAGCCTGCGCCGCGCCACCAGACCACCCGTCTCCGCCACCCCGATACGCGGGGACGTGCGACATCCTTGTATAAGGGAACACCTACGAGCGGGAGCACGGCGGCCCCCGCTCACCCCCTGACACTAATCACTGCGACCGCGCGGGGAGCGGAGGACATCTTGGATTTCGACGTCACCATTGAGATCCCGAAGGGTCAGCGGAACAAGTACGAGGTGGATCACGAGACCGGCCGGATACGGCTGGACCGCATGCTCTTCACCTCGACGCAGTACCCGGCCGACTACGGATTCATCGAGGACACCCTCGGTGAGGACGGCGACCCCCTGGACGCGCTGGTCCTGCTTCAGGAGCCGACGTTCCCCGGGTGTCTGATCCGCTGTCGGGCGGTCGGCATGTTCCGCATGACCGACGAGGCGGGGGGCGACGACAAGGTGCTGTGCGTGCCGTCGACCGACCCTCGGATGGAGCACCTGCGCGACATCCACCACGTGTCGGAGTTCGACCGGCTGGAGATCCAGCACTTCTTCGAGGTCTACAAGGACCTGGAGCCCGGCAAGTCGGTCGAGGGCGCGAGCTGGGTCGGTCGCGTCGAGGCGGAGGTCGAGATCGAGCGTTCCCGCAAGCGCGGAGCCGAGCACGCGGCCCACGCCCACCCGGCCGAGCACGCCGAGTAACACACTGCCTCCCCGGGCGGGCGCGTGCTCCCCGGGCGTGCGCGCCATGACGGTGCCCCGGCGGGATCCCTCCCTTCGGGGCACCGGCGTTTCCCGTACGCGTCCTCGGGCGTACGCGGGTCAGCCGGCGGGGCGGGTGGCCCCGATGAGGCCCCTCCGGTAGATGGAGGAGATCCTGACCCGGGCCCCCGTGTAAGGGGCCTCCACCATCTGGCCTCGGGACAGGTAGATGCCCACGTGGTGGATGGTGTCGGGGTCGTCGGTGTCGTGGGCGAAGAAGACCAGGTCCCCCGGCGACAGGCTGCTGAGCGGCACATGAGGGCCCGAGGTCCACTGGGTGCCCGTCCAGTGGTCGAGCCTCACCCCGACCTGGGCCCACGCATGGAGCGCCAGGCCCGAGCAGTCGAACCCCTTGATGTGCGCGCCATGCGCGATGCCGTAGCTGGGCCCGTAGGCGTTGCCCCCGCCCCACGAGTACGGCGTACCGAGCCACCGCAGCGCGGCCCGCACCACGGCCGCCCCACGACGCGACCCCTTGAGCAGCCCTGCGGCCCCACGGCCGGAGCCCGCGCCCTCGCGTGCGGTCTTGGCGGCCAGGGCGCGCAGGCGCTTGGCCTCCAAGGCGGCCTCGCGGGCGTCCTCCAGCCTTCGGGCGCGGACGCTGGCGGAGTGGAGCAGACGCTCGGTGCGGTGCTTCTCGGCGGTGAGGCGCGTGACGGCCGAACGCTGCTTGTCCACCGCGTCCTCGGCCTCGCGCTTGGCGGTCTCCGCCCGGCGAAGGCTCTCGTGATGGTCGCGCAACGCGGCGGCGGCCTGGGAGCGGAAGAGGGCGGCGACGTCGCGGGCCGCCTCGACGCGTCGCATGACGTCGGCCCGGCGGTGGCTCATCACCTCGATGAGCTCGGCGCGGTCCATGGCCCACTGCGGGCCCCCGCGCCCGGCGACCAGCCCGGCCCAGGGGTCGAGGGTGCCCGCACGGTAGGCGCCCGCGGCGAACTCGATGGTCTCGGTGCGGACGGTCTCGTACTGCCGTTCCGCCTCGCCGAGGCGCAGCAGCGCCGCCGCGTGGGCGGCACGTGCGCGTTCCAGCTTGACGCGCTCGCCGTTGTAGCGTTCCACGGCCGTCTCGGCCTTGACGGCCATCGAGTCCAGCTCGCCGTCGGCGGCGGCCAGTCGCGCCGTGAGCCGCCCCACCTCGGCGGCGCGGTCCTTGACGGCCTCCTTGCCGCGCGCCACGTCGCCCGCGCTGGGCGCCGGATCACGGGCCTGAACGCCCGCGCCTAAGGAGCCGTACGCCGTGGCGGACCCGCACGGACCTAACGCGACCACCATGAGCGCCGCACCCGCCGCCAGTCCCCGTCCTCGTCCTCGTCTGCCCGTCCATGCCGATCTTCCACGGCATGGATCGCACGCAGAACGACCCAATGTCGTCACCCCTTGAATCAGCCCCCGTGTGCAACTTCCGTCACACTGATCCCAGAAGTTGACTACCCCTCAATGATCGTTCAGACACCCGATTCGTCGTTCTCCCAGGTCGGAGCGGGGCTCGGACGCGGGGACGGCGGCGGCTCGGGCGGCTTCGTCGACCAGGGCGGCTCGTCGCGCGGGCTGCTCGGCCGGTCCTGCGGCGGCGTCGGACGCGGTGTCCGGCCGGTCGGCCTGCCGCTCCCCGGGCGGCCCATCGTCGGTCGGTCGGTCGGCCGTCCGGGCCGCACCTTCACCGGCGCGGTCGGCGCGGGCCGGGTGGGGCGCGTTCCGGTGACCATGCCGGGCCGCCAGGTCACCATGATCGTGAGTCCCCCGGGTTGGAACGTGACCGCGCTCTGGCCGTACGACTGCGCGCGGCGCACCACTCGGAGGGTGAGCACGGCGGGGCTACCCTCCTGCAGCCTTCCGGCGGTGCGGCTCAGCAGGATCCGACCGGCGGTGCTGGAGCGCCAGATCACCGGCCCGCCGAGGGCCGCCAGCTCGATCGTTCCGATGGAGTCGCCGCCCAGGTCGAGGAAGCGCGGCGAGGCCGTCAACCGGCCGGGGCCGGCGTGCTCGGCCCGCCGGGTCGTCGGGGGGTTCGGGCGCGCGGTGGGCGAGGCCGACGTTCCCTTGGAGCCCAACGGCCAGGTGGGCGACACCTGTCGGGCGACGGGCGCCCTCGACTTCCCGCGACCGCCCGAGGACGCCGGGGAGTCGGACCCGCCGAAGTCCGCGCCGTCCAGGACCCAACCCACCGACGTCGCCGCCAGGACCAGCCCGGCGCCCGTCGCGGTGCCCAGCACCACCGCCTTCCCGGACGGCCGACGCCGGGGCCGGGGCCTCATGGGCGGAGCCTCGGGCTCCGGGTCGGGCGGCCCCTCGGACCGAGCCTGAACGGGCAGCGGCCGGACCGGCAGGGTCATCGCGGCCGGGTTCTCCACGGGCTTGACGTCGGCGAGGAGCGCCAGCAGTTCGGCGCGGAGCGAAGGGGGCGGCGTGACGTCCGGCAGCAGGCCGTACACCTTGCCGGGGGAGATGGAACGCGCCCCGGACGTACCGCAGGACGGACAGTCGCGCGCGTGCCGCAGCAGGCTCTGGCGCAGGTCGTCGGTGAGCTCGCCCCGGAAGTCCCCCAGGATCTCGGCCCTGCCGGGGCAGCCGTACGCGCCGTCCTTGGCGAGGAACTCGGCGGTGAGGGACTCCTCCAGGTCCGTGCGGGCGTTCTCCAGGGCCTGTTCGGCCTCCGTCACGGACAGGCCGAGGACCGCCGCGAGATCGGGGACCGGCAGGCCGTGCCGCACCCACAGTTCGAGGGTCTCGCGGCTCGACGCGGGCATGCCGGCCACCGCGCGCCGGGCGAGGAGCCGCCGCCGGTCGACGTCGTCCCCAACGGTCGCCTCGGCCGACTCCTTGGGCTCCGGGGATTCCGCGGGCCGGGAGGGCGGGGAGGGTTCGGCGGGCCGGTGGCGGACGCACTCGCGGCGGGCCAGCGCGTAGAGCCAGGGGGTCAGACCCTCGCCGTCGCGCAGGGCGTTGACGTCCGTCACCGCCGTGACCAGCGTCTGCCGCAGCGCCCCCACGGCGGGCCCGTCGTCGCGGAGGAGGAACCAGCAATACCGGTACAGGCGCTCGGCGTGGGCGTCGTGGAGCGCCGCGGACGCGCCCGGATCACCCGAACGCAGGGCCTCCACCAGTGCGTGGTCGTCCATACACCGACGGTAAATGCTTCAATGCCCATTCACACGGCAATCGCATAAATCAAAATGGGCGAGTCGTTTTGATCATTCACCGCCTCCCGAGAAATGGCCCGAACATCCGGTAGCACCCGATGGGACCAGAACTTCCGGGTTGCCGCACCACCGCCGACGGCCAGGGCGATCGCGGGCTTGCCGGCGGTATTCAACTCCCAGTAAATCGTTTACGAAAACCTCGTGTGCCGGGCGGCGGGATTGTCGACATCGGCGACGGCGAAATCCGCCGCGCTCCTCGTCGGGGCGACTTGTTGACACTGTCATCGTTACAGTGTCACCATCGAGGCATGGAGACCCAGTGGACGATCACCGAGCTCGCCGAGACGGCCACCGCCGCGCTCGGCGACGCACCGGTCCGGGTGAACGGCCGGGTCCGCGACGTGCCCAACACCCGCCTGATCCGCTGGTACACCACGATCGGGCTGATGGACCCGCCGTCGGGCCGCCGGGGCCGCACCGCGCTCTACGGTCGGCGCCACCTGCTCCAACTCGTGGCGATCAAACGACGCCAGTCCGCCGGCCGCACCATCGCGCAGATCCAGACCGAACTGATCGGCGCCACCGACGCCACCCTCAACGAGATCGCCCGCCTCCCCGACGAACCCGGGGAGGGTGTGGGGGTCGGGGTGGACTCAGGGCGTGGGCGGTTCTGGGCGCAGCCTGCGGCCATCGCGGATACCGGTGCCCCGCCGGCAGGCGGGCGGCCCTCGGTCGTCGCCGGGGTGCGGCTGGCGCCCGGCGTGACCCTGGTCCTCGACGCCGTCGCGCTCACGGAGGCGGATCTCGACGCCATCGGGGCGGCCGCCGGCACCCTGCTGGGCGAACTGCATCGACGGGGCCTGATCCCCGTCTCATCCCACGACCCCGCACCCCCCACCGAACCGAACGGGAGCCGGCCATGACCGTACGCATCGAACCACTCCCCGGCGAGACGCCGCCCCTTCCCGACGCCGGGCTGGGCGCGCTGACCACCGACCGGGGCAACCTCCCGCTCGACACCGTCGACGTGCACGCCGACGTCACCGGGCTGGTCGCCGGCGTCGAGGTGAGCCAGGGCTTCCGCAACCCCTACGACGTGCCCCTCGAGGCGACGTACATCTTCCCGTTGCCCGATCGCGCCGCCGTGACGCGGATGCGCATGGAGGCCGCCGACCGCGTGATCGAGGGCGCGTTGAAGGAGCGCGGGGCCGCGCGGGCCGACTACGACGCCGCCATCGCCTCCGGACGGCGCGCGGCGATCGCCGAGGAGGACCGGCCGGACGTGTTCACCATGCGCGTCGGCAACATCCTCCCGGGTGAGCGGGTGACGGTGCGGCTCACGCTCGACCAGCCGCTCCCGTACGAGGACGACGCCGCCACGTTCCGGTTCCCGCTCGTGGTGGCCCCCCGCTACATCCCGGGGACGCCGCTGAACGACGCGCAGGCCGGGGACGGTGTCTCCCTCGACACGGACGCCGTGCCCGACGCCTCACGGATCAGCCCCCCGGTGCTGCTGCCCGGGTTCCCCGATCCCGTCGCGCTGTCGTTGTCGGTGACGATCGACCCGGCCGGGCTACCGCTCGACGAGATCCGTTCCAGCCTGCACGTGGTGGCCCAAGACGGCGGCGGCGACTCGGGCCCGACCGTCCGGCTGCAGCCGGGCGAACGGCTCGACCGCGACTTCATCCTGCGGCTCGGCTACACCCGCGAGGACACCGCCGTCGCCTCCCTGACGCTCACCCCGGACACCCCGGACACCCCGGACACCATCGACGTCGCCGACGTCGCCGAGGAGCCGGAGCAGGGGACGTTCACGCTCACGGTGCTGCCGCCCGCCACGGGCGGGGCGGGGAGGCCGCGCGACGTGGTGCTGCTCCTCGACCGTTCGGGCAGCATGGGCGGCTGGAAGATGGTCGCGGCCCGACGGGCGGCGGCCAGGATCGTCGACACCCTCACCGACCGGGATCGGTTCGCGGTGATGTCGTTCGACCACGAGATCCTCCGGCCGCGCGAGCTGGGCGCCGGGCTGAGCCCGGCCACCGACCGCAACCGGTTCCGCGCGGTCGAGCACCTGGCGGGCCTGGACGCCCGCGGCGGCACCGAGCTGATGACCCCGCTGGCGCAGGGCCTGCTGCTGCTGGGCCGCTCGGGTGACGACCGCGACCGGGTGCTGGTGCTGATCACCGACGGGCAGGTCGGGAACGAGGACCAGATCCTCGCCCGCACCGCCTCCGCCCTCGCCGGGATCCGGGTCCACACCGTCGGGATCGACCGCGCCGTCAACACCGGCTTCCTCGGCCGGCTGGCGATGGCCGGGCAGGGACGCTTCGAGCTGGTCGAGTCGGAGGATCGGCTGGACGAGGCGATGGAGCACATCCACCACCGCGTCAACGCCCCGCTGCTGACCGGGCTGTCCCTCGACTGGTCCGGCGTCGACGTCGATCCGGAGACCATCAGCCCGCACCGGCTGGGCGCGCTGTTCCCCGGTGTCCCCCTGGTGGTCTCGGGCCGCTACCGCCGCGCCGCCGCCGACGGCTCCGTCACCGTTCGGGCCACCTCGGCGGAGGGCACGCCTTGGCGGCAGGACGCGACCACCTCGATGAGCGGGTCCGCGTCCGCCACGTCGATCTGGGCGCGTGCGCACCTGCGCGACCTGGAGGACCGGTACGCCGTCATCGGCACCTCCGACCTCGAACGGCGCATCGTCGACACGTCCCTACGGTTCAACGTGCTCTGCCGGTTCACCGCGTTCGTCGCGGTCGACAGCCGGGTCGCCGCCGAGGGCGGGCCCAGCCACCGCGTCGTCCAGCCGGTCGAACAGCCGTCCGGCTGGGCGACGGAGCAGAGCCCGCCGATGCCGGTCATGCCCGCGCCCATGATGCCCGCGTACGGAGGGCCGCCCCCGCCGCCACGCATGGCGTCCCCGATGTCCGCTCCAAGTGGGCCGCCCATGCCCGCGTACGGCGGGCCGTCGCGCGCCGCGTCGTACGACGCGGAGGATCTCGACGTCCCCGACTTCATGTCGGGCGGCGCCCCGCTCCCGCCGAGCCCGCGGCCCGCTCCGGCGCGCCGCAGCCGCGTCGGGGCCGCTGCCCGGCCGACGCCGACGGCCGACGACCTCCCGGCGCTGATCAAGGCCGAGCTGGACGGGTTGCTGGCCCTGGCCGGGGCCCCGGGGCCGGAGCGCTGGCGACACCTGTCGGACCTGCGCAGCAGACTCACCGGTCTGATCGAGATCGCGCGGGCCGAGTCCGGGCCCGCCGACCGGCTGACCGCCCTGGCCGACTCCCTGAAGGTCACCGACGACCCCGCCGAGCAGTCCCGCCTGGAAGAGCTGTGGACCCTCACCGTCCAGGAGCTCACCGCCTGCACCGGCGACGGCGGAACGGGCCGCCGGTCCTTCTGGAAGCGCCCGGGCTGACGGGCGCGACGCCCGCCGGAGGTCACGCGGCCCCGGCGGGCGTCAACGGCTCAACAGCTCAACGGCTCACCAGGTCACCGGGAACCGCTCCGGGCACCTGATCATCGTGGACGTCCGCCACTCCAGGGTCTCGACCGGCACCGCCGGACGCAGATGCGGCAGCCTCTCGGTGAGCGCGGCCAGGGCCACCTGCAGCTCCAGCCGGCCCAGATGCGCGCCGAGGCAGAAGTGGGGGCCGTGCCCGAACGCCAGATGCGGGTTGGGGTTGCGGGCGATGTCGAAGCCGTCCGGGTCGGGGAACACCCCCGGGTCCCGGCCCGCCGCGTCCTGCGCCGCGATGACCAGGTCCCCGGCGCGGACGGTGACGTCGCCGAGCACGACGTCCCGCAGGGCGCGACGGGGCTGGCTGTCCAGCCGGGAGTTGGGCACGGTCCGCAGCAGTTCCTCGACGGCCGACGGGATCATCTCCGGATGCTGGTGCAGATACCGGTAGTAGCTGCGCCCGGTCGCCGTCGACAGCGTCAACAGCGTGTAGGTGAACGTGGCGATCGCCGCGGCGGTCGTCTCCCAACCGGCGATCACCAGCGCGACCACCAACATGATCAGCTCGGTGTCGGACAGCCCCGCCCGATCGGCGCGCGACACCACCTCGCTGAGCAGGTCGTCCCCGGGGCCCGCCCGCCGGTCCGCGACCAGCCCGCCCACGTACACCGACATCTGCTCGACGGCCGCCGCGGACCGCAGGGCGGCGTCCGGCCCCGAGGCCAACAGGCCGTCGCCCCACTTCCGGATCCGCGCGTGGTCGGCGTCGTCGATCCCGAGGATGCGGGTGATGGTGCCGAGCGCGAACGGCAGCGCGAACGCGTGCACCAGGTCGGCGGACCCGCGGCCGCCCGTCATGTCGTCCAACAGCTCGTTCGCCAGCCCCTCCACCTGGCCGCGCAGGCCCGCGACGCGCCCCGCCGAGAAGCCGCGCTGCGCCACCCGGCGGATCCGCTGGTGACCGTCCCCGTCCAACGCCAGCAGCAGCCCCGACAGCACCGGGAACGGCGCGACGCCATCGGCCTCGGCGCGGGAGAAGGCCGGGTCCTGGAGCACCGTCCGGCACTCCTCGTACCCGGTGACCAGCCAGGCCTCGACGCCTCCGGGGAGGGCGACCGGGGCGACCGGCCCCTTCTCCTGGAGCTGCCGGTACGGCAGGCCGAGGGCCAGCGGGTGAGGGCCTCCCTCGAACGGGTAGGGGCATGCTTCGCGACGGGGCACGGAAATCCTCCGAGTCGTGGCCCCTCTGCTGCCTCATGAGGTCACCAGCTCGCCCCGCCCCCTGTCAAGGGAACGAGTCAGGTGACCTCCCCCACCTCGGCCGACCCGAACGTCGTGCAGGGCTTGGCCGCGACCAGGCCGATGGCCTGCCACAGCCCCGGCGGGTTGGGCCGGTCGTTCCAGATCCGGGCGACGTCGTCGATCCCGGCGACGACCTCCCAGCCGGGCGGGACCAGCTCGGCCAGCTCCGCCCGGGTCCGGTGGACGAGCCGTTCGTCCAGCGGCGCGTTCGCGAACGCCTCGGCCAGCGGCCCGACGACGCGGTCGGGGACGGCCTCGGCGGACAGCACCGCCACCACCAGGAAGCTGCCCGGCGCGGCGGCGCCCAGCAGGGCCGCCAGCAGCCGCGCGGGCTCCTCCGGGGCGGGGGTCGCGTTCAGCTCGTGCCGGTCGATGATCGCCACCGGCCGGGACCAGTCGATCAGCCGGCGCACCTCGGGCGCGTCGACCAGGGACAGCGGGTCGCGCAGCGTGCCGCACACGCAGACGACCGAATCCGGTCGTCCGGCGAGCCGTTGGGAGTGCTCCACCACCGAGGGGTCGCGGTGGACGTACACGACCCGTGTGCCGGGGCCCGCCAACCGGGCCACGGCGTGCGGCGCGTACCGGTTGGGGATCGGCGCCCCCAGCTCGAGGATCTGCTCGATCCCGTGGTCGATGACCAGGCGACGGACGCAGCGGGCCCCGAACCGATCCGCCTCCCGCTGGATCTCGCTGGTCTCGGGCGTCACCGCCAGCATGTACTCGGCCATCGCCCGGTCCCGCGCGGTGGCGAACGTCGCCGCCCCCGACTGCCGGTCGACGACGTAGTGCTCCATCCGGGCGATGGAGACCCGGAACGCCTCGCCCCCGGCGGCGATGACGGCCCGGTCGGTGGCCGGCAGCGGCGCCGGGTCCTCCTCCAGCGCGGGATCGGCGGACTGGATCTGCTCGGCCAGCCGTTGGAGCGCCCGACCGGGGCGGGGCCCCTTCTCCCGGGCGAGGCGGTCGCACAGCCGCAGGTAGTGCCGGTACGCCTCGGACGGGCGGCCCGCCCGGTAGAGCGCCAGCATCAGCAGGGATAGCAGATGCTCCCGCTGCGGCTCCTCCTCGACGAGCCGGGGCAGCTCGGCGGCGGCCTGCCGATGCCGGCCCAGACGCAGTTGCACCTCGGCCCGCCGTTCGAGGGCGTCCAGCCGCTCGTCCAGCAGCCGGCGGCGGAGCGTGTCCATCGCGATGGTGGCAGGCAGCCCCGCCAGCGGCGGCTCCGGCCACAGGCTGAGCGTCCGCCGGTAGAGCGGCTCGGCCGCGTGCGGGTCGTCGACCGCGATCTCGGCGGCCCGGTCGGCCAGCGCCCGCCACGCCCACAGGTCGACGTAGTCTCCGGGCCGGTCGGTGAACCGGTATCCGGCGGCCTCGTGGACGATCCGGTCGGCCCCGACGACCTCGCGCAGCTTGGACATCAGCTTGATCACGGCGCGGGGGTCCCGGGGCGGCTGCTCCCACACCACCTCCATCAGCGCCGAGGCCGACAGCGCGCCCCGGGCCTCGACGAGGGCCAGCAGCGCCGCCCTCGGCTGCACCGTCAGCTCTGTGGTCTCGCCCTCGACGACAGAACCGCTGAGAACCTTGATCAGCATGCGCCTCCGTCCCCTGATCATCCACACCGGACGATAGGTAAACGACGGAGACGTCGGGAATCCATGGGTGTCTGGCCGGATCCGGCCGGCCCAGCCTCCGACCAGTGCCGGGCCCCGACAGACGGACCGCCCGGGGACCCTCGCAGGGACCCCCGGGCGACCGCTCCCCCGTACCGTCCTCCCGGACCGCCATGAGGGTGGCGTCAAAGGAACCACGGCTCCTCTGCTGCAACCGCCGCCCTGATGTGGTCCGTGGGACGCGGTTCGTCAGCCCGTGACGTCGAGGTCCCGGGGCACCGGCCGCGGCGCCGGGGCCTGCGGGGCGGGCGTGCGCGGCTTCTGCGGCGCACCGGTGGGCTTCGGGTCGTACGGGTTCATGCTGTGGCTCGGGTCCGGCTTCGGCTTGGGCTGCTGGTGCGGGCCGGCGGGCAGGCAGGTCGCCGACGCGATGCTGAGCTTCTGGGTCTTGCCCACCACCGGCACGACGATCTCGATCGCGGTGACGGTCAGCCCGCCGCCGGGGTGGCGGACCTGCTTGTTGAGCGTGACCGACGCCTTGCCGAGCCGGCCCAGCGGCACCGTGACCGCGCTGTTCGGCGCCGGCGTCGCGGCCAGCCGCTCACCGGCCAGCACGGCCTGCGCGAGGTGCGCGGCGCCCCGGCCCCCCACACAGGTCGCCGTGACCGCCTCGGCGGCCAGCCGCGCCGGGACGACCGCCAGCCCGGCGACCTCGGCGTGCCCGCGGCCGGCCCACGCCGCCGCCGTCAGCGCCCGTGCGCTCACCACCGGGTTCGGAGGCAGTTCCGCCTTGCTCTCGCGCTTCGGATAGCGCCCGGCCGAGGCCACCGACGGCGTACCGGGGATCGGCACCAGGCCGGAACCCGAGATGGCGAACGCGGCGCCCTTGCCCGAGGGCGCGGGGGCGGCGTGCTCGGCGCCGTGCGAGGCCGGGGCCGCGGCGATCACCAGCGGGGCCGCGAGAGCACCGGCGACAAGGGACATCGGAATCGAACGCATGGTTGTTCCTCCTCCTTGGAGGGTCGGCTTACTACGAAAGGTTCCGCGCCCGTGCGGGCGCCCCGGCATGGTGATCGACCGACTCGGACAGGAGCCGACCGACGGCGGGGAATGGCGCGCGAAAGGCGCGGAAAGGGCCCGGGGCTATGCCGTGACGATCACGGGCGTGCCCAGCGGGATCCTCGACAGGTGCGCCAGCGCCGGCGCGGGCACCCGGACGCACCCGTGGGTGACGGCCTTCCCGAACACGGACGCGTCGGACCAGCCGTGGAAGGCCACCGTGCCCGGCCCGCCGCCGAAGGTGTCGAGCGTCTCCGAGTGGGAGCCGACCGGCATGATGAGCGGGCTGACGGTGGGCCGGCTCGGCTTCAGCAGCGCGAGCATGAACGTGTTGCCCAGGGGCGTGGGCGTCTTGGGCGCGCCCACCGCCACCTTCCACGTCCGCAGCGTCCGCCCGGACTTCACGACGGTGAGCCGCCGCGCCCCCGTCTCCACCTTGACGACATAGGGGCTGCGCGCGGTGGTCAGCGCGTCGGGCGAGTCGCGGATCCACCCCGTCGTGCGGTTGGGCCGGCTGGGCAGCATCACCCGATGCCACCCGTTCGCGCTCTCCACCACGGGGACCCAGGTGGGCCCGTCCAGTTGCTCGTCCGGCAGCACCGCCACCGCCGGCGCCCCCGGCCGCGCCGACACCGGAACCGGCTCCGTGGGGTGCACCACGGTCCCGTCCCCGTCGCCGGCCAGCGCCATCTCGGGGTCCTGCGGCAGCCCCCGCAACGTCGTGAACGTCGTCGCCTGCGGCAGCTCGTCCAGCTTCACCGGCTGCGCCCCCGCCCCCGGCGCCCGTTCGCTCCCGCAGCCCGCCACGGGCGCCACGACGGCCACCACGGCGGCGGCGACCACCCCGAAGGACCGCACCCGGCGGTCGGGCCGCGGCCCGACCGGGGAACGGTGACCGCACACGGAAAGAGCAGAACGAGGGTTCACGAGCACTCCAAGAAACCGGGGTCCACCCGGGAGAGGACGATTACTCAGCGCGAGACGACATCCCGCGGAGGTCACATCTGTAGCACACCGAAACCCGCCGTCATGGCGCAGATCAAAAGACCGGCCGAACGATGACCGAGCCCGATTTTTGGATCATGGCAACGACCTGCATCATTACCAAAAGACCGATTAATTCTTTTGGCCCTGATATTCCACTATCGTTGAGAAAGGCATGATTAATGAGTCGGCCACCGAGAGTGACCGCTCGGCGTCAGGACGACTTGCAGACGTTCCCTTCGGCCCGCACGTTCGGGTGGCCGGGGTAGCGCCACCGGCACACGCTCGTGAGGCTCACCCAGTGCAGGCCCGTACCGGCGCAGTAGTAGCTGCCGTCGTACTGCTGACCGGAGCCGCCGTAGCCGCGGGACTTGCAGTAGGCGTCCACGTCCGTCCCGTCCACGGTGCCGAGCGTCCTCGGGCCCGAGGGCGGCTTCTGCCCTCCCCCGCCACCGGACGGCGGGGGCGACTTCTTGGGAGCGGGTGGCCTCGACCGGCGCGGCTCGCCACCGCCGTCGGGGCTCGGCGTCGACTCGGGGCCTCCCGTCCCCGGCGCGCCGGAGGAGGACCTCGAACGTGAACCGGCCTCCCCGTCCTCGCCCGTTCCCGTCGAGGTCGGGCCGGGTGACCCCGAGGGGCCGGGGCCCTGTCCACGCGACGCGGACACGTCCCCGCGCCCCTGGTCGGGGAAGGCGATCGGGTAGGCGATCGCCGACGCCACGAGCAGCGACAGGGCACCCGCGCCCAGCAGCAGGCGTCGGCGTCCACGCCCCTCGGCGGCCGACCTGTCGACCGGCGCGTCGGGCAGGGTCGGCCCACCGCCCTGGAAGACGTGCGTCCGAGGGGAGCGCAGATACTCGACGACCTGCGCGGCGGTGGGTCGCCGGGCCGGGTCCTTGGCCAGGCACGCCCGGACGATGGAGGCGAGCCGATCGTCCAGCGCGCCCAGATCCGGCTCGTCGTTCAGGATCTGCCGCTTGATCTCAGAGAACGACTCGCCCGGGAACGCCCGCTCCCCGGTCGCCGCGTAGACCATCGTCGCGCCCCAGGCGAACAGGTCGGCCGCCGCGCCGGCGTCGTCGCCCAGGTGCTGCTCGGGCGCCATGTAGGCGGGGGTGCCCACGATCTGGCTGGTCATGACCGAGCGGCTGAGGTCCAGGGCCCGGGAGATGCCGAAGTCGATGACCACCGGACCGTCCGGCCCGAGCAGTACGTTGCCCGGCTTGAAGTCCCGGTGGATCACCTCCGCGGCGTGGATCGCGGCCAGCGCCGCCGCGGTGTTGATCGCGAGCCGTTCCAGCGCGGCGCCGCTGCGCGGACCGGAGTCGCGCACCGACCGCTGCAGGGAGGGCCCCTCCACGAACTCGCTGACGATGTAGGGCACGTCGTCCACGACCCCGCTGTCGAGCACCTGCGCCGTGCAGAACGGCGCCACCCGCTTGGCGAGCTCGACCTCGCCCAGAAAGCGGGCGTGCGCCTGCCGGTCGGCGACCAGGTGCGGGTGGAGGAGTTTGACCGCCACCCGCGGACCCGCGTCCTTGCGGCCGACGAAGACGGTGCCCTGACCGCCCACGCCGACCCGGTCTTCGAGGCGGTACGGCCCCACCTCGTTCGGACCCATCAACCCGGCCACACCGCCTCCAGCGCTGAGAAACCGGGAAGATCGTATACCTCGGGCACCCCCAAAGAGACTGTGATGTGTGAGTGATCGCCTCGGGGTCAGCCGCCCACGTACGCCGCGAGGTGCTCGCCGGTCAGGGTGGAGCGGGCGGCGACGAGGTCGGCGGGCGTCCCCTCGAACACGACCCGGCCGCCGTCGTGGCCCGCGCCGGGGCCGAGGTCGATGATCCAGTCGGCGTGCGCCATGACCGCCTGGTGGTGCTCGATGACGATCACCGACTTGCCGGACTCGACGAGCCGGTCGAGCAGGCCCAACAGTTGCTCGACATCGGCCAGGTGGAGGCCGGCGGTCGGCTCGTCGAGGACGTACACGCCGCCCTTCTCGGCCATGTGGGTCGCCAGCTTGAGCCGCTGCCGCTCGCCGCCGGACAGCGTGGTGAGCGGCTGGCCCAGGGTGAGGTAGCCGAGCCCGACGTCGGCGAGCCGCTGCAGGATCTTGTGGGCCGCCGGCGTCCGCGCGTCGCCCGCGCCGAAGAACTCCTCGGCCTCGGCCACCGACATCGCGAGCACCTCGCTGATGTCGCGACCGCCGAAGTGGTACTCCAGCACCGACGCGTCGAACCGCTTCCCCTCGCAGTCCTCGCAGGTGGTGGCGACGCCGGCCATCATCGCCAGGTCGGTGAAGATGACGCCGGCGCCGTTGCAGGCGGGACAGGCGCCCTCGGAGTTGGCGCTGAACAGCGCCGGCTTCACGCCGTTGGCCTTGGCGAACGCCTTGCGGATCGGGTCGAGCAGCCCCGTGTACGTCGCCGGGTTGCTCCGCCGCGAGCCGCGGATCGCGCCCTGGTCGACCGACACCACACCCGCGCCGGCCGGGATCGACCCGTGGATGAGCGAGCTCTTGCCCGAGCCGGCGACGCCGGTGACGACGACGAGCACCCCGAGCGGGACGTCGACGTCGACGTCCCGCAGGTTGTGCGCCGTCGCGCCGCGGATCTCCAGCGTGCCGGAGGGTGTCCGCACCTTCTCCTTGACGGCGGCGCGATCGTCGAAATGGCGGCCGGTGATGGTGCCGGAGCCCCGCAGCCCCTCGACGGAGCCCTCGTAACAGACGGTGCCGCCCGCCGTGCCCGCGCCGGGGCCGAGGTCGACGATGTGGTCGGCGATCAGGATCGTCTCCGGCTTGTGCTCCACGACGAGCACCGTGTTGCCCTTGTCCCGCAGCCGCAGCAGCAGGTCGTTCATCCGCTGGATGTCATGGGGGTGCAGGCCCGTGGTGGGCTCGTCGAAGACGTAGGTGGTGTCGGTGAGCGAGGAGCCGAGGTGGCGGATCATCTTGACCCGCTGCGCCTCGCCGCCCGACAGCGTCCCCGACGCCCGATCGAGCGAGAGGTAGCCCAGCCCGATCTCCACGAACGAGTCGAGCGTCTGCCGCAGCGTGGCCAGCAGCGGCGCGACCGACGGCTCGTCGAGGTCGCGCACCCATGCGGCCAGGTCGCTGATCTGCATCGCGCAGGTGTCGGCGATGCTGATCCCCTTGATCTTCGACGACCGCGCCTCCGCGCTGAGCCGGGTGCCGTCGCACTCGGGGCACGCGGTGAAGGTGACCGCCCGGTCCACGAACGCCCGGATGTGCGGCTGCATCGCCTCCCGGTCTTTGGCCAGGAACGACTTCTGGATCTTCGGGATCAGCCCCTCGTAGGTGAGGTTGACGTTGTTGACCTTCACCTTGGTCGGCTCTTTGTAGAGGAAGTCGCGCATCTCCTGCTCGGAGAACTCGCGGATCGGCTTCTTCGGGTCGACGAAGCCCGACTCCGCGTAGATCCCGACCGTCCACCAACTGTCGGACTTCCAGCCGGGGATGGTGAACGCGCCCTCGGCGATCGACTTGGAGTCGTCGTAGAGCTGGGTGAGGTCGATGTCGGAGGCCGTGCCCCGACCCTCGCAGCCCGTGCACATGCCGCCGGTACGGGTGAAGGACACCTTCTCGGCCTTGTTCTCGCCCTTGGAGCCGCGCTCGACCGTGATCGCCCCGCTCGCGCGGACCGAGGGCACGTTGAAGGAGTACGCGTTGGGCGGACCGATGTGCGGCTGCCCGAGCCGGCTGAACAGGATGCGCAGCATCGCGTTGGCGTCGGTGGCGGTGCCGACCGTGGAGCGGGGATCGGCCCCCATCCGCTGCTGGTCCACGATGATCGCGGTCGTCAGCCCTTCGAGCACGTCCACCTCGGGCCGCGCCAGCGTCGGCATGAAGCCCTGCACGAACGCGCTGTACGTCTCGTTGATCAGCCGCTGCGACTCCGCCGCGATGGTGCTGAACACCAGCGAGCTCTTGCCCGAGCCGGACACCCCCGTGAACACCGTCAGCCGGCGCTTCGGGATCTCGACGCTGACGTCCTTCAGGTTGTTCGCACGCGCTCCGTGCACGCGGATCAGATCGTGACCGTCGGCGACGTGCACCCCGCCCGGCTGCCCGTCCCCCCTGGTGGCCATGCTCATCGTCTCTCCATCTCCGTCGACGTCACCCGACTCGATCCAACCAGCTTCGAACCCTACGTCCGGACCTCTCCCGCTTCGTCCCACCGAGATCGCCGGCGCGGTGCTCCGCGTTGGGCGATCATGATGCGGATGACGACCTTGAGCAGAAGAAGGCTGTTGCGGTCCGCCGCGGGCCTGGGTTTCGTCTCCGCCACCGAGCTGATCAACGTCCCCGAAGCGTTCGGGGGGACGCGGGACGGAGACCCCACGGCGATCGTCATCGGATCCGGGTTCGGCGGGTCGGTGGCGGCGCTCCGCCTGGGCCGGGCCGGGGTACGGACACTCGTCATCGAGCGCGGGCGACGCCACCGCCACCACCCGACCGAGCAGGTGTTCTCGAACGAGCGCAGTCCGCGCAGCGACATGTTCTGGTTCCAGAGGGTCGCCACCTGGCCCAGCTCACCGCGGACCGAGATCTCGCCCGTGCCCGGACTGATGCAGGTCGACGGTCAGGACGGCATCACCATCGCCTGCGGTGCGGCGGTCGGAGGCGGCTCCGTCGTCTACACCGGCTGCACGGTCCAGCCGCCGCGCGAGCACTTCGAGGCGCTCTGGCCGCGCGCGGTGTCGTACACGGTGCTGGAACGGGTCTACTTTCCGCGGGCCCGGGCCATGCTCGGCGCCCGCACCATCCCCGACCGGATCTACCGGAGCGATCCGTTCACCCACTCCCGGGCCTTCGACGCGCAGATGACCAAGGCCGGATACCCCACGACGCCCGCGCCCAGCGCGTTCGATTGGGCCAAGGTCCAGTGGGAACTCGACGGGGCGCTGCGCCGCTCGGCCACGGTGGGAGAGTCGAGCTTCGGCAATGGCAACGGCGCCAAGAACGACATGACACAGACCTACCTCCCGCGCGCCCTGGAGACCGGCCACGTCTCCATCACCGAGCTGACCGAGGTCACGGCCGTCTCCGCCCGCCGGGGCGGCGGTTACGATCTCGACGCGACGCTGCACTCGCCGGACGGCCGCGTGCTCGGAACGCGACGTTTCTCCTGCGACCTGCTCTTCATGGCGGCCGGCTCGCTCAACACCACGAAGCTGCTGGTCAAGGCACGCGACACCGGCGGCCTCGGGCGGCTGAACGAGCACGTGGGTGCCAACTGGGGAACCAACGGCGACGCCTTCGCCCTGCGCACGTCCCCCGGCCCGACGGGCACCGCCCAAGCCGCCCCCTGCGCGTCCACCGCCTTCGTCCACCGGGGGTTCGGCCTGCCGATCCGGGTCGAGAACTGGTACTCCATGTCCCTGGCCGGGCTGCCGATCAACCTGCAGTTCAGCGTCGCCGTGGACCACGACAACCGGGGAACGTGGTCCTACGACCCCACCACCGGCACCGTGCGCCTGACCGACTGGTCCATCGCCAAGAACGCCCCCGCCGAGGACGCCGCCCGGGCCTTCAACCAACTGATCATCGACAAGGGCCTGGCCGGCCCCGCCCCCGTGACCGCCCCCACCGCCTTCACGGCCCATCCGGTCGGCGGCTGCGAACTCGGCAAGGCCACCGACATGTACGGCCGCGTCCACGGCCACCGGGGCCTCTACGTCATGGACAGCGCCCTCATGCCCGGCAACGTCGGCGGCGCCAACCCGTCCCTGACCGTCCTCGCGATCGCCGAACGCAACATGGCCCACATCAAGGCCCACGACTCTTAGGCCCGCTTTGCCGACGGCCCCTCGCGACCTTTCACGAGGGGCCGTTCGATCGCCCGCGTAGGATCTCCGCCAGGCTCGCGAAACTGTTCCTGCCGTGACCGGCGTCGATGCCCTGCACGGTCAGTGACTTGATGAGTTCGGGCAACGCGGTGTCGAGTCCGCGGGCCCGGGTCGCCTCGAGGAGATGGTCCATGAGCGGGGCGTCCAACTCGAGCCATTCCTCATCGCCGGGGTAGTGTCGCTCATCGACCTGCCGGGCATAGTCGTCGATCACGTCCGTGACGGTCGTGGACAACCAATGGGTCAGCAGTGGCGTCACGGTGCCGGCCCGGATCCGAGCGGTGCCGAGCAAGACGACGGACTGCAGGAAGCCGATCAGGGTGGCCCAGGCGAAATTGAGCATCGCCACGTCGTAGAGCGCCGCCGCGCCAGGCGCCTCACCCAGATAAGTGGCGCCTCCCAGAAGCTTGAGCGAAGGCTCGTGCCGCTCGAACACCTCGAGGGAACCGCTGTAGACCAGCACCGTCTCCGGCTTGCCGACATGCTCGGGATGGGCCATCAAGGCGCCGTCCAGGTAATGGCCGCCCCGCGAATGCACCCATGCGGCGAGTTCCTCGGCCCGAGTACTGGTCCCGGAGGTCACATTGACCACGTCCGTGCCGGTGATGTACGGCTCGGCCTGGCCTAGTATGCGCTCGGCACTGTCGTACTCGTCAACGCACAACAGGACCAGTGAAACGCCCGTGAACGCTCCCCGTACCGAATCCACCCGAACGACTCCCTCAATGGGCGAGACCTCGGCGTCGTCCCACACCGTGACGGCGACACCCCGTGATGCGATGACCCGGGCCAATGCCGCCCCCCGCGCATTCAGCCCGATCACCGTGACCCGAACGTCCTCGGAAGGCTCCATTAGCCCTTCACCTTTCCTCGATTCGTCGTGTGCGGCTAAGCTAGACGTTCACATCGATGTGAGAGTCAAGGGGAGATGTCCATGCGCATCGGCGAACTGGCGCGGCTCACCGGCGTCAACCAACGGCTGCTGCGCTACTACGAGGAGCAAGACCTCCTCCACCCCCTCCGCCGCGCCAGCGGATACCGCGACTACGACGACGCCGACGTCGAACGGGTCCGACGCATCCGCACCCTGCTGGCCGCAGGCCTCAACACCACCACCATCGCCGACGTGCTCCCCTGCACGATCGACACCGACGACGGCCTGGCCGGCGCCTGCCCCGCCCTACTCGGCGACCTACGCCGCGAACACGCCCGGATCAGCGCCTCCATCACCGAGCTGCACACCGCCCGAACGATGCTCGCCGCCATCATCGACGCCACCCCGCACGAAGCCCCCGAGAACGACTCAGGGCGCCCATCCGATGAGGGTGAACGCCCATCGGAATCGAACCGATGACCCATTCATGACGAGCGAACGGCGAAACGGCGCAACAGAAAGAGTGCCTGATGAGGAGCTATCGGGGCTCGCCGAGACCGACCGCGCCGGCACCACTGACGTCACATCGTGTGGGAGCGCAGGAACATGGTGCGGGAGAGGGGGTTCAGCCAGGCATCGGTGATTCGCGGGGCGTCCTCGACCAGTGCCTGGTCGAAGTCCTCGCTGTGCAGCCAGCGCTTGTCGGACAGCGCGGCCCCCAGGTGGCTGACGAGCTCCGGCCCCACGGTGGGAACGGTGACGAGGTTCCATTTGTAGTTGCGCTGAAGGTGTTTGGCGTCCGCCGGGCGAAGGACGACCACGGCCTCGATCGTGTAGACACTGGGTCCTAGGGGGAACCGCCCTGCGGGCGGGGTCTTCTCTGTCCAGTAGACCGTGGTGAAGCGCCCGAGCTTAGGAAAGAGCTCCTCGATCGGCCCGCGATCCTGGAGAACCTTCGCGGGCGGCGTGGGCCTTGCGGCTCGCGCCGTCGGAGGCTGCCCTCCGCACCCGAAACAGGCGATGGCAACAAGCACCGCCGCAGCGCCCTTCAGCATGACGTTCAACGGCGGTCTCCTGCTCGTTCCCGATTTCGAGGCACATACCTTCGCAAGAGCTATCGACGCCCGAAATCGGCCAGATGTTCGCAACCGCCTGGGGTGACCTCACCCACCCCGACACGGTCGGCCGGCCGGCTGATGACCACATACGACGCCGCGAAGCCGTCCAAGCCGCGCACGACCCGTGGCACGTCCACGCTGCCCTCGCGGGCGTCCCCGTCTACGTGGTGGCCACCATGTCGACCCGACGATCACGCTCCGCGTCCACGCCCACGTGATCCGCTCGACCGAGGCCCGCCGCCGACGTCATGGGAGAGGCCGCCCAGCCAGCCCTGTCGGCAGACCCGTTAGCAAAGGCCCCTTGCGGAAGATCGCAAGGGGCCTCTGGCCTGTGGAGCCGCCTATCGGAATCGAACCGATGACCTATTCATTACGAGTGAATCGCTCTGCCGACTGAGCTAAGGCGGCCTGCCGTACCGGGGTACGGCGGTGGAGAGTCTACCGGGTCAGGTCGAGTGCCCGCATCTCCGTTGACGGCCGGGCGCATCAGCGGCAGACCGTGCCCTCCTTCGGTGGGGTGCCCTTGGTCAGGTAGCGGTCGGTGGGGGCGGTGATGCAGGTGGGGCCGCCCAGGTAGGCGGTGTGGCCGTCGCCCTCGTGGGTGAGGAGGGTGCCGGAGCGGAGTTGGGTGGCGAGGGCCTGGGCCCAGCGGTAGGGGGTGGCCGGGTCTCGGGTGGTGCCGATGACGAGGATGGGGGCGGCGCCGTCGGCGGTGAGGGGGCGGGGGGCCTGGCGGGTCTGGACGGGCCAGTAGACGCAGGGCAGGCCGCCCCATATGACGTACTCGCCGAAGTGGGGGGCGTCGGCGGCGGCGCGGGTGGCCTCCTTGCCGTAGGCGTCGGCATTGGGGGGGTTGGGCTTGTCGACGCAGTTGACGGCCATGTTGGCTTCCATCTGGTTGCTGTAGGAGCCGTCGGGGCGGCGCTGGAGCATCTGGTCGGCGAGGGTGAGGAGCATGTCGCCGTCGCGCTTCTGGATGGCGTTGCCCAAGGCGATGCGGAGGGTGGGCCAGAAGCCCTTGTTGTAGAGGGCGGCGGCGATGCCGGTGGTCACCCAGGTCTCGTTGATACGGCGGGTGTCTCCGCGCGGGCTCCGGAGCGGGGTGCGGTCGGTCTGGCGCTGAAGGTCGGAGATCCGGTCGAGGGCCTTGTCGACGTCGGGGCCGAGGGGGCAGTCGGGTGCCTTGGCGCAGTCCTCCACGAAGGCGCGCAGGGCGGTCTCGAAGCCCTTGGCCTGTTCGAGGAGGGTCGCCGTAGAGGACAGGGTGGGGTCGACGGCGCCGTCCAAGACGAGGGCTCGCACGTTGCGGGGGAACTGCTCGGCGTAGAACGCGCCCAGGTACGTGCCGTACGAGAAGCCCATGTAGGTGAGCTTGTCGTCGCCTAGGGCGGCGCGGAGGACGTCGATGTCGCGGGCGGCGTTCAGGGTGCCCACATGGGGGAGCCGGGCGGCGGAGCGGGCCTTGCAGCCGTTGGCGAACGCCTGGCTCTGGGCGCTCAGCGCGGCGACCTCACGGGGGTCGTCCGGGGAGGTGTCGGTGGTGAAGAAGCGGTCGAGTTGAGGCCCGTCCAGGCAGCGGACGGGCTCGCTCTCCCCGACACCGCGCGGGTCGAAGCCCACCAGGTCGAACCGGTCGCGCACGTCCGGCCCGAAGAGGCGGCCGGCCTCGCGGATGAAGCCGACGCCGGAGCCGCCGGGGCCGCCGGGGTTGGTCACCAGGGAGCCGATCCGGCCGGAGCGCTTCCTGGCGGGCAGCCGGATGACCGCCAGGCCGAGCTGCTGCCCCTGGGGGCGGGCGTAGTCGAGCGGGACCTTGACGGTGGCGCACTCGAAGCCGTCCTTGCAGTCGTGCCAGCCGGGCTTCTGCGCGTAGTAGCGGTCCATCCCCGCCGCCGAGCCCGGGGGCGGCGACTGCCGGGAGGTGTCGCCGGAGCCGTTGTCCGCGCATCCGGTCACCGTCACCATCGAGAGGCCCACCGAGGCCAGAACGGCGCCCATCCGTCGTGCTCTGCCCACGTCCACCCCGTTCGTCCCGCGGCAGGTCCTCCTTCCGCGTGGCCCTCCATATTCGTTCGACCGTACCCATAAGAACAGCGGAAACGCGGGAGGACCGGAGAATGTGACGGCGTGCCGAAATAGCGGGAGATGCGGCGGTGTTGCCCCGGCATGAGCAAACAGCGCGGTGTGCGGATCGAGCCCAGCGGCAAGCGGGTGCGCGTCTACCTCGGGGGTGAGGCGGTGGCCGACACCACCCGCCCGACGCTGGTGTGGGAGGGCCCCTACGCCCCCGTCTACTACTTCCCCGTCGATGATGTGCGCCTCGATGTTCTAACGCCCGATGAGGAGACCAAGCGTTCGGCCAGCCGTGGAGACGCGACCCTCTACACGGTGAGGGTCAACGGTGTCGTGGCCCCCGGAGCGGCCCTGCGCTACGAGCAGTCCCCCATCGAGGAGCTTCGCGACCTGGTCCGTTTCGAGTGGGACGCCATGGAGGCGTGGTTCGAGGAGGACGAGGAGGTGTTCTCCCACCCCCGCGACCCGTACCACCGCGTCGACGTCCTGGCGAGCTCCCGCCACATCCGCGTCGAGGTCGGCGGGGTCACGGTCGCGGAGTCGTCCGCCCCTCGCCTGCTGTTCGAGACCGGCTTCCCGGTCCGTTATTACCTGCCGAAGACGCACGTGAGAATGGACCTTCTGGAACGCACGAACACGTCCACGCACTGCCCGTACAAGGGCGTGGCCGAGTACTGGTCCGTTCGCGCCGAAGACGAGGTCCACGAGGACGTGGTGTGGTCATACCGTCACCCTCTTGTGGAGAGTCAGCAGGTGGCGGGTTATGTGTCGTTCTACAACGAGAAAGTCGACATCTGGGTCGACGGCGTGAAGGAGGAACGGCCGACGACCATCTTCGCCTGAGTTCAGTCGTACGCGGCGTCGTGCTGTCGGCGGGGCGCGCAGACGGAGGCGGACGGGCAGGAGCAACGGCGACCGCCGTCGAGGCGGACGGTGACCTCGTCGGCGGGGACGTTGCGGCCGACGACCTGGCCCTCGCCCTCGGGGGTCTCGACGCGCTGGCCGAGTCGGGGCATCCGCTGGTGGGCCTCCACGTACAGGGGATGCTCGTACTTGAGGCAGCACATCAGCCGTCCGCAGGCGCCCGCGATGCGCAGCGGGTTGACGGGGAGGTCCTGCTCCTTGGCCATGCGGACGGAGACGGGCTCGAAGTCCTTGAGGAACGTGGCGCAGCACAGGTCACGGCCGCAGGGGCCGATCCCGCCTTGGAGCCGGGCCTCGTCGCGGGGGCCGACCTGCCGGAGCTCGACCCGCGAGCTCACGGTGCGGGCCAGGTCGCGGACGAGGGCGCGGAAGTCCACCCGGTGCGGGGCGGAGAAGTACACCTTGACGACGTTGTCGTCGTCGAGGTAGTCGACCCCGATGACCTTCATCGGCAGCCCGTGCTTGCGGATCAGCCGCTTGGCGATGCCGCGGCCCTCCGCCCTGCGCCGCCGGTTGGTCTCGTCACGGGCGAGGTGCTCGTCCCCGGCGATGCCCGCGCAGACCGGGAGGCCGTCGATGTCCTCCGACACCCACTGGGGCGCCCACACGCACTCGGCGACCTCGGGCCCGGAGTCGGTGGGGACGAGCACCTTGTCGCCCACCTTGGGCGAGTGGGACCCGGGGTCCAGGTAGTAGAGCCGGCCGTAACGGGTGAAACTGACCGCCATCACCATGCCCATGCCGGGTACCCCCTCGCCGCATCGCGTGCCCTCACCCTAGTGCGCGCCCTGCGAGGGCGATGTGACGTGGATCACCAGGCGACGTCGGTGAACTCCTTCGCGGGCAGCACCCGAACGGGTGTGTCGCGGACCAGCTCGTCGATGAGGCGGGACATCAGCGGTGCGGAGAAGGAGTCGCGACCGAGGCCGGGGAAATCACCGGAGCCGTCCAACGGCTGCTTCCACAGGGATTGAACGGGCCGCCCGTCGCGGGCGGAGAACTCGTGGAACGTCAACGCCGCCGGGCCCCGGACACCGGCCACGATCGTTCCGCCGTTCTTGGAGAGCACCGCCGCGAAGGCCCCCTCGGGCAGGGTGAGGAGGGGCCGGCTGGCCCCGAGGCTCCCGTTGGGCGCCGTGGCGTTGAGGGTGCGGACCTGCCGCCGTTCCGCGCCGTTCCGCGTGGTGGTCCAGACGAACGAGAGGATGTCACCGGCCCAGGACAGGCTGCTGATGCGCCCCTTGGAGGCGGTCGTCCACTTCCGTCGGTCGGCGGGCCGCGCGGAGGCGATCTCGATCTGGCTGGTCCCGCCGCCGTAGGTGACGTACGCGATCCGGTGGCCGTCGACGTTCACCGCCATGTCGGAGCCGCCGTTGGAGACGCCGCGCAGCGTCACCCCGGGGATCTGCGTCAGGTCCTTCGGCAGTCCGTCCTTGGAGAGGACGAGGTCGTGGAACGAGATCTGGCCCTCCCCGTACGCCGACACCACGTACGACCCGTCACCGGCAGTGGCCACCTGGTGGAACCGCCGCCCGCGCGGAGCCCCCACGTCCACGCCGATGTCCTCGCCGGTCTCGATGTCACGGACGACGAGCGCGTCGCCCGTACCGCGAACGGCGGCGACGAACTTCGAACGGCGCTCCTTCTGCGTGGCCTCGGCGACCGGCTCGGCGGTCTTCTCCTCGGTGTCGCCCTGCCGCGACCCGATCGCGTCGACGACCCCGGCGACCACCAGCGCGCCCGCCACGGCCGCGATCACCGGGATGACGCCCTCCTTCATCAGCCCGCCGGACCGTACGCCGCGCCGCTTCGCCTTCCCGGACCCGCGGCGACCCCTCTGCCGGGCGTCTCCGGCGTCCTGAGGGCCCCTGGCGTCCCCACCCTCCCGCTGCCGGGCCTCTGCGGGCTCTCCCTCGCCCCTGGAGCCCGTGGGCCCCGGTACGGGTCCGTCGCTCCGTGGGGCCTCGGGCTCTGACCACCCGGCTCCCCCCGCCTGCCGCGACCGGTCCCACCACGGGTCACCGGGGGCCTGCGAGTCCGCCCCCCGGGGACTCCCGGGTACGGAGGAGTCCGGCCGCGAGGCGTCGCCGAGGGGGAGGGAACCCTCCCCTTGCCACCGGGGGTCCTCGGGTCCCTGGGAGCCGTCACGCGTGTCGTCCATGGGTTCCGCCGTATCGCCCTCTCCGTGTCGCGGACGAAGGGGTCCGTTCCCCACCGCCCGCCTGCCGGCCGCCCCGCCACGTCGAACGCCCAAGAGGCGAACGACGGCGACGACCAACAGTCCGGCCAGCACGATCCCCAGGATCCCGAACGCGCCGTCCCGCAGCAGGGTGCCGGACCGTCCGCCGGTCCCGCGGCCTCTTTCGCGCATGTCGTCCACCTGGTACGCGCACCGACCTCTCATGTCGCGAACCAGATTGTCTTATCTCACCACTGGGTTCCACAAATGGTGTTTCGCCGGAAAGTCACCAGGAAACCCGCAACGCCGCCCGTGCCGCGTCCACCGCGGCCGACCGGTACGAGCCCCCGTACAGCACCACATGGACCAGCAGCGGGTGCAGCCGGTGCAGCGGAACCCTGGCCCGCCAACCGTCGGCGAGCGGCCATATCTCCTGGTAGGCGGCCATGACCCGGTCGAGGTACGGAGCCCCGAACAGGTCCAGCATGGCCAGATCCGTCTCCCGGTGGCCGCCGTGCGCCGCCGGGTCGACCAGCCACGCCCGTCCTCCGGACCACACCACGTTGCCCGACCAGAGATCGCCGTGAATACGGGCGGGCGGCTCGGCGGGGCCCCCCAACTCCTCGATCCGGTCCATCACGCGCTCGATCAGCCGTACGTCCGCATCACCGAGATGCCGCGCGGCCCGCCTCAGGTAGGGGGCGATGCGCCGCTCGGCGTACCAGCGCGGCCAGTCCCCGGCCCGGGTGTTGTCGAGCGGCAGGTGGGCGATGTACCCCTGCCATGGGGCCCCGAACGATTCCGCCCCGGCGGCGTGCAGAACCGCCAACTCCCGACCGAACCGCTCGGCCGCCTCCCGAGACGGCGCCTCCGAGGGCAACCACGGCAGCACGAGGAGGCTCTCATCGGCCCCCAACACCTCGGGCACCGGCGCCCCGCCACTCGCACCCCCGCGTCCGCCCCCGCCCTGTCGCCCGGCCCCACTCCCGCCGTCGCTTCGGCCGCCGCTTCCGGCCCCGCCGTCGCCCTCGCCCAGCCAGCGCAGCCCGGCCGCCTCGGCGGCGAACACCCCGGCCTCGTCGTCCGGAGCCGTTCCAGGGTCGGCGGCCTTGACGAAGACCTCGCGGCCGTCCGCCAGAGTCCCTCTGAAGAGGGTCCACGCATGACCGGAGCCCACGCGGGCGACGCGCTCGACCGGGACGCCGAGCAGCCGCTCCAGCCCGGCGGGGACCATCGGTCAGCGTCCCTTGAGACCGGCGCGCACCTCGTCGAGCAGCCCGGGAACGGCCGCCTCGATCAGCTCTCTGACGTGCTCGAACCCCGTGTCGTCCCCGTAATACGGATCGGGAACGTCAAGGTCCCCGTCGGCCGCCGGGTCGAACTCCCGCAGCAGCCGGATCCTGCCGCGGGCTTCATCGTCCGGCGCCATCGCCCGCAGCTCCCGCAGATGCCCGCGGTCCAGGGCGACGATCAGGTCGTAGTGCTCGAACCACTCCCGTTCGAACCGCCGCGCCCGATGCGCGGACCGGTAGCCGCCCCGGGTCAGCGTCCGCACGGTCCGGTGGTCGGCGTCGTCGCCCTCATGCCAGCCGTCGGTCCCCGAACTGTCCACCTCGACGTCCAGCCCCGCCTCGTCGACGTGATGACGAAAGATCCACTCCGCCATCGGCGAGCGGCAGATGTTGCCCGTACAGACGAACGTGACCCGGTACGACATGCCCCCATCCTGCCCGACCACCTCTTCGCCGCGCCCTCGGAGGACGAGCGCGCTAGGAGGTGCGCAGGGCGAGGGTCATGGCCTCGACGGCCAGGAGGGGGTTGACGTTGGCTTCCACGCGTTGGCGGCATTCCATGATCGCCTCTAGGCGGCGCAGGGTGGCCTCGGGGGTGCCGGTGGAGGCGGCGGAGCGGAGTTCGGCCGAGCGGTCGCCGTTGACCGGTTCCACGGGAGAGCCCAGTTGGAGGGCCAGGACATCGCGGTAGTACGAGGCGAGGTCCAGCAGGGCGCGGTCGAGGAAGTCGCGCTTGACGCGGGTGGCCCGCGACTTCTGGCGGTCCTCCAAGTCCTTGAGGGCCCCCGCGGTGCCGCGGGGCATCCGGCCCTTCTCGCTCTCCCCCAGAGCGCGGCGGAGGTCGGAGGTCTCGGGCTCGTTCAGCTCCTCGGCGGTGGCCTTGGCGTCCGCCTCGGCGGCGGCGACCAGGGCGGCGGCGGCGTTCACGGCCGGCGCGACGCCCGTCAGTCGTCGGGGGAGGCTCAACACCTCGGCACGCCGTTTGCGGGCCTCAGGGTCGGTGGCGAGCTGCCGAGCGCGGCCGATGTGCCCCTGGGAGGCCCGCGCGGCCTCGGCGGCGATCTCGGCGTCGATCCCGTCCCGCAGGGTGAGCACGTCGGCGATGGCCGAGGGCGAGGGCGTGCGCAGGGTGACCAGCCGGCAGCGGGACCTGATCGTCGTCACCAGGTCCTCCGGGGAGGGCGCGCACAGCAGCCAGACGGTCCTGGGCGGCGGCTCCTCGATCGCCTTGAGCAGCGCGTTGGCGGCCGCCTCGGTGGCGAGGTCGGCGTTCTCGAACAGCACGATCTGCCAGCGCCCGCCGCTCGGCGAGGAGGCGGCCCGCAGCACCAACTCCCGGGTCTGCCGCACACCGTAGGACAGCCCCGACGGCCGTACGACCTCGATGTCGGCGTGCGTCCCCTGCAACGTCTGGTGGCAGGACGCGCAATGCCCACAGCCCGGCGGCGTCTCGCGGCACTGCAACGCCGCCGCGAAGGCCCGTGCGGCGGTCCCCTGCCCCGACCCGGGAGGCCCGGTGAACAACCAGGCATGCGTCATCCCGGCGGCGGCCCGCTCGTCCCGGCCCAGCGCCGCTGCCCCGGCCTCCGCCGCCGCCGCCAACTGCCGCGCCACGGGCTCCTGCCCCACCAGGTCATCCCACACGCTCATGGCACCCAAGGTTAGGGCCACCCCCACCCCACCCGTCCCCCATCACCGAACGGCGCCGTCCTAGCGCTCTTGCGGATATCCCCACGCGCGCCCAGTGCCCTTGTACTCCTCAACACTGATCGGCTCGACACGCTCACGCATGCGATCGAGGTAGAGAGAGCCGTACAAATGGTCGATCTCATGGGCGACGAGCCGAGCGAGCCCGTCCGAGAAGGCGGTGATGACCCGGCGGCCCTCGATGGTCGTGTGCTCGACCTCCATGCGCAGGGGCCGCGGGACGAGACCCCGCACGTCGAAGAACGAAAGGCAGCCCTCGTACTGCTCGTCGGACTCCCCGGACTCGGAGATGAGCCTCGGGTTGAAGAGGGTGATCGGCGTCGCGTCATCGCCGGGCGGCTGAACGATCGCCGCGGCCCGCCCCACTCCGATCTGCGGGGCCGCCAGCCCCATGCCCTTCCCGAACACGTGATGCTCACGAACCCGCTGCATGGCGGCCAGCAACTCATCGGCGAGCCGACGCGCCTCCCCCGCCTCGTCCGGCAGCGCGAACGGCCGCGCGACGGCCGCGAGGATCGGGTCGCCTCGCTGAACGATCCCGGCAGCCCTCATCCGATCGCTCGCAAGCCGCAGCTCGGGCCGCGCCACAGCCTCATCCTCGGTCGCTCCAGAGAAGGGCGGCTCGGACGTCACTCCGTCCACCCGACCGCGCCGTGACCCGGTGGCTGAACGCCTGCCAGGGGCACGAATGGGGACCCACCACCGCGTCGGCGTCCTTGCCGTCTTGCACGGCCGCGGACGCCGTCAGAGCGGCTACTTGGGCCACACCGCACTGGACAAGCCTGGGTCGTCATCCTGGACGTCCTCGCATTGGTCAGGCCGGATCGACGTTCCACTCATAGTCGAGGGTCCACAGGTGCGTGGGCATCACGTGAACGCAGACCTCGACGGGCCGGTCGTCGGCCGTCCACCCGACATGCGTGATGACGTAGACCCGCTGGTCGGCGGACATCTGGAGGAATTGCGCCTCGTCCTCTCCGGGAGGGCGGACCGTGATGCGCTCGCTCATGCGGACCTGCCGGTACCCGAGCTCCGCCATGCGACTGACCATTCCGCCAGGACCCTGGTCGGGCTCTTCCAGGACGGTGCCCGCAGCGATGTCGAGCGGGATGTAGCTGGGCGCGATCTGCACAGGGACAGCATCGGCGAACATCCGCCGCGACCGGACGACGACCTCCTGACCCGCTTCGGTGCCCAGGATCTCCGCCACCTCGGCCGGAGGAGCGACACGACCCACGGTGAGATCGGAACGCGGCTCCATGCCCAGTTGGCGCACTTCGTAGTCGAAGGCCCCACGGGCGCGCTCTCGGCTGTCCTTGCGGTAGCGGAGCATCGCGTTGCGGCTGATCCGCGGGCTCATGGCGTTCACTCTGGCACCCCTTCCCGTCACGCGAGCACCGCCGTGGCCGGGGGCTGGACCCGATCACCATGAGTATGCGGGCGGCAACACCATGAGACCGCCACCATTCAGCGGACCGCAATCGCCGGAAGGCCACGACACCTTCCCCGTTGAGCGCTACTCCCGTGGGGCCAGGGCTCCGGAGGGCGGGCTAGCGGAGCTCGCCCTCCGCGATCCGTCGGCTGAACGTCCGCCACGCGGAGCGGGAGAAGGCCAAGGCCACTCCGTGGGGGTCCTTGCTGTCGCGCACCGCCACGGACACCGCCAACTCGGCAACCTCCACACAGTTGCCGTTCTGACCGCTCCGAGAACTCTTGCGCCACCTGGCACGGGACATGTCGGGGATGGTCATCCCGCGCCCCCTTTCTGAGGGTCGCTCACTTGGTTGCATCTGCCACGCGCTGAATGAGCGCCACCGAGTCGTCAGGGTGTAGCGCAGCCGCGCGTAGACGGTCAAATGCAAGCATAAACGAGGAGACGTCCTTCGCGCCGTCCAGGTAGAGGCCCTCAGGGATGGTCTCCAGGTACACCACGTCCGGGTCGGTGGGCTCGGGGAAGTCCAGGATGACGAACGGGCCGGTCGTCCCGGCATGCGCGCCTGCTCCGAACGAGACAACTTGGATCGTCGTCCTTCCCCGTTCGGCCGTCTCGACCAGATGATGCAGTTGGCCGCGCATGATCTCGTCGCCGCCGACCCTCCGATGCAGTGCCGCTTCGTCCATCACCGCCCAGAGACGGGGACGGTCTGCTCGTCCGAGGATCTCCTGCCTCGCCATCCGTACCTGCACTCGGCGTTCGATCTCATCAGGGTCCATTTCTTGAGGGCCACCACGGATCATGGCCCGGGCATAGTCGGCGGTTTGCAGCAGCCCCGGCACCATGATCGGCTCGAAGGTGCGGATGGTTGCTGCTCCCGCTTCCAGGCCGATGTACACCTCGTACGGATTGGGCAGCACGTCGCGGAACGAGTGCCACCATCCGGGTTTGCGAGCGTCGCGGGCAAGTTGGATGAGGCCGTCCTTCTCAGCCCCGGTCACGCCGTACAGGTCGAGCAACTCCCGAACGCTGCGCGGCTGTGGCTTGGAGCGGCCGGTCTCGATGCGGAACAGCGTGGAGCTGGACCACTCCAAGCGCTGCGAGACCTCGTCGCGCGACAGTCCGGCCACCTCTCGTCGCCTGGTCAGCTCCAGGGCGAGGCGGCGAGCGCGCAGCGTCGGGCTGTGACTGGGTTCCTGGCTTCGCGCCATCACCCCTCCTTGATTGTTAGCAGAATTCCATAAGCAGTATTGCATGAAGCTGTTCGATGGTGCAGTCTTGCCACAACAGACTGTCATCGCGTGTGTGCAGCGCGCAGGTGATTGATCGAAGGGGTCTCGGTCGACTGGGAGGAGGCGAGTGCCATGGATGAGCCGCCTGGTCCGGAAGGGGTGGCGCGGGTGCGGGTGCGGTTGTTGGGGGAGCTCGCCTTGGCGTTGGCGGAGTTGGGGCGGGACTCGTCCCTGCTGATGCGAGGTGGGGGCCAGGCGGTGCTGACGGTGTGGCCGAGCCGGAACGGGGCGGGCGACAAGCGGGAGGTCGTGGCCGTTCAGGACGGGAACGGGTGGTCGTTCCTGTGGTCCGGCGGGGCCCGGTGCGCGGTCGCGGACGAGGGGTCGCCACGCGTCGCGGCCTTCATGGTGACGCAGGCCCAGGCTGGAGGAAGGGCGTGAGGGCGACCGGGATCCGGCTCCTGGGCGGGCTTCGCGTACAGGAGGTCGTGTCGTTCCCGGCAGAGGACGGTGCACGAGTGGACGTGCGGGAGGTACGGCGGTTCGTGCGGAAGCGGCTGGACGGGACGGGTGTGGACGCGGCGGACCTGAGCGTCGTGGTCAGCGAGGTCGCCACCAACGCGGTGACGCACTCGCTGTCGGGGAAGCCCGGCGGGCGGCTGCGGGTGGCGGTGCTCGTCGCGCGGGATCGGGTGCGGCTGGAGTTCACCGACGACGGCGGACTGCCGGGACGGCCGAAGGGCCCGGACGGCGCGGAAGAGGGCGGGCGGGGGCTGCTGATCGTCGCCGGGCTGACCGACGCATGGGGCTGGGACGTGGGCGACGACGGCAGGACGACCGTGTGGGTCGACATGCTCCGGACGGCCCCCGGCTCCGCGCCGGCGTGACCCGTGCGGGGACGGCTAGTCGCGGATGATGGGGAAGGTGCTGGTGATGTCCTCGGTGCCGGCCGGGATCGGGTCGGGGAGGATCTCGCGGACGCGGTCGCGGATCTGGCGGGTGATGTCCTCCTGGGACTGGCCGGCGTCGATCACGAGGTAGCGGTCGGGGTCGGCCTCGGCGAGCTTGCGGAAGCCCCGGCGGACCCGTTCGTGGAACTCCCTGGGCTCGGACTCCATCCGGTCGGCGGGAGAGGCGAAACGGCCGAAGCCGGTCTCCGGGGGGACGTCCAGCAGGACCGTGAGGTGGGGGGCCAGCTCGCCGGTGGCCCAGCGGTTGACCTCGGCGATCTCGTCGACGGCGAGCTTGCGGCCATAGCCCTGGTAGGCCAGGGAGGAGTCCACGTACCGGTCGGTGACGACGATGGCGCCGCGTTCGAGGGCCGGGGTGATGACGTTGGCCACGTGATCGGCGCGGTCGGCCGCGTACAGCAGGGTCTCGGCGCGGGACGACAGGCCGGTGGTCTCCTTGTCGAGCAGGATGGCGCGCAGCCGCATGCCGACCTTGGTGGCGCCGGGCTCGTTGGTGGTGACGACGTCGTAGCCGTGGTCGCGCAGCCAGATCGCGGTCAGCCGCGCCTGGGTGGTCTTGCCGGCGCCCTCGCCGCCCTCGAACGCGATGAAGACGCCTCGGGTGCGGGTCTCTTGGACGTCGGTGCCGGGGGGGACGTACGGGACGCCGCGCAGAGCCGCCGACAGCTCGCCCGTCAGGGGAACGCCTCGGCGGTCGTCGAGCTGCCGGTACGCGACGAGCCCGGCCAGCAGCGTCAACACGGCGGTGCCCAGGAGGACGGCCCCGGTGCCGTCGAAGCTGTAGGCGGCGTCGTCGGCAGGCGCGAAGCGATGCCGCCCGGTCAGCCCGGCGACCACGGGGGCGACGATCAACACCATGAGCAGCACGACGTGGACGAGAGACTGCAGGAACGCCTGCGCGGGGCCGCGCGCCTCCTCGTCGGCCTCCCGCTGGATCAGGGTGCGGGCGGTGGCCCAGGCGACCCCGACCGTCCAGCCCAGCAGCCCGGTGAGGGTCACCGCGACCACCAGGTTCTGCACCAGGGCGAGGGCGATCTGGGTCAGGCCGGCGGCGATGACCGCCAGGCCGAGCAGCCGCCGCCGGCTGAAGTCGCCCAGCATCCGCGGGCCCACGAACAGCCCGAACGCCATGCCGAGGAACGCCGCGCCGAACAGCGCCCCGTACCCGGCGTCGCCGCCGTGCAGCGTGCCGACGTGGACCCGTGCGACACCGACCACCGCGCCGCCCGCCAGGAACGCGCCCGCGAGCCCGATCGCCAACCCCCGCACCACGGGCACGGCCGCCACGACCCGACGACCCGCCCCCAGCCCGGCGACACCGCCGGCCCCTCCGGCCCCGGAGTGCACCGCGTCCTGTCCCCCACGAGCCGGCGGGGCCGAGGGCGTGGCGGGGCCCTCCCAGGAGGGCGCACCGGTGCCCCGGGACGGGATGCCCTGGGCCGTGAAGACCGCGACCGCCGAGAGCAGGAAGACCGCCGCGGTGACGTACGCGGGCAGGTCGGCCCGCAGGTCCTCGTCCAGCAGCCCGCCCGCGAGCAGCGCCAACAGGGCGAACAGAAGCCCGGCCACCGGCGCGGCCCCGTACAACGTGCGCAGCGCGAGCCGGCGCGCGTCGGCCGCGCGGTCGGGGCCGGCCATGTCGGCGAACGCGGAGTCGGCGGCCGCCCGCCACAGCGGCGTCAGGCATCCGGTGAGGAACGCCGCGGCCACCAGCCACACCGGCCGGCCCACCAACGGTGCCGACAGCAGCAGCCCGAAGCGCGCCACGTCCACGGCGGCCATGGTCGTCCGACGGTCGAGCCGGGCCGCGGCGGCGGCCGCGGGCGACCCGAGGACCAGCCCCGGCAGCACCGCGGCGACCAGCACACCGCCGACCCAGTACGTCTGCTCCGCGAAGCCCTCGCCCGATGTCAGGGCGGCGGCCAGCGCGGTCAGCGCCAGCAGGCCGAGCCAGTCACCGAGGCCGGACAGCGACAGGGCGACCCAGAGCCTCCGCAACGGCCTGATCGACAGCACACCCGGCTGCTCGGCCGCGCCCGTTCTCGTCATGTTGGTCAGAGTATCGACGCCACAGTCCGTTGGGGGAAGACTCCACAGGCCTGTTGATAACCGTTCGGAGGCCGGGTCGGGTGGGGGTCACACGGCCCGGCCTCCGGAGGCGTTCAGGAGGTCGACTTGGCGGAGGGCTTCTTCGCCGGGGTCTTCTTGGGGGTGGTGGCCTTCTTGGCCGGGGCGCGTCGGGCGGCGGGCTTCTTGCCGCCGTCGGCGGCGACCTTCTCGCGGCGTTCGGCCAGGAGTTCGGCGGCCCGTTGGATGGTGATCGACTCGACCTCGTCGCCCTTGCGGAGGCTGGCGTTGGTCTCCCCGTCGGTGACGTACGGGCCGAAGCGACCCTCCTTCACCACCACCGGCTTGCCGCTGGCCGGGTCGTCGCCCAGCTCGCGCAGCGGGGGCGCCGCCGCGGCCCGGCCCCGGCCGCGCTGCTTGGGCTGCGCGAACAGGTCCTTGGCCTGGTCGAGGGTGACCGTGAACAGGTCCTCCTCGGCCCCCAGCGAACGGGTGTCCGTGCCCTTCTTGACGTACGGGCCGAACCGTCCGTTCTGCGCGGTCACCGGCTCGCCGTCCAGCTCGCCGAGGGTGCGCGGCAGGGCCAGCAGCTTGAGCGCGTCGTCCAGCGTGATGGTGTCGAGGCTCATCGACTTGAACAGCGACGCGGTGCGCGGCTTGGGCGCGTCCTTCTTCTTGCGCCCGGACGCGGTGGTGGTCAGCTCCTCGGGCAGGACCTCGGTCACGTACGGCCCGAACCGGCCCGACTTGGCCACGACCGGGTGCCCCGACTCGGGGTCGTCGCCCAGCTCACGGTCGCCGCTGGGCTGCGCGAACAGCTCCTCGGCCTTGTCGGGGGTGAGCTCGTCGGGGGCGAGGTCCTCGGGGATGTTGACGCGCTCCTCGGCCCCGTCCCTGGTGCGGATCAGGTACGGCCCGTACCGGCCGACCCGCGCGGTGATGTCACTGCCCTTGATCGGGAACGAGCTGACCCCGATGGCGTCGATCTCGCCGAGGTCGGTGACCAGGTCCTTCAGGCCGGTCTCGGCGCCGCCGGTCCCGTTGCCGTCGCCGAAGTAGAAGCGGCGCAGCCACGGCACCCGCTCCGCCTCGCCGCGGGCGATCAGGTCGAGGCTGTCCTCCATCCGGGCGGTGAAGTCGTAGTCGACCAGGTGCCCGAAGTGCTTCTCCAACAGGTTGACCACGGCGAACGCCAGGAAGGACGGCACCAGCGCCGTGCCCTTCTTGAAGACGTAGCCGCGGTCGAGGATCGTCCCCAGGATCGAGGCATACGTGGAGGGGCGGCCGATCTCCCGCTCCTCCAGCTCCTTGACCAGGGTGGCCTCGGTGTAGCGGGCCGGCGGGCGGGTGCTGTGCCCCTGCGCCTCCAGCCGCTCGGCGGTCAGCGGGTCGTCCTCGGCGAGCGTCGGCAGCCGTCGCTCGCTGTCGTCGGCGTCGGTCTCCGGGTCGTCGGCGCCCTCGACGTACGCCTTCAGGAAGCCGTAGAAGGTGATCGTCTTGCCGGTCGCGCCGAACTCGGCCTCCTCGCCCGCCGTGGACGTGCCGACCACGCGCACCGACACCGACTGGCCGGTGGCGTCCTTCATCTGGGACGCGATGGTGCGCTTCCAGATCAGCTCGTACAGCCGGAACTGGTCGCCGGTCAGCCCGGTCTCACCCGGGGTGCGGAAACTGTCACCCGCCGGACGGATCGCCTCGTGCGCCTCCTGCGCGTTCTTGACCTTCTTGGCGTACGTGCGCGGCTTGTCGGGCACGTACTGCGCGCCGTACAGGGCGGTGGCCTGCGCGCGGGCGGCGGTGAGGGCGGTCGCCGACAGGTTGATGCTGTCGGTTCGCATGTAGGTGATGAAGCCGTTCTCGTACAGCTTCTGCGCCACCTGCATGGAGTACTTGGCGGAGAACCCCAGCTTTCGGCTGGCCTCCTGCTGCATGGTGGTCGTCCGGAACGGCGCGTACGGCTTGCGGGTGTACGGCTTGCGCTCCACGGACTTGACCGCGTACGGACGTCCGGCCAGTCGCTCGGTCAGCCCCCGCGCCGCGTCCTCGTCCAGATGCAGCAGGTCGGCGGCCTTCAGCTCGCCCTGCGCGGAGAAGTCACGGCCCTGCGCGACCCGCCTGCCGTCCACGCCGACCAGGTGCGCGGTGAACGACTTGGGCCCGTCCTCCGGGGTGCCGGCGGTGGCGAAATCGGCCTCGATGTCCCAGTAGTGCGCGGGAACGAACGCGATCCGCTCCCGTTCGCGCTCCACGACCAGACGGGTGGCGACGGACTGCACCCGGCCGGCCGACAGGCCCTGCATGATCTTGCGCCACAGGACGGGGCTCACCTCGAACCCGTACAGCCGGTCCAGGATCCGTCGCGTCTCCTGCGCGTCGACGAGCTTCAGGTCGAGGTCGCGCGGGTTGGCGGCGGCGTTCCGGATCGCCTCGGGGGTGATCTCGTTGAAGACCATCCGGTGCACCGGGACCTTGGGCTTGAGCACCTCGCGCAGATGCCACGCGATCGCCTCGCCCTCTCGGTCCTCGTCCGTCGCGAGGAAGAGCTCGTCGGCCTCCTTCAGCGCCTTGCGGAGCTTGGCGACCTGGCTCTTCTTGTCCGCGGTGACGACGTAGAACGGCTCGAAGTCATGCTCGACGTCGACACCCAGCTTGGCCCAGGGCTGGCTCTTGGCCTCCTCCGGCATGTCCGCCGGACGTGGGATGTCGCGGATGTGGCCGATACTGGACTCGACGACGTAGCCGCTGCCCAGGTATCCGGCGATCGTCTTCGCCTTCGCGGGCGACTCGACGATCACCAGTCGTGTACCGCCGGACGCCGCGGCCGGACCCCGGCCACGCTGTGCTGTGCCGTTCTTGGCTGGCACGATCGCTCCAACCCTCACTATCCTCGTCCGTCACGTGCGACGACTGCGTCGGGACCTCCCCGGCGTCCCCTGGAATCCCTCCGGGGGCACCGTGGGACGTCCCCTGGAGAACAACGTGGAAGGCCGCCGCAACCTTTCCCTCGGTCGGGCCGTCCTCGCGGGTTCCCTGCGCCGCGAACCTCCGACAGGATGACACGTCCCCACCGGCCCCGCAGACCTGGACCGCCCGAGGATCTCCGGGGGATCCCCCGCGGAGCCTCCTCATCGGGCGTTCATGGGGCCATAATGAGGGGTAATGGCGGAGTACACCTACATCGTCCTGCGCCTGCCGCGCGGCACCACTCGCGACGCCGCCCGGCAGCTCATGACCGAGCACGCCGAGTACGGCGGCTGGGAGCTCGACCGTCTGCGCCTCTACCCCGACGGTAGCCGCCGAATCCAACTGCGCCGCAAGGTCATCCGCCAGGTCCGCACCGCCTAGCCGACGGCACGCCGGGGCTCGCGGGTCTCGTGCCCTCGTCATGGGGGGCGGATCCTTTGTGGGGATTTGGGCGTTCGATTCTTCGGCGATGATGCTGTCCCGTTCTGGACGGCAGGGGTCGTTCGCGCGCGGGGCTTTGCCCGCCCCGGGCCGCGCTCCCGGGACGGACAAAGCGACTCACAGGCCGTCCTTCTTCTACGGCCACTTCCTTGGGTGCCTCGCGGGGACCCGCCCTCACGGGCGTCCGACGGGCGGGGCGGCTCGAAGATCCGCGCCGCCCCGCCGCAGCCCTCGCGGGCCGGCCTACTTGCGGACGGCCCTGCGGCGGTTGAGGCCCACCAGGGCGGAGAGCGTCGTCATCATGGCCGCGACGGCGACCAACCACGAGGCGCCGGCGCTCTCCCGCCCGTCCAGCAGCGGCTCCCCTCCGGCCACCCGCCGGACGTCGTTCAGCTCGGCGGGAACGGCCCCGACCCCCTGGACGACATCACCGACGGCCGACCCGGCGGCGTCGGCGGCCTGGCCCGCAGCCCCGCCGGCCTGGCCGAGCACATTCCCTCCGGGCAGGTCCCCGGTCGGCGCGTTCCCTCCATGCAGGTCCCCGGTCGGCGCGTTCCCGGTCGGCAGGTTCCCAGTCAGTGCGTTCCCTCCCGGCAGGTTCCCGGTCGGCGCATTCCCGATCGGCAGGTCCCCGATCGGCGCGTTCCCGGCCGGTGCGTTCCCTCCAGGCAGGTTCCCGACCGGTGCGTTCCCGGTCGGCAGGTTCCCGGTCGGCAGGTTCCCGATCGGTGCGTTCCCGGTCGGGAGACCGATGACGGGCGTGCCGGGCATTCCCGGAACGAGCGCGCCCGAGGCGGTGAGCAGCGGCCCGACCGGGCCGCCCGCGGCAGGCGTGTTCACCCCGCTGGCGACCGGGCCCACGTCGATGCCCTTCGGCGTCTTCCCGGCGGGACTCACCGGGCCGCCGGTCGCCGGGTCCTCGGTCGACGGGCGGTCCGAGGCGGCCGGGGCCGGCAGCGTCCGATGGCCCTGGCCGCCCGTCCTCGGCGTCACCGGCATCTCGGTGACCGGCAGCTTCGGCAGGTCGGGAAGGGCCGGCGGCTTCACGCCCCCGACCACATCCGAGCCCGTCACCGGAACCTGCACCGGCAACGCCGGCAGCCTCACCTGAGGCACCTCCGGGTCGACCGGTGCGCGACCCAGCCCGTTCGGGAGTCCGTTCGGCGTGACCGTGCCCGCCCCCGGCCGCACCGGGATCCGGAACGAGACGGCGCGCGTCACCCCGAGCGCCGGCGGCCGCGCCGGAAGGACACCGGCCATCGGCATGGTCCGCGCCATGGAGAGCACGCGGGGCTGCCCGAAGTTCCCGCCCGTACGCGGCATCGAGGCCATGTGGTCGGCGGTCTGCGCGCGAGTCCCCCGGTACTCCCGCAGGAACCCCGGCAGCCCGGGTGTCAGGCTGCCCGAAGCACCCTGAGGCGTCTCGGGCGCCCCGAACGGCCCGGGGCGCACCGGCACATCAAGGTCACCGACCCCGCCGGGCCCCGCCGGCAGCCCGGCGGCACGAGCAGGAACACCGGGCGCACGGAGGTCCCTGTGAACGTCGGACGTACCGTGGCCGACCGGAACGCCGGACGTACCGAGGTCCCCATGGACGTCGGACGTCCCGTGGCCGAGGGGAACGGCGGGCACCCCGAGGCTTCCTTGAAGGTCGGACGTCGCCTGGCCGACCGGAACGCCGGGCGCACCGAGGACTCCTCGAAGGTCAGACGTTCCCTGGCCGACCGGAACGCCGGGCGCACCGAGGACCCCGTGGACGTCGGACGTTCCGTGACCCAGGGGAACGGCGGGCGCGGCGAGGCTGCCCTGGAGGTGGGGCGTTCCGGGAGCGACGGGCGCGGTCGGGAGTTCGGGGGCGTTCGGCCCGGACGGAGCACCCGGGGCCTTGGGGAGGCCCAGACCGTCCAACGCGTTCGGCAGGGAGGGGGTGCCGCCCGGGACGGTCGCGTCCGGCAGCTTGGGCAGGGCGGGCAGTGGCGAGGTCGGGTCCACGGGCGCCACCTTCGTCACGTTGGGGAGGGTCGGCAGGCCGGGCACGTCCGCAGTCGGCGGCTGTGCCGGGAGCTGAGGCAGCGTCGCCTTCTGAGCCGGTCTCGGTCGGGACACCTCTCGCGGGTCGCCCTGCGTCGACGGTCGGGCGGGCAACTGCACGTTCCCGGGGAGCTCCGGGCCGGCGGGGGCCGGCACCGTGGGCATTCCAGGGGCCGACGGCGCCCGCCACCCCGCCGGGACGGCCGGGACCGCCGGGGCCGGGACCTCGGGGGCGCCCGGGAGGGTCGGCACCTCTACTCCCTCGGGGGTCTTCAGCCCCTTCGGCGGCTCGGGCCTGAGCGGCTGAACGGCCCCGGGGGCGGTCGGAGGCAGCTCAACGCTCCGCGCGTCCCCGGGGGCGTTGGGGACTTTCACGCCCTTCGGCACCGCAGGGATTTCTGGAGTCTCGGACCGGGTCGGCAGTTGCACGCCCTCCGGGAGCACGGGGTTGACCCGAGGCGCTCGGCTAGAAGCTGGCCGGATGCCCCCCGGCGTGTCCAAGCCCGGCACCTCGTAGGGGTACGCCCCATTGAGGACCTCGGGCCTCGTGGAGACCTGCGTCCCTCGCGGGGGCACGGGCACCTGCACGCCAGGGGGCAGGTCGGTCCCCTGGGGCTGCTCCCCCTGCGGCAGCCGAGCGGCCCCCGGCACGTCCGGGTGCCCAGGCACGTTCGGAAGGTCCTGCCCCAAGAGGCCGTGGTCGAGGCCCCCAGGGTGTCCGTGCGTCATGCCGTGCCCGGAACCGAGGGTCTCCTTCAGGCAACCGGCGGCCGCCGAGCCCAGCACCCCGACCGCGTTGCCGCACAGCTCGCTGGGAGCCGTGACCGGTGCCAGGGCCTGGTTGCCGGCGAGGTCGCCGCCATCGCCGAAGGTCGCCGCGTCCGTGCTCCGGCGGGGGGCCCCGGGCGCTGTGTCGGGGCCGTGGTAGCAGGATCCGGTGGCCGCGCCGCCGACCGCCACCGCGTTGCCGCACACGTCGACGGACGACGGGACCGGCGCGTTGAGCTGGTTGCCGCTGCCGACGCCGCCGCGACCGTCGGTGTACGCGTCACCGGACGGGGTTGTCGAGGATCGGCCGTCGTTCCGGCATTCGGCGTGCGCCGCTCCGAGGACCGCGACGGCGTTGCCGCAGACGGTCACGGGCATGCTCGTCGGCGCGTTGACCTGGTTGCCGCCGAGGATTCCGGACTCGCCGCCGGTGATGGCGTCGGCGTGCGCGCCGGGCGGGAACACGGTGCCGGCTCCGAGGGCGACGAAGCCCGCGGCGAGCAAGATGGTACGAGCGCTGCCCTTGGCCCACGTTCGCATGAATGCTCCATTCGGGGGGTGACTTGCATGGAAGGGGAGGACTTCTCGAACCGACACCGCGTCCACCGCCGGACCCGTGCACATCAGGGGTCACCGAACGAGGAGGCCCTCAGGGCATGAGGCGGTGGCCGGCCGATGCTCGAGAAGGGAGCGCCGCCGTCGGGTGGCGGCGCGGACGAGGCTCCGCCCGTACCCGGGCAGGGAACGGGCCGGAGCCCGAAGATCAGTCGGGTGCGAAGGAAGGCTCGTCCGCTGCCGTACGGACGACGGGCACCTCGGTACGCGGCCCGGCCACGGAGGCGGACCTCACCTGTCGCGGGTGGCCGGTCTGGGCGAGGTATCCGCCGAGGACCCAGCCCGTCACTCCCGGAACGGACGGCCCGTCCACGGAGAACGGCCCGTCCCCCTGCCGCGGCGACTGCTGCGTGCCGCCCACGTCGCCGCCTCTATCCGGGTCGGCCTGTGCCGCTCCCCGGTCGTGCCCCGTACCTAGGGACGGGCCCGCTTGGACGACCGCGCCGTGCGGCCTCACCTCGGAACGGGGTGCGGCGTCATCGCCTTCGCCGTCGTCCCACGGAAGCCACCTGGCGTCGAAACGGTCGCCCTTGCCCTTACCGCCGTGCGGGGGAATCGGGTCGAGCAGATCCGGTGGGGTGAGCCGCCCGGGCGTCCGGCCGGGCATCAGGTCCCCGAACCGGTGGACGATCCCGCCCCCGGCCCGATCGAACGGTGTCCGCGTCCCCGGAACGGGGACCTCCGGGAGGAGGGAACCCCCCGTGAAGGGGCCCCCCGTCGAGGGAGGCGCCGACCGCTGGACGCCTCTGGGAGGGGCGGTCACGCCCCTGTCCGGGGCGGAGGGGATCAACGCCGGCGCGTCCGTCGGGCCGTGCGCAAGGGTCGTCGAGGTCGCCGGGTGGGTGGCCGCAGCCGCCTGGGCCGCGTCCGTGGTCGTGCCGGCGAGTGCGCCGCACAACCAGCCGGAGACGGCGAGGCCCGTGATGACCAACAGTCGCCGGAGGGATCTGCGGTGGGCCGCCATGCGAGCCGACCGGACGATGACCGTCCGTGCTCGCGAGCGGCCGTCACCCACGGGCCCTCCCCGGCTGCAGATCCCGACGGGAACGAGATCGCCCGCTCCCTACGCATGGTGACCGTAGCACCACGGACCGCGCGGATCACAGCCTTTCGAACAATATTCTTCGAAATCCCTAAGCGCGATCGAGGAACCGATCCAGCACCCGTACACCGAATCGCAGACCGTCCACCGGAACCCTTTCATCCACACCATGGAACATTCCGGAAAAGTCCAGATCCGGGGGAAGTCGCAGCGGGGCGAACCCGAAGCAGCGCATGCCCAGCCGGGCGAACGCCTTGGCGTCCGTTCCCCCCGACAGGCAGTACGGGACGGGGAGCGCGCCGGGATCCTCCGAGGTCAGCGCGGCCTCCATGGCGGCGACCAGGGCCCCCTCGTACTCGGTCTCGACGGCCAGGTCGTGGTGCACGAACTCCCGGGTGACGTTCGGCCCGAGCAGTTCGTCGACCGTCGCGAAGAACTCCTCCTCGTGTCCCGGCAGGAATCGGCCGTCCACCTGAGCGGTCGCCTCCTGCGGAATGACGTTCACCTTGTATCCGGCGTCCAGTCGGGTCGGATTGAGCGTATTGCGAAGAGTGGCCCCGATCATCCGTGCCAACGGACCGATCTCCTCGAGGCATTTCTCCGGATGGTCCGGATCGAACTCCACCCCGTACGCCAGGCAGGTCCGTTCGAGGAACGCCCGCACCGTCTTCGTCAGCCGGATCGGGAACTCGTGCGACCCCAGCCGCGCCACCGCCGCCGCCACCGCGGTCACCGCGTTGTCCGGATGCACCATCGACCCGTGCCCGGCCGTCCCGCTCGCGGTCAGCCGCATCCAGGCGAGGCCCTTCTCCGCCGCCTCGATCAGATACATCCGCCGGTCGCCCGGCACCGTCAGACTGAACCCGCCGACCTCGCCGACCGCCTCCGTGCACCCCTCGAAGAGCTCCGGATGCTCGTCCACCAGCCACCGGGCCCCCCACCGACCCCCGGCCTCCTCGTCGGCCAGGAACGCCACCACCACGTCCCGCGGCGGCCTGCGCCCCTCCCGCAGCCGTTCCCGAACGACCGCCAGGATCATGGCGTCCATGTCCTTCATGTCGACCGCGCCGCGACCCCACACGCACCCGTCGGCGATCTCCCCGCCGAACGGATCCCGCGTCCAGTCCTCGGCCCGCGCCGGCACCACGTCCAGATGCCCGTGCAGCAGCAGGGCGTCCCGCCCCGGATCCTCCCCCTCGATCCGCGCCACCACGCTGGCCCTCCCGGGCCGCGACTCCAGCAGGGTCGGCTCGAGCCCCACCTCCGCCAACTTCTCCGCCACGTACTCGGCCGCCACCCGCTCCCCCGGCCCCGAGTGGTCCCCGGGATTGCTGGTGTCGATCCGGATCAGCTCCTGACAGAGCCGAACGACCTCGTCCTCCGCCGTGCCCGCCTGGACCACTCTTCCCACCCTTCACCCGTCGCCGCTCCCACCCGCCCCCATCGTGCCCCGCGATCGACTTCGCCGCGAGTCTGGACCTTTGGTATCGTTGGCACGCCGCCGCGCGCTGAGGCGCGCGCACGCAGGTCCGGGTGGCGGAATAGGCAGACGCGCTAGCTTGAGGTGCTAGTGCCCTTCACGGGGCATGGGGGTTCAAGTCCCCCCTCGGACACAAGATCATTTAAGTCAAAGGCCCTGGTCACGGGGCCTTTTTCTCTGTCCGGTGCATCCTCGGAGTGCAACGCAGGGTGCAACCCTGCTCGGTCGCCGGATCAGGCGAACAGCGCGGCGACCTTCTCAGCCGCTTCCGCCTGCATCCCCGGCAGGACGTGCGCGTAGATGTTCATCGTGATCGAGGGGTTGGCGTGGCCCAGCCGTTCCTACACGACCTTGACCGGAACGCCGGCGCGGAGGGCGAGGGTCGCCCCGGTGTGGCGGAGGTCGTGGAAGCGAACCTCGGGAAGTCCGTGACGTCCGAGCCGGGCCTTGAAGGGCCGTGACGTCCGCTCGGGATGGAGGGGGCCGCCGGCAGTCTTCCCCTCGGCGAGCTGGAAGGAGCCACGGGCGAAAACGAGATCCTCGTCCACCCAGCGCTCGCCGAGTTGGAGCTTGTCCGCCGCCTGGGCGGCCCTGTGCGCCTTGAGGACTTTGATGGTCTTGGCGTCCAGGTCGATCACGCGGGGCTTGTTGCTCTTGGGCAGAGGCTCACGGATCACCTTCCCCCGGATGGCCCCGACCGTCTGACGTACGGTCGCCGTCTTGGTCTCCCAGGCGATGTCCCGCCACCGCAGGCCACAGGACCTCACCGCGTCGAACTCCGGTGGAGGCGACGAAGTGCCACAGCGCGAACTGGAGAGACTTACCCTCCTTGGACAGGAAGATCCTCAGCTCTCCGGCCGACCACACCACGAACTCCGGTGCCGGTCGCCATTCAGTTCTCCTGTTCGTTGAGTAGGGCGGTCGCAGTGCTGGACAGCTCCGCGCGGAGCTGTCCAGCACCGGTCTGGATGACCAGTCGATGGATGCGCCGACGCTTCAGGCGGCTCGCTGGGACTTGAGCCAGTCGTCCAGCTCGGCGCGACGGGCACGGAGCTGGTTGCCGATCCGGAAGAACGGGATGGCCTCGTTCTGCCGGTTGTCGTAGATCCAGGACTTGCGGATGCCGAGGTACTCGGCGACCTCGGAGACCGACAGCAGATGGTCATTCGGGCGAGCCAAAAGGGGTGCCTCCGAGTGGAATCAGTGCGGCTCGTTGCCGAGCGCGCAGAGGGGCTCTGATGCGGCGAAGGGACTCCCGGCTCCGAAGCGTGACCCGTGGCTCAGGTGACGGCGCGGGTGCGTGGTGCGCAGAGCCGGTAGGTCCTCAGAACGGGCCGTGTGCGGCGGCTCCGGTATGGAGTTGCGTCGCGGGTTTCCTGCACTGGTCGCAGCAGCCGCTTTTCGCCTCCGGGAGGTTGGAGCGTTCCGATGCAGATGGTGCAGACGAGTTGGGTTGGTGGCCCAAGCGGCGGCGTGGGCGAACATGGGTGAATGCCGATGTGCGGGCAGAACGTGCCCTTGCCTGCGAGGAGGGTCTGTGCGAACTGGCTGAACCGCTCGGACCCCGGAGGCGTCGGACCTCCTCACCGCGGATCCCGACCGGGTGGCCGTCCGGTCAAGCCGGCGGCGGGCTTCGGCGGCAGCGGCCCGGTCTTGATCGGCGTAGGAGATCCGTCCGGCGTTCACGACGGCCTCCCGCCGACCTTGCCCTAGAGTTCGCCCTGGCGGGCAAGGTCCTCGGAAAAGTTGTCGGCAATCTCTTGCTTGACAGTCTTGACCAGGTCCAAAGCCTGGGGTTCGGCGATCCGCATGGCCTTGGCGAGGTTCTCGGCGGAGGTCATCGTCCGAGGTCAGGTCGAGGCCGCACGCGCCGGGCTTCGTACGACGTTGCTGGCCATCATTCTGTCCGTCGGGGCGTTGAGCGCGCTGTTCGTCACCTCGCAGATGCTCGCGGCCCCGTACGGGACTCCTCTCGGACAGACGGTGCTGGCCGTGGTCGCCGAGATCTACGCCGTGGGGTTGTGGTGGATGCGGCGGTTGTCGCACCTGTCGACCGGTGCCCGAATCTTGACGGGCAAGGTTCAGGGGGTCGCACGATCAACACGCTCGCCGTCGTGGCCGGTGTCCTGGGATGCGGCGAGGCCCTCATCGTCATTCGGGAGTTGTGGCCGTCGCCGGCCGCGCCTGGAAGATCCGCTCGCCGGCATCCAGCCCACACCGTTGTACTGGAACCGCCGAGTACGGCTGGTGGGGGACGTGAGGATTTGGGGCGGTGGCTAGCGGAACATCTCGCCCGCCCTGCTGGAATGCTCGCCGTGCTGCGCGGTGACCTGGCCCTGCTCGAGCGGTTCATGCTCGACAGGCATGCTCTGTTCCTGACCGGCCTGGTCGTTCCGCCGGCGTTCTTCGGGTTGGTGGCGTTGACCGGCGGAATTTCCGGTACGCGTTCACCTCCTACCTGCAATCGCGGCCGCGGGATCGGCAGTACCCCGCCGGACCTCTAATTCGCACCCTTCGGCCACTTCTGCCAGGTGAGGCAGGCTCTCTCGTTTACGAACATCGGCAGGTTTCGTGGAGTCCTTCAACTTGAAATAAAGGCGATCGACCACCTTTCCAGGACCGAACACGGATTCGACCGCCGCGATTACTTCATCGGTGGTCCGTTCGTGCAATCCACGCGATGGAAGGATGTGAGCGGAGTCGACATGCACAAGGACGCCCACGTCGCCGCCGTCGTCACCACTACCGGCAACGGCGCCGGGAACTGGCAATCGTGGAAGCGCGCGGCAAGGCGCTCGGAGCCCACAACGCCGCGACCCTCCGCGACCAGGCCAACCGTTGGCGTGAAGTCCACGAGCTCCGCGCCTATTGCCAAGCCCTGACCGCACTGGGCAACCACGCGGCTGGCGGCGCTGAGACCGTGCGGTTGTGGCGGAGCTGGTCGAATGGCCTCGGCAAACTGTCCGGCAGAGCGATGGGTTATCCAGAGTTCGATGCGATCCGCTGGTTTGATCGGGCCAGCGAGCAAAACACACCGTACAAGGCGCTGCTGGAAGAGAATCCCAGTTACCTGCAGCTCGCAAGCGGCCGAGGGGACGAAGAGCGACTGGGAACGCAGGCACCCGGGCGCACTCGTCGCCATGGATATACCTCCGACAACCACTTCGGGTTCGCCGGGCAGGCGAAGATCTTGCGTTGCGGCAAACGCCGGATGAGTTGTGGAGGCCGCCGGATAGCTTGTGCCAGTGTTCTCGCTGGGCTGGCCGCCGGCAGCAATCGAAGGAGTGGTCCAGTCGCTCACGAGTGAGCTCGTTCTGTCTGCGCGCCAGGCGCCAGGCAGGGACGCACCGATTCTGGCTATGAGCACCCGGGATTGCCCGCGAGCACGGCCGCATACACGTAGGTGACGGACGCTGCCCACCCTACCGCGCCAAGCGGAGCACCAAGGGCTACAAAACGACCCGCCGTCGACCATCGAACAATTACTGACGCTGACCACCTACACCGAGCGCGCGGCCCTGCATGAATCGGCAGATCGCGGTCCCATCACGACGCAGGTGCCTTCAGCTATTCAGGAAGCGAACGGATCAGGCTTTCCATTTCCTCGTGTGTTCCCCTGAGATAGGGCATCACAGAACGCCGGACAAGGCGAGCAGCGACGACGAGTTCAGTCAGAGATCCACCGCCCTCGTAGACACTCGCAAGAGTGTCCAGTGGACCGATCAATGCACTCTCGATGTCCGGCGGCAACGAGTCGAGTACGGCGGCATCGTCGGTAAGTACAAGGTCGATCAAGCGTGCCACGATGAAGGAGACCCGCTCGATTCCGATCTCTTTACCGGCATCTTCTGCTCCGTTCCACTCAGGAAGCCAGAGAGGCAAAATCCATTCATTCACCAATTCGCTCCTCAGCGGCACGATGAGGTGTGGTTCGCCATGCTCTTCGAGCACTCGATAGACTTCTCCATCATGAACCGATACCCAAGAGATTGAGAAGCGGACTACATGCGTTTGGACACGGATCGATGGAAGTCCCGTGCGCTGTACCTTGGGACTGAAGTCCGCGGACCCGGACTGCACGGAAGGTACCACCGAAAATAGCGCCAGCGCCTTCAATGCCTTCCGCCTGGATGAGGCACATTATCTCAGCTCATCCACCGTGGTGACCGACTTGCTGCATGGCCCCCTCCAGGTCTCCGCCAGGCATTGGGGACTGACCATGGCCATTATGCCCATAGTAGGTCCTTCCGGACGGCGACGTGTACTCTGCCGCAACGTGCGGCCCTCTCTTCGTCGCACCGGGACGCAGGGAGTCCGCATACGTGATGAGCGGATCGGAGCCATCTCCGCAGTTATGGACGAGGACGGGGGTGGAACCCGCGAGTGCATGGTGCGTGTGTGTGTCGGCGATGGTGAGGTTGTGGACGCGCTGGGCGTGAGCGGTCCGACCTTCGATGGTTTCGACTTGGACGTGCGTGCCGGCGCTGGTGCGTAGCCACATGCCGGAGCGGAGGTCCTTGGCATGAACCCACTTCTTGACCGCCCCGGAACTCCTCGGGCCAGGAGCGAACCGGCTCAGCGAGGGCCGGTCGAGCAGACCGGTCAAGCCGCCGCGTTACCTGGGGCCCAGTGCCTCGAGCCGAATGTCACGGTTCCGTCCGGTCGCCATCCGATGCAGCCGATGGTCGCGTGACCCTACTGTTGCGCGGCATGTCCCGGCCGCTCTCAGCGGCCGGTCAGTGGTCGGTTGTTCGGAGGCCGGGCGACCGGTTGTGAGGGCGGAGCGGCGACTTGGATGGTCATGGGCTGCGGCGAGGCTGTACGAATCCATCGACCAAGCGTGTCCGGCCGCCAGGCTCGATGACCCATGACTTTCCGTCGCAGATCGTGGAGTCCAGCTTGGCGATCATCCGCCCACTCGTCGTGCCGACCATGACCGTCAGCCCTTTTTCACACTCCGACATCAGATGGATCAGATGGGAGGTTCCGGACGGTGTCTCGATGGAACGGCGATCTGTCGGGGTGCGCATCCTGGTGTAGTCGATGACGATCTCATCGCCCGTGTTGTTGATCACCCAGAACCGCTCGCTGTCCGGCTCGCAGTTTCCCGCGGTCAGCACGGACATCAATCCAAGGACTCCGAGATGTCGGGAAAGTGGCATCTTCATCGCATCACCTACAGATTCCTGCCATCGAGGGCGAATATACCGGTGATCTCCTGGCGTGCCAGCGGTGGCGTGGGATCCAGCGGGCGGCCGATCGTGTAGATCTGTGCTCCCACGGCGGAGATCGCATCCATGGCCGCCTGCCTGTTCGGCGCCGCACCCAGATACAGCGTGAACGTCACGCGTCCCTTGGGGCCCAGTGCGCCGAGGCGGATGTCAACGGTTCCGTCCGGTCGCCATCCGGGGTAGTCCTCGAAGTAACCGTACTTGGGGCATTCGAGCTCGCCCATGACGTAGAGGGATGGTTCGCAGTCGACACCGGACTGCATGACGAAATCGTGACTACCTCCACCGACGCGACCGATGGTGGCATGACCCATGCCGTTGGGCGGCATATCCCAGCCGGCCACCCTACGGTAGGTCAATGGTCCGGTTGCGGCCTCTCTCGGATTCTCCACGGTGACGTCCACCTTGTAGAGATATCTGTTGGGCGATGGGCCGAACCGGTGAGTGATCTTCAGGTCCTTGACCGGCCACAGGGTCTCATGGGTGGTCCGGTGAACGACCGAGGTCGCCGTGGACTGCGAGAAGGTGAACGATTCCAAGGCCAGGTTAACCCTCCGACCGACGCCTGTGACGGCCTCTCGCCGCCCCCCGTCGTCGGTAAGGAAGCCGCCGGGATCGGAGATGCCCCACAGGCCGAGGCCGCAGTCCGGGGTCTCCGCCGTCGGACCGCACGTGCCGATGTCATGGTCGGAGGCACTCCGCAGCCGCAGGGCCACCACGCTTCCGTCCACGTCGCCATGTCGACCGACGCCGAGTTCCAACCCGTTGTTGGACAGCACCGTTCCGGTCGGCGTGGCGGTCGCCTCCCATGTGAAGACGGCCGGGTCATCGCGGCTCGCGTTGACCACCATCAGTGTGGCCTTAAGACAGTTCCTGTTCAGTTGGAGGGTCATCGCCCTCTGCTGCCATGATAGATAGTTGGTCGTCTCGGCACAGAATGTCGGCCGGTCGAAGGACTGAACGGGCATCAAGACCGCTCGAATACGTGAACCGTCGGCGGGAAACACCGGAGTCACTCGCACGGCGAGTTCGGCGCCGGATCCGATCTGGTCGTCGAACTCGATGTACTGCACCCCACCGCCCGCGAGCGAGCCCGTTCCCGTGCGGGTGTGCGTGGTGAAATCCGAGGTGAAGGTGTGCTCGGCCGCCCTGGGCGGCCTGCCGCCGGGTGTATCGGAGTCATTGTCGACCCAGGATCGCCAGTAGGTGGCGGCGCCGGCACCGTCGGTGGCGGACTCTCGGGCGGTGAATCCAACGCCGGGGTCCCAGCCGGATCCCGTTTGTCGGGTGAGGAAGTAGGACCAGGTCCGGAATTCGGTCATGGCGTCACCGAAATTCGATCCATAACGCTCCATCGTCTTGACGATGGCATGGTCCGGATCACAGAAATAGCATCTCTCAAGATCTTCCCAGGTGCTGCGAACGGCTTGGGCCCCCCACTTCTGCTGCAGGTATTCGGCCAAGATGAAGGAACCGTATTGGGTGGATCCCGAGAGGCTTCCGATATCGTCCCAGCGCCCGTTGGTATGAGCGAGATACTCGGGCAGGGTCCGCGAGTAGTAGTCCGTGGCGGTTCCCGTGGTGAGAGGGTCCAGTTGCACCTGGTGCGCAGCCCACTCCGCGGTGCCCTCCATCCACCATCGGTTCGTGTAGATGTCGCGAGAATACTCGTACTGGACCTGGTGGAAGAGCTCATGCCGGGCCAGGTAATCACTGACGTCGTCGGATCGTACATAAATGAAGCGCTCGACGCCGAAGCCGCTCGGCATCGACCAGCCGGGGCTTCCCAGCCAACCGACGATGATGACCGTGACCCTACTGCTGATCGGCTTGAACCCGAGTCTTTGATAGGCCGCTCGGGATTCGTCGAGCGCCTTGATGAGGCCGGGTACCTTACTCGCGTCCGACTCTCGGTACTTGACCGTCCAGTGGTCCGTCTCCGTGATGCAGCAGACGCCGGCTGCGCGGAGGCCGGGCTGGGGCTCCGGGTTGAGCAGCGCCGTGATCTGGTCGCGGGTGGCGGAGGACAGGCCGTCCCAGTGCGAGATCAGGAACTCCCGGAGGTCCAACTTCAGGTCGCCTTCCGCCGCGCCCTCCGTGTACCGGGCGTCCACCAGGTCCGGGGCCATCATGGCGTAGACGAACTGGAGCGCGTACTCGTCGAGGGTGATCAGCCCGGCCCGATAGTCGGCCTCCAGGCGTCCGGCGGTGTCCAGGGAGTTGTCGATGGTCACCCGCATACCGGCGACCACGCTCTCCTCGTCCGCGTCGGTGACCGTGAGCACGGCCGGCCCGTCACGCCAGCGGCGCTGGCCTGAGCCGTCCGATTCCATGGTGTTCCAGTTCAGCATGCAGTCACCGTCCGGAGCCGTGGCCGTCTGACCCACGGTGCCCACACCGACGACGGAGACCCTCAGCGGTTGAGTACCCGAGCAGGGCAACTTGACGATCGTGTGGCCCCAGACTGTCTGGCCGCCGACCGGCGTGGTGAGGCCGGAGACCGGTGTGGTGACGACGACGCGGAAGTGGGTGGTGGCGCTCCACTGGCCGCTCTGGTCTTGGCCGCGCACGTGGAGCCACCACGTTCCGGGCGCCAGGTCGGCGACGCGCCGTGCCTCGTTGACGGGGGTGGCCGTGCCGGGCACGGTGTCCGGATCGTGGTCCAGCGCCACCGCCCACGACCGCTTGTCGTCGGCGTCCTTGCCGGCCCAGGTGGCCACCAAATGCCCATCCGGGTAGGCGGTGCCCTGCTGAGGGTGGGTGGAGCTGGTGATCTTCGGTGCCGTGGGAGCGGGGTCGGCGTTCAGTTTGAGAGTGACCGCCTCGCCCCAGTTGCCGACCGAGTCCACACCCCGGACATGGGCGTACCAGATCCCCGGGCCATCGAGCCGCCCGGTGTGGAAGGTCTGGGCCGTGGTCACCTTGGTCATCTCGCTCGTACCGACGCCTTGGGGAAAGCCACTGAGGTCGGGCGCCTCGGGTGAGGTGTCGAGGTACACGTTGTAGCCGCGTACGGTGCCGCTGTCCGTGGCGGCGGGCCAGTCCAGCCGGTGGTCGAGGGTGGCATAGGACTGCGCGGGATCGGGATGGGTCGGGCTGCTGAGACCGCTCATGACCGGCCCGCTGACATCGGCGGTCTGTCGGAAGTGGGCGACCGGCCCGTTCCGGACGCGCCGATGGCCCGCGAGCCCGACCTCTGTACACCCGAGCCCCTCAACAGTCGCCGATGTGAACATGGCGACGTCAAGATCGTCGCAGGGCGAATGGTCGTTCCCCGGCGAACGATGGTGCTATGAAGGTGATGACGAGGAAGGACGGCGGATTCGTTCGTTTCGGAGACAACCACCGACGTCACATTCTCGACAGGGGCTTGATCGTTGTTGAACGGATCGCGAGGCACCGTCTAGAGTCCGCTCTGACTTGATCGCCCCAGCCGACTGCGAGGCCCTCCGTGCGCGTTGTCACCCCCTCCCGGAGGCTTTGCGCAGCGGTGGTGTCCCTGGCCGCCCTGCTGACGGCATGCACCGCCGACGCGGACGACGCGCCGTCCACGCTCGCCGAGAAGGCCGCGAAGGATCGCAAACTGACGATCGCGGTACAGCCCGACCGACCCGGCCTGGCACAGCGCCAGAAGGGATCGACTTACGCGGGATTCGAAATCGACATCGCTACGCGAGTGGCGAACAAACTCGGCGTGCCCTCCAGTGGAATCACCTTTATTCCAGCCACCTCGGCCGACCGCGAGCAACTCCTCACGCGGGGAAAGGCCGATCTCGTCATAGCCGGTTTCGCCATCGGAGCCAACCGGAACGTCATCTTCACCGGCGCCTACTTCACTGCCAATCAGGGCATTCTCGTCAACGCCAAGGAACGAGAACTGACCGACCCCGGCGACCTCAAGGGCCGCCGGTTCTGCACCGTCGGCCAGGCGCCGATCATGGCGAACGCGCTTCCCGGCGCCACCCGGGTAAAGACCGACAACGACAGCGAGTGCCTCGTCGCATTGCTGAACCGCAAGCTCGATGCGGTACTCGGCCACAACGCCGAACTCGCCGGATACTCTCTCCAGAACCTCGGCAAGATGCGCCTGCTCAACGCACGACTCTCTCCGACCGACTACGGAATCGCCCTTCGCAGGAACGAAGCCACCACCGCCACCACGATCACTGCCATCCTCAAGGAAATGATCGCCGACGGCTCTTGGGCGAGATCCCTGGCCCGCCACCTGCCCCAACTCACCGCCCAACGACCACCCAGCCTTCCCTGACCACCGCCCCATCGCATTCTTTGCAGCGGACCACGCTTTTCAACAAGAATGCATCTTGTCACAACGAGAGACCACCCCGTGCCGGTGGACTCTAGCGCGGACTGCAGGCCAGCCCGCCCCGGTTTCTCCGTTTCGCAAGAATCAGAGTTTCGGATGAATCACATGAGAACTCGCCGCCCCCGGCTGTCGAATTCTGATGCGCTGAGGCCGTAGCGAGGCTTGCGGTCCTTGGACACCGTGGGGAACCTCACCCCGGCGGAGGCCAAGGCGGCTCCGGTGATGATCGGCCCGTTCAGGATGCGATCCAGGAGCGCTGCCTGGGCGGGTTCCAGGTCGGTGATCCGGCGCAGGGCGGTGAGCAGTTCATTAAGCTCGGTCACCCATTCATGGGGCCACTGATCAAGGTAGGTGTCATCGAGTGGGCTGGTCTTCTTGCCAGAGGGATTGGCCTTGCGGTAGCCGAACCAGTGCCGGATGACGTTCATTCCACTGACCCCGTATTCCCACATGCGTGGAGTCACCGGCCCGAAGATCCCGGCGCCGACGTGAAGTCGCCGGGCGGCCTCCTCGTAGACGATCTTTTCAGGGAGCCGGTCTCCGATGGGGGTCAGGTTGCCCACGCGTCGTTCGTCCCCTGGAGGAAAGGCGGTCGTACCCGCCGGACGTCCTTGGTCAGGGGCGGCGGCTGCCGCCCCGTAGGTGGCCGCCCAGATCAGACTCTCGCCTAGGGCAACGGCCTCGGCGAACAGCCGCGGGTCACCGGTGATCGGAACCCGTACGCCGGGGGTGGACAGCTCGTCCAGAAAGCGGACGGTGAAGGCCGTATGAGAGGTGACCGCGGCGATGTAGGCGGTCGTGTCCTGCACGGTGACCGGGACGCCGAGCCGTCGGGTGAGCTCGGCGGTCAGGCCGGGGGCGAGGTTGGGCGATCCATTGGGGTGGAGCATCGGCAGAACGCGGCCACCCTCGCTGCCCTTGAAGTGGTGCATGTCGGGGACCAGGGCGGCGAACGTGACCGCCGGACCGGGAGCGATCGGCTGGGAGTGCTGCTCGCTGATGAATACTTGACCGGCCTGGTCGGCTTCCCATAGTTCCGGTCGTGGGAAGTCGATGATTCTCCGGTCGGGGATGACCCAGTGCCTATCGAAGGATCGGTAGGCGATACGCCGGGGCTCGGGACAGGGACCCGTCTCCTTCGCCAGCGTCGTCGAGTGCTCGTTTCCTCGTGGGAGCGACTGCACATTGGAGTTGAGATCACGGTCCCGGGTCTCCTTCAGCAGGGCGCGTTTGCGAGCGATGTTGGTCTCCCCAACGAGCTTGGCCCAGCGACGCTGCAGGATCTCTGGAGAGGGAGCGTAAACCCATGTGCGGTTGGGCTTCACTCCCGGTGCCGTCCACGCGAACAGATCACCCAGTGCGGGGTAGTCGTCCCACGCCGAGTCGGCCGCTGGGGTAAAGGGGGCCTGCCAGTCGTTTCGCACTCTGCGCCACCGGGGGTTGTCGAGGGTGAGGTCGGCCAATTGCCGGTACTTGTCCTCGCGAAGGCCTGTGACCTTGATGTGGTGCAGGGTGGCAGGGGTATCGGGGTCGGTATCGGAGCGGCGTACGAAGATGCCGATGGCCAGAGGTTGCTGCACACCGCGAAAGACCCGGGTGGGTATGTCGGGGCGCATCCCCTCCGGCGTGACGTCGATGATCCAGCCCTCGCTGCAGGTACGGCGTAGATAGCGGCGCATGCCTTTGAACCCGGGGCCCTTGAGGTATCCGGAGGTGGTGATGAAGGCGACCACGCCGTGGCGGTCATCGTGATGGGCATCGAACACCTTCCAGGTGGCCCAGGCCCAAAAGTAGACGTACAGATTCTTGAGTACGTGCTCCATGCGGCCGTTGTCGGCCAGACGGAACCGGTCCAGCGGTACGGCCGTGTTCGGGTTACCGGATTCGACCCAGCCGCCTTCTCCTTCCGCGTGCTCCCGGTAGGGCGGGTTGCCGATGACGACGGTGACCGGGGTGTTGGCCTTGACCTCATTGGCACGGCGGCGGGAACGGGCGATCGGCTCGAAGGTGGCCGCGATCTGTGTCATCTCGATATAGGGGTCATCGAGGGTATTGGTTACGTACAAACGCAGGCCGCCTGCGGGGGAATGGGCACCGTGGCGCTTGAGCAGGTCGGCGGTGCGCATCTCCGCGACCGCATAGGGGCCCATCTGCATCTCGAAGCCGATCAGCCGACGGACGAGCGCGGTGATCGCCTTCGGGATCACGCCGGCCCCGTCAGAGGCGCCCGCCTGTCGGGCGGAGTGCTCGATGACGGCGTGCAGGTAGGTGCCGGTGCCCATCGCCGGATCCACAGTGGTCACCGACGGGGCCAGGTACCGCCCTGGTGTGTTCAGCCGTGTGGCCAGCACATCACCGACCAGGCGCACCATCGCGTCGACCACCTCGCGCGGTGTGTAGTACGAACCGCTGGCTTGACGGAGCCCCGGGTCGTAGATGTCCAGAAACGACTCGTACAGGTGCAGGTAGGCATCGTGATGACCTGCTCGAACCCGCGGCCAGTCGACTGCGCCGATCACCCTGCGCAGGAGATCCAGGGTGACCGTGAGTTGATCGGTGGCCGAGTCGGTCAGCAACTGCAGCGCCTTACTCATGAGCGCGTGTTCCTGCCCGGCTCCCAACCGCTTGGCGATCCGGTGCATGTCCGCACCTGCCACGTCGATGTTCTCGCTGCGGGCCAGCAGCAGCGCGAAGGTCAGTGTCTGGGCGTAGTAGTCGGCGAAGGTGGTGTCGTCGGCGGTGGGAAACAGCAGGTTCCGCCAGTCACGGGCCAGCCCCATGAACGGCTGCTGCCACTTGTCGGCGCCTTCCCGGATGGCCCTCCGCTCGGCCGCTAGCTGATCCAGCACAGAGGCACGAAGCAGCCGACACAGCGCCGCGACCGCCTTGACCAACGCACCCACGGAGGTGATGGGTTGAGGCGCCCACGCCAGGAACGCCATCAGCACCTGTTCGAAAGAGGAATCGGGTACCGACAGGGTACGGCCCGCAGTGCGCAGATCGCCGTTCAGCACGGCCTCCCTCACCAGCTCACCGTCCTTGTACAGCCGCCAGTGAGTGCCGTTGGTGTAGATGAGGTTCGGCAGATCCCGCAGCCGCTGCCATTGACGCAGGTTGTGACTCTTGAACACCTCCGGATTCAGCACGGCGCCGGGCCTTTTGATCTCGATGTAGCCGGTGACCGCACCATCCACCCGGACTGCGTAGTCAGGACGGACCCCCAAACCGGACAGCGGAGCTTCACCATGCGGCACGACGTCCAAACCATGGCTGCTCCCGACCGCTCGCAGCAGCGACTCCAAAGGGCCCCGAATCGCTGCTTCGGCTTCTCCGACTCCCCCGGAGAGCCGCTCTCGGCAGGCTTCTCCGAAGTCCGCCACCTTCTCCGTGAGCCAGTCCGGCACCGTACTCGCCACAGCCGCTCCACCCTCTGCGCACCACCCCGCACCCGGGCTTTGCCAGCCATCTTGATCACCGGTCGATTCACAGAAGTATGGGACTGATGGTGAAAGTTTGCTGTCTGCACAAGTGAGGTTGACATGCAAGGGACGATGAGGTAGTCGCAATGAGGGCAAGATGAATACCTCTAAAATGGGTGTCCCGACAGAGTCCGACTGTTCCGGTCGGGGCTTGCCCAGACCGATGCGGAAGCACGGGCACGCCGAGTTGGCCATCTGCGGCCCAAGCGCCATCAATCCCGTATTAGTGCAGGCCTGGGGAGGGTACCAGCAAGGTCGGGCCACAGAACCGCCTCACACCCTGGCCGCGATCGCTGCTGTTTCGACCACCACACTCCGACTACCCGCATACGCCGCGCAGACAGCGAAGGATTCCCGACTATCTCTCACCTGGACATCAACCGAGCTTCTATGTTATCGAGTCCGTCGAATAGGAGGATTACGGAGGTGCCCACCGGACAGCGGAGGATACCGGCTCTGGCCTCTTGCCCGATCTGACCCAGACGGACGGATGAGCACCGCCCACCGAGTCCGACACACCGCCATGCGGTGCACATCAGCTTGAGATGGTCGGCCTCTGATTGGATCGACCTCGCCCAAGCGCTCCGGCACGCGCGGAGTCCGCGCGATATGGACCACGTTGATCAGGCGCTGTAAAAGGTCACCCCTGGGATCGCGCCGGTGGCACGAAGAAGGCTGAAGGCCCGGCATGTTGTGGCATGCCGAGCCCCAATCAATAACAATGCGTCACCGTGACGCAATGCGCTCTCGCGATTGGCTATTATTAGGCGGCCTGGATGAACGGTAGCGCGTCGGCCACCGTGATGATATTTGGAGTTTCTGGACTGGTCGCCCCTCGGACACATCATGGTTCTTCACGACGAAGAGGGGCAAGCCTGGCTGGTCCGCTTCGTCGTGCTCAGCAGGCCGGGGTTGGCGCCGGTGTTCCTCGTGCACCGGGTCGAGGTCGGCCCGATCGCTCATCTGCGGCAGCGAGGACGGTGGGGGTCGACGTCCGGGGCATCACTTTGTGCCCGGTTCTGGCCATTTTGTCGTGCGTGGGCGGAGGGCTCGCCTAGCTTTTTGATCATGAAAACTCTCACGAGGGTCCGTCGGGGTCGGTTGCTCGGTGGGGCCGTGGCGACGTTGTGCGCGATGGCGCTCGCCGTCGCCGTGCCGTCTCCCGCCTCCGCCGCGCCGCCCGTGCCGACGCCCGCCCAGTTGCCCGCCTTGAACTCGCACGGCATCACCGCCACGTGGAACGACAACACGGGTACGGCCGGCGTCGGTACGGCCGAGATGCACACCTCCGAGGTGTACGTCGGCGGCAGCCAGGTGACGCTGCGGGTCAACATCTGGTTCCCGCCGAACTACTCCCCGTCCGGGGCCGCGGTGCCGGTGGCGTACGTGCTGCACGGCGGCAACGGGAAGTACTCCGACATCCTCGCCTCCAACTACGGCGATCTGCTCAGCTATATCGGCAACACCAATTTCAACGGCATCATCGTCATGCCCGAGGGCGGCCGGTCGGGCTGGTACCAGAACTGGGCCGCCAACACCCGCGGCGGCTTCCGACCGCAGTGGGAGAACTTCCACATCGGCCAGCTCGTGCCCTGGGTCGACGCCAACTTCAACACCCTCAAGGACCGCACCAAGCGCTATGTCGCCGGGATCTCGATGGGCGGTTACGGGGCGCTCAAGTACGCGACACGGCACAACCACATCTTCGGCTCCGTGGCGTCGATCTCAGGCGGCGGCACCATCTACGGCGAGGAGGCGATGAACACCATCGACCACGCCCTTGTCACCTTCGGCTCCGCGGTCGAACTCGAGGGCTACCCCTGGACCCCCAACTGGAACAATCACCAGCTCCCGGCGACGTTCAAGGAAGAGCGCCTGCCGCTGGTCTTCGGCCCGATGAGCGGCTGGGACGAATACAGCCCCATCAAGAAGCTGGACAAGTTCCCGGCCTACGACAACCGGATCTGGCTCTACTCCGGCACGGCCGAGACCAACAACAACAACTGGACGGTCGCCCTGCATAACGCCCTCTACAAGCCGGACACCCGCCACCAGTTCTGCCAGGGCGGCGGCGGACACGACTGGCCCGAGTTCAAGAAGGCGCTCGAGCATTTCCTCAACTCGGCCAACCGCACGAGCTTCATCGGCTGCCCGGGCGGCTGGAACTGGATCGACCCGCAGTGACCCGACCGTGCCGTGAACACCGACTCCGGCAGATTCGCGCCGCGTCCTGGTGACTCGACGGTCGTTCGAGCCGCTTCCTTGCCTCGGCACCGCCGAATCAAGTGCGCCTGCAGCCGGTGTCGCCACCGGCTGCAGGCGTTCACGCCGCCTCACTGCTGGTTCCACCGCTCCGCGCCGTCCTGGGATGTCGGGGGTGAACGGGGGTCTCCTGCGGCGGCAGGAGACCCCCGAAGCCGATCAGCCCCCCGAGCCCTCAGACGGTGGACACGACGGAGCCCGAAGCCGGGCGTCCCGTGTCTGGAGACATTTCAAGGAAAGTCGAAGAGAGTGATGTCCGGCAACCCCGTCGGCGTCCCGGTCCTCGGCCGTTCCCTCCGACGAGCGCGTTGGTACGGCCTGACCTGCGCGGACAGGCAAGCACACGACCATTTTCAACATGCTCCCGCCCGGGCAGGTCGTTCGCACCTCCGCATGCGCGTTCGCCAGTGCCGCAACGGCAATCGCGAACAATGGCGCGCTGGTTCATCGCCCGCATATGCAGACTCGGACAACGAGTGCGGGCAAAGCACTTCCCGGCCGTACGCATGATCCGTCACGATGAACCCGCGGGACGGGGCCGCACGAAAACGGCGGGTGCGGGCGGTGGGCTATTCGGTGATCGCGGCGTAAGCGATGACCTTCTTGGGATGGAGCCGGACGACGACCTCGCCGGGGACGCCGTTGCGCTTGCCGAGTTCCTCGGCCTGTTCCGGGCCCGCGTACCGGGCGCCGGCGCGGGTGGCGACGTCGACGAGCTCGTCGAGGTCCTCGCTCAAGGTCACCTCGCCGCGGACCTCGACGTAGGAGAACGGCGGGGCGTCGTCCTCGACACAGATCGCCGCGCGCGGGTCGCGGCGCAGGGCGCGGACCTTGGCCGTCGTGCCGCCGCTGGTGAACAGGAAATCCTCGCCGTCGAACACGTACCAGACGGGCGTGATGTGGGGAGCGCCGTCGGCTCCCACCGTCGAGACCTTCCCGGTACGCGCGCCGCGCGTGACGAACTCGTGCCACTCCCGGGTCGTCATGGTGTGCACAGGCGTTCCCCTTTCAGCGTTTCCCCGAGCGGGACCCGGAGCCGTGGCCTGCGGGGCGCCGGCCGCGCGGCAGCGAGTCACGAACGAGCTCGTAGGAGTGGGCGACCAGGTCCTCGACCATGCCCTCGGTGATCTCCCGGCCGGCGGCCACCGAGATCCAGTGCGCCTTGTTCAGGTAGCGGCCCGGAGTGATCGACTCGTGCTCGCGTTGCAGGGACCGCCCGTGATCGGGCTCGGACTTCACGGTGATGATCCGTTCGTCCGGGTCGTCGGTGACGATCAAGAACACCTTCTCCCCCACCTTGTAGACGTCGAGCTTGTCGGTGAACGGGCGCCCACTGCTGACACCCGGCAGCGCACCGGCCGCATCACGGGCCACGCGCTGGAGCCGGCTGCCGGTGATGGTCATCGCCGCACCCGGTCCCCGTGGGGGCGGCCGAAGGCACCCGGGTCGACGGGCCGCCGCGGCTGGGGAAGCCCCTCGACCACCAGCCGGTACGAATCGGTCACGGGGTCCTCGCTGAGCGGCCCGTCGAGCGAGTCGTCCGAGGCCAGGGTGATCCAGTGCCTCTTGTTCGGATGCTCCAGCGTCACCGTCGGCAACTCCTCGGCCCACCGCTGCACCGTGACCTGCAGCGTCTCCCCGTCCATCGGTCGCGCCCCCTCCACCATCGCGTGACACCGACGCCACGACCCGAGCGCCGCCCGGCACCCTCGACATGCCCAGGAAACCGCCCACCCCGCCCAATCAAGGACAAACATTCCCTCAGGAGTTCCGACCCAGAACCGACGTCCGCCCATCGCCATGGGACCCGGAGCCGGCGGATGTCGTCGTGCATATTGGACGAAGCGCTCACGTGGCGCTCCGGGTGCGGTCCGGCGCAGTGCGCCGCCCGAAGCGTTCCCGCTTCCCAACGGCATGCCTCGACGTGCGCATGTCCGAACGCGACGACTTCGCTCCCCGCTCGTCCGTGATCAGTGGCCTTCCAACGGGTAGTGAGGCGGAGCTGATCGAGGCCGACGGAGTTTTCCAGGTGCTGTGCTCGCCCTCCCCACCCGAGGGGGCCGTGACGGGCTCGGCTTCGCACGACGTGCCGCGGCAGTGGCCCTACGGCCCCGGCAGACCCTCCGGTGGAGGATCAGCCACCGGTTCCGGCTCGACATCCTCAACGTCGCCTACCGCAAGAACTCGGCCGAGGTCTTTCTCCCTCCGACCAGGAGTGTCGACGAACGAACCCGGCTGCCTGACCGGATGGACGCCAAGAGTGGCCGAGGGCCGCAGGTTGGGCCGGTGCGGGTGTCGATGGCCTGGTGGGCTCAAGTGCTCGCTCAGCCCGAGTGGGAAATAGGGCCGTGGTTCGCCGCCTGGGTGAGGGTGTTGTGGTCGAGGAGTTTCACTCGGGGGCGGCCGGTGCGGGAGCCGGCTGTGCGTTCGGTGGTGTCGATGGCGTTCCAGCCGGTCAGGGTGATGGCGTCGGGCAGGGTGGGGTCCTTCCGGGGTGTGGGGAGGAGGCCGGCGTCCAGGTCGTCGAGGAGGGAGGCGATGGTCTCTTGGGCGCACTGCTTGTTGGTGCCGAGGGAGCCGGTCGGGCCACGCTTGATCCACCCGGTGACGTAGACGCCGGGGCGGACCCGTCCGCGGTGGTGGGGCACGATGGCGCGTTCGGCGTCGAACGGCAGGTCGGGCACCGGGCGGGCCCGGTAGCCGACGGCTCGGAGGACGAGCTGAGCGCTCAGGTGCTCGTGTTCGCCGGTGGGCGCCGCCCGCACGAGGCCGTCGGAGTCCGGTCGGGGCGTCGTGCGTTCGAGTTCGAGGCCGGTGACCCGGTCGGTGCCGAGGACCGCGACGGGGGCGCTGTGGAAGCGCAGGACGATGCGGCGGCGTCCGGGGCGCGGTGCGCGGGCGGCCAGGGCGGCGAGGAGTTCGGTGCTCTGGGAGGTGACCTCGACGGGGCCGTCGACGAGGAGGTCGACGGTGTCCAGGGCGGCGAGGCCGATCAGTTCGGGGAGGGTGAAGGCCGCCTCGGCCGGGCCGCGCCGGCCGAGGACCACGACCTCGCGGATGCGGCTGTCGCGGAGCGCGGCGAGGGCCCGGTCGCTGATGTCGGTGCGGGCGAGGTCGTCCGGTGGGGTCGTCAGGAGGCGCGCGACGTCGAGGGCGACGTTGCCGTTGCCGATGACGATGGCCCGTTCGCCGGACAGGTCGTGGTGGTCGGCGGCCCGGTCGGGGTGGCCGTTGTACCAGGCGACGAAGTCGGTGGCCGAGACGCTGCCGGGGAGGTCCTCGCCGGGGATGCCGAGCCTCCGGTCGGCGGCGGCGCCGACGGCGTACACGACCGCGTGGTGGGCGGCCGTCAGCTCCTCGTGGGTGATGTCGGTGCCGACCTCGACGCCGAGGCGGTAGCCGAAGCCCGGCTGTGCCTCGATCTCGCGGAAGAGGTCGGAGATCCGCTTGGTGCGCTGATGGTCGGGCGCCACGCCCGCGCGGGCCAGCCCGTGCGGGGTGGGGAGGCGATCGAACACCTCGACGCGGGTGCCGGGGTGCTTGAGCAACTCGTCGGCGGCGTACAGCCCGGCGGGTCCGGCCCCCACGATCGCCACCCGCAGCCCGGTCTCGGTGATCTCGCGTTGCGGTGGAACGAGCGCCATCGGTGTCCGGTCGGCGTGCGGATTGCGTTCGTAGTAGGCGGCGTTCAGGGCGAGGAACGGCCGCTGGTCCGGAGTGAGCTTGGTGTCGGGGACGATCGCCTCGACCGGGCACGCGCTCACGCAGGCGCCGCAGTCGACGCATTCCACCGGGTCGATGAACAGCATCTCGGCCGTCGCGAATCCGGGCTCGCCGGGAGCGGGGTGGATGCAGTTGACCGGGCAGGCGAGCACGCACGAGGCGTCGCCGCAGCAGGACTGGGTGACGACGTACGGCATCTACGCCGCCGTCGCCGGAGGCTCGCTGCGGTACCGGGCGGGGCGTCCCGCGATGCCCATCCGCCGCCATACGAGGCGCGACAGCGGGGTCATCAGGCCGAGCCGCTCGGCGAGCATCCGGACGTCGGCGAACAGGTCGCGCAGCATCTTCCGGCTCTCGGGGGCGTCCCAGAACGCCTCGGCCATGACCTCCCGGGGGATGCCGACCTGCTTGGCCAGCTCGCCCGACGGCCGTACCAGGAGGTCGCAGGCGATACGCATCATGAGGGGCAGCGCGATGGACAGGAGCATGCGCCGAACCGGCCTGAGCCCGGGCACGGTGTGCAGGAGGTACTCGTGGGCGAACGAGATGTGCCGCGCCTCCTCCGCCACGTGGATCTGCATGATCCGCTGGGGCAGCGGATGCGGCAGCCCTCCGGAGCGCAGCACCGACTTCTGGAAATGGTCGATGGGCTCCTCACCGGCCAGCACGGCCATGAAGAACGCGGCCGGCAGCCACCGGGCGAGCGGGGGGATGAGCGTGTGGATCAGGCGGAAGGGCCGCCGGATGCCGGGAACGTCCACGCCGCTGCGGTTCACGAACTCCTGGAACATCTGGGTGTGGTGGGCCTCCTCCGTGACCTCGTGCGTGAGGTAGCGGAAGACCGGGTCGCCGTTGGGCACGAGGAACAGGTGCTCCAACGCCCCCCGCATCAGCAGGTTCTCGAACTGCCAGCCGACCCGGAACATCTGGGCCAGCCGCGCCAGGCCGACCTCCGACCGCCGTTCGGCCGGGAGCGACCGGTACCACTCCGTCCTCGCCAACGGGTCGGCCCGGGGCAGCGCCCAGCGGGGATCCTTCGGGTCGATCGCGTAGGCGGGATCGTCCCAGGGGATGTCGAGGAACGCGTCGAACTTGCGGCGCACCGAGCCGTCCGACAGTGTGCGCAGCCGCTCCTCGTAGGTCTGGATCTCGGTCCGACCCGGGGCCGTTCCGCCGTTCCGGCGGCTCCTGCCGGCCATGGGAAGCCCCCCTCGAAGGTCCGCGCGGCGAACCGTTCTGAAAACCATGATGGATCGTTCCCGCTCAGCGGGCGTGCCGGTAGACGGTGACGACGGCGGCGCCGCCCAGGCCGATGTTGTGCTGGAGTGCCCCGGTGACACCGTCGACCTGGCGGGCGTCGGCGGTGCCGCGGAGCTGCCAGGTGAGTTCGGCGCACTGGGCGAGGCCGGTCGCGCCGAGGGGGTGGCCCTTGGAGATGAGGCCGCCCGAGGGGTTGACGACCCAGCGGCCCCCGTAGGTGTTGTCGCCGTTGTCGACGAGCGTGCCGCCCTCGCCCTCGGCGGCCAGGCCGAGGGCCTCATAGGTGAGGAGCTCGTTGGTGGAGAAGCAGTCGTGCAGCTCCACCACCTGGATGTCCTCGGCGCCCACGCCCGCCTCCTCGTAGGCGTTGCGGGCGGCCAGCGCCGACATCTTCGCCCCGACGAGGGTGATGGCGGACTTGTCCTCGAACGTGGCCGCGGTGTCGGTGACCATGGACTGGCCCGCGATCTCGACCGCCCGGGACCAGAGGTCGTGCTCGTCGACGAAGCGCTCGGAGGCGATGACGGCCGCGCCGGAGCCGTCCGAGGTCGGGGAGCACTGGAGCTTGGTGAGGGGGGCGTAGACCTCGCGGGCGGCCTTGATCTCGTCCAGGGTGTAGACGTCGCGGAACTGCGCGTAGGGGTTGTTCACGGAGTGCCGGTGGTTCTTCTCGCCGATCTTCGCGAACTGTTCGGGGGTCGTGCCGTACTTCGTCATGTGCTCGCGGCCGGCCGCGCCGAACATGTAGGGGGCGATCGGCTCGCCCTTCCACTCGTAGAGGTCGAAGAGCTCCTTGAGGTGGTTCAGCAGGGGCTGCTCGCGGTCCTCGAACGTGGTGCCGAGGGAGCCGCGCTGCATCTTCTCGAAGCCGAGGGCGAGGACGCAGTCGGCGAGGCCGCCCTTGACCAACTGGCGGGCCATGTACAGGGCGGTCGAACCCGTGGAGCAGTTGTTGTTGACGTTCAGCACCGGGATGCCCGTCAGACCCAGCTCGTAGACGGCGCGCTGCCCGGAGGTCGACTCGCCGTAGACATAGCCGACCACGGCCTGCTCGATCGCCGTGTAGGGGACGGCCGCGTCGGCCAGCGCCTTGCTCCCGGCCTCGCGAGCCATGTCGGGGTAGTCCCACTCCCGCGAGCCCGGCTTCTCGAACTTGGTCATGCCGACGCCGATCACATAGGTCCTCATGGTCTTGACGCTAGGACCCCAAGTAAGAAACAGTCAAGACTGCATGTTTCCTGGGAGGGCAGATGGGCTTCAACGAGGACGCGCTGGGCGTCTGGAGCGAGCCGTTCGCGTTCACCGTCGAACGGGCGCGCACGATCGAGTACGCGCTGGCCACGAACGACGCGAACCCCCGCCATGTGGAGGGTGGGCTCGCGCCGCCGGTCTTCGCGATCGTCCCCGTCTTCGAGGGCATGCTCACGCCGGTCCTGGACGTCGTGCCGCACGACGTCATCCCGTTCGTGGTCCACGGCGAGCAGGACATGGTCTTTCACCGGCCGATCGTGCCGGGCATGACGCTGGTGTCGCGGGCGAAGGCCACCGGGTTCGCGGCCAAGTCGTCCGGGGCCACCCTCAGCGTGAAGATCGAGACCCGGACCTCGGACGGCGAACTCGTGAACGAGCAGTGGATGGTCTCGTTCTTCCGCGGGGTCGACGCGGGCGGCACCGTGGGCGAGATGGCCCCGGCGCACTCCCTCGACGCCCAGGGCGAGCCGATCGCCGAGGTCGTCGCGCATGTCGACGACGACCAGACGTTCCGCTACGCCAAGGCGTCGGGCGACCCGATGCCCATCCACACCGACCCCGAGTTCGCCAAGGCCGCCGGACTGCCCGGCATCATCGCCCACGGCCTGTGCACCATGGCGTTCACCTCGCAGGCGGTCGTCGACGCGGCGGCCGGCGGCGACCCGACGCGACTGCGGCGGCTCGCCGTCCGCTTCTCCAAGCCGGTCCTCCCCGGCCAGGACGTCACCACGAGCGTGTACGACCTCGGCGGCGGGGCGTTCGGCTTCGTCGCGACCACCGCCGACGGCGTCGTCATCAAGGACGGCCGCGCGGAGATCGTCTAGGGCCGGACGAGGGGCAGTACATTCACAGCCATGGTCACCACCCGCCGCACCCAGGGGGAACGCACTGCCGCGACGCGGCGGGTCCTGCTCGACGCCACCGTGGCCTGCCTGGTCGAGCACGGCTATCACGGGACGACCACCACGCGCGTCGTCGAACGGGCCGGGACGTCGCGGGGGGCCCAGGTCCACCACTTCCCCACCAAGAACGACCTCGTGCTGGCCGCCGTGCGGCATCTGGCGGACAAGCAGACCGAGGCGTTCATGACCAGCGGGATCGCGGCACTCCAGGCGTCCGAGGACTGGGTCGGCGAGGCCCTGGACCTCATCTGGGAGGTCCACCAGGGGCCGCTGTTCGACGCCTCCATAGAGCTGTGGGTGGCCGCGCGGACCGACCCGAAGCTGCGGGAGCAGGTCGCGGCCTTCGAACGGCGCGTCAACGAGACCATCGTCGAGCTCTGCCGAACGTTCATCGGCGACCGGGCCGACGACCGCCAGGTCCTCGACGACCTCTCCGTGGTGATGGAGACCGTACGCGGACTACGGCTCCTCGCCTTCGTGCATCCGGCCGAGCAGGGCTCGCTGAACCGTCGGTGGGAACGCTCGAAGACCCGCCTGCGACGCATGCTCACGAACTGGCCTTCGGACGCCCCGCTCCAGCGGCCGGGCGACGCCTCCGCTTAGAGGGGCCGCGTCGTGGGCCAGAGAACGCTGGGATCTCGCCGGTCCCCACACGATGCGAGCGTATGGCGAAGAGGTGGGCAGATCGATCAGGAATCGAGAAGCGCAGGTCACGGGGCCGCACGTAGCGTGATCGGCATGGATATCACCATTCACACCTGCTTCCTTCCGCACGACGACCCGGACGCGTCCGTGGCCTTCTACCGCGACGTGCTCGGCTTCGAGGTCCGCAACGACGTGGGGCAGGGCAAGATGCGCTGGATCACGGTCGGTCCGGTCGGCAAGCCCGACACGTCCATCCTCTTGGCGCCGCCGGCCGTCGACCCCGGCCTCACCGAAGACGAGCGCCGCACCATCACCGAGATGATGGCCAAGGGGACCTACGGCTGGATCCTGCTGGCCAGCCCTGATCTGGACGACGTCTTCGCAAAGGTCTCGTCGAGGGACGCCGAGGTCGTTCAGGAGCCGACCGAGCAGCCGTACGGCATCCGCGACTGCGCGTTCCGCGACCCGGCGGGCAACCTGATCCGCATTCAAGAGCTTCGCTGAGGGGACCCGCCCGCGGACACGTTGGTCGTCGCCACTGAGCGCCCGGGTGTTCGCGGACATCGCTGAAGGACGAGAAGGAGTTCTGATGTGTCACCCCTCGTGGGCGCGCGCGCGTACCGCGGCGCAGCGCCTGAGCGACTTCGCGCGGCTGCGCCGCGTTCGCGACCGGATCGACCGGGAGTACGCGCAGCCGCTGAACGTCGAGGCGCTCGCCCGGGGCGCGGACATGGCCGCCGGGCACCTCAGCCGTCAGTTCCGGGCGGCCTACGGTGAGTCGCCGTACGCGTACCTGATGACACGTCGCATCGAGCGCGCGACGACGCTGCTGCTGCGGCGTGGCGACCTCAGCGTCACCGAGGTCTGCTTCGCGGTCGGCTGCTCATCGCCGAGCGCCTTCAGCACGCGCTTCACCGAGTTGGTCGGCATGCCGCCCGGCGCCTACCGCCGCCGAGTGGCGGGGGCCACGCGCACCCCGATGAATCCACACGGTGACTGGAGGAGGCATGACCGGCGCGCCGCCGCGAGGGCGTGAGGAGAGGCTGCGCGACACCCGTGCAAGGCTGGAAGGCGACGTCGATCTCTGGGTGGCGACGTCGGGCTCCCCGGACGGCGCCCACCTCGTCCCGCTCTCGTACCTCTGGGACGGGACCGCGCTCCTCATCTCGACACCCCGCTCCTCCGTCACCGCCCGCAACCTGCTGACGGACGGCCGGGTACGACTCGGTCTCGGACCGACCCGCGACGTCGTCATGGTCGGCGGCACCGCCGAGCCCGTGGACCTCGCCGCCCTCGCTCCCGAGACGGGCGACGCGTTCGCGACCAAGACCGGCTTCGACCCGCGCGAACTCGACGAGCCCTACCAGTACTTCCTGATCCGCCCGCAACGCATCCAGGCTTGGCGCGAGGCGAACGAGCTGCCCGGACGCGACCTCATGCGGGACGGCCACTGGCTCACCTGACCGCCGCACGAGGTGACCGCGCACGTACGGTTCAGCCCGGGGCCTTGCGGCTGAGGTGCTCCCGGGCTCGGTACTCGGTGGTGCGGTCGGCGTTCGGCCGCGAGTCGGCACCGACGATCCTGCCACCCGAAAGGGGACGGAGGCGGCTCAGGCGACCGCCGTTCTGTCGCTCATGAGGAGGTCCTCAAGGCGGGCCTGGATCTGCGCGTACGCGGGGTGGTTGACGATGGAGGACCGGTCTCGGGGGCGCGGGATCGGGACGTCGATGACGGCGCGCACCGAGGGATGCGGCGGGTTGGACATGACCACCACCCGGTCGGCCAGCAGGATCGCCTCGTCGAGGCCGTGGGTGACCATCAGCACGGTCTCGGTGTCGGACTCGCTCTCCCACAGGTGGATGAGCTGCTCCTGGAGCCTCGCCCGGGTGAGGGCGTCCAGCGCGCCGAACGGCTCGTCGAGCAGCAGGGTGCGGGGGCTGACGGCGAAGGCACGGGCCACGGCGGCGCGCTGGGCCATGCCGCCGGAGACCTGGCCGGGCTTCTTGTCCTTGTGCGGCCAGAGCCCGACGGCGGTCAGGTAGCGCTCGACGTGCTCGTCCACGACCTCCCTCGACCAGTCCCGGCGTGCGGAGCGGACCGCCTCCCGGACGTTGGACACCAGGGAGAGGCGGGGCAGCAGCGAGTAGCTCTGGAAGACCATCGCCCGCTCCGGGCCCGGCCCGGTGACCGCGACACCGTTCACCAGCACGGTGCCGCGGTCGGCCTTGAGCAGCCCGCCGACCACGTTGAGCAGGGTCGACTTGCCGCAGCCGGAGTGCCCGATGAAGGTGACGAACTCGCCCTCGGCGATGTCCAGGTCGACCCCGCGCAGCACCGACTGGGACGTGAAGCTCTTGTGGAGGTCGCGGATCTCGATCGCGCTCATGCCTGGATCTCCTGGATCGCCGCGCGGCCGGCCAGCCGCATGAGAAGGGTGTCGAGGACCAGACCGACGACGCCGATCACGCCGATGGCGGCGACGACGTTCGGGAGGTTGCCGGTGTTGTAGGACTCCCAGACGAACGCCCCGACCCCCGAGCCGCCCGACAGCATCTCCACGGCCACGATGACCATCCAGGCGATGCCCATCGACAGCCGCAGACCGGTGACGGCGGACGGGAACGCGTTCGGGAGCAGCACGTGCCGGACGTACGCCACCCGCCCGAACCGGAACACCCGGGCCACGTTGCGCTGGTCGCGGGGGATGTCGGCGGCCCCGGCGGCGGTGTTGATGAGCGTGGGCCACAGCGCGGTGATGAAGATGACGATCACGGCGGCGTCCGGGGCGCTCTTGAGGATCGCCAGCCAGATCGGGAACCAGGCCAGCGGCGACACCGGCCGCAGCAGTTGGACGATCGGGTTGACCGCCTGCCAGGCCGCCCGGCTGGTGCCCAGCAGCAGGCCCAGCGGGATGCCGACCAGCGCCGCCAGCCCGAAGCCGGTGAACACCCGGCCCAGCGAGATGACCAGGTGGCGGCCGATGCCCTTGTCGTTGGGCCCGGCGTCGTAGAACGGGTCGGACAGCAGGGTCTTGGCGGCCTCGAGGCTTTCGGCGGGTGTCGGCACGTCCGGGGACGTACCGGCCGCCAGCGACCAGGCGGCCACGAAGACCGCGCCACCGAGCAGGCCCCAACCGGTGGCGCGGCCGGTGCGGGCCGCCCAGGCCGTGACGGCGCGCCCTCGGCCGCGTCCGGCGGGGGCGGACACGCCGGCGGGGGCGATCTCGGAGGACGGCGGGCCCGGGGATGCCTCCGTTCCGGCGGTCATGCGCGCTTCACCTCCAGCTCCGGCCTCTTCGGGTCGAACTCGGCCTTGTCGAGCTTGACCTCGAAGGGCTTCATGTCGTCGTCCGGAACGGCGACACCCTCCTTGGCCGCGACCTGCTTGTAGAGGTCGCTCAGGATGATCGCGTCGGTGATCCTCTTGTAGTCCGGCGCGGACTCGAGCAGCCCGAACCGCTGGTACTGGGCCATGAACCAGATCCCGTACGAGGCGCGCGGCAGGTTGGTCCCGCCGTCGCGGTGGAAGACCATCTGGTCGCCGGTGTAGGCCCGGTCGGGCAGGCCGCCGCCCATCGTGTACTTGCCGAGCAGCCGCGACTCGATGTCCTTGGCCGGGGCGTTCACGTAGTTGGGCTTGCCGATGGTCTCGGCGGCCTTGGGCCGGTTGCCGAGGTCGTCCAGCCACTTGGACGCCTTGAGCACCGCGCCCATCACGTCGGCCAGCACGTCCTGCTTCGCCGCGAACGCCGCGTTGACCACCAGGGCCTTCTCCGGGTGGTGCGTCCAGAGGTCCTGGGTGGTGAGGTGGGTGAAGCCGATCCCCTGCTGCACCGCGACCGCGCCCCAGGGCTCGCCGACGCAGTAGCCGTCCATGGTGCCGACCTTCATGTTGGCGACCATCTGCGGCGGCGGAATCGTGATGATCTTCGCCTTGGAGAGGTCCGCCCCGGTCGCCTTCAGCCAATAGCGCAGCCAGACGTCGTGGGTGCCGCCGGGGAAGGTCATCGCCAGCGTGGTCGGCCCCTGTTCCAGCAGCGCCTTCGCGGCGGCCAGATCGGCACGGCCGGCACGGCCGGCGTCGCCGGCACGGGCGAACTCCTTCTTGAGGGTGATCGCCTGACCGTTGTTGTTGAGGATCATGGCGATCTTGAGGTCGGTCGACCCGTTCCCGCCGATCTTCGTCGCCACCGAGAACGGCATGCCGAACAGACAGTGCGCGCCGTCGATCTGGCCGTTGAGCAGATTGTCGCGGGTCGCCGCCCAGTTCGCCTGTTTGATGAGCTGAACGTCCAGCCCGCGTTCGGCGAAATAGCCGAGCTCCTTCGCCATCACCAGGGAGGCGCAGTCGGTCAGGGCGATGAAGCCGAGCTTGACCTTCCGTCCGCCGCCCGACCCGCCGGAGTCGGAGCCGCAGGCCGTCAGCGCCCCGCCGATGGAGGCCGCCGCGGCGGCACCGCCCGCCATGCGCAGAAAGGACCTGCGGCCGAAATCGTTGTTCATGCCGGAAAGGTAGGGACGGGCGGCGACGCGGTCATTGCGCACGCGTCAACAGCGGATCACGGGGGCTGCACCTGCCGTGCGGCGCGCTGTGCGAACGACCGATCGGCGCCAACCACGCCTCGACGGGGACGATCGGGCGGATCCGTCCCCCGCCGAGGCGCCGATTCGGCGACCCCGGCATGCCGACCGGGACGCCGCCGCCCGCGACCCTTCCTACCGGTCGACTTCTCGGCCTCGCAGGGCGGTTGCGCGGCTCCGGGCCGAGGCCGCCGCGGCCCGGTCGCCCAGGGCGTCCGCCGCCTCGGCGTGCTTGAGCCAGTTGAACGGGCTGGTCGGGCGGAGGTTGAGGCGTTCGCTGACCAGGACGCGGGCCAGGTCGGTGCGGGCCGATCTGAGCGCCGACTCCACGAGGGTGCGCTGGACGACGTCGCGTTGCGCGTGGCTGCCGCCGAACTCGTGGACGCGATGCCTGATCGGGTACAGCAGGTCGACGACCGCGTCGTGCTCCCCGCGCACGAACGCCACGAGGGCCCGGCACACGGGCAGGCCGATCCGGGCGGTCATGGCGTGGTTGGTGACGCCGGGGCGGTCCGCGGCCACGTAGGTCTCCCGGTCGGCGATCAGGCGGTCGGCCTCGGCGAGGCGACCGGAGCCCGCGAACGACATGACGGCGTGCATGTCGTTGAACGCGTAGAACGCCTCGTCCGTCTTGGGCGCCCAGGCGTCGGCCAGGGCCCGCCAGCGTTCCGTCTGGTCGTCGCCGTCCAGCAGCAGACGCCAGAGGAGGGCCGCCGCGTCGAGCATCTCCAGCGCGGTGTCGGTGCTGTCCGGGCCGTGCAGCACGGTGTCGTAGATGTCGAGGGCGCGGGCGGTGTCCCCGGCCTCCAGCGCGTACAGGGCGTAGTGCCACCAGGTGTGGACGTTGAAGAACGTGCCGGTCGACCAGTCGTCCAGCCGGTCGTCGAGGTAGCGGATGCCGCGCCGGAAGCGTCCCTGCATCTCGTAGGTGTGCACGACCGCGTGAATGCCCCACACGTCCTTGGGGTCGAGTTCGACCGCGCGGGCCCCGACGTCCTCGGACCGGTCGTAGTGGCCCGCCTCTTCCAGGCCGAACGCGTACATCCCCAGGACGTTGCCGAAGTGCCGGTCGTCCTCGTTCCAGGCCGACAGCGCGCCGCCGATGCGGTCGCGGAGGGAACGGGCGTCTCCGGTGAAGAAGTCGATCTGGTGGCCCACGATCAGGGCGAGGGCGTCGCGCGGGTGCTCCTCGGTGATGCGCGCCAGCCGGTCTCCGCAGGTGGTGAAGTCGCCGTTCAGCAGGTGCTCGACCGCCTCCACGTGGGCCCGTACGCGGGGTGGCAGGCGGGAGGGGTCGAGGCTCGCGCGGAACGGCGTGAAGGACTCGCGCGCCGCACGGGCGTCGCCGGGCTCGGTGGTGAGGAGGCCCAGGTACGCCGACAGGACGTGGCCGAGCGCGAAGCCCGGGTCCTCGGCGAGGGCGAGGCGGGTCTCGTCCACGACCTCGGCACGAAAGTGCAGGAGTTCGTGGATCGCGTTGTCGTAGTGCCGGACGGCCGCGGGGCTCGCGGGTCCGAGCGCCTGGCCGTGTTCGTCGATCGCCATCGGGGCCCCTCCCTCTGGTGAAAACCCGGGCTCCATCATCGCGCTCGCACTCGGCTTTCTCTTGGGAACGGCCGTCCACGGTCCGAGGCCCCCGAATCCCCCGCTCCCGGCGGGAGGGGGGCGGTATATGAGCAATCGCCACTCATATCGCCGTTGTGGGACGATGGTGGGGTGAGCCTGGAGGATCTCGTTCGGCTGCGCCGGGCCCGTGACCTGATGGACCGCAGATACGCGGAGCCGCTGGACGTCGCCGCGCTGGCACAGGTCGCCCTCATGTCTCCGGGCCACTTCTCCCGCAGCTTCCGCGCCGCCTTCGGCGAGACCCCGTACAGCTACCTGATGACGCGTCGGATCGAGCGGGCCAAGGCGCTGCTGCGGCGGGGCGACCTGACGGTGACGGAGGTCTGCTTCGAGGTCGGCTGTACCTCGCTGGGGTCGTTCAGCTCGCGGTTCACCGAGCTGGTCGGCGAGAGCCCGAGCGCGTACCGGGCCCGCGACCATCGCGCGGACGCCGCCGTACCGGCCTGCGTCGCCAAGATCCACACACGACCGGTCAGGACCGGAGAGGCGAAGGGGACTCCGCCGCCCCTCGCATGAGTCGCGTGAGCCCAACGGAAGGGGCCGTGGTCTCCGGCACGGCGTGGAGGTCACCGGAGACCACGGCGCTGGGGGGCGGTCAGGTGACCGGGTTCTCGACCAGGTAGACGGTGGGGGACGGGGTCCCGCAGGTCGCCGTGGTCTGGGTGGATCCGTTGAAGGTGAAGGTCGCGGCGGCCTCGCCGAGGGACACCGCCACCGACCCGGCGCCCGCGGCGGGCTTGAACGGACCGGCGGTGAGCAGGCCGTTCGCCGGCAGGGAGACGACGATCTTCTGGTCGCGCACCAGCGGGGTCTCGGGGATGTCGATTCCGCCCGCCGCCACGTTCTGGACGTTGGGGACGCCGCCCTCGACGTTGAGGTTCAGGGTGGTGACCTTGCCGGCGGCGGTCCGGTAGCCCTTGTCGAGGAGCCGGTTGACGGTCGCCGCGGGGATGGTGAGGGCTCCCGACGCGCGCTCGAACGAGAACGAGCCGTTGCGCTTGACGGTCAGCGGGATGTGATCGGCCCCCACGGCCACGCCGACCTCGTGGCGCTCACCGTCGAGCGTGCAGGAGTACGGGGCGTGGATGATTCCCGCCAGGGCGTTGGTGGCCGGCTCGGGGAAGTTGAGCGGAGCGCCCTGGATCTTGATGGGGGGCTGACCTGCGGGACCGCCGATGCCCAGCTTGAGCAGGGCGTTGCCCTGGGAGGCGGTGCAGTCGGCCTTGATGTTCAGGGCGAAGCCCAGGGTGGACTTGAGGGCGACCTCGGCGATGGCGCGGTCGAACTTGAGGGTGGTGGCGCCGGCGCCGGGGGCTTTGAACGGGCCGACCTCGAACGGGGGCTGCCCGGACAGCGGGAGGCCGACCTTGAGGGGCTTGGCCGCCTCGATCGGGATGTCCTTGATCTCGAAGGGCTTCTCCTTGGCGATGTTGATGGACTCGGGGGTGGAGCCGGACGCGCCGATGCTCAGGTCGGTGATCTTGGCGTCGGCCTTGGTGATGCCCAGGATCGGGGCCAACGCGGTCAGCCACGCCGGGAAGGTGATGCTGCCGGACCCCTGGGTCAGCCAGAACTCCTGGCCGGGCCCGAGTTGGACCGGGGCGACGCCCTGGACGTCGACGTCGGTGGGCAGATAGAACACCGGGAATCCGCGCAGGGTGATCTTGCAGCCGATGGGGAGCTTGAACCGGCCGGTGTCCACACCGATCTCGGGGACGTCCTCGGGGGGCAGCGCGCCCGCCGAGGGCGCGCCCGACACGGTCACGGCCAGCGTGGTGACCGCCGCGGCCACCACCATCCCGACCCTGCGGGATCCGACCCGCAGCGATCCCGACGCCGTTCTGGAATGACGTTTCCGCCACATGACGAGGTTCACCTCACAGAAAGGAGATGGGCGACTTCCCGCTCACTGTGACGGTCGCGAGAGGCACCGAGATACCACGTCGGCGCACATGTCCGGGCCCTTCTTTGGCATCTGACCTCACACTGTCCAGATCAGTGTAGATAACACTGTGTGGAACAGTGCACGTGCACCGGCCCTGACGCTTCGTCAAAATGGAACGGTCGATATGGCGGGCCCGTTCGACGGCCGAGCGGGCCGGCGTCGTTCGGCGGAGCCGGACGTTGATCCGTAAACTATGGGGACGCCGCGCGTGGCTCACCCGCGGCGTCCGGAGCGCGGACCTTCGCCGCCGACGTAGGGAGTGGCATGGGAGCCGTGACACGCAGCACCGTCGTCGATGAGATCGCCGACAAGATCGCCTTCCAGATCGCCTCGGGTCGGTTGGAGGCCGGGGAGAGCCTGCCGTCGATCCGGCGGATGGCCGAGGAGTACGAGATCAACCCCTCCACCGTCCAACTGGCGCTGGAGCGGCTGCGCATGGCCGGGTTCGTGGAGCCCCGCCGTGGGGTCGGCATCGTGGTCCGCGACATCGAGATGTACGGCGGGGTCGAGATCTGGCACTACCTGCTGCGGTTCTCCAGCCGCCTCCCCGACCTGACCGTCCGGACCGTCCAGGAGATCCTGGAGACGCTGCGGATGTTCTACGAGTCCTCATGGGCGAAGATCGCGGCGGACCCGTCGGCGTACGACCCGCGTCCGGTGCGGCGGGCGCTGCAGCGGCTGGAGCTGCTGGCGGCCACCGAGGACGCGGCCCCCGCCGAGGTCTACAAGTGCGTGCTGCACGTCCTGCGCACCAGCAGCGCCGCGCTCGGCCGCACGGTCATGCTGTCCGTCCTCAACTCGCTCGGCGGCGTCATGGGCGAGGTCCCCGAGGTCGTCGACGCCCTGTACTGCAGGCCGGCCGAGCACGCGTGGTGGTGGGGGCAGGTCGTCACCGCGTGGGAGACGGCCGACACCGAACTGGCCGCCTCGACCCTGGCGCTGCTGGACGACTGGCACGCCGAGGCCCTGGGCCGGTTGCGGGTCCTGCTGAACGCCGCCGTCTCCTGACGGGACGGCCCCTACTCGAAGAGTGAGGGGTCCCCGGCACCCCTGCGGACGATCTCGGCCTCGCCCTGGGAGAAGTCGATGACCGTCGTCGGCACGGCACCGCACTCGCCCGAGTCGACCACGGCGTCCACCACGTGGTCGAGCCTCTCCTTGATCTCCCACCCCTGCGTCATCGCCTCCTCGTCGCCCGGCAGCAGCAGGGTGCTCGACAGGAGGGGCTCGCCCAGCTCGGTCAACAGCGCCTGGGCGACGACATGGTCCGGGATCCGGGCGCCGACCGTCTTCTTCTTCGGGTGCAGCAGTCGACGGGGCACCTCCTTCGTCGCCGGCAGGATGAACGTGTAGCCGCCGGGGGTCGCCGCCTTGATCGAGCGGAACAGCGCGTTGCCGATCTGGACGAACCGGCCGAGCTGCGCGAAGTCCTTGCACACCAGGGTGAAGTGGTGGCCGTCCTCCAGTTGGCGGATCTCCCTGATCCGGTCGATGCCCTCCTTGTTGCCGAGCCGGCACCCGAGCGCGAAGCACGAGTCCGTCGGATACACGATCAGCCCGTCCGAGCGCAGGAGGTCCACCGTCTGACGCAACGCCCGGGGCTGCGGGTTGTCCGGATGCACATCGAAGTACTTCGCCATGAACCGCAGCTTAGAAGCAGTTCGCCGCACGACGGACCGGCGCGGGCCGTCATCGGCGCGAGCGGCGTCGCACCTCGTCGGCGAAGTCACCCAGCGTGTTCCACCAGGCGCGCCTGGTGACGTCGCTCGCGACTTATGGTTTCTTAACACCCATAGATCTAATGTACTAGGAGCCTAGATAAACCACAGAACGGAGATCTTCATGAGTCGCGACACCAGAGGTGGACGCGTCCCCGTCATGCGCGGGGCTCTGGCGATCGGGCTGGTCGCCTGCGCCGGGTCCGCCCTGCTCGCGCCCGCCGTGTCCGCCGCCCCCCGCGCGCAGGCACCCGTGCCGACCGCCTCCCCGGCGGACGTGCCGCGCCTGCCCGAGCCGACCGGCCCCCATCCGGTCGGCACCACGGCGCTCCACCTGAAGGACTCCTCCCGCCCGGACCAGTGGGTCCCCACGGCCAAGGCCAGGGAGCTGATGGTCTCCCTCTGGTATCCGACGAAGGCGCGGCGGGGACCGAGGTCGCAGTACATGACGCCCAAGGAGTCGGAGCTCTTCCTGAAGGGCACACGGGTCACCGGCATTCCGTACGACGCGTTGAGCACGACGGTGACCCACGCCATCAAGGACGCCGAGCCCGCAGGCCCCAAGGGACGCCTGCCTCTGGTGGTGCTCTCCCCCGGCTTCACGATGCCCCGCGTCACCCTCACGGCCCTGGCCGAGGAGTTGGCGAGCCGGGGATATGTGGTGGCCGGCATCGACCACACCTACGAGAACCACGCCACGACCTTCCCCGACGGCCGGATCGCCACGTGCGTCGCCTGCGACCACGACGAGGAGAGGGACTTCGGGCCCAGAACGTCCGTGGGACGGGCGGCCGACGTCTCCTTCGTGCTCGACGAGCTGACCGGGTCCCGTCCCGAGTGGAGGGGCTCCGCGCTGATCGACGCGTCCCGGATCGCGATGGTGGGGAAGTCGATCGGAGGCGCCGCGGCCATGGCCACCATGATCAAGGACCCCCGAGTCCGCGCCGGGATCAACATGGACGGCACCATGTACGCCCCCATCCCGCAGAACGGGATGTCCCGGCCGTTCATGTACCTGGGCGCCCCGGACCACCACGGCCCCGGTGGCGGCGACAGGTCGTGGGACCGTGACTGGCCGTCCATGACCGGCTGGAAGCGCTGGCTCACGGTGACCGGTTCGCGGCACCAGACCTTCACCGACCTGCCCGTCCTCGCGGAGCACTTCGGCCACGACCTCGGCCAGGACCTGACCGCGGCGCGCTCGGTGGAGATCACGCGCGCGTACGTCCGCGCCTTCGTCGACCTGCACCTGCGCCACCGGCGACAGCCCCTCCTGAACGGCCCGTCCGCACGCTTCCCCGAGGTGAGGCACTGCACCCCGGAGACCAAGACCTGCGCCTAGGGAGGGACGCGTCGCCCCCGGGGAGTCCCGGGGGCGACGCACATGGACGTCCCCGGGACGGAATCGATCTACTGGGAGTTGGTTCGGCTTTCATCGGCCTTGGACACGCTGGCGCGGTCGTCGTGCCGTGAGGGAGTGTCCATGGAAGTCCGCCGTATTCTGGTGCCCGTCATTCTCGCCGTCCTGGCCGTAGGAGGGCTGACCGTGCCCGCAGCGGCGGCGCCGCCGGTGATACGCCCGCAGCCGCGGGTGGTCACCGCCATGACGTTCAACATCCACCATGGCGAGGGCACGGACCGCAGACTGGACCTGGAGCGCGTCGCCCGGGTGATCGAGGGCCGGACCCCGGACGTGGTGGGGCTGCAGGAGGTCGACCGGCACTGGTCGCAGCGCAGCGACTTCGTCGACCAGGCGGCCTGGCTGGCGCGCCGCCTCGGCATGAACGCGGTGTACGGCGCCAACCTCGACCTGGACCCGGCGGAGCCCGGCGGCCCGCGTCGCCAGTACGGCACCGCGATCCTGACCCGGCGGCCGATCCTCGACTGGGACAACACGCTGCTCCCCCGGTTCGAGGGCCACGAGCAGCGCGGTCTGCTCCGGGCGCGGATCCGCGTACGGGGCGTTCCGCTGACGATCTACAACACCCACCTGCAGCACAACAACGCCGCCGAGCGGCTCGCGCAGGCCGAGGCGATCGAGCGACTCATCGGACGGCCGAACGAGTCGTTCGTGCTCCTCGGCGACCTGAACGCGACCCCGGAGGCACCGGAGATCCGCGCCCTCACCGATGACATGGCCGACACGTGGGTCGAGGGCGGTGTCGGTGACGGGCACACCTACGACAGCGAGTCCCCCACGGTCCGCATCGACTACGTGCTGGCCTCCCGGGACACCGTGACCCGTACGGCCGCCGTCGTCACCGGCGACCCCACCGCCTCGGACCACCTCCCCGTCACGGCGGAGATCCTCCTCCCCGGCCCCTACCTCAAGCGCCGCTGAACGTCGCGTGATGGGATCTGGCGGGTGCGGGATGCGAACTGGCGCTCCCCGGATGAAGCCGTCGCACCGGCGACGGCCCGTCCAGAGGAGCCGGCATGGCACCCCCCACACCCGACTTCGGTCCCGACATCGACGCCTACGCCCCCTACCAACCGCAGCGTGACTGCGACCCCGGCGGCAAGCCCGGCGTGGTCGAGTTCCGCGACCTCGTCTTGGCGGCCTACCCGGGGACGACCAACCTCGGCATCAGCCGGGCCTGCGGGAGCGGCGGGCAGAGCGAGCACAAGGAAGGGCGCGCCTGGGACTGGGGCGTCCGGGTCAACGGCCAAGGGCACCTGGCCGACGACCTGATCTACTGGTTGCACGCCACCGACCGGCACGGCAACCGGCACGCCCTCGCCCGCCGCTTCGGGATCATGTACATGATCTGGAACCGTCGGATCTGGATGGCCAACCGCGCGGAGGCCGGCTGGCAGCCGTACCGGGGGTCCAGCCCGCACACCGACCACATCCACTTCAGCTTCTCCTGGGCGGGGGCCCGGAAGGAGACCACCTGGTGGACCCGTCCTCCGGTGCCGGATCGGCGGCAGCGGTTGGCGGTGGGCATGTCCGCCGACGGACGGGTGGAGCTCTTCCACGGAGCGATCGATCAGATCTGGCACACCTATCAGCACAGCCCCGGAGGGGCGTGGAGCGGATGGCAGCCCTTCGGCGGGCCGGCGGGCGCGACCGTGGCGCTGTCGGCGTCCACCGACGGGCGACTGGAACTGTTCGCCATGAACGGCGAGGCGTTCATGCACCGCCACCAGACCCAGATCTCCGGACCATGGGCCCCCTGGGGCACCCACGGCGGCGGAGGCGACCATCTGGCGGTGGCCCACAACCATGACGGGCGCCTGGAGGTGTTCGCCTCCAACCCGAGCGGTGTGCACCACCGATGGCAGAACACCCCCGGCGGCACCTGGCACGACTGGCGACCCCTCGGCGGACCCGCCTCCGCCCGCCTGGCCGCCGCCCCGGCCGCCGACGGACGCATCGAGGTGTTCGCGATGAACGACGACATCTTCCGCCACACCTGCCAGACCGACCTGATCGGGACATGGCGTGAATGGGTCGACTTCGGGGGCGGCGGCGAACACCTGACGCTGAGCCGCAACCACGACGGGCGTCTGGAGGTGTTCGCCACCAACCCCAGCGGCGTGCACCACCGCTGGCAGAACGTCCCGAGCGGGGACTGGCACGACTGGCGACCCCTCGGCGGACCCGCCAGCGCCCGCGTCGCCTCGATCGAGTCCAACGACGGGCGCATCGAGGTGTTCGCGATGAACGACGAGGTCCTGCGGCACAACCACCAGACCGACCCGACCGGAACGTGGCGAGAATGGGTCGACCTCGGAGGCGGCGGCCACTTCGTCCGCGCCCTGCGCAACAAGGACGGACGCCTGGAGATCTTCGCCAACAACGACGGCGGCGTCCACCACCGCTGGCAGAACACCCCCAACGGCACCTGGCACGACTGGCGACAGCTCTGACGGCATCGCACAACGATCGGCCACCCGGAAACGCCTGCGGGCGACGTCACCGCCTGGTCGGGGACGGCGATTCGGGTGTCGCCCAAGGGTCGCCGGCTGCCCCGAACGGCCGGTGACTCACAACCGCCAGCGGATCTCCCCGTCGGGCGCGTAACAGCAGGTCACTCCGGTCGAGACGGAGGCCCGCAGGTGGGCGGCGAGCTCGGGATGCCGGTCGTCGAGCTTGCGCAGGGCGTCCCGGATGCGGGCGGTGACGTTCTTGCGGGCGCGTTCGGTCTCGTCGCCCAGCCGGCGGTTGCGGCCGGTGAGACCGATCGCGCACCGCAGCTCCTCCAGCAGGGCCGCGCGCTCGCGGTCGCATTCGGCGGCGCGGCGGTCGTCGCCGAGGGACGTCATGCGGTCGATCTCCTCGTCGAGCCGTTCGAGCCGTCGCCGGTAGCGGGCCTTGCCCTCGTCGTCCAGCACCGGGTCGCCACCCAGGGACGCCGCCGCGACGGCCGTGGCCCCGCCGTCGGGGTTGAGCAGCCGCACCGCCGGGACGTGCGTGCCCGGCCGGCCGAGCAGATGGTGCAGGTCGCGCAGCCCCTTGGCGTCGGGGACATGGACGGTCCTGCCGTCGAACCGCAGCCGCCAGACCGCACCCGTACGGGTGAACTCGTGCGCGGGGGGCTCGACAGGGCGGCGGGGGGCGGGCGCGTCAGCGGGGGCGAGGTCGCGGGCGCGGTCGGCGAGGTGCCCCATGCCCAGCCTCCGCGCCTGCGGCTCGGCCTCCCGCAGGAGCCGCACGGCGGTCTCGGCATCGTCGGGCGCACCTCGGGCGAGCAGCACCGAGGCCAACTCGACGCGGGCGCGTAAGGACCAGGGCAGGGCGTGCAGGCGGTCGGCGGACCGTTGGGCCCGCGTCAGCTCAGCGACCGCGTCGTCCCAGCGTCCTTGGGCGGCGTCGAGCAGACCGGCCCACAGGGTCATGGGGCCGCCGATGTCCCAGCCGTACAGCGAGACCATCCACTGACCCCGGTAGGGGGCCAGGGCGGTCCGCGCCCGTTCGCAGCGTTCGTCGTCGCGCGCGGCGGCGGCGTCCTGCGCCAGGTAGCGGAGCCACAGCGGGGTGATGCTGAGTTCGAGCGACGCGTCGCCGCTGGTGCCCTGCCCCGGGTGGGCCACCGGGCCCGGAGGGCGTTCGCCGCGTTCCAGGGCCGTGACCGCCTCCAGCAGGTCGATGCGCGGATAGCCCTGCTCGCGTAGTGCGGGGCGGAGTCGTTCGATGTCGGCGAAGCGGCCCTGCATCAGGCGGATCGCCCACCGATGGTGGCAGGCGAAATGCACGTGGTAGGTGGCGCCCGGACTCGGGAGCGCCAACATCTCCTCGATCAGCTCCTCGGCCTCGGCGAAGCGGCCCCGGAAGGCCAGGACCACGCTCTGGTCGATGATCGCCGTCAAGGCCAGGCGGGGCGTCCCGGCGGCGACCCGGGCCGCCGTGACGACGGCCTCGTAGGGTTCGGTGTAGTGCGGGTCGTCGGCCTCCAGCAGGGCGACCCAGCACATCGACGCGGCGAGTTGCTCCATGGCGCGGTCGGACCGGCGGCGCGACACCTCGATCAGCTCCCGGGCCACGGCGATCCGCTCCGCCACCGTGTCCGGCCCCCAGATCGCCTGGAGCCGCGCCCACAGCCCGATGTGCAGCGCGTCGTCGTCGCCGGTGTCACGGGCGTCGTCCACGATGCGACGGGCGACCCGTCCGACCATCTCGGCGGGCGGCAACGCCCCGAGAGGCGGCGCGTCGAGGGGGCGCGCCAGGAGCGCGTCGTACGCGTCGTACATGGAACGCGCCTTCAGCCGGGTCTCGTCGCCCAGGCACCCCATGCCGTACAGGGTCAGCGCGACCCGGCCCATCAGGACGGGGTCGCCCAGCGCCCGCGCCTGGTCGGCGGCGTCCTGGAACACCTGCCACGACCGTTCGAACTCGCCGAAGAGCTGCAGCTCCAGGCCGAGGTCCACGGTGAGCAGGACCCGTTGGTGCGACGCGTCGTCGCCGAGCACCTCCAGGGCCCGTCGGTAGTGGCCCGCCGCCTCCTCGTTGGCGAGCCGGCCCCCGGCGTGCCGGGCGGCGTCCACCAGGATCCGCACCGCCTCGTCGCGGTCGAGCTCCTCCCCGGCGAAGTAGGCGTGGCGGGCCAGGTCGGTCGGGTGGGGCCGCCAAGTCGACATCGTCCCTCGCGCGGCGCGGACCGCGGCGGCGTGCAACCGGCGTCGCCGCGCCGGGTCCAGCGCGTCGTACAGCGACTCGCGAACGAGGTCGTGCGCGAAACGCAGGAGGCCGTCGTCCGTAGACGTCACCAGGCGGGCGCGGACCGCCTCTTCCAGCAGCGCGCGAACGTGCCCGGAGGGGAGCCCGGACCCGGCCGCCGGCAGCTCGGGGCGGAACTCGCGGCCCAGCACCGCCGCCGCCTCCAGCAGGTCCCGCACCGGCTCGGCCAGCAGCGACAGCCGCCGATGGACCGTGGCGCGGACCCCGGACGCGATCGTGGTCACGGGATGGCCGGTCGACCACAGCCGCGCCGTCTCCTCCACGAAGAACGGGTTGCCGCCGGTGCGCCGGTGGACCTCCTCCACCAGCGCGGGATCGGGACGGTCGCCCGCCGTGCGCCGCACCAGCTCGCCGACCTCGTCCACCGCGAGGCCGGTCAGGAACAGCATCGTCGCCTTGGCCGTGAGGGGCCCCAGCAGGGGGCCGAGCGGATGGTCGGGCCGCTGCACCTCCACGTCGCGGTACGCGCCGACCACGAGCAGCCGCTCGAACCAGATGTGCTGGGCGGTGAACTCCAGCAGGGCGAGCGACGCCGCGTCGGCCCAGTGCAGGTCGTCGAGGACGACCATCACCGGGCGGCTCTGCGACACCCCGATCAGCGTCGTGGCCACCGTGTCGAACAGCTCGAACCTGTCCACGTCGGCCCGCAGCGTGCCTTCGCCCAAGAGGTCGGGCACGCCTGCGGCCTTCTCCCAGTCCCGCCCGACGGACACCCGCCGCAGGCCGCGCAGCACCTGGGTCCACGGCCAGTACCCGGGGGCGGCGTCGGAATCCCAGCAGGAGCCGTGCAGGACGAGCATGCCCTGCTCCCGGGCCTCGTCGGCCCCGCACCGCAGGAGCGACGTCTTCCCGACCCCGGCCTCCCCGGTGACGAGCACCAGCCCGCCGTGGCCCGCGCACGCCCGACCGACCCGCGTGCGCAGAACGTCCAGGAGGCCGTCCCGTCCGATGAGCGACGGCGTCAAGCCGATGCTCCTCTTCGTAAAGCCGCCAATACATTCGGTAACGACTCTAGCCCGCTCGCGGCCCCGTGGCGGGAGTGCCCATGAGTTCGTCCCACCTGGTGGTGAAGAGACCGTTCTCCAACCGGCAGGACGCGGCGAATCGGGCGTAGGTCCAGTCGCCCTCCGGCGGGCAGCACGCGTCGGCGGGCCACGTCCAGGTCTCGTCCAGGCCGTCCGCCACAAGGCGATCGGCCATTCGTATCGCCGCCTCGTAGGCCCGCACACGGTCGATGGAGCACTCGTCGTCGTCCCGGGAGGTGTGGAAGAGATCGAGACTGCGCTGAATGATCTCCCGCCCGTGCCGTACCTCGCCGGTGCGGGCGCAGTACTCCAAATGCGCGGCCACGGCGGTGGGGTGCTGCGCCGTCCGGTGGGTGCGCTCGTGGATCTCGCGCGCCTCGTCGACCCGACCGGCGCGCAGGTAGGGCAGCAGCAGGTGGGCCTCGGCGGTGAGGAGCGGCGCCATGGCCTCGACCGCCTCGTCGCGGCCGAGGTCGAGCCACCACTGTGCGCGGCGAAGGACGTTCGGCCGGGTCGCGTAGGTCTCGATGGGAGGCAGGGCGTCGAACGCGTCCCACGCCGCCGTGGCCGCTTCCAGGTCGCCGCGCCGCACCTCCAGCTCCACGGCGTACCAGCGCAGATGGTGCAGGTCGTCGGTGCCGGGACGGCAGTGCGGCTCCAACGTGCGCAGGAGCCCGCGAATCTGCGCCGCGTGGACGGTCGGGAACGTCAGAACCCTGTCGAACGCAAGGGGAACCGCCTGCCACACCCGCTCAAGACGTTCGGCCCCCAGGAACGACGGCCGAGCGGCGTGCAGACGCGCCAGCTCGACGAGCGCGGTGAAGTGACCGGCTCGCCAGAACTGGCCCTTCCGCGTCGCGAGCTCCTCCATGAGCGCGAGGCGGATGTCGGTCGCGAGCTCCGACTCTCCCTCGGCGATGGCGCTCTGCAGGAGACGCTGCATGCGCACGATCCGGTCCTTGGAGGGTTCGAGCGCTCGGGCCCGGTCGAGGGCGTCGGCGGTGATGCGGGCGGCCGGCGGGGGCGTCGCCCGATGCCGAGGCTCGGCGGTGTCGGGCGGTAGGGGCAGTGCGTCGACGATCGGCTCGGCGTTCAGGAGCGCCGCGACCTGCTCGCTCTGGAAGGACGTCCCGTTCAGCTCGTCGACCCTGAGCGAGAGGTCCACGACCTCCCAGCGCAGGCGGGAGTCGAGGTCCGCGTAGGACCACACGGCGGAGAAGTCACAGTCGGGATCGTCGCAGTCGCAGTGCCAGATCCATTCCCTGTCGAGGTCCTTCTCCATGACCCGTCGACACAGCAGGACCGCTGCCGCCGCCGTCCACATCGCCTCGACGGAGGAGACCTCGCCCCTGAAGTAGTGGAGGTTGCGGTGCAGCACGTCGAGCCCTCGCTCCTCGTTGCCCGTGCGCGCGCAGAACTCCAGGTGGGCGGCGACGTCCTCCAGTTTCATGCCCTGGCGCGCGTAGGAGCGCTGGTGCGCGGCCACCGCCTCCTCCAGGCGGCCGGCGTGCAGGTACGGCGTGATCAGGTCATCGGCGTGGGCCCGGTCGGCCGAGAGGGGGGCCAAGACCTCGAGGGCCCGGTCGTTCCGGCCCAACCGCTGCCACATGAGGGCGTCGCCGGTGGCCTTCCCGTCCCGGAGGAAGTGCTCTTCGGGGTCGCCCTGCGCGCGGAGCCGCCGCCACAGGCGTTCGACCGCGTCGGCGTCCCCTCGGCGCCCCTCCACCCGCATCCGGTGGTGGTCGATGGCGTACCGCGTCCATCGCCGGGTCGGCGGGCAGTGCCGTTCCAGGTCGTCCAGGAGGCGGTGGATCCGCTGTGCGGGCTCGGGATAGAGCCAGGTGTACGCGTCGACGATGAGGAACAACTGATTCCACATCGCGCGGACGTTGTGAGCGGAGAACAGGTGCGGTTCGGCGTGCCAGGTCAGCAGGCAGGTGCGCAGGACGGGGAGCACCTCGTGGAAGAAGTCCGACGGCCCCTTCTTCAGCGGTTTGCTCCGCAGCGCCCAGGCGAAGGACAGCCTGGCCCTGTACAGCAGCTCCGGGTCGCCGAGCGCCTCCGCGTGGGGGACGATGGCCCGCGTCGCCTCCACATAGGCCTCGCCGCCGGGACCTCCGTCCTCGGGGTCCAGCTCCGCCGCCGCCTCCAGCGCGGCTCGGATCTGCTCACGGTCGAGGAGCATCGGGCCGCCTAACGCAGGGGGTGGACGGCGTGCTCGACGAGACCGAGGAACGCGCGGTTCACGCCCGCCACGTCGTCGGGGCGCAGCAGCCGGTTGCCCGCCAGCATCGCGTAGCCGTACAGGGCCTCGACCGACAGCTCCACGACCCGGGCGTCGACCGTGCTCGTCAGGCGCGCGACGAGCGGGTTGCGGTGGTTGAACACCAACAGCGGACGGGCCCCCTCGTTCGCCTCGGGGTCGCTCGCCTCGGGGTCGCTCGGTTCGAGGAGCTCCGCCCAGACCCCGTCGGCCTCCTCGCGGGCGGCGCGCAGGTCGGCGGCGAGCCGGGCGTCCCCGCCCTCCAGGTGGAGCACCGGCAGGGAGGCGGGCGAGAACGAGCGCAGGACCGGTGCGCAGCCCCGGGGCCCGAGCGTCGCGCGGGCGATGCCGAGGAACTCGCGGGTGGCGAACTCGGCGGCGGAGTCGAGCACGTCGAACCGGGTGGCCAGGTCGTCCGGATCGAGCCGCCGCACGACGAGGTCCGGGTCGAGGCGGTGGAGCCGCCGGAGGATCTCGGCGTGGTACGTGTAGCCGCCGTTGACCAGGCCGATGCCCTGGGCCGCGGCGATGCTCGCGAACCGCCGGAACTCCTCGTCGGTCGGCGTGTAGTGGAGGATGCGGTGGCGTCGACGGAGGTCGCCGAGCGCGACCCTCCCCTCGTTGGTCTCGACGTCGATCCACTCGTCCACGATGCGGAGCATCTCGACGTCGTGCAGGGCCAGCGCCATGACCCCGAGATGGTGGACGCGCAGGAAGGCGGCCAGCCGTGGGGGCGAGGTCGCCGCGAGCCGCACCAGCCAGGCGCGCAGTTGCGCCCCGAGCGCCTCCCGAGTGGTGTCCAGCAGGTCGTCCTCGTAGAGGTGCTCCCTGCTCGCGGTGGGACGCAGCTCGTCGGTGTCGATCACGCAGCGGACGAAGAACGCCCAGTCGGGCAGGATCTTCTCGACCCGGTCGCCGAGCAGCATCCGCTTGAGGTACACGCGATGCGACGCCCGCTCGCCGGGGCCGGTCCGGTCCGCGTACGGCAGGACGAACGCCGCGCCGCTCAGGCCCGCCTCGGGGACCTCCAGGTCGATCACGTCGAACGGGGTCGCGCCGATGAGCCGTTCGCCGTACTCCAGCAGGGCCTCCCTGCGGGTGTCGGGGCTCGGATGGCGGGCCCGCCACGGCGGGTCGCCCTCGGTGATCCGCTCCTCGCCGACCCGCACCTCGTACGGCAGCAGCGCGCCGTAGTGCCGCGCCAGCTCGGTGACGGTGGAGGCGCCGAGCCAGTGCTCGAAGTCGCGGCGCGCCCGCAGCACGACCGTGGTGCCCGGGCTCTCCCGCGCCGGCCCCCGCTCGACGGTGTAGTGCCCGTCGGCGTGTCCGCGCCAGACCACCGTCTCCTCGTCCCCGTGGCGCGTGATCACCTCGATCTCGTCGGCGACGAGGAAGCAGGAGAGCAGCCCGATCCCGAACTGCCCCAGGAAGTCGTGCCGGGCGAAGCCGAGCGCGTCCCGCTTGGCGGAGTTGCCGATCGTGGCGAGCAGCTCGTGGACCTGCGGCTCGGTGAGCCCGATGCCCGTGTCATGGATCCGCAGCGACCCGTCGCCGGTCACCTCGAGCGGCTCGATGCGGATGCCCGCCGGCGCCGTCCCGTCGATGCCGCGTGCGGTGATCGCGTCGACGGAGTTCTGCAGCAGCTCCCGCACATAGACGCGGGGAGAGCTGTAAAGGTGGCGACTGAGAAGGTCGACGATTCCGCGCAGATCTACATGAAAGGCGTGCCGCACACGGGCACTGTAGCCGTCGGGGCGGCGCGAGGAGCCCATGATCGACGCGCGGGCCCGTCGATCGCCTCCTCGTGCCCCGGGGCCGCCGACGCTCTTGCGGCCCGGGTGGTCAATGGGCTCGGTGGAGCACCCAGGCGCGTTCCGTGCGGCGGCGTTGGGGGACGCGGAGGCCGGCCTCGGGGCAGGCCCCGGCGGTGCGGCGGAGGGGGCGGCGGTCGGGGTCGTTGGCCTGGATGGCCAGGCTCACCAGGGACTGCAGGAGGAAGAGGTCCCCGTCGGTGTCCAGGTGCACCTGGATCCAGCCGCCGTCGTGCGGTGTCTCGACGCGGCCGGAGGCGGTGAGGGCCGTGTCGAGGCGGCAGATGACCTCCGGGGTGAGGAGGACCTCGGCCAGGTCCCCCCGGTGGAAGTGGACGATCTGCAGACCGGGCAGCGCCAGGGCGCGACCGGGGGGACAGTCGGCCCGACAGGTCGCCAGCGGCCAGTCCTGGAAGCGGTCGATCGCGAGGTCGGCGTACGAAACGGGCGAAACGGGGTGGTGGCTTCGTCCTCGGCTCATGGCCTCCAGCGTGGCCGTGGACCGGCCGATGTGATCGTCGCGGAAGTGTCCTGGTGGGATTCGCCGGTTCCTGGTCCCTTCCAGGAATCCCGGAAGGGCCTGCGAGCCGTCCTGGACGCGGCCGAGAGCCGTACAGATGATCACTGGAACACGAACATCCGGATAACTCGCCGATGTCCCCCACCGCCGGGCCGGATGATGGTTGGTCGCCCCTCGACGGGCGCCGGGGCGATGATGCGCGAAAGGGACGGAGCGGGTGGTGGACTCCTACCTGGACCGGAAGGCGGATCTCACCCGCGATCTGGTCGGCCGGCTGAGCGGTGGCGACCCGGACGCGGTGGCGCGGCGCACCGGGCTGCGGGCGGAGACGGTCCGGGCGCTGCTGGCCGGGGACGGCGAGCTGATGTCGTGGGAGGTCGTCAGCGCGTGCCTCGCCGCGGCCGACGTCGACGCCGGCGACGTGGGGAAGGCGCGCGCCCGGTGGGCCGCGGCCGAGCAGGCCCTGTGGGACGAACGGGGCGACGACCTCCGCGAGGCGTTCGAGCAGAACCGGCAGGGCAAGCCCGCGAAGGTGTTCGAGGCCCACCGGTCGAGGGTCCCCTGGCGTCGGCTGACGGCGCGGCATCCGGTGACGTTCGAGCCGTGGGCCATGCCGACGTTCGGCCCCGACCGGAGACTGCCCGACCCGTCGACGGCCGGCGACATCCGGGACTTCTACACGCTGCTGGCGGAGCTGCGGGGCTGGGCGGGCTCGCCCCGGCAGTCCGAGATCGAGAAGCGGTCGTGGGGCACGCTGCCCGACGCCACGATCAGCGCGATGCTCCAGAAGGACCGCTGGCGCACGGTCAGCGACCGGGAGCGCACCCGGATCGGCTACTTCGCGGCGGCCTGCGGCCTGCCCGAGGTCGAGGTGGCCCGCTGGGTCGAGGCGTACGAGCGGCTCCGGCACGTCCCCCCGCCCGACGACCTGGCCCGCGCCCGCGCCGAGGGGGCCGAGCTGCGGAAGGCGCTCGCCGCCGCCGAGGCCGAGGCGGAGGCGCTGCGCGTGCGTCTGGCGGCGGCCGAGAGTCGACGGCTCACCGAGGAGGACCCGCCGACGCCTCCGGACGCGCCGCGCGGGCGGAGATGGTGGGATCCCCGCGAGCGCCGGTCCCTGACGGCGGCGGCCGTCGCCGCGCTGGTGTTCGCCGGCGGCGTCGGAACGGGACGGGTGGCCGCCGGCGGCCCGTCGCCGGACCGTCCCGTCTGCTTCCGCGGCACCCTTCAACTGATCGGCTCCACCGCCTTCGAACGGACGGCCGACACGCTCGGTCGGGGCTACGAGGCGCTGTGCGAGGACGCCGATGTCGAGGTGCGGTCCATCGGCTCCGTCGAGGGGGTGCGCGCCCTCACCACCGGCGACGCCGCCTCGACGATCGCGATGCACGACGGCCACCTGCGGCCCGACTCCGACGAGATCAGGTCGCAGGGCTTCCTGGGGCTGCCGGTGGCGCTGGTCGCCTTCGCCGTCGTCGTCCACAAGGACGCGAAGGTGACCGGCCTGTCCCTCCAGGAGCTGCGGTCCGTCTACGCCCGCGAGGGCGGCCCCACGAACTGGCGGCGGTTCAAGGGCGGCGCCGACCTGCCGATCCGGCTGGTCGGCAGGACGGAGGGGTCGGGGACCCGCACGGTCTTCGAGGAACTGGTGCTCAACGAGTCCGAGCCGGAGCTGTCGTCCAGGGACTGCCTGCGCAAGGACGAGATCCGCGCCGCCGCCCGCATCATCCGCTGCGAGCGCAGCAGCCAGGGGCAGGTGCTCGACACCGTCGACCGGGTCCCCGGCGCGATCGGGTACGCGGAACTGCACGTCGCCGCGAACGCCCGCCGCTATCCCGACCTGCGGATCCTCACCCTGGACGGCCGACGGGCCGACGCCTTCACGGCGGGCGGACGCTACCCGTTCGTCGCCCCCGAGGTCTTCTACACCCACGGTCCGCCCCCGAACGGCAGCCCGGCGGCGGCGTTCCTCACCTTCCTCGCCGGCGGCTCCGCCAGGAGGCTCATTCAGCAGGCCGGGGCTCCCCCCTGCCTCACCCCGGACGCCCTGATCTCCGCGCCCTGCCAGAACGGCCGGAGCTGAGCGGCGGGCGCCCTGGGGCGGTCAGCTCATGTCCACCCAGTCGAGGGTGCGGGTGACCGCCTTCTTCCATTCGGCGTAGCCGGCGGCGCGTCGCTCGTCGTCCCATTCGGGGGACCAGCGGCGGTCCTCGTTCCAGTTCTGTCGAAGCTCCTCCGTGGTCGCCCAGAAGCCGGTCGCCAGTCCGGCGGCGTAGGCGGCGCCGAGGGCGGTGGTCTCGGCGACGACCGGACGGGACACGGGGACGCCCAGGATGTCCGCCTGGAGCTGCATGCACAGCTCGTTGGCGGTGACGCCGCCGTCGACGCGCAGGACGTCCAGGGTGACCCCGGAGTCCTGGCGCATCGCCTCGACCACGTCACGGGTCTGGTAGCAGATGGCCTCGAGGGTGGCGCGGGCGATGTGGGCGTTGGTGTTGTAGCGGGACAGGCCGACGATCGCGCCCCGGGCGTCCGAACGCCAATAGGGAGCGAACAGGCCGGAGAACGCCGGAACGAAGTAGACGCCACCGTTGTCGTCGACCTGGCGGGCCAGGGACTCGCTCTCGGCCGCGCCGGAGATGATGCCGAGCTGGTCGCGGAGCCACTGGACGGCCGAGCCGGTGACCGCGATGGAGCCCTCCAGCGCGTAGACGGGCTTGGCCTCGCCGAACTGGTAGCAGACCGTCGTCAACAGCCCGCTCTTGGAGCGCACGAGGTCCTCACCCGTGTTGAGGAGCAGGAAGTTGCCCGTGCCATAGGTGTTCTTCGCCTCCCCGGGGGCGAAGCACACCTGCCCTACCGTGGCGGCCTGCTGGTCGCCGAGGATGCCGCTCAGCGGGATCTCCCCATGGAACGGGCCGCCGGCCCGGGTGAGCCCGTACGGGTCGGGTGCCGAGGAGGGGCGGATCTCGGGGAGCATGGCGCGGGGGATCCCGAAGAACGACAGCAGTTCGTCGTCCCAGTCCAGGGTCTCCAGGTCCATCAGCATGGTGCGGGACGCGTTGGTCGGGTCGGTGACGTGGACGCCGCCGTCACGGCCGCCGGTGAGGTTCCACAGCAGCCAGGCGTCGATGTTGCCGAACACGGCGGTGCCGTCCTCGGCGGCCTCGCGCACCCCGTCGACGTTCTCCAGGATCCACTGGATCTTGCCGCCGGAGAAGTACGTGGCCGGGGGTAGCCCCGCCTTGCGCCGGACGACGTCGCCGCGCCCGTCGCGGTCGAGGGCGGCGGCGATCCGGTCGGTGCGGGTGTCCTGCCAGACGATGGCGTTGTGGTACGGACGGCCGGTATGACGGTCCCACACGAGGGTGGTCTCGCGCTGGTTGGTGATGCCCACGGCGGCCAGGTCGGCGGCGTGCAGACCGGCCCGGTACAGCGCCGTCTCGATCACGGCCCGGGTGCGCTCCCAGATCTCGGTGGGGTTGTGCTCGACCCAGCCGGCCCGGGGCAGGATCTGCTCGTGCTCCAGTTGGTGCAGGCCGCGCACGTTCCCGCCATGGTCGAAGATCATGAACCGGGTGCTGGTCGTGCCCTGGTCGATCGCTCCGACGAAGTCGGCCATGCGATTCACCCTTCCCTGTCGCTCCTGACGCGGTGCGTTCTCAGGCGGTCGTCGGCTCGGTCCCCGGGGGCGGCGGCTCCGGCTCCGCCGGCAGGAACCGCCCGACCAGCACCTGGTAGAGCCCCGCGCCGAGCGGACCGCCCAAGAGCGGCCCCACGATCGGGACCCAGAAGTACAGATCCCCATATTGATCGCGGAACGCACCTCCGTACCCGGTCAGGAACGAGGCGAGCCGGGGCCCGAGGTCGCGCGCCGGATTGATCGCGTACCCCGCGTTGGTACCCCACGCCATGCCGATCGCCACCACGATGAGCCCGATGATGAGGGGCGCCATGCCCGCCAGGGGCGGGGAGTTGCGCAGATCGGTGACGGCCATGATCAGGAACAGCAGGATGGCGGTGCCGATGACCTGGTCGCGCAGCGCGCCCCAGGTGCCCACGGGCAGTTCGCCGTTGCCGGGAAGGGTGGAGAAGACGCCCTGGGTCTTGATGGTGTGCCCGGGGTCGGCCTGCGCGAGCACCTCGGTGTAGTTCCACCGGACGAGCAGCGCCGCCACGAAGGCCCCGGCGAGTTGGGCCAGCGCGTACGGCGCCACCTTGCGCCAGGAGAAACCCTTGAACAGGGCCAACGCGACGGTGACCGCCGGGTTCAGATGGGCGCCGCTGATCCGGGCGGCGACATAGACCCCCAGGGTGACGCCCAGGCCCCACGCCCACGCGATGCTGTCGTGGTCGCCGATCTCGGCGGCGGCGACCTGCGCCACGACGCCCGCGCCGAACAGGATCAGGATCATCGTCCCGGCGAACTCGGCGGCCAGTTCCGCGGCCGGGCTCGGGACACTCCGTCGCTCCGCCACGATTCCTCCTCGAATATGCCGCCGCAATCCGGACGTTAAGTCGCAGACGACCATGAGTCAAGGAAGATATGACCTCATGATCGACCCCATCGCACACTTTTCCCGCACCATTGCCGAAGCTCGTCCCGACATGATCGCCTTTGCGTAGGCCGCGCCGCCCATGGCGAAGAAGGGGCTTTACCGCACCATCGACCCGACCGACGCGGAGGAGCGCCACGAGATCGCCGCCGCCCCGGTGCTCCACCGGTGCGTCGGCGGGCCGGCCTGGTCAAGAGAACCGTGTCGTTGTTGTCGAATACCTGTCACTATCACGACCGCGGGCGCTCATCTCGAAGGTGTTGGCTGCACTGTCATGACGGCGCCCGGGTCTCGTGCCCCGACCCGTTCCCATCAGGATGCCGATGACACCCATCGGTCGAATGAGGGGACGGGTCCGGGGAGGGATCTAGGTTCGAAGGCGTGATGGCACCGATTCCCTGGGGGACCCGCATGTCGAAGATCCTTTTTGTGATGACCGGCTCCGACCACTGGACGCTGGCCGACGGCACCGAGCACCCCACCGGTTTCTGGGCCGAGGAGGTCGTCGTCCCGTACCGGGCGTTCAAGGGCGCGGGCCACGAGATCGTGGTCGCCACCCCCGGCGGCGTCGTGCCCACCGTCGACAAGGCGAGCCTGTCCGCCGACGCCAACGGCGGCCGGGTGAACGCCGACGACATGGCCGACACGCTGGCCGCGATGACCGAGCTCGAGCGGCCGGTGCGCCTCGCCGCCGTCGACCCGAACGACCACGCCGCCGTCTTCTACCCCGGCGGCCACGGCCCGATGGAGGACCTGGCGGTCAACGCCGACTCCGGCCGTCTCCTCACCCGCACCCTCACGGCGGGCCTCCCGCTCGGCGTGGTGTGCCACGCCCCCGCCGCCCTGCTCGCCGCGGTGGGCGACGACGGCGCGAACTCGTTCGCCGGCTACCGGCTGACCGCCTTCACCAACGAGGAGGAGACCCGGGCCGGCTTCGCCGACAAGGCCAAGTGGCTGCTGGAGGACCAGTTGGTCGAGGCCGGCGTCGACTTCCGGGCCGGCGAACCCTGGCAGCCCCACGTGGTCACCGACCGCAACCTCGTCACCGGCCAGAACCCCGCCTCGGCCGCTCCCCTGGCCATCGAACTCCTCGCCAAGCTGGGCTGACGAACGTCAGCGACCCTCGCACTCGGCGAGGCGGCGGGTCAGGTGGGCGCGTTCGCTCGCGTTGTCGGTGCCTGCGAGCGCTTGGCGGTAGTGCTCGCGGGCCTCGGCGCGGCGGCCCAGGCGGAGGAGGAGGTCGGCGCGGGCGGCGGGGAGCAGGTGGTGGCCGGCGAGGTCGTCGGTGAGTTCGTCGAGCAGGTCGAGGCCCGTTTGGGGGCCGGTGGCCATGGCGACGGCGATGGCGCGGTTGAGGCGTACGGTCGGCGTGGGCGCCAGGGCGACGAGCCGGTCGTACAGCCGCACGATGCGGGGCCAGTCGGTGTCGGCGGGGCGGGGGGACGTCGCGTGGCAGCCGGCGATGAGGGCCTGGAGTTGGTACGGGCCCACGCGTTCCTGGGCGACGGCGCGGTGGAGGACCGACAAGCCCGTGTCGATCATCGGGCGGTTCCACCGGGAGCGGTCCTGCTCCTCCAGGGGCACCAGGGCCCCCGTGGCGTCCACGCGGGCCGGGGAACGCGCGTACAACAGCAGGAGCAGGGCGTGCAGCCCGGCGGCCTCGGGATGGGCGGGCATCACCTCGTCGACGAGGGCGGCCAGGCGGACGGCGGCGTCGCACGGTTCGTGCCGGATGAGGTCGGGGCCGGCGGTGGCCGCGTACCCCTCGTTGAAGAGCAGGTAGATGACGCCGAGCACGGCGTCGGTGCGTTCGGCGAGCAGGTGCGCGGGCGGCACCCGGTAGGGGATGCCGGCGACGGCGATCTTGTGTTTGACGCGGACGAGTCGCTTGGCCATCGTCGGCTCGCTCACCAGGAAGGCGCGGGCGATCTCCGCCGTGGTCAGGCCGCACAGGGTCCGCAGGGCCAGCGCGACCTGGGACTCGAAGGCGAGGGCGGGATGACAGCACGTGAAGATCAGCCGTAGTCGGTCGTCGGCGATGCCGCTGGCCAGCGTGTCGAGGTCGATCTCGTCGTCGGGCTGCGGGAGGGCGAGGAGGGCCCGCAGCCGGGTGCCGGTGGCCTCGCGACGGATCCGGTCGACGGCGCGGTTCCGGGCGGCGGTGGTGAGCCAGGCCCGCGGCGAGTCGGGCACACCGTCCCGTCGCCAGGCGGACAGCGCGAGGGTGTACGCCTCCTGGACGCACTCCTCGGCGAGGTCCCAGTCGCCGGTCACGCGGATCATCGTGGCGACGAGCCGGCCTCGGTCCCGCCGGAACGCGTCGGCCACCGCCCGTTCCACCCGGTCATCGGGGCTCAACCGACGACCGGCCTGATCTCGACCCGTCCGATCGCCGCCGCGGGGTGACCGGCGGCGATCTCGATCGCCTCGTCCAGGTCGCGGCACTCGACGAGGGCGAAGCCGCCGATCTGCTCCCTGCCCTCGATGAACGGCCCGTCGGTGACCACGACCGCGTCGCCGCGCACCCGGACCGTCCTCGCGGAGGGGCTGGGACGCAGGCCCTCGTGCGCCCGCAGCACCCCGCGCCGTTCCAGGTCGTCCAGCCACGCGGAGAAGCCGGCGAACCGCCCCTCGGCCATCGCCTGCTCGGCCTGCTCCTCGTCCGCGCCGATCAACAGCAGGTAGCGCATCCGTGCCCTCCTTCGAGATTTCTTCGGGCCGACCGTCCTGTGGGCGCGGGCCCGTTCGTCCCTTGGGAAACAACCCTACGAACGGAGAGCCCCATGGACACCGTGACCTCCCGCGACGGCACGTCGATCGCCTTCCTCCCCACGGGAACGGGCGCCGGCGCGCCGGTCGTCTTCGTCGCCGGCGTGTTCAACGACCACACCACCTGCGCGCCCGTCGCCGCGCTGATCGAGGACGCGCATCCCGTGATCACGTACGACCGCCGGGGACGCGGGGCGAGCGGCGACACCGCCCCGTACGCCGTCGAACGCGAGGTCGAGGATCTCGCCGCGCTGATCGAGAAGGCCGGCGCCCCCGCCGCCGTCTTCGGCTACTCGTCCGGTGCGGTGCTGGCGCTGAAGGCCGCCGCCGACGGCGCGGCGATCTCGCACCTCGCCCTGTACGAGCCGCCGTTCGCGTTCACGGACACCGACCGGGCGCGTCCCGCCGACCGGCCGGGGCGGCTCGCGGACCTGGTCGCGCAGGGCCGTCCCGGCGACGCCGTCGCGCTCTTCCAGACCGAGCACCTCGGGATGCCCGCGGAGATGGTCGCGCGGGCCCGGCGGTCGCCGATGTGGCCGGCGCTGGAGGCGATGGCGCAGAGCATGGTGTACGACGCGACCATCACCACCGCCCTCGCCGTGCCCACGGTGGAGATGACGGCGGTGAGCACGCCGACGCTGATCCTCAGCGGTGCCGAGACGTTCCCCTTCCTGCGGGACGCGGCGGTGGCCCTCGCGAACGCCATGCCCTCCTCGGCCCGGCACGTGGAACTGCCCGGCGGCCGTTTCCATCACCTCGCGGCGGAGCCGGCGGCCGAGGCGCTGCGTTTGACCTTGTCGCAGCGTCAACGTTTCTAATGGGGGCATGCGCATCGGCGAGCTGGCCGCGCTGGTCGGGGTCTCCACCCGTACCGTGCGCCACTATCACCACCTGGGCCTTCTCCCCGAGCCCGAACGGCTGGCGAACGGGTACCGGGAGTACCGGCTGCGGGACGCGGTGGCGCTGGCCCGGGTGCGCCGGCTGGCCGAGCTGGGCCTGTCGCTGGACGAGATCCGCGACGTCCTCGCCGATGACCGGGGCCGGGAGCTGCGGGAGGTGCTGCTGGAGCTGGACACGGACCTGGCCCGGCAGCAACGGGCGATCGAGGTCCGGCGGGAACGGCTGGCGGCGCTGCTGACGGAGGCGGAGCTGCACCCCGACTCGACGGTCTCACCGGACATGGCGGAACTGCTGCGGGCCCTCCCCCGAGCACCTCCAGGCTCGCCCGGCTCGACCGCGAGCTGCTGGCCGTGATCGACACGGGCGCGAAGCCGGAGGACGTGGCCGCGTTCACCGAGATGTTCCGCCCGCTGACCGAGCCGGAGGCGGCGGCCCGGGGCCATGCCCTCAGCGAGCGCCTGGACGAGATCGCCGACGTCTCCCCCAGAGACCCCCGCGTCACGGAACTCGCCGGCGACCTCGCCGCCTTCCTGCCCGACGAGATGGCCGCCGTCATGATCACGAGCCTCCAGGACGGCGGGGGCTGGCTGGATGCGATGTCCGACGAGTTGTCCCCCGCGCAGACCGAGGTCTTCCGGCGGATGGTCACGATGCTGAAGGAGCGAGGGTGACACTGAGGGTCGCGCGTGCCGCGCTGTTCGCCATGGTGCCCGCCGAGCTGCTGCTCGCGGTGCTGCTCGTGTCCGGCGTGCCATTGCCGCACCCGGTGATCGTGGCCGCCGAGGTGGCCGTCGCGGCGGTGCTGGTACTGGAGGCCGTCGCCGCGTACCGGCTGTTCCGCGAGGCCCGCCGCGCCGGCGCGGGTCGTCGCGCGTCGTGGCGAACGGCCTACGAACGGCTGGTCCCCGTGCAGGTGCGGCGGATCATGGGCTTCGACTGGAAGGGCCTGACGAGCCTGGCGCTGTGGGCGGCCCGCCGCCGCGACGGGGTGCCGCCGGGCGCCACGGCACACTCCTACTCCGGCGCGCAGACGTCCACGATGCTGATGTTCCTGTTCGCGATGGTCGTGGAGCTGGTGGGCCTGGAGATCATCCTCCGGGCGATCGACGCCCCGGCGGGCCTGCGCGCCGTGGTCTTCGTGATCGACGCGTACTCGATCCTCATCGTCCTGGCCATCGTCGCCGCCTGCATCACCCGCCCGCACGTCGTCACCGAGGACGAGATCCGCCTCCGGTACGGCGCGTTCTTCGACCTGCGGGTCCCCCGCCACCTCATCGCCGACGTCCGCCGCGTCCGCAACTACGACGAGAAGGGCATGGTCAGGGTCACCGACGACCACCTGGCCATTGCGGTGGCCTCCCAGACCAACGTCGTCATCGAGCTGACCGAGCCGGTGACCGCCACCCGCCCCCTAGGCCGCCGAGTGAAGGTCAGCACCATCCGCTTCTACACCGACGACCCCTCCGCCGCACTCACGGCTTTGCGTCGCACACGATCGCCCGTTCCGGAGTGACGGCGTCAGCGGTCGATGCGGTGGTCCTCGGTGTCGAGCCAGAGGAATTGGCCTGCGGAGGTCACGGTCAGGCCCCAGCGGTCGGCGGTGGGGCGGTCGAGGCCGTCCCACCAGCGACAGGCGTCCCGCACCTCCTGCCACAGGTTCCGTTCTCCGAACTGCCGGATGGGGAACCGCTCGGCGCCGGGCTCGTGTTCCAGGGCGGCCCATGAGCCCGACCACGGATCCAGCAACCAGACCGTGTAGGAGCCCTCGCCGCGTGGCTCGACGACCGGCTTGCAGCGTGGCACCTTCAGCCCGATCGCCAACGACGCGTCGTACTCCCCGAGAACGGCGTACGGGTGCAGGTCGGTGAACGATCGACGCGCCTCGTCCTCGCGATGCACGTCGCGGGCGAGCGAGGCGGGCCTGCCTCGCTGTTGGCGCAGCCGCATGAACGCCACGTTCCCCACGATCCGGCCTCGCATGGCGCCGTCCCGCGACACCTGGAACGACATCAGCGCGCCATTGTGGAAGTCGGTCGTCCAGGGCACCAGCACCCGCCCGCCCGGACGGGTCTGCTCCGCCCACGTGTACGGAACCCGGTCGGCGGCGACGGTGGCGATCACCCGATCGAACGGAGCGCCCGACGGATGTCCGAGCGCCCCGTCACCGGTCGCCACGGTGACCCCGTAGCCCGCCTCCCGGAGCGCGCGCCGGGCACGGGCGGCCACCTGCGGGTCCACCTCCACCGAGGTGACCCGCTCGGAGCCGAGCCGCTCGGCCAGCAACGCCGCGTTCCACCCGGTGCCGGTGCCGATCTCGAGCACCGACATGCCGGGCTCGACCTCCAGCGCCGCCAGCATCAGCGCCACGACGTCGGGACGACTCGCCGAACTGGTGATCTCACGGCCGACCCGCCCCGGCTCGGCCGGGACACCGTCGTCCACCTGCGTGACGACGAAGTCGTTGACGTAGCAGCGTTCCAACCACGCGCCCTCGTCCTCGGCCCGGTCCACCGGCACCAGCCGGTCATCGTCCTCGACCCACACGGTGTCGGGGATGAACCGATGCCGGGGCACGGCCTCGAACGCCGCCCGCCACACCGGGACCAGGTCGCCCGACGCGGTCAGGTCCGCCACCAGGCGGGCCGACAATGTCGTCGGGTCGGTCACTTACTTGCCGCCCTTCTCATGCTTGCCGCCGTCCTTGGGGTTGTCCTTCTCCGGCGGAGGGACCGGCTTGTCCCACTTGCCGTCGCCCGTCTTCTTCTCCTCGTGCTTGCCCAACTCGCACTCCCTTTCCGTAATCCACATGGCCGACCGACCTACGTCGCGGCCGGTCAATTCCTCGGCCGAGCCAGTCGCGGTCCGTCGAACGATCCCCTCCGAACGTCCCGCCGGTCTCGGTGTTCGGTGCGGCGAGTGCCCTCCGATGGCGAGCCTTCGCGATGTCTGCCCACCGACCGAGCCTGACGGCCGGACTTGAGACGGCGATACCGGGTTCGGGCCGAACGGCCCAACGCCATGCCGACGCTCAGGGCGACCGCCCCGGTCAGCAGGCCGGAGCCCCAGAGGATCACCGCTTCGAGAACGAGCCCTTCGAGTGCCCATCCGTCCATGTCAGCCGCCCGAGCCGATCACTCGCTTGATCGCCTTCACCGTTCCGTCGATGTCGTCGGCGGGGGCGATCGTGTTTCCCCAGGACCACCAGAACCAGTGGTCGCCGTCGTCCTCGATACGGCAACCGACGTCCTCTGCGAGCTTGGCCGCGTCCGGGTTGAACACGCGCAGATATGTGAAGTCGGTGCCCTGCGGTCGCACGAGGCGCGCGGTGAACGTGGTCTGCTTCGTGATGGCCTCTTGTAGGGCCTCCAGGTGTTGGCGTGCCTTGTCGTCGTGCGCTCGGGGGCTGAGCGGTTGTTCTCCCTCGGGTGCGTCCTGGATTTCGACGGGTCGTCCGAGTTCCATGCCCTGACTCCTGATTCTGTCTCTTGTCTCGCAGTTCCACGGACAAGAAACCAGGTCCCGGGTTAGCTTCGCTACGTTCCCGCAAGCATGGCAACAACCCGAAAAGGTGATCATGATGGCCCGACCACTCGTCCCGGAGCGTTCCCTCTGGCATCTCATCGCCGTTGAGGTGCGACGCCAGAGGGAATTGCACCAATTGTCCGGAAGTCACCTCGCGAACCTCCTCGGGTGTGATCGTTCCACTGTTTCCCGGATCGAGAACGGCCTACGGCGGCTCTCCCCGGACAACGCGGCCCAACTCGACGAGTTGTGGCGTACGGGTGGGCTGTTCACCCGCCTGGTGCGCTTCGCCGCTGCGGCCGACGACGGCAACTGGTTCACCGGCCTCACCCAGTACGAGGAGCAGGCCACGCACCATCGCATGTGGGAGGCCCTGCTGATACCAGGGATCTTCCAGACCCCCGACTACGCGCGTGCCGCTCTGACCGTCGGAATGGTGGACGACGTCGAAGCAGCCTTCAACCTGCGGATGGCCCGACAGACGGCCGTCTTCGATAGGCCGAGGGTCGCGAACATCTCCGTCCTGCTGAACTGGGTGGCGCTCGCCCAGCCCGTAGGGGACGCCGAAACCATGCGGGGGCAACTCGCACGCCTGCTCGAACTGAGCGAGCTACCCAATGTCAGCGTGCGTATCGTGGAGAAGGAGGCAAACGTCCACCTCGGGCTCGACGGCTCGTTCACGCTGCTGACCGTCGATGATCACGACATCGCGTTCGCCGACGCCCCAGAGAGAGGCCGCCTGATGATCGACCCCCCGGACGTTCAGCGCTTCGCAGTAAGGTACGAGCGCATATCGAACATCGCCACACCAATCGGCCCCTCCCGGGCGCTGATCGAACGAGCCATGGAGACGTACCAATGACCGAATGGCGCAAGTCAACCCGCAGCAACACCAGCGGCGGCCAGTGCGTGGAAGTTGCCGACCTCGATGGCAACATCGGCGTCCGCGACTCCAAGAACCCCCACCACGGACACCTCGCCATCGACCGCGACGCGTTCCGGAGCCTGATCCAGCACGTCAAGACCGCGACGCCCAACGCCTGACGCAGCCGTGAGCCCCGGCCCGAACCGGGTCGGGGGTCGTCAGCCGGTCAGGGCGTCGGTGCCGTACAGCTCCCATTGCCACAGCACGTCGACGATGCGGTTCAGGCCCGTGGAGAGGTGGCGGCGGTAGGTGCTGAAGGGGAGGCCGAGGAGTTCCGCCGCGCGTTCCTGGGTGGGGGCGGGGCGCAGGTAGGTGCGGTCGACGGCGCGGTGGGGCTTGGCGCCTCGGGGGTCGGTGCGGAGGGTGTCGGCCGCCGCCTGGAGGAGGCCGGCGAGGGTGGCGGCGACCGTGCCGTTCCCGCGTTCGCGGACCACGCGGCAGCCGGCCAGCGGGTTGTGGGCGAGGGCGTCGGGGCGGTGGAGGTCGCGCAGGGCCTGGCGGACGGCGGTGGCGAAGTCGGGTCGGGACAGGGCGACCATCGGGGCGGGACGGGCGGGGGCCGGGCCGGAGGGGGCGAAGTGCAGCTCGTTCTCGGCCAGCAGGTCCAGCCACGCCTCCAGGCCGCCGCGCCGGTAGTCGCGGGCGAAGACCTGGTAACGCCGGCCGGCCACCTGGAAGTCGGCGGCGGCGCGGTGGAAGCCGCCGTACTCGAAGAAGTCGTCCAGCCCCTCGACGTTGCTGTACGCGCCGAGGATGTCCCAGGAGAGCCGGCGGGCCAGCAGGCGCTGCTGCATGAAGGCGGTCAGCACCACGTTGAACGAGACCGACGGCTCCTGGTAGGAGTCGCGGTCGACGACGAAGCGGCTGCCGGTGACCTCCTCGCCGGGCGCCGGCGGGCCGTGCCGGTGGGCGAACTCCCACATCGCGCGGGCGCCCGGGTCGACCTCCCTGTCCTCGGCGGTGACCCGGTCGAGGCGCAGCCGCACCCCGTAGCCGAGCGCCTCCCCCTCGGGGTCGCGAACGATCACGAACGCGTCGGGCTGCCGGTCCATCCAGTACGCGACCAGCCGGGCCGACTCCGCGCCCTCGTAGCGTTCGGTCATGGCGACGATCGCGTCCCGGTCGCCGTCCCGCAGGACGTCCGGGTGGTGGGCGCCGAGGCTCGTCCAGTCGAGGTAGCCCCGCATGGCCGGGTTGACGCGCTGCAGGAAGGTCAGCTCGGCGATGAGCCGCTGCTGGTCCCGGCCGCCGGCGGCCCGGACCCGTTCGAGCAGGTGCTTGCGGATCTGCCGGTGGATCCGCAGGTAGGCGTCGCGGTCGCGCCACCGCAGGTCGGTGTCGAACACCTCGCGGGCCAGGTCGTGCGGACGCAGCCCCTCGGGGTGCTCCTCGACGAACGACAGCCGCCGCATCCACTCGAACAGCTCGCCGGCGTCGTCGGGGCCGACGAAGCAGGCGCGCAGCAGTTCCTCGGTGGTGAGCAGGGCGTGGGCGCACACCTCCAGCGCGCGCCGGTGCCGTTCGGTGGGGACCTCCTCGAGGAACCGGTCGAGCAGCACGCGCACGGCGTCGGGCGCGTCCCCCAACTCGATGCCGGACAGGTCGGACGCGTCCTTGCGCTGGCCCAGCACGTCCGCCAGGAGCGCCAGGGCCAGCGGATGCCCGTGCGTGGCGGCCAGCGCCCGCCGGTGCAGCCGTTCGGGGATGCGTTCGGCCCGCAGGTAGGCGGCCCCGTCCTCGGGAGGCAGGTTCCGCAGCGGAACGACGTGCAGCAACTCGCGCCAGCCCTGGTCGGTGGTCCAGCCGGCGGGCGGCGGCTCCCGGCCCGCGACGACGACGAGGGTCCCGGCGGGGAGCTCGGGCAGGAAATGCCCGCGGATCCAGTCGTCGATCCCGGTCAGACGTTCGTAGGCGTCCAGCAGCAGGACGCGCCGGCCCGTGCCGGGGTCGGGTGTCCAGACGGGCGAGCCGGACAACGCCGCGGGCGACGGGTCGACCGTTCGGGCGTCCAGCCGGGCGGGGACGGCCCCGACCTCCTCCGCGACCTCGGCCAGCGCGTCGAGCAGGGCGGTCTTGCCGACGCCGCCGACCCCGTGGACGAACATCACGGCGAACGGCGGCTCCTGCGCCGTCAGGGCCGCGCGGAACGACTCCAGCTCGGCGGTGCGTCCGATGAAGCGTCGCCGACGCGCGGCCCGCAGGCGGTCGGCGATCGTCCGAGAGTCGCCCATGGGCTCACCCGGAGCCCTGGATAATCCTCATATGCCGCGATCTTACGGGGTGTGTCGCCCTCAGTGCCGCCAGCGAGTGCGCGCCACGACCTCCTCGGGGGTGGCGCCCTCGCATCGGGCGATCTCCCCGCGCCGCACGTCGACCACCGTCTCGGCCAGCGACGCGCCGAGGGCCTCGCGGAGCACCGGGTCGGCCTCGAAGGCGTCGATCGCCTCCGCCAGCGTGGAGGGCAGCCGGGTCACCCTGCGGACCGCCCGCTCGGTGTCGTCCAGGGCGGCCGGATCGGCGTTGACCGGGTCGGGCAGCCGGGCCTTGCGGGTCAGACCGTCGCGGCCCGCCGCCAGCAGCGCCGCCAGGGCCAGATAGGGGTTGGCCGCCGCGTCGAAGCACTTGACCTCGACGTTGGCCGCCTCCGACCGCAGCCCCGCGGGGCCCGTCACGAACCGCATGGCCGCCTCCCGGTTCTCCAGGCCCCAGCAGGCGAACGCGCCGGCCCAGTGCGCGGGGACCAGCCGCAGATAGCTCGCGACGGCGGGACAGCCCAGGGCCGACAGCGCGGGCAGCCGTGCCAGGACACCCGCCATGAACGACTCGCCCTCGGGACGCATCCCGTAGAAGCCGGGACCGTCCGCCATGAGGTTGGTCATGCCGCGCCACAGGCTCAGGTGAACGTGGCAGCCGTTGCCGACCCCGTCGACCTCCACCTTGGGAGAGAACGACGGCCGCATCCCGTGCCGCAACGTCACGGCGCGGATCGTCTCCCGCACCAGCACCGCGGTGTCGGCCGCGCCGATCGGGTCCTCGGCCATCACCGACACCTCGTACTGCCCGGCGGTGTACTCGGGATGCAACTGCTCCACCTCGACACCGGCCGCCGCCAGGGCGACCAGGACGTCACGCAGGTACTCGGGAAGCTCCGCGACGCGCGCCATGCCGTAGGCGGGTCCGCGCGCGGCGGGCGTGTACGCGTCGCCGGGCCCGTCCGACACGACCCACTCGACCTCGAACGCCGCCCGAACGCCGAGCCCCTCCTCGGCCAGCCGCTCGACCTCACGGCGCAGCAGCAGACGGGTGTCGTGCGGATGCGGCGCGCCCTCCTGGTCGTAGCGGTCGGCCGGTGCCCACGCCCAGCCCTCCGGGGCCCCCAGGACGATCAGCCGATCGAGGTCCGGATGCAGCCGCAGATCGCCCAGCGGCCCGCCGGCGTGCCGCCCGGTGAGAATGGTGTCGTCCGGCAGGAAGACGTCGAACACGGGCGAGAAGCCCACCCCCCACGCCGCCGCCCGCTCCAGCCGCCCCACCGGCACCGTCTTGACCCGGACGATCCCTCCGAGGTCCACCCAGGTCAGCGCCGCCGCCGTGACACCGCGCGCGGTCAACTCCCGCGCGGCCACCCGGGCCCGAACGGCCCGCTGAGCGCGCTCCTCCCCGTCCATGACGCTCCTCGCTCACGTGACTACGGTGAGCGACATGCTACGGGGGAGGAGAAGGTCGCGCATCCGGTCAAAACTAACCAACTGGTAAGTTCTGTCTCCACCTCACCGGTAAGGGAGAAGCAGCGTGCGATCGTTCTCAAGCGGATTCCTCTGGGGCGCGGCGGGCAGCGCCCACCAGACCGAGGGCAACAACGTCGCCAGCGACCTGTGGGCTTTGGAGAACCGGCCCGGCGGGCCGTTCCCCGAGCGCAGCGGGGACGCCTGCGATGGGTACCACCGCTGGCGGGAGGACCTCGACATCGTTCGGGGGCTCGGGCTCAACGCCTACCGCTTCAGCATCGAGTGGGCTCGTGTGGAGCCCGTCGAGGGCCACGTCTCGAACGCCGAGCTGGCGCACTACCGCCGGATCATCGAGGGCTGTTTCGACCGCGGCCTCACCCCGGTGGTGACGTTGCACCACTTCACCGCTCCATTGTGGTTCCAGCAGCGGGGCGGCTGGACGGACCCCGAGGCGGTCGGGCGGTTCCGCCGTTACGTGCGCGCGGTCCTGCCGATCCTGGACGGCGTCGAGTGGGTCTGCACCATCAACGAGCCCAACATGCTGTCGATGGCGGCGAACATGATGAAGGAGGGCGAGGAGCGCCGGGAGTTGGTCGCCGGCGCGCTCCCGCCGCCCGACCCGGCGGTGGCGGACGCCCTGGCCGCCGCGCACCGCGCCGCGCGCGAAGAGCTGGCCGCGGTCGACGGGGTGAAGTCCGGCTGGACGGTCGCCAATCAGAACTTCGAGGCCGCCGACGGTGCGGACGCCGAGCGCGACGCGTGGGCGTGGTCGCGCGAGGATCGGTTCCTGGACGAGGCGTCGTCCGACGACTTCATCGGCGTCCAGGCGTACACCCGGGTGCGGATCGGCCCGCACGGGGCGCTGCCGGTGCCCGAGGGCGCGCGACGCACGCTCACGCAGTGGGAGTTCTATCCAGAGGCCATCGGCGACGCCGTCCGCTACACGGCGGCGCGCATCCCGGGCGTTCCGATCCTGGTGACCGAGAACGGCGTCGCGACGGACGACGACGCCGAGCGCATCGAGTACACCACCGGCGCTCTGGCGGGTCTCCATGACGCGATCGCGGACGGGATCGACGTCCGGGGTTACCTGCACTGGTCGCTGCTGGACAACTACGAGTGGGGGTCCTGGCGGCCGACGTTCGGGCTCGTCGCGGTGGACCGCCGCACGTTCGCCAGGACGGTCAAGCCGAGCGCTCACCGGCTCGGAGAGGTCGCCGCCACGGGGACGCTGAACGGCTGACCGGGCGGGCCCGCTCGAATCGCGGCGAGCGGGCCGGTCGCCGGCCTCAGGGGGCCTCGGAGTCCCGCACGGCCGCGACGAGATCCCCGACCACCTCGGCGGACAGGCCGATGCCGAAGGTGCTGAACTTGGCCAGGGGAATGCCCCGCGCCAGGCCGAGGAGCGCGGGCGAACCACCGCCCAGGATGGCCGCTCCCCGCCCGTTCCCCAGCCGCTGCGCCAGGACCCGGCCGCCCACGGGATGGTCGAGCCACTCACCGAGGGTGGACATCCCGTCGAGGGCGGTGACATGCCCGTCGCCCGGCGTGGTCAGCTCGGCGCGCAGGCGGATGTCGCGGGAGGACGCGCCCACCTCGACCGTGAAACGGCCCGCGTCGATCTTCCAGGCCCCCCGCGCCACGGACCACTGGGCGATGTCGCGCCCGGTGACCGTGAAGCGGACCCGTGTATCGGCCCCCGGAGTCAGCTCCACCTTGGAGAACCCGCGCAGCCCGTGCCGAGGCCGGGTGGGCGTCTCCTCCTCGAACGCCACGTAGAGCTGGACGACCTCGTGCCCGGTGCGGTCGCCGACGTTGGTGACCGTCAGCTCGACCGCCCATTCGTTGGCGCCCGTCTCGGTGACCCCGAGATCGGAGTACTCGAACCGCGTGTACGACAGACCGTGACCGAACGGGTAGGCGACGTCGGTGCCGAGGGTGTCGTGGTAGCGATAGCCCACATAGCGTCCCTCACCGTAGGTGACGTGCCCGTCGGCTCCCGGGAAGTGCAGGAAGGACGAGACGTCGGCGAGGCGGTTCGGGATCGTCTCGGCGAGGCGTCCCGAGGGGCTGCACACGCCGAGCAGCAGGTCGGCGATCGCGGACCCGCCCGCCTGGCCGAGCAGCCAGCCCTCCAGGATCGCCGAAGCCGAGTCCTGCCAGTCGGCGACGGACACGACACCGCCGTTGGCGAGGACGACGACGACCCGCGGGCAGACCTCGGCGATCCGGCGCAGCAGGTCGATCTGGCCCTGTGGCAGGTCGATGGAGGTCCGGTCGAAACCCTCGGACTCGACCTCGTCGGGCAGGCCGAGGAAGACCAGGGCGACGTCGGCGCGCGCGGCGGAGCCGACCGCCTCCGCCTTCATCGCGTCGTCCGCGGCGCCGTCCAGCCCGTACCCGGCGGCGAAGGTCAGCTCGGTCTCGGGCCCGACACCGGCGTGCAGGGCGTCCCAGGCGGTGTCCAGCCGGGTGGGGACCACGTGGGAACTGCCGCTGCCCTGGTAGCGCGGGGTGCGGGCGAACTCTCCGACGACGGCGACGCGCTGCCGCGCCCGCGGGTCCAGGGGGAGCACGGTGTCGTCGTTCTTCAGCAGCACCGCCGAGCCTCGCCCCGCCTCGCGGGCGAGGTCGTGGTGGGCCTCGACGTCCCAGTCCTCGAACCGCTCGGCGGATTCGAGCCGCCGGGCCAGGTCGAGCAGCCGATCGGCCGCCCGGGTGACGACCCGCTCGTCCAGGCGGCCGGACCGGACGGCGTCGACGATCCGCCCATCGGTCCCGGTGGGCGGCATCTCCAGGTCGAGACCGGCCTCCAGGGCGGCCACCCGGTCGTTGACGGCGCCCCAGTCGGAGACCACCAGCCCGTCGAAGCCCCACTCGTCCCGCAGGACCTCGGTGAGCAGCCAGTGGTTCTGGGCGGCGTACACGCCGTTGATCTTGTTGTACGCGCACATGACCGTGTACGGCCGGGCCTCGCGCACGATGTGCTCGAAGGCGGGCAGGTAGATCTCGCGGAGCGTCTGCTCGTCCACGTCGGCGCTGATCCGCATGCGGTCGGTCTCCTGGTTGTTGACCGCGAAGTGCTTGACGCTCGCGCCGATCCCCAGGGACTGGATCCCGGTGACGAGTGCGGCGCCGAGGGCGCCCGTCAGGTGAGGGTCCTCGGCGAAGTACTCGAAGTTGCGCCCGCACAGCGGGGAGCGCTTGATGTTGACGCCCGGGCCGAGGACGACGTCGGCACCGAGAGCGGACGCCTCGCGGGCGAGGGCCGCGCCGACCCGGCGGAGCAGGTCCGCGTCCCAGGACGACCCGAGGGCGACGGCGGGCGGGAAGCAGGTGGCGGGAAGGCTGTGGCGCAGGCCGAGGGCGTCGCCGGAGCCCTCGTCCTGGCGTCGGATGCCGTGCGGCCCGTCGGCCAGGGTGAGGGCGCGGACCACGCCGGGCACCGTCGTCGTATGCCAGGTGTCGCCTCCGGACGTGAGCGACGCCTTCTCTTCGAGGGTGAGATCGGTCTGCGTCATGCGGTACCTCGGGGGTCGGGGGCTTGCGGGGTGTCCACGTGCAGCCCGAGTTGCCTCAGGAACGTGACGACGGAGGCGCGCATGTCGACCGCGTCCGGTTCCAGGAGCCATTGGGTCTGCAGCCCGTCCATCAGCGCCAGCAGTTGCTGGGCGACGGCGACGGGGTCGTGGTCGAGGGGCGGGTCGGCCTGGGCGGAGAGCGCGGACACGATCTCCGCGAGCCGCTCGCGCAGGACCCGGTAGCGGTCGACGAAGTACGCGTGCGCCGGGTGGTCGGGCGCGGTCGCCTCACCGGAGATCTTCACGTAGAGGGCGACCAGGCCGGGGGTCCCCATGTTGCGCGCCACGATGCCGATGAGGGCTTCGAGCAGCTCCTCCGGAGGGGCGTCGGCGTTCGTCCCGAACAGCAGCTTGGCGTCGATCCGGTCGCGCCGTCCGAGCACCTCGATCAGCAGGGACTCCTTGCCCGGGAAGTGGTGCAGCACGCCCGCGTGGGTCAGTTCGGCGTGGGCCGCGATGTCGCGCAGGGACACGGCCGCGAACCCCGAACGAGAGAACAGCTCGGCCGCCGAGTCGAGGATGCGGGCGCGGGTGCGCTCACCCTTGGACGGCCGGTGCGGTGTCTGTGCGGTCACGTGGGGTGCCTCTCTGCGATGTCGGGCCGTGCGATGCCGCGCAGAACGGTACGGCGTTCGCCCTCTCCGCGACCCTCGAGCAAAACCTACCATGTGGTTAGTTTTGTATGTATGCTCACCGCACCCGCCGATCCGCCCCCCAGACGGAGTGACCCATGAAGAAGACCGCAAGAGCGGCCGCCACCGTCGCGGCCTGCGTCACCGCCGCCACCGTGCTCGCCGGGTGCTCGGGCTCCGGCTCCGCCGGGAGCGGGAGCACGACCCTGTCCATCGCGACGCTGACCCTGCCGCAGAGCCTCGACCCGGCCGACGCCAACGGCAGCGCCCTCCCGTTCTTCCAGGCCGTGTACGACACGCTCCTCAAGCGCGAGCCCGACGGGACCTACGCCCCGATGCTCGCCACCGCGTGGAAGTACAACGACGACCGGACCGAACTGGCGCTCACCCTGCGCGGAGACGTGAAGTTCGACGACGGGACACCGTTCGACGCGGCGGCCGTCAAGGCCAACATGGAGCGGTTCGTCAAGAAGACCGGCGCCCAGGCCAAGACCCTCAAGGACGTGGAGTCCATCGAGGTCGTGGACGCCGCCCACGTGACCCTGAAGCTGGGCCGGCCCAACCCCGCGATGCTGTTCTACCTGAGCGACGCGGCCGGTCTCATGGCCAACCCGGCGGCGTTCGCCAAGAGCGGTGACCCGCTCAAGACCAGGCCGGACGGCACCGGACCCTACGAGCTGGACACCGGGAAGACCGCCATCGGCACCCGCTGGGCGTTCCGCCGCGCCACGTCCTACTGGGGCCGCGGGCTGCCCTACGAGAACGTGACGATCAACTACTTCGACAACGAGACGGCCCTGGTCAACGGCATCAAGACCGGGCAGGTCAACGCCGCCGTGCTCCAGGACGCCGACCAGCAGGCCGGCGTGGAGAACGCTCCCAAGGTCACCACCGTCAAGCAGGAGTTCGACTTCCAGGGACTCCTGCTGTTCGACCGGGGCGGCGTGGTCACGCCGGCGCTGCGCGACACCAGGGTCCGGCAGGCGATCAACCACGCCATCGACCGTCGGACCATGCTCGACAAGCTCCGCCAGGGGCGCGGGCAGATCACCAACCAGATCTTCGGCACCGACACGGCCGCCTACAAGAAGGAACTGGACGCCTACTACGCCCACGACCCCGCCAAGGCCCGTGAGCTGCTGAAGCAGGCCGGGTTCGGCGGCGGCTTCACGCTGCGGCTGCCGCGCATCACGGCCATCGTCCCGGACGCGCTGGCCTCCTCGCTGCAGACCGACCTCGGCAAGGTCGGCATCAAGGTCACCTGGCAGACCATCGACCCGGGGTCCATCCGGCAGGTCTTCGGGCAGCGGGCGTACTCCGCCATGGTCATGAACCTCGGCCAGTCCGCCACCGACTGGGTCACCGTCGGCGACTACGTCACCCCCGGCGTCTTCAACATGTTCGGCTACTCCGACGCCACGGTGAAGGAACTGCTTCCCAAGATCCAGCGGGCCCCGGTCGAGGAGGCCGGACCGCATCTGCAGGCCCTCAACGAGCACCTGGTCAAGGACGCCTGGTTCGTGCCGTTCTACCGGATGACCTACCTGCACGTCTCCGACGGCTCCGTGAAGATCACGCCGCAGTCCGGGATGGCCGTCCCCTCCCTCTACAACTACGCACCGGCCAAGTGACGACGGCGGCATGCTGAGCTTCATCGCGCGCAGGATCGCGGCCGGGGCGGTGCTGCTGTTCGTGATCTCGTTCCTGAGCCATCTGCTGCTGTCCGTCCCGGACCTGGACGTGGGCCGTCAGCTCCTCGGGTCCGGGGCGACGCAGGATCTCGTGGACGCCAAGAACGCCGAGCTGGGCCTGGACCGGAGCGTGCTCGTGCAGTACCTGGACTGGGTGGCGCACGCCGTCCGGGGCGACTTCGGCACCTCCTGGTTCACCGGGGAGAACGTGGTCCAGGCCATCGGCACCCGGCTGCCCGTGACGATCAGCCTCCTGGTGGGGGTCACCCTGGTCACCGCCGTGCTGTCGCTGCTGCTCGGGGTGTGGGCGGGCGTCCGACGCGGCGGGCCGGTGGACCGGCTCGTCCAGGTGCTGGCCGTCGCCGGCTACGCGCTGCCGGGCTTCCTGGTCACGCTGATCATCGTGGTGGTGTTCGCGGTACGGCTGGGCTGGTTCCCCGCCATCGGCTACACCGGGTTCACCGAGTCCCCGAGCGGCTGGCTGTCCACGGTGACGCTGCCGATCCTGTCGCTGTCGGTCGGCTCCGTGGCCGGGTTGACGCAGCAGGTCCGCGCCGCGGTCATCGACGTGCTGCGCCAGGACTACGTGCGGACGCTGCGGGCGCGCGGGCTGCCACCGTCGCGGATCGTGTTCCGGCACGTCGTCCGGAACGCGGCGGCGCCCGCGCTCACCGTCCTCGGCGTGCAGTTCGTCGGGCTGCTCGGCGGCGCGGTGCTGGTGGAGCAGATCTTCGGGCTGCCGGGCCTGGGCGGCATGACCGTCGCCTACACCACCCGGGGCGACATCCCGGTGATCATGGCGCTGGTCATGGTCACGGTGCTGGTGGTGGTCACGATCAACCTCGTGGTGGACGTCCTCATCGGCTGGCTCAACCCGAAGGCGAGGGTCGCATGAGCGACAGGCCGAAGAACCGCGGGCCGCTCCGCCGTCTGCTGCGGAACCCGCTCGGTCTGACCGCCGCCGTCCTGCTGGCGGCCATCGTGGTCGCGGTGGTGCTCGCACCCGTCCTGAGCCCACAGGACCCCGGCGCCGCCGACCTGCGCGACTCATTCGGCGGGCCGACGGCGCGCCATCCGCTGGGCTTCGACTCCGCCGGCCGGGACCTGCTGTCCCGGCTGCTGCACGGAGGCCGCAACACCCTCGGCGGGGCGCTGCTCGCCGTCCTGGTGGCGCTCGCCATCGGAGTGCCGTCGGGGCTGGTGGCCGGGTATCGCGGCGGCCGGTTCGACGCGGCGGCGAGTTGGACGGTCAACCTGGTCATGGCGCTCCCGGCCATGGTGGTGCTGCTGGCGTCCCGGGCCATCCTGGGCCCCACGGTGTGGGTGCTGATGGTCGTCCTCGGAGTGCTGGTCGCACCCGGCTTCTTCCGGCTGGTCCGCGGCATCGTCACCAACGTGCGCCACGAGTTGTACGTGGACGCCGCCAAGGTGTCGGGGTTGCGGGACTCCCGGATCGTGGCCCGGCACGTGCTCGTGATGGTGCGCGCCCCGATCATCATCCAGGCCGCCCTCATCACCGGTCTCGCCCTGGCCCTCCAAGCGGGCCTGGAGTTCCTCGGCATCGGCAGCGGCGAGACCCCCACCTGGGGCGCCATGCTGAACGAGGCGTTCAAGAACATCCAGCGCGAACCCTCCATGCTCGTGTGGCCGGGCCTGGCGCTGGGCCTCACCAACGCGTCCCTGGTCCTGCTCGCCGGGGCGCTGCGGGACGCGCTGGAGGACCGCGGGGCCGAGCCCGTCCGCCGCCGTTCCCGTCCTCCCGCGACCACCCCGTCGCGGGACGCGACGGGACGCGGCGGGCTGCTGTCCGTACGCGACCTCGTGGTCTCCTACGCCCTTGCGGACGGCACCGTGAAGCAGGTCGTGCAAGGCGTGGACCTCGACGTGCACGAAGGGGAGATCGTCGGTCTGGTCGGCGAGTCGGGCTCCGGCAAGACGCAGACGGCGTTCTCGATCCTCGGCATCCTTCCCGAGGGCGGCCACGTCGCCGGGGGCAGCGTCACGGTGGACGGACAGGAGATCGTCGGGCTGCCCGAACGCGACCACCGGGTGCTGCGCGGCGACGTGATCGCCTACGTCCCTCAAGAGCCGATGAGCAACCTCGACCCGGCCTTCACCATCGGCGGTCAGCTCATGGAGCCGATGCGGTACAAGCTTCGCATCTCCAAGGCCGAGGCCCGGCGCCGTGCCCTGGACCTGTTGCGCATGGTCGAGATCCCGGACCCGGAGCGCACCTTCGCCTCCTACCCGCACGAGATCTCCGGCGGCATGGCACAGCGGGTCCTCATCGCGGGCGCGATGTCCTGCGACCCGAAGCTCCTCATCGCCGACGAGCCGACCACGGCGCTCGACGTGACGGTCCAGGCGGAGGTGCTCGGGCTGCTGCGCAGGCTCCAGAGGGAACGGGGCCTGGGCGTCCTCCTGGTCACCCACGACCTGGGCGTCGTCGCCGACCTGTGCGACCGGGTGACCGTGATGAACGACGGCCGCATCGTCGAGACGGGCACGACCGAGCGGGTGCTGCACGCTCCCGAGGACCCGTACACCCAGAGGCTGCTGGGCGCGGTGCTGGACCGGGCACCGGCGCGCGAGCCCTGGCGACCTTCGAAAGGCGTGGACGCGTGAACGACCTGCTGACGGTCGAGGACCTTCGAGTGTCCTTCCCGGGAAGGGGCCGGCGGGCCCCGCGCACCGACGTGCTGAAAGGCGTGTCCCTGCGCATCCGCCCGGGCGAGACCCTGGGCCTGGTCGGCGGTTCGGGGTCGGGCAAGACCACCATCGGCCGGGCGATCCTCGGGTTGGTGCCCGTACGGTCGGGCGCGATCACGTTCATGGGCGAGCGCATCGAGGGGGCCTCCGCCCGGCGCCGCCGTGAGCTGAGCAGGGACCTCCAGGTCATCTTCCAGGACCCGTACACGTCGCTGAACCCGTCGCTGACCATCGGCGACACCCTGTCGGAGCCGCTGCTCGCCCAGGGCATCGGGAGAGCCGAGGCGCGCCGTCGGGTGGGCGGACTGCTGGACCGGGTGCGTCTGCCCGCCGACGCCGCCGACCGGCTGCCGCGCGAGTTCTCCGGGGGGCAGCGACAGCGTGTGGCCATCGCCCGCGCGCTGGCGGTCGGGCCGAAGCTCATCGTGTGCGACGAGCCGGTGTCGGCCCTGGACCTGACGACCCGGCAGACCGTCTTGGACCTGCTCCTGGAGATCCAGCGGCAGACGGGGGTCTCCTACCTGTTCGTCTCCCATGACCTCGCGGTGGTCCGGGTGATGAGCCACCGGGTGTCCGTCATCCATCGCGGCGAGATCGTGGAGACGGGTGAGGCGTCCACGGTGACCACGCGCCCGGAGCACGACTACACGCGTCGACTCGTCCTGGCGGCCCCGGTCGCCGACGTCGCGCGACAGCGGGCGCGCCGGGAGGCGTTCGAGCGGGCGAGCGCTCAGCCCTCCGGCGCGAACACCTCCACGGACCGGTAGTAGGCGCCCCAGCCGAGTCGGTCCCACCAGGAGGTGTGGCCGGCGACACGGTCGCGGTACCCGTCCCAGCCGGTGACCTTGGGCGTCCACGCCTTCTCCGCGATCCCCGGCAGCCGGGGCAGCAGCAGGAACGCGAGGTCGTCGAAGCCCTTGACGGTCTCGCACCAGATCGCCGCCTCGACGCCGGCGAGCCGCGCCGTCCCGGGGATCTCGACCAGCCCGCCCGGGTGCCAGTCGAACAGCTCACGGGCGGTGCGCGGCCGATAGGAGCCGAAGCCCACCTCCGTCCGCCGGGCGTTCTGGTCGGGCAGGAGCGACTCCTCGGCGTGCCGCCGGTCCAGGTACAGGAAGCTGCTGGGCGAGGCGAGCACGGGGACGTCGGCCGCGACGGCGGCGGGCATGTCCTCGGGAACCCGCGCGAAGGACTCCGCGACGACGTCGATCAGCGGCAGGTACTCGGCCGGGGCGGCCTTGCGGGCGGCCTCGGGGTCGAACTCGTCCCCGGCACCGACCCAGCACTGCACCAGGTCCGCGGGAGGCGCGGCGCCGGAACGGGTGACCTCCTGCCAGCCGGCAACCTTCTTTCCCGTGCCGCGCGCCATCTGCAGCGCGCGTGCGACGAACTCCGCGTACAGCTCGTGCGGCATCCCGAACGCCTCGTCGCCACCGATGTGCACCCAGGGCCCGGGCGTGAGACCGGCGACCTCGTGGAGGACGTCCCCGGCGAACCGGAGGGCGGCGTCGGCACGCGGGTCGAGGTAGGCCAAGAGGCCGTGCGCGGGCTTCTCGTCCCCTTGGAGCTCGGGGTAGGCGCGCACCGCCGCCAGCACGTGGCCGGGCATGTCGATCTCCGGGACGACGGTGACGAAGCGGGCCTGCGCGTACGCGACGATCTCCCGGTAGTCGTCGTGGGTGTAGAACGGCAGGTCCCCGGTCAGCCGTGGCCGACCGGTGATCTCCAGGCGCCATGCCTGGCTGTCGGTCAGGTGCAGGTGCAGGACGTTGAACTTGTACAGCGCGAGCAGGTCGATGACCTTCTTGACCTCCTCGACCGTGAAGAACCGGCGCACCACGTCGAGCGACAGACCCCGCCAGGCCCAGGCGGGCCCGTCGGCGATCCGCACACCGGGGACGACACCGTCCCGGACGAGCTGAGCGAACGTGGTCGCGCCCCGGAACAGCCCTTCCGCCGAGCACGCGGTGACGACGGCTCCCGTGTCCTCCACCACCAGCTCGTAGCGCTCCCGCGGGCCGAGCCCGACGGCCTGCGGGTCGATGCCCTGGACGGGTGTCGTTTCGGGGGCCACGTCGTCCGCATCGGCCAAGACGAGGGTGAGGTCGCCGGTTCCGCCGATCTGGAGCACCGGGTTCGTCCCGTGGAGCCGTGCGAGGAGGTCGACGACGACGTCGCCGACGGCTCGCAGGTCCTCCGAGGGCACCGCCAGGCGAGGCCGGGGCCCCGGCCACAGCGCCGATCCGGGTGTCGGGGTCATGCGCTGTGGAAGGGGAACGACGCTCACGGGACCTCCAAGGGACGTCCCAGTTTTCTACCACATGGTAAGTAATGGCGGAAGACGAGCGGAACCCGTCACCTCCGAGCCGCCCGAAGGTGGGACGCCTTCTCCTCCAGCCCCCTGCGCCACCACGACTTCGTCACTTAACGTGCACTCGACAGCCCGTTGCGTAGTGTGCAAGGAGATCGTCGATGCCGAAGCCGTCCGGTGCGGAGAGCGCCCGTGGTCCTTGGCGGGCCCTGGTCGGCGGTTCGGTCGGAAATCTGGTCGAGTGGTACGACTGGTTCGTCTATTCCAGTTTCGCCGTCTACTTCGCGTCGTCGTTCTTCCCCTCCGGGGATCCCACCGCGCAGTTGCTCAACACGATGGGCATCTTCGCCGTCGGATTCCTGGTGCGGCCGATCGGCGGCTGGTTGTTGGGGCGGCTCGCGGATCGGAGGGGGCGCAAGACGGCGCTCACCGTGAGCGTCATGCTCATGTCGGTCAGCGCGCTCCTGATCGCCATCGCCCCCACGTACGAGCAGGCCGGCCACCTCGGGGCGGGTGTGCTGTTGGTGGCGCGGATGCTGCAGGGGCTCTCCGTGGGGGGCGAGTACGGGGCGGGTGTGACCTACCTCGTCGAGGCGTCGGCCCCGGGGCGGCGCGGGCTGGCGGCCAGCGTCCTGTACGTGTCGACGACGCTCGGGCAACTCTGCGGACTGGGCCTGCAACTGTTCCTCCAGCACACCATGTCGGAGGAGACGTTGCACTCTTGGGGTTGGCGGATTCCGTTCTTCGTGGGGGCCGCCGGCGCCGCCGTGGTGTTCTATCTGCGCCGCAATCTGATGGAGACCGAGGCGTACGGGGAGGAGTCCACGGGTGAACGCGGAACGCTGCGTGCCCTGCTCCCGTATCGGCGGGAGTTCGTGCTCGTCCTCGCGCTCACGATGGGCGGAGCGGTGGCGTATTACACCTACACCACCTATCTCACCAAATACCTGTCGAACACCGCCGGGATGAGCAAGGAGGACGCCACCCTGGTGGGGTTCTGCGCGCTGGCGGTGTTCGTCGTGCTCCAGCCGTTGGGCGGGATGCTGTCGGACCGGATCGGCCGCCGTCCCCTGCTGATCGTGTTCGGGACGGCCTCGATGCTGACCGGCGTCCCGCTGTTGACCGCGCTCGGCGAGGTCCGGACGTTCGGGTCCGCGCTGCTGTTGTCGCTGGTCGCGATGGTGATCCTGACCTGCTACACCTCGGTCAACGCGGCGGTGAAGGCGGAGCTGTTCCCCACCCATGTCCGTGCGCTCGGCATCGCCCTGCCGCACTCGATCGCGCAGGCGCTCTTCGGCGGCACCACGGAGTACATCGCCCTCTGGTTCAAGAAGGCGGGGATGGAGTCCGGCTACTTCTGGTACGTGTCCGGATGCGCCGCCGTGTTCCTCCTGGTGTGCCTGTCGATGCGCGAGACCCGTGACACGGCCCTGTCCCCCGGCGAACGCAGGGCCGCGCTGGAGGTCGCCTAGCCTTCGAGGACTTCGGCGAGCGTGTCGACCGCGTGGGCGCGGTGCCGGTCGAGGTGGCCGATCGCCGACTCCGTGTCGCCGTCGCGCAGGGCGTCGAGGACGGCGCGGTGCTCGTGGACGACGCGTTCGCGGTTGTCCGTGCCGCCGTAGTACAGGGCGCGGTACGCGTCGGTGGCGTCCCACAGGGTGGTGATCAGCCGAACGAGCCGGGGCATGCCGCAGGCCCCGAGCAGCGTGAAGTGGAAGCGGCGGTTGGCCTCGGCCATGGCGGTGACGTCGCCCGCCTCGCCGGCCCGCTCGACGTCGCGCTGCGCCTCCTCGATCGTGGCGAGCAGCTCCGGGGTGAGTCGGGCGGCGGCCTCGCGGACGGCCTCGGCCTCCAGGATCTCCCGGATCCGGTAGATCTCGCGGAGGTCGGTCATCGACAGCACCGCGACGCGGTGGCCCCGGTGGGCCTCGTGGACGACCAGCCCCTCGGCCTCCAGGACGCGCAGGGCCTCGCGCAGCGGCACCCGGCTGACGTCGAGCCGCTCGGCCAGGGCGTCCTGCCGGATCGGGGTGCCCGGCTTCAGCTCGCCGGTGGTGATGGCGTGCCGCAGCTCCTTCAGCACGAACTGCTGGGCGGTCGGCGGCCGTCGTGGGTGCGTCACGTCTCGCGTCCCAGGAGTTCGGCGAGCACGGCGGCGGAGTCCTCGCCGAGCCGGGGCGGCGCGGTGCGGTAGGTCGGCGGGGTGGCGGCGAGCCCGATCGGGTTGGCGACCTGCTCGACCGGGGTGTCCCGGCGCGGGTCGTCGATCCGGACCCGCGTGTCGAGGCCGAGCCGTTCGGCGAGGTCGAACGCGGCGGCCAGGTCGTTGATGGGGCCGCACGGCACCCCGACCGCCGTGAGGTCGGCGAACCACTCGTCGGCCGTCCGCTCGGCCAGCGGCCCGGACAGCTCGCGCGACAACTCGGAGCGGTGGGCGACCCGGGCGGTGTTGGTGGCGAAGCGGGGGTCGTCGGCGAGCCCCGCGCGGCCGAGCCGTTCACAGAGCGCGCGGAACTGGCGGTCGTTGCCGACGGCGAGGACCAGCGGCCGGTCCTTGGCGGAGAACACCTCGTACGGGGTGATGCTCGGGTGCCGGTTGCCCATCGCCTGCGGCACCGACCCGGCCGCCACGTACGCGGACGCCTGGTTGGTGAGCGCCGACAGCAGCGAGGTGAGCAGCGAGACCTCGACCCGCTGGCCCTCGCCGGTGCGGTCGCGGTGGCGGAGGGCGGCGAGGATCCCGAGCGCGGCGTGCAGGCCGGTGATCACGTCGACCAGCGCCACCCCGGCCTTGGTGCCCGATCCGCCGGGCTCCCCGGTCACGCTCATCAACCCGCCCATGGCCTGCACCAACAGGTCGTACCCGGGGAGGTGGGCGCCCTCGCCGGCGCCGAAGCCGGTCACCGAGCAGTACACGAGGCCGGGATTGAGCGCGCGCAGGTCCGCGTAGCCGAGCCCGAGCCGCTCCATGGTGCCGGGACGGAAGTTCTCCACCAGCGCGTCGGCGCGCGCCGCGAGGGCGCGGGCGGTCTCCCGGTCGCCGTCGTCGCCGAGGTCGAGGGTGAGGGAGCGCTTGTTGCGGTTGACGGCGAGGAAGTAGGTCGACTCACCGTCGGCGAACGGCGGGCCCCAGGCGCGGGTGTCGTCCCCGGCCCCGGGTCGTTCGATCTTGATGACGTCGGCGCCGAGATCGGCCAGCAGCATGGTCGCGTACGGGCCCGCGAGCACCCGCCCGAAGTCGGCGATCACCAGCCCCGACAGCGCCCCGTCCGTGCCCATCCCGCACTCCCCTCCTCGAACCCGGCTCACTATATTGGATCCAATATCCGGATTCTGCCTGGGAGGTCCCGTGCCCACACACCCGTTCGAGCTGTTCGCCGTCGACGGGCTGCTGACCGACGAGGAACGCGAGATCCAGCGGACCGTGCGGGCGATGGGCGAGCGCGAGTTGCGCCCGCACGTCGCCGAGTGGTTCGAGGACGGCGCACTCCCCGTCCGCGACCTGGCCCGAAAGCTCGGTGAGCTGGGGGTTCTCGGGATGCACCTGACCGGATACGGCTGCGCCGGGACCAACGCCGTCTCGTACGGCCTGGCGTGTCTGGAGCTGGAGGCGGTCGACTCCGGCCTGCGCAGCCTGGTGTCCGTGCAGGGGTCGCTGGCGATGTACGCGATCTGGAGGTACGGATCCGAGGAGCAGAAGCGGGAGTGGCTGCCCGCGATGGCGGCGGGCGAGCGGCTCGGCTGTTTCGGGCTCACCGAGCCGGACGCCGGGTCCGACCCCGGCTCCATGCGCACCACCGCCAAGCGCGCGGGCGGCGACTGGGTGCTGAACGGCACCAAGATGTGGATCACCAACGGCTCGGTGGCCGACGTCGCGGTGGTGTGGGCCCGCACCGACGAGGGTGTCCGGGGATTCCTGGTCCCGGCCGGGACACCCGGGTTCTCCGCCCCCGAGATCAAGCGCAAGCTCTCCCTGCGCGCCAGCGTGACCAGCGAACTCGTGCTGGAGGACGTCCGGCTGCCCGCCGACGCGATGCTCCCGGGGGCGCGCGGCCTGTCCGGCCCCCTCGGCTGCCTGAACGAGGCCCGGTTCGGCATCGTGTTCGGCGCGATCGGGGCCGCCCGCGACTGTCTGGAGACCGCCATCGCGTACGCGACCGAACGCGAGGTCTTCTCCCGTCCGCTGACGTCGTACCAGCTCACGCAGCAGAAGCTGGCCGACATGGCGCTGGAGCTGGGCAAGGGCGTGCTGCTGGCGCTGCACCTCGGCCGACTCAAGGACGCCGGCGACCTCGCCCCCGAACGGGTCAGCGTGGGCAAGCTCAACAACGTCCGCGAGGCCCTGGACATCGCCCGGCAGTGCCGCACCATCCTCGGCGCGAACGGCGTCACCCTGGAGTATCCGGTGCTCCGGCACGCCAACAACCTGGAGTCGGTGCTGACCTACGAGGGCACCAGCGAGGTCCACAGCCTGGTCATCGGTCGGGCCCTCACCGGGGAGGCGGCCTTCCGCTGACCGACGCCGGGGATTTGACTTATTGTCACTATATGATTGCTCGGCGTGGCGGGGTGCAACGTTGGGGACAGGGCGGGTATGAGACCCATGCGCAAAGCGCCCCTAGTGCTCGTTCTGTCCGCCGCCACCTTGGCGGCCCCGTCCATCGCCGCATCCTCGGCCACCGCCGTTCCACGGTCCTCGGGTACGTCCACCCTGGTCCGGACCGACAAGGGCCTCGTACGGGGCGCGCATCTTCACCGCCATCGGCTCTTTCAGGGCATCCCGTTCGCGGCCCCGCCCCTCGGGGCTCTGCGGTTCCGGCCGCCGCAGGACGCCCGACCGTGGACGGGCGTCCGCGACGCGACGTTCCCGCGCAACCGGTGCGCCCAGATCGCCCAGGACTGGGGCGGCACGTCGTCCTTCAGTGAGGACTGCCTGTACCTGAGCGTCACCGCACCCGACCGCCCGCCCCACCGGCGGAAGAGGAAGCTGCCCGTCATGGTGTGGGTGCACGGCGGCGGCAACGTCATCGGGGCCGGCAGCGACTACAACACCTCCAAGCTCGCGGTGAACGGCGACGTGGTCGTCGTCAGCGTCAACTACCGGCTCGGGGCGCTCGGCTGGCTCGCCCATCCCGGGCTGGAGGCCGGCCCGGATCGGCATCTCCAGGCGGGCAACTACGGGCTGCTCGACCAGCAGGCGGCGCTGCGATGGGTGCGGCGCAACATCGCGGCCTTCGGCGGGGACGCCCACAACGTGACGTTGTTCGGCGAGTCCGCCGGGTCCGCCGACACCTGCGCCAACATCGCCTCGCCCACCGCCGCAGGGCTGTTCCACAAGGCGATCGCGCAGAGCTACGGCTGCGCCGCGGTGACGCGTGCGGAGGCGTCGGCGGAGGCGAGCGCGGTGACCGTCGCCAAGAAGGTCGGCTGCACCGTCGAGGTCGCCCGCTGCCTGCGCACGGTGCCGACCAAGCGGCTGATGGAGGCGTTCAACGAGGTCGAGGTGATGCCGTACGCGGTCGCGGGGGGTGATCGCGTGATGCCCCGGCAGCCCCGCGCCGCCATCGAGAGCGGCCGGTTCAACCGGGTGCCGCTGATGCACGGCAACACGCTCGACGAGATGCGGCTGTTCGTCGGCTTCCTCTACCCGAAGCCGATCACCGTGGCGGAGTACGAGCGGGTCATCCGCGAGAGCTTCGGGAGGCACGCCGACCGGGTGCTGGCGCACTATCCCGCCGCGAAGTACCCCGAGCCGAGGTTGGCCCTGGCCACGGTGTTCTCCCACGGCGGCAACGTGCTCTCCACGTGCGACCACGTGACCGCCCTCGACGTGTTCCGGCGCGCCGGCGTTCCCGTGTACGGGTATCAGTTCGCCGACCGGACGGCGCCGCCGCTGATCGACGTCCCCGGATATGACGAGGGCGCCGAGCACGGCACGGAGCTGACGTACCTGTTCCCCGGCCTGATCGGCGAGCTGAAGGGACCGCAGCGGAGGCTGTCCAACGACATGACCGGCTACTGGACCTCGTTCGCGCACACCGGCCGGCCGGGCGCCCACCACGCGCCGCACTGGCCTCGGTACCGGTCGGCCCGTGACGTGCTGACGCTCGCGCCCGGACGCGGCGGGATCCGTCCCACGGACGTCGCCGAGGCGAGCAACTGCGCGCTGTGGGGAACGATCGACCCGATCCTGCCGTAGGAGACGGGCCGTTCAGTCGTCCTCGTCGATCCAGTCGAGGCTGCGCTGAACGGCCTTCTTCCACTTGCGGTGGCGTCGGTCGCGCAGGGTGGGGTCGATGGCGGGGTTCCACTCGGCGGCCTTGTGCCAGTTGGAGCGCAGGCTGTCGAGGTCGGGCCAGTAGCCCACGGCCAGTCCGGCGGCGTACGCGGCGCCCAGGCAGGTGGTCTCGGCGACCGTGGGCCGGGCCACCGGCACGTCCAGGGCGTCGGCCAAGAGCTGCATGAGCAGGTTGTTGGCGGTCATGCCGCCGTCGACGCGCAGCTCCGTCAGGTCGATGCCGGTGTCGCCGCGCATCGCGTCGACGACCTCGCGGGTCTGCCAGGCCGTGGCCTCCAACGCCGCGCGGGCCAGGTGCCCCTTGCCGACGTAGCCGGTCAGGCCGGTGACGACCCCGCGCGCGTCGCTGCGCCAGTAGGGGGCGAACAGGCCGGAGAAGGCGGGCACGATGTAGCAGCCGCCGCTGTCCTGCACGGTCAGCGCCAGCGTCTCGATCTCGGCGGCGCTGTTGATCAGCCCGAGGTTGTCGCGGAACCACTGGACGAGCGCCCCGGTGACGGCGATCGAGCCCTCCAGCGCGTACACGGCGGGCTGCCCCTCGATCTGGTACGCGACGGTGGTGAGCAGCCCGTGCGCCGACTGAACGGGCTTGTCGCCGGTGTTGAGGACCAGGAAGCTGCCGGTCCCGTAGGTGGACTTGATGTCGCCCAGCGAGAACCCGGTCTGCCCGAACAGCGCCGCGTGCTGGTCGCCCAGCGCGCTGGCCACCGGGACGCCTTCGAGGACGCCCGTGGCGGCGCCGTAGACCTGGGCGGACGGGCGGATCTCCGGCAGCACGGCGCGCGGGATGCCCATGCGTTCGAGGATCGTGTCGTCCCAGTCCAGGTCGGCCAGGTTCATCAGCATGGTGCGGCTGGCGTTGGTGACGTCGGTGATGTGGGAGCCGGTGAGCTTCCAGATCAGCCAGGTGTCCATCGTCCCGAACAGCACCTCGCCGGCCTCGGCGCGCGCCGCCAGACCCGGGACCTCGCGAAGGAGCCACAGGAGCTTCGGGCCGGAGAAGTAGGTGGCCAGCGGCAGCCCGGTGCGCTCCCGGAACCGTTCGCGGCCGACCACGCCCTCCAGCTCCCGCACCATCTCGTCGGTACGGGTGTCCTGCCAGACGATCGCGTTGTGGACCGGGCGTCCGGTGGCGCGGTCCCACACCACGGTGGTCTCGCGCTGGTTGGTGATCCCGACGGCGGCCAGCGCCGACGGGGTGAGACCGGCCACGGTCAGGGCCTCGCGAACGACCTCTTCGACGTTGGCCCAGATCTCCTCGGGGTCGTGCTCCACCCAGCCGGGCCTGGGGAAGATCTGCCGGTGCTCCTTCTGGGCCACGGACACGATCCCGCCCCGCCGGTCGAAGATGATGCACCGGCTCGAGGTGGTGCCCTGGTCGATCGCGGCGACGTAGACGCCGGCGGGCCCTGTCGGTCCGGCTGGTCGGGCGGATGCAGGAATCACGGATCCTCACTTGCGGTTCGACATTACCGAATTCGGTACGGGTGATCCTCCACACAGCCGACCGTCGAAGTCAAGAGGCGCATCGAGGTGCCGGAGGGGGGCTCCCGCCGTCCGACCCCAACAGGTACGCTGTTCGACAATGTCATACTAGATCCGGACTCTTACCTTTCGCCTCCGTTGGGGGGCACCCTCCTGCGAGGAGCTGAACATGCAGCCGGTCAAGCTGTCCTCCGACGATCGGGCCCGCGCCCTCGAGCGGCTGGGGTCCGAGGAGATCGACGTCCTGGTCATCGGCGGCGGGGTGGTGGGCGCCGGGGCCGCCCTCGACGCCGCGACCCGGGGCCTGAACGTGGGCCTGGTCGAGGCCCGGGACTGGGCGGCAGGCACCTCCAGCCGCGCCAGCAAGCTGATCCACGGGGGCCTCAGGTACCTGGAGATGCTGGACTTCGGGCTCGTCCACGAGGCGCTGCGCGAGCGCGGCCTGATGATCCAGCGGCTGGCGCCGCACCTGGTCCGGCCGGTGCCGTTCCTGTACCCGCTGAGCCATCGCGTCTGGGAGCGCCCCTACGTGGGCGCCGGCGTACTGCTGTACGACACGATGAGCGGCTCGTCCCGGGTCTCGCGCGGCATGCCCGGCCACCGTCACCTCTCCAAGCGCCGCGCCCTCAAGGTCGCCCCCGCACTCTCGCCGAACTCCCTGGTGGGGGCCGTCCAGTACTGGGACGCACAGGTGGACGACGCCCGCCACACCATGTCGTTGATCCGCACCGCCGCCTCGTACGGCGCGCTCGTCGCCAACCGCGCCAAGGTCGTCCGCTACCTGCGCGAGGGCGAGCGGGTCGTCGGGGCGGTGGTCGCCGACCAGGAGACCGGCGAGCGGATCGAGGTGCGCGCCAAGCAGGTCATCAGCGCGACCGGCGTGTGGACCGACGAGACGCAGGCACTCGCCGAGGCGAGCAGCGTCCACGTCCGCGCCTCCAAGGGCGTGCATCTGCTGGTGCCCCGCGAGAGCATCGACTCCACCAGCGGCCTGATCCTGCGGACCGAGAAGAGCGTGCTGTTCGTCATCCCGTGGGGGCGGCACTGGATCGTCGGCACCACCGACACCGACTGGGACCTCGACAAGGAGCACCCCACCGCCACCGCCGCCGACATCGACTACCTCCTCGACCACGTCAACCGGGTGCTGTCCACGCCCCTCACCCGTGACGACATCGAGGGCGTCTACGCGGGTCTGCGGCCCCTGCTGTCCGGCAGCGACGACCAGACCTCCAAGCTGTCGCGCGAGCACCTCGTCGGCACGCCCGTGCCGGGGCTGGTCGTCATCGCGGGCGGCAAGTACACCACCTACCGCGTCATGGCCAAGGACGCCGTCGACGAGGCCGTCCGGGGGCTGGACTCCGACCAGGTCGTCCCCGCGTCGGTGACCCATGACGTCCCGCTGGTCGGCGCCGACGGCTACCGCGCCATGTGGAACCGCCGCGCCCCCCTCGCCCAGCGGTCCGGCCTGCCCGTCGCCCGCATCGAACAGCTCCTGCGCCGGTACGGGTCGATCGTCGGCGAACTCCTCGACCTCATCGAGGCCGACCCCACCCTGGCCGAGCCGCTTCCCAGCAGCAACGCCTACCTCAAGGCCGAGGTCGTCTACGCCACCAGCCACGAGGGCGCCCGCAGCGTCGAGGACGTCCTGGCCCGCCGCACCCGCGTCTCCATCGAGTCCAAGGACCGGGGCACCGAGTCCGCCGAGGTCACCGCCGCCCTCATGGCCGAGGTCCTCGGCTGGACGGACGAACGCACCGCCCGGGAGGCCGACGCCTACGTCCGCCGGATCGCCGCCGAACGCCACGCCCAGGAGCAGCCCGACGACGCCACCGCCGTCCAGGGCCTGACCGGGCCGACGGCGTTCCCCGGCGCACCGGCACCGGGGAACCCGTCGGGCCGTCAGGCGATCGCGTAGGCGCGGGCGATCGTCTGCACGGCCGTGTTGCCCTGGGTGTCGACGGCCTTGGTGCGTAGGGACACGAAACCGGAGTCCGGGTCGTGGACCGTGGTGGTCCAGCCCCGTCCGTCCCGGCGGACGGGCAGGGAGTGCCAGGTCCGGCCGTCGTCGAAGGACGCCTTCGCGGTCAGGGTCTCGACCGTGGCGGGGGCGCTGCCCGGATTGCGTTCGACGGTGAGGGGGATCTGCGTCACGCCGCCGCCCATGGCGCGGTTGGCGTCGTCCAACCCGATGGGGGCGAGGCGGACCACCTGGAGCGGGAGGGCCTGTGTCCCCGGGCCGGGCGCGGATCGGAACGTCCAGGCCGCGTGGACGGCGGTCGACAGCGTCGAGTACGGCACCGTCCGTTCACCGGACACCTCCAGCGTGTAGGTCGCCGCCGTCGCCGGCACGCGTGCGGACAGCGAGCCGAGGGTGTCGGAGCGGGCGAGTGCGCTCCCTCCCGAGCCGAGACGGACCTTGCCGATCATGTTGGCGTCGGCGCCGTCGTCGACGCCGCCGGCGTCGGCGAGCAGCCCGCGCGGCGCGTAGGCGATGACGTCACCGCGTCGCTGCGCCGTCCGGGGGAACAGCCTGGGGCCGAACGCGGCCGCCCCCATCTCGTCCAGGCTCGCGCCCTTGGTCACCGGGCGGGGCGGGCGGTCGATGTAGTGGCCCGGTGTCGCGCCGTCCCGGTCGCCGAGCCACAGGCCCCTGGACCAGGAGACCCGTTCGTCCGGGGTGAGGTAGTGGACGACCTGCGCGGGGACCTTCATGGTCACGTCCGCCGAGACGGACTCACCGTGGTCACGGTGGCGCACCAGCGGGCCCGCAGTCACGGCACCGTGGGCGTCGGCGTTCTGCGCGCGGTAGGTGGTGGTGACCTTGGCCAGGTCGGCGGTCCGTACGCGCAGCACGGGGTCGGCCGGAACGCCTCCGGTCCGCCAGTCGACGAGGTCGTAGCGGTACGGGCTGGGCCCGTCGACCGTCCAGCCCCTCCTCTGCCAGGTCCCGTGGTTGTAGAAGGTGAGGCCGCGCAGCCTCGTCGGCAGCACGTAGTGGCTGGTGTCGGGGCAGGCGCCGATCACGGACACGGCCATCTCGGCCGGGCCCCGCCGGTAGTGGAGGCCCACGTTGGTGCTCACCTGGGCGGCCGACGGCTCGTCGAGCACCGTTCTGAGCCGGCGGGCCTTCCGGGAGTCCAGGACGACCTCCTTCGCCGCGCCCAGGCGTACCGGCACGGCGGCCAGGGTCATCGGCCGGCACGCGGCGTCCGCGCCGGGTGTCTCGATGGCGGCGAACGCGTTCCAGTCGCCCGCCGGGAGCCGCACCGTGCCCTTGCCGTCGGCGAGGTGCACGACCTCGGTCCGGTCGCGGGTCCGGTGGCCGAGGAACACCGTGGTCGGCACGGGCGCGCCGTCGCGGCCCAACGCGCGAAGCCGCAGGTTGTACGACTGCGGCTCGACCTCGGCGGCCACGGCGGTGCGCAGCGAGACGTCCTTGCCGGTGGCCGTGAGCAGGCCGCTGTACGTGCCGGTGGCCACACCTCGTTCTGCGGAGATGCGCAGCGGGACCTGCGCGGTGCCGCCGGCCGGGACGGTCACCTCGGGCTTGCCGACGGTGAACATGTCCTTGGGCGCGGCCCCGCCGCCCAGCCGTTCGCCGGTCGCGGTCAGCTTCAGCGTCACGGGCGCGGTGCCCGCGTTGGTGTACGTGACCGTATGGGTGACGGGGGCGTGGTCGGGCCAGCGCAGGTAGGCGGAGACGCTGCCGGTGTCGGCGGTGACCTCCTGGGTGACGGCGCGGGCGATGTCGACGCGTCCCGTGCCCTGGGCGAACGGGCTGCCGGCCGCCGATGGTTGGGCGCTGTTCATGAGCGCGGACTTGAGGCGCTGCCCGCTCCACCGGGGATGGCGCTGGGCCAGGATCGCCGCCGCGCCCGCCACGTGCGGGCTCGCCATGGAGGTCCCGGACATCACGACGTACGAGGGGCCGCCGGTCTTGGCCTTGGCCGCGGTGATGGTCACGCCGGGCCCGGTGATGTCGGGCTTGAGGGCCCCGTCGCCGACCCTGGGTCCGCGGCTGGAGAACGCGGCGAGCGCGTTCTTGCCGTCGACCGCGCCGACGGTGAGGGCGGTGTCGGCGCTGCCGGGGCTGCTGACCGTCCGGTCGCCGAGTTCGCCCTCGTTCCCGGCGGCGATCACGAAGAGCGCGCCGGTCTGTTCGCTGAGGGTGTCGACGGCGCGTTCCATCGGGTCCACACCAGGGCCGTCGGTCCCGCCGAGGCTGAGGTTGACGACCTTCGCCCCTGCGGTGGTGGCGGCCCACTCCATGCCGGCCATGATCCAGGAGTCCTGACCGAAGCCGGCGTCGCCGAGGACCTTGCCCACCGCGAGCCGGGCGTCGGGGGCGACGCCTCGATAGCGGCCTCGGGACGCCTTGCCGGAGCCCGCGATCGTCGAGGCCACATGCGTGCCGTGGCCGTGGGTGTCGCGCACGTCGTCGGGGCCGCCGTTGGTGAACCCCCTGGACTTGGTGACGACACTCGCGAGGTCGGGATGGGCGGCGGCGTATCCGGTGTCGAGGACGGCGACGGTGGTGCCCTTGCCGGTGAGCCCTTTCCGCCACGCGGCCGGCGCGCCGATCTGGGGGACGCTCTTGTCCAGCGACGCCCGACGTTTGCCGTCCAACCACAGCCTCGCGACGCCGCCGCCGAGCCCGCCGGAGTGCGCGTCGCGGGTGAGGGACGTCCAGGCGGCCCCGGCGTCCCGCTTGTCGATCCGCATCGCGTCCACGCCCAGGACGGGCAGGGCCGTCACCCGGTGCGCGGCGGCCACCCTGGCCGCCCGTCCGTTCGCGGACCGTTCGGCGATCACGGAGATGTGCGTGCGATGGGCGTCGTCGTACCGCCACCGGGTCTGCAGGTCGACGTCGAACAGCCGCTCGTCCAACCGGCCGTGCCCCAAGAGCGGCAGCGCGTCCGACGGCACGACGAGCAGGCCGCCCCCGGCGGTGCGGCGGGTGAGGAAACGGACCTTCTCCCGGCCCTCGGCGTGTCGGATCCGAACGGAGCGGGTGCCGTCCCTCGCGACGCCCATGATGACCTGGTCCCCGGTCACCAGGGTGACCCGTCTCATCCCTCCTTGGGCGCCCGAGCCCGTACCGCCGTCCGTGCCGGGGCCGCCGCGCGCCGTGCCCGGCACCACGGCGACGGCGGTGACGACGATGACGGCGGTGAGGACCGCCGTCATTCCGTAGGGGTTGCTCCCGGCCCGGGCGATGTGTCGGAGAGTGAGCAGTCGCTTCATAGAGCGACCATTCACGTGCCTCCCGTGGCAGGGCTACGACCGCCTCCGACCGTTCGCCCTGACCCGGAGGTCAGGCCGCACTGGCCCCCGAGGGCGGAACGGTGAGCGCGTAGATCGTGAGCACGCTGAGCCCGATGGTCAGGATGGACCACCAGGGAAAGGCCGCCAGGAACGCCAGGTGCCCCACGGCGGCCAGGATGGCGAGAACGATGCCGGCGGTGCGGGCCCAGGTCTGCCCGGTGGAGATCCCGGCGGCGACGGCGATCTGCACGAAGCCGACGAGGAGCCAGATCCATCCCCAGGTGGTGAAGTTGAAGACCAGGACGTCGGTCTCCCCGACGAGGTAGTAGTCGTCATCGAAGATGCCGACCAGGCCGTTGATGGCGTTGAACAGCCCCGTGACGCCGATGATGACGGCGGCGAAGGTCAGCCATCCCGAAGTGGTGGGACGGCGGGTGCGGGTGCTCGGTGTTGTGGTCATGGATGCCTCCGTCGCGGAGCGTTCCCCACCCCTCTCCGGACCACCCGCCGCGAGGCCCAAGTTCCGGTCATTTTCGCCCCATACGCCGTGAGCAGGCCGATCACCCAGGTCCCGAGGGCGCCCAGCGCGAAGATCAGCACGACGGCGAGCAGCCCCATGGTGGAGGTCACCGTCCAGAAGAGCAGGGTGGCCGCCGCGACGCCGGCCGCCCTGAGCGCGAGTAACACCCTTCCGCCCCCCATCGTCGGAAGAGTCCGACCGGTGACCGATACCCCCGACGGCCTGCCCTGACGCCCGCTCGACGATCTGTTATCGTTGGCGCTACCAACGTTGGACACACCAACAAAAGGAGCGGAAGATGACACGGGACCGGTATGCGGAGTTCGCCGATCGGGCCGAGATCGCGGACCTGGTGACCCGGCTGGGGCACCTGTTGGACGAGCGGCGGTACGCGGACATCCGGACGGTCTACACGGCGGACGTGGCGGTGCGGACCCCACGGGTGCGGGCCGACGACATCGAGACGGCGCTCGACTTCCTCCGCGCGAACGACACGGGGGCCGAGCAGACGCAGCACGTGAACACGGACGTCCTGGTCGACCTGGACGGAGATCGGGCCGACGTCACGGTGAACGCGTTCGTGCACTTCTTCGAGCCCGGCAAGGAGCCGCACCGCACCTCGGGGCTGCGCAACGTCTTCTCGGCCGTGCGCACCGAGGCGGGCTGGCGCTTCTCCCGGGCGGAGATGAGCCTCATGTGGCAGCGCGCCGCCTGATGACGAGACCCCCGCATGGCCCCATTGGAGGTCATGCGGGGAGCGTCGTCCCTACCGACTCGACTTGGTGACCCCGGGCAGCTCGCCCCGGTGGGCCATCTCACGGAAGCGGATCCGGGAGAGGCCGAAGGCGCGCAGGTGGCCGCGCGGGCGGCCGTCGATCGAGTCCCGGTTGCGGACCCGGGTGGCGCTCGCGTCGCGGGGCTGACGCCGGAGCTCGCGCAGCGCGGCGGCGCGGATCTCCTCGTCCGTGTGCGGGCTGCGCAGGAGCCGCTTCAGCTCGGCGCGCCGGGCCGCGTACCGGTCCACGGTGACCTTACGGCGCTCGTTGGCGGCGATCTTGCTCTTCTTGGCCATCAGATCCGTTCTCCTCGGGCCCTGATGCGGGCCACGGCCGCCTCGACGCCGATCCTGTCGACGGTCTTGATCGCTCGGGCCGACAGCCGCAGCCGCACGTACCGGCCCTCGCCGGGCACCCAGTAGCGCTTGGACTGGATGTTGGGGTCGAAGCGGCGGGACGTCCGCCGGTGCGAGTGCGACACCTTCTTCCCGAAGGACGGACTCGCACCGGTCAACTGGCAGCGCGCCGACATCAGTCGTTCCCGTAGCGGCGCTTGAAGCGCTCGACGCGTCCGGCGGTGTCGAGCGTCCGCATGCGGCCCGTGTAGAAGGGGTGGCTCGCCGAGGAGACGTCCACGTCGACCACCGGGTAGACGTGGCCGTCCTCCCACTGGACCGTCCGCTCACTGGTGACGGTCGACCGCGTCAGGAAGGCGTACCCGGCGCTCTGGTCGCGGAAGACGACGGGTCGGTACTCGGGGTGGATTCCCTGCTTCATGGTCAGCGTTCCTCTCGGTAGAGCACGTGCCTGCGGACGACCGGGTCGTACTTGCGCAGCGTGAGCCGGTCGGGGTCGTTCCTGCGGTTCTTGCGGGTCACGTAGGTGTGACCGGTGCCGGCGGTGGAGCGGAGCTTGATCGCCGGCCGGTTGACGGAACGGGCCATCGGTGGCACCTCCTCGGGTGGGTCACGTGGCATGATAACGGTAACCGTTTTCATTTTGTTCCCCGAGGAGGTCCCCATGTCGGTCCCCGTCGTGCTCGTGGGCGGTCTGCACGGCCCCGCCCGCGCCGCCCTCGTCGACCGGCTGCTGCGCGAGTACCCCGGCGCCGTGGCCGTCCATCACGACCTGCGCGGAGTCACCGGCGGCATGGTGATCCGCACCGTGCGGAGCGCCTCGCTGGTCCTGGACCGCGCGGTCGTCCGGCTGGAGCACGGCTGCGTCTCCTGCACCACGCGCGAGGACCTCGTCCCCCAACTGCTCCGCTACGCCGAACGGGCGTCGTTGCTGGTGGCGGAGCTGTGGGACTGCGTGGAGCCGCGCTCGGTCGCCGAGGCGCTGGACGATCCCGCCTGGCGCGACGAACTGCGGCTCACGAGCGTGCTCACCGCGCTGGACCCCGAGCTGACGCCCAGCGACATCTGCCGAGGCGAACGCCTCGCGGACGTCGGGAGGCCGGGCGGCTCCGGGGACGAGCGCTACCTGGCGGAGGTGCTGGCCCGACAGATCGAGTACGCCACCGGGCTGGTGCTGCCCCGCGTCCTGCCCGACCCGATCCCCCCGGCCGACGATGACGACCTGGCGCTGTGCCGGGAGATCCTGGGCCATCTCGCGCCGATGACTCCGGTCACACTGCCGGACGAACCGCTGCCCCCGCTCACCGGCCCGGCGCTGTGCACCCGTGAGCTGGCCGAACGCGTCGACCCCGCCACCGCCCAACTCCCCTGCGAGGCCCGCACCCCGGCGGTGGACACGGTGGTCTGGCACCGGACCCGCCCGCTGCACCCGGGCCGGTTCTTCGACGCCATGGACGAACTCGCCACCGACACGGTGCGCAGCCGGGGCCGGTTCTGGCTGGCCAACCGACCCGACCGGATGCTCGCGTGGGACGCGGTCGCCGGGATCGTCATGGTCGAGGACACCGGCCCCTGGCTGGCCTGCCTACCGGAGGCCGCCTGGGACGCCGAACGGCCGGCGCGCCGGCTGGCGGCGGCCCTCGACTGGTCGCCCGACCACGGCGACCGCGTCCAGCACCTCGTCTTCACCGGACCCGACCTCGACGACACGCGCCTGCACGCGTTGCTCGACTCCTGCCTCCTGCACCCGAACGAGACCGTCGCCGAACCGGACGACCCGTTCGCCGCCTTCCTCGACGTGCGCGAGAGCGCCTGACGACCCGACCCCCGACCTCCAACGGTGGTGTGGCCGCCGTCGACACCGTGCTCGTGGGCGGCCGGGTGGTGAGGCGGAACGGGCGGCTGCCGCACCACGACGTCCGGGCCGTCCTGGAGAGACTCGCAGGAACGGCCCGGCACGTCACCGCCGTGGCGTAGGGCCTAGCCGCGCAGGGCCAAGGGGCGCAGCGGCCCCGATCCGGGACGGGCGCCCGGTCGGGTGCCCGTCGCGCGGGCACCCGCGAACTTGGCGTGCAGGATCATCTCGATCTCCAGGCAGCGGTGCGGGTCCTGCAGGTCGTCCCCGAACAGCTCCTCCAGATGCCGCAGCCGGTAGCGGACCGTCTGCGGGTGGACGTGCAACCGGGCGCTGGCCTCGGTGGCGTTGAAGTTGTGCTCCAACAGGGCCAGCAGGGTCTCGGTCAGCCGTTCGCGCTGTCCCTCCGGCAGGGCCTCCAGCGGGGCCAGCCGGGCCGCGGCGGCGTTGTCGATCAGCCCCTCGGCCCGGAAGATCACCAGCGTGGGCACATGGTCGGCCGCCCGGATCAGGTCCCGGTCGGGGATGATCCCGCGACGGGTCAGCACCAACGCGTCCTGCGCCCACCGCAGCGACTCCAGGGCGCGCGAGGCCGCCACCGTCGGGCCGATGGCGACGACCCAGTCGCGCAGCAGCGGCTCCAGCAGCCGAGTCCGCCCCGGGCCGTCCGGGTCGGGGATCAGCAGCGTCGGCTCGGCCCTGGCCAGGTCCACCAGCAGGCCGCTGGGCAGCAGCAGCGGGGACTTCAACGAGGTGTCCTCGCGCGGATGCACGACCGCGACCGCCACCGTCTTGGGCAACGGCCAGCGGGCCTCCTTGGAGGCCGCCGCGACCGCCTCGGTGTCCGCGTCGGGCTCGGCCAGCAGCAACGACAGCAGCCGGGTCCGGCGACGCTGGAGCGCCTCGGCCGAGCTCTGGGCCACGTTCTCGTATCCGGCGGTGATCGCCGCCGACACCGCGTCCATGTAGGCGAACTGCGCGTCGGCCACCGCGTGCAGCGTCGTCTGATCGAGGTCCAACTCGTCGGCCTTGCCGGTGAGGGCCCGCCACAGGGCCTGCGCCGACCGGCGCAGCACCTGGTGCATCTCGCCCAGCTCCCGGTACTCCTCCACCATCTCCCGCCCGATGCCCAGGTAGAACGGCATCAGCCGCTCCCACCCGCCGCGCGGGTCGTCGATCAGGTCGCAGAAGTGGCGCATCCCGAGGACGATCCGCTCCCGCGCCCTGCTCACCTCTCCGTCGTCGGCGGGGGCCCCACCCGCCGACAGCTCCTGTTGCAGCTCCTCGACCGCGGCCTCGATCTGCGGCCGCAACTGCCTGACCAGCCATCGCGGTATCGCTTGGAAGGGACGCACGTCCAACTGAGGTTGTGTCATCTCACCGGTCCTCCGCTGACCCCGCACTCACCAATGTGAGACGCCGTGTTCTACAGAATGATTGATGTTCGTGATGACCGGTTGTCAGCCATCGCGCAATTTGTTCCGGAGATTGTCGAGATCAGTGCCAAACGGCGGCCCGGATGCGCAGGATCGCTAAAGTTCCCGGAGCCCCCGTAACGGGCGGCCCTCCGCTTGTACGACAACCTGTAACGGTAGGAGGGGATCGCGATCAGTCCGCCGAGGTGTCGAAGACGGCGGGGAGCTTGGCCCCGAACATCATGTCACCCTTGATCTTGATCTTGCCGGTCATGAATCCGGTGGCCCCGCCGAGGGTGCCCGCGCACAGTCGCAGCAGGTCGTACGCCGCCACGGTGAGGGTGACCCGGGCGGCGCCGACGGCCGGCCCGGCGGCCCCCCGGGCGACGCCGTCGGCGATCGTCAGGTGGTAGCTGCGCACGCCGGCCGGGGTCGTGACGTCCCACTGGACGACACCGCTCTCCGCGCCGAGCCGTTCGCCGACGAAGCGGGTGCCCATCAGCGCGAACACCCGGTCCAGCATGACGTCGACCCCGGCACCGGCGAGCAGGTCGTCGATCAGCCCGTCCTCGCCGTCGGCCACCTCCAGCAGTCGCCGCAGCTCGCCCGGTGTGCCGATCCTCTCGGCCACGGCGGCCACGGCGGCCACGGCGGCCAGGTCGGCGGGCTCCATCCGCCGGCCCGGTGCGCGCAGGTCGCTTCCGCCGAGCCGGTCGAGCAGCGCCTGCAGGTCCTCGGCCTCACGCAGGTCGGTCAGGTCCGCCATGGCGTGTCCTCTTCTCTTCGGGTGATCACCTGTCGCGCCTGCGGGGCTCCAGCCCCGGGACGACCGCCCCGGACGGGCGCACGCGCGCGTAGGGATGGGCGGTCTCGGAGAACCCGGCGACGGTGCGCGACGGCAGGTCCAGGAACCCGGCGATGTCCACCTCGACCGCCTCGGCGTACCGGTCCACCACGGCGCGCAGGTGGTAGGCCCGCGCCAGCCGAAGCCGGACCGCCTCCAGGCCGCCGCCCCCGCCGTCCAGGGCACGGTCCACGGCGAGCGCGAGATCGGCGGACACACCGCCGTCCAACAGCGGCGACCCCAGCAGCCGATACTGCTCGGCGACCTCCAGGGCGCACGCCTCTCGCAGCACGGCCATCGCCTCTTCGATGAGCGGCCGGTCCACGTCGGCGTAGTCCTCGTCGTAGCCGTGCTCCCCGGCCAGGAAGGCCACCCAGCGCAGCACCGCGCCCGAGACGACGGTGAGCCGCAGGGCCTCGCCGGGGGTCATCTCCGTGATGGAGAACGGCCCGCCGCGCCTGCGCAGGCGGGCCCAGTGGTCATCGTGGTGCGCCACGAGGTAGGCGCGGCACACGGTGTCGTCCAAGAGGAGCACGTGCTCGGGGTGCGCGAGGTACGCGGTGAGCGCCGGCAGCGGAAGGGCGGCGGGGGTGATCGCCTCGAGATGGTCGAGCGCCTGGTCGGCGGAGTCGTACGTCGCCATGGCCTTCCTCCCCGCCTGGGGGTCGCCGGGGGGAACGGGCGGCACTGGGGCGGGGTGCGACGTCGCGCGGAGCCCGTCGGCCAGCCGGGCCAGCTCCCGGAGCGCCACCACCATCGCGAACCGTCCCATAAATCTGCGGGCCAATACTTTGTGGTCCACAGTGTGCAGGTAGCATCGGGTCTCGTCAAGTGCCCTTCACCAAGGCGAGGCCCTCCCCGGCCCCGGAAGAGACGACCATGGCGACCTACCGCATCGACGATCTGGCCCGCGCGGCCGACACCACCGTCCGCAACGTGCGGGCCTTCCAGGAACGGGGTGTCCTGCCCGCCCCGCAGCGCCACGGCAGGATCGGGCTCTATGACGACTCGCACCTGGCGCGCATCCGCCTGGTGGTCCAGTTGCAGAGCCGCGGCTACACCATCGCGACGATCGCCGAGCTGATCTCGGCCTGGGAGCGCGGCCACAACCTCTCCGAGCTGCTCGGCCTGGAGAAGGTGCTCACCGACCCGTGGTCGGACGAGATCCCCGGCCATCTGACGGTGACCGAGCTGGGCGACATGTTCTTCCCCGACCTGACCCCCGACGAACGGGCCGCGCTGCCGCCCGAGCAGGTCGGCGCGATGCTGAGCCGGGCCGAGGCCCTCGGGTTCATCGAGCCCGCCGGCGACCGCTACAAGGTGCCCAGCCCCCGGCTGCTGCACGTCGGCGCCGAACTCGTCGCGGCGGGGATCCCGCTGGACGCCGTCTTCGACATCGCCGACCAGGTGAGCGACGACTGCGAGACCATCGCCCAGCGGTTCATCCGGCTCACCGTGGACCACACCGACCTGGAGGACTCCACCGGCGACATCGTCCGAGAGCACCTGCCCGAACTGGCCGAGGTCATCGCACGACTCCGCCCGCTGGCGCTGATGACCGCGCAGGCACTGCTGGCCCGCGCGATGCAGGACCAGATCCGGTCACGGTTCAGCGAGCAGGTGGCGAGCATCGCCCGCCACACCGCCGAGCCCACCTAGCACCGAGGCGCCCGGCGGGCCGCCGAACGGACACGCCCCTCAACCCCAAGGGCACCATACGAGGGACCTCGACCCGAGGGGGTCTTGCCCGGTCCTTCAGGTGGGTGCCCCGGAGCGCCAGCGGAGGGGCGCCCACCTGAAGATCTCCAAGACCGGGCGCGGGGGGCGTGGGGGGTCGTCCCCCCACAAAGGGAAGAGTTGCCCGGTCCTTCAGGTGGGTGTCCCGGAGCGCCAGCGGAGGGACGCCCGCATGAAGACCTCCAAGACCGGGCGCGGGGGGCGTGGGGGGTCGCCCCCCACAAGGTCAAGACCCGCCGAAGGTGTCGATGTTCGAGATCTTCCAGCGGCCGCCCTCGTGGACCGCGTCCACGGCCAGCATGGCGCCGTCGTAGGAGGTCTTGCCGTCGGTGGTCCGGGTGTTGCGCTGGTCGGCGAAGACCAGCAGCCGGGCGCGGTCACCCTGCAGCGAGGTGACGGCGCTGTCGGTCACGGTGGTGGTGAGGACGAGCTTCTGCTCGGGGGCCGCCCGGCGGACCTCCGCGAACATCGTCGTGTACTGGGCGACGGCCTTGCCCGTGAGCATGTCCTTGACGGCCCGCTCGGTCTTGGGGATGTCGGCGTAGTTGTAGGAGAACGCCGTGTTCACCACCTCGGTGACCTGGCCCTTGACCTCGCTGGTCCGGGCGTTGTCGGCCAGCGCGGCATTGCGCCCCGCGGGGCTGTCGCTCAGATCCGAGGCCTGCTGGTACGCCCAGAAGCCGAAGCCGCCGAGCACCACCGTGATCGCCCCCAGGGCGACGGGCCGGCCCAGTCGGGCGCCCGCCGCGGAAACGCTCTGCGCCACCATGTGCGTTCCTCTTCTCTCAGGACCCGGAGGAGCCCACGGGGGCCTCCTCGAGGGCGCTGACCTTCCAGCCGGCCGAGGTTCGGGTCAGCTCGGCGACCTGCCGGCGCAGCTTGACGACCGTCTTGCCCTCGCCGTCGATGACGGTGATCTGAATGGCGACGATGACGCGGGCCTTGCCGGCGTGCTCGTCCAGCTCGCTGACCGCGAGCTCCAGGACCTTGGCCTTGCTGACCGTCTTGAGCTCGGTGACCTGCTGCTCGAACTCCGCCCCTCCGCGGACGACGTGGTCGTACTGCGCGCCCGTCGAGGAGTCCCGCCAGACCTTGAGATCCGGGCCGACGGTCCGGTAGTCCAGCGTGTTGAGGTTCACGATCGCCTGCTCGCCGCTCTGCCGGACCTGGTCGCGCAGCTCGGCGAACCGCAGATCCTCGTCATTGGCCCGGTCGTACCAGGACCAGCTCGCGAAGCCCGCCCAGGCGGCGGCCGCGCAGGCGAGCACGAGCGCCACGCCGCGCACCGGGTCGCGAGGACGCTTGGGGCGCGGCTTCTCGAGCGCGGGCGGCTTCCCGCCGCCGGCGCCCTTGACCTCGACCGGCGGGTCCTCGTCCTCGTCCTCGGACTCGTCATCGGACTCGTCCGACGCGCCCACCGCATCGGCCGCGTCCGACACCTCGGCGTCGTCGTCGTCCGACGCGTCGGCCTGCGGCTCGGATCCGGGTTCCGCCTCCGGCTCGTCCGTCTCCTCCTGCTCGCGGGGGAGCCCGGTCTCGTCCGGGGTCTCCTCGTCCACGACCGGGGTCTCGGTCTCCGCCATCGGTGTCACCTCCCTCGGTGGAACGTCAACTGATCTTGAGTTCGGTGATCTTCCACCGGCCGTCCGACAGCCGTGCGGTGATCGTGAGCTGTGCGGCGGCGGCCGTGCCGTTCGGCTGCCCGGCCCGCGTGGACGACTGGTCCACGAAGACCAGCAGTTTCGCGGTGTCCTCGGTCAGACTGCTCACCCCCGCTCGCACCACCCGTGTCGTCTGGGTGAGACGCTGCTGGGGCGCCTGCACGCGGACCTTGGCGATCAGTCGACGGTAGTCCGTCGCGGCCTGGCCCGCCAACGACTCGGCGGCGGCCCGCTCGGCCGGAGCGGTGCCCTCCGGAGTGTAGGTGAAGATCCGCGTCACCGCGTTGCTCACGTCACCGATGACCTTGGTGGTGGCCTCGGTGTCCACCAGCGCCTCATTGTCGGAGGCGGCCGTGCCCCCGTCGTCGGCGACCACCAGCAGGCCGGTCCCGGCCGCCGCCATGGCCGCCGCGAGAACGACGTGGATGGGCCACGTCGCCCGTCGCCGGGCCTGCCGGGCGGCGGAACGGGTCGGCCGGTCGTCGCCGTCGGCCTCTTCGGTGAGGTCGTGATCCTGGTCCTGCGTGGAACTCCGCACGATGCGTTCTCCCCTCCCCCGCCGGATCAGCGCGCGCCGACCGGGATCACGGTGAGCGACTTGATCTTCCAGCCGCCGGATGTGCGGGTCAGCCCCGCCTCGTACCGCTTGCGCTGCACGCTCGCCGCGCCGCGCTCGGGTGTGAGGCTGATCTCCAGGGACGCGATGATCTGGGCGTTGCCGGCCCGCCGATCCAGCGTGGTGACGGCGGCGTCGACCACGGTCGCCGCCGCGCTGGTGCCCTCACCGAGGATCTTCTGCCTGCTGACGGCGGACTCCCGCTTGTACTGGTCGTGCAGCGCGCCGGTGGAGGCGTTCAGCCACCGCCGAAGGCCGTCGTCGACGTTCTTCACGTCCATCGAGTTCAGCGCCGCGACCTGCTCCTTGCCGGTCTTGAGGACCAGGTCGCGGTCCTTGGCCAGGTCCGCCCCCTCGGCGGACCCGGACTGCCAGAACGACCAGGCGGCGAAGCCCAGGAACACCGCCGCCACCACGACCAGGACGGGTCCGACGCGCCTCACCGGACGCCTCCCAGTCCCAGCAGTCCGCCCATGTCCGCCGGGCCGCCCGCCGGCAGGGCGGGCAGGCCCAGCGCGCCGGGCAGCACCGAGGTCGCCGGGTCGGGCAGGCCGACGGATCCGGGACGGGCGTCGTCCGGGACGCCGCCCTTCGGCGCGTTGGCCGCGCCGCGCACGTTCGTCCAGCTCGACGCGGGCATCGTGCACTTGGCGGCCGTGTTCAGCGGCGGCCCCGCACCGGTGTCGAGACCGTTGCGGTAGCGGGTGCTCTCATAGCCCTTGGTGCACGGCATCGGCTGGAAGAACGTCGTCACCATGCCGAAGTTGAGCCGACCGTTCTTGATCATCGACGAACCCGCCGCGACCGCCTGCGGCACCTTCACCAACAGCTCCTCCGTCCCGGCGATCCGGGTGCGGAACAGCTCGGAGGTGGTGAGCAGGTTGGCGACCACGACGCTGAGGTCGGGGTCGAGGTCACGGACCAGGCCCGCGAACTGCTCGGCGGCGCCCGGCGCCACCGAGATCAGCCGGCGGAAGTCGGCGTCGGAGGTGCGGAGCTGCCTGGCCAGCAGTTGGGCGTTGCGGCCGAACGCCTTGAGCGCCTCGGCCTCCTGGTTCTGGGTGCGCATCACGTGCTCGCCGTCCACGATCAGCTCGGTCGTGGGCTTGACGTGCCGGTTGGCCTCGCGGGTGAACGCGCTGCCGCTGTCCAGGAGCACCTGCAGGTTCTGGCTCTGCCCGTTGAACGCCAGCGCCGCCTCGTCCACCACGGTCCGCAGATCGTCCAGCGGGACCGAGGCCGCGAAGTCGTTCATGGCCAGGAGCAGGTCGGTGACCGGGGGCGGGGTCTTGACGGCGGCCCGCGCGACGCGCGAGCCGGACGCCAGGTACGGGCCGCCGGCCCCGGTCGGCCGCAGGTCGATGTACTGCTCACCGACCGCGGAGCGGTTGGCCACCTGCGCCTGGATGTTGGCCGGGATCTTGGGCGCGTTCTTCTTGATGCGCAGCTCGGCCTCGACCCCGGTGGGGGTGAGCTTCATGGGGCCGACCCGGCCCACCGACACGCCGTTGTAGGTGACGTCGGCGTACTGGAGGAGTCCGCCGCCCTGGGTCATCTCGACCTTGACGACGTAGTAGTTCTTGTAGCCGACGTAACGGCCGAGGTCGGCGTACCGGAGCCCGACGTACGACAGCGCCAGGACGCCGATCACCAGGAAGACCAGGACACGCAGTCTCGTCGCGACGGTGAGCATCAGCTCCGCCCTCCCTCGGGGCCGGTGGCGGACGGCAGCGGGAGCGGGAGCGGATCGTCGTCGTGCTGCGGCGTGGGCCGCCCGCCCGAGCCGGAGGAACCCGAGCCCGTGGTCCGCTTGACCGGCGGAATGATGACCGTGTCGTTCGGAGCCGTGATCTTCAGGTAGACGTTGAGGTAGTCGCCCTTGATGGCGGGCAGCACCGCATCGGTGAACGGGTAGGTCAGCGCCACCTGGAGCGCGTTCGGGAGGTCCGCCCCCGCGTCCGCGAGTCGGCGCAGCGTCGGCTCCATCGCCTTGAGATCGGCGATCATGTCGTCGCGGCTCCTGTTGATGGTGTCGACGGCGACACCCGACAGCCGGTCCAGCGACTGGAGCATCCGGACCAGGGCGCCGCGCTGCTCCTCCAGCACCTTCAGACCGGGACCGAGGTCCTCCAGCACGGTGGAGATCTGGGTGCGCTGCGCGGCCAACGTGGCCGACAGCCGGTTCACCCCGTCCAGGGCGGCCGTGATGTTCTTGCGGTTGGCGTCCAGCGACCCGGTCAGCTTGCCGATCTGCTGCAGCATCGACTTGATCTCTGCCTCGTTGCCGTTGAACGCCTTGTTGAGCTCGGTGGTGATGGTCTTCATCTGGTTCAGACCGCCGCCGTTCAACAGCATCGACAGCGCCCCCAGGACCTCTTCCACCTCGGGGTTGCGGTTGGTGCGCTGGGCCGGGATGGTGGCGCCGTCGACCAGCCTGCCGCCGGCCGTCTGCCCCGTCGTGCTCTTCGGCGGCGGGGCCAGCTCGATGTACTTCTCACCCAGCAGGCTGGACTGCCGCAGGTAGGCGTACGAGTCGGCGGGCAGTCGAACGTCCCCGTGGACCAGCACGGTGACGCTGGCCCGCCAGCCGTTCTTCGGCAGGGAGACCCCGGTGACCCGACCGACCGTCACGTCGTTGACCTTCACCGCCGACTGCTGCACCAGGTTCAGCACGTTGGAGAACTGGACGGTGACCTCGTACGGATTGTCTCCGACGTCCGCGCCGCCGGGCAGCGGGAGGTCGTTCACGCTGATCGGCATGAGAGAGCAGCCCGACAGCGCTCCGGCCGCGGCCACGGCGACCAGCGTCGTTCTCAGCGCCCGTTTCATCGGCCACCTCCATTGGTACCGGCGAACGGCAGCGCCGGGAGCTCGTTGAGGTTGCCCCGGCCCATCAGCGATCGGGTCTTCGGGTCGTAGGCGTTCAGGACGTTGCCGGCGCTCAGCGGCAGCACGTCCAGGGCCTCGGCGAGCGAGGCGCGCTGGTCGACCAGCACCTGCGTGATGTTGGCCAGCTTGTCGATGTTCGACCTGATCAGCTCACGGTTGTCGGCGATGAACGCCTTGACCTTGTGCAGCGCCTCGGCCAGCTTGTCCAGCGCCAGGCCGATGTTCTCGCGGTCGTCGGCCAGGAACGTGGCGACGTCGGCGAGCTGCCGCTCGGCGAGCCGGACCTGCGCGTCGTTGTCCCGCAGCATGCCGGTGAACTTCGACAGGTTGTCGATCGTCGAGAACAGGTCCTTCTGGGAGCCGGTCAGCGTCTTGGCCGCCTGGCCCAGCCGCTCGATCGTCAGACCCATCGCCTGGCCGTTGCCGCGCATGTTGTTCGCGGCGACGCGCAGCGCGTTGGACAGCGCGCCGTTCTTGTTCAGCCCGTTCGGGCCGAGGTCCTGCGACATCTTCGTGAGCGCGCCGTAGAGCTGGTCGATCTCGATCGGCACCTGGGTCTGGTTGATCGTCGCGCCGTCGACCAGCCGCGCCCCGCCGCTGTAGGCGGGGGTGAGCTGGATGTACCGGTCGGCCACGACGCTCGGCGCCACGACGAGGGCCCTGGCGTCGGCCGGCAGCTTGACCTTGCGGTCGATCTCCAGCGTGACCTTGACCCGGTTGGGCTGCGGCTCGACCGAGCTGATCGAGCCGACCTTCACGCCCAGGACCCGCACGTCGGAGTCCTCGTAGACGCCGACCGCCTGCTTGAAGTACGCGGTGATCCGGGTGCCGTCCGGTCCGAACAGGACCACGATCGACACCGCCACCAGCGTCACGACCCCGGCCAGGGCGACCACCGCCAGACCGAGCCGCCGCACGTTCGTTCCCATCAGCGACCGCCTCCCTTGGGGGGCATGCAACCCTTCGAGGGGCCCTTGTTGGGAGCCGTGTACTCCTTGGGCACCACGCCGCACAGGTAGCCGTCCATCCAACGGCCGTTGCCGAGCGAGTTGCCGACGAGCCGCTGGTAGGTCCCGGCCATCGACAGCGCCTTGTTGAGGCTGGACCGGTTGCGCTCCAGCAGAGCGGCGACCTTCTCCAGGTCCTTCAGCGCGGGCGCCAGCCGCTCCTCGTTGTCCTTCACCAGCCCGGTGAGCTCCACCGACAGCCGCTGCGTGCCGACCAGCAGGCCGTGGATGGCGTCGCGGCGCTTGCGCAGCTCGGCCAGCAGCAGGTTGCCGTCCTTCAGCAGCGACTCGAACTGCGAGTTCTGTCCGGCGAGGGTGCCCGACAGCTTGTTGGTGCCCGCCAGCAGCCTGGCCAGCTCGTCGTCCCGGTCGGCGATCACCTTGGACAGCGCCGAGACGCCGGTGAGCGCCTGGCGGACGTGCGGCGGCGTGTTGGCGAACGTGGTCGACAGCGTCTGCAGGCTGTTGGCGAGCTGCGTCGAGTCCAGCGCGATGATGGCGCCGCTCAGGTCGTCGAACGCCTTGGTGACGTCGTACGGGGCCATGGTGCGGCTGGCCGGGATCCGCTTGTCGGGATCCTGCGGGCCGCTCCCGATCGGGTCCACCGCCAGGTACTTGTCACCGAGCACCGTCTTGATCGAGATCGCGGCGGTGCTGGCGTTGCCGACCCAGGCGTCCTTCACCCGGAAGCTCACCTTGACCTTGGGGCCGTCCAGCGCCACCCCGGTGATCTTGCCGACCTTGACCCCCGCGACCCGCACCTCGTTGCCGGGACGCAGCCCGGCCGACTCGGTGAAGTCGGCGGTGTACGTGGTGCCGCCACCGATGATCGGGAGGGAGTCGGCTTTGAGCGCCGCCCCGGCCATCAGGTAGAAGCTGAGCAGCCCGATGATGGCGACCGTGATCGGATTCCGGTCGCGGATCGGCTTGAACAGCCGTCGCCTCTTCATCACTTGCACCTCTTGGCCGTGAGCGGGATCCCGGTGGGCTTGGGAAGCTGCGTCTCACCCTCGTACTTCTTGTACGAGACGTCGCCCTCGAGCCTGGCCTCGCACAGGTAGAGGTTCATCCAGGAGCCGTACGATCCGAGACGCCCGATGGCCTCCGTCTTGACGGGCAGCAGCTTGAGGAACTTCTCGACCGTGCCCGAGTGGGCGGCCAGGTTCTTCGACAGGCGACCGATCTGGTCGATGTCCTTCCTGAGCGGCTCGCGACCGACGTTCAGCAGGTCGGCGGTCGTGTTGCTGAGGTCGTCCAGGGCGGTCACCGCGTTGCCGATCGCCTGCCGGTCCGCCGACAGGCCGGACACCAGCCTGCTCATCGTGGTGACCAGGTCGACGACCTGCGCCTGACGGCTGTTGACCGTGTCGAGGAAGATGTTGAGGTTGCCGATGACCTGGTCGATGACCTTGTCCTTGCCCGCCACGGTCGTGGTGAGCGAGCCGATGGTGGCCACCAGGCCGTCGATCGTGGTGCCCTCGCCCTGGAAGACCTGGACGATCGAGGTCGCCAGCTTGTTGACGTCGTTGGGCGACAGCGCCTGCAGCAGCGGCTGGAACCCGTTGAACAGCTCGGTCAGGTCCAGGGCCGGCTGGGTGCGCTCGACCGGGATGGTGGAGCCGGGGCGCAGCACCCCGGTCTGCCCGGTGCCCTGGGCCAGCTCGACGTAGCGCTGACCGACCAGGTTGACGTACTTGATCGTGGCGGTCGCCGAGGCCGGCAGCCTGCGGTCGCGCTCGATCGAGAACTTCACCAGGGCGACCCGCCGGTCGGCGACGCCGACGGAGTCGACCTTGCCGATCTCGACACCGGCGATCCGGACGCTGTCGCCCTTGCGGAGCCCGGACGCGTCGGTGAACCGCGCCCGGTACGACGCCGTGTCGCCGACGTTGGTCTGGGCGATGCTGACCGCGAGGATCATGGTCGCCATCAGCGTTCCCGCCACGAACAGCAGCGACTTGATCAGCGGTCCTGTGGTGGACTGGGCGCTCATCGGAGCGTCACCTCCCTGCCCCGGTAGACCGGGCCGAGCAGCAGGCTGCTCCAGTCGGGCAGCGCCTCCGGCACGTCCTGGAGCTCCGGGGCGAGCAACTCGTTGATGATCCGGTTCTCCTCGGAGGAGTTCGGCAGGCCGAGCCCGCCGCGGCTCACCTTGGGCGCCTCGGTGCCGGTGAACGGCACCGGGTAGCAGTGCGGTCCGCCCTTGGCCTTGTACTTGGGGGTGTCCCTACCGGGGCGGTACTGCCCCCTGGACGGCATCGTGGTCACGTCCACCTGCAGCCCGGGGGTCTTCGTTCCCTTGCCGAGCACCCGGTCCATCCTGGGGATGAAGTCGTTCAGCATCCGCAGCGTGCAGGGCAGCTCCGGCGAGTACTGCGCCACCTTCTCCAGCGTGTTACGGCTGGAGGCGGAGAGCCGGATGATGTTGCTGGAGTTCTCCCGCAGGAAGTCGTCCAGGTCCTGCGACGCCGCGGTCACCGACGAGTACACCGCGCTGAGGTTCGCCCGCTGGTCGACCAGCGTCCGGCTCGTGTACGTGGCGTCGTGCAGCGCCTGGATCACCTCGGGCAGCGCCTCGTTGTACTCCTGGGTCAACTGCACCAGCTCGTTGATCCCCCGGTTGAGCGCGGGGAGGTGCGGGTTGACCTTCTTGAGGTAGGCGTCCAGTTCGACCATCGTCTGGCCGAGCTGGGTGCCGCGTCCCTCCAGCGCCTTGGCCACCGCGCCCAGGGTGAGCGACAGCTTCTGCGGCTGCACCGCGGTGAGCAGCGGCATCAGGTTGTCGAGGACCTGCTGCAGCTCGATGGAGTTCGAGCTGCGGTCCTGCCCGATGACGCTCCCCCCCGACAGTCGCCGCGTCTCGGGCTGCGCCGGCGGGATCAGCGCCACGTACCGCTGCCCGAACAGGGTGGTCGGCAACATCTGCGCGGTCACGTTGGCCGGCACCAGATGCAGCAGGTCGGGGTTCATCGCCAGCTTGAGCGTCGCGCCCGAACCGTCGGCCTTGATCTCCCGGACCTCGCCGATCGGGACGCCGCGCATCTTCACGTCGGCGAACCGGTGCAGCGAGTTGCCCGTCTTGGCGGTGTGCAGCGTCACCCAGGTGACCTTCACGAACCGCTTGTCGTACACCGCGACCGAGAGCGCCACCAGCAGCACGGGGATCAGCATGAACGCCGCGCCCGCGAACCGCCGCTTGACGACCTCGTTCGCTCCGCTTCGTCTTCTCGTACCGGTCATCCCGCCACCTTCACCGTCGTCGTGGTGCCCCACAGCGCCAGGCTCAAGAAGAAGTCGGTGATGCCGATCACCAGGATCGACGTACGGACGGCCTTGCCGACCGCGTATCCCACACCGGCCGGGCCGCCGGTCGCCCGGAACCCGTAGTAGCAGTGCGAGAGGATCACCAACACGCTGAAGATGAACACCTTGAGGAAGGACAACAACACGTCCACCGGTGACAGGAACAACCCGAAGTAGTGGTCATAGGTGCCTCCGGACTGCCCGTTGAAGAACACCGTCACCGCCCGTGCCGAGATGTACGAGGCGACCAGGCCGATCGCGTACAACGGCATGATCGCCACGACCCCGGCCACGATCCGGGTCGTGACCAGGTAGGGCAGGCTCGGGATGCCCATGACCTCCAGGGCGTCGATCTCCTCGCTGATCCGCATCGCGCCGAGCTGGGCGGTGAAGCCCGCGCCCACGGTGGCGCTCAACGCCAACCCGGAGACCAGGGGCGCGATCTCCCGGGTGTTGGCGTACGCGGAGGCGAAGCCGGTGAACGCCGCCGAACCGATCTGTTGCAGGGCCGAGTAGCCCTGCATGCCGACCACCACACCGGTGGCCAGCGTCATCGCGATCATCACGCCGAGCGTGCCGCCGACGACCGCCAGTCCGCCGCGTCCGAACGCGATGTCGGACAGCAGCCGCTGCACCTCCTTGAGGTACCGCCGGATCGTCCGCGGCGTCCAGAGCAGCGCCTTCGTGTAGAACATCATCTGGTCGCCGGGCTGATCCAAGAAGCCCAGCATGCGACCCGGACGGGACAGCACCCGCCGGCCCGGAACGTTCACCCGCACCATCGCGTCACCCTCCCTTCGGTGGCACGATCTGCAGATAGATCGCGGTGAGGATCATGTTCATGAGGAACAGCGTCAGGAAGGCGTAGACGACCGACATGTTCACCGAGTCGCCGACGCCCTTGGGGCCCTTGCCGGGGTTCAGACCCAGGTAGGCGGCCACCACGCCGGCGATGAAGCCGAAGATCACCGACTTGATCTCGCCCACGTACAGGTCCGGGAGCTGCGCCAGGGCCGAGAAGCTCGCCAGGTACGCGCCGGGGGTGCCGTCCTGCATGAACACGTTGAAGACGTAGCCGGAGGCCACGCCCACCACCGAGACCAGCCCGTTCAGCAGCACCGCGACCGCGATGCAGGCCAGCACCCGCGGCACCACCAGGCGCTCGATCGGGTCGACACCCAGCACCCGCATGGCGTCGATCTCCTCGCGGATGGTCCGGGAGCCCATGTCCGCGCACATCGCCGATCCGGCCACACCCGACACCAGCAGCGCCACCACCATCGGGCTCGCCTGCTGGATGATCACCAGCACGCTGGCCGCGCCGGTGAACGACTCGGCGCCCAACTGCTTGATCAGCGACCCGACCTGCAGCGAGGTGACCGCGCCGAACGGCACCGACACCAGGCAGGCGGGCAGGATCGTCACGCTGGCGATGAACCAGAACTGCTGGATGAACTCCCGCCACTGGAACGGCGGCCGGAACATCATGCCGAGGACGGTGGCACCGAGCTGGAACACCTGCCCGATGGTCCGCAGAGCGGTCGCCGGGTAGGACACCACGGTGTTCAACAAGGTGGACCTCCCGAACGTGGCGGTGGCGGGGGTGGAGAGCTCATCTCACCGGATCCTTGGATTGTCGGCTCAGTCAGCTAGGTGCCATGTCCGTGATCAGCGGGCGCCGTCAGGGGCTGTTCTCCGGTCCCGATCACTCGCGACAGGCGGTCTACTCACCGGTAACACCCTGGCACACGGCCCTCTTCAGGGCCTTTTCTCTCGATGACAAATCAGGATGCGCAGATTGTCATCGAGGTGCGCGCCCGAATCCGGCTACAGCTTCTGGGACACGCAGGTCGAAGAGCGGTTGAAGGCATCGGAGATCTGGCGGTTGCTCCGCAGGTCCTTCACGGGGCCCTCGTAGGTGGCGTACGCCTGCATGGCCTGGTTCAGGCCGGCGACCGACTTCTCGAACGTCCTCACGTTGGTGGTCTGGGCCCTGTTCATCGCGACGGTCGCCTTGGCCACCCCGACCTTGGCGGTCCGCAGGTTCTGCAGGGCCTTGTCCAATGCCTGCTGCCCCCCGGTCACCGGCGGGGCCCCCGCGGTCGTCAGAGTGCTCTCCAGGGCGGTGAGGCGGCTCGACAGATCGTTGAGGAACTTCAGGTAGCCCGCCTTCTTCGCCTTGGGGTCGTTCGGGTTGGAGAAGGTCGGCGGCATCAGGGAGCCCACGTTCTTCCCGACCAGTTCGCAGACCTTGCCCGCCCAGGCGACGTCCGGCCCGAGCTCCGGCTTCTTGTCGTCGGACCCGCTGCATCCGGCCGCCGACAGTCCGGCGACCGCGGCCATCACGACTCCGACAATCAGTCGACGTGTCATAGGGATTGCTCCTTTACACCGGTGACAGCCGCTGCCTCCCCGCGAACGTGCGAACTCGGCCGGCTCCGGAGGGTTACCGACTCCTGATTCCGGCAGCTCGCAGCGGGAACACTGCGGGAACGTGCCGAAAATCATAGTGAGGCCCGTCATACGAGTATTAGCAGCGGCGCAAAAGATTCGAGGCCGCAGGGCGCCACGGCGCTCAATGTTGTTAGCAGTCGATGAGGGATTCCGGATGGTACCCGGCCCGTGACGTTGCCCGGCCGGAACCGGCCGGGCAACGCGGAGCCCCCGCCCCCACCGCCGCGGGACGACGGTGAGGACGGGGGCCGCAAGCGCCTACGTTTCAGTCAGCCGGCGGAACTCACTTCGCCGGGGTGGCCTTCACGTTGACGGTGTTGCCCGGACCAGCGGTCATGCCGCTGATCAGCGGGGTGAGCAGACCACAGCCCGAGACGGAGGGCAGGGTGTAGGTACCGGCGAGGTCGCCGCCGCCGGCCAGGCTGAAGTTGGTGGACTTCAGCTTGATGTCGACCGGGGAGGTGGTCTTGCAGGAGTCACCGCCACCGATCTGGATGCCGAACACCTTCACCGACTTCAGCCCGACGACCATCTTGGAGTTGGAGGTCAGGGTGGTGCCGGACAGCGTCCCGGTCGTCTGACCGTTCTGCGTGAAGGTGATGTCCGCGGTCGTGGGGATGAAGCCCATGATGCGGAAGTTGCCCTTGGTGTTGTTCAGCTTCAGGGCGCCGGTGTAGTCGCCACCGGTCAGCTTCCCGGCGATGCTGCCCGAGAGCGGCACGGTGCCGTTGGCGGCCTTGATGCTGGACGAGCCGGCCAGGCTGAAGTTGAAGTCGCCGCCGGTGGCGACGGGCTTCGTCTTCAGCTTGATGGTCGACGCCGCGGAGGTCTGACCGTTCTTCTTGGCCACGACCTTGAACTCGTACTCGGTGTCGGGGTTCAGACCCGTCGCCGTGTACTTGCCACCGGTGCCGGGCTCGGTCTTGCCGTTGGCGGTGACCTCGTAGGTCACACCGGCGACGACGTCCCACAGAACCTGGATGGACGAGGTGGTGATCTCGCCGCCACGCAGGTTCGCGGGGGCCGCGAGCTCGCCCTCGAGCGTCGTGACGTCGATCGAGGTGCCCTCGGACTTCACGCCGCCCTTGACCGCGAACACGGTGAAGGTGTACTTGGTCGCCTCAGACAGACCGGTCACCTGGAACGCCGGGGTGGTCAGCCCGTCCTTGATGGGCTGCCCGTTCTGGTGCACCTCGTAGGTGACACCCTCCGAGCCCTTCCAGGACAGGTCGACCGTGGTCTTGCCCGGGGTGCCCACCAGCTCGGTCACCGGGTCAACGACGACCTGCTCCTTGGCGGTCCTGGCGGTCACCGGGGTCGGCTGGGACTTCTTGCCGTCCTTGACCGCAACGACGCTGAGCGTGTACGGGGTGTCCGGGTTCAGGCCGTCCACCGTGTGGGAGCCGGTGGCGATGTTGCCCTCGTCGAGCAGCTCGCCGTTGTAGACCTCGTAGGTCGTACCCTCGACCGCGTCCCACGTCAGCGGGATCGAGTTCGTGGTCGGAGTACCGGCCTTGACGTTGGTCGGCGCCGGGACCTCCTCGTCGCCCTTGATCACGACGGTCGTCGCGGCGGGCGAAGAGGTCTGCGTGGCGTTCTTGGCCACGATCGAGAAGTCGTGGGAACCCACGCTCAGACCCTTGATCCGGACCGTGGTCTGGTCCGTCTCCTGGCTGCCGCCGGCCCAGGTCACCACGTAGCCCGTGGCGCCCGCGACCGCGTCCCAGGACAGGTCGGCGGCGCCGTCCTCATCCTGAGCCTGCACGCCCTTGAAGTTGGCGGGAGCGCTGAGAACCGGGTCCTCGTCCTTGACCTCGACGGTCGTCGTGGCGGGTGCGGAGGTCCGCGTGTCGTCCTTGGCGACGACCGAGAACTCGTGAGAGCCCACGGGCACACCGGTGAACTGCGCAGCCGGGTCGGTGACCTCCTTGGTCTCACCGTTTCCGGTCACCACGTACTTCGTGGCGCCCGTGACGGCGTCCCAGGTCAGGTTGACGGTGCCGTTCTCAGCGACCGTGCCCTTGAAGTTACCGGGCGCGGCCAGGTCCCCGGCGGGCGGGATCACGACGGTCACCGTGGCGGCCGGAGAGGTCTTCGTGGCGCTCTTGGCCACGACCGAGAACTCGTGAGAGCCCACGGGCACACCGGTGAACTGCGCAGCCGGGTCGGTGACCTCCTTGGTCTCACCGTTTCCGGTCACCACGTACTTCGTGGCACCCGGGACGGCGTCCCAAGACAGGTCGACCACACCGGTCTGACCAGCGACGACCGTGCCCTTGAAGTTACCGGGCGCGGGCAGGTCCGGGTCCGGCGCGGTGATCTCGATGGCCGGCGACGTCGCGGAGGACGCGGCCGAGTTGTTCCGAGGGTTCGCCTTGTCGAACGCGCGCACCTTGAAGGTGTACGAGCCCGGGGTCAGGTTCGGCACGGTGACGGTGGTGTCCGCCGCACCCGCGCTCACCCTGGGGGTGGCCTCGTCGTTGACGAAGATGTCGTACCCGCCGACACCGGTGGCGTTCGCGCCCGTGTCGGTGGAGGCGTTCCACTTCACTTCGGCCGACTTGCCGTCCGCACCCTTGGTGGCCGTGACGCCCTCAGGAACGGACGGAGCGGTCGTGTCCACCGGAGGCGGACCACCATCGGTGATGTTGAAGGAGGCGATGGTGGTGTCGGTCTGACCCGCGTTCAGGGTGCAGTTGACCGAACGGTACGGCAGGAGCTGCCCCGGGTTCTGCGGGTCCGGGTCGTGCAGGTCGGGGTGCAGACCGCCCCCGGCCTTCTTGGCGACGAGCCGCATCTTGATGCTGCCGAGGCTCATCTTGCCCGGGCCGGTCTCCCGGAACAGGAAGGACGGAACGGAACCGGTGATCGGCACCGGAATGGTCCAAGGCTCCGCGTCCTCAGGGATGAACGGCGGCGGCGGAACCGGCAGCTCGGGCACCTTCACCCCGAGCTTGGCCGTCATCGTGCCCGGGTCGGGGATCTCGGGGATCTCCGCCGGGGCGTCGATGGTGACGCCGGCGCTGATGTGCGTCACAGGCTCACTCAGCGACGCGAGGCCCACCATGGTGGTCTTGTCCAGCGTGACCTGGCTGGTGAAGTCCGTCCGACCGGTGTTGGTCTTCAGGTCCACCGTCTTGGGGAACGCGGCGGTGGCCTTGATGTGCATGCCACCCTCGCTGATGATCGGGTACGGCTCGCACGTGTAGTCCAAGTCGAGGGTCTTGGACTCCCGCGGGTGGGGGTTGTCGCCGTACGCGGGAGCCGCCGGCTGCGGCCAGGTGTCGGCCGCCGGCTTCGGCGGGTTCTGCCCGGACGCCGGCGTCCACTCCCACTGGTGGAGGGTGTTGGTCTCCCCGTCCGCCAGCTTCTGGTAGCAGGTGACGTTCATCACGCCGAGCGGGGTCTGGCTGCCGTCCGCGAACATCGGCGTGACCCGCATGGTGATGTTGCCGATGTTGACCTTGGCCCAGCCCGCCGCGACCGACTTGAAGCTCGGCGTGTTACCGGTGGCCTTCACCGGGAAGGCGCCGGATGCCGGAATGGCCGTCTCGCCGACGGTCAGACCCGTGGTCGCGTTGACGCCGGTCGGGCTGTCCGGGGTGTAGGCCCTGGCGTCCGCCCGGATCTGGGCGGTCATCTTGGCGGCCCCCAGCATGGCGAGGCCCTCGGTGGTCTCAGCGGGGATCTGGGCGTCCACCGTGACCGCCATGGGCCCGGTGGCCGTCCCGGCCGCGAGCCGGTCCGGGAAGTTCGCCGTGACCTTGGCGGTAAGGGTCTGCAGGCCCAGCAAAGGGTAGTCGCAGATATAGGTGACGTTCTTCTCCACCGCCGCTGACGCGGAGGTTGCGAGCGGAACCAGGCCAGACGTGGCCGTCGCCGCCGCGGCCAAGAGCACTCCGGCTCTGGCCATTCTTCTGTTGGGTTTCACCTGCTGCCTTTCATCTACGGAACAGGTTGACCGCCCCCGCCGCCGTGTCACCACGGCGGCGGGGAACGCTCTGGGGTGGGCCCGCAGGCCCCGACTGAATCAGGCCTTCGGCGTGAGGTTCAGGTCGATCGTGTTGCCACTGCCCTGCGTGAAGATGCTGAGGATGCCGTTCAGGGCGCCACAGTTCTCCAGCGGGGCGATCGAGTAGTTGTCAGCGATCAGCTTGCCGCCGAGCTTGGGGTTGAAGAACTGCCCGGGGGTCGAGTGCATGTCGATGACGGACGGGGCGTTGGCCCGGCAGTTGGCCTGCGCGTGCAGCGGGATGGCGCCGAACACGGCCATCCGCGGGAGGTAGATCCACATCGTGGACTTGGTCTTGATCTCGCCGTTGGCGTAGCTGCCGACGGTCTTGCCGACCTGCTCGAACCGCACGTCGGCCGTGACCGGCAGGAAGCCCAGGATGCTCATCGGGCCGCTGGTCTTGTCGAGGGCGAGCTCGCCCTCGATCGCACCGGAGACACCGTCCACGCGGACATCGATGCCACCCTTGAGCGGCACGGTGCCGTTGGGGGCCTTGATCTTCGAGCTGCCGGCGAGGTTGAAGCCGTAGTTCAGCGTGCCGGGCACGTCGCTCCGCTGGGTACCCGGGAACCAGGGCGGACGCTCCCACGGGGTGGGCAGCGTCTGGTCGCCGCTGACGACGTCCATGTCGACGACCTTCAGGTCCTGGCCCGACTTCGGCGTGCACTTCGACGCGAAGGTGCCGAGCGCGGACGGGCTGCCGTCGGCCTTGAGCAGGGAGATCTTCAGGTCGAAGTCACCCAGGGTCGCGGTCACCTTGCCGGTCTTGGTGAACTTCAACGCCGGCGCGGTGCCGAAGCCCTGGATGCTGAAGCTGCCCGAGTCGGGGATGCTCGTCTTCTGCAGCGCGCTCGCGATGTTCACCTGAACATTCGCGCTGTCCGGCGAGGCGACGACCGCCTTCGAGATGGCGTGGCCCTCGATGCTCGCCGCGTCCACCGCCCGAAGACCCTCGGTGGTGTCGGCGCCGAGGTTCGCCGTCCAGCGGGTCTGAACGGTCCCGGTGGACTGGCCCGAGCCGATCTTCGAGGGCAGGTTCACCTCGATGTCGACGTCGAGGCCGCGGTCCCCGATGAGGGGGTACACGCAGTTGTAGCTCAGCTTCGTGGCGGCCGACGCCGTTCCGACGCCGACGGTTCCGACGAGGCCCAGCGCGGCACCGGCGGCGGTGCCCAGGACGAGGCTCTTCCTCGTCACGTTCCTGAGATTCACTTGACACCTTTCTGATATGAAACAGTCTGATGGCGGTGTGGCGCTCATCAGTGGATCTCGCGGCCCCCGAGGTTGGTCCAACCCTCCTCTGCCGAGTCTCCTGAGTTCGGGTTGAATCAGGGACTGTGCGGATGCCTGTTTCGAACCTCGGGCGGATCCGGCGCCGTCTCGGGCGACCCGAGCTTTTGCCGTTTCTAGAGGTTTCGTGGACGTAAACTACTGAAGCCCGAGGGGCCGGTCATCAGCCTGACGTGACAAGTTTCACGTGATGCGACTCACTCAGGCCACAGGCACGAACCGGTTGACACACGGGGAACACAGCCGGCGATCAGCCGGATTCTCACCGTTGCGGAGGGACTGGGGTGGAGACGAGTTCGCCCGCGGGTTCCGCTCGGTGACCGAGCGGAACCCGCGGGCGATTGATAGAACCCGAGACGCAGCCTCAGTTGGTCGCGCCCGCACTCGGCGCGGCGCTGCGCAGGGTCTCCACCACACATTTCTGGATCGCGTCGCGCTGCGCCTTGGGCAGCTTCTTCCGGGCGTCCGGGACTTCCTTGAGCCCTTGCCGATGGATGCAGTCGATGTACTGCTTCTTCGCCCGCGCATTCGTTGCGGGATCAGGCGTGTAACCGGGAGCTCCGCCCCCGCCCGCGGGCGCCGTCGTCGATCCACCGCTCTTCGGCGGCTGCGCGGCGCCGCCGCCGCCACCGTCGTCACCACCGCCTCCGCACCCGGTGCCCAGGAACAGGACACCCGCGAGCGCGAACACACCGGCCGGTCGCATCAGGCCTTTCATTGGAACCCCTTCCCACCGCAGCCCAACAGGCCGGACCGGCCGTTTCTCAGGGATGCTCGTGTGTGACTCGATGGCAGTGACCGCCATCACAGGAACCGAAGTCTACCGGCTGATCGAACATTGAAACAAGAAATTCATTTGAAGTACGGAGCCTGCTCGTCCATTGACAGAAAACGCCGAGCGCGTTGACTCCGCAGCACTTGTACGGGCGTCACGCGGGCCGCGAATTGCCGTGCCGTGTCGCGGACCCGTGGCGCTCGGCCACGGATCCGCGACAGGTCGTCAGCGCTGTGGCGCCACCGGGCGGCACTCCTTGCTGGAGTCGGGACGGCACAGCGGCCCCTGGCGGATCTTCATGAAGTTGCCGGCCCCGGAGATTGCACCGATGAACAGCGCGTCCATGTCCTCGTTGCCGCCGCACCCCTTGAAGTGCGGGATCATTCCGTCCCCGGTCAGCACACCGCCTTCGAGAATGTCCTTGAAGTCGGCGGGCTTGGCCTTCAGCTCCAGCGTCATCGGAGTCCCGGAGACGCAGTTCGGTCCGAGGTTGAGCGGCGACCCGTTCGCGGTGGCGCCATAAATGCGCACCATCACCTTGGCCTTCGCCGTCAAGTCGTACCCCTGCTCCTTCTCGACCCATCTCCCGTCCATGGTCCCCTCACCCACCTGGGTGAGCTCCATGGTGGCGCTGGTCGCCATGAAACCGAAGGTGAGGAAGGTCGCCCGCGAGACCAGTTTGCCGTTGAACCTGAATCGGGCCTTGATGTACTGGTTCTCGACCACCCGGTAGGCGACCTTGGCATAAATCGGGTTGCTGGACGGATCGTTGATCACCGCCGCGCCGTTCAGCTTCTTCACGTTCGTGAATCCGGCCATGTACACACAGCCCCGGGAATTGAAGCCCGCCGGCGGATTCGGATACGTTTCGCAGCCCTCGGGGGCACCGCCCTCGGTCCGCGCGATCACCGGTGGACTGGCAAGGGACTCGTTCCCCGCCGCGTCCTTGGCCTTCACGGTGAGGGTGTAATTGGTGAGCGGCTGCAGCCCCTCGGCCCAGCCGTCGGGGTCATCGCCGGGGAAGGTTCCGGCGAGCTTTCCGTTCGCGTAGACGTCGTACCAGGCGACGCCCACGTTGTCGGTGGACTCGGGCCACTTGATCCGGATCCACGATCCGCCGGCGTGCGTCATCTCCGGCTTACCCGGGGCGGACGGCGGCACCCTTTCCGGAACGTCGGGTCCGGTGTTGACGGTCACCGGAGCGCTCGGCCCGGAAAGGTTGTGGCCGTAGTCGCGGGCCTGCACGGTGAGGGAGTACGCGGTGTTCGGCGTCGCCGGCAGCGTGGCGGTGGTCTCACCGCCGTACGTCTCCAGCAGTTTCTGCTCGCCGTTGTAAATGACGTAGCCGCCCACACCGATGTTGTCGTCGGCGGCGTTCCAGTCCAGGGTGATGCTGCGGCCCGTCTGGGCGACGACCCTCGGAGCGGTCGGAGCGGTCGGCGGTTCCTCGTCCTTTTCAAGAATGTCGAACTCGGCGAGCACCTTGTTACCGGACTTGTACGTACACGGCACTTCCAGGCCGTCCAGATCGGTGACGCTGCCGTCCAGCCTCTTGAGAACGGGGCGGAGCGTGAGGTCCTTGATCTCGATCCGGCCGGCGCCTGCCTTGGAGAAGACCAGCCGTGTCGCCGACCCGTCCGCCTTCACCGAGAAGGCTCCGCCCGGCGGAACCCGTCGCTTCTCGATGCGGGCTCCGGTGACGACCCTGAGCCCGTTGGGGAACTCGGGCGCGCGCAGCACCGCCTCGGCCTTCGCGGCGCCCTCGATCGTCATGCCGTCGAGCGCGCGCAGGCCCTGGGTGGTCTTGCTGTTGACCAGCGACACCGTCTTGAACTCGAGGGCGGGGATCGCCAACTCGTCCACGATCGCCTTCTTCGGCATGTTCGTGGAGACCTTGACCTGCACGTCCTGCTCACCGATGAACGGGAACTTGCACCGGTAGATCAGCGAGACCGCGGACGGGGCGGCGTCGGCGGACGGCGTGCCGCCGATGCCCACGAGGGCCAGTGAGCTGCACAGCATCCCGGCCGTGACGCCGAGCGTCAGAACAGCCCTGCGTTTACTCGTTCTGGTCGAACCACTCATGGGGCGCCTCCGGTACCACTGATCGGACATGTCCGGTCACCACACCGGGACGAGCGTCAGGCCGGCGTTCTCCTGGCCGTCGTCCAACATGTCGAGGAAGAGTTGGAAGGGATCGTCTCCGACGGCCTGGGTGCTTCTGCCGACGGCCGGCACCCGGGTCCTGACGGTGAGGGTGTCGCTGAGCGCGGAGCCGTTGCCGGCCCGGTCGAGCGCCCTGATCCGGAACTTGTAGAGGGTGTTCGGTCGCAGGTCGGTCATGACCGCGGTCCTGCCGGCGACCCGGCGGGCCGGCTTGCCGTTCTTGAACACGAGGTAGCCGACGACGCCGATGTTGTCCCTCGACGGCGACCACGCCAGCGACACGGTTCGGGGGGTCCTGGCCGTCATCCGGGGCTTACCCGGCTTGGTCGGCGCCGCCTTGTCGGGCGCGGTCGCGGCGATGAGGGCGCGGCTCCACGGGGAGAGGTTGCCCGCCAGGTCCCTGGCCCGGACCGTGATCTTGTACGACCGTCCGGGGATCAGCCCGCCCAGAACGGCCTTGGCACCGGTGACCCTGGTGGCCAGGGCGCCGTCTCGGTACACGTCGTAGCCGGTCACGCCGATGTTGTCGGTCGCCGGTCGCCAGGCGACGGACATGCTCGTCAGCGTCCTCCCCGCCAGGGTCGGCGCGGGTGGCGCGGACGGGGCCCGGGTGTCGGGGCCGTTGGCGGTGCGCACCTTGAGGGGCGGGCTCGGCTGTGACTTGTTGCCCGATCCGTCACGGGCCTGGACGGTGAACGGGTATTCGGTGTTCGGGTCCAGGTTGGGCACGGTGACGGTCGTCCCGGTGCCGTAGGTCGTGATGACCTTCGTGGTGCCGTTCTGGGGGTACGAGACGTCGTAGCCCGACACCCGAACATTGTCCTCGGACGGGTTCCACTTGAGGGAGACGCTGTTGGCCGACTTGCCGGTCTCCGTGAGACCACCGGGAACGGTCGGCGCGGCGGTGTCCGGCTCCGCGAGCAGGTCGATGTCGGCCAGCCGGTCGTTCTGGCCGGGGAGCTGGTCGCACGTGTCCTTGACGACACCGAGATCGGTCAACGCACCGCTCGCGGTGCGCGGGGTGATCGTCATGTCGATGGTCTTGACATTGATCACCGCCTCGCCCGGCTTCGTCTTATCGAAGACCAGAGCGGGGGCCGAGCCCTTGGCGGAAATCTCCGTCGGGCGGTAGGGCTCGTCGGCCGGGACCCTCGTCTTGGGAATGGGGAGCTTCACCCGGACCTTGAGCGGCGTCTCGCTCTTGGCCTTGATCTCGGGGGCGTCGATCGTGGACCACGCCGTGGCCTCACCCTCGATCGTGGCCGCGTTGGCCATCACCATGCCCTTGGTGGTCTCCGCATCGGTCAGGTTGATCGAGCTGATGGCGAGACGCGGGGTCATGTACCCGATCGGAACGGCATCCGGATACTCGAGCCTGGCTCGCACCTGGATCGGCTTCTCACCCAGCAGCGGGAACTTGCACTGGAAGTTCAGCGTTACCGAGTGATGGTGGGCTGGATACGCCTTGGTCGGCGGCTCTTCTCCTGGGGAGAGCACCAGGTCCGGCACATGCGGCTCTTCCGCAGGCCTCGGGTTGTCACCCTTGAACCAGAACGTGGTCAACACATTTCGCTGGCCGGGCTTTTGCCAACATTCAGCGGCCAGAGTGCCCAATGCCGTGGGCTTGCCACTATTGTCCAGCGGAGTCACCTGGACCTGGAGCCTCTGCGCAATCTGGATCCAGCCCCAGCCTTCTGCAGTAGACTTGATCTGAGGACCTTTGCCGTAGGCATCCATCATGAAGGGACCCGACTCGGGGACCTTGGTCGCACGAAGTCTCACCCCTCCCACACCCAAAATTGGATTGGATACGGTCGGAGTCTTTATGTAAACATATGCGCGAGCAGCGTCGGAAGGCTGTGTTGGATCACCATCTCCACGCATGGAGGCGGCGTTCATCACGTATAGACCCTCGGTGACGTCGCCACCGATAAACGTCTCCGCCGTCATTTCAGGAATAAAAGCGGTGTTGATCGGTATCTCTCGCGGAACTTTCATGGAGATCTTGGCGGAGATGTCCTTGGCGCCGATCAATGGAAAGTTGCACCGGTAGTTCAAGGTGATCGACGAGATGGGATCGTCCGCAGCGGCGGTACCGGTGCCCGCGACGCCGATCAGGCCGGTCGCGGCCGTGACCGCGGCGGACAGGACCGCTGCCGTCCTGAAGTTCCTGGAGCTCTTCTCGTACCTCAACCGGCTACCTCTCGTGACGGAGTCATCACCGGACCGCCGAACGGGACCGCCGAAAGCAAAGTGGGGTCAATCTTCCGCGGAAGGCTAACAGCGCCCTGGCGACACGCGGATCGGTCCGTGGTGAGCATCTTCATCCGTGATTACTCATTCATCTGTAGAAAAACCTGGTCTCGATGAGCACCCGGGACCTCAGGCGGCGGCGTCCTCCTGAGAGGGTGCGGTGGTGGCAGTGCGGATGAAGGCGGCGATCTCGTCGATCGCCTCGTGGCCCTCGGGGACCGCCCCCGCGAACGCCTGGAACACGTGGATCTGGCCCTCCCAGATCTGGAGCCGGTGCGGCACCCCGGCCTCGGCCAGGCGTTCGACCATGAGGTCGGCGTCGTGCCGCAGGGCCTCCTCGGAGCCGCACATCATGAAGACCGGCGGCAGGGCCCGCAGGTCGCGGTCGACCGGGGCGGGCGACGGGGCGTCCTCCATGCCCGCCAGGAGCAGTCGCTTGAGCGCTCCAAGGCGGTGCGCCGGTATATAGGCGTCACTGCGCGTGTGCGGGTACGACGCGCGGGCCTCGTGGTCGAGGTCGGTCAGCGGGGAGAGCGCGACGATCGCCGACGGAACGGGAAGACCCTGCTCGGCGGCGGTCAGCGCGGTGGTGAAGGCGAGGAACCCGCCCGCCGAGTCGCCGGCGATGACGATGTTCTCCGGCGCGTACCCCTGCGCGAGAAGCCCGCGGTACGCCTCGAACGCGTCCGCCATCGACACGGAGAGGGGCGCCTTGGGGAGTTGCCGGTAGCCGACGGACAGGGCGACGGCGTGGGAACGCTTGGCGATCCGCGCCACCAGACGGCGGTGGGTGCGCAACCCACAGGTGAAGAACCCGCCACCGTGCAGGTAGAGGATGACCCGCCCCTCCTTCGCGCCCGGCGGCCGGACCCACTCCCCGCCGAAGTCGCCGAACGACACGGGCTCGATCTCCGTACCGGGCGGGGCGGGCATCACGACCGCCGCCCCCAGGTCGAAGACCCCGGCCAACCGGAGCATGGACGGCGTCAGCGGGCTGTAGGCGAACACCGGCCGGATGGCGATCCGCATGAACCTCTCGAACCGCTTGGCCTTGGAGCTCGGACCGCCCTCCCGGACCTCGATCGTCGGCTGCATCAAGACGCTCCTCACCCCGGAACACGTTCCGATCCCAGTGCTCGTCGCGGGACGAGAGCAGCGCCGAAACCGCGCACCGACCCACAGAACTGGCCAGATGGTAGTGATCCAGGCCACTCCGGCACCCTGCCCCCAGGTACGGATTTGCGCCTGAAGTTGTTGCCCAGGTGAGTAAGAACGCCCCTGCGGGGCTGGTCACGGGGGTCGTCGGGTGCCCACGGACGCTGAGTCGCCCGTCGGCGAGGACGCACACCGGGTCCACACGGGCCACGCCACCGAAAGCCGGCGCTCTGTGCTCGGCGCTCGCGGGCCGCCGGCGGCACCAGCGCCCACCGGAAGATGTCCCGCGACTTCGTCGACGCCGACCCGACATCCCGGCATGACCGGGCACGATGCTCCGCTCAGCGGCTTTGAAACCACGATTGCCCCTGGGTCGATCGGCTGTTCCCTGACCTCGTTCGGAGCCGTTGAATCGTCATCCTTTGGTGGGTGGGGCGTTGAATCTTGGCCGCAATCGGCCATGAAACCCCGTCTCAGGTCGCCGGAGATTCGGCTTCGTCATCGGGTTGCCAAAGAAGTCGAGGATCCGTGATGTCGTGCGGCCGATTATTGTGAGTTGTGGCCGAGACATCCGAACGTTCGGGCGCGCCCCTCACCTGTCATCGGCAGGCGCGTCACCTCCGACGCGACCAGGGCCTGACGGCGGCGGCCGTTCCGCGCGGATTCGTTGTGGTTGTTCCGCCCTTGAGAGACGTACGATGTGCCCCCGCTGACCGTTTTCCGTCCATCGTGACTCCCGAAAGTGCGAGGACGGGAGGCACACAGACATGTTGCAAGAAAGGAAAGGAAGCACGTGAGACTGAAAAGGAACACGGTCAAGAGCGGTGCGTTCTTGGTCGCGGCCGCGACGGTGGCCTCCGGGGTCGTCGGGTCGGCGTCGCCAGCCTCGGCGGATCCGGTGAGCCTGTCGCTGACCTACGTCTGCGATTACCCGCTGATCGGCACCAAGGAGATGACCACCACCGTCACGGCCGATGTGCCCGACCGGCTTCGGGTCGGCGCCGGCACCGGGGTCATCTCCATGAACGCGGCCGCCCAGATCCTCAAGGACACCACCGAGGGCCTCTACACGGTCGGCGCGGACACGATCAGCGGCAGCATCGTCGCGGAAGGCGCCGCGTACGTGCCCAGCCACCCCAGGGGCGTCCGCTTCAACACCGCACTCGTCATGCCCCGGCAGGATCTTCCCGAAGCGGGCGACTTCCAGGTCACCGCCACCGGCCGCCTCCCCACGATCGTCTCCACCCGACGCGGCTGGGGACGGCTGAACGTCGGCAACCTGACCATGAGGCTCAAGGTCCTGAACGCCGCCGGACAGCCCACGGCGCTCGGCTCCGAACTCGTGATCAAGTGTTATCAGAAACCCGGCGCCAACCCGCACAACACCCTCGCATGGATCTTCTGGGGCGGGCGCAAGGCACACCACAAGCCCGACGATCGGACGATGCCGACGACCCCGCCTCCCGTCTACGGCACCGACACCCGCACACCTGCGCGCAGAACCGTCGACCTCGACTACCGATGCGACATCCCAGGGATCAACCGGTTCCTCGGCCCAGACGCTCCGATGACTGTCGAGGCGAGGATGGACTCCCCAACAGAAGTCACCCAGCGTGCCTACACCCAGCGGTCCGCCGTTGGCATGTATGTGACCTTCCGCCAGCACAGCGTGGAGGGCCTGTGGTCCCTGGATGAGCCGGTGAAAAGCATCGAGGGCAGCCTTGTCGCCAGCACGCCGGCAACCTTCCCGCAGGTTCCGACCAACCCGCTCAACGCTCGCATCAAACTGCCGATTCCTAAGCAGGACCAGCCGGATCCTCCGTTCACTGGATACCCTGAACCGTGGACGCTCTATGGCATTGAGGGCTCGCTTCCCCCACTCGTCTTCACCCAGCCCGGTGACGGGAGGATCGGCTTCGGCAACTTCACTCTGAGCTTCATCGCCCGCAACTACAGCGGCGCACTGCACCCGCAGATCCACGACGACCCGACGAACCCGGGCCACCTCGTGCCCGTCGCCAAGGCCACCTGCGTCCTCGAACCGCACGAGACCGAGACCACCCTCAGCCAGTTCACCATCAAGTGATCGGCAATCAGACCGAATAGGTTCGCTGCGCCGACCAGATGGCGGGAGCGCGGCGCTGCATGGTCGAAACCGGCCATGGAGCGCCGCCCTGCTGGTCAACCTGGCCCTTCTCCCTCTCGGGATCGCTGACACGGTTCCTCGCTGTAAAGCCTTACGACCTACGGTTGCCGCCCGCACGAGTATTGATCTATTGCCCCGCCAGTCGCCACCGGAACGCTGCACCCTTGGAGGCGCCACACGTGGAGGGTCACGCCAGGTCGCGAGAGCGGCCTCTTGCGAGCGTCGCTTGCCGACCACTCGGGGAGCATTGCAGCGTTCTCACCCTCACTTCGTCGAAACCGATGATGTACGGTCACGGCGAACCAATCCGGCCCACCGAGACCCTATGCGGGGTTCGTCAAGCCATGGAAGCGGGCGGGCGCGCGTTCAGTCGGCCTCTGTCTCGCTGATGGCCGATTTCGGCCGCCGGCCACCCCCTGAGCGGTACGCGGTGTCCCGCCGACCAGCGGGAACTGCAACCTTCTTGCCCCGGTTCTGAGGCTTGAGTTGCGATCCCGAGAAAGTTTCATTGACCTGACACAGGAGTCGATGTCCTCTGTAAGAGATCCATTCTCGTGAGGAGGACGTATGTTCTTGCGTTCACGAACGACTAGTCCAGGGTCCGCGGTGATGCGCCACGGCCGGGTGTTGAGGGACCACCGGGCTTCCGTGGCCAGGGCGCAGACCAGGCGGTGGGCACGTCGGTGGACCGCCGTCGGCATCGGCACCGTCACAGGACTGACCACCTTCGTCGGCCTTGCCGCGCCGGCATTCGCCGGAACAGCCCTCGCCCTGCCCGGCTCCGTTGACGGCGGCGGGCACCACAGCCTGCTGGTGGTCGCCCCGAGCGGATCTGGGGGCAACCAGGTTTACGCCACCGGCCTCAATGCCGATGGTCAACTCGGCAACGGCACCACAACCGATAGCAGCACCTTCGTCAAGGTGCCTGGCTTGAGCGGTGTCCGAGCAGTCGCCGCCAACGGCTACCTTGGCGGCGGATTCTCTCTCGCGCTCAAGCACGACGGGACGGTGTGGGCGTGGGGTGAGGGCCCCCTCGGCAACCCCTCGCACGTCGGCGCCGATGGCCTCGGCGAGAGCCACGTTCCGGTGCAGGTCAGCGGCATCACCAACGCGACGGCCATCGACGCCGGCGCCGATCACGCCATCGCGGTTCTGGCCGACGGCACCGTCAAGACCTGGGGCGCGAACCACGCCGGCGGACTCGGCACCGGCACCACGAACCCCAGCCCCGGTCCCGTCACCGTCCTGACCGGCGTCTCCACCGGTCACGGCAGCGTCGCGGCGGGATGGGAATACTCGGCGGCCGTCATGGCCAACGGAACCGTTAAGACCTGGGGGTACGGCGCCAACGGCCGGCTCGGCACCGGCAACACCGTCAACAGCACGATTCCCGTCACCGTCCCCGGCGTCGCCAACGCCACGCTCGCCGAGGCCAAGATGGACGCCACACTCGTTCGGCTGTCGGATGGCACCGTCAGAGGGTGGGGCTACAACTACTCGGGTCTACTCGGCACGGACTCGGGCGGTGACGTACTCACACCGGAAGTTGCGAACTCAGGTGAAATGGCTCTTCACCTCGCCCTCGGCTGGAACAACAGCCTCGCCACGAGGCGGACCACATTGGGAACCATTGAAGTACGGATGTCGGGGCTCTTCCCCGGGCAGGGCTTCCCCCATATCTCACCCGGACACCCCACCGCCATCTCCACCACCGCCCAAGACAACGCCTTGATCGTGCATCCCGACGGCTCCGTTTGGGGCCAAGGCTTCAACCCTTCTGGAGAACTCGGTGTAGGCGACACCGATCCACGCCACGGCATCGTCGCCGTTCCCAAGACCTGGTGACCTGGCCCCAATAATCCGAATCGGATCCTCGCCCGGCTTCGGGAGACCGCTCCTGAAGCCGGGCAAGTCGCGCTACCTCCCCATGGCGTCACGCGAAGGGGTCGTTCCGGCGAAGGCGCGCGAGCACGGCACAGCCGACCAGTCGGCGTAGGACGAGTTGCAGTCGAGGACGGCTGCGCCGTCCCTACGGCTGAGGTGGTCCACCACGGCCCACCCCGGCATCCGGGACGATTCGGGCTTGGTACACAGATCCAGGTTCTCACCCCGGGGTCGTCGCTGTAGTCGATGACGGCGGTGCCCGGGCGGAGGTCGACACGCGTACGCACCGCTCAGGCCGCCGGGGCCGCCGCGGAGAAGAGGGAGTGGACGGGCGGGCGCGAGTCCTGGAGAGCCGCGGGGCAGGTCGGTCGGACAACGAAAGGGTCACCGCCTCCGATCAACTTGGAGGCGGTGACCCCGGTTCGGTGTCTCAACGTCCGTGAAGCGGATGGCGTCCCGCGCCCGTGCCGAGGGCGGTGGAGAGCGGGCGCCGGTCCGGGTCAGCGGCTCCAGGTCTCCAGGACGGCGGTGAAGGTGTTGCGGGCGGTGGTGTCGCCCACGCCCAGCTCACCGGTGCTGTTGTCGCCACGGCCCCAAGCGGAACCGTCCGGGTGGGTCACCAGCGTGTGCGCGCCGGAGCCCGCGCCGATGGCCGCCGGTCCGCCGGGGGCGGAGTGATTCGCGCTGATCGGAGTGTGGCCGAAGCTGTACCCCATGTTCCACACCTCCCAGCCGCCTCCGCTGTTGGTGCGGAGGACGGCGCTGTGGTTCTGGCCGGTGGCCAGGCCCTGCACCGCGGTCAGGCCGATGGCGTTGACGGGGGTGGGGGCCCACCCGTCAGGGGAGCCGGTGCCGTCGCCCAGATTGCCGTTCCAGTCGTTGCCCCAGCCCTTGACGGTGCCGGCCGAAAGGCGAACGAGCGTGTGGGTGAACTTCGCGCTCGCCTCGGCCACCCCGGTGAGGCCCGGCACGCTGACGGGTGAGGTCACCGGGTCATAGCCCTCGGCGCCGATGCCGAGCATGTCCTCCTTGCCCCATGCCTTCACGGTGCCGTCGGCCAGGACGACGACGGAGTGGTTCAGGCCCGCGGCGGCGGCCCCGTAGGTCGTGGCGGCACCGGTCAGCCCGGTGACCGTCACAGGGGTCGCGCTCGCCGTGGTGGTGCCGTTGCCCAACTGGCCGTGGCTGTTGCTGCCCCACGCCTTCACGGTGCCGTCCGACAGAACGGCGACGGCGTGGGCGGCGCCGGCGTCGATGGCCACGGCGTTGGTGATGCCCGAGACCTGAACCGGAACGCTGCTCTGAGTCGAGCCGTTGCCCAGGTTGCCCTGGCCCCAGGCCCACACCGTGCCGTCGGCCTTGAGCGCGAGCGAATAGTGGACGTTGGCCGACACGGCCTTGACCCGCGTCAGGTTGCGCACCTTGGTGAACACCGTGCTGTTCACCGTCGAGTTGTTGCCGAGCTGACCGACGGCGTTGGAACCGCTGGCGTAGACCTCGTTGTACCCGGTCGAATCCGGCTTGGTCACCAGCACCGAATGGTCGTGACCACCGTCCACCGAACCCGGCACCGACTGGGCCGGGCCGGCGAGCGCCGGCGACGCCGCCACGACACCCATCGTCATCACTCCCGCGACACCCAGCGTGCCCGCGGCCAACCGGCCCCAAGCCCGTCCCGCACCCGCCGCATTCCGTTCGCCTGACCTCGAACGCATCATCGCAAGCCCTCCTAAAAGAGGCACCTCACCAGACCACCGACCCATCGAGCGGGCCGGCGGACCCGTTGTGAACATTGCAGCCAGACGATAACCGGCAATTCTCGGAGGACAGAATAAGAATAATGCGCATCCGGAGATCAACTTTGCTCACCCGAGTGAGTCATCATCCATTCCATATGACGAACAAACAATTTTGTCAAGGCCCGTGCAGCATACTCTTACTGGCCGCCACCGGCCACGGAAAGGCCCAACCCTTGGAGGGTGAGATTCACATGTTTGATAGAAGATCACTAGATCGGGCTGCATCTGCCCAGGTCATAGACGTGAGATTACATAACGGACAGCACGGAAAGATGATTAACACAAACACCTAATCACACCATTTCTGGCCCGACCTACTTCCCGGCGCAAGGTGTCGCACGTCTGATTTCCGGGAGCGGAGAACAACCTGGGCGGTCTTGCGTTGACGCCCTCTCACCGTGGACGTCCGTCATCTCCACAACCAGGGCCGCGACCATGGCGGCACTTCGCTCAGCCGCCGAACCGGCTACCGATAAGGGTGGTATGGAGTGGTCGTTGAGATCTGCGGCGAAACGTTCACCGTGCCACGGCGACAGTTTCCTTCCCGTCCGGCACAACCGTGAGGGCGCACACGGGGCCCGGAACGCGGCGGTGAGTCCGGGCCATGGTGCAGCGATCGACCGCCGCCGATGCGGAGCCTGATCGGTGAGACGGGCGGCCCGCCGCACCGCGTCACTCGGCCGGGACCGTACAGCGCGCCTCCTGCACCTCGCCGCGAAGACAACACCGAGTTCAAAGCGCGGCATCGATGCATGCGGCGCGGAGTCGCCGTCGCGAGAACGCCGCCAAGAGCCCGTGGTCGTGTGTCACGGAGGGCGGCGGGCACGGGCAGGATCGGCATCGACGCCACGACGGGCGTCGCGGACTGCGAGATCGGCGAGCCGCCACATCTCCCGATGCGGCGACGTGACGACCGGTGACCGTTCTCATGCCGACGCCCCGCCGGGCGGCTCGCGTCCGGGCGGGGCGTCAGCGCCTCTGCGTGTGGGCGCCTACAGGTCGTGGCCGTCGGCGCGGATCGTCCCGGCGAACGCTGCGAACGCCACTCGATCGACCAAGAGCTTGGGTCCGTCGGGGTTCTTGGAGTCACGGATGGCCACCACGGGGGCGACGACTGCGACCTCCACACAGGCTCCGCCGTGTTCGTCGCTGTGGCTGCTCTTACGCCACTGGGCGCACGACATGTCTGGCGTCATCCCTCTAGCCTCTCCATCGCTTGGCGGATCACCGTCCGTGACTGATCTACGGGAAGGACGTAATCCCGCATCGAGTCATACCGTAGGACATGCCGCGCGACACGGGCAGGCTCCTGGATCAACAAGCCTTCGCCGGACGACTCAGTGTAGGCGATGCTGCCTCCGTCCTCGAAGCCGAGAATGAAGAACTCGCCTCCGAAGCCCGGATAGAACCCTGTGCTTGATGGAACGATTCCGATGGAGATGTTCGGGCGCTCCGACTTTTCCAGCAGGAATTCGAGCTGCCGGCGCATGATTTCAGGGCGGCCCACCCTTCGGTGCAGGACCGACTCGTCCATCGTGAAGTACGCGTGGGCCCTATCGAGCACTTCTCGGCGACTCAAGCGGTCGCTGACGAGCTTGTCGACCACATCCGCCGGCTGGTACGCACCGATGATCGTGCGAGCGTAGTCCTCAATCTGAAGGAGCCCGCTGACCAGGTTGGGATTGAAGTGCTTGATAGACGTCGCCCGCACCTCGTGATTCAGGTACTCAGGAAATCCCGGCGGAACCAGCGATGTATGGCGTGTCTCCATGATGCGCTCACGCAGTCGTTGGAACGATCCGTTGGTCTTGAAGTAGGTGTCGCACGCCTCCGCGAATCCCTGAGACGGGAGGTTCTTGCACAGCTCGATCTGACCGACATACGTATCGGTGAACCCGAGGATGTCGGCGAGTTCCTTCTTGCCGAGCCCGGCGTCGGTTCGGAACGCCTCGAGTTCGCGGGCGAAGGTCACGATGGCGGGGGCCTCGTACGGCACCGGCACAGCGGGCATCGGTCGCTCCGGGGGTCAACCTGATCGACAGGTGCGGTTGATCATGGAAACGGTGCGACCGGGGTGCGCCGAGGTCGCTTGGGCGAGCGTAACCCTCCGTGTGAGCGTGGTCACCACCAACGGCCAACTCGACAGGACACGAAGGTTCACCCACATGGCCACGCATTCCGACCCGTTCGGTCATACCCGCCGACCGACCGACCCGCCCCGCCTGTTCACCTGGGACGTTCAAGCGCCCGGCAACGCCCCACAGTCGTGCGGAGTGACCAGCGACCGTTCAACGGCGATCGCCCACGTTCGGGACACACTGACCGCCGCGCCGACGGGAGCCCAGGGCACCGTACGCCGCGTCACCATTTCCTCATCCGGCCACATCGCCTACCTCGACCTCGGCCTCGTAGCCCACGCCGAACAAACCGGCAATGGCGTCTCCTGGGTCAGCCGAGAGACCCACGACCGATGAACCCGCTCCCGTGGCTCCGTCACCAAGCCCGAAGACTCAAACGTCCGACACCCACCACCACGCGCCACCCCGACCCGACCCCGTACGACCCGTCCCAACGCGCCGTTGCCAACGAACTCGCCCGCGTGTACGCCGGACGCTGGCTGGTCATGTGGGGCGTCGCCTCCCGCCGCTACTGGGCCGCCCCCTGCTGGCCCGATGCCCCCTCCGGCTGGCTCGACGCCCCCACCGTCGAGGCCCTCCAGGCGGCGATGGTCGAGGTCGAGATCCAGTCCATCCGCCACCCCGCCGGCACCTGGCGAGCGGCGTGAAGACCCGGTCCCGGACAGCGACGCGGGTCACCGCTGCGACGGACACCTTGCCGTGCTCGTGACATGGGCCCGGCCCCACCGTGGGCGTCACGAATGCCTCTGCCGTACCGAAGGTAGTGAGCACGTCCGGAACGCGTGCGGGCACGCCGGCATCCATGGCGTCACCTACGAGCTCACGCTGTACGACGGTCGGATCCTGCGCACCGGGACCTGGCACCCGGCGGCCGCACCTCCTACGGATCCGCGATGTGGCGGCACATCCCGTGGGGCCAACCGTGCGCCACCGACGGTGAGTTCCGCGCCTGCGCACAGCAGGGGGAACGGCTGGACCGGGCGGCCCCGAGGCGCCGCGCGGAGCGCTTCCCACAGGCCTGGTACGGAGGCTCATCCGCCGTGGGCCGACCGATCGAGCCGTGACCCTGGAGGAGGCGATGGCGAGGCTTCAGCGGCACCGGATCACAGGAGACCGACGACGCTCGGCGTCCTCATTTCTCCGGACGCCGAGCGTCGGCGGAACCCGATGGCGCATCACCCGAAGCGGGCAAGCCCCCGGCCGCCGGTGGTCACCGGCGGCCGGGGGCTCGCGAAGTGGGACGGTGTCACCGGGCCATGAACCAACGGAACCGGTGAGCCCGTACCGGACGGACGTCGAGCCGGTCAGCGGCTCCAGGTCTCCAGGACGGCGGTGAAGGTGTTGCGGGCGGTGGTGTCGCCCACGCCCAGCTCACCGGTGCTGTTGTCGCCACGGCCCCAAGCGGAACCGTCCGCGTGGGTCACCAGGTTGTGAGCACCGGAGCCCGCGCCGATGGCGGCCGGCCCGCCGGGGAGGGAGTGGTTACCGCTGACCGGGGTGTGGCCGAAGCCCAACCCCATGTTCCACACCTCCCAGCCGCCTCCGCTGTTGGTGCGGAGGACGGCGCTGTGGTGCTGGCCGGTGGCCAGGCCCTGCACCGCGGTCAGGCCGATGGCGGTGACAGGGGTGGGGGCCCAGCCGCCGGGGCTGCCGGTGCCGTCGCCCAGATTGCCGTTCCAGTCGTTGCCCCAACCCTTGACCGTGCCGTCCGCGAGCCGAACGAGCGTGTGGGTGAACTTGGCGCTGGCCTCCTTCACTCCCGTGACACCGGGCACGGCGATGGGCGTGGTCACCGATTCTGGGACGGACTCCCCGGCGCCGAGGGCGTCACCGTCGCCCCATCCCTTCACGGTGCCGTCGGCCAACACGACGACCGAGTGACTCAAGCCCGCGGCGGCGGCCCCGTAGGTCGTGGCGGCACCGGTCAGCCCGGTGACCGTCACAGGGGTCGGGCTGTCCGTGGTGGTGCCGTTGCCCAACTGGCCCTGGCCGTTGGCACCCCACGTCTTCACGGTGCCGTCCGACAGAACGGCGACTGCGTGGCCGATGCCGGCGTCGATGGCCACGGCGTTGGTGATGCCCGGGACCTGAACCGGAACGCTGCTCTGGGAGAAGCCGGTGCCAAGGTGACCCTTGCCCCAAGCCCACACCGTGCCGTCGGCCTTGAGCGCGAGCGAGTAGTGATAGTTGGCCGACACGGCCTTGACCCGCGTCAGGTTGCGCACCTTGGTGAACACCGTGCTGTTCACCGTGGTGTTGTTGCCGAGCTGACCGACGGCGTTGGAGCCGCTGGCGTAGACCTCGTTGTAGCCGGTCGAATCCGGCTTGGTCACCAGCACCGAATGGTCGTGACCACCGTCGACCGAGCCCGGCGCCGACTGGGCCGGACCGGCGAGCGCCGGCGACGCCGCCACGACACCCATCGTCATCACTCCCGCGACACCCAGCGTGCCCGCGGCCAACCGGCCCCAAGCCCGTCCCGCACCCGCCGCATTCCGTTCGCCTGACCTCGAACGCATCATCGCAAGCCCTCCTTCTAAAGGTACTTCACCAGGTCACCGGCCTCATTCATCGACCGGACCGACCCGTATCCGACGTGACACGAAAGACGATAATCGCCGTTTATCGAATCTTTGAATGGCAAAAATGCACTCTTACCGATCAACTTTACTCACTTGGCTCAGCATTGCACATGAAAGGGTCATACATATATCGAGCAAAGATTTACGTCAAGGAATAGACAGGCCATTTCAACTGGCCGCTCATGGCCACCGAACATGCCAACCCGTCAGGGAAGAGATTCTCATGTTTGACGGGAAATCATCATAGCGTCGCAAGTTTCTCGAGGTCAGCGCCATTCATGCTCGTTCCGGACCGAACCAAACTCGGAAAGGAGCGTTGGTGTATTACCCTTTGGAATTCTACGCAACGTGTTCTCATGAACACGATCGCCATGGCGGCGACGCCCTCTTGGATGATGAACATCCACTGACCAGGAGGCGTCGGGAACCCCACGTGCCGAGGAGCGGCGTAAGAACGTAGCCGCCGATCCCCAGGTCGAACCATCCGACTGCGACCGGCGAAGCCGCTGGCGGACATCCGGATGCGACGGACCCGGCAGGGGCGACAACGCAGTCATCGAAATTCGCAGCAATCGTTCGCCGCGGCACGGTACCGGTCCCCTGCTCCGTCCGGCAGGGCCGGACCCGGGAGGCCGGGGGTGAGTTCACGGCGACAGCGCAGGAGACCGACCGCTCACGGTGCGGAGCCGGACCGGTGATGACGACGGCACGCCGCACCCATCCCACCGCCGGGACCGAACAGCGTCCCTCCCTCGCGTTTCGCCGAGAGGGACTCCGCAGATGCCTCAGACTCACGAAGCGCTCGCCGAGGCTTCCGGCCGGGTGGAACGTCACGTGACCACGCATCGCGTGGAGCCGCCCGACCCGGCTCTCGCCGAGATGACCACGGAGGGTGGCGGTGGCGAGTCTTCGGCAGTCGGGTGGCGGAAGATGCAAGGAGATGCAAAGGGTGGCCGCCCCTCCCGCGAGGGCGGAGAGGGGCGGCCGGGTCAGGTCACCAGGTCTTGGTGGCCTGAACGAACGACGAGCGGGCGGTGGTGTCGCCGACACCGAGTTGGCCCGAGTAGTTGTCGCCGAGGACCCAGAGGCTGCCGTCCGCGTTGACGACCAGGGCGTCGATGCCCTGGTCGCACATGGCGATGGCGTTGGACTGGCCGGAGGGGCGGTAGGGGAAGGCCAGGACGTTGCGGTAGCCGCCCATGACGCCCCAGGCCCGTACCTCGCCGAAGCCGAAGGGGCCGGGGACCTTGCTGCTCATGCTGCTGAGGACGCCCGACGCCAAGGCCACGACGGAGGCGGTGCCCCCCGGGTTGGTCACGGTGACGGGGGACTCCCGGAATTGGACGTCGGTTCCGTCGCCCAGGGCGCCCAGGTAGTTCACGCCCCATGCCTTGACGGTGCGGTTCGACAGCCGGACCAGGTTGTGGGACACCCTGGACTCGGCGAAGTCGACGTTGGTCAGGCCCGGGACGGTGACCGGCACGAGGCTGCTGTTGGTGTTGCCGGTGCCCAACTGGCCGGCCTCGCCGTTCCCCCAGGTCTTGACGGTGCCGTTGGCCAGGACGGCGAGCGAGTGCGACTGGCCGGCGGCGACGTCGCCGTGACCGTTGCCGACTCCGGTCAGGCCGGGGACGGTGATCGGCGTCGGGGCGTCCGTGGTGGTGCCGTTGCCGAGCTGGCCGTACGCGTTCTTGCCCCACGCCTTGACGGTGCCGTCGGCGAGGGCCGCCAGCGCGAAGCCGTCGCCCACGTCGATGGCGACCGCGTTGGTGATGCCGGTGACCTGCACCGGGACCTTGCTCTCGCCGTAGGCCGCCGCGTCGACGTGGGCGGCGTTGCCGAGGGGGCCGGCGCCCCAGGCCCAGACGGTCCCATCCGCCTTGAGCGCCAGCGACGTGCCCCGGCCGGCGGCGACGGCCTTGACCCGGGTCAGGCCGGGGATCTTCGCGAACAGGGCGCGCGGTTCGAGCGTTCCGTCGCCGAGTTCGCCGTAGTAGTTGCTGCCGACGGAGTAGACCTCGTTGTTCCCGGCCGCGTCCGGCTGGGTCACCAACAGACTGTGCTCATAGCCGCAGTCGATCGAGCCGGGAAGCGACTGCACGGTGGCCGCCGACGCCGGCCGGGCCAAGCCCACCAACGCCGTCGTCACCCCGGCGCAGACCAGGCCACCGGCCGTCCAACGCCGCCGCCACGACCGTGGCCGACCGACCGGCCCGGCCTTTCGTTCCGCTGCTGTCGTACGAGTGGACACACACCCTCCTTCAGAAAAGGGCCCCCGCACAGATGACATGACAAGTTGGTCAATATCAATACAATCTGGCCAAAATCGGACCGGCTGCCGCCTGGCGTCCTGGGCGATGCGCCGTCTCACCTGGACGATCACCGTTCTGCGGCACGTCCTCACGTCCCCGGGAACCGGTGGCCACGACCGGACACCCCGTCACCGCGTTCAGCGGTTGACAAGAGGGAGGTTGCGTGCGGCGACCCCGAAGCGCCCGCATCGCGGTGGCGGAGACCTGCGGACCGACCCGTCGTCACGCTGCCGGAGACGGAGAACGCGGCTTTGGAACCGGGCGCTCGAGTTCTCTCCGCTGTCCGTTCATCGGCGCGGAGCGGGGTGCCTCTGCTCCGCAGGGCGGACGGCGGGTCGTCATGAGGGCCGGACGAACGAAACCGGCCGCCGGGCGACTCCCGGCGGCCGGATCGACGCGCAAACGTCCTGGGATGACTCGTTACCTGAGGGGCTCGGGGCTCAGGATGTCGGTCCGCGTGTTCCGCTGGTTCTCGTCACCGGTGCCGAGCTGTCCGCTCCCGCCCATGCCCCACGCCTCGGGGATCTGCGAGGCGTTGGTGGTGAGAACGTGGTAGTAGCCCGCCTCCAGGATGGTTCCCGTGATGTTCGTCCCGGCGGCCGCGACGGGGCTGGTGGAGATCGATGTCGAGCCGGTGCCGAGCTGGCCGAAGGCCCCCGAGCCCCAGCTCCACACCTTCAGCGCCGGAGTGGAACCGCTGTCGGTGACGGCCATGCTGTGGACATAGCCGGCGGACACGCTGGCGACCCCCGTCAGGCCCGGAACGGTGGTGGGCGACAGGACGGTGGTGGGGTTGGTGGTCCCGATGCCGACCTGGCCGCCGTGGTTGCTGCCCCATGCCTTGGCGGTGCCGGTGGAGATCCTCGCCAGGGTGTGGCTGCCCTTGGCGCTGACCTGGGTCACGCCGGTGAGGCCGGCCACGGTGACAGGGGAGCAGGATCCCGTCGTGTTGCCGGTGCCCAACTGACCCGAGTTGTTGTCGCCCCACGCCTTGGCGGTGCCGTCCGCCAAGGCGACCACGGCATGCCGCCACCCGACGGCGGCGGCGCCCACCTTGGTGGCGATGCCGGTCAGACCCGCCACCGTGACCGGAGTGGTGCTGGCGGCGCAGGACGCGTTCAATTGGCCCCAGGACTTGGCGGTTCCATTGGAGAGGATCACCAACACCGAACTCTCGCCGGCGACGGCCGCCACCGCGTTGGCGATCCCGGGCACCTTCACGGGCACCTTGCTGTCGACGGTGGTGCCGTTGCCGAGTTGGCCCTTGTCGTTCAGGCCCCAAGCCCACACGGTGCCGTCCGCCTTGACGGCGACGGAGTGCGCCCCGCCCGCGGACACGTTCTTCACCCCGGACAGGGAGTGAACCTTGACCAGGGTCGTCGACTGCCCGCCGCTGGTGTTGTTGCCCAGTTGGCCGTATCCGTTGTCACCGGTGGCGTAGACCTCGTTGACACCGTCCTGCGCCAAATCCGAGATCAACAGGCTGTGGTACTGACCGCCTGCCAGGTGACCCGGCACGTTCTCGACGTAGAGCGTGGAGGCGACGGCGTGCGCCGGGCCGGACAGGCCCGTCAGACCGGCGGTGCCCGCGGCGACGGCGAGTCCGGCCACACCCGTTCGGAACATTCGCGAGCGAGATTCGAACTTACTTGACATGGAAGTTTCTCCCTCCAAACACGATCGGTCACCTACCGACCACGATCGAAGTTAACATTTCCAACACGTCAATGTTGTTGATCTTTGAGCATGGGGTCTCGCCTTTTGCGCACATGATTGAGCAGCCCTGTCCCGGGCCGCACGTCCACGCAGCTCAGCGCGCTGGGAACGGGCCGTTTCCAGCGATGGTTGGCACTTGGCCGAGAGCGGACGGGACAAAAATCGTGGGATTTCGACAATGATGCACGCGGACATGACCAGCCGATCCGTCCACAGTTTTGACCAAGATCGGCCATCACCTTCGGAACCCATTCGTGATATGCGCCGAACTCCCGGGGCCGGAAAACAAAAGACCCGGCCGCCGATGGGGAGACCGGCGGCCGGGGGTCTTCGGGGAAGGGGTGATCAGGTCTCGATGGGGCTCCCGGGGCTGAGGTGGTCGGGCGGGCGGGTCGGTGGCGTGCGCGTCGTCGACGCCGGCCGACACAGGAACGGTAAGAAATCGACGATCTTCAGAGAATCTCCGAAAACAACGCGATCAAGAAGTTTTCGCTCACCTGGTTGAGCAAGAACCGGGTGACGGCCGTTCCAGGGCAGGTCACGGGCGTGTGCGTTTTGTCAGTCGGAGACGAGGAAGCACGGCCGGGGTCGGCCACCACGAGCGCGCGAGGGCGGGGGCGCGCCGGCCCGGAGGGGTGCTTTTGCGCCGGTCACGGGTGGCCCGGCGGTCATTTGTCAGCCGGGCGTGGACATCGGCCGTCGTCGGGGTCACCCCTCGACGAGGTGACAACTTCCGTTGCCGTGATTGGCGGCGGGACTGTTGCCGGGGCCGGCGGGGCTGTGCCGATGATGAGCGGGGGGGCTTCCGTCGCCAGGGGCCGGTGCGCGGAGGGCTTCCATCGTCCACGCCGATGCGGAGGAGTGCCGATGACGCGCGTTGGAGAGGCAGCCGACCTGGCCGCCGTGAGGCTGCCCAAACCGTTGGTCGCGCTGATCCGGGCGGAGCTGCCCGGCCTCGCCGACGAGATCGTCGCGGCGATCCGTCGTGACATCCCCGAGTACGACCGGCCCATGAACGGCCCCTATGGGCGGGTGGTCAGGATGGCGGTGCGGCGGAACCTCGCGGCGTTCACCGACTCCGTCGCCGGGTTCTCCGGCGGGGCGGCCCGGCACGCGGACCTGTGCCGGGGGCTGGGGCGCCTGGAGGCGCGCGAGGGCCGGACGATGGACCGGCTGCAGGCCGCGTACCGGATCGGCGGGCGCGTGGCCTGGCGGCGCTTCATGGGGCTGGCGGCCCGCAACCAGGTGCCGCCCTCGGACATGTCGCGGCTGGCCGACGGCCTGTTCCGGTTCCTGGACGCGCTCGCGACCTTGTCGGTGGACGGGTTCCTGGAGGCGAAGGCGTGCGCGGCGGCGTCCCGTGGCGAACGACGCCGCACGCTGCTGCGGACGGTGCTGAACGCCGCCCCGGGCGCGGACCTCTCGGCGGAGGCGAGGCGGGCCGAGTGGCCCCTCCCGAGGGAGGTGACGGCGGTGGCCGTCGAGGCCGGCGCCGTGCTCGGCTCCGTGCCGTTGGACCGTGACGTGCTGGCCGACCTGGAGGGGCCGGAGCCGTGCCTGCTGCTGCCGGGTCCGCTGAACGCGGCGCGGCGGGCGATGCTGACGGCGGCGCTGCCCGGGCGTCGGCTGGCCGCGGGGCTGACCGTTCCGGTCGGACGGGCGGAGGACTCGCTGCGCTGGGCCCGTCAGGCGCTCGCGCTGGCGGTCGCCGGCGTCATCGAGGACGGGCCGCTGATCCTGTGCGAGGACCATCTGGTGACGCTGTGGCTGATGTCGGACCCGGCGCTGACCGACCGGATCGCCCGACGCGGGCGGACGGACCGCGAGGCGAGGGAGCCGGCGCGGTCGGTGGACGACCCGGAGGCCCGTTTCGAGATCGAGGCGCTGCTGCGGGCCCGTTCGCTGCTGGACCGGGCGGCGGAGGACGGTCAGCCCTCGGACGGCGGCTCGCTGTAGGCCAGCAGCCGGGCCACGTTGGCGGTGATCTTCAAGGTGAACATCCCGGCCAGGGCACGGAGGAAGTACCCCATGGCGCCGTCGGCGGGCTCGCGTTCCAGCCACCACTCGATCCGGTCGGCCACCACCGGGTCGAGGGCGGCGGCGTTGAGGAGGGTGGAGCCCAGGTGCATCGACAGCAGGGTCTCCACGACCTGGCGGGAGATGTCCCCCCGGGTCTCCAGCCATTCCAGGGCGACGCTCTCGACGCCGGCGACCCAGGCCCGTACGGTGAGCTCCAGCATCGGGGTGGGCTCGTCCACCTCGAGCACGTCGTACGTCATGCGGCACAGCTCGCCGCGGACGGCGTCGGCGATCTCGCGGATCTCGTCGTTGGCCAGCGGCGAGGTCCACCGGACGATGCCGATGAAGGTCGTCTCGTGGTCCTCGATGTAGTCGAAGAACCGGTGCAGCCGGATCCCCAGCGCCTGGGACGGCGGCCCCATCGGCGCGTCGCGGACGTAGTCGAGGAGTTGGTCCCCGGCGGCGCGGAAGGCCGCGGCCAGCAGCTCCTGCCGGGTCTCGAAGAAGCGGTACACGGAGGTGCGGGAGATCCCCGCGGTCGCGGCGACGTCACCCAGCGAGGCGTCGTTGTTCTCGCTGAAGGTGACGATCGCCGCTTCGATGATCTCGTCACGGCGCTGGTCGGACGGCAGCCGCCGGTAACCGATCCGCTTGGTTCTGCCCGGCCCGTCGGCGGCCTCCGCGTCCACTCCATGGCGGACGCGGGGCGTTTCGGAGATGGCCATTGCGGTGTCAGGTTCCCTTTGCGTTCGGATGATGGGCTAGGACAACGCCGGGACGGCACCGGCCCCGCGGTCGCGCGCCGTTCCCCGCGCGGCCGGGGGCGTCGCCGAGGAGGGCCTGGGGCGGGTGCCCGCCAGCCTGGCGTGCAGGATCATCTCCAGCTCCAGACAGCCTCGGGGGTCGCGCAGCTCTTCTCCGAACAACTGCTCCAGTTGACGGGCCCGGTAGCGGACCGTCTGCGGGTGGACATGGAGGCGGAGGGCCGCCTCGGTGGCGTTGAACTTGCTCTCCAGCAGCGCAAGCAGCGTCTCCAGCAGACGCTCGCGGTGCGTGGTGGGGACCTCGCTCAGGGGGGCCAGCCGGGCGTCGGCGGCGCTGCCGATCAGGCCCTCGGCGTGGAAGATGACCAGGGTGGGCACGTGGTCGGTGCTGACGATCACGTCGTCGTCGGCGATGACCCCGCGGATGGCCAGCGTCATGGCGTCCTTGGCCCAGCGCAGCGACTCGGCGGCGCGCATCGGGGACATGGTCGGCCCGACCGCCACGATCCAGTCGCGCAGCAGCGGGCGCAGCAGCCGGTCGCGGCCGGGGCCGTCCGGGTCGGGGATCAGCAGGAACGGCCCGTTGGCGGAGCCGACCAGCATCTCCTCCGGCACCATCAGGGACTGCGCCATGTCGTAGCCGTCCCGGGGCCGCAGCACCGCGACGGCGGCGGCCTTCGGCAGCGGCCAGCCGGCCTGCTTGGCCAGCTCGCCGACCACCGACTCCTCGGGGCGCTGGTCGGCGGTGAGCAGCTCCAGCAGCTTGCGGCGACGCTGGCGGCGCAGCTCGGGGTCCTCGGGCTGCTGCGAGCGGTAGCCCTGGGAGAGCGCGGTGGAGCAGGCCTCGATGAACCCGAACTGCGCCTCGGCGATCAGTCCGAGCATCGTCTCGTCGAAGTCCACGGTGACCAGCGCGTCGAGGGTGTGCCACAGCGCCCGCGCCGACCGGAACATCAACTGGTGCATCCGGTCCACCGACGGCGGGTCGTCGGCCAGGCGACGGCCGAGCTCGGCGTAGTGTCCGGCGACCCGCTCCCAGACCACGGGGCGAGGGTCCTCGACCAGGTCGTAGAAGTGGCGGAGCGCCTGTTCGACGACCTCCCGCACGGTTCCGTGACCGCTGACGCCCGCGGGCTCGTCCTCGGTCTGCGCGCCCAGGACGCCCTCCACCGCGCGACCGACATGGGGCCGGAGGTCCCGGGCCAGTCGCGAGGGGATCGCCGCGAACGCGTGAACGTCCAGATGAGGCACCACCATCGTCACCACTCCCTGTCGGCTGCCCTTGCGGTACACGCTGTTCCGCAGTGTCCAACACGTTAACCATGTCACACTTGCGCTGTGACGAGTACCCCAAGCGCGACATTGCTCACATGGGCCACAAAAGTCAGAGTTACCGCAGGTGAGCGCGCTGTACTCGATCGGTGACGATCGCGAAAAGATCTTCAAAGAAGTATGAGGCGAGTCCGCTCCGCACCCGTTGCGGTACACGGTGCAACACTCTGCGGCACACCGTGTCCCACTAGACCCACGGCGGTGTTCCGTTCGACGTTCTGTTCGACAATGCCGAATGACCTCGACGGACTCCCGAGGCCCCCGGGCTCACCAGCGCCGGGCGCCCAGGTCGCGGGAGACGGCGCGGGCGGCGTCGCGCACGGCGGAGACCAGGTCCAGCCGCGGCCTGCCGTCCTCGTCGCAGACCCGCTCGATCGCGCCGGAGATCCCGATCGCGCCGACCATGACGGTCCGGTCATCGTAGATCGGAGCGGCGATGGACGCCTCCCCTTCGATCAACTCCTCGACGTCGGCGGCCCAACCGCGGGCCCTGACCTCGCCGAGCTCCTCGACCAGCGCGCGCCCGCCGGCCAGCGTCCTGGGTGTGAAGGACTGGGGGCCCGAGGCGTCCAACTCGTCCAGCAGGCCCTGCCCGTGGAGGTCGAAGGCCAGCAGCACCTTGCCCAGCGCGGTGGCGTGCACCGGCAGCAGCGCGCCCACCTCGAGGATCTGGAGGCTGTCGTCGGGCCGGAAGACGTGGTGGACGACCAGCACCTGCCCGTCGTGCAGCGAGCCGATCCGGACGCTCTCGCGGGCGCGCGAGGCCAGGGCGTCGGCCCAGTTGAGCGCCCGTGTCCGCAGCTCGTTCACGTCCAGGTAGCTGTTGCCCAGGTGCAGCAGCGCCGCGCCCAGCCGGTACTTGCCGCCCGAGCGGTCCTGCTCGACGAAGCCCACGTGCTGCAGCGTCTGCAGGATGCCGTGCACGGTCCCCTTCGGCAGTCGCAACGCGTTCGCCAACTCCACCACGCCGAGCTGACGAGGCCCTGACGCGAGCAACCGCAGGATGGCCGCCGCCCGCTCCACCGATTGGATTCTCCCTGGCACCCCCCTACCCTAGCGCCAACTCGGTTCGGCATTGTCGAACAAGAAGGAGGATCACCGGGTTCCGTCGAGACCCGCCGATCAGGGCGCCATCGCCCGGCCGCCGCGGCATGGACTCGATCAAGGCTCCGGAAAGGATCTCCGCGCCACGCGTCCCGTCCCGTGCGGCGGGGGATCGAACCCTCCATCTCACCTGTCGCGCGGAGGGCCGGCCATGGAGGGCAGCGAGGTGCGGGGTCTGCTTCAACCCCTCCTGCTTCTGCTGATCATCGAACGTCCGGGGCACGGTTACGACCTCATCGAGCGGCTGGACCGGCTGGGGGCCGGCGGGGTCGAGCCGGGCCAGGTCTACCGGGTGCTGCGGGGGCTGGAACGGGAGGGGCTGGTGGTCTCGTCCTGGATCCCGCCCGCGTCCGGCCCGGCGCGCCGCCGCTATGAGCCGACCGCCGAGGGGTTCGCCGCGCTGGAGGCCCGGATGGCCCGGCTGGCGCGGCTCGGCGCCGTGCTCGACTCGTGCCTGACCAGGTGGGACGAGGCAGTGAAGGGGGGCCGCGATGGCGCGGTGGCGGGAGGCGCGCGGGCGCCGGACGACTCCGGGGCGTGCGCCGGCCGGTGACACGGGACCCGGCCGGGTGCCGGAGTGCGGGGTGTGAACCGGTGATGGACGCGGGCGTTCCGGCGCGGATGCGGATCCGGGTCGAGGGCATGGTGCGAGGGGTCGGGTTCCGGCCGTTCGTGTACGGGCTGGCGGGCGAGTACGGCCTGGCGGGCTTCGTCGGCAACGACACCCACGGGGTGTTCGTCGAGGCGGAGGGGGACGCGCCCGCGCTGGCGGAGTTCGCCGCCGCGCTCGAACTGCGGCCGCCGCCGCTGGCCAGGGTGGAACGGGTCGTCAGCGAGCACGCCGAGCCGGTCGGGGAGCGGGGCTTCCGGATCGTGGACGACGACGGCGACGTGGCGCCCGAGGAGCTGATGCCGCCCGACGTGGCGCCGTGCGACGCGTGCCTGGCCGAGATCGCCGACCCGAAGTCGCGCCGCCATCGCTACGCGTTCACCGAGTGCGCGGCCTGCGGTCCCCGGTTCACGGTGGCGCACGACGCCCCGTACGAGCGCCGCCGTACCGCGATGGCCGGCTTCACCATGTGCGGGCTCTGCGCGGGCGAGCACCGCGACCCGAAGGACCGGCGGTTCCAGGCTCACGGGATCTCGTGTCCCGGATGCGGGCCCACGCTCCGACTGGTGAAGGCCGACGGCGGCGACGTCGCCGGAGACCCGATCGAGACGGCGGCCAAGTGGCTGCTCAAGGGCAAGGTCCTGGCGGTCAAGGGGCCCGGCGGCTACCACCTCGCCGCCCTCGCCGACCACCGGCAGGCGGTGAACGCGCTGCGCGCCCGGCTGGGCCGGGAGGAGGAGCCGTTCCCGGTGATGGCGCCCGACCTCGCGGCGGCGCGGGCCCTGGTACGGCTCGATCCGGAGGCCGAGGACGTGCTCGCCGGGCCGCGTCGCCCGATCGTGCTCGTTCCGTTGCGCGAGGACGCCGCGGTGGCCGACACGGTCGCGCCCGGCGTCCGCGACCTCGGGGTGATCCTGCCGTCCACACCGCTCCACCATCTGCTGGCGGCGCGGGTCGGGCGGCCGTTCGTGCTGGTCGGGGCCGACACGCACCGGGACGACGACGCCCGGGCGAGGCTGGCGGGGATCGCCGACGGGTTCCTTCTCCACGACCGCGAGATCCGGGCCCGCGCCGACGACTCGGTGGTCCGGGTGTTCCGCGGCCGGGAGCTGCCGTTGCGTCGTGCGCGGGGCCACGTGCCGAGCCCGGTGCCCGTGAAGTGGCCGTTCCATCGGCATGTGCTCGCCTGCGGGGCGGCGCGACGGAGCACGTTCTGTGTGGCGAAGGGCCATCAGGCGTTCGTGTCGCACCACGTCGGCGACCTGCGCACGTACAACGAGCGCGTCTCGCACTTCTGTCGGCTGTTCTCCGTTCGTCCGGAGATCGTGGCGCACGACCTGCACCCCGAGTACCTGTCCACCAAGTACGCGTTGGAGCGCGAGGGCGTCCATCTGGTCGGCGTGCAGCACCATCACGCGCACATCGCGTCGTGCCTGGCGGAGAACGGGGAGAGCGGCCCGGTCATCGGCGTCGCGTTCGACGGTCTGGGGCACGGCGAGGACGGCACCCTGTGGGGCGGTGAGCTGCTGATCGCCGACCTGTTGGGCTTCGAGCGCGCGGGTCATCTGGTCGCGGTGCCGATGCCCGGCGGGCCGGCCGCCGTTCGCGAACCGTGGCGGATGGCCGCGGCGTACCTGGACGCGATCTACGGCGACACCGTGCCGCCGCCGCTGCGGCTGCCCCGACGGCACGGTGAGGACTGGGCGGCGATGGTGGCGCTGTGCCGGTCGGACGTCGGCGGGGACGCGCCGCGCACCTCGAGCGCGGGCCGGCTGTTCGACGCCGTCGCCGCGCTCGTCGGCCTGCGCGACGAGGTCGCCTACGACGGGCAGGCCGCGTTCGAGCTGGAGCAGCGGGTCGACCCGCACGAGCGGGGCGGCTACGCGGCGGCGGTGACCGAGGGCGCGGTGGTGACCATCGCGGGCGCCGACCTCGTCCGCTGCGTGGCCAACGACCTGGTCACCGGCGTCGGCACGGGACGCATCGCCGCCCGTTTCCACAACGGCCTGGCCCGCGCCATCGTGCGGGCCGCGTGCGCGCTGCGGGAACGGACGGGCCTGCGCACGGTCGCGTTGTCGGGCGGCGTCTTCCAGAACGTGGTGTTGCTGGACCGCACGGTGACCTGGCTCCATGACGAGAGCTTCCGGGTCCTCATCCACCGGCGGGTGCCGTCCAACGACGGCGGCATCTCGCTGGGCCAGGCCGTCGTCGCTGCGGCCCGCGCCCGCGGCGGCGCGGTGGGGTGCTGACCGTCGTCTAGCGTCCGAGGGCCCCGGCGGGTCGGATCCGGCCATGGACGAGGTCGGTCACCAGTTGTACGGCGTCGTCCACGGCGGCGGCGACCGGCTCGGACAGCCCGAAGTGGTCCTCCACCACGGCGGGGCGGCAGCCCACGACCAGGACCCGTTCGACCCAGCCGCCGAGCGTGTGCAGGAGTTGCAGGACGGCCTGCGGGTTCATCCCGTGGCCGTCCATCGCGGGCCGGCCGGCGTCCTCGGGGCCGTCCACCTCCAGGACGGCCAGCGTCCCGGGCGGGCCGTCCAGCGGGACGGCGTCGACCAGGATCAGCGTGTCGTAGTGGCCGCCGAGCAGTTCGTAGGCCAGGTGGAGGCCCCGGATGCCGTAGTCGGCGACCTCCACCCCGGCGGGCAGCGCCGCGCGGTCGATCCGCCCGATCACCTCGGCGCCGAAGCCGTTGTCGCCGAGGAACACGTTGCCGATGCCCGCGACCAGCACCCGTCGGCCGCTCACGGCGGCCTGTTCGGCACCGCCGCTCGGGCGGGTACGGCGCAGGGGAATGGTCCTTACCACTGGTTGAGCTCCGCTCCCGAAATCGTCGTCGATGGGCCGCGTCCGGCGGCCCGCGAGATCCCGGTATAACAACCAGGTCACACTTAACGTAAGTGTGGTGTGGCGCTAAGTGATATTCACAGCCACTCGTTGCCGGATGCCGACGCCGCCATGGTCCGCACCTTGGTGACGCTGCTAGATTCCGAACGTCGTTCTAGACGTGAGGAGCCCCCGTTCCATGAGTGTCTGGCAGACCCCCGAGCGCGTCGCGCTGCGCGACCTGGTCCGCGACTTCACCGCCCGCGAGATCGTTCCGAACCTGGCCGCGTGGGAGGAGGCCGGCGAGCTCCCCCGCGACCTGCACCGGCGGGCCGCCGAGGCGGGGCTGTTGGGCGCGGGGTTCCCCGAGGAGTTCGGCGGGTCGGGCGGGGATGTGATCGACGCGCTGCTCGTCACCGAGGAGATCATCCGGTCGGGCGGCTCCGGTGGGCTGATCGCCTCGCTGTTCACGCACGGGATCGCCCTGCCGCACATCCTGTACTCGGGCGACAAGGGCCTCATCGACCGGTTCGCCCGGCCCACCCTGGCCGGCGAGAAGATCGGGGCCCTGGGGATCACCGAGCCCGACGCCGGCTCGGACGTGGCGGGCCTGCGCACCACCGCCGTCCGCGACGGCGACTCCTACGTCGTCAACGGCGCCAAGCTCTTCATCACCTCGGGGGTGCGCGCGGACTTCGTGACCACGGCCGTCCGCACCGGCGAGCCCGGCTACGGCGGGCTCTCCATGCTGGTCGTCGAGAAGGGCACGCCCGGGTTCACGGTCTCCCGGGCGCTGGACAAGATGGGCTGGCGCTGTTCCGACACCGCCGAGCTGTCGTTCACCGACGTGCGCGTCCCGGTCGAGAACCTGGTCGGCGCGGAGAACAGCGGCTTCCTCCAGATCGTGCAGAACTTCGTCACCGAGCGGCTGTCGCTCGCCGTGCAGGCGTACGCGACCGCGCAGCGCTGCCTTGACCTCACCCTGGAGTGGACCCGCTCGCGCGAGACGTTCGGCCGTCCGCTGTCCTCCCGGCAGGTGGTCCGCCACAAGATCGCCGAGATGGCCCGGCAGGTGGACGTGGCCCGCGCCTACACCCGCACCATCGCCGAACGGTACGTCGCGGGCGAAGACGTGCTCACCGAGACCGCCTACGCCAAGAACACCGCCGTGTACGCCTGCGAGCACGTCGTCCACGAGGCCGTCCAACTGCACGGCGGCATGGGCTACATGCGCGAGTCGGAGGTGGAGCGGCACTACCGCGACATGCGGCTGCTGGGCATCGGCGGCGGCACCAACGAGATCATGAACGAGATCATCTCCAAGCGTCTGGGGCTCTGACGGGGAGGGCGCTCGTCACGGCGTGACGTGCGCACCGAGGGGACGTAACCTGCCATTCCGCCACGAACATGGTGAAACTCGGCCATGATCGGAAGGTGGGGGAGCATCTCGTCGAAGTGTCCGCGCGTGAGGCCGAAGTGCTGGCACTGCTGGGGCTTCGGCTCTCGAACGCCCAGATGGCCCGCCGCCTGCACGTGTCGGTGCGCACGATCGAGGGCCACGTGTCGTCGCTGCTGCGCAAGTACGGGGTGGCGGGCCGCGGCGCGCTGGCCGATCTCGCCGAGACGGTCGGCGACGGCGCTCCGCTCCCGCTCGGGCGGTTGGCCGGGTTGCCGCGGGCGCGGACCTCGTTCATCGGGCGCGCGGCGGAGCGCGACGCGGTGCTGACCGCGTTGCGCGACGGGCGGCTGGTCACGTTGCTGGGTCCCGGCGGTGTCGGCAAGACACGGCTGGCGATCGTCGTCTGTGAGGACGCCGGTCCCCTGTTCCCCTTGGGTGGGGCCTTCGTCGATCTGGCGCCCGTCGGCGCGGGGTTCGTCGCCCAGGCGGCGGCCGAGGCGCTGGGCGTGTCGGAACGGCCGCAGCAGCCGCTGGAGGACACCATCGCCGAACGGCTCGCCCGCGGCCGTTCGCTGCTGGTCCTCGACAACTGCGAGCACGTGCTGGACGCGGCGGCCGACTTCGCCGAGCGGATCCTGTCGGCCTGCCCCGACACGACGATCCTGGCCACCGGCCGCGAACGGCTGAGCCTGCCCGGTGAGCAGGTCCTGCACATCGGGCCGCTCCCGTTGGACTCCGACGCCGAGCGGCTCTTCACCGAACGCGCGCTGGCCGCCGATCCCGCCGCCGCGGCCGATCCCGCCGTGGTCGCGGATCTGTGCGCGCGATTGGACGGGCTGCCGCTGGCGATCGAGCTCGCGGCCGCCCGCAGCGCCGCGCTCGGGGCGTCCGGCCTGCTCACCGCGCTGGGCGACTATCTACGGCTGCTGGCCGGCGGGCGCGGCCCCGCCATCCGGCATCGTTCGCTGCGGGCGGTGATCGGCTGGAGCCATGATCTCCTGGACGAGGAGGAACGGGTGCTGTGGCGCCGGCTGTCGGCCTTCACCGGCCCGTTCGACATGGCGGCGGTGTCGGCGGTCTGCGACGTCGACCCGGCGGCGGGCGCCGACGTGCTCGGCCGGCTCGTGGACAAGAGCCTGGTGATGCACCTGCGCGGGCCGGTGAGCCGGTGGCGCATGCTGGCGACGATCCGCGCCTGCGCCGCGGAGCGGCTCGACCTCAGCGGTGAACGAGCCGAGGTCCGGCACCGACACCTGGCCTGGGCCGCGGCGACGGCGGCGGCGCTGGAGGGCACCGGTGACGGCGGGTCGGGCGAGGACTTCGACACCGTCGCCGCCGAGCTGCGGGCGGCGCTGGCCGCGACACCCCCCGGCCCCGACCCCGTCGCGTACCGGCTGGCGCGTTCGCTCGGCCGCCTGGCCCATGCGCGCCGCTTCCTGCGGGAGTCCCAGGGGCACTACGAGCGTGCCGCCGGGCACGCCCCCACGGCGTCGGACGCGGCCGTCGCCTGGGGCGGTGCGGCGGACTGCGCGCAGGTCATGCACGACACCGGCCGTGCGTTCGAGTTGCGGCTGAGATCGGCCGCCGCGTCGCACGCCGCCGGGGACGGCAACGCTCAGGCGATCGCGCTGGCCCGGGCCGTCGAGTCGGCCGGCAGGTTCCCGGCGACGTTCCGTACGGAGATCCCGCACGGGCGGCTCGACGACCTGCTCCGTGAGGCGGCCGGCGCGGGCGACCCCGCCGATCCCGTCGTCGCCGCCCACCTGGCCTGCGCGGCGGCGTGGAACGCGGGCCCGTGCAAGCTCGCCCCGGACCCGATGCTCGGCGCGCGGGCCGTCGAGGCGGCACGGGCCACCGCCGACCCGGTGCTCATCAGCGGAGCCCTGGACGCGCTGCGGACCGCCGCCGCCACCTCCGGCCGGCTGCGGGAGGCGCACCGGCTCAGCGGCGAACGGCTCGCCCTGCTGCCGCGCATGGACGCCGGCGATCCGTACTCGGCCCCGGAGATCGACGACGTCCACGGCGGGGCGTGCGCCGACGCGGTGGCCGCCGGCGACCTGCCGGCCGCGGTCGCCGCCGCGCACCGGCTGCTCGCCGACGACCTGCTCGGCCGGCACCCCTATCTGCCGGCCGCCAAGGTGATCCCGGCGCTGGTGCTCACCGGGGACCTCCAGGAGGCACTGCGGTACGCCGTCACGATGTGGGACGGCTGGCGGCGCGCCGGGAGCCCGCCGGCGTTCGGGATGCCGGCGGCGGTCCACTTCACCTCGCTGGCCCACGGGCTGCTCGGCGACCGCGAGGCGTCCGAGCGGTGGCGCGGTCGCGTCGACGCGGTCTCCGGCATCCCCAACCCTTTCCGGACCCAGATCTCGCCGCTGGCCTGTTTCGTGGACGCCGCGATCGCCGTCCACACCGGTGACCTCTCGGACGCCGCCGGCCTCCTGGAACGCGCGTTCCAGGAGGTCCCGGGCGCCCGCCACGCGCCGTACGCCCACGCCGCCGCCGTCGAGCTCGCCGTCATGGCCGGACTGCCCGAGGCCGAGGAGCGCCTGCCCGAGGTGGAGGCCGACACCAGGGAGAACGAATGGGCCGGCGCCTGCCTGCCCCGCATCAGGTGGCGGCTGTCGGGCGACCCCGCCGAGCTGGAGGCGTCCGTCCGGGAATGGGAACGCCTCGGCGCCCGCTTCGAGCACGCCCGCACCCTCCTGCTCCGTCCGGACACCCGACCGGAGGGTGTCAGCCGACCTTGGTGAGGGTGTAGCTCATCATCGGCGCCCAGGTGTCCTCGCCGATCGGCACGTCCGAGTCGACGGTGACGGTGCCGTCGGCGTTGGGAATACGGGTGATCCGGGCCGGGCCGACGAGGACCAGGGCGTCCCCGGCGAAGTCGCCGTGGTACTTGCTGCCCGTGTCGTCGTACGGGCCGAGGCTGTTGAAGAAGTGCGTGCGGAACCGGCCGGTCGCGGTGTCGTAGTCGAACATCTCGTACCCGGAGTCGACCACCTTGGTCCCGGCGACCTCGAAGGAGCTGGTCCAGCGGTGGACGAGGAAGAACCCGCCCTCCATCCACTCGAAGGTCTCCTCGCCGAGGATCTCGGTGGCCGGCCCCATCGGCCCCTCGATCGTCGAGCCCTTCAGCCTCCACGCGCCCACCAGGAAGCCCAACCGCTTCAGGGCGGCGTCCGGGGTCGGCATCTCGAACTCCGTGGTCTCCGACATGGTCGTTTCCCTCCGTCTTGCGTTCCCGTCGTCCTTATCGCCCTCAGTCTGTCGCCCAGGGGGTGAACGGGGCATCGGTGGCGACCACGTGCTCTCCACGTGCCGACCACGTGCCCGGCGCATCCGGCCTCGGCGCCGGGTCGCGTGAGGACCGCTTGTCCCGGGACGTTGTCCCGGGCGGATCCACCCAGAAACCGCAGGACAGCGGCATCATGTGGGGGGCCGGGGCGGGCCGCCACAGTGGGGCTCGACGCTCCGGTATCCAGTGCGGGGCGCACTTCACGTGAGGAGCCCTGCCATGACGGTCCATTCACCGGAACACACCTCGACCTCGTCGGAAGGGAGGGGGTGGGCGTGGTGCGGAGTCCTGGGCGGCCTGATCGCGCTCGTGGTCATCTTCTTCCTGTCGGTGGCGCTGTCGTCCGTGGACGAGGCGCTGTGGAAGGACAACGCACGCTACGTCGAGGCCATCGCCGACAAGAAGACGACCGTGTGGATCTTCCAGACGGGGACCTCGCTCGCGGCGCTGCTGGTGATCGTGTTCGCCGCCGGGCTGCGGCGGAAGCTGGCGCGGCTGGAGCCGCGGGACGGGCTGGTGCCCGGGCTGGTGTTCGCCGGACTGCTGCTGGTCGCCGCGCTGCTGCTGGTCGGCGGCGGCATCAGCACCGAGCTGTACCACGCGCTGCGCCAGTACGAGAAGGCCGACCCCGACACCATCGGCGCCAACCTGGGCATCTACAACACGCTGGCCTGGGTGTGGGCGGGCGCGGGCCTGTCCGCCGGGGCGGTGGCGGTGGCCGGCTTCCGACGCCGGACGGTGGGCCGTGGGACGGCCGTCTTCAGCGCGGTGATGGCGGCGCTGATCGCGCTGGTCCAGCTCGTTCCGCTGCAGTACATGGCGCTGCTGCCGGGCGCGCTGTGGATCATGGTGATGGGCGCGGTGTCGGCGACGTCCAAGCGCTGACCGCCCCGTTTCTCGGTGACCCCCGTCCCCTGGGCGGGGTGTTACCGTTGGCGCGTGTGACGTCGGCGACATCGGGGGCGGTATGACGACGGACGCATGGGCGGGAGCGGCGCACTACTCCCGGGCCGAGCTGAGCATCTACGACGTCTCGGTGCTCGCGGTGAACTGCCGGGTGCTGTGGCGCTGCCCGCCCGGGGTGATGCTCGCCCAGTACGACCGCAACGTCAGCGACGACCACCTGGAGCTGGGCCCCGGGACGGGCTACTTCCTCGACCGCTGCTCGTTCCCGTCGGCCGAGCCCCGGCTGACCCTCATCGACCTCGACCTCGGCGTGCTCCGCACGGCGGGCCGGCGGCTGGCCCGCCACTCCCCCACCACGCGACTCCGCAACGTTCTGGAGCCCTTGCGTCTGGGCGACGAGCGGTTCGGTTCGGTGGGCCTCAACATGCTGCTGCACTGCGTGCCGGGATCCATCGCCGACAAGGCCGTGGTCTTCGACCACCTGCTGCCCTACCTGCGGGTCGGCGGCCGCGTCTTCGGCAGCACGGTCCTCTGCCACGGCGTCCCCCACACCCCGCTCTCCCGCGCGGCGGTACGGGCCCTCAACCGACGCCGGATCTTCCACAACGCCGAGGACTCCCTCGACACGCTGGAGGCCGAGCTGGACCGGCGCTTCACCGCTCACCGGGTGACGGTGCGCGGCTCCATGGCGTTGTTCGAGGCCACCCGCTGACCTTCACCGCCGCCGGGACGCGCTCGATCGGATCAACGAACCGAACTCCACGCTTTGTCGATCGGGTTGTCCGGCAGATCGAGCCAGATCCTCTGGCCTTCGGGTGACACGGTGATGCCGAATCGGTCGATCGTGGGTTCACCCAAGGTCTTCCAGAGCTTCTCCGCTTGCCGTGCGGCCGCACGGGAAGGGCGCTGATCTCTGAGCGGCATGAACCATGACGGGGCGATGAACCGGCCGTCCGCCGTACCTTCGTCCGTCACCACGAGATGGCACAGCGGCCAGTCGGGATGGATGGGACCCCAGGGGGCGAGGATGATCCCCCCGGGGCGTGTCTGTTCCACCCAGACGTAGGGCAGATTCGAGACCGCCGCCGTACAGATCACACGGTCATAGGGCGCGTTCCTCGGATGTCCGAGTTCTCCGTCCCCGGTGATGACCTCCACTGGGCAGCCCGCTCGTTCCAGGTTGGTCCTGGCCAGTGCCGCCAGTTCCGGATCGATCTCGACCGTGGTCACGTTCGAGACCCCGGCGATCGTGGCCAGCAGGGCGGCGTTCCAGCCGGTCCCGGAGCCGATTTCGAGCACGGCCATGCCGGGTTCGAGGTCCAGCGCCTCCAGCATCCTGCGGACGATATGGGGGGCGCTGTTGGAGCTGGTGGCCTCTACGCCCGCGCCGGTGGCCGCGTTCCGATATTCCGGGGGTATGGCGGTGTCGAAGGCCGCCCGGGTGACGACGGGGCCCTCGGAGTCCACCGCTTCCCGCCACCGCTCGGGATCCTCGCGGCGTTCGCATGGGACCAGATGGTTGTTCTCATTCCGAACGAAGATCCGGTCTGGGATGAAGGGGTGACGAGGCACGGCTTTGATGGCCTCCTCGGGAGTCACTGCTCGCCCGTTCCGTTGCACAGCACGCACGGTACTCAGAACTTCTCGCCGTCGTTGGTCTTCCACTCACCCTTCTGGCCTTGGCAGCCGCCGCACGCGACCTTCTTCTGGTGCTTTCCCATGTCACCTTCCTCGGAGCAGTGCCTGAGGGAAACCTACGAACGAACTCAAGGGCCGTGGAGTCTCCGGACGGACAGCCCTGCGGAACGGTGACTCTGGGGGATCATGTGTTCGCCTTCAGGGCCTTGGAGATCGCGCGGGCGACGCCCTCGGCGTCGTCCACCGGCCCGATCGCCCGGCCGAAGTCCCGGGCCCAGGTGAACGACCATCCTTTGACTCGGTCGAAGTCGCACCCGACATCGGTCCAGAGGGAGACGTTCGCCGAGTTCACCACGAACAGGATCGTGCCGCTCGAACAATGAACGAGTCCGGACGTCAGGCCGGGATGCTTCTCTTTGATCAACTGGTGCAGCACACCGAGGAAGACGCTGCGCTGATTGTCCGGAATGGGTTGATCGGCACTTTTCGTCGCATGTCGTGGAGAGTCGAACCCCATTGCGCCAACCCTTGCCTCTCTGTCACGGAATTCTTCCTTCTCCTGACAAGGGTGCACTTCCTGAGTTAGCTTTTCCCCGTCTTGCAGGATGACCAAGAGTTACGGAGGCTCAACGATGAGTGTCGCCGAGTCACTGGATCCCCTCGGGGGTCTGTGGTCTCTTCTGGCCGTTCACCTGCGGATACTCCGCAAGCAGAACGGGATGTCGCAGGTCGCCGTGGGCACGCTCGTGGCGGCCGACCACAAGACGGTCTCCAATTGGGAGGCCGGTCGGTACCACCCTCCGGTGGAGGCGCTCCGGATCCTCGACGTCGAGTGGAAGACCGGGGGACTGCTGGAGGCCATCCACCACTACGCCAAGACCATGCAGGCACCGGCCAAGTTCCGCGCGATCTCCGAGTACGAGGAGATGGCGGACGTGATCCGGGTCAACGGAGTCGGGTTCATCCCCGGCCTTCTCCAGACTGCGGAGTACGCGCGGGAAGCGTTCACGACGGCGGGCATCCTCGAAGTCGAAAAGCAGGTCGAACGACGGCTGCAACGACAGGACCTCTTCACGCGCCCAACGCCACCGTACGTCTCCGTCCTCCTGTCGGAGGTGGCCGTCCTCCTGATCCCCCCATCGCTGCGTCGCGCGCAACTCGGGAAGCTCCTGGAGATCTCCGACCGTCATCACGTCACACTGCGTATGGTCGCCGTGAACGCGGGTCTCCATCTCGGCCTCGAAGGCGACTTCTACATCTACTCCACCCCGCTTCGGGAGCTGGGTTTCGTGGAGACTCCCGCCCGTGGAAGACTCGTGACGGAAGCGGACGATCTGCGTAGACTCACCGTCGCGTTCGATCGAACCAGCGGGCGCGCACTCTCGCCAGAGGCGACCCGTGCCAAACTCCAAGAGATGATCGAGGTCAGCAATGACGACATGGCGTAAGTCCAGCCGCAGCGCCAACTCCGGTCAGGAAGACTGCGTCGAGTTGGCCCGTCTCACCCGGACGGTCGGCATCCGCGACTCCAAGTCCCCCGACGCCGGACACCTCAACCTCTCCCCCGAGACGTTCACCGCGCTCATCGCCCAAGTGAAGCGCGACGAGCCGAGCATCTGACCCGCACACCTCCAGCGCCCCGACGTCCACCGGCGTCGGGGCACTGCCATATGTCGGTGAGTTTACCTGCCCGCACGCCCGACAACGTCCGAGGTCACTACAGTCGGTCAGCGCACCGCCGCTTCCCGCGTTCTCAGGAGCCGGAGCCTGCTCGTTCATCGCGCGAAAGGTGAGACAGGTGGCCTTTGGACGCGTCCACTGGGAAGAGTTGCCGGAGGCGACCAGGCGAGCGGTTGAGCGGCACACCGGCCCCGTCGTGGCCGCGCGTACAGTGACCCAGGGGCGCAACTGCACGGTCGCCGCCGTCTTGGACACCCGTCGGGGCGAGGTGTTCGTCAAGGGGGTTCACCGCTCGCATCCGCGCATCTGGACGCAGGACATGGAGGAGTCGGTCAACTCCCATGTTCTCTCGATCGCCCCTCGCCTGCTCTGGCGGGTGCGAGGAGAATGGGACGTCCTGGGGTTCGAGTGCTTCGACGGCTCGCAAGCCGACTACTCACCCGCGTCCGCCGACATCGCCAAAGTGATCCGAACGTTTCAAGAGTTGGGCGGGATCCGCTGCCCGAATGTGTCGCTGAAGAAGCCCGAGCATCGATGGCGGTCGTACGTCGACGACGAGGCCGACCTGGCGTGGTTTCAGGGTGATCACCTTCTTCATATCGACCCGACGCCCCCCAACCTCCTGATGGTCGACGAACGCGCCGTACTCCTGGATTGGGCCTGGCCGACCAAAGGGGCGGGGTGGATCGACGCCGCTTGTCTGGTCATTCGTCTGATCGAGGCGGGTCACAGTGCCGAGCAGGCCGAAGCTCTCGTGTCCGAGATCCCGGTCTGGGCGACGGCTTCTCGGGAGGGTCTGCTGGTCTTCGCCAGGGCCAACGACAGGATGTGGTCGGAGGTCGCCGACGGCCGACCTCTGGGCATCGCGAAGGCCGCCCGTACTTGGCTCGAACATCGTGTGGCGACGTGACTTCGAAGGCGGTGCGCGGCTCCATGGCCCGCTTCGAGGCGACCCGCTGACCTTTGTCGCCGAGGTGTGGCACAACCCATGGTGCGTCGGCGGCATCCAACAGAGACAATCATGTCTCTTTGTTGGGAGGAGCTCCGGTGGCGACCGAACCCCTGGTACCCGGCGAGCCGTCAAGGCTCGGTGACTACTGGCTGGCCGGAAGGCTGGGCGCGGGCGGGCAGGGGGTGGTGTACGAGGGGTACGGGCCCGACGGCGTTCGGGTCGCGGTCAAGGCCCTGCACGGCGACTACTCTCCGACGCATCGGGAGATGTTCCTCCGCGAGGTCGACGCGCTGCGGCGGGTCTCGCAGTTCTGCACGGCCCGGGTGCTGGCGGTCGATGTGGAGTCCACGCCGCCGTTCCTCGTCAGCGAGTATGTCGCCGGCCCGACGTTGCAGCAGGCCGTCGAGACGAGCGGGGCCCACGGGGCCGACGAGCTGTACCGGCTGGCGATCGGGATCGCCACGGCGCTGACCGCGATCCACCGGGCGGGGGTCGTCCACCGGGACCTCAAGCCGGCCAACGTGCTGCTGGGGCCGGACGGGCCGCGCGTCATCGACTTCGGCATCGCCCGTACCGACGACACCTCCCGCAGCGCGACCGGCATGAAGGGGACCCCCCGCTACATGGCGCCGGAGGTCTTCCAGGGGCAGCGTCCCGGGCCCGCCGTCGACATCTGGGCGTGGGGCGCGACGATGCTGTTCGCGGCGTCGGGGAAGGCCCCGTTCGACGGGGAGACCATGCCGCAGGTGATGCACGCGGCGCTGAACACGCAGCCCGACACCACCATGCTGCCCGCCCGCCTGGAGCCGATCGTCACGGCGGCGCTCGCCAAGGACCCGGCGCGGCGGCCGACCGCGCAGCAGTTGCTCCTGGACCTGCTGGGCGGGGCCCCGGACGCCGATCTGCTGCAGCAGGGCGAGCAGGCCGCCGCCGCGGTCCGTCCCCCGGTCGCGGCCGCGCCGACGCTGGGCGAACGGGCCGAGGACGTCTTCCGGCGGCTGGACCCGGCGGCGCAGGCGGCCGTCCCGACGGTGCTGCTGCGCATGGTGGCGGCCGGGGACGAACTCCTGCGGCCGGCGACGCGCGGCGAGTTCACCGACGGGCAGTCGCCGGAGCCCGCGATCGAGGCCGTGCTGGTGGCGTTCTCCCAGGCGGGCCTGCTGACCTGGAACGGTCAGGACTTCGCGATCGCCACACCCGCGCTGCTGCGCGCGTGGCCGCGGCTGCGCGCCTGGTGGGACGCCGAACGCGGCGGGCTCGCCATGCATCAGGAGCTGACGGCGGGTGTCCGGCTGTGGGACGCCCACGGACGCAAGAAGAACGACCTGTTCCAGGGCACCCGGCTGGACCGCGCCCTGACGTGGGCCGCCACCGGCCGGCACCGGCTCACCGTCAACGCCGCCGAACGCGCCTTCCTGGACGCGGGAACGGCCGCCGCCCGCCGCCGGTCCACCCTGCGCACGGGCGTGTCCATCGTCCTCGCGGCGCTGCTGATCGTCTCGCTCGGCACCGGGTCCGTCGTCGTCCAGCAGTCCCGGACCGTGGCCGAACAGCGCGACCTCGCGGCCCGGCAGCGCGACTCGGCCATCGGCCGCCAGCTCGCCGGGCAGGCCGTGCAGGTGCGGCGCACCAACCCCGTCCTCGGCCGCCGGCTGGCCATCGCCGCCGCGGCCCTCGCCGGGGACACCCCCGACACGCATCACGCGCTGCTCACCCTGTCCTCGCAGTGGGAGCAGGACATCTGGCAGGTGCCCGGCGTGGACGTGTCGTGGAACTCCTCCACACCGACCGGCGCCGGCCCGCAGATCTTCTGGAAGGGGAACACCATCGTCCTCGTCGACCCCGACTCCCGCCGGCTCGGGCGAACGATCAAGGTGCCCGGCGCCGCGCTGTCGGGGATGGAGTCGACCCTCGACGGCAAGCAGATGCTCACCCTCCAGAAGGACCAGACCATGATGCTGTGGGACCTCGCGACGGGCACCCCCCGGCCGCTGCCCCACAAGCACGTCGCCAGGGCCGGGCTCTGGTTCAGCCCCACCGGGCAGAAGCTGATCACCACCCGCGACGGCATGGTCAGGGTCCTGGAGACCGCCACCGGCAGGGAACTCTTCCGCGTCAAGGCGAAGTACGACGTGTACGGCCCGGTGATGTCCCCGGACGAGCGCTCCCTCGTCATGCCGCTGAATGACGGCGAGAAGAAGATGCGGCTGGCCTGGTGGGACCTGACCACCGGTAAGGAGGTGCAGGCACCGGGCCACTTCAAGGGGTATCGGTCGTACCTCGGCACGACGTTCAGCCCGGACGGTCGGTTCCTGGCGACGCGCCACGAGGGTCAGATCACCATCGTGAACGCCCGCACCCGCGAGATCCGGGGGTCGCTCGCGGTGCCGGAGGACTCCGGCTCGGGGGGCGATCTGACGTTCAGCCGCGACGGTGCCTTCCTGGCGTACGACATGACGTTGTGGAGCACCGAGCCGGAGTTCGGCGCGTCACCGTACCTGGCCTACCGGACCGACGCCATGTGCAACGACACCCGGTTCAGCGCCGGCGGGACGAGCCTGCGCTGCTTCGACTCCCAGAAGCGGTTCCGGTCGATCGACGTGACCGCCTTCGTCCGCCAGCGGCGCGTCTCCGGCAGCCGCATCAACGACTCCACGATCAGCCTCGACGGCACCACCGTGGCGGCCGGCGACGCGAACTCCGACGTCGTCCAGATCTGGGACACCGCGTCGGGCGCCCGCCGTGGGGCGATCACGCTCGCGGGCGGCGCGGACCGCACGATGGTCCTGTCACCCGACGGGCGGCTGCTCGGCGTCGCCCGTGAGGACGGCACGGTCGAGATCTGGGACGTTCGGTCGCGCGCCAGGCGCGTCCTACTGAACGTCGGCCGGGCGCCGAGCACGCGGCCCGCGCCCTCCTTCTCGCCGGACGGGAAGGCGGTGGCCGTCCTCACCCCCGGCACCTCGGGCGACGGAGCCCCCGGCACGCCGGGGGCCGGCACGCCGCACGTGCTGAAGTTCTGGGACACCGCGACGGGACGGCCGCTGGGCCAGGCCGCCGCGATGAGCCCGATCACGGTCGTGGGCGACTCGGACGGGCGCATCGTCTGGAGCAGGGACGGCCGCCGGGTCGTGGCCTCCGCCGCCCTCGGCGTGGTCGAGTTCCCCTCCGGCAGGACGCTCGTCCGCCCCGGCCCGCTGACCGCCTCGGTGTCGCTCTCCGTGCAGGCCCTCAGTGCGAAGAACGTCCTGGCCACCGTCGACGAGCGTTCCCTCGTCCTCAGGAACACCGAGAACCTCGGGCAGATCGGCAACCCGATCCTGCTCCCCCAGGGCAGTATCAAGATCGCGGCGTTCTCCCCGGACGGTCGGCTGGCGGCCACCGCCGACCCCAGGGGCCGGATCGACATCTGGGACGTCGAGAACCAGCGCCGCATCGGCCTACCGCTCACCGGCCACACGGTCGGCGTCAGCACCACCACGATCGAATCGCTGGCGTTCAGCCCCGACGGCACCCGCGTCCACAGCGTCGGCGGCGACGACGGAGTGCTCGTCACCCACCTCATCGCGCCCGAGCTCCTCAAGGCCGACCTCTGCGCCAAGGCCGGGCCGCTGACCGAGCAGGAGTGGGCGACCTACGTCAAGGACACCGGCTACCAGAAGACCTGCTGAGCCGGGGCCGGGTGGGCCGGACGATCGCGCCGGAGCCGGCGCGGTGCGATCGTCCGGGAGCCGGCTATCTGGGTTGCGGCGGCGGTTGTGGGGGCATGAGGTCGTCGGTCTCCGTGAGGAAGCCGTGGATGACTTCGGCGAGGCGTGTCGGCTGGTCTTCGGGGATGCCCGCACGGGAGTCGGCGACGGTCCGGTGTCGGGCCTCGGGGAGCAGTCGTGGGAGCCGGCGGCCGCGTTCGGCCGAGAGGACCGGGTCGTCGGCGGCCCACACGACGAGCGCGGGCCCGGTGAACTCCGACAGTCGTCGGACCGTCCGCGCGGTCCACTCGGGATCCAGAGACCTCAACCAGGTCCGGATGTCGCGGCGGATCTCTCGGGAGCCGAGTGCGGGGGCCAGATACGAACGCATCGCCGCCGGCTCGATGGGGCGTCGGGTGTACCGGCCGAAGGTGAGGGGGAGCCGCCTCATGGCGGGGATGCGCAGTGCCTGCATCATGAGCCAGACCGCGCCCGGCAGCCGGACACCCGCCCTGAGCACCCGGAACGGCGCGGGCGGGTATCGCTCGAGCGCCTCGTAGGGCGTCACCACGATCCGTGCGATCCGTTCGGGATGCAGGACCGCGGCGCACTGCACGGCCGCGATCGCCGAGTCATTGCCGACCAGCGTCACCCGCTCCAACCCGAGCGCTTCGAGGAAATCGGCCGACAGCCGTGCCAGCGCGGGCGGAGACAGGTCGGTCGGCCTGGTGAGCGGTATCTCGTGCGAGCCCATCGGCCAATCGGGCGAGATGCAGCGGTATCTCCCCGAGAGCGCCGGCACCACGTTGCGCCACATGTCGCCGTTGAACAGGAACGGGTGCGTGAAGACGAGCACCGGTCCGTCGGCCGGGCCGGTGGCGCGATATCGGATCCGCCCCTGACGCAGCCGTACCTCCGCCTCCGGCCCCAGGGCCGCACTCCTTGACATCGCCACCTCCATACAGGATGTATATAAGATACCGAGTGTATGCGAGTGAAGGGTGATCATGACCGGCTTCACGATCGGCGACCGACGGTGGGCGGCGGAACGGGACGGTGCGCTCACCCCGTCCGAGCTCAGCCGTTTCGTCCTGCAGACGGTGCGCGTCCAAGCCGCGGACTGGAGCGCCCGACTCCTGTCGAGGCTGCGGCCGGGCGCGGCCACGACCACGCTGGAGCTCATCGGCTCAGGCGCCCCACCCGACACCGACCTCGCCGCCGACGTCCTCAGGCTCGCCGCCGACACCTATCCCTCACGGCTTCTCGGCCACTGCTTGCGCTGCTGGTACTGGGCCGACCTGTTCGCTCGACTCGACCGCATCTCCTACGACCCGGAGCTGTTGTTCGCGAGCTGCCTGCTGCATGACATCGCGCTCCCCGCCTCCGGCGGTGCCGCGTCCTGCTTCGCCGTGGAGGGAGGACGCATCGCACGAGCACACCTCCTGCAGCGGGGACGGCCCGAGGACTTCGCCGAACGCGTCGCCGAGGCCATCACTCTGCACATGAACGCACAGGTGCCCGCCGAGCGCGGAGCCGAAGCGCACCTGCTGCACGCCGCCGCGCACCTGGACGTCGCGGGAACACGCGCCCGCCACCTTCCACCGGCGCACGTTCGGGAGATACTCCAACGCCATCCGCGCGACGGCTTCGCCGAGGAGTTCGAGCGCTTCATGCGGCGAGAGGCCCGTGCCAGGCCCCGTTCTCGTGCGGCCGTGTCCTGGCGGCTGGGCATGGCCGTTCCCCTCCACCACAACCCCATCGACCTGATCGACGCCCCACCAACGGCCTGAATTCCGCCCGCTACAGGGCCCCGGCCAGCCCTGGATCGGGGGGTTGGCGGCGAGGCGTCAGCCGAGGTGGAGGGGTTGCAAGCCGGTGGAGCTCCAGAAGTGCAGGAGGACGTCTTCGGGGTCCCAGCCCTGAGCGAGGAGGCGGATCGCCTCGGGCCAAGTGCTCGGGGGAAGGCCGTGGGCGGAGATGAGGAGGTAGGCGGCGGCGTTGCCGCCCAGGGTGAGGAGGCGGTCGATGAGGACGGCGTCGGCGGGAGGTGGGTCGGTGGCCGCCACGAGGTCCAAGAGGGTCCGGCCGTGGCGGGACAGGGCGGAAAGGCCGTCGTGGCCCGCCGCCAGGAGCCATGGGCTTGAGCGGGCAGACTCGTGGGGCGGCAGGCGGAAGGGGGCGAGGAGGCGGGCGATCTCGCCGCCGCCGGGATGGGCGAGGAGAGGGAGCCATCGCGGGCCCCACGACGCGACGACCTCCGGGGCGCTCGGGACGGTCTGGGCCAGCACCGCCGTCCAGCGGGCGACGGCGACGCCGTGCGCGGACGCGACCCGGAGCACGGCGGCGTCGACCGGCAGGGGGCCCAGCTCGCGCAGCATCTCTCGGCCCGAGGCGTCCAAGCCCAGGTCGAGGGCCCGGCGGGCCTGGCCGAAGGTGAGGCCGTCGCCGGCGATGAAGTCGAGGAGGCGCTCGGCGTCGGGGTCTTCCAACACGTCGGGCAGCGCGTCGGCGACCTCCCGCCGGACGAGCGAGCCGTCGGGTCGGTCGAGCGCCAGCCGCAAGAGCCGCAGCCGCTGGCTCGGGAACGGCAAGGGGTAGGCCAGCTCCAGGAGGCCCGGCTGATCCTCCAGGAGGGCCACGAGGCGGCGGCCCTCGGCCGGGGCGACCCCCAAGGCCCGCAGGTCGCCGCCCAGGGTGTCGGCGAGCACGCGACGGGGCAGGGTGTCGCCGTTGACCAGCCAGTCGCGCAGGAGGCCCGGGTCGTCGAGGAGCCGGAACACCACGTCGGCCGGGGACTCGCCCGCCGCCAGCCGCGCCGACGCCCACGCGGCCGGGGCGGGGCCGGCGAACACCTGCGCCTCGTTCGGCTCGCCCTCGGCGTCCAGGAACTCGCGCAGCACCTCCGACGGCTCCAGGCCGGTGCCCCTGCCGAAGGAGACCAGAGACTCCAGGGCCGCCTCGTCCAGACCGGCCGTCGCGGCGGCCCGCAGCGCCTTGGGGGTGAACGCGGCGAACAGGCGGCCCGCCCCGGGGAACGCGTCCAACACCGGGGCCACGTCCAGCCGGCCGAACGCCGACAGCCACGCCGCCGAGACCTCCGGAGAGGCCAACACCGCCGCCCACTCGTCCGAGGGTGTCTCCAGCAGCGCACGCACCGCGTACCGGGGCTCGCGGCCGGAGCGGCGGGCGATCTCCAGGAGGACGCGGGCGTCGACCGCGCCGGCCGGGTCCCGCTCCACGATCAGCGCCCAGCCCAGGCCCAGCGCCGTCAGGTGCTCGGGCTGTCGGAGCCCCTCCAGCAGCAGCGTCCACGCCTTGGGCGTGTACTGGCCGAGGAGGTCGAGGTCGGGGCCGTCGATGAACGGGCTCAGCGCGTCCAGCAGCCGGGGTGAGCCGAGCTTGCCGACCAGGTGCTGGAGGCTGGGCGCCGGGATGTCGAACAGCGCGTCGACCAGCGAGGAGTCCAGCGGCTCGATGGCGTTCAGCAGCTCCGGCACCGCGTACTGCGGCAGCGCCGTGGCCAGTCGACCGAACAGGCCCAGCCTGCGGATGCCCTCACGGGTGACCAGCAGCTCCTGCAGGGCGCGCTCGCCGATCCGCAACGACGGCTCGTACACCTCGGCCAGGCGCGCGGCGACGGGCAGCAGGCGGCGGGTGACCTCGGAGTACAGCGTCTCCGGCGTGCGCCCGAGCAGCGCGTGCATGAGATCCTCGCGGAGCCTGCCGTGCGCCGGAACGCACAGCAGGACGGGTGCGGCCCGCCGCAGGTTGGCCCAGAGCTGGTTGCGGCCCTCGCGGCGGAGCCCGGGACGCCCGATCGCGTCGACCACCCGCAGGAGCAGCTCGGTGTCGGCGCCGTAGAGGGTGTTCAGCTCCACCAGCTCGCGGCGCAGCGTCCGGCCCTGGTCGCGTTTCGCCTGTTGGAGACGGTTGCGGTAGGCGTCGCCGGTGCGGGCCAGCGCCCACCCGGCGGTGAACGTGCGACGCCGTAGCGACGCCCCGCCCTCGCCGCGCAGCACCTCCGCGTCGAACGCCTTGAAGTCGTGGTCGGCCACGAACGGCAGCGACGCGGCGCTCAGGCCGGCGATCCGCGGCCCGCTCGCCGCCGTCGGGAGCACCTCGTCGAGAACGCGCGGCGGGTTGCGCGTCAACGCCGAGGACAACCGGGTGCCGGGCCGTCCCGCGATCACCACCCGTGCGCCCGGCGAGAGCCCGCGCACCGTGTCGGCGACGGTGTCGAGGTCGCCCGGGTTGACCACCGTCCAGCCCGCGCCCGACAGCAGCGCGGCGGCCGGGGAGGTGTGCCGGTCGGCGAAGGCGGCGACCGCGACGACACCCGGCCCGTGCTCCTCCAGCAGGCCCAGTCGCACCGCCTCCGGGTTGACCGTCACCGGGGGGCGCTTCTGGCGGGCTCGGGCGGGCGCGCCGGAGCCCTCCACGATCCTGGCGGTCGTCTCCCTGACCCGCCTGGGGTCGTTCTCGTCCGGCGTCACCGCGTCGATCACGACCGTGACGGAACGGCCCACCGCGTAGTGCTCGGTGAGGTCGACCCGACGCTGCTGGGTGCGCGGCGCCGCCTGCGGAGTCGACCTCCGCGGGATCCGGATCCGCCACGTGTCGGTGCCGAGGTTGTCCAGCCGCACCCGCACATGCCCCTGCTCGACCTCGGTCACCTCGGCGTTCACCCGCTGCCCGATGAGGCCTTCCAGCCAGGCCTGGATCGTCTCGTCCTGGCCACGGCAGCCCGCCGGGTCGTAGAACACCACGCACGGCGCGTCGCGGACCCGGCGTTCGGCCTCGGCCCACTGCTCGGTCTCCGACGCCGCCGCCAGCGACGCCGCCAGCCTCCCCGGCTCCAGCCTCGGAACGCTCGCGAAACCCGCGAAACGCAGGTACTCCTCGTTGCCCGCGTCGTCGTGGACGTCCCCCCACGAGCCCGGCGGCAGCCCGCAGCACATCCAGCCGGCCAGCCGCAGCAGGACCAGGGTCTGCGCGCGCCGCCACTCACCCGGCGTCGCGCCGGCCGACGGGAGGTGCCCGCCGATGAGCTGGGTCGTCGCCAGCGACATCCCGGACGGGGCGGGCAGCGATCGTTCCCTCGGCTTGTAGACGTGGCGGCTCAGCCCGACCAGCCGGATCGCGCCCCCGTTCTCCACCAGGTGGTCCGGCGACAGCTCCATCGGAACGAACCCGCGCCCGTCCAGCCGGTCCAGCGCCTCGCCCAGCGGGGCCAGCAGCCGCAGCGCCTCGGCGGGCCGCCAGCGCCGGCCCTCCTCCAACTGGGCGAGCAGGTCGTCGGGCTCCACCAGCCGGTCCAGCGCGACGGCGGCGTGCCCGGGACGGCCGGGGGCCCAGGCGGTCACCACGCTCGGCGGCATGTCGACGTCCTCGATCAGGTCCAGCAGCACCGGGGCCACCGGGCCGGCGGCGGCCAGCAGCGCCAGCGCCCGCTCCCGATCGCGGCGGCGGGCGAACCTCCGCAGCGCCCCGAACGTGTTGCCGCCCTCGTCGCTCACCAGGTCGACCTGGTGCGGCGGGGCCACGTCCGTCTCCGACTGGTGCGGCCGCAGATGACCGGGCCGGATCAGCGGATGCAGGCTGACCCACTCCCGCCCCGACCGGCCCCTCACGACGTCCTCCGGGTGAGCACCGAGGCCAGGGCCGCGCCGTCGCGGGCCCGGATCAGGTCGGCCTGGATCGACTGCACGGTCCGCAGCCGGAACTTCGGCGGGGCCAGACAGCTCACGATCAACGTGGTGACGATCGGGCTGCGCTCCAGCGCCGCGATCCGCCGCCGCCCCTCCTGGGGGCCGTCGCCGTAGAGCATCCTGCGGGTCTCCTCGTCGAGCCGTTCCAGACCCGCCGCCTCGGCCAGCGTCGCCCCCAGCATGTAGATGTCGAACAGCTCCTCGGCCTTGTCGCGTTCGGGGCTCAGCTCGTAGCCGGGCGGGACCGGGGGGCTGTAGGCGGCGGTGGTGACGGCGATCGGGTCGCCGTCGATGACCGCGCCGTCGTAGTCGATGAGCACGTACTGCGCGGGCGGGCCCAGCAGCAGCACGTTCTCCGGCTTGATGTCGGCGTGGATCCAGTACTCCTCGCTGCGCCCCGCCTTCTTCTTCGCCGACCGGCGGGCGTGCAGCGCGCCCAGCGCACCGCAGAGCTGCTCGGCGAGGTCGATCAGCTCCAGCTCGGTGTACGGGCGGTCGCTCCGTCGCCGTTCGTCGATGTCGTCCTTCAACGTGCGGACGGGCGTGTCCGGGAGGCCGATGAACTGGGTGACGACGAAGTACTCCTTCTCGGGGTCGGCCATCCCGGCGGCGACCAGCGAGGGCGACTCCTCGTTCAGCACGTCGACCACGGACGGGGCGTGCTGGGTGAGCTGGACCGCCTTCCACGTGGCGCGCATCCCCTGCTCCTGCTGTGCCTTGCGGCGTTCGAGCTGGGCGCTGCCCGCGCCCGAGCCCGGCGTCCGCAGATGGGACGGCGGCCACCACATGCCCTTCAGCACGGCGGGCCCACCGCACCAGGTGTCCTCCACCAGCAGCGCGTACCCCTGCCCCGCGCCCGCCAGGAAGCGGAGGAAGCGGAACCTGCCGTCGCCGTACCGGTCACGCCGGTAGGCGACCTTGGACGCGTCCCCGCCGGGCAGCTCCACCGGCTCCGTCATGCCCGCCCCCCTCGTCACTCCGGGTCCCCCTCGGCGCAGGAGACGACGATGCGCACCCGGCCGGGGCCGAGCACCAGTTCATCGCCGTCGCACAGCGGGTACTCCTCGCCGCGCACCAGCCGGTTGTCGGCGGGCAGCCCGTCGGGCCCGATGCGCGGATTGAGGAACGTGACCCCGTTCTCGCCCTCGTGCACCGCCACCGGCCAGCCGTCGTCGTCCACCTCGACCCGCAGATGGTCGCGGCTGATCTGCTTGGCGGCGGACCGGTCGAGGCTCGCCGTCACGTCGGTGACCCGGGGTCGGCGGGGCCCGCCGCGCCCCAGCAGCAGCCCGCCCGACGGGACGTCCAGCGTCCGGCGTCGGTCGCCGTCCACCTGCACGAGCAGCGTCGGCGCGGCGGGCGGCGCGGCCGGGGACGGCTCGTACAGCACCTCCTCGGCCTCGTTGTTGCAGGCCATGCAGAACCAGGCGCCCCGATGCTCGCGCAGCATCCCGGCCGGCACCGGGCCCCCGGCGTACGTGCACACGCCCTCGGCCGCCAGGCACCGCCACGTCCGGTCGGCGTCGTCGACGGGGCGTCCCGCCTTGCGCTCCTTCTCCCGCCGGGCCCTCTCGATCTCGTCGGGGGTGAGCCGCTTGAGCGGGCGCGGGGCGAGCGTGACCAGGCCCCGCCTGGTGCTGAACCACCAGACCCGGTCCGGCTCGCCGTCCAGCCACGGGTACTCCAGCCGGGCGTGCCCGAAGTTGTCCCGGCTGAAGACCAGCGCCGCGTACCGGTCGGCGATCTCCAGCACGTCGTCGTCGGCGTCCCCGGTCGCGGTGATCAGCCAGCCCTCGCGCTCGGCCGTCGCCGCACCCGCCCGGTCCGCCAGCCGCGACATCACGCTCGCGTCGATCACCGCGCGGACGTGGCGGTCCGGCCAGCGCGCCGCGCACGCCGCGCGGACCCGCTCGACCCGGGCGAACTCCCACCTGCGCGGCGTCCCCGGCGGGGAGTTCGGCGGCGGGTTGCGGTTGGCGATGTTGGCGGCGTCCAGCACCACCCCGATCATGCTCATCCCCGGCGGTCCTCGGTCTCCGAATCCTCGCCCCAGCCGTCGTCGGGTCGCGAACGCCGCAGCCGGTCGGCCCGGTCGGCCCGGCTCTCCCGGCCCCCGCCCCGGGCCACCAGCCCCGGGTCCAGCTCCGGTCGGGCCTGCAGGAGCCGGTTGGCGCTGGTCTTGCTGGTGCTGGAGGTGGCGCGCTGCTCGTTGCGGACGTCCCCCGGCGCCTGGCCGTGCCGCAGCCCGTCCAGGGACGCCTCGTACGTCCCGGCCAGCTCGTCCAGGCCCCGGCTCTGGGCCTCCTCGATCGCCTCGCGGTAGACCTCGTCGTACCGGGACGGCTCGGTCTCGTTGAGCCGCCGGGCGATCCGCGCCTCCGTGTCGATGGCGTCGATCTCGGCCATCAACCGGTCGAGGCGCGGGGCGGACTCCTGTTCGGCGACGCCCTGCACCGAGCCCACCGCCTTGCCGAGGGCCCCGCCGTTCGTTCCGCGCAGCGACCCCGTGGCCTCGACGATGTCGACCCGCCTGCGCACGACCCGGTCGGGCGCGGTCAGCCGCAGCACGAACAGCGGCTGCTGGTCGCCCGCGCCCACGGCGCCCAGCGGGATCACGAGCCGCTGACCGCCGCCGTCCCCCTTGCGGACCGAGACCTCCAGCCGCCGCCGGGTCGGAACGAGCTGGTAGACGCCGGCGACCGGGAAGAACGGATGCACCTCGACGTCCAGCTCACCGCCGGGGGCCGCCACGTTCTGGCCCCAGCGGGCCAGCCGCGCGGCGATCTCGGTGACCCGTTCCCGGGCCCCCTCCTTGGACGACACGTGCCCGCAGCCGCCGCCGACGCTCAACGCCAGCAGCAGGTCGACGTCGGCGTCCGCGCCCATGCCGATGGTGTCGGTGTAGACGTCGTGCTGGGCGGCCCGCTGCGCCGGCGCGGCCAGCCCCTCCGCGGTGGTGACGCCGGTGTTGGGATCGCCGTCGCTGAAGAGGATCACCCGGCGGGACGGCGCCGGGGAGTTCGCCAGCATCCGGTACGAGGTCTCCAGCGCCTCCTCGATGTTGGTGCCGCCGTACGGGGGCGGCGACTCGTTCCCGAGGACGGCCTCCAACGTGCCGCGCAGCTCGCTCACCGGCCGGTCGACCACCAACGGGCGCGCCTGATGGTCGAACGCGACCAGCCCGATCCGGTCGCCGGGGGGAAGCTGCCGCACCAGCTCCACGACCGCCTGCACGGCCAACCGCCAGCGGCTGGTCTCCCCGTCCTTCTCGGCGGGCCAGCTCATCGAGGGGCTGGCGTCCAGGGCGATGACGTACGCCGCGCCGGGCCCCGACAGCGGTGGGGCGGCGGCCAGCGGCGTGGTCCGGATGGCCACGGCGAACTCGCGACCGACGCCGACGACGTCACGGTCCACGGAGATCTCGGCGGCGGTCACGTTCTCTTCCTCCAGGGTGTCGGTCGGCGGGGTCTAGGAGGCGTCCTCGGCGTGGATGTCGGCGATCACGACCGTGGCGTTGTCCCGGCCGCCGAGCAGCTCCGAGCGCATCACCAGCCCGGCGGCCAGCGCGGCGGCGGGCCGGCCCGCCCCGGACGCGGCGGCCGCCGCCAGCTCGGCCAGGTCGTCGCCGAACCAGGTGTCCCCGTCCTGCTCGGCGGCGCCGTCGCTCAGCAGGACGAGCTGATCGCCCGGCGCGAGCCGTACCGTGCAGGTGAACGGGGTCCGGTCGATGCCGCCGAGGCACCGGACGAGCATCGAGCCCCCGGACCGGGCCGCCGGGTCCTCGGCCAGCCGTTCGGCCAGCTCGGTGTGCGCCGGCGTCAGCCGCCAGGCCGCCCGCCCGCCGTCGGGCAGCGGCCGTACCAGCCACGCCGAGCTGTCGCCCAGCGAGGCCAGCCGCGCCCGGCCGCCCGGCGACAGCAGCGCCACCACCGCCGTGGACGCCCCGGCGCCCGCCGACCCGAGCACCGCCCGCTGCGCCACGCCCAACGCGACGTCGGGCGCGGCGTTCGCGTCGTCCTCCAGGAACTCGCGCATGGCCCGTACGGCGGCACGGGACGCACGGGCGCCCGATCCGTCGCCCGGTCCCGTGACCCCGTCGCACAGCAGCAGCGCGAGACCCCCGCCGGGGGTGCGGACGACGGCGGCGGAGTCCTCGTTGTCCATCGAGGGATCGCCCTTGACCTTGCGCGAGCCGGGCAACGTGGCCTCGGTGGGCCAGAACCCGATCCGCCGCCCTCCCGTCGGCTCCAGGCCGGCCTGCAGCGCGGCGGCGGCGGCGAAGCCCGCGGACAGCACCGTGCGGACGATGGCGTCCAGCCCCTGCGTCAGATCGCCCGCCAGCAGGTCGGTGAGCGCCAACGCGTCGGCCACGTCCCGGGGCGGCCTCCCGACCGCCAGCGTGACCAGCGCGGACACCACCGCCCACCGATCCCGGTCGACGGCTCCGGGGGTCTCGGCCACCGGCAGCTTGCGGGCCCCGTACGGGGGGACGCACAGCAACTGCCAACCGGCGATCTCGTCCCAGCGCAGCGACTCGGGCACCAGGCAACCGGGCCCGGTGCGCTCCACGGCACTCTCCAGGAGCGGCCACAGCTCCATCAGCTCCGCCGCGAGCCGCCCGGCGGGCAGCCCGTCCGGATCGCCGAGGACGGGGAACGCCGCCTCCGGCCACCGGTAGGTCGCCATGGGGCCCATCAACCGGTCGTCCAGGGCCTCCCGGTGGTCGAAGACCTCCTCGACGGTCTCCTCCAGCCAGTCGTCGACGTCCGGCGTCTCGTCGGTCTCGAACGTCGGGTCCTCCTCCGGGCCGTCGGCCGTCACCTGTGCGATGTGCTCGCCTTCGGGCCCCTCGGCCTCCGCCACCTCGGACTCCCGCCCGTCGTCGTGCCCCGGCCCGTCCACGGACTTCGCCTCCTCTGAGTGCCCGCCTCGGGGCTCCCGTCCACCCTCCGCGGGCTCCGGGTCGTCACCAGGCCCTCCTCGCGACTTCCGCTCGTCGCCGGGCTCCGGGTCGGCTCCGGGCGACGGTTCGTTGCCGTCGTGGTCGGCCTCCACCGGTGGTTCGGGCGCGGCGGGGGTGTCCTCGGCCGTCGCGTCGTCCGGTGTTTCCGGCTTCGCGGAGGGGCGGCCGTCCTTGGACGAGCGGCCCAGCCAACTGCGTGCCCTCATGCCAGCCCCCTCAACGCCAGGAGGACGAGGCCGAGCCAGCCCACCGCCGCCACGGCGATCAACACGGTCCGGATGCGGAGCGCCTCGTCGCGCGCGATCTCGGCGGCGCGACGGTTGCTCTCGTGCGCGCGCATCTGGACCTCCGCCTTCATGACCTGCTGCCGGGCGGACTCCCCGGCCTGCGCGACCTGTCGGCCCGCGGTGTCGCGCGCCTGCTGGACCCGGGCCGCGGCGGTGCGCTCGGCGGCCTCCACGCGACGGTCGGCCTCCGCCCGGACGGCCTGCACCTGCCGCCCGGCCTCCGCCTGCGCCGCCGCCACCCGTCGGTCGGCCGCCATCTCGGCGGACCGTGCCCGCTGCGCGGCCAGCTCCTCCGCCCGGCGTCGGAACTCCTCCTCCGCACGGCGCACCCGGTCCGCGAACGCCGCCGCGAGGTCGCCCCCGGCCCCCAGCGGAAACCCGGGGGGCCGCCGCGGCGGCGACGCGACGGGCTCGGGCGGGAACAACGCCTCCGGATCCTCGCCGACCCCCGGCGTCGGCTCCCGGACCGCCGGGAACGGCAGCACCTCGGCCCGCATCGTGTCGGCGTCGAGGATGCGCACCCGCCGCCATCCCCCGATCGCGTCGGGCGGCCCACCGGGCACGTTCAGCGGCTGCCCGGACCCCAACTCGACCCGGGGCCCGGCGACCTTGGCCCAGAGCACCTCGCCCACCCGCAACTGCGAGGCCACCAACTCCGAGGCCGGCCGCCCGCCCCCGTTCAGCGAACTCCCCGGCGAGACCTCACCGACGACCGACGACTCGTCGTCCAGGGACGCCCAGCGCGAACCCGACCCAGAAGGCGCGGGTGCCGGGGCGGCGGGTTCGTCGTCCAGCGACGACCACCGCGAACCCGATCCAGAAGGCGCGGCACCGCCCGCCGAAGCGTCGTCGTCCAACGAAGCCCAACGCGAGCCCGCTCCGGATCCGGAAGGCGGCGCGTCGTCGTCCAGCGACGCCCAACGCGAGCCCGACCCGGAAGGCGCGGGGGCGGAGGTGGCGGGTTCGTCGTCCAGGGACGCCCAGTGGGAGGACGGGGCGGGGGCCGGCGACTCCTCCGGCTCATCGTGCCCGGGGTCACCGAAAAGGTCCCAATCAGGCATCGGCCCTCCGGATTCGTGAATGCGGAGACATCATACGGGCGGCCATCCACCGACAAAGGCGTAATAATGCACATTGTCGGCAGGACACCGGAACCTAAGGTGGATCCCCGTGAGCGAAATGCTGACGACGGCCATCGATCACGCCGACGCGCTGATCGACCTGTCCAACATCGTGCGCAACCCACGGCTCGGCGGACACGGCAAGGCGGACCTGATCAGGCTGGAGCGGGTCGCGGGCGCGTTCGCCGCGTTGTACGGGCAATCCGGCATCGCCTTCTACGCGGTCGCCGATACGAGCCTCCTGCACGGCAAGGGCCTCTTCCTGGACGCCCGTCAGCACCGCGCGCTGAAGCAGTGGGCGGACGGCGGGCTGATCGAGGTGGAGCCCAAGGCCGACCCCCGGTTGTTGGAGCTGGCCGAGGACACGGGGCTGCCGATCGTCACCGGCGACCTGTTCAAGGGGCACCGGCGCGAGTTCCCGTGGTTGGACGGCAGCGACGACGCCGTGCTGCGGCCCCGGCCGGGTCCCGGCGGCTCGGTGGAGCTCGTTCACGTGGAGCTGCCGGCGCTGCCGGACTGGGAGCTGTCGCGCAACGAGGAGGACGACCTGCTGCTCCAGCAGGGTCTGCTCGACGGCGACCGGCGGTTGCGCAAGGAGCTGCTGGCCCGGCTGTGGAGCTGCCCGGAGCCCCGCTGCCCCCGGCACGATCCGCACCGGGCGCGCTACCTGCTGCTGCCCCGGATGATGGGCGGCCGGATCCGCTGCGACCAGCACGGGCTGGACATGGTAGACACCGGGCCCCGGCCGTTGAGCGCCCAGCTCAAGGTCATCGTGGACGGGCGGGAGCGGCACCGGTTCACGGTCACGGCCGCCGAGCCCTGCCCGGTGGGCCGTTCCGCCGCGCGTCCGGGCCAGGTGGATCTGAGTCCGTGGCTCACGCCCGACCAGCGGCGGCTGATCAGCCGTACCCATCTGGTCTTCCGCTTCCACAACGATCGGCTGGTGGTCCGCGACGAGAGCCGCAACGGCACGGGCCTCCGGCTCCGCGACGGCCGCACCCGGCCCCTCGACCGCTCCCGGGACCTCCCCCTCGGCGTGGGCGAGCACCTGGTCCTGCTGCCGGGCCTGGAGTTGGTGCGCAGCGGTCGCCGTTATCCCGCCGAGCTGACCGCCGCCCGTACGGGCGGAACGCCGAAGGCGCGGGGCTCGGGCGACGACCAGACCGCCACCAGCGCCCTGTGAAATGCGCGGGTTCTTGTCGGACCGAAAGGCGCGGCGAACGGCATCGACACCCCTTCGCGCTCCACGGCCGCCCATAATGGCGACAGTCGATCAGCACCGCAGGGGGCGAGCACGCGATGGCGGCCGAAATCGTACACGCCGGGCAGTCGGAATTCCCCACGTCCGGCGAACGCCCGACATTGCGGCTCGGCACGCGCACGTCGCCGCTGGCGATGGCGCAGGCCCGCACGGTGGCGGAACGGATCGCGGGGCTCGCCGGCGTCACCGTCGACATCGTCGGCATCCGGACCTCCGGCGACCGTCACCAGGGTCATCTGGGCGAACTCGGCGGCAAGGGCGCGTTCCTCCGGGAGATCGACCGGGCCCTGATCGCCCAGGAGATCGACGTCGCCGTCCATTGCCTCAAGGACGTTCCGGGCGACGTCCCCCGGCCCGAGGAACTGGTCTTCGCGGCCTTTCTCGAACGGGACGACACCGAGGACGTGCTGCTGTTCCCCGCCGCCTCCGGATTCCGGCGCATGGCCGACCTGCCCGAAGGGGCGCGGGTGGGCACGTCGGCCGTGCGCAGACGGGCGCAGTTGCGCCGGCTGCGCCCCGACCTCAGGGTCGAGTTCCTGCGCGGCAACGTCAATTCGCGGCTCGCGCGGTTGGACACCGGTGAGGAGTTCGACGCGATCGTCCTCGCCCGCGCAGGCCTGGCCCGGCTCGGCATCGACCGGCCCGGTGACCCGCTGGACCTCGTCCCGGCCGTCGGGGCGGGCGTCCTCGCGGTGGACTGTCGGCGCGCGGACGCCGACGTCGTGCGGCTGGCGCAACGGCTGGACCACGCGCCGACCCGGCGGTGCGCCACCGCCGAACGCGCGATGCTGCACGGGCTGCGGGGCCACTGCAACAGCCCCATCGCCGGGCACGCCGCGTTCCATCGGGACGGGCGGCTCGGTCTCCGGGGAGCGGTCTTCACGCCCGACGGCGACCGGTTCGTGCACTCCGAGCAGTGGGCGCCCCCGGGCAAGGCCGCCGAGCTGGGCGCGTACGTCGCCGAGGACCTCCTCCGCGGCGGGGCGCGCGCCCTCATCGACGGCATCCCCCACTGAGGGGCCGAAAAAGAAGCTGCTTCTCACCGGAGGTCCGTTCTACGGTGAAGTGATGGACGTTGTTTTCACACGGACGGGTTCGCGTCGCTACGGGGTGTCCATCGGCGTGCCCGGGGAGTCGCCCCGTTGGCAGGATCCGTCCCCGGGGTTCGACGAGCACATCCCGCACGACCTCGTCCACTACGTGCTGGAGGCCGAGTTGGGGTTGTCGGCCGGGGTCTTCGGGCGCGCGGCGCGCGGCGGCGGGGGCTTCCACCCCTCCGAGGACCTCACCGCCCGGGAACGCGCCAGGCTCAAGCGCAAGGCCAAGAAACGCGAGGCGGGCCTGAACGCCAAGGATCACGCCGGGTCGGCGGACATGGCGCTGGCCGAGTCGCTCGCCGCGCTGTGCGACGCCCTGTGGAGGCAACGCCATGGCGGGCTGCCCGACGAGCGCCCCCCGTGGGTGACCCCTCCGAACGTCCCGGACGAGTACCGGCCCCAGGTGGAGCGCGTGCTGTCCAGGCTGGACGAGGTGGCCCCGCTGTGGAACGCCCTCGGCATCGGTGAGTCCCTGACGTTCACCTGGCCGAGCGTCGTCCCGCATCGGGCCCCGGCGCGTTGATCCTGTCGAGCACCTCCGTGTAGACGGGCCGTCGATCCGGCCGCGCCCGCCCGGCGGCGTGCCGCAGCGCGGGGATCGCCGGGGCCCCGACCAGTACGAGCCCCTCGGCCGCCGTCCTCCGGACTCCGGGGTGCGCGTGCGTGAGCAGCCGCACCAGTCCGGGGATCGCCGGCCGCCACGAGGCGTGCGCCAGCGCCTTGGCCGCCGAACGCACGATGTCCGGCTGCGGGTCGTCGAGCAGCCACGTCGTCCGTTCCAGGTGGGCGTCCCGGTCCAGCACCTTGCGGGTGATCCGGTGGGCCTGCAGCCGGACCCGCGCCTCGGGATGTCCGAGCATCTCGTCCAGCAACTCCCCGAACCCGGAGCCCTCCGGCGGCCGTTCGGCGAGGAGGGTGAGGGCTCGGCGGATCTGGTCGGCCGTTCCCGTGCGGGCCGCGTGGAACAGGTCCGCGCGGGACGGAGGCTGGGGCCGCCGCACCGCCGTGCGGTCACGGAGTGCGGCGAGAACGGCCTCGTCCCGGCGGGCGGCGTCGGGGTGGCGCAGCGGTCCGTCGACGAGGACGAGCCCGGCCGCCAGGTCGTCGCGGCCCTCCTGACGCAGGCGCCGCATCGTTCGCGTCAGCGCGGGAGTGCGCAGCAGGGGAACGCCGGCGACGAGGTCGAGCAGCCCCCACGCGCCGGCCTCCAGACGGTCGGAGATCGCCTCCGCCACGGTGTCGGGGGACGCTCGACGTAGTACCTGACCGGCGCGTTCTCGCGTGGCGGGGTCACCCTGCTCCCAGCGTCGCAGCAGATGGGGAACGAGTGGCCCGAGGTCCGTGGAGGCCAGGTGGGCGGCGAGGCGTTCGGGGGCGTGCAGCTCGCCTTCCCCGAGGAGGGTCGAGGCCCGGGCCAGGTCGGCGGTGACGGTGATGTCGACCCGTCCTTGGAGGTGGGCGCGCAGGACCGCGAGTCTCGTCTCCGGTTCGGGCCAGGTGAGCAGCGTGCGGGCCGCCGCCTCGCGACGGTCGGGGGCCGGGTCGTCCAGCATCGACAGCAGTCGTTCGCGCTGCGCGGCCGAGCGGGGCTGGTCCAGGTCGCTCGGGCGGGGCGTGCGGAGCGCGGGGGCGCGTCGCCGTGCCTTTTCCGCCAGGGTCCAGGGCGGCGCGTCGACCGGCTGCAGCTCGCACATCCAATCCAGGAGCGCGTCGCGAAGCTCCGTGGACGAGAACACGTCGATCAGCGCGTTCAGCCGATGGCGCGAACCCACGGCCGCAAAGCCGTCCTCGGCGCGGAATCGCCCCAGTGCCGCCGGCGAACGAACGGCCTCCGACAGGGCCTCGCGCCAGCGGAACGCCTCTTCGGGCAGGGGCTCGTCCATCTCCGGTGCCGCGAACGCCTCGCGCAGCACGTCCTCCGCCGACGGCCTCGCCCCCACGCGGACCGCCGCCAGCGCCCGTTCGACGTCGGCTCGGGTCAGCACCGCGCCGCTGCGGCGGAGCAGCGCGAGCCATGCGCGGCTTCCCGCCGCGCCCGGCGGCAGGGCGCGAAGGCGTGACGCGATCTCGAACGCCTCGGACGCGGGCAGGCCGGCGACCGCCTCGTTCAGGACGGCGACGAGCCGGTCCCGGTGGTCGTCGTCGATGTCCGCCAGCCCCGCGACCAGCGGCCGTACGGAACGGGCGAACAGCTTCACCTCATCGGCCGACCACGGCGGAGGACACAGGCGAAGGACGAAGCCCAAGGTCTCCGGATGCGCCTCCGCCAGCCCCAGCCAGTGCGCCAGCATCGGGCGGAGTCCGGACGGCACCTCCTCGTTCCCCCGTGCCAGGCGAAGCGCGACGTCGGGGTCCCAGCCCCGCGCGACCAACGCGTCCACATCGGCGGGTCGTCCGGGGGGCGGAGAGATGCCGAGGGCGGCGAGTTCCGAGGCCGTGCCCGACCGGAGCGCGATCGTGCCGTCGGCGACGAGCGCGAGCAGCCGGGCACCGGACGGCGAACCCTGGCGGACCAGGGCTCCGACGGCCCGCGCCTCCAGACGGCGATCGAGCGCCATGAGCAGCAGAGTGCGCGTGCGATCGTCGTCGGCCCGGTCGGCGGCTGCGAGGACCGTCGCCGCGGAGGCGTCACCGAGGATCGTCCGCAGCGCCTTGGTGAGGCGGTCGCGCAGACCCGGGTTGTCGTGGGCCCCGAGCCAGAAGAGCAGCCGGGGCACGGCCACCGGGGCCCCGGCACAGGTGAGGGCGTCCGCCGCCGTCTTCTTGACGTTCATGTTGGAGTGGTCGAGGCACGCCGCGATCGCCTCCGCCGCCCAGCGCGCCCGCGCCCGCCCGAGCGCGAGCACCGCCTGACGTACGGTCTGGACGTCCCCGGCCCGAGTGAGCGGGATCAGGCCGGCCGACAACGCCCGGGCGTCCGCACCGTCGTCGTCACGGGCGAGCAGCGCGATGGCGTGCTTGCGCACATGGCGGTCGCGGTGGCGCAACAGCGGATGCACCCGCGCGCGAATCCCCGGGGCGGGGACTTCGAGGAGGAGGGCGAGCAGGATCGTGCGCTCCGCGTGGCCGAGTTCCGGTCGTTCCAGCAGGTCCGCCGCGATGTCGGCGACGAGGGCGGCACCGGCCTCCTTCGCGGTCGTCGCGTCCAGCAGACAACGCGGCCGGATCTTGCCCCGCTCGTACAGCCGACGCCCCAGCCCTCGCAACGCCTCCACGGCCTCCGGCGGCACGACCGGCTCCTGACCCGAGCCCTCGGGCGGACCGCCGGCCGCCGCGAGGTCGGAGACGATCCGCAACAGCAGATCGGCGAGAACGGGTATCTGGGCGGAGCCGCCGTTGCGGGCCGACGTGCACAGGGCCTCCACCGGGTCGTCGGGGGCCAGGGCCGCTCTGAGCAGCGCGAGTTCCCGTTCGTCGGGCCCTCCGAGGTCGACGGCGATGCGGGCGGGCAGGTCTCGGGGGTCCAGTCGATCCAGCAGCGCCCGCCGCAGGTCGCCGTCCTCGGTGAGATGCCACAACACCTCCAACGCCCGATGCCGCAACGGCCGCAGGTGGGCGACGATCTCCCGTCCGCCGAGCAGCTCGGCCAACACCGTCGCCGTGCGCGCCCCGCCGACCGCCTCCAACGCGTCGAGAGCCGCCGCCGGCGTACGCGGAAGAGCCTCCAGAACGGCGGCCTCCGCAGACGCGGACGTAGGGCGAAGAACGCGAAGGGCCCGCAGGAACGGCACCGGGTCACGGGCCGTGCGCAGCAGACCGGCGACGGTGTCGCCCACGGCGAGGTCGCGGACGCCCTGCGCGGCGAGGGCGACGAGCAGGTCCAGCCGCCGTGACCAGTGCGGGTCGTCCGGCGGCGCGGCGGCCAGCTCCCGCAGCGCCTCGTGGCGGCAGGTGTACAGGACGGTGGCCGGCTCCTCGGCCGGAACACGGTGATCGGCGAGCGCCAGCCCCACGATCGCCGGCACATCGTCCCCGACCGGGAAGTGACCTCGCCGATGCAGCCCCCGCAGGCACCCGAAGGCCGGCTCGGCGAACAGCAACGGGTCTTCGAGCGCGAGGCCCAGGAGGTCGGGAACGTCGTCCCGGTCCGCGAGGTCGCCGAGGAGGTCCAGCGCGCGCCGGCGCGACGCGGGGGGCCGGTCGCGGTCGGCGGCCACCTCCCAGAGCAGGTCACGATGACCGTGCCGGGCCACGACCTCGAGCGACCCCGTGCCGAGGTGGCGGCGCAGGCGCTCACCGGGCAGCGGATCCAGTGCGGCCCACGGCTCGGCCAGCTCGCGGAGCGCCTCCTCGGCCACGTCGGGATCGTCCGCGAGGTCCGCCACCAGCGCCCGCGCCGGGCCGGGTGACAGCAGGGCGGCGTGGAGGGCCTCACGGGCGAGCCGCAGCGCCTCCCCGCGCAACACCGGATCGGGCCTGTCCGCGAGGATCCGGGCGAGCGCCCCGGGCTCGTCCACATCGGCTGCGGTGAGCCCGCGCACGGCCTGGTAGAGCGGCTCGCCCGGGGGCTCGTCCCGCGCGACCTCGGGCCGATGGGCGATCTCGGCGCTCAGCCACGCGATCCGAACCCGGACCGGCAACTCGACCGCGCGCCACTGGGGACAAGGCCCATGACGAAGCCGGCGATACAGACGGGCCTGGGCGAGGGCCACCTCCGGCACCTCGTCCACAGCCTGTGGAAGCGGCTCCGCGCCGTCGACCACGTGGCCGGCGTCGAGGCGTTCGGCGAGGGCGAGCAGGCCCAGGCGTCGCAGGGACCGGGGGTCGTCGTCCTCCACGCATGCCATGCCCGCCGATCCTATGTCCCGGATCGTCCCGGAACGCGGTACGACGGTGGCGGCGAAGGGCCGGCCACCGTCGTACGCGAGGACGGGTCAGGAGTGTGGGCAGGTGTCCCGGTACTCGCTGATCAACGAGCTCGGCTGGGGAGCCGGGCAGAGGAACCTGTCGTAGCGGGTGTCGTTGTCGACGAAGCGCTTCAGCCAGGACAGCGAGTACTTCGCGATCGTCGGCGTGTAAGAGATGGGCACGAGGTGGCCGGCGCTCTCCAGCTCCAGGTACGCCCGGTCGGAGGCGTTCGTCAGGCTGGCGTAGAAGCGCTCGGAGTGCGAGCCCACCGAGGCCGTGGTGTCCGCCTCGGCACCGATGATCATCGTCGGGACACGGACCTCGTTCCAGGTCTTGTCCAGGTGCCAGGGTGTCAGCGGGACGGCGGCCTGGATCGCGGGCCGCTTGGCGGCCGCGCCGAGGCTTCCGCCGCCGCCCATCGAGTGCCCCATGACACCCAGCCGGGTGGCGTCGATCCGGTCGCGCACGGCGCTCTTGCCGGTCAGGTAGTCGAGCGCGGCGAGGAGTTGGTTGGTCCGCGACGCGGGGAAGTCCCAGCCGCTGGAGGTCGTCAGCGTCATCACCACGAAGCCGTGGGACGCGAGGTGGGGACCGAACCACGCGATGCTCGACTCGGGCCCGGTGAAGCCCGGGATGACCGCGATGGCCCCGAAGGTCCCCTGGCTCGTGTCGGTCGGGTAGTAGATCGTGCCCCGGTTGAAGCCGGTGCCGCTGCCGGCGGGAACACCGACCGTGCTCGTGGCGAACGGTCCGCGCTCGGCGGTGACGCTCTGCTCGGTGGGTTCCGGTCCACGCTGGTACGGGTTCGCGTCGGCCTGGGCGGGGGACACGGCGGTGACCATCGCGGCGGTCAGCGCCGCCGTGGCCACCAGAGCCTGAACGGGCCTTCGGAGACGCCTCTTCACAGGGGCTTCCTCTCACAGGGGACGGGATGCGAGAGAAAGCGTGCACCCTGGAGAATGCGCGGCGCATCGTTGCGGTGCACACAATTCCGATCATCTGATTGTGAACGGTGGGACTACTCGGCCGACCGGCGGACCTCGTCGGGGGCCTCGCCGACGATGGCGCGCAGGGCGGCGACGTGGGCTTGATAGGCGCGGCGGCCGGTCTTGGTGAGCGAGAGCCACACGCGTTGGCGGGTGTCGCGGACGGCCTTGGTCTGCTCGACGTATCCGGCGTCCATGAGGACGCCGACGTGCTTGCTCAACACCGAGGCGCTGACGTCCAGCCGTTCCTGGATCAGGCCGAACTCGACCTGGTCGGCCGACTCCAGCATCGCGCAGATCCGGAGCCGGTTCGGCGCGTGGATCGTGGCGTTGAAGCCCTCTTCGGCCCTGTCGGCGACGGTCATTTCGAGGCCCGTGCCCGCCCGTTGTAGACCACGCCGAATCCGATCGCCCAGCAGAGCACGAGCACGGCGGCCACCCCCCAGACCCAGGAGCCCCGGTCTTCGAGGAGTTCGCCGACGACGATGGCGGCGGGCAGCGGCCACACGAAGATCAGCCCTTGGGGTTCGGTGAGCTTGCGGGGCGCGATCCCCGAACGGTTGACGTACCGGTAATAGGCGCGGTGCGTCACCAGCACACCCACCCCCACCACGAGGAGCATCGCCACCGCCCCGACGAGCGGCAGCATGATGCTCAGCAGCAGACCGCCTCCCAACAGCCCGAGGGCGGGAAAGAACCAGCCCGGGATGGGCGCCGTCCCTGCGGACCTGGCCTGCTCCACCGCCTCCAGCGCGGCGGCGGCCTCCGCCTGGGACGGCCGTTCGGGGCTCGAGTGAGTTTCCATACCGGAAAGTCTGCGCGAGACTTTCCAAGGTGTCAACACACGACTTTCCCACACGGAAACTCACCCGACGTCCGGCGTGGGGTGGCTTCCCGAGGCGTCCCGGCCCTGGATGCTGCGGGTCACCCGGTAGGCGATGGCGACGATCGGGACGGCGACCACCGCGCCCGCCACGCCGCCCAGCAGGGTCCCCGCCATCACCGTGACGAGGATGACCGCCGGGTGCAGCCGCAGCGCCCGGCCCATGATCAGCGGCTGCAGCAGGTGGCCCTCCAACTGTTGGACGCCGATGACCACCGCCAGCGCCAGCAGCGCGTCGGTCACCCCGTTGCCGACCAGGGCCACCAGCACCGCCACCGCCCCGGCGACGGTGGCCCCCACGATCGGCACGAACGCCGCCACGAACGTGAGCAGCGCCAACGGCAGCGCCAACGGGACGCCGATGAGCGCCAGCCCCACGCCGATGCCCGCGGCGTCCACGCCCGCGATCACGAACGTGCCCCGGATGTAGGAGACGAGCGTCCGCCAACCCGCCTGAGCGGCCTCCGCCACCGTGGTCCGGTGCCGTTCGGGCGCCAGGTCGAGCAGCCACCGGGTCATCTGCGGGCCGTCCTTCAACAGGAAGAACGTCAGCAGCAGCGAGATGAGCAGCGCCCCCACGGCCTGGCTCGCCGTCTCCGCCGTGCCGACCGGGTCGGGCGCGGCCCTCCTGGCGGCCGTGGACAGGCCGTGGACCAAGGCGTCCAACTGGCGTTCGCTGACCGGCAGCGGCCCGTCCAGCAGGTAGTCCCGGACCCGGCCCAGCCCCTCGTTCGTCTGCCGGGACAGACTCGACCACTGGGTCACCACCCGGTTGCCGACCAGCGCCAACGGCAGCCCGACGGCCGCCAGCAGGGTGGCCAGACCGACGAGCGCCCCCAGCCAGGCGGGGCCGCCCAGCCGCCGCACGCCGTGCGGCACCGGCCCGACCAGCGCGGTCATCAGCAGGGCCGCCACGATCGCCAACGTCAACGGGGCCAGGTCGACCAGGACCTGCACCACCAGGTAGACGGCGGTCGCGATGACCAGCAGGCACGCCGTGACCAGCGCGGCGCTGCGCAGCCCCGGCGGCACGGACGCCGGTCCGCCCCGGTTCACGGCCGCCGGTCCGACTCGTCGACGACCAGGACGTCCCGGTCGACGGCCCCGGTCCGGTAGGCGATGGTGCCCACCGTCTGCCCCACGACCGGTGCCGTGACCAGTTGGAACAGCGACACCAACACCAGCGGCGCCACGTCGGCGAGCCGGTTCATCTGCGGCATCGCCCCGAACAGCACCAGCAGCAGACCGATGGTGTGCGGCTTGGTCGCGGCGTGCAGCCGGGTCAGGATGTCGGGGAACCGCACCAGCCCCAGCGCGCCCAACGCCGAGAACCCCGCCCCCACGGGCATCAGCACCGCTGTGATCAGGTCCCCGACGCTCATCCGCGCCGCCCCCGGATCCCGGCGAGGCGCGCTGCCGTCACCGTGCCGACGAACCCGAGCAGCGCGATCACCACCAGCGACGCCACGTTGGCGGAGCTGTGGAAGATCGCCGCCTTCACCGCGACCCCGCTGACCAGCAGCACCGCCATCACGTCGAGCGCCACGATGCGGTCCAGCGGCGTGGGCCCCCGCACCAACCGCAGCATGGCGAGCACCCCCGCGAGGGACAGCAGCGCCAGCGTGACGGCATAGACGACGTTCATCCTCGCCCTCCCCTCACCCGCCGGCCCCGTGGCGGCACCGGCCCGTTCACGGTCGGTCCTCCGTGCGGCGGGGGCCGAACGCCGCCGTCAGCCTGTCCTCGGTGTCGCGGACGCCCTGCCGGACGCGTTCGGCCTCCGCCCTGTCGTGCACGGGCAGCGCGTGGACGTACATCAGCGGCGGGCGGATCTCCAGGACCAGGGACCCGGGCCGCAGCGACACACTGCTCGTGATCAGGATCACCATCACGTCCGACCGGGTCCGGAACTCCACCGTGACGATCCCGCCGACGACCGCCGACGACCCGCGCAACGCGTACCCGCCGACGACGACGCTGGACACGACCAGGTCGACGACGAACGCCACCGTCGCCCTGACCAGCGCGAACGGATGCACTTGGCCGCCGGTCAGCGGAAGGACCGGGAACCGGGTCGCCCAGTACGTCAGGTAGACCACGACGCAGCCGCCCGCGATCCCGGCGACGTCGACGCGCCCCCACAGCCCCACCCACACGGCCAGCAGCCACACCGCCATCGCCAACCGGGGCACGGACACGCTCTTCACGGCCGGTCCCCCTCCAGGACGGAGCGCCGGTAGTCGCCGCGGTCGAGCAGGTCGGTGGCCGCCTTCCCGCTCCACTCCGCCAGCGGGCCCGCCAGCACCGCGACCGCCAACCCGAAGGCGATCATGCACACGGTCACCCCGCGCACCAGCCCCCGGCTGTACCGCTCCTGCCGGGACGGGCCCGGCACGTCGTCCGGATGCAGGGGCGGCGTGGCCGACACCAGGGGCCGCAGTCGCCAGAAGGCCAGCGTCCAGATCCGGCTCATCGCCACCAGCGTCAGCAGACTGGCCAGCACCGCCACACCCGCCACCGCGTACGCCAGGCCCCGGCCGGAGGCGAACCCCGCCTGGAGCAACGCCAGCTTCGCGACGAACCCCGACATCGGCGGCACCCCGCTCAGGCTCATCGCCGGCACGAAGAACAGCGCCGCGCTGAACGCCGAGACCCCCATCAGCCCCCCGAGGCGTTCCAGCCTGATCTCGCCCGACTCGTCCTGGATGATGTCGCTGACCAGGAACAACGTCGCCTGCACCACGATGTGGTGGACGAGGTACAAGATCGCGCCGGCCAGCCCCGCGACCGAGAACAGGGCCAGCCCGAACACCAGGAAGCCGATGTGCCCGACCAGCGTGAACGACAGGATCCGGTGGATGTCCTGTTGGGTGAGCGCCCCCAGCATCCCGACGATCATCGTCACCGCGGCCAGCACCAGCATCAGATCTCGCGTCTCGTGCTGGGGGAACAGCAGCGTCTGCGTCCGGATCAGCGCGTACACCGCCGTCTTGGTGAGCAGCGCGGCGAAGATGGCGGTGATCTGCGTGATGGCCGCCGGGTAGCTGTCCGGCAGCCACATGTGCAGCGGAACGACCGCGCCCTTGATGCCGAACACCACGAGGAACATCAACGCCAGCGCCGTCCGCACCCCTGGGGGCAGGTCCTCCGTCCGGGTCGACAGGTCGGCGAGGTTGACCGTCCCGGTCGCCGCGTAGGTCAGCGCCACCGTCGTCAGGAACAGGATGGACGAGGTGAGGCTGACGACCACGTACGTCATGCCCGCGTGCATCCGCGCCGGGGTCGGCGACAACGTGATCAGCACATAGCTGGAGACCAGCATGACCTCGAAGCCCACGAACAGGTTGAACAGGTCCCCCGCGAGGAACGCCAGGCACACGCCCGCCGACAACGCCAGGTACGCGGGGTAGAAGACGCTGGGCTCCGCCCGCTTCTGCCCGACGACGCCCTGCCCGACCGCGTACACCAGGATCGCCAGCAGCACCGCGCTGGACACCACCAGCATCAGCGCCGTCAGCCGGTCGGCGACCAGCGTGATGCCCAGCGGCGCCGGCCAGTCCCCCGCCTGCGTCGACACGACCCCGTCCCGCGACACCGTCACCGCGATCGCGACCGTCGACGCCACCACCCCCGCCGCGATCGCGACGCTGAGCGTCCGCAGCAGCGCCGGCGAACGCCACGCCAGCAGCGTCAGCGCCGCCCCGGCCAGGGGCAGCGCGAACGGCAGCGGCAGCAGCACGTTCATCCGGTACCGCCGTACTCGTCGCGTTCCTCGCGGCCGCCCTCCGCCTCGGTCCGGCGGTCCTCCAGGTCGTCGCGCACCTCGTCCTCCCCCAGGAAGAGCCAGCTCCGGTAGGCGAGGGCGAGCAGGAACGCGGTCACCCCGAACGTGATGACGATCGCCGTGAGGGCCATCGCCTGCGGCAGGGGATCGGTCATCTCCCCCGGCCCCGGCGGGTCCTTCCCCCCGAGCAGGGGCGGCCTGCCGGACGGGCCCCCGGCCAGCAGCAACGCCAGGTTGGCCGCGTGGCCGAGCAGCGCGAACCCCACCACCACCCGGACGAGCGAACGCTGCAGCAACAGGTGGAACCCGATCGCGAACAACATCCCCGCCACCACGAGCAGGACCAGGCTCATGCCCGCCCCCGCTCGCCGTTCTCCGGGTGCTCCTCCAGGCTGGTGCCCAGGGTCCTGATCAGGCTCAGGATCAGGCCGAACACCACGACGTACACGCCCAGGTCGAAGAAGAGGCTGGTCGGCAGCTTCACATGGCCGAGCAGGGGCCAGTCCCACTGGAGCGCGGTGGCCTCAAGGAACGAGTCCCCGACGAGCCAGCCGCCCGCCCCCGTGGCCAGGGCGATCGCCAGCCCTCCCCCGATGAAGAGCGCGGGATGGAACGGCACGGCGGCGACCACCTCGCGCAGCCCGCCCGCGAGGTAGCGCATGACGAACGCCGTGCCGGCCACCAGCCCGCCCACGAAGCCGCCGCCGGGCTGTCCGTGGCCGGCGAACAGCAGGTACACCGAGAACACCAGCACGCTCGGGACCACCAGCCGGGTCGCCACCGCCAGCGGCAGCGAACGGCCGCCCAGCGGGGGACGACCGGGCGCGGTCAACCATCGGCTCCGGCGGTCCCCAGGTGTCTCGTCGGTCTCGGGTACGGCGGCGTGGCCCAGTCGGTCGTCCCGCATCCCGGTCAGCACCAGCGCGGCCACCCCGACCGCCGCCACCGCCAGAACGGAGATCTCCCCCAGCGTGTCCAGGGCGCGCAGGTCCGCGAGGATCGCGTCGACGACGTTGTTGGCGCCCTCCTCCTTCGCCTCCTGCGCGTAGCGGGGGCCGACGGGCCGGTGGTCGCGGCTGAGCACCGCCACCACCAGGAACGTGGCCATGAACGCGCCGACCCCCGTGGAGATCACCGCCGAGAGGATCCGGGCCGGCCGCAGCCTGCGGCGGGGCGGGAAGCGCTCCGGCAGCCGCCGCAGCACGAACACCAGGATGATCAGCGTCAGGGTCTCCACGACCAGCGAGGTCAACGCGAGGTCCGGCGCGCCGTGCACCACGAAGAGCCCGACGACGCCGTACCCGGCCCCGCCCAGCAGCAGCGCCGCCGACAACCTGCGGTGCACCCGCATCGCCGTGAACGCGCAGCACGCGACGATCACACCCAGCGGGAGCTGCACCGGGTGGTCCCACAGCTCCAGCCGGTCGGTGTCGACGGCCGGCCCCTCGCCCCGGGCCAGCACCCACACCAGGCCCAACCCGGGCACCACCAGGACCGTCAGCACGATCACCGCGAGGTAGGCGGGCAGGGATCCCACCTGCACCCGCCGGGTCACCGCGTGCGCCACCCGGAACAGCCCGTTCACGGTGAGGCAGTAACCCTGCTGGGCCGTGGGCAGCCGCTCCCACCGCTCCTGCCAAGGCCGAAACCGTTCACGTCTCACGTACAGCCAGACACCCGAGGCGAGGATGAGGACCGAGAACAACAGCGGCACCCCGAGGCCGTGCCACAGGGACAGCTCGTAGCGGTCGTCGGCGGGGAGCAGGCCCGCATAGGGCCCGATCAGCCCCTGCCACGTGCCCGACATGAACCCCGCGACGAAACCCGCGCCCGCCAAGAACACGATCGGCCCCAGCGCGGCGGCCGGCAGCCTCCTGTGCCGCTCGCCCCTGCGACCGCCGAAGGTCCCGGTCAGGAAGCGCACCCCGTACGCCACCGTGAACACCGACCCCGCCGCCACGCCCAGCAGCACCAGCAGGTCGACGCCCCCGTGCGCGAACGCCTCGAGCGCCGCCTCCTTCGCCACGAAACCGAGGAACGGCGGTAACCCGACCATCGACGCCGTCGCCGCCACCCCCGCGAGGGCCAGCATCGGCATCCGTCGCCCCACGCCGTGCAGCTCGCTCGCCCGACGGGTCCCATAGGTGTGGTCCACCGCGCCCACCGCCAGGAACATCGGGGCCTTGAACAGCCCGTGCGCCAGCAGCAGTGCCAACCCCGCCAGCGCCGCCGTCCGCGTCCCCGCGCCGCACAGCACCATCAACAGCCCGAGCTGGCTCACCGTCCCGTACGCCAGCAGCCGCTTCAGGTCGTCCTGCCACAACGCCTGCCAGCCCGCGACGATCAGGCTGACCAGCCCCACGATCACGACGAGCGGACGCCACGGCCAGACCTCCGCGAACCCCGGGGCCAGCCGCGCCACCAGGTACACCCCGCCCTGCACCATCGCCGCCGCGTGCAGGTACGCGCTCACCGGCGTGGGCGCGACCATCGCCGCCGGCAGCCACGAGTGCAGCGGCATCTGCGCCGACTTCGCGAACGCGCCCAACAGGATCAGCAGCAGCGCCGCCTGCACCGCGCCGCCCTCAGGGGGGTCGGCCAGGATCGCCGAGATCGTGTAGGTGTCCGCCTCCAGCCCCAGGATCACCAGCCCGGCCAGCATCACCAGCCCGAAGCCGGTCGTCATCAGCAGCGCCTGGTTGGCCGCCCGCCGGTTCGCCGCGTTCTCCGGGTGCTCCCCGCCGATGAGCAGGTACGAGCACAGCGTGGTCAGCTCCCAGAACACGTAGAGCACGAGCAGGTTGTCGGCCAGCACCAGCCCCGTCATCGCCCCCGCGAAGGCGACCAGAACGGAGACGGTCATCCTCGCCGGCGATGTGAAGTACCAGGCCGAGTACACCAGCACCAGCGCCCCGACCCCGCCGACCAGCAGCAACAGCACCCATGCCAGCCCGTCGAGCCGAAAGTCCAGCACCAGCCCCAGGTCCGCCGCCCACACCGTGCGCTCCACCACGGGCTTCGCGTCCCGCACGGACGCCGCCTGCCGCACCGCCCACACCAACGTGGCCAGCGGTGCGAGCGCCGCCACGTAAGCCATGCCGCGCCGACTGTGCCCCAACCCCCACGGCAGCACGAGCGCCACCGCCGCGTGGAACACGACGAGCATCAGCATGACCGCCGCATCCCCCCTCGCACCGGGCGTGCGGCGATCCACCTGCCGGCGCCCCTGTACGCCTCATGCCCCCTCGCCACCACCGCGCCGTACCGTCGGCGGGGAAATCACCCCACCTTGCAGCACGCTTTACCGCCCACAACGCCCCGAAGGACAACGAGCAACCCCCCACGCCGTAAGAGTCGCCTCCGGACGCCGGTCAAGGTATGAGTGCGCAGACGCTACTCGCGGGCCCTGATCACGTCCGCCGGGTCGGCCCTCAACAGCACGCGGGCGGGCAACGCGGTCGCGGCCAGGGCCGCCGCCGTGACCGCCGCCAGAAGGCCCAGGCACGCGAGGGGCGGCGCGTACGGGACGGGGGTGCCCGCCATGCCCGTCGCGAACGCCGAGAGCGTGGCGGCGGCGATGGCGGTGCCGGTGACCGTTCCGACGAGGACCAGCAGCAGGGTCTCCCAGCGCAGCATCCGCAGGATCTGCCGGCGGGTCGTCCCGGCCAACCGGAGGGCGGCCAGTTCCCGTGAACGGTCGCCGGTGGCCATGGCGAGCGTGTTGACCAGGCTGATCGCGGTGAAGGCGATGATCAGGCCCATGGCCACCAGGTTGACCTCGGCGGCGTTCGACGACCGGGCGTGCAGGGCGTCGCCGTCCAGGAGGCGGAGCCCCGGCATGGCACGGGCGATCTCGGCCAGGGCCGGGTGCGCCGACGGGTCGGCCTTGATCAGCACGGTGTCGGCCGGCGGCCGGTCCACGTGTCCGGCGACCAGCTCGTACGGGAGGGTCACGTCGCCGAAGCCCAGCCCGCGTTCGTAGACGGCGACGAGGCGGGCGGTGACCTTGACGCCGTCGCCCATGGTGATGGTGACGGAGTCGCCGATCCGCGTGTCGCGGCGCTCGGCGGCGGTGGCGCTCAGCGCGACCGTTCCGGCGGCGAGGTGGTCGAGCGAGCCTTCCCGCACGTCGAGGTCGAGGGTGCCGCGCGCGGGGCCGATGCCCTGCGCCGGGTACTTGTCCCGGCCGACGCGGAGCGTGGTGTGAACGACCTCGGTGACCGCGCCGACCCCGGGCACCTTGCGGGCGGCGTCGGCGGCCGGGCCGGGGACCCCGGCGACGCCGGTGAGCGCGTACCCGGCGGTGGTCCCGGCCCGCGCCTGCTCGTCGGCCGCGTGATCCATGGTGGTCTGGACGAACAGGATCGTGCCGGTCATCGCCACGGCCAGGGTCATCGGCGTCACGACGGAGGCGAGCCTGCGGGCATCGGCCCTCGTGTTGGCCGCCGCGAGGAAGCCGGGCCCGCGCGACAGCCGCAGCGGCGCGGCGAGCACGGCGGTCGCGGCGCGGGTGAGCCACGGCCCCAACAGGGCGACGGCGACCGCCGCGAGCACCACGGTGAGGAAGGTGACCGGCGAGGCGGCGGCCTCCGTGTTCAGCCCGCGCAGCACCACGAGCAGCACGATGTACGCGGCCAGGGCGACGAGGCCGGCGATCGTGCGGAACACGCCGACCCGGGAGGGCTCGACGGCCGCGTCGGCCAGGGCCTCGGTGGGCCTGATCCGGATCGTTCGGCGCGACGACACCCGGGCGGCCGTCCAGGCTGCGGCCACGGTCGCGAGCACCGCCGCGAACACGGGGAACGGGCTGAGCGACAGGTCCAGGGTGTCCGGCAGGGCCCCCAACTCCACGAACCGGGACCGCAGCCAGAACGCGAGCCCCAGCCCGACGAACGCGCCGGGGACCGAGGCCGCCGCCCCCACCGCGAGCGCCTCCCGGCCGATCATCTTCCGGATCTGGCGGGGCGTGGCCGCCACCGCGCGCAGCACGGCGATCTCCCGCTGCCGCTGCTGGATCGACAGGGCGAACGTGCCCACCACGACCAGGATCGCCACCAGCAGCGAGGTCCCGCCGAGCGCGCCGCCCAGGCTGATCAGCATCACCCGGGCCTGCTCGGCGTCCCGGAACTCCAGGGCCCCGCGCTCCTTGCCCGTGTAGACCTCGGCCCCCGTACCGGCCACCGCCGCCGTCACCGCTTCGGCCAGCGCGTCCGTGTCCGCGCCGGCGCGCGGCAGCACGCCGAGGGCGGTGACCTTCCCGTCGTGCCCCGCCAGTCGCCGGGCTTCGGCGGCCGAGAAGAACACGCTCTCCGGCCCGCCGTCCGCGAGACCGACGACGCGGTATCGACCGGGAACACCGGTCGCCTGGATCGTGACCTGCGCGCCCACGCTCACTCCGTCGGTCGACGTGACCTGCTCACCGACCCTTGTCCCGCCGGACGACGTGACCCGCACTCCGTCGGTCGAGCCGAGCACCACCTCGTCCGCCGCGACGGGAGCGCGTCCCGCGCGCAGCGTGAACGGGGTCAGGCGGGCGGAGTCCCAGGCGTGGCCCCAGACCTCGTCGCCGCTGGAGCGTTCCAGCACGGTGGCGGGGAACGTGACCTCCGGGACGACGGCCGCGATGCCCGGAACGGCGCGGAGCCGGTCGGCGACGGCGGCGTCGAGCCGGGCGCGTTCGGTGAGGGGCTTGCTCTTGACCTTGGTCTTGCCCTTCTTCTCCTTGGTCCAGTGCAGGCTCTGGTCGGCGGCGACGACGATGGGCGTGCCCGCGTACCGTTCGGTGGGAACGCCGCCGCGCAGCCCGGTCTCCAGCAGCACCCCGCAGGCGGCGACGAGGGCGGCGGCGCACAGCAGCGCCAGGAACGAGCCCGCGAACGCCGCCTTGCGGGTCCGCAGCGTGGCCAAGGCCAAAGAGCCGATCATGCGTGCGCCCCCAACGTGGTCATCCGGGCGGCGATGCGGTCGGCGTCGGGCGCGTCGAGGGAGTCGACGATGCGCCCGTCGGCGAGGAACAGCACGGTGTCGGCGTGCGCGGCGGCCACCGGATCGTGGGTGACCATGACGACGGTCCGCCCCATGCCGTCCACCGCCTCGCGGAGCAGGGCGAGGATCTCCCGCGCGGTGACGGTGTCGAGCGCTCCGGTGGGCTCGTCGGCGAAGACGACCTCCGGGCGGGTGACCAGCGCGCGGGCGATGGCGACCCGTTGCTGCTGCCCTCCCGACAGCGCGCCCGGCCGGTGCCCGGTACGACCGGCGAGCCCGACGCGCTCCACGATCTCGTCCGTCCACGCCCTGTCGACGCGCGAGCCCGCGAGCCGCAGCGGCAGGGTGATGTTCTGCAGGACGGTGAGCGCGGGCACGAGGTTGAACGCCTGGAAGACGAAGCCGACGCGTTCCCGGCGCAGCTCGGTCAGCCTGGTCTCGTCCATCCCGGTCAGGTCGGTGTCGCCGAGCCGGACGGTGCCGGAGGTGACCCGGTCGAGCCCGGCGGCGCAGTGCAGGAAGGTGCTCTTGCCGGAGCCGGACGGTCCCATGACGGCGGTGAAGACCCCGCGCGGGACGTCGAGGCTGACCTCCCGTAGCGCCGTGAACGCGCCGGAGCCTCGGCCGTAGGTCTTGGTCACCGATGCGAGCCGTACGGCGGGGCTCGTCGGGTCGTTCGAAGGCAGCATGGAACGCCGTCCTGTCCGTGGGTGAGCGGGGGGTGACCGGGTCACCGGTCGTCGGCCTCCCGGGGGGCCTCGGCCTCGACGTCGGCCGGCGGGAACGCCAGGAAGCGGGTGAGGATCGTGCGCGCCCCTTCCGGCATCTCGCCGTCGGGCCGCTTGTAGCGGTTGAGCAGGGCGATGAACTCCTCGAAGAACGCCCTCAGCTCGTCGGGGGTGACCTGGATGGAGCCCCGCGAGTACGGGAAGTCGGCCCAGGGCCCCTGATCGTCCGCCGCGAGCTGCGCCTGGGCGAACAGCTCCAGGTCGGCGGCGAACGCCAGGCGGTTCATCTCGTCGACCACCGCCCGCGTCCGCTCGTCCTGCTCCGCCCGGCGGGGAAAGCGCAGGTCCCGACGGACCGCCCGCCACCACCGCTCCCTCCCCCGGGCCCGTTCGGGCATCTCCGCCACGAACCCGTGCTGAGCCAGCTCCCGCAGGTGATAGCTGGTCGCGCCGGAGTTCAGACCGAGCGCACGGGCCAGCGTCGACGAGGTGGCGGGACCGTGCAGCTCCAGATGACGCAGCATGGCCTGCCGCCTCGGATGGGCCAGCGCCTTCAGTGCGTCGAGATCGGTGATCTCCCGTGGTTCGGGCATGATGCAAAGTTATCTGTGCACAGAAGATTGTGCAACACCCCGGCGAGGTCACACCGGCCCCCGCCTCCGGTCACGCGAATCCCACCGCCGCCCGGCCTCCGCCCTCCGGCTACCTTGCAGCGCAATGTGCCTGTCGTCGCAAAAGCCCGTGAAGAGGATCCATGGCTTCGGGCAATCAGCACCGACCATCTCTCCAGAAGGGCGCCGCATGCATGGACCCGACTCCCCTCCTCGTGGCTGAAGGGCTGACCGACGCATCGATCATCGAGCGGTCGCGCCGCGAGCCCGAGCGCTTCTCGATGATCTTTGATCGGTACTTCACCGCGATCCACCGGTACGCGTCCGCGCGGCTCGGCCCGGCCGCCGCCGACGACGTGGCCGCCGAGACGTTCCTGGCCGCCTTCGACCGGCGGCACCGCTACGACCTCGCCCACCCCGAGGCGCGGGCGTGGCTGTACGGGATCGCCACCAACCTGATCGGACGGCACCGCCGCAGCGAGGTGCGGCTGTACCGGGCGCTCAGCCGTTCCACGACCCGGGAGGACACCGGCGACCACGCCGCCCGGGTGGCGGACCGGGTGTCCGCCCAACGGATCGGCCCGGACCTGGCGCGCGGTCTGGCCGGGCTGTCCAAGGGCGACCGGGACGCCCTGCTGCTCGTCGCCTGCGCCCAGTTCAGCTACGCCGAGGTGGCGCGGGCGCTGAACATCCCGGTCGGAACGGTCGGCTCCCGCATCAACCGCGCCAGGCGCAAGCTCCGCACGGCGCTGGGCCCCACAGCATCGGAGGTAACTCACCATGGATGACCTGCAGCGACTCCGCGACCGTCACGACGCGCTGCCCGCACCGGACCCCGCCGCCATGGCCGAGGCCCGTTCCCGCCTGCACGACCACATGCGCGCGATGCCGTCGCCCGGGAGGCGGTTCCGGCCCGTGTGGGGGCTCGGTCTGGCGGGGGCGACCGCCGGCGCGCTGCTGTTGGCGACCACGATCGGCACGCCCGGAACGGACACCGACACCCGGCCCGAGTCTCCCCGGCTGCGTCCGGTGGCCAACGCCCAGGACCTGGCCCACAATGCGGCGATCCTGGCGGCGGGCACGAACGACACTTTCAAGCCCGCCCAATGGGCGTACGTGAAGACCGTCTACGCCCGAGTCCAGGAAGGCGGCGGCCGGCCGCTGTTCGGCCGCCCCAAAGGACTCCGCACGGACGAGAAATGGCGGCGGACCGACGACAGGGGATTCGCCGTCATCGAGAACGGCCGGTTGAAGGTCGCCGACATCTCCAAGTACGAACCGACCTACCGTTCCCTGTTGTCCCTGCCGACCGAGCCCGTCGACCTCCTCGCCGCCGTTTACAAGCAGGTGGACGCCGGCAACAGAAGCCCTCTGCCGACCGACACCACCGGCATGTCCGACAAGACGAGGAAGAAGTACGAGGAGGCCAGGAGGCATCAGCCCGCGCAGATGACCCCCGAGGAGCGGAACACCCGCGCGTTCCAACTCATCGAGCGCTCCATGCGGGACGCCGCGCTGCCCGCCCGTTTGCGCGCCGCCATGTACGGCGCCCTGGCCAAAATCCCCGGCGTCCGTTACGAGGCCCGCGCGTCCGATATCGCCGAGCGTCCGGGCGTCACCCTCTACCGCATTCAGAACGGCCATCTGCGCGACGAGATCCTGATCCAGCCGAAGACCTACGCCTACATGGGATTCCGCTCGATCGCCGTCCGAGACCACACCGAACGCGGACTCCTCCCCGTCACGAAGGGCCAGATCATCGGCTGGGGCGGCGTCCTCGCCGCGACCCTCGTCGACAAGCCCGGCCGCCGCTCCTGACGTCTTCCCCCGGGTGGACGCCCGGCGCGTTCACCTGCCGCCCGAACGCGGCCGGCCGCCGTCCCTCGGGCGTGAGGACCACCGTGGGGGGTTCCTCAGGTCCGCGGGGATGGCGGCCGGCGTGGGCGGGATCAGCAGGTGTTCTTGGCGGGCTTGTCGGCGAAGCGGTCGGTGAGGAAGGTCAGCACCGCGCCGTTCCTGCGGAGCATCTCGAAGGCGTGCTCGCCGAGGAGCGAGCGTACGGTCTGGACGGTGGCGCCCTTGGTGCACCACGACTTGACCAGCGTGTTGGCCTGGCCGATGGGGACGATCTCGTCGGTGACGGCGTGGTAGTTGAAGATCGGGGTGGTCGGGGCGACGGCGCCCATGGTGTTCCGCTGGAGGACGGCCCTGATCCGGGGCACGGACAGCGGGTCGGGCACGGTGGTGTACTGCGACAGCCGCTTGAACGCGAACTTGGTCAGCAGCTCGGTCAGGCACTTGCCGCGGGCGTCGGCCATCGCCTGGCGGCCCGTGTCGTTCAGGATCTGGTCGAGGTCCATCTCGGGGAACTCGGTGGCGAGGCTGACCGCCGCGGCGGCCTCGAACCCGGAGAAGATGCGGCCGTCCAGGAAGCGGGCGACGGCCTCGGGGTCGGCCGGAGTCCCGCCCATCGCGGCGCCCTTGAGCTTGACGTCCGGAGCGTACGTCGGCTGGGTCTGCGCCGCCCATCCGGTGGCCTGAGCGCCTCCGGAGTAACCGTTGAGCGCCCAGGGGTTGTCCGAGCCGATGCCCGGCGCACCGGTGAAGCTCTTCACGGCACGGATGCCGTCGAGAACGGCGTACGCGGTCTGCGGGCCGACCATGAACACCGACTTGGGGCCCTCATGGTCGGGCAGCGCCACCGCCCAACCCTTGCTCAGCATGCCGGTGGACAGCGACGCCATCGCGCCGGCGACCCCACCGCCCGCCGACAGACCATAGGAGGGCGCGCACTGGGTGCCGGTGGAGTCCTCGGGGGCCTGGACCGACACGATCGGTCGGGGCCCGGTGCCCGCCCACGCCTTCTTCGGCACGAGCAGGCTGGTCACGATGAGCTGCGGGGCCATGTGGGAGTCGTTGCTGCGGTAGGAGATCTGCCAGACGTCGGAGGTGGTGTCGAGATTGCCGACCTTCGGGGTGATCTTCCTGCTGCGCACGATCTGGCCGGGCCGATACTCGCCGATGTCGGCGGGCGCGGCGTAGAACGGGTCCTGGTCGGGGGGAACGGACCCGGCGGGCGGATCCTCGGCGTGGGCGGGCGCGGCGAAGGCGGCCGGCAGGAACGTGGCGGCGAGCAACAGACTCGCGGCCAGGCGCATGGCCTTACCGAGCGGCGGCACAGACGGCATCGGCTCTCCGGAGGGGTGGCGGAAGTGACGGATCGCACTCTCCCGCCACTGCGGGGGCCGACAGTAGTGATCGACGTTGACATCCACCGCCCCCTTCTTGGCAACCACGTACGGCCTTTTCACACCGTGTGCGTATTCGCCGACACGGTGTGATGGGCGGTCGATCGCCGCGCGGAGGAGACTTTCGGCGCATCCCACCCGATTGCGGAACAGGACCGAAGATCAATAGGGTGCGGCGGTCCCGTTCGGCGGTCTCTGGGAGGATCCGTGCAGATCACGCAGCTCTTGAAGCGGAAAGCGACGATTTCTGCGCTGGCTCTGGCCCCCCTTTTCGCCGTGGTGCCCGTCACGGTGCACGCCGCGACCCCCGATGCGGCCGGGGCCGCGCACGTCACGGCGAAGGCCGCCTACTCCCCACCGCTGGGAGCGGTGTTCAACCGGCCGTCGGCGGCCGGGCGCGGCGCCGAGAACGCGATCCACGACCATCTGATCAGGCTGATCGCCAACACCCCGGCGCGCGCTTCGATCCGGGTGGTGATGTACCACTTCAGCGAGCGGCCCGTGGCGGACGCGCTCGTCGCGGCCGACGATCGGGGCGTGAACGTCCAGGTCATCCTGGACAGCACCGCCGCAGCCGGGGTCACCGACGTGCTGCGGCGCGGCCTGTCGTCCACGCCGGCGGGCTCGTGGGTCCGCAAATGCAAGGCGCGTAAGGGGTGCATCGGCTCGGGCATCAACCACAACAAGTTCTTCCTGTTCACCAAGGTCGGGGACAAGAACAAGGTGGTCGTGCAGTCGTCGGCCAACATGACGTTCCACAACCGGACGTCGTACTGGAACAACGCGGTCACCATCGCGCACGGCGGCCTGTACGACGCCTACGTGAACTACTTCAACAAGCTGCGGGCCAACATCGGCAACACCAGGCCGGGCTTCTGGTACACCGGCACCACGGCGGGGCCGTACAAGCTCTACACCTTCCCGCGCAACGGCTCGGACGCCCGCACCGACACCGCGGTCAACGTCCTGCAGAACGTGCATTGCGGAAAGAACCCCAACCTCAAGACGCGGATCCGGGTCGCCCAGCACCAGGTGTCGCGCGACGCCATCGCCCGCGAGTTGGTCCGGCTCAAGAAGGCCGGCTGCAACGTCTACCTCGCGTTCACCCATCTGGACTTCAACAGCAGCCGCCCCGCCGTTCCCGGCATCATCCGCGGCCGGCTGTCGGGCACCATCAAGCAGTGCAGGGCGGCCAACCAGTGGATCCACTCCAAATACATGACGATCGAGACCGGCAGCGGCGACTACGCCGGGATGCGCAACAAGAAGTTCGTCTTCACCGGTAGCCACAACTTCTCCAACCCGGCGCTGCGGACCAACGACGAAACCTGGCTGCGCATCGACGGCCCGGCCATCTACCGGCAGTACGAGAACAATTTCGACGGCGGCGTCTACAAGGCGTGCCCCAAGTGGGACGGCCGATCGGTCAAGGGCGCGCCCCAGTCGCGCGGCGCGGCTCTCCTCTCGCCGCAGGCCGAGGCGGACACCGACGGCTAGCCGCCGCCTTCACCGGCCGCCCGCGACGAGTGATCCCGTCCGCCGGGACGGGATCACTCGTCGGCTTCCTCGGGCAGGGTCGGCGCGACCTCGCTCACTCCCGCGGTCGGTCCGCCGTGCGGGCGCCCGTGCGGACGACGCGGTAGAACTCGGTGAGGTCGGTGATGAGGGCCTCGACGTGGGCGGGGTCGTGGAGGTCGGCGTCCAGCAGCCAGTCGGCGATCAGGTCGAAGAGGCCGCCGACCAGGCCGATGGCGGTGGCCCGGGGCGGGCCCGCCGTGTCGTCGCGAGGGTGGATGACGCCGTGGCGGCGCCAGATCGACTCGATGAAGTCGGCGGCCCAGCGGCGGTTGGCGCGGCGCTGCCGTTCGACCGCCGGTGAGACCGCGCCCGCCTGACCGAACGTCACCAGGGCGCGCCGGGGGTCGTCGACGACGGCGTGGGCGAACGCCGTCAGCAGCGCCCGTTCGGCCCGGTCGGGGTCTTCGGGAGCGGTGTCCAGGTGGGCGAGGACGTCCGCCTGGATCTGCTCGGTGACCTGGCGCATGAGGGCCAGGTAGCACGCCTCGCGGCCGTCGAAGACCTCGTAGAACCCCTTGGTGCCGACGTACGCGTGCTGGCAGAGCTGCTCGATCGAGGTGTTCTGATACCCGTGGGCGGCGAACAGCTCCAGGGCCGATTCCAGAAGCTGGCGGCGGCGCTGCTCCCGGCGCTGGTCGGCGTCCATCCCCCGAATGCGGCGCCGGGACGGTGACCCGCGGCCGGGGTCGGTCTCAGGGTGGGCCACAGCACGACCGTACCGCCGGGCTTTTATCAACAAGCCTCCTTGTTCCTAACAAGGCTGCGTGTTTCACTCCAGGCACCACCCCCTCTCGTCGGAGGTCGCCCGATGCCCCGCCGCCTCTCCGCCCTCACCTGCACGAGCCTCGCCGCCCTGACCCTCGCCCTCACCTCCCCATCCCCGGCCCTCGCCGCCCCCGCAGCGGCCGTCCACGACCTCACCGCCCCGAGCGACGCCCCCGACCGGGCGACGACCCTGCACGACGCCACCACCACCGGCGCGACCGTTCCCACCACCCCAACAGCCGCCGCCCACGGCACCACCGTGAGCGACGCCCCCGACCGGGCGACCACCCTGCACGACGCCACCACCACCGGCGCGACCGTTCCCACCGCCCCAACAGCCGCCGTCCACGGCACCACCGTGCCGAGCGACGAGGCCCTGTACGGCGCCGGCGCGACCGTTCCGGACGGCGCCGCGCCGGCGGCGGCCGTCGCGCCTTCGTCCGGGTTCAACGACTGGGGGTGCCGACCTTCGGCGGAGCATCCGGAGCCGGTGTTGTTGCTGCATGGGCTGGGCGGCAACGGGCCCGGCAACTTCCTCACGCTCGGGCGGTGGTTGGAGCGGGCCGGGTACTGCGTGTACGCCCCCACGTACGGGATGCCGTTGCCGTTCATTCCCGTCGGCGGGCTCGTGTCCATCGACCAGTCGGCCCGGGAGATCGGCGGGGTCATCGACAAGGTCTTGGACGCGACCGGGGCGGAGCGGTTGGACGTCGTCGGGCATTCCGAGGGCGGGTTCCAGGCGTTGTACGTCCCCAAGTTCGTGCCGGGGTACGCGAGCAAGATCGACGATGTGGTGGCCCTCGCGCCGCCCACCCATGGGACGAACTTCGCGAACCTGGTCACCATCGCCCAACGGCTGGGCATCATGCCGCAGGTCAACACGATCCTGGCGCTCTTCGGCTGCAAGGCGTGCACGGAGCTGACGACCGGGGCCGCCACCGTCGCCAGGCTGACCACCGGGCCGATCGCGCAGCCCGGGATCACCTACACCGTCATCGCCTCGAAGACCGACACGCTCGTGACGCCCACGGACACGTCATTCGTGCGCGAGCCCGGCGTCACCGACCTCTACGTCCAGGACGTCTGCCCCTCCGACCGGGTCGGGCACATCGCGCTCGCGTACCACGCCGGGGTGGCGCAGATGATCGGCAACGCGCTCGACCCGTCGGGCGCCCGCCCGGTCACGTGCTGACCCCGGACGTCACGCTCAATCGTGAAAGACGCGCTGCGTACTGAAGGGCCACCCTGAACGCACCACCGGCGCAAGGGTCACCTTTCCGAAGGTCTCCGACATCGGAGATCGAGCCCCTCAGGGAGGCATCGTGAAAATCCGTCCCCGCACCAAGAACCGCACCAGGGCCCGTACCGTGGCCGGAGCCATCGTGCTCAGCGCCACGGCCGCCGCCACCGCGTTGACCGCGGCGCCCGCGTCCGCCGACACCCACTTCAACTGGCGGCTGAACAACCTCACGTTCACCCCCGTCGTGTGGGGGATCGGCACCAACGCGGGAGACCCCAACTGCCACTACCGCCTCAGGTACGGCAACATCGGCAACGTCGCCTTCGCGCAGATCCGGCTGTACGCAGGGGGATGCGGCGACTACCGCGTCCAGGTCAGGGCGGCGAGCGGGAGCACGTTCCGCAACTGGACGAGCGGCGGCACCGCCACGCGCGGAACCGACGGCTGCGGCTCCTACTTCGAGCTCCAGGCGACCAGCGACGCCAACTGGATCGGCGTCTCGGGCGTCGCCGTGTCGGGCCGGCCCAGCCCCGACAAGAGCTTCTACCACTTCGACCACCCCAACTACCTCACCCAACCGGCGATCCCCAGCTCCCGCATCGTCCGTCACTGTGACGGCTCCTAGCTGAATCCCAGCGCCCGGGGCCGGACGAGCCTCCGGCCCCGGGCCCGGGATCGCCTGGATCACCGAGGTGACGTTCACCATCGTGCCCGTTCCCACCCGCCGCATGGACGGCGGCCTCGCGCGGGGCCGTCACGTTCGGGGAGTCGACCCCTCGCCGTCGGGTTCGGTGAACGCGCCCAGCGCCCACAGACGACGGACATGCTCGACGAGCAGGGGCCCGACGGTGCGGAGCCGGTCCGGGTCGTTGTCCGCGGCGGGACCGGTGACCATGGTGCTCATGGCGGCCACGATCATCTGGCAGGTGAACCGGCCCGCCTGCCCGGTGGCGCCCATCAGATCGGCCAGCGCGGCCGCGAGGTCGGCCTGCAGCCGGGTCCGGCGGCCGACGGCCTCCGGGCCCGCCGCGTACACCTCCACCAGGAACAACCGGGCGAACGGCCACTCCTCGATCAGCGCATCGACATAGGCGTCGGTCGCGCTCGCGAACCGATCCGGCGGATCGGCGTCCCGCCCGGGCCCCGACAGGCCGGACGACTGCAGCACCCGACGCAGCAACAGCTCGCCCGCCCGGTCGAAGGCGGACATGAAACAGTCGAGCTTCGAGTCGAAGAGCTGGTAGAAGCTCTGCCGGGACACCACGGCGCGTTTGAGCACGTCCTCGACCGACGTGCGCACGTACCCCTTCTCGACCATGACCTCCGCCATGGCCAGACACAGCCGCGAACGTTGCAGCCGCGCGACCTCGTCACGGGGAAGGGCGTGCCGACCGCGGGGGAGCCGACGCGGCGAGGGTTTCGACATCCGATCACGATAAGACCCTGCGATGTCGTTGTCCGCCTCCGTCATGCCGGCACCCCGAACACGACCACGGCGTCCTGCTGTTGCGCCCCGTCCAGGCCGACCCCGTCCCCCAACGCCACCATCCCCCCATTCTCTCGGTTCTTTGTGGGGCGACGACCCCCCACACCCCCGCGCCCGGTCGTGGAGATCTTCAGCCGAACGACCCTCCGCCGGAGCTCCGGGCCGTCCGCCTGAAGCGACCGGGCACTCGTGGGTGGTGGCGGCCCTCTTGTGGGCGCACGCCCGTCCGGTGGTCTCCGACCGTGGGGAGGGATGCGCGTTGAGTGCATTGACAGACAAAAGTGTCTGTTAGAGACTGCGGCGGATTTCTCTCCCGGGAGGTCCGCCATGCAAGGCCGAGTGATCACCGCCGTATGGACCGCCGCGGCGCTGTCCGTCTCCCTGTTCCTCGTGGCCCTGCCGGCCCGTGCCGGGGGGCCCGAGCCGTGGAGTCCGGGCCCCGAGCGGTACGGCATCGCGATCCAGCGCGACATCGCCGTGAAGCTGAGCGACGGCACCGAGCTGCGCGCCGACGTCCACACGCCCACGGACCCCGAGACGGGACGCCCGGCGGCCGGACCGTTCCCCGTGATCCTGGGGCTGACGCCGTACGGCAAGACGCTGTCGGCGCAGTTGGGCACGAACGGGACGGGGGGCCTCAACCCGTACCTCATCAAGCGCGGCTACATCGGCGTCCTGGTCGACGTGCCGGGCACCGGGGGTTCGGAAGGGCGGTTCGACCTGTTCGCCCCCGAGGAGGCGCGCGCCGGGGCGGAGGCGGTGCGCTGGGCGGCGGGGCTGCCGAACACCACCGGCGAGGTGGGGATGATCGGGCTGTCGTACGTGGCGATCACCCAGTTGTTCACCGCCGCCGAGATCGGGCCGGGGTCGCCGCTCAAGGCGATCTTCCCGATGGCGGCGTCCGTCGACCCGTACCGCGACCTGTTCACCAGCGGCGGCGCGCTCAACGTGCTGTCGCCGCTGGGGCTGGTGTTCGGGTACGGCGCGACCCGCGTCCTCACCCCGTTCATCGAGGCGCACGACGACCCGGTCAGGGCGCTCACCCTGTCGTTCCAGCACCTCATGCAGGCGGGGCCGTTCGAGTTGAGGTTCGCCGCCGACATGCTCACCAACGGCTCACGCCGCTACTACGACGAGTACTGGCAGGCGCGCACGGCCGAGCGGATCCTGCCGAAGATCGTGGAGAACGGGGTCGCCGTGTACCTCGTCGGCGGCCAGTTCGACGTCTTCCAGCGGGGCGAGCCGCTGCTGTACAGCGGACTGCAGAACGCGGCGGCCGGGCGGCCGGTCACCGCGCCGATGAGCCCCGACCAGCCGGTGTCGAGCAGGTACCAGCTCCTGCAGGGCCCCTGGACGCACGGGGACATGGGCACCGGGATCGACCTGGACCGGATCCAGTTGCAGTGGTTCGACCACTGGCTGAAGGACCTCGACACCGGGATCACCGACACCACCACGCCCCTGCACGTCCGGGAGCCGGGCGGCGGCGCGTACGACACCCGCTCGTATCCGGTGCGCGGGGCCGAGCCCGTCCGGCTGTGGCTGCGTCCCCAGGGGCGGCTCACCGAGGACGCGCCCACGCAGGGCGAGGACGGCGAAGGGCTCGTGTTCACCGGGTTGTCGAAGCCGTGCAGCCGTTCCACCGACCAGTTCGCGGCGGGGCTGCTGTCGAGCCTCCTCGCGCAGGCCGGGCTCGAGGGGCTGTGCACCGGCTCGCAGCGCAAGCCGGTGCGCGCGATCGACCAGGTCACCTACACGACGCCGCCGCTGGACGCCCCGCTGCGGCTCGCGGGCCCGATCGGCGTCTCGCTCAACGCGTCCTCCACCCGTCCCGACACGCTGTTCGCCCTCACGCTGGAGGACGTCGCGCCCGACGGCACGTCCGTCGACATCACGGGCGGCGCGCAGCTCGGCTCCATGCGGGCGCTGGACACCGGGCGGAGCTGGCGCGGCTCCAACGGCGGGTGGATCCACCCGTACCACGTGCTGACCAAGGAGGCGCGCGAGGACGTTCCGGTGGGCAGGGCGGTGCGGTACGACATCCAGGTCCGTCCCGCCTTCGCGACCCTGCCCGCGGGGCACCGGCTCCGGCTGCGGGTCGCGACCGGGGACTTCCCGCACCTGCTGCCGCTGGGCGACCTGCCGGCGCTGGCCGGGGGCCTCTACACCGTCCACCACGGAGCGGCGCAGCCGTCGAGCATCGACCTGTCGGTCCTCGGGGGGCCCTGAGCCGGTCGGCGCGGCTCGTTTTCTGTGGCGATCGATTCTTTTCGTTCTAGCTCGGGAGTCCGATGTTCCTGTGCCGATTCGAAGCGGGCGAGGGGGTGCGGCTGGGCGCGCGGCTGGACGACGAGCGGCTGGTCGACCTGTGCCCCGCCCTGGTGGATCTCACCGGACCCTCCTTCGACGATCCGGTGATCGAGTTCATCCAGGCCGGGCCGGCGGCGCTCGACATGGCCGTCGACCAGATCAAGGACCCGCCGCCGGATCTGGTGAGGCCGCTGGCCGACGTACGGCTGCTCGCCCCCGTGGAGCCGCCCAAGATGCGCAACTTCAGCGTCTACGAGGGCCATGTGCGCAACGCCGTGAGCGCCGCGATCGAGTTGCGCGCCGGTCGCGCCGCGGCGGGCCTCGCCCGGCTGATCAAGGTCGCCGGGCCGCCGCGCGCCTGGTACCGGCGGCCGCTCTACTACAAGGGCAACCCGACCTCGGTGATCGGCCCGGACACCGACATCGTCCGCCCCTCCTACACCCGACGGCTCGACTACGAGCTCGAGCTCGCCGTGGTGGTCGGGACGTCGGGACGTGACCTGACCGTCGAGAACGCCCACGAGCACGTCTTCGGCTACACCATCCTCAACGACGTCTCCGCACGCGACGTGCTCGCCGGCGAACTGCTGTCGCGCATGGGCCCGGCCAAGGGCAAGGACTTCGACACCGGCAACGTCCTCGGCCCCTGGCTCGCGACCCGCGACGAGATCCCCGACCCGCGCGCCCTCACCGGCGAGGTCCGTGTCAACGGCCGGCACCGGGCCCGCTGCACCACGGCCGACATGCGGTACACGATCGAGCAGATGCTCGTCGAGGCGTCGCGCGGCGAGACGCTGGTCCCGGGCGAGGTGATCGGCACCGGCTGCTGCACCTGGGGGTCCGGGCTGGAGCTGAAGCGGTTCCTGCAGCCCGGGGACGTCGTCGAACTCACCCTCGGCCCCCTCGGCACCCTCCGCAATCGGGTCACCGCATGAGCGAGCCGGAAGGCGTCCACGTCGAAGTACTCGGCCGCCGCAGATCGACCGCGCCCTCCGCTGGAAGACCGTCTGATCACCGAGGGCAGGGCACGTAACCGATGATCTCCCCGTCGGCGTCCCGGAACGGGCACCACTTCGGGACCGACGGCGGCTTCGGCCGAGGAGTGCTCCGCGGCCTCGGAACACGCGGCACCGAGGGCCCGCTGCGCCCCCGCCCGGGCGGCGGCACCGGCCGGGAGACCCGCCGCTTCCGCTTCTTCGTCGCCCCCGCCGACGGCGTCGCCGTCACCGTCGGCGCCGTCGCCCCCGGAACGGGCGGCGCCACCACCGGACTCGGCGTGGCGGTCACCACCCCCGCCGTCCTGCCCGCGGCATCGCCGCCACCCGGCGAGACGAGAAGGAACGCCCCGCACAGCACCGCCGCCACCCCCACGGCCACCAGCATGAGCGGCGCCCGAGGCCGCCGCCCCAACCGCCCAGGCGGCTGAGGCCCGGACGAGGGCCGCCGCAACGGCTCCGACCCCCCATCCTCGAACCGACCCGCCGAGAACGACCCCCCGGCACTCGAACCGACCGACGAGGACCCCCCCACCCCCGAACCCGCCGCCGGCAGGGCGTTCTGTGGGGTGTCGGTTTCCGTTACCGCAGGGGCGGGAGGTGGGGGCGCGGGCCAGGGGTCCTCGGGGAGGAGGGCGTCCGGCGGTGGCACCGCGGAGGTGGAGGGGGGCTCGGGTACAGGCGCGGGTGAGGGTTCGGGGTGGGGCGGGGTGGCCTTGCCGAAGCCGGGGGGTGGGGAGCCCGGCCAGGCGTGGGGGGCCGCCCCCGTGGTGTTCGGGGGCGGCGGCTCGTCCCTCGGGTCAGGGGCGGACACTGACGAAGTCCCAGCCGGACGAGGACGTCAGGTGGTTGCCCACGCCGATCCACGTCGCCCGGAAGGAGGCGCTCTTGGTGGCCCTGTATTTGAAGGTGTAGACCCCGTACCGGTTGGTCTTGGCGGTGCCCAGCAGGCGGGAGGCGTTCGAACCGGCGGAACGGACGAAGATCCGCACGAGACGGCCGCCCATCACGCGGGTGCGGCCGGCGGCGTCGACCTGGAGGAGCTTGCCGGAGATGGTGAGGCTCCGGCCCCGCTTGAGCGGCTCGGGCGCGGCGTTGAGGGACAGCCGCGTGCGGAACCGGCCGTCCACGAAGGTGACACCGGTCGAGGTGCCGATATGGTCGCCGGCGGCGGGCAGTCGCGTCGTCCAGTAGCCGTCGCGGTTGATGACCGGCTGGAAGCGGAAGTCGCCGTAGCGGTTGGTGGCGACGTGGGCGTGCCGACGCCACGTCCGGCCGTCCCCGGACCACAGCAGCTCGACCCGCCCGCCCACGAGGGGGAAGGCGCTCGGAACGCCCAGCTTGTGGACGCGGCCCTTGACGGTGATCTTCGACCCGAGCGCCGCCACGCGGGGGCCGGCCGAGTAGCCGACGATCCGCGTCCGGTAGCGGAGGGGGACCCAGGCGGTGCGGGAGAACGCGTAGGCGTGGTCGTCTCCGTCCTCCGGCTCGAAAACGGCCTGCCAGTGCCCGTTCAGGGGAGCCCGCACGGTACGGGAGTACGCCCCGTTCGATCCGGTCGTCACCGTGGCGAGGTAACGACGCTCCGAGCCGTCCGGGTTGCCGATGGCCAGTCGGACCGATTTGCCGCCCAGTCCGGTGCCGTTGACGCGGGTCAGCGCCCCTTCGATGCGCACCTCGTCGCCGACGAGCCCGGGGACCGGGGTGAGTTTCAACCAGATCGTGGTCGGGACCGGCGCCGTCGCCGAGGCCGGTGAGACGCCGATCATCGTCAGGGTCAGCGTCGCACCCGTCGTCACCGCGGCCAGTCTCCGCATGAGATGCCTCCGAGAGGGGTCGATGTGAAAGACGCGCCCCTGCGGGGGCGTGAGCGCACCTCGGCACAGATCTTGGCCCAACTCCCGGAACGATTTCAACAAGAACCCGATGAATCATTCCCTTACGCCTTGGACGTTCCATCGCGGGGTGTGCGCATAAGGCCCGTTCGATCAGTCCACGTGCACCTCGACCGTTCGGCCGTCGGGATCGCGCAGCAGATGCCGGCCCGTGTCCAGCCGCGGCGTGGTCGCGGTCGCGTCGACCGCGAACCCCAGGCGGAGGGCGCCGGTGCGGCGTTCGGCGGTGGCGGGATAGATCTCGAAGACCGCGCCGTCGGACAGCACGGCCGCGTAGTGCGCGGGCCCCGCACCGTGCCTCTCCAGGGCGAATTCCAGCCCCAGCCCTTCATAGAAGCGACGGCAGTCCTCCGCGAGCGGGCTGTAGATCACCAGCAGCGACGTACGGACGTGCCGTGCCCGCGGTCCGGCGACTTCACGCGAGGGTTCCACGGCGATGCACTCCAGCGGGTCGGGGGCGCTCGGTCACCGGCCGTCACCGGGCACCGCATTAAAGACTTCCCGAAATGCCGACCATAAAGCAAGAAAGCCGCCACCCGAAACGCGCCCCCCAACCCGGGTCGGATCGGAATTGTCGGTAGACTTCGCGCCCATGACCACGTCAGCGAGCCGGGACACCGACGCCGCCCCGGAGAAGGCGGCCCTGCACGAGGTGGCCGACGGCGTCTTCGCCTGGGTGCAGCCGCCCGGCACCTGGTGGGTCAGCAACGCCGGGGCGGTGACGGGTCCCGGCGGCACCCTCGTGGTCGACACGTGCGCGACCGAGGCGCGCACCCGCCGGTTCCTCGCGGCGCTGCGGGAGGCGACCGGCGACGCCCCGCTGCGGTACGCGGTCAGCACGCACCTGCACGGCGACCACACGTACGGCAACTCGCTGCTGCCCGACACGACCGTGCTGATCGCGCACGAGGAGACCCGGCGCGGCATCGTCGACGACTTCATCATCGACGGCTGCCCGCCGCTGTGGGAGCCGGTGCCGGACTGGGGGGCCGTCACTCGCCGCCCGCCCGACGTCACGATGACGTCCGAGCTGGCGGTCATCCTCGGCGACCGGCGGGTGGAGCTGTGCCACCCCGGATTCGCCGCCCACTCCGCGGGCGACGTCATCGCCTGGCTGCCCGAGGAACGGGTGCTGTTCTCCGGCGATCTGATCTTTCACGGGCTGACGCCGATGCTCGCGATGGGCTCGGTCGTGGGCGCCCTGCGGACCCTGGACTGGATCTCCGCCTACGAGCCCGACCGGTTGGTACCCGGCCACGGCCCGCTCTGCGCCGCCGCCGAGCTGCCGGACGTCCTCGCCGCCCACGAGCGCTACTACCGCTTCGTTCTGACGACCGCCGACGAGGGCCTCAGCGACGGCGTCAGCCCGCTGGAGGCGGCGCAACGGGTCGACCTGGGCGAGTTCGCCGCATGGGCCGACGCCGAACGCCTCGCGTTCAACGTGCACCGGGTCTACGCCGACAAGACCCGCCGGCCGTACGACCTGGTCCAGGCGGCCCTCGACGCGGTGGCGCTGAACGGCGGCCGGCCCCTGCCGACCTCCGTGTGACCTCCCGGCCGGCGAGGGGTTTGGTCAGGGTCTGTTCACCTCGAGGCCCCTCTGCCGCAATTGGCGCGCTCTAGGTTTCCCGTGACGTGTGACCTGCCGGTTCACCGCCGGTGCAGAGCGATGAGGTGCTTCATGACCGAGAACGGCGTCCGCCCCGTGGACCCTGACGACACCAGTTCCAACCCGTCGGGGAACGCGACCTTCCACGAGGTCGCCCAGTCCCGGATGTCGCGACGGTCGGTGATCCGCGGAGGCACCGTGGTCGCCGCCGCGGGCTTCCTGGGCGCGGCGGGTGTCGTGGGCGCGACCGGCGGCACGGCCGCCGCGGCCCCTGACGCGAAGGGCAGAAGGCGGCTGTTGGGCTTCCAGGCCGTCACCCCGAGCACCGACGACGCGATCAAGGTGCCCGCGGGCTACTCGGCCGAGGTGCTGATCCCCTGGGGCACGCCGCTGAACTCGCGCGGCCCGCAGTGGAAGAAGGACGCCTCCAACACCGCCGCCGAGCAGGCCCTGCAGATCGGCATGAACCACGACGGGATGAGCTTCTTCCCCCTCGGCGCGGGCCCGTTCGGCGCCCGTCAGGGGCTGCTCGTGCTCAACCACGAGTACGTCGACCAGGTGCTGCTGTTCCCGGACGGCGACGCCCAGATGACCAAGGAGAAGGTCGCCAAGTCGCTCGCCGCGCACGGCGTCAGCGTCGTCCGGGTCGCCCAGGTCGACGGCCGCTGGAAGCACGTCGACTCCAAGTACAACCGCCGCGTCACCGGCTCGACCCCGGTCACGTTCTCCGGCCCCGTGGGCCGCGCGCACGCGGCCCTGCAGGCGAAGAACCCGGCCATGGGCACGCTGAACAACTGCTCCAACGGCCAGACCCCCTGGGGCACGTACCTGGCCTGCGAGGAGAACTGGAACAGCTACTTCGGCACCACCGACACCACGTGGAAGCCGAACGCCGAGCAGGCCCGCTACGGCGTGAACGCCGCCGGGTTCGGCTACAAGTGGCACCAGGCCGACCCGCGCTTCGACCTCGCCGTCAACCCGAACGAGATCAACCGCTTCGGCTGGGTCGTGGAGATCGACCCGTTCGCCCCGGAGTCGACCCCGGTCAAGCGCACCGCCCTCGGCCGCATCAAGCACGAGGGCGCGACGGTCACCGAGTCGCGCGGGCGCATCGTCGTCTACACGGGTGACGACCAGGACGGCGAGTACGTCTACAAGTTCGTCGGCAGCGCCCCCTGGCGTCGGCTACGCGCCCTGCGGAAGAGCCCGCTGGACCACGGCACGCTGTACGTCGCGAAGTTCAACGACGACGGCTCCGGCGAGTGGCTGCCTTTGGCGCACGGCACCGGCCCGCTGACCGTGGAGAACGGCTGGAAGGACCAGGCGGACGTCCTGCTCCGCACCCGTTCGGCCGCCGACGCCGTGGGCGCCACCAAGCTGGACCGCCCCGAGTGGGTCGCCGTCCAGCCCCACACCAAGGACGTCTACCTCACCCTCACGAACGGGTCGGGCTGGGACAACGACGTCAACCCGCGCAAGCCGAACCCGTACGGCCACATCGTCCGCTGGCGCGAGCGGGGCGGCGACAACACCGCCCTGTCGTTCGAGTGGGACATCTTCCTGCTCGCGGGCGACCCGGCGTACGACCCGACGGTCAAGCTGGCCCCGGAGGACGTGTTCGGCTCCCCCGACGGCCTGGGCTTCGACCGCGACGGCCGGCTGTGGATCCAGACCGACATCTCCAACTCGTCCCAGAACCTCGCGTCGAAGAAGTACGACCACATCGGCAACAACCAGATGTTGGCGGCCGACACGAGGACCGGCGAGATCCGCCGCTTCCTCGTGGGCCCGCGCGGCTGCGAGGTCACCGGCTTCGCCATGGCCCCCGACCAGCGCACCCTCTTCGTCAACATCCAGCACCCGGGCGAGGCCACCCCCTTCTGGGCCCCGAACTCGGCCCCGACCCCGCAGAACCCGAACGCGGTCAGCTCCTGGCCCGACAAGGACCCGGCGAGCCGGCCCCGTTCCGCCACCGTCGTCATCCGCAAGAACGACGGCGGCGTCATCGGCACCTGACCGTTCCGCGCCCCGGGGATCACGTGATCCCCGGGGCGGGGTCTTCTCGTACCCAAGAATCGGTCTGGTGACCTGCGCCGGTCGCGTGCCGCGCACATGCCGGGGTAATGCGTCGGCGTGACGGTCAGCGACGTGGTGGTGGTCGGTGCGGGCTTCGCGGGGCTGAGCGCCGCCCATGCGCTCGTCGGCGCCGGGCTGCGGACGATCGTGCTCGAAGCGCGCGACCGGGTCGGCGGCCGTGTCCTGACGCGGGTGTTACCGGACGGGACGCAGCTCGACCTGGGCGGCCAGTGGGTCGGCCCCACGCAGCGTCACATGCAGCGCCTCATCGCCGAATACGGGTTGGAGACCTACCCGACACCCGAGTACGGGCGTCCGATCCTCGACTATGGGGGCACCCGGCCGGACCGCAGACCCGACGAGATCGTCGCCCTCCTCGATCGCCTGGACGACCTCAGCCGCCAGATCTTCCCGGAACGGCCCTGGGACCACCCGCGGGCACAGGAATGGGACACCCTCACGCTCGCCGCCTGGCTGTCGACGCAGAACGCGCCCGACACGGCCGTGCGCTACGTGGGCAGGGTCATCGCGGGCGGGCTGCTGTCGTGCGACGCAGGCGAGGTCTCCCTCCTGGACACCCTGTTCTACGTGACCTCCGGCGGCGGCACCACCGCCCTGCTCGACACCGTCGGCGGTGCCCAGGCGTACCGCGTCGGCTCCGGTGCGCAACGCTTGGCGGAGCGCCTCGCGGCCGACCTGCCGGAGGGAACGATCCGCCTAGAGGAACCGGTCCGGCGGATCGTCCACTCCCCGACGGGCGCGCACGTGGAGACCGATCACGGCGTCCACCCCGCCCGACACGTCATCGTCGCCATCCCCCCGAGCCTGGCGGGACGCATCGACTACTCCCCGTCCCTGCCCGCCCAACGCGACGCCCTCACCCAGCGGATGCCGGCCGGGTACGCCCTGAAGGTCCACGCGATCTACGCCGCCCCGTTCTGGCGGGACAGGGGCCTGTCCGGCCTCAGCACCAGCGACTCCGGCATCCTCACCGAGACCGTCGACAACACCCCACCGGGCTCGCCCCGGGCCGTGCTCACCGCGTTCGCCTACGGCATCGACGCCCACGCCCTACGCCGCCACGACCCCGCCCAACGGCGGCACCTCGTCCTGGACCGCCTGGCCGAACTCTTCGGCGAGGACGCCCGCGCCCCCGAGGACTTCATCGAATTCGACTGGTGCGACGAACCGTGGACCCGCGGCTGCTTCTCCGCCCACCCCACCCTCGGCACCTGGACCGCCTACGGCCCCGCCCTACGCCCACCCATAGGCGCCCTGCACTGGGCCGGCACCGAGACCGCCTCCACCTGGAACGGCTACTTCGACGGCGCAGTCGAATCCGGCCTCCGCGCCGCCGCCGAGATCGCCCCCGACCATCGCCACTGAGGTCCGCTGTGATGGAAGACTCGCCGGGGAGTTGCGTCGGGTCGGCTTTCGGCATGACGCGGCGCGGCGGCGAGTCTCCCACCAGGGGAAAGGCATGGTAAAGCCGCCCTACGCATATGTGGGGGCCGACGACCGGGCGGGGCCCGACCACACCGGGCGGCCAATGGTGGTGTCGTACTACGAACGGTGCTGAGGCGGGGTCTGGGGAACACGCAGGTCGGGTGGTACGTTGCGCGTATGACAGGCGTAGGCGGAAAGGAGCTGAGTGTCCGCTATGTCGGACCCTTCCAGTCATAGACCCGACACCCGTGAGGGTGGCCTGTGGTGAGCATCGTGCTGGGAGTCGTCGCGCTGTTCGTGCTGACGGCGGCGACGGGATACTTCGTCGCGCAGGAATTCGCCTACGTGGCGTCCGATCGGGGCGCGTTGACGCACGCGGCCGATCAGGGGGATCCCAAGGCCCGCCGGGCGCTCCAGGTGATGGGACGGCTGTCGTTCATGCTGTCCGGCGCCCAACTGGGCATCACCGTCACCGGACTGATCGTCGGACTCCTCTCCAAGCCCGCGCTGGCCGATCTGATGACGCCCGCGCTGACCGCCGTGAACATCCCGGACGGGGCCGTCGGGCCGATCGCCGTCGCGGTCGGGTTCGCCCTCGCGACCGTCGTGCAGATGGTGATGGGCGAGCTGATCCCCAAGAACTGGGCGCTGTCGAGGGCGGAGTCGCTCGCGCGGGCGCTGGCCTCCTCCACCCTGGTGTACCTGACCATCGCGGCGCCGGTGATCCGGCTGTTCGACGCGTCCGCCAACCGCCTGCTGCGGCTGGTGGGCATCGAGCCCGCCCAGGAGTTGCACCACGGCGCCACGCTGGAGGAGCTCAGCGACATCATCGGCGAGTCGCACCGCTCCGGCCAACTGCCCACCGACCTGTCGTTGCTGCTGGAACGCGCGCTGACGTTCGGTGAACGGACCGCCGACGAGGCCATGGTCCCCCGCCCCAAGGTCATCACGATGGCCGCCGACGGGACGGTGGCCGAGCTGACCGGGCACATCCGCCGGTCGGGGCACAGCAACTACCCGGTGTACGGGACCGACATGGACGACATCATCGGCGTGGTCGGCGTCCGCGAGCTGGCCGACGACACCCTCGCGCCCGACCGCCCGGTCGGTGAGATCGCCCGGACGGCCCTGCTGGTCCCCGGCTCCCAACCCCTGTACGGGGTGATCGAACGGATGCGGGAGACCGGCGAGGAGTTCGCCTGCGTGGTCGACGAGTACGGCGGTCTGGCCGGCATCCTCACCTTCGAGGACATCGCCGAGGAGCTGGTCGGCGAGATCACCGACGAGAACGACGTGTACGCCGCCGGATCGGCCGCCGTCTCGCCCGGCACCTGGACGGTCGACGCCGCGCTGCGCATCGACGAGGTCGCCGGGCGCACCGGGCTGGCCCTGCCGGAGAACGAGGTGTACGACACCGTGGGCGGCCTGGTCATCGCGAAGCTGGGCCGACTGCCCGGCCGCGGCGACCGCGTCACCGTCGACCTCGACCCGCACGAGGGCCCCGAGGGGCGCGCCGAGCTCGAGGTGCTGAGCGTCGCCCGCCGCGTTCCCCGCGAGGTCCGCCTCCGCGTCCTCGCCGGCACCGGCGGAGAGGTGGACGGCCGATGACCCCGCGACCTGACGCCGTGGAGGTGGGGAGCTGATGGAGCCGCTTCCCGCCCTGATACTGACCGCGTTGCTGCTGGTCGCCAGTGGGTTCTTCGTGGCGGCCGAGTTCGCGCTGGTCGCCGCTCGGCGGCCGCGGCTGGAGCGGGCCGCCCGCAACGGGAGCAGGCCGGCGGCGTCCGCCGTGGCCGGGATCCGGGAGCTGTCGCTGATGCTGGCCGGGGCGCAGCTCGGCATCACCATGTGCACGCTGGGTCTGGGAGTGGTGGCCGAGCCGGCGTTCGAGGCGTTCCTGTCGGGGCCCCTGCACACGGCCGGGCTGCCGGACGGGGCCTCGCACGTGGTGGCGTTGATCATCGCGCTGGCCGTGGTGACCTTCCTGCACATGGTGATCGGCGAGATGGCGCCCAAGTCGTGGGCGATCTCGCATCCGGAGCGTTCGGCGCTGATCCTGGCGCTGCCGTTCCGGGCGTTCACCCGGGTGGCCCGGCCGGTGCTGCTGGTCATGAACGGGCTGAGCAACGCCGCCCTGCGGCTGGTGGGCGTCACCCCGCGCAACGAGCTGGAGACGACGACCGACCCGCAGCGGCTGGGGCATCTGCTCGGCGAGTCGCGGCGACTGGGCCTGATCGAACGGCGCGACCACGATCTGCTGGGCCGGGTCATCGCCGTCCGGGAGTCCACCATCGGGGCGCTGACCGTCCCGGCGGACCAGGTCACCACCGTGCCCGCCGACGCCGGCTCGAGGGAGATCCGCCGCGCCGCCCGGGCCAGCGGGCACGCCCGCCTGCTCGTTCTGGACGAGCGCGGCGCCGTCATCGGGGTCACCCACGTCCGCGACGCGGTGATCGCCGAGAACGGGCGTCGGGCGGCCGACATGGCCTACCCGGTGCCCGCGCTGGACGCCTCGACCACGGTGCTGGACGCCGCCACCCGGCTGCGCCGCGACCGCGCCCAACTGGCCCTGGTGAACGGGCCGGACGGGGCGCTGCGCGGCATCGTCACCATGGACGACCTGCTCGGCCAGCTCCTGGCGGCCAACCCGCACTGAGCCCGCCGTCCGGAAGCGGACACCGATGGACGTTCCATGGACGTAACCATCCTGGTCATGATGGGTGATGTCGTTTTTGACGCATTGCCGAAGATCGCGTCGGGAGCACCGGGAGGGCCCGGCGGAGTGTGTCATCCATCGCCCGGCCCCCGGAAATGGCGTTCGGTAATACCGGGGCCGTGCATTTGGCCACAATGAGACCGCAGACGGCCGCCGGAAGGCCCGCCGGGGCGTCTCCCGCTCCGGGCTTCAGGAGGTTTCCGTGACGTGGGAGGCGGTTCAACGGTGAACCACGCGGACCCGTTCGGGCACGACGGCCGGGACCTGACCCTGCCGAGCCCCGCCCGGGTGTACGACCATCTGCTCGGCGGCAAGGACAACTACGAGGCCGACCGGGCGCTGGCCGAACGGATGCTCGCGGTGCAGCCGCGCCTGGCGCACGCCGCCCGGGAGAACCGGGCGTTCGTGGAACGGGCGGTGCGGCGGCTCGCGGAGGCCGGCCACGACCAGTTCGTCGACATCGGCTGCGGCCTGCCGACGCTCGACAACGTGCACCAGATCGCCGCCCGCCGAAGGCCCGGAGCCCGCGTCCTGTACCTGGACAACGACCCGATCGTGCTGGCGCACGGGCGTGCGCTGCTGACGGAGGGCGGCGACGTGGGGGTGGCCGGCGCGGACCTGCGCGAGCCCCGACGGATCCTGGACGTGATGGACGCGAGTCGGCTGCTGGACCTGAGCCGCCCGGTGGTGGTGCTGATGACGGCGGTGCTGCACTTCCTGACCGACGCGGACGGCCCGTACGAGGCGGTCGCGGAGATCCGCCGGGCGCTGCCGGCGGGCAGCGCCCTGGTGATCTCGCATCTGGCGTCCGACGTGGCCGCGCAGGCGACCGCCGAGGCGGCGCGACTCTTCGGCGACGAATGCCCCGTCCCGCTGGTGCCGCGCCCTCGGGACGAGGTCGCGGCGTTCTTCGGCGAGTTAACGCCCGTCTCCCCGGGCCTGGTGTTCACGGGCCAATGGTGCCCGTCGGTCGTGGGGCGCTCGCCCGAGCGCACGCTGATGTACGCGGGCATCGGCGCGTCGGTCCCCCTCCCGGAGCTCCCGTCCCGCCCCAGGGTGGAGACGGTCCGCCACCCGTACGGCCTCCGCTCCGTCCACCCGCACTGAGCCGACGACCGGACCGCCCGAACGCGTTGGGCCGACGCCCGTCCTCACCGGTAGGGCCGCAGCGGGGCGGCGGCGTCCATGCGGAGAGGACGCCCCGCCGGGTCGCCGACGAACTCGTGGATCCGGTCGAGCAACAGCGCGGCGTCCCGCGCCGGCGTCCTTCGGTGCTCGATCAGCTCCTTGACGGTGCGGACCCGTTCGATCAGGCCGGTGATCCGGTGCGGCACCGGGACCGACAGGGCGCACTCCAGGTGTTCGGCGGCGGTGTCGGCGTCGTTCAGGAGGAGGCGCCCGGCGGCCAGTTCGGCATGGATCTGCGGGAGCAGCTTCAGGTCCTTGCCCCCCGTGGCGTGCTCGTCCAGCGCCCGGGTGGCGGCGTTGACCGCGTCCGCGCCTTCGCCGAGGAGAACGTGGACGCTGCTCTCGCACCGGGCCCGCCGTACGGCGCCGAAGTCGAACTCGCCGCCGACGGCGTCGTGCAGGTCGTCGTAGCCGCCCGTGTCGCCCGTCTTGTGGGCGTCGTACAGGGCCTGATGGACGCTTTCGTGGTCGCGAAGGTACGCGTGGGCCCGCGCCTCGATGTGGCAGAGCCGCACGAGGCCCGTTCCCGACCTGATGTAGCCGCGCCCGGATCGGGCCAGGCGCACGGCGGCGCTGGGGCGACCCTCCCAGTAGGCGAGCAGGGCCTGGGTTCCGCGCGCCCAGGCGCGCAGCGCGTCGTGCTCGATCAGCTCGCCGTACCCCCAGGCGGCGCGGGCGTGGGCGGTGGCGGCGGTGGTGTCCCCCAGGTCGAACGAGGCCACGGCGAGCAGGCCGCACAGCTCCCCCAGCATCAGGTACAGGTCGCTGTGCTGGCTGGGGCGTGTGGTCTGGGGCAGCAGCTCGGCGATCCGGCGGCGCAGCCGGGCGCCCTGGCGCAGGACCTGGGCGGGCGGGAGCGCGGCGTACGTCCGCGCCAGCCTGATCACGTCGTCGCCGGCCTGCTCCAGGGTGACCGGCCCGAGCGCCAGCGACTCCACCTGGGCGAGGTGGGCGGTGGACTCCTCGGCGGCGGTGGCGAGAATGTCGGGGATGCCGTCCGGGCCGGGCGGGAGGGCGCGGTCGGCGACCTCCACGGGGGCCAGCAGCACTTCGACGGGATGCCCGAACATGCGCTCCAGGACCCGGCAGCAGGCCATCCGGGGGCGTCGGCGGAGGCCGCCCTGGCACCAGCGGTTCCACGTCCGCTCGCTGATCTCGACGTCCTCGCCCATCTCCTTGGCCATGGTGAGGAACGCTCGGGCCCCGTCGTCGCTCGACCATCGGCGTTTCGCGGAGATCTGGGCGAGCAGCGTCGGATGACTCATCGCGATCTCCACTCGGACGGGCGGCGGGCGCGCCGATCAGCGATCACCGTAGGGGCGCGAGGGACCGCACGGCCAGCGAACGTCCGCAAATGTCCGCAAATGTCCGCAGGTGTCAAAACCCTGTCATAGCGATGTCACCTCTCGGTGCGCCACCGTCCCGGGCATGTCCACGGATGATCAATACACGTCACCGTTCCGACGGCAGGTTCGTACCGGCGGAACTCGGATAGCCCGAAACCCATCGCAGCGACGCTCCATAAATAGGTCATGGAGTGCGGTGTGCGCCATCGTGCTCGTGGGGTCCCTGACCGCCTGCGGCGGATCGGACGACGACGGTGGCGGGGCGAACGGGCTGGAGAAGTCCAAGCTGAGCGTCGGCACGCTGCCGATCCCCGACGCGGCGCCGCTCTTCATCGCCATCCAGCGGGGCCTGTTCAAGAAGGAGGGCCTCACCGTCACCACGAAGATCGTGCCCAACGCCGTGGTGGCGCAGCCGTTGCTCAAGAGCGGTCAGCTCGACGTCACGTTGAACAACTACGTGGGCGCCCTCATCGCCGAGGAGCAGAGCGGCGGTGCGGTGCGCTGGCGCTTCATCGCCGACTCCTACCAGGCCGAGAAGGGCGCCTTCCAGGTCATGGTGAACACGGACTCGTCGATCAAGACCCCCAAGGACCTGGCCGGCAAGAAGATCGCCGTGCCCACCCGCAAGGCGATCGGCACCCTGATGGTGGAGGCGTCGATGCGCGCCGCCGGCGTGCCGTCGGACTCGGTGGAGTTCGTGGAGATGGGCTTCCCCCAGATGCCGGCCGCGCTCAAGGCCAAGCGCATCGACGCCGCCTGGGTCGCCGAGCCGTTCATCTCCCAGCTCCAGCAGGGCGGCGCGCGCTCGGTGCTGGACACCGCCGACCCCGGCGGCCCCACCAAGAACATCCCGGTCGCGGGCTGGGCGGTGCTGGGCGACTACGCCGAGAAGCACCCCAAGACCGTGGCCGCCTTCCAGCGGGCGATCGGGCAGGCGCAGCGGATGGCCTCCGGCGACCGCTCCATCGTGACCGCGACCCTGCCGACGTACGTCAAGGGCGTGAACGCGGACACGGCGAAGATCATCACGCTCGGGTCGTTCCCCACCGGCCAGAACCCCGAGCGGTTGAAGCGGCTCGCCGGGCTGATGGGCAATTACGGCTATCTGAAGAACCCGACCGCCCTGGACTTCACCAAGATGATCGTCCAGGCCCCGGCGCAATGACCCGTGCGATCACGGCGAGAGCGGCTCGCGGCGTCCTGGGCGCCGCGGGTCTGCTGGCGGCGGCCGAGATCGCGGGACGCACGGGCCTCATGGACCCGGAGCTGCTGCCCCTCGTCTCCACGGTCCTGGCCCGGGCGGGCGAACTGACCGCCGAGGCGGCGTTCCGGGACGCGATCGCCACCACGCTGCAGATGTGGGCGACGGGCCTCGCCCTCGCGGTCGCGATCGCGGTCCCGGTGGGCGCGCTGATCGGCACGGTGCCCCTGGCCGACCGGCTGACCGGTCCGCTGCTGGAGCTGCTGCGACCGGTGCCGCCGGTGGCGCTGATCCCCCTGGCGCTCCTGGCGTTCGGGAGCACCGGACGGATGGGTGTCGCGGTGGTCACGTTCGCGTCCTGCTGGCCGGTGCTGATCAACACCGTCCGGGGTCTGCGCGGCACCGACCCGGTGGCGGTGGACACGCTGCGGACCTTCGGATTCGGCCGTCGCGCCGTGCTTTGGCACGTTGCACTGCCGGGCGCGGCCCCGTTCATCGCCACCGGCGTGCGGGTCGCGGCGGGGATCGCCCTGATCGTGACCGTCACCGCCGAGCTGTACGCGGGCGGCGGCGAGGGACTCGGCACCTGGCTGCTGGAGGCGGGCGCGAGCGCGGGCGAGACCGACGTCATCCTGGCGGCGGTGGTGTGGGCCGGCGTCCTCGGGCTGGTCGCCGACACGCTGCTGGCCGGCGCCTCCCGACGGCTGTTCCACTGGCAGCCCGCGGCCCGACCGGCATGAGCGGAGTGCGGAGCGCGCCGGGCACGCGGGTACGGGCGTTGGCGGCGCGGAGCCTCGGTTGGTGGGCGATCGTCGTCATCGTCGCCTGCTGGGAGGCGGTGACGCGGGCGGCCGGCAACCCGTTCGCCCCGCCGCCGAGCCGGATCGCCGAACGGATGCGCGAGCTGTGGTTCTCCGGGCCGGCCGACCGGCTCTGGCTCACCGACGCCGCCATCGACAACGTGCCGCCCAGCGTGGGCCGGCTGCTGGCCGGCTGGGCGCTGGCCTCGATCGTCGGCATCGTGGTCGGTCTGGCCATCGGGCGGATCCGCGTGCTCGGCGAGCTGGTCGAGCCGGTGCTGCACTTCGCCCGGGCCATCCCGCCGACCGCGCTGGCCCCGGTGTGGATCGTGCTGTTCGACCTCGGCCTGCAGACCCAGCTCGTCACGATCATGTTCGGGGTGGTGTGGCCGGTGCTGTTGAACACCGTGGACGGGGCCCGCTCGGTCGAGGCCGTCCAGTCCGACACGGCCCGGGTCTATGGGCTGGGCCCGCTCCAGCGGGTGGTGTACCTGGTGATCCCGTCGGCGGCCCCGAAGATCTTCGCCGGCCTCCGGATCTCGCTGGGTCTGGCCGTGATCCTCATGGTGGTGTCGGAGATGACCGGTTCGGTCGACGGCATCGCGTTCTCGCTGCTGCTGGACGCCCAGCGCTCGTACGACATCCCGGCGATGTGGGGCGGCATCTGCGTGCTCGGCGCGCTCGGCTACCTGCTCGCCCTCGCCCTCGACCGTTGTGAACGGCGGGCCATGGCCCGTCACCCGGCCGGCAAGGCCGCCAACCCACGCTTGGAGACGACGCATGTCTGACGCTTCCCCCTTCTCCGTCGCCGACGACCCGCGTGCCGCGGTCGAGGAGCTGCAGCGCGGCTGGTGGCGTTACACCGCGATGCACGCCTGGGTCGAGCTGGACTGCTCCGACCATCTGGCGGACGGTCCGCTCACCGCCGAGCAGCTCGCCGAGCGCTGCTCCGCGCACGCCCCGACGCTCGCCAGGCTGCTGCGCGTCATGGCGTCGCTCGGTTTCGTCACGGTCGACCCGGAGGCCGGCACCTACGCGTTGACGGAGGTCGGCGAGGTGCTCCGCGCGGACGCGCCGAACTCGATGAAGCCCTCGATGGTGGTCGCCGGGGACCGACTGTCGTGGGACGCCATGCTGCGACTCCCCGAGGTCGTCCGCACCGGCCGCACCCACATCGCGGAGGAGCACGGCTCGCTGTACCGGTACTTCGCGGGCAAGCCGGACCTGGAGGCCGCGTTCGCGGCGTTCATGACGAGCCGGTCGCGGAGCTTCGCCACGGCGCTGCTGGAGACGTACGACTTCGGCGGCCGGCGGACGCTCGTCGACGTCGGCGGCGGCGTGGGCACGATCCTGGCGGCCGTCCTCGTCGACCATCCCGAGATGCGGGGCGTGCTGCTCGACCTGCCCACCGTGGCCGCGACCGCGCAGAGGTACCTGGACGAGTGCGGCGTGGCCGACCGGTGCGAGGTGGTGGCCGGGGACTTCCTCACGGACGTGCCCGGCAAGGCGGACCTCTACCTGCTGTCCAGCATCGTGCACAACTGGCCGGACGAGACCGCCGTGGAGATTCTGCGCGCGGTCCGCAACGCGATGGGCGAGGACAGCAGGTTGCTGCTGCTCGACATCCTGCAGCCGGACGTCCCCGAGCGGCCCCACCTGGCGTTCGACCTGGACATCCGAATGCTCTCGCTGTTCGGCCAGGGGCACGAACGGCCCCGGACGGAGTACTTCGCCCTCCTCCGGGAGGCCGGGTTCCGCGTGGTGAACGACACCGAGCTGAGCATGGGCGCCACGCTCGTCGAGGCCGCGCCCGCCGGCTGACGGGGTCTCACGCCCCCGTCGCGGCCCCGGTGCCGCGCAGCGGGAGCCGGCCGGGCCGGGTGCTGATCGGCACTCCGGCGGCCAGTTCCAGGGTGGCGCAGAACTGCAGATGGCGGTCCAGGCCCGTGTCCGACAGCAGGGCCACCAGATCGGCGGCCGGACCGGCGATGATCAGCCGGCCGCCGACCTGGCGGGCCAGGTTCCGCAGGGCGACCAGCACGCCCAGCCCGAACCGGTCGCTGAGCCGCACCCGCGACAGGTCGAGCACCATGCGCGGGGACGGCACCGCCCGCAGCACCGCCGACAGCGGCTCGCGCAGCAGGTCGACGGTCCGCGCGCCGAGCTCACCGACCGGCTGGACGAACAGATCGCTGCCCGCGCGATGCACGCGAACCCGCAGCGCGGGCGGGCGGACGGCCGACGGGCCGCGTTCCGAAATGGTCCGGCGCTTGTTCTTCATGAGCCATCGAAGACCCTTTCCGGGGGGTGCGGCCAAACGGTCCCAGAATTGCCGAGGAGAACGCACGAAAAAGAGCACCCTCGGTACGGACCGACGAATGGGAGAAGTACTGATTGCCGAGGAAAATACCCGTGGGCCCGGACAGGACACTCGGCGCGCGGTCAAGTCTGGGCCAAACGGAACCGACCGTGGTCCGGGACGGTTCGACCCACGACGACCAACCTGTACCGATCTGATCCTTTGGGATGACATGTCACCAATGTCAGGAAATGCTGATCGGTATCCACGCTCGGCGTGAACGGCACCGGGGCCACGATCCCGCGGTCGCGCGGCGAGGTGATCCGCGTCGACTCGACCCGGTAGGCGAGTCGGAAACCGCTCCCGTACAGCCTGATCACGTCGCCCGGGCGCAGCCTGTCCAGGTCGTGGAACGGCGCGGGACCCAGGGTGCGGTGTCCGAGCAGCACCGTGTTGCCGGGCTCTCCGGGCGGGGCGGTCTCGGGGTGGTGACCGACACCCGCCGCCAGGGTCTTCGCCGACACCCCTTCGAGCACGGGCCGTGCGCCGGGCGGGTCGATGCGGGGGATTTCCAGCATCGCGATCGGCGTCGTCGCGGCCGCACCGGGAATCGGTTCGGCGACGACGGCGAATGCCAGGACGAACGAGACGAGCGCCCTTCTCCACATCTGCGGCGAGCCTTCCTGCGAGGGGTTCGGAACGGGTCCCGGACATGAACCGGGGGTGCCGGAGCCCTTTACGGCCGGCACCCCCGAGGTCGTCGTCGGCGTTATGGCAGCACGGGCAGCCCGCCGGTGGTGACGGGAAGTCCCCTGGTCACCTTGAAAGGTGTCGTCGTCCGCTTGGCGACGGGCCGCACGGGCCCGGGCCGGGACTGCCGCGGCCGCGCCGGCACACCCTTGACCTTCGACTTCATGTGGCCGTGCGGCCTGCCGGAGTGCGCCGCCGGGCCCACGGGCCGCACCGCGCCGCCGTACGCGCCGGGCGGCTGCACCAGGCCGCCGGGCTGCCCCGGCGTGGTGAGAGCGGCGGGGCTGCCGGGCCGGGCCGGGTTGCCGAGCTGGGTCAGCGGCTTGCCGATCCGCTCCGCCACCAACTCGGGCAGCAGGGACGTGACCCGTACGGCGAGGTTCCGCAGGCCCTGGACGGGCCCGTTGAGCGGGGTCTTGACGACCTTGTCGCGCCGTCGCCGCTGCGGCATCCCTTCCTTCCAGTTGCCGGACCCGGACGTCTTCCTCGCGGTGGACGGCAGCGACCACGGCATCGAGTTGACCACCGTGGCCCCGCCCTTGCAGGCCGCGTCGGAGATGCCGAGCGTGGCCGAGGCGTTGCCGCAGATGTCGACCGGCACGCTCACCGGCTTGCTGGTCTGGTTGCCGCCGCCCGCGCCCTCGTGACCGCTGGTCCGCGGGTGCAGTCCGCCGCCGCCGTGGTTGACGACGTGCGCCCCGCCCTTGCACCAGGCGTCGGCGATGCCGAACACGGCGCGGGAGTTGCCGCAGAAGTTGAACGGCGCGCTGAACGACTTGTTGATCTGGGTGCCGCCGAGCCAGCCGGCCATGCCCGACGTGTGCATGCCCTTGCCGCCGCCGTCGTGGTTCTCCACGGTCGCGCCGCCCTTGCAGGCCGCGTCGGCGAAGCCGCCGTAGACCACGGAGTTGCCGCAGATGTTGATGGGCATGCTGACCGGCTGGTTGTACTGGTTGCCGCTGCCGATCCCGTGCTTGCCCGTGGTGGACAGCCCACCGCCGCCGCCGCCGTGGTTCTCCACGTGCGCGCCCCCGGGCGCCTTGGCGTCCGCGTTCCCGAAGAACGAGGACGAGTTGCCGCTGATCTCGATGGGCACGGAGATGGGGGCGTTGATCTGGTTGCCACCGAGCGTTCCGTACTTCCCGCTGGTGGTGTCGGCCCCGGCGAGCCCCCCACTCGCCAGGGCCGTGGCCAGCCCGGCCGCGAGCGTCGCGACGCGGACGGAGTTCTTGGCCCAGTTGGACATGAAAAACCTTTCAGGTTCGGTGGTGGAACGATCGGGCCGGTGGCGACCCGGCCGGGGCCGGGCCGCCCACCCGGATGGGGCGGCCGGCCTAGTCGGGCGAGAAGGCGGGATCACCCGGCGGCCCGGCGGGCCGCGAGCCCCGGTAGGCGAACGTGGCCTCGCCGACGAGCGGGGGGACGCCCGGCGTGTGGCCGTCGGTCAGCCCGGCGAGGGGGAGCTGGTGCTGACCACCGGCGACACCGTCGCCGGAACCGGGGGGATCATGTTCAGGCGGGGAGCGCCGGGAGCCCACCGGCCCGGAGACGTCCGGCCCGCTCCCCTCGTCACGATGGACGGCGCTCACCCAGGGGGCCGCCATGCCGGGCCCGCCGTCGACGACCGACGGGCGCTCCGTCGAGATCGTCCGGCGCGGGGTGCTGACGGGCCCACCGGCGTGCGCCGCCCGAGGGGGCACGACGTGCCCCTCGTCGCCGGCCGGCCGAAGCACCGGCCCGGCGGCCGGCACACCGGCGATCACCCGGGTCAGCCCCACCAGCGACCGCACCACCCCACCGGCCACCGCCCTCGCCGGCCCTCCCACGTGAGCGTCACCCCCACGCCCCACCACACCCCGCACCCCACCGGCGCCGGGCACACCACCCCGGACACGCGGAGTCTCCGCACCGTCGGGCACACCACCCCGGACGGCGTGGCCCCGTTCAGGGGTCGTCGACGAGGCGGAAACAGTCGGGGCGGCGTGGGCGTGGGCGGCGGAGAACGCCATGGCCAGCAGCCAGCCGGCGAGGAGCAGGCCCCCTGCGAGGACGACCCGGGGTGCGGGCCGCACGCAGGCATGGCGGAGCCGTCCCGCGGGGCGTGACGCCCCGTCGTGGAACGGTTCCTGGCTCATGGGGAGATCTCCTCCGGCGGACACCGACGTCGTCCCGGCGCTTCTCTGACATGGCGGATGGCACGTTAATCGGCGCCCCGGCGGCTGTCGTCGCCTTCCGCGCGACCATACGAAGACATGGGCTTACGCTTACCCGGCCGGCGGGCGCACGGCCGGTCGTTCCCGGACGCGTAGGGACGAAGCGGTGGCGGTGGCGGCGACGTGGGCGGCGATCCGGCGGGCCGCGAAGTCCGCGCCGTGGACGAAACGCATGACCGGGCCGAAGGCGGCCGCCGACGAGAGACCCGCGAAGTACAGGCCGGGCAGGGACGACTCGAAGGACCGCGAGAGCACCGGGCACCCGTGGCGCGCCGCGACACCGCGTCGGGTACTCGTCGACAGGAGGGTCAGGCGGTTCAGGTCCGGCACATAGCCGGTCGCGGCGATCACGTGGTCGGCCGTCAGGGTCCGGTCCCAGTCGTTCCGGTCCCGCAGCGTCAGTCGGACCCGGTCGTTGCGCCATCCCGTCGCCGCGACCTCGCACCCGAGCAGGAGGCGGGTGTCGCCGAGCCGGTCGCGCAGCCACCACGCCCCGGCGGGCCCGAGCGTGGTGCGCACGATCCGCCGGCGGGTGGGGCCGGGCAGCAGTCGGACCGCCTGGGGCCGTTCCGACCACACCCAGGTCCGCCAGCCGGTGCCGAGCCCGGAGTGCGGCCCGCGCAGACGTTCCCGGACGGTGCGGGACACCGTCGGACGCGGGTTCCACGCCAGGTCGTCGGTGCGGGCCACGAGCACCGGCTGGGCGCCCGCCTCGGCCAGCAGCGCCGCCGTCTCCAGCGCCGACTGGCCCGCCCCGATCACCGCCACGTCCTTGCCCACGAACCCGGCGAGGTCGCGGTGGTCGGAGCTGTGGGTGGCCACCTCCGGCGGCAGCCCCGCGAACACCGACGGCGTGTACGCGTACGGATGGACGCCCACGGCGATCACGACGGTCCTGCTGACCACCGTCTCCCCGGTGGCCAGCAGCGTGCGGTAGCCGGTGGCGGAACGATCGACGCGCAGCACCTCGGCCTCGTACACCTCGGGCACCGCCTGCCGGGCATACCAGCGCCCATAGGCGACGAACCGCTCCAGCGGCACCGGCCGGCCCACCGGCGCCCACGGTTCACCGTGCTCCGCGCAGAAGTCGAGGAAGGAACGACCGGTCACCGGAGCCCCCAGGCCGGAGGCGAACGGCTCGGACTTCAGCAGCATCCCGCGCGGCATGTGCTCGTCCCAGAACCGCATGGGCCGCCCCACCACCCGCACCGACAGGCCGAGGTGGCCGGCGTGCGCGCCGACGGACAGCCCGTACGGGCCCGCGCCGACGACCAGGACGTCGAGCGTCGAGTCGTTCACCGCCCGCTCCCCGACTCCGCGTGCTGGAAGGCGCGCGGCAGGACCGGCGGCTCCGGCGTCGGCGGCGCGGCGGGTCCGCGCAGCGCCCTGCTCAGCCCCTCGGCCGCGGCGGCGAAGAACGGCGACGGATCGTCCTTGGCGAACCAGGCCAGCTCCCCGGCCTCCCGCAGCGTCCGCAGGACCGGCAGGGGCGTCGCCGCGCCCCGCCGGACGGAGGGCCGCACGAAGTGGTTCTCGGCGAGGAACGTCCGGCCGTGCTGGGGCGGCGTCTCCGGCACCCGCCGGAACGACAGGTCCAGATGCATCGCCCGAACGAGGTCCAGCCCGTTCCGCCCGGTGAACAGCCGGAACTGGGCCCCCAGCCGCGGGTTGACGTCCAGCAGATAACAGGTGCCGGTCACGCTGTCGCGGCGGAAGTCCATGTCCACGACCCCGCAGTAGCCGAGCGAGTAGAGCAGCTCGCGGGCGAGGCCGTCGATGTCCGGGTCGGGCAGCCAGCGTCCGAGGACGGTGAGGCCCGCGCCGGGCGGCGACGCCAGCTCCTTGCGGCCGGTGCCGCTCATCAGGCAGTTCGAGCCACCGTCGAAGTACCCCTGGAAGAACCGGTCCGATCCGTCGGACGCGGCGATGTACCGCTGGAGCAGCAGTTGGCCGAGCGTGTCCGGGCGCGCGGCGGCGAACAGCCGATGGGCGCGCTTGCGGGTGCGGACGATGGTGGTGCTGCGCAGCCCCGAGCCGGCCGGGATCCGCCACGGCCGGGCCCACTTGGCGACCAGCGGCAGTCCGAGCCGGTCCACCGCGTCGTCCACCTCGCCGCTCGAGCGGGGCAGCAGGGTCTCCGGATGCGGCACCCCGACCCGTTCGCACAGGTCCCGCAGCGCCGCCTTGTCCGCGAGGGCCTCCAGCAGGGACGGCATCTGCGCGGGGAACAGGAAGCGGGGGGCCAGGTCGGTGGCGTTGCGGGCGATGAACAACGCGCCCGCGTCGTCCATCGGGATCAGCAGCGCCGGGCCCTCCATCGTGGAGGACGCCGCGGCGAGGTAGCCGAGCAGCCCTCCGGTGTGGCCGACCGGCGGCGCCCACGGCAGCCGCCGGCGCAGGTAGCGGGAACGCCCCGCCGGGACGTCCTCGCTCTCCAGGACGGCGTGCACGGACAGGCCCGCACGCCCGGCGGACCGGATCGCCCCCAGCGTGCCATGGTGGAAGACGTTCTGATCGGTGCGCAACAACAGCACCGGGATGGACGGGTCGAGCACCGGGTTCCCGGCATTTCTTCGCGATACCACCTGAATCATCCTGTCGTCTGCGACGGTTCTCTCTTGCCCGTGCCCGAATGACGCTTCAGCGGGCCGGGGGGCCGGGAAGGATTTCGGCCATGACTTTTCGCCGGCACCTTTCCGGATCGTTCTTCGTGCGGTCGGCGATGACCGCCGCGCTCACCGCGGCGATGCTGGGTGTCCCGGCTCCGCCCGGCCGGGCGGACCCGCGGGACGTGCCCCTCGGCGCGTTCCTCGGCTCCGGCGCGGAGGGCGTGCGGCGGGTGGCGGGCTTCGCGGCCTGGCTCGGCCGCCCCGTCACCGTCGGGCACACCTACCTGCCCGGCGAGACCTGGGCGGGTGTCGAGGGGCCGCCGGAGATCGTCGGCCCCTGGGCCGCCTGGCGCGCCGCCGACCCCCGCCGGACGCTGGTGGTGAACGTGCCGATGTTCGCCGCCAACGAGAAGCGCGTCCCCGACGCGGGCGTGGCCGTGCTGCTGTGGACGGCGGCGCGCGGCGCCTTCGACCGGCACTTCGCCGTCCTGGCGCGCCGACTGGTCGCCGCCGGCGCGGGCGACGCGATCATCGTCCCGGGCTGGGAGATGAACGGCATCACCTACACCCACCGCTGCGGTCCGAACCCGGAGGCGTGGAAGCGGTACTGGCGACGGATCGTCGCCACCATGCGCGCCGCGCCCGGCGCCCGGTTCCGCTTCGACTTCACCCCGAGCCGGGGAACGGACGCCATCGGCTGGACGGCCTGCTATCCGGGTGACGACGTCGTCGACGTCATCGGCTCCGACAGCTACGACCAGCCCGCCGGCCGGGACTTCGCGTATTTCGTCGGCGAGCCGTACGGACTGGCCCATCATGCCGACTTCGCCCGCGCCCATGGAAAACCCCTCTCCTTTCCCGAATGGGGACTCTTCCGCAATGGCGACAATCCCGAGTACGTCCGCGGGATGATCGACTGGATCGGCTCCCATGACGTGGCGTACCAGACCATTTCGGATTACTGCCCGCACGGGGTCTGGCGCTGTGCCGCCCATCCCCGTTCGGCGGAGGTCTATCGGCGGATGCTGGGCTCGCCCGCCACCGCCGGGACCTCCTCCTCGGGGACCGCCGCCGGCAGTCCCGCCGCCTCGGCGACCAGCGCGGCCAACTGAGCGAACCCGTCGGCCGCGTCGCAGCCCAGTGCCAGCCGGCCCGCCATGGTGCCCTCATCCGCGGCCAGTACGGGGTCCGTCAGCCGTTCCCGGACGGCCTCGGACAGTGCTCGGACGTCCTCGGACGGCACCAGCGCCCCCGCGCCCGGCCCCACCACCTCGGCCAGCCCCGGGATGTCGGACGCCACCACCGGCCGGCCCATCGCCATGGCCTCCAGCGACGTGAGCGACAACCCCTCCCACCGCGACGGCAGGACGACCACGTCGGCGGCGGCGTACCAGTTGCGGGGGTCGTCGACCGCGTAGGTGAACCGGACGCCGGGGCCACCCTTCCTTCTGGCCTTGGCGAGCCGGTCGCCGTCCCCGACGATGGCGAGCTCGGCCCGAGGGCACTCCGCCTTGATCCGGGGCCAGGCCGCGAGCAGGACGTCCTGGCCCTTCTGCCGGGTGACCCGTCCGACGCAGACCGCCAGCGGAACGTCCTGGCCGACCCCCAGCCGAGTGCGCGCCCTGGCCTTCTCCTCCGCGTCCGCCGGCCGGAACCGCGTGAGGTCGACGCCGTTGCGCACGACCCGGTACGGCCCCCGGATCCGCGCGGCGAGCCCCTGCCACGCCTCGCCGCTGCCGACGCACACGAGCAGGTCGGTACGGCGCGCGGCGAGCCTCTCCCACCACAGCGACGGCCGCCCGACCGCCTGCCAGGACCAGCCGTGGGGCTGGAACACCACCAGCGGCCGGTGCCCCTTCCTCGTCAGTCCGGGCCACAGTCGCCCGGCGAGGCCCGCCTTGGACGAGTGCAGGTGGACGATGTCCGGCCGGAACGTCTGAACGAGCCGCCGCAGCCGCCGGGCCTCGTCCAGCGTCCGCAGCCCCGGCCTCCGCCCCGCTTCCCAGGGGAACTGCGCGATGCCGAGCCCCGCGAGCCGCTCCGGCAGGTCCCCCACGTCCGGGCACGCGACCGCGACATGCCAGCCCCGCGCCCGCTGGTCGACGCAGACGTCGGCGACGTACGCGGCGACGCCCGCCGTCGTCGGCTGCGTGACGTGCAGAACGCGCGGCAGGCCGTTCACGTCCCCACCGCCTTCCGCGCCGGTCGCGCCCCCGTGGCGAGACCCGCGAGCAGCACACCGCTCGACGCGCCCACCGCCAGGCTGAGCGGCAGGTTGGGCGTGGTGGGCCGGTCCGGCGCGTCGGCCGAACTCATCGACGCCACCCGTACACCGGTCTCCCCGCGATGCGCGTCGCCGTACGCGATGAACGCCCCGGCGGCCGCGTTGGCGTACTCGGCGGCCGACTCGGGCGTCGACGCCGACCCGGTGATGCCGATGACCGGCGCCGCGGCCGACAACGTGACACGCACATGCCGCCGAACCTCCTCTTGGAACGCATCAACGGAACCCGGCGAAGTCTGAACCCCAACCCCCCACAACTGCCCGGTCGCTTCAGGCGGGCGGCCCGGAGCGCCAGCGGAGGGACGCCCGTCTGAAGACCACGACCGACCGGGCGCGGGGGGCGTGGGGGGTCGCCCCCCCACAGAGACACGCCCGGTCGCTTCAGGCGGGTGCTCCGGAGCGCCAGCGGAGGAGCGCCCGTCTGAAGACCACGACCGACCGGGCGCGGGGCGCGTGGGGGGTCGCCCCCCCACAGAGAAAAGACGCCCCCCCACGAAGAAACGCGCGTACGTCTGGGCGTAATTGAGGGCGCGGGAGGGGTCGGTGCCGGGGTCGGCCACCACCATCACGTGGGCGTCCGACGTGTACCCGGGCTTTTCGAGGAGTCCGTACGTGAGGCCCCCGCCCGTGCCGAGCAGCACGAGTAACGCCGGGGCCCCGCAACGCCGCGCGGCGTCCATGATGGGCTGCGGAGTCTGTGGCATCGGCTGCCCTTCCTGTCGGGAGTGGGTCATGCGAGGGCGGGCTCGGCGTGGACGGCGAGCAGGGCCTCGTAGAGGCGCGCGAGGTCGGCGGCGCTGCGTGCGATGTCGTAGTGGTGGACGGCCGGGGGCGGTGCCGTTCGGGTGGGGCCCGTGCGCACGACGTCGGCCAGGGCGTCCCGCCAGGCGGACACCTGGGGGCCGACCTCGCGTGCACCGGGTGCCGCGTCGGGATCCAGGTCGCCGAGCGCCGGGCACGCGGTGTACAACACGGGCAGCCCGGACGCCAGGCCCTCGAGCACCGCCAGCCCGAAGGTCTCCTCGGCGGAGGGTGCGGCCAGCACGTCCATCGCCGACAGTTCCCCGGCGACGTCCGACCGTTCCCCGGCGAAGATCACCCGGGGCGCGACCCCGCGCCGGACGGTGAGGTCCTCCAGCGCCCCCCGCTGCGGCCCATCCCCGACGATCAGCAGCTTCACGGCGTCCACCTGGGAGAACGCGTCCACGAGCGTGCCGTAGCGCTTGCCGTCCACCAGCCGGCCCACGGCACCGATGACGTACTCGTCCATGCCGATGCCGAGTCGGCGGCGGACGGCGGCGCGCCGTCCCTCGTCGTACGCGAACGCGTTCGCGTCGATGCCGTTCGGGATGACGGTGACGCGGGACGCGTCCACGCCGAGCCGCACCAACCGGGCCGCGACCGTCGGGGACACCGCGACCGTCATGCCGCCGAGGATCTCGGTCGCGCGGTACAGCGTCCGCACGCCCGCCGACACGCGCCGGCCCTCGATCATGCGGTCGCCCAGCGAGTGCTCGGTCGCCACCACCGTCCGCACCCCGGCGAGCCGCGCCGCGATCCGGCCGTACACGCAGGCCCGGTACAGATGCGTGTGGACGATGTCGTACCCGCCGCGCCTGATCAGCCCGGTGAGCCGGGGCAGTGCGGACAGGTCGCGGTTGCCGTTCATGCCGACCTCGTGGACGATGACCCCCCGGGCCCGCAGGGCGGTGGCGGTCTCCCCCGCGTCGGTGAGGACGGCCACCTCGCAGTCCACGTCCGGCAGGTGCCGCAGCAGCAGGTCGAGCTGGTGCTCGGCGCCTCCGTGCCCCAGCCCCGTGATCACGTGCAGGACCCTCATCAGACCCGTGTCCTCCATCGCAACTGGTGGCGGAAGACCTTGGCCCGCAGGCGCAGGCCGTGGTCGCGGTCGCCCATGTAGGTGCGGGCGAGCGCGTGGTCGCCGCTGAAAGGGCAGCGCCAGATGGCGCAGCCGTACTCGTATCCGGTCTTGCGCACGGCGTCGGCCTCGCGCCGCGCGACCCGCCCGTACGGGTAGGCGAACCCGGTGACGGGCCCTCCGCTGACGTCCTCGAGGATGGACCGGCTGCGAACGAGTTCGGTCTCCAGGTCTTCGGCGTCCACGTCCGGCAGCGCCACGTGCCGCAGCCCGTGGGAGCCGATCTCCATGCCGGTGTGGGCGACGCAGCGGATCTGGTCCTCGGTCATGAGCGCGCGGCGGGGCCCGTCGTCCCAGGCGTTGCCGCCGCCGATCTCACCGGCGACGACGAACACGGTCGCGGTGAACCCCCGCCGCAGCAGCACGGGCGCCGCGCGGGTGGCGAAGTCGGCGTAGCCGTCGTCGAACGTGAGGCCCACCAGCCCGCGCGCCCGCCCGGCGTGCCAGGCGCGGCGCAGCTCGCGGATGGACACGCCGCGCATCCCGTTGCGGCGCAGCCAGTCCATCTGGCGTTCGAACAGCTCCGGCGGGACGGTCAGCCGGTACGGGTCCTCCGCCACGCGGTCCACCGAGTGGTACATGAGGATCAGCGGCATGGGCTTCACAGGTACTTCGCCTTCTTCTCGGTCAGACGGCTTCGGGCGTGGACCAGCGCCCGGCGGGGCTCTTCGGCGCCCAGCGCGGCGGCGCCCAGGCCGAACACCGCCGCCACCACGACCAGCCCGACGACCAGCAGCGGGAACGCCGGGACGTGCCCGCCGAGGGCCCGTTCGACGGCGAACCCGGCGACGGCCGCGGCGCAGGCGGCGGGTGTGGAGCGTGTGATGCCGGTCGTGGCGGCCCGCAGGTCCATGGGGGCCATCCGGCGGCGCAGCCCGGACAGCAGCAGCAGCGCGGTGGCGGTGATCCCGGCGGCGTTGGCGGCGGCGAGCGCGGCCGTCCCGCCGGTGGACGCGGTCATGGCGGCGAGGAGGGCGGTGAGCGCGAGGCCCGCCGCCACGGCCCACGCCGGGTACCAGCACGGACGCCCGGCGGCGTAGAACACGCGGGTCAGCACGCCCACCAGCGCCTGGCCCAGCAGCCCCAGCGCGTAGACCCGCATGACGGCGGCGGTCGCCTCGGTGTCCTCGTGGGTGAAACGGCCGTGCTCGAACAGCAGCCCGATGACGGTGGGCGCGAACGCGACGAGGTACGCCGTCGCCGCCAGCACCAGCGTCCCGACCACCGCGACGTCGCTCTCGATGCGGCGGCGGACGTTCTGCGCGTCCCCCGCGGCCCAGGCCCGGGCCAGTCGGGGGAACGTCACCGTGACCACCAGCAGCGACAGGACCATCGGCACCTGCGCGACCTTCTGGGCGTAGTTGAGGTGCGAGATCGAGCCCTCGGCCAGGCCCGCCCCGAAGTGGCGTTCGACGAAGACCTGCGCCTGCCGGGTCACCGTGTAGACGATCACCGGGGCGACGGCGGCGGCCAGCCCGGCGGGCATCGCGCCCCCGAGGCCGGGCGCGGTCCGGTGCAGGCTGCGCAGGAACGCCGGGGCCTGCACCACGATCATCAGCAGGCTCCCCGCCGCGACGCCGAGCGCCGCCGCCGTCACACCGAGCGTGTCGTCGCAGGTCAGGATGACCGCGAGGATGCCCACGTTGTACGCGGCGTAGATGGCGGCGGGCGGGCCGAAGCGGTGGTGGGCCCGCAGCGTGGCGCTCATGAACCCGGCCAGCCCGAACGTCAGCACGGTCAGCGAGGTCATCCGCATGCACGTGATCGCCCGTTCCCGGTCGTCGAGCCCCGGGGCCAGCACGTCGACCAGCGCCGGCGCCGTCATCACGACGAGGCCCATGGCGGTGGCGAGCAGGATGGTCACCTTCGGCAGCGTCGCCGCCACCAGCGCCCGGACCCCGCCGTGGTCGGCCAGGGCGCGGCTGAGCACCGGCACCATCAGCAGCGCCATCGCGTCCTCGATCAGCAGCGGGGACGCGGTCTCCGGGATCGTCCAGGCCACCAGGAAGGCGTCGGTCCCGCTGCCCGCGCCGAACCGGTGCGCCATCAGCAGGTCGCGAACGAACCCCAGCACCGTGCCGGCCACGATGAGCACGGCGGAGATCCCGGCGGCCCGCCGAACCGAGTCCACCTGCGCGACACCCGCGTTCTCAACCCTCACGCCGGCCTCCCCACGCGGCCGCCGGCACGGGGGCGTCGTCCCCTGCGACGCGCGCCCTCACGCTGCCGCCCGGCTCCGGGGCGCGCCCAGAGTCGGCCCCTCCGACGCACGCCCGCTCCACGGGCCGGGCGGGCAGCGCCGCGCGAGCGGCCAGCCCCAGCATGATCGCCACCAGTACGGAGGCGGGCCCGCCGAGGTCGGAGTAGCAGAAGTCCACCAGCAGCCAGCACACGAACGCGATGGACACGGTCCACAGCGGGTCGCGCGCGGCGCGGTGCCGGACCAGGCCCCCGATCAGCACCGCAAGGACGCCGACGAAGCCGAGCAGCCCCGCGAGCCCCTGCTCGGACGCCACCAGCAGGTACTGGTTGTGCGGGGACCGCAGCTCCCGCCGCACGTAACCGTGGACGGGGTCCGCGGTGTCGCTGCCCGACGACAGGTTGAGCGGCGCGTACGTGTCGCGGTACGACGCGAAGTTGCGCGGGCCGACGCCGGTCAGCGGGTGGTCGCGGAGCATCGCCCCGGCGGAGCGCCACAGACCGTACCGGTCGCTGACCGACTGGTCGGGGCTGGTGGCGCTGGACGCGATCGACCGCATCCGAGCCCCGACCAGACGGTCGCCGACACCGAGCCCGAACACCAGGACCCCCGCCAGCACCGCCACCACGCCGCCGAGCAGCGCCGTCCGCCGATCGCGCACCAGCAACAGCACTCCGACCGCGATGCCCGCCGCGATCCACGTCCCCCTGCTGAGGGACACGGCCAACGCGACGACCTGAACGACCAGAACGAGCCCCGTCACCACGGTCACCCGCCGGCTCCCCCGCAGCGTGACCAGGAACGCGAGGGTGATGACCAGCCCGAACGACACGACAGTGGCCATCGCCATGACGTCCGCCGCGCCGAACGTCCCGACCGCCCGCACGTTGCGCCCCTGGTAGGAGGCCCCCGTGCGGGTGATCGCCTGACCGATGCCGACGAGGGCCTCCAGCACGCTCGCGGCGACCACTCCGCCGCCGGCGATGAGCACGTCGCGCCGGTCCCGTACGGCGGCGAGCACGGCCAGCGGGAGCAGCACGAAGACCTGAAGGAACCGGACGTACCCCGGCAGGCTGGCCGCCGGGTCCGTCGACAGCACCGTCGTCAGCCCGGCGACGGCCACCGGAACGGCGGCCAGGGCCAGCGCCACCCTCGGCCACGGCCGCGCCCCCGTGGCCACCAGCAACACCATGACCAGGACGAACGCGAGCGACAGGACATCGGCGGCGGTCACGTTCACGGGGTCGCCCACCTCGCCGTGCGCGTATGGCAGGCACACGGCCACGGCGATGGCGGCGACCATCCAGGACGGCCTGCGGACGACGTTCACGGAACGGCCCGCAAGAGCATCGCCCGGGCGGTGAGCAGCAGGATCCGAACGTCCGTCCACAGTGTCCAGGCGGCGATGTACTGGTTGTCGAACCGGGCCCGCTCCTCCACGCACGTGTCCCCGTGCAGCCCGTGGACCTGCGCCCAGCCGGTGATGCCCACGGGCACCCGATGGCGCAGCGCGTACCCGGGCACCGTGCGCGAGAAGCGCCGGACGAAGTAGGGCCGCTCAGGGCGCGGGCCGACCACGCTCATGTCGCCGCGCACGACGTTCCACAGTTGCGGCAGCTCGTCCAGCCACGTGCGGCGCAGGAGGCGGCCGACGCGCCCGACCCGCTCGTCGCCCTCGATGGACCAGCGGGTGTCGGCCTCCTCCTCGGTGGCCGGGTGCATCGTCCGGAACTTCAGCAGGACGAACGTGCGGCCGTCCAGCCCCACTCTGAGCTGCCGGAACAGCACACCCGGGCCGCTCTCCAGCCGTACGGCGACCGCGCAGGCGAGGAACAGCGGCCAGGTGACGGCCAGCGCGCCCAGCGCCACGGCGAGGTCGAAGAGCCGCTTCCCCCACCGGGCGGTGAACGTGTGGGGACGCAGCCGCGCGGCGACGCAGACGACACCGCCGAAGCACTCCGTCCGCCGGCCGTCCACGGCTCCCACGGCCATGGACGACGGCACCAGGAACAGTTCGGCGCCGAGCGCGTCGCAGTCCTCGACGATCGTCTCCAGCCGGCCGTGCCGCAGCTCCGGCAGGACGACGAACACCGCGCGGACGTCGTGCCGGCGCATCACCCGCCGCAGTTCGGGCCCGCCGCCGAGCACCGGGACCGGCACCGCCGCGCCCCTCGGCTCCCAGGGCCCGGCGAGCACGATCCCCACCGGGTCGAGCCCGTACTCGGGCCGCCTCCGCAGCACCGCCGCCAGACCGAGCCCGGCCGCGCCCCCGCCGACGACCAGCGCCGGGCATCGCCGTCCCCGAAGGCGCGCCCACCGCACCGCGCCGTACGCCGCGAGCCTGCCGGTGATCGCAAGGACCAGATATCCGGCCGCCGCGCGCCAGGACTCGGCGGTGGCCGAGAGGATCAGCGCCGCGACCACACCGCCCACGGCCAGTCGAGGGGCGTCCTGCGCCGGCGAGAACCCGCGCCGCAGCCGGTAGAGCCCGGACGAGGCGTGCAGGGCGACGACCACGGCGGCGGCCACGGCGAGGCGGGCGGGACGGGCGGCACCGGACGCGACCGCGGGCCAGGCCAGCGCGCCGGCGTCCACCGCCATCAGGGCCAGCGCGTACATCCCGGGTCGGAGCGAGGTCTCGGAACGCCGGGTCGTCTCGCGGACCGGGGTCTCCGCGACGCGCGGCGCGCGCTCCCTGGTGGACTCCCTGGTGGATTCCCTGGGGGAGGTCGCGCCCGCGCTCAGCTCGTGCGCTCCCATCGCGGGCCGTCCCTTCGACAACGAGGCGTGGCGGTGATCGGCGGCCGGCACACGCTCGTCCGACGTCGTCCCCGATCCGAATTGCGGCCCCCTCGGGGCGGTGCCGACACTGCCACAACGGCCCCTGCGCGACGGGGCCCTTGAACCGGCGGCGGAAAATGCTTGGCAATCTGTTGGCCCGCGCGACGGCGCGATTCCGGGGGCCGGCGGGCCGCCGCGGGCCGCCCGCCATGTCGGCGCATACCCGGAGACGCCGTTCGGACAAACCGCCATCGACCCACCCGAAGCCGTATTTGCAAGCAGTTTTTAATGGCGCACTTCACCAGCCTGGCGCAATACCCGAGAAAAGAATCTCCAGCGGCCTCGACTGGCATCGACATTCGGGTAGGAACGGTGTTACCTATTGCTCGTGACCGGCGGGCTGCATCATGGCGCCGTCGAGATCGGCATACCCCAATCAGGAAAAAGGAGACATCGTGCTCAAGCGACTGGCAACGGCTGGCGTGCTCACCGTCGCCGTGGGTGGCGTGCTGATGAGCGCCACGCCCGCGATGGCCGGCGGCCACGGTGACTACAAGAAGTACGTCAAGAACGACAATGACAAGTCGTTCGATCTGAACTACCACTCGCACGACGAGAAGACCAACACCGACAACGAGACGTTCGCGGTGCTGAACTGCCTCCAGGTCCCGATCATCCCGATCATCAGCCCTGTGGAGCAGGACTGCTACATCGGCAACGTCGAGAACGACTGACGTACTGCATCACCGGGGGGTCGGCGCGACCGGCGTCGGCCCCCTCGCATGTCCGCGCAACATCGCAGCGCCCCGGCACCGCATTAACACAATTGCCGGTAAAACCATTGTCAGGCCACTGGTTCGGCATCGACACGTGGGTACAGGCGTTGTTAGCCATGACTGGTGACCGGCGAGAATCGGCGCCGCACACCGAGATCGGCATCCGATCCAGAAAGGGAGACATCGTGCTCAAGCGACTGGCAACGGCCGGCGTTCTCACCGTCGCCGTGGGCGGCGTCCTGATGAGCGCCACGCCCGCAATGGCCGGCGGCCATGGTGACTACACCAGCAAGAAGTACAGCGACAACGACTCGAACTTCTCGCTGGACTACTCCTCGCACAAGGAGAAGGACAACGTCGACAACGAGACGTTGGCGATCGCCAACTGCCTCCAGATCCCGATCATCCCGATCATCAGCCCGCCCGAGCAGGACTGCTACATCGGGAACGTCGAGAACGACTGACGTCCACCACGGATGTGAGGGGCCGGCGCGCCACGCGCCGGCCCCTGCCGCGAACGAGAGAAGGAGACATCGTGCTCAAGCGACTGGCAACGGCCGGCGTTCTCACCGTCGCCGTGGGCGGCGTCCTGATGAGCGCCACGCCCGCGATGGCCGGCGGTGACCGCACCAGCGAGAAGTACAGCGACAACGACTCGAGCTTCTCCCTGAGCCACAAGTCCCACAAGGAGAAGACCAACACCGAGAACGAGACCAGGGCGATCGCGAACTGCATCCACCTGTCGCTCCTCATGATCATCAGCCCTCCCGAGCAGGACTGCTACATCGGGAACGTCGAGAACGACTGACGACACGAGGCTGAGGGGCCGGCGCGGGGCGCGCCGGCCCTTCATCGCGTCCGGGCCGGGTCAGCCCTCCGCGGAGGCGTGCGGCAGGCGGTTGCGGACGACCTTGCCGGTGGCGTTGCGCGGCAGCTCGTCGACGAAGGTGACGTCCCTCGGCACCGCGAACCGGGCCACCTCGCGGCGGGCGTGGTCGCGGACCTCGTCCGCGGTGAGCCCTTGGCCCGGGTTCAGCACCACGAAGGCCGCCAGGCGCTGGCCGAACTCCTCGTCCGGCACGCCGACGACGGCGACCTCACGGACCTGGGGAAGGTCCGCCAGGGCGTCCTCGACCTCGCCGGGGAAGACGTTCTCCCCACCGGAGACGATCATGTCGTCGGCGCGGCCCTGCACGAACAGCCGGCCGTGCTCGTCGATCCGGCCGAGGTCGCCCAGGCTCATCAGCCCGTCGACCATCTCCTTGCCGGCGCCGTTGGTGTAGCCCGCGAACAGCAGGTCGTTGGCGGCGAAGATCCGGCCCACGGTCCCCGGCTTCACCGGGCGGCCGTCGTCGTCCAGGATGGCGAGCTTGGTGCCGGGCGGCGGCGTCCCCGCGGTGTCGGGGTGGACGCGCAGGTCGGCCGGGGTGGCGATGGTCACCCAGGACGACTCGGTCGACCCGTAGAGGTTGTAGAGCACGTCCCCGAAGGCGTTCATGAACCGGGTGGCGAACCCTCCGGGCAGCGCCGAGCCGCTCACCGCCACGACGCGCAGCGCGGACAGGTCGGGCATCTCCTTGGACTGCGTCCGCCACTCCAGCATCCGCTGCAGCATGACCGGCACCGCGATCAGCGCGGTGGCCCTGCTCTCGGCCGCCCTCCGCAGCGACGCCTCGGGGTCGAACCGGCTGCGGAACACCATCGTGGCCCGCAGCCCGATGGCCATCTGCAGGTTGGCGTAGCCCCAGGTGTGGAACAGCGGCGCCTCGATGAACATCGTCTCGTGCACCTTGAGCGGGATGCGCGACAGCATCGAGGCCAGCGGGCTGAGCCCGGGGTTCGGCTGGCGGTCGGCGCCCTTGGGCGCGCCGGTGGTGCCCGAGCTGAGCACGACGGTCCGGCCGGGGCGCGCGGGCGGGCTCAGGTCGACACCGCCGCCGCGCACGATGAGGTCGGCCAGCCCGGAGTCGGGCCCGTCGGCGGTCAGCGTGCGGATCTTGGCCCCGTCCAGGACCTCGGCGAACTCCGAGTCGGCGATCAGGAGGTCGATCTCCTGCTCCTCCAGCACCCGCAGCGACTGCTCGGCGCTCATGCCGGTGTTGAGCAGCACCGTGTCGGCGCCGGCCTTGCTGCAGGCCACCAGGGTCTCGACCATGCCGCGGTGGTTGCGGCACAGGACCGCGACCCGCGGCTTCGCGCCGTCCTTGGTCAACGCCGTCGCGAGCCGGTCGGTGCGCGCGTTCACCTGGCCGTAGGTCAGGCTCCCGTAGTCGTCGACGATCGCGACGCGTTCGGGGTCGCGGGCGGAGGCCGAGACGAAGGACCCGCCCAGGACGGTGCCCCAGCGCCGCAGCGCCCCGAGTTGACGCGCGATCCGGGTCGGGGGACCCGGCCGCCACAGGCCGCTGCGGCCGAACATGACCGCGATCCTGAATGCCGACTGGACCTGTTCTCCGAGACCCGAGCCCTCAGTCACCACCGCGCTCCATCTTCCGCCGGACGGCCATTATCGGCCGATTATGACGGTAGGGGACCCGTCAGGCGATCCGCCATGGTCCACGGAACCAGCGGAACGCGCGTCTTTGTCATCCGGATGACATGAATCGGACACCTTGCGGTGGTGACGGCCACAATAAGTGATTCCCGCCACAGGCCCTCGCTGCGGCCCCCGGGGAATGGCCTCGGAGCCGTCCGGGCATGATGGCCTCATGGACCGGGTCGCGAAGGCAACCGATCTCCTGGGCGCGCGGGGGGCTCGGGACGTCCCCCATCCGGGCGGCACGCTGCTGGCCCATCTGCGCCGCGTCCACGCGACGTTGGGCGAGTGGGGGGCGCGGCCGGACCTCTGTCTGGCGGGCCTGTGCCACGCCTTCTACGGCACGGACGGGTTCGCGGTCGCGCTGGGCTCCACCGACGAGCGGGCGACGCTGGTCGAGGCCGTCGGCGCGGAGGCCGAGGGCATCGTGTACCTCTACGCCGGATGCGACCGGGGCTTCTCCCATTCGGGGCTCGCCCAGGGCGGCCCGTTCCGGGATCGGTTCACCGGTGAGGTGTCCGACCCGCCGGAGGCCGCGCGGCGCGACTTCGCGGAGCTGACCGTGGCCAACGAGCTGGACCTGGTTCAGATCAACCCGGAGTTCCGGGAACGGTACGGGCACGGGCTGCGCGAGCTGTTCGACTCGTGGGAGGGGCTGCTGAGCGTGCCCGCCCGGCGGGCCGTCCGGTCCCTCCTGGGCTGACCCGAGGCGCGGATCTTTCCGTTCCTCCAGCGGCCCGGGCCCGCCGCGCTTACGCTGTGTGCGTCAACGGACACTGTCAGACAGGGACCTGAAGTGGACGAGCGGCCGTACCTGGGTGATCTGCGTGAGCCGCTGGAGACGGTGCGGACCCGCGACGGGCTCGCCGCGCTGCTGCGCGAGCTGCACATCCGGGCCGACACCCCGTCCCTGCGGACGCTGGAACGGTGGTCGTCGGACCATCGGGACGTGGCCATGCTGTCGAAGTCCACGGTGTCGGACATGTTGAAGGGCAGCCGGTTCCCCAGGAAGGCCGTGCTGGTGGCGTTCGCCCGGGCCTGCGGGGTCGAGCCCGACGCCCTGGAAGGCTGGCGGCGGGCCTGGGACAGGGTCGCCGCCACCGAGCGCGCCCGTCCGACCGCCGACGACGCCGAGCGGCATCGGGTGCGGGAGGAGACCCTGGCCGGCGCCCGCGAACAGGCGGCCCGCATCGTCGCCGAGGCCGAGGCGAAGGCCGCGACCCTGCTGGACCAGGCCCGAGCGGAGGCGGCGACCCTGCTGGAGCACGGCCGGGAGGAGGTGGCGACCCTGCTCGATCACGCCCGGGAGGAGGTGGCGGCCTTTCGGGAGCGCCACCGGGCGGAGGCGGCGGCCCTCCTGGAACGCACCCGGATCGAGGCGGCGGCGATGCGGGAGCAGGCCCGCAGGGAGGCGGCGGCGATGCGGGGGCACGAGACCCCGTCGACACCCGCGTCCCATGGCCCGCTGACGCTCGCCATGCCGGCGCTGGCCGAGCACTCCCCCGAGGGCGTGGTCACCCGCTGGCTCAAGCGCGACGGCGACCGGGTCGAGGCGGACGAGCCGCTGGTCGAGGTGTCCGTCGACAAGGTCGACAGCGAGCTCCGCTCGCCGGGCGCGGGTGTCCTGCACATCCAGGCCCCGGAACGGGAGACGGTGCCCGTCGGCGAGCCCCTCGCCCTGATCGTCCAACCCTGAGCTCTACCGAGGTACCTTGTTACCATGGTAGAGATCGAACGCGCCCAGACCGGCCTCCGCATCGAGCGCAACCTCCTCAAGGTCCTCAAGGGGCTGGCCGAATACCTGGACATGTCCCTGGGCGACCTCGTGGAGGGCATCACCCTGCACGCCTTCGAAGGCCGTGCCCCCTTCAGCGAGCAGACCTTGGGCAAGATCGAGCAGCTCAGGTCCGTCTACGGCCTCACCCTCACCGCCGCCGACGCGCACCGGCTGGTGGAGAAGTGAGCGGCCCCCAATACCGCCTCACCGGCCGGATCACCGTCCCGCTGCCTCCCGCCAGGGCCTTCGAGCTGTTCACCCCACGCGGCGAGCAGCGCTGGGTGCCGGGCTGGCGCCCCCGCTTCCCGCTCCCGACCGACGACGACACCGCCCCCGGCACCGTCTTCGAGACCACCGCAGCCGACGAGGTCACCACCTGGGTCGTCCTCTCCCGCGAGCCGGGCCACCACATCTCCTACGCCCGCGTCACCCCCGGCTCCCGCGCCGGCACGGTCACCGTCTCCCTGACCGAGAACACCACCGGCCACACCACCGTCGACGTCACCTACGAATTGACCGCCCTCACCCCCACCGCCGAACCCGCTCTCCACCGGTTCGCCACCGACTACCCCACCTTCCTCCACACCTGGCAAGAGGCCCTCACCACCGCCACGTAGGGATCCCTCCCCGACGCGCCAAGGGAGGCCACCGTGGTTGGTGGCCTCCCTGGGGAGTGCGGGTCAGTGGGCGGTGGGGACGAGGGCCTCCTCGGCCGGGGTGTCCGTGTCGGTGGCGGAGGGTTGGGGGGTGGTGCGGAGGGTGGTGGCGGCCAGGATGCCCAGGGTGACGAAGGCGGCGACTCCGACCAGGGCCACCGCGTTCAGGCCGGTGGCGAAGGCGTCGCGGGCGGCGGTCAGGAGGTCGGCGGTCAGGTTCGCCGGGAGGCCGGCGGCGGCCTCCAGGGCGGTCGCCATGCTCTCCCGGGCGGTGGCCGCGGAGGCGGCGGGGATGTCGTTCGGCATGGTGTCGGCCAGTCGGTCGCGGTAGACGACGGTGCCCAACGTGCCCATGGTGGCGACGCCGAGCGCCACGCCGAACTCGCCTCCGGTCTCGGAGATGGAGGCCACCGAGCCGGCCTTCTCCGGGGGCGTTCCGGCCAACATCAGGTTCATGGTGAGGGTCATCGGCATCGCGATGCCGGCGGAGGACAGCACCAGGCCGGTCACCAGGAGGGGCAGCCCACCGGTGCCGCCGATCTGGGTGTGCAGGGCGAAGCCGGCCGCGCCGAGGGCCATGCCCAAGGCGATGACGTGGGCGGGGCGGAAGCGCCGGGCCAGGGCGGGGCCGGCCATCGAGCCGACGACCAGGGCGACGTTCTGCGGGAGCATCCACAGGCCGGCGTTCAGCGGGGAGAAGCCCTCGACCAGTTGGAGGTACTGGGTGGACATCAGGGTGGCGCCCGACATCACGACCCCGCCGAGCAGCATGATCGCCAGCGCCACCGTGAACGTACGGCCGGCGAACAGGCGCAGGTCCAGCAGCGGCTCGGCCAGGCCCCGCTGGCGGCGGACGAACGCGTACCCGCAGCCGAGGCCGGCGGCGAGGGCGAGGGCGGGCGTCGTGGACCAGCCCTCCCGGGCCGGCTCCTTCAGCCCGTAGATGACGGGGAGGATCGCGGCCAGCGAGAGGGCCACGCTGGCGAGGTCGAGACGGCCGGCCTCGGCGTCGCGGTATTCGGGCAGCAGCGCCGGGCCCACGATCAGCAGCAGGAGCATGACCGGGACCCCCAGCAGGAACACCGAGCCCCACCAGAAGTGCTCGAGCAGGAACCCGCCGGCCACCGGGCCCAACGCCATCCCGCCGACGAAGCAGGCGAACCAGACCCCGACGGCCGTCCCCATCTGCCGGGGGTCGGTGAACATGTTGCGGATCAACGCCATCGTGGACGGCATCAGGGTGGCCCCGGCGACACCCAGCAGGGCGCGGGCGGCGATCAGCATCTCCGGCGACGTGGCGTACGCCGCCAGCACCGACACCAGGCCGAACGCCACGGCGCCGATCATGAGCAGTCGGCGGCGGCCGATCCGGTCGCCGAGCGTGCCCATGGTGACCAGGAAGCCCGCGAGCATGAACGAGTAGATGTCCATGATCCAGAGCTGCTCGGTGCCGGAGGCGCCGAGGCCGGAGCCCAGCTCGGGCAGCGCCAGGTAGAGCACGCTGATGTCCAGGGACAGCAGCACGGTGGGCAGGGCCAGGACGGCCAGCGCGATCCACTCGCGTCGGCCGGCCCGTTGCGCGGGCTTCGTGGTCAGCATGGGTTTCCTCAGTTTCCGAAGGCGGCGGTGAACCAGGACTGCCAGGCGCCTTCGAGCTCCTTGCCGTCCGCGTCGGCGGAGAACTCGTGACGCTCGACGACGACGGTGCTCTCGTGGCCGTAGATGAGCATCGAGATGCCGTCGCCGGCGCGAACCCCCAGGAAGTGCGGGGCCGCCTCGAACTCCACGACCGCGTCCATCGGTGCGAGGCCCTCGACGGCCAGCCGGCCCTTGTCGCCCGGGGCGACGTCGCCGGTCAGACCGAAGGCGTCCTTGAACGCCGACCACACGCGCTGCTCGTCGGCGACCTGCGGACCGACGAGGAACAGGTTGTGCAGGGACGTGCGGCCCTTGAAGTGCTTCAGGTAGACGGCCAGCTTGTTGAGGTACTGGCGGTCGCCCTTCTTGATGGCGTCGTACTCCTCCTCCCAGTCGTCGCCGAGGAACCCGCTGTGGACGAACCGCAGCACCGAGCTGCCGCCCTCGCGTCCCTCGACCAGGTACTCGAACGCCATGAACTGCCCGTCGGGGGCTTCGTCACTGCGGTACGCGTAGTGGTGGGGCGGGTCGTAGGCGGTCACGGTGGACTCCGCCGAGAAGAGGGGCGTCTCCCAAAGGTTCCGGCCGCCGACGCGGGGCTCGATCTGGTTGCGGCCCATGAACCAGGAGTCGACCCCGGGCCCGGTGGCGATGGCCTCCCAGACCTCCTCCGGGGTGGCGGCCAACTCGATCTCTTCGCGTACCTCGAATTCGTGCGGCATGTCAGCCGTCCTCTCGTTCCGTGGCGTCCTCGGGGACGTCCTTCGTGATGGCCGGGTGGAGGGCGATGACCACACGGTGGTCGCGGCCCCCCTCGGCCGCTTCGTCGTGGTACTCGGCGACCAGCTCGGTCACCGCGCGGCCCAGCCTCTCGGCGAACGCGGCGCGGTCGGCGGCGGAGGCGAACCGCACCCGGCCGTCGATCGCGAACGTCGCCACCTTCTGGCGGGCCCGGTCGGCGCCCACGATCAGCGTCCCGACGTCCCGGACGAGCTGGGACGCCAGCGCCAGCAGCCAGCGGGCGGAGAGCCGGTCGGGCGAACGGCCCGGGTCGGGCTGGACCGCCGCCAGCGCGGCGGGCGAGATCACGTAGGACGCCGCCGTGGCCCGCATCACCCGTTCGGTGACGTTGCCCTTGCGGCGCTCCTCCACCAGCTCGACCAGCCCGTGCCGCTCCAGCGCCCGCAGGTGGTAGTTGACCTTCTGCCGGGGCAGGCCGACCCGGACGGCCAGCGTGGCCGCCGACCCGGGCTCCGCCAACTCGGCCAGCAGTCGGGCCCGGATCGGGTCCAGCGCGCTCTCGGCCGCCGCCGAGTCCTCGATCACCGCGACTTCGAACATGCCTCCAGAGTGGCAACCGAAAGCTTCTCTTGTCAAGACAAAAAAAGTTGTCGGTGGCCTCCGGAGCGGACCCGCAGTCGTTCTGAAGGGAACCCGAAGCCCCCCGACGCAGGCTGGGGTTCATCGAAGGCAGGGCGTTCAAAGGAGAAGGCGATGCACGACGGCGTCACGGTGATCGGGCTCGGCGCGATGGGCTCGAAGATGGTCGAGGTGTTCCTGGAGGCCGGCCGACCGGTCACCGTCTGGAACCGCACGGCGGCCAAGGCCGACCCGCTCGCGGCCAAGGGGGCCACCAAGGCCGCCTCCGCCGCCGAGGCCCTGGCGGCGAACGAGCTGGTCGTCATCAGTCAGGTGGACTACGCGGCGATGTACGCCTCGTTCGCGGGGGCCGAGTCCGAGCTGAAGGGGAAGGTGCTGGTCAACCTCGGCTCCGGCGCGCCGGACGAGTTGCGCGAGGCGGCCCGCTGGGCGGAGGGGCACGGCGCGGCACTGGTGACGGCGGGGATCATGGTCCCGCCGCCGGGGATCGGGACGCCGATCTCGTACGCGTTCTACAGCGGCCCCGAGGCCCTCGTCGACGCGCACCGCGAGACGCTGACACTGCTGGGCGACGTCCGGTTCGTGGGCGCGGACCCCGGGCTGTCGATGCTCTTCTACCAGGCCATGCTGTACGTGTTCTCCTCGACCCTGGCCGCGTACTTCCAGGCCGCGGCGCTGGTGGGCACGGCGGGCGTCCCGGCCGAGGGGCTGCGGCCCTATGTCGCCGACATGCTGGAGCAGCTCGCCGGCGACGGGCCGATGGGGATCGTCGCCGAGAGCACGCGGGAGATCGACGCCGGCGAGTATCCGGGCGGGGAGAACAGCCTGCACATGATGGCGGTGGGGATGGCGCACCAGGTCCACGCGTTCGCGGACGCCGGTCTGGACGCCGGGGTGCCCGCGGCGCTGCGGGACCTGTTCGATCGGACGGTGGCGGCCGGCTTCGGGGAGCAGGGCCTGACCAGCATCGTCGAGATCATCCGCAAGCCCGGGAACGACCGGTGAGGTGAGGCCGCCGGTGCCCGGCGACGACGCCGGGCACCGGTCTCGCGTCAGTCGTTGGGGCAGGTCGAGCGGACCTCGGAGAACACGGAGCCGACCTCCGGGGCCGGGCACAGGAACTTGTCGTACCTGAGGTCGTCGTCGACGAACCGCTTCAGCCAGCTCACGCCGTACTTGGAGATGACGGGGTTGGCCGACATGGGCGCGAAGTGGTTGCCGCCCTTCAGCTCCAGGTACGCCTTCTCCCGCGCCTTCGGCATCCCCTCGTAGAGCGGCTCGGAGTACTGGTTCACCGGCGCGATCAGGTCGTTCTGGGAGCCGATGAACAGGGTCGGCGTCGTGATCTCGGGCCGGACGTCGTTCAGGTTCCAGGGGGTCAGCGGGACGGACGCCTTCAGCGTGCGCCGGAAGTCGGTGGCCTCCACGGCCCCGCCGCCGCCCATCGAGTGGCCCATCACGCCGAGCCGGGTGGCGTCGACGCGGTGCCGTTCGGAGCTCTGCTGCGTCAGGTAGTCGAGCGCGGCCAGCATCTGCTCACCACGCATGATCGGCGAGTCCACCCGGGACTTCGTGTTGATGATCATGACCACGAAGCCGTGCGAGGCCAGTCGCGGCCCCAGCCAGCCGATGCTGAGCTCTCCGCCGAGGAAGCCGGGCGAGACGGCGATGCCGCCGAACGTGCCCTCGCTCGTGCTGGTCGGGTAGTAGATCGTCCCGCTGTTGAAGCCGGTCCCGCTCCCCGCCGGGACCGCCGTCTTCGCGGTGGCGAACGGGCCGACGCCCTCCAGGCTCGCGGCGGTGGGCTCGGGCCCACGCTGGTACGGGTTGTCGTCCGCTTCGGCCATCGGGGCCAAGGCGATGCCGCCCGCCATGGCGGCCACCACGGGGAGCAGCCGAAGTCTTCTGATCAGGTCGATGCCCATCAGTCGGGTCGTCCTTTCATCGGCCACCCGGCAGGGATTGCCGAGTGGTCTGGGAAACAGGGAGAACGGCCCGGCCGTCCGGTGTCGACGGGCACGGTCGTGGAGTGCGTTCAGGGGGACGGCGTCTCGTCGGCGAGCTTGAGGGCGCTCAACGCGAGGACCACCTCCACCAGATCGCGGGGCTTGTTGAGGGAACGCCCGGTGAGCTGCTCGACCCGCCGCAGCCGGTTGAGCACCGTGTTGTGATGGCAGTACAGCCGGGACGCCGCCCGCGACGCGGACCCGTCGCAGTCCAGCCAGGTGGTCAGCGTCTCGACCAGGACATCGCGGAAGGCGGCGTTGACCTCGGAGAACGGGCCCAGCACCCCCTGCCCCAACCGGTCGGCCAGCTCCGGCTGCGAGGCCACCAGCGCGTCCGGCAGCCGGCGGTCCAGACGGGCGATCTCGACGCCGGCCGCACGGCAGGTGCGCAGCGCCAGCCCGGCCAGCCAGCGCGCCTTGCCGAGGTCGGTCAGCGACTCGACCACCGGGCTGACCCCGGCGTGGCCGTGCACCCGGGGCCGCAGCACCTCGATCAGGTGGGTCAGGTCGGCGGAGCCCAGGGACACCACGGCGACCTGCGTGTCGGCCCGCAGCCGCCAGATGAACCGCAGCCCGTCGCCGTCGCCGGGACGGTGGAAGCTCCGGCCGTCCAACACGTCGCCCTGGTCGACCACCACCACGGCGTACCGGCCGTGGGCGGGCAGACCGAGCAGCCGGGTGGCGGTGGGGAGCAGGCCGGGGTCGGTGCCGCGTCCCTCCAGCAGCGCGTCGACGACCGCCTGGACCCGTTCCTCACCGCGCCGCTGCAGGTCGTACTCGGTGCGGTGGTACGCCTCGGCGGCGGCGGTGGACTGCTGGTCGATGGTGAGCCAGGTCTGCGTGGCGTTGCGGACCAGCATCGGCACGTGCGCCGGGTCCTCCTCGCTGACGATCTCGACGAGGTTCTCCCAGAACACCGCGCCGGCCAGCCGGTAGGAGCGCAGCAGTTGGTCCAGCGGGAGTCCCTGCTCGGCGCGGCGTCGGCCGAGCTGCGCGGCCCAGCGCAGGTCGGGGCGTCCCCGGTCGGGATGCAGGATCGCCTCCACGCCGTGCGCCAGCCCGACATGGCACATCTCCCACAGATCGGCGCGCACCTCGGTGGAGCGTTCGTGGCTCTCGCCCGCCAGGATCTCCTCGACCAGCCGGTCGGTCAGATGGGGCAGTCGTTCCGCGAGTCTGCGCACGGCCCGCTGGATGATGGCCCGGTCCACCTTGCCGGTCGTGCCGACGGCCGCGTCGACCGTCGCGGTTGTGAGTACGCCCATGGCCACCTCCTCGGGGAAGACGGCTCATGCTGCCACCGGCATCTGAGGCGGTGTATGTAAGCGATGCAACAAAATGGCCTGTTGTGTACGCGTACACCTACAGGCGACTGACGGTGCCGCCGGCGGGGGCGGTCAGCGGGTGGTGCGCGGACGGTCAGCGAGGCCGCGCAGTCTTCGACCCATGAACACGACGATGAACCACGGCGAGGCGCTCCGGCTGGTGTCGGTGCGCAAGGTGTACGGCGACGCCGACAACGCGGTGACCGCGCTGGGCGGGATCTCCCTGAGCCTGTCGGGGGGCACCTTCACGGCGGTGATGGGCCCCTCCGGCTCCGGCAAGAGCACGTTGCTGCAGGTCGCGGCCGGTCTCGACCGCCCCACCTCCGGCACGGTGCACGTGGACGGCACCGAGATGAGCGGCGGGAGCGAGAAGGCGCTGACCGAGTTCCGGCGCAGCCGGATCGGCTTCGTCTTCCAGCAGTTCAACCTGTTGCCGACGCTGACCGTCCTGCAGAACGTGACGCTGCCGCTCAAGTTGGCCGGCCGCAGGATCGACCGGGCGCGCGCCGTCGCCATCCTCAACGAGGTCGGCCTCGGCGAACGACTCGACCACCGCCCCGCCGAGCTGTCCGGCGGTCAGCAGCAGCGGGTCGCCATCGCCCGCGCCCTGGTCACCTCGCCCAAGGTGATCTTCGCGGACGAGCCCACGGGCGCGCTGGACACCCGCAGCGCCCGGGACGTTCTGGGCCTGCTCCAGCGGGCCGTCCACGTTCACGGACAGACGCTGGTCATGGTCACCCACGACCCGGTGGCCGCCGCGCACGCCGACTCGGTGCTGTTCCTGGCCGACGGGCACATCGTCGGTCACCTGGCCCAGCCCACCCCCGAGGCCGTCGCCGAGCGGCTCACCCACCTGGGCGACCAGGTGGCCTCGCGACGCGCGATGCAGACGCAGGAGGTCTGAGCCATGCTGTTTGTGTCTCTCAAGTCTCTGCGGCACCGCACCGCCGCGTTCACCGCGAGCTTCCTGGCGATGCTGCTGGGCGCGACCCTGATCATGGCGTTCGCCTCCATGCTGGACACCGCCGGCGGCCCGAACGTCCCGTCCGCCAGCGAGGAGACGCTGGTCAACATGGGTGTCATCGTCGGCGGCTGGGGGCTGATCCTGGTGCTGTTCGCCGTCACCTCGACGCTGACCCTGGCCGTCCGGCAGCGGGTCACCGAGATGGCGCTGCTCAAGAGCATCGGCGCCACACCCGGGCAGCTCCGCCGCATGATCCTCGGCGAGACGGCCGTGATCGCGCTGGTCGCCGTGGCCTTGGCGGTCCTCCCCTCGATGCTGGGCGGGCGACTGCTGCTGGAGATGCTGATCTCCACCGACCAGGTGGCCTCGGGTGTCGGTTACGCGTTCGGGCCGGTCGCGTTGTCGATGGGCTTCGGCGTGACGTTCGTGGCCTCGGTGGGGGCGGCGGTGCTGACGGCGCGCCGCACCACCCGGATGCGGGTCACCGAGTCGCTTCTGGACGCGTCCGTGGGCTCCCGAAAGATGAGCAAGAAGCGGTGGATCGGCGGCGTGGTCTTCCTGCTGCTGGCCACCGACCTGGCGGTCATCACCGCCACCGTGATGCGCGGCGAGGGCTCCGACATCATGCAGACCGCCGGCCAGACCTCCATCTGGGCGTCGATCGGCTTCGCGCTGCTGGGCCCGTTCCTGCTGCGCCGCGTCACCGGCCTGCTGGCCCGGCCCTTGGAGCTGATGGGCGGCGTGGCGGGGTATCTGACCGTTCAGAACATGCGCGAACGGTCTCAGCAGATGGCCACGGCGCTCATGCCGATCATCCTGTTCACCGGCATCGGCACGGCCACGCTCTACATGCAGGACATCGACAACGCCGCCCTGGCCGCCGAGGGCCTGGTCGCCACCACCGAACAGAAGAACATCGAGACCCTGAACTTCGTGGTCATCGGCATGATCGTGCTGTTCGCCGCCATCATGCTGATCAACACCCTGATCGCCGCCACCACCCACCGCCGCGCCGAGTTCGGCCGCCAGCGCCTCACCGGGGCGACGCCGGGCCAGGTCTTGGGCATGGTGGCCCTGGAGTCCGCCATCCTCACGGTGACCGGCGTGCTCTTCGGCACCCTGGCGGCGCTGTTCACCATCCTGCCGTTCAACTTCGCCCGCACGGACACGGCTCTCCCTTCCGCCGGTCTCGGGACCTACGTGGGAGTGGTGGCCGTGGCCGCCACCCTGGCTCTGGTCACCGGCCTGTGGACGACCCGCCGTACGCTCCGCACCCCGGCCATCGAGGCGGTGACGGCCTGAACCCTCCCCCGGGCGGGGCGGCGCCACTCGGTGGCCCGCCTCGCTCTTTGTGTGTACGCCTCCTTAGAACGACCGCGATCCTCTGGTCTCTGTGAGAACGCGCACGAGCGTACGGGCCTTGTTCTCTAGGAGACGCACTTCTTCGGCATCGAGCCCTAGGAGAAGGAGCTGAATCCGGTAGGCGCTGTACACGTTCTCTACACTTCTCCTCTCCCTGGGCCCCTTGGAACGCAGGAATGCCACCACTGCGGGCATCAAGGCTTTACCCCTCCGTCGTCGCTCTTCCCCATGCACGGTGATCCCGGCCCCCTAGGGCTGACCTTCCGTACTAGCGCGAGCGGGGCATGACCTTGAGCGCCTTGGCGATGGCGACGACGACGCCCTCCACGTCGTCAGCAGGACCGATGGTGGGCTCGCCGTCCTCGACCCACGTGAACCACCACACCGCGTCCACGAATTCACACCCGATGTCGGCGCGGTGCACGGGCAGTTCCGAGTTGATGACGTAGACCACCTGCCGCCCTTCCCGCTGAACGAGCCCGCACGCCATCCCGCCGTGGTCCCGGATGCTCTGATTGAGAGCCAAGAGAGACGCCTTGCGCGGGTTACTGACCTCCGCACGCGGCTCCCGCCCGGCCGAGTGAAGTCCCATTGTGGCCACCTCCAGACGAAGTATTCGATCCACCACACAGAGTGGACGACGTTGCATGCGTTGCGCTACGTTCTGATCTGAAACGCAACAGAGTGGAGGAAGCATGGCCACCGCAGAGTCACTCGACCCGCACACCTCGATGGCGCACCTCATTGCCGTTCACCTGCGGAGACAACGCGAACAGCACGAAATGTCCGGTGCAGCCCTCGCTGACTTCCTCGGGGTCCACCGATCGAGCGTTGCGCGCATGGAAGCAGGAACCATTGCGCTCAACGAGCGCCACGCAACAAAGATCGACAAGGCATGGGGCACCGGCGGCATCTTCCTCGCCCTCGTGAAGACAGCCAAGGGCCAGCACAACAACGAGTGGTTCAAGGAGCGAACCGACAAGGAGTCCCGGGCGACCACCCTGCGGTTGTGGCAACTCTCATGGGTGCATGGGATGTTCCAGACAGAGGACTACGCGCGAGCGCAGTTCCAGGCGGCAGGTCTGCGCGACGTCGAAGCCAACATCGCCACGCGCATGTCACGGCAGCGGCTACTGGACCGAGACCCTCCGCCCATGATCTTCGCCCTCATGGATCAGGGGGTGATCGAACAGCCGGTCGGCGGGCCCGCGGTCATGCGCGCACAGCTCGCTCATCTGGTGGCGATGGCCGCGCTTCCCAACGTTGTGATGAGAGTCGTCCCTCGAAGCGCGGGCGCTCACGTCGGGCGCGACGGCTCGTTCGAGGTCATCTCCATAGCCGGAGTGGGCGGATCAGACACCGCATATGCGGACGCCAACGTAGCCGGAAGGCTGGTCACCGACGTTGCGGAGGTAGACTCCTTCCACATCCTGTTTGACCGAATTGGGAGCATTGCGCTTCCCACAACCTCGTCGCTGGACTTGATCAAAGAGACCATGGAGGCGATGTGAAGATCACTTGGCGGAAGTCGACGCGTAGTAACAGCAACTCAGGTCAGCAGAGTTGCGTCGAAGTCGCGAGCCTTCCCGCGGGCATCGGCCTCCGCGACAGCAAGAACCCCACCGCCGGCCACCTCTCCCTCACCCCTCAGACGTTCCGCCACCTGCTAGAACGGCTCAAGGACCGCTGACCCCAAGGGGGCAGCCACCATGCCGCCAAGGCGCAAGAGCGGCCACAGCGAGGGTGCCGGCGCAACGCACTGCGCGGAGGCCGCAAGCCTCACCGACGGCCACGGCCTCCGCGACAGCAAGAACCCCACCCACGCCCACCATCACGCCTCGGCGGAAGTGCGGCCACAGCAAGGGTGCCGGCGCAGCGCGGAGGCCGCGAACCTCCCCGACGGCATCGCCCTCCGCGACAGCAAGAACGCGACCAGCGGCCACCTCACCATCACCTCCCCGGCCTTTCGCCACTTGCTAAAGCGCCTCAAAAAACAACTGGCTCAAGACGGTGGTCGCCATGGAGACTTGGCGGAAGAGCAGCCACAGCCAGACGAGCGGCGCAACGAACTGCGTCGAAGCCGCGAACCTCCCCCACGGCATCGCCCTCCGCGACAGCAAGAACTCCACCAGCGGCCACCTCTCCATCACCGCCACCGGCTTCCGCCGCCTGCTACAGCAGCTCAAGAACGACGAGAACATCCCCAGCAGTGAAGCGAGGTGGCTCCGATGGCCGATCCCGAGAAGTGGCGAGCGCTCGAGCCTCTGCTCCTAGAGGCCCGCGACCAGATCTGCGAGCGCTTCGAAGGCGACCCGAACTTCGCCGGCGCCGGCATCGGGTCGCCGATACGAGGCGGCCGATACCTCCAAACCCTGGTGTGCGCCGTGTTCGTAGTGCGCAAGCTCCCCGAAAGCGAGCTAGACCCAAGCCAGGTGATCCCTAGAACGATCGAGGTACAGGGCGTCCTAGTGGAGACCGACGTGGTGGAAGCCGGAGTATTCGAGCTGCACTAAAGCCGCCACCCGTCCGCTCCGCAGACCCGAACGCCACCACCCAGCGCCCCCACGTTCGCCCCGGCCCGCAGAGCAGCCACCGCGAAACCGTGAACGCCGGCGACATCAAGCACGTCCATGCCTCCCGCCTCACCACCGGCCTCGACCTCCCCACCAGCGAAACTCCCGTCGGCGGCCACCCATCCATATCCCCGGAGAACTTCGGCCTCCTCGTGCGGTGTCTCAAGCCGACCAGGCCAGATCCGCAGAACGGGTAGGGGGCCTACACAGGTGCGCCTGCCCGGGCCGCCATGGCGCGCAGGCCCTCCGGCGTTGCGCCCGGCGCGTAGAGCATGGTCGAGATGAGAGTGCGAACGGACGGCCGGCGGATCTCCTCGGGCGCGTGGCGCTCGGCGGCGCGTAGGGCCTCGAAGGCACGGTCCGTGCGGCCGAACTGCTCCCAGGCCCGCGCCGTATCGATGCAGTACCGAGCGTGCCGTTCAGGCGAGGGCAGTTCGGCGATGTCGACACGGCGAGCGTGCTCGAGCGCGACGCCGGGTTCACCAAGGACGGTGTGGATCCCGATGCGGTAGACGCCGACGTTGGCGGCGCTGAACGGGCCGGAGCCGGTGCGGCGAGGGGTCGTCATGCGGTCGGCCGCCTTCCCGGCCTCCTCGATGAGGTCCAGCGCTTGGGCGCGTTGGCCGTGCTGGGCACTGCTGTACGCAGCGGTGCAGAGCATCGCACCATAGGCGGCCAGCAACCCGTCACCGGGTTCACCCCGGTCGGCTCCCAGCGACAGCGCGCTCGTGGTCAGCAAGTTGGTCGCACCATCGAAGTGGCCATGTCGTCGCATGGCCATCGCCACGGCGCGGGAGGCCGCAGCGGTCGCCGCCGGGTCGCCGCTGTCACGCGCGGCGGCCAACGCCCGGTCGGCGGCGGCCCACGCCATCCCGTCGTCGCCAGCCTTGACCGCCAGTTCGCAGGTCAGAACATAGGTGTCGGCCATCGCCACCGCGAGCCGGTCCCGCGTACGGCTGGAGGCTGCGGCGCGGCCCGCCTGGGCGGCGGCGGCCAAGGCGGGCAAACGCTCGGCCAGCTCGTCGTAGCGACACGCCTCGAACAGCGACCATGCCTTCGCACGAGCCGTGCCCAACTCGGCGACGGACAGGAGGCGGGCTCCGGTGTGGTCGCCATAAAGCACCTGCTCCAGCCGGGTCTTCAGAGAGACGGGGGCGTTCGCGGCTGCGGGGAGCTGCGGGCCCAGCACGGCCGCGCCCGTCACTCCGGTCAGGCCGGCGAGCAGGTTGCGTCTACGCACATCGTCACCGTCCTCGGCTGGGCCTGGTGGAACAGCCACCACCTTATTGACTGACGCGGCGCGGAGGACGGCAAGGGCATCAGCAACCGGTGACCGTACGGTCACCGGGGAAGGCGGAGGCGCCAGGCCGAACAGGGACTCGGGGATCTGGAGGGCCCGGGCCACGGCGCGGATCACCTCGGGGTCGGTGAACGGGCGGGCACCGGTCTCGAAACGAGAGATGGTCGCGGCGGAGTAGCCGCAGCGCTGCCCGACCTCGGCCTGGGTGAGTCCCAACGAACGCCGCACCAGCCGCAGCACGAGCCCGTACCGGCGGGTCTGGACGGCGTCGCGGAGCTGGGGGGAACGCAGGAGCGGATGACCGCCGTCCATGGGCGCACCGTCGGCTGACGTCGAGAGTGGGAAGTCGTCTCTCACACTAAAAGATCATCTTCCGTAAGGAAAGCACCACGTTCCGTGATTTGCGGGACGCGCACACACGCTTGCCGGACGCGCACAGAACCTTCCGGGGGTCGGCCGTCGGCGCTTCCATGAAAGCGCGGCCACCTCGCGGCATCCCGCCGGAACAGGAGACGTCATGGGCTACGACCGCTACCTCGGGCGGACGTTCCACACCGTCGTCATTCAGCCGACGACCTTGTGCAACGCCGACTGCTCCTACTGCTACCTGCCCGACCGCAAGGTCCGCCGGGAGATGCCGCTCCACGTCGCCCAAGCCGTCGCGGACGGCATCGCCCAGCAGGACTCGTCCGCGCCTGTCGAGGTCGTCTGGCATGGCGGCGAGCCCTTGGCCTTGGCGTGCGAACGGTTCGAGGCGCTGCTCGGCCCGTTCGAGGATCTGCGGCGGCGTGGCCGGGTGACGCACGCGGTGCAGACCAACGGAACATTGATCGACGCCGGCTGGTGCGAGCTGTTCCAGAAGTACGGCGTTCAGGTCGGAGTGAGCATCGACGGCCCGGCGGCGGCCAATGGCAACCGCATGGACTGGTCCGGCCGGCCGATCTTCGGCCGGATCATGCACGGCATCTCCACTCTCACCGAGCACGGCGTCCCGTTCTCGGTGATCTGTGTGGTCTCTCCCCAGACCATCGGCGACCCGTCCGTGTTGCTGGGCTTCTTCGAGGATTCGGGCGCGGTCAGCATCGGCTTCAACGTCGAGGAATTCGAGGGTGTCAACACCGGCCGCGCCATCGTCGACGACGCCGCCGCCGAACGGTTCTGGGCAGCCGTCATCAGGCACCGGCGCGCTCGGCCCGGGCTGCGGGTCCGTGAGCTGGAGACGCTCGCCTCCTACCTGGCGCGGGCCCGTACCGGCCGCAGAGCCGAGTGGATCAGCGCGCCGCACGACCCGATCCCCACGGTCGCTTGGAACGGCGACACCGTCCTGCTGTCGCCCGAGTTGCTGGGCGTTCGGGCACCTGGGCACGCCGACTTCCTGGTCGGCAACGTCCTCCAAGAGTCGCTGCCGTCGATGCTCGCCCGCGCCCACCGGGTCGGGTACGTCCGCGACTTCGTTCAGGGGCTCGCCGCCTGCGAGGCGACCTGCGGCTTCTTCTCTTTCTGCCGAGGGGCGCACGCGGGTAACCGCTGGTTCGAGCACGGCACCTTCACCGCCACAGAGACCGCCCACTGCCGCAACACCAGACAGGCCCTCGTCAGGGCCCTGCTGTCCACCGCCGCACCCCGGGAAGGAGGTGAACTCGATGTCCACCCTTGAGCTGCTGGAGACCAGTGAAGACACTACGTTGGCAAGGTTCGTCGCTGACGTGATCTCTGCCGCCGATGTGACGCCGGACTGCTTCGACAACCGGCCGACGTGGGACAACTGGAGCAACAAGAGGTAGCCGCGCTCGCCCCCGGCCGCGCTCGCCCCGTCCTTGCGGGCGCGGCCGGCTCAGTCCTCGAAGGGCCGACATGGAGACCCGCCAGGTCCGCGCCATCAAGGTGCTCTTGCCGTCCGGCGATGATCACCCGCGCACGACCGTCACCGAGCCCGGCGGTGGTGACCTCACGGACATCACCGCCGCTCGGCGGGACTGGTCACGACTGCGGCTCGAAGACCGCAGCATCTCGGGCAGCATCCTGAACGGGATCGTGATGGCCGAGTCCCACATCGAGCGGGCGCGCATCACCAACACCACCTTGGACGGCTGCGACCTGGCGTCCTCGCGTTGGACCGACGTCAAACTCGACCGCTGTGTCCTGCGGGGATGCAGACTGACCGGCGTCCAAGCCCACCGGATCACCCTCTCCGAGGTGATCTTCGAACGGTGCCGGCTGGACTACGCGTTCCTCAGTGGTCTGCACGCGAGCGGAGCCACCGCGTTCCTCGACTGCGTGTTGCGCGAGGCCACCATCGAGAACTCCCGGCTCGACGGCGTGGTCATCGCAGACGGTTCCCTGGCCGGCCTCGAGCTCGTCGACACCCGACTTCACGGTGCCGACCTGCGAGGCTGCGACCTGCAGGGAATCTCAGGACTCACCTCGCTGACGGGCTGCGCGGTCACCGGCGAACAGGTGGGCGCACTGACCGAGGCCATGCTCACGGAGCTACGCATCCAGGTCGCCGACTGAGCCGACCGAGCCGACCGAGAACGCCGCGCCGACCACCACGAGGCCGGCCCGTGTCAACGGGTGCGGTGACCACAGGTGAACGCCGCCTAATCTTGCTTCATGTCCGCGATGCCGTCACGGGTGGAGTTGCGTCGGCTCACCCTCGCCGATCAGGACGAGTTCTGCTCGCTCGTGCGGGCCAGCGGCGAGTTGCACCGGCCCTGGCTGCGGTTGCCCGGGACCGCGCGGGAGTTCCGGGCATGGATGCGTCGCTTCGAGGACGGCGCCAACCTGGGCTTTTTGGTACGGATCGTGGAGAGCGGCGCCGCCGCCGGCATGGTCAACATCAACTCGATCATCCGGGGCCGCTACCAGGGCGCCTCGCTCGGCTACGCCGCCTTCGCCTCGGCGGAACGGCGGGGATATATGACCGAGGGCCTCGCCGTCACCCTGGACCACGCGTTCAACGACCTGCGCCTTCACCGGTTGGAGGCCAACATTCAGCCCGCCAACGCGGCTTCGTTGGCCCTGGTCCGGCGGCTGGGCTTTCGCTACGAAGGGCTTTCACCCGCCTATCTCTACATCGACGGCGCCTGGCGCGACCATGAACGCTGGGCCATCACCGCACCCACCCCGTGGACGCCGGATCCGACCCTTCCCGAGACGTAGTCGACCGGGAGGCCGGGAACCGTACCCGGGCCGGCGCGGCGCGTTCCCTATGCTCGGTGGCATGACCATTCAGCGGATGGACAACGTCGCCATCGTCGTCGACGACCTGGACGCGGCCATCGCGTTCTTCACCGAACTCGGCATGGAGCCGGAGGGCAGGGCCCGGATCGAAGGCGTCTGGGCCGACCGCACCGTCGGGCTCGACGGCATCCGGAGCGAGATCGCGATGATGCGCACCCCGGACGGCCACAGCAAGCTGGAGCTGACCAAGTACCACCACCCCGCGGCCCGTGCCGCCGAGCCGGCGGTCCCGCCGCCCAACACGCTGGGTCTGCATCGCGTCATGTTCGCCGTCGACGACATCGACGCCACCATCGCCCGCCTGCGCCCCCACGGCGCGGAACTCCTCGGCGAGGTGGTCCAGTACGAGGGCGTCTTCCGCCTGTGCTACCTGCGCGGTCCCGCCGGCATCATCGTCGCCCTGGCCGAGCAGATCGGCTGACACCCCGCCGCGCCACGGGAACGCGGTCGCGTGGGGAGACCGAAGGTGCGGGCTCGTCGCGCGGTCGCACGGACCCGAACGGAGGACGCCGCACCGCGCGACGCGGTGCGGCTCCCCAACGGCGTAGGGCTCCGCGGTTCTAGGGTGTGGTCGTCGTCCAGACGACGGGGCGGGTGCCGGTCTCGGTGGTGATGGAGCCGACGGCCTGGCCGAGGCCGTTGATCTCGACGACTTCGGTGTTCCTGGAGCCGGCGATGTGCAGGTCTTGCATCCGGCCGGCGGTCCACAGGAACGGATGGCGCTCGCCGGCGCTGGTCCTGCTGAGGCCGATGACCTGGCCCCGGTCGTTCAGGTCGGTGATGGCGGTGTCGGAGAGGTCGGTGGTGGGGCCGCCGAGGGTGCCGAGGTCGGTCATCCGGCCGGCGGTCCACAGGAACGGGTGGATCTCGCCGGAGGCGGTGCGGCTGAGGCCGGTGATCTGGCCTCGGGCGTTGATGGCCGGAAGGAAGAAGTCGGTCCGGCTCCAGCCGCCGCCGAGGTCGCCGATGTCCCGCGCGCGGCCGTCCTGTTCGACGAACACGCGGCCCTCGGTCGGGCCGACGCCGACGGCCTGGTTCCGGTCGTTGATGTCGACCATGAAGGCGACGGCCTGGCCGCCGGGGGCCGGGATGCGGGTCATGGCGGTGCCGTTCCAGCGGAAGCCGGTGCGGTGCGGCGGGGTCCGGCCGGCCAGGATGGTGCCGAGGGCGACGCCGCGCTCGTTCAGCTTGATGGCGAACATGCTGGTGGTGCCGTCGGGCCGGTCGAGTTCGGACGTGCCTTCGGGGCTCCACAGGACGGCCGTGGTCGGCAGACCGCTCAGGTCGCCGCTGCCGTGGCTGTACAGGACCTGGCGACGGTTGTTGAACACGGGCGGGAACGCCGAGAACGTACCGACCGGGGCGACGGTCGCGACACGGGTGCCCGCACGGTCCCAGATGACGATGTCGTCGCCCGCGCGGCCCATGACGTCGCCACGGTCGTTGATCTTGACCGGGTACTGCTCCTGGTAGTCCGACAGCGGGGTGACGGTGTAGCCGGACGGGGTGGGGTCCCACCGCACGACGCGGTAGCGACCCGGGGCGGACGGGGACTCGGTCAGGCCGGCGATCTGGCCGCGCTCGTTGATGTCCAGGACGCTCAACGCCGAGCGGTCGCCGCCGAGCGGCAGGTCGGTGACGCGGAACGCGGGCGCGGCGTGCGCGGGCCCGGCCAGGGCCGGCAGGACGAGGGTGGTGCAGAGGACCAGGCTGAGGGGAAGCCGTCGGGTCATGATCGCTCCTCGATCGGGGCCCAGATGCTGACACAGCCGGCGTCGAATGGCCATACACGAAATGCGCAAGGCGAACGCGGCGCGCGCGAGAGGGGGCGCACCGAACCGAACGTCGATGAGTCAGGGCAGCGGCCGGTGGAGGGTGAATTGGGAAATGCCGGTGCCGGGGCCGGTGTTCGCGATCATGAAGGTGAAGTGGCCGACGTTCTTCAGTCGGATGAGCGCCTTGACGTCGGCCTTGAATGGCTTGCCGAACATGGTCATGGGGGCGAGAAAGTCCCCGTCGGCGCCGTCTCTTCGATCCGTGCCGCGTCGGAGAGGCGTTGGCCGGCCCGGTCGTCTCCGGTGATGGTGAGCCGCCCGCCGTTGACCGCCTCGGTGAGCGTCACCTTTGCGCCGAGGACGCGGGACAGGGTGTCGGGGTCGGTGTCGATGATGGTGTCGGGGCGGTCATGCGACTCGCCTCGGCTCATGGCGACGAGACGGCCGTCGGCGACCCGGGTGGTGAAGCGGTGGCGGGGGCGGTGCCGAGCTCCGACCCGTTGCCGGGCCGGGCCGGCCCGGCTGACGAGCGCCCCCGTGCGTCGGGTGCGCGACACAGCTCCGGCGCGGCTGACCTGCCGTTACGATGCTGGTGCCGGGCCGATGACGAGAGGAGTTCCTCGTGAATCTGTCCCGCATCCCCCGCCTCCCCCTGTCGCGCCGGGCCCGTTCCCGCGCCCTGGTCGTGACCGCCGCCTCGGGTACCGGGCTGGTGGCGCTGGCCACCCCCGCCTCCGCCCTGAGCGTCCCCATCGACAGCACCCTCGGCATCCTCAATGGCGCCGTCGCCGGAATCCTCGGCAGCCTCAGCGACCGGAACCTCAAGACCGACGTGGTGCCGGTGATCTGGGAACGGTGACCGCACCCCACAGGGCCGGATGACGTGACATCCCCCGACGCCCCGCCGGGCGGCCCATCCGGCGGGGCGTCGGCCGTTCCCGTCGGTCTGGCGCGCGTGAGGCGAGTCGAGGGTCTCCATGACGGCGAAGTGCTCCGGCCTCGGGAGGCCCTCGGGCAGGGAGACGAGCGGGAGGTGGAAGGCATCGGCGTTCGCTCGGCTCGGGCGGTCGGGCCGATGGTCCTCCGTCCAAGGTCCGATGTCCGCAGCAGGTCGGGCTCCGTACGGTTCGGGGCATGACTCTCACTCTCGGCGGAAGCGATGTGGCCCTCGTCCTCGGACCCGGGGGGCCGGTGGGCACCGCCTGGCTGTTCGGGCTCGCCGCCGGGTTGCGCCGTACGGGTGTGGACCCGGCGAGCGCGGACGTGCTGGTCGGCACCTCGGCGGGGGCGATCGCCGGCGCCGCCCTCGCCGTCGGAAGGGACCTGGAAGAACTCTCCGACCTGCCACCCGTTCGGCCCGGTGAGGAGGGCGCGGACCTGGCCGTGATGCCGCGCGTCTTCGAGATCCTCAACGCGCCGGGCGCGGATCCGCGCGAGGCACGGCGGCGGGTCGGCGCGCTCGCCCGGGAGGCCGACGCGCCGCCGGAGGAACGGCACCTGGCCGGCATGGAGTTCCTGCTCGGCACCCGGACGTGGCCGGACACGGCGCTGCTGATCACGGCGGTGGACGTGGACGGCGGCGACCCGGTGGTGTGGACCCGGGAGGACGGTGTCCCGCTGCACGCCGCCGTCGCGTCCTCCAGCGCCGCGCCCGGCTTCACCGCGCCGATCACCATCGACGGGCGGCTCTACATGGACGGCGCGTTCGGCGGGGGCTCCAACGTCCACCTCGCGCGAGGGGCCGGCACGGTGATCCTCATCGAGCCCATGGGGCAGGCGTCCCCGGAGGGCGCGGATCTGTGGATCACGCCGGACGACGCCGCGCGGGAGGCGTTCGGGCCGAACGTCGGCGATCGGAGCCGGTGGGCCGAGGTCTACAAGGCCGGCGTCCGTCAGTCCGCCGACCTGGTGGACACGGTCGGGTCGCTCTTGCCCTGATTCGTCCGCCGGTCCTCAGTAGCATTCGGGATCATGCAGCCTCCCCAGGGTCCCCCGCATTGGCAAGGTCCGCCGGGGCCGCCCGGGCGGCCGTGGCCGGGACCGGGGCAGGGGCAGGGCGCGCCGTGGCCCCCGCCGCAGGGCGGCCCGCCGCCCTACCACGCCCCTCGCCCGCGCTCGAAGCGGCCCGCCCTGCTCCTGTTGATCCCGGTGGTCCTGGCGCTCGTCATCGGCGGCATCGTGTACTTCGCCCAGATCCGCCCCACGCAGGAGTTGGAGAAATGGGGCGGGCAATTGGGCGGGCCGGCCCGCATGCAGGTCTACAACGGCCCGTTCGTCGAGAACGCCAATCGCTATTACGCGCTCTGGCGGGCGGTCTGCACACCGGCGAGCCCCTGCCCCACGCTGCTGAGGGATCTCACGCGTTGGCTCAGGGACGCGGGTGACTCCGGAGTCGACGAGCAGGCGGTCGCCGAATGCTATCGCAGCGTCACCGGTTGCCAGCGGGTCCTATATCCGGACGGCCATAAAGCCGTCTTCACCCTGAAGGAGACCTCCGTCCAGGACAATCAATTCGACCTGGAGATCGAGCTCTTCTGGCGCGACTGAGCGGCCTAGATGTCGGTGAAGTCCCCGTGCCTCCCGGCTCCGGAGGCGAAGCGGCCCGCGCCGTGAAGGGCCTCCTCCAGGGAGCCGAGCCCGTGGCGGTACTCGTTGGCGAGGGCCTCCTCCTCGGTGAGGCCGTCCTGTTCGAGCACGGACATGCGGTCGTTCCGCAGACAGGACTGCGGGAAGCGGACCAGGTCGGCGGCGAGGGTCTCGGCGGCCGTGCGGGACTCGCCGGGCCCGGTCAGCCGGTTGACGAGGCCGATGTCGTACGCCTCCCGCGCGTCCACGGAACGGCCGGTCAGGATCATGTCCATGGCCCGGCTCGTACCGATCAGCCGGGGCAGCCGTACCGTGCCGCCGTCGATCAATGGGACGCCCCAGCGGCGGCAGTACACGCCGAACACCGCGTCGGGCTCCGCCACCCGCAGATCGGCCCACAGCGCCAGCTCCAGGCCGCCCGCGACGGCGTGACCGGCGACGGCCGCGATGACCGGCTTGCCCAACCGCAGCCGCGTGCAGCCCAGAGGCGCGTCCGCGGGAGGCGGGTCCACGCGGTTGCTGCGTTCGGTGCCGACGGCCTTGAGGTCGGCGCCGGCGCAGAACGTGCCGCCCTCGCCCCACAGCACCGCGACGGCCGCGGCCGGGTCGGCGTCGAAGGCCCGGAACGCGTCGGCGAGCGCGGTCGCCGTGGGGCCGTCGACCGCGTTGCGGGCCTCCGGCCGGGACAGGATGACCGTGGTGACGGGACCGTTCCGTTCGATGCGGACGCTCATGGCGTTCCCTTCGCGGTGAAGTGTTCGAGCGGGACCTCGATGAACAGCGCCGCCGCTCGGACCGCGACCCGGCCGTCCGGCCCGCCGAGCCTGCCCTCCGCCTCGAGGTACGCCTTGCGGCCGTCCACGCCCTTGCACCAGGACCTCAGGTGAACGAGCGAGCCGACCGGGACGGGCGCGAGGTAGTCGGTCTCCAGCCGGCCGGTCACGTAGCGGCGGCCGAGCAGCCAGGCCGAGGTGCCGAGGATCTCGTCCATCGCCGTGGCGAGCAGCCCGCCGTGCGCGAGGCCGGGCGCGCCCTGATGCTCGGGGATCACGGTGAACTCGGCGAAGGCGGTGGTGCCGTCGCGCCCGGTGCGCTGGATGTGCAGGCCGTGCGGCACGTCGGGGCCGCAGCCGAAGCACGCGCTGCCCAGGATCTCCCCGGCGGCGATGAAGTCCTGAACGGCGGCGGCGTCCGCGACGGGGGCGGTCGCGGTGGACGGCGGGGTCGTGATGGGCGACGCGGGGGTGGAACGGGGGCGACTCATGGCGTGGGACCCTACCGACCGTCCTGAAGTGCGCCGTCGGCGAGTTCGGCGAACCGTTCCAGCTCCTCGGCGGGGCCGTCGATGTCGCGCAGCGGGCCGGGCTCGGCGAGGTGGGCCCGCGCGTACAGCCGGGCGACCAGTTCGCCCCGCTCCCCGGGGATCTCCAGCAGCAGGGCCGCCGAGTAGACGTCGGCCATGAACTGCGCCAGCGGGTACAGCCTGGCCTCGGCGGTCGCGTCGCCCAGCTTCCGCCACCGCGCGATCGTCTCGGTCAGGTCGTCCACCCGCCGGGACACCAGCTCCGCCGGCGCGCCGCCGGGGGCCCGTTCGACGGCCTGCCGCAGCCGGTCCAGGAACGGCAGATGCGCGTCCTGGCCGATCGCGCGGCGGACGTCCAGGCACAGGATGTTGTCGCCGCCCTCCCAGATCGGATTGACCTGCGCGTCCCGCAGGATCCGCGCGACGGGCCACTGCTCGATGTACCCGTTGCCGCCGTGGACCTCGATGGCGTCGCTCGCGGCGGTGACGCCGAGTCGCGCGGCCCGCAGCTTGACCAGCGCGGGTGTCAGCCGCATCCGTTCGAGGTGCCCGTGGAACACGATGGCCTGGGCCGCCTCGACCTCCACGATCAGCTCGGCGAGCTTGCGGCGCATCAGCGGCTGGTCGATGAGCGGCCTGCCGAACGCCTCGCGGCGGCGGGCGTAGCAGAGCGCCTCGACCAGGGCCCGGCGGGCGCAGCCGAGGCCCATCAGCGCGATGCCGAGCCGCGCCCCGTTGGTCAGCTCCATCATCCGGCCCAGGCCCTTGCCGTCCCCCGACCACCCGCCTCCGGGCGCGAGGAGGAACGCCTCGGCGTCGGTGAACTCGATCTCGGCGGACGCCACCGACCGGGTGCCGAGCTTGTCCTTGAGGCGGCGGATCCGCACCCCGTTCCGGCCGCCGTCCCGGCGTTCGCGCAGCACGAGGAACGGGGCGACGCCGCGCACCCCGTCCTCCGCGCCCTCCGGCTTGGCCAGCACGACGAACGCGGATCCGTTGGCGTTGGACGCGAACCACTTGAGCCCGTTCAGCTTCCAGGCGTCGCCGTCGGGGACGGCGGTGGACTCCAGCGCGCCGAGGTCGGACCCGCCGCTGCGCTCGGTCAGCATCTGGGCGGCCTCGCCGGAGAACATCCCGGCGGAGAACAGCTCGCGGACGCGCCGCTTGACGTCCTCCGGGGCGAACCGCTCGGCCAGCAGCACCACCATGTCGCCGCCGGTGCCGAGGGCGCAGCCCATCCCGATGTCGGCCTGGTCGAGCATGTAGTTCCACGCCACGGCCATCGGCGTGGGGTCGACGCCGGCCGCCCCGGCCTCGGCGAAGAACGCGTCGGTGGTGAAGCTCCCCGCGACCAGCTCCCGCCGGGCCGCCTCGAACGACGGGGGCATGACGACCCGGCTGACGTCGTGGCCCCAGCGGTCGTACTTCTCCAGCTCGGGCGGGTTGCGATCGGTCTGTTCGGCGTGGCGGGCGATGGGGCCGCCCATCATGGCCCCGGCGCGCTCCAGGTGCGGGGTGGCCCACGCCAGGTGCTCCGGGCTCATCCATCGGCCGAGCGTGGCGCGGAGGCTCGGGTCGCAGGTGTACCAGTTGAGGCCCACCGCGCCCTCGTAGCGCTCGGTGGCGTACCGCCGGGCCTTGCCGGGGCCGCCGAAGGGGAGTTCGTCGACCGACTCGATCAGATAATCGCCCATGAGCCGGACATTACAGACTTTCACCACGCGATGGAAGCATGTAATTGAGGGTACGCTCCCGAGACAGCGATGATCGAGACCCTGAACCTGAGGCCGCTGACCGCCCGCTCCGTGGTGCTGAGCACCCTGCTCGGCTGTCACCCGCCGGAGCTGCGCGCCCGCCACCTGGTCCGCGTCGGCGAGCAGTTCGGCATCGCCGAGGGCACCGTCCGGGTGGCGCTGTCCCGCATGGTCGCCGCCGGGGACCTCGTCCACGTCGAGGGCGCGTACCGGCTCAGCGAACGGCTCCTGCGCCGCCAGGCCCGCCAGGACGAGAGCGTCACACCCCGCACCCGGGCCTGGGACGGCGGCTGGGAGATCGCGATGATCACCGCCGAGCGCAGGCCCGCCCCCGAACGGACGGCGCTCCGGCAGGCGATGGCCGCCCTCCGGCTCGCCGAGCTGCGCGAGGGCGCGTGGCTGCGACCCGCCAACCTCCTGCGCGAACGCCCGTCCATCGTCGCCCAGCAGTGCACCTTCCTGGAGGGACGCCCGGAGGGGGACCCCCGGGAGCTGGCCGCCGCGCTCTGGGACCTGCCCTGCTGGGCCGCCCTGGCGGTACGACTTCAGCGGGCGCTGGAGGAGGCGCAGCCCCTGGCCGAGCGCTTCACGATCTCGGCGGCCGTCCTCCGCCACCTGATGACCGACCCGCTGCTCCCGGACGAGTTGCTGCCGGAAACCTGGCCCGGCCCCGGCCTGCGTGCCCGGCTGGCCGAGTTCGAGGAGGAGTTCGGTCGCCTGCTCACCGACCACGCGGTCGCGCCTCGGGGCCGGCCGGCCGCCGAGAGTCGGTCCAGATGACCATAAACTGCTCGCCGTGGACACTGACTACGGGCATTGGGAGACGGTCCCGACCAGGTGGAAGGACAACGACGTCTACGGCCACGTGAACAACGCCGTCCACTACTCGGTGATGGACACGGTGATCAACACCTGGCTGATCCGGGCGGCGGGGCTGGACATCCACCACGGGTCCGCGATCGGGCTGTGCGTCGAGTCGAACTGCGTCTACAAGGGCTCGATCGCGTTCCCCGAGGCGTTCCGCGTCGGTCTGCGGGTCGGGCACCTGGGCCGTTCCAGCGTCCGGTACGAGGTGGGGCTCTTCGGTGAGGACGGCGAGACCCCGCTCGCCGAGGGACGCTTCGTCCACGTGTTCGTCGACCGGGAGACGCGCCGGCCGGTCGAGATCGGCGAGCCGATGCGCTCCGCGATGCAGGCGCTCCTGGCCCGGAAGGACACGGCATGACGATGGACGGCGGACGCGCCCTGGTGCTGGGCGGCGGCGGGGTCGCGGGGATCGCCTGGGAGGCCGGGCTCGTCGCCGGGCTGGCCGGGCGGGGCGTCGACCTGGCGGCGGCGGACGTGTTCGTGGGCACCTCGGCGGGCTCGGTGGTCGGCGCGTTCCTCGCGCACGGCGGGGACCTGGAACAGGCGATCGAGATCATGTCCGCGAGGCCCGACGGCGACCCGGCGGCCAGGCCGCCGAAGCCGGACATGGACCTGGTCATGACGGCGTTCGCCCTCATGTACGACACCACGCTGGAGCCCCGTGAGGCCCGGGCGCGCATCGGCCGGATGGCGCGGGAGACCCCCACCGACGGCAGGGGCGCGGCCCTGGAGGAGATCGGCCGCCGGCTGCCGTCCCCGAAATGGCCCGACCGACATCTGCTCGTCACCGGCGTCGACGCCGATGACGGCTCGTTCGTCGTGTGGGACCGCGACGGAGACGCGTCGCTGGAGGCGGCCGTGCGGGCGAGCTGCTCGGTGCCGTGCGTGTTCCCGACGGTCGAGATCGGCGGACGCCACTACATGGACGGCGGGGTCCATTCGATGACCAACGCCGACCTCGTCGAGGGGGCGTCCACCGTGGTCGTGCTGGAGCCGTTGGCGCACTTCACACCGCGCGACCGGCTGGAGCGGGAGCTGAAGACGCTGGGCGACGCCCGTACCGTCGTCGTCGGCCCCGACCAGGCCGCCATCGACGCGTTCGGCGTCGACGTGCTCAGCATGAGGCTTTGGGGCCCCGGCTTCCGGGCCGGCCTCGCCCAGGCCCCCGCCGTGGCCGCGCAGGTCCAGGAGGTGTGGGCGGGGGCCTGACACGGTCACCGTCCGGTGTCGCCGAAGTCGGGGCTCCCGTAGAAGTCGGTGGGGACGTCGGTGAACCGACGGTTCGTCAGGGTGACGGCGGTGTAGTTCCACAGCGGGATGAGCGCCATGTCGTCCAGCGCGAGATCTTCGGCCTTGCGCAGGTGACGGATGCGGGTGGCCTCGTCGGGCTGGGTACGCGCGGCGGACAGCTCACGGTCGAAGCCCGCGTTGCGCCAGCCGGCGTAGTTGAACCCGCCGCCGGTCGCGGTGGGCAGTTGGTCGCCGCCCAGGATCTGGTGCAGGAAGCTGAACGCCGACGGGTAGTCGCTGAACCATCCGTACGTCGCCAACGCCGGGCCGTCCTCGGCGCTGATGGCCTCGCGCCATGCCTCGAACGTGTCGACCGTGGTGATCTTCACCTTCCAGCCGAGGGAGTCCTCGAGCTGCTGCTCGATGAGATCGGGCCAGCGGGCGGGGCCGTCGCCTCGTGACAGCAGCGTGATGGCGGTGCCCCGGCCGAGCCCGGCCCGCTCGGCGTACCACCGCGCGGTGCTCGGATCGGGGCGGGCGCACGACCGGCAGCGCTCCCCGGTGAACCCGGGGACGGGCGCGGGCACCAGCCCGGTGCTGGGCGGATGCGTCCCGGCGAACAACGCGGCGGTGATCGCCTTGCGGTCGAGGGCGAACGAGACCGCAAGCCTCGCCTCGCGGCTCTTCATCGCCCCACGGGTCGTGACCGGCAGCAGGAACCCGGTGCCGGCGACGGGCTGCGTGCGCAGGCGACCGTCGTCCGCGAAGCGGGACTGGGCCGTGCCGAGGTCGTTGTTCGCCACGTCGGCGAGGTCGTACGCGCCGGAGGTGATGCCCGAGACGCCCCGGACCGAGTAGTCCTCGCTCAGGTCGATGACGACCCGCCCCGGTGTCGCCTTCCCCTTGGAGGCGAACGCCCACGACGGGTTGCGCTTGAGGACGACGTGCCGGGACGGCGTGTACGACTCCACGGTGAAGGGCCCGTTGCCGATCGGCCGATCGTTGTAGGTCTTGTTGTCGGGGGCCCCGGCGGTCACCGGCACGGGGAAGAAGACCGTGTTGCCCAGCCGCTTGTCGAACTCGCAGTCGGGCGCGGTGAGCTTGACCTCCATCCCGCCCGCCCCGGCGCGCAGGCCGGCGAACGTGTTGGTCCGTTCCGTGAGCAGGTCCGTGTAGCCCTCGATGTCGGCCATCAGGACCCCGACGGCGTACTCCTTCGACTGCGCGGCCCGCGTCCACCCTCGGACGAACGCGGCGGCGTCCACCGGCTCCCCGTTGGAGAACCGGGTGCCGGACCGAATGTCGATCGTCCAGGTCCGGCAGGTGGGGTCGGCGCGGAGGTCGGTGGCCAACCGTCGCCGCACCGTGCCGTCCCTGCCGATCTGAACGAGCCCGGTGAAGAGCTGGGAGACGATCGGCCGGCCGTCACTGGAGGCGTTGGACGGGTCGATGAACGTCGGCGGGGCCATGATCGCGTTCAACTGCGGACCGGTCGGTGGCGGCGACGAAGCGCCGGGACGGGGGCCGCCCGTGCCGCCCGTGCGGCCCGTGTCGGCCATGGTCACGATCAGGACCACCGCCGCCCCGACCGCCACCAGCGCACCGGCCCCGCCGGTCAGGGCGGCGATCCCCCGACGACCGCGCCGAGGTCCGTTCCCGGGGCCTCCCGCCGGACCGTCGATGGGGGTCGCGGCGAACCGTTCGCCCTGTTCGAGGACGTTCTCGGGAGAGGTCTCCGCGGCGGGCAGCGCGCCCGCCCGAGTGAGGAGCCGGATGAGGATCTGCTGTGCGGTGGGCCGCCCGGCCGGGTCCTTGTCCAGACAGCGGCGGACCAGGCCCAGCAACGGCTCGCCCAGTGACCCGGTGTCCGGAGGTTCGAGCAGGATCCGGCGCAGCACCGCCGGGATCGCGTCGTTGCCGAACGGCGGCGCGCCGGTCGCGGCGAACACCATCGTGCAGCCCCACGCGAACACGTCGGCGGGCGGGCCGACGTCCTGCGCCTCGATCTGTTCGGGCGCCATGTAGGCGGGCGTCCCCACCGCCGCGCTGGAGACGCGCTTCGCGTCGTCCAGCGCCCGGGCGATCCCGAAGTCGATGACCCGGGGCCCGTCGTCGGCCAGGAGCACGTTGCTCGGCTTGAAGTCGCGGTGGACGACGCCGGCGCCGTGGATCGCCGCCAGCGCCGTGATCGTCCCGATCGCCAGCCGGTCCAGCGCCGCGCCCGACCGGGGCCCCTCGGCGGCCACCACCGCCGCCAGCGACGGGCCGTCCACGTACTCGCTGACGATGTAGGGGACGTCCCCGTCGACGTCGGTGGCGATCACGGGTGCCGTACAGAGCGCCGCGACGCGTTCGGCGTGCCTGACCTCGGCGGCGAACCTGGCCCGCGCCCGCTCGTCCGAGGCGAGCCGGGCGTGCAGCAGTTTGACCGCCACCCGACGCCCGTCGGCGTCCCGCCCGAGGAACACGGTGCCCTGACCGCCCTCGCCCAGACGGCCCAGCAAGCGGAACGCGGACACCTGCCGGGGGTCACCCGGTCCCAACGGCGAAACAGCGGGCATCGCCCTCTCCTCCATGGCTTGTCACGGCCAATATGACAGAAAGGATCAATGCCCTGTTGCGGCCGGATCCGGTCACCGCGCACGGCGCAGGTGGCGGCCGGTCCGTCCGTTCTCGCAGGTGGCAACGGTCCCACACACGGACATTCCGAAACGAGTCCGCCAAGGACCGCTGCGCGACCGTGGATAAATGCACGCTCGGTCACTCCGGGCGGGCACGGCACGCGAGGCGCGCGTTTCGGGACGGAACGGATCCGGTGTCGACCCCGTCCCACTGCCATGAGTGCGATGAAGGGATCCGGGCGGACGGGGGCACACCCGACGACTAGGCAGGATCGCGCTCTTTCTGTAAAGTTCGCCCCCAGGTGCGCCGGGAAGTCTGGTCGGCAAAGGTGTCAGGGCCGTTCCCTGGGCTGCGCCGGCGTTCCGTTCCTCCGCCGCGTCGACAACGGTCCCGACCCTCGTGGGGCTCGGGTGTCGACGGGGGAGGGCGTGTGATGGGCGAGTTCGTCCGTGTCGTTCTCGGCTTTCCGACGGCGCTGTTCACCTTCTCGCTCATCGTGGTCGTCGCCTACTGGTTGTTCGTGGTGTTGGGCGCCGCGGACCTGGAGCTGCTCGACGGCGACGCCGACACCGAGGGCCTCGCCGGGTTCGCCGGGTGGCTCCGGATCGGCGAGGTGCCCGTGACGGTGGCGTTGTCGCTGCTCATCGCCTTCTCCTGGTTCTTCAGTCTGGTGGGTGCCGTCGTGGTGGACTCCTTCGACCTCTCCTCGCCGCTCGCCATCGCCCTGGGGCTGGTGGCCCTGACCCTCGCGCTGGTGGGCGCCTGGCTCGTCACCTGTCTGGTGGTGATGCCGCTGCGCAAGGCGCTGCCGCGGACCCGCGAGTCGTCCCGGCAGGACTTCGTGGGGCGGATGTGCGTGATCCGGACGTCCCGGGTGGGCCCCGACTTCGGTCAGGCGGAGATCACCTCGACGGACGGCTCGTCGGCGATCATCCAGGTCCGCCAAGAGACCGAGGAGCCGCTGACCTCCGGCAGCACGGCACTGATCTTCGACTACGACACGGTCGGCGAGTTCTTCCGGGTGATGCCCTACGACGCGGACCTCGACCCCGACCGGCGCCTCTCCTGAACGACCTGAACGACCTGAACGACCCCCTGAAGGGAACCCGAGATGGACTCCATCACCCTGGGCCTCGGCGTCCTCATCGCCGTCGTCCTGCTGATCGCCCTCGGGCTGGTGATCGTCACCAGCCGGCTGTTCCGCAAGGTGGAACAGGGCAAGGCGCTGATCATCTCCAAGGTGCGCAAGGTGGACGTGACGTTCACCGGCGCGGTGGTGCTGCCGGTGCTGCACAAGGCCGAGGTGATGGACATCTCGGTGAAGACCATCGAGATCGCGCGGACCGGCCGTGAGGGCCTGATCTGCAAGGACAACATCCGCGCCGACATCCGGATCACGTTCTTCGTCCGGGTCAACAAGACCACCGAGGACGTCATCAAGGTCGCCCAGGCCATCGGCACCGAACGGGCCAGCAGTCAGGAGACCCTGCAGGAGCTGTTCAGCGCCAAGTTCTCCGAGGCGCTCAAGACCGTCGGCAAGCACCTGGACTTCGTGGACCTGTACACGCGGCGCGAGGAGTTCCGCGACCACATCATCCGCGTCATCGGCACCGACCTCAACGGCTACAGCCTGGAGGACGCGGCCATCGACTACCTGGAGCAGACGCCGATGTCCTCGCTGGACAAGGCGAACATCCTCGACGCCCAGGGCATCCGGAAGATCACCGAGCTGACCGCGATCGAGCACGTGCGCACCAACGAGTTCGAGCGCAACGAGGAGAAGGAGATCACCCGACAGAACGTGGACGCCCGGGAGGCCATCCTGGAGCTCCGGCGGCGGGAGGCCGACGCGGAGGCCAAGCAGCGGCGCGAGATCGAGACCATGAAGGCCCGCGAGGAGGCCGAGACCGCCCGGGTGCAGGCCGAGGAGCGGCTCAAGGCGCAGACCGCCGGCATCCGCACCGACGAGCAGCTCGGCGTCCAGTTGGAGAACAAGGCCCGCGAGATCTCGGTGGCGGAGAAGAACCGCGAACGGGTCCTCGCCATCGAGACCGAGCGCATCGAGAAGGACCGGATGCTGGAGGTCATCGCCCGCGAGCGGGAGACCGAGCTGACCCGGATCGCCGCCGACAAGGAGGTCGAGGGCGAGAAGCGCGACATCGCCGAGGTCGTCCGCGAGCGCATCGCCGTCGAGAAGACGGTGGCCGAGCAGGAGGAGAACATCAAGCGCCTGCGCACCCTCGAGGAGGCCGAGCGCACCCGGCAGGCCCTGGTCATCCAGGCCGAGGCCGAGGCGCAGGAGGCCCTGGTCAAGGACATCAAGGCGGCCGAGGCGGCGGAGGCCGCGGCCAAGTTCAAGGCCCGCGAGGAGCTGCTGCTGGCCGAGGCCCGGCAGCAGACCGCCGATCTGGACGCCCGCGCCAAGATCCGGCTGGCCGAGGGTGTGCAGGCCGAGCAGGCCGCCCCCGGTCTCGCGGAGGCCCAGGTCCGGGCCCGCAACGCCGAGATCGTGGAGAAGGAGGGCCTGATCGAGGTCCAGATCCGCGAGCGCACCGTCCAGGCCACCGAGAAGGAGGGCCTGGTCGAGGCGCAGATCCGCGAGCGCGCCGCGGAGGCCGCCGAGCGCGAGGGCATGGCGCAGGCCGCCGTCGAGCGCGAGCGTCGGGCCGTCGAGGCCGGCGCGGTCCGCGACCGGCTGCAGGCCGAGGCCGAGGGCGAGAAGGACAAGGCGCTGGCGTTCGCCGAGGGCATCGCCGAGAAGCTCAAGGCCGAGGCGGAGGGCCTCACCGAGAAGGCCGAGGCCATGGCCAAGCTGTCGGACGCCTCCCGCGGGCACGAGGAGTACCGCCTGCGGCTGGAGGCCGAGCGGGACATCCGGATGGCCGGCATCGAGATGCACCGCCAGGTCGCCGAACAGCAGGCGGGTGTGCTGGCGGCCGGGCTGGAGAAGGCCGACATCAGCATCGTCGGCGGCGACACGGTCTTCCTCGACAAGCTGGTCGGCTCCGTCGCCCTCGGCAAGAGCATCGACGGCTTCATCGACAACTCCCAGGTCAGCCGCACCCTGGCGGGCCCCTGGCTGGAGGGCGAGGGCCGCTTCACCGAGGACCTCACCCGCCTGCTCGGCTCGCTGGACACCGGCGGCGTCCGCGACCTCACCCTGTCCGCCCTGCTGGTGAAGCTGATCAGGGCCGGCGGCCCGGACACCGACAAGCTGACCAGGCTGCTGACCACCGCCGAGAAGCTCGGCGTGGCCGACAGCCCCGTCGGAACCCTGACCGCCTCCGCCCCCGCCGCCGTCCCCGCCCCGGTGTCGACGGTCAAGGCCGTCAACAACACCGACCACTGAGCCGATGACGAACACCCCCGCCGACGCCGCGCCCTCGCCCCTCCCCGAGGGCGCGGCCCTGGACAGCGGTACGTACGAGGTGCTGCGGGCGCGGCTGACGGAGCAGGCCGCCGAGTTGGCCCGCCGGGCGGAGGCGCTGAACGCGCGGCGCGTCGAGGTGTTCGGCAGCACCGAGCTGCGGCTGTTGGGCACCGAGCGGATCCGTACCGAGAACAACTGCGTGCCCCGGGACATCGTCGCGGTGTCGGGCGGGCGGCAGGGTGTGATGCTGTTCGGCTACAACGTGTTCCTCGGGTTGAAGCCGGAGACGACGATCGACGACGTCTTCTCCGTGCACCGCTTCGCCCGCGACGGCGACGCCTTCCGTTTCGAGGACATGGACGCCCCGGGCCTGCTGCGCGAGCCCGGCTTCGAGAAGGACTTCGCGGAGCTCTACCGCTACTACCGCGACACCCGGCTCATGCAGCTCCGCCGGCTGGACGGCAAGCTCCTGGCGGTGTTCCAGACCGGGGCCGGCACCGCCGACATCCGGGTGCTGCGCTGGAAGGTCGACACGGACGGCGCGGTCTCGTACATCGACGACCGGGGCGAACGCGACCACGTGTTCCCGCCCTCGCACGACTTCGCGTGGGTCGAGACGACCCGCGAACAGCACGTGCTCGGCCGCCACCCGCACATCTCGATCGAGGACGAGGTATTCGTGGAGACGGTCGGCGGCGACCTCACCATCAAGATCGAGAACAACACCGAGACGGGCGAGGGCGTCTACGGCGAGCCGGTGGACGAGCCGCTGCAGAGCCTCGCGGACGCCGACGTCCACTATGCCCGGATCGGCTCGCTGATCCTGCTGCGCGTCCGCCCGTACAACGAGACGGTGTGGCGGCACCTGGTCTTCAACACCCGCACCAAGCAGGTCACCAGGCTCGACGGGATCGGGCAGGCGTGCCGGCGGCTCCCCGAGGACCACGGGCTGATCTTCCCGGGCGGCTACTACCTGACCACCGGGGTCGCCCGGACGTTCGACACCGACGTCACCGGCCTGGAGTTCGAACGGGTCATCCGTTCCACCAACGGCGAGGACGTGCTGTACGTCTTCCACTCCCGCGCCGACGGCCGTTCGCTGCTGCTGCCGTACAACGTGATCCGCAAGGAGGTCGCGGCGCCGCTGCCGTGCCACGGGTACTCGCTGTTCGACGACGGGACGCTCGTGGTGTTCCGCGCCGTCTCCGAGGAGCCGACGCGGGTCCACCCGATGCAGGTGTGGCAGACGCCGTACCTGTCGGACGCGTACGCCGCCGCGCAACCCGTCGGCACCGGCCCGCTCGAACGGGTCGGCAACGCGGAGCTGGTGCGGGGCATCTCCGACTGTCTGTCGGTGTCCCGGATGGTGGGCGAGATGGCGCCGTCCACCGCCGTCTTCGAGGGACTGATCGCGGCCTGCGCCCGGGTCTTCGACCACTACCACTGGCTGGGCGAGGCGGACCTGGGCGACCTGCGGGCCCCGCTGACGGCCGTACGGTCGGCGGCCGAGCAGGTGCTGGAGGAGTTCGAGAACGTCCAGGCCCTCACCGACCAGGCCCGACAGGCGGTGGACGAGGCCGCCACCAAGATCACGTCGCTGGTGCGGCTGCTGCGCGGCGAGGCCCCCAAGACCGCCGACGCGTGGGTCGACCGACTCGCCGCCCTCCGCCGCGAGCAGGGCCACCTGGTCACGCTGCGGGAGCTGCGCCACGTCGACACCGAACGCCTCGACCGGCTCGACACGGACCTGGCCGCCGAGCTGACCGGCGCGGGGCGGCGCGCGGTGTCGTTCCTCCAGGGCGAGGACGCGTTCACCGGCTACCGCGAGGACGTCGAACGACTGGTCGTCGAGGCCGGCGAGATCACCACCGTCGCCGCCGCCGAGCCCCTCGGCGCACGGCTCGCCGAGCAGTCGGCGGGCCTTTCGACCGTGACCGAGGTCGTCGGGTCGCTGGACATCGCCGACGCCACCGTCCGCACCCGCATCCTGGAACGGATCGGCGAGGTCCTCGGCGGCGTCAACCGGGCCCGCGCCACCCTGGAGGCGCGCCGCAGGGAGCTGCTGGCCACCGAGGGCCGCGCCGCGTTCGCCGCCGAGTTCGCGCTGCTCGGCCAGGCCGTCACCGGGGCGCTGGCGGTCGCCGACACCCCCGACCGCTGCGACGAGCAGTTGGGCCGGCTGATGCTCCAACTGGAGAACCTCGAGGCCCGCTTCGGCGACTTCGACGACTTCCTCGCCGAGCTGACCGCCAAGCGGGACGACGTCTACGAGGCGTTCTCCGCCCGCAAGCAGTCCCTGATGGACGAGCGGGCCCGCCGCGCCGACCGGCTCGCCGCCTCCGCCGACCGGACGCTCGCCGGCGTCCGCCGCCGCGTCGCGGGCCTGACCTCGCTGGACGAGATCAACACCTACTTCGCCGCCGACCCGATGGTGGCCAAGCTCCGCAGCGTCGCCGCCGACCTGCGCGCCCTCGGCGACGCCGTCCGCGCCGAAGAGCTGGAGGGCCGCGTCAAGGCCGCCCGCCAAGAGGCCGGACGGTCCCTGCGCGACCGCGCCGACCTGTTCACCGACGGCGGCGAGACCCTCCGCCTCGGCCGGCACCGCTTCGCCGTCAACACCCAGCCGATCGACCTCACCCTCGTCCCGCACGAGGACGGCATGGCGTACGCGGTCACCGGCACCGACTACCGCTCCCCCGTGTCGGACGAGGGGTTCGCGGAGACCCGCCCGTTCTGGGACCAGCTCCTGGTGTCGGAGTCCCCGGAGGTCTACCGCGCCGAGCACCTGGCCTCTTCGATCCTGGCCACGGGCGACCTCGACACCCTGCACGCGGCGGCGACCGACGGGACGCTGCCGGACGTCGTCCGCCGGGCCGCCGAGTCCCGCTACGACGAGGGGTACGAGCGGGGCGTCCACGACCACGACGCCGCCCTGATCCTCGAAGCGCTGCTGCGCCTGCACTCCGAGGCGGGCCTGCTCCGCTACCCCCCGGCCGCCCGTGCCGCCGCCCAACTCTTCTGGGCCCACGGAACGGACGAGTCGAGTCGAGCCCTCTGGTCCCGCCGAGCCACCTCCCTGGGCCGCGCCCGTACCGCCTTCGGCGACTCCCCCGCCATCGCGGAGCTGTGCACAGAGCTGAACGACGCCATCACGACCTTCTCCACCCGGCACGCACTCCCCGACACCACCCCACCCTCCACCACCGCACCATCGACCCACCCACCTACCGACACCGGCCTGCCGGCCCACGCGCCCGCCGGTGCCGTACCGCCGGGCCACGCACCCTCCGGTACCGGCCTGCCGGGCCACGCGCCCGCCGGTGCCGTACCGCCGGGCCACGCACCCTCGGGTGCCGGCCTGCTGAGCCGCCCGCCTTCCGGTGCCGGCCTGCCGGCCCATCCACCCTTCGGTGCCGGCCTGCCGGGCGGCATGTCCGCCGGTGGTGGGGCGGCCGGGGAGTATCTGTTCGAGGAGCTGGTGTCCGCGCCGTTCGGGTTCGTGACAGGGGTGGCGGCGCGTGCGCTCCTCGAGCGGTTCCGCAGGGCGCTCGGGGGGAGCGGGTCGAAGGGTCTGCAGGACTTCGAGGACGACCTGCGCGCTCTGGGTGAGGATCTGGCGGCCCGTCATCAGCTCGTCGAGGCGTGGCTGCGCGCCTACCTCACGTCCAGCGGCTCGGCGGGCGACGACGCGTACCTGGCGGAGGCCGTCGCCATCGAGTTGTGCGGGTCCGAGGTGCCCCGCCGCGAGTCGTCCGCCTCCCTCGACGCCACCGTGGAGGGGCTGCTCGGCGCCCATCCCCGTATCGCCGACCGGCGGCTCGACCTGCGGCTCGACGAGGTCCTCGCGCGGACCCGCGCGTTCCGCGCCGAACGCGTCCCCGCCTACCGCGCGTACCAGAAGCGGCGCGGCGAGCTGGTGGCGCACGAACGGGAACGGCTGCGGCTGGAGGAGTACCGGCCCAAGGTGATGAGCGCGTTCGTCCGCAACCGGTTGCTGGACGAGGTCTACCTGCCGCTGATCGGCGACAACCTCGCCAAACAGCTCGGCGCGTCCGGCGACACGAAACGCACCGACCAGATGGGCCTGCTGCTGCTCATCTCACCGCCCGGCTACGGCAAGACCACCCTGATGGAGTACGTGGCGAGCCGCCTCGGCCTGGTCTTCGTCAAGGTGAACGGCCCCTCGCTCGGCCACACCATCACCTCCCTCGACCCGGCGGAGGCGCCCAACGCCACCGCCCGCCAAGAGGTCGAGAAGATCTCGTTCGCGCTGGAGTTGGGCAACAACACGCTGCTCTACCTGGACGACATCCAGCACACCAACCCCGAGCTGCTGCAGAAGTTCATCTCCCTGTGCGACGCCCAGCGCCGCATCGAGGGAGTGTGGAACGGCCGCACCCGCACCTACGACCTGCGGGGCAAGCGCTTCGCGGTGTGCATGGCGGGCAACCCGTACACCGAGGCCGGCAGGCGCTTCCGCATCCCCGACATGCTCGCCAACCGCGCCGACGTGTGGAACCTGGGCGACGTGCTGTCCGGCAGGGACGACCTCTTCGCCCTCAGCTACATCGAGAACGCCCTGACCTCCAACCCCGTCCTGGCCCCGCTGTCCACCCGCGACCGTTCCGACCTGGAGTTGTTGGTACGCCTGGCCAAGGGCGACGACTCGGTGCGCCCCGACCGCCTCTCCCACCCGTACTCCCAGGTCGAGCTGGACCAGATCGTCTCCGTGCTGCGCAAACTCCTGCGCGTCCAGCAGATCGTCCTGTCCGCCAACCAGGCCTACATCGCCTCCGCCGCCCAGTCCGACGACGCCCGCACCGAGCCCCCGTTCCAGCTCCAGGGCTCCTACCGCAACATGAACAAGCTCGCCGAACGCATCGTCCCCGTCATGAACGACGACGAGCTCGAAGCCCTCATCTACGACCATTACGTGGGCGAATCCCAAACCCTGGCCGCCGGCGCCGAGGCCAACCTCCTCAAACTCGCCTCCCTGCGCGGCACCCTCACCACGGCCCAGGCCGACCGATGGCACACCATCAAACAGGCCTACCTCCGCACCAAGGCCCTCGGCGGCGACGCCGACGACGGCATCACCCGAGCCGTAGGCGCCTTGGGCCTCCTGGCCGACCGCGTAGGCGACATCGGCCAAGCCCTCCGCCACGACCGCTGACGGAGACCTCGCAGTCAGGTGATGAAGTCGCGATCTCGGGGGACCCAGTCTGGAAATCTGCAGATTTGCCTCTCAAGACCGAAGATGTCCTCCGGCGCCTCCGCCGTGACGGCCTGCGACAACCAGGTCCTGAGGTGGAGAAAGCTCGGCTCCCGGAGGACTCGATCCCGCACCTGCTCATTCAGCGGGAACTCCCGCGTATCGAGCACGATGAGAACCGCCTCGGCCATCGCCTCCCGCTTCGACTCGATCTTGGCCCAGAAGCTGATCCGAGCCACGTGCTGGTCGTACAGTTCTTGCAGCCGATCGCTCATCGGCTCAGCGACGGGCATGCCATCGACGTCGGGATCACTCGCCATCTCCAGCTCCCCAAGGGCATGTCCAGATCACCGCACGGGCGACATGCGTCCGACCCTGTGCGGTGGTGACGGAAAACTCAGGCGAAAAGGTCCTCGGCCGACGCGACCGTGGCGGCCCGCACCAGCCAGGCGTCGAGCTGCTCCACGTCCCGGCAGCCTTGCACGCGGTCGCGCGCCTCCGTGCTCGCCTCGATGCCCCGCGCACCGAGCACGGTGAAAATCGCCTCGGCCTTGCCCTCGGCCTTGCCCTCGGCCTTGCCCCCGCTTTTGATGCCTCGGACGAACGGGCTCTCGTGGATGGGAGTGTTGTGCATGAGGGCCTCCAGGCTCCTACTGGCAGCTTCTGGCATCACCACGTAGACGTACTCATAGTAACGCTCCGACTCGGCGACGCTGTCTTGCGCGATCCGGCCGGCGGCGTCCCTCACTGCGGTGATCACCTGCTCGGCGGTGTCGCCGGTGCTGTGGAACATCGCCGAGAGCACGCCGAGGGCGGGTTCGGCGGCGATGGCCTCAGGGTCCGTCATCACCGGCACATGCTCGGGCTGGAGAACGAGCGGCCTCAGGCGGTGGCCGGGGTGGCCGCTGTCGATCGGCTGTGCGCACCACTGGGCGACCCTCGCGTTGGGTGCGATCACCAGGAGGGCGACCGGGCACTCCCTCCTGGCTCGGAGGGTGTGGATGTAGAGGGGCCACGTGAATCGCTTGCGCGGGTCCTCGCGGAGCTGGATCTCGACCACCACCCCGACGGTGATGTCGGGTCCTTCCAGTAAGACGGCGGCGTCGCCGGTGAACTCGGTGGTCTTCAGGTCGGTGAACGACTCGGAGACGTCGGTGGCGGACTTGATCTCGGGCAGCTCGACACCGCAGCCCTCGATCAGCCCGGCGGCCAGCAGCGGCTCCCAGCGGAACAGCTCGGCCACGACGTCATGTATCTGTGTTGGCACATGAGGGAAACTATCCGCACTGACAACGCTACGGCGGGCTATTGACGGAATTGGTCGGGCGGCGAGCGAAGGCATCGGCGAGGGTTGGGCATCGCACTGGCGCGATTGGGTTCCACAATGGCGGTATGCCCTGATCTGCCTGTATTCGCGCAGGTCAGGGTGCTCACGGTGGGCTCGGTTCGCTGATCGGGGACATCCGGGGTTCACCGGGTGGACACGGGGTGCTGTTGGGCTTCGCGGTGTGAGCCGGATTCGATTGCAAGGGCTGACCCGCCGGTTCGGTGCGGTCGCCGCCGTGGACGATGTGTGGTTGGACGTCGCCGACGGCGAGTTCCTCGTGCTGCTCGGGCCGAGCGGGTGCGGCAAGTCCACGTTGCTGCGCATGATCGCCGGGCTGTTGGAGCCGAGTGGTGGGCGGGTGCTGCTCGATGAGGAGGACATCACGCACGTTCCCCCGCAGCGGCGGGACCTGGCGATGGTGTTCCAGGGTTACGCGCTGTATCCGCATCTGTCGGTGGCCCGCAACATCGGGTTTCCGCTGCGCGCCCGGGGGAGGCCGAAGGTCGAGATCCGGGCCGAGGTCGCGAAGGTCGCCGAGATGCTCGGGCTGACCGGGCTCCTCGATCGCAAGCCCAGGGAGTTGTCCGGGGGGCAGCGGCAGCGCGTGGCGTTGGGCAGGGCGCTGGTGCGCGAGCCCGGGGCGTTCCTGATGGACGAGCCGCTGTCCAACCTCGACGCCACGTTGCGGGCCACGACGCGGGCCGAGATCGTCGCGCTGCACCGGTCGTTGGCGGCCACCGTCGTGTACGTCACCCACGACCAGGTCGAGGCGATGACCATGGCCACCAGGATCGTGCTGCTGAACGAGGGCCGGGTGGAGCAGGCGGGCAGCCCGGCCGAGGTCTACGACGCGCCGGCGTCGGTGTTCGTCGCGCGGTTCCTCGGCTCTCCCCCGATGAACCTCGTGGACACCGTCCTGAACGGCGACGGGGTCGCGCGCGGCGATGACCTGGAGCTTCCCCTCGGGCTCGGCGAAGGGGTCCCCGAACGTCCCGTGACGTTGGGCTTTCGTCCGGAGCACCTCACGATCGTGCCGAACGAGCGGGCCGGCCTGCGGGGCGTCGTCATCGCCGTGGAGAACCTCGGCGGTGAGGAGATCGCCCACTGCGAGGTGGGGGCCGCCCGGATCTGCGTGCGCGGTCCCCGTCCCCTCGGGCTCGTCGCCGGCGAGCGTGTGGGGCTTTCCGCGAGGCCCGAGCACCTGCACCTCTTCGATCCCGACAGCGGACGAAGGCTTGCCTGGCGCCCTGCGGCCGTCACCACCAACGCCTGACGACGAACGACCGAGAACATCCAGGCCGCCCGATCAAAAGTCCCCCCGCCATGGAGGCGGAGGCACACAAAGGATTCACCGATGAGAAGATCACTGTCCGCCGCCCTGGTGCCGCTGCTCGCCCTCACCGCCGCCTGTGGGTTGGGCGCCGACGCCGGGACCGGGAACGAGCCCGTGACCCGTGTCCCCGAACTCGCCGAGGGCCAGAAGGTCTCGATCGTTCTGGAGAGCTACAACTTCGGCCAGGCCGGCCCCTGGACGGACACGTTCAATGAGTTGATCGCCGCCTTCCAGAAGGCCCACCCGAACATCAAGGTCACCCCTCAGAAGCCGCAGGGCAACAGCGCCAACCCCGCCACCGACACGGTCTCCAGCCTCCAGGCCCAACTCGCCACCGGCAACCCGCCGGACGTCGCCCAGATCGGCTTCAGCGACCTGGACTTCACGGTGAACAAGCTCAAAGCCCTCCCCCTCGACGACCTCGTAGGCAAGGAAGAGGTCACCAAGAACTTCCAAGGGGCCAAGCACCCCTACGCCGCCACCGCCCGAACGCTCGGGGACTGGAACGGCAAGACGTACGGAGTGCCGTTCGTCCTCTCGACACCCGTGCTGTTCTACAACGCCGACCTGTTCGAGAAGGCGGGGCTCGATCCCGCCAAGCCGCCCACGACCTGGGCCGAGGTGAAGACCGCCGCCCAGGCCATCAAGAAGAAGGGCGAGGACGGCGTCTACGTGGACTGTCTGACCAAGGCCGCCAAGGACTGGTGCTTCCAGGCGATCGCGCTGTCCAACGGCGGCCGGGTGATCTCCGACGACCGCACCCGGCTGACGTTCGCGGAGCCGCCCGTGACGGAGGCCGTGCGCACCATGCAGGACCTGGTGACCTCCGGCGTGATGCCCAACCGCACGCAGATGCAGGCCGTCGAGGCGTTCTCCCGGGGAGAACTCGGCATGCTCCTGGAGTCGAGCTCGGTGCAGGGCCAGTTCGTGAAGGCGGCGGCCGGGAAATGGGAGCTGGGCGCGGCGGCGATGCCGGGGTTCGCGGGCAAGCCGGTCGCGCCCACCAACTCGGGCGCCGCGCTGTTCGTCTTCGCGAAGGACCGGGCCAAGCGTCGGGCCGCCTGGGAGCTGATCAGGTTCCTCACCAACGAGCAGAGCTACACCACGATCGCTACCAAGATCGGGTACCTGCCGTTGCGCACCGGCCTGGTCGGCGACCCGGCGGGGCTCAAGCCCTGGGCCGACCGGAACCCCCTGCTCAAGCCCAACCTGGAGCAGCTCGCGAGGATGCGCCCGTGGGTGTCGATGCCCGGCGGCGACTACCTCCAGATGCGCGACGGGATGATGTCGGCCGTGGAGAGCGCCGTCTTCCAGGGCGCCGACGTCGACGCCACCCTCAAGGCCAAGCAGAACGAACTGGCGAGGCTGCTGCCGTGACCGGACCCGATCTGACGTTCGTCCAGCTCACCGACACCCACATCGTGCCCGAGGGCGAACGGATGCACGGCCTCGTCGACACGGCCGCGAACCTCGGCGCCGCGCTCGACATGATCGAGGAGTCCGGTCTCCCCGTCGCGGCGCTGCTGCTCACCGGCGACCTCACCGACGACGGCTCGCCCCTCGCCTACCGGCGGCTGCGCGACCTCGTGGAGCCGGTCGCGCGGAGGATCGGCGCCGAGGTCTGGTACACGATGGGCAACCACGACCAACGCGCCGCCTTCCGCACCGAACTGCTCGGCGAGGACCCCGCGCGGAACGGCCCGTACGACACGGTGCGGATGCTCGACGGGCTGCGAACCGTGATCCTGGACAGCACCGAGCCCGGCAAGCACGACGGTCACCTCTCCGAACCACAACTGGAGTGGCTCCGAGACGTCCTCGCCACGCCCGCCCCCCGGGGCACGATCCTGGTGTGCCATCACCCGCCCGTTCCCTCCCCGGTCCCCACCGTCAACCTGCTGCGGCTGCGGGGGGCGAAACGGCTGGCCGAGGTGATCAGGGGCGGTGACGTCCGGCTCGTGGTGACCGGTCACGCGCACCACGCGGCGTGCGGCGCGGTGGCGGGCGTGCCGGTCTGGGTGGGGCCCGCGCTCGCCTACGGCCTGGCCGCCGTGCCGCCGAAGGGCAGGCTGCGGGCCGCCGCCGACGCCTCCTTCAGCCGCATCGACGTGTTCGGCGGTGACGTGGTGGTGACGGCCGTTCCGCTCTCGCGGGCCGAGCAGGTGTACGACGTGGCGGAGACCGAACGGGTGCGGTACATCGAGAGCGTGGCCGGGCCATGGTGACGGGCGCGTTCGTCGAGGTCGCGCCGCCGCGTCCGTTCGACGGGATCGCGGCGACGCGGCCCGCCCCGACGCGGCCCGCCCTGACGCGGCGGCTGATGCGGGCGGCTCCGCCGTACCTCTATCTCGCACCCGCGCTGATCCTGCTCGTGGTGTGGACGTATTGGCCGCTGGCGCAGACGTTCCATTTGTCGTTCCACTCCTGGGACCTGTTGCCGACGTCACCGCTCACCTCCGCCGGGACGGCCAATTACGAGCGGCTGCTGACGACGCCGGCGCTGGGTCGATCGGTCGGGCGGACGTTCGTCGTGATCGCCGGGATGCTGCCGTTCACCGTGGTGGTCCCCCTCGTGGTCGGGCTGCTGACGCGCGGGGTGCGCGGCCGGACGGGCGCGGCGTACCGGGGGATGGTGTTCGCTCCCATGCTCATCGCGCCGGTCGCGGGAGCGGTGGCCTGGATGTTCCTGCTCGATCCCGGCGCGGGCGCGGTGAACGCCGTGCTGCGCACCGACGTCAACTGGCTGAACGACACCGCGACGGCACAGTGGGCGATCATCGTGATCGCCGGGTGGCATCTCGTCGGGTTCGCCGTGCTCGTGGTCTCGGCGGGGCTGGCCAGCATCGACCCCGAGTACGCGGCGGCGGCGCGGGTGGACGGCGCGTCGCGGGGCCAGATCACCCGGTGGATCACGCTGCCGCTGTTGTCGCCGACCTTGGCGTTCCTGGTGCTGATGACCGTGCTGCTGTCGGCGCAGTGGACGTTCCCGCTGATCGACACGCTGACGCAGGGCGGGCCGTCGGGATCGACGACCACCGTCTATTACCTGCTGTGGGAGTACGGGTTCCGCAGCCATGACGCGGGGCTCACGGCCGCCGCCGGGATGCTGTTCTTCGTGGGCTTCATGCTGCCGGCGGCGGTGCTGGTGCGCCTGGCCGACCGGACGGCGCGGGAGGAGGGCGCATGAGGCTCCGTCGGGCCGCCGGGCACGCGGTGCTCGCACTGCTCAGTCTCGCCTGTCTCTTCCCGATCTACTGGCTGTACGCGACCTCGCTGCGGACGCCCGGGGACGTTCACGACCAGTCGCCGGTGCCGTGGCCGTTGTCGCTGGAGAACTACCGTCAGGCGTTCGCCAAGAACGACGTCGCGGAGATGCTGCTGAACACGGCGACCATCGCCGTGGTCAGCGCGATCGGCCAACTGCTGGTCGCCCTGCTGGCCGCGTACGCCATGGCCGCCTGGCGGTTTCGCGGCCGGCGGCTCGCGCACCTGTTGTTCGTGGGCACCTGGCTGGTGCCGTTCCAGGTCACGATGCTGCCGAACTACGCGCTGCTGGTCCGACTGGGTCTGCTGGAGACGCTGGCCGGGGTGATCGTCCCGACGTTGTGCTCGGCGCTGGGCGTCCTGCTGCTCCGCGAGCACATGATGAACTTTCCGAAGGAGCTGCTCGACGCGGCCAGGATGGACGGGCGCTCGTCGTGGGGCACGCTGTGGACGGTCGTGGTCCCGTCGCTGCGGCCGGCGCTCGCCGCGCTGGGCATCCTGCTGTTCATCAACGCGTGGAACGAGTACTTCTGGCCCGCCCTGGTGATGCAACGGTCGAACGCGGTGATCCAGTTGGGCCTGCGCAGCTTCATGGGCACCGAGGGCAACGACTGGGGGCCGCTGATGGCCACGGCGGGGCTGGCCGGTCTGCCGGTGCTCGCGCTGTACGTGGTCCTGCAACGGCACATCGTGAACGCGTTCGTCAGGTCAGGGCTGAAGTGACCCGGGCTCGGGCAGACAGCGCAGGAATGCCGCCACCAGGGGCTCGTGATCGGCGTTCCACACCGCGTACAGGTCCAGGATCGGCACGGGGTCGTACAGCCGCACCGCCGTGGTGCGCGGACCCCCGGCCGTGCCCGCCAGCCGGCCGCGCACCGCGGAGGCGAACCCGACCACCGGCCGGACCGCGGCGATGATCGCCGTGGCGCCCGGGTCGTCCACCTCCTCGGCCACGTTCAGCTCGATGCCGCTGGTGCGCGCCGCCGACTGGATCGCGTCGTACATCGCCGACGACTGGTCCCGGTGGAACAGGATGCAGGTCTCCTCGTCCAGCGCCCGGAACGGCACCTCGGCCCGGCCCGCCCAGCGATGCGCCATCCCGACGACCGCCACCAGCGGCACCCGCATCAACGGCCGGCTGCGCAGCCCTCGCGTGGTGGGCCGCCCGTACACCATGGCGACGTCCAGCCGGCCGTCGGCGAGCGCGGCCAACTGCGGGCCGGTCCTCAGCTCGACCATCTCCACGTCGGCGCCCGGATGACGGGTGTTGAACCGGGCCAGCGTGCCGGGCAGCACCCGTTGACCGGCGGGAAGGTTGTAGCCCACGCGGACCGTGCCCAGGCGGCCCGCCGCCGCGGTCCTGGCCGCCTCCCCGGCCCGTTCCACCCGCGCCATGATGTCCTCGGCCCGCTCACGGAACACCCGGCCGGCGGCGGTCAGCCGTACCTCGTGCGAGGTCCTGGCCACCAGTTCCACGCCGATCGAGCGCTCCAGCCGTTGCAGGTGCTGACTCAGCGTGGGCTGGGAGACGTGCAGCCGCGCGGCGGCCCTTCCGAAATGCAGCTCGTCGGCAAGGGCGAGGAACGACACGACATGACGCAGGTCCACGCCGGCACGCTAACCCGGAGCGGCGAGCAACCGGTGAACACGCCGGGGCCCTCGGCGTAACGTCCCGCCCGCCCCGGCCTACGGGAGCTGGACGCCCACCAGGCAGGTGTCGTCGTCGGTGTCGGCGTTGCTGTTGTTGAGCATCGTGTCGAGGCGCTGCTCCAGGGTCGCGGACGCGGTCCCGGCGTTGACGAGGAGGTGCTCCATCGACTCCTGCATGGAGGTGTCGCGGCGTTCGACCAGGCCGTCGGTGAACATGAGGAGGACGTCGCCGGACCGCAGGGACAGCTCCGCCTCCTCGTAGTCGGCGTCGGCGAGGGCGCCGAGCAGCAGACCGCCGACCATCGGGAGGAGGGTCGCCTCATCGCCGCGCACCAGCACCGGCGGCAGATGCCCGGCCCTGGCCCACCGCAGGGTGCCGGCGGACGGGTCGTACAGGGCGCACAGGGCCGTCGCGGTGACGTTGTCGGTCAGGTGGTGGGCGACCTGGTTCAGCCAGGTGAGGAGCTGGGCGGGGCCCGCGCCCGTCGTGGCCAGGCCGCGCAGCGCGTTGCGGAGGACGACCATGTCGGTGGCCGCCTCGATGCCGTGACCCGCGACGTCGCCGACGCACAGCAGGACCTGCTTGGACGGCAGCACCACCGCGTCGTACCAGTCGCCGCCGACCAGGTGGTCCTTCTCGGCGGGCCGGTAGCGGGTGGCGACGCGCAGGCCGAGCGCGTTGATGGGCGCCCGCGCCGGCGGCATGATCGCCTCTTGGAGCTGACGCGCCAGCCGGTTGCGCTCGGCGGCCTGCTGCTCGGTGTGCGCGAGCCGGTCACGGGTCGCCGCCAGCGCGACCTCCGTCCAGTGCTGGGCGGAGATGTCCTGGTAGGCGCCCCGGACCGCCTGCAGATGACCGTGGGGGTCCAGCACCGGTTCGGCGACCACCCGCATGTGGCGGGTGATCCCGTCCCCGCGCAGCAGCCGGAACGCCGCCGACGCCGGACGATGCCGGTACAGCACGCTGCGGAGGAACCGGCCGATGACGGCGTCGTCGTCGGGATGGGCGTGATCCGGGAGCCGCCGCAGCGGAACGGGGTCGGCGCCCTCCTCCAGCCCGTAGAGGGCGAACAGCTCGGGGTTCCAGGCGACCTGGCCGGTGAGCGTCTCCTCCTCGAAGCCGCCGATGCGGACCAGGCGCTGGGCGTGCTGGAGGAGCCGCGCCAGCCGGGCGGTCTCGTCCTCGATCCGCCAGATCAGCAGGATCCCCGCGCCGACGCGGCTCACGCTGAGGTCGGCGACACCCGCCAGCGGCACCTGGCCGACCAGGGCGGTGAGGGTCATCCGCTCGGCGCGGAACGCCTCGCCGGTGGCGTACACGCGCTCGACGATCTCGAAGAGCCCGCGCTCCCCGGCGGCGAGCGGGTACGACTCCAGCAGCAGCGCCCCGTCGAGCGCGCCCCGGGGACGCCCGGCCGGGTCCACGAACCGGGTGTTGGCGTGCTGGATCCGGAAGTCGGTGAGCCGCCCGCCGTCGTCCAGCCGGGGCCGCAGCACCAGCGCCGGGTCGTGCAGGCCGTCGGCCAGGTCGACCAGCTCGAGCACCTCGCGCCCGGCCGAGACCGCCGACACCGCCGGGACGTCGGGCGACGCGTCACGGGTCTCCAGGGTGTGCGCGCACAGCTCCGCGAGCGCCTCGATCTGCCGTTCGACCTGCGGCGGCTGCGGCTCCAGCTCCTCCGGCCAGCAGATCTCCAGCACCCCGAGGATCCGCCCGCCGGTGCCCGCGGGGACCGCCACCCGGCCGCCGAACGGGAAGTCGCCGTGGCCGATCGACGGCAGGCCCGACAGGTCGAGCCGGGGATACCACTGGGGCGCGCGCTCCGCGAGGGCGCTGCGCGCCGGCGTCACCACGCCGGGCGGCACGTACCGCCAACGCGCCGGCTCCCCGGTGGAGAACCCGGCCGCGCCCACGAGGGTCAGCGACGAGTCGTGCCCGGCCGACCAGACCGCGACGGCCTTCGCGCCCAAGGGGGCCAACGCGTGCTCCAGCAGCGAGTCGGCCACCGACTGCGCGTCGGCGGCGGCCAGCGCGCCCGCCTCGGCGGTGCGCAGCCGGACCGTGACCGAGGAGCCCGCGTCCGCGTCCCCCGGCCGGGTGCCGGCCAGGAGGTCGCGGGCGGCCTCGGTGAGGCGGTCCTGCGCCGCCTGGTCGATGATCTCCGCGGCCAGCTCCAGCGGGGACCGGCCGGACTCGCCGGCCAGGGCCTCGAGCTGCCGGGCCGCCTCGGCCGGCCCGCAGCGCAGCCGCTCCACCAGCACCCCCTTGGCGAGGGCGATCAGGGCCCGGCCGTCGGCCGCCGCCTGGGCCTTCTCGATCTCGGCCCGCAGCCGCCGGACGGTGTCGGCCAGCCGGCCCACCCGGTCCGCGTCGCCGGGCGGGCCCTCTCCGCTCAGTCGTCCAGCCATCGATCGATGCACGCCATCAGGTCGTCGGTGTCCAGGGGCTTGGTGACATAGTCGTTGGCCCCCGACGCCAGGCTCTTGTCCTGGTCGCCGGGCATGGCCTTGGCGGTGACCATGATGATCGGCAGGTCGGCGTGGCCGGGCATCTCCCGGATCGCGGCGGTCGCCTCATAGCCGTCCATCTCCGGCATCATCACATCCATCAGGATCAGGTCGACCTCCGGGTGGGTGGTGAGGGCCTCGATGCCCGCGCGCCCGTTCTCCGCGTGCAGGACCCGCATGCCGTGCAGCTCCAGGATGCTGCTGATCGCGTACACGTTGCGGGAGTCGTCGTCGACGACCAGCACCGTGCGCCCCGCCGCCGTGTCGTCCGCCGAACGCGCCGGCGCCTCGACCGCCCCCTCCGGACGGACGAGCGGGAGGACGTGGCCCGGGGTGTCCGCCGACAGGTGCAGGGTGATCCGCTCCCGCAGCTCGTCGAGCCCGGACAGCAGCTCCAGCGGGCGGTCCTGGGCGCGGGCCTGCAGCCTCCGTTCGCGGGCGGCGTCGAGCCGCAGCCCGCTGTGGCCGAGCACCGCGACATGGCGCAGCGCCGCGTCGCCGTCCATCGCCTCGAGGAACGTCTCGGCCTCGCCGCCGGGCAGGTCGAGCTGGAGGACCACGCAGTGGCACGCCTCGGCGGCCAGCGCCGCCGCCGCCTCGTGCGCGCCGACGGCGGTGACGACCTCGATGGCGCCGTGCCCGTCGGCCGCGTCGCCGCCCTCGCCGAGGGACGCCACGGCGCTCTCGGCGACCAGGGACAGCAGCCCGCGCGGCCGTTCCTCGATCACCAGCAGCCGGCGGCGTCGGGGCGGCGCGGCGGCGGGCGCGGGCGTGATCGCCCCGGCCTCCCCCTTCTCCACGACCGCCGGCGCCGCCGGGGCCGCCGGGGCGGTCTGCTCGTTCGCGAAGTCGGGCCGCGCCACCGGCAGGTAGAGGGTGAAGGTGCTGCCCTCGCCGAGGACGCTGTCGGCGACGATGGCCCCGCCGAGCAGGTGGGCGATCTCCCGGCTGATGGACAGCCCGAGGCCGGTGCCGCCGTACTTGCGGCTGGTGGTGCCGTCCGCCTGCTGGAAGGCGCCGAAGATGGTCTCCAACTGGTGCTCGCCGATGCCGACGCCGGTGTCCTTCACATGGAACGCGATGGCCTGGCCGTGCGCGCGGACCGCGGGCGGCAACGCGGCGGGCTCGGCGGGCTCGATCCGCAGCTCCACACCGCCGGTCTCGGTGAACTTGACCGCGTTCGACAGGAGGTTGCGCAGGATCTGCCGCAGCCGCGAGTCGTCGGTGAGCAGGTCGACCGGCAGGCCCTCGGCGGTGACGATCCGGAAGCCCAGGCTCTTCTGCGAGGTCAGCGGCCGGAACGTGGCGTCCACGTAGTCCAGCAGGCGGCGCAGCCGGACCCGTTCGGGGGCCACGTCCATCTTGCCCGCCTCGACCTTGGACAGGTCCAGGATGTCGTTGATCAACTGCAGCAGGTCCGAGCCCGCCGAGTGGATGATCCCGGCGTACTCCACCTGCTTGGGGGTCAGGTTGCGGGTCGGGTTCTGGGCCAGGAGCTGGGCGAGGATGAGCAGGCTGTTGAGCGGGGTGCGCAGCTCGTGGCTCATGTTCGCCAGGAACTCCGACTTGTACTTCGACGCCAGCGAGAGCTGCTGCGCGCGGGCCTCCAGCTCCTGCCGGGCCTGCTCGATCTCCAGGTTCTTGGCCTCGATGTCGCGGTTCTGGGTGGCCAGCAGCGCCGCCTTCTCCTCCAGCTCGGCGTTGGAGAGCTGCAGCTCCTCCTGCCGGACCTGCAGCTCCTCGGACCGGGCCTGCAGCTCCCCGGCGAGCCGCTGCGACTCCTCCAGCAGCTCGTCGGTGCGGGCGTTGGCGATGATCGTGTTCACGTTGACGCCGATGGTCGGCATCAACTGCTCGAGGAAGTCGAGCTGGACGGGGGTGAACCGGCGCACCGAGGCGAGCTCGATCACTCCCAGCACCTGGTCCTCCACCACGATCGGCAGCACCGCCAAGCCGATCGGGGTGCTCTGCCCCAATCCGGAGCTGATGTTCACGTAGCCGGGCGGGACGTCGTCCACCAGGATCGTCTGCCGGGCCCGCGCGGCCTGCCCGACCAGCGACCGCCCGAGCCGGAACCGAGCGGGCCCGGTGCCCTCCTCGGGCAGGCCGTAGGACCCGACCAGGTCCAGCACCGTGCCGTCCGCGCTCTCCCCGGCGAGGTAGAACGCGCCGTACTGGGCGCCGACCAGCGGGGTCAGCTCGTCCATGATGAGGGCGGCGACGGCGGCGAGGTCGCGGTGGCCCTGCATGAGGCTCGCGACGCGGGCCAGGTTGGTCTTGAGCCAGTCCTGGTCCTGGTTGGCGCTGGTGGTCTCGCGCAGCGAGCGCACCATGGCGTTGATGTTGTCCTTCAGCTCGCTGACCTCGCCGGAGGCGTCCACGGTGATGGAACGGGTCAGGTCGCCCTCCGCCACGGCGCTGGTGACCTCGGCGATGGCGCGGACCTGCCGGGTGAGGTTGCCGGCCAGCTCGTTGACGTTCTCGGTCAGTCGCTTCCAGGTGCCGGAGACACCCTCGACCTCGGCCTGACCGCCGAGCCGGCCCTGGCTGCCGACCTCGCGGGCGACCCGGGTGACCTCGGCGGCGAACGAGGACAACTGGTCCACCATCGTGTTGATGGTGGTCTTCAGCGCCAGGATCTCCCCGCGCGCGTCCACGTCGATCTTCTTGGTCAGGTCGCCCTGCGCCACGGCCGTCGTCACCTGGGCGATGTTCCGCACCTGGTTGGTCAGGTTGCCGGCCATGGAGTTGACGTTGTCGGTGAGGTCCTTCCAGGTGCCGGCCACGTTGGGCACGCGCGCCTGACCGCCGAGCATCCCCTCGGTGCCGACCTCGCGGGCCACCCGCGTCACCTCGTCGGCGAACGCCGACAGCGTGTCGACCATGGTGTTGATGACCTCGGCGAGCGCGGCGACCTCGCCCTTGGCCTCGACGGTGATCTTCTGGGACAGGTCGCCGCGCGCGACGGCGGTGGCGACCTGCGTGATGGACCGCACCTGGCCGGTGAGGTTGGAGGCCATCACGTTGACGTTGTCGGTGAGGTCCTTCCACGTGCCGGAGACCCCGCGCACCGTGGCCTGGCCGCCGAGGTTGCCCTCGGTGCCGACCTCGCGGGCCACCCGCGTCACCTCGTCGGCGAACGCGGACAACTGGTCCACCATCGTGTTGATGGTCTCCTTCAGCTCCGCGATCTCGCCCCGGGCGTCCACGCGGATCTTCTGGGTGAGGTCGCCGCGCGCGACGGCGGTGGTCACGTCGGCGATGGAGCGGACCTGCGCGGTGAGGTTGTCGGCCATGACGTTGACCGATTCGGTGAGGTCCTTCCACGTGCCGGACACGCCCTTGACGTCGGCCTGCCCGCCCAACCGCCCCTCGCTGCCCACTTCACGCGCGACCCTCGTGACCTCGTCGGCGAACGAGGACAACTGATCGACCATCGTGTTGACGGTGTTCTTCAACTCCAGGATCTCGCCGCGCGCGTCCACGGTGATCTTCTGCGACAGGTCGCCGCGCGCCACCGCCGTGGTGACCTGCGCGATGTTGCGGACCTGGTCGGTGAGGTTGCCCGCCATGAAGTTGACGGACTCGGTGAGGTCCTTCCACGTGCCGGACACGCCCTTGACGTCGGCCTGACCGCCGAGCCGTCCCTCGCTGCCCACCTCGCGCGCGACCCTCGTGACCTCGTCGGCGAACGAGGACAACTGATCCACCATCGTGTTGACGGTGTTCTTCAACTCCAGGAACTCGCCCCCGGCGTCCACGGTGATCTTCTGCGACAGGTCGCCGCGCGCCACCGCCGTCGTCACCTGGGCGACGTTGCGGACCTGGTCGGTGAGGTTGCCCGCCATGAAGTTGACGGACTCGGTGAGGTCCTTCCACGTGCCGGAGACCCCGTGGACCTCGGCCTGACCGCCCAAGCGTCCCTCGGTCCCGACCTCGCGGGCCACCCGGGTCACCTCGGAGGTGAACAGCGAGAGCTGGTCCACCATGCCGTTGAACACCGTGGAGATCTCGCCCATCAAGCCGTCGGCCGCGTCGGGCAGCCGGGTGCCGAAGTCGCCGTCGCGAACGGCGGTCAGGCCGTCCAGCAACAGCCGGAGCTCCGGCTCCCCGATCCCCTCGGCGCGCCTCCGCGTCCCGCTCCCGGTCGAACTCGACCGCGGTGCCGTGGCGTCACCCATGTCACCCACCCCTCAGGCTCGAGTGCCTCACGAAACGCCCCCTCCACGGCCGCGACGGTCGGCCGGGACCCGGAATTGTTTACATACTGCAAGCATCCGGGCGAGGTGAGGTTATCTCACCCGGGAGCACAGACGGGCACGTTCCAACCCAGACGCACCAGATGACCCACAAGTCACCACGCACGGTGATCGGGCCCGCCGCCCGCGTACCTCCTGCTGCTCTCCGCGCCCATCGGCGGGGCGCCGGTGCCCGTCGTCATGGCCGTCCACCCGGCCCGGCTCGACGCCCTGCCGCCGGAGGCGCCGGGCGCCATGCGCTCCGGGGGTGCGCCTCGGCGCATTCGTGACCGTGCGCAGGTTGCGCATCTTCCGACGTCCGATATATGAAGTCCTTATGGGTAAGGCAATGCAGGAGCCCACCTTCCTGATCCTCACCGCGCTGGCCGAACGGCCCCAGCACGGCTACGGCATCATCGGCGACGTCGACCGCATCTCCGAGGGCCGGGTCCGGCTGCGCGCCGGGACCCTGTACGCGGCGCTCGATCGGCTCCAGTCCGAGGGCCTCGTCGAGGCCGACCACGAGGAGGTCGTGGACGGCCGGCTCCGCCGCTACTACAAACTGACGGGCGCGGGCGCCGAACGCCTCGCGGAGGAGGCGGAACGGATGCGGGTCAACGCCGAGACCGCGGCCGCCCGGCTCGCCCCGCGTCGCCGCCTCGCCGGCGGAACGGCGTGAGCACGCCCGAACACCGGTACCGCCGACTGCTGCGCCTCTAACCGCCCGGCCACCGCCGCGTCCTGCTGCGGCTCCACCCGCCCGGTCACCACCGCGTCCACGAGGACGAGATGCCGGCCGTGCCGCTGACGGCCGCCGCGCCCGGCAGGCGATACGCCGCCGCGCGGGACGCGCTCGACCTCGTCCGGGGCGGTGCTGATCCGGACCCGACGGCGACGCCCTCGCCGTGGTGACCCTGATCGTGCCGCTGCTCATGCTGGGCGCGGCGGCCAACGGCGTGATGTTCGTAATGCTCGAAGGGCCGAGCCTCGCGCCACGGATCCATGCCGTCGGCAACACCGCGTGGCATCGGGTGGGCGCTGGTGGTCCTTGGCCGCAGTGACCGGGGCCCGCGGCGCGGCGGCCGTCCTCGCCTCCGCCTTTTCGCTGATGCCGCTGTTCCTCGTCGTCATGGTCGACCCCTCCGGCGGGGGTGTGACCGATGCGGCCCTGACGCTGCCGGGCGTCACTGCGGCCGTGGCGCCGGCCCCGGCACGGCGCCCGGGTCCTCGGCCGGCGCGGCATCGTGCTCGCCGGCGTGGCTGGCGTGTACCTGGCCGCCGTCAACGTGGCCGTTCCCCGGCTCAGGCTGATCAACGGAAACGGGCACCTGACCCTGCTGGCGCTGAGCGCGGTCCCGTTCCTCCTGCTCGCCGTGGTGCCGCCGGGCGGTGCGCTGCTGGCGCGGACCGCCGTGGCGCTCGCCCCGGTCCTGGCCGGGGACGTCGCGGCGATGGCGAAGGCCCGGCTGATCGTCGGCCTCTGCGTCTACGGCCCGGCGATGCCGTGCGCGGCCGCCGTGTCGGTCCTGCTCGTTCTCGCTCTCCGGGCGCGGACGTCCACCGTTTCCGAACGGGTCCGCTGACCGGTCAGCGGCTCGGCGGGGTCTCCTCGTGTTCCGGCCGTGGGGGCTGCTCGGGCTGCGGCCGTCGGGGGCGGACGCGGGCGAGCGCGGCGATCAGACGGCCGACCAACTCGGGGACCCGGCTCACGGGTGTGGCGGTGATGATGAGGACGCCGAGGCCCATCAACAAGAGCAGGAGCGGGACGGCGCCCCACGGGGTCAGGGCCGCTTTCAGGGGACCGGCGACCAGGTAGCCGAGGATGCCGCCCGCGTCCTTGGACTTCTCGGCGTACCGGTCGGGGTCGGGTGTGCCGGCGGTGACGTGGATCGCGGCGATCAGGGCGAGGGCCAGGATGGAGCCGCCCAGGGCCCACCGCCTGTTCTCCTCGCGGCGTTCGGGATGTCGGAAGGTCCGCCCGGCCAGCACGAACGCCAGCGCGGGGAGCAGCACCGCGCACACGCCGAAGAGACCCTCGAAGGGATCGGCCAACCGGTCGGCGGTGTCGCCGTTCGTCCACAGGATGGGGATGCCGAGGAGCCCGGCCAGCACCAGCGACAGGCCCACGCCGTCGCGGCGGAGCGCGGGGTCGTCGCCGAGCCCGGCGCGCCCGGGAGCGCGGAACAACCGGCCGGTGACCGACGCGAGGGCCCGCCAGACGGCGGTCGCGGCCTGACCGCGCGACGGCCCGGCGACCGGGACCGCCTGCGGACCGTCCTGCGGCCGACGAGGACCGGGGAGCCCCATCCCCGACTGCGGGAGACCGGAGCCGGGCGCAGGGTGTCCAGGGCCGGGCGCAGGGTGCCCGGGGGCGGGCGCAGGGTGCCCGGGGGCGGGCGACGGACCGCCGCCAGCCGCGGGTTGGCCCGCACCGGGCACCGGTTGACCCGGACCTGGCGCGGGTTGGCCCGAACCGGGCCCAGGATGACCCAGACCTGGCCCGGGTTGGCCCGGAGCTGGCGCAGGATGGCCCGGAGCTGGCGCGGGATGGCCGGGGTCGGGGGCCTGTTGCGGGAGGCCGGCGTCGGGCGGGAGGCCGCCACCGGGCGCGGGCCGGCCGGGGTCGGGCACCGGATGGCCCGGGCCCTGCTGCGGGAGGCCGGGCGGCGGGGCCGGCGGGGGCAGGGGGTCGCGCGCCGGCTCGACCAGGGTGCGCCCCTCGGACGCGGTGGGGGCGGGCGCGGCGGTGAGGGACCGGAGGCCGGCGAGGACGTCGGCCATGGCGGGCCGGTCGGCCGGGTCCTTGGCCAGCAGCCGCAGCACCAGACGTTCCAGGTCGGCCGGGATGCCCGCGCGAAGGGAGCCGGGCCGGGGCGGCTGCTCGGTCAGATGCTGGTTCATGTACGCGCCCACCGAGGGGCCGGTGAACGGCGGCTGACCGGTGAGCAGGGCGTACAGGGTGCAGCCGAAGGAGTACAGGTCGGTGCGGGCGTCGGCGCGACCGCCCTGGAACTGCTCGGGCGCGGTGAACGGAGGGGTGCCGACGATGATGCCCGTCTGGGTCAGCCTCGGCGAGGCCGCGTCGGCGAGGCGCGCAACGCCGAAGTCGCAGATCTTCACGCCGCCCTCGGCCAGCTCCATGAGGTTGGCGGGCTTGATGTCGCGGTGCACCACGCCCTTGCGGTGGGCGTGGGCCAGGGCCTCGGCCACCCCGAGGGCCAGCGCGGTCGCCCGGGCCGGCGGCAGGCCCTGCGGGTTGTCGACGAGCACGGCCAGGAAGTCGCGGCCGTGCAGCAGCTCCATCACGAAGAAGGGGTGGCCGTCGTGGTCGCCCATGTCGTGGACGACGGTGATGCCGGGATGCTGCAACGAGGCCGCCGCCCGGGCCTCGCGGCGCAACCGTTGGATCAGCTCCTGGTTGGTGCCCAGGTTCGACAGCACGATCTTGACGGCGACCCGACGGTCGAGGTTGAGGTCGTCGGCCTCCCAGACCTCGCCCATCCCGCCTTGACCGAGCCGCCGGACCAGCCGGTACTTGCCGTCGAGTACCGCTCCAGGCTCCACAGCACCGCCTTCCCCCGGTCGGACCCTACCGGGACACAGCAGCCGAATGACATCCGTCCCTGGTAGGACGCTCCGGGAGCATCCGCGCGTTCCCCCCATGACGCATCGCACGGAAACCGTTCTCTGCGCGGTGGCCGCACCGCGGCCACCGCGCCTCCCGAAGGGTCAGACGGACAGGGGCGCCCCGGCCATCTCGGTCAGGGCGTCGTCCAGCGATGTGGGCTTGAGCCCGAGGATCCGTTCGGCGTCGGTGGAGTCGACCCGGCAGGGCCGGTCGTACAGGTAGAGCATCTCCGCCACCTCGGCCAGGAACGGGTTCTCGGCGGCGAAGGCGGAGAACTCGTCGTCCGTCATGGCCTCCACGCGCGGTGCGGGCGAGTCGGTGACCTCCGCCAGCCTGACCGCCACCTCGCGCACGGACGCCTCCGACGCGCTGGGCACGTGCCATGCGCGTCCCCACGAGCGGTCGTCCAACGCGGCGGCGGCGAGGGCCCGGGCCACGTCACCGGTGTACGACCAGGCGTGGGGCACGGCCACCGATCCCGGGTAGACGGCGGGCTCCCCGGCGAGCACCGACGCGGTCACCAGAAAGTTGAACAGCGACCCGGCCCCGGCCCCCACGAAGTCGCTTGCCCGGACCTCGGTGACCCGCGCCCGGCCCGCTTCGTGAGCGGCGAGCGCGTCCTCCCACATCTTGGCCCGCACGCCTCCCTTGGCGGTGGTCGGCCTCATGGGCAGGTCCTCGGTGAACGGGCCGTCCACGGGCCCGTATCCGTAGAGGTTGCCGAGCATGACGTAGCCCGCGCCCGTTCGTTCGGCGGCGGTGAGGACGGACGCGGCCAGCGGCGGCCACAGCTCGGGCCAGCGGTCGTAGGGCGGCATGGCGCAATTGACCAGGGTGTCGGCCCCTCGGGCGAGTTCGGTGAGGCGGTCCGTGTCGCCGGCGTCGGCGGCGACCCGTTCGATCGCCGGATGGTCGGGGCCCGAGCCCCGGCGGCTGACCAGGCGGACGCGGTCACCGGAGTCGGCGAGCAGACGGGCGGTGGCGGTGCCGGTGGTCCCGGCCCCCAAGATCACATGAAGTGCCATGCCCGTCAGCCTGCACAAACGCCCCGAGCCTGCGATAGTGGCCGGAACGCCATACGTCCGGAGGTTCTGGCCATGCACCGGATCGCGGTGGTCGCGGTGCCGCCGGTCATCACGTTCGACCTGTCGATCCCGGAGATGGTCTTCGGGGCCGCGGTGGTGGACGACCGGCCCTGTTACGAGGTGGTCGTCTGCACCGCCGACCCCGGCGTGATCGAGGCCCGGGGGACGCTGCGCGTCGAGGTGCCGTACGGGCTGTCGGCCGTCGACCGGGCCGACACCGTCATCGTGACCGGCACCGGCGCACGCACCGGCGCCGACGCGCGTGTGCTGGACGCTCTGCGTCGGGCGGCGGCGCGGGGCGCCCGGATCGCCTCGATCTGCACCGGCGCGTTCGTGCTGGCGCAGGCCGGGCTGCTGGACGGACGGCGCGCCACGACGTTCTGGGTGCAGTCGGGCGCGCTGGCGAGCCGGTTCCCGGCGGTGGACGTGCAGCCCGACGTGCTGTTCGTGGAGGACGGGCGGATCCTGACGTCGGCGGGGGCCGCCGCCGGGATCGACCTGTGCCTGCACCTCATCCGCACCGACCAGGGCTCCGCGGTGGCCAACACCGCCGCCCGCCTCACGGTGGTCGCCCCGGTGCGGTACGGCGGCCAGGCGCAGTTCGTCGAGGCCCCGCTCCCCCGCGAGTCCGGGACGTCGCTGGCGGCCACCCGGGCCTGGGCGCTGGAACACCTGGACGAGCCGCTGACCTTGAACGATCTCGCCGCCCAGGCCCGGGTCAGCGTCCGGACCCTCACCCGCCGGTTCCAGGCCGAGACCGGCATCAGCCCGTTGCAGTGGCTGCTGCACCAGCGGATCGAACGGGCCAGAGAACTGCTCGAGGCGACCGACCTCGGCATGGAGCAGGTCGCGCGGCACAGCGGCCTCGGCACCGCCGACTCGCTGCGCCGCCATGTCCTGCGCCGCCTGGGCCTGACACCCACCGCCTACCGCGCGGCCTTCACCCGCCTACCGCCCAAGACCCCTGGCCGCCCGCCCTGACGCGAACGGCCCCGGGCGGGGCGGTCGTCGGCGGTCGTTCGTCAGTGGCGGCGGCGGCCCCGCATCATCCCGCGGACGCGGGCGCGGGTGCGGGGGTCACGGGCGAGCCGCTGGGCTCGGGCTCGGGCCTGGGTTCCCTGGGGGCTGCGCAGCCAGCGCTTGATCTTGTAGATCACAGAGGCCACGGTGTCCTCCTCCGGTATGGGGGTCGGGGTTGCCCGCCCTCTACCCGGTCAACGAAAGATCATGACGACTCGTTCCGCTTTTCGGTGTGGTTGTAAGCATGATTACATGATTGCTCGAGTTGATCACCGAGTTCCCGGGACGTGCCTTCATGATCGTCGAGTACCTCCGCTACCGCGTGCCGGGCGACCGGCGCGCGGAGTTCGAGGCGGCCTACGCGCGGGCCGCCGTTCCGCTGGCCGCCGCCCCCCAGTGCGTCGACTACGAGCTGACCCGCAGCACGGACGAGCCGGAGTGCTACGTCCTGCGGATCCGCTGGACCTCGGCCGAAGACCACCTGGGCGGCTTTCGCGGTGGGCCGCACTTCAAAGAGTTCTTCGCCGAGATCTCCCCGTACGTGCAGGCCATCGAGGAGATGCGCCATTACGAGTCGACGGGCGTCCAGGGCACCGGCGCGTCCGTCCCGACCCTGTACGAGTGGGCGGGCGGCGCGGCGGCGTTCGACCGGCTCACCGACGTCTTCTACGCCAAGGTCCGTGAGGACGAACTCGTCGGCCCCCTGTTCGCGCACATGGATCCGGGCCATCCCGCACACGTCGCGCTGTGGCTCGCGGAGGTCTTCGGGGGCCCCGAGCGTTACAGCACCGAACACGGCGGCTATTCGCACATGGTGCGCCGACACCTCGGCCGTTCCATCAGCGAGCCGCAGCGGCGTCGGTGGGTGGGCCTTCTCCTCGACGCCGCCGATGAGGTCGGTCTCCCCGACGATCCCGAGTTCCGCGCCGCCTTCGTGGGCTACCTCGAATGGGGCACCCGCATCGCCCTCGCGAACTCTCAGCCGGACGCCACCCCGCCCCTCACGGCCCCGATGCCGCACTGGGGCTGGGGCGTGGCCCCGCCGTACGTGGCACCCGCCGAAGGGTAAAGAATGATGAGCGGCGCCCACCGGACCGCAAGGGAACGGGTTCTGAGCACGATCCCGGCCCGGAGGGCGCCGCAGCTTGTCGAGCTGAGCACGATCCCGCCATGTCCCCAGGCGAGGGCGCCGCAGCTTGTGGAGTTGAGCACGATCCCGCCGAGCCCCCAGGCGAGGGCGCCGCGGCTTTAAGGGAGGAGCGCCGTTCAGCCCTTGGCGGCGGTGAAGCGGGCGGACACGTCCGTCCAGTTGACGAGCGACCAGAGCTTCTCGACGTAATCGGGACGAACGTTGCGGTACTGCAGATAGTAGGCGTGCTCCCAGGCGTCGAAGACCAGCAGCGGGGTCGCTCCGAGGCCGACGTTGCCGTGATGGTCGTACACCTGCTGGACGATCAGGCGCCGTCCGAGCGGCTCCCAGCCGAGGACGCCCCAGCCGGAGCCCTGGACGGTGGCGGTGGCGGTGGACAACTGCTTGCGGAACGCCTCGAAGGACCCGAAGTGCTCGTCGATCGCCGCGGCCAGCTCGCCGTCAGGGCGGTCGCCGCCGTCCGGCGAGAGGTTGTCCCAGAAGATCGAGTGCAGCACGTGGCCGGACAGGTTGAACGCCAGGGTCTTCTCCAGCCCCACCAGACCGCCGTACTGCTCCTTGTCGCGCGCCTCCTCCAGCCTCTCCAGCGTGTCGTTGGCGCCCTTGACGTAGGCGGCGTGGTGCTTGGCGTGGTGCAGTTCCAGGATCTCCCCGGTGATGGCCGGCTCCAGCGCGGCGTAGTCGTAGGGGAGGTCGGGCAGTGAGTACGTGGCCATGCGAGCCACTATTGCAAACTCTTCGCAGTTGCATCAAGCACGCGTGAGAGTGAGGGCAGCGGCCGTGACGTTGGTGAGGGATCTGCGACCCGGCCCGGCGGCGGGGTCAGCGGACGGCGCGACAGCGCGCACGCGCGAGCGGATCGGCCCCCGTGGCGCACCGCCCGGCGCGGTCGATCGAAACCGGACCGGCCCGCCGGTGTCAACCGGTGACCCCGGCCCGCTGACAAATGTAGGGAATTACTGTAGGCAGGCAGTCACTTCACGCTGCCGATCTCGAGGGTTATGGTCGAATCCCTTGTCCGCCCGGGGCTTTCGCTTCGCCCCCGAGGCCACCGGGCGGCAAGGGGCCCACCCCCCGTTCACGGCGGAGACCCTCGCCTGAGCGACCCCGGGCGTCGTATCCTCGATCGCCACCGTCACCCCATGACCGCGATGGCCGGTTCTGTAAGGAACGGCCGCTTGAATGGGGAAACGCCCGATACCTTTGGGAACCATGGAGTTCAGCGAACCGACCCGTCGCCGGATGTTGCTCACCTTGGGCGGGGCCGGTTTCGCACTGGCGATCGGCTCCGATGCGGCGAGCGACGCCGACGCCCCGCGCCTCGGCAAGCCCGGGGAGGGCGGGGTGCTGGGCCGTGGAGTGGGGAACGGCCCCACGCTGAGCGTGCCGGTGCCCCGGCTCCCGCCCGGGGAGCCGCCGAGCATCGCCCCCGCGATCCTGCCGGGTCACCCCTCCTGGAAGCCGACCCGGGTCCCGGCGCGCAAGGACGCGGTGACCAACCTCAAGCAGCTCGGCCCCGGCCGCCCGCCGCGCACGCTGTCGCTGACCATCGACGACGGGCCGCATCCCGAGTACACCCCGCAGATGCTCGACCTGCTCGCCGAGCACGAGGTCACCGCCACGTTCTTCATCGTGGGCGAGATGGTCCGGGAGTACCCGAAGATCGCCCGACGGATCGCCGACGCGGGCCACCAGATCTGCAACCACACCATGACCCACCCGTCCCCGTTCGACAAGATCGGCGGCCGGCGCATCCACCGGGAGATCGCCGAGGCGCACGCCCGGATCGCCGAGGCCACCGGGGTCGTCCCGAAGTTCTTCCGCTCGCCCGGCGGGGCCTGGTCGAAGCTGGTGTACGAGAAGACGGCCCAGTACGGGATGATCCCGATCGGCTGGGAGGTCGACCCGTCGGACTGGAGCCGCCCGGGTGTCGGCCGCATCCGGCGCACCCTGCTGGAGGCCAAGGCGGGGGCGATCCTGCTCACCCATGACGGCGGGGGCGATCGCTCGCAGACGATCGCGGCGCTCCGCCAGGTGCTGCCCAAGCTGAAGAAGCGCGGGATGACCTTCGTTCCGCTCTGAAGGTCCGAGCCCGCGCCCTACGAACGGGCGGCGGGGCTGACCGTTCCCCCCTCGGCCGCGGCGGCGGCCAGCAGGGGACGGATCCCGGGGTCGCTCAGCCGGTAGCGGACCACCCGGCCGTCGCGGCGCGGCTCCACCACACCCGCCGTGCGCAGGACGCGCAGCGCCTGCGAGACGGCGGTGTCCGACATGCCGGCGGCGGTCGCCAGGTCGGTCACGCTGATCGGTCCGGCCGCGTCGATGGCCAGCAGCAGCGTGAGCCGCCCGGGCTCGGACAGCAGATCGAAGCGCCGCGCCCAGGCGACGACCCGTTCCGGATCCCCGATGGCCGCGATGGCCTCGCAGGCCCGGTGGTCGTCGATGGCGGGACGGTGGGCGCGGTCGGTCGGCACCAGATGCACCTGACCATCGTGCCAGAAGTACATCCCCATACCTGCGCAATCGTGCAGGTATGGCTAGGCTGTCCGCGCCGTGGTGTTCGGGAATTCCGGTGCGATACCGGAGCGGCCCTCGCCACTGTGATCGGGAGATCCCGCCGTTCGTTCCGGACGGGGCGCGTCGCAGGACGCCGCACCCTGACGGAGGCCACTGGGCGTCATGCCTGGGAAGGTCCGAACGGCGGGCCGGACCCGTCAGCCAGGAGACCGGCCACGGCACTTGACCACCGTCCACGAGGTGTTGGAAAGGTCCGGTGTCGCCCGTGCACATCGCCGAGGGCTACCTCCCCGTCTCCCATGCCGTCGCCTGGTCCCTGGCGGCGGCCCCGTTCGTCGTCCACGGAGTCGTGCGGCTCAATCGTCAGGTCACGGACAACCCCGAGGACAAGCTGCTGCTCGGCGCCTCGGGGGCGTTCTGCTTCGTGCTGTCCGCGCTCAAGATCCCGTCCGTCACCGGGAGCTGCTCGCACCCGACCGGCACCGGTCTGGGGGCCATCCTGTTCCGGCCGCCGGTGATGACCGTGCTCGGCACCATCACGCTGGTCTTCCAGGCGTTGCTGCTGGCGCACGGCGGGCTCACCACGCTGGGCGCCAACGCGTTCTCGATGGCCGTCGCCGGCCCGTGGGTCGGTTACGCGGCCTATCTGATGACCCGTCGGTTCGGTCTGCTGCCCGGCGTCTTCGCGGGCGCGTTCGTCGCCGACCTCACCACCTACTGCGTGACGTCCGCGCAACTCGCCCTGGCCTTCCCGGACGCCGAGAGCGGCTTCGCGGGGGCGCTGGCCAAGTTCGGGGGCATCTTCGCCGTCACGCAGATCCCCCTGGCCGTCAGCGAGGGCCTGCTCACCGTCCTGGTCGTCCGTCTGCTCCGCACGTCCGCGGCCGCCGACCTGATCCGTCTCGGCGTCCTGCGCAAGCGCGACGAGGTGCCGGCATGAGCGAGACGAACGCGCCGTCCGAGCGCACCTCGCAAGAGCGGAGAACGGGCATGAAGCGTGGAACGGCCGTCAACCTGGGGATCCTGCTGGTCGTGCTGGCCTTGGCGGTGGCGCCGCTGGCCATGGGCGCCGGCGACGGCAAGGAGGAGCCGTTCACCGGGGCGGACGCGCAGGCGGAGACGGCCATCATCGAGAACGACCCCGGGTACGAGCCGTGGTTCAACCCCCTGTACGAGCCGCCGTCCGGGGAGGTGGAGTCGGCGCTGTTCGCCCTCCAGGCGGCGCTGGGGGCGGGCGTGCTGGGCTACTACTTCGGGGTCGTCCGCACCCGGCGCAAGCTCGCGGCGACCGCCGCGCCGGACGACGACTGAGCGGTGCTCGCCATCGACGCGGCGGCCTACCGCAGCCCTTGGCGGCGGCATCATCCGGCCGCCAAGGCACTGCTGGCCGGCGGCCTGCTGGTGTGCGCGCTGGTGCTGCCGCCGTGGCCGGGCGCCCCGGTCACGGCGGCGGTCGCGCTGGCCGTGGCGCTGTGCTGGGCCAGGATGCCGCCGCGCGTCCTGCTGCGGGCCGCCCGCACACCGCTGGGCTTCGCGCTCACCGGCTGCCTGACGTTCCTGATCACGGTGAGCGCGGACGGGGTCGGCTGGGCGGACGGCGGAACGCGACGGGCGGCCGACGTGCTCGGCCGGTGCGCCGCCGCCCTGCTCTGCCAACTGCTGTTCGCCGGAACGACGCCGCTCGCCGACGCGCTGCCCCGGCTGACCCGGCTGGGGGTGCCGGCGACGATCGTCGAGGTGGCGGCGCTGATCTACCGGATGCTGTTCGTCGTGCTCGACACCACCCGCCGGATCCGCGACGCGCAGGCGGGACGGCTCGGCACCCGGTCGTGGCGGACGACCTGGCGGTCCCTCGGGGGGCTGGGCTCGGCGGTGTTCGTCCGGTCGTTCGACCGGGCCCGGCGGATGGAGGTGGGGCTGGCGGGCCGGGGCTACACCGGCGGCCTGCCGGTCACCGTCGTGGACGTCCCGCTGAAGACCCCGTTCCTGGCCGTGGCCCCGCTGCCCGCCCTGCTCGCCGTTCTCACCACGCTCATGCTGCGGAGTCTGCTGTGACACCGATCCTCAGTGCCCGAGGCGTGGCGTACTCCTATGAGGGCGCCGCGCCGGTCTTCACCGATCTGTCGCTGGAGGTGCCGCCGGGGCGTTCGCTCGCGCTGCTGGGCCCCAACGGCGTGGGGAAGACGACGCTGCTGCGCCTGCTCACCGGCGGCCTGCGACCCACCGGGGGCGAGATCCGCCTCGACGGCGAGCCGGTGTCGTACTCCCGACGCGGACTCACCGCGCTGCGCACGCGGGTCCAACTCGTCCTCCAGGACCCGGACGACCAACTGTTCTCCGCCGACGTCCGCCAAGACGTCTCGTTCGGCCCCCTCAACCTGGGCCTCCCCTTGGACGAGGTACGGGCGCGGGTGGCGGAGTCGCTGGCCGCGATGGAGATCACCGGACTGGCCGAGCGGCCCACCCATCTGCTCTCGTTCGGCCAGCGCAAGCGGGTCGCCATCGCCGGCGCGCTCGCCCTGCGCCCGTCCGTCCTGGTCCTGGACGAGCCGACGGCCGGCCTCGACCCCGCCGGGGTGGACGCCCTCCTGGCCACGCTGGCGCGCCTTCAGGCGGAGGGCACCACCATCGTCGCCTCCACCCACGACGTCGACCTGGCCCACCGCTGGGCCCAGGACGCCGCCGTACTGGAGAACGGCCGACTGCACACCGGCCCCGCGACAACCCTGCTCACCGACGAGCCCTTGCTGACCGCCGCCCACCTGCGCCCCGCCTGGGGCCCGGCGGTGGGCCGACTGCTCCGCGCCCACGGCCTCCTTCCCCCGAACGCCCCCGACCCGCGCGTCCCGGCGGACCTGTCCGGGGTCTGACGACCCATATCGGCGATCTTGTGGCCCCACACGGCCTCAAGGCCAGGTTGTCCGAGTTCAGGCATTGCTCGAGACCGACGGCTTTGAGGGCGACCGGAGTCCCGTGCCGGCGGCGGTCACGGGGGCTCGTGCGGCTCGCGGGTGACCAGTATCGGCGATCTTGTGGCCCGGGCACCGGGAGGTGGCTAGGTTGTCCCGCGTCCGAAAGCCGATCTCGGGGATCCCCGCGGGCGGAAGGGGGCGACGGGGCGCGACCCGCCGTTCGCATCGGCCCTGAGACGGCTCTCGAGACCGGCGACCGCCAGAACGGGCGGCGCCTTTCGGTCGCCTGAGCGTCGCCGATCACCTCGTCCTCGACGAACGGCGAACGGCTCGGCGTCACAGGTGCCCGGCGGCCTTGTCGCCGGGTTGTTTCGGACCGTTCCACAGGAGATGACGATGCGATCGACGCCGAGCGGGCCCGGGCGGGGCGCACCGGGGGAAACACCCGGCAAAACGCTCCCGGCGGGTGGCATCGGGACGACGCGTGCGGGTAGCCGTTGATCATGCACATCGAGGGGCCGGTGCGGCCGATGCTGGCCCGTGGCGCCGACCGCATTCCCGAGCCCGGCGTCTGTCGGGGCGGCTGCCGTTATGAGCCCAAATGGGCGGGGTTCCGGTGCATGGCCCTGGTCGACGAGGACGGTGCCGTGCGGCTGACGTCCCGGAACCTGACCCGGCTGGACGGCGCGTTCCCCGAGGTGTCGCCCGCGCTCCTCGAACGGCTGTCGCCGGGCACGGTGGTGGACGGGGAGATCGTCCGCCGGGCCGGGGACGGGCGGCTGGACTTCGCCGCGCTGCAGCGCCGGCATGCCGCCTCCGGCGGGCGGGTGTGGGATCTGGCGCTGGCGGAGCCGTGCCATTACGTGGTGGTGGACGTGCTCGAATCGCGGGGCACGGACCTGCGCGGCCGGCCCCTGCACGAGCGCCGCCACGTGCTGGAGTGCCTGCTCGCCCACGTCCCGGAGACGTCCTTCGTGGTGGCCACCCCGCAGACCGCCGACGTCGGCGAGGCGCACCGGTGGTTCGACACGCTCGCCGCGCAGGGCTTCGAGGGCGTGGTGGTCAAGGCGGCCGACGAGCCGTACCTGCCGGGGCTGCGCCGCTGGTGGGAGGTCAAGTACCGGCGGCCTTAGAACGGGTCGGCGGGCTCCCTCGGCCAGCCCGGAGGCGGGGTCTCCGTCTCCCGCGTCGTCCGGCGCGACCTCGGCGGCTCGACCGGGGCCTCGGTGACGTCGGCGGCCGGGCGGCGGGTGACCGTCAGCGCCGCCAGGGCGGTGGTGATGGGGACGGCGGCGATGAGGCCGAGGGTGCCCGCCACGCTGCGGACGATCTCCTGGGCCAGGATCGGGCCGGTCAGCACCTGGCCCAGCGGCTGCTCGCCGATGCTGAGCAGGAGCAGCAGCGGCAGCGAGGCGCCCGCGTACGCCAGGATGATCGTGTTGATCACCGAGGCGATGTGGGCCCGGCCGACCCGGGTCCCCGCCTTGTAGAGCTGCCGGAACCGGTAGGCCGGGTTGGCGTTCGCCAGCTCCGTCACGGTGACGGCCTGGGTGACGGTCACGTCGTCCAGCACGCCCAGGGACCCGATGATGATGCTGGCCAGCAGCAGTCCCTGGAGGTTGACGTCGTAGCTGAGCCCCAGGTTGAGCGAGCTCTCGTCGGAGATCCCGCTCAGATGCGCCATCCCCATGGCGACGGTCGCGAAGACGCCGGTGAGGGCGAGGCTGGACAGCGTGCCGATCACCGCGATCGAGGTCGCCATGCTCAGCCCGTGGGTCAGATAGAGCACCGTGAGCATGATCGCCGCCGCGCACACGATCGCGGCCAGGAGCGGCGGGCTCCCGTCCAGGATCGCCGGGATCAGGAACTTCAGCAGCAGGGCGAACGTCACCACCAGCCCGAAGAGCGCCGTCAGCCCCCGCCATCGGCCGAAGGCGACCACCGCCAGCACGAACGCCAACGCCACGATCCACAGCGCGTTGGTCCGGTCGTGGTCGGTGAGCTGGTACGGGTTGCTCTCGCCCTCCGCCATGTGGAGGAGGATCACGTCGTCGCCCGCCTCGTAGGTGAGCGACCCGGGCCCGTTCGGCAGGTCGACGACGACGGTCTGCCCCTTCTGCGGCCCCGAGGTCAGCTCGACGCGGGCGGTGCCGCACTTGGCGGGGTCGGCGGGCCGGTTCTGGGTGGGCGGCGGCAGCCAGTCGCCCGGGAACGTCCCCTCCTGCGACGGCTTGGGGCACGGCCGCAGGTCCACGCCCGCGACCGAGCCGGTGACCCGGCTCATCTGGACGGACTGCCCGCCCGACGATCCGGCGGGCTTCGGCTCGTCCGGCCACATCCAGATCAGGGCGGCCAGCGTGACCACCGCCAGCGGCACGATCACGGCCAGCACCGCGCGCACCGCGCGGGGCGCGCCCTCTCCGCCGGAGTCGGAGTGGGCGTGCGCGTGGCTACCGCCCATGATCACGCCGTACGTCGAGGGTCATGCTCCGTTCCTTCCGGGCAGGGGGCGGTATCTCATCCGAGGAACGCCTCCGACAGCGACCAGAGCGCCAGCACGATCATGACGATCCCGCCCACGCGCTGCACCGCCTTCAGCGGCACCCGGTCGGCGATGACCCGGCCGGCGACCAGCGCCAGCGCCGACACGCTCATCAGCGCCAGCAGCGAGCCGAGGGCGACCGGCAGCGCCTCACGGGTGGCGGCGAGGTTGGCCGTGGTGATCTGGGTGAGGTCCCCCCACTCGCCGATGAACACGACCGTGAACGCGGTGGCGCAGGTGGGCCAGAGGCCCAGGACCCTCGGCGCCGCGTCCTCGTCGTCCTCATCGTCGTCCCCGCCGCGCAGCAGAGTGTAAGCGCCGAACGCGAACAGCGCCGCCGCGACAACCTGGACCAGCGACTTCGGCAGCAGCGCGAACACGCTGCCGGCCGCCACCGCGATCGCCACGTGCACCACGAACGCGCCGGACGTCCCGAACCACACCCACAGCGGGCGCATCCGGGTCCCCATCGCCAGCGAGGCGAACATCGTCTTGTCGGGCAGCTCGGCCAGGAAGATCACGGCGAACGTGGTGGCGAACGTGACCAGGTTGAACGTCATGACGGGCTCGGCGGCCTTCCCTGCGGGGCCGGGCCGGCACGATCGTCGCGCGGAGCGCGGGGAGGACCGCTTCGGCCCGGCACGACGGTGCACCTGGACGCTGTCCAGGCACGTCTACCAGACCGAAGGTCTCGTCCACCACGGGCAACGCCGTGACCCGAGGGCCGGGCGTCCGCTCCCGGCAAGGGCGCGGTCGCCAGCATGTCGACCACTCGGCGATGTGGGACTACTCCCCTTCGCAGCCACCCACGCTACCCGATGTCCATCCCCTGGTCTCTCCCCGTCCCCTTGCGGGGACTTGGCCATGGGGGCGGCCCGGCCGAGTAGTCAGCGCCGTGAGTTGACCGGAATTGAGACTTGTCCGGGACTGAGTATGTGCTGGTCCGTAATGATTACTAGAGTCATGACTCGGGGTCATAACCCTTTTCGGAACGAATTCATCCGCTGGACATCCAGTGATAACCCATAGACAGAGGAGCCTGGTCTAGTGAAAGCAATCCTCGCCCGGTTGCTCGCCGTGACGGCGGCACTCGCCGTCACGGCCGGCGTGGGCCTGACGTCACCCGCAGGGCGGGCGCAGGCCGCCGCGAACCCCTACCAGCGCGGGCCCGTCCCCACCGAGCAGAGCGTCCGCGACGCGACCGGTCCCTTCGCGTTCTCCCAGGTCCAGGTGACCGACGAGAGCGCCGAGGGCTTCGGATCGGCGACGATCTTCTATCCGAACACCACCGCCCAGGGCACCTTCGGCGGCGTGGCCGTCTCGCCCGGCTTCTTCGGGCCCGCGGTCTCGGTCACCTGGGTCGGCAGGCGCCTGGCCTCCCATGGCTTCGTCACGATCGTCATCGAGACCACCAGCGCGACCGACCAGCCCACCTCACGCGGCAGGCAGATGCTGGCCGCGCTGGACCACCTGACCACCAAGTCCCCCGCCGCCGTCCGGCAGCGGCTGGACAAGAGCCGGCTCGCCGTGGCCGGCCATTCGATGGGCGGCGGCGGCACCCTGTACGCCGCCTGGGCCCGGCCGAGCCTCAAGGCCGCCGTGCCGTTGGCGCCCTGGCACACGATCAAGAACTGGTCCGCGATCACCGTCCCCACCATGATCCTCGGAGGGACCGAGGACCCTTGGGCTCCGGTCGCCGAGCACGCGGAGAAGTTCTACGGGAGCCTGACCGGGGCCCGTGAGCGTGCCTACGCCGAAGTGACGAAGGCCGACCACAACACCTTCAACTGGGACACCCCGCTGATCGGCAAGTTCGTCGTCGCCTGGATGAAGCGCTTCGTCGATGACGACCTCCGCTACGACAGGTTCCTGTGCCCACCGCCCGCCGACGCGGCGCTCACCGAGTACCGCGCGTCCTGCCCGCACGCCTGACCCAACGAACGGTCCCGCACAACCCGGCATCGGGTGTGCGGGGCCCCTTCATGAACGGCGACGACCACACCCGTACTCGGTCCCGGTGTTCGGAGCACCGACACGGACGTCGGGCCTCTAGTCAACCGGGCTTGGGTTTCCGCTCGGGTCTTGAGCGTCGGCGGCATGGCACGGAGCCGAAGGCGTCTGCCAGGGTGTGGGCGAGATCAGCATCGTGCACACCGGAATTCCGCCGACGGCTCGGACGCGGCCTCCCCGGGCGGGGACCGCCACGGGTCGGTCGGGCGGACTGAGCACAGAACGGAACGCTCGCGATGTCAGCTCCCGCGTCCCCGTTGTGGCCCGCGATGGCCGAGGCCGAGATCGACGAGTTGGGCCGGGAGTTGGACGAGCTCCGCCGGGAGGTGCTCGACGATCTCGGGGAGGTCGACGCTCGGTACATTCGGCGGCTGATCGCCTTCCAGCGGGGGTTGGAGGCGGCGAGTCGGGTGGTGTTGACGGTCGGGGCGCGGCGGCGGTGGGCCTGGTGGGGCGGGGTGGTGGGGCTCACCGTGGCCAAGACGCTGGAGAACCTGGAGATCGGCCACAACGTGATGCACGGCCAGTGGGACTGGATGGCCGACCCGAAGATCCACTCCACCACGTGGGAGTGGGACAACTGCGTCCCGGCCGAGCATTGGAAGCACACGCACAACTTCCTGCACCACACCTACACCAATGTGCTCGGCGTGGACCGTGACCTGGGGTATTCCGTCCTGCGCGTGGATCGCCACCAGAAATGGCATCCCGTCTACCTGGCGCAGCCGTTCTACAACGTCCTGCTGGCCCTGTTCTTCGAGCAGATGAGCACGCTGTACGACCTGGGCTACTACCAGAGCACGAAGACGAAGACCGACGAGGAGTTGAAGGAGCACGCGAAGGTCATCCTCCGCAAGGTGGCCGAGCAGAACGTCAAGGACTACGTGGCGTTCCCCGCGCTGGCGGGGCGCAACGCGGTGCCGGTGCTGCTGGCCAACCTCACCGCGAACCTCGTGCGCAGCGTCTGGATCCATCAGATCTCCCTCTGCGGCCACTTTCCCGGCGAGGTGCCGGTCTTCACGGAGGAGTGGCTGGAGAACGAGACGCGAGGCCGGTGGTATCTGCGGCAGATGGTGGCGTCGTGCAACTTCGAGGGCGGCCGGCTGGTGGACCTGCTGTCGGGTTACCTGTCCCACCAGATCGAGCACCACCTGTACCCCGACCTGCCGAGCCGGCGTTACGCCCATCTCGCGCCCCGCGTCCGGGAGATCTGCGAGCGCCACGGGCTGCCTTACCATACGGGCCCTTTCGCCAAACAGGTCGCCGGGCATTGGAAGAAGGTCTTCCGCATGGCGTTCCCCGGCGGCTGAGGCTCGTGGTGAGGTAAGGGCGTGATGGCCATCCGCAGTCTTCTGTTCGGGACCCTGGACTCGCCCGACGGGTCGGGGTCGGCGGCGGAGCCCGAGCACTTCGCCGATCTGCATCTCGACCAGGTCGTCCGGGCGGTCGTGCGGGGGGACGCCGGGGCGGCGGCCCCTTTTCATCGGCCGTTGCGGGATCCCGCGCTGGTGGAGTTCCGTCAGCGGGTCTTTCGGGATTTGGAGGATCCGGTCGTTCGCGAGGTCGTCGAGCGGTTCGCGGCCGGGATGGACGCCACGCGGCGGCGCAGGGAGGCGCTGGGGCGGGTGAAGCACGCGCCGCAGGCGCATTGGTGGTTCCTGGAGATCGTGCTCGACCACGCGGCGACGGTGCGCGGCCTCGCCGAGGGGCTGGAGGCCGCCGAGGTGGGCTCGCCGGGGCTGCGGGCGTTGCGGGACGACGTGGCCGAGCATGTGCGCGGCGCGTCGTTCGCCGGGGTCCGTGAGCGGGCGCGGCGGCTGCGGGACCGGCTCGGGGAGATCCGGTACGACCTGCTGCTGCGCGACGACAAGATCGCGATCGCCGAGCACGACGCGGACGGCCGCCTCGACTACGCGGAACGGGTGCTGGCGACGTTCGAGCGTTTCCGGCAGGGCCGGGCACCGGAGCGGCGACCGGAGCCGCCGCCGGAAACGGGGCTGGACCATGTCGAGGCCGACGTGCTGGACCTCGTGGTGAAACTGTTCCCCGAGGTCTTCCGGGAGCTGGCGACGTTCTGTGCGGCGCACCGCGACTTCGTGGCGGACGAGATCGTCCGCGTCGACCGTGAGCTGCGGTTCTACCTCGGCTACCTGGCCTACCTCGAGCCGCTGCGGGCGGCGGGGCTGCCGGTCTGTCACCCCCTGGTCTCCGCCACCGACAAGGGTCTGCTCGCGCGGGACGTGTACGACCTCGCGCTGGCCGCCAAGCTCGTGGAGGACGGTGGGCCCGTGGTGGTCAACGACATGCACCTCGACGGCGACGAACGCATCCTGGTCGTCTCCGGGCCCAACCAGGGCGGCAAGACGACGTTGTCGCGCACGTTCGGCCAACTCCATCACCTGGCCGCGCTCGGCCTTCCCGTGCCGGGCCGAGAGGTGCGGATCTTCCTGCCGGACCGGATCTTCACCCACTACGAACGGGCGGAGACCCTCGACAACCTCGCGAGCAAGCTGGAGGACGACCTGCTGAGGCTGCGGGCGATCCTCGACCGCGCGACGCCGGACAGCGTCATCATCCTGAACGAGATCTTCACCTCGACGACCTCCGACGACGCCCGCACGCTGAGCCGGGCGGTGCTGGACGAGATCGAACGGCTCGACGTCCCCTGCCTGTGGGTGAGCTTCATCGACGAGCTGTCCCGGATGAGCCCCAGGGCGGTGAGCATGGTCGGCACGGTGACCGACGACGGGCGTTCGACCCGTACGTACAAGGTGGTGCGCGGACCGGCCGACGGGCGCGCGTACGCGGTGGCGATCGCGGAGAAGCATGGACTGACCTACACGAGGCTCACCGAGCGGGTCGGCCGGTGAGGCCGGGGCTGCTGTTCGCCGACGACGGCGTTCGTCCCGAGGCGGCCGTCACCGGGGAGGCGGCGGAGGATCTGCACCTCGACGGGCTGTGGGCCGCCATGGCCCGGGGGGACGAGCGGCTGTTCGCCCTCGCCCGGGCGGCGACGCTCGCGCCGCTGACCGACCCGGCGGCCATCGCGTACCGGCAGGACGTGCTCGACGACTGTCTGCGGAACGCGCCGGCCGTCCGGGCGCTGTACGCACTGGCCGACGAGGCGGTCACGGCGGAGCAGAAGATCCTTCGGGGCGCCCGTCCCGAGGCGCTGCTGAACCGTTCGGTGCGCATCCTGGATCTGTTCTGCGACCATCTGCGGCGACTGGGCGGGCTCGTCGCCGAGCACGCGGACGCGTTCCGGTCGGACGGCTTCACGAGGTTGTTCCGGGCGGTCCGCACGGAGCTGGACGTCGACTACCTCCGAACCGTGGAGACGATGCTGGAGCAGCTCAGATTCGAGCACGGCATCGTCGTCACCGCCCGCCTCGGCAAGGGCAACAAGGGCGTCGGCTTCACGATGCACGAGCCGCCCGGCAAGGGGCGCGACCCGTCCCTCCGACGGTTCAAGCGGTCGGGCCTCGGCTTCACGGTCCCGGGCGATCCCGAGGACTACTGGCGCGCGCTCTCCGCGTTCCGTGGTCGCGTCCTCGAGGAGATCGCCACCGCGACCGCTCAGTCTGCGGACCACGTGCGCGACTTCTTCGTCGCCCTGCGCGACGAGGTGGGCTTCTACGTCGGCTGCGTCAACCTGGCCGAGACGCTGTCGCGGCTCGGCCTGCCGACCTGCCGCCCCGAACCGACCGCCCCCGACGCCCGCGCCCTCACGGCGGAGGGACTGTACGAGCCGTGCCTGGCGCTCCTCCTCGACGCCCCCGTCGTGGCCAACGACGTCGACGCCGACCGGAGGGACCTGGTCATGGTCACGGGAACGAACCGGGGCGGCAAGTCCACGTTCCTGCGTAGCGTCGGGGTCGCGCACCTGATGATGCAGAGCGGGATGTTCGTGGGGGCGCGACGGTTCGCGGCGTCGATCGCGGAAGGGCTCTTCACCCACTTCAAGCGGGAGGAGGACCGTTCGATGTCCAGCGGCAAGCTCGACGAGGAGCTGGCCCGGATGAGCGCGGTCGTCGACCGGCTGAGGCCCGGCGCGCTGGTGCTGTGCAACGAGTCGTTCGTCTCCACCAACGAGCGGGAGGGCTCGGACATCGCCGCCGAGATCCTCCGGGCCCTGACCGACGTGGGCGTACGGGTCGTGTTCGTCACCCACCTGTACGACCTGGCCCACCGGATGCACACCGAACGCTCCTCCCGCTGCCTGTTCCTCACCGCCGGGGGCGACTTCCGGCTCGCCCCCGGCACCCCGTCCCCCACCGCGCACGCCATGGACCTGTACGAGCGCGTCCTCAGAAGGCCCCCGCTCTCCTGAGGGGTCGCTCCTCAGGGGTCAGCGCTTGCGCTCGGCCTTGTCCAGCCGGGCCACCAGGGCCCTCAGCGCGGTGAGCTCCTCGGCCAGGGCGGTGGAGCCCGCCGGGGTGAGGCTCAGCCAGGTGCGGGGACGCCGCCCCTGGTAGCCCTTGTGGATCTCGACGTACCCGGCCTGTTCGAGCGTGCGGATGTGGCGGGACAGGTTGCCGTCGGTGAGGTCGAGCGTGTCGCGCAGGTAGCCGAACTCGGCCCGGTCGACCTCGGTGGCGAGTACTCGCGTGTCAAGGGTCAGCGGAGGCGGACCACCGTCGTCACGAACGTCACCGTTCGGTAAGGGTTTCTTCGTCCATCTTCCGGTGGGATGGCGGCGTCATAGTTGATACGGACTCGGTCGATGGTGGGAGAACACGATGGTCGCACTGCTGAGAAAGCCTGTGGTCTGGGTCTTGCTGGTGGTGCTCGCGGTCGCGGGGGCCGTGGCGCTGGTCCTGTTCCAGCCCTGGCTCCTCTTCGTGGACGAGAAGGTGAACGAGGCCGGCCCCCCCGGGATCGAGGCCCCGGCCGTGCCCGGTCAGTCCCCCCAGGGCGGGCAGCCGCAGAGCGGGCAGCCGCAGGCGGCCAGGCCCCAGGTGGTGTCCACCGGCTCGTTCATCTCCCATGAGCACGGGACCTCCGGCACCGCCAAGGTGATCAGGCTGGCGGACGGCAAGCACGTCCTGCGCCTGGAGAACCTCGACACCTCCAACGGCCCCGACCTGCGCGTGTGGCTCTCCGACCAGCCCGTCAAGGGCGGCACCGGCGGCTGGTTCGTGTTCGACGACGGCGCGTACGTCGAGCTCGGCAAGCTCAAGGGCAACAAGGGCAACCAGAACTACGAGATCCCCGCGAGCGCCGACCTCGGCAAGCTCAAGAGCGTCACCATCTGGTGCAAGCGCTTCCACGTCTCCTTCGGGGCCGCCGCCCTCAACGCCTGACCCGCGAGAACGACGAGAAGGGGTGTACCCAGGTACACCCCTTCTTCGGGTTCAGGCGACACTGTGCCCGATGTCCCGTTCGCCGGACACTGGAGTCCGCTGGTGAGGGACGGGACGAGGGGGCACTGTGGCATCGAGGGTGGGCGCGCGAATCGGGGAGAGCTGGCGGGCGGCGTGGCGTGGCCTGGGCCTCTCCCTGCTGTCCCTGGTCGTGGGCGTGGCGGTGTTCTGCTCGGTGGTCACCGGGATCTCGCTCCTCATGGCGGGGATCGGGATCCTGGTGGTGCCGATGGTGATGCTCTGGATGCGTCGGTTCACGGACCTGCACCGGAGGCTCGTCACGGAGTGGACCGGCGTGCGGATCGACTCGCCGTACTCACCGGAACGTCGGCCCTCACCCGGGCCCAGGGGCTGGTGGAAGACCGGCACGCGGGCGCTGAGCGACCGCGCCACATGGCGGGACCTGCTGTGGCTGCTGATCAACCCGGTGGCGGGCGGCGCCCTCGCGCTGCTGCCCGCCGCGATGATCTGGAACGGGGTGTTCGGGATCATGCTGGCGGCCGGGCTCTGGCTGCCGACCACCGAGACCGGCGACATCCAGTGGTACATGTTCGTCCCGGTGAGCAGTTGGGGCACCGCCTGGGCGGCCGGGGTGGTCGGCTCGATGTCCGCCATCATGGGGCTGCACGTCGCCAAGCCGCTGCTGCTCACGTACGGGCGATGGTGTCGGCTGTTGCTCGCTCCCACCAGGAAGGCACAGCTCGCGATGCGGGTGCGGCACCTCACCGAGACCCGGTCGGACGCCGTCGGCGCGCAGGCGTCCGAGCTGCGCCGGATCGAACGGGACCTGCACGACGGGGCGCAGGCGCGGCTGGTGGCGATGGGCATGACCCTGGGGGCGATCGAGCACCTCCTCGACCGCGACCCCGAGAAGGCGCGGCTGCTGCTGGCCGAGGCCCGCAGCAACTCGGCGAAGGCGCTCGGCGAGCTGCGCGACCTGGTGCGGGGCATCCATCCGCCGGTGCTCGCCGACCGTGGGCTGGTCGACGCCGTGCGGGCGCTGGCGCTGGACCACCCGATGCCCGTCGAGGTGTCGTCGGAGCTGACGGAACGGCTGGAGGCCCCCGTGGAGACGGCGGCCTACTTCGCGGTGGCCGAGATCCTCACCAACGCGGCCAAGCACTCCGGGGCCCGCCGGGTGTGGGTCGACGTGCGGCACGAGCGGGACGTGTTGCGGATCTCGGTGACCGACGACGGCCGAGGCGGCGCGGACCCGGCCGCCGGAGGCGGGTTGCGCGGCGTCGAGCGGCGCGTCGGTACATTCGACGGCGTGCTCGCGGTGACCTCACCGCCGGGCGGCCCGACGATCGTCACCCTGGAGGTGCCGTGCGCGTTGTCCTCGCCGAGGACCTCGCCCTGCTGAGAGAGGGCCTGGTCCGTCTGCTGGAGGCCGCCGGGTTCGAGATCGCGGCGGCCGTGGACAACGGACCCGACCTGCTCGAGGCCCTGGTCGACCACCGCCCGGACGTGGCGGTGGTCGACGTGCGCCTGCCGCCCTCGTTCACCGACGAGGGGCTGCAGGCGGCGCTGGAGGCCCGGCGGCGGGTGCCGGGCCTGCCCGTCCTGGTGCTGTCGCAGTACGTGGAGCAGTTGTACGCGCGGGAGCTGCTGGCCGACGGCACCGGGGCCATCGGCTACCTGCTCAAGGACCGGGTGTTCGACGCCGACCAGTTCGTCGACGCCGTCCGGCGGGTCGCGGCGGGCGGCACCGTGATGGACCCGGAGGTCATCTCCAAGCTGGTGACGCGCGGGGGCCCGCCCGTGTCGCGGCTCACACCGCGCGAGCTGGAGGTGCTGGAGCTGATGGCGCAGGGCCGTTCCAACGCCGCCATCGCCGGCCGGTTGGTGGTGACCGAACGGGCGGTCGCCAAGCACATCGCGAACATCTTCACCAAGCTCGACCTGACCGTCTCCGACGACGACAACCGCCGGGTCCTCGCCGTCCTCGCCTACCTCGACCGCTGACGCATTGACCCCGACAGGGGTCTATGCGATCTTGACGTGGATCTCGGGGAGGGCGAAATGGACGTGTCGACACGGTGGCGGCTGCCCGCCGCGCTGGCGGTGACGCTCATGGTGGCCCTGACCGCCGTGGCCGAGCCGTTGGGGACCAGGGCCTCGCACGCGGCGACCCGTCCGAACATCGTCGTGATCATGACCGACGACCATTCGGAGAACGACGCGACGGCGGGCGGCACCTGGCTGGACCATCTGCCGAAGACCAAGCGCCTGCTGGCCGACCAGGGCACCACGTTCGTCAACAGCTACGCGACGTATTCGTGGTGCTGTCCCTCCCGCGCCACCCTTCTGACCGGGCAGTACCCCCACAACCACGGGGTTCTGTCGAACTCCCTGCCGGACGGCGGCTACCCCAAGCTGAGGGGCGGCCAGACGCTGCCCGTGTGGCTGAAGAACGCCGGATACCGCACGGCGCACATCGGCAAGTACCTCAACGGGTACATGGCCGGGGTCGAGACGCAGGCCGAGGTCGACGCCCATCCGCAGCGCCACATCCCACCCGGCTGGACCGACTGGTGGGGCGCACCCGGGTGGGGCACCTACAAGATGTGGGGGCACTGGCTCAACGCGAACGGTGTCCTTATGCCCTACGGCCAGCAGGACGGGGATCCGCAGAGCAAGGACCCGGTCAACTACCAGCCCGACGTCTACGCCCGTATCGCCACCAGATTCCTGGACCAGCACGCCCCGTCGGCGGCCCCGTTCATGCTGTCGATCGCGCCCGCCTCGCCGCACGGCGAGATCGACGTGAAGCGCGGCGACGGCACCACCATCTGGTACCCGCGTCCCGCGCCCCGCCATGTCGGCCGTTACGCGACGGCGGAACTCCCGCGCGACCCGAACTTCAACGAGGCCGACGTCTCCGACAAGCCCCGGCACATCAGGGAGCTCAACGGCGGGCAGCCGATCTCGGAGGCCACCGTCAATGACCGCATGACGGTGCGGTACCGCAACCGGCTCGAAGCGCTGCTGGCCATCGACGACCTGGTCGAACAGGTCGTGAACAGGCTCGCGGCCCTCGGCGAGCTGGACGACACGCTCATCGTCTTCGCCTCGGACAACGGTTTCCTCCAGGGGGCGCACCGCGTCGTGGGCGACAAGATCCACCCCTATGAGGACTCGATCCGGGTCCCGCTGGTCATGCGCGGGCCCGGCATGGCGGCGAACCGGCGGTTCACCGAGCCCGTGGCCAACATCGATCTCGCGCCCACGATCCTCGACGCGGCCAACGTCACGGCGGGCATCCCCATGGACGGCCATTCGCTCTTCCAGACCGCGACGCTCCCCGACCCGCGCGGAGTCCTCGTGGAGACCGGTCCCCGCACCGACGGAAGCCGCTGGTACCAGGCGATCCGCGGGGAACGCTATCTCTACGTCGAGCACTCGACGGGCGAGCGGGAGCTGTACGACCTCCAGGTCGACCCCCACCAGCTCGACTCGCGGCACGACGACCCGGCGCTGGCCGCCGTCCGGCAGGACCTGACGACGCGGCTGCACTTCCTCCGCGACTGCGGCAAGGCGGGCAAGCCCGTGTGCCCGGGGGCCGCCGGCACCGATCCCGACTCCTGATCACCGTTCGGCGCGTTCGGCGAGGTCCTCGATGGCGTGCAGCCGGGGGGCGAGGGTGTCGGGGTCGGCGTACTCGCGAACGATCTCCAGGGCGCGGCGCGCGGTCTCCAGGGCCTTGGCCGGGGCGTCCTGGGCCAGGTGCAGGGCCGTCAGGTGGTCGAGGGTGCGGCGTTGGCCGTGCCGGTCGTGGATCTGCTCGCGGACGCGGAGGGCCTGCTCGCAGACGCGGATGGCGCGGGAGCCCTGGCCGAGCGCCATGTGGACGTCGGCGAGGTGGTCGAGGGTCCAGCCCTGGCCGATCAGGTCGTCGATCTCCTTCTCGACGCTGAGGGCCTGGCGGGCGTGCTGGAGGGCCTCCTCGGCGTGACCGGTCTTGAGGTGGATGCGGGAGATGTTGTCGAGGGCCTCACCCTCCCCGCGCCGGTCGCCGATCTCCCGCCGGATGTCCAGCGACCGGCGGGCGTGCGCGATGGCCTCGGCGGGACGGTCGAGCTTGCGGTAGAGGCGGGCCATGAGCAGCAGCGAGTCGGCCTCGCCGTGCCGGTCGCCGACCTCGCGGCGGATCGCCAACGACTCCTCGGCGTACCGGAGGCCGTCCGGCAGCCGGTCAACGTACACGGCGAAGTGGGCGAGCAGCGCCAGCGCGCGGGCCTCACCGGTGCGGTCGCCCATCTGGCGGCGGATGCGCAGCGAGGCGAGCTGGTTGTCGAACGACTCCCGAGGGCGGCCGATGTAGCTGAGCGCCCACGCCAGCGACTCCAGGGAGACGGACTCGCCGTGCCGGTCGCCGATCTCGCGGCGCACCCGCAGGGCCTCCTGGACGAGACGTTCGGCCTCGCGATAGGCGCCGATCTGGCGTTGCAGCATGGCGAGGGTGTCGAGGGCCTGCCCCTCGCCGAGACGGTCGCCGATGGTGCGGCGGATCTCCAGGGCGTGCCCGGCGTACCGGACGGCCTGCCGGTGGTCGCCGAGCGCGCGGGTGACCCGGGTGAGCAGGTTGAGGGCGCGGGCCTGGCCGGCGAGATCACGGCCGTCGCGGTGCGCCTCCAACGCGAGCTGCGCGTACTCGGCGGCGCGACGCGAGTGGCCCAGCGAGTGGTGGATGTGGGCGAGCCACTGGTGGACGACGCCCTCACCTCGGCGGTTGCCCGCCGTCCGCTCGATGTCCACCGCCCGCTGGAGGTGCTCCACGGCGTCGGTGTAGCGGCCGAGGTTGCTGTACACGAGGGCCATGAACGTGAGGGTGCTGGCCTCTCCGGCGGCGTCGCCCCGTTCCCTGCACTGGCGGAGGTGCTCGGCGAAGCAGTCGAGCGCCCGCGCGTACTTGCCCATCCGCCAGTGGATCTTGCCCACGAGGCGGAGCGTGTGCAGCGCGTGCGTCTCCTCCTGTCCCGCCTCCCGGGACGCCTCCAGCGCCCGTTGCGCGTACCGCAGGGCGTCGGTATAGCCGCCGAGGTCCCGGTGCAGGGCCGCGAGGTGGTGCAGCACGTACGCGCGGGGCTTGGCGGCTCCGGCGCTGCGCGCGGTCGACAGGGCGAGCTTCTGCAGGCGGACGTTGTCGCGGTTGTAACGGCGGCGGCGCAGGAAGTCGTACGCGGCGTCGGCCAGCTCCCACACGAGCGGGCCCATCCTGAGCCGTGACGCCTGGCCGGCGGCGGCGACCAGCCCCATCCGTTCGGCCTCGAACCAGGCGAGCGCCTCGGCGTAGTCGTCACCCTCGTCGTCGGCCCCCGTGGTGAGCCGCGAACGGTACGGGTCGATGCGCCGCCCGTAGCGGTGGCCGTTGTCGACGTACCAGGAGACGAGACGGGCGATCGCCGCCTCCCGCTCCCCGTGCGTCTCCTCCTCGTTCACCCGTTCCCAGGCGTACTCGCGGAGCAGGTCGTGCAGCCGATATCGGCCGTCGCGGGGCTGAACGAGGTTGGCGTGGACGAGCACCCGCAGCAGCGGCCGTACCTCCTCCACGGACGTGCCGAGCAGCACCGCCAGGATCTGGGCGGAGAAGTCGGGGCCCTCCACGAGGCCCGTTCGGCGGAACGCCCGCTGCACCGGTTCGTCCAGGTGTCGGTAGGAGAGGCCGAACGCGGCCCGCACCGCGAGGCCGGGATCGTCGTCGCACTCCAGCGCGTTGAGCCGATCGCCCTCGGCCAGCTCGTCCACCAGCTCGGCGATGGACCCGTACGTGCCCATCACGACGTGCACCGCCGCGATGCGCAAGGCGAGCGGCAGGTACGCGCAGCGGGAGGCGAGCCGGGCGGCGGCCACCGGCTCGGCCATCACCCGGTCGGGGCCGACGATGCCGGCGATGAGGTCGATCGACTCGTCAGGGGTCAGCACGTCGATCGCGATCGTGTACGCGCCGCCCCGCGCCACCAGGCCGGAGAGCCGGCCACGGCTGGTCACCAGCGTCAGACAGGTGGGGCTGCCGGGGAGCAGCGGGAGCACCTGGCGCGGGTCGGCCGCGTTGTCGAGGATGATCAGCATCCGCCGCCCGGACAGCATGGAGCGGTACAGCGCCGCGCGTTCGTCGGCGTCCTCGGGCACCCGCTGGTCGGGCACCCCGAGCGCCCGCAGGAACCGGCCGAGCGCCTCCACCGGAGTCAGCGTCGCGTCGTCGGAGTAGCCGCGCAGGTCGACGTAGAGCTGCCCGTCCGGGAACTCGCCGGCGACCTGATGGCCCCAGTGCACCGCGAGGGCGGTCTTGCCCACACCCGCCATGCCGTGGATCGCGGTGACCAGCGCGGTGCGGGGGCCGTCGAGCGTGACCAGCTCGTCGAGCCGGTCGAGGGCGGCCCGTCGCCCGGTGAAGTCCTGCACGTCGGCGGGGAGCTGGGCGGGCGGCCGGTACGGGTCCGGGGCCATGTAGACGATCTTGTTGCCGGCGACCGCGTCCCCGTCGAACCGGGCGTCCCCGAGGTAGACCGCCCCCGGCGCGGCGATCTCCACCGTCATCTCGGGGGGCTCGGGGGGCCCGGGGGGCTCGGCGGCTCGGTCAGTCAAGGAGAAGCTCCGTCGTCCGCAACGATGTGTCCCTCGATGACCAGTAGACCGTATACGTCCGCGTTCTCGGTCGCGGCACCTCCCCGCAGGGCGGCGGGACGTAGATCTTCGATGTCCATTCCACCGACCCGCCACGATTTTCGGGCTATCCGTGCCGACACTTGTTGTCTTATCTTGCTCGGCAAGAAGCCCGCGGGGAGGGCGCCATGACGACCGTCGTCCTGATCCTGCTGTGCCTGGCCATCGCCGGGCGGGAGCTGTACCTGTCGTTCGATCGCAAACGTCCGACGGTCGGCGCCGACCCGGTCGCCGCGGCGGGCCTCGCCGAGCTGGGCGGCCGGCTCGCCGAACAGCGCGAGGTCACCGACCGACTGGCCGCCGACGTGGCCCGGCTGCGCCGCCACCTGCACCGGAGCCTGGAGGACGCGGCCGCCGCCTCCCTGGGCGGCGACCGGGTGGACGTCGTGCACGGCCTGCTCGGCGGCGACGCGCCCGCCGACCTTCGAGAACCCCTGACCGCCGCGTACGAGGGATGCGCGGCGGCGTACGGGCTCCTCGTCGAGCTGGCCGAGCCCGGCGACGCGCGGCCCTGGCACACCCGCTACTACCTGTCGGGGACGAGCCCGCGCGAGCTGGAACGCGACTTCCTGCGCCTCGTGGGCCTCCTGCGCGGGGGCGACGACGCGTGGCCCGAGGCCGTCCGGCCGCTGCTGGAGGGCCTGTACGGCAGCGAACGCGGCGTCGCGCAACTCGGCCCGCTGTCGGTCGTCCGGTCCGAGGGGTCGCTGCTGTGCGGGGTCCGGCCGCTGGCCGAACTGCTCCGATCCGAGCCGCCCGCGGTGGTCGCCGCGGACCCCGAGGTCATGGCCGGCCGCCTCCGCGCGCTGCCGGAGACCCGGGTGTGCGACCTGTCCTCCTGGCGCCCGGAATTTCCCGCCCCACAACCGTCATAACCGCCCGCGCGATCGCCCCGTTACGGAACGATATGGCCGTGGAGAGAACGGCAGGGCGCGGGCGACGCCGGGCGTCTTTGTGGTTGCACTGTCTGGGCATCGTCCTCCTCGGCGCCCTGGCGGTCACGATGGTCGCGCGCATCGCGGATTCCCTCGCCCCGGCCGCCGCGCCGTCCCGTCCCGTGGCGACCCCGCCGAGCCCGGCCCCCCGTCCGACGACGGCGCTGCCGCCCTCCCGCCCGCTCACGTTGCAGATCCCCCGACTCAAGGTCCACTCCCGGCTGCTGTCGCTGGGCAAGAACCCGGACGGGTCCCTGGAGGTGCCCTCCGAGACCCGCGTCCAGCAGGCCGGCTGGTACCGGTACGGCGCCGCCCCCGGGGCCCGGGGCCCCGCCGTCATCGCGGGCCACGTCGACTCCCGCACCGGCCCGGCCGTCTTCCACCGCCTCCGCGAACTGCGCCCCGGCGACCACGTCACCGTCCTCCGCCGCGACGGCCGCACCGCCGTCTTCCGCATCACCCGCGTCGAGCTGGTGGACAAGGACCGCTTCCCCACCCGCCGCGTCTACGGCAAGGTCTCCTACGCGGGCCTCCGCCTCATCACCTGCGGCGGCACCTTCGACCCCACCACCGGCCACTACCGCCACAACGTCATCGCCTACGGCCGCCTCGTCCGCACCAGGTGAACCTCGGCGGACGGCGCCCCAACCGACCCGCACGACTCAGCGTCTACGGCCGCCTCGTCCGGACCAGGTGAACTTCGGGGGGCGGCGTTCCAACCGACCCGCGCGGCTACGCCCCACCACACGCCTCAGCGCCCACGGCCGCCTTGTCCGGACCGGGTGAACTTCGGGGGGCGGCGCTCCAACCGACCCGCGCGGCTACGCCCGCCACACGACTCAGCGTCTACGGCCGCCTCGTCCGGACCAGGTGAACTTCGGGGGGCGGCGTTCCAAGAAGGCGGCTATGCCCTCTGCCGCGTCGATGCCCTTGCGGGATTCCTTTTCCCAGGTCGTCGCGCGTTCCTCGGTGAGGGTGCCGGCGGCTGCGGCGTCGATGAGGTCCTTGGCGGCCTGGAGGGTGAGTTGGGAGCGGGCGGCGAGGGTGGCGGTGAACTCGGCGAGCCGGGCGGGTAGGCGGTCGGCGGGGACGACTTCGTCGACGAGGCCGATGCGGAGGGCGTGGGGGGCGTCCACCAGGTCGCCGGAGAACAGCAGGTACTTGGCGGCGGCGGGGCCGATCAGGCGGACCAGGCGGGCGGTGGGGACGCCGGGGTAGACGATGCCGATCTTGGCGGGGGTGATGCCGAACCGGGCGTCGTCGGCCGCCAGCCGCAGGTCGCAGGCGGCGGCGAGTTGGCAGCCGCCGCCGACGCAGAAGCCCTGGACGGCGGCGACGGTCGGCTTGGGGAACGCGGCCAGCGCCCGTTCGGCGGGCACGGCCAGGTCGCCGCCGGCGATGTCGGCCAGTTCACCGATGTCGGCGCCGGAGCTGAAGTGCCCGCCGGCCCCGGTCAGCACCAGGACCCGCACCTCGGGGTCGGACCGCAGCGCGTCCAGCATCCGGGGCAGTTCCCGCCACATCGCCGCGGTGATCGCGTTGCGCTTGTTCGGGCGGTCGATGGTGATGGTGGCGACGCCGTTCACGGTCGCGCTGCGCAGCGCGGGATCCCCCGACACATCGGCCTCCTCCGTCGTCTGGGGGTGATCGTACGGGGCGGGTCGACCCCGGCGTTCTCAGGGCCGCCGCTCCGCCTCGAGGAGGAGATACGGACACTCCCGAAGCACCAAGGGGTGAGGCGCATTACACCACTCACGAGGGAGGAATGAACGCCCACCGAGGCGGATTCTGGTAATCGGGCGGCCCCGACAAAGGAGTTGGTGGTGCAACACCGAGAGCTGAGCATCCTGAGACTCGACCACTCCATGGCCGCGGACCCCGAGCTGACGGGGGCCAAGGCCGCCAACCTCGCGCGGGCGGCCGGGCACGGCCTCCCCGTGCTGCCCGGCTTCGTCATCCCGATCCCGGTCACCGGCGACCTGGACACCGACCTGTCCCTCAAGCGCGAGCTGCGCGCCGCCTGGTCGACGCTGAGCGACGACGGGAACCGCACGCTGGTCGTCCGTTCCTCGTCCACCGCCGAGGACGGCGCGGCCTCCTCGATGGCCGGACGGTTCGTCTCGGTGCTGGGGGTGCGCGACCGGACGTCGTTCCGTGCGGCGGTGTCGGACGTGCTGGAGTCGGCGCACGGTCCGGGCACGATGGCCGTCCTGGTCCAGCCGCAACTCGACGCGGTGGCGGGCGGCGTGATGTTCGGCGCGGACCCCGTGGACGGGCGCACCGACCGGGTCGTCGTCTCCGCGGTGAGCGGCGGCCCGCACACGCTGGTGGGCGGGGAGGCCGACGGCACCCGTTACGTGTTGACCGGCCGGGGGCGCCTGGTCGAGGAGGAGTCGCCGGACGGCCCGCTGTCCCGTCCCCGATTGCGGGCGCTGGCGCGGTTGGCCGCACGCGCCGCCGCGGTGTTCGGCGGCCCGCAGGACGTGGAGTTCGCGTTCGACGCCGACGGAACGCTGTGGCTGTTGCAGAGTCGTCCGGTGACCGCGCTGGCGCCGTCGTCTCCCCGAGGGGCGACGCTGCTGGGCCCGGGTCCGGTCGCCGAGACGTTGCCGGACGCGCTGTCCCCGTTGGAGGAGGACCTGTGGCTCGTGCCGCTCGACCACGGCGTCTCCGAAGCCCTGGCCACGGTGGGCGCGGTGTCCCGCCGCACGCTGCGCCGGAGCCCCACCGTCCGTTCCGTCGGGGGCCGCGCCGCCGCCGACCTGCGCCGGCTGGGGGCCGCGCCGGGCCGGCCGTCGCGGCTGCGGCTGCGGCTGCTCAACCCACTCCCTCCGATGCGGCGGCTGTCGGTGGCGTGGCAGGTCGGGCGGCTTCGGGTGGAACTGCCGGCGTTGGCGGCCGAGACGGCTGCGGCCGTGGACACCGACCTGGCCGCCGTCCCGCCCTTGGCGGAGCTGACGGACGCGGACCTGGTGGCCGCGCTGCACTGGTCGCGCTCCACGCTGGCCGCGCTGCACGGGTTGGAGGCGCTCGCGGGCTCCCTGCTGAACGAAGAGGCCCAGGTCACCACGGCGCAGCTCGCGCTCATCGCGCTCCACCGGGACCGCGAGCGGGGTTGGGAGGATCCGCGCATCCGTTCCGAGGACCCCGTCGTCCTCGCGCTGGCCCCGCCCGCGATCGACGCGCCCGCCCCGCTGCCCGCCGTGACGTCCGACGGTGCGCCCGCGGTCGGCCGCTCGCGGGGTGGGCTGCCGCCGCGCGAGCTGCTGCGACTGCGGATCCGCTGGGTCCAGGAGCTGTCGGCCCGCGTGGCGTGGGCGGCCGGTCAGCGCCTCCACAAGCGCGGCGCACTGGCCCGCCCCGAGGTGGTGCGGGCCCTTCACCTGTCGGAGCTGGAGGCGGTCCTCGAGGGGGGCTCCCTCCCCGCCGACGTGGAGCACCGCCCCGCCCCTCCCCACACGCCGCCGCTGCCGGCGGCCTTCCGGCTGGCCGGTGACCGGATCGTCGCCGAGGCGGCCCCCTCCGGTGATGGCGCACGCGCCGCCGGCGGAGGCCGCGCCACCGGGCCGGTGCACTCGGGCGACGGTGACCCGGCCCCGGGCTCGATCCTGGTCGTCGGCACCCTCGCGCCGTCCTTGGCCGTTCACCTCCCCAAGGTCGCCGGTCTGGTCGCCGAGACCGGCAGTCCCCTGTCGCACCTGGCGATCCTGGCCCGCGAACTCGGCGTCCCCACCGTGGTGGCCGCTCGTGGCGCCCTCGACCGTTTCCCTCCGGGCACCCGGCTCTTCGTGGACGGCGACACCGGCCGCGTGGAACCCCTCCCGCCGACCTCCCGCAGCCGCTCCGGAGAGGAGTCGGTGGCATGAAGAAGTGGATCTACCTCGGGCTCGGGGTGATGGTGGTGTGGACGGGCGGCTACGTCTTCCTCTACACCGCGCGCTGGGAGTGGCAGCGGGCGTTGATGGCCGGTGAGCTGCTGTTGGTCAGCATGTTGGTGTTGCTCGCCGTGGCGGGGGTCGATCGGTTCAATCGGCTGGAGCGGCGGATCGGCGAGCTGGGGGAACGGCGGGACGCGGTGCCGGACTCGCCCGCGTCGCTGTCGGCACCGTACGGGGCTCCGGGGGTGGAGACTCCGACGTTCCGCTGGCTGCACTCGGAGTCGAACTCGTACAAGGTGTTCATCCCGGTGCTGCTGGGAGCGGGCATCGTGGTGTCGGGGCTGGCGGCGCTGGTGGAGCGGATCTCTTCGCGGCTCGGCGGACGCGTCGGCGCGAGGAGCGGCAGCGGACTCGCCCCGTTGAGCGCCCCGACCGGCGGGGTGTTGGCCGGTGCGCCCGATCTGGCGGCCCCGGAAAGACCGCGACGAACGCGTTCGCTGGTCCTGGGGTCAGCCGCGGTGCTGGTCGCCGGGCTCGCCGTGTTCGCGTTGGCCGATCTCACGCAGGACCGCCCGGACGAGCCCGTGCGGGCGGCGGCCGGCACGGTGGTCTTCGAGGCGAGCGCGAACGGCCGTTCCCCCGTGGACGCGATGACGCGGCGGCTGTGGGAGTACTGCCGGGGCTCCACCCGGCCGTACCTGAAGGGCGGAGGGCTGACGGCACTGGGCGGTGGACGCTACGCGGTGGTGGTGCAGCCCGCGCTGGGAGAGCACGCCCTGCGCCGCTTCAAGGGCTGCATCGAGGACGCCGTCATCGACCACGGGAACTTCCGGGTCGTGGGCGTTCACCCCGAGCCCGAGTGACCGATCATCCGTTCCGCCGTCCACAGCTCCCGGTAGTGGCCCGGACGCTCGACGAGATCGTCGTGGTGACCCCGCTGGGTGATGGCGCCCTGCTCCAGCACGACGATCTCGTCCACCTGGTCCAGGCGAGCGAGCCGGTGCGTGACCAGCACCGTCGTACGGGCGTGGGTGGCGTCCAACAGGTCGGTGACCAGGGCGTCGGCGGTGGGCTCGTCGAGGGCCTCGGTGGGTTCGTCGAGCAGCATGACCGGCGGGTCGCGCAGCAGGGCGCGGGCGAGCGCGAGGCGTTGGAGCTGACCTCCGGAGAGGGTGCGGCCGTCCTCGCCGAGCATCGTGTCCCAGCCGGTGGCGGTCGCCCAGTCCGCCAGCCGGGCGGCGGCCACGGCGCGTCCCAGCTCGTCATCGGTGGCGTCCGGCGCGGCCAGCCGAAGGTTGTCGCGCACGGTGGTCCGGAACACGTACGGGTCCTGGGTGAGGCCGGTCAGGCGGGCGCGCACCGCGTCGGGGTCCAGGTCGCGGACGTCCACGCCGTTGATGAGGATCGTTCCTGACTCGGGCTCCACGAGCCGCATCAGGGCGGCCAGCAGGGTGCTCTTGCCCGCTCCGCTCGGCCCGACCAGCGCCACGCGTCGGCCGGGCGTGAGCGTGAGGCTCACCCCGTTCAGCGCCGCCGCCCTTCCGGGGGCGTGCCGCACCACGAGGTCGCGGATCTCCACGGTGAGCGGCCCTTGCGGCATGGGGCGCGGGTCAGCGCGCGCCACGACGGCGGGCGGGGCCTCGCCGACCTCCTTCAGCCGCCGCAGCGCCGCCCTGATCTCGACCAGCCGCTCACCTGCGGCGATCAGGGGAAGAACGGGCTCGAACGACACGAGCGCCGTGAGCGCCAGGACGGCGAAAGCCACGGAGTCGACGGCGGGTTCGGCGACGAGGACGATGGCGGCGACGGTGAGCCCCTGCACGAGCACGCCCAGGGCCGGGAGTCCCGCGTTGACCACCGTCCGGCGTCGTTCCAACGCGGCCAGGCGGGCGTCCGCGTCGAAGGCGGCCTCCCGGGCGCGCCCCGTCGCCCCGTGGGCGGCCAGGTCGGCCGCGCCGTGCACCAGGTCGGCGACGCGTTCGGCCAGCTCCGCCCTGGCGGGTGCGAGGCTCGCGCCGAGACGACGGGCGGCCCTCCACGAACCCAGCGGGAGCACCACCCCGGCCACCAGCAGCCCCGCCACCAAGACGAGCGCGGCGGCGGGCAGGAGCGTGACGGCGAGGACGACCGCCGCCGTCCCGGTCGCCAGTGCGGCGAAGACGGGCAACAGGCAGCGGACGAGGAGATCCTGAACGGCGTCGGTGTCGTCCACCATCCGGCTGAGCAGGTCCGGGCTGCCGTGGGCGGCCGAACGCGGGGGGATCAGCGCCCGGAAGAGCCGTCCCCTCGTGGCCGCCTGCGCCCGCAACGCGACGTCGTGCCCCGCCAGCCGTTCGCCGTACCGGAAGACGCCCTTGCCGATGGCGAACGCCCGTACCGCCACGATCGCCAGGCCCAGCGCGGCGATGGAAGGCTGCTGGGCGGCTCGGGTGATGAGCCAGGCGGACGCGCCGATCAGCCCCAGCCCCGCCAGGTCGGCGGCGGCCCCGGCCGCCATCGCCGCGACGAGCCGCCCCCTCACCGCCCTACCTCCACACCCTCGCCCCGGCCCGCCTGACGGGCCTCCCCGGCCGCCGGTCCCCGGCGCCGGGGCTCCTCGAACTCGGCCAAGCGTCCGGCCCGAAGGCGGACGACCCGATCGGCGAGGGCGAGCATCGCGGGGCGGTGCGCCACGATCACGGTGGTGCATCCCCGCGACAGACGGTCGACCGCCTCGACCACCGCCGCCTCGCTGCGCCCGTCGAGCCTGGCGGTCGGCTCGTCCACGAGCAGCGCGGTGGTGCCGGAACGACAGAACGCCCTGGCCAGGGCGATGCGTTGCCGTTGCCCGGCGGAGAGCCGGCCCCCGCGTTCCCCGACCGGAGCCGTATAGCCGCCGGGCAATGCGCCGATGAACGCGTCCGCCTGCGCCGCGACGGCCGCCCGTCGTACCTCCTCCGGTGACGCGTCCGGGCGGCCGAGCCGGATGTTGTCGGCGACCGAGGACGCGAACAGGTGCGGGCGTTGAGGGACGAACGCCGCCTCCTCCCGCCAGGCGTCCGGCGACAATTCCGCCAGGTCGATGCCGTCGATCAGAACGCGGCCGTGGGTCGGCGTGACGAAGCCGATGATGAGATGCAGCAGCGTGCTCTTCCCCCCGCCGCTCTCCCCGACCAGCGCGACCCGTTCACCGGGTGCGATGACCAGCGACACGTCGTCGAGGGCCGGAGCGTCGCGACCGGGATACCGCACGGTGACGTTCTCCAGGCGGATCTCCGGAGCCGTGCCCGGCCGGTCTCGCCGCCGGCGTCCCGTCGCGGTGTCGCCCGCCTCGTCGAGCAGCGCGAACGCCGCGTCGGCCGCCGCCACGCCCTCCATCGACGCGTGGAACCCGGCCCCCATCGCCCGCAGCGGCAGGTACGCCTCCGGGGCGAGGAGCAGCACCAGCAGCGCCGTCGTCAGGTCGAGCGAGCCGTCCAGCAGCCGCAGCCCCACCGGCACGGCCACCAACGCCAGCGACAGCGACGCGCACAGCTCCAACACCAGCGACGACAGGAACGCGACCCGCAGCGTGCGCATGGTGGCGGCCCGGTGCTCCCCGGAGATCCGCTCGATGACCGTGGCCTGGTGGCGCGCCCGCCCGAACGCCCGCAGCGTCGGAAGTCCCCGCACGACGTCCAGGAAGTGCCCGCCGAGCCGGGACAGCGCCGCCCACCGCCGGGCGGTGACGGCCTTGGCGTGCAGCCCGATCAGCGCCCCGAACAGCGGGATCAGCGGCAGCGTGACCAGCACGATCGCCGTGCTCGCCAGGTCCGCGAACGACAGCCGCGCCAGCACCGCGACCGGCACCACCGCCGCGACCGCCGCCGCCGGGAGGTAGCCCGTCAGGTACGGGTCCAGCGCGTCCAGACCGCGTCCCGCCAGCGTGATCAGCTCACCGGACCCGCGATCGGCGCAGCCCGGATCGGGCGGCCGCGACAGCAGTCGGCGCCGGAGCGCGGTCTTCACGCCGATGGCGGTACGACCCGCGACCACGTCCCGCGCCCAACCGAGCAGCGCCCGCAGGCCCACGACCACACCCAGGCCCGCCAGCGCGGCGACGGGGAACCTGCCGGACAGCACCCCGGCCAGCAGTTCGGCCTGCACGAGCACCAGGAGCCCCGCCACGACGGCCGTGACCAAGGTGACCGCGAGGTGGCGGCGCACCGTCCGTTCGGCCCGCGCGAGCCGCAGGAGATCGCGGTGCATCTAGAAGAACGAGGGGACGCGGCCGGCATCGCGACGGAACGTCCGCCACACCCACACCTGCGCCCCGATCATGAACGGCACGAACGGCAGCGCCATCAGGCTCAGCGCCCCGAGGGTCTCGTCCGGCGCGGCGTGGTCGCGCAGCGCGGGCACCGCCGCCACGAGGACGGCCACGACCGGGAGGGCCGCCAGCGCCGCCGACAGCGGCAGACCGCTCCAGCCGGCGAACTCCGGCACGCGCCCGGCGAGGAACGTCCTCCCGTGGAAGGCGAACGCGAGCGTGACGACGACCCCGAGCAGCAGCCCCAACGGATGCCACAGCGACGCGTCGAACCCGGTCGCGATCGCGTACAGCGCCACGCCCCAGCCGAACGACAGCCCCAGCGAGCCGCCCGCGATCACCCAGTCCCAGCCGGCCCGCCACGCCGCGCCGTCGGCCCGGCGGCGGAACCACAGCCCCGCGTCCCGCAGCACCCAGGACAGCAGCATCACCACGACGAGCGGATACAGCGCGAAGAGCACCTCGCCCTCCAGCACCGGGAAGGCCCCGAACAGCACACCCGCGACCGCGACCAGCCACACCTCGTTGGCCAGGACGAACGGGCCGATCGCCGAGACCATGGCGTCCCGCCGACGCTGCGTCCGTCCCAGCACCGGCAGCAGCAGCCCCACCCCGAGGTCGAAGCCCTCGAGCGCGAAGTAACCCGTCAGGAGCACGCCCAGGAAGGCGAGCCAGATCAGTTCCATCTCACGGCCTCCTAGTGGCTCAGGACGCGGTCGGGCTGCTCCGGCTCGGGCTCGGGCCGCTCGGCGGGCGCGCCGAGCGCGATCTCACCCGGTCCCCGGCGGATGACGCGCGCGATGAGGACGTAGTCGACGACCGCCAGCAGGCTGAGCACGAGGGTGAAGCCGATCAGCGAGGCGGTGACCATCCCCGAGGTCAGCCCGGGGGACATCGCGTCGGCCACGGTGAGCCGATCGCGCACCATCCACGGGTGACGCCCCATCTCCCGGGCGATCCAGCCGAGGATCGCCGTGAGGAACGGCAGCGGCGTCATCGCGATCAGCACCGGATGCAGCCATCGCCAGTGCGGCGCCCACCGGATCACCGGGAGCAGGAAGAACAGCACGAGCATGAAGAGCAACTGCCCGATGAGGATCATGAAACCGAGCCCGACACCCGCTCCCCCGCCGTCGAACTTGCCCTCCGGCACCACGCCGAACTGCGCGAACCCGAACCCGACGGCCACGAAGAGCCCCACCGCCGCCAGCCACACCCCGGTCCGCAGCGACTTGGTGAAGAACTCCCGCTCCTCGGTGCGCCGCCACAGGTGGTACGCGCTCGCCCCCATCAGCACGAACGCCCCGGCCGTCAGCCCGGCCCCGGCCACGTGCGGGAACGCGAACACCAGCGCCTTGTTGGTCAGCAGGGCCCCGAGGTCGGTCAGCGCCAGCCGATCGCCCTCGACGGTCGCGCCCGCCGGGTTCTGCAGGAACGAGTTGGCCACCATGATCCAGAACGCGCTGGCATAGGCGGTCAGCGTCACCGCCCAGATGCAGGCCAGGTGGGCCCGGCGCGGCAGCCGATGCCATCCGAAGATCCACAACCCCAGGAACGTGGACTCCAGGAAGAAGGCCACCATCGTCTCCACCGCCAGCGGCGCGCCGAACACGTCGCCCGCGTAGTGCGACAGCCCGCTCCAGCTCAGCCCGAACTGGAACTCCATCACCAGGCCGGTGACGATGCCCAGCGCGTAGTTGATGACATAGACCTGGCCCCAGAACCGGGTCATCCGCTCGTACAGCGGGTCTCCGGACAGCGCCCACCGGGTGTTCAGGACCGCGACGACCGGCGCCATCCCGAGCGTGAACACCACGAACAGGAAGTGCAGTCCGGCCGTCACGGCGAACTGCAGCCGCGCGAGATCAAGGACGTCCATCGGTCGTCGGCTCCGTTGTCGACCAGTGCTTGTGTAGGCAGTCTACATATAGGCTGCCTACATGTCGCTCCAAGACCTAGCATGAGGGACGTGAACCCCGACGCGCTTCGCGGTCACCTCGACGCGCTCCTGCTCTCGGTGCTCGAGCACGAGCCCCTGCACGGATACGCCATCATCGAGGCGTTGAGCGCCCGCAGCGGCGGCGCGCTGGCCGTTCCGACCGGCACCGTCTACCCGGCGCTGCGCAGACTGGAGCGCACCGGCGAGCTGACCAGCGCATGGGCGACCGTCGGCGGCCGTCGCCGCCGCACCTACCGACTCACCGCGGCCGGCCGCCGCCGCCTCGAGGGCGAACGCAGCGCCTGGCGCGCGTTCGCCGACACCATCGGCACCGTCCTGTCCCCCGCCGAACCCCTGACGAAGATCAGGCCGTCGGGAGGCGGCTGAGTCGCAGGCACCGTCGCGCACCGCGCACCTGCAAGCCCATCAACACCGCCGAGGCGGCCGTGGCGACCGTCCACGGCGTGTTCCGGTACCCATCGGCACCGGTGTCCCCCAACGACAACAGCGGCAGCACCAGCACGAACGTCAGCACCACCAGCAGCGACACGTACGCCCCCGCGAGCCGCGCCACGAGCCGCGTCCTCCCCACCGACCACCGCCGCCCCCGCCGGGTCAGGGCGGCCACGATCAGCACGCCCAGCACCCCCGAGAACAGATGGAGCCCGTCCAGCATCGCGTCGACCACGGGCGCCCAGCCCGGATGCTCCCCCCAGGCGCCGATCTCCACCGGGAACAACCGCCAGGTCGCCCACCAGATCACCCAGGTCATCGGCCCCGCCACCGCCAGCAGCAGCCCCAGCCGCCGCCCGGCGGACGCCGTCAGCTCCTCCTGGTATCCGGGGGCGACCTCGCGAACGGTCCCGAACGCGACCACCGCCAGACGCTCGGCCTCCGCCGCGGGCACCCCTTCGGCCCGCAGCGCCTCCGCGGCGTCCTCCAACCCGTCCCGAGCCTCGACGACCATGTCCCGCTTGAGGCGCGACGGCCCCACGATCGCCCGCCTCAACTCGGCCACGTATGCGTCGATGGTCATGCCCGCAGTCTAAAGATCCCCATGCGACCCCAAACGCCCCGGTCACGACCTCGGGCTTCGAAGGACGCGGGGTGCGGTCAGGGCCTGCAGATGTGGGTCTTGGCGGCTTGGACGAAGCGCTTGGAGGGTTCGAGTTCCAGGTCGACGCCGGCGCCGGCGCTGAGCCGGGCCGAGGCCGCTCCGGCGGCGGCGGCGTCGTTCTTGCCGGACGTGAGGTCCTTGCAGACGGCGAGGGCGACCGTCAGGCTCTGGTCCGGCTTGGCGGCGAGGCCGGCGTCGATCTTCGCGACGTCGGAGAGGAACGCCTGGAGCTTCTGGGGGGTCACCGAGCCCGTGCCGCCGTCGCCGGAGGGCGGTACGGCGCCCCCGCCGCCGCCCGTGCCGGGGGCGGTGGCCGCGGGCGGGTCCTTGGGGTCGTCGTCGCTCGATCCGCATCCCGTCAGGACCAGACCGGACAGCACCGCGGTGAGGATGATCCGTCGCATGCGCGGGACCCTACCGCTGGGTAGTCGCGCGGGTACGGACCACCCCCGCAAACGGCCGAACCCGGCCATTCCGCCCACGATCGGGGCCCCTCGGCCACGGGCGTGCGGGGCTGTTCGGCGTCGTCCCTCCTGTGGTACCTTGTCCGGAGCACCGGTCATTCCCGCTCGATAGAGGCGGTGAGGGTGCTTCTCCAAGTCCCGGGCGATCTGAGAGCTCGGTGATCACATTCTTCTCCCGGTCCGCGTGCCTCATGCGCGTTCGGCAGCGCGCACGCGAGCCATCCCCAACCTAAGGACCACGCATTGACGACCACCGCGCCACCGCGCACCGCGGCGACCGGTCAGTCCGCCGTGCCCGAGCAGCGGCACCCCGGTGACGAGGGCGGCCACATCACCTCGTTCTCCGGAGTGCTCGCCGTCCAGGACAAGCACGCCTTCGTGCGCACCTCCGGCTACCTGCCGGGTCCGGAGGACGTGTACGTGTCGCTCGCCCAGGTCAAGTCGTTCGGGCTCCGGCCCGGCGACGTCGTGACCGGCTCGGCCAAGCAGCCCCGCACCGCGCGCGAGAAGTTCCCCGCGCTGATCCGCGTCGAGGCGGTGAACGGGGACGTCCCCGGGGCCGCCCGGGCCGAGTTCGGCGAGCTGACCCCGCTGTTCCCCCAGGAGCGGCTGCGGCTCGACACCGGGGCCGCCGCGACCCGCATCATCGACCTCGTCGCCCCCATCGGCAAGGGTCAGCGCGGCCTCGTCGTCTCGCCGCCCAAGGTCGGCAAGACCATGATGCTGCAGGCCCTCGCCAACGCGATCGCCACCAACAACCCCGACTGCCACCTCATGGTCGTCCTCATCGACGAGCGGCCCGAAGAGGTCACCGACATGAAGCGGACGGTGCAGGGCGAGATCATCTACTCGACCTTCGACCGGCCCGCCGAGGAGCACACCGCCGTCGCCGAGCTGGCCGTCGAACGGGCCAAGCGGCTCGTCGAGCAGGGCCACGACGTGGTGATGCTGCTCGACTCCATCACCCGGCTCGGCCGCGCCTACAACCTGGCGGCCCCGTCCAGCTCCCGCATCCTGGCCGGCGGCGTGGCGACCACCGCGATCTACCCGCCGAAGAAGTTCTTCGGCGCCGCGCGCAACATCGAGAACGGCGGGTCCCTGACGATCCTGGCCACCGCGCTGGTCGACACCGGGTCGCGGATGGACGACGTGTTCTTCGAGGAGTTCAAGGGCACCGGCAACATGGAGCTGAAGCTCGATCGGCACCTGGCCGACAAGCGCATCTTCCCGGCCGTGGACGTCCTCGCCTCCAGCACCCGCCGCGACGAGCTCCTCATGTCGCCGCAGGAGCTGGCCCTCACCTGGCGGCTGATCCGGCTGCTGCACTCCCTCGACCCGCAGCAGGCCATCGAGCTGCTGCTGGAGAAGGTCAAGAGCACCACCTCCAACGCCGAGATCCTGCTGCAGGTCCAGCAGCAGAGCGGCTGAGCCCCCTGACTCTCAGGAGCGGAACGTCCTGAGGATGGCGTCGTAGAGCCGCTGTCCCGGCGTCCACCGGCGCTCCGGAGCGGAGAACTGGAACTCGTAGCCCGCCATGCGGCTGGTCAGGCGGTGCGCGCCCCGTGTGATGAACTCCCATTCGGCCGCGTCCCTGGCCACCTCCGGCGCGGCCTCCAGGCGGAGCCTACGGTAGCCGGGGTACGTCCCGGAGTGCGTGGCGTCGCGTTCGGCCTCGCGCAGGCCGGTCAGCGGGTCTCCCCTCACGGGTGTGATGCGCAGGTGCCGGCCGTTCGCGGGATCGTGCCAGTGGACCCCGTCCTTCTCGTCCGCCCGCACCCATCCGGCGGGGATCTCGACGACGTACCCGTCGGGCTCGTGATAGGCGACCGTGCGGGACACCTGATCGTCCGAGGACAGCACCGCCAGCGTGTCGTCCGGCCGTACGCGGGCCGTCCACGCCCCCACCACGATCACCGTCGCGGCGAGCGTCGCGATGCCGGCCAGCGCGGCGGCGCGCGGGCGACGGAACGGGAACGGGCGGGAGTGGGCGACGCGGTCGACGCCGGCCGCGATGTCGAGCAGCCGACCCACCTCGGCGGTGCCGAGCCTGGCGGCGGGGTCCTGCCGGAGCAGCCCGTCGATGAGGGCGCGCAACGGCGGCGCGGCGTTGTCGGGCGGCTCGTACTCGCCGAGCAGAACGGCGACCATCGTCGCCAGCGCGTGGGCCCGGTGGAACGGGGAGGAGCCCTGAACGGCGGCGTAAAGGGTGACGCCGAGCGACCACAGATCGGAGGTCGCGGCCCCGGGGGCGCCCAGCACCTGTTCCGGGGCCAGATAGGCCGGAGAGCCCTCGATACCGGACACCATCGTGTCGACGATGGTGTTCCCGTTGAGCATATGGACGGCCAATCCGAAATCGGTGAGGAGAATCCGCCCGTCGTCGGCCAGCATCACATTGCCGGGTTTGACGTCACGATGCAGAATCCCCTTGGCGTGCGCCGCGCGGAGCACGTCGAGCACCGCGCGACCCACCTCGGCCGCCCGTGCGGAGGGCAGCGGGCCGTCCCTGGCGAGCACCTCGTGCAGGGATCTGGCCCGTAATAACTCCATGACGATCCAGGGGCGTCCGCCCACGATGACCACGTCGTACACGGTGACCACGCCGGGGTGCCGCAGCGCGGCGGTGGCGCGCGCCTCGGCGACGAGACGGCGGCACACGGCCCGCCGCTCGCCCTCCGTGAGCCCCTCCGGAAGGACCGTCTCCTTGACGGCCACGGTCCGGTCGAGCCTTTCGTCGTACGCCCGCCAGACGGTTCCCATGCCGCCTCTGCCGATGACCGAGAGCAGTTGGTACCGTCCGGCGAGCGGTTCCTCCGCTTCGACCCTCATGTGGTGGTTTATTGCGCAACGGGCCTCAAGTCACGCCCCGCGCCGCACCATCAATCCTTGACCGCGAGAACGGATTTGGCCCACTTGTAGTCGCTCTTGCCGACGGCGGTGCGCTGCACCTCCGGGACGAGTTCGAGCCGGCGCGGGAGCTTGTAGCCGGCGAGCCGGCCGCGACAGTGCTCGGTCAGCTCCTCCAGCGTCGGCGCGGCGCCCGCCCGGGGGGCGACCACGGCGGCGACGGACTGACCGAACCGCTCGTCCGGCAGCCCCACCACGACGCAGTCGTACACGTCCGGGTGGTCCTTGAGGGCGACCTCGACCTCTTCGGGGTAGACCTTCTCGCCGCCGGTGTTGATGACCAGCGAGCCCCGGCCGAGCAGCACGATGCTGCCGTCCTCCTCCAGCGACGCGAAGTCGCCGGGCACCGACCAGCGGACGCCCTCGGCGTCGGTGAAGAACGTCGAGGCCGTCTTGGCGGGGTCGTTGTAGTAGCCGACCGGGATGTGCCCGCTGCGCGCGAGGCGACCGATCTCGCCCGGGCGGACCTGCTTCAGGTCGTCGTCGAGGACGGTGATGCCCGGCTTCATCATGAAGCGGGCGGTGCCCTCCTTGCCGCCGATGGACGGGCCGCACGCGCCGGTCTCGGAGGCCCCGTAGTTGTCGAGGAACATCATGCTCGGCAGCTCCGCGAGGATCGCGTCCTTGGCGCCCTCGGTGAGCGGCGCGCCGCCGGAACCGATGGCGAACAGCGACGAGGTGTCGTACCCGCCCTTGGCCAGCTCCTTGGCGAGCGGCCGGGCCATCACGTCGCCGACCACGAAGAGCACGTTGGCCTCCTCCTCGGCGAGGAGGTGGAGCACGTCGGCGGGAACGAAGTTGTGGTCGGTGTAGAGGACGACCTTGGCCCCGCTGAACAGCCCCATGCACGCGACCCACTGGCCGGCGCCGTGCATGACGGGGGCGCAGTCGAGCACCGCCATGGCGGGCTGCTCGGCGTTGGCGCGGATGGCGTCGGGGCTGGTGATGGGGTCGCCGAGGACGTTGCCGCCGCCCATCGCGCCGAAGAAGATGTCCTCGCAGCGCCACTCGACGCCCTTGGGGTACCCGGTGGTGCCGCCGGTGTACATGATGTAGCGGTCGTCGTTGGAGCGCTCGGGGAAGTCGTCGGTGGACGGGGCGTCCTTGATGGCGGTCTCGAACTCGACCGAGTCGGGGACCTCGTTCGCGCCGCCGTCCTCCAAGACGATCACGTGCCGCAGCTTCGGCAGGTCGCCGCGGATCTCCTGGACCTTCTCCAGCAGCGACCGCTCGGCGATCAGCGCCACCGAGTCGGAGTCGGCGAGCACGTGGTGCAGCTCGCCGGCGACGTAGCGGTAGTTCACCGGGACGGGCACGGCCCGGATCTTGAAGATCCCGAGGAAGGTCTCCATCCACTCGACGCGGTTCCAGGACAGGATCGCGACGTGCTCGCCCGCCTTCACGCCGGCGGCGGCGAGGTGGTGGCCCACCTTGCTCGCCCGTTCGTTCAGCTCGCGGTACGAGCGGCGCTCCTCGCCGGCCACCACCGCCGGACGGTCGGGGCCCGCCTCGGCGAGGAGTTCCAGCAGGTCGGCGAGGTTGTAGGTGCGCGCCATGTCACGTCCTAGGGTGGGCCATGGTACGCCTCGGAGGGCCGCCATGGCGGGGTGGGTCATCTGCGAATGTGCCCCGGGAACCGGCGAGCGGGCAAGACTCTATTGACGCCACGTTCAATGACATGGATCACATCTCCCCGGGGTCGGATTCCTGTAACGCGTTTCCCTCGGGCCGGACATCCTTACGCGGTTCTTATCTGGGTACGGGCATGCTTGGCGGTAACGATTTCGCATCAGACGCGGGGGTAGCGGTGACTGCAGGTTCGATGGCGTGGACGCCGCCGACCTGGGAGGAGATCGTCCAGGAACACTCCACCCGGGTGTTCCGGCTGGCCTATCGACTGACGGGCAACAAGCACGACGCCGAGGACCTCACCCAGGACGTGTTCGTCCGGGTGTTCCGCTCGCTGTCGTCGTACACGCCCGGCACGTTCGAGGGGTGGCTGCACCGCATCACGACGAACCTCTTCCTCGACAAGGCCCGGCGCCGGCAACGCATCCGATTCGACGCGCTCGGCGACGACGCCGCCGACCGCATCCAGGGCCGCGAGCCCAGCCCCGCCCAGTCGTTCGACGACCGGCACCTCGACGCCGACATCCAGCGGGCGCTGGACGCCCTGGCCCCCGAGTACCGGGCGGCCGTGGTGCTGTGCGACATCGAGGGCCTCACCTACGAGGAGATCGCCGCCACGCTCGGGGTCAAGCTCGGCACCGTCCGCAGCCGCATCCACCGGGGCCGCGCGCAGCTCCGCGACACGCTCGAGCACCGCCGACCGGCCACGGCCGAGCGGCGCGCGACCGTCGCCGTCTGAGTCCTCGCAGCCCGAGAACACTCACCCGGCGACGGAGAACCGATTCGCGAACAATCACGTCCATGACTAGTGACCAAGAGGTCATTTCGCCGTACCCTCGGGCCGTGGACATCGTCTTCGAGCGCCGCGGTGACGGCCCCCCGCTGGTCCTGCTGCACGGGATCGGCCACCGCCGGCAGGGCTGGGAGCCGGTCATGGACCGGCTGGCACGGGAACGCGACGTGATCGCCGTCGACCTTCCGGGGTTCGGCGCCTCGCCGCCGCTGCCCGACGGCACCCCCTACACGGTCGACGCCGTGCTGGCGGTGATGGCCGAGTTGTTCGACGACCTCGGCGTGGTCCGGCCGCACATCGCGGGCAACTCGCTCGGCGGCCTGCTGTCGCTGGAGGCGGCCGAACGCGGGCTGGTCAGCTCCGCCACCGTGCTGTCGCCGGCGGGCTTCTACACGGCGCTCGAGCTGCGCTGGGCGATCGGCGTGCTGCGCGCCTCACGGCTGGGGGCCCGCACCCCCCAACCGGTGATCACGACGCTGGCGCGTTCGGCGCGGCTCAGTCGGGCGATGTTCGGCATGATCTACGGCCATCCCGACCGGCTCGGCCGGCACGCGCTCGCGGGCGACGCCCGGGCGCTGCGCGGCGCCGTCGGGTTCGAGCCGACGTACCGCGCGGGTCGCCGCGTCCGCTTCACCGGGACCTGCGCCGACGTCCCCGTCACCATCGGCTGGGGCACCCGCGACCGCCTGCTCCTCCCGATCCAGGCTCTGCGCGCCCAGCAGCGGCTGCCCGACGCCCGCTTCGTGTGGCTGCCGGACTGCGGCCACGTGCCGATGGGCGACGACCCGGAACGCGTGGCCGCGCTGCTCTTGGAAGGCAGCTCCACACCGCTGGTCGGCGGCCCCCTGCACGCGGTCCCGAACATCGAGCAGACCCCGGCCTGACGCACCGCCTCGGGCCCGGGCCGGCGGCGCGCGTCAGAGGTTCGCGGTGACCGCGCGGCAGTAGGCCGGCTCGAGACGCTCTCCGGCGATCCGTGATGACGGCCACGACATCGGTCCCGGAGGCGTTTGACATCGGTTGAAGGTTCAACTAGCTTCGGTGCGAGCAGGTAGTTGAAGTTTCAAGAACCTTTTCGGGAGGACCCCGCCATGAGCATCGCCACCGCAGCCCCGGGCCTGACCACCGGCACCTGGACCATCGACCCGGCGCACTCCGAGGTCACCTTCGCCATCCGCCACCTCATGAGCAAGGTGCGCGGCGTCTTCACCGAGTTCTCCGGCACCGTCGTGATCGGCGAGGACGTGGCGTCCTCCACCGCCACCGCCGAGATCGCGATGGCCTCCGTCGACACCCGCAACGCCGACCGCGACCAGCACATCCGCAGCTCCGACATCCTCGACATCGAGAACCACCCGCAGATGACGTTCCGTTCCACCGGACTGCGCGCCGAGGGCGGCGACCACCTGCTGGACGGCGAGCTGACCATCCGGGGCGTCACCCGCCCGGTCACCCTCGAGGTCGAGTACAACGGTGTCGGCGACGACCCGTGGGGCGGCTTCCGCGCCGGCTTCACCGCCAAGACCACCGTCAACCGCAAGGACTGGGGCATCGAGTTCAACGTCCCGCTGGCGGGCGAGAAGGCCCTCCTCGGCGACAAGGTGGACATCCTGCTCGAGATCCAGGCCGTGCGCGCCTGACGTTCCCGACGGCTCGACCGGCCGCCCGCCCACCGGCGGGCGGCCGTCGCCGTTCCCGGCCCGGCCCGGCCCGACCCCGCCGTCAGGAGTGGTCGGCGGGCGGCAGGCGGAGGGCGAAGCGGGCGCCCAAGAGGCTCTCCTCGATGCGCAGCGAGCCGCCGTGGGCGGTGGCGATGTCGCGGGCGATGGCCAGGCCCAGACCCGTCCCGCCGGCGGAACGGCTGCGCGCGGTGTCGAGGCGGGTGAAGCGCTCGAAGACCCGTTCGCGGTCCTGCTCGGGGATGCCGCTGCCGTCGTCGGTGACGGTGAGCACCACCTGCCCGTCCGTCTCGGACACGGCGACCTCGACGCACGACTCGGCGTACCGTTCGGCGTTGTCGAGCAGGTTGTGCAGCAGCCGTACGAGCTGCATCCGGACCCCGCGCACGGCCGGGCGGGCGTCCACCGCGATGCGGATGACGACCCCGGACGCACGCCGGCGGACCTCCAGGCGGACCAGCTCGGCGAAGTCGATCACCTCTTGGGCGACCGCACCGCCGGTGCCGATCCGGGCCAGCAGCAGCAGATCGGTGACGATCGACTCCAACCGGTCGGTGTCCCGCAGCGCGGCACGGACCACCGCCTCCAGGTCGGTGTCGTCCGGGTGCATCGACGCGTCCTCCAGATTGGCGCGCAACGCCGCGATCGGGGTGCGCAGCTCGTGGGACGCGTCGGAGGAGAACTGGCGCTGCCGGGCGACGGACCGCTCCAGCCGGTCCAGGGTCTCGTTCGCGGTCCTGGCGAGCTGGGCGATCTCGTCCTCCCCGGCGGGCTGCGGCACCCGACGGGACAGGTCGCTGGCGCTGATCTCCGAGAGCTGGGCGCGGATCGCCTCCACGGGACGCAGCGTCCGGCCCACGACCTTCCAGGTGGTCCAGGACGTCAGCGTCGACAGGACGAGCACGACGGCGGTCAGGATCCACTCCAGCAGCCCGGCGGTGAACACCACCGGCATCGGCTGCGCGGCGTAGACCACCACGGAGTCCGGCGCGGTGGTGGCCCTGATCGCCTCGACCAGCATGCAGCCGCGATATTCGGGCACGTCGCACTCGACGTAGTCCACGACCCGTTCGCCCACCGCCGGGCGTCGAGCGCTGACGGGGGGACGCCACGCGTCGATCGCGGTGGAGGCGCGGACCCGCCGATCCGGCCCCACGACCTGGAGGACCAGGCCGGCGGGGTCGTCGGGGATCGGGTGGCGCATGGTCCCGTCCCGCACGGCGCCGCTGATCCGGCGCGCGGCGAGTTGGTTCTCCCGGAGCATCTGGGCGGTGCCCACATCACGGATGATCACGTCCAGCGTCACGCCGAGCGCGCTGAACGCCAGCAACGAGATCACCGCCGCGATCAGCGTGTCCCGCACACGGATCGACCGGGGCCGCAGCCGCATCACCGTTCCCCCCGTCCAGGCCCGCCACCAGGCACGCAACCCGTCATACCACCACCGCCGACCTCAAAGAGAGCAGACGGGGACACTCGTCCACCACGGAGCGCGACGCATCATGGACGTATGGAGACGAACGAGCCCGATCCGCGGTTCACGCTCGCGAACGAGCGGACCTTCCTGGCGTGGGTGCGCACCTCGTTGGCGTTGATCGCCGGCGGGGTGGCGCTGGCGCATCTCGGCGCGACGCGGGATCCCGTCTGGGTGCGGCTGCTGCTGGCGGCGGTGCCGACGCTGGCGGGGGCGCTGTTCTGCGTGCTCGGGTTCCTGCACTGGCGGTCCTGTGATCGGGCGCTGCGCGAGGAGTCGCCGCTGCCGCCGCCCCGGTTCGCGGCCGGGCTGGCCGGGCTGGTCGTGGTGTTCAGCCTGGTCATGACGGGGGTTCTGGTCCTGGACGAGTGGTGAGGAAGGTCACCGACTGCACCCGGTCGGCGCTCCCGGGTTTGACGGGGCTTGGGGAAGGAGAAGCGTTTTGTAGTTGTTCGTCCGGATCGAAAGGCTCTCGTATGGGCAAGGACGTGCCCCGGTTCTCCATCAGCGGTGAGGACCGGCGCCGGTACCGCGACAAGGTGCGCCGCAATCTGGACGTGCTCGCCCGCATGCTGCGGGAGTCGCAGTTCGAGTTCGACCGGCCGCACATCGGCCTGGAGATCGAGCTGAACCTGGTGGACGGCCGTGGCGAACCCCTGATGCGCAACGCCGACGTGCTCAAGGCCATCGCCGACCCGGCCTGGGCCACCGAGCTGGGCCAGTTCAACATCGAGATCAACATCCCGCCCCGCGAGCTGGGCGGCGGGGGCGCCGGGGAGCTGGAGCGGGAGATCCTCGGCTACCTGGAGCACGCTCAGGCGCGGGCCCAGGAGCTGGGCGGCGGGCTGCTGCTGGTGGGCATCCTGCCCACGCTGCGCGAGTCCGACATCGGCGAGGAGGCGCTGTCGTCCAACGAGCGCTACAAGCTCCTGAACGAGCAGTTCCTCGCGGCGCGCGGCGAGGACATGCACATCCGCATCGACGGCCCGGAACGGCTGGCGCTCCACATCGACAACATCGCCCCCGAGGCGGCCTGCACCAGCGTCCAGTTCCACCTCCAGGTCAGCCCCGACGGCTTCGCGCCCTACTGGAACGCCGCCCAGGCCATCGCGGGCGTCCAGGTGGCGGTGGGGGCCAACTCGCCGTTCCTGCTCGGCCGGCGCCTGTGGCACGAGACCCGCATCACCCTGTTCGAGCAGGCCACCGACACGCGGCCGGAGGAGCTCAAGTCCCAGGGCGTCCGGCCCCGGGTCTGGTTCGGCGAACGCTGGATCACCTCGGTCTTCGACCTGTTCGAGGAGAACACCCGCTACTTCCCGTCCCTGCTGCCGCTCTGCGAGGAGGAGGACCCGGTCGCCACCCTGGAGCGCGGCGACATCCCCCAGCTCGGCGAGCTGTGCCTGCACAACGGGACGATCTACCGGTGGAACCGCCCCATCTACGCGGTCGTGAACGGCAAGCCCCACCTGCGCGTGGAGAACCGCGTCCTCCCCGCCGGCCCCACGGTCGCCGACATCGTGGCCAACGGCGCGTTCTACTACGGCGTCTCCCGGATGCTGGCCGAGGAGGAACGACCCGTCTGGTCGCGGATGTCGTTCCGCACCGCCGAGGACAACCTGCACCGGGCGGCCCGCGATGGCCTCGACACCAGGCTGTTCTGGCCCGGCTGCGGCGAGGTGTCGGCCGCCGACCTGACCCTCCGCAAGCTCCTCCCCCTGGCCCACGAGGGCCTCGACAAGTGGGGCGTCGACCCCGCCAAGCGCGACCGCCTGCTCGGCATCATCGAGCAACGCTGCCTCACCGGCCGCACCGGCGCCGCCTGGCAGATCGACACCGTCCACGCCATCGAGGAGTCCACCGGCGTCGCCCGCCACGAGGCCCTCCGCCTCATGACCCGCCGCTACGCCGAACTGATGCACACCAACGAACCCGTCCACACCTGGCCCATCGGGGGGTGAGGCGGTCAGGTCGCGGTTGGAGGAAGCGTTGGAGTGGCGGCTGCCCGGGCCACCAGGTCGGTGACGGCGGACGGTTTGGGCTGGTCGATGGGGACGGCGCGCAGCACCGAGCGGCCTGGGCCGGCCCGTCAGATCGCGGCGGGTGGGAGGGCCGGGGTGGTGGTGACGAGGGCCGCCAGGTCTTTGACGGGTGATCGGTCGCGGTGGTCGATCGGGACGTTGCGCAGTACGGTGCGCCCGACCTCGGTGATCATGTTGGTGCGGTACGCGTTCGGCAGGGCGGCGAGGACCTCGGCGGCCTGGCGGGCTCCCTTCTCCGTGCCGCCTTGGACGACCGTGCAGAGGGCCTCGTGGAGTTGCACGTTGGCCGTGTACTGGTAGTCGGGGGTCAGCGAGAGCACCTGCGCGCGGGACTCGTCGGCCCGGCGCTCGTCACCGGAGGCGGCGTACACCCAGCTTCCCGCGAAATGCACCTGGTCGGGCAGGCGGTAGGTGGGGATCAGGTCGGGGCTGGGGCCGGTGTCGTGGTCGACATAGGTGTTCAGTGCGATGAGGGCCTCATCGTGGCGTCCCAGCAGTGACAGCGCCTTCGCGCGAGTCCCGGACGTCCCGGCGGCGACTGCCGACCCGGCGAGGTGGTCGGCCTGGTCCAGCAGGGCCAGAACGGTGGCGGGGTGCCGTTGGCCGTACAGTCCGGAGCCGCCGACGGATTCCCGGACCAGGACCCTCAGCGACAGGTCTCCGGATGCATCGGCGGCGGCGGTGGCGGTGCGGCCCCACCGCACGGCGGCCCCGTGATCGGCGAGCCTCGTGAGGATGTTGATGTACAGGATCGACAGCGCGGCGGTCACACGGTGGAGATCGGCCTTGTGGCGGCCGTGGGCCTGGTCGGCTTGGCGGCGTACGGTCAGGAGGTCGTACAGCAGATCGTCGCGGACCTGGGCGGGCGGTCGCTTGCGCAGCGCGTACAGATGGTCGGCGCACGCCACCTGCCACTCGTTGATGTCGCGGGGTTCGGCGGTCATGGCGAGGTCGGCGAAGCGGCGGAGAGCCTCGGCACCTACGGTGCCGCCCGCTCCGAGCGCTGCCAGTTGGAGGAGTCGGCGACGCTCCATGTCGTCCCAATCATCCGAGGGTTTGTCCTTCACGCTACCCACGGGCTCGGTGGCCCGGAACCGGCCTCGCCTCGCTGGTGCTCGCAGAGTGGCCCCTGTGGTTCTACGGGTCCGCCGCGCTCGCGCCGGCCGACCGGGTCACGGACGCGCTGGTGGGGATCAAGCACCTTCTGGCCGTTCGTTCGGGGGCGGCGCGATGAACGGCCCTGAGGGGCGACCCGGCCGGTACCCGCCCAGCGCGGGGACCGGTGGGGTCTGGAGGGGACAGCCGGGCCGGTCGGCCCCGCCGGGCGTCTGGCCCGCCGGTCGGCCCGGTTGTCCTCCGCCCGGCGCGTGGGCCTTGGACGTCGCCCGTACCGTCACGTACCTGCGGCATCGGTTCCCGGGGGTCACCGTCTTCTTCGGCCGCCGGACCCGGGAGTACACCGCGCTGACGGCGGATGGACGGCTGCTGGCCCGACGTGACCCACGCGAGCTGGAGCAGGATCTGCGCCGCGCACTCCGTCCCTCCGGCGATCTCCCGGCCGGACCGAACGGAACCTGGCGGGCCGGGCCAAGGACACCGACGGCCGGGCGGCTGAGCGATGCCGCAGCGGACCTCCACCGGAGTCAGGAGTGAGCGGGCACCGGCTCGGCGTCCTCGGGGACCGCCTTGGGTCCGGGGCGCGGGGTGTTCATCAGGATGGCGACGATCAGCGCGCCGGCCAGGAGGATGCCCGCGGCCCAGGTGCCGGCAGCCACGAAGCCCTCGAGCATCGCCGTCTTGGCGAAGGCCGGGCTCGCGCCCTGCGAGGCGTGCGAGGCCACGTAGTCCGCCGTCGCGCCGATGGCGATGGTGTTGAGCAGCGCGGTGCCGATCGAGCTGCTGATCTGCTGCGCGGTGTTGACGCTCGCCGAGGCGACACCCGCGTCGCGCCGGTCGACGCCATGGGTGGCGTAGTTGAAGGCCACCGGCATGATCATGCCCGCCCCGAAGCCGAGCAGGAGCCCCGAGACCAGCACGCCCTCGACGTAGCCGGTGTCGGTCTCCATGGTGCGCAGCCACAGCATGCCGGAGGCGATCAGCACCAGGCCCGGCATGATCAGCATCCGCGGCGCGACCTTGGGCAGCAGTCGGGTGGCGAGCCCGCCGGCCGACATCAGGACCGCCACGGTCATCGGGAGGAAGGCCACGCCCGTCCTGATCGGCGAGTATCCCTTGACGACCTGCAGGTAGTAGGTCATGAAGAGGAACGCCCCGAACATGCCGAGCATGGCCAGCCCCACGCTCAGGTAGGCGCCGCCTCGGGTCCGGTCGGCGATCAGGCGCGGCGGCAGCAGCGGCTGCGCCACCCGGCTCTCCACGAGGGCGAACACGGCGAGCAGCACCGCGCCGCCGGCCAGCAGCCCGATGACCCTCGTCGAGCCCCAGCCGTCGGACTCGGCCCGGCTGGTGGCGTACACGATCGCGACCAGCCCGCCGGTCACCAGCAGCACGCCGGGGACGTCGAACCGGGCCCCGCCCTCGTTCCGCGACTCGGTCAGCAGCACGTACCCGCCGGCCACCGCGATCAGGGCGATCGGGACGCTGATGTACAGGCACCAGCGCCAGTCCAGGTAGTCGGTCAGCGCGCCGCCGGCCAGCAGCCCGATCGCGCCGCCCACGGCGGTGATGGCGCCCCAGATCCCGAACGCCTTGGCACGCTCCTTGGGCTGCGTGAACGTCACGGTGAGCAGCGACAGCGCCGACGGGCCGAGCAGCGCGGCGAACGCACCCTGCAGGGCGCGGGCGCTCAGCAGCGTCTCCAAGTCGTTCGCCGCGCCCCCGAGGGCCGACGCGCCGGCGAAGCCGATCAGGCCGATCAGGAAGGCCCGCTTGCGGCCGGTGTAGTCGGCGATCCGGCCGCCGAGCAGCAGCAGGCCACCGAACGCCAGCGTGTACGCGGTGATGATCCACTGCCGGTCGCCGTCGGAGATCCCCAGATCCCGCTGGAGCGACGGCAGCGCGATGTTCACGACCGTCCCATCCAGAACGATCATGAGCTGGGCCAACCCCATGAAGAACAGCGCGGCCCAGCGGCGCGACGCGACCGCCGGGGCCCGCACCTGTGTGGTTGCCATAGATTCGTCCTTACTCGTGGTGTTGCGCGCGCGGATCGTTCGCCGCGGCGTCCTGACGATCACGAGACGCCGGCGACCCGGGCCACGTAACGGCGCGGGCGTATGACGTGGTTCATGGCTCGCGGGTGTTACGAAACGGCGGGGAGCGGCGTCTAGTGCGTGGGACCGAACCGAGGTCGAACGGGCAGGGGGCGGACATGAGCCGGCGCAGCGAACCAACCGAGCCGCTCGATGCGGATCCGGCGACCGAGGTGTTCGTCACCCATCGCAACCTGCTGTTCACGGTCGCCTACGAGATGCTCGGCTCGGCCGCCGACGCCGAGGACGTCCTCCAGGAGACCTGGCTGCGGTGGGCGGGCGTCGATCTGGCCACCGTCCGAGAGGAGCGCGCCTACCTGGTGCGGATCGTCACCCGGCAGGCGCTGGACCGGCTGCGCGCGCTCGGTCGGCGTAAGGAGTCCTACGTCGGGCCGTGGCTGCCCGAGCCGCTGCTGACCTCGCCCGACGTGGCCGAGGACGTCGAGCTGGCCGACAGCGTGTCGATGGCGATGCTGCTGGTGCTGGAGACGCTCGCGCCGGTCGAACGGGCGGTGTTCGTGCTGCGCGAGGTGTTCGACCTGCACTACGACGAGATCGCCGAAGCCGTCGACAAATCCCCGGCGGCGGTGCGCCAGGTCGCCTACCGGGCACGGGCGCACGTCGCCGCGCGCCGGCCGCGCGGCGTCGTCTCCCCGGCCCAGACCCGAGCCGCGCTCGAAGCCTTCCAGCGCGCGGTGGAGACCGGTGACCTGCAGAACCTGCTCGACATCCTGGCGCCGGACGTCGTCGCCCTGAGCGACGGCGGCGGCATCAAACACGCCCTGCTCCGGCCCGTCGTGGGGGCCGACAAGGTGGCTCGCCTGCTGGCCGCCGGCTGGTGGAGGCGGGACGCCGAACGGTCGGTCGAGGTGGTGCAGATCAATGGTGGTCCGGGGCTGCTCGTCCGGGTCAACGGAGAGATCGACGGCGTGGTGGCGGTACGGGTCGAGGACGGCTACGTCACCGGCGCCTACCACGTGCGCAATCCCGAGAAGTTGTCGCGGGTGGGGCGGGAGACCGCCGTGAGCCGGTGAGACCGGCCGCAGCTCAGTAGACGACGATCTTGCCGGTGGACTGGGGATGGATGGGGTCGTTGTAGAAGAACTCGCCCTTGGTGGTGAATGTGTGGCCGTGGGATCCGCCCGGCAGCAGGGTTCCGGTGTCGAACTCGTTCTCCCAGAAGGAGACCGCGCCGTGCGCGGAGGTGTTGCCTCGCGGGTTGGTGAACGTCACGCGGGTGCCGGCGGGGATCCGTAGATGGGTCGGTGACATGGCGTTCTGAGCCACGAGGTCTTCCTTGCCGCCGGGCTTTTGGTTCTTGTCGTCCCAGACCCGGCCCAGAATAATGGAGTTATTCACCTTCGAGCCCTCGACGGGGGCTGATAGTACGTCCTTGCGTTTGTTCGGCGGCTTCGGGGCCTTGGCCGGTGGGATGTCACCGCCCAGTTTGAAGGCCCACAGATGGTCGCCTTTGGGAATGTCCGTGTACGGCAGTCCGCCGCCGCCGGCGAAGACGGCGATGTACTGTTCACCGTCCACCTCATAGGAGATGGGCGCGGTGGCGATGCCCGCGCCGCATTGGAAGGTCCACAGCACTTCGCCGGTCGCGTCGTTCATCGCGTTGAGCGTCCCGTCGGGGTGGCCCTGGAACAGCAGCCGGCCGGCAGTGGACAGGATGGCGTTGCCGTTGGACAGCGCCCAGCCGAGCTTGTGCGTCCAGACCGGCGTGTTGGTCGCCGGGTCGATCGCCGCGATCCCGCCGTCGTAGTACTGCCCGAAGGGACGGACGGTGTTGGCGAACTCATCGCGGGTGTTGGAAAAGGCGGTGTTGACCAGCCCATAGCCCGTGTAGAACCAGCCGGTGGCCGGGTTGAAGCTCATGTAGGACCAGTCCGCGCCGCCGCTCGCGCCGGGAAAGATGATGGTGTACCGACCGGTCGGGGGCGTGAAGATCGGCCCGGCCGGATAGAACGGCACCGGACGGGTGGAGTCGTTGAAGTTCGGCGCGTGCTCGATGATCGATCTGCCGGACGGGATCGGCTGGGTCGCGGCGGTCTTCTGCTTCGCGTCCTGCGGCACGGGCGTCTCGGTCACCGGCCGGATCGGCCGGCCCGTCCGTCGGTCGAGAATGTAGTAGTGGCTCGTCTTGCCGCCATAGATGACCACGTGTCGCGTCCGGCCCTCGACGTCGATGTCGGCGAGCACCGGCGCGCAGACGTTGTCGTAATCCCAGATGTCATGGTGGACCGACTGGAAATGCCACCTGCGCAGGCCGGTCTTGGCGTCCAGGGCCACGATGGAGTTCGCGAACAGATTGTCCCCGCCGCGAGTCGAGCCGTCGGTGCGCGGATAAGGATTGCCGAACGTCCAATAGACCAGGCCGAGATCGGGGTCGATCGCCGGGTGGATCCAGGGGACGGCTCCGCCGGTCTTCCAGGAGTCGCCCTCCCACGTGTCGTTCCCGAATTCGCCCTCGCCGGGGCATGACCAGAAGGTCCAGGCCACCTCGCCGCTGCCGGCGTGGACCGCGTAGGCGCGCCCGCGCATCCCGAGCTGGCTGCCGTTCGACCCGATGTAGACCAGCCCGTCGTGGTAGACACAGGCTCCCGAGAGACCGAGGTAGCCCTTGGACGCGGCGGCCTCGGGGATGAGGGTGCGTTTCCACACCGGCGCGCCGGTGTCCTGGTCGAGCGCGTACAGGCTGCCGTCCCCGGCGGCGGAGAAGACCTTTCCCTCGCCGAGCGCGACACCGCGCATGAGGCTGGGGCTGTCGCCCAGGTAGGTCTTCCACTTGATCCGGCCGGTCTTGGCGTCGATGGCGAAGACGTGCTGTTCGGTGGTCTGCACGTACAGAACACCGTTCTGCACCACACAGGTGCTCTGCTGGTAGGCGATGGTCTCGCCGCCGCCCTCCAGGTTCAGGTGCCAGGCGCCGCCCAGCTCCCCGACGTTGTGCCTGGTGATCCGCGAGAGCCTCGAATGGTTCTGGTTGGCCGGATCGCCGCCCACCTTGGGGCTGTCCTCCGTCGTTCCGAACGAGGGCGGCTGCGCCGGAACGGACCGGGCGGCCGTGCTCGCGCGACCCTCGCCCCCGGGGGACAACGCCACCGTTCCCGTCGCGGCGGCTCCGAGCAGGAACGCACGCCTGCCGGGTCGGGTGTTCGCATCGCTCATGTTCACGGCCTCCTGGAGCCGGCTCGTCCGTGGCTTTCGGGGGCCTCCAGCGACGTGCCCGATGCATCGTCGTTTCCGGCTCGAAACACGGCAAAGGATCAGCGATTTCCGGTTTTGCCGTTTGTGGGGATAGTGCCGACATCGTTCCGGACATAACGGATGCGGCCCATCATCGGCCAAGGACGAGGAGGTACTCATGAATGAGCGCAACCACCTGGAGTTCCCAGAGCCCGCCCATCGCGAGCCGCCGCCCCGGAACTCCGAGGGGCACGGGCGCCCGGGTGACCTGAGCACCTGGCACAAGCCCGCCTACGAAGTGGTCGAAACGTCAATGGAGATCACGGGCTACTACCTGACCGGCCGATAGTTCGCAGAGGAGCCGCCCGTGCGGGTGCAGGTTCTCGGCACCGCCGCAGGCGGCGGCCTTCCGCAATGGAACTGCGGATGCCGCGAATGCGACGGGGCGCGCGCCGACGCGTCCCGTCGCAGGAGGCACGCGTCGCTGGCCGTCGAGGTGGCCCCCGGCCGGGTCTACCTGGTCAACGCCACTCCGGACGTGGCCGAACAGCTCGAACGCTGCCCGTGGACGAGGCCGCGAGGACGCCGTTCGCCGCTGGCGGGGGTCATCCTCACCGACGCCGAACTGGACCACACGCTGGGTCTGGCCCGGCTGCGCGAGGCCGACGAGCTGGAGGTCATGGCCGCCTCGGCGGTGCGACGGGCGGCCGGCGACGCGCTCGGGATGTTGGCCGCGTACGTGACCCTGCGGTGGCGGGAGCCCGGCCCGCTCGGCGAGGACGTCACCGCGACGTTGGAGCCGATCTCCGACAAGCGACCCCGCTACGCGGAGCACATGAACGGGGAGGGCTGGGTCAGCGCACTTCGCCTCACCGCCGGCGGGCGGAGCCTGCTGTACGCCCCCGCCATGGGCGTATGGCCCGACGGCTTCGGCGAGGACGCCGACGTGGTCTTCGTCGACGGCACCTTTTACCACGAGGACGAGCCGCAACGCCTCGGCATTTCGCAGCGCGGCGCCACCGGGATGGGGCACCTGCCGGTCGAGGCCACCCGGGCGCGCCTGGCCGCGCTGTCGGCCCGCTGTTTCTACATCCATCTGAACAACACCAACCCGCTCAACGACCCGGCCGGCCGGCTTCACACGGGCCTGGGCGTGGAGGTGGCCACCGAAGGAATGGTCCTGGAACTGTGATGGACTTCGAAGCCGAATTGCGCGCCGTACCCGAACGCCGTTATCACCACCTGCACCCGTTCAATCGGCGCATGCACGCCGGAACGCTCTCCAAGGAGGAGCTGCGCGGTTGGATCCTCAATCGGTTCCACTATCAGCGGCACATCCCGATCAAGGACGCGCTGATCCTGGCCAAGCTGGACAGGCCCGAGCGGCGCAGGATGTGGATCCATCGGATCACCGACCACGACGGAGGCGTCGAGGGTGAGGGCGGCATCGAGCGCTGGCTGCGGCTGGGCGAGGCGGCGGGGCTGACGCGCGACGAACTGTGGTCGGGCGAGGGTGTCGTTCCCGGGGTGCGGCTGGCCGTGGACGGCTACGTCAACCTCTGCCGGCACGGCACGGCGCTGGAGGCCGTCGCCGCCTCGCTGACCGAGCTGTTCGCACCGGACCTGATGAGGGTCAGGATCGCCGCGTTCGAGAGGCACTACCCGTGGATCGACCCCGAGGGCCTGCGCTACTTCCGGGTCCGCGTCGAGCAGGGCGCCCGCGACGGCGGGCAGGCGCTGCCTCTCGTCCTGTCCTGGGCCCGCACCCCCGACCAGCGGCGGGCCGCGCTGGACGCGCTGGCCTACAAGTGCCAGGTGCTGTGGACCATGCTCGACGCCATCGAGGAGGCGTGCCGATGAGCTGGCGACCGGCGCTGGCACCCGCCGTCCAGCTCAGCCACTGCCCGGTGCGCGAGGCCCGGCTGTTGATCGTCCCCGAGCGCATCATCGTGCTCAACACGCAGGCCGCCGCCATCGTCGATCTGTGCGACGGCAGCCGTACCGACGTCGAGATCGTCTCGGCCTTCCCTCCCGAACACGCCGGCGAGGTCTCGGACTTCCTGGCCGACATCCGGGAGCACGGATGGCTGCGGTGAACCCGCCCTGGGCCATGCTGGCCGAGCTGACCCACGCCTGCCCGCTGCGCTGCCCCTACTGCTCCAACCCCACCGAGCTGACCGCCCGTTCCCGCGAGCTGGACACGGCCGCCTGGGTGCGGATCTTCGCGGAGGCCGGCGCGCTCGGCGTCCGCCACGCCCATCTGTCCGGCGGCGAGCCGCTGCTCCGGCGCGATCTGCCCGAGCTCGTCGCCGCCGCGTCCGGGGCGGGCATCTACACGCAACTGGTCACCAGCGGTCTCGGTCTGACCGGTCGGCGGTTGGCCGGGTTGACCGCCGCCGGTCTGCGCAGCGTCCAACTGTCCGTCCAGGCCGCGGACGCGGCCACCTCGGACCGCATCGCCGGACGCCGCTCGTTCGACGCCAAACGCGAGGCCGCCGCCGTGATCCGCGCCTCCGGCCTGCCGCTCGGCCTCAACGTCGTGCTGCACCGCCACAACCTGGACGCCATCGACGCGATCATCGCGCTCGGCGTGGACTGGGGCGCGGAGCGCATCGAGCTGGCCAACACCCAGTTCTACGGCTGGGGTCTGACCAACCGGCGGGCGCTGCTACCCACCCGCGATCAATTGACCCGGGCCCGCGAGCGCGTCGAGCACTGGCGCGGGCGCACCCGGGCCGAGCTGATCTGGGTCGTGCCCGATCACTTCGAGGGTGTGGCCAAGCCCTGCATGGGCGGCTGGGGGGCGGTCTCCCTCACCGTGGCCCCCGACGGCCGGGTGCTGCCCTGCCCGGCGGCGTACGGTCTGCCGCTGGAGCTGCCCCATGCCCTGGAGCATCCGCTGAGCTGGATCTGGTCGGAGTCGCCCGCGTTCAACGCCTACCGCGGCACGGACTGGATGCCCGAACCCTGCGCGGGCTGCCCGCGCAAGGAGATCGACTTCGGCGGCTGCCGCTGCCAGGCCCACGCGCTGACCGGCGACGCCGCCCGCACGGACCCGGCCTGCTCCCTGGCCCCCGACCACCGCCTCATCACCGCCCTGGCCACCGAGCCGGCCGCCGAGGAGTTCGTCTACCGCGCGCACGCCGACCGGATCGGCTGAGCTAGCGGCGCAGGGTCACGACGTCGCCCGAGACCGCCCGGCGGGCCGGCGGCATCAGGTGCTCGGGGCCCCGGTCGGTCAGGCTGCGGGCGCGGAGGACGATCTCCAGGTCGAAGCGCAGGTCGGGGTCGAGGAGCCGGTCGCCGAACAGCTCCTCGAGCTGGCGGAGCCGGTAGCGGACGGTCTGCGGGTGGACGTGCAGCCGCATCGCGACCTCGTTGGCGTTGCGTCCGGACTGCAGCCAGGCCAGCAGGGTCTCGGCGAGCCGGTCCTGTTGGGAGGCGCGCAGGTGCGCCAGCGGGGCCAGCCGCAGCCGGGCCAGCGTCGACAGCAGCTCCTCGTCCTGGAAGAGGATCAGCGTGGACATGTGCTCCACACTGCGGATCACGCCGGTCCGGCCGGTGGTGGGGATGATCCCGCGCTCGGCCAGCGCCAGGGCGCGGCGCGCCCACTCCATGGAACGGCCGGCCTCCGCGATCGGCACGGTGGGACCCACCGCCGCCAGGCAGTTGGTCAGGGCGCGGTCGACCAGCTTGGCGCGCCCGGGCCCGTCCGGATCCGGGACGACGAGGCTCGGCGTGGGTCGGGTGAGGTCGGCGAGGATGTCGGACGGGAAACCCGGATGCAGCGGGTCGTGACGGTGCTCGCCCAGCGCCACGGCCGCCACCGTACGGGGAACGGCCCAGCGGGCGACGGCGGCCTGGTCGGCGATCGACTCGGGCGTCGACGGCGGCACCGCCAGCAGCAGGCCGAGGAGCCGCTGGCGACGGCGCTGCGTCTCCCCGGCGACGGCGGCCTGCGCCTGCGCGTGCCCCGCCGCGGCGGCGGCGGCCAGCTCGTCCTGGTACGACAGCAGCGCCTCGCCGATCGCCCCGAGGGTCGCCGGCGACACGTTGAGCTGAACGGCCCCGGCGGAGATCCGCCGCCAGGCGACCAGCCCGCCGACGCGCAGCGCCGACTGCATGGCGTCGAGGCTGCGGCCCTCGCCGGCCTCGCCTCGGCCGATGGCGTGGAAGAAGTCGATGACGGAGTGGGGGTCGCCGTCGGGGTCGGCGACCCGTTCGACGAAGTGGTGCAGCACCCTCTCGACGGCCGTCCGCAGGGCGCCGGAGGAACGGGCGTCGGGGGGCCGGTCGTACTCGCGGACCCGGGCCTGGATCTCGGTGATCATGTCGTCGGCCACCGCGTCCAGATGCGGTCGCATGAGGTCGGCCAGTTCGCGGGGCACCCCCGCCCAGTGGCGGTCCCCGCTCGTCACGCCGTCGCCTGCCACCCTCGACCTCCCCGCCGAATCGTCACTCTCCGTCGATGACGTGCGACCACCCGAGTAAGCGCTGACGTGTTATACGGATGTGCCGCAAGTAGGTCCCGTGCACAACGGAACGTCAGTGTATGGCGGGTTCAAAGAAGCTTCGGCCGGTACGTGCCCACCTGTACCGCGCCCACGTGCCCATCCCACGCCGTCCGCGGCCTCCCCATGACCCGTGGGCGATCACTCGGGGTAGTGAGATTCTCACCCGAGCCCGAACGGCCGGGGGCACGGGTCATCACATGATCGGATGTTGCACAAGAAACCCCTTTGCGAGGTCTGCGGGCCGATCCGCCGGGAAGTGAGCCGGTGATCACATCATGACCTTCGGGGGTTTCGATGCCATATCGCGGTTTCATGGGCGGCGCGGCCGTGTTCTTCGTCGTCGCATCGGGGACGCTCTTCGCGGCGGGGAGTTCGCACGCCGCCCGGACCACCACGACCGTGGAACGTCCACGCGTCGAATACGTGCTGTCGGACAAGTCGCTGGCGCGTGCCGCCAAGGCCGCCGTCCGGGCCGCCAAGCGCGAGGGGCGGCAGCGGGTGACGGTGGTGATCATGGAGCGCTCGGGGATCATCCGTCTGGTCGTCCGGACCCGTCGCTCCGGCCCGCAGACCTACGAGTCCGCCAAGCGCAAGGCGTACACCGCCGTCGCCTTCGGGCAGCCGACCAGCAGGCTGACCGACAACCCGGTCATCGACAAGATCCCCGGCACGCTCACCCTGCCCGGCGGCGTGCCCGTCACCCACAAGGGCTTCCCCATCGCGGGTGTCGGCGTGGGCGGCGCACCCGACGGCCGCATCGACGAGAGGATCGCCCGAGCCGTCCGGTCGGCCCTGTGACCGTGCCGGACCACCAGGAACACCACGGCCGACGTCCGCCCACGGAGTCCGGCCGAAGGTCATGTGCCGAGGGTCGCGCCCCGCCGCCCAGGCTCCTCCGCCGGCGGGATCGCCCTCACGAAGTGATCGTCGTTGCGGTGTCGTGGGTGTTGCGGGCGGCCTCGACCTCGTCCATGTGGGCTTCGGCCCACGCCTTGATGGCCTGCATCACCGGAAGGAGGCTCAGGCCGAGAGGGGTCAGGGCGTAGTCGACGCGGACCGGGACGGACGGGGTGATCGTGCGGGTGACGAGGCCGTCGCGTTCCAGGCTCCGTAGGGTCTGGGTGAGCATCTTGTCGCTGATGCTGGCGACGCGTCGGGAGAGGTCGCTGTAGCGCCGAGGCCCCTCCGACAGGGCGTTGATGATCAGGCCGACCCACTTGTCGCTGATGCGGTCGAGCAGGCGACGCGTGGGGCATTCGGCGAGGTACGCGTCGTAGACGACCCGAGCGTGCTCCCTGCGCTGTGCGGCGGTCTGCGTGCCCATGGCTCTCCTCGTCGTGCGGTACGCACTTCCGAGTGCGTACTTCCGATTAGAGAGTAACTCTTTCTAGGTTCGTCGGTACAGCACGACGAACGGAGATCATCATGCGCGCGGTAGTGGTCAAGTCCTTCGGCGGTCCGGAGGCCCTGAAGGTCGTCGACGTGGCGATGCCGGAACCCGGGGCGGGACAGATCCTGGTCAGGGTCGAGGGGGCCGCCGTCAACCCGGTGGATCTCGCCACCCGGGCGGGCGGCATGGCCGAGGCCGGACTGATGGAGCGGCGGGACGTCACCGGCATCGGGTGGGACGTCGCGGGGCGCGTCGAACAGGTGGGGCCGGGGGTGACGGGCTTCGCCGCCGGGGACCGGGTGATCGGGATGCGCGATCGGTTGGACCTGTCCCTGGGGGCGTACGCGGAATTCATGGTGCTGGACGCGTCCGCCGCCGCGCCCGCCCCGGAGGGGCTCACGGCCATCGAGGCCGCGACGCTGCCGCTGGCGGCGCTGACGGCGTCCCAGTCGCTCGACCTGCTCGGCCTCGCCGCCGGCGAGACGCTGCTGGTCACGGGTGCGGCCGGAGCGGTCGGGGGCTTCGCCGTGGAATTGGCCGCGCTGCGCGGACTGCGGGTGGTGGCGCAGGCCGGCGGCGACGCCGAGGAGCTCGTCCGGGGGCTCGGCGCCCACGCGTTCGTGGAGCGGTCCGAGGCCCTCGCGGACCGCGCGCGCGACCTGGTGCCGGGCGGCGTGGACGGCGTGCTCGACGCGGCGGTGCTCGGACTGCCCGCGTTCGACGCGGTGCGGAGTCGGGGCGCGTTCGTCTCCGTGATCGGCGGGACCGCGCCCCCGCCGCTCCGAGGCGTGCGGGTGCTCGACCAGTGGATCGCGGCGGACGGCCGAACCCTCGCCGGCCTGTCCGACCTCGTCCGAGAGGGCCGGCTGACGACGCGGGTCGCGGCCACCTTCCCGCTGGAGGACGCCGCCCACGCCCACGAGAGGTTCGCCAAGGGCGGTCTGCGCGGACGGCTCGTCCTCACGCCGTGAGCACGGGCGGCCGTGGCCCCGTGGCGCGGTACGGGGCCACGGCCTGGCTCACTGGCGGTACAGGTTGATCATGTTCTCGCCGAGGCGCTCGCGCTTGGCCGGGTCGTCGATGCCCTGGTGCTCCTCGGTGGCCCCGAAGAGGATGCCGACCTTGCCGATGTGGTTGTTGGTCTGCACGGCGCGGACGGCCTCGCCGGTCTGCTCCAGGGGGTAGACCTTCGACAGCGTCGGGTGCAGCAGGCCCAGGTCGAGCAGCCGGGCGGTCTCGGCGGCCTCCTGGTAGTTGAAGCCGTGGCTGCCGACGATGCTCTTCACGTTCATCCACAGGTACCGGTTGTCGTACTCGTGCCGGTAGCCGGTGCTGGAGCCGCACGTGACGATCTTGCCGCCGCGCCGGGCGACGTAGACCGACGCGCCGAACGTCTCGCGGCCGAGGTACTCGAACACGATGTGCGGGTCCTCGCCGACCAGCCGCCGGATCTCCTCACCGAGGCGACGCCAGCCCTTGGGATGACTGAGGCCCTTGTCGCCGAAGTCGACCTCGGCGCGGTTGATCACGTGCTCGCAGCCCTGCCTGCGGACCAGCTCCGCCTTGTCCTCGGAGGAGACCACCGCGACGGGGATGCCGCCGGCGTTCTTGACCAACTGCACCGCGTACGAGCCGAGGCCGCCGGTCGCGCCCCAGACCAGCACCACGTCGCCCATCTTCATCCGGGCGCCGTTGCGGCTGATCAGCATCCGGTAGGCGGTGCCGGCGCACAGCATGTTGGCCGCCGACTCCTCCCAGGACAGGTGCGAGGGCTTCTTCAGGAGTTGGGTGGCCTTGGCGATGCAGAACTCGCCGAACGCCCCGTAGTTGTTCTCGAAGCCCCAGGCGATGGGGTCGGGGGCGAGGACCCCGTCGTCCTGGCTGGCCGGGGCCTGGTCGTCGATGGCGGACGGGGTGACGATCACCTTGTCGCCGACCTTGAAGTGCCGGACACCCGCGCCGACGCGGACCACGACGCCGGAGGCGTCCGAGCCGAGCTGGTGGAACGCCTGGTCGTGCCGGGCGCCCCAGCGGTCCTTCTTGCCCAGCTTGTTGAGGAAGTAGAACGTCGGCATCGGCTCGAAGATGGCCGTCCACACCGAGTTGAAGTTCACCGCCGCGGACATCACCGCGACGATCACCTCGTCCGGCGCGAGTTCGGGCATCTCCACGTCCCCGACGTGGATCGACCGGCGGACGTCCTTGTCGGTCTCCCCTTCGAAGATGCCGATCTCGTCCAGGCGCGTGTAGGCGGCCCGGTAGTGCGTCGGCAGGTCGCAGTTCAGCAGCTCGGCGGGGGAGGCGCCGGCGCGTACGGCGTCGAGCAGATCAGACATCGTTCACCTTATTCCGGGGGCGGAGCTGGTCAGGAGGTGCCGGACGGTGCCACCTGGCGGAGGGGGGCGAGCTGCTTGGCCAGGTGGGCGGCGAGGATCTCCACGCCCGGCGGATCGAGAAGGTTGAGGTGGTGGACCCCGGGGATCGTCACGATCTCCAGGTGGGTGGCGAAACCCCCGAACCGGTTGGTCGGATCCGGCACGTACCGGGCGTCCTTGACCGCCCAGGGGGTCTCCTCCGGCGCGCGGTAGAGCACCACCCGACCGTCGTACGGCGCGGGCCGGTACGCCTCCAGCGACCGGGTGTCCTGGTGGGACGTGAGCTGGTGGTGGAGCACGGCGGGGGGCAGCAGCTCGGCGAGCCCGCCCGCCCGCTCCATCACCAGCGCGAACTGGGCGTCCTCGGTGAGCCCCGCCAGTTCCTCGTAGCGCAGCTCGACACCCAGCTCGTAGGTCTCGTTCACGTAGTCGGCGAAGGCGACGAACCGGCGGGCCAGCGAGTCGGCGTCGTCCTCCACGTCGTGCGGCAGGCCCGCGTCGAACAGCGCCACCAGCTCGACCTCCCGCCCGGCGGCGGTGAGCTGCCGGGCGGTCTCGTAGGCCAGCACCCCGCCGAACGACCAGCCGCCGAGCCGGAAGGGCCCGTCCGGCTGCGCCTCGGTCAGATGTTGGACGTAGCGGGCCGCGCGCTCCTCCACACCGGGCGCGTCGTCGAACCGCTCCAGGCCGTACACCGGCTGGTCGGGGCCGAGCAGCGCGGCGAGCTGCTGGTAGCAGGCGGTGGTGCCGCCCGCCGGGTGCGCGATGAAGATCGGCCGCCGGTGCGGGCGGCCCGGCTGCAGCAGCCGGACGATCTGCCGGGCGGCCTCCTCGTCCACGGCGCGGATCAGGTCGGCGACGTGCTCGGCGGTCGGGGTCTCGAACACCACGCCCCGGGTGAGGTCGGCGCCCAGCTCCCGGCTCAGCACCGCGACCACCTGGTCGGCCTGGTGGTCCTGGCCGCCGAGCTCGAAGAAGTCGGCGGCGACGCTGACCCGTTCCAGGCCGAGCACGTCCTCGAAGATCCGCACGGCGAGCCGCTCGGAGGCGTCGCGTGGCATCACGTACCCGGCCTCGGCATTGGAGACCGCCGCCGAGGAGGCGGCGGGCCGGGTGCGGGCGCCGAGGCCCAGCTCGCCGGACGCCCACTCCTCGAAGGAGTCGATGCTCGCGCCCTGGAGCAGCAGCGCGGCGGGGACGGTCAGCCCGAGGTCGTGCTCGACCCCGCTCTTGATCCGCACCGCGACCAGCGAGTCCAGGCCCAGGTCGGTGAGCGAGGCGGCCGGGTCGAGCCGTTCGGGGGCGTAGCCGAGGACGGAGGCGATCCGGTGGCGGACGCGGGCGGAGATGGCGTCGCGGGCCTCGTCCGGGTCCATCTCGTGCAGGGCGGCGACGCCGGGCCAGTCGTCGGCCTCGTCGTCGCCGTCGGCCCCGGCCTCCGCCACCAGCGCGGCGAAGTACGGGATGCGCTTGAGCTCGGGGAACAGCTCCACCGCGGAGGCCGCGTCGAAGCGCGCGACCCCGGTGGCGGCCCGGTCGTGGGCGAGCAGCGCCTCCAGCGCCTCGACACCCTCGCCGGGGGTGATCGGGTCGAGCACGGTGACGCTGATGTCGGCCGCGCCGCCGATCTGCGACCAGGTGCCCCAGTTGATGGTGGCGGCGGCCAGCCCGTGCGCCCGCCGCCAGGAGACCAGCGCGTCGAGCGCGGCGTTGGCGGCGGCGTACGACGCCTGTCCGGGCGAGCCCAGCAGCGCCGCGGCCGACGAGTGCATCAGGAAGAAGTCCAGGTCGTCGTCCGCCCCGGCGTTCTGCAGCGCCTCGTGCAGCCGCCAGGCGCCGGCGACCTTGGGGGTCCAGACCCGGTGCAGGTCGTCGGGGCCCAGGTCGGCGATGAGCCGGTCGTCCATCCCGGCGGCTCCGTGGACGACGCCGCACAGTCTCGCGCCGCCCTCCGTGGCCGCCGCGATCAGCCGCTCGGCCACGCCCTCGGCGGCGATGTCGCCGAGGACCACGCCGACGTCGACACCGCCCTCCCGAAGCCTGGCGATCACCTTCTCGGCGTCGGGCCCGGGTCCGGAACGCCCCGACAGCACGATCCGGCCGGCGCCCCGCTCGGCCAGCAGTTGCGCCGTGACCAGTCCGATGCCGCCGTAGCCGCCGGTGATGACGTACGCGCCGCCCCGACAGACGATCTTCCTGGGCCGGGGGTCGCCGTCCGCCGCGAGGCGGGCCCGGTCGAGGCGCGCCACGTACCGGACGCCGTCCCGCCAGGCGACCTCGGTCGCGTCGGCGTCGCCGAGCAGCTCGGTGATCAGAGCGGGCACGCCTGCCAGGTCGTCGATGTCGACGAGGGTGGCCCGCAGCGCGGACCGTTCGAAGAGCAGCACCCGGGTCAGCGCCCGGATGAAGCCCTGCCTCGGCCGTCCGGCCTCGCCGTCCAGAACGGGCAGCGCCTCGCGGGTGGCGACCCACAGGCGGGTGCCGTTGGGCAGGCTGTGGCTCACGCCGGCGACCATCAGCACGAGGTCCTCGTCCACCAGCTCGGGGGACGGGATCAGCACGACGCCGGTCGGTGGCTGGTCCATCGGCGGGTGGTCGTCCGGCGGCCGCCGGGTGATGGCGTGCCGAACGACGCGGTGCCCGCCGTCCCGCAGTTCGGCGTCCAGCGCGTCGGCGAACGGGTCGCCGTCGGCGGCCAGCACCAGCCAGGTCCCGTCGGCGACGGACGGCTCGGGCGCGTCGGTCTCGTCCCAGCGCAGCTCGGCGAGCTTCCCGGTGAGCGGCACGGGGATGTCGGCGCGTTCGACCCGGCGCAGGACGATCCCGGCGGCCTCGATCAGCACCTCGCCGTCCTCGCCGAGGAGGCGCAGCGTGCCGTGGGTCTCGTCGCCGTGGACGACCGAGACCTGGCAGTGCCCGCCGCGGTGGGTCGGGCCGTACACGCGCAGGCTGTCGATGGTCTCCACCAGCCAGGTGCCGGGCTCGACGGCGGCGGCCTCCGCGTACAGCACGTCCAGGCAGCGGTCGAAGACCTCGGGGTGCAGCCGGTGGTGCCGGCTCCCCTTGTCGGCCCCGGCGACCTCGGTGCCCGGGGCGGACAGCGCCGGCATGGGGCTCCGGTGGTCGGGGCCCACGTCGGCGCTGGCCAGCCGGGTCCACGTGCCGGCGGCGGTCCGGGCGTGGATCACGACCCGGTGGTCGACCTCGGTGAACGTGGTGGTGACGGTGGCGTGCTCCTCCGGCGCGAGCGGCTGCTCCATCCACAGGCTGTTGACGCGGACCTCGTCGGTGCCGAGCGCCTGCGCCCCGGCCGCCAGCGCCATCTCGGCGAGGGCGGCGGGCGGCAGGATCGGGATCCCGTGCACGCCGGTCCGCGTGATCCACGGCTGGGCCGCGGTGCCCGCGTCGCCGCGCCACACGTGCCGGTCCTCGCCGGGCAGCTCGGTGTGCGCGCCGAGCAGCGGGTGCTCGTCACGACTCCCGGTGCGGCGCACGGTCGGCGCGGCCCAGTGCCGCTCGTGCCGCCACCGGGCGGGCGGCGGCTCGATCAGCGACCCGGCGGGCCGGCGGACCTTGTACCCGTTGACGGCCAGGGTGGCGAGCTGGGTGTGGAAGGTCAGGGTGTCGTCGGTCTCCTGGCCCTTGGGCGCCCGCTTCAGCGTGTGGGTCACCAGCGCGCCGGTGCCCTCCAGCGTCTCGGCCGTCGGCCCGGCCAGGATCGGGTGGACGTTCAGCTCGACGAACGTGCGGTGCCCGTCGTCGGCGGCGGCGGTCAGCGCCCCCGTGATCCGCACCGGGTTGCGCAGGTTGGCCGCCCAGTAGTCGGCGTCGAGGACGTCGGCGGCGCGCGGGTCCTCCAGGGCGGTGGAGTAGAACGCGATGTCGGGGGCCAGCGGGACACCCGGCTCGGTGCCCACGTCGGCGAGGAGTTCGCGCAGCTCGGGCAGCAGCGGCTCGGTCTGCGGGGAGTGTCCGGCGGCCCCCGCCTTGACCTCGCGGGCGAGCCGGCCCTCCTTTTCGGCCCGTTCCATAATGACGGCGATCTGGTCCGCAGCCCCGGTGACGACGGTCTGCCGCGGCGCGGAGAACACGGCCGGGTGCACGTCCGGCAGGTCGTGGGCCAGCGCGCGGACCTCGTCCTCGGACGCGCCGAGGACGGCCATCGCCCCGGAGCCGCCGAGCAGCCTCGTCATCACCGTGGAGCGCCGGCAGATGACCTTGACGCCGTCGGTGAGGGTGAGCCTGCCGGCGACGACCGCCGCCGCGATCTCGCCCATCGAGTGGCCGACGACGGCGGCCGGGGTGACCCCGTACGAGCGCCACATGCGGGCCAGCCCGATCTGGATGCCGAACAGCGCCATCATCGTGTGCGCCGGGTGCGGTTTCTCCTCGGCGTTCTCGATGAAGTCCCAGAGGGAGAAGTCGCCCTCCTCCGCCATCAGCCGGTCGACGTCGTCGATCGCCTCGGTGAACGCGGCCTCCTCCTGGAGGAGCCGCCGCGCCATCTCGGGGCGCTGCGCCCCGAATCCGGAGAAGACCCAGACCGGCGGGCGGGGCATCCCGAGCGCGGTGGCCGACACGACGGCCGGATGCGGGTCCCCGGCGGCCAGCGCCTTCAGCCCGTCCAGCAGCCCGGCCCGGTCGCGCGCCACCACGGCGGCGCGCGACCGGCCCCGGCCGTCCCTGCGGTGCAGGGTGTACGCCAGGTCGGCGAGGGGGACGTCGTCCCCGCCCGCCTCGACCCAGGCGGCGAGGTCGGCGGCGTGCTCGGCGATCCGGTCGGCGGCCGTGTCCGACAGCGGGAACGAGCGGACCAGCGCGGTGTCCGCCGTCCCCCGCGCCGCCGGCGGGGCCTCCTCCAGGATCACGTGCGCGTTGGTGCCGCCGAAGCCGAAGCCGGACACGCCCGCGCGGGCAGGGTGGCTGCGCTTCGGCCATGCGGTCTCCGCCGCCGTGACCGCGACCCGCATCTCCTCGAACGGGATGTGCGGGTTGGGCTCCTTGAAGTGCGGGCTCTTCGGGATCGTCCGATGCCGCAGCGCCAGCACCGTCTTGATCAGCCCGGCGATGCCGGCCGCCGACTCCATGTGGCCCAGGTTCGCCTTGGCCGAGCCCAGCAGCAGCGGCTCGTCCTCGGGGCGACCGCCGGAGGCGCCCAGCACCTCGCCGAGCGCCTTGGCCTCGATCGGGTCGCCGAGGAACGTCCCGGTGCCGTGCGCCTCGATGTAGTCGACCTCGGCGGGGTCGACGCCGGAGGACGCGTACACCTGGCGCAGCAGCGCCTTCTGGGCCTCGGAGTTGGGGGCGACGAGCCCGTTGGAGCGCCCGTCGGAGTTGACGCCGGTGCCCCGGATGACGGCCAGGATCCGGTCGCCGTCGCGTTGGGCGTCCGACAGCCGCTTGAGCACCACGGCGCCGCAGCCCTCGGCGCGGACCATCCCGTCGGCGGACGCGTCGAACGCCTTGCAGCGGCCGTCGGCGGCGGTCCCGCCGCCCTGGTCGAACGTCATGGTGACGGTCGGCGACAGCAGCAGGTTGACCCCGCCGGCCAGCGCCACGTCGGCGTCCCCGGCCCGCAGCGCCCGGACGGCCAGGTGCGTGGACACCAGCGAGGACGAGCAGGCGGTGTCCACGATCATGCTGGGACCGCGCAGGTCCAGCAGGTACGACAGCCGGTTGGCGATGATGGCGAGCGACGCGCCGGTCGTGGTGAACGGCTCGACGGCGGTCAGGTCGGAGGCGGTGAACGCGGCGTACTCCGGCGCGCCGACCCCGACGAACACGCCCGTGCGGGTGCCGCGCAGCGACGCGGGGGCCAGCCCGGCGTGCTCGAACGCCTCCCAGGCCACCTCCAGGACCAGCCGTTGCTGCGGGTCCATCAGGTCGGCCTCGCCCGGCGTGATGCCGAAGAACCGGGCGTCGAACCCGGCGAGGTCGTTGAGGAACCCGCCCAGTCGGGTGGTCTTCGCCAGCAGGTCGCCGACCTCGGGCGAGCCGTCGTCGAAGGCGTCCCAGCGGCCCTCGGGGACCTCCCGGATCGCGTCCCCCTCGCCGAGCAGGAAGCGCCAGTACTGCTCGGGGCCGGACAGGTCGCCGGACGCGCCGCCGGGGAAGCGGCAGCCGATGCCGATGACGGCGATCGGCTCGTCGGGCCGCTCGTTGCGGACGGCGTCCACGGACGCGGCGGCCGTGGCGGCGGGCTCGGCCGCGCCGGACAGCACGGCGGCGAGCCCGTTGATCGTGGGGTGCTCCCAGACGAGGGTGGCGGGCAGCGAGCGACCGAGCAACTGCTCGAGCTCACCGGCGATGGCGACGGCGTCGCGGGAGGCGAGCCCGAACTCCTCGACGGGACGGTCGGGGTCGACCTCGGCGGCCGTGATCCTGGAGCGGCGCGCGATCTGCTCGATCAGATACCGACGAATCGCGTCCTCGGTGATCCGCGGCTCGTCCGGCCGTGCTCCAGAACGATCGTTCGACTGCATGGGTGCGGCACTCCCAACGATGAAGCGCGGATCGTTCGAACCAGCACCTTGTCCTACTCCGGCCGTTCCCGGATGCGCACCCAGGTCACTTTTCTCCCGGTTCACTTGTCACGGTCATGACAAGACCGGATCATGCCGGATGTGGCCAGATGGGGAGGTCACGGACCCCTGATCACAGCCCTACGGGGCCGGGAGTCGGTGACTGCAGAGAATGAGACGCCACGATAGCAACATCTCGGTTGAGGAGGAAGCGGCGCATTTCCGCTGCGGCGGAACGCCGTTGACGACAGGTGACCCGGGGCCGTTACCGATGGGCGCTGGCGGTGGTGGCCGTCAGCGCCTTCATGATCGCCATGGACAACACGGTGGTCGCCATCGCTCAGGAGACCATCCGCCGCGATCTGGGGATGGGCTATGCGGCACTGCGCTGGGTGACGATCGGGTACGTCCTGATGTTCTCCTGCCTGTTGATCGCGGGCGGCCGGCTCGCCGACCTGTACGGCTGCCGGATCACGTTCACGGTCGGCATGGCGGTCTTCACCGGGGCCTCGGCGGTCTGCGGGCTCGCCGATTCGGGGGCGATGCTCATCGCGGCCCGGCTGGTGCAGGGGGTCGGCTCGGCCGTCGCGCTGCCCGCCGTCCTGGTCGTGATCACCGTGGGGCGCACCGACCGGCAGCGTTCGATCGGCCAGTTGGTCTGGCTGGTCTCGCTGTCGCTGGCGCTGGCCGGGGGCCCCGGCATCGGCGGGTTCATCGTCGAGCACCGGCACTGGGGCTGGATCTTCCTGGTCAACGTCCCGGCGGGGCTCGCGGTGATCGCGTTGGGCCTGGTGGCGCTGGACGGTCCGGCGGCCGAGACCCGCGCCCGGGTGGACCTGCCGGGCGTGCTGGTCTCCGCCACCGCGCTGTTCGCGCTGGTGTACGCGTTCCACGCGGGCGGTGAGCTGGGTTGGACCGATCCGGAGGTGCTCGGCGTGGCGGCGCTGGCCGTCGTCGCCGGGATCTGTTTCGTGATCGTGGAGGGCTGGGCCCCCGACCCGATGATCGACATGGCGTTCTTCCGGAACCGGGTCTTCACCGGCGGGATCGTCACCTCGATGCTCTGGGGCATCGGGTTCAACGGGGTCATGTACTACTCGGCGCTGTTCATGCAGAACGTGCTGGCGTTCACGCCGACCACCGCCGCCGTCGCCTACCTCCCGACCGCCGCGCTGGTGCTGGTCACGGCGCCGGTGTCGTTCCTGGTGGCGGCCAGGTTCGGCGCCCGGCTCGGGGTCGGCCTGGGCATGGTGCTGATGGCCGCCGGGATGGCGACGTTCACGCTGCTGCGGCAGGGGGACGGCTTCGCCCAACTGCTGCCGGGGATCGCGCTGATCAGCATCGGCTCGGCGCTGACGATGCCGCTCGGCATGTACGCGCTGAAGGCGGTGCCGGACGAGCGCGCGGGCGTCGCCGGGGGCATCATCAACGTCGTCCGCGAGCTGTCGGCCGGGATCGGCATCGCGGTCCTGGGCTTGGTCGTCGACACCCTGGAGTCCCGGGCCACCGCGTCCGGCGCGGGCAGGGCGGAGGCGTTCCGACAGGGCACCTCGGTGGGGCTGCTGGTGGGGGCCGCCCTGGTCCTGGTCGGCGCGGTGGTGGCCGCGTTCACGATGCCGACCCGGCGGCAGGCGGCGGCGTCCGACGCCGCGAAGGAGAAGGCCCAGAAGGCCGCCGCGCGCGAGGAGCCCGAGCCGGTGGCCGTGGGGGCCTCGGCGTACACCGGGCAGGGGCCTCAGCGGACCACGGCGGAACTGTGGCCGCCCGTCCCGCCGCCCGGTTATTACCTTCCGTACCTTCCCGAGGACGGGCCCCCGCCGGACGACGGCGGCCGGCCCCGCCGCTTTCGGGGGGACCCTTGGTAGGCACCCGCTCCGAAAAGGCGTTTTTATCTCTCGACTGACAAAAGCACCTCGGCGATTCACAGGTCGACGAGTAGCCCTCGGACGGGGCGCGGCAGGTAATTTCTCGCTCACTCAGGGAGGTGGGAAGTGCAGCGGACCATCGTCCTGTTCGCGCTCGGATCGCGGGGCGACATCCAGCCCTGCGTGGCGCTCGGCCAGGGTCTGGCGGCCCGCGGCCACACCGTGCGCGTGATCGCCGCCGCCCGTTACGCCGCCCTGATCGCCGCCGCCGGGCTGGAGGCGGCCCCCCTCAGCGTCGACCCCGCCGAGCTGCTCAACACCGACGAGGGCCAGGAGCTGCTGGCCGGGGGTCGCAACCCGGTTCGGTTCCTGCGGGGCTTCCGGCGTCTCCTCGGCCCGCTGGCCGAACAACTGCTGGGCGAGCTGCTCACCGCCTCCCGGGGCGCGGACCTCATCCTGGCCCCGACCGCCGGGGGCCTCGGGGAGCACCTCGGCTCCTCCCTGGGCGTCCCGGCCGCCGAGATCCACTACCAGCCGAGCCACCCGACCGGGCACTTCCCGCATCCGATGGTCCCCCAGGCCCGGTTCCTGGGTCCGGTCGGCAACCGGCTGAGCTTCCAGGCCGTCGACCAGGTGGCGTGGCAGCTCGCCCGGCCGTTCATCAACCCGTGGCGTCGTCGGGACCTCGGGCTGCCGTCCGCCCCGCTGCTCGGCCCCGCGAGGCGGCCCGCCTCGGGGGGACGGCGCGCGGCGCTGTGCTGCTTCAGCTCGGCGGTCGTCCCGCGCCCGGCCGACTGGCCCGCGAACGTCCACCTGACCGGGTACTGGTTCGTGGAGGAGCCCGCCTACCGGCCCTCCGACGAGCTGACCGCGTTCCTTGAAGCCGGTCCGACCCCCGTCTACGTGGGCTTCGGCAGCATGGTCCCGCCCGACCGGGCGAAGGCGCACACCCTCGTCCGCGAAGCCCTCCGGCGGGCCGGCGTACGGGGCGTCGTCCAGGGAGACCCCAAGAACGAGGAGGTCCGCTCCGACGACGACGTCATGGTCGTCGAGGACGTGCCGCACTCGTGGCTGTTCCCCCGGATGGCCGCCGTCGTCCACCACGGCGGCGCGGGAACGACCGCCGCCGGCCTCCGGGCTGGCGTCCCCACGGTGGTCTGCCCGTTCTTCGGCGACCAGCCCTACTGGGGGGAACGGGTCGCCGCCCTCAAGGCCGGGCCCGCACCCGTGCCGTTCCGTCGCCTGACCGTGGGCTCGCTGGCCGGGGCCATCCTCCACGCCACGAACGACCCGGGTCTGGCCTCGGGCGCCAGGGGCGTCGGCCGTCGTCTCTCCCGGGAGGACGGCACCGCCAACGCCTGCGACATCATCGAGCGCCTCCTCACCTGACCGGCGGTCCCCTGGGGCCCTCCGCGCGGGGGAGCCGCGCGCCGCACGGCGGTAGACACCACGGATAGACAGGACAGCGGAACCCTTGTCGGTCCGTGGAGGGCGACATGCAGGTGATCGGCGTTGGCTTCGGACGTACCGGAACGACCTCCCTGAGGGACGCGCTCGAGATCCTCGGGTTCGGACCCTGCCACCACATGCGCGACGTGATGCGCGTTCCCGACCGGGTGGCGCTCTGGCGGGCCGCCGCGCGCGGCGAGGCGGTCGACTGGGACGAGGTGTTCGCCGGGTTCCGTTCGACGGTGGACTGGCCGGCCGCCGCGTTCTGGCGCGAACTCGTCGCGCACTACCCGGCGGCGCAGGTGATCCTGACCGTGCGGGACCCGGCGAAGTGGTACGAGAGCGCCGCCGCGACGGTCTTCCAGGGGTCCATCCGCGCCGAACGACAACCCGCCCGCACGGCGTTCAAGGTCGTCCGGGCGGTCGACCCGCAGTTCGGCGGCTTCGCCCGCATGGTGAACGAGACGGTGCACCAGCGGGTCTTCGGCTGCCGGCTGAGCGACCGGGAACGCGTTTTGGCCGCCTACCACCGGCACCTCCGCGAGGTGAGGGCGCAGGTGCCGGGGCACCGGCTGCTCACCTACGACGTTCGTGAGGGCTGGGCCCCGCTGTGCGCCTTCCTGAACGTTCCGACACCCGACATGCCGTTCCCGCGCGCCAACGCCGCCGCCGCGTTCGGCGAGGGCCGCCCCGGGCCGAGCATCCCGCGCCTGCTCTGGGAGGGCCTCGGCGCCCGCGTCACCTGGCGACGACCTCCGCGCTGACCAGCCACGCCCGGGCCGCGCCCACCTGCTCCGGGTCGTACTGGGGGGCGATCGGGCGGCCGTGGCAGGCGGCGACCTCGGCGGGGTGGGACACGGTCGCGCGCCAACCGTGGCGGGCGAGCCAGCCGACGGGATCGTCCACCGCCGAACGCCACCCCGACCCGGACTCGGTGAGGCGACGCTGCGCCCACCGCAGGCCCGGCAGTCGCTGGAAGGCGCCGTTGAGGTGCTCCAGGCCCAGTCGGCTGCCGGGGGCGGACAGGCCGGTGATCCGTCGCATGATCCGTTCGTTGTCCCGCTCGGTGAGGAACGACAGGACGCCCTCGGCCAGCCAGGCGGTCGGCCGCTGCGGGTCGAAGCCGGAGGCCAGCAGCGGCGCGCCCCAGTCGGCCCGCAGGTCGGCCGCCAGGACCGTGCGCGCACAGGAGGGACGGGCGCGCTCGGCGTCCAGCGCCCGCTGCTTGAAGGCCAGCAGGTCGGGCAGGTCGAGCTCGAACAGGTGGGTCTCGGCGGGCAGCGCGAGCCGGAACGCCCGGGTGTCCAGGCCGGCGGCCAGCAGCACCGCCTGCCGGCAGCCGGCGGCGGAGGCGGCCAGCAGATGATCGTCGAAATAGCGGGTCCGCAGCACGAAATGGTCCTGCGACTGGCGGCCGGGCGCGCTCGGCGTGGCATAGGCCCCGGCGCGTCTGACCAGCGCCTCGGCGAGCGGGTCGGCGAACAGCCGGTCCGCCCTGCGGGTCTCGGAGGCGCGCGCCTGCGCTATCAGGATCGCGGTACGGCTGACACCGTCCAGCAGAATGGGCCTTTCCGTCATGTCCGCCCCTCCGTTCCGGATCGCCGACCACTGCGCGGTCACCGCACGCTATTGCCCGGAACGGCTCTTTGTCCTCCACCGCACGGTTTGAATCAGGGCGGTTTTCCGCAGGTATTTCTCCGTCGCGCGCACATCGCTTCCACCGCGCGGGGGACGGCGCGGTTCATCTGTGCGAGGGGCGACATGGCCCAGGTCCGCCGACAAGGATGCGCAACAGGCGAAAGGACGGTCATGGAGCGGATGGCGATCATATTCCGGATCAGGCCCGGCACCGAGGACCGGGTCCGTGAACTGCTGACGAACTACGAACCGCCGCAGCAGATCACCGACGGGGAGACCCGCCTGCTGAGCACCTCCGTGTTCATGAAGGGCCGCCTGGTGGTCCGCGTCATCGAATACGAGGGCAGGCTGGGCGCGCTCATCCGCCATGTTTCCCAGGACCCGAGCATACAGCGGGTGGAACGTGAACTGGACCATTATCTGGTCGAGGAGGACCGCCGGGACATGAGCGATCCGGAAGGCGCGCGTGAATTCTTCCGACGCGCCACGATGGAGACGCTGACGACCCGGATCGCCCCGGAAAGGCGCCCTTCACCACAGGTGCCGCCGACGTGACCGGCCTCCCCGGATACGAGCCCGGCACGCCGGAGACGTTCGCGGCGATCGGCGCCCGCGCGTTCCTCATCGCCGGCGCCACCGGCCCGATGGCCGAGCCGACCGTGCGGCTGCTCACCGCGCGCGGCGATCGGCTGCTGTTGACCGGCCGCAACTCCGGCCGGCTGGACGAGCTGCGCCGGCGCTACGGCGACCAGATCGCGACGTTCACCGGCGACGTCGCCCGCCCCGCGCAGGCGGCCCGGGCGGCGGGGATCGCGCACCGGCTCTTCGGCGGGCTCGACGGACTGGTGCACATGATCGGCGGCTTCGCCGCCGGGTCCGCGTCCGGCACCGACCCGAGGGTCCACGAGCGGCTGCTGCACGCCAACTTCCTGTCGGCCGTCGTGACGACGCAGGCCGTGCTGCCGCTCCTCGGCCGTCCGGCGTGGCTCGTCTACATCGGCTCCCAGGCCGTCGCCGACCCGCCCCCCGCCCTCGGCGCGTACGCCGCGTCCAAGGCGGCGCTGACCACGTGGGCGCGGGCGTTGGCCCGGGAGACCGAGCACGGGGGCCTGCAGGTCAACGTGGTCCAGACGGCGTCGGCGGGCACGCCGCACGGCGGCCCGTCCCCCGTCCGACCGCCCGCCGGCGAGCTGCGGGTGGTGACGCCCGAGCAGGTCGCCCATGTCGTCGGCTTCCTGACCAGCCCGAACGGCCTCACCGGAAGCGTCGTCCCCGTCCCGGGCCGACGCGCCGGCTGAAAGCACACCCGCGATCGGAGGCACGCCATGGAACTGGGACTGCAGGGCAAACGCGTCCTCGTCACCGGGGGCACCCGGGGCATCGGCCGGGCCATCGTGCTCGGGTTCGCCCGCGAGGGCGCGCAGGTGTACACGTGCTACCGGGCCGGCACCGAGGCCGCCGAGACGCTCGCCGAGGAGCTGTCCGCGATCGAGGCGCCGCACCGGATCGACCGCGCCAACGTGAGCGTCCCCAAGGAGGCGCGGGAGATGGTGGCCGAGGCCGCCAAGTTCCTCGGCGGGATCGACGTGCTGGTGAACAACGCCGCGATGGTCAGCCGCGGCCTGCTCGCCGACACCACGACGGAGAAGTGGCGACAGGTGCTGGGGCTCAACATCGACGCCATCTACGAGGTCACCCGCGCCGCGCTGCCCGTGCTGGCCCCGGGGGCGAACGTCATCGCCATCTCGTCGGGTGTGGCGACCCGGGGCATGGCCGGGCGCACCGCGTACGCGACGTCCAAGGCGGCGCTGATCGGGTTCGTCCGGTCGCTGAGCCGGGAGCTGGGGCCGCAGGGGTCGCGGGTGAACGCGGTGGCGCCCGGCGTGATCGAGACCGAGGCCCGGGTCCCCGACGCGGCGCGCGAGCGGTACTCGCGGATGACGGCCCTGGGGCGGCTGGGCACACCCGACGACGTCGCGGGCGTGGTGCTGTTCCTGGCCAGCGACCTGGCCGGCTACGTCACCGGGCAGACCATCCTCGCCGACGGCGGCATCTAGTGGCGGGCCCGGTCCGGATGGTCCTCACCATGACGGTGCGGTCGGAGGACGCGACCACCTTCGAGGCCGCCTGGGCGCGCGCCGCCGACTGGGCCGGGACGCGGCCGGGCTGCCTGCGGCAGACGCTCGCGCTGAGTCCGTCCCGACCGTCCGGCACGGTCGCCGGCACCGAGCTGACCTACCAGATCACCTCGGACTGGTCCGACGCCGACCGCTTCCACGCGTTCGAGCGCAGTCCGGAGCAGGACGAGGTCACGGCCGGGCTGCGGATGCTCCGCACCTCGGTCCGGATGGAGCTGTGGAAGATCGTCGATCATCAGGAGGGTGCGTCATGACCGTCTTCGTGGTCCTGTCCGCACGCGTGAAGGCCACCGACGCCGAGGCGTTCGAACGGGCCTTCGCGCGGGTCAGACAGGCCGTGCGCACGGTGCCCGGCCATCGGTCGGACGTGCTGCTGCGCTCGCCGACCGAGCCCGGCCGCTATCTGCTGCTGGGGGTCTGGGAGAGCACGGAGAAATTTCTGGCCTGGGAACGGTCGGCGGCCCATAGGGCGCTGACCGAGCCCATGCGTCCATTTTGGGAGGGATCCGTCGAATGGCATGTTTTCGAGCTCGCCATCGGGTCCCCCTGGGGGCCGAATTCGTCAGGTTAGAATCGCCGGGCCGGGCCGGCGGAAAATCCGTCGTTACGGGGTGCAGATGAAGACCATACGCGTGCTCATCGCCGACGACCAGCCACTGGTCCGGGAGGGACTGCGCGCCACGCTCGGGGGCATGTCGCCCATCGAGATCGTGGGCGAGGCCCGGGACGGGCTGGAGGCGGTCCGGCTGGCCCGTCGGATGCGGCCGGACGTGCTGCTCATGGACATCACCATGCCGCGCATGACCGGGCTGGAGGCCACCGCCGAGATCTGCGGCCCCGACGGGGTCGAGGGGGTCAAGGTGGTCATCCTCACCATGTTCGACCAGGACGAACACGTCTTCACCGCGTTGCGCGCCGGGGCCAGCGGCTTCATCGTCAAGGACGCCCCGGCCACCAAGGTCGCCGAGGCCGTGCAGACGGTGGCGCGCGGCGAGGCGCTGCTGTCGCCGACCGTGACCCGCCGGCTGATCGGCGAGTTCTCCCGCCGGCCGCACCTGTCGCCGGCCACCGCCTCGGCGATGTCCACCCTCACCGGACGGGAGGTGGACGTGTTCAAACTGCTGGTGCGAGGTTTCAGCAACGAGGACATGGCGCGGATGCTGTCGCTGGGCGAGAGCACCATCAAGTCCCACGTGCAGCACCTTTATCAGAAGCTCGGCGTCCGGGACCGGGTGCAGATCGTGATCTTCGCCTATGAGCACGGGCTGCTGCGCCCGGGAATCGGGGCGACGACCCTCGACGGGGGGAGCTGACCCCCGTACGGGGGACCCGACAATTCACGATCGGGTGGGACGACACCGGCAATTTATCCCTCTAGCGTGGAATACGCCGATATCCGCCCGTACTGGTGAGGATTCCCATGTCGAAATGCACGTTGATCGTCGCACGGCTCCGTCCCGGCGGAGCCGCCGGAGCGGCCCGGCTGTTCCGCGAGTCCGACCGGACCGAGCTGCCGCGCGCGCTGGGCGTGGTGAGCCGGCGGCTGTACGAGTTCCACGGCCTGTACTTCCACCACGTCGAGTTCGACGGAGACGCCCGCGACGCCGTGGAGCGGGCCCGTTCGCGCGGCGACTTCCGTCGCCTCAGCGACGCCCTGCAGCGCTATGTCACGGCGTACGACCCGACGACCTGGCGGGAGCCCCGGGACGCCATGGCGCGCGAGTTCTATCGATGGACACGGGAGGAATCCCCATGACGGCCGAACCCACGCACCGGCGACCCGTCGTCATCGGACCCCGGCGATGGGCCCGGTGCGCGGGCTGCGGCCTGACGGTGTACGTCCCCAAGCTCGACCGGGCCCTGGGCGTCTGCCCCGAGTGCGGCCATCACCACCGTCTCGGCGCCGCCGTGCGCCTGCGCCGGCTGCTCGACCCCGGGTCCTTCGTCCCGTCCCCCGAGCGGATCGCCGGCACGGACCCGCTGGGCTTCGCCGACCGGGTCCCGTACACGGCCAGGCTCGCCACCGCCCGCACCCGCACCGGACTGGACGACGCGGTGGTGGCCGGCCGGGGCACGTTGGGGCGTCACCCGGTGGTGGTCGCGGCCATGGACTTCTCGTTCATGGGCGGCAGCATGGGCTCCGCCGTCGGCGAGACCATCACCCGCGCCGCCGAGACCGCCCTCGCCACCCGCACCCCGCTGCTCCTGCTGGCCGCCTCCGGCGGCGCCCGCATGCAGGAGGGGGCCCTGTCGCTGATGCAGATGGCCAAGACCGCCCAGGCGATGCAACGCTGTCGCCGCTCGGGCATCCTCACCGTCAGCGTGCTCACCGACCCGGTCTTCGGCGGCGTCACGGCGTCCTTCGCCACCCTGGCCGACCTGGTCGTCGCCGAGCCCGGCGCGCTCATCGGCTTCGCCGGGCCCCGGGTCATCGAGTCCGCCACCGGCCGCCCGCTCCCCCCGGGCTTCCAGACCGCCGAGTACCTCCTCGAACACGGGATGCTCGACCGCGTCGAACCCCGGCTCACCCTGCGGCCCCTGCTCACGCGGGTCCTGTCGCTGCACCGGGCGGCGACCCCCGACCGGGGGCACGGGGCGGAGACGCCCTCGTGGGAGTCCGTCCCGGCCCTCGACCGCCCGCCGAACTCGCGCCGCCGGTCGCCGTGGCAGACCGTCCGGGCGGCCCGCGACACGAGGCGTCCCACGACGCTCGACTACATCCATCTGATGTGCGACGACTTCGTCGAGCTGCACGGCGACCGCTGTCACGGCGACGACCCCGCCATCGTCGGCGGCCTCGCCTCGCTGGGCCCCCGCAACGTGATGGTGATCGGCCACCAGAAGGGCCACGACACCGCCGAGCTGGTGGCGCGCAACTTCGGCATGCCCCATCCCGAGGGCTACCGCAAGGTGCTGCGCCTGGCCCGGCTCGCCGAACGGCTGCGGCTGCCCGTGGTGACGCTCGTAGACACCCAGGGCGCCGCCCCCGGCATCGGCGCGGAACAGCGCGGACAGGGCCAGGCGATCGCCGAGACGCTGGCGGGGCTGGCCGAGCTGACCGTCCCGGTGGTCGCCACGATCACCGGCGAGGGCGGCAGCGGCGGCGCGCTCGCCCTCGCCCTCGCCGACCGCGTCCTGATGCTGGGTAACGCCTGGTACTCGGTGATCAGCCCGGAGAGCTGCTCGGTGATCCTGCTCGGTGACGCCTCCCGGGCCGAGACCATGGCGGCCCGGCTCCGACTCACGGCCCCCGAGCTGCTGCGTCTGCGCGTGATCGACCGCATCCTCCCCGAGCCGTCCGGAGGGGCCCAGTCGTCCCCCGCCGCGATGGCCGACACCCTCCGGGCGGCGGTGCTCGACACGCTCGACGAGCTGTCCGGCCTGGCCCCCGGCGACCTGATCACCCGCCGCCACCAACGCTTCCGCCGTCTGGGAGAGGTGACCCATGCATGACCCGGCCACCGACTGGCGGGAACGGCTCCGCGCCCTCCGGGAGGAGATCGGGGGCCTGGTCGCGGACCTTCCCGGGCCGGTCGCGGCGCTGACGGTGCGCGTCGGCGACTGCTCGCTGGAGATCGCCTGGGGGCCTCCGTCGGCCGCATCGGAACGCGCCGCCCCTCCACGGGACGCGCCTTCGGAGACGGAACGGGACGGTGATCTACGGGTCTGCACGGCCCCGCTCGTCGGGACGTTCTACGTCGCCCCCGGCCCCGGCGAGCCGCCGTTCGTCCGGGTCGGGGACCGGGTCGAGAAGGGTCAGGCCGTCGGCGTCGTCGAGGCCATGAAGCTGATGAACCGGGTCGTCGCGGAGTGCTCCGGGGAGGTGGTGGAGGTGAGGGCGGCCGACGGGACCCCGGTGGAGTTCGGCCAGGAACTGGTCTTCCTTCGGCCCGACGGCGGGCCCGAGGCGGGAGGGGCGTAGCGACGATGTTCGAGAAGATCCTCATCGCGGGCCGCGGTGAGATCGCCGTGCGGATCGCCCGGACCTGCCGCGAGATGGGCATCCGGACCGTGGCCGTGCACTCGACGGCCGACCGCGACGGCGCGGCCGCCCGATACGCCGACGAGACGGTGCAGATCGGGCCGCCGCAGCCGCGCCGCAGCTACATGTACGCGCCCAGCCTCATCGAGGCGGCGCTGCGGACGTCGGCCGAGGCCGTCCACCCCGGGTACGGCTTCCTGTCGGAGGACCCGGACTTCGCCCGGATGTGCGCCGAGAACGGCCTCACCCTCATCGGGCCCGGACCCGACGTGATGGAGACGATCGGCGACAAGGCCCGCACGCGGGCGCTACTCGCCGCCGCCGGGCTGCCCGTGCTGCCCGGCAGCGCGGGGGCGGTCGCGTCCCTGGCGGAGGCGGAGGAGGTCGCCGCCGAGGTCGGCTACCCCGTGATCGTCAAGGCGGTCGCGGGCGGCGGCGGGCGCGGCATCGCGGTGGCCCGTGACCTCGGGGAGCTGCGCCGCGTCCACCGGGAGACCACGGCCTCCGCGCGCGCGATGTTCGGCGACGGCGCCGTCTACCTGGAGCGTTACCTGCCGCGCGCCCGGCATCTGGAGGTCCAGGTGCTGTGCGACGGCCACGGCGCCGTCCTGCACCTCGGCGAACGCGACTGCTCCACGCAGCGCCGCCGCCAGAAGCTCATCGAGGAGGCGCCGGCCCCCGGGCTGGCCGCCGAGGTCCGGGAGCGGTTGGCCGAATACGCCGTCACCGCGGCCAAGACGCTGCGGCACTCCGGCCTCGGCACCGTCGAGTTCCTCCTGGACGACTCCGCGGACGGCGCGGGCGACGTCACGTTCATGGAGGTCAACGGCCGGATCCAGGTGGAGCACCCGGTCACCGAGATGGTCACCGGGCTGGACCTCGTCCGCGAGCAGATCGAGGTCGCCGCCGGGCGGCGGCTCACCCTCGCCCAGGACGACGTGCGGATCTCCGGATGGGCGATCGAATGCCGGATCAACGCCGAGGACGCCGACGCCGGGTGGCGGCCCGCGCCCGGGCGGCTGGAGGTGTTCCGGGTGCCGGGCGGCCCGGGTGTCCGGGTCGACGCCGGGTTCGAGCAGGGCGACACGGTGCCGCCGTACTACGACTCCATGGTCGCCAAGCTGGTGGTCTGGGCCCCCGACCGCGCCGGGGCGATCGCCCGGGCGCGCCGCGCGCTGGACGAGTTCGCGGTGTCCGGGCCCGGGGTGGTGACGACCCTTCCGCTGCTCGGGCGGCTGCTCGCGCATCCGGCCTTCGTCGAGGCCCGGCACCACACCGCGTTCGTCGACGAGCGGACCGAACCCGGGCCTTCCACGGGCGTTCCTCCGCCGGGCGACGGAGCCATTCCCCCCGACGGGTGACGTGCACTTTCATCACGCCGGCGGGAGACGGCTCCGCGACCACCGAATAGCGTATATCACAAGGCTTTCACCGCAATTGCGCGAGGAGGGCGCCATGGCCGCCCAGTCGTTCACCGACGCCGACGTGCGTCAGGTCCTCCACGCGGTCGGAGTACCGGCCGACGACCACCACCTCACCTTCGAGCAATTGGACGTCGACTCCCTGGCCCTGATGGAGATGGCCACCAGGATCATGCGCAGCCACGGTGTCGACATCGAGGAGCTGCTCACCCCGGACCGGACGCCCGCCGCGATGAAGGCGCTGGTGAACGACCTCCTCTCCGCAGGCTGACCCGGCCCGGACCCGTACGCCACAGGGGGATGACCATGGCGGGAAGCACCGACAACGTCATCGAGATCGACGCGCCCATCCTCTACGTGTGGGCCCGGACGAACGATGTGCGGTCCTGGCCGGACCTGTTCACCGAGTACGCCCGCGTCGACGTCCTCGACGAGCGGGAGGACGCCGTCACCTTCCGCCTCACCATGCGTCCCGACGAACAGGGGAACGCCTGGTCCTGGGTGTCCGAGCGGCGTTGGGATGTCGCCACCCGCACCGTTCGGGCGCGCCGGATCGAGACCGGCCCGTTCCAGTTCATGGACATTCTGTGGACCTATCAGGAGCTGGGCCCCGACCGCACTCGAATGCGCTGGATCCAGCATTTCCAGATGCGTCCCAACGCGCCGATCGACGACGTTCGAATGACCGAGCGCATCAACCGCAATTCCGTCGAGCAGATGCGGGTCATCAAGGAGCGGCTGGAGGCGCGCCGCAGCACCGTGATGCGCGCGGCGGACGTGCCGGCCAACACCCGGCGCGGCGGCGACCTGCGCTCGCTGCTGACCCCCGTCACCGTGGGGTCGGCGTTCGGGTTCGGCGGGATCGCGCGGCTGGGGCCCGGGGAGAAGGTCGCCGAGCACTACCACCCGTACTCCGAGGAGTACCTCGTCGTGGCCTCGGGACGGATCGCCGTCGACCTGAACGGCCGGGCGGTCGCGATGGAGGCCGAGCAGGCCATGCTGATCCCGCGCAACGTGCGGCACCGCGTCCGCAACACCGGCGACCGCGACGCCCTGGTGGTCTTCCATCTGTGCCCGCTGGCCCCGCGTCCCGAGCTGGGGCACGTCGACACCGAGGACGCCGAGGGCCGGCCGCTGCCGGCCGCGGTGACGCCATGAGGCGAACGGTCGTCACCGGGATCGGCGTGGTGGCGCCGGGCGGGCGCGACCGTGAGGAGTTCTGGCGTCGGATCGTGGACGGCAGGCCCGCCGTCGCCCGCATCACCGCCTTCGACCCCGCGCCGTTCCGCTCCCGGATCGCCGCCGAGTGCGACTTCGACCCGGCGCGGTACGGGCTCACGCCCCGCGAGGTCCGGCGCACCGATCGTTTCGTGCAGCTCGCGATGGCGTCCGCCGACGAGGCGTTCGCCGACTGCGGCCTCGACCCGGCCGCCGCCCGCCCGGAGCGGATGGGGATCGTCCTCGGGTCGGCGACCGGCGCGGCGCTGACGCTGGAGGACGAGTACGTCGTCGCCAGCGACCACGGCCGCGACTGGGTCGTGGACGCCCGGCACGTGATGCCGTTCCTCCACCAGGCGCTGGTGCCGTCGAGCGCCGCCGCCGAGCTGGCCGTGCGGTTCGGCGCCCAGGGCCCGGCGGCGGTGATCTCGACCGGCTGCACGGCGGGCATCGACGCGGTGGGGCACGCCCACCGGCTGATCACCGACGACGAGGCCGATCTGGTGATCGCGGGGGCCTCGGAGTCGCCGGTCACGCCGTTCTCGGTGGCCGCGTTCGACGCGATCCGCGCCACCACCCCCGCCAACGACGATCCCGAGCGGGCGTCCCGGCCGTTCGACGCGAACCGCCGCGGCTTCGTGCTCGGCGAGGGCGCGGCCGTGCTGGTGCTGGAGGAGCTCGGCCACGCCCGCCGTCGCGACGCCCGCGTGTACTGCGAGATCACCGGGTACGCCGCCCGCGCGAACGGGTTCCACATGACGGGGCTGCGGCCGGACGGCGTCGAACTCGGCGAGGCGATCTCCGACGCGATGGCGCAGGCCCGACTCCCCCGGGACGCGCTCGGCTACGTCAGCGCGCACGGCTCGGGGACACGGCAGAACGACCGGCACGAGACCGCCGCCTACAAGAGGGCGCTGGGCGACGCCGCCTACCGGGTCCCGATCAGCTCCATCAAGTCGGTGGTCGGGCACTCGCTGGGGGCGATCGGCGCGATCGAGATGGCCGCCTGCGCGCTGGCCATCGCGCGCGGTGTCGTCCCGCCGACCGCCAACCTGGAGACGCCGGACCCGGAGTGCGACCTGGACTACGTTCCGCTGCGGGCGCGGGACGCGACGGTGGACCACGCGCTGTCGTGCGGCAGCGGGTTCGGGGGCTTCCAGTCGGCGATGGTGATGTCGCGGCTGTCGCGCTCCCGGGCGGCGGCATGAGGACGGTCCGTCCGCTGATCACGGGCCTCGGGGTGGTGGCGCCGACCGGCGTCGGCGTCGCCGAGCACTGGGCGGCGACGCTGGAGGGCCGGTGCGGGCTACGCCCGATCGTGGTCGACGACGCGGCGGGGCCGCCCTTTCCGGTCGCCGGGCGGGTGCCGGACTTCGACGTGGACGCGTACGTGCCGCGCCGGCTGAAGGTGCAGACCGACCGGTGGACCTGGATGGCGCTCGCCGCCACCCGGATGGCCCTCGACGACGCCGGCCTCGACCCCTCACGGCACGACCCGTACGCGCTGGCGGTGGTGACGGCGAGCGGGTCGGGGGGCAACGAGTTCGGGCAGCGGGAGATCCAGGCGCTGTACTCGACGGGCGCCCAGGCGGTGTCGGCGTACCAGTCGATCGGCTGGTTCTACGCCGCGAGCACGGGCCGGCTCTCGATCCTGCACCAGCTCAAGGGCCCCTGCGGGGTGATCATGGCGGACGGGGCGGGCGGCCTGGACGCCGCCGCGCAGGCGTGCCGCCTGATCCGGCGCGGGACGGCGGCGGTGGTCGTGGGCGGCACCGAGGCCCCGCTGTCCCCGTACGCGCTGGTCTGTCAGGCGGGCCGGCCGGGGTCGAGCACCGAACCCGACCCGGGCTCCGCCTACCGCCCGTTCGATCGGCGGGCCTGCGGCGACGTCCCCGGGGAGGGCGGCGCGATGCTGATCCTGGAGGACCCGGCGCGCGTCTCGCCCCGTGACGCGTACGCCGAACTCGCCGGCGCATCGTCGACCCATGACGCCCACAGCACGTTCGGGCCGCCCCGCGACCACCGGCAACTCGCCCGGGCGATGCGCGAGGCCATCGCCCGCGCCGACTGCACACCGCAGGACGTCGACGTCGTCTTCGCGGACGGGGCGGGCGACCCCTGGCGGGACGAGTTGGAGGCCGCCGCCATCGGTCAGGTCTTCGAGGGCGCGTCGGTCCCGGTCACCGTTCCGAAGACCATGACCGGTCGCCTCTGTTCCGGAGGTGCGGCCCTCGACCTGGTGTGGGCGGCCCTGGCCCTCCGCCACGACACCATCCCGCCCACCGTCAACGTCGAGCCCGGCCACGACCTCGACGTGGTCACGCGGCCGCGCCGGGGAACGGGTCTGCGGACCGCCCTGGTGGTGGCCCGGGGGACGGGGGGCTTCAACTCCGCCGCCGTCCTCCGACGCGTCGTCTAGGCGGTCTCGCGGCTCTGCCCGACGCCCGTTCGGGGGTGTCGGGGCGTTCCCACCAGGGGCAGGCGGGCGTGGACGACGAAGCCCCCGTCGGAACGCGGCCCGCTCAGGAAGGTGCCGCCCTGGGCCGTGACCCTTTCGCGAAGGCCGGTCAGGCCCTGGCCCCCGCTGAAGGGGGCCGGCAGGCGCGGCGGCGCCTCGGCGAGGGCGCGCGGCGGACGGTTGGTCACGGTGACGGTCAACCGGTCGCGGCGATAGCCGATCTCCACGGTCAGCGGGCCGCCGCCGTACTTGAGGGCGTTGGTGAGACTCTCCTGAACGATCTGGAGCGCCATGTCCTCGGTGCCGGCCGGCAGCGGGCCCTCCTTGCCGGTGACGCGGACCGTGACGGCCTGCGCGCCGGGCAGCCGGCCCACGACGTCCGCCAGCCGGGCGCGCAGCGAACACTCGTTCGGCGCGGGGGCGGGGGCGGCGGCTCCCTCGGTGCCGCGCAGCACACCGACGACCCGGCGCAGATCGCGCAGCGTCGCCTGGGCGGTGTCGTCGATGAGGGCGGCCAGCGGCAGCGCCTGCGGGGCCACCGGGGGCAGCCTGCGGGAGTGCATGGCGATCACGACCAGCCCATGGCCGATGACGTCGTGGAGCTCCTGGGCGATCCGTCGCCGTTCCTGCTGGACGGCCACGCACCCACCGCACCGCCGGTCGCGCCGGGACCGCACCACGCGGGCCGCCACCGTCCCGGCGAGGAGGCCGAGCAGCAGGCCGCAGCAAAGCCGGCACAGCTCCTCGGACGCCGTTGTCCGCCCTCCGAAGCCGCCTTCCATGCAAAGGAGGTTACGGTGAATGTTCAGCAATCGGCAAGGAGTCATTCTGCCGGCGATACCGCAGGTCAGCCGGGTGCCGAACGGATCGGCCCGAAGAATGCGGCGGCATTCGCGAAAGCCCTGTCTTGCGCGGGTTTCGTTCATTCTGACAAGGCTGTACGGGCCTTGTGCAGAACTCATGTCCAGGGCCTTCTGTCAAGACCCCGTTCCGACTCACTCCCAGTGCCAGCCGGAACCGTCCGCGTTGGGCACGATGCGGCGGGGGCGCGGTGACTCCGGCGGAGCGGGCGGTCGCGGACGCCCCTCCTCCCAGGGCCGCCACGGCTCCGCCGTCCCCCCGTGAGGGACGGCCGGCTCGGGCGTCGGCGCCGCCATGGGAACGGGCGCGGGCGTGTGGAGGGCGGGCGGCAGGGACCGGTGCCTCCGGGGCGGGGGCCGGTGCTCCTTCGGGAGGGGCCTCAACGGCGGCGCGTCGGGCGGCACGGGGTCGTAGTCGATGTCGTCGCGCTCACGGAGGTCGACCTTGGAGTGCAGGACGGCGAGCGGCCCGGGCAGCCACCAGTTGGCGTCGCCCATGAACCGCATCGTGGCCGGCACGAGCAGGGAGCGGACCAGGGCCGCGTCCACCACCACGGCGACGAACATGCCCACGCCGATCAGCTTGACGACCGTGATGCCCGCCATGCCGAAGCCCGCGATGGCGACCAGGAACAGCAGCGCGGCGCTGGTGATGATGCCGCCGGTGCGCTGCATGCCCATGGCGACGGCGGCGCGGTTGTCGTGGGTGCGGTCCCACTCCTCGCGGATCCGGCTGAGCAGGAACACCTCGTAGTCCATGGACAGCCCGAAGACCACCGCCAGGATGAGGATCATGCTGGTGGCCTCGACGCCGCCGGTCGGGGTGAAGTCCAGCAGACCGGCCAGATGCCCGTACTGGAAGCCCCAGACGATCACGCCGAACGAGGCGCCGATCGACAGCACGTTCATCGCGATGGCCTTGATCGGCAGCACCACCGACCCGAAGAACATGAACAGCAGCAGGAACGTCAGCGTGCCGACCAGCAGCGCCATCTTGGGCAGCGTCTTGATCAGACTGCTCATCAGGTCGATCTGCTGGGCGGTGGTGCCGCCCACGTCGATGTGCATGGGGAAGCCGTCGTTGGTCAGCGTCATGCCCCGGACCGTCTTGACCAGGCCCTGCGCCTCCGGCGACGTCGGCTCCTTGGAGTGGGTGACGGAGATGCGGACCGCGCCGTAGTCCTCCGAGTAGCCGGTGAACTCGGCCTTCACGACGTGCGGGAGGTTGCGCAGCCGCTGCCGGAAGCCGTCCAGGTAGGGCGGGATCACGTCGCCCTGCTTGGGCGGACGCCAGTTGCGCGGCACCAGGTCGCCGGAGATCACCACGTCGATGGGCTCGGCCGAGCCGTTGGGGAACTCCTTCTTGACGAACTCGACCACCCCGCGCGTGGGGCTGTCCTTGGGGAGCACCCGCGCGTCCACCGCCGTGAACTGCGCGTTCAGGAACGGTCCGAAGAGCACCCCGAGGATGACCAGGGTCACCGCGAAGTAGGGCAGCGGCCGCCGCATGACGCTGTGCCCGAGCCGGTACCAGAAGCCGCTCTCCGGGTTGTGCGGCTCCCGTCGCTTGCGCCGGCCCCGGACCTGGCCCACCTCGACGCGGGGGCCCAGCAGGGCGAGCAGGGTCGGCAGCAGCACCACCGCGCCGAACACCGCCACCATCACCGTCGCCATCCCCGCCAGCCCGAGCGTCCGCAGGAACAACTGCGGGAACAGCAGCAGGCCGCTGAGCGCCGCCGTCACCGTGATGCCGGAGACCGCGATGGTGCGACCGGCGGTGGCCATGGTGATGGCCAGGGCCCGTTCTCGGTCGCCGTCGCGGTACATCTCCTCCCGGAACCGGCTGACGATGAACAGCGAGTAGTCGATGGCGAGCCCGACACCCATCATCGTGACGACCTCCAGGGCCGTCGCGGTCACGTCGGTGACATAGGTGATGGCGTGCAGGACGGCCAGCCCGCCGACGATGGAGAACAGCGCCACGATCAGCGGCAGCGTCGAGGCCACCACCGCGCCGAACACGATCACCAGGAGCAGCATCAGGATCGGCAGCGAGAACACCTCGGCGCGCACGATGTCGCCGACCACCAGCTCGCTGAACTCCGTCGCGAACGGCATCGACCCGCCGAGCCTGGTCTCCAGCCCCGGTGCCTCGAGCCGGTCCTTGATCTTCGCGTAGGTCGCGAGCTTGGCGAAGTCGTCCGTGCCGGACAGCTTGACCGCGACGAACGTGGAGTGCCGGTCGTGCGAGGCGAACGGGTGGGCGTACTTCCCCTCGAAGGCCCAGTAGTGATGGATCTCCTGGACGTGCTCCTTCGGCAGCCGGGCGACGGTGGTGATCACGGTGGCCATGTACCGGGGGTCGTCCACGGTCATGGTCGCGCTGCGGTACAGGATCAGGATGTCGGGGTTGGTGCTGCCGAAGTAGTTGGTGCCCAGCTTGGCGACGAGGGTGGAGGACGACTTCGGGTCCTCGAACCCGCCCTGCTTGAACTTGGCGAGCACCCCCAGGCCCCAGGCGCCCCCCGCGAAGGTGAGCAACAGGATCAGGATGAGGCTGGTCCACCGTCGTCTGTGGATGAGACGGCCGAGGCCCGCGAGCAATGATCCTCCTCAGTCGTACCGCCGCCCGGGGGGGCGGGGCGGCGACGCGGCTAGGCGCGGCCCGCCAGGCGCGCGGCGGTCGTCTGAAGCGCCCCGTCGAGATAGCGCGCCCGGGTCGCGGCCCTGGCCACCTTCCCGCTGGTGGTACGGGACACTACGCCAGGTTCGACCATGACGAATTCGTGGACGCTCATCTCGTGCTCGATGTTGATCGCGGCCCGGACGGCGTCGGCGACCTCCGCCAGGTCGAGTTGCCGCAGCGGAACGCGCCGGTTCCGCTCGGCGATCACCACGAGGCGTTCGGTCTCCTCGCCCTCGACGGCGAACGCGGCGACGTGGTCGGGGCGGAGCGCGGCGTGCGCCTCCGTCGCGGTCTGCTCGATGTCGTGGGGGTAGTGGTTGCGACCGTCGACGATGATGAGGTCTTTGATGCGGCCCGTGACGAACAACTCACCGTCGTGGGCGACGCCGTGGTCTCCGGTGCGCAGCCAGGGCCCCGCCGGGAGGTCGCCCGGGTCGGCCAGCACCCCGCCGAAGATCTCCTGACTCCGTTCGGAGTTGCGCCAGTAGCCGGGGGAGACGTTGGGCCCGTGCACCCAGACCTCCCCCACGCGGCCGTCCGGCTGCTCCGTGCGGGTGTCGGGATCGACGATCGCCACGTACTGCCCCATCGGCCGCCCGCAGCCCACCAGCGCGGTGGTCCGCTCACCGGCGGCGTCCGCCGGGACGACCGGGACGAACTCGCCCTGCGCCAGCCGCTCGCGGTCGATGGTGACGACCGTCGGCGGCCTGTCGTCGGCGGCGGCGGCGACGAACACCGTCGCCTCGGCCAGCCCGTACCCCGGCCCCTGCGCGCCCGGCCGCAGCCCCGCCGGCGCGAACGCCTCGGCGAAGCCGGACAGCGTGGCGGGACGGATCGGCTCGGCCCCGTTCAGGCAGGTCACCAGTCCGCTGAGGTCCAGGTCGGCGATCTTGTCGGGGCCGGCCAGGCCCGCCACGAAGTCGTAGGCGAAGTTGGGCCCCGCCGTGTAGACCGCCTCGCGCCCGGACAGCAGCCGCATCCAGCGCATCGGGTTCATCAGGAACGCCACCGGATCGGTGTAGAGCACATGGTCGCCGTTGACCATCGGCAGCGCCATCGCCGCGATCAGCCCCATGTCGTGGAACAGCGGCAGCCAGCTCACCAGCTCCGGGTTCGGGTGGTCGGGGGCCCATCCCGACCAGAGCTGCCGGGCGTTGGCCTCGATGTTGCCGTGGGTGATCTCCACCCCGGCGGGCCTGCGGGTCGACCCCGACGTGTACTGCAGATAGGCGACCTCGTCGAGCCCGATCGGCTCGTCCCGCCACGTCGCGGCGGTGTCGAGGTCCACCTCGTCGGCGAACAGCAGCTCACGGGGCGGCTCGACGTCGTGGTCGGCCAGGAACTTCTCCACGTGCTGCAGCACGCCCCGGGTCGTGACGATCACCGACGGCTCGGCGTCGGTGTACGCGCCGACCAGCCGCTCCGCGTACCCCGGCAGGTCGGGCGAGAACAACGGAACGGCCACCACCCGGGCGTACATCGCGCCCAGCATCGACACCAGGTACTCGTGCCGCTGCGGGAGCAGCAGCGCGACGCGCTCCCCCGGCCGGAGCGCCGACCGCAGCGCCACCGCCGCGGCCCGCGCCCGACGGTCGATCTCCGCCCAGGTCAGCGTGTTCTCGGCGCCCTTGGGGTCGAGCGAGAAGTCCACGAACGTGAACGCCGGGGCGGCCGGCTTCTCCCGACCCCAGCGGGCGACCAGTTCGATCAGCGGACGGCGGCCGGGGCCGTCGGCGGAAAGCTCCGCGAGCAGCGCACCCAATGCCATGGCTCATCTCCCGGTGGAGGGCCGGGAGGCGCCTGAGGACAGGGGCGGCACCGCCGGCATGTGACCTGGACACCGGCTCGGAGCTGGGCGCTCGACCGGCACACGGCGATCATCGTGCCGAAAAGCTATCCAAAGGCGGGTGGTGCCGCCATTGTCTCAGGCGAGCATTAGCAGGCCATCGGTTTGTCACGGCCGTGACAAGTCCGGATGCCGATCACCGGGTCCCGGGGCCGGTCGTCCGTCGCCGCCAGAGCCTCAGGCTGACGGCCAGCCACAGGAGCGCGACCTCGATCACGACCACGACGGCCAGGACCACGGCCCATGGGGACTCGGCGGGCCGGCCGTCCCCGGCCGGGGCGATCGTGATGCCGTTCTCGGCGGCGGGGGGCGCGCCCACGACCGGTGGGGCGACCCCGTGGGGCGCCACGTTGGGCTTGGGCGCGCGCGGGCTGATCATCGGCAGCGGCACCTCGCCCGGCGCCCGACCGGGAGGCGCGGCCATCGGGGGCTCCGCGGGCAGCGAGCCCCCAGGGCCGCCCGGGGCGCCCGGGGCGCCGGCGTTCGCGTCGGCGTTCGCGTCGGAGCGAGGCCCTCCCCGTCCGCCCGCCGAGCCTCCGGCGTCCGGCGTGGCGGTACGGGGCTTGGACTTGTCGGCCTTGGTGGGCTTGGACGCCTTACCGGGAGGCTTGGGCTTCGCGCTCGCCTTGGGCGGGGTGGCCGGGTAGGTCGTCGGGCCCTCGTTCACGCCAGGGTCCGGGGGCCTCACGGTCTTGCTCGGGGAGGGATCGCCCTGCTTCGAGGGCGGCCCTCCGGTGTTGGGGCTCGTCTTGCCGGTCTTCGGACTCGCCGACGTGCCCCTCGGCCCGTTCCCCGGCGTCTGCGTCCCCCCGCTGGGGCGCGGCTTTCCCGTCGGGAGCACCGTCGTGGCCCCCGCGCCGGGCGTGGACGGCGGCAGAGCGGCACTGACGCCGTGCCCGGCCCCGCTGCGGGTGGTGGCGAGAAGGCGAGGCGCCCGCCCGTTGCCCAAGGGCACAGCCGTGACCCGCACCGTACGCGGCCCGGCGAGATCACCCATCGCGCACCGCAACGCACCGGCACTCACCGGACGGCAGTAACCCGGATACCGGACCCACCGCAGCGGCCGTTCACTGGTCAACGTCAGCACAACCTCCCGGGCGAGCCGAACATAAGGCCGAACGGTCACCGCGTAAACCGCCGGCCCCACCACCGGCACAACGACCAACCGCGCCGACCCGGCCGGTGACGCCGCCGAGGCCGGTGAGGCCGGCGAGGCCCCTGACGCCGGTGACGCCGGTGAGGCCAGTGAAGCCCTGGAGGCCCCTGAGGCCAATGAGGCCGGTGAGGCTGCGGAGGCCGGCGAGGCCCCTGACGCCGGTGAGGCCCCTGAGATCGGCGAGGCCGGTGACGCCGCCGAGGCCGGCGCGGACGGCGCGGACGGCGCGGACTGTGAGGCTGGCGCGGACGGTGAGGCTGGCGCGGACGGGGGTTGCGCTGAGGCGGGAGGGCATAGGGGGCTCGCCAGGGCGAGCGTGCCGATGGTGCCGGCGCAGACCATCGAACGGCCGGCGGCTCTCACGTACGGGACGGGTAGAACACGCTCCCCCAGGGCCACGATCGTCCTTTCGCCGTGTACCGGTCGCCGGGGGGTCGGCGCGTTCGACGCCGGGCTTGGTGAGTATTGCCCCGCGTCCCCGTGCCGTAACGTCGCCGACCTGTTTCGCGTGGCGAAATCCGATCTCCGTAGACTGGGACCGCCGTCCGGGGAAGAAGCCGGCGGCAGGGGAGAGGAGGCGCCGGTGGCGGAGGCCGTACGGGCCCTGGAACGCGCCCTGGAACTGCTGGAGCACCTGGCCGACGCGGGCGGCGAGATGGCCCTGTCGGAGCTGACCGACCGGTCGGGGCTGCCGATGCCGACCATCTACCGGCTGATGCGGACCATGGTCAACCAGGGCTACGTGAGGCAGGAGCCCTCCAAGCGCTACGCGCTCGGGCCCCGACTGATCCGCCTCGGCGAGTCCGCCACCCGCCTGCTGGGCACCTGGGCGCGCCCCGCCCTGGCCCGCCTCGTCGACGAGGTCGGCGAGACGGCCAACATGGCGGTCCTCGAGGGCGACGCCGTGGTGTACGTCGCCCAGGTCCCCTCCCGGCACTCGATGCGCATGTTCACCGAGGTCGGCCGGCGCGTCCAGCCCCACTGCACCGGCGTCGGCAAGGCCCTCCTCGCCCAACTCCCCGCCGAGTCCGTGCGCGAGATCGTCGCCCGCACCGGCATGGCCGCCCACACCCCGCACACCATCACCGACCCGGACACCCTGCTCGCCGAACTCGTCCGCGTCCGCGAACAGGGCTACGCCCTCGACGACCAGGAACAGGAGATCGGCGTCCGCTGCGTCGCCGTCCCCCTCCCCGACGCCCCGGCCCCCGCCGCCATCTCCGTCTCCGGCCCCTCCGCCCGACTGACCCGCGCCACGGTCACCGAGGTCGTCCCCCTAATGCACCGAGCCGCCGAGCACGTATTTCAATGAGGGGGGGCGACCCCCCTCGCCCCCCGCGCCCGGTCTGGCGGGCTTCAGCCGAACACTCCTCCGCTAGCGCTCCAGAGCGTCCGCCTGAAGGACCGGGCAAAACCCCTCCGTGGCTGAGGTGATCAGCCCCGTTCCAAGGCGTGCTCGCCACCGGCTCCCTGTATCTGAGGGGGTGGCCACTCGCCGGTGGCCTGTGCCTGAGCGGGACCGCTCATCGGTGGCCTGTGCCTGAGCGGGACCGCTCATCGGTGGCCTGTGCCTGAGCGGGGCCGTTCGCCGGTCGCCTGTGTCTGAGGGTGGCCGCTCATCGGTGGTCGGTCTCTGAGGGCGGCCGCTCGCCGGTGGCACTCGGTGGGTGGGGGCGGACGGTGGCTGCTCTCAGGTGAGGACTTCGCCGGGGATGACGTCGGGGTGGCCGTGGCGCCAGTGGACGTAGTCGCCGGCCGCCGTGACGAGGGTGGCCAGGAGCCACAGGGCGACGCCGAGGTCGTCGGCGACGCCGATGAACGGGAGGAACTCCGGGACGGCGTCGAGCGGCGACAGGATGTAGATCAGGCCGAAGACGAGCAGGGCCGTCCTGCCGCGGCCCAGGCCCTTGTAGTCGCCGCGCATGATGTCGCGGACCATGCGGGGCACGGCGCGGGCGCGGGCCCACAGGCTCGGGGCGCCCGGGCGCGTGGTCTCGCTGTAGATCTGCCAGGCGTGGCCGGCCGCGGCCGCTCGGCGGTTCCTGTCCACGGGCGCCTCCCGATGAGCATTGGTGTGGACGCGCCCCCGAGGCGTCCACGACTAGTGGGACGACGAACGGCCCATGGTTGTTCCCTTTGTGCGCAAAAAAATCAGGGCGAATCCGTCGCTAGCGGACTTGACGAAGAGCGTCAAGTGCTGACCTGCGCGCGTTCCCCGACCTCTTGGCGCAGACGTCACAATCCCGGGGAACGTACGACGTCGCCCGCCGGTCGGAGCGAGTCGCGTTTCCCCGGACGGACCGGCTGAAACCGGGGCGACAGGGGACTCACCGGCGGGTGCGAGTCCGGCGATCGGGAGGCGGTTCACCGCGGGCGGTGCCACCATGGAAATCCTGAACGAGGTCCACGCGACCATCGCAGGAGAGCGCAGGAGCTGCCACGACCCCATGAGTGCCGACCGGATGACCACACCCCGCACCGGTACGGCGGCCGACGCCTCGTACCTCGCCCTGCCTCCGACCGCCGTCGACGCCCGGCCCGCCGGCCCGACGCGCCTGGTCGTGGCGTGGCACGGCTTCGGCCCGCCGCGGACCCCGCCGGCGCTGGCGTCCGCCATGCCGATGACCGGGGTGCCCACCTGGCGCGTCTACCTGCACCTGCCGGCCCCCGAGGGCGCGCTGCCGCCCGCCGGGCTGGGCGGCGACGCGGCCGTGGAGGAGTACGGCGACGCGGTGGAGGCGGCGGCGGCGCGGTTCCCGGAGGCGCTGGCGGAGATCCGCGGGCAGTTGGGGCTGGTGGAGGGTCCGGTGGGCCTGACGGGCTTCTCGGCGGGGGCGACGGTGGCGATGCTGGTGCTGGCGTCCGGCGAGGTGCCGGTCAGCGCCGCCGCGTTCGTGTCCCCGATCATCGCGCCCGCCCGGACGATGTCCGAGGTCGTCAAGGAGACCGGCCGGACGTACGCCTGGTCGGAACGCTCCCGGGCGGCGGCCGACCGGCTCGACCTGGCCGCCCGCGCCGGCGAGATCGCCGGACGGGGAACCCCGATGCTGCTGGTCGGCGGCTCCCGCGACCGGCTGGTCCGGGCCCCCGAGCTGACCCGGCTGCGGGATCGGCTGGCCGAGCACGGCGCCGACGTCGAGCTCGCCACGTTCCGGATGGCGCACTCGTTGACCGAGGAGCCCGGCGTGGAGGCGCTCCCGCCGCAGGCCGAGGCCGTCAGCGTGGACGGCGCGCTGACCGACTGGTTCCGCGAGCACCTGGCGATCGTGGACGTCGCCCCCGAGCCCGGGGACGAGCCCGGGGACGAGGATGACACCCCGGTCCTGGGCGGACGCGTCCTCCGCCCGGAGGAGGCCCCCACCGGCTCACCGGCGGAGTCCGCGGCGGCCCTCGACCGGACGATGCCGGACGGGGCGTGGTCGTCGTCCCCGACCCAGAGCCCTCCTCCCGGCCGGCCGGCTCCTCAGCGGAGGCCGGAGGCCGACGGAGACGACGCGCACTCTCCGCTCACCGTCGGTGGGGGCGGACAGCCCTGACCCTCGCGGGTCCGGGCCTCAGGTCCTGACGAGCACCTCGTACTCGACCGGGATCACCCCCGAGCCGGTGCCCCCGACGGAGGTCATCGCGGCCTTCGACAGGTCGAGGCAGCGTCCGCCGACGTAGGGGCCGCGGTCGTTGATGCGCACGACGACGGAGCGCCCGTTGCGCCTGTTGGTGACCCGGACCTTGGAGTGCATCGGCAGGGTCTTGTGCGCGGCGGTGAGGGCGTCGGGGTCGAAGCGCTCACCGCTGGCGGTGTCCTGGGGCTCCCAGTAGTACGACGCCTGGCAGTTGCCCCCGCCGACGACCCGGTAGGACGGCCTGGCGGGCTCGGAGGCCGTTTCGCCGGAGGACTCCTCGACCGGCTCGGCGGCCGGCCTACGGGGAGGTGGAGCGCCGTCACGGGTGGCGGGCGGCGGTACGGGCGAGGCCGCGGCCCGGCCGGCGTCGCCGGTGTTCAACAGGGCCCAGGTGCCGGCCGTGACGACGGCGACGGCGACTCCGGAAACGATCAGGAGGGTGCGAAGACGGGCACGCACAAAGGGATCCTTCGATCGGGGACAGGACCCCGGACGCCGCCGCCCTCGGCACGCGTGCATCGCGTCCGTGCGGCGTCTCCGGCGCGTCGAGCGGCGGTGCCGCGCGCCGGTCGGGCGTTCCGCTTCATCGCGGAGATATCGCGCAATGGCGTCCGGTACGCGTGGCGAGGGGCACGCTCACGGCGTCCCCGAGGCCACGCACAAGTCCCAGACCGTATGCGCAGCGGGCTCCGTTTCCGACCACCGGAGGGGCGTTTGTGTGATTTGTCACGCCATTCTTCGGCCGTATGGAGTCATTCGCCTGCGCATCGTGACCAAAAGATCTCTGGTGCGACCGTGCTTATATCGAAAAGGTAATAGAACAATGGCCTGAAACGATCAAGGGCGTGCGGCCCGGGAGATCCCGGGGCGCACGCCCTCGTGATGGGGCCCGCGGTCAGCCCACCAGACCGCCGAGCGGGCCGGTCAGCGGGCCGGTCAGCGACCCCAGCGGGTTGCCGGCGGCCGGCCCCCCGGGCGACAGCGGCTGGGCCGCGCCGGGGAGTCCCCCGAACAGGCCGCTGAGACCGCTCGGCGACGCCGCGGGCAGGATGGTGTTCAGCGTCATCACCGGGTCCACCGGCACGGTGGTGGTCGAGTACGCCGGGTCCGGCGCCGGGCGGTGCGGGTTCACCGAGGTGCGCAGCCCGCCGGCGCCGACGTGCGGGCTGCCGAGCGAACCCAGCGCCCCGGAGCCCGGCTGCACGCCGCCCGTCAGCCCGCCGACCAGGCCGGCCGGGTCGGTCAGCCCGCTGAGCCGCCGCGAGGTGGTGTGCCGGACGTTGCCGCACTTGCGGACCGACCGCACCTTGGACTTGGCCTTGGTCTTGCGACGCGGCGCGGCCTTCCGCAGCGGCCCCTGGATGCCGTCCACCGCACCCTCGGCGACGAACGCGCACTCGGGCACAAGGCCGGTGAGACCGAGCTGGTGCTGCGCCTGCGCGACCGCGTTGCCGCCCAGGTCGGTGAGCGGCCGGGGGCCGCCCTTGGGCCGTGGCCGGCCCGCCCGAGCGTCGTAGGGCACCGGCGCCAGCAGGCTGACCACCATCGGGACGGTGCTCTGCACCGCCCCTTCGGCCAGGTGCCGGACCGGCGCAGTGGTGGCCTGCGCGGGCGCGGGCACCGCGGCCGGCAGTACGACGACCGCTGCCAGCGGCGCCAGCATGGATGTTCTGATCAGCTTGCTGAGAGATCGATTCATCTGTCCCCCCCGAGAAATTCGACGATGACCCTGCTCGTTGCTCGTTTTCGTGCCGCGGCCACAGCGGCACCATCGAGCGGGCACGCTAGTACAGCTCACGGGCCCTGCACAACGAATTCGGGAATTAATTTGGGGACCCGCTGAAGATCTGCTCAAATTGTTCGGTGACCGAGGTATGCCGCAATTCCTGGGGCCATGTCGGGCACGTCGGGCCATTCGGGACCCGTACGAATGCGGACGCGGGGCCCGCGGCGTCCGCCACGGGCCCCGCGTGCCGGGGGTCCGTCGTTCTACTCCGAGCCCAGGGCGATGGCGTCGGCCACCTCCGTCTGGCGTACGGCCAGCTCACGCTCCTCGCGCTCGCGGTCGTGGGCCTCGGCGACCTCCTCATCCTGGCGCATGAGGGCGGTGAGGTCGGCCTTGGCGTTGTCCAGCACACCCATGTCGGCGTACGCCTTCTGGACGTTGTCGCCCCAAAGCCCGATGTCCTTCACACAGGGGACGATCCGGCTGAACAGATGGGACTGGTAAAGGCTGAACATCTCCGAGTTCTGCACGTACTCCAGGCATTGTGCGACCGGCATGTCGAGGGTCTCGAAGACCTCGCGACTGGTGAACCGGTCGCGCATGAGATAGCAGCCCTCGACCACGAACTCCTCGCGCTCGGCGCGCTCCTTCGAGCTGAGCTCGGCGTAGAAGTCCTTGAGCGCGAGCCGGCCGAACGCCACGTGCCGGGCCTCGTCCTGCATCACGTACGCGAGCAGTTGCTTGACCAGCGGCGTGGTGGCCATGTCGCGGTAGAGGCCGAAGGCCGCCAGCGCGAGGCCCTCGATCAGCACCTGCATGCCGAGGTACGGCAGGTCCCAGCGGCTGTCGTCCAGGGACTCCTTGAGGAGCTGGGCCAGGTCCTGGTTGACCGGGTAGTACATGCCGATCTTCTCGTGGACGAACCGGGCGTACAGCTCGACGTGCCGCGCCTCGTCCATGGTCTGGGTGGCGGCGTAGAACTTCGAGTCCAGGTCGGGCACCGACTGCACGATCCGGGCGGAGACGTTGAGCGCGCCCTGCTCACCGTGCAGGAACTGGCTGAACAGCCAGGACCCCTGGTGGCGGCCGAATTCGAGCCGTTCGGCCTCGCTCATCTTGTCCCAGATCTCGGAGCCGACGAGGGGGTTGAAGCTGTCGGGCAGGCCCACCACGTTGTAGGGGTCGACCTCCTGGTCCCAGTCGATGCGGAGCTGGGCGTCCCACTGCTTGTCCTTGCCCTTCTGGTAGAGCGAGAGCAGCCGGTCGCGGCCGTCGTCGTACTCCCAGGTGAATCGCGTGTCGGCGGCCGTGGGGACGTCCCAGGTGTCCTTGGGGACGGCGGTGACGTAGCGGTCGTAGGAACTCACGGGTGCGAAGCCTCCTCGGGTGAGGCGGGATGGACGGCAGGCTCACCGTCCTTTACATGACTTCCTAACATGTAAAGTGCGTTCCCGGCCATACCCGAGCACTTACCACCTCGTTACGTGACCGCACGGTCATGCAGCGTTCGTCCCGTTCCGGGGCCGGTGGCGACGACGGCGTCAACGGGATTGGAGGGCGTCCAGCGCCACCGCCTGGGCGATGACCAGCCGGCGGTCCAGCCGCGGATCGGCGATCGAGACCATGTACCGGTCGCGGAACCCGAATTTCTTGTCCACGGAGAAGACCACCTGGTCACCGGCCGTGAAGTCGAAGTGGTAGGGCCAGGCGAACGGAATGGCCTCGACGAACGGCACGATGCCCCACACGCGTCGCAGGATCGCCACGAACCGGTTCCGCTCGGTGCCGGTGACCGTGCCGAGACCGGGCTGCTCCACGTGCCAGGTGGAGGACAGCAGGGACTTCTTGAAGTCCTTGCGGAACAGTCCGATGGTCGCCCCGGTGTGGTCGGTGACGTCGTAGGTCGCGCCGAGGTCGATGCGACTGCGCGCCTTGAACCGAAGGAACGGCCGCTGCTTGCCGGTGTCGGAGTAGAGGGTGACCTCCTCCTTGAAGGCCAGCCGTTTCTGCTGCGCGAAGGCCACCAACTCGCCCTCGGAGCCGTCGTGCGCCGCGGTGCGCACCTCGTACTGGTTGACCATCGGCCGCAGGCGCTGCCGGATCAACAGCCTGTCGCTCGTCTGGAGCCCGTCCACACCGATCACCCGTTCCGTCCGCTCGTGAATGCCGCAGGAGAGGGGCGGAGTCTCCCACAGGGAGAGAACGGGCGAAGCGCCGCCGATGTGCCCGGACCGGGACGGACCGGGATCAGGCCCGCTCGATGTGGCCGGCGAGATAGCCGTGGATGAGCCGCTTCGCCTCCGACAGCACCGCGGGCTCGCCGTCCGGATCGCGACGGAAGGCCATCTTGAGGACGGCGTCGGCGGCCTCCACCGCGATGGCCACCGCACGGGCCATCTCCGGGGTGTCGGCGACCCCGAACACGTGCACGATGAGCTGCCGCAGCCGGTCGGCGACCACCGCGTTGTTGTCGGCGGAGTCGTCCAGCAGGTTGACGTCGGCCACGTCACCGAAGCGCAGCACCCGGAAGCCGGGCACGCTGCGGTGCAGCTCGACGAAGATGTCGATGATGGCGCCGACCGTGTCGGACCAGTGCTCGAAGGTCTGCTCGGCCAGCAGCCCGGAGACCCGGTCGCCGAACAGCTCCAGGTTGCGCAGCGCCAGCGCCTGGGCGACCGCGCGCTTGTCGGGGAAGAACTGATAGACGGACCCGATCGCCACCTCGGCGCGCTGGGCGATCCGGGTGGTGGACAGCCCGTCGTAGCCGTCCTCGTCGAGGATCTCGGCGCAGGCGTCGAGCATCCGCTGGACGCGTTCGGCGCTACGGCGTTGGGCGGGACGACGTCGCAGTGGGGTGGCCCTCGTCTCCATCACGAGCCCATTCTCCCCCGCTGGGCGCATTGACCGGCACGGGTCGGCGCTCCGTTCTAGTATGCGAGAACTATTCACGTTCATTGAGGGAGACATCACATGGCGTTCCCACCCGACTTCCGATGGGGCGTGGCGACCGCGGCCTACCAGATCGAGGGCGCCACCGGGGAGGACGGGCGCGGGGACTCGGTGTGGGACGTGTTCTGCCGCGAGCCCGGCCGGGTCCGCGACGGGCACACCGGTGACGTGGCCTGCGACCACTACCGGCGCTGGCCCGACGACCTCGACCTGATGGCCGGCCTCGGCGTGGACGCCTACCGCTTCTCCATCGCCTGGCCGAGGATCCAGCCGAACGGACGGGGCCCGGCCAACCCCGAGGGCCTGGACTTCTACGACCGTCTGGTGGACGGAATGCTGGAACGGGGCCTCACCCCGTTCCCCACCCTGTTCCACTGGGACCTGCCGCAGGCGCTGGAGGACGCGGGCGGCTGGACCGTCCGCGACACCGCCCACCGGTTCGCCGAGTACGCCGCGGTGGTGGCCGAGCGGCTGGCCGACCGCGTCGGCGCCTGGATCACCCTGAACGAGCCGATGGTCGTCACCGCGTACGGCTACGCCTTCGGGGTCTACGCGCCCGGCCGCACGCTGCTGCTCGACGCGCTGCCGACCGCCCACCACCAGTTGCTCGGCCACGGGCTGGCGGTGAACGCGCTGCGCGACCTGGGGGCCCTTCAGGTGGGCCTCAGCAACCACTACACGCCCGCGTGGGCGGCGGACGAGTCCTCGGCGGACGACCTTCGGGCCGCGGCGACGTTCGACCTTTTCGCCAACCGGCTGTTCACCGACCCGGTGCTGTACGGCCGCCACCCGGACCTGTCGCCGCTCGGGGGGCCCGACCCGGCGTCGTACGTCCGGGACGAGGACCTCGCGGTGATCGCCGCGCCGATCGACTTCCTGGGCGTGAACTACTACCAGCCCACCCGGGTGCGCGCCGCCTCCGGGCCGCTGCCGTTCGAGATCGTCCCCATCGAGGGGCACCCGACGACCGGGATGGGCTGGCCCGTCGTGCCGGACGCGCTGCTGGCGCTGCTGCGCACGCTGAAGGAGACGTACTCCGCGTCGCTGCCGCCGCTCCTCATCACCGAGAACGGCTGCGCGTACGACGACCGGCCGGGCCCGGACGGCGTCGTGGACGACCCCGAGCGCGTCGCGTTCCTGGAGTCGCATCTGGACGCGGTGCGCACGGCGATCGCCGACGGTGTCGACGTGCGGGGCTACTTCGTGTGGTCGTTCATGGACAACTTCGAATGGGCCGAGGGCTACCATCCCCGCTTCGGCCTCGTGCACGTCGACTACGAGACCCAGCGCCGCACGCCCAGGTCGTCTTATGGCTGGTACCGGGATTTCGTCGATTCGTCCCGTTCGTAAGGGCGAAGGGTCATACTCGCGTTCATGATCGTTCTTAATAAGGGCGCCAACGCGCCGCTGCCGGACGCCGACCTGACCGTCCGGGTGCGGTGGGCCACGGGGCCCGGGACGCCGGACGTGGACGCCTCGGCGCTGCTGGTGGGGGCGAACGGCAAGGTGACCTCGGACGCCGACTTCGTCTTCTACAACCAGCCGGAGGCGGCCGGTGGCGCGGTCCGTCATCTCGGCGGGTCGGGTGAGCAGCGGATCGACGTACGGCCCGGGGCGCTGCCGGGTCGGGTGGACCGGGTGGTGCTCGCGGTGTCGGTGGACCAGGGCACGTTCGGCTCGTTGTCCGGCCTGGAGTTGACCGTCGAGGACGCCTCCGGCGCGCCCGCCGCCCGCTACCCGGTGGAGGGCGCGGCGGGCGAGACGGTGCTCGTGCTGGGCGAGGTCTACCGGCGCGGCGACCAGTGGAAGCTGCGGGCGATCGGCCAGGGGTACGACACCGGCCTGGCCGGACTCGCCACCGACTACGGGGTGTCCGTCGACGACGAGCCCGATCCCGCCCCGGCTCCCGCTTCCGCGCCCGTTCCCGTTCCCGTTCCGGCCCCCGTCCCCGCTCCGGTTCCGGCGGCGGTGGCGGCGGACGAGAGCGCCCTCCCGCCCGACATGCGGCAGCGGATCTCGTTGCGCAAGCAGGCCGTGGGCGTCACCCTCGAGAAGAAGGGGCTCACCGGGGTCCGCGCCAAGGTGGCGCTGGTGCTCGACGCGTCGGGATCGATGTCCGCGCTCTACAACTCGGGCGCCGTCGGCCGGGTGGTCGAGCGGATGGCCCCGGTCGCCGCCCAACTCGACGAGAACGGGTCCCTGGACGCCTGGATCTTCGCCACCCGTTCCGCGCGCCTGCCGGCCCTGACGATCGCGGACCTGCCGAGCTGGGTTCCCGACCACGTCGGCCGGTACGAGTCGGCCAAGCGTCCGCAGGCGGGCCCCTCGCCCGAGGGCGGGAGGAAGTCCCGGCTGAGCCTCAAGCGGGGGGCCCGGCGGTTCGACCTCGGGTGGGGCAACAACGAGCCGGAGGTGATGGCCGACGTCATCGCGTTCTCTGAGGCCGAGCCGCCCGGCGAGCCGGCGCTGATCCTGTTCTTCTCCGACGGGGGCGTGCACCAGGATCGTCAGATCGCCGACCTGCTGCGCCGCGCCTCCTCGCTGCCGATCTTCTGGCAGTTCGTCGGGCTCGGCCGGGCCGACTACGGCATCCTCGAGGACCTGGACACGCTGTCCGGGCGGCTGGTGGACAACGCGGGCTTCTTCAGCATCGACGACATCGACCAGATCTCCGACGAGGAGCTGTACGAGCGGCTGCTGAGCGAGTTCCCCCGCTGGCTTCAGGCGGCCCGGGCGGCGGGCGTTCCGGTCGGGCGCTAGGTCACGGGGCGGCGGTCAGGCCCGTGCAGCCGCGCAGGCCCGTCCACCGCCGGTGCTCGGCCCTCGCGGCGGCACCGGTCATGAGCTGCGGCAGACCGCCGGAGATGCGGGCCGGCTTCCAGGCGGCCTTGGTGACCTGGCGGCCCTGCACCTTCAGCAGCAGAACGCCGGAGTTCGCGGTGGCGCCGTTGGCCGAGTAGAAGACGAAGTTGCCCAGCCCGTAGTGAACGTACTTGCCGCGCCGGAACCCGCCGCCCAGCGGGATGTGCGCGTGGCCGCCGACGATGATGTCGGCGCCGGCGTCGATGAGCTGGTCGGCCAACTCCTTCTGCCGCGGCAGCGGGCACGGCTGCATCTCCGCGCCCCAGTGCAGGTGCACGATGACGATGTCGGAGCCCTTGCGGGCGTCCTTCACCGCCTGCACCATGCGGTCGACCTCCTTGGCCGACGCCAGCCCGCCCTTGGTGTCGGTGGCGGTCCAGGCGGGGATCAGGTGGTCGTCCAGCACCTGCGTCGCGCCGACGACCGCCAGCCGGTTGCCCTTGACGGTGGTCCGATACGCCCGGTACGCCTCGTCGGCGTTCCTGCCGATGCCGACGGTCGGGAAGCGGGTCTGCTTGATCGCCCGGAGCGAGTCGCGGAGCCCGGACTCCATGAAGTCCATGCCGTGGTTGTTGGCCATCGAGGTGACGTCCACCCCGGCGGCCCGCAGCGCGGTGAACGCCGACGGCGGCGCGCGGAACACGAACTCCTTGGCGGGCGCGGGGGTGCCGCCCGTGGTGACGGCGGACTCCAGGTTCACCATCGCGAAGTCGGCGGCGCGCAGCGTCTTGGCGATGGGCCCCAGCGCGGTCCTCGGGTCGGACAGCCGGGCCCGCAGTTGCCCCTCGAAGTGGGTGTCGCCGCCGAACGCCAGGATGATCGGCTCCTTGGCGGGGGCGGCGGGCTTCCGGGGTCCGGTGGAGTCGGAGGAAGGGGGCCTGGTCTGGCCCTCGGCCTCGGGCGTGGGGTCGCCCCCGCCGCACGCGGTGGCGAGCAGCGCCAATCCCACAAGCGCCGCAAGCGCCGATCCCATGGCGCTCTTCCGTTGCATCGCCCTTACCTCCGGCTCGAAGTCGCGCTCAGCCTAGCCGGGAACGGTCCCTGCTCCGGGAGGGCCCTCAGGCGGGCCGCGCGGTGACGTTCGAGCAGGACCGAAGGCCCTCCCAGGCGGTGCGCGCCTGCTGGGCGGCGGCCCCGGTGAGCGGCTGCGGGATGCCGTCCGTGATGAGGGCGGGTGTCCAGTCGGCGCGGGAGACCTCGGCGCCCTTCGCGCCCCCGCCCGCCTTGAACGTGAGGGTCAGGACGCCGGTGGGCGCGGTCCTGGCGCTGGAGTTGTAGAAGACGAAGTTGCCCAGCCCGTAGTGGACGTACTTGCCCTTGAGGTAGCCGCCGGCCTGGAGGACGTGGGCGTGGCTGCCGACCACCGCGTCGGCCCCGGCGGTCACGAGTTGGTCGGCGAGCTGCTTCTGCACGTCGGTGGCGCAGGTGTTGAGCTCCTGGCCCCAGTGCAGGTTGACGATCACGATGTCGGCGTCCTTGCGCGCCTCCTGGACGGCCCGGACGAGCCGGGGCGCGTCCTTCGCGGAGGCGAGGCCGGCCTTGGCGTCGGTGGCGGTCCACGCCTGGATCAGGTTGTCGTCGAGGACCTGGGTCGCGCCGATGACGGCGACCCGGTTGCCCTTCACGGTGGTGGTCCACGGCCGGTACGCCTCGGCGGCGTTGTTGCCGATGCCCACGATGGGGAAACCGGCCTGCCTGCCTGCGGCGATGGAGTCGCGCAGGCCCGTCTCGCCGTAGTCCATGCCGTGGTTGTTGGCCATCGTGACCACGTCGACCCCCGCGCCCCTCAGCGCCCGGAACGCCGTCGGCGGGGCCCTGAAGACGAACTGCTTGGGGGCCGGGGCGCCGCCGGCGGTGATGGCGGTCTCCAGGTTGATCATCGAGAGGTCGGCGGCGCTCAGCGTCCGGGCGATGGGGCCCAGGGCGGTGTCGGGGGCGGTGTCGAGCCTGGTCCTGAGCCGCCCCTCGAAGTGGACGTCGCCGCCGAACGCCACGGTCAGCGGCTGCCTCGGCCCGTCCTTCCGACCGCCGGGGCCGCCGTCCTCGCCGAGCACACTCTCCAGCGGTCCGCAGCCCGCGGCGAACGTCATGGCCGCCGTGACGGCGGCCCCGATCGTGGCCGCTCGCAGCCGACGTCCCATCCCGTACCTCCGTGCGCGCCGCTTTCCGCCGTTATGTCGCCAGGTAGGACGCGTTCGGACGGGGACGGGTTCGCGCCCGACGGACATGACGAAGGGGCGCGTTCCTCCCGGAACACGCCCCCTGGCCTCGGCTGGTTACGCGTCTTCGAGCTTCGGCGTCTTCTTGAGGACCTCGCGGAACTCCTCGACGACCGTCTCGGCGGCGCCCTCGTGGTGCTTGACGTTGCCCTGGAAGAACCCGGGGCGCGGCCACCGCCTGCCGATGGCCTTCGGGGTCTGGTCGATCAGGCCCTCGATCCAGTCGCCGTGGGTGTTCGGCCCGGCGTCGGCGCACACGTCGTGCCCGGCCTCGCCCGGCTCCCACAGGCCCAGGAACTCGAAGTGGGGGTCGTTGGGCATGGCGTCGTTGATGATGACGTTGAGGTCGTCGATCACCTCGTCGCGCAGCCAGTTCAGATCCTCGTGGGTGATGCCGCCGAAGTGGTGCATCGCGGCCACGTCGGGCTTGACCGTCATCTGCTGGACCCGCCCCCAGGTGCACCGCCGGATGTCGTTCTCGTCGGGGATGATGAACGGGTACCCGACCGCCATGATCATCGCGTCGGAGTGCGCCTTGGCCCGGATCCGCTCCAACATGTCGGTGTAGGCGGCCTGGGTGCGGTCGAGCCGCTGCTGGATGCTCTCCACGCCGATGGGGGGCTTGGTGAAGTACTTCTTGCAGGGCGCGCCCTTGTTGCCGGTGGGCTCGCCCAGCCTCATGCACTTGGTGAAGATCTGGGTGAGCCCCATGTCGGCCCACCCGACACCCACCGTGACCAGCTTGGTGCTGGGCTTCACCGCCGCGAGCTGGGGGTGCTTGAGCCGGGGGAACTTCAGCGTCGCGGGGTCGCCGTCCGGGTCGACTGGAAAGTAGGGGTGGTTGGGCCGGCTCCACCCCGGCACGTTCTGCCCCTTGGGGGTCTGCGGCACGGCGACCACGTGGTCGATGAGGGCCCCGGCGCAGCTCACGTTGGACTTCAGCGTCACCCGCTTCTCGCCGGGCCTGCCCAAGACCTTGTCGACCTGGTTGGGCCACGCCTTATCGGTGCGGTCGCAGCCCTTACGGGTGCCCGCGCCCAACCGGCCGTCCACGAAATACGGTTCGGACCCCCGAGGGCCGCCGGGGCGGCTGCTGGCCGCGGCGATGCCGCCCGCGGAGAAGGAGTCTCCGAGCACCACCCACTCCAGAGGCGGGGGTTTGGGGCCCGCGGCCGCGTGCCCGGTCGGGCCGGGCAAGGCCGCCGCACCGGCCATCGCGAGGGACAGGCTCGCCGCCACTGCTCGGAATCGGCTACCTGACATGCGTTCTCCTTGAGTTCTTCCGGGCAGCCTGAACCACCGGCCCGGTACGCCAGGTAATTAGCCAATGACACAAAGTGAAGGGAAGGGGACGTTCCGTTCGCCGGAACGACCCGTGGGGCACACTCGCTGAGATCGCCTTCGCCCCCCGAGGAGAGGAACCCGAACGTGGATCTGGGCCGCATCCGATCGGAGACCCCCGGCTGCCGGGACGTCGTTCACCTCAACAACGCCGGTTCCGCGCTCCCGCCCGCCGTCGTCCACGACACCGTGGTCCGGCATCTGGAGCTGGAGGGCCGGATCGGCGGCTACGAGGCGGCCGACGACGCGGCGGACGCCCTCACCGCCTCGTACGGCGCGTTGGCGCGGCTCGTGGGGGCGCGCGACGACGAGATCGCCTTCACCGAGAACGCGACGCGCGCCTGGGACATGGCCTTCCACGCGATCCCGTTCAAGGAGGGCGACCGCATCCTCACCACGACCAGCGAGTACGCCAGCAACGCGCTGGGCTACCTGCTGGCCGCTCGGCGGCACGGCGCCGTCGTGGAGGTGGTGCCGGACGACGACCACGGGGGGATCGACCTCGACGCGCTCGCCCGGATGCTGGACGCCGGCGGCGTGCGACTGGTGGCGATCAACCATGTGCCGACCCATGACGGGCTGGTCAACCCGGTCGCCGAGGTCGGGAGGCTGTCCCGGAGGGCGGGGGCGCTCTTTCTGGTGGACGCCTGCCAGTCGGTGGGGCAGCTCGTGGTCGACGTGGCGGAGATCGGCTGCGACATGCTGTCGGCCACCGGGCGCAAGTTCCTGCGGGGCCCGCGCGGCACCGGGTTCCTGTACGTGCGCAGGGAGGTGACGGCGGAGCTGGAGCCGCCGTTCGTCGACCTGCGGTCGGCCGACTGGACGGGCCCGGAGTCCTACGAGCTGAGGCCCGACGCCCGCCGCTTCGAGAACTGGGAGCGGTTCGTCGCCGGGCAGCTCGGCCTGGCCGCCGCCGCGTCGTACGCCCTCCACCTCGGCATGGAGGCGATCGAGGAACGGGCCACGGCGCTGGCCGACCGGCTGCGCGCGGAGCTGGCGGAGCTGCCCGGCGTCACGGTGCACGACCGGGGGGCCCGCAAGAGCGCCATCGTGACGTTCACCCACGTCACCGTGGCCGCGCCGGAGATCGTCGCACGGCTGGCCGCCGGCCCGCGCCGCATCAACGCGCGCGTGGCCGAGCAGACCTACCGGTACGACGCGGGTGTCAAGCCGCCGCTGCGGGTCCGTCTGTCGCCGCACTACTACAACACCGAGGAGGAGCTCGATCTGGCCATCGCCGAACTCCGCGCGATCCTCCGCTGAGGACGCCTCAGACCCAGTGGTTGTCGTGCAGGAGGAAGAACTCCCGACGTTCCTCGTCGCTCATGTCGGCGACGCCGGCGATCCCCTCGAAGTAGCCCTCGCGCGGCGCGCCCGGCGCGAAGAGCAGGAGAAGGGACGTCGGCGCGTCGGAGGCGTTGTGGAACGCGTGGAGCCCGCCCACCGGCACGTAGAGGAAGTCTCCGGGGACCGCGTCGATCCAGCGCTCGCCGTCGAAGAGCCGCAGCGTGCCGTCGAGGACGTAGAACGACTCCGAGATCGTCCGGTGGAAATGGGTGCCCGGCCCCATCCCGTGGGGCGGCATGTCGACGCGGTACAGCCCGAACTCCCCGCCGGTGCCGGCGCCGGTCGCCAGATAGTGCGTGCGCTGACGCAGGCTCGCCCCGGTGACCCCCGCGTCCGCGCCGCCCGACACCAGGTCCGCCTCGGTGTCGGCCGGCCGGAACCTGGCGCTGACCTGACCGGTCACCCCCCCGTACCGGGGCGGCGGATAGCTCATGAACGACATCGGCGCTCCTCCTTCGTGCACGGGCACTCTCCGGGGTGCCCGTGCACGTCACGAGGTAACACGCGAGGTCCCTAGGAGGATCGGTCCTTCTTCTCGACCGGCACCGGGGTCTCCTCCGGCAGCGGGGCGGCGGAGGGCGAACCGGCCGTCAGCGCGGGCGCCCCGCCCTCCTCCCCCCGGTCGGCGGGCTCGGCCGGGCGGGCGGCGGCTCCCTCGACGGAGCCCCCGAACGCCTGGGAGACGGCCTGCAGCGCACTCGTCACCTCGCTGGGGATGACGAAGAACGTGCTGCCCTTGCCCTGCGCCAACTGGGGCAGCACCTGCAGGTACTGGTAGGCCAGCAGCTTGGGGTCGGCGTCGTGCCGGTGGATGGCGTTGAAGACCCGGCCGATGGCCTCCGACTCGCCCTCGGCCTCCAGGATCGCGGCGGTCTTGGCTCCCTCGGCCCGCAGGATCGCGCTCTGCTTCTCGCCCTCGGCGGTCAGGATCGCCGACTGCCGGGTGCCCTCGGCGGTGAGGATCGCCGCCCGCTTGTCCCGCTCGGCCCGCATCTGCTTCTCCATCGCCTCCTTGATGGTGGGCGGCGGGTCGATGGCCTTGATCTCCACCCGGTTGACGCGCACGCCCCACTTGCCGGACGCCTCGTCCAGCACCGCGCGGAGCTGGGTGCTGATCACCCCCCGGGAGGTGAGGGTGGCCTCCAGGTCCATGCTGCCGATCACGTTCCGCAGCGTGGTGATGGTGAGCTGCTCGATGCCGTGGATGTAGTCGGCGATCTCGTACTGGGCCGCGCGCGGGTCGGTGACCTGGAAGTACTGGACGGTGTCGATGTGGACGACCAGGTTGTCCTCGGTGATGACCGGCTGCGGCTTGAACGAGACCACCTGCTCGCGCAGGTCGATCAGCGGACGCACCCGGTCGACGAACGGGATCACGAAGTTCAGGCCCGCCTGCAGCGTGCGCAGGTAGCGGCCGAGGCGTTCGACGTTGCCCGCGCGGGCCTGCGGCACGATGCGCACGGTGCGGGTGACCACGATCACCACCAGCAGCGCGACGACGATCGACACGATCAGTCCGGCCACGATCACTCCCTCGGGTAGACCAATGCGGTGACCCCTTCGATGCCGAGGACGTCCACCTCGGTTCCGGCGGAGATGACCAGATCGGGGTCGTAGGGACGGGCGGTCCACTCCTCGCCGCCGATGCGGACCCGCCCGGCGTGCTTGGTGACGTCCGTCAGGGTCAGCGCCTCGCGGCCGATCAGCGCGGCGGTGCCGCTGCGCAGCGGCGGGGGCCGGCGGATCTGGCGCTGGGCGATCGGGCGCACCACGAACAGGCCGGCCGCGGAGGTCGCCACGAAGACGACGGCCTGCGCCGCCGGGGGGAGCCCCACCGCGGCGGTCAGCCCGGCCGCCAGCGCGGCGGCCGACAGCAGACCGAGGGCCAGGGTCAGCGTGAACAGCTCGACCACGCCCAGCACGGCGGCCACGATCAACCAGATGACCCAAGCCTCCATGACCACTCCCGATCGGGCGGCTGAACTCCCCCTGTGGTCAACGGTATCCCGTAAAAGGGCGGATTCGAGGGTGGATATATGCCTACTTAACTTGTAGATCAAGTTTGTCGCCTTCGGATGAAATGCCCCGCACACCCTTGGCTCGGCACTCAGGAGTCCGGACCGTCCCCTTGGATAGCGTGCCGGGACGCCGATGGCGTCGCGCTCGGCGCGCTCACGATGACGAGGTGACATGAGGCCCGCAGACGTCCACATCGATGACCTGGCCGACCCCCGCTGGACCGCCGAGGCCCGAGAGGTCCTGTCCGTGCTGGCCGCGATGAAACCCGCGTGCCCGTTGGAGCCCGAGGCGCTCATGGCGGCGGCCGTCCAACAGACCGAGACGGACGGGCGACGGCTGGACGACTTCGGCGACGACGCCTTCCGGGAGCCGCTGGACGTCCTGTGCCGCTCGCTGCGCGAGGAGGCGGGGCTCGCCGAGCACGGCCACGCGGTCTGGTACGCCCAGACGGTCGCCCAGCTCACCCAGCGGCTCCGGCTCCAGGACCTGCTGAACCGGCATCCCGAGATCCACGACGTGCCGATCGAGCGGCCGATCATCATCGCGGGGCTGCCCCGGACCGGCACCACGCACCTGCACAACCTGCTGTCCGCCGACCCGGCGCTGCGGCCCCTGCCCTACTGGGAGGTGTGCGAGCCCGTTCCGCCGCCCGGTGAGGAGGGGTCGATCGACGGCCGTGTACGGCGGGTCGCCGACTCGCTCGGCATGGTCCACACGATGCTGCCGTATCTGAAGCGGATGTTCGACCTGACGCCCACCCACTCCCATGAGGAGGGCGGCCTGCTGGCGCTGACGTTCGCGTCCACGCACCTGGAGATCCAGGCCATGCTGCCGTCCTACCGCGACTGGTACCTGGGCACCGACCAGACGTTCGCGTACGAGTACCTGCGCACCGCTCTGCAGGCCGCGACCTGGCAGCGCGGCGGCGGTCGCTGGGTGCTCAAGGCCCCGCAGCACCTGGAGCAGCTCGGCCCGCTGATGCACACGTTCCCCGACGCGACCGTGGTGGTCACGCACCGGGACCCCGTGGCCGTCACCGCGTCGCTGACCACCATGCTCTGTTACGCGCTCCGCGCGACCACCGACCCGATCGAGCCGCACGCCGTCGGCGCGTACTGGAAGCACCGCGCGGCGGCCTTCATGGAGCGCTGCCTGCGCGACCGCGACCTCGTCCCCAAGGAGCAGTCGATCGACGTGCTGTTCCACGAGTTCATGGCCGACGACATCGCCATGGTGGAGCGCATCTACGAGGTGGCCGACCAGCCGTTCACCGACGACACCCGCGCGTCCATGCAGGCGTTCATGGCCCGGCACCCCCGGGGACGGCACGGCCGCGTGGACTACCGCCTCGCCGACATCGGGCTCGACCTCGAGGAGCGGCGCAAGGCCCTGGCGCCCTACGCGGAACGCTTCGGGATCCGGGAGGAACAGGTCAGGGAGTACTAGAGCGCCTCTCCTCCTGGGGCCATCCGCCTCTTTCCCCCGGGGGTCATGGCGCACCGGCGGGCAGCGGGGCCATTATTGGTATGTTCCCGTACCTAAAGGAGCGTGCCATGAGCCGCACGGCGTACCGGACCTGTCCCCTTTGCGAAGCCCTGTGCGGGCTCGAGCTGACCCTGGACGACGGCGACCGGGTGATCGGCGTACGGGGGGACGTTCACGATCCGTTCAGCCAGGGCTTCATCTGTCCCAAAGGAGCGACACTCGGCAGGCTCGACGGTGACCCGGACCGGCTGAGCGGCCCGCTGCTGCGCGGCCCCGACGGCCCCGTCGACACCACCTGGAACGAGGCGTTCGACGAGGTGGCGAGGCGGCTGCGGGCCGTGGCCGAGCGCCACGGCAAGGACGCGATCGCCGTCTACATCGGCAACCCGACCGCCCACTCGATCGCCGGGCCGCTCTACGCGGGGGCCCTCGTCAAGGCGCTCGGCACCCGCAACGTCTACTCGGCCGGCACCGCCGACCAGATGCCCAAGCACGTCAGCGCGGGCTACATGTTCGGCGACCCGGTGGCCATCCCGGTGCCCGACCTCGACCGGACCGACCATCTGCTGATGCTGGGCGCCAACCCGTTGGAGTCCAACGGCAGTCTGTGCTCGGCCCCCGACTTCCCGGGGCGGCTCAAGGCCATCGGCGCCCGGGGCGGCAAGGTCACCGTGGTCGACCCCCGCCGGACGCGCACCGCCCGGCTCGCCGACCAGCACGTGCCGATCAGGCCCGGTACCGACGCGTACCTGCTGTTCGCGCTGGTCCACACGCTGTTCGCCGAGGACCTGGTGGATCTCGGCGCATCGGACGGCCGGGTGCACGGGCTCGACGACCTGCGGGCGCTGGCCGTGGACTTCTCCCCCGAGTTGGTCGCCGGCGTCACCGGCATCCGGCCCCTGCAGATCCGTCGGATGGCCCGCGAGCTGGCCGCCGCCGAACGCGCCGCCGTCTACGGCCGGCTCGGCACCTGCACCCAGGAGTACGGAACGCTCAACAACTGGCTGATCGACGTCCTCAACGTCCTCACCGGCAACCTCGACCGGCCCGGCGGCGCGATGTTCCCCCGCGCGGCGCACGTGCCGGTGTACCGCCGCAAGCGTCCGTTCAGCACCGGGCGGTGGCGGAGCCGGGTCCGCGACCTGCCCGAGGTGTTCGGGGAGTTCCCGGTCGCCACGCTGGCCGACGAGATCACCACCCCGGGCGACGGGCGGATCAGGGCGCTGATCACCATCGGCGGCAACCCGGCGCTGTCGGCCCCGGGCGCCGAACGGCTGGACGAGGCGCTCGCCGGGCTGGAGTTCATGGTCGGCGTCGACCCGTACCTGAACGAGACCACCCGGCACGCCCACGTGGTGCTGCCGCCGCCGCGCCCGGCCCAGACGCCGCACTACGACGTGGCGCTGCTGTCGTTCGCGGTGCGGAACTACGCGCGCTACTCCGCGCCCGCCGTCGGGCTGCCGGACGGCCGCCCGAGCGAGGCGGAGATCCTGGCCCGGCTCGCGCTGATCGCCTCGGGTGTCGAGGACGGCGACCCGGCCGGCCTCGACGAGATGATCGTGGCGTCGACGCTCGTCAAGGCCGTCGCCGTCCCCGGGTCCCCGGTGTACGGCAGGGAACCGGACGAGCTGGTCAAGGCGCTGAACGGCAAGGGCCCCGACCTGCGCCTCGACATGATGCTGCGGCTCGGCCCGTACGGTGAGGGCTTCGGCGCCGACCCCGAGGGCCTCACCCTCGCCAGGCTCCGCGACGAGCACCCGCACGGCGTCGACCTCGGCCCCTTGGAGCCCCGGCTCGACGAGGTGCTGTGCACCGCCTCCGGCCTGATCGAGCTGTGCCCGCCGTCGTTCGCCGCCGACGCCGACCGGCTCCGCGCGCGACTCGGCGAGCCCGCGCCCGCCGGGCTGACCCTCATCGGGCGGCGGCATCTGCGCTCCAACAACAGTTGGCTGCACAACGTCCCGGAGCTCGTCGGCGGCAGCAACCGCTGCACCCTCCAGCTCAACCCGGCCGACGCCGCCCGCCTCGGCATCGCCGCCGGCGACCCCGTCAGGGTCGCCTCCCGGGCCGGTACGATCGTCGCCGTGGCCGAACCGACCGACACCGTGATGGCCGGCGTGGTGAGCCTGCCGCACGGGTGGGGTCACGACCGGCCCGGCACCCGCGCGCGGGTGGCCTCCGAGCACCCCGGCGTCAACGCCAACCTGGTCACCGACGAGCGGGTGATCGATCCCCTGTCGGGCAACGCGGTCTTCAACGGGGTCCCCGTGACGGTGGAGCGCCTTGACTGACGCCACCCGGGAGCACGAGGGGCACGCCGCCTGCTGCGCGCCCGCGCCGTCGCTCGGAATGCCCACGCTCTCCCGCCGCCCGGCGTTCGACTTCGCGATCCCGGAGCGGACGCCGCAGGAGGTCGCCAAGGGCATGGCGGCGATCCCGGGCGGCGAGTTCCGGATGGGCGGCGCGGACCCCGACGCCTTCCCTCAGGACGGCGAGGGGCCGGTCCGCACCGTGCGGGTCTCTCCCTTCCTGATCGACAGGCACGCGGTCGCCAACCGACAGTTCGCCGCGTTCGTCAAGGACACCGGGTACGTCACCGAGGCCGAGCGGTTCGGGTGGTCGTTCGTCTTCCACGCCCATCTGCTCCCCGGCGCCCCGGTCCTGGACGGCGGGGTGTCCGAGGCGCCCTGGTGGGCGGCGGTCCCCGGCGCCTACTGGAAGGCGCCGGAGGGCCCCGGCTCCTCGATCGAACGCCGCCCCAACCATCCCGTCGTCCATGTGTCCTGGAACGACGCGTCCGCGTACGCCGCCTGGGCGGGCAAACGCCTCCCCACGGAGGCCGAGTGGGAGAAGGCGGCGCGGGGCGGCCTCGACCAGGCCCGCTTCGCGTGGGGCGACGAGCTGACCCCGCGCGGACGGCACCGGTGCAACATCTGGCAGGGCGAGTTCCCCCACCACGACACCGGCGAGGACGGCTTCACCGGCACCGCCCCCGTCAACGCGTTCGCCCCCAACGGCTTCGGGCTCCACAACGTGGCCGGGAACGTCTGGGAGTGGTGTTCGGACCGGTGGAGCAGCGACTGGCACGCCACGGAGTCCCCCGACACGCGCAACGACCCGAAGGGCCCCCCGGCCGGCGGGGCACGGGTCATTCGGGGCGGGTCGTTCCTGTGCCACGAGTCGTACTGCAACCGCTACCGGGTGGCCGCCCGCACCAGCAACACCCCGGACTCCACCACGGCGCACATGGGCTTCCGCTGCGCCGCCGACCCAGTGCCACGAAGGTGACGGACACGCGTACCTCAGCCCACCGGGGGAGCGACCCGCCCTTCACCAGATCAGCCACCGGGGGAGCGGCCCGTCCTCCACACCAGGTCAGCCACCCGGGGGCCTTGCCCGGTCCTTCAGGTGGGCGCCCCGGAGCGCAAGCGGAGGGGCGCCCACCTGAAGATCGCAAGACCGGGCGCGGGGGTGTGGGGGGTCGCCCCCCCACATAGGGAAGAGCCCACCTGAAGATCGCAAGACCGGGCGCGGGGGGCGTGGGGGGTCGCCCCCCACAAAGGGAAGAGTTGGCCGGTTTGGGGTAGGGAGGGCTAATGTCGCATCCGGCGTCCCGGGTGGGCGCCCGCGCTTCAGCGAGTGGCGCACCGTACCCAGTTCAGGGGGTTCGATGAGTGGACGGGCGAGCAAGATGTTCCGGCGCGGAACCCGGCCGATGCCGCGTACGCATCCCGCGGATGTGGCGGAGGGTCTGGAGCACGCCGACGGGCTCGACGGGGCGATCCGCTCGATCTCTTCGACCATCAACCGGATCCTGGGGCCGGGGCCCGCCAAGGACGTGCTGCACGGGGTTCCCGCCGGGCACCCGGCGCACCCGCCGTTGACGGACGTGCCGATCGGCTGCTGGATGTCGGTCGCGATCCTGGACCTGCTGCCCGGCACCGACCGCGCCGCCCAGACCCTGGTCGCGGCCGGGCTCGCCGGGGCGGTTCCGACGGTGTTGACGGGCTGGGCGGACTGGTCGGCGCTGCACCGTGAGCAGCAGCGGGTGGGTCTCGTTCACGCCTCCACCGTCGGCGCCGCCACCGTCCTGTACGCCGCGTCCCTGGTCGCCCGCCGCCAGGGCCGCCGCGGTGTGGGCCGGATGCTGGGCTACGCCGGGCTCACCGCCCTGCTCACGGGCGGCTATCTGGGCGGACATCTGGCGTTCCGGCAGGCGGCCGGGGCCAACCACGCCGATCAGGTGGCGCATCTGACCTCGCTGGGCTGGCACGACCTGTGCCCGGCGGACGAGTTGCCGGACGGCTGGCCGGTGCATCGGCGGTTGGGTTACATCAGCCTGTTCGTGATGCGCGAGGGCGACGAGATCCACGTCTTGGCGGATCGCTGCGCCCACTTGGGCGGCCCTCTGCATCAGGGCCGCATCGTCGCCGACCAGAACGAGGACACCTGCGTGGTCTGCCCCTGGCACGGCAGCACGTTCCGCGTCAGCGACGGCGCCGTCGTCCACGGCCCCGCCACGGGCCGCCAGCCCTCCTTCGAGACCCGCGTCATCGAGGACGGCACGCTCCAGGTCCGCGCGGTCCCGTAGGCGTTCTTCCCGGTTGAACGGCCTCTGGCCGGGTATACCTCGAATATACGTTCGAGCGGGGAGCGGCTCATGAAGGGTGACAGGGTCGAGATCGTCATCGACGCCGGGGAGGCCACCCGCATCTACGAGGTCAAGGCCACCCGCGCGGGCCGCCGTGTCGAGATCACCACCCGGCGCGGCGTCGTCGAGGTCAGCGAGGTGACCCGCAGCGGCACCGCGGTCCGCACCGCCCGGTTCATGGCCAGCCGCGTCCTGGCGCTGGTCGAGCACCCGGTCAACGACACGCGCCCCGACGAGTCCCCCGCCCTCCGCGACGCCGGCTGACGTCGGGGCGGCGAGCCTTCGGGCAATGTGGTCATTTCGTGCGGTCCCCGGCGGCCGGGCCGGCATGATCGCGTCGAAGCCCGCACACCTCTCCGCCGAAGGGTGCCTCCATGACCGACCCGACGCCCTCGCCCGACGAGTCGGCGCCCGTGCTCGACACCTCCACCCCGCACTCGGCCAGGGTCTGGAACTACTGGCTCGGGGGCAAGGACAACTACCCCATCGACCAGCAGGTCGGTGAGCAGGTCCGCGAGGTGTACCCGGGGATCGTGGACGTCGCCCGGCACGCCCGCGCCTTCCTGGGCCGGGCGGTCCGGTACCTGGCGGGCGAGGCCGGCATCACCCAGTTCCTGGACCTCGGCACCGGCCTGCCCACGGTCGACAACACCCACGAGGTCGCCCAGCGCGTCGACCCGAGCTGCAAGATCGTCTACGTGGACAACGACCCCCTGGTCCTGGTGCACGCCCGCGCCCTGCTGACCAGCACGCCCGAGGGCGTGTGCGAGTACATCGACGCCGACGTCCGCGACCCCGGCCACGTTCTGGAGCAGGCGGCCCGCACGCTGGACTTCGAGCGCCCGGTGGCGCTGATGATGCTGGGCATCCTCGGCAACGTGTGGGACGACGCGGAGGCCGTCGACATCCGCGACCACCTGGTGTCGGCCCTGCCGTCGGGCAGCTACCTGGCCCTGGAGGACGGCACCAACGCGGTGGACCCGCAGGCCGCCGCGCAGGCGGAGCAGACCCGCGCCGAGGCGGGCGACCCCTATCGGCTGCGCACCCCCGAGCAGATCGCCGCGTTCTTCGACGACCTGGAGCTCATCGAGCCCGGCGTGGTGTCGGTGTCGCGGTGGCGTCCCGAGGCCACCCCGTGGGGCGAGCCCGAAGAGGTCACCGCGTTCTGCGGCGTCGCCCGCAAACCCTGAACGTTCACCACCAGGCCCGGCGGGGCCTGTGACCGGCCCTTTCCCTACGATCGGCACGTGGCGAGACTTGCGGGGATCGGGTGAACGGGCTGGAGGCCGCCGCGGTGTTCGCGGCCGGCGTGGCCGCCGGGGGCATCAACGCGGTGGTGGGCTCGGGGACGCTGATCACGTTCCCGACGCTGGTGGCGCTCGGGTTCCCGCCGGTGACGGCCAACGTGTCCAACAACATCGGCCTGGTGTTCGGGTCCGCGGCCGGCGCGTACGGGTACCGCGAGGAGCTGAAGGGCCAGCGGGCACGGCTGGCGCGCCTCGGGGCCGGCTCGTTGGCGGGCACGCTGATCGGGGCGACGCTGCTCCTGGGGCTGCCGCCGGGCGCGTTCAAGGTGATCGTGCCGGTGCTCATCCTGGTGGCGCTGGTGCTGGTGGTGGTGCAGCCGAGGCTGAACGTCTGGCTGGCCGAGCGGCGTGAGCATCCGCACCCGCACGGCGGGCCCTGGCTGTGGGCGGGCGTGCTGGCGGCGGGTGTCTACGGGGGCTACTTCGGGGCGGCGCAGGGCATCATCCTGATCGCCCTGCTCGGCATCTTCCTCAACGACGACCTGCAGCGCCTCAACGGCGTCAAGAACGTGCTGGCCTTCGTCGCCAACGGGGCCGCCGCCGTGGTCTTCATCGCGGTGTGGGCGGTGGGGGGGACCGAGATCGACTGGATCGCGGCGCTGCTGATCGCCGTGGGCTCCACCCTCGGGGGACTGGTGGGGGCCTCGGCCGGGCGACGGCTGCCGCCGGCGGTGCTGCGGGGGATCATCGTGGCGGTCGGCGTGACCGCCATCGTCAACCTGCTGCGGGCCTGAGCGGAACGCTCCAGAGCGATCAGCGCGCGGCCCGGGCGTACCAGCGGCCGTACTGGCGTTCCACCCGCAGCGGCAGCCCGAAGGCCCGCGACAGGTGCTCCTCGGTGAACACCTCGTCGACCTTGCCCATCGCGACGACGGAGCCGCGGCGCAGCAGCATCGCGTGGGTGAAGCCCTCGGGGACCTCCTCCACGTGATGGGTGACCAGCGCCATCGTGGGGGCCATCGGATCGTTGGCCAGCGTCGACAGCCGGCCGACCAGGTCCTCGCGACCACCGAGGTCGAGGCCGGCGGCGGGCTCGTCCAACAGCAGCAGCTCCGGGTCGGGCATCAGCGCGCGGGCGATCTGGACCCGCTTGCGCTCGCCCTCCGACAGGGTGCCGAACCTGCGGCGGATCAGCTCGGCGCAGCCGAGGGCGTCCAGCAGCTCCACCGCGCGGGTGACGTCGGTGGAGTCGTACTCCTCGTGCCAGCGGCCGATGATCGCGTACGAGCCGGTCAGCACGAGGTCGATGACCTTCTCGTCCGGCGGGACCTTCTCGGCCAGCGCGGAGCTGGCGAAGCCGATGCGCGGACGCAGCTCGAACAGGTCGGTGCGGCCCAGCTCCTCGCCCAGGACCGCGGCCTCGCCCTCGGACGGGAACAGCATCGTGGCCGCGATCTGCAACAGCGTGGTCTTGCCCGCGCCGTTGGGGCCGATGACGACCCAGCGCTCGTTCTCGTTGACGTTCCATGTGACGTCGCGCAGCAGCATGGACTGATCGCGCCGAACCCCGACACCGCGGAGCTGGAGTACCTCGCCGCTCATCCGCCCCTGTTCCCTCGTCCCAGAGCCCTCGGGACCCGCCGTCCCGGGGATCCGCCTCGCAGGATCGAACCTATGTCATCAGAACGCCTCATGGGCGAAGAGCAAGGAGGGGAGAGCATCGGCCGGCGGCGAGGTGAACTCTCCCACCCCATGATTGGACATCGGACGGGGAAGACACTCACCATGACAGGGACATCACTGCGCTAAGTAGTCAGGGTGGTCTTGATGCAGGACGCGTTCCCTCCGCGCCGGGATTCGGCCGCGGCGCTGGTCGCCTGGGGGAATGCCTGGCTGTGCGGCCAGGTGGGCCTGGACGAGGCGGTCGACGCCATCGAGGAGACGACCACGCCGCAGATCGTGGCGGGGCTCCCCGACGATCCCGGCGACCTGCCGTTGCGGCGTGGGCTGGCGGTGCTGCGGGTGGCCGGGATGACCACCCTGCGGCTGGCGCTCCCCGCCCCCGGCGATCCGCTGGGGCTGACGGGGCCGCCCGCGCTCAACGCGGCGGCGGTGGAGGCGGGCGAGGCGGTGCTGGCCGTCGCCCGGGACGGCCCCGTCGGGCTCGTCCCGGTGGAGGACCGGCGCGGCTCGTCCTACGTGGGCATCCGCTGGCAGGCGTACGAGGCCCGGCCGGGCATCGCGGACGTGCCGTCGCTGGCCGAGGCCGACCATCGGCTCACGCTGGCCATGCGGGCCGCCACCGAGGCGCTGCTCACCGTGGACGGCGCGGCCGGGGTGCCGCCGGAGATCGCCGACGCCCTCGCCGACCTGCGCGACCCGGAGCGCGGGGCGACGCTGGCCCCCGGCTACCCGGCGCGGGCCCACCGGGTGGCGGCGCTGGCCGGGCGGCTGGCGCTGGTGGTCGACCTGGCCCGCAGGCTCGAGGGCCACGGGCTCACCGCCGAGCAGATGCGCCGCCGGGACGAGGCGTTGCGGCTGCTCGACCGGGCCGTCCGCCGGGCCCGGGTGGCCGCGCACAACAGCGCGTTCGATCCCGTGCCCTGAACGGCCCGCAAGGCGTCGCAACGACGACGGGGCGCCCCGGAGGACCCGGGACGCCCCGCGACGCGCGGTGCGGTCGTCAGACGCGGACGACGAGCGTGCGAACGATCTTGTCGGCGAAGGTCTGCTTCTTCTGGTCCCACAGCGGCCACAGGTACCCGATGTAGCAGGCGAGCCCGTCGAGGAAGTGGCAGAGGTAGCGACCGAAGGCCAGACCGAAGCCGGTGAGCTGGCCGGTGTCCTCGCGGATGAGCCGGATCCCGACGACCCGCTTGCCGATGGTCTGGCCCGTCGTGCCCTCGACGTACTTCTGCCACAGGATGACGCCGAACCCGACCACGTACCCGAGCAGCGAGAACAGCGAGCCCACCGCGGCGGAGTCGCCGGCGCTGGCGATGGCGGTCCCCAGGATGACGAAGAGGATCACCGGGATCGCGTAGATCAGGGCGTCGATCAGGAAGGCGCCGACCCGGGTCCCCCACTCGGCGAGGTGCATCTGGCCGCCGCCGTAGTAGTGGTGATGAACGTCCTGGCCGTAACCGGGCTGAGCCGGGGGCTGGCCGTAACCGGGCTGGGCCGGGGGCTGGCCGTAACCGGGCTGCTGCGGCGGCTGCTGACCGTAGCCCGGCTGAGCCGAGGGCTGGCCGTAGCCGGGCTGGGCCGGCGGCTGGCCATAACCCGGCTGGGCCGGCGGCTGCTGCCCGTAACCGGGCTGCTGGCCGTACCCGGGCTGCTGACCGTACCCAGGCTGCTGCTGGCCGTACGGGTCGTAGGGATTGCCCACGCTCACTCCTTATTGATTGACCCTGTGGTTCCGTCTGACGTCCGTCAGACCCGCCGGGCTCCGTGAAACTCACCAACGGCGGACACGCACTCACGCTCGCGGCCTCGCGGCGGCCTCTCGCCTACATGCGCAGGAGATCGAACCTGGCGAGCTGCCACAGCTCGGAAGCCACGAGGGCGGCTCCGAGCAGCCGGGCACGGGTGCCCGGCCGGAGCGCCCACCATCGGCCTCCGGGGCCCAGCGGTGCGACGGCGAGACCGGCCGCGGCCACCAGCACGACCGGGTTGGCGGCCGCGGCCCGGACCGGATGCCCGGCCCCGAGCTCGATGAACACGGTCGTTCCGCCGCACAGGGGACAGGGGATCCCGGTCAGCGCCCGCAGGGGGCACAGCACGCCGGGGTCGTTCACACGGTGGATCCAGGCCACGGCGACGGCCGCCACGGCCATCGCCCCCACCCGCAGTGCCACGCCCAGGACGCCGCGCCGCGCGGCGGAGTGCACCCGGTCGACGACACCGGTGACGCCGTACGACGTCCCGGCGCCGGCCGCGCCCGGCACCCCCGCCATGAAGACCCCTCCGCAGTGATGGCACTGTCCACTGAATGTCCGAATGACCCGTATACCGGGTGCGACCCTAGCAAGGTCAAGCGAACAAGGACATCCGCGACCAGACCGTGACCTGGGGCGAGACGGGATCCGCCCGGGCCTGGGGGCGGCGCCGGGCGCACGGGGCGGCGGGGCGGACGGGCGGCGTCTAGAGCTGCCCCGCGGCCCCGACGACCTGCGGGTCGCGCATGGTCCGGGCCGGGTCGCCCTCCACCACGTCGGCGATCACACAGGTGATGTTGTCCGGGCCGCCGCCCTCCCTGGCCAGCTCGATCAGTCTGCGGATCGCGTCGGCGGGCTCGGGCTGCTCGGACAGCACCTCGTAGATCGTCTGCGGATCCACCACGCCGGAGAGCCCGTCGGAGCACAGCAGGTAGCGGTCGCCCAGCAGCGCCTCGCGGCGGCGCAGGTCGGGATCGCGGTCCTCGCGTCCGTCGAGCACCCGATAGAGCACATGGGACAGCCGGGAGGCCTCATTGGGCTCGGCCGGATCGCGACCCTGCTCGGCCTTGAGCAGTTGGTCCATCGTGTGGTCCTGGGTGATCTGGAATAGCTCGCCGTCGCGCAGCAGGTAACCCCGCGAATCACCGATGTGGGCGAGCGCGATCTGCGCCCCCGACCACAACATCGCGGTGAGCGTGGTACCCATTCTGCTCAGATCGGGGCGTTCCTCACGGGCGATGCGCAGTTTCTCGTTGGCCTCGGCCACCGCACGGCCCAGCGCGCCCTCCAGTTCGTCAACGGGGACGTCGGCGTCCAGTGAGCGCAACGAGCCGATGACGGTGGAGCTGGCGACCTCGCCGCCCGCGTACCCGCCCATGCCGTCGGCGACCGCGATGAGCCGCGACCCGGCGTAGGCCGAGTCCTCATTGTTCTCTCGGACGCAGCCTATGTCGGAGCCTGCCGCATACTTGATTGTTACGTTCATACCGATTTCGATGACGATCCGGACAATGGAGTTCTTTCAGCCGTCGGCCAGGCCGTGGCGGACGGCGTACAAAGCCGCCTGAGTACGATCCTGCACCCCCAGCTTCATGAGCAGATTACTGACATGGGTTTTGACCGTTTTCTCGGAGACCACCAGCGCACGGGCGATCTCCCGATTCGAACGGCCCAGTGCTATCTGCACGAGCACCTCGCGTTCCCGGTCGGTGAGCCGCGGCGCGGAGCCGGGCTCCCCGCCGCCGGTCGGCGGCTCCCCGTCCAGCACCGCCTCGGCGGCCTCCGGCGCGAACAGCACGTTGCCGTCGTGCACGGCCCGGATCGCCTGAACGAGCGCGGGCGGGTCGACGTCCTTGTAGAGATACCCCGCGGCGCCCGCCCGTACTGCCGGCAGCACATGCCCCCGTTCCGTCACGCTGGTCAGGACCAGCACCCGCACGGGCAGCCTGCGCGCCCGCATCTCCTCGAGCGCCGCCAGACCGCCGCCCGCCGGCATGTTCAGGTCGAGGAGCACGATATCGGGCCGGAGCGTCTCGGCCAGCGCCACCGCCGCCGTGCCGTCCCCGGCCTCGCCGACGACGTCGATGTCGTCCTGGACGCCGAGGAACGTCCGCAGCCCCTGGCGGACCACCGGATGGTCGTCGGCGATCAGCACCTTGATGGCCTCGCCGGTCGGGTCAGGCACCGGGCACCTCCAGCCGTACCCGGGTGCCCGCGCCCTTGGCGGGACGGGAGTCGATGGTGAGCGCGCCGCCGACGGACTCGGCGCGCTCGCGCATGGAGGTCAGCCCGAGCCCCTCCCGCCCGGTGCTCCCGGCGCGTCCGGCGCGCCCCGCGCGGGCGGGTCGCCGGTCGGCCACGGCGGGATCGAACCCGGCCCCGTCGTCGGCGACCTCCAGCACCAGCCCCCCGCCGTCGCCGCCGTCGAGCCGTACGCGGACGGCCTCGGCGCCGGCGTGCCGCAGGGCGTTGTGGATGGCCTCCTGCGCGACGCGGAACACGACGGTCTCGTGCTCGTCCGGCAGCGCGGCGGCCACGGCGGCGGCCTCCTGCTCGACGGTGAGGTCCACCTCGGCGTCGTACGCCCGGTCGAGCACCTCCACGTGCTTGCGCAGCGTGGCCACCAGCCCGTCCCCGGCCAGGTCGGCGGGGCGCAGCTCCAGGATCACCGCCCGCAGCTCGGCCAGCGCCTCGCCGGCCAGCCGCTGCACCTGCGCCAGCTCGGCCACGGTACGGGCCGGGTCCTTCTCGGCGAGGGCGGCGGCGGCCTGGGCGGTCAGCCGGAGCGAGAACAGCTTCTGCGAGACGGCGTCGTGCAGCTCCCGGGCCAGCCGGTTGCGCTCCTCGACCACGGTCAGCTCGCGGTCGCGCTCGTACAGCCGGGCGTTGGTGATCGCGATGGCGGCGTGCGCGGCGAACAGGGTGAGCAGCTCCTCGTCACCCTCGGTGAAGCCGCCGGGCCGGCGCCGGTTGGCCAGGAAGATGATCCCCAGCACGTCCTCGCCGTCCCGGATCGGCACCCCGAGGAAGTCCTTGAGCACCGGGTGCGCCGACGGCCAGCCGCCGAACTCGGGCTCCCGGCGGATGTCGGCGAGCCGCTGCGGGGCGCCCTCGTTCAGCATCACCGCGAGCATCCCGTGCTGGCGGGGCAGCGGGCCGATCGCGTTCCACTCGGCGTCGGTGACGCCCTCGACCACGAACTCGGCGAACGACCCCTCGTCGTCGGGCACGCCCAGCGCCGCGTAGCGGGCGTCCAGCAGCCGCGCGGCGGCCCGGACGATCACCTGGAGCACCTCGTGCACCGACAGGTGCCGGGTGACGGCGAGCACCGCGGAACTCACCGCGTGCAGGGTCGCCCCCGGCTCCCCGCAGATGTCGCGCTCTGTGCCCACGTTGCAGACCGTACTCCCCGGAGGGCCCTTCCCGAATCAGACTGCGGGCCGAGGACCGCGACAACCTGGTCATCCCGCGCCCCGGCACCACCGGCACCGACGTCCCTCCCGGGCGGTATCCACCCTGATGAGATCTTCATCCCGATACCTCGACCCTCGGTCGACCAGGCGCGGGGCCGGCGCAACCACCCACCGGTGCCCGGTCGCTCCAAGCGGACGGCCCGGAGACCTCCAGACCAGGCGCGGGGCCGGCGCAACCACCCACCGGTGCCCGGTCGCTCCAAGCGGACGGCCCGGAGACCTCCAGACCAGGCGCGGGGCCGGCGCAACCACCCACCGGTGCCCGGTCGCTCCAGGCGGACGGCCCGGAGCCCCAGCGGAGGGCCGTCCGCCTGGAGATCTCCACGACCGGGCGCGGGGGGCGTGGGGGGTCGCCCCCCACAAACAAACAAGTCTTAGGACCAAGTGACGATCGGGGGCGGACCGGGCGGCCGATGTGGTGGGGGCTGCGGGTTTCTAGCGTCGGGGGCATGACGAGAACGGCGTTGATCACAGGAGCCTCCCGGGGGCTGGGCCGCGCGTTGGCGCGGGTCCTGGCCGGGGACGGCTGGACCCTTTTCCTCACCGCGCGCGGCGCTCCCGAGTTGGCGGAGGCGGCGGCGGATCTGGCCGGCGGGCCGGGCCCGGTCACCGCGATCCCCGGGGACGTCGCCGATCCGGCGCATCGGGCCGAGTTGGTCGCGGCGGTCGGGGGGCGGCTCGACCTGCTGGTCAACAACGCGAGCACGCTCGGTACGACGCCGCTGCCCAGGCTCGCCGACCAGCCCCTCGACGCGTTGGCGGACGCGTTCCGGATCAACTCCCTGGCCCCGCTGGCGTTGATCCAGGCGCTGCTTCCGGCATTGCGGGCGAGCGGCGGGGCGGTCCTCAACGTGAGCTCCGACGCCGCCGTGGAGGGCTACGAGACGTGGGGCGGCTACGGGGCCACCAAGGCGGCGCTGGAGCAGTTGTCCAACGTCTTGGCGGCCGAGGAGCGGACGTTGGCGGTGTGGTGGGTCGATCCGGGCGAAATGCGGACACGTATGCTCGCCGAGGCGATGCCCGCGGACGACCTGTCCGACGTTCCGCCCCCCGCTGTGGCCGCCGCCGCGCTGCACCGGCTGATCACCGAACGGCCGTCGAGCGGCCGTTACCGGGCCGCGGAGATCGGGGCGTCGTCATGACCATGACCGAGGAGTTGCGCACGGACATCAAGAAACCCGCCGATGCCCCCGGCGGTCTGCTGAGCGGCGGCCACCGGCTGCCCACGCTGGGCATCGTGCTGGTCATCACGCTGCTCGCGTTCGAGGCGATGGCGGTCGGCACGGTGATGCCGGTGGTGGCCGACGACCTGGACGGGCTGGCGCTGTACGGCTGGGTCTTCAGTTCGCTGCTCATCGCCAGCATGCTCGCCACGGTGCTGGCGGGGAGCTGGATCGACCGCATCGGGCCCACGCGGCCGTTGATGATCGGGCTGGCGACGTTCGTGGCCGGGTTGGTGATCGCGGGGGCCGCCCCGTCCATGTGGGTGCTGGTCGTGGGCCGGACGGTGCAGGGCATCGGCTCGGGGTTGGCGCTGGTCGGCGTGTACGTGGTGATCGCCCGGGTGTATCCGGACGCGCTGCGGCCCCGGGTGTTCGCGGCGCTGTCCACGGCCTGGGTGGTGCCCTCGCTGGTGGGGCCGGGGATCGGCGGTGTGATCGCCGAGCACGTGCATTGGCGTTGGGTGTTCCTCGGGTTGATCCCGTTGGTGATCCCGGCGGCGTTGATGCTCGTTCCGGCGCTGCGGTCGATCGGGCCCCCGGAGGAGCGCGCGCCGGCGCGGCCGGGTCGGGTGCGGGCGGCCTTCGCCGCCGCCCTGGGTGCGGGCTCGCTGCTGTACGCGGTGGACGACCTGGGCCCGCTGTCGCTGCCGACGGCTGCGTTGGGGCTGGCCGGGCTCGGCTGGGGCCTGCCGAGGCTGCTGCCCGCAGGGGCGCTGCGTCTGCGGCGGGGCGTGCCGACGACGGTGGTGCTGCGGGGCGTGTTGGCGGGTGCCTTCTTCGGGACGGACGTGTTCATCCCGTTGGCGCTGACCTCGTTGCACGGGTTCAGCGCCAGTGAGGCGGGTCTGGTCCTCACCGTGGGGGCGTTGGGCTGGTCGGCCTCGTCCCAGTACCAAGGGCGCAGCAAGCGGCCCCGGACGTTCTTCGTGTTCGCCGGCGCGGTCCTCGTGTCGGTCGGGGTCGTGGCCGTGTCGGTGGCCCTTCAGGTGGGCGGATGGTGGGCGGCGCCCGCCTGGGTGATCGGCGGGGCCGGGATGGGGCTGGCGTTGAGCAGTCTCAGCGTGCTGGTCCTCAACCAGTCGGCGAAGGAGGAGCAGGGCGTCAACTCCTCGGCGCTCCAGCTCAGCGACACCCTGGGCGCCTCGCTGGCCGTCGGGCTCACGGGGGCGCTGGTCACCGCGTTCGGCACGGACCGGCTCGAACTGGGGATGGGCGTCGGCGCGGTGCTGCTGGCCGGGATCGCGCTGTTCGGGGTGTACGCCGCCCGTCGGGTGGAGGCACGGTCATGATCGACTTCGTGCTTCCGTCGGCGCTGGAGGCCCATGAGCCGCCCGAGGCGCGCGGCCGTGCCCGCGACGGCGTCCGGCTGCTCGTCTCCCGGGACGACGGGGTCTCTCATCACGCGTTCACCGATCTGCCGGAGCTGCTGTCCCCCGGCGACCTGCTGGTGGTCAACACCTCGGCGACCCTGCCCGCCGCCGTACGCCTCGACCGGCTGTGGGTGCACTTCTCGACCCCGTACGCCGAGGGCGACGACACGTGGCTCGTCGAGTTGCGGCGGCGCGTGGGCAAGGCCGGCCGGCCGTACGGGGGCGGCAATCCCGGGGAGTGGATCCCGATGCCCGGGGGAGTCACCCTCACCCTGGTCCGGCGGCGCACCGAGCGGCTGTGGCAGGCCCGGTTGAGCACCGATGTGCTTCCGTATCTGCGGCGGCACGGCATGCCCATCCGCTACGGCTACGTGCAGCGGGACTGGCCGACGGGCGCGTACCAGACCGCGTTCGCGCTGGACGGGCGGGAGGGCAGCGCGGAGATGCCCAGCGCGGGCCGTCCGTTCACCCCGGAGCTGGTGACGCGGCTGGTGTCGCGCGGGGTGCTGATGAGCCCGCTGACGCTGCACACGGGCGTCGCCTCCCCGGAGGCCCACGAACCCCCGTATCCCGAGCGCTACGAGGTCCCCGAGGTGACCGCTGCCCTGGTCGGTCACGTCCGGTCGCAGGGCGGGCGCGTGATCGCCGTGGGCACCACCGTCGTCCGCGCCCTGGAAACGGCCGTGGCGGCCTCGGGCGAGGTGGTGGCCTCTCAAGGGTGGACGGAGCACGTCGTGACCCCGGAGAAGGGCGTACGGGCCGTGGACGGGCTCCTCACGGGCCTGCACGAGCCCCGTTCGTCCCACCTGCAGATGCTGACCGCCATCGCCGGGGCCCGTCTCCTGGAGGAGTCGTACGAGGCCGCCCTCGCCGAGGGCTATCTGTGGCACGAGTTCGGGGACCTCAACCTGCTGCTCCCCCGCCCCCGGTGAATCGGGCAGTGCGGACCGGCCGGTAGCGTAGGCGGCAGCATGGACGGGTCACAGCGCACGCTGCTCATCACGCTCACCGGCCGCGACCGCCCAGGCGTCACGTCGCGCCTGTTCACGACGCTCGCCGGGTTCCCCCTCACCGTCGCCGACGTGGAGCAGGTCGTGATTCGCGGCCGCCTCGTCCTCGGCGTCCTCCTGGTGTACGACCAGGGCACCGACATCGGCCGTGTGTGGACGGCGGCCGAACGGGTGGCGGCCGACCTCGACATGGAGGTCGAGCTGTCCACCGGCCGCGACAAGGCCGCCCCACGACGACGCGGGCGGCTGCACGTCACCGTCCTGGGCAACCCGCTGCACCCGGCGGCGCTGGCCGGGATCTCCGGCCGGATCGCCGCGAACGGGGCCAACATCGACCGCATCGGCCGGCTCGCCAGCAACCCGGTGACCTGCATCGAGCTGGACGTCTCCGGCGCCGACCCGGACGGGCTGCGCGCCGCGCTGGCCACCGAGGCCGTCGAGCAGCGGGTCGACATCGCCGTCCAGCGGGCGGGCCTGCACCGGCGCGCCAAGCGGCTGATCGTGATGGACGTGGACTCCACCCTCATCCAGGGCGAGGTCATCGAACTGCTGGCCGAGCACGCCGGCTGCCTGCCGGAGGTGGCCAAGGTCACCGAGGCCGCCATGCGCGGCGAACTCGACTTCGAGGGCTCCCTCCGCGAACGGGTGGCGCTGCTGGCTGGCCTCGACGCCGAGGCCATCGGCGAGGTCCGCGACAAGGTCCGGCTCGCCGCCGGGGCCCGCACCCTGGTCCGGACGCTCAAGCGGCTGGACTACAAGTTCGCCATCGTCAGCGGCGGCTTCACGCAGGTCACCGACGGCCTCGTCGAGGACCTCGGGATCGACTACTCCGCCGCCAACACGCTGGAGATCGTCGACGGCAAGCTCACCGGGCGGGTCGTCGGGGAGGTCGTCGACCGCGCCGGCAAGGCCCGCGCCCTGGAGCACTTCGCCCGCGAGGCCGGCATCCCGATCAGCCAGACGGTGGCGATCGGCGACGGGGCCAACGACCTGGACATGCTCCAGGCGGCGGGGCTGGGCATCGCCTACAACGCCAAGCCGGTGGTCCGCCAGGCCGCCGACACCGCCGTCAACGTGCCGTATCTGGACACGATCCTGTTCCTGTTGGGCATCTCCCGCGACGAGATCGAGGCCGCCGACGCCGAGGACTCCCCCGGCGCCTAGCCCGACGCCGGGACTCAGTCCCTGGGCGTCCGGTGCAGCGTCAGGGTCCCGGTGCCGGGCCGCGTGTCCGCCCACCCGTCGGGCAGCTCGATCACCGCCATCGCGCAGGTCGGGAACGCCTCCGGGGCGTCCCCGGTCAGGTCGTACACCAGTTGGTGCGCCGAGGGGTTGTGGCCGATCAGCAGCAGTCGGCCCACCTCGTCGTCGACCTCCCGGATCAGCGAGAGCAGCGTCTCCACGCGGTTGTCGTAGATCCCGGGCTCGTACTCCACCGGGGACTCCAGCGCCAGGCCCTCCAGCGTCTCGCGCGTGCGGACGGCCGTCGAGCACAGGACCAGGTCGGGCACCAGGCCGTCGGCGCGCAGCCGGTCACCGGTGGCGGCGGCGTCCCGCCCGCCCCGGGGCGCCAGGGGACGGTCGATGTCGGCCAGGCCCGCGCCCTCGGCGGCCTTGGCGTGACGGAGGACGATCAGCGTGGGCATCCGCTCACCCTAGCGCCGGGGTGATCAGGGGTGGTCAGAAGTGATCAAGGAGCGGCCAGAGCGGCGATCGCCCAGAGCACCGCCATGATCGCGAACATGCCGCCGACGATCACGGCGAACCCCTTCGCCCCCGTCAACGGAGCCTTCTCGCCGTTCATCCGCCGATTCCCTTCACATGCCGTCAGTGGTGGATCGTTCTCGGTCCCGTCGCGCCGCCGCCGGTCGGGCTCATGCGCGGCGTCCGGGGCGCATCCAGCGTACGGCCCCGTGCCCCGGCCCCCTTCACCCGGTCCGCGTGATTCCTCCGCCGTTCCCGTCCTCCGCCCCACAGGCGACGGGGCTCCCCGTCGATCGTCCCGTGGTCGCGTGCGCGTTCACGAGAGGACGGGCGGGGAGCCCCGGGGTCGTCGGATCAGGTGGACTTGGGTTCGGTGGCGGCGTCGCCCGCCGCCTCGGTGCCGTTCCCGGTGGTCAGCGGCTCCTTGGGCGCGGACGGCGCGGGCTCGGCGGCGGGGACCGACTCGGTCGGGGCCGGGCCGGCCGGCGCGGCGACCGAGGCCATCTCCGGTGCCGCGGCCGCCGGCGGCGGAGCGTCGCCGGCGCCCAGGTCGGAGACGCGACGCTTGGACCACACGATCGCGCCCACCACGACGATCAGCGCGGCGGCGGTGACCCCGATACGGAGCGGGACGTTCGCCGCGTAGGTGACGACCGCGTCGGCGACCAGCAGCGACACCAGGTTCATCACCTTGATCAGCGGGTTGATGGACGGGCCCGCGGTGTCCTTGAACGGGTCGCCGACGGTGTCGCCGATCACGGTCGCCTCGTGGGCGGCGCTGCCCTTGCCGCCGAGATGGCCCTCCTCGACGAGCTTCTTGGCGTTGTCCCACGCGCCGCCGGAGTTGGACAGGAACACCGCCATCAGCACCCCGGCCGCGATGGCGCCGCCCAGGAACGCGCCCAGCGGGGCGTACCCCAGGCCGAAGCCCACCGCGATCGGCGTCAGGATGGCGAGCAGGCCCGGCGTGGCCAGCTCCCGCTGCGCGTCCCGGGTGCAGATGTCGACCACCCGGTCGTAGTCGGGCTTCTCGGTGTAGTCCATGATCCCGGGCTTGGTGCGGAACTGCTCGCGCACCTCCACCACCACCCGGCCGGCCGCCCGGCTGACCGCCATGATCGCCAGTCCGGAGAACAGGAAGACCACCGAGGCGCCGATGATCAGCCCGATCAGCACGTTCGGCGAGTCGATCGACAGGCTGAACACCGCGTACTCGTCCAGCGCCTCGCGCGCCTCCGCCGACGCGCCCGACAGGGCCTCCTCCACGGTCGTCCGGTACGCGCCGAACAGCGCGGTGGCCGCCAGCACGGCGGTGGCGATCGCGATGCCCTTGGTGATCGCCTTGGTGGTGTTGCCGACGGCGTCCAGGCGCTCCAGCACCTTGGCGCCCTCGCCCTCGACGTCGCCGGACATCTCCGCGATGCCCTGCGCGTTGTCGGAGACCGGCCCGAACGTGTCCATCGACACGATCACGCCGACCGTGGTGAGCAGCCCGGTGCCCGCCATCGCCACCGCGAACAGCGCCACCGTCGTGTTGCCGAAGCCCAGCAGGAACGCCCCGTACACCGCGCCGCCGATCACCAGCGCCGAGTAGACCGCCGACTCCAGACCCAGCGAGACGCCCGACAGGATCACGGTGGCCGGGCCGGTCTTGGCGCTCTCGGTGACCTCCCGCACGGGACGGCGGTTGGTCTCGGTGAAGTAGCCGGTCAGCAACTGGATCGCGCTGGCCAGCACGATGCCGATCAGCACCGCGCCCAGCGCCACCCACCGCGGGTCGGCGCCCAGCCCGGTGATCTCGGCGTCGGTCACGCCGTTCAGGTCGGCGAACGAGGACGGCAGGTACGCGAAGGCCGCCACCGCCACCAGCAGCGCCGAGATCAGCGCGGAGATGAAGAACCCGCGGTTGATCGCGGTCATCCCCGAACGGTCGCCGGCCCGGGGCGCCACCGCGAAGATCCCGATCACGGCGGTGATCACGCCGATCATCGGAACGATCAACGGGAACACCAGTCCTTCGGACCCGAACGCGGCGGTGCCCAGGATCAGCGCCGCCACCAGCGTCACCGCGTACGACTCGAACAGGTCGGCCGCCATGCCGGCGCAGTCGCCGACGTTGTCGCCCACGTTGTCGGCGATCGTCGCCGCGTTGCGGGGGTCGTCCTCGGGGATGCCCTGCTCGACCTTGCCGACCAGGTCCGCGCCCACGTCCGCGGCCTTGGTGAAGATCCCGCCGCCGACCCGCATGAACATGGCCAGCAGCGCGGCCCCGAACCCGAAGCCCTCCAGCACGCCCGGCGCGCCGCCGCGGTACGACAGCACGACCACGGCCGCGCCGAACAGCCCCAGGCCCACGGTGAACATGCCGGCCACACCGCCGGTGCGGAACGCGATCCGCATGGCCCGGCGCTCGGCGGCGAGGTCCCCGTCACGGGCCGCCGCCGCGACCCGCACATTGCCGCGCACGGCCAGCCACATGCCCGCGAACCCGGTGATCGCCGAGAACAGCGCCCCGACGACGAAGAACACCGAGCGCCCGATCCGGACCCCGGTGTCGTCGGCGGGCAGCAGCAGGAGCAGCAGCGGTATGAGTACGACGAACACCGCCACGGTGCGGAACTGGCGCTGCAGATACGCCCCCGCGCCCTCCTGCACCGCCCGCGCGATGCTCTGCATCTTGTCGGTGCCCTGGCCCGCGGCCAGCACCTCCCGTACCAGCCATCCGGCGACGACCAGCGCCAGCAGTGCGACCACTCCGACGACGGCGACCAGGGTCAGGTCGCCGCCGCCGAGATCGACTTCTGCACCGCCGGCCGGGCTCGACAGGGAAAGCCCAGACATCCGTCCTCCTCGACAGGGCGTTGCGGAGACCGTCATCGAGACGATCTTCTCCGCCTACCCCGCAGGGGCAATTCGGACACCTCGCAGGGTGTGGCGGGTGCCGGGAGTCTACGCAGGCCACGCTCGAATGAGAAGCCTCACCATTCGCACATGACGACTTCTCACAAAGTCCGCCAGCCATACGGTCAGATTTCACCCGCAAGCAGTCGACATCGGCATCGTCGCAGGTCAGACCACGTTCACCCGGATCGCCTCAACCACATCAACCCCAGGGGAATCACCATTCACAGGCCGCCCCTGACCCGCCCTCACATAGGGCCGATCGATAAACAGAATTAACCACTCGCCACAAATGACAAGATCACCCATTTCGCCCCGAAGAAGATCTCACAATCACCGCCGCCCCCGTCACCCGAACCCCCCGGAAAAGTGAGGTCGAAGGCGTTCCCGGCGGAGCGGGGAACGTCGCCGACCTCGCCCTCTCGGTGTGAGGGGGACGAGCGTCGTCAGCGGGGGTCGTCGGTGAAGTGCGGGAGGACCAGCTCGATCAGGGCGGTGACGTCGGCGTCGACCATCGGCTCGCCGGTCATGCCCATCCGGTGGAGCAGGGTTCCGATGACGACGTCCATCAAGAAGACGATGCGCTCCTCCGGCTCGTCGAGCGCGTCTTGGAGCGCGAGCCGGTAGGGGTCCTGCAGTCGTGTGGACAGCACCTCGCGGAGTGCGGGGTCGCTGACGGCGTCGCTGAACACGCCCGCGAACGCGTCGCCCACCCCGGGCTCGGCGATCTTCGCCGCGATCCAGCGGATGCCCAAGGACATGAACTCGGCCCGGTCGGAGCCCTCCAGCGGCACCGGGCCGAACGCGTTCAAGAGGCAGTCGACGATCAGTTCGCCCTTCGACGGCCAGCGACGGTAGATCGTCGTCTTCGCGATGCCGGCCGCGGCGGCGATGCGTTCGACGGTGGCACGTGCGTAGCCGAGCTCGTGGATCGCGCTCAGCGTCGTCGCGAAGACCACGTCGTTGACGCCGGTGCGCGGGCGACCGGGTGGTCGGGCGGAGGACATGGTCACACGATACCCCTTTACGCTACTGTTGGTATCGATACTTCAAGTAGCGAAATCAGGTGACCCGAAGACGGGAGAACGATGAGCACCGTCGAACTCGCCGAAGCGCGTGAACGATCCGTACCGCCCCCGGATGCCGAGCCGGCGCGAAGGCCGAGCATGGCGGAGCTGCTGCGGCCCCATCTGTGGAGCTTCGCCGCCGTCATGCTCCTGCAGGTCGTGGGCGCGGTCGCGGGTCTGGCGCCCCTGCTGGCCGTCGTCGAACTGGGCCGTACCGTGCTGGCGCCCGGTCCGATCGACAGCGACCACGTCCGGCTGGTGGTGATCGCGGGTGCGGTCGGGCTGCTGGTCCGGCTGCTGTTCACGGCCGCGTCGTCCGGGCTGGGGCATCTGCTCGACGCCCGGGTGCAGTTGGCGTTCCGGCGGCGGCTGGCCGCGCATCTGGGGCGGGTGCCGATCGGCTGGTTGTCCGGTCGTCGGTCCGGTGAGCCGGCCAAGGCGGTGGGCGAGGACGTGAGCGCCGTGCACCCGTTCATCGCCCACGCCCCCGGCGAGCTGGTCTCGGCGTTCGTGGTGCCGCTGGTGTCGCTGGTCTACCTGTTCACCGTCAACTGGCGGCTCACGCTGATCACGCTGATCCCGGTGGTCCTGGCGGTGGCGCTGGTCCCGCTGATGATGACCCCGACCCGGCTCCGCGAGCAGCGGGAGTTCGACGCGGCCATGGGACGGATCGCGGGTTCGGCGGTGGAGTTCGTGCAGGGCATCGCGGTGGTCAAGGCGTTCGGCGGCGGCGAGCGCGCCCACCTGAGGTTCCGTACGGCCGTGGACGACTTCGTCGCGACCTTCTACCGGTGGGTGCGCGGCATGTCCGGGATCGCCGCGGGGATGCAACTGGCCCTGTCACCGCCGTTCGTGCTGCTGGTCGTGCTGATCGGCGGCACGACCCTGATCACGGCCGGTGACCTGGCCCCGGCCGACCTGCTGCCCTTCCTGCTGCTGGGGTTGGGCCTGACCGCTCCGGTGGCGGCTCTCGGCCACGGCTTCGACGACATGCAGGCCGCCCGGCGCGCGGTCGGCCGGATTCGGGACGTGCTCGCGGTGCAGCCGCTGCCCGAGCCCGCGCACCCGGTCGCGCCCGAGGGCCACCGGGTGGAGCTGCGCGACGTCCGGTTCGGTTACCGAGCCGACCACGAGGTGCTGCGCGGGATCGACCTGGTGCTGGAACCGGGGACGGTCACCGCGATCGTCGGGCCGTCGGGAAGCGGAAAGTCCACCTTGGTCCAGTTGTTGCCGCGGTTCTTCGACCCGACCCACGGCTCGATCACCCTGGGCGGTGTCGATCTGCGCGAGATCGGCCTTCGGGACCTCTACCGGTCGGTCTCCTTCGTCTTCCAGGACGTGCGGCTGCTGCGCGCGTCGGTCGCGGACAACATCGCGCTGGCGGTACCGCACGCGGACCGCGACGCCGTGATCCGCGCCGCCCGCCGGGCGAACGTCCACGACCGGATCCTCGAGCTGCCCCAGGGCTACGACACGGTGATCGGCGACCGGGCCGGCCTGTCGGGCGGCGAGGCCCAGCGGATCTCGATCGCCCGCGCGCTGCTCGCCGACACGCCCGTCCTGGTGCTCGACGAGGCGACCGCCTTCGCCGACCCGCAGACCGAACGGGCGGTCCGCCGGGCTCTGGCGACGCCGGCCGGGGATCGGACGATCCTGGTCATCGCCCACCGCCTGGAGACCATCGCGGACGCCGACACCGTCGTGATGCTGGACGACGGGGCGATCGTCGAGCGCGGCAGGCCCGCCGATCTGCTGGCCCGGGGCGGGAGGTTCGCCGCGTTCTGGAACGCCCAACGAACGGCGATCGCCGAGGAGGTCGAGCCCCGATGATCCGGATGCTGCTGCGCGTGCTCGGGAACGAGTACGCCGGGCCGGTACGTCGCACCGTGGCCCTGATGACGACGACCGCGGTGGTCGAGGGGCTGTCCTACGCGTTGCTGGTCCCGGTGCTGCGGGCGCTGTTCGGGGGCACGCCCGCCGATGCCCGGCCCTGGTTGATCGCGTTCGGTACCGCGGTCGCGGTCTACGCGGTGCTGCGCTATGTCAGTGACGTGTCCGGCTTCCGCGCCGGGACGACGTTGCTGCACGGCATGTACGGCCGTCTCGGCGACCATCTGGCCCGGCTGCCCCTCGGCTGGTACGGCCCGGGCCGTGTCGGTGAGGTGTCCGTCCTGGCCGGGCGCGGCGTCCTGCAGGCGATGAGCGTGATCGCCCACCTGCTGGGGCCGTTGGTCTCCGCCGCCGTGACCCCCCTGACCATCGTCGCGGTCATGCTGGCCTTCGACTGGCGCATGGGGCTGGCCGCGCTGGTCGCCGTCCCGCTCGTGGCGGCGATCCAGCTCTGGACGGGGCGCTCGATGGCCGCCGCCGACGCCGAACGCGCCGAACGCGACCACCAGGCCGCCGGACGCGTCATCGAATACCTCCAGGCCCAGCCGGTGCTGCGCGCCGGCGGCCGGACCACCGAGCGCTTCGGGTTGCTCGACGATGCGCTGCGCGGGCTGGAGCGCTCCTCCCGCCGCTCCACCCTGTCGGCGCTGCCCGGCATCGTGGGCCTGACGCTGACGGTGCAGGCCGTCTTCACCGTGCTGCTGGTCCTGGGCGCCTACCTCACCCTCGGCGGGGACATCGGTGCCGCGGAGATGCTGACGATCCTGGTGTTGGCCGCCCGCTGCGCGGACCCGCTGCTGTCACTGGCGGACATCGGCGGTCAGGTCCGCAGCGCCCGCGCCGAACTGACCAGGCTCGAGGCGGTGCTGAACACCCCGCCGCTCCCGGAGCCCGCTCAACCGGTCCGGCCGCTACGCCATGACCTGGAGTTCGACTCCGTCACCTTCCGGCATGGCGACCGCACGGTGCTCAAGGACGTGTCGCTGTCGGTGCCGCAGGGCCACCGGCTCGCCGTCGTCGGGCCGTCGGGCGCGGGTAAGAGCACTCTGCTGCAGTTGCTCGCGCGGTTCTACGACGTGGACACGGGCTCGGTGCGCATCGGCGCCGTGGACGTGCGCGCGATCAACACCGAGGCCCTGATGGCGCAGATCGCGTTCGTCTTCCAGGACGTCTACCTCTTCGACGGCACGATCGAGGAGAACGTGCGTCTGGGACGCCCCGACGCCGACGAGGCCGCGGTGCGGGCGGCGGCGACCGCGGCACGGCTGGACGAGGTCATCGAACGACTGCCGAACGGATGGGACACCGACGTCGGCGAGGGCGGCGCCCTGCTGTCCGGCGGTGAGCGCCAGCGCGTCTCGATCGCCCGGGCACTGCTGAAGGACGCGCCGATCGTCCTGCTGGACGAGGTGACCTCGGCGCTGGACCCGGTGAACGAGGCCGCCGTCCACGACGGCATCGAACGACTGATGGCGGGCCGGACGGTCGTGATGGTCGCGCATCGGTTGCGGACCGTGCGACGCGCCGACCGCATCGCGTTCCTGGACCACGGCCGGATCGTGGAGGAGGGCGAGCACGACGAACTCCTGCTCCGCGGCGGCCGCTACGCCGAGTTCTGGAACGCCTCGCTGACATCGACGAGCCCTTGACCCGGTGATGGGGCGGGGTTACGGTCCCCGTACTCCAGTGGGACCGAGTGTGCGACAGCGGGTTGCGGGAAGCGGAGTGCGACGCTTGCCGACCGCGTGATGGACCTGTGCGTCCGTGGCTCACGCGCTTGTCAACGGCGTGTCCATGCCGCGCTTCCACCACGCGGATTCGGACGGCCACCGGCACGGTGGCCACGGCGGAAGCGAGCGTGAGCACCGAGATGGAAGCCGCAGACGTGCCCCCGGGCAAGCCCGAACCTCAAGAGCGACCCGAGCCGACGGCCCGGCCGAGCGCCGAGCCGGAGTCCGAGCCGGAGTCCGAGGCGACACCTGAGGCCGGCCCCGGGCCGACACCCAAGACGAACCCCGAAGCGGAACCCAAGGCGGACGCCCGACCGGGACTCAAGCCAGGAACCGAGCCGGAGGCCGAGGTGGTGGTCGAGGCCGGGCGGGAGATGGTTCCGGTGGTGGTGGTGTTGGCCTTGGCGGTGGGGGCGATCGGCCTGGTGGCCGGGGCCGTGCTGGTGGTGGCGAGTCTTGCCGGGTGGTCGTTCGGGGCGTGGGACTCGGCCACGACGGTCACGCCCGGGGTGGTCGGGGCGGCGATGGTGAGGGTCGCGCCGGGGTTGTTCGCCGTGGGGGCGGGTGCCGGGACGTGGGAGGAGGCGCGCGCCCTGGTGTGGCCGCTGGTGGTCGTGGTCGGCGGGCAGGCGGCGGTGAACGTGGTGGAGTGGCGTTCGCTGGTGGTCGTCGAGGGCGGGCCGGTCCTGGCGTTCTTCTTCAGTCTCGGCTGGTTCGCGGTGTTCGCCGTGCTGGCGATCGTGGCCGTCGCCGCCGTGATCGGGCAGTACGCCGAACCCACGGGCCCGGACCTCGAACGGCGGGCGCCGCTGCCGGCGTGGTCCAAGCCGCCGATCGCGGTCCTGGGGTCGGCGTGGTTCGGGATCGGGTCGGGTCTGCTGGTGCTGCCGGGCTACTGGAGCGCCTTCGTCCCGTGGACGGTGAACCGCATGGACGCCCGTTCGCTCGGACTGTGGGCGGTCGCGTTGGGTGTCGCGCTGCTCGGGGCCTTGGCCGAGGACGACCTGCATCGGATCCGGCCGGCGCTGACGGTCGCCGTCGCCCTTCCGGTGGCCTTGGCGGTCGTGCTCGCGGCCCACGCCGACGAGGTCCGGTGGGGCACGGGGCCCGCCCTGGCGCTCGTCGCCATGACCGTCGGACTGCTGCTCAGCGGAACGATCGGCCGCCTGCTGGCCCGCCGTTCCGACCGACGGGACAGGGGCTCGTCCCGGGTTTTGTCGCCACCTGCGACAATCTATGGGTGATCGAGCGCTACACACTTCCGGAGATGGGCCGCGTCTGGAGTGACGCGCACAAGTACGAGCTGTGGTGCCAGGTGGAGACCCTGGTGGTCGAGGCTCACGCCGACGCGGGGACGATCCCCGCCGAGGTGGTGGAGCCGATCCGAAAGGCGCCGCCGCCCACCCCGGAGCGGGTGCACGAGATCGAGGCCGTGACCCAGCACGACGTCATCGCGTTCCTGTCGGCGTGGGCCGACAACACGGAGCCGAGGGACGCCGCCGCGTACGTGCACTTCGGGATGACGTCGTCGGACCTGCTGGACACGGCGCTGGCCGTTCAGCTCGTCGAGGCGACCGACATCCTGCTGGAGAAGGCCGACCGGCTGGTGGCCGTTCTCCGGGACCACGCGCTGGAGCACAAGGCGACGCTGCGGGTCGGCCGGACGCACGGGATCCACGGCGAGCCCGACGTGTGGGGCCACCGGGTCGCCGACTTCGCGTTCGCCATGGCGCGGTCACGGGACCGGCTCCGCAGGGCACGCGAGGCCGTCGGGGTGATGGCGATCTCCGGAGCGGTCGGCACGTACTCCAACATCGACCCGGCGGTCGAGTCGTTCGTGGCCGAGAGGCTCGGGCTCAAGGCGGCCGACGTGTCCACCCAGGTCGTGATCCGCGACGGGATCAGCGAGTGGGTGTCCGCGCTGGGGATCATGGCGACGGTGTGCGAGGCGATCGCGCTGGAGGTCCGGCACGGGCAGCGGACCGAGGTGCGGGAGCTGTGGGAGCCGTTCGGCAAGGGCCAGAAGGGGTCCTCGGCCATGCCCCACAAGAAGAACCCGATCATGTCGGAGCGCCTCGCCGGCATGGCGCGGATCGTCCGGGCGCAGATCGTTCCGGTGCTGGAGGGCATTCCGCTGTGGCACGAGCGGGACATCTCGCACTCGTCCACGGAGCGGATCGCGCTGCCGGACGCCTCGATCGCCCTCGACTACATGCTGAACCTCACCATCAGGCTCATGTCCGGCCTGGTCGTCGACGAGGCGCGGATGCGGGCCAACCTCGACTCGACCGGCGGGCTGATCCACACCTCGACGGTGCTGCTGGAGCTGGTGGACGCGGGCATGTCCCGTGACGACCAGGCGTACCCGCTCGTTCAGAAGGCCGCGATGGAGACCTGGGAGACCGGCGTCCCGTTCCGGGAGACGCTGCGGGTCCGCGCCGCCGAGGCGGGGCTGACGCTGGACGAGGCGCGGCTGGACGAGGTGTGCCGCCCGGAGCGGTTCGTGGAACGGCTCGGGCCGGTGTTCGAGCGCCTGGCCGCGTTGACATGAGCCGGAGGTAGACGGGCATGAGCCCCGCCGTGCTGACCGGTCTGAACGTCTACCCGCTGAAGGGCGGCGCCGGCACCGCGCTGACGTCCGCCGAGCTGGAGGCCAAGGGCCTGCGGTACGACCGTGAGTTCATGCTGGTGACGCCGGAGGGCCGCTTCCTGTCCCAGCGCGACCACGGGCGGCTGGCGCTGCTACGCCCCTCGTACGACGGCGATGTCCTCACCGTGCGGGCCGGGGAGCGCGAGCCGCTCGCCCACAAGGCGACCGTGGACGGGCCCGTACGCGACGTGATCGTCCACCGCGCGCGGTGCGAGGGCGTCGACCAGGGCGACGACGCGGCCGAGTGGTTCTCGGCGTTCCTCGGCGAGGAGTGCCGGCTGGTGCGGTTCACCGGTCACCGACCGACCAGCCGGGGCGGCGGGGAGGTGGCGTTCGCCGACGGGTATCCGCTGCTGCTGATCTCCGAGGAGTCGCTCGCCGATCTGAACGGGCGGCTGGACGAGCCGTTGCCGATGAACCGTTTCCGTCCCTCCCTCGTGGTGGCCGGCCTGGGCCCGTTCGGCGAGGACCGCGCCCGCCTGCTGCGGATCGGTGCGACCACGGTCGAGCTGGTCAAGGCGTGCGCCCGGTGCATCGTGACGACCACCGACCAGCGGACCGGCGAACGGGGACGGGAGCCGCTGCGCACGCTGGCCGCCTACCGGACCGTCGACCGGGGCATCCGCTTCGGCCAGAACGGGGTGCCCCGCACGCTCGGCACCCTGCGCGTCGGCGACCCGGTCGAAGTCCTGGAGGCACGATGAGACATGCCATCCGCACGGCCACGGGACGGCGACCGGAGGAACGATGAAGCATCTGCACAGCGGCAAGGTCCGCGACCTGTACGAGCTGCCGGGCGGCGAGCTGCTCATGGTGGCGCGGGACACGGTCTCGGCGTACGACTTCGTGCTCGACACCCTGATACCCGACAAGGGGCGGATCCTCACCCAGCTCTCGCTGTGGTGGTTCGAGCAGTTGGCGGACGTCCTGCCCAACCACGTCATCACCACCGAGCTGCCCGAGGGGGCCCCGGCCGAGTGGGCGGGCCGGGCGGTGGTGGTGCGACGCCTCGACATGGTGCCGGTGGAGTGCGTGGCGCGCGGCTACCTGACGGGCTCCGGGCTCAAGGACTACGCGAGCACGGGCGCGGTCTGCGGGGTCCCGCTGCCGGAGGGGCTGGTGGACGGGTCGCGACTGCCGGAGCCGATCTTCACCCCGACGACCAAGGCGGCGGTCGGCGACCATGACGAGCCGATGACGTTCGCCGAGGTCCGCGCCACGGTGGGGGACGACGTCGCGGAGCGGCTGCGGGGGCTCACGGTGGAGGTCTACCGGCGGGGCGCCGAGCTGGCGGCCGAGCGGGGGATCATCGTGGCCGACACCAAGATCGAGCTGGGCTGGTCGCCGGAGGGCGGACTGGTGCTGGCCGACGAGGTGCTGACGCCGGACTCGTCCAGGTTCTGGCCCGCCGATCGGTGGACGCCGGGGCGCTCGCAGCCCTCGTTCGACAAGCAGTTCGTCCGCGACTGGCTGGTGTCGCCGGAGGCCGGCTGGGACCGGGCCGCCGGCGATCCGCCCCCGCCGCTGCCCCCGGAGATCGTCGATCGGACCCGCGCCAAGTACGTTGAGGCGTACGAACGGCTGACCGGGCGCGCTTTCGTCTGAACAGGCGTACCTTGGGTGCACTCGTTGACCGACGTCCTGGTTTGGGGGCCTGCGACAGGGGTCACACTCGGAAGGCGAGAAGAGATGAACCTTCCGGAGTGTTCTGAGGTCTAAGAACAGTGAAGGGGCGGCTCCCCCCACAGGGGGCGCAACCGGGCATCCGGTCCGTCCACGCGGTGGTTTACTGAGGAGCGCCCAGGCGGCGGCGTGCCGGGCACCGGTGAACCGCAGGCAGACGGCCGGCAACTCAACACCCGCATCCCGAAGGAGCTAAGGCGTAATGAGCATGGGCGACGACGTTCGTTACCGAGTCCGCGGCGGCAACACGCTGCAGGGCACCGTCTTCATCCAGGGCGCCAAGAACGCCGTGCTGCCGATGATCGGCGCCGCCCTGATGGCGTCCAAGGGACGCACGGTGCTCCGGAACGTTCCGATCATCGAGGACGTGCGCCGCGCCGTCGAGCTGGCCCGGGCCGTGGGGGCCAAGGCCGAGCTGCACGAGGCCGAGCGCACCCTGGTGATCGACGCGTCCACGCTGTCCAGCCCGGTGCTGCCGGCCGACATCGCCGCCCGGTTCCGCGGCTCGTTCCTGTTCGTCCCGGCCCTGCTGCACCGCCTCGGCGAGGCGATCATCGAGGGTGTCGGCGGGTGCAACCTGGGCAGCCGCAACCTCGACTTCCACTACAACGGCTTCAAGCGGATGGGCGCGACCGTCACCGAGCAGGTGGGCGACGATGGCGACGGGGTCATCCACATCAAGGCCGGCGACCTGCGCGGCGCCACCCTGTACTGCGACACCCCCTCGCACACCGGCACCGAGAACCTGGTGATGGCCGGGGCCATGGCCCAGGGCACCACGCTGATCAAGAACTGCGCGCTGGAGCCCGAGGTCCTCGACAACATCGAGTTCCTGCAGCGGATGGGCGCCAAGATCACCGGCGGCGGCACCGGGTTCATCACCGTCGAGGGCGTGGACGAGCTGACCGCCGTCGAGCACACCGTGATGCCGGACCGGATCGACGCCGGCGTGTTCGTGATGGCCGCCGCCATCACCGGCAGCGAGGTCAGCCTGGTCGGGGCCTCCCTGGCGCACCTGGGCGTGGCGGCCGACAAGCTCGAGCAGATGGGCGTGGAGTTCCACCAGGAGGGCGCGGTGCTGCAGGTGCGCCGGGAGCGCCCGCTGCGCCCGATCAACGTGATCACCGACGAGTACCCGGGCTTCGCCACCGACCTGCAGTCCCCGATCATGGCGGTGTCCTGCCTGGCGGACGGGCCGTCCTACATCTACGAGCGGATCTTCGACGGCCGCTTCGGGCTGGTCACCGAGCTGACCAAGATGGGCGCCGACATCGAGGTGGACGGCAACCGCGCCAAGGTGCTCGGCGCGACGCCGCTGCGCGGGGCCGAGGTCGTCGCGCACGACCTGCGGACCGGCAGCGCGCTGGTGCTGGCCGGGCTGGGCGCCGAGGGGGAGACCACCATCACCCAGGCGTACTACCTCGACCGCGGGCACGCCCACATCGCCGACCGCCTGTCGCAGCTCGGCGCCGACATCGAGCGCGTGGTCGCCTGACGGCACGGGAGTTCCTCCCGAATCGCTCTTGACCTCAGCTTTACCTTCGCTTGACCATAGCAGGGGCGGCGCCCCGGGCACCACGACCCGGGGCACTGACCTGATCACTGACAGTGCACTGACATCGTCGGGACCCGCATCCCGCCCCGAAAGGCCCCTCAACCGGGGCCTTTCGTGCAGTCAGGGCCTTGACCGGAGAGCTTCGGACATCCGAAGATGCCGGATCAAGCCTGACCGTATGGTGACAAATTACTGACTGAGGGGTCGCGTAGGTTACTTTTTCGCCGCACTCTTGATTCGATTTCGCGTCTGGGCGTCACACTTCGTCGCCCTGACCCGATCTGCCCAATGAGGAACGAATCGCGGGAACTGCGTGCTGGGTCAGAAGGCAGGGGCGACTAGCCATGAGTCAACCGTTGAGCGGAAGATGCGCCACGGCGCACGACCGCGAAGGGGCACCACCCATACAGGGGGGATGCCCATGACCGCCGCGAGGTCGGGAGGGGTGGCACCCGATCTGACGATCGGTGTCGTGGGACCCCATGACCTGGTGGAACGCGTGATGTTGATGGGGCACGGGCCGACCCCGGTCCCCAGCCGGCTGGTCGCCGCGGCCTACCGGGACGAACAGGAGGCGGCCGACAAGGTGGTCCGCCTCGGCTCCGGGGTGGACGTGTGCCTGTTCGCCAGCCCGGTGCCGTACGACTTCGCACGCAAGGCCGGCGTGCTCACCATGCCCGCCACCTACGTGCCGCTGAACGGCGCGGCGCTGCAGGGCGCGCTGCTGCGGGCCGCGCTCGACGAGCGGTTCGACCCCGGCAAGGTCAGCATCGACGTGCTGGGCCGGGCCGAGGTCGAGGAGGCGTACAGCGAGATCAACCTCGGCACCGAGCACGTCCATCTGCGCGAGGAGGCCGCCGGGCCGGGCACGCTGGCCGCCTTCCACGAGCGGCTGTGGCGGCGCGGGGCCACCAGTGTGGCGATGACCTGCGTGCACGCCACCGCCGAACGGATGGAGATGGCCGGCGTGCCGACCATCCGGGTGCGTCCGACCGGGGCGGCCATCCGCAGTTCGCTGCAGACGGCCGCGCTGCTGGGCGCGCACCATCGGCTGGAGGAGTCGCAGCTCGTGGTGGTGCTGGTGGACGTCCCGACGCTGCGGGAGAGCCCGCGGCGGGTGACGCCCCGCTACTGGCGCGACGAGCTGAAGCTGGCGCTGCACCGGGTGCTGCTCCAGGAGGCCCACCGGATGAACGCCTCGGTGTGGCCGCTCGACGACCACAGCTATCTGGTCACCGCCACCCGGGGCTCCGTCGCGGGCACCACCGAGGGGTTTCGGACACCGCCGTTCATCGAAAGGGTCAGAGAGGAGCTGGGGCTCGCCATCGAGGTCGGCATCGGCATGGGGCGCACCGCCCACGAGGCCGAGACGCACGCCCGCGCGGCGCTGGCGCGGTCGCAGACCTCGCAGCGCGCCCAGGGCTTCGCGCTCGACCGGGACGGCCGCGCGCTGGTGCCCGCGCCGCGCACACCGCCGCGCCCCCAGCCGCAGCCCAAGCCGAAGGGCCTGGAGATCCTGGCCCGGCTGGCCGACAAGCTCGACCAAGAGGGCGCGACACGCGGAACGGGCGGCTCGGGCGGCCCCGGCGGCCCCGGCGGCGAGGCACAGCCGCTGATCGTGGACGCCGAGAACGCCGGACGGATGCTCGGGGTGACCCCCCGCACCGCCCGCCGACTGCTCCGCACCCTGGTCGAGGAGGGGCTGGCCTGGCCCCTTCCCCCCAACCGAACGCCCCAGCCGGGCCGTCCACGCCAGCTCTACCGACTCATCATCGAGAAACTGGGCCCCAAGGCCACCACCACCTGACGGGCGATCATGCCGGGCATCCCCGCCGCCCGGCCCGATCACCGGGCGCGCCCCCACCGCCCGGGCCCGTCCCCAGGCCTCACCGCCCGGCCTCACCGCCGTCGGCCGGACACCACGGTCCGGCCTCCCCCACCACGGGCGTCGCCACCCGACCTCCCCTCCGACCACCAGGCGCGGCAGTACGGCCCCACCCTCATCCGCGGGCCTCGCCGCCCGACCTCGCGCCGACCGCCCGGCCTCTTCCCCGGCCGGTGGGCCGCCGGTCCGGGCTCACCCTCCATGGGCCTCGCCGACCGGTTTCACCACGTTTGCCGGTAGAGCTCGTTCCGTTCGTCGGGCCTCGCCGCCGTCCACGGGCATCGGATCTCCCGTTGTGCTCGCGGACACCGCCGACCGCCCGGACGCGGGGTTGCGGGGTGATTTCGGACGTTTCCTCGGGTTTCGGCCTCTGATGATGCGCCGGGCCCGGGTCGCCGGAGGGCAACCGTCGGGACGGATGGTGCGTCTGACCTATAGCGGTCGCCCCAGGTGATTCGGTACGAAGTGGTGGTCGGTAGTCTCGGCCGCACCGTAGCGTCGCTGCCGTCCGCCGACGAGGCGGTGGCCCGGAGGGTCCGGAGCGTGCCCGGGGGTGGCACGGAGCGAAGGGTGTGATGTGAGCGGCGAGTGGGCGGTTGCGGGGTATCGCCATGTCCGTGAGCTGGGCGACGGTGCGGCCGGAAGGGTCGTGCTGGCCCTTCGGAGGTCCTCCGGCACGCCCGTCGCGATCAGATACCTGCGGGCCCGGCCGTTCGCGGAGGCGGCGGCCCGGGACGAGGCGCGGCGGGTGGCGGCGATCGAGGACGCCGGGCCGGTCCGGCTTCAGGAGTACGTCGAGTCGCCGCAGGGCGTCGCCCTGATCTCCGAGCTGGTCAACGGGATCAGCCTGGAGCGCATGCTCAAGGCCGAGGGCCGGCTGACCCCCGAGGCGGCGTTGGCCGTCTTCCAGTCGACGCTGCTGGCGCTGGGGGCCGCGCATCGCGCCGGGATCGCGCACGGCGCCGTCAGCCCCGGGAAGGTGCTGGTCCAGGGCGACGGCGTGAGCCGGCTCGCCGACCTGGGTGTCGCGGCGTGGGCCGGCGACTCCCCGACCGCGGAGGTCCCGCTCCATCGGGCCCCCGAGGCGTGGAGCGGGCCGGCGACCCCGGCCGGCGACCTCTACTCCGCCACGGCGACGCTGGTCGAGTGTCTGACCGGCGATCCGCCGTTGTCCGCCGCCTCTCTCCACGGTGTGCCCGAGGCGCTGATCCCGCTGGTCTCGGCCGGGCTGGCCGAAGATCCCGACACCCGCCCGGCGTCCGCCTCGGTCTTCCTGGGACGTCTGGAGACCACCGCCCTCGCCGCGTTCGGCCCCGGGTGGGACGAGCGCGGGCGCGCGGACCTCGTCGAACGGGCGGCGGTGCTGAGGCTGCTGTTCCCGCTGTCCCACAAGCTCGTCGGCGACGACGGGACACGCGGCGGGCGGCGGCGGGGTGCGGGCCGGGGCCTGGTCGCCGCGGTGACCGCCGCGCTGGTGCTGGCGGCCGGCGCGGGCGCGGTGGTGTACGCGTCCGGCGGTCCCGACGGCCAGGGCCGGCGTCCCCCGATCGCCGCCGACACCGACGCCCTGCCGGGCGGCCCGCCGGAGAGGGTCGGCCTCGGACCGACGGGCACCCCCTCCGTCACGGCCTCGTCGCCCACGCCGAGCACGACGGTCGGGCCGGGGGCGGTCACCTCGCCCAGGCCCCGGCGGAGCCCGTCCGGCGAGCCGGAGCGGCCGGAGGATTCGCCGAGCCCCCGGCCGTCGGCGTCGCCGTCGTCCTCCCCGTCGCCGTTCGTCACCACCGACGTCCGGATCGTCGCCCTGTCGATGGAGGAGGGCGGCACGACGGCCACCGCCGAGGTCAGGGTCACCGGCTCCGGCAAGGGGCGGGCTCTGGTCACGGTGCAGTTCTTCGAGGGCGACACGGCCCACGGCGCGCCGGTGACCGCGACGGTCGAGGTCGACGGGGAGGCCACCGTGCATCTCAGCCACACCTACGAGAGCTGTCCGACGTCGTACGCCGCCCAGGCCACCGCCGCGCCGGGGTCTCCGCAGGGCCACCAGCAGTCCGGCGAGGGGTCGTGCTCCGCCGCCTGATCGGTATGCGCTGATCACTGCCGCATTTCGGGTCTGTTATCCGCTGTCCGAATGCCCGGCCATGTCCTATCGTCATGAGCCATGGCCTCTCATGCTCATGTCGCCACCCCTCGGGCGATGACCCCCCTCGCCTGGGCCGCCCTCGTCGTGGTCTACATCGTGTGGGGGTCGACCTACCTCGCCATCGGCATCGGCATCGAGACCATCCCGCCGATGCTGAGCGGCAGCATGCGCTTCCTGCTCGCCGCCCTGCTGCTGGCGTCGTTCCTGGCGATCCGGCACGGCCCCGGGGTGCTGCGGGTGTCGCCGCGTCGGCTCGGCTCGGCGGTGTTGGTGGGCGTGCTGCTGCTCACCGGCGGCAACGGCATGGTGGCGGTCGCCGAGCAGCACATCTCCACCGGCCTGGCGGCCCTGCTGGTCGCCTCGATGCCGCTCTGGCTGGTGATCTTCGGTACCGGGGTGGGCGACCGGCCGCCGCGGGCCACCCTGGTGGGGGTGATCACCGGGTTCGCCGGGGTGGCGCTGCTGTCGGTGCTGCCGGGGGACGGCGGCGCGTCGGGCAGCGTGCTGGGTGTGGCCGTGATCCTGTTCGCCACGTTCTCGTGGGCGCTTGGATCGTTCCTGGCGGGACGGCTGCCGATGCCGGCCAACTCGTTCACGACGAGCGTGTACGAGATGGCGGCCGGCGGGCTGGCGCTCCTGGCGGTCGGGTTCGGCAGGGGCGAGACCCTGGACGTCGGGCAGATCTCCGGCCGATCCTGGTTCGCGCTCGCCTACCTGGTGGTGTTCGGGTCGCTGCTGGCGTTCACCTCGTACGCCTGGCTGCTGGGGAACGCCCCGATGTCCATCGTGGGCACCTACGCGTACGTGAACCCGGTGGTCGCGGTGCTGCTGGGGGCCTTGATCCTGAACGAGAAGGTGACCTGGGAGACCCTGCTCGGCGGTCTGATCATCGTCTTCGGCGTCGGCATCGTGGTGACCACCGAGAGTCGCCGCCGGCACGCCGTGCCCGAACCCGTCCCCGAGCCCGTTCCGAAGGAGGACGACGCCCGCCCGGCGGAGGACGTCGCCCTCGAGTCACCCTGACGGCCCTCGGTCACGCGGCGACGGGCGTCGCGATGGCCCGCGCGAACCGCACCACGCGTTCGGCCTGGATGCGGGCGGCGGCGCGGGTCGTGTCGTCGACCGGAAGGGTGCCTCCCCCGTCGTGGTGCGAGGTGCCGTACGGGTTGCCGTCCTCGAACTTGCCGGGATGGGTGTAGCCGGGCGCGACCACGATGCCCCCGAAGTGGTGGAAGGTGTGGGTCAGCGCCAGCAGCGTGGACTCGTGACCGCCGTGCCGGGTGCCGGTGGACGTGAAGCCGCTGTAGACCTTGTCGGCCAGCAGCCCCTGGTGCCAGACGCCGCCCAGCGTGTCCAGGAACTGCTTGAGCTGCGAGGCGATGTTGCCGAACCGGGTGGGCGACCCCATGATCACCGCGTCCGCCCAGAGCATGTCGTCGGCGGTGGCGACGGGGACCTCGGAGGTCGCGGCCGCGTTGGCGGCCCACGCCGGGTTGGCGGCGATGGCCTCGGGCGGGGCCAGCTCGGCGACCCGGCGCAGCCGGACCTCCGCGCCGGCCTTCTCGGCGGTGTCGGCCATCTCCCGGGCGATCTCGGTGATGTTGCCGGTGGCGGAGTAGTAGATGATCGCGACCTTGACGGCGGTGTTCATGGCGATGGGCTCCTCAGCGACGATGGTGAACGGGGTCTAGCGGTCGAACTCGGTCAGGACGCCCTCGTCGACGCCGACCAGGGAGTCGATCGCGGCGAAGAAGGCGGCGATGCCGGGAAGGTTCGCGCCCTTGGCGCGGGAGGCCGCGAAGTCCTCCGGGGAGCGCCAGTCGACGATGTCCAGCCACTCGCCGTTCGGCAGGGCCACCAGGCGGGCGCCCAGGAACCCCTCCCGGTCGGCCCGGAAGTCGGCCAGCATCCCGGGGCGTGCGGCCAGCAGCGCCTCGGTCCTCTCGGGGGCCACCGTGAATCGGGTCAGTTCGACGGTCGTGCTCATGGCGTCCTCCTCGGTCGGTCGCCGTTGCCGGCGGAAGAGACGATATGATCACCTCTGGAGATAGTCAAGATAGGTGACCGTCATCACCGATGACCACATGAGGAGGAGTGCGCCATGCGCCGTGGCATCCATCGCGAGCACCATCCCGACCTGGGGATCCTCAGCGCCCGGCTGCTGTTCGCCGTGCAGGACGAGCTGTTCGGCACGCTCGCCGAGCAGGGCCACACCGGGCTGCGCCCCCAGCACGGAGCCGTGCTCGCCTACCTGGACGTGGAGGGCACCCGCGCCACCGACCTCGCCCGCCGCTCCAACCAGCACAAGCAGGTCATCGGCAAGCTGGTGGACGAGCTGGAGGCCCTCGGCTACGTCGAACGCCGACCCGACCCCGACGATCGCCGCGCCAAGCTCGTCGTCCCCACGGAGCGCGGGCTCGACCAGATGACCCGCTCAGACGCGATCATGGCCGGCCTCGAACAGCGCCACGCCCAGGCGGTCGGCGCGGAGGTCTACGCCGAGTTCAAGCGCGTCCTCCACGAGGTCGCCCTACGGCAGCGCTCCTGGCGCGACGACCACGGGTGAGGTGCTCAGCCCCGATGCGGAAAGGCTGCGGCGACGGTGAGGAACGCGTCGTTCTCCTCCGGCGCGCCGATGGAGACGCGGACGCCCTCACCGGGGAACGGACGGACGCTCACCCCGTGGGCGTTGCAGGCCTCGGAGAAGTCCACCGTCCGCTCGCCGAGACGCAGCCACACGAAGTTGGCCTCCGTGGGCGGGACCGTCCAGCCCTGGGCGCGCAGCGTGTGCACGACCCGCTCCCGCTCCTTGACGGTCGACTCGACGCGCTCCAGCAACTCGCCCTCGGCGCTCAGAGAGGCGATGGCGGCGGCCTGGGCCACGGCGTTGACCGTGAACGGCAGCATCGTCTTGCGGACCGCCTCGGCCACCTGCGGATGCGCGACCATGAACCCCGTGCGCAGCCCCGCCAGCCCGTACGCCTTGGAGAACGTGCGCAGGACCGCCACGTTCGGGCGGTCGGCGTACACGGACAGGCCGTCGGGGACCTCGTCGTCGCGGACGTACTCCCGGTACGCCTCGTCCAGGATCACCAGACAGTCGGCCGGCACCCGGTCGAGGAACGCCTCCAGCGCGGCGCGGCGGACCACCGTGCCGGTCGGGTTGTTGGGGTTGCAGACGAAGACCAGCCGCGTCCGCTCGGTGATCGCGTCGGCCATCGCCGTCAGATCGTGGGCCTCGTCGCGCAGCGGCACCTGCACCTGCACCGCCCCGGACAACGCCACCAACAGCGGGTACGCCTCGAACGACCGCCACGCGTACAGCACCTCGGCGTCGGGCTCGCCCACCGCCTCCAACAGCATCTGGGTGACACCCACCGACCCGCAGCCCACCGCGACGTGCTCGGCGGGCACCCCGAACCGGGCCGAGATCGCCTCGATCAACGCCGTGGCGTTGTTGTCGGGATAGCGGTTGACCCGCCCCGCCGCCTCACCGATCGCCGTCAGCACCGACGGCAGGGGGCCGTACGGCGACTCGTTCGAGGAGAGCTTGAAGGAGCGTCCGTCGGGCGCGACCACGGTCCTGCCGGGCTTGTAGGCCGCGAACCGGTCGAGCACGGAACGGAAACGGGGGCCGGACGCTTCGGACACCGCTGTCCTCCTGGAATGTGGGGTGATGACCCCCAGCCTACGGCCTGCCGAGGTCGGGTCGCGGGCGCAGCATCGGCGGCCGGAGCTGCTCGGCGTCGCCGCGCCGATAGAGCTGGGCGGGCCGGCCGCCGTCGCGCGTCGTGGTGCGCCCGGTCGGCACCAGGAAGCGATCCGCGCCGGTCACCTTCCGGTGGAAGTTGCGGGGGTCCAGCGGGGTGCCCCAGACGATCTCGTACACCCGGCGCAGCTCGGCGACGGTGAACTCGGGCGGGCAGAACGCGGCGGCCAGCGAGGTGTACTCCAGCTTGGCGCGCGCCCGTTCGATGCCGTCCCGCAGGATCCGCCGGTGGTCGAACGCGGCCCTGTCCCGCTGGACGAGCTCCTCCACGCACGTCCACAGCACCTGGGCGCGGCTGGAGGCGGGCAGGTCGGGCGCCAGCCCCAGATAGGCGACGCTGACCACGCGCTGCCGGGGGTCGCGGTCGGGATACCCGTACGTGGCGAGCTGCTCCAGATGGATGCGCACGTCGGCGAGCCCGGCGCGGTCGGCCATCAGCCGCGAGGCGGCCACCGGCAGGTCCTCGTCGAGGTGGATGAACCCGCCCGGCAGCGACCAGCACCCGTCGTACGGCGCCCGGTCGCGTCGCCACATCAGCGCGCACAGCCGCTGCTCGCGGACGGTCAGCACGACGAGGTCCACGGTGACGGCGACCCGGGGCACGGTCATGCCCTGAACGTTAGCGTCACCCGAGGACCCGCGGCCGGACGAAAGGGCGCTCAGGGGAGGATGCGCTCTGCGTGGTCGTAGGTCTGACGGGCGAGCTGCTCGGCCTCCGTACGGGTGACGGTGGGGCCGTACAGGCTCACGGTCGCCAGGTAGCCCCGGCCGCGCAGCACCACGTACCAGGTCTTGACGGCCGAGCCCCCGCTGGTGGTGGCCACGCCGACGGTCCGCGAACCCATCCCGAGACCGCCGCCGCCGGACTCCAGCACCTCGTGGTCGGACCACCGCCCGCCCACCTTCGTGCGGAACCGCTTGCACTTGCCCGGCACCCGCACCCGCACGTGCCGCTCGGCGGCCGAGGCCGGGACGGCCATCAGCGTCGTCGCCGCCGACTGGCCGGTGCCCTTGGCGAACGTGCTGAGCGCGGCGGGCACGGTGCGCAGCTCGGGGTCCCCGACGATCCCGACACCGGTCGCGTCGGCGCACTCGGGCTTGTCGAAGGTGACCTGGCGCTGGAGTTGGGCGAAGTTCTGGATGCCCTTCAGCGACCCGTACTCCCCCGAGTCCGGCTCGCCGGCCCGCCGGTAGCCCACGTACTCGGAGGCCAGCGCCTGGCGGAGCTGGTCGGAGGTGTACCCGGTCCCGGCGGGGAGCGCCCGGTCGCCCGCCTGACGTGCTTGGGCCGCCCGACCCCCGTCCCCACCTCCACAGCCCGCCGCCGACAGGGCGACGGCCACCACGACGGGGCAGAGCACGGAGACGTTGCGTGACGACGGCGTCATGCCCGCGACCCTACTCGCGCGCCCCCCCCGAAACACCGAGCCCCGCCGGGAAGCGAGGGACTGAGCCCGACCCGCAGCCGTTCGACGAGCACCACCCCCGTACGAACCGCAACCACACGGGGGTTTCGCCCGGTCCTTCAGGCGGGCGACCCGGAGCGCAAGCGGAGGGCCGCCGGAAGATCTCCGAGACCGGGCGTGGGGGTCGCCCCCCACATACAACTAGCCCGCGTCGGCGGAGTGGTTGTAGGAGCCCGCGTAGTCCTGGCCCGAGAGTTTCTGGATGGTCTCGACGATCTCGTCGGTGATGATGCGGCGGGCCTTGGCGGGCGGGAGGTCGCCGTAGTGGGTGAAGTCCATGACGGGGCCGATGTGGACCGTGGGGCGGGGGCGGCCGGGCCAGCAGGGGCGGGGCAGGGAGGCGCCGACGGGCTGGAGGGTCTCGGTGTGCTGGAGGCCCACGGGGAGCACGCGGGCTCCGGAGGCGAGGACGAGCCAGCCGGTGCCGGTGCGGCCGCGGTAGAGGCGGCCGTCGCGGGAGCGGGTGCCCTCGGGGTAGATGGCGAACGCGCCCGCGTTGTCGAGCACCTCGACGGCCTGTTCCAGTGCGCCCATCGCGGCGCGTTGGGCGCCCCGGCGGATCGGCATGTGGCCCAGGGTGGTGAGGAACCAGCGGACGAAGCGGCCCTTGAGCCCGGACTGTTCGAAGTAGTCGGCCTTGGCGATGTAGGTCACCGGCCGGGGGATCACGAGGGGGATGATGAAGCTGTCGATGAACGACAGGTGGTTGCTGGCGATGATCAGCGGTCCGTAGGCCGGCACGTTCTCCAGGCCCTCCACCCTCGGCCGAAAGAGCAGGCGAAGGATCGGAGCCACCACGCGCGACATGAACGTGTAAAACACTCGGCCTCCTGGAATTCCTCGCCAGGGGCCACTGTAACGCCCCCTTCGAACCAGGCTCGTACCCACCTGGAACATGCCGGCGCCCGAGGGCCTCGGAAATCCGTTTCCCCAGGTCAGGACGGGTGCTTACCGGATTTACGCGGTTCGGGGCAGATCCCTGGATCCCGCTCAATACTGGACGGTAAGTCCAGTGATTTCCCCCCTGAATACCGGCGGGTATTCGTCGTTCACGAACATCCCTCGAACTGGGGAACGCTGGTGGTCGTCCGCAGCGTGGTCCGGCCGAACCACTTCTTCAACAGCGTCGCCGCGGTGCCGTCCTGATACATCTCGGTGAGCGCGGTGTTGACGGCCTCGCAGCCGTCCACGTCGCCCCGGTGCAGACCCACCCCGTACTTCTCGTCGGAGATCGGGGCGTTGACGATCCGGACGGCGTTCTCCCGGCCCGCCGCGAACCCCGCCAGGATCAGGTCGTCGGTCGAGACCGCGTCCACCTCGTTCGCGATCAGTTGGTCCACGCACCGGCTGTAGGAGGGCGCCTCCACCGGCCGCGCCGCGATCCGCCGCTCCTCGATGACCCGCCGCCAGGAGTTGGAGCCCGTCACCGCGCACAGCCGCCGGTCGCGCAGGTCCCGCACGTTGCGGACGGCGGCGTCGGCGGCGCGCACCAGCGTGTCCTGGTGGGCGACGTAGTACGGCCCGGCGAACGTCACCTTGGTCTTGCGGCTGGCGGTGATGGAGTACGAGGCCAGGATCATGTCCACCCGGCCGTCCTGGAGGGCCTTCTCGCGCACGCTGGAGGGCGTCTCGACGAACTTCACGTCCCCGTCGGCGAACCCCAGCTTGCGGGCCACGTACTTCGCCACGTCCACGTCGAAGCCCTCGAACCCCCCGTTCGGCCGCTTGAAGCCCAGCCCCGGCTGGTCCGCCTTGACCCCGATGGTGAGGGACGTCTTGTCGACGATCGACCCACCGTCGCCGGTGCCGCACCCCGTGACCAGGGCGCCCGCCACGGCCGCGACCGTCACCCAGGCGGCGCCCTTCAACGAACGACCGAACGAACGCATGCCGACAAACCTCCGGTTGAGCGGCTCAGCGGTACTCGGCCAGACGGGGCCGGACGCCGAGGAGGATCAGGATGACGAGGGCGACCGACGCGCCGGGCAGGATGACGTTCCAGCCCCGCAGCCCCCGGTCGCCGTCCTTGATGGCGCCGTCGAACGTGGCCCGGTGCTGTCGGGCCAGACCGACCAGCGCCCGGTCGTACCGCTCGAACTCGCGCGCCTCCACGTGCGCGGTCAGCGCCTGCGCGCCCTGACCCGCCGTGACCAGCTCGCGAACGCGGCGGTCCTTCTGCTGGAACGCCTGATAGCCCGCCAGCACCTCGGCCACCGACGCGGCCTCCCGGGTGCCGGGCTCGGCCTGCCGGGCCTGGTCGCCGAAGAACCCGAGGAACGTGACCGGCGTGCTGCGGCCCGGGCCGAACCGCCCCACCGCCCCGGCCAGGTTGGCGTGGTAGTCGCGGAGGCTCTTGGTCTTCTCGGCGTCGAGGTAGAGGATCGCCTGCGACTTGTCGAAGTAGACCTGCTCGTAGGTGTCGGCCCGTACCGGGTCGAGCAGGTAACGGGACTCGTCGGCGTAGGCGCTGTTGCTGATCGCCCGAGCCCGCGACAGCGCCAGCACCGAGTCGAACCCGTCCTCCTTGGCGGTCTCCAGCCGCGACGCCTGCGCGCCCAACAGCCCGGCCGCCGCCGCCAGCAGCACCACCGTGCCGAGCGTCGCCAGCGCCAGCGCCGGGTTGAGCAGCCGCCGGTACCGCCGCACCAGGTAGAGCTGAACGGCCAGCAGCACCGCCACCACCAGCGCCCCGGCCCCCAGCACCCACAGCCGCCCGTCGAGCAGCGAGGAGTGCTTGGACTCGTACGTCTTGCGGACGATCGAGCCGCTCTCCAACGTCAGGTTGTACGCCTGCGGCAGCAGCTCCAGCTTCATCAGGTCGGTGGCCTGCCGGTACAGGTTCAGCACCCCCGGCGACGGGGGCCCGGCGGCGTGGGCCTGCTGCTGGTCGAGCTGCATCGCCTGGCTCGCCAGCCGCTCGTACCGCCCGAGCCCGTCCAGCACCGCGCGCACCGTCCGCTGCTCGGTGACGTCATCGCCGGCGAGCTGCGCCGCCTGCAGCAGCGCCTGGTTGGCCTCGGTGCGCCGCTGCTCGTACAGCCGCAGCGACGCGTCCCTGCCGCGCCCGAGCTGATGGTCGCGGCCGATCAGCAGTACACCCGCGACCTGCGCGTCCATGTCGTTCAGCGCGAAGAAGAGGTCACCGGTGGCGACGACCTGCGGACCCGCGTCGTGGCCGATGATGTCCAGGCCGGAACGGGCGTTGCCGATCGCCCAGTTCGCCACCCCGAACAGCGCGCCCACCGCGACCACCGCCACCAGGGTCAGCGCCCGCACCCGGGCGGGCACCGTCCGCAGGTGGACCCGGCGGGTCAGCCGCCGCACGCCCCCGGGACGTCGCTCCGGGAGCTCGGGGAGTTCCGATGGCGGAACGGGGACGGGGGCGGCCTCGCCCTGGCCCATGGGGAACTGCGCCGTGACGGTCACGGGAGCTATTCCTTTCGCAGGGTGATGGTCGTCCACGCGCCGACGTGGATGCGGTCGCCGTCGCCGACCGGGATCTCCACGTTGACGTCGATGGGGTCGGCGGAGCCGTTGAGGGTGGTGCCGTTGGTGGAGCCCGGATCGACCAGCACCCAGGTGCCGTCGGGGCGGGCCAGCAGCACCGCGTGGATGTGCGAGACGCCCGGGTCCTCCGGGGGGCTGCTCAGGTCGATCTCGGGGGTGAAGCCCCGGGTGAGGCTCCGGCGTCCGATGCGCACCTGCGGGCCGACCAGCATGTAGCGCCGGTCGGGGGCGTACGGCGGGAACGTCAGGGAACCCCCGTCGGGCCCGAGGTCGGACAGCACCGACTGGAAGTAGTCGCGGTCGGCCGCCACCACCGCCGACCAGCCGCCGGGCGGCGGCGGATGCGGTGCGGGCGCGGGCCTGGCGTAGACGGGGGCCGAGACCGTCGGCGCGGGCACCGGCATGGGCGCGGTCGGCTGCGCGAACTGCGTCGTCGGCATGGTCCCCGCCCCGCCGCCGCCCCGATTGCCGGTCTCGAAGTCGTACCCGCACGTCTCACAGAACCGGCCGGTGCGGGGCGTGTCGTCGACCGGGCACGGCTCCGCCGAACCGGCCGTTTCGGCCGCGCCCCCGGCCCCGCCGTCCGCAGTCGGCGCGGGGGCGGCGGGCGCGGGCGCGGCACCGGTCATCAACTCACCGCAGACGTCGCAGTAGTCGTCCGAGGCGGACTGGTCGCCATTGGGACAGATCGGCATGGCATCAGCCGTCCTTGCGGGTGCGCACGGTCTTGGTCGACCTGGTGTCGAGGGACATCTCGTCGGCCTTGTCGACGTTCCTCTTCAGCCGGACGGTACCGGTCACGGGGTCGAGCACGTCGACCACCCTGTCCAGCAACCCCGCGATCTGCTCGTTGCCCGCCTGCTGCGCGAGCACCACGGCGCGGCCGAGCCGGGCGGTGGCGGTGTCGAGGTCGCCCTCGCGGCGCGCCGCCAGGCCCTCCTGGATCGCCCCGGCCAGCTCCGACTGGCCGGTGTAGTCGGCCACCCGGGCGTTGATCTGGGTGGACTTGGCCTCGTCGTCGGTCCACTCGGCCAGCACGTTGCCGCTGCCGAGGACCTGCTCTCCGCCCGACCCATCGGGGGCGACCAGCTTGACCCAGGCGGCCCGCATCTGCCGGCCGACGTCGCCCGCCGGGACCTCCACGCACACGTGGTAGTCGCGGACCTCGTCGCCCCAGGCCCCCGTGGGGTAGTCGCCGGACTGCGGGCCCGACTCGGTGCGCTTGCCGGTGAGGTCCGCGAGGCTCGGCGACACCTGCTTGACGTAGCGCAGGGTGCTGTTCTGCGGCGTCCACACCCGCAGCGCCACGTCGGCCACCGACTTGCCCATGGCGTTCTCGGTCATGGCGAGGAAGTCGGCCTCCAGGTCGCGGGGGTCGGCGACGATGTCCACGCTGCCCAGCAGGGTCGAGGCGATCTTGCGGACCTCGGCGACCTCCCAGTCGGTGCCGACGCCCCGGCAGTCGCACACGAAGGCGCCGTTGACCGCCGTCAGCGCCGCGTCCAGCTCCTCGGGGGTCTCATGCTGGTTCTTGCCGTCGGTCAGCAGGATCGCGTGCCGGACCCCGCCCGCGTGGCCGGACATCATCTTGTCGGCCATCCGCAGCCAGGAGCCGATCGCGGTGCCGCCCGCCGCGTCCAGCCTGCCGATGGCGGCCTTGGCCTCGCCCTTGGTGCGGGCGGACGCCACCTCGAGGGTCTCGCTCTTGGGGTAGACGGGCTTGGCGTAGTTGAACCCGGCCACCACCGCGAAGTGGACGCCGTCGCGCAGCGCGTCCACCGCCGCCTTCGCGGCCCGCTTGGCCTCGGCCATCTTGCCGCCGAACGACATGGAGCCCGAGGTGTCGATGATGATCACCTCGGCCGCCGGGCCGGAGCCGGCCGCCCCCGCGACCGCCGGGCCGGCGCCGGTCGCCTCGACCGTCACGATGGCGTGCACCTCGCGACCGCCCTCGGGCAGATACCGGTTCTGGTCGACCTTGATGGTGAACTCGGGCATGTCTCTCAGCTCCTCGCCTCGCCGGCCGGGGGGACGTTCGTCGGGAAGGGGATCAGCACGACGGTCACGTTGTCGTGACCGCCGGCGTCGAGCGCCGTGCGCACCAGCGACCGGGCGATCTCCAGCGGCGGCCCCTGCGGACGCCGGGCGGCGGCCGTGTGCACCGCCTCGGCCATCTCGGCGGCCTCGGGCAGGTAGTTCCACAGGCCGTCGCTGCACACCACGATCATCCCGGGCCCGTCGGGACGGAACGTCTCGGCGCGCAACGCGATCTCGTCGGCGTCGGCGCCGAGCCAGGACGTGACCGTGTGGGCGCGTCGGTCGGCGTGCGCCTCGGCGGAGGTCATCACGCCCAGCGCCACCATCCGCGCCGCCCACGAGTCGTCGACGGTGAGGGCCGTGGACGGGCGGGCGCCGTTCCCGCCGGAGATCCAGTAGGCGCGGCTGTCGCCCGTCCAGCCGATGGTGACCTCGCCGTCGCCGACCACGGCGGACACGTACGTGCAGGCCGGCGCGTCATGGGGGGAGTCGGCCAGCGCGGCCACCGCCTTGGCGGCGCGGGCGAGCGCGGCGCGGGTGGCGGAGGCCGGGTCCGCGCCCGAGGAGAGCTGGGCGGTGAGCATGGCCGCGCCCGTCTCGGCCGCGACCTGCGAGGCGTCCTCGGGACGGGGCGCGGAGGACACCCCGTCGCACACCACCGCGATCACGTTCCCGCCGACCGAGGCGACCGCCATGGCGTCCTCGTTGCGGCTGTGCCGTAGGCCCCGGTCGCTCACCCCGACCGCCTCGGGGGTCTCCACCTCGACGTGCTCCCGGCCGCTGGGCTGGAGCACCCCGCACTGCTCGCAGTAGCCGTCGTCGCTGATCGCGGTGCCGCCGCACTCCGCGCACACCCGGACGCCCGGTGTGCTCGGGGGGGCGGCGGGCGGCGGCGGGCCGGGCGGGGGCAGGGTCGCCGGCGCCGCCCCGTGCAGGGACCGGCCGCACGCCTCGCAGAAGTCGTCGTCCGCGAAGACGGCCTCGCCGCAGTCCGGGCAGCGAGTGGCGGCCAAGGGTTCCATGTCGTCGTACGCCCCGATCAGTCGAGCCGGCGGTCGGTCGCGAAGGTCACCACAGCGTCCGGGGACGGACGGCGTTGGCCCTGTCCACGAGGCGGAGCCTGGCCTCCGGGTCGTCGGCGAGCCTGGCCAGCCCCCGGTAGGTCTCCTCCAGCCTGCGGCGCAGCGGGTCCTCGGCCATCGGCGCGCCGAGCACCTCCGGGCCCGGCTGCCGGTGCTCCAGCGCCCAGCCCAGCGCGGCCTCCAGGACCTCGGCGGTGAACCAGCCGGACCGTTCGGCGTCCAGCCGCAGCACCCCGAGCCGCCGTCCCGCCATGGCCAGCTCGTGCGGCGACAGCTCGGCGGGCCGCCGGCCCCGCACGGCGGCGGACACGGCGGCCAACTGCGCGGCCACGTGGTGGGTGGAGATGCGCGGCACCGAGTCGAGCACCTGAAGGGCGGCGGCCCGGTCGCCCATCGCCAGCCGCACCCGGGCCGCGCCGAACGCCGCGCTCACGTACGTCGGGTCGGTGCGGGCGACCATGTCGTAGAAGAACGCCGCCGCCGGCAGGTTGCCGCCGCACTCGTGGGCGAACGCCAACGCGAGCTTGGGCGGCATCTCCCCCGGCATCAGGTTGTAGATGTCGTCGAAGATCGCGACGGCCTCGGCGCAGTCGCCCCCGGCGAGCATCTGCAGGCCCTGGTACCAGTCGAGCCGCCAGTCGTCGGGGTGCGTGGCGTCCAGCTCCTGGATCAGCGCGCCGGCCTCGTCGAGGGCGCCCAGCTCGATGCGGACCCGGACCAGCATCATGCTGACCTCGGGCGACGCCACCGGGGCGGCGGCCAGCGCGGCGGCCAGGTCGGCGGGGTCGCGGGCGGTCAGGCCCGCCAGGAACCCGGCCGCCGGGTCCGAGCCGCTCACCTGCGGCGCCGGCAGCGCCGCCGCGGCGGCCCGCACGTGCAGCGGCGGCAGCACGGCGTCCCCGGCGGCGGCGTCCGTGGCGATCTCGGTGCCGGCGGTGCTCTGCTCCGGGCCGAACAGCGTGGACGGCGCGGGGCGGGGGCGGCCGTCCTCGGCGGCCAGCACCTCGCGCAGCACGCCGGTGAGCTGCTCGGCCATCTCCGCCGCGTCCTGGAACCTGTCCCCCGGCTCCGGATGCGTGGCCCGCAGCAGGAACCGGTAGTAGGACTCGTGCCGCATCAGCAGCGGCACCTCGTGCCGAGGCGGCAGCGTGGTCGCGTACTTGCCGGTGTAGCCCCGGAACGGGAAGCTCAGCACGGCCAGCGTCCGGGCGACCGTGAACAGGTCGGAGGTGACGGACGTGCCCTCGGATCCGATCTCGGGGGCCTGGTAGCCGACGGTGCCGAAGATCGGGCTGTCGTCGTCGTCGATCCGCCGGACCCCGCCGAGGTCGATCAGCTTGAGCTGCTCCTCGGACTGGATGGCGTTGTCGGGCTTGAAGTCGCAGTACAGCAGGCCCCGGCTGTGCAGGTACCCCATGGCCCGCAGCACCTCGATGCCGTACGCGATGACCTGCGTCAGCGGGAGCGTGGCGGTCTCGCCCTGCTCCTTGCGGCGCTGCGACAGGATGTCCTTGAGGGACTCCCCGCCGACGTACTCCATGACGATGTAGCCGACCAGCTCGCCGGTGCCCGGGTCGGGATGCTGGACGAAGTTGTAGATCTTGACGATGTTGGGGTGGTCGACCTGCGCCAGGTAGGCGCGCTCGGCGGCGGCGGCCTGCATGGCGTCCGCGTCACCGGAGTCGAGCAGGCCCTTGAGGACCCGCCAACTGTCGCTCACGTTCTTGTCGCGGGCCAGGTAGACCCAGCCCAGCCCGCCGTGCGCCAGCGCGCCGAGCACCTCGTACTGCCCGCCGACCAACTCGCCGGGCTGGAGCTTCGGCGTGAACGAGAACGCGTGCCCGCACTTGGGGCAGTAGCCCTCGGTACGACCCGGCCGCCCGTTCCGGCTCCGCCCCACGGGCTCGCCGTCCACGCTGCAGAACCGCCGGTTCTCCGGGACCTCGGGGTTGCGCATGATGGCGGTCGCCGGGTCCCGGTACGGGACGGGCGGCACCTCCACGAGACCCGCGCCGAGCATGCCCCGCCGCGACGAGCCCGTCGAACCGGTCCGGCCCGTCCGCGCGCTGCGCCCCGACGCCGTACGCCCGGACGCGGTCCGCCCCGAGCCGGTGCCGGCGGTTCCGCCGGTGCGCCCGGACACCCCGGAACTCCCGGCCCCCGACGGCGGCGCGGGCGGCGGAACGTACGGGCTGCCCGTCGGATATCCACCCTGCGCGGGCACGGAGGGCGAGCCGGGGGCCGCCCCTTGCGGCCCCCCGGACGCCCAGCCGGACGACGCCCCCTGCCCGGAACCCGAAGCCACCCCGGGCCCACGGCCGGGGCCGGGGGACACTCCGGAGCCCTGACCGTGCGCAGAGCCGGAAGCCATGCCAGGGCCCTGACCGTGCGCGAAGCCGGGAGCCGCGTGTTGCGCCTGACCCGAAGCCGGGCCGGCCCCGGAGGCGGACGCGGGGCCGGGCGTGCCGGGGGCTCGGCCGTGGCCCGGGGCCTGGCCGGGCGCCGGGGCCGCGCCCGGGGGTGGGGCGGGCTCGGGTGCGAGGCCGTCGACGTTGCAGAATCCGTCCTCGATGTAGCCCGGGCAGCCAGGCCGCGTGCACTTTTCCATCAGTCGGTACCTGTTTCGAGGGATCTCAGCACTCGCTGGTACTGGGCCAGCACGACGGTGGACTGTTGAAGATCGCAGGGGGCGGTCCACAGTAGCGCCCCGGCCTCTTCGTGAAGGCGGATGAGGTCGTGGTGCTCGGCGAAGCCCAGGCGGGCGGCCTTGACCCGGTAGGCGTCCAGGCGGCCTCGCAGCTCGTCGCGGCGTTCGAGCAGGCCGGCGATCAGGGTGCGGGCGCGGGTGGCCTGGTCGATCGCGGCGGCCACGGTGGACTCCAGGTCGGCGACCCCGTCCGCCAGCTCGGGCCAGCGGCCGGAGCCGTGGAGGGCGGCGAGCGCGTCCAGTCGTTCGCGCAGCACGGGGACGGGGTCGTGGGGCTCGTTCACACCGGGGGAGGCGATCTTGACCTGGACGGTGCGGTAGGCGGTGCGGGCCTCGTCCAGCACCGCGTCCAGCCGGGCCAGGGAGGTGCCGATGGCGGCCACGCGCTGCTCGTACCGCTCCCGTACCCGGGCGGCCTCGGCGAGGCCGGCGCGGACCTTGTCCAGGTCGGCGCGCGCCTGGTCGAGCCGGGAGGTGTCGGCGCGGCCGTCGCGGACGAGCGCCAGCGGATCGGTGCGGACGATCTGCCCGGCGGCGGCCAGCTCGCGGCCGATGCGGTCCAGCTCGGCGTCGCGGCCGGTCTCCAGCGACTGGGCCAGCCGGGCGCCCTCGCGCCAGCCCTCCTCGGCCTCGTCCAGGGGGCCGAGGAGCTGCTCCCAGGCGGCGTTGACGGCGGACACCAGGTCGATGACCTCGCCGTACACGGTGGTCATGCGTTCCACCGCGGCGTCGAGGGTGCAGCGTTCGGAGGTGGGGCCGAGCAGTGTGCGCTTCTCCAGCGGGATCTCGTCGAGGGGCAGTTCGACGGACGGGCCCTCCAGTAGGGCGCTCAGCTCGCGCAGCGTCGCGTCAGCGGGCTTGGACTGCCGGGCCCGCAGCTCGCCGGCCGTGTCCAGGACCCGCTGGTAGGCGTCGAACAGACGCCACAGCAGGAGGAGGCGGGCCTCGGCCTCCTCCCAGCGGCGGCGGGTTGCGCCGGCCAGCCGGGTGCCCTTGACGAGCTGGTAGCCGGGGTGGTTCTCCAGGTCGAGCAGGGCGGAGGCGATGCGGTCGCGGTCGTCGTTCAAAGAGCCGAGGGCATGGTCGACCGCGTCACGACTCATGGGCGTCGCACTCTTGTCGCTCACTGCCGCTGCCGCTCCGCGTCGTCGACCCCGCCTCTTCTACGCCTCCACGCTTGGACGCTCTTGACGTGAGTTGAGTTCAGGTTGCCGTCCCTTTTCCCGATCATCTGTGACCGGTGACATCATCCTCCGGCGAACGATCGTTGCGCCAGGGGTGCCGGGACGGCCGTGACTAGCGCGGCGGAGGGAGGGGACCCGCAGGTCCGGGCGGCTGGTGGGGCGGGTCCGGCGGGGGCGGGTCGTACCGCACGGGAGGGCCCTGCGGCGGCGGGGGCGGACCTTGCCGAAGGCCCTGCGGCGGGCCCGGCGGCGGTCGGTGCGGCCCCGGGGGCGGTGGCGCCATACCCCCGGGCGGTGTGGCGGACGGCCCCGGCGGCAGGGCCTGCGGCTGGTACGGGCCGGGCGGCGGGCCCGGCATCGGACCCGGACCATGCATCGGACCAGGGAACGGCGCGGGCCCGCCGGCGGGGGCGAGGCGGTTGCGTCGGCGTCTGCGGGTCAGGATGACGGTCCCGATGACGAGCGCCGCCAAGAGGAGGACCGCGCCCCCGATCCCGCCGCCGATGGCCACCTTGGTGCCGGTCGCCAGGGGAGTCTCGTCCTTGCCCTCCGTGATGGCGGTCTGCGAGTCGGAGATGTATTGGGCGACGTACGGGTGCGCGGAGTAGAGGTTCTGCGCCTCGCGGAACTTCGGCAGGGCCTTCTTGTAGTGGCGCTTGAAGAACAGGTCGAGCCCGGCGTTGTAGCTGACCGAGGCCGGTGAGGCGACCGGGCGCACGTTGTGCTCGCCGAGCTTCTCGTTGACCACGCTCACCGGCAGCACCAACTGCTCGTTCTGCGCGGTGCCCCCGTCGCCGTCGCCCAGGGTGGCGATGAGGATGCCGACGACCTTGCCGGAGTCGCCGATCACGGGCCCACCGGAGTTGCCGCCGTAGGCGGGGGCCTGGGTCTGGAAGTACGGCACGCCCTTCTGCGTGGTCCGGTTGGCATTGATGGGGCCCTGGGTGAAGGCCGGCTGGAGCCTGCTGTTGGGGCTCAGCGTCTCCTCGTTCGTGACCGTTCCGGGGAACCCGTCGATGTAGACGGAGCTGCCCACCTGAACGTCGGCGTCGGCTCCGAGGTCGAGGGTCGGCAGGTTCTGCTGTCCGGAGACCTTGAGGACCGCGACGTCCTTGCCGGGGTAGTTCTCGCCCTTGCCCACGACCTCGGCGGTGGTGGTGCGGGCGGTGTCGACGCCGCCACCGGGCTTGGTGAAGTTGACCGTGGTGACCTGTTCGAGCTTCTCCAGCTTGAGGTGCTCGACGTTGAACTTGGTGATGAGCTCGTCGGTCTTGCGCTTGAGCTCGTCGTCGACGTCCACCCCCTTGAGGATCTGGTCGCGGATCCGTTCGTCGTCGGCGGCGAGGTCCTCTCGGGCCTGCTTGGCGAACGTCGACGCGGTGAGGTCGCGGTCGGGCTCGACGCAGTGCGAGGCGGTGACCATGTGCCCGTGCGGGGTCACCCACCAGCCGGTGCACAGCGCGGTGGACTCCGCCTTGATCACACGGTCGTCCCCGGTCGGATTGAGATAGCGGTCGGGGTCCTTGAGCATCCGGGTGATCGCGGTCTTGACGAGGCTGCGCTGGTCGGTGGGGATCCGGCCGTTCACCGCGTCCCGGGCCACCTTGCGCAGCAGCGACTCGAGGTTGTCGGAGTCGAAGGCCGGGCGGGGCACCACCACGTCGGCGGAGATCTTGGTGGTCAGCAGTTGGACCGCGGGGTGGGTCTTGGCGGCGAGCCGGGTGGCCACCGGGACGTCCTTGTCGTCCTCGGCGTGCCCCGTCCCGGGCAGGGCCGCCGCGGGGACGACCGTGGCGGCCGTGAACACGACGAGCAGTGCGCCGATCGGCCTTCGCATAGCCGCTCCCTGTCTCCCACGCGGGTCCCCGACCGACCTCTCTCCGCCGAGTATCGGCGGTCCCGGGCCCCGCTCGTCAGCGCTCTGATCGACATCTCGTCACGGGTCTCGGGGGAGGTCGCCGTGACCTGCAAACCTCCCGATCGAGGCCGCATCCGGCCGGCCCGGCGGACCGGCCGCGGCGTGCGAACTTGACACCCCAGGGGGGTATGGTACGTTCCGTGGCGAACTTACCCCCCTGGGGTATCTGTGCGAAGGGAGCACCCCCATGTCCTCTCCCGACACCCGACCCGACCCGCGGCGGTGGCAGGCGCTCGCCGTGCTCGCCGCCGCCCAGTTCATGGTCATCATGGACACCTCGATCATCGGCGTCACCCTGCCCGAGATGCAGCGCGACCTGGGCTTCAGCCAGGGCGGCCTGCAGTGGGTGTTCAACGCCTACGTCGTCGCGTTCGGCGGCCTGCTGCTCCTCGGCGGCCGACTGTCGGACCTGCTCGGCGCCCGCCGGGTCTTCACCGCCGGATGGGCCGTCCTCATCGTGGGCTCGGTCGTCGCGGCGGCGGCGGGCGGCGCCACCACCGAGATCGTCGGCCGCGCCGTCCAGGGCGTCGGCGCGGCGCTGATCGCCCCCGCCTCGATGACGCTGCTCATGGTGCTGTTCGCCGGGCGACCGAGGGAGCTGCCCAAGGCGCTGGCCTTCTACGGGGCGGCGGCCCCGGCGGGCGGCACCGCCGGAGTGTTCCTCGGCGGCGTGATCACCGAATGGCTGAGCTGGCCGTGGGTGTTCGTCATCTACGTGCCGATCGGGCTGCTCACCCTCGCCCTGGTGCCGGCGTTGCTGCCCGCGGTGCCCGGACGTCGCGGCGGGCTCGACCTGGCGGGCGCCGCCGCCGTGACCGGCGGGCTCGCCCTGGCGGTGTACGCGATCGTGCAGGCCCCCGAACGGGGCTGGGGCTCGACCGCCACCGTGCTGCAACTGGCGGGGGCCGCCCTACTGCTGGCCGCGTTCGTCGGTCTGCAGCGGGTGGTGCGCGGCCCGCTGATGCCGCTGTCCGTGTGGCGCACTCCCGACCTGGCCGCCGCCAACGTGGCCATGACCCTGCTGGGGGCCGCGTGGATCCCGATGTGGTACTTCCTCAACCTGTACCTGCAGCAGGTCCTGGGCTACGGGGCGTTCCCGAGCGGCGCGGCGCTCGTTCCGATGACCGCGCTGATGATGCTGCTGATGGTGGGCGTGACCGGACGGCTCATCGCCCGGTACGGCACCAAGCCGCTGATCGTCACGGGCCTGGTCGTGCTCGGCGGAGGGTTGGCGCTGCTGTCGGCGGTCTCCCCGAGCGGGAGCTTCGTCACCGACGTGCTGCCCGGCTCGCTGGTGTCGGCGGTCGGCATGGCGCTGGTGTTCATCCCGGCCATGATGGCCGCCATCGGCCGGGTCGCCCCGGAGCAGGGCGGACTCGCGTCCGGCATCGTCAACACCACCTACCAGATCGGCTCGGCCGTGGGACTGGCCGCGATGACCGCCCTCGCCACCTCCCAGGGCGCGGACCGGCTCGGCGACCCGTCCGCGCTGACCGCCGGGTTCCAGGCGGCGTTCCTCGGGGCGGCGGTCGTCGCCCTGGCCGGTGCGGGCCTGGCGGCCGTCACCCTGCGCTCCCGCAAGGTGGGGGCCGGCGCGGTGAAGGAGACCGTCTGACCCTGCGCCAAGGGCCGCCCTCTCGCGGGGGCGGCCCTTTCGTCGGTGCCGAGGGGTATGTTCCGGGCGCATGACGCATCTCGATGTGACGCTGTCGTCGCTCGACCACTCCCCGCCCAGGTACTACCGGGTCGTCCTGGACGGCAGGCGACTCGTTCGCACCGCATGGCGGGAGGGTGGGCGTCCCCGCGAGACGGTCACCGACATCGGCGACGACCAAGACCCTTGGCGGACCTGGGAGAAGGCGCGCGACAAGAAGATGCGCGAGCGCTACAGCGCGTTGTCCGACCCCGCCACGACCGCGCACGGCGACGTGGTGCTGGAGATGCTCCCGCCCCATCGGAGCGTCACCGACTTCCTCGACCTGTCCGCCGACGGTCGCACCCTGGTCGTCGGAACGATGCTCAAGGAGGCGTACGGGGCGGAGATCCATCTGGTGGACGTCGCCACCCGCGAGCCCCTCCCCGCGTTCGCCGAGGAACGCCGGGACATCGGCTGGACGGGCCGTACCAAGACGTCCCGGTTCTCCGCCGACGGCACCCTTCTCGCCTCCGGCGGCGACGCCGGCCGCGTCGTCGTCCGCCGCGTCTGAGCCCGACGTCGAGCGTGGGTCAGTGGACGGCGCGTTCGTGGCCCTCCCAGTAGGGGAGGCGCAGCTCGCGTTTGAGGACCTTGCCGGTGAGGTTGCGCGGAATGGCGTCGACGAAGTCCACCGAGGTGGGGCACTTGAAGTGGGCCAGGCGTTCGCGGCAGTGGTCGATGATCTGCTGCTCGGTGACCTCGCCGGACTTCACCACGATGGCCTTGGGGGTCTCGCCCCACAGCTCGCTGGGCACGCTGATGACCGCGCAGTCGGCGACCTCGGGGTGGCCCATCAGGACGTTCTCCACCTCGGCGGGGTAGATGTTCTCCCCGCCCGAGATGATCATGTCCTTGACCCGGTCGTGGATGTAGAGGTAGCCGTCCTCGTCCAGGTAGCCCGCGTCCCCCGTACGAAACCAGCCGTCCTCCAGCAGCGCGGCGGCGGTCGCGTCGGGCAGGTCCCAGTAGCCCTTCATGTTCTGCGGGGACCGCACCAGGATCTCGCCGACCCGGCCCGTCGGCACCGGCTCCAGCGTGGCGGGGTCGGCGATCCGGAGGTCGGTGCCGTCGCCGGGGAGCCCGGCGCTGGCGAGCCTGCGGGGGTGGGGGCCGTCCGGGTCGTGGTCCTCCGGCGGCAGCGACGTGATCGCGCCGGTGGTCTCGGTCAGCCCGTACACCTGGCGGAACGCCGTGGTGGGCAACAGCTTCATGGCGCCGGTCAGCACCTCCCGACTGATCGGGGACGCCCCGTACAGCAGCAGCCGCAGGCTCGACAGGTCGCACTCGGCGACCTGCGGCATGTTCTGCCAGAACAGCAGCAGCACCGGCACCAGGAAGATGTGCGTGACCCGGTGGCGTTCGATGTCCTGGGCGATGCCGAGCGGGTCGGGCTCGCGGGAGATGACCCCGGTGACGCCGTCGAACACGACCGCGACGCTGAGCGCGTTGCCCGCGATGTGGTACATCGGCATCGCGACCATCAGCCGGGCGTCCTCGTCGATGCCCCACAGCTCGCCGGTGTTCGGCAGCATCGACAGGAAGTTGTCGTGGGTGAGCATCACGCCCTTGGGCAGCCCGGTGGTGCCCGAGGAGTAGAGCTGGACGAAGACGTCGGAGGTGTCGACGTCGTGCGGCGGCGGAACGGGCTCGTACGCGGCGACCCAGCGCGCGTAGTCGAGACGCGGCTCCGCCGTTCCCTCGCCGTCGATCACCACCTGATGGGTGGTGTGGACGAGGTCCCCGGCGATGGCGTCCAGCACGGGGACGAACTCGGAGCCGACGATCACCACCTTGGCGCGGGCGTTGTCGACGATGTAGGCGACCTCGGACGGCGCGAGCCGATAGTTGACCGGCACCTGAACGGCCCCGATGCGGGCCGCGCCGAAGAGCTGCTCGACGTACTCGATGGAGTTCTTGTCGAGGATCGCGACCCGGTCCCCGGCCCCCACTCCGGCGGCGTGCAGCGCCGCGGCGGCCCGGTCGACCCGTTCGTCCAGCTCGCGATAGGTGATCTCGCGGTCACCGTAGTGGTACGCGACGGTCTCGGGGGCGGCCTGCGCGCGTTGACGGAGCACATCGGTCAGAGCCTGCATGAACGTCCCTTTCGCCGGCGGCGGCGTTCGGAAGCCCATCCTGCGATATGCGATCAATCTCACACAAGGGGGCGCGTCAGCGTCGCCCGCCCGACTTCGCCACCAGCGTGACGACCAGCATCACCGCCGCCGCCACCAGACCGATGAAGAAGAACATCTTCAACGTCGACAGGACCGCGCCGATCACCGAGAAGACCAACCAGACGGCCAGCCCGATCCCCGCGCCCTTCAGCAGTATTCGACCCATGCCGCCACGGTAGCCGGCGCGCCGATCAACGTCATCCCCCTGGGGCATGACGTCGTCGACACCCGGCCGCCCGGGCTCACCAGCAGGTGTACGTGACGCTGGCGGTGCCCCCGGGTGCGAACCGCACGCTGCCCGCCCCCTGCCCGCGGGCGTAGCAGGGCACGGTCGGCCGGACGGTCACGGTCACGGTCACCGAGCTGCCCGCGCTCAACAGCCCGCTGCCACGGGCGGACACGCGGGCGATCCCGGAGTTGACCGAGGAGACCGCCCAGCGGACGTACCCGCCCACCGCGGTGAGCCGCACATGGCAGGTCCGGCTGACCGGAGCGGTCACCCGCTGACAGTCGGAGTCGCTGATCGCCAGCCTGCCGGGACCGGTCTCCTGCCTGGGACGCCGAGGAGTCGGCGGCTCCGGCTGACGGGGGCGGGACGGCCGCCCTTCGGGCGATCGTTCACGCGGGCTCTGCGGCGTCTTGGTGGCCGACGGCCGCGCGGACGGGGACGATGACGGTCGACCCGCGTCCGCCGGGGGCAGCACGGCGTTGTACCCGGGGGCCGCCAGCGGCGGCTTGCGAACGGGGTCGTCGCCTTCGGGCGGCTCCGACATGACGAGCAGGATGACGAAGACGACCAGCCCGGTGGCCGCGAACAGCGCAGCCCCGGCCTCGGTCCGCCGCCCACGCCGCCCCAGGGTCGCGCCCGAGGTCTCCTGACGCCCGAGGACGGGTTCCGCCGCCGGCGGCTTCGAGCCTCGGCGGCGGCGCTCCTGCACGCGTCCGGTGGCCTTGCGAAGGCCCTCCCCGGCCCCGATCCGGGACCCTCGCTTCGCCCCGGGCATCGCGGCGACGGCGGCGACCCGGCGATCGGCGTCGCGGTCCACGGCCTCCCAGTCACCGGCGTCGCGGTCGCCTTCCCGGTCCGCAGCCTCCCGACCGCCGGCTCCACGACCGCGGGCCGCGCGGCGCCGGGCTGCGCGGTCGTGGGCCGGGCGGCCGTCGGCGCCCTGGTCCGCGGCTCCGCGTGCCGCTCCTTCGTGGTCGTGGTCACCGGCTGCGCGGGCGTCGGCGTCGCGGCCGTCGGCCGAGTGATCGTCGGCCCCGCGGCCCACGGCCCCGCGCCCATCGGCGTAGCGACCGTCGGCTGCGCGGTCTGCGACTCCGCGGCCTGCGGCCTCCCGGTCGTCGGCCTCGTGGCCCACGGCTCCGCCGCCATCGGCGTGGCGGGCCCCGGCTGCGCGGTCTACGACCCCGTGGTCGTCGGCGTACCGGTCGTCCCCCGCTCGACCATCGGACCGCGTGTTCTCCCCGACTGCGGCGCGTCGTTCGTCGACCTCGACGGGATCGGGCTCCGCGGCGTCGGCGAGGTCGTCCGAGTCCTTCCTCGCCCACGGGCCCTTGATGACGTTGGGTGCGGGGCGGTCCGCGGGCTCGTCCCGGTCCTGGGCCTCGCGGGTCCGGGAGGTGAGCGGCGGCGAGAACGTGATCTTCACGCGTCCCTGCAGCTCCGCGGCCCGTTCGGGGGAGACGCCGAGGACCTCGGCCACCTCGGCGGTGCCGAGGCCGTGGTCGATGACGAGTTCGGCGGCCTCGCGCTCCAGCTCGCCCAGCGCGTCCAACTCGAAACGGAAGCCCGCACGGCCGGCCTCGGGCTCCTCCTCGTGCCGGGGCGACGGCAGGAGCGGCGGGGCCTCGCCGGCCTCGAGCCGGTCCAGGCACTCCGACCGGACGAGCGCGTACAACCAGGCTCGGAGACGTGTGGCGTCCGGGACCTCGTCCGCCTTGTCACGCGTCCCCCGCACCGCGGCGCGGACCGCCTCGACGGCCGACTCCCGATCCCCGAGCAGTGCCTCCGCGTAGCCGTGCAGCCGGGGGCCGTAGGCGTCGTTCACGAAGGTGGGCGCACCCGGATGTCCCGCGCGAAGCGTGTCCGACAGCCGGATGTCGTCAGATCGATCCCGAGGTGGATAGAAGGGCACCAAACCTCCCGCACAGCGTGGCGCATAACTCTAGGACACGGCGACCGGACCGGTCACCGTGGACCAGTCAGGGACCTGCAGCGGGACAGCGTTGGGCTGGGACATGAGTATGACCCGCGTGACGCCTCTGGCTGTTGTGATCAGAGAGCAAAGTCGCCGACCGCACCTTGTCAGTCAAGTGATAGACCCTGGAACGCCCCGGATCGGACGCCCTCCCGGCCGCCGCGGCGGCCCCCCACATTTCATGATCATGAGATTCGCTCCCTCGCCGGCACCCGCGAGCTCTCCCTGAATCCCGCCGAAGCGGGCGTTCTCCTCGATCGAGTCCAAACCTACCGACCCTGCGTGCGCCTGGCATCACTCTTTTCCAGGAAACACCAGGCCAGGACGGAAACAACCGCCCCGGAACGGTCCATGATCGATCCTCAGCCGGTTTTCAGGCCGCTTGCCGCTCGTCTTCAGTTCCGACCGCCACCGTCGTGCCATGCGAACGGTTCGAACGAACGACGCGCCCTCGGGGCCGAACGACCCGCCCGTCGACGGACCCACCGGCGCGCCCGTCCCCCGCCCATCGGGCCACGGCCCCGAGTCCCGCGCGAACCCATGAGATCCCCCACCAGTCCGGACACACGATCGCGCCGCGACCCGAGCACGAACACCGGCCCCGACGCCGAACGCGCGCCGAGCCCGGGTACACCGGACATCGAGGCACGCACGAGCCCGTGCACCGACCCGAGGAGGACCAATGCCGAGTCGGACCCTCCCGGCCCATCCACGAGGTCGAGGTGGCGGCTGCCCTACCGGCTCACGCTGCTCGGGGCGGTGTTCCTGATCATGACGAGCCTGATCAGGATCAACACCCCGGCCGTGGAGCGGGTCAGCGCCCTCCCGGACCCCACACCCAGCGACGCCGTCGCCTCCGCCCCCACCCCGAGCACCACCGACCCCGCCCCCGACACCCCGGCATCCCCGCAGCTCGACCGCCGCGCACTCGCCCAGGCCATCGACAAGGCGGTACGGGGCGACGCGCGCCTGTCGGTCGCGATCCGCGACCTGACCACCGGGGTCTCGTACACCTACGGCTCGCAGCGGCGATTCACCACGGCGAGCATCGTCAAGGTCGACATCCTCGCGGCCCTGTTGCTCCAGGCCCAACGCCAGGACCGGCGGCTCACCTCCACCGAGGAGAGCCTGGCCGACCGCATGATCGTGCACAGCGACAACGCCGCCGCCGACGCGCTGTGGTCCGCCATCGGCGGCGCCCCCGGGCTGACGCGCGCCAACCGATCGCTCGGCCTGCGCGAGACCACCGCGACCAGCGCCAGTTGGGGCCTGACCCGCACCAGCGCACGCGACCAACTCCGTCTGCTGAACGCGCTCACCTCCGACGAAGGCCCGCTCAACGAACGCAGCCGCCGCCACGCGCTCGACCTCATGCGCTCGGTCGACGCGACCCAGGCGTGGGGCGTCAGCGCCGGCACGGCTCCCCGCGACGACATCGCCCTCAAGAACGGCTGGCTCCCCCGTTCCACGGACGGAGGCCGCTGGATCATCAACAGCATCGGCCGCATCGACGGCGACCACGACTACCTGATCGCCGTCCTCTCCGACCGCCATTCCTCCATGGCCTCGGGCATCGACATGGTCGAACACGTCACCGAGACCGTCATGGAGGCCATGGCGTGACACCGCCCAAACACGGCGCCCCCCGGGACGCCGCCGACCTCAGGGCACCCGGGAGGGCCTCATCGCGGTCAGCCGGTCAGCCGCGACCGGTCGGTGGGCACGATGACCTGGCCCGACACGAACTCGCTCCACAGGCCGAAACGCAGCGTCGCACCCGGACGGGCGGTGGTCTCCGCGAAGCCGACCGTGCGGCCGTGATGGACGCGCGTCGCACCGAACGACAGTTGGAAGCGGGTGGTGCCCACCCGGTTCTGGGGCGGCACGGAGGTGACGGGGAGGATCTCGTCCAAGGCCCACCGGTAGTCCCCGCGATAGGGGTCGGCGACGCGTTCCAACGTCTGCTCCAGGAGCGTCCCCGCACCGGGGATGACGACCAACACACCGGGGCGTTCCCCGATCCGGGTGTTGAAGGCGAGCACGTCCTGCGCCCGCCCCCCGGGGAATTCGGCCCGACCGCCGCCGATCCGGGACCCTGGCGGGCAGGCGTCCGTACCCCGCGCCTCGATGACCGTACGGTCACAGGTGGGGAACGCGTCGGGGCGGAAGCGAATCGACCGGTCGAACAGGAACACGAAGCGGCGGGCCCCCGCCGGCACGTCCCCCGTGGCGGCACGGCTCCGCCGGTCGAACACCAAGGTCACGCTCCGCCCCGCCCCCTTTGTCGCCGTGACGTCCAGGGTGTCGATGTTCCGGGTCACGTCGACGTCCGGCTCGTAGGGCCGCTGCAACCCACCGGGCGCCGGATCGGGCGGCACCCCACCGGCTCCGGCTCCGGCTCCGGCCGAGGTGAGCGCGGGCGCGGGAGCGGCCGCGAAGGCGGACGCCATCACTCCGACGACGACCACCGTCCGGGCGATGCGGCTCATCGGGTACCTCCAGAGGGTTGGGAAGTCCGGGATCGGTCGGGGATGTCGACGACCACCTGATCAACACGGTCCGAAAGGCGGGATAAAGCGATCCCACCGCGATCACCTCAAGCCGTCACGCCGACCGACGGCGGCCCGGGCGATGAGTCGGCCCTCCGTCGCCGACGGCAGGCGAGGGTGCCGATCACCGAGAGCGGACCCTGCGGGCGGACCGGCAGGACCGGCAGGACCGGCGGTGGGCCGAGCGGTCATGGACTTTCCCCTCGGCGCAGTGATCGGTCGCGGAGCCCTTGTCCGACCGCCATCCGGCGAGGCCCGGGCCCCTCGCCTTCCCCGCAGGTAGCGGCCCGGTCACCCTGCGACGCGAATCACGGGCTACCCACCGGTAGGAAAATTGTCAACAGAGTGCTAAAGGGATCCGGCATTTGGCGCACCGGCGTGGTTTCCCCCTCCTCTGACTTTCAGGGACGCTGCTCTACAGCGGACACCAGTGGGAGGAAGACATGCTGGCTTATGAGCGGGTCGGAGCCGGTGAGCCCCTGGTATTGCTGCACGGAATCGCGCACCGACGCCAAGCCTGGTATCCGGTCGTGGATCGACTCTCCCGGCACCGTGAACTGATCCTGGTGGACCTGCCGGGGCACGGCGAGTCGCCCAAGCTGGCCAGGGGTCGGTCCCCGTCCGAGACCGTCGTGGACGAACTGCTGACCTTTTTCCAGCAGGCCGGCCTGGACCGACCGCATATCGCGGGCAACTCGATCGGCGGCCTGTTCGGGCTCAAATTGGCCTCGCTCGGCGCGGCCCGTAGCGTCACCGCCCTTTCCCCGGGCGGATTCTGGTATTCCTACGCGGACTTCGCCTACACCTTGGGCCTTTTCGGCGGGGTGATGGGTGTCGGCACCGTGCTGAGCCCGTTCGCCAAGAAGCTGACGGCGACCAAGGCGGGTCGGGCGCTGCTCTTCTTCTGGATCTACAACTCGCCGACCAAGGCCGATCCGGAACTGGCCCTCGGCGACTATCGCGCACTGCTCCGCGCGCGCCTCACCATGTTGCGGTTCATCACCGTCGGCGCCCCGTTCCGCGACTCCATTCCCTCGGACGTCCCGGTCACCATCGCCTGGTCGCGCCGGGACATGGTCCTGCCGCCATACCAGGCCCGGGTGGCCCGTAAGCGGATGCCGGACGCGCGGCACTTCGACCTGCCCCGCTGCGGCCACGTCCCGATGGGCGACGACCCCGACCTGGTCAGCCGGATCATCCTCGACGGCAGCAACTCCATCGACCCGGACCGCAACGCCCCCACCTGGTGGGACGCCGACATGGGCGGCACCACCGGCTGACCGGGCGCACCCGATGACGCGGGTGCGGCGGCGGCTCGGACATGAGGAGTCCCTTACGGCGGGCGTTCGCGCTCGCCTCCGATGAGCCGGCGCGCCTACGGTGTGAGTGTGGGCGACGAGATCACCGGGCGAATCCTGGTCGTGGACGATGACCCGACCGTGGCCGAGGTGGTCATGCGCTACCTCGTCCGGGACGGGCACGAGGTCGAGTGCGTGGCCGACGGGCGGGAGGCGCTCGGTGCGGCGGCGGCCCGGCCGCCGGACCTGGTGGTGCTGGACCTGATGCTGCCGGGGATCAACGGCCTCGAGGTGTGCAGACGACTGCGGGAGGCGTCGGCGGTCCCGGTGGTGATGCTGACCGCGTTGGGGGAGGAGACCGATCGGCTGGTCGGTCTCGAGCTGGGCGCGGACGACTACGTCACCAAGCCGTTCAGCCCTCGCGAGTTGGCGCTGCGGGTGCGGTCGGTGCTGCGTCGCGCCAAGGGCGGGTCGGCTCCGGCGGGCCGGGGGCCGGGGCGCGTCGACGACGGGGACCTGCGGGTGGACCTGGGGGCCCACGAGGCGGAGTTGGCGGGCGAGAAGCTGAGCCTGACCGCCCGCGAGTTCGACCTCCTGGCGTACCTGATGCGGCATCCCCGACGCGCCTTCACCCGCGACGAGCTGCTCGAACGCGTGTGGGGCTGGTCCTTCGGCGACTCGTCCACGGTCACCGTCCACGTCCGCCGGCTGCGGGAGAAGATCGAGAACGATCCGACCGCGCCCCGCCGGATCGTGACGGTGTGGGGCGTGGGCTATCGGTACGAGCCGGAGGACGACGGAGCGCCGTGATCCCGTTCGAGGAGCTGCTGTGGGTGGCCTGGTACGCGGCGCTGGCCGCGTCCGTGGTCGCGGTGGTCGGGCTGGTGCTGCTGCACCTGCTGCGCGGCCGGTCGGTCGCCACCCAGCTCGTCGTGGTCGGCGCGGCGACGGTGCTGGCCACCGTGTCCGGCATCGTGGTGATCACGCTGATGATGTACCTGGACGAGCACGACCGTTCCGTGGCGCTGGCCGTGGTGACGGCCGCCGGCGCGGTGGCGATGGGCGTCTCGGCGCTGCTCGGGCGGCGGCTCGTCGCGGCCAACCGGGTGCTGGTGGACGCCGTCCGCGCCGACCCGTACCGTCCGCCGGGCGTACGGCTGCCGGCCGAGCTGGCGGAGCTGGCCCGCGAGCTGGACGCGGCGTACGGTCGGCTGGCGCAGGCGCACGAGCGCGAGCAGGCGCTGGAGGCGAGCCGCCGGGAGCTGGTCGCCTGGGTCAGCCACGATCTGCGGACGCCGCTGGCGGGTCTGCGGGCGATGGCGGAGGCGCTGGAGGACGAGGTGGTCGCCGACCCGGAGACCGTCCGCGACTACCACGGCCGGATCCGCGTGGAGACCGACCGGCTGACCGGGATGGTGGACGACCTGTTCGAGCTGTCCCGGATCCACGCGGGCGCGCTGCGCCTGTACCGGCGACGGGTCGGTCTGGACGACCTGGTCGCGGAGACCATCGCGGGAACGGAGCCGCTCGCGCGGGCCAAGGGCGTCCGGCTGCGCGGCGAGGCCGGCGCGGGCATGCCGCTGGAGGTGGACGCCGGGGAGCTGGGGCGGGCGCTGCGCAACCTGGTGGTGAACGCGATCAGGCACACGCCGAGCGACGGCACGATCGAGGTCGTCGGGGCGGTCGAGGACGGCATGGCCTGCGTGACGGTGTCCGACGCGTGCGGGGGCATCCCCGAGGACGATCTGCCGCGCGTGTTCGACGTGGCGTTCCGGGGCGAGGCGGCGCGGACGCCGGGCGGCGGGGGCGCCGGTCTGGGGCTGGCGATCGCCCGGGGCATCGTGGAGGCCCACGAGGGCGAGATCGGGGTGGCGAACGAGGGCCCCGGCTGCCGTTTCGTCATCCGTCTGCCGCTGGCCCTGTAGCGGCGCACGTTCGTCACCGCCTCGGCGGGCGGCGGTCGGCTAGCGGCCCAGGGACTCGTCGATGGTGCGGAAGGTGGGGCAGGGCCAGCGCCACATGCAGGCGCGGCAGCGCTGGATGGGGTGGTCGGGGTCGCTGGTGATGCCGCCGGCGTCCTGGGGTTGGTGCAGCTCGACGAGGCGGAGGGCGAGTTCGGCGAAGGCGAGGACCTCGTCGCGGGCGCCACTGAGGAAGGCCAGGTCCGCGCGGGAGAGCCGCGCCGTGATCGGGACGAAGCCCTCGCGGTTGATCAGGCGCGACAGGTACTGGCTGGAGGAGTTCCACGAAGCGGACTTCTCCGACCGGGCCCGGATCGCCTCCAGGCGCTCACGAAGGCGCTCCCGGCGTGGGTCGCCTCCCGACTGGCTGGGCCGTTGCTGCACCCGGACAGCATCCCGCACGGACCGCCGGACCGAGGGCGAATTCCGCAGTTCACCGGGCCTGGGAACGTTCCGGAACCGGGCGCCGGCGCCGAAGTGGGCGCATTGCGGCGCCGGACGACGACGGACGGCGACCGGCCCGCCGCACGGGTCCTGTCAACTCCCTGGTCACGGCGGGTGCCGGGGGGATAGTGTGCGGCTCGTGGAGCTAAACGTCTCAACTTCGTCTCAGGAAGGTCACGCCGTCGTCACCGCGACCGGCGAGCTCGACCTGTACACCGCGCCGCGCCTGCAGACCGCTCTGGCGACCGTGCTGCACGACCGGGCGGTCAGCGTGGTGGTCGACCTGAGCGGCGTGGAGTTCTGCGACTCCACCGGGATGAACGTGCTGCTGGGCGCGATGAAGCGGCTCAACGATCGGGGCGGCAGCTTCGAGCTGGCCGGGCCCCGCCCGTCGGTCCGGCGGATCTTCCAGGTCACCGGGCTGGACACCGTGTTCACCATCACCGACGGCGTGCCGGCCGCCGGCCCGCGCTGACCGACGTCCGTCCGGAACGCCCGCCCGGGACGCTCGCGTCGAACGGCGGGGACGTTCCCGCGACCCGCACTACGATCGACCGCATGCAGTCACAGGAACGACCCGACGGGGACGTGGCGGTCGTCATCCCCGCCAAGGACGAGGGCGACCGGATCGCGGCCACCGTCAAGGCCGCCTGCGAACTGCCCGGCGTCGGCCTCGTCATCGTCGTGGACGACGGCTCGTCCGACCGCACCGGGGCGGTCGCTGCCGAGGCCGGGGCCAGGGTGGTGCGGCACAGCCGCAACCGGGGCAAGGGCGCGGCGATGGAGACCGGCGCGGAGGCCGTCCGACTGCTGGACGAGGGCCGTGACACCCCCCGCCACCTGCTGTTCCTCGACGCCGACCTGGGCGACACCGCGAGCGGGGCGGCCCCGCTGATCGAGCCGGTGCGGCGCGGCGAGGCCGATATGACCATCGCCGCGTTCACCACCACGGTCAAGCTCGGCGGGCACGGCCTCGTGGTGCGGCTGTCGCGGGACGGCATCCGCCGCGCCACCGGCTGGGAGGCGACCCAGCCCCTCAACGGGCAGCGCTGCCTGACCCGGGCGGCGTTCGACACGGGCCTGCCGTTGGCCGCCGGGTTCGGCGTGGAGACGGGGCTCACCATCGATCTGCTGAGGGCGGGCTTCCGCGTCCTGGAGGTCGGGGTGCCGCTCGCCCACCGGGCCACCGGCACCGACTGGCGGGCCCAGGTCCACCGCGCCCGGCAGTTCCGCGACGTCGGCAGGGCGCTGGTCGCGCGGGAGCCCGTGGTCGTGGCCCGGCTCGCCTGCCGTCGCAGGTGACCTCCCTGGACTCCGTCCGGACGGACGGCCCCGCCGCAGGCGCCCCGTCACGACCCCGCATCCTGGGCCTGGCCGGGCTCGCCCTGACGAGCGCCTCGCTGGCCTGCTTCCTGCTCACGGCGCTGCTCGGGCCGTCGGCGACGCAGCCGTTCCTGCCCGGCACGGAGGCGTTGCCCTACTCCCTGGACGTCGAGGTCCCGCTGCGTCTGGCGATCGGCCTGGTCGTCCTGGGGATCCTGCTGGGCGCGTCCGGGCTCGGGCTGTGCCTGCTCGCGGTGCGGCGGGGGTGGCTCTGCTCCGCGAAGCCCCTGATGGCGGCCGGTCTGCTGGTGGCGGCGGCGTTCGCGATGATGCCCCCCGTCGGCTCGACCGACCACCTCAACTACGCGGCGTACGGGCGGATGGCCGTCACGGGCCACGACCCGTACGCCACCAAGGCGATCGACATGCCCGGCGATCCGGTCGCGGGCGCGGCCGAGGAGTGGCGGCACACGCCGTCGGTGTACGGGCCGATCGCCACGGCGCAGGAGGCGTTCGCCTCGTGGGTCGGCGGCGACTCGCTGCGGATCACGGTGCTGGTGCTGTCGATCACCAACGCGCTCGCGTTCGTGCTCACGGGCCTGATCCTTTACCGGGTGTGCCGCAGCCCGCAGGGGCGGCTCCGCGTGGCGCTGCTGTGGGCGTTGAATCCGCTGATGCTGTTCCACCTGGTCGGGGGCGCCCACAACGACGCCCTGTCGATCCTGGCGGCGGTGGCCGCGCTGGCCGTGTTCATCCGGATCTCCCGGCCCGTGCCGAGGGCGCTGGTGTCGGGGGCCCTGCTGGGGGTCGCCGCCGCGATCAAGTTCCCGGCGGCGCTGGTCGGCGGCGGGCCGGCCTGGACGATGCTGCGCGAACGCCGCGTCGGTCGGGCGGCGGCCCTGTTCGGCGCGTCCGGGGCGGTCGCCGTGATCTCCTTCGCCCTCGCCGGGCCCCATGCGTTCGACCAGGTCAGACGGGCCGCCAACTCGGTGTCGCTGTCGAGCCCCTGGCATCTGCTGGACGCGGCCATGGGTGTCAACCAGCACCGGATCGTCATCCGGATCGGCAGTCTCGTGCTGCTGGCGGCGCTGATCTGGCTGCTGGTGCGCGCCCTGCCCCGCGACTCGACGCGCGCCCCGGACGTCTCCGAGGGTGTCACCGTCGCGGCGGCCCTGGCGCTGGCGTGGCTGCTGGCCGCGACCTACACCCTGCCCTGGTACGACGGGCTCGGCTGGGCGGTGCTGGTGCTGCTGCCGCTCTCCCGGTTCGACGGGGCGCTGCTGGCGCACACCGCCGTGCTGAGCCTGGCCTATCTGCCCGCCCGCGACCCGCTGCTCATCGGCCTGCCCGATGACCTGAACTGGCTGGTCACGGGGGTGCGGGCGACCCTGGTCCCGTGGCTGCTGACGGGGTTGCTGGTGTGGCTGGCGGTGACGTGCCTGCGTCGCCCCCGTGTTCGTCCAGCTCCTGAGCCCGTACGCTCGCCGCCAGCGTGAGCGGGATCGCCAGGCTGAACGCGATGGCGGGGATCACCACGCCCGAGTCGTTCACCAGCATCCCGGCGATCGCCAGCGTGAGGGCCGACAGCAGCGCGGGCCGCAGCGTGCGGCTGTGATGGTAGGCGCGGTCGAGCAGCGCGGCCCGCCACTGCAACGGCTGGGCCAGCACGTAGTAGAGGAAGCACAGCGCCGCGACCACCGCGACCGTGAACGGCCAGTAGCCCAGGCTCCGCAGCATCGCCCCCGCCTTGCGGGCGATGATGCCCCACGCCTCGCCGTTCAGCAGGTCGTCCCAGAAGCGGCCCAGATGGGACGGGTCGGCGCGCAGCGAGTCGGCGAACGAGATGCCGAGCACCAGCACCGCCCCGGCGGCGCAGAACACCCCCAGCCGCACCGGCGACACCCGACGGCCCGCGATCAGCAGCCCCAGCACGGCGAACGCCGGGACCATCGCGATCACCCCGCCGAAGTCGCTGCCCCACGCGGGCCACCCGTCGATCGCCACCGCCGCCACCGCGACCGCCGCGACCAGGGCGACCGCCGTGCGCTCCCGCCCGGCCCGCAGCGGACGCTCGGCCGCCCACGCCGCCGTCAGCAGCGCCGCCACCGCGAACAGCGCGAACGCCTGGTTGCCGAACCCGTAGAACCGGCCCGCGACCAGGGCCGTGTACCCCATGAGGGCGTTGAGCTGGAGCGCCGACCCGGTCATCACGTCCAGGCCCAGCACCAGCGCCGTCACACCCGAGATCACCAACCCCGCGCCGACCAGCGAACGCCGCCAGGGGCCCACGAGGGCGAGCACGGTGATCACACCGATCCACAGCACCACACTGCCGATCAACGCCGGCAGCGGATGCTCCGAACGCCACCAGGGCAGCAGGTTCGCCAGGAACGAGGCCACCGGCGCCGCCGCCCCGACCAGCGCGATCGTCCGCGTCGCCGCCAGGATCCGGCCGCGCACCCGGTCTCCGTCGCCCCAGCGGCGGCGCAACGCCACCGTGGCCAGCCCGTACAGCACGAGCTGCCCGCCGAACAGGACGATGAAGAACGCGGGCTGCACCCGCCGGATCGCCTGGGCGGCCACGTCCTCGTCGTCCAGATCGTGGACCGTGGTCGCCGCCGACGCCTTCGTCGGCTCGGTCTTCCACACCGATCCCACGGCGTCGTCGGGCTGCGCCATGCCCATGACGTCCAGCGCGGTCGCCGTCAGGTCGGTCAGGGTGACGATGCCGGGCTGCCGGGTGGCGTTCGAGGTGAGGCGACCGTGGCCGAAGCCCGCGCCCTTGGCCAGGGCGACGTGCAGGTGAGGCACCGAGCCCGAGTCGGAGAGACCGGCGACCAGCAGGGTCGCTCCTCGGGGCAACGCCGCGACGACCTGTGCGAGCTGCCGGTCGGCCGCCGTGGCCGCGGCCTCCCGGTTCTTGCGGCTCACCGGGATCTGCGCGCCCGCGGCGTCCACGCCGGTGGTGATCTGCGCGCGGTGGACGTCGTCCAGCTCCACCGTCGTCAGCACGCACCGCGACCAGCCGCCCGGGGGCACCTTGTCGGGCGACGGCGCGTACACGTCGACCCGTCCGCTCGCGTCGGCCGCCCCGAGCACCGCGCCCTCGCCGACCGCCATGGTGCAGCCGCGCGACCGGTGAACGGTGTCGCCGAGCAGACCGGTGCGGGCCTCGTAGTTGGTGCCGGCGTTGTCCTGCCTGATCTCCACCCAGCCCGGGGCCGTCGCCGACGTACCCGACGTCGTGGGAATGGGGGGCAGCGCGCAGTCCCCGTTGGCGAACCGGGCCCGCTGCCCGGCCGACACGGTCAACCAGCCGTCCGTGGGACAGGTGTTCACCCGGGTCGTCCGCACGCTGAGGGCCCCCGCGGACGCTTCACCGGTCAGCCTCCAGAGGGTGGGCGTACGACGTTCGTCGAGGTCGCTCCAGCGCAGGCCGGGAATCCCCACCAGCACCACGCGCCCCCCGGGTGCCGCGACGGAGGCCTCCGCCCGGTCGCCGCGCAGGGTCGCCGGCAACGCGATGAGCGTGAGCATGACGGCCACGAGAACCGCGGCCATGCCTCCGAAGGGTGTCGCCCCCCGCTGCGCCACCTGGGCACCTCCATCGTCCGTTCCGACCCAGGCTAGTGGGACGGTTAGGCCAGGATGTGTACATGGGTGGACGAACCAGCGAGCGGGCCGAAGACCGAAAGAGGTGGTCACCGGCCGATTTCGTGATCCTTCTGGCGGGGGTGGTGATCGCCGTGGCGGCGGTCGCGCCCATCGCCGTGCACTGGCTCACGAATCCCCCCGACCAGCGGCTCGTCGACATCGACGTGTACCGGGCGGGCGGCGACGCCGTGCTGCGGGGGGCTCCCGTCTACGCGTTCCTCACCGAGCCGCCGCAACTGCTGCCGTTCACCTACCCGCCGTTCGCCGCCCTGCTGGCGGTGCCGCTGGCGCTGCTGCCCTGGGGGACGGTCCAGGTCCTGTGGGTGGCCGCGATCTACCTCGCGCTGGCCGTGTGCGTCTGGTACGGCTTCCGGCCGCTGCTCCGCCGGGTCGGTCGGTACGCCCCGATCGCCCTGGGGGTCCTCGTGGGCGTGCTGGCGTACCTTCAGCCGGTGCAGGACCAGGCCCGGTTCGGGCAGGTCGGGCTGTTCCTGATGGCCCTGTGCGTGGCCGACTGCGCGACGCCGAACCCCCGCTGGCCGCGGGGGCTGCTGGTCGGGCTCGCGACGGCGATCAAGCTGGTGCCGGGCGTCTTCCTGATCTACTTCCTGATCACCGGCAGGCGCGAGGCGGCCGGGAACGCCGTCCTGACCGCGGCGGCGGCGACGCTGGCCTCGTTCATGGTGCTGCCGGGGGACTCGCTGGACTTCTGGTTCGACGCGGTGATGAGCAGCGACCGCGCGGGCGCCAACAACGCCACCACCAACCAGTCGCTCAACGGGATGCTGCTGCGGCTCTACTGGCCGGACGCCGTGACGACCCTGGTGTGGCTCGCCGCCGTCGCGGCGGTGGCGTACGTCGGCTTCCGGCTGGCCCGTCGCGCCTCGCTGACCTCCGACCTGCTCGACGGCGGCCGGCGGAACGGGCCCGGCGCGTACAGCGCGGAGATGGCGGGCATCGCGATCGCCGGGCTGCTTTCGGTACTGCTGTCACCGATCGGCTGGGTGCACCATCTCGTCTGGGTCGTCCTTGTTCTCGGGGCTCTGGTCGGAGATGGGCGCGACACGCGAAGATGCCTGGTCGCCGCCGGTATCGGCGTCTTCTTCGCCTTCCGGATCCCGTGGATGGGGACGCGGTGGATCGGGGAGGGCCACAGCGCGATCGAGCGTCTCACCGGCCGAATCGTCCAGGACGCCTTCGGACTGATGGCGGTCGCGCTCGTCCTGCTTCTCGGTGTGTGGTTGGTCAACCGGCTCATGGCACATCGTGACCAATGTGGTCCTTCTCCGGACCAGGTCAGCGCGGATACGCTCGCTTCGTGATGCTTGTCGCAGTGGCCTTGGCCGGCATGGTGGCCGGGGTGGCCGGGCTGTCCATCGCCGTGGTCGCCCACAACCGCGTCAATCAGGTCGTCGAGGAGTGCGCGGAGATGCTCCGCCGTCAGCTCCAGGCCCTCGACGGCACCGTCGACAACCAGGCGCTGCGTGACATCGCGGTCGTCCACTACGACGCGCTCAAGGAGATGGCGGGTCGCCGCTCCTTCTCCCTGGCGCTGCTCAACTCGATCGGCGACGGAGTGGTGATCAGCTCCATCAACGGCCGTACCGAGACCCGCACGTACGCCAAGGTGGTCCGCGACGGCCGCAGTCTGGAGGTGCTGTCCCCCGAGGAGGACCAGGCCCTCCGCGGCGCCCGCCTCGGCAAGGGGCCGGCGGTCAGCATGGACGACCCGCTCCCCGACTTCGGCGGCAACACCCCGTCCTCCTCCGCCCACGCCTGAGCCACGGCGGCTTTGTGGGCCGCGTAGACTCGGGCTGATCCCGTTCCTTCACCCGGCCGCCGTGCGCTCCTCGCCTCGGCGGAGGAGCCCCACCTATGCGTTACGCGTACCTCGGCCCCCAGGGCACGTTCACCGAAGCCGCGCTGCGCTCCGTCCCCGAGGCGGAGGGCGCCGAGCACCTGCCGTACGCCACCGTTCCCGCCGCCCTGGACGCCCTGCGGCGCGGGGACGTGGAGGCCGCGGTGGTCGCATTGGAGAACTCGGTCGAGGGCTCGGTCCCCACCACGCTGGACGAGTTGGCCACCGGCCAGCCGCTGCAGATCGTCGCCGAGGTGCACCTGCCGGTGTCGTTCGCGCTCCTGGTGCGGCCGGGCACCCGGTACGAGGACATCAAGACCGTGGCCTCCCACCCGCACGCCCAGCCGCAGTGCCGCCGCTGGCTGGCCGCGCACGTGCCGGACGCCGAGTGGCGGGCCGCCACCTCCAACGCCGAGGCCGCCCAGCACGTCGCCGACGGCCACTACGACGCGGCCCTGGCCGGCTCGTTCGCCGCCGCCCGCTACGGGTTGTCGGTGCTGGCCGAGGACATCCACGACGTGGCCGAGGCGGTCACCCGGTTCGTGGTGCTGCGCCGCCCCTGCGCCCCGCCCGCCCCCACCGGCATGGACCGCACCACCGTGGTCGCCTTCATCGGCGAGGACCACCCGGGCGCGCTGCTGGAGATCCTGAACGAGTTCTCCATGCGCGGCATCAACCTGACGCTGATCCAGTCCCGGCCCACCGGCACGGGTCTGGGGTCGTACCTGTTCTGGATGGACTTCGAGGGCCACGTCTCCGACGCCCGCGTCGGCGAGGCCCTCATGGGGCTGCGCCGGATCTGCGCGGAGGTCCGCTACCTGGGCTCCTACGCCCGCGCCGACCGCGTCCGGCCGGAGATCCGCCGGGGCACCCACGACGCCGACTTCACCGAGGCCGCGGCCTGGCTGTCCGCCCTCCGCGGCGACCACGCCTGAGATCCCGGGAGTCGTACGCGCCCGGTGCGCCGGGCTCGTAATGCGCGCCATAAGACGTCCGGCGGGGACGACCGGTTTACCGGGGTTTCCCACATGGCCGATATCGTCCTATGGCATTGCCCGAATTGCGTGACCAGACCATACTGGCCCCCTCTTCTTGATCATCTACCGAGGGGTTCACATTGCGTCGATACGCCCCGACCGTTCTCTTGTCCATGGCCCTCGTGATCTCCCCAATGGCGGGTGGGGCATGGGCCGACCCCGCCGACGAGCCCGAGATCACGACCCGCGTCTCCGTCGGGCTGTCCCCCGCACCGCGCGTTCAGGGTCAGCGGGTCAACGCCGTCGGACTACTGCAGAAGCACGACCCGGACAGCGACACCTGGTCCGCCCTGCCCGGCGGGAAGGTGACCCTCTGGTTCAAGGGGACTCATCGGCGGGCACTGGTGGGCTACGCCCGGTCCGGCCGCGACGGTTGGTTCAGCATTCCGTTCTCCGCTCCGGCCCAGGGCGAACTGCAGGCGACCTTCGCGGGCGACGAGACGAACGGGCACCGACCGGCCACCGACTCGTCCCCCTGGTATCAGCCAGGCCACGCGGCGCGCATCAAAGGGTTCAGGGCCGCCGGAAAGAAGGCCGGCACCCGGGTCGCACTGACCATCCGGGGTCGTCTGGTGCGTTTGTCGGACACCGGCGAGCGGAGCATGGTGGAGGCGAACCCCATCCTCATGCACTCCTTCGACGGCAAGAAGTGGACGCCCGCCACCACCGTGGGACTGCCGACGACTCGGATCGACGGTACCTTCACCCTCCAGGGCACGGTCCCGGCGCGCGGTTTCTGGCGCCTGGTGGGCCCCTTCACGAGCAGCCCGAAGCGGGTGTCGCCCACGTCCACCACCTATCGAGACGAGGGCTCCACCTGGACCTCCGTCGTCCCCACGCGGCCGCTTCCCGGCACGAACGACCCCAGCCCCACGAGGGTCTCCGTCCACGTGACACCGGCGATCGACACCTACAGCCGCACCTCGACGGTGTCGGGTCGCCTCCAGGTGGTGAACGCGCGCGGCCTCTGGGAGAACCTGGGCGGCCGGCGCCTCGGGGTGTACCGCATCAACCCCTACAACGGCCGCGTCATCACCTCTTTGGAGGCGACGACGGACGCTGAGGGCAGGTACCGCATCCAGGCACCGATCGAGGATGTGGGGGGGACCTGGGCCGCCCGCTACGTGCCCGCGGCCGACGATCGGCACGCCCCCGTCAACTCCGTCGTGGAGCACCTCACCTACAAGACCAAGTACCCGACCCGCATCACCAGCTTCGACGCCGGTCCGGAGCCGGTCCGCCGTGGCGCTCAACTGACCGTCTCGGGCTGCCTGGAGAAGTACGAGACCACGCAGTGGCAGCCGGCCTACAGGGACTCCGGCGTGCAGATCCAGTTCCGGCCGAGCGGCTCGAAGGTCTGGCGCATCGTCGCCCGGACCAAGCTGCTCTCGGGCTGCGGCTTCAGGGCATCGATCCGGGCGTCGCAGGACGGCACCTGGCGGGTCCACTACGCGGGCGGTGCGCGCCACCACCCGGCCACGACCCCGGGGGACTACGTCGACGTCCGCTGAACGGGACCGGGCGCCCCGGTCCTCACCGAGGATCGGGGCGCCCGGTCACGCCTGACCTTTTAAGGCCAGAACGACCACTTCGCGCATGAGGTGATCAACGCTCGTGTCATCATCTTCAGATGATCAAGAAATGGTCGTCGCCGGTCATCCCACTGGCGCTGGCACTGGCGCTGGCGGTGCTGGGGCTGTCCTCTCCGCACGCGTTCGCGGCCGAGCGCCTCCGCGCGACGGTCGACAACCTGAGAACGCTGAACGGCCCGCTCGTCGTCCACACGTACTCCGAGCGGCCCGTGGCGTCGGTCAACGTCGGCTTGGCCGTGGAGGGTGAGGCACCGTACGCGACGGTCGCCGACTTCACGCTGGTGAGCACGACACGGCAAACCGATTGGCCGTATGTTCAAAAATGGCAGAGCGCCGCGCCCGTAAGGCAGGAGCTGAACTCCCGGGCGAGCGTCTCCATCAGATTCCGCGCCGGTGACTCGGCCGAGGTCCCCATGGTGTCCGGCAACCTCAGGCCGGCGACGTGGTTCGAGCCGCTTCAGGTGACGCCCACCACGGTGGACGCCGGCGACCCTCGGGTCACCGTTCGTGGGCGCCTCTTCTACAAGGACGCCGACGGGCAGGTCCAAGGGGCTCACGGCGCCATCGTGCGTCTCCACTACGAAGCGCTCGACGATCCCATCACGACAGGGCCCGATGGACGCTTCGAGCATGTGTACTACGCGCATCGCTCCTTTCCGGTGGGCGTCAAGTACTCGGCCAGGCGCACCGACCCTTATGACCACGCCTACGCCATACGCGGCGTTATGGTCACCGTGAACGGCACGGTGCCGACACGGCTGTCCGTCGAAGCGACTCCGCAGGGCACCGTGTTCCCGGGGGACGTGATCACCGTCACCGGGAAGGCCGAGTGGCAGCACCGGAGCGGCGAGTGGCTGCCCATCACCACGCGGCGCATTCAGGTGCGGTGCGGAACCAGCACGTATGTTCGCCCCGCCGCGGACGGGACCTTCCGCGTCGATCACAAGCTCACCGATCGTTGTGCCGTCACGGCGACCCTGGAGAGGGCCACCCGTGCCGAAGCCCTCGAGGCGGCGCACGCCGTGGCGAACCCCACCCCGGACGTGCATCTGCGGACCCGTTTCCAGCAGGTCTCCCCATGGCCCGCCGTGGTCGCCCGCGGTGACCGCGTCTCCGTGAGCGGCCGGCTCGTCTCCCAGAAGCAGTCTTGGGGCCACACGGTGCATGACGCTCGGGTACGCCTGGAGTTCTCGCGTGACGGTCAGAATTGGGTGACCGTCGATGAGGGGCCGACGGAGAGCAACAACTCCGCGTTCGACCTGTCCGCGCCGGCCCGGTACAACGGGCACTGGAGGATTCGGGCGGTCTCGCTCCCCGACCACCACACTCTGCCCGAGACCGTCACGAGCGGCCTCGTGAACGTGAAGGACAAGACGCGGGTCACCGGCCTCAACGCGTTCCCCGAGCCCATCACCCGGGGGCGTGCCCTCCTGGTCCAGGGGACCCTTCAGTGGAGGGCCCTGGACGGTGTCTGGCACGGGCTGCGCGACCGGCGGGTGACCGTCTACTTCCAGGCGAAGGGCACGAAGACCTGGCGTGCCATGGGGACGGCCGGCACGGACGCCCGTGGCCGCCTCGGCAAGCGATTCACCGCCACACGGGACGGTTCGTGGCGGGTGGCCTTCACGGGCGGCCCCTTCTACACGCCGACGACGAGTTCCGCCGACTACGTCGACGTCCGATGACCGGCGTCGCGGCCGTCAGCACGGGATCGACCCACCCGGTCCGGTCCTTCGGGGCGTTGAGGGCCGTACGGTGGGGGCGTGGTGAACGCCTTTGACGTATATGAGCGTGAGTTGTGGGACGGTCGCGCGGCGGCCTACGCGGACGGGTTCGCGAACCTGACCGCCTATACGGTGGGGCCCCTGCTGGATGCGGCAGGGGCCGTCGCCGGTACGCGGGTATTGGACGTGGGGACGGGGCCCGGGGTGGTCGCGGCGGAAGCCGTACTGCGTGGTGCCGAGGTGTGCGCGGTGGACGCCGAGCCGGGGATGGCGGAGACCGCCGCAGCCAACGTTCCCAAGGCGGATGTGCGCGTCGCGGTGTTGCCCGAGCTGCCCTACGAGGACGCGTCGTTCGACGCGGTGGTGGGCAACTTCGTCATCAACCATGTGGGTGAGCCCGTCGCCTCCGTACGTGAGCTGCTGCGGGTCCTGCGCCCCGGGGGGCGACTGGCGCTGACCTGTTGGGTGATGCCGGGGAGCGGAATCCTGGCCCTCGTCAAGGAGGCCATGGACGAAGTGGGGGTCGAGTGGCCCGACGACGTTCCGCAGACGCCGTTCGTGGAGTACGGCAACCCTGAGGGGTTCGCCGGGCTGCTGGAGGAGGCCGGGGTCGTTCACGGGGACGTGCGCGAGGTGAGCTGGGAGCACGTCATCGACCCGGAGACGTGGTGGGTGACCGGCCCGATGGCGCGGGTCGGCTCGAACGGCGTGATCCTCACGCGGCAGACCCCCGAGGTGATCGCCGAGGTCAAGCGCGTGTACGACCGGCGGATCGCCGAGTACGCCCGCCCGGACGGGACCGCGACCGTGCCCGCGCACGCGCTCCTGGCCTCGGGTGCACGGCCGGCGGGTCGCTAGGGAACGGACGATCGATGGTTTTCCACAGGGGCGATATCCGGCGGCGAGTGAGGGGAACGGACCGGTAGCCTCAGGTCTGTGATTGACCTGCGAGCTCTTCGAGAGGATCCCGAGCGGCTTCGCGCCTCGCAGCGCGCCCGCGGGGAGGACGAGGCCGTCGTCGACCGGCTGGTCGACCTGGACGAGCGGCGTCGCTCGGCGCTGTCGCGCTTCGAGCGGTTGCGAGCCGAGCAGAAGAGCTTCGGCAAGTCGGTCTCCAAGGCCCAGGGCGACGAGCGGCAGGCCCTGCTCGACCGGGCCAAGGAGCTGGCGGCCCAGGTCAAGGCGGCCGAGGCCGAGGCCGATGCGCTGGAGGGCGAGCTCGACGGCGTCCTCAAGACGGTGCCCAACATCATCGAGGACGGCGTGCCGCCCGGCGGCGAGCAGGACTTCGTGGTCCTGGAGCACGTCGGGGAGGCCCCGGTCTTCGACTTCGAGCCCCGCGACCACTTGGAGCTGGGCGAGCGGCTCGGCGCCATCGACATGGAGCGCGGCGCCAAGGTCTCCGGCGCCCGCTTCTTCTACCTCACCGGCGTCGGCGCACGGCTCCAGCTCGCCCTGCTCAACCTGGCCATGGAGCAGGCCATCGAGGCGGGCTTCGTGCCCATGTACCCGCCGGTCCTGGTCAAGCCCGAGGCGATGGAGGGCACCGGCTTCCTCGGCGCCCACGCCTCGGAGGTCTACCAGCTCCCCGCCGACGACCTCTACCTGGTGGGCACCTCGGAGGTCCCGCTGGCCGCCTACCACATGAACGAGATCATCACCGATCTCCCTCGACGCTACGTGGGCTGGTCGTCCTGCTTCCGCCGCGAGGCCGGCTCCTACGGCAAGGACACCCGCGGCATCATCCGGGTCCACCAGTTCGACAAGGTCGAGATGTTCTCCTACTGCGCCCCGGAGGACTCCCACGCCGAGCACCTCCGGCTCCTGGAGTGGGAGAAGGAGATGCTCAACAAGGTCGAGCTCCCCTACCGCGTCATCGACGTGGCCGCCGGCGACCTGGGCTCCAGCGCCGCCCGCAAGTACGACTGCGAGGCATGGGTCCCCACCCAGAACGCCTACCGCGAGCTCACCTCGACCTCCAACTGCACCGAGTTCCAGGCCCGCCGCCTGTCGGTCCGCCACCGCGACGACTCCGGCAAGCCCCGCCCGGTCGCCACCCTCAACGGCACCCTCGCCACCACCCGCTGGATCGTCGCCATCCTCGAGAACCACCAGCAACCCGACGGCTCCGTCCGAGTCCCCAAGGCCCTCCAACGCCACCTCGGCCTCGAAGTCCTCGAACCCATCAACTGACCGAGCCCCCACCTGCAGGCCGGCCACCCCACGCCGGCCTGCAGGCCGCCGACGCCTCATCGTGGGCACCAGCCGTTGGAGCGGCGCGTTCCCCATGTCCGTGACCGCCACACAGGCCGGCCCGTGGCAGGCCCGCCACCTCGCCGACGATCCCCACCTCGGCACGACGGGCCGGCGGCCACGTACGCGGCCAACCCATACGCCCGGATGCAGGCAGTTGCGACGCCGGCTTCCGCATGACCGTGGCGGAGACGGTCACCCTCCGCAACGACGGCGCCCGGCCTCTCACGGCCGGAACGGCCTCTGGTGGAGCGCGCGTCCGTGCGCACCCCGACGACGGCTGCGGGGACAGACGAACCGTCTCGCACGGTTGATCATGTTTCTGGTATAAAACGCTGGCCTCCCGACCTTCCGGACGGCATCCTTCTCGACCTTCCAGGAGGTCCCGTGCGGAGACTCTTGGCGTTCCTGCTCGGCGGGCTCGTCACGCTGACGACATTCGCCCCGGCGGCCCCGGCTTCGGCGGAGACGGCGCTCACCGTCACCCAGGCCGGGATGAGCAACATTCAGGGCGCTCTCCGTGCCTACGTGTACGCCGAGTCCGCGTACGACATCACTCGCATCGTCGCGCGTCTGCGGCTTGCGCGGTCGCAGGAGGTGGTGGCGACCGTGGACGAGTTCACGCTCCGGTCGGACGGCACCCCCCAGAACGGCATGTGGCGGAGCGGGCCCCTGTCGCTCCAGAGTTCCGAGTACGACGTCGTCATGGACGTCCATGACGCGGGCGGCCGGCTGAACCAGTTCTCCTTCCGCTACGACCATCGGGCGGCGACGGTCTTCTCCTCGTTCGAGGCGACACCCGGCCGGGTGGACGTGGAGCACGATGAGGTGACCTATCGGGGCAGGTTGGCCCGGGCCACCGGTGAGCCGGTCACCGGAGTCCTCGTCCAGGTCGGCGGCGGCTCCTCCACCCGGACGGATGTCGACGGAGTCTTCACCGGCAGAGTGGTCGTACGCCGCGACGTGAACCTCAACGCGTACTTCATGGGGTCCTCGGACGCCAAGCCGTCCTTCAGCGGCTCCGTGCCGATCACCCACGGAAAGGTCTCCGCACGGTTCGCCGAGTTCGCGGTCGACAGGACGCAGGTGGACCAGGACAACCCCAACATCACCTACCGGGGGCGTCTCCTCTACCGCGCGTCGGACGGCACCGAACGGCCCGCGCCTCGCACGAGGGTGCAGTTCGTTGCGGAAGAGTCGGTGCGGGGGGAGACCGTCACCGACGCAGAGGGCAGGTTCTCGGCCACCGCACCGGTGTTCTGCCTCTGCAGCGTCCATGTGCGCACTTCGGACGTGATGGTCGAGGCCGTCGAGTCACAGCGCATCCCCATATCGGTGCTCCGGATCACCACTCGGCTGAGCATGAGCGTCCAGCCCCACTTCTCCCATCACGAGCATGTCGCCGTCGGGACGAAGCTCGAAAGGCGGTCCGGCGGCGGCTGGGCACCCATGTCGTACAGGCGTCTGACGATCGGGTACCGGGGCCCGAAGCCGGGTTCCACCAACCTGGTGACCACGGCCGAGGGACACGCGGTCTGGGAGGTGAAGCCCACCCGGGCCGATGGCTGGTACGTCCGGTATGACGACGGTGATCGGGCCTACGCCCCGTCGGAGGCCACCTCCGACGTCGCAGTGCCCTTCCGAACGGCTTTCACCGGACTGCGATTCCCCCGCACCGCCGTCTTGGGCGATTACATCAGGGTGCGCGGCGACCTCGTTCGCACGCAGATACCCCTGGCGTTCAAGCCCGACTCGGGGCTCCTGAGCCTGGAGTTCTCCCCCGACAACAAGCATTGGAAGTCCGTCGGCAACACCTACGTGCCCTCCGGTCAGAGCTTCGGCCTCGGCGGTCGCGCCACCCGGTCCGGGTACTGGCGCATGCGGCTGTGGCCCGAACCCATGGACCAGCCCACGGTGAGCGCGGCGCATTACGTCAAGGCGGCGCGCAAGGTGTACATGACCCCGTTCAACGCGTCGCCGAAGCCCGTGCGCAAGGGCGCGAAACTGACCGTCAAGGGACTGGTCCACACGGACTACCCCGCGTGGGTTCCGGTGCGACGACGTCCGGTCTCCATCTACTTCCTCCCCAAGGGCTCCAAGAAGTGGACGTACATGGGCAGGGCCACCACCAACGACAAGGGCTCGTACTCCAAGACCTTCGTGGCCGTACGGGACGGCTCTTGGCGGGCGTGGGTCGCCGCGCAGCCCGGCTGGTTCAGCGCGGTGAGCGCGAGCAGATTCGTGGACGTCCGATGAGGGGAACGGTCATGACCGCAGGGACACGGCGTTGGCTGACCGTGCTCATCGCCCTGGTCACCCTCGTCGGAGGGGTGGGTACGGCCACCGTCTCGTACGCGGCGGCGGCACCGGTCATCGGCAGGACCGTGGTGGTCATCGTGGGCGCGGACCGTCATGTGTCGGTGACCCTCTCCGCAGAGCAGCCCGTCACCGAGGTGTCGGCGCGTTTCGTCGAGTACGACGGGCAGCGCGTGGTGACGACCGTGACGGACTTCGCCCTGGCCGAAGGGACCGCCACCGGCGGCGTATGGCGCAGTGGGCCGCTTCCGCCCCTGGAGCCGTTGAGGTACGCCATCTCCGTCCAGGCGAAGGACGCGGGCGGCGGCCACTCCGAGATGCCGAACGCGGTGGCGCTCGACAATCGGCACAGGACGTACTTCAGCGGGCTGAGCGTCGACCCGGCCGAGGCGTCGCCGAACTCCACGGTGACCATCCGGGGGCGGCTGCTCCGCTCCGGCGACGTCCCTGTGCCCCAGGCGACCGTTCGCGTGCGCGACGCCGGGGTGACCACGGGCGAGGACGGCTCGTTCCAGCATCAGCTCCAGGTCACCGACGGCGGCGATACCGGCCCGGTGCAGGTCGCCTTCTACGAGGACGCTCGGCACCACCGGTCCGACGGCAGCGTGAACATCCCCTACCGTGGTGCCACGACCCGGTTCAGCCAGTTCGCGGTCGAGGACGCCGTCGTCGCCGGTGACATGGTCCTGCGCTTTCGCGGCAGACTGGTCCACGTAGGCGATGACGGTGTTGAGCGCGGTGTGCCCAAGCGGTGGATCTCGGTCCCCTTCGGCTCGGCGGTCACGAACGCCGACGGGTACTTCTCCGGCGACGCCACTCCGCGCGAGTCGATGAACGTGGCAGCCACGTTCTTTGGCGACGCGAGCTACGCGCGAGCCGCCTCCGCTCCGATCAGGGTGGTGCGCAGGCCGCTCAAGACCCGGGTGTCGTTCAAGGCGCCCCCTGGCCCGTTCGAGACCGGGCAGCGCATCGAGATCAGCGGACGCCTCGAGTACGAGGGCATCGACCGGCGCTGGAGGCCGCTGCCCGGCGGCACCCTGAGCGTTCACTATTACAAGCACCGCACGAACGCCCACCTCCCTGCCGTCAACGTCGTGACCGCCGCGAACGGCACCTACCGAACGCCGTACACCGTCCCCGCGTCGGGCAACTTCGAGGTCTACTTCTCAGCGCCGTCCAACGTGTGGGAAGGCGCGTGGGCGCGTGGCGAGAGCTACGACGTCGGTGACCGGACGGCGTTCACCGTGGTCACCTTCTCGGCCCGGCAGGGAGCACGGGGAAGGTCCCTGACCGTCAAGGGCAGGCTGGTCCGCCCCCGGCTGACCGGCCCGAGGCACGGAGTCGCGTACGGTGCCGTGTCCCTCCAAGCCTTCGACAACGGCTACTGGCGCCCCGTCACTTCGGTGAAGACCGATCGTGACGGGCGCTTCACCCTCTCCACGATGGGTCCGGGCAGGACTTGGAGGGTCGCCTACGACGGGTCGAGCGACAACGCTTCGGTCATCACCCCGGATCTCCGTGCCTTCAGCCACACCAAGGCCGTCGATCTGAGGTCGAGGAGCCGGATCACCGGGTTCAACGCCGGGCCGGAGCCCGTACGTCGCGGCGGTGCGCTCACCTTGGCCGGACGTGTGGAGCGGCTGAACACCAACGGGCACTACGCGCGTGTGACGGTGCAGATCTACTTTTTGCCCAGGGGCTCCAAGAAGTGGCGACGCGTCACCACCGTCACGGGCCATTGGAAGGGCACCTTCCGCAAGGCCGTGACGGCCACGCAGGACGGCACGTGGCAGGCCCGCTTCCTCGCCAACGACACCTACCTCGGCGCAACGAGCCCCGGCGACTACGTGGACGTACGTTAAGGAGAGGTTCGCAGACCTGACCGCTTACACGTTGGGCCGGTACGCGGTCAGGTGCCCAGTGCGGCGGGTTGTCGGATCAGGCGGAGGGTGGCCTCGGTGACCGCCTGGGGGCTTCACGGGGTAGGGCGTGGCCGATGCCGGGGAGGACGTTGCGTTCGTAGCCGGCGGTGAACAGGGACTCCTTGCCCTCCGTGGTCTCTGGGAGGTTGTCGGCGTCGCGGCCGCCGTGCAGGACGATGCTCGGGACCGTGATCGGGGGCCGGTGGGCGAGCCGGTCCTCGAGGTCGTCGTAGGCCGGGTCCCCGGCCGCCTCGCCCCAGCGCTGGAGGTAGGCGTGCACAGTGATGGCGTGCCAGTCGGGGTTGTCCCACGCGGCCGCGCTGCGTTCGAACGCCTCGTTGTCGAAGCGCCACCCGGGTGACCAGCTCTCCCATAGGTAGCGGCAGATGCGCCGACGGTCACGGTCGAAGGTCTCGCGTCCCCTTCTCGTGGCGACGAACCACTCGTACCAGTAGGCGCGTGCCAATGGGAAGGAGATCTCCTGGTCGGGGCCGCTCGCCGCGTATCCGGCGGACATGGCGACGAGCCCTCGCAGACGTTCCGGGAACACCGCACCGACGACGTAGGCGGCCCGCGCGCCCCAATCGTGGCCCGAGACGACCACGTCGCGCAGGTCGAGGCGTTCGATGAACTCGGCCAGGTCGTGCCCGAGCGCGCCGATCTGCCCGCTGCGCGGACGATCGTCCTCCAGGAATCGGGTCGGCCCGAAACCGCGCAGGTACGGGGCCAGGACCCGGCAACCCGCCTCGGTCAGGGCGGGCGTCACCTCGTCCCAGCAGTGGACATCGTCGGGCCAGCCGTGCGCCAGCACCACGACGGGTCCGTCCGGCGGCCCCCAGCGTTCATAGCCGATCTCCAGGCATGAGGTCTTGACGAACTCGGTCACCGTTCCCCCCAACATGTCCCTCGGCCCCGTTCCTCAGAGGTCCGTTCGTAAACTCCCGCGCCGCCGCGCAGGGGCCGGCGGCGCTCGGGGCGACCGCGTCCGTGGGGCCCGGTGAAAGGGAGGATTAGGGTGGTCTGACCGTCCGTGAGGGCCGTGGGCGGTGAACGAGGGGTGGGAATGATCGACGTGTGGCGAGGCTGGAGGGACCGTGGTTGACACCGTTCCCGGGGAGACCCGCGGGCCCCGGCTGGTGGCCACCGACCTGGACGGGACGATCGTGCGTTCCGACGGGACGATCTCGGAGCGCACCGTCGCCGCCCTCGGACGGGTGGAACGGGCCGGCGCCACGCTGGTCATGGTGACCGGACGGCCGCCGCGGTGGATGCGCGACATCGCCGCCGCCGTGGACCACCGGGGCCTCGCCATCTGCGCCAACGGGGCGGTGGTCTACGACCTGCACACCGAGGCGGTGATCCACTGCAGGCTGATCGAGCCCGACGTCCTCGCCGAGGCCGTCGAACGGCTGAAGGTCGCGGTCCCGGAGTTGCGCTTCGCCGTGGAGTACGCCGACGGTTTCGTGTTCGAGGCCAGCTACGACCTGGGCCGTTGGGACGCCGAGGCGCTCGGGGGCCGTCCCGTGGACGGACGGACCCTGGTCGGCCGGGGCGGCACCAAGCTCCTGGCGTTCCATCCCAGCGCCGACCCCGACTCCCTCGCCGAACGCGCGCACAAGGCCGTGGGCGAACTCGTCACGGTGACCCACTCGTCCGGCCGGGGCCTGCTGGAGATGAGCGCGCACGGCGTGACCAAGGCCAGCGCCCTCGCCGAGTTGTGCGCCGAGCAGGGCGTCACCGCCGCCGACGTGGTGGCCTTCGGCGACATGCCGAACGACCTTCCCATGCTCACCTGGGCGGGCACCTCGTACGGCGTGGCCAACGGCCACCCCGACGTTCTGTCCGCCGTCACCCACCGCACCGCGCGCAACGACGACGACGGCGTGGCCCAAGTCCTGGAGTCCCTCTTCCCCTGACGGGGCGTTCACGCCACGAGGGCCGGGCCCCGGAGGTGCGGGGCCCGGCGTTCGCAGGGGTCAGAGGTACGGGCCGGAGGTGTGACCGGGGCGCTTGCCCTCGTCGTCGTCGGAGGCGCCCGGGGGGAGCAGGCCCGCCGGGAGGGCGCGGCGCATCTGCTCCAGTTGGGCGCGGGCGGCCATCTGCTGGGCGAAGAGCGTGGTCTGGATGCCGTGGAACAGGCCCTCCAGCCAGCCCACCAGTTGTGCCTGGGCGATGCGGAGCTCGGCCTCGCTGGGAACGGCCCCCTCCGTGAACGGGAGGGAGAGGCGTTCCAGCTCATTGATCAGCTCGGGGGCGAGGCCGTCCTCCAGCTCCTTGATGGAGGAGGCGTGGATCTCCTTCAGCCGGACGCGGCTCGCCTCGTCGAGGGGGGCGGACTTGACCTCCTCCAGCAACTGCCGGATCATCCCGCCGATCCGCATGACCTTGGCGGGCTGCTCGACCATCTCGGTGATGGGGCGCTCGTCGCCCTGGGAGTCCCCGCCCTCCATCGCGATGCCGTTCGGGCCGACCACGAGGATGTGCGGATCCTTTTCGGGCTCGTTGTTCAGGGGCTCGTTCATAGTGCTCCCAGTTTCACACGGTCGACGGGGTGATTCACGTGGTCAGGACGATCTTGCCCACGTGGCCGCTCTCCTCGAGGACGCGGTGGGCCCGGGCGGCCTCGGCCATCGGGACCAGACGGTCGACGATCGGCCGTACCCGACCCGACTCGACCAGCGGCCAGACCCGTTCCCGCACCGCCGCGACGATCGCGGCCTTCTCGTCCAACGGGCGGGCCCGCAGCGAGGTTGCGTGGACGGCGGCGCGTTTGCGCAGCAGCGCGTTCAGGTCCAGCTCGGCGCGGGCGCCGCCCTGCAGCCCGATCACCACGAGCCGGCCGCCGTTGGCCAGCGCGTCCACGTTCCGCGACAGGTAGGCGGCCCCCATGTTGTCGAGGATCACATCGAACGGCCCGTGCTCGACGAAGTCGTCCTCGCGGTAGTCGATGGCCGCGTCCGCCCCCAGCTCGCGGCAGCGCGCCGCCTTTTCAGGGCTGCCCACGGTGCACAGGACGCGTGACCCGAGCGTGTGGGCGAGTTGGATGGCCATGGTGCCGATACCGCCTCCACCGCCGTGAACGAGGAAGGTCTCCTCGGGGGTGAGGCCCGCCAGCATGAAGACGTTGGACCAAACCGTGCAGACGACCTCGGGGAGGGAGGCTGCCTCCTCGGGCGTGAGCCCCTGCGGGAGCGGCAGGAGCTGGCCGGCGGGTACCGCGACCCGTTCCGCGTAGCCGCCACCGGACAACAGCGCGCACACCTCGTCGCCGACCTGCCAGCCCTCCACGCCCTCGCCCAACGCGGCGATCCGCCCGGACGCCTCCAGGCCCGGGTAGGGCGGGGCCCCGGGTGGCGGCGGATAGAACCCGAGCCGCTGCATGACGTCGGCGCGGTTGACCGCACTGGCCGCGACGTCGAGCAGCACCTCTCCGGCGGCGGGCTCGGGATCGGGCACCTCGGCCCATTCGAGGACGTCGGGCCCGCCGGGTTCACGCATCGTGATGGCATGCATGCAGCTCACGCTATCGGGACGCGTCCATGTCGCCGAGGGGCCATCACGTTGCCGGAAACGGAAGCAGACGTAGGGACACGGTGACGGAACGGAAACATCGCCTCGGATCAGCGGTTTCGGGCACCAACTCGGTGGGGAGCGGAGTACACGTTGCCTTAGGCTGCTGACGACCTGTTCTTGACCGAACGTTCGGGGACATGTCCGGAGGGAGAACCAGTGGCGAAGAACGATCATGACCGTCGTTCCCTCGAGGAGCGCCTGGCCTCTCTGGACGCCATGAACCAGGAACAGGAATCCGGCGCACCCGAGGCGGCTCCGGGGCCGCGACCTCAGGGGCCGCCCCCTGGGGAGACGCCCGGCGGCCAGGGAACAGGGCCGTCGCCGGACGGCGGGCAGCCCATGGGGCCGCCCCCGGGGCCGGCACCGGCGCCCGGGCAGACGCCGGACTATCCGGCGAACCCGTGGCCGGCCGCGCCACCGCCCTTCCCAGGGCCGATGGGCTACGCGCCGCCGCCTCCGCACGGCGAGCCGCCGTCCCTCCCCATGCCGCCCAACGCTCCCCCGGCCCCGGGCCCTCCTCCTGGGGGCCAACTGCCGCCCGGCCCGGGCACGCTCCCGCAGTACGGCGGCGGCCCCGCCCCCCACATGCCGCCCCCGCTGGAGCCCCTTCCCGAGTACGCCCCGCCCCCGGAGGCTCCGACGGACGGCTCTCCCGGCCAGTCCGGCTATGTCGAGGTGACGCTCGCCGAGTTCCCGCCTCCCCCGCCGGGCCAACCCCCCTTCGCGGCACCGCCGCCCCAGGGCCCCCCGATCCTGAACGGCCCACCACCCCCTCAGGGCCCCCCACTCTCGGACGCCCCACCACCCCAGGGCCCACCCCTCATGGGCGCGCCCCCACCCCAGGGCCCTCCCGTCTTGGGCCCGCCCCCTCCGCACACCGCCCCCGCCATGGGCGCACCACCCCCACCCGGCGGCCCCGGCATGGGCTCCATGCCACCTCAGGGCCCCCCTCCCTACGCGAACGGCCCCTTCGGACCGGGCGGCCCCCAGCAGGGCGGCCCGGGCATCGGCGCACCGCTGTATGACCCCCCCGAAAGGGGTGGCCCATCGGTGGAGGGCCCGCCCGACATGGGTCCCGTGCCATCGCAGGCGCCTTCTCCTTACGTGACCGGGCCCCCGGGACCGGGCGAGCCCCAGGACGGCGGACCGGGCATCGGCGCACCGCCGTACGACGCCCCCGAAATGGGTGGCCCCTCACAACAAGGCCCGCCCGACATGGGCCCCGTGCCACCCCAGGGGCCTTCTCGGTACGTGACCGGGCCCCCCGGACCGGGCGAGCCCCAGGATGACGGCCCCGGCATGGGCGCACCGCCGTACGACGCCCCGGAAATGGGTGGCCCATCGGTGGAGGGCCCGTCTGACGTGGGCCCAGTGTCGCCGCAAGGGTCTTCGTCTGGAGGCGAGTCGGCTCAGGAGGAGTTGGGCTCGGACCGGCGGGAGCAGGGCGACCCTGATGCGGGTGGCTCGTCGTCGGGTGGAGGGTCTGAGGTGTCGTTGGGGGCTGCCGAGGGAGCGGAGGCCGAAGTGGGCTGGGGTCCGGGGTCGGCGGACATGGAAGGGCCGGCGCAGGGGGAGACGTCCCCTGGTGTCGGTGGGCCCTCGGAGGAGGGACGGTCCGGCCCGGGAGGGGCGGACGGTGGTTCGGGCCCTGTGGGGCAGGAGCGGAACTGGTTCCAGGCGCCGGCGGTGATCGAAGGGACCCCGCTTCCCCCCGGGGCGCCGGGGCCTCCGCCCGTGCCGGGGCCGCAGCAGGGTGGAGGCGGTCGGTCTGGGCCCGGGCCTTACGAGGCGCCCGCGTTCGAGAGCCTCCCGCCGTTCGAGGCTCCCCCAGGGCAGTCGTACGGCCGTTCCCTTGAAGGGGGTGCCCGGCCGGGTGGGCCGCCCCATGGACCCGGGTTCCCAGGGGCGCCGCAGCAGCCCCAGGGAGGGCGGGGGCCTGCGGTGCCGTTGGGGCCGCCGTCCTTGGAGGCGGCGTTCCCCTCGCCCGGCGCACCGACGCAAGGCGACTATGGAGCGCCGAACCCGTACGGGCCCGGCCCCGGGCAAGTGCCTCCGCCTCCCGCGCATGGGGCTCCGCCGCCGAGCGGGCCGCAGACGTCCGACAGCCTGAGCGCGGAGACGCTGCTGCGCGGACGGCGCAACGCGCCGGCGGGCGGATGGCGGAAGGCCGTCTACAAGGCCACGGGCGGGGCGATCCACCCCGGGGAGTCCCCGGCCGAGTTGCGTAGGCGTGAGCTCATCGCGCGGGCCAGTACCCCCGTCGCCGGCGGGCATCACCGGGTCGCGGTCATGTCGCTGAAGGGCGGTGTCGGCAAGACGACCACGACCGTGGGGCTGGGCGCGATGCTGGCCTCGCTGCGCGGCGACCGGGTGATCGCGGTGGACGCCAACCCCGACCGGGGCACCCTGTCCGACAAGGTGCGGCTGGAGACGGCGGCGACCGTACGGGACCTGCTGAACGAGCGGGGCCAGATCCAGCGGTACGCCGACGTCCGGGCGTTCACGTCACAGGCGACGTCCCGGCTGGAGGTGCTGGCCTCCGACCGGGACCCGGCGGTCAGCGAGGCGTTCAGCGCGGACGACTACCGCGCGGTCGCCGAGGTGCTGGAGCACTTCTACTCGATCTGCCTGACCGACTGCGGCACCGGCCTGCTGCACTCCGCGATGGCCGGTGTGCTGAGCCTGGCCAACCAGTTGGTGCTCGTCAGTTCCCCCTCCGTCGACGGGGCCCGTTCCGCCAGCGCCACCCTGGACTGGCTCGAGGCGCACGACCACGGGCACCTGGTGCGCAGCGGCGTGGTGGTGCTGTCGATGGTCCGCTCCCGCAGCAAGAGCACCGTGGACCTCGACAGGCTGCAGGAGCACTTCGAGGGCCGCTGCCGCGCCGTCGTCCGGATCCCGTACGACGACCACCTGGAGGAGGGCGCGGAGGTGGAGTTGGACCAGCTCTCCCCCGCCTGCCAGGACGCGTACCTGCACCTCGCCGCCACGGTGGGGGACGGGTTCGCGCGACCCCAGTGACGGGTGCGGGGGCGGCGCGGAACGGCCGAGCGAGCACGCCGCCGTCCCCGCTATCGTGGTGACCGCCGTAAGGCAGGGAGAGTTCGCATAGTGGACTAGTGCAGGCGCCTTGAAAGCGCCCAGGGCTGGTGACAGTCCTCGTGGGTTCGAATCCCACACTCTCCGCTCGTGTCAGGCGTCCCCTGCTCGGAAACCGGGGGTTTCCTCGCCGGGGCCACTCGCCGTACCGGCCCGGGGGGATACCCCCCGGAGCCCCCCGAGGCACCCCCCGAAGGTTGCCGTTCCCGCGCACGGGTGCTCTCGATCGACTCTGCGCAAGTCCGGCGCGGGTCTCGCCGACTCGGTAGATTGTCGGGGACTTCGACAATTCAGCCGCACCGCGAGTTCCGCGGCGAACCGAGCCGGAGGCAGGGGGCCGCACCCGTGAGCGAGCTGTTGCGCTGGCCGATGGACGAGGGCTCGGTGGTCGTCGAGGTCGACGACGACGATCCGGGATTCCAGCCCGCGTCCCTGTCGTCCGACGGGGTGATCCACACGGTCTCGGAACGGTTCGAGACGGCGTTGCAGTCGACCCGGGCGGCCGCCGAGAAGGCCCTGACGGTCTTCCGTGACGGCACGCTCCGGCCCGACGCGGTGGAGCTGGAGTTCGGCGTCAAGCTCAACGCCGCCGCCGGCGCCGTCATCGCCAAGACGGCGGCCGAGGCGCATCTCAAGATCAAGCTCACCTGGGCCCGCGACGGCTTCGGCCTGGCGCCGCGGCCGGAGGAGGACCCGGCCCCGGCGGGCGGTGGCGAGGGTTCGGACGGGTCGTGAGCGGGCCGGCCTGGCCCCGGCCGTCCTGGCAGGCGCGGATCGAGATCGGCGGGCACCCGCAGGGAGCCGGCATCCTCGTCGACCGCGAGCACGTGCTGACCTGCGCGCACCTCGTCGGCGAGCACACCGAGGCGCAGGTCTCGTTCCCCAACGCCCCGCAGCGGTACCACGGCAGGAAGGCCCGCGTCCGTCACCGGGGGCCGTGGCGCAGGAGCGATGACCCGGGGGATGTGGCGGTGCTGCGCCTCGACGAGCCCGTCGAGGTGCCGCCCGCCGTGTTCGCCGCCCCCGACCACCGGCCGCCCCACGACCGGACCCTGCTGGTGTACGGCTTCCCGAAGGGCAAGCCCAACGGCTCGTACGCGAAGGTGATCGCCGACTTCGCCCAGGAGCTGCCCGAGGGTGTCCAGGTGGAGTCGGCGGCCGGCCATCTGGAGCGGCTGCAGAAGGGGTTCAGCGGCGGCGCGGTCTTCGACCGGGACACCCGCGCCGTGGTGGGCATGATCACCGACGCGGCCAAGGACTCCGCGATCGGCCGGATGATGCCGGTCGACCTGATCCGCCGGCACTGGGAGCCGCTGGACGAGCTGCTCCCGCTGACCTGGCTCGACCCGGCCGGGGTCGGCCGGCTGCGCGGGATCGTCGCCGGAGCGGGGCCGCACGTCCCGGTGGAGGAGATGTTCGCCAGGCTGTTCCCCGGAGTGTGGAAGGGACGCGACCTGGTCTCGGTCTGGGACGCGATCCGCTACGTCGCCGAGGAGTGCGTGGAGGAGTCGGCCCTGACCCGGTTCCTGGTCGAGCTGGCGGGCCGGTTGGACGGCCCGGCGGCGGGGGCGCTGCGCGGCTGGGTCCGGGAGCACCTGCCCGAGCCGGCGGCGCCGGACGCGGAGGGCACCGCCTCCGTGATCGTCAAGGTCGAGAACCTGCGGGAGCGCGACCGGTACCGGGTCACGCTGTTCAGCCTGATCGACGGCGCGGTGGGCGGCAGCCGGCCCCCGGTGGAGGTCGGCCGGGACGAGGTGCGGGCCCATGTCGAAGGCGAGATCGACGCCCTGATCGGCACCGTGACGGGCTGGGATCCGGTGATCGAGTTCGTGCTGCCCGAGTCGTGGCTGTGCGAGCCGGTGGAGGAGTGGTCGCTGTACCCGGACGAGGACGAGCCGATCGGCGCGTACCACCCGGTGGTCGTCCGCGACCTGGGCCGGATGAAGGTGGGGTCGCGGCAGACCAGGGCGTTCACCCGCTGGCAGGCCGCCGAGCGCGCCGGTGCGTGGACGCCGGAGCCGATCGGCTGCCGCCTCCCCGACGACCGAGGTCTGCGCAACAAACTGGCGGGGCGGCGGGATCTCGGCGCGCTGGCCTACGCGGGACTGCCCGGCGAGGCCCGGCTGCGGGTGGCGCTCAACCACGGGATGCCGGTGATGCTGTGGCCCCGGCACACCTGCACCGACGCCGAGCACGAGGGCTGCCCCGGCGACCGGTTCCTGGCCGGGCTCGCCGAGGAGTTCGAGGACGTGCGTCCCGAGCGGCTGCCGGGACAGGTGATGAGACTGCGCGCCCAGTCGCAGGAGGGCCATTACGGCCAGAGTCTGACGATGTTCTGGGACGATCCGAGGCGGATCCCCCCGCCGCTGTTCATGGAGACCTGACGATGCCCGACTGGCTGATCTACACCGGCGAGGACGACCCGCACGACCGGGTGACGGACCTGCCCGACCCGCCGCCCTGGCGCCGGTTCACGGGCGGCCCCGCGCTGCCCGTTCCGTCGGACCGCGCGGGCGACGATCACCAGGCGCTCAGCTACCGCCCGGCGGAGAGCGCGGTCGAGCAGGTGAACGCGGCCCTCTACCTGCGGCGTCCGCTGCTGGTGAGCGGCCCGCCGGGGACGGGCAAGTCGACGCTGGCGCGTTCGGTGGCGCGGGAGTTGAGGCTCGGCCCGGTGCTGCACTGGCCGATCACCAGCCGGACGACGCTGCGCGACGGGCTCTACCACTACGACCCGCTCAGCCGGCTGCAGGCGGCGGCGCGGTACGACGGCGGCCCCGTTCCGGACGAGGACGTCGGTCGCTACATCCGGCTGGGTCCGCTGGGCACCGCGCTGCTGCCGTACGGGCGGCCCCGGGTGCTGCTGATCGACGAGATCGACAAGGGCGACCTCGACCTGCCCAACGACCTGCTGTCGATCTTCGAGACGGGGGAGTACGAGGTCACCGAGCTGGCCCGGGCGGCGATGGCGGGCGAGGCCGGCCCCCGCGAGGTGATGACCGCCGACGAGGGCGGACGGGTGGCCCTCCCCGTCACCGGCCGGGTCCGCTGCCGGGCGTTCCCGCTGGTGATCATGACCAGCAACGGGGAGCGCGAGTTCCCGCCCGCGTTCCTGCGCCGTTGTGTGACGCTGCGCCTGCGGCAGCCGGACGAGGCGGCGCTGCGCGCGATCGTGCGGGCTCATCTGGGCGATCTCGCCGACGCGAGCGACGACCTCATCCGGATGTTCCTCGAACGCGAGAACGAGGGCCTGCTCGCCACCGACCAACTCCTGCACGCCGTGTACCTGACCCAGGCCGCCGCGACGAAGGGCCCGGTCGACCGGCTGACGCTGGCCCGGCGGATCATGCCGCATCTCAGCGGAGGTCCGCGCGACGATGACGACTGAGCGGTTCGGCGAGGTCCTCGCGCGCGCCGGGCTGGACCTGACGCCCCGCGAGCTCGCCGAGACGCTCTGGCTGGCGCACCACCTGGACGACGGCGAACGCCCCGAGCCCACGCCGCCCGAGGCGCCTCCCCCGCCGCCGCGTCGCCGTCCGCCCGACGCGCCGGCGGAGCCGCCCGGCCGTCGGCCGCTGGGTCTGCCCGCCGAACGACGCGTCGCGGAGCCCGAGGTCGCGGCGGAGCCCCGGCAGCCGGTACGGGAGCATCGGACGACCGCCCGGCCGGTCCTCGCACCGACCGCGCCGATGCTCGGCGACGTGCCGGCCTTGCAGCGCGCGTTGCGTCCGCTCAAGCGTCGGGTGCCGTCCCGCGCGGCGATCGTGGTGAACGAGGACGCGACCGCCGAGCACATCGCCGACCAGCGGCCTCCGCTGCGGCACTGGGTTCCCGTCATGGAGCCGCCGGCCGAACGATGGCTGGGGCTGACGATCGTGGCCGACACCGGGCCCTCGATGGAGCTGTGGCGTCCCCTCGTCCGCGAGCTGCGGACCGCTTTCGCGCAGGTCGGCGCGTTCCGTGACCTGCGGTTGTGGTGGCTGGCGGCGGGCGACGGACGGGTGGGCCTGCGCACGTCGCCCGTCGGGCGCGGCCCGCTCCGCGACGCCGCCTCGCTGGTCGACCCGTCGGGGCGGACGGCGGTGCTGGTGCTGTCGGACTGCTCCGGGGCCCACTGGTGGGACGGAACGGCCGGTCGAGCGGTCCACGCCTGGGCGCGGCGGGGCCCGACCGCGATCCTTCAGCCGTTGCCCGAACGCCTGTGGTCGCGCACGGCCGCCCCCGCCGAACCCGGCACCGCCCGCCTCGCCCGACCCGCCGCCCCCAACACCGTGCTCGGCTTCGAGCCGTACGAGGGCGCGGCCGACCCCCTGCCCGGCGACCTGCCCGTTCCGGTGCTCGAACTGTCCGCGTCATGGCTCGCCGACTGGGCCCGGCTGGTGTCCGGGGCCGGCGGGGACGGCGTGGCCTGCGAGGTCACCCAGGTCTCCGAGCACGCCCGTCCCCTCGCGCTGCCCGTTCGGGCCGAGCGGGAGCTGACCGGCCGCGACCGGGTGCGGCGATTCCAGGCCACCGCCTCGCGCGAGGCCATCGAACTCGCCGCGCACCTGGCGGTCTCCGTTCCGTCCGTACCGGTGATGCGGCTCATCCAGGCGGCCACGGCGACGACGCCCCAGCCGAGCCACATGGCCGAGGTCATGCTGAGCGGCCTCCTCCGCCCGGACGCCTCGCACCCGGGTCTGTACGAGTTCATCGACGACGCCCAGCGGGCGCTGTTGGAGGCGCTGCCGCGTTCGCGTTCGCTGCACACCCGGCGGCTGCTGGATCGTGTGTCGGCGCAGATCGAGTCGCTGGCGGGCACGGCCGCCGAGACCTTCCGCGCCTACCTGCCCGCCGCCCACGGCACGGACGGCACGACGATGGGCGCCCCGATCGCCCTGGTCAGCGAAGAGGCCGCCCGCATCCTGGACCGCCGCACTCCGCCCGTCCGGGTGGCGGTCGCGCCGGAGACGGTCGCCGTCGGTGCACCGGTGGCGCCCTTCTATCTCGTGTGCGACGAGTCGGCGTCGATGGCGTCCGAGGGTGGGATCGACACCGTCAACGCGGCACTGCGGGAGCTGCACGAGGAGATCTCCCGCCATCCGGTGGTCGCCGAGAAGACCCGCTTCGGCCTCATCGGCTTCTCGAACGACGCGCACGTACGGCTTCCGTTGTCGGACCTCGGCGCGGTCACGTCCATGCCCACCTTGACCGCCTCGGGGGCCACCGCCTACGGCCGGGTGTTCGCTCTCCTCCGGGAGACCATCACCCGGGACGTCGCGGCTCTCAAGGCGGAGAGCCGGCGGGTGATGCGGCCCGCCGTCTTCCTCCTGACCGCCGGCATGCCGACGGATGGGTACGGGTGGACGGACGCGTATCGGCAGCTCACCGATCCCGGTTGGGCCTCGCGGCCGCACATCGTGGCCTTCGGGATCAACACCGCGAACACCGCGAACACCGCGATCATTCGACAGGTCGCCACGATCCAGGGGTTCATCGCGGACGGTTCGCTGCGACCGGCCGAGGCGATCTCGGAGTTCGTCCGGGCCCTGACCCGCAGCGTCATCGACTCGGGCCCATCGATCGGCCCGCAGGGCGGTACGCTCTCCCTTCCCCAGGACGGAGTGCGCGGCTTCAACGCCATAGCCACCGAGCACGTTGGGGAGCCGTCCACAGCCGATTACCGCGCCGCCATGGTCGAGTGGCTGGAGTTTCAACTCGCGCGGCGGCTCCCGAGGTTGGCGGAGCGCCGTCCCGACTTCGACGACGTATTCGTCGACCGTCTGGTCGAGGACCCGACCGGGACATCAATGCACCTCCCCAGGGCCCTTTTCACCGCCGGTGCGAATGTTCTGACCGTGGAGGGACCGGCGGGGGTGGGCAAGAGCACGCTCCTCCTCGAGACCGCCCGGTTCATCTGCCGTGAGCCCGATGACCACGGCCGCCCCATTGTGGTGTTCCGGTCGATGGACGCCCTGGCCGCCCTGGTCTCGCGCAATCCGCAGATCGACCTTGCAGACGCGCTGGCCGCCACGGCTCCCAAGTCGAGGGGAGCGCGGGTGTCGGCGAACTGGTTCGCCGATCACCTCCGTGGGGGTCGGTGCGTCGTGCTGATCGACGACATCGACCGGCACCCCGAGTTGGTGTCCCGTTGGCTGGTCCCCCACTGCACCGCCTACGCGAACAACGACTTCGTGCTGGCCGGGCGCGCCGTTCACCGTCTCATGGAGATCGCATTCAGGCTGATCCTGCCGCCTTTCGACCGGGAACAGCTCAAGGATCTGACCGAGCGCTGGTTCGAGAACGTCGTTCCGGGTGGACGCGTGGGTCGCGCCCTCGTCAACCGACTCACCCGCGCCCGGTCGGCGGAGATCAGGTCCGCTCCGGCGCTGGTCCCGTTGCTCGTCCAGGCCCATGAAGTGCACGGCAATGTGCCCGACGACCGCGTCGGCATGTACTCGGTCCTCTGCGAGACCAACCTCTCTTCGCGCAGCATTCTCATCGACCCCGTGGCGCAGGTCGTCGATAGCAGGCGCGGCAGAAGGGTGCTCGGTAAACTGGCGCTGGAGATGCTGGCGGGGAAATTGAGCCACGTCCCCGTTCGCATGGCGGCAGATCTCGTCGCCGACGAAATGGAGACCACCGGCGAGTCGCACCTCGTGGCGCGCGGATACCTCTCCTCGATCGCCGATGAAAGTTGCCTGATCCGGGAAGACGAGGTCGGGAATCTGGCCTTCACCCACCACTCGCTGCGTGACTATCTCGCCTCGACGATGTTCGTCGAGGGCGCCGGGTCGGAGCCGCTGCTCGACCACGTCGGCGATCCGGAATGGCACGGCACGATCCTCTTCTATGCCGAGCACGCCACGGTCAACGCCTTGATCGAGGCCGACGTGAACGCCCTGCGTACCGCGTGCACGGACGATGGCGGCCCGGAGGCACTGGCGCTCCTCGATGAGCTGTCCCGGCTCTCGCCGGTGCCCCCCATCCATCCCTTCATCAACGCCCAGCGGAGGCAGGAAGCCGACGATCTGTTGATGCGGCGGGTCCGACAAGGTGATTCCGAGACCCTCGGCACGCTCATCCAGCAGCACGCCGCGACCCTCCATCACACCGCCCTGGAGTTGCTCGGGGACGAGCAGGAGGCGGAGGACGCCGTTCAGGACACGGCCCTCAACGCCGTCCGGCAGGTGGGCCGGTGGGAGCCCGGCACGCCGGTGACGTCCTGGCTCTCCGCGATCCTCGTCGACGTGTGCGGTGACCGTCTCCAGCGCCGTTGGGCCGGGCGGCCGGAGAGCATGAGGCCCCACGACAACGTCATCGGCCTGGCGAACACCTTCGAGGGGCCCTCGTCGTCCGAGGAGCCCGACACATCGCTCGACGTGCAGGCGGCGCTGCAGCGCCTCACCCACGAGGAACGTACGGCCGTCGTGCTCGTCCACATGATGGGCTACAGCCCCGAGGACGCGGCGAGTGTTCTGGGCATCCGCCCCCGGAGACTGCGCTCGCGCATCAAGAGCGCGCACAACAGACTCGGGCCGCTGCTCGAACATCTGCGCAACACGCTCAGGGACCCGTGACGTCCCATAGTCGTACCGTGTGGTCGTGGCCGGCCGTGGCCAGCAGGCGGCCGTCGGGGCTGTAGGCGACGGCGCTGACGGTGCCGGTGTGGCCGTTGATGGTCGCGGCCTTGGCGCGGGAGGCGAGGTTCCACACCGTGACCGTGGGGCCGCTGGCGTCGGCGAGGGTACGGCCGTCGGGGCTGAAGGCGAGGGCGTGGATGCTGCGGTCGTGGCCGAGCGTCGCCGTTCGTTCGCCGGAGCGGGGGTCCCAGACGGCGACCTGGCCGTTGTCGCCCGCCGAGGCCACGGAGGCGCCGTCCGGGCTGACGGCCACGGCGCGGACGAGGGTGCCGGTGTGGCCCAGGAGGGTGCTCGTCCGTCGGCTCTCGGGGGACCACAGGCGCAGGGTCTCGGGGCCCGCGACGACGAGCTCGCCGCGAGGGCCGAAGTCGGTGACGAACTGGCCCTCGCCGTCGTCGAACGTCCTGACCGGTCGCCGGGTGGACGTCTCCCACACCTGGACGCCGTCGGTGCCCGCGCCGGCCAGCAGGCGGCCGTCCGGGCTGAACGCGACCGAGCCGATGACGCCCTTGCCGGGGGAGAGGGTGACCTGGCGGCGCGCGCGGGTCACGTCCCACAGGATGACCGTGCCGTCGTAGCCGGCGGAGGCCAGCGTGCGGCCGTCGGGGCTGAACGCCAGCGCGAAGACCGCGTAGCCGTGGCCGCGTAGCACGGTGGTCTGGGCCCTCCCCGGGACGTCGAAGAGCCTCACGGTGCTGTCCTCCCCGGCGGCGGCGAGGAGGCGGCCGTCGGGGCTGAACGCGACGGCGTTCACCTTGTCGGTCGCCTGCTGGAGGGTGGCGGACGGGCGGGTCCCGAACGCGGCGGCGTTCAGGTGCCGGGCGGACCGGGCCGCGTCGGCGTCGCCGGACCCGTTGGGCCACAGCAGCGCCGAGGCCCCGATCGCCGCCGCGACCACCGGTGCCGCCAGGGTGACGACGGCGCGTCCGACGGAGACGGGCACCCGTGGGCGGGGGGGCTCCACGACGGGGTAGGGGGCCGGCTGCGTGATGCCGGGGTCGTGGTGTTCGGCGGCCGGGTGGTCGATGATCTGCTGGAGCATGACGGTGGCCTGGGCGGCGGTGAGCCGTTCGGTGACGTCCTTGCGCATCAGGCCGGTGATGACCGGGGTGAGCAGCCCGCCGTGGGTGGGGACGGGGGGTTCGCCGTTGAGGATGGCGTGGAACGTCGCGTTGGCGTTGGCCCCGGAGTAAGGCCGGTGCCCCTCCACCGCATAGAAGAGTGTGGCCCCCAGTGACCACAGGTCGGAGGCGGGCACGGCGCTCTCGCCACGGGCGCGTTCGGGCGAGGTGTAGGCGGGGGCCCCCATCACGAACCCGGAGTGGGTCACCGCCGGGTCGCCCTCGATGGTGGCGATGCCGAAGTCGGTGAGGACGACGCGGGTCTCCCCGAGCAGCACGTTGCCGGGCTTGACGTCGCGGTGCACGACCCCGGCGGCGTGCGCGGCGCGCAGCGCCCCGAGGATCGACAGCCCCACCTGGGCGGCGCGGCGCGGCGACAGCGGCCCGTGCTCCCTGACCACGGCGTTGAGGGCGCGTCCGTCGATCAGCTCCATGATGATCCACGGACAGCCGTCGTGCTCCACCACGTCGTAGACGGTGACCGCGCCGGGATGCACGATCCGTGCCGCCGACCGGGCCTCCCGCAGGGAGCGCAGGTGCCGCTCGTCGCCCTGGTCGCGGCCGAGGTAGGTGGGCAGGAACAGCTCCTTGGCCGCCACGTCGCGCCGCAGCCGCTCGTCGCGGGCCCGCCAGACCACGCCGAAACCGCCCCGGCCGAGTTCCTCGGCAAGGCGGTACTGCCCCGCGATCAACGGACCTGGACCGGCGGCCATGAGATCGACGATATCTGCAGAACGAGTTCTAAAACATTACCTTCAAGAGCGTTTGAACGACCGCAGGAAAGCTCCACGCACCGGCCTGACCACCGCCATGCCCACCAGCGACAGCACCCCCAGAACGATCATCGGCCAAAGGCTCCGGGATTCGACCCTTTCGCCCCCCGCAGATCCACCGAAACCGGCCCCGGCGCCCCCTCCGGGCGGGACCGCTCCCGGCGCGGCGTCGCGCAACGCCACCAGCCGCAGCCCCCGTTCCCCGTCCAGCACCACGACGGTGTGGACCATGCCCGCCCGCAACCCGATCTCGGTCTTCGCCGTACTCCCGCGCCCTTGGACGCCCACCTCGGCCGTCCCCGTGGCGAGGTGACGGTACGACGTCGCGGCGGGGAACCGCAGCGACTCCACAAGGCTCGCCCCGTTCGCGGTGACGTCCACGGCGGGCTCCTTGAGGGAGGCGGCGATGACCCGCAGCCCCGCCCTGTCGTCGGGCACGGCCGCCGTGTCGTTCAGCACCACGAGGCGAAGCCCCTTGTACGGCCCCATCCCCGCGACCGTGTAGGCGGCCCCGCCCCGTACGAGGACCGCCGTGGAGAGCACCGGCCTGCTGCTCGCCGGGGCGTCGGCCGGACGCATCGCCACCGTGTAGCGTCCCGCCACGAGCCGCTGGTACGGAGACAGCGCCCCATAACCCACGTGCCGCAGCACCAGCCGGGGCGTCTCGTTCCCCACCGCGTACAGGTAGACGTCGACGGCGGGCGCGTCGGGCGACAGGTGGGCCAGCCGGACGAGCCCACGCGCTTCCCGCGTCTCGGCCGCGACGCCCGCCGCCGGCGTCAAGACCCCCGCTCCCACCAGGAACAGACAGGCCATGCTGGAACGGAATGCCATAGGGGACCACATTCTGGGATCGGGGGTGTCGCACGAGCGCAGCCATCGCAGCACAGCGCGTATGGCCCGGCAACACCAGTCGCTTCCGAACCGATAACGACCACGGCACCCGCCCTTAGGGGGACGACCGGAATGGCCGCGATATTCGGTGGCCCGTCCGGGATGAGCCGATTAGCGTGGCTCCATGCCGAGCCTTTCCACGCTGGTCGTCTACTCGATCGCGGCCCTCCTGGTGTTGATCGCCCCCGGCCCCGCCGTGCTGTACGTGGTCTCCCAGGGCATCCGGCAGGGCTCCCGCGCCGCCGTGACCGCCGTGGTGGGTGTCCATGCGGGCACCCTCGTTCAGGTGGCGGCGGCGGTGCTCGGCCTCTCGTGGCTGCTGCTGTCCTCGTCGGTGGCGTTCACCGTCGTGAAGTACGCGGGCGCCGCGTACCTGATCTATCTCGGCGTACGAGCCCTGCTCAACCGTTCCTCGGGCCTCACCGAGGTCGATGCCGAGCCCAGGTCGTCGCAACGCCTGCTCGGCGAGGGTGTCCTGGTGAGCGTGCTCAACCCCAAGTTGGCGCTGTTCTTCCTCGCGTTCCTGCCCCAGTTCGTGGATGCGGAACGGGGCTCCCCCGCGCTCCAGATCACCGTCTTCGGGCTGGTGTTCGTGCTGCTGGGGCTGTGCACGGACGGCGCGTACGCCCTGCTCGCGGGGGTCATCGGCCCCTGGCTCCGCAGCCGCCCCCGGGTGCTCGGGGGCGAACGCCTCGTCGTCGGCGGCACCTTCATCGGCCTCGGCGTGTTCACCGCCCTCACCCCGGCCGCCCACCGCAAGCCCTGACGCTTCGCGCCCCCGCGATCTAGCCTGGGAGAGGTCGAAGCCTCCAGGAAAGGGCAGGCCGATGCCCCAGACCAGCAACGCACCCGCTCCGGGCACCCCCTTCGCCGGACGCCTTCGCTTCTACCGAGAGAGATCGGGCAAGAGCCGTGCCGTGCTCGGCGGCCTGGTCGGCCGATCGGCCGAGTGGGTCAAGGGGCTGGAGGCCGGGCGACTCGGCCAGCCCGGCCTGCCCATGCTGATCCGGCTCGCCGACGTGCTGGACGTGCCCGACCTCGCCGCGTTGACGGGCGAGCAGCGTCTCTCGAAGGCGACGTACACGAAACACGCGCACGAGTCACTCGGCGCGGTGCGATCGGCCTTGACGTCCTACACGCTGCCCGGTGACGGAGCCGAGCCCCCGTCACCGACGGCCCTGGCCGTCCGCGTCGCCCAGGCATGGCACTTGTGGCACGGGGCCCGTCTCCAGCGGACGGCGCTCGCCACCCTCCTGCCGGGCCTGATCACCGATGCCCGCGCCGCGGTTCGCCTCTTGGACGGCGCGGAACGTCGCTCGGCGCTGACGCAGCTCGCGCAGATCTACCACCTCACGCAGTTGTATCTGGCGTTCCAGCCCGTCCCCGAGCTGGTGTACCTGGCGTCCGACCGGGCGATGTCGGCGGCCCAGGACGCCGACGACCCGCATGCGATCGCGGCGGCCGCCTGGTACCTCAACCACGTCCATCGCGACGCCGGTGAGGCCGTCGAGGCGCGCGTCCAACTCGCCCACGACACCGCCGCCATGCTCCGGCCGGAGACGTCCCGCGAGGATCTGGCCCTGCACGGGCTGATGCACCTGGCGATCGCGCTCTCGCACGCCCGGCTGGGCAAGAGCGGCGACGCGTGGCGACACCACGACGAGGCCGCCCGCGCGGCGCAGGGCTTGGGCGGCCACGTGCACCCGTGGCTGATGTTCGGCACCGGGATGGTCGAGCACTACACCGTCACCCTGCATGCCGACACCTTCCAAGCCGCCCGCGCGATCCAGGCGGCCGGCCGCATCGATCCGGAGTCGGTGCCCTCAGCCACGCGCCAGTCCCGCTACATGGCCGAGGTGGCGCGCGCCCACCATCTCCGCAAGGACGAGGTGGCCACCGTTCATCTGCTGAAGCGCGCCCGCGAGGCCAGTCCGGACACCCTGGCCTACAGTCTGTTCGCCCGGTCGGCGGTCTCGGAGATGCTGACGACGGGCGGCCCAATGGTGCGAGACGAGGTCCAAGACCTGGCGCTCTCCTTGCAACTGATCGCCTAACGGGTACAACCTGTGCCTTCCCGCTCAGGGGGTACAGGCCGTACCCCTAAGTCACCGCGCACGCACTTACGGTCAAGCGCCATGAGGCAGTCAGTCATCAAGGTGTACGACCCGGTGGAGCGGGCGGTGGCCGCTGCGATGGAGCGCGAGCGCAGGCCGTACTGGGTCATCTGGTGGGGCGTGGGGTCGCAGCGGTACTGGGCCATCCCGTGCTGGCGCGGCGCGACCGTGCCCCTCGTGGACGCGCCCACCGACCGCGAGCTGCGCGACGCCATGCGGTGGGTCGAGGGCACCGCGTGAGGCCGCCGTACGGGGTGGACGTCGCTCCCGTGGGGCAGGCGTGCGAGGCCGCCGCCCACGGGGACGCGCCGGTGGCCGCCGTCGTGCGTACGCAGGACGGGTCGTTCTGGTGCGCCGTTCACTGGTGGCCGCTGGCGGTCGCCATCCAGGGCGACGGGCTCGCCGTCGCCTACAGCGCCACCGCTTGGGCGCGACTCTGCGGCGGCTGACCGCCCCACGAGCGCCGTACGCCCCGGCAGCTCACCCGGGCGGCCTGACACCGGGGGTACGGCATGGGGTCGCAGCGTGAGGGGAGGCGCTGCGGCCCCGCCACAACGTGAAAACGGGGTCGGCATCAGGAAATGATGCCGACCCCGCCGATGCCTGTCGTCCGTGGTCACGCGTGCTGGAGGTGCGGCGCGGCCACCTGGGGCTGGGAGACGGTCATGAGTCGTCCCGCCGTCACGGAGACCCAGCTCCAGGCGATGAGCGACGCCACGGCGAAGAGAAGGCCCATCCGGTCCGGGTCGCCGGCCGGCAGACCGAGGTAGACCAGGCCGATGGCGACGTGGAGGGCGGCGAGGCCCTTACGCCCCTGGGCGACGGAACGGCGGGCGGCCACCAGGGTCGCCGCCACCAGGGCGAGGCCGGAGGCCATGGCGGCGACGCCGTGGAGCACCCCGTGCCAGGTCGTTCCCTCGGCCGCGCCTACGGGGTAGCCGTTGGCGGGGTCGGCGACGAACAGTCCTGCGGCGACCAGGCCGACGCCGAAGACACCGACCAGGCGCGGCAGCCAGGTGCGGCCCGGTCCCTCGGTCACGGTGCGGCGCAGACCGACCGCCGCGAGCACGAACAACGCGCCGGTCACAACGAAGTTGACCATCTGGATCCAGCCGTGGTCACCGGCGGACAACTGGCTGATCATGTGCGGGCCGAGGTCGAAGTCGGGCCGGGTGGCGATCTGCGCGGCGGCGACGGCGAAGAACAGCGGGGTGGCGGCGACACCGCAGGCCAGGAGCGTCCGCGTCGAGGTCTCGTGCATGGTTCTCATTCCTTCGCAAGGGGTCGTTCGGAACTAGACCGTACAGTACTGAAACGAGAACTGGACTGTCTAGTACCCTTTCGGGAGAACGAGCGAGGAGGGCTCCATGACCACCGCATCACCGGCCTCCGGGTACGTCCCCCAAGAGGGCACCCGCTCCGCGCGCAGCCGCAAGGCGATCGTCGAGGCGGCGACCGAGACGTTCCTGCGCAAGGGCTACCCGGGCACCAGCATGGACGAGATCGCCGGCTCGGCCTCGGTGTCGAAACAGACCGTCTACAAGCACTTCGCCGACAAGGAGACGCTCTTCACCCACGTCATCACCGCGATGCTGGCCGAGACCGACCAGCAGAACCAGGCCGCCGTCCAAACCCTCGGCGACACCGACGACCCCGCGCGCGGCCTCCAGGAACTCGCCCGCCGCTTCCTCGCCTCGATCCGCGCCCCGCGCGTCCTGCAACTGCGACGCCTGGTCATCGCCGAGGCCGAACGGTTCCCCGAGCTGGGCCGCGCCTACTGGGAGAGCGGCTTCGAACGCGGCATCACCACGCTGGCGGAGGGCTTCCGACGCCTCACCGAACGGGGCCTGCTCACCACGGCCGACCCCGTCGTCGCCGCGCACCACTTCGCCGGCCTCGTGCTGTGGATCCCCATGAACCGCGCCATGTTCTGCGGCGACCAGGACGCCATCACCGCGTCCGAACTCGACCACCTCGCCGAATCCGCCGCCGCCGCCTTCCTCGCCGCCTACACCGACCGGTGACGCCGAACACCTGACGAGCCGAACACCACGGCGGCCTCCCGCCCCGCGCCCTCGCGCGCGTGGCGGGTGCGGCCCGCTGTGGCGGGAGGTGTCGGCGTGAACGCTCGCCGACGCCTCACCGCCGTGGCGGGGCTAGCGGCCGGTGCTGCTGAAGTGCTGGTAGTCCTTGACACCGCTCCAGGTGCCGCCCCAGCCCCAGCCGATGCTCGCGAACGCCTTGACGGTCTTGTCGCCCCGGTGGATGAGGCCGGGGTCGTCGCGGCTGCGGTCCTTGAACTTCACGCAGTCCTTGTGCGCGACACCGCCGTCCGCGGACACGTACGGGTTCTCGCACGGGTTGATGTCGACGGCGAGACCGTAGGCGTGCTGCGACCAGTTGCCCGAGCCGGTGGCCGCCCGGCAGTTGAACGCCGAGGTGTTGTTGGCCTCGATCGAGTCGAAGTCGCTGCCCCGGTACTTGTCGACGGGCTCCATCCGGGCGATCGGGTAGCGCTGGTCGAACAGCCTGCGGAACACCTTCACCAGGCCGTCGGCGGCGGACGCGTTGACGATCAGACGCCCGTCGTGGACCTTGCCGTCCATCCCCCAGTGCGTCATGTCGATGGCCCGCAGCCGCGACGTGGGCACCGGACAGCCGGGACGCCACGAGTGCTTGAGGTCGGAGCGGGACACCTTCGCGATGGCGGCGGTGAACCGCGTCGCCGTGCGGTCGGCGCTCGGCGCACCGCCCGGGCTCCCCGAGCCGCTCGCCGTGGGCGGGGAGGCGGTGCCCTCCGACCCGGGACCGTCGTCGCCCCCGCACCCGGCCATCGCGACACCGAGCGCGACGGCCAGCGTCACCGCGCTGATCAGCGGTTTCTCAACCATCTCCCCAGCATGGCACGGCACCGCCCGCGACGACCCGAACGTGCCGGCACGCGGCATGCCGATCACGGGTTCTGGCCCGCCCCACCCCGTTCGGCTACGGTGCCGTTACGAGGCCCGTCCAGGAAACCGTCGCAGGGATCGCGCTCATGACCGACCCGCAGGAAGAGGATTTCCCCAGTCTCGGGGACGAGCTGTTCGGCACCGGCACCGGCACCGGATATGGCGGAGGGACGAACGGGGCCGGCGGCGGCCGGGTACGCGCCGAGCCGATCATCAAGACGCCCAAGGCCCCTCCCTGGGAGCGCTTCGGCGGGGTGGAGCGGCGTGACCTGGTGCGCGCGGGGGCGGGGTTCGCCACGTTCGTGTTCGTCGACCTGGTCATGATGTACGCGCCGCTGATGGGCCGTACGGACACCAGTGTGCTGCCGCAGTTCGTGGCGCTGCTGGTGGTGGCGTTCGGGCTGGGCGGGATGTGCGTCTGGCACATCCGCGGGTCGTGGCGACCCTACGGGTTCGGGCTGATGCTGGGCTGGGTGTTCCTCACGCTGATCTCGGCGGGCTTCCTCACCGGCGTGCTGCGTTGACCCCCGGCGGGCGAGGTGTCAGCGGACGGTCGCGATGCGCTCGCTCACGGCGGTGAAGGCGCGGCCGATGGCCTCGAGGTCCTCCGGGGCGATCAGGTCGATGAAGAAGTCGCGGACGGTCTCGACGTGGTCGCGGGCGGCACGTTCCAGCGCGGCGTAGCCCTCTTCGGTCAACTGGGCGAACACGCCGCGCTTGTCGTTGGCGCAGGACTCGCGGCGCACCAGGCCCTTGCTCTCCAGCCGGCCGCAGGTGTGCGAGAGCCGGCTGCGGGACTGGCTGGCGTGCTCGGCCAGCTCCGCCATCCGGAGGGCGTGGCCGGGAGCCTCGGACAGCCGGACCATGATCTCGTACTCCGACGTCGAGAGGCCGTGCTTGGCCTTGAGGTCGCGCTCCAGGAGATCATGCAGGCGCACGCTGCCCTCGATGAAGGACCGCCAGTCGCGTTGCTGGCGCGCGTCGAGCCACCGGGGTTCGGTCATGGGTCCAGTATAGGCGGCGAGTTGAAGGTTCAACTACCTGCGGGTACGGAGGAATAGTTTAAGCTTCAACCATGTTGGGGCCCGGTGCAGGCCCGAAGAACACGCGAACCCCCGGAGGTCCCGATGCCCGCCGTCACCGCCGACACCCTGACCCTTCCCCGTGTCATCGCCCCCGCCGACGGCGCCCGGCCCCGCCGCGTGCTGCAGGTGTCCACCGCCCCGAGCGGCCTCGAGGGCGAGGGCTTCCCCGTGCGCCGCGCGTTCGCGGGCATCGACCACAAGCACCTGGACCCGTTCATCATGATGGACCAGATGGGCGAGGTGGACTACGCGGCCGGTGAGCCGAAGGGCACGCCCTGGCACCCGCACCGCGGTTTCGAGACCGTCACGTACATCGTGGACGGCACCTTCGTTCACCGGGACTCCCACGGGGGCGGCGGCGTCATCACCGACGGCGACACCCAGTGGATGACGGCGGGCTCCGGTCTGCTCCACATCGAGACCCCGCCCGAGTCGCTGGTGATGAGCGGCGGCCTGTTCCACGGGCTGCAGCTCTGGGTGAACCTGCCCGCCGAGGACAAGATGATCGCCCCCAAGTACCAGGACATCCGGGGCGCGAGCGTGCGGCTCCTCTCCTCGGAGGACGGCGGGGCGCTGATCCGTCTGATCGCCGGTGACCTCGGCGGTCACGAGGGCCCCGGCGCGACGCACACCCCGATCACGCTGACGCACGTGTCCGTGAACCCCGGCGCGGAGGTGACCCTCCCCTGGCGGGCGGACTTCAACGCCCTGGCCTACGGGCTCGCCGGGAGCGGCTCCGCCGGAGCGGAGCGGCGGCCCTTCCGGATGGGTCAGTCGGTGGTCTTCGGGGCCGGCGACTCGGTCACGATCCGCGCCGACGAGTCCCAGGACTCGCGCAGCGCGAACTTCGAGGTCGTGCTGCTCGGCGGTCTGCCGATCCGTCAGCCGATGATGCAGTACGGGCCGTTCGTGATGAACACGCGCGCCGAGCTGCTCCAGGCGTTCGAGGACTTCCAGGCCGGTCGCCTGGGAACGGTCCCCGCGGACGCCTGACCGAGGCGACGGGGAGGGGTCATGGGAGGCTTGCCCCCCATGACCCCTCCGACGTCCCTCTCCGAGGTCCGCTCCCGCATCGACGCGCTCGACGGCGAACTCGTCCGCCTGCTCGCCGAACGTCAGGGCCTGGTCCGCGCCGCCGCCGCGTTCAAGTCCGACGAACGGGCGGTGCGCGCGCCCGACCGGGTGGAACGGGTCGTCGCCGGCGTCCGGGAGCGCGCCGGGGCCGAGGGCCTGCGGCCCGAGATCGCCGAGGCGGTCTGGCGGGCGATGATCGCCGCCTTCATCGAGTACGAGCTGAACGAGCACCGGACGGGCTGACGCCGAGGGCCCAGGAGCGCCGAAACCCTGGCGGACGGCCGATATCGGACGTGATCGCCCGGTACGGTCCCTTCGGGAAGGATCAGTGATCAAAGGAGCGCTCATGGCGTACGGCGGGCCGGTCAGGATGGCCGTCATCTACTACTCGGCGACGGGGACGGTCTACGAGCTGGCCAAGGCGGCGGCCGTCGCGGCGGAGAAGGCGGGCGCCGAGGTGCGGCTCCGGAAGGTCGGGGAGATGGCGCCCGCCGAGGTGATCGCCGCCAACCAGGGCTGGAGCCGGCACGTCAACGCGACCCGGCACGTGGCGGAGGCGACGCTGGAGGACCTCGACTGGGCGGACGCGCTGCTCTTGGGCGCCCCGACCCGGTACGGGATGCCGGCCGCGCAGCTCAAGCAGTTCATCGACACGACCGGGCCGCTGTGGGGCGACGGACGCCTGATCAACAAGTGCGCGTCCTCGTTCACCGCCTCGGCCACCGCGCACGGCGGACAGGAGTCGACGCTGCTCGCGATGAACAACACCTTCTACCACTGGGGCGCCATCATCGTCCCGCCCGGCTACGCCGACCCCGTTCAGTTCCGCACCGGCAACCCGTACGGCGCCAGCCACACGTCCCACAACGGGGAGGTCCCGCCGGGGGACGCCCAGCTCGCGGCGGTGGAGTTCCAGGCCCGTCGGGTCGTCGAGGTGGCCCAGGCGTTCAAGCGGGGGCGGGGCGTCTGACCTTCCGCGCTCGTTCCGGAAAGGCGTGACGGGCCCGGGGGCGTACGCTACTGTGTTCGAACCGTCGAACACAGGTTCGACCTGGGGGCGCCGGGAGGTGGCATGGCGGCGACGCGAGCGGCCGGACCCGGCGTCCGGACCGACGAGGGGGCCCGCTGTCGGAGCGCCCGGCGGCCTGCGACACGCCGTGCGGTTTTCTACGGAAATCTACGGCCGCAGCTATATGAGCTCATACAGTCCGAGAGCGTGGACCCCGTGCGGAACCCCTACGCGCCGGGCGCCGGTCAGCGCCCGCCGGAGCTGGCCGGGCGCGATCGTGAGCTCCAGCAGTTCGAGGTGGTGCTGGAGCGGGTGGCCCGTGGGCGGCCCGAGCGCAGCATGATCATCACCGGGCTGCGCGGGGTCGGCAAGACCGTGCTGCTCAACACGTTCCGGTCGATGGCGATCCAGCGGCTGTGGGGCACCGGCAAGATCGAGGCCCGGCCGGATCAGTCGATCCGCCGACCGGTGGCCGCCGCCCTGCACATGGCGATCCGGGAGCTGGCGCCCCGGCACCGCGCGCCGGAGCGCATCGAGTACTTCCTCGGCGTGCTCAAGGCGTTCGCCCAGGCGGGGCCCGAGCCGGGGCCCAAGGCGCGGGCCCACCGCTGGCAGCCGGGCATCGACGTGCCGGCCCAACGCGGCCGGGCCGACTCCGGCGACCTGGAGATCGACCTGACCGAGCTGTTCGTCGACGCCGCGGCGGTCGCCACCGACCTGTCGGTCGGCATCGGGCTGTTCGTGGACGAGATGCAGGACATCCCCGCCGACGACGTGTCCGCCCTGTGCGCCGCCTGCCACGAGCTGTCGCAGATCGGCGGCCCGCTGATCGTGGTCGGCGCCGGGCTGCCCCACCTGCCGGCCGTCCTGTCGGCGAGCAAGTCCTACTCCGAGCGGCTCTTCCGGTACGCCCGCATCGACCGACTCGATCGCGCCTCCGCCGACGTGGCTCTGCTGGCCCCCGCCGAGCGCGAGGAGGTCACCTTCACGCCCGAGGCGCTCGACGCCCTGTACGAGGCGGCCGACGGCTACCCCTACTTCGTCCAGGCGTACGCCAAGGTGGCCTGGGACATCGCGCCGAGCAGCCCCATCGGCGTCGACGACATCAAGGTGGCCGCGCCCGAGGCGGAGAGCGAGTTGGCCGTGGGCTTCTTCGGCAGCCGGTACGAGCGCGCCACCCCCGCCGAGCGCGACTACATGCGGGCGATGGCGATGCTCGGCGACGACCCGGTGCCGACCGCGACGGTGGCCGACGAACTGGGCCGCAAGCCGTCCAGCCTGTCCCCGGCCCGTGACGGCCTGATCAAGAAGGGGCTGATCTACAGCGCCGAACGGGGCCTGGTGGCCTTCACCGTCCCGCATTTCGGCAAGTTCCTGCGCGCCCAACCCGCCTGACCGACCGTCGTCCACACGCTCCCGCGGTCAGCGAAATCTAGACCTTTCTAGGAAGCGCTCTAGACACCCCTAGATTTGCCGATGCCCGCGCTCGATCGCCTCGTCTACACCAATCTAGATCCCTCGCTAGAGACCCCTAGAAACCGGGAGACGACTCCGTCAACCCGCCATGACGTACCGCGGGTGGGGCCCGGTGTCCTCCGCGTCGTCCTCGGACACCGGCGCAGAGAGGAAACGCGGTGCGCCGGCGACATCCTCCGCGACGGACGCGGAGAGCACGCCGACGTCCTCAGGGACGGGGGCGGAGAGCAGGGGCGGGGTGGCGGTGACGTCGGCGGGGACGGGGGCGGACAGGAAGCGGGCCTCGGCGGGGACGATGGCGACGCGGACCTCGCGGTCGCGGTCGTGGGTGGAGACGGCGAAGACGACCTCGATCTCCCGACCGTCGCGGCGGGCCGGGTACGCCAGGAAGCGCCAGCAGCCCTCACGCCACACGTCGAGGGGCTCGCGGCTCGCCAGCAGATCGCAGTGCTCGTCCCACTGGGGGCTGTCCCACAGGGTGGCGTGCGACTCCGCCAGAGGGCTCCGGCGTCGTTCACAGGGGATCGCGGGGCGCTGGGCGCGGCGCAGGAGGGCGACCGGCTCGGGCGACAGGGCGGCCAGCAGGCTCAGCTCGGCGCCGAACAGCAGCCAGACCTGCCAGGACCCGCCCTGCGCGGCCTGGACGCCGGAGTTGGCCCCGCCGAGCGTGCCGACGGCGACCGCGGTGAGCAGCGCCGTACGGAAGACGGAGCGACGGCCCACCTGCTCGTGGAACAGCCCGCCCAGACAGCCGCAGCCCACGTCCGGCGTGCGCTCGCGCAGCTCCGCGACGACCCACGTGGCCGCCGCGAGCAGCAACATGGCCGCCGTGCGCACCGCAGTGTGCGCGGTGACCAGCAGGCCGATGCCCAGCATCGTCTCCGCCAGCCCCAGCGTCACCCCCACGGGGCGGCTGTGCCGGAGCCGCAGCGCCCACCCCGGCTCGGGCTCGGGGATCGGCACGCCGTGGATCTCCGCGGGCCGTACGGGTTCCGGCTCGGGGAACAGCAGCTTGGCGATCCCGGCGAAGGCCAGCACCGTGGCCAGCAACAGCACCTGGACGTCGTTGACCAGGTTCATCATGGTCTGCCCTCCATCGAGGGGTGCGCGGCGGCGGTGGCGGCGAGGTCGAGGGTGACGTTGAAACAGGCCGCGTCGAGGTCGCCGCCGAGCTCGACGAAGCTCAGGGGTGTCAGCTCGACGATGCGTCCGCGCGGCGAGGTGCCGCACTCCACGCAGCGGTCGCAGTAGCGGGCGGCGACGCACCCGCACTCCACGATCGGCACCAGCGCCGTACGGTCGGCGCACTGGTTGTGGACGACGAGCGCGCTGCCGCACGAGAGGTACGGCAACGGCGCGCACCCTTCCGGCGCGTCCACGCACCCCCCGGCGTGCCCTTCGGGATCGACGGCCGGATAGGCGGCCCCCCGGAGGTCGCCGCCCGGCCTCCAACGCGTTCGGGCCGGCCCCGACGCCGCGGCCCCCGGAGGCGACTCGGCTTCGGGGGGGTCCCAGGAGGGCGGCGTCAGGTCGCCGAACCAGGTGGCCGTGCCCGCCGGCGCGCCGGACTCCTCCGGGGCCGGCGCGGCCGCCGGCGGCAGGGAGGCGACGCGGTCGGCCGGATGGGAGGGCTGTGAGGTGCCGGGCCGGACGGCGTGCAGCCCGCCGGGCCTCTGGACGCAGATGACGTCGAACAGGTAACCGGGCTCCATCCGCGGATGGCGGACGAGGATCCGGCCCAGCGTGTTGGGCGGGATGACGACCTCGGCGCGTCCGCGGTGCGGGCCCCCGTCCACGTGGACGACCTTCTGGGTGCAGGAGTCGATCGTGCCGGTGACGCGGACGATGTCGACCCAGACCCGTTCGGCGACCGCGGAGTCGGCGGCGCGGCGGACGAGCGCGCGGCGGCCGGGGACCAGCGCGGGAAGCCCGGCCCGGCCGCCGTGCCAGATCGAGGTGCCCGGGGTCATCGGGACGCGCGCCGGCTCGGCGTCCCCGGTGTCCAGGACGAGCACGTGCGGGCTGGCGTCCACGATCGTTCCGCAGACGGCGCGGACGGGGCCGGCCGAGGCGGGCGGGGGCGCGGCGATCGGACCCAGAACGGCCCGGCTGCGCAGCCTTCGGCGGGCTCCGTCGCGGTAGGGCATCGGCGCTCCCGAATCGACGATCATGCGCGGCACGAGCTGGGACGGCTGGACAAGGTTCACCCCTGGGGGCCTGCCTGTCGACGGATTTGTCGGATTGGGTCAGACGACAGGTTGAGGTTCTCAGGAATCGGGTGGAGGATTCACCTCCAGGTTGACCCGAATATGCCGTTTTTGATGGTCCGAAATTACGATCTCCATGCGAGGGTCGGACACACATGGACCGGATCGCCTCCCCGGTGACCCCGCCCATGGCCGGGGTCACCGAGGGAACGGCGTGACCGTGGCTCGCACAATCCCCTGGGTCGGTGATCAGGTGAACAGAGCCCATCACGAGGAGTTCCGGGAGTACGTCTCGACCCGGGGCGCCATGCTGCTGCGGGCCGCGATGCAGCTCACCGGCGACCGCACCGAGGCCGAGGACCTCCTCCAGGCGGCGCTCGCCAAGACCTACCTCGCCTGGGACCGGATCAACGACCGCTCGGCCATGGACGGCTATGTGCGGCGCGCCATGGTCAACACGCAGATCTCCTGGTGGCGGCGTCGCAAGCTGGAGATCTACCCCACCGACGTGCTGCCCGACCAGCCGGTGGACGACCACACCCGGCGCAGCGAGCTCCACGACGCGCTCGGCCGCGCCCTCGACCGGCTCCCCAGGCGGCAGCGGGAGGCGGTCATGCTGCGCTACTACGAGGACATGCCCGAGGCCGAGATCGCCGAGGTCCTCGGTGTCAGCGTCGGCACGGTCAAGAGCACGGTCTCCCGCGCCGTCGCCAAGCTCCGCGACGACACCGAACTGGAGCACGACTTCGCCGCCGAGGAGCCCGTGGACGCCCCCGCCCGGCCCTCCTGAGGTCCCGGCCGCCCCTCGGGCCCCATCTATCTCAAGGGTTATAGGACCCTTACCCCGCCAACCCTCGGTCCTCCCCGGCCCCCGCGGCGCGGCGCTCACCTCGGCGGAGCGGCGGAGGCATCCCGGGCATATCCGGAGAGTGACCGCCGCCGCCGGGCCCGGCGCACCCGACGCACCCCGGCCGGAGCACCCGCCGGCCGCCGCGACGCCGTCGGAACGACCGCCGGCGGGCCGCCGAATCTCCTGGCAGAACGCGTGGCTCCGCGACGGTTGCCCGAAGAGTGGGCATTCCTGGAGAACCCTCCGGAGACGTCCCTGGACCGGTCCCGGACGGGAACACTCCGTCAGCGGCTCGCCGAGCGAGGGCTGGAGATCGTTCGCGTGGACTGCTCCAGAGGTCCGCGATCATCGCCGTACGGGCCGCGACGACGCCGCCACGGAACGGGACCCTTACAAGGGATCTTGTGGTGTCTCCTCCCGAACTGGTGTAAGCAAGTGGACCCGTACTGTTGTCGCGGCCCCCGCAGGGGAGCCACCGCGGGAGTGAACTCATGCCAAGGTGGCCGACTCGTTCGCCTGACACCGACCGCCGCTTCGTCGACGGCCTGAACCAGGGCGGCGGAAAGGCGCTTGGCGCGCTGTACGATGCCTACGCCGAGTCCCTGTACGACTACTGTCTGTCGATGGTCGCCGACGGCAAGGCCGCCGCCGACATCGTCCACGACACGTTCATCGACGCCCACCGCCGGGCGGCCCGGATGCGCGACCGCCGGCAGTTGCGCGCCTGGCTGTACGCCGGCGCCCGCCGCCGCTGTCTGCAGCGGGGCCGCGCCCGGGGCCTGTCGTGGAACTGGGCGAGCGGCTCCGCCTGGCTGGACGAGGTGCTGGCCGCCGACTCCGGGGTCTCCCCCGGAGAGCTCCGCGAGCTGGTCGAGTCGGCGCTGGGCCGGCTGGACTTCGCCGACCAGGAGCTGCTGCTGCTCACGCTGCGGCACGGGCTGTCCGCCGCCGAGATCGCCGCCGTCGTGGGGCAGCCCGCGCGCCGCACCGCCGGGCTGGTGGCGCAGGCCGAGGCCAACGCGGAGACGGCCATCACGTCGGAGCTGGGCGCCATGTCCCAGCGCTGTCTGGCGGGGCGCGCCCTCATCCGGGCCCTGCATCCCTCCGAGGCCCCCCTCGAACTGGCCGACCGCACGGCGGCGCTGGCGGCCGAGCCCCGCGTCGTGGACCCCGCCGACGCCGAGACCGGCGAGGCCGGCGAGTCCCTCGCGGCGCTACCGACGGACGTCCGCGTCGCGCCGGTGCCCGGTGGCCGCCGGGTCGAACGCGCGCCGGCCGTCCGCGAGAGCGTTCTGGTGGGCGCGGGAGGCGTTCGAACGGGCGGGTCGGGCGGGTCGGGGGATGAGCCCCGCACCCCGCACCGACGGGCCGGGCGGCAAGGCCCCGGCGGGCCCCAGGGCCCCAGACGCCGACCGGGGCCCGGACGAAGAGGAAACGCGACCGCAGGGCCCCGTCGAGGCCGCCGGAGGGCCCCAGGGGCGTTGCACGACGGCGCGGACCCCGCCCTGGCCCTGCACCTCGACGACTGCGAGGACTGCGGGCGGCGGGATCGGGTGACGGCCGTCGCGCTGCTGGAGCTGGCGCCGGTGCCGGTGCTGCCGGCCGCGCTGCGGCCCCGGGTGGTGCACACCGCCACGGACTCCGAACTGTCCGGCCACCGGGCCGACATCGCGGCGCGCGGCGGCAACCTGACCCCGGAGGGGATGCCCCGCCAGCCCGACGTGCCGTCCCCCTACACGCGGCGCTGGCTGTTCCTGGGCGGAGGGGCGGCCGGGGCACTGCTGACCGCGATCGCCGCGATCATGCTGATGAGCCCGATGAGCTCCGACCTGAGGTTCCCGTTCGATCCCCGTCCTCAGCCGTCCATCGGGGACGTCCGGCAGGAGACGTCCGACCGGCGCAACGGCGGCCCGGAGGCGCTGGCCCCGTCGGGGAGCGGCGCGGGCGCGGGAGGCGGCGGCTCACAGCGGCCGGCTCCGCCGGACCCGTTCCAACGAGGCGGCCCGGATGGCCCGCAGGGCCCGGGGAGGCCCCTGCCGGTGCCGCCGCCGAACCGCCCCGGCGACCCCTCGGACCCGCCGACGCCGCCGCCCCCCGCCGGTCGACTGGCGGTCGGGGAGACCAAGCTGGTCCTCGACCGGGACGGCGAGACGATCACGCTCACGGCCGTGCAGGGCCAGGTCGGCTGGACGGCGGCGTCCGACAACGAGCGGGTCGTGCTCTCCGCCGAGACCGGGACGATCAAGGCCGGCGAGAGCATCGAGCTGCGGGTGGTGATGAAGCGGGGGTTGGTCACGCTGCCCGGCGGCGCCAAGATCACGATCACCGATCAGCAGGGTGTCCGTCAGGAGGTCACGGTGACCTGGAACCTCGGCCTCCTGGGCTGACCCGGGCCGGGCCTCAGCGGGACCCGGTCTCCTCGGCGGGTTGCGCCAGGTGCTCGGCGATCAGCTCCAGCCGCGCGCCCAGCGACTCCTGGACGCGGACCTCCATGGCGCGGGCGATGAACGGGTCGACGACCATCCGCACCAGCGGCCGCATCCGGCGGACGACGGCGGCGAGCTGCGGGATCTCCTCGCCGTCGGGCGGGTCCGGGCCGAGTCGGTCGAAGACGTGCTCGTTCACCAGGTTCACGAAGCGCCCGGCGATCACGTCGCAGTCGATGCGGATCTGCTCGGCGATCTCCAGGACGGCGTCCAGCGGGATGCCCGCGGCGACCAGCTCCGCGCCGACGTGCAGCAGGCGCGGGCTCGGCACCCGGAAGCCGTCGCCGTCCGGCTCGATCAGGCCGATCTCCACGGCGCGGTTCACGAACCGCCGGACCTCGGGCTCGTCCAACCCTTGGCCGAACGTGGCGATCAGCTCCTCGACGCTGGCGTGCCCGGGGATCTCGTCCGACCAGGGGTCGGTGAGGACCTTCTCCAGGCCGAGGACCTCGCTGACGTCCTTGCCCTGCTCCCACGCGCCCAGCAGTTCCTTGATGATGGCGAACGTGTAGCCCCGGGACAGCAGGTTGCCGATCACCCGCAGCCGGGCCAGATGGTTGTCGTCGTAGAAGCCCACCCGGCCCTCGAGCCGGGGCGGGGGCAACAGACCGCGATCTTGATAGGCCCGGATGTTGCGCACCGTGGTGCCGGCCGCGTGGGCCAACTCGTCGATTCGGTGGTCGGCCATACCGGTGATTCGCCCTTTCCCTTGACCGCTCCGATCTTACGCTCGATGATTGTGCCATCAAACCATGGCACAGTCATCGGCGAAGGGTTTCATCATGACAGCAGCGCGGCTGGACGTGCAGAAGATCGAGGAGGCCCTGCTGGGCGGCCCGCTGCGGTACACCAGCGCCGAGATCGAGGAGCTGTCCGGCATCCCGCTCGACCTCGGGGTGCGGATCTGGCGGGCGCTCGGCTTCCCCACGCCCGAGGACGACCATGTGGCCTTCACCGACCAGGACATGACCGCGCTCCGCGAGATCGGCGAACTGCTGGAGAGCGATCTGGTCGACGAGGACATGGTGCTGCAACTGTCGCGCGCCGTCGGCCAGACGATGGGCCGGCTGGCGAGCTGGCTCGGCGGGGCCTGGCTGCGCCGGCTGGGCGAGGACCTCCCGCCGGACGAGCCCATCACCGAGGACCTGGTCGCGCTCGCCCTGTCGGCCACCGAGGAGCTGCGGCCCCGCTTCGAGAGCCTGCTGCTGCACGGCTGGCGCCGCCAGCTCGCCGCCGCCGGCCTGCGGTCGGTGAACGCCACCGCCGCCTCCACCGCCGACCCCACCAGCGGTGTCGCCCTGATGGCCGCCGGGTTCGCCGACGTGGTCTCGTTCACCCGGCTGAGCCGCCGGATGGACGGCGACGAGCTGGCCGAGTTCGTCGAGCGCTTCGAGACCACCGCCTCCGAGGTGATCGCCGACCTGGGCGGCCAACTCGTCAAGACGCTGGGCGACGAGGTCTTCTTCGTCGCCGACGACCCCCGCATCGCCGCCGAGATCGCGCTTCAGCTCGCCGGGCGGTGCGAGTCCGACCCGGACTTCCCCCAGGTCCGCGCCGGCCTCGCGTACGGGGAGCTGATCCTGCGACTCGGCGACTACTTCGGCACCCCCGTCAACCTCGCGGCCCGGCTGACCTCCATCGCGTACCCGGGCACCGTCCTCGTGGACCGCGAGTTGGCGGCCGTGCTCGACGGCGAGGGCTACGACATCTCCGGCCTGCGGCCCCGCCCCCTCCAGGGCCTCGGCCGGGTCCGTCCCCGCGTCCTGCGCCGCCCCACCCGCTGAACGAGGTCCGATTCCCGCTGCTCATACAGGTCCGATCTCCGCCGGAGGAAGGGTGTCGCCGCTGGTTAGCGTGGTGATCGGTCGCCCCGGACAGGGGCTCTGAGAAACGGGGAGACAACCATGGACATGCAGCTCTCGGGTCGGGTCGCCGTGGTCACCGGCGCTTCCAAGGGCATCGGTCTGGCGGTGGTCCGCACGCTGCTCGACGAGGGGGTCCGGGTCGTCGCGACCTCCCGCAAGCCGACCCCCGACCTCGACGCGCTCGCCGGCCCGAACCTGCGCCACGTGCCGGTCGACCTGATGGACCCGGACGCGCCCGCCCAGATCATCGCCACCGCGGTGGCCGAGTTCGGCGCGCTGGACATCCTGGTCAACAACGCCGGCGGCCCGCCGCCCGGCGTGACGCTGCCGCGCACCTCGTTCCTGGACGCCGGCGACGAGGAGTGGCGGGACGTGTTCGAGTTCAACCTGTTCTCGGTGGTCCGCACGATCCGCGCCGCGCTGCCGCACCTGATCGAACGGGGCGGCGGCTCGATCGTCAACATCTCGTCCGTCAACGCCCGGCAGCCTTCGTCGATGAACGTCGACTACGGGGCGGCCAAGGCGGCCCTCACCAACATGGCCAAGGTCGTGGCGGTGGAGTTCGGGTCTCAGGGCGTCCGCGTCAACACCGTCTCCCCCGGGCCGGTCCGCACGGCCTGGTGGACCGACGAGGGCGGCGTCGCCGACATCATCGCCGAGCGCGCCGGCAGCGACCGCGACACGGTGATGGACAGCCTGGTGCCGGAGATGATGGGCCTGGTCACCGGTCGGCTCGTCGACCCGCAGGAGGTCGCCGACGCGGTGGTCCTGCTGGCCTCGCCCCGTTCGGCCGGCACCACGGGCGCCGATCTCGCGGTCGACGGCGGGTACCTCAAGGCCGTCTGACCCGAGGCGCGTTCACTCGAAGTCGTCGGGGTTGAACTCCTCCGGACGGTGGCTGGTGTTGCCCGTCATGCCCCGGCCCCCTTCCGAGGGGACCGGCGGAACGGGCTCGTCGTCGGCGGCGTCGTGGGCCGCGCCCGCGACGGCCTCCGGCGGCTTCGGGACGGGCTGTTCGGTTCCGGAAGGCGTGGTCATGGCTGCCTCCATGGAAAGTGCCTGGGAACGGCCCCTACCCGGGGCGGGGGCCCCGAACCCCCTCCCGATTGATCGAAGCTCTGGCAACGGTCACTGAAAGTGGTGTTGACGACACGGAGCGTCGGGTACGGGTCGCCGCGTATTCCCAGGTCAGGAGGGATGAGCGTGACCACTCCGCGGCGACCGGGGCGGACCCCGCGAGCGCTCGGCGCGACCGGGCGGGCCATCGACGACCGGTTCGGGGGCGCGAAGTTCGGCGCCAAGGCCATCAAGAAGGCGTTCCCCGACCACTGGAGCTTCCTGCTCGGCGAGATCGCGCTGTACTCGTTCGTCATCATCCTGCTGACCGGCGTGTTCCTGACCCTGTTCTTCAAGCCCAGCGCCACCCAGATGATCTACGAGGGCTCGTACGCCAAGCTGCGCGGCGTGCAGATGTCGGAGGCGTACGCGTCCACCCTGCACATCTCGTTCGACATCCGGGGCGGGCTGCTGGTGCGGCAGATCCACCACTGGGCCACCGTGCTGTTCCTGGCGGCGATCCTCATCCACATGCTGCGGAACTTCTTCACCGGCGCGTTCCGCAAGCCCCGTGAGCTGAACTGGCTGATCGGGGTGACGCTGTTCATCCTGGTGCTGCTGAACGGGCTGTTCGGCTACTCGCTGCCGGACGACCTGCTGTCGGGCACCGGGCTGCGCATCCTGGAGGGCGTGCTGCTGGGACTGCCGCTGGTGGGGTCGTACGCGACGATGTTCCTGTTCGGCGGCGAGTTCCCCGGCGAGGAGATCATCCCCCGGCTGTTCAGCATTCACGTGCTGTTGATCCCGGGCATCCTGGCCGCGCTGATCCCGCTGCACGCGGTGGTGCTGACCTGGCACCAGACGCACACCCAGTTCCCGGGGCGGGGCAGCAGCAACGAGACCCAGAAGGGGTATCCGTTCTTCCCCGTGTTCGTCGGCAAGACGGTGGCGTACCAGCTCTGGACGTTCGCGGTGATCATCCTGCTCGCCACGTTCGCGCAGGTGAACCCCGTGTGGCTGTACGGGCCGTACGATCCGGGGGCCATCAGCGCCGGCTCGCAGCCCGACTGGTACATGGGCTTCCTGGAGGGCTCGCTGCGGTTGATGCCCAACTGGGAGTTCAACCTGTGGGGCTACACGTTCCCGATGAACGTGCTCATCCCGGCGTTGGTGGTGCCGGGGGTGCTGTTCACGGGCCTGGCCGTGTACCCGTTCCTCGAACGCTGGGTCACCGGCGACCACGCCACGCACCACCTGCTCGACCGGCCGCGCGACGTGCCGGTGCGCACGGGCATCGGCGTCGCCGGGATGGTCTTCTACGGGCTGCTCTGGATCGCCGGCGCGAACGACATCATCGCCCACACGTTCCACATCCCGCTGTTCGCCACCACCTGGTTCTTCCGGATCGCCATCTTCGTGGGCCCGGTCATCGGCTTCATCGTCGCCCAACGGATGTGCCTCGGCCTGCAACGACGCGACCGGTTCCTGCTGGAGCACGGGCTGGAGACCGGCGTCATCATGCTGGCGCCCGACGGCAGGTACAGCGAGCTCGAGGTGCACCTGTCGAAGGAGGCCGCCGCGCCCCTCACCGACGAGCGCCTTCCCACCGCCCTCCCCTTGGGCCGCCCCGACCGCGAGGGCATCGCCCCGCCGGAGGCCCGGGGCCGCATGAGCCGGGTCCGCCTCGGCCTCAACCGCTGGTTCATCCGCGATCTGCGCGAGCCCGTCTCCCCGCATGGCGACGGCGAGTCGCGGCATCACGAAGAACAGACCCCGTCCCTGGAGAAGTAGCGTCGGGCATCGGTTTACCGCGTGGGCTGGCCTTATGCGGACATGTCCTACTAACGAGTCACCCGTTCACGTTGTGGGGAAATCCCTAGGGTTCACCGCATGCGTACCCGACTCATCTCCACGGCGGTCGCGGCCGGTGCCGCAGCCGCCGTCGTCCTCGCCCCCACCGCCGCCGAGGCCGCCGGCGCCATCCAGATCTACCGGGTCTACTACGACTCGCCGGGCAAGGACACCGGCTCCAACAGCAGCCTGAACGCCGAGTGGGTGCAGATCAAGAACAAGGGCTCCAAGGCCCGGCAGCTCAAGAACTGGCGGCTCCGCGACAAGAACGGCTTCGTCTACACCTTCGGAACCTTCACCCTGAGGGCCGGCGCGACGGTCACGGTCCGCACCGGCAAGGGCTCCAACACCTCCAAGACCCGCTACTGGGGCCGGTCCTGGTACGTGTGGAACAACACCGGCGACACCGCCTACCTGCGGTTCCCGAACGGCAGCCTCGCGGACTCGTGCTCGTGGGGCAGCAAGGGCGACTGGAAGTACTGCTGACCCCGAAAAACCGTGCTCGACATCCCCACCGCGGTCGTACACGGCGGTGGGGATGTCGCGTTTCGGTGCCATGAAGGGCCGAACGGTGGGTCCGGTGAGTAATCGGCATATGAGTGATGTGCCAAGAAACCCTTGATCTGGCCTATCCGCCGAGTAGTCGACCGATTACAGGGGCATGTGTGGATTACACCCATGTATCCCAACGGGGGGTTCACTCATGGATCGCAAGATACGCATCGCCGTCGCCTCGGCGGCCACCGCCGTACTGTTCGGCGGGCTCGGGGTCGGCACCACGGCGAGCGCGACGACGACCACCGACTCCGAGGTCTCCGCCTCGCAGAACAGGATCTGCCGGTACTCGGTGTCCTCCAGGAAGAAGATCCCGGTGCGGGTCGGGCCGGGCAAGAAGTACAAGGCCTTCGCCTACATCTCGCCCAGGCGCACGAGGCCGCTCTTCGGTACGTGCACGATCCCGGGCAAGGGCAAGAGGCACTGGGTGAAACTCGTCCAGGATCCCAAGTTCAAGGGTGGTTATGTATGGCGTAACCACCTCGACCGGATCTGACGCCGGGCCGACGACGAGGACCGGTGTGCCGCCCCGGTGCGGCACACCGTGTCCGTTTCCTACAAGACGCCCCGATGCGCGGCGGTGGACGCTGTGAACGGCGAATCGCCGTACGCGAACCCACGGGGGAAGAACTCATGAGAATCGACCTCGCCGCCGCCGACGCCTTCATGGCCACCCACGCGCGGGTGCTGGACCGCCGTCGCCACGAACTGCTCATGGGCCGCGCCGGCCCCGACGCCGTCCTGGCCGCCCTCGACGCTTACCGCAATCCGGACGGGGGCTATGGGTGGGGCCTGGAGCCCGACCTCCGCTCCCCGGAGAGCCAGACCGGTGCGGCGCTGCACGCCTTCGAGGTGCTGGAGGAGATCGCCCCGGCGACCGCGTCGCAGGCCCTGGCGCTGTGCGACTGGCTGGAGTCGGTGACGCTGCCCGACGGGGGTCTCCCGTTCGCGCTGCCGCTGACCACCACGGCGGGCTCCGGGCCCTGGTGGCAGGGCGCGGACCCGACGGCCTCGTCGTTGCAGATCACCTCGGTGAGCGCGGCGGCGGCGCTCCGCGTCGCCGTCCACGACCCGGCGGTCGCCGCCCATCCCTGGCTCACCCTGGCCATCGACCACTGCCTGACCGCGATCGAGGCGCTCGACGAGGCCCCGTTCGCGTATGTGCTGGCGTTCGCGGTGCGCTTCCTGGACGCCGTCCACGATCTGCGGCCCGAGGTGGCCGAGATGCTGCTGCGGCGGCTCGGCGAGTACATCCCCGCCGACGGCCGCGTCCACGTCGAGGGCGGCACCGAGGAGGAGGCGCTGCACCCGCTGGACTTCGCGCCCCGGCCCGGTCGTCCCGCGCGGGAGCTGTTCGGGCCGGAGGTGATCTCCGCCGACCTCGACCGGTTGGAGGCGCTGCAGCAGGGCGACGGGGGCTGGACGGTGGATTACCTCAAGATCTCTCCGGCGGGCTCGCTCGACTGGCGCGGGTACGCGAGCGTCCAGGCCCTCGACGTGCTGCGCCGCAACGGCCGGATCTGATCCTCCCGGCTGTCAGCTCCGGGTCGCGCGCCAGGTGACCGTGATCTTCTGGGCGATGCGCAGGATCAGGGTGAAGGCGGTGACCCGGCCGTCGACGACCGTGAACGACCGGAGCTCCAGGCTCGGGCCGAGGTCGTTGGCCGAACGATACGAGCCGTCGTCTCGACGCCGCAGGGGAACGTCGTGCTTGACGCGCTCCTTGGGCAGCAGGACGGTCCAGCCGCGAACGACGAGGTCGCACGTCGGACCGGTGCAGCCGGCCTTCGGAGTGACCGTGATCGCGTTCTCCTCCCTGGCGAAGTAGCCGGCGATCTTGAACAGCGGGTCGGCCGCGTTGGCGGTGGTGGCGGGCGGGTCGATCGTCCCCTTGGGCATCCCGTAGCTCCCGGCGAGCCCAGAGCCGGGTGAAGCACCTCCCGTGGGGTCCCCGGTGGGCTGAGCCCGTACGGTCTGCTCCCTGGCGGCCGGGGACTCGCGGTCGACGATGGCGTAGGCGACCGCGACGGTGGCGATCGCCGCCACCGCCACGCCGGCCGCGACCGCCTTGACGACCACGGCCTTCGTGCCCGTGCCCTTGGCCCCCTGCGCCGCCGTCCGTACGGCCGGCGCGAAACCGCCCCCCTGGGTGAGCCCGGCGGCGGTCAGGGGGAACAACGAGGCCAGGCCGGACGCCGCCAGTGCCAGGGCGCGCAGGCCCCGGTCCTCCCATTCGGGCCCGTACGCGGCGGCGGCGGTCTCCTCCAGCTCGGCGGCGAAGCCCGCGGCGTCCGCAGGACGGTCGCCGACGTCCTTGGCCATGCCCCGGGCGACGAGGCCGCGCAACGGCTCGGGCACCTGCTCCACCGGGACGTCGGCGGTCAGGTGACCCGCCATGATCGCCTCCCGGCGGTCGCGGGGGTACGGCCGCCGGCCGGAGACGCACTCGAAGAACACGCAGGTCGCGGCGTAGACATCGGTGGCCGGGACGGCCGGCTCGCCGTTCCACTGCTCGGGGGCCATGTAGTGCGCCGTGCCCGCCCGGGAACCCCGCCCGGCGGGGGCGGCGATGCCGAAGTCGATGAGCTTGCTCAGCCCATCGGCCCGGACGACCACGTTGGCGGGCTTGTAGTCGCGGTGGACCACCCCGACCTCGTGCGCGGCGGCCAGACCCAGCAGCGAGCCCTTGAGGACCAGGAGCGCGGCCTCGGGTTCGAGCACCTCGTACCGGGCCAGGATCGCCTTGAGCGGCACCCCGTCCACGGCCTCCATCACGATCGCGGTGCCGTGGTCGCCCTTGACCAGCCGGTAGAGCCTGGCGACGTGCGGGTCCTGGACCCGACCGAGCATGGTCGCCTCGCGCTCCAGGGCCTCACGTCCGGTGGTCCCGGCCTCGGCGTTGAGGTACTTGATCGCGACCGGGGTGCGGGAGTCGGCGTGCAGGGCCAGCACCACCCTGCCCTGGCCGCCCCGACCGAGCTCGCGCACCTCGACGAATCCCGTGACGTTCCAAGGGTCCACGTGTCCTCCCGGCGGCGACGGCGTCCGTTCTGCTCAGATACTCATCTGTTTCAGCGGGTTCGGGGCCCGTTCGTTACGCACGCGGCCCAGGGAGTCATATCGGTCGGCCCCCATCGACCCCACCGAGGGAAATGTCGCAATAATCGCCCTTGTACCGGTGCCGTTCCGCGAGACGGAACGGTGAATAACAGAGGATCGATATTTCGTCAATGACAGAGCGTTGATACGCCTCGGTCACGCTTCCCGCACCCTCGATGAGCTGGGATGATATGGCAAATTGCGCTTTAACACAGCATTGACAATAAGTCTGGCCGAGACCGGACAACGCTCTGGCGGATCGCCCCATTCCGCGCCGAAGCTGTGCTTTGTGTTCGGCTCCTCACAGAGAGGCAACGGGATGCGACGAATGCAGAATTCCCTTCCGCGCGTTTTCCTCGGCGGCCTGGCCGCCGCGGTGGTGGGCGCCACCGCCCTGGCCGGTGCGGCCACGGCGGCCCAGGCCGCCCCGACGGCCCAGGCCCCGCGGCCCGGGGCGATCGAGGCGGTGCAGGCGCCCGTCAGCACCGACGTCCGCAGCTCCATGACCGAACGGTCCCTATCCGCCGACCAGGCCATCAAGGCGTACTGGACCCCTGAACGGATGCGCAACGCGATCCCGGTGAAGGCGCCCCGCCGCACCACGGGCGCGCCGTCCACCGCCCCCGAGGGCACCCCGAACGAGGCGCCCCCGGCGGCCCCCGCCGTCAGCGCCGCCGACCGCGTCAAGCGGTCACCGGCGCGCGGGACCGTCGCCGGGAGCGACGACGACGTCTCGGCCAGCACCGCGGTGGGCAAGGTGTTCTTCCGCAACGCCGTGGACGGCCGCAACTACGTGTGCTCCGCCGGAACGGTCAACAGCAACTCCAAGCGGCTGGTCAGCACCGCGGGCCACTGCGTGCACGGCGGCGCGGGCGGGGCGTGGCACCAGAACTGGGTGGTCGCGCCCTACTACGGCCACGGCGACCGCGGCACCTGGAGCGCCCGCAACCTGGTCAGCTTCACCGGCTGGACCCAGAACAGCAACTTCGACTACGACGTGGGCTTCGTGAAGGTCCACGACCTCAACGGGCAGCAGATCGTCAACGCCGTCGGCGGCCACGGGCTGCAGACCGGCCAGTCCAAGTCCCGCTTCATGACGATCCTCGGCTACCCCGCCGAGGCTCCGTACCCGGGGACGCACCAGTACTACTGCCAGGGGACGACCTCCCCGTCCGGCAACCGCATCTCGATGCCCTGCCCGCTCACCCGCGGCGTGAGCGGCGGCCCCTGGCTGTACGGGTACGACAACTCCTCGGGGCTGGGCTACATCAACGGCACCAGCAGCACGACCAACGCCGGCCGGACCACCCTCTGGAGCCCGTACTTCAGCGGTGACGTCTGGAACCTCTACAACTACGCCGACGGACTGTAGGAGCCCCGGCCCGTACGACCTCGGCACCCGCCGTGCCCGTGGCCCCATGGCCGCGGGCACGGCTCTTTCGACGTCTCCGTGACCCGCCTGACATGTGTCGGTATTCCACGGAGGCGACCGATTCGCCGTTGCTACTGTGCTCCGGTGATGCCGCGCCGACTCCGTCAGTGGAGCCTGAGATCCAAGATCACCGCGATGCTGGTGTCGTTGGCGCTGCTGTGGGCGTGCGCGGCCTGGATGCCCACCCGGGACGCGCTGAACCTGCTGAACGTGGCCCGGCTGGACGACCGGGTGGCCCGCCCCGCGACCGAGCTCGTCACGGCGCTGCAGGACGAGCGCAAGCTGTCGCTGGTCGGCCTCGCCGACCGGGGCAGGGCCGCCGAGCTGGCCCGGCTGCGCCTGCGTTCCGATCGGGCCGTCGCGCATTTCCGCACGTCGGCCACCGGGATATGGGGCACCGGGGACGAGTTGCGTCGCCATGTCGACGACGTCGTCCGACGCCTCGACACCCTCCCCACCGGCCGTCGCGCCATCGACCGGGGCCTGGTGAGCCGGTCCGCGGCCGCCCGGCCGTTCGACCGGGTCATCGACGCGGCCTTCACCGTCGTGCGGTCCAACGCGAGCGGTGTCGACGAGCAGGGCATCGCCCGTGACGGGCACGCCCTGGTGTCGCTGCGGCGGGCCCGGGAGGTGATGGCGCGCGAGGACGCCCTGCTGAGCGGGGCGCTGACCGCGGGCAGGTTCGGCACCGGCGAGTACGCCCAGTTCGTCGGGCTCGTGCACACCCAGCGTCACCTGCGCGCCGAGATGGTCGCCACGCTGCCGCCGGGTGTCCGGGCCGCCTACGACCGTCTGGTCCGCGGGCCCGAGTTCGCCCGGCTGTCCGCCCTGGAGGACCACGTCACCCTGCGGAGCCGGGGCGGCACCCGGCTGCTCGTGACGGCGGCGCAGTGGGACCAGGCGACCGAGCCCGTCCTGGCGCGGCTGGAGGAGATGGTCCGCGCCGGCGGCGACGAGATCGTCGAGCGGGCGGCGCCCACGGCGGCGGGTGTGCTCCTGCGGCTGGCGCTCGCCGGCGGGCTCGGCCTCGTCGCGCTGGTCGCCTCGCTGGTGTCCGTCAGCACGCTGCGCACGCTGGTCCGGCAGTTGGAGAGGCTGCGCACCGCCGCGACGGAGCTGGCCACCGAACGGCTCCCCAGGGTGGTGGAGCGCATCGGACGCGGCGAGAAGGTCGACATCTCGGCCGAGGCGCCCGCGCTGCGGTTCGGCGACGACGAGATCGGCCGGGTGGGCAAGGCGTTCAACCTCGCCCAGGAGACCGCCGTCAAGGCCGCCGTCCTGCAGGCCGAGCTGCGGGCCGGGTTCCGTCAGGTGCTGGTGTCGCGGGCGCGCCGCACCCAGTCGCTGGTGCTCCAGATGCTCAAGCACATCGACGAGATGGAACGCCGCGAGGACCTCACCGAGACCGAGATGGAGGCCCTCTACCGCATCGACCATCTGGCCGCCCGGATGCGCCGGTACTCCGAGAACCTCATCCAGCTCTCCGGCGAGTCGCCGTCGCGTCGGTTCCGGCGTCCGGTCCCGATGATCGACGTGGTCCGGGGCGCGATGAGCGAGATCGAGGGCTACCAGCGGGTCGCCCTCAACACGCTCGACATGACCGGCCCCCGCCTGGCCGGGCGCGCCTACCTGGACGTCGTCCGGGTGCTGGCCGAGCTGATGGAGAACGGGCTGCGCTTCTCCAACTCCGACGTCACCGTCGGGGGGCAGTCGGTCGCCAACGGCTACGCGATCGAGATCGTCGACCGGGGCCTGGGCATGTCCGAGGACCAGATCGCCGCCGCCAACGAACGGCTCAGGGAACGACCGGCGTTCGACCTGGTGCCCGGCGACCAGCTCGGGTTCTTCATCGTGGGCATGCACGCGAGCAGGCACGCCATGGCGGTGTCGCTCCAACGCTCCCCGTACGGGGGGATCTCCGCCGTGGTGCTCCTCCCGCACGACATCCTGGTCGACGACGACGTCGTGATCACCACCGACGGGGTGCCCGCCGTCCAAGGCGTCCACGTCGGCGACACCGGCGGGAACGTGGCGCTGCTGACCCGCCCCGCCGGGCCCGTTCCCGCGCGGCCGGACGCCGCTGCGGACGTTCCGCAGCGGGTGAACGGGACGCCGCCGGAACACCCGGCGGAGAGCGTCGAGGAGACTCCGGGCGGGCTGCCCATCCGGCAGCCGCAGGAGCACCTGGCGCCGCAGTTGCGCACCGACCCACCGGCCCCGGCGGACGACGAACGGCCGCTGGACGTGCGGAGCCCCGAGGAGATCCGCCGCATCGTCGGCAGCTACCAGCGGGGCACCCGACGCGGCCGCGCCGACGCCCAGAAGAACCGCCCCGAAGACCCCGAGCCCTCCCAGCCCTTCGAGGGCGACGAGGGGCCCGGCTGACCTCTCCGCGAAGGAACCTCACATGCCCCTCGACGGCGACCCGCCGCGCCCGCCCGGCAACGATGCCGGGCCGCTGGTCCGCCCGTACGTGGTCACCGGCGGCCGGGCCGCCGCCCCCCGAGGACGTCTGGACGCCGCCGCGCAGGTGGTCTCCACGGGCGTCGACGCGCAGGGCGGCGACGATCGGCGCGCGCTGGGGCCCGAGCATCGGGAGATCCTGCGGCTCTGCCGGGAGCCGCGGTCCGTCGCCGAGATCGCCGCCGCGTTCGGCCGCTCGGTCCTGCCGGCGGAGCGGCGGCCGTTCCACGACGGGACCGACGGCGACGGGCACGGGCTGCCGCTCGGGGTGATCCGCGTCCTGCTCGGCGACCTGCTGGACGAGGGCCGGGTCACCGTCGAGCAGCCGACCGATCCCAAGGTCGCCGATCTGAACCTCTACCGGGAGATCCTCGTTGGCCTCCGCGCCCTCTGACCCGCCGCCCGCCCGCAGGCTGCCCACCGCGATCAAGATCGTCATCGCCGGGGGCTTCGGCGCGGGCAAGACCACCCTCGTCGGCGCCGTCTCGGAGACCCCGCCGCTGCGCACCGAGGAGTCGCTCACCGACCGCGGCCTCGGCGTCGACGACACGGCCGGCGTCGAGGGCAAGGACGCCACCACCGTCGCGCTGGACTTCGGCCGCATCAGCATCACCCCGGAGCTGGTGCTGTACCTGTTCGGCACGCCGGGGCAGGAGCGGTTCTGGTTCATGTGGGACGAGCTGTCCCTGGGGGCGCTCGGCGCGGTCGTCCTCGCCGACACCCGGCGGCTGGCCGACTGCTTCCCCGCGATCGACTACTTCGAACGGCGCGGCACCCCGTTCATCGTGGCCGTCAACTGTTTCGAGGGCGCCCGCCGGTACGACCTGGACGAGGTGCATCTGGCGCTCAACGTCGGCCCGGCCATCCCGATCGTCCTGTGCGACGCCCGCGACCGCGAATCCGGCCGCGACGTCCTCATCACGCTGGTCGAGCACGCCCAACGGTCCCGCCTCGCGAGCCGCTGAGCCCGGGCTCAGCCGGACGACCGGCCGGCCCGCAGAGCGGTGGGGCGCGGGAGCGCGCTCTCGGGCAGGACCGAGCCGTAGACGTCGAGGACGCGGTGGACCAGCCGATCCCACATGACGTCCTGCGCCGACCGCCTGGCCTCGTCGGCCAGGGCCTCGCCCAGGCCCGGCTTGACGAGCAGCCGCCGCAGGGTGTCCGCCAGCCGCGCGGGCGAGCCGGACGGCACCAGCAGCCCGTTGTGACCGTGCCGGATGAGGTGGGGAACGCCGCCGACCTGGGTGGCCACCACCGGGACGCGGCAGTACATCGCCTCCAGCAGCACCGAGCCGAGTTCTTCGTAACGCGAGGGCAGCACGAGCACGTCCATCTCCCGCAACAGGGCCGGGACGGTCTCGTGCGGCACGAACCCGAGGAAACTGACCCGACCGGCCACGCCGAGCCGCGCCGCGAGCGCCTCCAGCCGTGCGCGCTCCGGGCCGTCCCCCACGATGACGAGTCGTCCCCCGGACGCCCCGAGCAGCGCGAAGGCCCGCAGCAGGGTGTCGACGCCCTTCTGGGCGCGCAGCCTCCCCACGAACGCGACCCGGGGCCGCCCCACGTCGGCCAAGGCGGCCCGCCCGCTCACCGACGCCTGCCGCCGGAACCCCACCCCGACACCCGGCGGGATGACATGGACGTTGTCGCCCGGCACGAGGGGCTTGAGCCGTTCGGTGAGGACGATGACCGCGTCCGCCTTCTTCAGCCCGTGGTGCTGCAACGCCGCGCCGAACGTCTTGAGCAGCACCGAACGGGGTTCGACGATCCGCAGGGTGTGCCGCAGGCTGCAGTGGACCGTCACCACGAGCGGGGCCCGCGCCCGCGCGGCGACCCGTACCGCCAACGGCACCATGGCCAGGTCCTCACCCAGATGGGCGTGCACCAGGTCGACGCCCTGCGCCAACTCCGGCAGCCGCCACCACACGGGGACCGCGTAGAGCTGCCGGCACACCGATAAAGGAAGCCCGTACCGCTGCACCACCGCGTGCCTCCCGAACCGCGCCCGCGCGGGAGCGGTCGGCGGTCGGGTCGTCACCACCGTCTGCCGGACCCCGCGCTGATCGAGGGCCCGGGTGAGGTGCGCCGTGTGGCTCTGCATCCCGCCGATCGGGTCGAAGCGCACGCCGTGACCGATCAGCGCAGTGGCCGGCGCCTCGAACACCGAGCACAGCCGCAGAACATGCATGGTGACCTCACCACGGTAAAGAGGTAAAGGAACGGCACAGCGGACGGATCGCACGTCCACGGGACATCGGGCCGCCGACACCAGGTCCCGATGCCGTGCTCTCTTCCATGCCCGGCCCGACTTGAAACCCTCCGGCCCCGGGCGGGGATCACCCGATGCGGAGGAAGTCGGGGCGGGTGCGGTCCCAGCCCGGCACCTTCAGCCCGTTCAGGGCCGCGACGATGCGCTTCTCCTCGTACACGAAGTGGGTCTCCATGAGGGCGGCGAGGCTGTCCAGCTCGGTGCGCACCTCGGTGGCGTCGGCCTTCTCGTCCAGGTCGTCGAGGAGGGCCTGCAGACGGCGGAGGGAGTCCTCCACCAGCACGTGGTCGCGGCGCAGCTCGTCCAGGACGGGGCGCAGCCCGGGGAACTGCTCCGCCAACGCGGGGAACGCGCCGCCGTCCTCGCCGGTGTGGTGGCGCTGGAGGGCGGAGCAGAAGGCCAGGCAGTGGGTCCGCAGGTCGCGGGGGCGGCGCGGCCCGCCGTCGAGGTGGGTGTCGACGTCCTCGCGGAGCGCGGCCAGCTCCTCGCGGAGCCGGAGATGCACCTCGATCAACTGGTTGCCGAACGCGGTCAGACGTCCGGCGGGTTCCTCCCGGTCGTTCAGGGTCGTTCCTCCTCGGAGCCGCGGCGGCGGTGGGCGCGCACCTTGTGGCGGTTTTCGCAGTGTTCCATGGGGCACCGATGGCGGCGACGTTTGCGGGCGACCTCGTGTAACTACTATAACTGGTTACATGGCTGTGAACTGGAAACTCGTCATCGATGCCCGGAACGCGCCCGTCATCGCCGACTTCTGGGCCGCCGCGCTCGAGTACGAGGTGGAGGACCCGGGCGCGCTCATCGAACGTCTGCTCGCGGCGGGCCACCTCGACGCGGACGCCGTGACCGAGCACGGCGGCCGACGGCTCTTCCGCGGCCTCGCGGCGATCCGGCACCCCGACGACCCGTTCGACCCGGTCAGCGGCATCGGCCACGGCCGCCGGCTGCTGTTCCAAGAGGTGCCCGAGGGCAAGACGGTCAAGAACCGCCTGCACATCGACGTCCACGGCGAACCCGGAGGGCTCGACGCCCTGGTCGCCCGACTGGAGGGGCTGGGTGCCACCCGGGTCCGCGAGGTGGACAAGGGCCCGGCGGGCCACTGGTGGCTCATGCGGGACCCGGAGGGCAACGAGTTCTGCGCCGCCTGAACCGACGCGCGCTCCGACGCGCGCTCCGACGGGACGAGATCGACGTGGCCTTCCCGGGGCTCCTCGGCGCGGTGCCGGCCGTACGGGAGTGAGCGTTTCCGGGGTCACGCCTCGCGGACGCTGACGGCCGCTCGGCGGTGGCGAGGCTGCTCGATCTCGTCGAGCAGCGCGATGGCGAAGTCCGCGTAGGTGATCCGACTCGTCGGGTCTCCGTGCTCGGCGATCCGGTACCCGCCGACGCGCCCTCCGTCGTGGTCGAAGTCGCCCGCCGGGGCCACGTACGTCCAGTCGAGGTCGCCGCTCCGCAGGACGTCGAGGCCCGCCGCGTGGCCCAGGTAGAAGGCGCGGTACTCGTTCGGGTAGCCGGGCTCGTCCATCAGCGGAACGCCGGACGCGCCGGGCAGGACCGAGGAGAGGCCGACCACCACGAGGCGACGCACACCCGCCTTCGCCAACCCCGTGACCAGAACGCGGGACGACGTGGTGAAGAACGCCTCCGGTGGTGTCGCCAGGTCGGCGGCGGCGCTGATCGCCGCATCCCGCCCGGCGACCGCGTGCTCGACGGCCGCCGGGTCCGTGACGTCGCCCGCCACCACCCGCACCTCGCCCCATCCGCTCGCGCCCGTCGCGTCGGTCGCGTCGGTCGCGTCGGTCGGGCCCGTCGCGCCCGTCGCGCCCGTCGCGACGGTCGAGCCCGTCGAGCCCGTCGAGCCGGTCGGGCCGGTCGCGCCGGTCGCGCCCATCGGGCCCGTCGCGTCGGCCAGGTCGCCGTGGGCCGCCGGGTCGCGCACCACGGCGGTGACCCGGTGGCCGCGCCGCCGCGCCTCGGCGACCGCCCGTCGTCCGGCCCTGCCGCCCGCGCCGAAGACCGTGATGTTCATGCGGAACCGCCCTCTCACCAGGGCCGGAGCCCTGACGCCCGGCCGGTTCCGGGACGCTATCGAGGGCCGTGGTTACCGCCGGGATACCGCAGGGACACCGCTATCGTGAGGCCATGAGGGAACCCCTGCCCGCCGACATGTTCGACGAGCTGTGCCCGTCCTCGCTCAACCCGATCCGGTTCGGCGACAAGTGGGCGGCGCTCATCCTCCGCTGCCTCGAACACGGCCCCCGCCGGTTCTCCGAGCTGCGCGTGCCGCTGAGCCGCGTCACCCCCAAGGTCCTCACCGGGTCGCTGCGCTCCCTCGAACGGGACGGCCTCGTCGGACGCACCGTCTATGCCGAGGCCACCCCGCACGTCGAGTACGCGCTGACCCCGCTGGGCCGCAGCATGCTCGCGCCGATGGCGGTCGCCTGTGCCTGGGTGGAGGAGCACTGGGACGAGTTGCTCGACGCCCGCGAGTCGTACGACGACGCGGGCCGCCTCGACCGCACCGGATAGCCCCGGGGGCCGCGCCCCTGTTGCGACCCCCGGGGGTATCACAGCGCGGCGCTGTTGAGGGCGGTGGTGGCGATGGAGTCGCTGTCGCAGCCCAGACCCGCGAACAGGTCCTTGGGAATCCGGTCACCGAGCCCGCCGAGCCCGCTGGGCGGCTTGGGCGCGCCCGGCAGATCCTTCGGGCCCCCCGAGCCGAACCCGACGGGCGGTTCGAACCCCTCGGGCAGCGACGGCTTGGCACCGTCGGTCAGCGTGTTCTGCTGGACGGTGGTGGCCTTCAACGTCCCGTCGCTCCGGAGCGTCCCGACCACGACCGTGTACCTGCCCGCCTCGAGCTGATCCACCCGCGCCCGCTCCTGCTCGATCACCGTGGTCTCGCCCGACGTGTCGACCCGTACGCGGGTGCCCTCGCCGCCCGTCACGGTGAACCCGTCGGGGCCGACGCCGCTCACCGTGCCCATGGCCGTGCCGCGCGCGGCCATCAGCGACGTGATGTCCGGCTCCATGCCGGCGGGCATCTCGGGCGGCTTGATCGTCACCGGGCTGACGAGAACGCTGGTGGCGGTGACGGCCTTCCCCGCCCGGTCGCCCCGTCCGCGCACCATCACGTTCACGCCGTCGGTGAGGTCGGACACGCTCCCGGCGACCTGCCGCGTCACCCGCGGCGGCCCGGACGCGTCGACCCTCACGTGCTTGCCCTCCGCAGTGATCACCACGAGGTCGGAGCCGTTCATCGACCGCAGCCTCCCCGCCGCGACCTTCAGGTCCTTGCACTCGGTGGACACCAGGCCCATCGAGGCCACCTGCCGGGCGTCGAAGGTCCCGGTCGCCCGCGGCGGGACGGCGGAGTCGCCCTGCGGCCACAGCCCGTACCCCGCGACGGCGATCACACCCGCCGCCGCGACCAGCGTCATCGCGCGCCGGCCCCGCCGGGCCGTCGGCCGTGGGGCGTCGATCGTGTCCAACACGCCCGCCAGCACCTCGGGCGGGGGCTCGACGTCGGGCTCCGCTCGTCGGACCGCCTGCGCCAGTGACCGCCACTGCTCCAGCTCGCCCCGGCACTGCGGGCACTCCTGCAGATGCGCGTCGGCGGCCCGCGCCCCGTCCGAACGTTGCGCGTGGACGATGAGTTGTTCGAAGCTCAGATGAGCCGATGCCGTGGTCATGACGCGTATCCCTTCTCGGGCATCGAGCGAACGAGTGCGGCCCGTGCCGCGGACAATCTGCTCTTGACCGTCCCGACCGGGATCTCCAGGACCTGCGCGGTCTCGCCGAGCGACAGGCCGCCGCCGAAGACCAGGCCGAGGATCTCCCGGTGCTGCGGCGTCAGACCCTTGATCGCCTCCATCACCGTCCCGGCCGACATCCGGTCCAGCGCCCGCTGCTCCGGTCCGGGTTCCAGGGACGGACGGTCGGCCAGCACCTCCTGCCCGACGGTCGCGGGCCGCTTCCTGCGCTGCCGGTCCCGGCACTGCCGGCGGGCGATCGCGATGATCCACGACCGCACCGAGGCCTCGCCCCGGAACCGTCCGGCGCCGCGCCAGACGGCCAGCATCGTGTCCTGGAGGATCTCCTCGCTGAACCCGTGGTCCGCGGTGAGCAGGACAAGATGCGACAGGACCACCCTCGCGTGCCGCTCGTAGAGGGTCACCAGCGCGGAACGGTCTCCCCGCCCGATCGCCCGAAGGAGGTCGTGGTCGTCGCGCTCGGCCGGCTCCCCTCGCGAGGGTTCGATCGTCATGAGTCGAGGTCCGGCGTCTTGTCGTAGGGGATCCACCGTGTGTCCTCCAACTGGTACACCTCCCGGGAACTCCCGCTGTCATGGGGTAGGTAGCAGCGACCGGACGGACGGTTCACCGAAGCCCACATCGTTCGGGGAAGGTTCGGCCGCATGGATGCGACACCCGTGGTCTCGCTCACCGACGCCGACGGCGGCACCGCACGGCTCTCACGGTGGGCGCGGAGGACCCTTCTTCCGCGTTCCGATGGCGCCCGATTCGGCGGCCCGGAGGGTGCGGCGGAACGTGGCGCATTCCATGTGGCTCGGCGCGGGGCAGGCGGCGGCGTGCCGGAGGAAGTCGCGCAGCGCGCCGAGCGTCCGGATCGTCCCGTCCAGCTCGTCCGCCTTGGCCGTGAGCATCTCCCGGTCGAGGTGCGGCCGTCCGTCCCGGCCGAACATGCGGGTGATCTCGTCGAGCGAGAAGCCGGCGGCGCGCCCCAACGCGATCAGGCCCAGCCGCTGCAGCACGCCGGGATCGTACTGGCGGCGCAGCCCCCGCCGGCCGGACGAGGCGATCAGCCCCTTCTCCTCGTAGAACCGCAGCGTCGAGGCGGGCACGCCGGAGCGCCGCACCACCTCCGCGATGTCCAGGTCCGCCATCACCTTGACCTCAAGTCGACTTGAAGTAGCACAGTGGCACTCCGCACCCCGGAAGGCAAGCACAGGAGACGATCATGGACATCACCCGCACGACCGAGGACGAACAGACCGCACGCTGGAACGGCCGCGCCGGCAACGCCTGGATCGACGCGCAGGAGGTGCTGGACGCCCTGTTCGAGCCCTTCGCGAACCTGCTCGTCGAAGCGCTCCCCGCCGGACGCGGGGGCCGGGTCCTCGACGTCGGCTGCGGTACGGGCGGCACCACGGTGGCCGCCGCCCGCCGGCTCGGCGCGGAGGGCCGCTGCGTCGGCGTCGACCTCTCCGACCCGATGATCGCCGCCGCCCGGACCCGCGCCGAACGGGCCGGCGCGCCGGCCGACTTCATCCGCGCCGACGCCCAGACCCACGCGTTCGAGCCCGCCTCGTTCGACGCCGTCGTCTCACGCTTCGGCGTCATGTTCTTCGACGACTCCGTCCAGGCCTTCGCCAACCTGCGACGCGCCGCGAAGGACGACGCCCGCCTCCGCTTCATCGCCTGGCGCAGCGCCGAGGAGAACCCGTTCATGACGACGGCCGAACGCGCCGCGGCCCCGCTCATGCCGAACCTCCCCGCCCGCCGACCGGACGGCCCGGGCCAGTTCGCGTTCGCCGACCGCGACCGTGTCCACCGCATCCTGGAGGACGCCGGCTGGACCTCCATCGACATCCGCCCCGTCGACGTGCCCTGCGTCCTGCCCGAGAGCGAGCTGGTCGGCTACTTCACCCGCCTCGGCCCGCTCGGCCTGATCCTCCACGAAGCCGACGAACGGACCCGCACCCAGGTCATCGAAACCGTCCGCGCCGCCTTCGCCCCCTACGTCCACGGCCCGGAGGTCCGCTTCACCGCGGCCTGCTGGGTGGCCGACGCCCACGCCACCTCGACATGACCCCGCGTCCCGCCGAGGCCGAACGTTCCGTACGAGCGGGTGTGGACGGGAGGGTCGGACGGGGGCGGGGCCCGCCGCGGCAACGGCGGGCCCGCGCGGTCGGGTGCGCCTCGTCTCACGCCAGGATCTGGGGTGCGCCCGGGCGGGCCCGCTCACGGAGACGATCACGGCGTTGCTGCGCAAGGACCCGGCGTTGCGACTCACCGCCGAGCAGGTCGCCACGGCTCTGGCCGAGTTCGCCTTCACCTGGATTGAGGACGAGCCCGTCGACACCTGACCGTCGCCCCGGGCGGCGGTCCCGTCCACCGGTACGACCCACGGACGCCGATCCCCACCGGGAGTACGATCCGTGATCCAACCCTCACGGCGACCGGCCGCCCAGTCTCCTACCGGCCGGCACGCCGACGAACCGCCGGCCGACAGTTCCCGGAGGTCTGATGCGCCTGCTCGTCGGTGTCCTCGTGGGGACGGCCCTGGTCGCCGGTCTCCTCCTCGCCGCCGTCGGCTCCACGGCCCACGAGGAGACCCCCGTCTCCCCGGCCGAACCCGAATTGTGCCTCCCGGACGTGAAGCTCTGCATGGGCGGCTGACCTTTCGCGGAGCCTCGCTCAGCGGCCCCGCACCACTTGTCTGAGGACCTGAGGTGATCTAGGGTGGCGATCGTGAAGCCGTGCGTGCTGGTTCTCCTTGGACGCCGCTACGGGGCCTGACGTGACCGGCTCCCCGTAGCGGGTGTCGGGCTGCGCCGGTCTCCCCGACGGCCGAATGAGGGAAGTGCCGGAAATGGCTTCACCCGTACGTACGACTCATCCCACGCTGCGCACGCCCAGGGCTGCGGTGCCCGCCGGCGCGCCCCCGTGGAATCCGCAGCGGCCGAGCGCGATGCCGCACCACAGGTACCTCCCCTGGGAGGAGCGGACCCAGGTGCCCCTGACGGAACGGGTCTGGCCGACGCGGCGGCTGGAGCACGCGCCGTTGTGGGTCCCCGTGGACCTGCGGGACGGGAACCAGGCGTTGGCCGAGCCGATGGACGTCGAGCGCAAGCGGCGGATGTTCGACCTGCTGGTCACGATGGGGTTCAAGGAGATCGAGGTCGGCTATCCGTCGGCCAGTCAGACCGACTTCGACTTCGTCCGGCACCTGGCCGCCGGCGACGCGGTGCCCGAGGACGTCACGATCTCCGTGTTCACCCCGGCGCGCACGGACCTGATCGACCGGACGCTCGACTCCATCGAGGGCCTGCCCCGCACGCTGGTGCATCTGTACACCGCGACCGCGCCCACCTGGCGGAACGTGGTGCTGGGCCGTACCCGTTCCGAGGTCCACGCGATGATCCTGGACGCCGCCGCCCACCTGTCGCGGCGCGCCGACCGTCACCGGGGCGGGCTGCGGTTCCAGTTCTCGCCCGAGGTGTTCAACCTGACCGAGCCCGACTTCGTTCTGGAGGTCTGCGACGACCTCACCGAACTGTGGGACGCCTGCCCGGACCGTCCGGTGACCCACAACCTGCCGGCCACCGTGGAGATCGCCGGCCCCCACGTGTACGCCGACCAGATCGAGTACATGCACCGGCATCTGGCCCGCCGCGACTCGGTGATCCTCTCCGTTCACCCGCACAACGATCGGGGCACCGGCGTGGCGTGCGCGGAGCTGGCCGTCCTGGCGGGGGCGCAGCGCGTCGAGGGCTGTCTGTTCGGCAACGGGGAACGCACCGGCAACGTCGACCTCGTGACCTTGGCGCTCAACCTCTACACTCAGGGTGTCAACCCGATGATCGACTTCTCCGACATCGACGCGATCCGCGAGACCGTCGAACACTGCAACCGGCTGCCGATCCACCCACGGCATCCCTATGCCGGCGACCTCGTCCACACCGCGTTCTCCGGAACGCACCAGGACGCCATCGCCAAGGGCCTCGCCCACCACCGCAAGCGCGCCGCCGAGCAGGGCGTCGACACCTCTGAGGCCGTCTGGCAGGTCCCCTATCTGCCCATCGACCCCGGCGACCTCGGCCGTACGTACGAGGAGGTCATCCGGGTCAACTCCCAGTCCGGCAAGGGCGGCATCGCCCATCTGCTGAACACCCACCACGGTCTGGACCTGCCCCAACGGCTGCGCGTCGAGTTCTCCCGCATCGTCCAGCACATCGCCGACACCACCGGACGGGAACTCGCCCACACGGAGCTCTGGGAGCTGTTCCACGCCACGTACATAGCGCCGGGAACGGACGGACCGGTCGGGCGGCCAGAACGTTCCGCGATCAACACGGGGCGGCAGGGCACCGAGAACGACCCGCTCTCCGCCTACATCGACGCCCTGTCCGCCGCCGGGATCACCGTGGCCGTCCTCGACCACACCGTCACCGCGAGCACCGCCTACGCGGAATGTCGAGTGGACGGCGTCACCGTCTGGGGAGCCGGCCAGGACGCCTCGCCCGTCACCGCGTCCATCAACGCCGTCACCGCCGCCGTCCACCGCGCCCGTCGGGCGGGCTCATGACGCCGGTCCTCCACGTCGCCGACGTGGATCTGGTCCGCGACGGAAGGCTGCTGCTCAACCAGATCTCGCTGACGGTACGCGTCGGCGAGCACTGGGCCCTCCTCGGCCCCAACGGGGCGGGCAAGAGCACGCTGCTGAGCCTGCTGGGCGCGGTCACCCATCCGACCCGGGGCACGGTGGAGGTCCTCGGCCACCGGCTAGGGCGGGTGGACCTGCATGAGCTTCGCTCCCATCTCGGGCACGTCGACCCGCGACACACCCCCTTGTCGCGCCGGCTCAGCGTCCGGGACGTCGTCCTGACCGGCGCGACCAACACCCTGGAGCCGGTGCCCCGCCGGACGCCCACCGTCGACGAGACCACCCGCGCCGACGACCTCATCGCCCTGCTCGGCCTGGCCCACCGACGGGACGCGCCCTGGCCGACCCTCTCCCAGGGAGAACGGGGCCGGACGCTCATCGCCAGGGCCCTCATGCCGAGCCCACGTCTGCTGCTCCTCGACGAACCCGCCACCGGCCTCGACATCGCGGGCCGTGAGCAGCTCATCGAACGGCTCGACCTGCTCCAGAGCACCTTTCCGCAGTTGTCGTCCGTCCTGGTCACCCATCACCTGGAGGAGCTTCCGCCGGGCACCGACCACGCGATGCTGCTGCGCGACGGAAGCCGCCTGGCCGCCGGCCCGGTCGAGGACGTCCTCACCAGCGACCAGGTCGGCAAGTGCTTCGATCACCCCATCGAGCTGACCCGCCTCAACGGACGCTGGACCGTCCATGCGGCTCGGACATGACGGCCACGCTCCCGGAGGGGTTCCCTTACGGCTGGAGCGCCCGAAGCCGGTCGAGCGTCCGAGTCAGCTCGCCGCGCAGCGTCCGCGCGGCCCGATCGGCGTCACCGCCGGCGATGGCCTCCACCAGCCGCGCGTGCACGTCCTGCCCGTGCCCCGGGTCCTCGGCACGCAGATCGAGCAGCTCCACCAGATCGATCAGCCCCTGACGCAACCGTGGGACGAACTCGGTGAAGAGCCCGACGAGCACCGGGTTGTGCGCCGCCGCCACAACGGCCTCGTGCAGCACGATGTCGGCGTCCACGAACGCGGCGGTGCCGCCCCCCGCGCTCTGCGCCCGATGCGCCAGGGCCGCGTCGAGCCCGATCAGATCGTCGTCGGTGCGCCGCTCGGCCGCCAGCCGCGCGGCCTCCACCTCCAGCAGCATGCGAACCTCGTAGACGTCCGCCACAGCCGCCCGCCGAAGCCGAACGGACCAGCTCTCCCGAGGTTCCGTCGCCATGACGAACACCCCCGAACCCTGGCGCGGCTGCACAAGCCCCGCCCCGGCGAGCGAACGAAGCGCCTCGCGAACGGTCGAACGCCCCACCCCCAGACTCTTGGCGAGCGAGGTCTCACCGGGAAGCTTGGTGCCCACGGGCCAGTTCCCCTGCGTGATCTGCTCCCGCAGGCTCTCCGTGGCCTGCTCCACCAGCGGAGAGGGCCGCAGCGGGTCCAGTGCCATGTCCTGCCCAGCTTTCCTGCCACACCTCAGGTTGTCTGCGGTGCCGGCTCCTCCAATGTACCGAGCTTCACCGGCCTCGCCGGCGCCCCGAAACCGTCGTGTTGCCGGATCGCCGACGACCGGCGTTCCGGAAGTTCTTCAAAGAAATCCGGGAGGCGGTGTCGGATCGGGCCGGTGGTGTTCGTAGCGGGGGTGAGGCCGCCCACCAGGGGCGGTGCCAAGGCGGGGGAATCGCGATCATGAAGCTGACGACCATGACTCAGGTCACCATCGATGGGGTGATGCAGGGGAACGGCGGCGCCTCCGATGACCGCAGGAACGGGTTCGAGCGCGGCGGATGGGCCCGGGGGGCGGGTGACGACGAGACCAGGACGTTCATCACGCAGACCTACCAGCGCGCCGAGGCGTTCCTGTTCGGCCGGCGCACCTACGAGTTGTTCGCCGGCTCCTGGGGATCGAACGAGGGGATGCGCGCGCATCCCATCGGCGTGGCCTTGAACGAGGCCCCCAAGTACGTCGCCTCGACCGCGCTCACCGCGCCGCGTTGGAAGGACACGACCGTTCTCCGCAGTGACCTCGCGGCGGCCGTCGGTGAGCTGAAGGCCCGGCCCGGAGGTGAGTTGCAGGTGCACGGAAGCGGCGCCCTGATCCGGTGGCTGCTGGAGAACGATCTGGTCGACGAGATGACCCTGATCGTGATCCCGGTGATCCTCGGCCAGGGCGCGAGACTGTTCCCGGAGACCGGCCCGGACCTCGCGCTCCACCCGGTCGAGTCGCGGGTCGACTCCAAGGGCGTGTCGATCCAGGTCTACCGGCCGGCCGGGCGCCCGCGGTATGCCACGACCTGAGTCCCCGACCGCCGAACCACGCCGTCTCGGCACCACAGGAGGTGATCTTCGGATGCGGTACCTGATCTCCGTGATCGATGACAAGAGCAATCCCGGCAGCACGGACAGGCGGCCCGCCATCAGCGCGTTCAACGAACGACTGGTCGCCGAGGGCCACTGGGTCTTCGCGGGCGGACTCGCGGACACCGACGCGGCCACGGTCGTCGACAACCGGGGCGAGCAGGCGGTGTTCAGCGACGGGCCCTTCGTGGAGTCGAAGGAGTACCTCGCCGGCGTCTGGGTGTGGGAGGCCCCCGATCTGGACGTGGCGCTCCAGCTCGCCGCCGAGGCCTCGAAGGTCTGCGATCGGAAGATCGAGGTGCGGCCGTTCCGGTGAACGACGTCGACGCCCGCGAGGCGATCACCCGGGCGCACCACGCGGAGTGGGCGCGGGTGGTCGCCTCCCTGACCAGGCGATTCGGTGATCTCGACATCGCCGAGGAGGCGGCGGCCGAGGCGTTCGCGACCGCGGTGCGGCGGTGGCCGGCCGATGGCGTGCCGCCCAACCCCGGCGCCTGGCTGACCACCACCGCCAACCGCAAGGCCATCGACCGGATCCGGCGCGAGAGCAGGCGCGACGACAAGCACAAGGAGGCTCGGATGCTGCACGGCGACGTCCCGCCCGAGCCTCTCGGCGCCATCGACGACGACCGGCTCCGGCTGATCTTCACCTGCTGCCACCCGGCGCTGGCGATGCAGACCCGGGTGGCGCTGACGCTGCGCATGGTCGGCGGTCTGACCGTGCCCGAGATCGCCCGCGCCTTCCTGGTGCGGGAGACCGCCCTGGAGCAGCGGATCACCCGCGCCAAGGCCAAGATCAAGGCGGCGCGCATCCCCTACCGCGTGCCGTCCGCCGAGGACCTGCCGACACGGGTCTCCGGCGTGCTCGCCGTCCTGTACCTGGTGTTCAACGAGGGCTACCTGGCGACCGGCCCCGACACCGATCCCGTACGGCACGACCTGACCGCCGAGGCGATCCGGCTCACCCGCCTGATCCGTGCCCTGCTGCCCGACGACGGGGAGGTCGCCGGTCTGCTGGCGCTGATGCTCCTCACCGAGGCGCGCCGCCCCGCCCGGATCTCGGCCGCCGGCGAACTGGTCACCCTCAACGAGCAGGACCGCGGGGCCTGGGACGCGGACCTGATCGCCGAAGGGCACCGACTGGTCCGCGAACGCCTCGCCTCCGGGACGGCCCCGGGCCGCTACCAGATCCTCGCCGCGATCAACGCCGTGCACACCTCCGCCCGCGACATCCGCGACACCGACTGGTCACAGATCCTCGCCCTCTACGACCAACTCGTCCGCCTCGACCCCTCGCCGATCATCGCCCTCAACCGGGCCATCGCGCTCGCCGAACTCGACGGCCCACAGGTGGCCCTGGCCGCCGTCGACCGCCTCGAGGACAAGCTGGCCGGCTATCACGCCTACCACGCCACCCGCGCCGACCTGCTGCGCAGGCTGGGCCGAAGCCGGCAGTCGCGCGCGGCCTACGACAAGGCCATCGAACTGGCCGGCAACACCGCCGAGACCGCCTACCTCACCCGCCGCCGCGACCAACTGCGGTAGCCCGTCTTCACCAGGCTCGCGCTCAACGTCAGCCGCTCTCCCTCGGTGACCTTGCGCATGTCGGGGGCGTCGGCCGGCCCGCGTGCTCAGGCAGGGCGGCCGAGGTTTCGGGCATCGTCAGGCGGAACCCGACATCTCCAGGTAGTGCGGGTTGTACTGGATGCCGAGGATGTTGCCCCACGGATCGACCACCGAGGCGTCGGCGAAGCCGGCCTCGCGTTCGGTGATCGGCTCGTATTCCTCGGCCCCCATGGACAGCAGGCGTTCGAACGCCGCCTTGACGTCGTCCACGTGCCAGTGGATGATCGCGCCGCCGGGGATCTGCGCCGCGCCCTTGGGCTGCCAGGCGCTGTCGATCAGGCCGAGTTCGTCCTGCTGGGCGCCGACCCGGAACTCGCAGTACTGCGTCGGCCCCTCGATCGGCCGCTCGAAGTACGGCTCGATGCCGAGCAACTCGGTGTACCACCGCTTCGCGGCTTCCACGTCGTCCACCCAATAGTTCACGGTGGCCAGTCCTCGCAGCATTTCCCACTCCTTCGCCTTGCGGTCTTCGCCCCCCGTGCCTGGTCAGGTCGGGGGCGCGTCGTCGATCAGGTCCACCTGGTCGCCCGGTCGTCGCGGGTCACGGGGAGAGCCGGACGCCTTCGCGGACCTGGACAACGGTGATCGCGTTGCCGTCGGGATCGGTGACCCGGGCGAACAGGACCTTGTCGGAGGTGGTGTCGTCGAGGTCGACCGTCGGCCCGTCTCGTTCGGCCAGTTCGGTGAGGGCCTGCCGGGCGTCGGGGACCTGGAGCGTGACCAGCGATCCGCCGGCGCGTTCCGGGTCGGAGACGAGTTGGACGACGCCGCCGGGGGTGTGCCACTCCACCAGGCCGGCCATCGGCTCGGCGTCGACGCCACGGCCGAAGAGCGACTCATACCAGCGCCGGGCACGCGGGAGGTCCGACACGGCCACTCCCGCCAAGACGTTGCTGATCTGCACGATGACTCCCAGGAATGTCGGCTTCGGTGGGTCACGCATATAGACCGTGAACCACCGGAACCCATCGGACTGGTTCAGACACCGGCCCGCCCACCGCCACGTCACCCATCTACCCGCAGGTTCGGCGAGGATGCCCGATCCTGTCCGTCTGAGACCGGTCTCAGCGCTAGAACGCGCATGCGCGAAGCGTTGAGCCGCCCGCCGCACGTGGTGCGACCGGACACCGTTCCGCGCCAGGGCCTTGGCTCGGTTCGATCGTGCCGGTGCCGGGCCGAAGTGCTCTCCTGTTGCGCAGCAGAGCCGGGCCGCCGCCTCAGTGGGACATCCGCAGGTGCCGGACGCGCTCATTGCGCCTAGGATGCCGACCGTGGAGTGGCTGGCGCCTCTGGGCGCGCTCTTGGGCGTGGTCGTCGGCATCGGGGGCACCGGGTGGACCGAACGGGCTCGCTGGAAACGATCACAACAGCACGAGTCCAGCCAGGTCCGGCGCGGCATCTACGTCCAGTTCCTCGCGGCGTCCGCGCACGCCCACTCAGCGGTCTGGTCGGCGGCCCGGCCTGAGCACCGATCCGACGAGGCCACCCGACGCGTCGGCATCTTGGAGGCGTTCGGCCCGGCCGAGTTGTACGCCCGCCGGTTCGATCTCATGCTCGCTGCGCCGTCTTCCGTGATCGAGCCCGCACTCCTGACCTTTCGTCGACTTCGCGAGGTCCGGGACGTGCTGGCGAACGGCGGCCAGGTCGACGACCCGGAGTTCAAGGTCATCAACCAGGGGTACTACGAGGCGTTCCAGGACACCGTCATCGCCATGCGCCGCGATATCGGTACTCCCGATATCGACGTCCCGTTGTTCACCCCGCGGACCAACGACCAAGCACCGCCGACGCAGCGCTGATCCCGACAGGCGAAAAGGGCTTCCGTCACTCGCCGTGTCCGGCCACGGCCATGGCGTTCATCACGTCGTTCGCGACTTCAGGGCGTGCGGAATGGGCGTGACCTGCGGCGGGAGTCCGAAATCGCCGCCGGCCAGTGCGTGGTGTGACGAACCTCCGTGTCCGCCCACGCTCAAAAGGGACAAACCTTGGTGTGAGAGACCGCCGTTGCGAGGACAGCGCCGACGGCGTTCCCCGTTCGACTCACTCCCGGAGGAGATGACGTGTCACGGCAGGAACAACAGGCCATCCGTATCGCGGCGACCAGGCTTGTCGCGCCCGAGGACGTCGATCGGGCCCGGCAGGAGGTCGGCCGCGTCCTCGCCCATGTCCCGGAACCGGCGCGCTCGATCCAGGTCACCCTCGGCGTGCTGGCCGACCCGGCGGTGAGGAACCCGGCGCTCGCGTCGGCCCGCATCGACCTCGACGGCGGGCCCGTCAACGCACGCGCCGCCGCCCCGACGATGCCGCAGGCCGTCGCCGTCCTCGGCGATCGGCTGCGGATACGCCTGGACCCCAAGCCCCTCGTTCGCCAGTCCACTTCGGTGGCGGAGGAGGGGACACTGTGACGCCTGCACACCAGCGTGGTTGAAGGATTCTTCAATTCGCCAGAATCGCTTCCTTCCGGAAGGCGGGACTGAGGTCGGCCGACGGGACGTGATCGGGCGAACGCCACGCAGGCGACGGTCGCACGCAAGCTCAAGCACGACGGACCTGGAGCGGCTGCGGACACAGCTCCCGGCCGTCCTCGTAGGTGAACACCCGATGAGCCCCGGAACGAGACAGCGAGGTTGCGTCGTGCGACGCAACCTCGCTGGTCGGAAGGCGGAGGATCGGGGATTTGAACCCCGGATGGGCTTGCACCCAAACCGCATTAGCAGTGCGGCGCCATAGACCTGACTAGGCGAATCCTCCTGGAGGCCCGGTGGGCCGCACACAGGCTACCGGTCCGCGGACCGGGCGGCAAAGTGCGACCCCGGAGGTCTGGGGGCGGATCCTGCCGGTCCGCGGCGACGAGGCCGTACCCGCGCGACACCCCCGCCCCGGGCCTCGAGGGCCGATGGGACGGGGGTGACGGCAAGGGTCAGGAGTTGCAGGCCTGCTGGAGCTTGACTCCGCTGCTGGTCAGCTTGCTGCCGTCCGGGATGCTCGGGTTGCCCTGGCCGGCCTGGCGGAGGGTGTCCGCCAGGCCGTCGAGGTCCGACGCGACCTGGTTGGCGGCCTCTTCGACGTCGCCGCCGGCCTTCTTGCCCTCACTGCGGACGTTGTTGGCCGCGTCCGTGTAGGTCTGGGCGAGGGCGGTGGGGTTGCTGAGGTTGCCCTGCGCCTTGACGCCGATGGACGCGATCTCCTGCTGCATCTTCTTGCAGGCCGCGGTCTTGTCGCCGCCGCCGACCCCGGGGATGCAGGCGGTGGACGACAGCAACGCACCACCGAGGGCGACAACGCCGAGGATCCTGGTGGTTCGCACACGCATGGGGGAGGCTCACTTTCGGTAGGGGGTCGTGGAGGCGTGAGTAGGGGAGCTTGCGGTGCCGCCTCGAACACCTTCCCTTCGATGCCGGGACCGCCGAGTAAGTTCCCCATAAGGGTCAGGAACCGAAAATCTCCGTACGAGCCGCCACACCGGCCGACGGATCGTCACAGAAGACCCCGTCCACACCGAGGCTGTAGAGCCGGGCCAACCAGCCGCCGACGTCGCCGGTCGCCCGCCGGTGATCGGGCGCGGCGGTGTTGCCCTGCCGGAAGTCGGCGGGCAGGAACTCGTTCTCGTTCCGTACCGTCCAGGTGTGCACGGTCAGACCGCGACGGTGCGCGTCCCGCACCAGCGTGGTCGGCGCGCCGAGCCGGCCGGACGCGTCCACCGGAACGATCCAGCTCGTGGACGGGCCGACACCCTGGGCGTACGACGCGATCCACTTCAGGCCCTCGGGCTTGACCAGATCGGCGTACGTCCGCTCGTCCCCGCTCTCGACGAAGTCGTACGGCGCGCCCGAGCCGTTGATCAACTGAACGAGCCGCACGGTGGTCATCTTCCGCAGGTCCCGCAGGTTGGCGGTCTCGAACGACTGGATGAACACCTTGTCGCCGCGGCCGTCGAACCCGTACCGGCCCAGCGTGGCGACCAGCGGCTCCTCCATGGAGAGCCCGAGGTCGTCGAAATATGATGGGTGCTTCGTTTCCGGGTACACGCCCACCCCGTGCCGGCGCGCCAGGTCGAGGACCTCCTCGAGCGTGGGGATCGGCTCGAGCCCGTCGAACACCGCGTTGTTCGGCCGTACCGCCGGGATCCGCTCCTCGGTGCGCAGCGTCCGCAGCTCCGCCAGCGTGAAGTCCTCGGTGAACCAGTCGGTACGGGAGGTCCCGTCGACCGTCTTGGTCTTCTTGCGGTCGGCGAACTCCGCCCGCTTCTCCACGTCGGTGGAGTCGGCCAGCCAGTTGTCGTGCCGGGCCACCAGCCTGCGGTCCTTGGTCGCCACGATGTCGGGCTCGATGTAGTCGGCCCCCTGCGAGATCGCCACCCGGTACGCGCCCAGCGTGTGCTCCGGCCGCAGCCCACTGGCCCCCCGGTGCCCGATCACCACGGGCTGCCGCACCCGCTCGGCCTCGGCGGACTCGCTCGCCCCCGCCACCGCCGCACAAACCCCCGCCGTGGCCGCCAGGGCCAGCCCTCCGGCCAGTGCACGCCTGATTCGAGACATCCCACTACCTTCCGTTCGGTGCGCCCGGAAGCTATGGGCGTGACCTTGCCGCGACCGGTCCCCCAGACGACCACCGACGGAACACCACCTGACCGCCCACCCCTCCACCACCGGACCCACGGAACCGATTCGTCCTCAGCCTCGACACCCGGTATGCTCTTCCGTGGCTGGCAGCCGTAGCTCAACGGATAGAGCATCTGACTACGGATCAGAAGGTTAGGGGTTCGAATCCCTTCGGCTGCGCCCAGGTCAAAGGCCCCTCGCGATCACCGCGAGGGGCCTTTGTCGTGTAAGCACGGCATTCGTGCGGTGCGACCTCCTGACCGCGTGGGTGATCGCCCGCGCCGTGGACGCGAATGACGCCGGCCCGGCGGCGGCACCGCGGGACTCGAACGGCGGCCGGTCTTGGTGGTGGACACCCGATCGTCGCCGCAGGCCCGCCCGGGCCTCTGTGGCCCCTCGGCGCGGCGATGAGCAGGGGGCGGCAGGGGCGGGACTTCGGTAGAGTCGTCCGTCAAGCGCACTCTGCCTGGCGAATGCGCATCCCGACGGGCGGACCGGGCGATCTCTCGCCGTGACCTGATGCGTTCTGGGCTACCGTCGGGGCGTGGACGCGGCGGAGGTGAGCGCGCAGGTCTGGCGGGAGCGGGTGCACAAGAGCGGCACCGCCGAGCAGGACCGGGATGCCCTGGCTCGTCTCATCGAGTTCGACGCCGACCCGTTCGAGGTCGAGTTGTACGAGCTGGCCGCGGACCCGCTCACCTTGTTCCTCGATCGCGCTCGGCGCCGCCGGGCCGGGCAGCATGAACGGCACGTACGCCGGATCGAGAGCCGAGGTCGACGGGCCGGTGGGCGACGGCAAGCTTGACGGTGACGTCGGTGGACAGCTTCCACCGCCGGGGTGCGTCGATGCCCCCCTGACCTCGGTGCGTAGCCGGTCAACCCGCCTGCGGCGCGGACGGTCGGTGGTCTCAGGGGTCAGATTGCTCGGTCGCGATTGCGCCGTGGCGGTATCGCGTACCTAGCCGACCTGTGTGAGGCCGTTCGGGGCGGGCGGGGCGGTTTGCCGCGTCGTCGGATCTACGGGTCTCGGAGTCCCCTGCCGGTGACGTGGGTGGTGCGGCCGTTGACGGCTACTTCAGCCGTGTTGCGGACTCGGTGACGCCGTTGCCGGTCAGGTCGGGCAGGGCCGTGGGGCGGCCGGTGGCGAGGAGGAGTAGGGCGGCGGTCGGGCCTCGTACCTCTTGGGGGCCGTCGCCGGCCGTCCAGTCGGCGTCGGTGGCGACGAGCCGCAGGCCGGCGAAGCGTTTGCGGGTGCCGTAGAAGAGGCTCGTCCATACGTGCTGCAGCGCCGGCAGGGTGCGTTCGATGGGCATGGGGTGCTCTCGGCCGAGTGGGCGGGCGATGTCCTGGGCGTGTACCAGGATGTCGGCCAGGGGGTCGAGTGGGCCGCTCATCGGGAAGCGTCGGGGGCGTCCCGCCGTTTCGCGGATCTGCGCCACCAGGTCGGCCGGGGTGTGGCGGAGGGCTCGTTCGCGGGCCATCTCCGCGGTCACGCGGTCGAAGTCGCCGCGGGCGCGGATTCCGCGCAGGAGCGTGGCGGTGAACTTTCGGTCGGCGAGCGTGAGGTGGGCGGCCACGTCGCGTACGGTCCAGCCGGCGCACAGGGACGGTGTCCGCCATTCGTGGTCGGCGAGCGTGTCGAGGAGGTCGGCGAGTTCGAGCCGTTCGGCCTCCACGTCGGGCGCCATGGCGACGCGGGTGAACGGGGTCATGACGGGTCTCCGGGGTCGAGGCGGTCTCGGTGAGGACCCTGGAACGGTCCGAGCGTCGTGGTCGGTGGTGCGCCGGCGGGTGAGTGCGGCTCCGGCCGATCGTTCAGAACGGCGCGGAGCGCGGTGACGAACCGGGCGGGGTCGTCGGCGAAGCCGGTGTGGTCGCCGGGGAACAGGGTGGGCTCGATGCCCAGCGCGGCGGCGAGCGCCCGGGAGGTGTGGTCACATTCCTGCCCGGTCGAGTCGACGCCTATGCCGATCACGATGCGGGTGGTGATCGATCGGAGGGCGTCCAGGTCGGGCCGCCAGTGGGTGGTCGCGCGCAGTTCGTGGGCGAACCAGCGGCGTTCGTCGGCGACCGTCCGCGGATCGCGTTCGCCGCCGAACATCACCTCGATCGCGCCTTCGGGCAGCTCGATGTCCGCCTGGGCCATGAACGTGGTCCAAGCGCCGATGACGTCGCCGGCCAGGTAGGTGGTGATGACGTCGTCGGTCTGCGCGTGGATCCGTTCACGGTCGTCGAGCAGCTCGACCAGCGGCGGTTCGTGGGCGATGACGGTGTGGACCTGGTCGGGGCGGGCCTGGGCCAGGGCGAGCGCGGTCACGGCGCCGCCGCTGGATCCCAGGACCGCGGCCGGTCCGGCGTCGAGATGGGTCAGCAGCCGGGAGAGGTCGTCGGCGCGCAGTTCGGGCGTGGAGGCCTGGGTGGGGTCGTCGAGGACGCTGCGGTTGATCCCGCGGGGGTCGGTGGTGAGGACGGTGTGGTCGGTGGCCAGCAGCTCGGCCGGTGGCGCGAAGGAGGCGGCGTCCATCGGCGCGCCGACGAGGGCCACCAGGGGCCCCCGGCCGCGCACCTCGTAGTGGAGGCGCGCACCGGGCACCCGGAGGGACAGGGCCGCGGTCGAGGTGGAGATCATCCGGTTCCTCCCACTAGGAGCGCATCGCTAACTGAACTGAACCGTACAGGAAGGTTGTACTGTACTCAAGAGTTAAGTTCGCGATAGGGTGCCGGTGTGGTGAAGAACGACACGAGAGCGCCCGCGCCGTCGGGCAAGCGCGCCGAACGCAACCGGCAGGCCATCGTGACCGCCGCCCGCGAGGCGTTCGTCCGCGAGGGGTTCGACGTCAGCATGGACGTGATCGCCGCCGCGGCGGGCGTGTCCAAGGTGACCGTCTACAACCACTTCAGCACCAAGGAGGACCTGTTCACCGAGGTCGTGGGGCAGGCCATGGACGAGGCGCACGCGGACATGGCCGAGGTCCGGGCCCATCTCGCCGACGCCGAGGACGCGCGTGAGGCGCTGACCCATGTCGCCCGCGCCCTGGTGGCCGCGGCCACCGATCCGTCCAGGCTGGCGCTGCGCAACCTCGTCACCGGTGAACTGCGCCGCTTCCCCGAGCTCGGCCGGGCCTACCAGCGACGGGGCCCGAGCCGCTCCGCCGCCGCCCTGGGCGAGGTCCTCGGCGATCTGTGCGCGCGCGGGCACCTCGACATCGCCGAGCTCGACGTGGCCGCCGTTCAGTTCTTCGGCCTGACCATCTACCCGCACCTGATCGTGGGATCCTTCGGCGCCGCGCTCCCCGAGGACCTCGCCGACCGGCTGGTCAAGGACGGCGTGGACATGTTCTTGAGCCGTTACGGCACGAACGACCGGTCGGGCGATGCCTAGAAGTGGAGGTAGTTCTCGACGTCGGCCTTGGTGACGGTACGGGTGCCGTAGAGGTGGGCGCCGCCCTTGTTGTACTCCTCCAGCAGAACGGTTCCGTCGCTGTTGACGCGGGCGACGTAGGCGACGTGCCCGAACGTGCCGGAGTTCCACTGCGCGACGGAGCCGACCTTGGCCGTGTCGTCCACCCGAATGCCGACGGCGCGGGCGGCGTCGTCCCAGTTGTCCGCGTTGCCCCAGTGAACGCCGCGGAAGTGGTTGTGGAAGTCCACGCCGAGCCGCTGCCGGACCCGCCAGGCCGCCCAGGACACGCATTCGCGCTTGTAGAAGTTCCAGGGGTCGGCCTGGTGCCACGAGTCGGACGTGTACGGATAGTCGTTCGCGACCGTCTGAATGCAGGGAGGCGCCACCGTGCCGTCGGACCCGGTGTAGATGTAGGCGTCGGACACGTATCCGGCCGGGCTGGTGATCTTGTCCCAGATGCTGCTGGTCCCGAAGGGCCCGGTGACGGTGGTCCCCCGCGTCTGACAGGTGATGGTGACCGTCCTGCCGTTGGCGACCGAGCCCGCGCTCGCGTAGCCGCCGCCGGGGCCGGTGCGCACGGTCAGCGCCGCCCCGCTCGTCTTGACGATGCCGGTGGCCGCGAGGGCGGCCGGGGAGTCGAGGGTCAGCAGGGAGCCGGTGGCCACCGCCACGATCAACGCGCGGCGGGCGAAGGGAAGCCGGGACATGGGAATCCTCCTGCTCGGTTCCGAAAGGGAACGATCCGTGCATTCCTATAACGGCCCCCTATCGACCGATGCAGCGGCGAAGGAACGGCACATGAACGCGGCCAAGCCGACATAACACACGGAGCGGCGGCCCGAGAAGGGTCACCGAAATACCACTGCGCCCCCATGTTCCCCAAGCCCACGACCCCGTGGACGGCCTTCGACCACATCGACCGCCACGCCCCATCCACCGGTGCCCGAACGCGCCCGCGGAGGATCGGACGAACGAGCCGCACGCCCCGGTCCGGCGGCTGGGCGCGGCTGCTCGAGTCGGTCGACGGACGTGCGGCATTCACCCGATGGCGCGATGCACTCGCGGTCAGGGGCTGCTGGCGCGCCACTCGGCGGCTTCGGGCTCTTCGCGGTACTCGAGGAGGTGGTTGCCCACGAGGTGGTCGCCGGGGATGCTCTCCAGAGCGGCTCGGACCTGGGCCGGGGTCGCGTAGAAGAACTCGCGGCGCCGGTTGACGCGGTTGACGCGTTGCGCCTCCATGGCGGCGTGGAGGCCGGACTCCAGGCCGAGCGCGTCGGCGCTGAAGATCAGGGCGTGCACGTCGAACCGGAACGGCACGGAGGCGTCGCCCAGTTCGCGGACGCGGTCCATCGGGTCGAGTCGGCGGGTCATCCCGATCTTGATCATGCGCTCGCCGAAGGCGCCGATGTTGGAGATGACGTAGACGTATCCGGTGCGGATGTTGGCCTCGCGCGCCTCGACGTCGTTGATGGCCTCTCCCACCTCGTCGAGTTTGGCGCGCAGTTCGGCCGCGCCCGTCTCGTCGCCGTTGGCCTCCAGCCGCGCGAGGGCGCGTTGGACGTGGGACTGCTCGCGGAGGAGCCGTTCCCTGGCGCGTTCGAACTCGCGGCGGGCCTTCTCCTCCTCCCTGTCCTGCTCGCGCTCGGCGCGGATGCGCTCCTTCTCCTCTTCGGTCTTCGCCAGGTGGTCGGCGGTGAGCCCCAATTCCTGGACCCGCAGGTGGTGGTAGGCGGGGTTCACCCGGATCTGCAGCATGGCGCCGAGGCGTTCGATGGCGGTGACCGTCTTCTCCAGGCGGACGATGGACGACTGAAGTTTGTGCGGGCGCATCGTCCGCACGAGGTTGTCCGCTTCGGCGTTGTAGGCCCGCAACATCAGCTTGGAGAAGTCCTTGACCATCTTGTCGCCTTTTGCGCGGGAGCCGTCGACCATCCAGCTCGTGGTGCCGGTGACCGCCTGGTCCCGGCGGACCAGCGCCTTGAAGACGTCCTTGATCCTCGCCAGTTCGGCTTTGTAGGCGACGGCGTCGTCGAGAGGGTGCTGGTATTCGTAGACGCCCGACTCCTGCAGCAGGGCGATGTCGCGCGTCTCGACGATCTCGTTGCGTGCCACCGTCAGTTCCGCCTGGAGCGCGGTCGTCTCGTTCCGGAGCTGCGCCAGCCGGTCCTGCGCCTGCTGACGCTCGGCCGCCAGGTCGACTTGGGCGCTCCGCCGCCACTCCTGGATCTGCTGGTCCGCCACTTGGCGCGCGGTCTCCGCCTCCGCGTGGAGCCGCTGCATTCCCAGCGCCAGATGCCGGTGCTCCATGACGCCGATCTGGTCGATCCACGAGTTGAGCGCGGCGTTCTCCGTGGTCAACTGCTGAATCTGCATACGGAGGTGGGTGTTCTGAGTTTCGAGGTCGTGGACCTGCCGTCCTCTTCCAAAGACCACGATGTCGCTCCTTCGGCCTTACGGCATGCATCGTCCACGAACCCGGCACGGGCACGGCAACGAAAGGGCGCCGACTTCGCGCATCCAAAAGATCATGAATTGATCGCCCAACTCGGGCGCATCGCAATTCTAGGAGCAGAGGGCGGCGATGGTGGCCAATCGCCAGAAGTCGCCCGTCCAGAAGTCGTGGCAGCGGAAGAGCGACGGAAAAGGCCGACGCACCCCCGGGGTGCGTCGGCCCGTTGTCAGGGCAGCAGGGTGGTGACCGTGCCGGCGCCGACCGTGCGGCCGCCCTCGCGGATGGCGAAGCCGAGGCCCTCGGCCATGGCGACCGGCTTGCCGAGGTCGACCGTCAGGTCGAGGGTGTCGCCCGGCAGGGCCATGGCACCCTCGCCGCCCAGGTCGACGGTGCCGACCACGTCCGTCGTGCGGAAGTGGAACTGCGGTCGGTAGCCGTGGAGGAACGGCTTGCTCCGGCCGCCCTCCGCCGCGGTCAGGACCCGTACCCGGGCGCGGAACCGCAGGTGGGGGCGGATCGCGCCGGGGATGGTGATCACCTGGCCGCGCCGCACGTCGGCGCGTTGGACGCCGCGGAGCAGCATGGCGGTGTTGTCCCCGGCCTCGGCGTGGTCCATGGCCCGGCCGAACGTCTCCAGGCCGGTCACGGTCGAGGTCAGGACGCCGTCGGTGAGCCCGACCACCTCGACGCGGTCGAGGAGGTCGATGCGGCCCTGGGCGACCACCCCGGTCACGACGGTGCCGCGGCCGGTGATGGTGAGGACGTTCTCGACGGGCATCAGGAACGGCCGGTCGAGGACGCGCTCGGGCACCGGCACGTACGCGTCGATCGCGTCGAGCAGGTCGCCGATCCGCGCGGACCAGTACGGGTCGCCGTCCAGGGCGCGCAGGCCGGAGACCCGCACGATGGGCACCTCGTCGCCGGGGTACCCGTACGCGGAGAGCAGGTCGCGCATCTCCAGCTCGACCAGGTCGAGCAGCTCGGGGTCGGTCACCGCGTCCGCCTTGTTCAGGGCGACGACGATGTGCCGGACGCCGACCTGGCGGGCCAGCACGACGTGCTCGCGGGTCTGCGGCATCGGCCCGTCCAGCGCGGAGACCACCAGCACCGCGCCGTCGATCTGGGCCGCACCCGTGATCATGTTCTTCACGTAGTCGGCGTGGCCCGGCATGTCGATGTGGGCGTAGTGCCTGGTCTCGGTCTCGTACTGGACGTGGGCGACGTTGATGGTGATGCCGCGGTCGCGCTCCTCGGGGCTCCGGTCGATGCCCTCGAAGGGGACGGCGACGGTCGGCCCCCGGTCGGCGAGCACCTTGGTGATCGCCGCGGTGAGGGTGGTCTTGCCGTGGTCGACGTGACCCATCGTGCCGATGTTGAGATGCGGCTTGCCGCGCTCGTAGAGCTGCTTGGCCATGGAAGCGGTGTCCTCACGTGAGAGAGGCGAACGTGAGAACCGGGCGGGACGCGCGGCCCCGCCGGTGCTACCCACCCTCCTCCGAGGGTTCTCGTAGGACGGGTCGGAGGAGGGTCAGCGTCGCAGGCCGTCGAACGAGGCCGACGCGGCTGCGGATGCGGCTGCGAAGGAGGCAGCCGACACCGCGCTCAGCGGACCGTGGTCCGCGAGCAGGCGGGTGTCGGCTGCGAAGAACATGCTTCGGATGGTACGGAGGTCGATGCCCGGAGTCGACCGATTTTCCCGACCGTTCAGGTCGTCCGGGCCAGGTCGTCACGCGCGCCCCGGACGGCGTTCAGGAACGCGCCGGGGCCAGGAGCAGCAGCGTCCCCAGCGCCGCGCCGAGGATCTGCAGGGCGGCCATCCCCAGCAGCAGCCCGACGGGGCCGACCGGGCCGACCGGGCCGGCCAGCGCGGCGGCCAGGGCCGCGCCGAGGGCGGCGGCCCCGATCTTGAGGCTGCCTCCGGTGGTGTTGACCTGACCCAGCCGGTCCGGCGGCGACTGCCGCTGGCGAACGGTCAGGGTGGCGGCGAAGACGGGCCCGTCGCAGACGCCGGCGAGCACGAAAAGGACGATCGCCCAGGGCAGGCCGGGCGCGAGCCCGATCGCGGCCAACGCCGTACCGAAGGCGACCATGCCCCCCACCAGCACCCATTCGGCCCTGCGCGCCGACAGCCAGCGCGCCGCGGCCAGCGATCCGATCAGCGAGCCCGCCGCGAACGCCGCGATCAACTGTCCACCGCCGCCGGCCCGTCCCCCGATGTGCTCGGCGAACAGCACGGCGGTGACCGCGATCCCGCCCATGCCGAGGAACGCCATCGTCGTCGCTGCGGTCACCGCCCGCAGCACCCGGTCTCCCGCCAGCACGACCAGGCCCCCGGTGACCACCTGAAGTCCCTTGCCGAACGCCGCACCGACCGACCGGCGCGGCCCGGGCGACCGCCGGCCGGGTCTTCCCGTGGCCTCGGGCGTGGTGGCGGACGACGTTCCTCGTCCGGGGACGGCGGAGGCGGGGATCCGGAGAAAGGGGAGCAGGGCCAGGCCGAGGGCCGCGCTGCCCACGACGGCCGCCCCCGCGTAGCCCGCGCCCGCGCCGGCGGCGAGGACGGCCGCCAAACCGGGCCCGGCGATCGCGGCGACGTTGTAGGTGGCGGCCTCCAGCCCGTACGCGCGGGTGAGATGTTCGGCGGGGACGTATCGGGGCAGGAGGCCGGTCAGGGCGACGACGATCGGTTCGGTGCAGCCGACCACGACGGCGATCGGCAGGACGAGGGCCAACGAGACCCGTCCGGCGAGCAGCAGCAGGACGGCGGCGGCCAGGACGTAACAGCCGGCGAGGGCCAGGGTGAAGGAGCGCGGGTGACGGATGCGGTCGAGGGCGTGGCCGGTGATCGGGCCGGACAGGACGTACGGGAGCATCACGGCCGTCTGGATGAATCCCGCCGAGGCGGCATGCCCCGTACGGGCCTGAACGACCAGGACCAGTCCGGTGCCGAGGCCCTCGGCGGAGACCCGGAGCAGGGTGGCCGCGCCGAGGTGGACCCGGTGGACGGAGCCGGGCTTCATGGACATGCGGGGAAATCTGTTGATCTTCGCATGGTACGGACGAGCATAGACTGCACAAGATGACCCATAAGTACCGCGTCGACAGCGAAGTCGGCAGGCTTCGCACCGTGCTGCTGCACCGGCCGGGTGCGGAGCTGAAGCGGCTCACCCCGCGCAACAACGACAAGCTGCTGTTCGACGGGATCCCCTGGGTCGGCCGGGCGCAGGAGGAGCACGACGCGTTCGCGCAGGCGCTGCGGGACCACGGTGTCGAGGTCCTGTACCTGACGGAGCTGCTGCAGGACACGCTGGAGTACGCGGACGCGCGGGACGAGGCGATCGCCGGGATCGTCGCCGACCCCCGGCTGGGCGACCAGTTGCGGCCGGTCGTGGAGGGTCATCTGCGCGACCTCGACCCGGAACGACTCGCGCACACGCTGATCGCCGGGCTGGCCCACGAGGAGCTCAAGTCGGCGCACGGCCTGGTCTACCGGCTGATGGACCGGCTGGACTTCATCATCGACCCGCTGCCCAACCTGCTGTTCACCCGGGACAGCAGCGCCTGGATCGGCCCGCGCGTCGCGGTCACCAGCCTGGCGATGCCGGCCCGGCGTCGGGAGACCTCGCTGACCGGGCTGATCTACGCGTTCCATCCCCGGTTCGAGGGTGTCGAGACGACGTACGGGCCCGGGTTGGAGCACGTGGAGGGCGGCGACATCCTGCTGCTGGCCCCCGGGGTGATCGCCGTGGGCACCGGCGAGCGGACGACCCCGGCCGGGGTGGAACGCCTCGCCCGCCAGGTCTTCGCCGCCGGCGTCGCGCACACGGTGCTGGCCGTGCCGATCGCGCAGGAACGGGCGACCATGCACCTGGACACCATCTGCACGATGGTGGACGTCGACACGGTGGTGATGTACCCGGCGATGGCGTACTCGCTGATGGCGTACACCGTGACCTGGAACGACGGGGAGTTGCGGGTCTCCGACGAACGCCCGTTCCTGGAGGCGGCGGCGGAGGCGATGGGCCTCGACCGGCTCCGCCTGATCGACACGGGCCTGGATCCGGTGACCGCCGAGCGCGAGCAGTGGGACGACGGCAACAACACCCTGGCGGTCGCCCCCCGCCTCGCGGTGGCGTACGAGCGCAACACCGAGACCAACGCCCAACTGGAGACGGCGGGCATCGAGGTCATCCGCATCGGCGGCAGCGAACTGGGCAGCGGCCGCGGCGGCCCCCGCTGCATGTCCTGCCCCGTCCTCCGCGACCCGACGACCCCCTGACCCACCCGCCAAGCCCGAACCCCACGCAAGCCTGAAGAACGACCCCACGCCCGAACGGCGACCCCGACGTGCGAAGGGGCGACCCGACGTCTGAACGGCGGCCCCACGCCCGAACGGCGACCCCACGTGCGAACGGCGGCCCCCACGTCTGAACGGCGACCCTCACGTTCGAACGGCGACCCCGCACAAATGCCCGGTCGCTCCAGGCGGACGCTCCGGAGCGCTAGCGGAGGAGTGTGCGGCTGGAGATCTCCACGACCGGGCGCGGGGGGTGTGGGGGGTCGCCCCCCCACAGAAAACACGTTTGGATGCTCGGGCGGTGTCGACGGGGGCACGACAGCGCCCGAGCCGTGAATGACCATACAGGCCGCCGCATATCGCGAACGAGAATGTGCTTGATCACACATTCTTGGCATCCCGTTCAGGCATCGGCCCACCACCGTGCGTGCGTCGTTCAACATCGACACGGCCGGGCGGGCGGGGTCAGCCTCCGGTGAGGCGGGTGCCGCTGCGGCGGGGGGAGGCGGACTCCATGACGTCGGTGTCGTCGGCGAGGGCGGTGGCGTGGGCGATGCCGCGGACGGGGCCGCCGGTGGGAGGGGCGGGCTGGGGGGCGTTCAGGACGGCCCACACCGTGGTGCGGCCGTCCTCGTGGCGGACGCCCCAGCACTCCGCGAGGGCCTCGACGATGCCGAGGCCGCGGCCTCCGAGGGAGGAGAGGGTGGGGCGGCTGCAGCGGGGTTCGGTCATTGCGCCGCCGTCGCAGACGGCGACCTCCACCTCGTCTCCGCTGCGTTCCCAGCTCACCTGGATCTGGCCGGACGGCAGGGGTCTGGCGTGCCGCAGTGCGTTGCTCAACAGTTCGCTGATGATGACGCCGGCGTCGTCGATGACGCACGTGCGGACCCCGGTGGCGCGGAGGTCGGAGGCGAGGCGTCTACGGGCGACCGCGACGCTGGACGGTGCGTGAGGTAGCAGTACGACGCTCGACGCCCTCACCTCCCCGTTAGTACGGGCTAGCCCGTAGGTCACATGCTACGACCGAAATGCCCCGATGCGAATGTCCATAAACAGGGCCGATGAGCTGCTGAAACCTCGGCCGGCGTCGTCACGGGTGACCGGTGTTCCCCTCACGGCTCACCACTCCCATCGGGCCCCCTGGCCCCTCCGGATACCACGCCCCTGAATGACCTATCCAACCCGCGGGCGGATTACTCCTCACATGAGCGTTTCGTCCGTCACATCCCCGTGACAAATCACCACGTTCATCGGGATGCCGGCCAGATCCCCACCACGCCGAGAGGCGGGCGCGGATCACTGCGCGGGGCGCAGGACCAGGCGCATCGTGGTGCCGCCGCCCGCGCGGGAGTGGGCGGAGACGTCGCCGTGCTGGGCCTCGGCGAGGCGTTTGACGATGTAGAGCCCGAGGCCGATCCCGCCGAAGCGTCGGCGGTCGCCGGCGTCGCCCTGGACGAAGCGTTCGAAGATGCGCTCGTGGTCGCCGGAGGCGATGCCGACACCCTCGTCGGAGACGGTGACCACCAGGTCGCCGTCCTCCTCCCGGGCGCGGACGGCGACGGTGCCGCCGTCCGGGGAGTACTTGATCGCGTTCTCCAGCAACTGGCCCAGGATGATGTCGGTGGCCATCCGGTCGCCGCCGACGAGGGGCAGGTCGGGCGCGACCTCCAACCGCACGTCGTGCAGCTCCGACAGCGAGCGGAAGCCCGCCACCGCCGACTCCAGCAGGCGTCCGAGGTCGAAGGTCTCGATGGTCACCTTCAGCTCGCCCGCGCCCGCCCGGGAGCCCAGGAGCAGGTGCTCGACCAGCCGGCCCAGCGCCTGGGCCCGTTCGGCGATGGTCTCGACGGCGGCGCGGCGGTCGGCGTCGGTGAGCTTGTCCCACCGGTTGACCAGCGTGCTGGCGAAGCCCTGGACGACCGTGATCGGGGTGCGCAGCTCGTGGCTGGTGGTGGCCAGGAAGAGGTCCTTGGCCTCCTCCAGGTCCTTGGCCTCGGTCACGTCGCGGAAGTCGACCACCAGCTCGCCGGTCTCCTCGACCTCGGCGCACAGCACGTTCAGCCAGATCCTCGACGGCAGGCGCAGGGTGAGGGTGCGGCCGGGCGCGGGGATCTCGAACGGCGGAGGGCTCCCGATGACCTCCTCGGCGGCGACGCCGGTGAGGCGGGCGGCGGCCGGGTTCCACTGGCGGACGACCCCGGAGGGGTCGAGCACGGCGATGCCGTCGGCGCTGGAGTCGATCACCGCGCGTTCGTGGGCGCGCTGTCGGACGGCGTCGGCGTAGGCGACCGCGTTCCCGACCGCGACGCCGGCGTGCCCGGCCAGCAGCTCCAGCAGCTCCAGCTCGGTGTGCCCGACCTTGCGGTCGGAGAACAGCGCGTACAGCGCCCCGTACGGCCGGTTCTGCAGGTACGACAGGCCGAGCGCGATCGTGTGCAGGCCCGGCAGCTCCGACCAGATCAGGTCGCCGAGGCGGCGTTCGCCGGTGGCCAGCATCACCGTCTTGCCGGAGCGCAGCAGCTCGCCGACCAGGCTGGAGCGCAGGTCGGCGACGGTGCCGCGCATCCGGTCGGGCAGGCCGCTGAGGCTGACCAGCTCCAGCGAGTCGCCGGTGATCCGGACGAAGCCGCCCGCGTCGGCCCCGGTCAGCTCGATCAGCGCGGTGGTGATCCGGTCGAGGACGACGGCCAGGTCGAGCTCGGCGTTGAGGTCGGCCACGATGTCGTTGAGCCGGCGCACCAGCCGGGCCCGTTCGGCCATGTGGTGCTGGGCGAGGTCGGCCTCGTCGACCGGGTGGTAGACACCCACCCAGCCCAGCAGCCGGCCGTCGCCGTCGTGCAGGACGCTGGTGTCGATCCGCACGTCGATCAGCCGGCCGTCGCGCTGGAACCGGCGGGTGGCGATGGAGATCTGGCCGCCCTCGCGGATCCGTTCCAGCACCGCGTTCTGCTCGGCCTGCAGCTCGTCCGGCACGATCGGCGGCACCCGGCCGAGGACGTCGGCGGCGGGCCAGCCGAACATCCGCTCGGCGGCGGGGTTCCACACCGTCACCCGGAACTGCGGGTCCACGGCGACGATCGCGTCGGCCGCGCACTCGACGACCGCGCGGATATTGGCGTCACGGCGCTCATGGTCGCTCTGATCGTGCCCCACGACTGTCATCGTGCCACCGGATCTTCTGCCGTGACCGGCGAAGCGCGATGGAAAGGTTCCCACGTCAGCGGCGCTGTGACCGCAGGAACACCACCCACGCGTCCCACGCCTCACCTCGTTCCCGAGCGGGGAGATCGACGCACTCTACCGGGCGGGCGATCACGGTCGGCGGGCCGCGCCCGAGCGTGGCCGGACCCGGCCGAGGGCGTATCCCGCCGCCCCCGCCACGAGGAACGACAGCAGCGATGCGCTGGTCCAGGGCTGCGGGGTGAGGCCGACGGTGTCCCGCAGGTCCGTCCAGAACGACGCCCAGCCGCTCACTCCCCCCGGGTTGATCATCTGGTACGTCACGAAGCCGAGCACCCAGGCGACGATCATCCCCCAGCGCGACGGCGCCGTCGGGGTCAGGTCCCACCCGGCGCTCGAACGTCCCCGGCCGAGGAAGAAGTCGACCGCCAGCACTCCCAGCATCGGAATGAAGACCGAACCGATCAGTGAGAGGAAACCGGCGTAGTCGCCCATGTTCACCACCAGCGCCAGCCCGGTGATCGTCGCTCCCAGCCCGATGGCGAGGGTCCGCCGGTCCGCCTTGGGCACGATGTTCTGGATCGACACCGCCGTGGAGTACACGTTCGCGAACGACTGGTCGGCCTCCCGCAGCACGAACACCGCGAAGAACCACCCACCCAGCGCCACCCCGAGGAACGGCGAGTAGACCTCCTCGGAGTTCCCCGCCACCAGCGCCAACGCCAGCAGCCCCAAGACGTAGGCGATGATCTGCGTCGCCGCGTACGCCACCGTCGCCGCCCCGAACGCGCCCCGCTCGCTGCGGGCGTGCCGGGTGTAGTCGGCCGCCAGCGGCACCCACGAGATCGACACGGCCAGCGCCGCGTCCGCGCCGGCCCAGAACAGGCTCCACGACACCGTGTCGCTCTGCGTGCCCGGCACCAGGCCCAGGTCGGGCAGCGGCTCCCGCAGCAGTTGGACGTAGAAGTAGATCAGCGCGATCAGCACCGCCGCGGTCACGTACCGGCGCAGCAGCCGCACCGAGCCCAGCGGCCGGATCGCCAGCGCCGTGGTCAGCAGCCCCGCCGCCAGCACGTACGTCCAGCGCGGCACCCCGTCGTACAGTTCTCGCGCCGCGTCCGCGATCACGACCAGCTCGAACGTCCCCCAGCCGATCAACTGGACGATGTTGAGCACCGTCGGCACGTACGACAGCCGCGCCCCGAAGAGCCCGCGCAGCAACACCATGGCGGGCCGGCCGGTGCGGGCCCCCGGGACGGCGGCCAGGCCCAGCATCAGCCCGCCCAGCACCGTTCCGACGATCATCGCGAGGATCCCCGCGGTGACCGGCAGGCGCAGCGCGCCGTCCGCGTCCGGGGCCAGAACGGTGTACGCGCCGGAGAACGCGAACAGGCTGACCCCCAGGTTGGCCCAGAACGCGCTCTGGTCCCAGAAGCCGAGCACCTTCGGGGCCGGCTCGTCCAGGGTGTACGGGGCCTCGTCGCTCGGGGCCTCCCCGGAGGCACGCAGGACCGACTTCACGGGCACGCTCCCTACGCCGGCATTACCCGGACAGGTTCCTGCGGTCGGCGACGCCGTCCTGTCGCCCTCTCAGCCCGGTCGGCCCGAGCTCCCGCGATGACTGAGTCGGTGGGATCGTACATCGCCCGGAAGATCACGGATATCCACCCCTGCCCGGTTTACTCTGCTGGGATGACCCCCTTTCGCGCCCCCGTTCTCGTGGCGTCCGCCGCCCTCCTGCTGACCGCGCTCACGCTCACCGCCTGCAACGGAGGGGTGAACGACATCAGGGAAGGCGTCAAGGACGGCGCGGAGATCGGCAAGCGCCAAGGGCAGATCGAGGTCCTCGGGGCGGCGGAGATCCAGCTCAGGGCCGGGGTCGTCCTCAACGGCGAGCTGTCGTGCGAGGTCACCTCCACGGGAGGTCAGAGCACACCCGTGACCTGCACCGGGACCACCGACGAGGGGCGCGCCGTCTCCCTCAAGGGCACCATCACGAGCGCCGCCCCGATCGCCGAGTCCGACTGGCTCCGCGGCGACTTCGTCGCGACCGTCGGCGGCGAGGAGGTCTTCCGCACCCCCTGCATCGGCACCTGTTGACCCGTGCGCGGGCGAAGGCCCCGGCCGGGGAGGGGTCCGGCCGGGGCCTTCAAGGAAGAGGCCCTGGGGGGCCTCCGGGCATGGATCAGCCTCGGTCGAGCCACCCGAGGGGCGACGGGTCGACGGGGAGCACGTCACGGGGCTTGGTGAGGTGGCGCGCGAGGTCCGCCGTGGTCGACCCGGGGGCCGCCAGGGTGCGGGTCGACGGGTCCGGAGAGGTCGGTACGGGGACGCCCTCGCATTCCGTGCCGTCCAGGCGGCCCGTGGCGAAGTAGGTGGCGATCTTCGGGGCGCAGTCGGACGCCATGCCGGCGGTCGAGCCGTGGATGTCGTCGTTCACGGTGAGCACCTTGCCGCCGACGGCGTCCTGCATGTCCCGCGTCCACGGATACGGCGAGGGCACCTCGTGACGGTGCGCCGACATCACCAGCGGCGCGTTGCCGTGATGCAGCCTGACCGGCTGGACGGGCAGCGGCCAACCCGCGCAGCCGTTCAGGGGCATGCTCAGATCACCGGTGACGGGGTGGCGCTTGCGGTCCTTCTGGAACGCGGCCCAGAAGGAGTCGAAGTCGCGCGGTCCGGTGTCCTCGTTGCAGAAGACCGCCTGGTTCATCGTTCCGTTGAAGTCCTCCGGCAGGTCGGCGGGAGGCTCACCGCCACCACCGTCGGCCCTCGAGAAGATCTTCTTGATCAGGGGCGGGGCCGGCTCCCCGCTCCGGGCGTCGCGCAGCTCCTTCAACAGCGCCGCGGCCTCCGGCCACATGAGGCTCGGAACTCCCGCGATCTGGGAGACGAGGAAACCGTCGAACGTCTCCTCGGGGAGGTCGGTGAACGTCTTGGGTCGAGCGGTGAGCTCCTCCTTCAGCCTCGCCATCGCGGCCTGAACCTGTTGCCGGGTGGTCCCGAAGTCGTACGTGCCGTTGCGCGCGGCGATCCAGTCGGCCTCCCGTCCGAAGTTCTGAGCCGTGGCGGTGGCGCGGCCGGCCTGGAACGCGTCGAGCCGGAAGTCGGGGAGCGCCGTGCTGTCCAGCCACATCCGCTGCACCCTGCCCGGGAACAGGTCGCGGTACTGCGCGCCCAGCCAGGTGCCCCACGAGATGCCCAGGTAGCTCAGCTTCCGCTCACCGAGTGCGCCGCGCACCCGGTCCAGGTCACGTGCGACGTTGGCGGTGGTGAGCTGCCCGAGGAACGCCGGGTCCTGCTCGCCGCACGCCCGGTTCGCCTTCACCTGCCAGTCGTACGCCGCCCTGGCGGCGGCCTCGGTGATCGGCGCCCTGAGGGGAGGCTGCCGTCCCGGATCGCGGCAGTCGACCTTGCTGCTGTAACCGACGCCGCGCGGGTCGAACCCGATCAGGTCGTACCGCTCGTTGAGCTTCTCCCCGTTGCCGTTGTCGCGCTGAAGGACGTACAGGACCGGCATCAGGTAGCCGCTGCCGCCCGGCCCGCCCGGGTTGAGCGCCAGGCTCCCGGCCCGACGCGCCTGGTCCCTCGCCTTGAGACGGGTCACCGCGACGGTGATGTGCCGTCCGGACGGCTTGCGGTGGTCGAGCGGGACGCTGACCTTCCCGCATTCGGTACGCGCCCACAGCGCCTTGAACTCGGTCCGCAGTTCGGGGGGCACCATCCGTTCCAGGGCCGCTTCGGAGTACTGCGGACAGGCGTGCCAGGCGACGGCCGTGGCGGGTGCCGAGGCGGCGGCGGGCGCCGCCCCGGTCAGCAGAGTGGTGGTCCCGGCGGAGGCGACGAGCGCCATCGCACCGACCAAGGCCCGTGATCGAGTCATGATCCCCAGACTTTCGATCACCGGGTAACGCGGACATAACAGCCTCGGCGACCTTCATGAGTTCGTCGATCCGGATGACCGGAAGCCGTGCGCGCAGTACCGTGCTCAGATCACCCGCCGCCGATCCGAGGGCGGCGGCCGACCTGATGAGTGATCGACAGTGCAGCAGGCGACAGCACTGCCCACATGGGCAGACCGGTTCCTCACCGAGCTGGCCGACCACGGGTACATCACCCGTGCGGCCCGGACCGCCGGAATCAGCGCGACCGTGGTCATCCGGCAGCGCCGGACCGACCGCGCCTTCGCCGTCGCCGTGGCCCGCGCGCTCGCCGAGGCGCCGGTCCCCTCCGGGGCACGCGAGATCACCTGCCGCTGACGGGCGTTCAGACGAGGCCGGACTGGACGAGCCACGCCTTGGCGACCGTCTCGACCTTGTCCTTGTTCACCGCGACCCTGGTGTTCATGTAGAGCAGGTCGTCCGTCGTCAGTTCGGCCGAGACCGCGTCGAGCGCGGCCCCGACCCTGCCGGCGACGGACTTCTTCACCAGCGGCGTGACGTTCTGTGAGCCGAACAGGTCTTCGGGGTCGTCGAGGACGACGAAGCCGTTGACGCTGATCCGCGGATCGGTCGTGAACAGGTGGCCCGCCTGCAGGGAGCCCCGGGTCAGGAGCCGGGCGAGGGTGCCGGAGTCCTCGTGGCGGATGGGCTGAAAGTCCTTGAAGTCGACGTGGTAGACCGCTCTGAGGCCGATCAGCCCCTGGTAGCGGGTCTCGAACTCGGGCAGGCCGCCCAGCACGAACCCCGCGGCGAGGTCCTCCAGGTCCGCGACGGAGCGGAGGCCGTGGCTCTTGGCGGTTTTCCGTGTGACGACGATCGCGTCCTTGTTCTCCGCCTTGGCCGAGTCGAGGAGCCGCAACCCGTCCGGCAGCCCGTCCCTGAGCGCGTCGTTCACGCGCCCGGTCGTCATCGGCTCCTTGGCCTCCACGTCGATCGCGCCGAGATGGGAGGCCAGCGCGCCGTTGTACTCCGGCACGAGATCGATCTCCCCGGCCTCGATCAGCGGGTAGTAGGTCTCGCGGGAGCCGATGCCGCGCCGTCGGGTGATCGCGAAGCCCTTCGCCTCCAGGGCCTGCGCGTAGATCTCGCTCACCAGCACGCTCTCGGGGAAGTTCGCCGATCCGACGATGAGGTGCGGGGCCCGGGTGGGCGCGGTGGTGGCGGCGGTCGCGCGCTCCCGGGGCTCCGACGCGCGAAGCCACACGCCGAGGCCGGCGGTCACCGCCACGACGAGCGCCACCGCCGTGCCGCCCACAAGGACGCGGCGCCGTCGCCGGAACGAGGTCGCCGGAGAGGCGCGGTGGCCGTGGCCGGTGTCGCCTCCGCCCTGGGACGAGCGGCCCGGGTCGACGGTCGGCGACCGGGGGAGCTGGAAGACGTTGCGGGCCGGGGCCGGGGCCGGTCCCGCGGGCGGTACGTCGTCGTAGCCGAGGAGCCGGAGCAGGATCTCGCGGGACTGCGGACGTCGTGCCGGATCCTCCCGAAGGCAGGGCATGACCACCTCGCCCAGCCAGGCGGGCAGGTCGGGGAGATGGTGCTCCACACCCAGCAGCGGCGACGGGTCGTCGTCACCGAACGCGCGGCTCCCGACGGCGGCGAAGACCATCGTGACGGCCCAGCTCCAGACGTCGGCGGCGGCGTCGGCGGTGCCGTGCGCGGCCTGCTCGGGCGCCATGTACCGGGGCGTGCCCGAACGCCCGGACCGCCCGGCGCCCGACGGGCCCAGCGCCACCGCCACGCCGAAGTCGACCACCCGGGGCCCGCCGGCGGCCATCAGCACGTTGTGCGGCTTGACGTCCCGGTGCACCACCCCGGCGGCATGGGTGGCGGCCAGCGCGGTGATCGAACCGACGGCGAGGCGTTCCAGCTCGACGCCGCGGAGCGGGCCGCCGGACTCGACCACGCTCAGCAGCGACGGGGCGTCGATGTACTCGCTGACGAGGTACGGACGGCCGCCGTCCACGCCCGCGTGCAGCAGGCGCGCGGTGCAGAAGCGCGGGATCCGCCGCACGAGCGCGATCTCGGCGGAGTCCATGGGGGAGTCGCCCTCGACCGTGCCGTTCAGCACCTTCACGGCGACGGGATCGTCCCCGGTGCCGGATCGGCTCGCCAGGTAGACGACGCCCTGGCCGCCCTCCCCGATCCGGCCGGTCAGCCGGTATCCCCCGATCTCCTCGGGATCCTCTGCCGTCAAGGGGCCGACTGTCATCCCGAGGTCTCCTTTCCTGGGAGGAGCCTTCTCCTTGGATCTCGTCCAAGGGGGGATGGTTCCGATCGATTATCCCTTGGCCCGACCGGTCGGCCCAGGAATTGCGGAACCGGGCATGCGTCCTCAGGCGACGTAGGGGTCGGGGCCCGTTTCGGAGATCATGGGGCGTCCGGTCTCGGCCCAGTGCTTCATGCCCCCGTCGACGTTCCTGGCCAGCCAGCCCGCGTTGTTGAGGGCCACCGTCACCTGGGCGGAGCGGACGCCCGAGCGGCAGATCACGTAGACGTCCCGGTCGCGCGGGATCTCCCCGGCGCGGTCCCCCAGCTCGCGCATGGGGATGTGCACGGCGGCCGGGGCGTGACCGGCCTCCCACTCGTCCTGCTCGCGTACGTCCAGAAGGTAGGCGTCCTGCGGCACGTCCGTCACGCCGACGGCCGGGACGTCTTCCCCGAAAATCATCACGTCGCCTATGGAACCCTGCCGGGGGCCGGAACGTCGAATCCGCATGCGGTACCGCACACCACTCGCCACGACGGCGGGCCTCGGGGCCCTGGCCGTCACGTTCGCGCTGGCCGGTTGCGGGACCGAGGACGACGGCCCGGCGGCTCCCGCCCTCAGCCCGTCCTCGGCCGCGCAGACCCGCCTCGACATCGAGGTCCGCCCCTCCGCGAAGGGGGCGCCGACCACCTGGACGCTCACCTGCGATCCCGCCGGCGGCAGCCATCCGCGGGCGGAGGCCGCCTGTCAGGCGTTGGCCAAGCTCAAGAATCCGTTCGCGCCGGTGGCCAAGGACGCCATCTGCACGGAGATCTACGGCGGCCCGAACGTCGCCAGCGTGTCCGGCACCTGGCGGGGCACGCGGATCGACACGGACTTCTCCCGCTCCAACGGCTGCGAGATCAGCCGCTGGGAGCAGCTCACCCCGCTCCTCGACAAGCCCGCCTGAGCCCCGCGCGCATGGGGCTCAGGTTCCAGTGATCGGCTCGCCCCCGCTCGACCGGCTTCTGGAGCTCCGCGCCCACTTCGGGCGCCGGGACCGGCTCACGATGCTCTGCGTCGCATTCTGCTGAGCCCCGCGCCTATTTGAGGAGCCGGGACATCCGGCGGTCGGCCAGGGGCTTGCCGCCGGTCTGGCAGGTGGGGCAGTACTGCAGGGCGCTGTCGGCGAACGACACCTCGCGGATGGTGTCGCCGCAGACGGGGCACTTCTGGCCGGCCCGGCCGTGCACGCGCAGGCCGATCTTCTTCTCCGCCTTCAGGTCGCCCGCGGCCAGGCCCGCCGAGCGGCGCACGGCGTCTCGGAGGGTTTCGCCGATCACCTCGTACAGGGTGGCGACCTCCTCGTCGGTCAGCGTGGCGGCGATCTTGAACGGGGACATCCGGGCGGCGTGCAGCACCTCGTCGGAATAGGCGTTGCCGATGCCGGCGATCACCTTCTGGTCGCGGAGCAGGCCCTTGATCCGCGTGCGCCGGCCGCCGAGGATGCCGCGCAGGGTGTCGAGGGTGAACGCGTCGTCGAGCGGGTCGGGCCCGAGCGCGGCGACGCCGGGGACCTCGGCCGGGTCGCGCACCACATAGACGGCCAGGCCCTTCTTGGTGCCCGCCTCGGTCAGGTCGAAGCCGGAGCCGTCGTCGAGATGCACCCGTACGGCCAGCGGATTCTTGCCGCCGGGGCGCACGGGACGGGTCGGGACCTCGTCCTGCCAGCGCAGCCAGCCCGCCCGCGCCAGGTGGGTCACCAGGTGGACGCCGTCCACGTCGAGATCGAGGAACTTGCCGTGGCGGCTCACGCCGGTGACGGTGAGCCCCTGCAGGGCGGTCACCGGCGGGTCGTAGGTCTTCAACGCGGAGATCGCGACGACATCGATCCGGGCGACGGCGTGGCCCACCGCGCGTCCGCGCAGGAACTCCGCCAGCGCCTCGACCTCGGGTAGCTCGGGCATGCTTCAAGTATCCGCATGGAGCGCCGTGCCCTCGCCATGTCCACATGCCTGTGGATGGCTGTGGACAACGCTGTGGATAACCTGCGTACGACCCGCCCCTCCGGGCCCTGCGGCCTGCATACCTGTGCGAATCCCGACATATCTCGGACGCCTACCCGATCACGACGCCTCCCGGGGCTGTGGATAACTTCTTGGCAACGGCCTTCTCCAAGGGCTCCCGGCGTGTCGCGGCCTTCCGATCCACATGACGCGACGCCGAGCCGCACATGTCCTGAAGTCGTCCTCCACATGGCGTAGAGGCGTCCCCACGTGCCACGACACCGTTCACCGGGCCCCTCCGGGCACGCCGGGAGCATGACCCACCGTATGCGGACGACCACGTATGATGCAGATCTCGTAAACGGGTAGGGGGTAGGGGTTGCTGTTGGTTGACACGCATGGCATCATCGATCTCGGACATACCCCCTAGGGGTAAAAACGGAGAGGGAGCGGATCATGAGCAGCACCGAGTACACCGTCGTCGGGATGACCTGCGGCCACTGCGTGACCTCGGTCAAGGAGGAGGTCGGCGCGGTCCCCGGCGTGACGGGGGTCGAGGTCGACCTGACCGACGGTCGGCTGACGGTGACCGCGGACGGGGCCCTCGACGACTCCCGGATCCGGGAGGCCGTCCAGGAGGCCGGATACCAGGTGAAGGGCTAGGGGCCATGAACACCTCGACCAAGCTGGGGGCCTACGCCCTCGGCCTGGCGGCCCTCTTCGCGGGCGCGGCGGTGGTCGGCGACGTCGCCGGCCCCGCCCCCGAGAAGGCGAGCGAACGGACGGCCGCCCACAACACCCACGGCGGCGCGGGTCCGGACGACGGCGCGGGTCACGGGGGCGGCGGACAGACCGCGGCCCCCGTGCCCGGGGGCCTCCAGGTGTCACAGGGCGGCTACACGCTGGCCCCGAAGACGGTGACGCTCGAGCCGGGGAAGAAGACCGACTTCGCGTTCAGCGTCAACGGGCCGGACGGCCGTCCGGTGACGCGGTACACCACCATCCACGGCAAGCAGCTCCACCTGATCGTGGTCCGCAGGGACATGTCGGGCTTCCAGCACCTGCACCCCGTGGTGAACGGGGCGGGGGTATGGACGATCCCGCTGACGCTGCCGGACCCGGGCGCGTACCGGATGTTCACCGACGTCCAGCCCGAAGGGGTCAAGGAGCAGTTCACCCTGGGTGCCGACCTCACCGCCCCCGGCGACCATCGGCCGGCGGACCTGCCCGAGCCGGTGCAGGTGGCGAAGGTGGACGACTACGAGGTCAGGCTGGCCGGGGCCCTGCAGCCCGGTCGGACCAGCAGGCTGACGCTCTCGGTCGCCAAGGACGGCGAGCCCGTCACCGACCTGGAGCCCTACCTGGAGGCGTACGGCCACCTGGTGGCGCTGCGCAGCGGCGACCTCGCCTACCTCCACGTCCACCCGGACGGGGAGCCCGGCGACGGCAGGACCCGGCCCGGTCCGGAGATCACCTTCTACGCCGAAGTGCCCAGCGTCGGCACGTACCGTCTCTACCTGGACTTTCAGCACGAGGGCAAGGTCCGCACCGCCGAGTTCACCGTCGTCGCGGGCGGCGCGTCCGCCCCGCAGCAGCCCGCCACGGGCGGCGGCGGCCATGGTGACGACGGCCACGCGCACTGAACGAGCAACGACCCACGAAGGAGGGGCGCATGACCACGGGTAACGCGACCGGGCACATCGAGCTGACGATCGGCGGTATGACGTGCGCGTCGTGCGCCGCCCGGGTGGAGCGCAAGCTCAACAAGCTCGACGGTGTGACGGCGACGGTCAACTACGCCACAGAGAAGGCCACGGTCACCGTGTCCGAGGGTGTCACCGCCGAGGAGCTGATCGCCACCGTCGAGAAGACCGGCTACACCGCGGCCCTGCCCGCGCCCCCGCGACAGGAGACGGTCGAGACGCCGGAGAAGGACGAGTTGCAGCCGTTGCGGCAGCGGCTGATCACCGCGCTGGTGCTGTCGGTGCCGGTCATCGCGATGGCGATGATCCCGGCCCTGCAGTTCGAGTACTGGCAGTGGCTGTCGCTGGCGTTGGCCGGGCCGGTCGTGACGTACGCGGGTTGGCCGTTCCACCGCGCCGCGTTGACGAACCTGCGGCACGGCGCGGCCACCATGGACACGCTGGTGTCGCTGGGCACCCTGGCGGCGTTCGGCTGGTCGTTGTGGGCGCTGTTCTTCGGCACGGCGGGCGAGCCGGGGATGCGACACGGGTTCACGCTCGCGATCACCCGGGGCGACGGGTCGGGGAACCTGTACCTGGAGGCCGCCGCCGGGGTGACGATGTTCATCCTCGCCGGCCGGTACTTCGAGGCACGTTCCAAGCGCCGCGCCGGAGCCGCGTTGCGCGCGCTGCTGGAGTTGGGGGCCAAGGAGGTCTCGGTCCTGCGGGACGGCCGCGAGGAGCGGATCGCGGTCGAGGATCTCAAGGTCGGCGACCTGTTCGTCGTCCGTCCGGGGGAGAAGGTCGCCACCGACGGGGTCGTCGAGGAGGGCTCGTCCGCGGTGGACGCCTCCCTGCTGACCGGCGAGTCCGTTCCGGTCGAGGTCGGCCCGGGCGAGCAGGTGGCGGGCGCGACCGTGAACGCCGGCGGACGCCTGGTGGTCCGTGCGACCCGGGTGGGTTCCGACACCCAGCTCGCGCAGATGGCGCGGCTGGTGGAGGAGGCGCAGACCGGCAAGTCGCAGGCGCAGCGGTTGGCCGACCGGATCTCGGCGGTGTTCGTCCCGACCGTGATCGCGCTGGCGGTCGCCACGTTGGGCTTCTGGCTGGGGTCGGGTGCGGGCTCGGTGGCCGCGTTCACCGCCGCCGTCGCCGTCCTGATCATCGCCTGCCCGTGCGCCTTGGGCCTGGCCACCCCCACCGCCCTCATGGTCGGTACGGGCCGGGGCGCGCAGCTCGGCATCCTGATCAAGGGTCCGGAGGCGCTGGAGTCCACCCGTTCCATCGACACCGTCGTCCTGGACAAGACCGGCACCGTCACCACCGGCAAGATGGCCCTCACCGACGTCATCACCACCGGCGACACCTCGGTCGAGGAGGTGCTGCGGCTGGCCGGCGCGCTGGAGAACGCCTCCGAGCACCCCATCGCCCAGGCGATCGCCAAGGGCGCGGCCGAACGCCTCGGCCGCCCGTCCATGGCGCCCGGCCCTGCCGGCACCGAAGGCGTGGGCGTTGGACGCGACACGGCCCACCCCGGTATGGCGGACCCGTTCCCCAAGGTCGAGGACTTCGCCAACGTCGAGGGCCTGGGCGTGCAGGGCGTCGTGGACGGTCACGGCGTTCTCGTGGGGCGGCCTCAACTGCTGGCCGAGTGGTCGCACCACCTGACCGACGACCTGGAGCGGGCCATGACCGAGGCGCAGGCGCTCGGGCACACGGCCGTCGCGGTCGGCTGGGACGGCGAGGCGCGCGCGGTCATCACCGTCGCCGACCAGGTCAAGCCCACCTCCGCCGAGGCCATCGCCCGCTTCAAGGCGATGGGGCTGCGTCCGGTGCTGCTCACCGGCGACAACGAGGCCGTGGCCCGCACCGTCGCCGACGAGGTCGGGATCGAGGAGGTGATCGCCGAGGTGCTGCCCGCCGACAAGGTCGACGTGGTCAAGCGGCTGCAGGACGAGGGCCGCACGGTCGCGATGGTCGGCGACGGGGTCAACGACGCCGCCGCCCTCGCCCAGGCCGACCTGGGCCTGGCCATGGGCACCGGCACCGACGTGGCCATCGAGGCGTCCGACCTCACCCTGGTCCGCGGCGACCTGCGCGCGGCGGCCGACGCCATCCGGCTGTCCCGCCGGACCCTGGCAACGATCAAGGGCAACCTGTTCTGGGCCTTCGCCTACAACGTGGCCGCCCTGCCGCTGGCGGCGACCGGCCTGCTCAGTCCGATGCTCGCCGGAGGCGCGATGGCGTTCTCGTCGGTCTTCGTGGTCGGCAACAGCCTGCGGCTCCGCCGGTTCAAGTCCCTCATCGTCGAGCAGGAGCCCCGCACCTCCTGACCGCCGCCCCGACGCCGCCGTGACCCTCCGTCACGGCGGCGTGGGGCACCCGACTGCGGGTGCCCTGGACGGCGCGTGCGGGATGTCGGCGATGCCGGAATATGCTCCTGGTGAGAGGCCCGACCCGGCCGCGAGGGAGCGCCCGATGAGCCATGAGACCGATGACGTGCCCGAACTGTTCACCGATAGGCCGGTCTCGGCGCGGGTCTGGAACTACTGGCTCGGCGGCAAGGACCACTACGAGGTCGACCGCGAGGCCGGGGACATGGTCGCCCGGCAGGTGCCCGGGATCGCGGCGGCGGCGCGCGGCGACCGGCTGTTCCTGGGCCGCTGCGTCAGCCGTCTCGCGAGACGGGAGGGCATCCGCCAGTTCCTCGACATCGGCACCGGCCTGCCCACGGCGGACAACACCCACGAGATCGCGCAGCGGGTGGCCCCGGAGTCGCGGGTCGTCTACGTCGACAACGACGCGCTCGTCCTCACACACGCCCGTGCCCTGCTCACGAGCACCCCGGAGGGCGCCACCAGCTATGTCGACGCGGACATGCGCGACCCGGAGCGGGTGCTGCGGGAGGCGTCGGCGACGCTCGACTTCGACCGGCCGGTCGCGTTGATGATGCTGGCCGTGCTGCACCTGGTCACCGACGACGAGGAGGCGCTGGCGATCGCGCGGCGGCTCATCGACGCGCTGCCGTCGGGCGGTTTCGTGGCCCTGTCGCACGCCTGCCTCGACGTGGACGTGACCCGCCTGGCGGTCGAGACCTGGAACGAGAGCGGCACCCCGCACCCGGTCCGGGCGCGGACCCGGGCGGAGATCGCACGGTTCTTCACGGGCTTGGAGCTGGTCGAGCCCGGCATCGTGTCGTGCTCCCGCTGGCACCCGGACCCGAACCCGTGGGGCGAGCCCGAAGAGATCATGACCTTCTGTGGAGTGGCCAGAAAGCCCTAGTCCGTGGTGGTTTTGCAGGGTTATGGTGGCGGCGGATCATCATGATCCCCGGCGCTCTGGAGGTCAGCCCATGCCGCACATCGCTCTGGACGGCGACGTCCCCGGGCTCCCCTCCCTCCTGCGGTTCCGTCCGGAGACCGCCGGCCCGTTGAGCGACCTGGCCGAGGCGCTGCTCCGCGGCCCCGGCCCGCTGGACCGCGGCGAACGCGAGCTGATCGCGTCGTACGTCTCGACGCTGAACGACTGCCGATTCTGCGCCTCGTCCCACGGCGCGTGCGCGGCGGTCCAGTTGGACGGCGGCATGCCCCTGGTCGAGCGGGTCCACGCCGACCCGGCCACCGCCCCCGTCTCCGACCGACTCCGCGCGCTGCTGCGCCTCGCCGCCGCCGTCCAACGCGGCGGCCACGCCGTCGGCGACGCCGAGATCGCCGCGGCCCGCACGGCGGGCGCCACGGATGTGGAGATCCACGACACGGTCCTGATCGCCGCCGCGTTCTGCATGTACAACCGCTACGTCGACGGCCTGGCCACCGTCGCCCCCACCGACCCGAGGATGTACACCCAGATCGCCGAACGCCTCACCACCCACGGCTACACCACCGTCCCCCCTCGCCCCTGAACCCCGGACAGCCCAACACCCACTCACCACAGCACCTCGGACCCCGAGCCGCCGCGGACGCCCGGAACGGCCTGCCCAGGAAGACCAGCGCCCTCGTCGACCGGGCGGTGGGGCAGCTCGACCCGTCATGGGGGTCGTTCGTCAGGGGTCGGTTCCGGCGGCGGCGCGGATGCGGGCCACGGCGGTCTGGGTGCGGCGGCGCAGGGCCTCGGCGCGTTGGGTGGTGCCGTCGGCGAGCCGGTGTGGTTTGGCGGGGCACACCGCGATCCGGCGGCGGCGGGCCTCTTCGAGCAGCGCGGCACCGATCTCGGGGCGGCGTTCGAGGCACAGTGCCGCGAACAGGCCCGCGTCGATCGTCTTGACCCCGCCGAGGCGCCCCAGGTAGACGATCTCGCAGGGGAGTTGCTCGCGGTCGTCCCGCTGTTCGACCAGGTCGCGGCGGGCCGCCAGCACCAGCGCGGTCACGGTCTGCACCGCCTGCCGCACCGCCCACTTGCGGCCCGGAACGGGTGGGAGGAAGTCCCGCACCTGGTCGATGCCCGACTCCGACACGGGGCCGAGGACGAGGTCGTCGACGGTCCTCGTGCGGATCTCGATGACCTTCTCCCAGGAGGCGTCGTCGCCGTCGAACCCGACCTTCCGCGGACCGAACTCGATCGCGCCGAACCGGTCGAGCAGGCCGAGCACCCGGCCCGCGCCACGCGGCGTCCTGGGATGACGGGCCAGCAGCGTCCCGATCGACAGCTTCCACGGCCGGGCCGTCCCGCTCCCGGGCGCCGGGATCGCGTCGACCGCGGCCGTCACCCAGCCGGCCTCCTCCTCGCCGGGCACGTCCCCTTTGACCAGATCGACGCCCATCGGCGTTCCCCACCTCTCCGTCACCGGATCCGCCGCCACCTTTGCCCAACATGGTGCGGTATGCGCCGCCGGAAGTCTCGGATCGAGGCGCCTCGCCTCATCGATTCGGCACATGCGTGACGGGCGGCCGCACGATGAACCCGGGTTTCGCCAAGGCGGCGTGGTGAGCCGTAGGTGCCATGGTGAGCCGCAGGTGCCGTGGTGCGGGATGACCGCCGCCAGGTGCGACAGGCCGAGCCCCGGTGCCCCGACGGCGCGAGACCGCGACTCATCGCCCGTGCGGGTCGTGGCCGGATGGTCCACGGCCCCACGCCCTGAAGCGCCCGCAGGCGGCGCACCTCGATCCGAGTCCGTCGCACCTGAACGTGTGCCCGGAGGCCGGGCGTGCTGACGCCTGCCCTACCAATGCGCCGGACACCCCTGCCTTGGGGCACTCAGCCTCTGGACCCCGCAGACGACCGCTCCTGCCCTCCGGACTCGAGTCTCGCCGCCGACGTGCGAACTCGCGTTCACCGCGCGAACGTGCGGATCCGTCAGGCGCGGGACGTGATCTGTTGGACGGCCCAGCCGTTGCCGTCGGGATCGTCGAAGAACACGAAACCGGAGTTGTCGAGGTCGTCGTCATCGGTGGCGGGGCGCATGCCCTCGGGGCCGATGAACCGGATCTCGGAGACCTCGACACCCCGTTCCACCAGCTCGGCGCGGGCGGCGCGCAGATCACCGACGACGAGCTGAAGGCCCTTGAGGGAGCCTGGCTCCATGTCGACCAGGCCCTTGCCGATGACGACCGAGCAGCCGGAGCCCGGCGGGGTGAGCTGCACGACGCGCAGCTCGTCGCTCACGGCGGTGTCATGGTCGACGTCGAAGCCCAGACGCTCGGCGTAGAACTTCTTGGCCCGGTCGACGTCCGAGACCGGGACCACGACGACTTCCAGCGTCCAGTTCATGATGGTGCCTCCTTGGCTCTGGACGGCACGCTAGCCGCCGGGTACGACATTCGGCCTGGGACGGGCCCGATCTCGATGTACTTCGGGACGGCTGTGTTCGGAACGTCGAAGATGCCGCCCTTGCCGCGCAGGTGGTCCTTCTCGCGGAGCGTGCGCCGTCCGGCGCTCGGGGCGACCTTCGTGGCCGAGTCGGTGACGATCAGTCGTTCCGCCCCGCGCGCCGTCCGCGTTGCCGGTCCGCGCAACGGTGGTGGCGTTCATCTTGCCCCGCCCGGAGGTGGATGAACTGAACGGCGGCGGTGCCCGACTTGGTCGAGCACTTCACGCCGGCGTCGAGGCGCTCGTGCGCGAGGCCGCGACGTTGGGCATGCGGCAGGGAGGCTCCGTTCGCCCTAACGCTTCGGTGGCCCGAGCGGGCGGTCATGACGAGACCGACGAGACGCAGCCACGTCCCGGTGAACCGGTGCTCATTTCCCGCTCGCCCCGGCGGATACTGGCGACATGGATCAGATCCGGGCGATCGTGGAACTGATCGGCGTCGTCCTGGGTCGCGAGGCCATCGGCGTCTACCTGCATGGGTCCTCCGTGCTCGGCGGTCTCAAGCCGGCCAGTGACCTGGACGTCCTCGTCGTCACCCGGCGGCCCATGCACGATCGGGAACGGGCGGCCCTCGTCGAAGGGCTGTTCATGATCTCCGCCATGTCGGCCGAGGTCCGGCCCGTCGAGGTCACCGTCGTGGTCCAGTCCGAGGTCCGCCCCTGGCGATACCCGCCGACGGGTGACTTCTTGTACGGCGAGTGGCTCCGCGAAGCGCTGGCGACCGGTGGGCCCCCTCAGCCGGAGCCGATGCCCGATCTGGCGCTGTTGATCACGCTCGTGCTCGCCGGCGACCATCCCCTCATCGGCCCGCCCCCGGCGCAGGTGCTGGATCCCGTTCCGCACTCCGATCTCGTCCGGGCGAGCGTCGCGGGCATCCCCGCCCTGCTCGACGACCTGGACGATGACACCCGCAACGTCGTGCTGACCTTGGCCCGCATCTGGGCCACCCTCGTCACCGGCGAGATCAAGCCGAAGGACGCCGCCGCCGACTGGGCCCTCACCCGACTCCCGCCGGAGCACCGCCCCGTTCTGGAGTACGCGAAGGAGCTGTACCTCAGCCGCCGGTACTCCGAGGAGTCGTGGAGCGTCGAGCTGAAGGCGCGAGTACGTCCCCACGTGAACGAGGTGCTCGCCGCCATCGAGTCATGCCGCCCCACGGATCCCTAGTCGTTCTCCCTGCGCCAAGTGTCGATCCGCTCGATGACCTGCGTTCCGATGAGTCACGGCTCCGGCCCCTTCACCTCCAATGTTGAACGATGGTACAACTAGTACGAACGTTCAACTAGACCGGAGGGTGAGATGGGGGCGAAACCGTCGTCACGTGCCGGGTGGCGGGAGTGGGCCGGCTTTGCGGTGTTGGCGTTGCCGACCGTGCTGTTGGGGCTCGATGTGACGGCGCTGTACCTCGTCGTTCCGAGCCTGGCCGCGGACCTGCGTCCGACCGCCACGGAGACGTTGTGGATCATGGACGCCTACGGATTCCTCATCGCGGGGTTCCTGATCACCATGGGAACGCTGGGCGACCGGATCGGACGCCGGCGCCTGCTGATGATCGGCATGGCCGCCTTCGGCGCGGCCTCGGTGCTTGCGGCCTTCGCCCCCAGCGCCCTCTGGCTGATCATGGCGCGGGCGCTGCTGGGAGTGGCCGGAGCGACGCTGATGCCGTCCACCCTGTCCCTGATCGGCAACATGTTCACCGATGCCCGGCAGCGGGCGTTGGCGATCGGTGCATGGGCCACGATGTTCGCGCTCGGAATGGCGGTCGGACCGGTCATCGGCGGGGTCCTGGCCGCCGGCTTCTGGTGGGGTGCGGCCTTCCTGATCGCGGTACCCATCAGCGTGGTCGTGCTGGCCGCCGCACCAACGCTGCTGCCGGAGTTTCGGACCGACGCGGGTCGCATCGACCTGTTGAGCGTCGGCCTGTCCCTGGCGGCGATGCTTCCGACCATCTATGCGATCAAGCATGTCGCCGCACACGGCATCGACGTCCAGGCATTGGCCGCCGCTGTCCTCGGTGGCGGCTCGACGGTCGCGTTCGTCCGTCGCCAACTGCGCTTGAAGGAGCCGCTGCTGGACATGAGACTCTTCACCGACCGGGCCTTCTCCGCCGCCCTGACGGTCCTGCTGATCGGTCTGGTCGGTTTCGGCGGGATGATGTTCCTGGTCACACAGCATCTGCAGCTCGTCGAGGGCCTCTCGCTCACGGCGGCGGGCCTGTGGATGGGGCCACCGGCACTGGCCATGCTGATCGGGGGCATCGGTGCGCCTCTCATCGCCACTCGCATCCCGCCGGGGGGCGTCATGGCCGCCGCCCTCGCGCTGTCCCTCATCGGATATGCCCTCCTCGCCTTCGCCGGGATCGACAGCAAGCCGAGCGTGGTCGCCGGATTCTCGTTCCTTTATCTCGGCCTCGGAGTCATCGCCGCACTCGGCACCGACATCGTCGTAGGCGCGGCGCCGGCGGAGAGATCCGGGTCGGCGGCCGCGCTGTCGGAGACCGTGCAAGAGCTCGGGATCGCGGCCGGGGTCGCGCTCCTGGGAAGCCTCACCACGGCGATCTATCGGACGGCGGCCGATGCTCGGCCCGGACTGCCCCGGTCCGTGGCCGAGCCCTACGGCGACAGCCTCTCCGGCGCAACGTCCGTGGCGGACCGGCTCCCGCCTGGGGCTCTGCGACACGCGCAGGACGCGTTCACCAGCGGACTCAACACCGCCGCGATCGCCGCGGGTATCGCGATCGCCGCAGCATCGGTCGCCTGCTTCAGAACGCTGCGCCACATCCGCCCGATCGGCGACGCCGGCCCTGAGGCGGAGCCGATAGCCTCGACACGCGTGAGCGGCGATGATCGGTGAGGACGATGGCGGACGAGCACGACACGGCCGACGGGCGCAAACTGCGCGGTCAACGCCGCCGAGCCCAGATCATCGAGGCAACGCTCACGATCGTCCGCCGTGACGGGGCCGCCGGCGTGACCCATCGGACCGTCGCCAAAGAGGCGGGGATCACCACCAGTCTGACCCTCTACTACTTCGCCACGCTCGACGACCTGCTGGTCGCCGCCTTGACCAGCGTCACGGACACGTACACCCGCCGCATCCGCCGACTCATCGATACCGAGGACGATCCTCTCGACGGGCTCGCCCGGCTCATCGCCGAATCCGCTGGGCCGGGCCGCGAGCGCGCACTCGCCGAACGTGAGCTGTCGACCCTGGCGGCTCGCCGCCCCGCCCTACGCCCCGCGGCGCGCGGCTGGCGCGACAACGTCGCCGAACTCGCCCGAACGCGGACGGACGACCCGGATGCCGTTGAAGCCTTCGTCGCACTTTGCGACGGGCTGTGTGCGGCGATCCTCCTCGACGACCACGACGCCGACCCGGACCACATCCGGGCAGTCCTCAGCAAGGCGCTACTGGGAAGCGACCACTAGCCTCCGGTGGTCACGCCGATGCACGTCACCACCGTACGGCCCCGCATTCCCGGCCCGCTCCGGTCAGGTGTGTCGCAGCAGCCGACGCAGGTCGGCGGCGGGCTGGACGCCCGAGACCGGGGGCCCGCCGTCGATCACCAGTGAGGGGACGCCGGTGACGCCGTACTCGGCCGCGCGGCGCTCGTCCTCCCGCACGTCGTCGGCGTAGGCGGCGCCGGCGAGAACGACGCGCACCTCGTCATCGTCCAGGCCGGCGTCGCCGCCCAGACGTCGCAGGACCTGCGGGTCGGCCACGTTGAGCCCCTCGGAGTGGTACGCGCGCAGCAGGCGTTCCATCATCTGGTCGGCCCGGCCGCGGTCGGCGGCCAGGTGGCGCAGCCGGTGCGCGTCGAAGGTGTTCACCGGCCGCGCCAGATGCAGGTTGAGCTCCAGGCCCTCCGCCGCGCCCAGGGCCTGGATCCGAGCGATCCGCGCCGGTGCTTGGTCGCCGTACCATCCGGCCATCGCCTCGGCCGCCGTCGGCCCGGGGACCCGCCCCTCCCCGGGGGCGAGCTCGAAACTGCGCCAGACGACCTCCAGCCCTTCCGCCGCCGCCTCTAGACGCCTCTTGCCGATATAGCACCACGGGCACAGCACATCGGCGAACACTTCCACCTTCATGAACGCGGCCCCGGCCCGACCTCACGCACGACGGTGTACGTGGGGGTCCCGGTCATGCGGGGCTCGGCCTTGCCGGAGAGCCCTTCCAGCGCCTCTTGAATGGCGGCCACGCGACCTTCGGTGTCGGAGGTCTCCACGAAGTGGCGATAATCCGCCTCGCTGTCCCAGTGCACGATGTTGTACACACGGGTGCCGTCCGTACTCACGTGGAACCGGGCCGATCGGTATCCGGGATGAAAGCGCACCCACCGTTCCTGGATCTTCGCGAAAACCTCCACGAATTCCCGTTGGGTGTCATGACCGTCGACGGTGTAGTCGATGATCGAGTAGAAACCGGTGTCCGCGCTCACGCACACGCTCCTCAGGCTCGCCTTGCAGGACCCGCCGCCCATCCTGCAACCTCAACCAAGCTCGAGGTAAAGCCCGTCGAGCGTGAACCCGACCCTCGCGAACGTACGGCTAGCGCGTCACGCGGTGGCGGAGGTAGACGACTTTCGCGTTGAAGGTGCGGGTCTCGACGAGTTCGAGGTCCACCCGGCGCTCGCGTTGGGGAAAGAACGGAATGCCGCCGCCGACCAGGACCGGGTAGACCATGGCCCGGTACTCGTCGATCAGGCCCAACGCAGCCGCCTCGGCGGCGAGGGTCGCGCCGCCGATCGCGATGTCGCCCTCCCCCGGCTCGGCGCGCAACCGCTCGATCTCCTCCGCCAGGCCGCCGGAGGCCAGGCGGGCCTTGCCCTGCACCGTCGACAGCGTGGTGGAGAACACCACCTTGGGGAGCGGCTTCCAGAGCGCGGTCCACTCGAGCTGCGCGTCGTCGAGCGATGGGTCCTGGTCGGCGGTCTCCCAGTACAGCATCGTCTCGTACAGCCGTCGGCCCAACAGGTGGACGCCGACCTCGCGTATCTCGTCGATCCAGAAGCGAAAGACCTCCTCGTCGGGCGCCGTCCAGTCGAAGCCGCCGTCCGGACCGACGATGTAGCCGTCAAGGGAGACGCTCATCGAATAGGTCACGCTGCGCATCAGAAGTCCTCCTCGGTAACGGGTTCGACAGTACGACCACCGGACGCCGCAGAACTCATCGCGGCTCGGCGGGATCCCTCAGATCTCCCCGCCCACGCGGAGACCATCACGAAGGGCGGCGATCTTTCGTGGGACGGCCTGTGCGGGCCACCGGGAGGGTGCCGTTGATGCCGGAGTGTTCTGGGGGCGTGGCGTAGATTCGACTTGTTCCGTCCGTCCCGCCGTATCGCCCGTAGAGGCCCGGGGCGATCGTGCGGAGGTGGATCAGTGAGGGAGGCCCGTTGCTTTTCAGGCAGGAGGTCCTGGAGGGCATAGCGTCCGGGAGCGTCACCCTCGCGTTCCGTCGTTGGAAACGCCCCGCCGTACGGCCCGGAAGCCGGGTGCGCACGGGTGTCGGCATCGTAGAGATCGACGCCGTCGAGCAGATCACCCCGGACGACCTGACGTCGCAGGACGTCCGGCGCGCCGGCCACGACTCACGCGAGGAGCTGTTGAGGGAGTTGGCGCGGTTCCCTGACGGCGCCCTCTACCGGATCACCCTGCACCTGGCCGGCCCGGATCCCCGGATCGCCCTGCGCGAGCGAGGCGATCTGACCCGCGACGAACTGGCCGACGTCCGGCATCGACTGGCCCGCATCGACAAGGCCGGCCGTAGAGGCCCCTGGACCGGAGAACTCCTGCGCCTGATCCAAGAGCTGCCCGCCACTCCGGCGGCGGTCCTGGCCGAACGCCTCGGGCGGGACACCCCCGGGCTCAAACGCGACGTGCGCAAGCTCAAGGAACTGGGCCTCACCGAAAGCCTGACCACCGGCTACCGCCTGTCCCCCCGAGGCGAAGCGGTCGTCAACGCCCCACCCCGGTGAATGCGCCGGTGATGAGGATCGGCCTCGCGAAGGGCTTCGGAGGTCAGGGGATCTCCGCGCCTATTCTGAAGAGGTTGCCATCCGGGTCGACGAGGGCGAATTCGAGCATGCCGTAGCCGGTCATCTCCGGTGCGAGCAGACGCGGATTCCCGGTGGGCGAGTCGGTGATGCCCAACCGGCTCCATTCTTCGTGGACGGCCCGAACGTCGGTGTCGAGGCGCAGGTAAACGGCATGGGCATCGGCGAGGGGGCTCATGTCCGGGGCCGAGAAGAAGTGCAGCTCGACGTCGTCGCGGCTGATGATGAGGTAGCCGTCGTCCGGATACCGCCCATCGACGGTGAAGCCAAGACGGGTGTAGAACTCAACGGTCGCCGACAGGTCTCTGCTCGGCAGGATCGGTGCGGTCTGGCCGTTCAAGCGTGCGTTCACGTGGTCCAGATATACAGGGGCGCGGGCGATTCCCCGAGACCGACGGGCCGTGTCGTCGTGGATCACCGGCCACGCTCGCCCTTGGCGAGCGGACCTCGCCTTCGGGCCCCGGGGCCCGCGCTGGCCGCGGCTAGGGCGTCGTTCTCCACTCGTCGAGGTGCGTGTCGATGAACTCGCGGAGCGACGTGGGCTCGTGGCCGGTGATCTGCTTCACCGTCGGGGAGAGGTCGCCGAATCCGCCCGCGGCGACCCGGCGGTAAAGGTCGTCCAGGATGCCCGAAGCCCAGGGATCCAGCCCCTGGAGGGCCTCCTGCGGCGGTGGGTCCTCGGCGCGGATCTCGTGGCCGAGGCGTTCCGAGAGCTCCTGCGCGACGGACGCGACCGGGAGCGACTGCGGCCCGGTGATCGTGTACGCCTTCCCTTGGTGGTCCTCCGGGATGCGGAGCACGGCCACGGCGACCTCGGCGATGTCGCGCGCATCGACCCACGCGATCGAGCCGCCGCCCGAGGGCAGGCTGAAGACGCGGGCGTCCCGGATGGCGTCGCGGTAGAACCGAGGGTCGGTCAGGACCTGGTGGAACCAGGACGGGCGGAGCAGCGTCCAGGAGGCGGCCCGGGAGACCACCGCGTCCTCGACCCGGCGCGTCCAGTGATCCGCCGCGACGGTCTCGGCCCCCTGCTCGGACAGCAGGACGATGTGCGCGTCCGGGGCGGCCTCGACCAGGCCGGCGACGCGTTCGGGAGCGTCGGGGATGTCGGGGCGCATCAGGTAGACGGCGTCCACGCCCGCGGCGGCCTCGCGCCAGGTCGCCGGATCGTTCCAGTCGAACCGGACCGGATCGACGCCCGGGGCCGCCGGTGTCTCGGCGGGCCGCGACGATCCGGCGCGGAGGGGGACGCCGCCGGCTCGCAGCCGGGCGACCACCTCGCGTCCCGTCTTGCCTCTGGCTCCGGTCACCAGCACCGTGCGTGTCATGCCTGCTCCTGACGTCGGACGACGGCCCGCCGTCGCGGTCGTCGAAGGTACTTGATGCAATCAAGTAACGACCCTGGCACAGATACTTGATGCAATCAAGTTCTTGGTAGGCTGGGTCCATGGCCGCACCCCCGGGGCCCGTCCACGCGTCCACCGATGCCGAACGGGCGATGTTCGACTTCGTCGACGGCTACGAACGCGCCTACGAGACCGCCGCCCGCGAGCACGGGCTGAGCGTGGCGCAGGCGTGCGTGCTCGGGCGGCTCTCCCGGCAACGGGGGATGCGGGAGCTGGCCGACGAGTTGGGCTGCGACGCCTCCAACGTCACCCAGATCATCGGCAGACTCGAGGCCCGCGACCTCATCCGCCGGCAGCCCCACCCCGACGACCGCCGCTTCCGGCAGATCGTCCGGACCCCCGAGGGCGCCGCCCTCTACGCCGCCTTCGAGGAGTCCTTCGCGTTCGCCCGTTCCGCCATCGCCAACCTGAGCGTCCAAGAGCAGGACCAGTTGACCACCCTGCTCCGCAAGGCCCTCCACGGGGCGGACTGACACCGGCCGGTTTCCACGGTGCGGACGGTGGGGGTGCCCGCCGGGATGGACGGGCACCCCCATTCGAGTGCGCTACAGGCGACGGGTCAGGGGCGACAGAATGTCGGTGGGGCTGGGGGAGGGCATCGGGCGGGTCCGGGTGGTCGTCGTGGGTTCCGGCAGGCCCTTGCAGTGGCCGGGGGCGCGTCCCGTGGCGAAGTAGTCGCGGAGCTTGGCGGCGCACTCCGGGGTGTCGAGGACGCCGCCGTGGATGTCGTCGCCGACGGTCTGCAGGGAGCCGCCGATGGCGGAGTGCAGTTCCCGCGACCACTCGTACGGGGTCACGGACTCGTACCGGTGGCCGGAGATGACGGCGGACGCGTTCGAGTGCTTGAGGCGGGGATGCCGCACCGGCAGGGGCCAACCCGCGCAGAGCGGCGTGGGCTGGGTGAAGCGGCCGGTGACCGGGTAGCGCTTCTGGCGGTCCTGGTAGGCGGCCCACCATGAGGCGAAGTCGCGCGGGCCCTCATCCTCATTGCAGAGGGTGGCCACCGCCATCGTCATGTTGAACCCCTGGGGTACGTCCGGGCCGGATGGGGGCGGCCCCTGCGGCCCGGAGTACATGTCCTTGATGGCCGGGGGCGCGGTCGGCCCCGTGGCGTCCCGAAGCTCCCGGAGCGCATGGGCGGAACGCGGCCATTCAGGCGAGGGACGACTCGCGAGGTCGCTGACCAGGACACCGTCGAGCCGCTCGGGGATGTCGCTGAACCTCCTCGGCGCGGCGTCGTACGACTTCACCAGGCGGGCGATCGCGGCCTCGACGACCCGACCGGAGGTGCCGAACCCGTAGGTCTTGTGGCGTTCGGCCATCCAGGCGGCCATTCGGGAGAAGTTCCGCGCGGTGGCCTTCGCGCCGTCGGCCTCCAGCCTGTCCATGCGGATCCGGGTGGGCATCGCGCTGTCGAGCCAGAATCGCGAGGTGCGCCGGGGGAATTCGCTGCGGTAGACAGCGCCGAGCCAACTCCCCCAAGAGCCGCCGTAAAAGCCGATGCGCCGCTCACCCAGCGCGGAACGGATCCGGTCGAGGTCACGCGCGACGTTGGTCGTCGTGAGCCCGCCGAGGAACGCCGCGTCGGACCGGGCGCATTCGGCGTTCTTCCGAGCCGTCTCGTCGTACGCCTCCTGGGCCTGCGCCTTGGTGATCGGGCCGCCGCCCGGAGGAACGGACGCCGGTGGCCCGTATCGGCACGTGGACCTGGTGCTGTAGCCGACGCCGCGCGGGTCGAACCCGATCAGGTCGTAGTGCTTGTTGAGCGCCTGGTTCCCGGGGTTGAAGACGGTGACGAGCGTGGGCATCAGATAGCCGCTGCCGCCGGGACCGCCCGGGTTGAACGCGATGCTGCCCTTGCGGTGCGCGGGATCGGTGGCCGGCAATTTGGTGACCGCGACCGTGATGTGACGGCCCCGGGGCTTCCTGTAGTCCAGCGGGACGCTGACCTTGCCGCATTGCACGCGAGCCCATTGCTTGCGAAATCCGGGAATGTCCCGGGGGAACATGAACATGCGGAGCACCTCGTCGGAGTACTGCGGACAGGCGTGCCAGTCGACCCGCGACACCGGGGTTTCGGCGGCGTCGGCGACCGTGACCGTTCCGGACACGGCCGCGAACAGGCCGAGGGCCGCACCGAGCAGAAGCCTTCGTGGTTTCATGCCGGCGACGATGGTCGAGCGCCGGATCGGCCGTCATCTGTCCGTGGTCATGTTCGCGACCATGACTCAAGACGGTTCCACGACGCCGAAGCCCGCCCCTAGGCTCCCCTGAAATGGACGAGCGGATCTCCGTGTGGACGCGTAAGCCGATGGTCCGGGACGTCGGCGTCGCCGCGCTGCTCCTGTCCGGCACCGTGGCGTGGACGAACGGCACACCACGGTGGTGGGCGGCGACCGCGTTGTGCCTGGCCGCCGTCGTGGCCCGTCGCCCATGGCCGGTGCCGGCGCTGGTGGCGGCCGTCTCCGGGACCGTGATCCACATGGCGTCGTGCGCCGGGCCGGCGTTCGTGGACCTGGCCGCGCCCCTGGTGCTGGTCACGATCGCCGGCGAGTACCGCCGGAGGGTCTCGGTCGCCTTCCTCGCGTCGACGTTGCTGGTGGCCGGGGGCTGGTCGCTGCTGGTGGCGTTCGACGGGCGGGTCGACGGATGGGCGCTCAACGAGGTCAAGGGCGTCATCGCCGTCGCGCCCCTCGACGTCCCCGGCGCGCAGGGGCACGTGGTCACGCGGCGGATCGGGCCCACGGACTGGGGTTCGCTGCCGCTCTTCGGCTCGCTGGTCGCGGGATGGGCCGTCGGCTCGGGCGCGCAGAGCCGTCGCGTGTACCTCGACCAGCTCACCGCCAGGGCCCGCGACCTCGAACGCGAACGCGACCAGCAGACCGCGCTGGCCGCCGCCGCCGAGCGCAGCCGCATCACCCGTGAACTGCACGACGTCGTGGCCCACGGCCTCGCCGTGATCGTGATGCAGGCGCAGGGCGGCGCCGCCGCGTTGGAACGACGACCGGCGGACACCCGAGCCGCGCTGGACACGATCGTGGAGACCGGCCGCGCCTCCCTGGCCGACATCCGCCAGGTGCTGGCCACCGTCGGCGCGTCGGAGAGCGCGCCGCACCCCGTTCCCGGCCTCGACCGGCTGCCCCGGCTCGTCGAACAGGTCAGGGAGGCGGGCACCCCCGTACGCCTCCACGTCGAGGGCCGGCCGAGGGTGCTGCCCGCCACGGTCGACCTCTCGGCGTACCGGATCGTTCAGGAGGCGTTGACCAACACCATGAAGCACGCGGGCCCGAAGGCGCGCGCCCGGGTGACCGTCCGGTACGAGGACGAGCGCCTGACCCTCGAGGTCTCCGACGACGGCGTCGGCCCGTCCCCCCGCGACACGGCCGGCAACGGGATGCGCGGGATGCGCGAACGGGTCGCGCAGTTGCGCGGCGAGGTGTGGGCGGCCCCCGGCCCCGGCGGCGGGTTCGTCGTCCGGGCCCGGCTGCCGATCAGGGTGGAGCCGGCCGGATGATCCGGGTCCTGCTCGCCGACGATCAGGTCCTGCTCCGCATCGGGGTGCGGATGATCCTGGAGAACGCCGACGACATGATCGTCGTCGGCGAGGCCGGCGACGGCGCGGAGGCGGTGGCCCTGGCCGCCGAGGCCGCGCCCGACGTGGTCCTCATGGACATACGGATGCCGGACGTCGACGGTGTCGAGGCCACCCGGCGGATCCGGGCGGAGCTCCCGGACGGCCCGAGGATCCTGGTCCTCACCACGTTCGACCTCGACGAGTACGTCTACACCGCCCTGCGCGCCGGGGCCTGCGGCTTCATCCTCAAGGACACCCTCGCCCCCGACCTGCTGTCCGCGATCCGGGCGGTGGCCCGAGGCGACGCCATCGTCGCGCCGGCGGTCACGAGACGGCTCATCGAACGCCACATCGACGCCCCCGCACCCCGCTCCGAAAGCGAACTCGACGACCTCACCGAACGCGAACGTGAAGTCCTCGAACTCATCGCCAGGGGCCTGTCCAACGCCGAGATCGCCGGCCGCCTGTTCCTCACCGAGGGGACGGTGAAGGGGCACGTGAGCCGGGTCCTCACCAAGCTGGGCCTGCGCGACCGCGTCCAGGCGGTCGTCTTCGCCTACGAGTGCGGCCTGGTGCGCCCCGGCATCGCCTAGGAGACCTGCTCGGAGCGGAACGTGCGGCGGTACGCCGATGGGGAGGTCTTCATCGCCCGGGTGAAGTGGTGCCGGAACGTCACCGGGCTGTCGAAGCCCACGGCCGCGCCCACCTCCTCGATCGGCATCGTGCCCTCCTCCAGGAGCGGCAGGGTCGCCATCACCCGCTGCACGATGACCCACCGCAGGGGGCTCGTCCCCGTCTGGCGACCGAAGTGGCGGATGAACGTACGCGGGGCGAGGTGCGCCTGACGCGCCATGTCCGCCACCGTGATGGGGGAGGCGAGGTGTTCCAGGGCCCACGCCATACTGCGGGCCACCGCGTCGTCTCGGGCGGCCTCGGGGACGGCCGCCTCCACGTACTGGGCCTGCCCTCCCTCACGGTGCGGGGGGATGACCAGCCGCCGCGCCACCGCGTTGGCGACCCGCGCCCCGTGATCCTTGCGTACGAGGTGCAGGCACAGGTCGAGCCCGGCGGCACTGCCCGCGCTGGTGAGGATGTCGCCGTCGTCCACGTACAGCACGTCCGCGTCCACCTTCACCGAGGGAAAGCGGCGCTGGAGCAGGTCCGCGTACCGCCAGTGCGTGGTCACGGTACGGCCGTCCAGCAGACCGGCCGCCGCCAAGGCGAACGCCCCCGAACAGATCGAGACCACACGGGCCCCCCGCGCGTGCGCCTCCCTTAGGGCCGACACCACGTCGGACGGCACCTCTCCCCGTACGTCCGGAACGGAGACCGCCATGACGGTGTCGGCGGAGGCGAACGCGTCCAGGCCGTGCGAGGCCGTCAGCGTCAGGCCCCCCAGGGAACGCAGCGGGCGGCCCGGCTCCGCCGCGCAGACCCGCAGCTCGTACCAGGGCACGTCCAGCTCAGGGCGGGGGAGGCCGAAGATCTCGACCACCCCGCCCAACTCGAACGGGGCCATCCCGTCGAAGGCGAGCACGGCGATGGAGTGGCGACGCGACGACATGGCGAGATCTTAGCGGTACCGGGCATTCATGCCACTGGGCCCGGTCAGCGCCCCGCCGCCAAGATCGGAGCATGAACATCACCGCCGACGCCATCGCCCACTTCACCGCCCGCCTCGCCTTCGAGACCGACGTCTCCGACGTGGCCGCCGCCCTCGCCGAGCGGGCGCCCGGCCTCGTGGTCGTGGACTCCCGAAGCAAGGAGAGTTGGGACCAGGGCCACGTGCTCGGCGCCGTCCACCTCCCCACCGCCGAGATCGCCCGGAGGGCCGGCGAGTTCGTCGAGAACGGCGACACCGTGGTCGTCTACTGCTGGGGCCCCGGCTGCAACGGCGGAACGAAGGCGGCCCTGGAGTTCGCCCGACTCGGCGTCCCCGTCAAGGAGATGATCGGCGGATTCGAGTACTGGGCGCGGGAGGGATTCCCCGTCGAGACCGTCCCCGGCACCGTCACCCGAGGGGCCGCCGACCCCCTCACCGCGCCCGTCTCCGGGATCTCCTGCGCCTGCTGACACGGGACTGTGACCCAGGACCCATGAGAAATCCCTTCGGCCCGGGCATAAGCCGGTACAGGAGCAACGTTAGACTTGGCGAATCACTCTTACGACGCCCCGCGCGTCAGGCTCGTCCTTGTAGCCCATCGACTTCGCTCGTGGTGCCTTCTCGAGACGTGCCCCCCTCCGGAAGGTAGTGCGTGACTGTTGTCCAAGCTCCGGGTCTCGAACCGGAGAACATCGCCGTGCCCTCGTTCGCCGAGCTCGGCCTCCCTGAAAATCTGATCACCGCCCTGGGCCGCCAGGGGATCCACAGCCCGTTCCCGATCCAGGCGGCGGCCATCCCCGACATCCTCGGCGGACGCGACGTGCTCGGCCGCGGCAAGACCGGCTCGGGCAAGACGCTCGCGTTCGGCCTGCCGCTGCTCGCCCGCATCGCCGGGCGCAAGGCGCAGCCCAAGCGGCCCCGCGCGCTGATCCTGGTCCCCACCCGCGAGCTGGCCCAGCAGGTGCAGACCAACCTGGAGCCGCTCGGCCGATCGCTCGGCCTGCGGTTCAAGACCGTCATCGGTCAGACCTCGATGTTCAAGCAGATCGACGCCCTCCGACGCGGTGTCGAGGTGCTGGTGGCCACCCCCGGCCGCCTCAAGGACCTCATGCGACAGGGCGCCTGCGACCTGTCCGACATCGAGATCGTCGTCCTGGACGAGGCCGACCACATGGCCGACATGGGCTTCCTGCCCGACGTCACCGACATCCTCGACGCCGCCCAGACCGGCGGACAGCGACTGCTGTTCTCCGCCACGCTCGACAAGGACGTGGACGTCCTGGTCCGGCGGTACCTGAACGACCCGGTCAGGCACGCGATCGGGCCGGTCGACGAGTCGGTGGACACGATGGAGCACCACCTGCTCCTGATCGCCCCGCGCGACAAGGGCGCCATCACCGCCGAGATCGCCAACCGCGAGGGCCGGACGATCCTCTTCGCCCGGACCAAGCACGGCGTCGACCGCCTCGCCAAGCAGCTCGCCCAGGTCGGCGTCCGCGCCGGCGCGCTCCACGGCGGCAAGAGCCAGGGGATCCGGACCCGCACCCTCGCCGAGTTCCGCGAGGGCTCGATCAGCGTGCTGGTCGCCACCGACGTCGCCGCGCGCGGCATCCACGTGGACAACATCAGCCTGGTCCTGCACATCGACCCGCCGGCCGACCACAAGGACTACATGCACCGCGCGGGCCGCACCGCCCGCGCCGGCGAGCGCGGCACCGTCATCACCCTGGTGCTCCCCCACCAGGTGCGCTCCACGTCCGCGATGACCCGCCGCGCCGGCGTCGAGGCGTCCCGCGTCAAGGTCACCATGGGCGACGCCGAGCTGGTACGGCTCACCGGCGCCCGTCCCCCGAGCGGCATCCCCGTCCCCGAGCCCGTCATCTCCGAGTCGCCCCGCCGCGGCCGAGGCGGCGGTGGCGGTGGCCGCTCCGGCGGCCGAGGCCGTCGTCCGGGGGCCCGCCAGGGCTACCGGGGCGGCGACTCGGGCTCGGGCTCCGGCTCCGGCTCCGGTTCGGAGGGCCACGGAGACCGCCGCGACCGCCCCCGCCGACCCCAACGCACGCACTAGCTAGTTGTCTGTGGGGGGGCGACCCCCCACACCCCCCGCGCCCGGTCCTTGAGATCTCCAGGCGAACGGTCCTCCGCTGGCGCTCCGGACCGTCCGCCTGGAGGGACCGGGCAAAATGCGAGGGTGGTGCGCCTTGTTTGTCTTGTTTGTCGGGGTCGTCCCCTGAGAACGCCTCAGGCCGCCGGTGAGCCGTTCTCGCTCGCCAGGGTGTGGCCGTTCAGGCCGTTGCCGTTGAGGCCCTGGGCGTCCTCGCGGAGGCGTTCCTGAAGGATGCCGGCGGTCTCCTCGCGGAGTCGGTCCTGCATGACCTGCAGACCCTCGTGGCCGCACACCGACAGCATCGTGAACTCCTCCTTGGTCACCGAAGGCGTCCGCGGGCGCATGGGCGGCAGCCAGCCCTCCACGGGGTCGTGGTGGCGGAGGATCTTGGCGGGGACTCCGCCGATCACGCAGTTGTCGGGGAACTCGCCGCGCACCACCGCGCCGCCGGCCACCGCCACGTTCCGGCCGAGCCGGGTGCCGGGGAGGATGATCGCGCCGGTGCCGATCCAGCAGCCGTCCCCGATCTCCACCGGGTTGTTCTCCGGCCACTGCCGGCCGATGGGGACCTCGAGGTCGCCGTAGCTGTGGTTCTGGTCGGTGATGTAGACGTTCGGGCCCGTGAACACGTCGTCGCCGATCACGATGGACTGGTGGCCCACGATGTGGGTGCCACGGCCCAGGGAGCAGCTCCCGCCGATCCGCACCACCAGGTCGGGACCCAGGTCCAGCCCCGGGACGAAGCCCGCAGAGATCGTGCAGTGGGTGCCGATCAAGGTGTGGTCCCCGATGGAGATCCACGGCTCGCCGTAGATGGCCCCGGTGGGGAAGCCGATGCAGGCGCCCTCGCCGAAGTGGGCGAACCGCCGCCGGCCCAGGGTGGACGGCGTGATCTCGCCGTGCCGTTGAACCCACTCCCAGCCACGGTTGACGGCCGAGTGGAGGAGACGCCGGGCCCGCGTGGCCAGAACGAGTTTCAGCGACATGCGGACACGCTACCCGTTGGTAGGCGCCCATGTGGACGGGCCCGCCCCCCTACGAGGGCGGACCCATACCCGGACGTACCTGCGCGCTAACGCGAGGAGACGCCTCCGTCGTCGACCGGGGACGGCTCCGCCGCGTGCTCGGAGTGCGACTGCTCGGCGTTCTTACGCGTCATGGCGGCCCCCGCCATGCCCAGGGCGGCCACCGTGGCGAGCATCACCAGCCCCGCGTTGCGAGCGCGGCGCTGGGGCTTCGGGGGTTCGATCCGGTGGGCCGTGTCGGCGAGGAAGGCGCTCACCCTCGGCGCCAGATCCTGCTCGACGTAACCCGCCGCACGTTCGAGCCGGGGGGCTCCCCAGCCACGCGCGTCCAGCATGCGGTCGGCGGCGTACTCGCGGGAGCGCTGCGCCGCGGGGCCGATCCGTTCGACCGCGGTGCCGGCGCCCTGACGAGCCGCCTCCTGCATGCGGTTCAGTCGCGTGGTGTCGATCCGGACCTGCGGCTTCCGGCGGACTGAGATCAAAGAGGACACACTTACCTCCGTATTTGCGAGGTCCCGCCGGACACCCTTCCCTCGACGCGCGAGGTAAACCAGGACCGGCCGCCGTCGGGCCGGAGGCGCGACCATGAGTCCCCCATGGGATGATGCGATCACGCACTGTAGGCGGGTTCGGCCCGCGCTCCCGGCGGCCCGCGGACCGTGTCCCGGGACGAGGTGCGGGCATACGACGAAGGAAGGCGGCCAACGATGGCTGAGGACATCATCGCGACCATGAACACCACCCTGGGGCCGGTCGTGCTCAGGCTGTTCCCCGAGCAGTCCCCCGAGACGGTGGCGAACTTCGTGGGCCTGGCCGAGGGTTCGCGTCAGTGGACCGACCCGCGCACCGGTCGCCCGTCCACCGAGCCGCTGTTCGACGGCACGATCTTCCACCGGGTCATCGACGGCTTCATGATCCAGGGCGGCGACCCGCTGGGCACCGGCACCGGCGGCCCGGGCTACAAGTTCAAGGACGAGACCGACAACGGGCTCGCGTTCGACCGGCCGTACCTGCTGGCCATGGCCAACGCCGGGCCCAACACCAACGGCTCGCAGTTCTTCATCACCCTGTCGGTGGAGCAGACCGCGCACCTGACCGGCGGGCACACGATCTTCGGCGAGGTGATCTCCGGCACCGACGTGGTCGACCAGATCGCGAAGGCTTCCACGGGAGCGCGCAACCGGCCGGCCAAGGACATTACGATCGACTCGGTGACGATCGAGCGTCGTCAGTCGTAATACAGGGTGTGAACACTTCCCGTGCGTTCGTGCCCCCGCGAGGAGCGTGACCGGTGAACGCAGAGGCCCCCGGGGTGCCCACCGAGGCACCGACCTGTTACCGCCATCCGGGACGGGAGACCTATGTCCGGTGCACCAGGTGCGACCGGTACATCTGCCCTGACTGCATGCGGGACGCGGCGGTGGGCCACCAGTGCGTCGAGTGCGTGCGGGAGGGCCACCGCGACGTGCGGCAGCCACGCACGATCTTCGGCGGGCAGGTCTCGGCGACCCCGGTGGTCACCTACACCCTGATCGCGTTGAACGTGCTGGCCTACGTCGCCGAGGTCACCTCGTCCCGGATCGTGAACGAGTACGCGATGCTCGGCGTCGCCACCGACCCGTTCGGGATCGTGCACCCCGGCGGGGTGGCCGACGGCGAGTGGTACCGGCTGATCACCTCGGCCTTCCTCCACTCGCCGCCCGAGGCGTCCTTCGGTCTGGCCCACATCGTGTTCAACATGTGGGCGCTGTGGGCGATCGGCCCCCAGTTGGAGCAGGTGCTCGGCAGGTGGCGGTTCACCTCGCTGTACCTGCTGTCGGCGCTGGGCGGCTCGGTGCTGCTCTACCTGGTCGATCCGGCGGGCGCGGCGGTCGGCGCGTCCGGGGCGATCTTCGGGCTGTTCGGGGCGTTCTTCGTGGTCGCCAAGCGACTGCGGGCCCCGGCGGGCGGCATCGTGTTCCTGCTGGCCCTCAACCTGGTGATCACGTTCACCGTGGACGGCATCTCCTGGGAGGGCCATGTGGGCGGCCTGATCGTCGGCGCCGCGCTGGCCACCGGGTACGCGTTCCTGCCGCCGGGCCGCGGCGACGAACGGCGGCGGACCCTGCTGCACGCGGGGGCGACGGCGGGCATGCTGGTGCTGCTCGCCGCACTGGTGGCGATCAAGACGTCCCAACTGGCCGGGATCACCGTGATCTGAGAACGCCGGGCGGTCCCGCGGCGGAGGAACGGCCGCGGGGCCCCGGCGGGCCGGCCGTCATCCACACCCCCACCCGTCATCCACAGCCTGTGGATAACTTTCGTGGATTGGGAACGGCCGAACGTGGGTAACCCGCGGCTACCGCCAGCGGGTGGAGAGGATCACGCCCATGATGATGGCCCCGAACCCGATGCCCAGGTTCCAGTTGCCCAGATCCGTCATCACCGGTACGTCGGTGCTGGTGCTCGCCGTCACGTAGAAGGTGGCGATCCAGGCCAGGCCCACCAGCCACAGGGCCAGCATCGTCGGCACCAGCCAACGCGGGCTGACCTCGACCTTCTGGGACTTCTGCGGCGGCGTGTAGACGGCCTTCTTGCGCACTTTCGACTTGGCCACGGTGGCTCGTTCTCCTCGGGCGGACGGCGGGCGCGCGACGGTCCGCGCATGCGTGCTTTGTCGGACAGCGTAGTCGCTGGTGAGCAGCGTACGCCCGGACGGCCGGTGGAGCGAGACCACAGACGCACACGCGCACGGTGAAGCATTATTCCACCCCCGTCTATCACCACGATCGCATGCGCCGTCCCGGATACTCGTGGGGGACACTCGGCCACGAGACCGGAACGGGGACGGAACACTGCGAGCCATCATCCGCGGCCTGGGCGAACTGTGCATCACGGCGGGCCTGATCCTGCTGCTCTTCATGACCTATGAGCTGTGGGGCACCGGGCGGTACACCCAGGAGCAACAGGACCGGCTCAACGACGAGCTGCTGGAGTCCTGGAGCGTCCCCACCAAGAAGGTCACCACCGAACGGGTCAAGCTCGGCAAGGGCCTGGCGCTGCTGCGCATCCCCCGGCTCGGCGACGACTACAAGTACGTGGTCATCGAGGGTGTCGGGGCGAAGGACCTCCGCAAGGGCCCCGGGCACTACCCGGGCAGCGCCCTGCCGGGGCAGGTCGGCAACTTCGTGCTCTCCGGCCACCGGACCACCTACTCGGCGCCGTTCAACGGCCTCGACAAGCTCGACCCGGGCGACCGTATCCTGGTCGACACGCGCCGGACCCAGTACGTCTACCGGGTCACCGGCCACCGCATCGTGAAGCCCTCCACGGTGGAGGTGACCGCCCCGGTGCCGTTCCATCCCCGCCGCAAGCCCACCGAGCGCCTGATCACGCTCACCACCTGCCATCCGAAGTACTCGGCCGCCAAGCGGCTCATCGTGTTCGGCACCCTGATCGAGCAACGCCCACGGCGAGCCCGGGCCGCCACGGCGACCTGAAGAGGAGGAGCACCCGATGTACGCCTGGATCTGGCGGAACCTGCCCGGTGAGGGCCCCGTGCGGGCGGCGATCGCCGTCGCGCTGGCGCTCGCCGTCCTCCTGCTCCTCTGGTACGCCGTGTTCCCGTGGGCGGAGTCGAAGGTCCAGTTCGACCGGAACACCGTGGAGCACCGCGGCGACCCGGCCGTCACGTCCACTCCCGGCGACCGCTGAGAGCCCCGCATGGCCCCGCGCGTCCTGGTCGTGGACAATCACGACAGCTTCGTCTTCAACATCGTCCAGTACCTGCTGGAGCTCGGCGCGGACTGCCGGGTGAAGGACCGCTCGGACGTCACCCCGGGCGACACCGCCGAGGTCGACGGCGTGCTCCTCAGCCCCGGCCCGGGCCATCCGGCCGACACCGGCGTCTGCCGCGCCCTCGTCCGCGACGCCGTACGCCGCCGGACGCCCCTGTTGGGCGTGTGCCTCGGCCACCAGATCATCGCCCACGTCCACGGCGGGCGGGTCTCCCGGGCGCCCGAACTCCTCCACGGCTACACCAGCCCGATCCACCACGACGGCCGTGGGGTCCTCGCGGGCCTGCCCGACCCGTTCACGGCCACGCGGTACCACTCGCTGGCCGTGGAGCCCGATGGCATCCCCGAGGCCCTGGAGGTCACCGCCCGCACCCCGGACGGCGTCATCATGGGCCTCCGCCACCGCTCGGCCCCCGTCGAGGGCGTCCAGTTCCACCCCGAGTCGGTGCTGTCGGAGGGCGGCCACCGACTGCTGGGCAACTGGCTCGCGACCTGCGGCAGCCCGGTCTGAGCCCATGGCACGGACACCGCCGGGAAAAAATCGGCCGAGCGGTGTAACAAAAGGGGCCTAACTTACGAATCTCCCACTGAGGGCTTCCGCCATTGCCCCCGAGTGGCGGAAGCCCTCCTTCATGCCCGGGCCCTCATGCCCGGCCCTCGAACGCCGAAACCCCGGTCCTCCTCGTGGAGGCCGGGGTCTCGTCGTTCGGAACGTCAGTCGTTGGGCGGGTCGTTCGGGTTGCCGCCGTCGGCGATCTGCGCCACGGTGATGATCACCGTGGTGCCCGGCGGGACCTGCTGGCCCTCCAGCGTCTGGCCCACGACCGTGCCCGGCGTCTCACCGGGCATGGGCGGCCTCATCTGCACCTGGACCTCCAGGCCGGCACCCTCCAGCGTGCGGACCGCGTCCTCCTCGGTCTGGCCCACCACTCTCGGCACCGGGACCGACTCGGGACCGGACGAGATGTACATGACGACCGTGGAGCCCCGGGTGGCCTGCTGCCCCGCACCCGGCGTGGTCTGGATGACCATGCCCTTCTCGACCTCCGCGGACGGCGTCTCCTGCCGCCGGACCCTGAAGCCCATCTGCTTGAGGGTCTGCTCGGCGTTGTCGGCGAGTTGCCGGGAGACGTCCGGCACCAAGAGCTTCTCCGCCTGCTTCTCGCCCCGCGAGAGGATCAGCGTGACCTCGTCGCCGCGGTTGAGGGACTCGCCCGCCTGCGGGTCGGTGCCGATCACCCGTCCCTTGGCGACATCGTCGCTGAACTCCTGGGTGACCTGATCGCTGACCTTCAGCCCGGCCTTCCTCAGCTCCGCCTCGGCCTCCGTCCGCCGCTGACCCGCGACGTCGGGCACCTCGACCGCCTGCGCGGACGTGGACGAGGAGGGGCTCGGGCCGCCTCCGCCACCGCCGCCACCGGACAGCGCGTAGCCGATCGCTGCCGCGCCGCCGATGAACAGCACGACGACCAGGGCCCAGATGGCGATCTTCTTGCCGTTGCCGGGCTCGGGCTCGGGGTCCTCGTACTGCACCGGGGGCAGGTCGTAGCCGTTGCCCATCGGCCGCTGATGCCGCGGGGGCGGGCCGCCGTGGCCTCCGGGCACCGGGTTCATCACCTGGGTGCCCTGCGGGGCCGCGCCGCCCATCACCATGGTGGACGCCGCGTTCGCCGCGACCGGCATGCCCTGCATCGCCCGCTGGATGTCGGCGCGGAACTCGCCGGCGCTCTGATAGCGGTGATCGGCGTCCTTGGCCATCGCCTTCAGCACGATGTTGTCGCACCAGCGCGGGATCTCCGGGTCCACCTGGGACGGCGGCACCGGCTCCTCGCGCACGTGCTGGTAGGCGATCGCCACCGGGGAGTCGCCGGTGAACGGGGGCCGCCCGGTCAGCAGCTCGTACAGCACGCAGCCGGTGGAGTACAGGTCGCTGCGGGCGTCGACGCGCTCGCCGCGCGCCTGCTCGGGGGACAGGTACTGGGCGGTGCCGATCACCTGGGCGGTCTGCGTCATGGTGGCGGCGGAGTCGGCCATCGCCCGGGCGATGCCGAAGTCCATCACCTTGACCTCGTGGCTGCGGGTCATCATCACGTTGGCGGGCTTGATGTCCCGGTGGATGATGCCGCCGCGATGGCTGTAGTCGAGCGCGCGCAGGATGCCGTCGGTGATCTCCAGCGCGCGTTCGGGCACCAGCCGGCGGTTCTCCCGGAGCAGGTCCCGGAGGGTGTGGCCCTCGACGTACTCCATCACGATGTACGGGATGGTGTTGTCGCCGATCAGGTCCTCGCCGGTGTCGTACACGGCGATGACCGACGGGTGGTTCAGCGACGCGGCCGACTGGGCCTCACGGCTGAACCGGGCCTGGAAGATCGGGTCGCGGGCCAGGTCGGAACGCAGCGTCTTGACCGCGACGATGCGGTCCAGCCGCAGATCCTTGGCGCGGTAGACCTCGGCCATGCCGCCGCGCCCGACGACGCCATCGAGCTCGTAACGGCCACCGAGCAGCCGAGGCTGAGTCATGTCGAAAGCACTTTCCCTCGTACGTCTGCACCTGTTCCGAACCTAACTCCCATCACCGGCCTCCGAGCCTGCCGGCGGCGCGCTCCCGGACGGGGTGGGAGACGGTGATGTGATCGTCGGTTTCGGTGTGGGGATTTCGGGGGTCTTGGTCGGCGGCGGAGTGCTGGGCCTCCCCGTGGGGGACGCGCTGGGCGTCGGGGTCGTTGACGTGGAGCCGGAGCCGGACGGCGACCGCCTCGGCCTTGAGTACGGCGGGGCGATCACGCCCGTCGGCGATGGTACCCGTGACGGAACCGGGCGTGTCGACCCCGGTGTCACCACAGGGAGGCGGTCCTTGGTCTCCTTGAGATCGGCGGAGGCCGGTCCCCGCATCATGGAGCCGACGACGATGACGCCGAGCACCAGGACTCCCGCCGCCACCGAACCGGCGACCAGCGCCGTGCGTCGTTGCACGGGCGTCGCCCCCGAGAGCGTATCCGCCCCGTCGCCCACGGCCAACTCCGGAGGGCCGCCGGACGTTCGAGCGCCCCGGCCCCCCGGCAGGGCGGTGGTCGCGCGCCCGCCCCGACGCCGCCGGTCGGTGAGGACGGCGGTCGCGAGGTCGTCGCCGAAGGCGTCCTCGTGCTCCCCCGCCGCACCGCGCGCCCCCGCCGAGGCGGCGAACGAACTCGTCACCGGCTCCCCGGCCAGCAGCGCGTCATGGATCATGAACGCCTCGTCGGCGACCTCCCGCGCGCTGGCGGGCCGCTCCTCGGGGTCCTTCGACAACAGGACGTCCACCAGCGCGCGGACCGCGTCGGGCACGCCGTCCGGCAGCGGCGGCGGCACCTCCCGCACGTGCATGAGGGCGATGGCCACCGGCTGCTCGGCGTCGAACGGGGGATGCCCGGTCAGGCACTCGTACGCGACCACGCCCAGCGAGTACAGGTCGGTCGCGGGCGTGATCGGGCGGCCCGACGCCTGCTCCGGCGAGACGTAGTGGGCGGTGCCCATCACCATGCCGGTCTGGGTGAGCGTGCCCGCGTTCTGCCCCCGGGCGATGCCGAAGTCGGTGATCTTGACGGTGCCCTCGCCGGTCACCATCAGGTTGCCGGGCTTGACGTCGCGGTGGATGATCCCCGCCGAGTGCGCCACCTGCAGGGCCCGCGCCGCCTGCGCCACCACGTCCAGCGTGGTCTCCGCGCCGAGCCCGCCGTTGCGCGCCAGGATGCGCGACAGCGGCTCGCCCGACACCAGCTCCATCACCAGATAGGCGCGGTCGTCGTGCTCGCCGTAGTCGTACACCTGGGCGATGCCGCCGTGCTGCAGTGCGGCGGCGTACCGCGCCTCGGCCCGGAAGCGGGCGCGGGCGTGCTCGTCGGAGACGTGCTCCTGGCGTAGCAGCTTGACCGCGACCGGCCGGTTGAGCAGCTCGTCGACGCCGCGCCAGACCTCGCCCATACCCCCGGTGGCCAGCCGCTCGGCCAGCGTGTACCGGGAGTCCAGGACGAGGTCCCTGCGCGTCACCTCGAGAGCACCGCCTGCATGATGGTGCCGGAGATCGGGCCGGCGCTGGAGGCGGCCGAGCCCGGGCCCTCGGTGACGATGGCGAACGCGTACCGGGGCTTCTCGATCGGGGAGTAGCCGACGAACCAGCGGCTGTTGTGCGCGGGGTCGCCGGTCTCCGCCGTACCGGTCTTGCCCGCGATGTTCATGCCCTGGAGGTTCTTGGCGGTGCCCTGGCTGACCACGGCCGCCATCATCGCCTTGAGCTGGTCGGCGGTGTCCTCTTCGAGGGGCCGGGCGAACTCGCGCGGGTCGGCCTCGTACAGCACCTCCTGGTCGGCGGCGCGGACCCGCTGCACGAGGTAGGGCTTCATGATCCGCCCGTTGTTGGCCACGGCGGCGGCGACCATCGCCATCTGCAGCGGGGTGGCCCGCACGTTGGCCTGGCCGATGCCGCTGCGGCCCACGTCGTCGCCGCCGGTCGGGTTGCCGGTGACCGGGTCCTTGACCGGAACGTCGCTGGCGGGGGCCTCCAGGTCCGGCTCCACCTCGATCGGCTTGCCGAAGCCGAACTCGGCGGACCCGTCGTGCAGCTTCTGGATGCCCATCTCCACGGCGGCCCTGGCGAACGTGGTGTTGCACGACTCGGCGAAGGCGCCCAGCAGCGGGGCCTGGCCGGAGCAGTTGCCGGTGTCGTGCGAGTTGGGCAGCGGCCGGCCGGACTCGGGCAGGTTGAAGGGGCCGGTCTGCACGACGCTGTCGCCGTTCAGCCCCTCGTTCTGCATCATCAGGGCGGCCACCACGGTCTTGTACGAGGAGCCGGGGGGGAAGGTCTGGCTCAGCGCGTTGTCCACCAGGGGCTTGATGACGCCCTTCTGGTTCTCCAACTGCTGGAGCCGCTGGCCGCCCTTGATGCCGCGCTGCGGGGCGACCTCGTTCGGGTCGAAGGACGGGTAGGAGGCCAGCACCTTGATCGCCCCGGTGCGCAGGTCGATCACCGCCGCGCCGGCCCGTCGGTTGGTGCCGTTCTTGAGCGCCTGGTACGCGGCGCGCTGGGCCTTCGGGTCGATCGTGGTCTCCACGTCGGCGCCGACGGCCTTCTTGCCGATGAACTGGTCGAACCAGCGCTGGTTGGTGATCCGCTTGTCACGGCCGTCCAGCAGTGAGTGGTAGGCCCGCTCGAGCCCGTTGGTATTGCCGTTGTAGAACCCGGTGACCGGAGCGAAGACCGGGCCGTCCTTGTAGTGCCGGCCGTAGTTCTCCGAGTCCGGGGGCTGCTTGGAGAAGACCAGGGTCTCCGAGCCCGCGATGATCTTGCCCCGGGGGCGCTTGAAGACGTCCAGGTACTGCCGGTTGTTGAGATCGGCGCTCTGCAGCTTCTCGGCCTGGGTGCCCTGGATGTAGTTCACCTGGGCCATCAGCGCGACGATCAGCACCAGTGCGAAGATCGCCACCCGCCGCAGCGGCTTGTCCATGTTCATGCGCGCGCTCCCCCGATCGCGTCCGTGATCTCCCGGGTCATCTCAGGCTCACCACCTGGGTCATGCCTTCGTCCTGGATCGCCTGGGGAGCCGGCTGCCGGGCCTGGTGGCTCATCCGCACCAGCACGCCGATCAGGATCCAGTTGGCCATCAGTGAGGAGCCGCCCTGCGCGAGGAACGGGGTCGTCAGGCCGGTCAGCGGGATCAGGCGGGTGACCCCTCCGACGATGACGAACACCTGGAGCGCCAGGACGAACGAGACGCCTCCGGCGAACAGCTTGAGGAACGGGTCCCGGGCGGCCACGGCGGTCTTCATGCCGCGCTGCACGATCAGCGCGTACAGCAGCAGGATGACCATCAGCCCGGTCAGCCCGAGCTCCTCGCCCATCGAGTCGAAGATGAAGTCGCTGAACGCCAGCGGGGTCCGCCAGGGCTCGCCCTGGCCCAGGCCCTTGCCCAGCACCCCGCCCTCGCCCAGCGCGTACAGGCCCTTCAGCAACTGCGAGCTGTCGGCCCACTCCCCGCCCATCTTGAGGCAGGCGGTCAGCCCGGCGCCCGGCCCGCCGCCGGCGTCGATGAACGGCTGGGTGCCCGGCGCCACCGAGACGACCTTGCCGCTGTCGAGGAGACAGCCGCCGTCGAAGTAGGGGTCCGGGTTCATCCAGATGCTCAGCCGCTGGTTCACGTGGCTCAGGAAGGGGATCTGGGTCGCCACCAGGAGGCCCAGCACCAGCATTCCCACGCCGATCAGCACCCAGGAGACCCGCTGCGTGGCGATGTAGATCATCGACACGAACAGGCCGAAGTACAGCAGCGCGGTGCCCAGGTCCTTCTGGACGAACAGGATGCCCAGCCCGAAGACCCAGATCACCATGATCGGCCCCAGGTCCCGGCCGCGCGGCAGCGACAGCGGGCCGATCTTCTTGCCGACCAGCGACATGGCCTGCCGCTTGTTGACCAGATAGCCGGCGAAGAACACCACCAGCAGCAGCTTGGCGAACTCGCCGGGCTGCACCGAGAACGGCCCGATGAAGATCCACACCCGGGCGCCGTTGATCTCCGCGCCCAGCCCCGGGACGATCGGCAGCAGCAGCAGGATGATCGCCAGCCCGCCGAGCGTGTAGATGTACCGCTGCAGGATCTTGGAGTCCTTGAGCAGGAACACCGTCAGGGCGAACAGCAGGATGCCGACGAAGGTCCACTGGAGCTGGGTGCCCGCGGACGCCAGCCCGGAGGTCACGACCTTCTTGCCGTCCCGGATGGCGTCCTTGACGTCCCGGCTGGTCGACAGGTCCAGGCGGTAGATCATCGCCAGGCCCAGCCCGTTCAACGCCACCGCCAGCGGCAGCAGCAGCGGGTCGGCGTACGGCGCGAACCTGACCTGGACGTAGTACGCGGCGCCGGCCAGCACCGCCAGACCGCCGCCGTACCCGAACAGCCCCGTGGGGATCTGCCCGTCACGCGCCAGCCCGACCTCGGCGAACGCCGCCAGGGTCATCACCATCGCGAACACCAGCAACGCCAGGCAGGCCGCCTTGCGTGGCTGGGTGGGCAGCGGCACCGGCGCCGGCTCCGGGGCGCGCTCGGGGGATGCGGTCATCAGGGTCGCTTCCCCCCGTCGTTGCCGCGGGCGGGGCAGTCCTTGATGTCGCCGGGGTTGCCGCTCTTGCAGGCGTCCCGGCGCCTCTCCAGCTCACGCAGCTTGGCCTGGGCGGCGGCGCGGTCGGGGAAGGTGAACTTCTGGTCCGCCAGGGACTCGCGGTCGGAGGCGGGCAGCTCGGACGGCTTGAGGGTGGAGGCGGCGACCGGGGTGGGCTCACAGCCGTCCTGGGTCTGGTCGACGCCCTGGACGATGGCGACCTTGTCGCCGTCGGGCAGCAACGAGTACTTGCAGATCCGCTTGGCGAGGTTCCGCCAGCCGTCCGCGCCGTTCAGGACCACGAACGGCTTCTTGCGAAGCTGGGCCTGGACGGACTTGGGCAGGTCGCGGACCTGGATGGGCGGCCGGGGCTGCTCGTCGGCCCGCTGGTTCATCCGCAGCCCGAGCATGCTGTCGGGCGACCCCGTGTAGACGACCACGACGCCGTTCTCGGCGACCGCGTAGAAGCCGTCGCCGCGCATCGACCGGATCGCGAAGACCGCGACCACCATCAGCGCCACCAGGAACACCGCGACCGCCACGATCAGGAACGTCCAACGACGCGGCGCCCGGGGCGGGGCCTGCAGCGGCGGCTCCGGGGGAGGGCCGGCGGGGGCGGGCTGGTGCTCCAGGAGGGGCTCGTGCCTCGGCGCGGCGGCCTGGGGCGGTGGCGGCGGCAGCTCGTCCACGATCACGGGCTGCTGCGGCAGGGTGTCGCGCAACTGCGCCGCCCGGCCGGCCGGGGTGTCGGCGGACCGTTCGGCGGCCGGCTGCGGACCGCCGCCCGGGCCCTCGGACCCGTCGGGGCGCACGTTGGCCGCGGCGCCCACCGCCAACGGGGCCGCGCCCGGCGGCACCCGTCCGGCGCCCGGCGCCAGCTCGATCACGTCGGCCACCACACAGGTGATGTTGTCCGGCCCGCCGCCCCGGTTGGCCAGGTCGATGAGCTGGCGCACCGCCTGCTCGGGATCGTGGTACTCCGACAGCACCTGGAAGATCGTCTCTGCGGTGACCACCCCGGACAGGCCGTCCGAGCACAGCAGATAGCGGTCGCCGACCTTGGCCTCGCGCAGCGACAGGTCGGGATCGACCTCGCCGCGACCGTCCAGCGCCCGCAGCAGCAGGGAGCGCTGAGGGTGCGAGGCGGCCTCGTCGGGGCTGATCCGGCCCTCGTCCACCAACGACTGCACCAGGGTGTGGTCGTGGGTGATCTGGAAGAGGCTGCCGTCGCGGAGCAGATAGGCGCGCGAGTCGCCGATGTGGACCAGGGCCACCTGGCTGCCCGACCACAGCATGGCGGTCAGGGTCGTCCCCATGCCCTGCAGCGCCGGGTCCGACTCGACGATGCGGTGCAGCTTCTCGTTGGCCGCCTTGACCGTGTGCTCCAGGGCGGCCAGCAGGTCGTTCGCGGGCAGGTCCGTGTCGAGTTTGCGCAGCTCGCCGATGGCGGCGGCGCTGGCGATCTCACCGCCGACATGGCCCCCCATGCCGTCCGCGACGGCGAGCAGGTGCGCCCCCGCGTACGCCGAGTCCTCGTTGCCCTCGCGCAGCATGCCGACGTCGGAGCGCGCGGCGTAGCGGATTCCGATGCTCATGGGCGCAGCTCGATGACGGTCTTGCCGATCCGGATCGGTACCCCGGGGGGGATCGGCGTGGGCTGGTTCACCTTGTTACGTCCGAGATAGGTCCCGTTGGTCGAGCCGAGGTCTTCCACGATCCATTGACCGTCCTGCGCGAAAAGTCGGGCATGCCGGCTCGAAGCGTAGTCGTCCGTGACCACGATCGTGGCGTCATTCGCGCGACCGATGAGTATGGGGGCCCCGGCCGAGAGGTCGAGGGTCATGCCCGCCCGATCGCCCTGAGTGACGACCAACTGGCGGGGGCCCTGCGGCTGCGGCGGCCGTTGCGGCTGCGCCGGTTGCTGCGGGGACCCCTGCGGCCGGGGGCGGCGGGCGGGTCTGGGCGCCCGGGCGCGGGCCGCGGCGCGCGCGGCGGCCTTGGAGCCGAACAGGTCGGCCCGGATCACGCCGACGGCCGCGATGACGAAGAGCCACAGCACCGCGAGGAACGCCAGCTTGATCAGCGTGAGGGTGAATTCGGACATCGGAGTGGGGGCTACTCCCTATCGCGGCGGAACACGAGAGTGGTCCGGCCCATCGTGACCCGGGCCCCGTCGACGAGGGTGACCCGCCGAATGGGATTACCGTTCACGAAAGAGCCGTTGGTCGACCCTAGATCCACGAGGACGATTTCGGGACCCTCCACACGGATCTCGGCGTGGTGGCGGGAGACCCCCGGGTCGACCAGGCGCAGGTCGCAGTCGGTGCCGCGGCCGAGGAGCGTCACCGGCGTGGCGATGTCGTAGGTCTGCTGATGGCTCGGCCCGGAGTCCTGCGCGGTGGTGACCAGCAGCCTCGGCCGCCCGGCGAACGCCCCCGTACGCCCCTGCGGCACGTCGCTGGCGGGCCGGCGGATCTCGCCCCCCTCGACGGTCGACCCCCGGATCACCCCCGAACGGATCCGGAACATCCCCGTCGCGAGGTCGCCCGCGTTCTCGAACCGCACCCGCACGGGCCCCACGAAGGAGTACCCCTGCTCCTTCGCGTACTCCCGCGCCAGGTTGGCCAGCTCTTGGCTCAGGCTGTCGGCGTAGACCGCCAGCCGCTGGCCGTCCTGCTGCGAGATCTCCACGACGAAGTCGTTCGGCACCAGTGTGCGCCCGGCGGCGACGATCGCGGCGCGCTCGTCCATCTCGCGCTGCACGGCGCTCGCCACCTCGACCGGCTGCAACTCCGACTTGAACGCACGGGCGAAGGCACCCTCCACCATGCCCTCGAGACGTCGCTCGAAGCGCTGTAGGACACCCACGGGCACCTCCTTTCTCCACTGGTAGACGATCGTATCCGTGCCGAGGTTCGCGCGAAGTATCCGTGTACCGAACCAGTCTTCGGTGCGTGCTAATCTTTTCGAGCACCCGGGGCGGGTGGCGGAACGGCAGACGCGCACGGTTCAGGTCCGTGTGTCCGCAAGGACGTGAGGGTTCAAATCCCTCCTCGCCCACAGCGGGGGCAGCGACGGAAGTCCTCCCTCCCACAGTGACGCAACGAGCCCGGCGGCGACAACCCGCCGGGCTCTTGCGTTGGGGCCAGACTTCCCTGTGCGACTGAAGCGGTCAAGCCGCACCGATGTGACGACCCCCGGGCGCGGCGAACCCGGTCCGGACATCGGCCCGCTCAGGGACGGGTCGTACGTCGGTCGCGCGGCGGCGGGTTGTCAGGCATGTGCGCGTGCCGGCACCTGGGCGCGGCTGTGCGCGGGGAAGCCGATCTCCACGGAGAGGCCGCCGCCCGGGCGGGCGTGGGCGGTGACGTCGGCGCCGTGCGCCGTCGCGATGGCATGGACGATCGATAGGCCGAGGCCGTGGCGGCCATCGTTGCGCGCCGTCCGTCCGCCGAGCCGCTGGAAGGGCTCGAAGAGCCGGCCGACCTGCTGCGGGGGGATGACCGGTCCGCTGTTGACCACCGAGACGAACGCTCGCCCGGCCCTGGTCTCGGTCGCGACCTCCACGTGGCCGCCGGTCGTGTTGTGGTGCACGGCGTTGTCGACGAGATTGGCGACCAGGCGTGCGGCCAGCGCGGGGTCGCCCGCGGACGGGGCGGACGCGATCTGGGTGATCACGCGTAGGTCCCGTGCGTCCGCCTCGAGGCGTGTCGATGCGAGGGCCTGATGGGCGAGATCGGACAGGTCGAAGGGCTCCAGGCGGTCGAGACCACGCTCGCTGCCGGCGAGCGTGAGCAGGGCCTCCAGCAGTCGCCCCTGATCCTTGCTGAGTGCGAGCAGGCGCTGCGAGGTCGCCCGGTAGGACTCCAGCGTGGCCTCACGATCGGTGAGCGTCTCCTCGAGGAGCGCGCGCTCCAGGGTGAGCGGCGTGCGGAGTTCGTGTGCGGCGTTGGCGACGAAGCGCTTGTGCGCGTCGAGGGCGGTCTCCAGACGGCCGAGCAGGCCGTCGACCGTGTCGGCGAGGTCCTTCATCTCGTCGCGGGGCCCGGTGACGGCGAGTCGTTCGTGCACGTTGCGGGCGGAGATCTGCCGGATCGTGTCCGTCATCGTGCGCAGCGGCCGCAGGACGCGTCCGGCGACCAGCCAGCCCAGCACGATCGAGATCACCACCATGATCGCGAGAGCGATGCCCCACTGCATCAGCAGCTCGCGCATCTGGGCCTCCCGGAGCCGGTTCAGATGGTCGCGGATCTCCGGCCCGCTGTCGTCGTACACGATGATCACACCCGGCCTGGTGCGGCGCACGAGCCAGTAGGTGATCGTGAGAAGGACCGCACCGGAGATGGTGAAAAGGGCGCCGTACAAGGCCGTGAGACGCATGCGCACGGTCCGGAAGGAGAGCGCGGCGGACACGTCCGGGCGGAGCAGGTCATGAAGGCGCATGGGTCTCACCTATCCGGTAACCGCCCTGCTGGACGGTCTCGATCAACGGTGGCGGGCCGAGCTTGGACCGCAGCCGGTTCATCGTGGCCTTGACGGTGGTCGTGAACGGGTCGGCCGCCTCGTCCCACACCCGTTCCAAGAGCTCCTCGGCGGACACGACACGGCCGTCGGCGCCGAGCAGGCACTCCAGGACCGCGAACTCCTTCGGGCTCAGCGCCAGGCGCATCCCCGCCCGGGTCGCGACCCGCTGCGCCGGATCCAGCCGCAGGTCACCGTGGACGAGGACCGGCGGCAGCGCCGGCTGCGCCCGGCGGCCGAGCGCGCGGATCCGGGCCACGAGCTCGGCGTACGCGAACGGCTTCGGCAGATAGTCGTCGGCGCCCAGACTCAGGCCCGCCACGCGGTCGGCGATCGTGCCGGACGCGGTCAGCATCAGGACGCGGGTACGGCGCGTCCGGCTCATCAGCGAGCGGCACACGTCGTCGCCGTGGACGGCGGGCAGGTCGCGGTCGAGGACGACGACGTCGTAGTCCAGCAGCGAGGTCCGCTCGATGGCGGCCTCGCCGTCGTGGACCACGTCGACGGCCATTCCCTCACGGCGCAGGACCCTCGCCACGGACGCCGCGAGCTCGACGTGATCCTCGGCCACCAGCACTCTCATCGTGTGATCAGGATGCCCCCGCCCTGGTCACAGCCGGGTCACAGGAGCTCTGACCGTGAGGGGACCGGCCGTCGCCTCCGGTGCCCGTCCACCGACGCGAAGGAGACCACGACATGTCCAAGGCGAAGCCGAAACGGCCGCCGGTGGCGCTCACGATCAGGATGATTCCGAACGTCTAGGCGGAGGAGCCGGTGCCCGGGCGTTCGTCGATCTGGCGAGCGCGCTCGGTCTGCGGCGCGCCGGACCGGTCGCGTCCGAGTCTGCCCTCCCGGACGGAGGTGGCCAGCACCTCGCAGATGAGGCGGACGCCGAGCAGGCTGGTGACGTCGGAGCTGTCGTAGGGCGGGGAGACCTCGACCACCTCCATGCCCAGGAGCCCTTCGGCGGCGAACGCGCGCACCAGCTTGAGCGCCTCGCGCGGGTACAGGCCGCCGGGCTCCGGCCAGCCGGTGCCGGGGGCGAAGCCGGGATCGACGGCGTCGATGTCGAACGACAGGAAGACGCCCTCCACGCCGTTGCTCCAGGCCACCTCCAGGGCGAGTTCGGCGGCCTTGTCGACCCCCATCCGCTCGACGTCCTCGGTGGTCATGACCAGGGAGCCGCCCTTGAGCGCCTCGTCGACCCCCGGCCGGGGCACCTGCCAGCCGCCGATGCCGATCTGCACGAGGTTGCCCATGTCGAAGTGGTACTCGTGCGCGGCCCAGTACCAGGGGGTGGTGTGCATCCTCTCGTCGAGGTCGAGTCTCTGGGTGTCCAGGTGCCGGTCGAAATGGATGACGCCCATCTTCCGGCCGAAGGCGTTCATCACCCCGCGCGAGGTCGGGAAGCCGATGGAGTGGTCGCCGCCGAGGATCACCGGGAAGACGCCGGCCTCGACCAGGTGCTGCACCGCCTTGGTGATCTGGTCGAAGGACTTCTCCAGATTGCCGGGGGTGATGAAGATGTCGCCGACGTCCACCATGTCGAGCTGCTCGCGCAGGTCGATGCCCATCTCGTAGTAGTACGGCGAGTACAGCGAGGAGATCCGGCGCATCGCCTCGGGCCCGAACCGCGGCCCCGGCCGGTAGGTGGTGCCGGTGTCCAGCGGCGCGCCCACGATCGCGACCTCGTGCTCGCCGACCTGGTGGACGTCCTCCAGGAACGGCGCCTTGAGAAAGGTGTTGATCCCGGAGAAGTGCGGGAGCTCGCCGCGCTGGAAGGTGGACGCCGACTCCTTCTCCTGAAGGGAGTCGGCGGGCGGCAGCCCGTGGGCATGGGTGCGGCGCAGCTCCTCCCGATGCCTGCGATCGGTCAGCTCACCCTCGTACCTCTTGGCCCTCTCACCCTGGAGGTCGGCGGTGCGCCGCTCCCGGCCCTTGCGCGACGCGGACTCGTCCGGCTTCGCCATCACAGCCCCGTTCGTAGGCGGTCGACTACCCTTCGTCACCTCTGCCCGCCTTGCGTCGTGGCATAGCCGAGAAAGGACAAAGGGCAGGTCAGGCCCCCAATCGGGTCGAGTGGCCGGTCATACTGGAGGAAGGGCATTGCCGCAGCGAGCACGGCGAGGGGGCGCGCGTGATGTTGCCATCGCTGCCCGGCACGGGTGAGTTCGCGGGCGCGGACGGTTTCGAGGAGTTCCGGGAACGGATGTGGGACAAGCCGGTCGGCACCCTGATCAACGTCCCGCGACCCGGCGACTTCTCCGTACGCTGGCGTTTCACGCAGTGGGGAGTGATCGAGGTCGCGCACCTGGTGGACACGGGTGGCGCGAACCCGATCGAGTGCGCGCGGACGCCTTCTGCGATCAGGCGCGAGGACCCGGACCTGTACGGCCTCATGGTGCAGCTCGAGGGCACCTCGTCCATCGAGCGGGCCGGCCGGGAGGAGATCCTGCACCCGGGTGAGATCGCCGTGATGGAACCCTCCCACCCGTTCAACGAGACCGTGCACGGTGGTCACGACAGGCTGATGCTGTCCCTGCCCCGCCACGCCCTGGGCCTGAGCCACGATCAGGTGGTCTCCGCACTGGCGGGTCGCGCGCTGCCGACCACGAACGGCCTCGGGCCGCTGCTGATGTCGCTGTTGATCGGTATGAGCGATCACGACGGGCGACGTTCCGCCGCCACCGCCGAGTACGCGGCCGCCAACGCGCTCGATCTGCTGTCGGTGTTCCTGTCCGACCTCCTGCACACCTCGGCGGGCCGGGACGACGCGGCCCGGCGGTCCGTGGTCCTGACCGCCAAGGCCCACATCCGCCGCCATCTCTCCGACCCCGACCTGTCCCCGCCGGCGGTGGCGACGGCCTGCCACGTGTCGGTGCGCCTCCTGCAGAAGCTCTTCGCCGATCAGGGCATGACGGTGTCGGGTTTCATCCGCCGCGAACGGCTGGAGCGCTGCCGCCGGCAACTGGAGGACACCACCCGAACGGGGGCCTCGATCACCGAGATCGCCTTCCACGCCGGCTTCCGCGACTCCGCCCACTTCAGCCACACCTTCAAAACCGCCTACGGCCTCAGCCCCCGCGACCACCGCGCCCATCACCGCAGTCGATGAGGATGCGGGGCCGTCCTCCGGTGGCGTGCCGCATGAACGCGTCGGGCGGCCCTTTAAGCCTCCGCGGCGGGCCGGCCGAGGACGCAGAACTCGTTGCCCTCCGGGTCGGCGAGGACGATCCACGGCACGTCGCCCTGGCCGAGGTCGACGTCGGTGGCGCCGAGGGCCCGCAGCCGGGCCGCCTCCGCCGCTTGATCGTCCCCGGCGTACGGCAGCAGGTCGAGATGGACGCGGTTCCCCACGATCTCCGCCTCCGGCGTGCGGCGGAACTCCAGGTACGGACCGACGCCCTCGGCGGAGCGCAGCACCGCGTGATCGTCGGTCACCTCGTGGACGGTCCAGTCGATCGCCTCGCCCCAGAACCGGACCATGGCCCGCGGATCGGCGCAGTCGACCACCACCGCGGCGATCGGCCCGGTGTCCCGGTAGATCTCCCGAGGCTCCAGCACGCAGAACACGTTGCCCTCCGGGTCGGCCATGACCGTCCACGGCACGTCGCCCTGGCCCACATCGGCGAGCGTCGCACCGAGCCCCTTCAGGCGCGCGACCGACTCCGCGTGATGGGCCGCAGAGGTGGTGGCGAGTTCGATGTGCGCGCGGTACCTCACCGTCTCGGGGTCCGGGACGGTGACGACGTCGACGCAGACGGCGACGGGGTCCGGCCAGACGAAACCCACGGGTTCGACGTTGGTGACACCGGGTCCCTCGCTGGAAACGCCCCAGCCGAGCGCCTCCGCCCAGAACCGGCCGAGCGCCGCGTCATCCCGAGCCTTGAAGTTCACCTGAACGAGTCGCAGTGCCATGCCGGCGATCCTATGCACATCGCTCTACGACACCTCCGCAGGTGAGACCGCTCATGCGACGCGGCGCACCGGTCGCCCGTTCGGGTCAGTAGTCGAACCATCGGCCCATGCGGACGCCGAACAGGAGGTTGCCGCGGATCCTGAGAATGCGGGCGCGGTAGGCGGCGACCGGGTTCAGGCGGCCGGAGCACAGGTGGAGGAGGGTGTGGGCGCTCATGGTGAGCGTGACGTCGGGTCTGCCGACCGATCCCGAGTGGGCGTGCGCGTCGATGGGGGTGAGGACGAGTTGGTGGCGGTGGCGGCCGGTGGAGGTGGTGATGTCCCACTGGACGATGCCGCAGCGGCGGCGGCCTCGGGGTTTGAAGCGGGTGGCCATCAGGTCGAACACCTGGCCCAGCATGACGTCGGGGCCGACGGCGACGACGAACTGGTCGACGATCGTCTCGTCCATCCCGGGGATCTCCAGCAGTCTGCGCAGGTCCCTCGGGGTGCTGACCTGGCCGAGCAGGTCCTTGAGGTGGTCGCTCATGTCTCCTCGCTCGGGATGCGGCGGGCTTCCCCGGGGCCCCGCCGCACCCTGGGCGGGGCCGGGCTCTTCGGACGCGGGCGCTCAGCCGCTGACGTCGAAGGCGCCGGGCAGCTTGGCCCCGAAGATCATGTCCCCGGCCAGTTTGATCTTGCCGTTCATGAACGCCGGCAGGCCGTTGAGCGTGCCCGCGCACAGCCGCAGCAGGTCCGGGGCCGACATGGTCAGCGTGGTGCGGGCCCGGCCCGGGGCGGGGCCGGAGTGTCCCTCGGCCCGGCCGTCGGCGATGTCCACGTGGTAGACCTTGATCTCCCCGGGGGTCTTGATGTGCCACTCGACGACGCCGTTCTCGCCGCCGACCCGGTCGGGCAGGAAGCGCGTGCCCATCAGCGCGAACACGCGGTCCAGCAGGACGTCCACCCCCGCCTTGGCGATGAACTGGTGGATCAGGGGATCGCTGTCGCCGGCCATGTCCAGGAACTGCTTCAGCTCACCGGGCGTGCCGACCCCTTCGACCAGCGTCCGCAGCACCGCGGGGTCGACCTTCTCCAGGAGGGCGGGGAAGTCGGCGGGATCCAGGCCGGCCAGCACCTCGCGGATCTCGGCGGCGGTCAACTGCGCCATCAGCTCCTGAAGTGCGGCGGCGTCACTGGCGGCGATCAACGCCTTGACGTCGCCGAGCGCGCTGAGGTCGGACATGGGGTCCCTCCAGGGGGTCGGAACGGATCCGGTGGCACCCCGAACCATGCCATGAATTCATGGCACATGTCTATATGGTCCATCCTCTGCTGGCACATGACGGGTCACCGGGCGGCCGGTTCCGCGCCGTGCGGAGCCGGGCGGGCGGGGTCCGCGCCGCCGGCGTGGCGGGCGATGCCCTCGACCTGGTCGCTGAACTTCTCCTGGATCTGGACCTGCATGGCACGGGCCAGCAGCGCGTGGACGGCGGCCTGCGCCAACGGGCGCAGCCGCCCGATGAACGTGGTGAGCTGGGGCAGGTCGTCGCGCGCGGCGTTGCGGGCCGCGTCGCCCAGACCCGCGTGATCGACGGTGAACAGCACGAACCGGCGGGCGATCGTGTCGCAGTCGTCACTGAGCCGATCGGCCATCGTGAAGACGTCCGCCAAGGGGACCCCCGCCGCCGCCAACTCGGCGCCCACGTTCAACAACTGCGGGCTCGGCACTCGGAACCGATCACCCGACCGCTCGATGAAGCCCAGCGCCTGCGCCCGCGCCAACAGCCCCTCGACCTCCTCGGCGGGCATCGCCGCCCATTCGTCGCGACCGCGGCCCGGAAAGAACAACTCCGCCAGCTCCGCCAGGCTCAGCTCCTGGGGCGTCTCCTGCGACCACGGATCGGTCAGCACCTTCTCCAGGCCGAGCAGATCCTCCAGATCGCGCCCGTTCTGCCAGGCCTCCACCAGATCCGCGATCGCCGCGATGCTGTAGCCGCGCTCCTGCAACTGCAGGACCACCCGGATCCGCGCCAGATGCGAGTCGTCATAGAAGCCGGTCCGCCCCTCCAGCCGCGGCGGCGGAAGCAGGCCCCGCTCCTGAAAGGCACGGATGTTGCGCGCACTGACCCCGGCCCGCCGGGCCAGCTCCTCGATGCGGTAGGCCGTCATACCGTCCTCATCCATCGGTGAACGTCCTGAGATGGACCCCGACGTTACTCCAGAATATGTGCCATATTCCCATGGCATATAGCCCCGCCCGACGACCCGCCGGACCCCTGCGCCGTGGCCGGGTTGTGCGACGGCACGACGGGTTCAGGGCGATTTAGGGCGGCGGCCCATCGCTCCGGCGTCGGTGTGACCTCCATCATCGTCACTGTCGGCGGGGATGACCATGGTCGACCCCTCGGCCGACACGATCATGACTTTTCGAGATCGGATGACGGACATGCGCAAAGGACCCTTCGCGGTCGCCCTTTCGCTCACGACCGCGGTGGCCTCCTTCGCCGTCATGGGCCCCGCCGGCGCCGATCCGGACCCGGTCGCCGGGCCCACGCTCGTACGGACGGACCAGGGGGTCGTCCAGGGTGAGGCCCGCCCGGGGCACCGGCTCTTTCAGGGCATCCCGTTCGCCGCGGCGCCCGTCGGCGACCTGAGGTGGAGGCCGCCGCAGCCGGCCCGATCCTGGTCGGGGGTCCGTGACGCGACGTTCCCGCGCAGCGCATGCGCGCAGTTGCCGGGTGTGGGCAGCCCGCTGACGTCGTTCGAAGAGGACTGCCTCTACCTGAACGTCGCGACACCCGACCGACCGGGGCGCCGGAAGCTTCCCGTCATGGTGTGGGTGCACGGCGGCAGCAACACGGCGGGCAGCGGCAGCACCTACAACACGTCCAAGCTCGCGGTGAACGGCGACGTGGTGGTCGTCAGCATCAACTACCGGCTCGGGGCGCTCGGCTGGCTCGGGCATCCGGGGTTGGAGACCCGTGGGCTTCAGGCGGGCAACTATGGGCTGCTCGACCAGCAGGCGGCGCTGCGGTGGGTGCGGCACAACATCGGGGCCTTCGGCGGGGACGCGCGCAACGTGACCCTGTTCGGCGAGTCCGCCGGCGCGAACGGCATCTGCGCCAACATCGCCTCGCCGACGGCCGCCGGGCTGTTCCACAAGGCGATCGCGCAGAGCTACGGTTGCGCCGCCCCGACCAACACCCCCGCCACGGCTGAAGCGGCGGCGCGTGCGTTCACCGAGGCCGTGGGCTGCGACGACGAGAACACCGTCGCCGAGTGCCTGCGAGCCGTGCCGGTCAAGACACTGCTGGACGTGGCCAAGACGAAGGGCCTGCGGGCCGGCCCCGTCGCGGGCGGCGACGGCGTGCTGCCGCTGCAGCCCGCCGAGGCGATCGAGCGCGGCCGGTTCAACCGGGTGCCGGTGGTCCACGGCAGCACGCTGGACGAGATGCGGCTGTACGTCTCGCTGATCCACCAGCGGCCGATCACCACGGCGCGGTACGAGGGGCTCGTCCGTTCCACGTACGGCGACAAGGCCGACAGGGTGCTGGCGCGCTATCCGGTGAGCAGGTACCCGGAGCCGAGGATCGCGCTGTCCACGCTCGCCACCGACCACGGCAACGTGATCTCCACCTGTGAGCATGTGAAGGCGTTCGGGCTGTTCAGGCGGGCGGGCGTGCCCGTGTACGCCTACCAGTTCGCGGACCGGACCGCGCCGCCGCTGGTCGACGTCCCCGGTTTCGAGGAGGGCGCCGAGCACGCGACGGAGCTGTCGTACCTGTTCCCGGGCCTGCTCGGGACGCTGAACGCCGAGCAGCAGCGGCTCTCCGACACCATGGTCGGCTACTGGACCTCGTTCGCCCACCGGGGCAGGCCCTCGGCCCGGAACGCGCCCCGCTGGCCGGCTCACCGATCGACCGGCGACGTGCTGTCCCTCGGGATCGGCGAAGACGGCGTCCACACCACGGACACGTCCGAGCAGAGCAACTGCGCCTTCTGGGACGAGATCGGCCCCGTGCCGCCGGTGGCGCTCTTCTAGCCGCACCCCGCGCAGCGGGCCCTTGTGGTCTCCCCATGCACGTCCACCCCGATAAGGGAGAATCCCCATGCCATCCCGACGACTCACCCTGCTCCTCGCCGGTGCCACCACGGCGGTGGCGGGCCTGGCCCTCACCGGTACGGTCGCGTCCACATCCGTGACCGCCGGCCTCACCACCGCGTCCACCTCGGCCACCGGCATCCCCTCGGTCGGCACCGCCTGGAGTGCTCCCGGGCCGTACACCGTGCAGGTCGACACCGCGCCGGAGCACACCCTCTACCGCCCGGCGGCCCTCGGCGCGAACGGGGAGAAGCACCCCGTGGTCATCTGGGGGAACGGCACCGGGGCCTCCCCCAGCGCCTACGACAAGCTGCTGCGGCACTGGGCGAGCCATGGCTTCATCGTCGCCGCCGCGAACACCGCGCAGGCCAACAACGGAACGAAGATGCGGGCGGGCATCGACCTGCTCACCCGGCGCAACACCGAGGCCGGCAGCCCCTACCAGGGCAGGGTCGACCTGGAGAACATCGCGTCGGCCGGGCACTCCCAGGGCGGTGCCGGGGCGCTCAACGCCGCCGCCGACGCGCGCGTGGACGCCGTCCTCCCCATCCAGCCCGGACCGCTCACCGACTCCGACCGGATGGACGAGCCGGCGCTCTTCCTGGCCGGGCAGAAGGACTGGATCGTGTCCCCGGCCATGGTCAAGCGTCTGTACAACGACGCCGCCCATGTCCCGGCGATCTACGCCGAGGTCCGGGGCGCGGGCCACTTCGGCCCGCCGGCAGGCGGCCCCTTCCTCGGCCCGACGACCGCGTGGCTGAGGCACTGGCTGCTGGCCGACCCGAAGGCCGGCGCCGCGTTCTTCGGGCCCTCCTGCGGTTACTGCTCCGACACCACCTTGTGGTCGGCCTGGCAGCGCAACGCCAAGGCCACCGCGCTCCAGGCCCCCTCTCCCTGACCGACCGAGCGTTCCGCAGATCCGGGCCGGGCCCGGCGGGTCACCCCGCCGGTCCCGGCCCGCCGCCGTTCATGCGCCCCGCAACGCCCGATCACCCGCACGCCGGTGGAACGATCGACCCGAACGGCGTGGACGATGACCCGCGCCGATGATTTTTCGGCCGCCGGAGGGTCAGAACTCTCGTGGTGGCTGCCATGCACGGGAGGGAGCGGCGTCGTGAGGGTGATCGTGGCCGGAAGGGTGTGCGGCGAGCCTGTGGCGACGGGGTCGACAGAGTTTTGTGACTTGTGTCATGAGATGAGTTGATGGTCTGGTCCGCGATCGTTCGATGTTTTCGCAGGAGAATTCGGCATAACGGAGTCGATCGGAAGTCGAGCCACTGCCGAGTGACGAACAGGGCATTTTTAGAGCTTTCGGTCGAGTGGCATCGGTGACGTTTCGGGCCTATCGTGGCCGTAACAGCGCATTCACACGGAGCGCCGGCGGGCGCGAGCCTGTGAACACCATGCCAAAAAGGAGAAATCATGATTCTCGTCACCGGTGCGACGGGCACGGTGGGCGGGCAGGTCATGTCCCTGCTCCTGCAGAACGGCGCCGAGGTCAGGGCGCTGAGCCGCGACCCCGACTCCGCGCGGCTCCCGGCGAACGTCGAGGTCGTGCGGGGTGACCTCGGCGATCCGGAGTCGATCACCACCGCCGTGAAGGGTGTCGAGGCCGTTTTCCTGGTCTGGCCCTTCCCGACGTCGCAGCCCGCGCCCGCCGTCATGGAGGAGGTCGGAAAGCACGCCCGACGCATCGTCCTGCTGTCCGCCGGGGCGATCCGCGACGAGCTGGAACGTCAGGTCGAGCCCATCGGCAGGCTGCACGCCGAGGTGGAACAGGCGATCCTGCGGTCCGGAATGGAATGGACGTTCCTGCGCGCCTACAGTTTCGCGGCCAACACCCTGCAATGGGTGCCGCAGATCCGCGCCGGCGACGTCGTTCGCGGGGCGTACGGGCGGGCGTCCATGACCCTGCTGCACGAGCGGGACATCGCGGCCGTCGGGGTGCGCGCCCTGACCGAGGACGGGCACGCCGGGCGGCGGCACGCCCTCACCGGGCCCGAGCTGCTGACCAGGGCCGACCAGGTGCGGATCATCGGCGAGGTCATCGGCCGTCCGCTGACCTGGGCGGAGATCCCCCCGGAGGTCGCCCGGGAGCAGATGCTGGCGCGGCTGCCCGCCCCGTTCGTCGAGGGCGTCCTGCACGAGCAGGCCCGTGCCGTGACCGAGCCGGGCCCGGTGACCGCCACCATCGAGGAGATCACCGGCGCGCCCGCCCGGACGTTCCGCGAGTGGGTGAGCGACCACGCGGCGGCTTTCCGCTGACCGCCCGCCCCCGGAGCCGTCGCATCGCTCGCGCCGGAGGGATGCCGTAAACATCTCGTCAACGTGTTCCGCCAAGCTGAGGGCATGAAGAACGGCGGGCCGGACGGTCCGCCACCCGCCCGAACGTTCGGAAGGACACCTCTCATGCGCAAGCTCAAGCTTCAGCTCCAGATCACCGCCGACGGTTACATGGCCGGCCCCGAGGGTGAGATGGACTGGCTGGCGATGCCGTGGACCGACGACCTGAACACCTATGTCGGGAAGCTGTGGGAGCCGGTCGACTGCATCGTGCTGGGCCGCAGGCTCGCCGAGGGGTTCATCCCCGCCTGGGAGTCCGGGCCCGAGGGCGAGGACCAGGAGTCGATCGACAAGATGAACGACACCCCCAAGGTCGTGATCTCCGACTCCCTCACCGAGTCCCCTTGGAAGAACGCCGTCGTCGCGGGCGGCGACCTGACCGAGACCATCACCGACCTCAAGTCCCGGCCGGGCGGCGACATCATGGTGGCGGGCGGCGGCACGCTGGTGCGCGACCTGATCACCAGGGGGCTGCTGGACGAGCTCCACCTGTTCCTCAACCCCACCGCGATCGGAGCCGGGATGCCCGTGTTCCCCACGGGTGAGTACCGGCGCCTGGAGCTCGTCACCGCCCGCCCGTTCGAGTGCGGCGTCACCGGCCTCCACTTCGAGCCCAAGCGCTCCTGACCCCGCCCACCGGAACGCCCCGCCCACACGGGCGGGGTGAGCGGCATCGGCACGGTCCCCTCAGGTAACGGACGCCGAGCCCAGTGGGCCGTCTCCCGCAGCGCGTCGCCCGACGTTCCACGTAAAACGTCGGCCCAGGCGCGTCACGTTCACAGGACGGCCTGCGCGAGGCGGGCCCAGTCGGCGCGGGGAACGGTGGTGAAGTCCTCGCCGAGCACCTGAAGGAGCACGGTCGACGCGCCGGCGTCGAGGTGCTCGCGGATCCGCCGGACCGTCGCGTCCAGGCCACGGGCGACCATGGCCTCCTTGAGCCTCTCGCTGCCGCCCCGCACGAAGTCGGACTCGTCGAACCCCTGCCGCAGCCAGGAGGACCGGTAGTTGGGCAGACCGGTGTAGATCTCCAGATGCCCGTGCGCGTACGTGCGCCACAGGTCCACGTCGTTCTCCGCGCGAGGGTCGACCACGACCGCCTGCTCGACCACGAGCAGCGGGCCCTCTCCCAGGATCTCGCGGGTCTTCGCCGTGTGCTCGGGGACGACGAGGTAGGGGTGTGCGCCCTGCGCGCGGTCGCGGCTGAGCTCGATCATGCGGGGCCCGAGCGCGGCCAGCACCCTCGGGGGCGACTCCGCCTCTCCCGGGACGATCGCCGCCGCCGCGTCGAGACCGTCGAGGTAGGCGCTCATCGCCGCGACGGGCCTGCCGTACTCGTGGCCGCGCATCCGCTCGACGAGCGGAACGTGCGAGACCCCCAGCCCGAGGACGAACCGTCCCGGATGGGCGGCGTGCAACGTACGGGCGGCGGCGGCCGTGGCGAAGGCGTCCCGGGCGTAGATGTTGGCGATGCCGGTACCGACGGCCATGCGCCGGCTCGCCGACAGGTAGGCGTAGGCGGCGGTCAGGGCCTCGCGTCCATAGGCCTCGCCGAACCACAGCGAGCCCCATCCCTGCTCGTCGAGCTCGGCCACGATCTCCTGCGCCCCGCTCAGCGGCAGCGAGTCGAGCACGTTCGTCCAGAGGCCGACACGTTCCACGATGGGCTTCATGCCCAGGCATGTTATGCAGGCGCGGGCCGCGAAGGACGGCGACGTCGTGCGCCGCGTCGCGCGGACCCTCCGGCTCGCGCTCGACTGACCCGTACGGCCTTGACGCAGCCCATACAGTGTGGATATGACATACAACATGTATGTGAGATGCGTTTTGTCGGCCTCATGACGACGACCACGGTGGACGTCGCGATCGTCGGCGCCGGTCTGGCCGGCCTCGTGGCGGCGAGAGAGCTCGTTCGGCTCGGCCACGAGGTGGTCGTCCTGGAGGCGCGCGACCGGGTCGGAGGCCGCCTGCTCAACGACGAACTGCCGGGCGGCTCGCCGATCGAGGTGGGCGGCCAGTGGGTGGGCCCCGGCCAGGACCGCGTGCTCGCGCTGATCGAGGAGTTGGGCCTGACGACCTTCCCGACCCACGTGGAGGGCCGGCACATCGCCGAGTTCGCCGGCGGCCGGAGCCTCTACACCGGCCGCATCCCCCGACTGAGCCCCGTCGCGCTGGCCGACCTGGGCCAAGGGCAATGGCGGCTGGACCGCGCCGCGTCCAAGATCCCGGCCGACCCGTGGCTGGCCGAACGGGCCGCGCGGCTCGACGGGCAGACGTTCGGGGCCTGGGTCGACCGGCGGTTCCGAACGCGGAGCGGGCGGGCCTTCATGCGGCTGGTCACGGAGGCGGTGTTCGCCGCCGAGCCCGAGGACCTCTCCGCGCTGTGGGCGCTGTTCTACATCGGCCGGGCCGGCGGGCTGGACGCGCTGATCGACACCGAGGGCGGCGCGCAGCAGGACCGGGTCGTCGGGGGCTCGCAACGGATCGCGCTCGCGCTCGCGGCCGACCTCGGCGACCGGGTGCGGCCGTCCGCCCCGGTCACGTCCGTGGAGTGGGGCGCGGACGGTGTCGTGCTCGCCGCCGGCGGCGTCCGGGTCCGCGCCCGGCGCGCGATCATCGCCGTGCCGCCTCCGCTCGCGGCACGCATCGGGTACGCCCCGGGCCTGCCCGGCGACCGCGACCAGCTCGTTCAGCGGATGCCGATGGGGCGGGTGATCAAGATCAACGTCGTGTACGACCGGCCGTTCTGGCGGGAACAGGGGTTCAGCGGACAGGCCAACAGCGACCGGCGCGCGGCGGGCACCGTCTTCGACAACACGCCCCCGGAAGGCGCGCCGGGGGTCCTCCTCGCCTTCCTGGAGGGCCGGCACGCCGACGTCGCGTCCCGGCTCGACCCGGCCGACCGCCGCCGGCAGGTGCTGGCGGACCTCACCGGCTACTTCGGCGAGGCGGCGGCGGCTCCCGTCGCGTTCATCGAACGCGACTGGGCGGCCGAGGAGTACACCCGTGGGTGCTACGGGGCGTTCACCGGCCCGCTGGCCCTGACCCGCTTCGGGCGCGCGCTCCGCGCACCGGTCGGACCGCTGCACTGGGCGGGCGCGGAGACCGCGACGCGCTGGCCCGGCTACATGGACGGCGCGGTCGAGTCGGGCCTGCGCGCCGCCCGCGAGGCCGCCTCGGCGGTGGGTGTCACGGACGTTCGTCGTCGGGATGCGGGTTCGGGGCCAGGCCGGTGAGCAGGTTGCGGGCCAACCGGCCGGCGTCTCGGCGGGCGGTCGCGGGGTCGTCGGCCTCCGCCATGATCAGCGAGAGCTCGGTGAGCCCGCCGTAGATCGCGGCGGCGATCATCTCGGCCGGGTGCTCCTGGATGAGCCCCGCGTCCACGAGCGCCTTCGTCCCGGCGGTGAGCAGCCCGCCGAGGTGGCGCTGGTCGAGTTCGCGCCAGCGCCGCCAGCCGAGCGCGATCGGGCCCTGGAGCAGGACGATCTCCCGGTAGTCCCGCTCCGCGCACACGTCGAGGAACGTCTCCATGCCCGTCAACGCCTGTCGCCACGGGTCGGTCCGGGCGGCCATGGCGTTCCGGATGCGAAGGACGGCCAGTTCCTCCTGCTCCTCGAACACGGCTTGGAACAGGCCCTGTTTGCCGCCGAAGTGGTGGTAGAGCGCGCCCCTGCTCAGCCCCGCGGCCCGCACCAGATCCTCGGCCGCCACCGCCAGGTACCCGCTGTCGACGAACATCCGGAGTGCCGTCTCCATCAACGCGCGCCGGGTGGTCGCGGCGTACATCTCCCTACGGGGTGTAACACTGTCCATCCGCAACGCATACCACATACACCATGCAGGCCATATTCATGGTGCATGTCTCGTGCGGCGACCAGTATGATCATCCTCCCTTCCCGGATGATCAAGAGGCCGTACATGCGTCGACTTCTCCTGAGCCTGCTGTGCGCGGTGGTGACGACCGGAGCGCTGGTCGCTCCCGCCCACGCGAACACCTCGACCTACGTGAAGAGCGCCACCAACGCCTTCGAGAAGCTGGACACCTTGACGATCACCTTCGAGGGTGACGTTCCCGTCAAGTCGGTGCGGGCGTCGTTGCGACCGACGCGCACCACCACCACGCCGCCGGTCGAGGTCACCGAGTTCACCCTGGGCGAGCACCAGGGCGGCCGGCAGACCGCCACGGCCACCGGGGTCCGGCCCTCGGCGCTGGACGACTACGTCGTCGACGTCGAGGCGTACGACACCGACGACCGCAAGATCGCGGTCGACACCTGGGGGTCGTACCGGTTCTTCTGGCTCATCCGGCCGAAGATCCAGATGAGGCTGGACCGGACGGCGGTGGACGTCGACCACCCCGTGATCGTCGCGGACGGCTCGGTCACCGGAACCTGGCCCACCGGAGAGGTCGCCCCACTGCCGGGGCGCACCTTCCACATCCTCACCGAGAGCGGTTTCTCCGGGTCCCCACGGATTCCGGTGACCACCGACACCGAGGGCCGCTTCACCGCCACGCTCACCCCCGGGCCGAGCATCGCGGCGGAGATGAACTGCGACCACACTCCGGCCATCGCGGACCTGGGCTGCACCTTCACGTCCGCCACCGCCATCAAGATCACCAAGGCGAGCTCCCGGCTGTCGCTCACCTCGACGCCCCACACCGTCGCCGCCGGCGGCACCGTCACCGTGGGAGGACGGCTGGAGGGCTTTCAAGGCGGCCAGTGGCGACCGCTCCCCGGACGGCCGATCAACCTCCGGATCCGTGACGATCACGGCCGTGGTCCGGCCGACCGACGCCTCACCACCGACGCGAACGGGCGCTTCACCACCCGGGTGACCGTGAAGGTGCATCACGGTTTCACCGCGACCTGGGCGGGCGAGGGCGTCTTCTACAACGAGATCTCCGCCACCGCCTCGGTGACCGTTCCCACGTGGGTGCACTTCAGGAACGTCACCGCGAAGCTGACCCCCTACGGCGACTTCAGCTTCAGCGGCACCGCCTGGGGCGGGGACCGCCCGCTGACGCGCAGGAACGTCACGCTCGAATACTCGCTCTACGGCAAGACCGGCTGGCGCGAGGTCCGCAAGCTGCCGCTCAACTACGCCGGCGAGTTCTCCACCCGCATGACGATCGGCCAGTCGGGCCACTGGCGCGTCCGTTACCTCGGTGACGCCTCGCACAAGCCGTCCACGAGCCCGGTCCGCAAGACCTGGCGCTGGGGCACCCGCATGCCCGCGATGAAGGTCTCTCCCACGCGCGTGCGCCGGTACGGCTTCGTCACCGCATCCGGCGTCCTCAACCGCTACTACAACACGAAGCAGCGCAAGCCGACTGCGTTCAAGGGTCAGCGGGTCAGGATCATCTTCCGCTTCAAGGGCAAGAAGACCTGGTACCACCTCGGCTGGGACACCACCGACAGCCGGGGCCGCTTCTCCGCGCGGGTCCGCGCCCACGGCGACGGCTACTACGCCGCCGTCTTCCACGGCACCAAGGACACCTGGGCCGTCGGCTCGCCGAACACCCCCTACGTCGACACCTACGGAAGCTCCGCGGGGCGCGCCCCGACCGACGTCGTCTCCCTGGACTTCCTCCTGGGCCGACAGGTGGTCACCGCCGGAGCCCCGGCCGCGGGCACCGCCGGCTTCGCTCGCTGAGGCTCCTCCGCATCCTCGATCGCGCACGGACGACGTCATCGGCGTCGTCCGTGCGCCTTTTCCGTACGACGCGGACCCGAAAACCCATTGCGATATATCGGAAGTTCCTGAGGTAGACTCAAGGCATCCGGCCACGACGACATCCCCGATCTGAGGATCCGCCACCCGGCTCACCCCGCAAAGGGGGATGTCATGCCGATCACGCACCGCGGCCACCGTCCCGCCCACTGGCCCACGCGAACCCCTCGGCCCACAGAGCCCTCCGGCCACGCCTCCCCGAGCGACCGGGTCTGGCCCCTCGCCATCGCGTTGACGACGGTGACCGTGTTCATCGTCTTCCTGACGCAGGCCACCCCGCTCCTGGCCCTGGTCATGGCGCTGTTCACCCTGGTGGCCGGGAGCGTCCTCGTGACCCTGGTCACGGGCACCGCCTGGATCACCGGGCTCCGCCGCCTCCTCGGCGACCTGCGGCACTGACGGGACTCCCTCCCGCCACTCTCACCGGGTCCCCACCCGGCTCCATCAGGCCGCCCACCGGCGGCCGGAGAGAAGCGATGCTCATGTGGAACACCGCGGAGCGCGCAACGACCATCAGCCTGTCACCGCCTTCGATCCCGCGGCTGCGCCTGCATCCGCCCCGCCCGTCCGGCCTGGGCCGAGCGCTCCTGGACGGCGGTTGGTGGCCCCGTTCCACCGACCCGGTCGGGGAGCTGCCCGGGCTGATCCTGGCCCTGCAGACGCACGCCTGCGCCGACGACCACGGCCCCATCGTCCACGTCCTGCTCCGGGTGGCCGACTGGGACGGCCGGCCGCGCCGACTGCGGGTGGACGGCCCCGCCGACGCCCGGGTGGTGCGCCTGAGCTGGTTCGACAGCCTGCCCGCCGGGCTCCTCACCGCGATCTGCGCCGACGGCCACCGCCTCGACCTGCTCACCGTTCCCGTCGACAGCGGGCCCGCCGAGGCGTGGGCGGCGATGGAACTCGCCGCCCACACCGCCAACCACCTGCACACGCCCCATCTGCTGGCGACACTCGGCACCGCGACCGGCCCGGCGGACCGGGCCGAGACCGAGGAGCGCCGCAGGACCTGGGAATCCGAGGGCGGGCAATGGCGAGAGTCCCCGGCAACACCCTGACCTTTCCACCGCACCTCCACGATCGGAGAACCACATGACCGTCGGCCTGGCCCTAGCGGCCGCCCCGTCCACCGTCACCACCGCCCTCAGCACGCCCGGTCGCGGGCCCGCCGAGGTGAGCATGCCCGCTCCCCGGCGGCCCGGCCGTACGGTCGTCGCCCTGCACGGCAACCTCGACATCGCCGCCGCGCCGGCGCTGCGCGAGCACCTGATCGGGACGCTGCGTCACAGCGCCCGGATCATGGTCGTCGACTTGAGCGAGGTGGCGTTCTGCGACACCGCCGGACTGGCGGTGCTGCTCGGCACCCAGCGCCGCGCCCAGCGCCTCGGCGTTACGCTGAGCCTGGCCGCGCCCCGCCCACAGGTCGCGAAGCTGCTCCGCGTCACCGGGTTGGAGCGCAACTTCACCGTCCACGCCGGTCTGTACCCCGTGGTGCAGGCCCGGACGGGGTTGGCCGCATGAGCACCTGAACGCTGGGCAGGAGTTCGTCACTGAGATGAACTGCGTCCGGTCCGGTGCCGCCGACCGAGCGGAGCATCCGGGCCGGGCCTGGTGGTGATCGGAGAGCGTTATGACGAGCGTGTTCACGCACGGCCGCGCGGACACCGCAGAGGGAACGGCCGTGCGCATCGGGCGCTGGGAGCTGCCGAGCGGGCGGGCCGCCGCAGCGCAGGCCCGTCGGACGGTCCGCAACACGCTGGACAGGTGGGGTCTGGGTCCGGCCGCCGGTGATCTCATCCAGCATCTGACGCCGTTGGTCCAGCAGCTCGCGACCCGGGCGGCGGCGCGCGGGGGCGTTCCCATCGGCCTCCGACTGGAGCTCCGGCCCTCCGACCGGCTGCTGCTCGGCGAGGTCCACACCGCCGGCGACCCCGCCGAGCCCGATGACCCGTCGCCCGCCGACAAGGTCGACCGCGGCCTCATCGCCCTCACCTACGGCCGTCGTCCCGCCCGCGACGGCACCGCCGTCTGGTACACCCACGCCTTCACCTGGTGGCAGCCGGGCGTGGTCATCGCCGACCGGTGAGCCCCCGACCTGGTGTTCGGCCAGGTCGGACGGGGTGCGCGCGAGTCCCGGAAAACTCTTGAAAGAAATCCGGGAGACGTGTCGAAACCGGCGGGGCCCGTTCGAAGCGTAGGTACGAGGCCGGGACAGCACCGGCCGCCGGCGCCGAGGAGCGAGCCATGACCGCCACCACGACCCTTTCCGCCTCCTGTGACCGGACGACCGCCGTCACCCGTTCGCTGCTGGGCTACGGCGTCCTCGCCGGCCCGCTGTACGTCGCGGTCACGCTGGCGCAGGGGCTGACCCGGGAGGGCTTCGACTTCACCCGGCACCAGTGGAGTCTGCTGGCCAACGGGGACCTTGGCTGGATCCACGTCGTGAACCTCCTCGTCGCCGGGCTGGCCACGCTGGCCGCCGCGGTCGGGATGCGGCGGGCGCTGTCGAGCGGCCCCGGCGCGACGTGGGGGCCGCGGCTGGTCGGGGTGTACGGGGCGAGCCTGCCGGCCGCCGCCGTCTTCCGCGCCGACCCGGCGCTCGGCTTCCCGGTGGGGACGCCGGACGGTCAGGGGGCGGTGAGCGCGGCCGGGATCCTCCACATGACGGCGGGTGCCGTCGGGTTCTCCTGCCTGATCGCCGCCTGCTTCGTGGTCGCCCGCCGGTACGCCGGGACCGGGACGGCCGTCTACTCGCGGGTCACCGGGGTCGTGTTCGCGGTGTCGTTCGCCGCCGTGATGGTCGGTGCCGGGGCGGTCTGGGCCAACCTCGCCTTCACCGCCGGAGTGCTGGCCGCCTGGGCCTGGCTGGCGGTGCTCTCCCTGCGCCTCTACCGGAACGCCTAAGATCATCCGCCCCGCCCCCGGAACGCATCACGTCAAAGGAGAAAGACCCATGCGCTACCTGATCACCCTCAAGGCCACCAAGCAGCCCGCCACCCCGCCGCCCGCCGACCTCATGGAGGCCATCGCCAAACTCGGAGAGGAGGCCGCCAAGGCCGGGGCGATGCTCGACAACGGCGGTCTGGCCCCCAGCTCCGAGGGAGCCCGCGTCGCGCTGGCCGAGGGGCGCATCGGCGTCACCGACGGCCCGTTCACGGAGGCGAAGGAGCTCGTCAGCTACGTCATCTACCAGGTGCGTTCCAAGGAGGAGGCGGTCGAGTGGGTGTCCCGCTTCCTGCGGCTGCACCGGGACCACTGGGCCGGCTGGGAGGGGGAGGCGGACGTGCTGCGCGTCTTCGGCCCCGAGGACTTCGGCCCTCCCGCCTGACCCGATCGCCTTCGAACCCCCCGGCCGGCAGGTTCCGGCCGGGGGTTCGGCGTGGTTGGATCAGGCCCCATGGCGGAGGGCGATCCGGGTCGGGTGGTCGAGGCGGTCTGGCGGATGGAGTCCGCCCGGATCGTCGGGGCGCTGGCGCGGATGGTCCACGACGTCGGCGTCGCCGAGGAGCTGGCCCAGGACGCCGTCCTGCTCGCCCTGGAGCAATGGCCCCGGACGGGCGTTCCCGACAATCCGGGCGGCTGGCTGATGCTCACCGCCAAGCACCGCGCCATCGACCTGGTGCGCCGCAACACCCGGTACGCCCAGAAGCTCGCGGAGGCGGGGCGGGACGCCGAGGATCGCGTGCGGTCCGCCGAGGACGAGGTGAACGAGGCGCTCGACGATCCCATCGGCGACGACGTGCTGCGGCTGCTGTTCGTGGCCTGCCATCCGGTGCTGCCCGCCGAGGGACGGCTGGCGTTGACGCTGCGGCTGCTCGGCGGCCTCACCACGCGGGAGATCGCCCGGGCCTTCCTGGTGCCCGAGCCGACGGTCGGTCAACGGATCTCCCGGGCCAAGCGCACCCTGACCGAGCACCGGGTGCCCATCGAGCTGCCGCCGCCGGCGGAGCTGCCCGCCCGGCTGGCCTCCGTGCTGGAGGTCGTCTACCTGATCTTCAACGAGGGCTACTCGGCCACCGGCGGCGACGACTGGATGCGCCCGTCCCTGTGCGAGGAGGCGCTGCGGCTGGGCCGCGTCCTGGCCGGTCTCATGCCGGACGAGCCCGAGGTGCAGGGTCTGGTGGCGCTGATGGAGATCCAGGCGTCGCGGATCGGCGCCCGGACCGGTCCCGGCGGCGAACCGGTGCTGCTCCTCGACCAGGACCGCTCCCTGTGGGATCGCCTGCTGATCCGGCGCGGTCTGGAGGCGCTGGCACGCGCCGAGGCCCTCGGGACCCTCGGCCCGTACGGGTTGCAGGCCGCCATCGCCGCCTGTCACGCCCGTGCCGTGGTGGCCGAGGACACCGACTGGGAACGGATCGCCGCCCTCTACCGGGTGCTCGCCCACGTCGCCCCGTCCCCCGTCGTGGAGCTGAACCGGGCGGTCGCGGTGGGTCTGGCGTACGGGCCGGCGCGAGGGCTGGAGATCGTCGACGCGCTGCTGGACGAACGGGCCCTGCGGGACTATCCCCAGTTTCCCGCCGTTCGGGGTGACCTGCTGGCCAGGCTGGGCCGTCACGACGAGGCCCGGGAGGAGTTCCGGAGGGCGGCGGCGCTGACCCGGAACGAACGGGAACAGGCGCTCTTCCTCGCCAGGGCCGCCGCCCAGGAGACGTGCTGACCGCCCCGCCCGCCGTCCCCGATCCGGAGGAGACCCGATGAACGACCGGCCGTCCACCGTCCTGTACGAGGTCCGCGACCGCAAGGCGTATCTGACGCTGAACCGGCCCGACCGGCTCAACGCGATCGACTTCCACATGCCGGGCGACCTGGCCGCGGCGGTCAAGCGCGCCAACACCGACACGGACGTGCACGTGATCGTGCTGCAGGGCGCCGGACGGGCGTTCTGCTCGGGCTACGACCTGAAGATCTCGGCCGAGGAGGGGCAGGGGACCCAGGGCTCGGGCGGCGGCGATCCCGTGTGGGACCCGATCAAGGACTACGCGGTGATGAAGCAGTTCACCGACGACTACTTCACGCTGTGGCGTTCGCTCAAGCCGACCATCGCCAAGGTGCACGGCTTCGCGCTGGCCGGGGGCAGCGACATCGCGCTGTCGTGCGACCTGGTGGTGATGGCCGAGGACGCGCGCATCGGCTACATGCCCGCCCGCGTCTGGGGCTGCCCGACCACCGCCGTGTGGGTCTACCGGCTGGGCGCCGAACGGGCCAAGCGCATGCTGCTGACCGGCGACACCATCGACGGTCGCACCGCCGCCGACTGGGGGCTGGTGCTGGAGTCGGCCCCGCCCGCCGAGCTGGACACCCGGGTGGAGGCGCTGGCCGACCGCGTCGCGGGAGTGCCGGTCAACCAGCTCGCCATGCAGAAGCTGATGATCAACCAGGCGTACGACAACATGGGCCTGCAGGGCACCCAGCTCCTGGCGACGCTGTTCGACGGCATCACCCGGCACTCGCCCGAGGGCCGCTGGTTCCAGGAGTTCGCCGCCGCCCACGGCTTCCACGAGGCGGTCCGGTGGCGGGACTCGGGGCGCTGGATCCCCGAGGGCGGCGGGCCCATCCCGACCCGCGAGGACCTGGAGGGTTGACCGCCGACCGGCGGGTCCCACACCGTCGACACGGGCGCGTACGGTGGCTCCCCCGCCGGGTGGGGGCCGGTACACCGGCGGGGGACCAACCGTGCCACAGTCTGTGTCACACAGTTGAGCACCGCTATGGAATCAGGTGAGTCTCCGGGTGCGTCCTTCATCGGCCGACTGAGTACACCGGACGCCTCAGGAGTCGGCGGGACTGCTCTCCAACCCGGCGCGGAACCGCCGGACCACCTCGGCGTGCCACTCCTCCAGGTCCGCCACCGTCCGCCGCCAGGACTCCAGATCCTGCTTCTCCCAGGCGGTCATGGCGTGCCGCACCAGCCCCACGACCTCGGCCGGATCGGCGTAGAGGGCGTCCAGCACCTCCGGGACCTCGCTCAGCATCCCGCCGAGCGAGTTGAGCACCCCGAGCGTGATGCCGCCGCCGGTCATCGCCAGGCCGCTGCGCAGCAGTTGCAGCACGGCCCGGTGCATGTCCTCGGCCATCGGCGTCTCGGCGGCGGCCACCAGCTCCAAACGCTGCAGGGCCCCCAGCACGGGCCTGAGCTCGTAGGCGTCCGGATCGGCGACGAACTTCCGCAGCGCGTCCCCATAGAACACGCGCAGCGCCTCCAAGACGTCCTGCAGGATCCGCACCGTCAGGTCCGGGAGCCGACGCGAGAAGCGGAACAGGTACTGCCAGGTCTCGATCCCGCCGTGGACCTGAATGTCGCGGACCACGACGCCGAGCCCCTGCCGGGCCTCCACGAACCCCGCCGCCCGCAGCCGTCCCAGCACCAACTGAACGGTCGAGGGATTGATCCCGTACTCCGCCGCCAGCCGCCGGATCGACGGCAGCCGCTCGCCGGCCTCCCAACGGCCGGAGGCGATCTGGAACGCGATCTGGTCCGTGACCTCGTCCACGACACTGCTGCGCGTCACGACACCCGTGCCCATCCCCGCGAACCGGTGGCAGGACCGCATCCGACGCAGATCCGGCCCTCTCGACGGACCAGTCTACGGATCAGGAGATCGCTCCGGCCTCGTTCTCGCGGGCGGTGGCCAACCAGAGATGGAGCAGCATGTGCAGCTCGAGGTGTCGGGAGGGGTCGTTGAGCTGCTCACCGAAGAGATCCTGGAGCTTGCGCACCCGGTAGCGGATCGTCTGGGGATGCATGTGGAGCCGCTGGGCGACCTCGGTGGCGTTGAAACGGCACTCGAAGCAGGCGATGAGCGTCTCGGCCAGCGCCACCCGGCCCGACCTGCGGGACTGCAGGAGGGGAGCGAGCCGGCGTTCGACGGCGCGGGCGGCGAGGTCGGGGTCCTGCATGAGCATCAGCATGGCGAGGTGGTCGGTCACGAACACCGGCCCCTCGCCGGGCAGGACGCGGTCGCGCACCAGCGTCAGCGCCTGTCGCGCCCAGCGCAGGGACTTGGCGGCCTCCGGGACGGCGACCGCGGGCCCGATGGCGCCCACCGCCCCTTGGAGCATCGCCTCCAGGGAGGCCCGCCGCCCCGGCCCCTCCGGATCGGGGACGATCAGGCAGGGCTCCGGCAGGTGGAACCCGACGAGCACGTCGGGCGGCAGCGGACCGCGCTCACCGGGCAGCCGGTCCAGGGCGATCGCGCCCACCGCCTTGGGGATCGGCCAGCGGATGGCCTGCGCCAGCTCGGCTATCTTCGCCGTGGGCGGGTCCTCGGAGACCAGCAGGTCGACCAGCCGGCGGCGACCGATCTGGAACCGGTTGGCCGTGTCCTCGGAGGCCTCCGCGTGTCCCTCGGCGGCGCTGGCCGTGAGGCGGTTGTGGTAGGTGAACAGGGCGTCGGCGATCTGCGCCATGGTCTGCGCCGAGGTGTCCATGCCGAGCAGGTCGGCCTCCTCGGTCAGCCTGCGGATCGCGACCCCCGCGCCGACCCGCAGACTCGTCTGGAGCGGGACGAGACCGCGGCCCTCACACGCCTCGCCGAAGCCGAGGTCGCGCCAGAACCGCAGGATGTCGGTCGACGGCAGGTCGGGGTTGATCATGAGCGCCATGAAATGGTCGATCGTCCATTCGGTGGACCATCGGACCACCTCCTGATAGCGCGGGTCGGGGGACTCGGCGTACTCGGGGGTCTGGCGAAGGATCTCCTCCGCGGCCTCGGCGGCGATCTGCGGCACGTAGCAGCGCAGGACGAGGCACCGCTCCGCCAAGTCCTTTCCCGTGACCTGGAGGTCGATCCGCGTGGTCGGAGTCATCCCCCCCGTCCTTCCGGTGCGCTCGGCGGGGCGCCCCACCAACATGAGCTGTAACTCAGATCACAAGCATAACCACCCGAAGTAGCAGTTGACAGCACTGATCACCCGTTGGGGAATGAGCCCGGCGGGCCGCCCGCGCAGCGGGCCACAGCCCTCTCCGGGAAGGTTTGTCCGTCGGCTCTAGCGGTCGGCTGTGAAGCACGTCACGATCTCCCCATGCGTTCACCCGCCGGTCACCGGACCGTACCTCTGGCCCTGTGCGTGCTGGGATGCTGCGGCATCACCCTGGCCCCGCTGCTGCGCGGGTACGTGGCCGATCGCCTGGTCGTCGCGCCGGTGAACCAGTACTCCAAGGCGACCCTGGTGGGCGAGAACGCCCGCTACCTCGACATCGCCAAGCTGACGATGGTCGAGGGCGCGAGGGTGATCGGAACGGCGACGGTGCGCGGCGCGCCCGACTCCAGCAACGCGGAGACGGCGGTGTGGGACTCGTTCACCGTGGTGGAGGACGCCGCCACCGGGGCCGACCTGGACGCCCGGCTGTGGCGGGTGGCGTTCGACCGCAGGACGAGCGAGCTGAGGAACTGCTGCGGCGCGGCCATCGGGAACGACCCCACGGTCCGCCAGGCCGGGCTCGGCATGATGTGGCCGATCGGGAACGTCGAGCGGCGCGCCTACCCCCTCTACGACCCGACCACGCGACGTCCTTGGCCGGCGCTCTTCAAGGGCACGGACGAGGTCGAGGGCCTCACCGCCTACAAGTACGTGCAGCACATCGAGCCCACCCCGGTCGGGGAGTACAAGCAGTTGCCCGGAAAGCTCCTGGGCATGGACGAGAAGAAGTCCTACGACGCCGACCGCACCTACGAGGCGTGGGTGACCGTCTGGGTGGACCCGCGCACCGGGGCTCCGGTGGACCGCCGCCAGCAGGTCACCTCCAAGCTACGGACCAAGGACGGCGTCGACCGCATCACCGTCGCCCAAATGGACCTGCGCATGAGCGACGAGAGCCGCCGGCGGGCCGTCCGGACCGCCGACGAGGGCGCCGGCAGGATCAGACTCGTCCGCACCACCGGCCCCTTGGGCGCCTTCATCTTGGGCGGCGCACTCCTTGGCACGGGCGTGGCCCTGTCGACCCGCACCCGCAGACCCGGCAGCCGCCGCAAGCCCACCTCCCCCTCCGGCCAAGCGCCCCCGCCGCCGCCCCTCGGGCCCACCCTTGAGCCCGCGCCCCCATCCGGGCCCGCGACGCTGTCGGAGCCCGGACCCGTGATCGAGCCGATGCCGGACGCCTGAGGGTCCCTTCCCCTTGGGCACCCCTGCATTGACAATCATCGAATCAGAGGGCCACGCTGGTCTTACTTCGCCAGATACCGAAACAGTGGCCGCCTCCCCCCGCACGGCATCAAGGAGCCTTCGGTGAACGAGCGCACCCCCCATGACCTGCTCGGCGGCCGGAGCGGCTGCGGCCGTTGAGCCGGGTGACGCCCGAACCACCGGCCGGCCCCGACACCGATGCCGCCGACGCCGATCCGCCCGGCGGGTGGCCGATCGTTGCGGCGTTGGCGATCAGCCAGACGGTCGGCTACGGGGTGCTGTACTACGCGTTCGCCGTGGTGCTTCCCGCGATGCGCCGCGACCTGAACACCGGCACCGCCCAGATCACCGTGGCCCTCACCCTCGGGCTGCTGGTCAGTGCGGTCGCGGCCGTACCGGTCGGGCGCCGGTTGGACGCGCACGGCGGGCGGGCCCTGATGACCGTCGGTTCGGTCCTGGCCACCGTGGGGGTCGCCGCCTGGGCGAGCGTGCAGAATCTGTGGCAGCTCTACGCGGTGTTCGTCCTGCTGGGGCTGGCCTCGGCGATGGTGCTGTACGAGGCGGCGTTCGCGGTGGTGGTCGCCTGGTTCCGGAAGGGTCGCGCCACCGCGCTGCTCGCGGTCACCATCATCGCCGGGTTCGCCTCGACGATCTTCATGCCGCTCACCGGCCGGCTCACCGACGCCTATGGCTGGCGGACGGCGTTGCTCGTGCTCGCGGTCGTCCACGGTGCGGTGACCGTTCCGCTGCACCTGCTCGTCCGCCGTCCACCGGCGGTCGCGGCGGCGGCGCGTGAACGGACCGAGGAGGCCGACGCCGGGTCGGCCGCCGAGCGGGACGCGCTCGCGCGGGCGGCGCTGCGCGACCCGCTGTTCTGGACGTTGGGGGCGGCGTTCTTCGCCCAAGGGGCGGCCGTCGCGGTCATCGCCGTTCACCTGGTCACGTACCTGACCGAGTTGGGGCACCGGGCCGCGTTCGCCGCGACCGTCGCCGGGCTGATCGGGGCGCTGTCGGTCTCCGGACGGCTGGTGATCACCGTCGCCGCGCGCCGCACCGTCACCGCCGTCGCCACCGCCGTCGTGTTCGCGCTCCAGGCCGCCGCCGCCCTCGTCCTGCTCGCCGTGGGGCGTACGGGGGCGGGGGCGATCGGCTGCGTGCTGGTGTTCGGGCTGGGGTTCGGGGTGGCCACCATCGCGCGGCCGGCCCTGCTCGCCGACGCGTACGGGACGACCGCGTACGCCACCATCTCCGGGCTGCTCGCCCTGCCGCTGATCGTCGCCAAGGCCACCATGCCGCTGGCCGCCGCCGCCGTCCGCAACGTCACCGGCACCTACACCCCGGTCGTGGTCGCCACCTCGGTCTGCTGCGCCGTCGGGGCCGTCGGTCTGCTCACCGCCCACCGATTGCTGGGCGCCCGCTTGACTTAGAGCGCGCTCCAACAGGCAGGCTGAGGGCATGGACGAGGGGCTGACCATCGCGGAGGCCGCCGAGCGGACCGGGCTGACCACGCACACGCTGCGGTACTACGAGCGCGCCGGGCTGCTGGAGGCGCCGGCGCGGGCGAGCAGCGGACATCGCCGGTACGGGCCGCAGGACCTGGCGCGGATCCACCTGATCACCAAGCTCCGCGCGACCGGGATGGCGATCGCCGACATCCGGCGGTACTCCGAGCTGGTCCGGTCGGGTCCGGACACCTACGCCACCCGACTGCACGTGCTACGCACCCACCGGGCGGGCGTGGTGGAACGGATGGAGCAGCTCCGCGACGACCTGTCCCTCATCGACTACAAGATCGCCCTATACGAGGACCTGCAGAGAGAGGCCGCGATGACCTTCCGGACGCTCGGACAGAACCTGACCAGTTCCGCGCTGGGGCTCGGTTGCATGGGCATGAGCGAGTTCTACGGCCCCCGCGACGACGCCGAATCGGTGGCGACGATCCACCGGGCGCTGGACCTGGGTGTCACCCATCTGGACACGGCCGACATGTACGGCCCGTTCACCAACGAGGAACTCGTCGGCCGGGCCCTCAAGGGCCGTCGCGACGAGGTGCTGCTGGCCACCAAGTTCGGCGTCGAGCGGCTGCCCGACGGCACCCGTCTCGGCCACAACGGCCGTCCCGACTACGTGCGCGCGTCCTGTGACGCCTCGCTGCGCCGCCTGGGGGTCGACCACATCGACCTGTACTACCAGCACCGCGTCGACCCGACCGTCCCCATCGAGGAGACCTGGGGCGCCATGGCCGAGCTGGTCGCCGCCGGCAAGGTCCGCCACCTGGGCATCTCCGAGGCCACGCCGGAGACCCTTCGCCGGGCCCACGCGGTCCACCCGATCGCCGCCGGCCAGTACGAGTTCTCGCTGTTCGCCCAGGACCTGGCGGACGACATCATCCCCGTCCTGCGGGAGCTGGGCATCGGCCTGGTCGCCTACAGCCCGCTGGGTCGCGGCTTCCTGACCGGAACGATCACCAGCCGCGAGCAGTTCGCCTCCGACGACGCCCGGAGTGTCCCGTACTTCCCGCGCTTCACCGGTGACAACTTCGACCACAACGTCGCGCTGGCCGCGAACGTGCGCAGGCTGGCCGAGGCCAAGGGCGTGACCCCGGCCCAGCTCGCCCTGGCCTGGGTCCTCGCCCAGGGCGACGACGTCGTCGCCATCCCGGGCACCAAGCGCCGCACCCGCCTGGAGGAGAACGCCGCCGCCCGCGACATCAAGATCACTCCCGAGGACCTCGCCGCCCTCACCGAGGCCGTTCCCTCCGGGGCCGTGGCCGGCGACCGCTACCCCGACATGGGGGCCACCCGCGCCTGACCGCCCGCCCGGTCTGACCGCCCGACGGAGCGGTGTGGGCGGGCGCACCATCACGTGTCGTACTCGTCGGGGAACCGGAGCGAGGGGCCGCCGACCTCGAGGCCGAGCGGGGTCGCCCGGTCGTGCGGCTCCTCCCAGTCCTCCTGACGGCCGAGCGCGGTCAGGTCGAGGTAGGGGTAGCCGTTGTGGAACTCCTCGATGCCCCGGCCGAAGGTCGAGTACGTGTGGAAGACCTCGTCGCCGACGCGGAGGAAGGCGCTGAGGCCGGGCCAGTCACCGCGCATGCTCGGCGTCCAGGGCGTTCCGGCCGCCGCGAGCTCGGCCTCGTCGCGGTACCAGAGCAGCACCGGGGCCACCCGCTCGTCCAGGGTGGCGTGGAAGTCGTGGTTGAAGGTCCCGCCCGCCGAGGAGTACCACGGGAACGTCCATCCCATCCGTTCCCGGAACGCGGCGATCTTGTCGTACGGCGCGCGGGACACCGCGACGAGCGTGGTGTTCCGAGCGTGCAACCGCCGCAGCCCGGCGATGCCGTCGGCGGCGGCGGAGCAACTGGCGCAGCCGACGTCGCGGGGATGTTCGTTCCCCTCGTCGTCGATGTCGTACGACCACATGAAGTGGTGCACCACGAGCTGCCGCCGCCCCTCGAACAGGTCGAGCAGGCCGACCTCCCCGTTCGGGCCCTGGAACGTGTACGGCTCGTCCACCCGGACCATCGGCAGTCGGCGGCGGTCGGCGTTCACGCGGTCGCGCGCCCGGGTGAGCTCCTTCTCCTTCGCCAGCAGCTCCTTGCGGGCGGCGAGCCACTCCGCACGCGACACCACCTGGGGTGGATTTCCCATGGACATCGGAGGCCCCCCGTCTGATCTCGTTGTGCGTTCGGTTCGACGCTAGGCATACTGGTGCGTAAATGCAACCGGTTCGGAAGGCGGTGCGGTGCGCAGGGACAGGCGATCGGGCTGCCCGATCAACCTCTCGCTGGAGATCCTCGGCGACCGCTGGACCCTGCTGGTCCTGCGCGACATCACCTTCACCGGCGCCCGACGCTTCCGCGAGCTGCTCGCCGGCCCCGAACGGATCTCCTCCAACATCCTCGCCGACCGACTCGCCACGCTCGTCGACCACGGCCTGCTCACCAAGGCCGACGACCCCGCCCACAAGCAGAAGGTCGTCTACAGCCTCACCGAGCGGGCGATCGAGCTGGTCCCCGTCCTCGCCCAACTCGCCACCTGGGGAGCCCGCCATCTCCCGGTGACCGACGAGTACGCCGTCCGCACGGACGTCCTCGCCGCCGGCGGCCCCCCGCTCTGGGAGACCTTCATGGACGAACTCCGCGAAACCCACCTCGGCCCCCAGGCCCGCCACCACCCGGCCCCCGAAGGCCCCACGGTCACAGAACGTCTGCGAGCCGTTCGCCCCTGACCACCCGCCGGCCGTGTCAGTCCCGGCGCGCCGTCCCACCCATCGATCGGACGGCTCACAGCCGGCGGATGACCCGAGCCGGATTGCCGACCGCCACCACATTCGGCGGTACGTCCTTGGTGACCACGGCCCCAGCCCCAATGACGCTGTTGACGCCGATGGTCACCCCCGCCAACACGATGGCCCCACCCCCGAGCCACACGTTGTCCTCGACGACGATCGGCTCGGCGGCCTCCAACTTGGCGCGCCGCTGCTCCGGATCCAGCGGATGAGTGGGCGTCAACAACTGCACGTTAGGGCCGATCTGCACGTCATCCCCAATGGTGATGGGGGCGACGTCCAGCGCGGTCAACCCATAGTTGGCGAAGGTGCCCGACCCGATGGTGATGTACGAGCCGTAGTCGACGTACAACGGCGGCCTGATGTTGACGCCGGCACCGACCGACCCCAACAACTCCTCCAGAACGACTTGGGCCTCCTCCTGATCGACCGGATACACCTCGCCATACCGATGCGCCAACGCGATCGCCCGCTGAGAGGCGGCCTCCAACTCCGGATCATCGGCAATGTACAAGTCCCCGGCCAACATCCGCTCACGATTACTACGCGTATCCCCGGCAAAGTAGTCAGGCACCCACCAACCCTAAGAGCCCCCACCCCCGAACCCCACGCCCACCAGGGACGAGCAGGTCACTGCCACAGGATCCCGTTGACACCGACCGGGCGAGAAGCACGACCGGCATGCCGGCGGTATTCATAGGTCGGCCCGCCGTCCGGGGATGGGGCGACTTCGTGGACGTCGGCCGTCCAACCCTCCGAGGCCTTTCTCAACTCGGCGTTCACCTCCGCGACCGCGTCCATCCTGTCTCCGCACACCCCGACCGGTCCGAGGTCTCCGGAGGCGTCGCGGATCTCCCACGTCCACCATGTGGCGGGCGGTGCCTCATCCATGGAGCGCGTTCCACCGGCCGTGGCGTCCGTGACCGTACTCGGCGTCCATATCGCCGATCCGTTCCCGTAGCCCGAGTGGCGTAGCGGCCTCCAGCAGCCCGTACCAGGGGTACGGCGCTCGCGGTGTCGCCCAGTACCGTCCGGTGCTGCGCCCCCACCAAGCGACCCACCGCCCCCCGGTCGACCGCTGAACGTCTCGCGCAGCCCGCTCCGGGTCCCCGGCGGCGTTTTCCGGTCGGGTGATGCCGAGGTCTGCGGTTTTCGGCCATGCCTGATCCACGTCAGAACCCACCTCCTGGCCAGGCCCCGGAACACCCTGGTGTGGACGCACCAGGCCCGGGGCCGCTCTGGTCTGGTGACTCTCAGCGAAACGCAGGTCACGGGGTGCGGGTAGAAGGACAATGGCGGACAGGTGGGCGGACAGCAGGCGGACACACGCGAGTGTCCGCCCCGCCTAGCGCCGGAGGTGGGCATGGTCGCCATGCGTCCGCGGTGGGCTGAGCGACTCCAAAGCGAGCGCGAGGCCCGCGGGTGGAACAAGGTGGAAATGGCTCGCCACCTGCTCCGCGCCGCGGACTTTGGCCAGGGCAATCTCCGGAACCTCGCTCGGCAGATTCGCCGCTGGGAAGAGGGCGCGGTATTCCCCCGCGACTGGGCGGACGCCTACGCCACCGCCTTCCAAGTGGACAGGGTGGAGCTTTTCGGACCCGAAAATGAGGGGGCGGGTGCATCCTGGGAATATGACCCGAATGCAGCCGACGACGTGAAGCGCCGCGCACTGCTCGGGCTGCTCGCCACGGCGGCAGCCGTACCGCTCGGCTACCAAACCGAAGAGGCTCGTACCGCACTGAACGCAGCCATGGGCCGAGAACCGACCGACCGCGACGCCGACGCCTGGGAGCGCGTCGCCTACGACTACGCCCACGAGGTCGGCCTGATGCCCGCCTCACAGGTCGTCCCCGAGCTCCTCGCCGACTTCACGGAGATCAGCGTCATCCTGTCCACCGCGCAAGACCCGGTGCGGTCGCGGGTCGTCCATGTGGCGGCACGTCTCGCCGCGCTCACGGCCATCACGCTGACGAGCTTGGGCGACCCCCGGTCCGCCCGCCGGTGGTGGCGTACCGCCGCCCGCGCCGCCGACGAGAGCGGCGATCACGTGATCGCGGCACTGATCCGGGGCAGGCAGGCGGTGTTCTCGCTGTACGACGAGAGGCCCCGCCTGTCGGTCCTCGACGTCGCGGACGAGGCCATCGCCGTCGGACGCGGAGAGCCCTGCGCCGGTGTGGTCAGCGGGTACGCGGCGAAGGCCCAGGCCCTCGCGGAACTCGGTCGCGGTGCCGAGGCGCTGACCGCCCTCGGCGACCTCCATGACGTCTTCGAGCGTCTTCCCGACCACACCCGCGACGACCGGGCGTCCCAGTGGGGATGGGGTCGGACGCGGCTCCTGCACGTCGAGAGTCACGTCCATTCCTTCACCGGCGACATCGACCGGGCGACCCGCGCCCAGGACGAGGTGCTCGCGCTTTACACCGGCCGTGGGTTGGGTCGCCTCCAAGTCGAGCTGCACCGGACCGCGTGCATGATGCGGGCCGGGGACGTCGATGACGCGGCACGGCACGCCATGCGCGTGTGGTCCGGTTTGCCGCCGCAGCACATCGGGGACGGACTCATTCGCCGGACGGCACTGGCCTCGCTCTCCCTGGCACCGTCGGCGACCGTCGGCCGACCCACCGTGCGCGAGGCGTACAAAATGCTGGCCCTGACCTCGGGAGAGCGATGACCCCGCCGAGCCTGACCTTCACCCGGCACGACCCCCGATCCACCGAAGAGATCCTCGACAGCGTGATCGTGCCGCTGTACGAGGCCACCCACGCCGACGTGATCGACGACCCGTTCTACTCCGCCGAGCGGTTCGCCGAACGCGCTCGCGGCTACCTCAAGGCGCCGGGCTTCGAAATCGTGGTCGCCTACCGTGAGGGGGCACCGGTCGGGCAGGCGTTCGGGTACGCGCTCCCGGCGACATCCCGGTGGTGGGAGGGCCTGACCACCCCGGTCCCCGACGGCTTCACCACGGAGACCGGCGCGCGGACGTTCGCGTTCAACGAGCTGATGGTCCTGCCCGAGTGGCAGGGCAAGGGCGTCGCCCACGCCCTGCACGACGAGCTGCTCGGCGGACGCCGCGAGGAGCGGGCGACCCTGCTGGTCCGGGAGGACAACACCTCTGCGCAGACCGCCTATGCGCGCTGGGGGTGGGAGAAGGTCGGCAAGCTCCGCCCATACCCGGACGCGCCGCACTACGACGCCCTGGTGTTCCCGCTCCCGCTGGCCGGTGCGTAGGCGGCGTGACCGGTCAGCCGCCGTTCTCCGACGCCTTGGTGCGCGAGCGTGAGGGGCGTTCGGGTGTCGCGTGAGGGTGCCGCTGCGGTCATGGTGCAGCCGTCCTGGCCGGTCGTTCGATGAGCGAGGTCGCCTTCTATCGGCTCGACGGGGTCGCGGTGGGCGAGGTGTTGGACGAGGTCGCGGATCTGTACGTCCGGGTGTACGCGGAGCCGCCTTACGAGGGGGCTTCGAAGTTCAGTCGTGTGCGCTTTCTGACGCGGACCCGGGCGCAGGCCGCTGCTCCGGGCTTCGCCTTGGTGTCGGCGCGGTCGGACGGGGTACTGGTCGGGTTCTCGTGCGGGTTCTCCATGTCGTCGGGCGGTTGGTGGGGCGGTGCCTCAGCTCCGCCCGGCGAGGTGCTGGACGCCTTCAAGTTCGCCGTCGTCGAGGTGGTCGTGGATCGGCGGCACCGGAGGCAGCGGGTGGGTACGCGGCTGCTCGAAGGGCTGCTGGACGGTCGGCCCGAGCGTTACGCCACCCTCGCCGCCGTGATCGGCTCGCAGGCGTACGACTGGTACCTGCGTTCCGGTTGGCGCAAGGTCGGCGAGTTTCGGGCGGAGCCGCCGTTCTCCGACGCCTTGGTGTGTGAACTGCCGTAGACGGTGAGAACCCGACGGGCAAGGGCGTCACGCGAAGCGTTGTCTCGGCTCCCGCTTGAGGTCCTTGCCCACGGCACCGCGTCAGGCCGACTCCAGGATCGGGCGGATTTCGATGGCCTCGCCGGTCGGGAGGGTCTTGGCGAGTTCGACGGCCTCGTTCCGGTCCGCCACGTCGATGACGAACCAGCCGCCGAGGGTCTCCTCGCCGGCGTGGACGGGCCCGTCCGTCGCCGTCGTGGAGCCGTCGGCGACCGTCCGTACCGTCACCGGGGCGGTGTGGTCCGTCTCGAGGGCCTCACCGCCGACGAGTTTGCCCGCGCCCGCGATCTCGCCGATCCAGGTCTCGTACGCCTTGCGGTGCGCGTCCCGGTCGGCCCGAAGGCGGCGGCGCGAGGCGTCCGTCTCGAAGATCACGAGTGCGAATCTCATCGGCGTTCCCCCTGAGCGGTCGTGAGAGTGAGCGATCACGCCATGAGATCACGACGGTCGGGCGAAGCGTTGTCTCAGCTCTCGTTTGAGGACCTTGTGGCTGGGCCCCAGGGGGAGGGCGTCGACGAACTCGATGCGGCGGGGGTATTTGTGGGCGCCCAGGTTTTCGCGGGCGAAGGCGATCACGTCCTCCGCCGTCGGAGCCGGCGAGGCGGGGACGATGACAGCGCAGATCTCCTCGCCGCGGACCGGGTCGGGGAGGCCGATCACGGCGACCTCGCCGATGCCCGGGTGGCGGAGGAGGACCTCCTCGACCTCGCTGGGGTAGACGTTGAAACCGCTGCGGATGATCATGTCCTTGGTGCGGTCGACGATGGAGATGAAGCCGTCGGCGTCCTTGACCCCGATGTCGCCGGTGCGGAACCAGCCGTCGATGAGGACGGCGGCGGTGGCCTCGGGGTTGCCCAGGTACTCGGTGAAGACGTTGTGGCCCCGGATCACGACCTCGCCGGGGGAGCCCACGGGGAGAAGCGAGATGCGGTCGGGCACGGCGGGGTCGGCGATCTCGACGTCCACGCCCCACACGGGGTGCCCGACGGTGCCGGCGCGGGAGCCGTACACGGGCTGGTTGACCGAGGCGGTCGGCGAGGTCTCCGAAAGGCCGTAACCCTCCAGGACCTCCGCCTGGAACAACTCGTTGAAGGACTCCAGGATCGGCAGCGGCAAGGAGGCACCGCCGGAGATGCACCGGTGGAGGGTCGGGAGCGAGGAGCGCCCCCGGCCCTCCTCGATCAGGGCGTGGTACATCGTCGGAACGCCATGGAACGTGTTGACACCCTCGGCGAGCATGAGGTCGATGGCGTCCGCGGCGTTGAAGCGGGGCAGCAGCACCAGGGTCGCGCCCGACCGCCAGACCGAGTTCATGCTGACCGTCTGCCCGAAGGTGTGGAACAGCGGGAGGGCTCCCAGGGCCACGTCGTCCGGCCGGGCGTCGTTGGCGTCGAAGGCGTTGACCGTCGCGTTCATCACGAGGTTGAAGTGGCTGAGCACCGCGCCCTTGGGGCGGCCGGTCGTTCCGCTGGTGTAGAAGATGACCGCCGGGTCGTCCGGCGACCGGGACGCGAACCAGGGCAGCGGCTCCACGGAAGAGGCCAGGTCCTCCAGCCGTCCGTTCACGCCCGGACCGTCAAAGGGGCCGAGCGCATACGTCTCGATCCCCGCGGCCGTCGCGGCGGCGGAGCCGACCGGGACGTTCGCCGCATGACAGAGCAGCAGGCGGGCGGCGCTGTCGCGCAGGACCCACTCGACCTCGTCGGCCGTCAGCAGCAGGTGGACGGGCACCACGACGCCGCCGGCGGCGAGGATCGCGTAGTAGGCGATCGGGAACTCGGCGGTGTTCGGGCACAGCAGCGCGACCGGGTCGCCGGGCCGTACGCCCGCGCGGACCAGGGCGGCGGCCTGCGTCAACGCCTGTGACCACAGCGAGGCGAAGGTGAGCCGGCGGTCGCCCTCGACCAGGCCCACCTTGTGGGGACGGCGGCGGGCGTTCTCGGCGAGCACGCTCGCCAGTGACAGGGTCGCCATCTCAGCCGACCTGCCCGATCTTGGTGTAGCCGCGCAGCAGGTCGCGGGAGATGATCAGCCGCTGCATCTCGTCGGTGCCCTCGAAGATGCGGTAGAGGCGGACCTGCCGGTACCAGCGCTCGATCGGCAGCTCGCGGGTGTACCCCATGCCGCCGTGGATCTGCAGCACGCGGTCGATGACCTGGTTGACCATATTCGCCCCGTACAGCTTGGCCATGGAGGAGCTGTGTCGGGGGTCGAGGCCCTGGTCGATGGCCCAGGCTGCGCGCAGGACCAGCAGGCGCGCGGCCTCCAGCTCCACCTCGGAGTCGGCGATCATCCACTGGATGGCCTGGTTGACGCCGATGGGCTTGCCGAACGTGTGCCGGGTGCCCGCGTAGTCGATCGCCATCTGCAGGGCGCGTTCGGCGATGCCCAAGGCGTGCGAGGGGATGGTGTAGCGGCCCTTGCCGATCCACTTCATGCCCAGCTCGAAGCCCTGGCCGATCTCGCCCAGGATGTTCCGCGAGGGCACCCGGACGTTGTCGAAGACCAGGGAGGCGGGGCCGCCCTCGCCCATCGTCTGGATGAACTCCGAGGTCCAGCCCATGTCCCGGTCGACGAGGAACGCGGTCGTGCCGCCGCCGCGCACGCCCTTCTCCTTGTCGGTGACGGCCACGACGATGGTGAAGTCGGCATCGTTGCCGTTGGTGATGAACGTCTTCTCGCCGTTGAGCACCCAGTCGTCGCCGTCGCGGTGGGCGGCGAACTTGATGTTGGCGGCGTCGGAGCCCGCGTCCGGCTCGGTGATGGCGAAACAGGAGATCCGCTCACCCGCGATGGTCGGGAGCAGGTACTCCTCCTTCTGCCGCTCGTCGGCGTGATAGAGGATGTTGTCGGCCTCTCCGCCGAACCGGAACGGCACGAACGTGCGCCCCAGCTCGGTCCAGAGCAGCGACTGGGTGACGGCGGGCAGGTCCATGCCGCCGTACTCCTCGGGCGTGGACAGGCCCCAGAATCCGAAGTCCTTGGCCTTGAGCTGCAGCTCGCGCAGCTCGTCGCGCGTGAGGCCGACCTGATGGAGGCGTTCGCGGCGGAGCACCTCCTGCTCCAGCGGCACGACCTCCTTGGCGATGAACGCCCGGGCGGTGTCGCGGATGGCTTCCTGCTCGTCCGTGAGTCCGAAGTCCATGGCTAGCGTGCTCCTCCGTTCACGTAAAGGGTCTGGCCGCTGACGTAGGAGGCGTCGTCGCTCGCCAGGAAGGCGATGACGGCGGCGATCTCCTCGGGCTGCCCGACCCTGCCGAGGGGTGTCCGCTCGGCGACGGTCTGCTGGTGCTCTTGCGCCGTCATGCCGATCCGCTCGGCGGTGGCGGCGGTCATCGCGGTGGCGATGTAGCCGGGGGCGACCGCGTTGACGTTGATGCCGAACGGGCCGAGCTCGATGGCCAGGGTGGCGGTGAGGGCCTGGATCCCGGCCTTGGCGGCGGCGTAGTTGGCCTGTCCCCGGTTGCCCAACGCGGACCGACTGCTCAGCGAGACGATCTTGCCGTGGCGCTGTTTCACCATGTGCCGCTGGGCGGCCTGGCAGCAGTGGTAGACGCCGGTCAGGTTGACCGCGAGCACCGCGTCCCAGTCGTCCTTGGGCAGCTTGAAGAACAGGTTGTCGCGGGTGATCCCGGCGTTGTTGACCAGGACGTCGACCCGGTCGAGCCCGGCGAACGCCGCGTCCACGGCGGCCTGGTCGGTGACGTCGCAGTCGATGGAGGTGGCCGCCGCACCGATCGCCTGAGCGGTCTCCTCCGCCCCGCCCAGGTCGAGGAGAACGACGCGCGCGCCCTCGTCGGCGAACCGCCGGGCGGTGGCCGCGCCGATGCCGCGCGCAGCTCCGGTGATGACGGCGACCTTTCCCGTGAACCTGCCCATGCTGCCTCCTAGGGGATCTCGATCAATGCGGCGTTGCTCCACCCCGCCGGGCCGCGTCCGGTCGCCGCATGCCGCCGCCTCCGCACTCCGGTCGCCATGGTCGCTAGGGGGACTCGATGAGCACGGCGGTGCCCTGTCCGACGCCGACGCACATGGTGGCCAGGCCGCGCCGCGCGCCGGTGCGGCGCATCCGGTGCAGCAGGGTGGTGACGATGCGCGCGCCGGAGCAGCCGAGCGGATGTCCGAGCGCGATGGCGCCGCCGTCGGGGTTGACCCGCTCCGGGTCCAGGTCGAGCTCCCGGACGCAGGCGAGGGCCTGGGCGGCGAACGCCTCGTTCAACTCCACGGTGTCGAGGGCCCCGGCGTCCCAGCCGGCCCGCCTGAGGACCTTGCCGGTCGCGGGTACGGGCCCGATGCCCATCACGTCGGGATGCACCCCGGCGGACGCGCCCGCGACGTACCGGCCCAACGACTCCAGGCCCAACGCGCGCAGCCCCTCCTCGCCGGCGAGGATCACGCCGGCCGCGCCGTCGTTCATGGGGGACGAGTTGCCCGCCGTGACCGTGCCTCCCTCGCGGAAGACGGGCTTCAGCGCGGCGAGCCGTTCGAGGCTGGTGTCCTCGCGGATGCCCTCGTCCTGCTCCAAGATCTCGGGCAGCGGGACGAGCTCGTCCGCGAACAGGCCGTCTCGACGGGCCCGGGCCGCGTTCTGGTGGCTGCGCAGCGCGAACCGGTCCTGGTCCTCGCGGCCGACACGGTACCGGGCGGCGACCTCCTCGGCGGTCTCGCCCATGGCCAGCACGCCGTGCCGGTCCCGCATGCGCGGGTTGGTGAGCCGCCAGCCCAGGCGCGTGTCGTACGTCTGGAGCGTGTCCTTGTCGGGATGCGGCAGGACGAACGGGGCGCGCGTCATCGACTCGGAGCCGCCCGCGACGACCACGTCGGCCTCCCCGGCGGCGATGGTGCGGGCCGCGAGGGTGATCGCCTCCAGGCCCGAGGCGCACAGCCGGTTGACGGTCGCCCCGGGAATGGATTCGGGCAGCCCCGCGAGCAGCACCGCCATGCGCGCCACGTTGCGGTTGTCCTCGCCGGCCTGGTTGGCGGCGCCCCAGTAGACCTCGTCGATCAGCGCCGGGTCGAGGCCGTCGGTCAGCGTTCGCAGGACGGTGGCGGCCAGGTCGTCCGGGCGGGTGCCGGCGAGCGCGCCCCGCAGGCGGCCGATCGGGGTGCGGCGCGCGGCGGCGAAGTGGACGGGGCGCATCAGAACGCGCTCACGCCGGTCAGCTCGCGACCGATCAGCAGCCGCTGGATCTGGCTGGTGCCCTCGTACAGGGTCATCACCCGGGCGTCCCGCAGATACTTGCCGACCGGGTACTCGTCGATGTACCCGTAGCCGCCGAACACCTGGAGCGCGTCGTTGGCGGCGCGCACCGCCGCCTCGCTCGCGAACAGCTTCGCCTTGGACGACTCGGTGGCGAACGGCAGGCCCCGGTCGATCAGGTCGGCGACCCGCCAGACGAGGAGCCGGGCGGCGTCCACGTCGAGGGAGATGTTGGCCAGCAGCTCCTGAACGAGCTGGAAGGACGCGATCGCCTTGCCGAACTGCTCGCGTTCCTTGGCGTAGCCGACGGCGGCGTTCAGACAGCCCTGCGCGATGCCGACGCATCCGGCGGCGACCGACATGCGGCCCTTGGCGAGGGCGGCCATCGCGACGGAGAAGCCCTTGCCCTCGGGGCCGAGCCGCGCCGTGTCGGGGACCCGCACCCGGTCGAGGACGAGCTCGGCGGTGGCCTGGCCGCGCAGCCCGAGCTTGCCGTGGATCTCGCGGGTCTCGAACCCCTCGACGTCCGTCGGCACGAGGAACGCGGTGATGCCGCGATGCCCCTGGCCCCCGGTGCGGGCGAAGACCAGCGCCACGTCCGCCCACGTGCCGTTGGTGATGAACATCTTGGTGCCGGTGAGGAGCCAGTCGTCACCGTCGCGGACGGCCCGGGTCGCGAGGTTGGCGGCGTCCGAGCCGATGCCGGGCTCGGTGAGCGCGAAGCAGGCGAGGGCCTCGCCGGAGGTCAGGCGCGGCAGCCACGCGCGCTTTTGGTCCTCGGTGCCGTAGTGGCCGATGGACTTGCCGACCAGGCCCAGGGACACCGACACGATGCCGCGCACCGCCGAGTCGCCCCGGCCCAGCTCCTCCAGGACCAGGCAGTACGACAGGTGGTCGCCGCCGGATCCGCCGTACTCCTCGGGCAGCGTCATGCCCAGGAAGCCGGTCGCGCCCAGCCTGCCGACGATGCCCCGGTCGACGGCCTCGGCCCGGTCCCAGGCGGCGGCGTGGGGCACGATCTCCCGGTCGACGAACTCGGCGGCCAACCGCCGCAGCGCGTCCTGCTCCTCGGACAGCTCCAGATTCATGGGCGCGACCCTCACGTTGACCTCGGCCGAAAACTAGCGATGCAAGTTTCCTGTTAGGTTAGCCACGTTAAACTAGCGTTGCAAGTTTCCGGCCGAAGGCGGTCGGGATGCGAGAATGACCCGCTCCGACCGACCCTCAGGAGGTGCCCCGTGGCCCGGCCCCGCCAGCCGCTGCTCAGCCGGGACCGCATCGTGGCCGCCGCGCTGGCGCTCGTGGACGCCGAGGGCCTGGAGGCCGTGTCCACCCGCCGCCTGGCGTCCGAGCTGGGCGTGAGCGGCCCGTCCCTCTACAACCACGTCGCCACCAAGGACGAGCTGCTCGACGCGGTGGTGGACGCGGTCATCGGCGAGGTCGACCTGTCGATGTTCCCCGACCCCGACTGGCGCTCCTCGCTGGACTCCTGGGCCCGCTCCTACCGCGCCGCCCTGGCCGCCCACCCCAACGTGGTGCCCGCCCTCGCCCAGGGCATGGGCCGCCGCCCCAACGCGCTCCGCCTCGCCGACGCCGTCTTCGGCGGCCTCGTCGACGCCGGCTGGCCCCGCCGCGAGGCCACCCGCGTCGGCGCCCTCATGCGCTACTTCATCACGGGCTCGGCCCTCGGCTCGTTCGCCCGCAACTTCCCCGCCGACGCGAGCGTGTACGAGAACGCCTACCCCCACCTCAGCGAGGCCCACCTGCTCGCCGAACGCCAGCAGCGCATCGACGAGAGCGCCTTCGAAACCGGCCTCCAAGCCCTCCTCGACGGCCTCGAGCTCCGCTTCACCGCGCTGGCGACGACGCCGCGCGCCTAGCCGCCCCGGACGGACCCGTGGGGACTCCACGATCGGGGCGGTGATCAGCGGCCGGTGATGCGGCGGGACAGCAGGCGCAGGAAGATGCCCCGAATGTCGTCCGGGGACTTCGCGATCTCGACCCGGCCGTGGGTGACGTCGGCGATCTGCTTCAGCTCCGTGGGGTCGACACCCTCACCGAAGCCGATCATGTTGACCACGACCAGCTTGTTGGGGTCCTGCATCTCGCGCAGTCGGTCCAGCGTCTTGGCCAGCGTGAGCGTGCTGCCGGGGTGGTCGTTGCGGCCGTCGGTGAGCACGGTGATCGAGTGGCCGAACTCCGGCTTGAACGTGTCGGTCATGTGCTCGTAGGCGGCGAGGACCGTCTCGTACAGGCCCGTGTCGCCGTCGGGCTTGGGCGCCATCACCGCCAGGGAGGACAGGAGGCTGCTGCGGCGGGTGACGGAGCCGACGCGGTCGCCCAGCGGGCCGACGGAGACGATCTCCCGGTAGGGCTTGTCGCCGTCCATGTCGGTGGAGAACACCCACGAGCCCAACTCGGTGTCGTCCGACAGGAGCCGCAGACCGCCCTGGGAGACCTTGACGATCGCCTGCATCCGGGTGATGTCCGGCCCGACCCTCTCGGCCATCGACCCGGACACGTCGGTGAGGAGCAGCAGCCGCAGACCGAGGGACAGCTTCGCCCACGCCTGCATGACGGCGCCGGTCTCGACGGCGCTCGGGGCGGGGAGCATGCGCGGCCGGGCGGGGTCGACGCCGGACCGCACGGTGAACTCGCCCGGCGCATCGCCGTCGGGCGTCCGGAACCCGAGACCGAGGACGTCCGCGCGGGTGTCATCGGACCCGAGCGCCGCCTCCAGCAGAGCGGCCGCCCGCCGCCGTTCGGCGTCACGGCCGACGGTGACGTACGGGTAGTCCATCGACAGCGTGCCCTCCTGGGGATAGAGCGCGACGGCGCTCTCGGGAGGAGACGTCTGGTTGTACCTCCACAGGGCCTGCTCAGGGGTGAGCGCGAGGGGCATCCGCGCGGAGCCGCTCTTGCCGAACCGGTCGAACTGGTCGCCGACGGTCTGGACGGTCGCCTCCCGGAGGGAACGGACGATGCCCGTGAAGGTCGCGTCCTTGTCCGGGGTGCCGTCGAGCAGCGTGTTGATGATCATCAGCGAGCCCATGCCGGTGGCGTTGGCGGCCGGGTCGGGGAACGTCAACCGGACGGCGCCGGCCGAACCCGCCCCCTCCGCGCCCGCCGCGGCCCGCAGCAGTGCGGCCCAGGACGGCGGCGCGGTGCCGTCCTGGGCGCGCAGCCGTTGCGCGACGCCGCGCGGCACGCCGACCACGATCGGGCTCGACGCCACCGAGGTCCGGGAGACCTGGATCGCGCCCTTGCCCTTGTCGGAGCCGAGCACCAGCGACGTCCACAACGACGAATCCGGGATCCACACGTCGGGGATCCGGGAGTTCGCGGACGGCACCCCCACCCCGGACAGCAGCAGCGTGGTCCGGGACGGGTCGACCGCCGTCACCGCGGCGCGGACGCAGGTGTCCCCGACCTTCGCGTCCTCGTCGTTGAACCGCTCCACGGCCTGGGTGACGGCCGGGGCGATCTCCGGGGCGGCGGCGACCTCGAGCACCAGCGCGCCGCCGCCGCAGCCGCCGAACCCGGACAGCGCGTAGCCGCCCGCGCCCAACACCACGAGGAGACCGACGGCCCCGGCGAGCGGGCCGAGCATGGGGCCGCGCCGCCCGCGTCGCCGCCGCCGGTGCCCGCCGGACGTCCCGGCGGGCACCTCACCCGACCGCCACACCTCCGACTGCCGACCGCCGAACGCCCCCGAGGAGTCCGACATGCGCAGCGGGGGAGGAACGGCGCCGGATCGTTCCATGGCGGGGCCGTACGGAGGACCGCCGTGGCCGGCCGGCGGCCCCGGCCGCCCCGGACCCGAGGCCCCGGAGCCGCCCGGGCCGTAGACGGGGTCGGTGCCGTCCGGTCTCTCCCCGGGGAGGTCGTTGCGATGACGTCCGCTCACGGCAGCCTCGATTCACTGAGCCATGGTGATCACTGGAACGGCGGCGGCCGTCGGCTAGTTGTAGGCGGCGGTGAACTTGGTGTTGCGCAGCCACTTGGAGAACAACTGGGTGTCGCCGCAGTAGCCGCAGTCCGGTCCGGCGAACGCGGCGCGGGCCGCGGGGTCGTCGCGCAGCATGAAGTGGAGCCAGGCGGTGGTGGGGCCGCGGAAGACGCCGCCGTCGCCGGCGGGCGCGAAGTGGTTCGCGCCCCGGACCTCCCCGTAGATGGCGGGCCGGTTGCCCGAACCGTTGTAGTCGCCGAGGACCCAGCTCGGCTGGACGATGTCGTCGTTCTGCCCCGACATGTAGAAGGTGGGCTGGCGGACCCACCCCGGCGTGGCGAGCGGGCCGGGCTGGATCGGCAGCACGGCGTCCACCCGGGAGTCGTACTGGGCGGCGTTGAGCGCCCCGGCACCACCCTGCGAGTGCCCGGCGGACACGACCTTGCTCAAGTCCACCTTGCGGTAGTAGGGGCTGGACGCGTTGCCGTTGCGCTTGGCCAGCACGTCCAGGCCCTCGCGCATGTCGGTGCCGTCGTTGGACTGCGTGGTGTTGGCGGCGGCGACGACGAAGCCCTGGCTCGCCCAGTGGCGCAGCATCCCGTCGTAGGCGGCCGGGGTCGCGCCGGTCCCGTTCCCCCAGATCACGACCGGGTTCGGCACGCCGTTCGCCGCCAGGGTGCTCGGCCGGTAGATCGTGTGGTTCGTCGCCTTGTCGACGGTCACCGCGTACGGGCCGGGCGCCGACCAGTCGGCGGGCACCGCCGCGCCGGCGGCGGTACGGGCGGCGGTCGCGGACGCCGGGGAGGTGAGCGCGTTCGCGACCACGGGGACGGCGAGCAGGGGCGCGGCGACCAGCACGGCGATCCGGGCGAACCGAGGCATACGGACTCCAGCGGTGGGGGGTGACCGGGGTCACAGGGGGTGGGGCGGATCATTCTTCTGGAGCCCGATTTCCGAAGTCATGGTGCTTCGGATCAGTCATCCCCCGATGCGTTTGTGCGATTGCCCAAACGCCGATGTTCCTCACCCTGCCAGGGCGAGCCGCCGAGCAGGTCGCGGGCGTTGAGCGCCGCCGTCAAAAGGTGCGCGTCGCGGGGCTCCGCCGCGTCGAGACCCGTGCGCTGGGCGATGACGCGCAGCCGGTAGTCCAGCGTGTTGCGGTGGACGTGCAGGTCCTGGGCCGCGAGCCGACGATTGTGCCCCTGCCGGACGAACGCGCGCAACGTGTCGAACAGATCGACCCGGTCGCCCAGCCCGTCCAGCCGCGCCGCCAGCCGGGCCAGCCCCTGACCGGGCCGGGCGAGCTGGTACTCCAGCAGGACGTCGTCCAGCGTGTAGAGGCCGGGCGGGTGGCCGAGCCGGGCGACCAGTTCGGCGACCTCCATGGCCTCGTTCGCCGCCGCCGGGATGCCGTCCCGGTCGGCGGCGTCGGCGACGGCCGCGGCCACCGGACGCCCCAGCGCCCGGCCCACCTCGACCATCATCCGCGTCAGCGCGTCCCCCGCCGTGGCCTCCGTCATCGGCAGCAGCGCGCTGACACCGCGAGGGTTCATCGTGACGAGCGGGGTCCCGAGCGCCGCCTGCACGTCCTGGAACGCGCGGATCGGCCGCGTCACGGCCACCTCCGCCGCGCCGAACCGCAGCACGACCGCCCGGTACGCGTCGGCCAGTTCGACGCCGGCACGCACCGCGAGGGCGTCGGCCGGCTCTCCGGCGAGCAGCGCGCCGTGCAGCATCTGCAGCGCGTCACGGCGCTCGTTGTGCCGTTCCTGCTGGGCCTGGGCGTGCGCCGCCGCCACCGCCGGCACGACCGCGCGCAGGAACCCGAACAGGTGCTCGGCGATGGCGGCCTGCTCCTCCGCCTCCCCCGGCCGGGCCTCCGCGCGGACCTCGCGCCAGAGCACCTCCATGCCGATCTGGTAGGCGATCAGGGCCACCTCCAGCGGCAGTCCCTCGTCGGCCCGGCGGGTCGAGACCTCGACGACCCGCACGCGCTCCTCCGCGGTCAGCACGGTCCGGCCGTCCCGGAACTGCCGCGCGACGAGGGCGACCACCGCCTCCGCCCCGGGCAGCAGCGTCGCGGAGATCGTCGTGCGGGGCAGCGCGGCGTAGTAGGGGATCTCGCGGCGGCACTCCTCGGTGACCCTGCGCGCCAGCCGGGGCACGTTGCCCACGAACCAACGGACCAGTCGGGATTCCGCCACGGCACCTCCCTGGGATCGAAGCGCAGGGTGGCCGAGCCGCCCCGGTTCCGCGGGACGTCGCCCGAGGTCCGGCGATCATAACCGGGTCAGCCGTGCAGACCCTTACGGAGTGCGATGGTGGCGAGACTCATCGCCGCCCGGTTGGCGCGGGTGTCGCGGAGCAGGTCGACCATCGCGAAGTCGTGGACCGCGCCGGCGAGCCGTACGGCGGTCACGTCGACACCCACCGCCCGCAGCTTGGCGGCGTACGCCTCGCCCTCGTCGCGCAGGACGTCCGCCTCGGCGGTCAGGATCAGCGTGGGCGGCAGGCCCTTGAGCCGCGCGGCGCCGGCCCGCAGCGGCGAGGCGTAGATCTCGGCGCGCTGCTCGGGGTCGGTGGTGTACTGGTCCCAGAACCACTTCATGCCGTCGCGGTTGAGGTAGTGGCCGGTGGCGAACTCGTGGTACGACTCGGTGTCGAATTCGGCGTTGGTGACCGGGTAGAACAGCACCTGGGCCGTCAGTTGCACGTCGCCGCGTTCCCCGGCCATCAGCGCGAGGACCGTCGACATGTTGCCGCCGACCGAGTCCCCGCACACCGCCATGCGCGAGGCGTCGAGGTTCTTCTCGGCGCCGTGGTTCATGACCCATTGGGCGGCCAGGTAGTTCTGCTCGATCTGCGTGGGGTACCTGGCCTCGGGCGCACGGTCGTACTCGGGGAAGACGACGGCGGCGTCGCAGCGTACGGCCAGTTCGCGGCACAGCCGGTCGTGGGTGTGCGCCGAGCCGAACACCCACCCCGCCCCGTGGATGTAGAAGATGACGGGCAGCATCCCGGTGGCGCCCTTGGGCTTGATGATCCGTACGGGGACGAGCCCGGTCGGCCCGTCCTGGACCTGGATCCATTCGTCGTCCACGTCGGGCTTGGGAACGCTCGGATCCGACTGGAGATCCTCCAGCACCTGCCGACCCTGTTCGGGCGGCAGCTCGTAGATGAACGGGTGCTCGGAGTTGGCGTCGGCGAACTGCTGCGCGGCCTTCTCCAGAACGACCTTGTGCGCGGTCGCGGGCTTGCCCATGGGAACCTCCTGATCGTCGTTCGCGATGTGCCCCGCCCGGTCAGGCGGGGAAGCCCGCGACGTCGCGGTCGTAGTGACGGTGGGCGGCGACGGCGGCGGTGAAGCGGTCGACGAACCCGTCGCCCGGCTCGACGACGCCCTGCCGTCCCGGCAGTCCGGCGGCGTCCAGCAGCGGACGGCCGTTCTCCAGCACGGCGATGGCCTTGCCGTGCTTGAACGCCTCGCGGACGAACGTCAGCGCGTACCCGTCGCCGGTCAGTCCCTCGCCCGCCGCCAGCAGGACGGCGTCGTACAGGACCGAGGAGGACGCGCTGAGCTGCCGGTCCACGGTGAGCGAGCCCGCCGTCCCCTCGTGCGGCGCGACCAGCTCGCAGATCGCCCCCCGGGACTGCAGCGCGTCGCGGACGGAGCCGACCTCGCCGGCGTCGCTCCCGTCGTCGATGAGGAACGCGATCTTGCGGGTGGCGATCGAGTCGCGCGGCGCGTTGGCCTGGCTGAGCGCCGGCGACGACCTGCCGTGGTTGGGCGTGCCGGTCGGCGGGGCCGTCAACCCGAGGCCCTCGGCGACCTGGGAGGCCAGCCCGTGGTCGACGTGGACCAGGTGCTCGACGACCTTCTCCTTGATGTACCGGCGTTCCACGTGGCCCAGCTCGAACTTGAGGGCCGCGACCAGGTGCTCCTTCTCCCAGTCGGCCAGGCTGTTCCAGAACAGCGTCGCCTGGCCGTAGTGGTCCTCGAAGCTGGGGCTGCGCTTGCGGATCTTGTTGCCGTCCACCCGTTCGGTGTAGTGCTTGAAGACCCCGCTCATGTCGCCGCTGACGATCCCGCTCATGGGGCAGCCGCCGCTGATGGAGTTCTTGGTGTAGCTGGTCCGGCTCTGGTGGATCATGTGCTGGTGGTAGCCGTCCCGCTGGTCGTTGTGGACGGGCGCGACCGGCCGGTTGATCGGGATCTGCGGGAAGTTGGGGCCGCCCAGCCGGATCAACTGGGTGTCCAGGTAGGAGAAGTTGCGGGCCTGGAGCAGCGGGTCGTTGGTGAAGTCGATGCCGGGCACCACGTTGGCGGTGCAGAACGCGACCTGCTCGGTCTCGGCGAAGAAGTTCTCCGGGTTGCGGTTGAGGGTCATCTTGCCGATCGGGCGGACCGGGACGACCTCCTCCGGGATGATCTTGGTGGCGTCGAGCAGGTCGAAGTCGAAGTTGTGCTCGTCGGACTCGGGAACGAGCTGCACGCCGAGCTCCCACTCCGGATACGCGCCCCGTTCGATGGCCTCCCACAGGTCGCGCCGGTTGAAGTCGGGGTCGTTGCCCTGGATGCGCAGCACCTCGTCCCACACCAGCGAGTGGGTGCCCAGCGTCGGCTTCCAGTGGAACTTCACGAACGTGCCGCGCCCCTCGGCGTTCACGAACCGGAACGTGTGGACGCCGAAGCCCTGCATCATCCGGAAGCTGCGCGGGATGGCCCGGTCCGAGTTCAGCCACATGAGAAAGTGCATCGTCTCCGGCTGCATCTGCACGAAGTCGTACAGGGTGTCGTGCGCGGACTGGGCCTGCGGGATCTCGTTGTGCGGCTCCGGCTTGACCGCGTGGACGAAGTCCAGGAACTTGATCCCGTCCTGGATCGGGAAGACCGGCATGTTGTTGCCGACGAGGTCGTAGTTGCCCTGCCGCGTGTAGAACTTCGTCGCGAAGCCCCGAACGTCGCGCACCGTGTCGGCCGACCCGCGCGAGCCCGCCACGGTGGAGAACCGCACGAACGTCGGGGTGCGCAGGGACGGGTCGCACAGGAAATCCGCGCACGTGTACTCGGCCAGCGACTCGTACACCTGGAAGAACCCGTACGCGCCGGAGCCGCGGGCGTGCACGACGCGCTCGGGAATGCGTTCGTGGTCGAAACGGGTGATCTTCTCGCGGAGGTGGAAGTCCTCCAGCAGCGTCGGGCCCCGTTCGCCCACGGACAGCGAGTTGTCGGTGTCGTCGACCCGGACGCCCTGGTCGGTGGTGAGCCTGGAGCCCTCCATGTCGACGCGGTACTGCTCCAGTTGCCGCTGCTTGTCGTCGGCGTCGTTCGTCACTGCTCCCCCATGTTCCGTCTCTGGGGGGCCGCGGCCGTTCATACCCCGGGGCCGGGGCGCGAACGTCAAGACCGCGCCGATTCCTGGCAAACAGCCCAACGCGCGCTCCGGCGACGGTGACCGTGACAGGATGCGGGGACGATGAGCGCACGATTCGAAGAGCTCGACTGGCGTCCGACGCCGATGGGCGACATCAGCCTGCGGCGACGGCGCGACCCCGGCACCGGGACCGACGTGTACGAGGTCAAGCTCGGCGACGAGTTCCTGATGTCGAGCATGTTCACCGCCGGTGAGATCGCGCTGACCCGGTTGGGCCTCGCCGCGCTGCCGGACGTCCCGCTCGACGTCGCCGTGGGCGGCCTCGGGCTCGGGTACACCGCGCACGCCGTTCTGGAGGATCCCCGCGTGCGGTCGCTCGTCGTCGTGGAGGCGCTCGGCGAGGTGATCGGGTGGCACGAGGCCGGTCTCGTCCCGCTGGGCGACGCGCTCACGTCGGACACCCGCTGCCGCTTCGTGCACGGTGACTTCTTCACCCTGGACTTCGACGCCGAACGGCGCTTCCACGCGGTGCTGCTCGACGTCGACCACTCGCCCCGGCACGTGCTGCATCCGAGCCACGCCGCTCTCTACCGACCCGAGGGCCTGCGCGCCCTGGCCGAACGGCTGCATCCCGACGGGGTCTTCGCCCTGTGGTCCAACGACCCGCCGGACGACGACTTCACCGCCGTGCTGGGCCGGGTGTTCACCGAGAGCCGGGCGGAGGTCGTGGAGTTTCCCAACCCCCTCCAGGACCGACCGGCGACCAACACCGTCTACGTGGCCACCCTCTGATGGGTATCGCGGCGCGCTTGGAGGAGCTCGGGCTTCCGCTGGTCGAGGAGCAGTTGGCGCATCCCACCGTGGCGGGGATCGCCCGGGGGGATCTGGACGAACGGGTGTTCCGGTCCTGGCTGGAGCAGGACTATCTGTTCCTGCTGGACTATGTGCGGGTGTTCTCGCGGCTGGCCTGGCGGGCGCCGGACGGGCATCTGGGGGACCTCGTGGACCTGGCCCATGCGACGTTTCACGAGGAACTGTCGCTGCACCGGTCGCTGGCGGCCGAGTTCGGGGCGGATCTGGAGGGTGCGCGGAAGGGCCCGGCGTGCGCCGCGTACACGGCGTTCCTGCTGGACTCGGCCGCCTCGTACGGGACGGGGCTCGCGGCGCTCTACCCCTGCATGTGGGGTTACTCGACCTTGGGACGCGCCCTGGCGGAGGACCCTCCGGCGGAGCCGCGCTACCGGCGCTGGGTCGAGACGTACGCCGATCCGGGGTTCGCGGCGCTGGCCCGCCGGATCGCGGAGATGATCGACGAGGCGGCGCCGGACCCGGACGTGGCCGAGCGGCGGTTCCTGGAGGGCATGCGGCACGAGCAGGCGTTCTGGAGCGTGCCGGTCGACGGCTGAGACGTCACGACCGCACCGCCGGGGCGCAGTCGCAGCGCGGCCGGTCGCCGGGGAGCACCGCCGCGACCAGCAGCCCCACCGTCCCGGCGAACGTCACCCAGAACCCCACCCGGAAGTCCGTCGACTCGAACGGCACGGGGTCGAAGTGCAGGGCGTTCATCACGATCCACAGGATCTGGATCGCCAGCGTGCCCAGGACGGCCGGCCAGGCGGTGAGGCGGGAACGGGCGAGCACCGCCACCAGGGCGACCACGCCGGTGGCCAGCAGCAGCATCGCGGCGGACGCGGCCGTGCCGGTGGTGGCCCCGTCGGTGCCGGCGAACAGGTCCTCGAGCGGGAACTCCGACGCCTGAACATCCCCGTACCAGGGCAGGAAGGCGCCGGCGGGAATGGCGACGGCGGCGGCGAATCCGAGCATTCGGGAGGTCGTGGTACGCATGGTCCGATGCTCGTACGGGGCGCGTCGATGTGAGATCACCCGGGAGTATCGGCCTCGCGCTGCTACCTGCGGTCAGGCCCCGATCGGTCGCAGCACGCCCCGGTCGGCGGCCAGCCGGGTGGACAGCCAGGCGACGTTGAGCCGGTCGGCCAGGTCGGGCGGGGCCTCGTGGAGCAGGTTGCGGAGCTGGTGGTGGTCGCCGCGCAGGTCGTAGTACTCGCGGTGGACGATGTCGCCCTGACCGGTGAGGAGGCCGTCGCGCAGCCGCAGGTCGTAGTGCTCGATGTACTGGTAGTCCGGGGTGACCGTGGACGCCCAACTGTGCCCGGCCTGCCGATCGCCCTGTTTCCACCACTCCAGCAGCAGCCGGTCGCGGCTTCCGGAGCGCAGGAGCGAACGACCGTCCAGGGGCGTGAGGGGCCGTACACCGGTGGCGTCCAGGATGGTGGGGGCGATGTCGATGTTCGCCACGAGCCGGCCGTCCACGACACCCCGCCCGAACCCGCCGCCGGGCCACGACAGGAACAGGGGCACACGGGTGGACGGCCCGTAGGGGATGCTCTTGGCCTTCCATCCGTAGTCGCCCCAGCAGTAGCCGTTGTCGCTGACGACGATGATGAGCGTGTCGCGCAGCCGCCCCTGCTCGGCCAACTCGTGGTGCAGCGCCCGGAACATGTCGTCCACGGAACGCAGCGTGCGCAACTGCCCCCGCCGAATGTCGCGGCCCTCGTCCTCCGTGGCGTCGGCGCTTCTGATGTAGGCGGGCTTGCCCTCCCTGTCGTCCTCGTCCACCGCGGGGTTGCCCTCCCATGGGGGAACGTCCAGACGCGCGTACCTCTCCTCCGGGGTGAACGGCTTGTGCGGCGCGTAGGGGGCGACGTACAGGAACCACGGACGTGAGCTGTCGCGCTGACGCCTCAGGAAATCCACCGCACCGTCCCGCACGAGGGAGGTGGTGTAGGCGGGATGCTCGGCGACCGTGCCGTTGACGTTCCACGACGCGTCGCCGTACTTGGGGGGCTGCATGAGGGAGAACTCGTCGAAACCGGGCGGGGCCTGGTGGACGTCCCACCCGTTGATGTACTTGCCGAACATCGCGGTGCGGTAGCCGGCGGCCCGCAGGTGGTGGGGCAGCGTCGTCCGCTGGTCGAGCCTGCCGGGCCAGGGACGGCCGTTCTGCAGGACCCCGTGGTGGTGCGCGTACCGTCCCGTCAACACGGAGGCCCGGGAGGGGCCGCACAGGGGCGTCGTGGCGTAGGCGCGGGGGTACGTCACCCCGTGCCCGCCGACCAGCCCGCGCACGGCCGGGATCGCCCACCCGGTCCCGAGCGGCTGGTCATCGGTGACGATCAGCAGGACGTTGGGCCGTCGGTGCCCGGTGACCGGCCGGGCCGACCCCCCGCACAGCCCCGCCACCGCGGCGGTCGCCGCCGACGCGACCAGGACCGTACGACGTCCCACCGGCGCACCCGCACTTCGTCCGATCACGTAGAGCAATATATGAAGTGCGCACGGTCATGAGAAGCACCGTGACGGGGCATCTACCGTCGGGCGACACGGTCCCCACCGAAACGCCGTCTAGGATTGTCCCTTAATGCGACGAATGCTCTCTGTGCCCTGGACCCTCGCCGTTCCGCCGTTCGCTCTCTTCGCCTTGGTGCTGTCCTGGGGCCGGGAGCTGCCGACCGTCCCCGCGATCATCGTCGCGGCCGTCCTCGCCGCCGCCGTGCTCGCCGCCGTCCACCACGCCGAGGTGGTCGCCCACCGGGTGGGCGAACCGTTCGGCTCCCTGGTCCTGGCGGTGGCCGTCACCGTCATCGAGGTCGCGCTGATCGTCAGCATGATGGCCTCCGGCGGCGCGAAGACCGCCACCCTGGCCCGCGACACCGTGTTCTCCGCGGTGATGATCACCTGTACCGGCATCGTCGGGCTGACCCTGCTGATCGCCACCATGCGCCGCCGGGTCGCCATGTTCAACGCCGAGGGCACCGGCGGCGCGCTGGCCACCGTCGCGACCCTGGCCACCTTGACCCTGGTGCTGCCGACCTTCACCACCAGCGAACCCGGCGCCTCCTTCTCCACGGCCCAACTCGCCTTCGCGGCGGTCGCCTCGCTCACCCTGTACGGCCTGTTCGTCCTCACCCAGACCGTCCGGCACCGCGACTACTTCCTGCCGATGCGGGCCGACGGCTCCGTCGTCACCACCGAGGACCACGCCGCCGCCCCCACCACCCGCGCCACCATGACCAGCCTCGGCCTGCTCCTCCTCGCCCTCGTCACCGTCGTCGGCCTCGCCAAGGTCGAGTCCCCGGTGATCGAGTCGGCCGTCGCCCGAGCCGACCTGCCGCCCTCCGTCGTCGGCGTCGTCATCGCCCTGCTGGTCCTGCTCCCCGAGACCCTCGCCGCCGCCCGCGCCGCCCGCCGCGACCGCGTCCAGACCAGCCTCAACCTGGCCCTCGGCAGCGCCATGGCCAGCATCGGCCTCACCATCCCCGCCATCGCCGTCGCCTCCATCTGGCTCGACGGCCCCCTCACCCTGGGCCTGGGCGCCACCCACATGGTCCTGCTCGCCCTCACCGTCGCCGTCACCACCCTCACGGTCGTCCCCGGCCGAGCGACCCTCCTCCAAGGCGGCGTCCACCTGGTCCTCTTCGCCGCCTTCCTCTTCCTCGCCATCAGCCCTTGACCCCGGCCGCGCTTGGTCGAGCATCGCCTGACGGCCCGATCAGCTCCCATACGCGAGGAAGGCCCGGTCACGCAGGCCCCGCCCCCATGGTGACCGCATTCGGCCGAGGTCGCTCGCTGCGGCGAGGCCGCACCGAACCGTGCGCGCGCTGCCCGGGGTGTTGAGCCCTGCCGCCGAACGCCCCCGTCCATGATCAGGACGGGGGCGTTGTCGCAGGTGGAGCCTAGGGGATTCGAACCCCTGACACCCGGCTTGCAAAGCCGGTGCTCTGCCAACTGAGCTAAGGCCCCGTGCGCCGATCGATCGTACACCGTGGGTCGCCGGCGGAGGGTTGGGCGGTGGGCCGGGGGCGCGGCAGAACGTTGTGTCTCCCGGGTCTGACTTAGCGCAATCGACTGACAGGTCCCCGCCGTCGGCCAGATGATGGATGGTGCAGTATGCCGCGCTCCGGGTGGGAGTGGGGTGGGGGTCGCACGGGGGACGAGGCGGGTCTTTCGTGTGCTCGCACAACGGTCCCTGAGGGGCGCACGTCCCCGCAGTCGATTGAGGCGGCACATCGCACGGTCGCGGTCGTTCCGGTGGCCGGGTCCTGGCGGGTGCCGTCGTCCCCCCACGTAGACCAGGAGACAGAGACATGCCCGAACCCAACGAGCCCGAGAAGTCGGACGAGGCCGCCCGCATGGACGAGGTGGACGCGAACCCGAACGTGCACCGGGCGACCGAGCAGGACGAGATGCAGGTGCTCACCGCGCTGTACGGCGAGCCCGACGTGGACGGCGTCTTCCGCGGCGAGGAGGTGTCGCCCGGTGGGTAGCGCGAAGGGGATGCTGGACGCGGCGCGTTCCGACATCGGACTGGCCGGCCGTCCCAACAAGTTCACCCGGGCGTACGCCAAGGAGCACGGGAACGAGTTCCTGCGGGCGCCGTGGTGCGACATGGCGATCACGTACTGGGCGCGCGAGTCCGGCAACGAGAAGGCGGTGCTGCCGGGCGGGGACCGTGCCTACACGGTCTGGCACGCGCAGGACTTCCAGAAGGCCGATCGGTGGTTCAAGGGCACCACCGACAACGTCAACAAGGCCGAGCCCGGCGACATCGTGTTCTTCGACTGGGGCGCGACCAACTCCACCGGGGCCATCGACCACGTCGGGATCGTGGAGAAGGTCCTCGGCGGCGGCCGGCTGCAGACCATCGAGGGCAACACCGGCGACGCGGTCAGGCGACGCGTCCGCTCGTCCAGTGTGATCGCCGGATTCGGCAGGCCGAACTACGACGGCAAGGAGCCCCCGCCGCCGTCGAGGCCGGGCACCAAGGCGCCGAAGTGGCCGGGACGCTACCTCACCCAGCCGCCGATCATGTCCGGTGACGACGTCCGCACCTGGCAGACGCAGATGAAGAAGCGCGGCTGGCGGCTGACCGCGGACGGGCGGTACGGGCCTCGGTCCGAGGAGGTCTGCCGGTCGTTCCAGCGCGAGAAGGGCCTGAAGGTCGACGGGGTCGTCGGCCCGCAGACCTGGCGCCAGGCGTGGGAGGCTCCCCTCACCTGACGCGCACACGCCACCCATCCAGGTCCCGGTGTTCCGCCGGGGTCTGGATGGGTGCGGCGAGTCGCCGACCGGGCGGCTCCGTGTGTTCGCGGTTCGCGCAGACGACGGAGCGCCGACGGCTGGACCGTGGGGAACACCCCCACGGACGTTTCAGGTCAGCTATCGGAGGACGTGGCCTCGGTCCACAGGTCCAGCTCGGCGCGGTCCTGCTGCAGGCGGCGCCAGACCACCAGTCCGCCGAGAGCGACGACAGCCAGAACGATCAGCTTCTTCACGGTGGGACCCCTTCACCTCGACTATTCGCGCCCGGACACGGCAAGTGACCGCTTCCCCGGGCTCTCCGCAGCCTAGCAACCGGGACGACCGCCTCCGCACGCCGTCACCCATTTTGGGCCATGCGTACCGAGTCACGTGGGCATACAGGAAGGAAAGCCGGAGAACGAGCACTCCGGCCGGCGGTCAGGAGTCCGATGGGCCTACAGGACGACTTCGACCTCTGGGAGCGCGAACTGCGGGACGAACCGCCCCCGACGGCGGTGACCGGCGAGCCCATCGAGGTGTCGGAGGACGACGACGAGCACCGCCCCGGCGGGCGGGCCATGGTGGCGGGCTCGATGGCCGCCGTCGGCGGCGGCGTCGCCGTGATCGTCATGGGCCGCGCCCCCTTGGGCGCCGCCGCCCTCCTCCTGTCCGCCCTCATCCTGGTCCTCTGGCGCTCCGGCCTCTGACCCCGAACGACCACCAGGCCCACCCCACGCCCAACACCCTCCGACGCGGCCTCCCTCCGTTCAGCAGGGCTCGATCGCGGCCGCGGGCATGTCCACCCGAGCTTCAGACGGCTCGCGTACGGCAACGTGACCGCCGAGCCACCCGAGGTGCCCGAGACAAGCCACGTGCAACGGACCCCCGAGCGGCCCGTTCAGCAGGACTGAGAGAGGCTCCGGGCTCGTTCAGCAGGGCTCTGGGGTGACCGCCGGGCACGTCGCGGGTGGGGTGGTCGGCCGGGGTGTGGGCTCGGCGGGTTCGGCGGGCCGGGGTTCGGTGTCGGTGTCCCCAGGGGTCTGGCGGGTCATGGCGAGCAGCGAGCCGCCCAGGATGAGCACGAAGGAGTAGGTGATCGTGAGGGTCAGCGGCTCGCTCAGGAAGAGGACCCCGGCCAGCACCGCGACCGCCGGGTTGACGTAGGTGAACACCAGGGCCCGGGACGGGCCCACCTCCCTGATCAGGGCGAAGTAGACCACGAACGCCAGCGCCGTACAGATCACCGCCAGGCCCGCGACCGCCGCCAGCACGCGCCCGGAGGGCACCGCGTCGGGCCAGGTCAGGACGGCCGGCGGTGTGTAGACCAGGGCGGCGAACGTCAGGCACACGGCGGTCATCGGCAGCGCGGGCACGTCCTTGAGCCAGCGGGAGGCGAACAGCGGGGCGGTGGCGTAGCCGCAGGCGGTGAGCAGCACCTCGATGATCGACCAGGTGTCCCCGCCGCGCAGTTCGGGGGCGGCCAGCACGGCGACGCCGGCGAAGCCGAGCATCAGGCCCGCCCACTGGCGGGCGCCGAGCCGGTCGGTGCCGCCCGCCAGTCGGACCAGCAGCACGGCGACGATCGGCGAGGCGGCGATCAGCAGGCCGGTCATGGAGCTGGACAGGCGGCGTTCGGCGTCCGACAGCAGCCACCACGGGATCAGGATCTCCAGCGTGGCGAACGCCCCCAGCGCCACCCAGTGCCGCCGCACCATGCCCGCGAGGCCGCCGCCGCGCAGCGCCAGGGGGAGCAGCACCAGGGCGCCGATCGCGCACCGGGCGAACACCAGGACGGGCACCGAGACGCCGCCCTCCACCGCTACCTTGATCATCAGGTAGGGAATGCCCCAGATGACGCTCATCAGAGCGAACAGGACCCAGCCACGACGACTCACTGCGTTCTCCCGTGAACGGCATCGACCAGTGCACATGCCCGCAATTCGGGCAGCGCGCACCAGGATCAGCCCACGCGCCGTTCGGAGTCTTGAACGCTGTTGCGGAACGCCCCCGGCGTCACGCCCAGGACCCTGCGGAACCACCGGGTGAGGTGCGCCTGGTCGGCGAAGCCGGTGAGCGCCGCCGCCTCGGCGGGGCGATGGCCGCTTTCCAGCAGCGCCCGTGCGCGGTTGACGCGGTGCTGCGCCAGCCACGCGTACGGCGGCATCCCGGCGGTCTCCCGGAACGACCGCAGCAGCCGGAAGCGCGACATGCCCAGCTCGGCGGCGATCTCCGCGAGGGACGGCGGCCCGGTGATCTGGTCGGCGAGCCGTTCCATGACGGTGCGCGCGACCCACCCGGAGTCGTCGGGGCCCCCGTCGCCGAGGGGGACGGGAGCCGCGTGGCGGCGCACCAGTTCGGCGAGCACGGACAGCAGCCTGGCCTCGCCTTCCAGGGGGTCGTCGCCCCTGCTCAGCGCCACGTGGGCCAGGCGGAGCGCCTCGGCCAGCCCGGGGTCCTCGATGACCGGCTCGCGAAAGTGCGGCACCACCGCCGTGGCGTCCGCCAGCAGCGACGAGCCCGGATACATCACCCGGTACGCCATGCCGTCCGCGATGGCGGGCCCTCCGGTGTGCGGCTCGCCGGGCTCGATGGCGACGATGCTGCCGGGGCCCGAGTAGTGCAGCTCACCCCGATAGCGGATGACCTCGAGACCGGCGACGCAGGCACCGATGGCGTACTCGTCATGGGTGTGGGGCGCGAAGTGGGTCCTGCCGAGCCGTGCCGCCATCAGGTCGAGCGGCGCCCCCTGCACCCCCTCGACCCTGGTCCAGACGGCCTGGTCGGCGGGTGCCCGGGAGCCGGACGCGTCGTTCATGGTGGTCCCCCTCGGTGCCCCGGCCGTTCAGGGTAGCCGGCGGATCAGACGGGCTCCAGACGGGACAGGTCCACCACGTCGGCGAGCGACTCGACGGTGGGGTAGTAGCCCCGGTCGACGATCGCGCCCTCGCGGGTGACCAGGAACGCGTACGCCAGGTCGTCCGGGAGGGGGGAGCCCAGCGCGGCGGCCGTCACCCGGTGCGCCCCCGACAGGGGCACCACGGTGACCCGCAGCCCGTCCGGGCCGGTCCATCCGGTGCTCTCCCCCACTCGGCCACGGTAGAAATCCGCAGGTCAGCGCCGTGCAAATGGGGAGTCGAGGTCTCCCCGCCGGGCCGTGCGCTCAGGCGGAGAAGTGGTGCCGCAGTCGCCAGTGCCCGGCGTCGCCGACGATCTCCGCCACCGCCACGGCGGCCGGTCCCGCGGAGCCGGTGGGGGCGGCGCTCACCCGCATCCGGTAAACCGTCGCCTCGGTGTCCGAGCCGTACGCCTTGAGGACCTCGTGAACGGTGTAGCGCAGCCCACGCCATTCGTAGGCGGTGAGCCGGCCGGACGTGTCCGTCTCGGCGCGGATCGACTCGTTGTACAGGTGGCCCATGGGCACCGGACCCTACCGGAAGATCGAACACTCATTCGATCCGACAGGCCGTGGTCGGGAGGCGGTTGGGAACGGGCCGCCACCAGGTGAGACACCGCCAGGCCCACTCCAGCGGCCCATGGTGGAAGCGGCGCAGCCAGGCACGGGCGAAGAGCGTCTGGAGGGTGAGGATCGCCGCTCCGGTGGCGAGGACGGTCGCGGGGTGCGGGGCGTTCCCCAGGTCGAGGAGTCGGTCGGCGACGAGGATCAGCGGCGTCGCGGTGATGTAGTTCGTCAGTGCGAGCCGCCCCAGCGGGACCAGGACGGCGCAGAGGGGCGCGGCCACGAAATCCCACGTGAGGACCACGAGCAGGCCGGTCGCGTACGCGGCACCGGTGACGACTCCGGCGGTCGCGTCCAAGGCCCCCAGGGCGAGCCGACCGAGGTTGAGCGCGACGGCCAGGCCCGCCAGAACGCCGAACGCCACCACGACCCGACGCGTGCCCAGGACTTGGAGGTCGTACGCGGCGGCGGCCATCCCCAGCAGGAAGAGCCCCGGGATCAGCGCCGTCCCACCGCCGGTCGCCAGCGCGGCCACGGTGACGGCCGCGCCCGCCGCCAGGACGACGGCGCGGGGGAGGAACGAGGCCGGCAGCAGCACCACGATCCCGAAGACGGCGTACGCGACCAGCACCTCGCCGGGCTGCAGCGCCTGATGGGCCATTCCGAACGGGATGAGGAAGCCCAACCGGGCCAGCAGGACCGCACGGGGCCGTTCCGTTCGCTCCTCCAAGGACCGCAGCAGCAGCGCCGCGCCCAACCCGAAGAGGAACGAGAACACGGGGAAGAAGCGCTGATGCAGAAGGGCCTCGTACAAGTGCCGGGTCGGGCCCTCGCCGCCGACCCGCAGGCCCGTGATCCCCACCAGGTTGACCAGCAGGATGCCGCACAGCGCCAGGCCCCGAACGGCGTCGATCTCGGGGATGCGGGGGCGCGTTCCCGGCCCTGTGGACAGCGGAACGGACATCTCAGGAGAGGTACGCGCAACGGGCGGGAACGTCAACACGGGCCCAGGTTTTCCACAGGCGGTGGACAACCGTTGCCCACAGGCCGTGACCAGCGCAATACACACTGCGTCCACCGCGTTTCCCCAGCTCGATCCCCAGTTTTCGGGCGGTTTTCCACGTGTGGACACCGTCCTGGGGACACCGCTGGGGATACTCGCCGACGACCCCGTGGTCCACAGGCTGTGGATAACTTCTGTGCACAGGGCCCGACCTGGGAAGAGTCCTGGTTGCCCACCGGATGTCCCCAGCTCGGTCCCCAGCGGGACCCCCGGTTTTCCACCGCCCCGGAGGCACTCCCGCTGCACCCCCGATGCACTCCCGATTCAATCGCCGATCAGCGCGTCAGGGGAGCACCGCCGGTGGAAGACTCGCCGCCTCCCGGATGCGGGTAGGTTCGATGCCCAACCTGCCGGGGAGCGCTGTGCACACCTACGTCCACTGGAACGAGGCGGGCGCGTCCCGTACCGCCCGCTGGCGGTCGGAGAACGGCGCGCCGCCGCCCAAGCGCGTCACCGTCGCCGACGACCGGATGACGGCGGACTCCGCCTACCGACTGGCGTGCGAGGGGACGGCGCTGCTCTGGCGCGGCGATTTCCACAACGCCCGCCAACTGCTGCAGGCCATGGGCCGCCGCGTCGACCGCCCCCGCCGACGACGCCGTCCCGAGGCCGAGCCCGAGGCGCAGCCCCGTGCCCAGGCGTTCCATCTGCACCGGATGGCCCAGGCGCAGAAGGCCCGGACGCTCGGCATGCTCCTGGTGCCGCTGGACCCGGACCACACCGTCCCGCTGCGACGCTCCCCCGACGTGCGGCAGGCGTGCCTGGAGGCGTACGGCCGGCCTGTGGACGACGAACCCTCGCTGGTGTCCCTCCGGGAGCTGCTCGGCGTCATCGGCGCCCACGAGTGGCGGCGCAACGGCGTCGAGGTCCCCGCCCTGGGGGCGCGGATCCACCCGCACTACGGCGTCTTCTCCCCCGTGCGCGGCGAGTACGTCGACCTGGTGGCCCGGGCCCCTCTGCCGGAACGGCCGTCGGAGGCGTTCGACATCGGCACCGGCACCGGAGTGCTGGCCGCCGTGCTGGCCCACCGAGGCGTGGAACGGGTCGTCGCGACCGACGGCGACCCCCGGGCGTTGGCCTGCGCACGGGAGAACATCGAGCGCCTCGGGCTGGCGGAGCGGGTCGAGGTCAGGGAGGCGGACCTCTTCCCGCCGGGGCGGGCGCGGCTGATCGTGTGCAATCCGCCGTGGATCCCCGCGCGGGCCGCCTCGTCCATCGAGCAGGCCGTCTACGACCCCGACGGCCGGATGCTGCACGGGTTCCTCGCCGGGCTGGCGGATCATCTGGAGCCGGGTGGCGAGGGGTGGCTGGTGCTGTCGGACATCGCCGAGCACCTGGGGCTGCGGTCGCGGGACGAGCTGCTCACCGCGTTCGCCGAGGCGGGGATCGACGTCGTCGACCGGCTGGACGTCAGGCCCCGGCATGCGAAGACACGCGACGCCGAGGACCCCCTTCATGCCGCCCGTGCGGCGGAGACGACCTCCCTCTGGAGGCTGGCCCCCGCGTGACGCCCGTGGCGTCGTGCGCGCCGCTCGCCGCAGGTCGTGGGCCGCTCGTCGACCCTGGAGGGATCGCGGCAAACCTACGCAGGAGTAGCGGTTAGCTTCGTTCGCACCCAGTGAGGACACCCGTTGGCGGGTGACCGGGGGGATGGGGCCGGAGTAGGGAGGCCCCGACGCTCGCGTGGGTGAACCTGAACAGGGCCGGGGGAGCGAGGTCACGGCGGTGCGCCCACTGGGCGAGGGATCGCCGTGACCTCGCGCGGCCCGTCCGCGAGACATTCCGCATGGCGGCCCCATCAGGGCGTTTCTCCCCATTGTGGAGAAGAACCGCACGACCATGACCGGGTTGTCATTGGCGTGCCCATCCCGGCGAAATCACGACCGGAGACCATTGCCGCCCTCGCGGAACGGTCACGGAGTTCGCAGGTCCGGGGATTCGCGTCGGCCGCCCGCCGAAGTGGGCGCAACTTCCCCGCGACGCCGGACAACCATTGCCGGGAACGTTCCAACCACTCCGGAATTTCAAGAAATCAGCCGACTGTCCACCTCTGGAATGAAATGGACGATAAGGTGGTGGGTTCCAGGAGAAGCCGGCGGCTCGTCGCACGAAGGAGCACCGATGATCATGGCCAGGCAGGCGGACGACCCGTCCATACGCCGCCTGTTCGCCTCGTCCCGGGGCGGTCCCACCGTCCTGCGCATGCTGCTCGGGGCCCAGTTGCGCCGGCTGCGCGAGGACAGGAACATCACCCGCGAGAGCGCCGCGTACGCCATCCGCGCGTCGGCGTCCAAGATGAGCCGGCTGGAGCTCGGCCGGGTCGGCATCAAGGAGCGGGACGTCGCCGACCTGCTCACCCTGTACGGGCTGACCGAGGGGCCCGAGCGCGCCGGGCTGATGTCGCTGGTCAGACAGGCCGCCGCGCCGCACTGGTCGGACGAGTACGGCGACATCCTGCCGAGCTGGCAGGAGATGTACGTCGCCCTGGAGGAGGCCGCCGCCCGGCTCCGCACGTTCGAGGTGCAGTTCGTCCCCAGCCTGCTGCGGACCGAGGAGTACACCCGCGCGGTCACCCGACTGCGGCACCCGCGCGCCTCGACCGACGACCTCGAACGCCGGGTCGCCCTGGAGGTGGCACGGCGACGGCTGCTCACCCGGCCCGACGCGCCCAAGCTGTGGGCGGTCATCGACGAGTCCGCGCTGCGCCGCCAACTCGGCGGCCGCGAGGTCATGCACGACCAACTCGTCCACCTGCTGGAGCTCAGCGCGCTGCCCAGCGTCACCCTGCAGATCGCGCCGTTCGAGCGGGGCCTCGGCGCGCCCGGCGGGCCGTTCACCATCATGCGGTTCGCCGAGCCCGACCTGCCGGACGTCGTCTATCTCGAACAGCTCGACAGCGCGCAGTATCTCGACAAGCGCCAGGAGATCGACCTCTACTCGCGCACCATGGACACACTGTGCGCGCAGGCCGCGCCGCCCGACCGGACCCCGCAATTCCTCCGGGAACTGATCCGTCGAGCCGACTCGGAATGACACCGGGACACGGGAGGAAGTCGCGATGACGACCGAGCCGGCGGCGCCCCTGGTGCCCGAAATCGACACCACCAGACCGAGCATCGCGCGCGCCTATGACGCCGTTCTCGGCGGCAAGGACAACTACGAGGTCGACCGCGCCGTCGCCGACGAGCTGTTCAAGGTGATGCCGGAGATCGGCGACCTGGCCTGGTACAACCGGGCCGTGCTGGGGCGCGGGGTGCACCACCTGGCGGCCGAGGCGGGCATCCGCCAGTTCATCGACCTGGGCTCGGGCCTGCCCACCGTGGAGAACACCCACCAGGTCGCCCAGCGGTACATCCCGGACGCCCGGGTCGTCTATGTGGACATCGATCCCATCGTGCTCGCCCATGGCCGCGCCCTGCTGGTGCAGAACGAGCACACCACCGTCGTCACCGCCGACCTGCGCGAGCCCGACACGATCCTGGCCCTCCCCGCGGTCCAGGAGATGATCGACTTCTCCGAGCCGGTGGCGGTGCTGCTGGTCGGCATGCTGCACCACCTGCACGACGACGAGGACCCGCAGGGCATCGTCGAGCGCTACATGGCGGCGGTCCCGAGCGGCAGCCACCTGTTCCTCACCCACTTCTGCCGCTCGGGACCGGACGCCGCCGCGCTGGAGGAGACCTTCCTCCGCTTCCTCGGCACCGGCCGCTTCCGCACCCGGGAGGAGATCGCCCGCTACTTCGACGGGCTCGACCTCGTGCCACCCGGGCTGGTCCACCTCCCCGAATGGCGTCCGGACGGCCTCGTCACCCACCCGCTGACCATCGGCCAACGGTTGATGATCGGCGGCATCGCCCGCAAGCCCTGACGGGCCGCGCTCACCCGGCCCCGTTGAAGCGCCAGCGGGTCTGGCTGAACACCTCGCCCTTGCCGAACCCGAACGCGGTGACGGGCTCGACCTCGAACACCCACGCCTCGCCGCCCTCATGGTGGAAGGTGCCGTCCCGCACGGTGAACCGCCACTCGGGGCCGTACTTGTCCACGACCGCGTCCGACAGCCTGCGCAGGCGCTCCTCGTCGTTCAGCCGGACCGCCACGCCCTCGACGATCACGTCGAGGCCCTCCTGAACGTTGCGGCCCGTCGTCAGGACCACCTGCGGGTTGCCGATGAGGTTCCTGGCCTTCTGCTCGGTCGGGCCCGTGGTGAAGTGCATCGCGCCGTCCATCCAGACCGCCAGCAACGGCGTGACGTGCGGCCGGCCGTCCGCACGCACGGTCGTCAGCCAGTACAGCTCCGCCTTCTCGAGGACGGCCCGTCCCACTCCCCACTCCGTCGCGGCGGCGTTCTCACTGCTGAACCTGTCGTCCAGCCGCGTCTCCGGCTCCCGATTCGTCATGGTGTGCCCTCCTTGTTCGCGTCCGGCCCCGGCAGGGATACAGACCGGCCGGACACCCGGAACTCATCGTTCCCGACCCGACGGGTTCGTGATCCGCGACGCGCACCCGTCAGCGGGCGACGAGCAGGGACGATCCGGCAAAGGAGGGATGGAATGGGTTGTTTTGTCAGACCCCCGGGGAATGATGCGACTCATGAGCAGAGAAGAGCAATCGGCCGTGCGGTGCCCCCACTGCCGCACCCCGCTCACGCTCGCCACCGTTAACGGCAACTCTCCGGCCTTGCCCGTCCGCGAGGAATGGTCACCGCCCCCGGTATGGGAGGTGCTGGCCGCCTATGCGGATCGGGTCAAGGACTCCTCCACCGCCGAGCGCGGCGCCGCCCGCGTCCGCGAAAGCATGAAGCGCGCACGCGCGACCGCCGCCCAACGCAAGGCCGCCCAAGACGCCCGCTCCCGCCCCAGCCGTAGCGCCTGACCTTCCGTCGCGAGGCCGGCCGCGACCATTGGGCCACCCGGTTCGGGCGGTCCCGCGCATCGCCGTTCGACGGCCGATGCCGCCTTTCGACAACGCCTTGACGGGCACCGCCGTGAAGACCCGATGACCACCGGAAGTCCACGGCCGGAATTTCCTCCCCCATGATCGCCGTGTCCGGTGTGAGAACCGTCCGCTCTCTTCGAACGCAATGGGTCTCCCGACCGCCCTTTGCCCGGCGCGACCCGGGGCACGCCCGCCGAGGTTTCGACGGGCGATGTCACACTCGGGACGGTCGCGGGCCTCTCATGGGTGACCGCACGAGAGGGGACCCACGATGTCCGACACCGCGCCGACCGCCGACGGCACCAGCGAAGGGACGGCGGACACCGCGACACGGGTGTTCCTCGAACACCGGGAACTGCTGTTCGCCCTCGCCTACAACATGCTCGGCAGCGTCGCCGACACCGAGGACGTGCTCCAGGAGACCTGGCTCGCCTGGGCGCCCAAGAACGAGGCACTGAACGCCGAACGGATCGGCAGCCCCCGCGCCTACCTGGTACGCGTAGCGATCAACAAGGCCCTCGCCCGCCAGAACGCCATCAGCCGCCGCCGAGAGACCTACGTGGGCCCCTGGCTGCCCGAGCCGCTGGTCACCCCGCTCGACGGCACCCTGCCCGCCGGCGACCACGACGGCACGGAGGCCGTCGAACGCGCCGAGACGGTCTCCATGGCGCTCATGGTGGTGCTGGAGACGCTCACCCCCCTGGAACGGGCCGTGTTCGTCCTGAACGAGGTGTTCGGCTACGCCCACACCGAGATCGCGGACATCCTCGAACGCAGCCCGGCGGCGATACGACAGCTCGCCCACCGGGCCCGAGGCCACGTCCACGCGCGACGCCCCCGCTACGAGGTCGACCCCCGGCTGCGGCGACAGGTCACCGAACGCTTCCTGACGGCCGCGTTCGGCGGGGACCTGCAAGAACTGCTGCGCCTGCTCGCACCGGACGCCACCCTGTGGAGCGACGGCGGCGGCAAGGCCCCGGCGGCGGGCCTGCGCCCCGTCCACGGCAGCGACAAGATCGCCCGACTCCTCATCGCCCGCGCCTCCCGCCCCCCTCAGCGCGTCGACATCCGCTACCGGCGGGTCAACGGAGACCCCTCCGCCGTGGTCTTCGCCGGCGGCTCCCCCTTCGCCGTCCTGGTCCTCGACCTGACCCCGGACGGCGAACGGGTCTGCGGCGTCTACGCCGTCACCAACCCGGACAAGCTGCACGCTTCCTTGTGGGGGGACGACCCCCCACAAGGGCCGCGCGATCGTGGAGACCTCCAGCCATGAACCCTCCGCCATCGGGCATGGGTGGGCGGCGGGTTGCCTGGTGCTGCTCGAACGTCGCGTGATCGGGCTCAGGCGTTGCCGCCCCAGCGGGGCCCGGAGAAGTGGGCCACGGCCCGTTCGACCTCGGTTCTGGGGTGGGCCAATCGACGGGTGGTGGTCACCACGATCCAGCCGGTCTTCTTCTCCAAGAACGGCAGTGTCGCCCTGTCGGTCTCCGAGGGCAGCGGCGTGCCGGCGAACGGATACAGGCAGAGCGCCCAGGGCCCCCGGCCGGCGAGTCGGCGGACGGCCACTCGGTTGATCTCGTGCCAGCCGAACAGCATCCGTTGGCCGCCGTACCGCAGGTCGATGCCGCTGGTTCCCACGTACAGCTCGTAGGGGCGGGTGACGGCCGCGAACAGGGAGAACAGTCTGCGCAGACCGCCGAGCACCATCGCCATGCCGATCAGCACGAAGATGACCACCGGTGCCCCGCTGGATCCCTCGCCCGCCGCGATGACGGCTCCCAGCACCATGAGGGCCACGCCGATCACCCGGCGCAGGATCGTGCCGACCAGTTCCACCCCGAGCCCGATCTTCCGTCCTTCGAACCGCACGACCGCTACCGGCGGCCCCCCGGGCACCTCCTGGCCTCCGGCGTGGGGCGTCGGCCCCGGTCCGCCCTCGACGGGCGTCCCGACGGGGAACCCGCCCCCGCCGTCCGTCCGTACGCCGTGCTGAGGCAGCGTGCCGGCTCGGTTTCCGCCATCGGTGGATGCAGCCGGAGCAGGCAAGCCCCGGGGCCCGGAGAGGGCCCTCAGGGAAGGCGGAACCACAGGCGGTGGAGGGACGTGGCGGGTGAGCATGTCGGCCACCGCCTCCGGTAGCCAGGCCGTGGCGTGGCCGTGCGCCGGGGCGTCCTGTGCCAGGGCGGCCAGCAGGTCGGCGGGGGACGGGCGCCGGGACGGGTCCTTGGCCAGGCAGGCGGTGACCAGCTCGCGCAGCCCGTCGGGGACCCCGTCGAGCATCGGCTCCTCATGGATGACCCGATAGAGCATCGCGTGCGTGGGTCCCTCGCCGAACGGCAGGATTCCGGCGGCCTGGCAGAGCACCCCGCCGAAGGAGAAGACGTCGGCGGGCGGGCCGACCGCCTCGGCCCTGATCTGCTCGGGGGCCATGAATCCCGGCGTCCCGATGGCCGCGCCGGACCGGGTGTACGCGGTGGCGTCCATCGCTCGGGCGATGCCGAAGTCGATGACGCGCGGGCCGTCGTCGGCGAGCAGGATGTTGGACGGCTTGAGATCACGATGGACCAGGCCCGCCCCGTGGATGGCCTCCAGCGCCTCCGCCAACCCGGCCCCCAGCACCCGCAGCGACCCCTCCGGCAGCGCGCCGTGCGCGGCGAGCACCTGTGAGAGCGAGGGGCCCGCGATGTACGCGGTGACCAACCACGGCGGGTCGCCCTCGGGGTCGGCGTCCACCACGGGTGTCGTGTGGAAGCCGCCCACCCTGCGCGCCGACTCCACCTCGACCGCGAAGCGCCGCCGGAATCCGTCGTCCGCCGCCAGCTCCGGGTGGACGACCTTGACGGCCACGGCGCGGCCTCCGGGGGAGCGCCCCAGGAAGACCCGCCCCATGCCGCCCGCGCCGAGCCGCCCCTCCAGCCGGTAGCGGCCGATCGTCCGGGGATCGGTCTCGGCGAGCGCCTCCACCACGACGTACCTCCACGGGCCGACCGGGCCGTCCGGACCGATCCGGAGGCTGCACGGCTCTGGCGTCGGTTCTACATCGCCGCCCGGGCCGCCGCCACCTTTGTCACGATCTCCGCCTTTATAGGCGGACGGCGCATCGTCCGAAAGGCAGGTGCCGTCCGGCCCCTTACCTTCGTGACTCTTGGGAATCCTTAGCCCGGAACCAGGACATTCGACACTCGCGCCGTGCGGTCCCCGATTCCTACGGTCGTTTCCGTCCCACGGAATCGACCGAGAACGAGGCCCCATGAAGACGGTCCGCCACCTCACCGCCGGCGCGTTGCTGCTGACGGCCCTCCTCAACCCCGCCGGCGCCGCCGACGCGGACACCGGATGCGCGGGAGACCGGCTGCGCGTCCCCGGCGCGGAGCGGCTCGTCGCCGCGTGCCTGGACGACCTGACCACCGCCGGAACCGTCCGTTCGGGGCACACCGACCCCGCCGACTGGGCCGGCTTCGAAGCGCCCGGCACCGTGCATCCCTCAGGCGTTCCGGGCATCCAACTCGACGGGTACTTCCCCGACTCGTCCACCACCAACAGGACGCACGGCTGGGATCACGACAGCCAGTTCGTCATCAGGCTGCCGAAACGCTGGAACGGCGGTCTGGTCGTGGCGGGGCCGCCCGGGGTCCGCGAGCAGTACGCCAATGACCGCATCATCTCCGACCACGTCCTCGCCAAGGGCTACGCGTTCGCCGCCACCGACAAGGGCAACACCGGCGCTCGGCTCTACGAGGACGGCCGACACCCGGGTGACGCCGTTCTCGAATGGCATCACCGGCTCACCCAGCTCACCATCGCGGCCAAGCGCGTCGCCGGCCGCCACTACGGCCGTGTCCCGTCCCGCACGTACGCCGCCGGGCTCTCCATGGGCGGGTACCTCGTGCGCCGGCAGTTGGAGCACCATCCCCACCTGTACGACGGCGGTATCGACTGGAACGGCGTCCTGCTCACCCGGAAGGCCCCCAACCTGCTGGCCACCGTGCCCCCGGCCCTGCGCGCGTACCCCCGGTACGTGCGGGGTGAGCCGGGAGCGCACGCCGCGATGCTCGCCGCCGGCTACCCCGCCGGCTCCGAGCCCCTCTGGGAGTCCCACTACCGCAACCAGTGGGATCTCCTCCAGCGCCTCCTGCGCGAGGAGATCGACCCCGGCTACGACGGCGCCGCGCAGGCCGGGACCCCGTTCTGCCCCGAGGGCACCGGCCCCGGATGCGACACCGACTACGACTACGCCTCCCGCCCGGAGCAGGTCCACCGCACGGTCGAACGCCTCTCCCTGAACGGCGGGATCGGCCGCCCCCTGATCACCGTGCACGGCACCCTGGACGCCCTCATCCCGATCGCGACCAGCTCCGACCCGTACACCGCCATGATCGGCGAGGCCGGCCGCGACCACCTGCACCGCCACTACCGCATCACCGGCGGCGGCCACACCGACGGCCCGCACGCCGCCTTCCCCACCCTCGTCCGCCCGATGCTGCCGTGCTTCCGCGCCGCCTTCGACGCCATGGAGACCTGGACCCGCCGCGGCACCCCGCCCCCGCCCTCCCGCACCGTCCCCCCTCCGACCACCGACCCGATCACCACCTGCACCCTCTGACCCGCTCTGACCGGTGCGAACGTCGGCCCCGCGCGCCGGGTGCGGAGGGGGTGTCTGCCAGGATTCATGGGCGATGACCGACATGCCCGTAAGGGTCCGGTCTTCTTCGTGCGCTCCCTGCCGGCCCACCGGCGGCAGGGGCCGTTCGCGGCCGACCCCCCGAGGAGTTCACCCATGAGCCCGATCACGACGTTCTCGCACCGGTTCGACGACGCGACCGGCCTGACCCCGCTCGGCGACGGGGTCTTCGAGGGTCGTACCGACCCGGCGTACACGAACATGGTGGGCCCGTTCGGCGGCCTCACCGCGGCCATCCTCCTGCAGGCCGTTCTCCTCGACGAACGGCACCTGGGCGAGCCGGTCTCCCTCACGGTCAACTACGCGGGTCCCATCGCCGACGGCCCGTTCACCATCTCCGTGGACCCGGTCCGCACCAACCGGAACACGCAGCACTGGACGGTGACGTTGAGCCAGAACGACGTCGTCGCCACCACCGCGACCGCCGTGTTCGGCACCCGTCGGGCGACCTGGGCGAGCACCGAGTCCGCACCGCCGGAGGCGCCTCCCGCGTCGGCCGTCGAGCCCGCCGAGTTCCCCGAGCTCGTCGCGTGGCTCGACAACTACGAGATGCGCTTCGTCGAAGGCAGCTCGCTGGAGCTGGACGCCGGGCCGCGCCCGTCGTCGACGAGCACCCTGTGGGTCCGCGACAAGCCCGCCCGGCCCTTGGACCACCTGTCGCTGACGGCGATGAGCGACGTGTTCCTTCCCCGCGTCATGCTCCGCCTCGGGAAGTTCGTCCCGGCGGGAACGGTCACGCTGACGGTGTACTTCCACGCCGACACCGACGTCCTCGCCGCCCAGGGCGACCGCCCCGTCCTGGCCACCGCCCGCGCCGGCCGCCTGGGCCGGGGATTCTCCGACCAGTACGCCGAACTCTGGACCGACGACGGCGAGCTCCTGGCCACCGGCCACCAACTCGTCTACTTCAAGGCGTGAGCGGCCCGCCCGATATCGGTGGAGTTTGGGCTTTTCCCGCTCTTCACGGTCACGCGAACTACGGTTGATCTTCACCCCGAGGGACAGGAGGAACGCATGCGACTCGTCAAGGGCGGCAACGCGACGTTCGAGGCGCCGACCGCCACCGTCGAGGTCACGGCCGCGCGGCCCATCGACGTGTCCGCCGTCCTCCTCGGCCCCGACCGCAGGGTCCGGGCCGACCACGACCTGGTGTTCTTCAACCACCCCGCACAGGACGGCGTCACCCTCGCCGGATCGACCGTCACTGCGGAGCTGGGCCGACTGCCCGCGACGATCACCACGGTCGCCGTCGTCGCCAGTGTCGACGCCGACCACCCGGGGGCGACCTTCGATACGGCCGGCACCCCGGGCGCCGTCGTGACCGGCTCCGCCGAGGGACCGATCGAGTTCACCTGCCCGCCGCTGACGGACGGCGAGACGGTCGTCGTGCTCCTGGAACTGTACCGCCGGGGTGACGGCTGGAAGGTGCGGGCGGTCGGACAGGGCTGGGCGAACGGGCTCGCCGGCCTGGCCTCCGATTTCGGCGTGACCGTGGACGACCCCGGCCCGTCCCCCGCACCCGCACCCGCGCCGACCCCGATGCCGCTCGGGAAGATCACGCTGGAGAAGGCGGGACGCGCCACCATCCGCCTCGACAAGAGCGACCCCACCGCGATGGTCACCGCCACGCTCGAATGGGACGGCGGCAGCGCGGGCCGCCGCGAACAGGGTGCCGACCTGGACCTGTACGCACTGTTCGTCCCCGCCGCGCAAGCCGCCGCCGAGCCACCGACCCCCCGGGGCCGATTCGGCGGACGCCGGGCGCGCAAACGCGAGGACGACGGCGCGATCTACTACCGCGACCTCGGCTCGCTGACCTCACCGCCGTTCATCCAGCTCGACGGGGACGCCAAGAGACCCGGACGCGAGACCGTCCGAATCACCCGACCCGACCAGCAGAGTTACGTGCTGATCTGCGCATACAGCGCGATAGAGAACGGGACCGGCTCGTTCAAGTCCTTCGGCGCCCACGCGGTCGTGACCGATGGCCGCGGCTCAACGGTCACCGTGCCGCTGCTCAGCGACAACGACGACTCCTACTGGGTCGCGATCGCCCTGGTGGACTTCACCCCCACCAACGGCGTGGCGATCCACCACGTCGAACGCTACAGCTCCGGCGGAGAGAGACGTCCGGTGCTCCACGCCGACGGCACCTTCGAGATGGACAAGGGCCCGGTGGAATTCAAGGACCTCGACTTCGGCAACGCCTGACCGACACCGAGGGCACGAGAAAGGCCCCTGCTCCGATCGTGGATCGGAGCAGGGGCCTTCTTCGTCTTGTGGGCCTAGGTGGACTTGAACCACCGGCCTCATCCTTATCAGGGATGCGCTCTAACCGACTGAGCTATAGGCCCCGGGTGCCGCCGCGTTCGGCGGGGTACGGGAGAGAAGATTACCCCATCTCGCCGAGCAACCTGAAATCGGTTTCCCGGCAGCCCTGCCAGTCTAGCGGCGGCGGAACGGGCCGGCGGCTACTCGGCCTCCTTGAGGGTGACCTCCACGCCTCCGACCAGGTCGGCGGCCAGGTTGTAGATGACCGAGCCGACGGTGGCCAGGGCCGTGATCAGGAGGACGTTGAGGGCGCCGACCAGGATCGTGTAGCCGAAGACGCGGCCGAAGGAGAACCAGCTCGCGGCGTCGACGTTGGAGTCGCCGGGGTCGCCGGTGAGGTCGGTGACGGTCTGGGTGATGGAGTCGAAGACACCCAGCCCGGACAGGATCACGTACAGGACGACGACGGCGACCAGCAGGACGACGAAGGCGACCAGCGACATCACGAAGCTGAACTTCATGACCGACCAGGGCTCCAGCCGGGAGAGCTGGAGCTGCGCCCGGCGGGGGGACTTGCCCCCCGTGCCGCCGCCCAGCCGCGCCACCGCGCGCTTGGCCTTCCCCCCCGGGGCACCCGGACCCCCGGGACCGGCCGGCCCGCCGGGGCCGCCGGGCCCCGGACCGGGGCCCGGGGGCGGCTGCATGGAGGGGCCGCCCATCGATCCGCCCGAGGGACCGCCGGGGCGGGAGCCCGGGGCCGCCGCCGCCGCTGCGCCCGCCCAGCCGGAATCCGCCGCCGGGTCGCCCACCGGGGCGATGCCCTCGGGGCGGGTGGCGTCGGACACACCGGGGGGCACGGCGGGCTTGGGCTTGGCGGAGTCCGACGGACGACCGCCGTTGGCGCCGCGACCGGCCACGGGCTCGGCGTCCGGGGGACGGGGGCTCGTGCTCTTGTTCGGCTGAGTGCTCACTCGTCCTCCTCACGGCCCGGCGAGCCGAAGCCCGCCGGCCGTTGCGACGCCCGGCCGGTCGCGTTCGTCACTGTGGTTCCTCTCCCCCGGGTTCGGGGTCGCCCGCGACGGGCTCCTCCATGGACTCTACGTTCCGCGCGATGGCGACGATGCTGTCTCCCTCCGCGAGGTTCATCAGCCGCACCCCCATCGTCTGGCGGCCCGACTGCTTGATCTCACCGGCGGTCGTGCGGATCACGCCGCCGTTGGAGGTCATCGCGAACACCCCGTCCTCGGGACGTACCATCAGCGCCCCCACCAGCCCGCCTCGGGTCTGCACGATCTTAGCCGTGAGAACGCCCTTACCTCCCCGGCCTTGAACAGGGTATTGGTCCACCGGAGTGCGCTTCGCATATCCGCCCTCGGTGGCGACCAGCACGTTCTCCTCGCCGTCCTGCACGACGTGCATGTCCAGGACGTGCCCGGTGTCGGACCGCATGCCGATGACGCCGCTGGTGGCGCGCCCCATGGGGCGCAGCGAGTCGTCGTCGGCGTGGAAGCGGATGGCCATGGCGCCGGTGCTGACCATCAGCAGGTCGTCCTCGGGGCAGACCAGCCGGGCGGCGATCACCTCGTCGTCGTCGGCGAGGTTGATGGCGATGATGCCGCCGGTGCGCGGGGAGTCGAAGTCGGTGAGCGCCGTCTTCTTGACCTTGCCGTCCTTGGTGGCGAGCACCAGGTAGGGGGCCACCGAGTAGTCGCGCAGGTCGAGGACCTCGGCGATGTGCTCCTCGGGCTGGAACGCCAGCATGTTCGCCACGTGCTGGCCCCGGCTGTCGCGGCCGGAGTCGGGCAGCTCGTACGCCTTGGCCCGGTAGACCCGCCCCTTGTTGGTGAAGAACAGGATCCAGTGGTGCGTGGTGGTGACGAAGAAGTGGTCGACGATGTCGTCCTGCTTGAGCTGGGCGCCGCGCACGCCCTTGCCGCCGCGCTTCTGCTCGCGGTACGCGTCGGTGCGGGTGCGCTTGGCGTAGCCGCCGCGGGTGATGGTGACGACGATGTCCTCTTCGGCGATGAGGTCCTCGTAGGAGACGTCGCCGTCGAAGGGGATGATCTGCGTGCGCCGCTCGTCGCCGAACTTCTCGACGATCGGCACCAGCTCGTCGCGGACGATCTGACGCTGCCGCACGGGCGAGGACAGGATGTCGTTGTAGTCGGTGATCTCGGCCATCAACCGGTCGTACTCGTCGGTGATCGCCTGCCGCTCCAGGGCGGCCAGCTTGCGGAGCTGCATGTCCAGGATGGCCTGGGCCTGGATCTCGTCGATGTCCAGCATCGCCATCAGGCCCTGCTGGGCGGCCTGCGCCGACGCGGAGGCGCGGATCAGCGCGATGACCTCGTCGATCCGGTCCAGCGCCTTGAGCAGCGCGCGCAGGATGTGGGCGCGCTCCTCGGCCTTGCGGAGCAGGTACCGGGTCCGGCGGACGATGACCTCGACCTGGTGCTCGACCCAGTACCGGATGAACTGGTCCAGCCGCAGGGTGCGGGGCACGCCGTCGACCAGCGCCAGCATGTTGGCGCCGAAGGTCTCCTGGAGCTGGGTGTGCTTGTACAGGTTGTTGAGGACGACCTTGGCGATGGCGTCCCGCTTGAGGACGATCACCAGCCGCTGACCGGTGCGGCCGGAGGTCTCGTCGCGGACGTCCGCGATGCCGTCCAGCTTGCCGTCCTTGACCAGCTCGGCGATCTTCAGCGCCAGGTTGTCCGGGTTGACCTGGTACGGCAGCTCGGTGACGACCAGGCAGTTGCGGCCCTGGATCTCCTCGACCTCGACGACCGCGCGCATGGTGATGGAGCCGCGGCCGGTGCGGTACGCGTCCTCGATGCCCTTGCGGCCGACGATCAGGCCGGAGGTGGGGAAGTCGGGGCCCTTGATCCGCTCGATCAGGGCGTCGAGCAGGTCCTCGTCGTTGACGGTGTAGTTGTCCAGGTACCAGATGGCGCCGTCGGCGACCTCGCGGAGGTTGTGCGGCGGGATGTTGGTGGCCATCCCGACCGCGATGCCCGCGGACCCGTTCACCAGCAGGTTGGGGAACCTGGCGGGGAGCACGTCCGGCTCGGCGGAGCGGCCGTCGTAGTTCGGCGAGAAGTCGACGGTCTCCTTGTCGATGTCCCGCAGCATCTCCATGGCCAGGGGGGCGAGGCGGCACTCGGTGTACCGCATCGCCGCGGCGGGGTCGTTGCCCCGGGAGCCGAAGTTGCCGTTGCCGTCGACCAGGGGGGACCGCATCGTCCAGTGCTGGGCGAGGCGGACGAGGGTGTCGTAGATGGCGCTGTCGCTGTGGGGGTGGTAGTTCCCCATGACGTCGCCGACGACGCGGGCGCACTTGAAGTACCCCCGGTCGGGACGGTAGCCGCCGTCGTACATGGCGTACAGGACGCGGCGGTGGACGGGCTTGAGTCCGTCGCGGACCTCGGGCAGCGCGCGCGCGACGATCACGGACATCGCGTAGTCGAGATAGCTGCGCTGCATCTCGACCTGGATGTCGACCGGCTCGATGCGCTCGCCCGGTCCACTGCCCCCGGTGGTCACTTCCGTCACTGCTAAGACCTCTTCGTTAGATGGAGGAGACGTCGGCCGCCGTGCACCGCCCTCGCACGGTTCAACGATCGAGGGCGGCGCGGGGCACTAGATGTCGAGGAAGCGCACGTCCTTGGCGTTGCGCTGGATGAAGTCGCGGCGGGGCTCGACTTCCTCGCCCATCAGGACGCTGAACAGCTCGTCGGCCTGGGCCGCGTCGTCCAGGGTGACCTGGAGCAGAACGCGGCGGGCCGGGTCCATGGTGGTGTCCCACAGCTCGTTGGCGTTCATCTCGCCGAGGCCCTTGAAGCGCTGGACGCCGTCGCGGGGACGGGGGTCGCGCTTGCCGGCGGCGATGCCGGCGTTGATGACCGCGTCGCGCTCGGAGTCGGAGTAGGCGTAGTCGGCGTCCTGGCCGCGCTGGTCCCACTTGATCTTGTAGAGCGGGGGCTGCGACAGGTAGACGTACCCGTTCTCGATCAGCGGCCGCATGAAGCGGAACAGCAGCGTGAGCAGCAGCGTGTTGATGTGGTGGCCGTCGATGTCGGCGTCCGACATCAGGATGATCTTGTGATACCGCAGCTTGGCGATGTCGAACTCGTCGTGCACCCCGGTGCCCAGCGCGGTGATGATCGCCTGGACCTCGTTGTTCTTGAGGATCTTGTCGATCCGGGCCTTCTCGACGTTCAGGATCTTGCCGCGGATCGGCAGGATGGCCTGGAAGTGCGGGTCGCGGCCGCCCTTGGCGGAGCCGCCGGCCGAGTCGCCCTCGACGATGTACAGCTCGGAACGGGCCGGGTCGGTCGACTGGCAGTCCGACAGCTTGCCGGGCAGCGAGGTCGACTCCAGCAGGCTCTTGCGCCGGGTCAGATCGCGCGCCTGTCGGGCGGCGATCCGGGCGCGGGCGGCCTGGCCGGCCTTGTTGATGATCTCCTTGGCCTGGCCCGGCTCCCGATCGAACCAGTCCTTGAGGTGCTCGTTGACGACCTTCTGGACGAACGAGCGGGCCTCGGTGTTGCCCAGCTTGGTCTTGGTCTGGCCCTCGAACTGCGGGTCCGCCAGCTTGATCGAGATGATCGCGGTCAGACCCTCGCGGACGTCCTCGCCGGCGAGGTTGTCGTCCTTCTCCCGCAGCAGGCCCTTGTCACGGGCGTAGCGGTTGACGATGCCGGTCAGCGCGGAGCGGAAGCCCTCCTCGTGGGTGCCGCCCTCGGCCGTGTTGATGGTGTTGGCGAAGGTGTGGACGGACTCGGAGTACGAGCCGCTCCACTGCATCGAGATCTCCACCGACATGCCCTCGACCTCGTCCTCGAAGGCGATCACGTCCGCGTGGGCGACGTCCTTCTTGGCGTTGAGGTAGCGGACGAAGTCGGAGATGCCGCCCTCGTAGAGGTAGCTCACCCGGCGGGGTCCGTCGTCCTCGCCGCTCTGGTGGTCGGGGCGCTCGTCGATCAGGGTGATGGACAGGCCCTTGTTGAGGAACGCCATCTCCTGCATGCGGCGCGAGAGCGTCTCGAAGTTCCACTCGAGGGTCTCGAAGATGCCGCCGTCCGGCCAGAAGCTGATGGTGGTGCCGGTCCGGTCGGTCGGCTCGCCCTTCTCCAGCGGGCCCATGGCGCCCTGCCAGGTGTAGGACTGCCGCCACACGTGGCCGTCCACGCAGACCTCGGCGTCCAGCCTGGTGGACAGCGCGTTCACCACCGCGGAGCCGACGCCGTGCAGGCCGCCGGAGACGGCGTAGGACTTGCCGTCGAACTTGCCGCCCGCGTGCAGGGTGGTCAGCACCAGCTCGATCGCGGGGCGCTTCTCCACCGGGTGCTCGCCCACGGGGATGCCCCGGCCGTTGTCCCTGACCCGCACGCCCCCGTCGGCCAGCAGCGTCACCTCGATGGCGTCGGCGTAACCCGCCAGCGCCTCGTCGACGGAGTTGTCGACGATCTCGTAGACGAGGTGGTGCAGCCCCCGCTCTCCGGTGGAGCCGATGTACATGCCCGGACGCTTGCGAACCGCCTCCAGGCCCTCGAGGACGGTGATGGAACTAGCGTCGTACGCCAAAGGAGATCCTCCTGCCGGGGATGCCCGCCGCCGCGCCGCGCCCAGCGTTCGCGGTGTGCCCCGTAACACACTGAAAGGGCGTCCGTTGTCACTCGTGACCGACGTCGGACGACCCGTGGCGGCGCAGCATCCTGAACCCGCTCTCATTCTACCGGGTCATACGTCAAAAAGGGCCACTCGCGAGGGCTAGGAGCGCGTGTGGCGGACGATCAGGCGGACGGACATGGCCCCCCATGCGGCCGGGGGGCTTGTCTGGCCTACGTGGCGCTGGCCGCGAAACTCATCAGTAGTGGCCGAACAGATGTTCACCGGCGCCCCCGGTCTTGTCAGCGCACGCGCCAAGCGCCGGGTCGACGCGGGCCCGAGGACGGGCCGACGACCTTCACCCGGCGGACGGTGCCATGGCCCAACTCCTCGTTGAGGCGGCGCACGAGCTGGCTCGCCAGCAGCCTGACCTGCGTCGCCCAGGCGGCGGAGTCGGCGAGCACGGTCAGCTCGCCGTCCTCGAACCGGTCCGGGCTGGTGTGCTGGGCCAACTCGGGGCCGACGATCGCCGGCCAGTTGCCGAAGACGCCGCCGACGGCCGCCCGCTGCTCCCAGCCCCGGTCCGACAGCAGTTCGCGGATCGCCGCGCCGAACGGCTTGGGGTCGCCGCCGCGCCCCGGGTCGCGCACCGGCTGCGGCCGTCCCGACTTGCGCCTGCCGCCCTGGCCGGGCACCGAGCCCCGCTTGCGGGCGTCGGCGCGGGCCTGCGCGAGCGCCTCGCGCGCCAACTCGACACCCGACTTGGCCGGCTCGGCGGGCTCGGCGGGCTCGGCGGGCCGCTCCGCCGGTCCGTCCACAGGCTGTGGATCGCGATCTTCAGATTGCACGCGTCACCTCCCCGTCCTCCACGGTGAACGAGACGCCGGTCAGCTCGACGGGCACGTCCTCGGGCACCGCGGCGGTGATCAGCACCTGCTCCGCCGGGGCCACCAGCTCGGCCAGCCTCCGGCGGCGGCCGGTGTCCAGCTCGGCGAACACGTCGTCCAGGATCAGCACCGGGTCGTCCCCGTCGGCCCGCAGCAGCTCGAACGCCGCCAACCGCAGCGCCAGCGCGAACGACCACGACTCCCCGTGGCTGGCGTAGCCCCGGGCCGGCATGTCGCCCAACTGGAGAACGAGCTCGTCGCGGTGCGGCCCGACGAGGCTGACACCGCGTTCGAGCTCCTGCTTGCGGGCCTCGCGCAGGGCCCCCTCCATCAGGGCGGCCAACTCCTCGCGTCCGGGACGTTCGGGGACGGCGTCGCCCAGCGAGCTGCGGTAGGCGAGCGAGGCGGCCCCGGTGCCGGGGGCCAGGGCGCTGTAGGACTTGGCGACCAACGGGCTCAGCTCGAAGACCAGGCCCAGTCGGGCGGCCAGCAGCTCCGCGCCGGTACGGGCCAGGTGGGAGTCCCACACGTCCAGGGTGGCGAGCACCTCGGGGCCGGGGGAGCGGCGGTGCGCGGCGGCCGACCGCAGCAGGGCGTTGCGCTGCTTGAGCACCCGGTCGTAGTCGGCGCGTACCCCGGCGAAGCGGGGCGCGCGGGCGGTGAGCAGCTCGTCCAGGAACCGCCGTCGCTCCCCGGGGTCGCCCTTCACCAGGCTCAGGTCCTCGGGCGCGAACAACACGGTGCGCAGCATCCCCAAGATCTCGCGGGGCCTGGGGACGGGGGAGCGGTTGAGCCGGGCCCGGTTGGACCTGCCCGGGTTGATCTCCAACTCGATCAGCGCCCGGCGATCGTCGCGGATCACTCCGGCACGGACGATCGCCCGCGAAGCCCCCTGCCGGATCAGCGGCGCGTCGGTGGCCACCCGGTGGCTGCCGTGCGCGGCGACGTAGCCGATCGCCTCCACCAGGTTGGTCTTGCCCTGCCCGTTCGGACCCACGAACACGGTGACACCCGGCTCCAACGCGATCTCCGCGGTCGCGTACGAGCGGAAGTCCTGAAGCGACAGGTGGGCCACATGCACGGGACCGAGGGTAGGGCAGGACCCTGACGGTCGCAGTCCACAGAGCCTGTGGACCTTCATCCACAGGCCTGTGGACAACCGTTCCGGGACGCTCCCGGGACCTGTGGACTCAGGTGGCCGGGGGTGTGACGTCCGCGCCCGGGGAGTCGGCGCCCTTGGCGGACTCGACCGCGTGCCCGCCGAACTGGTTCCGCAGCGCCGCCACCACGCGCATCGCCGGGGAGTCGTCCTGCCGGGAGGCGAACCGGGCGAACAGCGAGGCCGTGATCACCGGCAGCGGGACGGCGTGGTCGACGGCCGCCTGCACCGTCCACCGGCCCTCGCCCGAGTCCTGGGCGTAGCCGCGGATGTCGTCCAGCTCGGGATCCTCGTCCAGCGCCCGCACCAGCAGGTCCAGCAGCCAGGAACGGATCACCGTGCCCTCCCGCCAACTGCGGAAGGTCTCCGGGACGTTGTGGACGAGGCCGCTGGCCTCGATCAGCTCATAGCCCTCGGCGAAGGCCTGCATCATGCCGTACTCGATGCCGTTGTGGACCATCTTGGTGAAGTGGCCCGCGCCGACCGCGCCGGCGTGCACGAAGCCGAAGTCGCCGGTCGGCTTGAGGGTCTCGAAGATCGGCATCAGCCGCTTCACGTTCTCCTCGTCGCCGCCGACCATCAACGCGTAGCCGTTCTCCAGCCCCCAGACGCCGCCGCTCACGCCGCAGTCGATGAACCCGACGCCCTTGGCGCCCAGCTCACGGCCGTGCTTCTGGTCGTCCACATAGTGGGAGTTGCCGCCGTCCACCACGACGTCGCCCGGTTCGAGGATCTCCCCCAGGCTGTCGACGGTGTGCTGGGTCGCCTCGCCCGCGGGCACCATGACCCACACCGCGCGGGGGGCGGGCAGGCGCTCGACCAGCTCCTCCAGCCCGGCCACGTCGCTGATCGCCGGATCCCGGTCGTACCCGACGACCGTGTGACCCCCGCGCCGCAGCCGCTCGGCCATGTTGCCGCCCATGCGCCCGAGCCCGATCATCCCGATGTGCATAACTCAGCTCCCCGCTGACGTCGTTGTCCACAGGCGGCGGCCGGGGTGCGCATAACCGACCTTCCGCCCGGCCACCGTCCCATGAAGTCTCTTGATCACGAGTGGGGATCGCGGAACGGCGGCCCCGACTCCCGGTGGCACGGCGGGTCGCCGTGCCACCGGGGTGTCCGGCCGGCGCCCTCGGTGGACCGGCGGGACGGGGACGAGGTACCCGGCTTCGGCCCGGATCATCCGGAGGAACCCGGAACGAACCGGATGATCTCGATCACCCGGACAGCCGGACCGGCATGATCAGGTAGCGGTAGTTGGGGTTGGCGCCCTCCTCCGGCGGCTTGCCGGTGAGCACCGCGGGCTTGGTCGGCGTGGTGAACGACAGCCGGGCCACGTCCGAGCCGATCGCCGCCAGCCCCTCCAGCAGGAAGCCGTGGTTGAAGGCGATCTCGATGTCGTCGCCCTCCAGCGTCGCCTCCAGCGCCTCGACGGCCTGGGCCTCGTCCCCGGTGGCCGCCTCGAGCACGACCTCTCCCTGGCGGAATGAGAGCCGTACAGGGGTGTTCCGCTCGGCGACCAGGGACACCCGCTTGACGGCCTCGATGAACGGGCCGGTCGGGACCTCGGCGAGACCGGCGTACTCGCTCGGCAGCAGCGAGCGGTACTTGACGAAGTCGCCGTCCAGCAGCCGGGAGGTGGTGCGCCGGCCGCCGCCCGCGAACCCGATCATGCCGTCGCCGGGCCCTCCGGCGCCGCCCAGCGCGATCGACACCTCCGCGCCCGTGGTCAGCGACTTGGCGGTGTCGGCGAGGGTCTTGGCGGGCACCAGGGCCACGGCGGAGAAGTCCGGCCGCTCCGGCTTCCAGTGCAGCTCCCGTACCGCCAGCCGGTACCGGTCGGTGGACGCCAGCGTGACGGTCTCGCCCTCGATCTCCACACGCACACCGGTGAGCATGGGGATCGTGTCGTCGCGCCCGGCGGCGATGGCGACCTGGTTGACGGCCGCGGCGAACTCGTCGCTGCCCACCGTCCCCGAGGCGGGCGGCATCTCCGGCAGGGACGGGTAGTCCTCCACAGGCATGGTGAGGAGTGTGAACTTCGCGCTCCCGCAGCGCAGCATCACCTTGGCCCCGTCGGTCGTCACCTCCACAGGCTGGGGAGGGAGCGCCCGGGAGATGTCGGCCAGGAGGCGACCGGACACCAGTGCGGTGCCGGGCTCCTCCACGTCGATGTCCGTGGTGACCTGAGCGGACACCTCGTAGTCGAACGCCGACAGCTTCAGCCGGTCGGTCGCCTCGATGTGCATGCCCGCCAGCACGGGCACCGGCGGGCGGACCGGGAGCGACCGCGCCGTCCAGGCCACGGCGTCGGCGAGGGCGTCTCTGTCGATTCGGAACTTCAAGGTGACCCGCCTCCTGCAGGTTTCGGGTTCGGCTCGCTGATGAAGGGTTCAGGGGCTCGCGGGGCTCGTTGTCCCCAGGCCCTGAGTTGAGTCGAGATCATTCTTGGATAGAAACAAGGGGTAGTACTCGTCATAGGGGCTGTGGACACTGTGGACGACGGCCCTTTTCGCAGGTGGCAGCCTATATTTCTGTCCACCGGGGCTGTGCGTGGACGGTGGACGGCGCGGACGGCGCTGGGGACGGGGATTTTCTCCCCACAGGCTGTCCCCACGTTGCCCCCAGGTTTTCCACGAGTTGTCCGCAGGCTTTGCGCCCGCCATCCCCAACTGTGGACCGTCCGCGGGTACCGGCGGGGGTCGTTGCCGGTCTTCGGTCGGCCTCGACGGCGGTCGTCCCCAGGCCATCCCCAGCTCGTCCCCAGGTTGTCCCCAAGTTCTCCCCAGGGCCGTCACGCGGCGTCCACAGTCGTCCACACTCCGTCCCCAGGTTGTCCGCAGGTTTTCCCCCGGTTATCCGCAGGTCATCCACAGAGTTATCCCCAGCCTGTGTGCGTAATGGTGCGTGGAGCGACTGTTCACGTGAGATCCCCGGGTGCTCCGGGGCGTCCGCCTCGAGGCGGGCGGGGTCCGCCCGGCGAGCGTGTCAGCGCTTGCGGGCCTGGTGCTTGATGCGCCCGGTCAGCTCGGTGACCTGGTTGTAGATGGCGCGGCGCTCGGCCATCAGCGATCGGATCTTGCGCTCGGCGTGCATCACCGTGGTGTGGTCGCGACCGCCGAACTGGGCGCCGATCTTGGGCAGCGACAGGTCGGTCAGCTCCCGGCACAGGTACATCGCGATCTGCCGGGCGGTCACCAGCATCCGGGACCGGGAGGGCCCGCACAGGTCCTCGATCGTGGTGCCGAAGTACTCCACCGTCTGCGCCATGATCATCGGTGCGGTGATCTCGGGACCGGTGTCGTTGGGGATCAGGTCCTTGAGGACGTGCTCGGCCAGCTTCATGTCGACCGACTGCCGCTGCAGGCTGGCGAACGCGGTGACCCTGATCAGGGCCCCCTCCAGCTCCCGGATGTTGGTGGCGATCTGCGAGGCGATGAACTCCAGCACGTCCGGCGGCGCGGCCAGGCCCTCCTGCCGGGCCTTCTTCTGCAGGATCGCGATCCGGGTCTCCAGCTCCGGCGGCTGCACGTCGGTGGTCAGCCCCCACTCGAACCGGTTGCGCAGCCGATCCTCCAGCGTCACCAGTTCTTTGGGCGGCCGATCACTGGAGATCACGATCTGCTTGCTCGCGTTGTGCAGGGTGTTGAACGTGTGGAAGAACTCCTCCTGCGTCTGTTCCTTCCCCTCCAGGAACTGGATGTCGTCGACGAGGAGAATGTCCACATCCCGGTAACGACGCCGGAATCCGTCCGCCTTGCCGTCGCGGATGGCGTTGATGAAGTCGTTGGTGAACTCCTCGGAGCTCACATAACGGACCCGCGCCCCGTTGAACAGGCTCTGCGCGTAATGACCGATCGCGTGCAGCAGGTGCGTCTTGCCCAGCCCCGAGTCCCCGTAGATGAACAGCGGGTTGTACGCCTTGGCCGGCTGCTCGGCCACGGCCACGGCGGCGGCGTGCGCGAACCGGTTGGACGAGCCGATGACGAACGTCTCGAACGTGTACTTCGGGTTCAGCCGGGCGTGCTCACCGGTCTTGGGCTCGGTCTGCCGCCCCCGCTGCTGCCATGTGGGCTCCGCCTCGGCGCCGTCTCCTGGACGGTCGGTGCGGTTGTCCACAGGACGGTCGAGGCGTCCCTGGGCCGGTGCGGAATCGCCGACACCCTGCCCGTACTGCGCGCCGGGCCGACCCGGGTGGCCGGGCCTGCCGTCATTGAACGCGTCGTCGAACGGCCGCTGGCCGGGACGGTGCCCGGGGCCCTGGTCGTCGGGAGGGTGCCGTTCCTCCGCCGGCATCCGCCGCTCGGGGAGCGGCGGGCCCTCAGCCGTCCCGCGACCGCCGCCCGCCTCCGGGAACGATCGGGACTCGTCGTGCAGGCCCCCGTGCCGGTCCTGCCGGTCGTGCCGCTCGTGTCGATCGTGGCGGGACCCGGGCTCGCCGGCGCGTTGGGTGTCGTCGTTGAACCCGTCGTACCGGTCGTCGTACCGATCCTCGTAGCGCCCCGTGCGGCCCCACGGCGGGTCTTCGCCGTCGTCGCCGGGGCTCTCCGGACCACGGTGGCGGCCGACCGCCCCCTCGTCGCGGCCCGGGATGCCGGGGTGACGCGCGTCATAGCCGCCCTGCTGTGAAGGGAACGGACGGCCGGGGGAGTGACCTCCGTCATAGGCGCGCTCGTCGTGTCCGTTGTCGCGGGTCCACGGGTAGCCCTGACCCGGCCCGGGGTAGCCGTCGTCCGGATATCCACCGCCGCCCCCGGGATGGGGGGCGGGGCTGTGGATAACTCCTTGGCGCGGCTGTCCTCCATAGGGTGCCGAGGGCTCCTGCGCCCGGTCCGGGGGCATTTGTTCCGGCATCCCCTGAGGGGGTTCCGGTTGGACCGTCACGGCCACCCGGATCTCGCGGCCGATCTCATGGGAGAGGGCCTGCGTGATGAGCGAGCGCAGCCGGGTCTCCAAGGCGTCCTTGGCGAACTCGTTCGGCGCGGCCAACAGCGCGGTGCCCTCTACCAGGGCGAGCGGCCTCACCAAAGGCAGCCAGGCGCGGTAACTGGGGGGGAGGTCGCCGTCGGAGAGGGCGGCGAGGGTACGGGACCAAACCGACGCAAGGTCACGACCGTCCATACGCAACATCCCTCCCCTAACTCCGTCAACCAGAGTCCCAAAAGCAGGACTCCCGCCACAGGGGACTTACTCTCTCACGCGTCATCCACAGAGTTGTCCACACCTTGTGCACAACCGTGGGCGTGGGTGTGTAAAACTCCGCCGGGCGACTGGTTCCGTGGGGAGGGTTGCTGGCCGAAGGTCGATCGCGGGGCCGGTGTCGAGGACCCGTCCGGGGTCCGGAGCGGAGAAACCTCGTCGGGCGAACGTAGTGCGTGCCGACGGGTGCCTGCAACACCGGGAGCGGTGCCCGCCGTCCGTCCCCCGGACGCCGGGCCGCTCGTTCCCCCAAGAGTAGGGGGCCGCCGGCCCCGCCGCCTCGGTTTGACCGAACAGGCGGCCTGCCCGTAACGTTCTACGGTCGAGTCGTATCGACGGCGCTCACGCGTGCCCGTCCACACTCTCCTGGGCCGAAGGCCCGGTCGGCGAGTGCAGACGGGCCCCCGCTGCGGGGGACCGAACGCGGCCCCCGATGCGACCGATCCGCCAGATCGACCGCAGGCACCGACGTCCTGACGGGCTTCCACGACCGCAGCACCGCACTGGAGTCTCGAGTGAGCAAGCGTACTTACCAGCCGAACAACCGCCGCCGCCACAAGAAGCACGGCTTCCGGCTGCGCATGCGCACCCGCGCCGGCCGTGCCATCCTTTCGTCGCGGCGCCGTAAGGGCCGCGCCAGCATCGCGGTCTGACCCAAGCCCCTTCCATGCTGCCCTCCGGTCATCGGATGCGGCGGCGGGACGAGTTCACGTTGACCGTCCGGCGCGGACGCCGCGCCGGACGGCCTCATGTCGTCGTTCACCTGCTGCGCCGGAATGACTCAGCCGAAGGCGCCACCGCCGTGCCCGTTTCGGAACGGTCGGCGGGCGGCGCCCGTTCCGACGTGGAGGGCGCAGGGACCCCCCGGGCCGGCTTCATCGTCGGCCGCAACGTCGGCAACGCCGTCGTCCGCAACAAGGTGCGCCGCCGTCTGCGGCACCTCGTGGCGCGGGATCTCGACCGGCTCCCGCCGGGTAGCCTGCTTGTGGTACGCGCCAACCCGGCCGCGGCGTCGGCGCGCCATGACGAGCTGGCCGCGGATCTGGAGTCGGCGCTCGACCGGCTGCTGCGGCGACGGGCCTAGGGGGTGCGCCGGCGGACATGACCACGGACTCAGGGGGCACGCCCCCCGAACCGGCGGCACGGATCTCTCCGGCCGCCCGCCCGCTGGTGCTCATCGTCCGGGGCTACCGGCGCTTCCTCAGCCCGCTGCTGGGTCAGCAGTGCCGCTTCCAGCCCACCTGCAGCGCCTATTCCCTCGAGGCCCTGCACGTGCACGGGGCGCTCCGCGGGACCTGGCTCACGGCCCGGCGGATCAGCCGGTGCCACCCCTTCCATCGCGGCGGGTACGACCCGGTGCCACCCCGCGTGCCGCCCCTCGAGGGCGAACCCGACCGCCATGAGATGGCAGGCCGCAAGCCGAGCGGCCCCCCCATTGGAGAGCCCAAGGAGCTGCCCGGTGCTTGATTGGCTGTACGAACTCGTCGCCCAGCTCATCATCTGGATCCACAGTGGGCTGAGCACCGTGGTCGACCCCGACAGCGGTTGGGCCTGGGCCGGCTCCATCTTCCTGTTGACGGTCTTCCTGCGGCTGCTGATGGTCCCGCTCTTCGTGAAGCAGATCCACGCCTCGCGGAAGATGCAGGAGCTGAACCCCAAGGTCCAGGCGCTGCGCAAGAAGTACAAGAACGACAAGCAGCGCCTCAACCAGGAGGTCATGAAGCTCTACCAGGAGAACGGGGCCAACCCGCTGTCGGGCTGTCTTCCCCTCCTGGTGCAGATGCCGGTGTTCATCGGCCTCTTCCAGGTGTTGAACGGGATCGCCAAGGCCAAGGAGGGCCAGTCCAAGTTCGGCATGTCCTCCGACCTGATCCACAGCGCCCAGCACGCCGACATCCTGGGCGCCAAGATCCCGGACACCTTCCTCAACGCCTGGGGCGAGAACCCCAAGGTGTGGACCGCCATCCTGGTCACCGGCATCGCGGTGCTGGTCAGCTCGACCACCACGTTCTTCACCGTGCGGTCCAGCATGAAGCGCCAGCCGGTCATGGACGAGAACAACCCGATGGCCGCGGCCCAGAAGATGATGGTCGTGCTGGCCCCGGTGTTCGGCCTGTTCGGTCTGGGCTTCCCGCTGGGCGTGCTGCTGTACTGGGTGACCTCCAACACCTGGACCCTCGCCCAGCAGCACTACATCTACTCCAAGTACCCGCCCGTGAACGCGGCCGCCGGCGCGGACGCCAAGGGCGCGCCGGGCAAGGGCACCCCGTCCAAGGGCGGTCCGCCGGCCAAGGGCAAGGGCGCGACCAAGATCGCCTCGTCCGCCTCGGGCGGCGCCAAGGCCAAGGCCAAGCCCAAGAAGGACCCCGCCGACGACGACGTCGACACCCCGGAGTCGGAGTCCACGCCCAAGGCGGTCCGCCAGCAGCCGACCCGCAAGCCGCGCAGCAAGCGCAGCGGGTCCCCCAAACGCTAGATTCGGCGGCGGGGGACGTCCCGACCCTCGCCGCCGCATCCCGGCGCCCGCCGCACCCGGCGGCAGGGCGTCATCGCTACCGTCGACGAAGGAGAACCCGTTGAGCCAGACCGACGCCACCGAGGTCGACGTCCAGGCGCTCGAGCAGGAGGGCGAGATCGCCGCCGACTACATCGAGGGCCTGCTCGACATCGGTGACTTCGACGGCGACATCGACATGGACGTCGAGGGCGAGCGCGCCATGGTCGCGGTGGTCGGCGCCGACCTGGACGAGCTGGTCGGCAAGCGCGGCGAGGTCCTGGAGGCCCTGCAGGAGCTCACCCGGCTGGCCGTCCACCGTCAGACCGGCAACCGCACCCGGCTGATGCTGGATGTCGGCGGCTACCGCGAACGCCGCCGCGCCGAGCTGACCAAGCTGGGCGAGGACGTCGCCGCCGAGGTGCGCCGCAGCGGCGAGCCCAAGCCCCTCGCGCCGATGACCCCGTTCGAGCGCAAGATCGTCCACGACGCGGTCGCCGCCGCCGGGCTCACCAGCGAGTCCGAGGGCGAGGAGCCCGAGCGCTTCGTGGTCGTCCTCCCCGCCTGACCTCCCGGCCCCTTCGCGGGGCCACCCACCTTCCGATCGCCGGGTCGCCTCGAACGACCCGGCGATTCGCATGTCCCGGACCGAGCCGTTCACCTCGCCCCGCACCCGGTCACGGCTGTGGCGGAACGGGGTCGTGGTCGGCTCGTCCTGCCCTCGGTGCTCGCGTGTGAGTGCGTGGACGAAGTTGATGGCGGCGACGACGGCGCCCTTGAGCTCGTCGTGCCTTCGGTGCTCGCGTGTGAGTGCGTGGGGCGATCGCCTTGCCCGTGTCTCGGCGGGGTGATGGGGTTCGGTCGCGGTCGTGCGGGTCCTTGGGTGTTCTCGATGTTCGGTACGGCATGCCCTGGGCGGGTGTTCGCCTCTCGGCACCCGGAAGGACGTCGTCGGCGGCACCCGCCCCGGGCCGGTCGGTGGGCGCGGGTGCGGGCGGCTTCGTCCGTGGTGTCGCGGTGCTCCCGGGGTGTCTGTGTCGTGTTCGGGTTGATGATGTGCTCGATGCCCGTTCAGAGGCGTTCCGGGCGGGTGCGGGTGTGGCCCTCCTGGAAGTGGCGGCCGGGCTGGGGCGCGCGGCCATCGCCGTGGGGCTGCGGTGTCGCCTGTGTGCCCTCGTGGGGCTCGCGCGCCAAGGGGGCCGAACGGGGCGGCCGGGTGGGCGCGGCGGCGGGGTCGGCGTGGCCGGCCGGGTCGGTGTGCACGTGCGGCGGGATCGGCTGGTCGACGGTGGGCGGCTCGGGGGCGGGGGCGGACTCCTCGGGGTGGACGAGGTAGACGGGCTCCTCGTCGGCGATCTCGGCGATCTCGCCCCGGCGGCGTGGCCTGGTGTAGACGAAGGTGAAGATCATGCTCGCGGCGCCGACCAGGATGAGAATCCAGCCGACCATTTGGATGTTCACCCCGCTCAGGTCGACGTTCAGGGCGAACGCGAGGATCGCGCCGATCGCGATGAAGGTGAGGCTGGCTCCGAATCCCATCGGCGGAGTTCCTTCCGGGGGGTCGGGGCGCCGGTCGCTCGCCCCGGCGCCCGGAGAAAGGGTGTCGGTCAGGTGCTACCCGGTGGACGGTAAATATGCGTGACATCGCCCACCGGCTCGCGCCGTCCGCAGGTGCCTGTGTGCGCGCCGCACGTTGTTTATGGAACGATTCGTACGGTGGGGGATCCAAGGTCGGCACCGGCGGAGGCACGGCAGATCTTCGGTGACGCGCTGCCCGTCGCGGAGCGCTTCGCCGAGTTCCTGGCCGATGCCGGGGTGGTGCGCGGCCTGATCGGCCCGCGCGAGGCCGACCGGCTCTGGGAACGGCACCTGCTCAACTGCGCGGTGCTGTCCGAGGCGGTGCCCGAGTCGTCCACCGTCATCGACATCGGCTCCGGTGCGGGCCTGCCGGGCCTGGTGCTGGCGATCGTCCGTCCCGATCTGTCGATCACGCTGCTCGAACCGCTGCTGCGCCGCACCACCTTCCTCAGCGAGGCCGTCGATCTCCTGAAACTCGCCAACGTCGAGGTCCGCCGCGCCCGGGCGGAAGAGGTCGCCCGCGACTACGAGGCCGACGTGGTCACCGCACGCGCGGTGGCCCCGCTGGAGCGCCTGGTGACCTGGGCGCTGCCACTGCTGCGCCCCGGCGGCGAACTCCTGGCCCTCAAGGGCGAACGCGCCGCACAGGAGCTCGACGAGGCCGCGCCGGTTCTGCAGCGTTTTGGTGTCCGGACGGCCGAACTGCGTCGGCTGGGGCAGGGTAGGGTCGAGCCGCCGACGACGATTGTTCGCGTGGTCGCCGAACGGACGCCGCGCCGCGCGAAGGGGTCGAGGAAGAGGTCTTCATGACGACGGGACCAGGACTGGGCTGGCCGGCCGAGACCGGCGCCCCCTCGCCGAACGATCCCGCCGGACTGGGCTGGCCGGCCGACGACTCGCCTCACCTCCCCCTGGACGCCCCCTCTCGGGTGCCGTCCGCGTCCCCGTACGACACCACCGCCCGAACGACCACGGCCACGCCGGCGATCTCCCTGCCTTCACCGGCCGCAGTCCCCTCGCCCTCAAGGACGCCGCGCGTCCCGGAGCCGTCGACGGGCGCTGGTGCTTCCGGAGCGTCATCGGTCACTTCGACCTCGGCGGTGCCGGTGCCCGCACCGGCTCGTGCTCCTGGAACGTCTGCGGTCTCCGGTGGTGGTTCGGCTGCGGGAGCGGCCGGGATGTCGGGGGACCTTGGGTCGGTCGGTGTTCCTGATGCCGCCTCGGCCGTTCCCGTCGCCTTCGTGCCCGGTGCCGGCGGTGGGGCGGCGGATGGCGTCGGTTCGGTTCCGGGGTCCGGTGCCGTTCCCGTTCCCGTTCCCCAGGTCACGTTCACGGCGCCGGTCAGCGGCGCGTCGGATCCCGCGACGACCGGGGGGATCGGGTCGCCGCCGGCGGCCGGGGTCGCTGCGGCCGGCGGTGTCCCGTCGGGTACGGGCGCGGGGCCGGTGGGCTCCGGAGGCTCGGACGGGGCGGCGGGAGCCGGGGGAGTAGCTGGAGCCGCTTCGACGGGTGGAGGGCGTTCGATGCCGACCGAGACCGATGGCACGGAGTCGTCCGGACAGGGCGGAGCCGAGGGGGGCGCGGGCGCGCCCTCGGGGCATGCCTCGTGGGGAGCGACGACCTCCGGGACTGCTGAGACCGGCTACGTGCCGACCACCGCCGGCGGGGGAGCGGGTACGTCGCCGGGGCGTCGGGGGTCCTCCCGTCGGCCTGCGGCGCAGGCCGACTCGGAGTTGGTGCGCGAGGCCCTGCAGAACGCGCCTGTTTCACGGGAAACATCGCCGGCGACCCCCGTGGCCGAGGCGGCCCGGGCGGCGCTGCGGGCGACGTCGGGCCGGGGCGAGCAGCAGTGGCCCGCGCCGCCCGACTGCCGGGTGATCACGATCGCCAACCAGAAGGGCGGCGTCGGCAAGACCACCACGTCGGTGAACCTGGCGGCCTCGCTCGCCATGCACGGACTTCAGGTGCTGGTCGTCGACCTCGACCCCCAGGGCAACGCGTCGACCGCGTTGGGCATCGACCACCATGCCGACGTCCCGTCGATCTACGACGTGCTGATCGAGGACCGGCCGCTGGCCGACATCGTGGTCGCCGCGCCCGACATCCCCAACCTCTACTGTGCTCCGGCGACCCTGCACCTGGCGGGGGCCGAGATCGAGCTGGTCTCCAAGGTGGCCCGCGAGTCCCGACTGCGTCGGGCGCTGGACGGCTATGACAAGGAACGGTTCGACTACGTCCTGATCGACTGCCCCCCGTCGTTGGGCCTGCTGACGGTGAACGCGTTGGTCGGGGCGGAGGAGCTGCTGATCCCGATCCAGTGCGAGTACTACGCGCTGGAGGGCCTGGGGCAGCTCCTGCGGACCGTCGACCTCGTCAAGTCGCACCTCAACCCGATCCTCGAGGTGACCACGATCCTGTTGACGATGTACGACGCGCGCACCCGGCTGGCCGCCCAGGTGGCCGACGAGGTCCGGGAGCACTTCGGGAACGTCGTGCTGGGCACGGTGATCCCGCGCAGCGTCCGCGTCTCCGAGGCGCCGAGCTACGGCCAGTCGGTCATGACGTACGACCCCGGTTCCAGTGGCGCGCTCGCCTACAGTGAGGCGGCATCGGAGCTGGCCCATCGCGGCGCGGAGGAGAGCAGATGAACCACGAGACGGCGGTGACGAGGTGACGCAGCAGCGGCGCGGCCTGGGCAAGGGGCTCGGCGCCCTCATCCCCACGGGCCCGTCCCACGGCTCGTCCGGCGGAATGATGGGCAGGGACGGCACGGCGCTCTCCGACATGGAGCCGGTGGCCGGGGCCCATTTCGCCGAGCTGCCGCTGTCGACCATCACGCCCAACCCGCGTCAGCCCCGCAGCCACTTCGATGAGGACGCCCTCGACGAGCTGGCCGAGTCCATCAAGATCGTGGGCCTGCTCCAGCCGGTCGTGGTCCGGCGCACCACCCCGGACCGCTACGAGCTCATCATGGGCGAACGCCGCTGGCGCGCCTCCCAGCGGGCCGGTCTGGAGGCCATCCCGGCGATCGTCCGCGACACCGGGGACGACGACCTGCTCCGTGACGCCCTCATGGAGAACCTCCACCGCCAGCAGCTCAACCCGCTGGAGGAGGCCGCCGCCTACCAGCAACTGCTGGAGGACTTCGGCGCCACCCACGAGCAGCTCGCGACGCGGATCGGACGCTCCCGTCCCCACATCTCCAACACCCTGCGCCTGCTGAACCTGCCGCCCGCCGTACAGCGCCGCGTCGCCGCCGGAGTCCTCTCCGCCGGCCACGCCCGCGCCCTGCTCTCGCTCGACACCCTGGAATCCCAGGAACAGCTCGCCCAGCGCATCGTCGCCGAGGGCCTCTCCGTCCGCGCGGTCGAGGAGATCATCGCCTTGCGCGACGTGGAGGACCCCCCCAAGGCCCCCCGGCAGGGCCGCAAGAAGCCGGTCGCCCCGGCCCTCCGCCAACTCGCCGACCGCCTCTCCGACCGCTACGAGACCAAGGTCCGCGTCGACCTCGGCCGCAGCAAGGGGAAGATCGTCGTAGAGTTCGCCACCCTCGAGGACCTCGACCGCATCATCAAGACCATGGCCCCCGACGAGCCGGGTGTCCACGACTGATCCGCACATCCCGGCACCGCCGGACCCTGTGCCCTTCTGGTCCCACGCCGTGAGCCCCTGGCCGCACCATCGCGTCGGCCTCATCGACACGACGGCCCGACGAGCCGTGACCCGGGACTGATCCGCACGTCCCGGGAGCGCCGGACCCTGTGCCCTTCTGGTCCCACGCCGTGAGCCCCTGGCCGCACCATCGCGTCGGCCTCATCGACACGACGGCCCGACGAGCCGTGACCCGGGACTGATCCGCACGTCCCGGGAGCGCCGGACCCTGTGCCCTTCTGGTCCCACGCCGTGAGCTCCCGGCCACACCATCCGGTCGGCTTCATCGACACGAACGGCCCGACGAGCCGTGACCCGGGGCTGAAGCCGGCACCGCCAGAACGAACGGCGTGACCGCTTGGCCGGCGTCCTCCGACGTGCGTCATGGCCGCTTTCACGAGCCCCTGGCCGCAGCAACCCGTCCCCTCATCGACGCGGAGGCTGCCGATGAGCCGCGTGTCCGGGACACGCTCACACCCGCCAGATCGAACATCGTCCCCGGCCGCCCGCCGGTGGCGGATCGGTGGGTGTTCGTTTCCGTAGGCCCAGGGAGGCCTACGTCGTCACCCTTGCCGCCAAGGCGGGGTACAGCAGTCGGCTGCGCCGAGTCGGAGGCGATGGTCGAACCCTCCCTGGCGGAGGGCGGTTGTTCGGGATACCGGCCCTAGGTAGACCTGAGGCGGTCCTCATCGTTGAGGAGTGGATGCGCTGCCTTCTGCATGCCCTACTTCAGGCGCGTGGCTGCCGCTTTGGACGAGACTCGCGCCGAGCCGTTCATTCTTCGCCGGCTCACCGACCTTGAAGCACCGAAGGCACAGGCGGGCGGGCCACCCCATCCGACGAGTGATGACTCGGGCCGATCGTTCGGTCGGTCAGATGCGTCCGTCGGGAGGGGGCGCCTTCTGGGTGGTGGGCCGTTCCCGGTCAGCGTTCCAAGGGAGAGCCGGCCGGCGGGAGAGGGCGGCGATGTTTCACGGGAAACGGCGGCGGGTGATGAGGGCGCGGAGGGTGGGGCCCAGGCTGAGGCCGGCGGCGGTGAGGGCGCGGGGGAAGAGGCTGGTCTCGGTCATTCCGGGGGCGACGTTGACCTCAAGGAAGTGGGGCCGGCCGTCGGGGCTGACGATGAGGTCCGTGCGGGATAGGTCGCGGAGCCCCAGGGCGCGGTGGGCGGTGAGGGCGGCGGTGGCGGCCTGTCGGGCGGCTTCGGCGGGGATGCGGGCCGGGGTGACGAACTCGGTGTCGCCGGCGTCGTAGCGGGCCGTGTAGTCGTACAGAGGCCCGGCGGGGACGATCTCGACGGCGGGGAGGGCGGTGGGCTCGCCGTCGTGCTCGATGACGCTCACGGCGATCTCGGTGCCCTGGACGTGCCGTTCGATGAGGGCCGTGTCGCCGTACGCGAAGCAGCCGACCATGGCGGCGGGGAGGTCGGCGGCCTCGTGGACGATGGAGACGCCCAGGGCGGAGCCGCCGCGGGCGGGCTTGACGACGAGGGGGAGGCCCAGCCGGGACACCACACGGTCGAGGAGGGCCACCGCGCCCAGGTCGTGGAAGACCTCCTTGGGGAGGGTGACCGAGGGCGGGGTGGCGAGGCCGGCGGCGCGGACGATCGACTTGGCGGTGGGCTTGTCCCAGGCGACGCGGCAGGCGTCCGGGCCGGCGCCGACGTACGGGACGTCCAGGAGGTCGAGCACGTCGCGGATGGCGCCGTCCTCTCCCATGCTGCCGTGCAGGACGGGGAGGACGGCGTCCGGGGGAGCGGACCGGAGGCTGTCGAGGAGGGAGGCGTCGGCGTCCCGGAGTTCGACGTCCAGATCGAGGGCGCGGAGGGCGTCCGTCACCCGGCGGCCCGATCGCAGCGAGACCTCACGCTCGTACGACAGGCCGCCGGCGAGGACGATGATGTGGCCGAGTTCCTGGATGCTCTGGTCGGCCAACGCCGTTCCCTCCGATGGTTCAGGTTCAGGCCGTGTCGGGGCCCGGGGTGTGCACGCCGGGCCGTTCCGGCGCGCTGCTCGTACCGAAAGTGTCGCGCAGCTCGATCTCGCGCTCGATCACCGTGGCCAGCCGGCGTACGCCCTCGCGGATCCGGTCGGGCTCGGGATAGCAGTACGACAGGCGCATGTGCCGCCGCCCGTGACCGCCCGCGTAGAAGCCGGTGCCTGGAACGTACGCCACCCGGTTGGCGATCGCGCGCGGGGCCATCGCCTTGGAGTCCAGCCCCTCGGGGAGGGTGAGCCACACGAAGAAGCCGCCGGCGGGCCGTGTCCACGAGGTGCCCTCGGGCATCGTCGCCGCCAGCGCGTCCAGCATCGTGTCGCGCCGGTCGCGGTACATCTCGCGGAACGACTTGATCTGCTCCATCCACGGCTGCGTCGTCAGGTACTCGCGGACGGCGAACTGACTGAAGCTGGAGTGGCTCAGGATCGCCGACTCGGCCGCCAGCACCAGCTTGGCGCGCACCGCGTGCGGGGCCAGCGCCCAGCCGATCCGGAAGCCCGGCGCGAACGTCTTGGAGAACGAGCCGAGATAGATCACGTTGTCGGGGTCGTCCGCGCGCAGCGCCCGCATCGGCTCCCCGTCGAAGCCCAGCAGCCCGTACGGGTTGTCCTCGATGACCAGCACCCCGTACGAGGCGCAGACGGCGAGGATCTCGGCGCGGCGGGACGCGGTGAGGGTGACGCCGGCCGGATTCTGGAAGGTGGGGATCGTGTAGAGGAACTTGACCCGCCGCCCGTCCCGGCGCAGCGTCTCCAGCGTCTCGCGGAGCGCGGCGGGGTCGAGGCCGTGCTCGTCCAGCGCGACCTGGACGACGTCCGCCTGGTACATGGCGAACGTGCCGAGTGCGCCGACGTACGACGGGGCCTCCGCGAGCACCACGTCGCCCGGGTCGACGAAGATCCGGGTGAGGAGGTCGAGGGCCTGCTGCGAGCCGACGGTGACGATCACGTCGTCGGGAGAGCCCTGAACGCCCTCCATGGCCATCACGTCGCAGATCCGCGCCCGCAGGTCCGGGTCGCCCTGGGCGGAGGCGTACTGGAGGGCCTCGGCGCCACGCCGCTGCGTCAGGTCGCCGAGCATGTCGCCGACGATGTCGAGGGGCAGGGCGGCGACGTACGGCATGCCGCCCGCCAGCGAGACCACCTCGGGCCGGGAGGCGACGGCGAACAGCGCCCGGATCTCGGAGGCCACCATCCCCGCGGCGCGGGCGGCGTAGCGGTCGGAGTAGGGGTCTGTACGCGTGTGCTGGTGCACGGTTACCTCCGGAGCCAGGGACCACGATGCAAACTACGCGATCGTGCGTCCGTGCGTGGACGTGGGCCCCGGCACGAGCCGTCCATCCGATCTTTCCGTCGGCGACGGGTCGGTGCCCGTTCGCCGGAGGCCCCGTCCGATACGATGCCGGAAGGGAGCGGCGGGTTGCCGGCAATCCGCCTGAACGGATGCCCGTGATCCGGGGCCCTGGGGCGCGGCGTCGTGGCCGTACCCGGCTCAGGCAGGCCCGTGGACGGGCGCGGTAACGAGCACCAGGGGGTGCCGGGCGGTGTCGCGTCGGCTCGTCAGCATCACGCTGGACAATCTGGACGATCTGCCGCGCAGATGCCGCGGCTGCGTCTTCTGGGAGCTGGACCCGGTCGGCGGCGAGCGCGCGGCCGAGGCGGGCGATCCCGCCCTGGAGAAGGAGGCGTGGATCTCCTCCACCCTGTTGGAGTGGGGGAGCTGCGGCAAGATCGTTTACGTGGACGGGGTGCCCGCCGGGTTCGTCCTGTACGCACCGCCGCTCTACGTGCCCCGCTCGGTGGCCTTCCCGACGAGCCCGGTGAGCGCGGACGCGGTCCTGTTGACGACCGCTCACGTGCTGCCCGAGTTCTCCGGCGGCGGCTTGGGCCGGATGCTCGTCCAGGGCGTCGCGAAGGATCTCGTCCGCCGAGGTGTCAAGGCGATCGAGGCGTTCGGCGACCTGAAGGGCGAGGAGGGCGGCTGTCTGGTGCCGGCCGACTATCTGCTCTCGGTGGGCTTCAAGACCGTTCGGCCCCACCATCGCTTCCCACGCCTGCGGCTGGAGCTCAAGTCGGCCCTGTCGTGGCGCGAGGACGTCGAGGTGGCCTTGGAACGGCTCCTGGGCTCCATGTCCCCTGAGGGCGCTCTCCGACCCGTCTGAGGCGATGTGAGGCGAGGGGCCTCGGTTTCCCAACGACCGCCGTCGCAGATCGCCGAGCAGCGCAACGGCGGGGAGCGCAACGCCGTGGAGCCGTACGGCAGCGGGTCGAGTTGCGGCGAGCCGGACGGTGGCGAGGGGAGTGGATCGCCGGGGTGGAGTGGCTGCGGGGATTCGGGTGTGGTGTGGGGTCCGAAAAGGGTGTTCGGGACTTTCCCGGCACCGGTCCGAGGGTGGAACTCCGGTTTTTGGCACCGGTCTGAGCGTTGATCTCAGCCCTTTGTGGCGAACGGATGCCATACAGAACACCCCCACACGCCATACACTCGTGGGCATGGCCAAGGAGAAGATCACCATCACCGTCGATCCCGAGGTCGTCGCGCAGGCGCGTGCCGAAGTGGCGGCGGGACGGGCCACGAGCGTCTCCGCGTACATCGCCGAGGCGACCGTCCAGCGGACGGTGCGCGAGCGACGGGCGCGCGATCTCCTGGACGACTGGGGGCCGTTCAGTGATCATGAACTCGACTTCGCCCGCGCCCTGCTGGACGGCGAGCAGCGTACCGAGCGCGCCGCCTCGTGACCGAACCCTCACGGCTTCCCACCGGACTGTCCGGACGCGTCCTCGACACCCCCGCCATCATCGACCTGGCCACCGGCCGCACCCGCTACATGCGCGCGGTCGCCTACATGGCGGTCCTCAACGGCGACACCCTGGCCGTTCCCGCCGCCGCCCTCGCGCAGGCGGCCGGGATGGTCCCGGCCGGCGGTGACCGCGACCATCTCACCCGCGCCATCATGGGCGAGGTCGTCATCGTGATCCCCATGACGCCCCGGGACGCGGTCGACATCGGCGAGCTGGGAGCCAAGCACCGCCTCGGCGTGGCCGCCGCGCACGTCGCGCACACGGCATCGACGCGCCGCTGGCCCATCCTGACCCGGAACGAGGACGCCCACATCTGGCGCGACCTCGGCTTCAACGTCGACGTCCTGCCCTGAACGGCGCACCCCGGCGGCCGACGTTTCACGGAAAACATCCGCTCGGTAGCGCACCGTTCCCGAAGGCGATGAAGAACACCCGGCGCCCCAGGGGGACGGCCGGGTGTTCGAGGAACGGCGGGACGAGCGATCAGACCGGCTGGTGGGTCAGCTCGGCGGCGCCCTGGTCGGCGAGCCAGCGCTCGGCGTCGATGGCGGCCGAGCATCCGCTGCCCGCCGCGGTGATGGCCTGGCGGTAGATGTGGTCGACCACGTCACCGGAGGCGAACACGCCGGGGATCTTGGTACGGGTGGTCGGGGCGTCGACCAGCAGATAGCCGTCCTTGTCCAGGTCGAGCTGGTCCTTGAACAGCTCACTGCGCGGGTCGTGCCCGATGGCGATGAACAGGCCCGTGGCCTCCAGGGTGGACTCCTCGCCGGTCTTCAGGTTGCGGAGGAGGACGCCGTTGACCCGGTCCTCGCCGAGGACGTCCACGACCTCGGTGTCCCAGACGAAGCGGATCTTCTCGTTCGCGAACGCGCGGTCCTGCATGATCTTGCTGGCGCGCAGCTCGTCCCGACGGTGCACCACGGTGACCGTCTTGCCGAACTTGGTGAGGAAGAGGGCCTCCTCCATGGCGGTGTCGCCGCCACCGACCACGACGATGTGCTGGTCGCGGAAGAAGAAGCCGTCGCAGGTGGCGCACCAGGAGACGCCCCGACCCGAAAGGCGCTTCTCGTTCGTCAGGCCCAGCTCGCGGTAGCCGGAGCCGGTGGCGATGATGACGGACTTGGCCAGGTACGTGTCGTCACCGACCTTGACGACCTTGGGGGTGGCGTTCAGATCGACCTCGGTGACGTCGTCCGCGATCAGCTCGGCACCGAACCGCTCGGCCTGCTTGCGCAGGTTGTCCATCAGGTCGGGGCCCATGATGCCGTCGGGGAAGCCGGGGAAGTTCTCCACGTCGGTGGTGTTCATCAGGGCGCCGCCGGCGGTGACCGAGCCCTCGAAGACCAGCGGTTTGAGGTCGGCCCGCGCCGCGTAGATCGAGGCCGTGTAGCCCGCCGGACCCGAGCCGATGATGATGACGTTGCGGACGTCGCTCACGTGTGCGCCTTTCATTCCCATGCGTCGGTCGGTTTCGGGCCGCCGCCGTGCGGCGAGGCCTCGGGGTGACCCGGTTCGCCAGTGGCGTCAACCGATCCTAGGCCCCGGGGATTCCCCCGCGTGCCGCACGCCCCCATGGTGGGAGGATGTCATCGTTTTCCTCGAGCGAAAAGGGGCCGGAAGGTGTCGCGAATCCTGCTGCTGCACTCCATGTACGGGCTCCGCCCGGCCGTGCACGCGGCGGCGGAACGCCTGCGGACGGCGGGGCACGAGGTCCACGTCCCCGACCTGTACGCGGGCCGAACGGCCGACGACCCGGAGGCCGCCGAGGCCGTTCGCGAGGAGATCGGCCGCGACGAACTCCTCCGCCGCGCCGTCGCCGCCGCGGCCCCCCACTCCGACCAGGGCCTCGTCTACGCCGGCTTCTCGCTCGGCGGCGCCCTCGCCCAGAACCTCGCGCTGGCCGACGAACGCGCCCGCGGCCTGGTCCTCCTGCACGGCACCTCCGACGTGGCCGACGACGCGACCACCGAGATCCCCGTCCAGCTCCACGTCGCCGACCCCGACCCGTACGAGACCGACGACTGGCTGAACGCCTGGTACCTCCGCATGCGCCGCGCCGGCGCCGACGTCGAGGTCTACCGCTACCGGGGCGCCGGCCACCTCTACACCGACCCCGACCTGACCGACCACGACCCCGACGCCTCCGAACGCACCTGGAACATCGTCGAGTCCTTCCTCGCCGACCTCTGACCCCGCCCAAGGCACACCGAACGACGTACGCGTCACGCCGGCGGCGAGGGGTGCTCAGGGGGCCGGAACGGTGATCTCGTTGATGAGGTCGGGGACGTCCGTGGAGCAGGCGGGGCCGGCCACCACGACGCGCCAGCGGGAGCCGGTGGACGGGATGACGATCACCGTGGCCTCACGGCTCTCGTAGTCGGCCGTGTCGACCAGGACCGGCTTGGCCCCGTGGGTGTGGTGCCGGACGCAGCCGGCCACGCGGGGCTCGGCGGCGGACTCCCGGCCGGGGAGCGATGAGGCCCGGGCCACCACGTCGGTGACCTGGTCTTTCAAGGCGTCGGCGCGGTAGTGGGTGCCGCTGGACACCGTGGTGAACGACATGGCCGCGTTCAGTCGCGGGTTGTCGCCGGCCGGGGCCTGGGTGTGCATGCCGTCGTTGCCGTTCAGCGAACCGCCGAGCAGTTCGGTGCCGACGAGGGCGCCGCCGCCGAGGGCCACCACGGTGACCGCGGCGGCGGAGAAGACCCGCAGGTGCCGTCTCCCGCGCCGGTGCTCCAGACTCGCGACCGTGGCGACGGCCATCGACTCGGCCCGGAGGGCCTCCTCGATGCGTGCCGCCAGGTGGGCGGGCATGGGCGGTGCGGGAACGTCCGCCAGGATCCGGGAGACGTCGGCCACCTCGGCAGACAGCTTCCGGCATGCGGCGCAATCGTCGAGATGCGCGTTGGCGGAGGCGGCTTCATCGTCGTCGAGCAGGCCCTCGGCCAGGTCGGCCAGGGCCTCGTGGTCCAGGTGTGCGGGGTTCACTTGGGCCGGCCACCTCCTTCCGTGTCCGTACCTTCGACGTTTCCGCGTGCCTGACGGTTCCTGAGATGTGCGAGACGGGGGGCGAGACGGGCACGGCCGCGGGCGCAGCGGCTCTTGATGGTGCCGGCGGGCACGTCCAGGAACTCGGCGGCGTCATCGACGGCATACCCCATCATGTCCACCAGGACCAGCGCCGCCCGCTGCTCGTACGGCAGCTCGTTGAGCGCGGCGGTGACGTCCAGCAGCGTCCCGTGTCCGTCGGTGGGGTCGGGCAGCCTGGGCGCCAGCGCGTCCATCTTGTCGGTGTCGCCCATCGGGGTGGCGGGCCTGATCGACTTGCGGCGCAGCCGGTCCAGGCAGGCGTTCACCACGATGCGGTGCAGCCAGGTGGTGACGGCCGCGTCGCCGCGAAACCGTCCCGCCGCGCGGAACGCGGACAGGAAGGCGTCCTGCAGCGCGTCGGCGGCCTCCTCGGGGTCGCCCAGGGTGCGCACGGCGACGGCCCACATCCGGTCCCGGTGCCGGGTGACCAACTGGCCGAACGCGTGCGGATCGCCCTCTGCGTGCCGGGACATCAGCTCCTTGTCGGAGAACTCGTCCACGGGCGACGCGCTCACGGACGCCACGACAGGGCGCCCTCGTTCTCGGTAGCGGCTGGCGGAGTTCGCACCACGGTTCCAGGGGGGAGGGGGACAAGTCTGCTGACAGGCACGATACAGACTCGAGGGGTCACAGGTCATAACCCGTCAAAGGGTCGGGCGTTTCGTCACAAAACCGTTCGCGAAAGGTGTGCGACGGCGACAGGCCGGGCCCGGCTCAGTTCCGCGAGCCGTAGACCGTGACCTCGCTGATCTGGGCCTTGTTGGTGGGCGGCAGCTCGGAGAACCACAGCATGACGTACCGGCCGCGCACGACCTGGCCCGGATTGATCTGGAAGGTGCCGGACGAGGTCCGACGGTCGTCGATCTTCTGCATCAGGTCCCGGGAGTCCTGGTCGCCGACCCGGACCTCCAGCGCGCCGCCGGCGCCGCCGCCCGGCACGTTGAGCACGATCCGGTCGATGGTGACCGGCCCGCCCATGTCCAGGACGACGCCGAGGCCGCGCAGCAGCCGCCCGAAGTCCGGGGAGTTGTACGTCTGCGAACTCCAGACCGTGCCGTCCTTGCCATCGTGGATCGCGCCGCTGGTACGCACGATGGTCTCGTCGGGGTGTTGGCCGATGCGGTTCTGGTAGGTGCCGCGGGCGGCCGAGATCGGGAGCTTGCGCGCCGTCGGACGCTGGGTGGTGTCGGTGACCGGCGGCTTCGTTCGCCCGGTCGTCCCCCCGGGGTCGTCGCCACCGCCGCCGCCCAGCGCCCACGCGCTGACGCCGACGATCACGGTGGCGGCGGCCGCCGCGAGGGCCAGCAGCGGACGGTTCAACCCGGAACGGCCGCCCTCGGCGCCCACGCGTCGGCCGGCGAGCGTCGGACCCGCCGGAGGGCCGCCGTACCCGGGAGGCGCGTGCTGAGAACGCGCCGGCGGCGGCGGCTCGGCCCGTGCGGTCGTCGAAACGGGTGTCGTACGCGTCTGGGGCGGGTGCGCGGGGCGCGTCGGACGGGACGGCCTCGGCACCACCGCGGGCGGCGGACCCACGGCGGGCCCGGCGAACAACGGCAGCGGAGTGCGCGGCACGCCCTTCAGCGCGGCGGCCAACTCGGCGGGCGTGGCCAGGGGCTCCTGCCCGTTCGGCAGGGCCAGGCCCAGCGCCCGGCAGATGATCGCGTCGAGCGCGGGCGGGACCCCGGCCTGGACCTGACGCGCGGCCCGCGGGGCCCCGTCGGCCTCGGGCGCGGCGGGCAGGGAACTGGAGGCCGGATCGCCCGGCCAGTGCGCGGTGACCGAGGCGTAGAGCATCCGGCCCAGCGCCCGAACGTCCTGGAGCGCGTCGTCGTCGGTGTGCACGTCGGCGAGGACGGCGTCGACCCCGACGCCGAGCAGTTTGACCGTGCCGCCGTTCGTCCACAGCAGGTCGCGGGGGGTCAGCCGCAGATGGGCGAGCCCGGCGGTGTGCGCGGCGGTGATGGCCTCGGCGGCCTCGTACAGCAGGGTGGCGGCGCGCCCTGGCTCCAGCGGCGCGCGCCGGAGCATGTCCTCCAGGCTCTCGCCGGCCGCCCACTCGCTGACCACGTACGCCTGTTCGCCGCTGTCGTCGGCGTCGAAGACCTGGGTGAGCCGGGGGTCGGTGAGGCGGCTGGCGGCCCGGGCCGCGGTGACGACCTCGGTGATGCGGGGGAAGTCCGTGTCGAAGGTCCGCACGGCGACGGCACGCGCCAGGATCTCGTCGATGGCCTTCCACAGCGTGGAACCGCCGGAGTCGCTGACCCGCTCCTCGAGTCGGTACCGGCCCGACAGACGGGTACCGGGTTCGATGATGACATTGCTCACGGCAACGTCCTGCGCAAGTGGTCGAGTCCCATTATCGTGGCGCGGCAGCTTACGCCTCCGACCCTCCTCTTTGCGTTCCGCAGGGTGTCGCCCGGCAAGCCGTAGTCTCCAACATGGTAGTGGTTGCCCGGTTCGCAAGGACGCCTAATCGTGGCGCGTCCCGCGTTCCGGTCGGAATTCGTGCCGCTTGCGCCGGTCAGCCTCTGCCCGGGAGCCGCCGCGCGACGGTGCTCACCATGGTCTGCACCTCTGCGACCTTCAGCAGCCTCGCCACCACCACGTACAGGGCCACGCCCCCCGCGCTCGCGACCACCAGGGCCGTCAGCGAGGGCAGGAACCCCGGATCGAACGTCCGGTCCACCAGCCACTGCGTCCCGTACGCGAACCCGACCAGCGGCACGACGGCCACCAGCAGCTTCAGATGGGCCGTCACGATCCGCCGCCCGTCCAGACCGCCCAGCTTACGGCGCAGCACCGTCCAGCAGACCAGCAGCCCGACCGTGTTGGCGACCGCGAACCCGCCCGCGACGCCGATGGCGATCTGGTCGGCCGGCAGCACGTTGTACATGGTGACGGTCATGGCGACGTTGGCCCCGACCGTGGCGAACGCGATCAGCGCCGGGGTGCGGGTGTCGCTGTGCGCGTAGAAGACCCGCAGCATCAACTGGTACGCCGCGAACGGCACCAGCGCGATCGCGAACATCTGCATGATGTTGGCGATGACCAGCCCGGACTCGCGGTCGATCTCGCCGTGCTCCAGCGCCACGCCGATGATCTCCGGCCCGAGCACCACCATCAGGGCCGCCGCCGGGAGGATGACCACCGACGACAGCCGCAGCCCGGACGAGAAGTCGTCCCGCACCAGCGAGGTCTTCCCCTCGGCGGCGTGCTCGCTCATCCGGGGCAGCAGCGCGGTGATCACCGTGACCCCGATGATCGCGTACGGCAGTTGGAAGAGCTGGTACGCGTACGTGTACGGGCTGTACCCGTGCCCGGGGGCCTGCTCGCCGGCGCTGTTGAGCAGCGACGTCGACACCGCGAACCCGATCTGCGTCAGGATCACGTACGTCATCGTCCAGCCCGCCAGCCTGCCGATCTGCCCCAGCTCGCCGCGCTGGAAGTCGAACCGGGGCCGCCACCGGAACCCGGACCCGCGCAGCGACGGCCACAGCGCCAGCGTCTGCAGCGCGATCCCGCCGATGGTGCCCGCCGCCAGCAGCGCGACCTCGCCGCCGCTGATCGTCTCCGGGGTGACCGTGCCGGTCGTCACCAGGATGAACGCGATGCCGGTGCAGCAGATGACGATGTTGTTGAGCACCGGGGCCCACCCCGGCGCGGCGAACCGCTGCCGGGTGTTGAGGATCGCCCCGCAGAACGCGCTCATTCCCAAGAAGAAGATCTGCACCGCGAACAGCCGGGCGAACAGCACCGCGAGATCGCGTTTGTCCCCGGAGAACCCGCGCCCGTAGATGTAGTCGATGAACACCGGGCCGAGCAGCACGGCCCCCACCGTGATCAGCGCCAGCCCGCACACCGCCAGGGTGAACAGCCGCTGCTCGAACCGGACGCCGTACTCGGGATCGCGCTCCTTGGCCCGCACGATCAGCGGCACTACGACCGCCGTCAGGATGCCGCCGAGCAGCAGGTCGTACACGATCACGGGAATCGTGTTGGCGGTGTTGTAGGCGTCGCCCAGCGCCGCCGTGCCCAACGCCGCCCCCAGGACTGCGGTGCGCAGGAACCCGGTGAGCCGCGACGCCAACGTCCCCAGGGCCATCAACGCCCCGGAGCGCAGCAGGCTGGACCCACCCCGCCCGCCCTTGCCCTCCTCGGGCACGGTGGGCTGCTCGACCAGTGACGCCTCCGCTGGGGGGATCTCCGGACGCGGCACCCCCGGCGGCTCACCCAAGGCGGGCGCGCCGCCTCCGGGCGGAACACTGGATGGAACGTGCCCTGGGGCCGCTCCCATGGGGTGCCCACCCGGGTGACGAGGGCCTACAGGGGAACCGCCGTAAGGCTCTCCGTACGGGGAGGGCGTTCCCGGCCCGGGATGCGATCCAGGCGGCACGCCACCCCCTTGACCTCCGCCGGGCGATTGTCCTTGAGCACTCATGGCTCGCCGTCCCGGGGCTCCGCCGAGGGGCCGTCCCGGTGCCTCATGGCCTGCAGGGCCTCCGACACCGGGCCCGGGAGGGTAGCCCGCGTCACCTCGGGCCCCGGAGGGCCCGCCGGCCGGTCGGCCTGGTGCCTCGTGGTGAGCGCCCTCACCGGGAAGGGACCTGGGCGGAAGCCCTACGTCGCCTCGGGTACTGCCGGGGCCGGGTGGCTCGTGGGCTGGGCGGTCTTCCGGAACGGCTCTGGGCGGGTGGCCTGGTGTTGCGCCGTGCTGTTGGCCTTGGGATCCGCCGGGTGCCTCGTAGGGGGCGGGGCCTCCGGGAGCGGGCCTGGGGATTGCGCCATGTTGTGGGCCTTGGCCGCCGGAGGGTCCGCCTGATGACTCGTGGGCTGCGCGGACTTCTGGGATGGCTCTGGGTGGGTGGCCTTGTGTCGCGCCGTGCGGCTGGCCTTGGGATCCGCCGGGTCCGCCGTAGGGTGCGGGGCCTCCGGGGGCGGGCCTGCGCGGGTGGCCCGTGTCGCTTCCGGTGCCGGCCGGGCGGCCGGGTGTCTCGTATGGGGTGCCCTCGGAAGCGGGCGTGAGTGGGTGGCCTGGCCTTCCGCCATGTGGCCGGCCCTGAGCGTCGGCGGGGCGGGCCGGGGCCTCGCCGTATGGGTGGCCTGGCGTATCGATGGGTCGCCGGCCCGGCTCATAGGGGGCGGCGTCTCCCGGAACGGGCCTGGGTGGATGGCCCGGCGTGCCTCCGGGCGGCATGTGGGGGGTGCTGCTCGGAGCGGGCCTGGTTGGGTGGCCCGGGGCGCCGATGGGGGGCTGGCCTGGCGTTCCGCTGGGCGCATGGCCGCTCTGGGGGCGGGGTGCCCGGGAGGGGGTGTTGAAGGGCTGTGTGTCAGGGCGCGCGGGGTTGCCTTGGGGCGCGCGGTTGGGCGGCGGTGGTGGGGTGCCGGGTGATGGGCGGCGGCTTCCGAAGGCGATGTCGCGGTCGTTCCCCTCGGCCGGGGGTGGTCCGCCGGCGGCCGGACGTACGGGTGGGGGGCCGAAAGGGGAACCGTGTTGCGGGCCCGAAGGTGGGCCGGAAGGCGTGCCGTGGGGAGGCTGGGGGTGGCCGGCGGGGGGAGCGCTGGGCGGTGGGGTGCCCTGGGGGCGGGGTTGTGGGGTGCCTGGGGGGCGAGGTGGGCCGCCTTGGGGGCGGGACGCTGGGCCGCCGTACACCCCGGGGGTGGGCCTTACCGCCGGCGCGGGCGTATGAGGCGAGGGTGAAGGCACGCCTCGGGGACGTGGTGACGGGCCGCCGGGGGGCGGTGGGGTCGGGCCCCCGTAGGGAGAGGGGGGGCCGCCGTGGGGCGGAGGTGGTGTACGCGGGGTGGCGTGGGGACCCGGCTGTGGGGTGGACGGCGGGCGGCCAGGGGTGGGAGCACCCGGCATGGGGCCGCGCGACGGGGAGGCCGGGGGGTAGAAGGCGGCCGAGGCGGGGTTCGGCGGGGCCTGGTCGTCGGCGGGCGGCTCGAAAGCGTCGGGGCCCGGCGCGTCAGGGTGGGAAGGGGGCTCGGGGTTCCTGCGTCCAGGATGGTTCTCCTCCGGGTGACCCGTCACCAGTGGCCTCCAACTTGTTGCGGCGTCGTGCGCGTATGGCTCGGAACCCGACGCCGACGAAGAGTACGGCAAGGGAGCCCCCGGTGATGAGCAAGGCCATCGAGCCGTAACCGGTCGCGTTGACGGTGAGGGTCTCCTCCCGCCGGAAGGGCTTGCCGTCGAGGGAGAGCAGTCGGACGTACATCAGCGCCGGCCCCTGTGCGTACGACTCCAACTCGACGTTGATCTGGAGTCGTTCCCCGGCGGAGAGCTTGATGTCGGTCTCGTACTCGCCGATCTGGAGCCGGGCGGGGACCTGTGAGGTGATCTCGAGGCGGAGATGGACGTCCTGGTTCCCGAGTTCGTTGCTGAAGGTGAGGGGCACCTTGCCGGTGCGGCCGCCCAAGCGGACCTCTCGGCCCTTGCGGAGCAGCCCCACCTTGGAGATGTCGCCGTCGATCTGTCTGCCCAGGTCGTCCCGGGTGTCGCGGGCGCGGCGGGCCATCGAGCCGCGCCAGGTGCCGGACTCCAGACGCAGGACGGAGCGCTCGTAGGGCTGGCCGGCGGGCCGCAGGATGGTGGAGAACCGGGCGGCCCGGTAGGCGATCTTGTTGACCTCCGCCAGGTACTTGCGGCCCAGCTCGTACGCCTCATAGGAGGACGGGTAGCCGGTGAAGGTCATGGTCTCCCGGGGCCGGGTGTCGGCGATCCGGTCCACGTGCGCGGGCGAGAGCCAGGACGCCGAGTCGGTCCAGTTCAGGAGGTTCTGGGCGAAGGCGGGGTCGGGGTTCCACCGGCGGCTCGGGGCCACCACGATGGTCCGGGCGATCTCGGGATACTCCGCGGTGATCATGGCCGTCTCGGCCAGGAAGCGCTGCTCGACCAGCAGCCGATCGGCCGGATCCCGGGTGTCGGCGCTGACGATCTTGCTCAGCGTCGCGTCGTAGGTGACGACCGACCGGGTGCCGGCCGAGGTCTGCATCGAGGCCGGCGAACTGGGCGTGTGGTTCACCCCCGGCTGGAACACCGCGCTGCTCATCAGGAACGACTCGCTGCCCAGCTCGGCCATCCGCCCGAGCGTCTTGGCCTCCGCGACCCCGTTCAGCGGCCAGGCCACCTTGTCGGTGGGCGGACGGCCCATCACCGACGTGGCCGCGTTCATGTGCTCGTAGGCGACCTTGAGGTGCGCGGACAGCCGCTGGCGGACGAGCGCGTCGGCGTCCACGTCGGCGTACGGCAGCGCGAAGTACGGGTCGTGGTCGGAGGCGCCGCGCAGCCGGTTCAGCCAGTCCTTGGCGGTGGTGCTGGAGGGCTTCTTGGTCTGTTCCCTGCCCGGGGACCGGACGACGTAGCCCTGGGGCGCCGCCATCGTCTGGGCGTCGTCCAGGAGGGCGGGGTCGATCGCCCAGGTCAGGGGGGTGCGGGTGGCCTGGGCGGCGCCGACCAGCCCGCCGAGCCGGCCGGTCGGCGACAGGTCGGTCTCCAGCCGGTCGTCGAGGAACGAACGGTCGCCGGAGCGGTGCATCCGGTCGGTGAGCGGCCAGATCCACCCGATGGAGGTCTCCTTGAACCACTTCTTGCCGTCCGGCTGCCAGACGGCGAAGGTGACCTGCCCGGCGAGCGGCTGCCCCGCCTGGGTGTAGAACTCCACGCCGATCGCGTACGAGCCGAAGATGGAGAAGCCGAGCGACCGGGCGGGGACGGAGATCTTCCAGTTCACCGGGGTGGTGGAGGCGGGCAGGTTCCCCAGGGGGCGCGCCTCGGTGAAGCGCGGCAGGGCGGTGACGTCGCCCTGCGCGACCTGGGCGAGCCGGCCGCGGCTGACCATGTGCTGAGGGTTGTACCGCAGCCGGTAATACACCGCGGCCAGTGGCTGGATGGAGCGGTTGACCACCGTGCCGCTGAGCTCCAGCTTGGACCTGGGGCCGATGGTCCGGTTGGAGATCGACGTCATCGACAGGCTCAGCGGAGTCTGCGGCGCCGACCGCGCAGCCGGGGGGGCGGCGGGCGACGAGGCCGCCGCGAGGCGGAGCTCGGGTGCGCCCGCCGGGGCCTGCCGGGGAGACGCCACCGCGGGGGTCGCGGTCACGTAACACGAGAGCACGGCCAGAACGGCCGCGCGTCGCAACACCCTCAAGCCTGAACCGCCCATTTGCGAAGGGTGCCGGTACTCCGGATCACGCGCTCGATGGTAGTCCCGCCACGCCGCTCCTCCGACCGTTGTGGGTCACCTGGCGCTGGAGAGTCCGATGGGTTTCGCGCCGCTCATCTCGTACACGTCCGCCAGTCGGAGTCCCACCGCGATCCGCGGTTCTCCCGTGGCGGTGTAGACCACCTCCTCGGGCCGCACCCGGTCGAGGTCGCTCTGGTCGATCAGCATGGGCACGGTGGCGGGCAGCAGCAGCGGGCAGACCAGATCGGCGTGATAGTCGGTGACGGAGTTGACCAGGGCGGGGCCGGCGGGCCGGATCACGCGCGCCCCGAGGGCGGCGCGCACCGGCCCCAAGTCGGGCCTGGTCCCGGCGGTGACGACCAGGGCGGCGAGGAAGCGTTCGCCGCGCAGGTCGTCCAGGCAGTCGAGCATGCGGGTGGCCAGGCAACGGTCTGGAGGCAGATCGAGGGCCCGGGGCAGTTCGTCCGCGGACGTCACGGGGTGCCTGAGTCGTACGATCTCGTGGACCGTTTCCCGTGCGAGCAGGGCCCGGTGGATGGTGAGCGCGTTCTTCAAGGTCGACCTCCGCTACTGAGGTGGACTGTGCGCATACCCGTCATGATTCACTTGATTCACCACGGGGTGCTCAGAACGTAACCCGGGGTCAACGTCATGTGAAGCCCAGACTCAAAAGTCCTTCGTTCGCGCGGGGTTTTCCCGCCAAGATTTTTTGTTTGTACGCCGTCCCGTGAGGTCCTACGCTCGATGCCCGTGCCCCATGCCGTCTCCGATGAACCGAGCCCGCAGCAGCGTCGGGCGATCGCCGAGCTGCTGAGCCGGGTGATCCCGCCGGCCGCCGACGAGCTGGGACGCAGGTTCTCGGCCGCCGGGCACGAGCTGGCCCTGGTCGGCGGCCCGGTCCGGGACGCGCTGCTCGGCCGCCCCGGCACGGACATCGACCTGACCACCGACGCCCACCCCGAGCAGATCCTGACGCTCGTCGAGGGCTGGGCCGACGCGGTGTGGACGATCGGCATCGAGTTCGGCACCGTCGGGCTGCGCAAGGACGGTCTCCAACTGGAGATCACGACCTACCGCAGCGAGTCGTACGACCCCAAGTCGCGCAAGCCGGACGTCTCCTACGGCACCTCGCTCGTCGACGACCTGGCGCGGCGCGACTTCGCGGTGAACGCGATGGCCGCGCGGCTGCCCGGTCACGAGTTCGTCGACCCGTTCGGCGGCCTGCCCGACCTGCGCGCCAAGGTGCTGCGCACGCCGGGGCGTCCCGAGGACTCCTTCAGCGACGACCCGCTGCGGATGATGCGCGCCGCCCGGTTCGCCGCCCAGTTGGGCTTCACGGTGGCGTCCGAGGTGGTGGCCGCGATGCGCGACATGGCCGGCCGGATCGAGATCGTGTCGGCCGAACGGGTGCGCGACGAGCTGTCCAAGCTGCTGTGCGCGGCCGACCCGCGGGTGGGTCTGGCGCTGCTGGTCGACAGCGGTCTGGCCGAGCGCGTCCTGCCGGAGCTGCCCAAGCTGCGGCTGGAGATCGACGAGCACCACCGGCACAAGGACGTCTACGACCACTCGCTGATCGTTCTGGAGCAGGCGATCGCGCAGGAGGAGGACGGGCCGGACCTGGTGCTGCGGCTGGCGGCGCTGCTGCACGACATCGGCAAGCCCAAGACCCGCTCGTTCGAGGCGGGCGGTCGGGTGACGTTCCACCACCACGAGGTGGTGGGGGCCAAGATGACCAAGGCGCGGCTGACCGCGCTGCGCTACCCGAAGGACGTGGTCGCGGACGTGTCGCGCCTGGTGGAGCTGCACCTGCGCTTCCACGGGTACGGCACGGGGGAGTGGACCGACTCGGCGGTGCGGCGGTACGTGCGCGACGCCGGGCATCTGCTGAGCCGGTTGCACAAGCTGACCCGCGCCGACTGCACCACCCGCAACAAGCGCAAGGCGGACCGGCTGCGCCGCACCTACGACGATCTGGAGACCCGGATCTCCCGGCTCGCCGAGGAGGAGGAGCTGGCGAGGATCCGTCCGGAGCTGGACGGGAACGAGATCCAGGCGGTCCTCGGCATCGCGCCGGGACCGCTGGTGGGCAGGGCGTACAAGCACATGCTGGACATCAGGCTCGACCGCGGTGTCATCGGCAAGGAGGCCGCCACCGAGGAGCTGCGTCGCTGGGGGTCGGAGCAGGGCCTGGAGCCGCCGTCCGCCTAGGGGACGGCTGCCGTGCGGCCGACCCCGCACCTCGGATCCGCACGGCAACCGCGTTCATGGGGTCAGCGAACGTCCACGTGGTCCACGCCGCTCACGACGGGGACGTGGGTGGCGGTGCCCTTGAACCAGGCACGCCAGGTGCCGTCCAGGTTCGCCGTGAACCGCTTGACGTACTTGCCGCCGCCGTCGGTGGTGGCGTAGCCCTTGTTCACCCAGGTGGCCGAGCCCCTGCGCTTGAACTGGATGTGGATGCGCTGGCCCTTGTAGCCGGAGAAGTCCGGGTACCCGTACTTGGTGAGCTGGGTGAGCCTGCCGCTGACGGTGAGGGTGCGCCCCTTCTTCACCGGCTCCGGAGCGGCGTTCACACCGAGCCTGGTGCGGCGCTTGACGTTGAAGGAGCCGCTGGGGCCCGCGTAGTCGTCACCGGTGTCGATGTTGAAGATCTCGCTCTCGACGCGCCAGACTCCGGCCTCCGAGTAGCGGTCGAAGCGGATCGTGGCCGTGAAGACGCCGTCGCCGTCGGGGTCCTTGGCGTCCCCGAACTCGATGTCCCCACGCGGGCCGCGCGCCGTCAGGTCCACCCAGGAGTTCTTGCCGAGGCCGGGCAGGCGCACGTGGAAGGTGACGGGGGTGGACTTCTGGGCGTCCAGGACGGCGGTGCCGGGGGTGATGCGCAGAGTGCCCGCCTTGGCGGGAGCGACGGGCGGCGTGGGGTCCGCGTGCGCGGCGGCGGGAGCCAGGACGGGCAGGGCGAGGGCGGAGACGGCGACGAGCGTGAGGGCACGCTTCATGGGAGGCACTCCTTGGCAAAGGATTTGTTCGGTGCTCACGGAATCTATATGTGTGAGTCCAGTTCACACAAGTGTTTTCCGTGATTTCCCACGTCAATGCCCGCTCCAAGGTGGGTCGGTCCGCTTTTGTCGGATGCGACCGGCCCGCCGCCGGCGGCCCCGCCTAGGCTCGGGACCATGGCGGAACGCGCGGCCTGGGCGGCCGAGGAGATCGAACGACTGACGGCCTACGACCGTGAGCACGTCTGGCACCCGTACGGCCCGATGCCCGCCGCGCAGGAGAACCACCCGGTCGTGGCGGCCCACGGCGTCCGCCTCGTCCTGGCCGACGGGCGCGAGCCGATCGACGGCATGTCGTCCTGGTGGGCGGCCGTCCACGGCTACGACCACCCCGTGCTCAACGCCGCCGTGACCGACCAGCTCGGCCGGATGGCGCACGTGATGTTCGGCGGCCTCACCCACCCGCCCGCCGTCCGCCTCGCCGAGCTGCTGGTGGACCTGACGCCCGAGCCGCTGACCAAGGTGTTCTTCGCCGACTCGGGCTCGGTGGCCGTCGAGGTCGGGATCAAGATGGCGCTGCAGTACCACCGCGCCCAGGGCCGGCCCGAACGGCACCGGCTGCTCACCGTGCGCGGCGGCTACCACGGCGACACGTTCGCCGACATGTCGGTGTGCGACCCGGTCAACGGGATGCACCACCTGTTCGCCGGCGTCCTCCCGCAGCAGGTCTTCGCCCCTCCGCCGCCCGGCGGGTACGACGCCGAGCCGGACGGGGCCTACCTCGACGGCCTCGCCTCGCGCGTCGCCGAACACGCCCACGAGGTCGCCGCGATCATCGCCGAGCCGGTGGTGCAGGGCGCGGGCGGGATGCGCTTCTACGCGCCCGCCTACCTGAGGGCGCTGCGCGACCTGGCCGACGAGCACGGGCTGCTCCTCATCCTGGACGAGATCGCGACCGGCTTCGGCCGCTCGGGCGCGTTCTGGGGTGCCGACCACGCCCAGGTCGTTCCCGACATCATGTGCGTCGGCAAGGCCCTGACCGGCGGCTACCTGACGATGGCCGCGACCCTGTGCACCGACGAGGTGGCCCGGGGGATCTCCGAGGGCGAGGGCGGCGGTCTCATGCACGGCCCCACCTTCATGGCCAACCCCTTGGCCGCCTCGGTCGCCGCCGCCTCCCTCGAGCTCCTCACCGGCCGCGACGGCCGGGGCCGCGACTGGCGGTCCGAGGTCTCCGCCATCGAGTCCGCGCTCCGCGCCGGGCTCGCCGACACCATCGGTCTCCCCGGCGTACGGGACACGCGCGTCCTGGGGGCGATCGGCGTCATCGAGACCGTCGAGCCCGTGGACGTCACCGCTGTGCAGAAGGTCACGATGGACCACGGCGTCTGGCTCAGGCCCTTCCGGAACCTCATCTACACGATGCCGCCGTACATCAGCACGCCCGACGAGGTCGCCCGCATCACGACCGCCATGACGGCCGCCGCCCGTTCACTCTGATCGAACGGGAGCCGACCCGGTAGGCGAGCGACGCGCCGGCGTAGGCGGCGATGAGGACGACGAGCATCGGGTACGAGCGCCCGTCTGCGGGGATCACGAGGGCGGCCACGGCCGCCGCCGCGACGAAGGGCGCGTTGAACAACATGTCGTACACGGCGAAGACCCGGCCCCGATAGGCGTCCGCCACCGTCTCCTGAAGGATCGTGTCGACGCTGAGCTTCACCCCCTGGGAGACCACCCCCAGGAGGAACGCCAGCACCAGCCACGCCATGTCGGCGAAGGGCAGACCGAACGCGGCGAACGACACGGCGGCGACGCCCAACAGCACCGTGATCCAGGCGTCCTTACCGATCCGGCGCACCACCGCGGGAGTGACCAGGGCGGCGAGGAGATACCCGAGGCCGGACACGCCGAGCACCACCGCCGCCCGATCGAGGCCCTCGTCGGCGTCGTCGCTGAACCGGTACCGGTACAGCAGCAACGTCATCATCAGCCACGTCCCGTACCAGAACCGGTGGAACGCGATCGTCGCCAAGGCCAGCGCCACCGGACGGTCCCTCCGGATCCGCCGCGCGCCGTCGACCAGGCCGCGCACCACGTGACCGAGCGCCTCGCGGGTCTGCGGCGCGGCCTCGTCCAGGTCGGGGCCGAGCAGCCGCCGCCCCAGCGTGGTCGCCACCAGCCCGGTCAGTCCGTAGCAGCCGGCCGCGCACAGCAGGATCGCCGCCGTGCCGCCCTGCCCGCCGCCGAACACCTGCCGCAGCAGATAGCCGAGCCCCGCACCCGCGAACGAGATGATCGTCCCCGAGGTGACCGAGAACGCGTTCGCGGTCACCAGCAGCTCACGCCGAACGACATGGGGCAGCGACGCCGACAACGCGGACAGGAAGAACCGGTTGACCCCCATGACCACCAGCACGCCGAGGAAGAACCCCACCCCGTCGTGCCCCGCCAGGAGCAGCGCGGCGGTCCCCGCCACGAGACCGCCCCGCAGGACCGGGGCCCACAGCAGGATCTGCCGGCGCGACCAGCGATCGATGAAGACCCCCGCGAACGGGCCCAGCACGGAGTACGGCAGCAGCACCACCGCGAACGCCGCCGCCACCCTGCCCGCCGAGGTCTGCCGCTCCGGAGAGAAGAGCAGGTAACCGGCGAGCGACACCTGGAACAGCCCGTCGGTCATCTGGGAGACCAGCCGCGTGGCGTACAGACGCCGGAAGTCCCGCCCCCGCACCACCGTCCGCAGCTCCGTCGCCCTCACGCGCTCAGCGTACGGCCCGGGCGACCTCTCCCTCGCGGGTGCCTTGACCTGCCTCCTTGACTCTTGCTCCACCTGTCGATCACATTTAGTATTGAATTAGTTACTCAGAGTTGATCCAGCGATGGGGGACCATTGGAAACGGCGCAGGCGCTGGCGCTCACCGGGCTCGACCGGGTCATGGCCCGGGTGGGGCAGGGCGCTCCGGCGATCACGGTGGGCCTGCTGGACGGCCCCGTGGCGGCCGGTCACGGCGGCTTCGCCGAGGGCGCGCTGCGGGCCATGCCGGGCCACACGCTGGCCACCGACGTCACCGGGAGTCCCGCCCAGCGGCACGGCACGATGGTCGCCGGGGTCCTGGCCGCCCGCCGCGGCGGCGCCGCCCCCGGGCTGTGCCCCGGCTGCCCGGTGCTGGTCCGCCCGGTCTTCGACGACGGGCAGGCCATCACCGACGCCCGCCGACTCGCCGACGGCATCGTCGAGCTGGTCGCCGCCGGAGCCCGCATCATCAACATCAGCGCCGCCTTCCCCGTGCCGGGGCTGCTCGCCGACACGGTGCTGACCCCCGCCCTCGACCACGCGGCCGTCCACGGCGTCCTCGTGGTCGCCGCCGCCGGCAACGACAGCCGGATCGGCGGCTCCCCGCTGGTCTCCCATCCTTGGGTGCTGCCCGTGGCGGCCTGCGACGCCGCGGGCGGCCCCCTCCCCGGCGGCACGGTCGGCACCTCCATCGGCCGCCGCGGCGTCACCGCCCCCGGCGGCGGCCTCACCACCCTCGCCCCCGGCGGCGGCCTCGCCGTCCTCGCCGGAACGAGCGCCGCCGCCGTCCTGGCCACCGGCGCCATCGCCCTCGCCTGGTCGGCCGCCCCCGACGTCCCCGCCGTCCGCGTCCGCCACGCCCTCCTGGGCAGCCGCTCCCGCCGCCAGCTCATCCCCCCGCTCCTCGACGCCTGGCGCATCCACCAGACCATCACCGGCTCCGACGAGGAGGTCGCCGTATGACCGAGCCGAACGCGGACCGTCCCCGGCGATGGCCCCGCCCCCGACGGGCCCCCCGACCCACCCCGCCACCGCCCCCGACCGAGCTCACCCCCGACGACCCCGCGCCCACCCCCCCGCCCCCCGCCCCATCCCCGCCCGGGCCCACGCCGAAGGCCCCGCCCGCCCCCGAGGTCTGCTCCCCGGCCGAGGTCCCGCCCTCCCTTGAGGTCCCGTCCGTGGCGGAGGGCTCGCCCTCCCTCGAGGTCCGGTCCCCGGCGGAGGTCCCGCCCTCCCTTGAGGTCCCGTCCGTGGCGCAGGTCCCGCCTACCCCCAAGGTCCCGTCTCCGACGGAGGTCCCGGCTGCCCTTCAGGGCCCGTCCGTGGCGGAGGACTCGCCCACCGCCGAGGTCCCGTCCACGTCCCTGGGTCCGTCCACCCCCAAAGTCCCGTCAACGACCCAGGAGGCGTCCACTCGCGAGGTCGCGGCGATGGCTCAAGAGCCGGCCGCGGCCGAGGGCCGGTCCACGCTTCACGTTCCGTCCGCCCCAGAGGTCTCGGCCGCCGCGTCGGAGCCCGCCCCCGCTGCCGCGTCGGAGGTCGGGACCTCGTCCGCATCCCCGTCCGGGGTCGAGCCCCCGGCCCCGGACGGGGATCAGGTCGCGGCGGCGGGCTCGGCCAGGTTCAGGGTGCGGCTGCCGGGGTTCCTGGTGGCGGAGGAGACGGGGCTGGGCGACGTGATCAAGCAGGCCACGAGCAGCGCGGGCATCAAGCCCTGCGGCGGCTGTGGCAGGCGCGCCGACGCGCTCAACCGGTGGGTCAGTGTCGGGCCACGTCGACCCGGCTGACCCGTTCGACCCGTTCGCAGATTCGTTCCAGCCCCGCGCCGAGTCCCCGCATCGGACGTCGGGCCCGCTCCGCCGTGCCATGAACGGAGCGGGTGTCGGCGTCCACGTCCGACAGGTCGCCCAACGAAGGAAGGCACCGTGACCACAGCCGTTCCAGGTAACCCGCCCCAGCCGACGCTCGCGCGAGCCGACTCGATCGCGGTGCTCAGGCAACCCTCGGGGGCGCCCCCCGAATCCGCGGCGACCGCCATGCCCGGCGCAGGACAGGGCGACGCCCCGTACGTGCAGTTCGGGCAGGTCACGCACGCGGGTCCGGCCGTGTCGGGCGTTCAGACGGCGCAGCCCGGCGCGCAGGCCGGGCGGGTCGCCGAGCAAGGGGGCGGAATGGCGGCGGGCTCGGGCTGTTCGAGCTGCGCAGGCGACTCGGCCTCGCACTCGCACGCGCATCCGCCGGCGGCCTCGGCGCCGCAGGAGCCGCCCACCTTCGTGTACGCCATCGGACGGATCGAGCCGCGCTTCCCCGGCCTCGGGATCGAGAAGGAGTTCGCCCAGGCCACCGGGCGCGCCGCGACGGCCGGGCTGTCCGATCGGCAGGCCGCCCACGCGGTGCTGACCGACCCGGCCAACCGCTACCTGGTACGGCAGTTGTGCTGGGTGCTCACCATCGAGGGCCTCGACACGTACGTGCTGCGTCCCCGGGACGGCGGCGACCTGGACATGCTGGTCGAGGCGGTGCGCCCGTCGGCCGGACGCCAGGACGTCGACGTGGTCGTCGGCTTCCTCGGCCCGCTGGCCGGGCCCGAGGTCTGCAACGGGCTGGTCGCCCCCCAGCTCGCGTTCGACCAGGTCTACTCGTTCGACACCGCCTCGTTCCTGGCGGCGATACCCCGGCCGGAGGAGCTGGACGAGGAGCAGTTCCGGGCCTCCGCGGGCGACCTGTTCGCGCGGATCGGGCAGCTCGCCGACAACACGGGCGCCACGGACGAGCACCGGGCCCTCAACTACCTCGCCGTCCGCTATCCGGCGATCTACGCGCGGGCCGCCCAGCAGTTCGCCCGTGACACGGCGCTGACCAACGTCGAGGTGCGGCCGTCCCGGCTGGCCGGAATCCGCAAGATCGTCAACGTGGTGTTCACCTACACCCACCGCGCCACGGCGGTCCCCGAGCGCTTCGCCGTCAAGGTCGACGTCACCGAGGAATTCCCGTTCCTGGTCAGCGACCTCGCCCCCTACTACGACCGCTGATCGGCAAAGGAGAGGAACCATCATGCACATGCCCGGTTTCACCGCGGACGTCTCCGTCTACCGCAGTACCCGCACCTACCACCGGACCCCGGCGGGCACCCCCGCCGCGGCCCCCGGCGACATCACCCCGCAGGCGTGGTGCGGCGGCTTCACCCTCGCGGGCTGCTGCCGCCTGTGCGCCTCCTGGGGCTACCGCTGGTGCGGCTGCTCGGCGACGCACTGCCACTGCTGGAACTGACCCCAGCCGAACGCGGGCTCCGGGACCCCCCGCCCGGAGCCCGCGTTCATGCCCGAGCACGCAGTTCCCGGCAAGCACCACAAACGAACGCCAACCACTCACCCCGAACGCCGACCCCCCACGTCCGAACGGCAACCACGGCACCCGACCGGCAACCGCTTACACCCGACCGGCAACCCTCCACGTCGAGCGGCAACGGCTCACGCCTGGACGCCAACCACTCACCCCGAACGCCGACCCTCCACGTTCGACCCGCAACCACGGCACCCGACCGGCAACCGCTCACACCCGGACGGCAACCCACGACGTCGAGCGGCAACGGCTCACGTTCGACCGGCAATCACGGCACTTGACCGGCAACCGTTCACACCTGAACGGCAACCGCTCACATTCGAACGGGTAACACCGCACCCGAGCGGCAACCGCCCAGACGGCAATCGTGCACGCCGGACGGCAACCACCGGGTTCGGCGGCAACCACTGACGCCCGGACGCCGGCCACCCACGTCCGAGCGGCAACCACGCACGCCGGACGGCAACCACCCACGTCCGAGCGGCAACCACCCACAAGTGCCCGGTCGCTTCAGGTGGGCGGCCCGGAGCTCCAGCGGAGGGCCGCCCACCTGAAGATCTCCACGACCGGGCGCGGGGGGCGTGGGGGGTCGTCCCCCCACATGAAAACAAGCGTGGGGGGTCGTCCCCCCACACACGACTAGCGCTCGACGTCGCCGCGGATGAAGGCGTCGACGGCCTCGCGGGCCTGGTCGTCGTTGTACTGCACCGGCGGGGACTTCATGAAGTAGGAGCTGGCCGACAGGATCGGGCCGCCGATGCCGCGGTCCTTGGCGATCTTGGCGGCGCGGACGGCGTCGATGATGACGCCGGCGGAGTTGGGGGAGTCCCAGACCTCCAGCTTGTACTCCAGGTTCAGCGGGGTGTCGCCGAAGGACTTGCCCTCCAGCCGCACGTACGCCCACTTGCGGTCGTCGAGCCACGGCACGTGGTCGGACGGGCCGATGTGCACGTCGGCCTTGGCCATCTCGTGCGGGATCTGCGAGGTGACCGACTGGGTCTTGGAGATCTTCTTGGACTGCAGGCGCTTGCGCTCCAGCATGTTCATGAAGTCCATGTTGCCGCCGAAGTTGAGCTGGTACGTGCGCAGCAGCTCGACGCCACGGTCCTCGAAGAGCTTGGCCATGACCCGGTGGGTGATGGTCGCGCCGACCTGGGACTTGATGTCGTCGCCGACGATCGGCACGCCCGCGTCGGTGAACTTCTGCGCCCACTCGGGGTCCGAGGCGATGAAGACCGGCAGCGCGTTGACGTACGCCACGTTCGCGTCGAGCGCGCACTGGGCGTAGAAGCGGGCGGCCTCTTCCGAGCCCACCGGCAGGTACGACACGAGCACGTCGACGCGGGCGTCCTTGAGGGTCTGCACGACGTCGACCGGCTGGGCGTCCGACTCCTCGACCATCTGGCGGTAGTACTCGCCGAGGCCGTCGAAGGTGTGGCCGCGCTGCACGGTCACGCCGGTGGGCGGGACGTCGCAGATCTTGATGGTGTTGTTCTCGCTGGCGGTGATGGCCTCGGACAGGTCCATGCCGACCTTCTTCGCGTCCACGTCGAACGCCGCGACGAACTCCACGTCTCCGACGTGGTACTCGCCGAACCGGACGTGCATCAGACCGGGCACCCGCGTGTCCGCGTCCGCGTCCTTGTAGTACTCGACGCCCTGGACGAGCGAAGCGGCGCAGTTGCCCACGCCGACGATGGCTACGCGCACCGAACCCATCCGAATGCTCCTTCTCGTGATCAGTTGTGACGGTCGACCGCGGTCCACGCAGGATTCAGCGGTCGCCGTCCGAGATGTTGTCTGCGGAACTGCTCTTTGCCTGTTCCGCCCGCTCGCGGCCGATCAGCTCATTGAGCCAACGGACCTCGCGTTCGACGGACTCGAGCCCGTGGTTCTGCAGCTCGAGGGTGTAGCTGTCGACCCGTTCCCGGGTCCGCGCCAGCGCGGCGCGCACGCTCTCCAGCCGCTCCTCCAGCCGACTCCGCCGGCCTTCGAGGATGCGCAGGCGAACATCGGCCCGGGTGTGCGAGAAGAAGGCGAACCGTACGCCGAACCCCTCGTCCTCCCACGCCGCCGGACCGGCCTCGGTCAGCAGTTGCTGGAGCCGCTCCTTGCCCTCGGCGGTGAGCTTGTAGACGATCTTCGACCGTCGGCTCCGCGCCGGGGCGCCGGAGAAGGGCCGTGCCGCCGTGGGCTCGGGCTCCTCCGGTCGGTCCTCGACGATCATGCCCTGCTCGACGAGCTGCTTCAGGCACGGGTAGAGGGACCCGTACGAGAACGCGCGGAACATGCCGAGCAGGGTGTTGAGCCGCTTGCGCAGCTCGTAACCGTGCATCGGGGCCTCGTGGAGCAGGCCGAGCACGGCGAGCTCCAGCACGCCCACGCCCTTCCTCGCCGCCATGAGGTCCCTCCCGTACGGCCGTCGGCCGGATGCCGACGTCTCGCTCAGATGTATCGAGCGAATGTATCGGCTCGATACATCGCCAAGATACGTACTGTTACGCAACCACGCAACCGGGTCGTAAGTTCGCGCATCCCGACAGTGCTTTCGGCCACACGACGACCGTGGGTCCGAGCGGCCTCACCTCGGGTGAGGGCGACGGTCGCCCGGCGTCGCCGCCGGCTGTCCGCTCCGCCCGCCAAGTACGATGACGAGCCGAACGACGACGGTCGTCCCGTCCCTTCGCGAGAAGAGGCTCCCCATGTCGGCTCGGTCGACGGCGGCGTGGTCACGGCCTGCGCGACACGCGTCAGGACCAGGCGTGATCTCGTCGCGACCGCCCGTGAATGTGGCGAATTCAGGGTTTGTGGGGTCGAAGTGTGCCAGGGTTATGCCTGGAACCACTTGACGGTGTCGTACGTCCTCGGTAACGGAGAGCAGCCCCGCATCCGGCGGGTGCGGCCCTTCGGGGAGGTCGGCGGAACCGGGCCGCCCCCGCAATGACGCGGGGACGCAGCGCCCGTCGTTCCCCGGCCCGGCCTCCCCGACCGAGGCGGGATCAGACGCTGCACGGCGGTCGCCCCCTCATTCGCCTGCGCAGTACTGTCGGACGACGACGCACCAACGCCGTATCCCAGTAGCCGAACGAGGTCGCGTGAGTTACCCAAGCCAGAACGGACCGCAGCGCGGACCGGGACGACCGGGGATGCCCGGGTCCCCGTCGTCCGGCCGGGGGTCCGGTACGCCAGGCGGAGTGCCCGGTGGCTCGGCCGGGCCTGGGCGAGCCGCAACACCCGGCGGCGGCCAAGGCCGCCCCGCGAGCCCGGGGCGCCACGGCGCCCCCGGTGGCAGACCCCGCACCCCCATGGGCAACCAGATGGGCCCCGCAGGCCCCGGCCGCCCCGGGCCGGGCGGCCCGGCGGGCCCGCGCCACGGACGCCCCGGCGGACCGGCGGGCCCCGGAGGCGCGAGCGGGCCGGGTGGACCGGGTCGGCACACCGGAGGCTCCGGCGGGCCGGGAGGGCCGGGCGGTCCCGGCGGCAGGGGCAAGGGCGACGAGCCGAAGAAGACCGGCTGGCGACGCTTCGTCCCCTCGTGGAAGGTGATGCTCGGCGTCGTCGCCCTCGGCTTCCTCAGCTTCTGCACGCTGATCGGTGTCGCGTACGCCATGACGCCCGTTCCCGAGGCCGGCAACGAGGACGCGACCAAGACCGCGGCGATCTTCTACTACAACGACGGCAAGACCGAGATCGGCCGGGTCGGCACGAACCGCGAGCTGATCGAGCTGGATCAGATCCCCAAGCACGTCCAGGAGGCGGTGATCGCCGCCGAGAACCGCAGCTTCCGCAGCGACCCCGGCTTCTCGGTCACCGGCATCGGCCGCGCGGTGTGGGTCAACCTGCGCGGCGGCGAGATGCAGGGCGGCTCGACCATCACCCAGCAGCTCGCCAAGAACTACTACCTCTCCGACGACCGGACGATGAGCCGCAAGTTCAAGGAGCTGTTCATCTCCGTCAAGCTCGGCAAGGAGAAGGGCAAGGAGCAGATCCTTCAGGACTACCTGAACACGATCTACTTCGGTCGGCAGGCGTACGGCATCCAGGCCGCGTCCAAGACCTACTTCAACCGGCCGGTGGAGAAGCTGCAGCCCGACCAGGGCGCGCTGCTCGCGGCGATCATCCAGCGCCCCGGCCAGCTCGACCCGCGCAGCGAGGACTACGCCGACGAGACCCTGTCGCGGTACCGGTACGTCCTGGACGGCATGGTGAAGACCGGTGCGCTGAGCCAGGCCGACTTCCAGCGGTACCAGGCCAAGCTCCCGCTGACCCGGCCACTCAACACCAACGGCACGTTCGCCGGCGACAAGGGCTACATGATCAAGCGGGCCATGCTGGAGCTGGACCGCCAGGGGATCTCCGAGGACGAGATCATCAAGAACGGCCTGCACATCGTCACCACCTTCGACAAGAAGAAGATGGCGGCGGCGCGGGAGGCGGCCGAGAAGACGATCCGCGCGCTGCACCCCAAGCGCATCCCCAAGCACGTCAACGTCGGCATCGCCTCGGTGGAGTCCAAGACGGGGAAGGTGGTCGCCTTCTACGGCGGTCACGACTTCCTCAAGCACGAGTACGACAACGTGTGGAAGGGCTCCGCGCAGGCCGGTTCGGCGATGAAGCCGTACGTGCTCGCCACCGCCCTGAAGGAGGGCTGGAGCCTGCGCACCCTCGTCGAGGGCCGGTCGGGGATGAAGTTCAACAGCGAGGGCGACGTGTGGCAACCCGGGGACGGTGATCCCACCATCCCGATCCCCAACGGGCACCAGGAGCCCCCGGCCGTCGACCTGGTGCGGGCCACGCAGAACTCGGTCAACACCGCCTACGTGCAACTCGGCATGAAGGTCGGCCTGTCCGACGTGATCGGCACCGCCGAGTCCGCGGGGATCGCCGGCGACCGGCTCGCCCCGCACAAGCACTCGTACGGTCTGTCGCTGGGCATCAACAGCATCCGCCCGATCGAGCAGGCGGCGGGCTACGCCACCTTCGCCAACGGCGGGACCTACATCCAGCCGCACGTGATCGAGAAGGTCCTGTCCAAGGACAAGCGGGTCTACCGGACGCTGACCTGGACCAAGAAGCGGAACATCTTCTCCTCCGAGACGACCCCCGACTCCGCCGGGGTGGCCGCCGACGTCACGCACGCCATGCGCTCGGTCGTCACCGGCGGCACCGGCGTCGCCGCGGCGCTCCCCGACCGTCCGGTGGCCGGCAAGACCGGCACCACCGACAAGAACGTCGCGACCTGGTTCGTCGGCTACGTCCCGCAGATGTCCACCGCGGTGACGATCTACAACGACGAGAAGAAGCCCCTGGTCCTCGACGGGGCGGTCGTCCAGGGTGGCTCCTACCCGGCGAGCGTCTGGCGGGCCTACATGCTCGAGGCGACGAAGAACATGGAAGCCGAGCAGTTCCCCCAGCCGGCCTACGTCGGCACGCAGCAGAGGTTCGCCACGCTGCCCAAGCCGAAGCCGAGCGAGACCCCGGAGTGCCGCCCGAACCAGCAGAGCACCGCGGAGAAGCCCTGCAAGCAGAACCCGGACCAGACCAAGCCGTGCCGGCGTCCGGGCTTCCCGAGGGGCTGCAACGACGACCAGCCGCCGCCGGAGAACCCCAAGCAGAAGTGGTGCGAGCGGTTCCCGAACTACCCGGGCTGCAACGACGACGAGGACCCGCCCGGGCCGCCGAGCCCCACGCCGACGGACCCGGAGCCGCGGCAGCGGTTCGGCCCCCAGTACGGAAGGGCCCCGGAGTGATCAGGCCGTGAGCCGGCTGTGGCGAGCCCGTCGCGTCGACGGGCTCGCCACAGCCGTTTTCCACGCCCCGCCACCGCCGTGTCCGCCCGTCGTCACATGACCGGGCGTCGTGAACGGCAGAATCCCGCCCGTGGCACCCGAAGAGTTCGACGACGTCCCTGGCCCACCGGCCCCGGACGCCCCGCCGACCCAGCCCGCCGGACTCCCGGCACCGGAAGTAAGGACCGCGTGAGCGTGCCCGAGGACTCCACCAACCCCTCCGAGCCGCAGCCGCACGACCCCGACGCGCACCGTGAGGATGACTTCTCGGAGCCGCGCGATGTCTCGGGCGGACGCCGGGAACATGACGCCGACTCGCCGTCGGGCGACGACGGCGACCTCTCGGAGTCCGGGATGTCGGGGTGGTTCCGGGGGGTCGACCGGCTGGCGTTGTCGCTGTGGGCGGGTGCCTGGCTCGGGGTGATGTTCTTCGTCGCGGTCATTCCCCGCGTGCTGCCGACGATCTTCGACGGGCGTCCCTACCTGGACCGGTGGGCGCAATGGGACGCCGTCCGCTTCATGGACCTGGCCACCCACGGCTACGACGGCGTGCCGGGAAGGCCCGAGGATCCGGGCTGGCCCGCGTTCTTCCCCGGCTATCCGCTGCTGCTGCGCGCGGTCGGCGTGGTGATCCCCGACCTTCGGGTGGCGGGGCTGCTGATCTCGCTGGTGGCCGGAACGATCACGATGGTGGCGCTGTCCCGGCTGGCCGAACGCGAGGGGCCCGAGGGCTCCGGACGCCGGGCGGTGATCGCGCTGCTGGCGGGGCCGCCCGCGGTGTTCCTGTTCGCCGGCTACTCCGAGTCGGTGTTCCTGGCGCTGGCGTTGCCCGCCTGGCTGCTGGCCCGCCGCGGTCACTGGGTGGCCGCGGCCCTGCTGGCGACTCCCGCGTCGGCGGTACGGATCACCGGGCTGTTCTTCGTGCTCGCCCTGATCGTGGAGTACGTGGTCGGGGAGAAGGGGCGGCGCGAGGTCGGCTGGCGGCCGATGGCGTGGCTGGCGCTGCCGTTCGCGCCGTTGGCGGCGTACTCGTTCTACCAGTGGACCCGTACCGGCGACTGGCTGGCCTGGCAGCACGCGCAGGAGGCGGGGTGGGACCGGCATCTGGTGTGGCCGTGGGAGTCGTTCCAGACGACCTGGCGGGCGGCGTTCCAGACGGATTACGAGTTCACGCTGGCCTTCCGGATCGAGTTGGCCGCGGCCGTCGTCGGCGTGGTGCTGACGGTGGTGCTGCTGGTCAAGCGCCGCTGGCCGGAGTTCACCTACGTGGGGCTCCAGCTCGCGGCGCTGCTGCTGTCCTCGTACTACCTGTCGGTCGGCCGCGCCATGCTGCTGTGGTGGCCGCTGTGGATCGGCATCGCCGGACTGGCGGCGCGGCGCCCCGGCCTGTACGCGGGCGCGGTCGCGGCGTCGGTGCCGTTCGCGGTCCTGATGCTGCTCACGTTCACTTCGGGCGGGTGGGCGGGCTAGCCGTTCAGAGGCTCGCGACGACCATCGCGATGATGAGGACCAGCGCGAGGACGTCCGCGACCGCGAGGATGCCCCACGACCAGTTGATCAGCTTGCGGGCCGGCTCGGGGCTGCTCTGGACGCGTTCGAGGCCCATGTTGTTGAGGATCACGCCCAGTACCCCGAGGGGCAGCAGGACGAGGACGGCGAGCGTCCCCATGACGAAGGCGATCGGCGTCGCCTTCCTGGTCAGAGTGCCGTCCGCCTGCACCCCGAGGGGTAGCCGGGACGGCGCGGAGGCGTCGGATGCCTGATACGTAGTGCTCATATGCGATCACCTGGGGTGGAGTGAGGTGCCCGATCCCTACCCATACGTGACGGTCCTCACACCCCGGGTTCGGCTCAGTGAGCCGTCGGAAGCTGCGCAGGTGCTTGCGCCCGTGCCGAACCCCGCCCGTTCCGCCACTCGGTCCACGGGGATCTCGGTGCTCTCCCGCCGGCCCCCGTCCCGCCACGGCGGCTGACGTGACGCCCGGCCTTGGGGTTGCGCGTGCGTTCACCTGTACTCGGTGACATGCTCCCCCTACCCGACGGGCTCCGGCGGAACGAACGCGATGTCGTGAGTCCTGTCCGGGGCCGCGAAGGCGAGAAGCCTGAGGCCCTCCTCGGCGAGGGCCTCCCGGTCGGCGGGGGCGAGCCGCTCGTACTGGCGGAGCGTCAACGTGGCCCGGTCGCCGTCGTCGCCGATGTCCCAGACCCCGCGAACGAACCCGTCCACCAGGAACGTCGCCCGCACCCAGGAACCGGTGATGACCCGCCGCCGGTGCTCGTCCGGCATCAGCCTGGTGCGGTCGGCGTGGCCCACCACGAGATTGTCGAACTCGGGCAGGAACCGCACCGGAGCCGGCACGTCCCCGTCGGGCAGCGGGGCGTCGGGCAGGTCGAACAACTCCCGCCCCGCCTCATCGCGGAACGTCCGCAGCTCCCCGCGCATCCCCTCCACCCGCTCGGCCAGCCGGGTCAGCCCCGACCAGACCTGAACGTCCTTCACCGTCGCGGGCCCGAAGGCGGCCAGATACCGCCGGATCAGCTCCTCGACCGAGGGCGTCTCCTCCAACGGTCGGCCGATCCACTCCTCCGCCAGAGTGAACGGCGTCGCCCCGCCCTTGCCCCAAGTCCCATTCGGCGGCCTGTGCACGAGCGGCACCAGGCACTGCGCACTCCACCCGAGCGCCGTCACGTCCCGCCCGGGATACCGCTCGGCGAGGAGCCTGCCCACCTCGGGCCGGGTGAGCGTCCGCCCCCGGAGCAACTCCCGCGTCACCTTGGCCAGCTCGCCCGGATCGATCCCCTCGGTGGCCCTCCCGAACCCGGACCGCCTGATCCGCTCGATGAGCGGCTGCACCAGCGCCCGCAACCACGGATAGTCGTCGGCCACCGTCAGATGCTGGGTGCCCCGCAACAGCGACGACCGCACGACCCGCCGGTCGCAGAGCAACTCCGTCAACTCCTCCCGCCGGAACACCTGAAGCCTCGTCCACAGCCCGATGTACGGCGCGTTGGCCTCCTGCCCCTGCACGGCGACCAACCGGGTCACCATCTCCAGCGGCGACACCCCCGACCGCCCCAACAACGCCTGCCGCTCCAACGTCGCCCGATTGAGCGCCCGCAACCCCAGCACTCCACCACCGTCGCCCGTCCCCATCAAGCCCTCCCCACCTCGCACCCTGATGCCCCGATCATACCAGAACGGAACGATTCGTTCCGCAACTCGTCCAAGCCAGATCACCCCGTCCAGGGCCGAGACGCCCACCGGGACGCCGACCCTGCCAACCGAACGACCCGGGCCTCATCGTGAGTCGCCGCGCGACGTGAGCTCGCCCAGCCCTCGATCCGCCGCGACCCGCGATGCCCACGCGACCGAGCCCAGCCCCCACGATCCAAGCGGCCCCAACTCGCTCCCACGGCCCGGCAGCACCCGCCGCCCCGTACAAGCCGCACCACTGCCAGTGCGAATCGGTGAGAACGCTGGTCTCCGTGCGGTCCGCGCCACAGAATGGCCGTTCACAGCCGTCCGGATCGCGCGCCGTCATCCGACGTTCGGTGTGGACGGTTGGTAGCCGCCACCCCAGTGCGGTCTCCAGGATGGATGGTCGTTCGCATCTGTCCGGCGCATCCGAACGCCAGTGCGGGCCGGTGGTACCCGCCCGTGTCCGTACGGTCGGCGTGACAGGGTGGCCGTCCGGATCGGTGCGTCGCTGTCCGACGATCTGGTTGGTGCAGGTTGTCGGGGTGGGGTCAGGTCAGGTTGGAGCGGAGGAGGGCGATGTCGGCGGCCTGGCCGTCCTGGGGGGTCTCCACCACGATCGGGGCGCCGGCGGCGCGGACGACCGACAGGATGAGGTCGGGGTCGATCATGCCGTTGCCGAGGTTGGCGTGGCGGTCCGCGCCGGAGCCGAAGTCGTCGCGGCTGTCGTTGCAGTGGACCAGGTCGATCCGGCCGGTGATGGCCTTGATCCGGTCGACGGCGTCGATGAGCTCCTCGCCGGCCGCGTGGGCGTGGCAGGTGTCCAGGCAGAAGCCGAGCTTGGAGTCCACGTCGGTGACCTCGGAGAGCACCTCCCAGAGCCGCGCGATCCGGTCGAAGCGGCGGGCCATCGCGTTGCCGCCGCCCGCGGTGTTCTCGATGTAGATCGGGATCGGGCAGTCGAGCCGTTCGAAGACCTTGCGCCAGTTCTCGAAGCCGGTCTCCGGGTCGTCCCCGGCGAGCACGTGGCCGCCGTGCACGATCAGCGCCTTGGCGCCGACGCCGGCGGCGGCCTCGAGCTGTTGGGTGAGGATCTTCCGGCTGGGGATCCGGATCTTGTTGTTGGAGGTCGCCACGTTCACCACGTACGGCGCGTGGATGTAGACGTCCACGCCCGAGTCCGCGAGCGCGCCGACCGCGTCGGGGATGACGGGCTTCTTCCAGCCCTGCGGGTCCCCGAGGAAGAACTGGACGACGTCCGCCCCGATGGCCTGGGCGCTCGCCAGCGGATCGTTCTGGTCGACGTGGGCTCCGATGCGCATGCTGCCGAGACTATCCGCCGCCACCGACAACCACCGCCCGTCCGGCCACCGTCCCCGCGCGACTCCGTCCCATGGGAACGCGTCGGTCGGGCGGCTCAGACGGAGAAGCCGCCGTGGCTCAGTGCGAAGCCGGTGCCGACGAACGCGCTCACCATGGCGACCACGTTGAACCAGCGTTCGCCGGTCGTGGCCGAGATGAGCTGCGCGTACAGCGCCATCGGGAACCCGATCACACCCGCCAGCGTGCCGAGGAAGTGCAGGGCCGGGATGAATCCGAGCACCAACGCCGAGATGCCGAGCACGAAGGCGGTCATCGTCAGCGTGTTCTGCAGGGTGTGCGGCTCACCGTCGGTGTTCAGCACCGCGATCCGCCGGGCGCGGTGACCCTCGAGGGCGTCGGGCATGGGGTGGTCCCTCCTCGCCTGCGAGCAATGAGTGTTATGTCAGAGTTCCCCGACCTCGCATGATCACTCCGCGTCGATCGACCGTTCGACCCGGGTGTACGGCCCTCCCGCCTCGGTTCTGTCGGTGGCGGGGGGTAGTCTCGAACACGGCTTCGAACACAGCTTCGAACGCTGCGAAGGTCGTGGACGCGCTCTCGACTCGGGAGCGGACTTGGGGAGGTGCCCGATGGTGGACATGAGCGACCTCGGGGTCATCGGCGACACAGAACTCGTCGAGGAGCTGTCGATGCTGACCACCCAGACGGCCCGGATGCGGGCCCGGATGGTCGACATCATGACCGAGCTCGAACGACGCCGCAGGCCGGCCCGTCCCGGCGGCCCCGGCGGGTCGGCGCACGGGACGTGCCGGTGAACCCGCCGGTTGTCCGCAAGGGGGCCCGACCCTTGGTAGCCTGTATCGGTTCCCGCAGGTCGCGCGACAGTGGCGCGTTCCCGCGGACGAACGTCAGCGTCCTCCTGTCACGGAGATTCCGTGACCGCCTGAGTCCAAAGGAGGTAGTGACACTTCATGCGTCGCTACGAAGTCATGGTCATCCTCGACCCGTCGATCGAGGAGCGCGCCATCGCCCCCTCGCTCGACCAGTTCCTCACCGTCGTCAAGAGCGGCGGCGGCAGCGTGGAGAAGGTCGACATCTGGGGCCGCCGGCGGCTGTCCTATGACATTCAGAAGAAGAACGAAGGCGTCTACGCGGTCGTCGACCTCACCGCCGAGCCCGCCGTGGTCAAGGAACTCGACCGGCAGCTCAACCTGAGCGAGACCATCCTGCGTACGAAGGTCATCCGCCCCGAGGTCCACTGACCACCGTTCCCGGTGGGCCGTTCCGACAGATGGAGCCAGCCCCATGGCAGCAGGCGACACTCAGATAACGATCGTCGGGAACCTCGTCGAGGACCCGAACCTGCGCTTCACTCCCAGCGGTCAGGCCGTGGCGTCGTTCCGCATGGCCTCGACCCCCCGGTTCTTCGACAAGGCCGCGAACGAGTGGAAGGACGGCGACTCCCTCTTCCTCACCTGCAACGTCTGGCGGCAGGCGGCCGAGAACGTGGCCGAGAGCCTGCAGCGCGGTATGCGGGTGATCGTGCAGGGTCGCCTGAAGCAGCGCTCGTACGAGACCCGCGAGGGCGAGAAGCGCACCGTCATCGAGGTCGAGGTCGACGAGGTCGGCCCCTCCCTCAAGAACGCCACCGCCAAGGTCAACAAGACCCAGCGGCAGGGCGGCGGTTACGGCGGCGGGGGCCAGGGCGGCGGCGGCTTCGACCAGGGCGGCGGCGGCTTCGGCGGCCCCTCCGGGGGCGGCGCCCCGTCCGGCGGCGGCCAGGGCGGCGGCGCCCCGGCCAACGACCCCTGGGCCACCGGGGGCGGCGGCGGGGGCGGCGGCGGAGGCTTCTCCGACGACCCGCCGTTCTAGAACGCCCACCGTGAACGACCACCGCCCAGAGCGAACGAAGCCCGGGGCCGCGAACGCCCAGTGCGTTCCGCTCCCCGGTCGTTCGCCGCCGGCGGCGGTCGGTGCCCGGGTGCCGGAGGTTCGAGTCGATGGCCCCTCAGGGGACCGGAGGCTCGGAGCGGATGGGGCCGGGCGGCGCTTCGTGGAGTGATCTGCGGGGCGTCGGGCCACGAGGACGGTTCGCGGTCACGACACGTTCGTCGTCGGCGTTCTCGCCCCTCCGGCGAGGCGGCGTTCGGCGCGCATCACTGATTCATTCGATCCATACGACCATTCCCGCGGAAGCGGGGCTCTGATCAGAGGAGCACCACGATGGCCAAGCCACCGCCGCGCAAGCCGAAGAAGAAGGTTTGCGTGTTCTGCCAGGAGAAGATCTCCTACGTCGACTACAAGGACACCGGTCTGCTGCGGAAGTTCATCTCCGACCGCGGCAAGATCCGGGCCCGTCGTGTCACCGGCAACTGCACCCAGCACCAGCGCGACGTCGCCACGGCGATCAAGAACGCCCGCGAGATGGCGCTGCTGCCGTACACCAGCACCGCGCGCTGAGAGGAGGACACCCGATGAAGCTCATTCTCACTCAGCAGGTCTCCGGTCTCGGTGAGCCGGGCGACGTGGTCGAGGTCAAGGACGGTTACGGGCGCAACTACCTGGTCCCGCGCGGCCTGGCCCTGCGCTGGACCCGGGGCGCCCAGCGCGAGGTCGACTCGATCAAGAAGGCCCGGTCGGCCCGCGAGATCGCCACCCTCGAGCAGGCCAACGAGATCGCCGACCGGCTTCGCGGCCTGAAGGTCACGCTGCGCACGCGCACCGGCTCGGGCGGCCGCCTGTTCGGCGCGGTCACCGCCGCCGACATCGTCGACGCGGTCAAGGACGCCGGGGGCCCGGACCTCGACAAGCGACGCGTCGAGGTCCGCAACCCGATCAAGACGGTCGGCGACCACCAGGTCGCCGTCCGGCTGCACCCTGAGGTCAGCGCCACCATCAAGCTCAACGTGGCCGCCGCCTGAGGCTGAGCAGCCTCCGCCGTACGGCAGCCGGCCGCGCGGCACCACTCGATCGAAGGTCGCCAGAACGGCCGGGACTCACCCAGGCACACCGGGCCACGTGCATCGCACACCCCCCGGAACCCCTTGGACGAGCCCCGGCCGTTCCCTTTCTCCCGGTTGCCGCGCCCGGGCGTCCATGAACGCCTCCGCTGGGACTCACTCGGACTCCACCCCGGCATGCCACGCGCTCTCGATGAGGGAACCCCCACGCCGTTCGCTGCCGGGATATGTTCCCATTCTCGTCGACGTGTCACCATAATCGCTCGATCGTTTCCGTCGATTCAGGTGGGTCCACGGTGCTCGGACGGTCATCCGACACTTCGGCCATTTTCTGAAAAGCCCCCCTCCGTAGCGTTGCTCCCAGGGTCATCCGCGTGCCGTCGGTGGTTCACGCGGAAATCCGGAACCACGGATCTCAAGGCCGGTAGGCTGCCCCATCAATGGTCCAGAGATCTCGGATGCCTTGAGATATGAGTGGGGATCGCCATGCCCGAACCGGCTTCGGTCCGTTCGTTCTCCAGGAGGACGTTCGGTGGCGCGGTCCTGCTCGGCGGCGCCGCCGCCCTGGTCAGACCGTCGACCGCGGAGGCCGCCGTGGCGGGCCCCCGCGCGCCACGGCTCTACGACCGTGTCCGGTGGGGTGCCGTGCCCCCCGTGGAACCGGCCGTCATCAAGAACCTGCGCCCCGACCTCATCGTCATCCACCACACGGCCACGGAGAATTCCGTGGACCTCTCCGAATATCGCGCCCTTGACCTGTCCAGGCGCATTCAAAGCTTCCATATGGAAAAGCGCGGCTGGGCCGACACCGGTCAGCAGTTCACCATCAGCCGGGGCGGCTACGTCATGGAAGGCCGAAACCGCACTCTCGGCGCACTACGGGCGCGCAGGCACGTCATAGGCGCGCACACCGCCGGGCACAATGACCACAGCGTGGGCATCGAATGCGAGGGCACCTACGTCGACACCCTGCCGACGACCCCCCTCTGGCGCTCCCTCGTCCGCCTGTGCGCCCATCTCTGCAACATGTACCGCCTCAACCCGTACGAGGCGATCGTCGGCCACCGCAACCTCAACGCGACGGCCTGTCCAGGGGACATCTTCTACAGCTTGCTGCCCCACCTGCGTCGCGAGGTCGCGTTGAAGTTCATCGTGCCCCTCTCGCCCCTGATGCGCATGTCCGCCGCCCTCCCCGACCTGGGAACGAACGCGCTGCCGCCCCGCCACGACTTCGACCACGGCCCCACCCAAGCGCTCGCCTCGCGTCGTCGCTGACCTAAACGTCAACGCGACCATTCGCCCCCACCGACCCCCAACGCACACGGTGTCGGACGCGCCGGGCCGTTGCCTCGGGCTTTCCCCGAGGAGCCGGGCTCGGGTGGTGCAGGAAGGGATTTGCCGGGCGACGGCGGAGACGCTTTGGTATCCGGCCCTCGGTCGCTACGGTCCGTAGTCGGGGCGTTGCGGTGAAAGGGGGGCTTGTGGCCGCATATTCGGAGGACGGGATCAGTCGGCGGATGCTTCTGGGGGGAACGGCGGGCGCGGGGATGCTGGTGGCGCTTCCGCTGGGGAACGAGGTGCAGGCGATGGACGACGGGATGTGGGCGGACGACGGTCTCCTGGCGCACGGGCGTGATGAGCCGCGCGTTCACCCGCGGCAGGCATGGGAGGCCAGACCGCCGAGGCAGCGCGCGCAGGTGGTGGAGCGGGGGCCCGATCGCATCATCGTCCACCACACCGCCACGATGAACTCCAAGGACTACTCGCTGAACCAGGCGTACCGGCTGTCCCGGCTCATTCAGCGGTTCCACATGCAGGATCGGGGCTGGGACGACATCGGCGAGCAACTGACCATCAGCCGCGGCGGGTACGTCATGGAGGGGCGCAATCGCACCCTCTCGGCCATCAAGGCGGGGCGGCACGTCATCGGCGCGCAGATGCGCGGCCACAACGGCCACACCATCGGGATCGAGAACGAGGGGACGTACAACGACACCTCCGTACCGGTGCAGTTGTGGGCCGCGCTCGTGGACACCTGCGTATGGCTGTGCGAGACGTACGGGCTCAACCCCCATCGGGCCATCCGAGGCCACCGGGACTTCGGGGACACCGACTGCCCCGGGGAGGCGCTCTACGAAAGACTGCCGGAGCTGCGCAACGAGGTGGCCGGACGCTTGAAGGGAGATGACCGGGAGAGCATCGACCTCAATGCGCCCAAGTCCGACCCTCTCCCCTCCCTGCTCCCGGAGGCCCCCCACGTTGGCGGTAGGTCTGAGGACTTGTCGCCCGCTCCCCACGGACCGGGAACGATGCCCTGAACCCAGCCCCGCGGGCTTCCCAGGACTGGCAACTGCCCCCAACACGCCTCATGATGCCCGTAGGGACACGAAGGGTGAGGCGATGGCGGACACGAAGGTCAGCCGGCTGGGGATCCTGTCGCTCATCTGTGGGGTCGTGTGGGTGTTCGGCCTCGGCAGCGTTCTCGCCATCATCCTGGGCCATCTGGCCCGACGGCGCACCGCCGGGAACGATCGACGCGGTCGGTGGGCGGCCACCGGGGGGCTCGTGTTCGGCTATCTCGGGCTGGCCGTCCTGTCGGTGCTGCTCCTTCAAGGGGGTGTCTGGATCGAGGAGGACGTGCCGCGCTGACCTCCGTCGTCGAAGCGCTCCGGGAACGGACCGTTCCGGCGGACGCTCAGCAGTCGGGGATCGTGTAGCGGGTGCGGCGGCGTGCGATCTCGGGGTCGATGCCCTCGACCAGCGACCAGATGCCGGCCACGCGTTCGACCAGCGTCTCGGGCGGCAACCCGACCAGGCCCTCCGCCGCCAGGTCGTCGATCGCCTGGGCCAGCCGGGCCAGCCGCTCCCCCTTGTTTGAACACATGTTCGAAAGCCTAGCGGACCTCGCGGACCGTTCGAGCACAGTTTCGAGATCTAGCCCCACCCGTCACAGCACCCGAGAACAACCCCATCCTTGAGACCCCACGACGCCCGTGACTCGTGCCTCAGGCGCCGTTCAGGGACGAACGGCACCCGTGACCAACCAGGCGTCCCCGCGTGCGCGTAGGGCGAGGGTGAGCAGGCGGGTGGCCATCCACAGGGCGATGGCCGTCCACAGGCCCACCAGGCCCAACCCCAGTTCGTACGCCAGTAGGGCGGCGGGGAGGAAGACCACGGTGGCGACGACGGTGGTGACGGCGAGGTACCGCATGTCGCCGGCCCCGATGAGGACCCCGTCCAAGACGAACACCACTCCCGCGATCGGCTGCTGAACGGCCACCAGGATCAGCGCCCCCAGGAGGAGGTCCCGCACACCCGGATCCGACGTGAAAAGCGACGGCAGCCAAGGGCGCGCCAGCATCACCAGGGCGGCGAAGGCCAAGCCGCTGACCACGCCCCACTCGACCATCCGTCTCGTCGCGGCCCGGGCCCCCGCCGCGTCGCCCGCCCCCAGGTAGCGGCCGGTGATGGACTGCCCGGCGATCGCGATGGCGTCGTGCGCGAACGCCAAGAGCGTCCACACCTGGAAGCTCACCGGGTAGGCGGCGGTCTCCTCGGTGCCCATGTGCGCGGCCACGGCCGTTCCCACCAAGAGGACCACGCGCAGCGCGAGCGTACGGATCAGGAGGTGAACACCGGCCGTGACGGCGGCGCGCAACCCGTCCCGGGAGGGACGTACCGGAGCACCGTGGCGTCGTGCTCCGCGTAGTACGGCGACGACGTAGACGGCGGCTCCGCCCGTCTGCGCGATGACCGTCCCCCAGGCAGACCCGGCGATGCCCCACCCCAGGCCGAGGACGAAAACCACGTTGAGGACGAGATTGAGCCCGAACGAGCCGATCGAGACGTAAAGCGGAGTTCGGGCGTCCTGGAGCCCCCGCAACACGCCCGTACCGGCGAGGATCACCAACATTCCGGGGATGCCGAAGAGGCTGACCCGCAAATACGTCTCCGCGTAGGGCGCGACGGTGGCGTTCGCGCCGAAGGCGTCGACGATCGAGGGGACGAGGGGCCATCCGATGAGGACGACGGCCGCTCCGAGCGCCACGGCGAGCCACATGCCGTCGATGCCTTGGCGGATCCCCGCCCGCAGGTTGCCCGCCCCCACCTGTCTGGCCACCGCGGCGGTCGTTCCGTACGCGAGGAACACGAAGGCGTAGACCAGCAGGGACAGCGCCTGCCCCGCCACGCCGAGGCCGCCGAGCTGCGCGGTGCCGAGATGGCCGATGATGGCGCTGTCGGCGAGCAGGAACAGGGGTTCGGCCAGCAACGCGCCGAACGCCGGGACGGCCAGCCGCAGGATCTCGCGATCGTGGGCGTGCCGCAGGGGGAGGCGTCCGGGGGCGGAGGTCACGAGGAGCGAGGGTACCAGCGGTAATTACCGTCAGACTCTTGGCCCCTTACAGAACGAATCTGCGGGCCGGTCGGCGCGACTTTCTTTCGCGCACAGCCGGTGGATGGAGTCGGCCCAGGTCAGTCGGGGTGACGGCGCGAAAGTGCGACCGCCGCCCCCAGGGTTGTCCACAGGTCGTGCACACCGCTGACGGCGTGTTTGCACAACTCGTCCACAGGTTATCCACAGGCTGCTTTGCGTCCGGACCGGCCACCCTCGCAGAATGTCGTACCCATCGGTTAGACCGGTGTCCGATGGGGACGACGTGGCCCGCGTCCCCTCCGGGGGGCGTAGGTTCGCACGGTGGAGAAGAGACGGGGTGGTTCCGTGAGCGTGACCGAACTCGGGTCGCACGAGCGGGAGTTCGAGCGCACCCCGCCGCATGACGTCGCGGCCGAGCAGTCCGTGATCGGCGGCATGCTGATCTCGCCCAACGCCATCGCCGAGGTGGTCGAGCTCCTGCGGGCCTCCGACTTCTACCGGCCCGCCCACCAGATCCTCTACGACACGATCCTGGACCTGTACGGCCGCGGCGAGCCGGCCGACGCCGTCACCGTCGTCGCGGAGCTCACCAAGCGCGGCGACATCACCCGGGTCGGCGGGGCCCCCTACCTGCACACCCTGATGGCGACGGTCCCGACCGCCGCCAACGCCGCCTACTACGCCAAGATCGTGCGCGAACGGGCGATGCTCCGCAAGCTCGTCGAGGTCGGCACCCGGATCGTCCAGCTCGGCTACTCCTCCGACGGCGCCGACGCCGACGACGTCCTCGACCGCGCCCAGGCCGAGGTCTTCGCCATCGCCGATAAGCGCACCGGCGAGGACTACGTGCCGCTCAGCGAGATCATGCCCGGCGCCCTCGACGAGATCGAGGCCATCGGCAGCCGCGGCGGCCAGATGGTCGGCGTCCCCACCGGCTTCTCCGACCTGGACGCCTTGACGAACGGCCTGCATCCCGGACAGATGGTGATCGTGGCCGCCCGCCCCGCGATCGGCAAGGCGCTGGCGATCGACACCCCCCTTCCGGTGGTCGACGGCTGGAAGTCGATGGGGGACATCCAGATCGGGGATCAGGTCATCGGCGCCGACGGCAGGCCCACCCGGGTGGTGGCCGTGACCGGGGAGATGACCGGTCGGCCCTGCTACGAGGTGGAGTTCTCGGACGGTGAGGTCATCGTCGCCGACGCCGAGCACCAGTGGCTGACCGGCACCCGCGCGAGCCGCCGGCAGGCCGCCGAGAGTCTGCACGGGTCACGGGCGCGACGCTCGTTCGCCACGCCACACCGCGCCGCGGCTGTTGCGGCCGGCGAGAGGCCCTTTCCTGCGACCGTCGCACTGCTCGACTCCGGGCGTACGGCTGTGAGCCCGCGTTCGCGGACGGCGCATGGGAGGAGTCCCGAGGCCCGGGCGTTCCACCGACCGATCAAGACCACCGCGGAGATCGCCCGAACGCTCCTCCACGACGGCGAGCCCAACCACGCCGTCCCCTTGGCGGCCCCCTTCGACCTGCCCGCGGCCGACCTGCCCGTCGACCCGTACCTCCTGGGCGTCTGGCTGACCGCCGCCACGGGCGGCGACGCGGGTGGTCGTGCCGGGGAGGGGGACGTCGCGATCGAGTGTTTCGACGACGAGCTCTTGGAGGCGATCGCGGCCTGCGGGCAGCCGATCGGGCGGCGGGACGTGTCGGGTCGGTGCGCCCTCCCGGGCCTTGGAGGGGGGCTCCGCGCCCTCGGTGTCCTCGATGACAGGCGCATACCCCGGAGCTACCTGCGAGGCTCGGAGCGGCAGCGTCGGGCCCTGCTGGCCGGGTTGCTCGACGCCGGAGGGCTCGTGTCGGCGAACGGGCGGGTCCGGTGCGTCGTGGGGGATCGGAGGCTGGCCGAGGGCGTTCACGAGCTGGCCCTCAGCCTCGGCCATCGCGCCTCGCTGCGAGCGGGGCAGGGGGAGGCGGGGGCCTCTTACACGGTGGAGCTCGTCCCGACCGAGCGGGTCTTCCGGCTGTCGTCCAAGGCCGCTCGGCAGCGGCAGGGCGTACCTCCCGAGGCGCGGGTGCGGTACATCGTGGACGTGCGGCCGATCCCGAGCGTGCCCGTACGGTGCATCCAGGTCGACAACGCCGATCACCTCTATCTGGCGGGCCGGGCGTGCATCCCCACGCACAACTCGACGCTCGCCCTCGACTTCGCCCGCGCGGCCTCCATCAGGCACGGGCTGACCTCGGCGTTCTTCAGCCTGGAGATGGGGCGCAACGAGATCACCATGCGTCTGCTCTCCGCCGAGGCCCGGGTGGCGCTGCACGCGATGCGGTCCGGCACCATGCAGGACGAGGACTGGACGAGACTGGCGCGCCGGATGAGCGAGGTCGCCGAGGCTCCGCTGTTCATCGACGACTCGCCGAACATGTCGATGATGGAGATCCGCGCGAAGTGCCGCCGCCTCAAACAGCAGCACGACCTGCGCCTGGTCATCATCGACTACCTGCAGTTGATGACGTCCGGCAAACGGGTGGAGAGCCGTCAGGTCGAGGTCTCCGAGTTCTCCCGTTCGCTCAAGCTGCTCGCCAAGGAGCTGGGCGTCCCCGTCATCGCCTTGTCCCAGCTCAACCGAGGTCCCGAGCAGCGGACCGACAAGAAGCCGATGGTGTCGGACCTCCGTGAGTCCGGTTCGATCGAACAGGACGCGGACGTGGTCATCCTGCTCCACCGTGAGGACGCGTACGAGAAGGAGTCCCCACGCGCCGGCGAGGCGGACCTCATCGTGGCCAAGCACCGTAACGGCCCCACGGCGACGGTCACGGTGGCCTTCCAGGGCCACTACAGCCGCTTCGTCGACATGGCCCAGTGACCGTGCGAACGTAAGGCGCACTCGGCTTCACGCTCGTCCGGAGGAGAGGTGGGCGCTGTCCGTCCGCCGGCTTAGGTGGGTGGCGTGCTGTCGAGAGGCGCCTACGGCGCCTTCACTGATGACCGCCTCGGGCCACTGGGGGGTGCTCGACGCGTGCACCTTCGCGTTCGCTGCACGGTCCTCACATCCGGAACGTGCTGGGGCCCGCTCCGGGCTGGTTATCCACAGCCTGTGGACAGTGCTCGCCGCTTTCGGTACGGGCCGTGACCGGCGAACGCCTCCGCGCTGTCAGAGCGTCGGAAGCGCCGTACGACCCGTGGATCGGTGTTGGACGCCGCGAACCGATGCCGCAGAACCGAGCGTTCCGTGCATCGCCGGGCCCCTCGGGCATCGGCGGATGGTAGCCGATCACACAGGTCGCCGCAGGTTTTCTGTCAGTCCGGGCGGTTATCGTGCGAACGGCAGCTACACCGGGGAAGGGCAGGCCAACGTGAAGTTCACGGTCGATCACCACCATCTCGCCGATGCCGTCGGATGGGCGGCGCGGACCCTTCCGGCACGGCCCGCCCTGCCCGTGCTCGCCGGGCTGCTGCTCGACGCCACGGCGGACGGCATCACCCTGGCCGGCTTCGACTACGAGGTGTCGGCCCGTGCCGAGGCGGACGCCGCGGTGAGCGAGCCGGGGCGGGTGCTGGTGCCCGGGCGTCTGCTGGCCGAGATCGTACGAAGCCTTCCTCCACAGCCTGTGGAGTTCTTCACCGACGGCGCGGAGGTGGTGGTCCGCTGCGGCACCGTCGAGTTCGGGCTGCTGACCCTGCCCGTCGAGGACTACCCGACGCTGCCCGAGCCGCCCGCACCCGCCGGTACGGTCCCGGGCGACGCGTTCGCCGCCGCGATCAACCAGGTGGTGGTGGCCGCCAGCCGCGACGACACGCTGCCGATGCTGACCGGGGCCCGGCTCGACATCGAGGGCGACATCATCCGGCTGGCCTGCACCGACCGCTATCGGATCGCCGCCTGCGAGCTGTCGTGGTCCCCCTCGACCCCCGGCTTCTCGGCGGCGGCGGTCGTCCCCGCCCGCACCCTCGCGGACACCGCCAAGTCCCTGCGCGCCGGTACCGAGGCGGCCCTCTCCCTCACCGGCGTGGGCGACACGCTGCTGGGCATCTCCGCCGCCGGACGCAGCATGACCACGCGTTTGTTGGACGACCAGTTCATCGACTACCGGGCCCGACTGCAGGGCGAGTGGCCCTCCCGGGCCGACGTCCCGACCGGCCCCTTCGTCGAGGCCATCAAGCGGGTGGCCCTGGTGGCCGACCGCAACGTCCCCGTCAAGCTGGCCTTCACCCACGACTCCGTCCGCATCCGCGCCGCCTCGGGAGACTCCGCCCGAGCCAGCGAGACCCTGCCCGCCGAACTCACCGGCGACGACGTCGACATCGCCTTCAACCCCCAATTCCTCCTCGACGGCCTCGCCGGGGTCTCCGCCATGTCCGCCCGCCTCCACTTCAACGGCCCCACCAAGGCCGCCCTGCTCACCGGCACCCCCACCGAGACCGCCGGGCCCGCCCCAGAGACCGACCCCTACCGCTACCTCCTCATGCCCGTACGCCTCACCACCTGACCTCTCGCCCACTCGCACTTGAGGCCCCGAGCCGAGGCCACTGTCCGGCACGGGGTGCGACCATGCCGAAACGCCTGGGTCGATAGAGCCGGCGAGAACGACACGGAGGCCCTCCGCGCCCGTGGCCGAAGCGTCGCCAAGGTCCATGCGTTCCACGGTCGCAAGGCGCTCGGCCACGTCGGCAAGATCCACGCGGACGCCTGACCGGCCACAATGGACCGAACGAGTCTCGTCACAGGGCAAAGGGAGCCACCGATGGACGCGTTCGGTATCGGCTTGATCGCGGCATTGCTCCTGCTCGGCGTCATGGGAGCGTGGCCCGCCCTAGAAGGGCTGCTCCCTCACCTGGCCGACAGCCGGGACTGGCCGAACGAGGTACGGGCTCGCCGCATCCGCAGAATGCGCCTGACGGTAGGGCTCACGGCGCTGACGCTGATCGCCGTACCGATCGCTTGGGGCACCCTTCTGCCCTAGCCGCCACGCCCCTCACCGCACCCGGCCCCGCGCTCCGCCGCGCGTGGGGGCTGCCGGCGTTGCCGCTGGTCGCAGTACTGAGCGCTTGTGCGCTCTCTAGGCCCTAGCCGCGACGGCCCTCACGCTTTCGACCCGCGCTCCGCCGCCCGTCGGGTCGACGGCGTTGACGCTGGTCGCCGTACCGATCGCTTGGATGATCTTTGGGCTTGGCCTCCGCCGCACGCAGTGACGTGCGCTGCCGCCTGCTGTGGCCAACGCCGTTGCTGCTGGCGCCGTGTTGAGCGCTCGTGTGCTCTTTGGCCCTAGCCGCAAGACCCCACCGCACGGGCTCCGCGCTCCGCCGCCCGAGGGGTAACCCCGGTGCCGCCGGTGGTCGCCATCCTGATCGCCTGAGGTGATCTTCGGGCCTGGCCTCCACCGCACCCAGTCACATGCACCGCCGCGTGCTTGAGGCCGACGGTGTTGCTGCTGGGCCCCGTACTGAGCCTTAAGGCGCTCTACCAGCCCTAGCCGCGACGGCCTTCAGGCACTCAGCCACGTGCTCCGCCGCGCGTGGGGCTGCTGGCGTTGCCGCGGGTCGCCCTGCCGATCGTCTGGGGTGATCTCTAGCCCCCGCCTCCGCAGCCCTCACCGCGCTCGACCGCCCGTGGGGCAACGCCGCGTCGGGTTTGGGCCGGTCAGCCGTAACGGTTCAGCGGCTGCGCAGGGGGAAGGCGACGGGGACCGGTGGGAGCACTACGTGGGGGAGGCCGCCGAGGGGCCGGGGGAAGCGCTCCTGGGACGCGGAAACCGCCTCTGTCCGTTGCGATTTCGCAGGTCAGAGGCGGTTCCTCGGGGCGGTGGTGGTGGGATTTGAACCCACGGATGAGTTGCCCCATCACACGCTTTCGAGGCGTGCGCCCTCGGCCACTAGGCGACACCACCGCCGCGAAGCCTACCTGACTCTGCGGCGACCGAAGAACTCGGTGAGCAAGGCGCCGCACTCCTCCGCGAGGATCTCGGCGATGACCTCGGGACGGTGGTTCAGTCTGCGGTCGCGGACGACGTCCCACAATGAGCCCACCGCCCCCGCCTTGAGGTCCACGGCGCCGTACACGATGCGGTCCACACGGGCGAGCACCGCGGCTCCCGCGCACATGGTGCAGGGCTCCAGTGTGACGACCAGCGTGCAGCCTGTCAGCCGCCAGCTCCTCAGTCGCTCTGCCGCCGCCCGGAGGGCGATCACCTCGGCGTGGGCTGTGGGGTCACCGGTGAGTTCCCGTTCGTTCCGCCCGGTGGCGATGACATGACCGTCGGGCCCCAGGACCACGGCCCCCACGGGCACGTCCCCGCTCTCCATGGCCGCCCGCGCCTCCGCCAACGCCGACCGCATCGGCGCCTCCAGCACGCGGAGGTCCGCTGCAAGCCCACACTCGACCGCCGGCGGTGACTCGGGTCCGCCGGAGGGCCCGATACCCGAGCCGGCGGTTCCCTCGGCGCTCGCCCGGGACGCGGCCTGCCCAGATGAGCCGAGCCCGGCCTCCGTGGCGGACGGCGCTGCAGCGCCACGCTGAGGGTCCGGCATGAGCCGCTGCGGCGCCGCCCCTTGGGGCTTTGGCTCGGTGGGCGGTGGTGCGTTGCGCCCGGATGGGTGCGGTGGGGGCTGGGGGGTCGTTCCGTGTGGTGGTTCCGGCGTGGTCTCGGCGGGTGGTGATGCGTTGCCGCCGGATGGTTGCCGTGTGGGCTTGGTGGGTGGCTGGGGCGTCGCGCCGTGTGGTCGTTCCGGCGGCGGCTCGGCGGCTGCTGTTGTGTAGCTGCCGGATGGTTGCGCCGGGGCCTCGGCGGGTGGCTCTGGTGATGCGCCGTGGGGCATGTCGGTGGGCGGCAGGGGTGCGGAGTCGGGGGCCGCAGGGAGTGCGGAAGGCAGGGCCTGGTCGCCGCCGGCGCCCGTGGTGCCTTCCTCGCCCTGGGGTGGGTCAGACACGGAGGCCGTCGAACTCCTCGCCGAAGCCGGTGTGTTCGGCGATGGTGAGGAGGGCGTCGCCGGGGAGGGCGCGTTCGCCCAGGTCGGTGAGGTGGTCGGCGTTGACGCCCAGGTCGGACAGGAGGGTCGGGTCGCCGGCGGCATCGCTGTCGGGGGTGTCGCCGATGAGTTGGTGGAAGAGGCCGGCGAGGCCCTCGTCGCGGGCCGTCGACAGGAAGGCCCGGGCGTCGCCCTCGCCCTCGCCGTCGATGCGGGCGACCGCGAACCACTCGTCGTTCTCCTCCAGGAGGAGCAGCACGGGGTCGCCGAGGGTCTCGACGGCGACCTCGCGCATCAGGTCGGTGATGTCGTCGACGACCTCGGCCTCGTCCAGCGTCGCCTCGGCGCCGACCCAGCCCTGTGGGGTCCGTGCGAAGACTGCGGCGAAGTACGGCACGAACTCATTGTGAACCAGGACTACCCGATGGTGTCGAGTGCGCGCTCGAAGGGCCGGCCGAATCCGACGCGTTCGGCGATGCTCAGCAGCATCTCGTCGGGATACAGGTCGAGATCTCCGGAGATGGCGCCCAACTCCATCTCGTCCAGCCCGAGGTCGGCGAACACCGACATGTCGCCGACCGGGAGGACCTGGTCCAGCTCCTCCTCCTCGGGGATCGGGATGTCGAGGTGTTCGAGCACCTGCCCGGCCAGCGGCCAGTCCACCGAGGCCGTGACGTCGGACAGGAACACCATCACCTCGTCGCCGAGCACCCGGATGGCCACGAAGAAGTCGTCGCCGACCGCGACCAGCCCGATGGTGCCGCCCATGCTGGGCTGCTGCCGCAGGGCATGGACCAGCCCGTCGAGGTCACGGGTCAGCGCGACCGGCAGGACCTCGGCCTCCCAGCGGTCGTCTTCCCGATACACCACGACGGCGAAGTCCGTCGCGTCAAGATCCGTCATCATCACCCCACCGGCGCCGTTCCTGCCCTGGGCATGGTCGCAGATGCCGGAAGCCCGCGCGTGCGCTAGGCCGAAACTCGGCGGGCCGTGCGGGTCCGTGATGACGAACGTCACTCGGCGCGAAAGGCGTCCGTTCACCGCGGACCCTCGGCCATGCGACCGGGCGGGACGCGCTAATGCAGCCGGAACGTCCGTCGGCGCAGGGCGGCGTGGATGCGGGCACGGCGGGACCGGTGGGGGGTGACGCGGCGGCGAAGCTCACGGGCCTCGGCGAGTTCGCGCAGGAAGATGGCACGCCTGCGCAGCCGGTCCCGGACCTCCTCGGGGGTTGGCTCTCCGTTGCGCTGAGTACTCATTCTGGAGTCATTCCCACGGCGTTGCCATCCATGCGGGCGTGTCGCGGGCCTGCGGGATCCCCGCGGATCGCCGCACGAGGGGTGGGTTACCGTGATCGGCATGGAGACCCTGGCCGTCGACCATCCGCTGGTCGCCCACAAGCTGACCGTGCTGCGGGACGTGGACACCGACTCGCCGACCTTCCGCCGGCTGGCCGATGAGCTGGTCACGCTGCTGGCGTACGAGGCGACCCGCGACGTCCGGGTGGCCGAGACCACGGTACGGACCCCGTTGGTCGAGACCGGGGGTGTCCAGTTGGCCAGCCCCAAGCCGCTGGTGGTCCCGATCCTGCGGGCCGGGCTGGGCATGCTGGACGGGATGACGCGGCTGCTGCCGACCGCCGAGGTCGGCTTCCTCGGGATGATCAGGGACGAGGGCAGCCTCCAGGCCCAGACGTACGCGACCCGGCTGCCCGAGGACCTGTCCGGGCGTCAGTGCTACGTGCTGGACCCGATGCTGGCCACCGGCGGCACCCTCGCCGCCGCCATCCGGTTGCTGCTCGACCGGGGCGCCACCGACGTGACGGCGCTCTGCCTGCTGGCCGCGCCGGAGGGCCTCAGGTACATGGAGGAGGCGTTCGCCGACACCGGCACGCCCGTCCGCGTCGTCACCGCAGCGATCGACGCCCGGCTGAACGAGCAGGGCTTCATCCTCCCGGGCCTCGGCGACGCGGGGGACCGCCTGTACGGGGTGGTCTGACCGGAGGGTCGACTGCGGCCCGGCTTACCGTCCTTGCCATGTACGTACGACGAGACGTTATTGAGCAGCCACTGAGGGTAATAGGCTGCTACGGAACGTTCGTCGTTCGTTCCTCTCCGCCACCCGACCATCGGGGGACCCGGGTCGGCGCGAGCGAGGCGCTGGGGATCACATGCAGCACCACGAGGACGGCATCCTGTCCGCCTACCGGGAGGTCGGGGAACGGCTCAGCAAGGAGTTCGCGGGGGTCCACGATCCCGCCACGGTGACGCGCTGCGTCACGGCCGCCCGCCACGGCGCCCAGGACGTCACGGGCTCCGCGACACCCGACCTCGTCGAACGGATCGCCCGCAAACACCTCCAGGTCCTCGCGACGGTGGCCGCGGAGCAACGCCGCCACCTCTCCCTCGGCGGTTCCCCCGACACCATCGCCTCGGGCCCCTAGCACGGCCCGCGGCACCGGGCTCCGAGTGAGGCCGGAAGTGCGCGAGGGTGACGTGAGGGTGGCTTCGCCGGCGAATCTTTGCCGTCGGTCGCCGCGGATGTAAGACTGGCCTGGGGTCTGTGGGTCACCGTGCTCCAGGAGGCAGACGTGCCCGCTACGAAGTACGACACGAGGGCCGCCGCGGCCGTCGTGGTCCTTGAGCCGCGGGCCGGTGCCCGGACGGAGCGCGGGGACGTCACCGGTGTGGGCAGGGGTCTGCCCGGGCCCGGGGAAGGGCGCGCATGAGGCTGGTCACCCCGGGGGACTCGGCTCCCGCGTCGGTCAACAAGTACCTGCTGCCGCACGAGAGCCAGGTCATCACGGTGCGCAGGCATCCGGCCGTCCTGATGACGCCGGTCGCGCTGGTGCTCGGCGGGCTGATCGCGGCGGGTCTGCTGACCAACACGGTCGGCAGCGACCGGCTGAACTACATCTGGTACGGGTGGCTGCTGCTGCTCGTGTGGTTCGTCTGGCGGGTGGCCGAGTGGTCGGTCGACTACTTCGTGATCACCAACCAGCGGATGATCCTCACCACCGGGCTGATCACCCGCAAGGTGGGCATGATGCCGCTCGGCAAGGTGACGGACATGAGCTTCGAGCGTTCGATCGTGGGGCGGATGCTCGGTTACGGCTCGTTCGTCCTGGAGTCGGCGGGTCAGGACCAGGCGTTGAGCACGGTGGACTACCTGCCGTACCCCGAGCAGCTCTACCTCGAGGTCTGCGAGATGATCTTCCCCAACAAGAACGCGTCCGCCGACGACTGACCCCCGCCGGGGGCGCGGGAGGTCGTCCGGCAGGCGGCGGAGAGGTCGCGAATGCCGCCGAATGGCAATCTTGTCCACGTTGCTCGGGTTACCCTCGAGGTGCGCCAACCAGCAACATGCAATCATGTCGGCACCCCCGCCGCCTGATTACTTCCGCTAAGTGAGTCCACATGCCGGGTCCAGGCAACGTCGGCGAACGTGTCCGCAACCTGCGGCTGACAAGACGCATGTCACAGGCACAGCTCGCCGGCCATGACCTCTCAGACAGTTACATCTCGTTGATCGAGTCGGGCAAGCGAACCCCGACACCCGCGGTGCTCCGCCTGCTGGCCGAGCGCCTCGGCTGCACGTCCGAATACCTCGCCGAGGGCATCGAGCCGGAGCAGCGCGCCCATCTGGAGGTGCGCGAGCGGTACGCCCGACTCGCCCTGAACGCCGGGGACGCCGCCACCGCGCTCGCCGGCTTCGAGGACGTGATCGAGGGCAGCGACGACCCGGAGCCGGCCGCCCGCGCCCGCTGGGGCCGCGCCGAGGCCCTCGAGGCGCTCGGCCGTGTCGAGTCGGCGATCGGCGTGTTCGAGGAGCTGCGCGAGCAGGCCGAACGCGACCCCGGCCGCGCCAGCGCGCTGCCCGCTCTGGTGGCCCTGGCCCGCTGCTACCACGCCGTGGGCGACCTCGGCCAGGCCATCGCGCTCGGCGAACGGGTGCTGGCCAGGCTGAACGAGCTCCGCCTGTCCGCCGGCGACGAGCACACCGAGGCCGGCCGGGTCCTGCTGCTGGCCTATGTCGACCGTGCCGACCCCGAACGGGCCCACCGACTCGGACGGGACGTTCTCGGACTCGGCCACGACCCCGGCTTCACGCTCACCGAGGCGTACCGGCGCGCGAGCGTCCACGCCCTGGAGGAGGGCGCGGTGGGGGACGCGCTGTACCTCGCCGACCAGGCGCTGGCCGCCCAGGACGACGGCGCCTGCACCCGCGCGACCGCCCGCCTGCACATGGCCGCCGCCCGCGCCCTGCTGCGCGGCGTCCGCCCGTTCGGCGACTCCCCGCACCCGGCGGCCGAGGCCATGGACCTGCTGCAGGGGGCCGGACCCCATCTGCGGGGGCCGGAGGCGGTCGACTGCGCCATCGAGACCGCCCGCGCCCTCGTCCTCCTCGGCGAGCCCGAGGCCGCCATCGAGGCCGCTGAACGACAGATCGCCGAATCCGGGTCGACGACACCGTCCTCCCCTGGGGCCGCCGGGGCCTCGGCGGGCCCACGGTCGAACGGCCATGCGGACCTCCCGTTCGAATCCCTCGGTGCTCCGGGGTCGGGCTCCGGCACGCCTCGCGTCTCCGAGGGGCACGACGTCGGCGCGGGGGCCCGATCGCTCCAGTTCGTCCAGGCCAGACTGATCATCGCCCGCGCCCGGCTCGCCCAGGAGGACCGCACGGCCGCGTCCGCCGTCCTGCGCGACACCGCCCAGCGGCTGGACCGCTTGGGCCGCGAGGGCCACGGCCGCCCCGTCGCCCACCTCCTGCGCGAACTCGGCGAGCTGTGCGAGGCCGCCGGGGACGCCCCCGCCGCCACCACCGCCTACCGCCGCGCCCTGGAGGCGACGGGCCTGCGCCGTTCCTTTCGCCATGACCCCTCCCGGGTCGCTGAAGTAGCCGACGCCACCCTGCCGTAGACCCCTTTCCCTCCTTCGTCCGGCTGCGCTCCCGTCGGGCGGATCGGGCGGCATCGACGGGCGGTCCGGGCCTGCCCTGGGTGGTGCGGGTTGCGGTGCGCTTGAAGCCCCGGAACGCCGCCGGACACCCGGGCGGCGTTGCGGTGGTGACTGGCCCGCCGGCTCGTGGATGGCGGGCGGCGCCACGGATGTCGTTCGTTGTGCGACTCAACATGGGTGCGGCCGCAGCGACGCCCAGCCCCCCGCGAGAACGCGCACGCGGACATCTGACCCCGACGTGGACGAGGGGAGCGCTCCGGGGTGGGAGGGGGGGTTGGGTGTGACGTCGCTGACAGAACGGGCGGGAACGGAAGGTCGGCTCTTATCGTCGTAACATAGAGACATGGGATGATTGGCTGATCCGTCCGTCATCGCTTCTCGACCTGGGGGATCTGGTGACTCTGCGTACGGCACGCCGTTCATCCCTGGTGGATCAGGTGATCGACCAGCTCAAGGGTGAGATCGCCGCCGGGGCGTGGGGTCTGGGAGCCAAGATCCCGCCTGAGCCCACGCTGTCCGAGACCTTGGGGGTCGGGCGCAACACCGTGCGTGAGGCGGTGCGAGCGCTCACTCATGCGGGGTTGCTGGAGTGCCGGCAGGGCGATGGGACGTACGTACGGGCGACCAGTGAGTTGTCCGGGGCGGTACGGCGGCGGCTGCGTACCGCGGAGTTGCTGGAGATCCTCGAGGTGCGGCGTGCCCTCGAGACGGAGGCGGCGCGGTTGGCGGCGGGGCGGCGGACCCCGGCGGACGTCGCGCGGATCGAGCGGGCCCTGGCGCGTTGCGAGGAGTTGGCCGGGGGCGATGATCGCGGCGCGTTCGTGGAGGCCGATCTGGACTTCCACATGGCGGTCGCGGAGGCCACCCACAACCGGGTGCTGATCGAGCTGTACCGCGACTTCGGCGAGGCGCTGCGGGCCAGCATCACCGCGGCCGTCGACCGGTTGGATCAGGTGGCCGTCCCGCACGCCTCGCTCGCCGAGGCGGTGGTCGCGGGCGATGCCGAGGCCGCCGAGCGGGCCACGCTGGTCTGTCTGGACGCCGTCTGCCGTTCCCTCGACGGCGTGCCGCCCGGCTGACCTCTGCACATCGCACCGCCGCGGGTGAACACCCACCCGGACGGACTCATTCGACCGCCGGCCCCCCACGGGCGGAGCCATGCCCGAGACAGATCGATGAAAGTGCCATGACCCCCTCGAACGTTCGTGTCAGCCGTCCGGCGGCACTGTCCACCCTGATCGGGCTGGTGCTGCTCGCCCTCAACCTGCGCGCGGCGATCAGCGGGGTCTCCCCGCTGTTGGACGAGCTCCAGCGTTCGTTCGGGTTGTCCGGCGCGGCGATGGGCGTGCTCACCACCCTCCCGGTGCTGTGCCTGGGCGCGTTCGCCGCGCTGGCCCCGCCGCTGGCGCGTCGGCTGGGGACCGAGCGGGCGCTGACGGGGGCGCTGCTGCTGATCGGCGGGGGCATCCTGCTGCGTCTGGTCCCGCTCCCCGGCGTCGCCGCCGCGCCGCTGTTCCTGGGCACGGCGGTGGCGGGCGCGGGCATCGCGATCGGGAACGTGCTGATGCCGTACGTCATCAAGAGCACCTTCCCCAACCGGGTGGGCCTGCTGACGGGGCTGGCGATGATGCTGATGTCGACGGGCGCGGCCCTGTCGTCGGGGCTGGCCGTGCCGCTCGACGGGATGGGCGGCTGGCGGCTGGCGTTGGCCGTGTGGTCGATCCCGGCCCTCCTCGCCGCGGCGGTCTGGGCTCCGATGGCCCTGCGCTCACGCGGTGCTGGAACGGGCTCGGCGCAGGTGGCGAACGACTCGACCCCGGGGACGGAAGGCGGCTCGCTGCTGCGGAACCGGCTGGCCTGGCACGTGACGCTCTTCCTGGGCATGCAGTCGCTGGCCTTCTACGTGCTGATGTCGTGGCTGCCGGCGATCATGCGGGACCAGGGGTACCCGGCCACGACGGCCGGGCTGATGCTCTCGGTGATGATGCTGCTGGGGATCCCGTCCGGACTGGTCATGCCGATGCTGGCGGCACGGCGCACGGATCAGCGGCCCTTGGTCGTCGGGGTGATGGCGCTGATGGCCCTCGGCGTCGGCGGCCTCCTGCTGGCCCCGGGTCAGGGTTGGCTCTGGGTGGTCGTGCTGGGGTTCGGGACCGGGAGCGCCTTCCCGTTGGCGTATACCTTGGTCACCCTGCGTTCGGCGACTCCGCGGGTGGCGGCCCGGCTCTCCGGGATGGCGCAGACCACGGGGTACCTGCTCGCGGGCGCGGGCCCGTTCCTGTTCGGCGTGATGAACGGCGCGACGGGTGGATGGAACGTGCCATTGCTGATCCTGCTGGTGTGGCTCGTCCCGGAGACGCTGTTCGCGCTCCGGGCGGCCCGCCCGGCCGTGGTGGGAGGGCCGCCGGCCATCGCGCCCGTCGGTCTCCCGCTGCACGCGGCCTCGTTCGAACGGCTCGCGAGTTCGCGCGAGATCCTCGCCGCCGCGGAGTCCGTGAGGCGCTGACCTGCTCGAACGGGTCGCGGGGTGCCGTTGTCTCCGTTTCCCGGTGCGGCTTCGGCGAGCGAACGGCCAGCCGGGGTCCTTGACGGCCCCGGTATGTCTTGCTGTCCGTGGCCACGCATCGGAACGGGGCCGGTCGGTGTGTGACGAGGACGACGCCCACGCCGGCGGTCGAGTCGATGGTCACCCCGCGTCGTCGGCCGTCCGGAGCCCGGCCGCCGTGGCCTCGATGAGCCGGGCCCGGATGCGCACGTCGGGGCTGATCGTCCGCAGTCTGGCCGCGAGGTCGTCGCCAGCGTCGTGGAGCCGTTCGAGCGGGTAGGGCTCCAGTCGTTCCAGCAGGAAGAGGGCGTTCACGGTGGACTCGGTGATGCGGGTGCGGACGCCTTGGCGCCAGTTCCACCGGCGGCAGGTCACCCCGGAGTCGTCGCGCCACACCACTTCGCCCGCGTCGGGGTGCTCCACGGCGGGTTCGCCGCCGGCCACCGTCTCGAAGGGCTCGTCGCCTCGGGCCCGTACCAGCCGAGCCGGCCCCTGGTAGGCGTCCAGGTCCTCGCCGCCGATGGGAAGGGCGTACTCGACGCTGACCGCGTTGTAGGCGTCCACGACGCGGTTGATGACGGGAAGCCGATCGGCGCGACGGATGAGGGCGTCCACCGAGGAACGGGTGCGTTGCGGCTTGGCCCCGAACGCCCGGTAGGCCTCACGCCACGCGAGCACATGCGTGTCGGACTCGGCGGCTCGTGCCCCCGCCCGGTGCAGCCAGTCGTTCGACAGGGTGTCGCTCGGCCCGTTGACCAGCCCCTCCGCCGTGATGGCCAGGACGGCGAAGTCCGGCCGCAACGTACGGACCGCCTCGTCGACCCAGATCGCCGCAAGCATGGTTCACTCCTCGTTCGGACGCTCCGGTCATCTTAGTGACATCGACGGTGTAGTAAAACGACCGTCGGGCGGCTGCCCTACCGTGGACGGATCCGAGCAACGGGGACGGTCCGGCGGGGAGCTGACATGAACGACCAGGAGGCGATCGGCGAGGCGGTCGCGCGGACCGTGCGGTCGCTGCGGGCCGTGCACGGCTGGAGCCTCGACCGGCTCGCCGGCCGTTCCGGGGTGAGCAAGGGGGTGCTGGTCGCCTTGGAGCAGGGCCGCGGCAACCCCAACCTGGGCACCTTGATCAGGATCGCCGAGGCGCTCGGCGTTCCGCTCGCCCGGCTCGTTCAGGTGGACGAGGAACCCGCCGTCCGGATCCTCCCGCCCGAACGGCAGGTCGTCCTGTGGAACGGGCCCGATGGCGGGACGGGCACCCTCTTGGCGGGCAGCGAGGCCCGGCCGTCGGTGGAGCTTTGGCGCTGGGAGCTGCGCCCCGGGGAGCCCCGGCACAGCGACGCCCACAGCCCCGGAACGCGCGAGATCGCCTACGTGGAGGAGGGCGCGCTCACGGTCCTCGTCGACGGGCGTCCCCACCTCGTCGAGGAGGGGAGCGCCGCCGTCTTCGCGGGGGACCGGCCGCACGGATACGTGAACGAGGGGTCCCGGATCTGCCGGTTCGTACTGACCGTCATGGACCTGTAACCGGCGGATACCGGCGTAGGCTGGTGCCGGTTACGTCGCGATGCGGACTTGAGGCGCCTTTTACCGGGAACGAGCGCAGCGCGTCTCTTCGTTGGCCTGTTGGAGCTGCTTGTCAGGAGTCCTGTCGGTATCCATGGTCCTTCAGATGACTTTTCCCCACACGCCGAGCGGCGGTTCACCGTGAGCGGTGGATCGGCCGGCCGGGCGGGCGGCGTCGCCGGTGTCGCCATCCTGCTGCCTGCGCGTGGAGAGCCGGACTCCGGCCCGGGCGGGTCCGGTTCGCCGTGGCGTGTGCCCGCACCCTTCGCGGTCGAGGCTCCGCACGCGCTGACGGGTGTCGCCGCCGCCTCTCCCTCCGACGTCTGGGCGGTGGGCCAGTCCCGGGGCCGCCCGCTGATCGTGCATTGGGACGGGGCCGGCTGGTCGACTCCGCCGGGCGCCCCGCCCCGAGCCTCCCTCGTCGGCGCCGGCCTGGAGGGCGTGACGGCCCTGCGCTCGTACGACGTCGGGGGTCAGGGGGGCGGCACCGCCGAGGTGATCGCCGTGGGCGGTGCCTATGACCGGCTGCTCGGCGTCGAGGTGCCGCTGATCGAACGCTGGGACGGAGCGTCCCGGCTGGAGGTCTCGGCTCCCCTCCTGCCCGACGCCGGCGGGGACTCCGGCGTCGCCCGCGGGTATGTGCTGACCGACGTCACGCTGGTGGCGCCGGGGGAGGCGTGGGCCGTCGGGCACGCGTTCGAGCCGGTCGGTCGCTTGGTGGCCCTGTACGGCGACGGCGACCGGTGGCGGGTCGCCGAAGGGCTTCCGGACGTCCCGCAGGGCAAGCTGCTGGCCGTCTCCGGCACCTCGGCGCACGACGTCTGGGCCGTCGGGGCGGAGGGCAGGTCGGGGCTCATCGTTCACTTCGACGGGACGTCCTGGCGTCGGGTGCCGTGCCCCTCGACCCGCTCCCCGCTGTCCGACGTGACGGCCGTCGCCCCCGACGACGCCTGGTGCGCCGGCGGCGGCACCGTGCTGCGCTGGAACGGCCGCAAATGGGGCAACGTCAAGATCCCGATCGATTCGGCCAACACCGTCACGGCGATCTCCTCCACCGACGTCTGGGTGGGCGGCGGCCGGGGCGAACTCGCCCACTACGACGGACGCCGATGGACGCCGACGTCCGCCCCCGACCCCCTGCGGGACACGGCGGTCTGGCGCGGCTCCGCGGTCGCCGCCCACACCCCGGGCCCGGTGGTCTGGATGGTCGGCTCCCGCCGCCTCGGCGACACCACGTCCCCCTCCCGCGACCACAGCACCACCGCCCACGAAGCCTGACCCTCGACCTCGGAACGCGGCCGCACGGGTTCCATGAGTCGCGGGCGTCCATCGGCCGTCATCTGCGTCGCCTGCGCGACTGGGCGTGCTCGGCGTGGTCGAGACCGAAGCCGCGTCGCTGGAACGGGCGGTGCGAGGTGCCGTGCGCAGGAGAGCCTCGGCGGTGCGGCAGGGACGACTCAGGGTGGTCGCCGGCGGGTCAGGAGGCGTCGAGGTCGAGGACGCGGGCGTGCAGGACGACGCGTTGGTGGAGGGCGGAGCGGAGGGCGCGGTGGAGGCCGTCCTCGAGGTAGAGCTCGCCCTGCCACTGGACGACGTGGGGGAAGAGGTCGCCGTAGAAGGTGGAGTCGCGGGCCAGCAGCGACTGGAGGTCGAGCTCGCGCTTGGTCGTGATCAACTGGTCGAGCCGGACCTGGCGGGGCGGGATCTGTGCCCAGTCCCGGCCTCCCAGCCCATGGTCGGGGTAGGGGCGCCCCTCGCCGACAGCCTTGAAGATCACCCCCCGAGTCTACGGCGTCGGATGCGGAGCGAGAAGGCATCCGTCCCTCGGAACACCATTTTGGTAACTTTGCGTAAACCGAGAGTTGCGATGTCGTGTCGGCTCACTGGAGATCAATTCGGGTCGCATCGCCCGGCCTCGGGGACGTCCCGGCGTGTCGTCGGCCGTTCGGCGAGGCGGGGATGTGCAGGGGTGGGGTCGAACGATCGGATCGGGTGTTGTGGCCTATGTCACATCTGATTCGGTGGTGGTGGAGCGGGCGGTCCAGTGGCTTCGGCGGGTCTGGTCACGGTGTTCTCGTTCGGCGGTATTCGCCGGGTGGCGTGCCGAAGGCGTTCCGTGGATGAAGGCGCTCCGCTGTATTCGCGGGCGCCGGCGGCCGGGAGCGTCTTTGGTCGGCTCAGGCTCGTCATGGACGGTGGCTGTCGGCGAGTTGGTGGAGGAGCGCGTAGGCGCGGTCGTGGCCGCCCTTGATGCGGCCGTCGAGCGTGAGCATGACGAGACCGTGCAGGTGCGCCCAGAAGAGATCGGTGGCGGCGTCCTCGTCGAGCGCGTCGGCCGGAGGCTCCGGGGCCTCCGTGGCGATGGCGCGCTGAAGCAGACGAAAGCACTCGACCGCCGACGCGGGCGCTTCCGGAGTCCCGAAGGGCACACCGGCCAGGCTGCTCATCAGCCGGTACAAATGGGGGTTCTCGACCGCGAAGCGCCAGTACGCCCGCGAGGCCGCACGAATCGCCCCACCTTGCACGCCGGCCTCGTGCGCTGGGTGTCGGCCGGAGGGGGCTTCGGCCTCGCGTTGGCGGATGGGGCATTGGGCTTGGCCGAGTTCGTCGGCGAGGTCGGCGAAGCCCTGGTCGATGACGCCGAGCAGTAGCGCGTGCTTGTTCGCGAAGTGCTCGTACACGACGGGTGCGGTGTAGCCGACGCGGTCGGCGACTTGCCGGATGGTCACCTTCTCGTAGCCGCCGCTCTCCTCGCCCAGGGTGCGGGCGGCGGCGAGCAGCTCGGCGCGGAGCCGGTCGCGTGCCCTGGCCCGTTCGCCCGCGCTGCCCTTGATGCGTCGTCCGTCTCGCGGCATGGCTCCCCCTCGTTTCCTAACAACGGTAGACAACTTGGCCGTCCGGCGGCTACGGTCAGATTCCTAACGTTGTTAGAAAACGAGGGGTGCAGGATGCGTGTTCTCGTCACCGGTGTCTCCGGCACGGTCGGAAGTGCCGTCGCCCGAGCCCTGCTGCGGCACGACCACCAGGTCGTGGGCGTGGTGAAGTCCATCGAACGACCCGTTCCGGAGGGGGTCGAGCCGCTGGCGGCGGATCTGTTCGAGCCCGGGGCGCTCACCGAGGTCGCCGGCCGCGTCGACGGCGCGGTGCACGCCGCGTCCAGCAACGACGAACGTGCCGGCCTGCTCGACGGCGCGGTGGTGGGCACCCTGCTGGACGCCTTCGAGGGCACCGGGCGTCCACTCGTCTACACCAGCGGCCTCTGGCTGCACGGCGACACCGGCGGCGTTCCGGCGACCGAGGAGTCCCCGTTCGACCCGCCGATGGCGGTGTCCTGGCGCCCGGCCGTCGAGGACGTGCTGATCGCCGGGGCGGAACGAGGCGTCCGTGCGATCCGGATCCGTCCCGCCCTGGTCTACGGCGGCGGCGCCGGCCACATCCCGGCCGTCCTCGCGCCCCAGCCCGACGGCGACGGCCGCGTCGTCCGCCACTTCGGGGACGGGAACAACCGCTGGTCGCTCGTCCACGCCGACGACCTGGGCGAGTTGTACGCGCTCGCCCTCGAGTCGGCCCCCGCCGGCTCCGTCTACCTGGGTACGGACGACCGCCCCGTCCGCGTTCGCGACATCGCCGAGGCCATCGCGGACCGTCACGACGCCCGCGTCCAGCCATGGGATCCCGACGACGCCGCCCAGTACTGGGGGCTCATGGTCGAGCCGTTCCTCCTGGACCAGGTCGCCACCGGCGCGAAGGCCCGGTCCGAACTCGGCTGGCGCCCCCAGGGACCGTCCGTGCTCAAGGACCTCACCGAGTGGCCCTAACCCAACACCCGTCCCCAGACCCTAGGGCTCGCCGGTCCCGCTTCCCGCCGGGCTCCGGCTATGCGCGGCTTGGGTACGAGACGGCGCTCACCTCGGCCCGTCGGCGTCGGGTCACCACTGGGCGATGAGCGGGGTGTCCGGTTCGTGCCGCCGCCAGGCTTCGGTGAGGCGCATGAGGCGGATGGGGGCGTCGAGGCCTCGCACGGTTGCGATCTCGCCGCCGGTGATGTCGAACGTCACGGCGCCGACGACCCGGTCGCCGAGCACGAAAAGGATGGTTGGGGCGCCGTTGACGAGCGCGTAGTGGACGGCGGGCCGGCGATCTCGGTGGCGGTCTCGATGCCGGACGACCCGTCGCCGACCACCACCACACTCCCGCCTTCGCCGCGCGCGCCCAGGCGCTCCCCGCAGGCGCAGCGCCGAGGGCCGGGCGGCGATGTCGAAGGCGTGCTCGGCCACGCCGGGAACGCCGTGGTCGTCTTCATGACCACCGAGCGCGTACACCAGCGTGTCGTAGCCGAGGTCGCCGCCGCCGTCCGCGTCGGCCACGGCGACGACGTGACGTTCGGGATCGACGGTGGTGACACGGGCCACGCGCAGCCGTATCCCCGTTCCCGCGAAGACGTCGGCGAGCTTCGGAGCCTCGACCTCCTGGCCGGCTGCGAGCTGGTGCAGCCGCAGCCGCTGGAAGAAGTCCGGCTCGGCGGATCAGGCCGTGCTGGTCCGGGAGTAGCGCCAAGAGGTGGTTTCCCGCATCGATGCCGATGGCGAAGGAGTCCGTCTTCGGCATGGTCAGCCGATAAGCCGGTTGTCCCACCGTCGGTTCCGTCGTCCGCGGTGCCATTTCCTAGGCCGCGGTGAACCGTTCGGTGAGGAGGGCGGCCGTGGTGGGGCTGCGGGTCGCCAGGTGGACCCGCCAGGGAACCGGGCCGGCGAGGACCTCGGTGAGGGCCGTGCGCATCCAGGCGATCGACTCTTCGGCGGCCAGGCCACCGCGGCCGGAACCCAGGATCGGCAGGGCCACGGAGCGCAGCGGTGGGTCCGCCGGGTCGGCGAGGGCTGCGGCGAAGATGTTCGTGACGGCCGCAGCGACTGCGGGTCGGTCGATGTCGTAGTCGTTGGAGCCGGGACGCGCGGTCGCGATGGCAGCGTAAAAGACACGCCGGACGCCGCGCGAGGCCAGCGCCCCCGGGCTCAGCGGGACGACCGTGCCAGGCGCGACCGCCAGACCCGGGCGGGAATGCCTGGCCACCCAGGCGGCCAGCTCCCGTTGAAGGACATCGTCGGTGATCTCGCCGGCGGCACCGCGGTGCGCGGCGGCCCGACGCAGCGCCGCCGAGGTGGATGACTTGTAGGTTTGCGCCTGCTCGAGATGGGTGTTGCCGGCCGCCACCACGGCGTCGACCCCGGTGAGCAGCTCGATGGGGCAGAGGTCGACGGTGACGCTCCCGGCCAGGAACGGCACGCTGAGCCGCTCGACCACCCGCTCCTCCATGGCGACGGGTCCAAGGCTTGCCGCGATCAGCCGGAACGCCTCATCGATGCGGCGACGCACGGTGCGGGCGTCACGATCGAGCTGTCCGGCCAGCCAGGAGATCCGCTGGCCGAGAAAGCGCTCGCCAGCCGCCGGGTGCAGTCCGAGCGCGGCTAGTGCTGCCAACCGCAGATCCGGTGCCAGCCGGTCGATGCGCTGCCGGAGCCCGGCCACGACCTGCTCGCGGTCGCCGGGCAGCCAGGCCGCCAGCGACGCGAGATCAGCGGTGGCCAGGCCCCTGCCCCGGCTCAGCCTCCGGAGCTCGGTGTAGAGCGCGTCGGTGGTCATGGGGGGCCTTCCGAAGTCGACGTCAGGCGCGTCCATTATCCCGGTCCCGAACGATGCGGACCAGCGGAGTGGACAAGGTGCGTGTCCATCTTCTGTCCACTTTTTGGAGTGCCGGAATCGGTGGTCGCTCCCGCATGCTGGTGCCATTCCATGACGTCGGGAGGGCAAATGGCCGGGGGATCAAGGGCGCCGCGCATGATGGCGCGGGTCACTCTCGACGTGCGCCGTGGGCGAAATCTCGAGCTCTATGTGATGGCGGCAGGGGCGATGGCGGTGGCCGCGCTGTCGGCCTTCGGCGATCTGCTCCCGGTGGACCTGCGCTGGTCGGTGGCCATCGGTGGAATCGGGTTGCTGGTCTACCGGGCGACGGTCCCGCCGCCCCGGGAGCCGGTCGCGCCGGTCTATGCCGACCGGGGCCGCTTCACCCGCGAACCGATCGCTGCGCGGCTGTCCACCGCCCGTGAGGTATGGCTTTTCGCCCCGTCCGGAAAGAACTTTCTGAGCTCCGAGCACTGCGCGATGCTGGCGCGGGTGCTGCGGCGTCCCGACGCCGTGGTGCGCTGCGTCCTCCTCGATCCCGGCCGTACGGAGGCCGTCGGGATCGCGGCCGCGCAGTTGCGCTGTGAGCGCACCATGGAGCCGCTGCCCGCCGCGCTGGCCAGCGGGCTCGCACGGCTGCGGACGATCTCCGACTGGGATCTGCCCGGACGGTTCTCCTGTCGGCTGCTCGGTTATAACCCGGGATTCAGTCTGCTCGCTCTCGACCCGGGCCGGGGCGGACCGATCGTGGTCGAGCTGCACGGGGTTCATAACGAATCGAGCTCGGCCCGTATGCATCTGAGCTTTACCGCAGACGTGGAGCCGTATTGGCACGAATACTGGTCCGAGCAGTTCCGGAGAATTTGGCTCAATGCGGTGGACTGTTCATGGGAATAGGGGACGAAGAACGGCGGTGTAAGGGGTCCACAGATGACCGATCGTGAGTTGGCGGGGGACGGTGCGGACGAACCGCTGCCGTGGGCGGCACCCGAACGCGCGGATCGTCAGGACGAGCTTCGCGCCCGTTTCGAGCAGACCTGGGCGTCGATGATCAGCTTCGCCTACCATGGCGGGCCGCCCGAGGACCGCGACGCCGCCCTCGCCGGGTTCGGCGGGTTCATCGACCTCGATGTCGCCCCCGACCGGTGCCGAGTGCTGTCCGCCTTCCTGACCGTCATCGGCGAATTCAGGCCGGAGTACCGCGGCGGCACCCTCACCGGCTCCGACCTGGCCGCTCTCGCGGCCGACGGGTTGCCCCTATCTGCCGAGTCGGCCGCGCGCGCCGGTGCCCTGCTCGACGAGGTCACCGATCCCGACCTCACCGAAGATGTCGACCGGCTGCGCGTGATCCTCGCCCTCGCGGGCGTCGGAGAGGCCGTGCGGGCCGGTGCGGCGATCGACGGGCCGGAACTCGCCTCGATGCACGAACGGCTGAACGGCCTGCGGACGTTGTTCGCGGATGGGCAGGACGTTGACTCCTTCGACCTGATGTCCACTCTCCTCCGGACGATCCGCACGGCCGAGGACGAAGGCACCATCCATGAGATGCTCGCCGGCGCGCTCCGCAGCCTGGACGGTGACCATCTCTTCCGGCCGACGCTCGAACGGGCGCTCACGATGGTCACCGCGCCGCCGGCCTCCCCGGTGGACGACTGGACGGCGCCGAGGGAACGGCTCGCCGCCGAGGCCGACCGGCTGGAGATCGCGTTCCGCGTCCTCGCCGAGGACGATCCCGACCGCGTCCTCGCCGGGCTGCGGGCGGCGACCGCCCGGGGCCGGCTTCTGATGCACGATCCCTCGGAGGAGAACCACCGGCGGGCGATCGCGGTGCTCGACGCCGTCGAGACGACCACGGTCGGGGAGCACGCGCGGCTCGCGGCGGTGCTCCGCGGCTCGATCGACGGCTGCCGGGCGATGCTGCTCGGCGGCGGCACCGAGTCATCCGCCGCGATCGAGGCGTTGCTCGCCGGGGCCGATGACGCGGCGCTCGACCCCCATCTGCGCGATGTGTCCCTCGGCATGTCGGCGAGTCTGCTCGCCATGAGGTATCAGCGGCTGGGCCGCACCGACGATCTCGACGCCGCGGTGAAACTGATCAGGCGGGTGACCGAACGCGAGGATCTCGAGGACGCCGAGTACAGCCGGTTGCTCCGCTACTTTCTCGCGACCTCGAAGATCGCCAATGCGGCCGACCGCGCGCTGCCCGAGACGTTCGCCGCCGCCCTCACGGAGGTCCAGAGGTTCGAGGAGCAGCCCGGCCCGCTCACCCGGACCATGGGGTTCCGCCTCGACCGGTCGGTACTGGAGATGTTCGCCCGCGCCGTCGGCCCCGACGGCGTGGACCTCGAGCACGCACGTGCGGCGGGCATCGACGGCTTCGAGGAGGAGGCCGAGCGAATGCTGACCGACGCCCGCGCCATGCCGCCCGATCATCCCCTGTTCTTGGTGAACCTCGGCCTGGTCGGCGCCTATCTCGTGCAGGCGGGCTTCGTCGGTTCGCGGCTCGACCTGCTGGACCGGGGTATCGCGATCCTCGCCGAGGCACGGCGGGAGGCCGTGCGCCAAGGGGGCGGCTGGACCTTGGCCAACGCCCAGCCGCTGTTCGGCTTCGCACTGCTGTTGCGGTACGAGCTCAGCGGTCGCCGTGACCATCTCGACGACGCCATCGGCGAGCTGAGGGCGGGCACGGGCCTGCTTGAAGAGCAGGGTGACGACATCGCTCTGGCGAGCATCCTCTACAGGCTCGGCGAGGCGCTGCGGCGGCGGGGCGATATGGGCCGCCGTGATCCGGAGAAGGCGGTGGCTTACGGCATCCGGTATCTGCGTGAGGCGGCCTGGCAGGTGGTGCTGCAGAGCACTCCGCGCAGATCCGCGGACGCCGCCGCGGAGGCCGCCGGGGATGCGACGGAGGTTGCGCGTTGGGCGCTGGCCTGCGATCGGGACGCCTCCGCCGTCGAGGCGCTCGAACTCGGCCGGAACATGGTGTTGTACACCGCGACCGCGTACCGCAACCTCGCCGACATCCTGGCCGATCACGGCCATGACGCGCTGGCCGAGGAATGGCGGCGGGAGCAGAACGACGCCCCGGCCTTCAGGGGGAGCGGCGTCCCGCTCCTGTCGCGGTACGAGGTCCCCGGCGATCTGCGCCAGCGGATCCGCCGTGTCACCCGTGGCACCGACCTGGAAGACAAACTGTGGTCCCGGACGGGGCCGACGGAGATCGCCACGGCCTTGGCGGAAGCCCGTGCCGACGCTCTGGTCTACCTGATCCCCGGCCGGACCCGGGACGGTGCCGGCCGCGACGTCCACCATCCCGGGCTCGCCCTGATCGTGGACGCGGCGGGCGACGTCCACCGGCTTCCGCTGCCCGACCTGTGGATCGACCCGGTCGGCGCGTTCGCCGCGGCTCAGCGCGACCGGGTGGCACGGCGTGCGCGCCGCGCGCCCGACCGTCCCTCTGACCGGGTTCTGTGGCGGGCGTCCCTCGCAGAGCTGTGCCGGTGGGCGTGGACGGCGGTGATGAGTCCGCTGCTCGACTGGACGGCCGGGCGTGGTCTCGTCCGGGCACGCCTGGTCCTCGTACCGCTGGAGGGCCTCAGCCAGGTGCCGTGGCACGCGGCGGTCCGCTCGATGGGCGGTGTCGATCGTGCGGCGTGTCAGGACGCCGTGCTCAGTTACGCGGCGTCCGGCCGACAGTTCGTCGAGGCGTGCCGCATCCGACCCAGACCGTGGACGGAGTCCCCGGCCCTGGTGAACGTCGACGACTCCGGCCTGTACTGGGCGAGTGAGGAGGTCGAGGCGCTGCGCCGCGACCATTACCCGACCGCCAGGGTGCTCGACGGCCGTTCTCGGCGTGACCGGGCCCGGGCCGCAGCCGTGGCGGAGCTGATCACCGAGGCGTCGCTCGTCCATCTGAGCTGCCATGCAAGCCCTGAGCCGTTGCCGGTCGAGTCGGAGCTGATCCTGGTGGGGGAGGAACGGCTGCGGATGGCCGACCTGTTGGCCCGCGCCGCGCAGCGTCCCGCGGACCGCCCCGGCGGGCTCGTCGTCGCCGCCGCGTGCGGCACCGACCTCAGCCAGACCGCCCATGATGAGTCCCTGACGCTGACCAGCGCGTTCCTGGCCTCGGGGGCGTGCGGCGCGGTCGGCAGCCGATGGATCGTCGACGACCTCCCGGCCGCTGTCGTCATGGCCCTGTTCCACCACTACCTCAACTCCGGCTATCCCGAACCGGCGCGAGCGCTGCAGGCGGCTCAGGCCCGGCTGCTCGACCCCGGCGGGGGGCTGCCGCCACGGGTCGCGGAGCTGTTCGCCGGGGAGCTGGACGACATCTCCCTCTCGACACCGGAGGTCTGGGCCGCCTTCGTCTACCAAGGACGGTGATCGTGACCGCGATCGGCATCGACCTCGGGACCGTCAACTCCTGCATCGCCCATATCGACGCGGCGGGTCGGCCCGTCGTGATCCGGAACGGGGTGGAGGAGGAGACCACGCCCTCGGTGGTCTACTTCGAGCGCGCCGACCACCGTGTCGTCGGCAAGGAGGCCAAGAACTCCGCGTTGATCGCACCCCGTCTGGTCGCCGCGCTGTTCAAGCGCGACATGGGCAAGGAGGGCGCGGAGCGGGTCTACCACGGGCGCCGTTACCGGCCCGAGGAGATCTCCGCGATCGTCCTGCTCAAGCTGGCCGAGTTCGCCGAGCACAAGCTGGGCGAACCCGTCCATGAGGTCGTCGTGACGGTGCCCGCCTACTTCGGCGTCGCCGAGCGGGCGGCGACACGTCGGGCCGGGGAGATCGCCGGCCTGACCGTCGTGGACGTGCTGGCCGAGCCGGTCGCGGCGGCACTGGCCTATCAGCAGGAGTTCCGGTTCGGCGAGGACCGTCACCTCCTGGTGTTCGACCTGGGCGGCGGCACGTTCGACACCAGCGTGATCCGGGTGGGCGGTGACACCACGGTGCTGTGCACTGACGGTGCCCTGGACCTGGGCGGCGCCGACTGGGACGCCCGCCTACTGGACCACCTGATCGGGGAGTTCCGCCGTGCGCACCCCCGGCTGGACCCGGCCGCCGACGAGGAGTTCGTTCAAGAGCTGACAGAGAAGGCCGAGACACTGAAGCACCACCTCAGCGAGGTGCTGTCCCGGCACTGCCCGATGCGGTGGCAGGGCGAGGCGGCACGGATCGAGGTGACGCGGTCCAAGCTGGAGGAGCTCACCGAGGACCTGTTGGAGCGGGCCTTCCAGATCACCGAGAAGACCCTGGCGAAGGCCGCCGAGCTGGGCGTTCCCGAGATCGACGAGGTGATCCTCGTCGGCGGGATGACCCGGATGCCGGCGGTCGAGGCCGGGCTGCGCGAGCGATTCGGGCTCAAGGTCCGGCGGTACGACCCGGACCTCGCGGTCGCCCGCGGCGCCGCACTGCACGCGCTCACCAAATCGGGCACGGCCGAGGAGATCGCCGATCGGCTCGGTGTCTCCGACGAGCGCGCCGCCGAGATGATCTCACGGAAGGTCAGCATGGTCGTGCCGCGCGGCTTCGGCGTCAAGACGGTCGATCCGTCCGACCCGCTGTTCGCGACCGACCCGGCCCGCGCCCGTCAGTTCATCCTGCACCTGCTTCCCGCCGGGACGCCGCTGCCCGCCGATACCGGGCAGATCCCGGCCGCCACGGCCATCGACAACCAGCCGATGATCGAGGTGGACGTCTGGGAGGCCAAGCCCGGCATGGACTCCCAGGAACTGCAGCACAACACCCGGATCGGGACCGGCTTCCTGCGGCTCGCGCCGCGTACGCCGGCCCGCACGGCGCTCAACATCTGCTTTCGGCTCAGCGAGACCGGACTGCTGACCGTCAGCGCGAGCGACTCCCGCAGCGGCAACCGGCTCCACTACGAGCTGCAGATCGGCGGTATGAACCAGGCCGAGGTCGACGAGGCACGCACCGCCCTGGCCCGGACGACGGTGAGCGACTGATGGCTCTGATCGACGTCATCCGGCTGCTCACCGACACCTGGGACGAGGTGCGGCCGCTGCTCGATCCCGAGCGGGGCGCCGAGCTCACCGCCCTGGCCGGCCGGTTCGCCGACGAGGGCGACGAGGGGGAGCGCCGCCACATCGCCCGCGACATCGCCGACCTGCTGCGCGCCGCGTTGCCCGCGGACCACCCGATCCGCAGGGAGTTGCGCGGGGGCGACCGGTTCGCGCCGCCCAGGGCCGAGTGGATGGCCGTGGCGGAGCGGCTCGCCCACCGCGCCGACCCCTCTCGGGTCACCGCCGCCGAGGTCGTCGCCGGCGTGAGCGATCACCTGCGCGGGGTGCCGACGGTTGCGGCGGAGGCGGAGGGCGATCTCGACGACTCCGGTCTCATCAAGGTCTTGGTCGACGGGAAGGTCCGGCTGCCGAGCTTTCAGTTCTCCGAGCGCCCTGGAGTCCGCTCGGTGATCACCGAGGTGAACCGCATCCTGGACGTCGCCGACGACCCGTACGGCGCGCTCGCGTGGTGGACGGGCGGTAACGCCCGGTTCGGCGGTCGGACGCCCGTGGAGGCGCTCGACGACGATCCGGCCGCGGTGGCCGACGCCGCCCGTGCGCTCGGGGAGGGCCCTTGATGGCACGCTTCCTGCCGCCCGACGGGTACGTCCCCGACCCCGTGCTGCACACCCTTCCCGCCGACACCGTGCTGTGGCGGGTGCACCGACGCGACCATCGGCCGGACGCCTTCAGGCGCGAGACCACCGATGCCAACGACCCGAGCGGCGGACGGTTCGACGGCACCGGCCGGCACCCGTACGCCGCGCTGTACGTGGGTCGCCAGGCGGCGACGGCGCTCAGCGAGCTGCTGCTCCGGGACGTCCCGTACGACCGCCAGGGGTTTCGACAGATCCCGCGGGCCGCGGTCAGGGGCCGCCGCGCGTCCGTGATGTTCACCCGGCGTGAGCTGGTGCTGGTGGATCTGCGGGCGGAGGAGGGACTGAACGCCGTGGCGCAGGACGCCTGGCTGGTCACCGCCGACCGGACCGACTACCACCTCACCCGGCACTGGGCCGGCTGGATCCGCGAGCACGCCCCGAAGTCCCAGGGGCTGCTGTGGTACTCGCGCCGTCTTCTGGGCCGGGAGTCGCTCGTGCTCTTCGGTGACCGCTGCGAGCCCCTTGAGTCCCTCGTCGTCATCGACGACGAGCGGAGCGTCGACCTGGACGACGCCGAGGGAGCGGAGTTCGTCAACCACGCGCTCGCCCCCTTCAAAGCACGCATCGACCCCCCTGGGAGGACGTGATGGACGGGACCGTACCCGACGAGGAGATCGCCGAGGAGCCCGGGACGCCGTCGTCGGAGGAGGAGACCGAACTTCTCCTGCGGCTGGCGGAACGTCTGACGGAGGTGGAGCGGCGGCTCGGCGACTCCCACCGCCGGGCCGCGCACCGCGAGACGGTGATCGACCGGCTGCACGAGGAGAACCAGGAGTTCCGGGTCGGCCTGCGCCGCTCCATCCTCGACCCGGTGGTCGCCGACCTGTTCCGGCTCTACGACGGTTTGCGCAAGGAGGCCGTACGGCTGGCCGACGACCCGTACGGCCGGATCCTGGAGAGCTTCGCCGACGAGACCGAGCTGATCCTGGACCGCTGTGGCGTGGAGGTGTTCCTCCCCGAGCCCGGAGAACCTTTCGCTCCCGCTCGGCACCATCCGACCACCACGGTCCCGACCACCGATGCGGCGCTGCACAACACCGTCGAGTCGGTGCTGGCCGCCGGGTTCGTGGAGCGCGACGGCGGCCGGGTCCGACGTCCCGCCCGGGCCCGGTTCTGGCAGCACGTCCCGCCGACCCCGCCCGCCGAGGGCGTGCCCGTAGAAAGCGAGTGACCCGATGCCCACCTTCGGTATCGACCTTGGCACCACGTACTCCTGCATCGCCTACATGGATGCCGCCGGCCGCCCCGTCATCGCCAAGAACGCCGTCGGCGAGGACACGACCCCGTCGGTGGTCTACTTCGAGACGCCCGAAAACGTGGTGGTGGGCGCGGACGCCAAGAAGTCCGCGCTGCTCGACCCCGACCGGGTGGTCCAGTTGATCAAGCGTCAGATGGGCGAGAAGCTCGAGCTGGAGTTCGACGGTGTCCCGCACACACCGGAGTCGATCTCGGGCCTGATCCTCAAGGAGCTGGCTCGGGCCGCTGCCGAGCTCACCCACGAGGAGGTCAAGGACGTCGTCATCACCGTCCCCGCGTACTTCGGGGTACAGGAGCGACAGGCCACCAGGAACGCCGGAGAGATCGCCGGGCTGAACGTTCTCAACATGGTGCCGGAGCCAGTCGCCGCGGCCCTGCACTACGAGGCGATGGGCGGCGAGGACAACCGCACGATCCTGGTCTACGACCTGGGCGGCGGCACCTTCGACACCACCGTCATTCGGCTGGAGGGCTCCGACGTCCACGTCGTGTGCACCGACGGGAACCACCGGCTCGGCGGCGCCGACTGGGACGACCGGATCGCCGACCACCTACTGGAAGGGTTCCTCGCCGAGAACCCGGGCTCGACGGCCGCGTCGAGCGAGGACTTCCTCCAGGAGATCGCGCTGGCCGCCGAGGAGCTGAAGAAGGGCCTGAGCCGCACCCTCACCCGACGCCACAACATGCGCTTCGACGGCGGCGTCGCCCGGGTCGAGCTGTCCCGCGAAAGGTTCGAGGAACTCACCGCCGACCTGCTGGAGCAGACCCTCGAGATCACCGCGCGGACCGTGGCGGCCGCCGCCGAACGCGGCGTCCACTCCTTCGACGATGTCCTGCTGGTGGGTGGCTCGACCCGGATGCCGGCGGTCGAGGCGGGCCTGCGCGAACGGTTCGGGTTCGAACCGAAGTTGTACGACCCGGACCTCGCGGTGGCCAAGGGCGCGGCGCGCTTCGCGCTCATTGAGTCGATCAAGTTGCGGTTCGCCGACGAGGCCGACGAGGCCGAGAGCCTGGACGAGTCGGCCGTGGCCGAGGTCGCCGACCAGTTGAACCTGGATGCAACCGAGGTGCGCCGGCTCGCCGGTAAGCGCGTGACCTCGGCGGTGCCGCGCGCGTTCGGGGTGAAGGTGCTCGTCGGCAAGAAGCCCGAGCGGTTCGCGATCCAGCACGTGCTAAAGGCCAACACCGCGCTGCCCGCCACGCCCGACCCCGAGCGGCTCGGCACCGCCTGGCCGAACCAGACCGAGGTGGATGTCGAGATCTGGGAGCAGGCCGGTCCGGTGGAGTCGGAGAACCTCGCCGACAACAAGAAGATCGGCGAGGGCACCATCTCGGGGATGCCGCCGCTGCCCGAGGGCTCGCCGCTGGACGTGACGTTCGGGATGGATGAGATGGGCACGCTGCGCGTCTACGCGATCGAGCTCACCACCCGCAAGGACCTGGAGATCGAGCTCAAGATCGAGGGACTGTCCGCCGACGACGTGGTGGAGGCCCGCAAGCACGTGGGCCGCTATGAGCTGAGCGAATGACGCTCGATAAGGCCGCCTATGAGCGAGCTGTCCTGGCGCCCGCCGCCGACGCCGGCGGCACCCCGCCGGCCGACCTGCTCGTCAGGTACGGGCTGGCGGGGGCGAGGCGGCCCGGTGAGGCCGCCTTCGCCGCGCACCTGGCCGAGGTGGAGCGGCTGTGGAGGGCGGCCGGGGTGCGCAGCCGTCGGTTCCGTCCACTGACCGACGCGCTCCTCGCCGCGCACGCCGAGCTGGCAGAGACGGGCCGGCTGACGTGGGACCACTTCGTGGCGATCCACGGCGAGCACGAGCAGAAGGCGAAGAAGTGGGTCGGCGCTCAGATCCGCGCGCTCGCCGAGGCCGTTCCATGCGTGTCGGCGGCCATGGCGCGGCGGCTGGCGGACCGGAGCGACGGCGTGCTCACCGAGTCGCAGGTGCGGGACCAACTCGTCGCCGCCGGGCTGCAGATCGTCGACTCACTGTGGCGGATCCCAGACGCGCCCGCGGGCGGCCGTGGCCTGCGGGACGCGCTGCGCACCCTGGGATTGGACCTGTCGGCCGACGTCGTCTTCGGCAAGGACGAGCGGCAGCGGGGCTTCCACCTGCGCGGCGGCTTCCGGCTGGATTCCGGCGAGAGCCTGACGGCGGAGACCATCGACCGCAGACGGCGGGTCTCCAGCGGCCGATCCTACTCCGACGCCCGCAAGGTCGCCTCGGACACCGTGCTCACCGTGCTGGAGAAGTCCGCCCGAGAGAACGCCCTGGAGGACCTGCTGCTGTGGGAGGCAGCCGAGTTGCTACGGGGCTCGGTGGAGGACCGGGCACCGCTGCCGCTGGTCATCGGGGAGGCCGTCACGCTCGGGCTCGCCGAGGCCGAGGCCCAACTGCTGGCGCTGTCGCTGCTCGAGCAGCGGGGTCCGCTGTCCCAGGGCGGTGGCGCGGCGGTCGACGCCGAGGCCGCCCTCGCCGACGGCCGGCTGCGGGAGGCCGAACGGCTGCGCGGGTCGCTGGGCGACGAGCACGTCGAGCTCGCGGCCCGCATTGACCGGGCCTCCGCCGAGGTGGCCGACGTCATCGCCGACGCGATGCGGGAACTGGCCTCCGGGCGGACGGAGGAGGCCGCGGCGCTGCTCGACGAGGCCCTGCGCCGGGCCGTCGACGACGACGCCCTCCCCGGCAGGCTCGCCGCGATCCCGCCGCCGCCCGCCACCGAGGTCCGCGCCGGGGCGGACGGCGGCGTCGTCGCGGTGTCCTGGACGCCCGCCATCGTGCGGGCGGGCAGGATCGCCTACCGGGTGGTCCGCACCGCCGGCCGACCCGCCACCGCCGCCTCGGCCGGGCACGCCGTCGCGGAGACCGGCGGGAACGACGCCCGCGACCCGGCCCCGCCCGCCGCGACCGACCTGTACTACACCGTGTTCGGCCGGCGCGACGAGGGCACCTGGTCACCGCCGTCCGCCGGGGCCGTCGTCCGCTGCCTGCCGGAGGTCACCGACGTCCGGTTGACCGCGGATGAGCACACCGTGCGAGGGACCTGGACCGTTCACCGCGACGCTGCCGAGGTCGAGGTGGTACGGCTCGACGACGACCGGAGGATCGCCGCCGCCCGCGAAGGGTTCACCGACACCGACGTCACGCCCGGCACCATCTACCGGTACCGGATCCGAGTCGTCTATCGGCCGCCCGCCGGCGGTCGGGAGACCACCCGCGGCATCGAGGCCGAGATGGCGCCGGAGACCGCCCCCCGCGAGGTCGCCGATCTGAGCGTGGCGGCCGAGGGACGCGACGGCGCCCGGATCGTGTGGACCGCCGTGGAGGGCGGCAAGGTCGTGATCCGCACCGGCCATGTCGCCCCTCCGTGGACGCCGGGCGACCCGATGACCGTGGCCGAGGCCGAGCGGTACGGCACGGAGGTCACCGGGACCCCGGTCCCGCTCGACGACGGCCGGTTCGCGATGACCGTGCCGCTGGACGGCGCCGACCGACGGTACTTCGCCGCCGTGACGGTCGGCGGCGGCGAGGCCATCGGCGGCCCGTACGCCTCGATCCGCGCGGTCGCGCCGGTCCGCGAGTTGACGGTCCGCCGTTTCGGCGGCCGGGTCCGGCTGTCGTGGATCTGGCCGGACGGCGCGGTGTCCGCCATGGTGCGGTGGGTCCCGCGGGGCCGCCCCGCAGCGCCGCCCGTCGAGCTGGGCCGCCAGGCGTACCTCGACAACGGCGGCTACGACCTGGACGCCGGGTCGTCGGCCGGACGAGTCGAGGTCCGCGCCGTCACCCGCGACGCCGAGGGCGTGGTCGAGGCCCCGTCGGTACGCGCCTCGATCCCCGCCGCCGGCCAGAAGGTGACGTACGAGTTCCGGCGCCGCCGGCGGCTCTTCGGACGAGACCGGGCGGTCCTGCGGTTGACCGTCGAGGCCGACACCCTGGTCCCGCCGCTGGACGTCGTCCACGGCACCGGGCACACCCGTCCGCTGCGCCGTGATCAGGGCGAGATCGTCCACTCGACGCCCTCCCAGCGGATCACGCCCTCCGTGCCCTGCGAGGTCGAGTTCGATGTTCCGTCCGGCCGCAGGTCATGGCTGGTCTGCTTCGGTCCCGACGACGGCTCGGTGATCCTCAACCGGCTACGTGGAAATTGGTGACCGCCCCGTGAGCGCGCTCGTCTGCCCCTACTGCTATCTCGACTTCGCCGAGAAGGAGATCCTCTTCCGCTGCACCGGGCTGCTCGGCCCCGGCGGCCGCAAGTGCGAGGTCAAACGCGACCCGGTGCTGTTCGAACGGTTCGGGCTCCAGGAGGCCCTTCCGCCGACCTTCGCCGCCAAGGGCCGTCGCGGCGACGCCGTCTGCGTCGAGTGCTCATCCCGGACGGCCCGCCGGGTCTGCCCGCGCTGCCACAGCCAGCTTCCGGTCCACTTCGGCAAGATCGACAACCGGCTGGTGGCCATGATCGGAGCCAAGGAGAGCGGCAAGACGGTCTACATGACGGTCCTGCTGCACGAGCTCATGCACGGTATAGGGCGGCGGTTCGACGCTGCCGTCCAGGGCTCCGACGACCACACCCGCCGCCAGTTCACCGATCGGTTCGAGCACGACCTGTACGGTGCGCGGCGGCTGCCGGGCACCACCCGCAGCGCCGCCACCGAGCACCGGCTGCCGCTGGTGTTCCGGGTCTCCCTCACCAAGCGGAGGCTCGCGCGCGAGGCCATCCGCCACACCCTGATGTCGTTCTTCGACACCGCGGGCGAGGACCTCACCTCGGTGGAGAGCGTCGAGCTGAACACCCGCTACCTGCGCTCGGCCAGCGGGGTGATCCTGCTGCTGGACCCGCTCCAGATGGCCGGTGCGCGTGAGCTAGCCGCCACCGGCGTTCCGATGCCGGGCCACGGCCCCGGGTTCGACACCCCGTTCAACGTCCTGTCGCGGGTCACCGAGCTGCTCCAGACGGCGACCCGCACCGGCCCGGGCAAGAAGTTGGCCATCCCGATGGCCGTTGCCTTCTCCAAGATCGACGCCCTGTGGGACACGTTCGAGCCGGGCAGCCCCCTGCTGCAGAGCGCCCCCGACCGGCGGCCCGCCCTGGACCTCGACGACCGGGAGGCGGTGCACGAGCACGTCCGGGCGCTGCTGCACGAATGGGACGGCGGCCAGATCGACCAGTTGCTGCGCGCCAACTACCGCAGCTACGGGTTCTTCGGGCTGTCCGCGCTCGGCGAACCGCCCCGCGACGGGAAGATCGCCGAGTCCGGGATCCGCCCGCACCGGGTTGAGGATCCGTTCCTCTGGCTGCTCAGCCAGTTCAAGGTCATCCCGACTCAGGGGAGCTGACGATGTACCAGCAGGTGTATTACACGTCCTGTGAGACGGGCCTGTCCGGCTACGCGGGGTTCCAGGTCAACGCGGCCACGAGCGGTACGCCCGACGAGGACCTGCGTCGCGTGGAGGGCCTCAGCGCCTATGAGCCGCCGCGTTCGATCGGGCTCACTCCGACGAAGGAGCAGATCCGCGACTGCCCGGTCAACCTGTGCTTCGAACCAGGCGAACGGCCGCTGCTCGCGCACGTCACCTTCACCGGTGAGGACTATTCCGGGCGGTTCGGCAACTACTTCGTGCACGCCCTGATCGGGGACGCGCCCTTCACCGCGCCGGCGATCGAGCTGTGGCGCTCCCCCCTGTGGACCGACCGTACGTCGCGCGAGCCCAGACTGCCCGCCGTCGGACAGCCGTCGCCCGGGGCGGTCACCAAGGCCGCGGTGGCCCGTCTGCTCGGCTCCCGGCAGGGTGTGGAACATCTCCCTGCGCTGCTCGCCGCCGTCGAGCGGGCCCTCGTGACGGAAGAGCGATCGGTGGTGATCTACGACCACGACGTGGACGGCGTCGCGACCTGGATCGCCGCGGTCTCGTATCTCCTGCCGCCGGCGATGGCCCGGCGGATGTCGTTCACGACCTACCAGAACCGGCCCGGCTACAGCCGCCAGCATGTCATCGGGACGATCCCGGGTACCGACTTCGAGCCCTCACCGGCCGCCTTCGAGAGCTTCTACCTGTTCGACTTCGTCAACGGGCGGACGTCGCAGGTGCCGGACCGGCCGCTGGTGGACCTGCTCGCCCGGGTGGGCGTGCTGTCCGCGGCGTCGCTGTGGAGGTCGGCGGCCAACCTCGGCGACGGTACCGAGGAGGACCTCGATGCCTGGCTGCCGGTGGTGTTGGCCGCCCGCGTCCTCGCCGGTGAGCCCTTGAGCCCGGCGGACGTCGGCTCCGTCCTTGGTTGGCTGGAGACGACGGTCGGACGGCTGCCCGCTCGCCACGTGGAACGGCTCGGCGAGGCGGTGCTGCGTACGGGCGGACGCCCCGAGGCGGACCTGTCGCGGCTGGCCGCCGTCGCCGCCACGGCCGATGCCGGTGCTCTGCTCGAGAGACTCGAGGTCGCCCTCGTCGACCTGCAGATCAGAGGCGATGGGGAGGACGCCGGGCCGCTGCGGACACCCGGTGGTCGCGACCACGCCACGCGGCTCTACCACCGGCATCTGGCCAACGACAATCTCGCCGAGTTGGCACGGCTGCTCCGGTTGGCCGCCGCGCACCAGATCGGCGTCGATCCGCGGCTCCTCATCGAACGGGGCCGTCAGCGGGTCGGGCCCGGCCTGTTCACCGAGCCCGTCCCCGAGGCGGTGCGGGTGCTGCTCACGCAGCCCCGGGTGCTGGAGGGGGTGCTGGACTTCCTCACCGCGCAGCCGCTCGAGCGGCAGATCGAGGTCTTCTCCGGCGCACGCGCCGGCATCCTGACCGACCAGGACGTCGCCGGCCGTCCCCCACTGCGTCGGGCCCGGCGGCTGGCGGCGGCCCGCGCGGGCCGCGCCGACCGGGTCGAGACCGCGCTGCGGCTGGGCGAGGGGCGCCTTGACGAGGACCTGATGAACGCCGTCTGGCCCGATGGCCCCGCCCCCGACGAGGCGCGACGGCTGCTACGCGAGGGCAAGGACACGGTGTTCCCCGAGTCCTGGCTGGCCCGGCTCGCCGGCGAGAAGGCCGACCTGAGTAAGGCGACGGAGGAGCGGTTCGCATTGATCGCCGCGGCCCGGGTCGACACGCCGCTGTCCGGCGCGATCGCCACCCGGGTCACACGCCTCAACCGCGCCGTGGAACTCCGCCGCTCGTTCAAGGAGGGCAAGGCGGAGAAGCGGCACGAGATCTTCCAGAAGCTGGCCGGCGACTACGAGGACGGCCCGATTCACGACTACCTCGTGGAACTGCTGCCCCGTCTCATGGTCGGCCTGGAGCCCAAGCACCTGCTGAGGGTCCTGGTCAACGCCCCCTTGAGCCTTCGCGGGCACTACCTCCAACATGTCCGCACGCTCCTCGGCAAGCCGGGCGACGCCGCCTACCGTGCCGCGGCGACGGTGTTCGCCGTGGCCGTCGCCGCTGAGCACGGCCGTTACCGGACGTTGGGCGAGGACCTGGAGAAGCTGCTGGTGGAGCGCCTGAAGCCTTGGAACCAACGCGCACAGCAGCATGTCGGCCGGACCCTGAAGCGACTCGATGCGCGCGCCTTCGAACAATACGAGCCCTGGCTGGACGACGCCGTCCGTGACCGGCGGAGACTCAGGTGGTTCCGCCGGACCTGACCCGAAAGACCCCCGTATCGGAGACAGACGAGGAGGCGGAACCGTCATGGATGACGACGGCTGCGCTGTGGCTTTCATGATCGTCGCTGTGCTCGCGGCGATTGGCGCCATCCTGGTGGTGCTCTTCTTCATCGCGATCCCCTTCATCACCATCGCGGGACTCGGTTTCGCCGGGTATGGGATCACGCTGTACACGGTGGGCGTGGCGGGTGCGCTGGACATCGCCGGCGCGCGGGCCCCCGCCCCGGTCGCCCCGCCCCCGTCGGAGCGGGACGAGAAGCGCGACCCGGCGTGGCCGCACTACCTGTACGGGCCGGCGTGGAACGACCTCAAGCAGAGCATGCGGATGGGCTTCCGTCTGCCGATCGAGCGGTTCACTGGGCACGCTCGCCGGCTCGCCTGGCTGTGCTTTGAGGCGGCGCCCGCGCTCATCGGCTGGCCGTCGGGCCTGCTCATCTTCGTGGGGTTGGGGCTCGGGGCGGTCGGTGCGACGGCCGCGGTCCTGATGGTGGCCTTGTTCCAGACGGCGATCTGGCTGCTCCTGGCGTTGCTGGCGTTCCTGCTTCTCATGACGCTGCGAGGAGCCGACACGCTACGGCTGAAGATCAAGGGGATCGGGCTGTTCTGTCCCGCCTGCCATCAGAAGGTGGATTACCCGTCCTATGACTGCCCGCACTGCGGCCGCCGCCACGCCGACGTGCGGCCCGGGCGGTACGGGGTGGTCAACCGCAGGTGCTACTGCGGCCTGCACATGCGGACGCTGCTCATGCTCGGCAGCTCGGCGATGGTGGCGCGCTGTCCGTCATGCGGCGAGCGGATGGCCGAGAAGGTCGGGACGGCGCCGGAGTTCGTCCTACCGGTCGTCGGCGGTGCGTCGTCCGGGAAGACCCGGCTGATGCTCGCGCTGGTGCTGTCGCTGGACGAGCGCGAGGAGACCATGGTCGCCTTCGCCGACGAGCCGTCGAAGACGTCCTACGACAGGTTCGTGCCGGCGTTGAAGGTCGGCGCCGACACCTGGAAGACCGTGATGTCGGGGGAGACGCCGCTGCGGGGCTACTCGATTTATGTCTCGGCGGGAGAGACGACCAAATTGCTGCACGTGTTCGACCCAGCGGGGGAGGTGTTCGAGTCCGCCGAGCGGATACAGATGCAGCGGTACCTGGCCGCTGCCAGGACCTTCGTCTACACGCTCGACCAACTGGCGGTCGAGCCAGTGTGGCGGTCCTTGGAGGTGCCCGAGCGAGCCCGATTCAAGAAGATCCGTTCGACGAAGGCACCGGAATTGATGTTCGCGCAGGTTCTGAGCGGCATCGAGGAGCAGGGCGTCGATCCGCGTCACGCCCGCCTGGCGGTCGCGCTGACCAAGCAGGACCTGGTCAGCGACCATGTCCCCGCCGGGGACAGCGACGCGATCCGGGCTTGGCTGGAGAGCCCGGAGGTCGGGCTGGACAACATGGTCCGCACCATGACCCGGGCGTTCGCCGAGATCCGCTTCTTTCGCACCTCCAGCCGCATCGAGGACGGCCTAGACCCGGCGATCAACGATTTGACCGACTGGATCCTCGGCGGAGAGGGTTTCCGGCTTTAGGAGGAACACCACCATGCCCGACACCGACCCATGGGCGGACATGTACCGGCGCTGGCGGATCAATATGTTCGCCGTCGCGGTATTGGCCGCCGGGTTCTTCCTCATCGGCATCGCCTTGTCGCTGTTCGCCTTCGTCGGAGCGATTCTCTAAAACGGGTTCTGGCTTTAGCTCGCCATGGCGCCACGGTTGCAGGTCTCGGATGCTGAGAGCGCCTTGTGGTCGGAAAAATGCAGACGTGGGACGCTGACTGATCGCTTCACCTCTGTTCCAAAGTCATCACATGATAGGCGAAGTTGGACGTCATGCCTGGGGAAGACGGGCGCCGCAAGTCTCGGGGACGCGGCAGAGATGGCGGACCTCTGAGTACGCGTTCTATCGGCTAGCGCCACGGTAGCCCCGCCGCCGGCGGTTCCTGGGCCGGTGACGTCTCCCGCGCGGTCGTCCCTCTGGTTTCGACGACGTCACCTGCCTCACCCTGCCGTTCCCAGACTCGACGCATCCCCCGGCCGGCCACCCGACCATCGCCCGCCATTGGCTCGCAGGCGTCGCCATCCGCCTGGCCACCAACCAGCAGGGCGTCGTCGGTCTCCTCGGCCGTACCCTCACCCGGCAACTCGCTCGGCTCCTCCTCGACAGCCACGTCTTATCCCAACGCAATGTCGTCGGGTCGGTAGGACAGGGTGATCACGCCGGATTTGAGGGTGTGCGAGCCCAAGAGGTGCAGGCGTCGGTCGAGGCCATCGGCCCACAGCATGTCGTCGGTGGTGCCGACTCCGGCCAGGTGGGGGTGGACCCAGAGGAAGAGCTCGTCGAGCAGGCCGTTGGTGAGCAGGGTCCGGGCCACCGGGCCGTAACCGTGCATCAGGATGTCGCCCGGCTGCTTCCGGAGCTCGGCGATCCGGTGGACCAGGTCGGAGCCGATCACCGTGGTGTTGGCCCAGTCGGCCGACTTCAGTGTGGTGGACACGACGTATTTGCGCATGCTGTTGATCCGGTCGGCGAGGGCGCCGTCGCGGGTCGGCCAGGCCGCCGCATAGACCTCGTACGTGTTGCGTCCCATGAGGAGGGACTCGGCGGCCTGGAGTTGTTCCATGGCGATGTCGTTGGTCTCGTCGTCGACGAAGTCGAAGTGCCACTTGTCCATGTGGTTGATGACACCGTCGAGGCTGATGAACGTGGAGTTGATGACGCGGCCCATGGGTGTTCCTTATTGGTCGGGTCGGATGTTGTGGTTGAGGTGAAAGACGTTGTGCGGGTCATAGGCGTTCTTGAGGGCGACCAGCTTGGCGAGCTTCTCGGGTGAGTAGGCGCGGCGGACGCCCTCGGCTCCCTCGTCGTTCAGGGCGTTGACGTAGACGCCGTCGGCGAACGGGGCCATGGCGGCGGCGCTGCGCCGGGCGGCCGCGATCCGCACCTCGTCGTCGGCCGGGGCTGTCCAACTGGTGCCGGTACCGAACTCGAAGAGCGTCGCGCGGTGGGAGAACGCCGAGTCCTCGTCGGGAACGTCGGCGATCGCGCCGCCGTAGGCCTGCAGTCCCACGGCGGGCCGGTGGCGACCGTCGGGTGCGCCGCGGTGCACGAACGCCTCGATGGCCGCGTCCGGGAACCGCCGTAGATAGTGGCCCTTGGAATAGCGGCGCAGCGAGTGTCGTTCGACGGTGTCCTCGCGGCGCTGAAGGTCCACATAGGACATCTCCGCCACGCGGGCGGCGGCCGGCCGGCCAAGGGTCTCGAATCGGCGCACGAGGCCATCGGCCCGCTCCGGGTCGCCGATCCACACGAAGCCGAGGGTGGCGGTGTCGTCCTGGCCGATGCCAGCGGTGAACGTGGCCTCGCGTGGGGCTTCGGCGTTGAGGTCGCGCCACGCCTTGAGCGCGGGAACGGCCTTGTCCAAGGGGAAGGTGTACTCGGCGACCAGGGTCCGGGTGCCGATCGGGTGCAGCCGGAACTCGAACTCGGTGACGATGCCGAAGTTCCCGCCGCCGCCGCGCAGCCCCCAGAACAGGTCCGGGCGTTCGGTCCGGCTCACCCGCACGACGTCGCCTTCGGCGGTGACCATCGTGTAGGACTCCACGTTGTCGCAGGCGAGGCCGTACCGGCGGGCGAGCCATCCCATGCCGCCGCCGAGCGTGAGGCCGCCGACGCCGGTGTGCGAGACGTTGCCCGCCGTGGTGGCCAGGCCGTACCGCTGGGTGGCCCGGTCGAGGACGCCGAGCAGGGCGCCGCCCTGGATCCGCGCGCGCCGTCCGGCCGGGTCGACGTGCACGCCGGCCAGCGGAGTGAGGTCGATCATGAGGCCGTCGTGCGGGACGGCGTGGCCGACACCGCTGTGTCCGCCGCAGCGCACGCCGATCTCCAGGTCGAACTCGCGGGCGGCGCGGACCGCCGTCACCACGTCGTTCGTGCTCGCCGCGCGGACGATCATGCGTGGTCGGTGGTCGATCATGCCGTTCCACACGGTGCGTGTGTCGTCGTAGCCCGTGTCGCCCGGCAGGAGGAGCCGGCCGTCCAGCCTGCCCTGGATGCCGCTCTTGGTCGCTGTCGCCATGGGACGAGCCTGCCGTGAATCGGTACCCGCGGTAAGGTCCGATTCGATGGTGGAAACCCGGTCCAATTCTCGCGTCCCCGGCCTGCTGATCGTTCTTCGGCGGGGCGGCGGGGTGGCGCTGCACCGGCAGATCGAGACCGCGATCAGGGACGCCGTCCAGGCCGGTCGGCTGCGGATCGGCACCGCGCTGCCGCCGACCAGGACGCTGGCGGGTGATCTCGGGGTGTCCCGGGGCGTCGTCGTCGAGGCGTACCGGCAACTGGTCGCCGAGGGGTATCTGACCAGCCGGCCCGGCGGCTACACCGAGGTTGCGATCGACCGGGGGCCGGCCGCGCCCGCACCGCCGCCCGAGCCCGCGCCGCCGCCGATGATCGACTTCGGCTACGGCCGATCCGACGTTTCCCACTTCCCCAGGGCCGTGTGGATGCGCTCGATCCGCAGGATTCTGACCCACGCTCCCAACGAGCGCTTCCTCTACCCCAGCGGTCGCGGCATGCCCGAGCTGCGTGAGGCGCTCGCCGACTACCTCAACCGGGTACGGGGCGCCGCGGTCGACCCGGACAACGTGGTGATCGTCAACGGGTTCGCCCAGGGGGTCGGGCTGGTCATCGAAGTGCTGGCCCGGTCCGGGGCTCGCCGGCTGGCGGTCGAGGACCCGTCGGCCGACGACGACGCCCGGCTGATGGCGGCCGCCGCCGGGCTCGAGGTCGTCGGCGTGCCGGTCGACCGGGACGGCATCCGGATCGACCTGCTGGAGCGCACCGGCGCCGACGCCGTCGTGCTGACCCCGTCACACCAGTGGCCCACCGGCGGCGTGCTGTCGGCCGAGTCCCGGTCGGCGGTGCTGCGCTGGGCCGCCCGGAGCGGGGCGTTGATCGTCGAGGACGACTACGACTCCGAGTACCGCTACGACCGCGCGCCGATCGGCGCGATCCAGGGCCTCGCGCCGGACTCCGTGGTGTACGCCGGTACGGCCAGCAAGACGCTCGCCCCCGGCCTGCGCCTGGGCTGGCTCGTCGTACCCCGCGGTCTGGTCGACGCCGTCGCCGCCGCCAAGATCACAGCGGACCGCGGCTCACCCGCCCTCGACCAGCTCGTGTTCGCCGACTTCCTCTCCCGCGGAGAGTTCGACCGGCATCTGCGCCGGATGCGCCCCCTCTACCGCCGCCGCCGCGACCTCCTCCTGACCACCCTCCGCGAGAAGGCCCCCGCACTGGAGCCGGCCGGCATCGCCGCCGGCCTCCACCTCGTCACCTGGCTACCGCCCGATCTGGACGAAGCCGCCATCGTCTCCGCCGCCGCAGCCCGCGGCGTCGCCGTCCACGGCCTCACCCCCTACCGGCTGACCAGCACCGGCCCCGGCGGCCTCATCTTCGGCTACTCCTCACTGTCCGAACGGGCCATCGTGGACGGCGTCACCCTCATCGCCGAAGCCCTCACCGACCTGCGCGCCGGCTAACCCACCCGCCGGCCGCGCTGACCGCCCACCACCGGGTGAGCATCCCGATCAGGAAGTCCGGTCGTCCGCCGTGCGTGATGTGTTACCGAGCCCACTGTGGTGACGGTCAGGGGGTGAAGCCGTGAAGGAGGGCCTGGACGATCTGTTGTGGCTCCGGTTGGGGTAGGTCGATGAGGCCGCGGTAGACGACCAGGCCGACGAGCATGTCGGCGAGCAGCCACGGGTCGGTGTCGGCGGGCATCTCGCCCCGGGCGATGGCGCGGTCGAAGATCGCCCAGTCGCGCTTGCGCTTGTCCCGCATGGCGGTGCGGATGACTTCGGCGACCGCCGGGTCACGTCCCGCCTCGCCGAAGATCTCTTTGGTCGTGCGGGCGAGGTCGGGTGAGTGCCAGCCGGCGAGCGTCTGGTCGACGATCACGGTCAGGTCGCCCTCCAGTGAGCCGGTGTCGGGGGTCTCCGGCACCTGGGCGTCCAGGGCCGAGGCGAGCGCGTCGAGCAGCACGTCGCGCTTGGTGGGGTAGCGGCGGAAGACGCTGGCCCTGCCCACCCCGGCGGTCGCCGCCACCTCGTCCATGGTGAACCGCGTCCCCTTGCTCGCAAGCAAGATCACCGCGGCCTGCCTGATGCGTGCGTCCACTTCGGGATCGGGCTTGCGTCCGCGCGCCATAATTGTGATACTCCAAATATCAGAAACCGCTAGTCTCAGAAATGGGTAGGAACATGAGAGTACTCATCGTCGGCGCCGGTGTCGCCGGACTGACCGCCGCGCGCGGACTGACCACGGCCGGGCATCAGGTCGAGGTGTACGAGGCGGCGCCACAGCTTCGCACCGAGGGTGGCTCGATCTCGATCTGGCCGTCGTCGACCGGCATCCTGCGCGGGTTCGGAGTCGACCTCGACGGCGCGGGCCGCCGCCTGGAGGCCATGGAGAGCCGGTCGGTGCGCGGTCGCGGGCTCGCCACCATCGACCTCACCGCCGTCGAGCGCCGCTTCGGCGGCAATCCCTCCCTGCACATCGCGCGGCGCGAGCTCGTCGAGCGCATCGCCGATGGCGTGCTCGTCCACTACGGCCATGAGGTCCGCGCAGCCGACCCCGACCGCGCGGAGATCACCTTCACCGACGGGACCACCGTGCGCGGTGACGTTCTCATCGGCGCCGACGGACGCAAGTCGGTCGTCGGGCGGACGTTGCGGGGCGAGAACCCGAGCAAGCTCAACGGATGGGTCACCTGGCAGGCGTTCACCACGCGGCCCACCGAGTTCACCGACAGCGGCCGCTCGATGATGGTCTCCGACGGGCGGGCGCTCGGCAGCATGGCCTCGGCCGGGCACGGACGGATGCTGTGGTGGTTCGACCTGCGCGCCAAGCCGGGCAGCCCGTTCTGGGAAGGCGCCCCCGGCCTGGCGGATCGGCTGCGTGAGCGGTTCGGTCACTGGCCCGAGCCGTTCCCGACGCTGCTTCAGGACGCCGAGACGCTCACCTTCTACCCCCATCAGATCCACCGCGTGCCCGCCGTCTGGGGACGCGGGCCCACCACGCTCATGGGGGACGCGGCGCACACGATGCCACCGGCGATGGCGATGGGGTCCACCCAGGCGCTGGAGGACGCCTGGGCTCTGACCCGCTCCCTTGACGACCTGCGCGGCTACGAGCGTGCACGGACCAAGATCGTGAGGCGGGTCGCCAGGGCGGCGGGCAGCGAAATGCCCGCGCGGCAAGGACCGCTGATGGCCCTCTTCACCGACGCGTTCACGACCCGGAACTACATGTCCTGGCTCCGCAAGAGCAGCGGCTACCTCCAGCAGGAAGGCTGGGCGTCAGCGCTCCAGCACCGCCCTGGCAGCACCTCGCCGGCGAACGGCTCCACGTGGGCCGAATCTCAATGAGCGCAGTGCCCATGACGACGCACCGAAGCCGAGCAGATCGCAGTCGCGGACCGCTCGCGGGGTGAAGCCGGACCGGCCGAACACGGTCGACGTACCCCCCGCCGGCATCCGCCTGATGAGGAGCAATTCTGATGTTTGCCGCCCTGTACTGGATCAGCGCCGTGCTGACCGCTGCGGCCCTGCCGCTGTGGCTGTTGGCCGGTCAGTTGACCGGTCGGCTTCGCAAGGCCCGGACGCTGGGCCGGTTGCGGCGCACCTCGTGGGCCGCGCTGACGGTAACGCTCTTGGCGGTCGTGCCGACCGCCGCCACGGCGGCGCTGATCGCCGGCGCGCTGGGCTCATACGGGACGGTCGTGATGGCCGACCGGCTGTACGTGCAGTTCCCGATGATCCTGGCCGCGCTCGCAGCCGTTGTCGTGAAGGGGCTGCCCGGTCTGTGGCGCACCGCCAGAGTCGGCGGTGACCCTGCCGAACCTGTGACGATGGAACGCGGCCGCGCCGCAGCCGACCCCGGGCTCGTCGTCCCGGTGCAGATCAACGCAGTGACCACAGCCGTCAGCCTCTATCTGTGGTGGATCGCCCCGCCCCTGGCCAGGACCATGGTGGTGTGGTGGGCGGTGCTGATCGTCGCCATGGTGGCGCTGATCGTCCGGCAACGCCGACGGCGCGACGCTCTCGCCACCGAGCCCCAGGCAGGGCGTCGCGTGATGCCGGCGTTGCGGGCCGCCGCCGCCCTCATCGCGGTGCCGGTCGCGATCGCCGGCTGCTCGGTCTGGTCGGCCGACAGCAGCAAGCTGCCCGCACACCACTCGGCCAACGGCCACGGCGACTACGACCTGGGTGGCGGTCCCGGCGTGCCCGGCATGGCCACCGGACATCGGCATGGCGCACCATCGGCCGCCTCCGGCTCCAGGGCCGCCTCCGGTCCAAGCGTCGACGATCTCACCGAGAAGGACCTGTCAGGGCCGGTGCGACGCTTCACGCTCACCGCCCGCACCGCCAGGATCCGGCTGGACTCGGGCCGCACCATCGACGCCTGGACCTTCAACGGAACCTCACCGGGTCCGGAACTGCGCGTCCGCCAGAACGAGCTGGTCGAGGTCACCCTCGTCAACTCCGACATCAAGGCCGGGGTGACCCTGCACTGGCACGGCTACGACGTGCCCAATGCCGCCGACGGAGCCGCCGGCGTCACCCAGAACGCGGTCGCGCCGGGACAGCGCATGACCTACCGGTTCCGGGCCGAGGACGCCGGCACCTACTGGTACCACTCACACCAGCAATCGGCGGAGCAGGTACAGCGCGGTCTGTACGGAGCCCTGATCGTCGAGCCCGCGCCCGTCAAAGGGGCCGACATCGCGGTGCTGTACCGCGAGTGGGCCACCGAAGCGGCGACCGGCGGAGCGCGGGTCTTCGGTGTATCGGACGGCGTCCGGCGGCACCGGATCGCCCCCGGAACCCCAGTCCGGCTCCGGCTGGTCAACACCGCCAACGACCCCGTCGACCTGACGCCGGCCGGTAGCCCGTTCCGGGTCGCCGCAATCGACGGCGGCGAGTTGAACGGCCCCGGCGAGATCCGCGGCAAGACCTTGCCGATGGCAGGCGGCGGCCGTTACGACCTGACCTTCACCATGCCCGCACACCCCGTGGAACTCCGGCCGGCCATCCCCGGCGGTCCCGTCCTGGTCCTCAGCCCGGACGGTCAGGGCCGCGCACCAGCGGAGACGGCCACCGGCGTCTTCGACCCGGCCTCCTACGGCACGCCCACCGCCACCCCGTTCGGCCCGCAAACCCGCTACGACCGGCACTTCACCCTGAACATGGACTCCTCCTTCGGGTTCTTCGATGGACGGCCGGCGATGCGGTACCGCGTCAACGGCCGCGTCTTCCCCCACATCCCGAACATGCTGGTCCGCGAAGGCGAGAACATCAAAATGACCTTCGTCAACCGCAGCTACGACCACCACCCCATGCACCTGCACGGGCACCACATTCAGGTCCTGACACGCAACGGGCAGCCGATCACCGGCAGCCCGTGGCGGGCCGACTCCCTGAACGTGGCGCCGGGCGAGACCTACGAGGTCGCCTTCAAAGCCGACAATCCCGGCCTGTGGATGGACCACTGCCACAACCTGTTCCACGCCAAGGTCGGCATGATGCTCCATCTCGCCTACGCCGGGGTGACCACCCCCTACGAATCCGGCACCGCAACCCCCAACCAACCCGAATAGCAGGACGCCGCCTATATGCGCGGATCCCGACCCGACCCGCGGCCGGCCGCACGCTTCCAGGGCAGGGAAATGGGCCGGCTCGCCTGCCACCAGGCGCACTCGCTCACCGCCCTGCTCGACGGGCCCCGACACCTATGACGAATAACGCCAGAGTTCCCTGAGCCCAGCGTCAGGACGGCGTCGCCCTCAGGGTCGGCGCGCGGCGCCCCGAACCATGCGCGGGACCCGTTGCGCGCCCTGTAGCCATCCGGCGATCTCGAATCGCACGCTCGGCCTACTGACCTCGCCACGATTGTGACGCCGTCTGGACAGCTCGCGCTTTCGGCGCCGGCGGCGATCGGCTGAGGCCTGACGCGTTCTGTCCTCTTCGTGACGCGTTCGGCCCTCCTTGGGGTCCCCTCTGGCTCCTTAGCGTTCGGGCATGGGAAGCGCCGACCGGGGCGTGGCTTGAGAGGACGAGGCTATGGATCTGCAACTCGCCGGGAAGACCGCCGTCGTGACCGCCGCGAGCGGGGGCATCGCGGGCGCGGTGGTCCGCACGCTGATCGATGAGGGTGTACGTGTTCTGGGGGCGGACCGGACCGTGACGACCGCGTTGAAAGAGACCGGTGCCCTTACCGTGGAGGCCGACCTGACCAGCGCCGAGGGCGTGGAGAAGGTCAGGCATGCCGCCGAGTCCGAGCTCGGCGGCGTGGACCTGCTCGTCAACGGGGTGGGTGGCCTGGCCGGGCTGCCGGTCGGCGGGCTTGCCGACACCGAGGACGAGACCTGGCAGAAGGCGTTCGAGCTCAACTTCTTCGCCACGATGCGCGTCACCCGTGCGCTCGAGGCGCTGCTGCGGGAGGCGGTCGTCAGCATCTCGACGGGCGTCGCCCGGTGGCCGACCGCGGGCCCGAACTGGTACGGCAGCTCCAAGGCCGCGCTGAGCCACTTCAGCAAGGGACTGGCCGATGAGCTGGGCCCGCGCGGGATCCGGGTGAACACCGTCTCGCCCGGGCTGATGGTGATCCTGTGCGCGGCGAAAGTATCCCCCAGCGTGGTGGCCCGGGGCCGTGGGCGCAGTGATCGCCGCCGGTGGGGCGGGGATCGCCCTGCCCAACCCGCGGCTACGAGCCGAGGGCGAGGCAGCCGCCGGCACGGCCGGGCGCCACCGGTTCCGTATCGAAGAAGCACTGCAGGTGTCACCGGATCAGCACGCTACATGTCACCAGCGATGGGCTGGGCAGGGTTGCCGTCACCACACGTCGGCTGACGAGAGTAGGAAGGGTCGCTGACGCGTAAGGTCCGGCCCTTGACGCGTTCGGCCCTCCTGCAGGCGGGTCCGCTCTTTCTAGGGTCCCTGCCATGGACGTTCGAACCGAGAACCACGAAGGCATCGCCGTCACTACTCCGACCGGGCATGTGGGGTCGCGGGTGGTTCGGTTGTTGCTGCAGGCGGGGGTGCGGCCGCGGGTGCTGGTGCGGGATCCGGCGCGGCTGGATGCGGCGACGCGTGAACGGGTGCAGGTGTGGCAGGGTGATCTGACCGATGCCACGTTCGTGCGGGAAGCGGTCGCGGGGATGCGGTCGGTGTTGTGGGTGGACCCGACATCGCACCTGGCGCCGGACCCGATCGCCGCCTCCGAGCGCACCGCCGCGGGCCTGGTGGCGGCCGCCCAGGCCGGTGAGGTGGCGCGGGTGGTGTTGTTGAGCAGTATCGGTGCTGAACGGCGGCACGGGGTGGGGCATATCGATGGGCTGGCCTGGATCGAGGAGCGGCTGGATGGCACCGGCGCCGATGTGCTGCATCTGCGGGCGGCGTACTTCTTCACCAATCTGCTGTTGGACGCCGAGGGCCTGCGACAGGGGATGCTGACCACGGCGGTGCCGCCGGACAAGCCGATGCCATGGGTCGACCCCCGCGACATCGGTGAGGTGATCGCCGCACGGCTGCTCAACGAGGGCTGGCACGGCCGGGTAGTGCAGGCCGTACACGGCCCCGAAGACCTCACCTTCACCCAGGTCGCCGACATCCTCACCCGGGCACTGGACCGTCCGATCCGCCTCCAGGTCGTCACCGACGACCAGGTCCGCGACGGGCTGCGTTCGGCCGGCCTGGACCCGACCGCGATCGAGGGCATCGTCGGCATGACCGCCGGATCACGCGACCTGCTCCCTGAACAGCCACGCGACCTGCTCACCACCACACCCACCACCCTGGCCGGCTGGGCCTACACCCACCTACGCCCAGCCCTCGACGACAGGACGTCCCAAGCCTCACCCCTCCTATGAGGTGAGGTCAGGAAGTGGCCAGTCAGTCGGCGAAGAAGAGTTGTTCGGTGAGCGGGCGTCGTACCTGGGCGGCGCGAGCGGGGCGGCGAGCCAGGAGTTCAGGAGACGCCGGCCGTGGGACAAGAACCGCGTGACCCCGCCGGCTCTTTGACCTGGCACCTTCCACTCACCTTCAAGCCAACCCTCCCGTCGGCTCTGCCGGGCCGCCCATGTGCGCCCGGTCCATACAGCGTCTGAGGCCGCGCGCAATCGGCCTCGTGTCAGGTCTAGAGAGATCATGTCTTCACCACCTCGTACCGTGCTGCCCTGGGTCGTTCGCGGGACCAGACTGCCCCTGCTGTTGCTGCGGTGCGTGGACTGTCGGTCGGAGTCGGCCACGACCGGCGAGGGCAGGTTCCGCGTCAACGCCAACGGCAAACTCCTGGACGTGTGGCTGCTGGTCCGCGCGTAGCCTGCGATCGCACCTGCAAGCTCACCGTGCACGACCGGGCACCGGTCAGATCCTTCGATCCAGCCGAGCTCGACGGCTACCACGCCGGCATGGCAAGGCCGCTCAGCGCGCCATCAACTTCCCGCTCCGTCACCTGCATGACCTGCAAGCTCGGCACAGTGCCGCCCAGGACACCAGAGAGTGGAAACGCCGGCATGGGTCCGCTCGGGCATCGAGGGCACGATCAGCGAGGGCGTCAACTGCCACCGGATGCGCCGCTGCCGTTCACCACGGCCTGGGGACAAGTCCCACGTTCAATATGTGCTGACCGCGATCGCGATCAACATCCAACACCTCAGCGAGCAAGAACCGGAAGACTCGACTCACCGGCCGTGCCCACCGACCGTATTCCAGCAGTACCTCGACGCCCACGGGCCACCCCGGCTCCTGTGGTGGCGACAAGGCAAGTGATCTTGTTCAGATTCCCGACAGGGTCGCTCATGGAACCGGGGGCGACGTCGTCGTTCGTGAGTGATGCCGAACTTCCGCGAACGTTGGTGAACAGCGCATGATCCCAAGCGTGCGTGGCGAACTGAGACGGGAAATGAGACGGAGTACGACAACAGGCCGGTACCCGAGTGGATACCGGCTGTCATCTTGCCTGGTCAGGCGAGCGGAGGATAGGAGATTCGAACTCCTGAGGCGTTGCCACCAACACGCTTTCCAAGCGTGCGCCCTAGGCCACTAGGCGAATCCTCCGCAGAGAAGCCTACCGGGTTCCGGACGGTGACCTGACATCAATTGCCGGGCGGGCGCACCGTCCGCCGGTTGTGGCGGTCAGGCGGCCTGGGGCTTGTCTGGTCCTGGAGATCCTTGGAGTCATGGTGTCCGGGTGTCGTGGCTTGCTGTGGGCTGGTTTTCGCGCCTTGGCCGAGGTTCGTTGATCTGGTGTTCGGAGGGGGCGGTGTCCTCGACGTGTGGGTCGTGGACGGGGTTGTGGCCGTCTCGTCACACGGCGTGGGGGTGATGTTCGCCGGGCGGTCGACCGGTACGTTCATCGCCCAGCGCGCCGCCTTCGCGCCCGCCCTCGTCCTCGCGCCCGCCCTCGTCCCCGACGCCTGGGCCGCGCTGGGCGAGCGGCTCACCGACCCCCAACTCGTCGGCGGCGCCATCGTCCTGACGGCGATGCGGTGCGTGGGGTGCGAAAGTGCCGACCGACGTCCTCACCCGGTCAAGGGGGCGTTCGCCTTCCTGACCAGAGGCTGAGTGTTGGCGACTACGGGGCCTGGGGCTGCTACGGGGTCTGGGGCGTCTATGGGGTCTGGGGCGTCTATGGGGTCTGGGGATGGTGGGTGGTGTGTGCGGAGACGGTGGGTATGGGTCTGACCTCGGTCACGGCGGTGAGGGGGAGGGGGTCGTAGATGTGGGGGAAGGTGTCGCCGTCGGCCTCTTCATCTCGGACGTCCAGGTGGTCGGGGGCGATCACCAAGAGGACGAGGGAGTCGGGCGGTACGTCGTTGTAGAACCGGTGCAGGACGCCGGTGGTCTGGGATTCGGTGGCGGTGCAGTGGATGAAGCCCTCGTCGGCGAGGGTGCGGTCTCGGGTCGACATCGTGTACGGGCCGCCCTGGGCTTGGACGGAGTCCCAGGTGGCGCGGTCGGCGATGTGGAAGATCTCGCGCATGGAGGGGGATCGTAGCCGGGGTGTGCGGGAGTCGTGCTCGAGCGGGTTCGGGATGTCATAGACTCGGAGGCGACCCCTCGCATGGCGTCATCCTGTGAACCTCCCCAGGGCCGGAAGGCAGCAAGGATAAGCGGGCTCTGGCGGGTGTGCGGGGGGTCCTTTCGCTTCCACTGGACGGACCCCCAATGAGTCTGGCTCTGTACCGAAAGTACCGGCCAGCGACGTTCGCCGAGCTCAAGGGGCAGGAGCACGTCGCCGAGCCCCTCCAGCAGGCACTGCGCAACGGCCGCATCAATCACGCGTACCTGTTCAGCGGGCCGCGAGGCTGCGGCAAGACCTCCAGCGCCCGGATTCTGGCCAGATCGCTGAATTGCGAGCTGGGTCCCACGCCGGAGCCCTGCGGCAAGTGCGACTCGTGCACGGCCCTGGGACCCGGCGGCAACGGCCACATCGACGTGATCGAGATCGACGCGGCCTCGCACGGTGGCGTCGATGACGCGCGGGACCTGCGGGAGCGGGCCTTCTTCGCCCCGGTGTCCGCCCGCTTCAAGGTGTACATCATCGACGAGGCGCACATGGTCAGCCGCGAGGGCTTCAACGCGCTGCTGAAGCTCGTCGAGGAACCGCCTCCGCACCTGAAGTTCGTCTTCGCGACGACGGAGCCCGAGAAGGTCATCGGCACGATCCGGTCGAGGACCCACCACTACCCGTTCCGCCTGGTGCCGCCGGGCACGCTGAGGGAACTGGTGGAGGAGATCCTCCGGTCCGAGAACGTTACCTACGAGCCCGCCGCGCTGCCCTTGGTGGTCCGGGCCGGAGCCGGATCGGCACGGGATACGCTGTCGATCCTGGACCAGTTGCTGGCGGGCGCCGACGACGCCGGGATCACCCACGCGCGGGCCGTGTCACTGCTGGGCTACACCGATGCCTCCCTGCTCGACGAGGTGGTGGACGCGTTCGCGGCTCGGGACGGGGCCGCGGTCTTCGCCGCGGTCGACCGGGTGGTCGAGAGCGGCCAGGACCCCCGCCGGTTCGCCGCCGACCTGCTGGAGCGGGTCCGTGACCTGCTGATCCTTTCGAACGTCCCGGACGCCGGCTCCTCCGGGCTGTTGGACGTACCGGCGGACGAGCTTGAGCGCATGCGGCGACAGGTGACCGGGCTGGGCTCGGCGGAGCTGGCCCGGGCGGCGGATCTGCTGCACACGGGGTTGACGGAGATGCGCGGGGCGACCTCGCCGAGGCTGCTGCTAGAGCTGGTGTGCGCCCGGATCCTGCTGCCGGCGGCGTACCAGGACGAGGTGTCGATGATGGCGCGCCTGGAACGCCTTGAACGCCGCGCCGCCATGGGCGGCGGCGCGGACGCCTTCGCAGGCGGTGCCCCGTCGGCCGGTGCCGTGCCGGGGAGCCTGCCGCCCGGTGTGTCGCAGGGCGCGAGCCACGGGTCGCCTCAGCGGATGAGTCATGGGGCCGGCCCAAGTGTGTCTCAGGGAATGGACCTTGGGGCGGGCCGAGGTGGGTCCCAGGCGAGGAACCCTGGGGCGGGCCCAGGTGCGTCTCAGGGGAGGGACCCTGGGGCGGGCTCAGGCGGGCCCCAGGGGATGGACTTTCGGGCGGGCCAAAGTGCGCCTCAGCGGATGAGTCATGGGGCGGGGCAGGGGGCGCCTCAGCCGGTGGATCAGGGGATGCCCCAGCAGGGGTATCAGGGGGCCGGGCGGCCTGATGCCTCGTCCACAGGTGCCTCAGGAGACTCCGCACGTTCTGCTCCTTCCGGGGCGACCGGCCAAGGTGGCGGATCGCAGGGTCGGGTTGCGGGTGGCGCTCAGACCCCGTCCGGTGCTGTGTCGGGGCCTGGGAGCGACACCGGTTCCAGTGTGCGAAGCGATGGTGCGGGGCCGGAAGCGGAACGTCGTTCTGTGGATAACCGGCAGGGTGCGAACGTGACGTCCTCACCGGCATCCTCCGACTCGTCGTCCATGGCCTCTGGACAGGGCACCGGCGGCGTATGGCCGTCAACGAGCGTGCCGGGAGCGCCGCGGATCGGGGCTTCGGGAGACGCGAGCACCGGCGCCGGCGGGCCCGACGTGCAGGGCGCCGGACCAGGCACGCTGAGCGCGGCTTCCGGCGGGCCTGACATGCAGGGGCCCGGGACGGCCGCGCGGAACGCCGGCCCCGGCGGGCCGGGTGCCGTTTCCCAGGGCTCGGTCGGGCAGGGCGCCGTCCTCGAGGGATCAGCCGGGCAGGACACCGGTTCAGGGGCCTCGGTCGGGCACGGCGCCGTCCCCGGCGGGTCAGATGGGCAGGGCGCCGTCCCGGGCGGGTCAGCCGGGCAGAATGCCGTTCCCGGGGGCTCGGGCGGGCAGCATGCCGCTCCTGAGTCGGCCGCGCGGGGTGCCGTTCCCGGGAGGTCAGCCGGGCAGGGTGCCGTTCCCGGGGGCTCGGGCGGGCAGGGTGGCGGCCCCGGAGGGTCGGGCGCGCAGAATGCCGGCTCCGCTGGGGCGGCTCCGCAGGCCGGTGGAGGCGGTGGTCCGGATGTGCAGGCCCTACGGAGGTCCTGGCCGGACATCGTCGAGGCCGTGAAGCACAGGAGCCGGGTCGCGTGGATGGCCATCATGTCCGGTGTCCAGCCGGTCACCCTCGACGGCAACCTCCTGACGCTCTCGTTCGAGGCCGAAGGAGCGCGCACCAACTTCACCAACGGGGGCCGCGACGCGGTGCTGCGCGAGGTCTTCAAGGAGTACCTCGGCGTGGACTGGCGGATCGACACCGTCCTGGCCAGTGCCATGCCCTCGGCCAGACCCGTGGTGCCCGCGCCGTCGCCCAGCCCGGCCCCGGCTCCGGCTCCGGCTCCGACCGCGCCGCCGCAGTACTCCAACGCGCCGGCGGCTCCGAGTGCCCAGACCGCGCCCGTGGCTCCTCGACCCGCGCCGTCCCAGCCTTCCGCCCGACCGCTGCAGGACCCTCCGCCCCCACCTCCGGAGGACGTTCCTCTCCCACCCGAACCGAGCGGTCCCATCGATGAGAGCGACGAGGTCGACCCGGAGGGCGACGCCGACGCCGACGGTACCGAGGCCGAGATCAGCGGCATGGCGCTCATCCAGCGTGAGCTGGGCGGACAGATCATCCGCGAGATCGACAACTCCTGATCCGAGCCTGATCGGGCCCGGGCGGTCGTCTGTGGTCGGCGCCGTTCAGATCGCGCCCGCGAACGGCAGGCGCTCTGGGAGACACGGCGATCAGGAGAACGCGCCGAGCGGCTACGCGGATCTGCGCGCGATCGACCCAGATCCTTCCCGTTCCGGACGCCGCAGCCGTGGGCGCGGGGTAGATGCACCGCGCCACCCGCCAGACCGAACGCCGTTCCGCACGCCGCACCCCTGGGCGCGCCGGCCCACCTGCGCGAACCGATCGGGATCACCGCCGGCAGCTCCACGGGAACCTGCCCCCGGACGACCTGGCGTCTGGTCGCACGCATGTGCGGGAAACGGGACGTCGTCGTGATCATGCGGACCCCGTTCCCACCTTGACGACCCCCGCCGTAGACACCCGACCATCCGCCCTAGGCGAAGGACGCCATCGAACGATGCCTCGCCACCGGCGCCTCCCGGACGTCCCCACGCGGAACGGTCGGTAGAGACGGTGGCGGTGAGCGGCCGCCGGAGGTAGGCAGGGAGGTACGGGAGTCGGCGTGGCTCCGGCAGGCACGGGCACGGGTGGAAGGAGGCGACGGGGCCGAGGCGAAGCCCATGTCAGGGAGCGCTTGCAAGGGGGCGGGGTGCGAAAGGAAGTCCTTGCCGTGCGAACGATATTGTGAGTCGAGTGAGCGCGAGAGACACCGATTGGGACGGCGTGCGGCTGCACGTGGTCACGGGGAAGGGTGGCGCCGGCAAGACCACCGTGGCGGCCGCGCTCGCGTTGGCGCTGGCCACGGGCGGGCGCAGGGTGCTTCTGGTGGAGGTGGAGGGACGCCAGGGGATCGCCCAACTGTTCGACCGTCCGCCGTTGCCGTACGAGGAACGGAAGGTGGCCATCGCGCCGGACGGCGGGGAGGTCTGCGCGCTCGCGGTGGACACCGAAGAAGCGCTCATCGAGTACCTGGAGATGTTCTACAGCCTCAAGCGCGCCGGTAAGGCGATGACCCGGCTGGGTGTCGTCGACTTCGTGACCACCATCGCGCCCGGGCTCCGCGACGTGATCCTCACCGGCAAGACCAGCGAGGCCGTGCGCCGCAGGAACAAGGACGGCTCGTTCGTCTACGACGCCGTCGTGATGGACGCCCCGCCGACCGGGCGCATCACCAAGTTCCTGAACGTCAACGAGGAGATCTCCGGCCTGGCGAAGATGGGGCCCATCCGCAACCACGCCGACACGGTGATGCGGGTCGTGCGCAGCCCCGAGACGGCCGTCCATTTCGTCACCCTGCTGGAGGAGATGCCGGTCCAGGAGACGCTGGACGGCATCCGCGATCTCACCGAGGTCGGGCTCCCCATCGGCGGCGTCGTGGTCAACATGGAGCATCCGCCCATGCTGGCCGCCGACGACCTCGCCGCCGCGACCGCCGGGACACTGGACGTCGAGGGTGTCGTGCGCGGGCTCAAGGCGTCCGGGCTGGAGCACGACGCGGAGGAGACCGCCGCGGTGCTGGCCGCCGAAGCCGTCGCGCACGCCCGCCGCACCGCGTTGCAGGGCCGCGAGACCGAACGCCTGTCGACCCTGTCCCAGCCGCGCTACGTGCTGCCGCTGCTGCCGGACGGGATGGACCTGGGCGGGTTGTACGAGTTGGCCGCGGCACTTCGCGAGCAGGGAGCGGCCTGACCATGAGCGCCCACAGGGTCCCGCCGGTGCTGGACGTCGACGCGCTGATCGACGACCCCCGTACGAAGATCATCGTCTGCTGTGGCTCCGGCGGCGTCGGCAAGACCACCACCGCCGCCGCGCTGGGCGTACGGGCCGCCGAACGGGGCCGGGACGTGGTCGTGCTGACGGTCGACCCGGCCCGGCGGCTGGCGCAGTCGATGGGCCTCAGCGAGCTCGACAACAGCCCCCGCCGGATCGACGGCGTCGGCGGCGACGGCGAGCTGCACGCCATGATGCTCGACATGAAGCGCACCTTCGACGAGATCGTGGAGGCGCACTCCGACCCGGACCGGGCCCGCCAGATCCTGGCCAACCCGTTCTACCAGTCGCTGTCGTCCAGCCTGTCGGGGACGCAGGAGTACATGGCGATGGAGAAGCTGGGCCAGCTCCACCGCTCCGGCGCCTGGGACCTGATCATCGTCGACACCCCGCCCTCCCGGAACGCCCTGGACTTCCTGGACGCCCCGGAACGGATGGGCCGCTTCCTGGACGGCCGCTTCATGAAGCTCCTGGCGACTCCGGCCAAGACGGGGGGCCGACTGGGGGTGAAGGTCCTGACCGCCGGGTTCGGGGTGTTCACCGGTGTCCTCAACAAGGTCATCGGCGTTCAGCTCCTCCGGGACGTACAGACCTTCGTGGCGGCCTTCGAGACCATGTTCGGCGGCTTCCGCGAACGGGCGGAAAAGACGTTCCGCCTGCTCCAGACCCCCGGCACCGCGTTCCTGGTGGTGGCCGCCCCCGAGGCGGACGCCCTGCGCGAGGCCTCCTACTTCGTCGAACGTCTCGCCCAGGAGCGCATGCCCCTGGCCGGCCTCGTCGTCAACCGCGTCCACACCGTCGCCCCCGGCACACCGACCGCCGCCCGCAGCCAGGCCGCCGCCGAAACCCTGGACGAACGAGGCGAGCACCCCCTGACGGCCGCCCTCCTCCGCCTCCACGCCGACCGCCGCCAATTGGCCGCCCGCGAGGACCGCCTCCGCGAACACTTCACCTCCGCCCACCCGAACGTCCCGGTCGCCACCGTCCCCGCCCAGGCGGAGGACGTCCACGACCTCGACGGCCTCCGCCAGGTCGGCGCCGACCTGGCCGAGAACAAGCCCCACCCGACCACCAAACCCGCCTGACCGAACCCCGCCGAAGCAGCCCTACCGGCGCGCCACCTGGGCAACCGAGCACCGGCGCGGCCGACGTCCCCCACCTACCGCACACACCGGGCCACCGATTCGGCTCCCCGATGGGGAGACGTGAGGTTGCGGCCCGACTCACCAACGGGCGGTGTGGCATGTCGGGGTGTGGTGCCGGCCTATATGAGGTGCGAGGCCGCTCGACGGGCGAAGTGGCGCATCGCGGCGTGGAACTGGGGAGATGAGAGGCGCGGTCCGACTCCTCGACAGCGGAGTGGCGCATCGCGACTCGGCAGCCAGCGACGCGAGGTGCGGGTGGCGTGGCGGGTCTTCGCGTGGCGTTGGGCGTGGGGCGCGGTGGGGGCTGGGCGGCGCGTCACGTGGGGTGCCAGGGTGACGAAAAGGAGTGGCCCGGCTCGTCGACGGTGGCGTGGCGGGTCGCCGCGTGGCTGGGCGCGAGGTGCGTGGCTGGGCGTGGGGCGCGGGATTCGCTTCGTGAGCGGCTGGGTGGCGTGTTGCGGCTCGCTGGGGCGGATGTGAGGTGCGGGCCGGCTCGACACCGGGTGGCGTGACGTGTCGCCGTGGTGCTGGGCGTGAGGTGCGGTGACGGGTTGGGTGGCGCGTCGCGGGTCGGCGCCGGGGTGATTTGAGGTGCGGCTCGTCGCCGGGTGGCAGTGGTGGTCGACGGGTGGTGATGCGGGGCGGCGGGTGCGAGGTGGCGCGGGGATGTGGTCGGGGGGCCGGTGTGTCCGGGGCGAGGATGTCGGGTGATGATCGGTGGGTTTTGGCGGCAAACCTCGTGGGGCGGTCGGAATTGACCGGTCCGGCTGCCTCTGTGGTGAAGGGCGTGTTGAGCGGGGGTTAAACGGTGCGAGATGGCGTGGCCACATTCGGCCACGCCTGGCCCGTTCCCAAAGTCGTTCGGCGCAACGGGAAGCGGGCGTAGCGGTGTCGACACGGGGTGCGACAGCCGGAACGGCGCCATGGCGGGCCGGTGCGGGGAGAGCGGGATGCCGTGGCAGGGGCCGGCGGGAGGGCCGTCCGGTGGGGGATGGCGGGGGCGTGTGAGCGTTGCATCGTCGGCGGCCGGAGACCCTCGAAGCGGGGTGGCGCGCGGGGATGCGTCGTGACGCCTTGCGTCGTCGTCGGTTGAGGCCCTCGATGTGGGGTGGCGGCGCGGGGGTTCGTCGTGGCGCGTTGCGTCGTCGTCGGCGGAGATCCCCGAAGCGAGGTGGAGGCGGGGTGTGTCGTGACGCGGTTGCGGCGTCGGCGGCGGGGCCCTCGAAGTGGGTGTCGGCGCGAACCGCGTTGCGATGAGTGCCGAGTGGGGCGTCCGGAGGGGCCGCGCTGCCAGTGCCGAGTGGGCCGGAAAAGGCGAGTTCGGCGTCAGGGGGCCCGTGATGGTGGAGAAGGGCGATGGGGGCGCGGTGTGTCAGGGCCCCGAAAGGAAGGTTGACGACATGGGACGGCCGCCGGGTGGTGGGTGCGGGCGTCCCATGCCGTCAGTGCCATGTCGCCTCGCGGTGGCCGGCACGGGCTGAGGGTGGGCTCGTGCGTGGCCGGGGCGAGGTCGTCCGTGCCGCCTGACCGGTTCGGGCGTACCGGCCGCGGTGCGGCCGGTGGACGGGTCGCTAGCTGGCGACCAGTTCGCCCTGGTCGTCGGTGGAACGCTCGTACTCCTCCTTGGCCGTCTCCAGCAGGTCGCGCCACGAGGACACGTCCGGCCGGCGACGAAGCAGGGCACGGCGCTCGCGTTCGGTCATGCCGCCCCAGACGCCGAATTCGATCTTGTTGTCCAGCGCGTCCGCCAGGCACTCGGTTCGCACCGGGCATCCTCGGCAGATGAGCTTTGCCCGGTTCTGGGCCGCGCCCTGCACGAACAAGGCGTCCGGATCCGCGTTACGGCAGGCGGCGCGGGCGGTCCAATCCGTGATCCACATCTTGGCCCCACTCCCCTAGGGTCTGTGTCGAATGCGCTCCATGGCCGGACGGGCGCGGACGTCAGGCCGCCAAACGAAAGCCGTGGGGAAGAACTTACGGAAGTAGGCAAGGTTTCAACAGTCCCCGGAGGGCCCATTCTCGATATAGCCCGCCCGGGCCATTCCGCCGGATCGGACTAGTCACCGCCCTGTGGTAGAGGGCCCGAGGCCGCCGGAGGCCCTGTGGGAAGCGGCCAGAGGGCCTGTCCGGTAAGGGCCGGCGTGCACGGCATGCGACGGGGCGAGCGGGATGATTTGCGAGGTTTGGGAGCCTTGCGAACCTAGGCCCGTTACGCCCGGTAGGGGTGCGCTTGAGGGGTTCGTGAGGCACCAGGGCCGACATGGTGCCGACATGGCCCGTGCATGACCTGCCCCGAGGGCACCTCCCGCACGCAGGTACCGTAGGTCTCGTGCTTGTGCAAAAAGAGGGTCGGAGCATCCCGCTCGTCCAGCTCCTGCGCCTGATCGGCGCGGGTGTCGTGGCGGGCGTCCTCGTCGCGTTCATCGCGCTGCCCGGGATCGGCAGCGCGGGGCTGACCGCACGGGACGCCGCCAACGACTTCCAGAACATGGACGACGACCTCAACACCTCGCCGCCGCCGGAGAAGACGGTGGTGTACGACGCGCAGGGCGACCAGATCGCCCTGTTCTTCGACAAGTACCGCGAGTCGGTCCCGCTCGCCAAGGTCACGCCGATCATGCAGAAGGCCGTCATCGGCATCGAGGACTCGCGCTTCTACGAGCACGGCGCGCTGGACCTCAAGGGCACCCTGCGCGCGCTGGCCTCCAACGCGCAGAGCGACGGCGGACGGCAGGGCGGGTCGACCCTCACCCAGCAGTACGTGAAGAACCTGCTGGTCGAGAACGCCAAGACCGACGAGGAGTACGACGAGGTCACCGCGCCGACCATCGGGCGGAAGATCCGCGAGCTGCGATACGCCCTGCGTCTCGAAGAGACGATGTCCAAGAACCAGATCTTGGAGGGCTACCTCAACATCGCCTACTTCGGCGGCGGGGCGTACGGCGTCCAGGCCGCGGCCAAGCGCTGGTTCAGCAGGCCGGCGGCCAAGCTCTCGCTGCCGCAGGCCGCGCTGCTGGCCGGCATCACGCAGAACCCCACCGCGTACGACCCGGTGCTGCACCCGAAGGCGGCGCGGCAGCGGCGCGACGTCGTGCTCTACCGGATGGCCGAGCTGGGGACGATCACCAAGGCGCAGGCCGACGCGGCCGCCGCCCAGCCGATCGAGCTGAACGAGGACAAGCCCATCGGCGGCTGTGAGACCAGCAAGGCGCCGTTCTTCTGCGAGTACGTCCGGTACGAGATGTACCAGGTCCTCTCGAACGGCAAGTACTGGAGCCTGTCCAAGGAGCGCCAGGAGGAGATCGCCAACCGCCTCAAGCGCGGCGGCTACGTCATCCGCACCACGCTCAGCATGAAGGCCCAGAACGCGCTCGACAAGGCGCTGCGCTCGTACGTCTCGCCGCTCAGCAACCGGGTCGCCGCGGAGGCCATGGTCGAGCCCGGCACGGGCCACATCAGGGCCATGGGGAGCAGCAAGCGGTTCGGCGTCGGCAAGGGCAGGATCAACCTGAACCTGGCCGCCAACGCCCAGCACGGCGGCGGCGTCGGGGTCTCGGCGGGCTCGACGTTCAAGACGTTCACGCTGGCCGCGGCGCTCGAGGAGGGCATCCCGATCCGGACGAGCATCCACTCGCCGAGCCGCACGATCGTGAGCCCGTTCACCGACTGCAAGGGCGCGACGTACACCGGCTGGAACGTGGGCAACGCCGACCCCGCCGAGAACGGCCCGTACAACCTCAAGAACGGCACCTGGCTGTCGGTCAACACCTTCTACGCGTACCTGCAGCAGCGCGTGGGTCTGTGCGACTCGGTCAAGATGGCCGAGAAGTTCGGGATGAGGCGCGGCGACGGCAAGCCCCTCCAGCAGGTCCCCTCCCAGGTGCTCGGCGCGAACGAGATCGACATGGTGAGCCTGGCGGCGGCGTACGCGGGCTTCGGGGCGCGCGGCAGGTACTGCGACCCGGTGGCCGTCACCGAGGTCGTGGCCCCGGACGGCAAGAAGCTCAAGCTCCCCAAGAAGGCGTGCAAGCAGGTCCTCGATCAGAACATCGCCGACCAGGTCAACGAGATCCTCAAGGGTGTGCTGACCCGGGGCACCGCCAAGAACATCGGCGGCATCGGCCGTCCGTCGGCGGGCAAGACCGGCACGTGTGAGAACTTCAGTTGCGCCGTCTTCGCCGGGCACACCCCCAACCTGGCCTCCGCCGTGGCCTATTGGGACTTCCGGGGCCCCACCAGGTACCCGGTGTACGGCGTCTACGGAGCCACGATCCCCGCGCCGATCTGGGCCAACAGCATGCGCAACGCGCTGCTGGGCGAGCCCGCCCCGTCGTTCACCGCCCCGGTCGGCGACTTCGGCGACTTCAGCACCGTGCCGGACGTCAGGGGACGCCCGGTGCCCCAGGCCATGGCGGCCCTGCGCCGGGCCGGCCTCACGGCCGAGCTGGCGCCGCGTCCGGTCCCGTCCGACCAAGCCCGGGGGATGGTGGCGGGCACCTCGCCGGGTCCGGGCTCGGAGGTCGACCCGGGCAGTAAGGTCATCGTCTACGTGAGCCGCGGCAAGGGCCGCGACCCCGGTGGCGAGGAGCCCCCCGGCGACGGCTGGGACTGGCCCTTCGACTGACGTGCGACGGCCCCCGTCAGGAAGCCTGCGGCTTCCGGGCGGGGGCCGGTGCGTGAGTGAACGTCGGCGAGGCGAGGTTTCCCGTGGAACCTCGCGTCGGGCCGGTCAGCCGGTCAGCCGGCGCTTGACCTCCGCCGCGACCCGTGAGCCTTCGGCGCGACCGGCGACCTTGGGGTTGACGATCTTCATGACCTGGCCGATGGCGCGGGGGCCCGAGGCGCCCGACTCGGCGATGGCCTCGGCGACCAGGGCGGCCAGCTCCTCGTCGGTGAGCTGGGCCGGCAGGTAGTCGGCCAGCACGGCGCTCTCGTCGCGCTCGGCCTCGGCCTGGGTGTCGCGACCCGCGCCGGCGAACGCCTCGGCGGCCTCGCGGCGCTTCTTGGCCTCCCGGGTGAGCACCGTCACGACCTCGGCGTCGGTGAGCTCCCGGGCCTTCTTGCCGGACACCTCTTCGGTGCGGACCGCGGTCAGGACCATGCGCAGCGTGCGCGTCCGCACCTCGTCCCGACCCTTCATCGCGGCCGAGAGGTCGGCTTCCAGCTTCTCCTTGAGAGCACTCATGGTCACCATCATGCCCGTAGGGGTGCCGCGGGCTCATCCCCATTACCCGGGTTGAGGGAGAGCGTTCGGCAGAACATCACATCTCTGACAGCATGGGATGGTCGGGAAGGGCCCGGTCCGTAGGAGAAAACCGTGCGCAAGCTCCACGCTGTACCGCTGGGTCTGCTGACCGCCGGTGCCACCACGTTCGGCTATGCGTCGGTGATCGAGCGGAACTGGTTCAGGCTGCGCAGGTTCGACGTTCCCGTGCTCGCCCCCGGCCGTCCCCCGGTCAAGGTCCTGCACCTGTCCGACGCGCACCTCACCCCCGGCCGCAAGCGGCTGATCCGCTGGGTGCGCGCCCTCGACGCGCTGCAGCCCGACCTGGTGGTCAACACCGGCGACACGATCTCGCACCCCGACGCCATCGGCTCGTTCCTGGACGCCCTCGGCCCGCTGCTCGACCGCCCCGGCGTCTTCGTGTACGGGTCGAACGACCTGTACTCCCCGGTCTTCAAGAACCCGCTGCGCTACATCTGGCGCACCAGCCAGGCCGACTACAAGCGCCGCCGCCGCATCCCCGACCTGCCGTACCGGGAGCTCGGCGCGGCCCTGTCGGCGGCCGGCTGGCTCGACCTGAACAACCGGATCGGGCGGCTCAAGGTCGGCGGCCTGGACGTCGAGTTCGGCGGCATCGACGACTCCCACATCAACCGCGACCGCTACGACCAGATCGCCGGCCCGGTCGATCCCCGCGCGGACGTCCACGTGGGTGTCATGCACTCCCCGGAGCCGCGCAACATGGACCGTTTCGCCGCCGACGGGTACGACCTGCTCCTCGCGGGTCACACCCACGGCGGCCAGGTCTGCGTGCCCTTCTTCGGCGCCCTCGCCACCAACTGCGGCATCGACCGCCCCCGCGTCAAGGGCCTGCACCGCCACAACGGCTCCTGGCTCCACGTGTCCGCCGGCCTCGGCACCTCTCCCGCGGCCCCGTTCCGCTTCTGCTGCCCGCCGGAGGCCAGCCTCCTCACCCTGGTGCCCCGATCCTCCTGAACGCAGGGGTCCGGTCGAATATTGGGAACGCATCACCCCCAACCATCCGCTAGACTCAACGAGGCGCCGGGAGCATGCGCAATCTCCCGGGCAGCCACCAATCGGGGTGTAGCGCAGCTTGGCAGCGCGCTTCGTTCGGGACGAAGAGGTCGTGGGTTCAAATCCCGCCACCCCGACGCTGGTCAGAGCCCCCTTCCGGTCACGGAAGGGGGCTCTTGCATTTGTTTCGTCGTGTCAGTCCGTGCTTGGGCCCGGGGTTCGGGGGGTCGGGTGGGGGCGGGGGTGGGTGCGGGCCCACAGGGGGTCGGGGGTTTCCCAGGGGCGGGTGTCGAGTCGGTGGAAGGGCATGGGGGCCGTCCTAGGCAGAGGTGGGTTCGGGTTCGTGGCGGCCGCCCAGATGGGTGGCGAGAAAGCGTTCGGCGGCGGCGTAGAAGGCCAGTCGGTTGTGCGGTTTGCCGAATTGGTGTCCCTCGTCGTCGAACAGCAGGAACTCGTGGTCGACGCCGTTCTTGCGGAGCGCCTCGACGATCTGTTCGGCCTCTCGGCGGGGCACGCGGGGGTCGTTGGCCCCGTGGGCGATGAGGATGGGGACGCGGATGTCGTGCGCGCGGGAGAGCGGGGAGCGTTCCCACAGGAGGTCGGCGTCGACGTTCGGGTCGCCGATGCTGCGGTGCAGGCGGGCCACCATGGGGGCCCATGAGGGCGGGATGCTCTCGACGAACGTGCGGAGGTTGGCCGGGCCGGCCATCGAGATGGCGCAGCGGAACAGGTCCGGGGTGAACGCCGCGCCGGCCAGGGCGGCGTAGCCGCCGTAGGAGGAGCCGTAGATGCCGACCCGGTCGGGGTCGGCGTGTCCACGGTCGATCACCCAGCGCAGTGCGTCGACGAGGTCGTCCTGCATGCGACCGCCCCACTCGCGGTTCCCGGCCTCCAGGAAGCGCTTGCCGTAGCCGGTGGAGCCGCGGAAGTTGACCTGCACGCTGAGGTAGCCGCGGTTGGCCAGCCACTGCTGCTCGCCCCGGAATCCCCAGACGTCGCGCGCGTAGGGGCCGCCGTGCACGGCCAGCACGGTGGGCAGCCGTTCCCTCCCCGCGCCCGGCGGGAAGGTCAGGTAGCCGTGCACGGTCAGCCCGTCGCGGGAGGTGAACGTGAACGGCTCCATCCGGGCCAGTTCGTGGTCGGCCAACTCGGGTTGGTGGGAGAACAGCGGCAGGGCGGTGCCGGTGCGGCGGTCGAACGTGAGGAACTCGCAGGGCCCGTCGTCCACGTTGGCCTGCACGAGCCAGGTCAGGTCGGCCTCGTCGTGGCCGATGAGGGTGACGTCGCCGTCGCTGAGCCGTCGTATCCGCTCCAGGTCGGCCGCCGCCTCGGGGTCGAGGGCCTCGGTCCTGAGCCGTTCCCGTTGTACGGTCACCAGCCGGGGCCGTCCCGTGCGGGGATGCAGACCGACGCCGGTGACGTCGTACGTCGGGTCGGCGTAGACGATCTGCGAGGCTCCCTTCTCGTCGAGGCGTCGCAGGCAGATCGTCTCGGTCCCCGCGGAGCCGAGCACGTACAGGTCCGCGCCGTCGGCGGAGAACCCCACCAGCCGTACCGTGAGCGCGTCCTCGCCGTCGCCTGCCGTCGTCAGTCTCCGCCACGGCTCGTTCGGTCCATCGCGCACCACGATGGCGCAGCCTTCGTCAGTGGCGAAGGTGACGGCGGCCCTCGGTGTCAGCCGGCGGTCGGCGGCCCACTGGCTGAAGCCCTCGTTCCGGGCCGCCAGGGTGAGCGTGCCCGTTCGAAGCTCGAGGTGGTAGGCGTCGTGCAGCCCCGGGTGGTCGCGGTTGAGGCCGACGAGAACGGTGTCGGGCAGCTCGGGGGAGACGCCCAGCAGCCGGGCCTGCACCCGTCCGAAGGGGGTCAGGTCGCGACTCTCCCCGGTGACCACATCGAGCGCGTGGAGATGGAAGTTCTCGTCGCCGTCCTGGTCGCGTACGTAGAGGAGATGGCGGTGGTCGTACGCCCAGGCGAAGTCGAGCACTCCGCCGGAGGTGACCGGTCGGGCGTTCCCCCCGTCCCCGTCGGAGACCCACATCGTCTGCGCGCCGTCGTGCGCGGCGAGGAACGCCAGCATCGAGCCGTCGCGGGACGGCGCGGGGCGCAGCCGGGAGGGCGGGCCGAACAGCAACCGCCGGGGGATCAAGGGCGGGAGGGTCATCGTCGCTCCTCAAGGATGGGCGGGGTAAAGGCGATGTGCCGGGCGACGGTGCCGTTCTCCGCGACCAGCACCGCGCTGGGGATCCGGTTGATGCGAAAGCTCGCCAATACCGCGCCCTTGGGGTCGTGGACCACGGTGACGTCCTCGCGGCCCATGGTGCGGGCCAGGTCGGCGCACGCGTTCGGGGGACCGACGCAGACCACGACGATCGCCGCGCGTTCCCTGGTCGCCTCCTCGAACAGGTCCGGCAGCGCGGTCGCGCAGACCTTGCAGCCGATCGCGGTGAAGACCACCAGCAGCGGACCCCGTACCGTCGCGCTGTCGAACGGCTCCGCGGAACCGACGAGGGGCGCGGTGACGCGCGGGGCGACGTCGCCCGGGGGTGCCGCGGGCGCGGGTTCCGGCGACGGTGGGCGGAAGGCCAGCAGTCGGCCGGTGACCAGCATCGCCACCAGTCCGGCGACCGCCGACACCGCCGTCTCCGCCGACCACGGCGGGTCGGCGGGCGGCCACGGCAACAGCACCGCCGCCGACGCCACCGCCAAGAGCAGCGCCCGCGTCAGCGAACGGGACGTCAACGGCTCGGACGCGCCGAAGCAGTGACAGCGCATCCGTCGGCGGCGGCGGAGGTTGACGCCGATCGCCGCGGCGAACGCGGCCCCCAGGACCGTCCCCGCCACCGCGCCCGCCGGCCGGCCGAGGCCGGACAGCAACGCCGCCGCGGCCAGCGCCTCGGCGATGACCACACCCCACGCCACCACCGGTACGAGCGACCCGGGCAGCACCCGGTACTCGCCGACGCCCCGGACGAACGCTCCGGGCTCGCGGACTTTGGTGACGGCGGCCAGGGCCAGCGTGAGCCCCACCGCGAACGCCAGGATCGTGCCCATGTTCATGCCCGTGCCTCCGCCTCGTCGTCGGATCGGCTCGTGCCGTTCAGCGGTGTCGCGTCGTCGTCGTCCAGATACGCCGACGCCTGCAGGGTGAACAGGGACGCGTACGTGCCGCCCAGGCCCATCAGCTCCTGATGGGTGCCCTGCTCGATCAGTCGGCCGGAGTCGATCACCATGATCTGGTCGGCCTGCCGCACGGTGGAGAACCGGTGCGAGACGTAGAGGGCCGTCCGTCCCTCCGACAACCGCGCCAGCCGCGCGAACAGATCGTGCTCGGCACGCGCGTCCAGCGCCGCCGTCGGCTCGTCCAGCACCAGCACCGGCGCGTCCCGCATGAAGGCGCGGGCCAGCGCCACCTTCTGCCACTCCCCGCCGGACAGCTCCTGGCCGCCGAACCATTTGCCCAGCACCGTGTCGTAGCCCTGCGGCAGCGCCTCGACCAGCGTGGTCGCGCCCGCCCGGTGCGCGCTGCGCTCGATCCGGTCGCGGTCCTCGATGCGCTCGATGTCGCCCAGCCCGATGTTCTCGGCGACGCTGGCCTGGAACGCCGCCAGATCCTGGAACGCGGCCGTCATGACCCGGCGGAGCTCCACCGGATCGAACTCGCGGATGTCCACGCCGTCCAGCAGGATCCGGCCCGAGTCCGGGTCGTACAGGCGGCACAGCAGCTTGATGACCGTGGACTTGCCCGCCCCGTTCGGCCCCACCAGCGCCACCGTCCGGCCGGCCCGCACCTCCAGGCTGACCTCGCGCAGCGCCGGCTCCTCGGCGCCCGGATAGGTGAAGGTGACCCGGTCGAACACGATGTGCCCGCGCACCGGATCGGGCAGTGGCCGGGGCTCGGCGGGAGCGGCGATCGTCGGGCGCACCGCCAGCAGCTCGTCCAGCTTGTCCAGGTACAGGTTGTTCTCGTAGGCGCTGGACAGGCTCTGGAAGAGCGTCTGGATCGCCGTCTGCAGCGACGCCGACGCCGAGGTGAACATCATCAGGTCGCCGAGGGTGACCCGCCCGGTGACCGCCCCGGCCGCCACGTACAGGAAGGTGAGCGCGGCGGCCACCGTGGTGATCAGGCTCCACGCCGTCCCGGCCGCGTACCGCCGGGTCACCACCTGCCGCTGCCGCCGGTAGAACACCCGGCTGAACAGGTCGAACCTGCCCACCAGGTACGGCGTCAGCCGGAACAGCGTCACCTCCTTGGCGTAGGTGTCGGTGGTGGTGGTCCGCACCAGGTACTCCATCCGCCGCCGCAGCGGCGACGCCCACATGGCGACCAGGAACACCTGCTGCCCGTACCGGGAGTCGGAGATGAACGCCGGGATCGGCGCCAGCAGCGTCACCACCGCCACCCAGGGGCTCAACCCGAAGAGCAGCAGCCCCACACTGGCGAACGTGACCAGCGACTGCGCCAGCCCGAAGACGCTGCCGATCACCGTGAGCGCACGGGCCGGGGTCTCCTGCTGCGCCTCCCGGAGCAGGTCGTACGAGCGGGAGTCCTCGAAGAACGCCAGGTCCAGCTCCCCGGCGTGCGTCATCACCCGACGCTGGACGATGATCGTCACACGGTCCTGGAGGAGCTGCTGGGAGATGTTGCGCACGGCCGACGCGGCCGAGTTCAACGTGAACACGCAGAACTGCAGGGCGGACAGCACCACGATCGCCTGGAGCGGCGTCATCGTCGGGCTCCAGGCGAGGAGCTGGAGGTCGAGCTGCTCGGGCTGCCCGCCGTCGCGCAGCCGCAGGGCCTCCACCACGGTGTTGACCAGGAGCCGCACCAGATACGCGGTGGCGGCCGGCACCAGCCCGGTGACCACGGTGGCCACGCCGAGCCCGAGGGTCAGCCACGGCCCGGCCGCCCACACCAGGCGCAGCGTCCGGGGCAGGCTCCGCACGCTGCTGCGCACCGTCCGCAGCGCCCGCCGGGTCCGGTCGCGCAGTGTCCCCCGGGGCGGCGCGGGCGGGTCGGGGAAGTCGGGGGAGCCGGTCAGCCCGCTCCTGGCCGCCCCGTTCTCCTGCGGGCCGCGCGAAAGGAAGTGAATCGGCTGCATGGGTTCCTCGCTGATGGGCCTGATGTCCGCTGGCGCGGCATCCGGCGGAACGGGTTCAGGCGAAGGTCAGGAAGCCCTCGTGCAGCAGCCGCCGCACCAGGACCAGCCGGCCCTCGTCGTCCAGACCGCCGGGGATCTCACGGGGGCTGAACTCGGCCGCCCCCGCGACGAACTCCACCTCGTCGGCGACCGCGGCGGGCAGCCGAACGGTCTTGCCGTGGAAGTCCAGCGCGATCCGGTCGGCCCCGTCCTCGTGGGTGAGCCGCCACAGCAGCCGGGGCCGGCGGAGCAGCCGGGAGTCGAGGTCGGGCTCGGCCTCCCGGTCGAGCCGATCGAGGTCGAGCAGATGGCCGTCCAGCACCGTCTGGCGGCCCGCCACGCTGCGTCGTGTCAGGTCGGCGAGCGCGGAGTCCACGGGCAGCGCCGACGGCAGCGCGCTCAGCAGGTCGGCGGTCAGCTCGGCGGTCCTCCGGGCGGCCGTCTCGTCGGTGGAGAATCCCAGGGGCAGGCCCCGGCGCCAGGTGACGTCGTTCGCGGCCAGCAGGTCCACGGCCTTGTAGAGGAGGTCGACCCACACCACGGGCTGCACGCCGATCGTCAGGTGCAGGCTGGTCTCCTCCTCCGAGGACGCCTCGTGGACCCAACCGCGCGGCACGTAGAGCATGTCGCCCGGATGGACGTCCAACTCCAGCACGGGCTCACCGGGGCCCTCGGCGGGCGGACGGTAGGTGGCGTCCCGCAGGGGGAGGCGGTCGGGGGAGGAGTAGAACCGCCAGTGCTTGGAGCCGTGCAACTGGGCGACGAACACGTCGTGGTTGTCGAAGTGCGGCACCAGGCCGCGCCGGCCGGCCGGCGTGAGGTACACGTTGGTGTGCACGATGGCGCTGAGCTCGGCGCCGAGCGCCCGACAGAACTCCGACAGCGGCTCCCAGCGTTCGTGCAGGAAGTTGACGGCCAGGGTCGCGCCCGCGCGGTACCGGGCGTACAGCACCTCGAGCACGTTGCCCGGCCCGCCCGCGCCCTCGGCGAGCTCCGCGATGGGCGTCTCCTGGCCGTTGTCCACCACGCGGATGTCGCTGCCGCGGATGCTGGACAGCGCCAGGATCCGGTCGAGGTCCGCCAGGGTGAGCAGGTCGGCGTGGCTCTTGGGATCGTCGCGCCGGACGAGCAGCGGCCTGCGCTCCCAGTGGTCGGCCAGGAACGCCTCGACACCGACCGGATCGATCAATCGGGAAAGCGTGGGGAAACGCTCGCCCGCCTGCTCGGATATCGTCGTGTGGTGAAACACCATCTCGTCATTCCCCTTGATCGTGACGCCATCTGTGCAGAATTGAGAATTGTCGGGGCCCGGCCCGCCGGGCGGCGGCCGCACGGTCCGCCGCCGCCCGTCGGGTGCTACCGCCGGAGCCGCGTGTTCGCGGCTCAGTAGCAGTAGTTGGGGTTACAGACGATCCAGCAGTCGTCGGACGGGTCCGGGTCGCAGATCAGGAACTGCGGGTCGGCGGCGGGAGCCGTCTCGACCTGGATCTCGTCCATCTTCAGGGTCTTGGTTTCGGCCATTTCATGCCTCCTTTCCGAGTGGCGGTGATCACTTGCATCCTGCGACTCGGTAAAGGAATCGGTCAAGAACGTCGCCGGCCGCCTCCGGACAGGCGGAGCGGGAATTCGCGTGCCGATGTGGGATGTTGCGGATGGAGGCAAGGCCTTTTTCGGCCGGTCCGCATCGAAGGGCCGTCGCTCTGACGGTTGCCGGGACATGCATCGTTCCCGCGTTATCGCAGCTTTGCCGTGCAACGGTCCCGAAGGTCCCGCCCGATGGCGGGGCTACCCCCGAGAAGGCGTCGCTGTCAAATTTCTTCGACGATTAGAAGAAACCGGCGAGAGCGGTGCGCCGTGCCGCGTTGCGTCGGATAACGGATCCGTTCGACGTCATATTCGCTGGCCGCCGGGATTGTTTCGGAGATTGCGCCGGATAACGGCGGAATCAGTGGTCGCGCGCGGACGGTAGCCGTACCGTCACGGTCAGTCCGCCGTCGGGATTGCCGGTCGCCGTCACCCGGCCGTCGTGGGCGGTCACGATGGCCTGCACGATCGACAGGCCCAGCCCCGCCCCCCGGTGCGCCGTCCCGTCGGTGGTCTCGGCGTCCGGCAGCCGGGTGAACGGCTGGAACAGGGTGGCGATCCGGTCGGCGGGGACCGGCGGACCGGTGTTGCGCACCCGCAGCGTCCCGTCCGGCTCGGTGCGCACCTCCACGGTGCCGCCTCGCCGGTTGTAGCGGAGCCCGTTGTCGACCAGGTTCGACACCAGTTGCGCGACCAGCACCCCGTCGCCCAGGACCCGCGCCTCGGCCAGGTCGGTGGTCAGCGTGACACCCGCCTCGGCGACCCGTTCGCGATACTCGTCGAGGGCCTCGGCGACCACCTCCGGCAGGGCCAGCGGCTCTCGCCGGCGCAGGCCGCCGTCGCTGCGCGCGAGCAGCAGCAGTCCGTCGATGAGGCGTTCCATCCGCCGGTTCGCGGACAGCAGGTCGGCGCGGATGTCGGGCAGTCGTTCGGCGTCGGCGGTGCGCAGCCCGACCTGGATCGCCATCCGTTGCAGCGCCAGCGGATTGCGCAGCTCGTGGGAGGCGTTCGCGACGAAGCGCCGCTGACTCTCGAACGCGCGCTCCAACCGGGTCAGCATGGCGTCGAACGTGTCGGCCAGCTCCTTCAGCTCGTCCTCGGGGCCGGTCATCGCGATCCGCCGGTCGAGATCGCGCCAGGACAGCCGCCGTGCGGTGGCGGTGATGGTCCGCACCGGCCCCAGCACCCGGCCCGCCAGCCACCAGCCGGTCAGCCCCGCGGTCACGGCCAGCCCCGCCAGCGCGAATCCCGACACGGTGAGCAGCCGGTCCAGGGTCTCGTTGCGGGCGTCCACCACCGCCACACCCACGAACAGGCCCTGACCGTCCTTCCCGGCGGCCTTGGCCTTCAGCGCGGCGGTCACGTCCGGCCGTTCCAGGAGCGAGCCGATCGCCTGGTTCTTGGCCTCGACGTCGGTCTTGAGCAGCAGGTACACGATGGCGAGCAGGGCGGCGCCGGTGACCAGCACCACCGCCCCGTACAACGCGGTGAGGCGGACCCGCACGGTCAGCCGGAGACGCCGCCGCATCATCGGATCCGGTAGCCGCTGCCGGGCAGCGTCGTGATGACCGGCGGATCGCCCAGCTTGGCGCGCAGCTTGCTCATCGTGACGCGGACCGCGCTGGTGAACGGGTCGGCGTTCTCGTCCCAGACCCGTTCCAGCAGCTCCTCGGTGCTCACCACCGCGCCGTTCGCGGTCAGCAGCGCGTGGAGCAGCCCGAACTCCTTGGGCGACAGCGACAGCGCCCGTCCGTCGCGGTACGCGGCGCGATGCGCCACGTCGAGCACGACGCCGCCGCGCTCCAGGACCGGCGGGGCGGCCGACACCGCCCGGCGCGCCAGCCCGCGCACCCGCGCCGCGAGTTCGTCGAAGTCGAACGGCTTGACCAGGTAATCGTCGGCGCCCAGATTGAGGCCCGCCACCCGTTCCGTCACGCTCGACTGCGCGGTGAGCATCAGCACCCGGGTCCGGGGCCGTTCGCTCACCAGCTCCCGGCAGATCTCGTCACCGGGGACGTCGGGCAGGTTGCGGTCCAGCACCACCACGTCGTACTCGGTCACCGCCAGCCGCTCCCGGGCCCCCGCACCGTCATGGGACACGTCCACCGCCAGCGCCTCGGCCCGCAGCCCGTCGGCGACATAGGCGGCCAACTCCCGCTCGTCCTCGACCACCAGTACGCGCACAGGAACCCCTTCCCATCCCCGGTCGGAGACCCCCGGCCGGGTGCCGGACAAACCGAAGTTAACACCGCCGCACCGCACGGGTCCGAGGCTTTCAGGCCGAAACATCGCCGAAACGTCAGGCTCGGTAAACCGGTCAGTGTGAATCCCCGAACGGCGTGATCCGCAGACCGGAGGAATGGACGTGACGAGGAAATATCTGATGATGTGCGTGGCCGTCGTCTCGGCGGCGACGCTGCTGACCGGCTGCGGCGGGGACGACCCGGAGAGCGCCCCGACGCGGGGAGGCGGCGACGGCGCCGGGTCCCAGTCGGACCAGATGGTCGCCTACGCCCGCTGCCTGCGCGGGCAGGGCGTCAACGTGCCCGACCCCGATCCGGGGGCGGCCAACCAGTTGCAGGTGCCCAAGGGCGTCGACCCGCAGAAGATGTCGTCCGCGCAGCAGGCGTGCCGGGCCTCCGCCCCGCAGGGGCTGGGCGGCGGCACCGACTCCGCGCAGCACGACCAGATGGTCGCGATGGCCCGCTGCCTGCGGGAACACGGCGTCAACGTGGCCGACCCGCAGCCCGGCGAGGCGCTGCGGCTGCCGCCCGGCGGTTCCCGTGACACCCGCGTCCGGGAGGCCATGCGGGACTGCCAGGGCGCCACCCCGACCGGGGGAAGGTGATGGACCGGAACCCCCCGTCGCCCTCGACGCCGCGCATGGCCGAGCCGCTCGGCTCGCTCGACGACGCCCCGGGCGCCGAGGCCTCGCGGTCCTCCCCGCCGCGCCGCCGTCGCCGACGGTGGCTGGCGGCGGGACTGGTCGTCCTCGCCGGGGGCGTGGCCGTGGCCGGCGTGGCCACCGCCCGCGGCGGATCCGCGACCGAGGAGACCGCCGGCCCGGCGCCCCGCACCGCCACCGTCACCCGCGCCGACCTGGCCGAACGCCAACAGGTCGACGGGGCCCTCGGGCCCGCCGAGACGTACCGGATCATCGCCCGCGGATTCCCCGGCGGCACCCTCACCGGGGTGCCGCAGGTGGGTCGGCGGATCGGCCGCGGTCAGGAGGTGTTCGAGGCGAACGGACGCACGGTCCCGCTGTTCTACGGACGTTCGCCGCTGTGGCGGACCCTGCATGAGGGCGTGTCCGACGGCAGGGACGTCAAGATCCTGCAGAACAACCTCATCAAGCTCGGCCACGGCGACGGCCTGGAGGTCGACGGGCACTTCGGGCCCGCCACCGAGACCGCCGTCGAACGCTGGCAGGACGACCTGAACGTCGACGAGACCGGTGTGGTCGAACCCGGCGACGTGGTCGTCCAGCCGGGTCCCCTGCACGTCTCGGCCGTGCACGCCTCCCCGGGCTCCCCGGCCCAGGGCCGGATCCTCACCGCCACCGGCTCGGGCGCCCAGGTCGTCGCCGAGGTGCCGGTGACCCAGGCCCAGCTCGCGGTGCCCGACGCCGAGGTCGGCATCACCCTGCCGGGCGGCCGGCGCACCACCGGAACCGTCGAGCGCGTCGGCACGGCCGCCGACGCCGCCGAGGACGAGAACGGCTCCCGCGACCTGACGGACGCCACCGTCCCCGCGTACATCACCCTGAACGACCCCGACGCCGTCGGGCGGCTCACCGGCGGGCCCGTTCAGGTGTACTTCACCAGCCGGGTCCACCGGAACGTGCTCGCCGTGCCCGTCGGCGCGCTGCTGGCCATGCCCGGCGGCGGCTACGCCGTGGACGTCGTGGCGGCCGGCGGCGTCACCCGCAGGGTGCCGGTGCGGATCGGCGTGTTCGACGGCGGCCGGGTCGAGGTGCAGGGGGCCGGGCTGGCCGCCGGGACGGCGGTCAAGGCGGCGGCGTCATGACTCCTGTGCTGCAGATGGACGACGTCGTCAAACGCTACGACGGCGGCGTCCACGCGGTGCGCGGCGTGTCCCTCACCGTGGAGGCCGGCGAACTCCTCGCCGTCGTGGGCCCGTCCGGCTCCGGCAAGTCCTCCCTGCTGCACCTGATGGGGGCGCTGGACCGACCGACCTCCGGCACCGTCCGGCTCCTGGGGCACGACACCGCGGCCGTCGACGACCGCAGGCTCTCGGCCATGCGCGCCACCTGGATCGGGTTCGTGTTCCAGCAGTTCATGCTGATCCCGCACCTGACGGCGGTGGACAACGTCGCCGCCGGGCTGATCTACCTGGGCGCGCCGCCCGCCGCGCGGACCCGGCTGGCCACCGCCGCGCTCCGCCGGGTCGGGCTGGGCCACCGGCTCGACCACCGGCCGCAGGAGATGTCCGGCGGTGAACAGCAACGGGTCGCGGTCGCTAGGGCCATCGTCGCCCGACCTCCGCTGGTGCTGGCCGACGAACCCACCGGCAACCTCGACTCCGCTGCCGGGGAGGGCGTGCTGAGCCTCCTCCGCGAACTCCACGACGAGGGAACGACCATCATCATCGTCACCCACGACAACGGCATCGCCGACGCGCTTCCCCGCAAGGTGGAGGTGTTCGACGGCCGGATCCGCTTCGACGGCCGGGCATCGGAGGCGCTGACGTGAACGCCCCGGTCCCCGCCCCCGACCCGGTCCGGCTGAACCCTGCGGACCTGGTGCGGATCGGCCTGGGCGGGCTGCGCGGCCGGCCGCTGCGCGCGCTGCTGTCGGCGCTGGGCATCGCCATCGGCATCTCCGCCATGGTCTCCGTCGTCGGGATCAGCACCGCGAGCCGCGCCGAACTGCTCGACCAGATCAGCAGGCTGGGCACCGGCATGCTGACCGCCCGCCCCGGCCAGAACCTGTTCGGCGACCCCGCCAGACTCCCCGCCGAGGCCCCCGGCATGGTCGCCCGCGTCCCCGGGGTGCGCTCCGCGTCCGCCGTGGGCACGGTGCCCGGGGCCACCGTCCGCCGCACCGACCTGATCCCGCCCACCGACACCGGCGGTCTGGCGGTCAGCGCCGCCCGGCTGGACCTGCTGCGGACCCTGGACGGCCGGGTGGCCGCCGGCGGCTTCCTCACCTCTGCCACCGCCGGCCATCCCACCACGGTGCTCGGCTCGGTCGCGGCGGAGCGGCTCGGCGTGGACCGTCCCGGCGACCAGGTGTACCTGGCGGACCGCTGGTTCACCGTGACCGGCATCCTGGCGCCGCTGCCGCTGGCCCCCGAGATCAGCCGTTCCGCGCTGGTCGGCTGGCCGGTGGCGGAGCGGCTGCTGGGGTTCGACGGGCGGCCCACGACGGTCTACGTCCGGTCGTCCGACGACGCGGTGACCTCCGTGTGGGACCTGCTCGCGCCCACCATCAACCCCGAGGCCCCGCAGGACGTCCAGGTCACCCGGCCGTCCGACGCGCTCACCGCGCAGCTCGCCGCCCGGAGCGCGTTCAACGGGCTGTTCATCGGCCTCGGCGCGGTGGCCCTGCTGGTCGGCGGGGTCGGGGTGGCCAACACCATGGTCATCTCGGTGCTGGAGCGGCGGCGGGAGATCGGGCTGCGCCGGGCGCTCGGGGCGCACCGGCGGCAGATCCGCGCCCAGTTCCTCACCGAGTCGATCGCGCTGGCAGCGCTGGGCGGTCTCGGCGGGATCCTGCTGGGCCTGCTCATCACGATCGGCTACGCCACCCTCCGCGGCTGGCCCCTCGCCCTGCCGGGCACCGCCCTGGCGGGCGGCGTCCTCGCCGCGGCCGCCATCGGTGCGCTGGCCGGGCTCTACCCCGCCCATCGCGCCGCCCGCCTGACCCCGACGGAGGCACTGAGAGCGACATGACGCACCCCCACCGCCCTGTGGCCCATGTGGAGATCTGCCCTCTCGCCGGCGGACCCGTGGACGGCGTCAGCCTGCGCGTCTCGGTGGACGAGTTCCTGTCGTCCGGACGATGTCGCAACGCCAACACCCGCCGCGCGTACGCCGGGACCCTCGACCGGATGCTGGCCGAGTTGGGCGAGCACCGCCCCCTGCACTGCCTGAACGACCAGGAGCTCGCCTACTGCCTGTACCGGCTGTGGGGGGCCCGTTCCGACGCCACCTGGAACCGCAACCTCGCCGCCGTCCGTTCCTGGCTGGACTGGAGCCGTGCCCGCTTCGGCTGCGCGCCCACGCTGCCCCACAACATGGAACGCCGCCACGGCGGCTCCCACACGGAGTCGGTCCCCTCCCGCGCGGCCATCGAGCACCAGTTGTCCCGCCGTGACGTTCCCCTGCGGGAACGGGCCATGTGGCGCATGCTTTACGAGACCGCCGTTCGGACCACCGAGATCCTCGCCCTCAACATCGAGGATCTGGACCCGGCGGCCCGGCTCGCGACGCTGCGGCGGGACTGCGCACCTCCCAAACGCCTCTACTGGGCCTCCGGTACCGCCGAGCTGCTGCCGCTGCTCCTTCGACTCCCCGACGGGGGTGCGCGTACGCACGGCCCGCTCTTCCTCACCCATCGCCGTCCCGGCCCCGGACGTCTCCCGGCGCTCCCGGACCTGTGCCCCCACACCGGCCGCAACCGCCTCGGCTACGACCGGGCCCGCATCCTCCTCAAGAGGTACACCGGCTGGGAGCCTCAGCAGATCCGTCGGGCCGCCGCCGCGCATCTCCACGAACGCCACGTTCCGCCCGATCTCGTCAGCGCCAAGCTCCGCAGCGGCCCGCACCGGGCGGACGATCCCGCCATCGCCGAGATCACCAAGGTCCTCGCCCCGCTCCGACGCGTTCAGTAGACGCCGCACCCGCAAGAGGACCGACCTCTACCGGCCATATCGGGCGCGGCTCTTCGGTCGGAGGCCGTTCGGCGGAAGAGTGGGCGGCGTGGGGTCCAGGCCGGGCCCCGGGCGGGAGGAACGGCATGTCGCTGGACGCAGCGGACGGTACGGAGAGCGCGGACCGGCTGGGATGGGCCTGGCCCGACCTGCCGCCGGGAGAGCTGGGAGCGCCGTCGCCGATGTTCGCCGTTCGGCACGCGGAGGCGCCGCTGGCCCCGCTCACGCTGCCCAGCGGCGACCGGATCCGCGCCATCGCACGGTACGAGGACATCCGCACCGTGATGGCCCACTCGGCGACCAGCCGGAACCTGCGGTACGAGGGCGCGCCGCGGGTGACCAAGGGGCTCAGCATCGAGGACGACCCCGCGTCGATGCTCAACATGGATTCGCCCGAGCACACCCGGCTGCGCCGGATCCTGTCGGGCACGTTCACGCCGCGCCAGATCGAGGGCTGGCGTCCCCGGGTCCGCGAGATCGCCGGCGAACTCGTCGACACGGTCGCCGCGGCGTCCGGGCCGGTCGACCTCGTGGAGGCGTTCGCCTTTCCGCTGCCCAGCCTGGTCATCTGCGAGCTGATGGGCGTGCCGGCGGCGGACCAGTCACGATTCCGGCACTGGACGGAGCTGTTCCTGTCCACCGGGGACGCCTCGGCCGAGGACCGCGTCTCCGCCGCGCTCGACTTCGCCGGGTACGCGGCGGAGCTGATCGCGACGCATCGGGAACGGCCCGGCGACGACCTCATCGACGTGCTGGTGCAGGCCCGTGACGACGACGACCGGCTGACCGAGGACGAGCTGGTCGCGCTGGTCTTCGGGCTGATCCTCGCCGGGCACGAGACCACGGCCTCGCAGATCACCCGGGGCGCGCTGCGGCTGCTGAGCCATCCCGAGCGCTGGGCGGCGCTGGTGGACGATCCCGGGCTGACGCCGGCGGTGGTGGAGGAGATCCTGCGGTACGACGGGCCCGGCGGGTACGGCATGCTGCGGCGGATGACCGAGCGCGTGGAGCTGAGCGGCGGTGTCGTCGAGGCCGGCGAGGCCGTCTTCCTGCTGCTGCCGGCGGGCAACATGGACCCGGACGTGTTCCCCGAGCCGGAGAGCTTCGAGGTGACGAGGTTCGACGGGACGGGGGACAGGGCGCACGGGCCGCACCTGAGCTTCGGCCACGGCCCGCACTACTGCCTCGGGGCCAACCTCGCCCGGATGGAGCTGCAGGTGGCGTTCGAGACGTTGGCCACCCGGCTGCCCTCGCTGCATCTGGCGGCGCCGGCCACGACGGTGCCGTGGATCGGCGAGGCGCTCATCCACCGCCCGGTCTCGGTGCCCGTCTCCGTCTAGGGCGCGTCAGAAGGTGTACGAGCCGACCCACGAGCCGTCGACGAGGTTCTGCGGGAGGTACTCGGACCGGACCTCGATGGGGATGCCGGTCTCCTTGGCCAGACAGGTGAAGGCCAGCAGGGGGAGCGCCACGTACCCCAATGGGTCCTCCGCGCGTCGGGTGTCGCGGGTCCAGAACGTCCGGTGCAGCTCCAGGGCCTCGAACAGGGCGTCGTTGAACTCCGCCGCCTGCCCGGCCACGACCGCGCCGAACACCCTGATCTGCGGGAACACGTTCAAGGCGACGTGCTCCCGGCTCTCGTCGTCGAGCGTGGGGTCCTCGGGGTCGGCCAGCCGGGCGGCCTCCAGCAGGTGGTCGAAGTAGCCCTCCTCGCGTCGCCACCATCCCCTGACGGCCTCGATGAACGGGAAGGCCCAGGGGAGCGGTGCCGCGCCGGTGGCCGACTGCATGAACTGCGGCGTGACCGAGCACAGCAGGTCCGTGCGTTCTCTGTCGCGGCAGGTCATCGCGTAGAAGACGGCCTTCCGCCAGCGTTCGAGGTCCATCCACCATTGCGGGCCGACCGCCGGCAGGTCGAGCCGGTCGTCGTGGATGAGGCACTCGACGGTGCCCTCGGTACGCAACCCGGTGGCGTACAGCGCCGACCCCGCCTGCGTCGCGAGCGTCGCGCTCTCCCACGTCTGCACGAAACGCGCCGTCGGATCGGCCACGCACCGATAGTTCAACTCCAGACCGGCCTGGTAGAGCAGGCTGTCGAGCCCGCTGGGCTCCGCCTTCAGCCGAGGGATGATCGCCTCGAAGTTCCGCTTGTGGAACCAGTCCGCCCCGTCCTTCGCCATGGCGAGATCGATCTCATGCCTCGGCACGGTGCGCATCGCGGACTCCTCGCTGGTGAGACTGGACCGTGAACTTCACCTTACTCAGGGGCGTCTCATCCTCCGGGCCGGTCGCGGTTGCGACATGTCACCCGCTGTCGCAATGATGGGTGCCTTGTCGAGAACCGGCCAGATGCGGATCATCGCGATCACTTGACTGACTGGGGGACCTTGTGCGAGCGGAGCGGCGGCCGAGGCCCGGCGTGCCGCCGTCGCCCCAGGTCCCGAAGGCGCGGTGACCGGTGGGCCTGGAGATTCCCGACGAGGTCAAGTGGCTCTCGTGGATCGTCGGCTCCGACTGGCCCGAGGGCGACGAGACCGCGATGCGGCGTGCCGCCCAGGCGTGGTACGACGCCTCCTCTGAGATCGGCGAGCTGACCGGAGACCTCCAGGCGGCGGCGACCCAGGTGCTCGGCGTCGTCGAGGGCGACGCGGCGGACGCGTTCGACGCGTACTGGCAGAGGTTCGTCGCGACCGATCCCCAGGTGCTCGTCAAGCTCGAAGAGGCGTGCCAGGCGATGGGCAAGGCGCTGGACAGCGGCGCCCTGGAGATCGAGTACGCCAAGTACATGTTCATCGCCCTGCTGATCATCACGGCGATCGAGATCATCCTGCTGATCCAGGCGGCGTTCGCGACGTTCGGGGCCTCGACGGCGGCGATCCCCGCGGTGCAGGTCGGCGCGCAGGTCGCCTCGCGCACCATCTTCCAGCGGTTGATCCAGGCGATGATGAGCCGGGTCGGCAGCCAGTTGGGGCGGGCGGTCCTGCGCGGGGCCCTGATGGGGATCCTCGAGGGTGTCGGCCTCGACCTCGCCATCCAGGGCCTGCAGATCGCCCAAGGAAACCGGGACGGCGTCGACACCAAGAAGACCCTGCAGGCCGGCCTGGACGGCGCGATCGGCGGCGCCCTGTCCGGGGGCCTGAGCCATGGCGCGGGCAAGATCCCGGGCCTGGGCGATGTCGCCGACGGCAGCAACCTCGGCAACCTGGCGCGCGGCGCGGTCCGGGGGGCGGGCGCGGAGGGGCTGGCCGGGGTGGGCGGCACCTTGGCGAGCGCTGCGCTGTCGGGCGAGGGCGTCACGATGGACGAGCTGGCCAAGGGGGCCACCTCGGGCGCTTTCGGCGGCGCGGTGGGGGGCGGCCGTGACGGGCTCAATGTCCAGGCTCCGAACATTCCCGGGGGGCCGGGCGAGGGGGGAATGCCCTCCGGCGACCCGGGGGGTGGCGGCCCGGATTTCGGCGACGGCGGGGGTTCGAACGGCGGCGGGTCGAACGGCTCCCAGTCCGGCGGGTCCGGCAATGGCGGCTCTGGTCCGGGCTCGGGCTCCGGCGGAGACGGCTCCTCGGGCAGCGGCTCCGGGACCCCGGGCGGCGGCCACACCGGCACCGGAGGCTCGAACACCGGAGGCTCCGGCTCTCCCGGCGGCTCCCCAGGTGGCTCGCCGTCCGGGGGCGGTGCCCCTTCGGGCGGTTCCCCCGCCGGCGGCGACTCCGGCGGCGGCTCTCCCGCTGGCGGCTCTCCCGGCGGCGGCTCCCCAGGCGGTTCCCCGTCCGGGGGCGGTGCTCCCTCGGGCGGTTCCCCATCAGGCGGTGACTCCGGTGGCGGCTCCCCGTCGGGCGGCTCCCCGTCGGGCGGCTCGCCATCCGGTGGCACTCCATCCGGTGGCTCCCCATCCGGTGGCGACTCCGGCGGCGGGACATCGACGTCCGGTGGCGGCTCTCCCTCGGGTGGTTCCGGCACCGGCGGCACTCCCGGTGGCGGCTCGCCATCCGGCGGGACGTACGGCGGCGGTGACTCCGGTGGCGGGCCATCGACGTCCGGCGGAGGCTCACCCTCGAACGGAACAGGCGGCGGGCCGGTCGGCGGTGGAGACCCGAGCGGCGGCTCCCCGCCCGGTGGCGGCCCCACCCAGACGTCCGGTGGCGACTCCGGCGGAGGCTCGACGACCTCATCGCCCGACCCGTCCTACAACCGCGCCAGTCTACTGAATCCCGAACTCAACCAGCCAGGCTCCCCGACACCTTCCGGCCCCGCCCCGACACCCGGGGCGGTGCCCACGGGCGGCGTCCCACAAGGCGGCGACCCGACCGGAGCCCCGGACCGTACCCCCACGCCGACGCCCCCGCCCACCACTCCAGGAGGAGACGGCGGCGCCCCCCGTACGAGCAACCCCACCTCCGACGCCCCCGCAACCCCCACCACCAACACCCCGCCCGGGTCCGGCCAGCCCACGGGTGACGGACAGTCCGGCGCACCCGTCTCCCCAGGCCCCGGAGGCCGCCGCGACGGAACGAGCCTCGCCGACGCCGGCATCAACCGCGCCGAAGGCGGCACCGCAGCACCATCACCCACCCCACCCCCACCGGCGGCGACCCCCCCACAAGGCGGCGCCCCCATGGCAGGCACCCCCATGGGCGGCCCCATGCCACCCACCCCCCGAACCCCCTCGGACGCCCCAACCCCGCGCCCGCCCGTCACCACCCCCGGCGACTCATCCCCCCGCAACCCCGACCCGAATTCCCGCACCTCAGGCACGCCTCGCCCCAACGACGCACCACCGCGCACGAACGCCCCATCCCCTCGCCCGGACGGGCCACAAAGACCCGACACCCCAACTCCCCAAACGAACGCCCCCCAAAGCCCCACCCCCCCGACCCCTCGCACGGACCCCCCGCAAAGCCCGAGCGCCCCGACTCCTCGCACCGACGCCCCGCAGAGATCGGGCGACCCGACTTCTCGTACGGAGGCCCCGCGAAGGCCGGGCGACGCGACGCCTCGTGCGGACTCCCCGCAGAGGCCCGGCGACCCGACTCCTCGCACCGACACTCCGCAGAGATCGGGCGACCCGACTTCTCGTACGGAGGCCCCGCGAAGGCCGGGCGACGCGACGCCTCGTGCGGACTCCCCGCAAAGGCCCGGCGACCCGACTCCACGTGCGGACGGGCCACAACGTCCCGGCGATCCGGCCTCGCGTCCAGGCGAGGGTGCCTCCCGGTCGGGTGACGCACCACGCGGTGGCGAGACGCCCCCGCGTTCCAGTGACGCCGCTCCTCGTACGGGCGAGGGCGTGCCACGTCCGCGCGACGCGGGTCCTCGTACAGGTGAGCAGACCCCCGGGGGAGGTCCGCAGCGTGGGGACGCGGGCGCACCCCCGGTGGGTGCCGTGGCGCGAGGCGGGGACTCCTCTACGGGGACGCGAACGCGGGACGATGCGGGTACGACGCCGGTGCCGCCTGGGCGCGGGGACCCGCCGCCACCGGAGGGGGCGGAGCCGCGTTCGACGCAGGAGCCGGCCGGGCCGCCCGCGGACTCCCCCGTTCCGGGCACCTACTACGGGCGGACCGACACTCCGCTCCAGGCGCGTCAACGTGCCGCGATGGCGGACATCCCCAGTCACCACTACCGGCGGAACGAGCCTCCGCGGGACGGTGGCATGTCCGTCAAGAACCCGGTGGACGAGGGAGGGACCGAGCCGCCCAAGCTGGTCTGGGACGACACCGGTGGCGACGACGGCCGTGGGGCATGGGTCGAGGGCGGTGACCTCCCCATCGTCCGGGCGGACTATCTCGGCCTCCCACGGTCGGAGCTGTCCCCCTCGCAGCAGCAGGTCGACAACCTTCGCTCTCTTGTGCAGTCCCGGGCCGACGCCATCCAGCGGGTGAGAGAGGCCGTCAACGCCTACGAGGCCAACAAGTCGCCCGCCAACCGTGAAGAGCGACGACTCGCCATAGCCGAGCAGACCACCCGGGGGGAAGAGCTCGGAGAGGCCGCCGCGCGCCAGGCGTTCCAGGACATGGTGCGCGAACGGTGGCCGAACCACGACGTCGAACAACTCCTGCCACGCCCCCAGGACTCTGCGGACGGTAAGAAGACCAGCGGCGCCGGCGAGTTCGACCAGGTCTACCGAGTGACCGACCCGGAGACCGGCCGCTCCACGTACGTCGTCGTCGAGGCCAAGGCCCCCACGGCGGTCCTGGGCAGCCGAAAGTCGGACGCGGGCGACGTCCGCTTCCAGCAGGGCCGCCCGGAGTACTTCCAGAGCATCATCAACGAAATGCAGCGTCGCCCCGAAGACAGGGCCCTCGCGGCCGAACTGGACGACGCCTTCCGCGCGAACCCGAAGCAGGTCGAATACCACTACGTCCGCGCCCAAGTCGACCAGCCCGAAGGCGACGGCGCCCAACCCGCGTACGGCGGCTACATCCACCGCCAGTTCGACCTCAACGCCCCCCCACAGGCCACCCCCGCACCATCCCCCGACCCGTCCTCCACCCCCCGCGACCCCAACACCCCACCCACCCAGACAACCCCACCCACCCAGACAACCCCACCAACCCAGACCACCTCCCCGACACAGAGCGCCCAACCGACCCAAGGCGCTCCCACCCCGCCGGGCACCTCCTCCAGCCAGGCCACACCGCCAACGCCAACGCCAGACACGTCGCCCGCGCCAGGCCCCCAACCAGGTCAGGGCACGCCCTCCACATCGGGCACCTCGTCCAGTCAGGCGCCCACGTCGGGCACGTCACCCGCTTCGGGCACCCAACCGACCCAGGGCGCTCCCTCCACGCCGGGGACCTCGCCCGCGCCGGGCACCTCCTCCGGCCAGGCCACGCCACCACCCCAAACCACATCACCCGCGCCAGGCTCCCAATCAGGTCAGGGCACGCCCTCCACACCGGGCACCTCGTCCAGTCAGGCGCCCACATCGGGCGCGTCACCCGTTTCGGGAAACCAACCGGCCCAAGGCGCCCCCTCCACGCCGGGAACATCGCCCGCGCCGGGCACCTCCTCAAGCCAGGCCACGTCACCAACGCCAGGCACCACACCCGCTCCGGGCGTGACACCTTCCCAGAGCACCTCGTTCACGCCAGGCACCTCACCGACCGAGGGCACGCCCTCCACTCCGGGGACCTCTACTACGCCGGGCACGTCGTCCAGCCAGGGCACGTCACCCACCCAAGCCACGGCGCCCACGCCCGGCAACCCACAGACGCAGGGCACGCCCTCCACACCGGGGACCTCCCCCACGCCCGGTACCTCCTCCAGCCAGGCTGCGCCGGCCACCTCGCCCACTCAGGGCGCGACACCTTCCCAAGGCAGCCAGATCACGCCGGGCACCCCACAGACCCAAGGCACGTCACCGTCCCAGGGCACACCCTCCACACGGGGGGCCTCACCGGCCCAGGGCACCGCGCCCACCGGGGACAGGCCGTTCACGCCCGGCACATCACCCGGTCACGGCGTACCGTCCAGCCAGGGTGCGCCGCCCGCGCCCGGCACGTCACCGCTCCAGAGCACGTCCCCCGGTGAAGGTACGCCGCCCACCCACGGCACCCCCTCCACCCAGGGCTCGACGCCCGGTCAGGGGGCTTCGCCCAGCCAAGACGCCCCGGCAGGCCAGCCAACGGAATCGGGGCCGAATCAACCCGGACAGACTCAAGACGCGGCGGCCTCCACCCCGCCGCCCGGGTTGCCCCCACATCTGCACGACGTGTGGCGAGCGGGCACCGAGACGCCGGCGGGCAGGGCGTACTTCGGGAGCGACCAGCCGGGCCTACGGGATCTGGCGAGTCGAGTCCCGGCCGACCCGGACCGGTTCACGCTCGACATGCACGGCGGCCCGGACGGCTTGCGGCTCGGCGACCGGACCCTGTCGGTGGACGACGCGGCCGCGCTGATCCGCAACGACCCGAACTGGGGCGGGCGTCCAGTGCGGCTCATCGCCTGCGACACCGGGGGAGACTACGCGCGCCAGTTGGCCCAACGCCTCGGGGTGCCCGTCGAGGCCCCCACCGGTCTGGCCTGGACGGACCAGAACGGCCGGGTCTTCGCCAGCTCCGCGCAGCAGGAACCGGGCGGCGGTCGCACCCCGACGTGGCCCCCGGACGGCGCGTGGAACACCCACCACCCCAACGGCGACGTCACCCCGGCGGGCGAGAACGGCTTCACCGGCCCCGACCGTACGTCCGGCGACGCCCCTGAGGCCCCCTTGGCCCGCGACGCGGAAGGCCCCCCGCCACCGGACGACGACCCGCCCCGCGAGGAATCCACCACGGACCGGGACGGCGACGAGGACGATTCCGGCGAGCCCGAGCATGATTTCGACAATCCGCTCCAGCCTGCCGACATCGAGCGCAAGTACGGCATGCTCGAACGCGCCCAGGTGCATTTCCAGGCCTTCGCCGACGGCGAGAACCTCGTCATCGACGTCCGTCCGACCAATGCGGATTCGGTACGTCATCTGCACGAGGGCGCGATTCCGAAACCGCCCGAGATCAAGGCAAAAACGGTCGGCAAATGGGACCTCTACCTGAACCCCGACCTGACCGACGCCGACCTCGGCGCGGTCGCGATGTTCATGCCGGCCGACCCCGAACCGCACCGGGCGAACCTCTCCGAGGGCGACTTCGCCGCACTCGAGAAGCGTTACCGCCAGCGCCTCATCGAGTTCGGAAAGTACGAGCAGAAGATGGCCGACCTCGAGGCCGATGGCTCATTCCGGATCGATGAACGCGGCATGGTCGAGGGCTTCCGCGACGGCGAATGGCGAACGGTCGCCGGCGACAACGACCTCTGGGACATCCGCCGCCCCGACGGTTCCCGATTGAGCGACGCGGAATACCAGGAACTGATCGACGATATGCGACGCACCCAGCACATGGGCGTCGAACATGGCGCAATGATGTACTGGACCCCCGACAATCCGCACGACCACCAAGAAATCTACCTGCCCATCATCGCCGGCCATCAAGAGGGCCCCAACGGCGAACCCCTCGTCCGCTTCGCCCCCGGCGAGCCGCCCCGCCTCGTCTGGGGCGCCACCCCGGTCCCCGACCCCAACGCCCCGCCGTGGGCCACCCAGGACCCCAACCCCAACTCGCCGAGCCGCGACCATCCCCGCCCCGGCTCACCCAGCCCCCCACCACCGGACCCCACCGAACCACCCCGAAATACCCCCCCGGCGGTAGCCCCCCACGGCGATTCCACAGCCCCGCCCCAAACCGGCACCCGAACGGACGAGCCCGGAGCAACCTCTCCGCCGACCGAGCACAATGCCGGGCAGGCTCCCCAGCCGCGCCCCGTTCCGTCCTCCGAGACGCCGTCTCCGACCAACCCTCAAGCAGGGCCCCAACCCCCCACGGGCGCACCGCGCGACGCCGGCGACTCCACGCCGCCACCCCAAGACGGCACCCGAACGGACGAACGTAAAGCGCCGATCGGGGGCGACGCCGAACGGCCTTCCCAAGCAGGTCCCGTTCCGTCCTCCGAGACGCCGGCCGGGAGCGAGCCCCCGGCGGGGACCCAACCGCCTGCGACCGCAACGCGTGACCTCGGCGACTCCACAGCCCCGTCCCAGGGCGGCACCCGAACGGACGAACGTGGAGCGCCGATCGGGGGTGACGCCGGGCGGCCTTCCCAGCCGGGCCCCGTTCCGTCCTCCGAGACGCCGGCTGGGAGCGAGCCCCCGGCGGGGAACCAGCCGCCTAGGAGCGGGACGCGTGACGCCGGCGAATCCGCGCCGCCTCCCCAGGGCGGCACCCGAACGCATGGCCGTGAAGCGCCGATCGGGGGCGACGCCGAACGGCCTTCCCAAGCAGGTCCCGTTCCGTCCTCCGAGACGCAGGCTGGGGGCGAGCCCCCGGTGGGGAACCAGCCGCCTAGGGGAACGACGCGCGACGTCGGCGACTCTGCGCTGCCGCCCCAGAGTGGCGTCCGAACGGATGAGCGTGGGGCGCCGGTCGAGGGCGATGGCGGGCAGCCTTCGCAGCCGCGTCCCGTTCCGTCCGCTGAGACGTCGTCACCGAACGAGCCTCCAGCGGAGACGCAGGCTAAGGACGAGGACGATGGTGACGAGGGTGCCGGTGGAGTGCGCCCAGGTCCTGGCCCGCAGCCGACGCCTCCCGGAGGGCCTGCTCCCGGTGCGTCCGCCGAGGGGCACCCTCCTGCGGGGACCTCGCCGCAGGTGACGTCTCCGGCATCCGCCGGATCGCAGCCGCATGGGCAGCCGACGCCTCCGCCTGGTTCGACCTCGCTGGCGACGTCGCCGTCCGACATGGCGTCGTCGGGTTCGACGGGACGCGTCCCTAGTACGGGTCCGGCCGAGGGCACCGAGCCCGCGTCCGAACGGCAGGGTGACGTGCCTCGGCAGACAGGCGGCGCCCCAACGGCCCCGACATCGCCGACGGAGGGCGGTGGGCACGACTTCGACAGCCCGCTGACCAGTAGCCGGATCGAGTCGCAGTACGGCATCCCGGAACGGAACCAGGAGCGCTTCCAGGGGGTCGCCGAGCACGAGAACCTGCTCATCGATGTCAGGCCCACCAATCCCGACTCGGTGCGCTGGCTGAACGAGGGGGCGATCCCCAAGCCGCAGGACATCAAGGCCAAGACCGTCAACGAGTACGACCTGCTCCTGTGCGACCGGCTGCCCCGGGACGCCCAGGGCCTCGTCGCGCTGTTCGAGCCGACGATGCCGCAGCGCCACGAGGTCGACCTGACCGACAGCCAGTGGTCCGAGCTCGAACAGCGCTACCGCAAGCGGATGACGGAGTGGGCCTACCTGAACGACCAGATCGGGTACGGCGACCAAGAGGGCAGGTTCCGCGTCACCGACGATGCCCTGGTGCAGGGCGTGGACCGGAACGGCGAGTGGCGCCCCATCACCGGCGACCACGACATCTTCGACATCCGCCACCCCGACGGGTCCCGGCTGAGCCCTGAGGAGGAGCACCAGGTCATCAGCGACATGCGGGACCGCGACATGGGCGTCCAGCACGGCCCGCACATGTACTGGGACCCTCCCGCCGGCAGCCATGCCCGGACCGAGATCTACGAGCCCATCGTCCGCGCCCACCAAGAGGGCCCCAACGGCGAACCCCTCGTCCGCTTCGCCCCCGGCCGACCCCCGCGCCTGGTGTGGGCCGAGCCCCTCGACGCGGGCACCAACGACGCACCCACACCGTCCACCCCCACGGACACCCGCCTCACCGGGCCCACCCCTGGCACACCCCCACCCTCCGGCACCCCACCCCCCGCCAACCCCCAACCGACCCCCGCCAACGGCGAGCCCACCCCCACCGCCGGCCAGCCAACCCCGGCCGCCGGCCAACTCCCTCCGTCGCCGGGCCACCCCGCACCGTCCAGTGCCCAACCCGCTCCGTCGAGTGGCCCACCCGTTCCGAACGCTGGCCAACCCGCTCCGTCCGGCGGCCAACCCGTTCCGAACGCGGCTCAGCCCGCTTCGACGGGTGGCTCAGCCGCTCCCTCCGGTGGCCGGCCCGTTCCGTCTGGTGACTGGCCCACCTCGCCGGGTGGCCAGCCCACCCCCGCTGGCCAGCTAACCCCGGCCGGTCAGCCAACCCCGGCCGGTGGCCAACTCCATCCGTCGGCTAGTCAACCCGCTCCGTCCCGTGGCCAACCTGCTCCGTCGGGTAGCCGGCCTTCTCCGAACGTTGGTCAGCCTGCTTCGGCGGGTGGCACGTCCGATGGCCAACCCGCTTCCTCTGGTGGCCGGCCCGTTCCGCCGGGCGGTCAATTGGGCTCGTCCGGTGGTCAGCCGCCTTCGTCCGGTGGTGAGTTCGGCCCTTCCGCCGGGCGGCCCGCGCCTTCGGCTGCTTCGTACGGTGGTCGGCCGCCCGCGTCGCGGGTGGAGGGGGGCGTGCCGGTGGTCCCGGGCTCGCCGACTCTGTCGCCTCCCGCCGGCGGGCAGGCGGTCGCGTCGGGGGGTGGGCCTTTGGTGTCGCCGTCCTCGGGTGAGGGCGGACCGGCTGCTGGTGAACGAGGTGGGCCGGAGGGCTCGGACGGCGGGGGCGAGGAGGGCGCTGGTGAACGTTCCCAGGGGTTGCCCGATGGGTTGCGGGAGGTGTGGCAGGCGAGCGTGGAGACGCCTGCCGGGCGGGCGTTGTACGGGGCCGACGAGGCGGGGATGCGGGACCTGGCGCGGGCGGTGCCGGCGGAGCCGGGGCGCTATGTGCTGGACGCGCATGGGGACGTCGATGGGATTCGGGTCGGGGAGCGGCGGCTCGGGGTCGACGAGGTGGCGGCGCTCGTTCGCAACGATCCGGGGTGGGACGGGCGGACGCCGGTCATGCTTTTGTCCTGCGACGTCGGGCAGGGGGACTTCGCGGCGCGCCTGGCCGAGCGGCTGGGGGTGCCGGTCGTGGCGCCCACCACCCAGGCGTGGTCCGATTCGCAGGGCCGGGTGTTCGCCGCGACGTCGCAGCCGGGGCCGGACGGGCGTCCGACGCCGACCTGGCCGCCGGACGGGGCCTGGAACGCCCACCACCCCGGCGGCGAGGTCACGCCGGCGGGGCGGGACGGGCACATCGGCGACGTCGGGGACACCACGACGCCGCCCACCGACGCCGCCGCACGCGGCGACTCGCCGCCGGCGGACGACGCCACGTCGGACGGGGAGTCTACGGACGGTGACTCGCCTTCGGATGGGGACTCCGCGTCGAACGGGCAGACCCCGGGCGGGCAGACCCCGCGCGGAGAGACCCCGGGCGGGGACACCCGGAGCGGTCAGATCCAGAACAGCGAGACCCAGAGCGGGCAGGCCCCGAGCGGAGAGACTCAGAGCGGGGAGACCCCGAGCGAAGAGTCCCCGGGTGGGCAGACCCCGGGCGGGCAGACCCAGAGCGGAGAGTCCCCGAGCGGAGAGCCCCCGGGCGGAGAGTCCCCGGGTGGGCAGATCCCCGGCGGGGAGACCCGGAGCGGGGAGACGCCGGAGGGGGAGAGCGGGGATCGGGCCGGGCCGCGTGGGGAGTTCCCGGGTGAGGTGGGCGAGGATGGTGTCCGGAGGTTCGAGCGGGATGGGCTCGGTGCCCGGTATGGCGACGAGGTGCTCGGGGACGTGTTCCGCGCCCTGCCCCCCGAGCAGCAGCAGGCGGTGCGCGACTACACCCAGAACTCGGGGCCGTTCAACGACACGCTGCGGTTGACGGATCCCTCGGCGTTGGACGACCTGATCGCGTCCTGGCGGGACGACGGATACCGGGGCTGGGGCCTGTTCGAGGTGACCCCGGGGCGGGTTCCGACGCTCGAGGACCTCTACGCGGCCATCGACCGCCCCGATCTGACCCCCGACCAGCGGGACCTGCTGGAGCGGGTGTTCGACGCCGACGATCCGGCGCACGAGCTCGACGGCATCCTGCGGAACGAGGCCGGGATGCGCGGCACCATCATGATGGTGTTCGGCTCCTGGCCGACCCCGGAGGACGTCCACGCGCGGATCGCGATGGTCGACGACGCGTTGGCCCGGCCGCTGCCGGAGACGGTGGAGGTGCTACGGGCCCTGCAGGATCTGTCGTTCATCCCCGAGTTCGACCCCGACGATCCGGAGGCGCTCGAAGGCGTTCGATGGACGGAGGAGGGCTTCACGTCCAGTTCGCTCGGTGCCCGGTTCGCGCACATCGACGGGCTGCCGCCCGAGGTGCGGATGCGTCTGGAGGTCCCGGCCGGGACACCGGCGCTCTGGGTGGGCGAGAACAGTTTCTATCCGGATCAACGCGAATTGATTCTCGCCCGACCGCTGACCTATGAGATTTCCGAAGTGCGGGTCCTGCCGAACGGCAAGATGGAGGTACGGGCGCGGGTCGTCCCTTCGGAGTCGTCAGATAGCATGGAATCATGAGCAGCGTGCAGGGCTATAATCGCTGGCCGGTCGGCGCCGTTCGGTATCGTCCGATCATCGTCGGCGATGAGGTCGTCGGCTATCTGTGGGCCTCGGCCCACGCCGCCGGCGCGCTGCGGCGGCGGTCGGCCGACAGGGCGCTGAGCCTGCGGGCCCACCTCGGCTGGAACGACCGGCTCACCCAGGCCCATCAGCGGCGACTCGACCCGCAGGAGGCGCTGCGCCTCCTGGCGGACGAGCCCGTCCACGCCGAGCACGGGCGGTTGGGCGACCTCGCAGAGGTGCCCGACTTCGCGGATCTGGAAGAGCTGGCCAACCCGGGGAGCGGCGGCACCAAGGCCGCCGAATATCAGCGCGAGCTGGCCCTCAAAGCCGAGCGGGAAAGGCGGCACCCGTCGCCCGCCCCCGTCATTCGTCGGCCGCCCGGATATCCTCGTAAAACCGATTCTCCGGTCCTTTATGTGCCCGTGGTCAAAGACGACACGGTGCTCGGTTTCCTCTGGGCCGCGACGACCGACGATGCCGCCGGATATGTGCGGAGGGAATGGGCGGGGCCAGCGGCCTCGCAGACGTCCGTTCCCTGGCTGGACGTCCTCGCGGCGGCGCAGTCGGAGGGGCTGTCGCCGTTGCGGGCGCTGCGGCGGGCCATCGGGGCCGAGGAGCTTCCCGAGGCGGGAGCGGTCCCCGCCGGCGCCGAGATCCGCAACGCGCCGTCCCTGGCCGCGCTGCGCGAGCTGGCCCGTACCGACCTGCCCGAGGACCTCAAGCGCTTCACCGTCGAGCGGCCGGCGCTGCTGGCCGAGGGCGACCGGCTCAAGGCGGAGGCCCGCAGGCTGGAGGACGCCGGCGACATGCAGGCGTCCCACGTCGCGCGCGCCGAGCGCAGCAGGCTCCGCAAGCGGTACATCGAGTTGCTCCCCCGTGTCCGGGTGGCGCGCTGCCCGAGGACGCACCGCATGGTGGAGTGGCCGATCGACGTGGTCGACCTCAACGGCTGGTTCTGGGACCACGACGCCCCCGCCCGCCGCGCCCCCCGCGACCTGCCTCCCACGTGGCTCGCCATGACAGGGGCGATGCGGCTGGATGGCCCGGTCGCGTCCGCTCCGTTCACCGCCCGTCCCGGGCCCGGCGTCCCGTTCGTGGTGCCGCGCCTCTTGGAGCAGCCCGACGTACGTGCGGTGATCGCGCAGATCGACGTGGGTCCCCACACCGGCTGGCCCGTCACCTACTTCGGGCCCCTGCCGGGCGACCGACGGCTGGAGAACCTGTGGGGCGCGGGCGACTTCCCCATCTACGACGACGAGGGCGAGCACCTCGGGTACGGGGAGAACGAGCCGTGGCCCGCCGATTACGACTTCGACCTCGCCCCCTGGTTGGAGTCCGGGAAGCTCCTGTGGGCGGCCCCCGGTGACCACTCCTTCTCGCTGTACGGGGACCCGGCCGACTGTCCTTTCGTCGGCCTCGAAGGCCCCCGCGACCTCGCCCACGTGGAGAACGGCCACGTCCGTTACAGGAGCGTGTGATGGCAGCGGGAATGACCGAGGAGCAGCTCGCCGAGCGTCGGCGGATCCTGGACGAGGGCACCTCGCATCTGTCCGAGGCGATGCGCCTGGACGAGGCGGGCGAGGTCCATGCCGCCCTGGAGCACTGGACACGACTGCGGGCGCTCCGCAAGCTCTATCGGGCGCTGCTGCCCGACGTGCCGGTGGCGCGTTCCCCGATCTCCGGTGAGGCCGTGGTCTGGCCCATCGACACCGTCGACCTCGACGGCTGGTTCTGGGACTACGACGGCCCCGCACGACGGCAGCCGCCCGTTCCGGCCACGTGGCTGTGCATGACGGGGGCGATGCGCCTGGCCCCTAGGGTGCCCGACACGTTGTTCCCGATCCACCCCGGCCCCGGCGCCCCTTACGTGGTGCCCCGTCTGCTGGAGGCACCCGGCGTCACCGCGGTCATCTCCCAGATCGCCGTGGGGGACCACGTCGGCTGGCCCATCACCTACTTCGGCCCGATGCCCAAGGGCCGCCCCCTGGAGAATCTGTGGGGGACGCAGAGCTTCCCCATCTACGACGACGAGAACCGCTACCGGGGCTTCGACGACACCCCGCCGTGGCCCGACGACTGGGACTTCGACCTTCGGCCCTGGCTGGAGTCGGGCAGGCTCCACTGGGTCGCCCCGGGGGACGACTCGCTCACCCTTAGGCAGGGCGCGTCGGAGTGCCCGTACCTCGATCTCCCCGGTCCGCGGACCATCACGGTCATCGAGAACGGCGAGGTCCGTCGGTGGCGGCCGGGTACGGAAAGCGCGGGTTGACGACCTCGGTCGTTCGATGTGGGCACCGGATGTCCGGATCGACATCTAGGATCTCCGCTGGAGTCGGGTCGGCCGGGGAATGCCGGCGCGACGGGCGTCGCGGAAGCGGGTGGTGGTCCTCACATGTGGCGCAGCACGAGGCGGAGCGGTGGGCCGCACCGGCCCAGCGACGCCGAGATCGCGGCCCAACAACGGACGCTCGCGGGGACCTTCGTCGACCAGGTCGGCGAGGCCTTCGGGCTCGCCATCGGGTGGACCGAGGAGGACGCGCAGTTGCTGGACGGGCTGTGCGACATCCTGGTCTCCGAGCACCCCACGGAGTCCACGCTCCAGACGAACGCGCAGGTCATGGGCGCCTATCTGGGTGAGCTCATCGTCCGCAACGGCGGTGGACGCTGGGGCTGGGACGTCGCGTACCGGTCCTCCGCCGTCCTGACCAGGTTCGGCACGACGGGCTTCCCCCACAACAGGGTCTACAAGCGCCTCACCCAGGGTGTCGAGCACAGTCTCTGGGCGTTCTACCAGTGCAGCGTGACGGGCTCGGGTCCCCCGGGGAGCACGATCAGCGAGTGGTAGGCCCTCAGTAGGCCCCGGACCGGCGCAGGACCGCGTTGGCGGTTCTCCACAGGATCTGCATGTCCAGGACGAGCGACCAGTTCTCGGCGTAGTGCAGGTCGAGTCGCACCGACTCCTCCCACGACAGATCGGAACGTCCGCTGACCTGCCAGAGCCCGGTCAGCCCCGGTTTGACGACCAGCCGCCGGAACACGTCGGCCTCGTACCGCTCCACCTCGCGGCGCAGCGGGGGACGGGGGCCGACCAGCGACATGTCGCCCCGGACCACGTTGATGAGCTGCGGGAGCTCGTCGAGGGACCAGCGGCGCAGCCTGCCGCCGATCCGGGTGACGCGCGGGTCGTTCTTGAGCTTGAACAGAACGCCGTCCGCGTCCTCGAGGTCGGCCAGTTCGTCGTGCAGGTGCTCGGCGCCGGTCACCATGGTGCGGAACTTGAACATCCGGAACGGGACGCCGTCGCGGCCGATCCGTTCCTGGACGAACAGCGCGGGCCCCGACGAGGTCGACCGGATCAGCGCCGCCAGGGGCAGCATGATCGGGGTCAGCAGCACCAGCGCCAGCGCCGCGACCACGCGGTCGAAGATCGCCTTGGCGGTCGGCCGGAGTCCGCTGAACAGCTCCGGATGGCCCAGGTGCAGTAGCGGCAGCCCGGCGATGGGACGGATCGTGGTGCGCGGCCCGGCGATGTCGACCACGGCGGGCGCGACGAACAGGTCGGTCTGGGTGCGTTCCAGGTCCCAGGCGAGGCGGCGCAGCGCCACGCCGTCCAGTTCCGGGCAGGACAGCACCGCCACCGAGTCGGCCTGCGTCATCCGGACGATCTCGGCGATGCGGTCGAGCCCCTCGTAGGCGGGGACGTCCTCGTGCCGCAGGCGGTGACCGTGACCGTCGGGCAGGGTGGCGGCGACGACCTCCAGCCCGTGGTGCCCGGCACGGCGCAGCTCGCGGATGAGCCCGGCGGCCGCATCACCGTGCCCGGCGACCACCACGCGGCGCATGGAACGGCCGAGCGCCCAGCGCCGGTGCAGCCGTCTGCGGAGCCGATGGCGGACGATCAGGTTCAGCACGGCGAGCAGCGGGAGGGTCAGCGCCACATAGCCGCGGGCGATCTCCGCCTTGGTCGCGTAGGAGATGATGGCGACCGCGGCGATGAGGCTCACCCCGGCGTTGAAGATGCGCCGGTACTCGTCCGGTCCGGTGCCGAAGAAACGGGTGTCATATCCTCCGGACAACGCCAACCAGGCCAGCCAGCCGACCGGAATGCCGAACGCCAGTGCGGTGGTCGGCCCGGCCGGTACGCCGCCCGTTCCGAAGCGGGCCAGCAGGCCCAGGAAATTGGCCGCGAGCGCACAGCAGAAATCGGCCGCGACGGCCTGTCGGACATAACGATCGGTCCAGGTGATGGGTCGGTGTAGGCGATGGTGTCGAGCCGCTTGGCGCACGGCGCGAAACGTTTCTGCGGATGTCACATGGCCCCCGTGTTCACCTTTCCGTTCGGACGAGTGGAGGCTCTCACCACCCGCCTGAATCGGTAAAGGGAAGGTAAAGAGAATGTAGCCGTCAAAGGGCGTCCCCGGGGGCCGGCGGGCCGGTTACGGCCTCGCGGTGGCCGGATTCGGCCAACTCTGCTCCGCGGTGAACCGGTCTGCCCTACGTTCGGGTGCCATGGCGTCGCTTCCCGGGCCGAGGTGTTGAGCCGCACCGATGTACCTGTCCTCGAGCCGGGCGACGGACTCCGCACGCCGCGGGGGCCGTGGGCCGCGTCCCCTCCGCCGGGCGATCAGCGGCAACGTGCTGGCCCTCGGCCTGGTCAGCCTGGTCACCGACGTGTCGGCGGAGATGGTCACCGCCGTCCTGCCGCTCTATCTGGTCCTCACGCTGGGTCTGAGCCCGCTGCAGTACGGCCTGATCGACGGCGGCTACGCCGGGGTCACGGCGGTGGTGCGCCTGCTCGGCGGGCAACTGGCCGACCGCTTCGAGCGCCGCAAACTGGTCGCCGGCGTCGGATACGGCCTGTCCGCCGTCTGCAAGCTGGGGCTTCTCGGCGCGGGTTCCTCCCCGTACGCGCTGGGCGCGGTGCTGGCCGCCGACCGTACGGGCAAGGGCATCCGCACCGCCCCACGCGATGCGCTCATCACGCTGAGCAGCCACCCTCGCGACCTCGGCACGGCCTTCGGGGTGCATCGCGCGATGGACACGGCGGGCGCCCTGGCGGGTCCGTTCGCCGCGTTCGCCGTGCTGTGGGCGGCGCCGGGGGCGTACGACGCCGTCTTCGTCGTCAGCGCCTGCCTGGGCGTTCTCGGTCTCCTGCTGCTCATGCTGTTCGTCCGCGACCGGCCCGTTCGACCACGCACACGGGAGCGTCGCGCGTCGGCATCGGTGCGGGCGGCGCTCCGGCTGGTCGTCGACCGGCGGTTCGGGCCGCTGTGCGCGGCGTCCGGGCTCCTCGGCCTCGTCACCATCAGTGACGGATTCCTGTATCTGCTGCTGCAACGGGAGCTGGACCTGGCGGCGCGATGGCTCCCCCTGCTGCCGGTCGGCACCGCCGTCACGTTCCTCCTGCTCGCGTACGGGTTCGGCCGCCTGTCGGACCGCGCCGGCGCCCGCCGGGTGTACCTCGGCGGGCACCTGGCGCTGCCGGCCGCGTACGCCCTCCTCCTGTCGCCGCTCACCGGAATCGCCCTGGTCATCGGGGTCCTGGCGCTGCACGGGGCGTTCTACGCGGCGACCGACGGGGTGCTGATGGCGGCGGCCGGCCCGCTCGTGCCGGAGGCGCTGCGCACGAGCGGCCTGGCCATCCTCCAGACCGGTCAGGCGCTGGCCCGGCTGGTGTCCTCGGTGCTGCTGGGGGCGGCATGGACGTGCTGGGGGCCGGGCCCGGCGGTCATCGCGGCGGCGCTGTCGCTGCTCGTGGCACTGCCGATCGCCGCGTGGCTCCTGCGCTTCGCGAGACCGGACATCCGGGCCTGAACGGTGACGATGTCAGGCCGCCGCCGTCGAGGGCGACTGCTCGAACTGCGTGTCGTGCAACTCCTGGTAACGCCCCCCGGCGGCCATCAGCTCCGCGTGGGTGCCCCGCTCCACCACCCGGCCGGCCTCGACGACCAGGATCTGGTCGGCCGCGCGGATGGTCGACAGCCGGTGCGCGATCACGATGGCGGTCCGGCCCGCGAGGGCCTCGGCCAGCGCCTCCTGCACCGCGGCCTCCGAGGTGGAGTCCAGGTGCGCGGTGGCCTCGTCCAGGATCACCACCTGGGGGCGGGCCAGCAGCAGCCGGGCGATCGTCAGCCGCTGCCGCTCCCCGCCCGACAGCCGGTAGCCGCGCTCGCCGACCACCGTGTCCAGCCCGTCCGGCAGCCCCTTGATCAGCACCTCCAGCCGTGCCCGGCGGAGCACCTCCCACAGCTCGTCCTCGCCGGCCTCCGGCCGGGCGAGCAGCAGGTTCTCGCGGATGCTCTCGTGGAACAGGTGCCCGTCCTGGGTCACCATGCCGACCGTCTCCCGCAGCGAGTCGAACGTCAGGTCCCGCACGTCCACGCCGGACAGGCGCACCGCGCCCTCGTCCACGTCGTACAGGCGCGGCAGGAGCTGGGCGATCGTCGACTTCCCGGCCCCGGAGGTGCCCACCAGCGCCACCATCTGGCCGGGCTCGGCGCGGAAGGACACCCCGTGCAGCACCTGCTCGCCGCCGCGCGAGTCGAGCACGCCGACGTCCTCCAGGGACGCCAGCGAGATCTTGTCCGCCGCCGGGTAGGCGAACTTCACCGCGTCGAACTCCACCGCGACCGGCCCCTCGGGAACGGGCCGGGCGTCGGGCCGTTCGGCGATCAGCGGCTCCAGGTCCAGCACCTCGAAGACCCGCTCGAAGCTCACCAGCGCGCTCATCACCTCGACCCGGGCGCTGGCCAGCGCGGTCAGCGGCGCGTACAGCCGGGTCAGCAGCAGCGCCAGCGCCACCACCGCACCCGCGTCGAGCTGCCCGCGCAGCGAGTAGAAGCCGCCCAGCCCGTACACGACGGCCAACGCCAGCGCCGACACCAGCGTCAGCGCGGTGATGAACACGGTCTGCACCATGGCGGTGCGCACCCCGATGTCGCTGACCCGCCGGGCCCGTTCGGCGAACTCGGCGGACTCGCGGGCGGGCCGGCCGAACAGCTTCACCAGCGTGGCGCCCGGCGCGGAGAACCGCTCGGTCATCTGGGTGCCCATGGCCGCGTTGTGGTCGGCGGCCTCGCGTTCCAGCCGCGCCAGCCGCGCGCCCATCCGCCGGGCGGGCAGCACGAACACCGGCAGCAGCAACAACGCCAGCAGGGTGATCTGCCAGGACAGGCTGATCATGACCACCAGGGTCAGGGCCAACGTGACCAGGTTGCCGACCACCCCCGACAAAGTGGAGCTGAACGCCCGCTGCGCGCCGATCACGTCGTTGTTGAGCCGGCTGACCAGCGCGCCCGTCCGGGTCCGGGTGAAGAAGGCGATCGGCATCCGCTGGACGTGGTCGTACACGGCGGTGCGCAGGTCGAGGATCAGGCGCTCACCGATCCGCGCGGACAGCCACCGGGCCAGCAGCCCGAACGCGGCCTCGGCGATCGCCAGCCCGGCGATCACCGCGGCCAGGGTGACCACGACGCTCGTCTCGTCGCCGTCCACGATGGCGTTGACGACCTGCCCGGCCAGCACCGGCGTGGCCACCGCCAGCACCGCGATCACCGTGCTGAACGTCAGGAACGCCACCAGCCTCCTGCGATGCGGCCGGGCGAACTCGCCGATCCGCCGCAACGTCCGCCGGGAGAACGGGTGGTTCCCGTCCTTGGCGTTCACCTGACTGCGCAGTGACATCCACGCGGTCATCTGCATGTCCATCGGGCACCCCGCCTCGCTCACATCATCGGTTACGGGTACCAGAATGCGACCTCAAGGACGGTTGAGGTCAATCCCGGCTGATCGGGCGGGGTCGTGGTCCCGGCGGTCAGGCGGTCAGGCGGTCGCGCGGGTGTCCGGGGTCACGACGCCCAGGGACTTCTTGCGCTTCTTCTTTTTCTTCTTGCCGTCGCCGTCGGGCTCCCACTCGTACCCGGGGACGCCCTGCTCGCAGAACCGGTCCGCCACCTTGGTGTCGGTGGCGTCCTGTTCGCACCAGCGGTCCTCGGAACAGGCGGTGAGCGTCCCACCGGCCAGCGCCAAGGTCACCGTCAGGGCGGCGACACGTGCCTTCAGCATGAGCTGCCTTTCTCCATGATCCGGGGGAGCCCCGCCGAACGCGCCGAGCGTAACCCAGCGGCCGGTGACCGCGTGACGCGGATCCGGTGTCCGGAACGTGACACTTCACCGCCGATCACCCGAGGTCGGACGTCGGGTTCCCTTCGGGGACGGTTGTCCACAGGTTGTGGATCATTGGCTGGGCATTCTTTGTCCACAGCCTGTGGATGACGTGCGATTCCCGGGGATTCGACGGATCTGGCCGGGGCGAGATCACTACCGTGACCGACATGCGCCCCGCCCTCGCCGCCATCGCGCTCTCCCTGGCCCTCGTGGCTCCCTGGACACCCGCCCACGCCGCCGCGCCCGGCACCGACGACGCCGCTTCCCAACCCTGCGCCTCGCGACGCCACCCGGTCGTCGCGCGCCGTCTGGGCCATGCCATCACGTCCGCCCTGTCCGCGCGCACCGGCACCGAGGCCGTCGGCGTGTACGACCACCGCCGAGGGCTCACCTGCTGGGTACGGGGCGGTCGCCGCTACGACTCGGCGAGCGTCGTCAAGGTCACCGTGCTCGGCGTGTTGCTCCGCCGCGCCATGGACCGCCGCCGCTCCCTCACCTCCCGGGAACGGTCGCTCGCCCGCGCCATGATCACCCGCTCGGACAACGACGCCACCTCGCAATTGTGGCGCTCGCTGGGCCGGACCCGGCTGCAGCGCTTCCTCGACCGCGCCGCCATGACGCAGACCAGGCTGGGGAAGGGCGGCTACTGGGGCCTCACCCAGATCACCGCCCGCGACGAGATCCGCCTGCTGCGCGTGCTCACCCACCGGAACGGGCTCCTGAACGACACATCCCGGGCGTACGCGCTGAAGCTGATGTCCGAGGTGGTGTCCTCCCAGCGCTGGGGCGTTCCGGCGGGGGCTCCCAAGGGTTCGCGCATGCATCTCAAGAACGGATGGCTGCCCCGCCACGGCCGCTACTGGCGGGTCCACAGCATCGGTGCCTTCCGGGGAGGCGACCGCGATTACACGATCGTCGTCCTCACCCAGGACACCCCGTCGATGTCCTACGGGATCCGCACCATCGAACGTGTGGCACGGGCCGTCCACCGCCATCTCAACCCCGCCGACACCAGCGGCATCCCCGCCACACCTCCGGACCCCTCGTGGGAGACCTCGGACGGCTCCGCCGTGCCCGAACCCACCGGCTGACGCGTCTCCGGGACCGCTCGTCCGACCTGCCTTCGCTGGACGGTTATCCACATCTGTGCCGGCCGGGTCGGTCATCCTCGGTCGTCGGAGATACTGGGGCGCATGGTGGACGACGAACGCTGGAAGGCCCGGTTCCGCGCGGCCCGGGTGAGCCTGCCCGGCTGGGCCAAGGACGCACCGCACCGCTCGCTGTACCGGTCGAACGTCACCGGCACCTGGGAGCTCTACGCCTGGGACCGAGAGACCGGGGCGCGCCGGCAGGTCACCGACCGGCCGAACGGCACCTGGATGGGCGGCGTCGACCCCACCGGCGAGTGGATCTGGTGGTTCGCCGACACCGACGGCGACGAGTTCGGCGTGTGGATGCGCCAGCCCTTCGGCGGTGGGCCCGACGAGCCCGCCGTCCCCGGTCTGGAGCCGTCCTATCCGTCGGGGCTCGCCCGGGGCTCCAGCGGCCTGTCCGTGATCGGCCGCAGCACCGACGACGGCACCACCATCCATCTGCACCGGCCCGGCGCGGCCCCCGAGGTCCTCTACCACCACGCCGAGGACGCCCATGTCTCCGGGCTGAGCCGGGACGAGACCCTCATCGCCATCGGCCACAGCGAGCACGGCGACAGCCGCCACATGGCGCTGCGCGTGGTCCGCCCCGACGGCTCCACCGTCGCCGACCTGTGGGACGGCGAGGGCAAGGGCGTCTACGGGGCGGGCTTCGCCCCCGTCGCCGGCGACCCGCGCCTCCTGGTCAACCACGAGCGGCGCGGCCGCCCCGAGCTGCTCCTGTGGGACCCGGTCGCCGGCACCGAGCACGAGATCGTCGTCGACCTGCCCGGCGAGGTCGACGCCGACTGGTTCCCCGACGCCTCCGCGCTGCTGCTGTCCCACTCGTACGAGGCCCGCGACGAGCTCTACCGGTACGACCTCGCCGCCGGCACGCTGCATCGCGTCGACACCCCGCGCGGGGTGATCGGCGGAGCCACCGCCCGCCCCGACGGCACCGTCGAGTTCTCCTGGACGAGCGCCGCCGAGCCCCCGGTGATCAAGTCCACCTCCGGCACGGTCGTCCTGACCCCCGACGGCCCGCCCGCCCCGCCCTCCGTGCCCGTCGAGGACGCCTGGGTCGACGGTCCGGGCGGCCGCATCCACGCCCTGATCAGCAGGCCCCCGGTCGGCGAGGGTCCGTTCCCCACGGTCTTCGACGTGCACGGCGGGCCCACCGCGCAGGACGACGACTCCTTCTCGCCCGTCGCCGCCGCCTGGGTCGACCACGGCTTCGCCGTCGTCCGGGTCAACTACCGGGGCTCCACCGGCTACGGCTCCGCCTGGCGCGACGCCATCGAGCACCGCGTCGGCCTCACCGAGCTGGAGGACATCAAGGCCGTCCGCGACTGGGCCGTCGCCACCGGCCTCGCCGACCCCGCCCGCCTGGTGCTGACCGGCGGCTCCTGGGGCGGCTTCCTCACCCTCCTCGGCCTGGGCACCCAGCCCGCCGACTGGACCGTCGGCGTCGCCGCCGTCCCCGTCGCCGACTACTTCGCCGCCTACGAGGACGAGATGGAGGGCCTCAAGGCGTTCGACCGCGCCCTCTTCGGCGGCTCCCCCGACGAGGTCCCCGACCGCTACCGCGCCTCGTCACCCCTCACCTACGCCGACCGGGTCCAGGCCCCCGTCCTGATCCTCGCCGGGGAGAACGACCCCCGCTGCCCCATCCGCCAGATCGACAACTACCTCAAGCGCCTCACCGAGCTGGACAAACCCCACGACGTCTACCGCTACGACGCCGGCCACGGCTCCCTCGTCATCGAGGAACGCATCAAGCAGATGGACGCCGAAATCACCTTCGCCCGCCGCCACCTCGACCTCCTCTAACCCGCCACCACGCCGACCCGGGTCCGGCATGCCGGCACTCCAGCGGCTCGTTCACCAAGGCCGTCCGGGAGGCGGACCGAGCGCCGCGAGCCACCTGGCGTTCGCTCGTCTCCGCCTCGCTCGGGCCCGGAAATGTCAGCCGAGTACGAAGGGGATCCTCGCGGCCAGTTCGCCCAGTGCCGTCACTTCGGCGTCGGTCGGTCGGCGGCGGCCGGTCCCGACCAAGAGCGTGTCCTTGTCGGAGAACGAGACGGGGAACGGTGCTCCGGCGATCTTCTCCAGCGACCCCCGGGCGGCGGCGAGGGTCTCGGCCGGCGGCTCGGCGGCGGAGGGCAGATGCGCGATCAGGTCGAGGTGGTGCAACGTCCACTCCATGACGTACGCGGACAGGTAGTCGCCGACGGTCAGCACCTCATCGCGGGTGCTGACGCGAACCTCCGGATCCGCGAGCTCGGCGGCGCGACCGGCGGCGGACCCGACGTCGTCGAAGTGGAACTTGAGCAACCTCGGCTCGCCGTACGCGGCGGCCAGCCGGGGGATCAGCGCGTCGAGCGGGTCGTCCCCGGTCGGGGGCTCGACCAGTTCCCAGTAGGTGGTCGCGTCCACGGTCGGTTCCCCGTCGGCGGGCGTGACCAGCGTGATCAGAACGTCCTGCGCATCGATGATCAGGTGGCACACCAGGTCCCGCACCAGCCAGCCGGCACAGCCGGACGGCCGTTCCATGTCCTGGTCGGTCAGTTCGCCGACCGCCGTGCGCAGCGCCGTCCACGAGCGTGAGAAGAGATCCACTTCGGCACGGTAAGCCGTCCCGCAACGAGGGACAAGCACATTTCCACAGCCTCCCGACCCCTAGCCCCTGGCCGCCCGAACCGTGTGCACCGGTTGCCCACTGCGTACGGGCTTCCACATACGTGGGCCTCTCACGCAGGCCGATCCGTGGGTTGGATGGCGGGTCTGGGTGAGGTGGGGAACGCCTGTCACCTGCTGTGACCGCATGGGCGATTCGTGGGCCTGACCGAGGAACTCGACGTGGCGTGGTGGACGACGCGAGAAGCGTCGCCGTTAGCGGCCTCTTGAGGGTGTTGGATCGTTCTCCTCGGCCGTGGGGAGCGGTTGGGTGAGGAGGGCGGTGGTGAGGGAGTCGGCGAGGGTGTCGAGGTCGGCTCCGCCCGCGTTCCCGTGGAAGTGCTCGAGGAAGGCGTGTTGGAAGCAGGCTCCGACCAGGAGGGCGGCGGTGGCGTCGGGGTCGGTGCCGGCGGCGATGCGGCCGAGGTCGCGTTCGGCGCGCAGGTAGTCGGCCACGGAGAGGATGGGTCCCTCGGGGCCGCTGCCGTGGCGGCGGAGGGAGGCGCGGTGGGCCTCCAGCAGGAGGGGCTCAGAGAAGATCGAGACCGCGATGGGGAAGGACGCCCGATAGAACTCCAGGGCCGTTCGGGCGATCTCGCGGAGGTTGCCGCGCACGGTGCCGGTCCCGGCGGCGTACGGGACGGGCGAGAAGTGGGGCAGCCGCTCGCGCAGCACCCGGACGAAGATCTCGGACTTGTCCCGGAAGTGCTTGTAGAGCGCGGCCTCGGAGCAGCCGGCGGCCTTGGCGATCTCCTTGGTGGTGGTGTGCGCCAGCCCTCTGGCGTGCATGACCTCGGCCGCCGCGTCGAGGATGCGTTCGCGGGTGCTGACCACGGGGGCCTCCTGGTGGTGGGACGAGCGCCGCCTATTCTAGGGTGAGTGAGTACTCACCCACCTTGGAGGGTCGGCATGAAGATCACAATCCTGGGTGCCACCGGAGGTACCGGTACCCACCTCGTCCGCCAGGCCCTGGAACGCGGCCACAGCGTCACGGCGGTCGTCCGCGACCCGTCCCGACTGGACGTCGAGCCCACACCCGGCCTGGAGATCGCCGTCGCCCGCGAGCTCACCGCCGCGGCCCTGGAGCCTGCGGTGACCGGCCGCGACGCGGTGCTGTCCGCGCTGGGCATCCGCGGGAACGCCCCCACCGACGTGTGCGAGCACGGGGCGAGGTCCGCCATGGAGGCCATGCACGCCTCGGGCGTGTCACGCCTCCTGGTCGTCAGCGCGAGCGGCGCCTACTCTGGCCCGGGCGACGACCCGTTCACCCGCTGGCTCGTGAAGCCCATCCTCGGCCGCGCCCTGAAGAACGCGTTCGACGACATGCGCCGCATGGAGACCGCCGTACGCGCCGACACGCTCGACTGGACCATCGTCCGCCCGCCCCGCCTCACCGACGGCCCCCGCACCGGCCGCTACCGCACCCGCACCAACCGCAACGTCCTCGGCGGCTTCCGCGTCTCCCGCGCCGACGTCGCCGACTGCATGCTCACCCTCCTCGACCGTCCCGCGTCCATCCACACCGTGGTCTCCATGGGCTGACCTCCCACCATCGGCGGCCCAACGGTCATCATGGAGTCGCCTCCGTCCGAGCCGGGCGTCATGTGGCCGCGCCTGCTGCGGGTGAACGTCCCTGCGGGGTGTCTCCGGGGGACTCATCGCGCGAAAACGAGTATCCGCCGCGCGTTGGACGGTTGTTGTGGGATCGGCGTCCTGCACCGGGTGGCGTTGACGGGGTGGCCGGGGCCATCGCGTGGGCGATCATCTGTGGCGGGTGAACGGTCATTGCGGAACGAGCGTGGCGGGCACGACGAGGTCTGCCCGCTGGTGGCGACCATCTGCTGAGGTGAACGGCGTCACTGCGGGGTCGTCTTCTGTCTCGGGTCGAGAGCCTCGTTGCGCGGCGGCGAACTTTCATCCCGCGTTGGGGCGGTCATCGCGTGGGGGCAACCATCTGTCGTGGGTGGCTGGTCATTGCGGGGTCGTCTTCTGTCTCCGGTCGGAGCCTCGTTGCGCGGGGGCGAACGCTCACCCAGCGTTGGGGCGGTCATCGCGTGGGGGCAACCATCTGTCGCGGATGGATGGTCGTTCCGGGAACCGGTCTCCTGCTGCGGGACGGAGGCTCGTCGCGCCGGGGCGAACTTTCGCCGCGCGTCGGGCGGTCGTTGTGGGGTGGGCCGCCTGCATCGCGTTGACGGTGTGGCCGGGCGGTCGGCCCAGGACCTGCTGAGCGGGGCGGGTGGAGGGCTCTGGTCGGCCTGGAGTTTCGGGCGGGGCGGGGTCGAGGTCCGGTGAGGGGCGGGGCAGGATGATCGTATGACGCCACGTTTCGGGATTCAGGTCGCCCCGGTCGCCGATGATCTGCCGGGGGTTCGCAGGCTCGCTCGGCTCGCCGATGACGAGGGACTCGACCTGTTGGGCGTGCAGGATCATCCGTACGCCGCCGCGCACGCCGACGCGTTCAGTGTGATGGGCGTTCTGCTGGCGGAGACGCGGAGACTGCGGGTGTTCCCCGACGTGGCGAGTCTGCCGCTGCGCGGGCCCGCCATGTTGGGCAAGGCCGCGTCGGCGTTGGACCTGCTCAGCGACGGGCGGTTCGAGCTCGGCATCGGCTCGGGCGGGTTCTGGCAGGCGATCACCGCCATGGGGGTCCCCGCCAAGAGGCCCGCCGAGGCCCTCGCGGCGTTGGAGGAGGGCATCGAGATCATCCGGGCCATGTGGCGTCCGGGGGAGAGCGTCAAGGTCCACGGCGACCACTACACGGTGAACGGCGTGCACGCCGGGCCGGCCCCCGCGCATCGGGTCGGCATCTGGGTCGGCAGCGTCGGCCCCCGCGCCAACGCGCTCACCGGCCGCCTCGCCGACGGTTGGGCCGCGCCGATCCCGCACTACCTGCCGTACGAGAAGTGGCGCGAGGCCCAGGACACCATTTCGCGCGCGGCGGTCGAGGCGGGGCGCGACCCCGGGGCCGTCCTCCGGATGGCGCAGCTCGTCGGCGAGGTCACGACCGGCCCGGCGACCGCGCCGCGCCTCCAGGGCGAGGAGCCCATCCGCACCACGGCGGACGAGTGGGCGAAGGTCATCGCCGGCCTCGCCACCGAGACGGGCTTCGACACGTTCGTGTACTGGCCGGAGACCACCGACGAGACGCAGCTCCTGCGCTGGTCCCGCGAGGTCGTCCCCGCCGCCCGCGCCCTACTCGCCTGAGCCCGCCGCTCCGCCCACCGAACACCCGACGGATACCGCCGCCGGCTCGTGGACGTCGTACGGGTTCTGGCGCGGATGCCGTTGATCCTGTTCGTGCTCGTAGTCCGGGCCCTGATGCGGGTGCCGGCGGCCGGCTCGCGGTCGTCGCGCGGACTCTGACGCGGATGCCGTTGGCCGGCTCGCGGTCGTACGGACTCAGACGCGGATGCCGTCGCCGGCTAGCGGTCGTCGTACGGGTTCAGACGCGAATGCCGTCGCCGGCTCGCGGACGCCGTACGGGTCCAGGCGCGGATGCCGTTGATCCTGCTCGCGGTCGTCGCTCGGGCTCTGATGCGGACGCCGTAGCTCCGGCTCGCGGACGCCGCACGGTTTGACGCGGATGACGTCGGCGGCTCGTGCACCCCGTACGGGTTCAGACGCGGGTACCCGTGGCACGGCTCGCGGTCGCCGTACGGGCTCTGATGCGGATGCCGTTGACCCGGGTCGCCGATGGCGTACGGGTTCAGGCGCGGACGTCGCGGATGACGTTGACCAGCTCGCGGGTGACGGATTTGAAGCCCGGCAGCCTGGACATCGTCACCATCTTGTTGACGAGCGGGACCGTTCGTTCGATGAGCAGGTACGTCTTGCGGCAGCCGGGGGAGCTGTCGTGGACCCAGTACAGGACGAGGCCCATCGAGTAGAGCCACAGCAGCTCGGGCAGCTCCTCGCGGAAGTCCTGGTCGATCCTCAGGGTCGAGCCGTCCACGACCTCGCGGTAGATGGCGATGGCCGCCGCACGGGCCGGCCCGGACTCGGCGCTGAACGGGTTGAGCGGGCTGTCGGGCTCGGCGGCGAACTTGAAGAACTTCCCCGCGAACTGGTGGTACGGCACCATCGTGTCGACCCGCGCCTTGAGGACCCCCAACAGCCGGGGGGCGAAGTCCCGTTCGCGTTCGAGGACGGCTCGGCAGGCGGCGAGGTGGTCGTCCTGCAGCTCGTCGTAGTACGCCTGGATCAGCTCTTCCTTCGAGCCGAAGTAGTAGTAGGCGTTCCCGACCGAGACCCCGGCCTCCTTGGCGATCCCCCGCATGGTGGTCGCCTCGTACCCGCGCTCCCGGAACAGCCGCAGCGCCGTCTGCACGATCAGCGCGCGCGTCTGCTCCGACTTCGCCGGCCTGGTCTCGGTCACACAGCCACAATAAGCGGCGAGCACGCCCCGCGTGGCTGCCCCGGCCCGTACGCCCTGCTTACGGGGCCGGCGCCTACTCGGCGAACTTGGCCTTGTAGGTGGCGGCTCCCTCCAAGGACTCCGACGCGTAGGCCACATGTCCCACCGGCACCCGCCCGTCCACGGCCTCGATCACCCTGGCCGCCTCGACGGCGGTGAACCCTCCGCACAACTCGATCAGCTCCACGCCCTCCTCCACCAACTCCACAGCCACTTGGGCCGCCTGCCCCTCGTCGGCCACGGGCACCAACGTGGTCCGCTGCCCGGCCCGCTCGATGACGAACCGATCCGCCGTCGGATCGGCCCCCGGCTGCCCGTAGATGAAGGCCCAACTCGTCGCCATGACGTCCGCCCACCCTCGCGATCTCGCAACGCGACCCGCCCAACACGGTGCGCCGCCCACCTCCGTTCCCCCACCACCCGACCCGACACCGGGAACCACCATGGAACGGGGCCGGAATCGGCGATCGCTCCGTAGTGTGGGAGGCGCGAACGGTCGGATGAAGGGCCACTCCCCATGGCTGTCGAACGTGCACCTGAGAGCGTCGGTGTCCGCATCGCCCGTGTGCGTAAACGGCGGGGGATGACGCAGCTCGGTCTGGCGCAGCGCGCGAATTACTCGCGTTCGCACATCGCCCAGGTCGAGGCGGGTCACAAGCTGGCGACCCCCGCCTTTGTCGCTGCGGTGGCGGCCACCCTCGGCGTCGACACCTCGCAGTTGTACGGTCAGCCGTTCCACGGTCGGAGCGACGATGACGTTCAGGGCTCCATCCCCGAGATCCGACGGGCGTTGGTGTTCACGGATGTTCCGCCCGAGTCGGCGGTGCCGAGCCGTTCGCTCAATGTGCTGGCCGCCGAGCTCGCGACGATACGGCGGCTTCAAATGGCCTCGCGGCACGCGCATATCGGGATGCGGCTGCCCGCGCTCCTGGAGGAACTGGCCTGGTACGCGCACGACGGCGACGACCCGCGTGTGTGGGCGCTCCTGTTCACCGCGCACGAGGCGGCGGCCGACCTCAGTCGCAAGCTCGGCTACCACGACCTCGCCGACGGCTGTCTGGAACGGGCCGAACGAGCCGCCCGACGGGCGCAGGATCCGCATCTGTCGCTGCTCGTCGCGCTACGCCGTTCGCTGCTCCTGCTCGCCGTGGCCCAGTGGCGGCCCGCCCTGGCCCTGCTGCACAAGGTGACCCGCGACGTGGACCCCGAACGGGAGGACGCGGCCGAGATCCTCGGCACGGCCCACCTGCGCGCGGCCATCGTCGCCGCCCGTTCCGGGGACGACACCAGCGCCTGGGACCACTACGGCGAGGCCGTCCAGACCCAGGACGAGGGCGGCTGGGCGCCGGGCGACAGACACGGAGTCACGACGGGCTTCGTCCCGGGCAATGTGGCGATCCACGGCGCGGCCGTCGCGGTGGAACTCGGCGACCTGGAGGAGGCCGCCCGCCGCGACCGCCAGGTCACCGAACGGACGCTGGCGACCCTGGTCCCTGAACGACGGGCGCATCACGCGATCGACATGGCCCGCGTTCACACGGAGACCGGCGATCACGACCGTGCCCTCGAACGGCTGCTGAGCGCGGAGCGCACGGCGCCGCAGATGACGCACTTCCACCCCAGCGCCCGAACGGTGACCGCGCACCTGGTGGACGTACGTCGGACGTTGCCGGAACCGCTCCGCAAACTCCACACGCGCATGGGCCTCTAGGGCCCGAGTTCTCCGCAACCAGCCGCAGCCCGGCCGGTGATCGTCACCTCACCTCACCTCACCTCGCCGCGTCGGCGCACGTCAGCGCACGTCGGCGCACGTCGGCGCACGTCGGCGCACGTCGGCGCACGTCAGCGCACGTCAGCGCACGTCAGCGCACGTCAGCGCACGTCAGCGCACGTCAGCGCACGTCAGCGCACGTCAGCGCACGTCAGCGCACGTCAGCGCACGTCAGCGCACGTCAGCGCACGTCAGCGCACGTCAGCGCACGTCAGCGCACGTCAGCGCACGTCAGCGCACCGTCCCTTAGCGCGCCGGGCCGTTCGGGCGCAAGGCTGGATTGTTCCACCTTGGAACATTACGCAGCGCGACAGCCGGCACCGTATTCGTAGTGGTCCTCGGGGCGCCTCAGGGGAGTGGGCGGCGGGGATCGCACGCCGTGCGGCGGTCTCGTCCTGCGTTCGCCCACAGGGGCGGGCGGGCCGCCGCACGGCCCCGGAGACATTGGACGGCCCCGGGCAGGTGCTGGCACACCGTGCGCCCGGGGCCTTGATCAGCGAGAGGCGCTGACCCATGCACGATCGTAGGGTGCCGGAGGCGCGGTTGGCCGCGCTCGCCGCTCATCTCAAGGCGCATCGCCTGGACGTGGAGCTGAACGGGCGCGGGCTGCTCGTTCGCGATCCCGGTACGTCCGCCGAGAGCGGCCTGATCACCTGTCGGCGGCGGACCGACGATGGCGGGGACCTGTGGTTCTTCACCGCTGACGGGGAGCCGCTCGCGCCCGCCGACCGCGTCACGGACGCCGTCGTGGGGGTCAAGGCGAGGCTCGCCCAAGGAGCGGCGCGATGATGGGCGTGATGCCGTGGGCGCCGCCGCGTCCCGAGCAGGTGGCGGGCATGCTGACCGGGCGGTTTCCGCAGGCGGTGGTGTGGCTGGGGGAGACCACCGGAAACTGGTGGGCCATGGTCCGTGACGCCGCCGGGCTGGACCAGCCGCTCGAGGCGGCGTCTCCGGCCGAGTTGGAACGTCTGCTGGAGGAGTTCTACCGAGCGAACTTCCTGCGTCCGGCCTCGGCTCGGACGTCCGCAGGTTTCGTGAACGGCGCGGGCGTTCCGGTCCAGCGTGCCGTCGCGACCTCCGGAGCCGTTCCCGCGCGACTCGAACCGTCGAATGGTCCGCCGGGGCTAGAGGGGGCCGCCGCCGGTCCAGGGTGCGAGCGGCCGGGTGCGGCGGAGATCGTGGTGCGGGCACAGAGACACGTGAATCGTGGGCCCAGAGCGGAGGAGGTCGTCGTCGGTCGACGGGGTGAGCGGCCGGGTGCAGCGGGAACCGTGGCGAGCCGTGGGCCTAGGGCGAAGGAGGCCGCTGTCGGTCGACGGGGTGAGCGGCCCGGAGCAGTGGAATCCGTGGTGCAAGCCCGGAGGCAGCCGAACGGTGCGCCGGGGCCGGAGGAAGCCGCCGCTGAGCGGTCGGGTGCGGCGGGAAGCGTGAGGTCGGTAGGGCGGCATCGGGCGCGGCGGGGTTGGTGGCGGCGGGTGCTCGGCGTTTCGCGGTGATGAGGTCAGAGCGTGGAGCCGATGGCCTGGCGGTAGGTGAAGACGTTGTCGCCGTCGTAGCGGCGCTTGACCCTGAGGAGCCGGGCGTAGTTCGCCCCGTAGTACGCCGTCTGCCAGTCGACCAGGTCCGGATCGGGAAAGTTGACGTAGGCCGCCGTCGTCTCCAGGTCGCGGCTGAGTCGTCGGTGGATCGTGGTGATCTGGTCGAGGAGGCGCTGGACGACCTCACGGGACGAACCCGCCTTCCACACCGCCCCCACGTCGATGACGAACGTCGCGTTCCGGTGCGGGAACGCGGTCTCGTGCGGGTCCACCTCGGCCGTTCGGCCCCCCATGGCGAACAGGGTGACGTGTGTGACGTTGCCCCTGACGCCGGGCTGCCAGCGGCGGATCCAGTCCATGACGGCGGCGACGGTCTCGGGGCCGAGCCAGTGGTCGGGGACCAGGGACTTGGTGGCCAGCGCCTCCTGTTCGCCGAACATGGCGAGGCGGTGTTGTGCCGTCCAGAAATCGCTCTGCCGGAGGACCTCCCGGGCCGGGCCCAGGGCCAGCAGCGGGGCGATCAGATAGCGCAGCGCCGACTCGTCGCCGAGGTACTGCCCCAAGACCAGGACGCGGCAGTCGCCGGGCCCGTTGCCGTGGTTGACGAAGGTGACGCGCAGGTCGAGGTCGCCGGTGGTGTCCCGCTGGAGGATCTCCTGAACGAGTCCCATCACGGTCACCCCCTGCCGCAGCGCGAAGGTCAGGTCGAACGTCGTGGCGACCTGGCGGGCGACGTGCACGGCGTCGTACAGGAAGCCGACGTTGACGCCGAAGTTGCCGCCCGCCCCGCCACGGCACGCCCAGAACAGGTCCGCGTTCTCCCGTTCACCGGCCCGCACCAGCGTGCCGTCCGCGAGAACGACCTCCGTCGCCACCAGCCGGTCGCAGGTCAGGCCCCACTTGCGGTCGTTGAAACCGAGGCCGCCGCCGAGGGTCAACCCGGCGACGCCGACGCCGGCACAGCGTCCGCCGGGGAAGTACAGGCCGGTACGGGCGGTGCCGGCCTGGTACACGTCGGAGTTGGTCGCGCCGCCGCCGACCCACAGCCGATCGCCGTGGGGCACCACCTGGTTGATGCCGCGCAGGTTGAGCAGCAGACCCGAGGTGGTCGAGTGGCCCGCGTAGTTGTGCCCGCCCGAGCGTGGGACGAGCGGTACGCCGTGCGTGCGCGCCCAACGCACGGCGGACTGCACGTCCTTGGACGTGGCGCAGGTGAGGATCGCCGCCGGGCGGCGATGCGTGTAGCGGAGGTTCCACGGCCGCGCGAGCCTCACGTACGCCTGGTCGCCCGGACGGCACAGGCGCGCCGCCGGGCTCAGATGGCTGCGCAGGTCGTTCCATGCGGACGCTTCGGGCCCGGCCGTTTGGGCGGGAACGGGCGCAGCCTCGGAGGTCCCCGTTCCCGGGAGGCCGGCGGCCAGGCCACCGGCGGTGACCGTCGCGCCGGCGCGCAGGACTTCACGTCGTTTATGCATGGCCTTCCCCTCCACCGGCCGGCCCGGACGATGAGGCCGACAACGACACGCTGCATTCTGACGATTACTTGCAGTCATTTTCCCGTGTCTGGGGACTCCAACCGGGCGGAATTCGGCCGGGTGAAGGTCGGAAAGCCGAAAATTGCCGTGGAATCTCCGGGTTCGCCGCCTTACCAGGAACAGGTGGGCGGGCTCCCCACACCGACCTTCCCGGCGAACTGGATGAGCGGCTGCTTGGCCTCTGGCCTCGCCCAATGGCGCTTGGTCACGATGAGACGACGCCCGCCCAGGTCGATGACGACCTTCTGGCCGACCAAGACCCTCTGGGAGCGGATCTCCCTGAAGGATTCGTAATACCGGGCGGGACGACCGCCGACCCTGAGTGGAGCACCGCCCTGCGGGAGGCCTCCCGGTTCATACTCGATCCTGTCGGCAGGATGCTCGACCCTCGGGCGTACCACCGATCCGTGCCCACCCTCGTCGACGGGACGGCTGGGGCCGATATAAAGGAGCAGGGAGTTTTCGGCGTTGAAATCGACACTCGCCACACAGCCCGAGCCGGTCTTCTCCTCCGTCCGATGTATCCGGAAACGGTCATCGGGTTTCCCGGCGACCCGGATCGTGTCGGTGACGGTGGCCGACGGGTCACCGGTGAGCGAACGTGCGACGCGCAATGCGATCCCGCACCGATCCTTCGTCCTGACGGCGTTGACGTGGCGGTGCCGCAGATCCGGGGCGACCCAGGAGACGGTGCAACGGTCGGGTCTGCGCAGGACCATTGCCTTGCTGCCGTTGATGTCCGCGGACCCGATCCATATGCCGGGGCCGGGCTTGGAAGGCTTGTCGGGTGCGATAGGCGTGCCGAGGCCCTTCGGCAGCGACTTGTAGTCGTTGGCGGTCATCGAGATGTACGTCCTCGGCTCCGGGTCACGCGACGTCGACCCGGTCGACCAAATTCTGAATCGCAGGACGTCCCCGCGCGCCGATGAGTGTTCTCGCCGGACCTCGTGGAAGCCCGGGGGCAGCCAGGACGGGCCGATCATCCCCTTCACCGGCACGCCGCTGGCCACGCGGTCGGGGCGTTCGTCGTCCGGCAGCAGGCTCGGCACCGCCATCGGCAGTGCCACGGCCGCCGCCGCCAGCACGGCCCCGGCGGCGCTCCGGCGCCTGCGCCGGGAGCTGCGGATCCTGCCCTCCAGCACGGTACGGACCCGGTCCGGATCCGGCGTGCGCTCGGCGCCGCGGCGCAGGGTCGCCCGGATGTCATCCTCGTCGATCATCATGCCTCCCTCGGATCCCGCTTCGGTACGGACGCCAGACCCCGAGACCGTCCGGCGAGGTCCCCGCGCAGTGCCGCGAGCGCGAGCGACACGTGGGATCGCGCGGTGGCCTCCGAACAGCCGAGGACGTCGCCGATCTCCGCATACGAGAGCTCCTCGTAGAAGCGCAGCACCAGCGCCGCGCGTCGTCTGGGCGGCAGCGCGGTGATCAACGACCACAGGGCGTCCCGGTCGGCGTGGGGCTCGGTCGAGTCGGCCTGCGCCTCACCGGCCGCCGTCAGCGTGCCGTCCGCCATCGGCACCTCCGCCGACGACCGGCGTCGGCGCCATGACAGGTACTCGTTGGTGATCATGCGCTTGAGGTACGCCTCGGGCGCCTGCATGCGGATGATCCGCCGCCACCGGCGTTCCGCGCGGACGAGGACCTCCTGCACCACGTCCTCCGCGCGGTGCGGATCACCGCTGAGCGCGGTGGCGAACCGCAGCAGCGCCGGCAGCCGCGCGGCGAGAAACTCCTCGAACGTCACTCCGTACCTCCCGGCCGGACTCTGGTCATTCGTCCGCCCAGTGAACGCTTCGTACGGGCCCGTCCGTGGATCGGAATATCGGGAACCTTTGACCTCGGGAGACGCAACCACCGCCGCCGAATCCGGCGCAACGGGGCATTTCCGACGTCGATGGCCGTCGACCCTGGCCTCGGGGCTAAGTGTGTTCACGCTGCGGGGGAAGGTCAGTCTTTCTGAACGGTCACAGTTTACTGCAATGCGTTGCGAGTCATTAACTGAGGGTGACGAGCGGCTGTAGGGGCGTCCCGAACGACGGGGGCCCGCCGGCCGTCCAGGGGAGATCACGCAATGAAGGCCATGCAACGTACGCTCGCGGCCGGCCTGTGTTCAGCCGTCGTCGGCAGCGTACTGATCACCACATCGTTGGCGGCTCAGGCGACCACCGCCGGCCCTGCGGTGCCACCACCACTCGCACCTCACCAGGCACCACTGTCGTTGTCCCTGCCACCGCAGGCACCGAACCAGACCGCCCGCCCGTCGACCCCGCAGGAGCCCGTGGGCCCGGGCGAGACGTCCGGTCCCCAGGAGCTCTTCGGCCTGTTGGACTTCCTGCGCCCGCAAGCGCCCACCGCACCCCAGGAGCCCGCCGGCCCCCAAGAGCAGGCGGGCCCCGAGCAGTACCAGGGCCCCCAGGAGCCGGGCGGCCCCCACGAGTATCAGGGTCCGCAAGAGCAGGGTGGGCCGGAACAGTTCCAGGGCCCCCATGAGCCCATGGGCCCGCAGGGTCCGGCAGGGCCCGAGCAGTTCCAAGGCCCCCAGGAACAGGGCGGGCCGCATGAGCCGATGGGCCCGCAGGAGCAGGGTGGTCCTGAGCAGTTCCAGGGTCCGCAGGAGCAGAGTGGCCCGGAGCAGTACCAGGGCCCGGAACAGCCGGGTGGTCCGCAGGAACACGCGGGTCCCCAGGGCCCCGCCGGTCCGGAGCAGTACCAGGCCCAGGGCGGCCCGGAGCAGTACCAGGGCCCCCAAGAGCAGGGTGGCCCGGAGCAGTTCGAAGCGCCCCACGAGCAGAGCGGCCCGCACGAGCCCATGGGCCCCCAGGGCCCCGCAGGGCCGGAGCAGTACCAGGGCCCCCAGGAGCAGGCCGGTCCGATGGGCTACCAGGGCCCGCACGAGCAGGCCGGTCCGATGGGCTACCAGGGCCCCTACCAGCCGGCGTCACCCGACCAGTACGGCGGCCCGCAGCAGCCGGCCGGTCCCGAGGAGTACCAAGGCCAGCAGCAGCCCATCGGCCCCGGCCAGTACGCCGGGCCCGACCAGTACGGGGCTCATGGTCAGCAGGCGGGTGCCGGTCAGTACGCCGCGCCGTCGCAGCCGTCCATGGGGCCCGAGCATCTCCAGGCACCCGACCACGCCGCCGCGACTCCTCAGTTGATCGGCCCGTACCAGCCCTCGGTCTCCGAGCAGCTCGGGCTGTCGCAGGGGCACCAGAGCCCGCAGGTCGCGCCAGAGGACGCCTCGCAGGGCGCCGCCACCACGATCGTGCCGCAGGCCCCCGCCGAGCCCGCCGCACCGACCGTGGAGCCGCAGGTCATCGCACCGCAGGCGGCGGCTCCGCAGGCCGGGCAGGCCGGGCAGGTCGCGCCCAAGGCGAAGAAGGCCAAGAAGGCGGCCGGGCGATCCATTCGACGGTGAGCGCCCACCACGTGAGGTGACCACCGGAACGCGGATCGGGAGGGCCCTCGGCACCGAGCCGGGGCCCTTCGGCGTCCGGCGCTCGGGCGACCCGCCCCGGCGCCGACACCATGACGAACGGCCCCGGGCGCGGACAGCGCCCAGGGCCGTTCGAGAACGCGTCAGGCGGTCAGCTCGGCCGCCACCAGCTCGGCGATCTGCGCGGTGTTCAGGGCGGCGCCCTTGCGCAGGTTGTCGCCGCACAGGAACAGGTCCAACCCCTTCGGGTCGTCCAGCGAACGGCGCACCCGACCCACCCACGTCGGGTCGGTGCCCACCACGTCGGCCGGCGTCGGGAACTCGCGGGCCTCCGGGTCGTCCACCAGGACCACACCCGGGGAGCCCGCCAGAACGGCCTGCGCCTCCCGCTGGTCGACCACACGGTCGAAGACGGCGTGGACCGCCAAAGAGTGCGTGGTCACGACGGGCACCCGCACGCAGGTGGCGTTCACCCGCAGGTCGGGCAGCCCCAGGATCTTGCGGGACTCGTTGCGGACCTTGAGCTCCTCCGACGTCCAGCCGTCGTCCTTGAGGGAGCCCGCCCACGGCACCACGTTCATCGCCAGCGGCGCCGGGAACGGTCCGAGGTCGTCGCCCACCAGGCTGCGGACATCGCCGGCGCGCTCGCCGACGCCCCGGTTGCCGCCGACCTTCTCCAACTGGTCGTACAGGGTGTCGATGCCGGACTGGCCGGCCCCGGACGCGGCCTGGTACGACGCCACGACCAGCTCGCGCAGGCCGTACTGGCGGTGCAGGGCGCCCATCGCGACGATCATCGACAGGGTGGTGCAGTTGGGGTTGGCGATGATCCCGCGCGGCCGGTTCAACGCGGCCTCGGCGTTCACCTCCGGAACGACCAGCGGCACGTCGGAGTCCATCCGGAACGCGCCCGAGTTGTCGACCGCGACCGCGCCACGGGACACGGCCACCGGCGCCCACTGGGCGGAGATCTCGTCCGGGGTGTCGAACATGGCGATGTCCACGCCGTCGAAGACCTCGGGGGCCAGCGCGACGACCTCGACCTCCTCGCCGCGCACGGACAGCTTCTTGCCCGCCGAACGGGGCGAGGCGACCAGGCGGATCTCGCCGTACACGTCCTCGCGGGTGGAGAGCAGGTCCAGCATCACGGTGCCGACGGCGCCGGTCGCGCCGACGACCGCCAGGGTGGGCTTACGGGTGCTCATCGTCCGGTACCTCCGTACACGACCGCCTCGACCTGCTCGGCGTCCAGCTCGAACGCGCGGTGCGCGGCGTTGACCGCGCCCTCCACGTCGTCCTGGGCCACGATGATCGAGATCCGGATCTCCGAGGTGGAGATCATCTCGATGTTGACGCCGGCCTCGGCGATGGCGGCGAAGAACTTGGCGGTGACCCCGGGGTGCGAGCGCATCCCGGCGCCGATCAGCGAGATCTTGCCGATCCGGTCGTCGTAGCGCAGCGACTCGAAGCCGATCCGCTCCTTGATCTTGTTCAGCGCGGTCAGCGCGGTCTGCCCGTCGGTGGCCGGCAGCGTGAACGAGATGTCGGTGCGGCCGGTGGCCGCCGCCGACACGTTCTGGACGATCATGTCCAGGTTGATCCCGGCGTCGGAGAGCACCGAGAAGATCGTGGCCGCCTCACCGACCTTGTCGGGCACGCCCACCACGGTGACCTTGGCCTCGCTGCGGTCGTGCGCGACGCCGGAGATGATCGCCTGCTCCATCTCACTTCCCTCGCTGCTGTCGGAGATCCACGTTCCGGGTCGTTGACTGAACGAGGACCGCACATGGATCGGGATGTTGTAGCGGCGCGCGTACTCCACGCAGCGCAGGTGCAGGATCTTGGCGCCGCAGGCCGCCATCTCCAGCATCTCCTCGTACGAGATGGCGGGGATGCGGCGGGCGGTCGGCACGATCCGGGGGTCGGCGGTGAACACGCCGTCCACATCACTGTAGATCTCGCAGACGTCCGCCTCCAGGGCGGCGGCGAGCGCGACGGCCGTGGTGTCGGAGCCGCCGCGGCCGAGCGTGGTGATGTCCTTGGAGTCCTGGGAGACGCCCTGGAAGCCGGCGACGATCGCGATGGCGCCCTCGTCGAGCGCCCCCCGGATCCGGCCCGGTGTCACGTCGATGATCCGGGCTTTGCCGTGGGAGCCGTCGGTGATCACACCGGCCTGGGAGCCGGTGAACGACCGTGCCTCGTGGCCCAGCGTGGCGATCGCCATCGCCAGCAGCGCCATCGAGATCCGCTCCCCGGCCGTCAGCAGCATGTCCAGCTCGCGCCCCGGGGGCAGCGGGCTGACCTGCTCGGCCAGGTCGATCAGCTCGTCCGTAGTGTCGCCCATGGCGGAGACCACGACGACCACGTCGTTGCCCGCCTTCTTCGTCGCGACGATGCGCTGGGCGACCCGCTTGACGCCTTCGGCGTCCGCGACGGAGGAGCCACCGTACTTCTGCACGACAAGAGCCACGGGTGGGCGCTCCTCGGATCGGGGTCGTCTTGCCGGCCCGCCCCGCCGATCGCCGTACGTGACCGGCCCGGGCGTACCGGCGTCGAGTCTACCGAGGTCGTTCCGTGACCTGGCGAGTGGTTATGGGGTGATCGTCGGGATGTCGGGGGCCGGCCGCCGGGTGCGACACGATCCCGTTCGCCGGTCGGTCGGGCCGCGACGCGCGAGGACGACCCGCATCGCGGTCTTCTCGGCGAATTGGGTCATGGGGCGCAGATGATCTCCCGAGGCTCGGCGAGGATGTCGATCGAGGTCCGGCCGGAGGTCCGGAGTCGACGTCCGATCGGTGGACGGATGGAGAGCGGAGGTCGACCGGTGGACGACCGGTCCGGCGCGCGGGCGGAGTCGCGGCCCGACGACCCCAGGCGGGTGGGGCCGTTCGAGATCGTCTCGCTGATCGGCTTCGGCGGCATGGGGCGGGTCCGTCTCGGGCGTTCGGGTTCGGGCGTGCTGGTGGCGATCAAGACGATCCGGTCGGTCCTGGCGGACGACGCCGCGTTCCGTCGCCGGTTCGCCCGTGAGGTGGCGGCGGCGCGTCGGGTGAGCGGGGCGTTCACCGCCGCCGTGGTGGACGCCGACCCCGACGCGCCGGAGCCCTGGATGGCCACCCGCTATGCCGCCGCCCCTTCCCTGCACACGCTGGCGGCCGGGTGCGGGCCGCTGCGCATCCGCCGTGCCGAACGGGAGCTGGGCCTCTGGCGGGGCCGCCGAGAGGAGGGCGAACAACTCCACTGAACGGCGCATCGAGCATAGTCGGTCCATTGGAGAATCGTCGGTGGGCCCACTTTTCGTGTCCGCATTATCCATGGCTCATGACAATGGCCTGATTCGGCCATTGCACTGGTGGTGGGCGATGGCCCGTGCGACCCTCGACAGGCGGTATGTCGAGTGCGGTCGAGGAAACCGAGGATAATGTCGAAAAGTGCGATCTCCGAGGTGTGGGCCACATTTCGGCAATGGCGATATCCCCGGGAGTTCCGTATTCCTCGCGGTCCGTCGACGGAGCGGCTGAAGGCCCTGCTCGCCGCGGCGCAGGCCGCGGGGCGCGCCGATCCGCCCGTCCCCCCGCCCCGAGAGGACGCCGGAGGCGAGGCGCTGCCGAAGGGGACCGTCGCCGGGCTGGCCACCGACCTGTGGCGGCTGCGGGGCCGGCTCGACCGGGTGCCGGACGCGCCGCGCGCCGTGGTCCGGCACATGGAGGCCGCCTGGAGCACGCTGATCGACGCCGGGGTCGAGATCACCGACCATCTCGGCGAGCCCTACGACCCGGGGCTGGTGCTCACCGTCGTGGCGTTCCAGCCGACCGACGGCCTCGCGCGCGAGGAGATCGTGGAGACGGTGCGCCCCGGCGTCTATCTCGACGGTCGTCAGCTCCAACTCGCCGAAGTGATCGTGGGCACGCCGCCGCCAGAGCACACCGAAACGGACGCGGAGGAATCGTCGGGATCATGACCAGGACCACCATCGATTTCGGGATCGACCTCGGCACCACCAACAGCGCCATCGCGAAACTCAACGGCGTCGAAGCGGACATCGTCAAGAACAACGAGGGGCACGAGACCACCCCCTCGGCCGTCATGATCGACCGGCGTGGGCGGCTGTTCGTGGGGCGCGCCGCCAAGGAGCGCAACGAGATCGATCCCGACAACACCTGTGTCGAGTTCAAATTGCGGATGGGCACCGCGGGCGATCCCAAGGTGTTCAAGGCCACCGACCGTTCCCTGGGGCCGGAGGAACTGTCCGCCGAGGTGCTCAAGTCGCTGCGCCGCGACGTCGCCCAGCGGACCGGCGAGGAGATCGACGCGGCGGTCATCACGGTGCCCGCCGCGTTCGAGCTGAGCGCGTGCGAGGCGACCCGCCGGGCGGCCGGGCTCGCCGGTCTGCGGCAGGCCCCGCTGCTCCAGGAGCCCACGGCGGCGGCGCTCGCCCACGGGTTCCAGAGCACCGACGACAACTCGTTCTGGCTGGTCTACGACTTCGGCGGCGGCACGTTCGACGCGGCCATCGTCAACATCCGGGACGGCGAGTTCACCGTGGTCAACCATCGGGGGGACAACTTCCTCGGCGGCAAGCTGCTGGACTGGGCCATCGTCGAACGCCTGCTGATCCCGGCGGCGGCCCGCGAGCACGGTCTGGGCGACCTGCGGCGCGGGGACCCGCGCTGGATCAAGGAGATCAACAAGCTGAAGCTCGCCGCGGAGGCGGCGAAGATCCGACTGTCGCAGGCCGGGTCCGCCGAGATCCTGGTGGAGCTGCGCGACACCGACGGCGACTTCGTGGAGTTCGAGTACGACCTGACCCGCTCCGAGGTGGAGCGGCTCACCGAGCCACTGATCGTCCGGTCGGTCAACCTGTGCCGCAACGCGCTGACCGAGAGCGGGCTCGGCCCGTCCGACATCGAGAAGGTGCTGCTGGTGGGCGGGCCGACGCTCTCGCCGTACCTGCGCGAGCGGCTCGCCGACCCGGTGGAGGGGCTCGGCATCCCGATCGACCACGGGCAGGACCCGATCACCGCCGTCGCGCGCGGCGCGGCCATCTTCGCGGGCGGTCAGTTGCTCGACGCGCCGGCGTCGGCCGCCCCGCTCCCGCCCGGTCGGTACGCGGTCGCGCTGGACTACCAGCCGGTCGGCCCCGACACCGAGCCGCTGGTCGGCGGCACCGTCTCCGGCGGCGACATCGCGGGGTTCACCATCGAGTTCGTCAACACCGCGACGCGTCCGGCCTGGCGGAGCGGTGCCGTGCCGCTGACCGACGCCGGCGCGTTCACCGTGTACCTGCGGGCCGAACGCGGCGTCGCCAACGCGTTCCAGATCGAGCTGGCCGACGCGACCGGAGCCCCGCGCAAGGTGACCCCCGGCACGTTGACGTACACGGTCGGCGTGGTCGACACGCAGCCGCCGCTCACCCAGTCGATCGGCATCGGCCTGGCCGGCAACGAGGTCGAGTGGCTGATCAAACGGGGGACGCCGCTGCCCGCCCGCCGCCGGGTGCTGTTGCGCACCACGGTCGCGGTGAGCGCCGGCTCCAGCGACGGGATGATCCTGATCCCGGTGCTGGAGGGCGAGCACACGCGCGCCGACCGCAACACCCGCATCGGCCGGCTGGAGGTCAAGCCGGAGCAGGTGCGGCGCGACGTGCCCGAGGGCAGCGAGATCGACCTCACCATCACCATCGACGAGTCCCGGCTGGTGGTCGCGCGCGCCTATGTCGCCCTGCTGGACGAGGAGTTCGAGCACGTCATCAACCTCGGCACCGAACGCGTCCCGGACGCCGACGAACTGGCCCGCGACACCGAGGCCGAGCTGCGTCGCCTGGAGGCGGCCCGCCGCGAGGCCCGCGAGTACGGCGACGCCCGCAGCGCCAAGGTGCTGGAGCGGATCGAGGCCGAGCGCATCGCCGAGGACGTCGACGCCATGGTGAAGGCCGCCCCGGTCGACCGCGACGCCGCCACGGCCGGGTCCAAACGGCTGCAGGACCTCAAGGCGGCCACCGACGAGGTGGAGGCCGAGCTGGAGTGGCCCAAGCTCACCCAGGAGGCCCGGGACATGATCGACGCGGCCCGGCAGGTCGTGCTGTCCCGCAACGACGCGGGGGAGATCGCCCGGCTGGGCCAGGCCGAGGCGTCCATCACCGACGCCATCAGCGCCCACGATCCCGACCTGCTGCGGCAGCGCATCGAGGAGTTGCGCGTGATGGTCCTGCGGATCCTGAGCGAGTCGGGCGAGCTGGACCGGCTCGTCTTCGAGGACCTGGAGCGGCTCGTTCCGGAGATGGGCGACCCGGCCGAGGCGCGCCGGCTCGTCTCGGTCGGCGGGGACGCGCTGCGGCGCGGCGACCTGGCGATGCTCAAGGAGATCAACGCGGCCCTCCGCTCCCTGCTGCCCACGCCGCCTTTGCCGCCGGACCCGTTCAGCACCGTTCGGAGGGGCCGGTGAACGAGCCGTCGCCCCTCGCCGCCGCTCGTGCGGTGACGGTGGAACACGCCAGGTCCCTGGCCCGATCGGGTCACCTCGCGGAGGCGGCGGACCTGCTGGAGCCCCTGTGCGCCGAAGCCGATCCGGGCACCGCGCCGCACATGCTGCTGGCCTGCGTCTACGCGCAGCAGGGCCGTTGGTGGGACGCCGACCGCATCTGGGCCGCCGCCCAGGAGCTCGGCATGGGCACTCCCGCCGTCGCCGCCGCCCGTCGCCGGGTGGCGCTGCTCGGCGAGCAGGGCCGCCGATCCGCGCCCTGGGGTCGTTGGCTCCCGGCGGCGACGGCGTTCCTGGCGGTCGCGGCGCTGGTGCTCCTGGTGGACGTCTGGAGGGACGACCGAACGATCCGGGAGGCGAGCGCCGCTCCGCCCGTTGTCTCTCCGCGCTCTTCTCGGACGGTGTCCTCTCTGGCGGACGTTCGTCCGGAGGTGGCCGGCGCGCAGGTCGAACGTTCGGCCGGGGAGTTGTCGGTCACCTTCCCGCGTGGACTGTTCAGCCGGGGCGCGACGCTCTCGTCCGACGGCCGGGCCACGCTCGGACGGCTCGGCGGAGCGCTCCGGGCGCACGCGGGCCGGTTGAACGTCCTCGTCATCGGCCACACCGACCCTCGACCGCCGGGGCCGGACAGCGGATTCGCCACCAACGCCGAGTTGGGCGAGTTGCGCGCCGCCGTCGTGCGCGAGGCGCTGCGTTCGGCGTCCGGGCTGTCCACCAGCGCGTTCACCCTGTCGACGCTGGCCGACGCGGCGTCCGCGGCGGGCGATGGCCGATCCGCCCGCACGGTGACGCTGCGGATCTCCCCGGCGGGCGCGCGATGACCGGTCCGTTCGCCGACATCGGCCCCGACCTGTACCGGGAGAACCCGTTCCGGGTGGCGGGTCTGCCCGTGGACGCCGACACGCGGCGGATCCGCAAGCGGCTCGACGCGTTCCGGATGGCCGAACGGCTCGGCACCGCCGGGTCGCTCGGCGCGACACCGCTGCCGCTCGACCCCGCGCCGGATCTGGCGGCCGTGCAGGACGCGCTGCAACGGCTCCGGGACCCGGTCCGCCGGCTGGAGGCGGAGCTGTTCTGGTTCTGGCCCCTGTCGGAGCAGGACGGGCCCGGGCCCGACGAGGCGTTGACCGCGCTGGCGGCGGGCGAGATCGAGATCGCCGAGAACATCTGGGACCGGCAGCGCGGGACACCCGCACGGGCGATCGGGCTGCACAACCTCGCGGTCCTCGACCACGCCCTGGCGCTCGACCTCGGCGAGGTGGGCGGCGCGTCCGACGATCACTGGTCGATGGCCATGCTGAGCTGGGCCAAGATCGTCGACGACGACGCCGTCTGGGCCCGGATGGCGTGGCGGGCCCGCGCCCTCGCCGACCCCCGGCTCGGTCAGGGCACCGTCGACGCGATGCGGGCGGGGCTCGTACCGGCGCTGCTGTCCGTCAGCGCCCGCCTCTGCGGCCGCGCCGCCCGCGAGGAACAACCCGGGACCGCCGCTCGGCACGTGACCCTGCTGCGCTCCGTCGGGTTCCGCGACACGCTCGTCGACGCCGCCCTGCGGGACGAGGTCCGACACGACGCCGCCGACGTCCGCCGGCTCACCGAGGACACCGTGCGGCGGGCCCAGGGCGACCGGCCCACGGCGAACGGGAACGCCCGCGCACTCCTCGACGCCTCCGAACCGAAACTCACCGCGCTCGGCGAACTGCTGCCGGAGGACGACCCGCTGCTGACCGGCGTCCGCGACGAGATCGCCACCTCGATCCTGGCCTGCGCGGTCATGTACGCCGAGGAGACCGAGGACTGGCCGGAGGTCGTCTGGCTCCTCGAACGCGCCCTCGAGAGCGCCCGCTCCGACGCCATCCGCACCAACGTGAGGGACAACCTCCAGACCGCCCGGCAGATGAAGACGTACTCCATGTGCTGGTTCTGCGGCGAACGGCCGCAGGACGACGACTCGGCGTTCGAGCAGCCGATCTCCGGCGAGACCCAACACCGCCAGGCGTACGCCGGCGGCCCCCGTCAGTTCGTCTGGAAGACGGCCAAGGCCAGGGTGCCCCGCTGCACCGAGTGCCGTGACCTGCATCGCGGGCGCGTCAGGGAGCAACGCGTGACGCGCGGCCTGGTCTGGGCGAGCCTGCTGGTCATCTTCGCGTTCCTCACCGTCGGCCTCGGCTCCGCCGACCGTGTCGGGGCGGCGATCATGTTCGGCATGATCGCCTTCGTGGTCCTGCTCTGCGCGCCGATCGCCTTCACCGCACGGCCGGAGCTGGACGACGCGGAACAGGACTCGGTGAAGGACTTCGAGCCGATCAGGGATCAGCTACGAAAGGGCTGGCACCTCGGCCCCGGCCCGGGCCCCCTCGTGTAGCGGTCGAGGGCGGGAACGTCGTGCCCGGCGACGACCGCTTCGTGAGGAGCCCCGGTCGGGAGCGTCCGGCAGGCGGCGGTAGGGGTCAGGGACTGGTGATGGTGAGCGCCGGCGACATCTGGTAGCGGACGTACATCGAGAGCCTGTCACCGGTCGTCATCTGCCCGAAGCAACCCGAATGGCTCCGAACGGTGAGGTCGCCGCCGCCCGTCAGCACGAGGTTGTGCGAGGAGTTGTCGTAATACCCCGTCAGGGTGGCCTCGGGCGTGTTGACCGGGGCGAGCGGCCCGCCCATCGTGGCCGTGCATCCGGGGCCGGTCCACGTCGCGGCGAACCCTTCGATCCGTGCGTCGACCTGCGGCGGCGTGTACGAGGTCTCCGTCACGCTCACCGGCGACGGATCGGCCGCGCTGCTGCCCGTGGTGAAGGTGAAGGTGACACCGAGGGCGGGGCAGGTGCTGAAGGTCTGAGACGTTATTCGGAGCACACCGATGCCGTCGGCGTCATTCCATGCCGGCACGGTGCCCTTGATGATGGACGTCGTGCAGTGAAAGCGCACCCCGTTGCGATGATTCACCAGGATGACGTTCTTCGTCCCGTCGAAGCCGTTCGGGGTGACGTTGACTCCCACGAAGTCCGGGTCCGGGCTGGTGATGGTCCAGCTCAGGGCATATGCGGGTGTCACGGCCAGCCCCACCGCCGCCACCACCGTCGTTCCACCCGCCGCCAACCTGCAGAGTATTCCGCGCATGGTCTTCTCCGGTGCCTTTCCGCGCTCGGCGCTCTTGCCCCCGTATTCGACCAGCGATCTTCACCGGAGAAGAGCCGATCGACCACATGTGGACTCCGTGACGCCGTTCTCTGCGTTCACCTGACAATGCCGACGGCGTTACATGGCCGAGGGCCGCGCACACCATGACAATTCCCGCCGACCGCCCACCGGACGGCGTTCCACCGTCCACGAGAGCCGAGAGGTCAGGCCCGGTCGCGGGCGACGGCCAAGGCGTCCTCGTACTCTCGGGCCCATTCGGCCGCCCGCTGCTCGGCGGGCATTCCGTGCAGGCCGGCCTCGATCATTTCGGCGGCGTCGCGGTGGTTACCGGCCTGCAAGTGAGCAAGGCCGATCTGGACATGAAAGAATGGCTCCCGATACCAGTAGACCGAGGGCGGCGGCTCCCCTGCGACCGCGGCCAGGGCCGCGGCGTCGTCCAGGAACCGTCGCATCGCTTCGACGTCGCCGAGCGCGGCATGCCCCTGGGCCGTCTGGATCATGTCGAAGACCCGTTGCGTCGGATGGGAGCCCGGAGTGGCCAGCGCGGCGGCCGACCAGCGCACCACCGCGCGGGGGCGCCCCTGGGTTCGCGCCACGTAACCACGAAAGCTCGTCGCCGTCGCCGCCAACGTGCCGTCCTCGGCCTCGTCCGCCAGAGCCTCGGCCTGCTGGAATAGCTTCAGCGCCGCGCCGTCCCGACGCGTGGCGGCGTGCAGCCAGCCGGCGAACGTGGCCCATTCGGACGCGACGCCGGCGACCCTCCGGTGATGGCGGCCGGGCACGTCTCTCAACATCTCCAGCAGAATGGGGAACTGCGCGGTCACGGGGGCGAGCATGCCCCCGGAGCCCACGACGTCCTCGAGCCGCCGCTGCCCGGCGAGTACCTCGGCGAGCGCTCCGACGGCCCGCTCGTCCATGCTCGACGGCCGCCGCACGACGTACCGAACCCGCTCAACGGCCTCCGGATCCCCATCGTCCACGGTCATCGCGACGGCGTCCGGCCGCCGGAGCGAACGGGCCAGTGCCGCGAGTTCGCCGTCGGCTTGGAGGGCGGTGTCGAGGCGTTCGGCGAGGGTGGAGAGGGTCGCCAGTGGTCGTTGGCGACCTTGGAGAGGTAGCCGACGTCGTAGTTGGCGAGCTTGCGAGGGACAGCCCGCGTTCGGCCATCAGCCGACGCATCTCCTCACCGAAGGTCATCGGGTCCGCCTTCTGTCACTGGGTGCTTTGCGGTGTCGGGACGGCTCGGACGCACAGGTCGCGGTACGCCTCGCGGAGGGTGGTGGCCTCGGGGAGCCGGTGGGCCTCCACGGCGGTGATCACTTCGGCCGCGCGCCAGTGGTTGGAGGGCACCAGCCAGCCGCTGGTGATGGCCTCCAGAGCGGTGTGGGCGGCTTCGGCGGGCTGGTCGGTGGCGAGCAGGGCCAGGGCCAGGTCGAGGCGGGCGTCAACGGCGCGGCGGGGTCGGGCGAGGCCGTTGGAGGGATGCTCCATGCGGGCCAGCACTCCGCGTGCGTAGGACTCGGCCGCCGGGTCGCCCAGCCACGACAACGTGGTGCCGGTGTAGGCGTCGCCCTTGGCGGGGTCGTACCGAAAGTGGTGCTCCGGACGGCTCGGCACGGGCAGGGGCTCAACGAGACGCTCGACGCGGGCGAGGGCGTCGCGCGTCTCGGACCGGCCGCCGAGTCGGGCCCATGCCCGGCCCTCCTGCGCGGTGGCCTGGATGAAGGCGGACCCGTCCCGAGGCGCGATCTCCTGCGCCCCACGGGACAAGGTGATCGCCTCCCGGTAGTCGCCGTCGGTGAGCGTCTGCCAGGCTCGTGTCTCCAGCGTCCACGCGAGGAGCTCCGTGTGCCCGGCGTGCGCGGCGAGTTGGGCGGCGGTGCGCAGCCGCGCGGCGGCGACCGAATGCCGGCCGAGGTCGATTTCGGAGGTCGCCGTGAGCAGCGACAACCAGCCGCCGACCACGACCAGCCGCCTCCGCTCGGCCAGCGTCATCCGCGCTTCCATGAGCCGTGAGACGTAGCCGAGGTGACGTCGGGTGCGTACGAGCAGCTCGGCCGGTGGAGTCCGGGGATAGGCGGATGCGAGATCGTCGACGGTCATCTCCAGCGCGGTGATCGTCTCATCTCCGACGTCACTCGCGGCGACGCGACGTGCCAGTTCGAGCGCCTCCCATTCGTCGTCATCCGGCGCACCGCCGGGTGACGGTTCGCGGTGTGCGACCAGTTCGCCGTTCGCCTGGAGGATTTCGTCGAGTCGCGCGGCGAGTTGAACGGAAGGCGTCTTGCGGTCGTGGGAGACCTTCGACAGGTGACCGGCGTCGCAGGGAACCGATCTGGCCAGTTCTCGCAGGCCGATTCCGTGGTCGGCCATCAGTGCGCGCAACTTCTCGCCGAAGGTCATCGACTCACCCGTTTCGCCCTGGGTTGACCCATTGTCAATGTTGTCCGCACCGGGGGGCAACGAGACAACGCTTCCACGGTAACCGGCGAACCGTTTCGATGAAGCCGTCAATCCAAAGCGGCCCCGGCGGCGGTGCGAACGCCGATGTTCCGGGGCCTGACCACGACGGGAGCGTGGCTGTGCAGACGATATCGGGTCGGGCTCGTTCCGATGCCGAACGGGCGGCTCGGGTCATTCAGGAGGCGACGCGGGGGCGGTGGCTCGTTTGGTACGGGTGGTACACGCGGCGGTTCTGGGCGACGCCTCGGGCGCCGTACCCGTGGTACGGGTTGATGGAGGCCGCGACGCCGGCGGGGCTGTGGGAGCAGATCGACGGCTTGGACGCTCGGCTCGTTCGCCGTGGGTGAGGGGCCGGAGTTCTTCGTGTGGGAGGTGCGGGACGAGGGTGACGGGCTGGGGCCGGTCGGGGTGGCCGGCAGTCCGCTGGACGCGTCCGCTGCGGTGGTCGGGATGCTCGTGCGGAAACCCGTCGGGTGGTCGGGGTCGGTGGCGCGGGTGCGGTTGGATCCGTGGCGGCCCGAGAGGTACGAGGTGCTGCAGACCGTCGTCTGGGGGACGGGTCGGCTAGCCGGCCGCGCGGACGGCCTCCAACAGGAGTGACGCCATGGCGGCCTCGCCCCACATGTTCGGGTGGGCCGGGGCGGCGAACTGGGTCGGGATGCCCTCCACCCACCGCTTGAGCGGGTTGGGCTGGCAGGCGTCATGGCCCGGCTCGGCCGTGTCGACCAGGGTCACCCCGTGTTGGGCGGCCTGGTCGGCGAGCATCCCGTTCAGCCACTTCTGGACGTCCCGCAGGTACGGGACGTCGCCCTTGGCGATCGGCACCCAGGGGAAGCAGCCGTTGCCCTCCGCGGGCAGGATGAGCGGGTAGTTCAGCAGGAACACCTTGGCGTTCGGCGCCCGCTGCGCGATGCCCGCCAGCGCCGTTCCGACCTTGGGCGCGGCGGCGGCGATGCTCTGCGCGAACTGGTCGACGCCCCCGGCGGTCAACTCGTCCTTGCAGGGCGAGCCCTCCGGGTCGCTGTAGCTCAGCTCGAAGCACCGCACCGCCTTGCTGAAGCCGATGTCGTTGCCGCCGATCGTCAGGCTCACCAGCGTCGTCTCCGTGCTCAGCGCGTCGTACTGCGGCGGGTTGGGGCGCCCGATGGAGAACGACTGCGCCTCCGTGAAGTGCTTGGTCTTGGCCCCGCTGCAGCTCACGTCCTTGAACGACGCGGGCCTGAGCGTCCTGGCGACGATCGACGGATAGTTGCCGATGCCCCTCAGACAGCCCAGCGGCGACCCCGGCTGGAAGAGCGAGGTCAGCGGCCCGGCCGTGTACGAGTCCCCCAACGCCACGTACCGGATCGGCGCGGTCTCCGCTCGTGCGGAGGTGGCGGTCGCCGTCGGCAGCGTGACGGCTGCGGCGAGGATCGACAGGGCGGCGAGTGCTCGGCGGGCCATCGGACGTCTCCCTGACTCGGCGGGGTGAGGTCCACCGATGATCGAGGAGTGTGACCCACGTCTCTAGTGCGCCGCGAACGTCTTTTCCGCGACCGATCGAGCATCACCGACAAAGAGGGCTAGGAGATGGCCGGGGCCTCCTCCGTGACGTTGAGGCGGGCTCGGAGGGGGTTGCCCCAGTGGTTGAAGTAGGAGTACTGCCACCACAGGGCCTCCAGGGGGCGGCCCTTCTCGTAGTGGCGGAGGTCGTGGACGCGGCGTTGGCGGTGACGAAGTGCTGGGGACGGTCGCGCGCGGCGGTCGGCCGGAGGGGTGCCTCGGCGTTCTGTGGAAGGACGTCGAGGGCGGGTGAACGGCAGGCGGCCACCAGGTCCGTGAATCGGACGATCGGCCCGATAGGTTGGGCTTCGAACCGGTTCTCGGGCATGGAGGGCGACATGGGGTTCGGGGAGTTGCAGGTCGACCCGGGCGACATCCGGAAGGCCGCGGGGGAGTTGGGCAAGGTCATCGACAAACTCGACCAGGACCTGACGACCCTGGAGAGCGACCTGGCCGGATTCGGGGAACCGTGGGGCGGCGACGACATCGGCATGCTGATCGGGATGTGCTACCAGGGCATCCATGACCTGGCGATGGAATGCTTCGCCGGCAACCTCGACGAACTCGAGGCCATCGCCGAGGACCTCGAGAAGATGGCCGACAACTACCAGGGCTCCGAAGAACTGTCGGACATCGAGGTCAACCGGGTGCGGGAGATCCTGGGCTGATGGGCTTGCAGCTTCCGGGGGAGCTGGCCTCCCTCCTGGGCATGCTCGGCTACACCTGGCCTGAGGCGGACGAGACCAAACTCTTCGAGATGGGCCGCCGCTGGATGTCGTTCTCCGGCTCGCTGGGTTCGGGGATCGGCGACGCGGAAGGCGCCGTTCAGGCCGTGTGGGGCGGAGCCGCCGGTCAGGGCATCGACGCGTTCCAGAAGAACTGGGACGCCGGGGACGCCCCCTCGATCAACCTGAACACCGCGACCGGCGGCGCGGTCGTCGTGGGCGCGGGACTGATGGTGATCGGCGCCATCGTGCTCTTCCTGAAGATCAGCGTCATCGTTCAACTGGTCATCCTGGCCGTCCAGATCGCGCAGGCGATCGCCACCGCGGTCGTGACCTTCGGGGCCTCCCTCCTGCAGATCCCGATCTTCAAGATGATCACCGGTCTCATCATCGACCAGCTCCTGAGCATGGCGCTGGACGTGGTCCTCGGTGAGTAGGGGGAAGTTCGGCCGGAACCGGAACGCCCGCCGTGCCGGCCGCCGGGCGGGCGCCGCCAAGGGAGCCTGGAAGAAGATGGGAGCCCAGCAGCAGCTCCCCCCGGCCCGCGGCGCGCGCGGCCGCGACGGCGCCGACATGCCCCGCCGAGGCCGCAACAACAATCCCCGATTCACGGGACTGGTGAATCGGGCGAAGGAATTGCGAAAAGGGCTGCCGAGCCGCAAGAAGGAATCAAACGTCGCGACGTCGGACTATGACGTCCGTGATCGGACCGGACGCAGCCACCGAGGGTCGATCGACTCGGTCAGCGGCAAGAAGACCTATGACGAAAAAGGGTTCACCAGGCTCCGCCGCGACGGTCGGGACGCACTGCCCTCGCGGCAGGCGCGGGGGCACAACCGGGATTACGACTCCGAAAAGAAGATCTATGAGGACTTCTCCCGAAGATTCCCCGATCCGCAGACCGGTGGCCGCATCACGATCTACACTGAACGACATCCCTGTCAAGGGTGCGCCCAATCGACCCAGGACTTCCTGAGGCGCTATCCGAATATGCAAGTGGATATCGTTTACACGCACCGTGAAGGCCCCGGGACGCTCAGGCCCGGCGCGCAGAACAATTTCTCTCCCGACTCGGTGAACAACCGCATTCGGGTGCATCGATACTTCTGAAGGGGTGGGCGATGGATCTGAACCGATTTTCGATCGAAGAATTCCATGGCTACATCGTCGAGCGGGGACTGGTGCGCAGAGGGGACCAGACCGGCTGCTCCGACGAGGAGATAGCGCACCTGGCGCGGACCCAGGGAGTGCAGCGGATCCCCGCCCTCTACCGTGATTTCCTGCGTGTCATGGGCAAGAGCCCGTACCCGCTGATGACGGGCACCACCTGGGCCTATGAGGATCTGCTGCGCATCAAGCAGTCGTCCCTGGAACTGCTCGAGGACGACGGCGCCGATCCCGCGATCCTCGATGACGCCCTCGTGATCGCCATGCATCAGGGCTATGTCGTCTACTACATCCCCGGAGCGAGCACGGCCTCGGACGACCCGGGCGTGTGGACGTACGTCGAGGAGGAACAACCGACCAATCCATGGCCGACGTTCCGCAGGTTCCTGTGGTCCTTGGCCGAGATGCGGGGCGAAGAGCTCGGGATCTACAAGGAACTCGAGGCCACCGGCCGGTTCACGATGACGAGGCAGCCCGGCGACGAGGACGACTGAGAACGTGGACAACGTCGTCACCGCCGAATACAAGGCCGGTGGGAGGCGTGGCGCGTTCGACGCGGTGACCGGCCTCGACGCGGGCGACGATCCGGCCCTGGTCGGCGTTCCGTCCGAACCGGTGTTCACGCCCTCGGCCATCGGCGAGGCCGTTCCCACCGAGACGCATGGTGAGTACAAGGTGCTGGAGGCGTTCGCCGAACAGGTCCCCACGCGGCGGGTCAAGGGATGGCTTCGCATGTACTCCGAGCAATATCCCTGCTCGTCCTGCCGCAATGTCATGCAGCAGTTCCTAAGGGCGTACCCGCGGATGACCATCGAGTTGGCCTACACCCATGGCGAGCCCGCGGACTTCACCCCCGACCCGGTCAACCCCCGCATCGAGATCAGCCACATCGACCGGTAGACGGTCAGCCGCCCCGCGTTCCCCTACCGCTCCCGGCTTCCTTGAACCGGGCCATCGCGTCCTCGAGTCCCTGCGCGAACAGGCCCATCTGCCGGAGGCCCTGGTCCTGAACCTCTTGGAGGCGGTCGGCCAGGACGGACGGGTCGATCGGCGTGTCCGACGTCGTGGCCCTCGATCTCAGATCCGTCAGGGCGGCGTTCACGGCGACCGTGAGGTGCTCCGCCAGTTCCTCCGAGGCCATGCGCATCACACGCGGATCGAGTTCGATCCCCTTGATCTCACCGCCTTGTCCGGCGGTCACGCGGATCCTTCCGTCGGCGGCCTCGCCGAACCCCTCCAAGGGAGGGGTGTCCGCTTCTCCGGGGGCGGCCGCAGCACCTGAGCGGACCTGTTCGAGCAACTTCCTCGTCTCGCCCAGCATCTGCTCGAACTCCGCCATGTCGGCCACGACCCGCCTCCTCGTACACCGGCGCATGAAAAGGACCCAGCACGCAAAGTATGCCGCGCGGCTCCCACCCGGAAGGACGCCTCAACGGGCCGACACCCCCCGGGCTAGGAGATGGCCGGGGCCTCTTCCGTGACGTTGAGGCGGGCTCCGGCGATGACGGCGTGGAGGGCTCGGAGGGCCGCTCCCGCGTGGTTGCCCCAGTGGTTGAAGTAGGAGTACTGCCACCACCACAGGGCCTCCAGGGGGCGGCCCTTCTCATAGTGGCGGAGGCCGTGGACGAGGTCGCTGGCGACGTCGACGAGGTCGTCGGACAGGCGGTAGGGCGTGGGGTCGGGGTCGGTGTAGGGCTCGAAGACCTCGACGTACTCGTCCACCGAGGCGAGGCGTTGGGCCAGGCCCTGGCGGACGGCGTCCAGGTCGGGGTCGGGGCCGAGCTCGGGCTCCCAGTTGTCGGGGAGGATGACGTCGGTGCTGGCGCCGAGTTGGGCCCCGGCCAGGATCACCTGGGAGACCTCCAACAGCAGCACCGGGACGGCGTGCCGGCCCGCCTCGCCGCGGGAGACCGCCTCCAGGCCCGACAGGTAGTTGCGGACATGGCGGGCGACCCGCTCGGCGAGGGTGGCCCACTCCTCCGGACTGTTGGTCGTCAGGGTGGTGATGTCAGACATCGAGGAGTCTCCGTCCTTCGAACGCTCGGCCCAGGGTGACCTCGTCGGCGTACTCCAGGTCGCCGCCCACCGGCAGGCCGCTGGCGAGCCTGGTGACCTTGAGGTTCATCGGCTTGACCAGCCGGGCGAGGTAGGTGGCGGTGGCCTCGCCCTCCAGGTTGGGGTCGGTGGCCAGGATCAGCTCGGTGACGGCGCCGTCGGCGAGCCGCTGCATCAGCTCCCGGATCCGCAGGTCGTCGGGGCCGACGCCCTCGATGGGGCTGATCGCCCCGCCGAGCACGTGGTACCGGCCGCGGAACTCCCGGGTCTTCTCGATGGCGACGACGTCCTTGGACTCCTCCACCACGCAGATCACGGCCGGGTCGCGGCGAGGGTCACGGCAGATCCGGCACTCCTCCTCCTCGGCCACGTTCCCGCAGGTCCGGCAGAAGCGGACCTTGTCCTTGACCTCCTTGAGCGCCGTGCCGAGCCGCTCCACGTCGGCCGGCTCGGCGGCCAGCAGATGGAAGGCGATCCGCTGCGCGCTCTTGGGGCCGACGCCGGGCAGCCTGCCCAACTCGTCGATCAGGTTTTGAACGACCCCTTCGTACAACGGTCCCTCCCCTCGGGTGCGGTGTCGGTCGGTGGGCTCACATGCCGGGCAGGCCGGGCATGCCCGGCATCCCGGGAAGCCCTCCGCCCAAGCCCTCGGCGAGCGGGCCCATCTTCTGCTGCTGCAGCTCGGCGGCGGCTCGTCCGGCGTCCCGGATGGCGGCCAGCACCAGGTCGGCGACCGTCTCGGCGGTGTCGGACGGGTCGTCGGTGTCGATCGCCTTCGGGTCGATCACCAGTCCCGTCACCTCGCCCTGGCCGTTGACGGTGGCGGTGACCAGGCCGCCGCCGGCGGTGCCCGTCACCTCCGTCTCGGCGAGCTCCTGCTGCGCCGCCACGAGGTGCTCCTGCATCCGCTGCGCCTGCTCCAGCAGTTGCTGGATGTTGAGACCACCGGGTTCCACGGCCCACTCCGTTCCTGCCGGCCCGGCGGGGGCTGCCCCCGTCCGCCGGACGTCGTCGTGCTCCCGAGATTACGGGTTCCCGGCCCGTTGCGGTACGCACCGCCGCCGGCGTGTACCCCTTGAGGCTCTTCCGGCACACCGCGCCGTACGCTCCGAACGTCCCGGAACGGGCCGCTCGTCACATGATCGGGTGCCCGGGGGCGGGGTCGCGCACCGGGGTGTGACGTCAGACTTGGTCCCGTGATGACCGACGCCGTGCGGCGGTGGGCCGGGGGCCCCGCCGCGAACGATGACCTCCCCGCGTTCGTGTACGACCTGGGGGCCCTGCGCGAGCACGCGGCGGGGATCCGGGCGGCGCTCGCGGGAGGGCCGGAGATCCTCTACGCGGCCAAGGCCAACCCCGACGCCCGGATCCTGGCGGCGGTCGCGCCGTACGTGGACGGCATCGAGGTCGCCTCCGGGGGAGAGCTGGCGCACGTACGGTCGGCCCTCCCGCAGACGAGGCTGGCCTTCGGCGGCCCAGGGAAGACCGATGCGGAGCTGGCCTTGGCCGTACGGGAGGCCGAGCGGGTCCACGTGGAGAGCCCGTACGAGCTGACCCGCCTGGCCGACCTCAGGACGGACGTCGACGTGCTGCTGCGCGTGAACCTGGCGGGCGACCGCCGAGGGGTCGCGCTCGCGATGTCCGGTCCGTTCGGCATGGACCCCGACGCCATCGAGGAGTGCCGGGAGATCCTGGCGAGGGCCCCGTGGGTGAGGCTGCGAGGTGTCCACGCCCATCTGGCCTCGGGGCTGGACGCCGACGCGATGCTGCGGCAGTCGGCGGAGATCCTCCAATGGGCCCGCCCCTGGTTGGACAAGGCCGGCTGCACGGACGCGCCCGAGGTCAACCTGGGCGGCGGCATGGCGGTGGACTACTCGGACCCGTCCCGGCGCTTCGACTGGGCGACGTACGGGAGCGAGGTCGCCTCCATGGCGCAGCCGGGGGAGACCCTGCGCATCGAGCCCGGCCGCGCCGTGAGCGTCTACGCGGGCTGGTACGTGACGCGCGTTCTCGACGTGAAGAAGGCGCACGGCCAGTGGTACGCCGTCCTCCAAGGCGGCACGCACCACATCCGCACCCCCGCCACCAAGAACCACGACCAGCCGTTCACCGTGCTCCCCCAAGGAGGGAACGGCCCATCGGTCGGCGAAGCCCCCGTCACGCTCGTGGGCCAGCTCTGCACGCCCAAGGACGTCTTCGCACGCGACATTCGCGTCAGCCACCTCGCCGTGGGGGACGTGGTCGCCTTCGCCATGGCCGGGGCCTACGCATGGAACATCTCCCACCACGACTTCCTCATGCACCCGAAGCCGGGGTTCCACTACCTGGACGGGCCGTCCTGAGGCGATCGCTAGGCTGAGCGGCATGAAGAAGTGGGAGTACGCGACCGTTCCGCTGCTGGTGCACGCCACCAAGCAGATTCTCGACAACTGGGGCCAGGACGGGTGGGAGCTCGTCACCGTCATCCCCGGCCCGAACCCCGAGAACCTGGTGGCCTACTTCAAGCGGGAACTGCAGTGAGCACCCCGGAGGAGCGGATCGCCGAGCTGGGCTTCGAACTGCCGGAGGTCGTGCCGCCGCTGGCCTCGTACGTCCCGGCGGTCCGGGTCGGCTCGCTGGTCCACACCTCCGGGCAGCTCCCGTTCGTCAAGGGCGAGCTGCCGGTCACCGGCAAGGTCGGGGCCGAGGTCACCCCGGAACGCGCCGCCGAGATGGCGGCGCTGTGCGCGCTGAACGCCCTCGCCGCGCTGAGGTCCGAGATCGGCGAGCTGTCGCGGGTCACCCGGATCGTCAAGGTCGTCGGCTACGTGGCGAGCGCCCCGGACTTCTACGGCCAGCCCCAGGTGATCAACGGCGCCAGCGACCTGCTGGGCCGCGTGTTCGGCGACGCCGGCCGCCACGCCCGCGCCGCCGTCGGCGTGACGTCGCTGCCCATGAACACCCCCGTGGAGCTGGACCTCGTCGCTTGTTTGTGATGTGGGGGGGCGACCCCCCACGCCCCCCGCGCCCGGTCTTGGAGATCTTCAGCCGAACGGCCCTCCGCTTGCGCTCCGGGCCGTCCGCCTGAAGGACCGGGCGACACCCCCGCCGGGTTGGGGTTCGAACGCGGATGGTTGGGGTTCGGGCGTGGGGGTTGGGGTTCGAACGTGGGTGGTTGCGGTTCGGGCGTGGATGGTTGCGGTTCGACGCGGGTGGTTGCGGTTCGAACGTGGGGGTTGCGGTTCGGGCGTGGGTGGTTGCCGTGGTGGTGGGCTTGACGGAACCTTGTTCGGTATGTCCGAATGGGCGGCCATGAGCGTGGACCACGGCATCAGGCTGCCGGAGGAGCTGCGGGGGCGGGTCGAGGACCTGCTGGCCGGGCGGGTCGAGGCGGCCCCGGCGCGGGACGCGGCGACGGTGGCGGTGCTCCGTGACCACGACGAGCACGGGCTGCAGGTGTTCATGCTGCGGCGGGTGGCGTCGATGGCGTTCGCGCCGGGCGCGTACGTGTTCCCCGGGGGGTCGGTCGACCCCCGGGACGGTGAGGCGTCCATCGGGTGGGCCGGGCCGCCGCCGGGGGAGTGGGCGCGGGCCTTCGCGGCGGGGGAGACGGTCGCCCGCGAGTTGGTGTGCGCCGCCGTGCGCGAGACGTTCGAGGAGACCCTCGTCCTGCTGGCCGGGCCCGCCCCGGACGCGGTGGTGGACGACACGCGGGGCGACGGCTGGGAGGCCGACCGGCGGGCGCTGCTGGACCGGTCGCAGTCGTTCGCGGAGTTCCTCGGCCGGCGCGGGCTGGTGCTGCGCAGCGACCTGTTGCGGCCTTGGGCGCACTGGATCACGCCCGCCGTCGAGCCCAAGCGGTACGACACGCGCTTCTTCGTCGCCGCGATCCCCGAGGGCCAGCGCGCCCGGGACGTCAGCACCGAGGCCGACCGGGCCGTCTGGGTGCGTCCCGCCGACGCCGTCGACCACGCGATGCGCGGCGAGTGGTTCGTCATGCCGCCGACCCTGGCGACGCTGAGCGAGCTGGCCGCCTGCGACACGGTCGCCGACGTCCTCGCCACCGAACGCGAGATCGTCGCGTACGAGCCCCGGGCCGAGATCATCGACGGCGCGGCCTATCTGGTGCTGCCCACACGTCCTTTGGGTGGGGGAACGACCCCCCACACCCCCCGCGCCCCGTCGATGCGGACTTCAGCCGGGCGGCCCCCCGCGAGGGCTCCGGGCCACCCGCCTGAAGCGACCGGTCATGACACCGCGCAGGGTTAGCGGGCTGTTCCGGTCCGGGCCGCTCAAGGCCGTGGCCTGGCATCTCGCCGGAACGTCGGCCCTGCGCCATCTCGGCGCGCTTCGGGGGGAGAGGATGGGCCGGATGAACGAGATCGACGGCATGGGCACCGAACGGGCGACCTGCGTCCTGGCGCCCAACCCCTCACCGATGACGTTGGACGGCACCAACACCTGGGTCTTGGCCGAGCCGGGCTCCGAGGAGGTCGTGGTGATCGACCCCGGCCCCAAGGACCTCAAGCACCTGCGGCGCGTCGTTCGCAAGGTCGACGAGTCGGGGCGCCGGGTCGGGCTGGTGGTGCTCACCCACGGTCATCCCGATCATGCCGCCGGGGCCCGCAGGTTCGCCGAGCTGGCCGGGACGGGGCGGATCCTGGCGCTGGACCCCCGGCACCGGCTCGGCGACGAGGGGCTGGTCGAGGGCGACGTCATCACGACCGGGGGCCTGGAGGTCCACGTGATGGAGACCCCGGGGCACACGCACGACTCGCTGACGTTCTGGCTCCCGGCCGATGGAGCGGTGCTCACGGGCGACACGGTCCTCGGCTACGGGAGCACGGTGCTGGAGGGGAGGCTGGGGGACTACCTGGGTTCGCTGGACAGGCTGCGCGCGTTCTCCGAGGATGCGGGGGCGCGGGTGATCCTGCCCGGACACGGACCCGCCCTGGACGACCCGATCGCCGCCCTGGACGGGTATCTCACTCATCGCCGCCGACGCCTGGCGCAGGTCGAGGCGGCCGTGGAGGCGGGGGCGCGGACGGCCCGGGAGGTGGTCGAACGCGTGTACGCCGACGTCGACCGCTCACTGTGGGCGGCGGCCGAATGGTCGGTGCAGGCCCAACTGGACTACCTGCGCGACGAGGGCCGCCTGCCGTCCTGACCGGCCCGGCAGAGCCCCTCGGGGCCGTTTAGGGACCGTTCCCGGAAAGTCAGCGAGAGCGCTTGCGGAGCCGTTCGATGTCCAGGATCACCACGGCGCGGGCCTCGATCCGCAGCCAACTGCGGGCGGCGAAGTCGGCCAGCGCCTTGTTGACGGTCTCCCGGGAGGCTCCGACGAGCTGGGCCAGCTCCTCCTGCGTCAGGTCGTGGTGCACGTGCAGACCCACGTCGGACGGCTGGCCGAAGCGCTCGGCCAGGTCCAGCAGCGCCTTGGCCACCCGGCCCGGCACGTCGGTGAAGACCAGGTCGGCCATCACGTCGTTGGTCTTGCGCAGCCGCTGGGCCAGGGCCCGCAGCAGATGCACCGCCACCTCGGGGTGGCCGGTCAGCCACGGCCGCAGGTCGTCGTGCCCCAGACCCGCCAACCGGCACTCGGTCACCGCGATGGCGCTGGCGGTGCGCGGCCGGGGGTCGAACAGCGACAGCTCGCCGAACATCTCGCTCGGACCCAGGACGCTCAACAGGTTCTCGCGTCCGTCCGGGGCGGTCCGGGTCAGCTTGATCTTGCCCTCGAGGACGACATAGAGCCGATCCCCCACCTCGCCCTCGTTGAAGAGCGTCTGGCCGCGGGCCAGCCGCACCTCGGTCACATTGGCCCGCAGGGCCTTGGCTCCCTGGTCATCGAGCGCCTCGAAGAGCGGGGCCCTGCTCAGAACGTCCACGTCGCGGTCGGTCACGCTTCCTCCTCGAAACACCTACATGAACAGTGTGACGTACGTCCCACCGCGTACGTGAATGCGGGGGCGAGCCGGGCCCGGTGATCGGCGTCACGCCGTTCTGACGCAGCCCTGCGTTCGGCCCGGGTACGGCCGTGCCGTCTCCCGGCGCCCATCGCGGGTCCGGAATCCCGGACCTCCCCCGATTCGCTGGTCGCCACCATCCTGTCAGCGCAGTGTACGGACAACCGGGGCAACGCGGTCACACCACCCCGGGTGGCCGGACCGGGCCGGCGCTCGGAGGGACGGGATGGTCCGTACGGGCCATGGCTTGAGGTGACCTGACCGACAATGGGAGGGCAAAACGCCCCATGTCCCCCCAAAAAGGAGTCCGTGATTTCACCCGGTGAGGGCTCCGTGGCGGGGTCGAGTGCGGGCGGGTCTCGGCTCGGCGTCGCGGAGGCCCCGACGGCTCCCGAGGCCCCGACGGCTTCCGAGGGCCCGGGGGCTTCCGAGGGCCCGCGTCGGGACCGTCCCGGAGGTGCCCGTCTGGCCTGGCTCGACGCCTTGCGCGGCATCGGGGCCCTGCTGGTGGTCTTCGAGCACCTCGCCCATGTCTATCTGCCGGAGGTCCGCACGGCGATCTCCGGCTGGTTCGTTCCGGGGACCTGGGGCGTCTTCGTGTTCTTCCTCGTCAGCGGCTACATCGTTCCCGCCTCCCTGGAACGGACCCGCAGCGTCCGCGGCTTCTGGATCAGTCGCCTGTTCCGGCTGTATCCGCTGTGGGCGGCGGTCGTCGCATTGGCGCTCGGGCTGGCCCTCGCGGGGCTGCAGCCGCACACCCGCTCGATGCTGGACGGGGCCGATCCGGCGGCCACGGCGTTCGCGCATCTGGCCATGCTGCAGACCCTGCTCGCCAGCCCCAGCGCCGTCTACGTCATGTGGTCGCTGGCCTTCGAGATGGCGTTCTATCTGCTGGTCGTGGCCCTGTTCGCGCTCCGTTCGCACCACCGGTCGGCGCCGATCGCCGTGGGGCTGGCGGTGGCCGCGGTGGCGTTCGGCGGGGTGCTGCCGTCCAACGGACTGTCGCGTGCGGGGGGGACCACGCTCGTCGCGGTGCTGGGCACCGTTCTGGCGATCGTCGCGATCGCGGGCGCCATGAGCGGCCGTCGGAGGATCGCCCTGGCGGGGGCGCTGCTGGGCGGGCTGTTGGCCGTTCTGCTGTTCGGCTTCAACGGCACCAGCAAGCCCTGGGAGGGGATCACCATGCTCGCGGTGATGTTCCTGGGGACCGTCGTCTATCGGGTCGAGCACGGTCAGATCCGCCGAAGGACGGCCGTCGTGGCCGTGGTCGCGGTGCTGGGCTGCGCGATGCTCACCGGCGTGCTGCACGTCGCCGACACGGTGGACACTGCGGCCAGGCTGCCCTACCAGCGGGAATGGGCGGTGACGGTGCTGCTGGCCGCGCTCACCTTCGCGGCGGGCGTGGCCCTGCGGCACCGGCGGCTGCCGAAGGCGCTCACCCTCCTCGGCGTGCTGAGCTACTCGCTCTATCTGCTGCACCCCGTGCTGCTCGAAGCCCATGTGGCGATGTTCGACGGCTCCCGGCGCAACGACTGGGTGATGGCGGTGGGCTTCCTGTGCGTTCTGGTGCCCGTCTGCTGGCTGACCCAGCGGTACATCGAGGCACCGGCACAACGCCTGGGACGCCGTGTCCGGAACGCGGTCGACCGCCCACGGTGAACGGTCACCCCTCGCGGGGGTGGTGGCACACGATCACGCCACTGTTGTGATGAATCGGAGAGGTGATCGGTTCCGCGTATTTTTACCTGGTCCGTACCGCTTCCCTCGCTTTGTTCGGCGCGGTATTCCTTGCTGTCAAGAGGGGGTGCGGCGGACGACCGAGAGGTGTGCGCGATGGCGACCGGTGAACTCATCTCGGGCGCCGCCGAAGAACTCTTCGGGCGGCGTGCGGCGATCAGGATGGTGCGCGACTTCATGGAGCGGCCGATCGTCGACGGCGTCCCCACCAGCCGCTGGCAGCCCGTGCTGCTGTTCGTGGGGCCCGGTGGCGCGGGCAGGTCGGCGCTGCTGCACGATCTGGACATCAAGCTCGACAACAACGTGCCGCACGCCCGGGTGGATTTCGCCCACCTGCCCACGGCGGGCATCGAGGACGTCCTCGAACTGCTGGTCTTCGAGCTGAACCGGCATTGCGGCTCTTACGGCACGCTGGCGTTCCCGCGTTTCATCGTCGGCCGGATCGTGATGGGTCTGGAGGGCATCGACCATCGCAATCCCGCCGTTCCCTACCGGGTCATCCCGGAGCAGTTGGAGACGTACCGCGACGTCGACAAGCTCATGAATTTCCTGAACGAGATGGCCGCCGGGGTCATGGCCGTCCTGGGCCTGCCGGGGGAGATCGGGGGGCAGGTCGCCCGGCTGGTGTTCAGCGGGCTGATCGGCCGACGACGGATACGGCGGGTGATCTTCGGGCCGGGCCGGGACTGGTACGAGCAGCTCGACCCCGGCCGCGACCCGATCAAGGGGCTCGTCGAGCTGCACCGTCGGGCGGGCAACCGGGCCGGCGACGCCGACCGGCACTGGGTGGACAGCGTGCTGCTGGCCGCGTTCATGGCCGATCTGCGGGACGGCTTCACGGCGTCCGGACGCCGTGACCCGGTCCGTTCGCTCAACGCCGTGATCCTGCTCGACAACGCCGGGCTGCCCGCGGGCACGCACTTCCTCAAGCGGTTGGTGCAGGCCCGCAACCTGATCTCCAAGCGGGGGGACGGGCGGCCCGACCCCCTCACCGTGGTCGCCGCCAGCGACGGCGAGCTGCCCCGGCACGTCATGGTGGACGTCCAGCCCCTCCCGGAGAGCGGGATCGGCGACCCGGACGCGTTCTTCCGCCGCTTCGAGGACCGGCCCGGCAACGGCCGGTGGTGGTATCCGGTCCGGCTCCGCGACCTCGTCGAGGACGACGTCGAGGCGATGGTCGCGGCGCTCCGGCTGTCGGTGTTCAACGGAGACCACGTCGCCCTGCTCGTGCACGGTCTGACCCGCGGGCACCCGGGGTCCACCCGGCTGCTGCTGGACGCCGTCGGCGACCACGACGTCGAGGTGCGCGACGACCCGGACAACCTCGCGGACCCGGCCGATCTGCTCGACCTGCGGCTCATCCTGGACAGGCCGATGCCCGGCACCGCGCCGTCGCGCTCCGTGCGGGACATGTTGATCGAGTCGCTGCTCGGCGACCTGGCCGGCCAGCCCGACGTGGTCGAGGACCTGGTGACCTGCAGCGCGGCGCGCGACCGCCAGGAGATCCGGCGGCTGGGGGAGGTGGACGACCTGCTCACCCACCATCCCCACCGGCTGTTGGAGCACGATCTGTGGGTGCCCGGCGAGCACGGCCCGGGTCTGGTGATGCGTCCCGCGCTGCGGCGTCTGCTGCTGGACCGGCTCGCCGCCCGCGACGACACGGCGGCCGACGGCTGGCCGGCCCTGCACCGGTACCTGCGGGACTGCGCGGAGCGCGAGGGCGGCCCCGCCGACCCCGGAGTCCTGTACCACGCGTTGGCGCTGGGCGACGAGGAGGGCCGCAAGACCGTCTGCAAGGAGCTGCAGACGTCGCTGGGCCGGATGTCCGCCGGCGACTGGTTGGAGCTGCTGTGGGCCGTGACCGGGGCGCCGAACCGGCAGCGGTACACCGGCTCGCCCAACGACGCGGTGATCAGGCTGAGCCGGTGGGCGGGTCCGGACGAGCGGGCCTGCGCCCGGCTGGTCACCGGGCTGTGGCTGGCCGCCGACCCGCTCACCGGCTGCCGCCGCCGGACCCTGCACTCGAGCGTCTCCTGGAACTACGCCGAGGCCATGGCGCTGGTCGGCGACGGCACCGACGACCTGCAGAAGGAGGTGGATCGGCACACCGGGCTGGCCGCCCGCTGGTGCTGACCGCGCATGGGCGACAACGTCTTCTCCCCCACCCGACCCCCGTCCCGACCCGGCCCGCCCCGGAAGTGGATCGCCGCGGCGGCGGCCGTGGTCCTCGTCATCGCCCTGGTGCTCGGCGTCGGGGCGCTGCGCGGCGATGACGCCGTGACCCCGCCCAGGGCGGCCGAGTGCGCCCCCGGCATCGCTCGGGTCGACGTGGTCGTCAACGACACGACCATGCAGCGCCGCAAGGAGTGCGTCGGGGTCACCGACTCGCACGACTTCGGCAGCCCCGCCATCCGGCGTCTCCTCCCCCTCCTGCGCAAGGAGAACGACCACGCCACCCAGGGCGGCCCCGGCACGTACGTGACGGTCGCCTTCCTCGGCCCCCTCACCGGGGAGGATCCGCGGATCGTTCACATGCTCGAAGGGGCCGTCACCGGCCAGCACCGGGCCAACCAGGAGAACCTCGTCGGCTCGCGCCCGCGCGTCAGGCTGGTGCTCGCCAACACCGACAGCCGCCAGAGCTCCTGGCGGCCGGTGGTCGCGACCCTCAAGCGCATGGTCGGCGGCGGCGACCACCTCGCCGCCGTGACCGGGCTGGGGCTGAGCCAGAAGGAGACCCTCGACACCGCCCATGAGCTGAGCAAGGTCTCGATGCCCATGGTCGGCAGTGTGATCACCGCCGACACGCTCAACAGCACCCGGGTGCGCGGACTGGTCGCGGTGAACCCGCGCACCGGAGAGCAGGTGTCGGTCCTGCGGCAGTACCTGCGCACGGTGCCCGCCATCCGCAGGATCATGCTGGTCAGCTCCGGCGACCCCGACGACCTCTACACCACGTCCCTGGTCGACGCCTTCAAGCTGCACCTGGGCGACTACTCCGACGGCAGCGAGTACCCGTTCGGGCCCACTCCGGGCGACGAGTTCAACACCATCGTCAAGAACCTGTGCAGCCAGGACGGCGAGCCGCCGGACGCGGTGTTCTACGCCGGACGGGCCCGTGACCTGCCCACCTTCGTCGAGTACCTCGCCAAGCGCTCCTGCCATCCCGAGCGGATCACGATCCTGTCCGGGTCGGACGCCGTGCGGCTCACCCTCGACATCCCCGACAACGCCAAGATGGGCGAGTACCTGACCCGCGCCCACAACCCGATCTCGGTCATCTACGCCCCGCTGGTCGAGCCGTCCCTGCTCGAGGACCCGCCCGGACGTCCGGGGCACGACGGCGAGAACCTCAAGCAGAACTACGCCGACTTCGTCCGGTCCTACCAGCAGCTCGGCTTCCACCCCGGCCGCCTGAACTCCGCGTGGGGCATCATGGCCCACGACTCCGTCCTGCTGGCGGTCGGCGCGATCCGGCTGGTCAAGAACCCGCAGCAAGGCGGCCTCCCGCTGCCCGCCGAGGTCCGCAACCAGCTCTACCTGATCAGCACGTCGGCGACCAGCGTCCCCGGCGCCTCCGGCCCCCTCACCATCTCGTCCGCCGGAGACCGCAAGAACGTCCGGCTGCCTGTCCTGCAACTCGTCATCGGCAGCACGCCGAAGCTCCTGACACCGGACCTCCTGTCCCCGAAGCCGGCACCGTGATCGGCGTCGGGACGACGTCGGGTCGTCCGGACGTGGCCCGGCCCGCGCTCACCTCCTTGGCGACCGCCGGAGCGTCCGCCGTCCATCCCGCGCTCCGGCACGGGCATCCCGCCATCCGGGTCGCCGCCGCCGGCGCTTTGGCGACCGTCGGAGAGCACGGCGACCTCCCACGGCTCTCGGCCCTGCTCGCCGACGACGACCCGTGGGTACGGGCCGCCGCCGCCCGCGCCCTCGGCGTGCTCGGCGATCGGCGTGCCATCGACCACCTTCACCGCGCACGCCACGACGAGCGCGTCGACGGACACACCACACGCGACGCGCGACGAATGCTCGGGACCTGAGACCCGGTCCTCGGGCGTCGTACAGTTCGCTGTACGAATGGTCGCTTTTCCGAAATGCTACCTTGGTCGCGTGGGCGAGCATGAGGACGGCCGGATGGGAATCGTGACCGCCTTGGTGCGGTCCACGTTCCTGGTGAACGCCGTGTACGCCGAGTCGGCCCGTGAGCATGGGCTGACCGCGCAGCAGGGGCAGTTGCTGTGCGTGTTGATGGCGCAGCCGTACGGCATGGGCGAGCTTGGGGCGATGCTGCGGCTGGCCAAGTCGAGCCTGACCGGCCTGGTCGACCGTACGGAACGGAACGGCCTGGTCCAACGCGCGGCGGACCCACGGGACACGCGCGCCGTGCGGGTCGCGCTCACTCCGCGGGGCGCCGCGCTCGTCGAGGGGTTCTACGCCGAGACCTGCCGGCGGATCGAAGGGCTGGCGGACGGTCTGGACGCCGCCGAACGCGGGACGCTCGCCGCCCTGCTCGGCCGCGTCCTGCGGGACAACGAGGTCCCGGCCGTCTTCCGCGAGCCGGAGGGAGGGCCCGCCACCCGCAGGACCTGAGACCCCTCCCGCGACGAGGAGTTGCAGTTCGTGGTGCGAACTAATATGGTTCGTGCAACGAACTGAGGCGTTCGTTCAAGGGAGTGGTGCGGCAGGGAGCGCACGGTCGTCGTCATCGGTGGCGGTCACGGGGTTCGGCGGTCGCCAAGGCGTTGGACTCCGAGGCCCACGTCGTGCTGATCGACCCCCGCGACGCGTTCGTCGACCTGTTCACCGGCCGCTTCGCCGCCTTGTTCGGCCTCGCCTGAAGGGCCCGGCCCCCAGGGAATGACCCCTTCGAAGGAAGGAAGGACCATGTCCGAACACGAAACCGTCTTCGGCTTCGGCGCCCACAGCGGCATCACCGAGGCCCCGGAACTGCTGAGCATGGCCCGACAGGCCGACCGCGACGGGCTCGACCTCTTCTCGCTGTCGGATCACCCCTACATCGGCGAACGCCTGGACGCCTACGCCGCCCTCGGTTTCATCCTCGGCGGCACCCGAAACCTCGCCGGCTTCGCCAACGTCACCAACCTGCCGACCCGTCCCGCGCCCATGCTCGCCCGGACGGTGACGTCGCTATCGGCGCTCTCCGACGGCCGCGTCGTCCTCGGCATGGGCGCGGGCGGACGGTGGGACCTGATCTCCGCCATGGGCGTGCCGCCGCTGTCGCCCGGCGAAGCCGTCGACGCCTTCGAGGAGGCGATCGTCCTGGTCAAGAAGCTGTCCGGGGGCGGCCCGCCGGTCACCTTCCACGGCCGCCACTACCGGGTGGACGAGATCGAGCCCGCCCCGGTGGCCGCCCCGCCCGTGTGGACCGGATCGGTCGGCCGCAAGTCCCTGGCCGCCACCGGCCGAGTGGCCGACGGCTGGCTCCCCGGCCACGCGGCCGACTGGCTCAGCAGACGCTACCGGGAGTCGCGCCCCGTCATCGACGAGGCGGCGGCCGCCGTGGGCCGCGACCCCGGCGAGATCCGCACCGTCTTCAACCTGCCCGGCCGCATCACCGACCGACCGCTGCCCGCCACCCGCGACCGCGCCGGCCGCTGGATCGGCGGCTCCGCCGACCAGTGGGTCGAGGAGCTCACCACCGCCGTACGCGACCACGGCGCCTCCGGCTTCATGCTCTTCTCACCCCAAGGCGGAACGCCGGATCCCGCCTCACTCGGCCGCTGGGGCGGCGAGGTCGTCCCCGCCGTACGCGAGGCACTGACGAAGTGAGCGCCCCGCCCCGGCGCCGGCCGCCCCAGGCATGGGCGGGCGGGCACCGGAGGGTCTGTTCGGGTCCTACTGTGGGCGGCATGGCGACGAACACGGAGGCAAAGGCTCCGGTGCGGCGGGCGGCCCGATGGCGCAAGCCCGAGAGCAGGCTGGCGCTGGTACGGCGGGCGCGGAAGATGAGCCGGATCCTGGCGGAGACGTACCCGGACGCGCATTGCGAGTTGAACTTCGCGAACCCGTTCCAGCTCCTGGTCGCCACGGTGCTGTCGGCGCAGACCACGGACGTGCGGGTGAACCTGACGACGCCCGCGCTGTTCGCCAGGTACCCGACCCCCGAGGACCTGGCCGCGGCCGACCCGGAGGACGTCGAGGGCATCCTGAAGCCGCTGGGGTTTTTCCGCGCGAAGACGCGTTCGGTCATGGGGCTTTCGGCGGCCCTCCTGGACAGGTTCGACGGTGAGGTCCCCCGGACCCTGGACGACCTGGTCACCCTGCCGGGGGTGGGCCGCAAGACCGCCAACGTGGTCCTGGGCAACGCGTTCGACGTCCCGGGGATCACCGTCGACACCCACTTCGGGCGGCTGTCCCGTCGGTTCGGCTGGACCTCGGAGACCGACCCGGACAAGGTCGAGCGCGAGATCGGCGACCTCATCCCGCGCAAGGAGTGGACGGTCCTGTCGCACCGCCTGATCTGGCACGGCCGCCGCATCTGCCATGCCCGCCGCCCCGCCTGCGGCGCGTGTCCCCTGTCCCGGCTGTGCCCGTCCTACGGCGAGGGCCCCACCGACGCGGAGACCGCCGCCGCCCTGGTCCGCTCCGGCCCGTTCTCGTGAACGCGTCCGGCATGTGCGACGTGGACGGCGCGTTCCGTGACGGCGGCGCAAGCGGTGCCGGCGGCGGGTCTGGTGGCGCGTTTCGCGGCGGGGGCGTCAGCGGTGCCGGCGGCGGGCCCGGTGCCGGTGGCGCGTTTCGTGGCGGGGGCGTCGGCGGGTCGGGGGTCGGTGGTGCCGGCGGCGTGGGCGGCGGGACGGGTGGCGTGGGAACGAAGCGTGGCTCGGCGGGGTTGGGACAAGGGTGACACCCTCCGAGACAAGCCCCCCAAGCCCGCCGCCATGGCTCGATCGCTTCATCGACGAGGCCCCCCGGATGACGGTGCCCGCGTTCCTGCGTCCGCCCGTCGAGGCGCGCCCGGCCGCGGTGCTGTTGCTGTTCGGCGAGGGGCCCGACGGTCCGGATGTGCTCCTCACCCAGCGGGCCGCCACGTTGAGCAAGCACGCCGGTCAGCCCGCGTTCCCCGGTGGGCGCATCGACCCTGAGGACGACGGGCCGGTGGCGGCGGCGCTGCGGGAGGCGTACGAGGAGACGGGGCTCGACCCGACCGGCTGTGACGTCGTGGCGACCCTTCCGGAGCTGTTCCTGTCGTTCAGCGGCTACCGCATCACGCCGGTGGCCGCTTGGTGGCGTGAGCCTTCGTCGGTCGCCCCCGGGCATCCCGGTGAGGTGGCGTCGGTCGCCCGGGTGCCCATGAACGAGCTGACGGACCCGGCCAACCGGCTGAACGTCCGGCATCCGTCCGGGTTCGCCGGCCCTGCCTTCCGGGTGCGCGGGATGCTCGTGTGGGGGTTCACGGCGATGCTGCTGAGCAGCGCGCTCCAAGTGGGCGGCTGGGATCGGCCGTGGGACACCTCCCGTACCGAGGACCTGCCGCCGGACGTTCTCGCCCTCGCCGCGAGCGACTGACGGGGGACCGACGCGCCCGGGGCGAGACCCGGTCGCGCGTATCCCACCCTGCGGTGACAGGAGCGGTACCAGAACTGGTTCAGTGAGGGGACGTGAATCCCGGTCACGGGCTATACGGTGAATTCGTGCTGGGCGACCACGTTCTTGACCTGATCCTGCTGCTGCTCGTTGGGCTCTTCGCCGTCTCGGGCTACCGGCAGGGCTTCATCGTGAGCCTGTTGAGCTTCATCGGCTTCGTCGGCGGTGGGGTGGTGGGGGTGCTGCTGGCGCCCCCGATCGCGGAGGCGGTGGTCGACGGCACCTCGCAGCAGGCGCTGCTGGCGATCATCATCGCCCTGCTGGCGGCGACCCTGGGCCAGTTGGCCGCGTCCTCGCTGGGCGCCGTCCTGCGCAACCACGTGACCGGCGACAACGCCCGCGCGGCCGACGCGGTCGGCGGGGCCCTGGTCAGCGCGCTGTCGCTGCTGGTCGTGGCCTGGTTCTTCGGGATGCTGATGTCCGGGGCCAAGATCGACTGGCTGCGCACGCAGGTGAACGCCTCCGCGGTGCTCGAGGGTGTCGACACCGTGATGCCCGAGCAGTCGCAGACCTGGTTCTCCTCGTTCCAGCAGTTCGTGGACACCGGCGAGTTCCCGAGGGTGTTCCTCGGGCTCGGCGGGGAGTCGGTGGTGGAGGTGCCCCCGCCGGACGAGAACGTCCGCAGCACCCCCGAGCTGCAGGCCGCCAAGCGCAGCATCTTCAAGATCGTGGGCACCGCGCCGCGCTGTCAGCGCAAGATCGAGGGCACCGGCTTCGTCTACGCCCCCGAGCGCATCATGACCAACGCGCACGTGGTGGCGGGGGTCCACGGCGGCATCGACATCATCTCCTGGGACGGCCGCAAGCAGGGCAAGGCCCGCGTCGTCCTGTACGACCCCGAACGCGACATCGCCGTCCTCCACGTGCCCGGCTTCAACGCCCGCCCGCTGAGCTTCGACGGCCCCGCCCGCACCCGCGACGACGCCGTCGTGGCGGGCTTCCCCAAGGGCCACGGCTACACCGCCGACGCCGCCCGCATCCGCGCCCGCCAGGACGCCAACGGCCCCGACATCTACCACTCGGGCCAGGTCACCCGCGAGATCTACGCCATCCGCGGCAAGGTCGAGCCCGGCAACTCCGGCGGCCCCCTCCTCTCCCCGAAGGGCACCGTGTACGGCGTCATCTTCGCCGCCGCCCTCGACAGCCCCGCCACCGGCTACGCCCTCACCGCCAAGGAAGTCCGCCCCGACGCCGACATAGGCCGAACCGCCTCCGTCCCCGTCGACACGGGCGCCTGCTCCGACTAGCCCCCCAAGGGCCACACCCCACCAGCACCCGGCCACCCCAGCCGCGTGCCCCGACCTGAAGATCTCCACCACCAGGCGCGGGGGGCGTGGGGGGTCGTCCCCCCACACAATGGAAGAGTGAGAGATCGGGATGAGTCGGGGCGTGCTCGTAACGCGCGGCCCAGGGATGCGTACGGGCGGCCGCTGCCGCATGGGGCCGTCGGGGAGCCCACGATGCCCGACGAGATGGTCATGAGCCCCGAGGAGGCGTTGACGGAGGCGCAGCGGCTCCTTGACGCGGATCGGCCGTTCCACGCCCACGAGGTGCTGGAGGCGGCATGGAAGGCGGCCCCGGAGGTGGAGCGCGAGTTGTGGCGGGGGCTGGCGCAGATCGCGGTGGGCGTCACCCATATACGCCGGGGCAACCCGAGGGGGGCTCGGGCGCTTTTGACTCGGGCCGCCGACCGCCTGGAGCCCTACGCGGCCTCCGCGCCCCACGGCATCGACGTCGCGGGGCTCGTTCACGCGAGTCGGCGCCTGGCGGAGCATCCTGAGCCGCCGTCCACCGCAATCGACCTGGCCCTAAGGGGATGACGGTGCGGGCGGGTCAGCGGTCGGGTTCGGGGTCGTTCAGCCAGCCGAGGAGGAGCGAGTCGAAGGAGCGGGGGCGTTCCTGGTGGGGGAAGTGGCCGGCGCCTTCGAGGAGCTTCCAGCGGTAGGGGGCGGCCACGTAGCGGCCTGAGCCCTGGGCTGTGCTCGGGAGGGTGAAGGTGTCCAGGGCGCCGTGCAGTTGGAGCGTGGGCACGTGAATGGGGGTGCGCATACGGCGCGCGTACCGGATGCCGTCGGGGCGGGGCAGCGAGCGGATGAGCCACCGGTGGTACTCCATCGCGGAGTGGGCGACCCCTTGGATCTGGAAGGCCTGGCGTACGACCCGTTCGGTGCGCTCGTCCGGCCAGCCGGGGCCCGACCAGTCGTGCAGCATCCGGCCCACCAGGGCGGCGTCGTCGCGTACGAGGCGTCGCTCCGGCCACATGGGGACCTGGAACTCCAGGGAGTGCCGGGTGGCCCACGCCTGGGTGCGCAGCCCGTTCCGTACGGCTTGGCGCAGCCGCAGGGGATGGGGGGCCGACACCGTTACCAGGCGTTGGACGACCTTGGGGTGGTAGACCCCCATCGTCCAGGCCAGCAGGCCGCCCCAGTCGTGCCCCACCACGATGGCGTTGGCCTCTCCCAGTGCGCGCACCAGTCCGGCGGCGTCGCCGGCCAGCGTCACCAGGTCGTACCCGCGCGGAGGCTTGTCGCTGCCGCCGTACCCGCGCAGGTCCACGGCCGCCGCGCGGAACCCGGCGGCGGGCAGCGAGACCAGTTGGTGGTGCCACGACCACCAGAACTGGGGGAAGCCGTGCAGCAGCAGGACGAGCGGCCCTTCACCCGCCTCCGCTATATGGAAGCGGGTCCCACCGGCGCTCACCGCGCGATGGGTCCAGGGGCCCTCGGCATCGATGACCGACTCGTCGCGCCCGGGCATGTCTCTCCGTCGTTCGTCAGTCGGTCTGGGCGATCGCGGGCTTGTCCGACTCGTGCTGCCAGGCCTTGGGCAGGTCGCCCAGGGTGCGGCGGGTGCGTTGGGCGCCCCGGATCCGCTTCACCACCAGCACGCCCACGACGCCGAGCAGCACGGCCACCGCGACGTAGGTCAAGGCCACGGTGAGGAACGCCAGCCAGGCCCACATGTCGAAGAGCTCCATCAGCCCATAGGCCAGTGCGAGCCCCAGGAAGATGATCACCGGCGCGAAGACCGCCAGCGACACGAAGAACAGGGCGCCGCCGATCACCGCCTTCCGGGCGTCGACCTTCAGTTCCATCTTCGCCAGGCTGATCTCGGCCCTGATCAGCTTGGAGATGCCGCTCGACGCCTGGGCGACCAGCTCACCGAGAGACTGATCCTCGATACGCTCGCCCGGCCCTGCCTCCGTCATGTCGCTCCCCTTCTCCCAGGGCACCGGTCTCCCAGGGCCCGGTGCATAGCCTGGCAGCAGGGATCACCGTACTGCCACCCGGCACCACCATGCGGGAGGCGCCGGGCTCAGCCGGGGACGTCCACGGCGGCGTGTCGCCGTGCGCGGCTCCGGAACACCGGCGTGGCCGGTGTGGACGAGATCAGACCGGCGATCTGCACCGCCGTGGTCACCTTCTCGAACCTGGCCCCGCCTGGGAAGGCCGGACCGCCGATCAACGGCGAAACGGTGGATCCCACCCCGGCCGGCCGTGCGGTGGGCGGCTCACCGCACGGCCGACCGGTGTCAGTCCTCGGACTTGGCCGCGGGGAGCTTGGCGGAGATGAGGTCCATCACCGAGCCGTCGGTCAGCGTGGTGACGTCGCCCAGCGAACGGTTCTCCGCGACGTCCTTGAGGAGACGCCGCATGATCTTGCCCGAGCGGGTCTTGGGAAGCTCGGGGACCACCATGATCTGCCTTGGCTTGGCGATCGGCCCGAGGGCCTTGGCGACGTGGTCGCGCAACTCCTTGGCGAAGCCCTCGCCCTCGGTGCCCTCGGCGGCGCCCCGGGGGATCACGAACGCGACGATGGCCTGGCCGGTGACCGGGTCGGTGGCCCCCGTGACCGCCGCCTCCGCGACCTTAGGGTGCGAGACCAGCGCCGACTCGACCTCGGTGGTGGAGATGTTGTGCCCCGACACCAGCATCACGTCGTCCACGCGGCCCAGCAGCCACAGGTCGCCGTCGTCGTCCTTCTTGGCCCCGTCCCCGGCGAAGTACATCCCCTCGAACCGCGACCAGTACGTCTTGACGTACCGCTCGTCGTCGCCCCAGATCGTCCGCAGCATCGACGGCCACGGCTCCTTGACCACGAGGAACCCGCCGCCGCCGTTCGGCACCGCCTGCCCTTGGTCGTCCACCACGTCGACGCTGACCCCCGGCAGGGGACGCATCGCCGCACCCGGCTTGCCCTCGGTGACGCCCGGCAGGGGGCTGATCATGATGCCGCCGGTCTCGGTCTGCCACCACGTGTCCACCACGGGGCAGCGGTCCGCGCCGATGTGGTGCCGGTACCAGACGTACGCCTCGGGGTTGATCGGCTCGCCCACGGACCCGATCAGCCGCAGCGACGACAGGTCGTACCCGGCGGGGATGTCGTCTCCCCACTTCATGAACGTCCGGATCGCGGTGGGCGCGGTGTAGAAGATGGTCACCTTGTACTTCTGGATGACCTCCCACCAACGGCCCCGGTGCGGGGTGTCGGGGGTGCCCTCGTACATGACGCTGGTCGCGCCGTTGGCGAGCGGCCCATAGACGATGTACGAGTGCCCCGTCACCCAGCCGATGTCGGCGGAGCACCAGTACACGTCCGTTTCCGGCTTCAGGTCGAACACGGCGTGATGCGTGTACGCCACCTGGGTGAGATAGCCGCCGGACGTGTGCAGGATGCCCTTGGGGTTACCCGTCGTCCCCGACGTGTAGAGGATGAACAGGGGATGCTCGGCGTCATGGGGCTGCGCCTCGTGCTCGTCGCTCTGCCCGTCTACGAGGTCGTGCCACCAGACGTCGCGCTCGTGGGTGGCCGTTGGTTCGTTGGTGCGGCGTACGACCAGGACCTTTTCGATGCTGGGGGTCTCGGCGACGGCCTCGTCCACCGTGGGCTTGAGGGCGGACGGCTTGCCGCGCCGGTACCCGCCGTCGGCGGTGATGACCAGCTTGGCCTGCGCGTCGTCGATCCGCTTGCGCAACGCGTCCGCGGAGAAGCCGCCGAACACCACCGAGTGGGTGGCCCCGATCCGCGCGCACGCCAACATCGAGATCGGCAGCTCCGGGATCATCGGCAGGTAGATCGCCACCCGGTCGCCCTTGCGCACCCCCAACTCCAGGAGGGCGTTGGCCGCCTTGTTGACCTCGCCCTGGAGGTCCGCGTACGTGAGGGTACGGGTATCGCCCGGCTCGCCCTCCCAGTGGTAGGCGACCCGGTCACCGAGGCCGGCCTCCACATGCCGGTCCACGCAGTTGTAGGCGACGTTCAGCTCCCCGCCCACGAACCACTTCGCGAACGGGGGGTTCGTCCAGTCCAACACCTCCCCCCACGGCTTCGACCAGGACAGGCGCTCCGCCTGCCTCGCCCAGAACCCGAGCCGGTCCTCCGCCGCCTCCGCGTACGTCTCCGCGGTCGCGTTGGCGGACGCCGCCAGCTCGGGGGGCGGGGCGAAGCGCCGGTTCTCCTGAAGCAGGTTGGAAAGGGTCTCTTGGCTCACTTGATCTCCTCGCCGGGCCGTTTCCGGTGCGTTCTCCGTTCCTCGCCCGGGACCTCGCCCGTCCTTCTAGGGCACGGCGATCCCTCCGCGTCCGTCGAGCCCACAGACCTGCCGGCCCATGGCGCCCGCGTGTCGCTCACGGCGTTTCTCTCCTCCTGAGAGGGAACAGTGGGTGGCGCCCGGTGCCGTCCACTTCACCAGGGAAATCCGCGCGTCACAAGGTCAACCCCACCCTGAATCCCACCTCTCTACCTGCCATGGACCGGTTGCGGGCGCCTTCCGGGCCGGGCGGCTCGCGGGCTCTCGGGGAGGCTTGGGGCGTCTTCCCATTGCCGAGTGCGTGAGCCGCCGTTGCTTCATGGGGCGTTCGCCGACGGCCGGGGGGTGGGGTCTCGGCGGGTTCCAGGACGGCATAGGGTCGATGACCGTGACCGACCCATTCGCCCAAGTGGCGGCGCTTCCCGGAGTCGCCGACGCGGTCGCCGACGCCCGGGGCGCGGTGGACCGACTGCTCGGCCACCGCATCCTCCGCCGTCGTAGCGCCGAGGTGTCCACCGAGTCGGCCCTGCGTGCGGCCCGCGCGTCCGCGGCGCTGGAGGGCGTGCCGGTCACCTTGGACGAGCTTCGCAAGGACGCCGCGGCCGCCCTCGCCGAGTCCGATGACGGCCCACCGCCCGCCGCCTCGAACGGTGCGGCGCACATCGACCCCGTGGTCCAGGGATCCCTGCGAGTGTCGGCGGAGCTCGGAACCCTGCCCACGACCTGGCGCAACGCCCCCCGGCAGGTCCTCGCGCGCCTTCACGTGCTGGTCGCCGCCGACGCGGTCGAGTCGGACGACCTGGGCCGCCCCCGTACCGACGACCGGTCGGCCACCGACCCGCTCGGCCTGGGCGCGCCCCCGCCCCCCGCCGAGGTCGCGGCCCGACTGGACGCCTTGAGCGCCCTGCTCACCCAGCCCACCAAGGCCCCGGCCGCCGTCGTCGCCGCCATCGTCCATGGTGAACTCCTGTCCCTTCGGCCGTTCGGCTGGGGCGACGGCATCGTGGCCCGGGCCGCGGAACGCCTGACGCTGGTCGAACGCGGCCTCGACCCCAAGTCGCTCACCGCACCCGAGGTCGGCCACGCCGAGTTCGCCGCCGAGTACGCCAAGGCGGCCCAGGCCTACCTCACCGGCACCCCCGAGGGCGTGGCCGCGTGGGTACGCCACTGCGCCGCCGCCCTCAAGGCCGCCGCCCGAGACTCCCTCGCCATCTGCGAGGCGTACATGCGCGGCTGAGCCGGACTGGCCAGTGCCCCTGCGCCGTCTTCCCATCGGCGCGTGCAGCGGATACGGGCGCGTTCAGGATGCTCGGGGCGCGTGCGTTGCGCTGGTTCGCCGGCAGGTGCCCGGGCTGGACGCCCGGTACCGGGGCCTGCCGACCCTGTCGTTGACAGCCGTTGCGCCGGGGCAGTGCCCGGCATGTCACCACCCCCGGTGAACGGTTCTGGACAACGCACCAGGCGTCGACCTCCACGGGCGTTGGGAAACCGCTCGTGGCGCGGGGCAAGGCCTCGTGGGAGATCGTGCGGCGACGATGTGGCTGTATCTGGGGTGGCTCCGCGCGGGCGGTGGACTCGTCATCCGGCCCGAGGCCGAGACGCCGGATCTGGGCCCGTGTCGCGTCGATCAGGACCATCGGGGCGAGCCCGCCGCATGGCGAGCGGCGCCCCACCGTGGGGACGCCGCCGCCACACGTCACACCGGGTTACCAAGCGTGCTCCTTGAATCGTCGGATCGGGTCAAGCCCGTCTCGACGCGCCTCCCGCGGCTGGTCGCGCGTGGGTGCCCGGGTGCCGTGTACGGACACTTGGTCCGTGACACCTGTCTACGCCTCATTTGCCCATTTGACAAGCCCTCTCTGAGGGTCCCTCCCGAGTACGGCCCACCCCTTGGGGGGCATCGTCGAGAGCGGCGAAGTCCTCCCCATTGGCCCTCTTTGCCTAAAACCACAGCAGTATGAGAGCTCGGAATGCCTTCTGGTCTTGATCACCCACTGTGATCGCCCTGAAGTCCACCGAACACTCGGACCGCCTACTCCGGCGCCGGAACCCTTCGGGCCGTTCCACTCCGGCCCCGCCCACGTGCTGCGCCGCCTGGCTTGAGGGGCTGGGTGGGCACATGTCCTACTTCGTCGACGACCGACACTGCGAAGTCCGCAAAAAACATCTCCTGCTGTATCACTTAGGCGCTCGACGGAAGTGACAACGATCGGGCAGCATATGTTGTATCTGCCTAGACTGTAGGCAACGAGCTCCTACGCTTCCCTTAGATCAAACTGTCGTGCCCGCCATAGGGCACCCAAGGTTGATCTACCTCGAGACTTTCTTGGAACGGGCCGGCTCTACCCCCCCGGAGTCGGACCGCACGACGACCCCCGCTATCCCCCCCGGCGGGGGTCGTCGCATGTCCGCCCGCCCCCACCGAACGCGGCCCTCCACACCAGCCACCCCGACATCCCCCTTGGCCCGCCGGTGCCTGGCAACGCCACGAACGCCATCGGGGAGGCAGCGTCCTTCGGCAGGAAGGGCGCCGACCATGCGACCCGTACCTCCCAAGAGGGACCTGCCCCGCGGCGACCCTCCACCTCGCTTCCGATCTCAGGGCAAGCTCGCCTCGCTTTCGGGCCTGCCTCCGACCTCGGGCCCAACTCCGGCCTCGGGCCTGCCTCCGGCCTCGGGTCCGCCTGCGACCCTGGGCCTGCCTCCGACCTTGGGCCCGCGTCGGGCCTGCGTCGGGCCTCGGGCCTGCGCCGGGCACTCGGGCCCGCGTCGGCCCCCCTGAGCTCATCTCGGACCCCGGGCTCGTCTCGGACCCCTGCATCGCCTCGGGCCTCGGACCCCGGCATCGCCTCGCTTTCAGGTCTGCCTCCGGCCTCGGGTCTGCCTCCGGCCTCGGGCCCGCGTCGGGCCTCGGGCCTGCCTCCGGCCTCGGCCTGCGTCGGGCACTCGGGCCCGCGTCGGGCCCCTGAGCTCATCTCGGACCCTGAGCTCATCTCGGACCCTGAGCTCGTCTCGGACCCCGGCATCGCCTCGGGCCTCGGGTTCGCGTCCCGGCCTCGGGTCGCCCTCCGACCTTGAGCCCGCTCAGACCTTGAGCCCACGTCGGACCTTGGGTTCGTCTCAGGCCTTGGGCTGGCGCCAGGCCAGGATTCGCCTCGGGTCTCGGGTTCGTCTCAGGCCTCGGGTTCACCTTGGGGCCTCAGGACCTCTTCGGGTCTGGGTTCGCCTCTGGCTTCGGGTTCGCATCGGATCTCGGGTTCGTCTTGGCCCTCGGGTTCGTCTCGAACTCTGGACTTGTGTCCGGCCTTGGGCTCGTGTCCGGCCCCGGGTTTCGCTTCTGGCCTTGGACTCGCCTCCAGCTTCGGAGGGCGACCGAGTCGGGCCCGGTAACGGTTATCCACAGAAGCGGCTAGACCTTCACCCCCAGGTCGTCCCGCCCCCATCGTGGAGTCAACCGACAACACGGAGGCTCCCATGGCCATCACCGCACTGATCGCGACCCGCGATCCCCGCATCGCCGACGACCTCATGCGGCTCGCCGTCGCAGCGAACGCTCAAGCCGTCGTGGTGTCCACCACCGACCAGGCCAAGTCCCACTGGCACCAGCCGCCGCTCGTCCTCGTCGGGGACGATCTCGCGGAAGGCCTGGCGGCCGATGGCATCGCCCGTCGTGCCGGAGTCGTCCTGGTGACGACACAGGTGGACGCCCCGGACGCGTTCCGCGCCGCCGTCAAGGTGGGCGCTCAAGACCTGGCGGCCCTCCCTTCCGACGAGCCGTGGCTGGTGGATGCGCTGGCCGCAGCGGCCGAGCCGTACGACGCGCAGGCGACCACCGTCTGCGTCGTCGGCGGACGAGGCGGCGCGGGCGCCAGCGTTCTGTCGGCCATGCTGAGCCTGGCCGGGGCCCGGAACGGGTTGCGCACACTGCTCATGGACGGTGATCCGTTGGGCGGCGGCATCGACCTGGTCCTCGGTCAGGAGGCCACACCTGGTTCCCGCTGGCCCGACCTCGCCGACCGGCGGGGGCGTCTCAGCGCCGACACCCTCCGTCGATCCCTGCCCGCCGTGGACGAGCTATCCGTGCTCTCCTGGCCGCGCGGCGATGCCGAGCCGCTCACGGCGGATGCGATGAACACCGTCCTCGACGCCGCCCGACGCGGCTTCGATCTCGTCGTCATCGACCTCGCCCGAGACCCCGGAGAGACCGAACGCATCGCCCTCCGCGCCGCCGACCACACGGTGCTGGTCGTCCCGGCCGAGCTCCGCGCGACGGCGGCGGCCGACCGGGTCGCCGCCCGACTCCGCCGCGACACCGACGACGTCCGCCTCATCATCCGCGGCCCGTCACCCGGCGGCCTGTCCGGCGACGTGATCGCCGAGGCGCTGGAGCTTCCTCTCGCCGGCGTGTTCCAGGAAGACCGTCATCTCCCCGCTGCCGTCGAACGCGGCGACCTGGTCCGCCTCAGCCGACGCGGTTCGCTCCCCGACCTGTGCGACGCCCTCATCAACGACCTGAAGCCACGTTCACTGACCCACGAGACCGAGGCGGCATGAGCCCCACACCACGGCACCCCCGAATGCACTCCCGTCAGCACGGCCGCAGACCGCCGGGCGGCCCCAGGGCTCCGCTCCGGCTGATCCCCGACCACCCATGCCCCCCACGCTCTACGAACCAGGCCTCCCTCCAGCGCTTCCGCGCTCTCTTCGTCCGCAAAAGCCCACCCGACCCCTCAAACCCACCCGACGCCCAATCCCAAGAGGAGCCGCCCCCCGACTAGGCCCCGTCTGGCCCTGTCGCGCTCCCGGCCCGAAAGGCCTCCCAACCAGCCCTCACGCCAGGAACCCGCCCGCTCGCCGCCCTTCCGGCACCGGTACGTCACTGGCACAAGGCCGTCGTTGGACGTCGACTCCCCGCCGGAGCACAGCGCACGTCAAGGCTGCCGACCGTCGTCGACTCGCGGTCCCTCAATGCACCACGTGTGCGACGGTGCCGCCCGCGACGCCGACGGGCATCGAACGTGGTGCCGGGTGGACATCGCGAAGTCCGAGCCCTCAGCGCATCGCACGCCGCAGGCGCCGGCGGTGGCCAACTCCGCGTCCTTCAGGGCGTCAACGTGTGCCACGGTCCTGGCGGTGCCGCCTGGGACAGTCCCGAGGCATCGAATGTGGGGCGAGCCGGACGTCGTGGGACCCGACCCCTCAGCGCATCGAACGTCGCGGGCGCCAGTGGCCGTCGACTCCGACCCCTAAGTGCTTCCAACGTCGCAACCGCAATCCGCCGTCGGCCCCAAGACCGTCGCTCCCAAGACCGTTGCTCCCAAGACCGTCGGCCCAAGACCGTCGGCCCCAGACCGTCGGCCCCAGACCGTCGGCCCCAGACCGTCGGCCCCAAGACCGTCGGTGTCCAAAGGCCGTGTGCCCAAAGGCCGACGTCTCGGCACCGCCATCGTCGGTACCGTCAACGCTTCGACGACTGGGGCGTGGAGATTCCCATCTCCCGGCACCGTCAACGCTGGCAACGGCACCGTCACCCGTCCGACGACCGGTGCCGTCGACGCCCGGCACCAGTCACCGCTTCGAAGTACGGAGCCGTTGACGCGTCAACGCCTGGTGCCGTGAGTGTTCCAATCTTCGGCCCCGGTTGACCCGCACGGCGGCGTCATGGCAGTGGCGGTGGTCGCCAAAGGCGACCGCGATTCCAGACATGCGTGGACCTCAGCAGCCGGGCAGCGCAGCCGACCTCCCAGACTTCGTCGGTGCGCGAGTAAGGAGGCCCCACACCACGATGCCCGGTTACACCCGCCTTGAGCCCTTCCACCCGTGTCCCGCGAGCCCCCCGTCTCGCCTGACCGCTCATCTCCAGCTCATAAGGACCCAATATGGCCAGCCCTTCTGACTGCACGGACCCATGAACCGATGACATGGCCGAGCCAAGACAAACCCGAACCAGCGGGCCCCCACCCCTCAGTCGGCCGTCCACGTTCGCATAGGCCTGGGCCCGGAAGTCCTCTCGCTGTGCGAAGCCATCGTCAGGAGTCCACGCCCAAGGAACCGCTGATCAAGACCCTGCGGCAACGGAGCCATCGCAGTGAGTCCACGACCGCACAGCAACGCATGGCCCTTACAGAGGCGGCATCCAGGCCGGTTTCCCTGGGCCAACGCTCGTTCCCATCGACCCCATGAGTCGTCCGCTTCGGCCCTCGCGGTCAAGCCGTTCGACTCTCGGACAGGCAGGTGTTGCAAATGAACGACCCCAGATTCGTCGACGCCGTCCGCGACCGACTCGCGGGCAACGGTGGTGAGCCCACGGGCGGGCAGGTGGCGGCCGCCCTGCGAGCCGAAAGGGGATTGCTGGGGGACCAAGAGGTGCTCACCCTGGTGAACGAACTCCAAGCGGACTTCGTGGGCGCCGGACCGCTCGAGCCGCTCCTGCGAGCTCCGGACGTCACCGACGTCCTGGTCAACGGCCCCTACGAGGTCTGGATGGACGCGGGTGCCGGTCTGGTGCGAACCTCGGTTCGCTTCCCGGACGAGAACGCTCTGCGCAGGCTGGCTCAACGTCTGGCCGCCATGGCCGGCCGTCGCCTTGACGATGCGGCTCCCTACGTCGACGCCCGGCTTCCGGGTGGCGTCCGCCTGCACGCCGTGCTCCCACCGGTCTCCCCAGGCGGCACCTCACTGTCCCTGAGGCTGCCGCGCCGTCAGGGCTTCACCTTGAACGAGCTCGTCGCGGCCGGAGCGATTCCCCACGAGGGTGCCCCTCTGATGGCGGCCCTCGTCGCCGCACGCCCCGCCTTCCTGATCACCGGCGGCACCGGAACGGGCAAGACGACCTTGCTGAGCAGCCTGCTGTCGCTGGCCGACCCTCGTGAACGCCTCGTCCTCGTCGAGGACTCGGCGGAGCTCCGGCCTGACCACCCGCATGTCGTCCGCCTCGAGGCACGGCCGCCGAACATCGAGGGCGCGGGCGGGGTCACGTTGCACGATCTGGTACGCCAGGCCCTGCGCATGCGGCCTGACCGGTTGGTCGTTGGCGAGGTACGAGGCCGCGAGGTCGCAGATCTCCTCATGGCGCTCAACACCGGCCATGAAGGAGGATGCGGAACTCTGCACGCCAATACGGCGGCCGATGTCCCCGCACGCCTCGAAGCCTTGGGCTGTGCCGCGGGTCTCAGCCGGGAGGCCGTCCACAGCCAACTGGCCGCCGCACTGGACATCGTCGTGCACCTGATCCGGGACCCCGTCGACGGTCGCCGCAGGGTGGCGGACATCTGTCTTCTCGAACGCGCCCCGAACGGCCTGGTCGAGGCGATTCCCGCGATCACGTTCGCCGGTGACGGGCGACTGACCGCGGGAGCCGGTGCGACGGTCCTGGCCGACCGCCTCGACCACAGATGGACCTCCGTATGAACGCCCGTCGACGCCCCTGGTCAGGAAGTCCGGTTCGCCGCTCTCCCGGCCCGGTCCACGGGCACATCGGGGCACGGGCCCGCGTTCGGTCGGGATTGCCGTGATATCGCTGAGGGCCCTCAGAATGAAACCGGCGCCCTCCCGCTCAGCCGATTCAATGAATCGAATTCGGCGGCCCGCCGCCGCGCATGCCCGGCGAGATCGGTCGGTGGATGAAGGTCATTCCCATTCACCAAACATGTGTCTGAGACGCTGACATCGAACAAGTAGGACGGAAAGTGAGTGATGAACGAGGTGATCGTGGCGATGCTCTGTTCGGCGGGCGCACTATGGGTGCTCTTGGGGCCATCAGTGACCGTTCGACGGATGACGGCGGTTATGCACAGGCCGCACCGGTCGCCCATGCTCGCGCTTCTGGGAAGTATGCGGGCACGAATGAATGCCGCGCGTGACAGGCGTCGAGACATAGTGGCATGGCGTACCGCAGTGATCGAACTATGTGATGGCCTGAGCGCTGAACTGAGCGCCGGCCGACCGCCGGAGGTTGCGTTCACGAACGCGGTGACAGTGCTCGACTCGCGTGTTGCGGGGCCGGTCTTGGCAAAGTGGCGGAACGGTCACGGGAATCCGGCCTACGAGGATATGCCAGATGTCCCGAGCATCGATCAAGTACTAGACGAATTGTCCGTGAAGCCGGGGGCCGAGGGACTGCGAATGCTCGCGGCGTGCTGGCGGATCGGTGTCGACAAGGGCGGCGCGTTCGCCGCCGTCGTGGGCGGCGTGGCCACCGCCCTGAGAGACGATGAGGCTCAACGCCTGGAGATAGCAGCGCAACTTGCCGGCCCACGCGCCACGGCCAGACTGTTGGCGGGCTTGCCGCTGCTGGGTCTCGCGCTCGGCGTCGCCTTGGGGGCCGATCCTCTGGCGTTTCTGCTGGGAACGATTCCCGGCATGCTCTGTCTGCTTTCGGGAATCGGCTTGGACGTGGTCGGGCTCTGGTGGACGCACCGCCTCGCACGATCGGCGGAGATCCCGCGTTAGAAGGTACAGATGAGCTGATTGCGAAGGCTTCCACGTCTCAGATCGCACACGACTCCCTGGATGGAGTCACGTTCGATCAAAGAAAATGGCGCCCCCAGACTCCATAAAATGCAAGACAATTTACAGGGAGGGTAAAATGCATGGTTGGCTACTCTTGGCCGTCGGTTGTGCGATGGCGGCAGGGTTCTCGTGGCCGCCTAGAATGTCTGCTGCCGTCCAAAGGCTGAGCGAACTTCCTTTTGCACGCAATGAGGGCCACCGCCTTCGCCGCTCCCCTCCGAACAGCCACAGCAAGCAGTCGAATGGGTACGGTTTACGCGGCGTACCGGCGAACGTCGTGCCGTACCACCCAGAACGGGCCTCTCCAAATTCGGTGCGAGATCGGGCACCTGCTCGCCGCGCCGCCGTTCACCATCGACGAGCCACCGGAAACACCGAAAGCCGCAACTCCCGCGGTGACGGTCGGGCCGCCGGGCGGCCGAGCGCACATTTCGTTCGGACCAGGGACACGAAGCAACGAGCGGTGGCGGCACTGGCCGGACTCTCCATCACGATGCTCATGGGCGGTGTGCTCGGGCTCGTCCTCGGTGCGGCGGCCGCACTCGGCACGGCGATCGCCCTGAGGCGTATGGAGCCCCGCGAAGAGCGGCAACGCAGGCTGAGGTTGTCCGCCGACCTTCCCGTCGCGGTCGACCTGCTGGCCGCGTGCCTCCGTGGAGGCGCCTCATGGGCCGCCGCAGTCGAGGCCGTCGCCGATGCCCTCGGGGGCCCGGTCGCCGACGAGCTGCGAGGAGTCGCGGCCAAGGTCAAACTGGGCGCCGACCCGGCAAGTGCATGGTGGGCGCTCACCGAAAGACCGGAACTCGCCGCGCTCGGACGCACGGTGGCGCGCGCGGTGGACAGCGGCGCGGCCCTGGCCCCGGCGCTGACCCGCCTCGCGGAGGATCGACGGCGATCCGCGAACGCCGAGGCGACGGCACGGGCCCGGGCGGTCGGCATCCGTGGCGTGGCCCCTTTGGGACTCTGCTTCTTACCGGCGTTCGTTCTGCTGGGATTGGTCCCTGTCATCGCCGGCATCGCCCGTGACCTGCTCCCGCCTCTCTGAACGTCCCCACATTCGGCAGCGCACCCGACCACCGGGTAACGGTGCTCCCGTTCGACGGAACGACGAGCTGCCGCTCAGAAGGATGCCTGTCGCCGCTCGCCTAGAAGCGGCGACAGGCGGAGGCCCTGGCGACGCCCCTAGAACCGGCAACCGTCAAGCGATCGCATCAGGCTTGGCCATACGGCCTCGCTTTCGCGGAACAACTAGGGCCAGGAATGACGACCGCCGCCGTAGACCTGTGCGGTGACCAGCGTCCTCAGACTGCCCCGACATGTCGTGAAAGGTGCACGCGAAGTCCCGCTTGCTCGTGGGGCCGATATCCCACAACGACACCACGGGCTGCTCGAACGGACCGAACATGTCGGTAGGCCCGAGGCATGACAGCTTGATGGTTCGTCAACGGTGCACCAGGTGCTTCGGGATCGTGGGGCGCTGGCTCGCGCGGCCGACGTTCGGCCCCGTAGCCCACGAACGGCTCCGTAGTCCACGAACGGTTCGATGCCTCTTCCGCCCGCCGTCGTGCACAGAAGTGAAGAGATGCCCGCCAGGAGCTGGCCGGCAGGTCACCATATGAGCCGTCGAGACCGAGACGTCTCGGCGAGATGGTGACGTAGGCGATGCCACTTGGCCGCCGGAGGGAATCCCCGGTAGGCCCGAGCGCCGCCGGCGCGAAAATCGCCCTCCACGACCTTACGTATTTGCAAGCGGCAACCAACCGTCCCTCTTGGCGGTGACCGTGCTCCCCGGCCGAGGTCAGCTCGGCGATCATCGCGATGGTGCAGCCGCAGCTCGGCAAGTGGACGACCAGGCGGGCCGCCTGCCGCCGAGGACACCTTCGAGACGGCTTGGCTGAACAAGGTCGACTCTCTTTGCATCGACGCACGCAGTCACGCCCCCCAGCGAGGCCGCTCCCACGGGATGGCCATGGTGGCCCTGTGATCCACCGGAGGCTTCCACGCGAGGTGCTTCGGCTGGTTTTCCCCAGAACGCCGTTCGGCTTTTCTTGTCTCTCCTCACGTTCCAAAGTTGGTCCAGAAGAACGAACGACCCCCGAATCCGGAGGGAGACCGCAGATGCAGAGGACGAGCGAAGTGCTACGCCGTCGATCCCGATCCACCGGCGACGCCGGCATGTCCACAGCCGAGTACGCCGTGGGGACCGTCGCCGCAGCGGCGTTCGCAGGCATTCTCTTCAAGATCGTCACCAGCTCGGAGGTGAAGGATCTGCTCTTAGGCATCATCCGGGACGCCCTCCAGTTGGCCGGGTGACCGCATGTCCCACCGACCTGGCCGACCGCCCGCGCCCCGACGCCCCCGAAGCCGCAGGAGGGCGCACTCACCCACCCGCCCGTGTCGTCTCCGCCCCCCACCTTGGTTCCGTACGACCCAAGCGCAGCCCTCCATGCAGTCGCACGACGCGGGCTTCGCAACTGTGGAGATCGCGGTCGCACTTCCTGCGCTGCTGCTGGTGACGGTCGCGGCGCTATGGGGTGTGGCCCTCGGGGATGCCCAAATGTCCATCGTCGACGCGGCACGCACCGGTGCCCGCGCCGCCGCCAGAGGCGAGCCCCTGTCAGCCGTCCGAACCGTTGTCGCGAGAGCCTCACCCGACGGCTCCACGGTCGAGGTTCGCCGCACCAAGGAAATCACGGAGGTCGCAGTCACAGTACGAGTACGCGCACCCGTCTCCACGGGTCTACCCCCGGTGGTCCTTCGAGCCAAAGCCACTGCCACCACCGAGCCCGGTGTCGTCACGGAGCCCCAAGCCATGACAGGGCCGTACCACAAACCCTGGCGACGGCTTCGCGGAGCCTCCAGCGTCATGCCGCTTCCCCTGAAACCGAAGGGCGGCCTTGCTTAAGCTTCCCGTTCTCACCGGATCGGCGACACACCACGCTCGGGCAGCGTGCCCGCAACCGGCCGCACGATGAGGACCGTCTTTTCGAATCGTGGTGCCCGGGCGTGGTGTCGCGGCGGCCAGTGCCGTCGCTGGTGGTGCGTGCGGCGAGGGAAGCTCCGGTCGTCGCCTCGGTGGTGCAGGGCTCGGTGTTGCCTAGACCGATGAGGTGGCACAGCAGGGGACTGGCAAGGCCCCTGCACAGTTGATCGGGGAGCGGGCAAGGTGGCGGGCCGCGCACGGTGACCTCAAAGGTGGCGCCAGCGGACCAGAGTGGCACGGCGGGGCCTAACCAAGCCGCGTACGGCGACCTGCAAGTTGGCGCGACGGGCGAGGTGGCACGAGGCGCTGGGCTCGGGCGAGCACAGCGACTTTCAATTTGGCGCGGCGGGTGGGTCGGTACGGCGGCGCCTGGCCAGGCCGCGTACGGCGACCTGGAAACTGGCGCGGTGGGCGAGGTGCGCGGCTGGGCCTGGCCAGGCTGCCTGCGGCGACTCTCTAGTTGACGCGGCCGTGGGGCCGGGCCGAGCGCGGTGACCTGGAAGCTGGCGCGACAGGAGAGATGGCGCGGCAGGAGAGGCCGCACTGCAGGAGGGGGGCGCGGCAGGAGAGGTCGCACGGCAGGAGAGGTGGCGCGGCAGGAGGGGGGCACGGCAGGAGAGATGGCACGGCGGTGCTTGGCCAGGCTGCGTATGGCGATCTGCAAGTTGGCGCGACGGGCGGGGCGGCACGGATGCCAGGCCAGGGTGCGCACCGCGATTTTGGAGTTGGCGCGGCTGAGGGGTGGCACGGCGGGCCTGGCTAAGCCCTGCACAGCGACCTGTTAGTAGCCCTAGCTCCGAGAGGTGGCGCGGCGGGGGCATGGCCGGGCCTGCGCGGTGGCCTGCAAGTAGTCCACGTACGTGAGGTGGCACGGTGCGGGGTCTGGCCGGCCGCGCACGGTGGCCTGGAAGTAGCCGAGGTCGGTGAAGTGGCACGGCGGAGCCGATTTTGCCGACGGGGTGGGCCGAGGAGTGTCCGAGTTGCTCCAAGGGGTGGTGTGGCGAGGGGTGGTGTGTCCCAGGTCGATGCAAGCCGCAGCGGGATGGAGGGGGCTCCGCAACTGAACGACGCTTCTTCCAAGGAGAGCTGAGATGTGGTCAGTGGAGGCCGTGGTTAACAGCATGGCCGTAAACGGAGGCGTGTTCATGGGACGTGAGCGTGGGCATGGACGGGGTCGAGGACGAGGTGACAGGGGGGCGGGGACGATCTGGGTCTTGGCTTTCATGGCACTGATCTGGGTGTTCGGCGTGGCCGTGCTCACCGCCGGAGGCGTTCGGGTGGCGCGGCATCGGGCCCATGCGGCGGCGGATCTCGCTGCGCTGGCCGCCGCCGCGACGGCGGGTGAGGGACAGCAGGGCGCGTGCCGTCAGGCCGCCCAAATCGCCGAAGGGGCCGGCGGGCGGTTGGCCTCGTGCGTGGTGCAAGGGGCGCTGGCCGATGTCCGGGTGGCGATGACCGTTCGATTGCCGGCACCGCTGGGGAGGGTACGGCTCGTTTCCCGTGCCAGGGCTGGTCCTCAAACCCAGGCATTGCGTAAGTTAGACCATCAGGACATTCGTTGTACGAAGTGTCAATAGCTTGGTGTCCGGATGTGCGGAGCATGATGTCGACCAGGACGGCGTCTGACCAGCCGTTCGTTCGTCATGCTCCTGTGATTTCCCTTACCTGCCGGTACGTTACGCTGCAGTAAGCGCGCCGGTACCCGGGGATGGCAGCGACTCTGTGATCCACCGGCGGAGGGGCGCCGCAAGACCGTACGTTGAAGGGATAGCCACCGTGGCGAGGATGCGCAGGCTTGGTGCGTTGCTCATCGCGACCCCTCTTGCGACCGGCATCACGCTCGTTGCGACACCGACGACCGCGCATGCGGCCAGCGGCGAGATCACCTCTCCGGCCAACGGCGCCGTGATCACCAGCGGGTCCCAGCTCACCGCGAACGCCACCTACAAGCAGGTGCTCCTCGGCGGCGTCCAGCTACGGGTCTCCACTCCCGGCGGCGGCGACCAGTTGCTGGCGAGCGGTGGTCTCCTCCGGGGCACCGTGTCCGGCTCCTTCGGCATCCGCAAGAACGGCCGGTACACGGTCCGCCTGGTGCGCCGTTCCCAGACGTACGACACGAACACGGTCACCGTGCGCATCCCACCGGCACGTCCATCCGGCGTATCGGCGAAGGTGTCGGGACGCACCCTCTCCGTCACATGGAACCTCGGACCAGAGGCCGACCTCTCCGGCTATTCGGTGAGCGCGAGCGGGTTGGGCTCGAAGTCCGGGTCTCCGGGGAGCCTCTGTTCGGGGTCGACCTGCTCGTCCAAGTTCACCCTCGGCAAGGACGACACCGGATCGTCGACCGTCAGCATCCGTTCTCTTCGGCCCGATGGGACCGGAGGCTCCGTGTCGTCCGGTGCCGCGTCGGACTCCGTGAATCTCCCCGACGCCCCCAGCGGCGGCGGCGATGGCGGCGGCGATAACGGCGGCAGCGGAGGCGGTGGAAACGACGGCGACAACGGCGCACTGACCCCGCGCGACCGCGACGGCCAGGGTGGCGGTACGCCGCTGACGCCGTTCAACCATGATTCGCCGATCACGTTGCCCAGCGTCCAGCCCGACGGTGCGACTCCCGGATTCGCCTACCCGGCACCCGTCGTGGCGGAGGAGGACCTTGGCGGCGCGGGCCCCGCGCTGGCGGACCTCCAGTGGGGCAAGAGCGTGGCCTTGGCCCTGGTCTTGCTGATCGTCGCGGCCCACTTGGGCACTTGGACTCGCCGTATGCGCGTCGCCCAGACGGCGGTCAACAGCCGAGGGATGGCGGCCAGGATCGCCATGAGCGGCACGGGGCGGACCCGTGTCACGAGGACGCGGGAACGCATCGCCCGCGCTCAATCCTTCGCACAACTCAAGTCCCCAGCCACCACACCCCAAGCTGGAACGGCCACCAGGCCCAGCGGCCCCGGCACCTCGTCCGCCGCCGCACCAGGCCCCCAATCACGGAGCTCGACCTCACCGCGCTCTTCCGCCAAGCCCTCGTTCCCCGGCCCCGCCCAACGCCGATCGAACGGAACCGAGGGCTCCCAACGCCCGCACCCCAAGGACCGCCACACCCCGGCCCGCCCCCAGCCTCGCGCCGACTAGCGGCTCACGCTCCTCCGCAGCGGACCTGCCCCTACCGCAGTTCCACGGACGCCCACGACACCCGTGAGGCACCTACATGGGAGCAAGCGGGCAGCGGATACGACCACCTCAAACCACGCCACCAGACCGAAGAGCCGACCGGGAAAGCCCGCGACGACCGGCACCGACACGGCGACACGACGGCGGACAAGGGCATGGCAGCGGCGACCGATGCTGTCACGGCGGTTGGCGGCGACAGGGTGCAGGCACCGTGCGGCTCGAACCACGCCACCAAGGGGAAGAGCCGACCGGAGGAAAGCACACGCCGGCGGTACCGACACGGCGACGCGACGGCACGGCGCCCGGCACCGACACGGCAACCGGCACGACACGGTGGCCGGCACCGACACGGCAACCGGTACGACACGGTGGCCGACATCGGCACGGTGACCGGCGCCGGCACGACGGCCGACATCGGCACGGCGACGCGACGCAGCCACTGACATCGACACCCACCTGGCGAAGCGACCGCAGACACCCACACGTTGACGCAACGGTAGACACCGGCACGGTGACCGACACCGACACCGTGACGCGTCGGCAGACAACGGCATGACTGCGGCGACCCGGCACGGCGACCGACACCGACACGGCGAAGCGACCGCAGGCAGCCACACGTTGACGCGACGCGACGGTAGACATCCGCGCTGCGACCGACACCGACACCGCGACGCGTCGGCAGACAACGGCTTGGCTGCGGCGACCCGGCACGGCGGCCGGTACCGACACGGCGTGACACCGACACGACACGGCGACGCGACGGCATGGCGCGACACCCACACGGCGTCCGACACCCACACGGCGAAGCGACCGCGGACACCCACACGTTGACGCGACGGCGGACATCCGCGCTGCGACTGGTACCGACGCCGCGACGGCAGACAAAGGGCATGGCTGCGGCGACCCATGTCGTTACGGCGGGCGGCGACAGCGTGGCAGGCACCGTGCGAACCACGCCACCAAGGGGAAGAGCTGACCGGAGGAAAGCACACGCTGGCGGTCACCGACACGGCGACGCGACGGTACGGCGACCGGCACCGACGCGGCGACCGGTACGACACGGCAACCGGCACCGGCACCGGCACGGCGACCCACATCGAGACGGCGACCCACATCGAGACGGCGACCCACGTCGAGACGGCGCCGCGATGGCAGATACCCCACGGGGTGACTAACACCGACGCCGTGTCGCGCCGCGCTGGCAGCCCTCACATCGACAGCCACACGTTGACGTGACCGCAGACACCCGCGTGGTGACCGGTGCCGCCGAGGCGATGGCAGATACCCCACGGGGTGACTGACACCGACGTCGCGTCGCGCCGCGCTGGCAGCCCTCACATCGACACCCGCACGGTGACGCGACCGCAGACATCCACGCGGTGACTGGCGCCGACGTCGCGCCCCGCCGCGACGGCAGAGCCTCACATCGACACCCCACACGGGGACGCGACGGCAGACATCCGCGTGGTGACTGACACCGACGCCGTGTCGCGCCGCGCTGGCTGACCCTCACATCGACACGCACACGTTGACGCGACCGGACACACCCGCGTGGTGACTGGCACCAATGCCGCGTCGGCAGAAAGCGGCATGGCTGCGGCGGCCGATGCCGGCACGGCGGCCGACGGCGACAGGGTGGCAGGTGCCGTGGGGTGGCCGATGGTGACGAGGGAATCGGAGTCGGCGGGACGCTCGGTGGGTTGATGTCGGCGGGTCTGTGGGCGCCGGTACGTGTGCGCCGCGCGAGGAGGGCTTCGCCTGGGTCGGGTGTGTTCGTGTGGCTAGTGGGCGACGGTTTGGTGTGGTGGTGTCGGGCCGGTCATGGCCGGCTGAGGGCCGGTTTCGCGGCGGATGCGGGCCAGTTCGCGCTGGAGTTGGCGCTTCTCCATCTCGAGGGTGGTGATCGACTCCTCGTGTTCCTCGCGGAGGTAGCGCAGCTCGCGTCGGGTGCGTACCGAACGGCTGACGCCCAGCAGGAGGACGGTGAGGCCGGCCATGAAGACGGTGGCCACGAGGGATCCGGCGAGGAAGGCGTGCCATTCGGCGGTGACGCCGGGGATGTTCTCGCCGAAGGCGGTGAGTCGGGCCGTGTCGTTGTTCTCGCTGATGACGACGGCGCCGCAGGTCACGGCCACGGCGGTGATGATGAGACCAAGGAAGATCACAATGAGGGGCTCCCCTCCGGGGCGGGATCCGGAAGATCTTCGTTCCCGACGGAGGGTAGACCCTTCACAAATCGGGCGCTACGTCTTCGTGACCTTTGGCACGTCCCGGAGCAGCGCGTCGAGGAGGACGACGGCGCCGCCCTTGTCGAGGGGATCATTGCCGTTTCCGCACTTGGGGGACTGGATGCACGAGGGGCAGCCGGCCTCGCACTCACAGGCGAGAATGGCGTCGCGGGTGGCGTGCAGCCATGCGGCGGCATCGGAGTAGCCCCGTTCGGCGAACCCCGCGCCACCCTCGTGCCCGTCGTAGACGAACACGGTGAGCAACCCCGTGTCGGGATGGCAGGCCGTCGAGACGCCGCCGATGTCCCACCGATCGCAGGTCGCGAACAGCGGCAGCAGACCGATCGACGCATGCTCGGCGGCATGGGCGGCCCCAGGAAGGTCCAGGTCGAGACCCGCCCCGACACCCGGCTCCGTCCGCGGCGTCGGTACGAAACCGGCCCTCGGCTCCCGTCCGGAGTCCGACGCGGCACGCGACGAGAAACCGAGCCTCGGTGTCGAATCGCGGTCCGGCCTAAAAGTGGGACTCGTCTCCGGCTCCAGCGTCGGTGCGAGGCCAGTCCCTGGTGGGGAAGCGGAGTCGGGCGCGAGCACAGGTCTCGACTCCTGCTCTGGACTCGGCCCGGAGCCTGTCACGAGGCCGGTGTCCGGCTGAACTGCCTCGCCCGTTTGGGAGTGGAGGTCGGAGGCCGAGGTCGACGTGAGGCCGGGGCTCGTCTCCGGATCAAGCGTCGGTATGAGGCCAGGCTCCGGTTCCAGTGCGGCGTCGGGTGCAGGGACCGGCTCAGGTGTCGGGTCGGAGGCTGCTCTCAGGTCGGGAGCCGGTCCAACCCCACGGCCGGCCCGGGAAGGAGGCTCAGAAGACGGCGCGAGGCCCGGCGCAGAGACACGGGGCCCCCGGGCGTCGCCCGCTGGGAGCCCGGGGCCGGCGCCTGGGGTGCCCAGTTCGTTCAGTTGTTCGTTGGCGAGCGTCCACCACACCGCTCTGGTGCGGAGGGTGCGGGGCGGCAGGTCGAGGGGCTTCTCGCCCAGCATCTCGCCCGATTGCAGACGCCGCATCTGGTAGGCCACGACCTGCCGGGTGACCTCGACGGTGCCGAAGCAGAGGGTGGCCCGGCCCCAGGAGGAGGTGCGGAGCGTCTCGATGATGCGGATGTCCGTGACGTCGCGCGCGGTGGTCGTGTAGTCGGGTTCGGCGGGGTCGACCAGCGCCACCGAGTCGTCGAGGTCGAGGGTCTGCACCAGGAACGACTCGCCCTGGTGCAGATAGACCGCGCCTTCGTGAACGGTGGTGTGCGCCGAGGCCTCGTCCACCGTGCCGAGCAGCCGACCGGTGGACGCCTCCACGACCTGGATCGGAGTGCCGCCCGCCCCCCGGATGTCGGCGAGGTCGGTCGCCCGTTCGCGGCGGGTCCAGTACCAACCCGTCGCACGATGGCGTAGCAGGCCCCGGCGGACCAGATCCGGAAGCACATGAGCCGTGACAGGGCCGAACAGCTCGATGTCCGCCTCGGTGAGCGGTGATTCGGCGGCGGCGGCGCAGAGGTGGGGTTCCAGCACGTACGGGTTGTCGGGGTCGAGCACGGTGGCCTCGACGGGCGTGCCGAAGATCGCCTCGGGATGGTGGACGAGGAACGTGTCCAGCGGATCGTCCCGGGCCACCAGCACCGCCAACGCCTCCTGACCTGCGCGTCCGGCCCGTCCGGCCTGCTGCCAGAGGGACGCGCGGGTGCCGGGCCAGCCGCACACCAGGACGGCGTCCAGCCCGGAGACGTCCACACCCAGCTCCAGCGCGTTGGTGGACGCCAGGCCGACGATCTCGCGGGCGCGCAGGGCCGACTCCAGGGCGCGCCGTTCCTCGGGCAGGTAGCCGGCCCGGTACGCCGCGACACGCCCGGACAATTCCGGCGCGACCTCGTCCAGCGCCCGGCGCGCGCTGAGGGCGACCGACTCGGCCCCCCGCCGCGAACGGACGAACGCCAGCGTCTGCACGTCCTCCACGACCAGGTCGGCGAGCAGGTCGGCGGCCTCGGCGGTCGCGGAGCGGCGTACGGGCGCGCCGCGTTCGCCGCGCAGGTCGGTCAGCGGGGGCTCCCACAGCGCGAACGAGGCGGCGGCCCGGGGGGAGGCGTCGTCGGCGACGGCCTCCACCGGGACCCCGGTCAGCCGTCGTGCCGTCTCGGCGGGCTCGGCCGTGGTGGCGGACGCCAGGATGAAGACGGGCGACACGCCGTACCGGGCGCAGATCCGCCGCAGCCTGCGCAGCACCTGCGCCACATGGGACCCGAAGACGCCCCGATACCCGTGCGCCTCGTCGATGATCACGTACCGCAGCCTGCGCAGGAACGCCGACCAGCGGGCATGCCCCGGAAGGATCGAACGGTGCAGCATGTCGGGGTTGGTGAGCACGTAGTCGGCGTACTGCCGGACCCACCCGCGCTCGTCGGCGGGTGTGTCGCCGTCGTAGGTCGCCGCCCGCAGCCTGGTCAGCCGCAGCCCCCGGAGCGACCGGAGCTGATCGGCGGCGAGCGCCTTGGTGGGGGAGAGGTACAGCACCGTCCCCTGCGCCGAGGTCGGCTCCTCGCCGAGGACGGCGGACAGCGCGGGCATCAGGTAGGCCAGCGACTTGCCCGAGGCGGTGCCTGTGGCGATGATCACTGAACGGCCGGCGCGGGCGTGCTCGGCGGCGGTGACCTGGTGCTCCCACGGGGCGTCGATCCCGGCCAGGGCCAACCGGTCGATCAGCAGTCGGGGGACCCAGGCGGGCCACTCGGCGCGACGTCCCCGACGTGCGGGAACGTGCTGGACATGGGTGATCCGGCCGCGGCGCCGCGGGTCGGCGAGCAGCCGGGCGAGGAGACGGCCGCCGCCCGGGGCGGGATCGTCGCGGCCTCGGGGGTCCGGGGTGAGAGATCTTTGTGAGGACACAGGTTTCCAGTCTGACATCCTGGGCACAACGGGGAGATACGTCCTGGCGGCGACGTCGGTACCCCCTGCCCTCCTGTCGGGCCCGCCCCGGCCGGTCGGTCACTCGCGCAGGTCAGCGGATGTGCGGATGGCGGTGGCGGGGTGGTCCGAAGAGGCCGCCACCCTGACGGAATCGCGCGTGCGTAACGTCGGGTCGTGGTTGAATCACGGCGGGGTTCCGTTGCCCCGGACCAATGCGGCACGGCGCTGGAGGATCTGTGGACCTGAAGGTGAACGACTACACCACCGACGATGGCCTCACCGTCATCAACGTGGAGGGCGAGATCGACGTCTACACGGCGCCGAAGCTTCGCGAGAAGCTGATCGACTTGGTCAACAAGGGCAAGTTCCACCTCCTCGTGGACATGGAGAAGGTCGAGTTCCTCGACTCGACCGGTCTCGGCGTGCTGGTCGGCGGTCTCAAGCGGGTCCGGGCCCACGACGGGTCGCTGGAGTTGGTGTGCACCCAGGAGCGCATCCTGAAGATCTTCCGGATCACCGGTCTGACCAAGGTCTTCGGCATCCACGACTCGATCGAAGAGGCCCAGGAGAAGCGTAAGAGCGCGAAGTAACGGCTGCACGCGAGACGGCCCCCGAGATGGCGACGGTTGAGGTCTCGTTCAGTGCGCTGCCCGTACACGTACGGACGGCGCGACTGATCGTCACCGCAGTGGCCCGGCGCAGCGGCGTGGCGGAGACGCTGCTGGACGAGGTGCGGCTGGCGGTCGGTGAGGCGTGCTCACGGGCGGTCGAGGCCCACCGACGGCACTGCCCGGACGAACCCGTACGGCTGGAGCTGAGCGGCAACGGCCGCCGCTTCGAGGTCGTCGTCGACGACTCGGTGCCTGGGGACGACGCGGCGGGCACGGCCACCCTCGGCGCGGCGCCCACCGCGTCCCCCGCAGAACGAGACGAACGCGACTTCTCCGAGAGCGCCGCCGATCTGGGCCTGGCCGAGGACGTCGCGGAACTGGGCCTCGCGGTCATCGCGGGCCTCGCCGACGACGTCGAGATAGCGACGACGCCCAAGGGCGTCCAAATCCGCATGAGCTGGCCCATCGGCACCTGAGGCCCCCGGCCTTCGGCGGTTGCGACGCGCTCCAGGCCCCTCCCGCCTTCCCTCGGCCCCGAACGGCGGGACGCGCGGGCCCGGCGACGCACCCCGCCGATGGTTGCGGCCGGGGGCATCCGCATTCGGCGATGCCCCCGAGATCTCACAGACCCCGAGTCGCCTTGAGGGCGATGTCGGTTCGGTGATGAGAGCCCCGCAGACGGATCCGGGACGCGGCGTCGTACGCGGTGGCGCGAGCCGAGGCGAGGTCGGGGCCCGTGCCCACGACGTTGAGGACCCGGCCGCCGTTCGAGACGGTGCGGCCCTCGAAGTCCACCGTCGTGCCCGCGTGGAGCACGTACGCCCCGGGCACGGCGGACGCTTCGGCCAGGCCCGAAATGAGGTCGCCCTTCACCGGAGAGGCGGGGTAGTCCTCGGCGGCGATCACGACGGTGACGGCGGCCCCCGGGTGCCATTCCAGGCGGGTCATCGGGTCCAGGCCGCCGATGGCGCACGACTGCAGCAACGACGCCAGAGGGGTGGCCAGGCGGTCGAGGACGACCTGGGTCTCCGGGTCGCCGAAACGGGCGTTGAACTCCACGACGCGTACGCCCTGGGACGTCAGGGCCAGGCCCGCGTACAGGACGCCCACGTACGGGGTCTCGCGGCGGCGCAGCTCCTCGATGGTGGGGTTCACGACGGTGGACATGACCTCGTCCACCAGACCGGCGGGGGCCCAAGGCAAAGGCGTGTAGGCCCCCATGCCGCCCGTGTTGGGCCCCTCGTCGTCGTCGTACGCGCGCTTGAAGTCCTGGGCGGGCAGCAACGGCACGGCCGTGTCGCCGTCGCTCAGCGCGAACAGCGACACCTCGGGGCCGTCCAGGTACGCCTCGATGACGACGCGGCCGCAGGACTCGGCGTGTCGGACGGCCTCGGCGCGGTCGGAGGTGACCACGACGCCCTTGCCCGCGGCGAGCCCGTCGTCCTTGACGACGTAGGGGGGGCCGAAGGAGTCGAGGGCGGCCTCGGCCTCGGAGCGGGACTCGCAGACGCGGGCCTCGGCGGTGGGGACGCCGGCGGCGGCCATGATCTCCTTGGCGAACGCCTTGGAGCCCTCGATGCGGGCGGCGGCCTTGTCGGGGCCGAAGGTGGGGACCCCGGCGCGGCGGAGCGCGTCGGCGACGCCGGCGGTCAGCGGGGCCTCGGGGCCGACCACCACCAGCTCCGGGCGCAGCCGGGCGGCCAGTTCGGTCACCGCCACGGGGTCGGCGGGGTCCAGCACGTGGTTGACGGCGATCTCCTGCGTGCCGGCGTTGCCGGGCGCGACGTGGAGAGCGGTGACGGTGGGGTCGCGGTGCAGGGCGCGGGCGATGGCGTGCTCGCGGCCGCCCGAGCCGAGGACGAGGATGCGCACGTCGGCTGAGCCTATCCGGCACCCCGGCGCGGTGCCGAACGTGGGGACCAGCGCAGTGCCCAACACAGGGACTAACGCGGGGACTGGCGCGGGGACTGGCGCGGCGCCTGACACAGGGACTAGCGCGGTGCCGAACGCGGGAGGAGACGAGTGCCACACGTGCGGCGGTGAACCGGGGCTACCATTGGGGCGTCTTTTCTATCGGTTGGCGGATCCTTGGGTCCGTCCGCCGCGCCTTGGCGCCGAGGAGTGAAGGGAGGTGGTCGGGATGAGTCCTGGTGAACCTTGCAGTACGGCAGAGACCCCTCACAGTCCGAGCGATCCGAGTGATTCCGGTTCGGCTGTTCATCCGTCCGCCTCTAGCCGGCGTCCGGCCGCGGCACCCGTGCGTTCCCCGCGCTGACAGGGAGAGCGCGCGGCGGCGTCACCGTGGCCGGGCGGGAAGGACCCTCCCATGGCCATGACCCGAGTTCGCCCCCGTAGGGCGACGATGGCACTGCTCAAGCCGCTGGCACGTCCGCACCGCCCCGAGCCCACACCCGTTCCGCGCGACTCGGCGGTGATCGACTGGGCCGCGTACATCGACGGACAGCGCGTCGACACCGAGACCGTGGCCGACGCCGTACGGCTGATCCGCGACGGACGCCTCGACGACAACAACGACGGGCTGGGCTTCGTGTGGGTGGGCCTGCACGAGCCGGACGCCGCCGAGCTGGAGCGGCTCGCCCCGGTGTTCGGCCTCCACCCGCTGGCGGTCGAGGACGCCGTCAACGCGCATCAGCGCCCCAAGCTGGAACGGTACGACGACCTGCAGTTCTTCGTGATGAAGACGGTCGGCTACGTCGAGCAGGGGCCGGACGGCAACGACGTGGTCGAGACCGGCGAGATCATGATCTTCTGCGGGTCCGACTTCGTGGTCACCGTGCGGCACGGCATGCACGGCGAGCTGGGCGCGGTCCGCGAGCGCCTGGAGAACGACCCCGAGCGGCTGGCGCTGGGCCCCACGGCCGTGCTGCACGCCATCGCCGACCGGGTGGTGGACGGCTACCTGTGCGTGGCCAACGCCGTCCAAGAGGACATCGACGAGGTGGAGGAGGCGGTCTTCTCCCCCGACCGGACCGACGAGTCCCGCCGGATCTACCGGCTCAAGCGCGAGGTCATCCAGCTCAAGCGGGCCGTCGGGCCGTTGGCGGGGCCGCTGCGCAGCCTGGCGGGGCGGCGGTTCGTGCCCGCCGAGATCAAGGAGTACCTGCGCGACGTCGAGGACCACCTGACCCGGGTGCGCGACCAGGTGGAGTCGTACGACGAGCTGCTCAACCCGATCCTGCAGGCCCACATGACGCAGGTGACGCTGGCCGACAACAAGGACATGCGCAAGATCTCCGCCTGGGGCGCGATCATGATGCTGCCCACGGCGGTCGCCGGCATCTACGGCATGAACTTCGACCACATGCCCGAGCTCAACACCACCTACGGCTACCCGGTGGTGCTGTGCGTGCTGGCGATGGCGTGTCTGGTCCTGTACCGCGGCTTCCGCCGCAACGGCTGGCTCTAGGCCCTGAACGAAGGCCGCCTCGGTGCCGGGGAGGGTGATCCGCGTTGCCCTCCGACGGCGCCGAGGCGACCCCACGTCTCAGCGGCGCCCGAACAATCGTCCCGCGGTGCCCGGCGAGAAGAAGACGGTCTCGCCGGTCGCGTCCTTGACGCCGTCGTTGTCGGTGACGACCCACACCCGGCCGTCGCCCGCGATCGCCAGACCCTCGACCTTCTCCTGCACCCAGCCGCCGAGGCCGCGCAGGTCGGGCAGCAGGTCGCGGACGACCTTCTTGCGCAGAACGGGCAGCGTCCCGGGGGCGGGCGAGCCCTTGGGCAGGGCCACGGAGTAGATCTTCTTGTGGGCCGCCAGGGGGCCGCTCGCCTTGTCGCGTTCGACGACCGCGAGGCCGTCCCCGGCGACGATCAGCTCCGACAGCCCGTTCCAGTTGTCGGCGGAGACCGAGGGCTCCAGCGGGTACCCGTACCAGGTCCACGTGCCGTCGGCGACGCTGTGGCGGCCGACGCGGACGACGTTCTCCGGGTCGCCGGTCAGGGGGCGCTGGAACGCCACCCACACCTGCTCGCGGGAGCCGCCGCCGGTCACCGCGACGCCCTCGAAGCCCTGCTTGCCCACGCGGGCGGCGATGTCGGCGGGAAGCGGGATCTCCTTCTTCACCGCGCCCTTGGAGTCGAGCCGGACGAGCAGGTTCTGGCGCTTCTCGGCGGGGTCGCCCTCGGAGGCCAGCCAGAAGCCGCCCTTGGGCCGGGCGATGATGCCCTCGGCGTCGTACGCGACCGGGGCCCCGCCCTTGGTGACGGTGATCGCCCCGGTGATGGAGGCGGGTGTCCTGCGGGTGTCGATGCGGTAGATCTGCGCCGGGTTGTAGACGCTGTCGGACACCGCGTAGAGGCCGTGCCGGTCACCGGGGACGGGGGAGAGCCCCGACAGCGCGCCCCAGCCCATCGGCTTGGACGCCGCCAGGCCCGGCACGGTGGGCTTGCCCAAGCGGAAGATCTGGACGCCCGCGCGCAGGCCCGCGCCGGCGTTGTCCTCCTCGCTGGACACGACGAACAGGCCCCGCGACGGCACCGGCAGCAGACCCTCGGGCCCGGCGTTGGTCGGCAGGAACTGGACGAACTTCGGCGCGGTCGGACGGGACACGTCGTAGACGCCGACGAAGTTGGCGCGCTCCGAGCCGACGAACGCGTACCGCCGCCCCTGGTAGGTGGCCACCGACAGGCCCTCGGGCTCGGCGCCCTTCTTGCCCGCGCGGCCGTCGTTGTGGTGGCCGTACCGGACGGCCAGGTGCTCGAACGTGTTGCCCGCGTCCCACAGCACCTTGCCGGTGTCGTTGAAGACCGTCCAGCCCCGGGAGCCGCCCTTCCAGTCGCCCTCGTTGGCGGTGGCCAGGGTGTGCGCGTCGATCCAGGCGATGGCGTCGGGCTCGCGCGGCGCGTCCTTGACGGTGCCGGTGAGGTCGATCGCCCCGTCCTTCTGGGTGTCCACGCCGGTCACGGTCACCCGGCCGGCGGAGAAGACCCGCTCGACCTTCCCGGTGGCCAGGTCGACGATCGCGACGCCGTTGTTCTCCTGGAGGGTCACCGCGGCCTTGCCCGTGTCGTTGACCGCGACGTACTCGGGCTCGGGATCCTGCGGGGTGTCCAGGCCGGCGCTCAGGAACTCCGGCAGCGCCGCGCCGGCGGGGCCGGTGAACGCGACCTTGCGCAGCGCCCACGCCTGCGGGGCCTTCCCGCCGAGGTCGAGGATCTGGAGGAACCCGCCGGGTGTCTGCGGCAGCGCGCCCCCGGCCGCCTCCTCGTCCCGCTGGTTCTCGATGACGATCGCGCCGTACCGGCCGTCCCCGCTCAGCGCGATCGCGTCCGGCTGGCCGCCGAGGTCGATGCTGCGCACCTTGGTGCGGTCGGCGACCCGCAGCACGTCGAGCCGCCCGGACGGGGCGGTGAAGCTCTTGCTGGTGTCCACCACGACCAGCGCGTACGGCCCGACGACGGTGACCGACGTGGGCTCCTCGTCGGCCCCGAGTGAGAACGTTCCACGGCCCTGCGGACGCGCCGGGTCCGAGATGTCCAGGAAGCCGATCCGCCCGCCGACGGCGTCGGTGTAGACCAGGGTCCGGCCGTCCGCGCTCACCGTGCTGATCTCGGCGACCGTCGACTCCGCGGCCGGGGCCCCGACCGGACGGTTCTGATACACCGGATACGTCGCCACCCGCTCGAAGTGGGCCCCGGGACCCCCGGGCGCCGCCGAGGCCGGATGAACGGCGACGAGACCGGTCAACCCGGTCGTGATGGCCGCGGCGGCCAGACCCGTCCGCCGAGCGCGTGACTTCATCGATGACTCCCATTCCGTCCGAATGACGGGATGAACCTGGCAGTTGACGGCGACGAGCGCCCCAACCGAGGGCATCCGCCAGGTAAAGAAACAGGTCAGCGGCACGATGGTGACACCAAACCTCACCCGCGCGAGGTGCTTTTACCTCGACGCCGCAACACCGTCCGTAATGTCAGTGCAACGGAACGGTCGTGCAGGGCTCGGGGAGGGGCAGTCCGTAGGAGGCCAGGACGATGCGGAGGCGATCGGGGTAGTCGGTGACGATCGCGTCGACCCCGTACTCGATGAGGCGGGCCATCTCCGAGGCGACGTTCACCGTCCAGACGGTGACCGGGAGGCCGAGGCCGTGGGCGTCGCGGACGAGGTCGGGGGTGACGAGGTGTCGTTCGGGTGACAGGACGCCGGCGTCGAGGGCGACGGCGGCGGCGGTGACGTCGTCCGGGGACAGGCCGGCCAGCCACGCGGGGTCGAGGGTCGTGCGCTCGACGAGGGCGACGCGGGCGGCCTCGGGGACCAGCCGGCGGGCCTCGGTGAGCACCCGCCAGTCGAAGGCCAGCAGGCGGGCGCTCGCGGTCAGGCCGTGGGTGTCCAGGACCTCGGCGACGGCGGCGACGAAGCGGGTGATCTCGTCGTCGGGCCAGCCGGGGTCGGTCTTCAGCTCGACGGCGGGCAGCACGTCGCCGGCGACCCGGAGCAGGCCGCAGACCTCGGCCAGGGTCGGCGGTCGGGTGCCCGGCAGCGGGAGCTGGGTGAGCACGAACGGGTCGTCGTCCTGCCCGGGGCGAAGCCGACGGACCCCGGCGTCCACGGTCCTGACCTGCGCCAGCGTGAGGTCGCGCAGGTCGCGGCCGACGTAGGGGAACAGCGGGTCGCCGGGTGTGACCGGGACCGTGTCGGTGGTGGTCACCGGGGAGAGCGCCTGGTCGTGATGGACGACGACGACCCCGTCGGCGGTGAGGCCGACGTCGAGCTCGACGGCGTCGACGCCGAGGGCCAGCGCGTGGGCGAACCCCGGCAACGTGTTCTCCGGTCGCAGCCCCCGCGCACCCCGATGCCCGTGCACCTCGACGCGTCCGTTCAGGAACGTCACCCGGGGGATTTTATGCGGCGTGACCGAACGTCCCCCGATCGGGCGGTTACGGCCCGGTCAACGGCCGCTGGACGAGGCGTGGAGCGGGTCCGCCGTGCCGGGGTGGAGGCACGACGGCGTTCGCTCGGCGGGTGTCAGACGAGGGGGCGCAGGGACAGCGTCTGGTCGCGGCCGGGGCCCACGCCGATGGCGGAGATCTGCGCGCCGGACAGCTTCTCGACCGCGCGGACGTACGCCTGCGCGTTCGGGGGGAGGTCCTCGAACGTCTTGGCGCCCGAGATGTCCTCCTTCCAGCCGTCGAAGTACTCCAGGATCGGCTTGGCGTGGTGGAACTCGGTCTGCGAGGCGGGCATCTCGTCGACCCGGACGCCGTCGATCTCGTACGCCACGCAGACCGGCACCCGCTCCAGACCGGACAGCACGTCCAGCTTGGTGAGGAAGTAGTCGGTGACGCCGTTGACCCGGGTGGCGTACCGGGCGATCACCGCGTCGAACCAGCCGCAACGGCGGTCGCGCCCGGTGGTGACGCCGTACTCGCCGCCGGTCTTGCGCAGGTACTCGCCCATCTCGTCGAGCAGCTCGGTGGGGAACGGTCCAGAGCCCACGCGTGTCGTGTACGCCTTGATGATGCCGATCACCCGGGTGATCCGGGTGGGACCGACGCCGGAGCCCGCGCAGGCGCCGCCGGCGGTGGGGCTGGAGGAGGTCACGAACGGGTAGGTGCCGTGGTCGATGTCCAGCAGGGTGCCCTGGGCGCCCTCCAGCAGCACGACCTTGCCGTCCTCCAGGGCCTGGTTGAGGATCAGCGTGGTGTCGGCGACGTAGGGCCGCAGCCGCTCGCCGTAGGTCAGGTACTCCTCGACGATGGGGCCGGTCTCGATCCGTCGGCGGTTGTAGACCTTGGTGAGGACCTGGTTCTTCTCGCGGAGCGACAGGTCCAGCTTCTGGGTGAGGATGTTGGGGTCGAACAGGTCCTGCACCCGGACACCCATCCGGTTGATCTTGTCGGCGTAGGTGGGGCCGATGCCCCGGCCGGTGGTGCCGATCCGGGCCTTGCCGAGGTACCGCTCGGTCACCTTGTCGAGGGCCCGGTGGTGGGGCATGATCAGGTGCGCGTTGGCCGAGATCAGCAGGCGCTCGCAGGAGATGCCGCGCTCGGCCAGGCCGTCGATCTCGCCGAGCAGCACGCCCGGGTCGATGACCACGCCGTTGCCGATCACCGGCACCACACCGGGGGACAGCACCCCCGAGGGCAGCAGGTGCAGCGCGTAGCTCTTGTCGCCGATGACCACGGTGTGCCCGGCGTTGTTGCCGCCCTGATAGCGGACGACGTAGTCGACGTCCTCGCCGAGCAGGTCGGTGGCCTTGCCCTTACCCTCGTCGCCCCACTGGGCGCCCACGAGCACGATGCCCGGCATCAGGCGTCCCTCCCCGAGATGCGGTGCGGCTGCGCGGCGCTGTGCTCTCGCCCTCGTCCCCACGGGTCCGCCCGGTGAGCTCCGACAAGCACGATGGCAGGCATCAGGCATTCCTTCCCGCGTGGCACAGCGCGACGCTGCGGCGCGGCGACGGCCACATCCCTCTCATGACGAAGGCCCCTGATCGCAAGCGCGAAGGGGCCTCTTGCGTGCAAATCGTACCCGGAGACGGCCCGACGGGAAACCGTGCCGCTCCGCCGATGCCGTCGTGATCAGGGCGCTGACCTGTTCCGCCTCGGATGCCACGGGGGCCTGCGACCGATCATGGGAGGGATTTCCAGGCGCTCGTCAAGAAACGGTAAGGCGTCGTGGTGGTTACTGATAGCGATGGTAATTTTGCCCACCGTAGTCGCCGGGCCGATCGAGGACAAGGAAAGGAACTCCCCATGTCAGGACCACGTCCCGCCCTCTCCGCCGTCGGCCTGTCCGCGGTCGCCGTGCGCACGCTGGCCCTCGCCGGACTGACGGGACCGCTCGTCCCGAACACGGTCCGGAACGAGCGATGTCGGCGGGTCCGATGCTCGTCCGGGAAACGGCCCACCCCCCGGGAGGTCGACGGGGCGGTGCCGGAGGGCGACCGGTAGTTCGACGGCGCCGCCGCGGTGGACGCCCTGTCGCCGTGGCGGCGCCCGCGGCCCCTACGACAGGGTGTCGGCCGCCGTGGGGCTGCTGTCGCGCAGGAAGGCGCGGCAGCGTTCGGCCTCCTCGTCCTCGCCGATCGCGGCGGCGGCGCGGCCGAGGGCGTTCAGGGCGCGCAGGAAGCCGCGGTTGGGCTCGTGCTCCCAGGGCACCGGGCCATGCCCCTTCCAGCCGGAGCGGCGAAGCTGGTCCAGGGCACGGTGGTAGCCGGTCCGGGCGTACGCGTACGACTCGATCACGTTGCCGTTCTCGAACGCGCGGTCGGCGAGGGCCGCCCACGCGCCGGAGTGCGTCGGGTGCTTGGCGGCGACCTCCACCGGGTCGACACCGCTCTCCAGCGCCTCCCGGGCGTCGGTGTTGTCCGGCAGTTCGGTGGGCGGCGGTCCGCCGAGCAGGTTCGTCATGGTCGCCATGGTAGATCTTCCGGCCCACCGGTCAGGAGGCGAGGGAAGGCGGGAGCGGCAGGGTGAAGGCGACCATGCCGTCGGCGGGCCGGGGCCGCACCAGGGGCCAGCCCTGTCGGAGGGCCGAGATCGCCGGGGCGTTGTCCGGCAGGACGTCGGCGGTGAACGCGCCGATCCCGCGCCGGGACGCGGTGTCGGCGAGCGAGGTCACCAGCATCCGGGCCATCCCGAGCCGACGCCAGGGGTCGGCGACCATCACGCCCAGATCGGCGCGGGCCGGGTCGACGGGGTCGCGCACGTACTCGGCGACGCCGACCATCGCGTCGCCGGCCAGCGCCACCAGGGCCTCCCGGTCCCAGTGGTCGAAGTCGTCCAGCCGTCGGACGTACATCTCCGGGATGCGCGGGGTGCCGGTGAAGAACCGGCTGTAGAGGCTGTGCGCCGACATCAGGTCGGACATCCGGCGCAGCCGGGGGGCGTCGGTGATGCCGTACGGGCGGACCCGCACCAGGGCCGGTGACACCGGCTCCTCGATGAGTAGCGTCATGAAATCCATTGGAGCGCATCAAGTTTCATGAAGCAACCCACTGCCCGCACGGATCCGCGGCGACCTTTGTCCACCGGAGACGAGAAACCCCGCCGAGCGGCCGTCAGCGGCCGAGGGGGACCGCGCCCGGGCCGGGGAGGGGCTCGACGTCCCCGGGGCCCAGAGAGACGCCACAGGCGTCACAGGTGAGTTGCTCGGTGAGGGATCCGCCGCAGCCCCGGTGGGAGATGATCGCCGGAGGGCCGTTCTCGGCGTAGTGGCGGTCGCCCCACTTGAGCAGGCTCATCATCGTGGGCCACAGCTCGACGCCCTTGCGCGTCAACCGGTACTCGAAGCGCTCGGGCCGTTCCTGGTAGCGGTGGCGGCGGAGGATGCCCTCCTCGCACAGCCGGTTGAGCCGGTCGGCCAGCACGTTGCGGGCCATGCCCAGGTGATCGGCGAAGTCGTCGAAGCGACGGACGCCCTCGAAGGCGGTGCGGATCACCAGGAGCGTCCAGCGATCGCCGACGATCTCCAGGGAGCGGGCGATCGAGCAGTTCTGCGAGTCGTACGTGCGGGGCAACACACTACGAGGCTACCCGCGTTGCGTGAAGAAACGCCGGGCCCGCCGCGGTGCGGCCGCGGGCCCGACGCGACGACGGACCGACTACTTGAGCTTCTTGCCCGCGGACATCAGGTCCTCGCACGCGGTGACGATGCGCGCGGCCATGGCGGTCTCGCCGGCCTTGCCGTACGAGCGTGGGTCGTACTGCTTCTTGTTGCCGACCTCGCCGTCGATCTTCAGCACGCCGTCGTAGTGGCGCAGCATGTGGTCGGCGATCGGCCGGGTGAAGGCGTACTGGGTGTCGGTGTCGATGTTCATCTTGATGACGCCGTAGGAGATGGCCTCGCGGATCTCCGCCTGCGACGAGCCCGAGCCGCCGTGGAAGACCAGGTCGAACGGCTTGTCCTTGCCGTACTTGGAGCCGACCGCGTCCTGGATCTCCTTGAGGACCTCCGGCCGGAGCTTGACCGCGCCCGGCTTGTAGACGCCGTGCACGTTCCCGAACGTGGCCGCCAGGATGTAGCGGCCCCGCTCGCCCACCCCGACGGCCTCGGCGGTGGCCAGCGCGTCGCCGGTGGTGGTGTAGAGCTTCTCGTTGATCTCGTGGGCGACGCCGTCCTCCTCGCCGCCGACGACGCCGATCTCCATCTCCATGATCACGCGCGCCTGCGCGCACTGCTCCAGGAGTTCGGCGGCGATCCGCAGGTTCTCGTCGAGCGGCACGGCCGAGCCGTCCCACATGTGCGACTGGAACAGCGGCTGCTCGCCCCGCGCCACCCGCTCCTGGGAGATCTTCACCAGCGGGCGCATGAAGCCGTCGAGCTTGTCCTTGGGGCAGTGGTCGGTGTGCAGCGCGATGTTCACCGGGTATTCGGCGGCGACGACCCGCGCGTACTCGGCGAAGGCCACGGAGCCGACCACCATGTCCTTGACGGTGGAGCCGGACAGGTACTCGGCCCCTCCGGTGGACACCTGGATGATGCCGTCGCTCTCCGCCTCGGCGAAGCCGCGCAGCGCGGCGTTCAGGGTCTGGCTCGAGGTCACGTTGATGGCGGGGAAGGCGAAGCCGTCCTGCTTGGCGCGGTCGAGCATCTCCGCGTAGACCTCAGGGGTCGCGATGGGCATTGTGAACGTCCTTTCTTCACGGATGTCCGTTGTCCGCGGCGAGGTGCCATGACCGGCCCTGTGACCGGCACCCGCCCCGTCGGGGGTACGCCACCGCCGGCCTTACGCCCAGTATCCCGGAGAGCACCGCGGAGGCCACCCCGGGGCCTGCTGGACCGCTCCCGGAGCCCCAGGTGAGCGGGGGGAACGGGAGAACCGGGGGTACGGGGGTATACCGCTTCGGGCGGAAACGGCCGCGTCGGACGGATAAGCTCGCCCTGTGGAACTCGCGGTGAACTTCCTCAACCCGGAATCCCTGATCGTCACGTTCGGGGTGGTGGGCATTCTGGCCATCATCTTCGCGGAGACGGGGCTGCTGTTCGGCTGTGTCCTGCCGGGAGACTCGCTGCTGTTCGCGGCGGGCATCTTCACCGTGGGGTCGGCCGCCTCGGAGATCGGGCTCGACCGTCCGCTGTCGCTGACGGTGCTCCTGATCGGCGGCCCGGTCTGCGCGATCGTGGGCGCACAGCTCGGCCACTGGATCGGCGCCAGATACGGGCGCAAGCTGTTCGAGCGCCCGGACTCCAAGATCTTCCGCCAGGAGTGGGTGGACAAGGCCGAGCACTACTTCCTCAAGTTCGGCCCGGCCAAGGCCGTGGTGCTGGCCCGGTTCATCCCGATCGTGCGGACGTTCCTCAACCCGCTGGCCGGGATGCTGGGCATGGACGCCCGCAGGTTCTTCGTGTGGAACGTGATCGGCGGCATCCTGTGGACCGACGGGCTGTTCCTGCTCGGTCACTTCCTCGGTTCGCAGATCCCGAACATCGAGGCCTACATCCTGCCCGGAATCGCAGTGATCGTCCTGCTTTCGGTGATCCCCATCGTCCGGGAGATCATGAAGGGACGTCGCGCGAACCGGTCCGGCGCCAACAAGAATGCCTCTGAAGAGTCACGACCGTCGCTGAGCGGTGACAGTTCTCGCTAACCTCCCCATGTGGGACGTCACCGGTCGGACCCTAGGGGTCTCGCGCGCATACTCTTCGCGGCACTCGGCGTGGCAGCGGCACTGACTCTTGTCGTGGTCGGCGGGGTGGCGTTGGTGAACGCGCTCACCTCGGAATCGACGGGCCCCGGCCCGGCGCCGTCCATGACCGTGCATCCGTCGCAGGAACCCGAGAGCCCCCCCGAGACGACGTCCGCGTCGGCTCCTCCGTTGGAGATCAGAGTGGTGGGCCAGCCCACCAGCGTCTTCGTCAAGGAGTCCGGCAGCCGCGGGGCCGTCCTGCAGCGGGGGGTGCTCGCCACCGGCGAGACCCGCCGCTACGACACGGCCCCGCTGGACGTCGTCGTCACCAACTCCGCCTCCGTCGAGGTCAGGATCTACGGAACGTTGCAGGAGGACGTCGACGGCGGACGGGGCGAGTGGGTGGTCCCCATCCGGTGACCCCCGTCCGGCCGGGCGGACGTCAGCCGACGCCCAGGTCGGCGACCTCATAGGCGGCGCGATAGTCCAGGCCCTCGGCGCGGATCCGGTCGGCGGCCCCCCGCTCGACGATGGTCGCCACCCCGACGACGTCGGCGCCCGCCGCGCGCAGCGCCTCCACGGCCGTCAGCACCGAGCCGCCGGTGGTGGAGGTGTCCTCGACGGCCAGCACCCGGCGGCCCGCGACGTCGGGGCCCTCGATGCGGCGCTGGAGCCCGTGGGTCTTGTCGGCCTTGCGGACCACGAACGCGTCGAGTTCGCGACCCCGGGCGTGGGCGGCGTGCAGCATCGCGGTGGCCACCGGGTCGGCCCCCAGGGTCAGCCCGCCGACGGCGTCGTACTCCAGGTCGGCGGTCAGGTCCAGCATCACCCGGCCGACGAGCGGGGCGGCCCGGCCGTCCAGCGTCACCCGTCGCAGGTCCACGTACCAGTTCGCACGCCGTCCGGACGACAGGGTGACCTCGCCGTGCACCACGGCCTTCTTCTTGATCTGTTGCAGCAGTTCTTCGCGGTCGCTCACGGTCGCCAACCCTAGTCGGCGCGTGTCGCGAGGGATCTCCGCGGTGTACCTTCGTCGGATGCCGCACTCGGACCGGGTGGCGCCATGACGCCCGGGTCGCTGATCCTCCTGCATCCGCCCCGCGCCACCGCCGGCGACTGGGGCGACGTCCCCGAACTGCTGCGCGCGTACGGCCTCGACGTGATCGCGCCGGACATCAGGGAGGGCGGCGGGATGCGTTACGTGGCCCGGGCCTCGCTGGTGATCGCCGCCGCCGGGCCCGCGGTGCCGCTGGTGCTGGTCGGCCACGGCGCGGCGGGCCCGCTGCTGCCGGCGGTCGCCGCCGCCCAGCGCGCCGCGCACCGCCCCGTGGGGGGCTACGTGTTCGTGGACGCCGACCTTCCCGTGCACCGTCGTCCGGCGGACGACCACGCGCACGGACACGGGCCCGCGAACGTGAACGGGCAGGAGGACGACGCGCCGGTGCCCGCGGACTGGCCGGAGGCCCCGTGCGGCTACCTCGGCACCGCCGAGGAGCACGGCCCGCCCGTACGGCAGGCGCGGCTGCGGGGCTGGCAGGTCAGGACGGGAGCCGGCGCGGAGGGCGCGACGGTCGCCCGGGCGCTGCGCGACCTCGTCGCGGCCCTGTGACCGGGGGGCCGCTACGCCTTGAGCAGGTCGTCCAGCATCGCGTCGTAGTCGTCCTCCGGCCTGCCGAGGTCGATCCTGGCCCGGTAGCGCAGCCGGAGGAGGGCCTCCAGGCTGTCCTCGGCGATCGCGAGGTCGTCGGCATCGTCCAGATCGCCCGGGTCGTCCGGGACCGTGACACCCTGCTCGCGCAGCGCCAGCACCACGTCCGCGCCCGCCGTCGCCCAGTCGTACGCGCCGGTCATGTCGCCCTGCGCGTAGAGCACCTCGGCGACCGTCCGGTAGACCTCGGGGTCGGTGGGGCGGTCCTTGTGGATCTGCTCGATCAGGGCGCGGGCCTGGTCGCGTTCGCCGAGTTCGAAGAGCGCGTCGGCGAGGTAGGCGCGGGGGTCGCCGTAGGCCTCCCCGCCGTCCTCGATCGCCTGGCGGTACACCTCGGCCGCCTTGTCGTGGTCGCCCGCGTGCTGCCACTGCTCCCCGGCGCGCAGCAGCACCTTGGCCCGGGAGACACCGCCGGACACCGACGCCGCCAGCTCGGACAGGCGCCGCGCGGCCGACGTGTGATCGCCAGTGCGCAGGGTGTCGAACTCCAGATCGTCGAGATCGTCTTCCGTCACATGCGTCACGGTTCAACGCTACCCGCCGGTCGGCCCCCGAAGCGGCGTATTTGCGGATGATCGCGAATGGGATTCGTGTATGCCCGGTGACCGGCCGCGATGGACCGAAACCCGGGGACGGCTAGCGCCGGGAGCGTTCGAGGGCGTCCCAGAAGCCGCGGCGCAGGGCGTGCCGGACCTCGTCGTGCAGCAGGAAGTCGATCGGCAGGGAGGACCCCTGCAGCAGCCGGGCCTCCAGGTCGGAGGGCATGCGGGGCTTGCGGGCCAGCACCGCCTCCAGCCAGAGGGCGGGCGCGTCCCTGGCGACCGACTCGCCGAAGTCCTGCCCCTCGTTGTGGGCGGCCTTCACCGCGTCCGACAGCGTGGGCGTGCTCTGCTGCACCGGCACCGGGAGCGGGGCGATCTGCTGGGGGCCCGTGTAGGGGCCGTGCTGCGGCGGCGACGACTGCGGGATGTGCTGGGGGCCGGTCGGCCCGGCGTGCGACGACGGCACGTAGTGCGAGCCGGCGCCCGGCGACGAGGACGGCGTCGGGGCGGACTGCATCGGCGGCGAAGGCTGTGGGATCTGCGGGCCGGTGGACGCGCCGCCGGAGCCGCCGAGCCCGCTGCCGAACAGCGACCCGTGCGAGGACCCGGGGTTGTGCGACGACGTGTGGCCGTGCGAGGAGGGTCCGTGCGACGACGTCGAGCCGGACCCGTGCGAGGGCGTGGACCCGTGCGAGGAGGACGACCCGTGCTGCGAGGACGCCGACCCGGACGACCCCGAGCTCGAGGACGGCGGGTCGAGCGACGCGGAGCCCAACCCGCGCAGCGCGTTGCCGAGCCCCGAGCCGAACGTCGAGCCCCCGCCCGACCCCGTGCCGGAGCCGGAGGACGACGAGCCGCCCGTGGAGTGCGCCCCCGTCGGGTGCGTTCCCGTGGAGTGCGATGAGTGCGTCGAGTGCGATGAGTGCGACGCATGCGTGCCCGAGGACGTGACCTGGGGCGCGCCCGTGATCGGCGAGCCGGGGGGCGGGCTGCTGTGCGGCGCGGCCGACAGCGGTGCGATGCTGCCGCCGGTGCTCGCGCCGTGTCCGTTGGACAGCGGCGACACCGAGCCGCCCCCGCCCTGGTCGAGGCCGCTGAGCAGGTTGACGTACGGGCGCAGATGGCCGGAGCCGATCTCGATCAGGTCGTCGCACTCCTGGCGCAGCACCCGCGAGATCGTCCAGTTGCCGTCCACCGCGACGTGCACCACGGTGACGCGGACGCCGAGGTCCTGGGCGTCGGAGATCACCTGGGCGAGGTCCTCGTCGCCGCTGACCACCACGGCGTCGGCGATGGCGCCGTTGCGGGCCAGGGCCATCAGGTCACGGTGGATCTCGGTGTCCACGCCCTCGCGGCGGCCCGGGCGGATCCGGCCGAGGCGGAGTTTGAGGCCGGGCAGGTCGGCGAGGGCCTCGTGCTCGGGGGAGCGACGCCCCTCGACGGTCGCCTCGTACCAATAGCAGCGCAGCAACGGCAGGCCGGTGCGTTCACGGCCGAGGTTGCCCAGGAGTTGGAGCAGCCCCCCGAAGTCCCAGGACACCGTCTCCCGATGGCGGGTCCCATGCACCGCCATCGCGCCGTCCGCCAGCAGGTAGCCGGCGTCTACGAACAGCGCACAGCGATCCATGTCGCACCGCCCTTCATCACTTCGGGACCGGAGTGGCAGCCGACTCCGTGAGCGGGACCCTGTCGAAGGCCCATGATCCTCCTCGGCGGACACCGGTCTGCGATGGACCCGGGGCATCACCAGCGTAGTGAAGGCCCCGAGTGCCGTCGGCCGATCCGGCGATTCGCCACCGATTCATGACGGGACCCTCTCAGAGCATTGCGACGGGACGCTACCAGCCGTTCCGGTCGTCCGGAACGGCTCTCCATGATCTTTACAAGGTGAGACGACGGCCCGTTCGATGGTAGAGGGAATCCGCTGTCCGATTCCTTAACGGGAACTCAAGAATTCGGGCGCGACAGGCGCGCCGACGCACGCCGGACGAGGGTGGCGCCCGGACCCGCGGCCTCCCAGACCACCCGCGCGTCGCGACCGTCGATCTCGATGGTGGCGATCATGTTCTCGAACCAGGGACCGTCCGTCAGCCGCCACCGCAGCGGCGGCCTGGGCACCCGGGCCAGCGCCGCGAGCCCCCGGAACAGCCACGCCGTGCCCTTGCGACAGGCCACCACGTTGGCCCACCGGAACTTGCCCGCCAACGGATTGCGCAGTGGAGAGCACACCACCTGCGAGATCGGCGTCTCGGTCGTCGGGGCCGTGACCCGCGCCAGGTACGAGTAATGGACGTCGCCGGACAGGAACGCGACGCTGGCCGGGGCCCGCCCCCGCTCCCCGCGCGCCACCGCGCCCACGTCCTCGGCCACCGCCCGGAACGAGTTCTCGAACGCGGCCCAGTGCTCCAGGTCGGCGGCCTGCCGCACCTTCTCGCCGAACCGGGCGCCGGCCTTGCCCCACGCGCCGGCCGCCACCGCCTCGTTCCAGTTCTCGGCGTTGTGGATGGCGCGCGGCAGCAGGTACGGCAGTGAGCTGGCGATCAGCAGATGGTCGCGGTCGCCCCGGCACTGCTCGTCCAGCCAGGCCAGCTCGGTGTCGTCGAGCATGGCGCGCCGGTCGGCGGTCAGCAGCCGGGAGCAGCGGCTGTCGATCATGATCAGCCTCGTGTCGCCGAAGTCGTGCGCATAGCTCCAGCGGGACTTCGCGGGATCCTTGTCGGCCCGCTCGGCGAACTCGTCCACCAGGTCGCCCGCGTCGCCGCCCTCCGCCGCGACCGCCCGCACCGCCGCGTACAACTCGTCGGCGGCCCGCTCCTGCGGGGTGAGGTTCCCGAGGTGCTGGTAGATCCAGTACGAGCCGAGGCCGCCGGTGATCCGCTTGCGCCACCACGGCATCGCCCACACCTGCTCGCGCCAGGTGTGCGAGGTGTTCCAGTCGTCCCGCACGTCGTGGTCGTCGAAGATCGTGTACGTCGCCACGGTGGAGAGCAGCCAGCGGACCGCCGGGTCCATCCGCCACGCCAACGTGTACAGGTGGGCGTACTCCTCGAAGTCGGCCACCTCGTCGCGCGGCTCGCTGTCGGGGCCGCGCCGCTCGTGGATGAACGCGCGGATCTCGTCGCCCAACTCGTCGGCGTACACCTGGTCGCCGATCATCAGCAGCGCGGTGGGCCACTCGCCCGCCTGCTGGGCGAGCCGCCGCGCGAACGCCGCCAGCGCGTCATGGCCGTGCACGCCCTTCGTGTCGGGGCTGCGCCGGCAGGACCCGAACGACAGCCGGACCCGTTCCCCGGGCGCGAGGGTGCGGATCTCGCTGGGCGGAAAGTCCTCCGCACCCGCTTCGGGCCACGCGACCCGACCGTCGAGCAGCACCTCGTACGGGGTCCGCGACCCGGGTTCGAGTCCGTCGACCTCCACGAGGGCGTAGTGGTGACCGTGCACGGTGAACGTCGCGGCCGTGGCGCCGAGGACGCCGACCTCGCAGGGGCGGTCGGTCTCCACCCAGACGGTCGCGGTGCGCTCGCCGACGTGGCGGAGCAGGGGGCCGAGAACCAGTTCGGTCATAGTGCGCATCTCTAGTCCACCGATGGGGCGCGCGTCCACCGGACGGTGGATCACGGCGGGTCGATCCGGTGAATGACAGGGCGATGACTCCGGGTTATGCTCCGTTCGGTGTGCGCCGGCACGCGGGGCGTGGTCGGGCCGAGGTCGGTCCGAGGGAATGCCACCCCGCGTCCCCCTTCATCGTCGCGTGTTCGCGCAGTGAGTCGCTCCGAACCTCGCGCTCACAGAACGGCAATACCGGCGTAATGCCGTCTCCCTAGCTTGCGGGCCTTGACCATCACTGCGGTCCGGCCTTTCGGGGGGGTTGACGATGAGCGTCGCGTCTGGAGCGGGGTCGTGAGCCCACGGCACCGCGCACCGAACAGGCGGCACACCGGGCCCGTGCCCGTGGACGAACCGCTGACGCGTGGGCGGCGGCGGTTCGCGCGGGCCAGGACCATCCGGGCGCGGCTCGCGCTGGTGCTCACGGTGCCGACGGTGATGCTCGTGGCGTTCGCGGGCGTCGGGGTGTTCGCGCAGGTGCGGGTGGCCGGGGAGGCGCGGGCGGTCGTCGGGCACGTGGAGTTGGTGCTCTCCACGCAGGAGCTGATCCACGCGTTGCAACGGGAACGCGGGCTGACCAGTGGTCTGCTGGGGGGCGGCACCCGTTCCCGGCCTCAGGTGGTCGCCCAGCGGAAGGTCTCCGACCGGGGCCGGGCGGCGCTGGACCCGCTGCTCGTCGAGGCGGACGACGCGGGCGCCGATCAGATCCGCACCGCGCTGGGCAGGCTGAACACGCTGGCCTCCGTCCGCGCGGCCGTGGACGCCGGGCGCGCGTCCCGGACGACGGTGCTCGACTTCTACACCACCGCGATCACCGCGCTGGGCGCCGCCGCCCGGCAGAGCGTCCCGGAACGGCTCCCCGACCGGCGACTGCGCGACGGGCTGGAGTCGCTGCACGTCCTCGGGGACGCCAAGGAGTCCACGGCGCTCGAACGCGGCCACCTGAACGGGGTGTTCGCGGTGGGTCGGTTCACGCCCGACGACTACCGCCGGTTCACCGAGACCCGCGCGGCCCGGCTGGCGGCCCTCGTCCGGTTCCGGCAGGTGGCGGTGGACGGCCGGACCGCCCAGCTCGACGCCGCCCAGCGGACCCCGCAGGCCGAACTGGCCGCCGCGTACGAGGAACGGGCGCTGGCGGGCGCGTCGGGCGGCCGGCTCAGGGTGGAGGCGCCGCGCTGGTGGACGGCGATGACCACCGTGGTGGACGACCAGCGGACCGTGCAGCGCGGCATCGGCGAGGACGTTCGAGGGCGGGCGCACGCCGTGGACGAGCGGGCGACCCGGCTGCTCCTCGTGTACTCGGCGGGCGCGGCGGCGACGGTGCTGCTGGCGCTGCTGCTGTGGCTCTACACGTTCCGCTCCATCGTCCGGCCGCTGCGGATGCTGACCGCCGACGCGCGGGAGGTGGCCGCCACGAGCCTGCCCGGCGCGGTGGACCGGATCCGCGCAGCCGAGGACCCCGCCACGGTGGTGATCGACGTGCCGCCGTCCTCGGCGGCGCACCGCCGGGACGAGTTCGCCGAGGTCGCGACGGCCCTGGACGACGTGCAGCGGACCGCCGTGCGGCTGGCCGTCGAGCAGGCGGTGCTGCGGCACAACACCGCCGAGTCGCTGGCCAACCTGGGCCGCCGCAACCAGAACCTGGTCCGCCGCCAACTCGGCTTCATCAGCGCCCTGGAACGCGAGGAGGCCGACCCCAACGCGCTGGCGAACCTGTTCGAGCTGGACCACCTCGCCACCCGGATGCGCCGCAACGCCGAGAGCCTGCTCGTGCTGGTCGGCGAGCACAGCCCCCGGCCCTGGAAGGGGACCGTGGGCGTCGGCGACGTGCTGCGCGCGGCCCTCGGCGAGGTGGAGGACTACCGGCGGGTCGTCCTGCGCCGCATCGACGACGCCGACGTCCGGGGGATGGCCGCCGCCGAGATCTCCCACCTGCTGGCCGAACTGGTGGAGAACGCCCTCATCTCCTCGCCGCCCGACCAGGACGTCGAGGTGCAGGGCCGCGTGTTCGCGGGCCGCTACCACATCGCCATCGTCGACCAGGGCGTCGGCATGGCCCCCGAGGCCCTGGCCACGGCCAACGCCCGACTGCGCGCCGAGCAGAGCTTCCTGGTCGCCCCGACCCGCGACCTCGGCCACTACGTCGTGGGCCGCCTGGCCGAACGACTGGGCATCGAGGTGTGGCTGCACGACTCCCCCCTGAACGGGGTGACCGCCCGGGTCGTCCTGCCGGCCGACCTCTTGGAGACTCCGCGGGCGGACGCCCCGTCCGGTTCTGGCGCGACGGCCGGGACGTCCCCCGCGGGCAAGCCCCCACCCCCCACCCGCCATTCCCCACCGACCCCCGCCAACGGCATCGCCCTGGACCGTGCCACGCCGCGCAACCCCCCGAACGGTGTCGCGCCCCCGCCGGGGATGGGGAGCCCCGGGGGGTCCCCGGAGCGGGTGAGGGCTCGTTCCGGGGAGGGTGCGGTGGGGCGGGTCGTTGCGGAGGGCGCCGCGACCACGGAGAACGGGCTGGTGAAGCGGCGACGTAGAGAGGGCGGCGGTGCGCTGCGGCGGCCGATTCGGCCCGCGGCGCCGCCGTCGGCCCAGCGGGACCGGTCGCCCCATGAGGTGCGGTCGATGTTGGACGCCCTGCGGGACGGGGTGCGCAATGGTTCCCAGCCGGCCGGGCCCCAGGCGGCGGCCGGGCATGACGAAGGAGGTCCTCGCCGATGACCCAGATCCACCAGACGCAGAGCTTCAACTGGCTGCTCGCCCGGTTCGTCCGCGAGACCGACGGGGTCGCCGAGGCGGTGGCGGTGTCGTCCGACGGGCTGCTGATGGCGCTGTCGGACGGGCTGGACCGGGAGGGCGCCGAGCAGCTCGCGGCGATCGTTTCCGGGGTGACCAGCCTGGCGCGCAGCGCCTCCCGACAGTACGGGTTCGACGGGCTCAAGCTGGTGATGATCGAGATGCGCCGGGGCTTCCTGCTGGTCTCGGCGATCTCGGACGGGAGCTGTCTGGGCGTGGTGGCGACCTCGGACTGCGACCTGGGGCTGATCGGGCACGAGATCGCGGTGCTGTGCGACCGGTTCGGGGACCTGTTGACGCCGCAGATCGTGGCCGAGCTGAAGAGCGAGGTCCTGCGGTGAGCGGCGGCCCGTCCGCCTCGAACGGCGACGACGGCGGCCACTTCGTGCGGCCCTTCGTGGTGACCGGCGGCCGGACCCGGCCCACCGACGAGAGGTTGCGCGTGGAGGCCCTGATCACCGCGTTGCCCGCCGCGCTGTCCGCGCCGCTGAGCTTCGAGCGTCGCCGGATCGTGGAGCTGAGCTGTCGTCGTCCGTTGTCGGTGGCGGAGTTGGCGGCCCTGCTGGGGGTGCCGCTCGGGGTGGCCCGGGTGCTGATCGCGGACCTGATCGCCGAGCGTCTGGTGACCGTGCACGACCCCGTCGGCCTGAGCGACCTGCCGTCGCGGGCCCTGCTGGAGAGGATTCGCGAGGGTGTCCGCGCACTTTGAGACCGCCACCGCCGCGCCCGTGGTGGCCGCCAAGATCATCGTGTCGGGGGGCTTCGGCGTCGGCAAGACCACCTTCGTCGGCGCCGTCTCCGAGATCGAGCCCCTCACCACCGAGGCGGCGATGACCGAGGCCGCCGCCGGGGTGGACGACCTGAGCGGCGTCGAGCAGAAGAGGACCACGACGGTCGCCTTCGACTTCGGCCGCATCACCCTGGACGATCAGGTCATCCTCTACCTGTTCGGGACTCCGGGTCAGGAGCGCTTCGCCTTCCTGTGGGACGACCTCATCGTGGGGGCCCTGGGCTCGGTGGTGCTGCTGGACACCCGCCGGATCGACCACGCGTACCCGGCGGTGGACTTCTTCGAGGAGGCCGGGGTCCCGTTCGTGGTCGGTGTGAACCATTTCCCCGACGGTCGCCATTTCGACCTGGAGGAGGTGCGCGAGGCCCTGGGGGTGTCCGCCGACGTGCCGCTGGTGCCGTGCGACGCCCGCGACCGGCAGTCCGTGAAGCAGGTGCTCCTGGCGTTGTTGGACAGCCTGCTCTCCCACGACCCCGCTGGGTGGCGGAGGGACGCTCCGCCAGGGGCTACCCGCTGGTAGTAGCCATGGTCTACCCTGCCGCCATGCCGGCTAGAGCCGGCAACGTGCACGGCGGAAAGAGAGGGTGACCCACCATGGCGAAGGCAGGCGGACGGACCGCGAGCGCGGGACGGGTCGTGGTGGTCACCGGAGCCGCCCGAGGGCTCGGCGCGCTGCTGGCCAGGCGGCTGGCGGCACGCGGCGCCCGTGTCGCGCTGCTCGGCCTGGAGCCCGTCGAGTTGGCCGAGGTCGCCGCCTCCTGCGGTCCGGACGCGGGCTGGTGGGAGGTGGACGTCACCGACGACGACGCCATGGCGAAGGTCGCCGCCGACGTGAAGGAACGGTACGGCCGCGTCGACATCGTCATCGCCAACGCGGGCATCGCCACCGGAGGGCCCGTCCAGTTCTCCGACCCGCGCACGTTCTCCCGCGTCATCGAGGTCAACCTGCTGGGCAGCGTGGCCACCGCCCGCGCCTTCATGCCCGCGCTCCGCGAGAGCCGCGGCTACTACTTCCAGGTCGCCTCGCTGGCGGCGCTGTTCGCCGCCCCGATGATGGCCGCCTACTGCGCCAGCAAGTCGGGTGTCGAGGCGTTCGCCCACTCCCTGCGCGCCGAGGTCGCGGCGTTCGGGGTGGACGTCGGCATCGGCTACCTGAGCTGGACCGACACCGACATGGTGCGCGGCGCCGACGAGAACGAGGTGCTGCGGGAGATGCGCGCCGGGATGCCGTTCCCCGCCAACCGCACCTATCCGCTGGAGTCCACGGTCGACCGCCTCGTCGAGGGTGTCATCCGCCGCCGGGCCCACGTGTACGGCCAGCGCTGGCTGCCCGCCATGCAGGCCGTTCGGGCGTTCGCCCCGGTGGTCGTCACCCAGTACGCCCGCCGCATGATGCGCGACTTCGAGACCCGCTGGCTCGCCGCCGGGGCCGACACCGGGCTGGTCGGGGCCGGCGGCGCGGCCAACGACAAGAACGCCGCCGCCGACGGCCGATGATGTCGAGCACGATGCAGGACGTTCCGCTGGAGATCCGGCGGCTCCTCCGGCACGGCACCCAGCGGCACGCCTCGGCCACGATCGACACGGCCACGCGGGGCGGGTTCCGCCGCGTCTCGTTCGCGGAGACCGGCGTGAACGTGGCGCGGCTCGCGCACGCGCTGCGCGGGCTCGGGGTCGGTGAGGGCGACCGCGTCGGCACGTTCATGGGTGACAACGCCGAGCACGTGGAGGCGTTCTTCGCCGTCCCGTGCCTGGGGGCGGTGCTGCATCCGATCGACGTTCGGCGGCCCGGCGACGAGATCGCGTTCGTCGTCGATCACGCCGAGGACCGCGTGGTCATCGTGGACGGCGCGCTGCTGCCGGTGTTCGAGCCGCTGCTCCCCGCGCTGAAGACCGTCGAGCACGTCATCGTCAACGGGCCGGGCGTCCCCGGTCTCACCGCCCCGGCGGGCGTGACCTTCCACGAGTACGCCGCGCTGCTCGGCGGGCACCCCGCCACCTACGACTGGCCCGAAACGGGTGAACGTCGCGCCGCCGCCCTCTGCTACGCCTCCGACGGTACGGGCGAGCCGAAGGGTGTCGTCCACGATCACCGCTCGATCTCTCTGCGCGCGATGACGTCGGCGATGCCCGGGGTTCTCGGCCTGTCGGAGTACGACAGGCTGCTGGTCGCCGTTCCGCAGTTCGAGGAGCCGGCCTGGGGGCTGCCGTACGCGGCGTTCCTGACCGGCGCCTCGCTCGCGCTGCCCGACCGGTTCCGGGAGCCGGCGGCGTTGGCGGCGTTCACCGCGGCGTCGCGCCCCAACCTGGCCGTGGGGACGTCCGACGTCTGGGAGGGGCTGCTGCCGCACCTGGAGATGCTGTCCTCCCTCACCGAGGCGGCCGTCGGCGGCGTTTCCTGCGCGCCCTCGCTGATGGACGCCTATGACGAGCACGGCATCACGCTCGTGCCGGTCTTCCATAGGTGGGGGGCGATGGCCGTGGCCCGGCCTCCCGTCACCGCGTTCGGCGACGAGATCCGGGGCTATCGGCTGACGCAGGGCCGGTTCGTGGGCCCGGTCGAGGCGCGCCTCGTCGCGCCCGACGGGTCGGTGCTGCCCCACGACGGCGAGAGCGTCGGGGAGCTCGAAGTGCGCGGCCCGTGGATCGCCGGCTCGTACTACCGCGCCGAGGACCCCGGACGGTTCCGCGACGGCTGGCTGCGCACCGGCGACGTCGGGCACATCGGCCCGGACGGATACCTGACCCTCACCCGGGCCGCACGGCACTAGGAGACTGATGGCACCGGTGACGAGTGACGCGACGAGACCGCCCTGGAGCCTGGTGCCCGCCGAGACCGCCGCGCTGCTCCGCCGCCACCAGCAGGAACTCGCCATCGAGATCATCGGCGAGGTCGAGGCGCAGGTCCCCGAGTTCGGCCGGCTCGACGCCGTCGACCGGCGGGCGGCGATGGTGGAGGCGGTGCGCGGCGGGGTGGCCGAGTTCGCCGGGCTGCTGGGCGCCCCGGCCGCACGCCGACCCCAGCACCTGATCGACCGCTTCGCCGCCGCCGGGGCCGAGGAGGCCCGCGCCGGACGCGCCCTGGACCGGTTCCAGGCCGCGCTGCGCGCGGGGGCCCGGGCGGTGCTGCGCTGGCTGTCCGTGCAGTCCGAACGGCTCCGCCTGCCGCGCAGCGCCTACCGGGCGTTCGCGGAGGCGGTGTTCGCCGCGCTGGACGAGTTCGCGGCGGCGGCCGCCGAGGGGCACCGCCGCGAGCTGGGGCGGCAGGGCGAGGACCGGCGACGGAACCGGGCGCGGCTGCTGTCGCTGCTCACGATGGACCCTCCGCTGACCCCGGAGGCCCTCGCCGACGTGGCCGCCCAGGCGGACTGGACGTTGCCGCGCACCATGGCCGCCGTGGTGTTCACACCCCGGGAGGTCGACGCGAACCCCGCCTTCCCCGGCCTTCCCTCCGACGTGTTGGTGGACGCCCCCGACCATCGAGGGGCCGCTCCGTGGGGCATCGTGCCCGATCCGGACCGGCCCGGCGGTCTTCCCTTCCTGGCCGAGCCGCCCGAGCGGTGGATCGCGGTGGTGGGGCCGACGGTCGCGGCCGAGGAGGGGGCGATCTCGCTGCGCTGGGCCCGCCAGACGCTCGGGCTGCTCGAACGCGGGATCATCGCGCGGCCCACGGTCCGTGGACCGATCTCATGGGCGGATCACCTGCCGTCGCTGGTGCTGTTCCAGAACGAGGAGCTGCACCGGATGATGGCGGCGCGGCGGCTGACCCCGCTGCTCAAGCTGCGGCCCCGCGAGGCCGAACGGCTGGGCGGCACGCTGCTGGCCTGCCTGCAGCACGGCTTCCACGTGAAGAACACCGCGCAGGCCCTGCAGGTCCATCCGCAGACGGTCCGCTACCGGATGAACCAGCTCGAAGCCCTCTTCGGCGACGACCTGCACGCCGTCGACCGGCGGCTGGAGCTGGAGATGGCCCTGCACGCGTGGTTGGCGACCCTGGCGGCCGGCTCCCGTACGGTGGGCCGATGAGCGAGGCCACGTCCTACCGGATCGAGGAACTGGCTCACGAGGCCGGGATCCCCGTCCGTACGCTGCGCTACTACCAGGAACGCCGCCTGCTGCCGCCGCCCCGTCGCGAGGGACGGGTCGCCCTGTACTCGCCGGCCCATCTCGAACGGCTCCGGCTCATCACCGAGCTGCTCGAACGGGGCTACCGCCTCGACGGCATCGACGAACTGCTGGCCGCCTGGGAGCAGGGCCGCGACGTCGGGGAGCTGCTCGGCTTCGAATGGGCGGTGACCGCCCCCTGGAGCGAGCAGACGCCCGTCGAGCTGTCCCGGGACGAGTTGGCCGAGATGTTCGGCGACCAGCTCACCCCGGAGGTCGTCGACGAGGCGATGGAGCTGGGCTACCTCGAGGTGGACGGCGACAGGGTCCGGCACCGGAGCCCCCGACTGCTGGAGGCCACGGCGGCGCTGGTGCAGGAGGGCATCCCGCTCTCGGAGATCCTGGCGGTGACGTGGGAGCTGGAGGCCGCGTTCGACCGCATGGCGTACGTCTTCGTACGGATGGTGCGGCGTCACCTGCTCGACCCCTTGGGCGCCTCGCCGTCCCCGGCGGAGCTGGCCAGGCTCACCCGCTCGGTGGAACGGCTGCGGCCGGTCGCCCGTACGGTGGCCGACGAGCACTTCGCCCGCGCCATGGACCGTCGGGTCACCAGGGAGTTCACCGACATCGGCGACAAGACGCCGTAGGTCATGCTCTTCGCCGCCGCGCCCGAGACGCCACCCTCCTGGGAGGGAGTCCGCGGATGGCTCCGCCGCCCGACGTGGATCCGGACCGGCCGTCCCTAGCGTGACGCTCTCCGAGACCAAGGAGGGTTCATGCTCACGACACTGGCCACCGCCGTGACGTTGACGGCCACGCTCATCGCGCCGCCTCACCATTCCGCGCTCCGCGACGTCGTCCACCGCCTCACCGCCGAGGACGGCGCGCCGGGCGCGCTCGCCGAGGTCCACGACCACCGGCGCGGCCGGACCGTGGTGACCAGCGGGGTCGCCGACCTGGAGACCCGCGCGCCGGTGTCCCCGCGGAGCCACTTCCGCATCGGCAGCCTGACCAAGCCCTTCGTCGCCACGGTGGTGCTCCAGCTCGTGGGCGAGGGCAGGGTCGCCCTGGACGAGCCGATCGAACGCCACCTGCCCGGCGTCGTGCGCGGCGGCAACGACGGCCGCGAGATCACCGTCAGGCACCTTCTCCAGCAGACGAGCGGACTGCCCGACGTGCTGGAACACCTGACGCCGCAGCAGATCATCGAGGACCCCCTCCGGCACTGGGAGCCCCGGGAGCTGCTCGCCGTGGCCTTGGAGCACCCCAGGCTGTTCCCGCCGGGGGACCGTTGGGCGTACTCCAGCACCAACTACCTGCTCGCCGGCCTGTTGATCGAGTCGGTGACCGGCCGCCCGTACGGCGAGGAGATCCGGCGGCGCGTGCTGCGCCCCCTGCGCCTGAACCACACGCAGGTCCCCGGCGACACCGTCGACCTGCCGCGCCCGCACACGCGAGGCTATGTACGGGCCGGCGCGCGGACCCTCGACCTCACCCGCCTCAACCCGACGGTCGCGTGGGCCGGCGGCGAGATGGTCTCCACCGCCTCCGACGTCAACACCTTCCTCCGCGCCCTGGTCGGCGGCCGTCTGCTCCGCCCCGCCGAGCAGCGCGCCCTGAAGACGACCCGCCCCACCGGCCGCCCCTCCGGAGCCCTGTACGGCCTGGGCCTCCAATGGAACCCGTCCCGCTGCGGCGGCTACTGGGGCCACGGGGGCGACATGCTGGGCTTCTCCACCCGCACCGGCGCCACCGACGACGGCCGCCAGGTCACCGTCATGGCCAACCTGAACCCCGGAGCCACCGACGCACAGAAGACCCACCTCAACGAGGCCGTCCCCACCGCCCTGTGCGACTGAGTCTTGGGCCCCGGGGGCCGTGGGGCGCCCCGGGGCCCGGTGGGTCAGCGGCCTCGGTTCATGTTGCGGGTGGGGAGGCGGCGCGCGTTGAGGCGGCCTCCTTGGGAGAGGGCGGTGGTTCGGCGGTCGGGCCTGCCGCCGAAGCGGCGGGTCGGGTCGGACTGCTTCGCCTTCGCCTTCTTGCCATTGTTGTCGTTTCGCATGAAGGGGTCACCTCCGGGCACGTCGAATTCTGGTCTCGGCGGACCAGGGAAAGGACAGGGATGTGGCCTTGCGCGTGATGAGGAATGGCACCGACACCGTAATTCGGAGACACGCGTCGCGGGGACGAACATGCCCGAACGGGCGGCCATGCGTGAGGCATGGCCATCAGATGCAGGTGGTGAAGGTGCCGGTCACGGCGAGGCGGGGAGCGGATGCGCGGCGCCCGAGGCCCGCGAGTGGCGGGGTGGGGCGGCGGTGGGCTCTACCCAGAGGGATCAGATCTCCATGCCGACGACATTAGCAGGAGACCGGGTACGACTGTCAACGGGTCATCCATAGGAAATTCAGAAAGGCCGCCCATGGGCGGGGCGGCCTTTCCGAAGGCGCGTCACTTGGTGAGCGTCACCGCGGGTCGTACGGTGAGGGTGTCGGCGGACTCGTCCAGGTCGACCACGACCTCGTCGCCGTCGCCGACCGTGCCGGACAGCAGTTCCCGGGCCAACCGGTCGCCGATGGCGGTCTGCACCAGGCGGCGCAGCGGTCGGGCCCCGTACAGCGGGTCATAGCCGGTGAGGGCGAGCCACTCGCGGGCCGCGGCGGTCACCGTGAGGGTGAGGCGGCGGTCGGCGAGGCGGTGGGCGAGGCGGTCGATCTGCAGGTCCACGATCCGGGTCAGCTCGGTGGTGGACAGCGTGTCGAAGAGGATGACGTCGTCCAGCCGGTTGAGGAACTCGGGCTTGAAGCTCGCGCGGACGGTGTTCATGACCGCGTCCCGTCGGGCCCCGTCGTCCAGGGTGGGGTCCACCAGGAACGGCGAGCCCATGTTCGAGGTCATGATCAGGATCGTGTTGCGGAAGTCGACCGTACGGCCCTGCCCGTCCGTCAACCGGCCGTCGTCGAGCACCTGGAGCAGGAGGTCGAAGACCTCCGGGTGGGCCTTCTCCACCTCGTCCAACAGGACGGCCGTGTAGGGGCGGCGGCGGACGGCCTCGGTGAGCTGGCCGCCCTCCTCGTACCCGACGTAGCCGGGCGGGGCGCCGACGAGGCGGGCCACGCTGTGCTTCTCGGAGTACTCCGACATGTCGATGCGGACCATCGCCCGCTCGTCGTCGAACAGGAACTCGGCGAGCGCCTTGGCCAGCTCCGTCTTGCCGACCCCGGTCGGGCCGAGGAACAGGAACGACCCGGTGGGCCGGTCCGGGTCGGCGATGCCCGCGCGGGCCCGGCGGACGGCGTCCGACACGGCCTTGACCGCGTCGGCCTGCCCGATCAGGCGGCGGCCCAGCTCGTCCTCCATCCGGAGCAGCTTGGCCGTCTCGCCCTCCAGGAGGCGGCCGGCGGGGATGCCGGTCCAGGAGGCGACCACGTCGGCGACGTCGTCGGGGCCGACCTCCTCCTTGACCATGGCGTCGCGGGTCTCGGCCTGCTCGGCGGCGGCGGTCAGCTCCTTCTCCAGGACCGGGATCTCCCCGTACGTGAGGCGGGCGGAGGTCTCCAGGTCGCCGTCGCGCTGGGCGCGTTCGGCCTCGCCGCGCAGCTCGTCGATGCGCTTCTTCAGCTCGCCGACCCGGTTGAGCCCGGCCTTCTCCTGCTCCCAGCGGCCGACCAGCGCGTTGAGCTGCTCGTTCTTGTCGGCGAGGTCCTGGCGGAGGCGTTCGAGGCGCTGGCGGGACGCCTCGTCGGACTCCTTGGCCAGCGCCATCTCCTCCATCCGGAGCCGGTCGACGGCGCGCTGCAGCTCGTCGATCTCCACCGGACGGGAGTCGATCTCCATCCGCAGCCGGGACGCGGCCTCGTCGACCAGGTCGATGGCCTTGTCGGGCAGGAAGCGGGCGGTGATGTAACGGTCCGACAGGGCGGCGGCGGCGACCAGCGCGGAGTCGGCGATCTGCACCTGGTGGTGCGCCTCGTACCGGCCCTTGAGCCCGCGCAGGATCGCGATGGTGTCCTCGACGGTCGGCTCGCCCACCAGCACCTGCTGGAAACGGCGCTCCAACGCCGCGTCCTTCTCGATCCGCTCGCGGTACTCGTCGAGGGTGGTGGCGCCGATCATCCGCAGCTCGCCGCGCGCCAGCATCGGCTTGAGCATGTTCCCGGCGTCCATGGCGCCCTCGGCGGCGCCCGCCCCGACCATGGTGTGCAGCTCGTCGATGAACGTGACGATCTGCCCGTCGCTGCTCTTGATCTCGTTCAGGACGGCCTTGAGCCGCTCCTCGAACTCGCCCCGGTACTTGGCCCCGGCGACCATCGCGCCGAGGTCGAGGGCGACGAGCCGCTTGTTGCGCAGCGACTCGGGCACGTCGCCGGCCACGATCCGCTGGGCGAGGCCCTCCACGACGGCGGTCTTGCCGACGCCGGGCTCGCCGATGAGGACGGGGTTGTTCTTGGTGCGTCGGGACAGCACCTGAACGACCCGGCGGATCTCGGTGTCGCGGCCGATCACCGGGTCGAGTCGGCCCTCCCGCGCCTGGGAGGTGAGGTCGACGCCGTACTTCTCCAGCGCCTGGTAGGTCTCCTCCGGGTCCTCGCTGGTGACGCGGGCGTGGCCGCGCACCTTCTCGAACGCGTCCAGCAGCGCCTGAGGGGAGGCCCCGGCCGGGCGCAGCACCTCGGCGGCGGGGCCCCCGTCGGCCGCCAGGCCCACGAGCAGGTGCTCGGTGGAGACGTACTCGTCCTCGAGCTGTTGGGCGCGGTGACCTGCGGTGTTCATCGCCACGATGAGCTGCCGCGCCATCTGCGGCGACGCCACCGTGGAGCCCGCCGCCTTCGGCAGCCCCGCAAGGCGCGTCTCCGTCTCGCGGCGTACGGCCTGCCAGTCGACGCCGACCGCCTCCAGCAGCGGGACGGCGGTGCCCTCCGGCAGCGCGAGCAGCGCCGCGAGGAGGTGCAGGGTCTCGACCTGGGGGTGGCCCTCGGCCGCCGCCCGGCGGACCGCGACCGACACGGCCTCCTGGCTCTTGCGCGTCAGCTTGTAGTCCACGATCGCTCTCCCTCACGGTTCCTGGTGGCGGTCGCGCCAGAGGACGACGCTGGTGCTGCGGATCGGCACGAGGTCGCCGCCGGGCGCGCCCGCCGGGCCGCCGCGTCGAAGCTGGGCGGCCAGCCGGGCGGCCACGGCACGCGTCGACTCCAGCTCGGCGGCCAGCTCCTCGGCGGCGGCGCGCATCCGCGCCAGCTCTCCCGCCAGCCGCTCGTTGTCGCGCTGGAGCTCCAGGATGTGCTTGATCCCGGCGAGGTTGATGCCCTCGTCCTGGGACAGCCGCTGGATCTCGCGCAGCATCACGATGTCCCGCATCGAATAGCGGCGTCCGCGGCCGGCGGCGCGGCCGGGGCAGACCAGGCCCATCCGGTCGTAGGTGCGCAGCGTCTGGGGGTGCAGTCCGGACAGTTGCGCGGCCACCGAGATCACATAGACGGGCGTGTCGTCGCCGAAGCGGTCCATGGGATCACTCCTTCGCCAGATGCAGCAGATCGGAGCGCAGCGCGTCGCCGTTCTCGGTGGCGCGCAGCCGTTCCAGCGCCTCCCGCGCGGGGTCGTCGAGCCGCTGCGGGACCTGGACGTCGATGGTGACGAGCAGGTCGCCCATCGTCCCGTCCCGACGGGTCGCGCCGCGCCCGCGGACCCGGAACGTCCGGGCGTTGGGCGTGCCCTCGGGGATCTTGAGGGTGACCGGCATGCCGCGGTGGGTGGGCACCCGGATCCGGGCGCCCAGCGCCGCCTCGGCGAACGTCACCGGGACGGTGACGGTGAGGTTGTCGCCGCTGCGCTGGAACACCGTGTGCGGCGCCACCTTGATCGTCACGTAGAGGTCGCCGGCCGGGCCGCCGTTCTCGCCCGGCGCGCCCTTGCCCTTGAGCCTGATCCGCTGCCCGTCGGCGACCCCGGCGGGGATGCGGGCCTGGATGGTGCGGGTGCCGGTGGCCCGGCCGCTGCCGTGGCAGGTGGGGCACGGGTCGTCCACGACCAGCCCCCGGCCCCGGCACTCGCGGCACGGCTCGGAGAAGCCGAACGTGCCGAGGTTGCGGGTCTCCTGCCCGGTGCCCTCGCAGGAGGGGCAGACCCGGGGCACGGTGCCCGCCTTGGCGCCGGTGCCGCGACAGCGGTCGCAGGACGCCTCGCTGGTCAGTCGGAGCGGCACCGTGATGCCGTCCAGCGACTCCGAGAACGACAGGGTGACCTCGGTGTCCACGTCGGCCCCGCGGCGGGCCCGCCGCGCGCCGGGGCCGCCGGTGCGGGTGCCCGCGCCCCGGTTGAACAGCCCGCCGAACAGGTCGCCGATCCGTTCGCCGGCGGCGCCCCCGGCCGTCTGGCCCTGGCCGAACAGGTCGCCGAGGTCGAAGCCGAACCCGCCGCCCTGGGTGCCCCGGAAGCCCCCGGCCCCGAACAGCCTGCGGGCCTCGTCGTACTCCTTGCGGCGCTTGTCGTCGGACAGGACGTCGTAGGCCTCGGAGATCTCCTTGAAGCGCTCCTCGGACTCGGTGTCGCCCTTGTTGGTGTCGGGATGGTGCTGACGGGCGAGCTTGCGGTACGCCTTCTTGATCTCTTCCTGGCTGGCCGTCTTCGACACACCAAGGGCCTTGTAGTAGTCCTTCTCGAGGAAGTCCTTGGTGCTCACGGCGCCCCGCTTTCGTCCGTCTTCATCAGGTCATCGGTGTTGCCAGGGGGTCCGGGCGGCCCCGTGGAGGGGCCGCCCGGAGGTGTCACTCGTCGTCGTTCTCGGCGGCCGACTCTTCTTCGGGTTCGGCCACCGCGACCCGCGCGGGCCGCAGGATCCGCGAGCCGATCCGGTATCCGGGCTGGAGGACGTCCACGCAGGTCGGCTCGGTCACGTCCGCCGAGTAGGCGTGCATCAGCGCCTCGTGCACGGTCGGGTCGAAGGGCTCGCCCTTCTCGCCGAACCGTTCCAGGCCCAGCTTGCCCGCCGCCGCGTCCAGCGCGTCGCCCACCGACTTGAACCCGCCGGTCAGCTCCTCGTGGTCGCGGGCCCGGTCGATGTCGTCCAGGATCGGCAGCAGCCCGGTCAGGACGTTGGCCAAGGCCTGCTCGCGGACGGCGACCCGGTCCCGCTCGACCCGCTTGCGGTAGTTGGAGTACTCCGCCTGCAGGCGCTGCAGGTCCGCGGTGCGCTCGTCGAGCTGCGCGCGGAGCTTGGTCGCCTCCTCGCCGTCCGCGGCCGGAGCCGGGGCCCCCTTCGCGGCGGGCTCGGGAGCGCCCTCGGCGGGCTTGTCCTTCTCCCGGACCTCGCCGGTCTCGGGGTCGATCCGCCGGTTGTCGCGGATGACCGGGGCCTCGCGCTCCTCGCCCTTGTCGGAGGGAGAAGTCACGCGGCACCGCCCTTCGGGTTGTCGTCGTCCACGATCTCGGCGTCGACGACCTCGTTGTCCTGCGCCTGACCGTCGTCGGCCGCGCCCTCCGGCGCGCCCTGCGCGTCGGCCTCGCCGGCCGTCTGGGCGTACATGGCGGCGCCCATCTTCTGGCTGACCTGGCCCAGCCTGTCGGCGCCGGCGCGGATCGCGTCGGTGTCGGTGCCCTCGAGGTTCTTCTTGACCTCGGCGACGGCCTCCTCGACCTCGGACTTGAGCTCGGCCGGGATCTTCTCGTCGTTCTCGCGGAGGAACTTCTCGGTGTTGTACGCGAGGGTGTCGGCCTGGTTGCGGACCTCGGCCTCCTCCTTGCGCCGGCGGTCCTCCTCGGCGTACTGCTCGGCGTCCTGCATCATCCGCTGGATGTCGTCCTTGGGCAGCGCCGAGCCGCCGGTGATGACCATCGACTGCTCCTTGCCGGTGCCGAGGTCCTTGGCGCCGACGTTGACGATGCCGTTGGCGTCGATGTCGAAGGTGACCTCGATCTGCGGGACGCCGCGCGGCGCCGGGGGCAGCCCGGTGAGCTGGAAGGTGCCCAGCTTCTTGTTGTACGCGGCGATCTCGCGCTCGCCCTGGTAGACCTGGATCTCCACCGAGGGCTGGTTGTCGTCGGCGGTGGTGAACACCTCCGACCGCTTGGTCGGGATGGTGGTGTTCCGCTCGATGATCTTGGTGAAGATCCCGCCCTTGGTCTCGATGCCCAGGCTCAGCGGGGTCACGTCCAGCAGCAGGACGTCCTTGACCTCGCCCCTGAGCACGCCGGCCTGCAGGCTGGCGCCGACCGCCACGACCTCGTCCGGGTTGACGCCCTTGTTGGGCTCCTTGCCGCCGGTCAGCTCCTTGACCAGCTCGGCGACGGCGGGCATCCGGGTGGAGCCGCCGACCAGCACCACGTGGTCGATCTGCCCGACGGCGATGTTCGCGTCCTTGACGACCTGACGGAACGGGCCCTTGCAGCGGTCGAGCAGGTCCGCGGTGAGCTTCTGGAACTCGGCCCGGGTGAGCTTCTCGTCCAGGTGCAGCGGGCCCTCGGCGGACGCGGTGATGTAGGGCAGGTTGATCTGCGTCTCGGTGGAGCCGGACAGCTCGATCTTGGCCTTCTCACCGGCCTCGCGCAGGCGCTGGAGCGCCATCTTGTCCTTGGACAGGTCCACGCCGTGGGCGTTCTTGAACTTGGTGACCAGCCACTCGACGACCGCGTTGTCCCAGTCGTCGCCGCCCAGGTGGTTGTCGCCGCTGGTGGCCTTGACCTCGACCACGCCGTCGCCGACCTCCAGCAGGGACACGTCGAACGTGCCGCCGCCGAGGTCGAACACCAGGATGGTGGCCTCGTTCTCCTTCTCCAGGTGGTAGGCCAGCGCCGCGGACGTCGGCTCGTTGATGATCCGCAGCACGTTGAGGCCGGCGATCTGCCCGGCCTCCTTGGTGGCCTGGCGCTGGTGGTCGGAGAAGTACGCCGGGACGGTGATCACCGCGTCGGTGATCTTCTCCCCGAGGTAGGACTCGGCGTCCCGCTTGAGCTTCTGCAGCACGAACGCGCTGATCTGCTGGGGCGTGAAGTCCTTGCCGTCGATGGCGGTCTTCCAGTCCGTGCCCATCTCGCGCTTGACCGACCTGATGGTGCGGTCGACGTTGGTCACGGCCTGGCGCTTGGCCACCTCACCGACGAGGACCTCGCCGTTCTTGGCGAAGGCGACGACGGACGGCGTGGTCCGCGACCCCTCCGCGTTGGCGATCACGGTGGGCTCGCCGCCCTCCAGAATCGCGACGACCGAGTTGGTCGTCCCGAGGTCGATACCGACCGCACGTGCCATGGTCTTCGTCCTCCGTCGTCACTCGACCGTCCCCCTGGGCGGCCGCCGTGGCGCCCCGCCGGCCGTACGGCGCGGGGCGCATGGGTTGTCAGTCTGCTCCTGCAAGGGTGCCGCGACCCCGAGTCCTTGTCAAATCAGTTGAGTCGACCAGACTCAAGTTTGCTGCTGCCCTCTACAACAGGACGTTTGAGCCACCCCTTCCGGTTCCCGGATGCTCCGTCCCCGTCGGTGCTCTGACCTGCGGGGAAAGGGATTGGACGGATCTCCGGAGTACGGGTGAACCTTGTCCCTTACGTCCGAGAGGTGCGCGCATGACGGAGGCAGAGGCATGACCGCCGAGGCCGAGGCGGAGGCGGTCCCCGGAGGGCACGCGCTCGACGCGGCGGACCTCGTCCGCTCCCTGGACGAGCCCGAGCGGTTCACCGCGATCTACGACCGGCACTTCCCCGTCGTCTACCGGTACGTGGCCGGGCGGCTCGGGCCCCAGGTGGCCGACGATCTCGCCGCCGAGACGTTCCTCGTCGCCTTCCGCAAGCGGCGGACCTTCGACGCCGGGCGCGGGGCGGTCCGGCCTTGGCTGTTCGGCATCGCCACCAACCTCGTGGCCCAGCACAGGCGGGACGAGACCCGGCGATACCGGGCGCTCGCCCGCGCCGGCGCGGAGCCGCGCACCGCGCCGGGCCACGAGGACCGGGTGCTCACCCTGGTGACCGCCCAGGGCATGCAGCCCCGGCTGGCCCGCGCCCTGACCGCCCTCTCCCAGGGCGAACGGGACGTGGTGCTGCTCGTGGCGCTGAGCGGATTCGGCCACGACGAGGTCGCCCAGGCCCTCGACATCCCCTACGGCACGGTGGGCTCCCGGCTCAGCCGCGCCCGCAAGAAGCTGCGCGCCGCCCTCGACCAGGAGGAGTCCCGATGAACGAGCTCCAGATGATCAGCGCCGCCCTGGAGGAGAGCCCCTCCGAGCGGACCACCGCCGAGGGCCGCGCCCGGCTGCTGGCGGAGATCGCGGACCCCGGACGCGCGACCGCCCCCGCCCGCCGCCGGAGGTTCTCCCTGCCGCGCTGGGGCCTCGGTCTCGGCCTGGCCGGGGTGACCGCTGCGGCCGTCGCCGTCGCCGTGGCGGTGTCCGGGACGACCCCGGCGGACCCGCCTCCCGGCAAGCAGTCGGCCACGGACCTGTCCGCGAGGGCCGTCCTGCTCGCCGCCGCCGAGCGCGCCGAGTCCATCCCCGTGGCGCAGGGCCGGTACTGGCACGTCAAGAGGATGTACGCCATCTCCCTCCGCGTGGGGCCCGAGCGCAACCCGTACACCATGGAGAGGCTCAACATCGAGGAGACCTGGACCGACCGCAAGGGCAGGAGCTGGACGGGCCACCGCGAGGTGGGCGCGCGGCCCAAGACGCCGGCGGACGCGGAGGCGTGGAAGCGGGACGGCTCGCCCACCCGATGGGACCTGGGCCCCGCGGACACCGTGCAGGGCGGCCGGTCCTACCTGTACGGCACCCCGCGGCCCGGCACGGTGGTCGCGATGGACCCGCCGCACGGGTTCTACCTGTACGACGGCCTGATCTCGTTCGAGGAGCTGCGGAGGCTGCCGGCCGACCCGAAACGACTGTCGGCGAGGCTGCTGGACGCGGGGCGCGGCGGAGACCTCACCGGGTTCGGGCGCGACGTCGTCCTGGCCGGGGCCCTGGCGAACCTGCTGGCCGGCGTTCCGGTGACGCCCGAGGTCAGGGCCGCCGCGTTCCGGGCCCTGGCCGCGCTGCCGAGCGCGCGCGGCCTCGGTGCGGTCAAGGATCCGCAGGGCCGGCCCGGGGTGGGCATCGGCATCGCCCAGGGCGGGCTGACCCTTCGGATGATCGTCGACCCCCGGACCTCGTTCATCCTGTCGAGCACCGCGGCCGAGGCGCGACGGGCAAGGCCGGGCGTCTCCGGCAAGGAGCGGGAGACGGCCTTCCTGGAGGTCGGCTGGACGGACACGAAGCCGGGTGTTCCCGCGCTGCCCTGACCCTTTCCCTGACAGCGGGGGCCTCGCCGGAGTTTCGGCGGCCCCCGCTCGTCGTTCCGGGGGGTGCAACCAATTGGGGGGTCCTGCGCGTCCTGATTTTGGGGACATGTCGGTACAGGCACACGGGGAGGCCTTTCATGGACAGCGGCGGTCCGTGGTGACGCGTGTGATGGTCGTCGAGGACGACCCGTCGGTGGTGCGCCTGCTGTCGTCGCTGCTGGAGGACGACGGCTACCAGCCCGTGGTCGCCGACACCGGGCCGGAGGCCCTGGAACTGCTCGACAGCGTCGGCGCCGAGCTCGTCCTGCTGGACCTGACGCTGGCGGGCCCGTGGTCGGGCAACGAGGTGTTGCGGCGGCTGCGGACCACGTCCGACATCCCGGTGATCATCGTGAGCGGCAAGGCCGGCGAGGTCGATCGCATCGTGGGCCTGGAGATGGGCGCCGACGACTACGTCACCAAGCCGTTCTCGCCCCGCGAACTGATGGCGCGGGTCCGCGCCGTCCTGCGGCGGCGGCCCATCGGCGGCGGGGACGACCGCGACGGCGTCGTGGCGGCCGGACCGGTGCGGATGGACGTGGACCGGCACCTCGTCACCGTCCACGGCCACTCCCTGGACCTGCCGTTGAAGGAGTTCCAACTCTTGGAGGTGCTGGTCCGCAACGCCGAGCTGGTGCTGTCGCGGACCCGCCTGATCGAGGCCGTCTGGGGCCCGGAGTACTACGGCGACACCAAGACGCTGGACGTCCACGTCAAACGGCTGCGCACCAAGATCGAGCCGGATCGCCACCGGCCGCGCCACATCGTCAACGTGCGGGGGATCGGCTACAAGTTCACCATCCGCTGAGCCCTCATCTGGGCCCGGTCGACCACCGCATCCTCGGTCGGCAGGTCGTCGTCGTCGATCCCCGTGAGGGCGAGGCGCGCGGGATGTCGCCGGGCACCGTCTACCACCACACGACCGTCCATCGGGCGGGCTGGACCGACGAATCGCCCCGAGTCCGTAACGATGGGGCCTCCCGGACCACTTCCCGGTGAACAGACACCGGGACGGACGGAGGTGCGGGCGGTGGCCGACGAAGCGGAACGCTTCACCGCGATCTACGACGCGTGCAGACCCCAGGTCTGGGCGTACGCGGTCAGCCGGGCGGGCCGGCAGATCGCCGACGAGGTGGTGAGCGAGACCTTCGCCATCGCCTGGCGGCGGTGGGACGACGTGCCGGAGCCGCCGCTGCCCTGGCTGCTCGGCGTGGCCCGCAACGTGCTGCGCGACGGCCGGCGCGCGGAGGTCCGGCGCGAGTCGTTCGCCGCCGAGCTGCGGTCCTGGGGCGTGCCCGCCGAGGGCGACGTCGCCGAGGCGGTGACCGAACGGCTCGCCGTGCTGCGGGCGATGGCCGCGATCCCCGAGGACGACCGGGAGATCCTCATCCTCGTCGCCTGGCACGGGCTCGCCCCGCGCGAGGCCGCCCGCGTCGTCGGCTGCACGCCGACCGCGCTGCGCGTCCGCCTGCATCGGGCGCGCAGGCGGCTGACGCGGGCGATGGAGGACACCCCCGCCCCGGGCGTCGCCCCTCCTCCCGTCGTCCGTTCCCGTGTGCCGCTGACCGGAGAGGAGTCCCGATGAACGACGCGAAGGACGCGCTGCGGCGGCTGGCCGAGGCCAGGCCGGACCACTACGACCCGGGGACACAGCTCGACCCGGCGACCAGGCGGGCCGAGCTGTCCCGGGCGATGGCGGCCGAACGCGCACCGGGCCCCACCGCGCGACGGCGTTCCCGTCGTCCCGCGTGGGGGCTGGGCCTGGTGGCGGCGGCCACGGTGGTCGCGGTGGGGGTGACCACGGTCGTCTCCGACACCGGGGAGCCGCCGGTTGCGGAGCCGGGCATTGGTCGGTTCCCCGAACCGGTGGATCTCGACGCCCGCACGGTGCTGCTCGCGGCGGCGGACGGGGCGCTGCGACAGCCCCGCACGACCGGCCGCTACTGGCACACCCGCGTCGAGTACGGCGCGCTCGAACGGGTCGGTCCGCCGAGCCGCCCGTACGTGCTGACCCACCGGTACCGGCACGACGGGTGGGACCCCCGTGTGCCGACCGACGAGGGCTGGTTCCGTTCGGAGGACCTCGGCGCCCGGCCCGCCACGCCCGCCGACGAGGCCGCCTGGCGCGCGGACGGCTCGCCGACGTCCTGGCGGCTGCGGGTCCCCGGCACCAAGGGAGGCCCGGTGAGAGGGGGGATCCAACTGGAGATGCACCCGAAGGACAGCGCGTACGCCCACTCGACGGGACGGCCGGCGGACGCCCCCGACGAGCTCAACGTGACCCAGAAGGAGCTGAACGAGGCCCCCGACGACCCGGCGGCGCTGCGTCGCCTGCTGCTGAACCATCCGCTCGGCGAGGCGGACGACGGCAAGGAGACGGATGCGGAGCTCTTCGAGGCCGCCGCCGTCATCCTGCTGGCCCGACCGCTGCCCCCGAGTAAGCGGGCCGCCATCTACCGGATGCTCGCGGGCATCAAGGGAGTCACCGCCACCGGTGGCGTCACGGACGCCACCGGCCGTCGCGGCATCGCCCTCAAGATCCGCGACCGTTACCCCGACGGGGACGTGGAGATCCGCTTCGTCGTGGACCGGACCACCGGCGCCGGCCTGTCCAAGGAGATCCACTACCTGAAGGGCCGGGGCGAAAAGTCCTGGCTGAAGCCGGGTACCCGCTGGTACTCCGAGGTGTGGCACTCCGAGTGGGTCGACACGCTGCCCCCGATGCCCCGCGGCCCACGCGGTGTGAACGGGGGGGACCGCCCGACCCCCACCACCTCTCCCTGAGCCCACCGAATCGCGGGGGCGCGGCGACAGACCCGCCGTGCCCCGCACGTTCGAACGGCGGATACGGGGGAGCCCGTGACCACCCTCGGCCCGTTCCGGGTCGAGGGTGGTTTGCGCCGTTCAGAGCCCTGTGTCACGTCTTGGTGGAGAGCGGGGTGAAATGTGGCCGAGATCGTCTTGACGCGCCCGGAGGGGCGCGCCCTAGTGTGAACGGTCACATCCTCCTGGACCCCCCGGGGCCGTCGCGATCGAGGTCGTCACGGGTGCGAGCCTGGTGGGGGCGATCCGGTGGGGCTCAGGTGGGCCTCCGGGGGGCCGAGGTGGGCGGCGTCGATACGAACGGCGGCCGTGACCTGGTTGTTCGTCCGTGATATGACACCTAAGCTACTGCCGAGTAATATTCGGCCCCGGAAGTAGGACGTTCTGTCGCGAGCCCTACGCTGACAGTCGACGGCCGTACCCCAGGAGGACGGAACAGTGTACTGGCTCACGTTGATCATCGGGTTGGCCGGCATCGCGGTCACCCTGGCGCTCGCAGGCAAGCGGGTGACGTTCCTGTACAAGCTGGCCATGAGCGGGCAGCCCGACCCCGAGCGCGTGCTCCAGGTCAAGCGGGACCCCAAGGGTGACGTCGAGGGCCAGCTCACCGAGGTCCTCGGTCAGCGCAAGCTGCTGAAGTGGACCATCGCCGGACTGGCGCACTTCTTCGTGATGTGGGCCTTCTTCCTGCTGGCCACCGTCTACCTCGAGGCGGGCGTCGTCCTGCTGTTCGGGCTGGACGCGCACATCCCGTTCCTGCAGAGCTGGGGCCCGATCGGCTTCGTCCAGGACACCATCGCGGTGCTCTGCCTGGCGGGCCTGATCACCTTCACCGCCATCCGGATCAAGAACTCGCCCAAGAAGATCGGCCGCAAGTCCCGGTTCAAGGGCTCGCACACGGGCGGCGCCTGGCTGATCCTCTTCATGATCTTCAACGTCGTCTGGACGATGTTCTTCTTCCGGGGCGTGGCCTGGGCCAGTCACCACCTGCCCTACGGCGACGCCTCGTACATGTCGGTCCTGGTCGGGCAGCTCTTCGAGGGACTGAGCAAGGACACCTACGAGGTCCTGGAGTCGATCGGCCTGCTGCTGCACATCGGCGTGGCGCTGGTCTTCCTGGTCATCGTGGTCAACTCCAAGCACCTGCACATCTTCCTGGCCCCGCTGAACGTCATGTTCAAGCGCCGCCCGGACGGCCTCGGCGGCGTCCCCGCGATGATGAGCGACGGCAAGCCGCTGGACTTCGAGGAGGCCGACCCCGACGAGGACACCTTCGGCCGCGGCAAGATCGAGGACTTCACCTGGAAGGGATACCTCGACATGGCGACCTGCACCGAGTGCGGTCGGTGCCAGTCGCAGTGCCCCGCCTGGAACACCGGCAAGCCGCTGTCGCCCAAGATGGTCATCCTCGAGCTGCGCGACCACGCGTTCGCCAAGGCCCCGTACATCCTGGCCTCCGAGGAGGAGCGGGCCGCCTTCACCGATGAGCAGAAGCTCGCCATGCAGGTCGACAAGGAGCTCGTCGGCGAGGACGGCGTCATCCACCCCGACGTCCTGTGGTCCTGCACCAACTGCGGCGCCTGCGTCGAGCAGTGCCCGGTCGACATCGAGCACATCGACCACATCCTGGACATGCGCCGCTTCCAGGTGATGATCGAGTCGTCGTTCCCGTCCGAGGCGGGCGTGATGCTCAAGAACCTCGAGAACAAGGGCAACCCCTGGGGCATGTCGGAGATGAAGCGCCTCGAGTGGATCGAGGAGCTTGATTTCGAGGTCGAGGTCATCGACGAGAAGATGCCCGAGGACACCGAGTACCTCTTCTGGGTCGGCTGCGCCGGCGCCCTGGAGGACCGGGCCAAGAAGACCACCAAGGCCGTCGCCGAGCTGCTCCACATCGCCGGTGTCAAGTTCGCCGTCCTCGGCCCCATGGAGGCGTGCACCGGTGACCCGGCCCGCCGCCTGGGCATGGAGTTCGTCTTCCAGATGCTCGGCCAGCAGAACGTCGAGACCCTGAACGAGGCCGGCGTCAAGAAGATCGTCGCCACCTGCCCGCACTGCTTCAACACCCTCGCCAACGAGTACCCGCAGATCGGCGGGAACTACGAGGTCGTCCACCACACCCAGTTGCTGGCGCACCTGGTCGAGTCGGGCAAGCTCACCCCGGTCACCCCGATCGAGGAGAACATCACCTACCACGACCCTTGCTTCCTGGGCCGCCACAACAAGGTCTACAAGCAGCCGCGCGACATCATGGCCACCGTGCCCGGTGTCAAGACGCAGGAGATGCACCGCCACAAGGACCGCGGCTTCTGCTGTGGCGCGGGTGGAGCCCGCATGTGGATGGAGGAGCGGATCGGCAAGCGCATCAACACCGAGCGCGTGGACGAGGCGCTGGAGACCAACCCCGACACCGTCTCCACCGCCTGCCCGTTCTGTCTGGTGATGCTGGGCGACGCGATCAACGAGAAGAAGAACTCCGGCGACGCCCCCGAGACCCTCGAGGTCGTGGACGTCTCCCAGCTCCTCATCCGTTCGATCAAGGGTGACGCCGAGGCCCCGAAGGAGCCCGTCGCCGCCGAGTGAGCCCTGTGTGACAACGGTGCCCTCCTCCCGCTCGGGAGGAGGGCGTTCGTTTATCACCGCAGGTCATTCCTTTTCGGCGGTGCGGGCCCTACTCTGTCGCGCGGTTCACCTTCTCGTCACATTCCCGCCCAGGAGTGGCTCTTGCGCACCAGGCTCTTCCGTCGTCTCGGCCTCGCGGCGGCCGCCCTCACCATGGCGCTGAGCGTCACCGCCGTCTCCGCGCCGCCCGCGGCGGCGGCCCCTGCCCCCTACGGCAAGGTGACGGTCGGGGACCGCACGTTCATCACCGACTCCAACGGACGGGCCCTCCACTTCCGCGGCTTCAACCGGGGCAAGTACCCCTCCGACCGGGTGAGCGAGCAGGACGTCCAGGAGATGGCCGCCAAGGGCCTCAACTTCCTGCGGCTGGTCGTGCAGTGGCAGTACATCGAGCCCGTCCAGGGCCGGTACGACGCCGACTACCTCGCGTACATCGACCGCGTCCTCTCGTACGGCGACCGACACGGCGTGTACGTCATGATCGACATGCACCAGGACGTCTTCGGCCCCCACTTCGGCGGCCACAACGGCATGCCCGCCTGGGCCACGCGCGACGACGGCCTCCCCTACGAGCGGGACCCGGACGGCAACTGGTTCAACGAGTACTTCCAGCCCGGCGTCCAGGCCGCCTTCGAGCACCTCTACGAGGACGCCGACCTCCGTGCCGCCCAGGTCGCCATGTGGCAGCAGGTCGCCCGGACCGCCTCCGGCCACCAGTCCCTCCTCGGGTACGACCTGATGAACGAGCCCATGACCAAGATCCTTGAGAACGAGGACCTGGTCACCGCGTCCGCCCGCTTCGAGCAGGGCCAGCTCGCCGCCATGTACCGCCGTCTGATCACCGGCATCCGCCAGATCGACACCCGGGGCTGGATCTTCGTCGAGCCCACCGTCCTGGTCGGCGAGGGCGTCCCCACCAGGCTCCCGGCCTTCAACGACGACCGCGTCGCCTACGCCCCGCACTTCTACAACACCGGCGTCGAGGTCGGCGCGGACTGGGACCCCGCCGACGGCTTCGTCGAACGCTACGAGGCCGCGATCACCGCGTACCCCAAGGCCCACCGCATGCCCCTCATCGTCGGCGAATGGGGCCCGCCCTCCGCCCGCACCCCCGGCAACCGCGAACTGATCCGCCGCCAGATGGCCGCCATCAACCGCTTCGCCAGCGGCGAGGCCATGTGGTACTGGTGCAAGGGCAACGGCGGCTACTGCGCCCTCGACCCCCAGGGCGCCCCCGCCCCCGGCCACGAACCCGCCTTCGGCCCGTACGCCCGCGCCGTCGCCGGCAGGCCCACCGCCCACAACTACGACCCCGCGACCCGCACCTTCACCCTCTCCTACACCCTGCCGCTGACCGTCCACGGCGACACGGAGATCTCCCTGCCGGACCACGTCTACCCCAACGGCTTCAACGTCTCCGTCGCCGGCATCGCGGGCCGCCTCTGGGACGACACCCGCAACATCCTGCAGATCAACGGCTGGGGCGCCCCCTACACCACCGTCAAGGTCACCATCACCCCGCGCTGACCCTCTCAACGCCACGAGCCCCCGGGGCGGACGACTCGTCCGGCCCGGGGGCTCGTGGTTCGTGTGTCAGACCTTCGTCTGATGGAAGTTCACGTACGACCGCGACGGCGTGGGCCCCCGCTGGTCCTGGTACCGCGACCCGTAGTGCGCCGACCCGTACGGGTACTCCGCCGGCGAACTGGTCCGGAACAGGCACATCTGCCCGATCTTCATCCCCGGCCACAGCTTGATCGGCAACGTCGCCACGTTCGACAGCTCCAGCGTCACGTGCCCCGAGAACCCCGGGTCGATCCACCCCGCCGTCGAGTGCGTCAACAGCCCCAGCCGCCCCAACGAGCTCTTGCCCTCCAACCGCGCCGCCAGGTCGTCCGGCAACCCGAACACCTCGTACGTCGAGGCCAGCACGAACTCCCCGGGATGCAGGATGAACGCCTCATCCGGCGCCACATCCACCAGCCGCGTCAGATCGCTCTGCTCCTCCGCCGGATCGATGTGCGGGTACCGATGATTCTCGAACACCCGAAAGTACCGATCCAGCCGCACGTCCACACTGGACGGCTGAACCATCCCGGCGTCGAACGGGTCGATCTTCACCCGCCCCGACTCGATCTCGGCCCTGATGTCACGATCGGAGAGCAGCACAACAGCCAACGCTACCGGCTCCACCCGCCCACCACACACGCCCACCACCGGCTCGCCAACCCCACCGATTCCGGTACCATGTCAACGCACCCCTCCTCGGGGGGCACGCGAGTGTAGTTCAATGGCAGAACTCCAGCTTCCCAAGCTGGTAGCGCGGGTTCGATTCCCGTCACTCGCTCTCACCACGAAGGCCCAGGTCGGGGACATGATCCCGGGACCTGGGCCTTGGTCGTTTGCGGGCTGCTGAGGCCACCGTGCAACTAGGGCACGGGTACCAGCGTGCCAGACGGGTCGGCGTCATCGTCGTCTTGGTCCGCTCGGCCTGGACCGGGGCGTCGAGCAGGCGGCGATGGCCGTACGTATTCGGGCGTCGCCTCGTCGTACGGTCGCCGGCCGAGAACGAAGTGGGCCCGGGCGGCGCGCGCTCGATCATCGCTCGGTGGACAGGGATGAGCACCTCAAGTCCGCAGCCGCGACGGCGCGGCTATGCCTTGTTCACGAAGTGGAGTCGGACGCGATGATGTTCGAGATCGACCTCGCTGATCCTCACGGTGATTTCTTCGCCTTCGTGGAAGAGTCCATCCAGAGACTCGGCCGGCTCGTCGCTGAGATCAGACACATGCAGAAGTCCCTCGATGCCATCGGCGACCCGAACAAAGGCGCCAAAGGGGACGAGCTTGGTGATGTGGCCGGTAACGGCATCCCCGACGTGGTCGGCGAGCGGGATGAACGGATCGTCCTGCAGGGCCTTCAAGGACAACGACACCTGCCCCCGACGAGTACTCGAATCGAGAACCTTCACCGTGACCCGCTGTCCCAGTTCGACGACGTCAGAAGCATGATCGAAGTACTTCCAGGACAGTTGGGGGATTTGGATGAACCCAGTGCAGTGGTTGGCGGGCTCACCATCGAGATTAACGAAAACCCCGAAATTGTGGATGTCCGCCACGGTTCCGGTCAGGATCTCGCCTCGCTCAATACCAACGAGGAAGGTCCGCAGGGTCCGATCCTCGCAGGCCTTGGCCGACAGCATGACGTGCTTCCTCCGCCAGTCGACCCCGATCACCTCGACCTCGACCAACTGGCCGACCTCGAAGATCTGAGCCGGGTCCTCCATTCGACGCCAGGACAACTCCGACTGCGGCACACGCCCGACTCCGCGGAACAGGATTCTCGACCCTTCAAGATCCACTATCGCTGCGAGACCATCGAATCCGGCCACCGTTCCCACCCTCACCTCACCAGGCCGAACAGCACTAAGGAACTCTTGCACGGCGTCGGCGGGCAATGACTCGGTCACGCCGCGAGCCTATGTCGCGTGCAGCCGCGGCAAAGAACGCTCCGGACGCGCTCACGGCTCAGGCGCACCACCCATCACGATCCTTGACGTGGGATGCGCGTAGGGACTGTTCGAGGGGAGCTCGGCGGCTGTGAGGTGGTGCGCGGCGGCGTCTACGGTGGCCCGATGCTGATGATCCGGAGGGTGCTCGGCGGTGGTCCGTTCGCCGAGACGGGAGACGCCCGCGTGGTCGCGGTCGACGAGCGGCTCGGCGTCACGATCGTGGGCGGGTTCGGGGGACGGCTGCAGTGGGCGGGCGACGGTACGGCCGACCGGCTGAGCGACGCCCTGCTCGGCGTGTACGATCTCGACGGCGCGGTCTGCCGGTGGCTGCACCGGCCGCGGTGGCCGGTGAACGCGGTCGCGGTCCACCCGAGTCTGCCGCTCGTCGCCGTCGGCACCGGGAGCTACGACGGCGGCTACTTCTTCGAGGGGGAGTTGCTCCTGCTCGATCTGGCGGCGGGGACGGTCACCTCGCTTCTGCCGCATCCGCGGCAGGTCCGGTCCCTCGCATGGCGGGACGCCCGGACGCTGGACTTCGTCCTCGCGCCCGCTGACGACTGGGAGAACCCGCAGGCCCATTCCCAAGGGCATCGGTGCACCGCCGTCCGCGACGACTGGGCGGCCCCGGGGCCGCTCGGCTCGGAGGAGACCGCGGCCCCGGCCGGGCCTTGTTCGCCGTCACCGGACGGTCGCCCGCCCGAGGAGGTCCTCAACGACCTGTCGGGCGGCCGTCGGGAACCGCGGCGCCAGGTCTGGGCCGTGGAGGTGCTGCCGGACGGCCGGATCCTGGCCGCGTCCGAGGGGATCGCATTGGAGTGTTGGGAGCCGTCGGGGCGGCGGGCGTTCACGGTGCCGGACGCGGCGGGTGGCCGACAGATCCGGGTGACGCCCGACGGGGGATCGGCGTGGGTCGTGCTGAACCGCCGGCCCCGGCGCACCGAGGACGGCCGGCGGTGCGATCCCGGGTCTGCCGCCCGCTTCTCCCTCGCAGACGGCGCCCACACGGCCGTGCTCGCGCCGGGTTTCTCCCTCACGCTCGCCGCCCGGACGGACGGCTGGATGGCGCTGCGCGACGTCGACTTGGACTCGGCGGGCCAAGAAGCGCTGCTGGTCTCCCCCGGCGGTGAGGAAGCCGGGCGGGTACGGCTGGGCGAGTTCGATCTGATCAACCACCCGTTCGCGGTCCGGCACAGCCCCGAGCTGTTCTTCCTGCGGGGCGGGAGGCATGGAGACGACGTGGGAAAGCGGGTCGCCCGGCTCGATCCGGTGACGCACGCCGTCACGGACCTGTTCCCGCTGGAATGGGACACCGCCCGCGACGGTCATCTGTTCGGCGGCCCCGTTGCCCATGTCCGCGACGCGGCGGGCGAGGCGCTCGTCCACGGCGGGGCCGTCCACAACGGACGGGGCCTCCTGCCGGGCAACGCCTTCGTCGTACGCCGCGCCCTGCCCGGCGGCACGGTCGCGTGGGTCTTCACCACCGACCACAACGTGACATCCCTGGACATCGCGGACGGCACCGTCTACGTCGCCCTCACCTGCGGGACGGTCGTGGCGCTCGACGCCGTCACGGGCGAACCGCGCTGGAGCCACCGGCTCCGGATCGGGGCCGTCCCGGCGGTCGCGTTGTCGCTCGCCGCGCCGTCGCCCGACCGTCTCGTCCTGGGAACGACAGACGGCCGGATTCTCGACTGCTCGGTGCCCTGACCCGCTCGGCGGGGAGTGGAGGGCTCCCACGGCCATCCCGACACCCTCCCAACGAGGCAGAGAACCGGGACCACACCGAACCGCCGGACGTGTTGGTCGCGCACGTCATCAACGAGGCCTGCCGTATTCCGGTGTGATCCGCATCGTCACACGCCGACGCAGAACTGACCGCCGCAATGGATGAACCTGCTCGCCGCACGGTCGAACTGCCGCGAACCACGCCGGTAAGGAGCACGGGCAACAGGTGGTGCCCGCGCACGCGTTCGGGCGCCGCCTCGTCGTTCGATCACCTGACCGCAATCGAGGTGCCTGGACGTCGCACACCTGATCATCATTCGGTGGACGAGGACGTGTATTTGAAGTTCGCGGCTGCGACGATGCGCAGGCTGCGCGAGGACCCGGGTTCCGATCCATGCCCGGCGTTGCTGGGCGGCTGCGTCACGGGAGGTGACACGCGGACCAGACTGCCGATCTCCCGTGTTGTCGCCGATCTGGGCATCGAGGCTCGCATTCATCGGCCGACGGCGCGTCGCGACGGGTCCATCGACTTCGCGCCTTTGGTCACCTTGTCGGGGGACTGCGGAGCGCCGTCGAGGTAAGGCGAAGAAGCAGGATGACCGAATATTCGCCCATCACGACATCATCGTCGCGTCTGATCTCTACGAACTTGGTCGATCCCTCTTCGAGAACCTGTCCGTCCGGTGACGCGCTGATCGGTGCTGGTTCCGGTGGGAAGTCAGGTGGGGTGGTCGAAGGGGGGGAGGTGGCGGTGGTGGGTGTTGAGGAGGGCGGCCAGGGTGAAGGAGTCGGTGAGGTCGCCGTGGGACTGGAGGGCGGTCAGGTCGGTGGGGGTGAGGGCGGCGTAGCGTTCGATGCCCTCGTTGCCGGTGAGGGCGGGTGGGGTGTCGAGGGCGGCCCAGAACAGGTGGGTGCTGTTGGCGCACAGGCCGGTGTCGACGTGGACGCGGCCGAGGGGTTCTAGGTGGGTGGCCGTGGTGCCGAGTTCCTCGGTCAGTTCGCGGTGTGCGGTCTCCTCCGGGGCCTCGCCGGGGTGGGAGAAGCCCCGGGGGATCTCCCAATGCCATCGGCGGGTGGCGTGGCGGAAATGGCTGATGAGGATGACGCGTCCGTCGTGGACGGGGAGGATGGCCGCGCCCGCCTGGCCGGCGGTGTGGAGCAGGCGGAAGTGGCCGCCGAGGCGGCCGTCGTGGAAGCGCACCGGGTCGCGCACCACGGTGACGTACGGGTCGCGGTAGCGCACACCGAAGGGGCCCTGGTCGGGCGGATAGTCCGGCAGGATCTCCGTTGCGGCGTCGGGCGGGTTCTTGAAGAGGTCCGGGCGTTCGGCGCGAAGCGTCTCGTAGGCGCGGACCTCGTCGGAGGGGTCGCTCATTCGCTGTCGTCCGTCATGTCGGGGCCGTTGCCCGGCTCCGTGTCGAGCCTGGTCTGGTCGGTCAGGTAGTCGAGCAGCTTGCGGGCCTCGCGCTTGGGGTCGTCCAGCCTGAGGTCGAGGATCTGGGCGGTGGTGTCCAGGCGTCGCCGGCTTCGGCGGCCGAGGATGCGGCCGACGCCCCAGCGGACGGCGACCCGGGCGGAGCGGGCTCCGGCCAGGCCGATCGTGTCGCCCACCACCTCGAACGCGGGGGCGTGGCCGCGCAGGAAGACGGCGTTGATCGTGATGGCGCCGATGTCGATGCCGATCTCGGTGAGGCCGGCGAAACGTTCCACCCGTTCGACGCCGCGGCGTCGCGTGGAGATCTCCTCGGCCCTCTCCAGCATCGACAGGTAGGCGCCGGTCACCGCCTGGGCGCCGGAGTCCTGGTCGGCGAACGCCTCGACGGAACGTCGCTGCACCAAGCCCGCGAAGATGTCCCGGTAGTCCGCCCACTCGTTCTCCAGCCGGACGGCGTGCACGTCGGAGAGCGAGAGGTGGTCCAGCGTGGGCACCGCCTCGAGCAGCCCCTGGATGTCCTGGAACGCCAGGTTGCGCAGCAGCGTGATCAGTTGGTCGGCGTCGGTCGACGGCAGCTCGGCCCGGCCGCGCCCGCGCCGGGCCGCCAGGCTCTCCTGCAGGGCGGTGCGCCGGGGCGAGTCGCCGGGCGTGATGCAGAAGACGTCGACCGCGTCGGCCAGATTGGTCGCGTACTTCAGATCGAGGAGCTGCTTGACCTCCGCCGCGTGCGGCTTGGCCCCGTCGTACCGGCAGTCGGTCACGTTGGTCCCGTCGGCGACCACGAACCGCTCGTACAGCCGTTGCCGGGTCACGGTCCGGTCGGCGTCCAGCTCGTCGTGCGCCCACCGCCCGACCTCCCGCAGTCGGGCCAGGACGCTCCGCGCGTGCTCCTCGTCGGTCAGCGCCAGGTCCCGCTGCAGCGCGTCGGGTTCGAGCTGGGTCAGGTTGTTGACGAACGCGCCGAACTCCCGGCCCAGATCCCTGGACATGGCGGCGTTCTCGGCCTCGTCCCACGACAGCCGCAGGCACGACATCCGCGTCGTCTCGGCCATCTCCCGCCATGCCTCGAATCCGTCGACCGTCTCGAACTCCGGGGCCTGCGCCGGCACCGGCGACGGCTCGCCCAGCAGCCAGGGCATGATCACGCCGTCCCGCAGCAGATGCCGGAACGCCTCCCGATCGGGGCCTTCCCGCTGGTAGTCGCGGTAGACCTCGGGGTTGTTGTAGAGGTACGCGCGATTGACGACGATCTTCTCGGCCGCCAGCAGCGCCCGGAGGTACTCCCTGCGGGACCGTCGGGCCCGCTTCTCGGCGATCGCCTTCGTCACCTCTCCGGACTGCAGCACGCCGGCGAGCAGTTCGCGGTCGAACCATTGGTTGTCGAGCGCCTGCGGCACGGCCGTGATGGCGCCCCGCAGGTCCGCCGCCTCCGCCGGCGTGAAACTCACGTTGCCGTCGTCGATCGTCACGGTCATCGGGGAGAGCTCCAGGGGAGGAAGGCCGGAAGAATCCAAAGAGACAGACGACCCAACCATCCCGTTCTGCGGCAAGGAACCGTTCCGCGTGGCCGGATCCGGCCTCGGTCGCGCGGACCCGGGCGGCGCCCGCACCGGTCCTGGCGTTCCGAATCAGGCGAAACCGGACGTCGTCGGCTATCTTCGGGCTCTGCGACGGCGGAGGGGGAACGGGTGGCGGTGGAGCGCTGGACATGGCGGCAGGTGTGCGCGAGGAGGCTGGAGCGGCACGGGTTGGCCGGGCCGCTCAAAGGTGGGCCCGTCGAGGTCGTGGCGGCCATGGCCGGGACGCACGCGCAGGTCATGTCGGCGGCGGAGTTGGCCATCGGGCTTCGGTCGGAGGACGTGACGCGGCAGGGCGTCCGCGAGGCGCTGTGGGGCGACCGGACCCTGGTGAAGACGTTCGCCGCGCGCGGCACCGTTCACCTGGTGCCCTCCGTGGACCTGCCGATGTGGACGGGGGTGCTGTCGGGCCTTCCGTCCGGCACCAACGGGCTGCCGGACGAGGCGCGCATGAGTCCGGAGCAGACCGACGAGGTCATCGAGGCGATCGGGGCGATCCTCGCCGACGAAGAGTTGACCGTGGACGAGCTGACCGAGGCGCTCGGGGAGAGGGTCGGCGCGTGGGCGGTGGAACCGGTGATGCCGGCCTGGCATGAGATGTGGCCCCGGTGGCGGCAGATCACCCATGAGGCGGCTGCTCGCGGGGCGTTGTGCTTCGGCCCCGCCAAGGGGCGCAAGGTCACCTATACGAATCCGCATCGTTGGTTGCCCGGGTTCAAGCCCGCCGAGGCCGAGGCGGCCGACGTGGAGTTGCTCAAGCGGTACCTGTGGTCGTACGGGCCCTCCACTCCGGCGCGCTTCGCCCACTGGCTGTCGGTCACCACCGGCTGGGCCAAGGGCGTGTTCGAGGCGGCTGCCGGCGGGCTCCGGCAGGTCGAGGTGGAGGGGCGGACGGGCTGGGTCGCGGCGGACGACACCGAGCCGGGCGACGAACCGCCCCGGGGCCTGCGCCTGCTCCCGTACTTCGACGGGTACGCCTACCGGGTCGGCAACCAGCCCCCCGAGCTGTTGTATCCGGGGCGGGCCGGCGAACGGGTGCTGCCGCACAACTTCCAGGTGCTGGTGATCGACGGGGTCGTCGCCGGGCTGTGGCACCAGCGCCGCTCCGGCCGCCGACTCGCCGTCACCGTCGAGGCCCTCGAACCGCTCGGCCCGCGCCGGCTCCGTGAGCTGGACGAGCAGGTCGAACGGATCGGTCACATCCTGGAGGCCACACCGGAGCTCACCCTCGGGCCCGTCACCGTCGGCGGCCACCCCTGATCCGGGCCTTGCGTCGTTCAGAGTGAAGGCCGACTCGGCCGTTCCCCACGGGCGGGGCGCTACAGGGGTTCGCGGTACCAGCGGCGGTGGACCCAGGGTTCGACGATGAGGACACCGGCGGCCGCCGTCGCGGCGGCGAGCCAGACGAGTCGGTCGGACGAGCCGAAGCCGGCCGCCACGGCGGCCGTCACCACCACGGCGGGGCGGACGAGCGTGAGGGGCCCCAGGCCGACCAGGATCATCAAGGTGCTCTGACGCATGGGAAGCAGTCGATAGGCCACGAGAGAGAGCGCGACGATGAGGGCGTAGGGCGTCAGGACCATGAGCATTCTGGTGCCGGCCTCGATCAGGTCGCCGTAGCGCTGTGCCGCCTGTGGCAGGAGCATGACGGCGGTGACGGTGAGCCCGGCCATGGAGACGGCCACGCCGCGTCCGGCAGCCCGCAGATCGTGGTCATGTTTGTGGATTCGAGCGTTACGGCCCGTTCCCGCACGGAATCCGGCGAAGGCGCCGTCCACCACGGCCAAGACCAGCAGGAGCGCGGGAACCGTCACGGCGGCGCCCGGCGGCGAGGTCACCGGCCGGGCCCCGTGGGGACGTCGCGCACGAGGCCCCGCGCCCGCCGCCCTAGCGCCCTGTGCAGTTCCCCGGTCAGCTCCGGCCGCACGCCGACCACCGGTCTCATCGAGGCACAGAACGGGTTGGCGTAGCGCATCGGTTCGAAGAGGAAGACGTCCATCCCGTCGAGGCGCGCGGTCGCATTCAGCAGTACGGAGTCGGCGTGGGCCCGTTTCGCCGAGGCGACCCCGTCATGCCGCCCCAAGGGTTCGCGCATCCGGGCGCGGTGGAACACCCACGCTCCGAGGGGTGCCAGCCGGGTCGCGGCGATGTCGTAGTGCACGAACGCCATGGTGTCCGGACGGTTCTGGGCCTGGAAGAACCCGGCCAGGGCGGAGACCGGGAAATGATGCAGGACGCCATTGGAGATGTAGACGGTCGCCGGTTCGGCGAGCGCGAAGGCGTCTCCGTGGAGAAAACGGCACTTCAAGCGTTCGGCCTCCGCGAGCCTGGTGGCCTCGGCGACGAGCACCGGGTTGAAGTCGACGCCGATCAGCTCCACGTCCTCGCCCAGTACCGCCGAGGCGGCGAAGGCCCTGATGGCGTAGCCGAGGCCACAGCCGATGTCCACGACCCGCAGCGGCCCCGGTCCGTGGGACCGGACCGCGGCCAGGACCGGCGCCAGCAGCTCGGCGAAGCGCTGGACCATGTGCAGTTCCTCGCCGAGCCGCTGCAATTCGGTGTGGACCCGAAGGAACAGGTGGTCGACCGCCCCGGGATCCAGGAACTCGCCGCACGCGGGCATCCGCTCGACGATCCGTGCGGCCCGCCGGTCGCCGGCCTCGCGCAGCAGGGCCACGACGTCGCTCTTGACGATCGGCGTGCGCTCGCCGGTGGCCGGGTCCCAGACGCCGATCAGATCGGAGATCTCGAGGATGGGCACGGGCCAGACCCTACGGGAGGGGAAGGACACGCCGTCCGGGCGAACTTTCGGACCAGTGGCGGTAGAGCTTCGCGTAGCGGCCGCCGAGGGCGAGCAGTTCGTCGTGGGTGCCCTGTTCGGCGAGGCGGCCCTCGTGGAGGACGAAGACGATGTCGGCGGCACGGGTCATGTCGAGGCGGTGGGTGACGGCGATGGTCGTACGGCCCGCCATGAGGGGGATCAGCGCCTGCTGTACCCGGCGTTCGCTTTCGGTGTCCAAGGCGGAGGTGGCCTCGTCGAGGATGAGGACGCGGGGGTCGTTGAGGATGGCGCGGGCGATGGCGAGGCGTTGTTTCTCGCCGCCGGACAGGCGGGAGCCGCGTTCGCCGACCACGGAGTCGTAGCCGTCGGGCAGTCGCGTGATGCGGTCGTGGATGCGGGCGGCTTTGCAGGCGGCGTGCAGTTCGGCCGTGGTGGCGGACGGTCTGGCGTAGCGGAGGTTGTCGGCGATGGTCGCGTGCAGGAGGACGGGTTCCTGGGTGACCACGCCGAACAGGGCGGCCAGCGAGTCTCGGGTGAGGTCGCGCAGGTCGTTGCCGTCGAGGGTGATGCGGCCGGTGTCGGGGTCGTGCAGGCGCATGAGCAGGTGCGTCAGGGTGGTCTTGCCCGAGCCGCTGTGTCCGACGATCGCGGCGAACCGTCCGGCGGGGACGGTCAGGGTCACGTCGCGGAGGGCGGGCTGCCCGTCGTGGCCGAAGGCGACCCGTTCCAGCCGGATCTCGCCGCGGGTGTCGTCCCTGCGCACGGCGCGCGCGCCCGGTCGGTCGGTGACGCCGGGCGACAGGTCGAAGTACTCGAAGATGCGCTCGAACACCGCGGTGGCCGCCCGGAACTGGACGGTGACCTGCATGAGCTGGCCGGCGGGGAGGAAGAGCCGGGCCTGCAGCGAGGTGAAGGCCAGCAGGGTCCCCGGCGTGGTCGCGTCGGCGAACCCGGCGGCGACGTAGACCACCGGGGGCATGATCAGGAAGAGGGCCTGCAGCGCCGCGCCCAACGCCTGCGCCGACACCGCCGCCCGCAACTGCAGCCCGGACAGGCGTCGGCTCTCGCTCTGGAAGCGTTGCACCCCGTGGTCCGTACGGCCGAACGTCCGGGCGAGCAGGATGCCGGAGACCGACAGCGTCTCCTCGGCGATGACGCTCATCTCGGCCCGCGACCGCTGGACGGCGGCGATCACGCGGCGCTGGTGCACGGCGACCTTCGCGGTGAGCCAGGCGGCGACCGGCAGCACGGCGACCGTGACGAGCGTGAGCCGCCACGACAGCACGCACAGGGCCGCCAGCGTGGTCACGGAGGTCAGGACGTTGGCCAGCATCGTGGGCACGGTCGTGCTGACCGTGGTCTGGACCTCGGCCACGTCCCCGATCACCCGGGACTGGATCTCCCCGGTGCGGGTGCCGGTGAAGAAGCCCATCGGCAGCCGTTGCAGGTGCGCGTACAGGCCGCCGCGCAGGCCCTCCATCACGTCCTGACCCATCCGGCCGGCCAGGTGGGACTGCAGCACGCCGAGGCCGCCGCCCAGCGCGGTGAGCCCGACCATCACCGCCAGCAGGCCGCACAGCAGGCCGACCCGGGGACCGCCGGGCGCGAACAGGCCCGTGTCGACCAGTTCCCTGGTCAGGAACGGCAGCGCCGAGCCGAGCCCGGCCGAGGTCAGGATCAGGGTGGTGATCAGGAGTATCCGTCGCCGGTACGGCCGGAACAGCGACAGTACCCGTCGGTTCACCGGGTGGCCTCTCCGTACAGGAAGTCGGTGAACGTCTCGATCAGCGGCAGGCCGGTCATCCCCTCGACGAACAGCCACTGGCCCTGTGGGTTGACCTCCAACCACACGTACTCGCCCTCGTCGGTGAGCTTGAGGTCGAAGACGCCCATGGTCAGGTTCAGCCGCCGCAGGACTTCGCGGAGGGCGTCCTCGAGGTCGGCGGGCAGGCGGTGCTCGGCGGCGGGGATGTCGAGGTTCGGCCGCCAGTCCAGGTCGGGGGACTCCAACAGGGCGGCCAGCACCCGTTCCCCGAAGACCTGCACCCGCACGTGCCGCCGACCCGGGACCATCTCCTGGTAGATGGCGGGGCACACGCGCAGCGCCGACTCGTTCGCCAGCAGCTCCTCGCCGACCGTCGTGGTCGCGGCCGGGGCCTGCATCACGCCGCGCACCGCCTTGACGATCGCCCCGGGGTGGGTGCCGCAGAACGTGCGGATCCGCTCGGGGGACTGGCTGATCAGCGTCTCCGGGATCCGCAGGCCGACCTCGTAGGCCGCCCGGAGCTGGACGACCTTGTTCTGCGCCGCCCAGAACGCCTGCGGGTGATCGATCCACCGGCCCTGGAACTCGGTGGTCAGCATCCCCAGCGCGGCGGCGTTGGTGTCGACGTTGATCAGCTCGCGGTCGACGGGGTCGGTCACCTCGGGGTTGGCGGACGTGCGGGTGTTGCCCAGCCGCCGGAACCAGATCGCGTCGATCGCCCGCAGATCCACCGCCGTCCCGTCGATCGCGGGGAACACCGGCTCGGTGAACCCCTGCGGGGACCAGCTCAGACCGGGGGCCCGGCTGAAATGGTCGCTTTCGAAGATGTGCACGCTCGCCGGATGACGCCGTTCCATTTCCGCCTTGACCGCGTGGGCGTGCAGATCGCGCTCATGCGTGACGACGGCGATCCGCGCGGACTTTCCCCTTGCACGCATGAGCGCGACCTTTCTACGCGATGACTCGATCAGGAGTCGGTGCGACGTCGGTCAGCCGGCGTCGCAGTCGTCCCAGCCGTCGCCGGAGCCGCTGATGGTCTCGTCCGGGTGCATCGACTCGATGCGGTGCAGGTCCCACTCCAGCTCGAGCCGCTCGATCAGCTCGCGCTCCCACTGGGCCAGCCTGGGCGCCGGCGCCATCGCCATTCGCTCCTGACCCACGTAGATCGCGGGCCGGACCTTGGTGTCGACCGTCATCAGGTTTCCCTTTCGACAGGGCGGGACGTGTTTTCGTCCGCCGATATCGAAAATCATGCTGCGGACCCGAGGGGGTCGGAAGGGACACCGGTCCCGGCCGGATTCGGGATCGACCCGTGATGCGTCGAGCCCCGGAAGGGGACACGGGTCGGGTGCGGACCCGGGACGGGCGAGGGACACGCGCCGGGCCGCACGTGTCCGGCCATATGCCGTGATCAGGCCAACCATGCCGACGTGTCGTTGTAACATGATCGCCCGCCCCTCGACCCAGCAGAGGCGCGCCCCCGAGCGGTGGGTCCCGGCCGGTCGCCGTGGACGGGTCCGCGTTCCGGACACACCGATGAACGAAGATGAGGGTCACTTTGAACATCCTGGAAGCGGTCTTCCTCGGTGCCGTGGAGGGGTTGACCGAATTCCTGCCGATCTCCAGCACCGGGCATCTCACGATCCTGGAGAGCCTGCTCGGACACTCCCCCGACGACCCCGACATCACGGCGTTCACCGCGATCATCCAGGTCGGCGCCGTGCTGGCGACGCTGCTCTTCCTCCGCGCCGACTTCCAGCGGTTGATCGGCGCGTGGCTGCGGGGACTGGTCCGGAGGGAGGAACGGGAGGCCCTCGACTACCGGCAGGCCTGGGCGGTGATCCTCGGCGCGATCCCGATCGGCATCATCGGCCTGCTGTTCAAGGACCAGATCGAGACCACGCTGCGCAACCTCTGGTTCGTCGGCTCGGCGCTGATCCTGTGGAGCGGGGTGATGTTCTACGCCGACCGAACCGCCACCCAGTCCCGGAACGAGAAGGACGTCACCTGGAAGGACACCCTGATCATCGGCCTGGTCCAGTGCCTGGCGCTGATCCCGGGGGTCTCCCGTTCGGGCGCGACGATGTCCGCCGGTCTGCTGCGCGGCCTGGACCGGGTCACGGTCACCAAGCTGTCGTTCTTCCTCTCCGTGCCAGCGCTGACGGCCGCCGGGGCGCTGCAGATCGTCGACGAGTTCGACGCGATCTCCAAGGGTGTGGGCTGGCCGGCCACGATCACCGCCACGGCCGTGAGCTTCGGTGTCGCGTACGTCGCGGTGGCCTGGCTGCTCAAGTTCGTGGCCAAGCACTCCTACACGGTGTTCATCGGGTACCGCGTGGTCCTCGGCGTCGTCGTGCTCGGCCTGGTCGCCACCGGGGCGGTCGCGGCCTCCTGACCGCGCCGGCCCCGTTCCGGCCGCTCGGTCAGGCGGCGAGCGAGGTGTCGCGGCCGTCGGCGATGCGGAGGTACTGGAGGGCCCACCAGACGATGACGACGTCGCTGATCCGTTCGAGGGACAGCCCGCTCACCTCTTCGAACCTGCGCAGGCGGTAGCGGAGGGTGTTCGGGTGCACGTGCAGGGCGTCGGCGGCCTCGGTGATGCGCAGGTCGTGGTCGAGGTAGCCGGCGAGGGTCTGGGCCAGGACGGTGCGCTTGTCGCCGGGGAACGCGCCGAAGCAGCGTTCGATCACGATGTCCGTGACGTCCGGGCTCTCCAGCACGGCGGTCTGGATGGGCACGTCGGCGATGGAGATCACGCCCGTCATCCGGAACGCCGTCGCGACCTTGAGGGCGGTCGACGCCTGGGCGAACGACACCTTGGCGGAGCCCAGGGGGAGCGCCCGGCCGACGGCGACCAGGTCCTCGTCGCCCAGCCGGGGGAGCCTGGGGAGCACCCCGACCAGGTCGCCCTGGTAGATCTCGGCGATGCCGGACTCCTCGGCGGCCCGTTCGATCCGCCGTCGGGTCTCACGACCCTTGATCGGCGCGCGGAAGGCCAGGTACTGCTCGTTCGGGTCGAGGCCGTACTGCTCGGCCCGGACGGTGAGCTCGGTGCCGGTGAGCCGGCCGCCGAACAGGTCGGCCAGGAACGCGGCGCGGCGGTCGCGGTCGTGGCGCACCATCTCCAGCTCGATGCGCTGGTGCTCCTCGCCCATCACGCCGAGCGCCTCGACCACCCAGTGCCAAAGGCGGGGCGTGGAGCGCATCAGCGCGGGCTCCACGCCGTACTGCGCGGCGCGTTCGTTGCCGACCTCGGCGGCGTGGCCGGCGATCAGACGGAGGCAGTGGACCATCTGGTGGAAGGGCACCCCGGCGCGGGCGGCGCGCGCGCCGATCTCTCCCATGATCGTCAGTTCCCCGGGGGTGGCCCGGCGGTCCTCCATGACGGAGGCGAACGCGGCGCGCACCGCCATCACGGTGCCCGCGAGCACCTCGTCCGGCGGAACCTCCCGGTACTGGGGGATCTCCTCGATCAGCAGGTCGCGGCCGTACTCCGCGATCGACTGAAGATCCGCCTCGATCGCGGCGATCGCCGCGTGACGCCTGATCTGGTCACCTTCGTCCCCATGCACAGCGCCAGGGTAGTCAACGCCCGGTTGTGAGTTCGCACAACGAAGGTTGGAGCCGGTTCCGTAGGCATCGGCTGTGAAGGGCGTCACCATCTCCAGGGACCGCACCCTGTCCCCACCATGTCCGCAAACGGCTCCCGGAGGTCGTGAATGCGCAGAACCATCGGCGCCGCCGTGCTCGCGCTCGGGTTCTTCCTTCTGTTCCTGGCCCCCCTCGCACGGTTCTACATCGCGGACAGGTTGATCGTCTTCCCGGTGAACGAGACGACGAAGCTCACGTCGGTCGGCCAGAACGCCACGTACTTCGACGCCGCCAAGGTCCGCATGGTGACCGGCGCCAACCTGACCGCCACCACGACGCTGCAGGGCGTTCCGGCCAAGAGCACCGACGACACCGGCGTCTGGGACTACTTCAGCGCGCTGGAGGACACCTCGGCCGGCGCCGGGATCGACTACACGACCTGGCGGATGGCGTTCGACCGCCGCACGGCCGCGCTGAAGACCTGCTGCACCGCCGCCGTGGAGCGCGACACCGCCGTTCGGCAGTCGGGGGTCGGCGTGCTCTTCCCGCTGGCCGACGTGCAGAAGAAGACGTACCAGCGCTTCGACCCGGTCACCGGGCGCGCGTGGCCGGCGGTGTTCCAGGGCGAGGAGACCGTCGCGGGGGTCAAGGCCTACCGGTTCGTCCAGCGGGTCGACGCGACGGCGATCGAACGGATCCAGGGCGTCCCCGGCTCACTCCTCGGCATGGACGCCAAGAAGGGGTACGCCGCCGACAAGGTGTACTCGGCGATCGTGACGGTGTGGATCGACCCGCGCACGGGCCTGACCGTCGATCTGCGCCAGCAGGTCACCGCCAGGCTCCGCACCGAGGACGGCGTCGACCGCGCCACCGTGCTGAGCGCCGACATGCGGTTCGACGAGGCGACCCGGACCGCGCGGGCCGACCGGGCGGACGAGTCCGCCGGCTCCATCACGATGGTGCGGGTCGTCCTGCCGGTGGGCGCGCTGGTGGCGGGCGCGGGCCTGCTCGTGGTCGGTGTGGTGATCACCCGGGGCCGGGGACGGCACCGTCGGCCCGCCGACAATCCGCCGGGTTCGACGGAGGTCTTTGCGAAGCTCTGATCTCGCCGCCGGTCGCCCGGTCTCCCGTGAAGCCCTCGGTGGGTGCTTCGGGAGGCCGGGCTTCCGGCTGTCGGGCACTCCGTGATGGGGCCTTTTGGGGCGAAAAATCCTACTAAGTCTATCTAGACAGTAGGGATTATCTCTGTCAGCATGATCGCGTGACTCCGGGAAGTGACCTCCTGCGCCGCCGTGCCGACCCGCCTCGGGTGCGCGGCCACCGCTGTCGGTAGCGCACCGACCCCGCCTTCCCGTTTCGACGAACGATCAACGCCTCGGGCGCCGCCGCGTCCGTTCCCTGACGGCCCCTCCCTTGCGAAGGAGCAAGTGTGCCCTCGTCGAGCCCTCGAACCCCCGCCCCGTCCACCTCCGAGCCGCTCCGCGCCCGGCGCGGCCGGGCCGTGCTCGCGACCGCCGCCGCCGCCGCGACGGCGTTGACCGCCGTGGGCGCACCGCCGGCGGCCGCCGAGAAGAGCGTCGACGTCGCCGTCGAGTGGTACGACGCCACCGCCCGGACCATCGCCGCCGCAGGTGCCACCACGCAGTCCACCAACAACCGCACCTGGGCGATCAGTTGGATCGCCGCCGCCCGGGCCGTACGGGACACGCCTCCGGGCGTGAAGCGGCGCGCCTACCAGGACGCGGCCCTCGCGAGCGCGGTGCACGCCTCCCTGGTCGCCCTCGCGCCCACCCGGACCGAGGACCTGAACGCCGCGCTGCACCGAACCCTGGAACGGATCCCCGACGGCGCGTCCGAGGACCGGGGCATCGCCGCCGGAAAGCGCCAGGCCCGGACGGTGCTCGCCTCACGGGAGGGCGACGGGCTGGACCCGACCTCCGTCAACACGCCGTTCCCCACCCCCGAACCCGGCCCCGGCGTGTGGCAGCCGACCCCGCCCTCGTACAGCCCGGGGATCCAGGCGGGCAACCGGAGGGCGCGGTCGTTCCTGCTCGGGCGGGCCGACCGGTTCCGGCTGGGCCCGCCGCCCGCGCTCGGCTCGGCCCGTTACCGCGCCGACCTGGCCGAGGTACGGGCGTACGGCTCCATCGACAGCACGGTGCGGACGCCTCGGCAGACCGAGACGGCGACGTTCTGGCTGGGGCCGTCGCTGACCCTCTTCACGGAGCCGCTGCGCGTCGCCCTGGCCCGGTCCGAGGGGCGGCCGGCCGCGCGGGCGGCGCTGGTGGCGCTGTTCCACGTCGCTCTGGTGGACACCCAGATCGCCACGTCCGACAGCAAGTACGCCCACCTGCGCTGGCGGCCCGTCACCGCGATCCGGTCGGCCGACATCGACGGCGACCCCACGACGACACCCGACCCGAACTGGACCTCGCTGCACAACACTCCCGCGCACCCCGACTACCCCAGCGGCCACACCACGTACGCCGGGGCCGCCGAACGGGTCCTGACCGCGCTCGTCGGACCCCGGACCGCGCCGTTCCCCCTCACCAGCCCCACCGCGCCGGGGGTCACCCGCACGTACACCGCCTGGCGCACCCTGGCACAGGAGAACGTCGACGCGCGGGTCTGGTCGGGCATCCACTCCCGGACCGCCGACACGGCGGGCGTCGACCTCGGCCACCGGGTCGCCGAGCACACGCTCCGCAACGCCGACCGGCTCTTCCGGTAACCCCGCCGTCCATGTGCTCCCGAGGACGCCGTTGCCGATCCGGGGCAGGGTCATCGAGACGTTCGCGTCGTCTCACCTCAGCTTCGCGCCCAGCGCGCGCAGTGACTCGACCGATCCTTCGGGGCCCGACCACGGTGGGACGAGGTCGGTCGGTGTGTAGCGAGGGACCACGTGGACGTGGAAGTGGAAGACGCTCTGCCAGGCCGTCTCCCCGCTGGCGTGCCAGAGGTTGATCCCCGGGGCCCGGAGGCGTTCCCTGAGTCGGTGGGAGACCCGGACCGCGGCGGACATCACCGAGGCCGCCTCCTCGGGGGCGATGTCCGTCAGGTCGGTCCGGTGTCGGCGCGGCACGACGAGGGTGTGGCCCTCGGTGGCCTGGGTGATGTCCAAGAAGGCCACCGAGGCGTCGTCGGAGTGGATGATCTCGGCGGGCTCGGTCCCGGCGACGATCCGGCAGAAGACGCAGGGGTCCATGGGGTCCCTTCGGGGGTCACGTGTCGAGGAAGGTGAGGTCGAGCAGGGCGAGGCGTTCCGGGTCGGCGAGGATGTCGAGGGCGGTGATCTTGTCGTCGACGATGGTGAAGGCCATGACCGACATCGGGCGGCCCTCCGCCAGGGCGACGACGCCGGGGGAGCCGTTGACCAGGGCGGGCTCGGCGACCATGGCGAAGCGGGCGTAGGTGAGGGCCTGGCCGGCCACGGTGGCCGCGCCGCGCGCCAGGGACGCGCCGCCGCGGAGGGCTCCGGCGTCGGAGCGGGCCACCACGTCGGGGTCGAGCAGGGACACCAGCGCCTCGAAGTCGCCGCCGCGGGCGGCGCTGAGGAAGGCGTCGACGATCTCGCGCCGGCGGGCGATGTCGGCGTCGGGGGTCGGGGCCGCCCCCTGGACGCGACGGCGGGCGCGGCTGGCCAACTGGCGGGCGGCGGCGGGCGTGCGGCCGACGATCGGGGCGATCTCGTCGAACGGGATGCCGAACAGGTCGTGCAGCACGAAGGCGAGCCGTTCGGCCGGGCCCAGCGTCTCCAGGACGACCAGCAGGGCGAGCCCGACCGAGTCGGCCAGCAGCACCTCCTGCTCGGGGTCCACGGCGTCCGGGGCGCTCACGATCGGGTCGGGGATGCGGACCTCCAGCGGGTCCTCACGGCGCGAGGTGCGCGACCGCAGCATGTCCAGGCACACCCGGCCGACGACCGTGGTGAGCCAGCCGCCGAGGTTCTCCACGTCGGCGACGTCGGAGCGGCTCAGCTTGAGCCACGCCTCCTGCACCGCGTCGTCGGCCTCGGCCAGCGAGCCCAGCATCCGGTACGCCACCGCGCGCAGGTGCCCGCGGTGGGCCTCGAAGCGTTCGGCCAGGAACTCGTTCTCCGTCATCGGTCCATCCCCTCGTCACGACCTGTCACCGCGTTGACGGATCGGAGCCGGCGGATGTGACGGCGTCGGCCGCCGACCTCCGCATCGAGGAGGGTAGACGGGTGCCCGCCCGGGTCCCGACGTCACGCAATGTGAGGTAGGTCATGTGATGTGGCTCACTTTCCTGGGTTTTGGTCACGGGAACCGCGGGTTTGGGCGATCGTGTCTGCGCGGTGCCCGCCGACCGGTGCGCGGGCCGAGGGAGGTCTGAGGTCGCCATGCGGAGACACCTGGTTCGCTGGGGCATCGTGGCCGCGCTGGTGGTCGCGGCGGGTGCGCTCCCCGGGGGCGGGCCGCAGCGGATCGACCTGCGGGACGTGTCCGAGGCGGTCACCCTCTTCAAGGTCGCCGAGGTCGACGACGGCACCGCCGAGCCCCGCTCCTGAAGATCCCCGGAACGGGCTGTCCGAAAGGGCCTCGGCGGGGGCAAAATGGGGGATGACCACTTCCGCCGCCGGTGACCGTCACACCCGGTTCGTCGCGGAGGGTCTGTTCGTCTACGGGTCGTTGCGCTTCCCCGAGGTGCTGACGATCCTCCTCGGGCGGGTGCCCGCGCCGGAGACCGCGGCGGCCCCGGGTTGGCGGGTGAAGGCGCTGCCGGGCGCGGTCTATCCCGGCTTGGCCCCCGATCCCGAGGGGTCGGCGGACGGCCTCCTCCTGACCGGTCTGTCCGACGCCGAGCGCGTTCTGCTGGACGACTTCGAGGGCGACGCGTACGAGCCCCGCCTGCTGCCGCTGGCCGACGGCCGCCACGGGTGGGCCTATGTGTGGCGGTACGAGGCCGCCCCGGACGACTGGGACCTCGTCCGTTTCGCGCGGCGGGACCTGGCCGCCTACCTGCGGGAATGCCGGGTATGGCGGCGGGCGTACGGCGCGATGCCGGAGGGGGGTGGCCGTCTGGGGGACCAGGAGACGACGGCCTGATCCGGCCGGATCGCCGAGCTGCGGAACCGCCTGCGCGCCCGTCGGCTCTGAACGGGTGAGGGCGGCGCGGGGATGCGGTGATGGCGTTCACGCGTTGTTCATTTTGCCTGGGCTTTTGTTCATGCGGGTCGGGGATGATGATGACTATGAGCGTCAATCCGGGACAAATTCCCTCACGAGGTGAGGCCCTGCCGGACGACCGGTACCTCGATCGGGAGGAGAGCTGGCTCCGGTTCAACCAGCGCGTCCTGGAGCTGGCCGAGGATCCGTCGCTGCCGCTGCTGGAACGGGTGCGCTTTCTGGCGATCTTCGCCGGCAATCTGGACGAGTTCTTCATGGTGCGGGTCGCCGGGCTGACCCGCCGGATGGCCACCGGTCTCGCCGTGCAGTCCGCCAGCGGACGCCGCCCCCGCGAGGTGCTGGAGCGGACCTCGGCGGTGGCCCACGACCTGATGCTGCGGCACGCGGCGGTGTTCCGGGACGAGATCTGCCCCGCCCTGGCCAAGGAGGACATCGACATCCTCCGCTGGGACGACCTGTCGGAGACCGAGCAGGAACGGCTGCACCGGATGTTCCGGGACCGGATCTACCCGGTGCTGACCCCGCTGGTCGTCGACTCGGCGCACCCCTTCCCGTACATCAGCGGACTGTCGCTGAACCTCGCGGTGATCGTCCGCGACCCGGACAGCGAGGCCCCGATGTTCGCCCGGGTCAAGGTGCCGCCGGTGCTGCCCCGGTTCATCGAGGCGTCCCCCGACCGCTTCACCCCGCTCGAGGACGTGATCGCCGCGCACCTCAACCAGCTCTTCGTGGGCATGGAGGTGGTGGAGCACCACGCGTTCCGGGTCACCCGCAACCAGGACCTGGAGATCGACGAGGACATCAGCGAGGGCCTGCTCCAGGCCCTGGAGCGCGAGCTGCTGCGCCGCCGGTTCGGGCCCGTGGTGCGCCTGGAGGTGGAGGAGTCGATCTCGCCCGAGGTGCTGGAGATGCTCACCGGCGCGCTCGACATAGAGGAACGGCAGATCTACCGGGTCCCCGGCCCGCTCGACCTGGCGGGCCTGCACGCCATCGCCGGCCTCGACCGGCCGGAGCTGAAGTACCCGCCGTTCGTGCCCTCCAAGGAGGCGGTGCCGATCGACGCGGACCTGTTCGCGGCCCTTCGCGAGCGGGACGTGCTGCTGCACCACCCGTACGACTCGTTCACCACCACCGTGCAGCGGCTCATCGAGGAGGCCGCGGCCGACCCGGCGGTGCTGGCGATCAAGCAGACGCTCTACCGCACCAGCGGCGACTCCCCGATCGTGGACGCGCTGATCGACGCCGCCGAGGCCGGCAAGCAGGTCGTGGTGGTCGTCGAGCTGAAGGCCCGGTTCGACGAGCGCGCCAACATCGAGTGGGCGCGCAAGCTGGAGCAGGCCGGCTGCCACGTCGTGTACGGGTTCGTGGGCCTCAAGACGCACTGCAAGCTGTCGCTGGTGGTCCGGCAGGAGGCCGACGGCACGCTGCGCCGCTACTGCCACATCGGCACCGGCAACTACCACCCCAAGACCGCCCGGCAGTACGAGGACCTGGGGCTGCTGACCGCCCAGCCCGACGTGGGCGAGGACGTCAGCGTGCTGTTCAACCACCTGACCGGCTACTCCCGGCAGAACTCCTACAACCGGCTGATGGTGGCGCCCCGCAGTCTTCGCTCGGGTCTGGTGCTGCGGATCGAACGCGAGATCGAGAACCACGAGGCCGGCCGCCCCGCGCGGATCCGCATCAAGTGCAACGGCCTGGTCGACGAGGTCATCATCGACGCCCTTTACCGGGCGTCCCGCGCCGGCGTCCCGGTGGACATCTGGGTGCGCGGCATCTGCGCCCTCAAGCCGGGCATCCCCGGCCTGTCGGACAACATCCGGGTGCGCAGCATTCTGGGCCGGTTCCTCGAGCACTCCCGGGTGTTCGCGTTCGAGGCGGGCGGTGACCCGGAGGTGTGGTTCGGCAGCGCGGACCTGATGCACCGCAACCTCGACCGCCGGGTCGAGGCACTCGTGCGGGTCGCCGACAAGGCGCACCGGGCCGACCTCGTCCAACTGCTGGACCTGGCGATGGACGACGGCACGGCGAGTTGGTGGCTCGACGGCGACGGCACCTGGACCCGGCACCGGTACGTCGAGCCGCTCGACGACGATGACGACGCGGCGGGCGCGGAGCCGTTGGTCGACGTTCAGCGGTACCTCATGAAGACGAGGCGGTGGAGGACGGTGGATGGCTGAGCCGGTCTCCCGGGCCGACCTGATCAGGTCGGCCGGGGCCGTGGTGTGGCGGCCGGGCCCGGCCGGGCCGATGGTCGCGCTGGTGCACCGGACCAAGTACGACGACTGGTCGTTCCCCAAGGGCCACCTGAAGCGCGGTGAGCACGTCCTGTGCGCGGCGCTGCGCGAGGTCGAGGAGGAGACCGGCCTCGCGGTGAAGCTGGGCCGCCGGCTGCCCGCCACCACCTACATGAAGGCCGACCGGCCCAAACGGGTGGACTACTGGAGCGCGACCCCCCTCCACGGACCCGCCCCCTTCGTCCCGAACGACGAGTGCGACCGCATGGAGTGGCAGCCCGTCGAACGCGCCGCCCGGATGCTGAGCTACGAGCGTGACGTGGACCTGCTGCACGAGTTCGCCGCCGGCCCCCTGGTGACCCGCCCGGTGGTGATCCTGCGGCACGGCTCGGCGGGGGAGAAGCGCGACTGGCGCGGCGACGACGCCCTGCGCCCCCTCGACGACCGCGGCCGCGCCGAGGCGCGCCTGCTGGCCGGGCTCCTCGGGTCGTACGGGCCGGCCAGGCTGGTCACCTCCGCCACCGCGCGCTGCGTCGACACCCTGCTCCCGTACGCGCGGGCGGCCGGCGCGGAAGTGGTCACCGACCGGAGGTTCACGGTCGACGAGACCGACGCCGAACGCGCCGCGACCCGCCTCGCCGAGCTGATCGCCGAGTCGGACGCCCCACTGGTCGTCTGCACCCACGGCGAGATCGTCGCCGACCTGGTCACCGACCTGTGCCGCCGCCTCGGCGAGAAGCTCCCCGACGACCCGTCCCTGCGCAAGGGCGGCTTCTGGACGGCCCACCTCGGCGAGGACCCCGTCAGCGCCACCACCGGCATCGCCGCCCTGGAACGCCACACCGCCCGCACCTCCTGAACCCCCGCCCCGTCCACCACCGCTGAACCACACCCGCCCGTCCCCCAGGCACGAGCGCAACGCCGCAGTCTCGTCCCACAGGAGACCGCGAGCCCAACCCCGCGGGCTCGTTCGCAGGAGGTGCGGCGGAACGCCGCAGGCCCCTTCACACCAGGGCGCGAGCGCAACGCCGCGCGGCTCGTTCGGAGGCGCCAGCGCAACCCCGTGGGCTCGTTCGGCAGGAGGGCGCGAGCGCAATGCCGGGCGGGCTCGTTGCAGGAGGGAGCGAGCCGAACGCCGCGCGGGCTTGTTGGCAGGAGGTGCGGGCGGAAGGCCGTGGGTTCGTTCGCGGCAGGGCGGGAGTGGGACGCCGCGCGGTTCGTTCGCAGGAGGCGCGAGCGCAACGCCGGGCGGGCTCGTGGGCGGCAGGGCGCGAGCGGAACGCCGCGCGGGCTTGTTGGCAGGAGGTGCGGGCGGAATGCCGCGCGGGGGTGCTGTGGTCGGCGTGGAGGAGGCGCCGGGCGGGCCGAGGGGGGTCGGTGCGGGGGGTCGTGACGGCGAAGCCCCAGGCCGGTTCGGTGATCGGGGCTGGGGCTTCGTTCGTCGTGCGGAGCGGTCAGGCGCGGTGCGTGCCCTCGGAGGAGGTGCGTGAGCGGCGTGTGATCAGGACGGCGGCGGTGCCGCCGGCCAGGAGGAGCGCGGCGACGCCGGCCATCACCAGGGTGGGGGCTCCGGTGAGGGGCAGGTCGCCGTCGGGGTTGCTGGGGGTCGGGTTCTCGTCGTCGGGGCCGGAGGGGCCGGCGCTCGGCGTGGACGAGGGGGTCGGCGAAGCGCCGGGTCGGGTCGGGGTGGGCGAGGCGCCGGGAGGCGGCGGCGTCTGGCCGGGCGGCGGCGTGGCGGTCTTCGTGGGGTGGGGGCGGGGGGTCTCCGAGGGGCCGGTGGGCTTCGGGGTCGGCGTCGGGGTCGGGGTGCCGCCCGGCGTGCCCGGGCAGGTGTGGGAGAGGTTGAACCAGTCGACCTTGGCGAGGGCGCCGGCCTCACCGGTGACCAGGGCGGTGGCCGCGACCAATTGCGCGCCCGGCGCCGACGTCGCGTAGGCGTGCTTGTCCGTGGGCGGGCCGAAGGCGGTGATGGTCTGCACGCCGCCCGGCTGGAAGGTGACCTTGAGTTGGACGAAGTCGACGCCGTTCGTGGGGAGGACGAAGTGCCAGCCGTCCTTGTCGGCCGGGACACCCGGGCACTGCCCGTGCTCATAGTCCTTGGCCGTGATCGGGGTCGGCTGGTGCAGCGGCAGGGTCTTCTGCTCGGCCGCGACGGCGGTGGCGGTGGCCGCGGCCCCGGCCAGGGACGTGGTGATCACCAAAGCGGTGGCGCTCACCATGCGTGCGGCCTTGATGAGACTCATCGGCGGGCCCTTTCTGTCCAGGCTGGGCGGGCGATCACACCGCGTCGTTCGCATGCCGATGCGTGCGGTGCCGCCTTGGAGGGGTGACGCATCGATGGTGGCCGGCGGCATACCGCCGCTGATTCATCGTGCTTGAGCGTTATTATCGTGCGAAAGATGTGAATGTGACCCCTGTGGGCGAGGGTCACGTTGGTAACGATTCGGTGCCGTGCGGGGGGTCGGGCGGCCGTCGCCGGTGGGCCGGGACGGGGGCCGACACCTCATCAGCGTCGCGGGCCCGGCGGGTGTCACACCTCGGGAGCATCGGACGTGACCGACGAAAAAGACATAATGGGGCAAATTAGCCGATAGTCCCTCTCGGGCCAGGGCTTTCCCCTATTTCGCGTCGATCCATCAAGCGTTGTGCTGGTCGTAGTCATACGAGCACGAATCACTCAGTATCGTGACCACTGTTGTCGACCGCACTGAGGACACCGATGCCTGACTTCTTCGAGCCCGCCGGCGCCGAGCACCAGGACGCCCGACGACACGGCCGGTCTCCGACCCGTGGTGAGCCTCATCAGGGCGGTATGCGCGCCTTTCACCTGTACATATCCGTTCTTCCGGCGGCCGTTACGGCGCTTCTCGGGGTCGCCGCCGTGGCGGTGCTGTACAACGGCGACACCATGACGCAGAAAGCGCGTCTGGTGTTGGCCGGGGCCGCGATGGGGGCGGTGATCACGCTCGCCGCCGCCGTTCTCGCGGCGGACGCGGCCACACGGCGGGTGCATCGGCAGCGTGCGCAATCGACCTTCCAGGACTGGGAGGGCCTGCGGAAGCGGCTCGGCGACCTCGGCTTCCTCATCGCCCGGAGCCGGCAGGAGCTGCGCGACCTCGTGGGGCGGATCAGGGCCGGCGAGGTCGTCGCCCCGCTCGTCGAGGACCTGCCGGCCGCCGCGCCCGACGGCGACCCGTTCCAGCACCTCGCCCTCGAGCTGCGGAAGGCGCACGGCGAGGCGTGGAACACCGTGGTCGGCGTCGCGAGCGTCGAGCCCGCCGAAGAGCCCGCCCGCGACCCGGCCCAGCAGGTCGACGTGTTCGTCAACCTGGCCCGCCGGATGCAGTCGCTGTCCCATCGGGCCATCCAGGGCCTCGACGAGCTGGAGAACCAGGTCGAGGACCCGGACCTCCTCAAGGGGCTGTTCAAGGTCGACCACCTGAGCACCCGCATGCGCCGCCAGGCCGAGAGCCTCGCCGTGATCGGCGGCGCCTCGTCGCGCCGTCAGTGGACCAGGCCGGTCACGATGTACGAGGTGCTGCGCTCGGCCATCGCCGAGGTGGAGCACTACAACCGGGTCAAGGTGGTGCCGCCCGTCGACGGGACGCTGGACGGCGGCGCGGTCGCGGACGTCATCCACCTGCTCGCCGAGCTGATCGAGAACGCCACCAAGTTCTCCCCGCCGCAGACGCAGGTGCTCGTCCGCCTCGAACGGGTCACCGCTGGCATGGTCGTCGAGGTCGAGGACCGCGGGCTCGGCATCCCGCGCGACAACCAGCGTCGGCTGAACGAGCTGCTCACCGACCCCGACCGGGTCGACACCGGGGAGCTGCTGGAGGACGGCCGCATCGGGCTCCTGGTGGTCACCGCGCTCGCCCGCCGGCACAACGTCCGCGTCCAGCTCCAGGGCAACGTGTACGGCGGGACGCAGGCGGTCGTCGTCGTACCGAAGGAGCTGGTCGGCATGGAGGCGGAGGAGCCCGAGGCGAGGCCCCGGACGAAGCCCGCACAACCCCGGTCCGCCCCCACCGCTCCCAGCACGCCGCCCGCATCCCCCGCACCGTCCGCGCCGTCCGTTCCGAGCGCACCGTCCGCTTCGTCCGTTCCGAGCGCGCCCGGCGCGCCGGCGTCCCCGTCCGCTCCCGGGCACGGTGTCCACGTCGCCTCCGACCCGACGCCGTACGACCGTGACGCCCTCGCGGTCCGTCCGTCCACCCCGCGGACCGGTCCACCGACCGACGTTCCGGACCCGCCCGCCCCGCCCGTCCTCCCCGGTCAGGAGGGCCCCTGGGAACGGCCGCCGCTGCCGCGACGCCACGCCCAGACGCACCTGGCGCCCGAGCTGATGAGCGCCCCCGTACTTCCGCAGGACGACGAGGAGATCGAGCACAACCCGGGGCTGATGGCGGCGTTCCAACGGGGACTGCGCAGCGCCCAGGAAAGTGACGGGGCCGAAGACGGCCCCGAGAGCGTGAACTGATGGGTCATCACGAAACACTAAGGAGCGTCCGGTGAGTGGTGTCGCCCCGAACCAGGCTCAGGATCTTGCTTGGCTGCTACGGAGACTGGGCGAAGAGGTCCCGGTCATCCGCGGCAGTGTGCTGCTGTCCTCCGACGGCATGCTGAAGGCCGCCCACGGGTTCGACCGTGCCAGCGCCGAACAACTCGCGGCGCTCGCGTCGGGTCTGTTCTCCCTCGCGCGCAGCGCCGGAACGAAGTTCGACGACAGCAACGAGGTCCGGCAGATCGTGGCGGAGCTCAAGTCCAGCCAGTTGTTCATCGCCTGGGCCGGGTACAACTCCGCGCTGGCGGTGCTGGCGAGGGAGGGCGCCGACCCGGCCATCGTGGGGTTCGAGATGGCCCGGCTGATCAAGGCCGTCCGACCCTTCCTGCACACCCCCGCACGGCCGCCGGCCGCCGTGGGCGACCGAAATCTGGCGAGATGACGGTCGGTGACGACGAGCTCTGGTTCGACGACGAGGCCGGGCCGCTGGTCCGCCCGTACACGGTGACCTCCGGCCGCACCCGCCCCACCGTCGACCTGGATCTGCTGTCCCTCGTGGTGGCCACCGGCCTGCCACCGCCGGTCATGGATCCGGAGCACGCCAGGGCGCTCGAGCTGTGCGGCGCGCCGACGTCGGTCGCCGAGGTCGCGGCGCACCTGCGGCTGCCGGTCGCGGTCACCAAGATCATACTCGCCGATCTGGTGGACGGGCGTGCGATGACCACCCGAGTACCGCAACTCGCGGCCGATCCCACCGACCGAGAACTCCTGGAGAAGCTGCTCGATGGCCTACAACGAACCTGAGATGCTCTCCACTCAGGTCAAGATCCTGATCGCGGGCGGTTTCGGCGTGGGGAAGACGACGTTCGTCGGATCGGCGAGCGAGATCGAACCGCTGAGCACCGAGGAGCTCATCACCACCGCCAGCGCCGGCGTCGACGAACTCGGCGGGCTGGAGGGCAAGACCACGACCACCGTGGCGCTCGACTTCGGTCGGATCACGATGGACCAGCACGGGATCGTCCTGTACCTGTTCGGGACCCCCGGCCAGCAGCGCTTCTGGTTCATGTGGGACGAGCTGTCCGCCGGGGCGCTGGGGGCCATCGTGCTCGCCGACACCCGCCGACTGGAACAGTGCTTCGAGGCCGTCGACTTCTTCGAGAACCGGGGCACCCGGTTCCTGATCGCCGTGAACCGCTTCGACGGCGGGTTCCACTATGAGCCCGACGAGGTCAGGGCCGCCCTCGGGCTCGACCCTCGCGTGCCGATCGTGCTGTGCGACGCCCGTGATCCCGACTCCGCCATCGCGGTGCTGAGGGCCCTGATCCTGCACCTGATCGCCTCCGCCCCCATCCCCTCCGTCTGACCGCAGACCCCGCCACACAGGAGACCGCCGTGTTGAACGAGCCGCTCTACGAGCCTTCCGGCCACCTGCTGACCCCCGTCGACCATGAGGTGCCGCAGCGGGTGACGCGCCTGCGGGAGCTCGGTCTCGGCCAAGGGCCGGACCAGGAGTTCGACGCCTTCGCCCGCGACCTCGCCGCCGCCGCCCGGCACCTGTCCGGCACCGAACGGCCCCCGTTCGCGATGGTGAACTTCGTCACGGACCGGCAGTACCTGAGCGGGCTGTACGCGCCGGCGGACCCGGGGGCCGACCCGTCCGAGGGTGTCGAGCTGGGCCGGGAGGTGCCGCTCGACCACGGGTACTGCCCGCACGTCGTGGTGCGGCGCAAGGCGCTCGTCCTCGACGACGTGTGCGACTACCCGCGCTTCGCGGGCAACCCGGTGGTCGACAAGCTCGGCATCCGGACGTACGTCGGGGCCCCGCTGATCGACCACACGGGCACGACGCTCGGCACGATCTGCATCGTGGACACCGAGCCGCGCCCGTGGGGCCACCCCGGGCTGAAGCTCATCAAGGAGGCGGCGGCGGACCTGGTCACCCTGATCCGCCGCCGCGAGGAACTCCTGGACTAGCCCGCGTCACACCGACGCGGGCACCGGTACGGAGCGGGAGAACGAGGTCTCGGCCGGGGCCTCGTCCTCGTCGCCGAGCACGCCCGTCGCGAGCAACCGGAACTCGCCGGCGACGCCGGCGATGTCGGCCTTGAGGAACTCGATGGCCGCCCGCGCCTCGGCGGGGGCCGCGTCGGTCTCGTCGGCCCACCGCATGACCCGGCCGATCGAGAACGCGTAGGCGATCGCGCGCCCGGCCAGGACCCGGTGCTCCTGCTCGAGGTTCTGGTCGAGGAAGCCCAGGTCCAGCCGGTGCTCGGTGACGGCGGCGGCCGTGAGGGGCCACTCGGCGAGGAACTCGCTGAGCGGCCGGCCGTCGGTCCTGGCGAGGCAGTACTCGGTGAGCTGCTGGCTGAGCAGGTCGTTGGTCCCGTCGAAGATGGTGTAGACGCGCGCGTCGAGGAACGCCTGGGCGGAGATGTTGGTGGGGGACCCGCTGCGGTAGCCCTCGCCGCCGACGAGCTGCTGGTAGTGCTGGGCCGCGCTGAGCATCCGCTCGGTGGCGACGGTCTTGATGGCCTGAACGGCGGGGAACGCGCCGATCATGTCGCCCTTCATGTCCAGCGAGGTCTGCAGGTAGTGGTTGAGCGCCGCGCAGACGGTGTACGAGGTGTCGATGGCCGCCAGGCGGTAGCGCACGAAGCGGATCCCGGACATCGGCCCTCGACCGATGATGCGGCGGTCGGCGTACGCGTGCGCCTCGCGGCTGATGCGGCGCAGGAAGCCGGCCCCCATCGCCGCCATCAGGGCCCGTGACGCCATGAGCATCTCCACCATGGGGCGCAGGTTGCCGCCCTCGGCGCGGATCCGTCGGTGCCGGGGGACGACCGCGTCGATCTCGTTGAGCCCGTAGTCGATCACCTTGAGGCCGAGCGGCTCGTACGGCTGCACCGTGCGGAAGCCCTCGCTGCGCTTGACGATGAAGTAGCCGTACTCGCGGCCGTGCTCGTCGTTCTTGGCGCTGACCAGCCACCAGTGGGCGCTGAGGCTGAACGCCTGCCAGTGCTTGCGGCCCCGGATGCGGTAGCCGCCCTCGACCTCCTCGAAGGTGGTGGTCATGCCGGACATGGCCGAGCCGCAGCCGGGCTCGGTCGACGCGAATCCGGCGACCATGGGATCGCCGCCCGAGTAGTGCGGCAGCACCTCCTGCTTGGCCTCGTCGTCGGCCCACAGCGCGATGGGGCGCAACGCGACGCCGGTGATGACCGTGACGTACATGCCCAATGGAAGGTTCCACTCGGACACGGTCTCGATGACGCGGCACATCTCGAGATGGCTGTCCCGGCCGCCGAACTCCTTGGGCAACGTGGGGAGCAGGACGCCGGCCCGGGTCAACAGGGTCCAGTCATCGGCGGGGAGGTTCTGCTGAGGGTAGGTCGCGGAATCGAATCGAGCGGCGACGGCCTCGATACCGGCGATATAGTCGTTCGTGGACAGGGACAACAGATCTTTCGTCATGGCGTCCGCTTTCGCGTTCGGATGTTTCAGTGCGGGGGAAGTCGTCAGATCCTGAGATCACGAGCACGCTGATGTCCGATTCGCTATGAAACCGCCGACCATGAACCTCCTTACGCATCATCCGCATCGGGGGGCGCTCAGGTCATGATCAATGGAAGTTTCAACAATTGCAAGGCCGGTTTCGGCCGACCGCAATCGATGAGCGGAAGGTAGCCATTCCGTTCGGGCGGAAAAAGTCCGTGTTCGCGGCCACGGGAAAAGGCCGGCTGTCAAAGAGCCGCCGGCGGGCGGGAAAACTTTGCGGACACCCCCGTCGAGGTGTCTCAGCGGACTAGGCGATCCGCTCCCAGGTCTCCTCGAGCCGGGAGAGGCTGTCGAACGCCTCGTGCCGTTCCCATCCGTGGAGGGCGCCGAGCACGAACGCTTCGGCGGGTGTGGTGCCGCGCCGGGCCGCCGCCTCCTTGAGGTACGTCGTCGCGATCACGCCGTCCTGGTAGCCCCCCAGCACCTTCTGCAGGGTCTTGGCCTTGCGGGCGGTGCCGGAGGCCGCGGCGGCGGCGTCCTTGTCGATGTCGTCCAGCGCGGCGGCGGCCAGGTCGGCGGCGTACCGGACGCGCTTGCCCGCCTTGCGGACGTCGTGCCTGGCCTCCTCCGGGTCGTCGGCCGTGGCGATCGCGGCGTACTTCTTGGCGAGGCGCTTCCACTGCCGTCCGACGAGCTTGGGCAGCTCCTTGGCCGCGGCGCGTTCGGCCCGGTCGCTCAGCGGCGGGTGGGTGAGCAGGGCCTCGAGCGCGTCGAGGATGTCGAAGTAGCGGGACTGCTTGAGGGCCGCGTTCATCCTGCGGTAGGCCGACGCCTCCGAGGCGGCGAGGGCGTTCATCCACGACGGGGTGCCGTTCACCTCGAACCCGTGCGGCTCGGCCAGCCGGTCGGTGAAGCGCATCCGCAGCACCTCCAGGTCGCGGACCTCGCCGAGCGCGTCGGCCAGCCACTTCAGCTCCGGCTCCAGCGGGGCGACGCGGCGCGCGTCGAGGAGCGGGGCGAAACTGCGCAGCGCGCTGCGGATCCGGCGGACGGCGACCCGCATCTGGTGCACCGCGTCGTCCTCGCCCAGCCGCGCCTTGGGGTCGAACGACAGCACGGCGGCGACCTGCTCGGCCAGGTAGCCGATCACGGCCGCCCCGGCCGAGCCCTCGGGCAGCTCCGGTGACACCGGACGGCCGCCGAACGGGACCGTCATCACGGGCTCCAACACGCGCCCGAGCTTGGAGGAGCTGCCGCCCTTGCGCGCGCCCGCCTTGCGCAGCCGCTTGCCCGCCGCCTTGAGCAGCTCGGGCGTCCCCGCCGGGCCCAGCTCGACCTCGATCTCCCGCCAGGCGGTCGCCGGCACCGTCGCCTCGGCCGTCGCCTCGCCGCCGTCGAGCACCACCTGGCCGACCACGGCGTCGTCGGCGACCTCGGCGAGCACCCGCCCCTCGTCGTCCAGCAGCTCGATGACCGTACGGGTCGTCTCCAGGACGGCCGCCGGCCGCAGCTCCGCGCCCCGGGTCGACCACGCCACCAGCGCGGCCAGCCGGGCGGGCACCATCTGGGGCCGGCCCAGGGGGGCGCGCAGCTCGTTCTTGCTGTCGGGCCCGGCCGGTATCTTCAGATGCCAGCCGGCGTCGTCGCCTCCCCGTCGCCGCCGCAGCGTGACGCCATGGGCGGCCAGTCGGTGATCGGCGGTATCGAAGTAGTTCGCCACCAGCGCGTACGTGCGCGGCGCGGTCACGGACGCGACCCCGGGCAGCCGGGACAGGTCCGGGAGCACGAAGTCGCGCTCGGCGTCGTACTTGCGCTCGATCTCCATCTGTTGGGTCGGAACGGCCACGCGCATCTCTCCTCAGCGGTCGGCCTCCCGGCTGCGGGTGAACCATGGAGGACGCTCAAATGTCCAGCATTACACGTCAAGATGAACAGAATCCGGTCGAAGCCTGGTGGGCCCGACATCACGGCGAACTGACCGGTTACTGCTACCGGATGCTGGGCTCGGCCTTCGACGCCGACGACGCCGTTCAAGAGACGTTGGTGCGGGCCTGGCGACACGTCGACCGTTTCGACGAGGATCGCGGGACGGCGCGCGCGTGGTTGTTCGCCATCGCCACGAACGTCTGCCTGGACATGCTGCGGGGGGCCGAGAGGCGGGCCCGCGCCATCGACCTCGGCCCGGCTTCGCAGCCCGGCGATCCTCTCGGCGCACCCCTCGCCGAGAGCACCTGGGTGCTGCCGATCCCCGACGGTCGGGTGCGGCCCGACGGCGCGGACCCGGCGGATCTGGTGGCGGCCCGGGAGACGATCCGGCTGGCGTTCGTGGCCGCGCTGCAGCATCTGCCGCCCCGCCAGCGCGCGGTGCTGATCCTGCGCGACGTGCTGAGTTGGCGGGCCTCGGAGGTCGCCCGGCTGCTGGACGTCACCGTCACGGCGGTCAACAGCGCCCTGCAGCGCGCCCGCGCGACGCTGCGCGCCCTCGGCCCCGTCCCCGGCGACCCTTTCGACCCGCTGGACGACGGGCAGCGGCACCTGCTGGACGCGTACTGCACGGCCTTCGAACGGCACGACGTCGAACGGCTGGTGTCGCTGCTGCACGAGGACGCGACGATGTCGATGCCCCCGTTCACGTGGTGGCTGCGGGGCCGCGAGGACATCCGCCGGGCGCTGTCGGCCCCGGACGTGGGCTGCCTGGACTCCCGGCTCGTCCCCGTCGCGGCGAACGGGACGCCGGCGTTCGCCCACTACGTGCCGTCCGCGAACGGGTTCGAGGCGCGGGGCCTGGTGCTGGTGGACGTGGCCGACGGCCTGATCACGGGGACGACCTCCTTCCTCGACACGGCCAGGCTGTTCCCGCTGTTCTCCCTCCCCACCGATGAGTTCCCGGGCTCCGCGTCGTACCAGAGGTGAAACGGCATTCTCCAGGAGGTACGTGATCATGAACATCGAGGAACGCGCCGAGCGGCCCTGCGTCGCCGTCTCCGTCGAGGCCCCGCTGCGCGAGTGGGGACGCGTCAACGCGCTCGTCCCCGAGGTCTTCGCCTGGCTCGCCGAGCGCGGGATCGCCCCCGCCGGCCCGCTGTTCTACCGCTACCGGGTGGCGGGCGACATGGACGCCCCCTTCGTGGTCGAGGTCGGCGTCCCCGTCGCCGAGCCCGCGGAGGGCGACGACCGCGTCCTCGCGGGAACGATCCCCGCAGGCCGGTACGCGACCCTGACCCACCACGGCCACCCCGACGGGCTGTACGGGTCCATCACGCGACTGCAGCGCGAGGCGGCGGATCAGGGCCTGGAATGGGCCATGGAGGGGGAGGTCCTGGCGGGCTGCTTCGAGTTCTACCTGACCGACCCCGAGGTGGAGCCCGACATGGACCGGTGGTCCATCGAGCTGGCCTATCTGATCCGGTGACCCGTCCCTATCTCCGTGGTCACAGGGATCGCACCGGTCGGGTCCGTGAACCCTGACCGTTGAGGGCGACCGCCGGTCGCGGGGCCTGGCGTCGGCGCTCGGCGGGGTGCGGATGAGTCGGTGGGACGATCGGCGGCCCTCGGGCGGTTCGACGTCGGCCAGCCTGATGTCGAGCCATTCGACTCGATGAAGCTGGACCTTCCGGCGCGCGGGTGAGGCTCCCTGTCGGCGGCGTGGCGGATCGTCGGCTCGCGTGTCGTCCGCGTCCTTGTGATCGATCGGAAAGTGTACGAAACACCTTCTGGTTGCCCACTGCTGGGCTATATCTAGAGATGCTCTTTTATGGGTACTGTACCTAGTCTGTGCTGACTAGTTACCCTGGTGGCCGGTGGACGACCAGGCTGTGGCAAACTGGATGAGATCGCCCATCGTGGTAGAAATTCGCTGCGATGGCGTGTCGGTCAGTGCCCCCACCCAGATCGCCCCTGTGGGTAGGGAGATCGCAACCTGGGTGGGGGCCGGGCTGCCGCAGGGTTCGCTACGGCGCTGGGAGGTGCCTTCTCCTAGCGGCCGTAGCGGACCGCCACGTAGAGCGCGACCAGGGCGGCGGCGAGTTTGAGCGCCGCCGCGACCAGGTCGACGAACTTCGTGTGGTCGGCCCCTCGGCGAACCCACCGCTTCGCGGTCTGCCAGTGCCTCACTGGTCCCACCTGTTTCTCGTGCGCCCGGCCGGGGGCCGGACGCGGCGGCTTCCCCGATGGGGGGAAGGTGGGCCGATCGACCCACAGGGCATGGATCGGCCAGGTGAACCCGGAGGACGGACTCCCGCGAAGGGGTTGGCGATAAACGCTACCTGGTCGGGATCTCTCCGGCGAGCCGGACACGGCCACAGGTACCCCGATTACTCAGGGCAAATGAACTGCCGGTGAGAACGGACGAATTGGAGCGATCCACCGCAGAACACACCAGTAGGAACGACCTATTTGTCGATCAGGGGATACTTCATGCCCATGTGCGAAGGGCGGAAGCCCATCTTCTGATAGAACCGGATGGCGTTGGGGCGCTGGCGGTCGGTGGTGAGCTGGACGACGCGGCAGCCGCGCTCCCGGGCCCGGTCGACGACCCAGGTGATCAGGGCCTGACCGACGCCGCGGCCCCGGTGCTCGAAGGCGACGCGGACACCCTCGATCTGGGCGCGCTCGCCGCCGGTGTAGGTGAGGCCCGGGATGAAGGTGAGCTGGAGGGAGGCGGCGATCTCGCCGTCGACCTCGGCCACGATGATCGCGTTGTTGGGATCCTTCTCGATGGCGTCGAAGGCGGTCCAGTAGGCCGCCGGGAGCTCGTCGCCCGGGGCCTCCCGGGTGCTGCCCAGGGGGTCGTCCGCCAGCAGTCGGACGATGACCGGGACGTCCTCGCGGACGGCCTGGCGGAAGGTCACCTTTTGATCACGTGCCACGTGGCTCAGGGTATCCGCACGATAAGACCTATTAGTCACCCTCGCTTGTAGTACTACGGCTTGTAGTACTACGTTGGGTACGAGCCCACCCCGGAACTCCTGGAGGCCGTCGTCATGGTCGCCCTCGCCGAAGCGTCCCGCGCCGGAACCCGGTCGCCGCACGGACCCATCCGTGCCGCCGAGCCGGACACCGGACCGCCCGAGGCGTTGCGGAGGCGCTGCGCGACGGTCATCGACGCCGAGCTGACCCGGCTCGCCCACCGCACCTCGCTGGACGGCGAGGAGCTCGCGGTGGTGGCGGGCGCGCTGCAACGGCTGGCCGACTCGCTGCTCCTGGACCGGGTACGGGCCGCGCACTGCGAGCCGCCCCTGCTGGCGGCCCTGTTCGACCTGGAGACGACATGCTGAACACCAGCGACGACCACTGGACCGACCACTCGATCTGCCGTGGCGCCGACCCCGACCTCTTCTACCCGATCAACTACGCCCGTCCCGTCATGGCCCGGCAGGTCGAGGCGGCCAAGGCGATCTGCGCCCACTGCCCCGTCCAGGCCGACTGCCTCGACTGGGCCCTGCGCGCCGGCGAGCCGGAGGGCATCTGGGGCGGCACGACCCCCGAGGAACGCCGCCACCTGCGCCGCCGCCCCGTCGGCGGCCGCACCCGCACCGCCGCCTGACACGGACGGCCCGCTGCCGGGGGACGGCCACGGCGGTGGACGGCGGGCCCTGTGCATGGGCAGGGGCCTCGTGGGCACCATTTCGGGGCTCCGGATCGTTGCCCAGGTAGCGCGATCCCCGACCAAGGCGGCGTCAATGAGCAATCCCGTCGCTCCGCAGCGGAGCCGCTCGGAGGGCCTGATCACCCATGCCACCAGGGCCGTGTCGGCGGCCGTGCTGGTGGTGGCCGTGACGGCGGGCATGTGGGTCGTCGAGGCGTTCGACTACGCGATGGACGGCCGGCTCGACCGGTACGGGATCCGGGCGTACGACCTGCGCGAGCTGCCCGAGATCTTCACCGCGCCGTTCCTGCACGGCGGGTTCGAGCATCTGCTCGCCAACACGGTGCCGTTCCTGGTGCTCGGCTTCCTGGCGGCGGCCCGAGGGGTCGGCCGGTTCCTGGCGGCGAACCTGATCATCATCGTGGTGGGCGGGCTGGGGGTGTGGTTCACCGGGTCCCCGTCCATCGACACGCTGGGCAGCAGCATCCTGATCTTCGGCTACTTCGGCTATCTGCTGGGCCGGGGGCTGTTCGAGCGCAGCCTGCTCGACCTGGTGATCGCGGTGGGTGTGGTGCTGGGCTACGGGACGATGATCTACGGGATCATTCCCACCGACACCATGATCTCCTGGCAGGGCCATCTGTTCGGTCTGATCGGCGGTCTGCTGGCCGCCTGGACGCTGCGCCGCCGCGCCGAGGTCTGAGCCAGAAGATTCCGGCGCCGGTCATTTTCGAAAAAGCGCTGAATATGTCGGATCGTGCGCGGAGGTGTCGATCCGGCCGGTCCGTGACGTCGATTAGCGCCGCCTTTACCGGACATTGTGTCCGGATGCGGACAACGGTCGTTCCCCATCTGGAATCGGAGCCTCCGGAGGTTCACGCTGAGGCCGAACCCGCCGAGGAGGGCCCCGGATGAACCGTTCCCCCCAACCCCGCGCGCACCGCGTCGCCGCAGGTCGCGCCGTCGCCGTCGTGCTCGTCCTGCTGGTCGCCGCGCTGGCGCCCGCCGTTTCCCGGGCGAGTGCGCTCGCCTACCCGACCCCGAAGGCATTCGTCTCCCAACTCGACCTCGAATGCTTCAAGACCGAGGCGTACGTGCCGCCCGTCGGCCCGATCCTCACCCGTCATCTGAACCCGGTGCTGACCGGTCTGCCGGCCGAGGAGGTCACGCTCGGCGCGCGTGAGCAGGTGTGCGTTCCGGTCGCCAAGAACGGCAAGATCCCGCCCCCCGGAGTGATCGACTTCGTCCAGTACGTGGACCTGTCGTGCTACCGGGTCCAGGGCATCACGGTGAACCGGCAGCTCCAACTGAGCCATCTCAACCCGGTGCTGTCCGGGCTCCCGTCGACCTCCGTCGTCATCACCAGCCCGCGCCAGCTCTGCGTCCCGGTGGTCAAGAACGGCAAGTACCCGCCGCCCGAGGTGTTGCGTCTGGTGCAGTACATCGACCTGAAGTGCTACGCGATCGCTCAGCCGACGCCCATCAACACCCCGCTGCGCCTCACCCACCTCAACCCGCTGCTGACGGGCCTGCCGGACGTCCAGACGACCGCCACGTACGGCCGCCAGCTCTGCGTCCCGGTGCAGAAGAACAACGAGCCCATCCCCGACGACGTGCTGCAGATCGTCCGGTGGCTCGACCTGGTCAAGTACGACCTGGTGGCGCCCACCCAGCCGACGATCCCGCTGACCCTCGAGCACATCAACCCCACGCTGGCACGACTGCCGAGGGAGCAGGCGACCCTCACCTCGCCGGCCCAACTGGCGGTCCCGGTCGCCAAGAACGGCGCCATCCCGCCCGGCTGACCCGTCACCGAACGCACCGAGAACGCCGGGGAGGCCCGCACCGGGCCTCCCCGGCCCTCGGGCGTCGGGCCCCCCTAGGGGCGGACGGACACGTCCGTGATGGTGGCGTCGGGGGTCGTCTCCAACGCGGCCACGATCGTGCGGGCCACGGTGATCGGCTCGATGAACTCGCCCGCCTCGTACGGCCGGCCCTCCTGCGCCCGGACCTTGCGCTGCATCTCCGTCGCCGTACGCCCGGGGTACACGCTGGTCACCCGGATGTCGGGCTCCTCGGCGCGCAGCGAGTCGGCCAGCGCCTTGAGCCCGTGCTTGCTGGCCGCGTACGCCGACCAGCCGGGGCCCGCGCGCAGACCCGCGCCGGAGTTGACGAAGACCACCTGACCCCGGGCGGCGCGGAGCGCCGGGAGCAGCAGCCGGGTCAGTTCGGCGGCGGCGACCAGGTTGACCATGAGCTGGTCGATCCAGTGGTCGGCGTCCTGCTCGGCGACCGGACCGAGGTCCACCACCCCCGCGCTGTGCACGACGCCGTCCAGCCGTTCCGGCAGCCCGGCGACCGCCAGCGCCGCCTCCAGCCGTCGGGGTTCGGACAGGTCCAGCACGACGGGCTGCGTCGTGCCGCGCCGTCCCGCCGGGGCGGCCACCGGGGTGCCGTTCGCGTCGCGGACCATGACCTGCGTGCGGGCGTGCGCGCCGCTGCCCAGCCGGGCGGTCACCGTGGCGAGCCGCTCGGCCGAGCGCCCGACCAGCACCAGATCGTGCCCGCGGTCGGCCAGCAACTCCGCCGCCGCCGCGCCGATCCCGCCGGTCGCGCCCGTGATGAGGTACGTTCCCATGCCGCCATTGTCGCCGATCATGGCCGCCGCGCGGGCGAATCGGTCAGTTGGGCCGCAGCACCCGGTGGCCCCGGCGATGAGCGCGGTGACCAGGATCCAGCCGGCCGCGATCAGCCCGTACGCGTACCACCGGGTCCAGCCGACCGGGTCGTAGGCGTCCCGGAGACCGAACGTGCCCAGCGGGATCAGCAGATCGAGGGTGTAGACGAACGCGCTGAAGTCCGGACGCTCCCCGGGCGGTCGCAGCGGCCGGGCGGGCTCGATCGAGAAGATCACCGCGCCGGCCACGGCCAGCAGCGCGACCCAGGCCGCCGCCATCCACGGGCGGTAACCGTGCCCCACCGTCCAGTCGAGCACCCGACTCCACAGCCGCGCGCCACGCCCCAGCGTGCCCCGCCGGGCCCGCAGCTTGGCGAGCAGCACCTTGCGGGCCAGGTCGTCATGGCCGATCTGCCGATACCAGGCGGCGAGCTGCTCGTACGGCTGCGGATGGAACTCCTCGTTGCGGCCCAACCAGTTCAGCCGGTCCTGGGGAGGGCAGCCGCGCAGGGCGTCGTAGGTCAGGCCGCGCAGCCACAACGTCTCGGGCCAACGGTCGGGGTTGTCCCGCAGGACGCCGATGTGGGAGTAGTCGAGCACCACCCGACCCACCACCGGGACCGCCGGGCGGAAATGCATCTCCTCCACCTGCATCGACGTGGCCGCCAGCGCGCACGGGTCCGTGGTGGCGCGCAGGGTGGCCTGGTCGAACGACAGGGTGCACTCCACCTTGGCCCCCCGCAGCCGCACCATGCCCTCCGCCGAGAACCCGGCGCTGAACTCGGCCGCGTCCGCGATCACGATGTTCCAGGCGTCCAGGGCCATCCCGTCCCTGTCGCCGACGGTCGTCCCCTGCAAGAACAGTCCGCCGTTCATTCGCGCCCCGACCAGACTGATCCCGCCGGAGACGGCGGCGTCGCGGATGTGCGTCCCGGCGTCGACGTTCAGGCCCCGGGCGAACAGCCCCCACCGGGCGGGGTCGGTCTGGTGGATCACGACGTCGTTCATCCGCAGCCCGGCGGTGATCTGCCCGCGCGGGAGCCGGACCTCGCCGTCGATCCGCGAGCCGATCAGGCTCAGGTAGCCGTCCACCTGGATCCCGTCCCCGGACAGCCCGGGCATCCGACACCCGGCGAACTCGATCTGCCTGGTCCGGACGTTCGACAGGTCGGGGGACTCGGTCAGCCGACAGTGCCGCAGCGTGAGCTCGCACTCGACGTCGCCGCCCGACAGGTCGAGACGGCCGGTGATGTACGCGCCGCTCAGCCGTACGGCCGGCACGAACCCGGGACGTCCCTCCCGGCCGCCCAGCAACAGCCTGGCGATCACCTCGGCCCGCACCGTCCGGTCGGGGGCGGGCTCGTCGGGCCGCCCGTCACCGAGGTCGACGGGGGCGCCGGTCGGGTAGGCGTCCCAGAGCCGGGACTCGGGGGCGGTCAGGTCGAGGCCGTCCACCACGGCGATCTCCTCCCGGCATGACTCCGCCGTGGACCCCCCGATCGTCGGGGTCCACGGCGGAGTGGATGCGTGTCGGCGGTCTAGAAGAAGCCCTTCTTGCGACCGGCCTGGTTGAGGTAGTTCTCGATCTGCTGCTCCCAGTTGGTGGCGCCGATGCTCGCGTAGTCGACGGTGAACCGGGCGAACGAGTCCTGGCCCTCGGTGAAGACGCCGGCGCGCTTGGACAGCTCCAGCACGACCTCCATCGACGAGGCGTTGGCCACGAAGGTGACCTCGAGCTCCTTGATGCCGTTGACGTACTGCGGCGGCGGGAAGAACTCGATCTCCTGGTAGAACGGCAACTGCTGGCGCACGCCCCAGATCTTGCCGCGCTCGCAGTCGGCGCTGCGGAACCGGAAGCCGATGTTGGCGAACGCCTCCAGGATGCGCTCCTGGGCGGGCAGCGGGTTGACCACGATCGGGTCGAGGTCGGTGGCGTCGACCGCCCGCGCGACCTCCAGCTCGGTGGCGACCCCGACGGTGGTGCCGCGCAGCGGCTGCCCGTACATGTGGGTGAGCGGCGTCTCCCACGGGATCTGCAGCGTGAACGGGAGCGAGTGACGGGCGCCGTCGTCCAGCTCGAACTCGCGGGCGAGGAAGACCTTGGCGTACTCCATGTCCTGGAGGGTCTCGTTGTCGCCCGACTCGACCTCGACGCGGGTGCGCAGCGCGATGGACAGGTGCTTGATGTCCGAGTCGTGCTCGCCGCCGATCAGGTTGACCTCACCGGAGATGGTGCCGCCCGGCTGGGTGGTCGAGCTGTGCAGGATCGTCTCGACCTGAGGTCCCCCGACCCCCATCGCCTTCATGAGCTTCTTGAAGACCAACTGATTTCCTCCCGTGTGTGGGCCCCGACTCGTGCGCCGCTCGGGGTGTCGTCCCTTTAGTCGCAGGCCGGGGTGATCTCGTTCCACCCGAATCGCCCCTTTGTGGCGCAAGTCACAAAGTAGCGGATCAGTGCCCGCCTGCGAGGTTCAATCCGACCACACCGACGACGATCAAGGCCAGTGCCGCCAGTTTGAGGGGCGACACGGCGTCGTCCATGACCAGCATCCCGACGACGGCGGTGCCCACCGCGCCGATGCCGACCCACACCGCGTAGGCGGTGCCCACCTCCAGGTCCCGAAGGGCCAGGTTGAGCAGCCCGAAGCTGACGACGGCGAACGCGAGGAAGCCCACGGAGGGCAGGAGTTGGGTGAAGCCCTTGCTCTGCTTGAGGCACAGGGCCATCGCGACCTCGAAGAGACCGGCGAAGACGACAAGGATCCAGGCCATGACGGCCACCTCCCGGACGAGTGCGTACGGCTGACGGTCGCGTCGTCTTCGCATGACCGGGTACGACGCACCTCGTCCGGGCGGCCCGCCAAAACGGGCCGCTGTCCCGTCCAACGCCTCGCTGCGCGGGCCTGTTCCCTAGCGGACGTCCACGTGGTCGCGGGTGCTCTGGACTGGGATGTACGTCGCAGTTCCCGCGTACCGTGCGACCCAAGTGCCGTCCTGGCCCGCCTTGAACGTCTTCTTGAACGTGCCGTACCGGTCCGTCGTCAGGCTCGCCATGCGTCGCCAGGTGGACGAACCAGGGGCCAGGAAATGGATGGAGACCTTGGCGTGCGCGCCGTTCAGCCAACGTCCGCTCTTGTGCAGGCGCAGAGTTCCGTTGACGGTCAGCGGACGTCCTCGGCGCACGGGCTCGGGTGTCGCGTCGAAACGCGAGAACTTCGCGCTGAAACGCACGTCCACGTACCGCGCGGGGCTGATGGAGGACTGCATCACGGCGAGGGGGTGATCCCTGTGGACGCCGGCCTGGTAGACGGCGCGCCAGTACCCGTCTCGCTTGGCGGTGGGCTCGAACCAGAACCTGCCCCAATGGTCGGCTGCTCCGGTCAGGACGGTGCTCCAACGCTTGCCGTCGGTCGAAAACTGCACGTTGATCTGCGCGCCGGGTACGGACTCACGCGCCCCGCCCACGTGCATGACCCGGCCCTTAACGGCGACCCTGCCGCCGACCCCCACGGGGTTGGGCGCCACGGTGAAGCCGCTGATCTCGGTCCGCTGGCGCGCCTTGTAGGAGAGATGGCCGACGGCCGGCCGGTAGCCCTCATCGCCGAGCGGCGGTCGGTAGCTCGCCCGGTAGCGGTTGGCCCTGACGCTGCGGACCACGACGGAGAAGTTTCCGTCCGGACCGGTGCGCACGGACACGGGTCCTGCCCAAAGGTTCCCGCCCGCGAACGATTCGAGGACGATGGGCCTTCCCCCCAGCCCGCCCCACTTGCCGGCGGCGTCCTGCCGCTCCAGCCGGCCGCTGAACGTGACGGCGTCGCCGACGAACTTGTTCCCCGGAGCCGTGAGCGTCAGCCTGGTGGTGAGCCGGCGCACGTCGAGACGAGCGTGGGCATAGGCGTTGCCATAGGTGTCGTCAGCGTCGAACGTCGTGAACACGCCGGAAGAAGGGGGTGCGACGGATACCGTGGTGGTGAACCGGCCGTCGGGGTCCGTGACGACCGAGGCAGAATTCGCGACGGTCACTTCCTTGCCGCCGAGGGGCAGGCGGGCACCGTTCAGATCGAAGTAGACGAGCCGGCCTCGCACGGTCACGTTCCCGCTCTCGGCATCGGTCGTCCCAAGGCTCGCGGTGACCCCCTCGAAGGCCGTCTTGAGGCGCGTCGTCACACGGCGCATGGAGTGGTGGAACAACTCGACGCCCTCGGCGTTCCACACTGAGACGTCGATCTCGTAATCACCGGCGGGAAGGTTCACGTACGTCGGAGAACTCCAGGTGACGAGAGCGTCCGCCCGATGAGTCACCGCGAAGTCCGCCACGGTGGCGACCACTTCGGGCCTGCCCGCCGGTCGCATCATGGCGGCCACCCTGGCCACCCCCCAGTTCGCGGACTCGGTGTAGGCCAGCCTGAAGCGCCCATGGACGACACCACCGATTCTTCCGTCGTCGTCGGTGATCTTCACCCCGCCAACCGGGTTCGGCGGTGTGGGGAAGGTCTCCACGTCCACCATCTCGCGAACGACCCGATCGCCGGCGCCGTCGACGACCTCTACGTCCATGAACGTGATGCCGCGCTGGAGGACCACGGACTCACGCGACCGCCAGGAGCCCCTTTGGTCGGTGCCCCGGAGGCGCTCGAAGTCTCGTATCACGGCGTAAGGCTCGGTCGAGCCCCGCAGCCGCAGCCGAACGATGACGTCGGTGATCCCATCGGCGGACTCCGCGCTCGTGCCCACCGTGGTTCGGCCTTCGGCATCGGGGGTGTTGATGAAGCCGTGGTCGATGGCGATCCCGGTATCGGCCCCCGCCGTCCTGGGCGGAGCGATGAGGAACGTCGCGAGGGCGACGAGGCCGAGCACGGCGGACAGAAGTCTCCGCACGAGACCCTCCTGGGCAAGGTGACGGTGGTACCGATCGGTACAAGATCCTTATAGCAGGGCGATTACCGTCACACTGGTGTGAGTCGGGTGTTCGTGTCGCCGAATCGGGTTCGTTCGGTGGGGTTGTCACCTGGTTACCAGTGGGTAGCATAGAGAGCAGTTACTGACCAGTACGTTGCCCGGGCGCCAGCCCGCCGGACCTGACGAGGGAAATCCATGGGCCACTACAAGAGCAACCTCCGTGACCTGGAGTTCAACCTCTTCGAGGTGTTCAAGCGTCAGGACCTGCTCGGTCGGGGACCGTACGAGGACCTGGACGAGGACACCGTCCGCAGCATCCTCGGCGAGGTCAACCGGCTGGCCGAGGGCCCGGTCGCCGAGTCCTTCGAGGAGGGCGACCGCAACCCGCCCAAGTTCGACCCGCAGGCCGGCACCGTCACGATGCCCGAGGGCTTCAAGAAGTCGTACCAGGCGTACATGGACGCCGAGTGGTACCGCGTCGACCTGGTGCCGGAGTTCGGCGGCACCGGCGCGCCGCGCAGCCTGACCTGGGCCATCGCGGAGCAGATCCTCGGCGCCAACCCGGCCGTCTACATGTTCGCCTCCGGACCGGGCTTCGCCCAGATCCTCTGGCAGATCGGCACCGAGGAGCAGAAGAAGTTCGCCGAGATCGCGCTGGAGCGCAAGTGGGGCGCCACCATGGTGCTGACCGAGCCGGACGCCGGCTCCGACGTCGGCGCCGGCCGCGCCAAGGCCGTGCAGCAGGCCGACGGCACCTGGCACATCGAGGGTGTCAAGCGCTTCATCACCTCGGCCGAGCACGACATGGCCGAGAACATCTTCCACCTGGTGCTGGCCCGCCCCGAGGGCGCCGGCCCGGGCACCAAGGGCCTGTCGATGTTCCTCGTTCCCAAGTACCTGGTGGACCTGGAGACCGGTGAGCTGGGCGAGCGCAACGGCGCCTACGTCACCAACGTCGAGAAGAAGATGGGCATCAAGGTCTCCACGACCTGCGAGCTGACCCTCGGCGAGAGGCACCCGGCCGTCGGCTACCTGGTCGGCGACGTCCACCAGGGCATCAAGCAGATGTTCATGGTCATCGAGTACGCCCGGATGATGGTCGGCACCAAGGCCATCGCCACCCTGTCCACCGGCTACCTCAACGCGCTGGAGTACGCGAAGGAGCGGGTGCAGGGCGCCGACCTCACCCAGATGACCGACAAGACCGCCCCGCGCGTCACCATCACTCACCACCCGGACGTACGGCGCAGCCTGATGACCCAGAAGGCGTACGCCGAGGGCATGCGGGCGCTGGTCCTGCTGACCGCCTCGTACCAGGACGCGGTGCAGATCGCCCAGCACGAGGGTCGCAAGGACGAGACGGCCGAGAAGCTGAACGACCTGCTGCTGCCGATCGTCAAGGGCTTCGGCTCGGAGCGGGCCTACGCCATCCTCGGCGCGGAGTCGCTGCAGACCCTGGGCGGCTCGGGCTTCCTGCAGGAGTACCCGATCGAGCAGTACATCCGGGACTCCAAGATCGACACCCTGTACGAGGGCACCACCGCCATCCAGGGCATGGACCTGTTCTTCCGCAAGATCCTGCGGGACAACGGCGAGGCCCTCAAGCAGTTGTCCGGCGAGATCCGCGCGTTCGCGGGCAGCGAGGCGGGCAACGGCCGGCTCAAGGCCGAGCGCGCCCTGCTCAACCAGGCGCTGGACAACGTCGAGGGCATCCTCACCCCGATGGTCGGCTGGGCCCTCGGCTCGATGGAGAACCCGAAGGAGCTGTACAAGGTCGGGCTCGCCTCCAGCCGTCTGCTGCTGGCCCTGGGCGACCTGATCGTGGGCTGGCTGCTGTGCCGCCAGGCCGAGATCGCCCTGACCGCGCTCGGCGGCGGCGACGTCTCCGACGCCGATCGCAACTTCTACACCGGCAAGGTCGCCGCCGCGCAGTTCTTCTGCGCCACCGTGCTGCCCCGGATCGCCGCCGACCGGGCGATCACCGAGGCCACCACGCTGGACATCATGGAGCTGCCGGAAGAGGCGTTCTGATCCCCGCGCATCGGTAACGCGAAGCGGCCCCCGTCACCAAGGCTCTTGGTGACGGGGGCCGCTTCGTCATGCGGCGTCAGCGACGCCAGGTCGGGTCGGTCACGATCCTCTTGATCTGCTCCAGGGAGAGCGCGGGGGTGTCGCGGGTCTGGGGGCCGCTCTTGGGCGACAGCCCGTTGGCCGCCCGCGCCACGACCCGGCGGCCGTTCGGGTACATCACCTCCACGATGCGGTTGATGACACCCGACGCGACGACCTCCGCGGGTTGCTCCTCGATCCAGATCATGGTGCCGTCCGGCAGGGTCTCCTCGACGCAGGTCGCCTCGTCCGGCTGGTCCGACAACCGCTGCGCGCAGCTCGGCTGCTTCTCCGCCTTGCCGTCGGGACGCCTGAAATCCTGCACGTTGAGGCCGACGCTCGTCCCGCCCCGGGAGTCCTTCAGGATCAGTGAGACGTAGCCGTCCGAGACGTCCGGATGGGTGATCTCGGCCCCCTTGGGCAGCAGCCGCCGGAGGCCGGCCAGGATCCGGTCACCGGGGAACTCCTTGGGCCCCGTCCCCGGGCTTGGCCTCTCGGGGGCCGGCAATGTGGCGGCGGCCTCCACCCAGCGGGGGTTCGTGACGATGGCGGTCATCTGAGCGGGGCTCAGCGGGGGCGTCGCACGGGTCACTCCGGCGGAGCTCTTCGACTCGGCCGCGTTGACCTGGTCGAACCGGATCTGAATGCCGTCCCGCCGGGTCAGCTCCGCGTGCCACCACTTCTCGCCCGTGTTGCTCTGCGGACGCGTGAAGCCCTTGGTGACCAGGAGCCTGCCCTGCCCCTCCCAGTCGGTGGCCTCGCAGTCGTTGTACGGGAGGACCTGCGGCGACGGGCAGTCGTGATAATCGCGGAGGGCGGGGTCGTTCCGAGGGAACCGCTGGATCGCCATCGTGACCCCGGCGAGGCCCTTGCCGTCGTCGTACTTGGCCATCATCACCCCGGGAACGGGCGCGCCCTGGACCTCGATGAGTCTCACCCCCTTCGGCAGCATCGTCTGCAGGATCCGCGACATCTCCGCCGGGCTCACCTGCTCGCCGGTACGCCGTGCCTCCGGTGACGAGGTCCCGCGAGAGGACAGGGCGCTCTTCTGCTCGGGCCCGCCGCCGAGGACGTTCACCCCGGCGAACGTGACCGCGGAGAGGGCCAGCGCCGCGCCGGCGGTCTGGGCCGCCCGCGCCCTGCGTCGCGCGCGACGCCCCCGCGCCAGCCCCGCCCTGACCAGGTCGGCGGGTGGCGACACGTCCGCCATCGCGGACCGCATGGCCTCGGAGAGCTTCTGTTCATCGGACAAGCTGATCACCGCTTCCCGTGGTGTTATCGGCTGGTGACGTCGAGGAACCGGTCCCCGAGCAGGTCGCGCAGGCGTTCCAGCGCCCGCATGGACCGGTTCCTCACGGCTCCGGCGCTGAGGTGCAGCGCCGCCGCCGTCTCCGCGACGCTGCGGTCCTCCCAGTACCGCAGGACCAGCACCGCCCGATCCTTGGGCGGCAACTGGGCGAGCCCGTTCAGCAACGTCACCCGCAGGGCGGCGCCGCCGATCGGGTCGGCGGCCTCCGCCCGTTCGGGCACCGCCCCCGTAGGCCGCTCGGACGCACTGCGCCGCCGCCGGAACGACAGGAAGGTCCGCACCAGCATGGCCTCGCTATAGGCCGCCGGACTCTCGGCCTGCCGCACCCTGCGCCACGACCGGTACACCTTGGCCAGCGTCTCCTGCACCAGGTCCTCGGCGAGATGCCAGTCCCCGGTCAGCAACCACGCGGTTCGGAACAGGTGTCCGCTCCGAGCGGATGCGAACTCCATGTACTCCTCGTCCGCCACGGCGGGTTCCTCCGTCCCTCGACGTCACCCACCTAGACGCCCCACGTCCCCCGCCCCGTCACACTCCCTGGCGACGTGTCCGGAGGCGTGCCGGTCAGGCGTGAGCCGGTTCGGGGGCGTTGTGCGTGAGGGCGGTGAGGCGTTGGAGGGTGTCGGTGTCGGTGCGGGGTTGGAGGACGATCAGGACGAGGTCGGGGGCGTCGCCGGGGCGGAGGATGATCTGGTCGAGGTCGAGGGTTCCGGCGGTGGGGTGGTGGAGGCGCTTGGCGATGCCGCCGATCCGGGCGCTCACGGTGCGTTCGTCGAGCCAGGCGGCGGCTTCGGGGAACGCGCGGAGGCGGCGGAGCACCTCGGCCATCCGGGTGTCCTCGGGGTGGCGGGCGAAGCTCTCGCGCACCTCGCCCACCACGCGCCGGGCATGGGCGGCCCAGTCCTCCATGTGGGCGCGCATGTCGGGGGAGGCGAACATCAGGAACGCCCCGTTCCGCTCCTCCGCCGGCCACTCGGAGAAGCGATAGAGGGCCTCCGCGCCGCGATTCCAGGCGAGGACGTCCCAGCGGGCGTCGAGCACCCAGGCGGGCATCGGGTCCTGCGCGAGCGTCAGGCGCACCAGATGCTCGGGCGGCTTGCACGGGCCCTCGGTGACGCGGTGGGGCTCCTGGCCGGCGAGCCGGAACATGTAGTCGCGTTCGGCGTCGCCGAGCTTGAGCGTGCGGGCGATGGCGGCCAGCACCTCGGGGGAGGGGTTGATGTCGCGGCCCTGTTCGAGCCACGTGTACCAGGTGACCCCCACACCGGCGAGCAGCGCGACCTCTTCACGCCGTAGCCCTGGCGTACGACGCCGGAGGCCCGGCTCCAGGCCGACGTCCGCCGGGCTCACCTTGGCCCGGTGCGTACGAAGGAAGCTCGCGAGCGCGTTACGGCGGACCGTGGTCATGAGGGGCGTCTCCCAGGTAGCGGCACTACCAGTATCGGCACGCACTGCCGCCGTTCGAAGGTCGGGACGAAAGTGGATCGCGTAACCCGACTACGGCAAGGAGCCGTTCGTGTCCTCATTGCTTTCCCGTCGTTCGGCGGCCGGTGCGTTGGCCGTCCTGACGCTGGTCGCCCTTCCGCTTCCCTCCGCCGCCGCGTCCCACGACGTGCCGGGGGACCTCATCACCGGACACGCGCCTTCTCTGCACCCCGAGGACATCGCGTACGACCCGACCCGACGGGCGTTCATCGTCGGCTCGCTGCGGCACGGCACCGTGTCGGTCGTGCGGCCGGACGGCTCGGTGCGGACGCTGGTGAACGATCCGGCGCTCGTCTCCAGCGTCGGCATCCACGTGGACGCCCGTCGTGGCCGGCTCCTCGTCGCCAACAGCGACATCGGCGTGAGCACCAAGTCGTCCCCCCAGACGCAGGAGCGGCTCGCCGGGCTGGGTGTCTACGACCTGCGCACCGGCCGCAGGCTCCATTACGTCGATCTGGGGGCCGTGGCCGGAGACGGGGCGCGGCATCTGGCGAACGACATCGCGGTCGCACCCGACGGCACCGCCTACGTCACCGACTCGTTCGCGCCGGTCGTGTACCGGGTTCCGTTGAGGGGGCGCGCGGGTGTCTTCGTCCGTGACCCGCGTCTTGCGCCCGAGGGCTTCGGGGCGAACGGGATCGTGTGGCAGGCCGGGGGCCTGGTGTTCAGCCGCTACGACAACGGGACGCTGTGGCGGGTCTCGGCCCGGAACCCGTCCACCTTGCGACGGGTCGCGATGGAGCTGACGCTGCCGGGTGCCGACGGCCTGACCGTGCGGCCGGACGGCGCGTTGCTGGTGGTGACAAACGCGCTGGACGGCAAGGGGGTGGACGCGGTGTTCACCCTGCGGCCTTCGAAGGGCTGGCGGAGGGCCACGGTGGTGCTCCGGCAGGACTCGCCCGAGCCCGCGCCGACCACGGCGGCGATCGGCTCCGACGGCCGCCCGTACGTGCTGAGCGGGAGGATCGACCTGCTCCTGGGCGGCCGGCCCGGCGACCTGTTCACGATCCGGCGCTTCTGACGGCCGAAGGGCCGGCGGCGGCGCGCCGCCGCCACCGGCCCTGGTCGTTCGACCGTCAGGGCTGTGCCGAGTGGGACGTGGCGCGCTGCCACATCTGCAGGTAGGACTCGGCGCCCAGGGCCAGATCGTTGATGATCTCGTTCCCGGCGATGTTCTGCATGTCCTTCATCCAGTCCGGAACGAGACCGTAGTGGGCGACACCCTCCTTGTTCACGTCCCAGGTGCGGGATCCGGTCTTCGCCCGGTCGAGGGTCACCCCGGGGTCGAACGGCGAGGTGAACGGGTAGCGGACGGGGTTCTCGGCGTTGTTCGGGCGGACCGGGGGCAGCGTGCCCATGCCGTTCGCGTCGAGGCCGTAGCCGTACCCGAAGAGGTAGCGCTCGTCACGGGACGCCTTGTCCTTGCGCCACTGGCCCACGAAGCCGTCGGCGCGGTGACCGTACGAGGTCATCATGCCGCCGACACCGTAGACGCGGCGGGTGTAGGTCGGGTCCGTCCAACTGTGGCCGGAGATCACGCCGGAGTACCCGGCGTCCTCCAGGATCCGCAGCGTCTGGTCGGCGGCCTTCACGCTCATGTGGTCGACCTCGATGATCATCCCGCGCTTCATCATGCCCCGGACCATGTGCTCGCCCAGCGCGGTCAACCCGACGGGGTTGCAGTGTGGAGGCTTGGGATAGACCGGCATCGTGATGCCGACCGGGCGCAGCGCCTTGAGCGGTCCGGCCAGGAGGGCGGCGAGGTCGCCGGACGGGCTGATCGTGTGGTCGTGGGCGGGGCCCGTGCAGGTGTCGGCCTGCCAGAACCTGCCCGCGCTCAGCACGTTGCCGAGGTTGAGGATGCCGCCGAGCGCGCCCTCGTCGAAGCGGACGCCGCACAGCGCGTTGTCGAACTTGTGGCAGAGGAACATCGAGCTGATGCCGAGGTCGCGCATCTCGTCGAGGCCCTGGTCGATCTCCGCCTTGGTGCACCCCGGCCGCTCGGGGGTCCCCGTGCAGCCGAAGGGCTCGGAGGTCTCGATGCCGAGGACGACGGCGAGCTTGCCCTGCGCGATGATGCCGCGCGCCTCCGTCGGGTTGCGCGCGATGCGGAACCAGCCCTTGCCCGGCCCGCCGTGCTCCTTGTCGATGTACGCCTCCAGCTCCTGGGTGCGCTTCACCTGGAGCCGGATCGAGCCCATCTCGTCACAGGGGTACTTCTTGAGCGGGTAGACCTCGCACAGGACCCGGTTGGTCACCATCTGGTTGACCAGGATCCGCTGGCCGCCGCGCCAGGACCGTTCGAGCCACTTGTAGTACGACTGCTGGTGGGTGAACGAGTCGTTCGCGGGCCAGTCCTTGAACGTCGGGTAGCCCACGGCGTCGTGGGTACCGAACGGGTGGCCGTGGCGGGTGAAGTTCTCGAACCAGGCGAACGCGCCGGCGACGCCGTGGTCCGAGCAGTCCTTCAGCGCCTTCTCGATGCCTTCGGGGTCGAACGTCTTGCCGCAGAAGATGCGGCCTCCGAAGCCTTCGTACGACATGAGGTGGCTATGGGCGTCCAGATAGCCTCGGACCTCGCCGGTCGTCGCGGCGACCGGCGCGACGGGTGTCGCGGGCTCGGCGGCGGCGAGGCGGGACGTCCCGGCCGCGCTCGCGCCCAGGGACACGAGGACGGCCAGGACGGCGAGCGTTCTGGACACCAGGGTTCGGCGGTGCATGGGCGGCCTCTTCTACGGGGGGTGGCGGAGCCGTCTGCCCCCGAGTATCCGGCGACCGGGCGAAGATGAATAGGTTTCATGTGCTTAGGCCCGGGGCTCCCTCTGTCACCCGCCTTCACAGAAGCGGCGATCACGACGTCCGCAGGGCCTCCGTCGGGGCCATCCGGGCCGCGCGCAGCGCCGGGAGGAGGCCGGCGATCGCGCCGATGCCCACGGCGGAGGCGACGCCGCCGACCCAGGCGGACGGCGGGATGACCACCGCCCAGTCCTTGGTGGTCGCGTAGACGGTCGTCGCCAGCACACCAGACGCGACGCCGACGGTACCGCCCAGCCCCGCCAGCAGGATCGCCTCGGACAGGAACTGGACGCGGATGTGACCCTTCGTGGCCCCCAGCGCCCGCCGCAGACCGATCTCCGAGCGTCGTTCCAGCACCGAGATGACCATCGTGTTGGCGACGCCGACCCCGCCGACCAGCAGCGCGACCGCCCCCAGCCCCAGGAACAGCCCGTTCAGCGCGGACTCGGCGGCGGCCCGCGCCACCAGCGTGTCCGAGGGGTTGCTCACGGTGACCTGCGTGGGGTTCTCCGGGTTCGTGGTCGCGCCCAGCACCGCACGGACGTCGTTCACCTGCGAGGTCTCGGAACGGACGTAGATCGTGGACGGGTGGCCCGCGTACTTCAGGTATCTCTCGGCCGCCGGATACCCGACGAGGACGGAGCCGTCGATCTCGGGCGCGAGGGTCGCCGGGCCCAGGATGCCCCCGACGAAGAACCATTGGTCGCCCAGCCAGATCCGGGTCCCGCCGTGGACGCGGTCGATGCCCAGACGCCGCGCGGCGGTGGCGCCCAGCACGGCGACGGGCTGCGTGGCGGTCGCGGTGTTCAGGTACCGGCCCGCGACGACCGAGGTGCGGACCACCTCGGGCAGGCGCAGGTCGGCGGCCTGCACGGTCAGCCCGTTGGTGTTGACCTTGGGGATCAGCGGGCTGCGGTACACGGTGGCCTTGGTGGCCCCGGTGCTCTGCGCCTGCTCGACGGGACCGATCCGGCCGATCATGCCCGGGGCGGTCTTCGGCAGCGGGACGCTGTTGCCCTGCAGGTCCTGGCCCGTGGTGACCGTCAGCATGTTGGTGCCGAGCCGGTCGATCTCGGCGAGCAGCCCGGCCTGCGACGAGGCCGACAGGCCCAGCACCGCGACGATCGACGCCACCCCGATCGCGATGCCCAGGGCCGACAACGCGGCCCGCAGTCGCCGGGTCCGCAGGCCCACGCTCGCCGTCCGCGCGAGGTCCCCGGACGAGAGGCGATGCGGGGTGAACGTGGTGGTCATGAGGGTCCCTCGTGAATGGTCGGCCCCACGAACGAGGGCGTCGCGGTCGTGTCGGTGACGATGCGGCCGTCGAGCACCTCGATGCGCCGGGGATGGCGGGCCGCGAGCTCGCGGTCGTGGGTGATGACGAGGATCGTGGTCCCCTCGGCGTTCAGTTCCCGCAGCAGCCCGAAGATGGCCTCGCTGGACGCGCTGTCGAGGTTGCCGGTGGGCTCGTCGGCCAGCACGATGGCGGGACGCCCGACGAGCGCGCGGGCGATCGCCACCCGCTGACGCTGCCCGCCCGACAGCTTCGCCGACGGGAAGTCCATCCGGTCGGACAGCCCGACCCGCGCCAGCGCCTCGGCGGCGGCGGCACGACGGGCGGCCCGACGGACCCCGCCGTACAGGAGCCCGTCGGCGACGTTCTCCAGGGCGGACGTCCGGTCGGCCAGGAAGAACTGCTGGAACACGAAGCCGATGGCGTTGGCCCGCAGCCCCGCCAACTCCCGGTCGCTCAACCGCGCCGCGTCCACCCCGGCGATGTGGACGCTGCCCGAGGTGGGGCGGTCGAGGGTGCCCATCACGTGCAGCAGCGTCGACTTCCCCGACCCGGAGGGCCCCACGATCGCGACCAGCTCACCGGCTTCGACGGAGAAGCCCACCTCGTCGAGCGCCACCACGGGCGTCACCCCCGGATAGACCTTGCTGACCCCGTCCAGCCGCAGGACCGGCTCGCCCGTCATGACGCCGGCACCACGACGCGCCGGCCGGCCGCGACACCCTTGCCGCTGATCTGCACCATGCCGGCGGTGGTGTCGAACAGGCCGAGCGTGACCGGCACCAGCGTGCGGGCGCCGCTCGGCTCGATGACCTCGATGCCGTACCCGCCGTCGAGAAGGGCCAGCAGGGCGTTGACCGGGACCGCGAGGGCGTCGTCCACGCTGTCGGTGAGGATGGAGACGCCCACGGGGGCCTGATCGAGACGGCCGGTGGCCTTGGGATCGTCCGGCGTGATCCGCACCGTGATGGTGGCCCCGCCCTTCTCCGCCGTCCTGGCCACCGTGCCCACCGAGGTCACCCTTCCGGGGACGGTCTTCTGGTCGGGGAGCGTGATCTCCACCTTGTCGCCCTTCTTGACCTTGGACTGAAGGGACGCGTCGATCTCCACGGTGACCTGCCTGGTGGTCGAGCCCCCTTCCAGGACCGGGGTCCCGGGGGCGGCGACGGCCCCGGGGGAGACATGGACCTTCGTGACCCTGATCGACTCGCGGGGCAGGAACACGGCCTGCCCCTTGGGGAACATCCCGTCCTCCTTGACGCCCAGATCGTCCTGAAGCTGCTTCACCGCGTACGTGGTCGCCCAGCCGTAGGTCATCGACTGGGAGCTGAGCCCATACCTGGGGCCGTATCCGAGGGCGAGGAGCGCGGCGTTCAACTGCCGGACGTCGGCGCCCGTCATGCCCTGCTTCAGATCGCGGTACATGCTCGTCGCCGAGCCCCGCAGCAGGATCACCGGCTTGCCGTCGACCCAGTACAGGGCCCCTCCCTGGCCGATCACCCGTCCCGGCTTGGGCAGCCTGCTGAACGTCCCGGTGGCCTGGTTGACGGCCGTGTACCCGCCGACGTACCCGAGCGTCCCGCTGACGGAGGTCCGCGCGGTCAGGCGTCCCCGCGTCACCTCGGCCTCCCCGGTGGGCGCGACGCTCCGGGTGCCGGCGCTCTTGACGGGTTCCTCGAACGGACCGGCGATCGCCACGGCCGCGGCCCCCGAGGCCACCAGCACCGCCGTGATCACCGCCAGCGCGCGTCGCCGTCGGCGTCGCGCCCGTCCGCGGGGCACGCCCGCCCGTCCGCCTGGGTCGTCCCGCATGATGGGTGGTGCCGAGGTCATGCCACTCCTTCGCCGCACGCCGGATTGCGCATCAGTGCCGGTTGTACGGCGGGAGCGGTTTCGGGACGGTATCGGCGCACCCGCCATGTCGGTGGCCCCGCCTAGGGTCGGTGGAATGGCACACGTGGCATCACGCGACGGCACGTTGATCGAGTACGACCGGGCGGGGAGCGGCCCGGCCGTCGTCCTCGTGGGCGGCGGTCTGGACGACGGATCGGAGAACGCCCCGCTGTTCCCCGCGCTGGCCGGGGAACTGACCGTCGTCAACTACCGCCGCCGTGGCCGTGGCGGCAGTGGTGACGTGCGGCCGTACGCGCTGGAGCGCGAGATCGAGGACCTCGCGGCGCTGATCGCCGAGGTCGGCGGGCCGGCGCACCTGTTCGGCGCCTCCTCCGGCGGAGCCCTCGCCCTGGAGGCCGCCGCAGCCGGTCTCCCGATCGCGAGGGTCGCGGTGTACGAGGTGCCGTACGCCATCGGGGAGGAGGCGATCGCGACCTGGCGGGAGTACGTCGCGCGTCTGCGGTCGGCGCTGGCCGCAGGTGAGCGCCAAGAGGCGCTCGCACTGTTCATGCGGCTGGCGGGCTCCTCGGAGGAGGACCTCGCCGCAGCCCAGGGGTCGCCGATGTGGCCCGCACTGCTGGACCTCGCGCACACACTCGCCTACGACGCCGCCTGCCTGGGCGACGGGCCCCCGCCCGCCGCGCGCCTCGCCACGATCACCAGGCCGACGCTGGTGGTCACCGGGGCGGGCGTCGACCCGCACATGGCGGGGTTGAGCACCGATTTCTTCGGCCTCGCCGCCGACGCGATCACCGCCTGCATCCCCGATGCCCGACGCCACACCATCGACCGGCATGGGCACACGGTCGACCCCGAGACCCTCGTTCCGCTGCTCACCGGCTTCTTTTACGGCGAGCAACGGAGCGGTCCCTAAAGTTGAGACCGTCCCGAAACCCGGGCTGAGGCACCGTGGAAACGGCCCTTTCATCAGGCAGGGGTCGGGTCGGTTCGGGCGGAACCCGGGCCGAGGCACTGTGGAGGGGCGCGGCCCTTTCGTCGGGGCCGGGTCGGGAGGAGCGGCGGGTGCGGGTTCTGGTGGTCGAGGATGACGAGGAGATGGCGCAGGCGGTCGCCGTCGGGCTGCGGCGGGCGCGGATGGCCGTCGACGTCGCGTTCGACGGCGCCTCGGGGCTGGAACGGGCGCTGGTCAACGACTACGACGTGATCGTTCTCGACCGGGACCTGCCGCGCACCCACGGCGACGAGGTCTGCGCCCGGCTCATCGACGCGGGCTGCCGCGCCCGGGTGCTGATGCTGACCGCCGCCGCGACCACCGAGGATCTGGTGGACGGCCTGGGCATCGGCGCGGACGACTACCTGGCCAAGCCCTTCGACTTCCCGGTGCTCGTCGCCCGCGTCGGCGCGTTGGCGCGGCGGGCGCATCCGGCGGTGCCACCGGTGCTCCGACACGGCGACCTGGTGGTCGACGCGGCGCGCCGCCGGGCCGTGCGCGGCGAGCGGACGCTCAAGCTCGCGCCGAAGGAGTTCGGCGTCCTCGAACTGCTGCTCGCCTCCAAGGGCCGCACCGTCTCCGCCGAGGAACTGCTGGAACGGGTCTGGGACGAGGCCGCCGACCCGTTCACCAAGACCGTCAAGATCACGATCAGCCGGTTGCGGGCCAAACTCGGCGACCCTCCGGTGATCGAGACCGTCGCCAAGTCGGGCTACCGGATCTGAGGTCCCATGCGCCTGTTCTCGCCGCCGCGCCGCACCGTCCGGCTGCGGCTCACCCTTCTGTACGGGGCGTTGTTCCTGGTCTCCGGGGCCATGCTGCTCGGGATCACGTACGTGCTGGTGGACCGCGCCACCGGCGGGTTCTACAGCTACGAGGGCCCGAACGGCCGGACCAACGCCTTCATGGAGTCCCAGCGCAAGGAGCCGCAGCCCGTGCCGCCGGAGGGGCGGCGATGGTCGATCGCTCCGCCGTCGGAGTCCGGAGGGCTCAGCCCGGAGCAGGCGATGGTCGAGGATCGGCTGATCAAGGAGGGGGCGCGACGGCAGCGGTCCGAGCAACTGCGGCAACTGCTGATCCAGTCCGGGTTCGCGCTGGCGATCATGGCGGTGATCTCGGTGGTGCTGGGCTGGCTGGTGGCCGGTCGCGTGCTGCGCCGGCTGCGCACGATCACCGCCGCCGCCCGCCAGATCTCCGCCACCAACCTGCACGAACGGCTGGCGCTCGACGGACCCGGCGACGAGCTGAAGGATCTCGGGGACACCTTCGACGACCTGCTGGCCCGGCTGGAGGCGTCCTTCGAGGCCCAGCGCCGGTTCGTCGCCAACGCCTCCCACGAGCTGCGGACCCCGATGGCGCGCCAGCGGACCCTCGGCCAGGTCGCGCTGTCGGACCCCGACGCGTCCGTGGAGTCGCTGCGCGCGGCGCACGAACGCATCCTCGCCGCCGGTGAGCAGCAGGAACGGGTCATCGCGGCACTGCTCACCCTGGCCCGGGGCCACGCCGGCATCGAACGTCGTGAGCCCTTCGACCTGGCCTCCCTCACCGACGGGATCGTCGCCTCCCGGCTGCCCGAGGCCCGATTCCGCAACGTGACCGTCCGCACGGCGCTGGCCCCGGCCGTCGCGACCGGCGACGGCCGACTGGCCGAACGCCTGGTCGTCAACCTGGTGGACAACGCCCTGCGGCACAACGTGGACGGCGGTCGGGTCGAGATCGTGACCGAGACCCGTGACGGACGTGCCGTCCTGGCGGTGCGCAACACCGGGCCCGTGGTGCCCGAGGACGCGATCTGCCGGATGTTCCAGCCGTTCCAGCGACTCGGGGAGGAACGGACGGGGCGCGGGCTCGGGCTCGGCCTGTCCATCGTGGAGGCCATCGCCGGCGCGCACGACGCCCTCGTCGACACCGCCCCCCGGCCCGACGGCGGGTTGTCGATCGAGGTGGGATTCCCCACGCTTTCGGAGAACGGCGACGGAACGGCTCCCGTGCGTCCCGCGCACCTCGTCCGGAGTGGCCGAGCCCGGTTCGGAGGGGAGTGAACCGGGCCCGGCGCCGGGGCGATGCCCGACCTCAGGGACGCGCGTTGTGCTGGTTCGAGTTGCCCTTGATGCCCAGCTTCTGGTGACAGGTCTTCTCGGCCTTCTGGAACACCGGGTTGTCGGGGCCCATTCCGCCCATCTTCTCGGCGTCGATGTTGAGGCCGCCCTGCGCGTTCGGGTCCGGGAAGTTCGGCACGCCGTTCTCGCGCATGCACTTGGAATACTTCAGGGCCTCGGCGCGGTTCTTCCCGTCGTCCTCGCTGCCCGGCGGCGGTGGCGGCATCAGGTACTGGCACGCCTTTTCGGCGGCCTTGTACGTGGGGGAGTCCATCTTCACCTTGTCGCCGTCGATCGAGAGACCGCCATTGACCGGGTCGGGGAACTCGGTGACGCCCTTCTGCCTCATGCACTTCGAATAGGCGATCGGGTCGGGCTCACGTCCCGACCCGTTCTGCACGTTCGCCTTGCCGGTGGGGGCCGCCCTGGCGACCTTCCCGCCGTCGTCCGACGAGCCGCCGGAACAGGCGCCCGCCAGCAGTGCGACGGTCGCCAGCCCGACGGCCATCAACCTGTTTCCGTACATCCCGTTTCGGCCTCTCGTCGAAATTCCGTGATGAATCCTTTTCTACGGAGCCGACGGTTTCGGGGAGGTATCAGATTCGCCGTCTGCGGAACAGCCGCCGTTCCCGGTGCGCGCGATGGCGTCCGCGCCCCTCCTCGGGAGGCGCGGCGGCACGGGCGGTCCCGCTCCGCACCGCCGCGCCCGTCCGCGCCACCGGATGCGGCGGCGCGGACCGTTGGACCGGGCGGGTGTGCCCCCTCCAGTGCACGCCCGTCCCGATCCGGGAACCGCCCGCGCCGGCCGCCGACGCGGGCCGGGGCGAACGGGTGGCGAAGAAGTCCCGCAGCACACGGGCGAGCTCGACCGGGGTGCCGGCCTCCAAGGGGACGTCGCGGCCGGAGCGGTCGGCCACCATCGCCCACCAGTGGCGGGTGGACTCGCCGAACCAGATCACCGCCTCCGGGAACCGCGCCGCCAGCGCCTCCCGTGCCCGTTCGACGTCGATCGGGGCCATCCGCCCCACGGCCGCGCTCACGACGAGGCCCGTGCGGAGAGGTGCGCCTTGAGGGACGTCACGGCGTCGGTGACGCGGTCGGCGGGCGCGAGGGGGCGGCCGGGGACCGTGAAGAACCACAACGTGCCCGCGTCGTCGGCCCGGGACCGGCAGGTGACCGGGTCGGAGGTGGTCCCGGAGTGGGGGTCGTGGACGAGCAGGCCCCGGCCGGTCAGGTCCACGTCGAGGCGGTGCGCCTTCAGATGTGCGGCGAGCGCCGCCAGCCGGGCCTCGGGGGTCGTACGATCGTGCATGGGTCAGCACCTCGTTTGCTGATCAAGGCCCCGGCCCGGTGCTCTCTTCACCTGGCCGGGGCCGTTTCGTGTTTTTCGGGCGGTGGAAACTCGCCGCGCGACGATGACGTCGTCAATGGCCATGTCAGGCCCGCTCTCGTCGCAGTCAGTGAAGCGCATGCCACCGTGGGATCACAAGGTGGAGAATGGTGGAGACTTTCCGGTGTCGGGGTGGGGAAAAGGTGGAGAGAAAGTGGAGACAAGGTGGAGACGACCCGGCGGTCATAAAGTCTCCACCTTCTCTCCACCCTCGGGCTGACCTGCGGGAACGAGGTGGGGAATGGGTGACGGGGAGCGTCCGGTCTGGGCGGTGCGGCTGCAGGGCGAGCGCGAGTCGCGACACTGGGGTAAGAGAGAGATGGCGCGACGGCTACATCGCGCCCTCGGTATCGATACCGGGGAGAGATCGGTGATCAATCTGGCCCGGCAGATCTTCGACTGGGAGAAGGGCCTGCACTTCCCCCGCGACTGGGCCGCCGCGTACGCTGTGGTCTTCGATACGACCGAAATGCGCCTGTTCGGTGATCTGCCGGATTCGGCCACCCGTGATGTCGAGTCGGCGGGTACCGTGAATGTGAAGACCCGTCCCGAAGATGGGGATGATGCTGTGAGACGTCGAACGCTGCTCGAACTGCTGACCGCGATGAGCGCGGGCCTCGTGGTACCCGCCGCCACGATGGACGCCGTGTTCGCCGACGTGGAGAACGCGGTGGGCGGCCCCGGTCCCGACCTCGACGTCGCGGAGTGGGAGCACACCGCCTGGGAGTACGCCCAGTCGCTCTGGGTCTGGCCGGTCGGGAGCATGGTCCACCGGCTCGCCTCGGATCTCATGAGCCTGGGCGCCGCCCTGAAGACCGGGCCGGAGCGCGAGCGCAAGGATCTGCTGCGGGTCAGCGCCCAACTCTCCGTCTTCCTGGCCACCGAGTTCGAGGACCTGGGCAGGCCGACGGAGGCCGGCCGCGCGTACCGGGTCGCGCTCCGGGCGGCGGAGGACGTGGGCGACCGCCACCTGGCCGACTGGGTGCGCGGCGGCATGGCCGCACGCGCCGTCTGCGAGCGCCGTCCCCGTCATGTGGTCGACGCCCTGGCCCGCGATGTCATGGCCAACGCGGGCGGGGTTCCCGGCGTCGGGCAGCTCAAGGTGCTGAGCGCCCACGCGAGGTCGTGCGCCCTCCACGGCGACGGGGCGGGCGCGGAGCGTTCGCTCCGCGCCCTCTCCACGGCACTGGAGAAGGCACCCGCAGAGGTGACGACGGACAAGGTGTCGGCCTGGGGATGGCCGGAGGCCAACCTCCGCTTCCACGAGGGCCTCGTGTACGGAGTCCTGGGCGACCCCAAACGGGCGACGGACGCGGTCGAGCACTCCCTCAGCCTGGCCGCGCGTGAGAAGGCCGGCGGCCGCCTCAACTCCGAGCTGGTCCGTGCCCTGGCCCTCGTTCAAGACCGGGAGGTCACCGAGGGCCTCGACCATGCCGTCTCCCTGGCGGGCACGCTTCCCTCCAGCTCGCTGCGTCGCCTCATCGTCGGCGAGATCCTCAAGGCCCTCCCCGACGACAGGGCCCGCGCCCTTCCCGCCGCACGCGAACTGGCCGCCCTTCCCACCTCGAGCTGAACGGTCAGGTGACAAGGCCGCCCGGGCTCTTCCCGCCGCGCGGGAGCCGGCGCCCCTTCCCACGTCGGGCTGAACGGTCGGTCGACAGGACTCAGGCGCTCCCCACCGCGCGGGAGCCCGGCGGCCGTTCCCGGCTTGGGCTGAACGGTGAGGTGACAAGGTCCGGGCTCTTCGCGCCGCGCGGGAGCCTGCTGTCCTTCTCCCCTGGACTGAGCGGTCGGGCGACAAGGCTCGGGCGCTCCCCGCCGCGCGGGAGCCGGCGGCGCTTCCCGGCTTGGACTGAACGGTCAGGTGACAAGGCTCGGGCGCTCCCCGCCGCGCGCGAACTGGCCGTCTTTCCCACCTTGGGCTGAACGGTCGGGTGACAAGGTCCGGGCGCTCCCCGCCGCGCGGGAGCCCGGCGGCCGTTCCCGGCTTGGGCTGAACGGTGAGGCGACAAGGTCCGGACTCGGGCGCGCCGCGCGCGAACTGGCCGTCTTTCCCACCTCGGGCTGAACGTCGGGTGACAAGGTCCGGGCTCTTCGCGCCGCGCGGGAGCCGGCGGCGCTTCCCGGCTTGGGGTGAGCGGTTTGGGCGACAGGGCTCGGGCGCTCTCCACCGCGCGCGAACTGGCCGTCTTTCCCACCTCGGGCTGAACGGTCGGGTGACAAAGTCCGGGTCCTTCGCGCCGCGTGGGAGCCGGCGGCCCTTCCCGGCCTGGGTTGAACGGTCGGGTGACAAGGTCCGGGCCCTTTGCGCCGCGCGGGAGCCGGCGGCGCTTCCCGGCTTGGGGTGAGCGGTTTGGGCGACAGGGCTCGGGCGCTCTCCACCGCGCGCGAACTGGCCGTCTTTCCCACCTCGGGCTGAACGGTCGGGTGACAAAGTCCGGGTCCTTCGCGCCGCGTGGGAGCCGGCGGCCCTTCCCGGCCTGGGTTGAACGGTCGGGTGACAAGGTCCGGGCCCTTTGCGCCGCGCGGGAGCCGGCGGCGCTTCCCGGCTTGGGCTGAACGGTCGAGGGACAGGGCTCGGGCGCTCCTCACCGCGCGCGAACTGGCCGTCCCTCTCACCTCGGGCCGAACGATCGGCGACAAGGCTCGGGCGCTCCCCGCCGCGCGAGCCGGCCACCCTCCCGGCTTGAACTGAACGGGCAGGGGAAAAGGGCCGTGCTGCCGCCGTCCGCGAACTGGGCGCCCTCTCGGCCGTGAGTTGACCGGTCAGGCGAGATCGGCGGCCGTCATGCCGGCCGGTGGGCCCGGTGGTGTGGTGACCAGGTGGCGGGGTGGCCGCTGCATGAGTTCGAGCTGGTGGCCATCAGGGGCGGTCGGCCACGACGTCCGGGTTCCCGGTCCCGGCTTCGTCGGGGGCTCGGTCGTGCCGGCACTGGTCGCGAGACCGCCTGTGGTGGCATCGAGGTCGTCCGCTTGGACGACGAGGTGAGTGACGGTGCCGTTGGCAACGAGGGGGCTTGTGGTGGATCACTCCGGCGAGGGGCTCAGGGACGGACGCGAGCACGGCTGAAGAGGGAGTGGGCAGCGGGGAGGGCCGGGGGTCGCAGTGCGCGTCTACCCGTACCCGGAGGCGGGGGACTTCCCCGACGGGGCCACGTACACGCGGTACGGCGGCGGCAAGGGCAAGGGCGACTGGGTGGCGCGGCAACGTCGGGGCTCGGCCCAGTTGGCGTTGAGGGAGACGTCGATGGCCTCGATGGCCAGGATGGCGGGGGTCCACTCCAGGGTGTGGGGACGACCACAGCTTCGTGGGTGGCGACCTTGGGTTGTGCTGCATCTTCAGGTGGTTTGCGGCAGGGCGAGCCAATTGATGTCCACCTTGTGGTGGTTTCAATACTCAGATCCCAGTGTCAATCGAGGGTGCAGGGCCGGGGCCCCGTCGCCATGACCGCAAGTGGCCACCTCTCTGTGGAGCAGGGGGAAACATGTCCATTGATGCAACATTCGGACTTGTCTCCATACTGGCATCAAGCTACGGTTTACTCGCCCTATGTGCACACGGTCATGGTGATCATTACAGGCTGCCGTGACCGAGCGTCGGCCACCGAGCCCGCGCTCTGGAAGAGGTCCTGGAATGGTAAAAGTGATCAACGTGTGCACCTGTCGAGCCCGGTGATGACGAGATGCGCGAATCTGGAAATCCGATAGACCAACTCCTCAATCAGGACCTGGTGGATCCGCCCGGGACCCCTCGAGAGGTCACCGAGCGACTCGAAGCCGCGAGTGAACGAAGCGATGTGGAGGAGCCGGAGCCGTCAGGGCGGACGGCGTACCCGGTTCTCGAAACATCCGCGTCACGGAATGGTGATTCAAGCCCGTCATGGTCGGAACAGGCCGCAGATCACTCGCAAGGGGCCGTAGAGGGTCCTCGGGCGGAGAACGTGGGGGGTGCGAATCCTCACGACGAGGCCCGGAAGGTCCGTGAGCATCTCGACCGTCTTCTCGAAAGCGTCCGCACCGCCAGTGAACAGGCCCGAGAGGAGCGGATCCACGCACACGATGACGACGGCATCGTCACCATCGTCGCGAACGGTGACGGGGATGTGCTGGACCTCCGGATCAAGGCCGCGACGCGAACGAACCCGCGGCAGCTCGGAGCACGGATATCCACAGCCGTCTCGCGGGCTCGGGGGGCGGCCGCGGCGAACCTGGAGACCGCACTGCGATCGGCGCTTCCCACGAGCCCGGCGGGTGAGGAGATCGCGAGACTCACCGATCTCTCGGGCACCGCGCCCAATCCCGACCACCTTGACCACGACGGGTCCCCGATCACCCGAGCGGCCATCGCGCAATCCATGGAGGCGATCCATCGAGCGGCGGCGAAGGGCGTTCAGCGCGCCGGTGAACAATTGCATCACGAGATCGGAGCGGGTGCGGGGACCGTCACGATCAACGTCTCCGGCACCGAGATTGCGGTGGAGATCGAGCGCGACGCTCCGGGCAACCTGGGTGTCGACAGGTTGGCGGGCCAAGTGCTCAGCGCTCTTCGAAAGGCCATCTCGGACGCGGCCGAACGGCGTGTGATCGCCGCGCGTGAACTGCAATCCGACGAGTACAGGTAGGCGACCGAGCGAACGGACGACAGGCGATGACCCAAGAGTACCGCGAAGAGCAGGAAGCACTTCGTGCACATGCGGTCGCGTTGGAGGAGCAGGCCACGAAATGGCGTGAGATCAAGGACGCCACCTTCGAGACGACCGTGACGAAGCTGTGGGCGCACGAGTTCACCTATGCCGGGCATAACGTCCGGGAGGCATATCGTGATCTGTGGGAGAAGTATTTCAGCTACGCACTGCAGGCGGAACGCATGATGACCGATGCGGCCGAACTCATCCGGCACGCGGCGGACAACTATGGGAAGGCCGAGGCGCGCTCCAAGGACGCGGTGCGCGGTCTGTCGCTGACCGGGCGGGACGATGCCCTCATCAGGCAACGAGACGCCGATGCCGAGGCGGGTCGCAAAAGCCGGGGCGGCGGCGAGTCCTTCTGGACGCCCATCCGCTGACCGATGGCCGTTCGCGATCGACCTGACCTGAGCGGGGTGAACAGTGACAGATCAGTCCGACCTTCCGTGGCCCATCTCCAGAGCCGTTCAATGCGCGATCCTGGTGGCGCCGCCGGCCGGATACTGGACGAAGAAGATCTACGAGCAACTCTGGGGCGACGTCGGCCGCATCAAGAACGCCGGAGATGCCTGGGAGGTGGCGGCCAAGAACGCACAAGGATCCATCAACGATCTGGACGTTCACGTCGAGAAGATCTTGGGCGGCGAGAAATGGACTGGGGAGGCCGCCGAAGCCTACAAGACCTGGGCCGCCGAGGTGCAGTCGAGATACCTCATGCCGGTGCACAACGGAATGCGGCAGACGCAGAAGGAATTGCTGGCCACCGCAGAGGTGGTCGAAGCCATGCGGCGAACCCTCCTCACCTCGGCGGTGGAGTTCGTCGTGGCCTTCATAGCACTGTCAAAGCTCAATCCCATCACCGTCCTCCTCGGCGTTGCCGGGATCGAACTGGTGCAAAGCCATACAGTCGGCCTGCTGGACATCTGGGACCACTATATCCGTGCACTGGAGCCGCAAGCCGCGGCAATGCGCAGGATACCCGACGCTCCCGAGACGCAAGTGGGGATGAGGCTTCGCTATCCGGACGGCAGGGGTGTGCAGTTGACGACCCCCCCACTGCACCGAGAAAAAATAGGAGATTGGAGCGACTGGGGGAAAGTGAAGATTGAATGAAAGGCCCGCAAGACTCGGTCCTCAACGATCGTATGAAGTGGCGCAACCGTGGTGTCGTGGCGCTACTGATTCTCGGCTATTGTACCTATTTCATAGCCTATCCCCATCTTCGTGATCACGGCTACCTGACGTGGGGGATTCCGCAGGACACCCCACCGGCGGTGGTACGTACTCGGCCGGCGCGATACGTGAAGCTGGCATTGCTCGATCGCAGTGATCCTCTTGATCGTCGCAGTGATGATCCGCGAAGACTCAGCGTCGGTGAGATATTCTGGGGAATGCGGAAGCTGTCATATGGGCGCATGGCACTCGAGCTCGCCGGCACCCGTGATGACTCAGATTGTGCGTCCGCGGTCTGGGGTGACGAAGTGCGTGCCGCGTTGGCTCGGGGGGATTGCGACCAGGTCATCCGCGGTCAGTACCGCGCACCTGAGGTCGGGATGGTCGGATTGCTTGTGGTATTCAAGCTCCGGGACGGTGCTGCGGCGGTAGATCTCCTGACCGTGCTCGACCATCCAGGGTCGGGTTTCATTCACCCTTTGCGTCCCGGCCTTGCACATGGCCACATCTCCGGCGGTGGCGAGGCGGATGGTGACGGCTGGGGACATTACGCGATCATCCGCTGGGCGTTCCCACAGAGCGCCTCAGCGGGTGCCGATACAGCGCTCGTCGACGACGCGCTCGGCGCGTTGAGGTCGGCCGATGATTTCGCCTTCGATCGCCGCTGGGCCGTCGAGAACCCCTGAGCCAACGGCCAAGCCCTGAGTCACTGATCGGAGTAGACCCCCCGGCCGGTCGGGGAGTGGGCCCCGGTGCCGGCGGGCCCGCCGCAGTGGGCGCAGACGACGACCGGGTCGAGGGTCTCGCCGCAGGTGTGCTTCCAGCGGACGGGAGGGTCGTCGGCGTTGATGTGGCGGTCGCCCCACTTCATGAGGGTGAGGATGACGTCGCCGAGCTCACGGCCGGCCGGGGTCAGGTGGTACTCGAACCGGGGCGGGTGATCGCTGTACGGCTCGCGGCGGACGATGCCCGCGCCTTCGAGCTTGCGCAGGCGTGTGGTCAGGATGTCGCGGGAGGCCCCCGTGTTGCGGACGATCCCGTCGAACCGTCGAACGCCGTGGAAGATCTCGCGGACCACCAGCAGCGTCCACCGTTCGCCGACCAGATCGAGGGTGTCGGCGACGGAACAGGGGCGTGGCCTGGTGTCCTTGGGCATGGTCCGCAGATTAGTCGCCTTTTCCAACCCGGTGGACGGCCCGGACGTCATGGCGTGCGGGTCCGCCGGAGGAAGAGGGCGGCCAGGGCGGTGGCCGCCGTCGCGAGGACGGTGAGCAGCCAGCCGTCGTCGAACGCGGCGAGCGTCTCGTCCGGGCCGTTCGGGGTGCCGAAGGCGGCGACCAGCATGGCGACACCCACGACGACGCCGATCTGGCGGGCCATGGTGACCACGGCCGAGCCGGTGGCGAAGCTCTGCGGCGGCACGGCCGAGACCGCCGCGCCGATCAGGGTGGGCAGGGTGAGGCCGACCCCGATGCCGGTGAGGACCATGCCGGGCAGCATCCCGACGGCGTAGCCCGAGTCGGCGTCCAGGACGAGGATCCACCAACCGAGCCCGGCCGCGAAGAACAGGCAGCCCACCAGGGAGACCACGGCGGCGCCCACCCGCTGGATGACGGGGCCCGCGCCGATCGCCAGGCCGGGCACCATCAGCGGGCCCGGGGCCACCGCGAGGCCGCTGCGCAGCGGCGACCAGTCCCAGACCTCCCGGCACCACAGGACCGTGGAGAGCAGCATCGCGGCGAACGCCACCCCGAAGAGCACGCTCGCCAGCGTCGCCGTTCCGAACACGGGGACGCGGAGCAGCGACAGCGGCAGGACCGGGTCGGGATGCCGGGCCGACCGGACGACGAACGCGACGGCCAGCACGACCGCCGCCGCCAGGCTGCCGATGACCTCGACCGACCCCCATCCCCAGTCCTCGCTCTTGACGACCCCCAGCGCGAGCGCGGCGACCGCGATCGTCAGCACGGTCGCGCCCACCAGATCGGGCCGTCCGCCGCCGGACGCGAGCGGAGTGCGGGGAAGGACGCGCGGCCCCACGACCAGGACGGCCAGCCCCACGGGCAGGTTGATCAGAAAGATCCAGCGCCAGTCCACCTCCGTGAGCAGCCCCCCGATGACCGGGCCGAGGGCCGCCGCCACGCCTCCGATCGCCGTCCAGGCCCGTACCGCCGCGACGCGCCGTTCGGGGGGAGCGGCGGCCAGCAGCAGGCTCAGCGAGGAGGGCATCAGCATGGCGGCGCCGGCCGCTTGGACGACGCGGGCGGCGACCAGCCACCACACCGAGGGGGCCAGCGCGCACAGCGCCGAGGCGACGGTGAAGATCGCGGTCCCCAGCAGGTAGGTGCGTCGCGCGCCGATGCGGTCGGCGACGTTGCCCAGCGGAACGAGCAGCGCGGCGAAGACCACGGCGTACGCGTTGAGCACCCAGGACAGCGCCGACAGCGGGGCCCCGGAGAGGCCGTCGCCGATCTCGGGGAGGGCGACGTTGACGATGAACATGTCGAGGTTGGACATCGCCACGCCGGCGGCGACGACGATGAAGACGGGCCCGAACCGGGCGGGCGCGGCGGTCCCCGGCGGTGTTCCGCCGGTCCGGACGTCGGTAGGGCGCACCGGGCTCCTCCAGTGGGTAGGAATATCCAACTCATTGAGCGATCACCGTAGCCATAGCAAGTTGGAAAACACAACCCTCTGTCTCGGAAAAGGCCGGGAACGACCCTCCGTCCCCGGCCCCGAGCCCTAGTAGTAGATGTCGTACAGGTCGTAGAACGTCGGCCAGGTCGTGTTGTTGGCGGCGAGGTGCAGCAGCGAGTCGAGGCCGTAATAGTCCACGCCCGCCTCGTTCCTATTGAACAGCGCCGAGAACGTCACCCCGTCCGCCCGCCGGATGAGCGCCGCCCACGTCCCGCGCTTGCTGCCGTGGTGGTAGGTGTTGAGGCCCGCCGAGACCTTCTGCACGCGCCACCCGCAGCCGTACCAACTCGTGGCGGTGGAGGACGCCACCGACGGACGGGCGAACGCGTTCTGGATCGACGTGGCGTTGAGCACCTGCTGCGCGGGATCGGTCGGCGGGTCGTAGATGCCCGCGAAGCGCACCAGGTCGACCGGCGAGGAGATCCACCCGCCGAGGGCGTTGCAGTTCTCCACGTTCCAGCCGCCGTAGGGGTCGGGCACGGGGTCGGGCAGGTTCGGGAAGACCGGCGGCGACGTGTCGGTGGTGTGGTACTCGTCCACCTCGCCGGCGGCGCGCTGCAGCGACATGCCCGGCCGCGTCCGGGTGATGCCGAGCGGCGTGAACACCTTCTCCTGCACGTACTGTGCGTACGGCTTGCCGCTGACCTTCTCGATGATCTGGCCGAGCACGAAATAGCCGAAGTTGCTGTAGTGGTAGCCGGCCCCGGGGTTGTGCTGCAGCGTGTAGCCCTCGAACCCGAACCGCTGGACGTTCGCCTTGCCGACCGGCAGCGGATCGGCGTACCGCGAGGAGATCTCGATGTCGCGGAACACCGCCTCGCGGACGAGGTCGCGGTCCCAGCCCGCCAGATGCTGCAGCAGGTGCAGCACGGTGATCTGCTTGGCCCGCGCATCGGACACATGAGCCCCGAGGACCTCGTGCATGAGGTCGCCGAACGCCAGGTGCCCGTCCTGGATGAGCCTCAGCACGGCGGTGGCCGTGATCGGCTTGCTGACGCTCGCCGTCCGGAACAGCGTGTCGGGCTGCGCGACGAACGAGGTCAGCGCCGACTGGGTGTAGCCCCGGGCGAGCAGCAGTTTCCGGCCGCGCGTCACGGCCAACGTCCCGTTGGGGATGCCGTGGTCGCGCATGAACACCTTCATGGCGTCGTCGAACCCGTCGAGGGCGGTCACCGAGCCGGCCGCCGGGTAGCCGGTGATCTCGATGTCCTCGACGGCCTGCGCCGCCCTCGCCAACACCATCGGGCTCGCCGACGCCAGAGCGCCGACGCCGAGCAGCTTCCCGAAGTCTCGACGGTTGATCGTGGAACGGGCCATGGGCTCCTCCGGACGGGGGGCGACAAGGGAGACGGCCCAAGGGTCCACCGGCGGACTGATCACTCACCAGTCCGTTCACTGCTCGGTTTCTGCTCACTCCACGGTGGGTGTCGAGGTCAGTAGCGGGCGGGTGTGTCGAGGAGGGCCTCCACGAGATCGCAGGTCTGCGGGATGGCCTTCTCTCCGCTGATGCGTTCGCCGATCTTCTCGGCGCGGGCACGCAGGACGGGGTCGTGGACGACCCGCCGGACGGCCCCCGCCAGCGCCGGCGCGGTGAGCTTGCGGAAGGGGATGGGGGCCGGGCCGACCTTGAGCGCCGACACCCGTTCGCCCCAGTAGGGCTGGTCGCCGAAGAACGGGCAGATCACCGTCGGGACGCCGGCGCGCAGCCCGGCGGCGGTGGTCCCCGCGCCGCCGTGGTGGACGACGGCCGCCATCCGGGGGAACAGCCACGAGTGCGGCGCCTCCTTGAGCACGAACAGGTCGTCGGTGCTCGGCGTCTCCTCGTTGTCGGGGTCGCCCATGAACACGCCCCGGACCCCCGCCTGCTTCAACCCGTCCCGAACGAGCCGGTAGGTGCTGACCGGGTCGGCCGGGACCATGCTGCCGAACCCCACGTAGACCGGGGGCCTCCCGGCGTCCAGGAAGTCGGCCAGGTCGGCGGGCGGCTCGTACTCGGGCTCGTCCAGGAACCAGAAGCCGGTCATGTGCGAATTGGCGGGCCAGTCGCGCGGGCGGGGCACCACCGCCGGGCTGACCGCGCACAGCACCGGCCGGCCGGCCTCCCGCATCCGTCGCATGGGACCGAGGAACGGCAGCGGGTCCAGCCCCAGTTGCCCGGTCCGGAACGGGTTCACGAACGGGCGGACGAACTGCCAGGTGATCATGTCGATCGCGTCGAAGGTGCGCCGGTTGCCCCACGACCCCAACCTGCGGGTCTGCGGCAGCAGCGGATGGGGGAACGCCCCGGTGCGATGGCCGGGCGCGTAGCGCAGCTCGGCCGAGGGGACGCCGTAGTGCTCGCCGAGGTTCTCGCCGGGCCAGCCCGCGTCGGGCGCCAGGATCAGGTCGGCCCCGCGGCTGCCCTCCAGCATCTCCGCGAACATCCGCTCGGCCAGCGGCCCGAGGATCCGTCGGAAGCCCACCAGCAGCTTGACCGGGTTGCGGCCGCCCGCCAGCAACTGCTGGCCCTCCTCGCTGCTGAGGATCTTGCTCGGATCGGCCGACATCGGGAACAGGTCCAGTCCCGCATCGGTGATCATCGACTCGTAGCGCCCGCTGGCCAGCAGGCGCACCGAGGCACCCCGCGCGGCCAGCCCTCGACCCAGGGCGACACACGGTTGGATGTCTCCGCGCGACCCCAGTGCGAACAACACGATGTTCCTTGACATCAGGTCCCTTTCGTCGCACATGGTGTGACTGGTCGGCCAAGGTACCCAACGTCGGAGCGTGCTCGCCACGACACCACGTGACAGCGTGGGGATTCGCCGTCCTTACCCGAGTGCAGAGAAAGTGCGCCGGGGGTCACGCCCGGCGGCGGGACAGCGCGACCCCGGCCAGGCAGAGCAGCCCCCCGGCCAACGCCAGCGGCTCGGGGAACTCGCTCAGCAGCACCGCCGCGATCACGATCGTGACCGGCGGCACCAGATAGGTGGTCACGCCGAGGCGTCCGGCGTCCATCCGGGCCAGCGCGTACGCCCACGTGCTGAAGGCCAGGGCGGTGGGGATCAGGCCCAGGTAGAAGAGCCCGCCGGTGGCCCCCGCCGACGCGTCACCGAGGTCGTCCAACAGCCCGGGCGTGTACGGCAGACAGGCGATGGCGCCGATCGTGCAGGCCATCCAGGTGACCTGGAGGGCCGGCAGTCGGCGCAGTACCGGCTTTTGCGCCAGCACGCCGATCGCATAGGTGACGGCGGCGACCAGGCACAGGGCCACGCCGATCGGGTCCGCGCCGCCTTGGCCCGCCGTGCCCAGTCCGATCAGGACGGCCCCGCCGAACGCGACGCCCATCCCGATGAGCAGCCAGCGCGGAAAGCCCTCGCCGAGCAGGGCCCCGGCGAGCACCGCGATCAGGATGGGGCCGATGTTGACGAGCATGGCCGTCGTCCCGGCGTCGACGTCGCGCTCGGCGGCGTTCAGGGCCACGTTGTAGACGGCGAACCAGGCGACCCCGCACAACGTCAGCAGCCCCCACTCCCGGCGCGTGGGGGCCACCCAGGTCCGGCGGACCAGCAGCAGGACGCCGAGGGCCGCACCCCCGATCAGCAGCCGCCCGAGCGCCAGGGGCCCGGGATCGTAGCTCCGCCCCACCCAGCGGATGGCGACGAACGCCGAGGCCCACGCGATCACCGTCACCGTGACGGCGGCCAGCGCGTCGGGCGGCACGGAGGCGCGGGACGGCGTGCTGACCAGGGGTTTCTCCATCATGGGTCAGACATTAAGGGATGGATCGGTCCCTTCTCACCGCATTATTCGCCGGTCAGATCGTCCAGGGCGGGACGACCGTGTCGGGGGAGCCGTCGACCCGGGCCTCGGCCCCGGCGGGCGCGGACACGATGGCGGCGAAACCGTGGTCGGTGTCGGCGTTGATGCGGCGGGTCGTGCCGGCCGGCAGCACGACGGTGTCGCCGGGCTCGACGGCGAACGACGCGCCGTCCAACTCGACGGTCGCGCCGCCCTCGACGACGGCCCAGATCTGCTCGGCGTCGAAGGAGTGCAGCGGGCCCCGGGCCCCGGGGGCCATGTCGACCCGCCACATCGCGTGCCCGGCGCCGCCCTGGGAGGGGGAGGCGAACGTGGTCATCACGGCGTTGGGCGTCTCGGAGCGACGGCGGTCGGAACGGCGGATCAGGTGGTCGACGGACATGGTGGCGCCCCCTAGAGTTGGACAACAAGGTTGTCCATATAGTCAATGAGGTTGTCCATCATGTCAAGCCCCGCCCACGAACTGCCGCTCCGGCTGCTGATGGCGTTCCGCGTGCTGATCGACGAGCTGCACGAGGAGTTGGCCCGGCAGGGCCATCCCGACCTGCGGCCCATGCACGGCTTCGTCTTCCAGGCCATCGGCCCCGGCGGCACCACCGCCGCCGACCTGGGCCGTCTGCTGGGCGTCTCCAAGCAGGCCGCCGGCAAGACCGTCGACTCGCTGGAGCGGCTCGGCTATCTGGAGCGCGGCGACGATCCGTCCGACGCCCGCCGCAGGCTCGTCCGCCTCACCCCGCGAGGGCTGGACGCCCTGCGGCGCTCGGCGGGCATCTTCGAACGCCTGCGGGAGAACTGGTCCGACGTCCTCGGCGAGGACCGCCTGGCGGCCATGGAGGACGACCTCCGCAGGGTCACGCCCGCCGACTACTTCCGCCTCGACATTCCCGGGTGGTTCGGCGCCGCCTGACGGGGTGGGGGGACGCGGTGAAGTCGGAGACCCCGGCGGTGGCGATCACCTCGCCGTTCTCCACCACCAGCCACAGCCCGCACACGCAGCGCCGGTAGCGGAGGGTCCCGGCGGAGCCGGAATGGGAGGAGCCGGACGGCACGGCGTCGAGCCCGCAGACGGGGCAGTGGGGAGTGGCGTTCATGGGGATCACCCTGATGTAATGATTCAGTGCAGTTCAACCCTTACGGCGGTGTGGCCGCCCAGATCGCCGCCGATCTCGTCAACGCGGGCCCGGACGCCGCCCCCCGGACCCTCACCGAGCTCCTGGTGACCCACGACTACCGGCCGCTGATGACGGTCGAGCCCGCCGAGGCCGAACGGCTCGCGGCCTGGGCGGGGCGGCTGCGGCCGGTGTTCCTCAACGACGACCTGCGGTTCCGGGTGGACACCGTCAACGCCCTGCTGGCCTCCGCCGCGTCCCTGCCGTACATCTCCCGGCACGATGGACGCCCGCCCCACCTGCACTTCGCACACGAGGGGTCGCCGCTGGTCCAACGACTCCGGGCGTACACCGCCGCCGGCCTCGCCCACGCCCTGTGCGAGGACGCGGAACGGATCGGCGTGTGCGGCCGGGAGGGCTGCGACACCGTCTACATCGACACCTCGCGCAACGGACGACGCCGGTTCTGCTCCACCCGCTGCGCCAACCGCGTCCACGTCGCCGACCACCGCGGCAGGCTCAGGACGATCACCGGCTGAGGGCGATACGGAAGGCCACCTTGCGTGCGGCGGCGACCGGGCACCAGATGCTCCTGTCGAACGAGCCGGTCGGCCTCGGCGGGGACGGGACCGCCGCGGCCCGGCGCGGCAGGTGACGAACGGCTCGTGAGCTAGGTCGTCAGCAGGCGGCGGAGGCCGTACGGAAGATCGTCGGCGCCGAGGACGGAGGTGTAGCGCTCGGCGGCGGTGAGCAGCAGGGCACGGGCGCTGCGGCCGGCCCAATCGGCGCGGGGGACCAGCTCGGGGGGCAGCAGCGGGTCCGGGCCGGAGGCCTCGGCGAACGCGACGATGGTGATCAAGGCGTCGCGGAGCACGGTCGGCGGGTCGACCGGGCGGCCGTCGAGCCGCCCGAGTCTCCGCCGCAGCGCCGCCTCGAACCGCTGGTATCCCGTGTGGACGTCGGCGAGCGGCCAGATGTCGGCGGCGAGCGCGGCCGGGTCGGTGGTGGTGCCGATCGAGAGCCGTCCGGTGCGGGCCATGGTCAGATGCCCGGTCACCCCGAGGTCGGCGGCGGCGGCCGAGACGAGGTCCTCCCACGGGTTCGGTGAGACGTACAGGCCGCCGGGGACGAGTCCGCCGCCCAGGTACAGGAGTTGCCGACGGAGCCGGTCGCGCTGGCCGCGCTCCCCTTCGGGGATGGTGAAGCCGACCAGGCCCCACGTCCCGTCCCATGGGTGCCGGCCCGCGTCCTGGCCCAAGGCGTAGTCGAGGAACTCGAGCTCGGGCAGCACCTCCGCGCTCGCACCCGGCCGCAACCGGAAGGCGGCGCGCCGCCCGCGACCGCCCTGAGGCGTCAGCGTGCCGTCCGCGGTCATCCGCCGCAGGCACAGGCGCACCTGGTCGTCGCTCATCCCGCAGGCGGCGGCGACGTCGAAGAGCGGCCCGGTGTCGAGCGAACCGTCGGCCCCGGCCATGGCGAGGACGAGGGTGCGGGTGGACAGGGTCTCGGGCGTCGGCGGCATGGATCTCACCCTAGCAAGCACCCGAACGAACCTGTTACGGTCGTCCTGAAAACGACCGTTTAGAAATCGTTCGAAGAGGAGGTTCTCATGCGCGTGGTCATGCTGGGAGGCGCGGGAGGGATGGGCCGCGAGGCGTGCCGGCTGGCGGCCGCGTTCCCCGAGATCGACTCGATCGTGATCGCCGACACGGCGGCCGACGCCGCCGCGGGGCTCGCCGCCGAACTCGGTCCGCGGGCGGAGCGTGTCGCCGTCGACATCACCGACCGCCGCGCGCTGGAGCGGGTGCTGACGCCGGCGGACATCGTGGTCAACACCGTCGGCCCGTACTTCCGCTTCGGCCCGCCGGTGCTGCGCGCGGCGATCGACGCCGGCTGCCATTACCTCGACATCTGCGACGACCCCGAGCCCACCCTGCGCATGCTGGAGTCCGACGCCCTCGCCCGGGCCGCCGGCGTGACCGCCGTGATCGGCCTCGGGGCCAGCCCCGGGATCGTGAACCTGCTCGCCCTCCTGGCCGCCGCCGAACTCGACGAGGTCCGTTCCCTCACCACGGGCTGGAACCTGGAGGCCGGCACGCCCGACCCGCCGCCGGCCGCCGGGGTGAGCGCCGCGATCGTCCACGGCGTCGAGCAGATCACCGGCACGATCCCCGTCCTGCGCGCCGGCCGTCTGACGTACGAACGGCCGCTGCGGCGGGTCATGATCGACTACCCCGGCGCGGGGGTGCGACCCGCGTGGACGTTCGGGCACCCCGAGGCCGTCACCCTCGACCGCGCGTTCCCCGGCCTGCGCGACAGCGTCAACGTCACCTTCGCCCGGCGCTCGACCATGGCCGCCGTCAAGCTGCTGGGCCGCGCCGTCGACCGGCGGCTGCTCGGCACCGAACGCGCCGCGCGGATCGTGCAGGCCGCCGAGCGGCGGCTCCCCACCCCGCCGGTCGACGATCTCGTCCACCCCGGGGAACTGCCGCCCCTGTTCGCCCATGCGGTGGGCATCCGGAACGGCCGTACCGCGACGGTCGGAGCCACGTTGACCGCGCTCCCCGGCACCTCGATGGCGGCCGTGACCGCGACCCCGCTGGCCATCGGCCTGCGCCTGCTCGCCGCCGGACGGGTCTCCGCCCCCGGCGTGCACCCGCCCGAGACCGTCATCGACCCCACCGCCTTCTTCGAGGCCCTCGCCGCGCACTGCCCCGGTACGGACGCCGGGGAGTCGATCGTGCTCGTCACCCGTTCGTGGGACACCGCTCCCGAGGCCGCGTACCGCGCCGCGATCCGCCGAGCGGTCGAACGAACCCCGGCCGCTTAGTCGCGGCTCATTACTCGGGCGGAGGCGTCGAGCGCCCACCGCATGATCTGGTCAGTGCTTCAGGCCGCCGCCCGAACGGGCTGTCGGAGGATGGTCCTGAGCTTGGCGGGCGCGGCTCGGCGGGGGTCGCTCAGGTAGATCTCGTGGTGGTGCCCGGACATTCGCAGGTCGTGGGCGGCGAGGAAGTCGTGGTGGAGCCTGGCGAGTGCGGGGCCTTCGTCGTCGTAGGGCCCGATGTGCAGGAGTTGGGCGCTGGTGCCCTCGTGGAGGGTCTCACGGCGGATCTCGGCGATGGCCGGGAGACCCTTCTTCCTCAGCGCGGCCTGTTCGGCCTCGGCGATGAGGTCCGGGTCGATCCAGTCGGGCTGGCTGATGAGCATGCGCCACTGCCAGGCGTGTTTGGCGCGGGTGATGAACACCTCCGGGTCGTCGGACCACCACAGCCCTTCGAGCGGCCCGACGACGAAGTCGCGGCCGAGGACGTTCTTGCTGGTGAACTTGATGGTGTAGGCGACGGTGTAGAGCGCCTCGACGGCGCGCGCGTAGTCGGTGCCGGTGTTGGGGTCGCCGCGACCGTCGATGGCGATGAACTGCTGCGCGGGCACATCGACCAGCGCCCAGTCCGTGTCGGTGGGCGCGTAGCAGTGCCTGAGTTCTCGTTTGACGTCATAGCGCGTCATGGCCGTCTGCCTTCCTGGTGGGGGATCGGTCGCCGGGCTCGGTCGATTCCGCCCGGTAGGCGGCCAGCCACTGCTGTTCGGCGGCCAGTTGGCCCAGCGAGTGGTCGAAGATGGCGCGAACGAAATCGGGCATCTCGGGCTGGGTGTCGCGGGCCGCGCCGATGGCGGCGATCCGCTCGCTCAGGGCCTCGGCCCGTCGCGCGAGCGCGGCTCGGAGACGTTCGGGCGCGATGACCGGTTGGTTGGCCAGACCCACCAGAAGGGGCGGGAACACCGGCCGGAGCTCGGCCACCGCCGTCTCGGCCGCCCGCGCGCACGCCCGGCGCCCCTCGGCCGTCGGCCCGTACACCCGGCGGGCTTTTCCTCGCGCCGCGCGCGAGGTGTCGATCTCGGCGATCAGCCCGCGGTCGCGGAGCCGGGTCAGCAGGTAGTAGATCGAGCTGAAGCCGATCTCGGTCCACTCGCGCATCCCGCGGGCGCTGATGACCTCGTCCAGCTCGTAGCCGTGCCTCGGCTTCTCCACGAGCAGACCGAGCACGGTCAACTCGGCGGGTGTCAGGTCGGTGGGCACGGTCATATTCTAGTACTAGAACAAAGGCGCGCCGCGCCGGCGGATATCGGCTGGCGGTGACCGCCGATCTGTGCGCATGCTGGGTCGATGCTCGACGACGCACAGGTCCGGGCCTTCATCGAGGAAGGCTTCGTTCACATCGAGGGCGCGTTCTCCGCGGAGATCGCGGCGGAGTGCCGCGCGATCATCTGGCGGGACATCGACGCCGACCCGAACGATCCGCGGACCTGGCCGCGTCCGGTGATCGGGCTCGGGGGCCATGCGGAGGAGCCGTTCCGGCTCGCGGCCAACACGCCGCCGCTGCACGCCGCCTTCGACACCTTGGTGGGCCCGGGGCGCTGGGTGCCGCGGACCGATCTGGGCGGCTTCGTGGTCCGGTTCCCTTCCGACAAGGCGGCGGTCGTCGACGGCTGGCACATCGACGTGAGCTTCCCCGGCGACGACCCGGGCGACGGCCCCGTCGACTACATGACGTGGCGGGCCAACGTGGAGTCCAAGGGCTGCGCGCTGCGCATGTTCTTCCTGTTCTCCGACGTGGGAGAGGACGACGCGCCCACCCGCCTCCGCGTCGGCTCCCACCTGGACACCGCGCGGATCCTCGAACCCGAGGGCGAGGCGGGCCTGGACGCCAGGGAGCTGGCCCGGCGCGTGTCGGCCACCGGCGCTCACCGCCCGCTCGCGTACGCCACGGGAAGGGCCGGCGACGTCTACCTCTGCCACCCGTTCCTGGTCCACGCCGGCCAGCCGCACCGGGGGACCCTGCCGCGCTTCCTGGGCCAGCCGAAGCTCGATCCGGCCCGACCGTTCCGGCTCGACCGTGCGGACGGCGCGTACTCACCGGTCGAGATCGCGATCAGGCGCGGCCTCGGCAGGTCGTGAGGGGCATGGGTCAGCCCCGGGCGAACCGCCAACGCGTCGCCCCGTGCGGAGCGGCGGTCGCGACGCCCACGGCGATGTGGGCCGTGAACCGGTAGAGGTACCAGGGCGGCGGCCCCGCGCTCTGCGCGCTGTAGGGGGCCGTGAGCGCGTCGCCGTCCGCCTCCGCCGGCCAGCCCTCCTCCCGGTAGAGCGCCGCGACCGTCGCCAGCACGGCGGGGTCGGTCTCGCGGTGCGCGTCACCCTCCAGGACGAGGTCCACGCCGGGCAGCCGGAACGACAGCGTGCAGGCCGGGTTCTCCTCCAGCCGGCGTTGCTTGCGGGTCGTCGGGCCGCTGGTGAAGAAGACGTTGCCGTCGTGCGCCACGCAGCCGATGCCCGCCGAGTGCGGTCGTCCGTCGGACCCCACCGTGCCGAGGAACTGCGCCGTCTCCATCTTGGGCAGCGCCTTCAGCGCCTCCTGCACCCGACTCCAGGGCAGCTCGTCGTCACCGTAGATGTTGAGGTCCACCGTCTCCACCGGGTCGGGCAGCATGTCTCCCCCTAGGTCTGTGGGCGATCTCGGTCGTGTCATCCTGCCGTCGCCCTGCCCGCCCATGGGGCCGAACAACCCGCCCGGGTCAGCCCAACGTCAGCCAGTGGACGCCCGCCCGTTCGACGGCCTCGGTCTCGGAAAGGCTGATCGGTGCCCGCCCGGTCGCCTTGCGCAGGAACGTCACCTGATCCCAGCCGAGCCCCCGCACCCCGGCCGTACCCGAGGAGCCGAGCAGCAGCGCCTCCACGACCCCGCCGCCCTCGGAGGTGAGCCAGGGCTCCCGGCCGAGCGCGTCCGCCAAGTCCAGGCCGTGAACGACCAGCTCGACCACCCTCGTCAGCAGGAACTCCGACAGCAGCATCGCGTCACCGTGCCGCGTCCGCACGACCCGCCCCTCGGGCTCCGCCAGACACATTTCGTAGGCCCGCCGCCAGGCCAGCTCGAAGTCCTCGACCAACGCCTTCCCGTCGCCCTGTACCGACGCGTGCTCCTGCGCCGTCGAGACCCGCGCGGCGTTCGTCCCGGCGTCGAAGCGCGCATCGGGCCGGTAGTACCCCACCGCCGTCACCTCGGCCACGGCCGGCGCCTCGCCACCGAGCATCCCCGGCAGCCGCCCGACCGTCACCCGCACATGCCCGAACAACTCGCGCACCCGCCAGGGCGCACACCGCGTGGGCCGCCCCCACTCCGCCTCCGACACCCCCACCATGGCCTCCGCGAGCCGCCCCGCCTCAAGCCCGAAGACCTCCACGACCCCCCACTGCTCCATGATCGTCACGCTACCCCGACCCGTCCCGCCGCTCAGCGCGAACACCTCCCGCAACACCGCCCGACCCGTCGGCGTACGACTCGTGGCGGCCGGCGGCCCCGCCACGCGGATCTCCGACGGCACCGACGGACACCGGCCGGCGCCGTTCGTTCCGCGCCGGTGTTCCGGTGGGCGGTGACGATGGGGCGTGGTGCAGCGATGAGTTCCCCACTCCGCCGGGCGGGCCATGGCCAAGGCGATTACGTTCGGCCGGACCCGCATGAACCGCCCGGTGGACGCCTACGCTGGTTCGCATGAGCACGCCTAGGCTGGGTGAGCGTTTGCAGGCGATACGCAAGCGGCGTGGGTTGACACAGCGGGAATTGGCTCAACTCTCCGGAGTGTCGATTTCGCTGCTGCGCAAGCTCGAACAGGGTGAACGGGAAGACACCAGGGTCGAGACCCTCCGCAAGTTGGCGATGGCGCTCAGGATCACCACAGCCGAACTGATCCTCCGGCCCGAGCCCGAGGATGAGGCGCCGGTCGATGGTGATCAATGGGCGCCCGTCCGGGATGCACTTCTGGGCCGCCGGATGCCGGAGCCCGACGAAGAGCCGACCATAGGTGGTGTCAAAAGCGCGCTCCGGGCCGGCGTCCCCCTGTCCACGGAGAACCGATACGCAGACCTGGGCGCGGCGATTCCGTCGCTGCTCCGGGACGCCGATGCGTTGGGCCCCGACGGGCGACTCGTGCAGGCGCGCGCTTACCATCTCGCCGGCCTGCTCATGGTCCAGACCCGCCAGTTCGATGCGGCGGACATGGCTCTTGCCCGTGCCGTGGACAGTGCCCCCGATCGACTGGAGGCGGCGGCGGCGATCAATACCCGCTGTTGGCTGCTCATACGCCAAGGGCGCTTGCGGGAGACGCTTGATCTCGCCGCGACGTGGGCCGACGACATTGAGCCGAAGTTGTCCCGCGCCACGCTCGCCGAGCTGGCCACGTGGGGCGGTCTCCTGGTCCGCGTCTCTGCCGCCGCAGTGCGCAACAACCAGCCGGGTGAGGCCGACGACGCCCTCCGGCTCGCCTACGCGGCAGGGGCCGCGATGGGACGCGAGTATGCCTCGCCTTCCGACTACGCGCGTACCTTCGGCCCGCTCAAGGTGGCGATGATGCGGGCGGAGAACGCGATGGTCGCGGACCGGCCCGACCGCGTCCTGGCGATAGCGGAGCGAATTCCCGAACGTGTCTTCCGGCCACAATCCCCCAGTCGTAAACGTCATCGGCTGGATGTGGCCAATGCGCACGTGAGCCTCAAGCGCTACACGGACGCCGTCGATGTGCTCCAAGAGCTCCGTTCCTCGGCCCCGGAGTGGATCGTCAACCAGCGCTTGGCGCGCGACATCCTCGCCAAGGTGATCAGTCGTCGAAGGACCCTTACATCCGAAATGCGCGATTTGGCTGACTTCGTCAGTCTGGAGTACTGACCTGGGCCGATGGCTTTCTGGAGCACTTGGCCGGAGTGGCTCACACAAGTGCCAATGACATGGCTCACCGCCCCTCCTAGCGTTCTGTGCCATGAGCTTCGACAGAAGGCTGAACAACGCGGCCTCGGTTGATCAGCCGGTCCTGACCAATGACCGGCGGACCTTTCTGCGGATGCTGGACGAGACCATTCGGTCGAAGCCCGGCCTCGCCTGCGGAATCGTGACCCGGGCCGGTCTTCCCGTGCTGCACGTGATCAATTCGGAGATGCCCCGCCACGCTGTGGAGATCGGCGCGGACTTCACCGCCGACGACTGGTGGTTCACCTGGGCCGTCTCGGGAAACGCGATCGGGCCGGTGGACGACCCGGAGAGCGTGACCGACATGGTCGCCCGCGCGCTCAAGGTGTACGGCGAGGCCCGGCCATGACCACGCGGTCCGTCCGGCGCATCTAGACCCCTCCGGGCGTGCGGCTCGTTCCCTCTGTCGTCCAGGAAGGGCGCGACCGGGGACCGGATCCCGCACGTCCGGAGGTCGCAAGCCCCCGGTCCGCCTCGATGGCACTCGTGCGGGCCGGGGTTCCAGCGCGCGGCAACCGGCCGCGCCCGGGAGGCTCTAGGAGGAGCCGATGACCGTCATGGAAACACCGACCACCGAGGCCGCTGGGGGCAGGGACCCTCGGGGACTCATCAGTCCCGAGACGTTCGGCCTGCTGGTCGAGGACATCATGCGGTACCACCCCGTCACCCGACCGTACGCGGAACGCATGATGGGGCAGGCCTTGGTTTTCCTCATCGCACACGCCAAGACGCTTCACGACTCCGAAGGCGACCGATCCCAGTGGCTGCGGATCGCCCCGTCACGTGCGGTGGATCCCGCCTGGCACGCCTTCATCCTTCGCAGCAAGGCGTACGTGGAGTTCTGCGACCGGTACGCCGGCCGGTACATGCACCACCTGCCGGTCATGGACGACGACATCCGGTCCGGCGCGGCGCTGGAACGCGCCGTTCCCCTCATGGAGGCCACCGGCTACCAGGTGGACATGGAATTCTGGAATGACCCGGGCAGCGAGAGCTGTTGCCCGGAGAACTGCGGCACCATCGGCAACGTAGGCGCCTAGGGCTCGAACGGGGATGATCAATGCGCACAGCGTGGACGGACCTCCCCGAGGAGCTTCGGGAGGGCATCACGGCCCACACCGGACGTGTCCGGGCGATCGAGCCGGCGGCGACGGGCAACCATGCGGATGTGGCGTCCACGCTGCACACCACGGATGGGTCGGTGTTCGTCAAGGCGGCTCGGAAGGCGGGGGAGCGGGACGGCCCGGAGGTCCGCTCGTTGCGTTGGGAAGCGGCGGTCAACCCCCACGCTCGTGAGTTCGCCCCCCGGCTTCTCTGGCAGGTCGAGGCCGGGGGGTGGCTCGCGCTCGGATTCGAGTACGTGGAGGGACGCCACGCGGACTACGCGCCCGGGTCGCCCGACCTCGAGGTCTTGGCCAAGACCATCGAGGCGTTCCAGGCCCTGAGCTGCCCCGATCTGGTGAATCGGCGAGTCGAGCGTCGGTGGGAGCCCGTCACCGATGACGTGACGCCGATGGCGGGGAACGCGCTGCTGCACACGGACCTGAACCCCGCCAACGTGCTCATCGCGGCGGACGGGCGCGCCTACATCGTGGATTGGGCGTTCGTGTCGCGGGGCGCGCCCTGGGTCGAGCCGGCCATCCTCATCAAGTGGTTGATCCGTGGCGGGCACAGCCCTCGACAGGCCGAGCAGTGGGTCAGTCGGTTTCCGAGTTGGGCCGAGGTCCCCTCAGCCGTCCTGGACGCGTTCGCGGCAGCGCACGCCGAACTGTGGCGCAGGCGCAGCAGCGACAACCCCGCGCCCTGGGCCGCCGAACTGGCCGCCTTGACGCGGCGATGGGCCGACCACCGGTGCCCCTGAGGCCACGCCCGTGGTGAGGACCCGTTGTCGGGTGCGTGGGCGGGGGTCTCGTACGCTTTGGAGCGCCTGCCGGGTACGGCGGGTGACGCTCGTGGAGTCGTACGGAGGGAACAGTCCACGCCGATGTATCGACTCCTCTTCTCTCTGGTCATCGCTCGGTTCTCGGCGGAGGCCGTGCACCGGGCCACGATGCGGGCCCTGCGGATCATCCAGGCCGTTCCCGGGCTCGCCGGATGGGTACGGCGGATGCTGGCCCCGAACGACCCGGCGCTGCGGGTGCGGGCGTTGGGGCTGGAGTTCCCCGGGCCGCTCGGGCTCGCCGCCGGGTTCGACAAGGACGCCGAGGCGTACGAGGCGCTGGGGGCGTTCGGGTTCGGACACGTCGAGATCGGCACCGTGACCGGGCACGGCCAGCCGGGCAACCCGAAGCCGAGGCTGTTCCGGCTGCCGGAAGACCGGGCGGTCATCAATCGGATGGGGTTCAACAACCACGGGTCCGAGGCGGCGGCGGAGCGGCTCGCCGGGCGCGGGCAAGGCATGGTCGTGGGTGTCAACATCGGCAAGACCAAGCTGGTGCCCGAAGAGGACGCGATCGGCGACTACGTGGCGAGTGCGGAGCGGCTCGCGCCGTACGCCGACTATCTGGTCGTCAACGTCAGCTCGCCCAACACGCCCGGCCTGCGGAACCTTCAGGCGGTCGAGCAGCTCGGGCCCCTGCTGCGGGCCGTTCGCGCGGCGGCCGACCGGTCGAGTCCCCGGCGGGTGCCGCTGCTGGTGAAGATCGCTCCCGATCTCGCGGACGCGGACGTCGACGCGGTCGCCGACCTGGCGCTGGAGCTGGGCCTGGACGGCATCATCGCGACCAACACCACCATCGCCCGCGAAGGGCTGGCCAGTGCCCCCGCGTTGACCTCGGAGACCGGCGGGCTGTCCGGCGCACCCGTGAAGGCCCGTTCCCTGGAGGTGCTCCGAAGGCTGCGCGGCCGGGTGGGGGACCGGCTGGTGCTGGTCTCGGTCGGAGGCGTCGAGACCGCCGACGACGTCTGGGAACGACTCCGCGCCGGCGCGACCCTCGTGCAGGGCTACACGGGCATGATCTACGGCGGCCCCCTCTGGGCCCACCGGATCCACCGCGACCTGTCCCGCCGCCTGAGGGGCAGCGCCTTCCGCACCATCGAGGACGCCATCGGCCCCCGCCGCTAAGGCACAGGGCTCCCCCGTGAAGGGGAGGCGATCACCGGCCCACGGGGGAGGCCCCCAAGACCCCCCGGCGGCAGGATCAACGACATGAAGTCCTCCACGGCCGCTTGGGCCGGAGTCGCCGCCCTCTTCCCGTACGTCGCGATGAAGACCTACTGGGCGTTCGGCGGATCCGCCGGAAAGCCCGACGGTGACGTCGCCGCGCAACTCGAGGCGAACGGCGCCCCCCAGATCCTGGTGTGGATGGAACGACACGGGCTCGACTTCACCGTCGTCGGGGCGTTGGTCGGGGTGCTGCTGCTGGCGGCCTTGGCGATGCCGTGGGGGTCGCGGCTGCCGCTGGCGGTGCCCGGCTGGGCGGGCGCGGTGATGCTGACGCCGTACGGGCTGGCCACCATGGCCGCCGCGCCGCTGGGCTTCACCGTCGGTGACGCCGAGGGCTGGTCGGCGTGGGTGGGGATCGTCGGCGGGCTGGCGTTCGCCGGGCTGGGCGCGGCGCTCGGCGTGTGCAGCCGCTTCCACCGACGACGGAACGGGCGACGGCACGGCGCGGCCCCGACGCCGGGCGTTGCCTGACCGTTCAGGGGAGTTCGAAGAAGCCGTCGGCGATCAGCTCCGGGAGGACGGCGTCGGTGTGGTCGCGGACCTGCTCGGCGGGCAGCCCCATCAGTTCGGCGATGGCCTCCACCAGGGGCGGCAGCGGCATCGAGCCGTCGCAGACGCCGGCGAGGGCGGCCTCCACGGTGCCGACACCCGCCGCGCGGCGCAGACCGGTGGTCTGGCGGAGCACGATGCGTTCGGGATCTTCGGCTCCGGGCGGGCCGATCTGCTCTTGGACGAGGTCCACGGCCGCCCGCAAGCCCTGTGCACAACCTGTGGAAAACTTTCGGGCGGCGGTCATCCCGTCGAGGATCCGTTCGATGTAGGCGCCGACGGGCTGGTCGACGGCGTGCCGGAGCTCCTCGACCCGGACGACGGGGCGTTCGTCGTCGGTCCGCCGCAGGGTGATCCATCCGAAGCCGACGCCGGTGACACGCTGTCGCTCGAAGGAGTCGAGCCACGCCTCGTACCGTGCCGCGTACTCCGGCGTGCCCACCTCGCAGGAGTCGCGCAGCCACAGTTCGGCGTACTCGGCGGGGTCCTGCACGTCGCGTTGGACGGCCCACGCGTCGCAGCCCGGCGGGAACCATTCGCCGACCCGCTCGTCCCACGGACGACCCTCGATATGCAGCCAGTTCGCGAGCAACTGGCACCATCCGCCCTCGTTCAGCAGGGTGGGCGCCTCGGCGACCAGGCGGCGGCACACGTCGTCGCCGGGCAGCCCCGACTCGCGGTACGTCAGCCCGCCGCCCGGTGAGATCACGAACGGCGGGTTGGACACGATGAGATCGAACCGGCGACCCTCCACGGGCTCGAACAGGGAGCCCTCCACCAACTCCACCGCGTCCAGGCCGGACAGTGCGAAGCTCATTCGGGCGAGTCGCAGCGCGCGCGGGTTGACGTCGGTCGCGGTGATCCGGTCGGCACGGTCGGCGAGGTGCAGCGCCTGCACACCGCAGCCCGTTCCCAGGTCGAGAGCGTTGTCCACAGCCCTGTGGATAACCAGCCGGGCGAGACCCGCCGAAGCACCGCCCGTCCCGACCACGTGATCGGCCCGCAGCGTCGTCCCGGCCCCCGGCCGCACCTTCGGATCCGAGACCGCGTGACCGAGGTGGTCGCCGTCGGACCCTTCGACCGGCTCCACATGGAGCAGCGCCCGCAGCTCGCCCCCCGAACGCTCGACCAGACCGGCCGCGACGAGATCGGCCGCGCCCGGAACGAGCGCCTCCGACACCGGCACCTGAAGCCAGAACAGCCGGGTGAAGACCTCCAGCGGAGACCCGCCCGAGGTGACCCGCAGCGCGGGCACCACCTCCTCGCGCGCCAGCGCCCCGCCCGCCATGGGCCCGAGCAGTCCCCGCACCCCATCGACCGTGTATCCGGCCCCGTCGAACGCCGAACGGACCCGGCTCAGCACCTCACGTTGATCACCCACGGGACCATCCTCGCGCGTTGTGGCCGATCTCGGTCACCCTTGGCCCGTTTGCGCCCAGCCCCGGACGGGTCCGACTCCCGGAAGCCACGCATGGGCCCGAGGTCTTGTCATCCATCGCAGTGTTTTCCGGCGATATGCCCTGTTTACGTTCGTTCCAACTGACATCGAGTCAGCATTCAGGCCGCGCTCCGCACTCCGGAGCGCGGTCTTCTCGTGCGACATCTCGTAAGGGAGCCATGAGGTGCCCGAACTCCAGAACCCTCGGTCACGACGACGACGAATGGGCACAGCGACGCTCGCGGTCATGGCGGCCGCCGCGCTCGGCCTGGTGGCACCGGGCACGGCCGCGTCCGCGCCCACACCCCGGCCGTACGACCACAGCAAGGACAAGGGCAGGATCCCCGGAACCCACGGGCCCCTGCCGGACGACTTCTCCACGACCCGGCTCTCCGTGAAGTTCAGGCCGGGCCGCGACGTCCGCGTTCGCGGGAACGACGTCACGGCCGCCGACGACACCGACGAGAACGCCCTGCGCAAGGTCCTCGAACGTCACCCCGGCGCCCGGATCGAGCGCCTGTCCCGACGTTCCGAGCAGGCCGTCGAACGCGAACAGGCCCGCCTGGAGAAGCGCGCCGGACGCGCGCTGCCCGACCCCAACACCTGGTTCACCATCACCGTCCCCAAGGACATCGAAGGGCTCCTGCGGGACCTGAACGCCCTGCCCTCCGTCGAGATCGCCCAGGCGCTCCCGGAGACCCGGACACCCTCCGAGCCGCTGCGGAACGAACAGCGCTACCGCAACCCCGTGGGCTCGCCCGCCGGCACCGGACTGGACGCCGACGCCGCCAACTCGCTGCCCGGCGGCAGGGGCGAGGGCATCACCGTGACCGACATCGAGGCCGGCGACGCCCACATCCTCAACCCCGTGAACGCCTTGGGCGCCATCGCGGCCGGCCGGGACCACACGGTGCTGCTCGCCCAGGCCCAGGGCACCCAGGGCTACAACGAGGTGTGGACCGCCGGCGACAACGGCAACGGCCAGCTCGGCGTGGGCGGCACCGCCGACAACGACGTGCTGGTGTGGCTGCGGAGCCTGACCCACGTCAAGGCCGTCGACGCCGCCGCCGACTACACCGTCGCCGTCAAGCTGGACGGCACCGTGTGGGCCTGGGGAGACAACGCCACCGGCCAGCTCGGCAACGGAGGCACCGCCGACAGCCACGTCCCCGTCCAGGTCACCGGCATCACCAACGCGGTGAGCGTCAGCGCCGGCCCCGACGGTCACGTGCTGGCCGTACTGGCCGACGGCACGGTGAAGGCGTGGGGCGCCAACTCCTCCGGGCAACTCGGCACCGGCACCACCACGTCCACCACCACCCCGGTCACCGTCCCCGGGCTGACCGGCGTCTCCACGGCGGTCGGCGCCGTCGCCGCGGCGCAGGGCCACTCCCTCGCCCTGCTGGCGGACGGCACGGTGAAGGCGTGGGGCAACAACAGCGGCGGGCAGCTCGGCACCGGCACCACGACGAGCAGCCTCGTCCCCGTGACGATCCCCGGCCTCGGCGGCGTCGCCCAGGTCAGCGCCAAGGCACTGCACAATCTGGCCCGCCTCACCGGCGGCGGCGTCAAGGCGTGGGGCTCCAACGGGGCGGGCCAGCTCGGCGACGGCACCACCACCCAGCGCCTCAGCCCGGTGGACGTGCCCGGCCTGAGCGGGGTCACCGCCGTGTCCGCGGGCCACTTCCACAGCGTCGCCACCCGTTCCGGCGAGCTGTGGGCCTGGGGCAACAACGCCGACGGCCAGCTCGGCCTGGGCGACACCGCCGGCAGGACCAGCCCCACCGAGGTTCCGGGCCACTACACGGGCCACTTCGCGGCGGCGGGGGGCGACCACACCCTCGTGGCCAGGGAGCTCTACTACCCGCCGGTGACGAGCTGGGGCGACAACGACAACGGTCAGCTCAGCCTGGGCGACACCGCCGACCGCACCAGCCCCGCCGGGGTGCCCGACCTGATCAACTGGTGGAACCTCTGCCACGAGGAGTTCGCCGGCCGCCCGGCCCCGGCGGGCCCGCCGGTCCTGATGCAGCCGATGATCGGCACCCGGTGCGCCACGGGCTTCCACGGCAACGCCTCCGCCAGCGTCACCGGCGCGCAGGACGACAACGGCGTGGGCCTGGCCGGACTCGCCTCGCGGGCCCGGCTGCAGCTCACCTACTGGGACGGCACCGTGCTCGACGAGGTCACCGCCTCCGGTGAGCCCGGCGACGTGGCGCTGCTGGAGGTCGCCCTGCGCGTCACCTCCACGGGCAAGTGGTACCCCATCGAGTACACGGCCGCGGGCTACGACATGATCACGCGGGCGACCCAGGCGGGCATCACCGTGGTCGAGGCGGCCGGCAACGGCGGCAACAGCCTGGACGACCCGTCCGACCCGTACGCGACCACCATCATGGGCCGGCCCGACTCCGGCGCCCTCATGGTCGGCGCGGGCGCGCCCCCGAGCCCGGGCGGCACCAACTGCCTGGGCGCCTCGCCGCCGGCCGAGCGCACGGCGATGTCGTTCTCGACGTACGGCTCACGGGTGGACGTCCAGGCGTACGGATCCTGCGTCGCCACGATCGGCAGGCCCGGCAACCAGAACCTCACCCCCACCGAGACCGACCCGAACAAGATGTACAACGGCACGTTCAACGGCACGTCGAGCGCCAGCGCCGTCATCGCGGGCACCGTGGCGTCCCTCCAGGGCATCGCGGATCACCAGGGCGACGTGCTCAGCCCCGCGAACGTCCGGCGGCTCCTCAAGGCCACCGGCACCCCGCAGCCCGCCGGCGACACCCACCACATCGGGCCGCAGCCGAACCTGCGCGCCGCGATCAACGCCCTGCGCGGCGGCGTCGCGGCGGGCGCCAACCACGGCCTCGCGGTACGACTCGACGGCACCATACGGGCCTGGGGCGCCGGCTCCGAGGGTCAGCTCGGCAACGGCGGCACCGCCGGCAGCACCACGCCGGTCACCGTCTCCGGGCTCACCGGCGTCGTCCGGGCCCCGGGCGCGGTGGCGGGCGGCGACGGCCACTCGCTGGCGGTCAAGGGCGACGGCACCGTCTGGGCCTGGGGCGACAACGACCACGGGCAGCTCGGCGACGGCACCACCGTCGACCGGACGACGCCCGTCCAGGTCAACGGGCTCACCGGGGTCGTGGCGGTGTCCGCCGGCATCGACTTCTCGGTCGCCGTGAGATCCGACGGCACCGTCTGGACCTGGGGGTACAACGCCAACGGCCGGCTCGGCGACGGCACCACCACCGATCGCACGGCCCCCGTCCAGGTGAGCGGACTGACCGGGGTGGCCGGCGTGGCCGCGGGCGCCTCGTTCGTCCTGGCCGTCCGGACCGACGGCACCGTACGGGCCTGGGGCGCGAACAACAGCGGCCAACTGGGCAACGGCACGACGACCCAGAGCCTCGTCCCCGTCACGGTCTCCGGGCTCACCGGCGTCTCGACGTGGCCCGGCGCGATCGCGGCCGGGTTCAACCACTCGGTCGCCGTCCTGGCCGGCGGCGGGGTGCGGGCCTGGGGCAACAACGCGGCGGGCAAGCTCGGCGACGGCACCACCACCGACCGCACGACCCCGGTCGCGGTCAGCGGGCCGTCCTCGGCCGTCAGCGTGGAGGTCGGGCTCGGACACAGCCTGGTCACCAACGCGAACGGCGACGTGAGCGCCTGGGGCGACAACAGCCACGGTCAGCTCGGCGACGGCACCACCACGGGCCGGACCACGCCGATCACCGTGCCGGGCCTCGCCGGCGCCACCGGTGTGGCCGCCGGAACCTGGCACAGCGCCGTGACCCGCGGTGACGGAGCCCTGTGGGCCTGGGGCGACAACGTCCACGGTCAGCTCGGCGACGGGACCACGACGGGCCGCAGCACCCCGGTCCAGGTCAGCGGAACGCCCTGACCCGGATAACGGAACCGGCCGCCGCCACGATGTCTCGTGGCGGCGGCCGGCCGCGTCCCGACCCGCACGGCTAGTAGAGGTAGTCGTCGAGGCCCTTGGCGAGGGAGTCCGCGATCTTCTGGCGGAAGGCGGGGCTGGCGAGGTTGGCGGCCTCACGGCTGTTGCGCATGTTGCCGCACTCGATGAAGACCTTCGGGACGTCCGACAGGTTCAGCCCGCCGAGGTCGTCGCGGCGGTCGATCGCCTGCTCGCCCCGGTAGTTGGAGTACGGCGTCCCGGTGCCCTTGCGGAAGGCGTCGCGGAGGTCGAGCCCCAACTCGTGCGACTCGTTCACGACCTGCTGGGTGTTGACGCCCTTGACGTACGCGGGCTCGATGATGTGGAACCCGTGCTGGCTCGCTCCGGCGCCGTCGGCGTGCACCGAGATCACCGCGTCGGCGTCGTTGTCGTTGCCGATGGCGGCCCGCCGGTCGATGCAGGGCCCGACACCCTTGTCGTTGGAGCGGGTCAGGATCACCTTGGCGCCCTGGGCCTGCAGGATCTTGCGCAGCCGCAGCGACACGTCCCAGGTGAAGGCGTGCTCGGCGTACCCGGCGTTGGTGGCCGTGCCGGTGGTGTCGCACGCCTTGCGGCCGTTGCCGACGTCCACCTGCTTGTTGATGACGGAGGGCGCGCCCGCGTTGCCGCCGTTGTGGCCCGGGTCGATCACGATCGTCTTGCCCTTGAGGTCGCTCGTGCCGGGCCGGGCGGGGGAGTCTCCGGCGGTGGGTGTGGAGTCCAGGGAGGCCGTCGGGGGCGAGGCCGTTCGTCCGCCCTCGCCGTCGTCGTCCCCGCCACCGCACGCGGCGAGCGCTCCGAGGCTCAAGGCCAGCGCGACCGCGGCCGACCCGCATCTTCGGATGCTCACGATGAATGCCCCCCGTGACAGATTCGTTACCGACCCTGTCAGTCTGCACACGGGCCGTCGTACGTCAACTGACGTCGCCGGATGGGCATGAAGCCATGACAGGGGATGTGGCAAATATCACCCCTGACCGATATTGTCGGGGGTCTAGCGCCGCACGTCCTCCCGGCCCAGCAGGGCGGCCAGCGCCCGGGCCTCGTCCGCGTCGAGGCCCAGCACCACGCGGGGCCGACCCCACGGGTGGTCGATCGAGTGGGCGACGTAGCTCGCCACGGACTCGGCCACCGGCTCGGCCAGCCCCCGCGCGTGCCGCCACTGTGACCACGCCTGTTCCAGCTCACTGGCGGCGCGCTGGGCGCACGAGACCAACTCGGGATCGCGCACGGATCCACCCCCTGACGACGGTCCTCCCCCGAGCGGGGAGAGGCGGACTCCATTAAGCCGCCGGCGCGACCGTCCGACCCGGCGATTGCGGGAGGCTTGACCTGCCCCTTACCCGCGACCGACCGGCCCGTGGAACGTCAGGCGCCGGGGGCGGGGCCGGTGGTGGAGCGCACCACCAGGTGGGGGACCACGAGGTTCTGCCGGGGGTCGCGCAGCGGGTCCTCGATGCGGGCGCACAACAACTCCGCGGCGACCCGTCCCATATCCCGACGAGGCTGGTCGACGCTGGTCAGCGAGATGTGCCGGATCGCCGCCAGGTGCGTGTTGTCGTACCCGACGATCGACACGTCGGCGGGCACCCGCAGCTCCAGCTCGTCGGCCGCCGACAGCGCGCCGGTCGCCACCAGGTCGTTCGGCGCGAAGATCGCCGTGGGGCGGTCCGCCCTGGTCAGCAGGTTGCGCGCCGCCCGGTAGCCGCCCTCCTCGGTGAAGTCGCCGGGTTCGACGATCACCTGGTCGCTCAGGCCGTGCTTGGCCATCGCGGTCTCGTACCCGGCGCGCCGGTAGCGGGCGGTGGTGGAGCGCGCGCCCTCGATGTGGGCGATGCGCCGATGCCCCAGCCGTACGAGGTGGTCGACCGCCAGGCTCGCGCCCAGCTCGTCGTCGTCGACCACGATGTCGACGCCGGCCACGTCCCGTTCGCCGACCACGACCACCGGGACGCTGGCGGCCGCCTCCTTGAGGGAGTCGGGAACGACGCTGAGCAGCACCAGACCGTCGACCCGCATCTCCAGGAACGCCTCGACGGCCTCGGCCTCGAACAGCGGGTCCCAGCGGCCGCTGCCGACCAGCATCCGCAGCCCCTCGCCGTGCAGGCTCTCCTGCAGCCCGTCCAGGAACTCGGCGAAGAACGGGTTGTGCAGGTCGGCGACGATGGCGCCGATCAGCCGGGTGCGGCCCTCGACGAGACTGCGGGCGACCGCGTTGGGGCGGTAGCCGAGCTCCCGGGCGGCCTTGAGGACGGCCTGTCTACGTCGTTCGCTGACATGGGGGGAACCGCGCATCACCAGGGACACCAGGGACTTGGAGACCCCGGCGCGCTCGGCGACGTTGCGTATGGTCGGCTTGGGCGTGGCGGGGCCCGGGAGGGTCTCGCCTCCCCTGCCGAATCCGGTGGCGGGGACACTCTCACGAGCTGACATGGCACTCCTGTCGGGGGGACCTTGCAGGACCTGCCGCCTGGACGCCCCGGCACCCGATCCACGGCGATCCGTCCCGAGACATCTTCCTCGCTTATGGAGGAGATGCCCCATGATGCCTTGCGCTCGCTCCTCATGGTCGCAACAAGGAGTAACGGGCCGACGTCAATAGGGGTTTGGGGACTGTGGTGTTCTGGATCACAGCGCCTCCGAGGTGGGCTCCGCGGACGCGGCGGGCGCTCCCCGACGCCGCTCCTCGGATACGCTGCGCAGGTGACAGAACGGGCGGCGGCCGGTCGGTCGAGGCCCGCGAACGGACTGCGGACGGATCGGTGGACGGCAAGGTGACGAGCGAACGCGCCGCCCCTCCCGCACGGCGCGCGGCGCGGGGCAGGCGCCGGCTCAGCGTGGACGAGCGTCGGGACGAGCTGATCGGCGCGGCGCTCCAACTGTTCAGCACCCGGCCCCCCGACGAGGTGTCCATCGACGACGTGGCGGTGGCCGCCGGAGCGTCGCGGGCACTGGTCTACCACTACTTCGGCGGCAAGTACGAGCTGTACGTCGCCGCCCTGCGCAGCGCGGCCGGACAACTGTCGGTGCTCCTGGAGCCCCCCACCGAGGGCAAGCCGCTGGAGCGACTGCAACTGTGCCTCACCCGCTACTTCGACTTCGTGGAGAGCCACGCCTCCGGCTTCAGCGCCCTGCTGCGCGGTGGCCCGGCGGACCGCTCCGGCGAGGTCGGCGAGATCATCAACGGCATCCGCTCCCTGGTCCTCGACCGGATCCTGCACGCCATCGGCGCCCCCGAGCCCGGCGCGGTCCTCCGCATCACCCTCCGCTCCTGGCTGGCGTGCGTGGAGACGGCGGGCATGGACTGGCTCGAGCACCAGGACCTGAGCCGCGACAGCCTGGAACGCCTTCTGGTCGACCAGATCATCGTCCTGCTCCACGCGGCCGGCACCCACGACCCCCGCATCGCCGCCCTCTTCGACCGCCTCACCCAAGAGGAATTCGCCTAGCGAACCCCGCCCGCCCCCCCGGAGACGCGCTCCCACACCGCAGGGCCCGACCCCCCCACCGAGCGAACCCACGCGGCCTCCCCACGCAGACCCCGCCCCGTCGCCTGGGCACATGAACGGACCCCGCGCGGACGTCCGGCCGGGCCCCCGCACAGCCTCCCCCGCCGTTCCCCCGCCGGACCTCGGCCCGTTGTGAACAGACCCGCGCTGGCGTCCGGCACGATCGCCCCTTGGGCGGGCTCCCGCGTCGTTCCCTCGCGTGGACCTCGGTCCGTCGCAAACGGATGCCACGCGGACGTCCCGGTCCGGTCTCCGCACGGCCTCCCGCCCCTTTTCTCCGGGCGGGCCTCGGCCCGTCGCGAACGCATCCGCGCGGACGTCCGGCCGGGTCCCCGCACAGCCTCCCGCGTCGTTCCCCCGCGTGGACCTCGGTCCGTCGCGAAGGACCCCGTGCCGGTGGCCGGCACGGTCGACCTTGGGTGGGCTCTCGATGGCTTCCGGTCGGTCGCTTCGGGGTGCCTTTGGTGGGCTTCCGCGTGGGTGCGGGTGTGCCGTGCCTCGGCGGGTGCCGTGCTTCGGTGTGGGGTCGTGTGGGCTCCGGGCGGGTTCTCGTGAACGAGGTGGCCGTCGTCGGAGCGTGTGGGATGGGTGTCGTCGGGTACGTGAGCGCCCCGTCCGCGTTCGCGTGGATCATCTGCGAACGCGGACAGGGCCACGTTGACCTCGAGGGTCGTATGGTCCGGTCCCCGAGGGGGACCGGGTCTGTTCGTCCAGGGGGCCGCTGACGGATCTTCTTCCAGCCGGGTCGAAGGTGTTCAGCGGCCTCCTAGCCGCCCCCCTGACGCGGCGCCTGCTGTGGCGGGTGGTGCCGCGGCGGCGCGCCGGGCCCCTGGCGAGGGCCTGGGCGCGCTACTCCGAGCGCTGCTGCGGAATGCCCGCCAGCAGCGCCCGAACCTCTGCCTCGCGGTAGCGGCGGTGGCCACCCAGGGTGCGGATGGAGGTCAACTTGCCTGCCTTCGCCCAGCGGGTGACGGTCTTGGGGTCGACGCGGAACATCGTCGCCACCTCCGCGGGCGTCAGCAGGGGCTCGGCCTCTGGCGTTCGTGCTGACATGTTGTGCGGCCTCTCCTCCGTGGACCGATCACGATCCTGCGATGTCTCTTGATCTGGCGCGGTCACCGATGTCCCCTATGGCCCGAAAGAGCCACTATGACATCACAAGGTGTAACCTTGCCACCACACAGCGCCACAAGCAAGTCCCTGGCTGTAACTGCGTGTTCGGTGTGACTGCCTCACGCTGCGTGATTCTAGCGACACGTATGGTCGCATCGCGCGCGGATTTAGGAATTTTGGTCAGTTCGCGGATTCCAGCGCCCGCACCGCACGCCATCGGGTCCCGAGGCGCTGATACATCGCCACGGTCAGCTCCCTCTCACCCCGTTCGGCCGCCGCCAGCGCCACCGTCACCTCCCGCACCGACTCGTCGGCGCGCAGCCACTCGTCGTCCAGCAGGTGCACCAGCCCGCCGTAGTCCAGCTCCACCAGCGAGGACGGGTGGAACGCCGAGAGCCGACGGGTCAGGGCCTCCAGTCGGCCGGCGGCCGGTCCGCCGGGCGGGCCCGCCTGGACCACGGGCACCGCCCGGTCGAGGCGGCGGCGCGCCTCGCCCAGGGTCGTGACGTAGATGAGGGTCCGCAGGGGCGCCGCCATGGTGGGCCCGCCGGGTCCGCCGGCGTCACCCTGGCCGCCGGCCGCCCCCGCGACCCAGGTGCCCGCCGGGCCCCGTGGTTCCCCGGGGTCATAAGAAGGTGGCGTTCCGGTTTGGTCATCCTGACCCCCGAGCAGCAAACAGCGTTCCGCCGGATCGAACGGGACGAACCACTCCAACGGCACGTTCCATGTACTGGTGGCGATGTGCGGCTCCAGCGACCGTCCCCCGGACCTCCACCGTTCGAGCTCGGCGGTGACCCGTTCCGCGTCCGGCGGGGGAACGAACGCCTCGGCCAGCCCGGGGGGCAGCGAGCGCAGGAAGTCCGCCGCCGCCAGCCACGACCGCAGGCGCGTCTCCCATGGGCACACGTAGAGCGCCCCGGCCGCCCGCCGCACGTAGGCGTGCGGGCTCTCGGTCAACGGCGCGACCACGGGCGGCGCGGACGCCAGGCGGCGGATCGCCTCGCCGTGCTCGGCGGCCAGCGTCCGGGCCCACCGGGGACGTCGCCCCGACTCGGCGTAGGCCGTCCATATCGACCGCAGCGGCTCCGGATAAGCCGTCACCGGCTCGTACACCCTCAGGTAGGCGCTGTAGGGCAACACGTGCGCATCGTGACACGACACCCCGGCGAACGCCGACGGGTTGGCCGCTAACGAGATCGTGGCGTTACTACGGCCCAGGCCCCCCGCCCACGCGGTCCGCCGTCGTCCTAGGCTGATCCCGAGGCAGAAAGGAGTCACCACCGTGACCAATGTCTTCGGGTCGCCCCACAAGGGCACCGGACCCTCCCATGAGCAGGTCGTCTTCTGTCACGACGAGGCCAGCGGCCTGCGCGCGATCATCGCGATCTACTCCACCGCCCTGGGGCCCTCCCTTGGCGGCACCCGCTTCTACCCGTACCGCTCGGAGGGCGAGGCGCTCGCCGACGTGCTCAACCTGTCCCGCGCCATGGCGTACAAGAACGCGCTGGCCGGGCTGGACCTCGGGGGAGGCAAGGCGGTGATCATCGGTGACCCGGCCACCGACAAGTCCGAGGCCCTCCTGCGCGCCTACGGCCGCTTCGTGCAGTCGCTGAACGGCCGCTACTTCACCGCCTGCGACGTGGGCACCTACAGCGAGGACATGGACGTCGTCGCCCGCGAGTGTCGCTACGTGACCGGCCGTACCGTCGCCTACGGAGGGGCCGGGGACTCCTCCGTACTGACCGCGTACGGCGTCTACCAGGGGATGCGGGCCGCCGCCGAGGCCGCCTGGGGGAGTCCCTCGCTGCGCGGGCGGCGGGTCGGTGTCGAGGGGGTGGGCAAGGTGGGACACCGGCTGGTCGAGCACCTGCGCGAAGACGGCGCGGAGGTGGTGGTCTGCGACGTGAACGAGAAGGCGCTCGAACGGGTCAAGGTCCGGCACCCCGAGGTCGAGATCGTCGACGACGCCGCCGCGATGGTGCGCGCCGACCTGGACGTGTACTCGCCGTGCGCGCTGGGCGGTTCGCTGGACGACGAGACGGTGCCCGTGCTGCGCGCCCGCATCGTGTGCGGCGGCGCCAACAACCAGCTCGCCCATCCGGGCGTGGAGAAGCGGCTGGCCGACCGGGGCGTCCTGTACGCCCCCGACTACGTGGTCAACGCGGGCGGGGTCATCCAGGTGTCCGACGAGATCGAGGGCTTCAGCTTCGAGCGCGCCAAGGCCAAGGCGACCCGGATCTACGACACGACCTCCCGGATCTTCGCGCTGGCCGCCGAGGAGGGCGTGCCGCCGGCGGTCGCGGCCGACCGGCTGGCCGAGCGCAGGATGACCTCCATCGGCCGGCTGCGGGGCATCTGGCTGGACCGCTGACCGGTCCGCCGGAAAGGCCGCCGAGGGATCCGTTCCCCGGCGGCCGGCCCGGCGTGTCGCGGTCCAAGTCGGTGTGCCTGCAATCACCGGATACACTTGGGGTCTCCGCAGCGAGCGTGTCGCCGCCGTACAAGACCACGTACCGAGCCGGGCGCAAAACGGGTACGGTTGTATCCGAGCTGACGCACGGCTGAGGTAGGCGTCAGTGCGTGTGGCGTACGCGAGCGTAGATGGGACGCAAAGGTCCTGACCATCGAGGGGGTCGAGCCATGGGGCGCGGCCGAGCCAAGGCCAAGCAGGTAAAGGTTGCCCGCCAGCTTAAGTACAACAGCGGCGGCACGGATCTCGACCGCTTGAAGGAGGAGCTGGGAGTCCCTTCGTCGAACCACGACCCCTATGAAGACTCCTACGACGATCTTGTCGACAAATACTCCGACTTCGCCGACGACGACTCCGGCGACGACGAGGACGACGAGCCGAGGCGCTGAGCCGCCCGCTTGACGATCGCCACTGCCCCGCCCGGCGCGGCGGGGCAGTGGCGTTTGTCGATGCCGTGCCTCAGGGCGGGGCGAGCGCCCGATGCACGCCGGGCTCGCGGGGGCCGAGGAAGCGCGGCCGGCGCTCCGTCGCGATGTCGGTCAGCGCCTTGAACGAGGCCAGCCCCTCCCGCACGTACCCGTAGCGGGTGGTGGTCGCGAAGTCCTTCATCGTGTCGTGGCCCACGCCCTGTGCCCGCACCCCCGCCGACCGGCACAACGCCACCGCCCGGGGCAGATGGAACGTCTGCGTCACCACGATCGCCCGGTCGACCCCGAAGACCTTCTTGGCCCTCACGCACGAGTCCCAGGTGTCGAACCCCGCGTAGTCACGGACGATCCGGTCGCCGGGGATGCCCTGGGAGCGCAGGTAGTCGTACATCACGGTGGGCTCGTCGTAGTCGCGGCGGCTGTTGTCGCCCGAGACCAGAAGCACCTTGACCTTGCCCTCCCGGTAGAGGCGGGCCGCCACGTCGAGCCGCCCCGCCAGGAACGGCGAGGGCCGGTCGCCCCAGGCCGCCGCCCCCAACACGAGCGCCACCGGCGCGGGCGACGCGCCCTCCACGGACGTTCGGTACGGGGCGGAGTCGGCGTGCACCCACGCGGTGGGGAGCAGGACGCCGTACCCCAGCAACCCGAGACCGACCAACCCGGGCCCCACCATGCGTCGCGACAGCGTCACCGACCAGAACCGCCGCAAGATCACAATCCGTAGGACGCTCGGCGGGCCCCGAGGGTTTCCGAGCCGGGTGACCGCGGCGCAACCCTCGCGGAACGAGCACCGTCCGACCCGGCTTTTGGGGCGTTCCCCGACGAACCCGTCAGGCCAGGTGTGCGGAGCCGGTGCCCTCGGTGACTTCACCGAGTACCCAGGCGGGCACATTGCGTGCCTGGAGGAGCCTGAGAGCCTCGTCGGCGGCCTCCGGGGCGACGATGGCCGCCATGCCCACCCCGAGGTTGAAGGTCTTGTCCATCTCGCTCTGAGGGATCCCGCCGTGGGCCTGGAGCACCGCGAAGACCGCCGGAGGCGTCCAGGACGAGCGCCGGAGCCGGGCGTCGACGGTGTCGGGCAGCGAACGGGCCAGGTTGGCGGCCAGCCCGCCGCCGGTGATGTGCGCGAACGCCCGTACGCCTCCCGCCCGGGCCAGGGTCAGGCAGTCCTGGGCGTAGATCCGGGTGGGGGTCAGCAGCTCCTCGCCCAGAGGGCGGCCCAACTCGGCGGGCTCGGACTCCAGCGTGAGGTCGCTCTCGCGCAGCACGTGCCGGACGAGCGAGTAGCCGTTGGAGTGGATGCCCGAGGACGCCATCGCCAGCACCACGTCACCCGGCCGCACCCGGTCGGGCCCCAGCAGCTCGTCGGCCTCGACCACGCCGGTGGCCGCGCCCGCGATGTCGAACTCGTCGGGCTCCAGCAGCCCCGGGTGCTCGGCGGTCTCCCCGCCGACCAGGGCGCAGCCCGCCAGCGTGCACGCCTCGGCGATGCCGCCCACGACGTCGGCGATCCGCTCCGGGACGACCTTGCCGCAGGCGATGTAGTCGGTCATGAACAGCGGCTCGGCCCCGCACACGGCCAGGTCGTCCACCACCATGCCGACCAGGTCGTGCCCGACCGTGTCGTACACGCCCAGCCGACGGGCCAGGTCGACCTTGGTGCCGACACCGTCGGTGGACGTCGCCAGCAGGGGACGCCGGTACTTCAGCAGCGCCGAGGCGTCGAACAGCCCGGCGAACCCGCTGACGTCGTCGACCACCTCGGGCCGGCGGGCCTTGGCGACCCGCGCCTTCATCAGCTCGACCGCCCGCTCACCGGCGGCGATGTCGACCCCGGCGTCCTCGTACGTGCTCATAGCCTCGCTCCGCTCGGCTGCTCACAGCCCTGACTGCGTGGTGGCTTCCCTCGTCGCGTGCTCACTCGCCGGGGCTCGCTGCGCGCGCTCCTCGGTCCAGCCGCCACGCGGCTGCTCGCGGTCACTTCTTGCCGGCCTCTTCGAGAAGGAACTTGCCCCGGGAGTCCTCGTCGACCGGGATCGGGTACTGGCCGTCGAAACAGGCGCGGCACAGTCGGTCCTTGGCGATCCGGGTGGCGGAGATCAGCGCGTCCAGCGAGATGAACCCGAGGGAGTCGGCGCCCAGCGAGGCGCGGATCTCCTCGACGTCGAGGTTGCCGGCGATCAGCTCGGCGCGGGTGGCGAAGTCGATGCCGTAGAAGCACGGCCAGGCCACCGGGGGGCTGGAGATCCGCACGTGGACCTCGGCGGCCCCGGACTCGCGGAGCATCGCGACGATGGCCCGCTGGGTGTTGCCGCGCACGATCGAGTCGTCCACGACGATGAGCCGCTTGCCCTTGATGGCCTCGCGCAGCGGGTTGAGCTTGAGGCGGATGCCCCGCTGGCGGATGGTCTGGGACGGCTGGATGAACGTCCGGCCGACGTAGCTGTTCTTCACCAGGCCCTGGCCGTACGGGATGCCGGACGCCTCCGCGTAGCCGATCGCGGCCGGGGTGCCCGACTCGGGTGTCGGGATCACCATGTCGGCGTCGACGGGGTGCTCGGCGGCCAGCAGCCGGCCCACCTCGACGCGGGTGGACTGCACGTTGCGGCCCGCGATGGTGGTGTCGGGACGGGCCAGGTAGACGTACTCGAACAGGCAGCCCTTGGGACGCGCCTCGGCGAAGCGCCGGGACCGCAGCCCGCGCTCGTCGATGGCGATCATCTCGCCGGGCTCGATCTCGCGGACGAACTGGGCGCCCACGATGTCCAGCGCCGCCGTCTCGGAGGCCACCGCCCAGCCCTGGCGGGTCTCGCCGCCGTGCCCGGCGAGCCCGGCGACCGGCAGTCGGCCCAGCACCAGCGGGCGGATGCCCTCGGGGTCGCGGGCGGCGTACAGGGTCTGCTCGTCCATGAAGACCAGCGAGTACGCGCCCCGGGTGACCGGCAGGATCTCCTCCGCCGCCGCGAACGGGCCGCCCTCGCGGGTGGCCAGCAGCGCGGTCAGGATCTCCGTGTCCGAGGTGCCCGTCAGGCCCGCGCCCGGCTCCAGCCGGGCCGCCAGCTCGGGGGTGTTGATCAGGTTGCCGTTGTGGGTGAGCGCCAGCCCTCCGGAGTCCGTGGACCGGAACGTCGGCTGGGCGTTCTCCCAGGTCGGAGAGCCCGTCGTGGAGTAGCGGCAGTGCCCCACCGCGACGTGGCCGCGCAGGGTGTTCAGCACCGACTCGTCGAAGACCTGCGCCACCAGGCCCATGTCCTTGAAGACGACGATGCGGTCGCCGTCGCTGACGGCGATGCCCGCGGACTCCTGCCCTCGGTGTTGGAGTGCGTACAGTCCGTAGTAGGCGAGCTTGCTCACCTCCGCCCGGGTCGCCTCGTCCGGCGGGACCCAGACGCCGAACACGCCGCAGGCGTCCTGCGGGCCGCGGTCGGAGGGGTCGAGGTCGTGGCTGAGGCGTCCATCACCGGGAGACACGCAGGTCAGTCTAAATGCCCGGATCACCTGCTCCGGCGTTCGGGGGGCCGGACGCCTGTTTGCGCGACCGGGAACCGACCTTTGCCCGTGAGAACGGCGTCGGCCGGGTATCGAACGGGAACCTGAACCATGACGTGCGTCCGCGCGCCCGTCACTGCTCCCCTGGAGGTTTCCCGCGATGACCGTCCCCGGCTACCAGCGCCACTACGCACCCGTGCGGCCCCGCCGCAACGCGATGGCGGTGACCTCGCTCGTCCTCGGGCTGGCCGGGCTGCCCGCGCTGCTGCTGTGCGGGCTGGGGCTGCCGATGGCGCTGGTGGGCCTGGTGCTGGGCATCGTGGCCGCCTCGCGGCACACCGGCGGCCGGGCCGTCGCCGTGGGCGGGATCTGCGCCTGCCTGTTGACCATCCTGGTGGGGGCCGTGGCGATCTTCTGGCTGCTCAGCCAGGCCGCCGAGTGCGCCGACCCCGACCGCTACCCCAGCGACGCGGACCGGCAGCGCTGCGTGGAACGGGAGTTCCCGTTCGCGAAGACGCAGCAGACGCCCTGACCCCTACGGAACGGGGTGTTCGGGTTGTTCGGGTTGTACGGGGAGCAGCGCGGAGAGATCGGCACGGGGCCCGCCGGCGCGGATGCGGCCCTCGCGCATGGCCTCGGCCCAGCCGAGCCTTCCGGTGGCGAGCCTGATCCACGTGTCGGCGTCGGTCTCCACCACGTTGGGCGGCGTGCCCCGGGTGTGGCGAGGGCCTGCGACGCACTGCACGGCGGCGTACGGTGGGATGCGCACCTCCACCGACCGGCCGGGCGCGGCGGCGGCGAGCCGGTCGAGGAGGACCCGCACCGCCGCGCGCAGCAGCGGTCGGCCGGGCTCGACGTCGGAGTCGAGGGTGTCCAAGACGAGGTCGAGGGCGGCGAGCCGGAGCGCGGCGGGCTCGTCCGGGCCCTCGTAGGGGGCGCGGCCCAGCGCGGCGAGCCGCTCGTCGAGGACCGCGCGGGTGAGAGGTGATCGGGACATCGCCCACGACGTTACCCGGAGCGCCTCCCCGGCATCCGGGCCCCCGATCATCGACGAGACGGTAGAAAGAGACGTTGCCGGTGGGGGAGCCGGCGCACTGAAGGCGTCGCCGGCTCGCTTGTAGGCGGCCCGGAGAGAGCACGGAGGACGTTCGATGCCCCAGGCGCGGCCGCTGGAGCCCGCGGATCCCGACCGGCTCGGCGGGTACCGGATCGCCGGCCGCCTCGGCGAGGGCGCGCAGGGCGTGGTGCTGCTCGGGCACGGGCCGGAAGGCCCTGACGGCACCGCGGTGGCGATCAAGCTGCTGCACGCCCGGCTGAGCGACGACGCGCAGGCCCGGTCCCGGTTCATCCGCGAGGTCGAACTGGCCAAGCAGGTCGCCACCTTCTGCACGGCCGCCGTGCTGGACGCCGACGTCGAGGGCGACCGGCCGTACATCGTCAGCGAGTACATCGAGGGCCCGTCCCTGGCGGGGCTGGTCTCCGCCGAGGGCCCCCGGGGTCGCACCGCGCTGGAACGCCTCGCGGTCGGCACGGCGACGGCGCTGACCGCCATCCATCGCGCGGGGGTGGTGCACCGCGACTTCAAGCCCGCCAACGTCCTGCTGGGCGGCGACGGGCCCCGGGTGATCGACTTCGGGATCGCCCGCGCCATCGACGCCGGCGGCCTCACCCAGGTCGGCCGGGTCCCCGGCACACCCGCGTACATGTCGCCGGAACAGCTCGGCGGCGTGGAGGTGGGCCCGGCGGCGGACGTGTTCGCCTGGGGTTCGACGATGCTGTACGCCGCGACGGCCCGGCTGCCGTTCGGCGAGGGGTCGCTCCAAGAGGTCATCCAGCGGATCGTCTACGACGAGCCGGTCCTGGACGCTTTGCCGGAGTCGCTGCGCACGGTCGTCGCCGACGCGATGGCCAAGGATCCCGCCCGCCGCCCCACCGCCCGGCAGCTCCTGGACCGGCTGCTGGGCCAGGAGAGTCCGGTCACGGGCATGCCGGAGCCGATGGTCGCCGAGGCCCGTACCCTGGCCTCCGACACCCCCTCCCGTTCCGTCCCGCCGACCCTCTCGGCGCCCGCCGTGCCGCCCGCCGTGCCGGCCCCGGCCGTTCCCGTCGACGCGCCGGTGGAGCCGCTCCCGCTGCCGGCCGACCTCTACGCCGACGAACGGCCGTACCGTGCCGGAAATGACGCGCAGCCGCCGACGGCCGTCTACACGGGGTTCGGCGACCAGACCGCCGAGGACGCGCGGCAGCCGCTGATCCCCTGGCAGCCGCAGCCGCAGCCCGCCCCGCCGGCTCCCCATCCGACCCCGCACCAGCCTCAGTACGCCCCTCAGCCCCCGAACGCGCCCCGGCCGCCCGCACGGTCGGGCGGCGGCGCCAACAAGCCCCTGGGGGTGCTGGTCTCGCTGGCGGTGGGGGTGCTGGCCGGGGCCGCGATCATCGTTCTGGTGCTGTGGCCGCAGATGCGCGACTCGGGCCCCGACAACGCGGGCAACACCGGAAACCCCGGGACCGACACGCAGCCGGTGCAGAGCGTGCCCGAGGCGTTCGCCGGGACCTGGCACGGAAGGGCGGTCAACCCTCAGCGGAACGCCTCGTTCCCCATCCAGGTGACCTTCGAGACGGGGCGGACGACCGCGCAGGCCCGCTACCCCCGGGGCTGCGCCTGCACGCTCACGCTGACGCGCGGCACCGGGGCCCGGCTGGAGATGACGCTGCAGCCCGTACCGCCGTGCAAGTCGGTCACGGCGGGGGACGTGGTGGTGACCCGCAAGCCCGGCGGCGGCCTGGACTACGCGTGGTCGAGGACGGGGACCTCGCTCCGCTACCGGGCGGACCTGTCACGGGGCTGAGCATCGTCCTCTCGCGGGCTATGTCCTGATTCGGAGGCAATCAGTGGTTTGCATCCACTACCGTCTCCTTCTGTCATCACCTCCTCGTCCCGGGCCGCCCCCCTCCCGCGGCCTCCCCCCACCGAAGGAGTTCCCTTGCGGGTCGCCACCCGAAGGCTGCTGCAGGCCGCCGCCGTAGCGACGGGCGTCGGCGCCGCGGCCGTGGCCGTGCCGCTGCTCGCCGAGCCCGAGTCCGTGTCGGTCCAGGTGGCCGCGAACGGGACCCCGGTGCCCGGGCAGTACATCGTCACGTTGAAGCCGGGCGCCTCCACCTCGGCCGAGTCCGGCCGGATCGGCGCCGCCGACGTGAAGCGCTTCGACGGAGTCCTCAACGCGTTCTCCGCCCGGCTCACCGCCGGCCAGCTCGCCGCCCTGCGCAAGAACGGCCGGGTCGCGGCCATCGAGCAGGACCAGATCGTGAAGACCAGCACCGTCCAGCGGTCGCCGCTGCCGTGGAACCTGGACCGCATCGACCAGCGCTCCCTCCCCCTGTCGAAGTCGTACTCCTACCGCCGCGACGGCCGGGGCGTGACCGCGTACGTCATCGACACCGGGATCGCCGCCGGCCACCCGCAGTTCGGCAAGCGGGCCCGCTCGGTCTGGAGCGCCCCCCGCTTCAAGGGCGACGGCCGCGACCACAACGGGCACGGCACCCACGTCGCCGGGATCATCGGCGCCGCCCATCACGGGGTCGCCAAGGGCGTGCAGCTCCGCTCCCTCCGGGTGCTGGACGAGTACGGGTCCGGCTCGATGTCGGACGTCATCGCGGCGGCCCGATGGCTGCGGCTCAACGCCGCCCGGCCCTCGGTGGCCAACCTGTCGTTGACGGGGAACCGGTCCAAGGCCGCCAACGACGCGATCGCCGCCCTGTCCCGGTCCGGCGTCTTCGTCACCACCGCGGCGGGCAACGACGGCGACGACGCGTGCCGGTACTCCCCGGCGGGCGCTCCGCTGGCCTTCACGGTCGGCGCCACCGACTCGGCCGACCGGCGGGCCGGCTGGTCCAACGTCGGCAAGTGCGTGGAGCTCCACGCCCCCGGCAAGGGCATCCGCTCGACCTGGCTCGGCGGCGGCAGCAGGGTCGCGGACGGCACCTCGATGGCGGCCCCGCACGCGGCGGGCACCGCGGCGCTGTTCCTGTCGCACCGCCCCAAGGTGGGTTTCCTCGAGCTGCAGAAGTGGCTGATCGACACCTCCACCAAGGGGAAGGTCCGCGGCCTGCCCGCCGGCGCCCGCAACCGGCTGCTGTACAAGGGCGGACTGTGAACACCCTCACGTAAGATGGCGCGGCCCCCTGGTGAGCGTGCGGATCAGTACGGATCTTCGGCGCGATAGTCACCTGAGGTGCGCAAGGGGTTTAATCTTGGCGAAGCGCAGGACGGTGCCCCGGTTGAAGACGTGTCCCCGGCGGGCCGTGACAGGGCCGACCTCCCGGCCAGAACCCGTCGGCTGACCCGGTCTGGCGATCGAGGAGAGGAGAGGACGTGGAGACCCCCTACTCCACCCGTGACACTTTCGTGCCGCGCCGTCGGTTCCGGCGCGTGGCCCTGGCCATCGCGGCGGCGGCCGGGGCGCTCGTACTGACCTCCGCCACGGCGCAGCCGTCGGTGGCCGCCGAGCCCAGCGGCTCGGAGAAGGTCGCCAAGCTGACCCAGGAGATCAAGGAGCTCGAGAAGGAGTACGGAGGCAACCTCGAGCAGCTCCGGGACACCCGCAAGCAGGCCAAGGAGGCCCTGGAGCGGGCCAAGGACCTGCGCGAGGACCTCGACGAGGCGCACGCCCTGGTCGCCCAGTTGGCCGCCACCCAGTACATGACCAACGGGGTCGAGCCGTCCATCCAGATCCTCACCAGCAGCGACCCCGGCGACGTGCTGGGCGACGCCTCGCTGGCCCGCCACCTCTCGCAGAGCCAGGCCGCCAAGGTCAGGCAGATCGCCACCCTGGTGACCCAGCAGGACCGGGCCCGCCGCGAGGCCGAGAAGAAGATCACGCAGCTCGAGAAGGACATCAAGGACATCGCCAAGGAGCGCACCCGGGTCAAGGCGCTGCTGAAGAAGTACAAGCCGGAGTCCCCGATGATCGGGAACGGCGGCATGACGTCCCGCATGGTCACGGCCCGGGACGAGATCGAGGAGGAGTTCGGCCCGTTCCTGGTGATCGGCTGCACCCGCCCCGGCGACCCGCTGGACCACGGCCAGGGCAAGGCGTGCGACTTCATGGAGAGCAGCGGCGGCTCGATGCCGTCCTCGTCACGGCTGGCCCACGGCGACGCGGTCTCCGCCTACGCGATCAAGCACGCGTCCCGGCTCGGCATCAAGTACATCATCTGGAAGCAGCGGATCTACGACGTCCGCAGCAGCGGCGGCTGGAAGGGCATGTCCGACCGCGGCAGCATCACCCAGAACCACTTCGACCACGTCCACATCTCGGTCTTCTAGCCGGGCGCTAGCCGAGAAGGGCCGCGTGCAGGGGCAGCCAGGTCGCTCCCCGGCAGCGTGACCGCACCTCGTCCCCCGTGAACCAACCGGCTTCGCCGCACTCGGACTCCGGGTGCGGGCGGGTCGGCGCGCCCGGGTGGTCCAGACGGGCGGTGTGGAACGCCATGAACGTGCGCGACGCGTAGCGGTAGCCCGCCGGCGGCGGGGCCAGGTGGGTGATGCGCTGGCCGCCGATGAGGGTGAGGCGCGAGGCGTCCAGCTCCAGGCCGGTCTCCTCGTCCAGCTCGCGGGCGGCGGCGGCCGCGGGGGACTCGCCCTCGTCGACATGGCCGCCGGGGACCTCCCAGCCACGACCGGGACGGTTCACGCGCGTCAGCAGGGTGCGCCCGAGGGAGTCGAACACGAGCGCGAACGCCGACGTGACGGGGTGATCGTCGGGGACCTCGTCGGTCAGCAGCAGGTCCAGCCGGTGCGGACCCGGGATCCACGGCACGGTGCAGGTGTCGATCACGGTCGATGCCATGATCGGATCATGTCACCCCGGCGGAGGGGCGCCCGGGGCGGCCCGGACACCCCGTCGCCGTCAGGTCACGTAGCTGGGCAGCAGCCGCTCGTGGGCCTCGCGCAGCTCGTGCAGCGGGATCGAGAACAGGCCCTCGACGGACAGGCTGTCGCCGCCGACCACGCCGAGCCGGGTGACCGGCACCCCGGCGGCCTCGCAGAGCTGGCCGAGCTTGGCCTCTCCGCCGGGCCGGACCGCGACCACGGCCCGCGCCACCGACTCGCTGAACAGGGTCACGAACGGGTCGCCCGGCAGGGTGACCCGGCAGCCCAGCCCGCCTCGCAGGCACGACTCGACCAGCGACTGCGACAGCCCGCCGTCGGACAGGTCGTGCGCCGCAGACAGCAGGCCGTCACGGGCACCGGCGACCAGCACGGCGGCCAGCGCCCGTTCGGCGGGCAGGTCGACCAGCGGCGGCAGGCCGCCCAGGTGCCCGTACACCACGTGCGCCCACTCCGACCCGCCGAACTCCTCGCGGGTCTCGCCGAGCAGCACCAGCATGTGGCCCTCGGCGGGGAACGCCATGTTGACCCGGCGACGGACGTCGTCGTGGACGCCCAGCACCCCGATGACCGGGGTCGGGTTGATCGGCGTGCTCTCGGTCTGGTTGTAGAAGCTGACGTTGCCGCCCGTCACCGGAACGCCCAGCGCCTGGCAGGCGTCCGCGAGGCCCTCGGTGGCCCGCGCGAACTGCCACATGACACCAGGGTCCTCCGGCGAGCCGAAGTTGAGGCAGTTGGTCACCGCCAGCGGACGCGCCCCGGTGGACGCCACGTTCCGGTACGACTCCGACAGTGCGAGCTGCGCGCCCGCGTACGGGTCGAGGCGGGCGTACCGGCCGTTGCCGTCCAGCGACAGGGCGATGCCGAGACCGCCCTCGTCGTCCAGTCGGATCACGCCGGCGTCCTCCGGCATGGCCAGCACCGTGTTGCCGAGCACGTACCGGTCGTACTGGGAGGTCACCCAGGTCTTGCCCGCCAGGTTCGGCGACCCGGCCAACCACAGCACCGTGTTGCGCAGGTCGTCGGCGTTGGCGGGCCGGGCCAGCCGGCCCGGGGTGTCGGACTGGATCGAGCCGAGGTCGGCGGGCGGCTCGTACGGCCGCTCGTAGACGGGGCCCTCGTCGGCGGCGGTGCCCGGCGGGATGTCGACGATCACCTCGCCGCGCCAGGTCATCACCAGCCTCCCCGTGTCGGTGACCTCACCGATGACGGTGGCGGGGATCTCCCATTTGGCGCAGATCTCCAGGAAGCGGTCGACCTTGTCGGGGGAGACGACGGCCATCATGCGTTCCTGGGACTCGCTCATCAGGATCTCTTCGGGGCGCAGCGTGGCGTCCCGCAGCGGCACCGCGTCGAGCACGACCCGCATGCCGCCGGTGCCGGCCGCCGCCAGCTCCGTGGTCGCGCAGGAGACGCCGGCCGCGCCGAGGTCCTGGATGCCGACCACGAGGTCCTCGCGGTAGATCTCCATGCAGCACTCGATGAGCAGCTTCTCCATGAACGGGTCGCCGACCTGGACGCTGGGCCGCTTGGCCTGCGACTCCTCGTCGAACGTCGCCGAGGCCAGCACCGAGGCCCCGCCGATGCCGTCCGGGCCGGTGGTGGCGCCGAACAGGATCACCCGGTTGCCCGGGCCGGGGGCCGTCGCCCGCTTGATGTCCTCGTGCTTCATGACACCGACGCACAACGCGTTGACCAGCGGATTCTGCAGGTAGCACTGGTCGAACACGGTCTCGCCGCCGATGTTGGGCAGACCGAGGGAGTTGCCGTAGCCGCTGATCCCGGCCACCACGCCCGGCAGCACCCGCTGGGTGTCGGGGGCGTCGGCGGGCCCGAACCGCAACGAGTCCATCACCGCGACCGGCCTCGCGCCCATCGACAGGATGTCGCGGACGATGCCGCCGACCCCGGTCGCCGCGCCCTGGTACGGCTCGACGTACGAGGGGTGGTTGTGCGACTCGACCTTGAACGTGACCGCCCAGCCGCGTCCGACGTCCACGACACCCGCGTTCTCGCCCATGCCGACGAGCAGCACGTCGGTCTGCGGGGCCTTCTCGGCGAACTGCCGCAGGTGGACCTTGGAGCTCTTGTACGAGCAGTGCTCGCTCCACATGACCGAGTAGATCGCCAACTCGGCCGCCGTGGGACGCCGCCCGAGGATGTCGCGGACCCGCCGGTACTCGTCCTCGTTCATGCCGAGCTCGACGTACGGCTGCCGCTGCTCCGGCGTCCGCTCCGCCACGGCCACGGAGTCCACCGGGGCCTCCACCACGGCGGGGCGCACCTCCTCGACCGGGAGGTCGAGCGGCGGGTCGACCGGCGTGATGAGCGTGAGCGGCTCCACGGGCCCGCCGGTCTCACCCGGCTCGGTCGCCTCGTTCGCGTCGGTCGCCTTGGGGGTCGCGGCGGCCACGAGGGCGTCCAGTCCCGCCTGCACCCCGGCGGGTGTCTGCCCGGGCGCCTCGGGAACGTCCTCGGCCTGCGACTCCTCCACGGACGGAACGTCGACCACCGGGTGACCACCCGTGGCGTGCCGCCCGCTCGGCTCCCTCTCGGCCTCGGAAGTCTCGGGGGTCTCGAGGGTCTCGAGGGTCTCTGGAGCGTCGGGGGCGGAGCCCTCCGGACGCGCCGGGGCCTGCTCCTCGCCGCCGGGCTTGCCGGACGCGCCCAAGACCTCGTCCAACGCCGTGTGAGCGGGCGCCACCGACTCCGGCACCGCCTCGCCCGACCGCTGCTCCTCCGCCTCCTGCGGCCCTCCCATGGCTCCCGGAACCTGAGGTGCCTCCGGGACGCCGGGCACTTCCGAACCGTCCGGGGCTTTCGAGGCTTCTGCGCCATGCGGTGCTGCCGGGTCCAGCGGGCCTTCTGAGGCTCCCGGGGAGGCCTCGGAGGCTTCTGGTGCTCCTGATGTCTGTGGGGCTCCAGGAGTCTGGGGGGCTCCTGGGGTGTCCAGGGCTTCAGGTGTTTGCGGGCCGACCGGTCCGCTCGGGGTGTGGGAGGCCGGAGGTGTTCCTGAGGCCGTCGCGCCCGTGGGTTCCGACTGGTCGGCCCGGGCCTCGTCGCTCCGGGGGCGTGCGGAGTCGGAGGGCGTGGGCTCGGAGGGGCCGGGGGCCTCTGCGGCCTCGGACGAGGTGGGGGGCTCGTCGGAGGACCGGGCGAACGGGTCGTTCTCCGGGTCGTCGGCGGCGAGTTCGGCGAACCACTCGGCGGTGGGGCCGTCGAACGGGTCGTCGGACGCGCCGCCCTTGTCGGGGGTGTTCTCGGTCATGCGTTGGCACCTACCTGGCCCAGCCCGGCCTTGACGATCGAGGTGAAGAAGCCGAGCCCGTCGGTCGACGGGCCGGTCAGGGACTCCACGGCGTGCTCCGGATGGGGCATCAGGCCGACGACGTTGCCGGCCTCGTTGCAGATGCCGGCGATGTCGTTCAGGGAGCCGTTGGGATTGAGGTCGAGGTAGCGGGCGACGACACGGCCCTCGGCCTCCAACTCGGCGAGGGTCGCCTCGTCGGCGACGTAGCGGCCGTCCCGGTTCTTGACCGGGATGACCGCCTCCTGACCCTCGGAGTAGGCGGAGGTCCAGGCCGTCTCCGCGTTGTCGATGCGGAGCCGCTGGTCGCGGCAGACGAAGTGCAGGCCCGCGTTCGGCAGCAGGGCGCCGGGCAGCAGGTGCGCCTCGCAGAGGACCTGGAAGCCGTTGCAGATGCCCAGCACCGGCAGACCGGCGCGGGCGGCGGGGACGAGTTCCTCCATCAGCGGGGCGAACCGGGAGATGGCGCCGGCCCGCAGGTAGTCGCCGTAGGAGAACCCGCCGGGCAGGATCACCGCGTCCACGCCCCGCAGGTCGTGGTCGGCGTGCCACAGCGACACCGGTTCGGCGCCGGCCACGCGGACGGCGCGTGCGGCGTCACGGTCGTCGAGCGATCCTGGGAAGGTGACGACCCCCACCCGGGCAGCATTCATTGTTGAAGATCCTCCGGAGCCGAGGGCTGGGTGCGTGGGGCACCTTCGACTTCTCCGGTGCCGTGCCCCCGCGCGCGACCAATCTACCTGGCGCTGTGCACGAGATCGCCCTCGAGTCGGGGCATCGGCGCCTCGTCCCGCCAGGTCAGCCGCTTGCACAGGCGCACGACGGTGCCCTCACCGGGTCGGGTGTCGAACGTCACGTCGTCCACCAGGGCTCGCATGATCTTGATGCCGCGCCCGGACTCGCTGTGGTCGGCGACCTCGGGGGGCGGCTCGTGGGTGAGCCCTTGGCCGTGGTCGGCGATGGACAGCACGCAGACGCCGTCGTCCACCTGGGCGAGGACCTCGTAGTCCAGCGGGGTCCGGGAGTGCTGCACCACGTTGGTGCACGCCTCCGAGGCGGCGACGAGGATGTCGCCGATGCAGTCCTCGGCGACGCCCAGCCCGCGGAGCGCGTCACCGAGCACCCGGCGCAGCACCCGGACGCTCAGCGACTCACGCGGGAGCGCGAGCGAGAACCTCATATTCACCGGACACCTCTTGCCTGTGAAATCTTCGACGGGTGAAGACTTCCCCCGGCCTCTCGCCTGTAACCGCCACACCGCCGGGTCTTTCGGTGAACTGTCGGCGACCGGTCCGGGATATTCCGTGGATTTTGTGCGCCCGCACCACGGAAGACCGGTCGCGCGGTTCACTCGTCCAGCACTCTGACCTCGAAGTTCTCGATGACCGGATTGGCCAGCAGGGTGCCGGCGATCGCCCGAATCCGGTCCAGGGCCGCCTCGTCGGCGGGCCCCTCCAGATCGAGTTCGAATCGCTTGCCCTGACGCACTCCGGTGACGCCCTCGAAGTTCATCTGGGGCAGTTTGCGGGCGATGGCCTGTCCCTGCGGATCCAGGATCTCGGGCTTGAGCATGACGTCGACGACGACACGGGCCACGGCCGCCCCCTCTCCCTGATCGACATGTCTTTCCGTACGGGACGCCAAGCGTACGGTACGGGTACCAGAGCAGGATCTCCGGCCCGGCGCCGAGGCGTCGTTCGGGCCGCTATACATACTGGCGTACCGGCACCCCTGGAGCACTGGAGCCGCAGATGGACATCGAGGAACTCACCCCGCCCGAGCGCGCCCTGTGGATGGCGTTCGCGGCCGGCGAGTCCGTCGATCTGGGCACCGGGAACCCGGGGCTGGACGACCCGGGGTACGGCGAGCAGTGGGGCGCGGAGCGGATGGTCCGCGCCGAGGTGTTGTTGGCGCTGCTGGTGGGGGCGGTGGAGCCCGAGCCGGGGCAGATCGCGGCGGTCCGGCTCACCGGTGCCCGGATCATCGGCTCGCTCAACCTGGGCCATGCCGAGGTGTCGGTGCCGTTGGCGTTGAACGGCTGCTATTTCGACGAGGCCCCCCACCTGTACTGGGCCAGCATGAACAGCGTTCACCTCATGAGCTGCCGGCTGCCGGGCCTGGTCGCGTCCGGTGCGCGGGTGGACGGGCACCTGTGGCTGGAGGGCAGCCACATCAGCGGCGGCCTGTGGCTGGACGGGGCGCACATCAGCGGCATCCTCAACATGTCCGGGGTGCATCTGACCAACCCGGAGGGCGACGCGCTGCTGGGGGACCGGCTCACCGTGGACGCCAACGTGTACTGCGACAAGGGCTTCACCGCGCACGGCGAGGTCCGGCTGCCCGGGGCCCATGTGGGCGGTCAGTTGATCTTCCGGCAGGCGCAGCTCTCCAACCCCTCCGGCGCGGCCCTGTATGCCAGCCGGCTCGACGTGGCCGCGAACGTCTTCTGCGACGCCGGGTTCACCGCCACCGGCGAGGTGCGGCTGCGCGGGGCGCGGGTCGGCGGCTACCTGTCGCTGGTCGGGGCGCAGCTCTCCCATCCGGGGCGGACGGCGCTGAACGCCGACGACCTGGCGGTGGAGACCGACGTCTACTGCTCCGACGGGTTCACCGCGAACGGCGCGGTGAGCTTCTCCGGGGCCCGCATCACCGGGCAGCTCAGTCTGCGCGGCGCGAAGCTCACCAACGAGCCGGGGGTCGCGCTGAGTCTGCAGCGCCTCCAGGCCGAGGAGGTGATGCTCCGGCCCGCCGAGACCGTCAACGGCGTCGCCGACCTGTCGTACGCCAAGATCAGCGTGCTGCGCGACGACCCGCGGACCTGGGCGCCGCGCCTGCAGCTCGACGGGCTGTCGTACGAGACCCTGGACCCGCCGCTGACGGCCCGGGAGCGGCTCGACTGGATCCGCCGCGACACCGACGGCTACCAGCCCCAGCCGTACGAGCGGCTGGCGCAGACGTACCGTTCGCTCGGGTTGGACGCGGAGGGGCGCAGCGTCCTGCTGGCCAAGGCCCGCGACCGGCGCAAGACGCAGAGCCCGTCGCGGAAGGCGGTCGGCTGGTTCCAGGACGTGCTGGTCGGTTACGGCTTCCGGCCGTTCCGGGCGGCGAGCTGGCTGGGCGGGCTGCTGGCGTTCGGCACCATCGTGTTCTCGCTGCACAAGCCGGCCCAACTGGAGGCCGAGCAGAAGCCGTCGTTCAACGCGTTCTTCTACACGCTGGACCTGCTGCTGCCGATCGGCACCTTGGGGCAGGAGCCCTATTACTCGCCCAAGGGCGTCTACCAGTGGATCGCCAACTTCATCATCATGGCGGGCCTCATCCTCGGTCTGACCGTCGCCGCGGGCGCCACCCGCGCCCTCTCCCGCGACTAGCGCGCCGACCGGGGGCGGTCCGGGGCGCCGTGACGGGCTTTTCATAGACCGCGTACTCGGTTTATGATTGCGCCATGACCACGGGGAGCATCACCACGGCGGACCGGTACCGGCTGGAGTGGGGCGGTGTCGTCCTCGAACTCGCCTCCCGGCGTTCCGGGCTGCGCACGGAGGTCGTCCTCTACGGAGACGGCGAGGCGGTGGCCGATGGCGCGGGGGTGGGGCGGGTCCTGCTGCCCCTGCCGGGGGACGACGCGGACGACACGGGCCCTTCCGTCCTGGTCATCAGCGCTCCGCCGGGGACCATCGCCCGGGCCCTCCTCCTCGTCCCCAAGGCGTCCGAGGCCGCCGATGACGAAGACGACGAGGAGGACGAGCTTCCCGAGGGGCTGGCGAAGCTGGTCGGGTTCGCGTCCGCCGAGAAGCACCCGTTCGAGCCCCCGCCGGGAACGCTGGGGGCGCGATTGCTGACGTTCCAGCGCCGGCACCCGAAGCTGTACGCGTCCCGCCACGTGGTCCTGGCAACCGCACAGGTGCTGCTCGGACTGCTCGGCGTGGCCGTGTTCTTCACGCTGGTCCTGGGCCGGGTGGTGGAGTGGGCGGCCGAGCGCCTGCCCGACGTCTCGCTGCCCGAGGTCGACCTGCCGTCGATCCCCTGGCCCGACCTTCCGCTCCCCGACCCGCCCGACCTCCCCGATCTCCCGGACGTCGCGCTGCCGGGCTGGATCGCCGCCGTGCTCGCGACGGCGAAGTTCTGGGTGCCCATCCTGATCGCGATCGGCGTGGCCGTCGAGGAGGTCAGGAAGCGGCGCAAGAGGGAACGCGCCCGAGCGGAGGCCGCAGAGGCCCCGGAGACCCTGGAGAGCCGTCAGGATGGGGTCGGCGGTGATCCACGAGACGGCGAGGGGCGCGATGCGGACCGTTGATCCTGAAAAGCACCGGCGGCGACGGGAGCAGATCCTGGGCGCGGCGGTCGGGCTGTTCGCGACCAAGGGGCTGGCCAAGACCACCACCGCCGAGATCTGCCGGGCGGCCGGGGTGAGCAGCGGCAACCTGTTCCACTACTTCCCGTCCAAGCAGGAGATCTTCTACGGGATCTTCGAGTTGGAGCAGGACGAGTGGGACGCACTGCTGGCCTCGGCCGCCGTCGACCCCGACCCGTGGGCGGGGCTCATGCGGGTGGTCGACCGGATCGCCGCCGAGGCGTTCGACCCGATGATGCCGGGGCTGATCGTCGAGGTCCTCGCGCAGGCGCACCGCGACCCCCGGGTGGCGGACCTGGTGGCGGAGAGCGACCGGAGGCTGTTCCGGGGCGTCGCGGCGCTGGTGGAGCGGCTCCAGAAGGAAGGGTCGGCCGACCCGGGGCTGCCGGTGGAGACCGCCGCCCGCTGGGTCGTGATCATCACCGACGGCTTCCACACCCGGGGCTACGCCGAGCCCGACCGCGACCGGGACGCCGAGGTCGCCGTGGCGAAGGAGATCATCGCCCGGACCCTCCGCCACACCGGCCGCTGACTCAGCCCCGGGGCATCGGCGGCGGGTCGGCGTGCACGACCTTGTAACCGCCCCTGGTGACGGGCGCGAACGGGGCCGGGGCCATGCTCGTCCCCACCGAAACCTCCTCGCCCTGCGCGACGACCGGTGCGGTCCGTCGACGAGCCTCAGGAGGCGAAGAGCTGCTCGTCTTCCGGAGTGGGATCGCCGAGATCGCGGAGCGCGCCCGGCCCGCAGTGCGCGCAGTCGTCCAACGCCGGCAGGAACACCCCGTACCAGCGCAGCACCGCCATCCGGTCGATGGACACCCCCATGGGCTCCAGCCCCGCGTGGGCCAGCTCCCGCCGGTTGATCCACTGGTGCAGCGGCGCGACCAGGTCGGCGGCCAGCCCGGTGAACGTCGGCGACCGCCCCGCCAGCAACTCCACCAGCGCCAGCTTGGTCATGTGCAGCGCCACCGGGATGATGTCGGTGGACAGGCCCGGCTGCGGCGCCACCCGACGGTCGGTGTAGGAGATCCGCGCCGCGTCCTCGTCGCTGCTGACCTCGTTGTCGGCGGCCTGCTCCGGGAGCGCCTGCACGAAGCACTGGTAGCACGGTGTCAGCCCGGGCACCACGCGCTGCACGATCCCGCCGTACGCGCGCCGGTAGACCCCGCCGAGGATCAGCGGCAGCCCCTCCTCCAGACAGAGCCGGTTGACCAGCAGCCTGCTCTCCCGGTTGTCGGTCGCGCAGATCACCAGGTCGACGTCCAGCCGCGCCAGCAGCTCGCGGACCGCGCCGCGGGTGTCCCCGCCGATGCGCAGGTCGCTGGTCACCACCCGGGCCGCCGGATGATGCCGGCGGACGAGGTCGCGCATGGCGTTGACCTTCAGTCGCCCCACGTCGGGGAGCCCGCACTCGTGCCGGGAGATGTTGCCGATCTCCAGCCGGTCGTGGTCGAGCAGCAGGAACCGGCCGACCCCGGCCTTGGCCAGCTCCCGCACGATGAAGCTCCCGCCGGAGCCGAGCCCGAGGACGGCCACGGTCCGCTCGCCGAGGACGTCGGTCTCCAGGATGCCGTGCACCCGTTCGAGGACGTCGGCGTCGGCGGGGAGGGTCGTGGTGTCGATCCGTTCGCCCGAGGGCACGCGGTGCGCGCGGATCCCGCCGTCCTCGGGCCAGCACACGACGAGGGGGCCGGGCTCGTCCGGGATCCGGCCGTCGGCGGGGGCTGCGGGCAGCACGAGGACGTCGACGCCGGGCGCGCCCTCGACCACGCCGAGGTCGCCCCGATCCCGCGGCGTCATCGCCAGTTGCAGCGGGACGGCCCCGCCGGGCCGCCCGATCACGGCCAGCGCCGCGTCGGTGAACACCAGATGGCGGGGGTGCGGGGCGGTCGACTCAGCCACGGGCGAACGCCCTCATGTCCTCGACGTCGATCTGGGGGACCTGGTCGCCGAGCTGTTCGTCGGTCGACTGGATCTCGAACTTGCCGGTCTGCGGGTTGAGCACCATCCGCTTGCCCGGCGGCGGGCTGCCCGACTGCCGCATCTGCTCCATGAACGCCCGCAGGTCGCTGTGCTTGTCACTGGCCATGGGTCCTCCCGTGCTGCGGTCGAGGGCGTGTCGAGGGGATCACGAGTCCATCAGGAAGTTCGTCAGGGGCTGCCCGTCCTCCAGATGACACTCGTAGGCGAGCGTCCAGAGCATCCCCTTACGGATGATTTTGAGCATGGAGTGGGCCGCCGACCAGTACTCCGGGCGATAGGTGCAGATCTTCACCCATCCGGGCCGGTCGGTCGCCCACACGTGCATGCTGTGGCTGGTCCCGTAGGACTCGATGGTCTTGTGCCGCGTCCAGTCCAGCAGCGGCCGCGGATGGGTGATGTACGTGCTGGGGCATTCGTCCGGGTAGCCCGGCGGCACGACGATGCGCATCTCGTACGCGTTGCCGTTGTTGCTCCACCACAGGCCCTCCACGTAGGTCCTGCCCGTCGGCTCGTAGAAGCTGAACGACGGGAAGTGCGTGCGCAGGGCCGCCCGCTCCTCGGCGAGCCGACGCCGCTGATAGCTGTCCCAGCCCACAACTGTTCCCCTCCTGGGATCGTGCTGCCCGGTGACGGCCCCGGCTCAGGGCAGTCGCTGCAGTTGCTGGAGCCCCCAGTCCAGGGGGGTGTCCAGATCGAACGCCCGGCCGCCGTCGGCCGAGGGGGGCCACTCACCGATCTTCTCCAGGTGCTGTCGCGGGGCGAGCACGTCGCATCCGTACGCCACGGCGCGTTCGCCGTCCCAGGCGGTGAGGAGGTGGACGCAGGCCGTACGGCCGGGGATGCGCACCACCACGGCGAGCCGATCGGTGTCGGCCAGCTCGACCTCCACCTCGTAGCGGCCGGCCAGCCGCTGCATCACCGGCTGGATGTGCTGCTCGACGTAGCCGGCGAGGTCGGGGATCGGCCGGAGCCACGACTCCTCGGTGACCGCCGCCTTCCCCGAAGCGGCGGCCTCCGGCACGGGCTGCTCTTCGGCCGCCGGGGCCGCGTCGTGCTCGGCGGCGGACCCGCCACCGGACAGCAGACCGGGCACCAGCCGCCGGAAACCCCGCCGCGTCCCGCCCGACGCGGGGGAATCGGCCAGCACGTAGGCGGTCTCCGGCAGCGACCCGGCGGCGCGCAGGGCGGCGCCCAGCTCCGGTACGTCCGGCACGTTCTGATCGGAGAGGGCACGGCGCAGCGGGCTCTGGCCAGGGAGCACCTCGATGACGGACTGGTCCCGGGTGAGCTGCCGGGCGTCGGGATAGAAGAACGGCGTCAGTTGCACGCACACGTCGTCCCTTCGCGCCGAACCCTTGGGGGGCCGCCGGTCGTCTCCGACGAAGTTGGCGAGGATCTCGGTGTACTTGGGGCGGTGGTGCCGCTGCGCGTACCGCCGGGTGCGCTCACGGTCGCCGCCGCTGGGCTCGGTCAGACCGATCCAGTGGTGGGAGTGCCACATCCCGATGCACTGCATCCCGAACCGGCCCCACGTCAGTTGCTCCAGCGCCTGGGTCACCTCGGGATCCAGCTCCAGCGACGTCGACCGCTTCGCCACCCGGCCCGCCGGACGGGTGGCGAGGAAGACGACCGGCGCGCCCCCGTGACCGAACAGTCCGAAGAGGCTGCCGCCGGTCTCCACCTCGTGGTGGTCCAGCGTCTCGTCGGTGATCAGGTCGAGCTCGGACTCGTAGACGCGGATCCGGGTCACGCCGTGATCGCTCATCGGATCGCCTCCACGATGTCGGCCAGGGTGCGTTCCGGCGACCAGATCGACGGGTCGATCTCCAGGTGCTCGCGTCCGCCGGCGTCCACGTAGAACACCTCGGGCGGGCCGGCCGGGAAGTCCGCGTCGAGCAGGAAGGAGATCGACAGCCCCTCCCGAGAGGCGATCAGCGCCACCCGGTCCGGCCCGAACTCCAAGGTCTCGACCGGGGCGAAGCCCAGGTGGAACAGGGCCAGCGCCTCCATCTCCAGCCGACAGCCGAACACGTCCTCGGCGTCGCCGACCCGGTCGATGAGCGCGACCGCCGGGCGCTCGTTCGACCCGTTCGTCCCGTTCGAGGCCCGGGGGATGGTCCGCAGGTCGACCGAGGTGATGCCGCGCAGGTGCCAGTACGTCTCCACGCAGGTGACCACGAACCAGGCGACGATCGCCGCGATGACCTGCTCGTCCGGACTGTCGACCTCGGAGAGGTTGACGTACGGCCACACCGGCAGCGCCGCCCCCGCCTCGGCGCGCGTGGTCGGCGGGCCGCCGCGACCGAACGAGGCGATGCGGATCGTGAAGCCCGCCCGGCCCTCGGTGGAGGGGAAGACGGAGCCCAGGTACGCGAAGGCGTGCAGCCGGTCGCCGTCGGCCTCGAAGTAGACCACGATCGCCGGCCGGCTCGGGAACTCCAACGCGCTGATCTCGGCGGCGCCCACCGATCCCTCGACGGCCCGGGTGGCGTCGCCGTCGCTGACGAACGCGCCGGTGTGCAGCACCGCGTACCGGTCGAGGCCGTCCACGTCGTGCAGTGCGTCGTGGACCAGGCCCGGGATCCGCCGCCGCCCGGCGGCGTCCGCGACCCGGACCGGGGAGACCAGCACGGAGGGGCGGGGATCCTCGGCGGCCAGGTCGCGCAGCCGACCGATCGCGCCCAGCGGATAGGTGGCGTTCTGGTTCTTGTAGCGCTCCAGCAGTTGTTGACGCCGATGGTCCTCGTCCAGATAGGCGAGTTGGGCCGCCTGCCGTCGTTCGTCGGCGACCTCGGCGAGCCGCGCCTCGTGATCCATGGCCCGGAGGGCGCCCCGGGTGCGGAGCTGCTCCAGCAGGGCCTCCGGTAGCAGGCTCACCAGCCCGCCGACCAGCGGTCCACCGATCAGCCCCCAGAACCATTCCACCCGTGCATACCTCCAAGGCAGGTGCTGTGGCCCCCGGCAGATCGCCAGGATAGGGGGCTGATATCGGGACATGGTGTCATCCGCCACAATCGGCCAAGAGCGTGATGAATCAGCCGTCGGAAATCCGGGTAGGCAGATGATCCGTGGAGGATCTCACCGACGTTCTGATCGTGGGAGCGGGCCCGACCGGGCTGTTGCTGGCCGGTGATCTCGCCGCCGCCGGGGTCCGCTGCACGGTCGTCGAGAAGCGGGCCGAGGAGTCCAACCTGTCCCGGGCGTTCGCCGTCCACGCCCGCACGCTGGAGGAGCTGGACGCCCGAGGCGTCGCCGACGCCTTGGTGAGCACCGGCACCCCGGTCTCCGGCCTGCGGCTGTTCGGCGGGGCGCGGCTGGACCTGTCGGGGTTGCCGACCCGCTTCCCGTATGTCCTGGTCACTCCGCAGTACGAGACGGAGGCGGTGCTCGAACGGCGGGCGCGCGCCTGCGGGGCGGAGATCCGCATGGGCGTCGAGATGCGGACGTTGCGGGAGGTCGCCGACGGTGTCGAGGTGGCCGTACGCGAGCGGTCCGGGGACCGGCGACGGATCCGCGCCCGCTACGTGGTGGGGGCCGACGGCGTCCGCAGCGCGGTGCGACGGGCGCTCGGGCTGCCGTTCCCCGGGCGCGCGGTGGTGCGGTCGATGGTCCTCGCGGACGTACGGCTCGGCGACCCGCCGACGGAACTGCCGGTCATCGACTCCAACCGGGACGCGTTCGCCGTCCTGGTGCCGTTCGGCGAAGGGTGGTACCGCGTGGTCGCCTGGGACCGCCGCCGCCAGCTCCCCGACGACGCGCCGGTCGCCCTGCCGGAGGTCCGCGAGGCCATGCGCCGCGCGCTCGGCACCGACCACGGGGCCCACGACGCCCGCTGGATGTCGCGCTTCCACAGCGACGAACGCCAGGTGGAGCGCTACCGCGTCGGGCGCGTCTTCCTCGCCGGCGACGCCGCGCACGTCCATTCCCCCGCCGGCGGCCAGGGCATGAACGTCGGGCTCCAAGACGCCGCCAACCTCGGCTGGAAGCTCGCCGCCGTCCTCCAGGGCCGCGCCCCGGAATCCCTGCTCGACTCGTACCACACCGAACGTCACCCGGTGGGCCGCATGGCCGTGCGGGGCAGCGGCGCGCTGCTCCGCGTCGCCCTCATCGCCCCGCGTTCCCTCCGCGTCGTGCGCGGGACGCTGGGCCGCGTGTTCACGAAGGTCCCGCCCTTGGCCGGCCGGATCGCCGGAGCGGTCTCCGGCATCGACATCGCCTACCCCCGCCCGCCCGACTCCCACCCCCTGACCGGCCGCCGCGCCCCCGACGTTCCGCTGGCCGACGGCCGTCGCCTGTACGAGGCCCTGCGCACCGGCCGCTTCGTGCTGGTCACCCCGCCCACGTCCGAGGCCGCCGCCACCTGGGCCGACCACGCCGACGTCCATCAGGCGGGCGGCCCGACCCGCCACACCGTCCTGGTACGCCCCGACGCCTACATCGCCTGGGCCACCGCCGAGCCGCACCCGAACGCCGCCGTGCGACGCGCCCTCACCGAACACTGCGGCGCGCCGCCGGTGGGTGTCAGGGGCCGGTGATGGTGCCGAACGCGAAGTTCGCGTTGGCGGGAAGCTCGGTCACGAAGCCCAGCCGGCCGTAGTCGATGTCCCAGGCCAGGAGACGGGTGGTGGTGGGGGTCCGGCTCAACAGCAGGACCGTGGAGGCGTCGAGCCAGCCGACCACCGGGCAACAGGACCTGAGGCGGGGTTGGATGCCGGGGGCCTCGAAGGGGAAGAGGAGGGCACGGACGATCCGGCCGGTGGTGGAGCCGAGCACGATGGAGATGTCGCCGGGGCCGCTCCGGGCGCCGATCCCGCCGTCGACGGGGGTGTGGGCGGAGCGGGCGATCCGGGAGCCGTGCAGCCAGCCGCCGCCCGACCACTCCGAGATCACCTTGCCGAGCCGGGGGAGCGGCTGCGCGGAGGCCGTCTGGCCGGGACCCTGGTCGACGAGTTCGGGCTCGCGGGAATGGGGGTCGATGGCGAGCCGGGTCGGGTTGACCATCGGGCTCTGGGAGGACTCGGAGACCCAGTCGAAGCCGCCGTCCAGGTATCCCAGCGTGGGCGCGGCGGGCTTCGTGACGTCGATGAGGACGGACCTGTCGGCCCCCTCGGCGACCAGCCGGGTGCTGTCGCTGAGCCAGCGGACGTTCTCGAGCCGGCCGTGGTGGCGCACCCTCTGGTGCGCGCCCGTGGTCAGGTCGACGATGACGACGGCGTTCGGCTGGGCGAACGCCGCGCGACGGCCGTCGGGGGAGAGCGAGGAGGCGTCCAGGGGCCGCTGGACGCCGCCGGCGGAGTCGGTGACATCCAGGAGGCTCACGGTGTCGAGGTGGCGCAGCCGGTGGTCGGCGCCGAGGACGTACACGACGTCGTTGTCGGGCTGGATGAGCGCGAGCGCCTCGGTCACCGGTTCGGCGGACAGCGGCACGGCGGTCGACGGGTCGACGGTCTTGGAGTCGGGCAGCCGGGTGGGGATGCGCGGCAGCCGGACCTCGTCGTTCGGGCGTGGGGCGACGTCCACGCGGTAGCCGTCCACTTCGATGGTGCCCCGCCGAGAGCCCGGGGCCGACTGGGCGGACGCGGTCGGCGGCGGCTCCATGCTCCGGAGCAGATCGAGCACGCCGACCGTGGTGACCGCGAGGGCGAGGGCCGCGGCGGCGGCGCCGACGCGGCGACGGCGACGGCGACGCCTCGCGCGCTGCCACAGACCGGCGGTGGTGTGGACCCGGGGCGGCGGAACGGGCTCGGCGAGCTCGCGGAACAGCTCCCGAATGTGCTCGTCGGTCATCACGTCGACCTTCCGAGCCCGGCCAGTTCGTGCAGCTCGGGGGCGACCTTGCGCAGTCGCCGCAGCGCGCTGTGGGTCTGGCTCTTGACCGTCCCGACCGAGACGCCGAGCACCTGGGCCACGGTGGCCTCCGGGAGGTCCTCGAAGTAGCGCAGCACGAGGACGGCGCGCTGCTTGACGGTCAGCCGATCGAGGGCCCTGGCGAACAGCAGCCGCATGGCGGCGGGCTCGGCGGGATCGCCGCTGCCGCGGTCGGGGGGCGACGCCGTGGGGTGCTCCCGACGCCGCTTGCGCCACCAGGACACCGCGTCGCGGTACATGACCGTGCGGACGAACGCCTCCGGCTCGGCGTACAGCTTCGTCCAGTTCAGGGCCAACTTGATGAGGGCGTCCTGAAGCAGGTCCTCCGCCAGGTGCAGATCACCGGTGACCAGATAGGCCGACCGCAGCAGCCGGTGGTGGTGGGTGTCGACGAACGCCTCGAACGCCGCGCTGACGAGCCGGTCGTCCGCCCATCGCTCGCCGCCCAGGTATTCGAGCCTGCCCTCGGTCACGAGGCCTCCTCACACAAAGGTCACGAACAAGACGCGTGAGGGGCCGGAAAAGGTTGTGTCGGAAGTTCGCGCGAGGGGTCCGTTGGCCGCTTTCGGACACGCTCAGCGTGACGTGTCGCGGAGCCCGCGAACGGCGAGGGGCGCGGCGACGGCGGCGACGGCGAGGGCGACGCTGACGGCCAGCAGGGCCCCCGAGCCCGCCGGACGGCCCAACGAGAGGGCCCGGGCGGCGTCGATGCCGTGGCTCATGGGGTTGAGCCGGGCGGCGGCCCCCAGCCAGGCGGGCATGCCGTCCAACGGGGTGAACGCGTTGGAGGCGAACATCAACGGGAACATCACCAGGCCCGACGCCGCCTGCATGGTCTCCGGGCGACGCAGCCTGCAGGCGAGGGCGATGAAGATCCAGCCCAGACTCCACCCCAGCACCAGCGACAGCACGGCGGCCGCCACCGCCCCGGGGACCCCGCCGGCGGGCCGGTACCCGAAGACGGCGAACGCCAGCACCAGCAGCAGGACCAGCCGCAGCACCCCCCGGATCAGTGCCGCGAGACTGTGCGCGATGAGCACCGACCCCATCCGGATCGGCAGCGACCGGAACCGGGTGATGATCCCGTTGCGCATGTCCTCGATCAGCCCCGTGGCCGTCTGCAGCCCCACCTGGATCGCCGTCGTCACCAACAGCCCCGGCAACAGGAAGTCGATGTAGCGAACCCCCTCGGGGAACCCCGGCGCATGCGCGAGCCCGCCGAAGACCTGGCTGAACACCACCAGCATCAGCAGCGGATCGAGCAGACAGAACAACAACAGGTGCGCGTCGAGCACCTGGATCCGCACCGCCCGCCCGGTCAGGTGCCGAACCTGCGCCCCGCCCCCGCACCCCCGCCACCGAACCGGCTCCTCGCCGGCCAACGCCCCCGCCCCGTCGTACGCCGTCAACGCCGTCATGCCCGCCCCCCGTGCCCGGCCCGCCGGGCGACACGTCGGCCGTGGTCTCGTGTGCGCACCGCCGCCGTGTTCGAACTGCGGGTGCGGTGGGGCTCGCGCGGCATCATCCGGTGACTCCCTCGGGGCTGCGCGCGGTGGTGCCCGGGCGGCGGGTGCGGTGGGGTTCGTGCGGGGTCACTCGGGAACCCCCTTGGGGCGGCGCGGTGGGGCTGGGGCGGGGTCATCCGGGGACTCCCTCGGGGGTGCAGGCCAGGGTGAGGTAGACCTCGTCGAGGCCCGGTTCGGTCATGGTGAGCTCGTCGGGCTCGATGGCGGCGGCGTCCAGGGCCCGGACGACCCTGGTGAGGTCGCGGGTGCGGGCGCCGGTGACCGTGACGACACGGCGGGCGAGGTCGCAGGACGGGTCGAGGCCGGCGTTGCGGAGGGCGGCGACCGCCGGGAGCGGGTCGGCGCCCGGGGCGAGGCCCACGGTGATCTTGCGTTGGCCGACCCGGGCCTTGAGCTGGGCGGGGCTGCCCGAGGCGACGACGCGGCCCCGGGACAGCACCATGATCGAGTCGGCCAGCGTGTCGGCCTCCTCCAGATGCTGGGTGGTGAGCAGGACCGTGGAGCCGGTGCGGGCGATGTCGCGCACGAGTCGCCACATGGTCAGCCGGCTCACCGGGTCGAGCCCCGTGGTCGGCTCGTCGAGGAACACGACCTCGGGACGGCCGACCATGCTCGCGGCCAGGTCGAGGCGTCGGCGGGTGCCGCCCGAGTAGGTGCGCACGGTCCGGTCCGCCACGGCGGTCAGATCGAACCGCTCCAGCAGGGACCGGGTGCGGGCCAGGGCGGAGCGCCGGTCGGCGCCGAGCAGCCGGGCGAGCAGGATCAGGTTCTGCGTGCCGGTCATCTGCTCGTCCACGGTGGCGTACTGGCCGGCGATCCCGATGCGGCGGCGGACCTGGTGGGCCTGGGCCACCACGTCGAAGCCCGCGACCCGGGCGGTGCCGCCGCTCGGTCGGGTGAGCGTGGCGAGCACGTTGACCAGGGTGGTCTTCCCCGCGCCGTTGTGACCGAGGAGGCCCAGCACCGTGCCCCGGGGAACGGCGAGGTCCACGTCGCGCAGCGCGGTCAGCGCCCCGAAGCGCTTTCCCAGGCCGGTGACCTCGATCATCGTCTCGGACATGTCAGGTCCCGCCGGCTTCGGAGGGGTAGAGGCGCAGCAGCACGGCGTTCACGAGGTCGTCGTAGTAGCGGACGAACGCCGCCGCCCCCACGGCACCCACCACGGCCGCGCACACCGTGGGGACGGGCGTGCCGTAGCCGCCGTGGGCGAGCAGCCCCGTGACGGCGATCGCGAGCAGCAGCGCGTTCCGGATCAGGATCGGGTAGCCCAGCACCGAACCGTGGTCGCCGAAACAGCGGCACTCGGCGAAGACGCCCCCGCGCACCGCCCGCACCACCACGCCGATGAAGAACACCAGCAGCGCGGCCCCCAGCGCGAACCCCGCCCGCGCGGTCGGCGGGACGGCGACGAGGACCGCCGCCACCGCCTCGACCACGGCGAGCCCCGCCGCCGTTACCACGGTGGACCGCCCCGACCGCATCATGAGCCTTTGCACCGTCGTCAGGAACGCCTGAGACCGCCGCACCTTTCCGTAGAACGCGTAGCCGAACACCGTCGCCATCGCAGCCTGGGCGAACGCCGTGATCATGGCTCGGCCCGCACGGTCATCACCTTGTGGAAGTACGCGATGTCGCCCAGCTCGCCGATCGGCCGCCCGTCCACCTCGATCCAGGCGTGCGCGCGGAACGGCTCGGTGCGGATGCCCGTGCACCAGTCGGGCCACCGGCCGTACAGGCGGCACAGCAGCGCCGACGCGACCGAGCGGGGCAGACAGCCCTGGCCCGCGCAGCGCACGCTGACCGTCACGATCGCCTCCCGGGCGGCCAGCGCCTCGGCCTCGGTCGCGGGGCGGGCCCCCCGACGGACCGCCGTGAGAACGCGCCGGAGCCTGCCGGGCGACATCCGCGCCAGCGGCAGCGCCGCGCACACCGCGACCCGCGCCAGCATCCGGCGACGGAACGGCACCGACGCCGAGGGCTCCAACGTCACCGGCATCGTCATGACAGGACCACCTTCGCCTCGACCAGGGACGTGAGCAGGGCCTCGACGTCCTCGGCGACCCGCTCGGCGTACGCCGGATGCAGGGTGGTCAACTCGTCGACGGCGTCCTGCACGGGACGCCCCGACATCAGCGCGCGGACGACGGTGCGCCCGGTGCCGTTGAGCGTCCAGTAACGACCGGTGCGCTCGTTCAGCAGCACCATCCCGGTGCCGGTATCGGTCACGGTCACATCTGAGGACAAGGTCATGGCGATCTCCGTGGCATCAAGCGGGTGCCTGTTCGCGGTGGGCGACGGTCAGGGAGCGCAGCCACACCTCGCAGGCGAGGGTGCTGAGCAGCGGGAGCAGGTGCAGTGAGGACGGCGGCAGGCTGAGCAGGGTGGCGCGCAGCGCCTCCGCGTCGACCAGCCCGAGGTGGGCCAGGCGCATGTCGTCGCACAGCTCCAGCAGCTCCTCGCGGTGCCGGCGCAGACCCGAGTACGCGTCGGCGCTGTACTCCGACTTGGTGGAGCGGCTGAGGCTGGAGTCGGGAACGATGCCGCGCATGGCCTCGACCAGCGCGGGCTTGTAGCGGTCGGGCATCGCGGTACGGGTGAAGTCGACGGACAGGGCGGCCTCGACGACCTGGTCGTCCACGAACGGCGAGTCGTAAGGGAGGCCGTGCCGCGCCGTCAGCCGGCCCGCCCGGCGCATCACGTCGCCGCAGACCCGGATGTCCTGGAGCACCGAATGCTGGCCCCGGATCGGCGACAGCGGCTCGGTGCCCGAGGTCGCCAGCCCTCGCAGCAGCCCCCGGACGGACTCGGCCGCCTCGGGCGTGGCCCAGGCGGGCAGCCGGTAGCTGATGCCCCAACCCTGGAACGGCACGCCCCGCACGCCCCGCAGGGGGGCGTCCACCGTCTCGGCCACGTCGCTCAGCCAGGTGTGGAACGGCTGGTCGTCCCGCAGCGCGCGAAGGGTGGGCCGCAACCGCCACCGGGTCAGGGCCCGGTCGGCGCGCAGCACCCGCAGCGCGGTGAACGGCCGCCGCCGGACCAGCTCGTGCAGGTAGAGGGGGTTGGGCAGGAACAGCTCGTCCCCGCCGTCGCCGGTCAGATGCAGCTCGGAGCCGGAGGCCGACAGCCGACGCGCCAGATGGGCCAGCGCCCCCCGCAGATGGACGCCCAGCACCGGGGCCTCGACGTCGGGATCGGGCTCCAGCAGCCCCGCGAACCAGCCGGGGATCTCGTCGGTGCCGATCACCAGATGGTCGGAGCCGGGGATCGCGGAGGCGGCGCGGGCGGCCCACGCGGAGTCCTCGTCGCCCTTGTCGTGGGGGGTGCGGTGGACGGTGATGAGGCGTCCGACGGAGCCGGAGGCGAGGAAGCACACGCTGGTGGAGTCCATGCCGCCGGACAGGTCGGCGCTGATGGTGGCCTTGCCGTGGGTGCGGGACCGGACGGCGTCCGACAGCGCGGCGCGCACCCGTTCGGCGCCCTTCTCCAGCGGGACGTGCGGCTCGGGGGGCTGCCACCAGCACACCGGCCGGCCCGCGCCGGAGGCGGACAGCTCCAGGTAGCACCCGGCCGGCAGGGCCTCGATGCCGTGCCACAGGGACTGCTCGATGATCGGCCACGGCGGGAGCGGGGCCAGCAGCCGCCCGGCGACCAGGTCCTCCCGGATGCCCTTGCCGGCGAGCAGGGCCAGCGTGTCCGGCCGGTCGGCGGCGACGGTGATGCCCTGGACGGCCCCGTAGAAGACCTGCCGGGCCGAGGACAGCGAGCCCTGGACCCGTACCGTGTCGCCGATGGTGGCGACCAGGTGGTAGCCGCCCGGCAGGGTGCCGGAGACCCGGTCGAGGTCGCGGATGGTGCGGCACTCGCCCGCGAGGCGGGTGAGCCGCTCGGAGTCGGTCGCCGCGTGGCCCAGGACCGCGATGCGGCGTTCCCCGGCCTCGCCCCGGATGACCTGACCGCTCTTCCAGCGGCCGATGATCCACGGGCGGCCGGAGGCGTAGCGCAGCGTCCGCACGTCCGGCCGGGCGCGCAGGGACCGGGTGAGGGCCTCTCCCGCCACGTTGTCGGGCACGATGACGAAGTCGAGCGAGCGGTCCAAGACTCTCTCCTCGGGATGGGATCGATGGAACCGGCCGCGCCGACGCCCGGAGGGAACGGCGGCGGCGCGGCCGGTCACGGTCGTTCGCCCGCCCGGGAACCGCCTCGAGGGCGGTGACCGGTCAGCCGCAGTCGATGACCCGGCAGGTCAACTGGCCGTCGAAGCCCCAGTTGGGGCGGCCCAGCGTGACCTCCGTGAAGTCGCCGACCTCGGTGAGCGTCGGCGGCTCGTAGATGGTGGTCTCCTCCATGTCGCACCTCCTCTCCCTGCGTGCACCCTGCGGTGCGATGTAGCTACAGACTGTCACCGGCCGGGCGAAACCAACATCCGTGAAAACCCTGACATGCGGGTATCACTGAACGTGCCGACGTGCGTGCGCCCCGTCAGTATTCAGGTCAGGGCTGCAAAGTGACGAGCCGTCGTTCCGTCATCTCCTCGATCGCGTACGCCGGGCCCTCCCGGGTGTTGCCGGAGTCGCGGACGCCGCCGTAGGGCTGCTGGTCGGCCCGGCTGGTGGGGACGTCGTTGACCAGGACGCCCCCGTAGTGCAGCGACCTGGCCGCCCGCAGGGCCTTGCCGAGGTCGGCGGTGAAGACGCCCGCCTGGAGGCCGTACCGGGACGCGTCGGCGAGCTGGAGGGCCTCGCCGAAGTCCTCGGACCGCGTGACGGTGACGATCGGCCCGAACACCTCCTCGCTCTGCACCCGGGCTCCGAACGGGGGACGTTCGATGACGGTGGGGCGGAAGACGCCGTGGTCGACGGCCTCCCCGCCGGTGAGGAGCTTGGCGCCGCCGGCGACCGCCTCGTCGACCCACTCCCTCATGCGGGCGGTGTCGTCCCGGGTGATGAGGCAGGAGACGTCGGTGTGCTCGTCCATCGGGTCGCCCAGCACCAGCCCCTCGACGCGCGGCAGCAGCTCGTCCAGGAAGCCGTCGGCGAGGTCGTGGTGGACGTAGATCCGCTGTGTGGAGATGCAGGACTGGCCCGCGTGCGCGAACCCGGCCACCGACGCCTTGGCCGCCGCCGTCCGCCAGTCGGAGGGGAAGTCCACGATGAGGGGGGAGTTGGACCCCAGCTCCAGCCGTACCTTCTTGCGGGACGCCTTGGCGGCCATGGCCCAGCCCACCTCGGCGGAGCCGGTGAAGGTGATGTAGGCGACGTCGTCGTGCGTGGCCAAGGCGTTCCCCACGACACTCCCGCCGCCGGTGACGACGTTCAGCCAACCGGAGGGGAGCCCCAGCCCGTCCAGCAGCTCGGCCAGCAACAGCGCGGAGACCGGGGTCTGGGACGCGGGCTTGAGGACGATGGGGCAGCCCGCCGCGATCGCCGGGGCCACCTTGTGCGCCACCAGGTTCAGCGGGAAGTTGAACGGGGAGATCGCCGCCACCACGCCCACGGGCACGCGCAGGGTGAACCCCGTCTTGTTCGCCCCCGCCGCCGTCGCCTCCATGGGGACGACCTCACCGGTGAACGTCCGGGCCTCGGCGGCGGCGAACGCGAACGTCTCCACAGCGCGGGCCGCCTCCACCCTGGCGGTCTTGAGGGGCTTGGCGGATTCCAGCGCGATGGCCTTGGCGAAGTGGTCGCGGCGGTCGTTCAGGGCGGCGGCGGTCTGCTCCAGTACGCGGACCCGCTCCGAGCGGGGGAAGTCGTCGCGGCGCAGCGCCCCCACGGCGGAACGCACGGCACGGTCCACATCGCGGGGGCCGCCCGCCGGGACCATGGCCACCGGCGTGCCGTCGTAGGGGGCGCGCACGGCGGCCAGGCCGTGCTCGCCGGTCGGGGACCACTCGCCGTCGATGAGCATCCCGGGAAGATCGAACCGGGGGTCGTCCGTGGTCATCGGGCCTCCCTGGCCTGAAGGGCTCGGCGTCGTGTTCGGCGTCATATCGGAGGGATCGTTATGCCCCTCAAACGGGTACTGATCCAGGCGAATCGGGGCTTGCGCTCCTCGGTGTGAGTTCTGACACCATGGCGACTGGAGCTCCGTCCCATACCCCGGGCGCGGGCTCCGACCGTCGGCCGGTCGCGGTGACCCCGTGTCCCGGCCCTGGACGAGGAGTGAGACGTGACCATCGACTCCGCGCGCGAGGCCCCGGGCCTCACCGAGGCGCCGCCCCCCGAGCTGATCCAGTTGCTCACGCCCGAGGGCATTCGGGTGGAGCACCCCGACTACCCCTTGGACCTGTCGCCCGAGGAGATCCGCGGGCTCTACCGCGACCTCGTGATGGTCCGGAAGGTCGACCTGGAGGCGGTCGCGCTGACCCGCCAGGGCGAGCTGGGGCTGTGGGCGTCCCTGCTGGGGCAGGAGGCGGCCCAGGTCGGCTCCGGTCGGGCCCTCGCCGAACGCGACATGGTGTTCCCGACCTACCGTGAGCACGGGGTCGCCTGGTGCAGGGGCCTGGACCCGCTGCGGTTGCTGGCCCTGTTCCGGGGGCTGAGCAACTGCGGGTGGGACCCGGCCGAGCACAACTTCCACCTCTACACGATCGTCATCGGCAGCCAGACCCTGCACGCCGCCGGATACGCCATGGGCGTCCAGCGGGACGGGGTCCTCGGCACCGAGAACGCCGCCGGCACCATCGCCTACTTCGGCGACGGGGCCACCTCCCAGGGCGACGTGAACGAGGCGTTCGTGTTCGCGTCGGTGTTCAACGCGCCGATCGTGTTCTTCTGCCAGAACAACCAGTGGGCCATCTCCGAGCCGCTGGAGAAGCAGTCCCGCATCCCCCTCTACAAGAGGGCGCAGGGCTTCGGCTTCCCCGGGCTTCGGGTGGACGGCAACGACGTGTTCGCGTGCCTGGCCGTCACCCGCAGGGCCCTGGAGGCCGCCCGCACCGGCCAGGGCCCCACCCTGATCGAGGCGTACACCTACCGGATGGGGGCGCACACCACCACCGACGACCCGACCCGCTACCGGCTGGCGGCCGAGCTGGAGTCGTGGAAGCTCAAGGACCCGATCGAGCGCGTCAAGGCGTACATGGTGAAGAACGAGCTGGCCGACGCCGCGTTCTTCGACGAGGTCGACGCCGAGGCCAAGCGGTACGCCACCGACCTGCGCCGCCGCTGCCTGGAGATGCCGGACCCCGAGCCCCTGGCCATCTTCGAGAACGTGTACGCCGAAGGGCACTCGCTCATCAGTGAGGAGCAGCGTCGGTTCGCCGAGTACCTGGAGTCGTTCGATGACTGAGACGCTCACGCTGGCCAAGGCGATGAACGAGGGGCTGCGGCGGGCCCTGGACGACGACCCGAAGGTGCTCGTCATGGGGGAGGACGTGGGCCGGCTCGGCGGCGTCTTCCGGGTCACCGACGGGCTGCAGAAGGACTTCGGCGAGGAGCGGGTGATCGACACCCCGCTGGCCGAGTCCGGCATCGTGGGGACGGCGATCGGGCTGGCGCTGCGGGGTTACCGGCCGGTCGTGGAGATCCAGTTCGACGGGTTCGTGTTCCCCGCCGCCGACCAGATCATCACCCAGTTGGCCAAGATGCGGCTGCGGTCGCTGGGGGCGGTGCGGCTGCCCGTGGTGATCCGCATCCCGTGCGGCGGCGGGATCGGCGCGGTGGAGCACCACAGTGAGTCCCCGGAGGCGTACTTCACGCACACGGCGGGGCTGCGGGTGGTGGCCTGCTCCAACCCGTCGGACGCGTACACGATGATCCAGCAGGCGGTGACCTGCGACGATCCCGTGATCTTCTTCGAGCCCAAGCGGCGCTACTGGGACAAGGCCCCGGTCGACACCGCCCCGGGTCGCGACGGCTGGACGCCGTTCGACCGTGCGCGCGTGGTCAACCCGGGGGAGGACGTGACGGTGCTCGCGTACGGGCCCATGGTGAAGACCTGCCTGGAGGCCGCGTCCGCCGCCTTGGAGGAGGGGCGCACTCTGGAGGTCATCGACCTGCGTTCGCTGAACCCGCTCGACATCGACACGGTGGTCTCCTCCGTGGAGCGGACGGGGCGTTGCGTGGTCGTCCACGAGGCCCCGGTCTTCAACGGGTACGGCGCGGAGTTGGCGGCCCGCATCACCGAGCGGTGCTTCTACCACCTGGAGGCCCCGGTGCTGCGCGTCGGCGGCTTCTCCACCCCGTACCCGCCCTCCCGTCTGGAGGACCACTACCTGCCGGACCTGGATCGGGTGCTGGACGGGGTCGACCGGGCGATGGGGTGGTGACGTCATGGGAGAGGTGAAGCAGTTCAGGCTGCCCGACGTGGGCGAGGGTCTCACCGAGGCCGAGATCGTACGGTGGCACGTCCAACCCGGCGACACCGTCGAGGTCAACCAGACCATCGTGGACATCGAGACCGCCAAGGCCATCGTGGAGCTTCCCTGCCCCTTCGAGGGCGTGGTGACCGCTCTGCTGGTCGAGCAGGGCAGCACGGTCGACGTGGGCGTTCCGATCATCTCCGTGGACGTGTCCGGTTCGGGGCCGGGGGTCGCCACCCCCGTCTCCGAGCCGCCGGCCCAGGCCGCCGCCCTCAAGGAGGATCTCGTTCCCTCGGCGGCGGCCGACCCCGGCACCCACCTCGCTCCGGACACCGGGCCCGACAAGCCGCTCAAGCGGCAGCCGGTGCTGGTCGGGTACGGGGTCAAGCCCGGGGCCACCCGCCGTCGCGCCCGTAAGCAGCCCGCGCCCGTTCCCCGTCCACAGCCTGTGGACGGGGCGGCGCGTGTGCAGGCCAAGCCCCCGGTGCGCAAGCTGGCGCGGGATCTGGGCGTCGACCTGTCCACGCTCGTGGGCACGGGCCCGAACGGCTCCATCACCCGCGACGACGTCCACCAGGCGGCGGCGCCCGCTGCGGTCCCCGAAGCCCCTCCCGTGGTGGCCTCGGAGCGCGAGGAGCGGATCCCCGTCAAGGGCGTGCGCAAGAGCACCGCGTCCGCCATGGTGCGCTCGGCGTTCACCGCGCCGCAGGTGACGGAGTTCCTCCAGGTGGACGTCACCGAGATGATGGAGACGGTGGCCCGGCTCCGGGAGCTGCCCGAGTTCGCCGAGGTCAAGGTGTCGCCGCTGCTCCTGGTGGCCCGCGCGCTGCTGACCGCCGTGAAGCGCCACCCGATGATCAACTCGTCCTGGGTGGACGGGAACGGCGCGGGCGACGAGATCGTCGTCAAGCACTACGTCAACCTGGGGATCGCCGCCGCCACCCCGCGCGGCCTCCTCGTCCCCACCGTCAAGGACGCCGACCGCCTGTCCCTGCCCGACCTGGCCGCCGCCCTGGCGGGCCTCGCCGAGACGGCGCGGTCGGGCCGTTCGCAGCCCGCCGACCTCACCGGCGGAACGATCACCATCACGAACGTGGGCGTGTTCGGCGTGGACGCGGGCACCCCGATCCTCACCCCCGGCGAGGCCGCCATCCTCGCCGTCGGCCAGATCAGGGACATGCCCTGGGTCCACGAGGGCGAGCTCGCCGTCCGCAAGGTCACCACCCTCTCGCTGGCCTTCGACCACCGCGTCGTGGACGGCGAACTCGGCTCCGCCGTCCTGCGCGACGTCGGGGCCATGCTCGAGAACCCGCTGCGCATGCTCGCCTGGAGTTGACCCGGGAAGGCCCCGCCCGCCCCACGGAAGCGTGCGGGGCCTTCTCATGCCCAAGGGCTCGCCGACTGGATAAGCTGCGACGGTGTTGAGAGGAGGCCCGTGATGACCGCGCAACCGCAGGACTTCGCCCCTGGTCACGCACCCGAACCTGAGAAGAACCTCCGTGCGATCCGGGCCGCCCTGTCGCTCCCCGAGGACCGCGAAGCCTTTGACGCCGGCCTCACGGCAGTGCTCGACGAGGTTCGGGTGAGCTTGGATCTCGGTGTGCTGAACGACTTCGTGCATCGTTGGTGGATCTCGGCCTGCGACTCGGTCCGTGACCCCGAGGGCCGCCGACGGATGCACGCCGCCGCCCGCCGAGTGCTCGCCGAAGGCCCATCCACCCCGCCGGGGCGGCCTTGGCGTGAGATCCTCGCAGAGCGCCAGGGGCGGTAAGTGTTCCGACTCGACCTGGATCCGGTCGCCGAGGAACAGATCAAGGCCGTTCCGGAGGAAGCCCTGTGACCGATCGCGGAGTTGTTCGCGTTGCTGGAGACGGCGCCATGGAGTGGTCAGCCGTTCAACCCGGCCAATCCCAGGGGGAACATGCTCACCCATACGTTCGGTGAACGGGGCTTGGCGACGTATCTCGTCCTGGACGAACGGCGCGAGGTGTACCTGCTGCGCCTCGAGTGGTTGTGAGCGCGACCTCTGGGTGACGGGCGGGGGTGGCCGTCGCCTTCGCCACCCACGCCTTCGCCACTCACGCCTTCGCCACCCAGGTGGAGCCGGCCCCGTACGCCCGTGGGTCCCTACCCGGAGGGCTCAGCCCTTGGGGTAGGGCCAGGCGTTCGCGCGGCATCCGTAGAGGGACTTGGTCTGCTGCACCATCACCGGCGCGGGCCGCCCAGGGCCGGGGCACTGCTGGTGTTGATGCCCCAGCAGATGTCCCACCTCGTGGTTGACGAGGTACTCGCGGTAGGTCGCGAGGTCTCGGCCATAGCTGGCGGCGCCGATGCCCCAGCGGCGCGCGTTCAGCACCGCACGGCCGCTGCGTCCGCAGGACAGCTCCCCGTGGGTCACCAGGGGGGCGCACATGCGATCGACCATCGTCGGGCTCGACAGCGACACCCGCAATTGCGCCGGCCCCCGGCTCACGCGCACGAACCGCATCGCGCGGCCCCGGCCCCAGCCGCGCCGGTCGTTCAGGATCCGGTGCACCTCGGCGGCGAACTCCGTGCCACGGAACGGCAGTCCGCGTTCGACGTCCACCATGTAGCGGACCACGGCTCCCCGGTGGCCTCTGGGCGCATAGGCCGTACCGGGTACCACCGCGTACCGGCCGCCCGCCGACTGCGGGACCTGCACCCGGGGAGGCTGCCGCCGGCCGTTCACCACCGGCCCCCGCCACTGCGGCTGCTGCGACGCTCGCGGCCTGTCACGTACGGCGGGCATCCCCGACGCGGCACCCGCCCCCACGCCCGATGACGTGCCCGCCGCGTCGTCACTCGGGACGGCCACCCACACGGCGGCGCCCGCGCCCACGGCCGCCACCAGGGCGGCCCCGGCCGCCTTCATCCACCGGTGGCCACTGCGCTTCGCACGCCGACGGCGACGGCACGCCTGCACCGGGACCGTCGGCTCCTTGAGATCGTGCATGAGATCCGTCAGCACCGTCCGCCGGGCACCGCACGCCGCACGCCGTCCATCTGGTCCCCCGTTGTTCGTTCGATGACCTCGGGCACGGAAACCCCGCGCCTCGTGGTCGAAATACTTCAGCACCATGGTCAAGCCGGCCGCGCCGCCCCCCGACTTGTTCTCCCGTATGGCGACCTCCCCCTCATCCAACTTTTGCACTGAGCCGCCCTGGAGAACGCACGGGAACGGGCGTGGGGGATCGCCGGTGGAGGGAGGCGGTGTTTATCTCGCTTTTAGCGAGAGCGCGGTCTACTGGCCGCCATGACCGACTCTCGGCCGGTGCGAGCCCGGCGGACACTGCTGGCGGGCGGCCTCGGAAGCGCCGCCCTCTTCGCGATGCAGGCCCGGGCCGGCGCGGACGCCGTATCCGGAAATACGCCCCGACACGTGCGGAAAGTGGCCGATCGCGCCATGGATCGCTTCGACCATGGATGGCGCACCGGCGCATGGGATCCGTTCCTCGCCATGCTCACCGAGCACTTCTCGTTCTGGTTCCCGGAAGGCGCGTGGCGGGGACGCCATGAGGGCGAACGGGGCCGGCGGGCCATTGAGGAATGGGCGCGTTTTCACGCCGAGAACGGCAATCGTGTGACGGGCACCCGCCGTTCCGTCGCCCCGCTCGGCGGGGCCAGGGTCCTGTACGAGTACGACACCCGGGGCTCGTCCCCGTCGACCGAGGGGTACCTCAACTGGGAGACCGTCATCGTGGAGGTGCGCGGCGACCGGATCGCCGCCCTGCACGAGTACTGGGGCAACGTCCCCCCGACCTCCTGAACGGATCGCCGCGTCAACTCGCGACCGAAGGGCGGGTGCCCAGGTTGGGGAGCACGGCCCCGCCCTGTTTGACCGTGCGGACGATCGGGACGGTCTCGACGTGCTGGACGCCCTCCAGGGTGCCGACGCGTTCGCTCAGGTGGCGGTAGAGGGACGCGATGTCGCGGCAGACGATCGAGGCGGCCAGGTTGGTCGGGCCGGTGGTGGCGGCGGCGAAGGCGGTCTCGGGGTGCCGGGCGATCGCCGTGCCGACGGCGGCCAGGGCGGACGGGTGGACGGCCAGCCACAGCCAGGCGCAGGCGTGCAGGCCGAGCATCGCCGTGTCGATCTCCAGGTCGTAGTACAGGACGCCGGTCTCCTCGAGCCGTTCCATCCGGCGGCGGACGGTGGATTCCGACCAGCCGACCAGCACGGCCAGCTCGGCGTGGGTGAGGCGGGCGTCCTTGGCCAGGACGGCGAACAGGGAACGGTCCAGATCGTCCAGCTCGGTGGGGACGTCGTCCACCGGAGGGCGCGGGGTCGGGGCGAAACGCCGTACCTGCTCCTCGGTGAGGGCTCCGAGGAGCTCGAGCCCGTCGTTCATCATGCCGCCCGCGAACGTGTGCAGCAGCGAGTACGCCGCCACCGAGGTGATCCTGCTGCTGCGGGGCAGCCGGTCCAGCAGCAGCGGCTCCCGGATCTCCGAGGTGACCGTCTGGACGCCGCACAGGATCTCGGTGCCGCCCGACAGCAACTGCACCCAGGTGGTGTCCGGACGGCGGGCCAGCGCGGCGGCGATGGCGGGGGCCGCGCCGGGCGTGCACTGGAGTCGGACCCACCATTGGCAGCCGCCCGTGCGCCGCAGATCGCACAGGCCCACGACGCGCGCCACGCCCCGGGTCCGGAGTCGGCGGTAGCGGCGGGCGACGGTCTGGTCGGAGACGTCGAGGAGCGTGGCGATCCGGCTGAACGAGGCCCGGCCGTCCAGACCGAGGGCATGGAGGATACGCCGGTCGAGGTCGTCCACGGTGGCGGTTTCCATCAGGGAACGGTAACAGAGGTCGAATTCCGGCGAGATGGTCGTCGCCGGCTCCCGCTCGCGTCAGGTCGCCCCCCAGGGTGGAAGACCTACTGGGAACGCGGAGCGAAGGGGGCGACATGCGCAAGTGGGGGCCGTTGGCGGCCGTCTGCATCGGCGCGTTCATGCTGTTGGTCGACGTCACGATCGTGACGGTCGCGTTGCCGGACATGGCGACCGGGCTGGAGACGTCCTTCTCCTCCCTGCAATGGGTGATGGACGTGTACGCGCTGGTCCTCGCGGCCCTGCTGCTCGGCAGCGGGTCGCTGGCCGACCTGATCGGGCGGCGGCGGGTGTACGTGCTGGGCCTGGTGGTGTTCGCCGTCGCGTCCCTGGCCTGCGGGCTGGCCCCCAACGCCGGGACGCTGATCGCGGCGCGCGGAGTGCAGGGTCTCGGGGCGGCGGCGATGTTCGCCACCACCATGGCCCTGATCAACAGCGTGTACCGGGGGCGGGACCGCGGGGTGGCCTTCGGGATCTGGGGCGCGGTGAACGGGGCCGCCGCGGCGGCCGGGCCCATCATCGGCGGGCTGCTGGTGTCGCCTTTCGGCTGGCGGGCGGTGTTCCTGGTGAACCTGCCGGTGAGCGTGCTCGCCATCGTGCTCGCGCTGAGGGCGGTGCCCGAGTCCTCCGACCCCCACGCCCGTCGGGTGGACGTGCCGGGGACGGTGACCTTCACGGCGGGGGCCGCGGGGCTCACGTACGGGCTTATTCGGGCAGGTGAGCTGGGCTGGACGGCGGCGTCGGTGGTCTGGCCGTTGGCGGCGGGCGCCGTGGCGCTGGTGTTGTTCGTGGTGGTGGAGATCCGGCGTCCCGATCCGATGCTCGATCTGCGGTTGTTCCGCAGTTCGTCGTTCGCCGCGTTGATGGTCGCTTCGGCGCTGATGACGTTCGCGGCGTTCGCCTACAGCCCGTTCCTGTCGCTGTGGCTGCAGTCGGTGCTGGAGCTGAGCGCGATCCAGGCGGGCCTGGTGTTCCTGCCGCTGAGCGCGGTGGCGTTCGTGGTGGCGGGCGCCGGCGGGCGGCTCGTGCACGAGGCGTCGCCGCGGCCCGTGATCGGGATCGGCCTGCTCCTCATCGGCGCGGGCATGGCCGGTCAGGCCGTGCTGACCGAGGACTCCGGGTGGGCCGCGATCCTCGTGGGCCTGGCGGTCGTCGGTGTCGGGGTCGGTCTGGCCACTCCCGTGGTGTCGTCGGCGGCGATGGCGGCCGTTCCGGTGGAGCGCAGCGGGATGGCCGCCGGGGCGGCGAACAGCTTCCGTCAACTCGGGTTCGCGCTCGGGGTGGCGGTGCTCGGCGGTGTGTTCCGCGACGGGATGACGCGTTCGCTGGACGGCGAGACCCCGGACCCGGACGCCGTGGCACACGCCCTGACCGGCGGGCGGGCCCAGGCGGTGATCGCCCAGGACCCCGGTGCGGCCCCGCTGGTCCGGGGTGCGTTCGCCGACGGCCTCAACGTCACGATGCTCGTCGCGGGTGTCGCCGGCGTGGTCGCGGGCCTGATCGTGCTCGCCTTCGTCCGGCGTACGGCTCCGGCCCCCGCCCCGGCCGTGCCCGCCCGGACGTCGTAGGCGTCCGGGCCCGCCGGTCATCCCGGCGGGCCCATCGCCCCGTCGCGCTCGAACGGGCACTCAGCGGAGGAACGGTGTCGTCGACCACTTCGTCGAGTCGGTGCCGAGCACCTTGGTGCGGCGGTAGAGGCCCACCAGACCGCCGGACGGCTTGAGGATCTCCGAGGCCCAGTTGGGCTGCGGGACCACTCGGCCGCCGCGCTCGTCGTAGACCTCGGTCATCGGCGGACTCGTCGACATGCACACGTCCATGCCGTTGACGCGGTAGACGCACAGGTATTCGGTGCCGACGAGGACGTCCTCGGGCCTGAGCGGTCCGCCTCGATCGCGGAGCTTGGCGGCCTCCGCGGCCTCGTGTCCGGGCCTCGTCGTCGCGGTGCCGGCCAAGTGATAGGCGCGGTGCCCGTCGATGGTGGTGTTGGGCTTGCGAGAATGCTTGCCGTCCATGGCCCCGGCTCGCGTCACGGTGATGTAGAGCCCCTGCGCGAAGTTCAGGGCCGTCTCCTCCATCACGAGGCGGGCGATGCCTTCGGAGCCGGGGCGGGCGGCGGCTCCTGGTCGGGCGGTCTCCACGGTCAGACCGGACGGGAAGCCGGAGATCTCAACGGGGAAGCGGGCCGGCTCCTCACTCAGCCGCACGCCCGCCGCCGCCTTCCGCAGTGTTCGCGTGATCTCCTCGGACGACATCCCCGTGTCGTTGATCTCGATCTCGCCCCATTGCCGGGGCCTGAACCTCACCCGGAGCCGTCCCTCGCCGGGCGCGCTGCCCGCGCCGGGCGGGGGCGGCTGCATCCAGTGCGCCTCCCGGCCGCCCACCGGCTCCACGGGGATCGGCACGGCCTGCACTCCGCCGCGCATCTTGCCCAGGGAGGGTGCCGGGCCCTCGGGGAAAAGGGTGACGAACAACTGGGCGACCCCGTCGTCGCCCGCCTTTCCGTAGGCCCGGAAGTGTGTCCAGCCGTTCTCCAGATCTCGTCCGGTCAACTTGTAGTACTTGGGGAGCCAGCCGAAGGTCACCTGCCTGGTCAGCGGATTCGGCAGGGGAGAGGCCGCCGGGCGCAGCGCCTCGGGCGGCGGTGTCGAGCCGCCGTCGCCGCCGGAGAGCAGGACGGACGCGGCCACGGCGATCGCCGTCGCCGGCGCGGTGACCATGAGGGCGCGGCGGCGGCGGAGGCGGCGTCCTCGACGGCGGGCGAGGGCGAGGTCGACGCGGGGGGCGGTGGTGTCGGAGTCGGCGAGTTCGTGGAGGCGGGTCCGCAGGTCGGTCTCGGTCACAGCGGGTTTCCTTCGAATTCCAGCGTGCGGCGCAGCGCCGTCAGCGCACGGGAGGTTTGGCTCTTGACCGTTCCGGGGCTGCATCCGAGAGCGGTCGCGGTGTCCTCGACGGACAGGTCGCAGTAGTAGCGCAGCACTACCGTGGCGCGCTGGCGCGGCGCGAGGGCCGCGAGGGCCTGTTCCAGGTCGAGCGCCACGTCGAGGTCCACCACGTCGATGAACGTCTCGGGTGTGGTCGAGGTGACGGAGACCCGTTTCCACCAGCCCGTTCGCTGCTCGGACAGGAAGACGCGGACCAGGACCGTACGCGCGTACGCGTCGAGGTTGTCGGCGCGAGAGGCCCGCCGCCAATTGACGTAAAGGCGGGTGATGGCCGTCTGGACGAGGTCGTCGGCGCGGCTCCAGTCCTGGCAGAGCAGGTAGGCGACGCGCCGCAGCCAGAGGAGCCGCGACATGACGTAGGCCGTGTACTCATCGTCGCTCGACACGGCCACGCCCGTTTTCGGAGGTGTTCATGCCGCTCCTGACGCGCTCGGCTCCGTCCCGGGTTGTCAGAGCGGGGAAAGACCCTTGAGCTTGTCCGGGTTTCCCTGTAGGCGCAGGTTGCGGATGCGTCCGTCGGCGATGTCGTAGGTCGCGGCTCCGATGGGGACGTCTCCGAGGAGGGCCACGATGCCCAGTTCGCCGTTGATGGTGGCGGTGCGAAGGGTGAGGCCGGTCGATTCCGGCTTGGCCAGGACGCCGATGAACCAGCGGGCGACGTGGTCCGCGCCGTGCAGCGGGCGGCGGGCGGCGGTGACCTTGCCGCCGCCGTCGGACCAGGCGGTCACGTCCGGGGCGAGCAGTTCCATGACCGCGTTCAGGTCGCCGCCCGAACAGGCCGCCATGAACCGTTCGGTGACCTCGGCGCGACGATCGGGGTCGGTGTCGAAGCGGGGGCGGCGGGCCTCGACGTGCTTGCGGGCGCGGTGGGAGATCTGGCGGACGGTCGCCTCGGGGCGGTCGAGGGTGTCGGCGATCTCCGCGTGGGAGTAGCCGAAGACCTCGCGGAGCACGAACACCGCGCGTTCGACGGGGCTGAGGGTTTCCAGCACCACCAGCATGGCGGTGGAGACGGTGTCGGCCATTTCGACGTCCAGGGCGGTGTCGGGGGAGGTGAGCAACGGCTCGGGGAGCCAGGGGCCGACATAGGTCTCGCGGGTGGCGCGGGCGGAGGTGAGCCGGTTCAACGACAGATTGGTGACCATCCGCACCAGATAGGCCTTGGCGTTCTGAATCGTGGAGGCGTCCACCGCGTCCCACTTCAGCCAGGTGTCCTGAAGGACGTCCTCGGCGTCGGTGACCGTTCCCAGCATGCGGTAGGCCGTGGCGAACAGCAGCCGACGGTGCTCGAGATAGGGATCGGGGCCGGACGTCTCGTCGCTCATCGGTTCATCCTGGCATTGAGCCGAAGGCCCGGCGTGGGCCCGGGCTCCGTTCGGTGGAGCCCGGGCGGTGGTGGGCCGGGACGTCGCGCGGGTGGGCCACGTCGTCAGGCCGCCGGCACTCGCGTGGCTCGGCCGCCCTTGGACACCTGGGCGCGGACGTTCATGCGCCTGCTGAGCCGGTACACCGGGACGGGGCTGCTGCTGACCGTCTCCTTGTAGAGGGCGGCGAGGCGGCCCTTGAGGTAGGCGCGGCGCGGGGTGTCGTCGGCGCGGGTGAACTGGATGACGGCGTCGCGGCGGCCGAGGCTGACCGGCTGGTGGATGTAGCCGAAGCGGAACGGCTTGACGCGCCGGCCGCGCAGTTCCCGGGTGATGGCGTCGGCGGTGTACTGGGCGGTGGGAATCCCGCTCTGGCAGGTGCCGTGGATCCGTCCCCAGGGCATCCGGACGGCGGCGGCGTCGCCGATGGGGCGGATGTCGGGGTGGGACACCGAACGCAGCGTCGCGTCGACCAGGACCATGCCTCGGTCGTCCACGGCGATCCCGGCCTCGGCGGCCAGCGGGGGCACCTTGACGCCCGTGGTCCATAGGGTCGCGTCCGAGGGGACGAGCTCACCGTCCGCGAGGTGCACGGCGTCGGGCAGGACCTTGGTGATCGCGGTGCCCGTCCTGACGGAGATGCCCAGCCGGTCGAACACCTTGTGGAGATGGGCGCGCGCCTTGTCGCCCATCATCGTGCCGGGGGTGTCGCGGCTGATCAGCGTGACGCGCAGCCCGGGATGCGCCTCGGCGATCTCGGTGGCCGCCTCGATGCCGGTCAGGCCGCCGCCGCAGACCGCGACGGTGCCGCCGGCCGCTGCGACCTCGTCCAGCCGGGCGGCGAACCGCGCCGCGATCTGCGGGCCGTTGAGCGTGTACGCGTGCACGTCGGCCCCCGGGACCAGGCTGGTGTCGGTCGCGCTGCCCAGGGCGTACACCAGGGTGTCGTAGTGCAGGGTGACCGCGCCGTCGTCGATCGCCACGGTGCGGGCGTCGGGGTCGATGGCCGTGGCCGCGCCCTGAACGAACGCGATGCCGGTCCCGTCGATCAGGTCGGGGATGCGGTGCTCGGCCAGCTCTTGGCCGGCGGCGACCTGGTGCATCCGCAGGCGCTCGGTGAACCGCGCCGACGGGTTGACCAACGTGATCCGCACGGCGGTGCGCCGGGTCCGGTGCGCCAGCCGGATCGCGGCGAGCATGCCCGTGTACCCGGCCCCGAGGACGACGATGCGGTGGTCGTTGTTCATCGGTGTCTCACTCCTTCATGTTCGGGTCACCGTTCCGGTGTCGGTCATGGGACAAACACCTCCGTCCGGACGTGACACCCGGTCCATGTGACCTGGCTCACACGGGCGAACCGGTCCTCGCTTGCGCCCGGGGAGGTTGCAGAATTTTCTTCTGTGATCCTAGAATAATCTTCTATGACGGGTCGGGAGCGGATCCTGGAGGCCGCGCTGCGGTGCTTCGGCCGGGACGGGGTGGCGGCGACGCCGCTCGGGCGGTTGCTCGCGGAGAGCAAGGTCAGCGCCGGGAGCTTCTACCACCACTTCTCCGGCAAGGAGGAGGTCGCCGCCACGCTCTACACGGAGACGCTGGGCCGGTATCAGCAGGGCTTCCTTCGTGAGCTGCGGTTGCACGGGGAGCCCCGGGCGGCCGTCGTCGCGAGTGTGGCGTTCCACATCGCCTGGTGCGGGGCCAACCGGGACAGGGCGCGCTTTCTGTTCACCGAGCGGCCGCCGGGGGCCGGTCGGCATGGCGGCGAGGAGTTCGTCGCGCAGAACCGAGCCTTCTTCGAGGAGGTCAGGTCCTGGTGGCGGCTCCACGAGCACCACGGTGCGCTGCTGCCCCTGGATTTCACGACGGCGCACGTTCTGTGGCTCGGGCCCGCGCAGGAGCTGTGCCGGCTGTGGCTGACCGAGCGCGTTCCGGAGCCGTCCGAGGAGCAGATCGCGACCCTGGGGGAGGCCGCCTGGCGCTGCCTCCGCACGCCGAACCCCGAGAAAGGAGTGCGTCCATGATCCCCATGTCCTATGCCGAGGTCATCGAGCAGGCACGCAGGGAGGAGCGGGAGCTCGTCGTCCTCGAACGGCACCGTGAGCACGCGGTGGTGAGGTTGGACGACCCCGGGAAGCTCAACGTGCTCAGCGCCGCCATGACGGTCCGGCTCCGCGAGACGCTGGCGACGGTGCTGGCCGATCCCGGGATCCGGGCGGTGGTGCTGACCGGGACGGACCCGGGGTTCTGCACGGGCGGCGACCTGCGGGTGATGCGGGAGGCCACGCGGCGGCTGGCGGATCCGGCCGACGAGGCGGGGTCGACGATCCCGTGGCGGTTCATCCGGAGCCAGTTCGGCGGGATCGCCCGGCTCATCGCGGGGAGCGACACCCCGGTGGTCGCGGCCGTGAACGGGCCGGCGGCGGGTGTGGGGCTGGCGATGGCGCTGGCCTGCGACATGATCATCGCGTCCGAGCGGGCGGTGCTGGTACCCGCGTTCGGGCGGTTGGGGCTGCTGCCCGAGGTGGGGACGAGCTGGTTCCTGACGCGGCGGCTCGGGCACCAACGGGCGTTCGAGTTCTACGTGACGGGCGAGCACGTCCCGGCGGCGCGGGCGCTGGAGCTGGGGCTGGTGAACGAGGTCGTGCCGCACGAGGAGCTGGCGGGCCGGGCCGGGGAGTGGTGCGAGCGGATGGCGGCGCTGCCCGAGCACGCGCTCGCCATGGTGAAGCCGCTGCTGCGCCAGACCATGGACATGACGTGGGAGCAGTCCCTGGTGATGGAGGAGTACGCGGAGCCCAACTGCTTCACCACCAAGGCGTTCGCCGATGCCGTGGAGACGATGCTCGAGCGCTGACCGCCGGACCCTCAGGCGACCTCGGTGTCCCGTCGGGCGGCCGCGTGCTCGCGGCCCCATGCGCCGAGGGGCTCGAGGGCCTCGTTGAGGGAGGTGCCGACGGCGGTCAGCGTGTACTCGACCCGGGGCGGCACCTCGTCGTACACCTCGCGGTGGACGACACCGTCCGTCTCCAGCTCGCGCAGGTGGGCGGCGAGCACCTTCTCGGTGACCCCCGGCAGGAGCCTGCGCAGCTCGCCGAAGCGGCACGCCCCGTGCTCGTGGAGCGCCCAGAGGATCAGCACCTTCCACTTGCCGCCGATCACGTCCATCGCCACGTCGATGCCGCAGATGTGCGATCCCGCGCGCCGTGCCATGCCCATGCGCCGTCCTCCCCACCTGGTCGCTAACCCCGGGGTGAGCACCCACTTCGAAGTGCGTACTTGTCGTGCCCGGGGGCCGGTGACCAGGCTAATCGACATGACACAGGACAGCGCTGACATGAAGGACAAGGGCCGTATCACCCTCCTCGGACTCGGTGACATGGGGACGGCGCTCGCCCGTGCATGGCTCGCGGACGGGCATCCGCTGACGGTGTGGAACCGCAGCCCCGGCAAGGCCGAGCCGCTGGCCGCCGAGGGGGCGAGGGTCGCCGGGACGGTCGCGGAGGCGGTGGCGGCGAGCGACCTCGTGGTGCTCTGCCTGCTCGACGACGCGTCGGTCGGCGCGGTCCTGGACGGCGTCGACCTGACGGGCAAGGACGTCGTCAACCTCACCACCGGCACCCCGGGGGAGGGGCGGACCCGTGGCGCGTGGGTCGAGAAGCGCGGCGGACGGTTCCTCGACGGCGGGGTCATGGCGGTGCCGGAGATGATCGGGGATCCCGAGTCGGGGGCCTACGTGTTCTACAGCGGCTCCCGCGACCTCTTCGACGCCCACCGGAAGGCGCTGGCCGTACCGGCGGGCACCCGGTACGTGGGGGCGGACGCAGGCTATGCCGCCCTGTACGACGTGGCGTTGCTGAGCGCCATGACGGGGATGTTCGCCGGGGTCTCGCACGCCTTCGCGCTGGTGCGCAACGAGGACGTCCCGTTGAGCGGGTTCGCGGACATGCTCGTCGGCTGGCTCACCGCCATGGCCCCGTACACGCACGGCATCGCCGGCCACCTGGAGAGCGGCGACTACACCGAGGGGGTCACGTCCAACCTCGCGATGATGACCGAGGGCAACGCGACGCTGCTGCGCACGGCCGAGGAGCAGAAGGTCAGCCCCGAGCTGCTGACCCCGTTCATGGCCCTGATGGAACGCCGCGTGGCCGACGGGCACGGCGACGAGGACACCACGGGGGTGGTCGACCTGCTCGCCCGCTGAGGCGCGGCACGGGGCGGTTTGTGGAGCGGTCCGGGGTGGAATGGATGGTCCAGATCACCCCACCCCACGTGATCTTGTGATCACGCCCTCGAGGAGGCGCCGTGTCCACCCCGACTGCCGGCCCGCCCGCCCCGTCCTCCGACGAGCCGCCGCGCCGAAGGACCTCCCCCCGACAGATCGCGATCTGGACGACGGTCGGCCTGGTCGGCGCCGTCTCCTGGGCGATGGTGGCGCTGGTGCGGGGCGAGGACGTCTCCGCCGCCTGGTTGGTGTTCGCGGCGCTCGCCTCGTACGCGATCGCGTACCGGTTCTACGCCCGGTTCATCACCTACCGGGTGCTCAAGGTGGACGACACCCGCGCCACGCCCGCCGAACGGCTCGACAACGGCACCGATTATCACCCGACCGACCGGCGGGTGCTGTTCGGGCATCACTTCGCGGCCATCGCCGGGGCCGGTCCGCTGGTCGGGCCGGTCCTGGCGGCGCAGATGGGCTATCTGCCGGGCACGCTGTGGATCATCATCGGGGTGATCTTCGCCGGGGCCGTGCAGGACATGGTGGTGCTGTTCTTCTCGATGCGCCGGGGCGGGCGGAGCCTGGGGCAGATGGCGCGGCAGGAGATCGGGCCGGTGGGCGGGGCGGCGGCGCTGGTGGCCGTGCTCGCCATCATGATCATCCTGTTGGCGGTGCTGGCGCTGGTGGTGGTGAACGCGCTGAAGGGCTCGCCGTGGGGCACCTTCTCGATCGCGATGACCATCCCGATCGCGCTGTTCATGGGCTTCTACATGCGGTACCTGCGGCCCGGCCGGGTGATGGAGACCTCCGCGATCGGGGTGGCGCTGCTGCTCCTGGCGATCGTGGGCGGCGGCTGGGTGGCCGAGTCGGGGTGGGCCGACGCGTTCACGCTGTCGGGGGAGTCGCTGGTCATCGCGCTGGTCGTGTACGGGTTCGTGGCGTCGGTGCTGCCGGTGTGGATGCTGCTGGCGCCGCGCGACTATCTGAGCGCGTTCATGAAGGTCGGCGTGGTGGTGCTGCTGGCGGCGGCGATCCTGTTGGCCTGGCCGACGGTGCGGACGGAGGCGTTCACCGACTTCGCCTTCAACGGGCAGGGGCCGGTGTTCGCGGGGTCGCTGTTCCCGTTCGTGTTCATCATCATCGCCTGCGGGGCGCTGTCGGGGTTCCACTCGCTGGTCTCCTCGGGCACCACCCCGAAGATGATCATGAAGGAGTCGCAGGTCCGGGTCATCGGGTACGGCGGAATGCTGACCGAGTCGTTCGTGGCCGTCATGGCGCTGGTGGCGGCCTGCATCATCGACCCCGGCCTGTACTTCGCGATGAACATGCCGGGCCCGGCGCTCGGCCCCACCTTGGAGTCGGCCTCGGCGGCGGTCGCGAACCTGGGCTTCACGATCACGCCCGAGCAGCTCTCCGCCGCCGCCCGCTCGGTGGAGGAGTCCACGCTCGTCGGGCGTTCCGGCGGCGCGCCCACGCTGGCCATCGGGATCAGCGACATCCTGTCCGACCTGTTCGGCGGCGACTCGCTCAAGGCGTTCTGGTACCACTTCGCGATCATGTTCGAGGCGCTGTTCATCCTCACGACGGTCGACGCCGGCACCCGGGTCGGCCGGTTCATGCTCCAGGACACCGTCGGGAACGTCTGGAAGAAGGCCGGCGACGTGAGCTGGAAGCCGGGCCTCTACGTCTCCAGCGCGGTCGTCGTCCTGGCCTGGGGCTACTTCCTGTGGACGGGTGTGCGCGACCCGCTCGGCGGCATCAACCAGTTGTTCCCGCTGTTCGGGCTGGCCAACCAGTTGCTCGCGGCCATCGCACTGGCCGTCTGCACCACCCTGCTGATCAAGTCCGGCCGGGCGAAATGGGCGTGGGTCACGCTGATCCCGCTGATCTGGGACGTGGTGGTGACGCTGACCGCCTCCTGGCAGAAGGTGTTCTCCGCCGACCCCAAGGTGGGCTTCTTCGCCCAGCGCGATCTGTTCCGGGACGCCCTGGACGCGGGCAAGACCTCTCTCGGCACCGCCAAGAACCGCGACCAGATGGAACAGGTCGTCCTCAACACCACCGTCGACGGCGTCCTCGCCGCCCTGTTCGCCGTCCTGGTCATCGTCGTTCTGGTGGACGCCGCCCGCGTCTGGGTCAAGGCGCTGCGCGGGGGCGGAGCCCTGCCCACCCATGAGGACCCGTACGAGAAGTCCGAACTCTGGGCGCCGTCCGGCCTGATCCCCAACGCCGAGGAACGCCGGGCCATGAAGGAGCGCGAGGAGGCACCCGCATGAGCCGACGGCTGCGCACCGCCTGGCGGCTGCTCCGCGAGTTCGCCGGCGAGCGCGCGTACGAGATCTACCTCGAACACCGGCACCGCCATCACCCCGGCGAGCCCGTCCTGTCCGAGCGCGAGTTCTGGCGCCACCACGTCGACCGCCGGGACCACGACCCCCGGTCCACCTGCTGCTGATCCGGATCGTTCGGAAATCGAGGGGAATCGATCGAGATGTGGGAAGATCGGCCCCGGTCGGGGGGCCTAGGCGGACCACACCGGAGTTGCCGATGACCGACGACACGCTTCCCGAGATCGACACGACCGTGCCCCACTCGGCGCGGATCTGGAACTACTGGCTCGGCGGCAAGGACAACTATCCCCCGGACCAGGAGGCGGGCGAGCAGACCCGGCAGGTGCTCCCCGAGATCGTGGAGATCGCCCGGCACTCGCGGGCGTTCCTGAAGCGGGCGGTCCGCCACCTGACCGCCGACGTCGGGATCCGCCAGTTCCTGGACATCGGCACCGGGCTGCCCACCGTGGACAACACCCACGAGGTCGCCCAGGCCATCGCGCCCGAGAGCCGCATCGTGTACGTCGACAACGACCCGCTGGTGTTGGCGCACGCCCGGGCGCTGCTCACGAGCACGCCGGAGGGCGCCACCGACTACCTCGACGCGGACGCCCGGGACCCGGAGACCATCGTGGAACGCGCCGCGCAGACCCTGGACCTCGATCGGCCGGTGGCGGTGATGATGCTGGGCGTCCTGCCGTTCCTCGGCGACGACGAGGAGGCCGGCGCGATCGTCCGCAGGCTGGTGGACACCGTTCCACCAGGGAGCCACCTGGTGATCACCCACAGCACCAGCGAGGTCACCGGCGACCGGGTGGTCGAGGCCGTCCGGATGTGGAACGAGGTCGCCCCCACCCCGTACCACCTGCGCACCCCGGCGCGGCTCGCCGCGTTCTTCGAGGGTCTCGACCTGCTCGAGCCCGGCATCGTCTCCTGCCCGCGCTGGCGCCCCGACCCGGTGGACGTCGGGAAGATCTCCGACATGGACGAGTACTGCGCCGTCGGCCGCAAGTGACGCCGGGGGTCACTCCCCGGTGGCCCCGTCGATGCGTTCCCGCAGCAGGTCGGCGTGGCCGTTGTGGCGCGCGTACTCCTCGATCATGTGAACGAGGATCCAGCGCAGCGAGTGGACGCGGTCGCCGCCCCGGGCGATGACGTCCAGGGAGTCGGCGGCGTCCACGAGGGCGCGGGACCGGGCGCACTCCTCGCGCCAGGCCGCGAACGCCTCGTCGCGGTCGGCGTCCTCGACGTCGAAGTCGGCCCAGCGGCCCCCGTCCTCCCACCGGTACGGCACGTCCTCGCCGTCCAGCTCGATGCGGAACCAGCCGCGCTCGACCTCCGCCATGTGCCGGACCAGCCCGAGCAGGGACAGCCCGGAGGGTGGAACGGTCCGCCGTCGGAGCTGCTCGGTGGTGAGCCCCGCGCACTTCATGGCCAGGGTCTCCCGCTGGAACTCCAGGAATCCGGTCAGCGTCGCGCGTTCCGCGCCCGCCACCGGGGGCACGGTGCGATTCGGGTCGTCGTTCACCGGGACATCATCGCAACGCGGCGGGGGAACGATGATCTCCGCCCGTGCCGATGGTCCGTACCGGCGTCGCACCGATCGAAGGGAACGAGCGTGAACGAGATGCAGCAGCGCGTCCGGCAGGCCGTCGACCGGCTGGTGGAGTCGGGGGCCGAGACCGGCGTCCAGGTCGCGGTGTACCGGGACGGCCGACAGGTGGTGGACGTCGTCGCCGGCGCGGCCGACGCGGCGACCGGGCGCGCCCTGACCTCCGACACCCCGATCTACTGCTACTCCGTCGGCAAGGCGATGACCGCCACCGTCGTCCACGTACTGGCGGAACGGGGCGTGCTCGGGTACGACACGCCGGTCGCGGAGCTGTGGCCGGAGTTCGGCGCCCACGGCAAGGAGGGCGTGACCGTACGGCATGTCCTGACCCACACGGCGGGGGTGCCGGGGCTGCCCTCCGACACGACCGTCGAGGACCTGTGCGACTGGGACGGGATCTGCGCCACGATCGCCGACGCCACCCCGTGGTGGGAGCCCGGCACGAAGCTGGGGTACCACGCGTACACGTTCGGGTTCATCCTCGGCGAGGTCGTCCGCCGCGCCACCGGCCGGCCGATCGGACGGGTGCTCCGCGAGGAGGTGGCCGGGCCGCTCGGCGTCGCGGACGAGCTGTACTTCGGGATGCCCGAGTCGGAACTCGCCCGAGCGGCGGTGCTGGACGAACCCGAGGGCAAGGCCGAGATGTTCACCTCGCTGCCGGAGGACGCGCCGATGTTCGCCGCCGCGCCCAAGGCCGTCTTCCCCGACGCCGCGTTCGGGAACCGGGCCGACATCATGCGGGCGGAGATCCCGGCGGGCGGCAAGATGACGGCGCGGGCCATCGCCCGCCTGTACGCGGCGTTGCTCGGCGAGGTGGACCGGGTCCGGCTGGTCTCCGCGGAGCGGCTGCCCCTGCTCTCGTCCGTGGCGGTCAAGGACACCGACCAGGTCATGGGCACCGACTCCGCGCTCAGCCTCGGCTTCGGGGTCGGCCACCCCGTCACCGGTGCGGACACCGTGTTCGGCTGGGCCGGGGTCGGCGGTACCTACGCCTGCGCCGACACGGCCACCGGCACCGCCTACGCGATCACCAAGAACCGGCTGGGCATGGACTTCTCCACCGTGGAGGCCGTCACCGCCGCCGTCGACGGCGCCTAGTCGCGCGGACCGGGACCCGGCGGGCCCAGCAGCCGGCCCAGCTCCCGGTGGAGGTTGCCCAGCTCACGGCGGTGACGCTGGGGCGGCCTCCCGTCGGCGGACATGGCGCTCAGCAGAAGCAGCTCGCCCCGCACGCCCGAGGTGATGCCGGTCAGCATCGCCTCGCGGAACGAGCCCGTCAGGTCGTCGCCGAACGCGCCCAGCAGCACGTACTCGATGAGCGCGACGCTCCACCGGTGGGCGGCCATCGGGGCCGCGCCCAACGCGACGAGCGCCGGGGACAGCCTCCTGACGACGTCGACGGCCTCCTCCGCCGTGGGGGTCCACGGCCTCGTGACGAGCCGCTGAACGCACAGGTCGGGGCTCAATCCGCGCCGGAACCCCTGGGCGAGCTGGTCGAGGATCGCGGTGGCGTCGTCGGCCGCGACGACCGTGCCCTCGGCGATGACGGTGGCGTGGGGCCGGTGCGCCACCGGTTCGGGCACCTCGTCGGCCTCCTCGGGGACCGCCGTCTCGTCGGTCTCGCCGATCGAACGCGGCAGGTCCTTGTGCAGCCGCTCGGCCAGGACCTGCAGGGCCGGGTCGGGGACGCCCCGCCGGTCGCGCAGCAGCGTCACCAGCCCTTCGGCCGGGCGGCCCCCCTCGGGCCACGGCAGCCGCCACGCGCGGAGGAACCCGCGCAGGTAGGCCCCGCTCGGGTCGGCGGCCAGCCGCCGGCCGACGGCGGGCCGGCCGCCGAGCGCCAGCACCAGCACGTCGGCCGAGCCGGACACGTACGGGTCGGCCGCGCGCCGGCCGTCGAGCCGCCCCGCCCAGTGCCGGCGATCGTCGGACGTCATGTCCGGGGACGCGCCCAGCATCTCGACGAAGGGCGGGAGCAGCGCCGGCAGCACCCCGCTCTCGCAGGCCGAGTCGAGCAGCGCCGCCACACAGCTCCGGCCCGCCGCCGCGAGCCGGAGCAGCCGTCGCCCGGTCAGCGGCTCGGCCTCGTCGCCCGACAGCAGGTCACGGAACACGCCCACCACGTCGTGGTCGCCGGCGGGCCCGGACTCCAGCCAGGCGATGCCGTGGCCGAGCGGCTCGGACCCGAGCGCGGCCAGCAGCGCGATCAGCTCGCACAGCACCGGCGGATGCTCCAGCAGGGTCCGCAGCGTGAGCGGATGCGCGGTGGCGGCACCGGTGGCGAGCACGCTGTCGTGGACGAGCTGAGCGGCGGTCGCGGCCCCCCGCTCGGCCGCCTCCGGGGGCCCCTCCGGCGGGGTCACCAGCCCGGCCAGGAACTCGTCGCCCCGGTCGTGGCGGTAGGCGATGAGGAGCTGCGCGTGGAGCCGGACCCGTTCGCCCGACCACAGCATCCGGCGACACCGGTCGAGCATCGGGGCCAGCAGCGGGGACGCGTCGTCGGCGGCGAGCCGCCCCCACCAGGACTCGATGAGCGGCCAGTCGCGGGGCTCGGCCCGCTCGATGAACCGGCCCAGCGCGTCGCGGGCGCCCGGCACGTCCGCCTCGGGGAGGGTGTCGGGATCCTCGGCGAACAGCTCCCGCAGCTCGTCCACGTCCAGCGCCGCGTCGGGCGGCCGGCCGTGCCCCGCCATCGCCCGCAGCGCCCGGCGCGCCGGCTCGGGATCGTCGCAGGACCGGGGGACGGGGTCGGCGGCCAGCAGTTGGATCACCGTGGCGGCCCCGTGCCGGTCGAAGGCCGCCATCAGCGGGGTGACGTGCTCCTCCTCGACCGCCTCCCGCCCGGCGGCGACCGCCGAGGAGCCGCGCCAGGGGATCACGGCGGTGCCGCCGGGCGCGCGCCGGGCGAAGGACAGCCGGAGCCGGTGCCGGGTGGCGCTGTTGGCCCACGTCGTCGCGGTGAGCTTGGCGCGGTATCCGTACGGGAGTTGGGCCGCCACGCCGTCGAGGTAGCGCAGCCGGTCGTCCAGCGTCGTCAGCTCCGCCTGGGTGACGCAGACCTGCTGGTCGCGGACCAGCAGCGCGCCCGCCCGGACGGTGCCGGGCCCCAGCCTGCGCAGGTCCTCGCCGATGAGGTCCGGGTCGATCGGGGGCGGCTCGATCGTGATGGGCGCGGCCGTGCCGGACTCCGGCAGCTCGATGGGGGACAGATGCTCGTACAGGGCGCGGTAGCCGACCCGGCCCTCGCTCATGGCCTGGTACGGAAAGAAGAAGAAACGCGTCGTCGTGGTGCCCCGGCCCTCCGCGTACGACTCGGGGGACTGCAGGGCCATGCCCAGGTGGGGGACCTTGGCGATGTCCACCGCGGCGATGGTGACCCGGGGGAGCGCGCCCTCGCTGTCGGGCGTGCCCGGGGAGAACCGGGTGATGATCTTCTCGAAGTGGGAGCGGCGCAGCGTGCCGTCGCTGCAGGCGCGGACCTCGTAGTCGCGGCTGTCCGGCGCGACGCCCCACAGCGCCCATTCCGCCCGGATCGACGTCACCGCGCCGGGTCCTCGGCGATGTCGGGACCCGGGGTCTGGTCGGTGGCGGGGGCGGGTTTCCCGGGCTCTTTCGAGCCCTTCGTCCAGATGAGGCGCGGCTTCTTGACCCGTGGGCCCCGCTCCCTGTCGAGCAGCGCCTTGAGATTGTCGGCGACCGCCTTGACCTCGCGCGCCCTGTCCTTGCTCTCCAGGATGCCGGAGTAGTGGTGCAGGGCGGCGATGCGCTGGATGTCGTCGCGCATCCGGTCCTGGATCTCCGCGAGGTGGCGCTCCGCGAACCCCTGGGCGAGCTCGGTCCCGAGGACGCCCTCGCACACGTGCTGCAGGAAGAGCTCGGCCCACCGCGACGCCTCGTTGAAGGACACGTGGTGGTTGAGCGCGGGGATGATGCGGTCGAACACCTGGCAGGCGGTCAGGGACTGGGTGATGGCCTTGTGCCGGCCCAGCCAGGCGAACGCGTCCTCCGGCGTCCAGCCCTTGCGCTGCGCCACGGCGATGAACTCGAGGACCGAGTCGGTGACGTTCCGCTGGACGGGCGACCACGTGGCCGACGGCGAGATCCCCCCGGCGGACGGCACGGGCAGGATCTGGGTCGCGTCGGGGGTCGAGACCGGGGCGGGAACGGGCTCGTGCTCCTTGACCGGGTGCTGGACGTACCGCACGCCCTTGTTCTCGAGCCAGAGCCGCGCGTACTCGTCGCCGGACAGGTCGCGGGCCTGGGAGAGGCTGTCGACCAGGGCCTTGTCCACGCTGCGCCGGTCGGGCAGCGCCAGCTCGTTGGTCAGCTTGAGCACCTGGTCGGCCCGGCCGCGCGTCTCGGGCCCCCAGGACCGGGCGCTCAGATAGTGGGCCAGGCTGAGGATCATCCGGTTGCGCTCCGGCCAGTCGCGCGTCCAGTACCAGGCGAAACCGTCCTGGTAGCCGGCCCAGTCGTCGTGCGGGACGTCCATGATCCAGCGGGGTTGGTGGCCGTTGGTCAGCAGGACGACGTCGATCATCGCCTTCATCCCGACGTCGTCGGTCTCCAGCGCCGTCAGCCCGTTGCCCCAGCGCGACTCCTCGCCCGTCCGGATCCCGCCGCGGCCGATCAGCCAGCGGACGAACGCCTCGGCCATCATGGGGAGCCGGTGACCGACGCCGGCGATGGCGAGCGCCGTCAGGACGGAGTCGTCGCCGAAGCGTTCCAGCGCGAGGATCTCGGCGACCTCCACCGGCACGTCGGCCCGGCCGGTCAGCACCCGGCTCATCGTCGTGCTCAGCTCGGCGGGGAGCCGGTCGCACGCCCAGACCACGTCCTCCGTGCGTCCGCCCTCCTCGTCGGCGACGATCGTGTAGAGCAGGGCGAGCGCGACGGGCACGTCCTCGGACAGCGCCTGCCGGCTCTCCGGATGACGCAACGGATCACCGAGGACGTGCTCGCTGAGCAACTGCGCCATCGGGTTCAGCCCGGCGGAGTACTCCCGCAGACCCGGCGGTCGGGCCCGGATCAGATCGGCGACGAGCACATCGGTGTACTGCTGGTTCGGCAGCGACTGCAACAGGCCGCCGAGCCTGGCCCCCTCGCCCCAGAGCAGCCGTTCGGCCATCGGGGGGATCAGGTGCCACCAGGCCCGCAGCTCGCCCTCGTCGATCTGGCGGAGCCTGCGGGCGATCCGGTCGACGTCCTTGCCCTGGGCCTGCGGGACCAGCTTGCGCAGCATCCGCGCCGCGCGTCCGGCGGGCAGGTCGTCGCGATCGAGCCAGTCGCGCAGGTCGTCCAGCGAGTGGTCGTCGTCGGCGAGGGCGCGGTCCTGGTGCAGGCCGTCGCCGATCCGCTGCAGCGTCTCGAACGCCGCCTCGGACTCGTCGAGGCCGCGCGCGGCGGTCTCGGCGGCCAGCGCGGCGATGAGCTCCTCGGCCGTGCGGTCGTCCTCCAGCAGCCGCCGCAGCAGCCGGGTGTACGGGGTCGCGGGGACGGCCACCGCCTCCTGCCACGGCACCTCCTGGACCTCGGCGCCGCCGGCGCGGCGGGCGAAGTACAGCCGCAGGTTGTGCCGGGCGGCGCTGCCCGCCCACGTGGTGGCGGTGATCTTGGAACGATGGCCGTACGGCAGCAGGGAGACCGCCGCGTCCAGGAACCGCAGCCGGTCCATCGCCGAGGCGTTCTCGGCCCGCGTCACGCACACCCGCCGTTGGGCGAACAGCCAGCTCGCGGCGGCGATGACGGTGTCGCGCCCGGTCTCGCGCAGCGACGCGGCGATGGCCGCCGCGTCCAGGTGCGGCACCTCCACGTCCAGCGGCGGGCCGTCGGCGTCGGGCAGCACGATGTCCGCCAGCGCCCGGTAGAGCCCCTCGTAGGAGACCGGGTTGCCGACCAGCGGCTCGTACGGGAACAGGAAGAAGCGCGTCGGGGCGATCCGCCGGCCGGTGGCGTCGTGCTGGCGCGACCCGCTCTGCACGGCCACCCCGACGCAGGGCCGGCGGGCGACGTCCAGGGTGCTGATGGTGACCCGGGGCAGGAGCCAGTCGGCTTCGGCGGTGCCCGGGGAGAACCGGGTGATGATCTTCTTGAAATGACCCGCGCGCAACCGGCCGGTACTGCACGACAGGACGTCGTAGTCGTTGCCGGCGGCCGGCCGTTCGCTCCACAGCGCCCACTCCATCGTGACCGTCACCACGGCGCCGCTCCTAACGGTTGGTCATCCGGCCGAGCCACAGCAGCGGCTCCAGGACGTTGATCGGGTGGATGTCGCCGCGGATGGTGAACTCGTCCCTCTGGTTGGGGTGGGGCACCACGTTCTGGAAGTTGGCGGCCCGGAACCGGGTCGCCGACTGCCCCACGTAGAAGCCGATCGCGGAGGTCGCGAAGTACCGCACCCGGCTCTCGTGGAACGAGGCCCGGATCGCGTCGTGCACCATCACCGCGCCGCGCGTCGGGGACAGGTTGCCCAACTCGCGGAACAGCGCCTCGACCTTGTCCTCCCGGACCCGGGGGAACAGGAACGGGTCGGACGGCTCGGGCACCAGGTAGCCGCGCTTGTAGGCGGTGTGGAAGACCTTCGGGTCGTCCAGCTTGGTGATGCAGACGGCCAGGTAGTGCGGCAGGTGCATGCCGTCGATGGTGCCGTTGCGGGCGGCCCGGAAGACGATGTTCTGCAGGGCCCACTGGAAGTGGCGGAACTCGTCGCCGTTCCGGTTCTCCCGCAGCGGGTCGTACAGGTAGATGATGCCGTCGCAGTCGGCCAACTGGTCGATGAGCTGCTCGGCGTCGCCGCCCGACTCGTTCTTGGCGTCGTCGAAGTCGATGTCGATGTCGTCGCCGTCCGTGTCGTCCTCGGTGGTGCCCTTGAACAGACCGCCGGCGGCGTCGATCATGTCGAGCTGGAAGTGCAGCGGAACGGTCTCGACCCGCTTGCGCCAGCCCTTGGTGACGGTCTGCTCGGTGGTACCCATGACCGTCCAGCTCAGGTTCTGGATGCCCTCGGTCTTCTTGGGGAAGCGGCGCTCCAGGGTCAGCGCGTCGGTCTTCTCGGTGAGGAAGTCCACCGACTCCTGGTCCACGCCGACGATGTTCCACCGTCCCTGGCTCTGGGTCACCGCGACGTACAGGGACGCCAGGTAGGTGGTCTTGCCGCTTCCCGAGGCGCCCCACAGCCCGATCTTGGCCATTCTGGTCACGGGCAGCACGCCGGGGTTCGGTCCAGTGCTCACGGTCAACCTCACTCGTCGTGGTCCGGCAGGGGGAACGCCAGCCGGCCGGATTCGGGGGGAACGATCTCGGCGGCGGTGGCGAGCTTGCGGGCGTCGGTGCGTTCCAGCCGCAGCAGCGCCGTCCGGCCGAGCCGGCGCCAGGCCGTGGTCAGGTGCTCGGCCGAGTCGAGCACCACGACGCGCGACAGTCCGGGACGGTCCTCGATCCGGCGGAGCAGCGACTGCCAGTCGTGCTCGCGGGGGCAGGGCAGCAGCCCGTCGGGGCCGTCCCGGGCCGGGTGCGGGGGTCGGTCGCCGAGGATCAGCAGCATGACCCTGCGCCCCCGGTCGATCCGGCCGATGCCCTTGGCGGCGAGGAACAGCGCGTCCTCGACGGGCGCCGCCGCGATCTGGTCGGTCCGCACCGACTCCAGCCGGGCGAGGGTGTCCAGCGCCGCGGCGGGCGGGGCGAGCCATTCGCCCTGGACGACGTCGGCGTTCTCGCCCTCCAACCGGAAGTCGTGCCGTCCGTAGCCGAGCACCGCGACCCGCGCCCGACCCTGCTCGGGGAAGGAGTCCCGCAGCAGCGCGACGAAGTCGGCCGCGAGCCGTCGACGGGCCTCCAGACCGGTGCCGCTCTGGTCGATCAGGCACACCACGTCCACCGCGGTGATCTCGGGAACGAGCCGGGTGGGCAGCGCCTGCATCAGCTCCGACCAACGCCGGTGGTCGGGCGCGACCCCTTCGGGCTCCACGAACTTGACCTGGCCCGCGCCCTCCAGCACGGCGCGCACCCGGTGGCGTCCCGGGGGGAGCCGGGCGGAGCCGATCGACAGCACGCGGGGCCCGTCGTCGCGCCAGGTCGCCACCGCGAACACGGTGCCGTCCTCGTGCGGGTGCACGCAGCGCACGGTCATGCCGCGCTCGGTGCCGACCGGGTCGCCGGCGGCGAACAGCGGGGCGCTGCGCGGCAGCACCCGACCGGTGGCCGGGTCCAGCTCGACGACGATCAGCTCCAGCTTGGCGCGCAGCGGCAGGGCGGCCACCGCGTCGCCGACCACCGTCTCGACGTCGACGCCGCTCAGTCGGGCGGGTGCGGCGGGCATGCCGCGCGGGCGCAGCGAGATCAGCGCCCGTTCGGGGACCGGCCAGCCCGGCGCGGTGCAGATCAGCTCGACCCGGTGACCGGCCGGGACGCGGACCATGGCGGCGAGGTTGCGGTCCAGCTCCTCCCACAGCCGGGACCGGTCGACGCCGCCCAGCCCGCCCGCCAGCCGGAACCGGAACTCCCCGGGGGACTCGGCGGCCAGCATCGGCACCAGCGTGGTCCAGGGCAGCACCGGCCACCGGCGGGAGCGCGGCATGCCGAACCGGTCCAGCCCGGCGAGGGTGAGGGTGATCCCCTCGTCGCCCGCCTCGATGAGGGTCAGCCGTCCCTGGTCGGGCAGCGCGGCGAGCACGGCCTCGACGCGGGCGCGGAACTCCTCGGCGGCCTCGGTGTCGACGGCGGCCAGTCGCCGCGCGACCGCCCACTCGTCCTCGGAGGGCCGTTCGCCGCGGATGTACGGCAGGTGGCGGCCGTCGACCGGGGAGATCCGGGCGGCGGCGACCGCGTCGAACAGGCGTTGGGCGGCGTGCAGCCGCTGCTCGTACGCGGCCGTGGGGGTGCCGGGGGGCGGCGGGAGCCAGCCGCACTCGGCGCAGGAGGGGCCGGGGTCCTGGGGGACGAAGCACACCGGGCAGGGCGCCGGGTCCCGCTGATAACGCGACATGGGCGATCCCTCACCTTCTGCGGCGGCTCGGGGCGAGCGTGCCGGGGTGTGCAGCGAATGGACGACGAAGGTGGGAGGTACGCGAGGCCGGAGGAATCCGGGAAATCGGATGTCAGGTTCCCTTGTCTCCCGTGGGCCGACGGCCGATGACAGGCAACTCACCGGTAAGGGATTGTACTGACGGATAGCACGCCGCTTTGTGCATTTCGACACAAAGCAAGATCGGTGGTCGCGGGAGCATGGTGGGGCTCCCCCGCTGCCCGGACGACCCGCCGTGGCCGGATCCGGCCACCCTCCTCCAGTGCCGGAACGGCCCTCCGGACCGTCCGAGTAGGGGAGGATCCGGAGGCCGCGAGAAGGGTGCCGATCCGCTTTTATGGCGACAACCTTCCGCGTACTCTCCATAACGGGACGGCCGGGCCGGGTCTCCCGACGAGCGTGCGGATCTCGCGGGCCGCCGGCCGACATGTACGGGAGAGCTGTGTGAAGGACCTTCTGGTTTGGCTTTCTGGTGCGCGTAAGGACCTGCTCGCACTGGCCCCCGGCGACCGGCCGAAATATGTCGGCATCGGCAGCGCCATCCTGCTGACCGGGTCGATCGCCGGCATCGCCATGGCGTTCGCGCTGGACAGCGCCGTGAAGGTCGCCACCCCGCTGGCGGTGCTGTTCGGGCTGGCCTGGATGGCGGGCATCATCCTGCTGGACCGCTGGCTGGTCGCCTCGATCCAGCGCGGGTCCCTCTGGCAGAACGTGTTCACCGCGGTGCCCCGGCTCGCCCTGGCCGTGCTGTTCGGCGTGGTCATCTCCACCCCGCTGGTGCTCCGCATCTTCGAGCCGGAGATCGCCGCCGAGATCGTCCGGATCCACCAGGCCGACGCCGACCGGTTCCAGCAGGAGCAGAAGACCGGCGGGGTGGGCAGGGAGGTCGCCTCGCTGACCGCCCAGCGCGACGCCCTGCAGAAGACCATCGGCACCGGCGGCGACGCCCCCACCAACCCCGAGACCGACCCCACCATCATCGGCCTGCGCAGCCAGCTCGCCGCCGCCCAGAAGACCAGCGACGCCGCCTACGACAAGCTCCAGTGCCAGCTCTACGGCCCCTGCAAGCCCACCGGTCCGGGCCCGCTGGCGCAGGCGGCGCAGCGCGCCTACGACACGGCGCAGTCCCAGGTCAACAAGATCAACGGGCAGATCGAGACCCGCAAGCAGCGGCTCGGGGCCAACGACGCCCAGAGCCGGCAGCGTCGGGTGGCCGACGCCGAGCGGGCGCTGCCCGGCGTGCAGTCGCGGCTGGACGCCCAGCTCAAGCGGCAGAAGGTCCTCCAGGACTCGTTCGACTCCCGGCAGCGCAACTCCGACGGGCTGCTCATCCGGATCGAGGCGTTGGACCAGCTCTCCGCCACGGACTCCTCGATGCGGACCGCGCACCGGCTCCTCATCGGCGTCTTCACCGTGATCGAGATCCTTCCGGTGCTGGTCAAGCTGATGATGCTGGCCGCCCCCCGGAACACCTACGAGAAGATCGTCGAACGGCAGGAGCGGGAGGAGCTCGCCCGCGCCGACATCGCGATCCGCTTCGCCGGCGCCGGCGGCCAGGAGACCACCTCGGTCGACGACGAGATCCGCGCCCTCTGGGGCATGCCGCAAAGCTCCGAACCGGACCCCCCACCGGCCAAGGGCACCGCGCCGCTGCCCCCGAAGGGCGACTCCGGGGCCGAATGGCAGGCCCCCCCGGAGGAGCCCGCCAGCCCCTACCGCTGGGACGCCGAGCAACTCCAGAACATGCCCGACACCCACGTCTACGGCAGCGACGAGGGCGACCCCGACTTCGACGCCCCTCCGCCGCCCCCCGGCCCCGGTCCCGGCCCCTGGGCCAACGGGAGCGCCGGCACGACACGGCACGACGGCCCGCCGCCGCCCGCCGCCGATGACGACGACACCGACCGGCTGCTGGAGTTCGACGACGACTGAGCGGGCCCCGCCCGCACCGCAGTGATCGACCGTGGGGAGAACGTGAGTGGCGGAGCATCCCGGCGACGGCCGGTTCGAGCGGCTCAGCAAGCTCGGCGAGGGCGGCATGGGGAGCGTCTGGCTCGCCTGGGACCGGGGGCTCGAACGCCGGGTCGCGCTCAAGGAGATGCGCACCGGGCTGCTGACCCCCCAGGGCAGGCCGCTGGTGTCGCCCCGGCGGGTGCTGCGGGAGGCGCGGGCCGCCTCCCGGCTGCGGCACCCCAACATCGTGCAGATCCTGGAGCTGATCGAGGGCGCGGACGGGCCCCTGATCGTCATGGAGTACGTCGAGGGCCCGTCCCTGGCGCACTGGATCGAGGAGCGGCCGCAGTCCCTCACCGAGGTCAAGGCCGCCGAGATCGCCCGGGCGGTCGCGGACGCGCTGATCGTCGCGCACGCCGAAGGGGTCGTCCACCGGGACGTGAAGCCCGCGAACATCCTGATCGAGCGGCCGACCCGCAAGGGCGACCCGTTGGGCCCGCGCGTCCGACTGATCGACTTCGGCAACGCCGCCATCGAGGGCTACCAGGTGACCGCGCACAGCGCCCTGGTCGGCACCCTCGGGTTCGTCGCCCCCGAGCGCTTCACCGGGCGGTCGGGGCCCGAGGGCGATCTGTGGTCGTTGGGCGTCACGCTCTACCAGGCGGTGGAGCACCGGCTCCCGTTCCAGCGCGAGCAGGAGGCGGAGGTCATGTACGCGCTGTTGAACGAGGAGCCCGACCCGCCCTCCCGGGCCCGGCTGGTGGCCCCGGTGATAGGCGGGCTGCTGCACAAGGACCCCGACCGGCGGCTCGACGCCCCCACGGCACGCGACATGCTCACCCGACTCCTCGCCCCGCCGCCCCGCCCCACGCCGCACCCGGCCTCCGCGCGGCCGGAGCCCCCGGCGGCCAAGCCCATCGAGCCCATCGGGCCCGCGGAGCCCGCCCAACCCACCAGGGCCGACCTGCCCTCGTCGCCGTCCGCGCCGAGCGGGTTCGCCGCGATCGTCGCCGGCAACCCGAAGGAGGCCGTCCATCTGCTGTCCCAGCAGGGCCCTCGGTCTGCGGCGCAGGTGCTGGACCGTCTGGCGGCCGGGTCGGACGCGGCCGTCACCGTCGTCACCGGGATGAGCCGGGCCTTCGCCGCCGAGATGCTCGGTCACGCCCGGCCCGACACGGCCGCGGCGGTGCTCCGGCGGCTCGCCCCGAGGGTGGCGGCGCTGCTGCTCGCCCGGGTCCCGGCGGGGGCCGCGCCCTCGGTGCTGGCCGCGATGCCCGCCGACGACCAGGGCACGATGCGGATCGTTCAGGCGCTCACCGGCGGTCGGACGGCGGCGCGGCTGCTCAACGACCTGGCCGCCGACCAGGCCGTGGCGCTGCTGGAGCCGCTGGAGCCTCCGGTGGTCGCGGGGGTGCTCGCCGGGATGAGCCCCCGCCGGGCCGCCGCCGTCCTCGACCGAGCCCCGTCGGACGTCTCTCGCGCCGCCGTGCTGATCCGCGAGCTCCCCTCCGAACGCACGGGCGGCATCCTCGACCAGATGGAGCCCCGCCGAGTGGCCGAGATCATGCTGGTCGTCCCCGCGCACGCGCCCCGGCTTCTCACGAGCATGAGCCCCCGCCAACGGGCGAAGGTCATCGACCACCTGAACGACGGGCCCCGGCCCTGAGCTCGTCGCGGACGGTCTCGTGACGCGGTCGGCCTACGCGATGTCGGGTCGGCGGGCCCAGTCGGTGAGTTCCGCCAGGGTGGCGAAGCGTCGGGTCGTACCGTCGAGGACGGCCTCGTAGGCGTCGCCGTCCCACGTCACGGTCAGGTCGGCGGGCCCCGCACCGCCGGTACGCCAGCCCTCCCGGGCCAAGGCCCGTTCCAGCAGCGGCCGGTGCAGCCCGTCGGCGGCGATGCGGGCCGTGCCGGCGGTGCCGCCGCGCAGCACGAAGACCCCCGAGGCCGCGTCGAACGACAGGCCGCCGCCGTCGAACGACGCGGAGATCGCGCCGTCCAGGGCGAGCTGCTCGGGCGTGCCGCAGCGCAGCGCCCCGGCCGGGTCGATGAGCCAGACCCGGTCGGCGATCCGCAGTGCCAACTCCAGGTCGTGGGTGGAGACCACCACGACCAGGGAGCGTTCCCGCGACAGCCTCCGCAGCAGCCCCATCAGCGCGACCCGCGACGGGACGTCGAGGAACGCGGTCGGCTCGTCCAGCAGGATCGCCGTCGGCTCCTGCGCCAGGGCACGGGCGGTGAGGACCCGCTGACGTTCGCCGTCCGACAGCTCGATGACCGGGCGTTCGGCGAGGTGCGCGGCGTTCACCGCCTCCAGCGCCCAGGAGACGACCGCGTGATCGGCCTCCGCCAACCGCCCGGTGAACCCGGTGTGCGGATGGCGTCCGAGCGCGGTCAGCTCCCGCGCCGTCAGCAGCGCCGGAGCGTCCCGTTCGGTCAGGACGACGGCCAGTCTGCGGGCCAGCTCCAACGGGTCGAACGAGGTGACGTCCCTCCCGTCGAGCAGCACCTCGCCGTCCAGCGCCGGCTGCAGACCCGACAGCGTGCGCAGCAGCGTCGACTTACCGGTCCCGTTCGGCCCGATCAGAACGGTCAGGTCCCCGGGCCGCGCCACCGCATCGAGCCCGGCCAACACCCGACGCGGGGCCCGGCCGCGCCGCCCCGGATAGCCGACGGCGAGGCCGCGCAGCGCCACCCCCTTCACGGCGTCATCCCGATACCGGCGGCATGGTCGCCGGGCTGCGCGGGTTTGGCCGCCGGCGCGGTCCGTTCGCGCGGGGCCGGCTCGCCTACGGCGCCGCCCTGATGCCGGTGGTGCGGTGACCGGGGCTGCGCGGTGGTGGCCATTGGGGCGGGCCCGTTCACAGGGACATCCCGGCGCGGGCGGTGCGGCTGCGTAGCAGCACGGTGATGACGACGGGGGCGCCCAACACCGTGGTCACCGCGTTCAGCGGCAGGACGGACCCGCCGCCGGGAGCCTGGGTGGCGACGCAGCAGATCAGCGACACGGTGCCGCCCAGCAGCATCGCCCCCGGCAGCAGCACCCGGTGGTCGGCGGTGCCGAGCAGCAGCTTCGCCATGTGCGGCACGGCCAGGCCCAGGAACGCCACCGGCCCGCAGTAGGCGGTGACCGAGCCGGCCAGCACCGACGCCGTCAGCAGCGTGACCGTGCGGACCCGGCGCACCCGCACGCCCATCGTCCGCGCGTAGCCCTCGCCGAGCAGGAGCGCGTTCAGCGGCTTGACACCCACGAGGGCGGCGACCAGCGCGGCGCCGCACACCGGGGCGAACAGCGCCAGGTCCGCCCACGTCGTGCCGGTGTAACTGCCGAGGCTCCAGCCGATGAACTGCTGGGCCCGCTGCGAGTCGGCGTACGCCAGCATCACCGTGATCAGCGAGGTCGTCGCCGAGCCCACCATCACCCCGATGATCAGCAAGGTCACCACCGACCTGACCTGCCGGGACAGCGCCAGCACCAGCCCGAGCACCGCCGCCGCGCCCGCCGACGCGGCCACCACCACCCCGGCGCGGCCGAGCCCCGCGAGCCCGGCCGTGAACGCGCCCGCCAGCCCGCCCCAACCGGTCACGACCAACGCCACGCCCAGGCTCGCGCCCGAGCTGACGCCCAGGATGTACGGCTCCGCCAGCGGGTTGCGGAACAGCGTCTGCATCTGCACGCCCGCCACCGACAGCGCCGCCCCCGCCAACAGCGCGGTGACCGCCCGGGGCAGCCGCACCGACCAGATGATGACCTCGGTCCCCGGGTCCGCGCCGGCCGTTCGCAGGAGCGCGGGGACGGCGCGGACCGGTGAGATCGCCGTCGATCCCAGCGCGACGGCCAGCACGAACGCGACGGCCGCCGCGCCCACCAGCGCGGCGAGCACGAGGGCCCGCCGGGTCACCGGGTGAGACGCCGGTAGAAGGTGAAGGTGTGGCCGGGGGACAGTTCCGGGTGCAGCACCGCGACGAGGTCCGCCAGGATCAGGTCGGGACGGCCGACGCCGCGCTCGTAGAAGTCGTTGCCGCCGCCGGGGCCCAGCACCTTGTTGATCGACCACACGTCACCGGACGTGAAGGCGGCGAACTCGGCATGGCGGGGGTCGGCCTTCGTCACGTCCGCGAGGGTCTTCCACTCGTTGACCTGGGGCAACCAGATCTTCGCGCCCCGCGCCTTCGCGAGGACCGCCTCCAGGTCGAGGGTGGCGCTGCCGGTGCCGGGCGTGGCCGCCCAGGCGTGCGTGCCGCCCGCGTCCTTGATGAGGCGGGAGGTGAAGCTGCCGCCGTTCGGCACCGCCCACTGGCCCTGGAACATCTGGCCCGGCAGCACCGTGACCGGGCTCGCCTTCGCGGCCTTGGCGACCAGGGCCCCGTAGTCGGCCGCGACCTTGTCGAACACCCGGGTCGCGGTGGCCTCGCCGCCGGTCAGCGCGGCGACGAACTTGATCCACTCGGCGCGGCCCAGCGGGGTGGCCTCCTGCCACTCGGCGTTCGCGAGGATCTTCACGCCGGCCTGCCGCAGCGGCCCGTACGCGCGGTTCTCCCGGCCGTCGGTCATCAGCACGTCCGGCCGGGCGCCGATCACCTTCTCGGTGTCGACCTCCTCCCCGGTGACGCCGCCGTACTCGACCACGGTGCCGGCCTTGACCAGGGCCCGGACCTGCGGGGAGGTGATCAGCCCGGCGGCGGCCACGCCCTTCAGCCGGTCGAGTGCGCCGAGCTCGGTGAGGAACGGCAGGTGCGTCGTGGACCCGGCGAACACCTTCGCCACCGGGGTCTCCACCGTGACGGCCCCCGCCAGCGGACCCGTCAGCGCCGGTGCCGGGGTACCGCAGCGAACGAGCACGTACGTCTCGGGCTTGACGCCGGGTGAAGGCTGCTTGACCGTGATGACCTGGTAGTTCTTCGCGTACCGCAGGGTGAAGTTGGAGGCGTGCCGGACGGTCTGCTTGACCGGGAAGTAGTCCTCGGCCGGGTCGAAGTCGCCGACGCAACGGTCACCGGCGGCGGCCTCCCCGGGGTCACCGGAGTCGCCGCCGCACGCGGTGAGGGCGAGCAGAAGGGCGACCAGGGTTCCGGTCAACGGCCGTGACATTCCCATGCGATGTGCTCCTGGGGACTGGCCGGGGACGCCGTTCCTCGACGGCGGGCCTCGGCGGGCGGGCGGGCCGGATCTCCCCAGAGCGTTCGTCCTCTCCGGGGAGATCCGCCCCAACGTGCAGAGGAGGCGACCGCGTGAGTCTCTGGCTCTCGGGTCGATGCTCGCCCCGGCCGGACCATCCCCGCCTGCGCGGGGAGAACTTGCTCGGTCAGTGGCTTCGTTGGGATCCGCTCGCCGATCACAGTGGCGGGACCGCACCGGATTCGCACCGGTTTCCTCGTCCGCCGTCACCTTCGCCGGCCATCCTCGCACACCGCCCGAACCGGACGAACGGTGCCCCAAAGGTCAACAGGCCCCGGGGCCTCGGGTGGCGAAGGCGAGGAACTGCGTGACCTCACGGGTGTCGAAGTTGTCGTCCGACCCGACCACGAGGGTGCACTCGCCGCTCAGCAGGCGCGGCCCCCAGGCCAGGCTCTCCAGGTTCTGCACGGGCCGGTGGGACCGCCCGAAGTCGTACACCAGCCGCTTGGTCACGGCGCGGTAGGGCGCCCCGGAGGCGAGCGCGTCGCGGCGCAGCACGTCGGTGGCGCCCCGCAGGTCGATCTCGTACAGCTTCACCACGTAGTCGACGCCCTGGATCCACGACCGCTCCAGCGCGAGGTACCGGTGGTCGTCGATGGCGAGCAGCTCCGAGACCCCGCTGTCGGTGGCGCCGTCGGCCGGGATCGGCGCGGCGGGCAGCGGGTCGATCGGGTACGCGTACTGGCCCTCCACCTCGCCGTCGCGGTCCCACACGGTGAGGCGCGCGGGCGCGCCGTGCTGAACGGTCGGGGGCGTCCCGTCCTCGTACCGGGGGCCCTCCACGATCGCGGCGATGCTGCGGGGGCCGACCGCCAGGCCCTCGAACCCGAAGTTGCGCCGGGGCCCCTGCTCGGTGTCGGTCATCCGCAGGTTGGCGGGCAACGGCAGGTCGCCGCCGTAGCGCCCCGCGCCGTCCGTCCACCGCACGAACAGCCCGGACACCGGGATGCCGGGCTGCGACGCGGAGGGCCGGTCGCCCTCGTGCCCCCACAGGAGCCGCCGGGTGCGCCGGTCGAAACGGATGGTCTCCGGGTCGGCCGACTCGGGCAGCCCGTACCCCGGATACGGACTGCCGTCCGGCCGCAGGAACGTGGTGTGCCCGGTGACGCGCGCTCCCGTGAACGCCCCGGTGACCCGGTTGATGTCCAGCCGCCCGGTGTAGAACCGCGCGGGGTTGTACCGATGCCTGTCGTCGGAGATGAAGTACCACGTACCGGTCCGCGGATCACGGTCGATCCCCGACAGCCCACCCACGACCGTGCCCTCGAAGTCCATCTTGTGCGGCAGCCGTTGCTCACCCAGGAACCGGGTGATCCGCACCCCGTCCCGAGGCGCCGCCTCCGCCGTCGCCGGAACCTGCACACCCGCCAACCCCGCCACGGTCGCGAGGACCCCGGCCGCCATCGCCTTACCCGACCTGTTCCGCACGGCACCCCATTCGTCGATCTTGTTCGGCGACTCACCGTAACTTCAAGATCGCAACACGTTCAATCACGCGTTCAACCGAGCGGAACGAAGCCCCCGGACGCGCCACAAAGCCCCAGGTCAGGGCCAGGGGCCGGCGTACGGCACCGACGGCCCTCGGACCGGACGGGGCGGGTCGTCCGGGCCGAGGGCGAGAAGGCGGGGCTCAGTGGGCGGGGGCGACCAGTGTGGCGAGGTCGGGGAGGACGGCGTCGGCGACGGTGACGTGGCGGTCGACGAGGCCGTTGGCGTGGAAGAGGTCGGCGGCGCGTTGCTGTTCGGCGACGAACTCGTCGGTCACCGGGCGGAGGCCGAAGGGGCGGCGGCGTAGGGCGTTCGCCCAGGCGTCCACGGAGCCGCCGTCGTCGGCGGCGAACAGGGCGGCGGCCTCGCGGGGGTTCTCGCGGATCCAGGCGTCGGACTCCTGGAGCGCCGACACGATCGCGGCCAGCTCGTCGCGGCGTCGTTCGGCGAAGTCGCGGCGGGTGAACCACAGGGACCGGTGGCTGAACAGGCCGTCGGTCTCGACCAGGGTCCGGACGGAAGCCTCCGACTCGACGCGGCTCAGGTGCGGGTAGGAGCCGACCCACGCGTCCACCTTGCCGTCGAGGAACAGGTCGGCGGCGTCCGGTCCGGCGTCCACCGGCTCGATGTCGTTCCAGGTCAGGCCCGCGCCGTCGAGCGCGAACAGCAGCAGCGTGGTCTGCCAGGAGCCGTGGCCCAGGGCGACGCGGCGGCCCTTCAGGTCGGCGGGCGAGGTGATGCCGGAGTCCTCCCGCGCGATCAGGCGGCCGTTCTCGTGCCGGGGGCCGGAGATCGCGACGTACGCGATGTCGTGGCCCTTGGCCTGCGCGGTGACGGGCGGGGTGGAGCCGGTGCCGATGAAGTCGTACCCCCCGTCGAACAGGTGGTCGCCGTGCAGCGTGGGCAGCCCCTCGGTGGGGGCGGGCCGGTCACCTGGGGGGAGCGTGCGCAGGTCCACCCATTCCACGTCCGGGATGGTGCGTTCCAGGATGCCGCGATGCCGCAGCACCCACAGGGAGTTGTTGCTCGGGAAATATCCGACTCGCAGGGCCATCAGAGGGTTCCTTTCGCGGTGGTGACGGGGACGCGCAGCAGGGGGAGGACGTGGTCGCCGACCCGGAGGGCCTCCTCCAGGTGCGGCACGCCGGCGAGGATGAACGCGTCGACGCCGAGCGCGATCAGCTCGTCGAGGCGGGCGGCGACCTGGCGGTAGCTGCCCACCAGGCCGAAGGCGGGGCCGCCGCGCAACAGGTGGAAGCCGCCCCAGACGTTGGGCTGGACCTCCAGGTCGCGGTATCCGGTGATCTTCCCGGTGACGAACGACCGGCTGCGCTGCCACCCGATGGAGTCGCCGGTCGCGTCCTGCAGCACCGACGGGTCGACGTTGGACCAGCCGCGCCGGATCTCGTCCCAGGCGGCCTCCTCGGTCTCCCGCGCGAGGACGTCGATGCGGACGGCGAACCGAGGCGAACGGCCCACGCTGTGCGCGCGGACCTGGTCGAACTTCTCCGCCAAGGGTTCGAACGGCTCCAGCCACGACAGGTAGTGGTCGGCGTGCCGTCCCGCCGCCCGGATCGCAGCCGGGGAGGAGCCGGAGAAGTAGATCTCCGGGAACGGCTGCCCGACCAGATGGTCCGGCAGCCCGGCACCGGCGACGCGGTAGAAACGCCCGTCATGGGAGAACGGCCCGCCCGCCCACACGCCCTTGACGACGTCGAGGAACTCCGAGGTCCGGGCGTACCGGTCGTCGTGCGCGACCTTGTCGCCCCACCAGAGTTGGGCGGGTCCGCCGCCGCCGGAGATGATGTTGTAGACCACCCGACCGCCGGTGGCCCGCTGGAGGCTCGCCGACATCCGCGCGGCCTGCACGGGATGCAGGAAGCCCGGCTGGAAGGCGATCATGAAGCGGTAGGTGGTGGTCTCCCGGGCCAGGCTCGCCGCCGCCGCCCACGGGTCGTCGGTGTTGGGGAACGACGGCAGCAGCCCGCCGACGAACCCCGCCAGCTCCGACGCCCGCGCCACGTCGGCCATGTGGTCGAGGTAGCCGTAGCCGTCGCGTTCGCCGTTCCGGAGGCCCGGGGCGATGCCGCCGGGCGCGATCGGGGCCCACTCGCCCCGGCTGGCGACCCGCCTGCGCAGCGACGGCTGGTCGCCGTGGGTGCCGATCCTCCAGTAGATGTCAACCGGCATGCGCCGCCTCCTTGGCCAGCAGCGGGAGAAGGTGCTCTCCGAGCCGGTAGGTCTCCTCGACGTGCGGCTGAACGTCCAGGACGAACGTGGTGACACCCCGCTCCGCGAATTCCCGGAGCCGCGAGGCGACGGTGGCGTAGGAGCCGACGAGGCCGGGCGGGTCGGCGGCGATCCACTGGCGGCGGGCCTCGTCCCACGCCTCGTCGTCGTCCTCCCGCACCAGCACCGGCAGGCTCAACGCGTACGTGATGTCGCGGTCGCTCGCCTCCAGTTCGGCGATGGCCGAGTCGAGGTCGTCCTCCAACGAGAACACGTGGACGTCGGCATGTCGGGCCGACAGCAGGAGCGCCTCCGGCGAGGTGCCCGACAGGTGGACGCGGGGGAACTCCCCATCGGACAGTGGAGAGTCGAACCCGCCCTCCAGCACGTCGTAGAAGCGCCCCTCGAACGTGTAGCCGTCCTCATCCCAGACGCCCTTGGCCACGGTGAGGAACTCGTCGGCCCGTGCGTACCGGGCCGGACCCTCCAGGAAGTCGCCCTGCGCCCGCGCCACAGCCGGGTCCAGGTCCACGTCGAGCCGCCAGTCGAGCCGGTTCGCGGAGAACCGCTGGAGCGACGCCGACACCTTCGCCGCGTACACGGGCGTGGCGACGGACGGATGGAACCCGGCCACCACCCGCAGGAACCGGCTGCCGCGCAGCAAGCCCGACGCGACGACCCAGGACTCCTCCCCGACCGGATCGAACGGCACGTACGCACCGCCGAGCCCGGCGATCTCCGCCGCCCGCCCCACCTGCGCCAACCGGTCGTACGGCCCGTACGCGCCCGGCCTCAGGTCGGTGACGAACCCCGGCAGCGCCCGGTGCCCGCCCCGCTCCCGCGTGGGAACGGTGATCAGAACGTCGACACCCATCAGACCACCGCCGCCGTCCGTGCGGCGGTCGTCCGCTCGGCGGCCAGCCGCTCGCGGGCGAGGCGGAGCGGCTCCGGGGCCGCCCACGCGTCGAGATCCACGTCGTCGGCGAGGAAGCCGTGCCGCAGCAGGAAGTCCTTCTGGATCCGCAGCAGGTCGAGTCGTTCCGTCGACAGGTCGGGGTGCAGCCGGCGGTGGAAGTCGCCCCGGTAGGCGACGGCCACGCCGCCCGCGCCCGACCGGGTCTCGCGGGCGAGGATGTCGCGGACCTCGGCCGGGTTCCAGGCCGCCCAGTCGGCGGCCCGCAGGACCTGCGTGAGGAAGCCCGTCACCAGGTCCGGCCGGTCGCGGAGCAGCTCCTCGTGCACGGTGATCGGGCGCGGGGTGCCGTTGTTCACCCGGGTCCGCGGATCGGGATGGGTGTCCAGGTCCACCGCGACGACCGCGCCGAACTCCGACGCCTGCTCGGCCGCCCGCGCGCCCTTCACGTACACGGCGTCCACCGTCCCGGCGGCCAACTCGGCCAGCCCCGGCCAGGTCAGGGTCCGCGCGTGCCGCCCCACCGAGGGCGACAGCGTGGCGGGGACCTCGACGAACGAGACGTCGTCCAGGGTGAGCCCGGCCGGGCCCAGGGCCCCCTTGATCCCGTGCAAGGCCATCGCCCGGGGGAAGCTCTTGGCCCGGCTCTCCGCCCATGCGGGCAGCGCCACCCGAGCGCCGCGCAGCCCGGCCGCGTCGATGATGCCGGAGTCGGGGCGGACCAGGATCGACTGCCACTCCTCGATCCAGGTGAGCCCGATCAGCCGTGTCGGGGCCCCTTCCGATCGGGCGGCCAAGGCGGGCACGTTGCCGCCCTCTCTGAACAGGCCGACGAGCCGATGGTCGAAGTGATGGTGCGCCAGCGCGGGCCCTTCGTCCTGGAGCACGCCGACGCTCAGCCCGTTGCCGGCGAACTCCTCGGTGAGCCAGCCCAGGTTGTGGGCGAGGCCGCTGGCGGTGGGGACGGGGCAGCGGGTGAACCAGATCCGGTTGAGGGACGACATCAGGGGGACCTCCTCGGTGATTCAGTGGGGGGTGGGCACGACGCCCAGCCGGGTCAGGAACGTCCGCCGGTGCTCGGCGAAGGAGGGATGGTCGTGGTCGCGGGGTCGCGGCAGGTCGATGACGCGGTCCTCGACGAACGCGCCGTCGCGCAGCACCGCGACCCGGTCGGCCAGTCGTACGGCCTCGTCGACGTCATGGGTGACCAGCACGACGGCGGGCCGGTGCCGGGCGCACAGCTCGGCGACGAGCTGCTGCATCTGGAGCCGGGTCAGCGCGTCGAGGGCGGCGAACGGCTCGTCCAACAGCAGGAGCTGCGGGTCGCGGACGAGGGCGCGGGCCAGGGCGACGCGCTGGGCCTCGCCGCCGGAGAGCGTCGCCGGCCAGGCCCGCTCGTGCCCGGCGAGCCCGACCTCGGCCAGCGCCCGACGGCCGTTCCCGCGGGCCGAGCGGGGGAGCCCCAGCGTGACGTTGGCCAGCACTCGCCGGGACTGGACGAGCCGGGGCTCCTGGTAGACGGTCGTGCGGCGGCGGGGCACCAGGACGGTGCCGTCGTCGGGCCGCTCCAGCCCGGCGAGCACGCGCAGCAGGGTGGTCTTGCCGGTGCCGCTGGGCCCCAGCAGGACGAAGAACTCGCCGCGTCGGATGTCGAGGTCGACACCGTCCAGCACCCGCCGGCCGTCGAACGCCTTGGTCAGCCCGCGGATCCGCACCGCGAGGTCGCTCATCGGGCCGCCACCTGACCGCGCCACGGCATCGCGACCCGTTCCAGACCGCGGATCGCCAGGTCGATGACCAGCCCGAGCACCGCGTAGATCACGACGCACAGGACCATGTAGTCGTTGCGGTAGTACTGCTGCGCCAGCGTCACCAGGTAGCCGATGCCCTCGGTCGCGCCGATCTGCTCGGCGGCGATGAGCGCGGTCAGCGACACCGCCATGCTGATCCGCAGCGCCATCAGGATGTTGGGCAGCGCCGTCGGGATGACGACACCCAGGGCCAGCCGGGGCCCCCGCAGCCCGAACCCGCGCGCCGCCTCCACCACCTTGCGGTCCACGCCGCGCACGCCGAGATAGCAGTACGCGTACATGGGCCCGGCGGTGGCGACCGCGATCAGCACGACCTTGAACGTCTCGCCGACCCCGAACCACGAGATGAACAGCGGCGACAGCGCCAGGAACGGCACCGCGCGCTTCATCTGCATGACCGGGTCGACCAACTCCTCGCCCAGCGCCGACAGCCCGGACAGCACGCCGAGCAGCAGCCCGACGCCGCCGCCGACGAGCACGCCGAGGAACGCCCGCCGTGCCGACGCCAGCAGGTAGTCGGTGAGCTGGCCGGTCTCCGTGAGCTCTCCCAGTGCGCCGAGGACGGCACCGGGACCGGCCAGCACGTCGGGCGAGATGAGCCCGCTCGCGGACCCGTACCACCAGGCGAGCAGCAGCAGGAGCGGCACGCTCGCGCGGAGGACGACCGACAGCCAGGGCGGCCGGCGGCGGACGCCCAGCCGACCGGGCGGGCGCAGCTCGGTCACCGATGCGGTGGCCTCCTCGGTGAGGGTCACGGCGTCGGCACCCCGCTCCGGGCCAGGTCGAAGATGACGTCCTGGGGCCGTACGTCCACCTGGAGCACGCCGTACTTGCGGAACACGCCGTTGACCGCCGTGACGTACGCGCCGTCGGCGGCGACGGCGTAGCGGGGCCCGTTCTCGTACCGGGCCTTGTCCAACTCGACCTGGAGCCGGGGGCCGCTGACCGCGGTGGGGCCCTTGTCGAGGAACACGTTCTGGAACTTCTCCGGCGAGCGCCGCTGCTCCGCGTACAGCTCGCGGAGGACGTCCACGTAGACCCGGACGGCCTTGGGGTGCCGCTGGAGCAGTTCGGTGCGGGCGGCGATGATGCTGAGGTCCTTCTCCGGCAGGTCCCGGCCGTGCACGAGGACGCGGGCCCCCTTGGCGACGACCTCCGGGTACGCGCGGACGATGGCCCACCAGGCGTCGACCTTGCCGGTGGCGAACGCGGAGGCGGCCTGATCGGGGTTGAGGTGGACGCGCTGGACCCGGTCGACCGGCACCCCGGCCTCCTCCAGGGCGAGCAGCAGCAGGTACTCGCCGCGCCCGCCCTTGTTGACGGCGATCCGCTTGCCGACGAGGTCCTTGAGGGAACGGGCCGGGCTGTCCGGCGGGACGACGAGCCCGTCGGTGTGCGGGGCCTTCGGGTCGGTGACCCGGTCGCTGAACGACACGATCTTGATGTCGTCGCTGTTGGCCAGGTAGCCGAGGACGGGCGAGATCGCGCCCTCCAGCACGTTGACCGAACGGGACCGGACGGCGTCGATGGTCGCGGTGAACGAGGCGTAGGTGCCGCCCCACTCGACCCGGGCCCCGACCTGCTTGAGGCGCTTCTCCAGGATGCGTTCCCGCTTGGCGTAGGCCAGGGGGCCCGCGTTGCCCGGGTCCTTGAGCTTGATGACGGCGGGGACGCGGCCCTGGGAGGAGCCGCCCGCCCCTCCGGCCGCCGCGTTGGAGCCGCAGCCCGCGGTGGCCCCGGTGGTGGCCATGGCCGCCATGCAGGCGGTGAACGCGAGGGCGGGGCGTCGGCGGTCGAAGGAGAGCGACATGGTGATCCCTTGATGCGGTATCGATGCGGTCGGGGTATTTCCTATAATTTAGGTAGGAATACTCCAAAGTCAAGCCCGGTACGTCGAAGGGCCCCGGAGCGGCTCGCCCCGGGGCCCTCACCAGCGCGGATCAGGGTTTCAGCGGGACGGCGAGGATCGCGCCGGGGTGCTGGAGGGCGGTCGTCGGAGCGCCGAGCGTGTCGCGGGTGATGCCGCCCGAGTCGGTGGCGATGAACACCGTGCGTCCGTCGGGGCTCACCGCCGTGTCGCGGTACCGGTCGATGGTGCGCGCCACCTGGCCGACGTGCGCCACCGAACGGCCGTCCGCCGTCAGCCACAGGCGATAGAGCGTGCCGTCCTTCAACGTGGGCATCAGCAGCGAGCCGCCGGGGCCGTGCCGGTGCGCGTACGCCTCCAGGCTCGCCGGTGCGATCGTGGGCCAGCAGACGTAGTAGAGCCCGCCCTCGGCGCACTTGGGGTCGCGGAAGTCGAAGCCGCTCGGCACCGTGTGAAAGGTCTTGACGGGCGGCACGAACCGCCAGGAGTACCAGTCGGTCTCCTTGGCCGTGGGGACCGGCGCGGGGATCCGATAGTCGCTGTAGGTCAGCGACGCGCACGGAACCTCGCGCGACGCCGACCAGTTGCCGTAGACGTACGCCTTGTCGTCGCGGTGACCCACGACATGGGGCCAGCCGTAGTTGCCGCCGCTGCGAATGATATTGATCTCGTCGTCGGTCTTGGGGCCCTGTTCGGAGGAGTACAGCCGGCCCTGATGATCGAAGTCCAGGCCCTGGGCATTGCGATGGCCGTAACTGTAGACATGGCTTCGCACGCCGCCCAGTCGCGGATTGTCTCCGGGAATGGATCCGTCGATGTTGAGGCGCAGCACCTTGCCCTGATACGCCGTCCATCTCCGATCACGGACCTCCGCCTCGGTGGGGAGGCGCTGCGCGAGATTGGGGCGACAGTAATAGGTGAGCTGATTGGCCCCCTGATCGCCGATCGTGTAATAGAGCTTGCCGTCGGGGCCGAACGTCAACCGCGCCGACTGATGGTCGACCGAGGAGGCCAGCCCGGTGATGACGTCGAACGGGCGATGCAGCCGCCGACCTGCGCGGTCATAGGTGTATCGGACGATCTTCGTGCGGAGGCGGCGCCGGCCGGAGTCGTAGGTGTGGGCCAGGTAGACGTGGTCGTGCCGACGATCCTTCAGCAGCGCGGGATGGAGCGCCATGCCCAGCAGCCCGTCCTGCCCGCCCTTGGTGTGCACCGCGTCCCGGACGGTGAGGAGGGTCGTCTTCGCCCCGGTCCTCGGGTCGATCCGCAGCACCCGCCGGCCGCTTTTCTCCGTCGTCCAGAGAAAGCCGTCGGGCCCCCAGGTGATCTCATAGGGATCGGCCAGCCCACTGGTCACGACCCGCAGCCCGGGAATCGTCGACGGACCGAAATCGGGCCTCGGAACATCGGCGCTCGCCGACAACGGAATCAAGGCGGGCACCACGGCCAAGGCGATCGGGAAACGACGCATGCGCCGCTGATACCCAGGCCCCTCGGCGCACAACCCCCATCGTGGGCCAAGTCAGGAAAGCGCCGGCACCGGAGATTCCACGCACTCCGGCAAGGTCACCGTGACCCTCAGCCCGCCCCCTTCGTGCGGCCGGGCGGTGACGTCCCCGCCGTGCGCCCGGGCCACCGACCGGACGATGGACAGCCCCAGCCCCGCCCCCTTGGCGGTGACGAGCCGATCGGCGTCCATCCGCCGGAACGGCTCGAACAGCGCGGGGATCTCGTACGGCGGTACCACCGGTCCGGTGTTGGTCACCTCGACCTCGACCGTGCCGTCCTCCCGCCTGCGACTGGCGATGTCCACTCGGCCGCCGCCCTCGTTGTTGTGCCGGACGCCGTTCTCCACCAGGTTGTGCACCAGCCGTTCGAGCAGCAGCGCGTCCCCGATGGTGACCGCCTCGGCGGCGCGTTCGCGCACCGTGACACCCGACCGTTCCGCCTCGGCGGAGGTCTGCGCGACCACGTGGCCGACCACGTCGGCCAGGTCCACCGGCAGCGGGTCCCTGATCTCGTTCTCCGAACGGGCCAGCAGCAGCAACCCGTTGATCAGCCGCTCGTGCCGGGAGTTGATCTCCAACAGGTTCTCGCCCAGCCGCCGGACGTCCTCGGACGCCGACGAACGGTGCATGGCCAGCTCCACCAGCGCCCGGCCCAGCGTCAGCGGTGTCCGCAGCTCGTGCGAGGCGTTGGCCACGAACCGGCGCTGGCCGTCGAAGGACCGGTCCAGCCGTTCGACCATCGTGTCGAAGGCGGCGGCCAGGTCCTTGATCTCGTCGTCGGGGCCCTCCAACGCGATCCGCTCGTGCAGCACCCGGTCGGCGGCGGGCGCGGCGGCGATCCGCCGGGCCGTCTCGGTGACGCGGTGCAGCGGCACCAGCACCCGCCCCGCGACCAGCCAGCCGAACGCGGCCGCCGCGCCGCCCACGACGACCAGCGCGATCGCGCCCTGGGTGAGCAACGAGGTGGTCGCGGCCTCACGCAGCTTGGCGTTCTGCTCCCGCATCAGCCGGTCCATATCGCCGATCGGCAGGGAATCCCCGTTCGTGCCGTACAGCACGCCCTGCGGGGGTGCGGCCGTCCCGGCGGGAAGCGGCTGCCCGGTGCGGGCCAGGACCTTGACGGTCTCGCGCCCGAACTGCTGGCTGAACAACGCGTACGTGGCGCCCAGGAACACCACTCCGGCGACGAGGAACAACCCCCCGTAGATGAGGGTCAGCCGGGCCCGCAGGGTGATCCGGCGCGGCAGCAGTCGGCGAACGTTCACGGGATCCGATACCCCACTCCGGTGACGGTCTCGACGAGGGACGGGTCGCCGAGCTTACGGCGCAACTTGTAGATGGTGAGCCGGACGGCCCCGGTGAACGGGTCGGCGTGCTCGTCCCACGCCTTCTCCAACAGCCGTTCGGCGGACACGGTCGCCCCGTCGGCGCGCATCAGCTCGGCGAGCACCGCGAACTCCTTCTTGGCCAGCGGCACGTACCGTTCGCCCCGGAACACCTCGCGGCGCGCCAGGTCCAACGTGAGGCCCGCGCGGCGCAGCACCGGCGGCACGGCCGGGCGGGAGCGCCGGCCGAGGGCCTGGACGCGGGCGGCCAGCTCGGGAAAGGCGAACGGCTTGGTCAGATAGTCGTCGGCGCCCAACCCGAGGCCCGCGACCCGATCGGTCACCTCGGCGGCGGCGGTGAGCATCAGCACCCGTACCGGCGAGCCCGAGTCCACCAGCTCACGGCACACGTCGTCGCCGTGCACGGCGGGCAGGTCGCGGTCGAGCACCACCACGTCGTAGTCGTTGACCGCCAGCCGTTCGAGGGCGGTGTCGCCCTGCAGGGCGATGTCCACCGCGTGCGCCTCGTCGCGCAGCCACTCGGCGATCGCGTCCGCGAGCATCGGCTCGTCCTCCACCACCAGCACCCGCATCGGCCGCCTCCTTCCTCGGGGAGGCCCATGATCCCCCAAGCCCCGTTTCCTTTCCGTTAGCCGCCCACCAGGGCCGGGACCGCCGCACGGGGGGAAACATCAGGGAAACGCCCCGTCCAGTTGCATCACGTCCCGACCGGCCGGACACCCTCCGGCTCTCCGAGAGGACGACATGATGCGAGGACTGACCCGTGCGCTGGTGGCGCTGCCGCTGGCGCTGACCCTCACGCTCACCGCATGCGGCGGGGACGACGGCGGCGACGAGGTCGCGTCCGGCGGCGGCCCGCAGAAGAACGCGGGCGGCACCGGCGAGAAGCTCGACCAGCACGCGATGGGCGTCAAGTTCGCCCAGTGCATGCGCGAGAACGGCATTCCCCTCGAGGACCCGAAGCCGGGCGAGGGCATCATGCTCAAGTTCGACCAGCGCATGAAGCGCGAGACGGTCGACAAGGCCATGCAGGCATGCCGCAAGTACAACCCGCAGCAGAACGGCGCCGGCGGCTCGGACCCGAAGGCCGAGGAGCGGTCGCGGGCGTTCTCCCAGTGCATGCGCGACAACGGCGTCGAGAAGTTCCCCGACCCCAAGCCCGGCCAGCGCGGCATCATGATCGACCGCAACGCCATCGGCGACGACCCCGACTTCGACAAGGCCCAGCAGGCCTGCCAGAAGATGCTGCAGGGCGGGCAGTGATGGAGGAGGTCGCCACCGAGGACCGAGCGGTCCCCGAGGAACCCCGGCCCCGCCGCCGCAAGGGCCGTGGCCGCCGATGGGCGGCGATCCTGGCCGTGGTGCTCGGCGTCGGCGGGGTCACCGCCACCATGGTCGGCCTCAGCGGTGGCTCGTCCGGCACCGACGAGGCCGGGGAGCTGCCGCCCAGCACGACCAAGGTGACCCGCCAGACGCTCACCGACACCCACACCGCCGACGGCGACCTCGGCCACGGCCTCTCCGCCACCGCGAGCGCCCGCCTGCGCGGCACCCTCACCCGGATGCCCGAGACGGGCGACCGCATCACCCGGGGCAAGGCCCTCTACGAGGTGGACGGCGACCCCGTGGTGCTGATGTACGGGTCGATGCCCGCGTACCGCACGCTCCGGTCGGGGGACGAGGGCACCGACGTGAAACAGCTCGAGACGAACCTGCGGAAGCTCGGCTACACCGGGTTCACCGTGGACGACGAGTACACCGCCGACACCGCCGACGCGGTCTCCGAATGGCAGGAGGACAAGGGACTCGAAGAGACCGGCGTCGTCGAGTTGGGCCGGGTCGTCTTCGCCTCGGGGCCGGTCCGTGTGGACGCCATCCAGGCGGGGGAGGGCGACGCCCTGATGCCCGGCGGCAAGGTGCTGACGTACACCGGCACCGCCAAGGCCGTCACGGTGAACCTCGACGCCGCCGACCAGCGCCTGGCGAAGAAGGGCGCCAAGGTGGCCGTGACCCTGCCCGACAACTCCACCATCGAGGGCCGGATCGACGAGGTCACCACCCTGATCGACCCCGGCGCCCAGGGCGAGGACCCGACCACCAAGGTGGAGGTGGTGATCGAGCTGCCCGGCAAGGCGCAGAAGGAGGCGGAGGAGTACGCGCTCGCGTCGGTGGACGTCGAGTTCACCGCCGACAAGCGCGAGAACGTCCTGACCGTGCCGGTGGCCGCGCTGGTGGCGCTGCGCGAGGGCGGGTTCGGCGTGGAGGTCGTCAACGGGGCCACCACGAGCCACGTCCCGGTGGAGACCGGCCTGTTCGCCGACGGTCGGGTGGAGATCTCGGGCAACGGGATCGCCGAGGGCACGGTCGTGGGGATGCCGAAATGATCACCCTCACGGACGTCACCAAGGTCTATCCCGGCGGCGTCGCCGCGTTGGGGGGCGTCTCGCTCCACATCGACCGGGGCGAGCTGCTCGCGATCGTGGGCCCGTCGGGGTCGGGCAAATCCACGATGCTGAACGTGCTCGGCACCCTCGACCGGCCCTCCTCGGGGACCGTCCGCATCGACGGCCACGACGTGGCCGCGCTGTCGGACTCGGGCCTGTCCGCGCTGCGGGCGAGCCGGATCGGGTTCGTGTTCCAGCAGTTCCACCTGGCGGCCGGGACCCCGGCCCTGACCAACGTGGCCGACGGGCTCCTGTACACGGGGCTGCGGCCCGCCGAGCGCCGCCGCCGGGCCGCGACGGCGCTGCGGCGGGTCGGGCTCGGGCACCGGATGGACCACGAGCCGCACGAGCTGTCCGGCGGCGAACGCCAACGCGTCGCCATCGCCCGAGCGGTCGCCGGGGACCCGCCGCTGCTGCTGGCCGACGAGCCGACGGGGGCGCTGGACTCGGTCTCCGGCGCCGGCGTCATGCAACTGCTGCGGGAACTGCACGCGGGCGGCACCACGGTGGTCATCATCACCCACGACCGGGAGATCGCCGCGTCCCTGCCGCGTCAGGTGCGGATGCGCGACGGCCGGGTGGTGTCGGACTCCCCGTCGGAGGTCCTCGACACGGTGGAGGTGGTGTGATGGACGGAACGCTGCGTCCGGCCCGGCTGGGCCCCCGCGACGTCGTCAAGGTCGGTTCGGTAGGGCTGCGGACCCGTCCGATGCGGGCGTTCCTGTCCGCGCTGGGCATCGCGATCGGGATCGCGGCGATGGTCGCGGTGGCGGGGATCTCCTCCTCGTCCCGCGCCGAACTGGACCGCACCCTCGACTCGCTGGGCACCAACCTGCTCACCGTCACGCCCGGCTCGACCCTGACGGGCGGGCAGGCCCAGCTCCCCACGGAGGCGGAGGCGATGGTGGAGCGGATCGCGCCGGTCCGCACGGTGTCGGCGATCGGGCTGGTCGACGACGCCAAGATCTACCGCAACAGCCGGATCCCGGAGACGCAGACCAACGGCCTGGCCGCGTACGCCGCCCGCACCGACGTCCGCGACGCCATCGGGGCCCGGCTGCGCAGCGGCACCTGGCTGAACGACGCCACGGGCGGGTACCCGGCCACGGTGCTGGGCGCGACCACCGCCGAACGGCTCGGGATCGGCCACGCGGACCCGGACACGCAGGTGCTCATCGGCGGCGAGCCGTTCACCGTCATCGGCATCCTGGAGCCGGCCGCGCTGGCCCCCGAGCTGGACACGGGGGCGCTGGTGGGCTGGCGGGCGGCGGTGTCGGAGCTGGGGTTCGACGGGCACCCGACCACGGTCTACACCCGGTCGGACGACGCGCAGGTCGAGTCGGTCCGCGCCGTGCTGGGCCCGACGGCCAACCCGGAGGCCCCCAGCGAGGTCCAGGTCTCCCGCCCGTCGGACGCGCTGGCCGCCAAGCAGGCCGCCGGCGAGGCGTTCACCGGGCTGCTGCTGGGCCTGGGCGCGGTGGCGCTGCTCGTCGGCGGGGTCGGCGTGGCCAACACCATGGTCATCTCGGTGCTGGAACGTCGGCCCGAGATCGGCCTCCGCCGGTCGCTGGGGGCGACGCGGGGGCAGGTCCGCACCCAGTTCCTCACCGAGTCGCTGCTGCTGTCGGCCCTGGGAGGGGCCGGGGGCGCGCTCGTGGGCGCCCTGGTCACCCTGGGGTACGCGCTCTCCCAGGGATGGCCGCCGATCATCCCGCCGTGGGCGGTGCTCGGCGGCGCGGTCGCGACCCTCACCATCGGGGCCCTGGCCGGCCTCTACCCGGCCGTCCGCGCCTCCCGCCTCTCCCCGACGGAGGCGCTCGCCACCCCGTGACCCCTTTCCCCGGTGACCCCCTGGCCACGGGTCACTGGGGAAGGGGACGGCCGTAGCGGCCGATGACGCGGCGGCGCAGGTCGGCGTCGTTGCGGGGGACCGGTTCGAGGAACACCTCGTCGACCTCCTCGTGGGTGTCGCGGAGCTCGCGGGCCAGCCGGACACAGGCCCGTTCGACGTCACCGGAGGTCAACGCGTCGCGGAAGTCGAGGCGGGCGCAGACCAGCACCCGGTCGGCGCCCACCGTCATGGTGAGGATGTCGACCACCCACTCCACCTCGTCGGCGCGGCCGAGGATCGTCCGCACGCTCTTGACCAGCCTCGGGTCGGCCTGGTTGCCGATGAGCAGGTTCAGGTTGATCCGGCCGAGCAGCACCGCCACGACGGTCAGCACCACGCCGATGAGGACGGAGCCGACGCCGTCCCAGAAGGCCGAGCCGGTGAGCTGGTGCAGGCCCATCCCGCCGAACGCCAACAGGATGCCGATCAGCGCGGCGGAGTCCTCGAGGAGCACGCTGACCGAGGTGGGCTCGTCGGTGCCGCGCAGATAGCGGCGCACCGGCAGCCCGTGCTCGCGGGCGTCCCGGCGGACCTGGCGCATCGCCTGCCTCCAGGACACCGCCTCCAGCGCGAACGACACCGCCAGCACCACGTAGCCGACCGTCGGGTCGACCTCGCCGCCGTGATGCCCGAGCAGCGTCTCCACACCCTGGTAGAACGCGAACAGCGCGCCCATCCCGAAGATCATGACCGCGACCAGCAGCGTCCAGATGTAGCGCTCCTTGCCGTAGCCGAAGGGATGCCGCCGGTCGGCGGGCCGCCCGCTGCGCCGCAGGCCCACCATGAGCAGCACCTCGTTGAAGGTGTCGGCGAAGGAGTGCGCCGCCTCGGCCGCCATGGACGCCGACCCGGTGACCAGCGCGGCGACGGTCTTCGCGATCGCGATGCCCAGGTTGGCGGCGAACGCGAGCAGCACCGTCAGCCTGCTCTCCTCCTGCTGTCCGGCCATCGGCCCTTCCTCCGCTTTCCCCGGTCGGTCTTTCCCTTCCCCCGCTCGGGCGGCTCGACTCCAGACCGCCGCGCGGACGCCGTCGGGAACGGCCGGGGTCTGGATGTGGGTTTCTCCGGTTAGCATGGCTCTTCGACGGGGGAACGCCTGCGGATCGGAGGGGCATGAGCTCTGACGCCGACACCGGAAATGCGCCGCCCGACGAAGAGTCGCGAAAAAAGAAACGGCCCTTCTGGCGCGAACTCCCCGTCCTCGTCGGAGGCTCCCTGCTCCTGGCCTTCGCCCTGAAGGTGTTCCTCGTCCAGGCGTTCTTCATTCCGTCCGGCTCGATGGAGAACACCCTCCAGGTCGGGGACCGGGTCCTCGTCAACAAATTCGTCTACCGCGTCCGCGACATCAAGCGCGGAGAAACCGTCGTCTTCAACGGCCTCGACTCCTGGGACGCGGAGGCGCCCCGTCAGAAGGACTACATCAAACGGGTCATCGGCATAGCCGGTGACCACATCAAATGCTGTGACTCCCAAGGTCGGATCACCGTCAACGGCGTCCCCTTGAATGAGGGCTCCTACCTCTACCGTGACCCGCGATCCGGGGTGCGCAACCGGCCCTCCGCCCTTCCCTTCGAGACCGTCGTGCCCCCGGGGTCGCTCTGGGTCATGGGCGACCACCGCGACGTGTCCAGGGACTCGCGCCTGTTCCCGGACGCCCCCGGCGGCGGCGCCATTCCGGAGAGCCGGGTGATCGGCCGCGCCTTCGTCATCGTCTGGCCGCTCCGGCACATCGGCAAGCTGCCCGTCCCCGAGACCTTCGACGGCCCGGCCCAGAAGGCGGCGGACGCCCTGCCGCCCGCCGCGCCCTTCGTCGTCGGCCCGGCCTTCGCCGTTCCGTGGTTCCACCGACGTCGCCGGACATGGCCCGGTATCGCACCTCGATCCGGGGAAGGGCTGCGGTGACCGGACGAGCGCGGAGGACGGCCGATGAACGAGAACTACCTGGAGTCGCTGCCGCTGATCGACCACCACTGCCACGGACTGGTCCGCCGAGACCTGGACCGTGAGGCCTTCGAGGGCCTGCTGACCGAGGGCTCGGGGGCGGGCCCGTACGGCGGCACGCTGTTCGACAGCCAGATCGGCATGGCCGTCCGCCGCTGGTGCGCCCCGGTGCTCGGTCTGCCCGTCCACGCCGCCCCCGAGGACTACCTGGATCGACGCGCCGAGCTGGGCGCCGACGAGGTCAACACCCGGTTCCTCCGGGCGGCCGGGCTCGCGGCCCTGTGCGTCGACACCGGCATTCCGGAGCCCTTGCTCACCCCCGTCGAGCTGGGAGAACTCGCCGGGGCCCCGGCGTACGAGGTCGTCCGCCTGGAGGCCCTCGCCGAGGAGATCGCGGCCGACGGCACCACGGCCGCCGGCTTCGCGGACGCCTTCCGGGAACGGCTCGCCGCACGGGCCCGCGACGCCGTCGCCTTCAAGTCGATCGCCGCCTACCGGGTCGGCCTGGCCTTCCGGGAGGGCCGGCCGAGCGACGCCGAGGTGACGGAGGCCGCCGGACGCTGGCTGTCGTCCGGCGTGCGCAGGGTGGCCGACGAGACCATGCACCGCTTCTTCGTGTGGTGCGCGGTGGAGCACGGCCTGCCCCTCCAGTTCCACGTGGCCTACGGCGACGACGACGTGGACGTACACCGCTCCAACCCGCTGCTGCTCACCGGCCTACTCCGCGAACTGGCCCCCACCGGCACCCCGGTCATGCTCCTGCACAACTACCCGTACCACCGGGAGGCGGGCTACCTCGCGCAGGTCTTCCCGAACGTGTTCGTCGACGTCGGCCTCGCCACCCACAACACCGGACGCCGTGCCCGTGCCCTACTGGAGGAGACCCTCGAACTGACCCCCTTCGGCAAGTTCCTCTACTCCTCCGACGCCTACGGCCTGCCCGAGCTGTACCACCTGGCCGCCGTCCTGTTCCGCCACGCGGTGGGCGCCCTGCTCCGGGACGCGACCGCCGACCACTCCTGGCCAGAGTCCGACGCCCCCCGCCTGGCCCGCATGTTCACCGCCGACAACGCTCGCCGCGCCTACCACCTGAACGACCGAGCCCCGGACGCCCGTCACCGCACGTCGACGTAGTCGTACGCCTGAGCGGGGAAGTCGAGGGATCGGGGGTGGGGGACGGCGTACTCCCACAGCGAGTACACCCTCCACGTCGCGTCCTTGCTGACCCTGCAGCGCAGCCGGAACCAGCCTTGGGAGTCCGTCGGCGCGCCTCCGTTGACGCAGTTGTCCTCCCACCGCGTGCCACCCTTCACGCGGTACGCGCCGGAGATCCATCGGCTTTTGATCGGTCGCCAACCGGACGCCTGGGTCCAGCGCATCAGCCGTCCGCGCAGCGTGATCCACTGCCCCTTCCGAGCCGGCTCGGGCGCGGCGTTGTACTTGAAGATCTTGGTTTGGTAGGTGGTCCAGACGCTCATGACCTTGGGTCTCGCCGGCGCGTAGGCGGCGTTCCCCCGGAAGACGAAACGCAGGTCCTGCCGCTTGTTCGCGGTCAGGGTGATCCGCACGGACCCGTCCTTGCCGGTGGTGGCACGCCGGATCGTCTTCCACGGGCCCTCGCCGTTCATGGGCCCCGCCTGGAGCTCCAACGGGACCCCGGGGATCCCGCCGAGGCTGAATCGCGCGTTCATCAGGCGGGCGGAGACGGTGTACTTCCTGCCGAAGTGCGGGTACGCCGGCGTCATCGGAGGCCAGGGTCCGTGGAACGCGGTCGACCACTGGCCGTGCGCGATGGTCCCGGTGGCCCCGTCGTGCCGATGATGTCCCTGCACCTGGGCCGTGAGCGGTCCGAAGCCATGGGAGGTCACCCTCGTCGTGAACCCGCCGGGGCCGGGATGGAACACCGAGCCGACATGGCGCTGGTTGGGGTCGCCGCTCCCGTTCTCGTACAGCCCCACCCAGGTGCCGTACGGAGCGTCGACCCAGCCGCCCACCTCCCGCCGCTGTACGCGGGCGTTCACCGTCGCCGTCTGCCAGGGCCTGAGACGCGGCGCCCCCCCGGTCACCGCGATCCGCACGTCGAACGTGTTTCGCACGTTTCGGACGGTCGATCGCGCCGAGGAGTGCTCGGCGGTCGCGTCTGAAACGGCCTCACAGGTGGTCGTGTGCGGCACCCACAGTGCCATGCGGAAGCGCCCCTGAGCGTCGGTCATGCCCTCCGTGCCACCCAGGCCATCGCAGAACACCATCAACCGGACCCCCGAGACGGGCACGGCCGTTCCCGTGCCGGGGACCACCAGCCGCCCGACCGCGAGCACCATGTCGTCCCTGGCGGGGTCGGGGGCCGCCACCAAGCCCTGGAACATCGGCCGAGCGGGCTCGGCGGAGGCGGCCGTGGGCGCCATGAAGCCCAGCACCAGCGCGACAACCGACAACCGTGCGACACCACGACGCATACGTGACCCCCGAAGATCAGGAAACCGCCGCGATGACCCTGCCCGTACCGACTCGGCCGGGTCAAGGAATTACGGTCTCGATTCCATCGCGACCGGATCGGCTCGCATGATGCCGCCTGATGGGCCGGATCCATCTGCGGCGTTGGCTGCCCGGAGGGGTGGGCCCGGATTTGGGTGGTGGCTGGTCTTGCGTTGAGGTGGCCCGGGCAATGGCGCACGGGGAACACCGCGTCGTGGAGCAGGAGCGATCCCCGTGGCCGAGTACCCGAACGACGATCTGACGCCCGAGCAGCGAGCGGTCATCGCCGAGGCCGAGTCCGCAGCCCTTCGGCGCATCCGCGATGCCCGGTCCAGGCTGGTGGAGTTGGGGCTGGAATTCAAGGGCGAGCCCGGCGACTTCTCGTGCACGCGATGCGACTGCGACTCCTACCGGGGCGTGCCGCTGCAACCGTGCCGTACGCCCCGCTGTGGACACGCGTTCACCCTGCACAATGTCACTTGATCTCACATGGTGAGATGTGAATCTCATCATGTGAGCGATCCTGTTACCGTTCCCTCATGGCCCCTCAAGACGCCGTCTACACCCACGGTCACCACGAATCGGTCCTGCGATCCCACCGCTGGCGTACCGCCGAGAACTCCTGTGCCTACCTCCTGCCGCACCTGAGGCCCGGCATGAAGGTGCTGGACGTCGGCTGCGGCCCCGGCACCATCACCGTCGACCTGGCCGAACGCGTCGCCCCCGGCCACGTCACCGCCGTCGAGGTCACCGAGGAGGCCCTGGACCTCGCCCGCGCCGAGGCCGCCGCCCGAGGACGCACGGACATCGACTTCGTTGTGGCCGACGTCCACCGCCTGGACTTCCCGGACGACTCGTTCGACATCGTCCACGCCCACCAGGTGCTGCAGCACGTGGGCGACCCCGTGCAGGCCCTGCGGGAGATGCGTCGCGTATGCCGGCCGGGCGGCATCGTCGCCGCCCGGGACAGCGACTACGCCGCGTTCACCTGGTATCCGGAGTCGTCCGAGCTCACCACGTGGATGGACCTCTACCAGCGGGTCGCCCGGGCCAACGGCGGTGAGCCCGACGCCGGCCGCCGCCTCCTGTCCTGGGCCCGCCGCGCCGGCTTCACCGAGGTCACGCCCACCGCGTCCACCTGGTGTTTCGCCACTCCCGAGGACCGCGCCTGGTGGGGCGGCATGTGGGCCGACCGCATCCTCGAGTCCCAGATGGCCGACCAGGCCGTCGCCTCCGGCGCGGCCACCCGACCCGACCTCGAACGCATCTCAGCGGGCTGGCGCACCTGGACCGCCGCCGACGACGGCTGGCTCACCATTCTCCACGGCGAGATCCTCTGCCGCCCCTGACCCGCCCCCCGGCGGTCAGGCACCCTCGGGGTGTCGGCCTCGACGTACCAGGGCCCTCCGATCGCGGTCCCATCGTGCCTTCACCCGCCGCTCGGCCCCGTCTTCTCGTCGTACGGAACGTTGAGGTAGAGGCGACCCCCGGCGCGCCCCCGACCTCCTCGACGCTTCTCCCGAGACGCCGAGGGCGGGGCCCTCCGCTCCCGCTCCGGCCGGTCCATTCGGGTGCGCTCGACGATGTGCGGAACCCGTTCGCAGGACGTCGGATCGGTGAACGCATCATCAGGTCGGTCGCACCGCGATGGGCGAGCAGGTTGAGCGAGTCGTGCCACAGGACGGCGGCATCGAGGATGAGGACCTTCTCGTGCATGCTTTCGCGCGCCGCGACAGGCAGCCCGTCGCCGCTGACCGCCGGCACCACGGCTGGGGGGCGCTCTCGCTCCGTGGTCTGTGCTGCTGGTCGTATACGCGCTCTGTCGGCCGTCGGCGTCTGGGCCGAAGCCTGCTTCTGATCTCGGATTTTGCGCCGCCGGTGGTGCGGGGGGCCGGTGACGGCGGGGGTCTTGGCTGTGCCGTGCTCCAGTTCTCGGGGTCGTTGTCGCCGGTGGTGCGCGAGCCCGCTGATCGTCGGCGTCTCCGTTTGGGGTGCGTTCGCGCCTTCGGGCTCCGTGCTGCTGGTTGTACGTGGGGTCTGTCGGCCGCCGGTGTCTCGGCTGGGGCGTGCTTCTGGGCTCGGCGTCTGTCCTGGTGGTCGCATGTGCGCTTTGCGACCGCCGGTGTTTCGGCCGTGTCGGCGCTCCGTGGGTTGCCTTTTGCTGGAGGGCAGGAGTGATTGCGTACGGTGCGCTTCGGGTTGTGGGACGTGTTCGCGGCACAGCGGTTCTGGGATCGATCGTTCAGTTGCTCGCCGAAGGCGGGGGTTGGGAAAGTGGTCCGCTCGAATGCACTGGACGCGGAGGACGGGCGGGAGTCATGGACGGCGCAGAGCGGTCGTTCGGCCCGGTGGTCTTCACGGACTGAACGTGCCGGAGACGTAAGGGCATTGCTTCAGGGCTTGAGGCGGGCCCAGACCCACTTGCCGCCTTGGGGGTCGGGCTTGCAGCCGCAGTCGGCGGCGAGGGCGACCACGAGGGGGAGGCCCCAGCCGCCGTTGTCGTCCCACCCTTGCGGGGTGAGGTCGAGCGTCTCCAGGGTGGGCTGGGTGCGTGGCCTGGTCTGGGGCAGGGCGGGGCTGGAGTCCCAGACCGCCACGACGACGTAGATGGCGTCTCGGCTGAGCCGGAAACAGATGTTCTTGCCGGGGGTCTCTTGGATCGCGTTGTTGATCAGTTCGGACGCGACCAGGAACGTGTCGTCCAATATGTGCAAGTCACCCCATTTGTCCAAGCGGGGCCTGATGAGAGTGCGGGCAAGTCCGGCGGTGGCGGGGCTGGCCAGCATTGAGATCACCAAATGGTCAGGGTTGGCTACCATGGTCGTTCTCACCTCCTGTCGTTTCGCGATTTCTCCTTTGATGATGGATCGTGCGGGCTAGCCTGAGGCGTATACGCGGAATCAAGAAACGCCGGAGGTGGCGATGCCGACCAGAGACCCCCTCGACCCGAAGATCTCTCTCTGGCACTTCTTGGCCTATGCCATGCGGTTCGAAAGGGAGAAGCACGGTCTCTCGCTGGCGCAGTGCGGCCAGATCGTTCACGCCGCCCGCTCCACTGTTTGCAACATGGAGGCGGGGCGTTTGAAGATCCACGAGGACCAGGCCAAGGCGCTCGACAAGAAGTACGGCACGCCGCGTCTGTTCGAACTGCTGCTCTGGTTCGCCCGTACGGCCCATGACCCCGACTGGTTCCGCCAGTGCACCGAGTTCGAGGCTCAGGCCACGCTCATCCGCATCTACCAGGGTCAGGTCATCCCCGTCCCGTTCCAGACCGAGCCGTACGCCCGGGCCCTCCTGTCCATGTCCCGCGAGGCGAACGTCGATCGAGCGCTCGGAGTGCGCACCGCCCGGCAGCAAGCCATCTTCGGACGGAAGGATCGGCCGCTGCTCGTGGTCCTGCTCGATGAGGATGCGCTGGACCGACCTGTCGGTGGTCCGGCGGTGATGCGGGCGCAACTTCAGCATCTGCTGGAGGTGATGGACGATCCGAGCGTGATCGTCAGGGTGATCCCAAGGGCGACGGGCGAGCACATCGGGCTGGCCGGTCCGTTCCAGATCATGAACCTGGAGTCCAGAGAGGTCGCCTACATCGGGGCGTTCCACGGCGGTCGCTTGGTCCAGGACCCTGTCGAGGTTCGGGAGATGGCCGTAGATTTTGAGCTGATCGGGGCGAAGGCGTCATCCGAGGACGTCTCGCGTGCCCTGATCGAGAAGCTCATGAAGGGATTCTCTGCATGATCTATTGGCGCAAGAGCTCCTACAGCGGCAGTGCGACGGACGAGTTCTGTGTTGAGCTTGCCGAGTTGCCCGCGAGGGTGGGGATTCGGGATTCGAAGGATCCGGAGGGTGGTCGGTTGGTCGTGGGGCCGGTCGCCTTCGGGGAGTTGGTGGGGCGGATCAAGGAAGGTGCTCACGACCGTTCCCGCTGAGCGGGAGCCGGGTAGCCGCGCGTTCCCTAGCCTGGGTCGGTCGGCGGCGGTCGCAGCAACGGGGCTACGACCGCCAGCCTTCGCCCATGGGCGCCCGAGGTGGGAGGGCCGGCCCTGTTTCGCCATGCCTCGCTTGGTTCAGGACCCTGTCGAGGTTCGGGAGATGGCCGTAGATTTTGAGCTGATCGGGGCGAAGGCGTCATCCGAGGACGTCTCGCGTGCCCTGATCGAGAAGCTCATGGAGGGATTCTCTGAATGATCTATTGGCGGAAGAGCTCCCACAGCGGCAGCGCTAACGACGAGTTCTGTGTGGAACTGGCCGGCTTGCCCGCGAGGGTGGGGATTCGGGACTCGAAGGATCCGGAGGGTGGTCGGTTGGTCGTGGGGCCGGTCGCCTTCGGGGAGTTGGTGGGGCGGATCAAGGAAGGCGCTCACGACCGTTCCCGCTGAGCGGGAGCCGGGTAGCCGCGCGTTCCCGTGCCGGCTCGGTCGGCGGCGGTCGCGTCAACGGAGCTGCGACCGCCCGCCTCCCCCACGGCCCGTCCGAGGTGGGGCCGTCCGCCGTTTCGCCGTGCCACCGGCCTGCGGGACCGGGGTGGGGTCAGCGGTGGCTCAGGACGTTGACCACTCGGCCGTTGGGGTCGCGGACGAAGAAGCGTCGGGTGCCCCACTCCTCGTCCTGCAAGGGGTGGACGATCTCCGCGCCGCTCGCCCGTACGGCGGCGTAGACGGCGTCCACGTCGTCCACCTCGACGCTCAGGTCCGGGGTGACGGGTGCCGTCTGGTCCCTGGTCATGATGCTGACCTGCGCCGCGGGACTGGAGGGGGAGGCGAGCGTGGTGATCCAGCCGAGGTTCATGACCTCTTCGAGGCCCAGCAGGCCGTAGAACTCCCGGCTCTCCTCCACGGCCTCGGACTGGATGACGGGCATGACACGGCGAACGACCATCGAAGCCTCCGAACGGTGACGAGTTCATCTCTGCAGATCCCACCAGTACTACGCCTACCCTGCGGAACCGGGCTTCACCGGTCCGGCGCGCAGGGTGCGTAGGCTCCGGACATGGGGCGCCCGGTCGGTGTCGGGGTTCCTCGTCGGGCCGGCCGCGTGGTGGTGCGGTTTTCCCCTCGCCCTCGCCGTCGGTCTGGCCCTGGTCGACGGGGACTCCTACGCCTTCGGTGCCAGGGACTGGGCAGCCAGGGTGGTGCTGTGGATGGGGCTCGGCGGTGCGGTGCTCGCGCCGGTCGTCGGGCTCGTGGTGGCGCTGATCGGGCGGCGGGGTCGGGCGTGCGCGGCCTTCGCCGCCATGGGCGCTCTGTCCCTCGGCGGCTTCCTGTACATCCTCTACGCCCTCGCCCAGGCGTGAGCACGGGCGCCGCTCGCGCAAGTCGACGTCAGGGCGTTCGGAGCACCGTCGCGACGAGCTCGCTGAGCCTCTGATGGCGTTGGGCGTCCGCGCCGAGGGTGGCGACGTTCGCGGGCCTGTCGTCGTCGGGGTAGGTCGGGGCGTCGACCGCGCCGTTCCCCTGGATGAGAACGCCGCCGTCGAGGGAGACGAGGCTGTACGTCCGCTTCTCCGTCTCGGCGAGCGGCGGCGCGCCGGGGCGTTGCCGGCCGTTCCAGCGAAGGAACCAGACGGACCTGCCCCGGGGCAGCGATGACCGCAGCGCCGCAGCCGGGTCGCCGCCGCCCGGCGGGCGTTCCCCGATGAACGTCACCACGACCTCCCGCAGCTCGGGCCGGAGCGCGCCCCGCAGCACCTTCTCGACCTTCAGCACCACTCCCAGCTCGGGGACGCCGCCGGGGCTGCCGTCGCGGATCGTTCGCACCGGTCGTACGTCGGCGACCTCGGAGACGACCACGGCGGTGGACTGCCGGGCACCGTCGGCAACGTCCTTCGGCGGCGGGACGATCAAGAGCTTCCCCGGGACCAGCCTTTGGAAGAACGTCGCATCGCCCGGGTGGTGGACGTCCAGCGCGGCCGAGGGATCGGGGGAGTCGACCGCCGCGACAGGTCCGGCGGTCGGATCCTCCGCCAGCGCCGAGCACCCCGCCGCCAGAGCCGCCACGAGCAACGCCGAGAAGGCCGCCCGGCCCGTGTACGCCGAATCCATGAACGCACGCCTTCCCTCAGCGGTGATCGTCGATGCGCCCAGTGTGGCCCGAAGCCCCACCCCTCGGAAGGGCGAGAACGCGCAAATCCGGACCACGGGGCATCCGTAAGTGGCGCGGCGTTTGCCCTCCGATGGCCTTGAGGCCGGCCGATGCCGGAAATCTGCAGGGTGTACTGGCCATCGGCTCGAGGAGACCCCGTGAGTGTCACACCGCCGCTGGAGGACCGGACCGATTTCGAGAACGCGGACAAGGGATTCGTGGGCACGACGTCCGAGGAGACCATCACCGATGACCGGGGACGGGTCGTGTGGGACTTCGGCGCCTATGCCTTCCTGGACGCCCCGTGCCCCGAGACGGCCGACCGGAGCCTGTGGCGGCAGTGCGGGCTCACCGCCAGGCACGGCCTCTTCCAGGTGGCCGAGGGGATCTATCAGGTCCGCGGGTTCGATCTGTCGAACGTCACCTTCATCGAGGGCGAGCGGGGTGTCATCGTCATCGACCCGCTGCTGTCGGTCGAGTGCGCGGCGGCGGCGATCGGGCTGTACCGGAAACATCGCGGCGACCGCCGGGTGACCGCGGTCGTCTACAGCCACTCCCACGCCGACCATTTCGGCGGTGTGCGGGGGGTGGTGCCCGAGGGGGCGGACGTCCCGATCATCGCTCCCGCAGGGTTCCTGGAGCACGCGGTCACGGAGAACGTGTACGCCGGGACGGCCATGAACCGGCGGTCGATCTTCATGTACGGCGCCGAGCTGCCCAAGGGCCCGGCCGGTCAGATCGGCGCGGGGCTCGGCCAGACCACCTCCACGGGGACGATCTCGCTGATCGAGCCGACATCGTCGATCACGGCGACCGGTCAGGAGGAGGTGATCGACGGTGTGCGGATCGTCTTCCAGCTCACCCCGGGCACCGAGGCGCCCGCGGAGATGAACTTCGCCCTCCCCGACCGCCGGGCGCTGTGCATGGCGGAGAACGCCACCCACAACCTCCACAACGTGCTGACGCTGCGCGGCGCGCAGGTGCGCGACGCGCGGGTGTGGGCGCGTTACCTGACCGAGGCGATCGAGTTGTTCGCCGCCGGCTCCGACGTGCTGTTCGCCTCGCACCACTGGCCGACCTGGGGCACCCGGGAGCTCACCGAGTTCCTGTCCCAGCAGCGCGACCTGTACGCCTACCTGCACGATCAGACGTTGCGGCTGCTCAACCGGGGCCACACCGGCACCGAGATCGCCGAGATGATCGAGCTTCCGCCGGCGCTGGAACGGGTGTGGCACGCCCGCGGCTACTACGGCTCGGTGTCCCACAACGTCAAGGCGATCTACCAGCGGTACATGGGCTGGTTCGACGGCAACCCCGCACATCTGTGGGAGCTGCCCCCGGAGGAGTCGGCGCGCAGGCACGTCGAGCTGATGGGAGGCCCGCAGACCGTTCTGGCCAAGGCGGAGGAGTCCTTCGCGGCGGGCGAATGGCGTTGGGCCGCACAGATCCTCAACTACGTCGTGTTCGCCGACCCGTCCGACACCGCCGCCCGGGAACTCCTCGCGAAGGTCTACGACAGGCTCGGCCAGGGCAGCGAGAACGGCACCTGGCGGAACTTCTATCTGCAGGGCGCGGCCGAGCTGCGCGGGAACAAGCCGAAGAACACCCTCGACAGCACCAGCCCCGACGTCGTTCGCGCCCTCAGCGTCGAGCAGGTCTTCGACTCCCTGGCCATCCGCGTCGACGGACCCCGCGCCTGGGACACCCGCCTGAGCATCGACTGGAACCTCACCGATCTCAAGGACGAGGTCAGGATCGGCCTGGCCAACGGGGTCCTCACCCAGAGCAGGGCGCACGACGGGACGCCCGCCGACCTCACGGTGACCCTGACCAAGCCGCAGTTGCTCCGATGGCTCGCCACCGGCGACCTGGACGGTGTCCACACCGAGGGAGACCGGCGGGCGCTCTCCACGCTGATGGGGCTCCTGGACGAAGGCCACCGCGACTTCGACATCGTCACCCCGTGACGGGCGGGCTCGTCCGGGGACGGTGATGCTGAACGGCCTGCGCGACCGGCTGGTGCCGGCGGCGCAGCGGCGGACGCCGGAGGAGCTCACCGACGATCTCGACCTGCGCGCCGGCGACCGCGCGTCCCGGTACTCGGCGTTCTGGACGCTGCTGGTGCTGTCGGCGGTGATCGCGGCGACGGGGGTGCTCTCGGACTCCACGGCGACCGTGATCGGCGCCATGATCATCGCCCCGTTGTCGACGCCGATCATGGGGATGGCGCTCGGCCTGGTGCAACGGTCGAGCACGGGCGCGGGGCGCTTCGTCCTGGGCGGCACGGCCGCGGTGATCGGTGTGGGCCTGGCCGCGTCCCTGGCCGTTCCCGGCTCCTATGAGCTGTTGTCCAACGGTCAGATCGCGGGACGGACCTCGCCCGGGCTCGCCGATCTCATCGCCGCGATGGCCACCGGACTGGCCGGCGCGATCGCCTTGGCCCGCCGTGACGTCGCCGCGATCCTGCCCGGCGTCGCCATCGCCATCTCCCTGGTGCCCCCGCTCGTCGTCGCGGGCGTGTGCCTCGGGCGTGGAGCCTTCGCGCTCGCGTTCGGGGCCCTGGTGCTGTTCCTGTCCAACATGCTCTCGCTCGTCCTCGCCGGAACGTTCGTGTTCGCCTCGCTCGGCTATACCGGCCCGCCGCGCGCCGGGGCCTCCCGCGCCCGCGTCGTGGCGGCGCTGAGCGGGCTCGGCGTCCTCATCACGGTCGTGCTGGTCCTCAGCACGGTGGCCACCTACGCGTTCGCCGCCTGGGAGAACGAGGTGCGGCGGGTGACGGCCCAATGGCTGGCGTCCGACCGGGACGCCGAGGTCATCGACGTCCGGCGGCACGCTGCGACCTTCCACATCTCCGTCCGCGTCCCGGGCGAACCGCCCCCCGTCTCGGATCTGCTCGCCCGGCTGCGCGGAGTCGTCCCCGACGGCGTGCCGATCGTGGTCGAGACGACCAGGGGACGAGTGATCGACGCCGGTCGGGTCGGCTCCCTCCTCGATGTGGGGTCGCGCACGTGGGGTATCACCACCCGCTGAACGCCGCCGTGGACGGTGGTCGTACGCTCGCCGGAAAAATCCCGTGAAAAAGATCGGACGTCGTGTCGATCCACGACGGTTCCGTTCGACCTAGGAGTGAGAGGCCCCGAGAGGGGCCGGACGACCCAGGGAGACACCGATGAAGTACATGCTGATCATGCGCGCCACCGACGAGGCCTTCGCGTCGATGGCGGACATCGACTTCCAGGAGATGCTGGAGACCGTCGGCAAGTTCAACGACGAGATGATCCGGGCCGGTGTGCTGGTCGCCGCCGAGGGGCTGGCCGACCCCTCCGAGGGTGTGGTGGTCGACTACTCCTCCGAGCCGCCCGTGGTCACCGACGGGCCCTACGGGGAGACCAAGGAGCTGTTCGGCGGCTTCTACATCCTCAACGTGACGTCGAAGGAGGAGGCCATCGAATGGGCCAAGCGGCAGCCGGTGACCGGCCCCGGCTTCAAGACGGAGGTCCGTCGGGTCCCCACGATCGACGAGTTCCCGCAGGACAACGAGTGGGTGCAGAAGGAGCGCGCGTGGCGCGAGGCCACCGGGCAGCTCTGAGCCGATCATGACCGACCCGACCGACCCGACCGGCCGTGAGGCCGTCGCCGCCGTCTGGCGGATCGAGTCCGCGCGGATCGTCGGGGCGCTCGCGCGCTACACCGGCGACTTCGCGCTGGCCGAGGACCTCGCCCAAGAGGCGGTGGCCGAGGCCCTGGTGACGTGGCCGCGCGACGGCGTGCCCGGCAATCCGGCGGGGTGGCTGCTCACCGTGGGCCGGCGTCGCGCGATCGACGCGTTCCGCCGGCGCTCCGCCCGTGACGACAGGTACGCCGCCCTCGCCCGCGATCTGGGCGAGGGGGGCGTCGTCTCGGGCGGCGCACCCGCCGATCCCGGCCGGGAGGACGAGGACGTGCTGTGGGATCCGGACCAGATCGACGACGACGTGCTCGCGTTGATGTTCATCTCCTGCCATCCCGTGCTGTCGCGGGAGGCGAGGGTGGCGCTCACCCTGCGCGTGGTCGGCGGCCTGACCAGCGACGAGATCGCCAAGGTCTTCCTCGTGCCGACCGCCACGGTGCAGGCCCGGATCACCCGGGCGAAGAAGACCCTCGCGGCGGCCCGGGTGCCGTTCGCCGTGCCCTCGGCCGGGGAACGGACGCAGCGGCTCGGCTCGGTGCTCAACGTGATCTACCTGATCTTCACGGAGGGGTCCTCGGCCGCGTCCGGCGACGCGCTGATCCGGCTCGACCTCGCCGGCGAGGCCCAGCGCCTCGCGCGGGTGCTGAGCCGCCTGGTGCCCGACGAGCCCGAGGTCCACGGGCTGCTGGCGCTGCTCGAGCTGACCTCGGCGCGCTTCCCCGCCCGGACCGGGCCGGACGGTCGCCCGGTGCTGCTGGAGCACCAGGACCGCAGCCGCTGGGACCACGCCGCGATCCGCCGGGGACGGGCCGCCCTCGCCCTCGCCGAGGGGGCCGGTCGGGGGCTGGGCGCCTACGGCCTCCAGGCGGCGATCGCCGAATGCCATGCCGTCGCCCCGTCGGTCGACGCCACCAACTGGGAACGCGTCGTCCTCCTCTACGAGGCGCTCGGCCGGCTCGCCCCGTCCCCGGTGGTCGACCTCAACCGGGCGGTGGCGGTCTCCATGGCCCAGGGCCCGGCCGCGGCCCTGCCGATCGTGGACGACCTGGTGACCGCCGGCGCGCTGGCCGACTCGCACCTGCTGCCGAGCGTCCGCGGGGAACTGCTCATCCGTTCGGGACGCCCCGACGAGGCGCGCACCGAGCTGGAGAAGGCCCTGCGTCTGTGCGGCAACGAGAGCGAACGAACGATCCTCCGCCGCAAGCTCTCCGACCTCGGTTGAACGGGGATCGCTCTGCGTGTGTGCGGTCATGGGAACGAACGAGCGCTCCTCCGCCGCAAGCTCGCCGACCTCGGCTGAACGCAGAACGCCCCGGCGGTGCCGGGGCGTTCTGGTCGCGGTGTCAGAGCACGGCGCGGAGCGAGCGGGCGACGGTGTCGGCGATCACCCGAAGACCGGCGTCGTTGGGGTGCAGCCCGTCACCGGCGTTGTACTCGGGGTCGCGCAGGTGGCCGGCCTGTCCGGGGTCCGGGTCGAGGAGGGCGCGTTCCGGGTCGGCGACCCCGTCGAGCTCCCCGCCGGTCCTGATCCACCGGTTGAGCGCGGCGCGGGTGTCCTCGCGGGGGTCCTGGCACCAGCCGGGGAACCCCCTGAACGGGGTGACGGTCACGCCGACGACCTTGATCCCCCGGCTGTGGGCGGCGCGGACGAGCCTGCGGTAGGCGTCGATCAGCCGCGCGGCGCGCACCGGGGCCTCGACCGCCTCGCAAGGGTTGAAGAACGCGTCGCACCGGGTTTCGAGGATGTCGTTGACACCCAGTAGCACGACGACCGCACGCGTCCCCGGCCGGTCGAGCGCGTCCCTGGAGAACCGTTCGAGGGCCGACGTCCCGCCGCAGGACGTCTCGGACAGCAGCTTGCCGCCGGCGATCCCCGTGTTGAGGACGGCCATGGGCCGACCCGTGGCCGCGAGGCGTTCGGCCAACCGGTCGGGGTAGCGCGTGGCGTCCGAGGTCGCGGAGACCCCGTCGGTGATGGAGTCCCCGAAGGTCACGACCGCGCCGCGCGACGACCCGCCCGCCACCTCCACCCCGGTCAGGAAGTAGGAGGAGCCGCTCGTGTCCCGTTCGCCCGCCGGGAACGCGGCATCACTCCCGTCGAACCGCCGATCGCCCGTCGCGCGGTACGCGGGTGTCTTGGCGAACGCGTGGAACGTCGCAGGCCCCGTGGACCCGGCGAAGTAGAGCGTCGCGCTCAGCCGTTCCCCCGGTGTGGTCACGAGCCGCGCCGCGTCGCTGACCAGCTCACGGCCCGGCGCGATCACCGCCGACGCGGAACGGTCGAACCGCAGTACCCGCATCGTGCCCGGCCGCACCGAGGCTCCCGCGCCCGCCTTCCCGACGGTCGCCCCGGTCACCCGCAGCGGCGCGGTCCCGTACAGGTTGGACAGCCGGATGCGGAGCCGGGTGCCGCCGGCGGTCACTCGGACCACCTGCCGGAGCGACTGCCCGGTGAAACCCTGCTCGGCCCAGGTCGGCCCTTCGAACGTCTCGGCCTGGGGCTTCTGCATGGCGGTCGCCCAGGCGCCGACCCACCGGCCCTTGTCGGCGGGACGGGCGGAGGCGGGGGCCGAGGTCCCGGCCAGGAGCGTGGCCGCACCGACCAGGACGGCCACCAGCGCTGCGGGGGTGCGCATCATGTTTCCTCTGTTTCGAAGTGCGGGGGTGTCAGGAGAAGTCGGCGACGTGGTCGGCGGCCCACCGGGCGTAGGTGCGGGCCGGGCGGCCGGTGATCCGTTCGACGACGTCGTTGACCGGGGCGGGCTTGCCGACGGTGGCCTCCATCAGGTCGAACAGCGCGTTCACGAAGTCGGCGTCCATGAACCGGCCCATCTGCTCCCGGACCGGTGCCGGGTCCAGCTCGGCGAAGGTCAGCGGGCGGCCGAGCGCCCGACCCAAAATCTGCACCTGCTCCACCTGGGACAGGGCCTGGGGCCCGGTGACGTCGTAGATCCGCCCGTCGTGCCCGTCGGTGGTCAGCACCCGCGCGGCGACGTCGGCGACGTCCCGCTCGTGGACGGGAGCGCTGGTCGCCCCGCCGTACGGACCCCGCACGACATCGCCGTCACCGAGCTGCATCGCCCACGTCAACGAGTTGATCGCTGGGAAGAACAGCCGCAGGAACGTCCACCGCGCCCCCGTCGCCCGCACGGCCTGCTCGACCCCGTGGTGGTAGGCGGCGATCACATCGGGCTGCTCGGTGGCTCCGTCCACGATCGCTCCCGACGACAGGAAGACGATCCGGTCGACCCCCGCCTCCTTCGCGGCGCGCAACAGTGGCCCCGCGTCCATCCCGTACGGCAGGACCAGGAACAGACCCGTCACCCCCGCCAGCGCGGGCTTCAGGGTGGACCCGTCGGTCAGGTCCCCCCGGACCACCTCGACCGAGGCCGGCAGTCCCGCCGACTCGGGCGTACGGGACAGCGCCCGCACCCGGTGGCCCTCGGCCACGAGGGACTCCACGGTCTGCCGGCCGAAGTGCGCGGTGGCTCCCACGACAAGGAACATTCGAACTCTCCCCAAGTACCGAAGCGGTGCGACGGCCATCCGGCCGCCCGTGCCATGACCTGCACTTTAGGAGCCCATGAGGAAAGGTTCGTTCCTCAATGTCCCCGTCGTTCGGAAGCGGGTCTCAGGAGGTCGTCAGGAGCCGGTGGCGGACGGCGAGTTGAAGTTCGAGGCGGCGGCGGAAGTCGCGGAGCGCGGGGCCGAAGAGGTCGTCGATCTGACGGACCCGGTAGCGGACCGTCTGGTGGTGGACGCCCGGCCGGCGGGCGGCCTCCTGGGCGTTGAAGCCGCTTTCGAGACGGGCGAAGGGTGTCAACTGGACGGCTCGGGAGGGGTTTCGGCGCGTCACGACGTCGATGGGGTGAAGGGACACGATGCGACCTGAGGGGTCCGATCCCGGCGCTCGCCGGGACCGGAGTCCCTGGCCGTCCGGGTGCGGTGGTGGTGAGGATCCTCGTGGAGAAGCGCCGGGCGACCGTGGGGAACGGTGAGATGGGATATTCGTTTAACAGTGAGGGCAATGGCTCCGGGTTCGACATTCCGGGGCACGAAATGGTCGACGTTCGCGAGGTTCTGCGGCTGGGCGTCATGCGTGCCGGGGAGCGGTGCCCCGTCGAGATGCACAAGTTCGAGTCGAACGGCGGTTGGCACGTCGGCCCCGAGGAATGCCGAGAGCTGGCGCGCATCCTCGATGGGCGTGAGGGTGAGATGCTCGTCGCGGACTACCGGTCGTTCGTGGACGACGTCGCCGACAACCTGATCGAGAACGTCCACCGTCTGGCCGCCTTCAGCGCCGAGGCCGCCGACCGGGGCGGCTTCCGTGTGACGTGAACACCCGGTCGGTCAGCGGAGGGACAGGGGCTCGCCGGTGAGCCAGCGGCCGAGGTCGGGGCGGTCGACCAGGCGGAGCCCGGCCAGGCCGGCCTCCTCCAGGGCTTGGACGGTGAAGGCGCTGGAGGCGACGAAGACGCCCCGGTGACCCGCGTAGGCGGCGTTCAGGGCTCCGATGAAGTTGCGGACCTCGACGGCCCCGACGTTGCCCCGCCAGCGTTTGCACTGGACGGCGATCGGCTCGCCGTCGGGGCCTCGGGCGATGACGTCGGCGCCGCGATCGGCCGTCCTGCCGACGACGCGCACGGCGCGGAAGCCGTCGCGGCGCAGCAGCTCGGCGACGTGTCGTTCGAACTCGTCGCCGGTCATCAGGTCGATCTGGTCCAGCCGGCAGTTCGCCTCGAACAGCGCCCGTCGCCGCCGTGCCGTGCGCCGCAGGTGGGCGGCCCCGGCCAGCAGGGTCGCCGTCAGCAGGAGGACGAGGACACCCACCGTCGCGGCCGGATGCTCGGAGACGACCCGACCCAGCGCGGTCGTCCCGATCAGCACGCCGACCAGCAGGGAGACGAACCCCAGCCGCAGCGTCGAGACGGACCGCCGCGGGGCGGCCTTGCCGCCGCCGCGGCGGGTCGTGCGACCGGACCGGGTCGGGCGGGTCCTGCGGGTCGAGCGGGTCGGGCGCGTCGAGCGGGAACGGCGGGTCGTGCGACGAGCCGTGCGGGGACGGCGGTCGAACGGGGCGGATCGGGGCACCGGGGACCTCCCATCGGCGGCGTTCGCGCCGTCGAGCCCAGGATGACATCCGGCGCCGACAAAACCCCCGACGATTCGTCAACGATCACCTGACGGCGACTTCGGCACATCTACCGGTGCGGGTCCGTTCCGCACGTTCACCGGGAACCCGCCCGATTGTCGGTGGTGACCAGTAGGTTCTGATCTCAGTCGCACGGGGGCATATCGGGCTCTTCGCGCTTCTTCGGCATTCCCGGAGACGCCGTGTTCCGCGCGTGCGGCGGACGAACATACGGACGCATTGCGAGGTGGGCCCGGGTGGGCTGGGTGTCGGCGGGCGAGGGGTACGAGGTCGCCCTGATGGAGGGTCGGGTGGCCGCGCGGGCCACGGCCGGCCGGTCGGCGGGGCGGCGGCTCAAGTCGCTGCCCAAGGCGCTGCGCGACCATCCCGAGGTGGAGCGGCTGCGGCGGTTCGGCGAGTGGCTGGACCGGCACGCCGCCGCCTGCGTGGCGCAGGTCGACGCCTGGATGGTGTCGTCCCTGCCGGTGCCGACCGGGCTGCTGGGCCGGGTGTGGGCCGACGAGGCGTGGCGGTCGTCGCTGCACGACCTCGCCGTCGTCGGCGACGACCCGGACGAGGTCGGCTTCCTGCGGGACGCGAACGAGTCCGGCGAGCTGCGCGTGGTCGACCTCGACGGCGAGACGGTGCGGCTGTCGCCGCGCACCGTCCTGCTGCCGCACCCGGTGCTGCTCCCCGACCTCGACGACCTGCGCGAGTTCGCCGCCGAGCTGGGCGTGACCCAGCGCGTCGAGCAGATCTACCGCGCCACCTGGGACAAGCCCGCCGACGACGAGTTGGACGCGAAGGCCACCACGGTGGGCGAGTTCTCCGGGGGCAGGTTCGCCTCCCGTTTCGGGCTGGCGGCCCGCGCCACCTCTCTCGGCTACCGCGTGTCCGGCGGCTACGCCACCTGCCGGGTGCGCGACGGCGGCGCAGCGGTCGAGGCGTCGGTCTGGATCGGGGAGCCGTACTGGGACGGCGAGACCGAGACCGGCGGCCTGAGCTGGCACGACCCGGACGGCCGCACCCTGCGGCTCCGCGAGGTCGGCCCGGTCGCCTGGTCGGAGGGGATGCGGATGGCCTCGACCCTGCACGCGGGCCGCACCGTCGAGGAGGGCGGGGCCTCATGAGGCGGCCGAGCCCCAAAGATCCGGGCGGGTCGAAGGCGCAGCCGGGGAGTCCGCGTCGTGGGCGGACCGGGCCGTTGAGCGATGGCGTCACGCGCGGGCCGAGCGCGGTCGTGCCCGTGCGGCGCGGCGTGGGAGAGCGGGGACGGGCATGAGCGAGAACGACGAGGCCGTGGAGCTGCTGCTGGCCGGGGCGGTGCTGCCGCCCGGGACCGAGGGCGCCAGGGAGCGGGCGGTGCCGCTGACGGCGCGGGCGTACCGGCATCCGGCCCTGGAAGACCGGGTCGTGGTCCGGCTGGTGGCCGCCGAGCTGGGGGCGGCGGAGGACCTGGCGGCCGGGTTCCTCGGGCTGGAGCCCGCCGGTGAGCCCGAGGTCGTGGGCCTGGGGATGCGGGCGTCGCTCGGCTTCCCCGAATGGGTGCTGGTGCATCACCCCGAGGACGGCCATCACGCGTTGGCGGTCGTACCGGAGCTGGAGCACACGGCGCGGCGGATCAAGTCCAAGCCGCAGGCCGCGCTGGAGGCGTACCTGGAGCTGGCGGAGCGGTTGGCGGCGTCGGTGCCGCACTTCCTGCCGACGTTCTACGAGCAGGCGGCCCGGCGGTTCCTCGCGGTGGAGAACGCCACGTACGCGTCCCGGATGTTCACCCGCGCCCGTCAGGCCGAGGTCGAGTACGGGCTGCCGCTCGACGAGGAGCGGCTCGACACGGTGTTCCTGGAGTTCGCGCTGGCGGGGGCCCTGCCGGTGAAGGCGCTGTCCGGGTACGCCAAGGAGCTGGCCGCCCGCGTGTCCGCCGACGAGGCGCTGCGCCGGTTCGTTCGGCTGTGCGTGCGGCGCACGGCGGGCGGGCTGCCGCCGTCCGCGCAGATGGCGGGCGACCTGCGGCGGCTGGCCAGGGCGGCGGGTCGCGACGCCGCGGAGGTCGAGCTGGAGTACGTCGCGGAGATGCTCGCGCTGCCGGCGACCGCACGCGCCCCCATGGGCTGGTGGAAGGGGCACCGCGCGGTCGTCGTGACCCTGGCCGAGCGGCGCCCCGAGGTGCGTGGAGCGCTGCTGAGGCTCATGCCGGAGTCCGACGACGGCATGCCGGCCCTGTGGCTGGAGATCCTGGAGGCCTCCGGCGCCGCCGTCGCGCTCGTCGACCCCGACGCCGTGCCCGAGGAGTCCCGCCCCGAGGACGGCAGCGCGGGCTGGCTCGAGCGCTTCCTGTCGTTCTGCGGCTCGGGGTGGCGCTCGAACCCGACGCCTCCCGCCCTGTACCCGCTGGTCGAGCGCATGGGCGGGCGGCTCCGCGCCGAGCTGAGCGAGGGCGACAGGGCCATGGCCGTCCCGAGGGACGTCGACATGCTGGACCTGCTGCTCGCGATGAACGTCCCGGTGGCCGACCCGGTCGAGGGCCTGGCGCTGACCCTGGAGGCGTGGGCCACGGGCGAGGACCGGCGCGACCTGGTGGCCCTGGCGGCCGACCCCCGCTTCCGACCCACCTTCCACCGGGGCGCCGACCGGATCTCCGACGACCATCACGGTCACCGCACGCTGCGGGCGCTGGCCGACTCCCCGGGCGGGTGCCCGATGCTGACCGAGTGGGTCGGCGAGGTCGCCCGACGCTCGATCGCCGCCGGGCTGCCGGGCCTGCCCGACGCCCTGGAGCGACTCGGCTGGCTGCCCGGCGAGGTGCTCGCCCTGGCGGAGGACGAGGTCCGCGCCGCCGCCAACGCCGATCTGGCCCTGATCACGGCGCGGACGCTGCGGACCGGTCTCTTCGACGAGCTGTCCTGGCCCGCCTGGGAGGACGCGGCCACCTCCCTGGTCGCCCGCAAGGACGTGGACGACATCGTCGTCGCGGAGGCGTGGCCGTACCTGGTCGTCGCCGGCCCCGGTCAGGCGCGCGTGCTCGCCGCCGAGGGCACCGTGCTCACCCACGATCTGCGGATTCCCGCCGACGACCTCTCCGGCGACCCCGGCTTCCACTACGTGGACGACGAGCTGCTCGTGTACTGGTCGTCGCGGCGGTCCGGCCACTCGTTGCGCGGCTACTGGCACACGGCCGCCGACAAGATCCAGAGCATGGAGTCGGCCGGCGGCGTCCGTGGGACGCGCATGGACTGGTATCGGGCCGACGAGACGGTCAGCCTCCCCTTGCCCGGCGGTGGGCGCGCCACCGGCGGCGGGGTGCTGCACCGCGGCGACACGGTGGTGCCCCCGCAGTCGCCGATCATCTCCGACGGGACGTCGTTCTGGGTGTGGGCCTGGGACCGCCACGACGAGACCGGACGCGGCTGGCACGAGTACGACCCGACGAGCGGACGGCGGGGCCGCAAGGGGATGCCCGGTTTCCTCGCCGACGCGCTCCGTGACGCCCCGGCCGGCGCCGAGTTCGTCGACGGCCGGGTGCTCCCCGTCCCGTTCACGGAGGCCACGCCCGTCGGCGCGCCGGTGGACGGGCTGCTCGGCCATCGGATCGTGCGGCTGCCCGATGGCACGTTCCGTCGTGAGAACCTCGCCGGCGACACCGTCACGGTGCCGTCGGGGGTGCGGGCCGGCATCGTGTTCATGCCCGGCGACGGGACGCCCCGCACGGTCGTCCACCGCCACTATCGGCTCGAGATGATCGACCCCGAGGGTGTCGTCACCGCGATCGTCCAGACCGACAAGGCCCCGGGCCCGTTCGCCGAGGGCACCGCGATCCTGCCGCCGATCAACTACTGGCACTGCCTGCGGCCCCGTGACCCGCAGGGGTCCGCCGCCCTGCGCCACATCGACCGCGACACCGTCGCCGCCCTGCTCAAGGCGGCCGTGTCCGGCGACGAGGACCTGCCCGGCACCGTCCGTACGCTGCTGCCGCAGATCACCCACGAAGCCCTCCGCGTCGGCGTGGCAGGGGTGGTCGAGTACGCCGCCGTCCAGCAGGCGCTGCTGGACTCCACCGCCGAACGGCTGGAGCGGGCCCTCTCGGGGGACGTCGCCGAGGAGGGCCCGGCCGGCCCCACCGACAAGCTGCTGAACGGCGCCCTGAGCGGCCTGCGGGGCTCGGACTACACCTGGTGGTACGGAGCCGAGCACGAGACCAACGTCTTCGGGCAACTCCGCGTCCTCGCGAGGGCGCCGGCCGATGAGGAGACGGAGGCCCCGGCGGGTGCCCTCCACCTGGACGGCGCACCGCTGCCCTGGTCCAGGGTCGAATGGGCCCCGCTGCTCGACGGTTGGACGGCGGTGCTGTACCGGGCGGTCACCGCGGTCATCCCGCAGGAGCACCGGGAGACGCTGGAGCGGCTGCTGCGCGAGTTCGACGCGCTCGGCCTGCTCACCGCGACGGAGCCGGGCCGGTGGCGGCGGCTCCGGGTGCATCTCGACAGGGCGGTGCTCACCACCTCGACCGGCGAATGGCGCGAGGGCCATCGGTACGGGGTGCTCACGTTGGGCGGAGGCGCGTTCCTGGCGATGATCGGGCAGGAGCAGACCGAGACCGGCATCGAGTTCACCACCCTGTTCCACGACCCGGCGGGCCGGTTCGACGTCCCGGCCCCGTACACGGTGCGGTCGTGGGACCCGATCAGTGTGTCGGAGGACGGCCGACAGCCCGTCGCGCTGCTGGCCGAAGCCGCCGAACGGGGGCCCGCCCCGTGGTTCCCCGAGGCGGCCGACGAGTTCGCGCGGCTCACCGGGGTCACCCTGACGACGGCTCGGCTGGTGGTCGCCGGGATGCCGTTCGGCGGGTCCGGCGAGCGCAACTTCCTGCCGCCCGAGATCCGCACGACGCTCGGCGTGAAGGTCGCCGACGCCTCCTTCGCCAGGGCCGAGCTGTATCGGCTCGACGAGGGTGTCCGGCGTTCCGTCGTCGGGGCGCTGCTGCCCGCCGAGCCCGCTCGACTGTGGACCGACGGCCCCGACGTCGCGGCGGCCGCCGCGACGTGGAACCGGCTGGTCGGCAAGCGGGTCGCGGTCCCCGAGGAACTCATGGTCGAGGCGTCCGCCGCCGTGCGGACCGGCTGGCAGGCCGGCCTTTCGCTGCCCGCCGTGCTCGACCCCGCGAACGCGCCCGAGCTCGAGCGCGACATGGCGTGGACGGTGCGCGGCGACCGCGTCGCGCCCGAGATCGAGAACGACACCGGCTTCACCGCGACCACGCTCATCGGGGCCGTCGCGATGACCGCCTGGCTCGCCCACCGGCTCCCCGCCGGAGACCCGCTGCGGGCCGCGCTCCCCGACACGCTCACGGCCGTCCGCGCCCGGCTGGCCAACCCGAAGCTGATGCTCGGCTTCGAGCGGTACATCAACCTCCCGCAGTTCCGCAAGGTGGCGGGTGCTCCGACGGAGACCGGCGAGGGCTTCGAACGGTACGGCGCGGTGGTCCTCCCCACCCACGACAACCTGCCGTACCCGGGCATCCGCACGGCGCTCCTCGACACGGCGGGCGGCGACCCGTACCTGCCCGTGCTGCGCGGCGAGGCCAAGGGCCCCTTCCCCGCCGAGCTGGCCCTGCGCACCGCCCACGACCCCCGGTTCGCCGCTCTCCTGGCCGACCCCGGGGAGCCCGCCTCGGGCGAACGCGGCCCGGACGGCACCTGGTGGCCGCAGAACCCGGCCCTCTCCGTCCCCGACCTCGTGGCCGAGGCGGCCGAACGCCACGGCCTCGGTGAGGACGCCGCGGTCCTCTACCTGATGCTGCTCGCCATGCCCGACCCCACCGACCGCACCACCGCCCGGTGGACGGGTTGGAAGCCCGCCCGCCTCAAGGCCGCCCGCGCCGAGCTGTCCGCGACCGACCTCGTCGTCGAAGCCCGCCGCACCCGCGCCGGCCGCTCCCTCTTCCTGCCCGGCGGCTGGACGCCCGCCAAGGCCCCCCGGCTGCCGATGGAGGAGTGGAAGCTCCCCCTGTACGACCTGGCCGAGGGCGAGGCCGCGCCCCTCGGCGTCGTCGTGCCGGCCGAGCCGGTCGCGGACCTGTACCGCCGAGCCTGGCGGCGCATCCGCGAGGACGACACACCGCGCTACGCGGAGCTGCAGGTACGCCGTGGCCGACGCCGCTGAACCCCTTCCCGGAGGAACCCCGATGACTTCCACCGCACAGGCGACCGCCGTCCCGGCCCGGCAGGTCATGCCCGCCGAGGAACGGTACGCCGAAGAGCTGGCCTTCCTCGCCGCCCACGACGACGGCCCCCGCCCGCCCGGCTGGGCGCTGACCCCGCGCGCCGTGGTCACGTTCATCTGCGGCAGCGCGGGGGAGACGCTGCGCCTGCCGAAGGCCGTCGCGTCGCTGCCGCGCTCCCTGGTCGTGCCCGCCAAGTTCGTCGGCGAGCGCGCCCTCGTCGAACGCTGCGTGGTCACCCTCGCCGGGGAACGCGGCCTGCTGCTGGTCGGGGAGCCCGGCACCGCCAAGTCGATGCTGTCGGAGCTGCTGGCCTCCGCCGTCTGCGGCACCAGCGCCCTCACCGTGCAGGGCACCGCCGGCACGACCGAGGACGCGTTCCGCTACGGCTGGAACTACGCGTTGTTGCTCGCCCAGGGCCCCACCCCGCAGGCGTTGGTCGACTCCCCGGTGCTCACCGCGATGCGCTCCGGCCGGGTGGCCCGGGTCGAGGAGATCACCCGCTGCCTGCCCGAGGTCCAGGACGCCCTCGTGTCGATCCTGTCCGACCGGCGGGTCAGCGTTCCCGAGCTGGCGGGCACCGACGACGCCCAGGTCGCCGCAGCGCCCGGCTTCACCGTCATCGCCACCGCCAACCTGCGCGACCGGGGCGTCTCGGAGATGTCGGCGGCCCTCAAGCGACGCTTCAACTTCGAGACCGTCGAGCCCATCGCCGACGCGGAGGCCGAGGCCGCCCTCGTCCGAGGCCAGGCGACCGCCGCCGTCCAACGCGCCGGGGCCTCCTTCGCGGTCGACGACGCGGTGCTCGACGCCCTGATCACCGTCTTCCGCGACCTGCGCTCGGGCCGCTCCGCCGAGGGCTGGGACGTCGAACGCCCCGGCACGGTCATGTCCACGGCCGAGGCCGTCCAGGTCGCCACCTCGCTCGGCGTCGCCACCGCCTACCTGCCCGTCGGCGACGCGCTCGACCTGGTCCCCGGGCATCTGTTGGGTGTCGTGCGCAAGGACGACCCGACCGACCACACCCGGCTCCTCGGCTACTGGGACGGCCCGGTCCGCCGCCGCGCCGAGGACGGCTCGGCCATGTGGCGCCGCCTCTGGGACCTGCGGGAGAACCTGCGTTGACCCCCTTCATGGACGTCGGCGACCCGCGCGTCGCGGTGGACGACCTCGCGGCGTCGTCGCGGCCCTTCCTCATCGGCGTACGGCACCACAGCCCCGCCTTGGCCGTCGTCGTCCCGGCCCTGCTGGACGCGGCGGACGTCGACGTGCTGTGCGTCGAGCTCCCCGCGGACTTCCAACGGTGGCTCCCGCATCTCGCGGCCCCCGACACGCTCGCGCCCATCGCCCTCGCCGGCGCGGGCGAGGACGGGCGGCTGGGCTTCTACCCGTTCGCCGACTTCTCCCCGGAGCTGGCGGCGGTCCGCTGGGCCCGGGAACGCGGAGTCGAGGTGCTGTGCTGCGACCTCCCCTTGTCCGACCGGGGTTGGTCCGCCGCCTCGAAGCCGTCGTCGCCCGTCTCCGTGTTCGCCGACGCCCTCGCGGCGTCCGGCACCGGACGTGACGGCGACGACCTGTGGGACCGGGCCGTCGAGGTCCTCGCCCCCGGCTGCCCCCCCGAGGCGATCCGCCGAGCCGCCCTCGGCGTCGGCTGGGCCCTCCGCAGCGACGCCGAGTCCTCCGGCGGCGTGCCCGCCACCGACCTGGCCCGCGAAGCGCACATGCGCACCGTCGTTGCCGAGGCCGCCTCCCAGGGCCACCGCGTCGCCGCCCTCATCGGCGCCTTCCACGCCCCGGCCCTCCTCACCCCGGCCTCCGCCCTCGGGCCCGCCTCGCCGGAGCCGGGAGCGGCAAGCGCGCGGAGCTCCACGTCCTCCACCGGTTCCGCGCCGTCCTTCAGTTCCGCGCCGACCTCCGGTTCCGCGTCGACCTCCGGTTCCGCGTCGACCTCCGGATCGGCGTCGGGGTCTGAGTCCGCGACGGCGTCCGGCTCTTCAGCGGCTTCCGGGAGCGTACGGGGTTCTGCTTCACCCGCCGGCTCCGCGCCGATCGCCGGTGCCGGGTCTGAGTCCGCGACGGCGTCGGGCTCGTCGGCGGCTTCCGGGCCCGTGCCGTTCCCCGACTCTGCTCCCGGATCGGCGCCTGGTCACTCGGCGGCGTCGTCTGGTTCCGAGGGGGTGCGGAAGGCCGTGGCCGGCTGTGCGGAGGGGATGGAGGCGACGACGTCGCTCGTGCCGTACGCGTTCGATCTGTTGGACTCGCGGTCGGGTTATCCGGCGGGGATTCGGGACCCGCGCTGGCAGCAGGCCGTTCTCGACGCGGGTGGGGATCCCGCTCGGGTACGGGAGGCGGCGGGGACGGCGATCACCGAGATCTGCCGGGCGCTGCGGGCGGCCGGGCACACGGCGGGGACCGGCGAGGCCGCCGAGACGCTGCGGGTCGCCGGTGACCTGGCTCGGTTGCGGGGGTTGCCCGCGCCGGGCCGGGGCGAGTTGGTGGAGGCCGTGACCACCGTTCTCGGACAGGGCGAGCCGCTCGGGCGAGGGCGGGCGTTGGCCAAGGCCCTGCAGACGGTCCTGGTCGGGGCGCAACGCGGTCGGGTGGCGCCGGGCACGCCGCGTTCCGGGCTCGGGCCGTCCGTGGAGAAGGAGTTGGCGGAGCTGCGGCTGCCGTGCCCGGAGTCGCCGGAGGCGCGCGAGGTGCGGCTCGACCCGTTCCGCTCCGACCTGGACCGGCGACGCGAGGTCCTGCTTCAGCGGCTCCTCGTGTGCGGCGTCGGCTATGGGGAGCCGGTGGCGGTGAGCGGTACGGGCGACGGGGCCGCGCTCACCACGCGTTGGCGCCTGTCCTGGACCCCGGCGGTGCCCGCCCGGCTGGACCTCGCGGGCGTGCGGGGCGTCACCGCCGCCCAGGCCGCGGCCGGCACGCTCGGCGAGACGTTCCGCCGCGAGACCGCCGACGGCGGGGCCACCTGCGCGCAGACCCTGGCCGGCCTGCGCGCCGCCGCCCGGTGCGACCTGGCGGACCTCGTCGCCGACCGGCTCTCCGACGCCGCCGACGTCCTCCCGGCCGCCGGCACGCTCCCCGAGCTCCTCGAGGGGCTCGACCTGCTGGAGGCCCTGCGCCGCGAACACCTCCCCGGCACCACCCCCGACCTCCGCGAACGGGCCGCGCAGCTTTCCGTGACGCTGCTGGACGCCGCCGTCCGAGCCCTGCCCGGACTCGCCGGCAGCGACCTCCCCGAGGACGCCGCCGCGCTGGTCGACCTCGCCATCCGGGCCGGGGAGCACCGCTTGGGCCTGCGCATGGACGACGCCCTCGACTCACTCGCCCGTACCGGCTCCCCGATGATCCGCGGCGTCGCCCTGGCGGTCCGCGTGCTGCTCGACTTGGACGGCTCCGACACCGTGGGCGTCCGCGCCGCCGGGTGGATCGACACTGCCACCGACCCCGAGGCCCGCCGCCGCCTGTCCCGCAGCCTCACCGGCCTGCTGACCGCCGCCGGCCCGCTCCTGCAGAACGCCCCCGCGGCCCTCGACCCCCTCATCGACCGCATCGACGGCCTGTCCGACCGGGGCTTCCTCGACCGGCTGCCGGCCCTGCGCGGCGGCTTCGACGCCCTCGCCCCCGCCGCCCGCGGCCGCCTGCTGGACACGATCACCGAACGCGTCGGCGACCGCATCGATCTTGACCTGGACACCTCACCGGCCCTGCTCGCCCTCTGGACGGGGGCCGACACCGAGGCCCTGACGACCCTCGACACCCTGCACTTGGAGACCCGCCGCACGACCACGGAAGTCGACGCCCCGCGCTCCCGTCCCACCGAGCGTCCCGGGGGGCACGCTGGTGAGGTCGCCGGGGCCGGGGAGCCGGCTGCGGAAACCGTTTCCGCGCACCCCTCGGGCGGCTCACACGACCGTTCCCGAGAACGTCCCGGGGCGGGGGCCGCCGGTGCGGCGGCCAGCCTTCGGGGCCGTGCCGACGAACGTTCCCAAGAACCTCTCGGGGGCGGTCACGAACGTTCCATGGAGGGCCCGCCGGCAGGGGGAACGGCTCCTCCGGGGGTGCGGCTCGTTCCCGCCGACAGGTGGCGGCTGCTCCTCGGCCGGGAGACCGAACGGCTCTCCGGCGGCGCGCGCTCGTACGCCCATGCGCTGGACGAGTTGTACGGCGCGGGTCGCGGTGAGGGAGCCGCCGACTTCGGGCCCGCGCCCGGGGCCGGCGGTGGACGCGAGACGTCGTTCCCCACGGCGCGGGAGTGGGCGGACGAGCTGGAGGCGCTGTTCGGCACCGAGGTCCGCGAGGAGGTGCTCGCCAAGGCCGCCGACCTGGGCCGTACCGACGTGCTCGCCGAGCTGCACCCCGACGCCGTACGCCCGTCCGTCGAGCTGCTGACCTCGGTGCTGTCGCTGGCGGGGGGCATGCCCGAGCAGCAGCTCGCCCGCCTGCGCCCGCTCGTCCGCCGCCTGGTGGACGAGCTCGCCAAGGAGCTGGCCACCCGCCTGCGCCCGGCGATGACCGGGCTCGCGACACCCCGTCCCACCCGACGTCCGGGCGGCCGTCTGGACCTGGCTCGTACGCTCCGCGCCAACCTCGCCTACACCCGCAGGCTCGACGACGGGCGGACGGTCGTCGTCCCGGAACGTCCGGTGTTCAGCACCCGCTCCCGCAGGGAGGCCGACTGGCGGCTGATCCTGGTGGTGGACGTGTCCGGGTCGATGGAGGCGTCCGTCGTCTGGTCCGCCCTCACGGCCGCCGTGCTGGGAGGGGTTCCCACCCTGTCCACGCACTTCCTGGCGTTCTCCACGCAGGTGATCGACCTGACCGACCGGGTCGACGATCCGCTGTCGCTGCTCCTGGAGGTACGGGTCGGCGGCGGCACCCACATCGCCGCGGGGCTCGCCCATGCCCGTTCGCTGGTCACGGTGCCGAGCCGCACCCTGGTCGTGGTCGTCAGCGACTTCGAGGAGGGGTATCCGCTGGGCGGTCTGCTGGGGGAGGTCCGCACGCTCACGTCGTCGGGCGTCCATCTGCTGGGCTGCGCCGCCCTGGACGACACCGGCGCCCCCCGCTATTCCGAGCCCATCGCCCGCCAACTCGCCGCCGCCGGAATGCCCGTGGCCGCCCTCAGCCCGCTCGCCCTGGCCCGCTGGGTCGGCGACCGCCTCCGCGGAGAACCCCGATGAGCGCCACCGCCGACAGCCCGCTGCCCCCCGCCGCGCCGGACGTGGTCGCCGCCGCGGTGGAGGGCCTCACCTCGCGTCTCCGCAAGAAGCTGGACGCGGCGGTGGAACAGTACGCCGCCGCGCCCGTCACGCTCGGGGACGACGGCTCCCTGTCCGTCCGCTGCGGCGAGGACACCACGGTCACCCTGACGCCCGGTCCCACCGGCACCCTCACGAACGCCGACCAGGCCACCTGCACCTGCCTGCTGTCCCCGCGCTGCCTGCATCGCACCGCCGTCCTGGCGTCCTGCCCGATCGCGGACCCCGAGGCGCCGACCTCAGAACGACCGACGACCGTCGAGCCCGGTGTCGCCGTCTCCGTGGGGGCGGAGACCGTTGATGCCGCCGGGTCTGCCGTAGAGACCGGAGACGTCGCAGGTCCAGGGGCCGCCCCGTCTGCCGGGCCTTCCGTAGAGACGGCCCGTGGCGGGGCCGGGGCGACCATGCCCACCGGGTTCGAAGGGTCTGCCGCAGGGGGGCGTTCTCGTGGAGGGGCCGCCGAGGGCTCCGGGGCGGTGGCTGCGGAGGACGCGATCAAGCCGCTCACCCGCGCGCAGGTCGCCGCGGCCGCCGGGCTGATGGAGGCGGCCTCGGCGGTTCTCGCGGCGGGAGTGCCCGCGGCGGGCGCGGTGCCGCAGGCGGAGGTGCTCCGCGCCGCCCACACCGCCCGTCTGGCCGGCCTCTACCGGGCCGAGGCCGCCGCCCTGCGCGTCGTACGGGGGCTGCGCGCCGCCCGGGCCCGCCAGGACGGGCACCGACCGGCCGACCTGGCCGACGCGTTGCGCGAACTCCTGCTGACCACGAGCCTCCTGACGGCCGGACGCCCCGACCCGACCCTGGTCGGCACCGCGCGCCGCGCCTACGGGCAGGGCAGCAGCCTGCGCGTCCACGGGGTCTGCCGCGAGCCGGTGATCAGCGCCACCGGGTACGGCGGCGTGGTCACCCACCTCCTCGCCGAGGACGGCCGCTGGTTCTCGATCGCCGACGTCAAGCCGGGCGGCCCGGGTCGCGCCCGCGGCGCCGCGAACGCCCCGGTCGCCATCGGAGGCGCGACCCTCGACCACGCCCGCCTGGCCCGCGCGGGCCTCCTCATCGCCGGCGCCACCATCTCCCCGGACGGCCGACTGGGCTCGGGAAAGGGCGTCCGGGCCACACCCCTTCCGGGAATGCCCTGGTCGGACGCCCCCGCCTCCCTGTTCGGCCGCCCCCTGGCCGAATCCGTCGCCGACCGCCTCAGTGCCGACCCGAGCGCCGACCCGGAAGAGAACGCCGCCCAGGCCCGCCGACTCGTCGGCTGCGACCTGGTCATCCTCGGCCCCGCGGGCGACCACGTCCTCGCCCGTGAACTGCTCCCCACCCCGAACACATCAGAGGACCCGCCCCACGGCCCCACACCGGGCACGGCGGCCCCCTCTGACACAGCGGGTCCATCAGGCACGGTCCCATCAGACGCGGCGGGACCGTCCCGCACGGCGGGTCCATCGGGCACGGCGGGTCCATCGGGCACGGCGGGTCCATCAGGTACGGCGGGTCCATCGGGCACGGTCCCATCAGATGCGGCGGGACCGTCCCGCACGGCGGGTCCATCGGGCACGGCGGGTCCATCGGGCACGGTCCCATCAGATGCGGCGGGACCGTCCCGCACGGCGGGTCCATCGGGCACGGCGGGTCCATCGGGCACGGTCCCATCAGACGTGGCGGGACCGTCCCGCACGAGGGCCCCTTCCAGCGCGGCGGCCTCGTCTCACGCGGCGTCCGACACGGCGACCCTGCCCGACGAGGCGGCCTCGGCCGGGGCCGAGGGCTCGGACGGCGTCGAGGGCTCGGATTCGGAGACGGCGGCCGTTCCGGGGGGCTCGTTCGTGCACGGTCGGGATGGGGAAGAGCGGTGGGGGCCGCTGGTTCGGTTGACCCCGGCGCTGGGGCATCCCGACCTCGCGCATCTGAGCAACCTTCAGCAGCTCGCCGCACGGCCCGGCCTGCGGATACGGGTGGTGGGGCGGCTGGAGCCCGACCGGGCGGCCACGCTCAGCCCGTTGGCCGTGGGGCCCGTGCCCGGGGGAGGGGCCACCCTGCGCCTCCCCGCGGAGTGGCAGGGGCACGCCGACCTGGGATACGACCGGCTCCAAGGGGCGCATTTCCCGTCCGTGACCGAATTGGTGCCGCCACCGGTCGTTCCGGACGGCCCCGATCCCCTCGCGGCCTCACCGTTGTGGCGGGTGCGCCGGTTGGTCGAGCTGGCCGTCGCGGGTGGTCGCCGTGCGGTCGCCGAGTCCGTACGCGGCGGTGGGTTCGGCTCGCACGCGGCGACCCTCCGCCGCGCGGGTTTCCGGACCGCCGCCGAGCTGGCCGCGGAGCTCGGCACCGAGGCCGACCGGAGGTCCCGTGACGTGTTCGGCCGACTGGACGAGCCGGACCCGCGCCGCTTCGCCTCGGCCTGGCTGGCCGCGGCCGTCCATCTCACCGTGGCGGAGCAGGTGCTGATCCGCGCCACCTGGCGCGCCGTTCACGAACGGGAGGAGGCCTGAGCGACGGGCGTGGGGCCGGGCCGGCCGTCGCTCCAGGCCCGAGACCGCTGTGGAACGGGGCCGAACACCCGCTCGCATGGCGACTTCGCCCATGAATAATCCATTTTGTCTTGCCGGTTCGAGCGGCCTTTCATTGGCTACGACATAAATGCCGGAAATCCTCCTGCTAAAGTTCCGGTCAACGGACGGCGGGGGAAGGAAAAGCGTGTGTTGAGCTGGAGTGAACGGCGCATCGCCATCCTGGCGACGGCTTTCGGTGTGGTCGGTGCGGGGGTCGGTCATGTCGGTACGGGCACGGCGCATGCCGTGTTCGCCCCTCGGTCGGGTCCGGTGTTCAACAATCCCAAAGGGAATATCGCCCAGCAATACGCGATAATGCGGCAGATCGAGCGGAACGTGGACACCTCGCCCAAGGGGTCGGTGATCCGGGTGGCGGTCTACAGCATGGGGCTCGACCAGTTCGCCAATAAACTCATCGCCGCCCACCGCCGTGGAGTGAACGTGCGGGTGCTGATGGACGCCCACTCCGCGAACGACACCTGGCGTCGCCTGGAGCGGGTGCTGGGCAGCAGGGCGGACGCACGCAGTCACGCGGTGCTGTGCTCCGGCGGATGCATGTCCCCGTACCGTCGGAAAGGCGACACCGTCTCCTCACTGCACACCAAGTACTTCCTCTTCTCCGGCAACGGCAGGCCCACCGTGACCATATCCAGCGCCAATCCAACGGTCCTCCAGGCGGAGGCCGCCTGGAACAACAGTTACACGGTGGTCGGGAACAAGGGCCTCTACAGCGCCTTCGTCCGAAACTTCACCGACATGACCAACGGCGCGAACGGCTATTACGACGCCGATTACCACTGGACCTACGGGACCAATCCCAAGGCGTACTTTTGGCCGCGGGCCTGGGGCGGCAGCGACACGGTCCTGACCATGCTCGACCTCGTGACCTGCTCGAAGACCCGCCGCAGCCGGGTCCGCGTCGCGATGTTCCAGTGGACCGACGGCCGAATGGCGATCGCCCGAAAGCTCGCGAGCATGGCCTCCAAGGGCTGCCGGGTCACCGTGATCTACACCAGGGACCAGATCTCCCCGTCCGTCCGTTCCACCCTGGCGCGTTCGCGCGTCGTCGTCCGCGACACCACCCACGGACGGACCCGCGACGGCTACGCGGCGCACTACACCCACAACAAGTACGTGTTGATCGACGGCCGATACGCCGGGGCCGACCGCCGTAAGATCGTCCTCACCGGCTCGGCCAATTTCACCGTGACCGGCCTTTATTACAACGACGAGTCCTACCTCAGGATCGTCAGCCCGAGTGTCCACGACGCCTACCTGCGGAACTTCAACCAACAGATCACCGCCGTCCGCAGCGCGACCACCGAAAGCCACGCCCCGGCCCTCCCCATCCATCCGGAGGAAACCCGAGCCGGCTGAAATGGAGGCGATACCGGGCCCGGCGCTATCTGTTGCGTCGGGCGGCCCTTATGCCGGACGCCACCGCTCCGACGGCGAGTACGACGCCCAGGAGTTGGAGCCCCGGTGAGTCGTCGGCCTCTCCGAACACGACGCCGGCGACGCCCAGGGCGAGGGCCAGGAAGGCGAGGAAGTACTTCATGTTCATTCCTCGACCCATTCGAGAAGGTCGCCGGGCTGGCAGTCGAGCACCCGGCACATGGCCTCCAGGGTGCTGAAGCGCACGGCCTTGGCGCGACCGTTCTTCAGCACCGCCACGTTCGCCGGCGTGAGCCCGACGCGTTCGGCGAACTCGCCCACGCTCATCTTGCGTTTCGCCAGCTCGACATCGATGCGGACCACGATCGGCATCAGATCACCGCTTCCATGTCGGTCCGCAGCGCGGTGGCCTGCCGCAGCAGCGCACGCATCACCACCATCAGGAGCCCGAGCACGGTGACACCGATCGTCATCAAGAACAGCAGGAGCGGCAGCCCGGGATCGTCGGCCTTGAAGCCGACGTACAGGAACACGCCCACGAGCATCGCCCACGCGGCGGCGATGGCCCACACGATCGCGTCCACCCATGCCAGCGACGCCTCGCTGAAGATGCGGTCGTTCTTGACCATGGTGAGCAACTTCCAGGTGCACACGATCACCACCTGAACGCACAGCACCCACAGCACCGACACCGCCGTCATCGGCCACCTCAGGTAGGCGTGGTCCGGGGACTCCTCGGCCATGTGCGCGAACTGTCCGGGCAGGGAGAGGGTCTGGAACACGACCAGGATCCCGAACAGCACCACGAGGAACACTCTGAGGGCGGCCACCGCCCGATGTTCTTTCACCATGCATCGAGTATCGCTCGCTACCTATCGATTGTCAATCGATACTTGCCGTTCCACGACACGCAGGGCTCGCGGCAGCTCACACGTCGGTTCGATCGACCGAAGCCGGATCGTGCCGCCACGGCAGGAAGACGACGGTTCCCAGGAGCGCCACGACGGCGACGGAGATCGCCACGCGGGGTGAGGTGACCGTGGCGAGGAGGCCCCAGGCGATGGTGCAGGCGGCACGGGCGGCGTGGTTGCCGATCGACCAGGCGGTGAGGACGCGGGCGAGCCCGTCGTCCGGCGTCCGTTCGAGTCGATAGGTCGCGAAGACGGGATTGAAAACGGCCATGAAAAAGACGGTGCCGGTATGGACGGCGGTCACCAAGGCCAGGCCGAGCCAGCCCGAACCCATCAGGGGAAGCAAGGGAAGCCACGCCACACGCGCGATACCGGCCGCCAGCAGAACGGAACGACTCTCGCGATGAACGAGCCGTCGACTGAACCTGGCCCCCAGGATTCCCGCAATGCACGGAATGCCCACGGAAAGGCCGTACTGGAACGGACTGAAATGCAGCTCGCGCAGCATCATCACGGCGAGGATGGGAGCCATGGCGATGATGAGCGCACTGACCGACACCGTGTTGAGGAACAGAATCCGCAGCCCGCCGTCGGCAAAAATGTACCGCCACCCGGCCACGATCTCCCGACCCCGATGGCGCCCGTTCCCACGGCTGGGAGGGTCGGCTTCGCGCCCGGCGATCGAACGGAGCCCCAGCGCGGAGAGCAGATAACTGACTGCGTCCACGAGCACCGTCGTGGCCGGTCCGAGTACCGCGATGAGCAGCCCGCCGACCGGCGGCCCCACCGCCGAGGAGGTCCACAACACGCTTTCGAACCTGCCGTTGGCCTCCCTCAAATGCTCGCGGGCGACGAGCGTTTTCAGGTACGCCCCCGAGGCGCTGACGAAGACGATCCGGCCCAGCGCCACGAACACCGCGACCACGGCCAGATGAACGTACGTCAACGCACCCGCGACATGGGCGATCGGCACGGTCAGCACCGCCGCGCAGCGAACGAGGTCCGCCCCGATCATCAGAGGGCGCTTGTGCCGGAACTCGATCCACGGGCCGAGCGGGAAGGCGAGCAGCGCCCCGACCGCCCCCGCGAGCGCCGAGAGCAGCGACACCTGCAACGGGCTGCCGGCCAGCACGAGCACGGCGATCAGCACGAAGGCGTCGGTCGCCACCGCACTGCCGACCGTGCTGACCGTGTACGCCGCCCACAGACGGGTGAAGTCCGGCCCCGGACGGTTCGCGACACCCACGCCCCACGCCTCCTCAAAACAACGGAATGATGTCAGACCCTCAGGAGGCGGGCGTCCCGCACGGGCGGCGCATCGGCCACGCTCCGCGAACAATGACACGCGAGATTTCTTTCACTAAAAACAAAAGCGGTCATTCACGATAATCTGCGCCAATGTTAAAATTCTCCTGCTAAAATCCCGGTCAATGACCACCGTGGGAAGGGGAAAGCGCGTGGCATATCGGATCGAGCGGCGCATCGTCGCCATCGTGGTCGCCTTGGGCATGGCGGGGGCGGGAGTCGGTCACATCGGCACAGGAACGGCGCAGGCGGCGTTCGCCCCCCGATCGGGCCCCGTGTTCAATAACCCCAAGGGCGGTGTCGCCCACCAATATGCCATCATGCGGCAGATCGAGCGGAACATCGACACTTCGCCGAGGGGTTCGGTGATCCGGGTGGCGATCTACAGCATCACACTGGACCGGTTCGCCGATCGACTGATCGCCGCGCATCGGCGCGGAGTGCACGTGAAGGTCCTGATGGACACCCACGGCGCGAACCGCATTTGGCGGCGACTGGTGGCCGTGCTCGGCGGCAAGGTGAACGTGCACAAGAGCGCGAGCAGCTATGCGGCCCTATGCTCCGCCGGGTGCGTTTCCCCCTACCGCAAGAACGGCCGGGCCATTTCCTCGCTGCACACCAAGTACTACCTCTTCTCCGGCGGCGGAAAGCCGACCGTGACCGTCTCCAGCGCCAACCCGACACGGGCACAGGCCGAGGTCGCCTGGAACAACAGCTACACGGTGGTCGGCAACAAGGGCCTCTACGGCGCCTTCGTCCGAAACTTCACCGACATGTCCAAGGGGGCCAAGGACGACCACGACCGGAACTACTACTGGACGTACGGCGCCAACCCCAAGGCGTACTTCTGGCCGAAGGCCCGCCGCGGCAGCGACACGATCCGCAACATGCTCGATCTCGTCACGTGCTCGAGAACGCACCAGAGCAAGGTTCGCCTCGCGATGTTCCAATGGAGCGACGGCCGCCTAGCGGTCGCCCGCAAACTCGCGAGCATGGCGTCCAAGGGCTGCCGGGTCACCGTCATCTACACCAAGGCCCAGATCGCCCCGTCCGTCCGCTCCACGCTGGCCCGTTCCCGCGTCGACGTCCGCGACACCACGCACGGAAAGACCCGCGGCGGTTACGCGGCGCACTACACCCACAACAAATACCTCCTGATCGACGGCCGGTACAACGGCGCGAACGGCAGGAAGTTCGTCCTCACCGGCTCGGCCAACTTCACCCGGAACGGCCTCTACCACAATGACGAGGCCAACATCAAAGCCGTCGACCCACACGTCTACGACGCCTATCTACGCAACTTCAACCAGCAGATCGCCGCCGTACCCGCCTCAATCGCAAAACAACGCGCCGAGGACAAGCGCCCCACCATCCCCCTCCACCCCATCGAGGCCCGAGACTCCTGACCGACGACCGGTTCCACGGTGGCTGTGTGACGCAGAAGCATCCGCCGCGCCTCACCACCGCGGACACCATCGACATGCCCGATGAGCATCCGCCCGGCTCGTCGCTCAGGCCTCGATCGTCTTCTGACATTGCTGATCCACCAGTTCGATGGTGTGGACCCTTCACCGCATCGGGCCCTCCCCGAGTTCCAGGGCACGCTGATCGAGCGGCTCCCGGCTCCGCCGCGTTCGATCCGGCGGCGCAGGTCGCGATGTCCAGAGGAAGGCCTGCGGCTGCACCATCACCTCCGGTCCGTGATGCGGTCGGGCGGAGACGGTGACCTGGGCGGGTTGGCGGTGAGGCGTTGGGCGAGGGTGCGCAGGCCTCGGTGGGTGATGGTTCGGACCGTTCCAGCGCGTTTGCCCAGGACCTCGGCCGCCTGTGGAGCCGTGAGGCCAGGACGACGCGGAGGAGGACGGCCCTGGCCTGGTCGGGCGGCAGGGAGGCGATCAGTGCCAGGGCGGTGTCGGTGGTCATCCGGTCGATGGCGGAGGCCGAGGTGTCGTCGGGGCCGGGAAGTTCGGCCAGTTCGTCGGGGGCGGACTCCACGGCGGGCCGGCGGCGGCGTTGGCGCAAATGGTGGCGGCCCACGCCTGGAAGCGGTCGTAGGTGCCGTGGAAGTGGTGCAGGTCGCGGGCGATGTGTTCCCAGGTCTCCGAGGCGACGTCCTCGGCGTCGGTGCCGACGACGGCTCGCAGGTAGCGCAGGACCCGGGGCTGGACGGCGCGGTACAGCCTGCGGAAGGCGTCCTCGTCTCCGTGCCGGGCCGCCTCCAGGGCGAGGGCGAGATCCGGGTCCGGCGGCGAGGCGAGGTGCGGTGGACGGGCGTGGGGGTCGGTCGCCGGCAGGGAGACGCCACCGCCGGACGGCTCCCGGCGGTCCAGGCTCCGCATCGATGAGTCACCTCCGGGTCCGGCGTCCGTCGTGGGCGGTCGGCAGGGGTGGACGGCTACCCCGACCCGATTTCACGGCTCCGGTGACGCGATTTCGGTGGGCCAATTAATGATTTCGCAGGTTGCTCTCAGTGGTCGCTTCGAGTCTTGTGGGTTTGCAGGTGGGGGCTATAACGGCACTAAATGGAACGGCCTTTGCGTTGCGGGCGAGATGCCGAGTTACGGTGGAAGAATCGTGCACGGCGACCCGAAGTTCTTGACGCGCCCTGTGCCGGCCGATGGATCCGTGATCGTGAGGGGAACGAGCCCGCCATGCTCTTTGTGCAAAGGAATCGGAAATGAACCGGCCGCTGTGGTCGTCCGGGTAATGATTTCCCGCGCATGGAGAATCGGAGGCCTCCCGTGGTGGACGATCGACCGGACCCGTTCAGATCATCGCGCGAGTGGGAAGCATCACCGAAGAGCTCAGCGACCGCGATAGAGGGTTCGGTGTCTGGGCTCATCTGGCCCGAAAGGCCGGCTGGCAGGTCACCGAGTTTCTCATCGACCCCATGAGCCCGAAGGGTCGGAGCTCGGCGCTGTCATCGTTGAAGGAATAAGATATACGATTCGATATGGCCTCCGAGTCCGAGAGGTCATGATCGATATGGACGGCGTTTACTCGGAGAAGCCCGTTCTGGTCTACGCCGCGTGGGCGGAGCCTGATCTGACTGCTTACCAACTGACCTGCGACGCTGGGTGATGGGGTCGCCCGTGAGTTGATCCGGGCCTCCGGGTACCGAACCTTGCGGATTCTCTTTGTGGCACAGATCCAGGAGGAGTTTGCTGCGGCGGTCGAGAGGCCGTGGAGCGCACGGAGCTTCTCTTCGAGACGCGTGGTGGCTGCCATCTGGTGATCGATATACGTCGAGATGGCACCGTCGAAGACATCAACGCGGCCGTTCAGCCTTGTGTGGAACAGGGGCGCGAATGGTCGGACTTCCCCGCGTGAAAGGAGATCTGACCGGGCCGGGGTCAGTCCAGGGCTGGGAAGGGGTGGTCTTCTGGCGCCGGGGCCGTCAGGTGGGTCGTGGCGCCGGGGATGAGGCGGAAGGGGTGGGGGGCGATGGGGCGCCAGAGTTCGGTGACCGTGCAGTTGGGGATTTCGGTGCCGGCGTAGAAGTGGTGGAAGGCTCGCATGGCCGGCGGGTCGGGGTCGGTGGTGCCGGTGAGGAGGCACCAGATGACGGCCTTCATGAAGATGCCGTGGGTGAAGACGGCGATGAGGCCGTCCTCGGGGCGTTCCGTCAGGTGGTTCAGAAACGTGTGGGCGCGGGTGATGAGGGCTTTGAAGGACTCGCCGTCGCCGCCGGTGGCATGGGCGGGGTCGTTGCGTTCCCAGTAGGCCCGGGCGTGGGGGAGGCGTTGGGGGCCCGTGGTGCGGGGGGCGTGCAGGCGGCCCAGGAAGGTGAACTCCTGGACGGGCCACTCCTCATGCGGGACGTCGGGGAAGCGTTCGAGAGTCGGTCGGGCCGTCTGTCGTGCTCGGAGGAAGGGGGAGCTGACGACGAGGGCGGGTGGGGCTTCGAAGGTCGCTGCCAGGCGGGCCGCCTGGTCGTGGCCGTGTTCGGTGAGGGGGGCGGCGGCGGGTCCGTCGGTGGGGAGGCCGGCGTTCGACTCGCTCTGGCCGTGTCGGATCAGCCAGACCCGCCTCGTCGTGATCACGGCGACAGCGTGGCACGTGGGGGCGGGGTCCCGAAAGGCTCGTGAGGGGGTGCGCCCGACGCATCGGCTGTTTCGCGACGCCGGGCCGTCGTCGCGGTCGTTCGGGGTCGTCCCACGGCATCGACCGCGAAGTGGGCGCCCTTGGACGCGGCGGTTTCCCGTCGGTTCGTGTTGGGGTGAGCACGGATTGTTGAAGTGTGCTCATCTGACTACAAGCAGTCCCCGGTTAAGGCGTTCCATAATCACATCCGCGGTCGCGGGACGCAGGGCGATCAACTCAACGCCCCGCAACCGAGGAATGTGTCCCTCTCATTATGTCAGGAGTCCCCATGGACGACATCGTCACCAGCCTGCTCGCCGACTTCGCGCGCCTGCTGGGCTGGCTCATCTGACCTCGCCGGTGAACAAGGCGTGAAGCACGCCGCGGTCGGGCCGTCCGTCGAAATGACGGGCGGCCCGTTCGGCGTGCGGTCGCGCGGAACCCCCGCCGGACCGGTGTTCGAAGACGACCGGTGGGCAGGACCGAAAACCTGAAAATCGTTCACAAGCAATCGGGACCTTGTTTCGTAACGGCGTCACGGTTACGGTGACGGCCATGAGCGAACAGGTCTCCTACGCGGCCCAGGACGGCGTCGCGGTCATCACGATGGACGACGGCAAGGTCAACGCCCTGTCGCCGGAGCTGCTGGCGGCGGTGGACCTGGCCTTGACCAGGGCGGTGGACGAGGGCCTCGCCGTTCTGCTGTGCGGGCGGGACGGTGTGTTCTCCGCCGGCTTCGACCTGCCGACGCTGATCGGCGGGGGGCCGAGGGCGCACACGATGCTGACGGCGGGGTTCCGGCTGGCCGAGCGGATGCTCGCCCTGCCGGTGCCGACGGTCGTCGCCTGTGGGGGGCACGCGCTCGCCATGGGGGCGTTCCTGCTGCTGGCCGCCGATCATCGGGTGGGCGCGGCCGGCGACCACCGGATCGCCGCCAACGAGGTCGCGATCGGCCTCACGGTCCCGGCCGCCGGGGTGGAGCTGTGCCGTCGCCGGCTCACCCCGGCGCACTTCCAGCGCGCCGTCGTCAACGCCGAGGTCCACGATCCCGAGGCGGCCGTCCGGGCGGGCTTCCTCGACGAGGTCGTGCCGCCCGAGGCGTTGCGGGCCACCGCCACCGCGGTCGCCCGGCGGCTGGCGGGCCTCGATCGCCGGGCGCACGCCGCGACCAAGCTCCGGGCCCGGTCCGAGACGCTCGCCGCGCTGCGCCGGGCGATCGACGACGACGCGGCCGACTTCCACCTGCTCTTCGGGTCCTGACCCGTAAGATCACCGACCGTGCCCCGAGCCAAGCAGCGCACCCCCGAACTGCGCGACCGCCTGCTCAGCGTCGCCGTCCAGACCCTCACGGAGGAGGGGGTCACCGGCTTCACCACCCGCAACGTCGCCGCGAAGGCGCGCACGTCGACCCCGGCGGTCTACGAGCTGTTCGGCGACCGCGCGGGTCTGGTCCGCGAGGTCTACTTCGAGGGCTTCCGGCTGCTCCGCGCCCACTTCGACCGGCTGGCCGCGACCGACGACCCGCGCGCGGACCTGCTCGCCCTCGCCGCCGCGTTCCGTGAGTTCCTCTGCGGCAACCCGGTGCTGTCCCAGGTGATGTACGCGCGGCCGTTCGCCGACTTCGACCCCACTCCGTCCGAGCTGCGGGCGAGCGCGTCCGTGCGGGAGTTCGTCGTCGAACGGGTCGCGCGCTGTGTCCGCGCCGGCGCGCTGACCGGTGACGTCACCGACATCGCCCACGCCTTCGTCGCGCTCGTCCAGGGACTGGCCGCCGCCGAGAACGCCGGACGGCTCGGCACCTCCGCCGGGTCCGTCGAACGCCGCTGGACGCTGGCCCTGCGCGCCCTGCTGGACGGCCTGCGCTGACCCGTCCCGACGTTTCGGGCCAACCGGCCGTACGTCTGGAACGTCCCCTCAAGGGGCACCATCGGGGGGAGTGGTCGTGATCGCGGAACATCAGGTGGCGTTCTTCCTGCGTGAGATCCGTTCGGCCGACGCCGGGCGGCGCGCCGCCGCGGCCAAGGGGCTGAGCCGGGCTCCCGGGCACGTCACGGAGTTGGTGGCGCTGGCGTCGGATCCGGATCCGACGGTGCGCGCCGCGGCGGCCCTGGGGCTCGGGCGGCAGGGCGAGGGCGTGCCGATCGAGCCCTTGGTGACGCTGTGCTCCGATCCCGACTCCGAGGTCCGGCGACGTGCGGTGAACACCTTGGATCGGCTCGGCGCGACCCGCCCCTCGGTGGACGCGGCCTTCCGTGAACGGCTCGGGGACGTCGAGCTGCGCAACCGGCCCGCGGTGCTCGTCCGGCTGCTGCGGAGTGAGACGCCGGTGCCGGCCGAGTCGCTGGTGCCGCTGCTCGCCGACGCGGACTCCATGGTCTGGGGGCCCGCCAGGATGCTGCTGAGGTTGCTCCCGGAGGCCGACGCCGTCTTCGCCGACCTGGTGCGCACCGGATCGGCCGAGGTGCGCGAACGGGCGCTGGACATGCTGGCGAGCCCCCGGGCCGGCATCCCCGGGATGAGGCCGGATGCCGAGCCGGAGACACGCGAGACGGCTTGGCATCGGTTCTGGGGACCCGAGCCCGCAGTGGTCCGGGCGCTGTCGGCCGCCCTCGAGGCCGAGACCGAGCCGTACGCGCGCAACGTGCTGTTCCGCGTGCTGGCCGATCGCCGTGTGCCCGAGGTCGTGCCGCAGGCGCGCGCCTGGCTGGCCGACCCCGAGTGCGGACACGGCGCGGCCAAGGCGCTCGCCGGGGCCGGCACGGTCGAGGCCGTCGACCTGCTGCGGACGTTCGCCACCGGGCCCGGGCCGCAGGGGGATCGGCAACGCGGCACGGCGCTCCGGGAGCTGGGCGCGGCCGGCGGCGTCGACGACGCCGAGCTGCTGTTCGGCCTGCTCGGTGATGGAGCCGAGGAGGTGCGCAGGGGAGCGGTCGACGGGTTGGGCGCCTTCTTCCGGCGTTTCGACGGCTCCCTGCACGGCAGACTGGAACAGTGGCGGGCCGAACGCGTGCCCGGCCTCCCCGTTCCGCCTCCCTCGGACGACCCCGCGGTGCGCGGGTTGGCGCGCCGGTCGGCCGAGCGGCTGACGCGCATGCTCGTCGACGACGTGGAACACGCCGACGGGTACCACGACGCCCTGTGGCACATCCCGGAGGTGCGGCCCTTCCTGCCGGCGCTGCTCGGACACCCCGACGGACGGGTGCGTTCCACCGCGCTCCATCTCGCCGAACGGTTCGAGGACATCGACTACGCCGGCCGCCTGCACCTGTTGGACGACGCGCACCACGCCGTCCGCCAGGGCGCGGCGATGGGCTTCCTGCTGCTGGCGTTGCGACACGGGCTGACCGAGGCCGAACGGGACGACCTTCGCCCGCATCTCGTACGCGCCCAGGACGACTCCGACCACTACGTCCGCACCTACACCGCCAAGACACTCGCGCACCTGAACGGGGCATGAGCGGAGGCGTCTCGGGGGAGGTGAGCGTACGGGAGGAAAGGGGGCGGGGATGCGGGCCGTCACTTATGACGCGTATGCCGGCGACAACTCGCGACTGCGGTTCGGTGAGGTCGCCGAGCCCAAGGTCGGGCCCGGTCAGGTGCTGATCGAGGTACGGGCGGCGGGGGTCAACCCGGTGGACTGGAAGATCATGGCCGGGGGCCTCGACGGGATGATGGACACGATGTTCCCGGTGATCCCCGGCTGGGACGTCGCGGGAGTGGTGCGGGCGCTGGGGGCCGATGCGCCGGAGTTCGCCGTGGGCGATGAGGTGATGGCCTATGCGCGCAAGGACGTCGTTCACGCGGGGACGTTCGCCCAGTACGTGGCGGTGGCGGCGCCGTCGGTGGCGCGCCGGCCGGACACGCTCGGATGGGCCGAGGCGGGCGGCCTTCCGCTGGCGGGGCTGACCGCGTTGCGCTGCCTGGGCCGACTGGGGGTCGGCGACGGCGACACGCTGCTGGTGCACGGGGCGTCCGGGGGAACGGGCGGGTTCGCGGTGCAGATCGGACGCGCGCGCGGGGCCCGCGTCATCGGCACCGCCTCCGAACGCAACCACGACTACCTACGGGACCTGGGCGCCGAACCGGTCGTCTACGGGGACGGGCTCGCCGGCCGGGTGCGGGACCTGGCCCCCGACGGGGTGACGGCCGTGGCCGACTTCGTCGGCGGGCAACTGCAGGTGACGCTCAAGGTGCTGGCCCGGGGCGGACGTCACGTGTCGGTCGCCGACAACACCGTGCAGGAGCACGGCGGCCACTGGATCTGGGTCCGGCCGGACGGGGCGCGGCTCTCCGAGCTGGGCGCCCTCGCCGAACGCGGGCTGCTCAAGGTGGAGGTGGCCGAGACGTTCGCGTTGGACGAGGTCGGCGCGGCCTTCGACGCCAGCCGCCACGGCCACACCCGCGGCAAGCTCGTCATCCTGCCCTGAGGACGACCCTTTGTCGGTGCTTCGTGATAGTCGTCTTCCTTGCGAACGTCGAGGACGACTGGAGGCCGCCGATGACCTCGCTGCACGACCTTGCGACCTGGGAGCCGCTGCTGAGGCTCCTACGGTCCGGCAACGCGGCGAGCCTGGCCGCCCCCGGCGGTCACGTGGCGGGGCGGATCGGGCGCGGCGGGTGGAGCGTGCCGCTGACCAGGCCGAGGCCGCAGCCCGGCCGGGCCGCCCAGGTCGACGACATGCGCGGCGAGTTCGACGCGGTGGGGCGGGTGCAGGCCGCGCTCAAGGATGAGGGTCTCGACGGCATCGCGTTCGTCGTGGAGATGGAGCCGTCCGGGCGGACCGTCCTCTCCCTGCTGACGCTCGGCCCCGCGGTGGAGGCCGGCATCGGGCCGTACCCGGGCTCGCTCGTCCTGGTCGAGGGCTCCGTCCCGGAGCCGTGGCGGCGGCTTCCCGAGCCCGTGCCCGGTGCCGCGCTGGCACCCACGGCCGACCCGACGTGGCTGGAACGCACACTTCGCGAGCGGCTCCCCGGGGCCATCGGCGCCACCGAGGCGGAGATCACCGCAACGGAGGCGCGCCTGGGCGTCGCCCTGCCCGACGAGCTGAAGGCGCTCTACCGGGTGACGCGGGCCCGATGGCAGGACTGGGGCGACGACCCCACGGCGGCGCAACGCCTCGCCGAGACGGTCCGCTGCGAACCGTTCCCGCTGGACGAGCTGTACGTCGCCGACGCGTCGTCCCGTCCGGCCCCGTGGCGGTTCGGGGCGATGGACGCGGTCACCACCCCGCCCGACGCCGCGGTGCAGGGCCTGGTCGGCTCACCCGGCTGGATCGCCTTCGGCGACAACGGCGGCGGCGACCGGCTCGCGGTCGACCTCACCCCCGGCCCTCGCGGTCACCTGGGGCAGATCATCCTGATCGGCCACGAGGAGAACGTCGGCGCCGCACTCCTGGCCGACTCCCTCACCGACCTGGTGGCCGACCGCCCCAGCGAAGCGCCCCCCGCCCGGCCCCTTGACGAGCCGCCCCACGTCGCCAGGGTCAACATCCGTGCCCTCACGAGCATCGAGGCCGCCGCCCACCCCGACCTGGAGGTCCTGAGCATCGGCGTCTGGAAGGACACCCCCCTCAGCCTCGCCCCCGTCACCGACCTGCCCCGCCTGCGCACCCTGACCGCCTACCCCGGCACGCTCGCCGACCCACTGGAGATCGCGAAGCTGAACACCTTGGAGTTCCTCGACCTCGCCCCACCGGAATGGCGCGCCCTCCTGAACGCCGACGCCGTCCCCCGCAGCCTCTCGGCGGCGGCCATCGAAGTGCAGGGCAAACCCCACCCCCTCCCCCTCGTCGACCTCGCCAACGAGATCCTCGCCCTCTGGGACCGCCCCCCGATCACCCGCACGGTCGTCGAAGGCCACCTGACCCCCGACCCGTGAACCCCCTTCGGTACCCGCACGCGCCCCCGGCCGGCGATACCACCCGACATCGGGTGAGGAGCGGCAATGCCTTTGCCGTCTACCGCCGCATCGGATGACCGTGCGCGCCGCCGGTCGGCTGACGTCTGTCGCCGGTCGGGCGATTCCACGCGGACGTGGTGTGCGCTGTCGAGTCAGAAGGGATGAGGACCGTGCCGCCGTGTCGGGTGCTCCCGTGCGGCATCGTGCGCGCTTTCGGTGAGGAGTGGCGAGGGCTCTGACGTCTGCGGGTGCATCGGGCGATTTCGTGCGGAGGTCGTGTGCGCCGTCGGGTCAGCGGTGGCGAGGACTGTGCGGCCGTGTCGGGTGATCTCGTGCGGCATCGTGTGCGCCGTCGGGTGAGGAGCGGTTGGGATTCCGCCCCCTGGCGCATCGGATGGTCCGGCGCGGCAGCGAGTGCGCGTCGGTCGAGGAGTGGCGAGGGCTCTGACGTCTGTTGCCGTGTCGGGTGGTGCCGTGGCGGCGAGTGCGTCGTTCCCGGAGAGGGTGGGTGCGGTGGGTGGTGGGGGCTTGCCGGGCTGGGGGGTGGGCGTCAGGGGGTCGGGATCGGCGGGGGTGGGGCGGTGGGGTGGTGGAGGACTCGTTCGACGAGGGTCGTGTCGCAGTGCTCGATCACCTCGGTGAGCCGTCCGTCGGCGACGCGGAAGATGAAGCAGTAGGTCTGGTCGTACGACTCGCCGCGCCGGGTGGTGGCACGGGAGTGGGCTTGGACGACGACGCGGTCGTCTTCGGCGATGATGAGGTCCGCCCGGCTGCAGTACTCGGTGAACTGCGCCATGAGCGGTCTCAGCAAGCCGTCCAGGGTCTCCCGCCTGCCCTCCCAGCTTCCCGACCAGGACCAGTTCCCCGGGAACACCCATCGGAAGTCGTCGGACATCGCGTCGCTCATCGCCCGCGTGTTCCCCAGCGCCATCTGTTCGAAGACGTCCCGGACCAGTTTCTTGTTCTCCTCAGTGCCCATACGCCGAGGCTAGACAGGGGCCCAGCCATGCCACAAACGACTGTCTCGCATATCTGATATGAGTGTTCCGCATGGGTGAGTTCACGATCGTGGGTCTGCGCGTGGTCCGCGAGGCGGCCCGGCACGGCTCGTTCTCCACGGCGGCCGATCGGCTGGGCTACACGCAGTCCGCCGTCTCCCGCCAGATCGCGCTCATGGAGCAGGCGGCCGGGCGGACGCTGTTCGAACGGCACGCGCGGGGCGTGCAGCCGACCGCCGCCGGTCGGATCGTCCTCCGGCACGCCGAGACGGTCCTCGGCGAACTCGACGCCGCCCGCCACGACCTCCACGACCTCGACACCCGCCCGCCCGGGCGGCTGCGGGTCGGGGCGTTCTCCACCGCCATGGCGGCGCTGGTCCCGCGCGCGATCGCCGCCCTCACGGAAGGGCGGCCCGACGCGCAGGTCCCGCTCCGCGAGGGCATGAGTCCACGTCTGCTGACCGCCGTCGCGCGGGGACGTCTGGATCTGGCGGTGGTGACCCGGCCCCGGCACCCCCCGGAGGGTGTCGAGCTGATCCCGCTCGTGGACGACCCCCTGCTCATCGCCGTTCCACCGGACCATCCCCTCGCCGGCGAGGCGAGCGTCACCACGGCGATGCTCCGGAACGAGCGGTGGATCACCGCGAGCACCGAACCCGACACGACGCTCCTGGGAGCCTGGAACGACGCCGCCCGGCGACCCGACATCGCCTTCATCGCCCGCGACTGGGTCGCCAAGCTCGGCCTCGTCGCCGCCGGCCTCGGCGTCACCGTCGTCCCCGGCCTCGCCGCCCCGGCCCTCCCCCCGACCATCGCCCTCGTCCGCATCGACCACCCCGCCGCCGTACGGCCCACCGCGATCGCCCAGCACCCCGACACCCCGCACGAACACCTGCGCCGAACCTTCACCGAAGCCCTCCGCGACACCTCGGCCGACCTGTCCGCCCAACTCCGCCGCCGTCTGCGCTGACCGGACAGGAGCCGCTTCGGGGGGCGGTCAGCGGCGCAGGGTGAGGCGGAAGGTGGAGCCGGTGCCGGTGCCGGTGCCGGTGGGGGTGGGGGAGGTGAGGGTGAGGGTGCCGCCGTGGGCGATGGCGACCTGGTGGGCGATGGCGAGGCCGAGGCCGGTGCCGGGGACGGCGGGGTCGGCGCGCCAGAAGCGTTCGAAGACGCGGGAGCGGTCGGCGGCGGGGATGCCGGGGCCGTGGTCGGTCACCTCGACGGACGCCTCGGTGGCGGTGAGTTCGACGGTGACGTGGACCTCGGTGCCGGCGGGGGTGTGTCGGATGGCGTTGTCGACGAGGTTGCGGACGGCGCGGCGGACGGTGGGCTCGTCGACGGGGCAGACGGCGGTCGGGGGGCCGGTGACCGACAGGGGGGTGCCCTTGGCGGTGGCCTGCACGGCGGTGTCGTCGATGACCGCGCGGACGATGGCCGTCAGGTCGACGGGTCGTCGGTCGATCGTGCGGGCGCGTCCACGGGCGTCGACGAGGAGCTCGTCCATCACCGCCTTGAGTCGTACGGCCGCCGAGCGCGAGCGTTCCAGGCCCTGGCGGTAGACGTCGAGGGTGGGGTCGGGGTGGGCGAGGAGCACCTCGGCGTTGGTCACCAGGATCGCCAGCGGGACGCGGAGTTCGTGGCTGGTCTCCTCGATCAGCCGTCGCTGCGTCTCGGCGGCGCGCTCCAGGCGGTCGAGCATGCCGTCGAAGCTCGCCGCGAGCGTCACCACCTCGGTGGGGCCGTGCCGCAGTGCGATGCGACGGCTCAGGTCGGCGCCCTGGATGTCGTCGGCGACCGCGCGCACCCGGTCGATCGGGCGGACCGCCCGGCCCGCCCACCACCAGGCCAGACCGGCGGCGGCGGGGCCGAGCGCGACGACCGTCCACAGCGCCGGCGCGGAACGGGAGGTTGTGGCGTCCTCCACGACCGAGGCCTCCGTGGTGGTCTGCGTGGCGGTCTCGGTGTCGGTCACGAGGACCACGCCGAACAGCAGCAGGGCCGGTGCATAAATGGCCAGGAAGCCGAGCAGCGCCAACCGCACGCGCAACGACCCCCACGGAGATGTCACGCCTCCGCCTCCAGTCGGTAGCCGACGGTGGCGACCGTCGTGATCAGCGCCGGTTCGCCGAGCTTGCGCCGCAGCCGGCTGAGGATGACCCGGACCGACGAGGTGAACGGGTTGGCGTGGGCGTCCCACACGTGTTCGAGCAGGTCCTCGGCGGACAGCACCTGCCCGGGATGGTGCATGAAGTAGCGCAGCAACGAGAACTCGCGGGCCGTCAGCCGGAGTTCGGCGTCGGCGCGCCAGGCCCGGTGCGTCGTGAGGTCCAGCGTCAGCCCGCCGACCCGCAGCGTGGACCCGTGGCCGTCGCCGCGTCGGCTCAGCGCGCGCACCCGAGCCGTCAGTTCGGCGAAGTGGAACGGCTTGACGAGGTAGTCGTCGGCGCCGGCGTCGAGCCCGGCGACCCGGTCCGCCACGGCGTCGCGGGCGGTCAGCACCAGCGTGCGGCGCGGCCGGCGCAGCTCCGGATCGAGTTCCAGCCGGCCGAGCAGCTCCAACCCGTCACCGTCGGGCAGGCCCAGGTCGAAGCACGCGACGTCGTAGGCGGTCGACCGCAGCAGCTCCTCCGCGCAGGAGTAGGTGGAGGCCACGTCGACCGCGTACGACTCGTTGCGCAGGCCGAGGGCGACCACGTCGGCGAGGTCGGGATCGTCCTCGATCAGCAGGATCCGCATGGGTGCCAGTCAACCCGTCAGCCGGCCGGTTCGGCGACGGTCGTGCCGCCGGGCCCGGTGAGCGTCATGCGCCCGTTCCGGAACTCCACGGTCACGGCGGGACCGGTGCCCGTCGGGTCGTCCGGCCGGTAGCGTCCAGCGCCGTCCGGGACGAGGGTCAGCGCGGGCGGCGCGGCGGGGACCTCGGCCGCGCCGACGCCGCCCTCCGCGTCGAGCGAGTACCAGCCGATGATCGTCTTCGTCCCCGCCATGAGGGTGACGTAGGTGCGGACGTCCCCGTCCCGGAACAGGGTGCCGGCGAGGGCCACACGGCGAAGGGGCCCGAAATCGCGTTCGAGCGTCGCGCGCTCCTTGCGCCCCTCCTCGGTGCGCCCGTTGAGCAGAGCGAGCACGCGTTGCTCGTTCGCCCGGAAGTCGGCCGCCGAAACACCGCCGCTCGGCGGGAACAGCGCCGTCACCGTGTCGATCCCGGTGGCGGTGACGGTGATGCGATGGCCCGTGGCGGTCACGTCGAACGTGCCTCCGGCCTTCGACCCGTACTTTCCGGGGCGGGCCCCGGCACCGGCCCCGTTCGGCACGTGGGGCGTGGGGAGCGGCTTGCCGGCGAGGAGCGCGGGCCCCACCTTCGCCAGCAGGGACTCGGCGGACACCTTGGGCTTGTTGGACGCCATCACGATCACGCGTCGCCCTTCGGGCACCCACGCGACGACGACGTCATGGCCCACGTCGCCCCCTCCGCCGGCGGTCGTCAGGAACGGCGTGCCGTGGACGGACGCGTCGTGCGCCACCCATCCCGGTGTTTCGGACCGTCCCTTCCCATGGTCGTATCCCGGCCTGGTGAGGGTCTCGACCGACTCCGCCGACACCACGCGGCCGGTGAACAGCGCGTACGTCCACGCCGCCAGGTCACCGGCCGTCATCGCGAGCCCGCCGTTGCCGTCCAACGCCCAGTGCGGCCCGGCGAAGTCGCCCCGCGCGCCCGGTCGACCCCCGTCGAGGTGGCCGACGGCCCGGGGCCCGGTCGGAGCCGGTCGGCCGTCCCAGAAGCCGCCCGCGATCCGGCCGTCGGGCAGTCGCAGCGTCCTCGACGCCGTGTACCGCCGGTAGGTCGTCCCGGACGCCTTCTCGATGATCAGCGCCAGCAGCGTGTAGCCCGCGTTGGAGTACGCGTACCCGGACCCCGGCCGGAACGCCGACTCCAGCCCCGAGATCGCGGCGAGCGCCGCCGCACGGTCCAGCGGCCGATGGTCCTCGCCGTGCGACCCGCTCAGCCCGCTCGTGTGCAGCAGGAGCCGCCGGACCGTCACCTCGGCGGCCGGCCCGGTCAGCTCGGGCAGCAGGTCGCCCGCCCGATCGTCGAGCGCGAGCCGGCCGTCCTCCACGAGCTCCAGAACGGCCGCCGCGGTGAACGCCTTGGTGACCGACCCGATGGCGAACACGGTGTCGACGGTGTTCGGAGTCCCGTCGGCGTCGTTCGCCGACCCGTACGCCGCCAGGCAGACCGAACGCCCGCCGGTCGAGATCGCGATCGAGCCGCTGAAACCGGCCCGCGCCCACGTACGGAACGCCGCGTCGAGCCGCGGATCGCACCGCGCCGCCACGGTCCCGGGAGCGTCACCGTCTCCGGTGCACGCGCCCAGAACGCCCGCCAACGCCACCGCCGCCACCATCGCAAGGGGTCTGTTCATCATGCGAGGCACCGTACGAACCACCCTGCGAACCGGATGTGAACGAAGCCGCCGGCGGGTCAGAGGCGGTGCGCGGGGGTGCGGAAGACCTGACGGGTGTGCCAGTCGGTGTTGCGGGGGCTGGGGGCCGGCAGACCGGCCAAGGGGCGTTGGACGACGCGGCCCGCGAGGGCCAGGACCTGCGTGCGGGCCGTGGGGGTGGCACCGACGAAATGGCGGGACACCAGGATGACGCCGCCGCTGGTGAGGCTCAGCACGCCGCGGTCCAGGAGCCGATGGTGGAGGGTGCACAGGCAGAGTGCGTTGGTGAGGTCGTCGACCCCGTCGAAGGAGCGCCAGCGCAGCCGGGCCGCCTCCAGACCGACGACGGAGTCGCCGATCCAGCCCTCGTATCCGCAGAACGCGCACCGGCATTCGTAGGCGACCAGGGTCTTCTGCCGCAGCATCATGTCCGCCGGCGAACGGCCGGGCGGCGGATCGGCGTAGGGCGTCCCGGCCGGCCCGGGGGGCAGACCGGTCTCGGACCGCAGGTCGTCGTGCAGGGACGGCTCGAAGTTCAGGTCGAGCAGGGTGCCGACCGCACGGGCGAACATGGCCCGGTCGCCCAACAGCGCCTCGGCGAACCGGGGGGTGAGCCGCCCGACGGTGTCGTGGGCCCGCAGCGCCCCGGGGTCGGGGCCCGGCGGCGGAGCCCCGGTCGCGGTCATCACCTCCCAGAGGCCGTCCCCGGCCAGATGGTGGAACGGCACGCCCGGGTGCGCGGGCTTCGGCGGCCCGAACGCGGTGAGCAGCGCCGACAGCGGCTTCTCCACGTCGCGGAAGCGCAGCGGCGCGTAACCCTCCCGACGCATCTTGCCGAGGGCGAACAGCAGCAGCAGGGACTTGTTCGGGTCGCGCTCCCCGCCGCGCGTCCACCGGCGGATCCGGGTGATGCGTTCGACCCACTCCATGTCGGCCCCCTCCTCGGACGGTCCGCGGCACCGCGCCGTCAGAACAGCGAACTGGACATGATGCTCAGGATCCCGGGCCCGAGCACCACGATGAACAAGGCGGGCAGGATGCACAGCGCGACCGGGAAGGTGATCTTGACGGCGACCTTCTGGGCGGCCTCCTCGGCGCGCTGCCGCCGCCTGACCCGCATCTCCCTGGCCTGCTCGCGCAGCACGTTCCCGATGGGGACGCCCAGCTCGGCGGCCTGCACCAGCGCCGCCACGAACGCGTGCAGGTCCTCCACCGCCACCCGGGCGGCGAGCGCGCTCAGCGCCTCCTCGCGGGACTTGCCGATCTGGACCTCCTGCAGGGCCCGCACCAGTTCCCCGGCCAGCGGCCCGCCGGTGCTGTGCGCGACCCGATGCAGGGCGGCGTCGAACCCCAGCCCGGACTCCACGCTGACGCACAGCAGGTCCAGCACGTCGGGCAGCTCCCGGACGATGGCGTCCCGCCGGCGCAGCGCCGCGTTGTACAGCAGGACGTCCGGCAGGAAGAAGCCGATGACCGCTCCCACCAAGCCCAGCAGCAGCGCGCCGCCCACCCCGTCGCCCAGCGCCACGAGCCCGAAGACCATCCCCGCCAGGACGAGTCCGAGCCCCTTGTAGGCCAGCACGCGTTCCGGCGTCCAGCCGGCGGGGTTGCCCGCCGCGTCGAGGCGGCGCTGCAGGCGAACGCCCGAGTCGCTGGGCACCAGCCGTTCGGCCAGCAGCCGCAGCGCCAGCATGACCGGGGGGCCGAGACGCCCGCCGTTCCGCTCGCCGGGGCGCGCGCGACCGGCGTAGTCCTTCTCGATCGCCGCGACCATCCCGGCCACGCCCTGCGGCTCGGACCGGTCCCGGACGACCAGCAGCACCACGATGAAGATCGCCGAGCCGAGCGCCGACAGTCCGGCGAGCAGCAGCGGGTTCGGCATGTCAGGCCTCCACCTTGATGACCCGGCTCATCCACACCCAGCCCACGAGCAGCGCCACCACGCCGGCGACCAGCATGAGCACCCCCAGCGGCTCGGTGAACAGCGGGCGCATGTAGTCGGGGCGCATCAGCATCATCAACGCGGCCAGCACCACCGGCAGCGCGATGAGCACGTACGCGGTCAGCCGCCCCTCCGCCGACAGCGCGCGGATCTGGCGGCGCAGCCGGGTCCGTTCCCGCATCGTCTCCACGGTGGTGTCGATCACCTCCGCCAGGTTGCCGCCCACCTCGCGCTGGATGCGGACGGCCAGCACGATCCAGCTCAGGTCGGGGCAGACCATCCGGTCGGCCACCTTGTCGAGGGCGTCCTCGACGGACGCCCCGAGCCGGGTCTCGGCCACCGCCCGGGACATCTCCGCGCCCAGCGGCTGGAGGTCCTGGCGGGCCAGTCGCTCCAGCGCCTGCGACACCGTGAACCCCGACCGCAGCGAGCCCGCCACCAGCGCCAGCGCGCCGGGAAGCTGGTCGGAGAACGCGGTGAGCCGCCGCCGTGTACGGGACGCCAGGTAGGCGCGGGTGCCGAGCCAGCCGAGCAGCGCCCCGAGCAGCCCGCCGAACGCGGCGCCGCTCAGCAGCGTCACCGCCACGGCCAGGACCAGCGTCACACCGACGCGCACCAGGACCCACTCGTGCGGGCGCAGCGACATGCCCGCCTGGTCCAGGCGGTGCGCCACGCGGTCCTCCATCTCGCCGGACCGCACCGTCCACTCCCCGGCCGCCAGGGCCCGGCGGGCCGGATGCGGACGTTCGCCGGGAGCCTCGTCGTCGTCGCGTGAGGCGCGGTAACGGTCGATCCGCCTCGCCCAATCGGGGGCCGAGCCCGCCCTGGACAGGGACGCCACCGCGACGACCAGCAGCGCCACCGCGACGAAACAGGCCGCGAGGCCCGCCAGCAGCAGGGTCTCGTCGCCGCCCGTGCCCGTGTTCACCAGCCGGCCCTGCCGTGGCCGAAGACCTCGGGCGAGACCACGATCCCCAGGTCGAGCAGCCGGTCCAGGAACCGGGGACGCAGCCCGGTGGGACGCAGCAGCCCCACCCGGCCCGACGCGTCGGTCCCCGCCCGCATGTCGAACGTGAACAGGTCCTGCAAGGTGATCACATCGCCCTCCATGCCGGAGACCTCGGTGACATGGGTGACCCGCCGCGACCCGTCCCTGAGCCTGGCCTGGTGGACCACCAGGTCGATGCCGGCGGCGACCTGCTCCCGGACGGCGCGGACCGGCAGGTCCATGCCCGACATCAGGACCATGGTCTCCAGCCGGGCCATCGCCTCCCGCGGGGCGTTGGCGTGCAGGGTGGTGAGCGAGCCGTCGTGGCCGGTGTTCATCGCCTGGAGCATGTCCAGCGCGGCCCCGTCGCGGACCTCGCCGACGATGATCCGGTCGGGCCGCATCCGCAGCGAGTTGCGGACCAGGTCCCGGATGGTCACCTCGCCCCGGTCCTCGATGTTGGGCGGACGGGTCTCCATCCGGAGCACGTGCTCCTGCCGGAGCTGCAACTCCGCGGAGTCCTCGATGGTGACGATCCGCTCGTCGGGCGGGATGAACGACGACAGCACGTTCAGCGTCGTCGTCTTGCCCGAGCCGGTCCCGCCGGTGATGAGGATGTTCAGCCGTCCCCGGACGCAGGCCGCGATCAGCTCGGCGACATGCGGGGTGAGCGTCCCGTACGCCACCAGGTCGTGCACGGTCAGCGGCTCGGCGGCGAACTTGCGGATCGTCAGCAGCGACCCGTCCAGCGCCACCGGCGGCACGACGGCGTTGATCCGGCTGCCGTCGGGGAGCCGCGCGTCGACCATGGGGCTGGACTCGTCGATCCGCCGCCCGACCCGGGCCACGATCTTCTCGATGGTGCGCCGCAGGCTGCCCTCTCCCGCGAACGCCGCGCCCGCCAGGCTCAGCCTGCCGCCGCGCTCCACGTAGATCTGGCCGGGGCCGTTGACCATGATCTCCGAGACCTCGGGATCGTTCATGTACGGCTCCAGCGGCCCGAGCCCCAGGATCTCGTCGGCGACCTCCTGCGCCACCCGGGTGCGGTCGGCCACCGTCATCGGGGTGTCGTCCTGTTCCAGCACCACCTGGAGGGTGGCGCGGACCTTCTGCTCCAGCTCGACGGCGCCGAGATCGGCCTCGTACAGGCCCGGGCCCAGCGTGTCGATCAACGACTGGTGGACCCGCCGCTTGAGTGCCGCGAACGGGTCACGGGGCCGGGTCGACCGCCGATGGGCCGAGGGCACGAGGTCGGTCCCGGCCTCCCGGCCCGTCTCGTGCTGACGGCGGGCCAGCCGTTCGCCGAGGGTGCTCATCGGCTCCTCGCCTTCCGCCGCAGGCCCCGGCGGCCCGGCGCGGCGATCGCGGGTTGCTCCGCTCCGGCGGTCAGCCGCTGCGCCAGGTCGGCGATGGCGCGGCTGACCGGATGCTGCGGATCGTCCTGCACGAGCGGCACGCCCCGGTTGATCGAGGCGGGCACGTCCGGGCTGGTGGGGACGTGCGCGGCGATCGGGCGGCCCACCACCCGGTCGATGTCGGCCTGCGACAGCCCCGCCTTGGCGTCGGCCCGGTTGAGGACGACCGCGTGCGCGTCCGCCGGGTAACCCAGCAGCTCCAACATGCCGAGCGTCACCCGCAGCCCCTTCAGCGCGGTGACCTCCGGGGTGGCGATCAGCAGTTGGCGGTCCGCCGCGTCCAGGGCGGCCAACACCTGCTCGCTGAACTGCGGCGACGTGTCGACCACCACGGTGTCGAACATCCGGCTCAGCACCGACAGCAGCTCGGTGACCAGCTTCCCGGAGATCTTCTCGGCCTCGCCCGGCGTGACCGGGGCCAGCACCGCCCGCACCCCGGACGGATGGCGCACCAGCATCGACTCCACACCCGTCTCGTCCATGTGACCGGCCATCGGGACCGCGTCCACGATCGTTCGGTGCGGGTCGGCGCGCAGCATGATGCCGACGTCGCCGAACGCCAGGTCCAGGTCGACCAGGCAGGCCGAGCCGCCCCGCGCGGCCAGCGACACGGCCAGGTTCGTCGACACCATCGACTTGCCGCAGCCGCCCTTGCCGGCGAACACGACGACCACCCGGCCCTTCTCGGCGGGCGCGGCGGCCCGGTCCCGTTCGCGTTCGGCCGCCCACAGCCGCCCGGCCACCTCCCAGCCGCGCCGGCACGCCTCCATCAGGGCGGGGAAGTCGCGGTCGGGCACCACCTCGCGGACGCCGGCCCGCATCGACTCCGCGAGCACGTCGACCTCCAGCCGTTCCCGGACCAGGATCACGGCCAGCGCGGGACGGTCCATCCGGCGGGCCCCGGCGAACGCCAGCGCGCCCGGCAGGTCGACATGGGGCCCGAGGACGACCACGAACTCACCGGGGTCGGACGCGAGCGCCTGCTCCACGGCGTCGAGCTCGGCGAACGCCCGGCCGTGACCGCGGAACGCGGCGGACAGCCGACGGGCGGTCGCCGCGTCGGGATCGCAGATGACTGGCATGGAACCCTCCCTTGCGGCTACTTGGCGAACGTGAAGCTGGAGACTCCCGGACTGTTGGTGTCCAGCCTCGTGGAATCGGTCTGTAGGGCCAGATAGAGGGCGTTGCCCCGGCCGGACTGCTGAGCGCCGGTGGCCCAGACGAGTTTCTCCGCCTCCCGCTGGGTGACGGCCACCGTGACCAGCGTCTGGGGGTCGACCGACGCGGCGTCCTTCTCCTTGGCCTTGGCCGGGCCGATGGACAGGACCTCGATGTCCGCCATCAGCATCCGGGCCCCGGTGGCCTCGCCGAGCGGCTTGCCCCGGGAGTCCAGCAGCTTGGTGGCCACGAACACGGCGACCTCGGAGCCCGCCGTCACGTACCCGGCGACCCGCTGCGGGTCGGTCAACGCCACCGTCAGCGCGAGCTTGCCCTCCGGCACCGCGAACCCCTGCGACCGGCCCCGGGGGACCAGCAACGGTTTGCGGATCAGATGTCCGAGGCCGATCGCCGAGCCGACCACCAGGTCCTCCAGCCCGCCGTCGATGGTGGTCACCAGGTCGTCGGGGACCGCCGAGGCCGGCATCCGCACCGACCGCACCCAGCCGTTCCGCCGCAGGTCGGAGGCGGGGGTGCCGGCGGGGATCGCCTTGGCCGCCACCAGTGCGTCGACCGCGCGATGGCCCGCCAGCGCTCTTCGGTCGGCCCCCTGCACGTACGCGAAGACCAGTGCCGTGCCGATGGCGGCCAGCACCAGGGCCAGCACCATCGGGAAAAGTCGCCGCCTCACCGCGGCCCCCCTCGAAATCCAGTGGTCCCGGTCATCCCGAGAGCCGTACGGCACTCACGCCGTAGTTCGCCTGTCCGGGCACGATCGGCCCGGTATGCGCCTGCCTGGTGAAGAACCCCCGCATGCACGGCCACCGCAGGACGCAGTTCAGCAGGGTGCGCCAAGAGGGCAGGGGCAGCCACAGGAAGCTCAGCGCCGTGGGCTCGAACGCCGCGAAGCCCAAGACGGTGTACCTGTACTGCTTGATCGGGCCGTCGATCACCTCGACGTCGTCGTCGTAGATGGGCACGTGCACCACCTCCGGCAGGATGCGCGAGCCGGGGAGCGCACGCGGAATGAAGTCCACGATGCTGCCGAGCTGGCAGGCCAGCGCGAGCAGGCCGGACAGGAGCTTGTGCCCCGGGACCGCGATCAGTCGCTCGCCCGTAGCCATGGGAACCGAGCAATCCCAACTGGACCCCGGGAGCACGGCGAAGTCGCCCTCGATCGACGGTGGATGGTCGCAGTCCGTGGAACGGCCGAAGATGACGTCCTCCTCGCTGTCCGGAGGGTCCCAGGTCGGGGAGGGCGGTTCGGTGTACTCCTTGCCGTTCGCGGTGGCCCGCTCCCAGGCGCACTCGGAGATCATGAACGGGTAGACCTCGTCGACCTGCCGAGCCCCGCCCCAGGTGGCGCGGGCGCAGGCCGTCACCCTGGTCCCGTCATAGGTGCCGAACACCGAGCCCGCGACGACCGGTGGCAGCACCGTGGTGCCGTCCGGGAGTCGGGTCTCGGTGACCACCTCCACGTACACGCCCGTCGCCGGAGGCGGACCGGAACAGCTCGTCAGGCGCTCCCCGCCGGAGGCGGGGCAGGGCGCGAGGCCGGGTCCCCGGCCGCAGATCCGGGCGACGGCCGCCGCACCGTCGCGGGCGTTGCCGACGGCGAGCCGCCGGGCGACGCCGTCGGCGCCGGTGGACACGTCGCACGCGCCCTCGGCGCAGCTCCGCGCCACGGCGGTCGCGGCCGCGTCGGCCCCGCCGCGCAGTTCGGAGTGCTCGATGTAGATCCGTCCGCCGTCCACGACGACGGCGAACATCGCCAGCAGCATCCCGCAGGCGACCAGGAGACCGAAGAGCACCTGGACGGCGCCCTCCTCGCCACGGCATCTCCGACGCCGGGCGAACGAGGGCCTCAACCCTGACATTGCACGACACCTCTGCTGGTCAGACTGATGTCACCCATCGGCAGCAGCACGAAGTCGAAGCTGTAGACGACGCTCACCGAGACCGTGACCGTCGGCGTCGCGTCGGGTGGACAGGGGCCCGACCAGCCGGCGGTGACCCCGCTGAGCGGTTCGGCGGCGAGGTTCACGCGAGTGTCGACGGCGTCCTCGGAACCGGTCACCGCGGCGGCCCGCGCGCCCTCACGGGCCGCCTGGGTCACGATGATCTGAGCGAACATCAGCCGTCCGAAGTCGACGGTGGCGAAGACGATCAGCATCATCAGCGGCACCACCAGCCCGAACTCGACGGCCGAGGCGCCTCGGTCCCCCCTGGGCGGGCGGGGCCGCCTCCTCCCGCCCGCCGCCCGGCTCACGGCGAGCCGAAACCGGTGATCTCGCCGGCCACCGTGGAGAACCATGTGGAGATGGTGTTGCCGAACGTCACCGCACCACCGGCGATGATGATGACGACGACCCCCACGAGCAGGCCGTACTCGACCATCGTGGCGCCACGATCGGAGTCGTCGGCCATCCGGGACTGCAGATGTGCCAGGACCTTCAACAGCGCGTTGTTGATCATGATGACCCTTCACGGCGTGAGATGGTCGACGGGGCCCGATGCCGGCGCGCCGTCGATGGGGGTCCAGCTTGGGGACGGCCCGGCGGATACGGCCAGTGTCCGAACGGACGGTAAAAACCAGCCGAACGGACGACATGTCGCCCGTTCGGCCGACAGCGGGCCCACGGGTGTGGGGAAGTGCCTCCCCGCTGGGGGTGTTTTTGTCAGCCGGCTGCGGAAAACTCGCCCCTGACCTGCGGGTATCAGTTTGGAAACGGCCAAAACGGGGGGTCCGTCCGGGATGTCCGCGTGTTAGGTTCTGGATCGCGAACCACCCCAGCTCGCGCCCCCTTCCCGCTCCGGACCCGGCCCCCTGCCCGGGTCCGGCACGGCCGTCCCCTTCGGGAGGTCCCGTGGGCATCCGCCTCGTCGTCGTCGACGCGCACACCCTCTGCCGCCATGGCCTGGCGCGCATCGCCGAATCCCACGCCGACATCAGGCTGGTCGCCCAGATGGCGACGGCCGCCGAGGCGATGGCCGGTCTGGTCGCGGCCGACCCGGACGTCGTGGTGCTGGCCGCCGCCCTGCCCGACGGCGACGGGCTGCGGCTGGCCGCCGCGCTCCGTGAACGGCGACCCGGCGTGGGTGTGGTGGTGCTGGGAGCCCCCGGCCACGACGACGCGCTGTTCCGCGCGATGGAGGCGCGGGCCTCGGCCTACGTCACCAAGGCGGCGCCCGCCGAGGAGATCGTCGCGGCCATTCGGCACGCCGCGGTGGCGCCCGCCTCGTTCACCGCCTCGGGCCTGGCCGCCGCCCTCGAACGCCGTCGCCAGGGCGAGCTGCTCAGCCCCCGCGAACGCGAGGTGCTGGCCCTGCTGATCCAGGGCCTGTCCATCGCCGAGATCGCGCGGAACATCCACCTCAGCCACTCCACCGCCAAGACCTACACCGCCCGCATCTACGAGAAGCTCGGCGCGACCAACCGCATCCAGGCCCTGATGGCGGCCCTGCGACTCGGCCTCATCCCGCACGACCACCGCCCGGCCACCCCCGCTCCCGCCCTCCCCGCCTTGGCCGCCGGACAGGCCGACTCGGCCTGACGGGGCCCGACGCGCGGCCGGCGAGACCCCGGGCCGGTGCGGCGGCGCGATCACGGCGCCGAGCCGTTCGTGTCGGTGGCCGGGTGCTCGCGCCGGCGGGAGAACGGCGCGGTGGGTCTGCGGTCGCCCGTTCGCCGCCGCGCCGCGACCGTTCGTCAGCGGCGCAGCGCGAGGGCCACGCGGCGCGCGCCCGGGAGCGTTCCCAGCGACCCGCCCGGCACCAGCAGCTTCGACCGGCGCAGGCCGCTGCCCACGACCACCTCGGGAGCGGCGAGGACCGCCTCGTCGACGAGGATCGGCCAGCCCTCCGGGAGCCCGATCGGGGTGATGCCGCCGTACTCCATGCCGGTCAGCGACGTCGCCTCGTCCATCGGGGCGAACGAGACCTTGCGGGCGCCGAGGTCGCGGCGTATCACGCCGTTGACGTCCGCCCTGTCGGTGGCGAGCACCAGGCACGCGGCGTGGGCGATCTCCCCGCCGCGTTTGGCCGCCACGATGACGCAGTTCGCACTGGCCTCCGGCGGGACGCCGTACCGAGCGCAGAACGCCGCCGTATCGGCCAGGTCCGGGTCGATCGCCGCCACCAGCGCGCCCGGCACGTCCTTGACGGCCGCGGCCACCGGCTCCGCCAGCAGATCCGGCGCGCCGTCGACCTCGACCCAGGTCAGGTCGCCCACCATGCCGCCACCCTACCCACCCGGTCCCTTGTGGCGACGGCCGGCGGGCCGTCCTTCATCGTCGTGCGAGCGGGTCAGGCGGCGGGCGACTGCGCGAACGCGAACACCATGCCGATGTCCGCGGACTCCACCGGCGCCTCCTCGGCGATCACCTTGAAGCCGTGCGAGGTGAAGAACTCCTCCACGATCGCGTGGTTGGCCGCCCAGCCCTCCACCTCGAGGACCGCCTGCCGGATCAGCGGCCAGTGGCGCTCCTCGATGCCCCGCAGCACCTCGGTCTCGGCGCCCTCGACGTCGATCTTGAGGAGGTCGATGCGGTCGATGTCGTGCTCGTCGATGATGTCCGACAGCGGCCGGACCCGCACCCGGTGCTTCTGCATGTTGCCCAGCGCGCGCATCCGGAAGTCGACACCCCATCGGATGACGAACCTGGGGAGCCGCCTGATCAGCGGGCGACCGCCGTGGCCGCCCTTGATGAAGTCGGTGACGACCGTCGTCATGTACTCCTTCTCCTCCGCCAGGCTGCGGTTGCCGCGGTACATGGAGGACAGGACGGTGAACTTCGGAAAGTAGTTGAACTCCAGTTCCTCGTCCCGCGAGGAGACGCCATAAGGGAGTGCGGTCACCTTGCCGCCGAGCCGCTCGCGCGCGTTCTTCTCGAGGGTGGCGTAGATGGGGGGCAGGGGTTCGCACGCGAAGCCGCGCATATCGCCGTTCAGCATCCGGTGGACGTGGGCGGAGAACACGCCGATGTTGGCACCGAGGTCGATGACGGTGGCGCCCGGTTCCAGCGTGATCCCGTGCTGGAAGTACTGCTCGACTTCTTCGCCGAGACCGGAGGCCTCCCACGGGTTGATGTTGTAGAGGCCGAGTTCTTTGTCGGCCGTCGCTCGTTTGTCCTTTACAGCCATGGCCCATGCCTACCACCACGGTCACCGACCGGGGGAGGGTGTGCGGACTGGGATTTTCCACAGTGAACACCCGTCGTCCTCGGGCGATCCGCGTGGTGCGGCGGTTCGGGAGGACCGAAATCGTTCCGACCGGGCCGCCGGGGCGGGACGACATCCGCCCGGAACGGGCCGTCCTTGGTGATGTTGTCGCAGGTCACAGCCGATCGGCGGTGGGGGGAGTCGTCGGCCGGGCGGGTGCGTCCGCCGGCGGGCGGTTCGTACCGTCGATGCCGATGCCCCCCGGTCGCGGGGAGTGTGTGGCGGCCTGAGGTGATCTTGAGCGATGATGCCGGCATGAACGGTGGCCGGGTGGCGCTGGTGGTGGCGGGTGTCGCGGCGGCGGTGCTGGCGGTCGTGTTCCTGGTGCTGCGGTGGGACGACGCGAACAAGATCGCGACCGCCGTGTCGGCCCTGGCCGGGGTCGCCGCGGTGGGTGTCGCGGTCTGGGCGGGCCTGCCGGCGGTCGCCGGGGCTCGTGGAGGCGTCCGGGTGTCCCGGACGGGCCGGGCGACGGCGGGGCCCGGCGGCAGGGCGAACACGGGGCTGTCGGCGGGCGGCCCGCTGCCGGACGACGTGCGGGTGGACCGCACGGGCGACGCCGAAGGTGGGGAGGCCAACAGCGGTGTGGAGTCCCGTTGACCGGCCGATCGTGGTGGGGGCGGGTCCGTCGGTCGGGCGACGCCGCCGGCGGTGACGGCGCGATCGTCAACACCGGCATCCAGAACAACTTCTATGGGACGCCCGGGCCGGGTCCCGCGCGTTCGGCGTATGCGCGACAGGTCGAGCAGATCTTCTCGGGAGAACTGAAGGACCGCCGAGCGGAATTGGAAGAGCTGGCGGATTTCTGCACCCGTTCTCAAGGGCCCGCCTATGCGTGGTGGCAGGCCCCGGCGTGGGCCGGCAAGTCCGCGTTGATGGCGTCTTTCGTGCAGAATCCGCCGGCCGGAGTACGGGTGGTGTCCTTCTTCATCACCGCGCGTCTGGCGGGGCAGAGCGACCGCGCGGCCTTCCTGGCGGCGCTGCTGGAGCAGTTGGCGGAGCTGACCGGCCAGGCGCTCCCCGACGTGTTGACCGAGTCCAATCGGCAGCAGTGGTTCCTGCAACTGCTGGACGAGGCGGCGAGCGAGTGCGCGGCGGCCGGATGCCGACTGGCGCTGGTGGTCGACGGGCTGGACGAGGATCGGGGCGTGCGGCGCGGCGCGGACGCCCACAGCATCGCCGCCCTGCTGCCCGGCAGGCCCCCCGACGGGGTGCGCGTCGTGGTCTCGGGACGCCCGAACCCGCCGGTGCCCGCCGACGTTCCGGACTGGCATCCGCTCCGCGACCCGGCGATCATCCGGCCCCTGCGGCCCTCCGACCGGGCGGTCGCGTTCCGGGCCGCCGCCGAGCGCGAGCTGTCGGACCTGCTGGACGGCGGCGGGCTGGGCCGTGACCTGCTCGGACTGCTGGTGACGGCGGGCGGCGGCCTGTCGGGCCGGGATCTGGCCGAACTCACCGAGGAGCCGGTGGGCGAGGTAGAACGCGTCCTCCACGGGGTCACCGGCCGCTCGTTCACCGGCCGTGACCCGCAGTGGACCGACGGCGAGGGCGGCGAGCTCCTGGTGCTGGCTCACGAGGAGCTGGTCCAGGGCGTGCTGCGGTCCCTGCGCCCCGCCGAGACCCGGGCATGGCGGGAACGCGTCCACGCCTGGGCCGACCACTACCGCGACGCCGGCTGGCCGCAGGGGACACCCGAGTACCTGCTTCGCGGTTACCTGCAACTGCTCCACAAGGACGGCGACCTGCCGCGCATGCGACGCCTGGTCACCGACCGTGAACGCCTGGACCGGATGCTGGACGTCAGCAAGGGCGACGGGGCGGCGATGGCCGACCTCGTCACCGTCCAGGAGTACATCCGCGACCGACCCGACCCGGACCTTTCCGCGGCCTTGCACGTCGGCCTGGCCCGACAGCGCCTCGCCCGACGCAACAGCAACCTCCCGCCCGGCCTTCCGGCCGCCTGGGTCCTCCTCGGCAACGTCAACCGCGCCCTGGCCCTCGCCGGCTCGATCACCGCCCCCGCCCGCCGGACCACCGCGCTGTGCTCGGTGGCCGAGGCGCTGATGAAGATCGGGCAGGACGAGCGGGCCGTGGAGGTGGCCGTCGAGGCCGAGTCCGTCGCACGCTCGATCAACGAGCCTTACTACCGGGCGAACGTGCCGAGAGAGGTGGTGGACGCGCTGGTGACCGTCAGGGAGCCGGCACGGGCGGAGTCCGTCGCCCGTTCCATCACCGAGCTCGACTACCAGGCCGTCGCACTCTGCGGCGTGGTACCGGCCCTGGTGGCGGCCGGGCGGACCGAGCGGGCGGCGGAGGTCGCCGCGGAGACGGAGGCCGTCGCCCGATCCCTCGCCGATCCGCACGTGCTCGGGAAGGTGGCGATCGCGTGGGCGGGGGCCGGTCGGGCCGAACGGGCCGCTGAGGTGGCCGTCGAGGCCGAGTCCATCGCGCGCGCCATCCCCGATCCCCGGAGCCGTGCGGATGCGCTGAGCGATGTGGCCATCGCGCTGTCGAAGGCCGGACGGGTCGAGCGGGCGGCGGAGGTCGCGGTCGAAGCCGAGGCGGTCGCCCGATCCGTCGCCGACGCCGTGAACCAGGGCCATGCCCTCGTGGAGGTGGTTCGCGCGCTGACGAGGCTCGGGGACTCGGAGCGGGCTGAGGTGGTCGCCCGTTCGGTCCCCGACCTTCATGGCCGGTCGAGCGCATTGCGCGAAGTGGTCACCGCGTTGGCGGCGGCCGGCGAGCTGGAGCGGGCCGTCGACGTCGCCGCCGAAGCCGAGGCCGTCGGCCGCTCCGTCCCCGACACCCTGGACCGGCCGTTCGTCCTGCGAGCCGTGGTTCCCGCGCTGGTGACCGTCAGGGAGCCGGCACGGGCGGAGTCCGTCGCCCGTTCCATCACCGACCCCCGGCATCGGGCGGCCGCACTGGGCGACCTCGTCCGTGGTCTGGTCGAGGCCGGGCAGGTCGAGCGGGCCGTCGAGATCGCCGCCGAAGCCGAGGTCGTCGCCCGAACCGACGCCGACCCCCATGACCGGACGGACACGCTGCGCCCCGTGGTCGCCGCGCTGGTGGAGGTCGGGGAGGTCGAGCGGGCCGTTGACGTGATCGCCGAGGCCGAGAGCGGTGTCTGTTCCATCACCCACCCCGGTCGCCGCGCTTACGCGCTGGAGGAGGTGGTCAACGCACTGGTGCGCGTCGGGGACGTGGAACGGGCGGAGGTCGTGGCCCGTTCCATCGCCGACCTCCAGGCGCGGGCGAGCGCCTTGTGCCGAGTGGTCCACGCGTTGGTGGAGGCCGGGAGCGGAGAGCGGGCCGTCGAGGTGGTCGCCGAAGCCGAGGCCGTCGCCCGCTCCATCGACGGCCGCTATCACCGGGCGCACGCGCTGGTTCGTGTGGCGGACGCGTTGGTGAAGGCCGGGTGCGGGGAGCGGGCCGTCGAAGTGGTCGCCGAAGCCGAGGCCGTCGCCCGTTCCGTCGAAGATCCCTATCTTCACGACGGCGCGTTGGGCGGTGTGGCGAACGCGCTGGCGGGTGTCGAGGAGCTGGGACGAGCGGAGGCGATCGCCCGTTCCCTCGAAGAGCCCTCCGCCAGGGCGAGTGCGCTGAGCCACACGGCGAACACGTTGGCCAAGGCAGGGCAGGTCGAGCGGGCCACCGAAGTCGTCGCCGAGGCCGAGACCCTCGCCCGCTCCCTCGACAACCCCTACAGCCGGTCGTACGCCTTGGCGGAGGTGGTCGAAGCGCTGGTGGGCGTCGGCGATCTGGAGCGGGCCGAGGCCGTCGCCCGCTCCATCCCCCACTCCCCGGACCGGGTGGGTGCGCTGAGCGACGTGGTGAACGCGCTGGTGAAGGCCGGACGGATCGAGCGGGCCGAGGCGATCACCCGCTCGACCGTCGACTCTCCCATGGCCGCGTTCACCCTCCGACCCGTCATCGACGGCATCGACCCGCTGCGCGCCAAGCACCTGGTCGCCTCGGTGCTGCTCAACGCCCCGGCCACCGCGCTGCTCCCGTCGGTCGCGATGCTCTCACCGGACGCGGTGGTCGAGGCCATCGAGTACGTGAGGGACCTCGACCGTTGAGCACGCCGACCTCCTACGTTCCGATGAAGCTGCCGAGCAGGTCCCAGATGTGGCACCGGTGCTTGACGTAGAGGTGGCCGAAGCCGTGGGTGCCTCCGGCCGTGCCCGGTCGGAATCGGAGGATCCGCTGTCCCAGCCGGTCGTACCTGGGCCAGTCCGCCGGGTCGCCCGTGGCCGCGAAGGTGCCCAGATGGCGCAGGAAGCGACCTGCCAGCTCCTGCTGCCCCGGGTCGAGGAGAGGCGAGCGGGGCCCGAAGAGGTAGATCAGTTCAGCCGCGTGGGTGGAGCCCCGGGCGAGGCCGGGAACGACCGGGGGCGCCTGCGGGTCCTCGAAGAGGTAGGCGTAGGTCGGAGCGAGAGGCGACAGCTGCTGAAGGCCGTGGCGGGTGCCGCATCCGAACATCATGTCGCCCATCAGCGCGCTCATCGCCTTGAGCGGTGATCCGTAGCGGAGCGACGGGTAGAGGGCGAGGATGACGGCGCCGCCGGGGCCCGCGAAGGCCGTGATGAGCCTTCGGTAGTCCTCCTCGGTGGGGACGACCCCGGTCTGGACCTTGAGCCCGAGCGCGGCGAACAGGTAGCCCTCGTCGTCCATCAACCCGGCCAGGACGGGCCGTCGCGGGACCGCGCCCGACTTGATCATCGCGACGGGCGGGGCGGGGATGACCACACCGTCGAGGATCGGCGGGAACAGGAACGGGATCTGGGCGTCCTCGGTGAACGGGGCCGCCTCGACCAGCTCGCGGGCGCTCTTGCCGCGCAGACAGTCGAGCTGCCCGGGCCCGGCCGGGCAGCCGAGCTTCGACGCGTACGCCTCTCCGGTCTGCCGGGCGGTGTCGAGCGTGACACCGTACCTCTGCTCCGTGCCGCAGACCGAGGAGCTCATCAGGACCGCCCGGTGGAACAGCCCGGCGGCGGCCGGCGAGGCGATGTTCGAGCAGGTCGCGCCCCCGCCGGACGACTGGCCCATGAGCGTCACCCGGGTGCGGTCGCCGCCGAGGACGCCGATGTTCCGCTGCACCCAGCGCAGCGCCGCCTGCTGGTCCTGGACGCCGTGGTTCAGGGCGGGGTTCTCGGCCCGCAGCGCCTCCAACGCGAGGACGCCGAACGCGCCCTGCCGGAAGTTGAGGGTGACCACGACCGCGCCGGCCGCGGCCGCCATCGCGCCGGCGTCGACGTTGCCGTCCCCGAACGCGTAGCTGCCGCCGTGCAGCCAGACGATCACCGGCAGGTTCGCGTCCGCCCGCCTCGCCGGGGTGAACACGTTGAGGTTCAGGCAGTCCTCGTTGTCGATGAGGCCGTCGAAGCTGGTCGCGGGCTGCGCGCACTTGCCGCCGAAGGCGGTCGCGTCCCGCACGCCCGTCCACGGCTCGGCGGGCTCCGGGGCGCGCCACCGCAGCGCGCCCACCGGCGGCCGTGCGTACGGGATCCCGAGGAACGCCCGGTGGTCGTGCGCGGCGACACCGCGCACGGCTCCGGTGTCCAGATGGACGACGGCATCGGGCAGCGCCAGGGCCCGTCCCGCGGTCACCACGACCAGCAGGGCGCACAGCACCACGGCGAACGTTCTTCGCAGCATCCCTCACTCCTCACCTCGGGTGAGGGACATGCTCGGCGCGAGAACTGCTCACGCAACAGGTCATTCACTGGTCATTCAGCTCGCGGGACCACAGCACGTCCACGAGCCGCGCGATGCCGCGCGCCAGATGCCGCCGGTACGTGCTGAACGACATCGAGAGCGCCTCGGCGGCCCGCTCCTGGGTCTGGGCGGCCCGCAGATAGGTCCGGTCGAGGACGGGGAACACCTGCTCGCCGCGCAGGTCCTCCATCGCCCGCCGCAACGCGTCGCGGAGCCCGGCCGGGTCGTCCGCGAGCCGGCAGTCCAGCAGCGGGCTGGTCGCCAGCCGGTCCGGCGCGTGGAGATGCCGGAGCGCCCGCCGCACCGCCTCGGCGAACTCCCGTCGCGACAGCGGCGGCGTCCAGGGGACGACCGGGGCGCTCAGGCCGACCTCCCGTTCGCCCACCATGTCCAGCCAGCTCCGCACCGTCCGGCCCCGCCAGTCCCGCAGGAACGCGCTGTAGCGGACCGCCCCCACCTGCACGTCCACCTCGGGCAGGCGTCGGTAGCCGAGGTGCGACAACAGCGACTCGGATCGGTCCACGTCTCCCGTGAAGGCGCAGACGAAGTCCAACGCCAGGTCGGGGCTGGCGATGAGCCGCTGGATCTGTCGGATCATCGCCGTGTTCCGGGTCGCGGACGGGCCCTGGTAGTGGTCGCGGTCCATGAAGAACCGGGCGAGCACCACCTCGTCGTTCGCCCGCAGCGGCCCGCATTCCCGGACGTACCGCCAGGCGGCGGCGACGACGGGATCGAAGGCGAGATCCTCCTCGCTCATCTCGCGCGGCCGCAGGACCAGCGAGAACCCGAAGCTGTCGGGCCCGCGGAACACCGCCGCCACCGCGCCGGGACGATCCAGCCATCCGTCGAGCAGCGCCGCCGCCTCGGGCCCCTCGTATCGGGCGGCCAGCTCCAGGATCGCGGCCCGGTCGGCGGGGCCCGCCAGGTCCAGATAGGCGGCCGAGCCGAGCCGGTCCCAGTCCCAGAACTCGGCGGCCAGCGGGTTGGCCTGGATCAGGAAGCAGACGTCGATCACCCAGCGGTACTGCTCCCGCCCCTCGGTGGTGCGGACGTGCGCCAGGAGGTGGTCCCTGATCCGGTGGTGCATCTCCGTGAAGCCCGCCGGGTCCCGCCACCGCAGGTCGGCCCGGACCACGTCGCGCACCAGATCGTGCGGGAAGATCCCGAACGGGCCGTGCTCCACGAACGGCAGACCGCGCAGCCAGGCGAACAGCCCGCCCGCATCGTCGCCCAGCGCCGCCCGCAGCAACTGTTCCGTGGTGAACCGGGCGTGCGCGCACACCTGAAGGGCCTGCCGGTGCCGGTCGCCGGGCGCGTCGGCCATGAAGCACTCGACGAGCCGCCCCACGACGTCGGGCGCGTCGGTCAACCCGACGTCCGCGCCGGGCGAGGTCGCCAGCACGTCCGCGAGCAGGACCAGCGCCAGCGGATGCCCGTGGGTCACCTCGGCGAGCCTGCGGTGCAGCGCCTCGGGCAGCCCGGCGGCCCTGGCGAAGTCCCGAACGTCCGCAGCCGACAACTCGCCCAGCCGTACGACCCGCAACAGATCCCGCCAGGCCGGGTCGGAGTACCAGCCCCCATCCGGCGGGGACCGCCCCGCCAGGACGACCACCGCGTCCTCGGGCAGGCTCGGGACCAGCGTCTCCCGAACCCACCCGTCCAAGGGGGCGAGCGCCTCGTACGTGTCGATCAGCAGGACCAGCCGGCCCTGTCGGGGCTCCGGCGTGAACGGCACCGGCTCGACGGACCGGCCGTCCAGCCGTACGGGCTCCAAGCCGTGCTCGGAGGCGACCTGCGCGAGGGCCCCGAGCAGCGCGGTCTTCCCGATCCCGCCGGGCCCGTACACGTACAGCACGGTGAAGTCGGGATCGGGCTTCGCCAACGCCGCGCGCAACAACTCGATCTCCGCGGCCCGCCCCACGAACCGGCGCCGCCGCGCTTCCGCCAGCCGTCCCGCAACCGTCCCCACCACCCGCCCAACCTAGCCGGCCGACACCCGCCTTCCTAGGCGTTCCCACACAAGTCCGACCTCCCGCTCGCATGACGCATGCCGGGACAGCGGAGAACGGCTGCCCGGGTCGGCGGGTGGGCCGGCTCGGGCAGCCGTTCATGGTGGTGCTCCGGTCAGCAGACCTTGAGGGTGGCGGTCTGGCGGATGCTGCCGGCGGAGGAGGCGGCGTGAACGGGGTAGTTGCCGCAGGGGACCTGCCAACTGTCGGTGGTGGTGTTCCAGATGGCCAGGGAACGGTCGTCCAGCGGGATAGTGACCTGGGTGGACTGGCCGGGGCCGAGGGTGACCTTCTTCCAGCCGACGAGGCGCTTGGGCGGCTCGCCCGTTCCGGCGGGGAAGCCCACGTAGACCTGGGCGGTCTCGGACGCGGTGCGCGTTCCGTTGTTGGTGAGCGTCAGGGTGACGTTGGACAACTGGTGGTTGTCGGAGACCGGGTTCGGCTGGGGAACGGTGGTCGAGGAGAGGCCGAGGCCCGAGTAGGCGAAGTTCCCGCCGTAGGAGAGGCCGTGGCCGAACGGGTACAGCGGGGCCGAGTTCTGGTCGTACCAGCGGTAGCCGACGTTCAGGCCCTCGGTGTAGTTGAGCGTGGTGGGGGTGCCCTGCCAGCCGGTGGCGGGGGTCGGCATGTGCTGCTCGTCCACCGGGAAGGTGACCGGCAGGCGGCCGGAGGGGTTGGCGTCGCCGAACAGGAGGTTGGCGATGGCCGCGCCGCCCTGCTCGCCCGGGTACCAGGCTTCGAGGATGCCCTTGACCGAGTTCCGCCACGGCATGGTGACCGGGCCGCCGGTCTGGAGCACCACGACGGTGTCGGGGTTGGCGGCGGCGACCGAGGAGATCAGGTCGTCGGCCGGCTGGGTGCCGAACGGGTCCAGCGTGAGGTTCTTCTTGTCGGCGCCCTCCTGCTGGCTGTCGCGGCCGAACACGATCACGGTGTCCGCGTTGGCGGCGAGGCTGACGGCGGCGGCCTTGTTCGTGCCGTCCACGTAGGTGACGGTGCGACCGGTCGCGTCCTCGATCTTCTGGCGGGCCTTGGCGATCTGGCTCGCGTACGGCACGACGTAGCCGGAGCCGTTGGGGCCGCTCGCCGCCGGGTCGGCGTCGGCGGGGCTGCCGATGAGGGCGATGGTGCCGCCGGTGGTCTTGCTGAGCGGCAGGATGTTCTGCTCGTTGCGCAGGAGTACGGCCGCCTGCTCCGCCAACTGGCGGGAGGTGGTGGCGTGCGCCGCGATCTGGGCGGCGGACGGCGTCCCCGGTGTCGGCGGGTCGTCGATCACCCCGTTGGCGAACATCGACCGCAGGATGCGGTGCGCGGCGGCGTCGATCTGGCCCTGGGTGATGAGCCCGGACGCCAACGCCGACCACAGCAGGCCCTCGCCGTAGAAGGTGCCGTTCGGCATCTGCTGGTCGAGACCGGCCTGGATGGACTGCTGGGTGCCGCAGGTGTTGGTCGGGTACGGCACCGCGTGGTCGTTGCCGCCCGAGTCGGTGTACACCCCCTGACCCATGCAGGTCCACCAGTCGGTCATGATCCAGCCGGGGAAGCCCCACTCGTTCTTGACGATGTCCATGACCGCCGGGGCCTGGCAGGCCGGCGAACCGTTGATCATGTTGTACGAGCACATCAGCGCGCCCGGGTTCGCCTTCTGGATGGAGATCTCGAACGGCCGCAGATAGATCTCGCGGAGGGTGCGCTCGTCGATGATCGAGTTCTGCCCCTGGCGGTAGCGCTCGTTCTCGTTGCCCACGATGTTCTTGTGGGTGGCGACCACCTTCTGGCTCTGCAGGCCGGCGAGCTGGGCGGAGGTCATGATCCCCGCCAGCAGCGGGTCCTCGCCCTGGTTCTCCCAGGTGCGGCCGTTGCGCGGGTCACGGATGATGTTGGAGTGGCTGGTCAGCCCGACGTTGAACCCGAACGCGCGGGTCTCCGCACCGATCACCGTTCCGTGCGTGCGGGCCGCGTTCGTGTCCCAGGTGGCGGCCATCGCGATCGGCGCGGGCAGCGAGGTCGCCTGGCGCTCGGGGTGGCCCAGCCGCTTGCACACGTTGGTCACCCCCGCCCCGGCGCCGATCATCTCCTGCGCGGGCACGGCCCCGCGCGGGGGCACGTAGCCGTCGCCGAGCAGGCTGGCCGTGTCGCAGACCTGGCTGCCGGCCAGCAGTTGGCGTCTCTGCTTGTCGTCCAACGTGGCCAACAGCAGGTCGGCGCGTTCGTCGGGGCTGAGCGAGGTGTTCATCCAGGGCTCGTCGATGGCCTGTGCGGGGACCACGGCCGCGAGGGCGGCCGTCAGCCCCGCGACCACCGCGAGGGCGAGGTGGCTGCGTCTTCTCAGCAAGGTTCTTCCTCTACGGGATCGAGGGTGCACGACCTGCGCGCCGTCGTCGGCGGGCGGGCCGATCGGCGGGCCGGTGACCGGATCGGCGTGGGCGGGGACGGCGACCGCGCCGAGCGACAGGAGACGGACGAGCAGGGTGGCGAGGGCGCGAGGTCGGTGAGGGTACGCGGTGTGACCGGCATGTCCCGCTGGCTCCGATCCAGGGTGATGGATCATGATCTTCGGCCAGCCTAGGAAAAGTCGATCATCCTGTCAGGACCGTTACCGGTAGCGGCCATCCCTTCGACTGATCTTGATGTTTGTCCTATTTTGTGTCGCAATCCAACTCGCTGTCAGGTTGGCGCGTTCCGTACATGCCTCCGTCGGCGGGCCCGTGATATTCGCGCCCGCCCGTGCCCCGACCACTTCGCCCCTCACCGCTTGATCAGGCGGTCGCGTCCCTCTTCGAGTTCCGGACGCGGCGTGTCGCCGTGGTCGCGGACCGGGGCGTGGATCTCGCTGTAGGCCCCGTCCGGGCTCATCATGATGCGGCCGGTCTCGTAGCCGTGCTCGAACTCCTGTCGTTCCCGGGCGACCAGCGCCAGGCACATCCAGCGCGTGATCGCGAACGCCAGCGCGGGCCCCACGAAGACGGCGACGCGGAAGAACTCCGTCACGGCGAACAGCGACAGATGAAAGGTGTCGGCGATCTGGTCATTGGAGGCGGCGGCCCACAACAAGCCGTAAAAGGTGATCCCGGCGGCGCCCAGCCCGGTGCGGAAGGCGTGGTCACGGGGCCGGTCCGGCACATGGTGAACGCGCCGGTCGCCGGTGAGCCTCCGCTCGACCCACGGATAGGCCGCCAAGGCGGTGAAGAACGCGCCCGGAACGATGACGGCGGGCACCAGCACCGCGAGGGTGAGCGGATGCCCGGCGATGGAGATCTCCCACCCGGGCATGATCCGCACCGCGCCGTCCAGGAACCCCATGTACCAGTCGGGAACGGCCCCGGCGGTGATCGCCCCCGGCTCGTACGGCCCGTACAGCCAGATGGGGTTGATCTGGGCGAAGGTGCCCAGCAGCGCCAGCACCCCGCACGTGTACAACAGGAGGGCCGCCGAACGGAGACCGCGACTCAGCCCGGCGGGCCGCGAGCCCCGGAAACGGGTGCCCCCGAACCGCGCGCTCAGCAGCCGGCGCATCGGGAACAACACGGCGATGACGGCCGGGATCACCAGGATGTGCGCCCAGTACATGCGCGGAATGATGTCGTCTCCGGGAATGTCGTCCCCGAACAGCAGGAACGCCACGCCGGTCCCGATGACCGGGATGGATTGCGTGACCCCCTGCAGCAGACTGACGCTGCCGCCCGACAACATGTCATCGGGCAGGACGGTGCCGCTCACCCCCGCCGCCATCGCCAGCGGCAACAACCCCACCCAGAACAGCCAGTCCAGCCCGCGCGCCCGGCGGAAGGCGCCGGTGAAGAACATCCGCAGGATCTGGCAGCAGATGGCGGCGGTGAATATCAGCGCGGCCCAATGGTGGATCTGTCGCATCAACAGCCCACCGCGCACGTCGAGGCTGATGTTCAGCGTGGAATCGTACGCCTCGCTGACCTCGACGCCGCGCAGCGGGGCGTAGGAGCCGTCATAGGTGGTCCGCGACATATCCGGATCGAAAAAGAACGTCAGGAACGCCCCGGTGACCACCAACACGAGAAAGGAATGAAGCGTCACCTGCGCGAACAGGAAGCTCCAACGATCCGACTCGCCACGCCGCCCCACGCCCCGAAGCGGGCCCGACCGCCTCCGGTCCGGAGGACCGACCTCTTCCCCCAGCCGCCGCACACTCGCGAGCGCCCTGTTGATCCGCATCTTCACCATCAGCCCACGCCCCCTTGAGTAGACCCCTCATGCACTAGAGCGATCCGGGACGCGAAATGTGACATGACGGCCGGGTGACGAACGCCACTCACCACACCAGCCGAGACGACCGGGTCGAGGGCTACTCGCTGCCGATCTCCTTGCGGAGCGAGGAGTTGAACGCGCGGAGCGCCGCGATCGTTCTCTGCTCGTCATCGGGTGTCTTGGCGCGCCAGCACGACCGGACGAAGGAGTCCGCGTGCCCGCGGGTCTCGGGGGTGCACAGCAGGTGGATGACCGCGCGGCCCCGCTGCAACTGCGACTGCCACTCCCGCAACTCGCTCGGCTCGAACGACGCGAGCCAGTCCTCACCGCCGCTGCGAAGCTCGAAGATGCCGGTGCCCGCCCCGATGATTCCAGCCAGGACACCGACCACACGCGAAGCCTAGTGGGCCCCTCCGCGGAACCGCGGTCTCGGTGAGCGCCACCGCAGGGCTGTGGGACCCACATCACTGGAGTGATCACGGTCGGGCCATGGATGTGGAGGATCTGCTCTACGCGGAAAGGCGATGGCCGGATTGCCTCGTCAGTTGAAGAGCTCCTTCACAAAGGGAACGGTGTCGGGGAGTGATTCGGTCGGCGTGGTGCCGTGGTCCGCCCCGGGGTAGTACTTGTGCGTGAACCTCACCCCGCGCAGTTTCAGGTCGGCCACGAGCTTCATCGTGAGTACGATCGGCACGTCGAGGTCGTTGACGCCCTGTGCGATGAAGAACGGCCGGTCGTACCCGGTGAGCGGCACGTCCAGGACGCTCGACGCGGTCTTGTAGAAGTCGCCGAACAGCAGGGATCGGCTGAGCATCTTCCCGATGGTCAGCCCCTCGACCTTCTTTTTGAGATCGGCATAGCAGAGCGTGTGAGCCGCCTCCACGGCCTCCTTGCCGGCCGCAGTGAGGTAGGAATCGGGGTCGAAATCCGGCCGGGCGGCCTTCAGACCGGCGAAAAGGTAGGCGGTGTAAGGGATCAGCCCGCCCAACGGCAGGTCCGGAATGTACGGCCCGGTCAGCGCGAACGCCTGCGCGAGGTTGGAGGGTGCGCCGGTGGTGACCGCGCCTCGGAAGTCCAACTCGGGCGCGTACCGGGTGGCCAGCGAGGCGGTGAAGAGCGTGGCGTGGCCGCCCTGCGACTGGCCCATCGCGACCCACCGCCGCGACAACGTCGGAGAGACCCGCCGCGCGGCCCGCACCATGTCGGTCACGGAGTACGCGGCGGTCCGCCCGTCAAGGTACGGATGGTCGCCGGGGGTCCCGAGGCCGACATAGTCGGTGGCGACGATGGCGTAGCCCTCGCTCATCCAACGATTGAGGTGGTCGTTGGTCCGTACGGAGGTTCCGGCCGTGGACGGGGCGCAGTGGTCGGCGATCCCGACCGTCCCGTGTGCCCACGACACCACCGGCCAGCCTCCCTCCGGCGGTGTGCCCGAGGGTACGAACACCGCGCCCGTGCTCAGTGCGCGCTCGCCCGAGGGGCCGGTCGATACGTACGTCACCCGGTGAGCGGCGCCGGCCCCGGGCAGCCATAGGTGCTGCGGCAACGGGGACTCGCTGACCACGGTTCCCGGTTCGGCCAGGACCGGGTCTGCGAGGGCGGGCGGTGTGATGACCGAGACGGCGGCGATCGCGACGGAAGCGACGACCAGCGACTTACGTATGAGACCCGGCACGACGACCCACTTTCCTTCACAAGCTACGACGTTACGCACACGGTAGCTACAGAAGGTGGCGTGAATAAGGGTGGAATGGACGACTTCGGTGCCGTGCATTCGGGGATGGGTGAGTCATGCACCCTCGCATGGAAGCGGCGGTCGAGGAACCGCTCTCCGTGCCGCGGAACGGTCGTTCGAAGTCAGGGGCGGGGCGGTGTGGTCGTGCCGAGCAGGTCGGCGACGTCGGGTGACTGCTCGACGACGGCGTGGGCGACCTGTGACAGGAGCCGGTTGTGGTCGCGGGCGTAACTGCGCAGCACGGTGAAGGCGTCGCTGACGGAGATGCGTCCGCGTTCGGCCAACACGCCCTTGGCCTGCTCGATGACGGTGCGGCTGTTGAGGGCGCCCTGGAGTTGTTCCACGACCAGTTCCGCGCGGCCGTGGGCGCGCTCGTTCACGATGCCGATGGTGGCCATGTCCGCGAGCGCCTGAGCGACCAGGAGCGCCTCAGGGCCGAGCGAGCCCGTGGTGACCCGGAACAGGTTCATCGCGCCGAGCCGTGCCTCGCCCAAGCGCAGCGGCACGGCGGTCACGGCCGCGAACCCGCGTTCACGGGCGGCTTCGGTGAAGCGGGGCCAGCGCTGGGGCTCCAGGCCCAGGTCACCGCACGACACCCGGACACCGCTGTGGAAACAGTCGAGGCACGGGCCCTCTTCGTCCTGCAGTTGGAACAACTCCAGCATCCTGGCCTGCTCGGTGGACGCCGCCGCCAGGGACAGGGTGCCGCGCTCGTCGGCCAGCAGCACTCCCGCCGCGTCGACGTCGAGAAGTTGTACGCACCGCTCGCTCAGGAAGTGCAGCAGGTCGATGACGTCGAACCTGGCGACGAGGGTGTCGGCGATCTCAACGAATGTCTCGCCCAACTGTCGTTCCAGCATTGGTGTACTCACCGCATTCGATCGATTGATCAAGGGCATGGTGTGTCCGGGCCCTTGTCCGGGGAGAATGTCAGCCGGCGCTCGACGACCTCATGGGCCACGTCGCGCAGGCTCTGGTCGTTGGCGTAGGCGTGGGCGCGCAGCCGCGCGTACGCCTCGCCCGGCCGGACCCGCAACTGCACCGACATCATCCCGGCCGCCTGATGCACTTCGGGCCAGCGGTCCAGGAACGGCTCACCCGCCTCGCCGGCCCGGTCCGGAACGTTCCCCTCCGGTACGAGCCGCGCCATCAATGCCGACAGCGCCGCGTCGGCGAACAGCAACCCATCGGTGAGCATCGTGTCCCGCGACGGCCGCCGCCCCCAGTGGATCTCCAGAGCGCCGACCGCCGTCGCGCCGATGAGCAGGGGGAACGCGAACACCGCCGCCGTCCCCAGCTCGACCGCCGCGGGGGCGAACAGCGGCCAGCGCCGCTGGGCGTCGGCGGTCTCCAGGTCGGTCACCAGCACCAGCCGGTCCCCTGCCACCGTCTCCATTCCGGGACCCTCGCCCACGGTGGTCTGCAACTCCGCCAGGGGCGCCCCTGCCGGCCCGACGGCGCACACGGGTTCGTACAGGCCCTTCTCGCCCGGCACCGAAGCGCACACCCCGGTCGCGCCGGCCACCCGCACGCACGCCCGACACACGTGAACGATCGACGCCGGCGACACTCCCTCGGCGCGGGCCAGACCCTCGATCGCGGCCCGTACGACAGCCGCCCGGTCCCGTGGAACCACCGCCACCCGCCTGCCCGTCCGGGCTGGGTTCGCGTCGCCGCCTGTCTCCTGCGACGTTAGCCCAAGCAACGCGGTTCGCGCAGTGGGTACCGATAACACCGGCGACACCCGAACCGTCTCCGGCCGCTTCGACCGAGCCCATTCGGTGGCGCGGTGCACATCGTGCGAAGTGGACCTCCGCGAGGACCCGTTCCCGGCCCGTGGATCACCGCACGCCGCTGTGCGTTCTCCCGACGTTCCATGAACGCGGGCGCGCCTACGACCAGGGCCTCCCCACGCAGGGCCCGAAGGGCGTGAGGAGACATGCGGACGGACGAACATCGGACTGCCGGAGACACCGGTGGTGGTGAGCGTTCCCCGCAGGCCGTTGTAGATGCCGCCGCCGCGCAGCAGCGAGGTGTTGTCGGACACCGGACTCCTGGTGAACGTGGCGGCGGGCGCGGTGCCGGACGGGGTGTCGGCGTTGGCCAGGCCACCGCCGTTGCCGGTGGCGAAGTTGCCGCTGAGGCTGCTCCTGGTGAGGGTCACGGCGCCGCGGTTGAGGATGGCGCCGCCGTCTCCCACGGCGCTGCCGTTGGTGAGCGAGACCTGCGTGGTGAGGGTGAGGCTGCCGGCGGAACGGACCTCGAAGAGTCGGAACGTCAGCAGCGAGGACCGGGTGATGGTCGCCGGGCCGAGCATTTCGATGGGGGTGGTGATGACCGGGAGCCCGTTGGCGGGGGACCGCCCGGCCGGTCCGCGACCGTGGACACCACGGCCGCCTTGCACCTCCATGACCTGAATGTAACGTGCGTATCACGTTGTGTGATGCATCCGGTGCTCCACCTTTGATTACCGGACACGACAAAACTGTTACTTTGCGAGAAATGCCGGAACGCGGCGCCCGCACCGCAACCGACGACAGGCCCTGGTACCGCGAGTCCATGGGCGAGCACACCGCCGGGCCCGGGGCCCGACCGACCACCTCCAGCGAGGGCATGCTCGCCTCAGCCCGGGCACTCGCCCCTGACGGCCCCGCCGGCATCCGGACGGCCGGCTCCAAGACGGGATCGGAGCGATGACGCGAAAGCGCCCTGTCACCAGGTGGTCGAACGCCGGCTACAACGCCGACCACCATCTGCGGGCGTTGAGATGGGCGGCGTCACTGATGCCGCCGGAGGCGTGTGCCCGCGCCCTCGCCGAACTGGAGGACACGCCGGTCCCCGTTCCGTGGAGAGGGCTCATCCCGACAGGGGACGGGCGCGTTCTCAGCGGTGGGAGACGAGGACGGCGTGGTGGTCGGTTCCTTCGGGCCCGTCGGGGTCGGTGTGAACGGTGGCGGCGCGCAGCCGGGGCAGGTCGTGGATGAGGCGGTGTTCGGCCTGAACGGCCACGGCATGGGCCTGAACGAGGGTCAGCTCCGGATCGAGGACGATGTCGGCCTCCGCGCGCAGGGTGTGCCCGACCCAACGCAGGCGCAGCGAAGCGACACGTCGTACACCGCCCACCTCGGCGAGGATCTCCTCGGCGCGGGTCACCAACTGCGGGTCTACGGCGTCCATCAGCCGGTGGTAGATCTCCCGGGCGGCATCCCGCAGAACGAAGCAGATCGCGATCGTGATCAACAGCCCGACGACCGGATCCGCGATCGGATACCCGAGCGCGGCGCCCGCCGCTCCGGCGAGCACCGCCAGCGAGGTGAACCCGTCCGTGCGGGCGTGCAGACCGTCGGCCACCAGCGCCGCCGACCCGATCTGCCGGCCGACCCTGATCCGGTACCGGGCCACCCACTCGTTGCCGGCGAACCCGGCCAACGCGGCGACGGCGACCCACCCCAGGGCCTCCACGTCGTGGGGGTCGATCAGCCGCCGCAGCGCCTCGTATCCGGCCAACCCGGCGGAGACGGCGATGATGACCACGATGACGATGCCCGCCAGATCCTCGGCCCGCCCGTACCCGTAGGTGAACCGCCGCGTGGCGGCCCGCCGACCGAGCAGGAACGCCACCGCCAGCGGAACGGCGGTCAGCGCGTCGGCGAAGTTGTGCAGGGTGTCCCCCAGCAGCGCCACCGAACCGGACATCACCACGATGACCGCCTGCGCGATCGCGGTCACGGTCAGCACCGCGAACGAGATCCCCAGCACCCGCAGCCCCCTGCTGCTGGACTCCAGGGCGGCGTCTGTCTTGTCGGCGCTGTCATGGCTGTGCGGCACCAGCAGATGCCGGACCCGGGAGGCCCACCCCGCCACGACGGCCCGACCGCCGCGCCGCACCGGGTCACCGCCGTGCCCGTGCCCATGTCCGTGCCCGTGTCCGTCGTTGGAGCGGCCTGGCGGGGAGGTGGAAGTCATACCAACAGAATCACCGACAAATCCCGCTGCAGCATCTCGACAATTACGCAGAGTAAGCTGCTGCAAGACGCACGCACCTGCCCCTTTCTGGCGTTCCGTGGGCTGCGGATGTACGGCGAAGCCGGTGGACGACCGTCGACCGAACGCCCTCGGCAGCCGTCATCGGCCGCGCGGCAGGGTGATGCCGTTCTCGTAGGCGAAGATGACGATCTGGACCCGGTCGCGCAGGCCCAGCTTCATCAGCACACGCTTGACGTGGGTTCTGACCGTGGATTCCTCGACGACGAACGCGGCGGCGATCTCGCGGTCGGACAGGCCGGCGGTCGTCATGATGCTCGTCGGCGGAGGCGGCCACACGCCCCGGCGGCATGGCGGCGAGCCCGGCGACTCGGCGCCCGCCAGCCCTCCCCCCGGGCGGTCACGGATGAACACAACTGTTCGCCCGTCCCCATCCGACCCTGCGGCGGAGGTCTGCCGTCATGGGAGAAACGATCCAGGTCCGGGACGTCGTCAAGGCGTACCCGACCAGCGGCGGCGAGGTCGTCGCCGTCGACCGTGTCAGCCTGACCGTCGACGACGGCGAGTTCGTCGCGATCGTGGGCCGTGCGGGCAGCGGCAAGACCACCTTGCTCAACCTGCTCGCCGGCATCGACCGGCCCACCTCCGGGACCGTCCACGCGGCGGGCGCGGACCTCGGCTCGCTGTCGGAGTCGGGCCGGCGGCATGGCGGGGCCGCAATGTCGGGCTGGCGTTCCAGTTCTTCCGGTTGCTGCCCACGCTGACCGTCGCGGAGAACGTGATGCTGCCGATGGACTTCGCCAAGACCCTGCCGTCCGGTCGGCGTCGTGATCGTGCGCTGGAGTTGCTGGAGCGCGTCGGCATCGCCGACCAGGCCGACAAGCCGCCCGCCGCGCTGTCGGGCGGCCGGCGGCCATCGGCGCACGCTCCGCCGACATCGGCCGCCAATACCTCGCGATGACGCTGATCGTGGCCACCACGGCGACCCTGCTGGCCCTCGGCCCGGCCCTGTGGACCGGCCGGACACTCCTGCGAACGCTGCTGGACCTGCTCGGCATCGAGCCGACCGGCCTCGGCCCGCCTTGGTGGACCTACCTGGTCATCCTGACCGCCGGTCTCGGCCTGCCACCACTGATGGCCCTGTTTCCGCTGGTCAAGGCGAGTCGCACCACGGTACGGGCCGCCATCGACCATCACGGCGGCAGCAGCCGGCCCAACAGGCTCCTCATCCGTCTGAGCGCGTTCGGTGTGCTGAACCGCGGCCTGCTCCTGGCGCTGCGCAACACCGTCCGCCGTCCCGCCCGGTTCTGGCTGTCGGTCGGACTGCTCGCCGGCGCCGGGGCCGTGTTCATCGCCGGCATGGCCCTGCTGTCGGGCACCAAGGCCGTTCAGGCGCAGCAGAAGGAGCAGCGCTACTGGGACGTCGAGGTCCAGCTCACCACCGCGGCGCAACAGCCCGCGGTCGTCGACACGGTGCGGCGCGTACCGGGTGTGGAACGCATCGAGGCATGGAACCGCGCCCCATCGGCATCGCCGGGCCCGGCAGGCTGCCGTTCAGCCGCACCTATCCCGACCAGGGGCACGGCAGCGTCGCGATCAACACCGTCCCCGCCGACCGGAAGGCCCCTGCGCCGAAACTTTTGGACGGCCGCCGGCTGCGCCCCGGCGAGACCGGCGCGGTCGGCCTCAACCAGATCACCCGCGACAGCACCGTCCCCGACCTCGGCGCGGGCGACACCGTCCGGCTCTACATCGACGGCCGCCCCGCCACCTGGCGCATCGTCGGCATCATCGAAGAACGCGAAGCCGCCGGCGGCGGCGTCTTCACCACCGAGGAAGCCTTCGCCGCCGCCACAGGCCGCGCGTTGCAGGTCAACCAACTGCGCCTCATCACCGACACCCACGACGAACGGTCCCGCACCACCGTGGCGAACGCCGTTCGCCAAAGCCTCACCGACGCGGGGATCAACGTCGCCTCATCGGCCTCGATCAGCCGCACCGAAGCCGCCTCCGCCGGACACAGGGGCCCCGTCGTCCTCGTCATCGCCCTGCCGCTCGGCGTCGTCGGCGTCATCGGCCTGGCCTCCACCATGGGCGCCAACATCCTCGAACGCACCAGGGAATTCGCCATCATGCACGCCATCGGGGCCCGCCCCCGAACCGTCCGCCGCATCGTCATCGCCGAAGGCACGTTCCTCGCCCTCACCAGTTGCCTCATCGCCGCCCTCCCGGCACTCGCCCTGACCAAGGTCCTCGGCGACGCACTCGGCAACCTTTTCCAGAAGGCACCACTGCCATTCCAGGTCCCGCTCTACTCCATCGCCCTATGGGTCGCGCTCGTCATCCTCGGCGCGGCCCTGGCCACCGACACGGCCGCCACCCGCGCGTCCCGCATCACCGTCCGCGAAGCCCTCACCCACCTGTGAGAATCCGCCGATCCAGCCGTGGGCCCGTTGCACGCCGTCGAAAGCCGAGGAACCCCACGTCGGGCATGCCACCATTACTGGAGGTGCCCACCAAGACCAACGACCCCCGCCCTCATCGGCGGGCGAGGATGGCAACCGTCGGCACCTTCCCGGTCGCATCACTGCGGTTCGGATTCGCCGACGTCGCGTTGTGTTACCGGCTGCCTAACGTGGAGCGTTCTTCGAGCCGAGGAGGGCGCGGTGCTCAGGCAGTGCCAGCGGCGCGTCGGTAGGTGTGGATGGCCACTCCGGTGCCAGAGACGGTCGTTTCGATCAGCTCGAGGTTCAGCGGGGTGTCACCGTTGAACAGCCGCTTACCGCCACCGACCACGATGGGGTAGACCAAGAGCACGAACTCGTCGATGAGACCGTGCTCGAGCAACACCGCGATCAGCCGACTGCTGCCCCAGATGCTGATCTCGTCGTACTGCTCCTTCAGCGCTGCCACCTGTTCGACGACGTCGCCGTCGAGCACGGTCGTGTTGGACCACTCGGCGGTCTTCAGCGTGTGCGAGACGACGTATTTGGGCTGGTCGTTCAGTTTCCCGGTCCTCGGATCGTCCGGGTCGGCGGTCGGCCAGTAGCCGGACAACAGCTCGTAGGAACGCCTCCCGAGCAACAGCGCGTCCGCGGCCAGGACCGACCTGACGGCCCGATCGTCCACCGTCGAATCGGCGTACGGCTGGATCCATCCACCCCGTTCGAAGCCGCCGTCACGGTCCTCCTCCCGAAAGCCGGGCGCCTGGATCACCCCATCGAGGGTGACGAACGCGGTCACAACGATCTTCCCCATCCCGCTGTCCTCCCTCTGCCATTCACCGTGTCAGCAGTAGAGCAAGATCGCGGCGTGGCCTATTCCGGCTCGACGGCCGGCCCCGTCACCCTCCCGTAGTCGAGATCATCCGCCGGGACCGGCCCGGTGGCCACGCGGAAGGCACCGGTGCTCCCGCAGCGAACCAGACCCCACATCGCCCGCCAGACCACGCACCGGGCTGTTCGCCCACCGCATCCGGCAGCACCACGCCGCCATCCATGACACCACTCACTGGGCGGTCCCCTGGTCTGCGGCGTCACCTGAGTCGCTCGCACCACCCGTGGACGATCCGCTAAAGCCGGCGAACGAGGTGGAGGCGGAGAACCGGGACTGCACCGATCCAGGCGTACAGCGCTTTGGTCGCCGCTGCCGAAAGGCCGGCCAGACTCCGTCACGGACTACCTCCGAATGGCTGCCTGTTCGGAGGACCGCCTCGAGCCCATAGGCGGATGGTGTTCTAACGCCCGGCGTCCGCCTGAGGGAGCTCACGCCGTAGAAGAGGATACCTAGACCCGTATGAGTTCAGGTCAGAGGGTGTGAGGAGGGCAGGGGCGGCGTCGAACCGCCGACCTTCCGCTTTCAGGTCACACCGTCTGAGCGCTGTGCTGACCTGAAAAGACGCGGCGAGGTCAGCCCACGAAGTTTGCGGGGCATCCGTACTCGGCGATCGCTTGCAGCACGTCTCCACGAGTGGTCCCAGCCAGCGCCTTGCCGGAGAGCGTACGCCTTGCCTACGGCACCGGTACCGGTGATGACGGACCGGGCGAAAGTGGTCCGGGCCGGGGGCGGCCGGACTCGATCGGCTTCGGCATGTATTCGGCAGGACCACCCGACGCATCCCAGTGGCAGCCGGGCACAGCCGGACGCGACGCGACAACGCCCGACCGCATAGCTGCTGGTCGGGCGTGTTCTCCTACTGCTGAGAGAGGTGGGCAGGGGCGGGGTCGAACCGCCGACCTTCCGCTTTTCAGGTGTGGCAACCGCCCTGTGTCTGGGCGTCTACCGAGGTTGGACGGTGCCTGACGTATGGCCGTGGTGCCGGTTCGGTGTTGTCGTTGTCGTCAGGACTGTCGTCAGCCTTGGCGGTCTTGACCTGCCTGACTACTCCTCGGCGTCTTCCTCGGCCTCGGCGAGCAGGGCGTCAACGTCCAGGCCCGCGTGACGGGCAAGAGCCTTCACGAGTGTGAGGGTCTGGCTACCGGTGTCCACGAGAGCGGCCATGTCCTCGTCGTGTCGGCCGACCCGCGCCTCGACGGCACGAAGTCGCATCTCGATCTCACTGAGGGAAGCCGCCACTGCTGATCTCTCCTTCTACCCGTCGGACACCACGCTCATCGTACGTTCCTCGCGACGCCGGGGCCGCACGATTGCGACGACCTAGACCGATGTGCATCTCCTCGCGCGCACGTCGCACGTTCGGCACAGGTCCGGGGTGCTCGTTCGCGCGAACGGCGGGCGAGCCGTGACAGACCGTCTCGCGCGAACGAGTGCCCCGGCTCGCGGGGGTTCAGGGGGCGGCGCAGCCCCCTGGTTCGAGCTCGCTCCGCCTTCGGGCCTGTAGCCACTGGTCGCCCCGCAGGAACGTTTCCGCCCAGCAGACCCGTGCACCGCCGTACCGCTGGGTACGCCGCTGCACAACCTTGGCCAACTGGTCAGTAAGTAACGATTTGAGCAGCGCATTCGCGACTGGCTGAGTCCCTACAGGGCACGACTTAAGATCTTTACATGGCGGTGCGAGATGATCTTGAATCCTGTCGTGAGCAGCTCATCCAGGCTATTGGGCAGCGCGGAGATCTCGAAGTAAAGATCGTGAAGCTGCGGGCGAAAATTGAAATCATGGAGCAGGAAGTAGCTCGGCTGCCCACCGAGCAAGCTGAGCGTTCCCAGGCAGCGCTTCCCTTCTCCATTGAGAACCTCGGTACGGCCGACCTGGCTTGGGTCATTCTCGCTGGTAGTGGCGAGGTTATGACGATCGACGATGTTTATGAAGTTTTCCGTGCGGCAGGGCGCTCAGAGAACCGAGACACCGTGGGCCAGATGTTGGCGTACCTGGTCCGTCGCAAGCGTGCGGAAAGCGCGGGCTGGGGACAGTACGTCAAGCGTTAGCACGTGCGTGGGGCGGCCGGGCGAACCGGCGCGGCGGGACCGGACGGAACAGGCCGCACGCCCGGCGCGCCGGGGGCGGCCGTCGGCGGCGCGAAGCGGCGCCCTTGAAACCGTAGAAAAGTTCTCATCCGGCGAGCGATCCGGCGCCCCATAGCGCTGGGTCTGCCTCGTCTGACACGGGTGCGGCCTCATCCGGCGTGCTCACCGACGGCTCGGGCTCCGACGTAACGGACTCTTCGCCGTTGACTCGTTCGAAGAGTTGGGCGGCCGTCCACCCGGGAAACATGGCCTCCAAGACCCGGCAGTGGTCCGGGTACGGAAGCCCCTTCACGTCACCGGTCGTCCAACGGTGAAGCTGCGCGCGGCTCGGGGCCTGGCCGACGAGTGAGGGGTCTACCTTGCGGGCGGCTCGGTCGTACTCCGCGCTGAATGTCTGGTGGGTCTGCCAGTGACGTTCGCGGAGTAGGACCTTAAGCCGTACCTGGGGATTGCTCATGAGCGCGCCTCCCGTCCGGGGCCGAACCTAACACGGACGGCACATAGATGAGACGGGATGAGCGCAAGACGTCCCGGATGAACTACGCGCGGTATCGCAGTGCGACGCGTCCCCCGGCGAGCCTCGAAGTGTGTTCGACGGGCGGCCGGTGGGAGTGGCAGAGGGGAACATTCCTGCCGGTCCGCTCCATACGAGGAGTGACGCGATGGAAACAGACGTATCGCTGCAACTGGAACTGCTCTCAACGCTCAGCGGGGCGCTCTCCGAGCATGGCCTTCGGTCCAGGGTCCGCGACGACGTCAATGGGCTAGCCGTCGAGACGGACACGCCGGACGTCTACCTGTGGGTCTTCGTGAGCTTCACCGGACGGTTCTTCACCTGGAACCGCGGAAGCCACCAGCACCCGATCAGGGACATTCCGGGGGCCGCTCGCCGGATCAACACGCACGTCCAGGGCTTCCACGTCCTGGGGGGTGATGAGCAGTGAGGTACGGGCGGCGGGCGGTGGCGTTGCTCGACGGTACGAGGAACGTCGTCAGGTCCACCCTCACAGAGCCGGACGAACCGCTGTGGTCTTCCACGTCTCCGTCCGAGCCTCCGGCAACGGGTCATCTCTCATCCGGCCGGATCCCATCGGAGCGGCTGCCCTGGGTGGCGGAAAAGTCGATGGCGAGTCGGCTGCAAACCGCCTTTCCCGGGTGGCTGGTGATGTGGTCGCCATGGCGCCGAACGTTCACCGCGTTCGCCTCCTTCACGCCAAACGCGCTGGTCATGGACGAACCCACGACGGACCGACTCATCGATCAGATGCGCATGGTCGAGCGTCGTCCGCTGAACCTTGCGGCACGGCGGTGAGAACGGATGGAAACGACTGCCGGCCGAACCCACAGAATCTCGCCCACATGCCCGATCGGATGCCTCAGAACAGTGCTTTCGGCCAAAGCGTTCAATCCGCTCGAACGCGGCTACGGGATCTGGGCAGGCCCTCCGCAAACGGTGGGTGACGTGGTCAGGCTGTATGAGACCCGCGAACTTCGCGACGTCTGGCAGCTCGGCCCCCGCCGCATTGGGGAGATCGAGGTGACCCTCATCAACGCGGGGCTCATCCGCCCCTCAGAGACCGAATGCGGCAACCGATGACCGGCCGCGGGCATGTCACCCCAGGCGATCAAGCGCACTACGGTGCGTCGACCGTACGGGAGCTCCACTGTCGCGCCGTAGACAGCGCTTCTTTGTCCGGGTGGAAACCGGTTGCTGTGCCATGGTGGGGCCCCGCACTTGGGTATTGTCCCGCTTTGCTCACCAACCGGCCCGCGCGGGCCGATCTCCCAACGCAGCGCACACGGATGTCACCAGATTCCCACCCGCCTGCGGACCTGCCAAGCGAAGATCACAGGGTGAGGAGAAGTTGGATCCCCGCAGCGCAGGTGGAACCAATCGCGGCGATCGCGCTGAGTGACGCGATCTTGTTCTCTGGGCTGGTCAGGATGCTCTGACTGAACCGGCGCCATGAGCGCGTGACGAAGACACCCTTAAGGAGCTGCCATTTGTGCTGGCGACGGCTGCAGCCGAGCAGGATTCCGTAGGAGTTTTGGCGGCACGCCTCACCTTTACGTGTGTCCGCGCCACACCACACCGGCACGTTGAACGCGAAGTAGAAGAAGCAAGCCCCCGACAGGGCCAGCAAACCGGCCGGTCCGAAAAGCCCGGTCAGCCAAGCGGCGGTCAGCAGAACAAGTGCCGGGTACCCCCAGTAACGGGCGATCGGACTGCGCTTCTTCGCCATCTCCGCTTCCTCCCATCCTCAATACACGCTACTGACCACAAGCGTGGGCAGGAGGAGGCTGGATGTGCAATACCCCAGCGGTGAGGTCCAAGCGTCGGGCCACTACCGGTCACAGCAGACGTTCGTTCAACAGGTGGCCCTGGATCTCGATTTCACGATGCTGATCATCATCTGATCCGTTCGCGGAACGTCGTCGTAGGGAGCCGGGCCGAAACGAGGCACCGCCTTGGCATCACACCACCAGAACAGCGCCGTGCCCAGCATCACGAATACACCCCAGGTGGTCCACACGCCTGCCACCCGGTCGGCACTGCCGGTGACCACACTGAGTCGAGGCGCTGGGGAAGCCGGGGATGCCCTCGGCTGAGGTCGTTGCTGTCAAGAACGCCCCGGGCCGTTGGGCTCCGGGGCGTTTTGGCTGCTGAGAGGTGGGCAGGGGCGGGGTCGAACCGCCGACCTTCCGCTTTTCAGGCGGACGCTCGTACCGACTGAGCTACCTGCCCAAGGCGCTTGGGGCGCCTGGCGGTCCTGACGGGATTTGAACCCGCGACCTCCACCTTGACAGGGTGGCGAGCACTCCTAACTGCTCCACAGGACCTTGCGTTCATCGAGGCCATTGTCCGGTCCGGCCCGCCGGGCCGGTGTTGGGCAACGACCGAGAGCATACGCGATGCCCGGGACATGCGCCAACTTGATCGGGGGCCCTGGGAGGGGGTGGTGGAGGGGTCAGCGGGGTGGGCGGGTGGCCTTGGGGCTGAGGGGGAGGCGGAGGACGAGGCGGGCGCCTCGGGGGCTGTCCTCGACGGTGAGGGTGCCGCCGTGGGCCTCGGCGGTCTGGCGGGCGATGGGGAGGCCGAGGCCGGTGCCGCCGGCGTCGCGGCTGCGGGCGGCGTCGAGGCGGGTGAAGCGCTGGAAGACGGTCTCGCGGTGGTGCGGGGGGATGCCGGCGCCGTCGTCGCGGACCTCCAGGACGGCGGTGGGGCCGTCCTTGCGGACGATGACGGTGACGGCGGTGGCGGCGTGGCGTTCGGCGTTGTCGATCAGGTTGACCACGAGGCGGGAGAGGCGGAGGGGGTCGCCGTTGACGGTGGTGCCGCCGGTGAGTTCGGTGTGGACGGGGACGCGGCGGGTCTGGCGGCGGAGTTCGGCGGAGACGAGGGCGGCCAGGTCGACGCATTCGTCGGACTTCTTGGCGCCGGCGTCCATGGCGGCCAGTTCGAGGAGGTCGGTGACGATGGCCTGGAGGCGGTCGAGGCTGGCGAGGACCTTGCGGGCGGTGGCCGGCCAGTCGGTCTCGTCCGGGTAGAGCATGGCCTCCTCGACCTGGGTGCGCGCGGCGGTGATGGGGCTGCGCAGGTCGTGGGAGGCGTCGGAGGTGAAGCGGCGCATCTGGGCCAGGGCGGCGTCGAGGCGTTGCAGGGTGGCGTTGACGGTCTCGGCCAGCAGTCGGATCTCGTCGCGGTTCTCGGGGACGGGGACGCGGCGGCCGGTGTCGGAGGCGGTGATCTCGGCGAGTTCGGCGCGGATGGCGCCGACCGGGGCGAGGGTCCGGCTGACCGTGCGGGAGGCGCCGAGGGCGGTGAGCAGGACGAGCAGGAGCGTCATGGCGAGCAGGAAGGTCACCATGGAGCCGCTCACGTACCAGGGGACCGCGTCGTCGGCGGCGTAGATCATCCAGTGGCCGTCGGGCTGGTAGACGCGGAACGCGACGATGTCCATGCAGCCGTCCAGGCCCTCCGGGGGGCAGAGCCGGCGGGTCGTGAGGGGGTTGTCGGGGCCCGGGACGACGTGGGCCATGGGCGCCTTGCCGAGCAGGTCGGGGGTCGCCGCCACCACGTGGCCGCGCGGGTCGAGGACCTGGACGGCGATGTCGTTCTCCACGTCGAGGACGGGCGGCAGCCGGTCGGTCTTGACGAGGTGCAGGACCTTGAGCGCCTCCTTGCCGGTGCGGTCGCGGGCGTAGTCGGTGGCCCTGCCGCGTACGCCGATCACGACGAGCACGCTGACCAGGAGGCACGCCAACGCCATGACACTGCAGGCCAGCAGTGTCATGCGCGCACGGAGGGGCCAGGTGCTCCTCTTGAACAACAGCACCTCCCACGGGGCGACCGAACGTCACCCTCCTCACCGGCTGTGACCGGCCTGCGCGCAATCAAGCCCATGTCTCGGCAAACAATCAAAGCCGGTCAACGGCCGATCCGCCCCGTGGTCAGCTAAAACGCCTCGGAGTGACGGAAGCCCGAAAGGCCCGGCCGATCTCCTCGGCCGGGCCTGCGCGTGCGCGGCGGGTCAGCGGATCTTGCGGAGCGCGGTGAACTGGACGGCGGCGAAGCCGGCCACGACCACCGCCTGGAGGACGGCCCACACGCCGCCCGTGGTGTTGAGGCTCAGCCGGCCGGTGGCCACTGCGACGACGCTCAGGACGGTCCACAGCAGGTTGGCCTCCACCACGGCGGTGACGAGTCCGCGCCTGGACTCGGCGGGCATCGAGATCGCCCAGACCGCCGCCGCGTAGACGAGGAGGAACGCGCCGATGACGCGGCCGTGCGCCGCCTCCAGGCCCAGCAGGCTCTCCAGGGGGCCGGCGAGGGCGAGGTAGGCGAGGCCGTTGGCCCCGGTGACGACGGCGTCCAGGCGCAGGGCCAGGCGCAGCAGTCGGCGGCCGTCGGTGAAGAGGCCCCCGTCGGTGACGGATCGAACGGCGGTCATCGCGATCTCCTCTGGGAGGTTTCGGCTGGAACGTCTCCGACGGTAGGGGCGGCCGGGTAGCCCCGGCGATTACCTCGGGGGTAGCCCGTACACCGGCGGGTCAGCCCCGGGTCCCCGCCAGGGCCTCCGCCTTCGGGAGGGCCGCCGCGCCGCTCTCACGGAGCCCGAAGCGGGCGTGAACGCGCCGGAGGGGCCCTGGGGCCCACCAGGTGGCGCGCCCGGCGAGGCGCATGGCGGCGGGCAGGAGCGCGCCCCGCACGAGGGTGGCGTCCATGAGGACGGCCAGGGGCAGCCCCACGCCGAACGCCTTCATGAAGGTGATGCCGGAGACCAGGAAGGCCAGGAAGACGATCGAGATCAGGATGGCGGCGGCGGTCACGATCCGGCCGATCCGTTCGAGGCCCAGGGCGACGGCCGCGGTGCCCGAGCCGGTGTGCTCGTACTCCTCGCGGATCCGGGCCAGCAGGAACACCTGGTAATCCATGGCCAGCCCGAACGAGACCGCGAAGAGCATGACCGGGACCGTGGAGGTGATGGTGCCGGTGACGGTGAACCCGCCGAGCAGCCCGGACAGGTGGCCGTCCTGGAAGATCCACACCAGCGCGCCGAACGAGGCGGTGAGGCTGAGGGCGCTGAGCGCCAACGCCAGGAACGGCAGCAGCACGCTCCCGGTGAGCAGGAACAGCAGCACCACCATGATCGCCGACACCGCCGCCAGCGCGTACGGGAGGCGGTCGACGAGCGCGTCGGTGGCGTCGATGTTGACCGCCGCGGACCCGCCGACGAGCGTGTCGAACGGCGCGGGGGTGTCGCGGATGTCGCGGACGAGCCGTTCGGCGTCCTCGGCCTCTCCGGGCACCGGGACGACGGACAGGTAGGCGGCCTCGCCCTTGCCGAAGCGCGTGTGCTGCGGGCCGGCCGCCACCGCCTGACGGCCGGACGCGTAGCTCCCGGTGATCGTGTCGACCCGGGCGACGCCCGGGAGCCCGGACAGCGTGGTGGCGTACGCCGCGACCTGCCGGGAAGCCTGCGCGGACGGCGCGACGACCTGCAGCGCGTTCTGCTCCCCGGACGGGAACTCGCTTCGCAGGGTGGTCGCGACCTGCCGGGACACGGAGGACTCGGGCATCACGCGCTCGTCCGGCGCGGCGATCTTGATGCCGAGGAACGGGGCCCCGAGCAGGAGCAGCACGGCGACGGCGGCGGTCGCGATCGGCACCGGCCGGCGCATGACGAACGAGGCCAGCCGGTGCCAGAACCCGTCCTCGACGGCCTTCTCCCGGGCGGCGGAGGCGCGCCGGCGGCCCAGGATCCGGCCCCGGTCGATGCGGGGCCCGATCAGCGCGAGCAGGGCGGGCAGCACGGTCAGGGACGCGGCGGCCGACAGCAGCGCCACGATGATGCCCGCGTACGCCATGGACCTCAGCGACAGCAGCGGGAAGGCCGCCAGCCCGGCCACCGCCACGGCCACCGTGAGGGCCGAGAACAGCACGGTGCGGCCGGCGGAGTCCATGGTGATCCGGATCGCCTGGTCGGTCGGGCGCCCGGCGCGCAGTTCGTCCCGGTAGCGGTTGACGATCAGCAGGCTGTAGTCGATGGCCAGGCCCAGCCCCAGGATGGTGACGACGTTCACCGAGGTCACCGCGACGGTGCCGACGCTCGCCAGCAGCCACAGCAGCCCCAGCCCGAGCAAGGTGGTGATCATGGCGACGACCAGCGGCAGCGAGGCGGCGACCACCCCGCCGAAGACCAGCACCAGGGCGACCAGCGCGATCGGGAAGGCGATCATCTCCCCGGTCTTGGCGTCCTTCGCGCTCTGCTCGTTCAGTTCGAGCTGGAGCCGGGCGAAGCCGCCCACCTGGACGTCGACGCCGTCCTTGGCGCCCTCGTAGCGCGGGAGCAGCGTGTCGAGCCGTTCGTTGACGTCGTTCTCGTTCCCGACGATGGTCGCGAGCACGAGCGCCTTGCGGCCGTCCTCGCTGCGGAGCCGGGGTGCGCGACCCGACGCCCAGTACGAGGTGACGTTCACGACGCCGGGTTCGTCGGAGAGGCGTCCGCCGAGGGCGGCCCCGGCGCGGGCGGCCGACGCGTCGTCGACGCCGCGCGGGGTCTCGACCAGCATGGCGACGTTGGGCTGACCCTGCCCGAACACCTCGCGCAGGGCGGTGGCGGCCTTGCCGGAGTCCGAGCCCGGATCGTCGAAGCCGCCCGAGGACAGTTTCCCGAACAGCGTGGGGCCCGCCGCCCCGCCGACCAGCATCAGCAGGAGGGCGACGACCAGCACCGCCCTGCTCCTGCGCAGTACGAGACCCGCAAGTCTTCCCAGCATCGGAGTGTCCTCCATCGTCCTCGACGGCGTTACGACCGTGAAGACCAAGGGGCGGCCGGAAAACGTGACATCGAACGGACGGAGCGCGACGCAGCTCACATATGCGTCAAACCGCCACGAAGGCGAGCGCGGCCTCCCGGTCCATCGACCTGCCGCGTGCGAGGGCCGCCTCGAACGCCTCGTCGCCGACCAGCTCCCGGGCCCGTTCGGTGACCCGGACGATGTCGGCGTTGCTGTACGAGCGCATCCCGCGCAGCACTCCGGCGACCCCGAGCAGCAGCGCGGCCCGTTCCCCGTCGCCCTCGAGGACGGCGACACCCGCCAGACCGTCGGCCCCGTTGGCGGCGTACATGTAGTTGTCGTACTCGATCGCGAGCCGGACGCCCTCCAGATGGAGGGCGCGCGCCCGCTCCGCGTCGCCCTCGGCCGCATGGATCCAGCCCAGGCCGACGAGTGACTGGGATCGGGTCCAGCTCGTGACGAACCAGGTGCCCGAGGTGGCGGAGAGGGCGTTCTCGTAGCGCCGCCGTGCCTCCGGCAGGTCGCCCCGCAGCCGGGCGATCTCACCGAGACCGTGGTGCATGCCGTCGGCCTTCTCCCCGGCGCCGGCACGGCGGGCGATCTCGGCGGCCAGCCGGTAGTCGGCCTCGGCGGCGGCGTACCGGCCGTCGCGGACCAGGCCGGCGGCGCGCCGGGCAAGCAGGTCGGCCCGTTCCTCGTGAGCGCCGAGTTGCTCCACCAGCTCCAGGGCCTCGCCGACCAGGGCGAACGACCTTTCCCGATCGCCCCGCCACTCTGCGAGCTCGGCCAGCGGGTCCAGCGAGTTGGCCATGCCCCAGCGGTCACCGATGGCCTTGAAGCCCTCGTAGGCGGCGACGAAATACGGCTCGGCCTCGGCCATCTCACCGCCGAACTGGTGCTGGAACCCGTCGCCCATCCGGCTGAGCGCCCGCGACCACGGATCCGTCCCGACCTGCGCGCGATGCCGTTCGAGGTCGATGCGCTTGGGGCCGGCGAGGATGGCCCAGAAGACGATCCCGGCGGGCCAGCGCATCGGCCGGTCGGTGCTCCTCATGATGGCTTCGGCATGGTCCAGATAGGGGGCCATCCGCGGGTGGTCCCCGTCGCCGGACGCGGCGTTGGCCACGCACAGCACCCATTCCTCGCCCAGGTCCGCCGATGCGTCCGGCGGCTCGGGGCCCAGGGCGGACAGCAGCTCGGCGGCCAGCGGCGCGCCCTCCACCCGGCCCCGCAGCCACCAGTACCAGGACAGCGCGGCCACCATCCGCAACGCCAGGGCCGGATCGCGGGTGATGCACCGGCGCAGGGCCGCGTGCAGGTTGGCGTGCTCGGCGGTGAGCCGGGCCAGCCAGTCGAGTTGCCCACCGCGCCGCAGATGGGGGTCGGCGGCACGGGCCAGCTCGAAGAAGTGCTCGGCGTGGGAGTGGAGGAGCCGGTCGTGTTCGCCGGCCTCCGCGAGCCGCTCGGCGCAGAACACCTGGATGGTGTCGAGCATCCGGTAGCGGCCCTCGGATGTCGCGTCGCGGTGCAGGAGGGACTTGTCGACCAGGCCGGCGAGGAGCTCGTCGACGTCGTCTTCGGGCAGCCCGCAGACCCGCGCGGCGGACTCCAGCGTGACGCCGCCGGTGAACACCGTCAGTCGCCTGGCCAGCGTCCGTTCCTCCTCGTCCAGCAGCTCCCAGCTCCATTCCACGACGGCGCGGAGCGTCTGGTGGCGGGGGGCGGCGGTGCGGTTGCCGCGCGACAGCAGCCGGAACCGGTCGTCCAGCCGGGACGCGACCTCGGCGGGCGACAGGGTGCGCAGCCGGGCGGCGGCCAGCTCGATGGCCAGCGGCAGCCCGTCCAGGTCGCGGCAGATCCGCAGCACGTGGTCGAGGTCGGCGGAGTCCACGGTGAAGCCGGGGCGGACGGCGGCGGCCCGATCCGCGAACAGTCGTACCGCCGGGTAGCCCAGCGCCTCGCGCGCGGACGAGACGCCCTCCGGGGGCAGCGCCAGCGGGGGCAGCGGCCACAGCGACTCGCCGGTGATGCCGAGCGCCTCCCGGCTGGTCGCCAGCACCCGCAGCCCCGGGCAGGCCCCCAGCAGGCGGTGGACGAGCCGGGCGGCGTCGTCGACCACGTGCTCGCAGTTGTCGAGGATGAGCAGCACGGGACGCTGGGCCAGCGCCCTGACGAGGCGATCGACGGGATCGGCGTGGGGCTCCCCGGGCGTGGGCAGCAGCGAGCTGTCGCGCAGACCGAGGGCCCCCAGCAGCGCGTTGGGCAGCTCGGCCCCGTCGCCGATCGGCGCGAGGTCCACGAAGCAGACCTCGCCGGTCTCCCGGGCCGCCGCCTCGACGGCCAGCCGGGTCTTGCCCGCGCCGCCCGGGCCGATCAGGGTGAGCAGCCGCTGATCCCGCAGCAGCACGCCGACCCGCCCCAGCTCCTCGTCTCGCCCGACGAACGTGGTGAGCTGGGCGGGCAGCCGGGGGAGCGCCGGGGCGGAGGTCGGCTCCGGCGCGCCTTGGAGCACCGCCAGATGGGCGGCGGCCAGCTCCGGGGACGGGTCGGCGCCCAACTCCTCGGCGAGGGTCCGCCGCGTGTCCTCGAACACGGCGAGGGCCTCGGCCTGCCGACCCGCGCCGTACAGCGCCCGCATGAGCTGGGCCCGGGCGCGCTCCCGCAGTGGGTGTCGGGTGACCAGCCGCTGCAGCTCGTCGACGAGGTCGCGGTGCCGTCCGAGCGTCAGCTCGGCCTCGGCCAGGTCCTCGGTCGCCGCCGCGCGAAGCTCGTCCAGCCGCGCCACCTGGGCGTCGGCGAACGGCGCGTCCGCGACATCGGCCAGGGCCTCGCCCCGCCACAGCTTCAGGCCCTCGCGCAGCAGCTCCGCCGCGCCCGTGCGGTCACCGGCGGCCAGCGCGCGTCGGCCCTCGGCGGTGAACCGCTCGAACCGGTGAACGTCCACGTCGTCGGGCTCGACCGCCAGCCGGTAGCCCGCCGGGTGGAACTCCACCAGACCCCCGCCCAGGCTCCGCCGCAACCGCGACACCTGGGACTGCAGGGCGTTGGCGGCCCCGGCGGGCGGGCTCTCGCCGTACAGCCCGTCGATCAGCCGTTCCACGGTGACGACCTTGCCCGGCTCCAGCAGCAGGAGCGCGAGCAGCGAACGGACCCGGGGACCCCCGACCGGGACCGGGGACCCGTCCGCAAGTGTCACCTCGGTGGTGCCCAGGATGCCGAACCACATGGCGTGATTGTCGCCCATCATGGGGTTCGTACGCGCGCGACCAACGTGTCTGCCCCTGCCGCGCGCCACCGATATGCCATGATGCGCTCACATCGACCAGAACGAGGAGTGGCATGACCGCTGAACCGACCCAGGCCGGCCTCTTCACCGCCTTTCAGCGGGTCGACGTGGACGGTGACGGCCAACTCGATCTGGTCGGGTTCACCGTGATCCTGGAGGAGCTGGGGCTGTCCTGGTCGCGCCATGAGACGCAGGACAGGTTCGAGACCGCCGACGCCAACCGGGACGGGCTGATCTCGCTGGACGAGCTGAGCGCGATGCTCGCCGGCTACGGGCTGGCGGGCTGACTCAGACGGGCAGTCGGCGGGCGAGGAACTCCTCGGTCAGTCGCCAGGCCCGGTCGGCCGCCGCCGCGTGGTGGAAGACCGGCGACGGGTTGTGGAACGCGTGGCCGGCCTCCTCCTCGACGTGGATCTCGGCGTCGGGCATCGCGGCCACCGCCCGTTCGACCCGGGCGATGTCCTCGCGCGGGATGTACGGGTCCGAGCCGCCGAAGTGGAACTGCGCCGGGCAGCGGATCTGCGTCGCCAGGTCGAGCGCGCCGGGCACCTGTGAGCCGTAGAACGACACCAGGGCGGCGAGGTCGGGCCGCCGTGCCGCCAGGAAATAGGCCAGCCAGCCGCCGAGACAGAACCCGAGCGTCGCCGTACCGCCGGTGACCTCGGGGAGGCCGGCGAGGTGGTCGAGGGCGGCCTCCAGGTCCGCGACGCCCTGCTCGCCGTCGAATTGAGCGGAGACCTCCATCGAGCGCTGGATCCCCTCGGGGTCGGCGTCGGAGGCCCAGCCCGGCCGGATCCGCCAGAACAGGTCCGGGGCGGCGACCACGTAACCGAGTCGGGCCAGGTCCTCGGCCACGCCCCGGAGGTGGTCGCCCACGCCGAAGATCTCCTGGATGAGCAGGACGCCGGGGCCCGTGCCCCGTTCGGGCAGCCAGACGTACAGGTCGAACACCCCGTCGGCGACGGTCACGGAGTCGGTGCGGGTGGACATGCGGGGGCTCTCCTCGCGCTCGATGGGTGAGGGTGCGCCGTCATCATGGCGGGTCCGTTCGGGAGGCGGCCAACCCACTAAGCCTATTGATTTGGTAGGGAATATGGGGCAAGCTGCCACCGTGCACCGTTCCGAGCACTCGACCGCCCCGCTCCCTCCGACCGTTCCCCGTGCCCCCGAGTGTCCGGGGCGCATGGTGCGGGTCGGCGCGGCGTGTCCGCGCTGAACCGTTCTCGTCCTTGATCGGCTCATACGGAAGGTCCGCTCAGTCATGTCCGCACCGTCCTTCGACCTGGCCGAACCGGTCGTCGCCCGTGCTCGGAACGTTCCCCTGCGGCTGCCCCCGGGGGCGCTGCTCCGCACGGTGGGGCCGGTGGGCCTGCTGGTGCTGTGGCAGCTCGCCAGTGCCACGGGGTTGCTCTCCGACCGGCTCCTCGCCGCTCCCAGCACCATCGCCGCCACCGCCCTGGACCTCGTTCAGGACGGCACGCTGACCGGTGCCGTCGGCGTCTCGCTGCGGCGGGCCGTCCTCGGCTTCGCGGTGGGGGCCACCGTCGGGGTGGGGCTCGCCCTGGTGGCGGGGCTCGGCCGGGTCGGCGAGTACCTCATCGACGCGCCCATGCAGATGCTGCGGGCGCTACCGCTGTTCGGGCTGATCCCGCTGTTCATCCTGTGGTTCGGGATCGGCGAGACGCCCAAGATCGCGCTGGTGGCGTTCGGGGTGGCGTTCCCGCTCTACCTGAACACCTTCGCCGGGATCCGGGGTGTCGACCCCAAGCTGGCGGAGGTCGGCAAGGTGCTGCGGTTGGGGCGGGTGGCGCTGATCCGGCACGTCGTGCTGCCGGGGGCGCTCCCGCAGACGCTGGTGGGGCTGCGGCAGAGCCTGGCGGTGGCCTGGCTGGCGCTGATCGTCGCCGAGCAGATCAACGCCGACCAGGGCCTCGGCTTCATGATCAACAACGCCCGGGAGTTCCTGCGCACCGACATCGTGGTGGTCGGGCTGGTGACGTACGCGCTGCTCGGGCTGCTCACCGACGCCGTCGTCCGCTTCCTGGAGAGGAGGGCGCTGGCATGGCGACGCGACTTCCTGGCGTGACGACGGTCGCCCGCGCCTCCCGCGTGGTCAAACGGTTCGGCACGAGGGCCGTGCTGGACGGGCTCGACCTGGAGATCGGGCGGGGCGAGTTCGTGGCGCTGCTCGGCCGCAGCGGCTCGGGCAAGTCCACGCTGCTGCGGGCCCTCGCCGGGCTGGAGAGCACCACCGGCGGTGACCTGGTCGTCGAGGGGACGGTGTCGGTCGCGTTCCAGGAGCCCCGGTTGGTGCCCTGGAAGCGGGTGGCCGCCAACGTGGCCTTGGGTCTGTCCGTGGCCGATCCCCTGCGGGCCGCCGATGAGGCGCTGGAAGAGGTCGGGCTCGCCGCGCACCGTGACGCGTGGCCGCTCACCCTGTCCGGCGGGGAGGCCCAACGGGTCTCGCTCGCCCGCGCCCTGGTTCGCGAGCCCGATCTGTTGCTGCTGGACGAGCCGTTCAGCGCGCTGGACGCGCTCACCCGCATCACCGTCCACCGCCTCGTCCTGGACCTGTGGGCCCGGCACCGGCCCGGCGTCCTGCTGGTCACCCACGACGTGGACGAGGCGCTGCTGCTGGCCGACCGCGTCCTGGTGCTGGACACGGGCCGGATCGCCCATGAGACCCGCGTCGACCTCGAACGACCCCGACACCGCGACCATCCCGAGCTGGTGGGGCTGCGCGCGACGCTGCTCGAACGCCTCGGCGTCACCCCTGAAGGAACGACATGAACCGACGACTCACCGCACTGCTCGCCGTTCTGGCCCTCGGTCTGGGGGCGCTCACCGCCTGCGGTGACTCCGACGCGGCGACCTCCGACGGGCCTGTCGACCTGACCGAGGTGACGTTGCGGGTCGGCGACCAGAAGGGCGCGAGCATCCAGTCCCTGCTGAAGGCGGCGGGGGAGCTGGACGGCACGAAGTACAAGCTGGGCTGGTCGCTGTTCACCTCGGGGCCGCCGATCCTGGAGGCCGTCAACGCCGGCGCTGTCGACTTCGGCGCGGTGGGTAACACGCCGCCGATCTTCGCCGCCGCCGCCCGCGCCCGGATCGTCATCGTGGGCGCGTCCGAGGTGGCGTTGGTCGGCCAGGCGATCGTGGTGCCCAAGTCCTCGACCCTGCGCAGCCCCGCCGAGCTGCGCGGTAAGAAGATCGCTGTGGCCAAGGGCAGCTCCGCCAACTACCACCTGCTGGCCGTTCTGAAGAAGCACGGGATCGCCTACAAGGACGTTCAGGTCCAGTACCTCCAGCCCGCCGACGCGCTCGCCGCCTTCACCGGCGGTCGGGTCGACGCGTGGGCGTCCTGGGAGCCGTACACCTCGCAGGCCGAGATCCAGACGGGGGCGCGCGTCCTCGTCGACGGCAAGGGCTACACGAACGGGTACGGCTTCCAGATCACGTCCCGTTCGGCGCTCAAGGACAAGTCGAAGGTCGCCGCGCTGGAGGACTTCCTCGGCCGTTATCGGCGGGCCCTGCTGTGGGCCAACGCCCACCACGAGGAATGGGCCCGGCAATGGGCGAAGGACACCGGCCTCCCGTACGAGGTGGCCGAGCGCGCCCACCGGCGTCGGACCGCCCGCATCATCCGGATCGACGACGCCGTGATCGCCGAGGAGCAGCGGCTGTCGGACTCGTTCACCGAGGTCGAGCTGCTGCCGGGCAAGGTGCGGATCGACGAGTTCTTCGACCGCCGCTTCAACGACACCGTCCCGAACTCCTGAAGGGCACCGTCATGACGTTGAGCTTTCATTGGTTTCTGCCCACCTCCGGCGACGGCCGTTCCGTGATCGGCGGCGGCCACAACGCGCCCGGGGCCACGGGCACCCCCCGCCCTCCGGACATCGACTACCTGGCCCAGATCGCCCGTTCCGCCGAGCAGTTGGGCTTCGACGCCGTCCTCACCCCGACGGGCACGTGGTGCGAGGACGCGTGGTTGACCACCGCCGCGCTGATCAGGGAGACGTCCCGGCTGCGGTTCCTGGTGGCGTTCCGGCCCGGGCTGATCTCCCCGACCCTGGCCGCCCAGATGGCCGCCACCTACCAGCGGATCTCCGGTGGACGACTCCTGCTGAACGTGGTGACCGGCGGCGAGCAGACCGAGCAGGCCCGCTTCGGCGACCACCTGTCGCACTCCGAACGGTACGCCCGCACGGATGAGTTCCTGTCCGTGGTGCGCGGCGCGTGGAGCGGCACGCCGTTCGACTTCGACGGCGAGCACTACAAGGTGCGCGGGGCCACGGTCTCCGGCGAGCTGGATCCCGTTCCGGAGCTGTACTTCGGCGGCTCCTCCCCGGCGGCCGGCCCGGTCGCCGCCCGCCAGGTCGACGTCTACCTCACCTGGGGGGAGCCGCCGGCCCAGGTCGCCGAGAAGATCGCCTGGATCCGTGGCCTCGCCGCCGAGCAGGGCCGCACGCTGCGCTTCGGGATCCGCCTGCACACGATCTCCCGCGACACCTCCGAGGACGCCTGGCGCGAGGCCGACCGCCTGCTCCAGGCCATCGACCCCGCCGCCGTCGCCAGGGCCCAGGAGGCCCTGGCCGCCAGCGACTCCGTGGGCCAGGCACGAATGCGCTCCCTGCACGCCGGCTACCGCGAGGCCGGCGGCTCCGTCCGCGACCTGGAGATCCACCCGGGCCTGTGGGCCGGCGTCGGCCTCGTACGCGGCGGCGCGGGCACGGCTCTGGTCGGCAGCCACGCCGAGGTCGCCGACCTCATCCAGGAGTACGCCGACCTGGGCATCACGGAGTTCATCCTGTCCGGCTACCCGCACTTGGAGGAGGCGTACTGGTTCGGCGAGGGCGTCCTCCCCGAACTCACCCGCCGAGGCACCCGAACCCTGGAGGCGGCATCCGCCTGACCGCCTCCAGCCCGAAGACGCCGCCCCCGTCAACGACGACGCGGACGGCGTCTTTCGTTCGTTGCGACAGGTGGCCTGAGTCTGACCACACTGGTGGCATGAACGCCACGGAGGCAGTGACCTTCTCGGATCTGTCCCGCAACCCCAAGTCCGTGGCCGAACGGGCTGCGCGCCTGGGCCTGCTGCGGGTGACCCACCGGGACGGCCCCGACCTCTACCTCACGGCCGCCGACCGCGAGGAGCAGCGCGACGCGAGCCTGACGACCGCGTCGCGGATCTTCCTGGCGCTCATGAAACACGACCCGAGCGCGCGGGCGCTGCTGCTCGCCATGCCCGATGTGTTCCCCTGGGTACGCCACCTGAGCACCGAGGAAGTCAGGGCCTTCACCGTTGAGCTGGTGGGCGCCCTGTCCAACGCGGCCGAGCTCGATCTCGACACCAACGCCCAAGAGGTCATCACCGGCTGGCGTGCCACCGCACGGATCAAGGCGGACCGCACGGAGCACGAGAAGGCGCTGCGACCGACCACCGGCGACTTCGGGGAGGTACGAGCCACGCCGCCTGGCCCCGTCGAACACGCAGCGACGCCTTGAGGAGGCGTACCGGCTCGGCGTGGGCGCCTTGACGTCTAGGGAGGCTAGATTCGGCCTCATCGTCGCCCGGTGGAGAACGCACTCCGGAGGGCCAGCCGCATGGAGTTCCTGCCAGAGGGGTGGCTGTAGTGGGGAAGACCTACACCGTCCGCGCCAAGCGGTGGAAGAAGGGATGGGAGCTCCACATCGAGGGGCTCGGCGTCACACAGGTCAAGAAGCTCACTGACGCCGAAGCGGTGGCACGCGACTACATCGCGCTCGACTTGGATGCGTCACCCCAGTCGTTCGATCTGGAACTCGCACCAGACGTCGGGGAGGATCTGAACAAGGAGATGCGAGCGGCCAGGAACGCCATCGATGCTCTCGCGGCGGCTCAACTCGACGCTGCGGCCTCTTCGCGGGCGGTGGCGCGCAGGCTTCGCAACGAAGGGCTGACGGGCCGTGAGATCGCCGTCGCCTTGCGCATCTCTCCACAACGGGTCTCGCAACTCCTCAAGGAGGGTCGATCCGGATAGGCCGCCGGCACGGGCGAGGCGGCTCATTCGGCCGCGCGGCAGGTCGTTATGCGACCTCCTCGGCTCGACGGCTCTGCCGTCACCGTACGCGGCGGCCCTCGGCTCGGCCAGTGCCGGAACCGAGGGCCGTCCGGTCGGGGCTACAGGTCGAGGTCGCCGGCCTTCGCCTGGCGGACCAAGCCCTGGAAGGCGTCGCGGTCCACGGCCAGGCGCCCGCCCCCGGGGTTCTTGCTGTCCCTGATGCCGATGACGCCGAGGCCCTGCGCCACCTCGACGCACATCCCGCTCTCTCCGCCGCTGTGACTGCTCTTGCGCCACTGGGCCGCAGCCAGGTGAATCTTGTTCATAGGTTCTCCAAGACGTTCCGGATGAAGGCTTGGGAGTCCTCTGCGGTGAGTGCTTTGGACCTGATCAGTTCGTACAGTACGCCAAGCTCTGCGACATATGCCGCATCGTCCAGGAGTAGCCCCTTACCGCCCGCCATCTCGGAGTATCCGGCTTCGGGATCGCCGGGGGAACTCAGGAGTGTGAACGACGCCTCCGGATAGACCTGGGCGTCGTCCGGGACGATGTGAACGTGGATGTGGGGCTCGTGCGCGAGGCGCAAGAGGTGTTCGAGCTGCTCGCGCATGACTTCCCGGTCACCGAACCATCGCCGGACCGCAGAAGCATCGAGCAGGGCGACGACCACGGGTGGGTCCTCGCGGCGTAGTATCTCCTGTCGCTCCATTCGCGCGGCGACAAGTCGTTCCAGCTTGTCGGGCTGCTGGCCCATTCGCAGAACCGCCCGCGCGTAGTCCTCGGTCTGAAACAGGCCGTGGATGGCGAAGCTCTGGTAGGTCTTGATCACACCCGCCGTCGCCTCCGCATCGGCGAATTCGGGGAACCCGGCGGGCAGGCCGGACTCCTCGATGACCCGGGGGTGTAGCGCCTCGAAGTACATGACGAGCTTGTAGTACTCATCCAGCGATTGGCACAGCTTGAGGCTCGGGATGCGTTTGCAGGTCTCGATGCCGCTGATCAGGCTGCCCGAGACGTGAACGATCTGGCCGAGCGCGGGCTGCGACAGCCCGGCCTCCTCCCTGAGCCGCTTGAGATGGAAGGCGAAGAACGCTCGGACCGATTGTTCCGGTTTGGGTGGTGCCATCGGGGGCTCCTCGTCTACACAGCCGCTTGTGCAGGCGGCCCATCACTTGTGGAGAGCGATCTATGGCTGAGAGTAATCGCGCCTGTCGAAGATGGGAGGCACTTCCCCAGAAGACCCACAGGATGGATCGTTCATGAGCCTCATCAGGCGCTCAGACAACCCGGCGCGCCACCGGGACGCTTCAGAGAAGAGGGATCGGCCTCGAACGCGAGCCGTGCGTGATGAACGGCGCGAGCATCTGACGACCCTCCTCAACGAATTCGAGACCAGGCCCATCTTCCGGGCCCGAGTGGTCGAGCCGTACGGCACGGACTTCATCTATCTGCGCGTCGTCAACCAGGACGCCGGCGTGCTCGCCGAGGACATCGGCTGTCGGATCGAGGAGGACGGTCGGCACTGGTTCACGTGGAGCTGGGGCGACATCATCGGCCCGGTCGGCGACCCCGAGGGGGCCGCCGACAAGATCCAGCGCGTCATCACCCCGGAGCGCCCCTGATGTGCGACGGCATCCGATGGCAGCCATGGCCAGGCCCCGACGCCGGCGGGTCGGACCGATCGGCCGCGCCTTCCGGCATCGAAAGGACTTCGCCGCCGGCCCTGGACGCCGCGAGCGACCTCCGCTCGCAATGCCGGATTCGGCTCCTGACCCTGGCGGCCGATCTGGAGGATTTGGGCGTACGCCCTCGCCTGGCCGACGCGGATCGGCCTCCGTTCCTCCTGCGCTGCTGGGACCCCGTCAAAGCCGGTCCGGCCGTGATCGTGCAGTGCGCCCCCGACGAGTCGGGTCGGCTCCGGTTCTACGAGCACCTGAGCGGAGAACACCTCGGCGATGCGGAGAACGCCCGACAGGCCGGCGACACTATGGCGCTCGCACGCGAGATCGCTCTGAAACTGGGCGTATCGGAGGCCCCGCGTTGACCGTCTTGGACCTGATGACGGGCTGGGCGGTTGTCACGCTGACCATGGGCTCGGGCGTGATCGGGGCGTTCTTCGGGGCCATGCTCGGCCCGGCCCGGATTCGGCGAGAAAGCCCGAGTGACGTGTTTCGCGAACGCCGCTCGCCGGCTGATCCCGCCGCCCGGTTCAGCGCGTCAGTGCGGCCATGGCGTGAAAGGCCCGGCGGTTGGCGGCGAGGAAGTCGTCGAACGTGCGCGGTGAACGGCCGGTCAGTTCTCGCACCGCCGAAGTCGTCGTGGACTGGGAGCCGCGTGCCACCTTCGCGAAAAGGGCGGCGACGTCATCGGCGAATCGGGCGGGGAGTCCCTGGGATTTCAGGGTGGCGGCCAGTTCGTCCGGGGGTAGGTCCACATAGCGGATCGTTCGGCCGAGCACCGTGGAGAGTTTCTCGGCGATCTGGTGGTGCGTGAGGGCCTGCGGGCCGGTGAGGACGAAGGTCTCGCCGTTGCCATAGGCGCCGGCGAGCAGGGCGGCCGCGCAGGCGGCGATGTCCTCGCAGTCGATGTACGAGACCGGGGCGTCGCCGTAGGAGCCGACCAGATCCCCATCGGACGTGAACGAGCCCGCTCCGGTGAGGAAGTTCTGCATGAAGCCGCCGGGCCGGAGGAGCGACCAGCCCATGCCGGATGCCTGGAGATGCCGCTCGATCCGCCAGTGCGCGCCCTCGGCGAGCAGGCCGCCCTCGTGGGCGTCCCGGACCGACACCTTCACGATCCGCGCCACGCCGGCCCGCCGCGCCGTGTCGATGGCCGTTCGCTGTTGGACGATCATGGGCTGCTCCCCGTCCACCGGTTGCGCGCCGGCGCCGTTGAGGAACATCCGGTCGACACCGTCCAGGGCCGCCGCGAGCGAGTCGGGGTCGTCGAAATCGCCGACAGCGAAGTCGCAGCCGAGCGCGCGTCCCTTGGCCTCGTCGCGGACCAGGGCCCGGAACGCGACCCCGTCCGCGCGCAGGCGCCGGACGAGGGGCCTTCCGATGGAACCGGTGGCACCGGTCACCAAGATCATTTCCGCCTCCCGAACGTTCGATGAACTTGAGGGTGCCTCGACAAAGTAACATGAGGGTGCCTCGACCAACAGGAAGGGCACGATGCCGCCACCCCGACCGCAGCCACGGCGCCGCCCACGCGCCGACGCGCGACGCAACCGTGAACGCCTCCTGGCCGAGGCCGACACCGCGTTCGCCGAGCAGGGGACCCATGCGTCCCTGGAGGGCATCGCGAGGAGCGCCGGCGTCGCGATCGGCACCCTCTACGCCCACTTCCCGACCCGCCGCGCCCTGATCGGCGCACTCCTGCACGAACGCAACGAGACCCTGTTCGCGCACGGCGAGGCCCTGCTCACCCACCCTTCCCCCGGGCTCGCGCTAGCCGAGTGGGTACGCGCGGTCATCGAGCACGCCACCGCCTATCAGGGCCTCGCCGCCGTACTGGCCGAGGGCGTCGGGGACGAGGCCTCCGAACTGCACCGATCATGCGTCCGGATGACCGACCTCGGCGATCGGCTGCTCGCCAGGGCCCGCACCGCCGGGGCCCTGCGCCGGGACGCGACGACGGGCGCCGACATGTTCGCGCTGATGAACGCCGCCGCCTGGATCTCCGAGCAGATGTCCGGAGAACAGGCCGACCGGCTCGTCGACCTGGTCATGAGCGGACTGCTGACGACCACCGATCCCGTGGACGCCGGCTGACCCCGGCATCCGAGGCGTACCGCCGGTGCCCCTGCGCGGGCGCGCTGTTGAACCCCGCCGCCCGGATCTCGCCATTCGCCTCGTGGGCCGAGACCGTCCCTACCGACACGTGGTCCGCCGCGTTCACCAAACGGAGCCGTGTACGCAGCGAGGCGAACGGGGCGGTCACGCGGAGCTGACCAGGCGGCGTGGACTTCCGGCGGAAGGGGTGGCCCCGTACACGCGGCAGCCAGGCACGTTCCCGCCGGAGCCAGGCTGGGGCGGTCAGCGTGGTCCGGCCGCCGGGTGAGGTCTGCGGGCGCTGCGGGTGGTCGGGGGCGGGGCGTGGGTGAGGCGGAGGACGAGGGCGACCGCTTCGGTCGGGGGGATCGCCAGGAGGGTCGAGAAGCGCTCCTGGAGGGACGTGACCTCGGGTTCGAAGCCCGGGAAGGTGCCGGCGAGGTCGTCGGGGGTGCGCGCGTAGAGGAAGACCGGGGACATCGGCTGGACCGCGAGGCCGTGGCGTTCGGCTTCGATCCACACGCGCTGGACGGCGGCACCGGCTTGGGCGTAGTCGGTCAAGGTAGGGGCGGGGGCGTCGAAGCAGATCGCCAGGAGGGCGGAGGAGGAGCGGACTCGTTCCAAGGAGTACTCACCGAGGGCGACGCCGCCGCCGAAGGCGCGGAGGCGGGACATCACGTCGGGGCGACGGGCGATGGCGAGCTTGGCCAGCTCGTCGGGGGCCGGCTCCAGGGTGCGCAGGTCGAGGCCGCTGTCCAGGTCGTCCCCGGGAAGGCGCAGCTCCGCGAACATCTCGGCGTGCAGGTCCGGGGTCAGGTAGCGGATCCGGTCGGACGCGGCGAGGAGAACCGCCGCACTCTCCAGGGACTCCGGCGCGGTGATGGCGCGGAGCGTGCCGCCGGCCGGACGCGCCGCCCCGGCCAGGGCCTCCAAGACCTCGGGAGCGAGCGGGGTCCCGGTGCCCGGATGGCGGTTCGTGTGCCGGGCGAGCACACCCGGGAGGTCGCGGGCCAGGTCGGGGTCCGCTCCCCGGCCCCACCGCAGCGTCGCGGTCAGCGCGCCCGGGGCCTCGGTGATCTCGGTGTCGCCGAGCACCCCGTACGCCGCCGCCGCGACCCGCGCGTTGTAGAGGGCCGCCCCGACGGCGACGGCGCTGCCCCGGAAGCCGATGTCCATCCCGGTGGTCGCCTTCGGATCCAGCTCGATCCGGATCCCGTCTGAGGCGTTCGACGTGATCGTCCAGGGCTGGACGTTCCCCCCGGACGGCGCAAGGCCCGCGTAGACGGCGACGGCCTCGGCGAAAGGCAGGGACTCCACGGACGGGGGCTCGTACGCGGCGACCCCGCTCCAATCGGGCTCCTGTGCCGCGATGGGAGGGGCCAAGGCGTCCAGGCACTCCTGGATGTCGACGCGTGTCCGGCCCGAGGGCAGCGGCAGGCCCAGCCCGATGCGTCGTACGGCGGCGGCGACGGTGGCCCCGCCGAGTTGGACGTCGCCGCCGAGCTGCGGCCAGCTCGACAGCGTCTGGTCGATCTCGACGAGGCTCGCGGCGAAGTCGGTCGACAGGCCCTGAGCGTCGAGGATCCGGATGACGTACGGTGCCTTGTCCCGCGTCGACAGCCCGCGCAGGTCCGCCCGGCCGGCCCCGTCCAGCATCCCGTGGAACGGCGGGCGGTCCTGCTCCAGGTCGTAGCGTTCGACGTCGAGCAGGCCCCGGTCGCTGGTCTCCATCAGCAGCGGGACCCGGTGACGTTGCGCGGCCTCCCGGACGGCCAGTTTGACGTCGAGCGAGTCGCACTCCTCCACGACGATCGACAGGCCGTCGAAGAACCCGTCGATCACCTCGTCCGTGATGCCCTCCGGGTAGACGGTCACCGGCAGGTAGGGGTCGAGTTCGGCGATCCGCCGCGCGGTGACCACGGCCTTGTTGAGACCGATGTCGAACAGGGAGGCCGGGACGCGGTTGAGGTTCGCCGCCTCCAGGTCGTCGAAGTCGGCGAGCCGCAGCTCGGCGCAGACGCCCTCCATGGCGAGCGTGTGGGCGATGGCGTGGCCGACGCTCTGCCCGACGACCCCCACGACCAGGGTCCCGAGCCGGTCCTGCTCCTCGCGGGTCAGCTTGTTGCGGTTGCGGTCGAGCCGGACCAGGCGCATGGTGCGCGGACCCGGCAAGGCCACGACGCGCCGCCGCCACGGATAGTGGACCCACCGGTCGTGCTCCGGCCCCTCACCCACCTCGGGCAGATCGAGGAGGCCCGCCAGCTCGGCTCGGATCGGCTCGCGCAGGTCCGAGACCACGATGTCCCCGCGTGAGCGCAGGTCGTCGAGCACTGCGGCGTCATCGGCCCGGGCCGGGTCGAGGATCAAGGGCCGGTGGTCCTGCGCTGTCATCTGCTCCTGCCTCTGCTCGTCGTCTCATAGGTGGATCGCATCAACCGCGCGCGTTCGTCGTCGATCAGCGCGGCCTGCGCGGGGAGGGCGCCCCTGCGGTAGGACCGCGCGTCCCACCACAGCGGGACGGTCGCGTAGCGCCGGTCCGGGTACGGCACCGGAGGCACCTCCGCCGCCACGATCGCGCCCACACCGATGTACCGACCGACGGCATGGGCCGAGGCGGTCATGAGGCTGTAGCGGACGCCGTGCAGCCCTGCCGCGTGCGCCACGCACCGGGCCACGGCGGCCCCGAGGCCCGACAGCCGTGTCCGCCGATCCGTCCACACCGCCTTGACCTCGACGATGCCGTCCGCAAGCCGCCCTTCGAGCGCGTCACGAAAGCCCCGCTCCCCGGGACGCCCCTCCCACGCGCGCAGCGCGTGCACCTCGTCGACGGCGGAGTACGGCTCCAGGATCCGCACACCGGCCACCGCCTCGCCGTCCGAGTCCAGCCCCACGATGAACCGGGACGTGGTCCCGCCGTCGCGGATCGCCGGATACTCCAGGGCCGACTCCACCCCGAAGTGCCGGTAGGCCGCCAACGCCCCCCGAAGGAACCGCTCCCACAACTCCGGCCGGGCCCCGGGCTCGCAGACCCGGAACACGCACCCGGACTCCGCGTCCAGGAACGCCGCCTCGCCCTCGATGTCAACGCACGTCTCCATGACGCCTCCGCGATGAGGACGGCGTGGAACGCCCCGGCCGGGACCGCTCCCTAGCGAGACGATCTTATCTATTTGAGGCCCGAGGAGGGCAAGACCGAGGCCCGGTCCCCGCTCGGACCGGGCCTCAGCGCTACACCGCGGCGGCCACCCCCGCCGCGGTGCGTCTATGGGTAGGGGATGAACCGACCGAAGCGGCCGTGATGGTAGACGAGGGGCGTTCCTCCGTGGCCGTTCTTGGTGCCGATGACGAGGCCCACCATCAGGTGGTGGTCGCCGATCTCGACGGTGCCGTGGGGAACGGCCAACAGATGGGCGGTGACCTCCTCCAGGAGAGGGACGCCGCCCGGGCCGGAGCGCCAGGCGGTGGGGATGGCGAAGCGGTCGATGCCCCGGCGGGCGAACCGGTCGGCGACCTCGGCCTGGTGCCCGGCCAGGAGGTTGATCGCGAACAGGTCGGCCTTGGCGAGGTCCCCCCACGTGGTGGAGGAGTTGTCGACATAGAAGGAGACGAGGGGCGGGTCGAGGCTGACCGAGGAGAACGAGGTGGCGGTGAGGCCGATGGGACGGTCTCCGACCCGCGCCGTGACGACCACGACGCCGGAGGCGTGCAGGGCCAGCGTGCGGCGGAAGCGCTTCTGGTCGACGGGCCGGTGGGTGAGCATCTCGGTCATGCGGCCACCTCCACCTGGGGCGCGGTCCGGTCCGCCCAACGGTCGAGGACGTCGTTCAGCCGGGGGAGGTCGGACTCCAGGAGGGCCAGGCCGGGTGTCGGGACGCGGGCGCCCAGTTCCACCAGCAGCGGCCGGAGGTGGACCTCCACGGCGAGGGCGTGCCGGGGGTCGCCCATCAGCAGCAGGGGCAGGGCGGTCGCCGAGCGGAGGGCCCCGGAGGGCAGCAGGTCCAGGAACGCCTTGAGCAGGCCCGTGTACGTCCCCTTGTAGGTGGGGCTGGCCACCACCAGGACGTCGGCGGAGGCCACGATCTTGAGGGCCGCGTCGAGGTCGGAGGAGGGGTCGGCCGCGTGGATCTCCCCGGCGAGCACCGCCAGATCGACCGTCTCGCCCGGGTTGCGGAGCCCCAGCCGGCGGGCGACGGCCTCGGTGGCCTCGAGGGCGGCGCGGTGGGTGCGGGAGCCGGCTCGGGGGTTGCCGATCAGGGTGACGATGCCGCTCATCGCAACCTCACTGCCGCGTGCGGACGGACGGAACGGAAGGCGCGGGCGCGGGTGCAGGTGCAGGGGTGCATCATCGGGGGCTCCAGGCGTGGGGTTTCGGGGTTCAGTGGTAGGTCGGGTCGGGTTCGGCGGGCCAGGGGCTGCCGGTCGTGGGAAGCCCCAGGGCGCGCCAGGCGCGGTAGCCGCCGACCACGTCGGTGGCGCGGCTCAGTCCCAGGTCGTGCAGGGAGGCGGCGGCCAGGCTGGAGGTGTAGCCCTCCGAACACAGCACGATCACCCGAACGTCGTAGTCGGTGGCCTCGGCGATCCGGGCGTCGCCGGCGGGGTCGAAGCGCCACTCCAGGACGTTGCGCTCCAGGATCAGCGACCCGGGCACCTCGCCCTCGGCCGCGCGGAACGACTGGGGCCGGATGTCCACGAGCAGGGCGCCGGCGGCGAACTCCTTGTGCGCCTCCGCGGGCTCCAGGCGGACCAGCCTCTCGCGCGCCGCCGCGAGGATCTCGTCGATCGAACGGGCCCCGGGGGGCCGGGCGGGGGTCACCACTGGTCGGCCCGTTCCTCGGCGAGGCGGACGAGGCCCCCGTCGGTGAGGTCGTACCGGTTCATCGTGGTGAGCGGGGGCGAGTAGACGTGGACGCTGACGGCGGGGGCGTTGGTCACGTTGCCGACCTCGTGGATGTACGAGGGGCCGAACTCGCGGTACTCGCCGGCGGACAGCGAACGGGACACGCTGAGGTCGTGTTCCTGAAGACAGCCGAGGGCGACGGCGAAGGCTCCGCGCGAGCCGCCGTGATCGTGGAAGCCGGTGGACTGGCCGGGCATCCAACTGATCAGCCAGATCTCGTGGTCGTCGCCTTCGTGAAGGCGCTCGTACCAGCGTTCCTCGGTGCTCAGGCGCACCCGGCGCACCCAGTCCTGCGGCGCCGCGGCCAGTGACCGGGCGATCTCCGCCGGCCTGAGCCCGGTGGGTGCGGACGATGTCCTCAGGGTCATGGACACCGACGGTCGCAGAAATTCCCTACCAAGTCAACTGGAATAGTCAGGTAGTCCTGTCCGAGCGCTGACGATTACCCAGGGTGAGACATCGTGACCTGGGTATGACGACTGATCATCAAGGACCATCGGGGGCGGAGGGGCATGCGCTGGGCTTCGTGCGGCGCCATGGCCGTCGTGCTGCTGGCCGGGGTGGGCGGGGCGGCGGCAGGCTGTGGGGGCGGGGAGTCGGGGCCGCCCGAGATCAACCTGTACAACGCGCCCCAGGAGAACATCGGCCGCATCGTCGCCCGATGCAACCGCAGGGCCGCCGGCCGCTACCGGATCACGCTCAACACCCTGCCCCGTGACGCCGACGGCCAGCGTGAACAGATGGTGCGGCGGCTGGCGGCGGGCGACACCGGGCTGGACGTGCTCGGCCTCGACGTCATGTGGACCGCCGAGCTGGCCGAGGCCGAGTGGATCCTCCCCTGGACGGGCGCGTACGAGCGGCAGGTCAGACGGGGCACGCTCCCCAAGCCGCTGGAGACCGCCACCTGGGACGGCCGGCTCTACGCCGCGCCGTACACCACCAACGTCCAGCTCCTCTGGTACCGGTCCGACCTCGTTCCCAAGCCGCCGACCACCTGGAACGGCCTGATCCGCGAGTCCGACCGGCTGGCCGCCGAGGGCAGGCCCCACTACGCCGAGGTCACGGGCGCGCCGTACGAGGGCATCGTCGTGTGGTTCAACAGCGTGCTGGCGTCCGCGGGGGGGAGCATCCTCAACACGGCGGGCGAGACCGTCATGCTCGGCCCGCCCGCGACCAGGGCGCTGGGCGTCATGCGGGCGTTCGGGCGGTCGCGGGCCGCCGACCCGTCGATCTCCAGCATGCGCGAGGACGACGTGCGGCTGGCGATGGAGGGCGGCCGGGCGGCGTTCCAGATCAACTGGCCGTTCGTGTACGCGTCGATGGCGGCCAACAAGCCGCGTCTGCTGCCCGACTTCAAGTGGGCGCCCTATCCGGGCGTCGACGGGCCGGGCCGCGCCCCGTTGGGCGGCGCCAACTTCGGGATCAGCAGGTACACCGAGCATCCGCGTGAGGCGTTCGAGGCGGCGTTGTGCCTGCGCGACCCGCAGAGCCAGCTCACCGCCGCCGTGATGGACGGGCTGCCTCCCACGATCCGCACCGTGTACGACGCTCCCCAGATGGCCGAGGCGTACCCGATGCGGCAGGCGATCCTCGACGCGCTGGAGACCGCCGCGTTGCGCCCCAGGACACCGACGTACCAGAACGTCTCCACGGTCACCTCCACCATCCTGTCGCCGCCGGGCTCCATCGACCCGGTGAAGACCGAGGCGAGGCTGCGGGACCTGATCTCCGACGCGCTGGAGAGCAAGGGGGTCCTGCCGTGATCCGCCGGAGCGAGACCGACGAGAAGACCGCCGAGCGGCGGCTCGGCCTGTGGCTGTGCGCCCCGGCGGCGCTGATCATGCTGCTGGTCACCGGCTGGCCGATCCTGTACTCGGTGCTGCTGTCCCTCCAGCGCTACGACCTGCGCTTCCCGAAGGAACGGGCGTGGATCGGGCTGGCCAACTACGGCGCGGTCCTCACCGACGGCTTCTGGTGGAACGCGTTCTGGGTGACCGTCCTGGTCACCGTGGTCAGCGTGGCCATCGAGCTGGTGCTCGGGATGCTCTTGGCACTGGCCATGTACCGCACGCTGGTCGCCCGGGGCGCGATCCGCACGCTGGTGCTGATCCCGTACGGCATCGTCACGGTGGTCGCGGCCTACGGCTGGCGGTACGCGTGGACGCCGGAGACCGGCTGGCTGGCCGGGATGCTGCCGGAGGGCTCCGCGCCGTTGACCGAACGGACGCCGGCGCTGGCGATCATCATCCTGGCCGAGGTGTGGAAGACCACCCCGTTCATGGCGCTGCTGCTGATGGCCGGCCTGGCGGTGGTCCCGAACGACCTGCTCCAGGCGGCCTCGATGGACGGGGCGACGCTGTGGCAGCGGTTCTTCCGGGTGACGCTGCCGCTGATGAAGCCGGCGATCATGGTGGCGCTGCTGTTCCGCACGCTGGACGCGTTCCGGATCTTCGACGACATCTACGTGCTGACCAACGGTGCGGCCGACACGAGTTCCGTGTCGGTGATCGCGTATCACAACCTGATCGGCGGGCTGAACCTCGGCATCGGCTCCACCATGTCGGTGCTGGTCTTCCTGACCGTGGCGGTGATCGCTGCCGCCTTCATCAAGGGCTTCGGCATCAGCACACCCGGCACCCAGGGCGGGAGGCGCTGATGGAGCACTCCCGGGGCGCGCTCGTCCGGTGGTCGCTGGTGGACGTGCTGGTGGTGCTGTACGCGCTGGTGCCGGTGCTGTGGATCACCTCGCTGTCGTTCAAGGACCCGGCCACGTTCACCGACGGGTCGTTCATCCCGCGCGCGTGGACGCTGGAGAACTACCAGGGGATCTTCGACAACGCGGACTTCACCCGGGGGCTGATCAACTCCATCGGGATCGGGCTGATCGCCACGCTGATCGCGATCGTGTTCGGGACCATGGCGGCGTACGCGGTGGCCCGGCTGGACTTCCCCGGCAAGGGCGCGCTGGTGGGGGCGTCGCTGCTGGTGGCGATGTTCCCGCAGATCTCGCTGGTCAGCCCGCTGTTCCAGATCGAACGGGCGTTGGGGCTCTTCGACACCTGGCCGGGGCTGATCCTGCCGTACATCACCTTCGCGCTGCCGTTGACGATCTTCACATTGTCGTCGTTCCTGCGGGAGATCCCGTGGGAGCTGGAGCAGGCGGCGCAGCTCGACGGGGCCACCCCGTTCCAGGCGTTCCGGCAGGTGATCGTGCCGCTGGCGATGCCGGGCATGGTCACCACCGCCATCCTGACGTTCATCTTCTGCTGGAACGACTTCCTGTTCGCGATCTCGTTGACGTCCTCGAACCGGGCGCGGACGGCCCCGGCGACCATCTCGTTCTTCACCGGCAGCTCGCAGTTCGAGGACCCGGCCGGGTCGATCTGCGCGGCGGCGGTGGTGGTCACGATCCCGATCGTGATCTTCGTGTTGTTCTTCCAGCGCCGGATCGTGTCCGGCCTGACCTCGGGCGCGGTGAAAGGGTGACGGGCCGATGGCCGACATCGTTCTGGACGGGGTGACCAAGCGGTACCGGGACGGCACGGTGGCCGTCGCCGACCTCGATCTGCGGATCGCCGACGGGGAGTTCATCATCCTGGTGGGCCCCTCCGGCTCGGGGAAGTCCACCACCCTCAACATGATCGCCGGCCTCGAGGAGATCTCCGACGGGGAGCTGCGCATCGACGGTGAGCGGATGAACGAGCGGGCCCCGCGCGACCGGGACATCGCGATGATCTTCCAGTCGTACGCGCTGTACCCGCACATGACCGTCCGGCAGAACATCGGCTTCCCGCTCAAGCTGGCCAAGATGGACAAGGCCGCGATGAACGAGAAGGTGGAGCACGCCGCCGGGCTGCTGGGCCTGACACCCTACCTGGAGCGCAAGCCCGGCCAGTTGTCCGGCGGGCAGCGGCAGCGGGTGGCGATGGGGCGGGCGATCGTCCGCAGCCCCAAGGCGTTCCTGATGGACGAGCCCTTGTCCAACCTCGACGCCCGGCTCCGGGTGCAGATGCGGACCACCATCTCCCGCCTCCAGAAGGACCTGGGCACCACCACCGTGTACGTCACCCACGACCAGACCGAGGCGATGACCCTCGGCGACCGGATCGTGATCATGAAGGACGGGCTGGTGCAGCAGATCGGCTCCCCGCAGGAGCTGTACGACCGGCCCCGCAACCTGTTCGTCGCCGGGTTCATCGGGTCGCCGCCGATGAACTTCCTGCCCGGCGAGCTCGGCCCGGACGGGCTGCACTGCCCGCTGGGAACCTTCCCGCCGGCCGACCGGATGCGGCCCGCGCTCCGCGAGGACGGCCGGCCGCGCGAGGTCATCGTGGGCGTCCGGCCGGAGTCGTTCGAGGACGCCGCGCTGGTCCCCGACCCCGGGCCGGCCACCTTCACCGGCACCGTCGACATCCTGGAGTCGCTGGGCGCGGAGAAGATCGCCTTCTTCGACCTCGGCGCGCAGGGCATGGCCCGTTCGGAGCATCTGGAGGCGCTGTCCCGCGACCGGGGCACCCACGACCTCGGCGACACGGTGCAGATCGCCGTACGGATCGACCCGAGGTCGCAGGCGGCCGAGAACGGGTCGCTGAAGGTGTGGTTCGACCGCGAGGCCGTCCACCTCTTCGACCCCGAGAGCGGCGCGACCCTCACCGAGGTCTAGCCGCCGACGCCTAGAGGTGCCGGGCCCCGGTCAGGAAGCCGCGGTGGCGGTCGCGGGTCCGGGGCCGGCGGCGCAGCATCACCGGCGTCCGGTCCAGGAACATGGCCGTTCCCAGCACCACCGCGTCGCGGGCGTTGTCGGCGACCCGGGCGTGCAGCCCCGTCTGCGCCCGGATCAGCGCGGGCAGACTGGGGAACCGCGCGCCGCCGCCGGTCAGGGTGATCGGTCCGTGGGACAGGTCGCGCACCATCTCCGGGGTGCAGCCCTGAAGCGTGGCCTGGATCCCGTCGAAGACGGCCTCCAGCGGGGCGGCGATCGCGGTGCCGATGTCGCCGGCGCCCAGCAGCACCCGGCGCGGCAGCCCGTCGGCGTCGTCCCGGCCGTACACGAGGACACCCTGGTCGCGGTGCCCGCCGGCGGCGATCCGGGACTTGGCCTCGGCGGCGCACTCGGCCCCCAGCAGCACGCCCCGGGTCCGCCGGACGTGCTCGATGATCGCCCGGTCGAGGTCCTGCCCGCCGAGCCGGACGGTGCGGGCGGACACGACCGCGCCCATCGACATCACCGCGATGTCGGTGACCACCGCGCCGACGTCGATGACCATGACGGCCTGCGGCCGGTCCACCGGCAGCCCGGTGCCGAGCGCCGCGGCCAGCGGGGTGGGCACCAGCGCCACCTGACGGGCCCCGGCGGCGTCCAGCGCGTCGGCGAGGGCCCGCTGCTGCACGTCGGTGATCTGGCAGGGGACGGCCACCGCGATCCGCGGATTCGTCATGTAGCGGCGGCTGTGACCGACGTGGATCAGGTGCTGCAGCATCGTGCGCGCGGAGTCGTCCTCGGCCGGGACCCCGCCCTCGAAGGGCCAGGTGAAGCGCACGTCCGGGGGGCTCTGGTCGCGCATCGCCAACGCCTGCTCGCCGGCCGCCAGACAGCGGCCGGTCCGGGCGCAGATCGCCAGGACGGACGGTGTGCTCGCCACCACGCCCCGGCCCCGCACATGCACCCGCGCGGTGCGGCTGCCCAGGTCGACGGCGGTGTCGCGGCAGGGGAAATCACGAAGCTGCATTGCTCGGCTTCCCTTCCGGGCGCGGAGCGCGGGCGTCCGCCGGCCGTGCCGGAACGGCGGCCCGCGATCCTGGGAGGAGTACGGACACGGATGCCCGACCCGGGCATCGGTGGCCGCTACCTACCCGGCGGCTCAGCGGAAAACGTCAAGCAGTGGAAAAGAAGCCCTTAACGGCATAGAACGGACGAGACTCCGTCACTGTTCGGGCTCGCCGATCCGGGCGACGGCCTCTTCCAGCGCCAGCACCTGCGCCGTGTTCCCCACATAGGCGCGGACGAGCGTGACGAACTCCGCCAGCCCGTGGGCGTACTCCGCGCAGGTCCGCACGATCGAGTGCCCGTCCAACTGGGGCTGCGCCCGACGCGCGATCCGGATCCTGATGTCGTGGCTCAGCGACTCCACCACCCGGTCACGGCCCTCCGCCGTCTGCATCAGCGGGATGTCCAACAGCCGGTCGACCACCTCGAACAACTCCGCCACCGTCGGCATCCGCCCCCCGAGCCCGGCCGCCGACATCCGCACCTCGGCCCGCGGCGGCATCCCCGACCGCAGAGGACCGGCCTGCACCAACTCGCCATCGGCCGCCTCCGCCCGCGTTCCCGTGGCGGCGTTCGGCTGCCGGGTCGCGCCGGTGACGGTCTCGTTCGGGTCGGACGCGGGCGGGACGGTGTGCTCGGAGGGTGCGCCGCGGATGCGCAGCCAGCCCGTCGTCCGGGTGCGCTTGACCTGGACGTCGATGGCGCGGAACTCGCCGGGCTCGATGAGGCCGCGGGCGTCGCGGATCACCGTGTCGTACATCCGCTGGGAGGCCAGCACGCCCAGGACGGCTCCGGAGTCGGCCAGCGCGGTCTTGAAGGCGGGGGCGTCGAGCAGGCGGTGGACGTGGTCGGCGTCCGTGCTGACGACGCCCTTGTCGTTGGAGCGGGCCTCGCCGACGTGCAGCGCGACCCGCAGGCGGATCCGGGCGGGCTCGGCGGAGAGCTCGTTGTGGTCCAGCAGCCTGCCGCGCAGCAGGTCGGCGAGCGGGTGCACGAGCAGCGCCGGGTCGAGTTCCGGCGGGGTCAGCACCATGGCCCCGTCGCCGCGATCCTCCTGGTAGCAGTCGCCGGGCGGCAGCCCGGCCTCCTCGAACGCCGACTCCACCATGGCGTACAGCGTCTGGTGCAGATGCCCGCGCACCCGGTCGGAACGGGCCGGATCGGTGAAGTCCACGATGTCGCAGACGAAGAAGGCGCACCGTCCCGACGGCCGCCATCCGTCCCGGCCCCTGAACGCACTGCTTCGCATGACCTGCCGGGCTCCCCTCGGCGATCCGGGTTCCGACCACTGTGCCCCGGCGGCCGCGAGGGGGGCAAGGCCGTGAGTGCGTCCTTGGGCGCACAACGGGACCGGACCACCGGCGGGGGGGCGCCCAGAATTCCGCCGCGCCGCTGTCACATATTTGTGCCCCGTCGGGCATTCGACATTGTGCAATCGTCCGATTCGCCCCCCGTTCCAAGGGCTTTTCGTGTCGAATGGCAACCGTATAGGACAATGGCCGGATGCCCTGGACAGCGGAGCGGATCGCTGTGAGACTCGTCACTGCCCAAGCCGTTACCCTCGAAGGACCTTGATCTTCATGGGGCGGAACGGGAATTGGCGGGCATTTTACCTAATGCCCGATGGTGCGCGAGAAAGGGAGAAGATGAAGCGGTACGAGACACCCGTGCTGATCGCGGCCGGATCCTTCCGGAAGACCACGGGTCTGCTCCAGACCAAGGGCAACGACCGACTGATCCTCAGCAAGAACTGAGAGCGGACGGACGTTGATCCGACCCATCGCCCCCGGCGTCTGTGACCGGCCGGGGCCCGACGAGGCGTACTTCGCGGTCCTGCCCGACCACGAGGCCGGCCCCGCCGTGGCCTCGGCCCTGCGGGCCCCCGGCGCCCGCACCCTCCTGCACGCCTCCGGTCGACCCTGGCTGGTCGGCCGCTGGGACGACGAACAGATCACGGTGGCCGAGGCCGGCCGGACCCGACTGGCGATCATCGGCTGCTGCCCCATCGACGCCGAGCGGCTCGCCGTGGAGGCCGGCCGGCTGCGTCATCTCGCCCAGCTCGACCGGCTGGCCCGGTCGCTGCCCGGCAGCTTCCACCTGGTGGCCGCGCTGGACGGGCGGCTGCGCGTCCAGGGCACCGCGTCCGGGCTGCGGCTGGTCTGGCACGCGCGCGTCGACGGCCTGACGGTGGCCGCCGACCGCGCCGACATCCTGGCCGCCGCCGTCGGCTCCGACCTCGACGTGCGGCAGCTCGCGGTCCGGCTGCTGTGGCCGGTGCCGCACCCCCTCCAGCAGGGCCCCATGTGGCGGAAGGTCAGCGCCGTGGCGCCCGGCCGCCACCTCCTCGTCGACACCGACGGGCGGACCACCCGGCACGGCCGCTGGTGGACGCCGCCCGAGCCGGTGCGGACCCTCGCCGCCGGCGCCGACGACGTCCGCCGCGCCCTCACCGACGCGGTCGCCGCGCGCACCGGGAGCGGCGGGACCGTCAGCGTCGACCTGTCCGGCGGGCTGGACTCCACGTCCCTGTGCTTCCTCGCCGGACGACAGGGCGAGGCGCAGGTCATCGCCGCGACCTGGCCGGGCCGCGACCCCGCCGACGACGACCTGCGGTGGGCCCGGCGGGCCGCCGGGCACCTGCCCGGCACCGAGCACGCGGTGTGGCCCGCCGAGGAGTCCCCGCTGGTCTACGCGGACCTGCTGGAGATCGACGACACCCTCGACGAGCCGACCATCGGCGTGATGGACCGGGCCCGGCTGCTGGCCCACGTTCCCCGGCTGCTCGCCAAGGGGAGCCGGCTGCACCTGACCGGCATCGGCGGCGACCACGTGGCCTGGTGCTCCGAGGCCGGGTATCACGGGCTGCTGCGCAGGCGTCCGGTGCTGGCGGTGGAGCGGCTCCGGGGCCTCCGGGCGTTGTTCCACTGGCCGATGACGCCGATGGTGCGCGCCCTCGCGGACTGCCGTTCGTACCGGCGGTGGCTGGCGGACGCGGCGTCCGACCTGCGCGCGCCCACCCCGCCCACGGTCGTCGACGCGCTCGGCTGGGGCGGCTCCCCCCGGATGTTCCCCTGGATCACCGACGACGCGGTGAGCACGGCCGCCGACGCGATCCGCGACGCGGCCCGACACGCTCAGCCGCTGGCGCCGGACCGGGGACGGCACGCCGATCTGCACGCCATCCGCGACTGCTCCCGCATCATCCGCCAGTGGGAGCAGATGAGCGCCCGCGCGGGCCTGCCGATGGCGTCCCCGTACCTGGACGACCGGGTCATCGAGGCGTGCCTGTCGGTCCGCGTCGAGGACCGCGTCACGCCGTGGCGGTACAAGCCGGTGCTCGCCGCCGCCATGCGCGGCATCGTCCCGGACGAGTGCCTGCGGCGCACCACCAAGGCGGAGGCCGCCCTCGACGCCGCCGAGGGGCTGCGGCTGCACGGCGGCGACCTGCAGTCGCTGTGGGAGGACTCCCGGCTGGCCCGGCTCGGGCTGGTCGACGCCGCCGCCCTGAAGGACCTGACCGGATGCCCGGACGACCCGCGCCTCCGCCAGGCGATCCTGTACTCGACCATCGGCTGCGAGGTCTGGCTGCGGACCTTGGAGCCGGCCGCGAAGGGGATGTCCCGTTGAGCCTTCGTTTCCGCGCCGAGGTGGCCGCCACCGACACCGAGTACGGCACGGTGTTGCTGGACCAGCGCAACGGCGACTACTGGCAGCTCAATCCGACCGGGGCGCTGGTCGTCCGGCGGCTGTTGGCGGGGGAGACCCCGGAGCAGGCCGCCGCCGCGCTGGCCGAGGAGTTCGACGTCGGCCGCGCCCGTGCGCTCGCCGACGTCGATGCCCTGGTGGAGCAGCTCCGCACCGCCCGGCTGGTGACGTCATGACGGTCCCGAGCGCGCTGGAGCGCCCGTCGGGCGTCCCCCGGGGGCGTCGCGTCGCCGCGCGGGTCGCCGTAGGCGTGGCGTACGGGCTGGCGCTGCTGCCGCCGCGACGGCTGCGCGCCGTGCTCGGGCTGCTGAGCCGGGGCGCCGCGCCCGCCCAGCACACCCAGGCCAAGGCCGCCCGCGACGCGGTGATCTCGGTCAGCCTCACCTGTCTGGGGTCCCAGGGCTGTCTGCCCCGATCGCTGGCCACCGTGCTGCTGTGCCGCATGTGGGGCTCTTGGGCGACCTGGTGCGTCGGGGCCCGCGCGAAACCGCCGTTCGGCGCGCACGCCTGGGTCGAGGCGGAGGGGCGGCCGGTGGGCGAGGACGTTCCCGACGGGTACCTGAACCCGCTGATCACCGTACGGCCGCGCCGTGCGGGGTGAGGTGCTGCGGCTGGTCGCCGGCCATCGAGGGCCCGTCGCCGCCGGGATCGTTCTGACGCTGGCCGGCTCCGGGCTGGGGCTGGCGCAGCCGCTGCTGGTCCGGCGGGCGATCGAGGCCGCCGGCTCGGGCCGTACGGCGTGGGCGGTGATCGTCGCGCTGGTCGCGCTGTTCCTGGCGCAGGCGGCGCTGGAGGGTGTCGTCCGCTATGTGCTGGCGCGCACCGGCGAGGGCATCGTCCTCGGGATCCGCCTGCACCTGGTCGACCATCTGCTGCGGCTGCGCATGCCGGTGTACGACCGGCACCGGACCGGGGACCTGATCTCCCGGGTGGGCACCGACACGATGGCGCTGCGCCGGGTCGTGGCCACCGGGTTCACCGACGCCGTCACCGGCTGTCTGGGCCTGATCGGGGCGGCGGCCCTGATGATCTGGCTGGATCCGGGGCTGTTCCTGCTGGTGGCGGCGCTCGTGGCGGTCGCCGCCGGGGCGCTGGCGGGCGCGCTGCGCGGGATGCGGAGCGCGTCGCTGCGCGGGCAGGAGGCCACCGGGGAGATGGCCGCCGACCTGGAACGGGCCCTCGGGGCCATCCGCACCGTCCGGGCGGTGGGGGCCGAGGGGCGCGAGACCGCGCGGATCGGCGGCCGGGCCAGGGACGCGCACGCGGCCAACCTGCGGACGGCCCGGTTCGACGCGTTGGCGGCCCCCGCCGGGGACATCGCGATCACCGGCTCGTTCCTGCTGGTGCTGCTGATCGGCGGGGCCCGCGTCGCCTCCGGGGCCGCCTCCGTCGCGGACCTGGTCGCCTTCCTGATGTACATGGTCTATCTGACCGGGCCGCTGGGCTCGCTGTTCGAGGCCGTCGGGGTCATCCGGCAGGGCTCCGGCGCCGTCCACCGGATCAACGAGGCGCTGTCCTGGCCCCCGGAGCGGGAGGGCGAGGTCGTGCCGCCGCAGGAGCCGTCCCGCGAGAGCCGGACGCTGCTGGAGTTCCAGGACGTCCGGTTCGCCTATGAGCCGGGGCGGCCGGTGCTGCACGACGTGTCGTTCGAGGTCCCCCGGCACGGGCACGTCGCGATCATCGGCCCGTCCGGTGCGGGCAAGTCGACGGTGTTCGCGCTGATCGAGCGGTTCTACGACCCCGACGGCGGCCGGATCCTGTTCGACGGCCACGACGTGCGCCGGCTGGACCGCGGCCGGTACCGCTCGCTGATCGGGCTGGTCGAGCAGGACTGCCCGATGCTGTACGGCACGCTGCGCGACAACCTCGCCTACGCCGTTCCGGACGCCGACCCCGAGGACCTGGACGGGGTGATCGCGCTGTCCGGCCTGTCGGACCTGGTGGAGCGGCTGCCCGAGGGCCTGGACACGCCGGTGGGGGAGCGCGGCGCCGCGCTGTCGGGCGGGGAGCGGCAGCGGGTCGCCATCGCCCGGGCGCTGCTGGCCAAACCGCGTCTGCTGCTGCTGGACGAGCCGGCCTCGCATCTGGACGCCGACAGCGAGATGGCGTTGCGCCGGACCCTGCTGCGGCTGTCGCGGGAGTGCGCCCTGATCGTCATCGCGCACCGTCTGACGACGGTCCGCGCGGCCTCGTCCATCGTCGTCCTGCGGGAGGGCCGGGTCACCGCGACCGGCACCCATGAGCACCTGATGGGTCACGACGCGTACTACCGGGGCCTGGTGTCGGAGTGGCTCGGTCACCAGCGCGCGCGGGGTATGTCCTGGACGTGATCGACCATCTCGCCGAACGACTGCGATCTTCGTGATTGCCCGTAATCTCCGCCTCCCGCGCTGCTAGCGTTCGTGCCGCTCAAGGGGCGGGGGAGGTGCGGGTGCGCGACCGGTTCCGGTATTGGTTCGACACCACCATGGCGCGGGGCACCCCGGCGCTGATCGGCTGGCTCGGGCTGGCGTCGGGGGTGTTGATCCTCACGGTGGCCACGCTGGCGGTGCTGATCTCCCCCGGCGACAGCGACCGGCACGGGCACTGGGCGGGTGTCGCCTGGCGCAGCATGCTGCGGACCCTGGACGCGGGCACCATGGGCGACGACGAGGGCAGCGGACCGTTCCTGGCGCTGATGCTCGCCGCCACGGTGGGTGGGCTGTTGATCGTCAGCGCGTTGATCGGCGTGCTCACCACCGGTCTGGAGGCCAAGCTCACCGAGCTGCGCAAGGGCCGTTCGAAGATCGTGGAACGTGACCATACGGTGGTGCTCGGCTGGTCCGACCAGGTGTTCACGGTGATCGCCGAGTTGGTGGAGGCCAACCAGAGCCGCCGCCGCTCCACCGTGGCGATCCTGGCCGACCACGACAAGGTCGAGATGGAGGACGCCCTGCGCGCCCGGGTCGGCGACACCGGCCGCACCCGGGTGGTCTGCCGGCGCGGCAACCCCCTCAAGGTCGCCGACCTGGAGTTGGTCAGCCCCGGCACCGCCCGTTCGATCGTGGTGCTGGCCCCGCCGGTGGCCGACCCCGACACCCACGTGATCAAGGTGCTGCTGTCGCTCGGCACCCGGGTCTGGGACGACGGTCGGCCGCACGTGGTGGCCGCCGTGCAGGACGGCACCAACCTGCCCGCCGCCCGGCTGGCCGGCGGGCCGTCGGCGCGGGTCATCGACGCCGACGACATCGCGATCCGGCTGATCGTCCAGTCCCACCGGCAGTCCGGGCTGTCGCAGGTGTGCAGCGACCTGTTGGACTTCAAGGGTCACGAGTTCTACATGCGCACCGAGCCGTCCCTGGTGGGCACCGCCTACGGGGACGCGCTGCTGGCGTACGAGTTGGGCATCCCGGTGGGGCTGCGGCGGCCCGACGGGGGCGTGCTGGTCAACCCGCCGATGGACACGGTGATCGCGGCCGACGACGAGGTCATCGTGCTGGCCGAGGACGATCTGCTGATCCGGCGGGCGCGGGAGCGGCCCGCCGTCGTCGAGGCGGCCATCGCCACCGCCGTCCGCCGTGACCCGGCCCCCGCCCGCACCCTGGTGATCGGCTGGAACCATCGGGCCCCCAAGATCATCCGCCTGTTGGACGAGTTCGTGGAGGCCGGGTCGGGGCTGACCGTCACCGGACTGTGCGAGGACCCCCGCGACGACCTCGAGGACCTGCGGAACCTCACGATCGACTTCGTCCCCGGCGACCCCACCGTCCGGGCCACCCTCGAAGGGCTCGACGTCGGAACGTACCAGCACGTGGTGGTGCTGTCGGACGAGGCGTTCGAGCCCCATCTCGCCGACGCCCGCACCCTGGTCACGCTGCTGCACCTGCGCGACATGGAGGAGAGCCTCGGCGACCCGTACTCCATCGTCAGCGAGATCAACGACGACGCGAACCGGGAGGTCGCGCAGGTCACCAAGGCCGACGACTTCGTGGTGAGCGCCAAGCTGATCAGCCTGATGCTCACCCAGCTCAGCGAGAACCGCCATCTGTACGACGTGTTCTTCGACCTGCTCGACCCGGCGGGCTCGGAGATCTACCTCAAGCCCGCCGCCGACTACGTGACGCCCGGCGCCGTCGTCGGCTTCGCGACCGTCATCGAGGCGGCCCGGCGGCGCGGGGAGACCGCGATCGGCCACCGGCTGCGCGAGCGGTTCCATCGGCCGCCCGACTACGGGGTCGTGCTCAACCCCGACAAGTCCGCGCCGCTCACCCTGTCGGCCGACGACCGTGTCATCGTCATCGCCGAGGACTGAGGCTTAGACTGCGTGGCCATGCGCTGGTTCGTGCCGTTCGTCGCGTTCGTGGTCGCCGTGCCGGGCGTGGCCCACGCGTCGGACCGGCCCGCCCCGCACGCCGTCGGCGAGTCCCTCGCCAACGGCGTCGTCGCCCTCGCGCTCGGCCTGCCCGCCGTTCTGCTGCTGCTCGGTCTGTACGCGCTGAAGGCGCGCCGGAGGTCCGATCGGCGGCCCGCTCCCGCCCGACCGTCGCGGCGGTGGCTGCGCGAACGGGCCACGAAGGAGCTGGCGGAACTGACGGCCATGCTCCCGCCGGACCCCGACGCCCCCGGCGGCGACTACGCGACCCGGGCGCACGAGGCGGCCACCCGGCTGTCCGACGTCGTCGGCCCCGATCCCGACGGCGAGGCGGATCCGATGCTCGACCTGGTCGGGGTGATCCTGCTCGCGCGCCAGGGCATGACCGTCCTCGCGGAGGGCACCGAACGACCCCGCCCGCCCTGTTACGTGAACCCGCTGCATCCCCCGGCGACGAGGGAACGCGAGATCGGCGGGCGGGGCCCGCGCCCGGTCTGCACGGAGTGCGCCGAGGCCCCGCCGGCCGCGTTCATCACCCTGTTCCTGCGCACGCCCGACCACCGCCACCACTTCGCCATCCCCGGCCGCTGGCAGTCCACCGGCTTCGGAACGGAAGGCCGCGACCTGCCCATCGAGGTCCTGGAGTCCCTGGACTCAGGCGGCGGGCCAGTTCCTGAGGAGGGTGTCGAGGGCGTCGAGGGTTCGGGACCATGAGACCTCGGCCTCGCGCGGGTGGGCGCTGAACGCGCCCGCCATCTCCAGGGTCACATAGCCGTTGAAGACGCTGCCGAGCATTCGCACGGCGTCGGTCTGGTCGGGCTCCGCCAGGTCGTAGCCGCGCAGGATCGCCCGGGTCATCTCCGAGTGCCGTCGCGCGGCACTGGCGGCCGCCGTCTCCGGGTCGAGCCTCATCTTCGCGGCGGCGAACCGGCCCGGATGCCGTCTGGCGTAGTCCCGGTAGGCGTCGGCGAAGGCCACCAGGGCCTGCTTGCCGGCGCGTCCGGCCAACGCGGCGGCGGCCCGGTCGGCGAGTTCGGCCAGGGCCAGCACCGCCACCCTCGACCTCAGGTCCTGGGCGTTCTTGATGTGCGAGTACAGGCTGGCGTCCTTGACGCCGAACCTGCGCGCCAGCGCCGTGACGGTCACGCTCTCGAAGCCGATCTCGTCGGCCAGGTCGGCCGCCGCCAGGGTCAGGCGTTCGACGGTCAGTCCCGCCCGGGCCATGCCTCACCTTCCCTTAAGCTAGGAGTCCTAGGAAGTATCTTAGTGGCCCTAGGGAGGCGCCCATGAAGCCGGTGACCGAGCACGACGTCCGCACGTCGTTCGTCAACTGCTCCAAGGGGGAGGCCAAGCGCCTGCACCTCCCCAAGGACTTCGCCGACCTGCCCTGGCCCGACCTCGACTTCCTCGGATGGCGAGATCCCGGGGCGCCGGGTCGCGCCTACGTCGTCGCCGAACACGGGAACCGGCTGGTCGGGGTCGCGCTGCGGGCGGCCTCCGGCGCGGCGCGGGGCTTCACCTCGCGCAGCATGTGCTCCCTGTGCCTGACCACGCACGGAAGCACCGGCGTGGCGTTGATGGCGGCGCGCCGGCGCGGCGATCCCGACCGGTACGCCTCGGTCGGGCAGTACCTGTGCGCCGACCTGGCCTGCTCCCTCTACCTGCGCGGCCAGCGGCGGACCTCGGTGGGCGCGGACTACGACGAGTCCCTCACCCTGGAGGAGAAGGTCGCCCGCACGCGCGCCAACCTCCATGCCTTCCTGGACAGGGTGACCCGCCCCTAGCCCGACGCGAGCCTGGCCGCGATGCCGTCGAGCAGGTAGTCGAGGCCGTGGTCGAAGCTCGTGTCCCAGCCGCCTCCGGTGGGAAGGCCCTGCGCGGCGAGGGTCGGGTAGTGATCGCGGTGGGTGCTCAGGTGGGCCGCGACGGCCTCGTCCGTGGCGGCCTCGTCGTGGTCGCGCCAGGCGGCCTGGGTCATCGCCGACCCGATGACGTAGTGCGACAGGGCGTACGCCGCCGCCGTGAGGTGGGCCCCCGTGAGCCCGGCGCGGGTGAGGGCGGCGTGCAGGAACTCGGTGCGCTCCAGGACGTTCGGCCCCATCAACGGCCGACCCAGCAGGACGCCGGTCCACGGGTGCCGGAGCATGGCCGCGCGCCAGGCCGTCATCATCGCCGTCACGTCCGCCCGCCAGTCGCCCGAGGTCCCGTCGGGCACCGCCGCCTCACCGAACACGGCGTCGAGCGCCAGATCGAGGACGTCGTCCTTGGTGGCGACATGCCAGTAGAGCGTGGTGGAGCCGGTGTCGAGCCGCTCGGCCAGGCGGCGCATCGTGAGCCGTCCGATGCCCTCCTCGTCGAGCAGCGCCACCGCCTCGGCCACGATCCGCTCCCGGGACAGCGGAGGGTCGTTCCGCTGTGATCGCCCGGGCCGGAGCCACACCCCGCCCGCTGCACGCTTGACCATGCCGACGAGTCTAGTACGTTGTGCCGGTACCGGATCAATGGTCCGGTCACTCGATCGCCGTTCGAGAGAGGTCGTCATGGGGCATGTCGAGGTGAGCCGGGTGACCTACACGTTGCCGGACGGCCGTCCGCTGCTCCGCGACGTGTCGTTCCGGGTCGGCGAGAACGTGAAGGCGGCGCTGGTCGGCCCCAACGGAGCGGGCAAGACCACCCTGCTCCGAATGGTCGCCGGGGAGTTGGCGCCCGCCGAGGGCACGGTGACGACGTCGGGCGGGCTCGGCGTCCTACGGCAGTTCGTCCCGGCCGACCGGACGATCGGCGACCTGCTGCTGTCGGTAGCGCCGGAACGGATCCGCGCCGCCACCCGGGCCCTCGCCGAGGCGGAGGCGAGGCTCGGGGACGACGAGCCCGGCCAACTGGTCTACGCGCAGGCGATCAACGACTACGCCGACGCCGGCGGCTACGACATCGAGGTGGTGTGGGACGCCTGCACCACCGTCGCGCTCGGCCTTCCCTACGACGCCGTACGGGATCGCAAGGCGGGCACGCTGTCCGGCGGGGAGCAGAAGCGGCTCATGCTGGAGGCCCTGCTCCGGGGCCCCGATCAGGTCCTCCTGTTGGACGAGCCCGACAACTACCTGGACGTGCGGGGCAAGCAGTGGCTGGAGGAGCGCCTGAGGGCCGCCGCCAAGACCGTCCTGTTGGTCTCGCACGACCGTCGGTTGCTGGCCGAGGCCGCCGACCGCATCGTGACCGTGGAGTCGCGGAACGTCTGGGTGCACGGCGGCGGCTTCGCCACGTACGCGCAGGCACGGCGCGACAGGGCGGCCCGGCTGGACGAGCTGCGCCGCACCTGGGACGCCGAGCACGCCCGCCTGAAGGAGTTGGTGCGGACGTTGCGGCAGCGGGCGGCGGGCAACGACGCGGTGGCGTCCTCCTACCAGGCCGCCCGTACGCGGCTGGCCCGCTTCGAGGAGGCCGGGCCCCCGCAGGCGTCGCCGCGCGCCCAGAACGTACGGATGCGGCTGCGCGGCGGCCGTACCGGAAAGCGTGCCCTGACCTGCGAAGACCTGGAGCTGACCGGCCTGATGAAGCCGTTCCGGCTGGAGGTCGGCTACGGCGAACGGGTCGCGGTGCTGGGGTCCAACGGCTCGGGCAAGTCTCGGTTCCTCCGACTGCTGGCGGGGCTGCCCGTGCCGCACCGGGGCACGGCGAGGCTGGGGGCGAGGGTCGTCCCCGGCCACTTCGTGCAGACCCATGTCCGACCCGACCTGCGGGGACGCACCCCGGCGGAGATCATCACGACCGGGTTCGGGACGACCTTGAACGACGCGATGCGCGCCTTGGCCCGCTATGAGCTGGCCCCCGCCGGTCGGCGGCCGTTCGAGACCCTGTCCGGGGGGCAGCAGGCGCGGCTGCAGATCCTGCTGCTGGAGTTGTCGGGCTGCACGCTGCTGCTTCTCGACGAGCCGACCGACAATCTGGACCTGGCCAGTGCGGAGGCTTTGCAGGAGGGGCTGGCGGGGTTTGAGGGGACGGTGTTGGCGGTCACGCACGACCGCTGGTTCGCCGCCGACTTCGACCGGTATCTGATCTTCGGGGCCGACGGGGAGTTGCGCGAGACGGACGAGCCGTTCTGGGGGTGAGCCCAAGGGCGGGCTAGCCCAGGGGAGGGGTCGCCTCGATCCGGGCCCGCACCATGCGGGGGTGCAGGTAACTGATGGGGACCCGCCCGTCGTCGGTGAGGCAGAGGATCCGGTAGCCGTTGCGGCCGTCCTCGTCGGGCATCTCGAAGCCCTCGGGGTCGAACAGGCCCCGGCGCGTCATCCCGCCGAACCACTCCATCAGGGTGAACTCGTCGGCGAAGGACTCGATGAAGGTTCCGCGCTCGCCGAGGGTGTAGTGGATCTCGTAGCCGCGGATCTCGGGGGGATGACTCAAATCCGTCCCTTCCCCCGGCACACCGAACAGTGCCGGCCGGTCGCCGTGCTGGTACCCGTGCCGACGCATCCGGGGCATCTGCGCGTGGCCGGTTTCGAGTGCTTGCCCACCGTATCGTCCCGTCGTCCTCCTTCTCGCTCCCTCGTTACCCAGCGTACGCCGTAGATCACCGCCCCGTCGGCCCGGTACCGCCGCTCCGACCAGCCAAAACGGGGTAAGGAGGGCGAAAGAGGACGATGACTCGCCGAGGTGAGGACCATGGACATCACGCTGGCGCTGGCGGGCGACACGATGCTGGGACGCGACGTGGCGGACCGGCTGGCCGCCGCCTCCCCGCGCTCCCTGTTCTCCGACGCGGTCCGCGACCGCTTCATGTCGGCCGACCTGGCGGTGCTCAACCTGGAGTGCTGCATCTCGACCCGGGGCGATCCATGGGAGTCGCCGGGCAAGATGTTCCACTTCCGCGCCCCGCCGGCGGCGGCGGAGTCACTGGCCTGGCTGGGCGTCGACTGCGTCACCCTGGCCAACAACCACGCCCTGGACTTCGGGCCCGACGCCCTCGCCGACACCCGCGAGCACCTGGCCGAGAACGGGATCGAGGCGGTGGGCGCCGGCGCGGACCCGCAGGAGGCCAGGGCCGCCGTCATCCTGGAGGCCCGCGGCGTGCGGGTGGCGGTGCTGGGCGTGACCGACCACCCCGCGGACTTCGCCGTCGGGGCCCGCCACCCCGGCGTCGCGTACGCCGACCTCCTCGCGGGCGTCCCCGACTGGCTGGCCCGGCAGATCGGAGAGCTGCGGCGGCGGGCCGACGTCGTGCTGGTGACGCCGCACTGGGGCCCCAACATGACCGCCGAGCCGCTCGCGTACGTCCGCAAGGCCGCCGCGGAGCTGCTGGCCGCCGGCGCCACCCTGATCGCCGGGCACTCCGCGCACGTCTTCCACGGCGTCGACGGTCCGGTGCTGTACGACCTCGGGGACTTCATCGACGACTACGCGGTGGACGCCGGGCTCCGCAACGATCTGGGCCTGATGTTCCTGGTCACTCTGGACGAACGGGGTCCGCGGGAGGTGACGGCGGTGCCGTTGGCCCTGGACTACTGCCGTACCCGGCCGGCCGACGAGAACGAACGGGTCTTCATCCGCGAACGCCTCATCGCCGCCTCCGCCGAGTTCGGCACCACCGTCGAGGAGCACGACGGCCTCTACACCCTGCACACCGGCGTCCCGGCCCACTGAGCCTCGTCACCCTCCGGGGCGCTTCGGTGACCGAACGGGGTTGATCGCACGGGAGATCGGGAAGGTCGCGACCACGACGACCTGCACCTTTCCGGAGGCGACCATGACGCGGGGCGATGGCTGAGGCACGGCGGGCGCCGGGGATCGGCGCACGGCCGTGGATCATGCTGTTGACGGCCACGGTCGGGTTCGCCGTCAACTTCTGGGCGTGGGCGCTGCTCAGCCCGCTCGGTCCGCGCTTCCAGGACGAACTGCGCCTGAGCTCGTTCGAGCAGGCGCTGTTGGTGGCGGTGCCCGTGGTGGTCGGCTCCGTCGGCCGCATCCCGATCGGGGCGCTGACCGACAGGTTCGGGGGCCGGGTGATGTTCCCCGCCGTGTCGGCCGCGACCGTCGTCCCGGTGCTGTACCTGGGCCTGTGGGGGCAGTCGTCGCTCGCGTCGTTGCTGATCGGCGGGTTCTTCCTGGGGGTGGGCGGCACCGCGTTCGCCGTCGGGGTGCCGTTCACCAGCGCGTGGTTCCCGCCCGAGCGGCGCGGCATGGCGACCGGCGTCTTCGGCATGGGGATGGGCGGCACCGCCATCAGCGCCCTGACCACCGTCGACATGATCGACGCCTGGGGCGAGGCGGCCCCGTTCCTGGTGACCGCCGGGCTGCTGGTCGTGTACGCGGCGGTGGCGGCGGCGGTGCTGCGCGAGGCGCCGGGACGCACGCCGCCGTCCGGATCTCCGTGGGCGGGGATGGCGGCCACCGCCCGGCTGTCGGTGACCTGGCAGGCGGCGGCGCTGTACGCGGTGTCGTTCGGCGGGTACGTCGCGTTCTCGGTGTACCTGCCCACCTACCTGAAGACCGCGTACGGGCTGCAGCAGGCGGACGCGGCCGACCGGATGGCCGGGTTCGTGCTGCTGGCGGTCGTGATGCGCCCGATCGGCGGCTGGCTGTCGGACCGGGTGGGCGCGGTGCGGGTGCTCGTGGTGACGTTCGCGGTGGTGACCGTGGCGGCGGCCGTCCAGGCGTTCACGCCCTCGCTGGCACCCGTGGGGACGATCGCGTTCCTGTCCCTGGCGGCGGCGCTGGGCGCGGGCAGCGGGGCCACGTTCGCCCTGGTCGCGCAACTCGTCCCGGGCGGCAAGGTGGGTTCGGTGACCGGGATGGTGGGCGCGGCCGGCGGTCTGGGCGGGTTCGTGCCGCCGTTGCTGATGGGCTCGATCTACGGCGCGAACGGCTCGTACGCCCTCGGGCTGGTCCTGCTGGCGATCGTGGCCGCCGCGACCGGCGTGTTCACCGCCACCGTCGTCCAGAGGGCCGTGGCCGCCCGGCGCTCCCCGGAGAAGGCGGGCGCGCGGTGAGCCGCCGCGCGGAGCTGGACGGCCCGGTGACCGACGCGCTGGTGGCGACCCGGCGCTTCTTCACCCGGGGAGAGGTGTCGCCCGACCTGCGCGTTCTCCAGAAGAAGGGCGGCCGGCAGGCGGACGACTTCTACCGGGGCCGGTGGGCGCACGACAAGGTGGTCCGATCGACGCACGGCGTGAACTGCACCGGCTCCTGCTCGTGGAAGGTCTACGTCAAGGACGGCATCATCACCTGGGAGGCCCAGGAGACCGACTATCCGTCGGTGGGGCCCGACCGCCCGGAGTACGAGCCGCGCGGATGCCCCCGGGGTGCCGCGTTCTCCTGGTACACCTACTCGCCCACTCGGGTGCGCTACCCGTACGTGCGCGGTGTGCTGCTGGAGATGTACCGCGAGGCCAGGGCCCGGACGGGCGACCCGGTGGCAGCCTGGGCCGAGATCGTGTCCGACCCGGAACGGGCGCGCCGCTACAAGGCCGCCCGGGGGCGGGGCGGACTGGTGCGGGCGACGTGGGACGAGGCGGTCGAGATGATCGCCGCCGCCCACGTGCACACGATCAAGGAGTTCGGGCCGGACCGGATCGCGGGGTTCTCCCCGATCCCGGCGATGTCGATGGTGTCGCACGCGTCCGGCGCGCGGTTCGTGTCGCTGCTCGGCGGGGCGATGCTGTCGTTCTACGACTGGTACGCCGACCTGCCGGTGGCGTCCCCGCAGGTGTTCGGCGACCAGACGGACGTGCCCGAGTCGGGGGACTGGTGGGACGCCGGGTACCTCGTCATGTGGGGCTCGAACCTGCCCGTCACCCGCACCCCGGACGCGCACTGGATGACCGAGGCCCGCTACCGCGGCCAGAAGGTCGTCGCGGTCTCGCCCGACTACGCCGACAACGTCAAGTTCGCCGACGAGTGGCTGGCCCCGCGTCCGGGCACCGACGGGGCGTTGGCGATGGCGATGGGCCATGTGGTGCTGAAGGAGTTCTTCGTCGACCGGCGGGTGCCGTCCTTCACCGGATACGTCAAGCGGTACAGCGACCTGCCGTTCCTGGTGCGGGTGGAGGACGGGCGTCCCGGCAAGTTCCTCACCGCCGCCGACCTGCCGGGCGCTGAGGCCGAGGCCGAGAACGCGGCCTTCAAGACCGTCGTGTTGGACGCGGCGACCCGCCGTCCGGTGGTGCCGAACGGGTCCCTGGGGTTCCGCTTCGGGGACTCCGGCGTCGGGCGGTGGAACCTCGACCTCGGCGACGTCGACCCGCTGCTCACCCTGGCGGACGATGCCGAGGACGCCGTGGAGATCGAGCTCCCGAGGTTCGACGCCGACGGGGTCCTGCGCCGGGGGGTCCCCGTTCGGAAGGTCGGCGGCCACGTGGTCACCACCGTCTACGACCTCATGCTCGCCCAGTACGGGGTGCGGCGCGACGGGCTGCCGGGCACTTGGCCGTCCGGGTACGACGACGCCTCCCAGCCGTACACCCCGGCATGGCAGGAGGCCCTCACCGGTGTCCCGGCGCGAGCGGCGGCCCGGATCGGGCGGGAGTTCGCCGCCAACGCCGAGGAGACCGGCGGCCGCTCCATGATCATCATGGGGGCGGGGGTCAACCACTGGTTCCACGCCGACACCGTCTACCGGGCGTTCCTGGCGCTGACCACGCTGACCGGCTGCCAGGGCGTCAACGGCGGCGGCTGGGCGCACTACGTCGGCCAGGAGAAGTGCCGCCCGGTCACCGGCTGGACCCAGCTCGCCTCCGCGCTCGACTGGTCCCGGCCGGCCCGGCTGATGATCCAGACCGCGTACTGGTATCTGCACACCGACCAGTTCCGGTACGACCCGTTCGGGGCGGGCGCGTTCGCCGGGGCCACCGCGCGGGGGACCCTGGCGGGCCGGACGACCGCCGACCTGATCGCGCTGTCCGCCCGGCTGGGTTGGATGCCGTCCTACCCGACGTTCGACCGCAACCCGCTGGACCTGGCCGACGAGGCCGAGGCGTCCGGACGCGAGGTGGCCGACCACGTGGTGACGGAGTTGAAGGCGGGGCGGCTGCGGTTCGCCTGCCAGGACCCGGATGCCCCCGAGAACTTTCCCCGCGTCCTCAGCGTGTGGCGGGCCAACCCGCTGGGCTCCTCGGCCAAGGGTGACGAGTACTTCCTCAAGCATCTGCTGGGCACCGGCTCGTCCCTCCGTGCCGCCGAGGCCCCGCCGCACGCCCGCCCGAAGGACGTGGTGTGGCGGGACGAGGCCCCCGTGGGCAAGCTCGATCTGCTGCTGACGCTGGACTTCCGGATGACCAGCACGACGATCTACTCCGACATCGTGCTCCCGGCCGCCACCTGGTACGAGAAGCACGACCTCAGCACCACCGACATGCATCCGTTCATCCACGCGTTCAACCCGGCGATCGCCCCGCCGTGGCAGACCCGCACGGACTGGGACGCCTTCCAGTCCATCGCCGCCGCGTTCAGTCGTCTGGCCGAGACGCACCTCGGGGTCCGCAAGGACGTCGTCGCCGCGCCGCTGCTGCACGACACCCCGGACGAACTGGCCACTCCGCACGGCCGGGTCCGCGACTGGGCCGCCGGGGAATGCGAGCCCATCCCCGGCGTCACCATGCCGAAGCTCGTGGTGGTGGAACGGGACTATCCGGCGCTCGCGGCCAGGATGGGCACGCTGGGCCCGCTCGCGGAGCGGCTCGGCGGGGCCACCAAAGGGGTGACGTTCGACTTCGGCCGCGCCGTCGAGTACCTGAAGCGCAAGAACGGCACCATCGACGGCCGCCCCTCGCTGGTCCGGGACGTCCACGCCTGCGAGGCCATCCTGGCGCTGTCCGGGACCACCAACGGGAGCCTGGCCGTTCAGGGGTTCCGCACGCTGGAGAAGCGGACCGGCATCCCCCTCGCGGACCTGGCCGCCGGACGCGAGGACGAGCAGATCACCTTCACCGACACCCAGGCCGGGCCCGTCCCCGTCATCACCTCGCCCGAATGGTCGGGCATGGAGACCGGGGGCCGCCGTTACTCGCCGTTCACCGTCAACGTCGAGCGGCTCAAGCCCTGGCACACCCTCACCGGACGGCAGCACTTCTTCCTCGACCACGACTGGATGGCCGAGCTGGGGGAGCAGCTCCCGACGTTCCGGCCCCCGCTGGACATGCACGCCCTCTTCGGCGAGCCCCGCCTCGGCGAGCACGGCGACCTGGGGGTCGCGGTCCGCTACCTGACGCCGCACAGCAAATGGTCGATCCACTCCGAGTACCAGGACAACCTGCTGATGCTGTCGCTGTCGCGCGGCGGCCCCACGATCTGGATCAGCGACGCCGACGCCGCCCGGATCGACGTCGCCGACAACGACTGGATCGAGGCCGTCAACCGCAACGGCGTCGTCGTCGCCCGCGCCGTCGTGTCCCACCGGATCCCCGAGGGCACCGTCTTCATGCACCACGCCCAGGACCGGCTCATCGACGTCCCGCTCAGCGAGACCCGGACCGGCGGGCGGCGCGGCGGCGTGCACAACTCGCTGACCCGGCTGCTCATCAAGCCCAGCCACCTCATCGGCGGCTACGCCCAGCTCTCGTTCGCCTTCAACTACCTGGGGCCCACCGGCAACCAGCGCGACGAGGTCACCGTCATCCGCCGCCGCTCCCAGCAGGTGACCTACTGATGCGGGTCATGGCGCAGATGGCGATGGTGATGAACCTCGACAAGTGCATCGGCTGCCACACCTGCTCGGTCACCTGTAAGCAGGCGTGGACCAACCGCGCCGGCGTCGAGTACGTGTGGTTCAACAACGTCGAGACGCGCCCCGGGGAGGGCTACCCGCGCCGCTACGAGGACCAGGACCGCTGGCGCGGCGGCTGGACGCTCAACCGGCGCGGGCGGCTCACCCTCAAGGGCGGCGGCCGGCTGCGCAAGCTCCTGACCATCTTCGCCAATCCGAAGCTGCCCGGCATCGGCGACTACTACGAGCCGTGGACCTACGACTACGAGACCCTCACCGACGCCCCGCTCCAGGAGCACTCCCCGGTGGCCCGGCCCCACTCGCTGCTGTCCGGGCGCGAGATGAAGGTGTCCTGGTCGGCCAACTGGGACGACGACCTCGGCGGCTCGCCCGGCCTCGGCGATCGTGACGTGGTGCTCGGGAGGGTCTCCGAGAAGGTGTCGCTGGAGTTCCAGAAGACCTTCATGTTCTACCTCCCGCGCATCTGCGAGCACTGCCTCAACCCGTCGTGCGCCGCCTCCTGCCCGTCGGGTGCGATCTACAAGCGGAGCGAGGACGGCATCGTGCTGGTCGACCAGGACCGCTGCCGGGGCTGGCGCATGTGCGTGACCGGCTGCCCGTACAAGAAGGTCTACTTCAACCACCGCACCGGCAAGGCGGAGAAGTGCACGTTCTGCTTCCCGCGCGTCGAGGTCGGCATCCCCACCGTGTGCTCGGAGACCTGCGTGGGGCGGCTCCGCTACATCGGGCTGGTGCTGTACGACGCCGACAAGGTGCTGGAGGCCGCCGCCACGCCGAACGACACCGACCTGTACGAGGCGCAGCGGCGGGTGTTCCTCGATCCGAACGACCCGTCGGTGGCCGCCGCCGCCGAACGGGCCGGGATCCCCCGCGACTGGGTCGAGGCGGCGCAGCGCTCCCCGGTGTACGCCCTGATCAACCGGTACGAGGTGGCGTTGCCGCTGCATCCGGAGTACCGCACGATGCCGATGGTCTGGTACATCCCGCCGCTGTCGCCGGTCGTGGACGCGGTGCGCGACACCGGGCACGACGCCGAGGACCACGGCAACCTGTTCGCCGCCGTCGACGCGCTGCGCATCCCGATCGGCTACCTCGCCGAGTTGTTCACCGCCGGCGACCCGGCCCCCGTCGACCGGGTGCTGCGCCGCCTGGCCGCGATGCGGTCCTACATGCGCGACCTCAACGTCGGCCGCGAGCCGGACGAAGCGATCCCGTCCAGCGTGGGCATGACGGGCGAGTCCATGTACGACATGTACCGGCTGCTGGCCCTCGCCAAGTACGAGGAACGGTACGTGATCCCCTCGGCGCACGCGGAGGACGCGCACCGGCTGGAGGAGCTCGCCACCGAATGCAGCCTGGACTACGAGGGAGGCCCCGGCATGGGGGGCTCCGGGCCGTTCGGGGAGTCCTCCGGGGGAGCCCCGCCGATCGCGGCGGAGAACTTCCACGTGCTGCGGCGGCGACAGACCGCCGACCACCCGGCCGAGGGGGGCACCCGGGTCAACCTGCTGAACTGGGACGGCAAGGGTGCTCCGAGCGGACTCTTCCCACCGCGTTCCGGGAAGGAGAGGCCGCCACGATGAGGCCCGGGCATGAGACGGCCGTCTGGCAGGCGGCCTCGTTGCTGCTCGACTACCCCGACGCGAGGTGGGCCGGCCGCCTGCCGCTGCTCCGCCGGGTCGTCGGCGCGCTGCCCTCCTCCTCTGGGGAGTCGCTCGGACGGTTCCTCGCCCATCTGGACGTCACGCCGCTGACCGACCTGGCGGCCGACTACGTGGCGACCTTCGATCACCGCAGGCGCTGCTGCCCGTACCTGACCTACTACGCGTACGGCGACACCAGGAAGCGGGGGATGGCCCTGCTGCGCTTCAAGCACGCCTATCGGGCCGCCGGGGTCGTGTTGGACGACGGGGAACTGCCGGATCACCTGGCGGTGGTGCTGGAGTTCGCCGCCACCGTCGATCCCCGGGCGGGCCGTCGTCTGCTGGTCGAACACCGCGCCGGCCTGGAGGTGCTGCGGCTCGCCCTGACCGAGGACGGGTCCGCGTGGGCGGCCGTGCTCGACGCGGTCTCGGCGACCCTGCCCGCGCTGGACGGTGAGGGCCGCGACGCCGTTCTCCGCCTGGCCGCCGCAGGCCCGCCGGGCGAGGAGGTCGGGCTCGCGCCCTACGGTGCGTTCCTCCCGGACCCGCGTCTCCGGGAGGCGCAGCCGTGAGCGGCACGGACGTCCTGCTCTGGGCGGGGCTGCCCTACGTCGCGCTCGCCATGTTCGTCGGGGGCCACTACTGGCGGTACCGCTACGACCGGTTCGGCTGGACCACCCGGTCCTCGCAGCTCTACGAGGCGCGCCTGTTGCGGGTGGGCAGCCCGCTGTTCCATTTCGGGATCCTGGTGGTGCTGCTCGGGCACGTGGGCGGCCTGCTCATCCCGGACACCTGGACGGAGGCGGTGGGTATCACGGAGCACGCGTACCACGTGACCGCCGTGGTCCTCGGCGCCGTCGCCGGGTTCTGCACGATCGCCGGGCTGGCCATCCTGATCTACCGGCGTCGCACCGTGGGCCCGGTGTTCTCCGCCACCACGCGCAACGACAAGCTGATGTACGCGGTGCTCACCCTGGTCATCGTGCTGGGGCTGGCCGCGACCGTCGCCGCCAACGTCGGCGGCGACGGCTACGACTATCGCACGACGGTCTCTCCGTGGTTCCGCTCGATCTTCGCCCTGCGCCCCGACCCGGACCTGATGACGGGGGTGCCGATCCTCTTCAAGGCGCACGCCCTGAGCGCGCTCCTGCTGTTCTGCATATGGCCGTTCACCAGGCTGGTCCACATGCTCACCGCACCGGTCGGGTATCTCACCAGGCCCTACATCGTGTACCGCAGTCGGGACCCGCGCCTCGGGGAGCACGCGCCTCCTCGGGGCTGGGGCTAGGGGCCGGAGACCGCGAGGGCCTTGGCGTTCCGCTTGACGTTGACCCAGGCCGGGTCGGCGCAGAGGCCGCAGCCGGAGCCGAAGAACACGCCCCGCGCCTGCTCGTCGCCCAGGAGCTGGAAGCGGAACCAGGCGGTCGTCAGGCCGCGGAACCCGCCGCCGTCGCCGATCGGGACGAAGTGGCCCGCACCCGCCAGCTCGGCGTAGAGCGCGGGAACGTGGCCGCTCCGGTTGTAGAACGACTGCACCAGGAACGGGAACACGATCTTGTCGGTCTGGCCGGCCAGGTAGAGCACCGGGCCGTGCAGCCCGGACGGGGCGGCCAGCGGGCCGGGCTGGATCGGGACGGCGGTGTCGATCCGCGGGTCCTTCGCCGCGTTGATGGCCCCGGCCCCGCCCTGCGAGTGACCCGCGGACCCGATGCGCTCCAGGTCGACCTTTCCGTGGAACGGGCTTCCGCTCTGACCGTTCAGCCGGGCCAGCGCGTCGATGCCCGCCAGCATCTCCTCGCCGCTGTTGGCGGAGGGGGTCTGGGCCGCCGCCACGATGAGCCCATGACTGGCCCAGTGCCGCAGCAGGCCCTCATAGATGAACGGGTACGCATTCGAGCCGTTCCCCCACACCACGACCGGGTGCTCAAGGGGGCTCGACGCGAGGTCGGCGGGATAGAAGAGCGTGGTGGAGCCCTCGTAGACCTTCGCGGTGGCGAAGGGGCCGGGCTTGTCCCACGCCCCGTCGACGGGCGGGAAGCCGGTCCCGGCGGCGGCGACGCCGGGGACGGTGGGGACCAGGAGGAGCAGGAGGGCGGCGAGGACGGCCGTCACCAGGGACGACGGTCGCGCGCCGGGCGGCATGCGCATCGGATCTCCAGAAGTGGGGGTGGGCGGAGGCGTCGAGCCGGCGTCGCCGTCGGCATGAGCGGTCGCTCCATTGACATCCGGCCACCGGGAGGATGGGGTGATGGCCGGCGCCGTTCCGGACGGGACTCCCGGTCGGTCGGAATTGATTATGGAATGACCGCCGTGGAATCGACCCCGGCCACGATCCAGAGAACGGGGAGGAGGATTATGACCGAGCACAACGACACGCCGACGGCGTTCGGCGGGGTCCCGGTGGACCGGCTGCTCTCCCGGGACACCTCGCACCTCACCACGTCCGTGCTGGCCACGCTGGTCGCGGAGCTGCCGGTCTACGCCTCCCTGCCGGCCGAACAACTGCGCGGGGACATCTCCCGGGTCGTCGAGCAGGCCCTGCGGACCTTCGCGCGGATGCTGCGTTCCGGCGAGCCGCCCACCGTGGCGGAACTGGAGACGATGCGCGAGTCGGCCGCCCGGCGGGCGGAAGAGGGAATTCCCTTGGACGTGGTGTTGAGCGCTTATCACCTCGGCACACAAAAATGCCTGGACCGGGTCAATCGCCACGCCCGGCCCGATGACCTCCCGGCCGTCCTGACCGTGCAGCGCATGCTCCTGATGTACCTGCGGCGGGTGACGGCGGCGGTCTCGGCGGGGTATCTCCAGGAGCGCCAGGCCGCGTTCGGGGAGGAGCACTATGCCCGGCAGGCGCTGCTGGCCGCCCTGCTCGACGGCGTCCCCGCGCACGACGCGGCCCAGCGCGCCGGGATCGTCCTGCCCGCCCGCTACCTGGTGACCAGCCTCGCCGTCGGCGCCCACCCCGACGAGCTCGCCCCCGGGGTCGACCCGCTGGTCGCGTCACGCCGCAAGCTGCGGCGGCTGCGCGCCGAGCTGGAGCGTCAGGTGCCGGGCACCGTCCTGTCGATGCTCACGGCCGACGGCGGGCTGGCCCTGATCCCCCTCGACGGCCCCGCCGACGACGCGCACGCCGACGCCCCGCACGGCAGGGAGCTCGACCGGCTCTCCACCGTCGTGGAACATCTGACCGCCATCTCCGGCGCGGCCATCGTCGCGGGAGCGGTCGCGGCCCCGGCCGACGACGTCGCCGCGGCCGCCCGACTGGCCACCGAGGTCCGCGAGGTCGCCCAGTCCTCGGGCCGCGGCCCGGGCGTCTACCGGCTCGCCGACGTGGTGCTGGAGTACCAGCTCACCCGGCCGGGACCGGCCCGCGACCGGCTCGCCGGCCTGTTGGCACCGCTGGACTCCAGGCCCGACCTCTTCGACACCCTGCGCGCCTTCGTGGCCTGCGGCCTGGACCGGCGGGCGACCGCCGCCCGACTGCACGTCCACCGCAACACCGTCGACTACCGTCTTAACAAGATCGCCGATCTGATCGGCCTCGACCCCACGCGCGGGGCCGACCTGCCCACGCTCCACGCCGCGCTGGCGGCCCACCGCTCCCGCCGCGGCGTCGACCCCGCATGAACGCCTGCCGATCCACGGTGCCGGCCACATCTGGCCAAAGGATGAATCAGTCATCACGGAATAGGGCGATGTTTCATGGGCGACATGGTTGAATTGCCGCCCATGTGGCAGTTCGCCGACCGCAGGCAGGCGCCGTGAACGGGCGTCCCACCGGTCCCTTCCCGACGCCCGAGGACCGGCCGTCGAACGGGGTCCGGCGCGTCGACGTGGAGGCCCGGCGGACCACCCCCAGGACGGGCCGGCACCGGTCGCCCGCGCGGACCCGGCGGTCGCCGTCGGCGACGCGCCTCCGGGCGCTGACCGCGGCGGTCTTCGTGCTGGTGCTGATGGCCACCCCGCTGACCCTGCGGGCCCTTTTCGGCCCCGGCGACGGGCCCGTGCTGTCGTCCTGCCGGACCGACGCGTCGTCGTGCACGCCTCCGGAGACCGCGCCGCAGTATCCGGCGAGCCGGCCCGCGTCCCCGATCACCGGTGACTCCGCCGCGCCGACCGACCCGACACCCCCGGCCGGTCCGTCGGCGAGCGCGAGCCCGTCGGCCACCCGAGAGCCCGGGGTGCCATCGGCCGGCCCGCGTCCCGGGCCCGCCGGGCCGGACGGACGGGACGGGCGCGATGGACGAGACGGGCCGGACGGCGATGACCGTGAGCGCGACGCGCCCCGGGCGCTCGTCACCCGGTACGCCACTCAGGACGTCTGGGGCTTCACGTTCACCGGCTCCATCAGCGTCACCAACCCCACGGGCGTGCCGCAGGAGGCCGGACGGCTGACCTTCGGCTATCACCCCCACGTCGACATCACCTCGGCTTGGGGCGCGGCGGCCGGTCGTCGGGGTGGCAGGGTGTACGCCGACCTCGGGATCATCGCGCCCGGCGCCACGGTGACGGTGTCCTTCCAGGCCATGGGCGGCGCGGGCCCGCCCCGCCACTGCACCCTGGGCCGCCGACCCTGCTTCTGAGCGCCCGGTCTCCGGCCGTCCCGACCGGTGCGACACTGGAAGGAGCGCCCGACGGCAACCTGCTGTGACCGGGGGGTGAGCACGGTGCCGGAGCCGTTCCCCGTCGCGGGGACCGTACAAGGCCCCGACGGGTTCGAGACGTTCCGGGACGCGATGTGGCACAGCGTCGTCCCGGTGCGCCTGGAGGCCGCGCGCCCGGACGAGTTCGCCGTGGAGTGGCGTTCCGCCGCCTGCGGCCCGGTGGGAGTGACCCGGCTGGACGGCGACCTCGCCGCCTCCCACGTGGGCTTCCGCACCGCGTCGGCGATCAGCCGCGGCGACCCCGGGATCTACAACCTCTATCTGCAGATGGAGGGCGACGCGGTCATCAACCAGATGGACCACGAGGACCTGGTCCACACCGGCGACCTCACCCTGCTGGACACCACCCGGCCCTTCGCCGACACCATCAACCCCGGACGCACCAGCCGCCTCCTGGTGACCTTCCCCCACGACGCCTTGGGGCTGGACCCCGGCCGGGCCGCCGCGTCCCTGGTGGGCCGCGCCCTCCCGGCGACCCACGGCGTCGGCCCCCTCCTCGTCCCCCTGTTGCGCGGCCTCGGCGACCACGCCGCCGACCTGCCCCCGGCCTCGGCGGAGTACGCGGCCCGCAACGCGCTCGACATGCTGTCGATCTACCTGGCCGAGCTCCTCGACACGCCCACCACCCGCGACGGCGCGTCCGAACGCTGCCTCGTCCTGAGCGCCAAGGCCCACATCCGCCGCCACCTCGCCGACCCGGACCTCTCCCCGGCCGACGTCGCCGAGGCCGTGCACATCTCCCTGCGTCACTTGCAGAAACTCTTCGCCGACCAGGGCCAGACCTGCTCCGCCTGGATCCGCCGCCAACGGCTCGAGCACTGCCGCCACCGCCTGGAGGACCCCGCCCACGCCACCATCTCGATCACCGAGATCGCCCACGAGGCCGGCTTCCGCGACTCCGCCCACTTCAGCCGCACCTTCAAATCCGCCTACGGCACCACCCCCCGAGACCACCGCGCCGGCACCCGCTGAGCCGGACGCGGTTTCGCCTCCACCGCGGGCGTGCGGCCTCCTCGGTGGGGTCAGCGGAAGGCGTCGGCGTTGCGTTCGGCCCAGGCGGCGAACGGGCGCGGTGCGCGGCCGAGCACGCGTTGCACGTCGGGGGTGATCCGCGCCTCTTCCGGTGTCGGCGCGCCCAGGATGTCGAGTGTGGTCTCGGCGATCGGTGCCGGCATGAAGGTCGTCATCTGCTCGAACGCCTCCGCCCTGGACAGTTCGGCGAAGTGGATCGGCTCGCCCAACGCGGCCCCGATCGCCGCGGCCTGTTCGCGCGGGGTGATCGCCTCGGGGCCGGTGAGGACGTGGATCCGGCCCGCGTGCCCGGGTGCGCGCAGCGCCGCCGCCGCGACGGCGGCGATGTCGGCCGGGTCGACGGTCGGCAGCCCGACCTCGGCGAACGGCGCGGCGACCGTCCGGTGGGCGCGGATCGACTCCGCCCAGCCGAAGGCGTTGGAATGGAAGCCGCCCGGACGCAGGATCGTCCACTCCAGTCCCGACCGTCGCACCTCGTCCTCCCAGGTCCGGCCGATCCGGCCGTGCGACTCGCTCTCGGGACGCGTTCCGACGCCCTGGGACGACAGCAGGACCACCCGCCGCACTCCGGCGTCGGCCGCGTACTTGAGGATCTCGGCAGGGCTCCCACCGGCGGCGGCGAACGCGCCGGTCAACAGCAGGAAGAGCGCCTCCGCCCCGATCAGCACGGGCCGCAGGCTCGCCGGCTCGGTGAGATCGGCCCGCAGGTGGTGCCGATCGTCGGGAGGGTTGCGGGAGAGCGCCGTCACCGCCGCACCCTCCTCGGTGAGGATCCGGACCAGCTCACGGCCCACGTTGCCGGTGGCTCCCGTCACTGCGATCACTGAGGCTCCTTGTTAGTTAGTCGACTGACTCATCGGAGACGCTAGCGCGTTCCGCGGGCGCCTGTCCAGAGCCGGACGACCGACGCGTTCCGGCCCGCCTCGACGGCTCGCCGCTCCTGAAGGCCGTCCGAAGGATCTGACGGCGGATGCGATGCGCCGTTCGTGCAAGGCCCCCGGGCCCGTGGGTGGGTAGACCGCAGGGCCGTCACCCGAGACGGTGGCGGCCCTGCGGAGGTGGGGGACTATGACAGGGCGCGGCGGAGGAAGTCGCGGATGAGGGTGGCGATCTCGGGGCCGTGGGTCTCGAGGGCGAAGTGGCCGGCGTCGAGGAGGTGGATCTCGGCGTCCGGGAGGTCGCGGGCGAAGGCGCGGGCGCCGTCGGGGCCGAAGATCTCGTCGTTCCGGCCCCAGGCGATCAGCGCCGGCGGGCGATGGGTGCGGAAGTACTCCTGGAAGGCCGGGTAGCCGTCGAGGTTGAACTGGTAGTCCCAGAAGAGCTGGAGTTGGATCTCCTTGTTGCCCGGTCGGTCGAGGTACGCCTGGTCGAGGGTCCAGGTGTCGGGGGACAGCCGGTCCAGGCGCTCGGCGGGCACGCCGTGGGTGTACTGCCATCGGGTGGCGTCGGCCTCCAGCAGGGCGCGGACGGCGGGCTCGTGGGCGGTCCGGTCCTTGGCGTGGGCGAACAGGTCGTTCCAGAAGGGTGTGAAGCCCTCCATGTAGGCGTTGCCGCTCTGGCTGATGATCGCGGTCACCCGTTCGGGGTGGCGGGACGCGATCCGGAGCCCGATCGGCGCGCCGTAGTCCTGGACGTAGAGGGCGAAGCGGTCCAGCCCGAGCGTGTCCAGCAGCCCCAAGGTGATCTCGGTGAGCCGCTCGAAGCCGTACGCGAACTCGTCCACCGAAGGCATCGCCGACTGTCCGAAGCCGATGTGGTCGGGGGCGATCAGGTGGTACTCGTCGGCCAGCTCCCGCAGCAGCTCGCGGAACATCGCCGAGCTGGTCGGGAAGCCGTGCAGCAGGACGAGGGTGGGGTTCGCCGGGTCGCCCGCCTCGCGGTAGAAGACTTCAAGGCCCTGGATCTCGACGGTGTGGTGACGGGTGTTCATCGTGCGGATTCCTTCCTGAGGGTGGGGATGGGCGCCGGACGCCCGACGAGGGCGGCGGCGGTGAGGCTCAGCAGGACGCCGAAGGCGAAGTAGCCCCGGTAGCTGCCGGTTTGGGCGTGGACGGCGGCGGCCACGGCCAGCGCGAACCCGGCCGAGACCTGGTGGATCAGCCAGGCGGGGGCGAGGGCGCGGCCGAGCCGCGTCCGGTCGAGGTCCCGGGTGAGCAGCGCCATCGTCAGCGGGATCACCGTGAACGAGGCCGTTCCGAAGATCACCGCGACGGCGAGGAGGGCGCGGGGGTCGGTGGCGGTGGCCGCGAGCAGCAGCGACACGGCCCGGACGAGGTGCAGCGCGCGGAGCAGCGTCTCGGGCGGGTACCGGCCCAGCAGCCGGGCGATGACCAGCGCGGTGATCCCGGCGGCGACCGCGCTGACGGCGACCAGCCGCCCCGCCCGGACCGCCGACCAGCCCAGCTCGGTGGCGTACTTCGGCAGCAGCAGGATCAGCACGTACAGCGTTGCGGAGTGCAGCCCGAAGGATGCCAGCACCCGTCCCTTGCCCCGCAGCGCGACCGTCCCGGACGGTGCCCGGACCGGCCCTCGATCCGGGGGGAGCACCCCCGCGAGCACGATGGTGACGACCAGCCCGGTGAGCCCCAGCGCCAGGTACGCCCCCCGGACGCCCACCGGCTCGAACAGGGCCGTCGCGGCCCAGGGCGCCAGGAGTTGGCCGAGGTTGATGCCCACCGACGCCCGGGTCAGGGCGGGCCCGGCCCGGTCGCCGTACGCGCGGCCGATCAGCGTGGTGACGGCGAGGCTGGACGACGCCGCGAAGCCCAGCCCGCCGAGCAGCACGTACGCCGCGACGAACTGCCAGGTCTCCCGAACGGCCGCCAGCGCCAGATAGCTGCCGGAGATCAGCGTCAGCCCTGTTAGCAGCACGAACCGCGCCCCCAACCGGTCGAGCAGCACGCCGACCACCGGCTGCGCGGGACCGGTCACCGCCGTCGCCAGCCCGGCGGCGATCGCCAGGGTCGTGGCGGTCAGGCCGTACGCGGCGGAGACGGGTGTGAAGAAGACCCCCGCCGTGAAGTTCAGGCCGAAGGACACCGACTGCGCCGCCAGCGCCGCCCCCGCCACCCGATCTCGTCGCATCCGACACTCCTAACCGGTCAACTCCAAGACATCGGTTAGAGTTATGGCAGAGATGATCTAACTTGTCAACCCGCATACACCGGTTAGACTGAACGTCATGTCGCAGCGACCCCTGACCGGCGAGCCCCTCGCCCTGGACCTCGTCAACACGCGATGGCCGGCCGACGGGATCTGGCACGACGCGCTCGACGACCCCGCGCACCTCGCCGAGTGGCTCGGCGAACACGACCTGACCCCCGAGGACCCCGAGCGCTGCCGCGAGCCCCTCAAGACGGCCCGCGCGGCCCTCCGTCGATCCCTGGAGCAGGGCGAGAACGACGAGGTCAACGCCGTCCTCGCGCACGGCGTCCTCCGGCTCTCCCTGCACGACGGCCGCCCGGTCGAACACCTCGACCCGGACGACGAGGCGTGGCGCCCGGCCTGGCTGGCGACCCGCGCCTACCTCGACCTGCTCGCCACGGCGCCCCCCGGCCGGCTGCGCCACTGCGACGGCACGGGATGCGTCCTGTGGTTCCTCGACACCTCCCGCAACGGCCGCCGCCGCTGGTGCTCGATGGCCGGCTGCGGCAACCGCGCCAAGGCCAAGGCCCACTACGACCGGACGACCCGTCCGTAGCGCGCTTTCCCCATGCCTCGTTTGAGGTCGGCCGTAACGAGGATCCATGCGTGTCATCAGCGCGTGGACGTCAAACCTCGGTGCGAGTGATCTGTCTCACGCTTCTAAAGAACAGCGCTGTCTGTTTGACTCCGTTCGAGACGGATCCACTCCGAGAGGAATCCTCGATGTCCCACTTCCTTCGCAAGCTCTGCGCCGCCGGCGCGGTTCTGGTGGCCGGGTTCGCCGTGCCGGCAGGGGTCGCGCAGGCGGAGACGAAGGTCTCGGTCGGCCCCGGCACGGGGATCATCCAACGGGTCGGCCTGAACCCGGACGGGCAGGTGACCGCGTTCTACGTCTGCACGCTCACCGCCATCGGCCACGACGGCGCGGGGAACCTCGTGGGCCTGTCCAACGCGCACTGCTTCATCGACGACGCCGGCAACAAGCTCGTGGGCGACAAGGTCTACGTGGACACCACCCCGCCCGGCAGCGCGGCCTCACCCGCCCCGTTCACGGTCTCCCCGGAGACGCTGCAGATCGGGCCGATCGGCGAGGTGACCTACGTGAGCACGCCGAACAACCTGCTCACCGGCGGAACGCCCGGCCTCGACTACGCGGTCATCAAGCTCGACCCGGCGAAGGTCGCGCCCACCCCGACGGTCACCAGCCCGTCCGGGACCACGACCGTCACCTCCATCGGCGAGGTCCCCGCCTGGGGCACCCGCATGTGCAAGCAGGGCCACCGCACCGGCGTCACCTGCGGGGCGACGCTCGGCCGTAACGGCCTGTGGTACCGGACCCTGATCTGGACGCTGGGCGGCGACTCCGGCGCTCCGGTCATCAACGGCAACGCGCTGGTCGGCAGTGCCTTCGGGGCCCAGCACTTCACCCCGATCACCAGCATTCTCGCCGACATGAACGCACAGGGCGGCGTCGGCGCCGGGTTCCATCTCGGCTGATGACGAACGTCGAATGAACGGCCCTCGACCGCACCGTTGACCGCCTCGGCGCGCCATCCTCACACAGGGAGAGAAATGCGAAGGATCACACGGGCACGTCGACGGATCGGCTTCATCGCGGCGACGTCGCTCCTCCTCACGCCGATCGCGGCGGTGTCCGCGACGGCGTCGGCGGACCCCACGCCCCCGAAGGGACGGTTCGGCGGTCAGGGCCCCATCGTCGACACGAAGGGGAACAGGCTGTCGGCGACGGCGCTTCCAGAGGCCATGCCGGTCATGACGCGCGACCACATCCTGTCGCGGGCGCAGTCCTGGGTCGGCAAGGGCATCGTCTACAACCAGGACGCGTCGTACGCCGGCTACCGGACCGACTGTTCCGGGTTCGTCTCCATGGCGTGGAACCTGGGGGTGTCCCTGACCACTCCCAGGTTCGTCCCCGAGGGGTACGCCCACTGGATCTCCAAGGGGGAGCTGCAGGCGGGCGACATCCTGCTCGACGACGACGCCGGCGACTTCGGCCACGTGGTCGTCTTCGATCACTGGAACAGCGCCAACCAGTCGTCGTACGTCGGCTACGAGCTGAGCAGCAGCCACAACGTCGCGCATCGCTCGTTCCCGTACCCGTACGACGCGGGGTCCGGCCCGTACGCGCCGGCGCGCTACAACAACGTCGTCCCGGCCCGGGGCGGCACGCATCTCTTCGCGCAGTCGCCCGACCGTTCGGGCGTGTTCCAGTACGCCGGGTACGGCAACACCTGGACCAAGGTCGGGGGAGCGGCGCGGGACATCTACACCGGAGGCGCCGGCCTGTTCGCCACCAACCCGACGACGGGCGACCTCTACCGCTACAACGGCACACCCGACAGTTGGAGCAAGGTCGGCGGGCCGGGGCACACGTTCGTCGTCGCCGGCGACCAACTGTTCGGGCTCTCGCCCGACCGCGGCGCCGTGTACCAGTGGACCGGCGGAACGTCGTGGATCAAGGTCGGCGGCGCGGCCGGCAGTCTGATCGGTGGCGACGGCGGCCTCTTCGCCACCGACCCGAGCAGCGGCGACCTCTACAAGTACAACGGCTCCCCCGAGAACTGGAGCAAGGTCGGCGGCCCGGGCGCGCAGTTCGCCGTCGGGGGCGGCAGGCTCTACGGGCTGAGCCCCGACAAGAACGCCGTCTACCAGTGGAACGGGTCGGGGACCGCGTGGACCAAGGTCGGCGGAGCCGCCGGCGCCCTCTACGCGGGTTGGGCCGGGATGTTCGCCACCAACCCGAGCACCGGCGACCTCCACAAGTACAACGGCACACCGGAGAGCTGGTCCAAGGTCGGCGGGGCCGGCCGCCAGTTCGCCGTCAGCAACGGGACGGTCTTCGGCCTGTCCCCGAACGGCGGCGCCGTCTACAAGTGGACCGGCAGCGGGACCAACTGGGTGCAGGTCGGCGGCCCGGCCGCCTCGATCTCCGTCGGCAACTGAAGCGTCCGTCGAGACCACGACGGGGCCGGTCGGCGCGTGCCAGCCGGCCCCGTCGGCCGTTCAGCACAGGAGTCCGCATGCCGTTCGCCCCGGGCCTTCGGGCCTTTGCCGCCATGGCCGTCCTGACCGCGCCCTTCGTCACGGCGGTCCCCGCGCTCGCCGCCCCCGCCGAGTCCGTGACCAGCGGAGACTTCGTACGGATCTATGACCCGAGCGTCGGTGAGTCCCGGCCCTGGTACATCAACGACCACACCTTCGTCCGCGACGGCGCGGGCACCTGGCACCTGTTCGGCATCACCCACCCCGAACCGGCCGACCCCGAGGACGAGGACGAGTTCGCGCACGCGACCGCGCCCAGCCTGCGCGGGCCGTGGACGAAACAGCCCCCGGCGCTGACGGTCGACCCCGCCTATGGGGAGTCCCACCTCTGGGCTCCGCACGTCGTCCGTGACGGCTCCACCTATTACATGTTCTACGCCGGCGGCCAGACGCTCGGAGATCCGTCCAGGAGCCAGATCAACGTGGCGACCTCGACGGACCTGTTCCACTGGAAGCGCCGGCCGGCCGGGCCGCTGTTCCGCGACGGGTACGAGGCCCGCGACCCGATGGTCACCCGCGTGGGCTCGCAATGGGTCATGTACTACACCGCCACGGCGACCGCTGCCGGCGGCCGCAGCGTGGTGGGTTACCGGACCAGCTCCGACCTCATCACCTGGTCCGCCCGACAGATCGCGTACACCGCGCCCGTCGGCGACTGGACCGAATCCCCCTACGTCCTGCAGCGCGACGGCACCTGGCATCTGTTCCTGGGGGGCTCCTCCGTCGAGAACTATGTCGGCACCGACGTGTTCGCGGGCTCCGACCCGTTCCGCTTCCAGGTCGCCGACCAGGTCGGCAGCCTGCCGTCGCACGCCGCCGAGGTCCCGCAGGACCACGACGGACGCCTCTGGCTGAGCGGCGCGGGCTGGGGCGTCGGCGGAGTCGATCTCGCCCCGCTGTACTGGCACGCCCGGCCGTACACCCCGCACCGCCTGTACGCGCTGAGCCCGGACAAGAGCGGCGTCTACCAGCGGACCGGCGGGTCGTCATGGATCAGGGTCGGCGGCCCGGCCGGCGCGCTGATCGGAGGCGACGGAGCCCTGTTCGCGACCAACCCGAGCAGCGGCGACCTCTACAAGTACAACGGCACGCCCGACGACTGGACCAAGGTCGGCGGTCCCGGAGCGCAGTTCGTCTACGCCGGCGGACGGCTCTACGGGCTCGGCCCGGACAAGAGCGCCGTCTACCAGTGGACCGGGTCGGGGACCGCCTGGACCAGGATCGGAGGCCCCGCGGCGACCCTCTACGCAGGCGGGGCGGGCCTGTTCGCCACCAACCCGAGCACCGGCGACATCTCCAAATACAACGGCACGCCCGATAATTGGACCAAGGTCGGCGGCCCCGGAGCCGGTTTCGCGGTCACCGGCGACCACCTGTACGGCCTGAGCCCGGACAAGAGCGCCGTCTTCCGGTGGACCGGGTCCGGGACCGCCTGGACCAGGATCGGCGGCCCCGCCGGGACCCTGTACGGCGGCGGCGTCGGCCTGTTCGCCACGAACCCGAGCAGCGGCGACCTCTACAAGTTCAACGGCACGCCCGACCACTGGTCCGAGGTCGGCGGTCCCGGTGCCCGGTTCACGGTGTCCGGCGACGACCTGTACGGCCTCAGCCCGGACCGGAGCGGCGTCTACCTGTGGTCGGGGGCCGGGATGACCTGGACGAAGGTCGGCGGGCCCGCCGCCGGCATCGCCGCCGACTAGCGCGGCCCCTCGTTCACCGCCGCCGCCTGCTCGGTGCGGCGGCGGCGAACGGTCCGGCGGAGGGACGCGCGGACACCGTTCGCCAGCAGACAGACGACGATGACGACGAGCGCCGCCGGGATCACGACCAGACCCTTGACGAACCCGAGATCGCTGAAGAACGCCAGCAACGGATAGGCGGCGGCGCCGGCCACCGCGCCCAAGATCCCCAGGACGAGGAACAGCGGGCCCTCGCGCCTCGTGTAGACCTCCTTGCGCAGATCGTCGAAGCCCATGTTCAGGGCCTCCATCCGATCGATGAGCGCGACGACGGCGCGACTGTCGGCGGGCGGGTATCCGGCGTCGGCGTTGTCGACGATCTTGCGCTGAAGGGTCTGGAAGGCGCGGTCCCTGAGTCTGGCGCGGGTCCGTTCGGGCAGCTCGCGCCAGACGGCTTCGAGGGCGTCGAACGCGGACACCGCCGCCGTCGGGTCCAGGGGCGCGCGGCCCGCCGAACGCCCGGGGAAGACCCGGGCGAACTCGGCGACGACGCGCAGCCGGTCCGGTTCGTCGAGGACGACACCCGCGACCTTCCGCGAGTACGACTCGTACCGGCTGCGGATCTCGCTCGCGCCGGGGGCCACGGCGAACGCCTCGATCACCGTCGCGTCGTCCGAGGCCAGGCTGCTCGCGTACGCGTCGCGGACGGCGCGCTCGCCGGGTGCCAGCTCGTACGCCAGGGCGAGGTCGCCGTCGTCTCGCACGAGTTCGCGCGCGTACGCGACACGGACGACCGAGTCGTCGGGTGTCAGCTCGTAGGCCAGGGCCAGGTCGCGCCCCTCCCGCATGAGCCTGCGGGCGTACGCCTTGCGGACCGCCGGCTCCTCGGGGGCCAGCCCGTACGCCTCGTCCAGAGCGGCGTCACCGTCGCCGAGCAGCGACAGGGCGCGGGCGGCGCGGACCTGCGGGTCGCGGGGGGCCATCTCCCACGCCTTGTCGTTGTCCGAGCGCAGCGGGCTGCGGGCCAGCTCCCGCGCATAGCCCAACGCGATCTCGGAGTCGGACGGGTCGCTCTCGTGGGCCAGCCGCACGTCCGCCAGGCCGTTCTCACCGAGCCGGCTCCGCGCGACGCCCCGGTGGAACAGGCAACGGGCGTGCGACGGCTTGATCCTCAGACCCTGCTCGGCCTGCTCGACGGCGAGCCGGACGCGGCCCTCGGCGAGGCTCTGCGCGGCGAGGGCGGCCCAGGCGTCCGGCTCCTGAGGCTCCTGAGGCTCCTGCGGATCCGCCTCGACCATGGTCGCGGGGGCCTCGACGTCGGACAGCGCCGCGCTGTCGAGCACCGTCCGGGTCATGCTGAGACCGCGCAGGGCGTCCAGGGCCTCGGCGGCGGTGGGGCGTTCGGCGGGGTCCTTGGCGAGAGCCCGGGTGACGACCTCCAGGAGACGTCCGCCCAGCCCGTCGAGCTGCGGGGTGCCGTGCGCGATGCGGTCGCCCATGCCGCGCAGGTCGCCGCCGAACGGGGGCCGGCCGGACGCCGCGTAAACGATCGTGCCCGCCCAGGAGAACACGTCGGCGGGCGCGTCCACCGGCCGGCCGGTGATCTGCTCCGGGGCCATGTACGCCGGCGTGCCGATGACCATCCCGGTGGCGGTGACCTGCGTGTTCATCTCCGTCAGCAGGGCCAGGCCGAAGTCGATGACGCGCGGCCCGTAGGGACCCAGGACGATGTTGCCCGGCTTGAGGTCGCGGTGCGTCACCCCCGCCCGGTGGATGTGGTCCAGCGCGGCGAGCACGGCCACCGCGAGCGACTCCAGCGGCCCGTCCGCCAGCGGCCCGTGCCGGTCGATCTCCGCGCCGAGCGTGGGCCCGTGGACGTACTCGGTGACCAGGTAGGGGGGGTCGGCGTCGGGGTCGGCGTCCAGCAGCAGGGCGGTGCAGCGGCGGCCCAGCCGGCCCAGGGCGGCGATCTCGCGGCGGAACCGGGCCACATGCCCCTGGTCGGCCCCGCGCAGCAGGTCGCCGTTGATGACCTTGACGGCCGCCTGCGTCCCGTCCCGGTCGCGGCCGAGGTAGACCACGCCCATCCCGCCCGCGCCCAGCCGGCCCAGCAGCTCATAGCCGCCGAGGGTCTGCGGGTCGTCGGGCTTCAGCGGACCGGGCATGCGGGCTCCTCCAAGACGTGTCGGTCGGGCTCACCGTACGAGCCGGAACCGTGCCGTCACCATGACCAATGTGCGCGTACCAGGGAAGAACGAGTGAGGAGACGACGAAGACGACGGAGGCGCATGTGAGGTCGTTCATCGCGGGGCTGCCGAAATGCGAGCTGCACCTGCACATCGAGGGCACGTTGGAGCCGGAGCTCAAACTCGCCCTGGCCGAGCGCAACGGCGTGCCGCTGCCGCACTCGACGGTCGAGGAGGTCCGCGCCGCGTACGAGTTCGACAGCCTCGCGTCGTTCCTCGTCGGCTACTACGACGGCATGCGGGTGCTGCTGACGGAGCCCGACTTCTACGACCTGGCGACCGCGTACCTGCGCAGGGCGTCGGCGCAGAACGTGCGGTACGCCGAGATCTTCTTCGACCCGCAGGCGCACACCTCGCGGGGCGTGCCGTTCGACGTGGTGATCCGGGGGCTGCGTCGGGCGCTGCTCGACGCCGAGCGGACGTGGGGCGTGCGGGCCCAGCTCATCATGTGTTTTCTGCGCGACTTCCAGGCCGAGTACGCGATGGCGACGCTGCTGGAGTCGCTGCCGTACCGGGAGTGGATCGTCGGCGTCGGGCTGGACTCCGACGAGCGCGGCAACCCGCCGGAGAAGTTCGCCGAGGTGTTCGCCCGCGCCCGCCGCGAGGGATACCTCCTCACCATGCACTGCGACGTCGACCAGGAGAACTCCACGGAGCACATCCGGCAATGCCTGGAGGTGATCGGCGTGGACCGGATCGACCACGGTGTGAACGCCCTGGAGGACCCCGCGCTGGTCGCCGAGATCGCGCGGCGCGGGCTCGGTCTCACCGTGTGCCCGATCTCCAACGGGTACGTGACCGGCGACCGCAAGACCGACGCCATCCGCCGGATGCTCGACCTCGGGCTGCGCGTCACGATCAACTCCGACGACCCCTCCTATTTCCAGGCGTACGTCGGCGAGAACCTGGAGGCCGTGCACGAGGCGCTCGGGCTGACCGCCGCGGAACTGGTCCGGCTGGAGCACAACGCCTTCGAGGTAGCCTGGCTACCGCGCACGATCCGCGACGCTCTCCTGGCCGAACTGAACGCCTACGCCGCTACGGCGGGGCTTTGAGGCCACCAGGAATACGTGCGGGCGGTCGGACGCTGTAACGTGTGGTTGTAGTCGAAGTTTGCGAACGCCATCGGGCCTCCACCTCCATGGGGGTGTCCGTGCCGCAGAGTTTGACAGCGGGCGTTTCGCCGTTTGAAGGTGTTCCTTTGATGGTGTGCGACCGTCGGCCGATCACTCATCCATCAAAGGAGACAGACACATGGCTCAGGGAACCGTCAAGTGGTTCAATCCGGACAAGGGCTTCGGCTTCATCTCGCCGGATGACGGCTCCGCGGACATCTTCGTCCACCATTCCGCGATCCGGATGGACGGCTTCCGCACTCTCGCCGAAGAGCAGCGCGTCGAGTACGACGCCGTTCAGGGTCCCAAGGGTCTGCAGGCCGACGAGGTACGCGCGCTCTGAGAACCGACTTCGCGAGGCAGGCCCGCACGCGGGCCTGCCTCGTGCTTTTCCCGGCCCCTGTCCGGACGTTCGAGAATGAGGTCACCACGTGACGATGGGCGAATCCGGCGACGCCACGGGCTTCGCCGACCTTGAGCTGCGGCCGGAGTTGCTGCAGGCGTTGACGGGCCTCGGCTACGAGGAGCCCACCCCGATCCAGCGCGAGGCCATCCCGCCGCTGCTGGACGGCCACGACCTGCTCGGTCAGGCCGCCACCGGCACCGGCAAGACGGCGGCGTTCGCGCTGCCCGTCCTGCAGCGCGTCACCGCGCCCGGCGTGGGCGAGGCGCCCGCCGCGCTGGTCCTGGTGCCCACGCGCGAACTGGCCATCCAGGTCTCCGAGGCGTTCCACCGCTACGGCCGCGAGATGGGCGCCCGCGTCCTGCCGGTGTACGGCGGCGCCCCGATCGGCCGCCAGCTCCAGTCGCTCAAGCGCGGCGTGGACGTCGTCGTGGCCACCCCGGGCCGCGCCCTCGACCTCATCGGCCGTGGTGCGCTCCGCCTCGACGAGCTGAAGACCGTCGTCCTCGACGAGGCCGACGAGATGCTCGACATGGGGTTCGCCGAGGACATCGAGGCGATCCTCCAGGAGACCCCCGAGGAACGGCAGACCGTGCTGTTCTCGGCGACCGTGCCCCCGCGCATCGACGGCATCGCCCGTCGCCACCTGCGCGGCCCCGTCCGCATCGAGATGGGCCGCCCGGAGACCGAGCCCGGCGAGCAGCCGCTGGTGCGCCAGCGCGCCTACATCGTCGATCGCTCCCACAAGGCCGCCGCCCTCGGCCGGCTGCTCGACGTCGAGGCGCCCGCCGCCGCGATCGTCTTCTGCCGCACCCGCGACCAGGTGGACGAGCTGACCGAGATGCTGAACGGGCGCGGCTACCGGGCCGAGGCCCTGCACGGCGGCATGAGTCAGGACCAGCGCGACCGCGTCATGGGCCGGCTGCGCTCCGGGACCGCCGAACTGCTGATCGCCACCGACGTGGCCGCCCGGGGCATCGACATCGATCACCTCACCCACGTCGTCAACTACCACGTCCCCTCCGCCCCCGAGTCGTACGTGCACCGCATCGGCCGGGTCGGTCGGGCGGGTCGCGAGGGTGTCGCGCTCACCCTGGCCGAGCCCCGCGAGCACCGGATGCTCAAGGCCATCGAACGCGTCACCAAGCAGCGGATCGTCGTCGAGAAGATCCCCACCGTCGCCGACCTGCGCGCCCGCCGGCTGGAGCTGACCCGGGCGGCGCTGCGGGAGAGCCTGCTCACCGATGACCTGGACTCGTACCGGGTCGTGGTCGAGACGCTGGCGGACGAGTTCGACGTCATGGAGGTCGCCCTCGCCGCCGTCAAGCTCGCCTACGAGGCCGGCGGCGGCGCCCAGGCCGACGAGCAGGAGATCCCGGAGGTCGTCCGACGCCCGCAGCGGGAGCCGGGCAAGGGCCGTCCGGAGCGCGGCGAACGGGGTCGTCCCGGGCCCGCCCCCGAGGGGATGACCCGGGTGTTCCTGGGGCTGGGCCGCCGTTCCGGCGTCCGTCCTCAGGACCTGGTCGGCGCGATCGCCGGGGAGTCCAGCCTGCGCGGTCGCGACATCGGCGCGATCGAGATCGCCGACCGGTTCTCCCTGGTCGAGGTTCCGGAGGCGTCCGCCGAGGAGGTCATCGCCTCGTTGCGCCGCACCACCATCAAGGGCAAGAAGGCCATCGTCCGCCGCGAACGCCAGCCCCGCTGACGGCCTCCGTCAGGGCATCCGGCCGACACCGGCCAGCGCCCACTGGCGGTCGGCGTCGGCCGGGGGGCCGAGGTCCGCGTCGGGACGCCACAGTGACAGCGTGGTCACTCCGGGCTCGATCAGCTCCATGCCCTCGAAGAACCGGGTGACCTCCGCCTGGGAGCGCTGCCTGACCGCGGCGGACGCCCGGTCGTAGATGCGCGCCGCGTCCCGGACGGTGGGGGTCTGCTTGTCGGCGGTGATGTGCGAGATCACCAGGTGGCTGCCGGGCGCCATCTCCGCCCGCAGCCTCGCGACGACGCCGTACGGGTCGTCGTCGTCCTGGACGAAGTGCAGCACCGCCACCATCAGCACCGCGACCGGCTCACGGAAGTCGATCAGATCCCGCAGCTCGGGATGCGCGAGGATCTCGTCCGGCCGCCGCACGTCGCCCTGGATGGTGGTGACACCGTCGACGTTCATGAGCAGCGCCCGCGCGTGCGACAGCACCACCGGGTCGATGTCCACGTACACGACACGGGAGCCGGGGGCGGCCCCCTGCGCGATCTCGTGCACGTTGCCCTGCGTGGGCAGCCCCGCGCCGAGGTCCACGAATTGCCGGACCCCGGCGTCCACGCACGCGCGCACGGCCCGGCGCAGGAACGCGCGGTTCTCCCGGGCGATGAACGGCAGGTCCGGCACGTGCCGCATGACCTGCCGCGCCATCTCCCGGTCGACCTCGTAATTGTCCTTGCCGCCGAGGTAGAAGTCGTACATGCGGGCGACGTTCGGGGTGCCCGCGTCAATGCTGTCGGGGACCCGTTCCTGCTCGCTCATGGCACGGCTCCTGGTCGTTCGGGGCGGGGATGATCCGATGCAAGCAGAATCACCCCTCCGTTATCAACGGATCCGGGAAACGGCCGATCACCGATCCGTCGCCAGGCGAACGAGCATTTTGCCCGTGTTGGCGCCGCGCAGCACTCCCAGCAGGGCGGCCGGGGCCTCGGCGATGCCGTCGACCACCGTCTCCTCGGTGTGCAGGGTGCCGTCGGCGAGCCAGCCCGCGGCGCGTTCGATCCACTCGGGGAACAGGTGCAGGTGGCTGGTGACGAGCATGCCCCGGAGGGTGACCTCCCGGTACGCGGCCCGATAGAGGTTGGGCCCGGCGGGCGGGGTGGCCTCGTTGTACTGGCTCACGGCCCCGACCAGGGCGATGCGGCCCCCGTGACGGATCGCGCCGACGGCGGCCTCCAGGTGGTCGCCGCCGACGTTGTCCAGATAGACGTCGACACCTTCGGGAGCGGCGGCGGCGAGCTGCCCGGCGATGTCGCCCCGACGGTGGTCGAGGGCGGCGTCGAAGCCGAACGACGACACCAGCTTCTCCGCCTTGACCGGACCGCCCGCCGAACCGATGACCTTGGCGGCCCCCAGCTTCCGGGCGAGCTGCCCGGCGACGCTGCCGACCGCCCCGGCGGCGCCCGAGACGAAGACGACGTCGCCCTCCTGGACCGGGGCGACCCGGGTGAGCGCGGCGTAGGCGGTCAGACCCGTGGTCCCCAGCGCGCTCAGGTACGCCTGCGCGGGCGCGACCGTCGTGTCGATGACGACCGCGTCCGAGGCGTTCACGACGGCGTGCTCCCGCCAGCCCAGGAAGTGGGAGACGAAGGCCCCGACGGGGATCGTGTCGGAACGGGAGGCGATGACCTCGCCGACCGCGCCGCCCTCCAGCGGCGCGCCGATCTGGAACGGCGGGATGTAGGACTCGGCGTCGTCCATCCGGCCCCGCATGTACGGGTCCACGGACATCCAGGTGTTGCGGACCAGGATCTGACCGTCCCGGAGGTCGGGGATCTCGGTGACGACGGTCTCGAAGTCGCTGAGCCTGGGCTCGCCCACGGGGCGGGCGGCGAGGCGGATCTCGGTGGTCTTCTGCTGTGCCATGACGTGCTCCGTGTTCTCGTGCGGGCTGACGGGAATCAGCCTGCGCGGTCGCCCCTACGGCCGGCGCACGGTCCGCGCACGGCGCACTAGCGTGGTTCCATGCGTTTCGGGGTGTTGGGCCCGCTGGCGGTGTGGACGGCGGACGGGCGGCCGGTCACCGTGCCGGAGCCCAAGATCCGGGCGGTGTTGGCCGTCCTGCTGACCGACCCCGGGCGGCCGGTGTCGGCCGACCGGCTGGTGGACGAGGTGTGGGGCGATCGGGCCCCCGGCGATCCCGCCAACACCCTGCAGACCAAGATCTCCCAGCTTCGGGGCGTGCTGGAGCGGGCCGAGCCGGGCGGCCGGGGCCTGGTGGTGCGCCGCCCGCCCGGCTATCTGCTCCAGGTGGCCGACGACGACGTGGACGCCGGACGCTTCGCCGACCTGGTGCGTCGGGCCGGCCGGGCGGACGAGCCCCGCGTGACGGCGGACCTGCTGGCGGACGCGCTGGCGCTGTGGCGCGGCCCGGCCTTCGCCGACTTCGCGGACGAGGCGTTCGCGCAGCCCGTGATCGCCCGGCTGGAGGAGCAGCGGCTGACCGCCGTGGAGGACCGGGCCGCGGCCCGGCTCGCGCTCGGCGAGCACGGACCCCTCGCCGAGGAGCTGGCCGACGACCTGGCCGACCAGGTGCGGCGGCACCCGCTGCGGGAACGGCTCCGTGCCCTCCACATGCGGGCCCTGCACCGGGCCGGCCGTCGGGCGGAGGCCCTGGACGCCTTCACCGACCTGCGGGAACGCCTCGCCGAGGAGCTGGGCCTCGATCCCGGGCCCGAGTCGACCGCCCTGCACCTGGAGATCCTTCGAGAGGCCCCCGCCCCGGCGGACCGGCCGCCCGGCAACCTGCCGGCCCCGTCGACCGAGCTGGTCGGACGGGACGCCGCCGTCGCCCGGGTGCGTGCGCTGCTGTCGTCCGAACGGCTGGTGACGCTGACCGGGCCGGGCGGGGTGGGCAAGACACGGCTGGCGCTGGCCGCCGCCGCCGGGCCGCCCGACGACCTTCCCGACGGGGTGTGGCTGGTGGAGCTGGCCACGGTGCCCGAGGCGGGGGAACGCGAGGTCGCCGAGCAGATGGCGGCGGTGCTGGGCATCCGCGACGACGCCGCGCGGGACGGGGGACTCGTCAAGGCGCTCCGCCCCCGGCGACTGCTGCTCGTTCTCGACAACTGCGAACACCTGGTCGAGGCGGTGGCGGAGGTGGCGCGGGCGCTGCTGGCCGGCGCCCCCGACGTCCGGATCCTGGCGACCAGTCAGGAACCGCTGGCGATCTCGGGCGAGGTCGTCCACGCGGTCCCGCCGCTGCCGGAGACCGAGGCCGTACGACTGTTCACCACCCTCGCGGAGGCCGCCGCGCCCGAGCTCGTCCTCGCGGACGGCGACGCCGAAGCGGTCGCGACCATCTGCCGGCGGCTGGACGGCATACCGCTGGCCCTGGAGCTCGCGGCGGCGCGGGTCCGGACGCTGGGCGTCCACCGACTGGCCGAACGACTCGACGACCGGTTCCGGCTGCTGTCCTCGGGACGCCGCGACGCCCCCGCACGACAGCGGACGCTGCGCGCCGCGATCGACTGGAGCTGGGAGCCGCTCCCCGACGTCGAACGGCGGGTGCTCAGTAGGCTGGCGGTGTTCTCCGGCGGCTGCACCCTGGAGGCCGTCGAGGCGGTCTGCGTATCGGCGGGCCTGGCCTCGTGGGAGGTGCTCGACGCGCTCGACCATCTCGTGGGCCGTTCGCTGGTCACGGTGACGAACGAGGACGGCCCCCGCTACCGGCTGCTCGAATCCATCGCCGCGTACGGTCTGGAACGCCTGGAGGAGGCCGGTGAGGCGGAGCAGGGCCGCCGGTGCCATGCCGACCACTTCGTGGCGCTGGCCGAACGCGCCGCCTCCCACCTGCACGGCGACGGGCAACGCCGGTGGCTGGACGTTCTCGACGTGGAGACGCCGAACCTGCGCCGGGCCCTGCGCCACTGCGCCGAGCGCGGCGACGCCGAGGCGGCGCTTCGGCTCACCGGGGCGTTGACCTGGTACTGGTACCTGCGCGGGCGCCTGACGGAGGCCCGTCGTTCGTTCGACGCCGCCTTGGTGGTCCCGGGCCCGGTCCCGCCCTCCGTACGGGCGGGCGCCGAGGTCGGCCGGGCGGCGTTCGGGTGGCTGTCGGGGGAGCGGCCGGACACCGCCAAGGAGGTCCACGACGAGGCCGACGTCAGGGCCCGCTGGTTCCTGCTGTACGCGGGGAGCGGCTTCGGCGACCTCGACGACGCCGGAGACCGGGCGGAGGCGGTGCTGGCCGAGTTCCGCGAACGCGACGACCGGTGGGGGGTGGCGGCGGCGCTGAGCACCCGGGCCACCCAGGCGATCTACCGGGGCGACCTGGCGGCCCTGGAACGTGACGCGACCGAGAGCGCCGCCCTGTTCACCGCCCTCGGCGACCGTTGGGGCAGGCTCCGGGCGACCGAACAGCTCGGCGTGCTGGCCGAGATCGCCGGGGACTACGCGGAGGCGGCCCGACTGCACCGCGAAGGCGTCCGCGTCGCCGAGGAGCTGAGCCTGTGGCCGCAGGTCTCCTTCGGCCTGTCCCGGCTCGGCCGGATCGCCCTCCTCGAAGGCGATCTCGACCAAGCCGCCGACCTGCACGAACGCGCCCTGCGCCGCGCCGTGGAGCAGTCCCACGACACCGCCTGGCAGTTCGCCTCGACCGGGCTCGCCCTGGTGGCCCGCCGCCGTGGCGACCTCGACGCCGCCGAGCGCCACCTGCTCCCGTGGCTCGACTGGAACGAACGCATGGGGGTCGCCGGCGGCAAGGCCCTGATCCTGGGGCTGCTCGGCCTCATCGCCGAACAACGCGGCGACCCCCACAGGTCACGGGCCCTCCACGAGCAGGGTCTCGCGACGGCGCTCACCACCGGCGACCGCCGAGCCGTCGCGTTCGCCCTCGAAGGTCTCTCCGGCGCGGAGTCCCTCGCAGGCCGCCCCGAGCGAGCCGCCCGCCACCTGGGCAGGGCCGCCGCCCTCAGGGCCTCCGTGGGCTTCCCGCTCCCCCCGGCCGAACGCGGAGACGTCGACCGCATCACCGCGACCGTCCGCGCCGCACTGGGCGACGCCTTCGACGCCGCGTACGCCGCCGGAGCCGAAGAGCCGCTCTAGCCCGCGAGAGATCCCGTCCCTTCTGGTGCACGTCGACGACGAGCGGCCGTACCGGTGGAAGGCCGACGTCTCCGCCGGCAGGCGTCAGCGGCGGGCGAGGCGGTCGGGGAGCGGGGCGAGCGCGTACGTGCGCCAGAAGAACGCGTCGGCCGCGTGCTGGTCGCCCGGGAAGTTGACCGCCTCGACGATGCGCCCGTCGCGGATCCGGAACGCCAGGGCCCACATGAGATCGAGCCCCTCCGGGGTGGTGCTCCAACCGCGGTGCAGGTCGACCACCCAGTCACCGTCGGCGGCCAGGAAGACCGGATCCGCCCGGAACCCGGCCCTGGCCAGCTCCGCGAAGAAGGCCAAGACCTCGTCCACGCCCTTCTTCGTTCCGGCGAGCGGATGGTGCCCCGGAATGGTCCACGCGATGTCCGGCGCGAAGTACCGCTCCCGGAGCGCCGCCAGGTCGCCGGCGGCGTACGCGGCGTAGTAGCCGCGGATCAGCCGCACGTTCGGGTGCTCACGACGGGGCCCGGCGGCGGCCGCCGGACCGGCCGCGGACAGTGCGGCCAGCCCGGCGACGGACACGCCGGCGGCCCGCAGCACGGTGGCCCTGGAGATCTCGGCCATGCTTCCTCCTCGGCAGAACGGCTGTCCCCGAAATGCTGCGGCACCCACCGCACGAACGTCCAATATCAACCGTTATCACCGATGGCTATCAGCGATATCCGGTGGGAGTCCGTGATCTTGATCTGCTTCAATGGGGTCCCTTCTTCCCCGGTGTGAGGGTTCCCCCAATGAAGCGATGTGTTCTGGTCGCCCTGCTGGTGCTGGCGGCCCTGGTGGCGGTGCCGGGTCAGTCGGCGTCGGCCGCCTGCCGGCCCGCGCTGAAGAGCCTCGGGCTGTCGAAGTCCTCGGTCGTCGGCGGCGGATCCGTGACGGCCACCGTCACGTTGACCTGCCGGACCGCCAAGGCGGTCACCGTACGGCTGAAGGCGTTCCCCGGCGTCTCCCTTCCGGCGAGCGTGCGGGTGGCGCGGAACAGGAGTTCCGCGAGGGTCACCGTGCGGACGTCGGTGACCTTCACCGTCCGACGCGGCGACGTCGTGGCGACGCTCGGCAGGCTGCGCCGCACCGCGAGGCTCACCGTCAACCCCCGCGCCTGCCGCCCGGTCCTCACCGGCGTCGCGATGCCCGCCCTGGTGTACGCGGGGGATCGGGTCACCGGCAGAATCTCCCTGAGCTGCGCCCCGAACACCGACGTCAGGGTGACGCTGAGGTCGGACCGCCCCTCGCTGACCGTCCCCACCTCCGTGATCGTGCGCCGAGGTCGGTCCACCGCCGCCGTACCGGTGACGGCGGCCCTGGTCTCCGGGAGCCGGTACCGGGCGCGCGTCACCGCCGCCCAGGGCGGCCGGGCCCTCGGCCGTGACATCACCGTGAACCCCGGCCTGAAGAGCGTGGACATTCCCCCCAGCTCAGACCCGAACGGGGTGAGCGTCCACCCCTTCTTCACCGGGCCCGCCCCGACCGGCGGCCTGACCGTGAAGGTGGCCTCCGACAACCCCGCCGTCACGGTGCCCCCGACGCACACCTTCCCCGCAGGCGCCTACGGCGGTGACGTCTGGAACATCCGGGTGCATCCGGTCACCAAGAACACCAAGGTCACCATCTCGGTCACCCTGGGCACCCGCACCCTCAGGGCCTCCAAGATCCTCCTGCCGCCCTTCGACGGCACCCAGCGGGTGCACCTCATCGCCGACGACGCGCTTCCCCTCTACGGGCTGCAGTACGACCGGGACTTCCATGTTCTTCTCAGCAACCCCGCGCCTGAGAACGGCCTCGTCGCCCAGCTCAGGGTCCGGGGCGACGACCCCGCCGTCCAACTCGACGACGCCGACGACCACATCTCCGGTGGCGCCACGACGGGCCACTTCAGGCTCCGTACCGCCGACGTCACCAAGACGACCCGGGTGGAGCTGATCGCCACCGTCGGCGGCGTCAGCACCTCCCTGGTGGTCACGATCCACCCCCGGATCACCGGCGTCGTCGTCCCGGAGACCGCCAAGAGCGGCGCACCGTTCCCCATCACGATCACCCTTGCGGGCCCGTCCGACGTCGACAGCCACGTGTACCTTCATCCGGGGTGGGGCATCCTCCACCCTCCGGAGATGGTGACCATTCCCGCCGGTGAGACCTCGGTGACCTTCGAGGCGACCTCGTCTCCGGTCGACGAGCCCTCCGCCGTCTTCCTCACCGCCTCACTGGGCAGCACGAGCTTCCAGTCCTCCTACGTGACGCTGACCCCCTGACCGTTCCGGGTGGCCGATCGCGGCGAACGCCGGACGTGGTCAGGGGGACGGTGCGCCCAGACGTGGCCGACGGCGATCAGGGTCGTCGTTCGGCGAGGGTTTGTGCGTCGGTGGCGATCACGGTGGCGGCCTTCGCCGGGATGAGCCTGCCGGACCAGCGGATGGCGTGCCGGGCGATGTCGTCGTAGTCGCCCTGGACGAGCTTGGTCATCAGCACCGTGAGCGCGCCCTTCTCGGCACCCGAGGTGAGGAGGAGGTGACCGAGGCCCGCGTGGGTGGCCGTGATCGTGAAGGTCGACGTGGTCGAGACGCCGCCGGCCTCGGCTCGAAGGGTGTGCTCCCCGGCGGGGAGGGCCGTCAGGTCGAGCGGGCGGCCGGGCTGGATCGGGTCGCCGTCCAGGGTGACCTCGAGGCCGTCGGCGCCGGCGGCGATGACGCCGGCCACCGGTCGCTGGACGCGGTCGAGCGTTGAGCCGTCGGCGGGGGAGGCGATCCGGACGGTGGGCTTGACGTTGAGGCCGTACGTGAGGGCGTCGTTCCAGCCGGCGAGTTCGGCGGGCTTGTCGGTGATGATCGAGTCGACGCCGATGGCCTCCAGGGACTTCCAGGAGGAGGCGGAGTTGACCGTCCAGGCCATCACCGCGACACCGGCCTCGTGCAGGTCGGCGACGACGCCGGGGCGGGCGAGCAGCGCGGTGTGGTTGGGGTTGTAGGCGGTCAGGTGCAGGTCCTTGGCGATCGCCACCGGGTCGGCGTCCAGGGTGCTGCGCAGCAGGCCGAGCGGCAGTTCCGGTGCCAGGTCGCGGGTGTGCCGCAGCGCGTCGACCTCGAAGCTCTGCACGAAGACCCGCCCGGCCATCCGCTCCGCCCGGATCACCTCGACGATCCGGGCGACCTCGTCCCGGGTGTGCGCGCCCTTGATCTCCAGCAGCAGGTTGCCGCCCCGGGTGCGCAGGTCGGCGAGCTGCTCGGCCAGGGTCGGAATCGGCGCCCCTCGATAGTGCGGGGCGAACCACGAGCCGGCGTCCAGCCCCTTGAGCTGGGCGGCGGTGAGGTCACGGATGTTGCCGACACCCTCGGTCGTGCGGTCGACGGTCTTGTCGTGCAGGATGAACGGCACGCCGTCCTTGCTGGGCTGCACGTCGTTCTCGATGAAGTCCGCGCCCGCCCGCCGCCCGACCTCCTGCGAGACCAGCGTGTTCTCCGGCGCCGCCGATGACGCCCCACGGTGGGCGATCACCCCCACGGGCGCGCCCTCCGGGCGGAGGTACCCGTTGGGCGGCAGCGAGGTCAGCTTCACGTCGTCGAACGAGACCGTGGACCCGTTCACCACGAACGCCTGCACCCCGTCGGCCGAACGGGTCAGGGCGGTGGTGCGCACCATCTGCCGGCCGTCGAAGAACCACCGCGCCCGGTTGCCGTGCACCTCGATCGCCACGCGGACGTCTCGTCCGGTGCCGGCAGCGTGCGGCGCGGCGGCGGTGTTGGTGACGTTCCACGAGCCCGCCGTGGTGAGCTGGGCGAACTCCAGGCCGTTGGGGGCGGTGCTGCCGCTGCGCAGGGTGGCGATCCACCACGGGGTGGCGCCGCTCGCGGGGACGTCGAGGCCGAACGCCTCCCAGCGCGTCGGCTCGTTCACCCGCTCGAACCGCACGGTCGCCTCGAACCGGAAGTTCTCCAGGTGCCGGCCGAAGGTGATCTTGTTGCTGCCGCCGGTGGCCGTTCCGACCAGCCTGCCGTCCTGGACCTTCCAGTTCCCGTCCACGGCGCGCCAGCCCGTGGGCAGCGCCCCGCCGGAGAAGTCCTCGGAGAGGACGACCGTCTCGTCGGCCGGGGCGGCCCCCGACGGGGCGGCGGCGACGGACAGCGCCCCCGCGGTGAGGGCCGCCGCGCCGGCCACCGCGACGGTCCGGCCGAGGGCGCGCCGCAGCGCGCACGGTGAGAATCTGACAATCCCGAAGCTCATGGCGCGGACGCTAAACACCGCACCGGAACGCGCGACGGCCGCGCAGTTATCGGACCGAGAATGCTGGATGTTCGAGTCGTGCGGCCGTCAGCGCCATTCACGGAACATTCAGGATGGCGAAATTCCCCGGCCATGCGGCGGGGTAGGGGAGGCTAGAGGCGCTCGGCGGCCCAGCGCCACCCGTCGGCGTCCTCCACCGCCCGGACGAGCTGCGCGCCGCTGCTGTCGGCCAGCTCGGCGATGGTGCGGATGAGCCGCCGGTGGAAGTCGGCCGGCGGGTGCACGGTGCCGGATCCGTCCAGCAGGGTCACGCTGACCTTGGACTCGTCGCGGAGTTGGGCGGTCAGCCGTCCGGTCGCGTCCAGGCGGACGATCACCAGCGCGTCGGCGCGGATCATGTCACGGCCGTCGGACGTCGCGATCCAGACCTCGGTCCGGGTGACGGGCATCGGTGTCTCCTCAGTGCGGACGGATGGGTCCCCGTGCCCCCAGCATGGCACCGGAGCGGGCTTTTTGAACCCGTGTCCGTCGTTATAGGGGCATTTGGGGAACGCATGGGTGAATGTTTCACTTTACCGAGGACCGGTGGGAAGGGCCCTGCGTGCTAGGGTCGCAGGTGATCGAGGATTCCTTGCGCGGACGATTCTCGTTGCGGCTCGAAATGGGCCCTTCCGATCGCAGTCCTCAGCTCGCGATTCTCGGATCGGAGATCCATGCACACCCATGTTCCCGCCGCCGGGGCGACGATGACCAGCCGCCGGGTCCCCGGCCACCTCGTGATCGCGCTGCACGGCGAGCTCGACGTCGCGTCCACCACGGCGCTGCGCGAGGCCCTGTTGGTCGCCCTGCACCGGTCCGCCGGCACCCCGGTGATCATCGACCTGTCGGAGGTCTCGTTCTGCGACGCCGCCGGGCTGGCCCTGCTGGTCGGCGCGGACCGCAGGGCCCGGTTGCAGGGCCACCCGCTGGCCCTGGCCGCCCCCCGGCCGCAGATGAGCAGGCTGTTGCACGTCACCGGCCTGGACCACGCGTTCACCGTGCACGCCACCCTGGCCGACGCCCGACAGAGCCGCGCCCGGGCCGTTCGCTCGCTCATGGTCTGACCCGCCCGCACCGACCCGCCGAACGGAACACGGCCCGGCGACCCCCTCGGGTCGCCGGGCCGTGGCCATGGTCGTGAGTGGGCCCGTCAGCGGGCGGCGGCCGCCGGGGAACGCCCCGTGCGCCCAGCCGTCTCATGCCGAGGGCGACGACGTCCGCCGGAACGGCCCGAGGACCCGCGACCGCCCGAGCCGCGCCCCTCGGAGGACGGCGCCCGGCTGCCCGCCGCGGCCTGCAGGGTGATCGGCACCCCGCTGGGCGTGCGGGCGCCGGTGATGCGGGCGAGCTCGCTGTCGCCGGGCTGCACACGGGTGGTCGTCGGGGAGATCCCCGCGGCGGTCATCAGCCGGTCCATCTCGCGGCGCTGGTTGGGCAGCACGAGCGTGACGACGGTGCCGGAGGCTCCGGCGCGGGCGGTACGGCCGCCCCGGTGCAGGTAGTCCTTGTGGTCGGTGGGCGGGTCCACGTTGACGACCAGGTCGAGGTCGTCCACGTGGATGCCGCGGGCCGCGACGTTCGTGGCCACCAGCACGGTGACGTCCCCGGAACGGAACGCCTCCAGCGTCCGGTTGCGCTGCGACTGGGTGCGGCCGCCGTGCAGGGCGGCGGCGCGGACGCCGTTCGCCAGCAGCTTGCGGGCCAGCCGGTCGGCGGCGTGCTTCATGCCGACGAACATGATCACCCGGCCGTCGCGGGCGCCGATGTGCGCGGTCGCGTCGAGCTTGGCGGCCTCGGTGACGTGCAGCAGGTGGTGCTCCATCGTCGTCACCGCCCCGGCGGACGGGTCGACGGAGTGCGTGATCGGGTCCTGCAGGAACCGACGGACCAGCCGGTCCACGTCACGGTCCAGCGTGGCGGAGAACAGCATCCGCTGGCCGCCGGGGGCCACCTGGCCGAGCAGCCGGGTGACCTGGGGCAGGAAGCCCATGTCGGCCATCTGGTCGGCCTCGTCCAGGACGGTGATCTCGACCCGGCCGAGGTCGCAGTCGCCGCGCTCGATCAGGTCGGCGAGCCGGCCGGGGGTGGCGACGAGCACCTCGACACCGCGCTTGAGCGCGTTCGCCTGGCGGGACAGCGACATGCCGCCGACCACCGTGGTCAGCCGCAGCCGGACCGCGTCGGCGTAGGGGGTGAGCGCGTCGGTGACCTGCTGGGCCAGTTCCCGCGTGGGGACCAGCACCAGCGCCAAGGGCCGCCGCGGCTCGGCGCGCCGACCGGCGTTCCGCGCCAGCAGGGCCAGCCCGAAGGCGAGGGTCTTGCCGGAGCCGGTGCGCCCGCGGCCGAGGACGTCCCGGCCGCTCAGCGTGTTGGGGAGCGTCGCCGCCTGGATGGGGAACGGGGCGGTGATGCCCTGGTTGCCCAGCTCCGCGAGGATCGCGGGCGGCAGGTCCAGCTCGGAGAAGTCGGTGACGGGCGGCAGTGCGGGCGCGGTGATGCGCGCCGGAGTCCGCGAGGCGGAGGAGTCGCCGTGCGTCGGTCGTCCCGATGCGGACGGCCTGCGTCCCTCGGAGTGAACGGCGGGACCGGACGAACGGTCACGGGGCGTGCGTGCGTTGCGGGGCAAGTAGATGCCTTCCTCGGAATGGCACGTCGAGGAGGCGCTCCGCTGCACAACCGGTCAACCGCATGACCGGGCGAAGAGGTCTCGAGAACGAACCAGGGATATGACCGGGCGGCTGATGCGCCGCCGGTCGCGTCGATACGGCCGACGCCGGCCGGATGCCGCACACGGGATCCCCGTGCACGGCGGGTGAAACGGAGAAGGCGGGGCGCCTGGACCGGACCGTGGGTGACGGCCGTGCTCGGTCCTGATGGCGCCCCGCCTACCGGGCGTCAGGCCGGGACGATGTTCTCCGCCTGCAGGCCCTTCTGGCCCTGCGTGATGTCGAACGAGACCTTCTGGCCTTCCTGGAGTTCACGGAAGCCCTGGGCGGCGATGTTCGAGTAGTGGGCGAAGACATCGGGGCCTCCGCCGTCCTGCTCGATGAAGCCGAAACCCTTTTCCGCGTTGAACCACTTGACAGTGCCGGTGGCCATGACCGTCTCCTTTTGGGTGACTTCCCGATCCACACCGTGTGGACCGGGTCAGCCGCGATCGAGCCCATCAGGAAGATCAAGGAAACAAAAACGCGCCTGTGGTCGAAACCGACAGGCGCGCAACAAGAAACCCATGGGAACCGCAACTGCCTTCAGCTTACATGACCGATCGCGCCTCTGCCAACACGGCCCGATTCTCCGTTCCCGCGCGCCCGGGTCGGCGGCGGGTCTCCCGCGCACTGCCCTCGGCAGCGCATACTGGCACCATGACCGCTTCCCGGCCCGCCCGTCGGCGACACCTGCCCACCAGCCCCTTCAAGCAGCAGACGGCCGCTCCCGTCGAGGACTACGCCGTCGACGACCGCGTCAGTCACGACAAGTACGGCCTCGGCCGTGTGATCGCGGTGGAGGAGGGTGTCGCCGTGATCGTCGACTTCAGCCCCACCAAACGGCGCATCACCGTTCCCTACGAGAAGCTCGTCAAGCTCTGATCCCGACGGCCCGCCCGTTCGGCGACCGTTGTCTCGCCGATCCGAGGTCGGGGCCGAGGGTGTCCTGGACGACCCCACGTCCAGGACGGTGCGGCGCAGGGCATGCGTCGTTCCGGCCGGGGCCGCCGTCGCTCCTCGGTGCACCGACCGAGGAGCGCGCCGTCGGCCTCGTCCGTGAGGCGGGTTCGCCGTTCGGTTGTGTCGCGCGTTGCCGGTGAGCCGCCCGCGTGAGCGGCTCGGCACCTCCGTACCCAGAATCCGGTGGGTCAGACACGTCCGGCGGCACCGCTCGACGCGCCCGCGGACCGCAGTCCGCCACGAGCGGATTCGTTGTTGATTCGTATTGAATCCTCCGCTTCGTCCGTTGTGTGTGCCTGCCACCGTACGACGCGTGAGCACTGATACGGCGAAGCCGGACAAGCAGCCCGTGAACGGGCTCGACAGGTATTTCAAGATCTCGGAGCGCGGTTCGACCGTCGCGCGGGAGCTGCGCGGTGGGCTGGCCACCTTCTTCACGATGGCCTACATCGTGGTCCTCAACCCGCTGATCATCGGCACCGTCGCCGACGGCGACGACCAGTTCCTGGGCGACCTGACCACGCCGGGCGCGGCCATCCCGTTGGTGGCGGCGGCGACGGCGCTGATCGCCGGGCTGCTCACGATCGCGATGGGCGTGGTCGGCCGGTATCCCTTCGCCATGGCCACCGGACTGGGGCTGAACGCGGTCGTCGCGTTCGGCATCGCCGGGGGCATGTCGTGGGAGGACGCGATGGGCATCGTGGTCCTGGAGGGCCTGGTCATCGTGGTCCTCGTGCTCACCGGGTTCCGGGTCGCGGTGTTCCACGCGATCCCGGCCGGGCTCAAGACGGCGATCGCCGTGGGCATCGGGCTGTTCATCGCGTTGATCGGTTTCGTGGACGCCGGGTTCGTCCGCCGGATCCCGGACGCGGCGGGCACGACCGTCCCGGTTCAGCTCGGGGCGACGGGGAGCCTCTCCGGTTGGCCGACCCTGGTCTTCGTCGTCGGGCTGCTGGGGACCGTCCTGCTGGTCGCGCGGCGGGTCAAGGGCGCCATCCTGATCGGCATCGTCGCCACCACGGTCTTCGCGATCGTCGTGGAGTGGCTCGCGGACGTGGGGCCGTTCAACTCGGGGCCGGGGCCGGACGGCAAGCCGGTGATCAACCCCGACGGCTGGCAGCTCAACGTCCCCAAGCTGCCCGACGACGTGGTCGGCGGCCCCGACCTGGGTCTGCTCGGTGAGTTCAGCCTGTTCGGGAGCTTCGAGCGGGCCGGTGTGGTGGCGGCGCTGCTGTTCGTCTTCACCGTGATGCTCGCCGACTTCTTCGACACCATGGGCACCGTCGTGGGCGTGGGCGCCGAGGGCGAACTGCTCGACGAGAAGGGCGACCTGCCCGGCGTGCGGAACGTCCTGCTCGTCGACTCCGTGGGCGCCGCGGCCGGCGGCGCGGGCTCGGTGTCGTCCAACACCACCTACATCGAGTCGGCCGCCGGGGTCGCCGAGGGGGCCCGCACCGGGCTGGCCAGCGTGGTGACCGGGGCGCTGTTCCTGGTCGCGATGTTCTTCGCGCCGCTGGTGACCATCGTGCCGTTCGAGGCGGCGACACCCGCGCTGGTCGTGGTCGGCTTCCTGATGATGACGCAGATCCGGCACATCGACTTCGGCGACCACGACATCGCCATCCCCGCGTTCCTGACCATCGTGCTGATGCCGTTCAGCTACTCGATCACGGTGGGGATCGGGGCGGGCTTCGTGAGCTACGTGGCCATCAAGGCGGCCCGTCGCCGGTTCGCGGAGATCCACCCGTTGATGTGGCTGATCGCGGCGCTGTTCGTCCTCTACTTCGCGCTCGACCCGGTGAAGGAGCTGCTCAACGTGACGTGACGTGACGTGATCGCGGTCAGCGGCGGAGTCGTTCGGCGGGCGACGAACGCGCGCGGAGACGACTGGATGATCGCGGCGGTGTCGTCCCCGCCGGTGCATGACATTGTGATAACGGGTATAACATTGTCATGGCCGGACGTCCAGGGCAGTTGCCCGGAGACGGGACCCGGGGACGGTCGGCCGAGACCCTCCCCCCACGAAGAGAGTCCTTCATGATCCGCGTTCGGCACGCACTCCTGGCCGCGTTCTCGGCGCTCTCGGCCACGAGTCTCGGGCTGTCCCTCGTTCCGCCCGTGCACGCCACCACCACCGAGCCGACCGTCGTGGCCACCACGGTGATCGACCCCGACGAGTCCGGCGACGACGACGGCCAGACCCTCGACCTCACCGTCCGGTCGCCCGCCATGGCCGCCGACATGAAGGTCCGGGTGATCCTCCCCGAGGGCTGGTCGCCCACCGCCGGCCGGACCTGGCCGGTGCTGTGGCTCCTGCACGGCAGCGGCCAGAAGAACCTGCAGGGCGTGCCCAGCGGGTACGAGTCGTGGCACGAGCGCGGCATGGCGGGCCGCCTGCTGGCGAACCGGCAGGTCATCACCGTGATGCCCGAGGGCGGCCAGTACGGCTGGTACAGCGACTGGGTCTCCCCGGGCACGCTGTCGCCCCGGCCCAACTGGGAGACCTTCCACATGGTCGAGCTGAAGCAGCTCCTGGAGAACGGCTACCGCGCCGGCGCCACCCGCGCCATCGCGGGCCTGTCCATGGGCGGCTTCGGGGCGCTGTCGTACGCCGGACGGCATCCCGGGAGGTTCACGGCGGCGGCGGCGTTCAGCGCCGCGCTGACCACGACGGACGACCCGTACGTCGTGCAGGGCGACCTCGCGACGGACGGCGTCCCGCACAACTCCGTGTGGGGCGATCCGCTCGACATCCTCGGCGGCGGACGCCAGCGGTGGATGGCGCACGACCCGTACCACCTGACGGGCACCCTCGACGACATCCCCGTCTACGTGGCCGCCGGCGACGGCGACCCCGACCCCACGCTGCCCGCCGACCAGGGTGTGGGCGAGCCCGCGCCCGTCGCCGACCTGCTCGAACCGGGCGGCCTCCAGCAGAGCCGCGACTTCGCCGACCGCCTCGACGACACCGGAACGGTCACCCGGAACTTCTACGGCGACGGCCAGCACATCTGGCCGTTCTGGCGCCGCGAACTCTGCCGGGCGCTGCCCATGCTCCTCACCAACATCGGCGTCTCGTCCGGCGGGCTGCCCGCCGACTGCAACACCTGGGCCGCCACCAACCGCCCGACGGCCGGCAACTGACACCTCGCACGCCGCCGACCGCGCCGCCGACCCCGCCGCCGGGCCCGCCCCCGGCGGCGGGCCGGGACACGGGGTCGGCGTCTTAGTAAACATGTAGCCTGCTCCCCATGCGCGACCGGCCGGACGCCCCTCCCTTCAGCGGCTACCTGCTGTGGCACGTCTCGCTGCGCTGGCGGGTGGCGACGGACCGCGCGCTCGCCCCTCTCGGCCTGACGCACGCCCAGTACGCGCTGGTGGCCTCCCTCTACAGCATGGAACGCGGCGGGGCCCGGCCCAGTCAGCGGGAGTTGGCCGACTTCAGCGGACTGGAGCCGATGTACGTCTCCCGGCTCGCCCGGGTGCTCGAAGGCCGCCGGCTGCTCGAACGCCGCGACAACCCGTCCGATCCGCGCGCCGTGCAACTCTCGCTCACGCCGAAGGGCGCGGAGACGGTGGAGCGCGCGGTCGTGCTGGTGCGCGAGGTGGAGGACCGCCACCTCGCACCCCTCGGCGGCACCGGCAGCGAGGACGACCTCGCACTGCGGCGCATGTTGTGGGCGTTGTTGGGGCACGCCGACGCGCTGCGCGGCACCCCCACCGACACGTCCGACTGACCCGCCGGCGCGCGTTCTCTCCCGTGACCCCTTGCGGAGGGCTGTGGGCATATAGTAGCCATGTTTATAGTCGCCATGTATATGATGTCGCCATATCGTCCGCGTACGCAGGGGGGCCCATGCCCGACGACCACGACCTGACGATGATCGCGATGACGCACCACGCCCTCCGGCGCGACCTGCGGCACCTCACCGACGCGGGCCGAGACGGACTCCCCGGCTCACCCCGACCGCGCACGTCACCGGAACGAGACTTTGGGAGCCGAACATGACGGCAGCAAGGACGGCACTGGTCATCGGCGGGGGGATCGCCGGACCGGTCGTCGCGATGGCCCTGAGGAGGGCGGGCATCGAGGCGACGGTGTACGAGGCGTACCCGAGCACCGCCGACGGCGTCGGCGTCACGCTCACGATCGCGCCCAACGGGCTCTCCGCCCTGGAGATCGTCGGGGCGGCCGACGCCGTCCGGGACATCGGCCGGCCGATGCACCGCGCGATCCTGAGCAGCGGCGACGGCGGGCGCATCGGCGTCCTCCCCGGCCTGGCGGACCTGCCGCCGAGCCTGGGCCTGTGGCGTGACGAGCTGTGCCGCACCCTGCACGACGTCGCCGCCGAGCAGGGTGTCCGCGTCGAGTACGGCAAGCGGCTCGTGGACGTCCTCGAGGAGCCGGACCGCATCGTCGCCGCGTTCGCCGACGGCACCACCGCCGCCGCCGACATCCTGATCGGCGCGGACGGCATCCGCTCCACCGTCCGCCGACTGATCGACCCGGACGCGCCCACGCCCGACCGCGCCCCGCTGCTCAACTTCGGCGCGGCGGCCGACACCCCGGTGCGGGCGGAGATCGACGCGACGTACTTCGTGTTCGGCGAGCGCGCCTTCTTCGGTTACTGGGTGCAGCCCGATGGCCGGACGGCCTGGTTCGCCAACGTGCCCCACCCCCGGCCGCTCTCGGGAGCGGAGGCCCGCGAGACCGCCAAGGACGAATGGATGCGGCGGCTGAAGGACCTCTACGCCGACGACGTCCCCGCCCGTGACGTCCTCGCGGGCACCGCCGTCGACGACCTCGTCGTCCTGGGCTCGTTGGAGAGCATGCCGAAGGTGCCGCACTGGCACCGCGGCCGGATGGTCCTGGTCGGGGACTCGGCCCACGCTCCGTCCTCCAGCTCCGGCCAGGGCGCGTCGATGGCCGTCGAGAGCGCGGTGCAGTTGGCGCGCTGCCTGCGCGACCTGCCCGACCCGGGCAGCGCCTTCGCCGCGTACGAGCGACTGCGCCGCCACCGGGTCGAGAAGGTCATCGACCGCGGCGCCAAGACCGACAACAGCAAGACGTTCGGGCCGTTCGCCAAGGCCATGATGCGGATCATGATGCCGCTCATGCTGAAGACGTTCCTGAACCCGGAGCGGACCCTCGGCCTCGAACAGCGGTACCGGATCGACTGGGACGCCCCCGTGACCCCCGCCGCGCGCCCGGCGGCCGGGGATCGGAGGTGACGCCGGGCCGTCGGGCGGTTCAGTCGGGCGGCGCGATGGCGTACACCACGCCGATGTCCGCGGACGCCACGAGCCCCGGGTCGGCGAACACCTCGTAGCCGCGGGAGGTGAAGAACTCCTCCACGGTGGTGCGGTTCTCCTCCCAGCCCTCCACCTCGATGACCGCCTGCCGGATCAGCGGCCAGTGACGCTCCTCGATGCCCCGCAGGGCCTCGATCTCGGCGCCCTCGACATCGATCTTGAGAAGGTCGATCCGGTCGATGCCGTGTTCGTCGATGAGGTCGGACAGCGGCCGGACCCGGACCTTGTGGGTCTGCATCTCCTGCAGTCCGCGCAGCCGCCGTTCGACCCCCAGCCGCACGGCGAACGACGGGACGCGCTTGAGCACGGGCCCCGCGTGGCCCTCCTTGACGTAGTCGAAGACGGTCGCCGCGATGCGCTTCTTCTCGGCCGCCATGTTGCTCTTGTCGCGATACATCGACGAGAACATCGTGAACAGCGGAAAGTACGTGAACTCCAGTTCCTCGTCCCGCGAGGAGATGCCGTAGGGCAGTGCGGTCACCTTGCCGCCGAGCCGCTCGCGCGCGTTCCTCTCGAGCGTGGCGTAGATGGGCGGCAGGGGCTCGCAGGCGAAGATGCGCACATCACCGTCCAGCATGCGGTGGACGTGGGCGGAGAACACGCCGATGTTGGCCCCCACGTCGAGGACGGTGGCGCCCGGCTTCACCGCGATCCCGTGCAGGAAATACTGGTCGATCTCCTGGCTGAGAGACGCCGTCTCCCACGGGTTGATGTGGTACAGGCCGAGCTCGTCGCCGGCCTTCGCTCGTCTGCCCTTCAAAGCCATGGCCCATCCCTACCATTGCGATCATGGGGCGGGCGAGGGGCCGGGCACTGGGACTTTGCACAGTCTTCGGCCCTGGGACGACCCCGCTCGGCCGCCCGCCTCTCGGCGATCACGCCTCGGAACGGCAACGCGATGAGCAGGGCGATCGCGACGAGGACCCCGCTGGACCATGACGGCCCGAGGCCCCCGGCCCCGCTGTCGCGGGCGATCCCGGCCATTCGGACACTCGGTACGTTATGATCTTTATCAGGTGAGCCGGGAAGTCTGGTCGGCAGGTCCCCATCAGACGATCCCGAAAGGCGTTCGCCATGACGAACTCTCGCCTGATCCCCGACCCGCGCATCAGGCGATGCGTCGACCGCGTGCCGCAGCCCTCGGAACCCCCCGTCTCAGGGTCGCCCGTGACGGTGGGGAGTCGGCATGGCGGCCCGTGAGCGGGTGCGAGGGCTCGTCGATTCCCGACGTTTCCAGTACGCGATCACCACCCTCATCATCGTCAATGCGATCACCTTGGGATGTGAGACCTCGCCGTCGCTGGTGCGCGGATATGGCGGCCTCTTCCATGTCGTCGACCGCGTGGTGCTGTCGGTCTTCGCCCTGGAGCTGGCGCTGCGGCTGTACGCCCATCGGCTCCGATTCTTCAAGGACTCCTGGAGCTGCTTCGACGCCGTCACCATCGTGATCGCGCTGATCCCTCATGCCGGCGGGTTCTCCGTGCTGCGCGCGCTGCGGATCCTGCGGACGCTGCGCCTGATCTCCCTGGTGCCGAGCCTGCGCCGGGTCGGCACCGCGCTGGCCGGAGCGCTGCCCGCGATGGCGTCGGTCACCGGGCTGCTGGCGCTCATTCATTACGTCGCCGCCGTCATGGGGACCAAATTGTTCGGCGCGACCGCGCCTCAGCATTTCGGCACCCTGGGCGACTCGGCGTTCACGCTGTTCCAGATCATGACGGCCGACGGCTGGTCGGAGATCGCCCGCGACGTCATGACCCGGCAGCCGTTCGCCTGGATCTTCTTCGTGGTCTACATCCTGGTGTCGGCGTTCGTCGTGCTCAACCTGTTCATCGCGATCACGGTGAACGCGATGGAGCCGCACGTCCTCGGGGAGATCCACGACGACCTCGAACGGCTCGAAGAACGCGAACAGCGCACCGACGCGCTCATCCTCGAGGAGTTGCGCGCCCTGAGCGTCGAGGTGGCGTCCCTGCGGGCCCGCGTCGACGAGGAACCTCCGGCGCGGACCGGCCGCCGACCGGGCCGCGCCTCGCTCCGGTCCCGACCCTGGGCGGGCTGAGCGCCGCCGGGTACGAGTGTCACCGAGCGGGAGACCCAGATCACCTCCGCCGGCGGTCACACTCGGCCGAGTCGTTCCGTCACGTGGGTGTAGCCGCTCGGACAACGAGGAGGACCCCATGGAAGCCCGTATCGACTACTTCGCCAACACCGTCGGTCCGAAGTTCATCAAGTACATCAACTCGGCGGGCAAGGTCGTCGCCGACTCGGGCCTGCCGGCCGCGACCCAGGAGCTGGTGAAGATCCGCGCCAGCCAGATCAACGGCTGCGGCTACTGCACCGACATGCACACCAAGGACGCCACCCTCGCGGGGGAGACCCAGCAGCGGCTGAACCTGATCGCGGCCTGGCGGGAGGCGACGGTCTTCACCGAGGCCGAGCGTGCCGCCCTGGAGCTCACCGAGGAGGGGACCCGCATCGCCGACGCCTCCGGCGGCGTCGGCGACGAGGTCTGGGCGAACGCCGCCAAGCACTACGACGAGGACCAACTCGCCGCGCTGGTGTCCCTCATCGCGCTCATCAACGCCTGGAACCGCATGAACGTCATCACCCGGCAGCCCGCCGGCGACTACCAGCCGGGCCAGTGGGGGTGAGTCCCGATTCCGCGTCGGGCGGGGCCCTCCCGCCCGACGCCCCGTGTCTATACTCCCGAATGCGGATGGTTCACCCGTCTCCTTGATCGAGCGGGTGTCGCAAGAGGGAACCCGGTGTGATTCCGGGACTGCCCCGCAGCGGTGAGTGGGAACGACCGCCGTCATCAGCACTGGGCCTCCACGGCCTGGGAAGCGACGGCCAGTAGGACGCGTCCGAGTCGACCGGACGTGACGCCCGCGAGTCCGAAGACCTGCCTCCGCCCGTGCGCCGACCGGCGCGCGGTGGTCCGTGGCCTCGCGGGAGGGCCTGGGACACGGCGCTCCGTCGTGCTCTGACCCCTGCGCGGCCACGGTGATGGCACGCGAGGGAGTTGCGCCATGAACACAACCGTGCTGGGTCATCCCAGAATCGGTGGACGCCGGGAGCTGAAGAGGGCCACCGAGGCGTACTGGGCCGGACGGATCGACGCCGACGAGCTGCACCGGGTCACCGCGGGGCTGCGGCAGGAGACGTGGCGGTCGCTGACCGAGGCCGGCATCGGACTGGTGCCGTCCAACACGTTCTCGCTGTACGACCACATGCTCGACATGAGCGTCCTGCTCGACGCCGTCCCGGACCGGTTCCGGCGTCTGGAGGGCCTGGACGCCTACTTCGCCATGGCGCGCGGAGCCGAGGGTGTCGCGCCGATGGAGATGACCAAGTGGTTCGACACGAACTACCACTACATCGTCCCCGAACTGGGCCCCGACACCCGCTTCCGCATCGACGACCCCTCCAACGCCAAGCCGATCGCCGAATACCGCGAGGCCCTGGAGCTGGGGGTGCGGACGCGCCCGGTGCTCGTCGGCCCGCTCAGCTACCTGCTGCTGTCCAAGCCCGCCGCGGACGCCCCCGAGGGGTTCGCGCCGCTGGACCTGCTTGGCCCGCTGTTGGAGACGTACGCCGAACTGCTGGAGCGGCTCTCCGGGGCGGGTGTGCAGTGGGTCCAGCTCGACGAGCCCGCGCTGGCCGCCGACCGCACCGACGAGGAGCTGGCGGCGCTGCGCACCGCCTACGAGAGGCTGGGCGACCTGCCGACCCGCCCCCGACTGCTGGTGGCGACCTACTTCGGCGAGATCGGCGACGCGCTGCCGGTGCTCGCGGCCTCCAGGGCGGAGGCGATCGGCCTGGACTTCGTGGCCGGCCCCGGCAACCGGAACGCCCTCGGCGCGATCGGCGGGCTGGGCCCCGACAAGACGCTCGTCGCCGGTGTCGTCGACGGCCGCAACGTGTGGCGCACCGACCTGAACGCCGCCATGGCCACCTGTGCGTCCCTGCTGGGCCTGTCCGGCGAACTCGTCGTGAGCACCTCCTGCTCCCTGCTGCACGTGCCCCTCGACCTCGCCGCCGAGACCGACCTGGACCCGCGACTGACCGCCCGGTTGGCGTTCGCCCGCCAGAAGGTGGACGAGGTCGTCCTCATCGGTAAGGCCCTCCGCGAGGGCAGGGACGCCATCGCCGACCGCATCCCGCCCGCCTCCCCGGAGGGGTTCGTCGACGCGCGGGTACGGGCCCGGCTGGACTCGCTCGGCCCCGGCGCGCCCCGCCGCGACTACGCCGAACGTCGCGACGCCCAACTCGACCTGCCCCTCCTGCCGACCACCACGATCGGCTCGTTCCCGCAGACCGACGAGGTGCGCCGGGCACGCGCGGACCACCGCGCCGGACGCATCGACGACACCGCCTACGAGGCCGCGATGCGCGCCGAGGTCGACCGGGTCATCGCCCTCCAGGAGGACATCGGCCTGGACGTGCTCGTTCACGGGGAACCCGAACGCAACGACATGGTGCAGTACTTCGCCGAACGCCTGTACGGCTACGCCCACACCACCCACGGCTGGGTGCAGTCCTACGGCAGCCGCTACGTGCGCCCGCCGATCCTGTTCGGCGACGTGGCGCGGCCCGAGCCGATGACCGTGGAGTGGACGACCTACGCCCAGTCCCGGACGACCAAACCGGTCAAGGGCATGCTGACGGGCCCGGTCACCATGCTCGCCTGGTCGTTCGTCCGCGACGACCAGCCACTGGCCGACACCGCCCGCCAGGTCGCCCTCGCCCTGCGGGACGAGATCCACGACCTGGAGCAGGCCGGGATCCGCGTCATCCAGGTCGACGAGCCCGCCCTGCGCGAGCTGCTGCCCCTGCGCCGCGCCGACCACGCCGCCTACCTGGACTGGGCGGTCGCCGCGTTCCGCCTGGCCACCTGCGGCGTCGCCGAGTCGACCCAGATCCACACGCACATGTGCTACTCGGAGTTCGGCGACATCATCGACGCGATCGGTGCCCTGGACGCCGACGTCACCAGCGTCGAGGCCGCTCGTTCGCGCATGGAGCTGCTCACCGACCTCGACAAGGCCGGATACCGCCAGTCCATCGGCCCGGGCGTCTACGACATCCACTCGCCTCGCGTCCCCTCCGTCGAGGAGATGGAACGGGCCCTCCGCCACGCCCTCGACGCCGTGGACGCCGACCGCCTGTGGGTCAACCCCGACTGCGGCCTCAAGACGCGCGGCTACGCCGAGGTCGAACCCGCGCTCCGCAACATGGTGACCGCCGCTCGACGCGTCCGCGCCGAGCCGTGACCTTCCCCCACCTGGGCGGCCGTGGCGCCGCCTGAAGCACGTCGCGGAGGGACGGCACGGCTCGCCGTCCCTCCGCAACGCGCGTCGGCCGGACGTTGTGGAACGATCCATGCACGGGCTCGCGTCGAATCGGAGCGCGGCCACCTCACCGAACTCCGGAATCGGCTCCCTCCGACCTGATCACGGCCGGCCCGGCTTCTCGCCCTCTCGTCCTTCGGCCCTCACCGGCCCGCCACGCCCGTCAGGTGGCTCCGCGGGGGGTGGCGAGGCCCATGTCGTACGCGAAGATCGTCGCCTGCACGCGGTCGCGCAGGCCGAGCTTGCCGAAGATCGCGTTGACGTGGGTCTTCACCGTGGCGGTCCCGATGCCCAGGACGGCGGCGATCTCGGTGTTGTTGAGGCCCCGGGCGACGTTGCGCAGGACGTCGATCTCCCGGTTGGTGAGCAGCCCGAGGCGTTCGTCGGGGCGGGGGCGTGCGCCGACGGAGCCCGTGACGAACGCGTCGATCAACTGGCGGGTCACCGCCGGGGCGAGCATGCCGTCGCCCTCCGCCACGGTACGGATCGCGTCGAGGAGATCCTGCGGGTCGCAGTCCTTGAGCAGAAAACCCGAGGCGCCCGCACGCAGCGCACCGAAGACGTACTCGTCACGCCGGAACGTCGTGAGCACCAGCACCCTGGTCGAGGGCGCCACCGCGGCCAGTTCACGGGTGGCCTCCAACCCGTCCATGCCGGGCATCCGGATGTCCATGAGCACGACGTCCGGACGGCGGTCCGCGACCGTCCGCAGGACCTCGGCCCCGTCGCCGGCCTGGCCGACGACCGTCAGGTCGGGCTCCTCATCGATGATCGCCGCGAATCCCACCCGGACCACCGCCTGATCGTCGGCCACCAGCACACGGATCGTCACGGCCTCGCCTCCAGCGTCTCGAGCAGTTCCCGCATCCCCGCCAGCGCGGCCCGCGCCTCGGCGGCCACCACGGCGAGCGCGGCCCGCCGGTCGTCCGCCGGGCCGCCGCGCAGCGCCGACTCCCCGGTACGCACCAGGCGAACGGTGTGGTCGAAGACCGCACCCCGCAGGCCGACGGCGACCTCGTACCGTTCGGCCCGTACGACGTGGTCGGTGCGCACCGCCACCGCTTCCGCCATCGTCCGCTCCCACTCCCCGTCCCGGTGGCGCCTGGACCTGACGACCGCGCCCCACGCCCACAAGGGCAGCATGCAGAGCGTGACGAGGGCGCCGAAGAACACGAAGCCGATGACGGCGTTCCCCGCGGTGAACGGCTGCTCGGCCATACCCGCCATCGCGAGCAGGCCGCCCGCCGCGCCGGCCGCGACCGCGCCCCACAGGCCCCAGGCCACCGACGGCCCATAGACGGCCAGCGAGTACACCGCCACCGCCTCGGTGGGCCATGCCAGCGCCGGCGCTTGCAGCCGGCTCGGGTCGATCACCTCGGACAGGGCCAACCCGACCCAGACGATGTCGACACCGACCACGGCCGCCAGGGTCGCCACCGGGGCCTTCCGCCTCCACCACAGAACGAGCGCATGCACCGACAACAGCCCGATCAGGCAGGCCAGGCCGAGCGGAGAGGCGCGCAGGATCGGGTCCGGCGGGGTGACCGCGACCAGGGGCGGCCCGACGCACATGCCCACCGCCGCCACGTCCACCACCTCGTTCCAGCCGAGCTCGCGGCGGGAGCGGTTCGGCGCGGGAAGGGCGGCGTGGACCGACCAGCCGCCGTCCTCGGTGGGCCCCGCCCGCAGCGAGCCGCCGACCTTGGCCGCCCGGCGCCGCATGCCCTCGACCCCGCGCCCTCCGCCCAACTCCGCTCGGTCGTTCCAGTCCTCGCCCTTCTCGTTGCGAACGAGCACATCGACCGCGCCGGTGCGGTATTCGACGCGAACGGTGACCGGCGCTCCCATCGCGTGACGCATCGCGTTCGTCAGCGACTCCTGAACGACGCCGTACGCGGCTGCGACCGTCTCACCGGGCAGCGGGCGCGCATGGCCGGCCACGGTGACCGACACCGGGATGCCGAGGCGGGCCAACCCCCCGCACAGAGGCGAGATGAGCCCCCGCAGGTCGCCGTCCGGGAGGTCATCGGACGGCCGGCCCACCATGTCCACCATCCGGTTGAGCGCCGCCAGGACCTCCCGCCCCATGCCGACGGCGACGTCCAGCGCCTCCGCGACCATCTCGGGCCGCCGTTCCGCCAACCGGAGCGCGGCCCCGGTGTGCACGGTGACGGCGCTCAGATGGTGACCGGCGACATCATGCAGATCGCGGGCCAGCCTCTCCCGCTCGGCGACGGCCAGCAGCAGCCGTTCCCGCTCGGCCGCGCCCAGCCGGGCGGCGAGCCGCCGCCGCAGGCCCACCCGTCGACGGCGCAGCCGACCGAAGGCGATGACGACCGCGTAACCGGCGCCCTGCATCACGGCGGTCACCGCCGCCTCCACCGGCCCGCCCGCCGTCAGCACGGTGACGAGGCACCCGACCGAGGCGGCCACCGCCCCACCGATCACGGCGATCCGGGCCGGGCGGTGGACGACCAGCGAGTAGAGCGCCACCAGATCGGCCACCCAGAGCACCGGGGCGCCGGCGGAGGACGGAAGCGCCGCCCCTGCAGCGGCACCGACCACCACCGTGACACCCAGCACCGCCACCGGGCGCTCCCTGCGCAGGCACAACGCCAACGCCACGGCCGCACCGGCGACCAGCCCGAGCACCCGCTCCCGCACATCGACGGCCTCGTCGAGCATCGCCGCCAAAGCCCGGCCTGCGACGAGTTGGATCGCCAGCAGGGCCAGGGGCAGCACGACGTCATTCACTGGGGGCCGTTGTCGTGTCAACTCGCCGAACGAGGGCACCGGGCGACTCTAATCCCGTTCCGCTCGGTGCTGTCAATGGCCGGCCACCGATATGCGACTCGAGAACCCGAACGCCTCCACCCGTGGGTGGACCTTTCGTGGCACCTCGGGTCTGGAACCGATCCCTTCCGACGCAGGAGGCCGGCGGTCACTGTGGGCCTTAACGTTCTGATAGCGGCCTGAACAGGGACAGGAGACCTTGCACAAAGTCCCGCGCTCGGTGCGCAGGGCCACGGGGATCTCTACGGGATCATTTGCGAATCCCGACCCTTGAAACACGCCAGACATCGGCGCCTGTAAGGAAAGAGGTTAGGAATGAAAGCAGAACCGGACGCGAAATCACCGGCACGCGTGTCGGAGGCCGCCTGGGCGGCGACATCCTTCATCGCCTTCGCCGCATTCGGGGCGAGAACGCTGTCCCACGACGGCCTTCTCTGGTACGCGAGCCTCACGTTCACGGCGATCGCCATGCCGCTCTCGGCCGCCCTCCTGATCCGCTCGCTGCGGAACGGGACCGACTCATGGTCCTGGGCGAGCGTCGCTCTGTCCCTGGTGACCGTGACGCTGATCCGCTTGCTCGCCTAGCCGACGTCCCTTCAACACCGACCCAGGAGCTCGCGGGCGGCGCGCCCTTGCTCCGCAGGTACCGCGCTCGCGCCGGGCGTACTGCCCTCAGGGGCCGCGATCGACGAGGTGAGGTGGGGCGGCGGCGACCGGACGCCTGGGCGCGGAGGGGACTGAGCGGTGGACAGGGGTGTGCCTGTCGTCCGTGCGTGGTTCGGTGGCCTGTCATGGCTGCACCGATGACCGGCGGAGCGACGGCCGGTCCGTCCATTGGTGGGCACACGCGCCGGTTCGTTGCGTCCAGCGCCTGAAACACGAGCCGCCTCAAACCGTTCCTGAAAACGGCGAAGCCCACCCGGCCTAGTGCCGAGCGGCGTACGGCGGCACCGTGCCGCGGCCACGCTGCGCGACCGCCTCGAGAATCTCGAGCAGTGCGCTGGTGGCGGGCGGGTCCGGTGGCTCGCCATAGGTGACGGCGAAGATCTGCCGGGCGCTGCCCGCGATCTCGGTGGCGTGGATGCTCGGGGTGCGGTGCGCTTGCAGCGCCAGCCCGGGCAGGGCGGCGACCCCCATGCCGGCCGCCACGAGCGACTGGGCCAGGACCAGGTCGTCACTGGAGTACGCGATCCGCGGAGAGAAGCCGGCACGTTCGCAGGCGGTGACCATCGCCGCGCGACAGCGCTCGCACCCGCCGACCCAGGCGGAGTCGCGGTGGTCCTCCAATCGCTGGTCCGGCTCCCGACTGATCAGGTGGAGCGGGTCGTCCAGCAGGTGGGTCAGCCGGAATCCCTCCTCCTCGTCCGGGGTGTCGGCGTGCCGGAAGACCAAGGCGATGTCGACGTGGCCCGCGCGGAGCATCCGCAGCCCCTCGACCGGGTGCACGTCGACGAGGTTCAGCTCGATACCCGGGTACGACGCGGACAGCGCGGCCGCCGCCTCGGGCACGATCGTGCTGAGGATCGTCTGAAAGCCGGCGACTCTGACCCGCCCGGCCCGAAGGCCGACCTGGGCGGCCAGCTCGACGGAGGCCGCGTCCACGCGCCCGATGATCTCTCTGGCTCGCTGGGCGAGAAGCTCCCCCTCGGGGGTGAGCCGGATGCCACGGCCCGCGCGCCGGACGAGCCGGGCCCCGGTCGCGGCCTCCAGCCGCCCGAGGTGGTGGCTGACCGAGGGCTGGGAGTAGTGCAGCTCCTTGGCGGCCTCGGTCACCGACCCGTGGCGGGCGACGGCCTCCAGCACCCGAAGGTGCGTCAGATTCATGTATCAACATTATCTATGTACACCGGATGAACTTGGCATTAGACGTCATGACACTGAAGGGCGAGCATCATCGTCATGACCCGACAGCCGATCACGCCCATCGACTCGCCGCTCAGGCCCGGCCTGGACGCGCTCGTCGCACGTCTCCGACCAGCCGCCCGCCGCCGGGCGGATCCCCGGACGATCTCGCAACAGGTGGCCGACATGCTCGTGGAGACGAAGCCGAGCGTGGACCTGCTCACCGCGGCCGAGCGGGCCGGCTCACCCGACGGCTACACCCGGCACACCCTGCACACCGAGGCGACGTTCTCGGTGTCCGCCGTGGTGTGGAGACCGGGCCAGGTGACGGAGATCCACGATCACCTGGTGTGGTGCGCGTTCATGGTCCTGCAGGGCGCCGAAACCGAGACCCTGTACGACATCGACGGCGACCGCCTGGTCGAGATCGGCGATCGACGCCGACCCGCCGGCTCGGTCAGCGGTGTCGCCCCGCCCGACGACATCCACCGTGTCCGCAACACCGGCGACATGGTCGCGATCACGCTCCACGTGTACGGCACGGATCTCAGCAACGGCACCAGCGTGCGCCGCACCTACCGGCCCGGAGACGACCGGTAGGACCGCTGATCACCAACCGGCGACCATGGAATACGAACGCGAGGAGCCCTGAGCTGTTGTGGACGAAAAAGGCCTCGGGGTCGGCTCCGCGTACGAGGACTGAGTGGCCGCCTTGTCGCGGAGCGTTCCCGCGCGTCGGCGAACAGGCCGCTCAGGTAGGCGGTGGCGTCCGTGACCAGACACCCGCCGACCGTCGAGCACCCGACACCGCCGCGCAGGTGCTGGCGGTCTTCTCCTTCTGCGCCCACAAGGTGATCACCACCGGGGAGGGCGGCGTGCTGATCGGCGGTGCAGACCTGGCCCGCAGGCGCGTCTGGTGGGACGGCACGGCATCGACGCCCCGGTGTGGGAATGCCACGACGCCCGACGCACCGCCGACCACGCGGTGACCGTCCTGGGTTCGATGTACGTGACGGCCGACATGCCCACCGCGCTCAGGCTCCAGCAGTGGCGCAAACCGCCGGCCTTCACCCGGCGGCGCTGCAGAGTACACGTACGCCTTTACCGGGCTGCGGGCCTAGCCACCCGGGCCGTTCTGCCCGGGGCCGAACACGGCTGGTTCCCACCTTCATCCGCCCGACCGTGCCCCACTCACCCGCGATCACCCGGCCGTACGCCTCCGGGCGGCCACAACGTCGCCACTTCCGCCCTGGTCACCAACACTGCCGCGTCAAGCTCATCCCCGAAGCGACCCACAAACCGCCTCCGAGATGATCAACGCCACCAAAGACCCGCAAGCCAACCCAACAGGAACCGGCGACGACGGGTCTGCAGCCGTCTGTTGTGTGCCCCAACGTGACGCGTTCCTAAATGGCTGCCGGGTCACCGTCGGCAGGCCCGGCGTGAGTTGGTGATCAACATCTGGTTCAGCGTCGTGTGAGCGAGTCGCGATGGAGTGACCTCAACACCTGATCACCCTCAAGCTACTCAGCTATTTACGGAGAGTCATGCATCCAATTATAAAACAGGCCAAATATCCGAGTGACTCCGTGTGGTCGTACCTGACCGGATCCGGCCATCCGGATCACCTGGCCGGTCGGATCTGCCGTCGACTCGGTATGGTCCGAAGAAAGCCTGGCCGTTCTCTATGTGGCACGAACGGTCAGGTTCAGTGTTGGTTGTTAACAATTGGCCACCAGATTGTGGCGTGCTGGGAACTTCGCATAGTAGGGCCGATGGTGATGCTTCTAAAGCCGGTGAAAGTGTCAAAGGACCGCTGATGGTAGAGATCCGGGCAGAGTTCGCCGCATTCGATGAAGCAGAGCGCTTCTTTCGGCAGGCGCTCAAGGTGCTGCAGCGGGAGCTTGATGATCTGGAGGATGACCTCGAGACGTCATTGGAGCGCTGGGAGGGGGATGACAGAGCTGCATATGCAGTCGCCCGAGCCAAATGGAACAAGGCTGCTCGTGACCTCCACGCAGAGCTGGCAAGGTTGCATTTCGCGATCGAACGATCGCTTCGCAACTATCGCAACGCCGGCGCCACGAATGTGAGGATGTGGACGTCTTGACCAGGGTCTGGGTCAATACCGACCTTGTGGAGGGCGTTGCGAGGAACGCCGCAATCGGGCAGAACGGCATTGGTGCCACGTGGCAGCGGCTCGGCTCCGCGCTGGCCGGATCCGAAGGCATGGCGGGAAACCCCGACAAGGACAAATCTGCCGCCGAATTCGCGCCCGTGTACACACGAGCCGTTCAGGCGGCATGGCAAGGGTTCGCCGCCCTCCATCGGTCCACCGGGCAGATGTCGAAGGGTCTTACTCAGACCGCATTCAATCACCTGGAGGCCGATGACCGGTCGACGATCGGTGATCGCTTCTCGGTCGTTCCCGAACCGAGGTCATTTCTCGACAGTGTAATAAAGACCGAGGTCTCAGGTCCACTGAACGTTCCGCCGCCGCCGAGTGTGACGGGGCCAGGAGTGGAGCCGCCGAAATCACTTCTGGAAACGCTGACCGGTATCGACCTCATCGACACCTCTGACCTTTGGCCGACCGGAGACTCGACGGCACTGGCACGGGCATCCGCCTCATGGAAATCGGCCCATGACTCGTTGATCGCTATTCGCGGTGGCATTGTGGCCGACGTCAGGAAGGTCACCGAGCACAGTGACGCTCCTGATATCGATGCGTTCGGGTACTACTGGAAGAAGATCTACGCTCCTGGTGTCCAGAGTACCCTCATGGAGGGCCTTCCTCAGCTCTGTCTCAACATCTCCAGGGCCTGTGGCGAATATGCCGAGAAGCTGTTCCAGACTCGGGTCGAGATCAACGGTGTCGCCGGTAACCCCATCGCTGCGCTGATCGCAGTGGCTGCGCTGCGTGCGAGCCTCGCCGCCGCCGCGACCAAGCTGCTGCAGGCGGTGAGCGCGATCACCGCCGGAGTTCTCGCGGACCACATCATCACTTCGGTCACGATCGGTGCGGCCGGTGCCCCAGACCTTCGCATTCTCAAGGCGGAGCTGGACGACAGCGTCCTTCGAGAGTGGCAGGACCTTTCGGAGAATCCGCCGGACCCTGGAGATCTGGAAGGCGATGAGCAGCGAATAGCCGATGACCTGGGCTACACTCGTCAACAGATCGAGGATGCGATCCATGCGGTCAAGAACAGCCCTGGATGGCGAGGCCTGGGGGAAAACAGAAATCCGGATGTCGTCGTCGATGTCAATACCGGAGAAGTGTACCCCCGTACCCCGAGTGGGGTTGGCGAAGACAGTATCGGCAACATTAAAGACTATCTCCCGAGGAAATGATTGAAGGTGTCGTGATGGAGTGGTATCGGCAGATCGAGGATAGGAAGATCATGAATTTTCGTGATTCCCGAGTCCTTGAGATCAAAGTCGCTCCCGCGTTTCATCTTCGGCTGACCAACGGCGTGACGTTCGACTTCGATGGAACCGTGATGTACACGGTTGGTCGCAGGGGTGGTCCTCCCGCTCCACGGCCCCTGACGGAACTGCCACGGGAAGAGCTCTCGTCGGTCGTGTCCACAAGGCCGCTTTCGTGGGTCGTATTCAATGACGGCGCCCACCGCATCGCCTTCTCCAACGCGTGGGAACTCACCTTGGACCCGCAGGAGGGAGGGACTTGGCGTATGTCATTGAGTGATGGTGAGATCCTCACCCACCCGCCTGTTGATGTTTCCCAGTGATCTGGCGTCTTGAATCTGCACCTTGTTCCGGGTGCGGTGGCCCACGCCCTGGAGGCTCTGGCCAAGAACGGTGAGGCCGTTCTCACCCAAGAGTGTCCCGCCCTCTCAGCGATGCGCACGGATGACGGTCGAGCGGCGCGACGGCCGGGCCCACCGCGTCGGGGAGCCGGACAAGGGCCGTGTGCATCGCCCCGAACGCATCGGCGGACGCAACACGTCATGGGGCCTCTGAGCGCCCGAATGGGGGCAGGGCATCCGGGTCGCGCCCTGTTCGTATGGGGCCGTGGCGGGGGCTGCCGGGACGCGTACGGCGCGTGTCCCGGGGCGGATCGCCCGGGAGCGGTCCCAGGGGACGGGTGGGATGTTCGGGCCGGAGCCGGGCGGTGTCCTGGCGTGGACGTCGGGGCCTGCCGGGCAGGTCCTGGGATGCGACTGAGGGTGGGCAGGGGCCGGTGTTGCGGAGAGGGTGCGCCCAGGGCCCCTCACGCGCGTGCCTGCGATCTGCCTAGAACCCGCTCTGATCTGCGGTGCTTACGTGGACGATCTCAAGTAGCCGTGATCGGGTCGAGGAGCGGTGCGTGCCTGCACGAGGGCCTGGTCTCGGTCCAGACGTTCATCGCCGCGCATCAGGTCGGCCAGACCAACAACGCCACCCGCAAGACGTCCGGTCTCAACACCGCCCGCCCGGCCACCAAACGGTCGTACGTCCTGCGCTCCTACATCACCTGCGCCCAGTGTGGACGCCGCTTGGGCTGCAAGGACAGCCGGGGCCGCACCTACTACGTGTGCAGGCCGACCAAGGGCTACGCCCCCGAGGGGCACCCCAAGAGCATCTGAGTCCGCGAGGAACCACTCCTGGCCGGCATCACCGAGTTCTTCACCACCAGAGTCCTGGGCCCCAACCGGCACGTCCATCTCGCGGACCTGCTGGCCGACGCGGACGACGCCGCCGCCCGCAAACACCACCAGACCGTCTCGGCCCTGCGCAAGACCATCGAGGACCTGCAGACCCCGCGCCAACCGCCGCGCCGCCTCGAGCTACCCGACATCGACACCGGGGACGAGGAGTTCGCCCGCGACATCCAAGCCCGCGCCGCCGACCTCGCCGAACAACGCACCACCCGACAGGCCGAACTCCGCGAACTCGAAGCCACCAGAACAACCAAGGCGAGCCCCGAACTCCTGGACCGCTTCCCCCAAGGCCGGATCGACCTCACCCGCGCGCCCGAGCCGCTCCTACGAAGGCTGTTCGAGGCGTTCCGCCCTGAGGTCGACCACGACAAGGACGCCAACACCGCCGAGTGCCGCGTCACCCTCGTCCTCGAAGCGATCCCACCGCAACACCGAATCGCCCACGAGGTGATCAACGCCACCAAAGACCCCAACCAATACGGGGAACGGCGGGTCCGCAGCCATCTGTTGTGTGCCCCCAACGGGATTCGAACCCGTGCTACCGCCTTGAAAGGGCGGCGTCCTAGGCCACTAGACGATGGGGGCCCTGGCGGCTGTGCCGACTCCGTCAGCATAGGGGAATACGGGTCGGGACGCCTAAACGAACCCTAGCGCCGGCCCGTCGGGGACGGGGAGGTGGGTGGGGGTGTGGAGGAGGGGGTCGAGGTCGGGGGTGGGGCGGTCGGCCACTTCCTGGGGTCCAGGGATGGCCAGCGGGAGGGGGTGGGGGACGTGGTGGGGGCGGGGGCCGGTGGGGTGATGGCGCGGTCGGGGGAGGGCTCCAGGTGGCGTTCGATCTGGGCGGAGGTGAGGCCCAGGCCGCCGAGGCGGAGGTCGTCCCAGCCTTGGAGGCGGTTGGTGGCGCGGTTGAAGTAGAGGACGGAGAGCTCGATGGGGGTGGGCTCCTCGTGTTCCAGGCCGCGGAGGCCGGCTCCGCCGGTGGAGCCCTGGATGAACGTGCGGGTACCGGTGGGGAGCAGTTTGGTGCCGCGCTTGTGGGAGTGGCCGGACAGGACGAGCGGAGTGGTGCCGGAGAAGCTCTCGCCCTGGTTGGGGTCGTGGACGACGACGAGGTCCGGTGTGGTGCCGGCGACGCGTAGAGAACGGGCCTGCTGGGTGCCGAGGGTACGGAGCTGGGCCGCGGTGACGTCGTCGTGGCGGGTGGTCTTATCGGGGGTGAAACGGGGGTCTCCGACGCCGTAGATGCGCAGGCCCTCGACCTCCTTGGTCTCGTTGTCGAGGACGATCGCGTTCTGTTGGCGGGCGACGGCGCGTTGGGTGTCCATGGAGTCGTGGTTGCCGCGGACGAAGACGTACGGGATGCGGAGGTCGCCGATGCCCTCCACGAAGCGTTCCTCGGGCCCGCTCCCGTGGTCGGTGAGGTCGCCGGTGTCGATGATGAGGTCGGCCTGGAACTGGCTGCTGACCGAACGGACCACGTCCCACGCGGCCGGGTTGAGGTGGATGTCGGAGACGTGGACGATGCGCAGCGTCGAGGGATCCGGCTCGTACGTGGGGAGCGTGGACGTCGCCGCATAGAGGCGGGAGACGTTGCCGACGAGGCGGGCGAGTTGGGCGCGGTACTCGGAGAACCGTTCGACGATGCTCTCCACGTCGCCGACCACTTGGGGCGCGTTCGCCAGGAGGCCGGTGTAGCGGGGCTCGTTGATCGACTGCGGGCTGAACGTGGCGAACGCGAGCAGGCCGGTGGCCAGCAGCCCGCCGAACGCCGTTCCCATGGAGAGCAGGGCGCGGTGCCAGGACCGGAAGACCAGGAGGCCCGCGAGGAGAGCGGAGATCATCGCGAAGACGGTGGCGCGGACGGCGAGCACGATGATGCCGTGCCTGACCTGGCCGCCGACCCGGTCGGTGAGCCGGTCCAGTTCGGTGCCGTCCTCGATCAGGCGACGGGCGGGTTCGGCGTGCAGTTCGGCGAGGCGGGCCTCCAGCCGTACCGGACCCCAGTGGCTGTCGAGCCGTAGCGAGCCGAGCGGCGGGATGTGGACGGTCGTGCCGCCGTCCAAGGAGGGACGGATGGACAGCGCCACGTCGGCGGGCCCGACCGGGGTCTCCACGCGTCCGCCGAGCAGCATCCCGATCATGCCGCCGGCCAGCCCGACGACGACCACCAGGAGGACGCGGGTGGCACGATGATGAGCGAACCCGTCCAGCCTCGCCCGCCAGGGCCCTCGTGGGCCGCCGGGGGGCTTCGCCTCGGGTCGCGGGGGGCGCGCCTGTTCGTCGGGGTCCCGACCCGGTTCTGTGGGGGCGTCCCGCTCGCCTTCAGGATCGGAACCGTTCCCCTCCGGAACGGGCTCGGACGCGCCGCTGTGCCCCATGGGGACATCGGGGCGGCCGCTACGTTCCCCACCGGTGTCAGGGGTATCGGCAGACTCGGCCCGCTCGGGACCAACATCGACGCCGACCTGCTCGGAGCCGGACTCGTCGGCACCAGGCGGCGTGCGGTCGGGGACGGGCGGGGCGTGGGCGTCGACGGGATCGTTCCCCTCCGGGCCGGCCGCCTGCGTCGTCGGGACGGGACCGGTGTGTCCGGGCGCGGGGTGCACGTTCCTGGCCGCCTGCGGCATCGGAACGGGGTCGGGGTCGCCGGCGTGGCCAGCCACAGGATGCGCGTCCGTGGCCGCCTGTGCTGTCGGATCGGAGTCGGTGGTGTGGCCAGGCGCGGAATGCGCGTACCGGGCCGCCTGCGGTATCGGAACGTGCTCGTAGTCGCCGGCGTGGCCGGGAGCGGGGTGCGCGTCCGTGGGGACCTGTGTCGTCGGGGCGGGGGCGCTGGCATGGACGGCCACGGCATGCGCGTCTCTGGGCTTCTGCGGTGCCGGGGCGGAGTCGGTGGTGTGACCGGCCTCGGGAAGCGTGTTCGTCGGGTCGGTCTGCTCTCTGCGACCGCCTGCGGAGTCTGGATCCAGGTGGGGGGCGATGGGCTCCGGGTGGGTGCCGCTGGGGTCGGACCGGGCGTCGTCGGCCTCGGTGAGGGCGGCGGCGTACGGGTGGCCCGTCCGCTGGGCCCGTCCGCGAGTCAGCCGGGGGCGGAAGGCTTTGGGAGCCGGGTCGGAAGGAACGGGATTCGGGGGACGGGTCCGCGTCGGAGGGGTGTCGGGCCGCCGGGGACGGCTCGGCCGCTCGAGGGGAACGGTGTCCGGGGCGGAGGGTGGATGGACCCCGTCGTACGGGTCGGGGTGGGCGTCCGCCCGTGCGGGCTGGTCGGGCCGGGGGGTCGTCCCCGGCGGGTCGGACAGGTCGGACAGTCGTCGGCGGAACCGTCCGAGGATCACGAATGCCTCCCTCCGTCGATGACAATGATGACGTGATCGAGCTGACGCGCGAGGCGTTCGAGGAGCTTGTCTCCGAGGCCCTCGACACCATCCCGCCCGAACTGACCCGGCACATGCGCAATGTCGTCATCCTGGTCGAGGATGAGGCACCCGAGCCCGGTCTGCTCGGTCTCTACCACGGCGTACCGCTCACCGAGCGCGGTGACTGGTACGGGGGCGTCCTGCCCGACCACATCTCGATCTACCGCAACGAGATCATGGAGATCTGCGAGACGGTCGAGGACGTGGTCGACGAGGTACGTATCACTGTCGTCCATGAGATCGCCCATCACTTCGGCATCAACGACGACTGGCTGCACCGCCATGGTTATTAGTCCGCCGGGATAGGCCGAGGCCGGACGGCGAGGTCGCCCCCGGTGTGCCGGGACCGCCACACGGTCCGAGGGCGTCCGAACGGAGCCGGGCGCCCCGGGCCCCTTCCGCGAGCGGGACCCAGGCCGGGTACGGCGCCGTGATCGGCCCCGCCCCTCCGTCGGGGTGAACGGAGCGGACCCCCTCGGGGAGCGCTCCCTCGGGGCCTCGGACGGCGGTACGGGTGTCCTCGAGGTGAGGGTGCTGGGACGGCGGCGGGAGGGGGTGTGGCCGCGGCGGTAATCGCTTCGAGGAATTGGGCACGCAAGGTCACATGGAAGCAACTCAGCGTGAGTTAATAGGGAGGTGGGCCGTCCAACGCCGGACGGACGGAGACTGGAGATGTCTTGGCGGGAAGGCAGGCGGGCAGGCACCGGCGTCCGCTGGAGCGACAGGCGACCTATCGTGAGGTCTTCGCCATAGGCGAGTTTCGGGCCCTATGGCTGGCGCAGGCGTTCTCCTACATCGGTGACCAACTCGCCCAGGTGGCGTTGGCCGTCCTCGTGTACCACCGTACGGGTTCCCCGCTGCTGACCGCCGTCGCGTACGCGCTGACCTACCTGCCGCCCATCGTGGGCGGTCCGGTGCTGTCGGGGCTGGCGGACATGTTCCCGCGGCGCTCCGTGATGGTGGTCTGCGACCTCGTGCGGGCGGCCCTGGTCGCGTTGATGGCGTTGCAGGCGATGCCGTTCCCGGTGCTGTGCGTGCTGGTCTTCCTGACCGTGCTGCTCGGCGCACCGTTCACGGCCGCGCGCGCCGCCCTGCTGCCGGACGTCCTCGACGGCGACCGGTACGTGGCGGGCTCCGCGATCAACAACATCACCCACCAGGCGACCCAGATGCTGGGCTTCGTCGCCGGGGGCGCGCTGGTCGCGGTGGTCGGGACGTACCAGGCGCTGGCCATCGACGCGATGACGTTCGGCGTGTCGGCGCTGATCCTGCTGCTGTGGCTGAAACCCCGGCCGGCCCCCCGCGAGGGCGGCCAGGAACGGATCTCGCTGTGGCGCAACACGCGGGCCGGGGCGAAACTCGTCTTCGGCGACCCGGCGCTGCGATCCCTGGTGTCGTTCGCCTGGCTGTGCGCGTTCTACGTGATCCCGGAGGGGCTCGCGGCGCCGTACGCGGCCACCTACCCGGGGAGCACGGCCGTCACCGTGGGGCTGCTGATGTCGGCGATGCCCACGGGCATGGTGGTCGGGGCGTTCGTGTTCAGCCGCTTCGTCCGCCCGTCCAACCGCATCCGGGCCATGGGCTGGATGTCGATCCTGGCCTGCGCGCCGCTGATCGGCTCCGGGCTGCACCCGCCGCTATGGGCGGTGATCCTGCTCTGGGCGCTGTCCGGGATGGGGAGCGCCTACCAACTCGCGGCCAACGCGGCCTTCGTCGCCGCGGTGCCCGCATCCGGCCGCGGACAGGCGTTCGGCCTCGCCCAGTCCGGGATCCTCGCCGGCCAGGGCATCGGCATCCTCGTCGGCGGCGTCGCGGCGGAGGTGCTCGGCCCGGAGACGGTGGTGGCCCTGGCGGGTGTCGTCGGCCTCTCCGTCGCCACCCTCCTCACGATGCTCTGGACGCCGGTACGCGGAGAGATCATCGCCTCGATGTTCGGCCGTTCGACCCCCGTGCCATCGGACGTCCCCGACCAGGACACCGCCGACCCCGTCCCGAACGCCCGTGAGGCCGCGACCGACCCCGCCCCTCAGGACACCCCGGCGATGGGCGGCCCCTCCAAGCCGACCGGCGGCACCGGCGCGACCCCCTCCACCAGACCCTCCGGCGGGGGTGTCGCGACGGACATCCCCGACACCGTGGCCATCGGGTCGGCGGAGCCCACCCCCGACCCCCTCGACGCCGACGCCCCTGGCGCCATCTCGCTGCTGAAGCCCACCGACGCCGACACCCCGAACGCATCGCCCCCGCCGTCATCGCCGAGCACGGACCTCACGACCCACCCCGTACGACCGACCACGGACGCCGCCGCCCGCACCCCCACCCCCACGAACGGAGCCGCCCCCGAAACCGAGCCTTCGCCCGAGGCCGGGCTCCCTTCCGCGCAAGCGGCCCACGTCGCGGGCGGGTCTTCAGCCGTGGACGGGTCCTCGCCGCCGCACTGGCTAGAGCCCACGACAGGGCCCGCGCCGGAGGCGGACCCTTCTCACGTGAACGGAGCCGAGCCCGCAGGTGCCCTCCCGTTCTCCACCGAATCCGCGCCCGAGGCCGAGCCCGAATCCGCGCCCGAGGCCGAGCCTTCGCCCGCGCCCAAATCCGCGCCCACGCCCGAATCCGCGCCCGCACCCAAGGCCGAATCCGCGCCCGAGGTTGAGCCTCCAGCCGTGGCCGAGCCTGCGTCCGAGGTCGGGCTTTCGTTCGTGGGCGAAGCTCACGGCGAGGACGGGGGCTCGTTCGGTGACGGGTCCTCGCCCGAGGAGGGCGACCAGGCCGAGGGCGGGGACGGGAGTCGTGAGGTGGGGGTGGTCACCGTGTGGGGGCCCTGGGAGGGGCCGGACGACGGTGGGTTGGGTGTCACGGAGCCTTTGCCCAAGGTCGGGGGGATGGCCGGCGCGGAGGTGGCGGAGCCCGACGGGGAGGTCTGCTTCGGCGTGGAGTCGTCTGATGAGGGGGTGGACGGGGCGGGGTGGACTCGTGTGGACGCGCCCGCCGAGGTCGGTGGGGCGGGGGGCTGCGGTGATGACGGGGGCGGAGTCGAGCAGCCGGTCATCGGTGTTCGGGCGCGTTCCGAGGAGGCGTTCGGCGAACGTTCCGTGGCGGGCGACGGGGGTCCGGAGTGTGGGCTTGCCGAGGCCGTGCAGGCGACGGCGGAGGCCTCGGGGGCCGAGGTCCGGCAGGTGATCGAGGACGCGCGCGAGGGTGATGACGGCCCAGGGGGCGGCGGCCGCTGAGGCGGTGGGCCGCCGCCGGGTGGGCGGTGGCGGGGCCTCCTCGCGGGGTGGGGTGTGCCGGGGATCAGCGGGAGGCCATGGTCTTGTTGAAGGCGTCCCGGGTCTTGGCCACGGTGTTCTGGACCTTCGGGTTGTCGCGGTTCTTGTTGATGACGTCCTGGGCGATGGAGGTGTCGCGTCCGGTCTCCGGGATCAGCAGCCAGCCGAGGACGTACAGGGCGATCCCCGAGCCGCCGAAGACGGTGAAGACGCCGAGCATCAGTCGTACGACGTTGGCGTCGACGCCGAGGAAGTCGCCGGCCCCGGCGCAGACCCCGCCGATCAGGCGGCCCTCGACGGGACGGCGCAGTTGGCGGGTGGGCTCCTTCATCCGGGGCGCGGCGGAGTCCGTGATCGGCGTGTCCGTGGTCTCGGCGGTGGTGTTCGTGTCGTTGTCCATGCCTCGATCGTGCCCCGTCAACGCCCTGCTCCACCTCGGGGATCCGCCCGGATTCGTCCCTGAATCGCCCCTGGTCCGAGCGGCCTTCCTACCCTGAGGCCACACCTCGTGAGGTACGTATCGGCGTGTCGGGCCGTGGGTCCGCCCGAGCGTGCGCGGGTGCTTCACCCCTTTTGTCACATCTGTTTCAGTAAGGTGTTGGCTCACCGGGTCCCGGCGTCGCTCCCGCACGCATCTCGTGGGGTGCGCTCCCCGAGTGGTCGTCGCATGGGCGCGCCAGGCCGTGATCTCGCCTCGCCCGCCTCGTCGGCCGTTCGTCGCCGGCCCGGATCGGACGACCCCAGGAGAGGTTGGAACCCAATGAAGCGTCTGACGGCCTTCGTCGCCGTGGGCCTCGCCACCGCGGCCGTGACATCCGGCGTCGCGTTCGCCGAGCCGTCCCCGCCGGGAGGTGGAGAGCTGCGCCCGGGAGAGGCGTACGCGGGTGCGGGTGATCCCCATCCGAGCGGCGGGGGTGTCGGTGCGGCGCGCGTGCCCGCCGGGCTCAAGGGCGTCGACGTCTCCAGCCACCAGATGGACAAGGTCAACTGGCCGGCGCTCAGGCAGAGCGGGGTGCGCTACGCCTTCGTCAAGGCGACGGAGAGCGCCGACACCTCCGCGAAGCCCGAGCAGGGTTACGTCAACCCCTACTTCGCGGGTCAGTACGGCGGTGCGCGCAAGGTCGGCATGATCCGCGGCGCGTACCACTTCGCCCAGCCGCACGAGTCGGGCGGGCTGCGGCAGGCCGACTACTTCATCAACCACGGCGGCGGCTGGACCCAGGACGGCTGGACCCTCCCGGGCGTGCTCGACATCGAGAACAACCCGTACGGCCATATCAACGGGCTGAACCAGTGCTACAACCTGACCAAGACCCAGTCGGTCAACTGGATCCGCGCGTTCGTCGACCGTTACCGGCAGCGCACCGGCCGGTACCCGATCATCTACACCACGACGAACTGGTGGAAGACCTGCACCGGCAACAACGCCGGCTTCGGCCAGAGCCCGCTTTGGCTCGCCAACTACGGCCCCACCCCGGGCCCGCTGCCCGCAGGTTGGCGCTCGCACACCTTCTGGCAGTACACGCAGAATCCCGAGGGCAGCCCGCTGGGCAACCCGAACGTCCTCAACGGCACCCTTCAGGGCCTCCAGAAGCTCGCCATCCAGGCCAGGACCAGCATCAACCCCGTGAACGCGACACCCGAGCCCGTCCGCAAGGGCCGTCCCGTGACGGTCTCCGGCAAGCTCTCCTTCCACAATGGATCCGCGTGGCGTCTGCTGAGCGGGCACCGCGTCTCCTTCTGGTTCCGGGCGAGCGGCACCTCGAAGTGGGTCTCGAAGGGCTCCATGCTCACCAACGCCAACGGCCAGTTCCGCAAGGCCTTCACCGCCCAGCGTGACGGCTTCTGGCGCGTGTACTACCCGGGTGCGCCCCGGTACTTCTCCACCACCAGCGCGAACGACTACGTCGACGTTCGCTGACCCGTTCTCGTGAACGGCCCGGGGGCGCGTGAACGTCGCGCCCCCGGGGCCCGTCAGAGGACGCCCGACTCCAGGACGATGACCGTCCCGATGGCGATGAAGACGGCCGGGACGATCCACCGGCCGTGGCGTTCGATGACCGCGATGACCCTCCGGTGGGAGCCCAGCCACGAGGCGGCCAGACACCACACGGCCACCCCCGCCGCGAAGACCACCACGGTCGCGCCCACCGGTCCCGCGCCGATCGTTCGGAACACGGGTGTGTAGACCGAGATGTTGTCGGCTCCGTTGGCGATCGTCACCCCGGCGACCGAGAGCAGGCCCGTGGCCACGGCGGGGGAGTCGTCGGAGTCCGTCCCCCGGGCCCGGAGCAGCCCGCGCACGCCGAGCGCGAACGGCACCAGCCCGAGCAGGCCCACCCGGTCGTCCGGCACGATCGTCAGGCCCAACGCGGCGACGAGCGACACGAGGACGAGGACCGCGATCCCCGCGTACTGCCCCGCCCAGATCTGCCAGACGCGGGGACGCCCACCGGCGCGCGACGCCAGGAACAGAACGGTCAGGACGATCAGGTCGTCCACGTTCGTGCCGGCGAACATTCCCACGGCGGTGCCGACCGTGCCCATCATCCCGTCCATGCCGGGACCCTAGGGGCCGCGCGCCATGGTGAACGGCCTCGAAAGCGCATTCACAGCCCCGAACAATGAACGAACTCTCATGTCGGCCGCCCGTTTGCGGGGCTCGCCGGATTCTGTCGTAGGCGACCGATAGAACTATCGACATCCGACGAACCGCGAGGGTGGAGGTCGAGACGCATGAGTTCCGGCGAGGCCGGGTGGGAGGAACGGAGCGCGGTGCGCGTGGTGCCGCCCGTCCAACCGCGCAAGCTGGTCAAGGTGCCGTTCGTCGAGCTGGCGGACGGCCGATTGCAGGGGGTGGTGTCGAGCGGTTCGGACATCGCCCGGGTGTACGTTTCGTCGATCGCGGCGGAGACGCACGACTTCAATTGCAGCACCAACAACAATCGGCCGTGCGGTGGGGTCGGGGGCGGCTATCGCTGCAAACATCTCCAGGCGTTGGTCGATGAGGCGGTCAGGCAGTACGGCCTCGAACGCGTCGCGCGTTACTTGAAAGTCGAGGCCTCCGAGGGCGACGACCTGGATTCGCTGCTCCGGGGCTCCCATGAGAAGGCCCCGGCCGCCGTGGTGTTCAGTCGATTCCTGCGTCACCTGACTTATCTGGAGGTTCCGGCGAGCCCGGAGCCCCTCGCTGAGATGCACTGGTTCCCGGCCTTGGGGGCGGTCCGCTGATGCAGGGAGCACACCTCGAGGCGGCCGTCCGGACCCCGCCCGGCGTCGTGGAGGCGTTGCAGGTGGTCGCCGGGTTCGACGCCGCGCTCGCCAACGGCCTCGCCCGGCTCGGCCCACGGCACACCGAGTCCCTCAACGCGCTGGCCGGTGCGGTGGGAGCCTCCCCGCTGGGCACGGTGTCGGCGGACGCGATCGGCAAGCTCGCCGCCGGCTCCATCGGCGTCACGGAGCTGTCCGCGCCGGCGGGGGCGCGCGCCGCGATCCTCGGCTCGGTGCACGACGCGCTGCTCGCGGGGCTCGACGACGCCCTCGGCCGGTCCCGTTCCGCGTGGGAGGAACGTCCCGCCGATCCGCCGCCTCCGGAGCCGGTGCCCGCCGGCCCGCTCGCCGGAGCCCGGTCCTGGTTGCAGGAGCTGGCCATCGCGGGCTGGCTCGGCGTCGACGACGGCCTGGTGTCGGCCGCGGACCAGCCGCTCGAGGCGCTGTGGGCCGAGCCGCGGCTGCGTCGCCTCGCCGTGCTGCTGGACGGCCTCGCGGCCGAGCTGCGCGCCTCGTGCCCGGTCGCGACGATGGAACGGCTCCCGGAACGCCGCTGGGCCGACCTGTGGACGCGGGCCGTGCTGCTGGCGCACTCGGGGAGCTGGACGGGCGGCACGACCGCCGTGTCCGGACGGCTTCTGCCTTTGGGGGTCGACGTCCACGAGCACGGGACGACCGTTCAGGCACAGGTGCACGCGGTGTTGGAGCCCCACGGGGAGGGGCCGGTACGGCTCGTCCGCGTCGCCGTCGCCGCCGCCAAGGTCGACACGATCCTCGGCCCTTCGGTGTGGCGGCTCCTGTCGGCGTACCCGACGCTGCTGGCGGCCCTCGCCGGTCATCGGGCCATGGACGTCTCCGACATGCCCCTGACCGCCGGCGGCGACCTGCTCTGGGACGAGGAACGCGCCCAGACGGGAGACGTCGCCGACCCGTTCGCGACGGCCCGTGTCCGGCTCCCCGACGCGGTGGCCCCGGCCGTCGCGCCGCTCGACCGTCATCCGGTGCGCATCGCCGAGCCGGTGCTGGTCGAGGGCTACAAGGTCCGACGCGACGGCACGTTCGACCTGAACGGAGAGGCCCTCGCCATCGACCTCGACCGGCTGCCGCCGAGCGGCCCGCTCACCGAGCAACTCGTCAAGGCGTCCACGGCGTGCCTCGGCCTGCTCCGCTGGGACGCCGGGCGGTGGACGCTGCAACCGCTGGCCGTGCAGAGCACCGTGAAGCGGCAACCGGTCGAGGCGCACAACGGCGACTGGGCGCTGGGCCCCACCGACCCGAAGGTCGTCAAGGCCCAGGCCCGTGCCGGCGACGCCGTGGCCGTCCTCACCGAACGCGCGGGAAGGCTGCTGCGGAAGTGAACCAGAGCGAGAACGACGACGTCCGCCGGCAGGTGCTGCTCTGGCGGCTGCTGGGGCGGGTGTTCCACGCCGAGGAACAGCCCGCGCTGGAGAACGCGAGCATGGCGATCGTGCAGGAGCGCGGACTGCCCGCAGCCTTGCTCGACCCGGGCATCTCGGTCGACACCCTCCTGCAGCGGTTCCCCGAGCTGGAGCCGGAGATCATCGACCCCTTCGCCCCCGCTCCCGCCGACACGACCCGCGATGAGGGCGGCGCGTTCTATGGGAAGGGCGCCGCAAGTGGTGCGGGCGGTGGTGAGGGCGGCGCGGGGGGTGGTGATCGGGTGCGGCGTACGGCGCTGGTGTCGAAGCTGCTGGTGAACGTGTTCTGTACCTGCAGCGGCAACGTCACCGCGAGCGATCTCGCCGCCTGGCAGCGCGACGCCGAATGGCTGCGACGCGCCCTCGGCACGAGCCCTGGCCTGGGCGCGGAAGGGTTCGGTGCGGGTGCGGGCGCGGGTGAAGGTGAAGGCGTGGGTGGTGGGCGGTCGGCGGCCGGGTTGCGCCTTCCCGATCCCGGGCGCGGTTCGGGCGGCGGGCCCGGGCAGGGCTTCGACGTGAACGAGGGTGAGCTCAAGCGGATCCTCGGCGAGCTCGAAGGCGACCTGGTGTCCCGGATGCGGCTGCGCGAGGTGCTGGCCGACCCGGCGCTGGCCCGGCAGCTCACCCCGAGCATGTCCCTGATCGAGCAACTGCTGCGCGACAAGCACAACCTCTCCGGCGAGGCGCTCGCCAACGCCAAGGGCCTGATCCGGCGTTACGTGGACGAGGTGGCCGAGGTGCTGCGGACGCGGGTCGAGCACGCCGGCGCCGGCAAGATCGACCGCAGCGTGCCGCCCAAGCGGGTGTACCGCAACCTCGACCTCGAGCGCACGATCTGGAAGAACCTGGTCAACTACAGCCCCGAGGACGAACGGCTCTACGTCGACCGGCTCTTCTACAAGCACACCGCCAAGCGCAGCACGCCCGCGCGGATGATCGTGGTGGTCGACCAGTCCGGGTCGATGGTGGACTCGATGGTCAACTGCACCATCCTGGCGTCCATCTTCGCCGGGCTCCCCAAGGTCGACGTTCACCTGATCGCCTACGACACCCGGGCGATCGACCTGACCCCCTGGGTGAACGATCCGTTCGAGGTGCTGCTGCGCACCAAGCTCGGCGGCGGCAACGACGGGCCGGTCGCGATGGCCATGGCGCGCCCGAAGATCACCGACCCGCGCAACACGGTCATGGTGTGGATCTCGGACTTCTACGAGTTCGACCGCTCCCGACCGCTGCTGGAGGGGATCAAGGCCGTGCACGGTTCCGGGGTGAGATTCATCCCGGTCGGGTCGGTCAACAGCTCCGGGCGGCAGAACGTGGAGCCCTGGTTCCGGCAGCGCTTCAAGGAGCTCGGCACGCCGGTCATCTCCGGCCACATCGACAAGCTCGTGTTCGAACTCAAGACCTTCCTGGGCTAGGCCCAGACCTCACGTCCCGTATGACCCGTAGAGGAGTCCCCGAATGTCCGACGACATGTTGCGCGCCCCGGCCGAGGTCAAGTACGCCGACGAGCTCGACTACCTGGAGTCGATCGACGACGGGCACAAGCCGTTCTCGTGGCGGCTGAGCCCGCGGATGGTGCGCACGTTCATCCTGGGTTCCGAGCGCTCCGACGGCCTCGATCGGGAGATCCCGCAGAAGTGGTTCGGCGACCGGACCTTCGTGGAGCGCTCGATCGTCACGCTGGCGTCCGACCGCGGGCTGCTGCTGATCGGCGACCCGGGCACCGGCAAGTCCTGGCTGGCCGAGCTGCTGTCGGCGGCGATCAGCCGCAACTCGACGCTGGTGGTGCAGGGCACCGCCGGCACCACCGAGGACCACATCAAGTACTCCTGGAACGTCTCCATGGTGATCGCCAAGGGGCAGTCGCGGGAGTCGATGATCCCCTCGCCCATCATGACCGCGATGGAACGGGGCGTGATCGGCCGCTTCGAGGAGCTGACCCGTTCCACCAGCGACGTGCAGGACGCGCTGATCTCGATCCTGTCCGAAAAGTACGTCTCCGTGCCCGAGCTGGACACCGACAACACCGTGTTCGCCCAGCCCGGCTTCTCCATCATCGCGACGGCCAACAGCCGCGACCGGGGGGTCAACGACCTGTCCTCGGCGCTCAAGCGGCGCTTCAACTTCGTGCGCATCCCCATGGTGACCAGCAAGAAGGCCGAGTCGGAGATCGTTCGGTTCCGGACCACCGAGCTGCTGCGGCGGCACCGGATCGAGCTGGAGGTCGCGCCGTCGCTGCTGGAGGTGCTGCTGCAGAGCTTCGCCGACCTGCGCGCCGCCGCCGCGTCCGCCCGCAGCGACGACGAGAAGCTGGAGTCGGCCCTGTCGACGGCCGAGCAGATCGGCGTCCTGGAGGACGCGATCCTGCACAGCCGGTTCTTCGGCGAACGCGAGCTGCGCGCCGAGACGCTCGCGTCCTCCCTGGTCGGCTCCCTGGCCCGCCGCACCCCGGAGGACCTGGCCATCCTCAACAAGTTCTGGCACGGCGTCGTCGAACCCCGCAGCAAGAAAGAGGAGGGCGAGTGGCAGGGCTTCCTGCAGGGCGGCCGCGAAGCACTGGCGAAGCTGTCGTGACCCCCCCGACGACCGACGGCGCGACGGGCGACGCCCCCCGTTCCGTAGCCGGCCCAACGACCGGTGCCGCGCCCGCGACGACGGCCGTTGCCGCGAGTGGTCGGGCGAACGGTGCCGTGGCCGGTCCAGGGGCTGGCGGTGCGGGTGGTTCGTTGACCGTCGACGTGACCGCGGCGGGGGTCGTTGCCGGGAGTGGTCGGGCGGACGTTGGTGTGGAGGCTGGTGTGGCGGCGGGGGTTGTGGCCGGGGTCGTGACGGATGGGGGGAGTGGGGCCGTGGTCGGGCCGGTGGGGGGGATGGAGGTGGACGTGGGGCCGTTCGGGGGGTTGCGGGAGCAGTTGCTCGGGGCGGCGGAGCGGTTCGGGGCCGGGCCGGTGGCGGAGATCCTCGGAGGGCTGGTCGAGGACGTCGATCGGGCCTTGCGCGAGCCGTTGGAGATCTTCCCGGTGTGCCACCACTCGCCGTCCTCGGCGACGGCGATGGCGCGGCGGCTGCGGGAGAAGCGGCCGAAGGTCGTCTACCTCGAGCTGTGCGAGGACATGCGGCCGTTGCTGGACGAGCTGCACAACTGCACGCTGCCGGTCGCGCTGCAGGCGTTCGCCACCGACCTCGACGGGTTCCCGGCGGACTGGGCGCCGCTCAGCGTGGTGGCGCCGATCACCGAGGCGTCCGCCGAGTACCAGGCGATCTCGTACGCGCTCACCACGCCCGGCGTGGAGTTGGTGCTGGTCGACCGGTCGACCGACCACGTCTTCCAATGGGAGCCGCGCGGGGGCGACGACGAGGCCGCCGGCAAGGGCAAGGGCAAGGGCGAGGGCGAGGGCGAGGGCGAGGAGGCGGGGCTGCACGGCGACGCGGTCGGTGTCGAGATCGGCGACCTGCGACCGCGTTTCGCCGAGTTGGAGGAGCACCTGCTCCACCACGGTAAGGTGCGGCACTGGTCGGAGTGGTGGGACCAGTACGTCGAGCAGCCGCTGATCGACGCCGACCACGACACCTACCGGCAGGTGCTGGTGTTGATCGGCAGCCTGTTCCGGCGGCTGCGTCCGGAGGGCTCCGCCCGTACCACCGTCGACGAGGACCGCGAGCGGTACATGTGGACGCGGATGCGCGAGCACCTGGCGTCCTCCGGCGCGGACCCCGCCGACTGCCTGTACGTGTGCGGCGCGTTCCACGCGGCGAGCCGCGTCGAGGAGTTCGGGCTGCACGGGGCGACGGGCTCGTTCGAGATCACGCCCAGCACGGCCACGAGCTGGCAGTACGGGCTCATCCCGTCCAGCCACTCGGCGATCGAGGCGCAGTTCGGCCTCGCGCCCGGTTCGGTGTCGATCGCGGCCGCGACCTGGACGAAGGCGTTGCGGCGCAGCGGCCTCAAGCCGTTCCGGCTGGGCGGCGCGCGGACGAGGAAGACACTCGCCAAGAGCGCGAGGCCGCCCGCCGAGCCCGTGCCGGTGACCGACCGGCTGTCGGGCTTCCTGACGACCGCGCCCGCGCCGGACGGCCTCGACGAGCAGGAGCTGCTCGGCTGGTGCGTCGACATCGTGCGGCTGGCCCGCAAGAACGGGTACGCCTCCAGCACCGCCGACGCCATCGCGGTGTACGAGACGTCGATCCTGCTGGCCGGGGTCCGGGGGCGACGGCGGCCGACGCCGTACGACTTCCAGGACGCGGCGGTCACCTGCATCGAGAAGGACGCGGTACCGGGACGCCGTGACATCGCGCGGCTGTGCGAGATCCTGCTCGGCGGCGACCGGGTGGGCGAGGTCGGCTACGACGCGCTGCCGCCGCTGGCCCGCGACGTGCTCGACCGGCTCGCGCCGCTCGGCCTCGACCTGGAGAAGCGCACCATCCAGCGGGCGCTGCTCGACCTGGACACCGATCCGCGCCTGCGGCCGTGCTCGGACCTGCTGTGGATCCTGCGGCGACTGCTGCCCGATGACGTCGTCCGGCCCATCATGGGCTCGCGTCGCCTGGGCGAACGCGCCATCCAGGAGAGCTGGGACCTGGCGATCGGCCGCAACATGCGCGCCGTCGTCGAGCTGGGCTACGAAGGTGTCACCCTCGAGCAGGTGCTCGAACAGCGGCTCCGCAAGGCGGTGCACGGGCCCCGGGCGACCGCCGCCACCGCCCTCGCCGCCGTGGAGGACTCCCTTCTCTACCTGGGCGGCCGGCGCTTCACCGACGAGCTGGGGGCCCGCGCGGTCGAGCTGCTGGCCGCCGAACGCACGGTGGACGACGCGCCCGAGGTGCTGCGCCGGATCCGGCGGCTGCTCACCCACTACCAGGCGACCGCACCGGAGCTGCCGGAGTGGTGCCGGGCGTTCGTCGCGGCCGGCTACGCGCACTACTGCACGCTGCTGCCGACCGCGTTCACCGACGACGCCACCGGGGTACGGCAGGTCGCGGCGATGCTCGGGTTCCTGCTCGGGATGGAGAGCCTGGCGCTGTCCCTCGGCTGCGACCACACCCAGTTGGAACTGGCCGTCCAACAGTCGCATCCGGAGTCCCCCGCCAAGGTCGCCCTGCTGTGGGCGGCGCAGACGCAACTGGGTCTGCTCCCGCTGGACGAGCTGCGTCGGCGGTGCGACGAACTGCTGGACAACCCCTTGGTGGTGCCGTCCTTCCCGCTCTACCTGAGCGGTTTCGTCCAGGCCCTGGAGCCCGCTCCCGCGCTCGCGTCGCTCGTGGTGGAGATCCTCTCGAAGGCGTTCGCCCGGCTTCCCGACTCCGTTCTGCTCCCGTGGCTCCCGAAGCTGATCACCACGCTGAAGGACCATGCGGCGGAGATGGTCCCGGTGCTGATCAGGGAGGCGGGCCGCACGTTCCCCGCCACCCTGCCGGCGCTGGACTCCTGGGTCCCGCCCTGGTCGGCCCCGACATCCCCCGCCGCACCGACCGCCCCCGTCCCCGACGGCGGCCCGGCCGGAGCCCTCCTGGCCTCCCACCCCGCCACGTGCGACGCGGTGGCCGCCCTCTTGGGCCTGCCCCCCGACTGGCCGACCCCGGCGGCTACGGCACCCGGGGCCGCACCGGGGTGACCGCGCTCCTGGTCGAGCATCCCGCCACGGCCGAGGCGGTGGCCGCGCTGCTGAGGTGAACGATGCCGTTCGCCGGGGGAGGAGGGGACTTCGACGCACTCGTCGCCGTTGGGCCATCGGACACCATGCGTCGAATGCGGACGGTCGTTACAGGGATTGCCGGGCGGCCCTTCCTCCGTACGAGAACCGGCCGCCGTCGTGCGGACACGATGGCGGCCGGCCTCTTGTGGCGGAGAGCAGGGTCAGGGCGTCCAGTCGACCTGTACCGGTGAGTTGGTGTCGGTCGTGGTGCCGTCGCCGAGTTGACCGACGGCGTTCTCGCCCCAGGCCCAGAGCACGCCGTTCCCGTAGAACGCCGCGCTGTGCCAGGCGCCCGCCGTCGCGGCGGTGGCCCCCGCGAGCCAGCTCACGAGGACCGGGGTGGTCCGGTCGGTGAGGGTGCCGTCACCGAGCTGACCGTGGCTGTTCGTTCCCCACGCCCGGACCTCGCCGTCCGCCTCGGTCGCCAGGCTGTGCGCGGCCCCGGCGTCCACGGTGGTCACCGACGACGGTCCGGTGACGGTCACCGGGGTGTTCCGCTGGGTCGTGGTGCCGTCGCCGAGCTGGCCGTTGGCGTTGTCGCCCCAGGCCCGTACGGTGCCGTCCGCCTTGACCGCCAGCGCGTGGCCGATCCCACCGGAGATCGCGCCTGCCCAGGTCGACAGTCCGGTCAGCCCGGAGACGGCGACCGGGGACGTCCGGTCGATCGTGGTGCCGTCCCCGAGTTGGCCGCTGCCGTTGTCGCCCCACGCGCGCGCCGTTCCGTCGCTCTTGACCGCCAGCGAGAACGACAGGCCCGCGGACACGCTCGTCGCCCCGCTCAGGCCGCCGACCTGGACCGGAGTGGACCTGTTGGTGGTGGTGCCGTCGCCGAGCTGGCCGCTGCCGTTCGCGCCCCAGGCCCAGACCGTGCCGTCCTGCTTGAGGGCGAGCGAGAAGTCGAAGCCCGCCGCGACGGCGCGGACCCCGGTGAGCCCGCTCACCTGGACCGGGGTGGACCGGTCGGTGGTCGTGCCGTCGCCGAGCTGGCCCCGGTCGTTGCCGCCCCAGGCCCAGACGGTGCCGTCACCCCTGACCGCGAGCGAGTGGGTGTCCCCGCCCGCCACGGTGCCGGGTGCCCGACGGACGCCGGTCAGCGCCGAGACCGGCACGGGGCTGGTGCTGTCGGCGGTGGAGCCGTTGCCGAGCTGCCCGTGCGCGTTGGCGCCCCACGCCCGTACGGAACCGTCGGGCCGCACCGCGATCGTGTGGTTGGAGCCCGCCGTGACGCCGCCGCGCAGGTAGTCGATCGCGGCCCTCAGGTTGCTCAGCGGACCGATGTGCCGGGGGTCGCCCGCAGGCTGGGGCGTTCCGGTCACCTTGAGGATGTGCCGGACGAGCGCCGGCGCCAAGGGCGCCCCGGAGTGCTCGGCGGCCCCCTGGAGCGCGGCCACGACGCCGGCGGTGACGGCGCCCGCGCTGGACGTGCCGCCGAAGTCGTGCATGTACATCTTGTTGGGGTCGGTCTCCGACGGGGTCAGCCCCTGCCGCCCCGGGACGCCGAGGGTCGCGACACAGTTGCCGTACCCCTGGACGTCCACCCGCGACCCGTAGACCGAGCCCCAGCCGGGGACGTTGATGGCGGTGCGCGCGGGCGGGCGGTTGGAGCCGTAGCAGTTGCTCCCGCCCGGGCTGGGCGCCTCTCCCGCGCCGACCATGATGGCGCCGGAGTTCGGTCGGTCCATGACGTGGCGGGCGTTCGCGTCGTTCGGGTCGTCCAGGTCGTTGCCGCCGTTGCCCGCCGGCTCGACCACCGTGACACCCGCCGCCGTGGCCAGCACGATCTGGTCGTAATAGTACGAGTCGTGCTCGGCCGGATAGTGCTTGTCGCCGGTGGAGAGGGCGAACTCGAACAGCAGCACGTCGCCCGCGCCCATCTGGCCGACGGCCTCCTCCACGTAGTCCTTGGGCGTCAGGAACAGCCTCGCCTGCGGCGCGATGCCGGCGATGCCCAGGCCGTTGTCGTCCTGCGCGCCGATGACGCCCGCCACGGCGGTGCCGTGATAGCCGTCGGACTGGCTGTAGCAGGGCGTCCCCGCCAGGTCAGGGACGTTGTCCGGAACGCCACCGGGCGCGGGCCGGTTGGCGAACTCCTCGTGGCAGATGTTCCAGGTGTTCTTCAGCACCATCGGGACGCCCGGGGTGTCCCAGTCGGTGTTGCTGCCGTTGCCGAGCTGACCCTCGTCGTTGTCGCCCCACGTCAGGATGCCGTCGAAGAGCCTGCCCGCGACGGTGTGCCGGGCGCCGGCCGCGATGTTGCTGTAGTAGCCGGCGGCGGGCAGCGCCGTCGGGACGTTGACGGAGGTGGTGCCGTCGATGCCGAGCTGCCCCTGGCTGTTCAGGCCCCAGGACCAGCCCTGCCAGCCCCCGCCGCCGTTCGGGTCGTAGTGCTGGGCCAGGCTGTGGAACGCCCCGGCCGCGACGCTGTGGACCGTCCCGGGGACGGACACCGCGACGGGCGTGAGGCGATCGGTGGCGGTCCCGTCACCGATCTGGCCCGAGGCGTTCAGGCCCCAGCCCCGGACGGTCTTGTCCGAGAGCCGCACCAGCGTGTGCCCGAAACCGGCGCTGATCTGCGTCGCGGTGGTGAGACCCTGCACCGCGACCGGGCTCGGGCGGTCCGTGGTGGTTCCATCGCCGAGCTGGCCGTAGCCGTTGTTGCCCCATGCCCGTACGGTGCCGTTCGCGAGCACCGCCATTGAGTGCGTGTACCCGCCGGCGATGGCCCCGGTGGCGGTGGAGACGCCGGTCAGGCCCGAGACCGTGACCGGGCTGAGGCGGTCGGTGGTGGTGCCGTCGCCGAGCTGGCCCTGCCCGTTGTCGCCCCACGCCTTGACCGTGCCGTCCGCGAGCACGGCCAGCGCATGGTCGCCGCCCGCCGCGACGCTCTTGGCGGTGGTGATGCCGGGGACCTGCACGGGAGTGGTGCTGTCCGTCGTGGTGCCGATGCCGAGCTGGCCTTGGGCGTTGTCGCCCCAGGTCCAGACGGTGCCGTCGTCCTTGACCGCGATGGTGAAGTGACCGGCGGCCGACAGCGCCTTGACGCCGGTCAGGGCGATCTTCATGGGCACCTTGCTGTCGGTGGTGGTGCCGATGCCGAGCTGACCTTGGGCGTTGTCGCCCCAGGCCCACACCTCCGTGCCGTCGTGGTCGACCACCACGGAGTGGCCTTCGCCCGCCGCGACCGAGCCGAGCTCGTACCCGGCCCCGATGCCGCTGGTGACCTCCAGGTCCGTGACGGTGATGCCGGCGCCCTTGCCCCCGGGCACCGAGTTGGCCGCGTCGGCGTCCACTCCGTCCCCGGCGCTCGCGCCGACCGCGTTGCGGTACCTCTGTTCGGGCCGGTACGGCTCGGCGACCGGCACCATGGTCGGCTTGGCGTAGGCGATCTCCACCGAGGGCAGGCCGTTCAGATCGCGCAGCAGCGCCTCGATGCCCTGGGAGACGAACACGGTGTGCCAGGCGTTCAGATCGGGCAGCCGACGGCCCGATCGCTTCTCCAGCCCGGTGCGCTGCCGGTCGATCGCCGACGCCGAACGTCGGGACGCGCGCTGCAGCACCGCACCGGGATGCCTGGCGAGCACCTTCTCGAGCGCCTGTGCGTCCGCGTCGTTCCCCGCCGAGACCTTGCGGCCGGTCACGCGGATCGACCGACCGGCCTTGAATTTGACGCGGATCTCGTTCCTGGAGAAGCCCTGGGGCAGCGGTCCGTGCGTGCCGGGAGCGGTGGTCTTGTCGATGCCGTGGTCGAAGGCGGGCGCGGGCGCCGCCGGCGTTGCCGCCGCGAGGCCGGGCGCCACGGCGAACTGGGCGAATCCGGCGGCCAACGCGAGCGCCACGGCCGCCGTGGGCCGCCGCCATCGGCGGGTCGGGGCCGCGCGAAGTGGGGGGATCTGGGGGGACATGAGCAGGCCGGCTCCTTTGCGAGAGTCGGCCCCGGGCCCACGAAGGGAGCGCGCCCGGGGCCCGGGAACCCCCACAACGTAAGAAGATCACCGACTCACGCCCTGCGGAGCGGAGGACGCGGAACACTCATCTGAGTGAGTGATATCGCTCCAAGCTCGAACGATCCAAACCCGTTCTTGTCCGGAATCGGACAACCCGAGGTCCCAACGATCAGCGTGGCCGCGCGAACGGGCGGTCTCTCACCGCGTTCATCATCGGTCTCCGCCGTGAGACGACCGGCGCACATGCGTCCGCACGCCTTGCAGGCCGAACAGGATGAGAAGCTCGACCACGCCGCCGTCGGCGCTGCCCAGCCAGTGCGGCACGGACGTGTCGAACTCGGCCGCCTCACCGGCCGGCAACGTCAGGTCGCGTTCGCCGAGCACGAGCCGCAGGCGACCGTTGAGCACGTACAGCCATTCGAAGCCCTCGTGGGTCTGCGGGGTCGGCTCGAGCGGTTCCGGCCGGGCGGGGATGATCATCTTGAACGCATGCGTGCCGCCCGGCCGGCGGGACAGCGGCACGAAGGTCATCCCGAACCGCCGGATCGGCTTGAGGTGGATCCGGGGGTCGCCGGTGCGCGGCGCGCCGACGAGATCGTCCAGCGGAACGTCGTAGGCGCGGGCCAGCGGCAACAGCAACTCCAGGGTCGCCCTTCGCTGCCCGCTCTCCAGCCGGGACAGCGTGCTCTCCGACACCCCGATCATCGCCGCGAGGTCGGCGAGGGTGATGCCGCGGTCACGACGCAGCGCACGAAGCCGCGGCCCCACCGCTTCGAGCACGTCGTCCGTCTTGCGATCCACGGGGGCATCTTGCCAGAACCGCAAGATTTCGTGCCAGATCAGGGCGTGCCCGGCGAGACTGGCCGCGTCCCGACCGAAGGAGCCCCGATGAACACCACCGATGCGGTCACGTTCTGGGACGGCGTCCACGCGTCCCGGTCGGCGGCCGTCGACCCGCGGCCGAACGCCCGCCTCACCGAGACGGTGACGAGCCTGCCGCCCGGCCGCGCGTTGGACCTCGGCTGCGGCGCCGGCGGCGACGCGCTGTGGCTCGCCGGCCGGGGCTGGCACGTCACCGCCGCCGACATCTCCGCCGTGGCGGTCGAACGGCTCGCCGCCCTCGCCCGCTCACACGGCCTGGGCGATCGCGTCGTCGCCGTGCGGCACGACCTGCGCGCGGCCTTTCCCGAGGGTGGATTCGACCTGATCAGCGCCCACTATCTGCACACCCCGTTCGACCTGGACAGGGCAACCGTCCTGCGCTCCGCCGCCCACGCACTGCGCCCGGGCGGGCGGCTGCTGGTCGTCGACCACGGCTCGACCGCACCGTGGTCGTGGAACCAGGACCCCGACGTCCGGTACCCGAGCCCGCACGAGGTCGCCGCGGGTATGGACCTGGACGCGGCGACCTGGACGGTCGAGCGGGCCGACGCACCCCGCCGGATCGCGACCGGCCCCGACGGGCGCACCGCCGAGGTCATCGACCACGTCCTCCTCGTCCGCCGCACCGCCTGACACCGCTCCCGATGACAGGAGACCACCATGGCCGGCACCACACGCCGCCGCCGCGACACCCCGCCGCCCCGGACCGGCGGGAACGAGACCGAGACCCTGCGCGGCTTCCTCGACTACCTCCGGGCCTCGATCGCCGCGAAGGTCGACGGAGCACCCGAACCGCAGGTGCGAACGGCCGCGGTCCCGTCGGGCACGAACCTGCTCGGCCTGCTCAACCATCTGACCTTCGTCGAACGCTCCACGTTCCTCGGGGACGAGGTCACCGACTGGCAGGCGACGTTCCAGGCCGCACCGGAGGACGGCGTCGCCGACGTCGTCGCCCGCTACCGAGAGACGGTCGACCGCGCGAACGAGCTGCTCGACGGGTGCACCGACCTCGGCGCCCCGATCCCGCGACCGCGACCGGGACGCCCCGCACCGAGCATCCGCTGGGCGCTCACCCACATGATCGAGGAGACCGGCCGCCACGCCGGCCACGCGGACATCCTCCGCGAACTCATCGACGGCACGACAGGGCGCTGACCCCGTGGCGTCCGGAACACGCGTGGGGGGATGGGGGCCGGCGCGCGATCATCGCGTAGGACCGGGGCGGCTTGTCAGCGCCCGGGGGCTGGGAACGCCTGCCGAGCGCCCGAACGCGCGCCACGAGCTCGGGATGGGCGAACGGTTTCGGCGATGGCGCCGTTCGATGGGGTTATTTGGGATCGCACATGCCCATGGGCCTGGGAGTCATCTGTGGGTCTCGGGCGGGTTCCGCGCAGTACGCGCGCAGGTCTGTTCGTTCCCAGACGTTCTTTCCCGGATCGCGCAGGTGGTGCACCGCCGAGTATTCAGATGTCTCGGGGAGCCGGGCCGTCGTCCTGAACGGTACGCCGCCCGTGCGGGTGACAAGGGTGGTATGAGGTTTGCCATGCGCGGTGTAGTCCACCGCTACGCGCCATTCACAGGAACGCCGGGTCGTTTTGACGGATAGCACGAAGGATTCCACCTCTCCCTTGGAGAGGGTGACCTTGCGGGCCGTGGGGCCGATGAAGTAAGGGTCCAGCATCTTCCCGTTCTTGCTCACGGCTCGAAAGGTGCGCCGATCCCCGTCGAGGTCCAGGCCGAGCACGACCTTCGGAGCCGGGCCACCGTGAAAACGTGCGACGAGGTCTCCTCCGATCGGGTCACCACATCGGTCGACGACGGGGCGAATATCGCGGATGACGACCGTCCGCGCCGATCGTCCGGTGAGGATGATCTCATAGTGGGACTCTCCCACATCGGCCGCGTTGGCGATCATGGCGGCGTTCACCTCAGGCGTTGCGGGAATGACCCGCCATTGGTGAGTGGGAGCCTCGGTGACGATTCCCACCTGGATCGCCGGGCCTTGGGCCCGGTCGAAGAATCCTCCGATGTACTCGCCGGCCACGCCCTGGATCTGAACGCCGAGAGCCGCCACGAACAGCAGGAGGAACCAACTCACGGGCTGCCGCGACCACGAACGGATGCGCGCACGCGGGGTGGGCCGAGGATGTACGCGAACGGGCCTGTGCCGGGGATCCCTCAGCGGCCTACTCAACGGCGGTCTCCCTTGGTGGACCGTTTCGATATGTGACCATCATGGCGCCGGCGACGAGACAACCGATGACGAGACCGGCCTGGCCCGCATCGCCCGTCTCCTCGAACAGGCGGTAGGAGGGTGATGGGTTCGCCAGCACGACGCCTCCCTCCGGCGCGGGTGGCACGGCGGCCACGAGCAGCGCGTGAAGGGCGCCGGCCACCGTGCTCGCCACCACGCTCGCTCCGCAGACCATCACGAAGATCGCGGCGAGATGACCACTCCGGCGCACCGTGCGCAGCACGACCCGACACAGGGCCACGAAGACCGGCAGGAACATCAGCGCTTCGGAGTTCTCGTACGCCCAGATGGTCCACGTCTCGTCCGGGAAAGGACTCAGCCGCATGACGGGAAGAGGGAACCAGTCCGGATCGAGCCTGGGCTCGGGAGTGGCCGCCGCCCGATCGATCGGGTCATCGTCATGCCCGACCCAGTTCCGGGGAACGCTCAGCCTCCATTGTCCCGCGACGACGAAGACGGCGGTGGCGGTGAACGACCCGACCCAGAGCATGCGCCGCACGGTCGGATCGGCGATTCCCGCCGCTCGCAGCCCCCGTTCCTGACGCGCCCAGGTCTCGTCGAAGGTGACACCCGTTCTGCGGGCCGGATCGGCGGGCACCTCCATGTGGGCGAGCTCCTTGACGAAGTGCCTGATCCGCCATCCCCAGAAACCGACCATGGTCACCGAACAATACGACCAGGCCACGAAGAGCACGAATGCGCCGCCCTGTCGGGACGACACTCGGTCTTCGTAGAGCACGAGCCTGACCAGGTCCGTCACGACCTCGGACGCGACCGCGGCGAATCCGACGGCGATCCATCCGGACAGCAGTGCCGCACCCTGCGTGACGAACGCCACGGATATCGAGATCAAATAGAGACTCGCCGCGGTGATGGCGAGGAAACCGATCCCCTTGGTCAGATCGGCTTCCCATCGGCTGTCGCCGGGCAGGAAGGTGGGCTCTCGAGCGAGGAAGTACAACGCACGCCGGAACCAGCCGGGCCAGTTCTGCGGGGGAAACGGGGTTCCGAACTCCGTGCGAAGAACATGCGCGGGGATGAAGAAGGTCATGACCATCGAGATGACGCTCAGCCCGGCCGCCCCCGCAGCCAGGAGCGCACTCCATGACCTGGGCATGCGCCGCATCATAGCCCGGCTAAAGCAACCTCGATCCACTCGACATCGTCGACGATCTGGAAAGGGACGCCCGAAACGCACATTGCCGGCGGCCCCTAAGCGGGATCCGTCGGGCCGTCCCCGCGCCATTGCCGCCCGTCCGGGCGGAATGACGTCAGGGGCGGAGTCGGGTCGCGAGGATTCCGGCTGTGGTGCCGCAACACGGGTACTTGGTGACCTGGTGGTAGGAGAAGGCTCCGACCGCACCGGGTGAGGTCAGCCTGGACATCGGCGAAGCGTCGGCAGATGCCCCCCGCGCGGAATGGCGATGAAGTCGCCCGGCCGGCGATGTTGATCCACGTTGCGACGCCCGGCACGGTCGCCTTGCCCTGCACGATCGCGGGGGTGCGCCGAGTTGCGTGGCCCAGGCCAGGACGAGGCGTTCGGCGTGCGGACCGAGAGACCCGATGCCGTCGCCTTGGGCGACACGGTCGTTGAGTCGATGTGCGTGGTACGCGACGTTCACGGCGACCGCGTCGTCCTGCTCGTTCAGGCACAGGCCACGCCGCACCGCAGGCTCCTCCTGGCCTCGCCGGACGGAGTTCCTCCGTGCGCCCGGTAGAGAGCGTCGGCCATCGCCGGCCCGCCCGTGCCGACCGCGGTGTTCTGGGCCTTGGCCAGCCGGATCACAGGTCCTCCCGCCGAACCCGCTCGGTGCCTGGACGCACCCATCGCAGAACCCTCACGAGTACGGGCGGCCGGGACGCGTGGAGCGGCCGTGGGCGACGTGGAAGTGGTCTTCGGGCTCTAACGCAGCACGTGGATCCCGCGTGCTTCGTAACGTTTCGCGTGTTCGGCCGCCGGACGGCCCCAAGGCCGGCTCGGTCACGTGGCCATGACGACCACGATCCGAATTCCGAGGGACTGATCCATCGAGTCGCTATGCTGTCCCGGCCCCGAATGGCAATCGACACAAAATGGGATGAAGTGAACACGAAGCTTCGCAGGAGCGCCGTCGGCGTCATGGTCGCGGTCTCGGTCGTTTCGATGGCGGCGCCGGCCGAGGCCGCCCCAGGCTGGCGGATCACCGCCACGCCGGACAGGAACGCCGGGCTGCGCGGCCTGGCGGTCACCGGTCCCAACAGCGCGTGGGCGGCCGGTTACCAGTCCGTCAACAGCGAGGCCGTGCCCGTCGTGCGGCGCTGGAACGGCAAGACGTGGCAGCGGATGCCGCTTCCGGCCTCGGTCAAGGGCGCCTATCTCCACAGCGTGAGCGCCACTTCCAACACCAACGTCTGGATCAGCGGATCGAACGGCCGCCGCAAGCAATACTGGATGCGCTGGAACGGCAAGCGCTGGGCGGTCGTCACCGGGGAACTGCCCGAGGAGAGCTGGCCGCACTCGCCGAGACTGCTCGCGGTCGGCGCCGGTGACGTCTGGTCGTTCGGTCGCGCCGGTGCCGGGCCCATCGGCCCCGACGTGCGGCACTACAACGGCCGCCGATGGAGGAGGGTCAAGGCCCCGGGGCTCATCGTCCGCGCCGACGCCGTCTCCGGCAAGGACGTCTGGGCGACCGGATGGACCCCCGGCGAGCGTGGCCCCATCCCCACCGTGATGCGCTGGAACGGCACGTCGTGGAGGAAGCAGGCCCAGCCCCTGGGCGTCCGCGCCACCGGCACCGTCGCAGGGGGCGTACTGGCGCTCGGGTCCAAGAACGTGTGGGTGGCCGGCGCCGACTCCACCGGGCGCGGCCTGCTGCTGCGCTGGAACGGCAAGACCTGGTCCAAGAGGCCGGCCCCGATCAAGGGCACCCTGTCCGAGCTGGTCGACGACGGAAACGGCGGGCTGTGGATGCTCGCTGGGCGGCGCCTGGTGCACTACAAGGCGGGCAAGTGGACGACCAGGGCCGTTCCGGGCAGGACCGGCCTCCAGACGGAGATCGGTGTGCTGGCCCGCGTCCCGAAGACCACCTCCATCTGGGCCGTCGGTGCCCTGGTGGACAAGAAATCGATCGACAAGAGCAGCGTCGTGCTCAAGTACGGCAAGTAGACGCCGACCATGCCGGGGCCGGCGCGGGAAGCGACCCCCGCCGGCCCTGAAACCGCATTTGGGCGAGCTGCAACTAGGCGAGCTGACCTTTGCACGTGCGCGAAATGGTCGTCTGGATCGTTCACGACCACCGCCAACAAGCGCGACCGATCCGGCAGCCGACGCTGAACCGGATCCGAGCGACACCGTGCAGCGCGCTGAACACCGCGTTGCGGGACGGCCTCATCGCCGAGAACCGCGCTAGGGCGTGTATCGAAAGCGCCGGTCACAGCCACCCGTTGCTCTGAGGCAGGGGTAAAACCGCTATCTCTGCGGTGGATGTGGCGAGTACGGTGCGGCTATGGGCCCGGTGATCGCGTGCAGCGGCGGCTCACGGAGACGGATGCGCGGACGCGAAGGAGCGAATGGTGCCAGGTGCTGAACTGCGAGGGGTGACACTGGACTGTGGCGACCCGCAGACGCTGGCGGGCTTCTACGGTGCATTGACCGGGATGCGCGAGCTCTTCAGTACGGGGGAGTTCGTCGCTCTGACGGACGGCTCCGGCTGTGATCTGGGATTCCAGCGGGTTGACGGATACCGGGCTCCGCAGTGGCCGGGTCAGGACGTGCCACAGCAGTTCCACCTGGATTTCCGCGCTGACGACCTCGATGCGGTGGAAGAGCTGGCGCTGAAACTCGGCGCGGTCAAACCGGACCATCAGCCCGGCGACGGACGCTGGCGGGTACTCCTGGATCCGGCCGGCCACCCCTTCTGCCTGACGTCTTCCTGACATCACCGGCGTTGACGGGTATCCCCCGTCAGACGCCGTAGCGCTCAGGATTGGGCGAGCCGTTCATCAGCCGCCGGCCGCCTCGGAGAGGCCATGGCGTCGCATGTGCTGGTCACAGCCACTCGTTGATGGCCGGTTGCCTCGTGTCGGCCCGCGAGTTCGTCGTACCTCGTGGCCACGGAGGCGATTGATGCCGCACTCGATCGCGTTCCGAGCCTTGTGGACCTCCGGGTCGAACTTCGGTGGACGGCCGCCGCGGGAGCCAAGTCTCCTTCGGTTGCGGGCCTGGTCGGCCTTGTCCGGGATGGTGCACTGGATGCCGCGCCTGCGCAGGTAGGAGCGATTCTTGCGGGATGCGTACGCCTTGTCGGCGCGTACTCGGTTCGACGTGGTGCGCACTCCGCCCAGCCCCAGGCGACGCACGCGGATCTTCTTCAGTACGGGTTCGAACCGCGGGGAGTCGCCACGCTGCCCGGCCGTGATCACGATCGACATTGGTTTCTGGCCCTGCCTGACGGCCGGGTGCAGCTTGGTGGTCAGGCCGCCACGCGAGCGTCCGAGCCCGTGGTCGTCAGGCTCGGTGGCGACGCCACCGGGCGGTTCGACCTGCGGGTCCCCTTCCGCGCCCCGGCGGCGTGCCGGCGGGCCCGGCAGACGGTGGAGTCGCCGTTGATGTCCCAGGTGATCAGATGCTTCGCGCCCGCCTGGGCCTGCAGCTCGGCGTAGATCCGCTGCCAGGTGCCGTCCTGGTGGAACCGGCAGAGTCAGTCTTGTCCTTCAGAGGGTCTTCAGGGGTGGCGCGGTTCTCGACGTCAAGGAGACGGCGTGATGATCGAGGAACAGTCGGGCGATCAGGTCGCCGCGTGAACCGGTGCCGGACTTGGCGAAGATCGATTTCAGGTGGTCCTGCACGGTGTACGACGACACGTGCAGCCGGGCGGCGATCTGCTTGGTCGACAGGCCCTGAGCCACCAGTTCGGTGACCCGGCGCTCGCTGTCGGTGAAGCCGTAGGCGTCGACCATCAGGGGTGCCATCTCGGCGGGGCGAGTGGCCTCCAGCATCACCGCGACCTGCGGTTCCGGACCGTCGTTCAGCAGCGAACCTCGGACGATCAGCCACCGGCCGGCCTGGGTGCGTGCTCGGGCCCTGGCCGGCGCAGGTGCCGTCCTCGGTGCCGAGCCGGACAGGGAACGGGCCTGACGGGCGACCGAGGAGATCACCAGCGGCAGCCGAGCGCCCGCTCGGTCACTGGTGCCCAGCTCGTCCAGCAGGCGTTCCGCCGCCCTGTTGGACATGCGCACGCCGTCATCGGCGTCGAGGACCAGCAGACCGACGTCGTCATCACCGGCCTGGGCGTCGCCGAGCAGCATTGATCGCCGCAGGCCATCGGCGATCAGTCCGGCGATCGACGCTGCGAACTCGACCTCCGCCGAGGAGAAGTACGGGCGCCCCGCCTCCCGGAACACGGTCAACTGCCCCCAGGTCCCCGTGCTGCCGGCGAGCACCACCCGCAACTCGTCGGAGAATCCGCCGGGGCGGCGGATCTCGCGCTGACGCGGACTTCGGTCGAGATCACCGGCGGTGGCCTCGCTCAGGCTGCCGGCCGGGCGGTCGGCATGGGCGAGCCGTGCCCACGTGTTGAAGTCCGGCTCACGCACCTCGATCTCCACGAGCCGGAGCAGCTCGTCCGCGGGCAGGCCGTTCTCCACGAACTCCGCGGTCGGGAGCATCGTCGCCGGGTCGGTCGTCATCAGGCAGGTGCCCTCGGCGGGCACGGCCCGGCCCAAGGCCTCGCCGACGGCCCGCGAGAAATCCGGCACGGGCGACCCTCGGTGAACCAGCCTGACGATCTCGTCGCGGGCGCGCGCGTACGCCGCCATCACGTTGCCCATGATCGGGATTTTAGGGCGATCGACGGCGTGACCCCAGAAATCTGGGATACCTACCGGCTCCACGATCTCGCATGCTGGGCGGACACATCAGTCTCCGCCCGGGCAGCCCGGGCCGCCCATTCGGAGCCGTACGTCATGATCACCGTCAACACCGCCGGCGCCTGGGTCGCAGACCCCGTCATCGCCATCGAGATCGAGTTCACGAAAGGACCGGACGCATGAGGAGGACCGTTCTGTACATGTCGATGTCGGTGGACGGGTTCATCGCCGGGCCGAACGTGACGGCGGGCAACGGGCTCGGTGACCGAGGGCATCGGCTGCATGAGTGGTTTCTGCCGGACGCCGACCCCGAGCGCAGGACGGACACCGGCCACCTGGCGGGTGTGAACCGTGACGTCATGGACGAAGCCATGGCCACCGGGGCGGTCGTCGTCGGCCGACGGACGTTCGAGCTCGCCGACGGCTGGGGCGGGGACCACCACGATGGCGTGCCGATCTTCGTCCTGAGCCGCCATCGGCCCGATCCCGAGCTGCAATGGCCCGGGGTGACCTACGTGAGCGACGTAACGACCGCGATGAACATGGCCAAGGCCGCGGCCGGCGACAGGAACGTACTGGTCCACGGAGCCCGCACCGCTCGGCTGGCACTCGCCGCCGGCGTCCTGGACGAACTGCAGATTCACCTGATCCCGGTCCTCCTGGGACAGGGTGAACGGCTCTTCGAGGGCATGCCGCCCGACCACATCGAACTCGAACCGCTCCGTGCCGTGGAGGGGCCGGGTGTGGTGCACCTGCGCTACCGCGTGAGGACGGCGGGCTGAGACGATGGCGATCATCCGGCTTTACATGACCATGTCCCTGGACGGTTACGTCACCGGGCCGCAGGACGACAAGGCGACGCCGATGGGCATCGGCGGGTTCCGCCTTTTCAACTGGCTCGACCGGCGGGGCGAGCCGGGACCCAGCGGACAGGTGTACGCCGAGGTGCTGGCCACCCGCGCCGTCATCGCCGGCCGCCGCACCTATGAACACGCCGACCGCTGGCAGGGCGACCATCACCACGGCGTACCCGTCTTCGTCCTGACCCACGACGTCCCGAACGACCCCCCGCCGGGCAGCGTTCGCTACGTCACCGACGTACGCGAGTGCGCCTCACAGGCCCGCGCGGCGGCCCGGGACGGCGATGTGATGGTGCACGGTGCCGGGGCGGCGCAGGCCCTGTTGCGGGCCGGCCAGCTCGACGAACTGGAACTGCACGTCGTACCGGTCCTGCTCGGACAGGGGCGACGCCTGTTCGACAACCTGCCGGCCGAGCACATCGATCTCGAACCGGTCCGCCTGTTGACCACTCCGCGGAGCGAGGAATCCGCGCATCACGTCACACACCTGCGCTACCGCATCCGCCGCCCCTGATCCTTGGAAGCGCTCCCAGCCGAAGAGCCCGTGGCGAAGAACGGACGGTCTTTCCCGGATCGCGCACCGCCCGCCACCGCGACAGGGCCCGTCACCCGCAGTGCCTTGATCAGCGGCAGGCCACCCGCATGTGGCGATCCCCGGACACCACGGTCGTGGCCTGACGGCCGGTGGTCTTCGCTTGGAAAGTGCTCCAGACCTCGGCGCGGCTAGGAGCCGACCGTCTGGGCGGTCAGGAAGTCCTCCCAGGTGTGGCTGCCGGTGGGGGTGTCCAGGCTGAGGTTGGCTCCTGAACGGTAGGCCTTGCCGATCTTGCCGGGGACGCGGATCGGGAGGCGCATCCGGCGCTTGCCCACCGCGGCCAGGTAGCCGCGCTGGAGCTCCTCCAGGGTGTAGACGCGCGGTCCGACCAGGTCGGGGACGCGCCCCGCCGGAGCACCCAGGGTCAGCTCGGCCAGCCGGGCCGCCACGTCGCCGGAGGCGACCGGTTGCCAGCGGACCCCGCCGGGTGCGAGCCGGACCGGCGCCTTGGCCATCGCCCGTACGGTCTTCAGCGTCAGCTCGTGGAACTGCGCGGCGCGCAGGATCGTGTACGGGATGTCGGAGGTGGCCACGATCTGCTCTGCCGCGGCCTTGCGAGCGAAGTAGCCGATCGGCACCGCGTCGGCACCGACGACCGAGATCAGCACCAGGTGTTCCACGGTGCCGGCGCGTTGGGCGGCCTGGACCAGATTGCGGGTGCTGACGTCATCGCCCTTGGGGCCTCCGGCCAGGTGCAGCACGGTCGGTACACCCTCGAGCGCCGCGTCCAGGCCCTCGCCGGTCATCAGGTCGACCGCCACGTACCGTACGCCGTCGCCGGGTTCCCGGTCATGGCGGCTCAGTACCCGGACCGTGTGCCCGGCCCGCCGCAGGAGCGGCACCACCTGCGCGCCCAAGAGCCCCGTGCCGCCGGTGACCAGGATGGTGGAGGACATCGGTCGATCTCCCTCTTGTAGGTTGACGGTGTGACACGGCTTTGACCCGACCCGGTGCAGGAATGTGACGCGGTGTTCGAAGATTCTTCGGAGTTGGACTGCTTCGAGGCCGAGCGTCCCCGGCTGCGGGCGCTGGCCTACCGGATGCTCGGCTCCGCCGCCGAGGCCGACGACGCGGTCCAAGAGGCCTGGCTCCGGTACGACCGCACCGACCTGGCGCCGGTGCGAAACCAGGCGGCCTGGCTGACCAAGGTGGTCACCCGGGTCTGCCTCAACCTGCTGAGGGCCCGGCAGACCCGGCGCGAGGAGTCGCTCGAGAGCTTCACCTCCGACTGGCTCGGCGCGGCCGACGACGACCGCGTCCCGCAGGAGGAGGCCGAGTTGGCCGACTCGATCGGGCTGGCGCTCCTGGTTGTCCTTGACCGGCTGAGCCCGGCGGAGCGGGTCGCGTTCGTCCTGCACGACATGTTCGACGTGGGCTTCGGCGACATCGCGCACATGATGGAGCGCAACCCCGCCGCGGTCCGGCAACTGGCGAGCCGGGCCCGCGCCAAGGTCCGGGGCGGTGCCGGAACGAAGACCGCGGACGCGTCCCGCCGTCATCAAGCGGTCGAGGCGTACTTGACGGCGACCCGGACCGGAGACTTCGAGGCGCTGCTCACGCTGCTCGACCCCCAGGTCGAGTTGCGCGCCGATCCAGAGGTCACCGGCGCCGCCGGACCTCTCACCCTCCAAGGCGCCCTGGTCGTGGCCAAGAGCGCCCTCGCCGCCGGCCTCCGCGCTCGCCACACCGTCCCGGCCCTGGTGGACGGCGGCCCGGCGCTGGTCATGGCCCCGCTCGGCCGGCTCTCCTTGGTCATCCTGTTCACCTTCACCGGCTCCACGATCACCGCCATCGACATCACCGCAGCCCCGAGCCGCCTCCGCGCCTTCGACATCACCCTGGACTGACGCACGGCGACCCGACCCGGACAACACCCCTATGCGAAACTCGGCGTTCGGAGAGCCGCGAACGAGGATGGACCGGATGTTGCACGGCGTCTCGCCGCATCTCACGCGGATGCTGCTCGAGGCGGGTCGGCGGTCGGGTGTGCACCGGTCACAGCTCGGCCGCATCCCCGGCCTGACCGTGGTGGGCGAGGAGCACGTCCGGATCCCCACGGCGACCCTGCTGCGCGTGTGGGAGACGATCTCCGAGGCGATGGCGGAGGCGGGCGGTGGGGCGCGGGGCGTGCCGGCGATGCTGCTCGGCGTGGCCGGCTGGGGCGCCGGACGCCGGTTCGTACCGGTGCGGGTGCGGCTGCCCCACCGCGCGCCGCCCCGGCACGACCCGCTGACCGAGGTGTACGGCGTCCGGCGGATCGAATTCGAGGCGGGTCCGCCGGCGGTGACGTTCTCGGAGGCCGACGCCGACGCGCCGTTCCCGAGGGCGGACCCGGCCCTGGCGGCGATCCTGGACGAGCACGCGCGGATCACGGTCGCCACCGCCCGTCCGGTCCTGGACTGGCTCGGCCGGTTCCACCTCGCGCTGGAGGACGCGGTCGGAGCGGGACCGCCCGAACTGGCCGACGTGGCGCGACGGCTGGCGATGGGGCCGCGAACGCTGCAACGCCGCCTGAGCGACGAGGGCACGAGCTGGCGGGACGAACTGGAACGGTTCCGGCGGCAGCGGGTGGAGCACCTGTTGCGGGAGACGTCGATGACCCTGGAGGCGATCTCCGCGCGGTCCGGATACTCCCACCCGCGCGCGCTGCGCCGGGCCGTCCACCGATGGCACGGCTGCGGGCCGGCCGCACTCCGGACGTCGTTGCGAGCCGGCGGAACCTGACGCGTTCGGTCCTCTCGGCGACGTCCGCGGCCCTCCCGGCGCCGTCACCGCGCTCCTATCGTCCCAAGGCGTGGACGAACGACATGACGAGCCTGCGACCAGGGCCGGTGCGCGGCAGTGGCTGGGACTCGCGGTGCTGCTGCTGCCGACCATGCTGCTCACCGCCGACCTCGGGGTGCTGTGGCTGGCGACGCCGGACCTCACCGCCGACCTGCGGCCGAGCGGAACCGAACTTCTCTGGATCACCGACGTGTACGGGTTCATGACCGCCGGATTCCTGGTGGTCATGGGCACCCTGGGCGACCGGGTCGGACGCCGCCGGCTGCTGCTCGTCGGAGCCGCGCTCTACCTGCTGGTGGAGATCCTCATGCTGACGGCCGCGGCGGTGCGCAGCCCGGCGCTGCTCATCGGTTCCCGCGCCCTGCTCGGCGTCGCCGGGGCGGCGATCCTGCCCTCCACGCTGTCGTTGATCAGCGCCATGTTCACCGACCCGCGGCAGCGGACCCGGGCGATCTCGCTGTGGTCCACCGCGCTGGCGCTCGGCGTCGGGCTGGGGCCGGTCTTCGGCGGGCTTGTGCTGTCGGCGCTGTGGTGGGGGTGGGTGTTCCTGCTGGGTGCCCCGGTCATGGTCGTGGTGCTCGCCGCGGGGCGGTCGGTGCTGCCCGAGTTCCGAGACGTCTCGGCCGGGCGGTTGGACATGCCGAGCGTGCCGCTGTTCCTGCTGGCGGTCCTGCCGGTCGTCTACGCCGTCAAGCGGATCGCCGAACACGGCTGGCAGACGCCCGTCGCCGCCGCCGGCGTCGCCGGAGTCGTGTTCGGGTGGCTGTTCGTCCGGAGGCAGCGGCGGCTCGCGGCCCCGCTGCTGGATCTGCGGCTGTTCGCCGACCGCACCTTCTCCGCCGCGCTGGCGATCCTGTTCCTGGGCATGATGGCGCTCAACAGCGTCGAATACCTGGTCCCGCCCTTCCTGCAGATGGTCGGCGGGCTGTCGCCGATGGCGGGTGGACTCTGGCTGCTGCCTTCGGCCGCCGCCTTCCTGCTCGGCTCCCAGCTCACCCCGCCACTGGTCCGGCGCGTCGGGCCCGCCCGCGTCCTGGTGGTCGGGGCGCTGGTCTCCCTGGTCGGCTACGTCCTGGCGGCGCAGGCGGCGGGCCCGGTCGCCGCCGCCGCGGCGATCACGGTCATCATGTTCGGCGTCGGCCCGATCAGCGTGCTCGGCACGGAGCTGGCGGTCACCGCCGCGCCCGCCGAGAAGGCGGGTTCGGCCGCGGCGGCGGGGCAGACGGCGTACGACCTGGGCCTGGCGATGGGCATCGCGATCACCGGCAGCGTCGCCACGGCCGTCTACCGGGACCGGGTCGCCTCCCGCATCCCGGCCGGAACACCGGCCGGGGCCGAGAGGGCCGCTCACGACACCCTCGGCGGCGCGATCTCGGCGGCCGAGAACCTTCCCGCACCGCTCGCCCACCGGCTGACCGATGCGGCGCGGGACGCGTTCGTCTCCGGCTTCCACGTCGCCGCGACGGTCGCCGCCGCGTTGGCGGTGGGCGTCATCGTCGTCGCCCTGACGGCGCTGCGGCGGCCGAGCACGGTCGCCGTAGGAGATCCCCGTCCCGAAGGCTCGGATCGCGCCGAAACGGTTCCAGCCGTTCGATGACCCTCAGCGCCCTTCGACGAAGGAGAAGAACAACGATGGAGAACGAACTCTTCGACTACAGCCCGATCGTCGGACGAGAGCCGATCCGATGGCCCGGCGACGCCCGCGTCGCGTTCTACGTGGGATTGAACGTCGAGCATTTCCTCGTCGACCGTCCCTCCACGAGCCTCAACGAGGCGACGGCGGCCCTGACACCCGATCCGTTGAACTACGGATGGCGCGACTATGGGCCCCGCGTGGGCGTCTGGCGGCTGATGGAGATCTTCGACCGTCACGGGATCAGGCCCAGCGTCCTGCTCAACTCCGACGTCGCCGGCCGTTACCCGCAGATCATCGAGGCGGGACGGGAACGCGACTGGGCCTGGCTCGCGCACGGCAGGAACAACTCCACCCTGCAGACCGGCATGTCCGCCGATGAGGAACGCGCCTTCCTGACCGAGGTCGTCGACACCATCGAGAACGCCACCGGCCACCGTCCCCGGGGCTGGCTCGGGCCGGCGCTCACCGAGACGTTCCAGACGCCGGCGCTTCTGGCCGAACTCGGCGTGGACTACCTGCTGGACTGGACCAACGACGACCAGCCGTACCGGCTGAACATTCCCGGAATGCTGAGCGTGCCGTACTCCCTCGAACTGAACGACCTGTGCCTGTTCACCATGAACGGTTTCACCGGGCCCGAGTTCCTCCAGGCCGTCACCGACCAGTTCGATCAGCTCTACGCCGACTCGGTCGACAGCGGGCGGGTCATGGCCCTGGCCCTCCACCCGTTCGTCACCGGCCAGCCGTTCCGGGCCCGATATCCGGACCGGGCCCTGGAGTACATCGCCGGCCACCCCGGCGTATGGCTGACCACCAGCGACGAGATCGCCCGGCACTACGCCGCTTCGTCGGCATGACCGTGCGGACCAAGGGGCCGCTCGCTCTGCTCGCCGCCACCCTGTCCTCCTCGCTGATCGGCCTGGACGGGATGATGACGCCCCTCGCCCTCCCCGCGATCACCCAGGACCTGGACGCCGGACCGGCGATGCAGCAGTGGGTGCCCGCCGCGTTCCTCCTTCCGTTGGCCGGGCTGCTCCTGGTGGGCGGGGCGCTGGGCGATGTGTACGACCGATGGCGGGTCTTCGGGATCGGCGCCGCCGGATTCTGCGCCGCGGCCCTGGTGTGCGCCCTGGCACCCACCCCCGGTCTGCTGATCGCCGGCCGCCTCGTGCAGGGGGCCGGGGCCGCGTTGATGGTGCCGGGCGCCCTGGCGGTCATCACCACGTCCTTCGACGGCGCGGCGCGGTCCCGGGCGATCGCCCGGTGGAGCGCATGGAGCGGTCTGTCGGTGATCGCCGGGCCGCTCCTGGCGGGCGCGCTGCTGGAGATCGGCTCGTGGCGGTACGTCTACGGCGCCCTCGCCCTGCTCGCCGCGCTCGTTGTCGCGCTGATCGCGTACGCGGCGCCCGCGCGTGCAGGACGGGTGGACGCGACCGTGGACCGTGGTGCGGTGCTCGCGGTGCCCGCCGTCGCAGGCCCGGTGTTCGCCCTCATCCAAGGCCCGTCATTGGGCTGGGCCGACCCGTTGATCCTCACCGCGGCGGCGGCCGGTCTCGCATCGGCGGCGGTGTTCCTCTGGTGGGAGGCTCGCGCGCCCCGGCCCCTGCTCCCGCTGGAGCTGTTCCGCATCCGGACGTTCACGGTGCTGAACGCCGTCACGTTCCTGCTGTACGGCGGACTGGTCTGCTCCGGCTTCTACACCGTGCTGTTCCTGCGGCAGACCGCCGGGTACGGCCCGACGGCGGCCGGTCTGACCGCCGCCGTGCCGCTCGTGGTGGTCCTCCTGCTGTCCGGCCGCGCCGGAGCACTGGCGGACCGGCTCGGGCACCGGCGGCTGATCGCGGGCGGCTCCCTCGTTTCCGGCGCCGGGCAGTTGCTCATGCTGCGGGCGGGCGCCGAGCCCCGCTTCCTCGCCGAAGTCCTGCCCGCCATGCTGGTGCACGGCGCCGGGCTCGCCCTGCTCGTGGCGCCGCTGACCGCCGGAGTGCTCGGCGCGGCCGGCCCCGAGCACGCGGGCGCCGCCTCAGGCATCAACAACGCGGTGGCGCGGACCGGCAGCCTCCTGGGCATCGCCGTGGTGGGACTCATCATCTCCGCTCAGTCGACCGCGTCCTTGGAACGGGCGTCGGCCCCACCGGCGGTGGTCGAACAGGCCAGAGACCATCCGCTCGCCATCGTCCCACCCGAGAACCTGCCTCCCCCGGAGATGCCCCACGCGCGCAGGGCACTCCAAGCCGCCGCGAGCGACGCGTTCCACGCCGGCACCGCGGTCCTCGGCGCCCTGGGCATCGCCGCCGGCCTCCTGGCCGCCATCGGCACCGGCCGACGCCGCCCAGCCGATGCCGTGCCTCTGGCATCACCTTTCGCCGCTGAATACGCGGGGTGCTCGGCGCTATCTGGCCGGCAAAGCCCGGACGACAAGGAGCGGGTATCCCGTAGCGCGGAGGAGAGGGCGGACAGCCCTCGCTGATCGGCGTTGGTCGGCCTCTGCCGCCACTTCGGCTCGGCCAGGACGGTCTGGACCCTGCGGGTGATCGCGGCCTGGACCAGGTGCAGCGCCGGCGGGGAGACCTGGTCGCGGTCGTCTCCGGCCTTGCCTTGTTCGCCGAGTTCCAGTTCTCCACGACGTTCAAGTGCGTCTGCGGCTGTGTCGGGTGGTGGACCGTTGAGGGCGTCCGGCCACCCGGTTCCCGCTTGTGCCCGTTCGCACCCGCCCGCCCCGGGTCGCGATGAATGCGGGGTCGGTGTCCCATGTCACGGAATGCGCCGGGTGACAGATCCACATCACACAGTAGTTTTCGGGGTGTTCGGATCGAGCGGCGCCGCTCGCACATCCCACACATCCCCTCCCGACCCGTGAAGGAGTTCCCCCATGCCCTCAGCCAAGATCACGGCGGCCGTGGCCGGTGCGGCTCTGGCCTCCGGCGCCCTCATCGCCTCGGCGGCGCCGGCGCTGGCGGCGATCGGCGGCGCCCACACCCCGGGCGCGCGTGCGGCCGCCGTCGTCAACGCCGACGGCACCGTCGCGCGGTCGACCGGCGTGACCGCGGTCCGCAAACTCGCCACCGGCCAGTACTGCGTCCAACTCGACCCCGACATCGACGCCGCCAAGGCCGTGCCGGTGGCCACCAAGCGATGGGGCTCCCCGTGGAGCTCCACCGTGTTCGTCACCCCGAACGCCTCCGCGTGCGGGGACGCCGCCCGGCACGTGTTCATCGGCTCCGGAACCCCCTCCGGCGCCGCCGACCTCGGCTTCCACCTCATCGTGGACTGACCCGCCCGACACCGACGCCCCTCCCGAACTCCCGAAAGGAACCCCCTCGATGCCCACCATGCGTGTCGGAGCCGGACGCACCCCCGCCGGACAGGGCTGGGTGAACTACGGCCGCGGCATCTACCTCGACGTCGACACCTCCTCGGCGAACTTCGCCGGCACCCCGATCTACACCTGCTCGGTCGGCGGCAACGGAACCCAATGGGGCCTGGTCGGCACCGGCGCCGTCTACACCCCCACCGCCACCGGCTTCCGCGTCTACGTCCAATGGCGCGACAACACCGACCTCGCCCCCGCCCACGCCCAGCAGTACGGCTTCCACGTCAACTGGATCGGCGTCGACAACCCCTGACACCCCGCGACACCCGCACCGACGACGCCGAACCGGCGAGATGAGCGGGCCCGCGCTGCGAGATGATGTGTGCCGTTACGGGGCGCACACGCGCCCCCGATGAGGAGGCACGGATGGTGCAGGGGACTGTGAAGTGGTTCAACGGAGAGAAGGGGTTCGGGTTCATCAGCCCGGACGACGGCGGCGCGGACGTCTTCGTCCACTTCTCGGCCATCCAGGGATCCGGCTTCCGCAACCTCGAAGAGAACCAGCGCGTCGAGTTCGAGATCACCCAGGGCCAGCGCGGACCGCAGGCCGACAAGGTCCGCGCGCTCTGACGACGCCGCACGACGCGGCGCCCCGGCCGACTCCACCCACCGACGACCTGCGCCGGACGCGACCGTGAGGCCGATATCCGACGGCTGAGGGCCCCGGACGATCACTGGAACCCACGTGATCGCCCGGGGCCCTCGTCACACGCCACCACCCAGCCGAGATCGGCCCGCAGCCCCCACAGGTGCCGACGCGCCGGGTGAGGCCGCCGAGCGTCTCCTCGGCATCACGAGCGGCCTCAGCAATCGTGTCCTCGTGGCCCCCGGCCTGCTCCATCAGCACGAGAGGGGGCAGGCCGTGGATGTCGGCCACCGGCAGCCGCTCGATCGCCTCCCACAACGGCACCTCCTCGGCCCGCCGCCCGGACCGGCGTCCGCCGGCAGCGCCCACAGCCCCGCCGGTGGAGGCGGCGGTGGAGCCGTACGACCAGTTCGTCCGACCCCGTTCCCGCGCTGAGGAGCGGCGCGACACCTACTTCCCCGACACGCCGTTCATCGAGGGTCCGCACACCCGGATGTACGACTCGAGGTACGGCTTGATCGACCCGCCCCGCGACCACTCCGTCTACGACATGTCCTGGGCCTGGACCGCCGGAGCCCTCGTCTCCACGATGGACGACCTCAACCGCTTCTACTCCGCCCTCTTCGACCGCACACTGCCGGCCCCCGTCGAACCCGAGGAGATGATGACGGCCGTCCCCATGGGCGACGTGCCTCCATACCTGCCCGGCAGCGATCTGGGCGCCACACCAGAAGGCTCGGCTGCGGCACGTTCTGCGGCACCGACGGCGGCACCTGGGGCGCGTAAACCCTGGCCTACTCCAGCGCCGACGGCGAACGCCAAGCCGCCGTCGGCATCAACCGGCTGCGCTACCAGCGCTTGGACGACAAGGGCACCGTCCAGCCCCACCCGATCGACACCGCCATCCACCGGCACCTGGACCGCGCCCTGTGCGGCGACGACCCCGACACAACCGGGGTTGATGCCGGGAACAGCGGTCGGCACTGAGAAGGATCTCCGGTGGGGTGTTCCGTAAGGGGATCCCGACCGGAACACCGGCCTGTCGAGATGGACACCCAGGTCGGGGGTTCCGCGAACTGTCCCGGTGACGGGGGCTATCCGGAACGCTTGGGCGGGTGAACGGGACGCGTGTCGGGTACGCCCGCTGCTCCACCGATGAGCACGACGTGATCACTCAGACGGAGCAGTTGCGGGCGCTCGGTGTGCCCCAAGACCGGATCTACATCGCGTTCCCCGAACAGGTGAACAACCGCTGCTTTTGCCGACCGATGGACTCACCCCTCCAATGTTCGGGACGACACACGGTTCACGTCATGTCGCGCCATCCGCACCGCGTCAGGCCCCTACGGCCACCGGATACGACCCCATGGCCGTTCCCGGGCTGTCGGGCGCCGTGCGTGGGGATCGTGGGGCCGTCCACGGGCAACGCCGCAACGGCCGATCCGGGGGTGCGGCGGGGCCGTTCCGGGGGCCGTTCGTGTCCGTGATCGTGACGCCGAGCGAACATGGGAACAAACCAGGACGAAACCGGCACCGGGCAAACCAGGGCATCGGTGGTGGTGCGCGGTTGGCGTTCTACGGTCGGACGGCGCGGAGGCCCTGAGGAAGTGGTCAGGGTTTCCGAGCATGTTCGCGGAGCGCGGCTCCGTAGGCGTCGGTCTGCTTGTGCACCGTCGTCGGCGCGGTCGGCGCCGGCCACACCATGACGAGGTATTCCTCGGTGGTCCCGTCGTCCTCCAGTGCGCCGTCGTAGTCGTCGTCCTCATCACCGAAGTCGAACTCGGTGGCCTCGGCCGCCGGATCGCCGTCCCGGCCACGGGCGTGAACGCGGATTCGGTAGTCGCCGGGGCCCGCCGGGGTGGCGACCGGTAGGAGATGCTCGTCCTCGGTCTCGGCGCCGACGCTGGAGACGCGTACCTGTCCCTCGGGTGCGTGGAGGGACACCTCGACGACGTCGTCCCAGGTGTCGGTGTCCGCCGAGGGGGGCGGTCGGTCGCGGACGTCGAGGGTGACGTCGACCTCACCGGTGTGGACGCCGGTGAACACGATGGCCACGCCGCCGGGTTGAGCGTCGATCAGACCGTTGGACCGGTCGCTCACCTCCCTTGTGCGTGTTCTGCCGGGTTCGGTGATGCGGAATGCGTGATAGCCGGCAAAGATCGACGCCCGAATACGTTCACCCATGTCGGCACACTTTACTACAGGCGAGCCAGGTGACGGTGTCGGCCGAAACCGGCCACGATCTTGTCGACTCCATAGATGACCACCACACTCTGATCGCACTGTCAGAGACCAAGTCAGGAAATCCATGGTGACAATTCGGCGCGTGGCAAGCTTTTGCCTCGCAGCGGTATTGACCGTAACTCTTCTACCCTCCTCACGGGCCGCGACGATACAGATCACCCCCGCACCCACCCGTACCCAGCCCACAACAGTGGATCCCATGCCCGCACCAACGGCGGGCCCCCCGGCGTCGGACGCCTCTGGATGCGAGAAGACGACACAGAGGCTCCGGCAACTCGCGGCGGCCGGTAAAGAGGAAGGCGCTGTCTGCGTCGAACCGGTGCCCGCCCCGGCGCCTGCTCCCCGCACCATGAAGACTCCTGAGCCTCCGTTCCCGGCCGATCCATGGTGTTGGAACCCCAATATCCTGAACAAAGGGTGGCGCTGGTACCGCGACCTGGCCTGCAGCTACGAAACCCGGCGGGTGAAGGTCATTCGGATCGTCCAAGGTCGGGTGGAGGTACACGGCTGGGCGGATGTGAAGGTCGAGGACTGGTCGCGCGCATGGAGCGCGGACCCGTCCTGGTATCAGGCACAGACGATCCAAGCCTTCCGCTACTGGGGCAACGTGGGTGGGCTCACCGTCTCCGGATCCGCGTTCGTGTGCCGAGGAAGGAACTGCGCGGTCGCCGGAGGAAGCTACCCGCGGCAACGCGTCGGGCAGCACACCACCACGTTGGGACACTTCCGCTTCAAGCCGATCGCCTTGAAGAGGGGAACGAAGGCGCACGCCAAGACGTCGATCGAGTACGTCTTCCACAAGCCCGGCTACATGTCCTCAGACCCTGTCTACGCTCGGCCGCCGGAGGTCCGCTGCGACCACATGCTCCCGGGAAACTCCAGGCCGGGCTGCGTCTTTCATAAGGCCATGCCAATCATGCTTTACAGCCTCAAAGGCCCTTACGCCGAACTGGCCAAGCATATTCGAGCAGCTCAGATCTCCGGACTTCCGGGTGCTTACGGGCGCGGCAAGGCGCTGAAGCGTCTGGTGAACCCCGAGCTGCAGAAGAAGAACCGGAACAGGGCATGTCCCAGCCGGCCCACGAGGCCCGCCGGCCTGTCATGCGACGAATACCCGATGGCGTCCACCCATCAAGGTGCGTTTACGGTGGACCCCAAGGCCAGGCCCGGTGTGCTGCGCCGCAGCCACAGGTGGTGCCGTATGCCAAAGGTGCCCTACAAGACCGGCCCCAAGGGCTTCAGCGTCTGCCTCATCAACGAAAAGCACAACTCCAACGGAGGGGGAGCCCTCGACGACTTCTATGTCGAAGAGCGGGTACTCGGAAACGATCTCTTCCGGATCTGGATCCGCTGACGTGAGCCGCAGCGGTGCAACAACCTCGGCGTCAAGGGATTACGGCTCCGATGGGGTCTGACCAGATGGCAGCCTCTACCTGTGAGTCGGCGGGAGGGGCTGCCACCTTGGCGCGATCGACCCTTCTGTTCTTTTGAGAGACCACGTTCTGTGTAACCGAACGCGGGTCGACCTGAAAGCTCTTTACGACGATCGGGCCCAAGCACCTCGGCGGGCGGACACTCCGTGGTCAGCGAGAGGGCGGGATGATTCAGGTCGCGGCGTGGGAAGGCCCCACGGTGGGGCGCGCGGGATCCGGCCACGTCGACAAGGCGGTTGCGTAGGACCTGCTCTGCAGGGAGGATGAGCCGGATCGTGATGTGGAAAGAATCCGTCCGTCTTGTTGGGTGAGGACCCGCGAGGTCGACAGGTCTATAGGGTCCGCCAACAGGCTCCCTCCCGCCACCGATGGCAGTGCCTCCTCGGTATCGCCGGTCAGCGTTTGACCCTGTTGCGGATGGCGAGCGCGGCCAAGCCGATGAACAGAGGGCCGGCGATGCGCAGAGCGATGCGGATGACCTGTCCCCAGCGGGTGACCGCTTCGGGCACCGTGGAGGTCTTGATATCGATGGCGAACGCCGACCGGAAGGCGTACAGCAGGGCGTCCAAGTAGGAAGGGTGAGGGCCGGGGAACCCGGCATGCTGCATGGCCAGGGCGAGCGCTGCGACCACCACGACCAGCGTCGCAAGGGCACGAAACGCGCGCAGGCCGTAACCGGAGACCAGCCAGTACAGCCACAGGAGCATACGTTCAGTGCCGTGGGCGGCGGCGCGGCGCATTTCCATCTCGCCGTAGTAGAAGTCGGCGGCGCCGGGTTCGTTCTTGCTGTCCTCCAGGGCCTTACGGAGCTGCCGGTACTGTGCCTCCAGCCGGGCGGGACCGATCTGCTTGACGTTTCGGGGTGCCTCTGTCCATCCCCCCACAACGTTCTGATTCCGGCGTCTGCGTCTGGGATGTCGGGCGCGCCAGTGGTGTTCCTCGATCAGGACCCGCCGACGGCCTCTGGGGCCGTCGGTGAACAAACATTGGCCGTCCATGACGATTTGATCAGTGCGGTGGAGGCCGGCGAACTGGCAGTTTCTCAGGTCTACGTCGGTCAAGGTCACCGATGCCGCATCCACCCTCTGCAGGGAGAGCACACGGACCGAAGGAAGTGGGCCGCCCTTTCGTTCAGGGAAGTCCGACTCGTTGGTCGCGTAGATCTTGTCCTGCAGTCCGTGGACGGCGATCGGCCCGGCGAGCACCGAATCGGTGAGATCGACCTCGGCGGCGCGTAGACGCAGGCTCAATCGTCCCTCCCCCCTCAGAGACTTCGCGTCGATCCCTTTGGCCAACGCCTCGACCTGCAGTTCGTGATCAATTGTGGATTCTTTGAAGATCGCTGTTTGATAAACGGTTGTTTGAGTGAAGGTGGCGGGACCTTCGAAGTGCGCCTGGTGGAAGTTGGCGTGCATTTCGAAAAAAGCCTGAAGGAATGTGATCCGTCGAGCGAACCTTGCCTGGATGAAATTGCCATTCCTGGCAAACCTTGATCCTCCAAACCAGGCCTTTTCGGCAAAGATCGTCCCGGTGAATATGGCGTCCTTCTCGGCGAAAGCTGCGTGGCTGAAGCTGGCGACTCCATCGAACGTCGCTTTCCAAAAGCTGACACCATGGAAGGTCGTATTGTCGAAGTTGGCTTCCCCGGCGAACGCGGCGCCGGCATAGTCGGTCGTTCTTTGGAACGTCGTGTTACTAAAGTGAGTATCCTCGGCGAAGGTTGCGCCTCCGAAGTTGGCGCTCGCGGTAAACGTCACCTGAGTGAACCAGACCTCTCCGGCAAAGTTGGCATGACTGAAGTCAGCGTCTTCGACGAAGATCGCGCCATCGAAGTTGGCGGCTCCGATCTGCGTCCTCCCGTGATCGTCTTTCAGGGCAGTCAAGAGCTCCACAAGAAGTTCGCGAGTAAAGGTCACTCCTGGGGCATGAACATCGGCTCCGGGGGACAAGGCCGCCAGATATTCGGCCCTGGCTTGTGGAGTCAGGTGCGCCAGGCACTGCCGGTCGGTGACCGCTGCGGCTCCGCACACCGACTCCGGATTCCCAAGAGTATGCGCTTGGCAGGCATCAGCCTGAGGAGAAGCATTCATGACACAGGCTTACCGCAGCCGGCGGGACCCTCGGGCCAGAACGGGCGTTTGGCCGGCAACCATCAAACGAAGGAGGGCCTGAGGCCAATCCACGGTTTCACCATCGAGACGGAACCCTACGCCGTCGGGTGTTCTCCTAAGCGGGGTGAGGCGAGACCCGTGTGAGTGCTGTGAGCCATGCCGTGTCTTTCGCGGCGCTTGTCGGTGTCGAGTGCGTCGACTGGACCTTGAGCGCCGAGTCGAGCGTCCATGCCGGGTCCCCGTCCGATGGTCGGGCGGGCGATGGATGGAGGTGGCGACATGCGGTTCGCGTTCTACGGCCGGGCGGCCTGGTGGGACGGCGTGGAGATGCTCGTGTCACGGCAACGCGGAGAGTGCGAGGCGCTGTTGTGGTCGGGTGAAGAGATCACGTCGGTGTTCTTCGATCTGGGGACACCGGATACGCAGCACCTCGTGACTGTTCCGGTGGACTTCCCGATCCATCGGGACGGTGGGCTGGTCGATCTTTTGGCGGAGGCGACGCGTTCGGATCGTCGTTTCGACGGGGTGGTGGTCTCCTCGCGCGGCAGGTTGTCGACGCGGGGCGACACGCTGTCCGAGATTTGGGCGCAGTTGGCTGCGGCCGGTCTAGGGCTGCGGGTCGCCGATGAGCCTGGTGCCGGATGAGCGGTGACGCATCGGGGTGGGGCGGCTGGACGCCGACCCCGCCCTTCCCCTTTTCTGGACACTCGGCCTGACATCGATCTCGTCGCCGCGTTGGTCAGGAGCGTGCCTGATCGGCGGTGGTGATCACGAGGAGGGGTTCCACGCCCGGCGCCCCGTGTGCGACGGGTGCCCGTCTGCCCGTGTGATCGCACTGCTCAGCGGGGGCCGGGGGCTCACGGCTCGTCATGCATGGTGGTCGATTTTGAGGGCGACGCCGGCGAGTTCGTCGACGTCTTGGCCGTCCCCGGGGAGGTCGGCTCGCCACTTGTTGGCGGGCACGAGTCCGGGCTCTAGGAGGTCGAGGCCGTTGAAGAATCGCGCCACCTGCAATGGTGACCGTAGGCTGATCTGTGGCCGTCCGCCGCACGTGTTCCAGAGCCGAGCCGCTGGCGACTCCGCGTGCCCATCAGGGGCCGGAGCGGAGGAGATTGGGGTTGTCCCGGCCGCCAGGGACGCGCACGATGATGACGCGGCCGGGCGTGGTCTCGCCGGGCCGCTGGACCGTTTCGATCCAGATGCTGTCGAACAGGTTGATGGCGCCTTCGGCGGCGACGGTCTTGTCCAGCGCGAGGAAGACGGCGAACGCGGCGCTGGTGTTCTGGTATTCGGCTGCTCGCGCCACGTAGGTGCGAAGCCCGGTTTCGCTCGCGTCATCTTCTGGCCTGGCTGGGCAAGGGGTACGGCGAACGCATCAACCGCCTGGACGCCTACATCGGCGCCCCACGCCCGTCCAAGGTGATGGTGTGGACACCCGTCCTCACCAAAGGGTTCCTGGAACGGGCGCGCCTGCACCGGTTGTACGCCCAGTACCACTTGATCGCGTTCCGTGGTCTGCGGCGGGGTGAGTCGTGTGGACTGCGGTGGGCCGACCTGGACCTGAGGAACGGCACGGCCGCGATTCGGTGGCAGATCACGCAGATCGGGTTGGAGACGTTCGAGGGCAAACCCAAACCCGACGCGGGCGAGGCCAGCATCAGTCTCGCCACCGCCACCGTCAACGCCCTACGCGCCCACAAAGCCCGCCACTATACCGAGCGCCTCGCCGCGGGTGACGCATGGATCGACACCGGTTACGTCTTCACCACCGAGACCGGCTGGCCCGTCATCCGAACGACGTCACCGAACAGTTCGAGCAACTATCGATGGAGGCGGGCCTGCCGCCGATCCGCCTGCACGACCTGCATCACGGCGCGGCGACGTTCCTGCTCGCCGCCGGCTACGACATGAAAGTGGTCCAGGAGACGCTCAGGTTGTCGTCGATCACCATCGCCGCCGACACCTACACCAGTCTGCTCCCGCAGTTGGCCCGTCAGTCGGCCGAGGACGCCGCCGCGATCATCCTCAACGCCGACACCGGCACCACCAGGGGCGGTATGACCACCCTCACCTAACCAAGATCATCGAGCGGAACGGGCCGGTGCCGCAGCGATGCGGTGCCGGCCCGTTCCATGCCCCGGACCGCACCCGGTGCACGTCATGCCGGGCCGTCCGCACCCACGTCGGTCTTGAGCTGGAGCTGCTGTGCTTCGTCGAGCCGGTCGGGCGGGTGGCGATCCAGCCGGTCACCTTGCGGATGGACGGGGCTGTGGTGGTGACCGGGCGCGGGACCCGCATCGGCCGCAGATGGGCGCTCAGAGCGCCGTGTCTTCACGGTCCCGGCGTCCGGGTCGGCGCTGATCGGGCCGCTGGAGTTCGGGCGGTTCCCGCGCGGGGACGGAAGCCTGCACATCGACCTGCCCGACGCCGCGCACGCCGGCACCATCACCGCGGTGAAGCTCCCGGTGGCCACAGGACCGCCACCAGTACCCCCGCGGCTCCACCGGGCGCGGTCGGCTGGTTTCGAGGCAGCGGCGGCGCGGTGCGGCGGATGACGCTTCCGTTGGACGACGACCGGGCCGCCGCGCTCGCCCTCGCCCGGCTCGTCCGCGTCCACCCCTACACCGGGTCCGGGAGCGGCGACCGACCGGGTCGCCGCCGGTCCGGGCGGGCGAACGCGCCTGGGAGCCCGGAGCGGTTCAGCGAGGGGCCTACCAGGGTGTCGTCCGCCGGCCGGGAAGGCATGGCATGGCTTCGGCTCGGGACGGTGGGCGTTCTTTGCCGGACCTCTTGTCCGCGAGAAACCGACGGCAGCCCCGCGCCTTCGAGTGTGTCGCGCTCGACGGTGTTCAACGTCCAGATATCGGCCAGGTTTTTTCGGGGCTCGGAGGCGCGGGCCAGATCTGGATCATGTGGCGTTCGGCGTGGCGTTGATCGCCTGAGGTGTGGTCGGCGAGTTCGTGGCGGGTGCGGCGGCCTTTGGCCGAGACCCGGACGCGGAAGGTGCGGGTCTCGCCGACCTCGAGGGGCAGGTCCTGGTAACTGTAGGGACTTCGCTGATCTCCGAGAAAGCGGCATTCGACGTATGGACCGGTGAAACTCATGGTGATGTCGGTGATGTCGTCCCAGTTGCTGAGTTCAGGTTGGGGTTCGTGCGGGAGGACATCGAGCATGACCTCCACGACGCTGTGGGGTTGCGCTGTGAAGACGGCCGCGATGTGCCCGGCCGGCTCGGCGGCGATGAGCGCGTTTCCGCGGGCGGTCACGTTCGCGGTGTAGCGCTCGGTGGTGTCGTCGGCGAGGCAGTACCGGCCGGTGATGGTCTCCACATAGAAGTCGGTCCTGGGCAGTGAGGTGTCGGGCTCCCAAGACGGCCAATCGAGTTCTTTCAGCCATTGCAGCGGTTGCTGTGGCGCGCCCCAGATCTGGATGAGGTGCTCCTCGACCGGTTCGTCGCCTTCGTCGATGGAGATGTGTTGTATTTCCTCGGCGCGCCGGCGGCCTCTGGCGTGCAGACGGACACGGTAGCTGTCCGCCTGCGCGGTTCTAGGCGCCGGGACGGCCTGTGCGGGCAGGTCGAACCCCAGGCTGCCGTCCGTATTGAGCAGGGACTCGATGCGGGCGCCGTCGCCGAGCACGAGGCTGAACTCGATGGCCTCTTCCCAGGCGGTGAGGTCTGGTTCGGGGGGCCGGGTCCATGCTTCGACGGTCATGGGGAGGTCAAAGCCGTACATGCCGGTGTAGATGCCGGCCATGCGACCACTGTCGTCGATCGCGACCAGCGGATTGGTCGATGGATCGTTGTTGTCGTTCAAGGTGTCGACGTCGGGATCGGTGTCGTCACGCAGCCAGTACTGGTGATGGTCGACTTTCACGATTCCTCGGTAGACGGACCTGTCGTCGTCGCGGTGATGGGTTCCCATGGCCTTGATTCTCCATGAACAGAGGGATGCTGGGGCCGGGTGGGCTCGCACTGTGGGTGGCGGCTCACCCGGCCCGGTGCCTTCCGTCAGACGAAGACGTAGAACGCGTCTCCCCGGCCCTTGGCGGATCCCGCATTCAGAACGCGCTGGGCGTTGAAAGAGTTCGCCAGCATGTGGCCTTGACTGTTGTTCTCTCGCAGCGGCACCCACCCGTAGCCGTTGCCGGGCTTGGCGCCCCCTTCAACGGTGGCTGCGAAGGCGTACTCATCGCAGCTCGGCTTGTTGAGCCTATCGCTCAACGGCTTGGGCCAGCCCGCCGGCGCAGTCCAGCCCCGCGGCAGCTTCGCACTTCCACAGACCGCCTTACGGTGGCCGGCTGTGAGGAAACTGTTGCGGTGGAGCAACTGGGGCGCCCCCGCGCGCTGCCACCTGCGAATGTTGGGGGCGATGAACTTCAGCTTGACCATGCTGGTGATGTGCCCGGGAACCGCGGGGAACACACAGCCCGGCCGCTGCCCGACCAGCCTGCCGTTCTTATCCCGCTTCCTCAGCCTGTCGTCGCACCGGAAGTCGATCGGTAGCCGCCATGTAGCCGGGATGGGAGCGTAGTAGTTCTTGAGTGCAGTGATGGTGTACTTGATGCGGGACTGGTGGATGCGGCCGAGTTTCACGCTGTCCGCGTAGTCGATACGTCCGTGATCCGTGACGCCGGGCCGCAGATACTCGTCGCCGATGCCGCTCACGCGGGCCTTGCATCCGCTGCCGCACGACGCGGATATCCTCAGGCTTATACCGGTGGCATTACCTATGATGCTATCGGCCCTCACCGAGATGGTTTCGTGGAACGCCCGGCTTTTGATGTTCAGGTAGATCTTCTGAAAGATCATCCCGTTCAGCTGTCCGGTCTGAACACCGTTCCTGTTATACACCCTGATGGTGTAGCGGGAAGCTCCGCACGCCGTTGTGCGGTAAGCGACGTTGCAGGGCGCTGCGGCCGTGGCGCCTGGTCCTGCCGCCACGAGCTTCGCCGGCACAGTGGTGACCTCGATCCGGCTGCCACCCTCCGCAGGAACGGCAGCCGACGATGTCCCGATCGCCAAAGAGCTCATGAGCACGCCCATGACGCCCAGGACCAGCACAGAAAGGCGCCGGTGTTGAATCTGCATGTCAATCTCCATGACTAGGGAGTAAGACACCGGCCAGTCAAACAGGAGCCGGACATGCAGGTCAATTGACCCAAAAGGAGTCAAATAGGGCACATTGGGACGTTCGGTGGTTGGTTGGACGTTGCCGCATCTGGAGGTAACGCGGACCCATGGCAGCGACTCACCGTCACGCCTCGATATCGACACAGGCCACCGCGCCCAGGTTGGCCACACTCGGCGACACCACCTGCATGCGCGCCCGCCGGAGAAGGTGTCCATACCCGGCCATCCGTCACAATGGTGTTGACAGCCCACCGGGATCACGCTGAATCCGGCCGCACTCAAGGGCGTGACGCGGACATCGCGAACCATCCAAATGCAGGCATTTCGGTAAAGCCTGTTTCAAAAGGGGTCACAGCCACTCGTTGATCGCGGCGATGTGGAGGGTGGCCTGGTAGCGGACGGCGAGCTTGTCGAACCGGGTCGCGACCGCCCGGTGGCGTTTGAGGCGGTTGATGCCGCACTCCACGGCGCGGCTGCCGCGGCGTTGCCGGTGCCCGACCTGGTCATCGGGTACCGGGATGGTCGCTGCGATACCGCGTCGGCGCAGGGGCGCGCGGATCGCGCGGGAGGAGTACGCCTTGTCGGCGCGCACCCGATCGGGGCGGGTTCGGGGTGCCGCCGCCGGGCCGGGCGACCCGGGCCAGGCGGGTGGCGATGACCAGGGCGGCTCCGGCCGGAGTGATGACCTTCTGCCTGACCACCTCGACCACCGGGCTCATCACGTCCGGATTGAGAGCCGGTGAGCTGATCAGCAGCTCGTCCGAATCACAAACGACGACGGCCTTTTCACGTGCCCGGGCCCGAAGGACCCCTTTGCGCGCCCACACCGCCACCGTCAACGCCCTGCAGCCCACAAGGCCCGCCAGAACATTGAACGCCTCGCCGCCGGCGACGCCTGGACCGACACCGGCTACGTCTTCACCACCGAAACCGGACAGCCGGTCACCCCGAATTACGTCACCGAGCAGTTCGAGCAACTGTCCATGGAGGCCGGACTGCCACCGATCCGCCTGCACGACCTCCGCCACGGAGCTGCGACGTTCCTGCTCGCCGCTGGCTACGACATGAAGGTCGTCCAAACGACGCTCAGGTTGTCGTCGATCACCGTCGCGGCCGACACCTACACGAGTCTGCTCCCGCAGTTGGCGCGGCAGTCGGCCGAGGACGCCGCCATCATCCTCAACGCCGACACCGGCACCACGAGGCGCGGCGCGACCACGCTACCTGACCAACATCCACCAACCCGGAACGGGCCGGTGCCGCAGCGACGCGGTATCGGCCCGTCCCATGTCAGGGGCGCCCGTGGCTCACGTCACGTCGGACCGCCCTCACCCCGACACGGCACCCTACGGTCACCGGATATGGCCCATCGCCGTTCCCGGGCGTCGGGCCGTCCGTGGGGACCGAGGGGCGGTGGCCGGTCCACGGGCCATGCCGGACCGCCCCACGGCGGCCCGGACCGACGCGACAGGGCATGGCCATGCCGGGGGACGTCACGCCATCCCATGGGGCCGGTGGGCCCACCGCCCACGACCCATCCGGGCACGCGGCAACGGGCGTTTCAGCGGCCGTTCCTGGCTGTGATCGTGACGCCGAGCGCACATGGAGCGAACACGGGAACGAACCAGGATGAAACAGACACCGGACGAACCGGGACATCTCATGGATCGTCGCAGGTCAGGGGTGGTGGGTCGCCTGGGACTCGAACCCAGAACCTACGGATTAAAAGCCCGGGATTATCCTCCCGTGGTGATTCGCTGGCGTCGTTAGTTGCGGATGCAGACATCGACGGACGGCCACGGTCAACGCCGGACTGCAACCTGAACTGCAACCTTCGGACAGACCTGGCCAGCACTAAGTGTGGTCGTATGAAAACCAGGGGTGTCCGGTGGCGCTTCTACCCAGACGATAGAGCTCACCAGATGGCGCCGAATCCCGACGAGTGACGGTGGCACAGGCGAATCGAGTCAAAACTTCCTGCGGGAACCCTCGGATAGGGTTAGACTAACCGGAGGTGATTCTTCTACTTGAAAGGTGTGGAGGATGGCGTATCGAGCGTTTTTTAGCTTTCATTATGCTGTCGACGGCTGGCGTGCAGCGAAGGTGCGCAATATGGGTGTCGTTGAGGGGAGTCAGCCGGTTTCTGACAATGATTGGGAATCGGTGAAAAGGGGAGGGGACGCTGCGATCCAAAGATGGATCGATGCTCAGATGAAAGGTCGGTCATGCACCATCCTACTAATAGGTCCCCAAACGGCGAACCGAAAGTGGATAAACTATGAGATTATCAAGTCATGGAATGACAGAAAAGGGCTTGTCGGTATCTACATTCATAATTTGACTAATCAAAATAATGAAGTAGCCTCGAAGGGGGCGAATCCGTTCGACTGCATCACTTTGAACGATGGCCGCAAGTTGTCTGCTCTAGTTCGAGCGTACAACCCGCCGTATCTTTCTAGTGCCAACGTCTATGCGGACATCAAAGACAACATGGAAGCATTGGTCGAGGAGGCCGTTGCCAATCGGCGGAGGATGTAAAGCCCGTGAGCGCACCTCCCGGTGTCCCCAGTGACGCACAGATTAAGCATCTAGAGTTCATCCAGAATACGGTCGCGCGACTTGCTGGGAACTCTTTCCTTGCTAAGGGGTGGGCATTGACAATATCTGCGGCCCTTTACGGTGTTTCAGCAAGCAGGCTGAGCCCCTGGATAGCTTTGGCGGCTATCGGCCCCACTCTTGGCTTCTGGTGGCTGGACAGCTATTTCCTGCAGCAGGAACGACTTTTTCGCTGCCTGTACAACGATGTCCGCAAACCAGATTCGTCAGTCGAGCTATTTTCCATGGACACCTCCCCTTATAGAGGGGATGTTCATGTTGTCTGGAGGCGTGTCTTTTTCTCGTCGACGCTCAGAGTGTTTTATGGTGCACTTGTCGTGGCCGGGATGGTTCTTGTGATTGTTGGATCTATCTATGACGCCAAATCGGAAAGTTCTCCTCGCACCAAAGCTGCCACCTCGTCGATTCTTTCTTCAGACTGAGGGACCTGATCGGGCCAGATTTCGCCGAAGTTGTCATTCTCCCATCTTGGAACAAGGTGGAAGTGTATATGGAATACTGTTTGTGACGCGGCCTTCCCTGCGGAATTGATTAGGTTTAGCCCATCTGGCTGAAGCGACTTTCTTAGTGCATGGCTTACTTGCAGGATGGTCGCCATCAAATCTGAGGCTATCTCGGGCGTCAGGGCCCAGATGTCTCGAATATGGATCTTGGGGACGATGAGAGTATGGCCAATTGCTGCGGGGCTCAGTGGAAAGAAGGCAAGTGCAGTGGACGTATCTCCTACGATCCTGGCCTCTGTATTTCCCGCTATGATGTTACAGAATTCGCACGTAGTCATTCCCGCTCCAATTCGCAGCCATGCCCTGACATGGGGATGGCTTTGGGGTTATGTCTGGTCGCGTTCTGGCCAGGAATTGTCCATCGCCCTAGCTAGAGTCTCTACCTGATCTGCTATCGGAGCAATCCCGTAGGCGCGGAGGAGCATGCCCGCGGCTACCTCAGGCTTGGGCTGGCTGGACCCACGCTGAGGGTCTAGACCGGTCTGCCACAGGAGGGCTTCGACTTCGCGCAGGAAGCGGTTGATGTCGTAGGTCTGGGCCATGGTTAGGACTCCCAGCGGTTGCCGGTGAGGGTTTCGTAGACCTGGATGTAGCGGGCTTGGGTGGCCTCGACTACGTCGGCGGGGATCGGGGGGCCGGGGGGAGTGCGGTCCCAATCGGTGATGGTGGATGACCAGTCGCGGACGAACTGCTTGTCCAGCGCGTGCTGTGGGCGGCCTGGTTGCCAGTCGTCGGCGGGCCAGAAGCGGGACGAGTCGGAGGTCAGGACTTCGTCGCCGAGGACGAGGGTGCCGTCTGGGGCTCGGCCGAATTCGAGCTTGGTGTCAGCGATGATGATGCCGCGTTCGGCTGCGATGGCGGCGCCGCGTCGGTAGACCTCAAGTGTGACTTCGCGGAGGCGTTCGGCGGTGTCTTCGCCGATTTCGGTAACGACGTCGGCGTAGGTGATGAACTCGTCGTGGCCGACCGTCGCCTTGGTCGTCGGGGTGAAGATGGGTTCGGGGAGCTTGGAGCCTTCGACCAGGCCGGGCGGGAGCTGGATGCCGGAGACGGTGCCGGACTTCTCGTACTCCTTGAGGCCGAGGCCGGCGAGGTAGCCGCGGGCGATCCACTCGACGGGGAGCATCTCCAGGCGGCGGCAGCGGATGGCGCGGCCGGCCCACTCGGCGGGGACGTCGGTCGCTGAGATGACGTGGTTGGGGACGACGTCCGCGAGCTGCTCGAACCACCACAGCGAGAGCTGGGTGAGGATCTTGCCCTTGTCCGGGATCTCCGTGGGCAGGACGACGTCGTACACACTCACCCGATCGGACGCGACCAGGATCAGGTCCTCGCCGTCCGCGTAGACGTCTCGCACCTTGCCGGAGTGGACTAGCTCCACGATCACCCCTCGTTGCTCGCTCCCGGCCCACGTCGGGACGGGTTTCCCACGTTAGCGGCTTACGGACCTATACAAGGCGTCGGCTACCCTGGCAACTGGCTCAGGCCACCAGCCAACCGGGAGGAAGCGCCATGTCACCACAGGTACAGCGGGAGAAGCCGCCCTATCGGCAGATCGCTGACCACTTCAAGCAGCAGATCGTGGATGGCAAGCTGTCGCCTGGTGACTCCCTCATGTCTGAGCGCCAGATCGCGACGGAGTGGGGCGTCTCGCGGTCCACTGCGACGAAGGCCCTTGCCGCTCTGCGGACCGAGGGCCTGATTGCGGCTCGCCAGGGGGCGGGGACCGTGGTCAGCGACACGCGGTCGCTGCACCGCAGCGTCCACGACAGGTACGGGACCGTACGCCGTACCGGCCGGATCTACTCACCGGGCCAGTACGCCAGGATTACCGATGCTGCGCTCGTACCGGCGCCGGAAGACGTGGCGGCGGCCCTAGAGCTGGCATCAGACGCCACTGCCATCCGTCGGCACCGCGTGACCTACAACGCCGAAGATCAGCCGTTGGCCTGCTCGACTTCGTGGTTCGCCGGTGACCTGGCTGAGGTCGCTCCGCTGCTGCTGGAGAGCGAGCGCATCCGGCAGGGCACCGCTGCGTACGTTGAGGAGATGATCGGCCGTCAGATGCGGCAGGGCCAGGACAGGATCGCGGCCCGGCTGGCGACTGCGGAGGAACTCCAAGAGCTGGCGTTGCCCGACCCCAGCGCCGTCCTGGTCACTCTGCACACCGTGTGGGACGAGGACGACCGGCCACTGAGCTACGAAGAAGGCATCGCGCCGCCGGAGCGTTGGACGACGTACGACTACCCGATCAGCGCCGGCTAGCAGCTGGAACGCGAACCGGCTCCACCCCCGGAGGGGGCGGGGCCGGTTTCTTTGTGCCGGGAAGTCACTGAGGGGCTTGACATGGCCACTGGCCTAGGCCACTGTCTAAGCATCTGGCCTAGGCCACCATCCAGACAAGGAGGTGCTCATCGTGAGCCAGTCATCCGAGCGGGTTCCGCTCACCGACACCGGCCGCCGCAGCGGCAGCATCGGACAGTTCGTCCGGTGGCTGCTGCCGGAGGACGGCATCGTGGACGAGATCGCCGTCGAGGTCGCCGCCGCCGGTACCCGCCAGGTCGCGCTCACCCGGACCGAGCGGGAGCTGGCCGCCGCGCGCATCCTCGCCGCGGGCGGCAACGCCACCGACATCGCCCGACGGCTGTTCATCTCGTACGCGTCCGCCAAGGCGCTGGCCGCCCGGATCGCTCAGGAGAACGCCGCCGAGGCCGCATCGCCGGTCCTGGCCGCTGACGTCGCCTGAAAAGCAAAGGACCCCGGTGCACAGCCGCCAAGCAATCCACCGGGGCCACCCCTCAAGGAGGTAGACCCATCATGACGGACTTCGGAAACGAGTACGACGCGTTGTGGTTGGCGCGGGACACGTCCCGTGCGGGCCAGATCGCCGGGCTCCGGGAGCTGGCGGACCTGTTGGAGGTCCACCCCGACATCCCCGTCTACGACCACGGCAGCATCAGCTTTGCCCTGGGCAGCAGCGAGACCGAGGCGTTCGAGGTGATCGACCGTGCGGCGGCGGCGCTGACGGCCGCCGGTGTGCCGTTCCAGCGGCGCGACACCGGCAATGGCCGGGGCATCAAGTTCGTGGTCGGCGGTATCGAGTACGGCTTCTCCCGCATGTACGACGCCCAGTACGCCGCCCACCAGGCCCGCCAGTCGTACGAGACCAATGTCCAGGTCGCCGCTGACGACTCCGTGGCCGGCAGTGGGGCCGCCGATCGCGGTGAGGTGGGGGACAGCTCGGTTCCGCCGGGCGGATACGTGTACGCCGGTCCCGCCGCCGAAAACGAGCCCGGTGTGGACGTCGGCAGTCGGCACGTCTGCGGGATGCCGGTCGAGTCCGAGCCGTGCCCCCACCACAGCCGGACGTCGACGCTGGTTCACCAGGCCGATGGGCTGCTGAACGGCGGTGAGAGCCGGTGAGCACCCGGGACAGCGGAAGCGGCACCGCGCAGACGTCGACCAAGGGCATGTGGCCCGGCGGTGAGTCCAAGACCATCCGGGACGCCCACGACGCCAAGAACGGTGGTGGAAAGCGATGACCGCATCGGCCGAGACCACCGAATTCCACTACGTCGTCACCGTTCAGTGGCCGATCGGACCCGGCGGGTTCGCCACATACACGGCCACCGGCACCATCCAGGCCAACACCCGCGCCACCCGGCAGGAGGCGTACGAGTGGGTCATGGGGCAGGTCGTGAAAAGCCTCGACGCACCGTCGACCCCGAGCGTTCTCTTCTGGTCGCTGGAGCCCAACCGACTCGTCCCGAACGGCGGTGAGGGCCGATGAAGCGCAGGGGGAACAACGCGACTCCCGCTGAGTCGGTCGTGGTGGCTGTCCAGCAGCAGACCGCGCAGGCCGCCGAGTTGGCATCCATCGCGGGTCAGAACAGGCTCGCGGACCCGCGTACGAATCCCGCCGTCCGGGCTCACGCCGATGGGCTGCGGGACGAGCAGCACCGGCGGACCCTGGACGCCGAGCACGCCCGTTCCGTCCGCCGTCACCGGGTGGCCGACCGCCGTGCTTCCCACGCGGAGAAGGCGTTGGAGGCACTCCAGGCCGCCCGCGAGACGTCGAGCCCGGCGCGTTCGGTGCTGGCGCTGCACACCGGGCGGTCCCGGTTCCTTGCCGCGTCGCTGGCTGCTTCGCTGGCGCTGTCGGCGGGCTCGGCGTCCGGAGTCGCCCGGCTGGCCGAGAAGCTGGCCGCCCCGGCGTTGGCCGGGTGGGTGGCAGAGGTCGGCATGACCGGCCTGACCACGGCCGTCGTTCTCTACAGGTCGCACCTGGCCCAGCACGGCGGGAAGGTGGTCGGCTGGCAGAACAAGGTCCTGTGGGTGCTCATGCTGGGGCCGCTGCTGGCGTCGGTGGTAGCGAACGCGTTCGGCGCCGGCCTGGTCGGCATCGCCTGTTCGGTGGGTGCGGCGGCGTTCTCACTGCTGTCGTACGTGATCGCGGACGCCAGCGCGACGGCCATGCGCGACCAGGCGGTGAAGGTGACCGGCGCCGACGAAGCCGGGCTGCGCGCGGTCGCCATGGGGCACGAGGAACCGGCCGCCGAGGCGTCGGAGCTTGCCCGCATCACCGTCTCCGATCCGAGGGAATCCGACGGTTACGCGCGGTGGGACGAGATTCCAACCAGCCCGGCCGATCCAGAGCTGTGGGTGAGTGAGCAGGGCAGGGTCACGGTTGAGCAGGTGGCCGCGTTCCTGGCCGACCAGGACCCGCCGGATGGGGCGGTCACATCGTCGGTGCCGGACCCCGACTCGGGTGGGCCGCATCGTTCGGCCAACGCCCCCGACCAGCCCGCCGCCGACCCGGTGACCGGACCCGTCCAAATCGACGCCGACCAGCCCGTACGACCCATCGGAAGCGAGGACGCGGATCGGGTCACATCGGCCGTCACGGCGCGTCGAATCGCGGGCCAGAACACCCGTCAGCGAGTCGCTGACTACCTCAGCCAGAACCCGGACGCGCAGACACGACAGATCGCCGAGGCGCTCGGTCTGAGCGCGTCTACCGTCAAGCGGCACCGCCGCGAGATCCAGTCCAGCCAGTGACGCCCCCCTTGCCCTGGGCTGACCTCGCAGCCGGCCCGGGGCCAGGTTCCCACGGAGAGGAATCCCCTCATGACTCGTCGGACCGGTACTCCGACTCGGTCCCGCCAGGGCCGCCGCTCGAAGCTGACGCTGATCGACCGGCTGATGCTGGCCGGATGTGTCGGCGGTGCGCTCTACCTGCTGATGTTCGAGGTCTTTGGTGCTCCGGCCTGGACGGCGGTGACCGTCGGTCTGGTCGCGTTCGGCTTCGCCGGTGGAGTGCTGATGACCGTGACCAGGAAGCCGCGGCTGCGGTCTCCGATCGTGTGGCGGACCCACCGATGACCACGGCTGCCCTCCCGGAGCAGGCACAGGACCGGCCCCGTTCGGGCCGCTGGGCGCGCATGCGGCCGGTCCTGCGGGGCCTGCTGGCTGTGGCGCTGCTGCTGGTGACGGCGGTTGATGCGCTGCTGACCGCACTGATCGGCGTCCGTCCGCTCGTCCCGCTGCTGCGCAGCCTGGCCGCCGTACTCGCCGACGAGTACCGGGCCGGACGGGTGGGAGCCATCGACGCCGACGTGATCGAAGACGACGACCAATCCGAACGGGAGGTCCGGCGATGAGCCGCAACATCACCGAGTTGTCGAACGTCGAGTTCACCGGCTCCTTGGGTGCCGCGTTCCTGGCGTACGGGCGGGCGCTCGAGGAGATCGGCGATCGGTGGGCGACCGAACTGGAGATCGCCGCCGTCGACGCCGAGGCTGCGATGTCGAGCATGAAGGGCCACGTGCTGCTGTTCGGGCTGGACTCCAAGGTCCGGGCCCGCCGGGTCGCCAAGCGGCTCAAGCGTGCGCAGGAGCTGGCGCGCTCGATGGCCGCAAAGGGCGACAGCTTCCACCGCAGCTACCGCAAGCACTTCCTTCCGTAATCCCCAACGGGCGGCCCGCTGCACGGGCGGGCCGCCCACCCGAACACAAGGAGGTCATCACCGATGGGATCGGGACAGAAGCGGTTGGACGAAATCGCGGGGATCGAGTTCCGCGGCAAGGTCCCCGCGACGGTCGCCGCGTACGCCAAGGCCACGCAGCGGTTCGCGCACGATCTCGCCCGCGAGCTGGACGCCGCTGAGTCCGCCGCCGAAGCCGCCATGGGGCAGTTGAAGGGCCACCCGCTGTTGCGTGGTGTGGACATCCGCGCTCGGGCGTGGTGGGTGTCGCGGCACCTGCGTGAGGCACGCGAGCTGGTGCAGGGCGTCAGCGCCGAGGCGGTCAAGTTCAACGTGCAGTTCCGCCAGGAGTTCTTGGAGGCGATGAACGAGCAGCGGTCCGGCAAGCGCAGCGAGTACAAGGGGAAGGTCGATCTCTGATGGCACGCAAGACGCAGAGCCTCCAGCTCGTGCAGGACGCGACCATGGAACGCGTCGCGGTGTCGGCCGTGAGCAAGGTCGGCGTGCTGGTCCCGCCGTGGGCGATTCTCGGTGTCGAAGCCGCCGGCGGCGCGTTGTCTCACGCGCTCTGGGGCACCGCACCGGCGGTCACGTGGGCCGCTGTCGGCTGCACGCTGGGTTCGACGCTGCTGACCGGGCTGACGTGGGCGGTAACCCACCAACGCCGTCTGATCGGCCGTCTGCACGCGACCGCCACCACGGCCGCGACGACGTCGTGGTTCACCCTGGCCACCATCACGGGCGTTGACGCCCCGGTGACCAGCGGCGTGCTGTTCTACGGCGGGGCGACGCTGGCCGTCTCGTGGAACCTCCGCACCGTCATCCGCATGGCCGGTGGGGACGACAGCGGGCACGGCGACGCGCTGTCCTCCCTGTTCGAGCGGGCCAAGGAGCAGGCCGGGCTCAAGGGTGCTCGGGTCCGGGCGACCGAGGTGACCGAGCACAAGGTCAAGGGCCGGATGCAGCTCCCGCCCGGTGAGAAGACCGCCGATGAGGCGATCAAGGCGACGGATCGGATCGAGTCCGGGATGCAGCTCCCGCCGGGCTCCGTGATCATCTCGCGGGACGAGGACCGCGCCGACCGCGCACACATGACCATCTCCGACCCTCGGGCGATCCGGAAGCCGATCCCGTGGCCGGGTCCTTCGCACCCGGGTGGGTCGATCGACAAGCCGCTGCGGATCGGTGTCTACCAGGACGGGGACGACGTCGAGTACCGCTTGGTCGGCCAGCACTTGCAGATCATGGGCATGACCGGCAGCGGGAAGTCGATCGGCGGGGCCTGGAATTTCGTGGCCGAGATCATCACCCGTACCGATGCCGCCGTGTTCAGCATCGACGTGTCCAAAGACGACCAGACCATGGGGCCGCTACGGGAAGGGCTGCACCGGTTCGAGACGACCAAGGCCGGCGCTGTGGACCTGATCCGGGCCATGCACGCGGCAATTCCCGAGCGTACGAAGTGGCTTGCAGCCCGCGGCTACCAGGCGTGGGAGCCTGGCTGCGGGCTCACCCACTGGTACCTGCACATCGAGGAGATCCCCAAGCTGTTCAACGACCTCGGTGGCGAGGACGAAGAACGCCTTGCGGAGATCCTCAAGGAGATCCGGTCCGCCGGTGGCAGCGTCATCCTGTCCCTTCAGCGGGCCGACTTCACCCAGATCCCGACGCTGATCCGGTCGCAGATGGCGAAGATGTGCTTCGGCCTGTCCGACCCGGACGACGTCAAGTTCGGTGTGTCGGCACGGCAGCGCAAGGCCGACGTCGAGCCGCACGAGTGGGAGAACCACCACCCCGGCATGGCCTACCTCGACGGCAAGTCCGTCCGCAGCACGCACTACGCCATGCCGCTCCGTACGTTCTCCTGGGGCCGCGACAGCCGCGAGGCGAACGGCGCCATGGCCGCCCACGCGGCCCAGTGGCCCGCCGCTGCCAAGAGCGTGGATGACTTCACCGCAGCCCTGGCGCGCATCCCGGCCGCTCCGGCTGGTCGGGTGCCGTTGCCTCTGCCCGTTGCGGATGAGGTCCAGCACGACGACTTCGCCGCCGGGTTCGCCGAACTGCTGGGTGACGCTGCCGAGTTGGTCATCCGTGCTCAGCAGGCGTCCCCAGCGCTGCTTCAGCGAACGCTGCGAGCCAGTTGGGAAGACTGCTTGCGCGTCCTCGAAGCGTTGGAGCGCAAGGGCGTTGTCGGGCCGCCGGCACCGGACTCCGACAACCGCCCCGTGCTCGTCCCGGCGGACGACCGCGCTGCTTCGAGCATCGTCGAGCAACTGCGCGAAGACGGCGACCCGGTGGCCGCCGCCCTGCGGACCGACGACCCGGACCCTTCTATCACCGCCGGGCCCGACACCCCAGTCCAGGAGCCGACCGCCGAGGAAGCCGACCACATGCGGACTTCCGCCGCCCCGGAGAAGCTCCCGCCGCTCCAGGCTCGCGCCCTGGTCTACGACTGGCTTCGCCACCGCCACCAGGTCGGCCAGCCGACGTTCACCGCCAGCGACGACGAGCTGACCACCGTCCGCCGCCAGACCGGCAACGGGCGCGCTTGGACCTACAAGATCCTTCGCGACCTGACCGACCGTGGCGTCCTCACCATCGGGCGCTCCGGCAGCTCGACCACCTACACCATCACCGACCTGTCGCCGCTCGACCACGACGACCACCAACGCGCCGCCTGACGACGCTTCGCGGGGGCGGCTCTGTGACACCGGCCGACCCTCGTGCGGCTGCGCGTGGGTGGCGCCCACACGCCCAAATGATCTTGTCACGCGCGTGTCACGCACCTCCGTCACGTCACCTGTCACGGGGCCGCCGTCACGGCGTCACACCCCCTCTGACCTGTAACTCCCACCCCCAACCCCCGGCCGTGACACCAGACCCCTGTCACGGCCCCGCGACCCGAAGGAGTTCCGCGTGAAGACTCCCAAGATCCGAGTGGTGAAGGTCCGCCTGTCCGGCGACGGCGACGGCGACGACGCCGGAGCGGTTGCGGACTTGCTCGCCCGCCTGCTGCCGGCCCTGTCGGAGGGCCGCTGCCAGGTCGGCGAGATCTCGCCCGCCTACCCCAACCGCTGAGGCTCCGGCGCCCGCCGCTACTTCGACCTGTACCTGCTCGACGCCGACACGGACAGCTCCGGCGCAACGCCCGCCGTGCCGTAGCTCCCCACCGAAATCACTCAGAGGCTCGGCGCACAGCCGCCAGCAATCCGCCGGACCTCTGCTCTCCTCAGGAGGTATCTGCCCCATGTCCACCGACCGACCGAGGCAGGCCGCCACCGCCCTGCCGAAGGACCACACCCTCATACAGGCGGTGAAGACCACCGACGCACTCCTCCCCGGTGAGAACGTCAAGATTCCCGGGTTGGGTGCGTTCACCATCGCCGCCGCTCCGTTCGCGGTCACCGGCGGGCGGGTCTGCGTCCCGCTGGGCTGGTCGCGTCTGGCCGTGCTCGCCGCCGCCGACGCCCGATGGGACACCGCCGGCGTCGCCCCACCGATCTGGCGCCACCGTTCCTGCCCCGCGTGCGGCGGGTCCGGCCGCTGCCCCGACTCAGGGAAGTTCGAAGGGTCCGCGCGGTGACCCGGGTGTTGCGCGCTGACGCGTTCATGGACCCCACCGGCGAGCGGCACGGCGTCCCCACTTGGCCGTGGCGCATGGCCCCGCCCCATCTGGCCACCCGCCGCCAGCTCGCCGCCGCCGGACTGCGCCCCGGCGGGCAGGACATCGCCGGACAGATCATGTGGCGCTCGCGCCGCGCCCGCCGAACCGGCGGCATCCGCGTCGCCTATCTGTACGACGTGCGCCTGGCGCTACCCAAGCGCATCCCGACCCCGGCCCAGCTCGCCGCCTTGGCCAAGGCGCTCAAGGCGCGCCGCATCTGCCCGCGCTGCCGCACCGACGCCGGCTACGTCCTGCCGACTCGCTACGGAATGTGCCTGGACTGCCTGACCGACTGGGAGGTGCGTGCCGCATGATCACGACGCCTCGTGCTGCCGTTGCCGTTGCGGTAGATGTGTCCGTGTCGGCAGCGCTGGCCGTTCCGGTGAACGGGATGCGGTTGCTGGACCTGTTCTGCTGCGCCGGTGGTGCCGCTGTGGGGTACCGGCTGGCGGGGTTCGAGGTCACCGGCGTGGACATCCGTCCCCAGCCCCGGTATCCGTTCACCTTCGTCCAGGCGGACGCCTTGGAGGTGCTCGGCGATCCGGTCTTCCTGGCGGGATTCGACGCGGTCCATGCGAGTCCGACCTGTCAACGCAAGGCCAGGGTGACCGCTTGGCGCGGCAACCGCGACGACCACCCCGACACGCTCAGCCCCACTCTGCGGGCACTGGAGCACCTGTCAGTCCCCTGGGTGGTGGAGAACGTGCCCGAAGCCGCTGACCAGCTCACACCCGACTACCTGTTGTGCGGCACTCAGTTCGGGCTGCGCGTCCGCCGTCACCGCATCTTCCAGGTCGGCAACTGGTCCTCCTACAGCCTCCTTCCGCCCTGCCGGTGCTACCGCAACCGCGACCTGGTCCCCTTCGGCCACAAGCACGAACGCGCGTTCGCCGACGCCATGGGCTGCACCTGGATGACCAACATCGAAGGCCGCCAGGCCATACCCCCCGCCTACACCCGCCACATCGGCAACGCACTCGCTCACGCTCTCACTGAGAGGAAGGTCGCATGACGGGCCGCGACACCCATCCCGGCGCCTTCGCGCTCGCCGCTGTTCGGCGAGGATGGCGCGTCTTTCCCCTCACTCCGGGCGGCAAGCCGCCCGCATCCGGGTTCACCGACTGGGAGCGCAAGGCCACCACCGACCCCGCGCGCATCCGGGCGATGTGGTCGCGGTCCCGCTTCAACGTCGGCATTGCGACCGGCCCGTCCGGGCTGATCGTCATCGACCTGGACCTGCCCAAGCCCGGCGAGACCGTGCCGCCCGAGTGGACGATGCCCGGGGTGAACAACGGCGCCGACGCGTTCGCCCTGCTGTGCGAGCGCCATGGCCAGCCGTTCCCGTTCGAAACGTTCACCGTCAAGACCAGACGCGGCGGGATGCACCTGTACTTCACCGCACCCGACCGCGTTCAGCTCCGCAACACCGCTGGGAGCAAGGGCAAGGGGCTGGGGTGGTGCATCGACACCCGTGCTCACGGTGGCTACGTCGTTGGTCCCGGGAGCTTCGTGGACCTGCCGGACGGCACCGGTCCCTACACGGTGACTCACAACGCCCCGGCAGCGCCGTTGCCGGACTGGCTGACCGAGCTGCTGACCAGCCCAGCCGCGCCGCCCTCCTTGAGTGCCTCTGTCGGCGTCGGAGACCTGGACGCCTACGTTCAGACGGCACTCAAGGAAGAAGCGGCGCGCGTCCGCGACGCTCAGCCCGGCGGACGCAACTTTGCCCTGAACAAGGCCGCCTACAACCTCGGTCGCCTGGTGGCCGCCGATGTCCTGCCCGAGGACCTCGCCCGCGTCGCCCTCACTGACGCCGTCAGCGTCCACTTCGCATCCGGGTCGTTCACCCCCGCCGAAGCCACCGCGACCATCACCGCCGGTCTGGCCGCCGGGACCCGCAACCCGCGCACCATCACCAAGAGGACCGCCGCATGAACGCCCAGCCCGCCGACCACGATGGCGCCGCCCTCCTGGACGCGCTCCTGGCAGCCCTGACGCGGTACGTGATCCTGCCCAACGAGCACACCGCCCACGCTGTGGTTCTGTGGGTGGCCGCGACCCACGCTCAGCCCGCTTGGGCGCACGCGCCGCGGCTGGTGATCCGGGCACCGGAGAAGCGATGCGGAAAATCCCGGCTGCTGGACGTCGTCGAGGCGACTTGCCACGACCCGTTCATCACCGTCAACAGCAGCACCGCAGCGGTCTACCGCTCCATTTCCGAAGACCCGCCCACCATGCTCGTGGACGAAGCCGACACCATCTTCGGCCCCAAAGCAGACGGCAACGAGGATCTGCGAGGGCTGCTCAACGCCGGACACCAGCGCAACCGGCCCGCCAAGCGCTACGACGCCAACACCGGCCGCGTCGAATCCATCCCCACCTTCGCCATGGCCGCACTCGCAGGCATCGGCGCCATGCCCGACACCATCGAAGACCGCGCCGTCATCGCCCGCATGCGCCGACGCGCTCCCGGCGAAACTGTCGCGCCCTTCCGGCACAAGCGCGACCGCCCCGCCCTCCGCCAGCTCGCGGCCGACCTCCACCAGTGGCTGCGCGCCGACCTGGAAATTCTGGAGGTTGCAGAGCCTGCCATGCCCGTCGAGGACCGCGCCGCCGACACCTGGGAACCCCTCGTCGTCATCGCCGACCATGCCGGAGGGCACTGGCCCGAACGTGCCCGCGCTGCCGCACTCGCCCTTACCGCCGACGCCGACGACAACCGCGAGACCTCCACCCGGCTTCGGCTGCTGACCGACTGCCGGGCCGCGTTCGGCGCAGACACCGCCCTGCCCACTGCCGCCTTGCTGGAGCGCCTCAAGGCCGATCCCGAAGCCCCATGGCACGACTACGGCCCCAACGGACTTACCGCAATGAAACTCGGCACCTTGCTTCGCGAATACGACATCCGATCGACCACCATCCGATTCCCGCAGCCGATCGGGCAGGCCAAGGGCTACCAGCGCGAAGCGTTCACCGACGCATGGGCGCGCTACTGCCCACCCGACGACAACCCCGCACCGCCCACCACAGACGCCACCGTGCTCACCCTGCCCGGCGTAGCCGTACCAGCCGTACCAGACGTCCCACCGCAGGTCAGCCCCGGTACGGCTTGACACCGCGGTACGGCTCAAGCCGTACCGGCCACCGTCCCTGGTACGGCTCAAGCCGTACCACCCGCCAAGCCGTACCAGTCCTGAACAGCCAAAACGAGGCTGGTACGGCTGGTACGGCTACCCCCTCACGACGAACCGCCGTCCGCCCTGGTGCACAGCCGCCAAGCGATCCGCCAGGGCGAAGACCCCTCACCCTCAAGGAGTTGCACACGTCATGCAGACCGTGACCGCGTCTGGGGAGAGCCCGGACAAGGCTCTGTACCGCATTCCCGATGTCGTGGAGATCCTGTCCCTGAGCCGGACCGTCGTCTACCAACTGGTCAACGACGGCCGTCTGCGCTCGGTCAAGCAGGGACGTACGCGGCTCATCCCCGCGTCGGCCATCGCCGAATACGTCGCGCTGCTGGAGCAGGAAGCGGAAGAGGCCGCCTGAACATGGCACAGGGAAAGCGCAAGCCCAACGGCCGATCTTCCATCTACTTCAGCAAGTCGGACGGGCTCTGGCACGGTTGGGTGACCATGGGCGTCAAGCCCGATGGTTCACCCGACCGGCGGCACCGTAAGGCCAAAACGGAGCCCGAGGTCACCCGCAAAGTCCGGGATCTGGAGGCCAAGCGGGACGCCGGAAAGACCAGCAAGCCGGGGCGGGTACCGACCGTCGCCGAGTGGATGACGACGTGGCTGGACACGATCGCGGCCCGCAAGGTCGACCAGTCCACCATGGACAGCACCTACCGCCCGAAGGTCACACGGTGGATCATCCCCCGGCTGGGCAAGCACCGCCTCGACCAGTTGCGCCCGGAACACCTGGACGCCTTCTACACCGATCTGGAGAAGGAGGGCCTCGCGCCCAACACCGTGCTCCAGATTCACCGCATCCTGTCGCGGGCACTCAAGGTCGCCACACAGCGCGAGGTCATCACGCGCAATGTCTGCACCCTCGTGGACGCGCCGCAAGCCGAGGACGCCGAAGTCCAGCCGCTGACGGTCGAGCAGGCCCGCCGGCTCCTGGCGCTGGTCGAGCAGCAGCGCAACGGCACGCGATGGTCGGTCGCCGTGTCGCTGGGGCTTCGCCAGGGTGAGGCGCTGGGGCTCCGGTGGAAGTACGTCGATCTGGACCGGGGAGTCATCAAGGTCCACTGGCAACTCAAGCGGTCGACGTACCGGCACGGCTGCGACGACCCGCATGCGTGCGGTGAACGGCTGCACCGTTACCCGTGCCCGAAGGACTGCCCAAAGGCGAAGCGGACCGCCGGACGGCGTCATATCTGCCTCGCACAGTGCCCATCGAGGTGCAAGAAGCACAACGGCAACTGCCCGAAGCTCTGCGCTCCTGACTGCCAGGAGCATGCTCCCTCGTGCCCGCTACGCGTCGGGGGATGGAAATTCGCCCGCCCCAAGGGCAAGCGCAAGCGAGAGGTGCCCATCCCGCGCCAGCTCGTGCCGCTCCTCAAGAAGCAGAAGGAGATGCAGGACGCCGAGCGGAAATCAGCAAGCGACGGCTGGGAGGAATGGGACCTGGTCTGGTGTCGCCCGGATGGACGACCCTACGACCGCCGGGCCGACTGGGGAACGTGGAAAAACCTGCTGCGGGCCGCCGGGATCGATGCCGACGCTCACCGGCTTCACGACGCCCGGCATACCGCCGGGACGCTGCTGGGGGAGCAGGGAGTGGACATCCACGTGATCCAGCGCATCCTGGGACACGCTCAGCTCAGCACGACCCGTCGCTACACCCAGCCCACCGACGGGCTCACCACCGCTGCCGTGGGGCGCATGGGGGATGCGCTCTGGGCATGATCAACTAGGTCGACTGCAACCCGGACTGCAACCGCAGACAGATCGGGGCGGGCACCGGAACCGGTGTCCGCCCTGGTCGGTGAGGGTGGGTCGCCTGGGACTCGAACCCAGAACCTACGGATTAAAAGTCCGGAGCTCTGCCAATTGAGCTAGCGACCCGCAGGCCAAGGGTACCGAGATCGCCTGGGGGTTCGCACCGTGGTATCCGGGGGGTGGGCGGAGGGCGGCGCCGGGTCGGGGGCGGGGTGTCCCGGGCCCGGCGCCGCCGTGGTGCGGTCAGAGGCCGGGGCGGACGGCCCCGTTGAACTGGCCCTTGTAGTAGGAGCTCAGCTTGACCTTCTGGACGCGCTTCCCGGAGCTGGGGGCGTGGATCATGTAGCCCTTGCCCACGTAGATGCCCATGTGGCTGCGACCGCCGTAGAAGAAGAGGAGGTCGCCGGGCTTGAGCTTGCTGTACCTGACCTTGTGCTTCACGGCGCCGTAGATGGCGTACGTGGTCCGCGGGAGCTTGACGCCGGCCTTGCGCCAGGAGCCGCCGGCGAGGCCGGAGCAGTCCCAGGAGCCGGGGCCGGTGGCGCCGTAGCGGTACGGGTCGCCGATCTGCTTGTAGGCGTACTTGACCGCGGTGGAGGCGCGTCGGCGCTGCTTTTGGGCCCTGGTGAGCTTGGTGCGCAGGGGGGCCGGGGCGACGTCGACGGGGGTCGGCGCGGTGGGCGCTGCAACGGGCTTCAGGGGGGCCACGGAGAGTGACGTCGGTGGCTTCGCGGCTGCGGCCGGGGTGGCTGCGGCGGCGGTCGTTCCCAGGGCGGCGGCGGCGCACAAGGCGATTCCGCTCAGCGTGCAGCGAAGGATACGGGGGGTATTCAGGATTGCTCCAGACCTCGGGAGTGACGCCTACCGGGGCAGCCGAAAGCGCCGGACGGTGGAAGCCGTCCGTTGGTTCGGCGAAATTGCACCCGCAAGACCGCGTCGATGCGGCGGGGGTTTCCCGGCTCCGTGCCTCTGGGCTGCACGGACGCGGCGGGTCGGCGATGGCTGTGAATGCGGTGGAATGGTCGGATCACCGCAAATCGCTGACCGTTTTTCTGTTGTCTTTCGGCGATTTGAGTCGGCCGCTGGACGGGATGACGCTAACCATGATCGGGTGAAGAGGGCAAATTGCGAGGGTGGCCCGAGGGGGTCCGACAGGTGTCGGAAAAACGCCGATCATGGGTCTACCTGCGACGATGTCCGGCCATGTGGCCTGATTGTGACCTCGGTCGCACTACGTGTTCAGGGCGCCCGCGCGGTGTGCGGACGCCCTGGGGCGGACTGGTTCGATCATCGATCGGGGAGGGTGCGGAGGGCTCTGGAGGGGGTTTTCGGAGGTCCCGAAAGGGCTTTGCGGGGCTCACCCCCAGGCGCCTCCGGAGGCGTCGACATAGGGGGCGTTCGGCGGGAGCGGGGACTGCAGTCCGGGCTGTTCCGGGCGGTTCAGCATGGCGGTGGCCTCCTGGCGGTCCCGGATGACCTTGGCCAGCGTGAACGTCGAGGTGATGACGTACAGCATGCCGAGCGCGAGGAAGGCCCGAATCCAGAGCGGCGCGGGCAGGTAGGCGATCCCGAGTCCGACGCCGACGGTCGCGACGGCGAACGAGATCGTGGACTGGATGAAGAAGGCCGTGGATCCCTTGAGCTGCTGGAGAGCGTTCATGCGCCCACTGTGCGGCGGCGGCGGCGCGATCGCCTGAGTACGTCGACGGGATCCCCTACTCAATCGAGCGGCGCTCGGGCTGAGTAGCCCGGGGCGCCCGCCGGCGGGAATCTTCTCTCGACGACGCTGGAATGAATATCGTTTCCATGTGACACTCACATCGGTGGGCGTCCGCCCCCGCTCGTTCGAGAAGGGAAGACGATCATGTCCTTGACGGTCGGCGACCGGCTGCTGGAGAGCGCCCGCCGAGGGGAGGTGCCCGAGGACGAGTTCGTGGCCTGCGTGCGCGACTCCCTCCCGTACGCCTGGGAGGTGATCGGCGACGTGGCCGCCCGCTCCCACGGGACGGACGACGGCTTCGCCGACAACCAGGTGCCGCCCCCGGACGAGACCGCCCGGGGTCAACTCCTGCGCGCCCTGGCCAGCGACGCGATGCGGGGCGCCCTGGAACGGCACTTCGGAGTCCGCCTGGCCTTCCAGAACTGCCACCGCGTTGCCGCCTTCGCCCCGCACGGCCCCGACCACGCCGAGCGCTACGCGAGGTTCACCTCGCCCCGCGCCCAACTGCTCAACCAGTCCCCGGACCTCGTGGACTGCTGACCCGCCGCCCCACCGGCCGGGCCCGACCACTCCGGGCCCGGCCACGCGCGGGTTCACCGTCCCGTGCCCGGAGGCTCGGCGGGTCGGCGGGCCTCGTGGACTGATGGCCCGCCGTCCCATCGGCCGAAGAGGCGGTGCAGGTTGGGGGGAATGGGGGCATGAGGGCGGTTCGCACGGGTACGGCCGACGGCGACGTCGAGCGTGGGAGTGCTGGGGTATGACGGATGGGGGATCGTCGGCCGGTGAGGAGACCCTGCTCACCAGTCTGAAGCGGGCGGCCGGCGCGATGAAGGAGGCCGGCGTGGGGTTCGCGCTCGCCGGTGGGTTCGCCGCGTACGCGCGGGGGGCCGCGATCTCCACGCACGACGTCGACTTCGTCGTTCGCGAACGGGATCTGCAGGCGGCGCTCGACGCGCTGACCGGGGCGGGGATGCGGCGGCGGGAGTGCCCCGAGGACTGGCTCGAGAAGGTGTACGACGACGACCGGCTGATCGACCTGATCTTCCGGCCGTCCGGGCGGGCGGTCGACGACGGGATGCTGGCCAGGGCCGACGAGCTGTCGGTGGCGGCGGTGAACATGCCGGTGCTGCCCGCCGACGACCTGGTGGTGATGCGGCTGCTGGCGTACAGCGAGACCGCGTGCGACTTCAGCGACTTCCTCCATGTCTGCCGGGCGCTGCGCGAACAGGTGGACTGGCCGAAAGTGGCCAAGGAGACGGAGCACTCGCCCTACGCGTACGCCTTCCTCACCCTGCTGGACCGGCTGGACGTGATCGAAGGAGGCTTCCTGTGAACCAGGCGAACCCCGCGAACCCGGCGCACAAGACCGGGGACGTGCCGCACTACCTGGTCGCCCACATCCGCGACCGGGTCGCCGAGCAGGCGTACGAGCTGGGCATCCACGTCGACGTCCGAGGCGACGTGGTCTACCTGAGGGGCGAGGTGGTGTCCGAGGAGCGCCGGCGGGACGTGGAGGAGGCCGCCCGCGCGGTCGCCGGCGACCATGTGATCCGCAACGAGGTCTCCGTCGTCTCGACGCGGACGCCCGACGGAGAGGAGCACCTCTCATGATCCGAGTTGCCGCCATCGCGGACATCCACGTCGGGCCGGAGACCGCCGGCTCCTACCGCAAGCGGCTGATCGACCTCGCCGATCACGCCGACGTGCTGCTGGTGGCGGGGGACCTCACCCGGCACGGCACGCCCGAGGAGGGCCTGGTCGCGGCGGGCGAGCTCCGGGACGCCCCCGTCCCGGTCGTCGCGGTGCTGGGCAACCACGACTACCACTCCGACGCCGAGATCGAGATCGCCGCGATGCTGGGCGACGCGGGGGTCACGGTCGTGGAGGGCGACGGCGCGATCATCGACTGCGACGGGACCCGGCTGGGCGTCGCCGGCGGCAAGGGCTTCGGCGGCGGATTCGCCGGCCGCAGCGCCGGGGAGTTCGGCGAGCCGGAGATGAAGTCGTTCGTCCGCCACACCCGGGAGTTCTCCGATCGGCTGCGCGGGTCGCTGGAGGACCTGGAGCGGAAGGGGGCGGACGTCCGGATCGCGCTGACCCACTACTCGCCCGTCAAGGACACGTTGGCCGGGGAGCCGCTGGAGATCTACCCGTTCCTGGGCAGCTACCTGATGGCGGAGGCGATCGACGAGGCGGGCGCCGACCTCGCCGTCCACGGGCACGCGCACATGGGCAGCGAGAAGGGCATCACGCCCAACGGCGTAAGGGTACGGAACGTGGCGCTACCGGTCATCAAGCAGGCGTACGCGGTGTACTGCCTGGCCGGGGAGAAGGCCGCCGAGCCCGTCGAGGTCGCCCAAGGGGCCTGGTAGCCCCCGAGAAGTCAGCCAGGGCGGAGAAGGTCGAGTACGGCGCGTTCGGTGCGCCCCTGGGTGGCGAGTTCACCGAAGTCCGCGTCCCGCCCGAGGTCGGTGACCGCGATCGTCACGCCCCGTTCGTACGAGTCGATGACGCGCGGGTCGATGTAGGAGGCGCGCGCCACGGCCGGGGTGTTCCCCAGGTAGTCGGCGACCTCCTGTACGACGCGGCTCACCGCGCGCCTGCGGGTGCCCTCGGAGGACGCGGCCGCCTTGGTGGACACGGCGAGCCCTACGGCGGCCAGCACGGTGGCGTGCCAGGTGCGGAAGTCCTTAGCGGTGAAGTCGCCCCCGGAGATCTCGCGCAGGTATTCGTTGATGTCCCCGGTGGTCACGTCGTGCCATCGCCCGCCGGGCGCCCGGTGGGCGAGCAACTCCGGACCGTCGTCGCGACGCCGTTTGAGGCCGCTGACGACTTTGCAGACGTCCTCCTCGGCGACCGCCTGGTAGCGCTCCTTGGAGCCCTTGGCCGGGTACTCGAACACCACCTGGTCCTTACGGCACGTGACGTGTTCGCGGAGTACGGTCGCCAGCCCATAGGTTCCGTTCTCCTCGGCGTACTCCTCTCCGCCCGCCCGGAAGAAGCCGAGGTCGATCAGGCGGACGGCGGCGGCGAGAACGCGTTCGCGGGTGAAGCCGCGCCCCTTGAGGTGCTCGGCGATCCGCTCGCGGATGACCGGCAGGCGTTCGGCGAAGTCCAGCACCCGGTCGTGCTTCTCACGGTCGCGTTGCTCGCGCCACAGCGGGTGGTACAGATACTGGCGGCGTCCGGCGCCGTCGGTCCCGGTGGCCTGGATGTGCCCGTCGGGGTCGGGGCAGATCCACACGTCCTTCCAGGCGGGCGGGATCACCAGGCCCTTGATGCGGGAGACCTCCTCGGGGCTCACCGGCCCCCCGGCCGCGTCCAGGTAGCGGAAGCCCCGACCGTGCCGTCGCCGCCGTATGCCGGGTTCCGCCGGATCGCTGCGCTCAAGCTCCACGCCCGAGGAGATCCCCGGTGCGCGTGTTTAAAACCATGCCCCCGGTCACGTAGGGGCTATGGCAGACAAGCGCGATCCCGACCGTTCCAAGCCCTTGGCCGACCGCCGCGCCGAGGCCGGAAACCCGGTTGACCCCGACGACGAGCCGGACTTCGCAGAGGAGATGACCCCCGGCCCCACCGATCCCCCCAATGCGGGGGAGGACGCCCCAGGGGGAGAGGCCGAGGGGTACACGCCCCAGACCCGGGTGGACTGAGGGTCAGCCCGGGTGGATCTCGCCGCCCGCGGGGACGAGGGTCTGCCCCGTGTAGTACGACGACAGGCGGTTGCTGGCGAAGAACACGTATGAGGGCGCGATCTCGTCCGGATCGGCGGCGCGCCCCATGGGAGCCTGCTGCCCGAAGGTCTCCACCTTCTCCGGTGGCATGGTGGACGGGATGAGGGGCGTCCACACCGGGCCCGGGGCGACGCAGTTGACCCGGATGCCCTTGTCCATGAGGTTCTGCGCCAGGGACTGGACGAGGTTCATCGCGGCCGCCTTCGTCGCCGCGTAGTCGATGAGCGTCTTGTTGCCCCGCAACCCGTTGATGGAGCCGGTGACGACGATCGACGAGCCCTCTCCCAGATGGTCGAGCGCCGACTGAACGAGCCAGAACAGGCTGAGGACGTTCACGTCGAACGTTCGCCGTAGTTGGGCGTCGTCGATCTCCCGCAGGTCCTGGACGGGCTCTTGGGTGCCGTGGTGCAGCACCAGGACGTCCAGCCCGCCCAGGTCGCGGGCGGCGTGGGCGACGACCTCGCGGCAGTGCCGTTCCTCGGCCAGGTCCCCGCCGAAGGTGACGCAGCGGCGGCCCTCCTGCTCGACCAGCTTGGCGGTGTGCCGGGCGTCGGCGTCCTCGGAGAGGTACGTGAGCGCGACGTCGGCGCCCTCCTTGGCGAGGGCGACGCTCACCGCCCTGCCGATGCCGGAGTCGCCGCCGGTGATCAGGGCTCGCGCGCCGTCGAGCAGACCGCCGCCGGCGTAGTCGCGCATCTCGTCCCGTGGCTCGGGTGTCATGTCCTCGGTACGGCCGGGGTACGCCTGGCTCTGTGCCGGTCGTTCGCTCATCGTCTCCCCCTGTCGTCGTGGTTCGGGCGCCGGATGACCGTTCCCGGGGCGCGGCTCCTCATGCGTCCGGCGGCGGCCGAGGGCGTGATCTTCGCTCATCGGGCGGTGGATCATCGTGCATCCGGCAAAGCCGGGCTCGCGGTTCTTCGTCGTCCGGTGAGCATTGCGACCGTCCGGTGCGTCAGTCGCGTCCCCGGTGGACAAGACCCCGATCGAGCCCGGTAATTTGACGGGTGGGTAACATCACCCGAACCACATTCGGTCCCTGACGTAAGGTGCTGCTTATGGACCTGAACGGAGTCTCCGCCGTCGTCTCCGGTGGCGCGAGCGGCCTCGGCGAGGCCACCGCCCGCGACCTCGCGGCCAAGGGCGTCAAGGTGGTCGTGGCCGACCTCAACGAGGACAAGGGCAAGGCGCTGGCCGACGAGCTCGGCGGCGTGTTCGTCAAGACCGACGTCTCCGACGAGACCCAGGTGCAGGCCGCGGTGCAGGCCGCCGTCGACACCGGCGTCCCGCTGCGGATCATCGTCAACAGCGCCGGCATCGGCTGGGTCACCCGCACCGTCGACCGCGCCGGCAACCCGCACGACCTGGCGTCGTTCCAGAAGGTCATCGAGATCAACCTGATCGGCACCTTCAACCTGATGCGGATCGGCGCGGCGGCCATCGCCAAGACCGAGCCCGTCGACACCGACGGCCTGCGCGGCGTCGTCATCAACACCGCCTCCGTGGCGGCCCTCGAGGGCCAGACCGGCCAGGTGGCGTACTCGGCGTCCAAGGGCGGCATCGTCGGCATGACCCTGCCGGCCGCCCGCGACCTCGCCGCCGTCGGCATCCGCGTCAACACCGTCTGCCCGGGGATCATCGACACCCCGATCTACGGCGAGGGCGAGGCCGCCGAGGAGTTCAAGGCCAAGCTGGCCCAGCCGGTGCCCTTCCCCAAGCGGATGGGCAAGGCGTCGGAGTTCGCGCAGATCGTTCGCGCGCTCATCGAGAACGACTACATGAACGGCGAGACGGTCCGCTTCGACGGCGGCATCCGCTTCCAGCCCAAGTAATCGGAGATCCGCATGACCGACGCCGTACTCACCGAGACCGAGGGCGCCGTCCTCGTCATCACCATCAACCGCCCCGAGGCCAAGAACGCGGTGAACGGGGCCGTCGCCCAGGGCATCGCCGACGCGGTCGAGGAGTTCGACGGCCGCAAGGACCTGTCCGTGGCGGTCATCACCGGGGCGGGCGGCACGTTCTGCTCCGGGATGGACCTCAAGGCCTTCCTCAAGGGCGAGGCCCCGTGGGTGGACGGCCGGGGCTTCGCGGGCCTGGTGGAGCGTCCCCCGCTCAAGCCGCTGATCGCTGCGGTGGAGGGCTACGCGCTGGCCGGCGGCTGCGAGGTCGCGCTGTCCTGCGACATGATCGTGGCCTCCCGGGACGCCAAGTTCGGCCTGCCCGAGCCCAAGCGCGGCCTGGTGGCGGCGGGCGGCGGTCTGCTGCGACTGCCGCAGCGGATCCCGTACCACATCGCCATGGAGGTCGCCCTGACCGGCGACTTCTACACCGCGGAGCGGATGGCCGAGCTGGGCTTCGTCAACCGGCTGGCCGAGAACGGCGGTGCGCTGGCGGCGGCCAAGGAACTGGCCCTGAAGATCGCCGAGAACGCCCCGCTGGCGCTCGCGGCGACCAAGAAGATCATCGTCGAGTCGCCTGAGTGGGCCGCCGACGAGGTCTGGGCCAAGCAGGGCGAGATCGTCGGCCCGGTCTTCGGCTCCAAGGACGCCATGGAGGGCCCGGCGGCCTTCGCCGAGAAGCGCAAGCCGGTCTGGCAGGGCGAGTGAACCCGTCCTGACGGCTCCGTCGTAGGGCGCCCGACCGCTCCGGTCGGGCGCCTTTCGCGTGGCCGGGGGTGCTCTCGGGGTCTGTTCACCGGCGACCGTGTCTTGTCACTTCGGGCAGGGGAAGTGGTTGCCCATTTGTGCTTGTTTCAGTGAGTATGTCGCAGTGATTCCATTTCACATCGTGGTGACATGTGCGGCCGGTGACTGAGCGGGCCGCGCCGTTGCTCGGCAGGACCACGGAGACGGAGACGATCGCCGCCCTCCTCGAGAACACCCGCGCGGGCGGCAGCGGAGCACTGGTCCTGCGCGGCGAGCCCGGGATCGGGAAGACCGCGCTGCTGGAACACGCCGCCGCGACGGCCGGCGACCTGCGCCTGATGCGCGGCACGGGCATCGAGGTCGAGGCCGAGCTGCCCTTCGCCGGCCTCCAGTTGCTGCTGCGCCCGGCCCTGGACTCCCTGCCCGCCCTCCCCGAACGTCAACGCACGGCCCTGGAGGCGGCCCTGGGCCTCGGCTCGGGCACCGCCCCCGACCCGATGCTGGTGGGCCTCGCCGTCCTCTCCCTCCTCACGGAACACGCCGACCGGGTCGGTCACGATGAGCCCGCCGGCCGTGTCGGTGGGGCCGGGTTGTTGTGCCTGGTCGATGATGCGCAGTGGCTCGATCGGGCGTCGCGGGACGTGTTGGCGTTCGCGGCGCGGCGGTTGCACGCGGAGGGTGTGGCGATGCTGTTCGCCGCCCGTGACGGTGAGGGTTCCTTCCCCGCCGCCGGGCTGGACGAGCTGGTGCTGACCGGGCTGCCGCCGGAGGCCGCGGCGGCCCTGCTCGACGGGCGTCCGTTGACGCCGGCCGTGCGGTTCCGGCTGCTCGCCGAGGCGCGCGGCAATCCGCTGGCCTTGTTGGAATTGCCCGTTGCGCTGGCCGCCGAGCGGCACGGGGGGTTCAGCCCCGGGGCGCTTCCGTTGACCGGGCGTCTGCAACTGGCGTTCCACGGGCGGATCAGCCGGCTCTCCGAGGCGACGCAGAGTCTGCTGTTGGTCGCCGCCGCCGACGAGACGGGTGAGCTTCACGTCATCCTGCGCGCCGCCGAGGCCCTGGGGGCGAGCGTCGACGATCTGACGCCCGCCGAGGACGCCGGTCTGGTGCGGCGCGGGGATGCCGACGGGACCTCGATCGTCTTCCGTCATCCGCTCGTTCGGGCCGCCGTGCACCAGCGGGCGCCGGTGGGGCGTCGCCTGGCCGTCCACCGGGCGCTGGCCGACGCGCTCGACGCACCCGAGCACGGCGACCGCAGGGCCTGGCATCTGGCGGCCGCCGCCACCGGGCCCGACGAGGAGGCCGCCGCCGCGTTGGAACGTTCTGCCGCCCGGGCGCGGGAGCGCAGCGGTCATGGAGCGGCGGCTGCGGCGTACGAACGGGCGGCGCGCCTCAGCACCGAGCCCGCCGCCAGGACGCGCCGTACGGCCCTGGCCGCCGAGGCCGCCTTGGAGGCCGGTGACCTGGACCGTGCCAGGGACCTAGCGGACCACGCGGCCCGCAGCGTCGACGCCCACCCGGCCGCCGATGCCCGGCTCACTCACGTACGGGCTCTGGCGGACTTCTGGCAGGGGGCCTTCCCCTCCGCGCACCGGCTCCTCGTCGACGGGGCCGCACGCATCGGCGACACGGACCCCGGAACGGCCGCCGCGATGCTGATCCAGGCCGTCCACACCGGCTGGTACCTCGGCGAACGGCATCTGTCGGACGTGCTGGAGCGGCTGGCGGCCATCCCGCTGCCGGACGGCGACCCGCTCGAACCCCTGGCCCGCTCCGTTCTCCGCCTGCTGGACGACGGCGAAGGGGAGCCGCCCCCGACACTGGTCCGCACCCTCGACGAGTCACGCCGCCACGGCCGCGCACCCGATCAGGCGCTGCTGATCCTGTGCGGGACCGCGTTGGCCCGGGGGCAGGACGCCGACGCCTACGCGTTGGCCACCGCGTTGGCCGCCGAACACCGCAACGCCGGCGGGGCGGGCCGGCTGCCGACGGTGCTGTTCTTCATGGCCGAGGGCGAGCTCTTCACCGGCCGCCACCGGGACGCGCTCACCACGGCGACCGAGGCGCTCGGACTGGCCCGCGACACCGGCCAACGCCAGTGGGTCGGCCAGTTCAACAGCGTGCTGGCCTACCTGCACGCCGCCGAAGGCGACGAGGAAGCCTGTCGACGCCACGCGGAAACGGGCCTGGAGGGGGCCACCGCCGGAGCGATCGCCCCCGGCGCGCCCTGGGCGCACTGGTCCCTGGGCCTGCTCGACCTCGGCCTGGGGCGTGCCGAGGCCGCCCTCTCCCACTTCGAGCACCTCACCCGCGAGCCCATGCGCCACCACATCTGCGCCATGCGTTCCACCCCCGACCTGGTGGAATCGGCCGTACGGGTCGGAGCGGCCGAACGCGCCAAGGAGGCCATGGAACGCTTCGAACAGTGGGCGGCCTCCGTACGGCGACCGTGGGCCGACGCGCTCGTCCTACGGAGCCGGGCACTGCTCACCGGGGACGAACAGGCGGAACGGCTGTACGAGGACGCCCTCAAGGCGCACGACCGTGACGGTCGTCCACTGGAGTACGCCCGCACCGCGCTCCTCTACGGCGAATGGCTGCGCAGGGCACATCGCAAGGCTGAGGCCCGCGCCCACCTGAACGACGCCCTGGGCACCTTCGACCGGCTCGGCATGCGCCCCTGGGCCGAACGCGTCCGGGCCGAGCTCACCGCCACCGGCGCCCGACTCCCGGACGAACGGCCCGTTCCCGGTGCCGCCGCCGGGCTCACGCCTCAGGAGCTGCAGATCGTTCGGCTCGCCGCCAAGGGGCTGTCCAACCGCGACATCGCCGCGCAGCTCTTCCTCAGCCACCGAACGGTGGGCTACCACCTCTACAAGGCCTATCCCAAGCTCGGCGTCACCTCGCGCCGCGAACTCAAGGACATCACCGCGTGAACGGAGCCGTGACACCGTGACCACACCGCCGCAGGTCCTGCCCGGACAGATCATCCCGGTCGAGGTCGACGAGGTGCCCGTGGATGAGGTGGCCCCGGGGATCACGGTGCGGATGCTCCCCGGGATGGCCGGCATCCGTACGTGGGTCATCGACCTCGCCCCGGGTGCCGAGTGGCCCGAACCGGACGTTCACGAAACGTACGGCGAGGCGTACTTCGTCGTCGAGGGCGAGATCATCGAGGGCGACCGCACATACGGCCCGGGAACCTACGTGGCCTTCGGCTCCGAGACCAGCCACCGTCCACGCACCGAGACGGGCGTTCGCGCGTTCGGCTTCAACTACGACGTGTGATCCGGGGGCTCCCACGGGTTTCCGCGTCGGGCCCCCCGCCGGGGCGGACCCTCGTACGGGTCCGCCCGGTGGGGGATCAGATGCCCGCCGGCACCTTGTCGAGAAAGCCGAGGACCTGCCTGATCAGGCCGTCCTCGCCGACGACGGCGACGTCGAAGCCGATCACCAGCGGCTCCGCGCCCTCGGGGCCGAGGTGCCAGGTGAACCGGGCGATGTCGTGGTGCGCGTCGACCGGCCCGCCCAGGCTGAACCGCAGCCCGCCGAACTGCCCTTGGACGGCCCCGATGGTGGCGTCCAGCCCGTCGCGCCCCCGAACCGCCACCAGCGGGTCGATGTAGGACGCGTCGTCGGCGAACACCTCGGCGACCAGGGCCCGCCGCGCCACGGGGTCGGTCTCGTTCCAGGCGGCGATGTAGCGCTCCACCAGCTCGTTCGTGTCGTTCATGTCCGTCTCCCTCGTGATCGCTTCCGGTGATCACAAAGCTAGGCGGGCGGGAGTGATGGGGATTCCGTCGCGCTTAGGTATTGGTGACTGAAATGTCGCCACGGCAGGGCGGCGGTGCATCCCCGTGCCTCGCGTGGGCATCCAGGAAGTCTCAGGTTCCTTTCAGCAAACATTCAGGTTCACAGGCCATCCTGGTGAGGACGGATGGGGGGCAGGCCAGTGAACGAGCAGACATCGCCGACGGCACCCGTGTCGACACGGCCCTCCCCGGACGGAGCGGGGGCCCGTCTGTTGGTGGTCGAGGACGACCCCAACATCCTGGAGCTGCTGGCGGGCAGCCTCCGCTTCGCCGGGTTCGACGTGGTCACCGCGACCACCGGGGCCCTGGCGGTGGAGGCCGCGCGACGGCACCGGCCCGACCTCATCGTGCTCGACGTGATGCTGCCCGACTTCGACGGCTTCTCCGTCGTCCGACGCCTGCGCTCGGGCGGCACCCACACCCCGGTGCTGTTCCTGACCGCCCGCGACGCCGTCGAGGACCGCATCACCGGGCTCACCATCGGCGGTGACGACTATGTCACCAAGCCGTTCAGCCTGGAGGAGGTCATCGCCCGCATCCAGGCCGTCCTCCGCCGCGCCAAGGCCGGCGTGCCCGACCCGTCGCCCCGCATCGCCTTCGCCGACATCGAGCTCGACGAGGACGGCCACGAGGTCTGGCGCGCCGGCCGCGCCATCGCCCTGTCGCCCACGGAGTTCAAGCTGCTGCGCTACTTCATGGCCAACGCCGGCCGGGTGCTCTCCAAGGCCCAGATCCTCGACCACGTCTGGAACTACGACTTCCGCGGAGACGCCGGGATCGTCGAGTCCTACGTCTCGGCACTGCGCCGCAAGGTCGACAACACCGAGCCCCGGCTCATCCACACGCTACGAGGCGTCGGCTACGTCCTGCGCCTCCCCCCGGGCGCATGACCACGCCCCCCGGCCCCGAGCCCGAGCCCCAGGGCACCGGCCCTGCGGTGGGCTTTCACGGCGCGGTGTTCGCGGCTCCCGGTGGGGGGAGTGGTCGTGTGGGGCATGCGGGTGAGTCTCCGTGGCATACGGGCGTTCACCCTGAGCACGCGGCCGGCTCTCAGGGGCCGGTGAGCGTTCCGCCTCGGGGTGGCCGGGGGCGGCTGCGGGCGCTGTCCGGGCGCACCCCGCTGCGGGTCAAGATGATCGCCGCCGTGCTGATGCTGGTGGCGGTGGGTCTGACGGCCATCAGCGTGGCCGGGGTGTCCGTGCTGCGGGGCTATCTGGTGGACCGCGCCGACGGGCAGTTGCGGGACACCGCCGAGCGCATCGCCGAGCAGCTCGGGCAGCAGCCGCCGCTCGGTCCGGTCGAGTTGCGCGTCCCCGCCGACATGTACGGCGACATCCGGACGTCCACCGGCACCATCAGGGACTCCGCCGACGCGCAGGGGATCACCGGGGCCCCCCGTCTCCCCGATGACCTCGACGGCCGGCGCGGCAGCCCGTTCACCGTGCCCGGCACCGGGTCGGAGTCGTCGTGGCGGGTGCTGGTGATCCCGCTCGACGACGGCGGCAGCGTCGTCGTGGGTGTCAGCCTGGGGGAGGCCGACCGCACGGTCAGCCGTCTGATCGCCATCGACCTGCTGGTCGGCTTCGCGGTGCTGATGGTGCTGGCGGGTGTCGGCGTCTGGGTGGTGAGGGTCAGCCTGCGCCCCCTCGCCGCCATCGAGGAGACGGCGGGCGCCATCGCGGCCGGCGACCTGTCCCGGCGGGTGCCGCCCGCCGACTTCCGGACCGAGGTCGGGCGGCTCGGCGGCTCCCTCAACGGCATGCTCGCCCAGATCGAGTCGGCGTTCCGCGCCCGGGAGGCGTCCGAGAGCACCGCCCGCGAGTCGGAACGACGGATGCGCCGCTTCGTCGCCGACGCGGGCCACGAGCTGCGCACCCCGCTGACCGCCATCCGTGGCTTCGCGGAGCTCTACCGCCAGGGGGCCGCCCGTTCCCCTCTCGAACTCGACCTCCTGATCCGCCGCATCGAGGACGCCGCCGCCCGCATGGGCCTGCTCGTCGAGGACCTCCTGCTGCTGGCCCGTCTCGACCGACAACGCCCCATCGACCGCCGTCCGGTCGACCTGCTGGCGGTGGCCGCCGACGCCGTCCAAGAGGCCCGCGTCCTCGCCCCCGACCGCCCCCTTGACCTCATCGTCGACGGCGGCCTGGCCTACCAGGTGCTGGGCGACGAACCCCGCCTGCGCCAGATCCTGGCCAACCTGTTGAGCAACGCGGTCACCCACACCCCCGACGGCGTCCCGGTGAAGGTACGCCTGCGTCCCGGCACTCCCGCCGAGAGCCGGCTTCTTGAGGCACGCGGCGCGCCGCCCGGTATCCCCACGGTGGTCTGTGACGTCGCCGACGAGGGTCCCGGCCTCACGAGAGAGCAGGCCGACCGCGTTTTCGAACGCTTCTACCGCGTCGACGACTCCCGCAGCCGCGAGGACGGTGGCACGGGCTTGGGCCTGGCCATCGTGGCCGCCTTGGTGGCCGCCCACGGCGGTACGGTCCAGGTCGACTCCTCCCCGGGCGAGGGCTCCATCTTCCGCGTCATCCTTCCTTTGGCCCCGGACTAGGCCCGCCGAGGAGCCGCCCGTTAGGCGGGCCCCACCGTGCCGTGGGGCCTGGCACCGAGAGGGGCCTCCGTGGACGGGGGAGTCGTCGGTCGCTGACCGCTTGTCGGCTCCGCGAGTGTGAGATTTGTGCCCCTGTACCGGGCCATGGAGCAGGGACAGCCGAGGTTGCGGGGCCGTCCTTTCCAATCACGGCCGGCCTCCGAAAGGCCAGGGGATCGGTTCTCGATGACCGCAGGTCGGCACTCCGAACGAAGGCCCGCCCCGTTCGCTGCTGCGGTGTGGCCGGCTTCCCGCTGTTCCCGGGGGGCATGCGGACTCTCCCTGTCGGATCAGCGCGCCGAGCGGCCATGCCGACGTGTCCCGCAGATCTACGCATGGGCGTCACCGAACGAGCGTGGACGGCCCTTCTCACATTCAGCAGACTTTCAGCTTCGTTCCAGGGTCACTGCAGGCCGCCGGCCGACTCTCAAGGTGTGAGAGACGAGCCGGGGGTACCCATGGACAACGAACACCACGACGAGACCCACACCACGGGCTCATGGCCGCAGCACCACAGCGACGACGCACCGATGCCGCCCTCCCTCATGGGCGGGTTCGACGAGCGAGCGGAGCAGCAGGGGCCGCGCGTGGCGCATTCCGCCCAGGACCTGCCGCCGCACCATGAGACAGGGCATCCGTCATCCCCACCGGAGACCCTCCACCCCCAGAGCCCACCGCCCTGGCAGCCCCAGGCATCCTCGGCTCAGGACCCTCGCCAGCCGCAGGCCTTCTCGGCTCAGGGTCCGGAGTCTCGCCAGCCGCAGGCATCCTGGCCTCAGGGTCCGGGTCCTCGTCAGCAGCAGGCAGCCTCTGCTCAGGGCCAGGAGCCTCGCCAGGCGCAGGCAGCCTCGGCGCAAGGCCCGGAGCCTCATCACCCGCAGGCGGCCTCTGCTCAGGGCCAGGAGCCTCGCCGGCCGCAGGCCCACGCCATGAATGAGCAGTCCCCGCAACGGTCCGCCCCGCAGCCGCCCCCTCTGAACGCACCCGAAATGCGGCAGCCGTGGTCCTACGGCTCTCCGCAGCAGCAGCACGGCGGGTACCTGCCCTGGCAGTCACCCGAGGGTCAAGGGCATCCCCACGGGGGCCCCGCCTACCCTCACTCCTCTTCGCAGCCACTTCCACACCCTGCGATAGGTGCCGGCCCCCCGGAGCGATCCCGAGGATGGTCATGGGCACCGCGACGCACGCTGGTCGCGGCCGCCGCCCTCCTGGTGCTCGCGCTGGGCGCCGGCGGTGTCGGTGCGGCCGGGGCGGTGGCGCTGTCGAACGATGCGCCGTCCTCGACCGGGACGACGGGAGCGGCCCCGGTCGCCGCCGGCAAGGGGGCGACCGCCCAGATCGCGGCGGCCGTCCGGCCGAGCGTGGTGTCGATCAGCGCCCGAACGAACGCCGGCTCCAGCGGGGGCTCGGGTGTCGTGCTGCGACCCGACGGCACGATCATCACCAACGCCCATGTGGTCAACGGCGCCGACCAGGTACAGGTCAAGTTCAGCGACGGTAAGACGGCCACGGCCGACGTGCTCGGCGTGGACACCGCCCACGACATCGCCGTCATCAAGGCCGCCGGAGTCTCCGGCCTGAAGGCCGCCTCGATCGGTGACAGCAGCGCGCTGGCCGTCGGCGACCCCGTACTGGCCATGGGCAGCCCCCTCGGCCTGGACGGCTCGGTCACCGCCGGCATCGTCAGCGCCCTCGGCCGCACCCTCGAAGAGAAGGCCCCGAACGACCAGGGCCTGCCCCCCGGCTTCGGCCAAGGCGTACGGCAGCAGCAGAGCACGATCCAGAACGCCATCCAGACCGACGCGGCCATCAACCCCGGAAACTCCGGCGGCGCCCTCGTCAACACGTCCGGTCAGCTTGTCGGCATCAACACCGCCATAGCCACCACCGGCCAGGGCAACGGCAATATCGGAGTCGGCTTCGCCATCCCCATCCGCGACGCCATGAAGTCCGCCAACCAGATCATCGCCGCCTCCTAAGACCCCCACCCTTCCTCGCCCCCGCCGGCCCCCTGGCGGGGGCCGCCCGTCTCCTCAGCCCTCCCCCTCTCCTCGCCCGGAGACCACCCCTGACGGACACCGCCCGTCTCCTGACCCTCCGGGGCGTCACCCACAACAAGACCACGAGTTTCCGGTCACAACCTCGTGTCGCCCTGAGGCTGGGCGTCGCCCCTTCTCGGCCCGGGGGCCAACACTCGTCGGCCGCTCGTCTCCTGGCCCATCCACCCCTTCTCGCCCGGGGCCCAGTCCTGGCGGGGCGGTCCGTCTCCCGGGCCCTTCGCTTTCTCGCCCGGGCCGAGTCGTGGCGGGGCCGTCGGTCTCCCGGGCCATTCGCCTTGTCGCCCCGGGCCCAGTTCTGGCGGCGCCGTCGGTCTCCTGAGGCCCTTCGTCTTCTCGCCCGGGGCCGAGTCGTGGTGGGGCGGTCGGTCTCCCGGGCCCTTCGTCTTCTCGCCTCGGGGCCCAGTCCCGGCGGGGCCGTCGGTCTCCTGAGCCCTTCGTCTTCTCGCCTTGGGGCCCGGTCGTGGTGGGGCGGTCGGTCTCCTGAGGCCCTTCGTCTTCTCGCCCGGGGCCGAGTCGTGGTGGGGCGGTCGGTCTCCTGAGGCCCTTCGTCTTCTCGCCTCGGGGCCCAGTCCCGGCGGGGCCGTCGGTCTCCTGAGCCCTTCGTCTTCTCGCCTTGGGGCCCGGTCGTGGTGGGGCGGTCGGTCTCCTGAGGCCCTTCGTCTTCTCGCCCGGGGCCGAGTCGTGGTGGGGCGGTCGGTCTCCCGGGCCCTTCGTCTTCTCGCCCCGGGGCCCAGTCCTGGCGGAGCCGTCCGTCTCCTGAGTCCGCCGTCTTCTCGCCCCGGGGACCACCCCTGGGGGCCGCCCGTATCCGCGCTCCAGAGCGAGTGCTTCGCCCGAGGCCCTTGAGCGCAGGCGGTGCGTTATCGCGGTGGTGATGGTGCGTGGTTGCCGTTCGAGGTCAGCCTGAGCGGGGTGTGCGGTCCGGCGCTTGGCCTCGTGGGTGCGGGGTGTTCGGGTCAGTCCGAGCGCCAGCGGCTGGAGCGGCCGCGCTTGACGTCGCTGCGGCGGCGCTTGTTCTCCAGCCGGCGTTCGTGGACGCGGCGGCTGGGCTTGGTGGGGCGGCGGAGCTTGGGGGGAGGGGCGGTGGCCTCCGCCAGTAGCGCGGAGAGCCGTACGCGGGCGGCGTCGCGGTTGCGCTGTTGGGAGCGGTACTCCTCGGCCCGAATGGTGAGCACGCCGGCGGAAAGGCGGTTCGCCAGGCGTTCCAGGGCGCGACGTTTGAGCGGCTCGGGCAGGGAGGGGGAGGCGGCCACGTCGAAGGACAGCTCGGCGGCGGTGGAGCTGGTGTTCACATGCTGTCCGCCGGGGCCCGAGGACCTGGAGAAACGCCAACGGAGCTCGGACTCCGGGATGGAGACCGAGCCGCGGACGTGGATCGTGGCGGACATGCCCCGATTATCGCCGGACGGCAGGGGTCGTGTCGCCATCTTTTCGGCGCGCTCTCGGCCGTCCCGGGGAAGCCGAACGATCTGTTCGGCCGCTCCCCGCACCGGCGGTCAGGACCAGCCGGCGGAGCGGATGGCGCGCATGGCGTCGCGCCGGGTGTCGCCCTTGAGGAAGTCGATGTAGACGCCTCCCCGCAGGTGGGACGCCTCGTGCTGGAGACAGCGGGCGAAATAGCCGGTGCCCTCGACGCGCACGGGCTCGTTGTCGGCGTCCACGCCCTCGACGACGGCGTGGGCGAAGCGGGGGGTGGCGAAGTTCAGGCCGGGGATCGACAGGCAGCCCTCGGTGTCGGTGACGACATCGCCGTCCTCGGCCACGACGAGCGGGTTGATCACATGGCCGACGTGTCGACGACCCTCGTCGTCATTGCAGTCGTACACGAAGATCTGCAGCGAGACGCCGATCTGATTGGCCGCCAGACCCACGCCCTCGGCGGCGTACATCGAGGCGAACATGTCGTCGATGAGCCGCTTGAGGCTCGTGTCGAAGGTCCGTACGGGGTCGCACTCGGTGCGCAGCACGGGGTCTCCGAGCCGTCGGATCGGCCGCACGGTGCCGCGGCCCTTCGCCGAGGGGATGGTGGTCACGAGTCAAGCCTAGCGACCGTCCTGTCGCCCCTCGGCACCCATCCGCCTCACCGGGAACGCCCGACGCCGCCGTTGATGCAGGCCCGCGGCGGGGGCGGAGACGGGTTCGCCCCCGCCGCAGGGGTGTGCGGCGGGGGCGTCCGACGGTGGAGGTTCCGACTCCGGTACGACCTGGGGGGGCTGTCAGATGTCGTCCGTTCCCGCGGAGGGGGACTGGGGGGCGACGGGGCGGATGGGGGGACGTCCGAGGTGCTCGGCTTGTCGTCCACGGACTTCCCGGGGGCGGGGACCGGCGCGGGCGCCGGGGCCGGGGCCGGGGCCGCCTCGAGGGGGCGGGGCGGGTCGGCCGGACGGGGCGCATCGGCCGGGCGGGTGGGGGACGGCGCGGGGGTCGCCGCGGGGGTCGCCGGGGCGGTGGCCGCGGGCGTGGTGGCGTGCTTGGCGGTGGTCGCGTGCTTGGCCGTCGGGACCGACTTGATCGGGGCGGCGGGAGCGGACGCGGGCGGGGTGGCGGGCGCGGACTTGCGGGCGGGGGACATGGCGGAGGCGACCGCGTCGTCCACCATCTTCTCCAGGGGTCCGGCCTCGTTCTCGGTGCGCAGCAGGCCGTTCAGGGTCTCGCTGATCTCGGTGAGGCGCTGGAGGGCCTGGGTGTGGTTGCGCGTCAGGTGGGTGAGGCGCTGGGTGGCGCCATCGTTGATCACGCTGGCGCGGCGCTCGGCGGCCGTCAGGGTCCGCTCGGCCTCCAGACGGGCGCCGGTGACCGTCTGCTCGGCCTCCTGCTTGGCGGCCGTCAGGATGGACTCGGACTCCTTCTTGGCGGTGGACAGGACCTGGCCGGCCTTGTCCTGGGCCTCGGCGACGTCCTTGCCGGCGGCCTCGCGGGCCTCGGCGATGATCCGCTGGGACTCGCTCTCGGCGCTCTTGCGGATCTGGACGCCCTTGGCCTCCGCCTCGGAGAGCTTGTCGCTGGCCTCGTCCTCGGCCAGGTTGATGATCTGGCGGAGGCGTTCGCTCAGGTCGTCGCCGGTGGGCTTGCGGGCCTCCCGGACCTCGGCCATCTCGCGGCGGATCCGCTCCACGTCGTCGTGGGCCCGGGCGAGCCGGGCCTCGAGGTCGCGGACCTGGTTCTGATGCTTGATCTTCAGCTCGCGGAGGCGGTCCTCCACCTGGCGGCGGTTGAACCCGCGCATCACGATCTCGAACTCCTCCTCGTCGCGGAGGAGGTTCGGGACAATCTCAGCTTCGTTGCTCATGGGCCTAAGGGGGTCGTTGGCGGGGCGTGCCCCGTCAGGGGGTCGGAGTCAACGTCGGGCGGGCACGGGGTGGAGGCCCGCTGTCGGAACCTGTACTAGCACAGAGACGTCAGGTGTCGACTCTTGCCCCGCCGGTACCACTCGCGCAACCGGAATGCCCGTTCTCGCTGCGATTTCTTCGCGAGGGCGGGTTCCGGGGCCGGTCCGGAGCATGGACTTCCGTGCCGGTTCGCGGGACGGGGCAACCCCCGGACGCCCGAATGACGTCTTTCTCCAGGGGGTCCCGTCGCGTCGTCGAGGCAGAACGCCGGCCGAGATGCCGTCCCTTCCGCACCCTGTCCACACGGGATAGGCATCCGCCAGGCATTGCGGTACGCGACGGGGCTACCTCCCGATTTCGTACGGCGCTCGTACGCCGGACGCCGTTTCCAAGGGCTCGGGGCGGGTTCCGTACGATCGCCGACATGAGCTACGTGGGGTCTTTGGGAGCCGATGAGCCGCGCATCCACGCCGAGGCGTGGGTCGCGCCCGGTGCCGTGGTGGTCGGCAGGGTGACGCTGGGACGGGCGTCGAGCGTCTGGTACGGGTCGGTGCTGCGCGGTGACGACGAGGACATCATCGTCGGCGACGAGTGCAACATCCAGGATCTGAGCTGTCTGCACGCCGATCCCGGGACGCCCGCCGTACTGGAGGACCGGGTGAGCCTGGGGCACAAGGCGATGGTGCACGGGGCGCACGTGGAGACCGGATCGCTGATCGGGATCGGCGCCATCGTGTTGAACGGGGCCCGGATCGGCGCGGGCACCCTGATCGCCGCCGGTGCGGTGGTCGGGCCCGGCAAGCAGATCCCCTCCGGGGTCCTGGTGGCGGGGGTGCCGGGCAAGATCGTCCGTGAGCTCAACGACGGTGACCGTCTCGTTCTCGCGCACACCTCCGGCGTGTACGTCGAGAAGGCGCGCCGCCACCGCACCGCCACCTGGCATTCGACGGGCTGAGCGCTCCGGCCTTGGTGACCGCGGGTGCCGCGTGCCGAAGCTCCTTGGTACGGAACGGTTCTGAGGGGCTGTTCTCGACGGACTGCGTTGGTTCGGTCCCGAGCGTGGTGGGTCGGTGAGCGGGTTTTCGGGGGTCTTGGGGTGGGCTGACCTGCAACGGAGTGTTTTGGTGGGGCGGTCGGGGGAGTGCGTTACGTCGTGGCGGAACTAACATGACCTCGTGGTGTGGGGACCGGGATACGGCGCTCCGCCCCCGGTAGGGCAGGGTCCGACACCTCAACCTCCGATAGGTCAGGACCCGTTCACGGCGGCAGAGCACGACACGAGAGCCATGGTGTCCGCCGGTTGGTGGCCATCGGCGGCTCCGCAGCAGCGCCAGCACGCGATCGCGGGGCGCATGCTCGTGCTGCCCGACGGCACGTGGTGGCTCTTCGGCGCGTGGGCGCGGTGGTACCGGCTGCACCCCTCGGACGGGCAGTGGTACCTGTGCCCGCCGCCGCAGAACCCGGCGACCCGGATGGCGGCGCGGCCGGCCCAGCAGGCGGGGCAGGTCCCGGTGCTGCCGCCGCACGTGCTGCCCGCCGGTCCGGACTTCTCGTTCCAGCCGTCGCCGCCGTTGCCGTTCGTGAAGCGGGGCTTCTCGTCGGAGATCACCGCCCGGGTGCGCGCCACCATCGAGCAGGCCGCGGCGCTGCCGGTCGCGGACTACCCCCACTGGTGGGCGCTGTTCTCCTCGGAGACCCCCAGCACGGTCGCGGTGACCTGGGGCGTGATGCTGTGGTGCGCGTCGGCCCCCGTGTTCGACTCCAAGCTCGACGCGCACATGCTCGACCTGTGGACGCCGTACCGCGCCAAGCCCCTGCCGACGGTGGACGGGCCCCGCTGGCTCACCCCGCCGCCCCTTGAGGCGCTCGTCGGCCTGTACGCCGAACGACTTCGGGCCAGCCGGGTGGACGCCGCCGTGTCGGTGCTGCGAACGATCTGGGCGATGGCCGGGGCGCTGCGCGACGACCCTCGGTTCCAGGCCCGTGCGGACGCGTTGCAGGCGATCCTGGGCACCACGCTGAGCAACCCGCAGATCGACTATGGGGCCCTGCCGTACGGGGATCAGGCGCTCGTCCAACAGTGGCTGACCCGGTGCCCCGCGAATCTGGCCCCGGCGCTGCGGCATGAGAGTTCTCCGGGGGACAACGTCCGGCACGCCTACTACGAGTTGGCCGAGGCCGTCGTCCCGGTCGCCGGCGAGCCCTCCGACCCCGGTTACATCGAGCCCCGCCTGGTCGCCGCCGCGCTGATGGCGGCGGACCTGGCCAAGGTGCGCCAGGACGTGGCGGGCAAGATCGTTCCGTGGCTGGACCCCGAGATCCGCTACACCGTCCAGGCGGTCCACGGCCAGGCCGGCCATCCGCTGCGCCGGCTGTGGCCCGAGGACGCCCGGCTGCCCGAACCGCTCCGGAGCAACCTCGCCGCCTCCGAGGACGCCGCCGAACAACTCCTGGCCGCCGCCTACGGCGTCGACCTGGCGTGGTGCCGGCTGGTCGGCATCCCGGCACGGCCCCGCGGCTTTCCGGTCCCCACCGCCGTCCTGGCGGAGATCATCGGCCCCACCCGCGCCCGCGCCGCCGTGACGGCCGCACCCATGACCCCTCCCCCCGGGGTCTCCCAACCGCTCCAGCGGCCAGGCGCCCCGGGGCAGCCCGGAGTGCCCGGCCGGCCGGGCGCCTTCGGCCAACCGGGAACGCCCGGACCGGCGGGCCGGCCCGACCAGTTCGGAGGCTTCGGCCAGGACCCTGGCGCCGTCCCCGGTCAGCCCGGCGCCCCCGGCTGGTCCGGCGACGCCGGCTCGGGCGCACCTGGGGCTCCCGGCATCCCGGGCCAACCCGATGTCTTCGGCCAACCCGGCGCCCACGGCCGGCCGGGCTTTCCGGGCGCGCCGGAGGGCTTTGGTCAGCCGGGGATTCCGGGTCAGCCCGGTGTTGCCGGTGGGCCCGAGGGTTTCGGGCAGCCGGGTGGGCAGGGCCAGTCCGGCATTCCAGGTCAACCAGGGGCCGCGGGCGCGCCGGAAGGTTTCGGCCAGCCGGGGTTTCCGGGTGGCCCGGATGGTTTCGGTCAGCCGGGAGCCGCGGGACAGCCCGGCGTCGCCGGGCAGCCCGGGCTGCCGGGACATCCCAATGCACAGGGTCAGTCGGGGGTTGCGGGCGCGTCGGAGGGTTTCGGTCAGCCGGGTGTGCACGGTCAGCCGGGGATCCCGGGTCAGCCGGGAGTCGCGGGCGCGCCGGAGGGCTTTGGTCAGCCGGGGATTCCGGGTCAGCCCGGCGTTGCCGGTGGGCCCGAGGGTTTCGGGCAGCCGGGTGGGCAGGGCCAATCGGGCATTCCGGGTCAGCCCGGTGTTGCGGGCGCGCCGGAGGGCTTTGGTCAGCCGGGTGTGCACGGTCAGCCGGGGTTTCCGGGTCAGCCCGGTGTTGCGGGTGGGCCCGACGGGTTCGGTCAGCCGGGTGTCGCGGGCCAGCCGGGTGTCGCGGGTCAGCCCGGTGTGCACGGGCAGCCCGGGGTTCCGGGGCAGGCGGGGTATCTCGGAGGGCACGGTTCGGAGCAGGGGGGTCTTCCCGGGGCTCCGGGGGTTCCGGGGTTCGGGGACCCCGGGGGGGTTGGGCGGCGGGGGGAGGCCGGGCAGCCGTTCATGCAGGCGCCCGCTCAGCCGCCGGTGCCGGAGGCGTTCCCCGGGGCGGTGTCGTCCGGCGAGCCGTTGACGGGGGAGGAAGAGCAGGACGACAACTTCGCGGTGCCGTACACCCAGCTCGGCTTCATGCGCCCGGGTGGGCAGCAACAGCAACCGCAGCAGCAACAGTGGAACCCCCCGGCCGGCAACCAGGGCTCGCCGTACGAGGCGGCGTCCCAGCAGCCGGCCGTCGAGCCCGGAGCGCACTGGAACGTCCAGCCCCCCGGCCAGGATCCGGCTGCGGGCTTCGCTCATGGGGCGCAACCGGGGCAAAGTGACGCTCACGACGGCGCGCCTTGGGGCCCACAGGGCCCCCAGAGCCCTCAAGACGCTCAGAGCCACCAGGGCCACCAAGGGCCCGCCCAGGGCGGTGCAGGAGCGGTCCAAGGCCCCCACGGTGCCCCTCAGGCCCCGCAAGGGGCCGCGCAGAGTCCCCACGCCGGCCACGACCTCGGTGACCCCCTGGCGACCCGCATCGAGGGCGGGCCAGGTGGGCAGCGGTCCGCGAATCCGCCCGGCACGCGGATCCTCGGGCCCGACGCCCTCGACGACGAGGACCGCCCCGCCCATGGCCCGCCCGTGCCGCCCGCCCCGCCCGTTCAGGGGAGGCCGCAGCCGGGGGGCGCCGCCGGGCCCGGGACGCGGATCATGTCCGAGACCATGATCGGCGGCTTCGACTTCCTCAACGACGCCCCGATGCCCGCGCAGCCGGTGGAGGAGATCGCCCCGCCGCCCGAGCGCGCCGAACGTCGGGTCACCGAGCGGTACGGGATCAGCTTCGTGTCCGGGTCGGAGGACGTCACCGCCCTGCTCGACGAGCTCCGCGCCCATCCCGCCTGGTCCGGCGACGGGGAGGACGTGGAGGCCACCCGGGTCGACGGCCGGCCGGGGGCGGGCACGCCGCCGAGCGTCCTGCTGGTCGGCAGTCCGCACACGGGGCAGCGGAGGCTGGCCCGGATGATCGCGCTGGCGTTGGCCGAGGCGGGGATCGGCGACGGCGCGATCCGTACGGCCGACGCGTCCGACGTCCGGGGCGCGCCGCCGGAGCACCTGGCCTCCGTGCTGGAGCCGGGCGGCCCGACGCTGCTGTTCGAACGGCTCGACGCGGCGGTGCTGGAGGCGGTGGACCCGGAGGCGATGATCCGGGTGGTCCGTTCGGTGCGGAGCCGTCCGGGCCAGACGACCCTGATCGCGACCTGTGAGCCGCGGCACTTCAAGCGGCTGTCGCAGGACCATCCCAAGCTCATCGACATGTTCCGCACGTACCGGCTGCCGGACCTGACGCGGGCGCCGACCCGGATGACGCTGCTGTACCTGCTGGCCGAGGAGCGCCGGGTCACCCTCGGCGGCGACGCGATGGCGGTCGCCGAGCAGGATCTGGAACGGCTGCGCGGCCCCGGCGACCTGGTGAACGCCCGGCTGGTGGAGGCGTACCTGGACCAGGCGTGCCAGCGGCACCTCGACCGGGCCGGAGCGGCGCAGAACCGGCTGGTGCTCGCCGCCCAGGACTTCTCCGGGATCGCCGAGGCGATCGAGCCGGCGCTGCGGCCGCCCGGTGACATCGACGGCTACCTGACCCGGCTCGACGCGCTGATGGGGCTGGAGGACGTCAAGGACGCGGTGGAGGAGCTCGTCTCCGAGGCGGAGGTGGCGGCCGAACGCGCCCGGCACGGGGTGGGTTCGGGCGGGCAGGGCGGGCACCTGCTGTTCCTCGGGCCGCCGGGGACGGGGAAGACCACGGTGGCCGGCCTGGTCGGCGGCATCTACGCGGCGCTGGGCCTGCTGGACTCCGGGCACGTGGTGGCCTGCCGTCCCGTTCACCTGGCGGGCCGCGACGCGGTCGACACCGAGAACCGGGTCGCCGGAATGGTCGAGCAGGCGATGGGGGGAGTGCTCCTCATCCAGGAGGCGTACCGGCTGGACCGCTCGCCGGCGGTGGTCACCGAGCTGCTGCGGCAGTTGGACGAGCACCCCGACCGGTTGCTGGTGGTGTGCACGAGTCCGGTGGCCGAGATGGAGGGGTTCCTGGCGGGCAACCGCGCGTTCAAGGCCCGGTTCGGCCGGACGCTGGAGTTCACCGGGCTGGACGACCGGCGGCTCGTCCAGTTGTTCCAGGGCTACGCCGAGCGTGACCTTTACCTGTTGGACGAGGAGCTGCGGGTCGAGCTGCTGGCGCGGTTCGCCCGGATGCGGGAGGACCCGGCGTTCGCGTACGCCCGCACCGCGCGGCAGATGTTCGACCAGACGGTGGCGCGGCAGGCGGCCCGGCTCGCCGGGGCGGACGTCAACGCCGCGACCGTGGCCCGGCTGACCGTCCGTGACCTGCCCGAGAGCGCTCTGGAGCAGATGCTCGGCAACCTCCACCCCGACCAGCGGTACTGACGCGGCCCCTCCGCGGGGCCCGTTCCGGATCACCCTCCCGCGTCGGAGGAGCCCCCTCGTACGGGTGGGTACCGAATGGTCCTCTTGGGTCATGTGCGCCGCGCCGCCCGGAGCGTAGCCTCGGCTATGGGTGTGGGGAATCGAACGGAGGTGGACGCGGTGCGCCAGCATCATCATCTCGACCTGCGCGTCCACGACCGTGTCGCGCTGGACGAGATCGAGCTGTACTCCGAGATCCTGAGCGCGGTGGCCTCGGCGGAGCGCCCGCTGACCACCGACGAGATCGACATGGCGCTCGGGGTTCGTCCTGAGGACGTGACCGGTCGTTGCGAGCTGACGCCACAGTAGGTGGTGCTTCCGGCAGGCCGGGGTGGGTTCTCCCGAAGGGCCGCGCCCCGGCCGTCCGTGTGCCCGGGTCCGTTGACGTCCTCCCCGCCCGGAACGGGTCGCGACACGGCGTCGTTCACCGGGATTTCTCCCGTCTGTAACCAATCTCACTGGCCGTGGCCGCCGTTCTCCGATGCCCCCTGCCCGTATGACCTCCCCGGGCGCCGGCGGCGCTCGTTCCGAGCGGGGAAACACGGCGATGGACGGCGCGACCGGCCGTCACGCCGGGTATGCGACACCTTGCGGGGCTTTGGGGCATAGGGTGCGCATCGCGGGTGTGCGAGGTGTGAACTCGGGCAACCTTGAAGGTGAGGGGTCGGGGGCGGGCGGTCGAAGAACGGGAGAAGGTTCTTTTTCCGGCTGGTAACGCCTACGATCCTCTGCGGATTGTTCCGGCACATCAGGAGTACGACGTGCGACTGCGTCTCACGCCGCGTGAGGACAGCTTCTACGACATGTTCGCGGACTCCGCGAACAACCTGGTCACGGCGGCCAGGCTGCTCGTGGAGCTCATCAGCGACGGCGCCGACCGGGAAGCGATCGCGGAGAAGATGCGTGCCTGCGAGCACGCGGGTGACGAGTGCACCCACGCGATCATGCACCGGCTGAACGAAACGTTCATCACCCCGTTCGACCGGGAGGACATCTACCGACTGGCCTCCCGGGTCGACGACGTGATGGACGAGATGGAGGAGGCGGCCGACCTCGTCGTGCTCTACAAGATCGACCAGTTCCCCAAGGACATCGTCAAGCAGGTCGAGGTGCTCGAACGGGCGGCCGAGCTGACCGCCGAGGCGATGCCCCGACTGCGCTCCATGAAGGAGCTCAACGAGTACTGGATCGAGATCAACCGGCTGGAGAACCAGGGCGACCAGATCTACCGGCGGCTGCTGGCCCACCTGTTCGGCGGGGAGTACGACGCGCTGACGGTGATGAAGCTCAAGGAGGTCATCGACCGTCTGGAGGAGGCCGCCGACGCCTTCGAGCAGGTCGCCAACACGATCGAGACCATCGCGGTCAAGGAATCATGAGCGAGGCAGGCGAGCACGGAGCCGTGCTCACCCGCCCCACCCCCCAGGAGCCGCCGCCGCTGGGCGAACAGGCCCGACGGGTGCCGGGCAAGGCGTGGCTCGGGCTGCTCGGTCTGGTGCTGCTGGTCATCCTGGGCGGGGTGGTCGGGCTGCGTTCCGACGCCCAGACCGCGGTGCTGGTGCTGGTCGTGGTGGTCGCGCTGGTCTTCGACTACACCAACGGGTTCCACGACGCGGCCAACGCCATCGCCACCTCGGTGTCCACCCGGGCGTTGACACCCCGGGCGGCGCTGCTGATGGCCGCGGTGATGAACCTGCTCGGCGCGCTGCTCGGCGTCGAGGTCGCCAAGACCGTCAGCGAGGTGATCACGCCCCCGACCGGGCTGCACGGGCTCACGGTGGTGGCCGCCGGGGTGCTCGGCGCGATCACCTGGAACCTGATCACCTGGTACTTCGGGCTGCCCTCCTCGTCCTCGCACGCGCTGATCGGCGGCGTGGTGGGCGCGGGTCTGGCCTCGGCCTCCTCGGTGAGCTGGGACAAGGTCGTCGACAAGGTCGCCATTCCGATGGTGGTGTCCCCGGTCGTCGGGTTCTGCCTGGCCTACCTGGTGATGGTGGCGCTGCTGTGGACCTTCCGCCGGGCCAACCCGCGCAAGGTCGGCCGCCGATTCCGGATCGCGCAGTCGCTGTCGGCGGCGTCGATGGCGCTCGGCCACGGCCTGCAGGACGCCCAGAAGACCATGGGCATCATCGTCCTGGCGCTGATCACCACCGGGCACCAGACCGAGGACGACGGGGTGCCGCTGTGGGTGATCCTGGCCTGCGCGACCGTGCTGTCCCTGGGCACGTACGCGGGCGGCTGGCGCATCATGCGCACCCTGGGCCGCAAGGTGATCGAGCTGGACCCGCCCAAGGGCTTCGCCGCGGAGGCGACCGCCTCGACCATCCTGTACGCGGCGGCGTACATCTGGCACGCTCCAATCTCCACCACCCACACGATCACGTCCTGCATCATGGGCGTCGGCGCCACCAAGCGCCTGTCGGCCGTCCGCTGGGGCGTGGCGGGCAACATCATGATGGCCTGGGTGCTCACCATGCCGATGGCGGGCCTGGTCGCCGCCGTCGTCTACTGGACGGTCCACCTCTTCGGAGGTTGAACGTGCTTATGGCCTCGCTGCGCTCGGCGGCTCGCGCGCTTTCAGCGCGTGGTCTTCCCTCGTCACCTTCAAGATCGCTCGTTCCTCGCGATCTTGAAGCCTCCTCAGTCCAGACCACGCGCGCGCGCTCGCGGCTGCGCCGGCTGGTGGAGGGGCCCTCGGCCCCCGCTCGCCGCCGAGCGCAGCGAGGCCATGAACACGTGCCGGGCACCCCCCGAGGGTGCCCGGCACGTGGTCCGTGGGGCCTCAGCCGAAGCGGCCGGTGATGTAGTCCTCGGTGGCCTTCTCGCCGGGGTTGGTGAAGATCTTGCTGGTGTCGTCGATCTCGATCAGCTTGCCCGGCTTGCCGGTGCCGGCGATGTTGAAGAACGCGGTGCGGTCGCTGACCCGGGCGGCCTGCTGCATGTTGTGGGTCACGATCACGATCGTGTACTGGCTCTTCAACTCCGCGATCAGGTCCTCGATGGCCAGCGTGGAGATCGGGTCCAGGGCCGAGCAGGGCTCGTCCATCAGCAGGACCTGGGGCTCGACCGCGATGGCCCGGGCGATGCACAGCCGCTGCTGCTGCCCGCCGGACAGCCCGGCGCCGGGCCGGGCGAGCCGGTCCTTGACCTCGTTCCACAGGTTGGCGCCGCGCAGCGAGCGCTCGACGATCTCGTCGAGCCGGCCCTTGCGGCGCACGCCGTTGAGCTTGAGCCCGGCGGCCACGTTGTCGTAGATCGACATGGTGGGGAACGGGTTGGGGCGCTGGAACACCATGCCGACCACCCGTCGCACGGCGACCGGGTCGACGTCGTCCCCGTACAGGTCCTCGTCGTCCAGCATCACCTTGCCCTGGACACGGGCCCCCGGGATCACCTCGTGCATCCGGTTGAGGGTGCGCAGGAACGTGGACTTGCCGCAGCCGGAGGGCCCGATGAACGCGGTCACGGAACGGGGCTCCACCGTCATCGAGATGTCCTCGATGGCGTGGACGGCACCGTAGTACGCGTGCAGTCCGGAGACCTCGATGCGCTTGGCCATGTGAAGGTTCTCTCCTATCGGATGGTGCTGGGTCGAGACCGGGTCACCGGCGGGCCGGCCGGCGGAGCCACGCGATGAGCCGCGCGGCCAGGTTGAGCAGCATGATCAGCAGGATCAGCGTGAGCGCCCCGGTCCAGGCCCGGTCGATGGCGGTCGAGTTGGGGTCGGCGGCCTGATCCCAGATGAACGTCGGCAGCGCCCCCTGCGGCCCCTCGAACGGGTTCTCGTTGATCGACTTGGTGACGAAGATCGTCAGCAGCAGTGGGGCCGTCTCGCCCATGACCCGGGCGACCGCCAGCATCACGCCGGTGATGATCCCGGTGAGCGCGGTGGGCAGGACCACGAAGCAGATGGTCCGCCAGCGCGGCACGCCGAGCGCGAAGGACGCCTCGCGCAGGTCGTTCGGGACCAGCTTGAGCATCTCCTCGGTGGCCCGGACGACGGTCGGCATCATCAGGATCGCCAGCGCCAGCGAGCCCGCGAAACCGGAGTAGCTGAACCCGAAGGTCAGCAGCCACAGCGCCAGGATGAACAGGCCCGCCACGATGGACGGGATGCCGGTCATGACGTCCACGCAGAAGCTGATGGCCTTCGCCAGCCGCTTCCCCCGCCCGTACTCGACCAGGTAGATGGCGGTGAGCACGGCGATCGGCACGGCGATCGCCGTGGTGATCGCGACCTGCTCGAGGGTGCCCAGGATGGCGTGGTACGCCCCGCCGCCCTCGTCCCGTCCGGCCACCCCGTTCATGGACTTGCTGAAGAAGTCGCCGTCGAAGCGGGCCATGCCCTTGGTGATGACCAGCCACAGCACCGACACCAGCGGGATCATCGCCAGCACGAAGGACAGGTAGACCAGGCCCTGCACGGCCCGGTCGGTGAGCTTGCGGCGGGGCGAGACCGAGCCGAGGGTGCTCGCCGAGGGCTTCTTGGCGGATCCGATGGCGGTCACACGAACTCCTTGCGGCGGGCCACGATGGCGCGGGCGCCCATGTTGACGACGAGGGTGATGGCGAACAGCACCAGACCGGAGGCGATCAGCGCGCCCTGGCTGATCGGGGTGACCTCCGCGTAGCTGTTGGCGATGTTGCCGGCGATGGTGCCGCCGCCGTCCCGCAGCACGTGCAGGGAGATCCCGGCCGCCGAGGACAGCACCATGGCCACCGCGATCGTCTCGCCCATCGCCCGGCCCAGCCCGAGCATCGCGGCGCTGATCATGCCGGAGCGGCCGAACGGCAGGACCGCGATCCGGATGGTCTCCCAGCGGGTCGCGCCCAGCGCCAGCGCCGCCTCGACGTTGGCCGTCGGCACCTGGGCGAACACCTCGCGCGAGATGGACGAGATGATCGGCAGGATCATGATCGCCAGCACCACGGAGGCGGTGAAGATGGACCGGCCGCCGACGCTGTCGCCGCCGAACAGCGGGATCCAGCCGAAGTAGTCGTTGAGGAACTGCGAGACGTCGTCCATCTTCGTGACCAGGAACGTCAGGCCCCACAGCCCGTACACGATGCTGGGCACGGCGGCCAGCAGGTCCACCACGTACGACAGCCCGGCCGCCAGCCTGCGGGGGGCGTAGAACGTGGTGAACAGGGCGATGCCGATCGCGACCGGGGTCGCCATGATCAGCGCCAGGAACGACGACATCACGGTGCCGAAGGCCAACTGCGCGATGCCGAACTCCGGCGGGCGGCCGTTGGGGTTCCACACCTGCGAGGTGAGGAAGTTGGCCTCGTTCGCCTGCAGCGCGTCGATCGCCTTCCAGATCAGGAACGCGCCGATCGACACGATGATGACGAGCAGCAGGATCCCCGATCCGCGGGTGCCGAGCACGAACAGCCTGTCACCGAACCGTCCGGTGCTCATCGACCGTCGGGTGCCACCGGATGCGCCGCCGACGCGGGCCTGCTTGTCGACGCCCAGGTCGCTGGTCACGAAGACTCCTTATTCGAGGGGGTGTACCGGAACCCGGACGAGCCCCGCCACCGACGGGCGGTCGGTGACGGGGCTGCCAGGGCGCCTGCGGGAGATCAGGAGAGGGTTCCCACGGAGGCCTGGACCTTGGTCAGGACACTGGCCGGGAGCGGCGCGTAACCGATGCCCTTCAGCGCGTTCTGGCCCTCCGCGCTGGAGGTGTAGGTCAGGAAGGACTTGACGAACTTGGCCTGGTCGGCCGGCAGCCCCTTCTGGCAGGCGATCTCGTAGGTCACCAGGACGATCGGGTAGGCCCCGGGCGCCTTGGTCTTGTAGTCCAGCTCCATCGCGAGGTCGCCGCCGGTGCCGACGATCTTGGCGCCGTCGAGGGCCTTGGAGGCGCTGTCGGCCGAGAGGGCCACGTACTCGCCGCCACCGTTCTGGATCTTGGCGGTGGACAGCTTGTTGTTCTCGGCGTACGACATCTCGACGTAGGAGATGGAGCCCGTGGTCTGCTTGACCACGGTGGTGACGCCGTCGGACTTGGTGGCGCCCTGGCCGCCCTTGGCGGGCCACTTCTTCTCCGGCTCCCACTTCCACACGTCGGGGGCGGTGGCCTGGAGGAACTTGGTGAAGTTCTCGGTGGTGCCGGACTCGTCGGCGCGGTACACCGGCTTGATGTCGGTGGCGGGCAGCGTGGCGCCCGAGTTCTCCTTGGCGATGGCCGGATCGTTCCACTTCTTGATCTGGCCCGCGAAGATGCTCGCCAACGTCTTGGGCGAGAGCTGGAGGTCGGTCAGACCGTCCACGTTGTAGACCACCGCGACCGGGCCGACGACCATCGGCAGGTTCAGCGCCGGGTTGCCCTGGCACCGCGTCTTGGCCGGACCGGCCTCCTCCGGGTCCAGCGCGGAGTCGGAGCCGGCGAAGGCGACCTGGCCCTGCGTGAACGCCTGGATGCCCGCACCCGAACCGGCGGGGTTGTAGTTCAGGTTGGCGCCGCTGCAGGCGGACGAGTAGAACTTGGTCCACTCCTCGATGGCGTTCTTCTGCGCGCTCGATCCGGCGGCGTTCACCGTGCCGGTGGCGCAGTCGAGGCCGGCCTTCGGGGCCTTGGATGCGTCAGTGGGGTTGGTGTTGTCGTCGGAGCCGCAAGCCGACAGGGCGAGTGCGCCGGCGACCACCACGCCACTGAGGGCGGCAAGCCGAGAGCCGTTCTTCACCGGGGATTCTCCTCATAGTCGTTATCCGGTGCATCCCCGTGATCGGTCGAGGGGTCGGGGTCACCGTCGCAGGTGACGCTAAGCAAAGCAGGTGACCAGCCACCCCGACCCAGGTGAACGCGAGATGAACCAGGCCGGGCGGATCGACCAAGTTTGTCTCGATGAGAGATTGACGCCCGGTTAACACCGCTGGTCACTGCGGGGGCTCTGCCCAGGCAGGTCCCTATTGCCCCGGCGTATGGCCGTACATGACGTCCACGAGATAAGGGGTGAACCCGAGGCCCTCGTACAGCCGCACGGCGGCCCGGTTGGACTCGTCCACGTAGAGGAGCACGGCCGGCAGCCCCCGGTCGCGGAGATGGTGGAGGCCGACCAACGTCAGGGTGCGGCCGAGCCCGAGCCCTTGGGCGTCGGGATCGACGCCGACCACGTAGACCTCGCCGATCGGGTCGGGATGGACCTTGGTCCAGTGGAAGCCGATCACCCGGCCGTCCCGTTCGGCGAGAAAAAGCCCCGCCGGGTCGAACCACGGCTCCGCCTCGCGGGCGAGGACGTCGTCCAAAGTCCACGACCCCTGCTCGGGGTGGTCGGCGAAGGCGCGCCGGTTGACCTCCAGCCAGGCCGCCTCGTCGCGCCCGGGCTCGAACGCGCGGATCGACACGCCCCCGGGCATGACGGGCTCGGGAAGCGGCGGCATGCCTTCGAAGGGACGCCGCATCTGGAACAGGACGCGGACGCGGTCGAAGCCCTCGGAGGCGGCCAGCGCGGCGGCGGCGGGCGGGTCCCCGTGCGCCCAGACCCGCAGCGGCCCGGCGGCCTCCCGGAGGAGCTCCCGCAGCAGGGCGCGGCCGTGGCCGCGCCGGCGGTGGTCGGGATGCACGACGAGTTCCCCGGCGGCGCTCTCCTCCTCGGTGGCGGGCTCGAGATGCGCGTACGCGACGATCACGCCGTCCGCCCGCCGCACCAGCGACCGGGCGCGGCCGGAACGCAGCAACAGCAGCGACTGCTCCGACAGCGGGGCCACACCGTCCTGCCGGGTCGCCGCGTCGACCAGCGCCAGCACCTCGTCCACCTGCGGCTCCGTCAGGCCGCCCACATGATCGCCCATGGCGTCACCCTAGCCGGCGCGCGAACGGAGCGTTCCACGCGCGGGCCCGCCGGAACGGTGGCAGACCGTTCCAACGTTCCAACTACGAGCGCACGGGCTCGCTGATCTCGGCCTCGCCCGGGCGGTGGTCCGGGACGAAGCGGTAGCCGACGTTGCGGACCGTGCCGATCAGGGACTCGTACTCGGCGCCGAGCTTGGCCCGCAGTCGTCGCACGTGGACGTCCACGGTCCGGGTGCCGCCGAAGTAGTCGTAGCCCCACACCTCCTGCAGCAGTTGGGCGCGGGTGAACACCCGGCCCGGATGCTGCGCGAGGTACTTCAGCAGCTCGAACTCCTTGAAGGTCAGGTCCAGGACCCGGCCCCGGAGCCGCGCCGTGTAGGTCGCCTCGTCGATGGTCAGGTCACCGCTGCGGATCTCGCCCGGCACGTCGTCGGCCTCGCCGGCCGCCACGCGTCCGATCGCCAGCCGCAGGCGCGCCTCGACCTCGGCCGGCCCCGACCCCTGGAGCAGGACGTCGTCCAGCCCCCACTCGGGGCTGAGCGCGGCGAGCCCGCCCTCGGTCACGATGCCCAGCAGAGGGCAGTCGAGCCCGGTGGTCCGCAGCAGCCGGCACAGGCTCTTGGCCTGGACCAGGTCACGGCGGGCGTCGACGAGGATCACGTCGGCCGGTGGGGCGTCGATGAGCGCCGACGCCTCCGCCGGGGCGACGCGCACCGAGTGCAAGAGCAATCCCAACGCCGGGAGGACCTCGTCGGAGGGCTCCAGTGCGTTGGTGAGCAAGAGCAAGCTGCTCAAAGTGCCGCCTCCCGCCCATAAAAGACGTCAAGGACCCGGGGGCCTCATCGCCCGGATCCCTCGACCTGAGGATATCCGAGCCGTCCGTCAGGACAATGGCGGGTGTCCATCCGGTTTCGGACGTTGCGGGAATGAGATCCTGGAAGGCATGTCCCAGGGGATGATCAGATATTGGGCCGCGGCGCGCGCCGCGGCCGGGGTCGAGACGGAGCCGTACGAGGCGGACACGCTCGCCGAGGCACTGGCCGGCGCCCTGCGGGCAAGGGATGCGGAGTTCGCCCGGGTCGTGGCCCGCAGTTCGTTCTTGGTCGACGGGGACCCCGTCGGCGCCCGTCCGCACGACGCCGTGAAGCTCGGGAAGGGCGCCGTGATCGAGGTCCTGCCGCCCTTCGCGGGTGGTTGATCTCACACCGTACGCCTCCCGGACCGAACTCCGGGCCGTGTTCCCGGACTCTCATGGGGAAACGGACACGCTCTCATGGGAAAACGGGCACGGATCGAGGAGGAACATGCGCAAGGTCCTGATCGTGGTCGCGATCCTGCTGGTCGGCGGCCTCATCGCGGCCGACCGGATCGGCGTGCGGATCGTCGAGGACAGGATCGGCCGGGAGGTCGCCGCGCAGTACGACCTGCGCGAGGACCCCGACGTGACGATCCACGGCTTCCCGTTCCTCACCCAGGCGATCGGCGGCGAGTACGACCGGATCGACCTGCGGATCGGCGAGTACGCCCAGGCGGACGTCACCGTGCGGGACGTCCGGGTCGAGATGCACGGGGTGCGCGCCCCGCTCGGCGAGGTGACGGGCGGCGACTCCCGGAACGTCACGGTGCGGACCGCCACCGCGTCCGCGGTCGTGCCCTACGACCTGATCCGGCGCTACGCGCCCAAGGAGATCACCCGGATCGCGCCGCAGGGCCCCGACCTCCGGGTGGACCTGTCCGGCTCCCTCGCCGGCGTCCCGCTGAGCGGCACCGCCGTGGTCTCCGTGCGGGCGACGGCCGAGGGCATCCGGATCACCCCGCGCTCGATCGGCAACGGCGCGGTGCAACTCCCCGTGAACGTGCTGCGGGAGCGGCTCGCCTGGACGGTGCCCGTACGGGACCTGCCGGTCGGCTCCCGGATCGGCGACGTCCAGGTCACCGAGGGCGGGCTCCGGGTCTCCGCGTCCGCCCGGAACCTGCGGCTGAACGATCTCCGGACGAACTGAGGGCCCCGGCGGTGAACCGGGCGCCGACGACGTACGTGTCACCGGTGTGGGACCCACCGCGGACGAACGGCTGCTGCGCTCGCTGTACGCCGAGCACGGCGGCCCGCTGCTCGGCTACGTCCTGCGGCTCACCGGCGGCGACCGGCAGCAGGCCGAGGACGTCGTCCAGGAGACGCTGCTGCGGGCCTGGCGGCATCCCGAGGCGCTCACCGGGCGGCCGGTGCGCCCCTGGCTGTTCACCGTGGCCCGCAACCTCGTGGTGGACGCGCACCGGGCCCGGCGGTCCCGGCCCCCGGAGATCGGCCTGAGCGAGCAGGCGGCGATCCCGACCGAGGGCGACGACATCGACCGGGCGCTGGAGTCGTGGTCGGTGGCCGAGGCGTTGGCCGATCTGAGCCCGTCGCACCGCGCGGTGATCCTCGAGACCTATTACCGGGGGCGGTCGGTCGCCGAGGCCGCCAAGATCCTGGGCATTCCGCCGGGGACCGTGAAGTCGCGGACCTACTACGCGCTGCGTGCGCTGAAGCTCGCCCTGGAGGAGCGGGGGTTGGCGCCATGAGCAGGGAATGCGAGGACGTGCGGATCTCGCTGGGGGTCTACGTGCTCGGCGCGATCGACCCGGTCGAACGGTCGCAGGTGGACGCGCACCTGGCCGGATGCCCCTCCTGCCGGGACGAGCTGGCCGGGATGGCCGGGCTGCCCGCCCTCTTGGGCCGGGTCGGCGAGGCCGAGATCGCCGAGTCGGCGGGCCCCCCCGACGATCTGTTGGAGCCCCTGCTCGCGCGGGCGGCGGCCGAACGCCGCCGCGGCCGGTTCGGCGGCCGCCGGCTTTCGTTCGTCGCCGCCGCTGCGGTGCTGCTGGTGGTGGGTGGCCTCTTCGGCGGCCTGGTGGGTGACCGGCTCGGCGACGACGGATCCCCGGTGGCCCGCCCGTCCGCGTCGCCCACGGGTGAACGGCTGACCGCGTACGACGGGCGAACGGGCGTGTCGGCGTGGCTGCTCGTGAAGAGGAGGCCGTCGGGGACCGGCGCGGAGGTGCACCTGACGGGCGTCCCCGTCGGCAGCCGATGCCGTCTGGAGGCGGTCGACCGCGACGGCAGGCCCGACCAGATGGGGAGCTGGCGGGTGGCCGGCCACGGGTACAACGCGTTCTACGGCTCCTCGATGCTGCCGCGCGATCGGGTGACGTCGTTCCGGATCGTCTCGGCGGACGGTCGGACGCTGCTCGACATCCCGGCGTGATCCCGGTCCGGTGCCGACCTGAGGGACGCGCGGAACATCCCGTGCCCGGAGGCGGTTATCGTCACCGACCATGGAGGGTGCGCTCGTCGCAGCCGGGGTGCTGCTCGCGGCCACGGTGTTCGGCCTCGTTCGCCGACACCGGGACGGCAGGCTGCGCGCGGTACGGGAAGTGGAGGACGCCGTGCCGGAACGCCTCGGTCCCGAGGAGCTGGGCGTGGGACTGGGGGAGCGGGCCACGCTGGTGCAGTTCTCCACCGCGTTCTGCGCTCCGTGCCGGACCACCCGCCGCGTGCTGGAGGACGTCGCCGGGATGGTGGAGGGGGTCGCGCACGTCGAGATCGACGCCGAGGCCCGCCTGGACCTCGTGCGGCGGCTCAACGTCGTCCGCACCCCCACCGTCCTCGTGCTCGACACCGCGGGACGCGTGGTGCGGCGCGCCTCCGGGGCTCCCCGCAAGGCCGACGTGATCGCCGCCCTCGGCGCGGCGATCGACTGACGCGGTCCCCTGACCAGGGTCGGGATGGACGTCGTCGTCTCGCTACGCGAGACAGATGTGACATCGTGCGAGACAGCGCCTACCATCAAGTCCGTGCGTTACTGGACAGAGCAGATGCTCACGAAGCGACGCGCGGTGGACTTCTGCCGCGTGTCCGCCTCGCTCTGTCGCATGGTCTGAGGCATCGAGCCCCCTAGAGCCCTTCGAGTCTCCTCTCAGCTCGCCTAAGTCTCAGCACCTGGAGCACCACGATGCAGGTCGATCCGCGTGGACAGCGTGTGGCCGCCGGTATCACCGCCCTCGTCCTGGTGGCCGTGCTGGTGACGGGCAGCGGGGTGTTGCTCGCAGCCCAGGCCGTGGTGTTCGCCGTCGGAGCCCTCGTGGGCCTTCGGTACTCCCCGTACGGGATCCTCTTCCAGGCCCTGATCAGGCCGCGGATCGGGCCGCCCGGAGAGTTGGAGGCCGCCGCGCCGCCCCGGTTCGCCCAGGGTGTCGGGCTGGCCTTCGCCGTGGCGGGGGTGACCGGGTACGCCTTGGGGGCCGACTGGCTCGGCATCGGTGCCACCGCCTTCGCGCTGGGGGCGGCGTTCCTGAACGCGACGTTCGGGTTCTGCCTCGGCTGCGAGATGTTCCTGCTGATCCGTCGCGTGATTCCAATCAACCGCTCCGACAGGGAGGTCCCCGTATGAGCCGCACCGATGTCCTGGTGGACGCCGCATGGGTGGAAAGCCACCTCGATGACCCGGGTCTCGTTCTCGTCGAGGTCGACGAGGACGTCTCGGCCTACGACAAGGGTCACATCCGTGGCGCCGTCAAGATCGACTGGAAGTCCGAGCTGCAGGACCCCGTGCGGCGCGACTTCGTCGACCGGACCGGCTTCGAGCAGTTGCTGTCCTCCAAGGGCATCGCCAACGACGACCTGGTGATCCTCTACGGCGGCAACAACAACTGGTTCGCGGCCTACGCGTACTGGTACTTCAAGCTGTACGGCCACGAGAAGGTGCAGCTCCTCGACGGCGGCCGCAAGAAGTGGGAGCTGGACTCCCGCGAGCTGGTCACCGACGTTCCCAGCCGTCCGGCCACCTCGTACCGGGCCAAGGAGCAGGACCTCGCCATCCGCGCGTTCCGCGACGAGGTCGTCGACGCGATCGGCAAGGACAACCTGATCGACGTCCGCTCGCCCGACGAGTTCTCCGGCAAGCTGCTCGCTCCCGCCCACCTCCCGCAGGAGCAGGCGCAGCGCGCCGGCCACGTGCCGACCGCCCGCAGCATCCCGTGGTCCAAGGCCGCGAACGACGACGGCACCTTCAAGTCCGACGACGAGCTGCGCGCCCTGTACGCCGAGGCCGGGGTGGACCTGTCCAAGCCGACCATCGCCTACTGCCGCATCGGCGAGCGCTCCTCGCACACCTGGTTCGCCCTGCGCGAGCTGCTGGGCCTGTCGGACGTGAAGAACTACGACGGCTCCTGGACCGAGTACGGCTCGCTGGTCGGCGTCCCGATCGAGCTCGGCGAGGCCAAGTAAACCCCGCTACGCGGAGATTGGAGTTCCACCATGACTCAGGGCTGCGCGGCTCCCGCTCAGACGGCTAGCCTTCCCGCCACCGTCGACCTGGCCAACGAGGCCGTGATCCAGGGCACCGTCACCCGTGACGGCGCCCCCGTGTCCAGCGCCTACGCGCGACTGCTGGACGGCTCGGGCGAGTTCACCGCCGAGGTCGTGACCGGCGAGGAGGGCGTGTTCCGCTTCTTCGCCGCCGACGGCGACTGGACCGTGCGCGTGCTGGCCGCCGGCGGCGTCAGCATCGACTCGGCCGTCACCGCCAAGGTCGGCGAGGTCGCCGCCCTCGAGGTCGCCATCTGACCTCGGGCCCTCAGGCCCACCGAAGGCCCCGCCCCCGGCCCACACCGGCGGCGGGGCCTTCGCGCATGCGCGGTCAGCCCGCGCAGGAACGGCACCGGGCGAGCACGTCGATCACCGCCCGGACGGCGGTGGTCGCTCCGCCGCGTGCCGTGGTCTCGTCCACCGGGGTCGTGCCGCCGTCCGAGCCGCCGAACGTCACCTCGATCAGGGTGTTGCGGTAGAGCGCCCACACCGTCGCCGTGCCGGCCCGAGCGGTGGCCGTCCGGGTGTCGGTGTACTGGGCGAACGCCTCCTCGCCGACGCCTCGGAGAGGCTGGACGGCTCCCCAGCTCAGCGTCTCCCCGCTCGTTCCGGTGCCGGAGGTGCCGGCGCGACCCTGAGCGGTCCGACGGGCGGCCTTGAGGGCCCGCGCATCCGTTCGGGAGTACAGGGCCACCTCGGCGCTCAAGGCGCGCTGACGCGACGCCTCGGGCCGCCGGGTCCGCCACTCACAGCCGGTGGAGCGGCCGTCCTCGCCCGGCCGGCCCGACATCGGCATCCTGCGCGGCCGGATCGGAACGGGGACGAGAGACCTCCGGACGGGCATCGGCACCAGCGTGCAGGGGGTGACGACCCTCGTGATCGAGCCCTGCGGGGAGGTCCGCCCGGCGAGGGTCGGCGCGGCGGCCGGAGCGGTGGGGCTCGGGGACGCCACCCGCCCGCCCTCACCGTTCCCGCCGGTGAGACGCGTGACCCCGAACACGGCACCGACCGCGACCAGGGCGGCGATCACGGCGACGACCGGGATCGGCCACGACCGCCGTCCCGATCCGACCGGACCGGGCGGCGGCGGCAACGGCTCCCACTGCTGGTGCCGCACGGGACCGTGATGGCCGGAGTTCACAGGGACCTCCCACGGCGACGGCCGTGATCGGGTGACGTCTGGTGTCGAGGCGCGCACGAGATTACCGAGATCTCGCCGCCGGGAGAACCACGCAGTCGGCGGGCTCCGCGGCCCCGTCCCGCGCGGACCGTACGCGTGCATTTCGGCTAGAGTCCGGCTTCAGGAACCGACGGTCCGGCGGTACGCCGCCAGGGAGGTGGGCATGCGGGCAACGGGGATCGCAGCCGGGGTGTGCCTGGGTGTCACGGTCGCCGTGGCGGTCCCTCCGGCGCTCGCGGCGCCGGAGACCGGGTCGCGGCCACAACTGGCCCCGTCGCCGTCGAAGAGCCCCCGCCCCTCAGGTCGGCCCACGACCCGGCCCACGGACCGCCCCACGGCGGACCCGGGCGATCGCCGGCCCAAGGAGCCCCGCGCGCAGGTCGAGTGCAACACCCCCCAGGGCTTCCGCGCCTCGCAGATCACCCAGGAGCCGTGGCCGCAGCGACGGCTCGACTTCGAGCAGGCGTGGAAGCTCACCAAGGGCAGGGGTGTCACCGTCGCCGTCGTGGACAGCGGGATCACCGCCGGCCACCCGCAGTTCGAGGGCCGGGTCCGCGACTTCTACGACACCACCGACACGGTGACCAGGGACTGCTTCGGGCACGGCACCGAGGTCGCGGGCATCATCGCCGCCGCCGACCACCGCGAGCGCAACGTGCCGTTCGTCGGCGTCGCCCCCGAGGCCACGCTGATCTCGGCCAAGTTCACCACCGGGGCCAGCACCAGCGACAACACCCACCTGCCCAAGGCCATCCGGTGGGCCGCCCAGCAGGGCGCCCAGGTGATCAACGTGTCCGCCGCCGCGCCCGACACCCCCGCGCTGCGCGCCGCCGTGATGTTCGCCCAGTCCAAGGACGCGCTGATCGTGGCGGCGGCCGGCAACGTCCCCGACCGGACCCGCAACATCGACGTTCCGGCGTACCCGGCCAGCTACAAGGGCGTCCTGTCGGTGGGCTCGGCCGACGAGACCGGCGCGATCTCCGACTTCTCCAACATCAAGTCCCGCGTGGACGTCGCCGCCCCCGGCAACAACGTGGTCTCCACCCTCGGCCGGGGCTACACCGCCGGGCTCGAGGGCACCAGTTTCGGCGCCCCGTACGCCGCCGGGGTCGCCGCCCTCGTCCGCGCGTACCGGCCCAACCTCAACTACCGGCAGGTCATCAACCGCATCGTGACCACCGCCGAGGGTGCCAGCGGCACCGGCAGCGGCAGCGGCATGATCAGCCCCCTGCAGGCGGTCACCGCCCTCACCGACAGCGAGGACATGCGCCAGCAGGAGCACCGCCCCGAGCCGATCCCGATCGCCGGGGTGCCCCCGGCCGACCGGCGCACCCGCAACCTCGGCCTGGGCATCGCCGGCGGCGCCGTCGGCCTCATCGTCACCCTCGGCTTCGCCGGCGCGGTCATCCCCCTGGGCCGCCGTCGAGGCTGGCGCCCCGCCCGGGCCGCCCGCCCCGCCGACCCGGGCCCCGGCGGCGCCTGACCGACGAACGCGAACGTGCCGGGCACCCGAGGGCGCCCGGCACGTCCTTCACTCCTCCGGCGTCAGGGCGGCGGTCTGCGTCAGGCGCTTGCCCGTACGGCGGTCGACGTGGGTGCCCCGGCCCTGGGGGAGCGGCTGGGGGCGGACGTCGCCGAACAGCGCGCCCTCGTCCTTGGTGCCGGACATGATGAGCGCGGGCGTCGCCATGTCCTTGAGGCGCTGCAGAACGGGGTCGAACAGGGCGCGGCCCGCACCGCCCATCGCCCGCGAGACGATGAGGTGCATGCCGATGTCGCGGGCCTGGGGGATCAGCTCGGCCAGCGCCGCCATCGGGTTGCCCGACGGGGTGGCGACCAACTCGTAGTCGTCCACCACCAGGAACAGCTCGGGGCCGTTCCACCAGGAGCGGTTGCGCAGTTGCTCCGGTGTCAGGTCCGACGGGGGCAGCCGGTTGGCCAGGGCCTCCCTCGTGTCGGACATCAGCGAGGCGGCGGCCGTCGAGGACGCCGCGTACCCGATGACGTGCTCGCTCTCGGCGGAGTCCAGCAGCGACCGCCGGTAGTCCAGGATCATCAGCCGGGCCTCGGTGAGCGAGTACCGGGCCTTGACCGACTCCACGATCAGACGCAGCAGGTTGGACTTGCCGCACTCGTTGTCGCCGATGACGATGAAGTGCGGGTCGTTGTCGAAGTCCAGCAGCACCGGCGCGAGCTGCTCCTCGTCGATGCCGATCGGCACCCGCCGGCCCGTGTCGGCGACCTGCGGCAACTGCGCCGCGGGCAGCAGCTCCGGCAGCATCCGCACCTTGGGCGCGCCGGGCCTGTCGCCCCACGCGTTCTTCACGGTCTCGACCAACTGCCGGACCCCCGCCACGAGGTCCTCGGCGTGCACCTGCCCGTCGATGCGCGGGAGCGCCGACATGAAGTGCAGACCCTCGCGGGTGAGGCCGCGCCCCGGACGCCCCTCGGGGACGTTCGCGGCCAGCTTGCGGTCCATCTCCGACTCGTACGCGTCACCGAGCCGCAGCTCCAGCCGCGTCGCGAACAGGTCGCGGATGGTGGTGCGGAACTCCGACCACTTGTTGGTCGCCGCCATGACGTGGATGCCGTAGCCGAGGCCGCGCGCCGCCACGTCGGTGATCGCCGTCTCGACCTGCTCGAACTCCTGCCGGACGGTGAGCCAGTTGTCCACCACCAGGAACACGTCGCCGAAGCCGTCGCCGGAGATCTCCCCGGAGGCCCGCATCCGCCGGTACGTGGCGATGGAGTCGATGCCCCGCTCGGTGAAGAACCGCTCCCGCTCCTCCAGCAGGTTGGTGACCTCGGCGACCGTACGACGGACCCGGTCGGGGTCGAGCCGGGACGCCACCCCGCCGACGTGCGGCAGGTCGTTCAGGGTCGCCATCGTGCCGCCGCCGAAGTCCAGGCAGTAGAACTGGACCTCCTGCGGGGTGTGCATCAGCGCCAGCGACGTGATCAGCGTCCGCAGCACCGTCGACTTGCCGCTCTGTGGCGCGCCCGCCACCGCCAGGTGACCGGCCGCGCCCGACAGGTCCAGCCACATCGGGTCCCGGCGCTGGTCGAACGGGCGGTCCACGATCCCCGCCGCCGCGAACAGCTTGCCGCGCCCGTCCCAGCCCGCCGTGGTGAAGCCGTGCTCGGGGGTCTCCGCGAGCCGGGGCAGCATCTGGTCGAGGCTGGTGGGGTCGTCCAGCGGCGGCAGCCAGATCGGGTGCGCGGGCGGGCCCTGGTCGGCCAGCCGCCGCACGACCAGGTCGAACAGGCTCTCCTCCGGCCCGCTGCTCTCCTGCTCCTGCTCCGGCTCCTCCGGCGCGCGCTCGATCTGCGGCTGCACGTACGCGGGGCCGAACTGCACGATCTGCGGGATCCGCCGGGGCCCGCCGGCCTCCACCCGCGTCTGCTGGGGCTTGTGCGCGCCCGACACGTACGCCGCCCGGAAGCGGGTCATCGTCTCGGTGCCGACCTTCAGGTAGCCGTTGCCCGGCGCCTGCGGCAGCTCGTACGCGTCCGGGACGCCGAGGACCACCCGCGACTCCATCGCCGAGAACGTCCGCAGACCGATCCGGTACGACAGGTGCGTGTCCAGGCCCCGCAGCTTGCCCTCCTCCAGCCGCTGCGACGCCAGCAACAGGTGAACGCCCAGCGAACGCCCCAGCCGCCCGATCATCACGAACAGCTCGATGAAGTCCGGCTTGGCCGACAACAGCTCGGAGAACTCGTCCAGCACCACGAACAGCGTCGGCATCGGCTGCAGCGGAGCGCCCTGCTCCCGGGCCTTCTCGTAATCGCGCAGCGAGGCGTAGTTGCCCGCCTGCCGCAGCCACTCCTGCCGCCGCACCATCTCGCCGTGCAGCGCGTCGTACATGCGGTCGACGAGGGGGAGCTCGTCCTCCAGGTTGGTGATGATGGCCGACACGTGCTGCAGCCCGTCCATCCCCAGGAACGTCGCGCCGCCCTTGAAGTCGACGAGCACGAAGTTCAGCACCTCGGACGAGTGGGTCATCGCCAGACCCAGCACGAGCGTCCGCAGCAGCTCCGACTTGCCGGAACCGGTCGCGCCGATGCACAGGCCGTGCGGGCCGAAGCCGCCCTGCGCCGCCTCCTTGATGTCCAGGTCGACCGGACGGCCCTCGCCGTCCACGCCGATCGGCACCCGCAGCCGGTTGCGCGGCGCCCTCGGCCGCCACACCTCCGACACGTCCAGCCGGTCGGGCTCGTCCACGCCCAGCAGCGACGTCAGCGTGGTCGCCGACGACAGCACGTCGTGCTCCGCGCCGCCCACGGCCGCGCTGGCGCGCAGCGGCGCGAGCTGCCGGGCCAGGCCCTCGGCCTGGATGATGCCGAGCTGGTCGGGACGACCGAGTCCGGTCGCCACGTCCTTGCCGGTGCGGTCGCGCCGCAGCATCGCCATCCGCGTCTCGGCCACCCGCAGCCGCAGCATGGTGTTGTCCGCGGTGGGGGCCACCGAACCGGTGAGGTCGATCACGCACACGTTCTTGATGCCGTCCGCGCCGATCTGCGAGTCGGCCGTCACCGCCCCGCCGTCGACGATCACGATGTGGTACGGCAGGTCGTTGCCGCCGAGCCCCGGGGAGAACCGCGCCCGGTCCTTCAGCTCGCCGCCGAGGACCACCTCGATCCCGGTGAGCGTGGTCGACATCAGCCGGACCGGTCCCGCCGCGTCCGTCTCGGTCGGGTGCATGGCGTGCGGCAGCCACTTCACCCAGTCCCAGTGCGGCATCGCCTCCGCCGAGGCGCACACCGAGACCCGCAGGTCGTCCGGTGAGTGGAAGGCCGCCATCTGCGCGATCATCGCCCGCACCATGGCCCGCACCGGCTCCGGCTCGCCCCTCGGGATGATCCGCGCGAACGACGGCAGCGACACCGCCACCGGCAGGTTCGGCACCGTCGAGTGCGCCCGGATGAACCGGCGCAGCGCCCCGGCCGTCATGGGCTCCAGATCCTCGATCGGCTTGGTCTCCGGCGGCACCAGCTCCACCGCGAGCTTCTGCGGGCCGGCGCCGATCCGCACGTTGCCGAAGTCGCCGTCGTGCGGGCGGCGCTCCCAGATCCGCGCGCTCATCACCAGCGACCACAGCGACTCCGGATGCGGGCTGTTCCACTCCAGCGACTCGCGCTGCTGATCGGCGGCCCGGCGCACCCTCCGCCGCGCCTGGCCGAGATAGCGGAAGTAGTCGCGGCGGGCGCCGTTCAGCTTGAACTTGCGCTCCCCGGAGCCCCGCCCCATCTGGCCGACCATCATCGCGCCCATGGCCAGCGCCATCCCGCCGCTGCTGATCATCATCAGCGGGTTCCGGGTGCCGCCGCCCAGGAACATCAGGCCCATCATGACCGGCATCACGGCCATCGGCAGATACATCAGAACGGCCTGGAACCCGCCGCTCTGCGTCTCCGGGATCTCCGGCGGGGACTCCAGCAACAACTCCCCACGGGGGGCGGGCGGAGGCGGCCGGCGCTCCTGACGTCGGATGAGTTGGGTGCTCATGTGCTCCTCCCGGGGCGGAACAGGACATCGCCTGACCAAACCGGAATCGCAGATTGATTTCACGGGATCGGAGCCATCATCCTAAGCTGCGCGGTGTTGTCGTCTAGGAGGACGGACCTCGTGAACGCCCCCGCTGGCCTCGAACTGTGCAGGGTGACGATCGTCGCGCCGCGACGCAGGATCGACCTGTCGCTCCCGTCGGACGTCCCGCTCGCCCACATGCTCCCGACCCTGCTCCGCGCCGCCGGGGCCGACCTGGCCGACGCCGGGCTCGCCCACTCCGGCTGGGTGCTGCAGCGCCTCGACGAGGCCCCGTTCGACCTCGCCCAGAACCTGGGGCAGCTCGGGGTGAAGGACGGTGAGATCCTCTACTTCCGGCCCCGGCTGGCCCAGCTCCCCGAGCTGTCGTTCGACGATGTCGCCGACGTCATCGCCAGCGGCATCCGCGAACGCCCCGACCGCTGGCGGCCCGCCACCACCCGGGGGTTCTGGCTGAACGGCGCGGCGGCGGCGCTGCTCGTCGGCGCGGCGGTCATCGCCCTGTCCGGCCCGCCCTGGATCGCCCCCGCCATCGCCGCCGGCGCGGTCGCGCTGATCGCGCTGATCGGCGCCGCCATGCTGTCGCGCGCGTTCGGCGACTCCGGCGCCGGCACCATGCTCGGGTACGTCGCGCTGCCGCACGCGTTCCTCGCGGGGCTGCTCGGGCCCGCCGACTCCGACATGGCGTTGTTGGAGGCGGGTGCGCCGCATCTGCTCGCCGCCTGCGGCGTCACGACCCTGGCCGCCCTGATCGCGGCGTTCGCGGTGGCGGACGGGCTGCCGCCGTTCCTCGGGGTGTTCTTCGCCGGGCTGTTCGGACTGCTCGGGGCCGGCATCGCGTTCTTCGTCGACGGCCGGCCGCCCGCCGGGATCGCCTCGACCATCGCGGTCGTGCTGATGGCGTTCGCCGCGCTGGTGCCGTCGCTGTCGTTCAAGCTGGCGAGGCTGCCGCTGCCGCCCGTGCCCGCCAACGCCGACGAGCTGCGCAACGACACGGAGGTGGTCGACGGTCGCACCGTGCTGACCCGCACCGCCGCCGCCAACCGGTTCGCCACCGGGCTGGTCGCCTGCATCTCGCTGGTCTCCATCGGCGCGCTGCTGTTCCTGTCCACCGAGGACGGCTGGATCGCCCCGACGCTCACCGCGATGATGTCGGTGTCGCTGCTGCTGCGCGCCCGGGTCTTCGGCGGCATCGCCCAACGGGCCTGGCTGCTCACCGCCGGCCTGATCGGCCTCGGGCTGCTGGAGGTGCACACCGCGCTGACCGGCGGCCAGGTCGCCGCGCTCGCGATGGCGCTGGTGCCGCTGGTCCTCATCACCGGCATCGTCATCGCGGTGGTGCTGTGGCTGCCCGACCACCGGCCCACCCCGTTCTGGGGACGGGCCGGCGACATCATCGACCTGCTCGTGGTCATCACCCTGATCCCGCTCGCGCTGGGCGTGCTCGACGTCTACACCAGCGTGCGCGGGTTGGCGGGGTGACCGGCTGATGCAGAGCCGCCGAGATCTCTACCAGGCCCACCGGCTGATGATGCAGCGGGTCGGACTGGCGCTGCTGCAGGCCGAGCCGGACACCGCCGAGTCGCCGATGAAGCGGCTGACCATCGGGGCGTTCTCCGGGGCGATGGCCGCCCTGATCATCGCCGGCGTCTTCGGCATCTGGGGCCTGCTGTCGCCGGGCGGCGCCAAGGGCCTCGACAAGGGCGGGATCCTGATCATCGAGAAGGAGACCGGCACCAAGTACATCTACGACGCGAACTCCAAGAAGATGCTGCCCGTCGCCAACTACGCCTCGGCGATGCTGGCGCTCAACTCCTCCGGCAAGGTCGAGCGCCGCTCGGTGTCCCGCAAGTCGCTGCGCAGGTTCGAGCGCGGCCCGATGATCGGCATCGCCGGGGCGCCCGACTCGCTGCCGGACTCCAAGCAGCTCATCAAGGGCCCCTGGTCGGTGTGCGTACGCCGCGCGGAGGCCGCCACCGGCGTCAGCCAGATGTACACCGCGCTCGCCGCCGGTCGCGAGGTCGGCGGTCGCGCCCTCGGCGACGGTGAGGCGCTGGCGGTGAAGTCCGGCGGCCAGTCCTGGGTGATCTGGAAGGGCAACCGGATGCGCCTCGGCCTGTCCGACGCGCAGGCCACCAGCATCACCGGCGGCACCCAGGCCGTCGAGGTCGCCGGCACCTGGCTCAACGCCATCCCGGCCACCGGCGACTTCGTCGACCCCCCGGTCTCCGGCCGGGGCGAGCAGACCACCCGGGCGCCGGGCGGACAGGGGCGGGTCGGGCAGATCTTCCGCGCCGACCCCGGCGGAGGACGTTCCGCCCTGTGGTACGTGCTCTTGAAGGACGGCCTATCGGCGATCTCCGAGACGCAGGCGCAATTGCTGCTCAGCAATCCCGCGACCACTCAGGCCTATCCGGGCGCGCAGGCCCGATTCCTTCCGGTGGACGTTCCGACGGCGAGTTCCGTGCAGTCGGCCATCCGGCTCTTCAGCGACGCATTGCCGCCCACCCTGCCGCGTTTCGCCAGGTGGGACACCATGGCCCCGCTGTGCGTCGTTTATGCTGGCGGCTCGGTGACCGCCGCTCGTCTGACCATCGGCGGCAGTCTGCCGGCCCCCTCCAGCAGCGCGCTCGGCACCGGCGCGGGCGGCGGCTCCGCCGTCGACCAGGTGGTCCTGCCCCCGGGCGGGGCGGCCCTGGTCGGCCTCGCCTCCGGGTCCGGCGCGGTCTCCTCGCTGTCGATCGTGAGTGACCAAGGGATCCGCTTCGCGTTGCCATCTCCTGAAATCGCGGCCAAACTTGGGTTCGACGCGTCGAAAGCGACCCCGGTGCCGTCCAGTGTCATTCACCTCATTCCTTCGGGTCCGGCCCTCGACCCGCGCGAGGCCACCCGACCGCTGTCGATCCGCAGCACAGGCGGTGGCCCCTAGTTGGACGCCCGCCGCGACCGGTTGGTTCGCGGTTGTCCACATGAGGCTCGACTCATGCATTGATCTCGACATGCCACGACTCATGCCCGTAAAGTTGTTGGCGCTTTCGGGTCACAAGGGTTGTGCCGATGTCGTGTGTCCAGCGAGGCGAGTGCGGCTCGTGTACGGGGTGCTTGTGACACGCCAGAAACAACAACGCTCCCACGGAGGTGAACTGTGGCCCCGCAGTCAGCAGCAGACAGGGCAGCCATGGCCCAGGCGGCCCAGCGGATCGATGACTCCGCCGGCATCGTCAAGGGCCTGCAGACCAAGCTCGACGGCCACAAGGCCCAGTTGATGTCGAGCTGGGCCGGCACCGCCTCGGTCTCGTTCGACCGTGTCTTCAACGAGTTCAACCGCCAGATGGGCGTGGTGCTCCAGGAGCTGGAGGGCATCCACGTCAAGCTCGTCGACACCAAGATCCGCTACGAGAGCACCGAGCAGGAGCAGGACGACGCCGTCAACAAGATCAACGCGCTGCTGAACGGCACCACCTGATCGCCGTTCCCGGCACCTGATCGCGGACATCTCGGACATCTCGGACTCGGAGGACGAGGAACGTGACCGACTACACCAAAGTCAATTTCGGCGGGATGCAGCAGGCCCAGGCCGACTTCACCCTGGCCTACCGCGCCCTGGTCGACGAGCTCGACGACCTGGAGAAGACCCTCGAGGCCCAGCTCTCGCAGTGGGAGGGTGACGCCGTCACCGCCTACTGGGAGGCGAAGGCCAAGTGGGACGCCGCCGCCGCCCAGATCGGCAACGTGCTCGCGCAGCTCGGAACCGTCATCGGCGAGGCGCACTCCAACTACAGCGCGGCCGAGCGGGCCAACCAGGGCCTGTGGGCCGGCTGACCGACTCCACGGTGTGACGTCGTGCGGCACCGGGCTCCCGGCTCCCTGAGCCCCCGGGCCGCACGACGTCGCTCCCGTCTGAAGCAACGCCCGTACGGGGAAGGGGTGTGATGGGTAACTACCCGTATCCCGAGGAGCTGAACAAGCACGGGATCTCCCGGGACGAGTTCAACAACCTCGATCCGGAGTGGCAGCAGTGGTACTACCTCCAGTACAACGGTGAAGCCACCCGGCCGCAGGACACGCACTACCCGCGAGGGACCGCACCTCACGGGGACTTCAAGTGGGAGGCCGGCGACGGCTTCGAGGTCAAGCCACAGAAACTGCGCGACCTCGCCGACGCTCTGGAGACCGACCTCAACACGCTGAAGCCGCTGGTCAGCAAGATCTCCCAGGAAGGTCTGATCACCACGCAGCACGTGGGGGACTGGGCTTCCAGCAAGGAGTTCGCCCAGGCTGCCGCCAACGCGCACTCGGGTTTCGGCCAGTACCTGAACGACATCATCGCCGGGTACACGGGTGTGATCCAGCGTCTGCGTACCACGGCGGACAACTACGAGAACGCCAACACGACGACCAATAACCAGGTCAACAACGTTCCGACGCCCAACGGCGGCGGCAACGTGAGGCTTTAGCGGGTTCCCTGAGGAAGGCAGGCGAAAGGCAGTCTCATGGGGAGAGTCGAGTACACGATTCACAACGGCACGTCGCAGTGCTGGACGACCAACGGTGAGTCCTTTGAAGAGGTCAAGAACCGCTTCAAGAGCCTCCAGCCGGCACCCGTCGCGACTGCCGCCGCCGCGTTCAAGGACGCCTCGGAGAAGCTCGCTGCGGCAGCGAACGCACTGATCAACCACGGCAAGGTGCTGAGGGACAACTGGGGCGGGGAAGAGGCCAAGAAGGCTCTGGCCCAGCTCAGCAAGGTGCACTGGACCGCGACCGAACTCTCCAACAAGAGCTTCAAGGTCGCGCACAGCTACAACTGGTACAGCACCGAGATCCTGACGTTCTACAAGAACCTCGGCGAGACGATGAGCGACGGAATGTTCACCACCGGTGGTGACCATGAGTACGCCCGGGAACGGCTCGCCAAGTTCTACCAGCGCACCGGCGAAGCACAGATGGTCATGCCGAACTCGGTGAGCAAGGACCTGCCCGCATCGGACATCGGTAACCAGCAGCCGCCACCAGGTGGCGGCAGGCCCCCCGGAGGCGGTCCCGGGGGACTGCCCAATGGTGGCGGTCCAGGCGGTGGACCCGGCAACCCCAAGTTCCCGGACCCGAATGGCCCGAATTACCCCAACCCTAACGGCCCCGGTGGTCCGAACTACCCTGGTCCGGGCGACCCCAATGGTCCTGGCAATCCAAACTACCCCGGCGGCCCCAATGGTCCTGGTGGTCCAAACTATCCCGGCGGCCCCAACGGTCCGAATTACCCCGGTCCGGGCGGCGGTGGCTTCCCGGGTGGCGGCGGCGGTGGTGGTGGCGACCTGGCGAACCTGCCGGGTGGCGGTGGTGGCGGTCTCCCCGGTGGTGGCGGTGGCCTGCCCGGCGGCGGCCCCGGCGGTATTGGCGGTGTCCCCCCGGGGGGTGCGGGAGCCGGTGGCCTCGGACCTGGCGGTATCGGCGGGTTCGGTCCCGGCGGTCTGGGTGCAGCAGGGCGCGGAGGCCTGGGCGGCATGCCTATGATGCCTGGTGCCGGCGGTGGCAAGGACGGCGAGCAGGATCGTGAGCGGACCACCTGGCTGACCGAGGACGAGGACGTCTGGGGCGCCGACGGTGACACCGCTCCGCCGGTGATCGGCTGATCGGCTCTGCGGCTGCGCATGGCCTGGGCCGATGATGTGGGCGGGTGGCAGGAGAGCCATCCGCCCACGTCTGTGTACTCAGAGAGGTGAATGGTGCGACGCCTGATGTGGGTGGCTGCGGCGACCCTCGCGATAGCCCTGGCCGGAGTGCCCACGGCAGCTGCTGGAGCGGTGCCTTCTCCGAACGTTAACCAACAGTGGTGGTTTGACTCCTGGGCCATCGAGCGGCAGGTCTGGCCCCTCACCCAGGGTGACGGTGTCACCGTTGCCCTTATTGACAGTGGCGTTAACGCGAGCTTGCCGGATCTGCGAAATGTCGTCTTGCCTGGCAAGGACGTGACCGGCGGGGGCACGGACGGCCGAAAGGACATCGACGAGGAGGCGTTCGGTCATGGCACCGGAATGGCCAGCCTCATCGCCTCGCAAGGAACGGGAACGGGCTTTGTCGGCATTGCGCCCGGGGTCAAGATCTTGCCGATAACCAACCGGGATCTCGGTGATGCGACACTCGTTCCAGCGATCCGCTTCGCTGTTGATCGAGGCGCGAAAGTGATCAACATTTCTCAGGCCTCCGCTGCTGGACCACGAGAATGCCCGCCGGCAGTTCAGAGTGCCATTGCGTATGCCGCCCAGAAAGACGTGGTAATTCTGGCTGGGGCGGGTAATACGGGCGACACGCACAATGTTCCCAACTTCCCGGCATCTTGCCCTGGAGTGGTGGGTGTTGGTGCGATCGACAATCGCGGCGTTCCGTGGAAGAGCAGTCAGCGACAGGACTATGTGACCGTCGCAGCGCCGGGCTCCGGCATTCCCGCATTGAGCAGGGACGGTCGAGTTTGGCCGCAAGGTGACGGGACAAGTCACGCGACGGCACTGGCCTCCGGGGCAGTTGCTTTGGTCCGCAGTAGGTACCCGAACATGTCCGCTCGGGATGTCGTGCAGCTCGTCACCAATACGGCGGTTGATCTGGGCCCCAAGGGCAAGGACGACATGACCGGGTTCGGGGGCATCAGCATTCGTCGCGCCTTGCGGCAGAAGGTGCCCGCGAATGCGCCCAACCCCGTGTACGAGCGGCTCGACCGGGTGTTGGCGCAGTCGTCGTCCGGCGGGTCCGGGGCCGGTTCGGGGCCGTCTGCGGCGGAGGAGGACACCGGCTCTGGCAATGGTGGGCTGATCAAGATCGCGGCGATCGTGATGATCGGTATCGGTGTGATCGGTGCCCCGATCACGATCGCCTACGACCGTAGGAAGAAGCGGAACCGGAACCTCCCGCCCCCGCCACCTTCCTACTCGGGTGGGCCGGGCCCCGGGATGCCGCCGTCGTTCGGTGGCGGTCAGCAGCCGTACGGCCAGGCGCCCCAGGGGCAGCCGCCCTACGGCCACGGCCAGGGCCCGTACGGTCCGCCGCCCGCGCAGCAGCCTCCGTACCCGCCGAGACAGGGGGAGTGACGTGCCCGACCAGCCCAACAGGATCGCGGCGCTGCTCAACCCGGTGGACGTTCAGCCGGCTCCGCCCGCGCCCGCGCAGCCTGCGAGTCCCGTGCAGCCGCCGGCGCCTCCGGCGCCGCCCGAGTTCGTACCGCAGCCTCCCCTGCAGGACGAAGGGCTCGGCGCGCAGGTCTTCGTGGGCGGGAACGAGGTCGACGTCGAGTCCGAGGACACCGGCGTGCAGATCGAGTTCAATCGTGACGGATCGACCACCGTCGCGCCGTTCGAGTCCCAGCCTCCGGCCGCGCCGCCACCGCCGGGCGGAGGCATGGGGCCTGCGCCCGAGGGCCCCGGCGGCATGCCGCCCGCGCCCCCACCTCCCGGACAGGGCCCCGGCGACGTGGCTCCGATGCCCGCCCCCGCACCTCCTCCCGTAGGGGGAACGGGTGATGCTCCCACGGGCACCGTTCTGGCGAGCAACTCAGCGCATACTCAGACCCACGACGGCGGCGTCGTCCCACCCGCCCCGCCACCGGCGGCCGGTCCTGCACCTGCCGCCGAGCCGATGCTGGCCCCGGCCCCGCCGGCTTCGATGCCGCCCGGCGATGCGGTGCCCCTGGTACATCACGTAGGCGGCGGGACGCAGTTGGCGGGCGACTCGGCGAACGTGCCGCACGGCCACACCCTGGAAGGCGGGGGCGTTCCGCCCGCATTCCCGGGTACGGGCCCAGGCCCACAGCATGAGGTCGCGCCGGCACCGCCCGCTTCGGTCTCGCCGGGTGATGCGGTGCCTTTGGTACATCAGGTCGGTGGACCGCAGTTGGCCGGCCATTCGGTGAACGTCCCGCATGGCCAGGCTCAGGGCGGCGGCGCACCCCCCGCGCCGTCGGGATCCGGTCAGGCTCCGCCCCACGAGGCAATGCCCGCCCCCGCGCCCGGCGGCATGGGACAGGGCGGCGTCGGCCCGAGCGCACCCGGCGGAGGTATCGAGAGCCACCTGGCCGGCGGGCCCGGTGGGCCCGCTCCCGCTCCCGCGCCTGGTGGTGCGGGCGGCGTCGGGCCGAGCGCGCCCAGTGGTCTGGAGAGTCATGGGTCGGGTGGGCCGGGTCCGGTGGAGTCGATGCCTGCTCCCGCGCCCGGTGGTGCGGGCGGCGTCGGGCCCAGTGCGCCGGGTGGCCTAGAGACTCACGGGTCTGGTGGACCCGGACCAGTGGAGGCTATGCCCGCACCCGCGCCCGGTGGTGCGGCCGGTGTTGGGCCGAGCGCGCCGGGTGGTCTGGAGAGTCAAGGGGCCGGTGGACCCGGTCCGGTAGAGACGATGCCCGCTCCCGCGCCTGGTGGCGTTCCCGGTGGTGGGTTGGAGAGTCATGGGCCGGGTGGGCCGGGGCCGGTGGAGACGATGCCTGCTCCCGCGCCCGGTGGGGGTGGTCCCGGTGGTGGGCTGGACACTCATGGGCCGGGTGGGCCGGGGCCGGTGGAGACGATGCCGGCTCCTGCGCCCGGTGGGGGCGCCGATCCCGGAGTGCCGTTGCCGGCGCGGGATCCGTCGGGTCCGGGGGAGCCGGGTGGGGGAGCGCCGGGTGCGCCGGGGCAGCAGGGGCCGCCGCCGCAGCATGTGACCGGTACGGGGCCGAACGCGGCGTCGGCGGACATCCATGTGGATCCCAAGAGCGGGCTCAAGCCCGAGGTGCAGAAGAACCCCGACGGCAGCATCGATGTGATCATTCCGAAGGGGCCGGGGCATCCGGAGGAGCTTCGGGTGCACGTCGAGCCGGGCAAGCACGTCAAGATCGACCTGGACAAGAACCCGGACGGCACCATCAAGATCAAGGTCGAGAAGGCGCCGAAGCACCCGAACGATCAGATGCCGGGCGGCGTGAAGCCCAAGCCCCCGGGACAGGACCCCAACAAGCCCGACGTGCCCAAGCCTCCGGGTGCCGGCAAGCCGCCGGGCGGTGGGGGTGGAATGCCTCCCGGAGGGGGCGGCGGGCCCTCCGGTGGCGGCGGCCCGTCCGGTGGGGGAGGGCCCGGCGGCGGCATGCCGACGGCGCCCCCGAGGACGCCGCCCCCCGGGACCGGTGGGGGCGAACGCCGCGCCGACGCCACCGCCATGCGCCAACTCGGCGACAACATCGACATTCAGGCCGGCGCCAAAATGGATGCCGCCAAGCGCAGGATGGATAACACGGACGTCTCCTGGCCGGCGTTCGGGGTGCTCGGGTTCCCGCTGAACATGGCGCACGGGCAGGTGAAGGGCAGCGCGTCGCAGTATCTGGCCGACGGGCGCTCGACGCTGACCAACTGGAAGCAGACGCTGCACGGCAACGCCGCCAACTGGAAGGGCGCCGAGGATGCCAACACGCTCTGAGAAAGGGGATCGCTGATGGGTTTGGTGGACAGCGGAAAGTGGCTGTGCATGGCGGCGATCGCCGAGGCGACCGCCGCGTCGTTCCTGATCCCCGGAGCGATCCCCCTGGTGATCACGATCGGGTTGGCGTACTCGGATCCGGGCGCGATGGAAAAGGCGGGGGAGGACTGGAAGCTCACGGCCAAAGAGGTCGAGGCCATGAAGACCGAGCTCAAGACCCTCGCCGACAACGTTCCGGAGGAGAAGTGGTCCTCGCAGGACCGCCAGGCGTTCAACAAGGCGCTGGAGCAGTACTCCCAGGAGCTGAACAAGGTCCATTCGTTCACCGGTGACATCGGCGACATGCTGAAACTGGCGTCCCAGATCTATTTCGCCTTCGCGGTCCTGGCCTTCGCGCTCGCCCAGATCCTGGCGATCCAGGCGCTGGCGATCGCCGCCACCTCATGGACCATCGTGGGCGCCGCAGCGATCATGGCGGCGGCCAACGCCACGGCGGCCGCCTTCGACGCCATCATGGCCGCCGCCGCCATCAGCCTCAAGGCCGCCATGATGATCATCGTGGGCATCGTCGGCGCGGGCATGTTCATCTACCAGCAGGCCACGGGCAAGGCCGCCAACCCGGACGGCTCCGGCCCCGTCATGTTCCAGAAGGCCCAGATCACCCCGGGCCCCGGCCCTCTCACGGTCTGACCCGCGCGAGCGGCCCGTGACGCGGCCGTTCCCGCCGAACCGTTCGGGAACGGGCGTGCCCGGTCCGAGCGCACCGTTTGCAGAACGCCCGGATCATTCCAGGTCCCGGCCCTCTCACGGTCTGACCCGCGCGAGCGGCCCGTGACGCGGCCGTTCCCGCCGAACCGTTCGGGAACGGGCGTGCCCGGCTCGAGCGCACCGTTTGCAGAACGCCCGGATCATTCCAGGTCCCCGGCCCCCGCACTTTTGATCCGCGCGAGCAGCGTCATGACGCGGCCGTTCCCGCCGAACCGTTCGGGAACGGGCAGGCGCGGCTCGAGCACACCGTTTCCAGAACGTCCGGATCACTCCAGGTCCCGGCCCGCACTTTTCGATCCGCACGGGCGGCGTCCCTCAGAGCAGGCAGTCCGGAACGCGACCGCCGTGTCCAGGGTCAGGTGACAGTGCGCGCAGCTCCCGTGCCGCCGGAAGTGTCCGCGCCTCTTCGGGAGCGTTCGCAGAGTGTGTTGGGTCATGCGGTGGGCGGGACTCACGGGCTGGTCGCGGAGCGCCGTCGGCGTCTGGCCGGTAGGGCCCGCAGTGATGAGCTGGAGCGCGAACTCGGGCCGGTCGGCCGCCGGTTCGGTGGATGCGGTGGTGATCGGTGAGTTGATGTCGGCACCGATCGGCCGTTCCGGCCCGGTGGCGTTGGGTACGGCCGGACCCGTGGCACGAGGTCTGCGGTCCACGTTCGCCGGGCTGCCACGGCGTCCCGTGGGAGGACACCCGTGTGGCCGACGTCAGGCGGGGATGGGAGGTGGGGGCCACGGTTGCAGGTGTTCGAGGGCGGTGGCGAGGTGGAGGAGGGTGGACTCCTCGCCGGGGCGGGTGACGGCTTGGAGGCCGACCGGGGTGCCGTCGGAGGCGAGGCCGGCGGGGATGCTGATGGCCGGGTGGCCGCTGACGTTGAAGCCCCAGGTCAGGCTGACCGTCATGGTGTCGCCGGGGCCGTCGTGGCCGTGCGGGGGGAACGGGGTCGTGGGGGTGAAGAGGACGTCGACCTCGTCGAAGAGGGCGTGCAGGCGTGCGGCGTTGACCGTGCGGACGGCCTCGGCGGCGGTCGGGTCGGCGGTCATGCCGCGCAGGGCCCGCCACGCGGGTTCGGGGTCGGCGAGGCGGAGGGGACGGTGTCGCCAGCGGACGCGGCCGTGTTCGGCGAGCAGACCGGCGGCGGCGCGGGCGATGCGGGCCTGCTCGGGCGCGACGTCGGCGTACCCGAGGGTGGCCGACCACGCCGCGGCCGGAACGCCGCGGTGCCCGGCGTCCAGGAGGACGGGCCGGTCCAACAGCACGGACAGGTGCAGGGCGGCGTCCCTGGCCGTACGCACGATGGCTCCGGTCACGGCCAGGCCGGTGGTGTCGCGGGAGGGCAGAAGGCCGCGGCCGGCCTTGAGGCCCAGGACGCCGCACCAGGCCGCCGGGATGCGGCAGGAGCCGGCGCCGTCGCTCGCCGTCGCGAGGGGAACGACACCGGCGGCCACGGCCGCCGCGGAGCCCGCCGAACTGCCGCCCGGTGAACGGTCCGCACGCCACGGGTTGGTGGTGGGTCCCGCGTCGGTACGGCCCCAGGTCTGCCATTCGGTGCCGGGACCGGGAACGGAGGTGAGCCCGATGACGACACATCCCTCCCGCCGCAGTCGCCGCATCTGGTCGGACGTCAGGGGCTCCCATGCCTTGACGGCGATAGGAACGCCGGCGAGGCGGAGTCGTTCGCCGCGCGCCACCGCCCGGTCCACGGCCTGCGCGTCCGCGAGCGCCTGCTCGCTCGTACAGGAACGGAACGCCCGCAGGCGCGGCTCCAGGAGGTCCCGCCGGGCCAGCGCGGCCCGGACGATCTCGGTCGCCGAGATCTGGCGGCGTGTCACCAGGTCGGCGATGGACGTCGCGTCGAGTTCCGGATACCGGTGGAGGGTCACGCCCGGCGACTCATTCCCGCTCCGACTCCCAGCGGAACGACGCGTGGCGTTCTCGGGCGTCCGTCTCCGGTATCGCCGCCAGATGGCCGAGCGTGGAGGCGCCGGTGCCGTCGACGATCCAGCATCGTTCGGGCCCCTCCCCGAAGGCGGCCCGGCAGGTCGCGACGGCGCGTCGGAACTCGCGGTCGAGGAAACGCGAGCGCTCGCGCACTTCGGCCTCCTCCTCGGCGGCGGGTCTCCGGCGGCCGAGGATGTCGTGAACGGCCGGAGCGTCAAGGGCGGACTTCCCCCGTTCGCCCTCGATCACCTGGATGTCGTCCCACAGGTGGTCCGGCTCCGCGATGACCGCCATGCGTCGGCGCCCCGGTCAGATCGTCGAGCCGTCTTCGGCGGTGGTGTAGTTCTTGGCCATCTTGTCGATGCCCTTGGCGACCCCGCCGACCGCCTCGGACGCCTTCGGGCCGGCCTTCTGCATCTCGGTGGCGGCGGGGAGATAGTCCTTCTCGAACGCCTGGCCGGTCTTGTCGGGGCCCCAGCATTTGCCCTCGGCCGACAGCCGGGTCCCGAGCCGTTCGAAGATGCCCTTGAGGGTGGCCGCCCCGTCCTCGAAGCCCGTCTTGGAGCGCTTCAGGGCCTGCGGGTAGACGTGCATCTCCTTGCCGTTGCCCATGGCGACTTCCTCTCGCGATGTTCCGGCGGACGGATGGGGAACGGTCGGTCATTCCTGGGGGCGGAATCCGTAGCGTTCGCGGGTCTCCTCGAAGTCCCGAGGCGGGGCGCCGAGGATCTTGCCGAGGTCGAACCCCTCGAGGTCGGGCGGAGCCAGCGGGTTCACGGCGTCCTGGACCTCTTGGCGGACCTGGGACGCGGCGTTCTCGGCGGCCTCCATGACGGCGTCGGCCAACTCCGTGGGGGACAGCCGGCGGTACACCCGGGGGTCGAACTCGACGTTCTTGATCTGGCCCTGTGACCCGACGGTCACGGTGACCATGCCGTCGGCGGCCGTCGCGGTCGCCTCGGCGGTCGCCAGCCGCTCCTGCAGCTCCCGCAACTGGGCGCGCTTGTCGCGGTACTCCTTGAGCAACTCGTCGATGTGCGCCTGCCACTCAGCCCGCACGGCGCCCCCTCACGATCCGCTCGTCTCCCACGCAGCCCCCTCGCGGCGTTCGTCTCGGCGTCACGCGACGGTCGGCGACCCTCGCGTACCATCCTATTCTTTGCGACAAGATAGGACACCGGGCAAGCTGAGCCGTGATCCAGGTCGGAGACGGTGGGGAAGTTCATGGGGGTCGTGTGACCGCGGGATTCGGTGACTTCGGCAACATCGACGTGGACGGCTTCCTGGGCGATGCCAAGCAGCGGTTCGCCCGGGTGCAGGAAATGCAGGAGCGCCTGCAGGAGCTGGTGGGGCGCGCCGAGGGGGCCGAGGGCAGGGTCAGGGCCGAGGTCTCCTACGGGACGGGGCTCAGCGAGCTCGTGATCGACCCGCGGGCGATGCGGATCAGCTCCGGCGAGCTGGCCGAGACGATCAAGGCGGTCATCGCCGCGGCGTCCGCCGACCTCCAGCGTCAGCAGAACGAGCTGATGGGGGAGCTGTACGGCGCGGAGCTCCAGCAGATGACCGACCCGGAGACCGCCATGGCCAAGGCCGAGCAGGCCAAGGCGTCCTACGACAAGACCATGGCGGACGTGATGGGCCAGCTCGAACGGATGCAGCGGCGCATGGGGCTGTGACCGCTTCGGCGGACGATCGGTGAGAGAGGGCGAGACGACGATGGCGTTCAGGCAGGCCCGGCTGTTCGAGGGAGCGGAACCCGGGGCGCACGGTCGCCCGCCGGTCCCCGCCGGGGACACCGACCCCCTGCTGGGCTATCTGAACGGCGCGCCGATCGTGTTGGCCGCCCGGGGCTTCGACCGCGACGTGATCGACCCGGCCGGCCCGTCGAACGTGCCGATGACGTTCCACACCGACGGGGCGTGGATCTGGCCCGGCGCGGTGGCCTATTACCTGCGCGTCCACGGCGTGCCTCCGGAACCCGAGCTGGTCGAGCACATCCGCTCCCGCCACTTCCAGGTCCCCGAAGTGCCCGAGCAGGCCAAGGACGCCGCCGTATCCACCATCACCGGCTCCCCGCCCCCGCCCCCTCCGACCCCGTCCGCCCCTGCGCCCTCGGCCCCTCCGGCCCAGGCCGTCCCCGTATCCTCGGCCCCTCCGTCTCCGCCCGCTCCCGCGCATGGCTCCCCTGCGACTCCGCCCGTTCCCCCGCCTGGGGCCCCTCAGACTCCGGCCGTTTTCGCGCCCGGGGCCCCACCCTCTCCGTCCGTCCCCGCGGCCGAGGCCCCTGCGACTTCGCCCGTTCCCTCGGGTCCGGCGGCCGACCGGGGCGGCCCGATCCAGCCGCTGGCGGGAGAGCCGCCGCTGAGCCTGTACCGCGACCTGCGCGAGACGACCCTCCCCCCGGGAACGGAGCTGGACCGGATCGGCGGCCCCCAGGGCAACGTCGCGTACGCGCTCGGAACGGACTGGGGCCGGCGGTCGCTCCCGGCGGACTGGGCCGGACGGCCCCGGCAGATCTACCGGGTGCAGCGTCCGGTACGGGCGCTCACCGGCATCGCGATCCCGTGGTTCGACCAGCCGGGCGGCGGCGTCGCCTTCGTCCTCCCGGCCTCCATGGCGGCCCTGGTCGCCGACGGGACCCTCACCGAGGTCTGAGGACGTCGGTCAGCGCCCGTCCCAACCTGGTGACCTGCCGAGGCCGCAGCGCCGGCGACCTCGTTCACGGTGGCCTGCGTGGCGGGGAGTACGGCGCGGTCGGGGACGGCGTTTCGGTGTGGTGGCATTCGGGTCGGCGGTCTCGTTGGGCTGGGCCGTGCTTAGTCCACCGGAGTACTCGGCGCGGTCGGGAACGGTGATTGAGCGTGGTGGCCTGCGGAGGCCGCAGCGCCGGCGACCTCGTTCACGGTGGCCTGCGTGGCGGGGAGTACGGCGCGGTCGGGGACGGCGTTTCGGTGTGGTGGCCTGCCGAGGTGGTAAAGGCTCGCGGTTTCGTTTGGGGTAAGTCGCCCATGGTCGCCCGGAGTACGGCGCGGTCGGGAACGGCGTTGCGGCGTGGTGGCCTGGGAGTCGGCAGGGATGGGGCGGGCGGGGCCCAGGAGCGTGGGGCGGTCAGGAGGAGCGTTCGAGGGTGGTGGACTGGAGGATCTCCAGGGAGGTCGTGACCGTGTCGAGGTAGGTGGACCACAGGTCCCTGAGCGCGGTCAGTTGGGCGGCGGCGTCGGGGTCGGGTGGGGGTGCGGCGGCGTTCAGGAGGTCGGCGACCTCGCGGGTGCCGCTGTGCAGTTCCCGCAGCAGGCCGATCGCCAGGCGGTTGACCTCGTCCGTCGCGGTGTTGATCGTGCGCTGGACGATCATGGGCAGCCGCGCGCCCTCGACCTCGGCGGCGTCGGGTGCGATGACCAGCTCGGACACGCCCCGGCCATAGCGGCAGACCGCCCGTACGGTGCCGCCGGGGCTCTCCGTCGCGGCGGTCAGCGCGGTCAGCCGCCCGCTCAGGCGTCTGAGCGCGGCCACGCGCCGTTCCACGTCGGCGGCGACGGCGGCGCCGGGCTCGTCGGTCTGGGTCACCGATCCTCCTGGGGCGGGGTGCCCGGTGAACGGGCCCGGAACGGTGTCAGGGCAGGTTGCGCCGGATGTTCTGCAGGCTGTCGTACTCCGCGCCGAGGCTCCGCGAGAACATGTCGCTGAACTGGCCGAACTGCTTGCGGAGCGCGTCACCGTCCAGCGAGGTGGGCACCTCGTGCTCGCCGATGGTGGCGGTGAGCAGCTCGGTGGTCTTGCGCTGCGCGTCGGCCTGGGCGGCGGTCACCGCGACGGTGATGGCCCGGCCCAGCTCCTCGCTGCCCATCCGCATCACCCGGGGGTTGAGGTCGACCGACCGGAGGGCGCCCGCGCCGTCCACGGTGGCCCGCACCAGACCCTCGGCGGCCTCGCCCTCACCGGTCACCGCGCCGAGCGCGTCCGCGGACTCGGCGAGCCGGCGGATCGCGTCGTCGGCCTGGCGGCCGAGCCGGTCCAGATCCTCCAGCCGAAAGTTGTTCGGGTCGAAGTCGAGCACGGTCGTCCCTTCGGTCGCGGGACGCCCAGGATGATCATCCCGAGCCTCCACGGCGTGAACCGCAGGCGAACGGGAGACCTCGGAAAAGCGATATCTGTACGAATCTGGACCGGTCCCACCGATGCGCTTGCCGCGCCGGAAAAAAGCCGGTACATGTTGCCGTCGACCTGTTTCGACCGGCGGACGGAGAGGCTCGGCCATGGCACCGCAGCAGGAGAAATACGTCACCTCCGCGGGCATCGCGGGCGTCCAGAGCAAGATCAAGAACGACACCAAGCCGTTCTTCGCCGAGGTGAAGGGCTATGTCGACGACACCGATATCTCCTTTCCCGGATTCGGCCTCATCGGAATGGTCTTCCTCTCCGGCGCCTACTCCCAGACGCAGGACGACATGCGCGGATTCATGAAGGACGTGGACGATGTCCTGACGTCCTGGGACGGCGCGCTGGAGCGCATCAAGCAGGTGTGGCGCGCCGCCGAGGACGCCAGCGGCCCCACGCAGGTCGGGGATCCCATGAATCCGGGCGGCACGATCACGGTGCCGCCCGCGCAGTACCAGTGACCGCGCGTCCCTCTGGAGAATCCTCAGGAGCCCCTCGCCCATGTCGCCCAACCCCCCCAGCGGCCCGCAGCGGCCCTACGGCCCGCCTGCTCCGATCACGCCGGTGAACTCGCCGCCGTCGGGTCCCACCGGCGGCCCGACCGGCCCCCAGGGACCGCAGGGTCCCCAGGGCCCTCCCGGAAACCAAGGGCCGGCCGGCCCTCAGGGCCCTCCGGGCAACCAGGGACCGCCGGGCAACCAAGGGCCTCAGGGGCCGCCCGGCAATCAGGGACCGCCGGGAAACCAGGGGCCGCCCGGCAATCAAGGCCCCCCCGGCAACCAGGGACCGCCCGGCAAGCCCGGCCCACAGGGACCGGCGGGGCCGCGCGGTCCGGCGGGTCCCGCAGGTCCGGCAGGGCCGGCGGGTCCGGCGGGGCCCGCCGGCGGTGCGGCGGCCAAGGCGACCAACCTCGTCGACGACGTGCTCAACAAGCTGAAGAAGGTCGGCCGCCTCGAGTACCTGATCATCGCGGGGGTAGCGATCGCCGCGACCGCCGTCGCCAACGTCCCCGGCATGTACTCCGCCGCGTCGAACTGGCGTTCCCGGATCTCCAGCGAGTTGGACAAGCCCGGCAACCAGCAGATGCAGGCGCTCAAGACCGCGTCGGCCAAGGACTGGATCGCCGACGACCAGAAGGCGTTCGCGTCGGCCGTCGACGCGTTCATCTCCGACCTGGAGACCTGCCGCAAGTACGCGGAGGCGGTGGGCGGCGCGGTCGACAGCGTCGCGGGTTCGTACACCAAGTACTGGACCTCGCTCGGCAACCTGGTCGGCTCGGCGTTCGCCCTGCTGATCCCGCTGACGATCTACAAGCTGCTGCCCACCCCCGCCGGGGTGATCGCGCGGATCATCTCGGCGACCATCGGGATCATGGTGGTGGCCTGCATCATCAACATGACCGCCGCGCTGCAGAGCTTCATCAGCGCCGCCTCCAATGTCTTCTCCCAGCTCACGGTGGGGGGCCGGGTGATCCAGCTCGAGAACCTCAAGCCGACGGGCGGCGCGGCCATCAAGTTCAACGACGCCAAGATCAACTGGTCGCCGCCGTCGACCTACGTGGAGCCCAAGCGCAACCAGCCGGCGCCCTACGGCAAGTGAACGCGGGGGCGCAAGAGGGCCTCGGCCACGGCGATCTGGACGGCGCTGAGTTCGGGCTCCTCGTCCTCGATCTCCCACAGGAGGTTCTGGAGCACGCGGCCGAGCGTCCACGCCACCGCGCGTTCCCGATCCAGGTCGAGGATCTCGGTCATGAGGTCGAACCGGCGACGTACCGCACGGTGGACGTCGCCGGTCGCCACGACCTCGTCCCAACGGTTGTCGAGGGCCGGCAGCAGCTCGAAGCACGGATCGCCCACGAGCGGCTGCGGGTCGATGGCGAGCCAGGGTTCGCGTTCGCCCGCGAGCACGTTCTCGTAGTGCAGGTCCCAGTGCAGCAGCCGGTCGCCGGGCTCCCCGACCACCTCCCGGAGGGCCGCCGCGCAGGTGCGCAGCAGTCGCCGGTCGTCCTCGCTCGGCAGCGCGGTCACCGCCTCGGGGACGTCCGCGAGCATCGCCTCCGCGATGTCCTTCAGCGTGCGCAGGCCCGGCGGAGCGGGAACGGCCACCAGGCGGGCGAGCAGTTCGGTGAGGATCCGCAGGGCCTGCGCGTCGTCGGGCACCGAGGCGAGCGAACGGTCGCCGTCCAGCCGTTCCAGCAGCATCGTGCCGGTGCCGGCGTCATGGTCGAGCAGCCGCACGGCGCCCCGGCCGTCCCAGGTGCGCAGGCCCACGGGTTCGCCGACCGTGTCCTCGGTGGAGGGCTGGAGCTTGAGCGCCGCCGGGGTCCCGTCCGCCCGCAGGACGGGGACGACCAGGGCGACGAACCCGTGCCGGGTGGGGCCGTCGGGGGTCAGGTCCCAGCGGTCCAGGAAGGACTCGGCCAGATCGGGGAGGGCGGCGATCCAGGCCTTCCCCTCGTCGCCGCTGTGGTCGGCGTGGTGGTCGGCCAACGCGTCGGGCGCCTCGATGCGGTGGATCACGTCGCTCCGTTCATGGTGGCGTGCTCACCCGGAGCGTAGTGCGACGGGCGGTCAGTCCGTCTGGAGGGCGGCCTGGATGTCGAGGGTGATCTCGATCCGCTCGCTCAGCATCACGCCCCCGGGGATCGGGCTGTTGAAGCTGATCCCGAAGTCCCGCCGGTCGATCTCGCCGGTCGCGGTGAACCCCACCCGGGCCCCCGTGGGCACGTCGGGTCGGAACACGTCGGGACCGATGCCGTTCAGCTCCAGCGCGAGCGGCACGGGCCGGGTCACGCCCTTGAGCGTCAGCTCCCCGTCGAGGACGAACGCGTCGCCGTCGGGGCGCAGCCCGGTGGAGCGGTACGTCATGAACGGGTACTTCTCCACCTCCAGGAAGTCGGCCGAGCGGACGTGCTCGTCGCGCTGGGCGTTGCCGGTGTCGACCGAGGCCAGGTCGATGGAGGCGGTCACGCTGGACGCCAGTGGATCCTCGGCGGTGACGACCCGACCCTCGAACGCGCGGAACGCGCCGCGGACCTTGCTGATCATGAGATGCCGGACGGTGAAGCCGACCTCCGAGTGCGTCGGGTCGATGACCCAGACGCCGGTGACGTAGCCGGGGATCCGGACGGTCTCGACGGTCATGGTGTCTCCTTGGTCATGAAGGGTGAGCAGGTTCCTGTCCGTGGGAAGGTTCTTGAACGGAACCGTTCTCATCCTGCGCGGCGGCGTTCCGGCCGCACAAGAAGGCACTTTTTCCTGCCTCGGTCATCGGGAGGTAACCATGGAGGTCCAACCGCCTGAGGGGCGTCTGGCCACCGGCTGCGGGGCACGCGAGATCCTCGACCGCATCGCCGACAAGTGGTCGTTGTACGTGATCAGCCTGCTCGGCGAACGCACCCTGCGCTTCACCGAGCTGAAGCGCGGCATCGACGGCATCAGCCAGCGGATGCTGACCGTCACCCTGCGCGCGCTCGAACGCGACGGCCTGGTCAGCCGCACCGTCTACCCGGTGATGCCGCCGCGCGTCGACTACACGCTGACCGACCTCGGGCGCACGCTGCTGGAGACGGTCACCACCCTCGTCGGATGGGCCGACCGCAACCTGGAGGCCATCGAGGCCGCCCGCGCCGACTACGACACCCGCGCCCAAGCGCTCCGTGCCCTCACCGAGGGGCTCCCCGACTGACGCACCGGCCCGAACGTCCGCCCGGTGCCGGTGTGACGGCCTCGCCTACGGTCTCCTCGTCAGCCGCACCGTTGCGAACGTCCGTCCGGCGCCGGTGTCGCACCGTCGACTGACGTGCCGACCTGAACGCTTCGCCCGGTGCCGGTGTGACGGCCCTGCCTACGGTCTCCTCGTCAGCCGCACCGTTGCGAACGTCCGTCCGGCGCCGGTGTCGCACCCTCGACTGACGTGCCGACCCGAACGCTTCGCCCGGTGCCGGTGTGACGGCCCCGCCTACGGGCTCTTCGACAGCCGCACCGTTCCGGACGTCCGTCCGGTGCCGGCGTCGCACTCCCGACGGTGGCCTCCCCGACCGACGTACCGGCCCGAGCGCTCGCCCGGGGTCCCCGACCGCCGCACCGGTTCGACGTCCGTCCGGTGCCCTCGCCGACGGATCCGGCCGACGTACCGGGGTGGACGTTCGGGGCGTGGCGGCGGGGTGGTGCTGACCTACCGTTCAGGTCTGGTGACGGACCGGTGGGCAAAGTATACGTTTCCGTCATGAAACGGCGTGTCGTCGAGTTGGAGCTGGAAGTCACCGACTGGGTGGAGCATCTGGTCGCGGCGGAGTTCGGCATCGCCGCCTTCGCCATCAACCTGATCGCCGCCCTCGGGGCGCTGCGGGCCGGCCCGCGCGTCCAGGGCGTCGGCGGCGGGCGCTCCCCCCTGCAGGTGATGCGGTTGTACCCGAGGACCGAGCCCGCCGGGCTGGTCTACTGGTGCGCGCCCGGACACCGGACCGTCCTGTTGACGGTGTGGCGCACCACCCGAATCTCCGAGACCCACGAGAGCGAACGCGCCCGCACGGCGCTGCGCGAGTGCACGGCGCACCCGGCCGACGACCACCGGCCCTGGGCCGAGATCGTCAAGCGGCGGATCGTCGAGCCGGGCGCGGCCGAGATGTACCAGCAGGCGTCCGTGGCCCACGCCTTCGGGCAGCACGTGTACCACCTGCGGCGGCTGCACCGGCTCCGCCGCGACGAGTTGGCCGCGGCGGCCGACACCACCGAGGACCTGGTCACCCGGTGCGAGTCCGGGGGGCTCATGACGACCACCCCGGCCGCCGGCCGGATCGCCTCGGTCCTCGGCTGTCGGCACCTGCTCGCGCAGGCGCCGCTGGCCGTGCCGACACCGACGGCGATCCTGCTGGGCGACGAGGATCCGACCGAGGTGCCACCCCCGGTGGCGTTCCCCGGCGAGGACGACCGGCCCGCGCACCAGGCTCCACGACGACGTCGGCGGCTTCTGCCGTCGCGCAGGTCACGGGAGCGCCGGACGCTGCGACCGTGAGCGGCGGCGCTCAGCCGATCTGGGCGAGGGCGGCCTTGGCGAGCTCGATGGCCTCCCGTCTGGCCTGGGCGTACGGGAGGTTGCGGCCCTTGAGGGTGCGGCCGCCGCGGACGGAGGGCGGGTAGTCGGCGGCGGTCCACTTGACGTCGATCACGACGTTGGCCCGACGCACGTACAGGCGGGCGCCGCCCATCCAGTAACTGCGCAGGTCGTCCTCGCTCGGACCTGCGGTGATGGGGCTGAACTGCTCGGAGGCGATCGCCTCGTCGCCGAGGCCCGACAGGCGTTCGCGGCTGCGATGGTAGGTGGGGTCGCCGACGTTCTCGTAGTTGCCGTCCATCTCCTCGCGGGCCCGCTGGGTCCCGGTCCTGTCACCGAGGGTCTGGAAGATTTGGGCGTCGACGCTCAGGTCCAGGGCTCCGACGTTGTTCCGCCGCTCCCAGTTGCAGAATCGGAGGTCGGGGCTGGTGTTCTTGGCCGGGTCGAAGGGCGCGCCCCGGGCCTTGGCGGGGAGCACCTTGGTCAGCGCCCGGCAGAGGTCCGGCAGCGTGGTCACCTCGTTGCCGCCGGCCGTTCTCCCCGTTCCCCCCGACGAGCCGGGGTCGGCGGTGCGTCCGGAACCGGTGGTGCCGCCGGACGCGCCGGGCCCGGACCCGTCCGGACCCTGCTGGAGGACGTACGCCGCCACCCCGACCACCAGCACCACCAGCAGGCCGATCGCGATCAGCGCGACGGCCGGCCCGGCCGAGCCCCGCGCGGGCATCGGAGGCGGCGTGAAGGGCGGCGGGGTGGAGTGCGCCGCCATCGGCATCTGCGGCATCTGCGGCGGAGCCATGTACGGGGCCATGTACGGGGCCGGCGCGGGTGCCGGAGTCGGGAACGAGGGAGGCGTCGGGGCCGGCGGGGCGAACATCGCCGGCGGCAGCGCGGCCGGCGTCCACGCCTGGGTGACCAGCCGCCGCGCCCCCGTCTGCGGGTCGTCGGCGTCGCCCACCAGCGCCACCACGAGGTTCTCGGCGGACGGACGACGGGACGGGTCCGGATCCAGCGCGGCGGTGATGAGCGGCCGGAGCGCGTCCGGCACCCCGGTCAGGTCATGGGAGCCCTGGTACGCCTTGGTCGCCAGCACCATCATGTTCCCGCTGCCGTACGGGTGACGTCCGGTGGCGGCGTAGGCGATGAGCGAGCCCCAGGTGAACACGTCCACCGCCGTGTCGACCCGGCCGTCGAAGAGCTGCTCCGGGGCGATCCAGCCGGGGCTGCCGACGACGAATCCGGTCTGCGTGTGCCGTTCCGAGGAGTCCAGGGCCCGCGCGACGCCGAAGTCGATGACGCGGGGGCCGTCGGCCGACAGCAGCACGTTGGACGGCTTCAGGTCCCGGTGCACCAGCCGCACACCGTGGATCGCCACCAGCGCCGTCGCGATGCCGACCGCCAGCGCCCGCAGCGGCTCGGCCGGCAGCGGGCCGTGCTCGTCCACGTGGTCGCTCAGCGAGGGACCCTCGATGTACTCGGTGACCAGGTACGGGGCGCCGTCCGCCTCGCCGTGGTCGAGCACCCGTGCCGTACAGAACGACGCCACGCGACGGGCGTTGGTCACCTCGTCGGTGAAACGGGCCCGGAAGCCCGCGTCGGCGGCCAGCTCCCGGCGGATCACCTTCACGGCCACCGGACGCCCGTCGGGGGCGACCCCGCGGTAGACCGCGCCCATGCCTCCTTGGCCGAGGCGTCCGAGCAACCGGTAGTTGCCGACGACCGTGGGGTCGTCGGACGTCAGTGGTCGCAGGGCGTCGGTGCCGGGGGGCAGGGGCTCGCTCCTTGTTCGGGCCCCACGAGGGGCTCAGGCGTGATTGTCGGCGTAGCCCCGGAGGCTCATGATGTCCTTGTCGAAGTAGGCCGCGTACGACCTCCAGTGCACGTCGCCCCCGGCAAGATAGCCGCCCAGGACGCCGTTGATGTAGCCGGTGCCGGTGCTGCTGTTGAAGTTCAGCAGCCACGGGCTCCCGCTCGTGCCCCCGTAGAAGCCGTTGCACTCCATGCGGATCTGGAACCGCGAGTGCCTGCTGGTCCTGGTCCAGCACCGGATCGGGCGGTCGCGCCGGTCGGACCTGATCCTCGGATAGCCGGTCACGTAGACCGTGTTGACGTATCCCCGGTTGATGGCGATGCGGTTGGAGCCCACCACCTGCTGGATCCTGCGTTTGTCGCTCGGGCGCGGGTGCAGGGAGACCACCCCGTAGTCCACGTCGGGGTCGCTCTGGGTCGCCCACAGCCTGTGGACGAACAGCCTGCGGGCCGGCCAGGTGCCGAAGGGACGCCGACCCCGGTCGTACTGGGGCACGAAGGCGACCTTGCGGGCGTAACCCTTGCCCCGGCCGCCGTGGATGCAGTGCGCCGCCGTGAGGATGAGCATCTTCGACCGGCTGGCGACGACCACACCCGTGCAGTAGCGGTCACCCGCGCCGTTGTTGAAGAAGAGGGCCCCGACCGTGCGGACGCCGTCGTACGTCGTCGCGGTCCGCGCCGCCCCGGCCACGCCGGTCCTGCCGGACGTGGAGTCGCGCCCGGTCACCGGGGCCGCCTTGGCCATCCGCTCCGGCGTCCAGTACGACTCCACGTCGCGGGCGGCGACGGCGCTCACCGCGTTGCTGACGGCCGTCTGCTGAATCCGGACGACGGGCGGGTCCTCCTCGGTGAGGACCGCCACCCCGAAGGTGGCCGCAGCCACGCCGCAGACCGATCCGACGGTGACCCAGTGCCGCACACGTCCCAAGCGCATTTCCCAAAAACTACCGACACTTCCATCCTGACGGCCACGGCAAACGTCACAGAACGATCACGTTGCCCCGTCGGACACGGCGGGTCACGACGTCGTCAGGTGGCTCAGCAGCTCCCGATGCCGCTGCCAGCCCTCCGCCGAACGCCCGTCGCCCAACTCGAACCAGGTCATCGGCGCCTGCGGCGGGCCCGCCGGACGGGCCGGGACGCCCGCGGGGCCGGTGCGCTCCCCGGCCACCGCCATGCCGACCGGCGCGGGTGTGCCCATCCAGCGGGGCTCGTAGGTGACGTCGGGTCGCCCCGGGCTGAGCTGGGCCAGCAGCGAGGCCACCGGGTGCTCGCCGACCAGCGCCTCGACCAGCGCGGGCAGGTGCGCCGACGCGGGCGGGTCGGCGGGCGGGTGCCCGACGGTGAGCGTGGTGACCTCGGCGGTGCCGCCCTGGGAGAACTCCACCGTGGCGATCGCGGTACGACCGCCGCCCGCCCCCACCACGATGAGCCGGACCGGGGCGTCTCCCGCCTCGCGCACGTACGAGGTCAACTCCGGGCGTCGCCAGGTGTGCGCGACCGGCTCGGCGTCGCCCCAGCCCGCCGGCGGACGGCCGGTGAGCAGGGCGATCAGTCGTTCGACCTGGCCGCCGAGCACGCTGTGGCGGGTGTGCCGGGCACGGTAGGTCAGGGTGAGCTGGGCGCCGATCGGCCCGCTCGGACGGGTCACGAAGCCGGGCGCGTAGTCGCGGGCGTCCGGCACCGGGGCGAAGCCCGTGCCGTCCCAGCGCAGCGGCCGGCCCGTGAGCCCCTCGTAGTACGCCTCGCCGTCGCGGACGACCCACTGCATCGCCGGGCCCGACACCCGCAGCGGCATCGACAGCCGGGTGGACGGGGGCGTGACGATCTGCAGGGTCCGCCCGGAGCCCGACGCCTCGGCCATCGCCTCGACCAGCCACGGGGACAGCGCCACCAGCGGACGGTCCTGGAGCACCACCATGGCCCTGGGGGTGACCACGTCGAGCACGGGGCTCACCGAGCCGCCCCGCTCCACACGGTGCCGCCGTGCCTGGCCACCAGCTCGTCGGCGCAGGATCGGGCCACGTGGGCGGCGTTCGCCAGATCGGCGGCGGCGCGGATGTCCACCCACCAGACCGGGGCGGGCGCCCGCACCCCGTCGCAGAGCAGTCGTTCGACCTCGCCGGGCACCGTGACCAGCGTCGGGTCCGTGACGAACACCACGAGGCGGCCGGAGTCGTCGTACACGCGGCACGCGCCGCCCGCGGCGGTCACCGCCAGCGGCAGCCTCAGCCGGGGCCCCAGCCCCTCGAGGACCGCGCCGACGTCGGGTCTGTCGTTGGTGAGCGCAATGACGTCCGTGCTCACACCGCTCCTCCGGTGAGGGACCGGGCGAAGACCTCGGCCGCGATCCAGGAGGCCGCGGCGCGGACGGTGCCGCTCACCCTGGCGGGGGAGATCGCCGTACCGGTGGCCAGGTGCCGATCGTAGGGCACCACCACGACCGGCAGGCCGCCGTCGCTGAGGACCTGACGGGCGCGTTCCAGGTCGGCGTCGCCGTCGGCGTGCGGGGAGTGCGTGACCAGCGCCACCACCGTGCGCGACAACAGCTCCTCGTAGCCGCTGCCGACGAACCAGCTCAGCGTCTGCCGGGCGCTCAACGCGCCGTCCACCGTGCCGGGGGTGACGAACACCTGGGCGTGCGCGGACGCGAGCACGCCGCGCTGGAGCCGGGCCACGATACCGGCCCCGCAGTCGATGACGGCGGCCGAGAAGTACCGCCCCACGCCGGCGGCGGCGGTCTGGAACGTTTCCAGCTCCAGTTCGGACACCCGGCCGCGCGCCGTCGCCGACAGCAGCCACAGGCCCTGCTCGGTGGTCGCCAGGAACTGCGCCGTCTCCTCCCACGACCGGGGCTGCGCAGCGGCCAGGTCGTGCATGGAGCGTTCGGGCTGCGCGCCCAGCCGCAGCGGCAGCGAGCCGAGCCCGGAGTCGGCGTCCATGGCCAGCACCCGGTCGTCCCGGTGCTCGGCGATCACGGCGGCGAGCAGCGCCGCCACCGTGGTCTTGCCCGCGCCGCCGCGGATCGAGGTCACCGCGATGCGGCGGCAGGACGGCACGGGGGACTGGATCCGCTGCGCCACCCCGGTGGTCTCACGGAGATCCCCGGCCGCCGAGGCGCCGACCGCCTTGCGCACCCCGCGCCCGACCCGGCGCAGCGCGGAGTCGCCGTGCGCCCGACGTCTTACGAGCGCGTCGGCCGACATCTGCCCCGCCTGGTGGTCGACCTGGTCGTAGGTCTGCTGCCGGGCGCCGTCCACGAAGCGCGCCCCCGCGGCGTCACCCGCCGAGACGGAGGGAACGGGCGGCCCGGACTCGGACGACTCGGGGGAGCCGCCGATGACGGGCGTGCCCGGACCCTGGTCCGATGCGGCGGCCGGCGCCCAGGGCGACACGGCGGCCGACACGTCGTGCGTCCGGCCCGGCTGCCCGACGAACGGCGGCGGATCCGTCGTGGTCGCGTCGAGGTCGGGCCGCCCCGGCGGCCGCGCCAAGGACCCCGGCCCCGACGGCGCGGCCTCCGACGGACGCACGTGATCGCGCACGGCCGGCACCGACGGCATGGGCACCGGGTGCTTGGGCGGAGGCACCGGATGCATGGGCGCGGGCAGCGAACGCTGCTCCAGGCCCCGTTCCGACGTCGACGCCACAGGCGCCGACGCGGGCGCCGGCCCCGGCGCCGAGCCCGGCGTGGACACCGGGTCGGGCACGGGCGACGGGCCGAGCGCGGGCGTCGGGTCGGGTGCGTGCGTTGGTCCGGGCCCGGACGTCGAACCCGGTACGGGCGTTGCGCCGGGCCCGGTCATCGGGTTCGGCCGAGGCGTCGAGTCCGGTCCGGGCGTCGCAGCGGTGTGGGCTGGGCCAGGGCCGGGCGTCGCGGGAGGCGTGTGCGTCGTGCCGTGCCCGGGCGTCGTGCCTGCTGTGGGTGTCGGGCCGAACCCGGGCGTCGGCGTCGCTGTGGGCGTCGGGTCGGGTGCGTGCGACGGGTCCGGGGTGTGTGTCGGGTCGAGGGCGGGTGGTGTGGCTGGGCGTTCGGAGGGGTTCGGGGGGGCGGGGAGGGGTGTGGGGGTGGCGGGCTCGGAGCGGAGGGAGTCCTTCGGGGGGAGCCCGAAGACCGCCGTCGTCTCGCGGCCCGGCGGGGGTGGTGCGCCCAGCACCGGGGGTGTCACCTCTTGGAGGGAGCCCTCGCCGGTGACGGATCCCTCGGGGTACCAGACGGACGGGCCCGTTCCGGTCGGTCTGCCGGGGCGCGGCTCGGACGGCGGCGTGGGGGCCGGGGCCCCGACCGGCGCGGGCAGGGGAACGGAACCCGGAGGCCGGGGATCGGCGAGTCCGGCCCCGGCTGCGCCGAGATCGCGCAGTACCGCATGCTGCCACTCCCGATCGGACACCGGTCTCCTCTCAGCGTCGCGACTGATCGGACGAACACCCTGGATGCGGCCCGAGTCTAGTCGCGTCGGGACGACTCGGTGGTCCCCACCGGAGCCGGGAGGACGGGGCCTGCCGGAAATTCCGGGATCGTGTCATCCGCGCCCAGGACCGGGACGTCTTCTCCATGAAGGACATAAGGTGCGAACTTGACGTCCTGGTGCGCGAGCAGGGATCGTCATGCCCACCTGCTGCGACAGCAGTGACCAGTGTCCTACCTGTGATGGAATATTACGGATGGAACGTTTGGCCACTTCGGAGCGTATCGCCCCCCCGGACCGGCCGCCGCCAGGCGACGGACGGCGGTGGCGCCTGCTCGGGTGGGCCTCCATCGCGATGTCCGTGGTGATGGTGCTCGGCAGCCTCACCGCGTACGGGTTCTATCGCAGCATCAACGGCAGCATCGAGCGGGACAACGTCGACGACCAGCTCAACGCCGACCGTCCCGAGAAGCTCAACAGCTCCCTCAACATCCTGCTGCTCGGCTCCGACAGCCGGGAGGGCGAGAACAAGCAGTTCGGCGACCAGGCCGGCGGCGGGTCGGACACCACGATCCTGATGCACATCTCCCCGGGCGGCGACCGGGCCATCGGCCTCAGCTTCCCGCGCGACTCGATGGTCCAGATCCCGCAGTGCAAGAAGGACGACGGCACCCGGGTGTCGCCGTCCTTCGGCATGCTCAACTCGGCGTACGCGTTCGCCGGCCCCTCCTGCACGTGGAACCTGATCGAGTCGCTGACCGACATCCGCATCGACCACTACGCCGAGATCGACATGTCCGGCTTCATCAAGGTGGTGGACGCGCTCGGCGGGGTGGAGATCTGCTCCCCCAAGGCGATCCGCGACCCGAAGGCCGACCTGGTGCTCAAGAAGGGCAGGCAGACCGTCAGCGGCCGTACCGCCGTCGGCTACGTGCGCACGCGCACCGGCGGGCTCGGCGACGGCTCCGACCTGTCGCGCATCAAGCGCCAGCAGGCGTTCATGGGCTCGGTGGTCAACAAGGCCACCAGCGGCGGGCTGCTCAAGGACCCCGGCAAGAGCTACGCGTTCCTCAAGGCGGTCGCCGGCGCGGTGAAGGTGGACGACCGCCTCACCTTGAGCGGCATGCAGAAGCTGGCCGCCAGCCTGCGCGGGATGAGCGCCGGCAAGGTCACCTTCGTCACGGTCCCGGTGATGGGGTACCCCGCCGACAAGGCCCGGGTCCAGATCAACCCCACGCTGGCCAAGCCGCTGTTCGACGCGATCAGGGAGGACAACGAACTGCCCCCGCCGCCGGCGCCCGAGAAGCCGCCGGCCGACCAGGCCGTGCGACAGCCGCCGGCGAAGCCGAGCGAGACCAAGGTCGCCGTCTACAACGGCACCGGCACCGACGGGCTGGGCCAGCGCACCGCCGACGGGCTGGAGGACAAGGGCTTCCAGATCACCAAGGTCGGCACCAAGCAGCAGTCCGCCTCCACCCCCACCCGGATCCTGTACGGCGCGGGCGCCGAGCGGCAGGCCGCCGCGCTGGCCAAGGCGGTGCCCGGCCACCCGCCCCAGGCCCACCCGTCGGTGAAGGCCGGGCTCGTCTATCTGATCATCGGCAAGGACGGCGCCAGGCTCCAGGGCACCGGCACCCCGCTGCCCAAGATCGACGGAGAGATCCGCGCCGACCAGGACGTGTGCGCACAGGCATGACCCGAATGCGGCACTCCGATGCGCACGTTACGAAAAGGCAAACAAATACCGAGATCGACCATAAGGGTCCTGACCTTCGGGTCGGGCAGGTATCTTAGCCGCGCAGTGACCGCAAACCCCCTAAACCCCCCTCGATCGAGCCGATAGGGCGTCGGCTCGCTCCCGTCACAGAGATGGCAGTCATGGCCCCCGAACCGTTCTCCCTGCTAATGACCGTCTATGGCGGTGATCGTAAGGAGTATGTCCGGGCGGCATTTCACAGCGCCGTGCACGACCAGGTCCTGCGGCCCGACGAGGTGGTGCTGGTGCAGGACGGGCCGGTGTCGCCGGAGCTCGCGGTCTGTCTGAAGGAGCTGGTGTCCGGCAGCCCCGTCGAGGTCAACTTCCTCCGACTCGAGCGCAACCGCGGCCTCGGCCCGGCGCTGGACGCGGGGCTGGCCGCCGGCCGCCACGACATCGTGGCCCGGATGGACGCCGACGACGTGGCCATGCCGCACCGTTTCAAGCTCCAGGTGCCGCTGGTGCGCGCCGGCGCCGACCTGGTCGGGGCCGGGCTGCTGGAGTTCGGCGCGGACCTGAACGACATCGTGGGCCGCCGCATTCCGCCCAGCGACCCGATGGACATCGCCCGCTATTCGCGCATCCACGACCCGTTCAATCACCCCACGGTGGTGTACCGGCGCAGCGCGGTGGTCGCGGCGGGCGGCTACGGCGACCTCCCGCTGATGGAGGACTACTGGCTGTTCGTGCGCATGATCGCCAACGGCGCGCGGGTGGTCAACCTGGCCGAGCCGCTGGTCTACTACCGGGTCAGCGACGGCGCCTACGAGCGCCGGGGCGGCCGCGCGCTGCTGAACTCCGAGCTGCGCCTCCAGCGGGAGATGCTCCAGTACGGCTTCATCACCCGGCCCCAGTACCTGCGGAACGTGGCGCTGCGCGGCGGCTACCGGCTGGTGCCCACCGCGGTCCGCCGGCCGTTCTACCGCTGGATCGTCGCGCCGTACGGCGCCCGCCGCAATCGCAACCGCTCCCGCGGCCGCATCGTCGCCGCCACCAGGGACGGCCTCCCGCCCGTCGGTTGAACGGCCGCGGCCCTCGCCGCCGCCCGGGAGACCGTTAGGGGAGCGGCGGACGCCAGAGGACCGGCTGCTCGGCGTGATCCCCGACGAACCCGCCGACACCCAGCACCCGGCCCCCGAAGACGGTGAGGCCCTCGATCCGCTGGTCGCCCGGACCGGCCAGCACGCCGCCGACCCTGGCGGCGGTCCAGGTCACCCCGTCGGGGGACGTCCAGGTCACGACGTCGGTGCCGCCCGGTCGCCCGGTGACCCCGGTCGCCAGGAAGCCGCGGGCATGGGCCAGCACGGCCGTCGGTCGGACGTCGACGCCGCCGGGCGGGATCGGCGGCGCGACGGCGCGCCAGGTCTGTCCGCCGTCGGGTGAGACGAACGCCAGCGGGGCGACCCCCTTGCCGGGGACGAAGCCCTCGCCGACCGCCACCAGACGCTGCCCCGCCGCGACGACCCGTTCGACCGTCCCGTCGGCGAAGCCCCGGGGCAACGGCAGCTCGCGCAGGACCCAGTTGCGGCCGTCGGCGGACGACCACGCGGCGGGCGCCCGCCGGAGCCGGCCCTCCTCGCCCTTGAACACGCCGCCGCCCGCGGCGAAGCCGAACGGCCCCCCGACGACCGAGCGCATCCACCGGGCGGCGTCGCCGTCGGCCTTCAGGTCGTGGTCGTCCGCGCCCTGGCCGCGCTCCCAGGTCTTCAGGTCGGCGGAGAACCAGACCGCGGCGGAGTCGCCGTCCGTGCCGACGATCGCGTAGCCGGGGCCGGCCGACGCCGCGGCGCCGGTGGTCAACGACTCGTCGTCGGGCTTGAACGCGTCGTCCTCGATCTCCTGCCAGACGGTGCCGTTGGCCGAGGAGACGACCAGGGGCACCCGGGGCCGGGTCCCGCCGATCCCGACGGCCAGCCAGCCGCGCGCGCCGTGCGTCACGGCGGTCAACTGCTGGCCCTGCGCCCGGGAGGTCAGGTCGGTGGGCAGCGCGGCGCGCAGCCACGTGCCGCCGTCGATCGACGTCCAGGCGGCGGCGTCGCCGTCGGTGCCGCCCACGGCCACGGCGAGGCCGCCGCCCCCGGCGGTCACCGTGGACACGGACCGGTCGGGCGGGAACGCGCCGGGGACCCGGGACAGGTCGATCGGCCTCTCGCCGCCCGCCCCGCCGTGGGTGCTCAGGAACGCGTCGGAGTCGTCGCCCGTGCGGTCGGTGCCGACGACGAACGTGCCGCCGCCGGTCGTCGCGGCGCCCAGCGGCTGCTGCCGCGCGGTCAGCGAGATCGTGCCGGTCTCCTGCCAGTCGGCGCCGTCCGGGCTGGTCAGCAGCACGGCCTTGGCCTCGGCGAGGACGATCGCGACATGGCTCTGGGCGGCCGGCAGCAGCCAGGCCGTCCGCTGGTATCCGGAGGTCTCGATGGTGCCGGCCTCGCTCCAGGACGAACCGTCGCCGGAGGAGTAGATCTGCGCGTGCCGTTCGTCGCCGTCGCGGATCTCGCGCACGGCCAGCAGCCCCTTGGGGCCGCCGCCGATGGACAGCCCGACCGAGCCCTTGGGCGCGGGGACGCGGGCGATCTTCCAAGTGCGTCCGCCGTCGCCGGAGCTCCAGACGGCCCCGCTGCTCCTGGCGCCGCTCCGCCCGGCGTTCACGACGCGTTTGCCCTCGACGAGCAGGGTCCGGCCGTCGCTCGCCGCGTTCATCAGGGTCAGGCTGGCCTTGCCGGCGTCGATGCCCAGCGAGTCGCCGGTCAGGCGTTCCCAACCGCGGCCGTCCGGGGAGAGCCACACCACGGGCTCGGCGTCGGTGAAGTCGCCCTTGGCGGACGTCGAGCCCACGGCGATGAAGCCCGGGCCGCCCGCCTGGATCCGTTGGACCCTGTCCTGCCGCTGGAAGGCGGACGCCGCCGTGTACGGGAGGCGTTCCCAGGAGCGCCCGTCGCGGCTCGTCCACAGGATGCCGCCGGCGGGGCGGCGACCGAACGCGACCCAGCCGGACGTGGAGGCGGCGACCAGCCGGGGAACGTCACCGGGCGCGTTGGCCTGGCCGGCGGGCGGCCGTACGCCCGCGACCTGGAACGTCCGTCCGGAGTCGACCGACACCAGGAACCGTCCGTGCGAGCCGCCCGCTCCGGCGTCGTCGCCGACCGCCACGACGGTGGATCCGACGGCCGCGACGTCGGTCAGATGCTGCGTCCGCCCGTCGAAGGACGCCCGGGGATTCGAGGCGAACAGACCACCGGCCGGCACCGCGTCCGCCGCGGCCTGCGGCGCGGAGTCACCGCCCCGCAGCACCGTCACCGCCACCGCCGCGACGACGGCGACCGCCGCCAGCGCCGCCGCACCGACCAACAACGGCCGCGCCGCCGGCCGCCGGCCCCGACGCTGCGGACGATCCAGCCGCCAGGGCTCATAGGGCTGGTACGACGCGTCCGCCGCCTGCGCCCCGCCGGCCGCCGGAAGGGCGGGCCACTGCGGTCCGCCCACCGGCGCCACCGCCCCGGAGAACGGCGACGGCCCGGCTTCCGGAAGCCCACCGGGCGGCGGAGGGACCTCGGGGACCTGCGGGGCCCACGCCGCCTGCCCTTGGACATCGCCGGGCGGGGAAGGAAGCGCGGGGGGCTCTGGGGTCCACGCCGCCTGGCCTTGGGCGTCGCCGGGCGGGGAGGTCTGTGGGCCCCATGCCGCTGGGCCCTGGGCGTCGCCGGGTGGGGGAGGAACGTCGGGAAGTTGCGGTGCCCAGGCTGCCTGGCCCTGGGCGTCGCCGGGTGGGGGAGGGAGCTCGGGGGGTTGCGGTGCCCAGGCCGCTTGGCTCGGGGCGTTGTCGGGTGGGGGCGGCCAGTGGGCGTTGGGTGTTTCGGGTGCGTGCTCGGACGGCGCCCAGTGCGGCGGGGGAGGCGGGGCGGGCTCGTGGGCCCACTGCGGGACGGGCGGCGGCGCGAGGAAGTCGGGATCGGGCGGACCCTCCGTGGGCCGGTCCTCCGGCGGTGGGGCGGGATGGTCCGGCCTCTCGCTGTCGGTCACGCTCGCCCTCTCCCTGGTCCCGCCCTTCCCCGGCGGCGCGATGGCGTGACGACGCCCGGGGACCGCCGACCCGATGATACCGGCACGGATCGGGGCGATCGCGGGGCCGGCCGGATCACCCGGCCTTGAGCTGCGCGCTCATCCAGCGCATGATCTCGGGGGTGAGTCGGCGGAAGGTGCCGAAGTTGTGGCCGCCGTCGTCGGGGAAGAGCGTGTCGACCCGCAGCGGCGGCTTGGCGAGGGACGCGAACTTGCGGGCCTGCGGGAAGTCCCGTTCGACCTTGCTGGACGCCAGCAGGATCGAGGTCGGCGGGGGAGGCAGGTGCTCCAGCCGCCAGAGCAGGTCGTTGTCGTTGCGGACCAGCTTGCTGCCGCCGTAGAGGTCGCCCGTCGTGGCGTCCTTCACCGCCTTGAGGTAGCCGCCCAGGGACGCGCCGGCCGCGTACCGGTCGGAGTGCAGCATGGCGAGCTTGACGGCGCAGTAGCCGCCGGTGGACTGCCCGAGGACGCCCCAGCCCCGGTGATCGGCGGCCAGCCGGTAGGTCGCGGAGAGCACCTCCGGGGCGTCCTGGGCGAAGAACGTCTCGGCCTGCGGCCCGCTGGGCACGTCGGTGCACTCGGTGTCGCGCGGCGGCGCCACGGTGGTGCGCGTGATGACGTAGATCATCGGCTGCGTCCGGCCCGCCTTGGTGTCGTCCTTGGCGGTCTTGGGCAGCTCCTGGCGCTCGATGAAGTTGCGCGGGTCGCCGGGGTAGCCGGCGAGGGTCAGCACCACGGGGAAGCGCCGGGCGGCGAACTCCGGCTGGAAGTACTGCGGCGGGAGGTACACGTAGGCGTCCAGGCTCAGCCCCGTGCGGGCGCCGCGGATCGTGATCTCCTCGATCCGGCCGTCCGTCTTCGGGTCGTGCAGGCCGGACGCCTTGTTCATCTCGGAGACGTTGCGGGCCACCGGCTTGGCCGGCTGGGCTCCGGTCCCGCGTCCCCGCTCCAGCTTGACCGGGCCGCTCGTCGTTCCGAGCAGGTCGTTCCAGGTGGAGTAGAACAGGAAGTAGGAGTTGATGCCGACGGCCAGCGCCAGCACGATGACGAACTGACAGGCGACCAGCACCCCGAGTCGGGCCAGCACGTGCTTGATCCCCGATCCGGAGACCTTGGGGGTCAGCCAGACCGTGAGGGCGACCGTCGCGATCGCCGCCACCGTGAGCAGGACGACGAAGGCGTCGCTGGTGAGTTGCATGAAAATCCTTTGATACGGCGTGGATCCGACGCGGCCGCGCGCCCGATCACCTGGCCTGGTCGGCGGTCCGGCAGCGGGCGCCGGAGCAGGTCTTCAGGGCGCGCAGCGCCGCGCTCAACTGCCGGAGCCTCGCCGGGGAGAGCGCGCGGGCCCGGTTGTGGAGCTGGTGCGGGTCCCTCGCCGTGTCGTAGTACTCCCGCTCGCCGTTGGCGTACTCGACGTACAGGCTGTTCGCCAGGCGCAGCGCCCAGTACGACGGAGGGTTGCCGTCCGCGGGGCCCTGCCGGTCGGGGTCGTAGGCCACCAGGTCGTGCTTGCGCTGCTGGACGAGGACGGCCGAACGCCACGGCCGCACGGCGCGCCCGTGGATCCACGGGGTCAGGGCGCGTCCGTCGATCCCGGCCGGGACGGGCACGCCCGCCAGGTTGAGCAGCGTGGGGTGGATGTCGGTGTTCTGCGTCAGCGGGTTGACGGTGCGATCGGCCGGCACGTTCGGGCCCGTCACGATGAGCGGCACCCGGATGTCGGTGTCGAACGCGGTCATCTTCCCGCTGAGGAGCCGGTGCTGGCCCAGGTGGAAGCCGTTGTCGGAGCTGAACACCAGATAGGTGTTCCGGGCCAGTCCGAGCGCGCCGAGCTGACGCTGGAACCGGGCGATCATCTCGTCGACCGACAGCATGGTGCGGACCCGCTTGCGGAACTTCTCGTCGATCGACTGGACGCCCTTGCCGCTCAGCGCGGGACGGGAGCGCAGCCACCGCGGCTTGTCGGACACGTCGGGCTCGTTGAAGGACGGGGGCCGCGGCGCCCGCAGCGCGGGAACGGCGCCGGCGTGCCGGGGCGCGGGGACGATCGGGCCGTGCGGCGTGAACAGCGAGACCTGCATCATGAAGGGCTTTTTGGCCGCCTTGGAACGCTGTATGAACTGTATTCCCTTGGTGGAGAGAACATCGGTCATGTAGTCGCCCGGACGCGATCCGTAGCGCACCCGCCTGCCGTTCTCGCTGAGCGTGTAGTTGAAACCGGAGTAGCCGTCTCCGGCCACATACCATTCGCTCCAGCCGGGGGGGACGCGGGCGGCGCCGGCGGCGGAGCCGGCGGGCTCATAGCCGTTGAGGTACTTGCCCATCAGGGCGGTACGGTATCCGGCGGCCTGCAGCGCCTTGGCGTAGCTGCGCGTCTCGCCGCCGCGCTCGTGAAACGCCTGGTAGCCACCGTTCGGGGGATAGTTGGTGACCACGCCGGTATTGTGCGGGAAGCGTCCGGTGAAGATGGTGGCGCGGGACGGGCAGCACAGCGAGTTGGTCGCGAAGTAGTTGCTGAACGTGACTCCCGTACGCTGCATGCGGCGCACGGTCGGCATGTGCGGTACCAGGTCCGTGGACAGGTCGTCGGTGAGGACGAAAATGATGTTCGGTCGTTGGGCCCCGCGCTCCTCGCCGGAGCCGCGCAGAGCGCCCGCCGGCGATCCGTCGGCGCACGCGGACAGGGCCATGAGTCCGATCCCGAAGCCGGCCGCCAGTCGGTTCAGTCGTCGCCGGAACAATGTCTGCCTTCCCTTGATGTCCACTTCCTGGGCAAGCCTAGTGACTTCACGGAGTTGTTCTGATCGGTCGGTGAGATCCCCCTTGTGCGCGTCGTCCGCCGGGCGAAGGTGAGGGGAAACGTCAGATGCGGGTGCCGGGTTTCGCCGTTTCCATGATCATAGGTGTGACGTCCGGGGTGTTCGTGACCGTCGCCGCCACCGTGCTGGACGGACGGGCGGCGCGGCGCCCCGTGGCGCTGCCGTCGCCGACGCCGACACCCTCCGTCTCCACGGTCGCGCCCGTCCCGACCCCGACCTCCGATCCGCCCGTTCCACGGGTCGCGCACTCGCCGACCCGTCCGGTGATCGACTCGAACTTCCCCGATCCGACGGTGCTGCGGGTCGGATCGACGTATTACGCCTACGCCACCAACGACGGGCCGACGGAACTTCCCATCGCGACCGCCCCCACGGTGAACGGCCCATGGAAGAGGCTGGCCGGAGACGGCCTTCCGCGCCTGCCCGGCTGGGCGGTCGCCGGCCGGACCTGGGCCCCCGAGGTGATCGTTCGCATGGACGGCGGCACGACGACGTACGTCCTCTACTTCGCGGCCCGCAGACGCGGACAGGACAAGCAGTGCATCGGCGTCGCCACCGCCACCGCGCCGCAGGGACCGTTCGTCCCGGTCGGCGACCGTCCGCTGGTGTGCCCGCTCGACCTGGGCGGCGCCATCGACCCGGCCTCCTTCGTGGACGGCGACGGCACCCGGTACCTGCTCTACAAGACGCGCGGCCACTATGACGCCAAGCGTCCGGCGGCCATCTTCCTGCAGCGACTGACGCCCGACGCGCTCCGCCTCGTCGGGCCGCCCCGCCGCATCCTCGCCCGTGACTCGCGGGAGCCCGTTCTCGTCGAGGCGCCCGAGCTCGTCCGCCGGAACGGCAAGTACGTGCTGTTCTACGCCGCGGGCTGGTACTTCCAGGACACCTACGAGACCCGTTACGCGGTGGCCACGTCGATCGGCGGGCCCTATGTGAAGGGCGCCGCCCCCGTACAGTCCACCGGTCACTACCGGGACCGGATCGTCGGGCCGGGCAGCGTCGACGTGGTCTCCGAGGAGACCGGGCAGGTTCTGGTCTTCCACGGCATCCTGAAGGGGGCCGAGGGCGACACCGGGCTCGTTCGGGGCATGTACACGGCCGACCTCGGCTGGATGGGCGACCGGCCGGTCGTCCGGGGGGCGGCGGTGCCCTACGAGGCCGAGCACGGCCGGCGCGGCGCGGGTCTGGAGGCGTACCGGCGTCCCCGCGCCTCGGGCCGCCGGGTCGTCGGTCCGGCCCGGGGCCGGGAGAACTGGCTGGAGCTGCGCGTGTACGCGCCGGGCGCGGGGCGCTACTCGGTCCGGATCGTGTACGCCGACCGCTCGGAACGACCGGTGCGTCCGGCGCTGTCCGTCAACGGCGGCGCCGCCGCGACCGTCCCCTTCCGCAGGACGGCGCCGGGCCGTTGGGTGGCGGTCACCGTGCACCGGGAGTTCCGCGACGGCTGGAACGTCCTCCGGCTGCGGCACATCGCCCGCAAGGCGGAGGTGGACCGGATCGAGATCGCCTGACCTCGTCGGCGGCCCCGGGCCGTGGGCGCGGCTCAGCGCGCCGGACCCGAGGTCAGCCGCCGCTCCTGGCGGTCCTCCCGCCACAGGCGGCCGGCCGCGACGGCGTCGCCGTCGAAGGTCACCCGCCCCTGCCGCATCATGACGCCGCGGTCGCACAGCCGGGTGAGCATCTTGATGTCGTGCGCCACGATGACCATGGTCCGGCCCTCGCCGCGCATCATCCGGATCCGTTCCAGGCACTTCTCCCGGAACGGCGGGTCGCCGACGGCCAGCACCTCGTCGATCAGGAAGATGTCGGGGTCGGTGTGCGCGGCGATCGAGAACGCCAGCCGCATGAACATGCCCGAGGAGTAGAACTTCACCTGGTTGTCGAGGAACCGCCGGACCTCGGAGAACTCGACGATCTCGTCGAACCGCCGGTCGATCTCGGCCTCGGTCATGCCCAGGATCGCGCCGTTGAGGTACACGTTCTCCCGGCCGGTCAGCTCCGGGTGCAGCCCGGCGCCCACGTCGAGCAGCCCGGCGACCCGGCCGCGCACCAGCACCGAGCCCTGGTCCGGGACCAGCACACCGGAGATCATTTTCAGCAGCGTGCTCTTGCCGGAGCCGTTGAGCCCCATCAGCGCCACCGTCTCGCCCGGCTCGAAGGTCAGGCTGACGTCGTCCAGCGCCATGAACGAGTCCGACAACGGCTCGCGGCGCAGCACCCGCACCGTCATCTCCTTGACGGAACGGGCGTGCCGCAGGGTGAAGCGCTTGCTCACCGAGTCGACGATGATCGAAGGGGACACCTAGAGCTCCTGGGCGAATCGCTTCTGGGTCCGGGCGAACACCAGACGACCGGCGAGCAGGACCAGCACGGCGACGGCCAGCGAGATCGCGCCGTGGACGTACATGTCCGGCGGGAACGCGTAGGTCTCGTCCGTGCCGGGCCACCAGAACGCCCGCTGGAACATGGTGACCGCGCTGACCAGCGGGTTGGCCAGATACACCTCGAGGACCCAGGCCGGGGCGTGGGTGCGCACGTGGGCCCACGGGTAGATCATCGGCACCGACCAGGTGACGACGATCATGGAGATGTCGACCGCCTGCTCCAGATCCCGGAAGAACACGTTGACCGCCGCGCACAGCAGGCCGAGCCCCAGCGCCAGGATCACGAGGATGGACAGCCCGAGCGCCGCCGCGCCCAACGCCTGCGGCGACGGCCGCCAGCCGTTGACGGTCGCCCCGATCAGCAGGATCACCAGACCGGGCACGAAGTGCACCAGCGAGACCAGCAGCGAGGCGGTCGGGAACAGCTCCCGGGGCAGGAACACCTTCCGGATCAGCGGGGCGTTGCCCGTGACCGAACGGGTCGCCGCGTGCAGCGTCTCGGTGAACAGGTTGACCAGCACCATCCCGGAGAACAGGTAGATCGGGAAGTGCTCGATCTGCCGGTCCATCCCCAGGAAGACGCCCACCACGGCGAAGTAGACCGAGAAGTGCACCGCGGGCCGCACGTAGGACCAGCCGAGGCCCAACAGCGACCCCTTGTAGCGCGACCGCAGCTCCCGGCGCACCAGCAGCCGCAGCAGGAACCGGTTCCGGGCGACCTGACGCAGCCCGCCCCCGGAGTTGGGCGGCCGGAGCCGGTCACCGGGGGCGATCGCCGTCGTGGGCATTACGTGGCCGGCCCGGCCGAACCGAACGTCGCGCGCCACGCCTCCGGCGAGACCAGCTCGTCCTGGGCCGCGCGGTAGTCGCGGCTCAGCCGGGGCCACTCCCGGCTGAGCCTGGCGTGCAGCCGGGTCGTCCGGGCCATGATCTGCTTGAACCGGGCCGGGTCGCGCTGGTACCAGGCGACGTTCGCGCCGTCGGCCGAGGACACCAGCGCGCTGTCGAACTGCGACAGCAGCCCCCAGTGCCGGTCGATGTGCGGGACGGCCGCCTGCGGGTGCTGCAGCGCCTCGCGGTCCACCGCGCGCATCTGCTTGAGCGTGCCGGCCAGCGCGCTCTTGATCACCTTGACCCGGCCGCGCGGCGGCTTGGGGTTGCGCCCCCGGCGCGGCGGCCGGCTCTGGTGGACCCGCGGGAACTCGTCCACGTCGCCGCGGTTGCGGGCGTCGGAGAAGCCGGCGCGGAGCGCCCGGACCTCCGACACCTTGGTGGCGATCTCCGCGTGCATGTGCGCCGGCCCGGTCAGCACGTCCTCGATGGCGGACAGCATCAGCTCGGCGGTGGAGTACTGCATCGCCAGGGCGTGCTTCACCGAGATGATGTAGCTCTCCTTGACCAGGTTCCCGCCGCGCTCGTAGGGCGAGTGGAGCAGCGCGGTGACCAGGCGGTTGCGCTCGTGGAAGTACGCCTGCCAGTCGATGCCGTCGTCCTTGTCCTGCCACGGCACGTGCCAGGCGGCCACGCCGGGCAGCGACACGGTCGGGAATCCCGCCTTCTGCGCCCGGACGCAGTACTCGGCGTCGTCCCACTTGATGAACATGGGCATCGACAGCCCGACCTTGTTCACCACGTCGACCGGGATGAGGCACATCCACCAGCCGTTGTAGTCGACGTCCACCCGGCGGTGCATCCAGGTCGTCTCGAGGAGGCTCTTCTCCTCCTCGGCGAAGTCGTGCTCGCGCCAGGTGTGCGGGGCCTCGTTCCACCACCAGCGGTAGCGCTCGATCGTCTCGCCGTAGGCGTGCAACTGCGACCGGACGAAGAGGTTGAACATGTGGCCGCCGACGATCGTCGGGGTGCGGGCGTAGTCGCCGAAGGTGACCGCGCGCAGGATGCCCTCGGTCTCGGTGACCACGTCGTCGTCCAGCAGCAGCACGTAGTCGCTGCGGCCGGCCCGCACGGTCTCGTCCATGGCCCGCGCGAACCCGCCGGACCCGCCCAGGTTGGCCTGGTCGATGACGCGGAGCCGGTCGCCCAGCGCGGCGGCGGCCCGGGGGAAGTTCTCATGGTGCTCGATCCGCTGCGAGCCCTGGTCCACGACCAGGATCTCGTCCACGATCTCCAGCACGTCGGGCGCCTCGCTGAGCGCGATCAACTGGTCGACGCAGAACGACGGCCGGTTGTAGGTCGTGATGCCGAGGCTGACGCGGCCCTGTTTCGTGGTGCCGGCGTCGGCGCACCAGTCGGCGCGTTCGAGGACGGCGGTGCGCTCGCCCGCGATGATGTCGAGCCAGTACCAGCCGCCGTCGATGAACGGCTCCAGCGACAGCCGGAGCGTCTGCTCGTGCGAGGTGTCGCTGTCGACCTTCAGGGAGTCGACCCGCTGGATGTGGCCCTTGGAGCTGGTGCGGTAGACGATGACGGTGGCCTGGCCCCGCACGCGGATCCGCAGCACCACCTCCTGGATGTTCGTCCAGCGCCGCCAGTAGCTCGCGGGGAACGCGTTGAAGTAGGTGGCGAAGGACACCCGCTGACCGACGGGCACCACCACGCTGCGGCGGCCCGCGCGCGCGCTCTCGGCGGTGACGGCCGATGCGGCGTCGGCCGGGTCGACGGCGGCCCGCTCCTCGGCGACGGCCTCGGCCCCGCGCACGATCTCGCCTTCGATGTACAGCTTCAGCACGTCGAGGTCCCGGTCGACGGGCATCACGACACGTTGCAGTACTCGCAGCTCGTCGGCCGCGCCGTGCTGCTCGGTCACTCGTCCACTCCTCCGCTGATGAGCCGTGCCCCTTCGGTGAAGTGGGGGCGCAGCCGGTTGTCGACCATGCTCAGCGCGCTCGCGATGGCCATGTGCATGTCGAGGTACTTGTAGGTCCCCAGCCGTCCGCCGAACAGCACGCCCTGCTCCCGCCGGGACATCTCCCGGTAGCGCAGCATCCGCCGCCGGTCGTCGGCGGTGTTGATCGGATAGTACGGCTCGTCGCCGCGCTGTGCGAAGCGGGAGAACTCTCGCATGATGACCGTTCGGTCGGTCGGGTAGTGCGTGCGCTCCGGGTGGAAATGCCGGAACTCGTGGATGCGCGTGTAGGGGACGTCCTCGTCGGCGTAGTTCATCACCGGGGTGCCCTGGAAGTCGCCGGTGGGCTTGACCTCCATCTCGAAGTCGAGCGTGCGCCACCCCAGCTCGCCCTCGGCGTGATCGAAGTAGCGGTCGAGGGGGCCGGTGTAGACGACCGGGACGTTGCCGACCACCTCGTCGCGCAGGTCGAAGAAGTCGGTGTTCAGCCGCACCTCGATGTTGGGGTGGTCCGCCATCCGCTCCAGCCACGCGGTGTAGCCGTCGACGGGCAGGCCCTCGTGGGTGTCGTTGAAGTAGCGGTTGTCGAACGTGTACCGCACCGGCAGCCGGGTGATGATCTCGGCGGGCAGGTCCTTGGGGTCGGTCTGCCACTGCTTGGCCGTGTAGCCGCGGATGAACGCCTCGTACAGCGGGCGTCCGATCAGCGAGATCGCCTTCTCCTCGAGGTTCCGCGGCTCGCCGGCGGCCTGCCCGGCCTGCTCGGCGACGAGCGCCCGCGCCTCGTCCGGGGAGAACGCCCGACCGAAGTACTCGCAGATGGTGCCGAGGTTGATCGGCATCGAGTAGACCCGGCCCTTGAACGTCGAGTAGACCCGGTGCTGGTAGTCGGTGAACCGGGTGAACCGGTTCACGTACTCCCACACCCGCTCGTTGGAGGTGTGGAAGAGGTGGGCTCCGTAGCGGTGGACCTCGATCCCGGTCTCGGGCTCGGCCTCGCTGTAGGCGTTGCCGCCGATGTGGTCGCGGCGGTCGATGACCAGCACGCGCAGCCCCATCTCGGCGGCGCAGCGCTCGGCCACGGTGAGCCCGAAGAAACCGGATCCGACCACTACAAGATCTACGTTCACGAACATCCTCTGAGCAGGTGGACGAGTTCGGGGCGCGCGGGCCCGGCCGCCGATCCGGCCCGCGTCCGCCGGGGACGCCCGCACGCCGGGCGAGGGGCGCGCGCCTCGGGGGACTCGGGGACCTCGGGGAACTCGGGGAGACGATCCATGGGAGATGACAGCGGAAACAACCGGACTTAGGCGGAGGTATGCGCAGATAAGATACCCGCCGTAGAACGGGTGCGTATGCCATACTCCCTGATTCGGCAGGTCGGCCGGTCGGGATGGGACATGTCGGACACGCGCACCCACCGGTCCTGATCGCCGGGTCGTCCGAGCGTCCGGAATGAGGTTCGTGGTGGTGTCAAGCCCTGCCGGTCCGCCGCCGGGGAAGTCCAGGCCGGTGGTCTTCCTCCACGTCGGGGCGGCCAAGAGCGGAACGACGTACCTGCAGAACGTGCTGTGGGACAACCGGCGCCGGCTCCGCGAGCACGGCGTGCTGTATCCGGGCCGTGACTCGGCCGCCCACGTGCGCGCCGCGTTCGACCTGCGCAAGGTCTTCTTCCCGGGGGCGAGCGACCCGACCACCCGGGGCGCCTGGCGCGAGCTGGTGGACGAGGCCCGCGACTGGGACGGAACGGTGATCATCTCTCAGGAGCTGTTCGCCCCCGCCGCCCCCGAGGTCGTCGCCCGGGCGCTCAGGGACCTGTCGTTCGCCGAGGTGCACATCCTCTTCACGGCCCGCGACCTGGCCAGACAGATCCCGGCGCACTGGCAGGAGGACGTCAAGAACCGGTTCACGGTCACCTTCCAGGAGTTCGTGAGCTCGTTGGGCCGGGCCCAGTGGCAGTCCTTCGAGGTCGCCCGGCTGTTCTGGGGCCTGCAGGACGCGGCGGACGTCCTGGCGCGCTGGAGCGCCGACCTTCCCCCCGACCGGGTGCACGTGGTGACGCTGCCCCGCCCCGGCGCCCCCCGGGACCTGTTGTGGCGGCGGTTCTGCGAGGCCCTCGGGCTGGACCCGGAGTCCTGCGACCCCTCGAAGACGTTCGCCAACCCGTCGTTGGGCCTCGCGGAGACCCAGTTCCTGCGGCGGGTCAACACCGAGATCGACGAGCGGGTCCCCTGGCTCGTCTACAACAACATCGTCAAGCTCGACCTCGCCCAGCAGGTGCTCACCCGACGGCCCGACCCGCTGAAGATCACGATGAGCGAGGCCGACCATCGCTGGGCGACCCGGCGGGGCACCCGGATGGTCGAGACCCTGCGCACCGCCGGATACCGGGTGGTGGGCGATCTGGACGAGCTGATCCCCGGACCGCCCCCGAAGGGCGAGTGGCTCGATCCCGACGAGCCGAGGCACGCGGAGATGCTGGACGTGTCCGTGGACGCCATCGCCGCGCTGGCGGTCCACATGCGCGACCTGCGCGACCAGACCAGGACCGTGCCCAACGCGACGGAGTCGGTCCGGGACCAGACCGCCCGGCTGCGCGCCGACGCGGTCGTCCTCCGCGAGATCACCTCGAGGATGGCCCACGACTCGGCCCCCGCGGTCAAGCGCGCCGTCCGCACGCTCAGCGAGCGGTATCCGACCGTCATGCGGCTGCGGCGCGCCTACTGGAGGGTGCAGGAGACCCGGCAGTCCGCCGAGGGCGGCGACCGGGCCTGAGGCCACGGCGGGCCCTCCACGCCCGCGGCACGACGACCAGATGATCCAGACCATGGAGTGAGCAGCCAGTGGACGACTCCACGACCGGCAAGAAGACCGTTTACCTGCACGTCGGAGCCCCCTCGGCGGGCGCCGCCTACCTGCAGCGCGTGCTGTGGACCAACCGGCGGCGGCTGGCCGACCAGGGGGTCGGCTACCCGGTCGAGGGCCCGCTCGAGCACTTCGCCGGCGTGATGGACCTGCGCGACATGACGTGGGGCGGCCGCCGCGACCCCGCCTGGAAGGGCGCCTGGGACCGGATCTCCGGCCGCGCCCGCAGGTGGAAGGGCGACACGGTGGTGATCTCGCAGGAGCTGCTCGGCGGCGCCACCGCGGAGCAGGTCGCGCACGCCGTCGAGAGCCTGCAGCCCGCGGACGTGCACGTGGTCTTCATCACCCGCGACCTGGGCTGGCAGCTCGTCCTGGACTGGCAGGAGCAGGTCAAGCACGCCCACACCATCACCTTCGAGCGCTTCATCGACGATCTGGTGACCCTCGGCATCGGCGCGCCGGCGCCCTACGGGGAGATGTTCTGGGGGCTGCACGATCCCGGCCGGGTCCTGAAGACCTGGGAGTCGGCGGTGCCGGCCGACCGGATCCACGTGCTCACCCTCCCGCCCCCCGGTGAGGCCCCCGGCCTGCTGTGGCGGCGGTACTGCGGGCTGATCGGCATCGACCCCGCCTCCTGCGACCTGATCGGCATGGACGAGGCCCGACCGCTCGGCGTCCTGGAGATGGCGCTGCTGCGACGGTTGAACGAGAAGGTGGCCCCCGCGCTGGGCGGCGACTACGAGACGATCATCCGGGACCACATCATCGGCCCCACCCTGCGGGAGTGGTCCGGCTCCATCCCCATGAGGCTGCCCGACCGGCACTACACGTGGCTGGACGACCGGTCCAGGGAGCTGGTCGAGGGGCTGCGCAAGGCCGGTTACGGCGTGGTGGGGGACCTCGGCGAGCTGGAGCCGCTGCGCGACAGCTCCCATGCGCCGCTCCCCGGCGAGGTGTCCGACGCCGAGCTCCTCGACATGTCCACGGCCGTGGTCACCGGGCTGCTGCTCCGGCTGTCCGCCGCGCACGACCAGATCGGCCTGGCCCATCTGCACGACGAGCTGGCCCAGGTGCGCGAGAACATGTCCAGACTGCTGCAGGCCGCCGCCACGCCGTCCCCGGGGCTGCGTCGCGCGACCCGGCGGTTGCCGAGCTGATGGCCGACGCCGATCGGGTGGTGGCGGTCGTCGTCACCTACGACCGCAGGGAGCTGCTCGTCGAGGCGCTGACGGCGCTGCTGGGGCAGACACGGCCGCCCGACCTGGTGGTGGTGGTGGACAACGCCTCCTCCGACGGCAGCGCGGACCTGGTCGCGACCCGGTTCCCCGACGTGGACCTGATCGTGCTGGCGCGCAACACGGGCGGGGCGGGCGGTTTCGCGATCGGTGTCGCGCGCGCTCTGGAGCACCGGGCGGACGCCGTCTGGCTGCTGGACGACGACACCGTTCCCCGGCCGGACGCCCTGCGGGCGTTGCTGGACGTGCGGGAGCGATCGGCGGAGCGGCCCGCGCTGGTGGCCAGCAGGGTGCTGTGGACCGACGGCCGCGACCACCCGATGAACACGCCGCGCCCCAAGCCGCGCGCCACCGCCGCGGAACGGGAGGCCGCGGCGACGCTGGGCTGCGTGCCGATCCGCTCGGCCTCGTTCGTCTCGGTGCTGGTGGACGCGCCGTTGGTGCGCGAACGCGGCCTGCCCCTCGCCGGCTACTTCCTCTGGAACGACGACTTCGAGTTCACCACCCGGCTGCTGCGCGACCGGGTGGGCCTGTGGTGCCCGCAGAGCGTCGTCGAGCACAAGACGCGGACGTTCGGGTCCACGGACGCCGATCCCGGTGACCGGTTCTTCTACGAGGTCCGCAACAAGGTCTGGCTGTTCACCCGGAGCCGTGGGCTGGCCCCGACCGAGCGGGTGCTGTACGCGGGGTCGACGGCGCGGCGCTGGGCGCGGACCTTCGCCCGCTCCTCCGACCGGGCGACGCTCCGGCGCGCCCTGGGCCGAGGGGTGAAGGACGGCCTGCTGACCGGGCCCGCGCCGACGGAGGGGTTCCTGAGGGAGGCGGGGGTCGCGGATCCGGACACCGGCTCCCATGATGGCTGACACCGGGCGGGCCCCGGCGGGCCGGGCGGCGTACTGGAGCGTTCCGCTGATCCCCGCGCTGCTCACCCTGGCGATCTCGGTGACGGGGATCTCCGGCGCCTCGTTCTGGCTGGACGAGGCCGCGACGGTCGGCATGACCCGCCGGTCGGTGGGCGAGATGGTCCGGGTGTTCGACACCCTCGACCTCGTCCATGCCTGCTACTACCTGCTCCTCAAGCCCTGGGCGGCGGTCTTCGGCACCGGCGAGGTCGCCCTGCGGATGCCGAGCGCGCTCGCGATGGCCGGGGCGGCGGCGGGGGTCGCCGCGCTGGGGCGTCGCTGCGCCGATCCGGTCACGGGTCTGCTGTCCGGGTCGGTGTTCGCCGGTTGTTCGACGGTGACCCGGTTCGCGCAGGAGGCCAGGTCGCCGGCGCTGGTGACCCTGGTGGCGGTGCTGGCCACGTACCTGCTGGTCCGTGGGGTCGACGGTCGGCGGCGGCGCTGGTTCGCGGGCTACGGCCTGGCCGTCGTCCTGCTGGGGACCCTCCACCTGTACGCGGCGCTGCTGATCCCGGCGCACGGCGTCACCCTGTTCTGGCTGAGCCGGCGGCGTGATCCGAACGGGCGGAACGGGTCGGACGCGGCGCTCTGGCGTTCCTGGGCGGCGGCGGCCTCGGTGGCCGTCGTGGCGGTGGGCGCCTTGGCGTGGGCGGCGCGGGCCCAGCAGGATCAGGTGAGCTGGATCACCGCGCCGAACGGCCGGACCCTGCTCGCGCTGGTGCGGTTCCTGTCCGGCGGGCCGCCGCTGCCGCCGATCGTGATGGCGCTCGCCGTCGCCGGGCTCGTGGCCGCCGCCGTACGGCGGGGCGTGCTGACACCCGTGGTGCTCCCGTGGCTCGTCCTGCCGCCGGCGACGCTGCTGCTGTTCTCGCTGGCCAGGCCGGTCTTTCTGCAGCGCTACGTGACGTTCTGCCTGCCGGCGATGGCGCTGGCGGTCGGTGCGGGCCTCGCCTGGCTGGCGCGCCGCAACCGCCCGGCGGTCGTCGGGGTGCTGGCGCTGGTCACGGTGCTGACCGTGCCGCTCCAGCGGGACCTCCGCGAGCAGGACAGCCGCCCGGACGACCTGCGCGCCGCCGCGGACGTGCTGCGACTGCACGCCCGTCCCGGGGACGGCATCGTGTTCCTCGACCCGATCCTGCGATGGGACGCGGCGGCCTATCCCGACGCGTACCGGCCGCTGGCCGACCTCACGCTGGAGACGGACCCGGTGACCGCGGGGGACCTCAAGGGCGTGGACGCGTCCCCGTCGGTCCTGCGGTCGCGGCTGAGCGGCGTGAACCGCGTCTGGGTGATGAACGACCGGAGCCTGCGGAACGCGTCCGACCCCTCGACCGCCCGGGACCGCTGGACCGCCGTCACCGCCTCGGGTCTCCGGCGGTCCGGCGTCTGGCGGTACCGGGGCGGCTCGCTGACCCTCATGGTGCGGCGGGCCGCCCCCGGCCGCTAGGCCGGCCTGCGGATGGCCAGGAACGTCTGGTTGGGCAGGTTCTCGAACACGATGAACCTGCTCCGGTCGAACTGCTGCGGCGAGAAGCGGGCCGTGGTGGTCGTCTGCAGCGCCCGGAAGATGATGTCCGTGCCCTCGTAGCGCAGCACGAAGACGTCGATCGGGCCGAACCGGGTGCGCCGTGACTGCTCGGCGAACCGCCGGGCGTCGACGACGGCCGCCAGCCGCCGCACCTCCGCGTACCGCTCGTCGAAGCGGGCCGGCGCCGCGGCGGCCGTCCGCATCTGGCTGACGTACCCCTTCCACGGCAGGAAGGAGTAGAGCTGCTCGTCGTAGGACAGCGTGCGGGGTGTCGCGCCGGGGCCGTAGACGCGTTCGACCTCCCGCTGGATGCGCTGGACCGGCACCATCGCGGACCGACGCCCGGCCTCGGCGGCCTCGGCGGCGAACCGGGGGGTGCTCAGATCGGGCAGCTTCTGGACGTGGGCCTGCCGGGTGGTCCGGGAGAACCCGCTGCTCGATCCGAAGTCGGGCAGCGCGACGTTGTCGCTCTGCGGGATCCACCGGTTGGCCGGCATCCAGGCCGACCAGCAGGCGAAGCCGGCGAAGACGAACAGCGCGGTGAGCGTCGCCACCCCGGCGCCGCGGGGCGCGGGCCGCGACAGCCTCGCGGCGATCTGGGGGGCCGCGGTCGCCGCGGTCAGCGCCGCCGCCATGAGCAGGCATCCGGTGATCAGGTGGTCGGCGTAGTAGTACAGGCCGGTGTGCCCGGTCGTCACCCAGCGCAGCATGTTGAGCACACGGTAGGCGTAGGTGCCCAGCAGGATGAGCAGCATGGGGGTGGCCCACCAGGTCGAGCGTCGGTACAGCACCAGCCCGGCCAGGCCCACGAGCTGCGCCACGCCCAAGGGCGTCGGGCTCAGGAAGGGCAGCGGGTTGTCGGACGCCTGCGGCGCGTCCCACATGTCGGCGACCTGCTGACCGCCGGTGAGCATCGCCCCCAGGTAGGGCACCAGGAACCAGGCGGAGAGCACCGCGACGATGCCGACGACCTTGGCGAGGTGGAGCAGGTACTCCTTGCGGTCGTCGGCCGCCCGCCAGACGATCCACGCCAGCGCGAGCACCCCCGGGGCCGAGTAGACGAGATAGGCGAAGTACCACTGGAAGAGCAGGGCCCCGATGAGCCCGGCGGGCAGCCAGTGCAACTTGCCCCGCTCGGGCCGGGCCACCGTCATCAGCAGCCACGGGACCGTGACCGCCAGGGCGACCAGCTCATAGGACTTGGTGGGCGCGGGGAAGGCCAGCAGCGTCAGCGCGCTGATCGCCAACGCCACCGGGGCGGCGACCAGCCGGACCCACAGACAGAAGGAGGCCACCACGGCGGCCGACGTGGCGATGATCATGGCGGGCTGGAGCAGTCGCCAGGCCGGCACGTCCAGCAGCAGCGACGCCTTGCCGATCAGGTACGGGAAGAGCGGCGGGTACTCCGCGGGCACCCCGGCGACGATGCCGTCGCTGGTCCCCCAGGTGCTGGTGTACCGGGTGGCCATGGCCGACAGCCGTCCCGTGTCGCTCCAGGTGCCCTCGAACGCGAACGGCGTGCCGTGCAGGGCGGTGCGCATGACGAGCACGGTGTACGCCGCGAACAGCCCGGCGGCCAGCCCGGAGACCACCGCGGTCCGCCCGCGCAGGGCCAGCGCGGCGACCGCGCAGGCGATGACCCCGCCGATCGCCAGCGGGATGTGGGCGTCCTGTTGCCGGAACGGGTTGGCGTCGGCGAGGCCGGGCAGCAGCGCGGCCACCGGGGAGACGATCGCCCAGGTGAGCACCGCCACGACCGCCGGGTGCGTCAGCGTCGAGGCGACCCGGCCGCCTCGCTCACGCCGGTCGGGCGGGGAGCCGGGTGCGCCGGGGGGCCCCGGCGCGATCTCGGAGGTGGGGCTTGCTGCGGTCATCGCCGTCCTGTTCCGGTTGGTGGCTGCGGCGGCGCAACCGAGCAAGACGGGACGATCTCCTCGGACGTGTCCGCCCCGGGCGAGTTTAATGGGGGATGGGCGATCCTTCCGCTCATGCCCACGAAGAGTGACGTGTGGGGCCGGTCGGGGGTTTACCGATCATCGACACAGGTGATCATGGGAGGCGGCTCGCCCGAAATGTCGTTCGAGGTCGCCTATCGGTTGTGATGTTCGGTTGAACCTTGAGCGGATCCGGGCGTTCCTCCTTAGTCTGTAGGGGTACGAACCCCGACCAGCGAGTGCCCATGCCACCCCGCCGAAGCAACACAGTGCTCATCCCCCTGGGGCTCTGACGTGACGGACGTGACGAGCGGGTCCGCGACCACGCGGTTAATACAACCCGACCGCGTCTATGTGGGCTGGCGTTACGCGCAGGTCCACCCCGACCCGGGGCCGCCGCCGCGGCGGCCGAGGCCGTCCGAGGAGGAGGGCCCCGACCCGCTGCACCAGGTGCACCCCCGCGACCGGAACCTGCTCTTCTACCGCCCGGTCAAGGTGACCGCGGTGGGCACCGGCGTCGGCGCGGGACTGTTCCTGGTGTGCGGCGTGCTGGGCCTGATCCCGTGGCGGTTCGCCGGCGTGGGCCTGCTGGCCTGCGCGGCCGTGCTCGGCATCACCGGCTACTCGATCTGGCAGGGCGAACGGGTCGTCCGCGCCCGCCTCAAACAGGAGCGCGAACGCTACGAGCGCGAGCGCGACGCCCGCCGCCGCAGGCTGTTCGCCGCCCAGGAGGAGCACGCCGCCGCCTACCGCGAGTGGGAGAGGCGCCGTCGGGAGTACGACGGCCAGCGCGAGTGGTACCCGGTCGCGGTGCCGCCCGGCGTCGACCGGGTGGACGTGGTCGGCGGCACGCTGGCCGGCTGGTCGGCCGCCGTCACCACCATGGGCGCGGCCCGGCTGGCCGTCGGCGCCCGGCTCACCGTGCTGGACCTGTCGGAGGGCGCGGTCGCCCACGACCTGGTGAAACTGGCCGCCGACCGGGGCGACGACCCGCTGGTGTGGGTGCTGCCGAACGACCTGCCCCGGCTCGACCTGACCAGCGCGCTGACCGCCGAGGCGCTCGCCGACGTACTGTCCCTGGCCGTCGGGGCCGGCGAGGACGAGGCCACCACCGGCGACCTGTCGTTCGACAACTCGATCCTGGAGCGGATCATCTCCGGGGTGTTCGGCGGGACCGCCACCATCCCGCAGATCACCGCCGCCCTGCGCGCCCTGGCCCAGGTCGGCGACCCCCGCGACGACCTGCGCCGCGGTCTGCTCGACGACGAGCAGCTCGCCCGCGTCACCACCATGTACGGGCGCGGCGCCACCGACCGCATCGTGATCCGCCGCGCCTGGGCGCTGGAGGCCCAGCTCCGCAAGCTCGAACGGCTCGGCGTCGACCCCGTGCGGCTGCCGCCGTCCCGGCTCCACGTGGTCTCGATGGACCGACGCGCCGGGGTGCTCACCAACCGGATCCTCGGCACGTACGTCGCCACCGCGCTCACCCACCGGATCCGCAACGCCCCGCCCGCCCGCCGCTGGGAGCACACCGTGTTCCTGTGCGGTGCGGAGAAGCTGCGCGGCGACGTCCTCGACCGGCTGATCGACGCCTGTGAGACGACCGGCACGGGCCTGGTCCTGCTCTACCGCTCGATACCTCCGCACGTGCGCGAGCGCCTCGGCCGCCGGGGTCACGCCGCCGTCGGGTTCATGCGCCTCGGCAACGCCGACGACGCCCGGGTGGCGGCCGAGCACATCGGCGCAGGGCGTCGCCTGCGGATCGCCGAGATCACCGACACCGCGTGCGCCGCCGGCGATCTGGCGCCCCCCGACCCGACCGGCGCGGGCTACGCCAGCACCGTGGCCTACGCGCGGGTCCGCGGGGACGCCCTGACCGACCCGGTGTGGACGCCGCTGCCCGCGCCCGCCGCCGACGACGCCGACCTGGTCGCGGGCATCAGCGGCTCGACGGGCTGGGGCCGCACCATCCCGGCGACCGAGCGGCGGCAGAGCTCCCGCGAGCTGCTGGTGGAGCCCCACCGGCTCCAGGAGCTGCCGCCCACCGCCATGATCTTCACCCATGCCACCGCCGGCGGCCGGCGCATCCTCATGGTGGACGCCAACCCCGGCATCATCACCCTGCCGACGGCCCACTCGGTGGAGTTCGAGGAGTTCCTCCGCCAGTCCGAGCAGGCGCCCGAGGCGCCCTCCGGACCCTCGGGCCCCCCACCCGCCTTCGGCGCGCCGGTGCCCGAGCCGGACACCCGCCAGGCCCTGCCCCCCGCCGTCCCCACCCCCTCGTGGAGCCCGGAGGACCGGCCGGGCCCGGCCGAGGCCGATCCGCCCGCGCCGAACCTCGGCCCGCCCCCCGAACGCCTCGACTTCCGGCCCCCTCGCCGCCCCGGAAAACTGTAGTCTTTCCGCTACGGTTAGTGATTCTTGGGCTCTGACATGCTGAAGTGGGTCCGCCCCACAGAGCTCACCGGTCACACCGGCCCCACCGAACGGCTCTGACGCAGAACGGCGCCCGGCGTCATGTGCGGGCACTCCAGGGCGGCGCCCAGCGAGGAGGCGAGCAGGTGTACCCGGTTCGTATCGTCGGCGTTCGTACGGTCCTGCGGGAACTTCGGAGCGATGACGTGGAGGCGCTCGCGTCGATCCTCGGCGACGACTCCGTGACCCGGCCGCTGGCCATCGGCACCCAGACGCGCAAGGAGTCGGAGGCGCTCGTCGCCCGGGCGCTGGAACGTGCCACCCTCGTTCCCCGATCCGACTACCACCTCGCCGTGACCGGCCGGGACGAGGACACGGTGATCGGCTACGCGTCGATCAGGCTCAAGGAGAGCTGGTCCGCCAAGTTCACCTTCGTCCTGAGCGCGGACCGGCACGGCAACGGCCTGGCCACCGACGCCGGGGCCGCCCTCATCGACTTCGCGTTCGGCGACCTGGGCCTGCACCGGCTCGCCGCCACCCTGAGCCCGGACAACGCCGCCGCGATAGCCCTGGTCACCAAGCTCGGCGGCACGTACGAGGGCCGCGTCCGCCACCACCGCTACACCCGGGGCACCTGGCGCGACTCCCTGCTGTTCTCCCTGCTCGCCCACGAGTGGACGGGCCACCCGGCCGCCCAAGGCGGGCGGCGACCCTCGGCGTGAACGCGCGGCGGGGCGGAGCCGGTCGCCTCCGGCCCCGCTCCGCCGCGGCTCAGGTCAGCCTCCCCAGTTGCGGAAGCCCTCGACGCCGCCGTCCCCCTGCGTACGGCACCAACTGCGCAGGACCCCTGCCGTGTCGGTGCCGAACAGGCAGGTCTCGTCGCCGATCCTCATCGCGGTCGGGTCGGAGACGACGCCCTCGCCCCACGTGTCGTGGGGGACGGGGGCGTTGTCGACGTCCTGCCGCCACCAGTGCTCGACCCTTCCGCCGGCGGAGGCGCGGACGAACACGTGCAGCTCGTCGAGCGCGGCCCCGCTCACCAGGGCCGTCGGACGCCCGGCGACGGTGAAGTTCGGGCCCCACTGGCCCTCCATGACGGCGGTGTCCGTCGGCCTCCGGTGCCAGCGCCGCAGATGACCCGTGTCGTCCACGGCGAAGACGTTGAGCTGGGAGCCGAGGGTGACGGCGGCGGGGTCGGAGCCCATGGTCCGCGCGCTGACGCTCCAGGTCTCGCCCCGCACCCCGTCGGTCGCGTTCCACCACCAGTGCCGCAGCCTGCCGTCCTGACCGCGGGCGAACGCGTGCAGGGAGTTCCCGTAGGCGAGCACGGCGGGACGGCCCCGAACGCCCTGGCCCCAGGTGTCCTGGCGCAGGCCGTTCTCGGGATCCCAGGACCAGTGCTGCAGGGCGCCCGAGCCGTCGACGGCGAAGGCGTGCAGGTCGTTGCCGTACACGATGGCGGCGGGGTCCCCCGCGATGCCCGACCCCAGCAGCTCGTCGGCGCGTCCGGTGACCGGGTGCCAGGACGAGTGCTTGAGCCGACCGTCCGTGGTCCGGGCGAAGGCGTGCTGGGTCTCGTCGAGGGCGACCGCGACCGGGGCGCCCACGACGCCGGACGTCCAGGTGTCCCGGTTGACGTCCCCGCCGGGGGTGAGGAACCAGTGCCGCAGACCACCGGCGGTGTTGCGGGCGAAGACGTGCTGCTGGGCCTTGTGCAGGAACGCCTGCCCCGGCTCACGGGCACCGCCGCTCACCGGAACGTGCGTCGTGCCGGCCGGCGCGACGCGGAGGATCCCGCCCGTCCCGGTGTAGGCGACGCACGGCTGGAGCGGGTCGTCGTTCCGGCGCGCCGTGGCGACCTCGAACAACGACAGCCCGTCGGACGCGGGCAGCAGCGCGGAGCTGTAGTTGGGGCAGGGGTCGCCGTCCGGCTCGCCGTCGCCGTTGAGGTCGGGATGCGGCTGCCAGGACAGCGGCACCCCCACCGGGGCGCGCATCTCGTGCCACCGGCCCGAGCCGTTCTGCGGTGAGGCGAAGACCGTCGTGCCGCTGCCCGCGTTCTTGGCGATGGTGCCGTCGGCGTTGCGCAGGACCTTGCCGACGACGAGCAGGACGCCGTCGGGGTCGGTGGAGGGGCTCCAGGCGAGCCCCGGGGTGCCGGCGAGCGTCCGTCCGGCGCCGCTGACGATCTCCGTGCCGGCGGCGTCGGGGTCGGTGCCCCAGTCCCATCCGTCGGGTGAGGTCTGCGAGAAGAGACCGCACCGCTCGTCCCCGTTGCACATCTCGTAGACCATGAAGTACCTGCCGCCGGGCAGCCGGCGCACGACCGGCATGCCGGGCTGGCGGCCCCGCCCGGAGTTCGGGCTCAGGATGACGCCGCGTTCGCCCCAGGCCCCGCCGGACAGCCGCTTCTTGATGATGTTCTGGTGGTCCTTCTGGAACTCCTCGGAGTAGAACACCACCAGGTCACCGCCGGCGCCGACGGTGAACTCCGGCTCCCAGACCCCGGTCTCCCCGGTGCCGCCCGAGCCGCCGGGTCGGGGGAACCCGCTGACGACGTCGCTCATCCTCGTCCACGTCCGGCCCTGGTCCTGGCTCCGGTAGACGCGGATCGCCATCGTGTCCCGCCGTGAGCCGACCGAGGCGGCCCACAGCAGGGTGCCCGCGGGCATCCCGTCGACCGCGCGGGGCAGCTCGTAGAGCGTGCCGCAGCACATGCCGCCGTCCGCCGCCACGAGGTCGTCCCCGATGTGGCCGACCTCGGTGAAGGTCCTGCCGCCGTCCCTGCTCTCCCGGATCACGGCGGTCTTGACGCCGCCGACGTTGACGGCGACCAGGATCCGGCCGTTGGCCGCGCCGCTGCTCTGCAGCCTGATCGCCCGGGGATACATGCCGATCCCCAGCTCCGTGCCGCCCTCCTGGGCCCCGGCCCGTTCGGGGGGGAGCCCCACGGCCAGGCCGAGTGCGAGCAGCAACGCCGCGACGGCGGAGAACGTTCTCCTATGGATGATCATTGCCCGATTCCCTGTGGTGTCCGCATCGAATCCGGTGGCCAAGGCGACTTGATCATCTTTTGTGGACGCGGTCCCGCCCATGTGATCGACATCACCGTGTGCGCGGAGGCCCTGTGCGCGCCGTCGAAGAAGGGCCCGAGGACGGTGGCGCGGGCGGGCCGGGGTTGATAGGGATGGGCTCCGTGACCGACAACCCCCCCGTGGCGGGGCTTCCCGGGCCCTGGTATCGGATTCTGGCCGTGCCGGCGGTGGAGCGGGTGCCGTCGGCGGAGTGGGACTTCGTGACCGTGCTGCCCGCGGTGCTGTCGGCGCGGCAGCAGCGGCGGGCGTTCGTCGTCGGATGGCTGTCGCGGGGCCACGGGGCGCCGCTGGAGCTGATCACGAACGCGGGGCCGGTCAGCTCCGGACACGAGGGGCTGTTGTTCCCGAACGGGGCGCGGGGCGTTCCGATCGGGGACGAATGGGTCCGGCAGGCCGAGCGGATGGTGTGGACGCGGTGTCCCGGCAGGCCCGCGCCGCCGGTGGGGCGCCGGGGCGAGGGGGCGATGGGCCCGAGCCTGTTCGAGTCCACGCTGGTGACGTTGATGGACCGGCCGTTCGGGTGGTTCGTGGTGGCCGAGCCCGCCGACGAGCGGCTGATCGACCAGGAGATGCGGGACCTGCATCACGAGCTGCGGATGCTGCGTCGGGGCGAGGACGAGCAGGCGCGGCTGGCGGTGGAGCGGGCCGACCAGCGGCTGGCCGAGCTGGACACCTTCCACCAGGCGGGCCTCTGGCAGGTCAGGGTGCTGGCCGGGGCCGCGTCGCCGGAGGAGCTGGGGCGGATCGCGCCGGTGCTGGTCGGGTCGATGGAGCTGATCCACCACCCGTACCGGCTGCGGGCCGGGTACGGCGGCGGCACCCTCGCCGACGTGCTCACCCCGAGCGCGCCGCCGCCCGCGCTGCACAGCCGTCAGTCCGTGGAGCCGGAGCTGCGGTTCCCGTTCGTGGCGACGGCCGGGGCGCTGGCGGCGCTCGCCGGGCTGCCGCGTCGGGAGGTGCCGGGCCTGCGGGTCGTGGAGCCCGGCTACTTCGACGTGACGTCCGAGACCGTCGACGCGCAGCACGGCGCCGAGCCGCCGATCGAGCTGGGCGCGATCCTGGACGGGCAGGACCGGCGCGTCGGGACGTTCACCGTGCCGAGGTCGACCATCAACCGGCACGTGTTCGTCACCGGGGCGACCGGCGCGGGCAAGTCGCAGACCGTCCGGCACCTGCTGGAGCAGCTCACCCGGGCCGGGGTGCCGTGGCTGGCGATCGAGCCCGCCAAGTCGGAGTACGCCTCGATGGCCGGGCGCATCGAGGACCTCGGCGGGCCGGTCACCGTGATCAACCCGTCCGATCCCCGGTCGGTGCCGCTGTCGGTGAACCCGCTGGCCCCCGAGCCCGGCTATCCCGTCCAGGCGCACATCGACATGGTGCGGGCGCTGTTCCAGGCCGCGTTCGACGCCGAGGAGCCGTTCCCGCAGATCATGTCGCAGGCCCTGCAGCGCGTGTACGAGACCAACGGCTGGGACGTCGTGACCGGCGCGGCGGTGCCGGGGTCGCTGGTCGAGCCCGCCGTGCCGACGCTGGAGCAGTTGCAGCAGGCCGCGCTGCAGGTGATCGGCGAGGTCGGGTACGGCCGGGAGTTGATGGCCGACGTCAAGGGGTTCGTGGACGTCCGGCTGCGGTCGCTGCGGATCGGCTCGGCGGGCCGGTTCTTCGAGGGCGGCCACCCGGCCGACATCGGCGGGATGCTGCGCGACAACATCGTGCTCGCCATCGAGGACGTCGCCAACGACGAGGACAAGGCGTTCCTGATGGGCACGCTGATCATCCGGATCGTGGAGCACCTGCGGATGAAGGCCCGCGATCGGGGTCCCGGCGACGGCGGGCTCCGGCACGTGATCGTCATCGAGGAGGCGCACCGGCTGCTGCGCAACCGGGGGCCCGAGCGCACCAGCTCGCACGCGGTGGAGCTGTTCGCCGGGATGCTGGCGGAGATCCGCGCGTACGGCGAGGGGATCATCGTGGCCGAGCAGATCCCCACCAAGCTGGTCCCGGACGTCATCAAGAACACCGCGCTGAAGGTCGTCCACCGGCTGCCCGCCTTCGACGATCGGCACCAGGTCGGCGCGGCGATGAACCTGGACGAGGACCAGTCCCGCGAGGTCGTGTCGCTGCGGCCCGGGGTGGCGGCGGTGTTCGCCGACGGCATGGACCGGCCGCTGCGGGTGCGGATCCCGCACGGCGAGGGCCGCGAGGGCGTGCGCCAGGGCCCGCCGCCGCCCATCGACGGTCGCCGCTCGGCCGCCTGCGGCTGCGAGTGCCGCGCCGGCCGGGCCTGCTCGCTGTACGAGCTGCGCGAGGCCGACCTGCTCGCCGGGCACGCCGACTCCGCCTGGCTGCGGGTCTGGGCCGACACGCTGGTGCTCTCCCATGTGGTCAACCGCCCGATGCCCGCGGTGCCGCCCGAGCTGCTCCGCACCTGGTCCCGGCTGCCGCCGCGGCTGCGCGAGTGCATGCTGGCGACCGTGGTGGAGCGCTGCGTCACCCGGCGGGCGTGGGGCCTGCGGTCGGCGTTCGCCCCGGACGACCTGACCACCGCCGTGGCGGACGTGGCGCAGCGGCTGCTGGGCGGGACGCTCGGGGAGGCCGGCGCGTCGCCCGGGTCGGCCTGGGTGATCCCGCAGGTGCGGTGGCTGCACGAGATGGACCGGATCTTCCCGTACGGCGTCGGCGCGCCCGACAAGCACGCGCCCGCCGCACCGCTGGAGTACCAGCTCCCGGGGTTGCGGCAGGCACCGGACGCCCGGATCGGGCACCGGCTGCGGGCGCTGCGCCGGCACTCGCTGTCGATGGAGCTGCCCGCCAACCGCCCGATCGCCCTCACCGCCCTGGCCGGGGAGGACGACCACGAGGGCTTCGCCGACGACCTGGCCGCGGTGGCGGTCGGGCTCGACCCGGCCGAGCAGTTGGCGGAGGTCGCGCAGGCGATGCGGGTGGAGTCGTGGCTGGAGCCGGTGCTCAACTGGCCGCACCGTTTCGTGGCCCCGTTCGACCGGCCGGACGACGCGGTGCCGTTCCTCGCGACGGAATGATCTGACACCCGCGGTGAAAAAGGGCTGCGGAATCCGTCATGGGCGAGTAATAAAATGAGGTGACCGGGCGAAGTCCGGGAGATCTCTCCTGCGAAGGGGGACTGATGGCCTCATCGGAGCCCGACTTCTCGCATATGTCCGCCGGGCCGGCCGGGAGCGGCGCGGGCGCCCCGCTGCAGAATTCCACCCGCTATCTGTGCGCCGCCGCCTACCTGGACGATCCGTTCGCCCGGAAGGTGATCAAGGAGTTCGTGCAGGAGGACAGTCGCGGGGTGGTGCCCTCCTTCGGGTTCGACCTCGCCCAGGTGATCGGTCACTGTCTGCGCGCCCGGCGGATGCGCCTGGTCCGGGACGGTGTGCTCACCCTGGTGATCCTGCTGGGCCTCGCGCTGGACGTCACCGCGGTGCTGAGCGTGCTGCTGCTGTTCGGCGTGGTCACCCTGCTGTTCTACGTCGCCGAGGCGATGCGGGCCGGCGGCGGGGTCTGGTCGTCGGGGCCGGTCCGGGCGGTCCTCGTCGGGTCGCTGGTCGTTTTCGGTCTGTTCGTCGTCATGCAGTATCTGACGGGCGGGTCCGGTTCGAGTGGCGACCTCGGTTTCGGCGGTTCGGGGGATTTCGGCGGGATCTCCGGGTCCAGCGGTTCCGGGAAATCCACATTCGCCTCCCTGCTGGTGCTGGTCACGTTGGTGACCGTTCCTTTCGGTTATCGCTATCTGGTGTACGGGACGCTCCGAAAGCTGGGCCCCGGTTCCCGGGAGAGCGCCCCCGAGGCGGTCGGCGAGCGGGTCCGCGCCAATCTGGCCCGGGTGTCGGCGGCGCAGCGCGGAAACATCACCCTCTATTCGCGGGAGAACCCGTTCCTCGGCTCGGGCGGCATCGGCTCGCGCTGGGCCCGGGCCTGGTCGATCGCCCTGGAGCTCGACCGCACCGCCCGCGGCGACGCGACCGGCGCGACCGGGGAGGGCGGCCCGCCGGTCGTCGACCCGGTCGAGCTGCACCGCGCCGTCCACGATCGGCTGATCGCGATGCGCGACGAGCCGCCGACCAACGAGCGGATCGGCGGGCTGATGGTCGACTGGCACGTGGTCGCCCGGGGCGAGTGCGTGCAGATCGACCGGCCCGTCGAGCCGACCGGGCAGGGCGAGTTCTACCGCGGCGGCCACCCGCTGATCGACCGCGACCGGGCCGTGCCGTACTCCCGGGCGAGCGAGTCGGCCATCGAGGCCATCGTCCGCCATCCGCAGGCCGACGTCCGCTGCTACCAGCGCGTCACCGTCGGCACCCAGGGGCAGGCGGTGCGCGGTGCGGACGGCCGCGTCGTCGCCCCCGCCCAATACCAGGACATCATGCTGTCGGCGTTCCTCTACCTGGCCGTCGAGGGGCGGATGCTGTACGCCCAGTTCGTGGTGAACGTGGTGCCGCCGGTCCGCGAGGACTTCCGGATCGTGGACGACCTGCCCGCCTACAGCACCGCGATGCTGGCCGGCAGGGTCGTGCGGGAGGGCGGCCTGCGGGCGCTCGCCGAGGGCGTCCTCGGTCCGTTCCGGCTGGTGCGCTCCCTGGTCGGGCTGGTGGCCGAGGAGGTGCTCGCCGGTCTGGGCCGCGCCCCCACGGCGTTCATCAGGTACGACTACGGCGCACGGATCAGCGTCCGCGAGGAGGCGGCCGAGTCGGGCTTCCGCACGTTCATGCAGACGCTGGACGCCGACAAGTACATCAACCTGATCGAGCGCCGCATCAACGAGTCGGTGCTCGACCACCTTCAGGGGCACGACGTGGACGTCACCGCCTACCGGGAGCAGGCGGCGGTCGTCCTGAACAGCCCGTTCATCATGAACGGCGGCTCCATCTCCGGCAGCCAGATCGCGGTGGGCGGCGCCGGGGCCACCATCGACCAGCGGCAGACCCGGCCGCCCACGTGAGGAACGGGGATCCTGTGTCAGGCGACGACCGCAGCTTCAAGATGGGCGGCAACGCCCGCATCTCCAACAGCCAGATCGCCCTGGGCGACAACGTCGAGCAGGTGCAGAACACCGGCGGCGAGCGGGGCGCCGACGGCGTGCACCTCGCCATCGCGCGGGTCGCCGAGCTGTTGGACCGCCATGCCGACGAGCTCGCCGACGTCCGCCGGGCGCGCCGCGACCTCGACGACATCCGCGACGAGGTCGAGGACCCCGATCCCGACCGCGACCGCATGAGGGACGCCCTCGACCGGCTGGGCTCCCGCGTCGCGGCGGTCGTCGTGGTCACCGAGGCCGTCCGCGAGCTGTCGGCGGTCCTGATGGGCGGCTGAGCCCTCTCGCGCGGGTCAGATGGTGTCGGAGCTGCGGGAGGGCAGGCCGTGCTGCGACGCGATCGGGTTCCAGTACAGGATGACGTCGGCCTTCGCCTGGGAGGCGCGGGTGTTGACGTCGTCGGCGGCCTCGTCGCTGGGGCAGCCGGGGGAGTGCGCGATGTAGAGGTTGTTGGACTCGACGGAGATCTCCAGGGCCCGCTGGAGGGCGTCCTTGACCTGCCCACCGCCGTCGAGCGCGTCCACCTCCAGCGACCGGGCGGTGTTGAGCTGCTCCTGCCGCTGGTCGCGGATCCGCTCCAGCCCCGAGATGTCGCAGCCGCCGGAGACGACCGAGCCGAGCTCGGTGCGCGTGGCCGCCATGTCGTCGAGCAGCGCGCTGATCCGGGTGGCCTGGCTCAGGGCGACGCCGTCGTCGCTGGGGCTCGACGCCGGCGTGGTCGGATCGACCGGCGTCTCCTGCGTCGACGTCACGTTCTGCTGAGGGCCCTCCGTGGGGGACGGTTCGCCGCTCGGCCAGATCACGATCGCCAGCGCGGTCACCGCGAGCACCCAGACACCCAGCCCGGCGAGGGCGTACACGCCCGTCCGGTTCTTCCGCCGGCGCGCCGGCGGGGGCTGCCACATCTGCGGCTCCGGGTGGTCCCACGGCTGCGGCGTCGCCCACGGCTCGGGCGACAGCGACGTGACCTCCTCCCGGAACCCGGAGGCGTTCGGCTCTTGCGCGGCCCACGGCTCGGGCGACAGCGAGGTCGTCTCCTCCCGGAACCCGCCCGCGTCGCCGCCCGACGCCCCGGATGCGGATGCGGCGCCCTCCCGCGGCTCGGCGGCCAGGGGGATGCTCCGCTCGCGGATGCCCGGGTCGACCTGCGTGTCGGCGGCCCGCGGCTCGGGGACGAGGGGCCTGCGCTGCTCGTGCGGGGAGGGGGCGTCCTGGGCGGTGACGTCGGAGAGGTCGGTGTTGCAGCGTGTGCAGCGAGGGGACGTCGGATCGGTGTCGCTGTGACACACCGGACACTGCATATGTCAGCCCTTACTCTGGGAGCCGTTCCCGAATATCACGATAGCCCTCAGCCTTCCAGTGACGCAGGGCCGTGACTGTGTCGGATTGCGCGTTCAGAACTGGGTGTCGGAACGGGGCGGGAGTCCCGCCTGGCGCGCGACCGGGTTCCACAGGACGGTGAAGTGCCTCTTGGCCGCCGTCGCCTGAACGGACAGCGCGTTGCCGCGGGCGTAGTTGGCGTCGCGTCCGGGACGGCCCTTGCAGCCCTGGACGGATTGGGCCCAGCCGAGGAACGCCTGGTCGGTCTGGAGGGACAGTCGGAACGAGCGCGCCAGGGCCTGCCGCAGCCGCTCGCCGTTCCGCAGCGCGCCGACCTTGAGGGCCTTGGTCCGGTTGATCTGGTTGGTGCGTCGCCGGGCCACCTGCTGGAACCCGGCGATGGCGGTGGGCAGGCCCTTGCACTTGGCGGCGGCGGCGAGGGCGCGGCCGAGTTCGTTGCGGGTGGCGGCGCTGGCGTCCAGCAGGTCGTTGACGGCCTGGGCCTGCTGGCGGGCGGGCCCGGACGACTTGGGCGGCGTGGTGTCGGGCTGCGAGGCGTTGCGCGGGGTGGCCGAGGCGGACGACCGGGCCGCGGGGGTGCCGCCGCCGTTGGGCAACAGGACGAGCCCGACGGCGACCACCGCCACCGTGACCAGCACGCCGACGACGATGGCCAGGGGCTTGTTGGACCTTCCCCCGCCGCCCCGCTGCTGCGGATGCCCCGGGCCGTACCCGCCGTCGGGATACCCGCCGGACGGCGGGAAGCCCGGAACGGGCGACGGGCCGGGGGGCGGGTAGCCGCCGGCCTGGGTCGGCGGCTGCGGCCCTCCGGGGCCGGGCTGCATGTGCCAGGTCGCCGGGTCGGCGGCCGGGTCCGGGAACCCGCCGGGATGCTGCGGAGCGGGCGGCCCCCAGGCCGGGTCCGGCATGCCGCCGCCCTGGTTCTCGGGCGGGACGAACAGGGTGAGCTCGGCGTCGTCGGCCGCCGGTGGGCGCGGCGCGGCGAACCAGGAGTCCGGCACGATGGACTCGCCCGGCGGCGGCTCCGCCTCGGCGGCCCACGCCGGCGTCGCCGGCGACCCGACCGACCCGACCGACCCGACCGACCCGACCGACCCGACCGACCCGACCGACCCGACCGACCCGACCGACCCGACCGACCCGACCGACCCGACCGACCCGACCGACCCGACCGACCCGACCGACCCGACCGGGCCGGTCGCGGCGGGCGTCGGCGGTGGTGCGTCGTCCTCGTCGTCGTCCGACACGATCGACCACGCCTGGGTGGCCTCGGGGTCGGCGGCGGGCGGCGCGGGGGACTCGACCGGGGCGCTCAGGAAGGACGAGCCGCCCAGCGGCTCGATCCGCGTCTCGTCGGCCGACCACGGCGCGGGCGGGGCCGGGGGCAGGGGGGACGCGGGGCCGGTCGGCGACCCGCCGAGCGGGTCCATCATCGTCAGCTCCAGCGACGAGGAGTACGGCGGCGGGTCGCCGGGCCCCTCCCATCGCGGGGCCTGTCCCTCCGGGCCCGGACCCGTCCATCCGCCGACCGGTGCGCCGCAACGCGCGCACGCCCCCGGCGCCAAGGACGTCTGCTCGCCGCACCTCGGGCACTGCATCGCTACTCGGACCTCGTTTTGTCGCCAGTTTTCCGACAACGTACCGGCCGAGGCCGTTCCGTGTGGGGGATCGGGCGGTGCGAGGGCCGTCACGCTCCGGTCGGTCATGCCGGTTCAGGACGGCACAACCAGGTCACCGCACCCCAAGGTGTGATCTGGATCGCATCCGCTGCGGTGGCCGCAGTGGGATGAAAGCCCAAGAAGTGTGGGAAGGGACTAGGCTCGGCGTGACGCCCCATGTCCGCCGGCCGCGTCTACGTTCCTGGTGAGATTCGGAAGTGCAGGAGTCCATGAGCGATCTTCCGCTGCGCGCGCAGATGGCCGTCGCGCTCGGCCGCACCGCCGCGAGGATGTCGCGGCTGGCCGGCCGCGGCGACGGCTCGGTGATCGGAGGCAAGATCGGGCTGAAGCTCGATCCCGAGCTGCTCACGAAGCTGGCCCGGGATCGCAAGCTCGTGCTGGTCAGCGCCACCAACGGCAAGACCACCACCACCCGGCTGATCACCTCGGCGATGACCCCGCTGGGCGAGGTCGCCACCAACGCGTTCGGCGCCAACATGCCGACCGGGCACGTGTCGGCGCTGGCGTCCGCGCCCGACGCCCGATACGGGGTGCTGGAGTGCGACGAGAAGTACGTGCCGATGGTGCTGCGGGAGACCGGGGCCAACGTGGTCGCCCTGATGAACCTCAGCCGTGACCAGATGGACCGTGCCGCGGAGATCTGGCTGCTGGCCGGCAAGTGGCGCAAGGCGCTGGAGGCCGCTCCGGACAGCCACGTGATCGCCAACTGCGACGACCCGCTGGTGACGTGGGGCGCCGCCACCGCCAAGAACGTGACCTGGGTGTCCGCCGGGCAGCACTGGCGGGAGGACTCCTGGTCCTGCCCCGAGTGCGGCGGGCCGCTCGACCGCGAGGGCGCGGCGTGGGGCTGCCGGGAGTGCTCGTTCACCCGGCCCAAGCCCGACTGGATCCTGCACGGCGAGCGGGTGACGGCCCCCGGGGGCCGCACCTTCGAGCTGTCGGGCCTGCAACTGCCGGGCCGGGCCAACCGGTCCAACGCGGTGATCGCCCTGGCCGTGGTGTCACTGTTCGGTGTCGAGCCCGAGACCGCGCTCCCGCTGCTGGGTCAGGTCACCTCGGTCGCCGGCCGCTACACCACGGTCGAGCACGAGGGCCGCCGGATGCGCCTGCTGCTGTCGAAGAACCCGGCCGGCTGGCTGGAGGCGTTCGACGTGCTCCAGCCCGCGCCCGGCCCGGTGGCGCTGTCGATCAACGCGCAGGGCCCCGACGGCCGCGACACCTCCTGGCTGTGGGACGTGGATTACCGCATCCTGAAGGGCCGTCCGGTCTGGGCGACCGGGGAGCGGCGGCTCGACCTGGCCGCCCGGCTCGAGGCCGCCGACCTGGAGTTCACCGTGGTCGACGACATCGACAAGGCGGTCATGGCGGTGCCGCCCGGGCATCTGGACATCATCGCCAACTACACCGCCTTCCAGGACATCCGAACGAGGTACGGCCGTGTCGTCTAACGACAGCATCAAGATCGTCTGGATCTACCCCGACCTGCTCAGCACCTACGGCGACCAGGGCAACACGATCGTGCTGGAGCGTCGGGCCGGGCTGCGCGGGATCAGCACCCGCACCGTGCACGTCCGCTCCGACCAGACGGTGCCGGTCGACGGCGACATCTACCTGCTCGGCGGCGGCGAGGACCGGCCGCAGATCCTGGCCGCCCGCCGGCTCGCCGGCGACGGCGCCCTGCACCGCGCCCGCGACTACGGCGCGGTGATCTTCGCCGTGTGCGCGGGCTACCAACTGCTGGGCACCGAGTTCGGCGGCGAGGAGGGCCAGTTGGTGGAGGGCCTCGGTCTGCTGGACTACAGCAGCGGCCGGGGCGAGCGGCGGGCGGTCGGGGAGATCGTCGGCGATGTCGACCCCTCCCTCGACGTCCCCCGCATCACCGGCTTCGAGAACCACCAGGGCGTCACCCGGCTCGGCCCCGGTGTCAAGCCGCTGGCCAAGACCGTCGTCGGCATCGGCAACGGGAACGGCTACGAGGGCGCCTACCAGGACCACGTGATCGGCACCTACATGCACGGCCCGGCCCTGGTCCGCAACCCGGGCCTCGCCGACCTGCTGCTGCGCTGGGCCCTCAAGCGCGACGACCTGCCGCCCCTGGACGACTCCTGGGCCGGCAGGCTCCGCGAGGAACGCCTCCGCTCCGTCCTGACCTGATCCGCGTCAGCGGTCGCGGGTGTCCCGGGCCGCGACGCGGAGGAGTTCGGCCACCGCGCTCGGGCGGCTGACCGTCACCGCGTGGCCGCCCTCGATCCACACGGTCTTCCTGGCGTGCGCCCGCTCGGCCATGTCGGCCTGAGCATCGGGGTGGAGGGCGCGGTCGTCGCTGGGGATGAGGAACCAACTGGGCAGCGACCGCCAGGCCGGTCGGCCGGAGCGGCCCCCGATGGCGGCCACGGCTATCGGACGCTGGGCGGCGGCCATCTGGGCGGCCTTGGACCTCGGGACGTGAGGGGCGAAGACGCCGGGGAACTTCTCCGGTGCGATGGACAGGTCCACCGTGCCGTCCTCGTGGGGCAGCGGCGTGATGCTGTCCTTGAGCGGCGTCTTCGGATAGCGCGCGTCGATGCTGCCGGCACTCTCGCCCTCGTCGGGGGCGAAGCCGGCCACGTAGACCAGCCCCTTGACGTTGGTCGCGCTGCGGGCGGCGTTGGTGATGACCGCGCCGCCGTAGGAGTGACCGGCGAGGATCACCGGCCCCTTGATGCCGCGCACCACGCCCGCGATGTAGGCGGAGTCGGCCGCCAGATCCCGCAGTGGATTGGCCGGGGCGACGACCGGGTAGCCGTGGCGTTGCAAATGCCCGATCACACCGTGCCAACTGCTCGCATCGGTGAACGCGCCGTGGACGAGCACGACGGTCGGCTTCAGGCCGGGGAACGTTCGATCCGTGGAGGGGCTTTCAGCCGTCGCGGTGCCGGAGACGGATGTCGCCACAAGGGCCGTGGTCACGGTCACCGCCGCCGCGGCCGCGGCCGTGGAAAGGGTCCACCGACGTGGAGGGCGCCGAGATGCGTTTCGCGAGTTCATGGCCCTGACGCTAGGAGCCGGCGGAAGGCGGACCATCGGCCGTTCGACGACGCGAGGCCCCGACGAAAGTAGCGGGTGCCGGCCGACATCCGTCGACGGTGCCGCGGCCCGAGGCTCCCTAGGATCGGCCGCATGCGCGCCTCCCGGGAACAGAAGTGGCTTTCGTGGGACGATCTGCTGCTGACCCTGGTGGTGGGCGTCATGTCGGTGCAGGAGACCGAGGCCCGGGGCGGCCCGCTGGTCGTGCCCGCCGTGGTGCTCGCGGTCGCGGCCAGCCTGGCGCTCGTGGGCCGGCATCGGTGGCCGCTCGCGGTCACGGTGGCCGCGGTGGTGGCGGCCGCAGCTCTCGGCGCCGCGCTACCGCTGGTCGTCGTGCTCTTCCACCTGGCATCGGCGAATCGGGTGGCGGTCTGTGCGACCGCCGCGGTCGTCGTGGTGGTCGGGAACCTGTTCGTGGACCCCGCGTACAGCCTGTGGGCCCCCCGCGACCCCGGTCCGGTCCTCCTTTTGGTGCTCCCGCTGGCGTTGGGCATGTGGGCCGGCAGTCGTCGGCGGCTGGTCGTCGCCATGACGGAGCAGATCGCTCGCCTGAGCACCGAACGGGAGCTGCGTGCCGAGCACGCCCGCATGGCGGAACGGGCCCGGATCGCCGCGGAGATGCACGACGTTCTGGGGCACCGGCTCAGCGTGCTGGCGTTGCACACCGGCGCCCTGCAACGCCGCGCGGCGACACTGCCTCCGCAGGTCGCCGACCGGATCGCCCTGCTGCGCAGCACCTCGACCCGTGCGCTCGACGACCTGCGCGAACTGCTCGGCGCGCTCCGCAACCCGACCCGGGAGGACGCCGCCGTCGCACCGCCCGGCGCGGGGGAGCTGCCCGCACTCCTGGAGGAGGCGCGCACCGCCGGACAGGTCATCGACGCCGTCATCGACGGCGACCCGGACCTCGCGCCGGCCAGCCACCACCTCGCCGTCCATCGACTGGTCCGGGAGGGGCTCACCAACGTCCGCAAGCACGCCCACCCGGCCGCGGCGCGGATGGCCGTGCGGTACGACCCGTCGATGACCACGGTGAGCATCGAGAACGACCCCCCGCTCGCCCCCGCCGGGGCCGAGTCCGGCGGGGGCTACGGGCTGATCGGCTTGACCGAACGGGTTCGCGCACTGCACGGCACGATCGAGTACGGTCGGGACGACACCGGGGGCTGGCGCCTCACCGCCCGCCTTCCCCACGGCGGTGACACCACTATCGGCAACGGGACCCCAGCCCATGATCCGCACGTTGATCGTCGATGATGACGCCCTGGTCCGGCTCGGCCTGACCGATCTGCTGGACGAACCGGACATCACCGTCGTCGCCCAGGCCGCCGACGGGATCGAGGCGGTCGAGGCGGCCACCCGGCACCACATCGACGTCGCGCTGATGGACGTGCGGATGCCCAGGATGGACGGCATCGCCGCCACCGCCCGGCTGCGCGCCCTCCCCAGGCCCGTTCAGGTGATCGCCCTGACGACGTTCGATCTGGACGAGTACGTGTACCGCGCCATCGAGGCCGGCGCCGCCGGCTTCCTCCTGAAGGACACCGATCCGGCCGAGATCATCCGGGCGGTCCGCGTGGTGGCCGAGGGGCAGGCCATGCTCCACCCGGCCGCCGCCCGTCGACTGATCGACCGCTTCCACCGCACCGCCCGCCCGCAGGCGGCCGCCGTCCGCGCGCGCATCGACCGCCTCACCCCACGGGAGCGCGACGTGTTGCGCCGGTTGGCGGTCGGCGACACCAACGCCGAGATCGCCGCGACCCTGGGGATGCGGGAGAGCACCGTCAAGGCGCACGTCAGCCGCATCCTGGCCGCGCTGGACGTGGGCAACCGGGTGCAGGCCGCCCTCTGCGTCCGTGACACCGACCTCGGGCGACCCGCGTCCTAGGTCTGTCCGGGGCCTCCGCCGTGCCGTTCGGCGGTTTCCGGGGTGCTCCGGTCGTCCTCCCGGTGCGAGGTGATGGTGACGGCGTGGGCCCTCTCCTCCGGGTGGGACCGGACGCGGATCAGGCTGGCGACGGAGACGATCACCAGGATGCCCAGGATCACCGCCAGCGACAGCGGCGTCGGGATCTCCGGCACGGACGTGGAGACGTCCTCGTGCGCGAAGTGCAGGATCAGCTTGACCCCGATGAAGGCCAGGATCAGCGACAGCCCGATCGACAGGTAGACCAGCCGTTCCAGCAGTCCCTCCACCAGGAAGAACAGCGCCCGCAGCCCCAACAGCGCGAACGCGTTCGCGGTGAAGACGATGAACGGCTCGCTGGTCACCCCGAACACGGCCGGGATCGAGTCGAGCGCGAACAGGATGTCGGTGGTGCCGATGGCGATGAACACCAGCAGCAGCGGGGTCACCACCCGGCGGCCGTTCTCGTGGGTCAGCAGCTTCCCGTCGTGCAGGTCGGTGGTCATCGGCAGCACCGTGCGGGCCTTGCGGACCAAAAAGTTGTCGTCGACGTCCGGCTCCTCGTTGCGATGCCGGATGAGCTGGACCGCCGTCCACAGCAGGATCAGCCCGAAGATCAGGAACGTCCACGAGAACAGGTTGATCGCGGCCGAGCCCGCCAGGATGAAGATGGTGCGCAGCACCAGCGCCGCCGCGATCCCGAACAGCAGCACCTTCTGCTGGTACTCCTGCGGCACGCTGAACCGGGCGAAGATGATCACGAAGACGAACAGGTTGTCGACCGACAGGCTCTTCTCCACCACCCAGCCGGCGAAGTACTCGGTGCCGGCCGTGCCGCCGGACACGGCCCACAGCACACCGCCGAACCCCAGCGCGATCGCGATGTAGAACACCGACCAGAACGTCGCCTCGCGCAGGTGCACGGCGTGCGGCCGGCGCACCGCGACCAGCAGGTCGAACACGAAGAGCGCGACGATGAACACGATCGTCGAGGTCCAGAACCAACCGGGAATATCGATCACGATGAGCACTCCGTACGCCGCATGAGGCGCTATATCTCCGATCTAGGGCCGCTCAACCCGCCGTGCGCGGGGGGTGGCCCAGGTCACCGAACAAGAGGGTGGTCAGTAGACGAGGGCCTGGACCCCCTCGGCGGTGGCCTCTTCCACGAAGGTGGGGGCCCCCGCGATGCGCACGCCGGGGATCACGTCGTCCGGACCGATCTCCCGCCGGGCGGCGCACTGGGTGCAGAGCGTCACCGTCCCGCCGGCCAGCACCACGTCGAGCAGGTCCTCCAGGGGCGTGGCGTGCGGGAGGCGGAACTCCGCCGCCCGGCCGGGCAGCCCGTACCAGGTCGCCTCGCCGGTCAGCCAGAGCGAGACCCGCACTCCGGCGGCGACACCCGCCGCCGCCACGGTGAACGCCTGGTTGCACCGCTCCATGCCGTCGGCACCCGCCGTGGCCTTGATCACCAGCGCTCTGCCCATGATTTGCACATTAGCGCGCGTTCGGGCGGTCGCGTACTGTGAGATCGGCCGCCCCACCCGCTACGCTCCCCGGCATGGGCATGGTGAGCGCCGGAATCCTGGTGGCGGTCCTCGGCGTGGTGGCGGTGCTGGCGGTCCTGCTGGTCGTCGCCTTGTCCCGCGTTCGCTGAACGGGTGTCGGCCTGCACTACCCTGCCTTCTCATGGAGCCCGAGCTGCACCCCGATCTGACGCCGCTGGAATTCCTGCTGGGCACGTGGGAGGGCGCCGGAGTCGGCGGCTATCCCACCATCGAGAGCTTTCGCTTCGGCCAGGAGATCTCCTTCACCCACGTCGGCAAGCCGTACCTGATCTACTCCAGCCGCACCTGGCTGCTGGACGAGGAGGGCGGGCTGGGGCGGCCGTTGGCGGTCGAGACCGGCTATTGGCGGCCCCGGCCGGACCACGAGGTCGAGGTGACCCTCGCGCATCCGACCGGGATCATCGAGATCTACGTCGGCACCGTGGCGTTCAGCCGGGTCGAGCTGCGCACCGACGTGGTGGCCCGCACCGGGAGCGCCAAGGAGGTCACCGCCGGGCACCGGATGTACGGGCTGATCGGCGAGGACCTCGGTTGGGCGTACGACATGGCGGCGATGGGGCAGCCGCTCACGTCGCACCTGTCGGCGCAGCTCAAGCGGGTCGGCTAGCCGCCCGTTCCGCATCGGCGGCGGCATCGGCGGTCAGCTCGCGGCGCAGGTGCGCGGCGGTGTGCGAGCCGGCGGCGTCCACCAGCGCCGTCGGCGGGCCCTCGAAGATCACCCGCCCGCCGCCCGAGCCCGCCTCCGGGCCCAGATCGATCACGTGGTCGGCGCGGGCGACCACGTCGAGGTCGTGCTCGATCACGATCACGGTGTGGCCCCGGTCGACCAGCCGGTCCAGCAGCGCCAGCAGGCCCTCCACATCGGCCATGTGCAGCCCCGTGGTGGGCTCGTCGAAGACGTAGACGCCGCCGGTCTCCCGCTTCCGCAGGCGTTCGGCGAGCTTGAGCCGCTGCCGTTCCCCGCCGGACAAGGTGCTGAGCGAACGGCCGAGGGTGAGGTGGTCCAGACCCACCTCGCGCAACGCGGTGAGGCCGTCCGCCACCGGGGCCTCCTCGAACACGGCCAGCGCCTCGGCCGCCGTCATCTCCAGCACGTCCGCGATGGTGAGGCCGTGGAGCGTGTACTGCAGCGCCTCGGGCCGGTACCGGTGCCCGCCGCACACCTCGCAGGTGGTCGTGACGGGCTCCAGGTACGCCAGGTCGGTCTGGATCTCGCCCCGGCCCTGGCAGGCGGGGCACGCCCCCGCCGAGTTGAAGCTGAACAGCCCGGCGTCGACCCCGTGCGCGGCGGCGAAGAGCCGCCGGACCGGGTCCATGACGTCCAGGTACGTGGCCGGTGTCGAACGCGTCGAGACGCCGATCGCCGACTGGTCGATGAGCACCGTGTCCGGGTGCTGCTCCGGGAGGACCCGCGACACGAGCGTGCTCTTGCCCGACCCGGCCACCCCGGTGACGGCGGTGAGCACCCCCGTGGGGAGGTCGACGGTGATGTCGCGCAGATTGTGCCGGCCGGCGTCGGCGATGGTGAGCGCCCCGGTGGGTCGGCGCGGAACGTCCTTGAGCCGGAGCGGACGGCGCAGCATCCGGCCGGTGAGGGTGTCGGACTCCCGCAGCGCGGTCACCGGCCCCTCGAACACCAGGTGCCCGCCGCGCGCCCCGGCGCCCGGGCCCATGTCGATCACGTGGTCGGCGAGGGCGATGATGTCGCGGTGGTGCTCCACCACCAGCACCGTGTTGCCCTTGTCCCGCAGCTCCAGCAGCAGGTCGCCGAGCCGGTGCACGTCACGGGGGTGCAGGCCGACGCTGGGCTCGTCGAAGATGAACGTCAGGTCGGTGAGGCTGGACCCGAGATGGCGCACGGTCTTGAGCCGCTGCCCCTCGCCGCCCGACAGGGTCGACGTCGCGCGGTCCAGGCTGAGGTAGCCGAGCCCGACCGCCTCGATGCGGCGCAACGCGGCCAGCGCGGCGGACGTCATGGGCGCGGCGATCGGATCGTCGATCCGTTCCAACGCGGCGATCAGGTCGGTGATCTCCATGGCGGTGAGGTCGGCGATGTTCCGGCCGTCGATCGTGGACGCCAGTGCGGCGGCGTTCAGCCGGGCCCCTCGGCAGGCGGGGCACACGCCGCGCACGGCGATCTCCTCCAGCGCGTCGTCGAGGCGCCCCTTGCCGGGTCGGCGCTTGAGGTAGCGCCGGTCGATGGCGCGGACGACGCCCTCGTACTCGTTCTGGTACACGCCCCGGCGGCTGGCGCGCTTCACCCGGAACCCGCCGCCGTGCAACAGCAGCTCGCGTTCCCGTTCGGTGAAGTCGCGCAGCGGCTTGTCGGGGTCGAACAGCCCCGACTCGGCGTAGAGCTGCCACGCGGCGGTGCCGACCTTGTACGGCGGGAAGCGGATGGCGCCCTCGTTGAGCGTCCGGTCCTCGTCCAGCAGCCTGCCGACGTCCACCCGCGCCACATGCCCCAACCCGTCGCACTCGGGGCACATGCCCTGGGGGTCGTTGAACGAGTACGCGGTGGACGGTCCGGCGCCGGGCGTCCCGCAGCGGGAGAACAGCACCCGCAGCAGGGGGTGGATCTCGGTCATGGTGCCCACGGTGGAGCGGGAGTTGCCGCCGACGGGCCGTTGATCGACCACGACGGCGGTCGACAGGTTCTCGACGGCGTCGGCGTCCGGCCGCTCGCGCCTGGCCAGCCGGTGCCGGACGAACGCGGGGAACATCTGGTTGAGCTGGTGCTGCGACTCGGCCGCGATGGTGCCGAAGACCAGCGAGGACTTGCCCGACCCGGACACCCCGGTGAACACGGTCAGCCGTTGCTTGGGGATCCGCACCGAGACGTCGCGGAGGTTGTTCACCCGCGCCCCCCTGAGCACGATGTCGTTCACCGACCCTCCCTCGCCTCCGTGTGCCGCCGCATCCGGCCGACGGCGAACCTCACGGCCCACAGCGCCGCGACGGCGATGACCGCCCACGTCGCCCAGTTCGCGAACTGCTCGGCCCGCCGCCACTTCTCGCCCAGCACGAAACCGGCCCCCACGAACAGGGTGTTCCAGAACGCGCTGCCGAGCGTCGTGTAGAGGCAGAACCGCGCCAACGGCATCCGTTCGATCCCCGCCGGGACCGACACCAGGCTCCGCACGACCGGCACGAGCCGCCCGAACAGCACCGCCTTGCCCCCGTGCCGGGCGAACCACGAGGTCGCCCGGTCCAGTTCGGAGACGTCGACCAGCGGCAGCCGGTCGGCGAGCCTGCAGGCCCGCTCATGCCCCAGCCAGGCCCCCAGCCCGTACAGCGCCAGCGCCCCCACGAGTGAACCGACCGTGGCCGCCACCGTCACCGCCACCACGTTCACCCGGCCCTCGCTCGCGGTGAACCCGGCCAGCGGCAGGACGACCTCGCTGGGCACCGGCGGGAACAGGTTCTCCAGCGCGGTCAGCAGGCCCACACCCACCGCCCCCATCGCGTCGATGACGTCCGCTATCCAGTCCGCGATCATGGCGCAACGGTGCCCGAACGACCCCGTTCCATGCCGAAGGCCCGCCTCACCTGGGCGGGGGCGACACCAGCCCCAGCTCATAGGCGATGATCACCAGATGGACCCGGTCGCGGGCGTCCAGCTTGGCCAGCAGGCGGGTCACGTACGCCTTGACGGTGGCCACGCTGATCATGAGCCGGCCGGCGATCTCCGTGTTGGACAGCCCGCCGCCGACCAGCGTCAGCACCTCGCGCTCCCGGTCGGTGATCCCGGTGGCCGGCCGGTGCGGCGGGGCGACCACCGGCGCGGGCCGCCGGGCGAACTCCGCGATCAGCCGCCGCGTCACCCCCGGCGCGATCAGCGCGTCCCCCGCCGCGACCACCCGGATCGCCGCGAGGATCTCCGGCACCGCCATGTCCTTGACCAGGAAGCCCGAGGCCCCCGCGCGCAGCGCCCCGTACACGTACTCGTCGTCGTCGAACGTGGTCAGCACGATCACCCGGGCGGCCTCGGAGCCCTCGGTGATGATCCGGGTGGCCTCGATGCCGTCCATCCCGGGCATCCGGACGTCCATCACCACCACGTCCGGCACCAGCTCCCGGACCAGCCGCACCGCCTCCGCGCCGTCGCCGGCCTCCCCGACGACCTCCAGGTCGGGAACGTCGGCGATCACCATGCCCAACCCCGCACGGACCAGCGGCTGATCGTCGACGAGCACGACCCGCGCCGTCATGGCCCCCCCGCCGGGACGAGCGGTCGGGTGGCGGCGGTCGGGGACCCGCCGTGGGGCCGTGGGCAGGCGGTGACGTCGCCGTGCGGCACCCCGCCCCGCGCCGTCATCGGGGCACCGCCGGAACCGGCAGGCGGGCGGCGACGCGGAAGCCGCCCTCGGGGTGGGGACCGGCGGAGAACTCGCCGTGCAGCAGGCCGACGCGCTCCCGCATCCCGGTGATCCCGTAACCGCCGCCCGACGTGGTGCGACCGCCGCGTCCCGCGTCGACGACCTCGATGGCCAACTCCTCGTCCCGATGCTCGATCGACACCCGGCATCGGGGTGTGTCGGCATGGCGCACCACGTTGGTGACCGCCTCCTGGATGATCCGGAACGCGGACAGGTCGATCTCGGGGGGCAGCGGACTCCGGGGCCCGCGCCACCGGACGTCCACGCGGACCCCGGCGGCCGTCGTCGTCTCGGCCAGCCGTTCGACGTCGGCCAGGCCGGGCGCGGGCGCGGTCGGCACCGGTGTGTCCTCCGCCCGGCGCAGCGCCCCCAGCATCCGCCGCAGCCCCGACAGCGTCTCCCGTCCGGCGTTCTCGATGACGCCGAGCGCCTCACGCGCCTCGGCCGGCCTGGTGTCGATGACCATCTTGGCCGCGCCCGCCTGGATGGCGATGATCCCGATGCTGTGCGCCACCATGTCGTGCAGCTCGCGGGCGATCCGCAGCCGTTCGGCCGTGATCGCCTGGGACTGGAGCGTCCGGGCGTGGTCCCGGCTCTGCCGCAGCGAGTTGCCGACCAGCCAGGCGATGACCGCCGTCAGACCGACGGCCAGGCCCGTCGAGGTGCCGATGTAGAAGCCCAGCAGCAGCCGTACGGCCGCGTAGGCCGCCAACGTGCCGAGCGCCATCGCGGCGGCGGCGACCGAGGTGCGCCGTGACGCGGTGGCGGCGATCTGGCACAGGGCGACCTCGGCCGCCAGGAAGTGCGGGAACGCGATCTCCGTCGAGGTCAACGCCATCGCCGCGAACACCGAGGCGGCCAGCAGCAGCCCCAGCGCCGGCAGTGGCCGCCGCCGCATCAGGACGCTGCCCGCCACCGCCGAGGCGGTCGCCGTCACCAGGAACGACCAGTGCGAGGGGTGGATGACGTCGCCGATCCGGTAGGGCCGGAAGCCCTCCACCTCGCCCGGCCACGTGAGGTTCACCAGGATCGAGTACGTCAGGGACCCGAACCAGGCCAGGGCCGTCCAGACCCCGGGCGGCAGGCGCTTGACCAGCGGAAGCGGGGGCGTGGCGTCCATGCCGCGATCGTAAACGCCCCGCCGCGTCCCGGCATCGGCCCGGGGGTGTACACCTCCGGTCGACCCGGGTGTGGACGACGGTCCGATGTGCGGGCGGCCCCCGTTCCGCCACCGTGGGCCGGGTGATCGAAGCCCATGAACTGACCAAACGGTACGGCCGCACCACCGCCGTCAACGCGCTGAGCTTCAGCGTCCGCCCCGGCGTCGTCACCGGGTTCCTCGGCCCCAACGGCGCGGGGAAGAGCACCACGCTCCGCATGATCCTCGGCCTGAACGCCCCCACCGGCGGGACCGTCACCGTCGACGGACGCCCCTTCCGGGACCTGCCGCGCGGCCTGCGCCACGTCGGCGCGCTGCTCGACGCCCACGACGTCCACGGCGGACGCAGCGCTCGGGCCCACCTGACCGCGCTGGCCCGCAGCAACGCCATTCCGCGCCGCCGGGTCGGCGAGGTCCTCGACGAGGTGGGCCTGACCAGTGCGGCGCGTCGCCGCATCGGCGGTTTCTCGCTCGGCATGAAACAACGGCTCGGCATCGCCGCCGCGCTGCTCGGGGACCCGCCGGTGCTGCTGTTCGACGAGCCGCTGAACGGGCTGGACCCCGAGGGCGTGCTGTGGGTGCGCGGGCTGTTCCACCAACTGGCCGCCGAGGGCCGCACGGTGTTCGTGTCCAGCCACATGATGACCGAGATGGAGCACACCGCCGACCACCTCGTCGTGATCGGCCGGGGCGAGCTGATCGCCGCCGAGTCCCTGACGGAGTTCGCCGCCCGGGGCGCCCGGCAGAGCGTCACCGTCCGCGCGGCCGACCCGGCCGCGCTGACCGCCGTCCTGTCCGCCGAGGGCGCGTCGGTGGAACGGCGGGAGGACGGGTCGTGCGCCGTCACCGGGCTCAGCGCGGCCCGCGTCAGCGAGCTCGCCTTCGAGCACCGTGTGCTTCTGCACGAGCTGACCACGGAGACCTCCACGCTGGAACAGGCGTTCATGGAGCTCACCGCCGACCACGCCGAGTACCGCACGGGGGAGTCCCGATGACCGTGTCCGCACCCCGCGCCGGGTTCCGTCATCTGCTGGCCGCCGAGTGGACGAAGCTGTGGTCGCTGCGCTCCACGTACGGGGTCCTGGTGACCGGGACGCTGGTCACCGTCGGGATCTGCGTGAACTCCGCCCGCTCCAACGTGGACCTGATCAGGCGCAGCGGCGACCCGGCGTCACAGGCCCAGGCGATCGACCCGATGCACGGCGCGTTCGTCCCGGACGCCTTCCTGATCTTCATGATCATCACCGGCAGCGTGGGGGCCATCGCGGTCTTCGGCGAGTACGCGAGCGGGTTGATCCGCACGACCTTCGCGGCCGTTCCCGCCCGCCGTCAGGTCGTCGCGGCCAAGGTCGCCGTGGTGTCGGCGGTGATGCTGGCGTTCGGCACGGTGGTCGCGGCGTCCTCGTTCGGCCTGACGCAGGCGGTCTACCACCGGGAGCACATCGGCCTGTCGATCACCGCGCCCGGCGCGTTCCGGGCCGTCGCCGCGTCCGCGCTGCTCGCCCCGGTGTGCGCCCTGGTCGGGATGGCCCTCGGCGCGGTGATCCGCCATGCCGCCGGGACCGTCGTCGCCGTCGTCGTGGTGCTGGGCCTGCTGCCGAGGCTGTTCGAGGGCGAGACGTACCGGTGGGTCAAGGAGATCGGGAACGCCATGCCGCTCAGCGCGTGGGAGGCCCTGGTCGAGAACACCGGCCACGTCCCCCCGCCCGACGGGCCGATCCGCAGCTTGGGGGGCAGGTACCCGGTGACGATCACCGAGGCGTGGGTGGTCTTCGGCGCCTGGGCGCTGGCCGCCGTGGCCGTCACCGTGATCGTCGTCCACCGCAGAGACGTCTAGCCCCCGGACATGGGACGATCCCCGGGCCTTCCCGCCATGGGGCGGGTGATGGACAGGACTGATCCATCGGCACCGGGGATCGGGTGAATGCCTGCGATTCGCCAGTCGCGTCACGACTGGTGAGTCTCCGCCGCAGGGCGACGGAGCCGAGGCGGGACGGCGACTAGCGGACAGTCACCTCGCGAGTCCCAGAATGAATCATGTTCTGGACCACCTCCTTTCGCGCGTGATCCGAAGCTATGCGAGCCCCCCGAGACGAGGCAAATGAATTTCACGGTGGTCCGCGCCACATAGACTTCCCCCATGGCGGACACGTGGCAGGAGGAGCTGCGGGCGCGCGGGTATCGGGTCACACCGCAGCGCCAGCTCGTGCTGGAGGCCGTCACCTCCCTCGAACACGGCACCCCCGAGGAGATCTGCACCGAGGTGCAGCGCACCGCGCGCGGGGTCAACATCTCCACCATCTACCGCACGCTGGAGCTGCTGGAGGAGCTGGGCCTGGTCAAGCACACCCACCTCGGCCACGGCCCGCCCACCTACCACCTCGCCGCCGACGCCGACCACGTCCACCTGGTCTGCCAGGAGTGCGGCACCGTCACCGACGTCCCCACCCGGGTCGCCGAGGGCCTGGTCGACACGCTGACCCGCGACTTCGGCTTCGAGACCGACGTCCACCACCTCACGGTCTACGGCCGCTGCTCCAACTGCCACTGACGGCGGATCGCCCGGTGCGCTAGCCTCTCGCCACTTGATCACCTTCACGGCAAGAAGGCTGGAATGCCCACTCCCTCACCCCGGCGCGCCCGAGCGCGCCTGGCGGCCTTGATCGGCCTGGTCGTCGCGGCCCAGCTGATGTCCCCGCCGCCCGCTTCGGCCTCCGCGTTCTCCGCTCTGGTGTCCCCACCCCGCACCGTCGAAGGTCTCACGGGCGCTGCGGCACCGGCCCCCGTTGTGGTTCGGCGGACAGCCTGGGCGTACGTCACCAGGAAGTCGCCGACCCAAGTGAACGTGAACCGCCCACGGACCGCGCCGGTCGGGCGGGACGTCCGCGCCCGCACGACGTACCGGTCGTTCTACCGCATGGACCTGCGGCGGCTGGCCGGCCGCAGCCCCGCGGGGGCGAAGCTGCGCATACCGGCGGTGTACCCCAACCGGTGCGGAACCCGCGCTCCGGCGGTCGCCATTTGGGAGACGGCGGACTTCAACGGCCGCACCTCGTGGAACCGTCAGCCGAAGTGGCGCAAGCGCTTGGCCGTGGCGCGCGCCGTCTGTAACGGCAGGCGGTACGAGGTGGACGTGAGCGCGCTGATCGCCGCGGCCGTCAAGGTCAGGCGGCCCTTCCTGACGCTCGGTGTGTTGTCGACGCGTGAAGGCGACCGCGCGGCGTTCGTCACCTTGGGGAACGCGCCGACGATCACCGTCGCGCTCAAGCCGCCGCCCGCTCCTCCCGTCCCGCGACCGCCGACAGCACCCGCCGACGTCATCAGCACACCCGGCGGTGCCTGCGCCGCGGGCGCGGTGAGGCCCACGATCGGTACGACCCGCCCGACATTGTCGGCGAAGATCCACGACCCCGACTCCAGAGCGGTCGGCGCGCGCTTCGAGTGGCGCTCGCTGACCGGCCCCCGCTTCGGCGGACACACCGGCCCCATGCAGGCCGCCGGCTCACGGACGTCCACCGTGGCACCCGCCGACGCGTTCTTCGACGGATACTCGTACGCCTGGCGCGTGCAGGGCTTCGACGAGAGGGCGTCAGGCCCCTGGTCGCCGTGGTGCGAGTTCACCGTCGAACTGCCGGCGGCGGCACTGCCCGATCCGGAGCAGCCGCCCGTGCGTCCCGGACAGCCGGGCATCCCCAGCGACTTGAAGACCCTGGCCGGCGGCACCAGCGGCCACTGCGGCCGGGGCGCCGACCAGTCCTGGATCGGCACGTCGGCGCCGCAGTTCAGGGCCGAGATCGCCGATGACGCACCGGGGCCGTTGCGCGCCACGTTCGAGTGGATCAGGGTCGACGGAACGAAGATCGGTGAGGAGAACGTCGACGAGTGGTCGGGGAACCCCGTCCAGGCTTGGACGGCCCACGGTGCGTTCGTCGACGGGACCTACGCCTGGCACGTGCGTGTCTCCGACGAGACGGGTCCAGGCCCCTGGTCGCCGTGGTGCCAGTTCACCGTGGACATCACCCGTCCGGCGACGCTGCCCACGGTGACCAGCACGGACTTTCCGAAACTCGTGTGGAGCCGGCCGCCGGGCGTTTCCGGCACCTTCCACCTCACCGGCGTCGGTGACCCTGATGTCGTGAAGTTCTTGTACGAACTCGACAACAAGACGGTCATCGTCGGCGCCGACCGCCCCGGCGGGACGGCCTCGTTCTCGTTCACGCCCCCGAGAACCGGCCCTTACACGCTGAAGGTGCGGTCTATGGACCGCGCAGGGAACGTCGGGGAGCCCGTTATCTACGACTTCTTCGTGAATCACTGATCCCCACAGGTGGGGGCATCGCTCAGGGTCGGTGCCCCCACCGCCGCATAGGCTGGACGGTATGAAGAGCCCGTTGTTGAGCCTGCCCGGTGCCGTCGCCGCCGACTCCCCCGACGAGGGGGTCGCAGCCCATTACGGGGAGCCCTCCCATGAGCAACGGGCCCTCGCGGCCGGTCAGGGCTTCGTCGACCGCAGCGACCGAGGCGTCCTGCGGATCTCCGGGCCCGACCGGTTGAGCTGGCTGCACAGCCTGCTGAGCCAGCACCTCGACCGGCTCGCGCCCGGCGAGCCCACCGAGGCCCTTCTGCTCAGCCCCCAAGGTCACGTCGAGCACCACATGCACCTGGTCGACGACGGCGAGGCCGTCTGGGCGCACGTCGAGCCGGGGGCCGCGCCCGCGCTGGCGGAGTTCCTCGACCGGATGCGGTTCATGCTGCGCGTCGAGGTCGCCGACGTGTCCGACGCGTACGCCGTCGTCACGGGCGGCGGCCTGGAGCCCGCCGGCGGCATCCGGTTCGACGACGTGGCCGGCTCCTCCTGGGTCGTCGAGCGCTCCGCCCTGCCCGGTCTGCCGGAGCAGGGGCGCCCCGCCGGGCTGTGGGCGTACGAGGCGTTCCGGATCGCCGCGCACCGGCCGAGGATGGGCCTGGACACCGACCACCGGACGATCCCGCACGAGGTCGGGTGGATCGACACCGCCGTCCACCTCGAGAAGGGCTGCTACCGGGGCCAGGAGACCGTCGCCCGCGTCCACAACCTCGGCCGCCCGCCCCGCCGGCTGGTGTTCCTGCACCTGGACGGCAGCGCCGACCGGCTGCCCCTGCACGGCGACCCGGTCGAGGCCAACGGCCGTACGGTCGGGTTCCTCGGCTCGGCCGCGCGCCACCACGAGCTGGGCCCGATCGCCCTCGCGCTGGTGAAGCGGAACGTGCCCGTCGACGCCGATCTGCTGGCCGGGGGAGTGGCCGCCGCGCAGGAGGTCGTGGTCTCTCCGGACACCGGGGCCAACGCCGACATCCGGATCCGCCGACAGCCCGCCCGCCGTCCCTGAATCACCCCTGAAACCGCGTGAAACCCCACCGGGACGGGCACAACGATTCAAGATCCGATGAAGCCCCGGTAGTGAGAAGGTGGGGTCGCGGCGATGGTGGCGAATCCGGGCGGTCATCCAGAAGGTGACGGGCCCCCTCTCTCACGGAAGGGCGCGATGGGGCGACGGCGGCGGCGTGGGCGTGAGCCGGTGCTGGTGTGGTGGATCGGGTTCGCGGTGCTGCCGGCCGCCGCCTGGTGGGCGGGCTCCTGGCGGGTCGCGCTGCTGACCCTGCTGCTGTGGTGCGTGTACGAGTTCCTCGTCGTCCCCACCGTGTGCCGGGTGACGACCCGACAGGGCTTCTCCTGCCGAGAGCCGGTGCGCGGCCGGCTGTTCGCCTGCACCCCGGCCCATCAGCAGGTCAAGACGGACGCCCTGTGGCGCGCGATCGGCCTGGCCAACCCGTTCCGCCGCAAGGCCGCCCCCGACGCCGACCGCGCCACCGGCACGGTCGTCTACACCCCGAAGGTCCGGGGCCGCCTGGCCCAGGCCGACCGCGCCATGATCCTCCTGGCCGCCGCCGGGACCCTGGTGACGCTGGTCGGCATGGTGTACGGCTTCAACGCCTGACCCCTCCGGGGAAGATCGGCGCACTCCACCGTGTTGCCCTGACCGACGTGTTCGGCGGGCCGAAGGTGGCGGGATGAAGTTCGGGATCGGTTACAACACCGGGTATCACGGCGTCGACCCCGACAGGCTGATGGCGTTCGCCCGGCACGCCGACGAGTGCGGGTTCGAGTCGCTGTACGTGGCGGAGCACATCGCGTTGTACCCGGGCGCGACCGTCGGCTCGTTCCCGTTCCCGCCGACCCTGCCGTTCGCGGATCCGCTCGACTCCCTGGCCTTCGTCGCCTCCGCCACCCGCCGGATCCTCCTCGGCACGGGCGTGCTGCTGCTGCCGTACCACCACCCGGTGGTGCTCGCCAAGCGTCTGGCGACGATCGACGTGCTCTCGAAGGGGCGCATGCGGCTGCTGACCGTCGGCCTGGGCTCCCTGCCCGGCGAGGCGCGCGCCCTGGGCGTCGACTTCGCCGGCCGAGGACGCCGCGCCGACGAGGCGATCGACGTGCTGCGCCTCCTGTGGGGCGGCGGCGAGGACGGTGTCACCTTCTCCGGGGAGTTCTTCGCCTTCGAGGACCTGGTCCAGTACCCGAAGCCGTACGGCGTCACCCACCTGCCCATCCACATCGGCGGATCGAGCCTCCCCGCCGCCCGCCGCGCCGGCCGACGCGGCGACGGTTACTTCCCCGGCGGCGCCCTCGTCCCGAGCGAACGCGCCGCCCAGATGGACCTGGCCCGCACCACCGCCCGCGAGGCCGGCCGCGACCCGGACGCACTGGAGTACACGCGGTGGGCCTCGATCGAGCTGACCCCCGACCGCCTCGACGCCTACGCCTCCCAGGGTGTCACCCGCCTCGTGGTCAACCCGACGACGAGCGACCCGAACACCCAACGCGAAGAGATGACCGCCTTCGCCGAACGCTTCGCCCTCGACCGACCCGCCGCCTCCCCGGCCGGGTAAGGCAACACCAGTTGAATGGAGGCCCTCCCATGACCGACCCCGTCGACGACCTGCGCGCCGCCGAACGGCGCCTCCAGGCCGCCCAACTCGCCGGCGACGCCGATGCCCTCGATCGGCTCCTGGACGATCGCTTGATCTTCACCCTCGGAGTGGACGGGAACACCTACACCAAGCAGGACGACCTGGCGCTCCAGCGTTCGGGCACCCAGTCGCTGACCCGCGTCGAGGAGGAGGACCTCCAGGTGTTCGTCGAAGGCACCACCGGCGTGACCTGGTTCCTCGGCCGACTCGCCGGCACCTTCGCCGGCGAACCCTTCCAAGCCCAGATGCGCTACACGCGCACCTGGATCAGGGACGACCCGCACGGCTGGCGGGTCGTGGCCGCCCATGCGAGCCAGGTCCCCGAAAGCTGACGCGGGGGGCGGCTAGGGCGGTGACCACTGACGTTCACGGGGTTGGTGACACGCCGGTCGGCGTCGTGATGGCGGGGCTTGTCGGCCTTCGGTCTCGTTGGCGACCAGGTCGCTGTTGGGAGTGAGGCCATCGGGTGGCAGGGCCGGTTCGGGTACGTCGGTTGAGTGACCGGAAAGGTCAGCGGCTTACCCAGGCTGCACACCTACCTGCGGTGGCGTAATGCCGACTCCCGACGTCCCGGCGGCCCAGCGCCGCATCCGCATCCGACGACAGCGTCGGGGCCATTCCCGCGCCGAGGCGGCGTGGTCAAGCTCTGCGAACGTCAGTGGTCACCGCACTGGCCGTTGGAGGGCCGCGCCTACTTCCGCACGCGGAAGCGGAGCGTCGTGATGGCCCCCGACTGGGTGTTGCTGAAAGGTTCCAGGTCGATCCTGTCGAGGCTCGGGGGCGAGAAGCGGACGCCGTCGCCCAGGAGCACCGGGAGGACGTACACCAGGATCTCGTCGACGAGCCCGCGCTGCAGGCACTGGGCGGCCACGTCGGCACCGAGGATCTCCAGGTTCTTGCCGCCCGCGGCGTTGCGTGCCGTGGCAACGGCCTCCTCGAGTCCACAGGTGAGGAATGTGACGGTGGGGTCCGGCTCGTCGGGAGGCTTGTGCGTGAGGACGAACTGTGCTCCGCCGTCGTAGGCGGTGTCCTGGTCGGCCATGCGCTTGGCGACCTCGTACGTGCCCCGGCCGATGAGCATCGCGCCCGTGGCCGCCATGACCTCCGGGACCTCGGCCGCGGTCAGGTACTCGGCGATCCAGTCCATCGCGTGACCACGGCCGGCGATGAAGCCGTCCAGCGACATCGCCCGGTTCACGACCACTTTGCCGGTGCCGAAGCCCACATCACTCATGCGTTCTCTCCACGGATCTCCGAGGCCCGAGGCCGGATCACGGTTCGGCCGGCCGGGGGGCTGCCAGCGTATCCACGGTGGCACAACGCGAACAACGGGCAGCCCGGTGCGCCGGCCGCGCAGCGTCGGGGCCAGGTGGGCGGGATCGGTCGTCACGCCCGGTGATCATGAATAGGGTCGGAGCATGAAGACTAGGTATTTCGCAGGATGGCTGGTGGACCTGGTGCGACAGGCCGCCGACCCCCGGGTCTCGGTGCAGACGTTCGCCCAGCTCGGGTACGAGGATCAGCCGCTTGGCCTGGTGTTCGAGTACGGGGACGGCTCGAGGCTCTGGGTTCAGATCGTGGGAACGTCGCCGGATGGCGGTGAGCGGCCGGACAAGCTCACGGACCACCCCGCGGGCCTGGAGCCCGCGCCGACCACGCCGACAGGGCCTGCCCTGGCGATGGGGGAGTTGGAGGACCTGCTGGTCGGCCTGGTGGAGAAGGCCGGGCATCCGGACATTCGAACCGTCGAGCGGTACGACGGTCGATACGGTTTCAAGGTGGTCTTCACCGACGGAGCCGGTGCTTTCCTGTACTGGCTCGGCCCTTCGCGGAAGGGCGGAACGGCACCTGAGGGAAGGCTGTACTACCACGACCGAAAGTGAGTGCCGGGTGTCTTATCAAACGAGTTGTCCGTCGTGCGGGCAAACCGTGACCGTTCTCGACAATGGCAAGTACGCGGGCCACCAGAAGCCCGGCAGTCGCGAAACCTGCTCGTCCTCCGGGCGAAAGGCGTAGGTGGGCGTGAGCGGTCAGGCCGTCGTGTCGGGGAGGGTTCGCAGGAGGGCGTGGATGCGGGGTTTCCAGAGCCAGGCGCCCGTGGCGTTCGGGCAGTCGGCGGCCAGGGTGAGGGCCCGGTGGGCGTCGGGGGTGCGGCCGGCGCCGTGGAGGGCCCTGGCGTAGTCGTAGAGGTCCCGGGCCAGCTCCTCGCGGTGGCCGGGGGAGCCTTCGAGGTCGGCGCGGAGGCGCTTGTCGTACAGTTCGGCGGCGGCCGTCCAGTCGTGGCGGGCCAGGGCGGTGCGGGCGCGGAGGGTCGTGATCAGGTCGTCCTGGGCCCTGGCGTCCGTTCGGGCGAACTCACGGAGCCAGGTGCTGTCCTCCAAGATCGCGAGCCGGGCCTCGGCCAGCGCGGCGTCGTCGGTGGCCAGGGCGAGTTCGAGCAGATGGCTGTTCAGGGTCATCGTCCAGCGGTCCGGCAAGGGGCCGGGCGGCAGGCCGGCGAAGTGCCCGAGGGCGTCGTCCAGGAAGGCGCGGTACTCGGTCGGGGCCAGCATGCCCAGGTGGAACTCCGCACGCCGGAGCACCGCCAGGGTCATGTGGACGCCGGTGCGATCGCCACGGCGTTCGGCCACGTCGACGCTGCGGGCGAGCCAGATGCGGGCGGCGTCGAAGTCGCCGAGGAGGTACTCCAGATAGCCGAACTCGTAGTAGATCCCCGACAGGTTCTCCGGCTCCTCCTCCGGAAAGAACGCCGGGTCGACCAGCGTCCGGAGGATCTCGCCCGCCCGTTCGAGGTTCGCGACGCCGCCCAGACGACGGATGCGTGCCGACTCGGCGTACGCGGCGGTGAAGGCGAGCGTCCGGCGGCGCTCGGGCGTCGCGTGCCGGCGGAGCACCTCCTCGTCGCCGAGAAGGGCCAGGACGCGGGCGTTGAGGTCGCCGCCGTCGAGGCGGTAGCGCAGCGTGCCGTTCAGCGCCTCGTGTCCGTCGGTGATGAGAACGACCTTGGCGAGGCTGAGGGCGAGGCCCTCGCGGTCGGCCGGGTCCAGGATGTGCCAGGCCGCCACATTGTCGGCGACCAGCCCGGCGAAGCCCGCGTCGGCGGCCTTCACCTTGGACAGGCCGTAGTCGACGTCGTGGAGCAGCGCCCTCAGCAACGGGACGGCGGTCGCGCGCTCCTCATCCGTCCCCTGCTCGTACGCGGAGACGAGGTGCCGGGCCGTGTAGGTCAGGGCGTAGGCGTCGTCGCAGGCCGCCCAGTCGTGCCCGTACCGGGCGATCAGGCTCCGTGCCACCACGAGGTGGTTGGGTGCGGGTTCCACCCGCCAATACTGACCTTCCTCGGCTCCGAGGAGGAAGTCGGTGACGCTGTTGTGGCAGAAACGGACCTGTGACGTATCCCAGCGAAGGATCGGCCCCAGGTCGTCCAAGGCCCGGGTGAGCACGGTCACGTCGGCGGCGGGGACGTTCAGGTAGAGCGCCAGCCGATCCGGCGACAGCGGGGCGAACGTGACGGCGAGGGTCGCGAGGAGGGGTTGGTAGTAGGCCGCCCAGCGGTCGTCCCCGAGCCGGCCGCCATAGCGCCGGACCGCCACGCGGCGCGCCTGACCGACGAGGTGGCCGTAGAGCCGGTCCAGCCCCTCGGGAAGCACCTGCTGGTCGAGGAACGACTCGGCGGCCTTGTCATCGCCCGATTCGAGGGCCCGGACGAGCCCTTGCCCCCACAGCGCGGCGTACAGGAACACGCCGTCGGCCCTGCGCGCCACCGCACGCGCCAGGCCGGGCCGTGCGCCGAGCCCCGCCCCGTCGAGGACGGACGCGGCGTACTCGGTGAGCTCCGCCTCGATCCGCGCCTGGTGGGTGTCGAGGCGCAGCCGCGCCGTCTGGGGGCCCTTGCGATGGAGGAAACCGGCCAACCGATCGCCCGCCGGTCGGGTCGTGACGATGACGCGGAGGTTGGCGGGCAACTCCTGGCAGTCGGTCAGCCAGTCCAGGATGCTCGTCTCGCCCTCCGACCAGCCGGTGGCCGGGGCGATCTCGTCGATCCCGTCGATCAGCAGCCAGATCGTCGCGTCGGGCGTCAGCCGGGCGAGCCGGGCGGCGGGCTCGACCAGCGCCTGCCCGGTCAGGGAGGCGAGATTGGCGCGGGACAGGTCGGCGACCACCTCGCCGATGCGGACGCCGATCACCCGGCCCCGCACCTCGGGAACGGACTGCCGCGACCACAGCGCCGTGCGCCGGAACGCCGAGACGATCAACCGGCCGATGTCGACCCCGATCAGTTCGGCGTCCTCGCCGAGCCGGTCCACCTCCATCGTGCTGTGGACGTCCACCCCGGGGTCCATCAGCTCCGGACGCAGGACCGCGATCTGGTGCCCGACGCGGAACAGGAACGCGCGACCATCGGCGGACGACAGCGGGGCGACGCCGTCGCGCCGGATGAAGTAGCGCGGGGTCAGCGCCGCCTCCGACCCGGCCGGTGCCACGAGTTCGCGGGCCAGCCAGGCCAACAGGGTGCTCTTGCCCGTCCCGGCGACACCCTCGATGATCAGGAATCGGATGCCCGGCTCCGTCGACCGTTCCCGGACCCGGTCCCGCAGCCAGTCGCGTCGGACGAACCCCGGCGCGGTGAGGTGCCGCTCGACCAGGGTCTCGAAGAAGAGATCGTCGACGTCGAGGTCCCGCTCGATCGTCATCGCGGTCAGTCGAGGTCGTCGATCTCGACGCCGGTGAGCCTGCCCTTGACCTCGCCGGCCGTGACCCGGGACTCGATCGCCACCGCCTTGCGCACCCGGCGGATGCGCACCCCGGCCGCGTCCGACCCGGCGTCGCCGGTCTCCAGCTCGACGACCGAGCGGATGTGGTGCCGGGTCGCGGGCCTGTTCTCGCCGGTGAAGTCGATCTGGCGGCCGTGGACCTCCTCCAGGAGCCTGCGGGCCCGTTCCATGGCGGCCAGCGTCTCGGCGTCCGCGCGGAGGTCCTCGTCGGTCCGCCCGGCGGCCTCGGCCAGCCGCTCGCGCAGCTCCTCCAGCTCGGCCCGGCCCTGCTCGGACGGTTCCTGAACGACGGGCAGCTCCTCCTCGGCCCGACCGCGCCCACGGTCGAGCACGTAGCCGACGCGGTCGAGGAGGAACGTCGCCACCACCGGCAGCCCGGCGAACGCGACGGCGGTGAGCGTGACGGGGTCGGGCATCGGACGCTCCTGGGGGCACGGCACCTTGGGGGACCAGCAGTACCGGATATTCCGACGCCCTGTCGGGATATTTCAGGATTTAGTGCGTTTTCGCTGTGCGTCGAGCGCCGGGCGGAGGTGGGCGTACGCCCAGCCTTCCAGAGTGGTCGGGGTCGTGGTGAGCAGGTCGCGGGGCTGCTCCGGAACGTAGTCGTGGAAGCCGGTGGTCATCCCGACGATGCCCTCCACGGCGGACGGCGGCAGCCCGGCGGAGCGCAGGGCGTCCCGAAGCTCGTCCACACCGATGACCCGCAGCTCGATCGGGCGGTCGAGGGCCCCGGTGAGGATCTCCGCGATCCGCGTCCAGGTGAGGTCCTCGGGCCCGTGGACGGCCTGCACGACGCGACCGTGCCAGCCCTCGCTGAGCAGCCGGGCGGCCACGATGTCGCCGATGTCGCGGGGGTCCACCCACGGCGAGGGCCTGCGGGGGTCGGCGGCCGTGGTCAGCACGCCCTGGGAGAGCCCGTCGAGGTCGGCCATCAGGTTGGTGAAGAAGTTCCCGCAGCGCAGGTGGAGGACGTCGGCCTCGGTCGTGTCGAGCATCTCCTCGATGCGGGCGAGCCCGTCGATGTGGCCCACCCCGTGCCGCTTTTCGGCTCCCCCGCTGCTCAGGAACACCACCCGTCGAACGTCACCGGCCCTGACGGCGTCGGCGAGCGGGGCGGCGGTCCGTTCCGAGGTCTCGATCGGGTCCTCGGCCGAGTGCGGCGTCGGGTCCAGCCAGAACACCGACCGCGCCCCGGCCGTGGCCGCGCGGACGTAGGCGGCGTCCGTCATGTCGCCGGTGCGCACGTCCACCCGCGCCCGCGTCTCGGCGTCCAGCCGGCCCGGGTCGCGCACCAGCACCCGCGGCCGGACCCCCGCCTGCAACAGCAGCCGCACGACACGAGACCCGACATGCCCGGTCGGAGCGGTCACCACGATCGTCATGCCGGTCCTCTACCCCGAACGGTCGGGCTAGACCTCCACGATCAAGGTGATCGGGCCGTCGTTGGTCAGGGTGACCTTCATGTCGGCCCCGAAGACGCCGAGTTCCACGTGGGCGCCCAGGGTGCGGAGCTCGGCGACCACGGCGTCCACCAAGGGCTCGGCCACCGGGCCCGGGGCGGCGTTGATCCAGCTCGGCCGGCGGCCCTTGCGGGTGTCGCCGTACAGCGTGAACTGGCTGACGACCAGCAGCGGTGCCCCCACGTCGGAGCACGATCTCTCGCCGTCGAGGATCCGCAGGCCCCAGAGCTTGCCCGCCATCCGGTGGGCGTGCTCCGGGGTGTCGTCGTGGGTCACCCCCACCAGCACCAGGAGCCCCGGCCCCTCGATCGCCCCGGTCACGGTGCCGTCCACCGTGACGTCCGCCCTGCTCACCCGCTGTACGACTGCACGCATGGCATCTGATTGTGCCCTCCCTTGCGGGAAGACGCCGAAGCGACGGATCATGCGGGTATGACGGCAACGACGCTGATCACCGTGGCCCCCACCGGTGCCGAGACCGCCAAGGACGACGCTCCGGCGTTGCCGGTGACCTTGGACGAGCTGGTGAAGGCGGCCGAGGATTGCGAGGGCGCGGGCGCGGCCGTCGTCCACGTCCACATCCGGGACGCGGACGGGGAGCCCACCCTCGATCTGGCGAGGCTGCGGGAGACCGTTCGCGCCCTGCGGGAGGCCACCGGGCTGGTGGTGCAGTTGTCGACGGGGGGCGCGGTCGGCGACTCGTACGAGGACCGGCTGCGGGTCCTGGAGGCGGAGCCGGACGCGTGCTCGCTCACCTGCGGGACGGTCAACTTCGGTCATGACGTGTTCATGAATCCGTGGCCGTTCATGGCGCGGCTCTACCGGCGCACGCAGGAGCTGCGGATCGTGCCCGAGTTCGAGCTGTTCGACCTCGGGCACGTGGCCGCGCTGCACCGGCTGCTGGACGAGTTCGGGGAGCCCTACGGCGGGCATGTGCACTGCGACCTGGTCATGGGGGTGCCCGGAGGGATGCCGGGGGACGCCCGCACGCTGGTCGCGGCCGTGGCGGCGCTGCCCGCCGGGGCCACCTGGTCGGCCACCGGGGTCGGTCGGGCGACCCTGCCGGTGATGTTCGCCGCCCTGTCGGCCGGGGGCCATCTGCGGGTCGGCATGGAGGACACGCTCAACTACGCGAGGGGCAGACCCGTCACGTCCAACACGGTCCTGGTGGAACGGGCCGCCGCGCTCTCGCGGTTCGCCCAGCGCCCCCCGATGACGGCCGAGGACGCCCGCGGCTTCCTCGGCGTCCGGGCGCACGCGTGACCGGCGCGGAGGCGAATCCGGTCCTCGTGGAGGTGGTCCGCTCCGGTTTCGTGGAGTCGCGGCATCGGGGCGTGGTCGCCGCGGTGGGCGCGGACGGCGACCCCCGGGTACGGCTCGGGGCGGTGGAGGAGCCGATCTTCCCCCGGTCGGCGAACAAGCCCCTGCAGGCGGTCGCGATGCTGCGGCACGGCCTGACGCTGGACGGCCGACTGCTGGCGGTGGCCGCCGGCAGCCACTCCGGGGAGGACTTCCACGTCGAGGGTGTGGTGCAGATCCTCGCCGGCGTGGGGCTGACCGCCGACGCGCTGCGCTGCCCGGAGTCGTGGCCGCTCGAACTGCCGGTGACCCTCGACGTGGCGAGGGCGGGCGGCGTCCCGTCGCGGCTGCGGATGAACTGCTCGGGCAAGCACGCGGCGATGCTGGCCACCTGCGTGGTCAACGGCTGGCCCACGGAGTCGTACCGGGCCCCCGACCATCCGTTGCAGCAGGCCGTCCGCGCCGCGATCGCTGACCTGGCCGGGGAGTCTCCCGCCGCCGTCGGGGTGGACGGCTGCGGAGCGCCGCTGTTCGCCGTGTCGACGCTGGGCGTCGCCCGCGCCTTCCGCGCGCTCGCCCTGGCGGGCCCCGGCACTCCCGAACGACGCGTCGCCGACGCCATGCGGGCCCATCCGGAGTGGACCTCGGGCGCCGGCCGCGACGAACGGCTCCTGATGGCCGCCGTACCGGGTCTGCTGGTCAAGTGCGGAGCCGAGGGTGTCGACGCGTTCGCGCTGGCCGACGGTCGGGCCGGAGCGATCAAGATCGAGGACGGCGCCAAGCGGGCCCGCACTCCCGTCACCGTGGCGGTACTGCGCGCCCTGGGCGTGGACGGCCTCGCGGACCTGGCGGAGGCCCCCGTGCACGGCGGCGGCGAGGTGGTCGGCGCGATCCGCGTCGCACCGACCCTCCTCGCCGCACTCACGCCGGGCTGAGACCGGCCCTCAGAACCGGTCCTGCTTCTCCTCGTAACGGTCGAGCTCCACCGGGTCGCCGTGGATGATGCCGCCCTGGACGTCGCCACGGTGCGCGGCACCGCCCAACACGCGCTCGGGGTGCTTCACGCGCCTGCGCGCCGCCCGCACGGTCAGGACCACCCACGTGATCAGAGCGAGCGCGACCAGCACGGGCCCGAGGATGTGCCAGTAGTCGGCACCGAGCCGTACGGCCATGGTCACCATGTCACCCACCTCCCATGCCGGGCCCCTACCCGACAAAGGGGTGTCAATGCGAGAAAGGCCCGAACGGCAACCACCCAAGTCCGAACGGCGACCACCACGTCCGAACGGCAACCACCACGTCCGAACGGCAACCACCAAGTCCGAACGGCAACCACCCACGTCCGAACAGCAACCACTCACGTCCGAACAGCAACCCGTCGGGGGTTTTGCCCGGTCCTTCAGGCGGGCGGCCCGGAGCGCAAGCGGAGGGCCGTCCGCCTGAAGACCTCGAGACCGGGCGCGGGGGGCGTGGGGGGTCGCCCCCCCACAAATAAGCGCGGGTCGCCCCCCCACATGGTTACAAGCTTCTGAACTGGCGGGTGCGGGAGATGGCGCCCGAGGTGGCGAGGGTGAAGGTGCGCATGGACTCGGCGAACTTGGACAGGTCCCACTCGGCCGGGCCCTCGTACCAGTAGAGGTTGTCGGCGCCCTCGGCCTGTTCGCCGGTGTCCTCGACCGTGGCGGCCCACTTGCCGACCAGGTCGAACACCACCGCGTACGGCAGGTAGCGGGAGAACAGGGCGATGCGCTGCGGGCCCTCGATGCCCTCGGGGGCCTCGCCTTGGGCCAGGTGGTGCTGGAAGCCGATGGTGTGGGCGAGGACGGTCGCGCCCCGGGCGGTCTTGGCGGGCATGTACTGGCCGCCGACGGCGAGGGCGGCCCCGCCGACGATCACGGCGAGGCCCACCAGCGCCAGGTCGGTGAAGACCGCGAGGCCGACGGTGCCCGCGACACCCAGCACGGCCAGCACGATGCCCGCCGTGGTCCAGCGGCTGCGCACGGTGTCCGGACGTCGGGCGAACCAGCCCTGCTCGACCACGTCGTCGTACATGGCCGAGCGGACCTTGGCGAGGCGGGTCGCGAACGCGCCGTCCAGCTCCGACAGCTTGATGGTCGCGCGTTGCGCGCCGTCCGTGCCGTTCTCGAAGAGCGCGTCCAGCAGCAGCCGCTCGTACGGGAGCAGGTCGTCGGCCGGGCGGTCGAGGCGGCGGAGCGTCCAGTCGGTGCGGCCGGTGACGGCGCGGTCCTCCTCCTCGATCAGCAGGTACGCGCGGACGGCCAGGTCCACGATGGTGGCGGTGACGTCGATGACGTCGGCCTGTTCGTCGATGAGGGTGCCGATCTGGCCGGGCCGCACCCCGTCCGGCGGGGCGAACTCGGCACCCTCGACGGCGGGCCGGTCGCCCTCGGCGGCGTGCCTGCCGACGGCGCGGGCGTCCCGGCCGCGCAGCAGGTACAGCAGCCCGAACCCGCCGAGCAGCAGGGCCAGCAACGCCAGCAGCGAGCCCATGGTGATCGCGTTGACGGAGAACGCGGTGGCCAGCGTCCGGCGCTGCTCGTACAGCGGGACGCCTCGCGTGGTGCCGGACGGGTAGCCGACGACGACGGTGAGGTGTTCGCCGGGCTGCATGTTCTGTTGGGAGAACATGCCCTGCGTGTGGGTGTGGTTGGTGAAGAACTGGGTGCAGCCGATGGCGCTGCGCGGCGGTCCGGCGAAGCAGTTGATGTTGCGGACGACCATGGCGGGGCCGCCGACCGTCGCCTTGGCGGAGTCGACGGGCACCTTCCAGCCGCCGACCGCCGCCCAGCGCAGTTCCTCCCGCATGCCCATCGGGGTGACCGTGCCGCGCACGTCGTACTCCAGCAGGACGGTGCGCCGTCCCCGCAGTGGCGCGGCGGCGGCGACTTTGAGGACGGTGCGGTCCCCGTCGGTGGCGGTGCCGACCTGCGTGGGGCCGCCGTCGGGGCTGGACGCGCGGACGTTCTCGACCTTGTAGACGCGGTCGCGCGTGTCGCTGTCGCGTTCGCGGGTGAGGAAGGACCGTTCGAACGAGCGCGCCCCGGCGAACTCGTAGACGATGGTCTCCTTGGCCCGCGCGACCCCGTTCGGGCCGATGGTCAGCGTGACGTCGTCGCTGAGGACGCGGCCGGAGGCCCGGTGCCGCGCCTCTTCGCCGGCCGCGGGTGTCGCGGTGCCGAGGAGGAGCAGGGCGGCGAGCAGGGGGGCGGCGGCCCGCCGCGATCGTCCCGACATGGGGCGCATGGTAGCGGGTGCGGTCGACGTGTCGGCGATCCCGACGTGGCGGCGGTCACCGTCCCCATGCCGGTGAACGGGCCGTGACCTGCGGGATCGGCCGCTGGACATGTCGCCTATGCGATGATGCCGGCCATGGCCCGCCAACCCCCCGTCCGCTCGCCGTACCGGCTGCCGCCCCGGAGGCCGCGGCCTCGGCGGAGCCTGGGCGGAGCGGTGGCCGGGATCCTCGGCGTGGTCGCCGCGATCCTGGTGTTCGCGGTGTTGGGCCTGGCGACGTTCATGGAGAACGGCGGCGTCACGGTGGGTCTGGGCGGGAGGGCCCCGGAGGTCAAGCGGGAGACGGCCACCCACAATCCGCTCTACCGGACCGGCCGGCTGACACCCGTCGGGTGCAGGCTGCCGGGCATCGAGGCCGGGGTGGACTCGTCGATGGAGCGGTTCATGGAGACGCTGAGCCGCTGCCTCGACCGGTCGTGGGGGCGGCAGTTCGACAAGGCGGAGCTGGCGTTCGACGCCCCCAAGCGCATCTTCTGGAACACTCCGGGTCGGGGCCCCTGCGGCAGTTTCCCCAATCCGGGGGCCGCCGCCTTCTACTGCCCCGAGAACAACACCATGTACGTGGGCCTGCGCCACATCGTGGAGACCTCCGGCGGCGAGCCCGTCTCCCACTACGCCGTGTACGCGCGGGTGATCGCGCACGAGTACGGCCACCACGTGCAGGAACGGGCGGGCATCCTCGCCTATGGGCACCGCCGCATGGACACGGCCTCTGTCGCCGCCCGCACCGAGGCCAGCCGCCGCATCGAGCTGCAGGCCCAATGCCTCGCCGGGCTCTTCCTGGGGGCGGAGCGGAGCACGCTGCCGATGACGCGACGGCAGTACGAGGCGATGATGGTCGACGTTCGCGGGCGGGGCGACGAGAAGCAGCCCGCTCATCGGCGCGACCACGGCTCCGGGCACCACTACGCGGGCTGGGTCGAGAAGGGCTACCGGGACCCGTCGGTCGGGGTCTGCGACACCTGGAGCGTGCCCGCCGCCGACGTCGACTGAACGGCCCGGCTCACCGCCGCCAGACCGCCGCCGCCAGGACCTTGTCCAGGCCCGGGACGCCCCACTCGTCCACGATGGCGATCTGCGACTGCGGCAGGAACCAGAGGCGCTGCGTGAAGTACACGTTCACGTCGATGACGTCGCCGCCGCGGATGCTCGCGCAGCGCATCCGCCACTCGCCGTACAGCGCTCGGCGGTTGCCCCAAGGGAGCGTCGCCGTCCTCGTCCTGGTCACTCCGCGGGCGGACGGGTACCGCTCGGGGTCGGGTGGGCAGATGTGGCTGATGTCCCCGGCCGCGTGGTAGTAGGCGTTCGGGGAGACGCCGCCGGGCCCGTTCTCCGGCTCGACCCGGCTCGGCCCCAGGACGGCGAAACCCGGGCAGAAGGTCGTGTACACGTACTTGTCGTATCGGTTGTTCTCGCTGTCGCCCGTGCAACGGCCGGGCACGTTCACGCGGTAGCTGTCCTGGACGGGCTGCCCGTTCCGGGTGCCGCCCTGGAGCGGGGTGACCTGCCAGCCGCGCGGGATCCTGAGGGTGAAGGCTCCGAAGTCGTAGGGCACCCCGGCCAGAACGGTCGGGGTCGGGCGGGCGCGCACGGTCTCGTCGCTGTCCAGCGCGTTGACCGCGACGGCTCCGGTGGTGACGGCGGCGGCCGTTCCCAGCGCCGCAATGGTGATCTTGGCGCCGGCACTGGCGAGCACGCCCTTGCCCGCCGCCGCCCCGCCCACCGCGCTCGCCGCGCCGCCGGCCCCGGCCGCTCCGGCGCCCGCGCCCACTAGCGGCGCAAGCCCGGCGGCCGTCAGCGGGAACAGCGCGGCCAGCGCCACCGCCCCGGCGGCCAGCGTCCGCACGCCGCGGTCCTCCCAGTCCGCCCCGTAGGCGGCCCGCGCGGTCTGCTCCAACTCGTCCACGAACGCGGCGGCGCCGAACGGACGGTGCTCGGCGCGCTTGGCCATCCCCCGGGCGACCAGCGGACGCAGCGGCTCCGGCACGGAGTCCACCGGCACCGGCTGGAGCAGGTGCCCGTTCATCATCGCGATCTGGTCGGTCCCGGCGTACGGGCGGCGGCCGGTGACGGCCTCGAAGAACACGCAGGTCGCCGCGTACACGTCGGTGGCGGGTGTCGCGGGCTCGTTCTCCCACTGCTCCGGCGCCATGTACGACGGGGTCCCCGACCGCGACGCGGTGCCCGCCATGACGGCGATGCCGAAGTCGATGAGCCTGCTGTACCCGTCGGCCGGAACGACCACGTTGGCCGGCTTGTAGTCCCGATGAACGACACCGACCGCGTGGGCCGCGGCCAATCCCAGCAGCGAGCCCTTCAGAACGGCCAGCGCCGCCTCCGGTTGGAGCGCGCCATGTTGGGCCAGGACCTCCTTGAGCGAGGCCCCGTTCACCGCCTCCATGATGATCGCGGTGCCCTGCTCGCTCTCCACCAATCGGTACAGCCGCGCCACGTGCGGACTCTGCACCTGCGCCAGCATCCGGGCCTCCTGCGCGAACCGCGCACGGTCCTCCACCTCCGCCCCGGCCGCCAGATACTTGATGGCCACGGGTGTCCCGGACTGCTCGTGCACCGCCAGCACGACCCGGCCCTGCGCGCCCCGACCCAGTTCACGCACCTCGCGGAAGTCCGCGATCCGCCATTCGTTCACCTCGGAAGTGTGACGTATCGGGACCGTCCGGTGTCCTGCAGCCTTATAGGACACCGTGCGGGCCCCTCGTCCTGGGGAGGGGCTCCGAGGCTGTGCGCAAGAACACGGTCAAGTGCTAGCAAGCGTGCTTGCAATTGCAAGCACCCTGACGCAGGGTGGGGACATGGCGGGTTCGAAGGTCGGCTCGATCGGGGAGTACATCCGTGACCAGCGGCAACGGGCGAAGATCTCGTTGCGGCAGCTCGCGGACGTGTCGGGCATCTCCAACCCCTATCTGAGCCAGATCGAGCGCGGGCTGCGCAAGCCGAGCGCGGAGATCCTCCAGCAGATCGCCAAGGGTCTGCGCATCTCCGCCGAGGCGCTGTACGTCCAGGCCGGGATCCTCGAGGATCGCGAGGCCGACACCGACGTGCAGGCCGCCATCCGCGCCGACCTGCTCCTCACGGAACGCCAGAAACAGGTCCTGATGGACATCTACGAGTCGTTCCGCAAGGAGAACGAGGCCGCGGAGGCGTGGCCCGACGGCCCGGACGGGCCGGACGAGGACGTCCCCGGCGTCGAGGAGACAGACCAGAGCCGACAAGGAAGGAAGACGACGCATGACGCTTGCCGACAGGATCCGTGACAACAAGGCCGTCTACACGATGGCGGGTGCCGGCGACCTGGCCGTGGAGAAGCTCCGCGAGGTCCCCGAGCAGGTCACCAGGCTCCAGGGCGACTTCCGCGAGAACCTCACCAAGCTGCAGGTCGAGGTCCGCGACAACGTCACCAGGCTGCAGGGCCGGGTCGAGGTCAAGGACCTCCCGGGCGCCGCGGTGGCGTACGTGAACCAGGTCTCCACCCGCACCGTCGAGGTGATCGACGAGCTGGCCGAGCGGGGCAAGAAGATCGTCACGCGGGTGGAGAACCAGGTCGCCACCCAGGAACTCCAGCAGAGCGCCCAGCGCACCCAGCGTCGCACCAAGGCCGCCGTGGGCGAGGCCAAGAAGACCGCCCGCGCCGCCTCCCGCGCCGCCACCGACGCGAGCAAGAAGATCGGGGACTAGGCGCGTCATCGTGGGGGGGCGACCCCCCACGTCCCCCGCGCCCGGTTTCGGGATCTTCAGGCGGGCGGCGCGGAGCGCAAGCGGAGGGCCGCCCGCCTGAAGCGACCGGGGGTGTGACCATGAAGCACGGGCCCGTCGTGGTCGTGTCACCCGGTCGCGTTGTGCGAATAGGGTGGGTGGGAGATCCCTGTGGCGTCGGGTCGCGGCGCCGACCGGCTCGGCGAAAGTGGTGGTCCCTGGTGTGGCAAGGACTGAACCTCTTCTTCTGGTTCCTGGCGATCGTGGCCTTCGGATTCGAGCTGTGGGCCCTGTTCGACGCGGTCAGGGCGCCGGCCGGGGCCTACACGGCCGCCGACAAGCAGACCAAGAACCTGTGGCTGATCCTGCTGGTGGTGGCGGTCGTGGTCGGTCTCGGCGGGGCCGTCGGGTTCCTGCACCTGCTGTCGTTCCTGCCCATCGCGGCGTTCCTGGTGGCGGCGATCTACCTCGCCGACGTGCGGCCGGCGGTCGCCCAGTACCGCGGCAAGGGCAAGGGCGACTCCTCCAACATGGGCCCGTACGGCCCCTGGTGAAATCCGGGCCGGCCTGAGGTCAGGGCCGTTCCATGCCGTTCTGCGCGGGCTTGCGGCGCGTGGCGGGCCTGCCGAGGGCGGGGCGTTCCAGGCCGAGCCGGCGCAGCTCGGCGACGAACCGTTCGGCGACATGGCGGTGACCGGCGGCGTTGAAGTGCGTGCCGTCCGACATCACGAAACGACGGGCGTTGCCGTTCTTCTTGAAGTGCCCGGTGATCCACGGCTCGACGAGCGGGTCGACGAACGGGACCCGGAGGCCGCGCGCGGTGCCCCGCAGCGCGTCCCGGACGCGCAGGGCGGCCGGCGGCGGCGTGCCGCCCCACAGCGGCCCCATCAGCACGACGTGGGTCTCCGGCCAGTGCGCCTTGACCGCGCGCAGCAGCCGGTCGGCGGCGGCCCCCACCTGCGGGAGGGTCCGGGTGTGCTGGTCGTTGTGGCCGCCCGAGATCACGATCAGGTCGGGGGCGGGCCGCCACGACAACTGGGCCTCGAACAGCGCCCCGAAGTCCATCCCGACGCGTCCGCGCGTCACGAAGCCCGTTCCGCTGTGCCCGGCGATCACCACCTGCCAGCCCAGCCTGCGCGCGGTCTCGGCGGCGTAGGTCTGCTCCGCCGGAACGGCCCGAATGCCCGCCGTGTAGCTGTCGCCCAGCACGAACACCACCGGTGCGTGCTCTCGGGGCGGCTCCACGGCCCTGGGCGGTTCGGCCCTGGGGGAGGCCGGGTCCTGCGGAGTGTTGCAACCGCAGAGCAGGAGCACCAGCGCCACCAGGGCGCACCAGACGAGACGGGGCACCGCCGAACGCCCTTCTGTGTCGACCGCGGACCAGCGAGGCCGGCATGGGCGCGGCCCTACGGTGACGAGGATGGCACGGGTGTGCGGCTCGGCACGGGTGGCCCGAGACGATCATCATCGTCAGATGGGCATTTTATCCGTAAGGAGGGGGCCGGTCGCCGGGCTCCTCGCGAGCCAGGGGCCCGGAGGCCCTTACGCGATGTCGTACTGTGGATGGCGGCGCCGTCCCGCGCCCCACCTCCATCCCGGTGCTCACGCCATCGGCGCAGCGGAGGCAAAGGGGGCTCGAGCCCTCGGGACGCCGCAGCACATGCCCTATTCGGCGGGGTCGACGGGAGCGTGAGTCCTGCGATCGCGCCGTCGACAGGGAGCATGTGATGACGAGCCAGAAGGCGTTCAAGGCCCGGGTGCGCGCCCGGAAGGCGTACTGGCGCGACCGCCTCGCCGACCTCAAACGGCTCCTCGAAGCCCCACCGGCGGGGTAGGTCCCGCCCGGCGGACGGCGATGTCAAGTGAGTTCCCGCGCCGACTCGCGGTGGGCTCTTAGCGGCCGATGGCAGGTCCGGGCGGGCGGCGGGCCGGCACGATGGCCCGATCCATGATCGGTGAGGTGGGTGGCATGGCCGAACAGGCGACGTTGCGGGACGTCTCGGACACCGCGCTCGTGACGGCGGTCGTGCGCGCCCGGGAGTCCGCGGGGCGCGACCCGCTGTTCCGCGACCCGTACGCCGACGCGCTGGCGGGGGAACGCGGGCGGCGGCTCGCGGGGCGGCTCCAGGTGGCGCTGATCTCGTCCGGGGTGATCGCCCGGACCGCCGTGTACGACGCTTTGATCCGGCGGATGGTCCGCGAGGAGGGCATCGGCTGTGTGCTCAACCTCGGCGCGGGCCTGGACACCCGGCCGTACCGGCTGGACCTGCCGTCCGACCTGCGGTGGGTGGAGGCGGACCTGCCCGGCATCCTCGACCACAAGGAACGGGTGCTGGCGGCGGAGAAGCCCAAGTGCGAGCTGACCCGCGTACGGGCCGACCTGAGCGACCCGGAAGCCCGTCGCGCCCTGCTCGACGGGATCGCCGACGGCCCCCCGGTGCTGGTGGTGTGCGAGGGCCTGATCCCGTACCTGGAGGCCGGGGACGTGACGGCGCTCGCCGCCGAGTTCAGCGCCCGGCCCGCCGTCGGGTGGTGGGCGCTGGACATGATCGGGCCCCTGTTCGTCCAAGTCGCCAAAAAGGTCGCCGGCCGCCGGATGGAGCGGGCCGACGCCTCGCTGCGGTTCGTGCCCGATGAGGGGGCGGAGTTCTTCGGCCCCCTCGGCTGGGACCCCGTGGACGTCCGCTCCTCGTGGGTGGAGCGCCGCAGGCTGGGCCGCGAGCCCGCCCTGATGCGCGCCATCTGGACGGTCAGCCCGGCCAAGACTCGCGAGTTCTTCCGCCAGCAGGGCATGTTCGTCACCCTGCGGCGGTCGTCTGCTCCTTCGGCGAACGCTGGAACAGAATGAACAGCCAGGTCATCGACGGCACCAGGATCAGCGCCCCCACGCCCAGGGCGAAGAAGACGACGCGCAGCGCGGAGTCGTGGGCCGCCGCCGCGTCCAGATCCAGGTCGGCCAGCCCGGCGGCCCCCCACAGCACCGTGGCGGCGGCCAGCCCGGCCGTGACCCGTACCGCCAGGTAGCGGCGGGCGGCCAGCAGCCCGAGCGACACCACCCCCGCCACCGCCGAGATCACGGTGAGCGGCGACAGGACGTCCAGCGTCAACGCCCCCGGCAGCGCCAGGAGCCCGACGGCGACTCCGGTGACCAGCGCGTACGCCCGGAACCGCGTCGCCGGGCCGTCCTCGCCCAGTCGGCGGGCGTCCCAGATCAGGTAGACCGCCGCGAGGTACGCGCACAGCCCGGTGGTGAGCAGCCCGCCGTACAGGCCCGCCACGCTGAGCCAACTCGACCCGGACGTGGCGATGACGGCGGCGACCGCGCCCATGCAGTACGGCGTGAGCACCGAGGAGATCCCGAAGGTCCACGAGTACACGGCCGCCGGGGCGTCCTTGGCGAACACGAACGCGCTGCCCCGGGCCACGATCCCCAGGGCGGCCAGCGACAGCGGGATCCAGTGCTCGGACATGATGTCGGCGAAGACCGGCGGGAACGCCGTCCACGTCATCACCATCACGAAGATCAGCCAGACGTGGTTGGCCTCCCACAGCGGCCCCATGGCGTGCTCGATCACCTTCTGGTCCGCGCGCCGGCGCGACACCAGATGCCAGAGCCCGGCGCCGAAGTCGGCCCCGCCGAACAGCAGGTACGCCGACAGACCCAGCAGGATCAGGCCCAGCGCGATGTCCGGGTAGCTCATCCGACGACCTCCAGCTCCTTGGCGGGTGTCGCGGGCTCGTCCGGGCGGCGGCGCATCCGGCGCAGCACGCTGACCGTGGCCACCGCGAGCACCGCGTACACGACGAGCACCACGTACAGGCCGAACCGCAGGCCGGGGGCCGTGTTGACGGCCTCCTCGGTGCGCATCACGCCGTACACGATCCAGGGTTGGCGGCCGACCTCCGTGGTCGTCCAACCGGCCTCCATGGCGACGCACGCGCCGACCCCGGCGAGGGCCGCCAGCCGCAGGAACCACGGGTTCCAGCCCAGGCCCTCACGGCCCTTCCGGTGCCGCCACCAGGCGAACGCCCACCAGGTCGCCAGCGCCAGCAGCGCCATCCCCAGCGTGATCATGATCTCGAACGAGATCCGGACGATCTCGTCCGGCGGCCGCACGTCCTCCGGCCACGAGTCCAGCCCCCGGATCGTCGCGTTCGCGTCGAAGCTCGTCATCAGCGACAACGCGTTCGGGATCTCGAAGACCGCGAACTTGAACGGCACACCCGCCTCGGTGTGGTGGACACCCTCCATCGCCGCGAACTTGATCGGCTGGTTGTCATGGACGAACCGCACCGCCCAGTCGCCCACCAGCACCTGGAGCGGTGCACAGACCGCGCCGAGCGTGAACGGGATCGCGAATCCGCGCTTGTGGTACGGGTCCAACGGCCTGCCGGCCCGGTGGTCGCGCAGCAGCGCCACCGCGTACACCGAAGCGACGACGAACCCGCAGACCATCAGCGAGGCCAGGATCAGGTGGACGGCCTGCACCGGGGTGGCCGGGTTGAACATGGCGGCGAGCGGGTCCACGTCGGTGACCTCGCCGTTGACCAGCTTGAATCCCTGCGGCTGGTTCATCCAGGAGTTCACGGTGACCACGAACGAGGCCGACAGCAGCCCCGCGATCACCACCGGGATGCCGGTGAGGAAGTGGACCCTCGGTGGCAGTCGGTCCCAGCCGTACAGGTAGATTCCCATGAAGATCGCTTCGATGAAGAAGGCGATGCCTTCGAGGGCGAAGGCGGCACCGAACACCTGGCCGTACTTGTCCATGAAGCCGGGCCACAGGGTGCCCATCTCGAAGGACAGCACCGTTCCGGAGACCGCTCCAACGGCGAACAGCACTCCGGCGGCCTTCATCCACCTGCGGGCCAGCTCCGCGTACACCTGATCGCCCGTGCGCAGCGCGCGCCACTCGGCGAGCAGGGTGATCGCGGGCAGGCCGATGCCGATGCTGGCCAGGATGATGTGGAACCCCAGCGTGAACGCCATCTGTTGGCGTGCCGCCGCGAAGTCGGCGGGACTCGCGGCGTCGGCGAGGATCACGAACGTCGTCATACGACAAAGCGTAGTACTACAGCTTGTAGTAGATCATGCCTTTGTCGCGCGCATCACACCGACGGATCGGCGCTGTGAGGCCCGGGCGCCACGGGGCGTAGTACTACCCCCGGTGGTCAATGTCGGTGGACGCGGATAGCCTGGATCCCGTGAAGGGTCTGGGAGAGCTTGAACGCACGGTCATGGAAATCCTCTGGGCGCGGGACGGCGCGGCCACCGCACGCGACGTCAGCCGCGCCCTCGCCGGTGACCGCGATCTCGCCCACACCACGGTGATGACGGTCCTCGACCGGCTCGCCAAGAAGGGCTTCCTGGAACGCGAGCGCGACGGCCGCGCCTGGCGCTACCGCCCCGTGGCCAGCCGCGAGGGCTATGTGGCCGAGCTGATGCTGGGAGCCCTCAACGAGACCGGCGACCGCGACGCCGCCCTGGCGCACTTCGTGCGCTCGGTGTCGGTGGACGAGATCGCCGTCCTCCGTCAAGCCCTGGAAGACCTGACCACGGGCAACGGCGCCCGTCCAAGAGTGGAGCCCAGCGGATGACCGGCACCGCGCTGCTCGCCCTGATCGCCCTGAGCACGGTGGGCGGCGCACACGTGCTGTCACGTTCCCGCTGGCCGTGGAGCATGCCCCGCGCGGGCATCGCCCTGTGGCAGGCGCTCGGTCTGGCCTGGGGCACCGCCACCATCGGCGCGCTGCTGGGCTACGCGGTCCTGCCGTACGGGCAGGGCATCACCGGTGGCATCCCCGCGATGTTGTCCGACGACGCCGCCCGGCTCGACGCCCCCCACCTCGCGGCACTCCTCGCGGGCACCGGCCTCACCGCCGTGCTGCTGGTCATGCTGGCGTACGCGGTCGTACGGATCTATCGCGCCCGCCGCCGCCACCGGGCCCTGCTGGCGCTGGTCGCCAACAAGTCGGCGACGGTGCCCGGCACCCTGGTCCTCGATCACCCCGGGGCCGCCGCCTACTGCGTGCCCGGGATGCGCTCGTCCAAGGTCGTGGTGAGCGCCGGGACGCTGGAGCTGCTCGACTCCGCCGAGCTGGCCGCCGTCCTCGCCCACGAACGCGCCCACGCCCGCGAACGCCACGATCTCGTGCTGCTGCCGTTCGCCTCGCTGCGCCAGGTCTTCCCCCAGATCGGTCTGGTGGGCCGATGTCTGGACTCCGTCGAGCTGCTGATCGAGATGGCCGCCGACGACCGCGCCCGTCGCCACCGCGCGCCCCGCGAGCTGGCCACGGCCCTGCTCCGGTTCGCCGCCGCCCGCCCCGCCGCCGTGCCCAACGGAGCCCTCGCCGCCACCTCCGGCGGCGAGATCGCCGTGCTGGCCCGGGTCAACCGCCTGATGGAGCCCCCGCCCGCCCGCCGCCGCGTCCGGTTCGCCGCCCTCGCCGGAGCCACCGTGATCGCCGTCGCCCCCATCCTGCTCTACCACCTGCCCGGCTAGAACGGAATCCTCCGTTCCCTATACTGGGCGATATGGGAACCCCTCTGAACGGCCGCAAGGCCCAGGCCGCCCGCAACGACGGCCTGATCAAAGAGGCCGCCCGCGCCGTCTTCACCGAGGACCCCGGCGCGCCCATCGCCGCCGTGGCCGAACGCGCCGGCGTCGGCATCAGCGCCCTCTACCGGCGTTACCGCAGCAAGGAGGACCTCCTCCAACGCCTCGCCGCCGACGGCATGGCGGCGTATCTGACCGAGGTCGAGGCCGCCCTCGCCGACGACGCCGACCCGCGCGAGGCGTTCGCCCGCTTCCTGCACCGCTGCCTCGACATCGGCGCCGGCTCCCTCACCAGCCGCCTCGCCGGAAGCTTCCCGGTGACCGACGACATGGCCCGCCAGGGCCGTGAGCTGCATGAGGCCACCTCCCGCCTCCTCGCCCGTTGCAAGGCCGCCGGTGCCCTCCGCCCCGACATCGAGGTCGGCGACATCACCCTCCTCTTGGAGCACCTCTCCACGATCCGCCTGGCCGACGAGGCCCGCTCGAAGGACCTGCGCCGCCGCTACCTGGCTCTCCTCCTCGCCGCCTTGGAAGCCACCGCAGCCGCGCCGCTCCCTGGGCCGGCCCCCACCTGGCGGGAACTCGCCGATCGGTATGCGGTGAATGATCTGTAAGATCCCCGCTCATGACTCGACGTCCCTTTTCTGTGAGGTTCCTTGCGGTGGCCACCGGCGCGACCTCAGCGCTGGCCATGGCCGCCCCCGTCGCCGCTTCGGCGAGCCCTGGATGGCGGTCGGTGTATCAGACGCCCGCCGGCGCGGGTTCCCCCGAGGTCTTCGGCGATGTGGCCGCACTGGGACCGGCCAACGCATGGGCGGTGGGCCAGTCTTGGACGGCGGCCGGCTTGCGGGTAGCGCACTGGAACGGGAAGGGGTGGAAGCCGGTTGTTCTCCCCTCTGGCCTCAGCGCCGGGCTCTCGGGGCCGTCGCTGAACGTGGTGACGGCCTCGTCGCCATCGAACGTGTGGGCGTTCGGCTCCGCCGGCTACCGAGGGCTGGGCATCCACTGGGACGGCAAGCGGTGGACCCGTCGGCTGTTCGCCCCCCGTTCCCAGATTTGGAACGCGGCGGCGCTCGGCCCCCGAGGCGGCACCTGGGTGTTGGGGTCGACCTGCGTCAACGGCTGCCGTAACTGGATCCAGCGGTACGACGGCCGCACGTGGCGGCAGATGGCGATCCCCACCGTGCGCGGGTACAAGGTCGGTCTCCAGGCGATGCACGCGCGTTCCGGCACCGACGTGTGGGTCACCGGCGGCATCTCCCGGCCGTCGTCCGGCTCGAAGACCATCGCGGCGCACTGGAACGGCAAGCGGTGGCGGGTCATCCTCGGTCCGAAGGTGCCGCTGCGCGAGGGTCTCGGATTCCTCTTCACCGATGTCGTCGGCTACGGCCCCAAGAACGTGCGGATGACGGGGACGATCAAGTCGATGGGCGAGGGCAGCCACCGCGGCGGACTGCTGGCCCACTGGAACGGATCCCGCTGGACCCACCTGCGCGTCAACGAGAAGCAGGGCCTGGAGAAGCTGGCCGTTGACGGCCGGGGCGGCCTCTGGGCGCTCAGCGGCTCCCACCGCTCGCTGCTGCACATCGCCAAGGGCAAGGTCGACCGCCGGTACACGCCCCAGGTCGGCGGCAAGGGCCAGGCGTTCGGCCTCACCCACATCCCCGGCACCACCTCCCTGTGGGCCGTCGGCCTCTCTGGCCGACTCGGCACCATCTGGAAGTACGGCAAGTGACCTGGGGCTGAGCCCCCGGATACCGCTTCGGGGGCTCAGCCCCAGATCCCGTTCACGACCGCAGCCGAGCCCACACGATCTTGCCCCCACCGGCGAGCGGCGTGACCCCGCAGCCGGCGGCCAGGGCCTTGACGATCGTCAAGCCCCACCCGCCGTTGTCGTCGAAGTGCTCCGGCCGCAGATCGAGGTCGCCCGGCTGGAGGACGACGACGGGCGGCGGATCGCGGGGCACGTCGGTGTTGCGGTCCCCGACACCGACCACCACCCCGCCGGCGTCGCGCCGGCAGTGCAGTGTGACGTACGCGCCCGTGGGAGTGACGGCGACGGCACTGGCCATGATCTCGGCCAACACCTGCCGCGCATCCTGTCGGGCCCCCACGCTGAATCCCCAGGTGAGCAACCGCTGCTCCACCAGACTCCACGCCAGCCCCACACTCGCCGGCGAGGCCGCCATCGGCATCCGCAGCTCCTCCACGGCCTTGGCTTCCACGGGGAACGCTGGCACCTGGCCCCGTGCAGCCACGTCTCCTCGTGCCGGACCGGCGGTTCGGTCGTGCACTCTCCTGCCTGGCGGCCGCATCCCGATCACCTCAATGTCTCTCCGTCTTGATGTGAGTACGCAGAGAATTCACCGCCGGTGAGGACGTCGGTACTCCCTTCGCGGGACGTCCAGAACGTTTATGGTTAGCATCGAAATTCGTCCATGACGTCCCGTACGGAAGGCCCGGACATGACGAACGCGGCACTCCGCCAAGCGATGGTCGGTGCAAAACTGACAGAACGAGACCTCGCGGCCGTCTGTGGTGTGGACGTCAAGACGGTGACGCGGTGGATGACCGACGAGGCGCGGCTGCCGCATCCACGTCACCGTTGGGCCGCTGCCGAGGCGCTGGGAGTTGAGGAAACCGTGCTCTGGCCTGATGCGATCCGCAGGAACGTCAAGACCGGTGCCGACCGTGAGGTCCTCGCCGTGTACCCGTACCGTTCGGCGTGCCCCAAGTCGGTGTGGCGGGACCTGATCGGCGCGGCGCGGACCGAGATCACCTTCGCCGGATACACCAACTACTTCCTGTGGCTCGAACTGCCCAACCTGGTCGGCGCGCTCCGCCGCAAGGGGCAGCGCGGCTGCCGGGTCCGCTTCCTCATCGGCGACCCCGACAGCGAGGTGACGCGCCACCGGGAAGAGGTCGAGAACGTCCCCCTGACCGTGAGCACGCGCATCCGGATCACCCTTGGGGAACTCGCCAAACTGGCGGACGTCCCCGGCATCGAGGCCCGCTTCGGCGATGACCACATCGCCATGAGCGTCTTCACCTTCGACGACCAGATGCTCGTCACCCCACACCTGGCCGACCTGGTCGGCCACGACTCACCCATGCTGCACGTCCAACGCCTCCAGGACGACGGCCTGTACGACCGCTTCGCCCACCACGTCACCCACCTCTGGAGCAAGGCCCGTCCCATCGCCGATCCAGCCGGGTGACCGGATGGGGCCGCCACGTGAAGGGCGACGAGCTCAACGGCTGACCCGGGTCACGCGGGGGAGGTGACCCCTGTCGGTGACCCGGGTCTCGGAGAGGCCGCCGGGACGGCGTGTGGTCAAGGGGCTGTCAGTAGGTGCCGCACTCGACCTTGCTGCCTCCGTCCTTCAGGTCGCTGTTGCGGACCCAGCCTCGTGCTCGCTGGAGGCCGCTGACCTCGTTGAGGGCGGTCCATTTGACTCCGCCGAAGCCCCAGGCGAAACAGCGGTAGTTGAGCATGGTGCTGGGCTGGCCCCAGCCCACTCGGTCGCAATCCGTGCTGCTTCTGCCGGACATGATCGGAACGTTCGGGTAGGCGTAGGCGGTATGCCAGCGCGTTTGGTCCTTCATCATCGGTTCCCAACCGCAGCTCGGCGGGGGTGGCGGGGCGGCGGCGGCCGGGGACTGGATCGCCAGAACCGTTGAGGCGGCCACCGCCGTTGTGGCCAGGAGTTGCACAAGGGCACGCACAATGTCTCCTTCCTGAAGGGGGTTCGGCTCACTCAACCACCGCTTTATCGGAGACAATTGTGTCAAGAGACCTAGTGAGCCGCCGATGGCCGACATCGGCCGCCGGGGCCGGATGAAGTCCCAGGGGCCAGGACGGCCGGTACGACCCCTTCGCCCGCCTCTGAAACAAGGCTCGCCCCGTCGCCGCGCCGGCCGCGTGACCGGATGAGGCCGCCATGTGTCGGCTCGGGCACGCTCCGCATTCCGTTGGGTGACAATGCCGGTGGCGAGCGACGACCTCCGAGACGGGAGACGACCGTGGGCAAGCACGCAAAGCCTCTTCCGAAGAATCCCACGCCCCAGAAGCCGAACGACGACCAGCAGGTCCCCCCGGGCACCGGAACCCGAGAGAAGTGACTCCCGCCGGCGGCGCACCGGCCTCGGGAAGGAGCGTGGAGCGCTGGGCCGAGGCGTTCCAGGACCTGCCCCGGGCCGCGTTCCTGCCCGATGTCCTATGGCCCAAGGACCCCGAGACGGGTCGGCGGGTGCGCGTTGATCGGGTCGAGGACCCGGAAGGTTGGCGGGCGTGGGCGGAGCGCGACGTTCCGATCGTCGTCGGATGGCGTGACGCGCCGCCCGGGGGAAGAGAAGCCGGCACCGAGGCGACCTCTTCGGCGTCTCAGCCCTCGCTGGTCGTCGACATGCTCGCCGACCTGGACGTTCGCCCCGGGCACCGGGTGCTGGACGCGGGCACCGGCACCGGCTGGACGACCGCCCTGCTGGCTGCTCGTACGGGCTCCGCCAACGTCGTCGGCGTCGAGTACGACCCGGACGTGGCCGAGGCCGCCCGAGACCGGCTGCGGGCGGCCGGGCTGGAGCCCCTCGTGGTCACCGGCGACGGCGGCGCAGGATGGGAGGCGGGGGCTCCGTACGACCGGATCCAGGGCACGTATGCCGTACGACGCATCCCCGAGGCGTGGGTGCGGCAGACCCGGCCCGGTGGGGTGATCGTCGCGCCCTGGCGGACCCGGCTCGGAGATCAGGGCGCGGTCGCTCGGCTCACCGTCGCCGAGGACGGCACCGCGTCGGGTCCGTTCACCCGGGCGACGACGTTCATGCGCTCGAAGGCCGAGACCGACGACGACGTCGACCCCGACGACTACCTGCCGCCCGGCGGGGAGGGGTGGCCGGACGACACCATGGAGTCGACCACGGCACTACGTCCGGAGGATCTGTGGAGCCATCCCCAGGGCGCGGCCTGGTTCGTCGTCGGGCTGTTGCTGCGCGACGTGACCCACCTCCTCGGGACCGACGGCGACGGAGCGGCGGTCGGGTGGCTGTACAGCCTGCGGTGCCGGTCGTGGGCGGCCGTGTTCTCCGACGGTGACGTGTACGAGCACGGCCCTCGCCGCCTGTGGAGAGAGGTCGAGCGAGCCCACGGTAGGTGGATCGCGGAGGGACGGCCCGACCAGCGGGACTTCGGGCTCACGATCGAGCGGGGCGAGGAACGCGTTTGGCTGCGGGAGCCTGGTCGCGCACTGTGAGTCCCGGGTCCAAGGGTGCGAGGGCGATGTGGGGGCGGCCCGTCAGGGGATGGGGGCCGATGTGGGCCCGGACGTCGAAGGTTGCGGCGATGAAGTCCGGGGTGAGGACGCCCAGGGGTGGCCCATGGGCGACGACCCGGCCCTCGCTGAGGACGACGACGTGGTCGGCGTAGGCGGCGGCGTGGTCCAGGTCGTGGAGGGCGGCCAGCAGGGTGAGGTCGAGGGAGCGGATCAGCTCCAAGAGGTCGAGTTGGGCCCGTACGTCGAGGTGGTTGGTGGGCTCGTCGAGGACGAGCAGGGGGGCCTCCTGAGCCAGGGCGCGGGCCACGAGGACGCGTTGGCGTTCGCCGCCGGACAACGTGGACAGGAGGCGGTCGGCGGCCCAGTCCATGCCGACGCGCTCGAGGGCGGTGGTGATGATCTCGCGGTCGGCGGCGGTCTCGCGGTCGAGGGGGCCCTTGTGGGGGGTGCGGCCGGTGGCGACGACCTCGGTGACGGAGAACTCCGCCTCGAACTCCCCGTGCTGGGGCAGGACGGCTCTGCGGCGTGCGGCCTCGCGGGCCTTCATCCTCCACAGGTCGTCCCCGCCGAGGTGGATCACTCCGGAGGTGGGGCGCAGGGCCCGGTAGAGGGTGCGCAGGAGGGTGGACTTGCCGCTGCCGTTCGGGCCGATCAGGGCGACGAACTGGCCGGGTTCGGCGGTGAGGTGGACGTCGGTGAGGATGGGGCGGGAGTCGAGCACGGCATGGACGCCGGCGAGGTCGAGGCGCATCAGGTGGTCCTTGCGGAGCGGCGGCGCAGCAGCCAGAGGAAGAACGGGACGCCGAGCCCGGTGGTGAACACGCCGACGGGGAGTTCGTCGGGCCGGTCGGCGATGCGGGCGGCGAGGTCGACCAGAACGAGGAAGAGCGCCCCGGCCAGCAGCGACACCGGCAGCACGCGGCGGTGGTCACCGCCGACGACGAACCGGGTCATGTGCGGGATCATGAGCCCGATGAACCCGATGCCGCCGACCACGCTCACGACGGTGGCGGTGAGCAGCGACCCGACGACCAGCAGCGCGACCCGCTGGGAGCGGACCGCGACGCCGAGCCCGGCGGCGGCGTCCTCGCCCGCCATGAGGGCGTTCATCGCACGGGCCCGCAGCAGCAGATAGGCCATGCAGGCGGTGATGACGACGGCGGGCACGCCGAGATCGCCCCACGTCGCGCCGGCGACGCTGCCCATCAGCCAGAACATCATCCCCTGCAGCTCCGTCGGGTTGAGTTGGAGCTGCACGAACGTGGTCGCGGCGGTGCACAGGTAGCCGATCGCGACTCCGGTGAGGACGAGCCACGTGTCCAGGAGCCGTCCGGCGCGTTGGGCGAGCAGGTAGACGACGAGCACGGTGGCCAGGGCCGTGGCGAACGCGGCGCCGGTGACGCCGAGCCCGGCCAACGCGGACGTGCCGAGCGCCGCGACGAGGACCGCGCCGAGGGACGCGCCGGACGAGACGCCCAGGATGTAGGGGTCGGCGAGCGGATTGCGAACGAGCGCCTGGAACGCGACGCCCGCGACGCTCAATCCCGCGCCGGCGAGGGCGGCCAACAGCACGCGCGGCGTGCGGATCTGCCAGACCACCTGGTCGTTCAGCGGGTCGGTGTCGCCGCCGACGACATGGGCGGCGATCACCCGCCACACGGCGTTCAGGGGCAGGTCGACCGAGCCGAGCGAGATCGCCAGCACCGTCGCCCCGGCGAGGGCAATGGCCAACGACGCGATGAGCAGGGCGGTGGCGGGGCCCGACACCAGGTGCGGGCCCCGCCGGACGCGTTCACCCACCGGGGTGGACCGCTTTCGCGATCTTCTCCACGCCGAGTGCGTTGAGCGGACCGAGGTAGGCGCTGTCGGAGATGACCGTGAACGTCTTGGTCCGGGACGCGTTCCACTGCGGGAAGGCCGCGAAGAGCTTCGCGGCCTCGGCCTCGGGGGCGTCGCCGGGGGTGAAGCGCCCGACGACGAGCACGTCGACCTGCGCGGCGGCGAGCTGCTCCTTGTTGAGGGAACGGGTGGCGTCCTCGGCCCGCCCGGCGAAGGCGTTCACGCCCCCGGCCGCCTCGATGACGTCGTCGTAGACGCCGCCCGTCATCACGGCGGGCAGGCCGTTGGCGTTCATCATCGACATGCCCGGATAGACGATCAACACCTTCTTCGCGGGTCGTCCCGCGACCCGGGTGCGGACGGCGTCGATCCGGTCGCGGAAGCCCTTGACGACGACGGCGGCCCTGGCCTGGACGTCGAAGATCCGGCCGAGCAGGGTGAGGAACCGCAGACCGGAGTCGACCGACTGGGCGGTGTACGCCTTCTTCTCGTCCGCGTCGGCCTCGGGCTTGCCCTTGGCGCAGTTCACCGGGTTGACGAGCGTGTTGATCCCCGCGCCGGCGAGCTGCTCGCGGGTGGCGAGGCCCTGCTTGGCGTCGAACCCACCGGACCACGCCGACACGACCAGATCCGGCTCGGCCTTGAGCACCTGCTCGGCCGGCACGTCGAAGTTCTTGTTCTGGGTCAGTCCGCCCTTGGGCAGCGCACCGACGCCCTTGACCATGGTCGGGTCGTCGGACACCGCGTAGAACTGCGCGTTCGCCAGTACACGGCCCTGCAGCCCCAACAGCACGAAGCTCTGTGCCTCCCCGACCGACAGCCCATTGAGGATCAGCACCTTCCTCGGCGGCTCCTTGAAGGTGACCTTGACGCCGCAGTTGTCGATCGTGAGCGGATACGCGGTCGCGGCCGGCGGGCCGTCCGACTCGGCGGCCGACGGGTCGGTCGCGGCGTCGGAGCCGCCGCACGCGGCGGCGGCCAAGGCGAGGGCCGTCACGCCGACGAGGGCTCGCGGCCTTCTGCTGGTGAACACGGAGATCCTTTCGCGAGGGGTCAGCGGGCTTCGAAGTGAACGGGCCGGCCGTCGCGCAGGACGGGCGTGCCGAGGCGTTCGGCGTCGGCACGGCGCATCAGCTCCCAGCGGCCGTCCCGATGGCGGAAGGCGCAGGAGTGCCACGGGGTCGTCCACACGTCGGCCGCGTCGAGCAGCCGGATGCCGAGCTTGCCCGCCCCGCGCCGCTGCGGATGGATGGAGAGCCGGACCGTTCCGGGATGGTGGAGCGCGATGATCTCGCTCCAGGCCCGACTGCGGCGGATCACCCCGTAGGCACGGCGTCGGGCGTCGCGCTGCCGGGCCGAACGGGTGCCGGCGGACTCGGCCGCGTCCTCGATGAGGAACCGGGTGATGCCCCGGTAGAGACGACGCGCGGCCTCGTCCGTCCGGACCTCGGCGCGCAGCCGGTCCAGGGACGGCGCGTGGTCGGCCTCCACCGCCGCCCGCTTGGCGTCGTACGGCAGGTCGCCGTGGACGGACCGCAGGTCGAAGGTGTCCAGATGGGTCAGGCCCTCGTCGTCGATCATGCGGCGGAGCGTGTCGGAGTAGGCGTCGATGTGCGGGTCGGGCACTCCGATGAGGTCGCCGAAGACGTGGCCGTCGGAGCAGACGACGATCCGCGCGCCCGCCGGGTGCAGGTGGCCGATCCGGGCGCACAGGCCGTCGAGGAAGCGCAGCGACAGCAGTTCCCCGGTGTCCGGCAGAGGCCCGAGGACCTTGGCGGGATTGGGCGACTTGCAGGGGAAGCCGGGGAGGGTGAACACGATGGGCCGGCCGGCGGCGATGAAGCCGTCGAGCTGGGCGAGCTGCGGATCGAACGTCGTGCCGGGGGTGTCGAGGTCGGCGCGGCGGTGCGCCAGGAGCAGCCCGAGGACGGCGTGGCCGACGCCGGCGGGGCTCATGATCGCGGGCAGGGAGATCTCCACGACGCGGGGTCAGTCTCGCGCGACGGGCAGCCGGGCGACGCCACGGGCCAGCACGGCGGGGATCCACTCCAACGCGTCGTCGGGCACCGCGAGCCGGAGACCGGGCAGCCGGGCGAGCAGCGTGCCGAGCGCGATCTGCAGCTCCGCCCGGGCCAGGGCGGCGCCGGGGCAGAAATGGACGCCGTGGCCGAACGCCAGATGCGGGTTGGGGGCGCGGGTGAGGTCGAGCCCGTCCGGGTCGTCGAACCGGGCCGGGTCCCGGTTGGCCGCGCACAGCGAGACGATCACGGAGTCGCCGGCGGGCACGGCGGTGCCGTGCAGGTCGGCGTCCTCGGCGAAGAACCGCCAGGTGGTCAGCTCGAAGGCGGCGTCATGGCGGAGCAGCTCCTCGACCGCCCGGGGCAGCAGCCCGGGATCGTTCCGCAGCGCCTCCCACCGTTCGGGCCGGCGGAACAGGGCGACCAGCGCGGTGGTGATCTGGTTGGTGACGGGCTCCTGCCCGGCGACCAGCAACTGGAAGATCATCGAGTCCAGCTCCGCGTCGCTCAGCCCGCCGCCGTCGCACGCGTCCACGAGCCGACCGAGCAACCCGTCCGACGGATGCGCGCGGAAATGGGCGACGACGTCGGCGATGTAGCCCTGGAGACCGCGTAGCAGCGCCTCGTACGCGGGCCGCCCGGGATCCTCGGGCCCGACGGGCTGCACGACCTTGCCCCACTCTCGGCGGAACCCGGCGGCGAGCGAGGGCGGCAGGCCGATCACCGTCGCGAGCGCCTGGAACGGGAACCCGGCCGCGAAACAGGCCACCAGGTCCAGGTCACCCGACGCGGGCATCCGGTCGACGAGTTCGTCCGCGAGCTCCTGGAGACGAGGTCGAAGCTCCTCGATGCGGCGGGGCGCGAAGGCGTCGACGATGAGCCGCCGCATGCGGGTGTGGTCCGGCGGGTCCTGGTGCAGCAGGTGGACCTGGAGCCGGGAGTGCTGCGGCTCGGGCATGATCGACGCCCGTTCTCGCCAACGCTCGTTCCCGCGCGCATGGTTCTTGCCGAGACGGGGGTCGGTGAGCGCGGCGAGGGCCGCGTCGTACCCGGTGACGAGCCAGGCGACCACGCCGCTGGGGAACAGCACCCGATGCACCGGTCCGGCCTCGCGCATCGTGTCGTACAACGGATAGGGGTCGCGCTTGTAGTCCTCCCCGAGCAGGGGGATCGGGTCGGGCGGCGTCATGTGCGGTCCTCCTCGAACGTTCAAAGGGACAGGTCGGGGCGGTGGTGGTCGAGCCACAGGCCGAGGTCGACGACCCGTTCCAGGCGCAGCCGTTCCCCCCACGGGAGCCGGTCGGCGGGCGCGTCGAGGCAGGGCTTGAGGCGGGCCTCGTCGACCAGGGCGCGGACGGCGGGCTCGTCGAGCGTCCGGCGCGCCAGGTCCTGCAGGCCGAGGTTGTACTCGGGGTGGTGGGTGGCCGGGTAGTGGTTCTTGGCCCGCCACAGCACCGACTCCGGCGCCCGTCCCGTTCCGACCGAGCGGAGCAGGCTCTTCTCCCGCCCGTCGTACGTCTTGAACGCCCAAGGGACGTTGAAGGCGTACGAGACGAGGCGGTGGTCGCAGTACGGGACGCGGACCTCCAGGCCGCGCGCCATGCTGAGCCGGTCCTTGCGGTGCAGCAACTGCCGCAGCCAGCGGGTGAGGGACACGTGCTGCATCTCGCGCTGCCGGTGCTCGGCCGGCGTCTCACCGTCCACGTGCGGAACGGCGGCCAGCGCGGTGCGGTAGGTGTCGTCGCGGAACTCCCCGATCCGCAGGGTCGCGGCGAGGTCGGGGTGCAGCGGCATGGCGGCCTCGTCACCGGTGACCAGCAACCAGGGGAACGTCCGGGCGGCCAGGGTCGCCGGGTTGTGGAACCAGGGATAGCCCCCGAACACCTCGTCGGCCGCCTCCCCCGACAGCGCGACCGTGGAGTGCTCCCGGATCGCGCCGAACAGCAGGTACAGCGAGGTGTCCATGTCGCCGACGCCGATCGGCGAGTCCCGGCACGCCACGACCGCACGGCGATGGTCGAGGTCGAGCAGCGCCGGCGGGTCGAGGACGACCGTGCTGTGGTCGGTGCCGATGTACCGCCCGGCCTCCGCCGCGTACGGGGTGTCGTGGCCGGTCCGCAGCAGGTCGCCGGTGAACTGCTCGGCCTGGTCGGTGTAGTCGACCGCGTACGAGCGGATCCGGGCTCCGCCCCCCTCCGTACGGCGCAGCTCGTCGGCCAGGAAGGCGGTGAGGACCGTGGAGTCCAGGCCGCCCGACAGGAGGGTGCAGCGGGGGACGTCGGCCTCCAACTGGGAACGGGCCGCCCCCTCGACCAGCTCATGGACGCGTGCCCGCGTCGTGTCGAGGTCGTCCTCGTGCGGTTCGGCGTCCAGCCGCCAGTAGACGGTGCGCCGCAGCCCGTCGCGGTCGAAGACGGCCAGCTCGCCGGGCGCGAGTTCCCGCACCCCCGACCAGAGCGTGGGCCCGGTCTCGAACATCAGGCCGTAGGCGTGCCGGAAGCCCTCCGCGTCCACCCGGGGCGTCACGTCCGGATGGGCGAACAGGGCCTTCGGCTCGGACCCGAAGACGAGGCCGTCGGCCGGCTCGGAGTAGAACAGCGGCTTGACTCCGAGCCGGTCGCGTACCAGCAGCAGCCGTTCCAGCCGCGTGTCCCAGATCGCGAACGCGAACATGCCGTCCAGCCGCTCGACCGCGTCGATGCCCCATTCGAGATAGGCCCGCAGCACGACCTCGGTGTCACTGCGGGTGGCGAAGACATGGCCGCGTCCGATCAGCTCGGCGCGCAGGTCGTGGTGGTTGTAGATCTCGCCGCTGTAGGTCAGGACGGCGTGGTCGACGGCCATCGGCTGGCGACCGCCCTCCAGGTCGATCACGGCCAGCCGGCGGTGCCCGATCGCGGCGTTCCCGTCCAGCCACACCCCTTCCCCGTCCGGCCCGCGCGGCGCGAGCGTCGCGGTCATCGCCTCGACGACCGCGCGCCGATCCCCCTGGTCGGGCCGGTACGACACCCAGCCGGTGACTCCGCACATGCGGTGACCCCCCTTCCTGTCCGGAAGCCTCGGACCACAAGTCGGTCCGCCCCGACCACCAGTTCCCGTCGAATTCAGGAAATTTTGGTATCAACCGCCCGTTGTTCGGCCGTCACGATCAGCGACCGGAGGCGCTCCCGGGCCCGGGCCACCCGTGACCTGACCGTGCCGATCGGGCAGCCGAGCAGGTCGGCGGCCTCGGCGTAGCCCAGCCCGGCCACCTGGGTCAGCACGAAGGCCCGCCGCCAGTCGTCCGGCAGCCCGGCGAGCAGCTCGGTGAGCGCGATCCGTTCGTCCGGGCCCGACACCCGGTGCTCGACCACGCCGTGCCAGTCCGCCACGTACGTCGTGGGCCGCGCGGCCCGGTAGCGGTGGTCGTCGACGACCACCCGGCGCGCGATCGCCAGCAGCCAGGCCCGCGCGGACGACCGGGCGGCGAAGCGCGGCAGACCGCCCAGCGCACGCATCAGCGTGTCCTGGGCGAGGTCGTCGGCCGCCTCGACGTCGGTGAGGAACGCCAGGAAGCGCCAGACCTCCGGATAGAACGCCCGGACGAAGGCGTCGACGTCACCGGCGCCGCCGGCACGGGCGGCCAGCGCCAGGTCGGTCAGCCGATCGTCGTCGGCGGTCCGCGCCGGTCGGCGGCGGGACGGGGGTGCGGGGGGACGTTCGACAAGCTCGATGAACACGTTCGTTCCTTGCTGAAGACGCAGCATGAGAACGCCGCACGGCCTCCGGCGCCGAGAGCCGGACCGGCCGACGCGCACGGCGAGTGCCCGACCGTCCGTCGGTCGCGGCCCCGTTCCGGGGGCGCGTTCACCGAGGTCGGTCAGGTGAGGGAACCCGGCCGCGCCGTCCTCAGGACGGGGGGATCCGGGTGCGCGGGATCAGCTCTCCACGAACGGCGGCCCCCGCCGCACCCGCGGCGAGGACCAGACGAGCAGGCGTCGAGGCGTCGGCCGCCGCTCCCGCGAACCGACGTGAACGAGCTCCGGCGCCTCCGGAACGGGCAGCCGGAACAGCAGGAGCACCGCGCGGGCCGTACCACCGAAGAAGCCGGAGACGACCGCGACGGCGGACTCGCCGTGCCGCAGCAGCAGCGTGAACGCCACTCCCGCCAGCAGATGCGCGACGATCACGCCGTCCGAGACGCTCGCGTGCCCGCCCTGCGTCGACGCCTCGTGCAGCACCCCATGCGACGCCCCGTGGGACGCGGCCGAAGGCCCGTCCACCATCCCGAGGCACACGTGCAGAACGAACTGGGCGGTGCACGCCCACACCGCCGTGCCCACCGTCCCCAGGCGCGCGCCAGCCAGGATCCAGGTCAACCCGAAGGCCCCGCCGAACGCCGCCGGCAGCACCACCGCCGCCGCCGGCGTCCACACGACCTCGGCCGCCCTCAGGTGCGCCGACACCGCGAACGCCACACAGACCGCCGCGAACACCCCGGCCCGCACGGCACGCGGCAGCGGCCAGGCGAACCCCGCGGGCGACGGCATACCGGGCATTCTCCCTCAGCCCACCTCCGTGATCCACTCACCCGGGGCCACCGGACGATCACTCCCGAAGCCGAGACCGCCCGGCCGGGACCCGGGTCAGCGGCAGGAGCGGACGGCGTCCTCGAGGAAGCGACGAACGTCCGCGTGTTCGTCGATAAGGGCGATGCCGTGATCGTCGCCGGGCACCGACCTGAGCCTCACACCGGGCGACGAGGCCCCCCGCGACCGGGCGGCGAGCGTCTCGGCGGCGGCCCGCACCCCCGGGTTGCCCTGCTCGTACGCCAGCCAGGCCGGCATCGGGAGCGAGGAGATGCCGGAGACGTCGATCTCCGCGCCCCGGTCGTCGGCGATCCTGGTCACCGGGGACACGGCGACGACGGCGCAGGCCGGCGGATCGAGGAGCGGCGCCTGAGGATCCCGCGGCGTGACCGCGGTGCGGGGGCCGGTGGGGTGCGCCGCGCCGAGCGCGCCGGCGGAGCCCATCGAGGAGCCCATGAGCACGATCCGCTCGGCTCCGCCGCTCCTGAGCCATCGCGCACCCGTGACGAGATCTCCCGGCAGTCTGCCGAGGTTCGCCGGTCCCTCGCTCGAACCGACGCCTCGTCGGTCGACGACGAGCACGCGAGATCCCGTGGCGGAGGCCAGAGTCCGGGCGTATCCGAGCCAGTCGCACAGGGTCTGGGTCGCTCCGTGGGCGAGGGCCACCCCGACCCGGGCGGTCGCGGGCCCGACGACGGCCGCGCCGAGCCCCGTCCCGTCGACCGCCCGGAGCGTGACCCTCGTCGCCCCATCGGGGACGGACGCGCATTGCTCCTTGAGAGCCGCGTCGGGCGCCACGCGCTTCGCGGTGTCGCCGGACCAACAGCCGGCCACGAGCAGGGACGCCGCCAGCGTCGGAACGATCCGCCCGACGGTCGACATGTCGCGGGCTCCGTTCGGTCTTCAGCGGGCAGGTGCATGCAGGCACAGGGACCGAAGCCGCCGGGCGGGGCGGGCGGGGCGCGGTGCCGGCCGTGCCGCCGTCATCCGGGCGGCGGCACGGCCGGGGTGGTCACAGCTTGCCGAAGCCTTCGCGCCAGCTCGTGAACTGCGGAGTCCAACCGAGCTCGCGGGCCTTGGCGTTGGAGATGGGGCGGCCGGTGGAGCGGGCGTGGCGGCCGCGGGCCTCGGGGACCGGGGCGCCGATGGCCTCGCAGTAGACGGGGATCCACTCGGTGGCCAGGGCGGGCTCGTCGTCGACGACGTTGACCGCTCCAGCGGGCCACTCCAGCGCCTCGACGGCCGCCGCGGCGGCGTCGTCCACATGAACGAACGAGGTCCAGGCCGGGTTGAGCTTCATCAGGCCGGCGCGCACCCGCTCGGCGATCGCGCCGTCGGGAGCGTACCAAGTGCCCGGCCCGTAAAACGCTCCATAGCGCAGGACGACGCCGTGCGGCATGGTCGCCACGGCCTCCTCCAGGGCCGACACCCCGGGGTAGGGCGGGGCGTGGGGGTCGAGCGGGTCGTCCTCGGTGGCCGCGGTGTCGCCCGAGACGTACAGCCACGCGATGCTCTGCGCGATCATGGTCTCGACACCGGCGGCCTTGGCGGCCTCGACCAGATTGCGGGTGCCCTCGGCGCGCAGTCTGTTGTTGGCCGCGAAGTCCTCGGCGGCCAGATCGGTGAGTTGATGGACGATGACGTCGGGACGGTCGTCGGCGACCGCCGTGCGCAGCGCCTCGGCGTCCAGGACGTCGACGACCAGCGGACGCGCCCCCGACTCTTCGAGGGCCTGCGCCCGCTCGGCGCTCCGGGTCGTGCCGGAGACGTCGTGCCCGGCCTCCACGAGGAGGGGCACCAGGCGACGTCCGACGGTGCCGGTCGCGCCTGCGACGAGGATCTTCACAGTGGACCTCCAGGTGCTACGGGGGATCCCTCTGTCACGTTAGGGCCTGTTCGACCCGTGTGCTGGCCTAACGCGCAGTGATTTAACGCCTATCACGACGTGGGCATCGATTAGGTTGGCTATCGGGCAGGGGGAAGAGGGCGGGAGTTCAGTGATCGATATCACACTGGTGCGGGGTGACATCACCGAGCAGCGGGTCGACGCGGTGGTCAACGCGGCCAACTCCTCGCTCATGGGGGGCGGTGGAGTGGACGGCGCCATCCACCGACGGGGCGGCCCGGCCATCCTGGACGACTGCCGCAGGCTGCGGGCCTCCCGGTACGGCGGCGGGCTGCCGACAGGGTACGCCGTCGCCACCACCGCGGGCGAACTGCCCGCAACCTGGGTCATCCACACCGTGGGCCCGGTCCACTCCGGCACCGAGGACCGTTCCCACCTGCTCGCCTCCTGCTATCGGGAGTCGCTGCGGGTCGCCGACGAGTTGGGCGCGCGCACGGTCGCGTTCCCTGCGGTCTCGGCCGGGATCTACGGCTGGCCGATGGAGGACGCCGCCCGCATCGCGGTCGGCACCGTGCGGGCCACGCCCTCCCAGGTCGTCGAGGCCCGTTTCGTGCTGTTCACCGACGACGCCCACGCGGCGTTCGAACGGGCCCTCGCCGCGGTCTGATCCCGGCATCCCGGCATCCCGGCATTCCGGTCGACGCCCCACGGCTCAGGACGGCCGTCGGCCCGGTCCCGGGGGGCCGGCGAACGCCTGGGCGATGTCCAGCCAGCGGTCGGCGTCGGGCCCCTCGGCCGCCAACGCGAGGTCGGCGCGGTGCCGGCGTTGGGTCGCGAGCAGGCAGAAGTCGAGGGCCGTGCCGGTCACCGACTGGGCGGCGTCCTCGGGACCCCATGTCCAGTCCTGGCCGTCCGGGCCGGTCAGCGCCACACGGAACGGCTCCGCCGGCGGGGTCAGGCCGTGCACGCCGTAGGCGAAGTCCCGGGCCCGTACCCCGATGTGCGCGACGTGCCGCAGTCGCGCGGTGGGCTCGACCACGGCCCCCAGCGCGTCGGCGACGTCCTGCCCGTGCGCCCAGGTCTCCATCAGCCGGGCGGTGGCCATGGACGCCGCGCTCATCGGCGGTCCGAACCAGGGCAGCTTGGTCCCCTGCGGCACCTTCGCGAGCGCCTCGGCGATCGCCCGCCGGTCCTCCCGCCAGCGCGTCAGCAGCGCCGCCGGCTCCTCGCGGGCGCCCTCGGCCGCCGCCTCGTCCACGCTCTCCAGCGTGAATCCGGAGATCAGCGCACCGAACGCGGCCTCGCCGGCGGCGGCCGCGAGGGCGCAGCGGTCCGTCCACGCCAGGTGGGCGATCTGGTGGGCGATCGTCCAGCCCTCGGCGGGTGTCGGGGTCGCCCAGCGGGCGGGTTCGAGCGGCGCCACCAGGGTGTCGAGGGCGGCGCCCTCCGCCTCCAGGTCCGCGATCAGGTCGTTCAGCACGGTGTCCTCCGGTTCGCTTCCGTGTCGACGGCCGGTCGCGCCGCCCCCGGCGTCGCCGTCCGCGCGATCACCGTAGCCCAATCAGAATCGCATTCGGTATCCCTGGAACGGGCAGAATCGTCCACGTGACGGCGCGAAGGACGGGACGGGGACCGGTCGGGGAGGTCACGCGCGGCACCACCGCGCCCAACCGCCTCCGCCGCGTGGACCTGTGGATCGCCGTCACCCAGACCCGCGCCCTGCGGACCGCCGCCCGCCCCCTGGCCGTCGACCTCGGGTACGGCGCGTCCCCGGTCACCACCGTCGAGCTGTACTCGCGGCTGCGCGTCGTCGCGCCCCGTCTCCAGGTCGTCGGCATCGAGATCGAGCCCGAACGGGTCCGGGCCGGGCGGGACTTCCTCGCCGCCGTGGCCCCGACCGGCTCCTATGCGGACCTGTCGTTCCGTCGCGGCGGCTTCGAACTCCCGGTGGACCGGCCGCCGGCCCTCATCAGGGCCTTCAACGTCCTCCGCCAGTACGACGAGGCCGCGGCCTGGGCGGCCTGGGACGACCTCCGCTCACGCCTGGCCCCCGAAGGCGTCCTGGTCGAGGGCACCTGCAGCGAGACCGGCCGCCGCGCCGTCTGGGTCACCCTCGGCCCCGAGGGCCCCCGCACCATCACCTTCGCCGCCCACCTGCCGTCCCTGCCCCGCCCCTCCGACCTGGCCGAACGACTCCCGAAGACCCTCATCCACCGCAACGTCCCGGGCGAGCCCGTACACGCCCTGCTCACCGAGTTCGACCGCTGCTGGGCCGCGGCCGCCCCCCAGTCCGTGTTCGGCCCCCGCGCCCGCTGGATCGAGGCCGTGACCCGCCTGTCCCGCACCCACCCCGTGATCGCCCGCCCCCCTCTGGGCGGCCGATCCCGCTGGCGCCTCGGCGAGGTCACCCTGCCCTGGTCGACGGTCGCCTGACACCGGGAACGCCGACCCCGACCGGACACGAGGCACCTCGAGAACCCACCCCACCCGAACGGCGACCCGCCCACTCAAAGGGCGACCGTCGCGCGCGGAGGCCCACCACCCACGTTCGAAGGGCAACCACCACGTTCGAAGGGCAACCACCACGTCCGAACAGCGACCACCCCGCCCGAACGGCGATCCGCACCCTCGAAGGGCGACCGTCGCGCGCGGAGGCCGACCACCCACGTTCGAAGGGCGACCACCGCGTCCGAACGGCGACCCGCCCACTCGAACGGCGACCCGCCCACTCGAAGGACGACCGTCGCGCGCGGAGGCCGACCACCCACGTTCGAAGGGCGACCAGCACGTTCGAAGGGCAACCGCTACGTCTGAACGGTGACCACCACGTTCGAACGGCGACCGCTACGTCTGAACGGTGACCACCACGTTCGAAGGGCAACCGCCACGTCTGAACGGTGACCACCACGTTCGAACGGCAACCGCCACGTCTGAACGGCGACCACCACGTTCGAACGGCAACCGCCACGTCTGAACGGTGACCACCACGTTCGAACGGCAACCACCACGTCTGAACGGTGACCACCACGTTCGAACGGCAACCACCACGTCTGAACGGTGACCACCACGTTCGAACGGCGACCGCCACGTCTGAACGGTGACCACCACGTTCGAAGGGCGACCACCGCGTCTGAACGGCGACCACCAGGTTCGAACGGCAACCCGGCGGGGGTTTTGCCCGGTCCTTCAGGCGGGCGGCCCGGAGCGCAAGCGGAGGGCCGTCCGCCTGAAGATCTCAAGACCGGGCGCGGGGGGCGTGGGGGGTCGCCCCCCCACATTTAGACGCGCCGGTGGACTTTGTGGGGGGCGGCTTGGGCTTGGGGTTGGACGTCGATGCGGTCGATGTTCACGTGGGCCGGGCGGGTGACCGCCCAGGCGACGCAGTCCGCCACGTCGTCGGCCACCAGGGGTTCCGGGACGCCCTCGTACGGCTTGGCCGCGCGTTCCGCGTCGCCGCGGAAGCGGACCAGGCTGAACTCCTCGGTGTGGACCAGCCCGGGCGCGACCTCGGTGACCCGCACCGGCCGGTCGACCAGTTCCAGTCGCAGCACCTCGTTGACCGCCACCGCCGCGTGCTTGGCCGCGTTGTAGCCGCCGCCGCCCTCGTACGCCACGTGACCCGCCAGTGACGTGATGTTCACCACATGCCCGGCGCCGCTCTCGACCATCATCGGGAGCAGGGCCTGGGTGACCCGCAGCAGACCCAGCACGTTGGTGTCGTACATCGCCCGCCAGTCGTCCGGGTCGGCCTCGGCGACCGCCTCGAGGCCCAGCGCGCCGCCCGCGTTGTTCACCAGCACGTGGCAGCCGGACAGCCCGGCCGCCAGCGCGTCCACCGATTCCTGCGAGGTCACGTCCAAGGTCACGGGCACGACCCGGCCCGCGCCGGGGACCCCCTCGGCGATCTCCTTCGCCAGCGTGTCGAGGCGGTCCCGCCGCCGCGCCGCCAGCACCACGTGGAAACCCTCGGCCGCCAGTCGTCGGGCCGTGGCCGCCCCGATGCCGCTGCTCGCTCCAGTCACTACCGCCGTTTTACGCACACCTCCATTGTTCCGGGTGCCCTCGGAGCGCTCGCGGCAGGGGATGGGTGGGAACACACCCTCCGGTCGGTAGGTTCTCCCAACGGAGGTGGTGTCCGTGGCGCGCCGAAGTGTCCCGAAAGCCCCGGTCGGCTCCTTCGGCCGGATCGCGACGATCAGTGTGCACACGTCGCCGCTCGATCAGCCGGGCACGGGCGACGCGGGGGGCATGAACGTCTACATCGTGGAGATCGCCAAACGCTTGGCGGCGCGCGGTGTCGAGGTCGACGTCTTCACCCGGGCCACCTCCCGCGAGCTGCCCCCGGTGGCGGAGCTGGCGCCGGGCGTCCTGGTGCGGCACGTCGTCTCCGGGCCGTTCGAGGAGCTCGACAAGATGGAGCTGACCGCCGAGCTGTGCGACTTCACCTCCGGAGTGCTCCGCGCCGAGGCCGCGCACGACCCCGGTCACTACGACCTCGTCCACACCCACTACTGGCTGTCCGGGCAGGTCGGGCTGGCCGCCAAGCGGCGCTGGGGCGTACCGCTGGTGCACACCATGCACACCATGGCCAAGGTCAAGAACGCCGCGCTCGCGCAAGGCGACAGTCCCGAGCCGGCCGCCCGGGTGCTCGGCGAGGAGCAGGTCGTCGAGGCCGCCGACCGGCTCGTCGCCAACACCGCCGAAGAGGCCCGCCAACTCGTCGACCTGTACGGGGCGCGTCCCGAGCAGGTCGCCACCGTCACCCCGGGTGTGGATCTGACGATGTTCCGCCCCCGCATCGCGCTGCTGGGCCATGGGGCCGACTCCGCGCGCCGTCGCCTCGGGCTGCCGCGCGACGCGTACGTCCTGCTGTTCGTGGGACGCATCCAGCCGCTCAAGGCCCCCGACGTGCTGCTGCGCGCCGCCGCCCGCATGGTCGAGGACGATCCCCGCCTGCGCGGCAGGCTGGTCGTCGCCGTGGTGGGCGGTCCCAGCGGCAGCGCCCGCGCCCGTCCCGAGCAGCTCCAGAAGCTCGCCACCGAGTTGGGCATCGCGGATCTCGTCCGGTTCGAGCCGCCGGCCCCGCAGACGGAGCTGGCCGAGTGGTACCGGGCCGCCGACGTCACCGTCGTCCCCTCCCACAACGAGTCGTTCGGGCTGGTCGCCGCCGAGGCGCAGGCGTGCGGCACGCCCGTGGTCGCCGCCGCCGTGGGCGGGCTGCGCACCGCCGTCCGCGACGGTGAGACCGGCGTCCTCATCGACGGTCACGACCCGGCCGACTACGCCGCCGTGCTGACCAGGCTCGGCGCCGAGCCCCGGCTCCGCGACCGGTTGGCGCGGGCCGCCGTCCGCCACGCGCAGACGCTGGGCTGGGACGCCACCGTCGACCGACTCCTGGGGGTGTATACCGGGGCGATGGACCCAGTGAGATCCGTACGCGACGACACCCGCACCGCCGGAGCCCCCCGATGACCCCCGCCGAGATCATCGAGCGGACGCTCGACGACGCCGAACTGCAGTACGAGCGGCCCCGCGAGGGCGCCTTCTTCGTCAGGCTGCCGGGCGAGCACAAGCTGGCGACCATGACCTGGCTGATCGTCGGCACCCACAGCCTGCACGTCGAGGCGTTCTTCTGTCGGCAGCCCGACGAGAACCACACCGAGTTCTACCGGTGGCTGCTGGAGAAGAACGGCCGGATGTACGGGATGTCGTTCACCCTCGACGGCACCGGCGACGTCTACCTGGTGGGCCGGGTGGCGCTCGCGTCGGTGTCCCCGGAGGAGATCGACCGGCTGCTCGGCTGCGTGCTCACCTACTCCGACGAGAACTTCGACAAGGCCCTCGAGCTGGGCTTCAAGTCCTCCATTCAGCGGGAATGGGCCTGGCGGGTCAAGCGCGGCGAGAGCCTCGCCAACCTCCGGGCCTTCGCGAAGTTCGCCGACCCCTCCCGGTAGCCTTGGGCCATGGCGACCTTGGTTTTGCTCCGGCATGGGGAAAGCGTGTGGAACGCGGAGGGACTGTTCACCGGCTGGGTGGACGTCGACCTGTCCGCCAAGGGCGAAGGGGAGGCGACCAACGGCGGTGACCTGCTGCTGGACGCCGACATCACCCCCGACGTCGTGCACACGTCGATGTTGAAGCGCGCGATCCGCACCGCCAACATCGCCCTGGACGTGGCCGACCTGCTGTGGATCCCGGTCCGCCGGTCCTGGCGGCTCAACGAGCGTCACTACGGCGCGCTCCAGGGCAAGAACAAGGCGCAGACCCGTGCCGAGTACGGCGAGGACCAGTTCAAGGTCTGGCGTCGCTCGTACGACACCCCGCCCCCGCCGATCGACGACAAGGACCCGCTGTCCCAGGTCAACGACCTGAAGTACGCGGCCCTGCCGTCGGAGCTGATCCCGCGCACCGAGTGCCTGGCCGACGTCGTCGACCGGATGCTGCCCTACTGGTACGACGCGATCGTGCCGGACCTGGCCGCGGGACGCACCGTGCTGGTCGCCGCCCACGGCAACTCCCTGCGGGCCCTGGTCAAGCACCTGGACGACATCTCCGACGAGGAGATCGCCGAACTCAACATCCCCACCGGCATCCCGCTGGTGTACGAGCTCGACGACGACTTCGCGCCGCTCAAGCGCGGCGGCGCCTACCTCGACCCGGAGGCCGCCAAGAAGGCCATCGAGGCCGTGAAGAACCAGGGCGCCGGCTCCCGAGGCGCCGCCGCCAAGCCCGCGGGCGCCCCGAAGTCGGCCCCCAAGGCCGCACCCCCGGCCAAGCGCCTCGGCCGCAAGGCCCCCAAGAAGAAGTGACCCGCTGACGTGGAAGGCCGCCGCCCCCTCGGGTCGGCGGCCCGTAGGCGGCACCCCCGGCCGATGGCCTGGCCGTGAGGCGCCCCAAGAAGAAGTGACCCGCTGACGCGGAGAAGGCCGCCGTCCCCGAGGGGCGGCGGCCTTCTCCGTCGACGGTCACAGGTCGTTCAGATCGTTGATCTCCTCCGGGCGCTGGCCGGTGACCAGGTAGACCACGTTCTCGGCGACGTGGACGGCGTGGTCGGCGAAGCGTTCGAAGTACCGGCCGGCCAGCGTGATGTCCACGGCCGGCTCGACCCCGTGCTTCCACTTCGGCGACAGCAGGATGTCGAACAGCTTCCGGTGCAGTCGGTCCATCGCGTCGTCGTCGGCGTCGAGCTCCAGGCCCATCTCCACGTCCTTGGACGCGATCACGCTGCCCGCCTTGGCGATCATCCGTTCGGCGATCTGGCCCATCTCCAGGACGGTGGCCGACAGCACGGGCGGCACCGCCGACTCGGGGTGGCGGCGGCGCGCGGTCTTGGCGATGTGCACCGCCAGGTCGCCCATCCGCTCCAGGTCACCGCTCATCCGCAGCGAGGTGATCAGGATTCGCAGGTCGCCGGCCACCGGCTGCTGCCGGGCCATCAGGTCGAAGACGGTCTCCTCGATCTCCGCGTCGATCTTGTTGACCTGCTCGTCGGCGCCGATCACCTCCTCCGACAGCCGCAGGTCGGCGTCCAGGAGGGCGGTCACCGCCCGCGCCATGGCCGAGCGGACCAGCCGCGTCATCTCGACGAGCTTGTCGGAGATGCCGTCGAGTTCCTCGTGGTACAAGTCGCGCAATGTGGAGCCCCTGCTGGTGCGTAAGGCGGAATGGTCCAGCGCACAGAATCGCCGACCCCCATGAATGAGGCCGAATGAAGAGGTGAACTTTGGGCGAACGTGACGATCCGGAGCGCCACCCTGGTGCATCGTGCCCCGGCACGCCACCTACGATCCGTGGTGTGGAGGTGGAGATTGTCGCAGGCCTGACCGGTCTCGCGGGGCTGGCGATAGGGCTGGCCACCGGGCTGGCGGTCCGCGTGAGCGAACGCGCCCAGCGGGTCGAGAGGCCGCCGGCGGCGGGCACCGCGCTGCCCCCGGGCGTGGCCTCGGTGCTGAGCGTGCTGCGCTCGTCCGCCGTGGTCCTGGACGCCGAGGACCGGGTCCTGCGCGCCAGTTCCGCCGCCCGCGCGTTCGGCGTGGTCAGCGGCGAACGGCTGGTCGTGGACGAGCTGCTGGCGATGTCCCGGCTGGTGCGTCGGGACGGCGAGATCCGCGAGACCGAGATCCAGGTCCGCCCCTCCCGCAGCCGGGCCCGCGCCGAGGGGCGGTGGTTCGCCGTCAGGGTGGCCCCGCTGGGCACCCACGGCCTGGTGCTGGTCCTCGCCGAGGACCTCACCGAGATGCGCCGGGTGGAGGCCATCCGCCGCGACTTCGTCGCCAACGTCAGTCACGAGCTCAAGACCCCCGTGGGCGCCCTGTCCCTGCTGGCCGAGACCGTCGAGAACGCCGCCGACGACCCCGAGGCCGTGCGCCGCTTCTCCGGCCGCATGCAGCACGAGGCGGTACGGCTGGGCAACCTGGTGCAGGACCTGATGACCCTGTCCCGCGTCCAGGGCGACGAGCCGCTGGCCGAGCTGCGGACGGTCGCCCTGGACGAGATGATCGCCGAGTCTTTGGACCGCTGCCAGATCAAGGCGGACGCCAAGGACATCGAGCTGGCCACGGCGGGCGGCACCGGCCTCAAGGTCCGCGGCGACGAGGAGCTGCTCACCACCGCGCTGCGCAACCTGATCGACAACGCCGTCGCCTACAGCCCCGACCACACCCGCGTCGCGGTCGCCACCCACCTGCCCGATCCCGACCACGTCGAGATCACGGTGACCGACCAGGGCATCGGCATCCCGGCGGCCGATCTGGAACGGATCTTCGAGCGGTTCTACCGGGTGGACCCGGCCCGTTCCCGGCAGACCGGTGGCACCGGCCTCGGCCTGGCCATCGTGAAGCACGTCACCACCAAGCACGGCGGCGAGGTCACCGTCTGGAGCAAGGAGGGCTCCGGCTCGACCTTCACGCTGCGTCTGCCGCTCCTGCGCGGCGACAACCCTTCATCCCCCCAGTCCCGATCAGCCTCGCGGAACCCCCAGGGGCCTGCGATGGACAACGCCCGGGAGGCGCAACCGTGACCCGTGTGCTCGTCGTGGAAGACGAGGAGTCGTTCAGCGACGCACTGTCGTACAACCTCCGCAAAGAGGGCTTCGAGGTCGCGGTGGCGGCCACCGGCCCCGACGCGCTGGAGATCTTCGAGCGCAACGGAGCCGATCTGGTGCTGCTGGACCTCATGCTGCCGGGGCTGCCCGGCACCGAGGTCTGCCGTGAGCTGCGCGCCCGTTCGAACGTTCCAGTGATCATGCTCACCGCCAAGGACAGCGAGGTCGACAAGGTCGTCGGGCTCGAGCTGGGCGCCGACGACTACGTGACCAAGCCGTTCTCCACCCGCGAGCTGATCGCCCGCATGCGGGCGGTGCTGCGGCGGCAGGGGGACGCGGAGGAGCCCGCCCCCGCCACCCTGGAGGCCGGCCCCGTCCGGATGGACGTGGAACGGCACGTGGTGAGCGTGGGCGGCGAGCACGTCCAGCTTCCGCTCAAGGAGTTCGAGCTCCTGGAGGTGCTGCTGCGCAACGCCGGGCGCGTGCTGACCCGGATGCAGCTCATCGACCGCGTGTGGGGTGCCGACTACGTGGGCGACACCAAGACCCTCGACGTCCACATCAAGCGGCTGCGGGCCAAGATCGAGCCCTCTCCGTCGGCGCCGCGCTACATCGTGACCGTCCGGGGGCTGGGCTACAAGTTCGAGCCCTGATCCGCCCTCGTCCCGACAACGCGAAGGGCCGGTCACCGCCAGGCGGTGACCGGCCCTTCGAACGTTCGGCCCTCGTGGGTCGTCGTGGGTCAGTGCGGCGAGGCGCTCGGCGCGGTCGGCGTCGGCAGTGGTGTCTCGTGCCCGCCCGGCGTCGGGCCGTGGCCCGCCCCGGGCGTCTGCGTCTCCGCCTGCTGCGGCCGGCCGGCGGGCGTCTGCCCCGGAACGGGCGCGTACGCGGCGTACTCGCCCTGCAGCGGCACCACCGGCACCAGCAGGGTGATCGAACCGGCCTTCTCGAACTGCAGGGTCAACCGGAGGGTCTCCCCGCCGATCAGCGGCGCGGTCAGACCCTTCAACGTCACCGGCGGCTTCGGCCCGCTCGCCTGCGGCGCGGGGGCCTGCCCGCCCCGGGGGCTCTCCCCGGCCTCGGGCGTCTGCCCGGCCTCCGGGGTCTCTCCGGCCTCGGGGCTCTCCGCGCCCTCGGGGGCCCGCCCATCCTCGGGCGTCTGGCCCGCCTCGGGGGTCTGCCCGGCCTCGGGCGTCTGCCCCGCCTCGGGGGTCTCGCCGGCTCCCGGGCCGTGCCCGCCCTCGGGGGTCTGCGCGGCACCCGGCCGGGCCACCGCGGGCTGCGCCTCGAGGGCCACCGCCAGGCCGCCGGCACCGGGCCTGGCCGCCGGCAGCGCGATGGCGCCGCCGGCCAGTTCGGCCGCGCCGAACGCGGGGGAGGACACTCCCACGAGCCGGTCCGGGCGCCCCTGCACCTGGTTGATCAACGTGCCGTACAGCGGTACGGAGGACCCGGGTGTCGCCGTCGTGCCCGGCGCCGGGCCGAGCACGAACAGGTTGCGGATGTCGATCTGGGACACCTTCGCGCCCTGCGGCACCGAGGCGTTCACACCCTCGGTGAGCTGGGTCGGCATGGCCGTCTGCGGCGTGTGCCCGGCCCCGCACGCGGACATCACCGGCGCGAAGGCGACGGCGCCCGCGACGGTGAGCGCGAACATCCGGCGGCTGTTGCGGATCACAGCGGCGATCTCCTCGCAAAAGAACGAAGGGTACTGAGGCGAAGCCCGGCGCCCGGGACAGGGCCGATCGAGGCGCGTGGCTCGCCAGAGGAAGACTAGCGAGGACAAGCCTAGGGTTCCCCGGCGGGGTGCCGTTGCACGTGGGCGGCCCGCCCCGCCCCGCGCCGGTCAGCCGGGCGTGCGGACGCCGTGGGTCTTCAGCCCGCCGATCTCGTTCGTCAGCGCGGTGCCGGGCCTCGGGTCGTGGACGACCGACGCCACCACCCCGTCGGTGTGCACGAGAACGGCCGTCAGCGCGGGCTTCGCGGCGCCCTGCACGGAGGCGGGGGGACCATAGGCGTCGGCGAGCACCTGCCCGGGGTCCTCGACCAGTCCGGGCCTGCCGTCATGGGACCGCCCGGCCAGCGCCCGCAGCTCCTTGAGGGACTCCTGCGCGGGAGCGGTGGTCCGCCGCCGGTCGGCGACCAGCCAGAAGTGGACCATGTGGCTCCGGGCGGCCCTCGCCAGCGCCGCCACCGCCGGTCCGCACTCGCAGCCGGGCGGCACGATCCCGATCACCCCGGAGCGCAGATCCGTCGTCGTCGTCTTGCGGCGGCCCGTTCCGGCGACCACGGTGACGGTGCCCGGCGGCAGCCACCCGCCGACCTCGCCGGAGCGGGCGGGCGGATCGCCGGCGACCGGGCCCACGGTCGCCCTCGGCGTGGGGCGCGGCCCCAGCACGGTCAGCAGGGTGGCGCTCAGCAACGCGATCAGCAGGGCCCCGGCGATGAGCGGCACCGCGATCCCGAACCGCTCCATGGGGCGCAGAACCGGCCGCAGCCGGCGGTGCAGCCGTTCCCTCCGGCGGCGACGGCGCTCCTCCCGGCGGTAGGCGAGCAGATCGCGTTCCAGCTCGCGCGCGTCGTCGGGGATGACCACGTCCACCGGGGGCAGGCCGTAGTCGTCGCGTCCGGGATCGCCGTCTGGCCTCACGCCGCACCTCGCCTTCCGCGCCGCCGAGCCCGGGTCGGGACCTCCCGCAGCCCTGCCCTGACCGGCGTCCCCCGGCGCCGGCGGGCTCACTTCCAGTATGGGCTCCGGGGCCCCGGGTGGGCACCCGTCGGGGGCCGTCAACCTCGGTGGATTCGCGGGGGATTCGGGCCCGGATCCTCGGTCGGGAAGGAGTCTCCCCGGGCGTCCCGGCTTCACGCCGCCGCCGGACGACACCCCGTCGCGAGGCCCTCCCCGGCCGGGCCGCCGAGGGCCCGCCGGTGTCGAAAATCGCCTCCAGGGCACCTTTCACGGCCTTTGTCAAGACCCCAATAAGGGGGTTGACCTGCGGATTTGTCCGGAAGGTCGATGCAGTCACCGTCGGGCGCGTGCTATCCTGGTCATAGCGGAAGGGGTACTTGTCACATGACTTTCACGGTCGGCGACACCGTCGTCTACCCCCACCATGGGGCTGCTCGGATCGAAGCCATCGAGACTCGCACCATCAAAGGTGAGGAAAAGACCTACCTGGTCTTGAAGGTCGACAAGGGCGACCTGACAGTACAGGTGCCTGTCGAGAATGTCGAGGACGTTGGCGTTCGCGACGTCGTGGGCCAGGAGGGTCTGGAGAAGGTGTTCGAGGTGCTGCGCGCGCCGTACACCGAAGAGCCGACCAACTGGTCGCGACGCTACAAGGCCAATCTGGAGAAGCTCGCCTCCGGCGACGTCAACAAGGTCGCCGAGGTGGTGCGCGATCTGTGGCGCCGTGACAAGGAGCGCGGCCTGTCGGCGGGCGAGAAGCGGATGCTCGCCAAGGCCCGTCAGATCCTGGTCAGCGAGCTCGCTCTGGCGGAGAAGACCAACGAGGACAAGGCCGAGGCCCTCCTCGACGAGGTCCTCACCGGCTGAGTGAACGCGCTGATTCCTCGGGTGGGCGTCGGGACCGACGTCCACCCGTTCGGTACGGGCCGCCCCCTGTGGGTGGCCGGTCTTCTCTGGCCCGATGAGGGCGACGGCCTCACCGGCCACTCCGATGGCGACGTCGCCGCCCACGCGGCCTGCGACGCCCTCCTGTCGGCCGCCGGCCTCGGCGACCTCGGCGCGGTCTTCGGCACCGCCGACCCTCGCTGGCGCGGCGCGTCCGGCACCGACCTCCTGCGCGAGGTCTCCCGCCTCCTCACCGAGCACGGCTTCACCGTCGGCAACCTGGCCGTCCAGGTCATCGGCAACCGCCCCAAGATCGGCCGCCGCCGCCCCGAAGCCGAGAAGACCCTCTCCGAGGCCCTCCACGGAGCCCCCGTCTCCCTCTCGGCCACCACCACCGACGGCCTGGGCCTCACCGGCCGAGGCGAGGGCCTCGCCGCCATCGCCACCGCCCTCATCCTCCCCACCTGACACCCCTCCCCACCCCCTGCACCCCGTGCAGGGGGTTTTCGCGCTGCCACACCGAACCCCGCCGTGCGGTGAGCCCTCGGCGGAACGCCCACGACGACCGCAGGCGCCCCACCGAGAACGGCGGAACAGGCGCGGGCGACTGTTGCGTGGGGTGTGCGCAGTAGACCTGCCGACAACGGCCGGGCGTGCCGTCGTGGAGGGCCGACAGTGTGGTGGGTTGTCCGGGCGTTGGGTGATGAGCCCGGGCGGGGTCAGGGTGGGGTGGGGTGGATGGTGCCGGTGACTTCGCCGAGGGTGAGGTGGTTGCCGGTGGCGGTGGGGGCCTGGGCTCGGAGGGTGATGGTGTCGCCGTCCTCGAGGAAGGTGCGGTGGGTGCCGTCGGCGAGGTGCAGGGGGTCTTCGCCGTTCCAGGTGAGTTCGAGGAGGCAGCCGCGTTGTGCGGGGTCGGGGCCTGAGACGGTGCCGGAGGCGAAGAGGTCGCCGGTGCGGAGGGGGGCCCCGGCGACGGTGGCGTGGGCCAGTTGTTGGGGTGGGGTCCAGTACATGGAGGAGAACGGGGGGCGGGCGATGACGTGGCCGTTCAGCTCGATCTCGAGGGTGAGGTCGAGGGCCCACGGTTCATCGCAGCGGAGGTAGGGGAGGGGCTCCGGGTCTTGGGCCGGCGGGGGGACGCGGGCGGCCTCCAGGGCGGCGACGGGGGTGACCCAGGCGGCGATCGACGTGGCGAAGGACTTGCTCAGGAACGGGCCCAGCGGTTGGTACTCCCAGGCCTGGAGGTCGCGGGCGCTCCAGTCGTTCACCAGGAGGAAGCCGAAGACGTGGTCGCGGAAGGCGTCGGGGGGCAGGGGGCGGCCGGCGGCGGACGGGACGCCCGCGACGAAGCCGACCTCGGCCTCCAGGTCGAGGCGGAGGGACGGGCCGTGGGTCGGCTCGGCGGCGGGGCCCTCGCGGCGCTGGCCGGCGGGACGCAGGATCGGGGTGCCCGAGACGTACACCGTTCCCGCGCGGCCGTGGTAGGCGACGGGGAGGCGGCGCCAGTTGGGCAGCACGGGGTGCTCGGAGTCGGGGCGGAAGATCCGGCCGACGTTGGAGGCGTGGTGGAGCGAGGAGTAGAAGTCCACGTAGTCGGCCACCTCGATGGGCCGGTGCTGCTCCACCTCGGTCAGCGGGATCAGGTGCGGCTCGACGCGTTCGCGGTGGGCGGCGTCGGTCAGCAACTCGGTGATCCGGGCCCGGTTGGCCCGCCAGGCGGCCCGCCCGGCGGCCATGAAGCCGTTCAGCGAGCCGGAGGCGAACCAGCGGCGGTCGTCGAGCAGCCCCGTCTCGGTCAGTCCGGCCAGATCCAGGACCGCGTCGCCGATGGCCACGCCGACCCGGGGCAGCTCGCCGGGCCGGGAGAACACCCCGTACGGCAGGTGCTCGATGCCGAAGCCGCTGCCGTCGGGTACCGGAACCCAGGGTACGTCGGTCATGGATCACCATCTTCCCCGGAGAATCCGAGTTCGATCAGGTCCGTCCGGGGAGTCCGGACGTCGCAGGAGCCGAAGGCGACGAACAGCTCGCGCGCGGCCCGCCCGACGGCCTCCGACACGTGGGCGGCCTCGTCGGCCAGCGCCGCCGCGTCGGTGCTCGCCAGGACGTCGGCCAACTCGGCCGGATCGGCGCCGTCGGGCCGGGACCGCGCCCGGCACGCCGCCAGCAGGACGTTGAGGAAGCCGTGGTGGGTCAGGCCGGTGTCGTCGTCGACGTGCCGGACGGCGTGGTGCAGCCCGGCCGTGCACTTGAACGGCAGGTCGCGTTCGGCGCAGGCGGCGATGAACGCGGCGACCTCGGCCGGGGACGGGCCGTACTCGCCCCCCGGCGGACCCTCGCGCCCTCCGGTGCGGAGCTTGGCGCCCAGCGGCGTGCGGTGACCGCGTGCGGCGGCCAGCCGGTCGAGGGTCTCCCGCCAGCCGGGACGCGGACGGACCTCGATGTGGCAGGGCAGCCCGGCGGGCAGGCGGGCGATCGTCACGGCGGTGGCCCGGGCCTGGTCGGCGTCCGGGTCCGGGGCCAGCTCGATCGAGCGCAGCCGGACGCGGGGCTCCCGCCGGGCGGTGTCGACGGCCCGCCCGAGGTCGTCGAGACCGGTGTCGGCGATGATCCCCAGGTCGATCAGGTCCTCGGGGAGCAGATGCCGGCGCAGCTCGTCCAGCTTCGAGGCCGGGCACAGGAACCGGCCCAGCACCGGATGCCCCGCCGCCGCGCGGTGGGCCGGGAGGGCCGTCTCCAGTGACTCGCGGGCGGGCGGGAACAGCGCGGCGTCGTCCACGATCCTGGCGAAGAGGAATCCCACCCTCGGGGCCTACCCGCGCGGGGGGCCGCCGGCACGTGGCGGCCCGGCCCGGTCGTGGTCACTCCTGCGGCGGGAGCGGCGAGCTGCGGAGGCTGCCGGACGGGGGCGGCAGCGCCGAGTCGCCCGGGTCGCCGTCGGCCAGGAGATCGTCCAGGAACGGCACCGGGCCGTCGGACGGGGACCTGCGCAGGTGGCGGAGCCGGGGGCCGGGGGGCGCGTCGTCGCCCACGTCCGGGTCCTCGGCGCGGTCCACGACGGCGGCGGGCTCGTCGTGCTCGTCCTCGTCCAGCGGCTGGTCGCCGAGCAGGAGGCCGTCCGGCATGACGAGGTCGGGCCTGGTGGTCGCGGCGGGCCGGACCTCCGGGCGGGCCCGGCCGCGCACCAGCTCCACATCGGTGGGCAGCAGCGTCGGGTACGCGCCGGGAGGGGTCGGGTCGTCGTCCACGTCCCCCTCGCCGACCGGCTCGGGCAGGGCGTCCAGCGGCGCCTCGTGGAAGTCGTTCAGCGGCTCGGCGAAGGGCTCCGGGACGTCGGCGACCGGCTCCCAGGGCTCCGAGGGCTCGTCGAGGTCGGCGATCTGCTCGGGGCGCGGCTTCGCGGTGGGGAGGTCGACCATCGGCTCGGGGAGGGGATGCCGGGTCGGTGAGGACTCCTGGGCGGCGATCGGCTCGGGGCGCACTTCCGGCGGCGGGGAGACGATGACGACCACCCCGGGCTCCGACGACTCCACCGGGCCCGACGCGTCGAACTCGTCGTCGTCGAACAGCCAGGGCTCCTCCGCGCCGCCCACCGGCAGCGCGAGCGGAGGCGCCTCGGCGGCCTCCGGCGGCGGGGCGGGCCGGTCCTCCAGCGCGGCCCGAGGCGGCGGCACCGGGGTCGCGCCCCCCGCCGGAACCCGCTGGAGCTGCCGGAACATGGCCAGCCACAGCCAGACCGAGAGCACCAGCGTGACGTACGGGGCGATCGCGACCCCCGCCTTGAGCTGCTCGTCGGGCAGCGGCTCGTACCCCTCGACCGCCCGCTGCACGCTGGCCGCCGCCGCGCCCGCCACCACCACGAGCAGCAGCGCCCACCGCAGCCAGCGCGACCACCAGCGGGCGTGCCGCGCGGCGATCAGGGACACGATGGTCACCGTGATGAGCGCGTCCAGCATGACGGGGTAGGCGGGCGCCCAGTGCTCGGCGGTGCCGCCGGCCAGCGCCAGCTCGCGGAGGTCGTCGTAGGTGAGCACGAACGTGCCACCTGCCAGTACGGCCACCCCGAGCCCGGCGGACACGGCCATCAGTCGGCGCTGCGTCCGGGTGGGGCGACGCGGGGGCGGGCCGGCCTCGTGATCGGCATGGTGGTCGGCCTGGGGACCGGCATGGGGACCGGCGCCGTCGACGGACGGTGCCGCGCTGCTGTCATCGGGGGCCATAGGGGACTCATCTCGGGGGCGGGCCAACGGTCGCTACCCCCTATCTTGCTGGGGCGCAAGGCGGTGGTGACCGCGACACGCACGCAGACGTACCGTGGGCGGAGACAAAGGTGTCCCTGGGTAGGAGGCGACGATGCCCTATTACCGGGTGGTGGGTGACGTACCGCGCAAACGTCACGTGCAGTTCCGGCGGCCGGACGGCGGCCTGTACGCCGAGGAGCTGATGGGCGAGGAGGGCTTCTCGTCCGACTCCTCCCTGCTCTATCACCGGCACGCCCCCACGGCGATCATCAAGAGCGAGGGGGTGACGGAGGCCGACGGTGCCCTGACGGCGAACCACCCCCTGCGCCCTCGCGCCTACCGCACGCAGGACCTTCCGGTGGGCGGAGACCTGGTGCTGGGGCGGCAGGTGCTGGTCGGTAACGACGACGTGCGGATCTCGTACGTCGCCGTCGACCCCGCCGATGGGCCGAGTGGGCTGTACCGCGATTCCGTGGGCGACGAGGTCGTGTACGTGCAGACCGGCGCGGCGCGTTTCGAGTCCACGTACGGGGCGCTGGACGTGGCCGAGGGCGACTACGTGGTGATCCCGACCGGCACCATCCACCGCTGGGTGGCCACGGGTGGCGAGACGTTCCGGGTGCTGGTGATCGAGGCGCGCGGGCACATCCGCCCGCCGCGTCGGTACCTGTCGCAGTACGGCCAGTTCCTGGAGCACGCGCCCTACTGCGAACGGGACCTGCGCGCCCCGTCGGAGCCGCTGCAGGCCGAGGGCGACGAGGTGCCGGTGGTGGTGCGGACCCGGGCCGGGTTGAGCAGGCTGACGTACCTGCATCACCCGTTCGACGTGGTCGGCTGGGACGGTTGCCTCTATCCGTACGCGTTCAACATCGCCGACTTCGAGCCGATCGTGAAGCGCACGCACGCTCCGCCGCCGGTGCACCAGACGTTCGAGGGCCCCAACTTCGTGGTGTGCTCGTTCTGTCCGCGTCCCTTGGACTTCCACGACGAGGCCGTGCCGATCCCGTACAACCACCACAACGTGGACTCCGACGAGTTCATGTTCTACGTGGGCGGCGACTACACGGCCCGTCAGGGCTCGGGCATCGGGGTCGGCTCGATCTCGCTGCATCCGGCGGGCTTCACGCATGGCCCGGCCCCCGGTGCGGTGGAGGCGTCGATCGAGGCGGTCCGCAACGGGCGCACGGTCACCACCGAGACGGCCGTCATGGTCGACACGTTCCGGCCGCTGTCGCTGGGCCCGGCGGCGACCCGGTGCGAGGACCCCGAATACGCCTGGAGCTGGGCGAAATCCGCCGGACGGTGACACTTTTGTCGATCTATGGCTGATTTTGTCGGGGCATAGCGGGGTAGTCGGCTAGACGTGGCGTTCCCTCGGCAGGTGCTCGATCCGGCGGAGCGGCGGCGGCTCGGCCGGCCGGTCAGGGGGTTCGACGCCCGGCCGGCGTACCGGCGGGCGGTGACCTGGCTGGTGCTGCTGGGCCCGCCGGGTCTGCTGCTCGTCTTCGCCGCGCTGTACCACCTGGTGTACGGGCCGCGCTGGGTGGGCGTCGCGGCGGTCCCGCTGGCGGTGGGCTACCTGGGCGGCCTGGGCTGGACGGTGCGCGGCGGCGCGCTGCGGGGCCGGGGGTCGGCGGTGTACCTGTTCGCGTCGGGCCTGGTCCGGGTGTCCCGCGAGGGAACGACGCCGTACCGCTGGGAGGAGTTGACCGGCGTCACCGTGACCGGCGTGCAGCCCAAGCCGGGCCGGCCGACCCGGTGGCGGTTCGCCGTCACGGCGGCGGGCGGGGGCGGGTTCGAGGTCGGCGACGAGTTGCCCGGGGTGCGCGAGCTCGGCGACGTGCTGGTCTCTGAGATCACCCGTCGGGTGCTGCCCGCCTATCTGGCCGCGATCGAGGAGGGCCGCGCGCTGCGGTTCGGCCCGTTCATCGTCAGCGGGGAAGGGGTGGAGAAGGACGGCCGGCGGGTGCCGTGGGAGTCGGTCGGCGACGCGGGGTCGGGCAACGGCCTGGTGTACGTGCGACGGCGGGACGGGTCCGGCACCCTGTCGGCGACGGCGGGCGAGGTGCCGAACGCGGTGGCCTTCGCCGTGCTGTGCCGCCGCGTGCGCGAGGCCCCGGCGGGGTCGCCGCGTCGCCCGGCGCGGTAATGATCCGGCGGGGGCGTCCGACGATCCAATACCCTTGACGGCGTGAGCCTGCGCCTCTACGACACCGGCACCCGTACCGTCCGCACCTTCGAGCCCCTGGAAGAGGGCCGGGTCGGGATGTACGTGTGCGGCGCCACCCCGCAGGCATCCCCCCACATCGGACATCTGCGGTCGGGCGTCATCTACGACCTGCTGCTGCGCTGGCTGCTGCGCACGGGCCACGAGGTGGTCTTCGTGCGCAACGTCACCGACATCGACGACAAGATCCTCACGGTGTCGGCCGACTGCGGGATCCCGTGGTTCGCGGTGGCCGAGGGCAACCAGCGGGTCTTCGCGCGGGGCTATGACCTGCTGGGCTGCCTGCCGCCGACCATCGAGCCGCGCGCCACCGGGCACGTGCCGGAGATGATCGTCCTGATGCGGCGGCTGATCGAGGCGGGGCACGCCTACACGGCCGCCGGCGACGTGTACTTCGATGTGAAGTCGTGGGCCGACCGGTACGGGGCGCTGTCCAACCAGCGGCTGGAGAACATGCGGCCCGCTCTGGACACCCCCAACGAGGACGCCAAGCGCGACCCCCGCGACTTCGCGCTGTGGAAGGGCGCCAAGCCCGGCGAGCCGAGCTGGGAGACGCCGTGGGGCGACGGGCGTCCGGGTTGGCACCTGGAGTGCTCGGCGATGGCGTCCAAGTACCTGGGCGCCGAGTTCGACATCCACGGCGGCGGCGTCGACCTGATCTTCCCGCACCACGAGAACGAGATCGCCCAGTCGCAGGCGGCCGGCGACCCGTTCGCCCGCCACTGGCTGCACAACGGGCTGCTGACCGTGGACGGCGTCAAGATGAGCAAGTCCATCGGCAACGTGGTGCTGCTGACCGACCTGCTCGAACGGGCCCGCCCGGCGGAGGTGCGCTACTACCTCGCCTCGGCGCACTACCGGTCGTTGATGGACTACACCGATCACGCGCTGGGGGAGGCGGTCGCCGCCTACCAGCGGATCGAGGGGTTCGTCGTCCGCGCCGCCGAGCAGTTCGGGCCCGGCCCCGCCGACGTGGCGCTGCCGGAGGCGTTCACGGCCGCGATGGACGACGACCTCGGTGTGCCGCAGGCGCTGGCGGTGGTCCACGAGACCGTGCGGGACGGCAACAGCGCCCTGGCCTCCGGCGACGATGCGACGGCGCGGGTCCGGCTGGCGGAGGTCCGGGCGATGACGGCCGTGCTCGGGCTCGACCCGCTGGCCGAGCCGTGGACGGCCGAGGGCGAGGGCGACCTGCACTCCGTGGTGGACGCCCTGGTCAAGGTGGCCCTCGAGCAGCGCCAGGCGGCCCGCGCCCGCAAGGACTACGCCGCCGCCGACGAGATCCGCGACGGCCTCACCGCCGCGGGGATCGTGGTCGAGGACACCCCCCACGGCCCACGCTGGGAGCTCAAGCGCGGCTGAGATGCTCCTAGAATAGAACGTTCGGTAAGGGGGCCATTCTTCGCTGCCCCGGCATCCCAGGGGATTACGGAGGAACCACCCATGTCCAAGCGTCGCAAGAAGGGCCCCAGCCACACCCCCAAGGCCAAGGACCGGCACTGGCACGGCTTCCGCCAGGACGCCCGCGCCGCCAAGGCGTCGGAGCGGACGGGCACCCCGACGACCGGGCCCCGGTCCAAGACGGCCGCCTCGACGACGACCCGTTCCTCCGGTCGGCCGGCGGGCGCGCGGCGGGCGGGCGGTGCGGAGGCCCCCGAGCTGGTCATGGGTCGCAACCCGGTGGTCGAGGCGCTGCGGGCGGCGGTGCCGGGCAGCGCGCTGTACGTGATGTCGGAGGCCGACGACCGGATCCGCGAGGCCATCAAGATCGCGGGCGACCGCAACATCCCGCTGCTGCAGGCGGGCAAGGCCGAGCTGGACCGCCTCACCGACGGGGCCGTCCACCAGGGCATCGCCCTGCAGGTCCGCCCCTATCGGTACGCGCACCCCGACGATCTGCTGCGGCGCGGCGCGACCCCGCTGATCGTCGCGGCGGACGGCATCACCGACCCGCGCAACCTGGGGGCGATCGTGCGTTCGGCGGCGGCGTTCGGGGCCGGTGGCGTGGTCGTTCCCGAGCGTCGGGCCGCCGGCGTCACGGCGGGCACCTGGAAGGCGTCGGCGGGCACCCTCGCCGGCGTGCCGGTCGCGCAGTGCACCAACCTGGCCCGGCAGCTCAAGTCGTACCAGGAGGCGGGCTGTTTCGTGGCCGGCCTGGACGCCCGGGGCGGCGTCACCGTCGCCGATCTGGAACTCGCCTCGGGCCCGTTCGTGCTGGTCGTCGGCTCCGAGGGCAAGGGCCTGGGCCGGCTGGTGTCGGAGACCTGCGACATGCTCGCCACCATTCCGATGCCGGGCCACGCCGAGTCCCTCAACGCGGGCGTGGCGACGGGGATCGCGTTGTACGAGATCGCCCGCCGCCGCGCCTCCTGAGCCCTTACCGGGCGGTGGCCCGCCTGCGCCGGGCGACCGCCCACAGGATCGCGACCAGGAAGGCCAGGACGGTCGACACGGCCGCGAAATATTCGCCCCCCATGATGAATCCGACGGTCGTGGGGGGCCCCGCCAGGCTTGTCGTGTAGCCGCCGTCGGCCGTCTCCACGAGCGGCTGCAGCAGTTCGACGCCGAGGGAGGTGGGCAGCGCCATCAGGAGGGCGGCGCGCCGGCCGAGCGGGCGGGCCATCGCCAGGCCCGCGAGGACGGCGAAGGCGGCGGGCGCCACCACCACCCCGGCCGGGACCGCGGCGAACAGGTCCAGGACCTGGGAGTCGATGAACAGCGCCGCCGTCAGGGTGACGCCCACGACGATCGTCCGGCGGGTGCCGAGCAGCTCCCGGCCCCGGCGGGGGCCCGGGCCGAACGTGAGACCCGCGAGGAGCACGGGGAGCAGCAGGCTGGAGACGACGATCTCGAGAAGCGGCGCGGTGGGCTCGCCGACCGTCGGGGGCGCCAGGGCGACGGCCAGGGTTCCCGCCGCGTACAGCCACGCGAGCAGCGCCGCAGGACGTCGGGCCCCCCGCACGGCGCAGACCGCGACGGCGAGGGCGATGACGGTGAGCAGGTAGCCGATCAGACTCGCGGCGTCGGTGGGGAAGACGCCGAGCAGCCCGGACCCTTCTCCGTCGCCGACGACCTCGACGTCGCTCCCCAGGAACCGGGAGATCGACACCCCGACGTCGCTGAAGCTGAGGTACCAGGTGAGTCCCACGATCTGTTGGGCGGCGAGGAAGAGCGCCGCCAGCAACCCGGCGACGGCCAGCGCGTCGGACCAGCCCCGCCCGGCCGCGTGCAGGCCCCGGCGGACCCGGATCTTCAAGGCTCCGGAGAGCAGGTCCGCCCGGTCCCGTGCGGTCGGCCGTTCCTGGTCCGGGCTCGCCGAGGCGAGCAGGACGCCGAGCATCTCCTCCCCGTGGTGGCGGCGGTGGTCGGCGGGGTACCAGCGGAGCAGCCTGCGGTAGCGGTGCTGGAGCGTGCTCAACGGTGCCTCCCGAGGGTCGAGCTTCCACGCTTCATGACCCCGTTATATACCGGCCATCGTCATATCGGCAAGATCGTGGCCTGATGCGGCCCCTCGCGGATCAAGGCCGTGTCGGCGGGGGAGACCGGCGCGTCGTTCTCGGCGGCGGCCTGGGCCAGCAGCAACTCCCCGGTGTGGGCGACATGATGGCGCATCGCGGACGCGGCGGCGGTCTCGTCGCCGGCCGCGAGGGCGTCCAGGATGGGCGCGTGCTCGGCGGCGATGTCGGTCAGCGAACGGGTCTGGTCGACGGTGGAGGCCCCGACGGTGGTGATGGTGTCGCGCAGGCCGGCGACGGTGCTGGTCAGCAGGGCGTTGCCGCCGGAGGCGAGGATCAGGTCGTGGAAGGCCCGATCATGGCGCATGAAGCGGGCCTCGTCGCGGTCGTCGGCGGCGCGGCGCATCTCCGCCAGCTCGCCGCGCAGTGCGTCGAGGAGGTCGGGGGCCGGATGCCGGGCGGCCAGCCGGGTGGCCGGGACCTCCAGCAACAGCCGCAGGTGGAAGACCTCCGCGATGTGGCGGGGATCACGGCGGACGACACGGAAGCCCCGATTGCGCTCGACGCGGACCAGCCCGGTGTCGACCAGCCCGAGCAGCGCCTCCCGCACCGGCGTCCGGGACACGCCCATGCGCTCGGCCAGGCGGCTGACCGAATACAGCTCGCCGGGCCGCAGCTCCCCGGTGTGGATGGCCTCCCGGAGCGCCTCGGAGACCTGCCTGTTGAGGTTGTGCGCGCCGACGATCTCACGCACGACCGTCCCCCTTCCGATCGAGCAGTTCGGCGAGGTGCACGGCGCCTCGGTCTGCGAGCTGCGCGAGCTGGGTGCGGCAGGAGAACCCGTCGGCCAGGACGGTCGCGTTCTCTCCGGCGGCGCGGACGGCGGGCAGCAACGCGTTCTCGGCGACGGCCACGCTGATCTCGTGGTGGCCCCGCTCGGCCCCGAAGTTGCCCGCCAGGCCGCAGCAGCCGCCGACGGCCTCGACCGTCGCGCCCGCCCGCTCCAGCAGGTCCCGGTCGGCGTTCCACCCCATGACGGCGTGCTGGTGACAGTGCGGCTGCGCGACGGCGGTGACGTCGTCGAGCGGCGGCGGCGACCAGCCCGGCCGTTCCGACAGCAGCTCCGCCAGCGTGCGGACCTCCGGCACCGCGCGGCCGAGCAGGTCGGGCGCGTCGGAGCGGAACACCGCCGTACAGGACGGCTCCAGGCCGACGATCGGGGTGCCCGCCTCCGCGAACGGGGCGAGGGCGTCCACGGAACGGCGCAGCAGCCGACGGGCCGTGTCGAGCCGTCCGGTGGAGATGTAGGTGAGGCCGCAGCACAGCCGCCGCTCCGGGATCCGCACCGAAAAGCCCGCGTCCTCCAGCACGCGTACCGCCGCGACACCGACCTGGGGGGTGAAGTGGTCGGTGAACGTGTCCACCCACAACAGCAGCGGATCCCCCGAGGCCACCGGATGGTCGCGGAACCAGCGCCGGAACGTCCGAGGCGCGAACGCGGGCAATCCCCGGCGCGAGTCCACCCCCGCCACGCGCTTTCCCAAGCTGGCCAAGGGGCCCGACATCAAACGGTTGACCGTCGAAGGCGCTCTAGAGGCCGTCCGGGCCCAACGCGGCAGGCCCCCCAGCACGTAGTGCGACATGGGCCTCAGCCTGTGCCGGTACGCCTGGTAGAGGGTCTCCGCCTTATAGGTCGCCATGTCCACACCAGTGGGGCAGTCGGACGAGCAGCCCTTGCACGACAGGCACAGGTCCAGCACCTCGCGCACCTCGGGCGACCGCCAGCCCTTGACCAGGGACCCGTTCGCCATCTCCTGGAGAACACGGGCGCGACCCCGGGTGGAGTCCTTCTCGTCCCTGGTGGCCAGATACGACGGGCACATGACGCCACCCGAAGCGGTGAGGTCCGCACGGCACTTCCCGACCCCCGTGCACCGATGGACGGCCGCCGTGAAGTCGCCCGCGTCGTCGTCGTACGCGAACGCCAGCCCGCGCTGCAATCGGTGCGCGGCGGGCACCCGTAGGTCGGCGTCGACCGGGCGGGGCCGTACGACCACACCGGGGTTGAGCACGTCGTCGGGGTCGAACACCGCCTTGACCCGCTCGAAGAGCCCGAGCGCCTCCGGTGAGTACATGTACGGCAGCAGCGCCCCCCGCGCCCGGCCGTCGCCGTGCTCCCCGGACATCGACCCCCCGTACTCGGCCACCAGCTTGGCCGCATCCGTCAGGAAGTCGCGGAAGACGCCCGTCCCCCCGGAGCGATCCAGCGGGAAGTCGATCCGGACGTGCACGCACCCGTCGCCGAAGTGCCCGTAGGGGATGCCCGACAGGGCCCGGTCGGCCATCAGCGCCTCGAAGTCGCGCAGGTACGCGCCGAGCCGTTCCGGTGGGACGGCGGCGTCCTCCCAGCCCGCGTGGGACATGTGGCCCCCGCGCGACCGCGACGCCAGCCCCGCGCCGTCCTCGCGGATGCGCCACAACGCCGACGCCTCCGAGGGGTCGGCGACGACCCGGTGGCCGAGCGCGCCGGCGTCCGCCACCAGCGCGGCCACGTCCCCCTCGGCCACCTCCACGAAGAGCCAGCCGCCCCCCCGGGGCAACGCGGGCACCGCCGCGTCGCCCCGCAGCCGCCGCACCACGTCCACGATGCGCGCGTCCAGCCCCTCGGCGGCGATCGGGCCGTACAGCAGGACGCGCGGGACGGCGTCGGCGGCGGAGGCCATGTCGGGATAGCCGAGCACCACCAGGATCGTGCCCACGGGCACCGGCACGAGCTTGACGGTCGCGCCGAGCAGCACCCCCCACGTGCCCTCGCTGCCCACGAACGCCCGCGCCACGTCGAAGCCCCGCTCGGGCAGCAGGTGTTCCAGCGAGTAGCCCGACACCTGCCTCCCGAACCGGCCCAGCTCCGTGCGGATCACGGCCAGACCGCCCCGCACGACCTCTTCCAACGCGGCCAGCGTGGGGGAGCCCTCGGACGACGTCGTGAGCCGCTCGCCGGTGCCGGTCAGCAGGTCGAGCGCGACGACGTTGTCGCTGGTGCGGCCGAAGCCCAGGGCCCGGGAGCCGCAGGCGTTGTTGCCGATCATCCCGCCGATCGTGCAGCGGCTGTGCGTGGACGGGTCGGGGCCGAACCGCAGCCCGTGCGGGGCCGCCGCGCGCTGCAGGTCGTCCAGGATGACCCCCGGCTCGACCTCGGCCGTCGCGCTCTCGGCGTCGACGTGGCGGATCTGGCGCAGGTGCCGGGAGAAGTCCAGTACCACGCCCTCGCCCACCGCGTTCCCGGCGATCGACGTGCCCGCGCCGCGCGCCGTCAGCGGAACGCCCAGCGAGCGGCACACCTCCAGCGCCGCCGCCACCTCGTCGGAGGCCCGGGGGAAGACCACGACGCTCGGCACGACCCGGTACAGCGAGGCGTCCGTCGAGTACTCGGCCCGACGGCGGGTCGACACGTCCGCCTCAGCGACACCCGCTTTGCGGAGCGCTGCGGCGATCTCCTCGGGTGTCACCATAGGGAGAGCGAGCGGGTGAAGATCTGCTCGAGATCGTCCTCGGTCACCGGCCTCGGCGCGGTCGTCAGCAGCCGCTGCTGCTTCATCGCCCCGTCGACCAGCCCGTCCACGTCCGACGCGGTGTAGCCCACCCCGCCGACGCCGTTGGGGATGTCGATGTCGCGCATCAGGGCCAGCAGCGCCTCGGGCAGGTACCGCGCCGCGTCGTCCGGCCGATCGAGCCCCGGGGCGAGCAGCTCGGCGGCGCGCACGTGCCGGTCGGGCTGCGCGGAGAACGTGAACCGGAACGCCTCGGGCGCGGTCAGCGACACCGACATGCCGTGCGGCACCATCGGCTCGCCGTCCGGGTAGCCCGCCGGGCGGAACTCCTTCACCCGCCCGGCGATCGGGTACGCGTTGGCATGCGGGATGTGGACGCCGGCGTTGCCGAACCCCAGCCCCGCCATGGTGGCCGCCAACGCCATGTCAGTGCGAGCCACGATGTCGTCGGGGTCGCGCACGGCGGCCCGGAACGACTGCGACAGCAGCCGCAGCGCCTGCTCCGACCACACGTCCGCGATGGGGTTGGACCCGCAGTAGGGCACCCGCTGCTCGGGGGACTTGCGCTCGTACGACGTGTACGGCCGGGCGGTGTAGCTCTCCAGCGCGTGGCACAGGATGTCCATGCCCGCCGACGCGGTCACCTCGGGCGGCTGGCTCAGCGTCAGCTCGGGGTCGACCACCGCCATCGTGGGGCGCAGCCACGCGTGGCTGATGCCGGTCTTGACCTTGAGCGACAGGACGTCCATGACGCAGATGGTGGTGCTCTCCGCGCCGGTGCCCGTCGTGGTGGGGACGGCGACCAGCGGCTTGAGCGGGTGCTCGGGGGCCTTGGCCGCGCCGACCGGGGCGTTGATGTAATCCATCAGGCCGCCGGGGTTGGTGGTGAGCAGGTTCATGGCCTTGGCGGTGTCGATGGTGGAGCCGCCGCCGACGGCCACGAACGCGTCCCAGGGGCCGGACGCGCGGGCGTGCTCGATCGCCGCGTTCATGCTCTCGTCGGTGGGCTCGACGCGGACGCCGTCGTAGACCTCGGCGGTGATGCCGTACCCGGCCATCCGGTCGGCCATCCGCGCGGGGTGCCCGGTGGCGGCCATCCCCGCGTCCGTGACCACCAGCACCCGGCGCACGCCGAGCCGGGACAGGTCGAACCCGATCTCCTCGGACGCGCCCGCGCCGAACTTCAACGCCGGGGAGCCGTAGGTGAAGATCGTCTCCGGCCGGACGGGGCTCGTGTGGCTCACTGTCTACCTCCTGGGTGCGACACGAACCGTAGTGTTGTACGTAACATGCAACCTGTCAATGAGCTGCGAGGATGCCCTCCGCAAGGCGGACGAGCGCGGTGTTGACCTGCTCCGGGGTCAGCCCCCGGTCGCGGCGCTGGAAGCCGTACACCTCGGGGGCGAGGGGGGCCAGCAGTGCGTCCACCAGCGCCTCCGGCTCGGGGACCCGGGCCGCCACCAGCAGCGAGCGCACGTGGGCCCGCCAGAACCCGTAGGCCCCGGTCGCGAAACGGGACCGGCCGGTCTCGGCGCCCAGGACCAGATGGGCGTGGTCCTCCAGGAGTTCCACCATCGCGCCGTAGAAGGCGGCCAGCCGCTCGGCCGGGGCCGCCCCGGGACCCAAGGGGGGCTCACCGCGCAGCAGCGTCTCCTGTAGGGCGCGTTCGTGCTCGTCCAAGAGGGCGACGGCGATGGCGGCGCGGTCGGGATAGCGCCGATAGAGGGTGCCCCGGCCGACCCCGGCGGCGCGGGCGATGTCGTCCATGGTGACGTTCGGCGCGCCCCGCTCGGCGAACAGTCCGGCGGCGGCCTCCAGGATCTTCGCGCGATTGCGTGCGGCGTCGGCTCGTTCCATGGGCTCCAGTGTATGTGGACAGAGTGTCCGTTTATCGCCTAGGGTGCTAAACGGACACGGTGTCCACATAGAGGAGTCGTTCGATGAGCCACCTGCTGCACCTGGACGCCAGCGCCCGCCGCGCCTCGTTCTCCCGCGAGCTGTCGCGGACCTTCGCGGAGCACTGGCGCGCCGCCCACCCCGACGCGGCCTACACCTACCGGGACCTGGCCGCCGACCCCGTTCCGCACATCGGCGAGGCATGGACCGAGCTGTGCGACCACGTCCTCGAACACGGCGTCACCGACATCGCCCGCTACCCCGAGGCCGCCCGCACCCCCGGGCAGAAGGAGGCGTGGGCCGTCGTCGAGCCGCTGTTGGCCGAGCTCGTCGCTGCCGACGTGGTCCTCATCGGCACCCCGATGTACAACTTCTCGATCCCGTCCTCGCTCAAGGCGTGGCTCGACCAGGTCACGTTCCCCCGGATGTCGCTGGCGGGACGTCGCTTCGTGGTGACGGCCGCGCGCGGCGGCGCGTACGGGCCCGGCATGCCGCGCGAGCCCATGGAGTACCAGGAGCGCTACCTCCGCGACTTCTTCAAGGGGCACTTCGCCGTGGAGGACGTCGACTTCGTCACCACCGAGATGGTCAACTCCCTGATCGACCCGGCGCTGGCCCACCGCCAAGACGAGCATCGGGTGTCGCGCGCGGCGGCCCTGCGGCGGGCGGAGGAGGTGGCGGGGCGATGAGCTGGGCGTTGCTGCTGCTCGCGGGACTGGTGGAGGTCGCCTGGTCGCAGAGCATCAAGCCGACCGAGAACTTCACCCGCCCGCTGCCGACCCTGCTGTGCTTCGTGCTCGCCGCCACGGCCGTCTGGCTGCTCTCCAAGTCGATGGGTACCATCCCGGTCGGCACCGCGTACGCGGTCTTCACCGGCATCGGCGCGGTCGGCGCGGTCACCCTCGGCGTGGCGCTGAACGACGAGCCGGTCAACGCCGGACGGATCGCGGCGCTGAGCCTGATCACCGGGGGCATCGTGCTGGCCAAAGTCGCCTGACCCGCCACTTGTGTCACCGTCGCCTCGTATGGTGGTCGCGTGGCTACCCCCGATACCGGTACGAAGGTGACCGAGGCGTCCCGGGTCCTCGCGCGCGTCTTCGGGTACGACTCGTTCCGGACAGGTCAGCAGGACGTCATCGAGCACGTCATCGACGGCGGCGACGCGCTGGTCCTGATGCCCACCGGCGGCGGCAAGTCGCTGTGCTACCAGATCCCGTCCCTGGTCCGCGCCGGTGTGGGCGTGGTCGTCTCGCCGCTGATCGCGCTCATGCAGGACCAGGTGGACGCGCTCAACGCGGTGGGCGTGCGGGCCGGGTTCCTCAACTCCACGCAGGATTTCGACCAGCGCCGCACCGTCGAGGCGGCGTTCCTCCAGGGCGAGCTGGACCTGCTCTACCTGGCCCCCGAACGGCTCCGGGTCGAGTCCACGATCCGGCTGCTGGAGCGGGGAAAGATCGCCCTGTTCGCGATCGACGAGGCGCACTGCGTGGCCCAGTGGGGGCACGACTTCCGGCCCGACTACCTGGCGCTGTCCACCCTCCACGAGCGCTGGCCGGACGTGCCCCGCATCGCGCTCACCGCGACCGCCACCCGCGCCACCCACCGCGAGATCAGCACGCGGCTCGGCCTGGAGGACGCCCGGCACTTCGTGGCCAGCTTCGACCGGCCCAACATCCAATACCGGATCGTCCCCAAGAACGACCCCAAGCGCCAGCTCCTCAAGCTGCTGCGCGAGGAGCACGACGGCGACGCGGGCATCATCTACTGCCTGTCCCGCGCCTCCGTGGAGAAGACGGCCGCCTGGCTGGTCGAGCAGGGCATCGAGGCGCTGCCGTACCACGCGGGCCTCGACGCCCGGATCAGGGCCGCCAACCAGTCCCGGTTCCTGCGCGAGGACGGGCTGATCATCGTCGCCACCATCGCGTTCGGGATGGGCATCGACAAGCCCGACGTGCGGTTCGTGGCCCACCTCGACCTGCCCAAGTCCGTCGAGGGCTACTACCAGGAGACCGGCCGCGCCGGCCGCGACGGGCTGCCGTCGACCGCCTGGCTGGCGTACGGGCTCGCCGACGTCGTCCAGCAGCGCCGGCTGATCGACACCTCCGAGGGCGACGACGGCCACCGCCGGCGGCTGGGGCAGCACCTCGACGCCATGCTGGCCCTCTGCGAGACCGTCGAGTGCCGCCGGGTGCAGCTCCTCAACTACTTCGGCGAGACCGGCACGGCCTGCGGCAACTGCGACACCTGCCTGGTGCCGCCGGAGTCGTGGGACGCCACGATCCCCGCCCAGAAGGTGCTGTCCGTCATCCACCGCCTGTGGAACGAGCGGGGCCAGCGGTTCGGCGCGGGCCAGATCGTCGACATCCTGCTCGGCAAGCAGAGCCCCAAGGTCGTCCAGCACGGGCACGACTCGCTCAAGTCGTTCGGCGTCGGCACCGAGCTGCGCGACGTGGAGTGGCGCGGGGTCATCCGCCAGCTCTTGGCGCAGGGGCTGCTGGCCGTCGAGTCCGACTACGGCGTGCTGGCCCTGACCCCGGCCAGCGCCGAGGTGCTCTACCAGCGGCGCGAGGTCCGGATGCGCCGCGAGCCGGAGCGCCCCGCCAAGGCCGCCAAGACCGCGAAGGAACGCCGCGCCCCCGTCGAGCTGCCGGAGGAGTCGGCCCCCGTGTTCGAGCTGCTGCGCGCCTGGCGCGGCGCCACGGCCAAGGAGCAGGGCGTCCCCGCCTACGTCATCTTCCACGACGCGACCCTGCGGGAGATCGCGGTCCGCATGCCGACCTCCCTGGCGGAGCTGGGCGGCGTCTCCGGCGTCGGGGAGAACAAGCTCGCCAAGTACGGCGAACAGGTCCTCGAGGTGCTCGGCTCCTAGTCCCGGGTGTCGCGGGGGTGGGCCTCGGTCGAATGACGGCCCGGGGCCCCGGCGCGGCCCTGCGGGAGGGCGCTCAGGGCCATCATGCCCAGGCCCAGCCCGAGGTGCAGCCAGTTGTCGGCGTGGTTGAGCGGAACGAAGTTGGCACCGCTGTCGTGGTCGACGAACAGGCCGTACAGCCACAGCAGCAGGTAGATGAGGCCGCCGCCGAGCAGGAAGCCGCGAGCGCCCGGAGTGGTCCGCGCGAGGGCCAGGCCGAGGACGCCGAACAGGCCGTGCACGAGATTGTGCAGGATCGACACCTGGAACAGCCCGAACAGCTTGGCGCCGGATTCGTGCCCGGCCCATTCCATGCTGTCGTAGTTGGACGTGACACCCGGGATGAAGCCCAGGACGGCCACCAAGAGGAAGACGGCGCCGACCACATAGGCCGCGAGGCGGACCGCATTGGGACGCTTCGTCTGGGCACCCGTCTGCTGAGTATGTGCGCTGTGAGCCATGACGCCTCCTTTTCGCACGTGAAGGCGCTCTACCCGCGACGTTCGGACCTATCCGCGCGGGCCCGGGTCTCCCGTCACGGGCCGTTCGCCCGTGACGGGGGACCGTCGGCGGCTCAGAGCTTGCGGGCCACGCCGCAGTAGGCGTCCACCGGCTCCGGGGGGCCGAACGGGCTCGGGTCGGGCCGCCACAGCGAGCACGACACCAGACCGGGCTCCACCATCTCCAGCCCCTCGTAGAGCCTGGACAGCTCCTCCGGGGTGCGGAGCACGTAGGGGATCGCCCCGGTGTCGTCGTATCCCTGCTGGGCCTCCAGGAACGAGTCGTCGGTGGCGGTGCTGTCGTAGTGCATGAAGTAGCTGCCCGGCGGGAGCCCGTCGATCAGCCGGTGCACCACGGTGACGGCCTCGTCGAAGTCGGTCAGGTGCCCCAGGATGCCCATCAGCATCAGCGCGATCGGCTGGTCGAAGTCCAGGGTGGCGGAGGCCGCGTCCAGGATCTTCTCGGGCTCGCGCAGGTCGGCGTCGATGTAGTCGGTCCTGCCCTGCGGGGTGCTGTTGAGCAGGGCGCGGGCGTGCGCCAGCACCAGCGGGTCATGGTCGACGTAGACGATCCGGGAGTCGGGGGCGACGCGCTGGGCGACCTCGTGGGTGTTGTCCACCGTGGGGAGCCCGGTGCCGACGTCGAGGAACTGGCGGATGCCCACCTCGCCGGCCAGATGGCGGACGCCGCGCGCCAGGAAGTAGCGCGTGGCACGGGCCATGTCCACGATGGCGGGGTAGACCGCGGCGTAGGCGTCGCCGGCCTGTTGGTCGACCGGATAGTTGTCCTTGCCGCCGAGCCAGTAGTTCCAGATGCGGGCGGACTGGGGAACCGTGGTGTCGATGCCCGAGGGCACTTCGGTGGACGGCGGGGTGGAGTCGTCGCTCATCGCGGCTCTTCCTCACTTCCGGGGGGCGGCGGATTTCCCCATCCTGCCGCCGACTCGGGTGTCCTGGAAGTTACCTCTGCGTATCATCAGCATTTTTCCTGTTGGCCCGAATAAAGACCGATATGCGTAATTCGTCGTGATATGAAGGGGTTTACAAGGAGTCCCGGATCCGGCGGAGGAACGCCACCGTCTCGGCGGGCGGCGCGGCCTCGACCACCAGCCGGTCCATGACCGTCTGGTAGCGCGCCCGCTCGGCGTCGTTGACGGGGTACCGGGCGTGCGAGAGCTGCTCCAGATAGATCATGTCGGGCAGCTCGTCCTCGGCGAACCGCAGGATGGAGATCGGCCCCGCCGCCGGGTGCCCGCCCGCCGCGAACGGCAGCACCTGCACGTTGACGTGCGCCGGGGCGGACAGCGCGATCAGGTGGTCGAGCTGGGCGCGCATCACGGCCGTGTCGCCGACCGGCCGGCGCAGCGCCCCCTCGTCGATGACCGCCCACAGCTTGGGGGCGCCGACCCGCCGGGTCAGGATCCGGGAGCGCAGCATCCGCACCATCACCCGCCGCCGGATCTCCTCCTCGGTGGCGACGTCGGACTCCAGCAGCGCCACCGCGCGGGCGTAGCCGGGGGTCTGCAGCAGGCCGGGGACGAACTGCACCTCGTAGGTGCGGATGACCGCGGCGGACTGCTCCATCCCCAGGTACGGCTCGAACCAGGCGGGCACCGCGTCGCCGTACGCCTGCCACCAGCCCGGGGCCCGGGCCTGCTCGGCGAGCGCCAGCAGGGCGGCGCGCTCGGCCGGGTCCTGGACGCGGTAGAGGTCGAGCAGGTCGTTCAGGTCGCGCCGCTTGCAGCCGTGTCGGCCCAGCTCCAGTCGGCTGATCTTGGAGTGCGAGGAGCGCAGGGCCCCGGCGGCGTCCTCCCGGGTGAGGCCGCGGGCCTCGCGCAGCCGCCGCAGTCGCGCCCCCACCAGCATGCGCAGCGCCGTCGGCCCCGGCTCCCGCACCTCGGGCGAGGGACTGGGCGAGGGAATCGTGATGATCGGGTTCTGTTGCATGTCTCCGCCCCCCGGTGACCTTCCTCGGACAGCTCGGAAACCTCTCACTGTAATCGTGCCGTCACACTCATATGGCGGAGATGGCCGATTATTGCCACAATGGTTTGTACTGGCGAGTTAAGAATGTTCTTCGTATTCTCTGAGGGGCCATCTTCACATGATCGTCCCCGGGGCTCCCGACACCCGTCCCGATTCTGTCGGAGGGGCCGCCTACCCTGGACGCCCTGGACGGCGACCACGACCATGCCACGGAGACGACCCGCCATGACACGCGCATCACCCCCGCTCATCGGGCGCGAGCACGCCGCCGGGGTGCTGCGCGCCGAGGTCGCCCGGGCCGCCGACAGCCACGGCGGGCTGGTCCTGGTCGCCGGAGAGGCCGGCATCGGCAAGACCACGCTGGTCGCCGACACCGTGGTCGAGGCCCGACACCTGGGCGCGCTGGTGCTGAACGGCTCCTGCTGGGAGTCCGGCGGGGCCCCCGGCCACTGGCCGTGGGTGCAGGTCGTCCGCGGCCTGCGGCGGGCCTGCACCGCCGAGGAGTGGGCCGCCATCGAGGAGACGGCGGGCGGGGCGCTCGCCGCGCTGCTCGGCGAGTCCGCCCGCGGGCAGCCCGGCTCCGAGCCGGACGAGCCCTTCGTCATCTACGACGCGGTGACCTCGGCGCTGGTGTCGGTCGCCCAGCGCCGTCCGCTGCTGGTCGTCTTGGACGACCTGCACTGGGCCGACACCGCGTCGGTCCGACTGCTGGAGTTCGTCGCCCAGCACACCTGGTACGAACGCCTGCTGCTGGTCGGCACGTACCGGGACGTCGAGGTCGAGTGGGCCGAGCATCCGCTGCGCCCGCTGATCTCCTCGCTGGTGGCCAAGGCGACCGTGGTGACGCTCACCGGGCTGGGCCGCGAGGAGGTCGGCGAGCTGATGACCCGCACGGTCGGGCGGCGGCCGGACGACCCGCTGGTGGCCGAGATCCACCGGCGGACCGGGGGCAACCCGTTCTTCGTGGAGCAGACCGCCCGGCTGTGGCACGGCGGCGGTCCGGTCAGCGCGATCGCCCCGGGCGTGCGCGACGCGGTGCAGCGGCGTCTGTCCCTGCTGCCCGGCGCGGTGACCCGGCTGCTCACCGCGGCGGCGGTGCTGGGCCGCGAGTTCCACCGCGGGCTCCTGGCGGCGGTGGTCCGGGAGCCCGTCCCCCATGTCGACCGGATCCTCGACCAGGCCGTCGTCGCCCGCCTGGCGGTGGCGCTGGGGGCGGGCCGGTTCGCGTTCGCGCACGACCTGGTCCGCGAGACCCTGTACGACGCGCTCGACGAGGTTCGCAGGCGCGACCTGCACGCGGCGGTCGTGCACGCCTTGGAACGCTCTCCCGACGACCCGGCGGAGCACCTCCTGCCCGCCGAGCTGGCCCGGCACGCCTACCTGGGCCGCGACGTCCTCGACCCCGCGCTGGTGGTCGAACGGCTGACCGCCGCCGCCCGCGACGCCGGGAGCAGACTCGCCGTCGAGGAGTCCCTCGGGCACCGCCGCCGCGCGTGGGAGGTGGCGGCCTCCCTCGATCCCGCTCAGCGCGCCCCGCTGGCGCTCGACCTGGGCAATCAGCTCCACCACTTCGGCCGTGCGGACGAGGCGTGGGCGATGTACGAGACCGCCGCCGAGCTGGGCCGCGCCTCCGGGCACCCGATGGTGCTGACCCGGGTGGCGCTGACCCTCCACAGCAGGGGGTGCGGCAGGGAGGGCCGGGTGACGGATTCCCGCGACCTGCTGGCCGAGGCGCACCGGGCCCTGCTCGGCGACCTGCCCGACCCGCCCGACCCGGCCGGCGGCGGGGCCCGCCACGACCGGCTGGCCAAGGGGCTCGCCCTGCACGCCGCGGGGCTGGCCCGGCGCTCCGGAGACGACGACGCGCTCGTGTTCGCGCTGTGGACGCTGCACGACCTGATCTGGGGCCCCGGCAGCGCCACCGAACGGCTGCGGCTCATGGACGAGATCGCGGAGCTCTCCCGCCGCGTCTCCGACGAGGAGACCGAGCACATGGCGGTGTCGCTGCGCTGGGTGACGCTGCTGGAGCGGGGCGACGCCCGCTACCTGGAGGCGTTCCGCGACTTCCGCGCCGTGGTGGAGTCCAGCGCCCTGCCGAGGGCCGGCCTCTTCTCCACGGTCGACACCAGCATCGTCGACGCCCTTCAGGGCCGGTTCGCCGAGTCGGAGTCCCTGCTGGAGGAGATCGTCGCGATCGACCACACCGGCGACTTCGGCGGCATGCTCCACCATCTGCGGTGGGTGCTGCTGATGCTGAGGGGCCGCCGGGACGAGCTGGACGAGTTGCACCGGCGGCGGCGCGACCGCGAGGCGTTCCACGGCCGGCTGCTGGAGGCGATCACGGCCGTCCAGTACGACGACCTCGGCACCGCCCTGGCCCACCTGGAGCAGTTCACCGCCGCCGGCAGGCCGGTCGCCGGCATCTACGGCTCCCTGTGGCTGCGGTTCCGGGCCCAGGTGGCGGCGGCCACCCGCGACCCGGAGCTGTGCGCGGCGGTCCGCGCCGAGATCACCCCGGTCGCCGACGAGTGGGCCGTGTCGGTGTACGGGTGCGACATCAGCGGGCCGTTCTCCCTCTGGCTCGCCATGGTCGACGCCGCCCAGGAACGCTGGGACGAGGCGATCGCCGGGTTCACCGCCGCCCGCGAGTCCGCCGAACGGCTCCGCGCACGCCCCTGGTCGTTGGAGGCCCGCACGGGCCTGGCGCAGACCCTGCTGGCCCGGGGAGCCCCCGGCGACGCCGAGGCCGCCGCCCCGTTGCTCACGGAGGTGTGCCACGAGGCCGGCGAGCTGGGCATGACGCACCTCGTCGAACGCGCCCGGCGCGCCCGCCAGGAGTTCCGCGCCCCGGAGCGGTCCGCTCCCGCCCCGTCCTCGCGGGCCAACGAGTTCCGCTTCGACGGCGAGGTCTGGTCGCTGGCGTACGCGGGACGGGTCGTCCACATGCCCGACGCCAAGGGGCTGCGCGACCTCCACCTCCTGCTGGCGGCCCCGGGCACGGACGTCCCGGCCGTCCGCCTGGCCAACCCGGAGGGCGGCGCCGAGGTCGCCGCCGCCCGCGCCCTGGGCGGCGACCCGGTCCTCGACGAGGAGGCCAAGGCCCGCTACCGAAGGCGTCTCGCCGAGCTCGACGAGGAGATCGACCGAGCCACCGTCCTGGGCGACGACCGCCGCGCCGCCGCCCACGATGACGAGCGCACCGCCCTCCTCACCGAGCTCCGCGCCGCCGCCGGCCTCGCCGGCCGCACCCGCCGCCTCGGCGACGAGGCGGAACGCGCCCGCAAGACCGTCACCGCCCGCATCCGCGACACGCTCCGCCGCCTCGACCGCCGCCACCCCGACCTGGCGGCCCATCTCCGCACCTCCGTCACCACCGGCACCACCTGCGCCTACCGCCCCCAAGCCCCCACCCCCTGGCGCCTCTGACCACCCGCCCGTCCCCGGCCCGCCGCCGAGGCGCGCCTTTCGCCCTCGGGCCGGTATGTCGTCGCCCTCGGGCCGGATACGTCGTCGCCCGCGTGGGCCGGAGTGCAGGGGGGTGCACGCGCGACCGCCCGGCACCTGAAGGCGGTGCCGGGCGGTGGTGGGGCGGGTGGTCACTTGCGGTTGTAGAGGCGCATGGTCAGGGTCCCGAAGACCGCGATGAGGGCGGTGGCCCCGGCGAGGACCCAGAGGAGTTCGCCGCCGTCGGGCTTGCCGGCCATCAGGCCGCGGACCGCCGCCACCAGGTGGGTGATGGGGTTGACGTCGACGAACGCCTGGAGCCAGCCCGGCATGGTGTCGGGGGAGACCAGGATGTTGCTGAGGAAGGTCAGCGGGAAGAGCACCATCATGCTGACGCTCATCACGGCCTTCTCGCCGCGCAGCAGCAGGCCGAACATCGTCCACACCCAGGAGAAGGCGAACGAGAAGGCCACCAGGAGCGCCATGCCGGCCAGGACGCCGAGCGCCCCGCCCTTGGGGCGGAAACCCAAGATCAGGCCCAGCACGAGGATGACCGTCGAGCCCATCGCGTACCGGAACATGTCCCCGAGCAGGTAGCCGACCATGGGGGCGGGCCGCCAGATCGGCAGGCTGCGGAAGCGGTCGAAGACCCCCTTCTCGATGTCGACGTTCAGGGTGACGCCGGTGTACATGGTGGTCATCACCACGCTCATCACCATGATCCCCGGCAGCAGCGTCTGCAGGTACTCCCGGGTGGAGCCCGCCAGCGCGCCGCCGAACAGGTAGGTGAACATCAACGTCATCATGATCGGGAACGCGGTGACGTCGAACAACTGCTCGGGCACGTGCTTGATCTTCAGCATGGCCCGCCAGCCGAAGGTCACCGACGCCGACAGGGCGCTGGGCCGCTGTGGCCGGGCCCCGGGGGCGAGCACGGCCGCGATGGTGTCGGCCGACGGGGTGTAGTCGGGGGCCGCTTGGCCGGTGGTCGCGGTGCTCACAGTGCCGCCTCCTTCGCGGTGGTGGGCCGCTCGTCGTCGTTGTCGTCGGTGGGTTCGGTGACGTGCCCGGTCAGGGCCAGGAAGACCTCGTCCAGGCTGGGCCGGCCGAGGGAGAAGTCGTCCACCGCGATCCCGGCCTCGGCCAGCTCGGCCAGCGCCCGGGACGCCTGCTCGGCGGAGCCGAGCCGGGCCTCGCCGTCCAGGATGCGGGCGGTCAGCGCCGACGGGTCGGCCTCCACCTGCACCGGGGTGCCCAGCGCCCGCTCCAGCACCTCGCGGGCCTCGGCGCGCTGCCAGGAGTCGCGCAGCCGGACATGGACGGCGCCCGCCCCGACGGACGCCTTCAACTCGCCCGGGGTCCCCTCGGCGATCACCTTGCCGTGGTCGATCACCGCGATCCGGCCGGCCAGCCGGTCGGCCTCCTCCAGGTACTGCGTGGTCAGCAGCACGGTGGTGCCGTGGGCGACGACCGCGCGGACGATGTCCCAGATCTGGCTGCGGCTGCGCGGGTCGAGCCCGGTGGTGGGCTCGTCCAGGAACAGCAGGTCGGGCGTGTTGAGGATGCTGGCGGCGATGTCCACCCGCCGCCGCATGCCGCCCGAGTAGTTCTTGACCTGCCGGTCGGCGGCGTCCGTCAGGCCGAACGCCTCCAGGAGCTGCGTGGCCCGGTCGTTGGCGGCGGGCTTGCGGTGGCCCAGCAGCCGGGCCAGCAGGACCAGGTTCTCGTGGCCGGTCAGGTCCTCGTCCACGGAGGCGTACTGGCCGGTCAGGCTGACCCGCGAGCGCACCGCGTCGGCCTCGCGGAGCACGTCGTGGCCGAAGACGCGGGCCTCGCCGCCGTCGGGGCGCAGCAGGGTCGCCAGCATCCGGACGGCGGTGGTCTTGCCGGCCCCGTTCGGGCCCAGCACCCCGTACACCGCGCCGGTGGGCACGCGCAGGTCGATGCCGTCCACCGCGCGGGTGTCCCCGAAGGTCTTGATCAGTCCCGACGTCTCGATCGCGAGATCGCTCATCGTCGTGCCCCTCTCCCTCTCGTCGTCACCATGGTCGCTCTCTTCTCGAAGCTCGAAACGGTCGGAAACGGTCGGAAACGGTCGTGTCAGTTGACATAGGGGCGTGCGGCCCGGGCCTCGCGCAGCGCCAGGCCCCACCAGACGAGCTGGTCGAGCATGGCCTCGGCCTCGCACGCCAGACGCCCGGCGTTCGGGGGCGGGTCCGCGTCGACGTCGCCGAGGCGCAGGTCGACGTGCACGGCGGTGTGCATCGTCACCGCGTGCAGCTCGACGAACACCGACCGCAGGTGCTCCACCGCGTGCAGTCCCGCGAACCGGTACCCGTAGGAGACGAAACCCACCGGCTTGGCCCGCCACTCGTCGTAGGCGTGGTCGATCGCCTGCTTGAGCGAGGCCGGGAAGCTGCGGTTGTACTCCGGCGTGACGATCACGAAGCCGTCCGCCCGTCCGACCAGTCCCGCGAACCCCGCCGTCTCCGGGGTGGTCGCGTACCGGGCGGGGAACACGTGGTCCACGAGGTCCACGACCTCCAGCTCCACGTCCGCGCGGCGTTCGGCCAGCGTGACGAACCAGCGGCCGACCGCGTCGCCGATCCGGCCCTCGCGGGTGCTGCCGATGACGACCGCGACCCGCAGCGGCACGTCCGCGGGGGTGGGATCCATCGGGCTCGCCTCCTCGTTCCGGGTGTTCACCCTGGAGGCGCGAGACGCGGTCCGGCGGCCGCTAGATCGGATCTAGCGGACGAGCCCCACCCTCCTCGCGTCGCCCAGCGGCGTCCGGCGGCCGTTCTCGACCCGGTAGAGGCAGACGGTCGGGTCGGCGGCGGGCCCGACGTCGCCATCGCCGACCCGCTCGGGCGCCATGTGCACGGGCGTGCCGATCGACCGGCCGGTCACGGCCTCCGGTCAGCCCACGACGCGGGTTCCGCGAAGACGGAGCAGGGTCGTGCCGGGGATCTCGCCGGCGAGATGCGCCAGGGCCGGGAGTTCGTCGATGTGGTGGACGCCGTGGGGCAGGCCGCCGTCGAGCAGGCGGCGGGTGACGTGGGCCGCCACGACACCCGTGATGCGGCCCTGCTCGCGTCCGATCAGGGCGTACGCGGCGGAGCGTTCGCCCAGGCGGGCGTCCGCGCGGAGGGCGAAGCCGTCGCCGCCCACGTGGACGCGGGTGACGGCGTCGGTGAGCGCCCGCAGGACGCGCGGATGGCGGGCGACGCCGAGGACGCCCGTGCGGCGGAGGGCGAACAGGGCCGCCGTGAGGGGTCGCGAGTCCAGGCACAGCCGCGTGGTCGCCTCCGGCACGCCGAGCGTGCGGCGCAACGTGTGCTGGTCGGAGAACGGGAACGGGTGCGCCCGACGCCTCCCATAGCCGGGGAGCCCGACCTCGCGAGACCCGGCCGCCGTGGAGGGCGTACGGGCCAAGAGCTGGGTGAGGGTCCATCGAACGGCGTCGGCGCCGTGGCGTTCGCCCGCGCCGAGCATGACCGTCAGGTCGAGACGGTCGGCTCCGCCGAGGTCGTCGTGGGCGCGGCGGGCCAGCAGGTTCGTGAGCCCGGGGGCGACGCCGACGCTGAGCACGGCGGTCGCGCCCCGGGCGACGGCCAGGGCGGTGAGGGCCTCGACCGGGGCGAGCAGGCGGTCGGAGGCCCCGACGTCCACGAGGTGGACCCCCCGGGACAGGCAGACGCGGGCGATCTCGGTGTCGGGCGGTTCGACGCACAGGACGACGGCCCCGACCCGGTGCTCGTCGAGGACCTTCTCGAACGCGGCCGGGTCGGTGATGTCGACCCGTACACCCGGGCCGCCTCCCGCCTCGGCGGCCATCAGGCGGGCGCGGGCCAGGTCGCGGCCCGCCGGGAGTACGGGCCGGGAGCGCCCGGCGGCCAGGGCCACGGTGACGGCGGAGCCCACGGCCCCATAGCCCCCGACCACGAGGACGGCAGATGGTGTCATACCGCCGACCACATCACCCTGGTGTCATTCCGGTCAACCTTCGGTGACCAGGGACGGAACGAGGGAAGGGAGCCCTGATGAGCCGTTTCGAGGAGGACGCCCGGCTCGCCGTCGAGGCGGCGCGCTGGGCCCCGTCGCCGTTCGGCCGCCGGCCGTGGCGATTCCGGATCGGCGACCGGCGGATCGGCGTGCGCGCCGACGCCGGTCGGGCGCTGGACGTCGCCGACCCGCAGGGCCGGGAGATGTTGATCGGTTGCGGCGCGGCCCTGCACACCCTGGCGCTCACGCTGCGGCACCTCGGCCACGCGCCCCGGGTCCGGCTGCTGCCCGATCCCGACCTGCCGTTCCTGCTCGCCGACATCGACGTGCCCGAAGGCGGCGGCGATCCCGGCGAGGAGACCGAACGGCTGTACGAGCAGGTGGAGCCACGTCACGGCGACCGTGGGGTCTTCCGCCCCGACCCGGTGCCCGCCGGGCTGCCGGCGACGCTGCGCGAGGAGGCCGGACGGGAGGGTGTCACACTCCGAGCGGTCACCGAACCCCGTGACCGCGACGCCTTGGGGGCGCTCGCCGGCGCGGCCGACCACCTGGAGCCGTACGTGCCCGGCCGTGACCCGGCGCGCTCACGGGGCTGGGGTCTGCCCGAGGTCTGGGGCCGGCCGGGGACCGGCCTGGTGGTCCTGCTCACCACACCGGAGGACTCACCCGCCGCGTGGTTGGGCACCGGCCTGGCGCTGCAGCGGGTCCTGCTGCGCGCGCGGGCCGAGGGGGCCTCCGCCGCGTTCCACACCCACGTGCTCGAGCTGCCGGAACTGCGAGAGCTCATCCGCGTCCGACTGTGCGGCGGGCGCTTCCCGCAGGTCCTGCTCCGCCTGGGATTGCTGGACCCCGAGCAGGTGCCCCCGCGCCGCCCGGCGGACGCCCTCGTACAGGAGGACTACTGAGCCAGCCGCCAGGGCCGTTCCGGGTCGGTGGGCCGTGCGTCGCCGCCGACGCGCAGGGCGTACGTCGCCGGACCAGGGGACGTCTCGGTCACCGGCCCCAGGTACTCGTGCCCGGTCATGTGGCACCAGGCGGCCAGATCGAGCGGGGCCGCCGGATCGGAGGCGATCAGGTGGATCTCGGTGCCCGCCGCCAGCCCCGCCACGTGCCCGCGCAGCTCCAGCAGGAGCCGCACACAGGATCGGTCGCCACCGTCGATCACCACCGGGTCCGCCATGCCCACCGCCGCCCCGAAAGCCGCAATCACCGCAAGTACGTCGTGGCGGCCGATCGTACCGTCACCAGCCGATCTCGTCGCAGCCCACATGCGTGGAAGGCTCCACCTGGAGGGTGGCGTGGGCGATGTCGTGGCGCTCCCGCAGCAGGTCACGGGCCTGGTCGAGGACGGAGTGGCCGTCGGCCCGCTCCCCGGTGACCAGGTGGGCGGTCGCCACGTGCATGCCGGAGGTCAGCGTCCACAGGTGCAGGTCGTGAACGTTCTGGACGCCGTCGATCGCGGCCAGATCGCCCGCCACGGTGTCGACGTCGAGGCCCTCGGGGGCGTGCTGGCCCAGCACCGCGAGCACCTGGCGGCCCAGCGCCAGCGCCCGGACCACCACGAAGATCGCGATGGCCAGCGCCACGACGGTGTCGAAGACGACCCGCCCGGTGGCGGCGATCAGGACGCCGGCGGCGATGACGCCGACCGACCCGGCGGTGTCCGCCAGCACCTCCAGATAGGCGCCCTTGACGTTGAGGCTCTCGGCGGCCCCGGCGCGGAGCAGGACCAGCGCGATGAGGTTGACGACCAGGCCCAGCGCGCCGACGACGAGCATCGGGGTGGAGGAGACCTCGGCGTCGGAGCCGATCCGGCTCAGGGCCTCCACGGTGATGTAGACGGCGGTGCCCAGCATCACCAGCACCGCGAACCCGGAGGCGAACACCTCGGCGCGATAGGACCCGTACGTGCGGCGTCCGGTGGAGTCGGGACGGGCGGCGATCTTCGTGGCGACCAGCGCGGCGGCCAGCGTCACCACGTCGGCGGCCATGTGCCCGGCGTCCGACAACAGGGCCAGCGAGCCCGACAGCAGGCCGTAGACCAGTTCGACGGCGAAGAACCCGCCGATCAGCACGAACGAGACCGCCAGCCGCCACCGGTGCCGGCCCCCGGCGTGCCCGGCGGCCGGCCCGCCGCCGTTCCCGTGCCCGTGGCCGTGTCCGACACCCATCACGACTCCCGTTCGGGCTCGTCGACGCTCTCCGGAGCCGGGACGATCTTCGTGTGCTCGATGTGGGCCACCGCCAGGTCCAGCAGCATCCGGACGTGCGCGTCCTCCAGGCGGTAGTACGCCATCCGGCCGGACCGGCGCACCGCCACCACCCGGTGGGCCCGCAGCAGCCGCAGCGCGTGCGAGGCGGCCGACTCGCTCATCCCGCTGACCGCCGCCAGGTCGCACACGCACAACTCGCCGTCGAGCAGGGCCGTCAGCAGGCGGAGCCGACCGGGGTCCGACAGCAGCCCGAACACCTCGGCGGTGCCCGTCACCTGGGCGTCGGCGGGCATCCGCTCCCGGACGGACGCCACCCGGGGCGCGTCCACGACCCGGACCGCGCACCCGTCGAGCTGTATCACCTGCTCATCTGAAGAGCCGTTCATGCTTGAATCCTCGTCGGCGGAGTCTCCACCTGTCAACTCCGACGGACCCGCCGGGCCCGACATGCGGACGGGCACCCGTCCCTTGACGGACCGATCAGCGGGCGACGGCGGTGAACGCGGCGGTGCGGACGACGTCGCCGTGCTTGAAGTCGAGGAAGAACCGATAGGTGCCCGGGCCGGGAAGCTCCACGTGGAACCCGATGCCCGGACCCGGCTCGGTCACCCCGTCGCCCGGCTCCCCGCCCGGGTGGACGTGGACGTACGCGAGGTCGCCCGCGCGCAGCACCACCAGGTGCCCGTAGGCGGCCAGGTAGGGCTGAAGGTCGGTCACCGGCCTCCCGTCCTTGGCGACGGTGAACGTCAGATGACGCCCCTCGCCGTGCGCCGGCTCGCCGTCGAGCCTCACCTCGTAGCCGTCGACCGTGAAGACGGTGGCGGGCTCGGGCACCGGGAGGGGCTCGTACGGTCCGGCCACCGCCAGGTCCGCGCCCAGTGTCAGCGTGCGGCCGAGCCCCTCGGGGGAGATGTCGGTGAAGATCCGGTAGGCCCCGGCCTCGGGGAGGTCCAGCCGGGCAGACCAGAGGCCCTCCCCGAGGTGCTCCGGATGCAGGTGCCAGAACCCGGTCAGCTCCCGCCGGGCGATGATCAGGTGCACCTTCTTGTCGTGGATCTCGGTGAACGCGGTGACGGGCCGCCCGTCCGGCCCGAGGACGCGGAACCGGATCTCGGCCGGGCCCGGCCGCAGGACGGTGCTCTCGGGGGCGAGGGTGTAGCCGTCCTGCGAGATCAGCAGTCCGCCGGGGAGGCCGCCGCCGTGCGCGTGGTGGGTCTCGGGGGTGCCGTGGTGGGCGTGCCGGTTCATGGCGGGTCCTTCCGGGTCGTTCTCCGTAGCCGTTGCATCCGACACAACCTACGTACCCCCAGGGGGTATTTCGGGATTCCGTCTTCGTGATCTTTTCGTGACCTCGCGGCCCTCAGTCGACGTCCAGGGCCGTCCCGTACAGGCGGGACACCCGGATCCTGATCAGCACCCGCCGGTCGGCCACGAGCTGTTCGAGGAAGGCGGCCTCGTCGTCGGGGTCCTCGAAGCCGGGGGTCAGGGACAGCAGTTCGCGCCCGACCGCGTCCCCCGGCACCGTCGTCACCTCGCTCACCTCCGCCTCGCCCTCGGCGACCGCGAACGACCAGACGTCCGGCCCCCGAACGTGCAGAGAGGCGTGCGGATCGTTCCGGTAGTGGCGGGGCTTGAGCCGGTCGGCGGTCGTGGAGATCCGCACCACCCGTTCCTCGGGGCTCCAGTGGTGGAGCACGGTGGTCAGATGGGGCTGGCCGCTGCGCTTGACGCTCGCCAGCACCCCGAACCGCTGCCCGCTCAGGAGCCGGGACAGCTCCTCGTCGGTGAGGGCGCGGGGGCCGGGACCGGCACCGGGCTTCTGCTCGACCTTGTTCATCGGAGGCGACCTTTCGCTTGATCTGGATCGGTGTCCGGGAGTGTTCAGAGAACGGTGGCGTGCCGGGCGGCGGGCTCCGCGTCGTCGGCGGGCGCGGGTGCGGCGGCGCCGGGTCGGCGCAGCATGGTGAAGGCGATCACGAACGCGGCGACGAGCAGCCCCGCGCCGACCGTGAAGGCCAGGTGATACCCCTCGGTCAGCGCGACGGCCTCGCTCTCGCCCTTCCCGACCAGCCCCTCGGTACGCGAGGCCGCCAGGGTGGACAGCACCGCGATGCCCAGGGCCATGCCCAGTTGCTGGGTGGTGTTGAACAACCCGGACGCGAGCCCGGCGTCGTCCTCCCCGGCGTCGGACATGCCCAGCGTGGTCAGCGCGGGAAGGGCCAGCCCGACACCGGCGCCCAAGAGCATCACCGGGAGCAGGTCGACGACGTAGTTCGCGTTCACCGGCACCCGCATCAGCAGCGCGAGGAGCCCGCCCAGCATGACCAGCCCCGCCAGCAGGACGTTCCGTTCGCCGAAGCGGGCGTTGAGCCGGGCGGAGACGCCCAGCGACACCCCGCCGATGACGACCGCGGCCGGGAGCATCGCCAGCCCGGTCTCCAGCGCGCCGTAGCCCAGCACCCGCTGCATGTAGAGGGCGACGAGCACCTGGAACGAGAACATCGCGGCGATCATCAGGATCTGCACCAGGTTGGCCCCGGCGACGCTGCGGGAGCGCAGGATCCGCAGCGGCATCAGCGGGTTCTTCGCGGTGGCCTGCCGGATGACGAACCCGACGAGGAGCGCGACCGCGAGCGCGCCACGTCCGAGGGTGGCGGCGGAGGTCCAGCCGTTCCGCTCGACCCCGACCACGGTGAACAGGCCCAGCGTCAGCCCGCCGGTGATCAGGGCGGCGCCGAGGAGATCGGCCCCGGCGGACAGGCCGAGGCCCCGATCGGCCGGCAGCACGGGCAGCGCGACCGCGAGCGAGACCAGCCCGATCGGCAGGTTGATGAAGAAGATCCAGTGCCAGTCGAGGGCGTCGGTGAGGACGCCGCCGAGGACCTGCCCGATGGAGGCGCCGGCGGCCCCGGTGAAGGCGAAGACGGCGATGGCCTTGGCGCGTTCCACCGGGTCGGTGAACAGCGTGACCAGGATGCCCAGGCCCACGGCGGAGGCCATCGCGCTGCCCGCGCCCTGCAGGAACCGGGCGGCGATCAGCAGCTCCGGCGTGGTGGCGACACCGGCCAGCAGCGAGGCGAGGGTGAACACGGCGGTGCCGGCCAGGAACATCCGCCGCCGTCCGATGAGGTCGCCGAGACGGCCGGCGAGCAGCAGCAGACTGCCGAACGGGATCAGGTAGGCGTTCACGACCCAGCTCAGGCCGGCGGGGGTGAACCCGAGGTCGTCCTGGATGGCGGGCATCGCCACGGTGACGATGCTGCCGTCGAGGATGACCATCAGCAGCCCGGTGGCGATCACCCCGAGGGCGAGCCAGCGCGACCGGGGCGCGGTGGTGGTGCTCATGACGTCTTCTCCTGTCGGTGGGCGACAGGAGAGACCTTAGTAGATGGTTTCGTTGCAGACAATCTGCTGAGGACTCATTTTTCCGACCGGCGTGCTCGCCGCACCGGCGCGGGGGCCTCCACCGGGGTCGCCAGATGCCCGCTGACCAGGCGGTTCAGCGCCCGAGTCAGCACCTCGCGCTCGTCCTCGGGCAGGGCCTCCAGCGCCTCGGCGTGCACCCGGTCGACGATCCGTTGACTCTCGTGGGCGACCTGCGCCCCCTTCTCGGTGACGGCGATGATCCGGGCCCGCCGGTCGGTGCTTGAGGGTCGCCGCTCGGCGAGTCCCGCCCTTTCCAGGGCGTCGACCGTGACGACCATCGTGGTCTTGTCCATGTCGCCGATCTCGGCGAGCTGGATCTGGGTGCGCTCCGCCTCCAGCGCGTGGACCAGCACGCAGTGCATGCGCGCCGTGAGCCCGATCTCGCCGAGCGCCGCCGCCATCCGGCTGCGCAGCACATGGCCGGTGCGGTCGAGCAGAAACGACAGGTCGGGGGTGGAACGGGCGGGTGACATGGCGGTCATGACGTCCAGCATAGCCGGCGGTCCCGTGACGGATGATCCCGTTGCGGATCACTGCTCCGAGGGTCGAGATCCGTGATGGCCCGATGTGGCCGGAGACGATCAGGGGTTTCGGCCCGTGCGCCGGGAACGATCTCGTTACCGTCCTGCGGGTGAAACTGACACTTTGGCGCAGAACGCGCATGCCGTTCGCCGCAGCGGCCGTCTTGACGCTCGCCCTGGCCCAGCCCGCGACCGGCTCCGCCGCCGCCGCGCCGGGCGACTCCGGCGGCGACGTCACCTCCGCCGCCAGGTCGATCTCGCTCGAACTCGACCGCGACTTCGCCGACCCGAGCTTCCTCAAGGTCGGCCGCACCTGGTACGCGTTCGCCAGCGGTGACGGCTTCCCGTACGCCACGGCGCCCGACATGCGCGGCCCGTGGAGGTACCGGGGCAAGTCCATGCCCTCTCGGCCGCGCTGGACCAAGCAGGCCACGCGGGGAAGCTACGACTGGGCGCCGGACGTGTTCCGCCGCGCCTCCGACGGCCGCTTCCTCATGTACTACACCGCCCACACCAAGGGCGGCCGTCCGTGCATCGGCGTCGCCACCTCGCGTTCGCCCGCCGGACCCTTCGTCGACGGCCACGGCGGTCCCCGCGTCTGCCCGAGCGGTGGGGGCGCGCTGGACCCGGCGCCGTTCACCAAGCTCGACGGCACCCAGTGGATGATCTACGCCGCGGTGGGCGGGACCATCCGGGCGAGCCGGATGAACGCCGACCAGGTCCGCCCCGCCGGCACGCGGCCGATCGACCTGATCCGCAGGCCGGGGACGATCATCGAGGCGCCGGTGATCCAGCGCAGCGGTCCCCGACTGGTCATGTTCGTCTCCCGCTTCCACTACAACGACCGGTGCCGGTACAAGACCGAGGCGTTCGTGTCCGTCGGCCTCACCGCCGGCACCTGGCGCTCGGCGGGCGACGTCCTCTCGCAGCGCAACAGCGGCCTGTGCGGGCCGGGCGGGGCCGACGTCGCCCGGTCGGGACGCACCACCTGGATCATGTTCCACGCCTGGCGTTGCAAGCGGTCGGGCTGCGACGTGAGCAGGCCGGGCCCGACCCGTCGCCGGGTCATGCTGGTCGGCACCATCGGCTGGGGCAAGGACTCCCTCACCCCGCGCATCCAGTAGCCGCTCGGCCTTCGCCGGGGCCGGCCCCGTGCGCCATCCCGAGCGGTGAAACGCGCCTGATCACCGCCGGGAACACCGGCTCCTGACCTCCCGACCGAGGTCGCGGAGGTCAGGACGGCACGGGCGTCTTCGTGTAGTCGTCGTAGAAGCCGGCGCCGCTCTTCGCGCCCAGACGCCCCTGGTCGATGTACCCGCGCAGCACCCGGCGCGGCCCCTCCGGATACTCCGGGTGCTCCGCGGCGTAGTGCTCCTCGATGTCGAGCACCACGTCCAGGCCCACCTGGTCCATCATCCGGAAGGGGCCGACGCGGGTGCCGAAGTTGAGCTTGAACATCTCGTCGATGTCCTCCGGGTCGGACACGCCCTCGGCCACCACCTCCAGCGACTCGCGCTTGATGGCGGCCCAGATGCGGTTGAAGATGAACCCCGTGCTCTCCCTGCGGGCCTCGAACGGGTGCAGGCCGTACTCGGGGAAGACCTTCTTCACGAAGTCCAGCACCGCTCGGTCGGTCCGCCCGCAGGACATCACGTCGAGCGCGTTCGTGGTGGGCGGCATGTAGAAGTGGGTGTTGAGGACGCGCTCCGGGAGCTTGACCTGGTCGATGAACAGCCGGCTGGCGTACGAGGAGGAGTTGCTCGCGAGGATCGCGTCCTCGGGCGCCGTCGCGTCCAACCGGGCGAAGACCGTCTGCTTGAGGTCGAGCCGTTCGGGGACCGCCTCCACGACGAGCCAGACCCCCTCGACGGCCCGGTCCTGGTCGGCGCTCGCCTCGACCACGCCGGGCTCGCCGAGCCCGAGGTTCTTGACCGTGCCCTCGATGGTCCGTTCGGCGAACGTCACGGCGGCCTCGCGCTGCTCGGCCGACGGGTCGACGACGCGCACGACGCCGCCGCGGGTGGCGAACATGAGCGCGATCCTGCGCCCCAGGGTCCCCGCGCCGATCACGGCGACGGGCCGACTCGCGTAGTCGCTCGGTACTGGATGGGCCACGACATCGGCTCCTTCTGCGGCGGTCGGACGGAGGACGCATCCGTTGCTTATGGTGACAAGTTCGGTACTTAACGTGTCCCGTCCGGAGAGCGGAAAACCCGGCGCCGTTCAAGGAGTCCCCATGAAGCCCGGTCGGATCCGGTACCCACCGGCGTTAATGTGATGTTCACCGATTGTTCCGAGGGGGTCCACTGCCGCACGCTTGATCACGCTGAAAAGATCGTCTGCCGGGTGTGCCGAGCCCATCCAAGTGAAGAGCCGGGCGGGCGGGCATCACCCCCCGGCTGCGCCACGCCCGCCGATCTCGTCCGCGGGTGCGACACGCGCTCCGGACGTTCGACTCCCCAGGGTCCGACGTTGACAGTGGAAACCACCCCCCGCCCCGCCCGACGGCGTTCCGCCGACACGGGCCACCGTGAGCTGCGCCTCGACATCGAGGGGCTGCGGGCCGTCGCGGTCGGCCTCGTCGTGGTGTGCCACAGCGGCATGTCCCGGGTGGCCGGCGGCTATGTGGGTGTCGACGTCTTCTTCGTGATCTCCGGTTTCCTCATCACGTCGGCGCTGGTGCGCGAACTGGGCGCGAGCGGGACCATCTCGATCCCGGGCTTCTACGCCCGCCGGGCCCTCCGGCTGCTGCCGGCCGCCGGTCTCGTCATCGTGTCGACGCTGGTCGGGGCCTGGTTCTTCCTGTCGAAGGTGCGTTTCGTCGAGTACGCCGGCGACGCACTGGCCGCCTCGCTCTACGCGATCAACCTCCGGCTGGCGACGACCGGGACCGACTACCTGGCGGAGAGCAGCCCGCCCTCGCCGTTCCAGCACTTCTGGTCGCTGGCGGTGGAGGAGCAGTTCTATCTGCTGTGGCCGCTGGTGCTGATCATCAGCCATCGGGTGCTCGGGTCGCGTCGGCTGCTGTGGGTTCCGCTGCTGGTCCTCACGCTGGGCTCCCTGGCGCTGAGCGTGACGCTGACCGGGGTGTCCGCGCCCTGGTCGTACTTCGGCCCGCACACCAGGATCTGGGAGTTGGGCCTCGGCGCGCTCATCGCGCTCCTGGTCCCGACGCTGCGCCGGCTGCCCGCCGGCGCCGCCGCCGCGATGTCCTGGGCCGGGCTGGGGGCGATCGGCCTCGCCGCCCTGACGTACGACGCCACCACGGCGTTCCCCGGCCACTACGCGCTGCTGCCCGCCCTGGGCTCGGCGCTGGTGATCATCGGCGGCGGCACGGGTGTCCGGTACGGGGCCGGGCTCGTCCTGTCACTGCGGCCGGCCACCTGGCTGGGCGGGCTCTCGTACGGCTGGTACCTGTGGCACTGGCCGCTGCTGATCATCGGGCCCGAGGTCGTCGACCGCCCGCCGTCGCTGCCGTTCAACCTGGTGCTGAGCGGCGTCGCCCTGGTCCTGGCGTGGGCGACCCTCCACGCGGTCGAGAACCCGGTGCGCTTCCACCCGGGTCTGCGCCGTCGCCCGCTCCGCGGCCTCGCGGTCGGGGCGGCGATCTCGGTGGTGGCCGCGTCGTTCGCGCTGATCACCGCGGTGAGGCCCCCGGCGATCGACTCCGGCGCGCCGGCCCCCGACCTGCGGAGCGCGCTCGGCGGGGCCGCCGACCCGGAACGACGACTCCGCGAGCTGCTCGATTCCGCCGCCGACAAGCTGCCGAACAACCTGTCGCCGGCGCTGACGGAGGTGCAGCGCGTCCGGTCGCGCGTCTACCGGGACGGCTGCCACACCGCTCCGACGGGCACGAGTCCCCGCTCCTGCGAGTACGGCGACCGGAGTTCGCGGAAGACGGTCGTGCTGTTCGGCGACTCCCACGCCGCGCAGTGGTTCCCGGCCATGGACCACATCGCCACGAGGCGGGGGTGGAGGCTCGTCACGATGACCAAGGCGTCCTGCAAGCTCGCGGAGGTGACGGTCGTGAAGGACGGCAAGCCCTACGCGACGTGTGACCGCTGGCGCGCGAACGTCCTGCGGAAGATCCAGCGGCTGAAGCCCGAGCTCGTGATCGCCTCGTCCTCGGACGCCGGGGACCCCGTCCGTCCCATGTCCGACCCGGCGACCGGCTGGACCGAGGGCTTCCGTAAGACGTTCGTGAAGCTGGCGGCGAGCGGCGCCGAGGTGGCGGTGATCCTGGACACGCCGTGGCCGCGAGAGAACGCCGTGGACTGCGTGGGCTTTCATCCGCTCGACCTGGCGCGCTGCTCCAGCAAGCTGTCCGACGCGATCAAGGAGCCCGCCAAGCAGCGTGCGCTCCGCGCGGCGGCGAAGACGTCCCGCCGGGTCGCCGTGATCGACCCGGCGCGCTGGTTCTGCGGGAGCTCCGGCGCCTGTCCGGTGGTCGTGGGCAACGTCTTCGTCTACCGCGACGAGAGCCACATGGCCGACGCCTACAGCGTGGCGCTGGCCCCCCTGCTCCAGGCCCGACTGCCCCGGATCTGACGGCGGATCACGACAGCGGCGACCGCTTCAACGCGTCGGCCTCGGTCGCCTCGACCTCGCGGTTCCACTCGGCCTTGGAGGACTGCCAGCCGTCCTCGTCGGCGCCGCGCCGCCAGTAACCGGAGATCGACAACCGCTCCAGCGGCAGGCCCCGGTCGACGCGCAGATGCCGGCGCAGGTCCTTGACGAAGCCCGCCTCGCCGTGGACGAACGCGTGCACGTCCCCCTCCGGGAACTCCAGCCCGCGAACGGCGCGCACCAGGGCCTCGCCCACCGGGCCGCCGTCGCGGTGCAGCCACACGATCTCGGCGTCGCCGGGCGTGGGGAGCTCCTGCTCCTCCGCCGGGCCGGCCACCTCGAGGAAGACCCGGGTGGGCGCGCCGTCCGGGACCCGTTCCAGCGAGGCGGCGATCGCGGGCAGGGCGCTCTCGTCCCCGACCATCAGGTGCCAGTCGGCTTGGGGGCTGGGCGCGTAGGCCCCGCCGGGGCCCAGGAACCGGATCACGTCGCCGGGCTCGGCGGCCCTCGCCCAGGGCCCGGCCAGCCCCACGTCGCCGTGGTAGACGAAGTCGAGGGTCAGCTCGGCCGCCACCGGGTCCCAGGAGCGGACGGTGTAGGTCCGCGTCCTCGGCCACTGTTCGCGCGGCATCTCGGCGCGGATGACCGCCATGTCGAACGGCTCGGGGTACACGACGTCCGGCGGCGGGAACAGCAGCTTCACGTAGTGGTCGGTGAACTCGCCCGCGGCGAACCCGGCCAGCCCCTCACCGCCGATCACCACGCGGATCATGTGCGGGGTGAGCCGCTCGGTCCGCACCACGGTCCCGGTGGTGGGCCGAGGCGCGCGTCGCACTGGTCGGGTCGTCACGATGATCCCCTCACGGTCGACTACTTAGGTAAGCCTAACTTGCCGTTCCGGGTACATCGTCCGCCGCGCCGGCGGGGGCCCGTGGTGCGCGGGCCTCGGGGCCCGGTGATCGCACCACGGGCGACGGCTCCGCCGTCGGACGTCGGCGCTAGGGCGTCAATCGCGTGCTGACGTGGGTGGCCGTGGCGGGCGGGAGGATGTTCACCCCGTATTGGGTGGCGTTCCGGATGACGATCACGGAGACGTCGATCGGCCGATGGACGCCGTCGACGGTCGCGTACCAGGTGACGGAGAGGTCCGTGGCCCGTCCGTCGGCGCCCCGGTCGACGACGTTCGCGGACAGGAGGCGGTCGGTGAGGGTTCCCCTGAGGGACGAGTCCTGCCCGAGGCAGGTGAGGCTCCGGGTCTCGCCGGGTGGAGGAAGGGGGACGGTGGCGCAGGCGAGAGAGACGGGGTCGGCCTGCGCAGGCGGCGCGAGGACCGCCAGGGGGACCGCGGACAACAGGGCGGCGATCGGCTTTCCGAGCTTCATCACGTTCTCCTTCGGCGGGGGGCGCGTCCCCCATCGCCGCGATCAGATTCCGCCGGAGGGCTGACCGGTTTCCAGGCCGGTCGTTGCCCGGTTCCTGCTCGTTTTGCGCTCATCAGGTAGGGTTGGCGCGTGCATTACTACTTCCTCTGAGGACGACCGGCTCGGCCGCCCGCATCCGGGCGCTGCCGATCACGTGTGTCGTCGTCTCTCACTTTCGGGTTCTCCGTCTCCGTGACGCCGTGCTGCGCCGGAGGCGTGCGAGGGCCCGTTTCTCGGAGGAAGTCATGTCCGCCGTTGTTCTACCGGCCCGTGAACGGGCCCATCTCAACGCCACCGACGTCCACGTCTCTCGCGGGGGCCGCCCGGTCCTGACCGGCGTGGACCTGACCGTCTCCGCCGGTGATCGGCTGGGAGTGGTCGGGGAGAACGGTCGCGGGAAGACCACGCTGCTGCAGGTGCTCGCCGGGGCGCTGGCGCCCGACGCGGGCGCGGTGCGCCGGGCCGGCACCGTGGGTGTCGCCGACCAGGAGGTGCCGATCGTCGGAGGCCGCACGGTCGGTGACCTGATCGACGTGGAACTCGCCCGGGTGCGCGCCGTCCTCGACGCGTTCGAGTCGGCCACCCGCGCCCTCGCCGAGGAACGGCCGGGCGCCGACCTCGCCTACGCGGACGCGTTGGCGGCCGTGGAGGCGATCGACGCCTGGGACGCCGACCGCCGCGTCGACGTCTCGCTGGCCGCGCTGAGCGCGGTGACCGACCGTTCGCGGCCGCTGGCCGGCCTGTCCGTCGGGCAGCGCTACCGGATCCTGCTGGCCTGCCTGCTGGGCGCCGGGCACGACCTGCTGCTCCTGGACGAGCCGACCAACCATCTCGACGCCGAGGGCCTCGACCACCTGACCGTCCGCCTGCGCGAGCATCCGGGCGGCGTGGTGCTGGTCACCCACGACCGCGCGCTGCTGGCCGACGTGGTCACCACGGTGCTGGACCTGGACCCGACCGCCGACGGCCGTCCCCGCGTCTACGGGGGCGGGTACGCCGGCTACCGGGAGGGCCGCCGCGCCGAACGGGAACGCTGGGAGACCGCCCACCGGGACCAGCAGGCCGAACGGCACCGCCTCGCTCAGGATCTGTCGGCCGCCCGGAACCGGCTGTCCACCGGATGGCGGCCGGACAAGGGGACCGGCAAGCACACCCGCGCGACCCGGGCCCCGGCCCTGGTGCGGGCGGTGCATCGGCGGCAGGAGGACCTGGAGGCCCACGTCATCGACGTGCCCCGGCCGCCGTTGCGGTTCCGGATGCCCCGGCTCGACGCGCCGCCGGGAACGACGCTGCTGCGGGCCGACGACGTGGTGGTGCGCGGCAGGTGCGAGGCCCCCCGGTCGGTGCTCCTGCGGGCGGGGGAGCGGCTGGTGGTGACCGGCCCCAACGGTTCGGGCAAGTCGAGCCTGCTGGCCGTGCTCGCGGGGACGCTGGCTCCGGACGCGGGGACCGTGCAGACGGGGCGCGGCGTCCGGGTGGGCCTCCTCACCCAGGAGTCGCCGCGGCCCACGCGGTGTCGGGCGCTGGAGGTCTTCGACGCCGCCGTCGGTCGTCTCGTCGGCTCCGGCCGGCTCGCCGAGGCCGACGTCGTGGCGCTGGGCGAACTCGGCCTGCTGCCGTCCGAGGCCGTCCACCGGCCGGTCGACGAGCTGTCGATCGGGCAGCGGCGTCGCCTCGACCTGGCCGTGCTGTTGGCCGCCCGTCCGCAGGTCGTTCTGCTCGACGAACCGACCAACCACCTGTCGATGCCCCTGGTGGAGGAGCTGACGCGGGCGCTGTCCACCACCGGGGCGGCCGTGGTGATGGCCACCCACGACAGACAACTGCTGCGCGACACGGAGGCGTGGCCGAGGCTCACCGTCTGAGGGGCCCCGTCCCCGCCATATTGTGGGGATATGGGCGGTAAGTCTCCTGCGGTGACACCGCGTCGCGCGCAGCTCCGCGACTTCCTGCGGACCCGCCGGGCGCGGATCGCGCCCGGCGAGGTCGGCATGGCCACGGCGGGCAGACGCCGGACCCCGGGGCTGCGGCGCGAGGAGGTCGCCGCGCTGGCCGGCGTCGGGGTGTCCTGGTACACGTGGCTCGAACAGGGCCGCGACATCAACGTCTCGACCGAGGTGCTCGACGCGATCGGCCGGGCGCTGCGCCTGACCGGGCCCGAGCGCGCGCACCTGTACGTGCTGGCCGGCCTCAACCCGCCCCCGCCGCGGGCCGACGCGACGCGCGGCGACGAGATCACCCCGGAGCTGCGGCACCTGCTCGAGGCGTGGACGCCGAGGCCCGCGATCCTGCGGGACCGGTACTGGCACCTGCTCGCGATCAACGACGCGGCGCGGTGGGTGTTCGGGTTCGACGACGCCGATCACCACTGCCTGATCTCGTTCTTCACCAACATGCGGTACCGCCGCGCGCACCTCCACTGGGCGGCGGTCGCGCCCTCCGTCGTCGCGGCCTTCCGCGCCGACGCGGCGCACGCCCCCGACGACCCGGGGTTCGGCCGCGTGATCAAGGAACTGAGCGCGGTGAGTCCCGAGTTCGCCGAGCTGTGGGCGCGCCATGACGTGGGGACGCCCGGCCAGGCGGTGAAGGCGGTGCGCCATCCCGAGGCCGGCGACCTGGTGTTCGACATGACGACCCTGGCGGTGGTCGACCACCCGGACCGGTATCTGGAGCTCTACAACCCGCGGCCCGGCTCGGAGACCGCGGCCCGCCTCGAACGGCCGCGGACCCGTACCGCCGCCCCGGCCTGAGCGCCGGCCGCCGAGGGTGGTGGTGCGGGTCCCAGGTTGACTGCGCACTGTTCGCCGCCTCCGCGCGGCGGCACGCTGAGTCCCATGACGCACACGAATCCCCGTTTCGACGACAAGATCGCACTCATCACCGGCGGCACGAGCGGCATGGGGCTGGCCGCCGCCCGCCGACTGCTCGCCGAGGGCGCCCGGGTGGTCATCACCGGGCGCGACAAGACCCGGCTGGACGCGGCCGCCGAGGACCTGAACGGCGGCGACCGCGTCCTCGCGGTGGCCGGGGACGTGGCGAGCCTCGCCGACCTGGACGCGCTGATGGCCGCGATCCGGGACCGGTTCGGGCGGCTGGACGTCGTCTTCGCCAACGCCGGCGTCGCCGCGTTCCAGCCGAACGGCGAGATCACCGAGGCCGAGTTCGACCGCGTCGTGGACATCAACCTCAAGGGCGTGTTCTTCACCCTCCAGAAGGCCGTACCGCTGCTGTCGGATCGGGCGGCGATCGTGGTCAACGCGTCGTGGACGCGGCATCGCGGCCTGCCCGGGGCCTCCGTCTACGCGGCGACCAAGGCGGCGGTGCACAGCCTGACGCAGACCTTCGCCGCCGAACTGGCGCCCAGGGGCATCCGGGTCAACTCCGTCAGCCCCGGCTACATCGAGACCCCGATGTTCCACGACAACGTCACCACCGAGGCCCAGGCCGCCGTCGTCGCCGAGGTGGCCGCCGGCCGGGTCGGCACCCCCGACGACGTCGCCGCCGCGGTCGCCTTCCTGGCCTCCGGCGAGGCGTCCTACGTCAACGGCCAGGAACTGGTCATCGACGGCGGCCTGATCGCCGCCGCCCCCGGGTCGCGGGAGTGACCGCCCGGCCCTGCGCCCCGGGGCTCGGCGGGCCGCACGGTCCCGGGGCCGGTCAGCGGCGGTAGCCGTGCAGGAAGGCGTGGACGCCGGAGGTGACCGTCGCCTCGACCTCGTGCTCATCGACGGGGCCGGAACGGGGCCCGGCGCCCGCCGTGATCAACACCAGGAGGTGGAGGGCGGCGCGGTCGGGGTCGGCGACGCGGAGCAGGCCCTGATCGGCCCACCGCCGCAGGTGGTCGGCGAGTCGGCGGCGAACGCGCAGCGGCCCGGTCTCCTGCCAGGCGTCGATGACGGACTCCGGGATGTGGCCCGCCTCGGCGTTGATCTGGCGGACGAGGGCGAAGTGCTCGGCGTGCTCGGCGGCCGTCGGCGCGGTGAAGGCGCGGCCGAAGTCGACGAGGTCGGCCTCCAGGTCGGTGACCTTGTGGAGATGGCGGTCGATGACGGCGATCTGGGCCTCGGCGGCGCGGGCGGCGCTGACTCGGATGACCTGCTGGAACAGCTCGGTCTTGTCGGTGAAGTGGTTGTAGATCGTGCGGGTGGACACGCCCGCGGCGGCGGCGATGGCGTCCATGCTCGCGCGGGTGTAACCGTCCCGCGCGAAGACGGTCAGGGCCCCGGCGAGGATCGCCCGGCGCTTGTCGGCGAGCCCGCCCCGGGGGCGTGTGACGTTTCCGCTGGTCATGTCGATTCTCCCGGAGGTTTGCCATCATCGTTTTACAAGTTGCCATGTGCGTTGTACTTTACTCGACGTCGCACCACGACGGTGCGCCCGAGGAGGAAGCACATGATCCGCATCGCCATCGTCACCGGCAGCACCCGTCCCCGCCGCCGGACCGCGGTCGTGGCCCGCTGGGTCGCCGAGGTCGCCGGGAGGCATCCCGCCGTCGCCGCGGGCGAGGCGGCCTTCGAGGTCGTCGACCTGGCCGAGTACGGGCTGTCCGTGCTGGACGAGCCGGTTCCCGCGCTGTTCGGCGACTACCGCAACCCGCACACGCACCGCTGGGCCGAGACGATCGCCTCGTTCGACGGGTTCGTCTTCGTCACCCCGGAGTACAACCACTCCGCCCCGGCGGCGCTCAAGAACGCGATCGACTTCCTGTTCGCCGAGTGGAACGACAAGGCGGCCGGCTTCGTCAGCCACGGCGTGCACGGCGGCACCCGCGCGGTGGAGCACCTGCGTCTGATCATGACCGAGCTCCGGGTCGCCAACGTGCGCAGCCAGGTCGCCCTGTCGGTCTTCACCGACTTCGAGATCACCGACCCGACCGAGCCCGGCGTGCTCACCCCGGGCCCGCACCAGGAGCCCACGCTCAACGAGCTGCTCGACGAGGTCGTCACCTGGTCCCGCGTCCTCAAACCACTGCGCACCGCCGCCCCGGTGCCGGCCCCGACCGGCTGACGGACACCGATGCGCCCAAGGCGGCCATGAGCGCCGGCGCGCCGCGACCCCGGCCGTGGAACGGGTCCGCGCGGCACCGGGCCGTCACCGACGCCGTTCCCGCGGAGCCCCGTGAACCGGAGTCGCGGTCGGAGGGTGTCAGGGCCGGTGCGCGAGTCCGCACAGCGCCAAGGAGGCGGTACGGCCGGGATGCCAGGGGAACAGGGGACGGACGCCGTGCTCGTCGAGTTCGAGACCGTCGAAGAACGCCTCGATGGCGGGCCGGGAGCGGAACCAGCCCGAGCCCAGGGCGGCGAGCAGAGCCCGTTCGACGCGCGCGGCCTGGCCCCCACGCGGCCCGTCGCCCTCCGGGGCGTGGAAATGGCTGAGGGCCAGCATGGACCCGGAGGGGAGCGCCTCCATGTAGGACCGGACGATGCCGTGCGGGTCGTCCTCTACGGGGATGTGGTGCAGGACCGAGGTGAGGAGCACCCCCACGGGGCGGGACAGATCGAGCAGACGGTGGGTGCCGTCGGTGCCGAGGACCGTGGCGGGGGCGCGGATGTCGGCCCCGACGACCGCGGCGCGAGGATCACTCGCCAGGATCGCCCTCCCATGGGCGACCACGGTCGGATCGTGGTCGACGTACACCACGCGGGTCTGCGGATCGAACCGTTGCGCGATCTCGTGGGTGTTGTCGTGGGTCGGCAGCCCGCATCCCAGATCCAGGATCTGGGTCACCCCCCGGCGGACCATCTCCTGGACGGACCGGGCCACGAACCTCCTGTCGTGGCGGAACAGCCGAGGCAGCGTCGGGGCGAGCGCGGTCACCTCGCGGGCGAGACGGCGGTCGGCGGCGAAGTTGTCCTTGCCGGACAGCATGGCGTTGTGGAACCGGGCGATGGTGGGGCCGCCCGCGGCGAGGGCCGGCGAGTCCTCGCCTCGCCCGACGTCGAGCGGCTGAACCGATTTGGTCATCTCGGGTGTCCGTGTCATGCCGGGGGTGGAGCAGCCCACCGGCGCGGGGAGGGCTGCGGGTGCGTCCGTGGTGGGGATGACCGCACCGGGTCCCGAGAGTAGGACGGAACCGGACGGAGAACTTTCACCCGCGCGCAAGGAAGTTCTCCCCGAGCGCAGCGGCGTCGGCACTCAGTGCTCCCGCCGGTGACGCATCTCGCGCGGCGACACCCCGAAGCGCCGCCGGAACGCCGTGCTGAACGCGCCGGCCGAGGAGAAGCCCGACGCATGCGCCAGATGGGTGATCGTCAGGTGTCGGTGGGCCGGACTGCGGAGCCGGTCGCGCGCCAGCCGCAGCCGTTCCTCCCGGATCAGCTCGCGAGGCGTGGTCCCGACGTGCTGCAGGGCGAGCTGGATCTGCCGCAACGACCACCCGAGGCTCTCGGCGATCGCGGTGCCGGTCAACGTCGGATCGTCGGCGTGCTCGCGCGCGAAGCGGCGCACCAGCTCCACCACCACGGCCAGGTGCCCCGGCACGTCCGGACGGTCGTCGCCCGCGACCAGCATGCACACCAGCTCGGCCAGCCGGTCGCACACCGTGTCGAACTGGAGCGTCGTGAGGACGTCGCGTTCGCCCGCCAGGGTGGTCATCATGGCGCCCACCACGCGTCCCAGGCCCGAGGACAGGTCCAGCCCCGCTCCCGCCGGGAAGGACCGGTTCAGCGCGTCGCCCACCCGGCGGTGGGGGATCGTCATCACGAACGCCCGGGTGGACGAGTCGTGCAGCAGCTCAAAGGGCGCGCTGAAGGTGACCAGGCCGCCGGCGCCGGGCGCCAGCCGTGTCTCCCGGTCGTCCTGCCGCATCACGAGCTCCCCGGTGAGCGGGACGAGGAGGCGGTAGTCGCCGTCGTCGTCCTGCCGGACCTGGCGTGCGGTCCGGGTGTAGGCGATGGCGTCCGACCAGAATTCGACGAGCTGATAGCCGGGACTGCACTGGCGGATCGTCCCACCGCGAAAGTCGTCCGTGCGCCCGAAGCGGTAGCCCAACCGGGATTGATAGGCCCCGACGTGCTCGCTCCAGAAGTCGGCGCGCTCGTGTCGTGCGACGTCCATGGTCGCCGAGGACTCCACGAGATAGGTCTCTGCGGCCACCGACGACCCACCTCCAGCGTGACCACCGGCCACCGCGTGCGGGCGGTGGGGAATCCTGTACGCACAGCGTAATGCGGCGACTCCGGCGCCGCCGGACAGTCCGCCGAAGTGGTGGTTTTCCGCCATTCCAGCCGAGGATTCGCCTCTCACGAGGGGCCGGTCCCGGCGGGTTGTTGGAAAATGTGTCCGATTTATGGTTTTTCGAACGGTGTGGAGCCGATTCGCACCGGGTCAACTTCCTTGCGTGCCCGCGCAAGTCCGAAGGGGCGGGGTGACCTATCTTCACGGTATTCGCCACGGTGAAGGAGGCCCGCATGGATCGGGAGCAGATCCTCGTCCTGGACGCTCATGGAAGCGACCGCAACGCCGAGGACGCCGAGCTGCGCGCCCGCGGCCCGGCGACGCGCGTCGACGTCCTCGGCGTGCAGGCATGGGCGGTGAGCGACCCCGACCTCCTCAAACTGCTCCTGACCGACCCTCGCGTGTCCAAGAGCGCCCATCGTCACTGGCCGAGGTTCCCGCACGACATCGTCGGCAAGTGGCCCCTCGACCTGTGGGTGGCGGTCGAGAACATGTTCACCGCCCACGGCGCCGACCACCGGCGCCTGCGCCGGCTGGTCAGTCCGGCGTTCACGGCCCGGCGCGTCGCGGCCATGACCCCGCGCATCGAGCACATCGCCTCCGCGTTGATCGACGAACTCGCCGCCGCTCCGCCCGATGAGCCGGTCGACCTGCGCGAACGCTTCGCCTATCCGTTGCCGATCCGAGTGATCAGCGAGCTCATGGGCCTGCCCGACCACTCCGGCCCCGACTTCCGCCGCACGGTCGACGGCGTCTTCGACACCACCCTCACCGTCGAGCAGCAGACCGCCAACAGCGGAGAGCTGTACGCGATGCTGCGCGACCTCGTCGCCGCCAAACGGGCCGAGCCCGCCGACGACATGACCTCGCTGTTGATCACCACCCGGGACGAGGACGGCTCCGCCCTCACCGAACAGGAACTGCTCGACACCCTCCTGCTGGTGATCTCGGCGGGACACGAGACCACGGTCAATCTCCTGGACCAGGCCATCGCCGCCCTGCTCACCCACCCCGACCAACTCGCCCATGTCCGGGCCGGCCGAGCAGGCTGGGACGACGCCATCGAAGAGGCCCTCCGCTACGAGGCGCCCGTCGCCCACCTGCCCCTGCGCTACGCCGTCGAGGACATCGCCCTACCCGACGGCCCGACGATCCGCCAGGGCGAGGCGATCCTGGCCTCCTACGCCGCCGCCGGCCGCCACCCACGCCTCCACGGCGACACCGCCGACCGTTTCGACGTCACCCGCGCCACCAAGGAGCACCTCGCCTTCGGTCACGGGGTCCACTTCTGCCTCGGCGCCCCGCTGGCCCGAGCCGAAGCCGCCATCGCCCTCCCGGCCCTGTTCGCCCGCTTCCCCGACCTCCGCCTGGCCGTCCCGGCCGCCGCCCTGAAACCCAACCCCGGCTTCATCTCCAACGGCCATCTCACCCTCCCCGCCCACGTGCACCCGGCCCGCCCATGACGCCCGGCCCCCAAAGGCCGCCCACTCCATGCGCCCCTCATCGCGAGGCCATGCGCGCGCCGGGCGCCCCGAGGGCCGCCGGGGTGGTCCCGGTGTTGGTGTAGGTGATGGCCTTGGCGACCGGCTGCGAGTCGCCGTACATGTACCCGCTCGTCATGGTGAACGCCGAAGGGCCCCGGTGAAAGCCGGGGCCCTTCGCGTCAGTGGGGTCAGGAAACGACCGTTTGGGTGATCAGGCTGTCCTGGTTGGCCTTACGGGTGCAACGGACCGACGTGGTTCCGATGGTCGCGTTGGACGAGTTGCGGAGGGTGGCGGTGAGGGTGAAGTCGGAAAGGAGATACGAGACGGTGCCGGCGGCCGAGAAGGTGAGGGAGGGAATGGTTCCGGTGCCGGTCTGCGAGAGGACCGTGCCCGAACTCACGCCGACGGCGGGGAAGGAGTGGTTGATGTTGAGGGGGACGATGCTGCCCGGCTGGATGACGTTGATCTTGATCGGGCCGCCGAACTGCACGGTGGCCGCGCCGGCGGCGGCCAGGCCGGTGCCGGTGGTCTGGCTGAAGGACAGCTTGCTCGTGATGTTCACCGGCGCGGTGCCGACACCCGCCTGGGCCGTGTCGGCGAACGTGCCGGCGAAGCTGAGCAGGGCGGACTCGTTCGGCATGTTCGGCATGAGGGCGAAATTGCAGGAGTACTGGAGAACCTTGTTCACCGTTGCGGCATTCGCGGGCGCGGCGACCGCGCCGGTGAGGGCGGCGGCAGCGGCGGTGACGACGGCGGCGGACCTGATGGCGGATTTCATGCGTGCTCACTCCAAGGTTTTTTGAGCGCTTCGGACAGGAAGCAATTTAGGCATACATCTTGATGTTGATCAAGCGGGTGACGGCCAAATCTTTTGGCACTCAATATGTGTCAGGGTGTGGGCGAACGTCAGGGCATAACGATAAACGGAAAGGTCGGGGACTTTGCTCACCGATCCATTCGATGAGCTGAACGACGACGATTCCATGGCTCTGCCATAGACCTGGATCGTCGCCCCGGGTCAGGACCGTCCCGCCGGCATTGATCGCCACGGAGTGCCGGCCTCCGGTGTCGACGGCGGCCACCGAGGTCGGTCCGTTGAGCGTGATGGCGGTGGTGGTGCCGTTGCCGAGCCGCCCATGGTCGTTGAGGCCCCGGGCGCGTGCGGTGCCCAGGGCGACCGCGACGACCGCGATGGCCGACCGTCGACGACCACCCGGACCGAGCCGGAACGGGTGTGGGGGGTGCGGAACAAAAGCCCTCCTCAAGAGGGGACTCGAGACACGAAAGTCGTATCGATCGGCCACGAGGATTTCGCCGTCGTGACCTTTGGTCGTTGGTGCCCAGGGCCCGGAGGCCGGCGTACCTCCCTCGCCGGATGGGAGTGATCAAAGCGAGACGGAGGTTTCGCAGGGGTAACAAGATCTCCGCCGGTGGCGCGCGGCAAGCCGTCCGACCAGGGGAGATGGGGAATTCGAGGGCTCGGCGATACGGAGCCGTTCCCGGCACGCGGCGACGTCGAGCAGCCCGCCGCGCGTCGGCGGCGCTCGAAGGTGTTTCGGCTATCGGTGGGTCATGAGCACCTGGCCGGCGCGTGAGCAGTGTCGTGAGGCGAGCACGGAGCCGGACGTCGCCATCCGTGACGGTCGGCGTCAGGCGGACTTGGCGGCCTGGACGAATCGGGTGATGAGCTCGGGGCTCTTGACGCCCCTGCGGACCTCGACCCCGCTGGAGACGTCGACGCCCCAGGGTCTCGTGGCACCGATGGCGGCGACGACGTTCTCCGGATCGAGCCCGCCCGCGAGCAGCCACCTGCCGGCCCGCTCCGGCGCCGTCCACTGCCAGGCGACGCCCCCGCCCGGCGTCGGCGCGTCCAGGAGCAGCATGTCCTCGCCGTACTCCCCGAGCTCGACGACCTCACCGACCGCCCTGATCAGCACGTGATCCGGCAGCGCCTCGTAGAAGGAGCGCGGCTCGTCCCCGTGGAACTGCACGGCCCGCACGCCGGACGCCTCGACCAGCGAGAGCACCTCCGCGAGCGGCTGGTCGCGGAAGACCCCGACCGTCAGCACCCCCTCGGGCACCCGGCCACCCAGATCCCGCGCCGTGGCCGCATCGACCCGTCGCGGCGACGGCGCGAACACGAACCCCACGGCGTCGGCCCCCGCCGCCACCGCGGCGTCCACATCGGACATGGCTCGCAGCCCGCACACCTTGACGAACATCCCCGAACGTTATCGAACCGGCGCTCCACCGCGGTCGTCGGTGGCGTCCCTGTGCGCCGCGTTCAGGGTTGAGCGTGGATTAGGTTCGGCCGCATGGACGAGCGCACGGCGGAGGACCTGCTGGCGGCGGCGCGCGCCGGGGACGGGGCGGCCTTCGGACGGTTGGTGGCGCCTCTCCTCGGGGAACTGCGGGCGCACTGTTACCGGATGCTGGGGTCGGTCCATGATGCCGAGGACGCGCTGCAGGACACGCTCGACCGGGCCTGGCGCGGCCTGGAGCGGTTCGAGGATCGCGGGTCGGTACGGCCGTGGCTCTACAAGATCGCAACGAACCGTTCGTTGACGCTGATCGAGCGGCGGGGACGGCGTGAGCTGCCCGTTGATCTGAGCCCGGAACGCGCGCCGCTCGCCGAGACGATCTGGCTCGAGCCGTATCCGGATCGGCTCATGAACTGGACGGCGCAGCTCACGCCGGAGGAGCAGGCGGTGGCGCGCGAGAGTGTGGAGATCGCCTTCGTCGCCGCCCTCCAGCACCTGCCGGCCTCGCAGCGCGCCGTCCTGCTGCTGCGCGACGTGCTCGGCTATGGCGCCGATGAGACGGCGCGACTGCTGGAGACGTCGGTCGCGGCGGTCAACAGCGCCCTTCAGCGTGCCCGCAAGACGGCCGCCAGGCTGCTGCCCGAGCGAACCTCGGCCTCACTCGGTGAGGCGGACGTCCGCGACCTCGCCGAGCGGTACATGGCGGCGTGGGAGGCCGGGGACGTCGACGCCGTGGTGGCGATGTTGACGACCGACGCGAAGTTCTCGATGCCGCCGCTGACGGCCTGGTACGAGGGGCACGACAGCGTCCGCGGCTTCCTGGAGACGGGGCCGATGCGCGAACGTTGGCGCTTCCTGCCGACGCGGGCCGGCGGGCGGCAGGCGTTCGGCACGTACATGTGGAACGAGGCCAGGGGCGTCTATGTCCCGGCGGGTCTGGACGTGCTGATGCTGCGGGACGGGCTGGTCGCCGAGGTGATCTCGTTCCTGGACGCGGACTTCCCGATGTACGGATTGCCGGCCGAGCTGCAGGGTGGGTGAATTCGGCGCGCAGCGATGATTTCGCGGGCCGGCGCGGGTTGTAGGTCTGACAGACCTTCGACCCGAGAGGACGCCGACCCGATGACCGCAACCGCTGAAGACCGGATCCGCACCCTGATAGAGCGCTGGGCCGAGGCCGTGCACTCAGGTGACATGGACGGGGTCCTCGCCGACCACGCCGAGGACATCGTGATGTTCGACGTCCCGCCGCCGTTCGAGGGCGTTCGCGGCATCGCGGAGTACCGCGCGACGTGGCCCCCGTTCTTTGAGTGGCAGGCGAACGGCGCCGCGTTCGAGATCGAGTCGCTCGATGTCACCGCCGGCGACGACGTCGCGTTCGCGCACGCTCTGCTGCGTTGCGGCACCGCCGAAGAACTCGCCGCCGACCCGGCCACCCGCCTGCGGTTGACACTCGGCTTGTGCCACGAGGACGGCCGGTGGGTCGTCACGCATGAGCACCATTCGTTCCCGCTCACCGAAACGCCGTCATCCGTAGGGGACGTCTAGCTTCCGGAGGCGCGTGCTCGCCCTCAATCTCGGCGGCCGTCAGCGATACGTCGACGGCGCCGGCAGCCACCGTGACGACCCGGATGTCTGCGCGGACGGGCTGAGCGACGAGGACGGTGTCCGGCTCGGCACCGTGCTGGTGGACCTGCTCACCGCCCTGCTCATCCGCAGGCTCGGTGACAGGCCGACCGCGGCACCGCAACAGCACCGCGACGCCCTACGGCTGCAGATCCGCGCGTACATCGACCAGCACCTCCCGGACCCCGATCCGGCGCCGTCGTCCATCGCCGCCGCGCACCACTTCCGGCCGGCCGAGGGCATGTCGGGTCCGCGCGAGATTTCCCGGGTCGGACTGTGTGGGAGCCCCCGGCCGGGTTCGAACCGGCGACCTGCCGCTTACAAGGCGGCTGCTCTGGCCAACTGAGCTACAGGGGCCTGGCGTGTGCCGGTCGCCACAATACCGCTGTGGGGGGCGGGATGGCTGCGGGGTTTTCGGGCGGGCGGGGCGACGTGGTGGGGCTCACGTCGGGATCCGGACTGGGGTTACCGGCGGGTACGGCATGCTGGGCGGGTGAGAGCCACGTCGTTGTTCGTTCTGGTCGGGGCGGCCGCGGGGACGGTCGCCGCCACGGTGGGGGTCGTCACCCTGGTCGTGGACGGGGACGGCGAGGCCGTGCGGGACCGGGCCACCGTGCGGCCGGCGATGAGCACCGGCTCCGGGAGGATCGTGGAGATCGGCGACGTGCTGCGCCGGCACGGGGCCACCGGGTGCACGAGCGAGCCCCGCAGGGTGGAGTGCCGGTACAGCGACCGGTACGTGGCCGCCGAGGTGGTCGATCCGACGCTCGGGGTCCGGCTGCGCGACCTGCTGCCGACGTGGAAGACGGGCTCGGCCCAGGCGATGACCGGGGACCGGGGGCCGTTCGCGATCCTGCATGGTGAGAACTGGCTGGTCACCGGGCCCGACGCGTTCGTGGAGAAGGTCCGGCCCGCGCTCCGGGGGCGCATCGTCTACTGTGACCGCCCGTACAGCACGTGCAAGTGAGCCCACGGCCGTACCGGTGACGCGCGAAGCGGACAGGCGGGGTGGCGGGGGCGGTCGGCGGGAGAGAGCGGGCAGGTGACCCGTACCGGGCACGAAAGTGACGAGTGCCCGAGCCGGTCGGGGTCTCCATGGCACAATGAGGCCCGCGCGCAGGGGATGCCTTTGACGTGGTGATCGACAGCCGAAGGCGCTGTTCGCCGCCGCGGCGCGCACCCGCCGGAAACCGTCCCCACGTCGACCCACGGCTGCGATGCCGGGAGGAGGTTGGTGCCGTGTCCGCCACCGGCCGACGCCGACCCGAACCGAGCGACACCTCCGGCGATGAGCCCCAGGAGCCCCAAGAGCCCCCCGGGGGGCGAAGGCCGCCGTCGGTCGTCGTGACCCGGATCACCGCGGGGCTCGCCCTGACCGCGCTGGTGTCGGCCGCCGCCGTTCCCCTGGTGCTGCTCCCCGATTCCGCCACCGGTCCGTACCGTCCCGGCCAGACCCGGGACCCGGCGACGGGGGCCCTGCGCGCCGCCTCCCGTGCCGACGCCGTCCGCTCGCGCCAGTGGCATATGGACGCGATGCGCGTTCCCCGGGTCTGGAGGTGGGGGCGCGGCAAGCACGTCACCATCGCGGTCCTCGACACGGGAGTGGACGCCCGGCACCGCGACCTGACCGGCCAGGTCGTCACGGGGCCCGACTTCACCGGGGGCACCCGCAGGGCGGGGGACCGGTACTGGGGCGGGCACGGCACCGCGATGGCGAGCATCATCGCCGGCCACGGCAACGGCCCCGGCGCCTCGTCCGGCGTCCTGGGCATCGCGCCCCAGGCCAAGATCCTCTCCATCCGGGTGACGTGGGAGAACGACGACCCGATGCGGCGGAGCGGCACCCTGGCCAACCGCAACCGCGACGCCGTCGCCAAGGGCATCCGGTACGCCGTCGACCACGGCGCCGACATCATCAACATGTCGCTGGGCGGCGGCCGGGCGTACTACAACGGCAACTCGACCGAGGAACAGGCGATCCGGTACGCCCTGTCCAAGGGCGTGGTCCTGATCGCCTCGGCGGGCAACGACGGCAAGGGCCCCAACCGCAAGAACTTCCCCGCCGCGTACCCCGGGGTGATCGCCGTCGGCGCGCTGACGCGGCACCTGCGGATCTGGCCCGACACCAACCGCAACGCGTACGTGTCCGTGTGCGCCCCCGGCGTGGACATCATCAGCGCCGCCCCCGGCAACCGGTACGTGTTGGGCACGGGCACCAGCCCGTCGTCGGCCATCGTCGCCGGAGTCGCCGCGCTCATCAGGGCGCGCTACCCGAAGCTGACCCCGGCCCAGGTCAGGGAGTCGCTCGTCCGAGGTTCGGTCAAACGCGCCGCATCGGGGTCGGCGGCCGGGAGCCCCACGACGAGCCGCACCTGCTCCAGGTCGTTGGACGCCGTCCGCGCCGTCACCGCCGCACACCGCATCAACGGCGCCGCCCACGGCGAGTCCGCCGTCCGCACTCCCGAGCCGTCCCCGCCGCCCCCGACCGCCGAGGCCCCCGACGAGGGCTCCAACCCGCTGCTGTGGGGCATCCTCGGCGGCGGAGGCGTGCTGGTGGTCACCGGGATGCTGCTCGGCTGGCGCCAGCGACGCCGCCCCGAGCCCGAGGACGTCTACGGCCCTCCGCCGGAGCCGCCCCGGGAGTACGAGCCCGCCACCATGGGGGTCGGCATGCCGTACGAGCCCGACACCAAGGTCGCCCCCTTCGCCGCACCGCCGTGGGAGAGCCCGGCCCACCCGGGTACGGAGTGGGACGCGAGCCCTACCGACTCCCGCTCCTTGAGCGCCCCGCAGCCTTTCTCGGCCCCGTCCGACCCCGACGGCGCCCCGGGCCCGGCCCTGGAGGCGGACCCGGCCTCGGGCGCCTGGTCACCGCGCCCCGACCTGCACCTGCCCCCCTTGGAGCCCACCGGCAACGGCCACACGAACGGCAACGGCAACGGCCACGCCCCCCTGGACCCGAGGGCCCTGCACCCGTTCGCTCCGGACGCCGCTGAACCGCAGCCCCCCCAACACTTCGGGAACGGGACCGCAGCCCCACCCCCCGGCCCCCAGCACCCGCGCCACGCGGACACCGCCCCGCAGGTCGTCGACCCCTTGGACGCCGCCGCCCCCTGGGGCTTCGACCCGCAGGCCCCCGATCCCCTGGCCTCGGCCGCGCAGGGTGCCGACCGCCCGGGCGTCGCACCGGAGAGCGCCAATCCCTTGGAGCCCGGCCCTTGGGACACCGACCCCCCACGCAACGGCCCCCCGGGTACCGGTTCGCAGGGTGTCGACCCCCTGGGTACGGGGCCGGTGCCGCCCGTTGCGGACACGCCGTTGGCTCAGGAGAGTTGGCGCAGTGTGCGCGGGGGATGGGGCGATGACCCGTTCCCCTCCGAGCCCGGCGCGCCCGAGGCTTCGGAGGCGGGGCCGTACGTGGATCCCGGGTCGATCACCGCGCCGTTCAGCGCCGTGGGCGGCACGAACATCGCGTGGGAGGGCACCGGGCGGGAGCCCCCGGAGCCGGTGGTGGACGGTCCGTTCCGGGTGAGCGACGACGATCTCGCGACGCACGCGTTCCCGGCCGTCGATCCGCTGATGCCGGACGAGGGCGACGCCTTCGACACCGGGCGGGCGGGGCGGGCCGAGGACGACGATCAGCGGCCGTCGTGGTGGTAGCGGGTCGTCCGCTACTCCGGCGGGCGTAGCGGGGAAGCCTCCGACCGTACGATGACGACGGTCCGACCCCTCGCGGAGTATCGGCTCATCAGCACGATACGAGGAGGTCGATGACCATGGTGACGCAGTTGGCGGCCCATCCGGGGCCGTGGCGGGACGGCGAGGCGCCCGCGTTCTGGCCGGTGTTCCCGATCACGTTCGGACTGTTGTGGGCGGCGGTGCTGGCCGGTGCCGTCTACCTCTTGTACCGGCGTTTCGGGGGGCCGGGGGGTGTCCGCCCGGCCGCCCGCGGGGCGACGACGGCGGCCGCCGATCCGCTGGCCGGGGCGCGGGCGATCCTGGCCGAACGGTTCGCCCGCGGTGAGATCGACGAGGACGAGTACCACCTGCGCATGTCCGCCCTCCGTCAGGACGTGTGACGCACACCGGCGTGATCGCCCCGGCGCCGTTCACGCGACCGGGGCGATCCGCACGTGCGCGCCCGGCACCAGCCCCAGGCGCTGCGCCGCGTCGCCGCCGTTGACCGCGAGGGCCACACAGCGCGCCGAGTCGGTGAAGGCGACGAGCTCCCCGGGCGGGACGGAGCCGAACGTACGCCGGAACGGCACCGGGTGCGTGCGTCGGCCCAGCGACACGGCCACCGCCGTGTCGGCGCGGATCCCGAGCCGTTCGAGGTCGTCGGCGGTCACCGAGAGCTGCGCGTTCCCGAAGCGGTCGATGGTGAGGACCTCGCCCTCGGCCGCGTCCTCCAGCAGGCGTCGGACGGGGGACGGCAACGTCACCAGATCGTCGGGCTCCAGCGCACGTCCCACGTCGGCGACGTCCGTCCCGGCCAGCAGGTGCGCGGCCACCGGCGTGAAGATGTCGCGCCCGTGGAACGTGGCCGAGACGGGATGCAGCCACAGGTCCTCGTTCGTCAGCTCGTACGCCCGTACGCGCCCGTCGGGGGAGGCGGCGCGCACCGCCCACGACAGCAGGCCGTTGTCGGGGCCCACGAAGACCCGTTCACCGGCGTCCACGGCGACGGCCCGCCGGATGGTGCCGACACCCGGATCCACGACCGCCACGTGCACGCCGGGCGGCAGGTACGGGATCGTCTGCGCGAGCACGGCGGCCCCGCGCCGGACGTCGCCCGGCGGGACCAGATGGGTGATGTCGATGATGCGCACGCCGGGTGAGATGCGGGCCGCCACGCCATGGCAGGACGCGACGAATCCGTCCTCGAGCCCGTAGTCGGTGAGGAACGTCAGATACTGATAGGCCGCCACGTGCCCTGAGCGTACGTCGTGCACGTTCCCGTGGAACAGCCGGTGGATGTCGGCGGGCCCCGTTAACATGAGCACCTGCCGAAACCCGGACGACCGGGATCAGTGACCACAGAGGGGGCCGATCCGTGCGCCGGGCGCGCGGAGTGACGGTCCGCTCAGGAGGGCGTCATGGACGATGGTTCAGCCCTGCGACCCCTGAACGACGATGGGCCGGATGACGACGACGAGGCGTTCCCGGCCGGTTCCCTGTCCGAACGCGACCGGGGCATCCTCGCCTTCGAACGGCAGTGGTGGAAGCACGCCGGCGCGAAGGAGCAGGCCATCCGCGAGCGGTTCGACATGTCGGCGACCCGCTACTACCAGTTGCTCAATCTCCTCATCGACCGCCCCGAGGCGCTGGAGCACGACCCCATGCTCGTGAAGCGCCTGCGCCGGACGCGTTCGGAGCGCCGTCGGCAGCGGGCCGCGCGCCGCCTCGGCATCCGGCCCTGACCTGTCCGACACTGGACGGGTGACTCCGTCCTCTGCGAACCCCTCTCCCGACCCCTCCCCGAACCCCCTGCCGATCCCCCTGAGGGCCGAAGGCGCGGACGGGCTGGCCGCGATCCGGAAGAACCCCGGCGAGGCCGTCCTCGCGTTCGACTTCGACGGGACCCTGGCGCCGATCGTCGAGGATCCGGCGCGGGCCCGCGCCCACCCCGGGGCCGCCCCCGCGCTGGCGAGGCTGGCCTCGTCCGTCGGCGCGGTGCTGATCGTCACCGGCCGGCCCGCCGCACTCGCCGTCGAGTACGGCGGGCTGTCCGCCGTGGACGGCCTCGTGGTGCTCGGCCAGTACGGCGTCGAACGCTGGGAGGCCGGCGAGCTGACCGTCCCCGAGCCGCCGCCCGGGGTGGCGGAGGCCCGCGCCAAGCTGCCCGGAGTGCTGGCGGCCGTCCGTGCGCCGGAGGGCGTTCACGTGGAGGACAAGGGCCACGCCCTCGCCGTCCACACCCGCCGCTGCGCCGAGCCCCAGGTGGCGCTCGACCGGCTGCGCGGTCTCATGGAGGCGCTGGCCGAACGCACCGGTCTCCAGGTCGAGCCGGGGCGGTACGTGCTGGAGCTGCGCCCGCCCGGCATGGACAAGGGCGTCGCTCTCCGTGACTACCTGGCCGAACGCGCGGCCCCGCCGTCCGCGCTCCTGTACGCGGGCGACGACCTCGGCGACCTGGCCGCCTTCGCCATGGTGGACGCCCTGCGCGCCGAGGGTGTCGCGGGGGTCAAGGTGTGCAGCGGCTCCACGGAGGTCACCGCCTTGGCCGAGCAGGCCGACCTCGTGGTGGACGGTCCCGCCGGGGTCGTCGATCTCCTGGAGCGGCTCATCGCCGTCCTGTCCTGAGGTCGAGCGGGCCCCGAAGATCCGTTAAACGCGAAATACTTTCGTTTCCTGTGTCCGAAGCATGACCCTCGCCGCCGTCGTTATGGCGTAGCCATATGTTATTTGTCTGGCAAATCGCGACAAACTAGGCAGCCAGCGAACGGACCGGAGCGGGAGCGCACGATGCCTGAGGCAGGGCCGCTGAGGACGGGTGATCCCCGGCTCATGGGGGAAGTCCGCCTGACCGGCCGGCTCGGGTCCGGCGACCGGGGCATCGTCTATCTGGGACGGACGAAGGAGGGCCTGCCGGTGGCCGTCCGGGTGCCGCCCGCCTCCGGCGCGACACCCGCTTCCGGCGCGCCGCCGGCCGACGGGATCGCCGCCGGACGCCTCGTCTCGCCCTGGACGGCGCGGGTGTTGGCGGTGAGCTCCGAGGGCGGCCTGACACGCCTGGTCAGCGAGTACGTTCCCGGCCCCTCCCTGGCCGAGGCCGTCGAGCGGGACGGCCCCCGATCCGGCGCCGCCCTGCACCGGCTGGCCGTCGCGACCATCGGGGGACTCGCGGACATGCACCGCGCGGGCCTGGTCCATCGCGACCTCCGCCCCGGGGCCGTCGTGCTCGGGCCGGACGGCCCCCGGATCGTGGACGTCGCCGTCGGCGGCCTGGTCACGATCATGAGCCCGGCCTACCGGGCGCCCGAGCAACTGGCGGGCGGCGAGGTCACCCCCGCGACGGACGTGTTCTCCTGGGCCGCCGTCATGGTCTTCGCCTCCTGCGGCCGGCATCCCTTCGGCCCCCCGACGGACCCGTCCGTGGTGACGCGGATCCTGCGGGAACAGCCCGACCTCGGCCTCCTCGCCGGTCGCCTCCACGAGATCGCCCTGCGCTGCCTGGCCAAGGATCCCCGTGACCGCCCGACGGCGGAGGACGTCGTGCGCTGGCTCCGTCAGGCGGAGCAGCCGATGCCCCCGGCGATTCCCCGCCGCCCCAGTGACCACCGCCGGGAGATCGCCTTGCCCGCACGGCGTGAGACGCCCGTTCCCTCCGTGAACTCCGCGGAGACATCGATCCCCGCCGGGACGACCGCCCCCGAGGTCCCCGCGTCGACGGTGCCGCGGAACGTGCCGGCGATCGCCGGGCGTTCGCACGCGCTGGGGTCGCCCGGCACCGACACCAGCGGCATCGAGGTGCGCATCCGCGGCCGGGCGTCCGGACGCAGGGCCGCCGCGTCGGAACGGCGACGGGGACGGGCCGCGCGCCGGAACAGCACCGTCGCCGGGCTGCTCGCCGGCACCGTCCTGGTCGGATCGGCGCTGATCGTGTGGAACAGCGGGGTGGCCGACTCCGCGCTCGGACGCTCGTCCGGCCGGCTGGCGGGAGGCCCCGGCGGGGAGGCGGTGCCGTCGCGGACCGGTCCCGCCGTCGAGGTCGAGACGACCCACGGCTACCGGTACCGGCTGTCGGCGATCGGGTACGACGCCGACCCGCAGGCGGTGCCGGCCGGGCAGTCGCCCCCGCCCGGAACGGCGTACCTCCATGCCGACTACGTGCTGAGCAACCCGCTGGAGAAGCCCGTTCTGCTCGACCTCTACACGGCCGACGTGTTCGTCAAGCGCGCGAGGCTCCCGGAGGGGGCGCGCGGCCGGTGCATGTGGCACAACGGCGTTCCGGAGGACATGTGCACGCCGCCCGCCAAGCCGCGGGTGCTGTCCCGGTTGAGCGGCGGCCCGCCGACGGGGGGCGCCGGCGGTGACCGCTACATGGCGCCCGGCGCCTCGTACGTGGTCCGCGTGGGCCTCGACCTGCCCATGGAGGCGGATCTGCGGCCCGGCGACCTGAGGCTGTACGTCTGGAGGCAGACCTACATGGCCGACACGCTGGTCAAGGAGATCCCCTTCCCGCGTTAGGCCGGGGGCTCACTCGGCGGAGGGGTCGTCGGCGAGGATGCCGTACAGCCTGCGCCTTGTGTCGTTGACGATGTCCAGCGCCCGCGCCCGCTGCTCCTCGCTGCCGGCGACCATCACCTGCTGCAGCGCCCCCATCATCCGGCCCACGGCCTCGCGGGCGTGCAGGGTCTCGTCGCCCGCCTGCTCGGCGACCTCCTCCCAGGGCGCCACGGGATGGGTCGCGGCCTCCTCGCGGCCGGTGTCGGTCAGCGCGAACAGCCGCTTGCCGCCCTGCTCCCGGCTGGTGACCAGGCCCTCGTCCTCGAGCAGTTGCAGGGTCGGATAGACCGAGCCGGGACTGGGCCGCCAGACGCCGCCGGTCCGCCCCTCCAGCTCCTGGATCATCTCGTAGCCGTGCATCGGTCGCTCGGCCAGCAGCGCCAGCATCGCGGCCCGGACGTTGCCGCGCTTCATGCGCCGCCCGCGCCCGCCGTGGCCCCGACCGTGGCCGCCGCCCCAGGGTCCGCCCGGTCCGAACGGTGCCCCCCAGGGGCCGAAGGGATCGCGGCGTCGCCGCCCCTCCCGGCCCCGGAACTCGTCGTCGTTGTCGTGCCTGTGCATCGATCTCTCCTTATCGAACGGTTGCGATGCTTCAACGATATATCGCAACTGCTCGTGATGCAACGTCTCGAACGACTGAACGCCGCGGTCCGCCGGAGCGCGGGGCTCGGCGGACCGCGGCGTTCGCGGTCTCGGGGACGCCTCTTCGACGTCCCGAACGTCAGGGGGCGGCCAGTTTCAGGGTGTTCAGGATCGGGGTGGTGAGCCGGCGGTCGTCGATCTCCTTGACCCGGATCCACGCCCCGAACCGGCCCGAACGGTCGGTCAGACCGACCTCGGTGACGGTCGGCGTGCCGGTGCGGCAGGCGGTGTAGCGGGTGATCGTGCCGGTGAGGGCCTTGTCGGGGCTGGTGTAGCTCTCCGGCTGCCCCTTGGTGCACTGGTCGTGCGAGGACACCCGGGCCGGCGGCAGCTTGCCCCGCGCGCCGTCGGTCGTCAGCCCGATGAACACCCCGGGCGTCCGCGCGGCGCTGTCGAGGAACTGCTCGAACGTCCCGGAGGTCGCGCGCAGCACCGGCCTGCTCTGGGCGTCGGCGGCCAGGCCCACCGACGAGGGGGTCCAGGTCGGCGGTTGGGCCAAGGGCCGCCACACCCTGGGCACGGAGACCTTGATCTTGCCGCTGGCGTCATTGACGGGTGTGAAGTCCTGCGGGGTCGTGGGCTTGGGCGGGACGGCCGGCCCGTCGTCGTCGTCGCCCAGCATGCCGAGGATCAGCCCGCCGACCAGCGCGATCACCACGATGCCGGCGCCGATGCCCAGCGCGACCAGCCGCTTGTTCCCCTTGCCGCCGGCACCGGGCCCCCCGCCGGGACCGGGCAACGGCCCTCCCGGCCCGGGCCCACCGACCCCATAACCCCCAGGCCCTCCGGGACCAGGCCCACCGGGCCCGAAGTCTCCGGGCCCTCCCGGCCCGGGCCCACCGGCTCCGTAGCCTCCAGGCCCTCCGGGCCCGTGCCCACCGGCCCCGAAGTTTCCAGCTCCTCCCGGCCCGGGCCCACCGGCTCCAGGCCCTCCGGGGCCAGGCCCGCCGGCGCCGAAGTCTTCGGGTCCTCCGGGGCCAGGCCCACCGGGCCCAAAGTCTCCGGGTCCTCCCGGACCGTGCCCGCCGGCCCCGAAGTCTCCAGGTCCTCCCGGCCCGTGCCCACCGGCTCCAGGCCCTCCGGGACCGGGCCCCCTGGCTCCGAAGTCTCCAGATCCTCCCGGCCCCGGTCCGCCGGTCCCATAGCCGCCGGCCCCTCCGGGACCGGACCCACCGGGTCCGAAGCCCCCAGGCCCTCCGGGACCGGGCGGGCCGCCGGGTGTCGGGAAGGCCGCCGTGGCCCCCTCGCTCGACCCCGCCCCCCGGCCCTGCGGCCCCGGCGGGGGAGGGGAGGGGAACTGGTCACGGGAGATCGCGATGGTCCGGTCCTCGCCGGGGTCCTCAGGGGGAGGGCCCTGAGGGGGCGCGTCGTACTCCCGCGGCCGATCCACCACCGTCCGCTCGAACTCGTCCTCCGGCGGCCCACCGGCCCCGACCGGCCCCCGAGGCTGAGGCTGAGGCTGAGGCACCCCCTGCCCCGGCCGGCCCGACGGCGGCGGCAACGGTACCTGCGCCGTGCGCTGGTCGTCCGGCCCTCCGCCCGTGGCCTGCGGAGACTTGACGTCCGGGGCGGTCGCCGGCTCGGGCTCAGGACCCGGGGAAACGGGCGGAGGCAGGGGACCGACCGAGGGGCGGAGGGTGGCCAGGGCGTGGGCGAAGGCCTCCGCGGTCGGCCACCGGTTCTCCCGGTCGACCTCCATGGCCCGCAGGATCACCCGGTCGAACTCCGGCGTCAGCTCCGCCCGCAGCTCGCTCGGGCGCTTCTTGATCGGCGCGGGTCCCGGGGCCTTGCCGGTCAGCATGTGGTACGTCAGCGCGCCCAGCCCGTACACGTCGGCGCGCACGTCCAGCCCGCCGCCGAAGCGGGCCTGTTCGGGCGACATGTACCCCGGCGTGCCCACCGGCAGCGTGAAGGCCCCGGAGGCGTGCGCGATGGCCTTGGCCAGGCCGAGGTCGGCGATCAGCAGCCGTTCGCCGCCGTCCGAGGTGGACTGGAACAGCACGTTGGACGGTTTGAGGTCGCGGTGGATCACGCCGAACCGGTTGATGACCTGGACGCCGTGCGCGATCTCCTCCGCGAGGGCGACCGCCTGCGCGACCGGGAGCGTCCGTTCCCGCATCCGGTCGCCCAGCGTCCCGCGGTCGGCGTACGACATGACGAAGTAGGGACGGCCGTCCGGCAGCTCGCCGATGTCGTGCACCCGGACCAGTCGCTCGGAGTCGGCCCGGCGGAGGATGCGGGCCTCTTCCAGGAACCGGTTGCGCACGTCGAGATCGTCCAGGAGGCTTCCGGACAGTACCTTGATGGCGACGGGGGCGGCCAGCGCGTCGTCGTGCGCCAACCACACCGAGGCGAACGCCCCGGAGCCGAGGACGCGGTCGATTCGGTAACGGCCGACTGAAGACGGTATGGGCACCCACGTATCATGCCCAACAAACAGGGTGCACGGGGAGACCAGCCGGAGTGCGTTGGCGATGGCCCCGGACCACGATGAACCATCGGGACGGCGGCGGCGGCCGGACCCGCAGGAAGGCGAAGACGGCCCATGGCGTTTGACGAACGTACCGAGGAACTGGCCGTCAAGGCGGCCCAGGGCGACCAGAACGCGCTCAACGAACTGCTTCGCACGATCGAACCGGACGTGATGCGGCACGCCGCCCGTTTTCTGCCCTGCCGCCAGGACGCGGAGGAGGCGTGCCAGGACGCGCTGCTCCAGGTGGCCCGCAACATCCACCGCTTCGAGGGCCGCTCCAAGTTCAGCACCTGGCTGCACGTGGTGGTGGCCAACTCGGCACGTTCCACTTACCGTTCGCTCAAGCGGCGCTCGGTGGAGCAGGCCGGCGAACTTCCGCAGCAGCGCCCCGACCCGCGCCGCACCAGCGTGATCGCCGGCTCCCGGGTCGACATCCTGGACGCCATGGAGAACCTGGAGGCCCGCAAGCCGGACCTCATCCAGGCCCTGGTGCTGCGCGACATCTCCCAACTGGAGTACGCCGAGATCGCCGAACAGCTCGGCCTGCCCCTCGGGACGGTCAAGTCGAGGATCCACGAGGCCCGCAAGCAGGTCCGCCAGACCCTCGGCGAGTCCTACACCTGATCCGAGGTCACGTCGAGACGGGTCCGCAGGGCCCGCCGCCAGACCCTCGGCGAGTCGTACACATCGCGACGGGTGCGCGGTGCGAGTCGTCCACCCGATCCGTCACGACGATGTCGGGTCGCGTCAAGAGTCGTTAATGGCTCGGCAACCGTGCCGGCGGGCGGGCGGCGCTCCGGTGGTGCGCTGGGCAGCATGAACGCATGGCTGCCCACTCTGATCGACCCATCTTCGTCATCGGATGCCCGCGGTCGGGGACGACGCTGCTCCAGTTGATGCTGCACTCGCACCAGCGCATCGCCATCCCCGCCGAGACGCGCTTCCTGCTGCCGGCGTACGCCTCCCGGCGGGGCTTCGGCGACCTGCGGCGGCCGGACAACCGCCGGGCGCTGGCGGAGTGGATCGTGGGACGCAAGGAGAGCAAGTTCCACGACCTCGGGCTGGACTCCGCGCAGGTCATCGACGAGATCGTCGCAGGCCCCCCCACCCTCGGCTCCGCGCTGGGGATCGTGTTCCGCGCGTACGCCCGCAGGTTCGGCAAGCCCCGGTGGGGCGACAAGCGCCCCAGCTACTTCAAGCACGTGGACGTGCTGCGCCGGATGTGGCCGGACGCCCAGTTCGTGCACCTGATCCGTGACGGCCGGGACTGCGTGGCGTCCCTCAAGGAGATGCCCTGGTACAATCAGGACTCGTACCACGCGATCTGCGCCTGGCGGGAGGCCGTCGACTTCGGCCGCCGCTACGCGCGCAGGCTCGGCCCGGACGCGTACTACGAGCTGCAGTACGAGCGGCTGGTCGCCGACCCGTCCACCGAGCTGGCCGGCCTGTGCGGCTTCCTCGGGGAGGAGTACGACAGCCGGATGACCGAGCCGCAGGAGATCGCTCGGCTGACCGTGCCGGCGAACAAGAAGTGGCACTCCCTCACCCAGGACGCCGTCACCTCAGGTCGGATCGGCTCGTGGGTGCACCGGCTGGAGCCGTGGGAGATCGCCCTCGCCGAGTCCGCGCTGGGTTCGAGGCTGCGGGAGTACGGCTACGAGCTGAGCGGCGGCGGCCGAGCGTCGATCACCCAGATCGCCCATCTGGCCAGGGTCGCCGCCCACCGCCGGACCACCCAGCACAAGCGGGTCATCCGCGACCAGCTCGTCCGGCGCTGCGAACCCGGCCCCGTCATCAGCCGCCTCGGCCCCCAGGACGTCGGCCGGCCCGCCCAGGACCTCCGGACCGTCAGTCCAAGGCCGTGAGCTGGTCGGCGAACCAGCGTTGCGGAGGCAGCGCCGTGGCCGCGTCGGCGAGGCGGGCGCAGCGCTCCGCGCGTTCGGCGGGGGGCATCAGCAGGGCCCGGCGAAGGGCCTCGGCGGTCTGCGAGACGTCGTACGGGTTCACCATCAGGGCGTCCTCGCCGAGCTCGGCGGCGGCGCCCGCCTCCCGTGACAGCACCAGGGCGCACCCGCGTTCCGACAGCACCGGGCCCTCCTTGGCCACCAGGTTCATGCCGTCGCGGATCGGGTTGACCAGCAGCACGTCCGCCATCCCGTAGGCGGCCAGCGAGCGCGGGTAGTCGTCGTTCACCTGCAGGATCAGCGGCTCCCAGTCGGGGGTGCCGAACTCGTCGACGATCTCCGCCGCCATCCGCCGCACCGCCGCCGTGTACTCGCGGTACTCCGGCAGGTCGTGCCGGGACGGGTAGGCGAACGCCAGGTGGACGACCCGCCCGCGCCACTCCGGATACTTGGTCAGCAGCTCGCGGTAGGCCGCCAGCCCCCGCACGATGTTCTTGGACAGCTCCGTGCGGTCGATCCGCACGATGAGCCGCCGGTCGCCGACCTGCTCGCGGAGCGCCCGCGCCCGCGCCGCCACGTCCGGCTCGGCGGCCCGCGCCCGCAGCTCCTCGCCGTCCACACCCAGCCCGTGGACGCCGACGCGGGTGACGTGGCCCTTGTGGGTGACCGTCCGGGCGTGCCGGTCGACCTTCGCGTGCAGCACCGCCGCGCAGCAGTCGAGGAACGCGTCCGCCCAGCGCTCGGTGAGGAACCCGGCGTGGTCGGCCCCCAGGATGCCCTCCAGGACCTGCGCGCCGATGTCGTCGGGCAGCAGCCGGTAGTACTCCGGCGGCGCCCACGGCGTGTGGGAGAAGTGGGCGATCCTGAGATCGGGACGGCGTTCGCGCAGCATCCGGGGGGCCAGCGACAGGTGGTAGTCCTGGATCGCGGTCCTCGCGCCCGGCGCGGCGTCCCGGGCGAGCGCGTCCGCGAACGCCGCGTTGTACGCCTCGTACGACTGCCAGTCCCGGCGGGAGCGGGCGTCGAAGTGCGGCGCGTTCGGGGTGTCGTACAGCAGGTGGTGGACGAACCACAGCATCGAGTTCGCCACCGCGTTGTAGGCCCGCTGGAACGTCGGCGCGGGGATGTCGAGCATCCGGACGCCCGCGCCGCCGGTGTCGTGACCCGCCTTGTCGAGCCGCCCGTCGGGGGCCCGCCGGGCGGCCTCCCGGTCGGCGTCCGACAGCGCCGCGCAGACCCACACCACCTCGGGCCCGGCGTCGTCCTCGGTCTTGGCGGCGACCCCCGCCAGCCCCGACACCAGCCCTCCGCCGCCCCGGCGCATGGACAGCGCGCCGTCCTCCGCTCGCGAGAACGACACGGGCCCCCGGTTCGACGCGACGAGCACCTGGCGGTCGGCGGACCCACCCGCGGAGTCACTCATGCCCGGAAGTCTGGCACGTCCCCGTCAGGCCCACCGGCAACGGGGTGGGATGGCCCATATCGGGTACGGAGTTTGCCCAAGGAGCCCGGGGTAGACAGCGAGCCATGGGTCGCCCAGAGTCAGGCATCGCGATGAAGGACCCGCCCGGCCCGCACGGCCGGTACGCGCCCGGCGGCGACTCCGGCGAGACCCGCAAGACGGTGCTGGCCGCCGGGGCCGCCAACGTCGCGATCGCGGGGACCAAGCTGGTGGCCGGGCTGATCGCCGGATCCTCGGCGATGATGGCCGAGGCCGCGCACTCCCTCGCCGACACCTTGAACGAGGCGTTCCTGCTGGCCTCGCTGGGCCGCAGCGAACGTCCCGCCGACCGCCGGCATCCGTTCGGGTACGGCAAGGAGCGGTACTTCTGGTCGCTGATCGCCGCGGTGGGGATCTTCGTGGCGGGGGCGGGCTACTCGGTGTACGAGGGCGTGCGCGAGATCGCGTCGCCGGGGGAGCACGGGGATCCGACGGTGGCGTTCCTCGTACTGGCGCTGGCGTTCCTCTTCGAGGGGCTCTCGTTGAGCCGGGCCACGTACCAGGTGCGCAAGGAGGCCCGGACGCGTGGACGCGAGCCGCTCGACCACGTGCGCCGCACCCCCGACACCACCCTCAAGGCGGCGGTGCTGGAGGACACCGCGGCGCTCGTCGGGCTGACGCTGGCGGCGCTGGGCCTGGCCCTGCGGGAGATCACCGGGTCGGGCGTGTGGGACGGCGTCGCGTCCATCCTCATCGGGCTGCTGCTGGTGGCGGTGGCGTTGACGCTGGGCCGCAGCAGCATGACCATGCTGATCGGCCAGTCGGTCGACCGGGAGACGTGGCGCGCGATCAACGAGGAGATCGGCGACACCCCCGGCGTCAGCTCCGTGCTGGAGCTGCTCACCATGCATCTGGGGCCGGACGAGCTGCTGGTGGCGGCCAAGGTCGCGTTCGCCGACGACATCAGCGCCGATCAGGCCGAGGACATCGCCGACGCCATCGACGACCGGCTGCGGCGCAGGCTGCCGATCGTGCGCCATGTGTTCCTGGACCCGACGCAGCTCCGTCCGTCGGGGGGCCCGTGACGGCCGCCGGTCTCACGAAGCGAGACCCTGCTGTCTGCGATGCGGGCAAATCGGGTAAAGTCACGCACAGAGTTCCGCCGAAGGGGTGCCCTGGTAGCGTGCTGACCACGCTGCGTGCGCCCTCTTGGGGGAGCCGACAACTGAATACCGCTCATCCAGAGGGGTGGAGGGACCGGCCCTACGAAACCCCGGCAACCCTCCCGGTGCTGATGCGCTCGCGACCTGTGAGCGCCGGCCGGGACAGGGTGCCAACTCCGGCCCGCGACCAAGGTGGCGCGGGACAGATGAGGAGAGGCCTCACTTCATGGCACTTGATGCTGCCGATCTCGGACCCGCCACTGCTCTGGTCTGCCGCGAGTGCGGCGAGAAGTACGACCTCGGGCCCCGCTACGCGTGCGAACAGTGTTTCGGCCCCCTGGAGATCAGCTACGACTTCGCCGGGGTGAGCCGCGAGGCCATCGAGGCCGGTCCGCGCAACATCTGGCGTTACCGCGGGCTGCTGCCCGTGCCGTCCAACGTCGAGAGCACCCCCAACACCGAGCCGGGCCTGACCCGCCTGGTCCGCGCCGACCACCTCGCCGAGTCCCTGGGGATGCAGCGGCTGTGGGTCAAGGACGACAGCGGCAACCCCACCCACTCGTTCAAGGACCGGGTGGTCGCGGTCGCGCTCGCCGCCGCCCGCGAGCTGGGCTTCAAGGTGCTGGCCTGCCCGTCCACCGGCAACCTGGCCAACGCGGTGGCCGCGGCCGCCGCCCGCGCCGGGATCCGCAGCGCCGTCTTCGTGCCCTCCGACCTGGAGCAGCAGAAGATCATCGTCACTGCGGTGTACGGCGGCACGTTCGTCACCGTGCGGGGCAACTACGACGACGTCAACCGGCTCGCCTCCGAGATCGCCGGCGAGCAGGACGACTGGGCGTTCGTCAACGTCAACGTCCGGCCCTACTACGCCGAGGGCTCCAAGACCCTGGGCTACGAGATCGCCGAGCAGTTGGGCTGGCGGCTGCCGGACCAGATCGTGATCCCGATCGCCTCCGGCTCCCAGCTCACCAAGATCGACAAGGCGTTCCAGGAGTTCATCAAGCTCGGGCTGGTCGAGGACAAGCCGTACAAGGTCTTCGGCGCCCAGGCCACCGGCTGCTCCCCGGTCGCCGCCGCGTTCAAGGCCGGCCACGACGTGGTCCGTCCGGTCAAGCCGGCCACCATCGCCAAGTCGCTGGCCATCGGCAACCCCGCCGACGGGCCCTACGTGCTGGACGTCGTCCGGCGCACCGGCGGGGCCATCGAGGACGTCTCCGACGCCGAGGTGGTCGAGGGAATCCGCCTGCTGGCCGCCACCGAGGGCATCTTCGGCGAGACCGCCGGCGGCGTCACCGTGGCCTGCCTGCGCAAGCTGGTCTCCACCGGCGCCCTCGACCCGGAGGCCGAGACCGTCATCATCAACTCCGGCGACGGACTGAAGACCCTCGACGCGGTCGCGCCCGTGGTGGGCCCGTCCGCCGAGATCGCCCCCACGCTGGAGGACTTCCGCGCCTCCGGCCTCGCCTGACCCGTTCGTCCGGGGGGCGACCCCCGGACCCGACGTGGCGGGCCGGGTGACCCTCGCTCCGCGAGGGCCCGACGCGGTCACCCGACCCGCCGGTCTGGGAGGCGACCTCCCAGACCATCGCAACCGGGCCGGACGGTCCCGCTCCACCGGAGCACCGCCGCGGTCGGCCGGCCCCGACCTGAGGTGGTATGACGCATGAGCACGGTCTCCGTACGCATCCCGACGATCCTGCGCACCTACACCGGCGGCGAGTCGGAGGTGAAGGCCGACGGCGCGACCCTGCGCGAGGTCATCAGCGACCTGGACGCCGGCTACGCGGGCATCGCGGCCCGCATCCTCGACGACGGCGGCAAGATCCGCCGGTTCGTCAACGTCTACGTGGGGGACGAGGACGTCCGTTTCGCCGACGGGCTGGACACCGCCACCCCGGCGGGCTCCCAGGTCTCGATCATCCCGGCGGTCGCCGGGGGCTGACCGCCGTCCCGGGTCTCGGGTTCCGGGTTTCGCGTGTCCGTTACCGGACGCCCGACACATGCCCACAAACACTGTCATGCCGATAGGGTCATCCCGTTGATCACTCCAGGAGCGATCAACGGGATCCCGCGATGACAGGGGCGGGATCGGCGAGAGATGCCGCGGCCTGCTCGGGCCGCGGTCGCGGCGACAGGGTCGACATGGCGCAGGGCACCGTCAAGTGGTTCAACGCGGAGAAGGGCTACGGCTTCATCGAGGTCGACGGCGGCAGGGACGTCTTCGTCCACTACTCCGCGATCGTGATGGACGGCTACCGCAGCCTCGAACAGGGCCAGCGCGTCGAGTTCGAGATCACCCAGGGCGACCGGGGACCCCAGGCGGAGTCCGTCCGCGCCCTGTGAGCACGTCGGGCGCCCCGGCGGCCCGACCCTCGGCGGCCGGCCCTCGGGGCGGTCAGTCCGAGTTCAACCACACCAGCACACCCGGGCCGTCCGGGGTGAGCACGGGCACCCACGCCTCGTCGAGGTCGGCGACCCGGCTCTCGTCGAGCCGCAACGGGTGGGGCTCCTCGGTGTCGCCGTCGCCCGTCCAGTAAGGCACGCCTCCGACCAGGCGGCGCACCCCGGCCAACTGCTCGTCCGCCCACCGGTGGTCCCGGGCGCCCGCCCCGCGAAGGTCCCGCTCGAAGAGGACCCGCAGCCCGTCGAGCGCGTCCGGCGCCGTCACGGGTACGAGGTAGCCCTCGACCTCCCCCTGCCTGCAGGCGGTGCCTCCGTACTGCTGCTGGTAGATCACCCCGGTGGGGGCCTCCGCCACCACGTACAACCATCGGTCGTCCGTGCCGTCCGGGTCGATGAAGACGAACCGCCGCGTGTCCACGACCGAATCCTCCCACTCCGGGGCGATGGTGCGCTCCCCATCCCATGACGGGATCCTGCGGATTCGTGCGGACTTTCGCGGCCCACCGAGGGGAAACCCCGCTGACCCGCCCCGTACCCCCGGCGTATACGCAGGTGACGACAGGGTGCGGAGGTTGGGGAAGTCTTCCCCGGGCAGGAGGTTCGTCGCTTGCACTCGAAGGGGTAGAGTGCTAAAAACACGGTTGGCACTCTGCTGTGGAGAGTGACAATCCACAGAGTGGGGTCGGGGCGATGAGGCCTCACTCCGGCGGCGGAAGGGCAGCCGTCGGGTAGGTCGTCCGTCGCGGGCGTCGGCTCGATCCGGGAAGCCACCTTGTTCCGGGAGGACTGGAGCCTATGGCTGCAAAGATGATCGCGTTCGACGAAGAGGCCCGTCGGGGCCTTGAGCGCGGGATGAACCAGCTTGCCGACGCGGTGAAGGTGACCTTGGGTCCCAAGGGCCGCAATGTCGTGCTGGAGAAGAAGTGGGGTGCTCCCACGATCACCAACGATGGTGTATCCATCGCCAAGGAGATCGAGCTGGAGGACCCCTGGGAGAAGATCGGCGCCGAGCTGGTCAAGGAGGTCGCCAAGAAGACCGACGACGTCGCCGGTGACGGCACGACGACGGCGACCGTCCTGGCCCAGGCGCTGGTCCGCGAGGGCCTGCGCAACGTCGCCGCCGGCGCCAACCCGATGTCCCTCAAGCGGGGCATCGAGGCGGCCGTCGAGCGGGTGAGCGAGGAGCTGTCCAAGCTCGCCAAGGACGTGGAGACCAAGGAGCAGATCGCCTCCACCGCCTCCATCTCGGCCGGGGACACGCAGATCGGCGAGATGATCGCCGAGGCGATGGACAAGGTCGGCAAGGAAGGCGTCATCACCGTCGAGGAGAGCAACACCTTCGGCCTCGAGCTCGAGCTCACCGAGGGCATGCGCTTCGACAAGGGCTACATCTCGCCCTACTTCGTCACCGACCCCGAGCGGATGGAGGCGGTCCTGGAGGACCCCTACATCCTGATCGTGCAGGGCAAGGCGTCCGCCAACAAGGACATGCTGCCCGTGCTCGAGGGCGTCATGCAGGCCGGCAAGCCGCTGCTGATCATCGCCGAGGACGTCGAGGGCGAGGCGCTGGCCACCCTGGTGGTCAACAAGATCCGCGGCATCTTCAAGTCCGTCGCGGTGAAGGCCCCCGGCTTCGGCGACCGCCGCAAGGCCATGCTGGGCGACATCGCCACCCTCACCGGTGGCCAGGTCATCAGCGAGGACGTCGGCCTCAAGCTGGAGAACACCAGCCTCGACATGCTCGGCCGCGCCCGCAAGATCGTGGTCAGCAAGGACGAGACGACCATCGTGGACGGTGCCGGCGACGCCGGTGAGATCGCGGGCCGGGTCAACCAGATCCGCACCGAGATCGACAACACCGACTCCGACTACGACCGCGAGAAGCTCCAGGAGCGCCTCGCCAAGCTCGCCGGCGGCGTGGCCGTCATCAAGGCGGGCGCGGCCACCGAGGTCGAGCTCAAGGAGCGCAAGCACCGCATCGAGGACGCCGTCCGCAACGCCAAGGCGGCCGTCGAGGAGGGCATCGTCCCCGGCGGCGGCGTGGCGCTGCTGCAGGCGGGCGCCAAGGCCTTCGACAAGCTCGAGCTGCAGGGCGACGAGGCCACCGGCGCCAACATCGTCAAGCGCGCGCTCGAGGAGCCGATCAAGCAGATCGCGGTCAACGCCGGCCTCGAGGGCGGCGTCGTGGTCGAGAAGGTCCGCAACCTGACCCCCGGCGAGGGTCTGAACGCGGCCACCGGCGAGTACGTCAACATGTTCGAGACGGGCATCCTCGACCCCGCCAAGGTCACCCGGTCGGCCCTGCAGAACGCCGCCTCCATCGCGGCGCTCTTCCTGACCACCGAGGCCGTCATCGCCGAGAAGCCGGAGAAGAACCCGGCCCCGGCCATGCCCGACGGCGCCGGCGGCATGGACTTCTGACCCGAGTCCCACCCAGCAAGGCACCAGGGCGGCCCCCACCCACGGGGCCGCCCTTCGCCGTTCCCACCGACGTTCGCCGTCGGCACGCCGCGTTCGCCGTTCCCACCCGCGTTCGTCGTCCGCACCCCACGTACGTCGTCGGCACGCCGCGTTCGTCGTCCGCATCGCACGTTCGTCCTTCCACCGCGCGTTCGCCGTTCCCGCCTACGTTCGCCGTTCCCGCCCACGTTCGTCGTCCCCACCCACGTTCGTCGTTGCCTGCACGCGCGGCGTCCCCCTGAGTTCGCCGCCCTCCTCCGCGTTCGGCTGTACCAGCCCTCTTCGCCGTCTCCGCATCCGCCGTTCCCACCGCGCGTGCGGCGTCCCCCTTGTGCGTGCGGCGTCTCCCCTGTGTACGGTCTCCACATCCGCCGTTCCACCCTGCGTTCGCCGTCCCCACCCTGCGTTCTTCGTTCCATCCTGCGTTCGTCGTCCGCACCGCGCGTTCGCCGTCCCAACCCGCGTTCGCCACCTCCGCATCCGCCGTTCCCATCGCGCGTGCGGCGTCTCCCCTGTGTACGGTCTTCGCATCCGCCGTCCCACCGAGCGTTCGCCGGTCCCCACCACTTCGCGTCACGCCCCCTCCGAAGTCGGCCGAACCCGCGTTGCCCGGTACGGGAGAGGCCCGCATTGGCGATACTGCGAAGGTGACGGATCTCTTCAGCTCCCCGGCCCTACGGGTCGAACAGCCCCGGAAGATGCTCGCGACCCGTACCCAATACGACTTCTACGACGGCTCGGGCACCCTGCTGGCCGTCGCCACCGAGACCACCGAACGAAGCCGCCGCAAGGCGGTGCGGGCAGCCCTCCCCGGCAACGTCCTCGCAGGCCCGCAGACACTCCTGCTGCGCGACACCGCCGAAACCCCGCTCCTCATCATCGAGAAGCACGACAACCGACGCCTCACCACCGTCCGCCGCCCGATGGCGGACGCCGAGGGCGACGACCTCTTCGAAGGCGAACTGCTAGGTGCCATCCGAGCCGAACGCACGACCCGCCACTACTCCCTGCTGAACGCCGAGGACGCCCGAATCGGCGAGGTCACGGGCGACCTCGGCCTCCGCAAGTTCTCCGTGACCGACACCGAAAATCGCCACGTCGCCCAGATCAACAAGAAGTGGGCGGGCCTCCGCGCCGAAATGCTCACCAACGCCGACCGCTACAGCGTCGACATCGGCACCAAGCGCCTCAGCGAGGCCCTGCGCAGCCTCATCGTGGTGACCGCAGTCGTCCTGGACCTGACCCTCCACGAGTCAAAAGACGTCGTCTGACCCACCCCCCACGCACCCTCAACCGCCCGCCCGCCCGCAACCCGACCACCCGACCCGACCACCAACCCGTAACCCCGACCACCCGACCCGAAGCGCCCAACCCGTAACCCCGCCCCCCTGACCCGAAGCGCCCAACCCGAAATCCCGCCGCCCGACCCGAAGCGCCCACGACAAGCGTCGGGGTGGATTGGCGCGTATAGGTGTCTGTCGTTGCAGGCGGGGTGGCGCTGGGGCGAGTCGGGACGTTGCCTGTGGAGCATGGCCTGTTGCTTGAGGCGGTCTGTCCCACGTCGGGGAGGGCTGGCGGGTGCAGGCCTCTGCTGTTGCAGGTGGTTGGCGCAAGGCGCGAGTCGGGACGTGCGTGCGGAACGAGGCCCGTCGATTGAGGTTGCGTGGCTCCGCCTCGGGAGGACGGGTACGGGCAGATGCCTGTCCGTAGGGTGGCGAGGCGCTGCCGGCCTGCCCGCTGAGGTCGCCTGGTCCCCTCGTCAACCCCATCGGCCGGTCGCCGACGTCGCGTCGACCAGCACACGAACAAAGGCACTCCGACCACCACGCCGTCCCAGCGTCAACGTCGCGCGCGCCTCAACGACCAGACATCCCCAAGGCCCAGCACCGGCCCCGCCGCCCTACGTCGAGGATGCCGGGGACACGCACAACCCCATCGCCACAACGAAACCGGCCTCAACCTAGGACACCCACGGCATGCGATCGTCTGGCCGCCTTCGGTGAGGCGGGTCCGAGCAGCGGCGAGGCCGCCGTCGGCGATGGTGGTGGCGTCGGGTCCACGAGGCCGATGAGGGCGTCGATGTCCATGGCCGCCGATGCCGCCTCGGGCAGCGGTACCGCACCGGCCTGGACGGGGGCGACCCCGACGCCCTCGCCCACCGGTACGAGTACTTCGATACGTACGCGTGTCTGTCGTGGGGAGTCGGGCGGCGCGGGGCGTGTGTCCGGCGCGGTGTGTGCGGGGCGTGACCTGTGGGTCGAGAACGGCCGGTCCGCATTGGACAGGGTGCTGCGGACCAGGTGTTCGTGGGCTGGGGGATCGCTCACAGCAGCAGGAGCAACATGACCGGGAGCGCTCAGAGTCAAGTGTTCGGGGATGGGGGGTCTAGGGTCTCAGGCGGTAGCCGACGCCGCGGACGGTCTCGATCCGGTCCGTGCCGAGCTTGCGCCGTAGGTAGCGGATGTAGACGTCGACGATGTTCGAGCCGGGGTCGAAGTCGAAGCCCCAGACATGGCTGAGCAGTTGTTCCCGGGTCAACACCTGATCGGGATGGCGGCAGAACACCTCCGCCAGGGCGAACTCGCGGGCCGTCAGGTCGACCGTCCGTCCGGCGACCCTGGCCCGCCGGGTCCGCAGATCGAGGTGCAGGTCGCCGGTCCGCAGCACGGTGGCCTCCGGGATCCGCTCGGCCCGCAGCCGCAACCGGATGCGCGCCAGCAACTCCTCGAAGGCGAACGGCTTGGACAGATAGTCGTCCGCGCCGCCCTCGAGCCCCGCCACGGTGTCGGCCACGCTGTCCCGCGCGGTCAGGATGATCACCGGCAACGTGACCCGTTCGCCCCGGAGCCTGCGAAGCACCGTGAACCCGTCCTGGGAGGGAAGCCCCAAGTCCAGGATCATCAAGTCGAAGTCACCGCTCCTGGCATGCTCATAAGCGGCCACCCCATCGGCCACCACGGAGGTGGTGAAGCCGTTGGCCCGCAACCCCTTCTCCAGGAACGAGGTGATGCGTCGCTCGTCCTCCGCGATCAGTATCCGGTTCAGCGGGCCACCCCCCGGTCCGACTCCGCACCCGGAACACCCTGAAGCACAGCCCCGGAATCGGCCCGCGAAAGACTCTCCTCAGCCGCCCCGCCCTCCTCCGGAACGACCCCGGATCCATCCTCCGACAGATCCTCATCGCCCGACCCGAGCTCGCCGCGGCCGGACTTGAACACCGCCTGCGAATGACCCTCATCGCCCGACCCGCGCCCCCCAGGGGAGGGCTCAGGGTCAGTGCGCGAGAGGTCCTCCTCCGCCGGTCCGAGGTTCAGGCCGGACTCAAGTCCGGTGCGCGAGAGATGCTGATCGGCCGGCCCACGGTCTCCCGGGACGACCTCCGGTTCAGCTCGCGAGTGACTGTCATCGACCGGCCCGCAGTGCTCCGTGCCGGTCTCGAACACCGCCGGCGAGAGATCCTTATCGGCCGACCCGCAATCCTCGGGGCCGGACTCAGACACCGCCTGCGAGAGTTCTCTCTCGTCCGGTCCGCGCCCCTTCGGGAAGGACTCAGGTGCCGTGCGAGAAAGGTGCGCGTGGGCCGTCCCAAGGTCCTCTGGGACGACACCGCATTCAACATGCGAGAGATCGTCATCCGCCGAGCCGCAGCGCTCGGGGGTCGACTCAAGTTCGAGGCACGAGGAATCGTCACCGGCCGACCCGCCACTGAGCAGGACCGACTCGGGTTCGACCTCGGACAGATCCTCATCGGCCGACTCGCCATCCTCCAGGAGGGACTCGGGGCGGCCCCGCCGCTGTGCCCCCGGCCCTCTTTCCCGCCTGGTCGACGGCTCTCGCCCGGGGTCTGCGCCGGTCCCCGGCGCTCGGGGAGCCGATGCGGTGTTCTGACGCCCGTCCGAAGTCACCGACTGCTCGGCGTCCGGCCGGCTTCCCCACCCGTTCCCAGGACCCCCATCCGGGAGCACCTCCTGCTCGCAGTCCGGCGGGGGGCTCCCAACCGTGGGGACGACGCCCTCTAGATATCGCCGCCGATCACCCTTCGGCCCGGTCCCCTCGCCGCCATCCGCCGGGGCACCGCAGGTCTCTGGCCCTGCCTCAAGGCCCGTGTCCGGCCGGCCCTGCGTCACGGCAGCGCCGTCGGCGTGGAACTGCGGACCAACCGGCCCGGCCGTCTCGTCGCCCTCCGGCGCGGTGTCGCGAAGGTCAGGGCCGGCGTCAAGCCCCCTCAGCGGTGTGACACATCGAGGGTCGTTCCGTACGCTCTCGGCGTCCGCACCGGGTGCCGGGGCGGACTCGGACGTCTCCCCGGTTCGGGCGGGGGCTCTCTCCAGCCCCGCCGCACCGTACTCGTCGCTCCAACCGCCCCAGGACTCCACCGCTCCAGGGGCCTTCCCTTCGTCCCCAGCCTTCATGGCCTGCGGAGTGCGCACCTCATCCCCGGGCCTTGTCGCCTGTGGGGTGTGTCCCTCGTCCCTGGGTTCTGTCGCCGGCCGGGCATTCCGCCTATTCCAGGGCACTGCCGCCCGTGGGGTTTCCTCGTCGTCCCACGAATCTGGCGTCTGGAGGGCGTTCCGCCCACCCGAGGGCTCTGTCACCTCAGGCGTGTTCCGCTCTTCCCGGAGTGCTGCCGCCTGTGGGGTGCTCTCTTCGTCCCACGAATCTGGCGTCTGGAAGGTCTTCTGCCCATCCCAGGGCTCTGCCCCCTGGGGGGTGTTCTGCTCGTCCCAGAGTTCCGTCATCTGAGGATCGCCCCAGGGTCCTGCCGTCTGGGAGGCGTTCCGCTCATCCCAGGGTTCTGCGGCCTGTGGGGTGTTCCGCGTGTCCCAGGGCTCTGTCGCCTGTAGGTCGTTCTCGTCGCACTGCGGCTCCACGGTCGGCACGCCGCCCCGGCCGTCCCGTCGTCCTGTCGTGTTCCCCGTGCCTAAGCCGTCGCGCGGAGCCCAGGCCGCATCGGGGGCTCGGTCACCCTGGGGGAGCGGTGGCGTGGTCGGCCCCGCAGCTTCAGCGTGGCTCCGACCAGGCTCCGAATCCGCCGTGGGACCGGGGATCCAGTCGTCGGACGGTTCGGACGCCCGCCGCATGTGCCGGACATCGCCCGGCGCGCCCCCGCGCATGGGCTCCGGGACGGGCGCGCGGTCGAGGCGGCCCGGCCGACCCGAGGCGGGCCCCTGGCAGTCCTTAGGGGAGGGGTTGGTGCGGGGAAGCGGAACGGTGTCGGTGTTCGGGTTGCGGTAGACCGGGCGCAGGGGCAGGTCTAGGACGAACTGCGCGCCGCCACCCGATGGGGACTCCACATAGGCCGCTCCGCCGTGGGCCCGGGCGATGGAGGCGACGATGGCCAGACCCAGGCCGGAGCCGTCGGGTGGGCGGGGGCCGGAGCCGACGCGGACGAAGCGTTCGAAGATGCGCAGGGCGTCCTCCTCGGCGACCCCGGGGCCGGAGTCGCGCACCCACAGCAGGACCGCGCCGTCCCGGATCGCCGAGCCGACCTCGATGGTGTCGCCCTCGCCGGTGTGGCGCACGGCGTTGGAGGCCAACTGCATGAGGGCCTGGGTGAGACGCTGGCCGTCGCCGAGGACCCGTACCTCCGCGACCATGGCGACCCGCCAGCGCCGGGGGGCGAGGCCACGGGACTTGGCCACCACGTCCACGGTCAGCTCGGCCAGGTCGACCTCACCCAGGTTGAGGAAGTCGGGACGGTCGGCCTTGGCCAGCATCAGCAGGTCGTTGACCATGCGGTTCATCCGGTCGAGCTCCTCCATGAGGAGGGCCCGGGTCTCCTCGAGCTCGGCGGGATCGTCATCGTCGTCCATCAGCTCCAGATGGCCTCGGATGACCGTGATCGGCGTGCGCAGCTCATGGCCGGCGTCGTCGAGGAACCGGCGTTGCACCGCGAACGCACACTCCAGCCGGTCCAGCATCCGATTGAACGTGGTCGCGAGCTCCGCCACGTCGTCGTTGCCGCGCACCTCGAGGCGGCCGGTCAGGTCCGACTCGCCGATCTGGTCGGCGGTCTGTCTGACCAGCCGGATCGGGGCCAGCACCCGTCCCGCGATGAGCCAGCCGACCAGCCCCGCCACCGCCAACGCGCCGAACGCGGTGATCGCCAGCACATGCGTCGTCTCGGTCACCTCGGCGCGCTGCGCGTCCCGGAACTCCACCACGACCAGCGAGGCGCGCCGCGGGTCGCCCGCCATCCGCACGGGGAGCACCGCGTAGCGGACCCGTCCCGCCGGGCTGGCGGCCCAACCGTGGGAGGGGGCGCGCAGCCCGGCGACCCTGGCGACGAACGCGGTGTCGCGGTCCATCCGCGCCATGGGCTCCTGGGCGCTGCGCCGTTCGGCCCGGCCGTCGACGACCGAGAAGAACGTCTCGTAGCCGTCCGGCAGGTTGTGCACCAGGTAACCGGTGAGGAGCTCGGACACGTTCGCGGGGGGACGGCCGGTGGCCGGGTCCACGCCGGTGCGGACGTAGCCGCGCAGCTTGTTCGCCTCGTGGGTCAGCTCGTCGTTCACCCGGTCGTTCAGCCGCGCCGACAGCACCGACCAGGTCATGAGGACGGAGGCGGCCAGCGCCAGGCCCACCAGCAGCAGCATCCAGCCGACGATGCGGGCGCGCGCCGTCACCCGCGCCTCAGTCATCGCCGTCGTCGTCATCATCGTCATCGCCGCCGCCACCGCCGTACACCGGGACGCCGGGAGGGGGCACCGCGCGCCCGCCGCTCTCCGACTGCTCATCCCGCTCCTCGAGCGGGCGCGGACCCGCCGAGGGACCCGACGGGCCCGACGGACCGGGCACCGCGGCGGCCTGCTCGGGCGGCCGGGGGACGCGGGCGCCCGGCGTGGCGGGCCCGGTGACCTCGATGGCTCCGCCGAGCGACGGCGGGGCGCCCTCGTGGGCCCGGACGAGCCCGGCCGTCAACCCCATCAACAGAAGACCGACGGCCGCGATGGCGGCGAGCAGAGTACGAGCGGACATATGGCCAAGCTCCCATCGCCGCAGGAACGGTTCGTTAAGCGCCGATGAGAAGTCTTTCATCCGAGGTGATCGAAAGTGGGCAGGTCAGCGCGCTGATGAGCGCACTCTCATCAGACTCTCATCCTCATCCCATCGGCTCCCGGAATCGTCCTTTCGTGGGAGCGGCCGTCCGGCCGCCGGGGAGGGTACGACGTTGGCTTCGAACATCCTGTACGGGCTGATGGCCGATCTCGCGGCCATCGTTCTGCTGGCCCATGTGATCTATTTCCGCCGTCACCACCGGCGCGACCTGCGGCTCGCCTACATCGCCGTCAACGTCGGCGTGTTCACCGTGGTGTCGCTGCTGCTGGCCGAACGCGCCGACCTGGCCATCGGCTTCGGGCTGTTCGCCGTCCTGTCGATCATCCGTCTGCGGTCCAGCGCCATCACCCAGGAAGAGGTCGGCTACTACTTCGTCGCCCTCGCCCTCGGGCTGGTGAACGGCATCGCCGGGGTCATCCCCTGGCTGGCGCTCACCCTGGACGCCGTGCTCCTCGGCGCGATGTTCATCGCCGACCACCCACGTCTGACCCCGTACGTCCGCAGGGAGGTCATCACGCTCGACGTCGTCCACGGCGACGCGGCGGCGCTGCGCGCGGACCTGGAGAACCGCCTGGGCGGACGGGTCCTGCGGCACATCGTCACCGAGGTCGACTACGTCCGCGACGTCACCGTCGTGGACGTCCGCTACCGCGTCGCCGGCGCGCCCAAGACCTCGGGCCTCTCCGGAAGGTTCGGCGGCGGCTCCCAAGAATGGGGCTGCCGCTACCCGGCGAACCCGTCCGTCCCCTACAACCACGCCGGCGCCCCACCCTCGCCGCCCGCCCGTTTCATGGACGGTCGCCCCCGATGACCCGCCCATCCCGGCCCTCGACGGAGGGGGTGTCGCCAGCGGCCCGGTGTCCCGCCGGACGGGATCCGGGTGTCGGCCGGGAGTGCCGGTCCTCAGGAAGGGCGGGACGTTCTGTTGACGGCGGCCGAACGGGTCCGCCGCAATGGACGGTGCAGTGCGCAGGGGAGGAACGCTGCATGGAACGGGCATCTCACGTGACGTCCGGTCTCGGCACGGAGGTGTCGGACCGGGAGGAGGAAGGGCACGGCGTCAGGGCGGAGGACGCGCTGGAGGAGCTGGCCGGGGCGCTCCCGCCCATCGACCTGCTGGACATGCTCGCCCGGGCCGAGTTGCAGGTCCGTCTCGACCGCAAGTACCTCGTGCCCGCCGCCCTCTGCGCCGAGATCGTTCCGCGTCTGAAGGGCGAGTACGCGGCGCTCGACATCGGCGGCCGGCGGCGCTTCCGCTACTCGTCGACCTACTTCGACACCCCGGACCTGCTCACCTTCCGGCAGCACCTTCAGGGCCGCAGACAACGGTTCAAGATCCGTACGCGCTCGTACCTGGACAGCGGCGAGTGCATGTTCGAGCTGAAACTCGCCGGCACCCGTGACGCCACGGACAAGCGCCGCATGGCGTACGACATCACCCGCCGCGCCATGCTCAACACGGACGCCCGCAGCTTCCTCACGGACGTTCTGCTGTCCGCCTACCGCATGAACGCGCCGGAGGCCCTCGGCCCCTCCGCGACCACCAACTACCTGCGTTCGACCCTCGTTCAGCTCTCCGGGTCGGGTCGCGTCACCTTCGACGCCGGGCTGGTGTGCGCCTGGGACGGGAAGTCGGTGTACGCCGACCCGGGCCTGGTCCTGGTGGAGTCGAAGTCCGCACACGCCGACACCCCGATGGACCGTGTCCTGCGGGCCTTCCGACTCCGCCCGCTGAGCATCAGCAAGTACTGCGTGGCGATCGCCGTCCTCCATCCCGAAGTGCGCGCCAACCCCTGGCACGCGGCCCTGCGCACCTACTTCGGAGGCCGACGACCCGCAGCCTCGCTTCACGACCTCCCCACAACCTGACGGCTTGCTGTCAGATAGATGCGCCACCTCTGGTCTCCGGCGAGCCCGACCCGTACCGTCCGACCAGGGAACGCGGAACGGGTCCGCACCAAGGAGGGGGGCGAACTCTATGGTCGTCGTCACTGCACTGCACATCTATCCGGTCAAGAGTGCCGCAGGCGTGACCCTCACCGAGGCGCAGATGAACATGACGGGCCTACGTCACGATCGGGCCTTCATGCTGATCCGCCCGGACGGCCGGCACCTTTCGCAACGAGAGGCGCCGGGACTCGCCCAGGTCCACCCCGAGTACGACGGCGCCAAGCTCACCGTCCACACCACGCTCGCCCCGACCCCCTTGATCTGCGAGCCGATCGACGGCCCGGCACGACGGGTCACCGTCCACGGCCGCCCCTGCCAGGGCATCGATCAGGGCGACGAGGCCGCCGCCTGGTTCACCGCCGCCCTCGGCCGCCCGTGTCGCCTCGTCCCCTTCACCGGCACCCGCTCCACCACCCGAGGCGACGGCACCCTGACCTACGCCGACGGCGCCCCGCTGTCGGTCCTGTCCACGGAGTCGCTGAACGACCTCAACCGCCGGCTCGACTCGCCCCTCCCGATCGACCGCTTCCGCCCCAACCTCGTCCTGACCGGTCTCGGCCCGTACGGCGAGGACACGGCCACCCGACTGCGCCTCGGCACCACCGAGATCGAACTGACCGCCTTCTGCGGACGCTGCCTCATCCTCAACACCGACCAGAGGACCGCCCGCCGCGAGCGCACCCCACTCCACACTCTCGCCGGCTACCGCACCCGCACCTCCGAGGCCGGTCGCGCGATCGTCTTCGGCCGACTCGCGGTCCCCCGCGTCCCGGGCCCCCTCAGCGTCGGCGACCGGGTCACCGTCCTAGAGAGCGACCCGGTCACAGCCCTGGACTCCTCGGCTCTCCGCCCATCGAGCCCGGCCCAGGCCTGAGGCCGGCTTGATCACGGTGCCCTGGATGCGTCGTGTTCGGGATGCGTAGTGTTCGGGATCCGCCACGTTCGGGATCCGCCACCTTCGGGATCCGCCACGTTCGGGATGCCTCGCGTTCGGGATGCCTCGCGTTTGGGATCCGTCGCGTTCGGGATGCCTCGTGTTCGGGATGCGTCGGTTCCCCGCTCCCCGTGTTGGCGACCGGGTCGCGGAGCCGGGCTCGTCCGATGCCCAGTCGTCCGGGTGCCCGGCATCGGGTACGCGCGAGGTCGAAGCCGGCGCCTACGGCGGTCGAAACGCCCTTGCTTCGGGCTCGTTCAGCGTCTGTGGATTCGTTACGACCGAGTTCCACCCGGGTGTTCGGTCGTCGAGGACTCGGGACCGTTGACGCCGGCCTGGTTATGGCGGGGGTAGGAGAAGTGTCCGTTCCTCCTGAATGTGAGTGACCGGGTCACGATGGCGACCCTGTCGGACGTCTGGTCGTCGAGGTGGGCAGAAGGCCGGCGCCGGGGCTGGCGCCGATACGGCGGTCGGTAATGCGTTGTGTCCGGGGCCATGTACACGGGGGTGCCGACCGCCGTGCTGGACACGGTGCTGGCGGGTTGGTCGGGGCGGCCGGGTGCGTCGTGTTCCCGGGCTCCTCGATGTCGGCGACGGGGTTATGGTTTCGGGTTTCTCTGGCGACAGGTCATCGAGGGCTGAGCAGAGTTGAGGCCGGTTTCGTTGTGGCCATGGGTTCTCGCGTGTCCCCGGCATCCCCGGCATCGTCGGCATTGGGCGGAGCGGGCCCCGGTGTTGGGCTTCGAGGGATGTCTGGTCGTTGAGGTGCACGTGATGTTGACGCTGGGACGGCGTGGTGGTCGGAGTGCCCTTGTTGACCTGGTCAGCCTCCTGGAGTACTCGGCCGGTCGGTGATTGAGGCCTTGTGGAACGCCGTGGGGGCTGGAATATCCAGACGCTTCGGTCTGGCCGTCCGGCGCGCCGGAGTCGTTGTGGAACGACCGGGAGCGCAACGGCGATGCCGGGGATCAGTGGCGGCGGGCGGCGCGCCACTCGTGGTCCAAGAGGCCCATCTCCACTGTGGACCACCACACGCCCTCCACCCAGCACACCTCGCGCAAGGTGCCCTCGCGGACGAAGCCCAGGCGTTCGTACAGGTGGAGGGCACGCTCGTTGTGGGCGAAGACGCCGAGGCTCAGGCGGTGGAGGTGCAGCTCGTTGAACGCAAGTTGCTGGACGGAGGTCACGAGGAGTTCCCCGAGGCCACGCCCTCGTGCCTGGGGTGACACCAGGACACGGCCGAGCCGGCCGGTCGAGGCATGTGGCTCGCGGGCGAGGGAGATGTGGCCCAAGGGTGTGTCCGGGGCGTTCGTCTCGACGGCCGTCCAGCTCCGGCGGCGTCTGCGCTCGGTGTCCAGGGAGCTCAGCAGTTGGGCGTCGTCGAGCGGCCAGCGGAAGGCTGAAGGTCCCGACCACAGGATGAGCGAGCCCGGGCCATCGATCCACGAGACCAGGTCGGGCACGTCGGACGGTAGGAAATCTCGGAGTTCGATCACCAGTCCCTCCTACCAGGTGCAGGCCTGCTCGCCTGGGCTACGGGTCATGTCGGGTCCGGGTGCGCGGGCTTTCGGCGTGTCGGGACGGGGTACGCAGAGGGCATGCAGGCCGTGCAGAGGTGGAGCAGCGGGTGGTGGGTCTCTCCTGCGATCCCGGTGGTGGCCAACGTCGCACTCGCCGCACTCTGGGCGTTCTCGGCCTTGGGGGGCTGGGGAGCCGAGGCATTCTGCGGAGAGGGTGGGAACCGGGACGCCGGCTGCGGGGCCGCGTTCGACACTGCGGTGCTCGCCTCCCTGGGGGCCGCCCTCCCGGCGGCGGTGACCGTCGTCTGCGCTTGGGCCCTTCCCGGGGTACGGCGTGACGCGCGCCGTCTGGACTGGGTTCTCGCCTTGGCCGCCTTCATGTGGCTCGCCGCGGAGGGCATCCTCGTCGTCGGGGGGTACGTCGCCCAGCCGTGACACATCCGTTGCCGGGCGATCGTTCGGGGCTGGTCGTGGGGTGTTTCCGCAGGTTGTCCTAGTGGTGAACGGCGGGTGCGGAGCGCGTGCCGGGGTTGACGCGCACGACGAGGGCACTGGAACGCGCGCGTCGGTTTGACGTTGTGCGGCCGGGGGCATAACGTTCTCTTCGCCCCACGGGGGAGCGGGACGCCGACAAGGCGGCCGGCCCCGGGGGAAACCACCAAGGAATCTGAGGTTCGGTTCGCCGTGCCGCAGGAGATGTGGTGGAATGTGGGACATCGCCTGAACGATTCCGCGCCGCGAGGTGCGGGTTTCGGAAAGGCGAAACGGAAAGGCTCGGAATTGACAGGCCGAGCGGATCTGATAAAGTAACACAGGTCGCCCCGAGAAAAGGGTTCGCAAGAACCCCGGACCGGTGGGTGTCCGTTTCTTGAGAACTCAACAGTGTGTTAAAAGCCAGTGCCTTGTGACAGCCTCCTGTTGTGGGGGGTTGTTGTTTCCTCGTCATAGAGGAATTTCTTTGAGGCAATGCGCATCCCGGGGCCCCTTTTTTGGGGGGTTGTTCGGGGTGTGGTTTTGCCGGGATTGTTTCCCAGGGTTTTGGCCTCGTTTCTTCACTGTTTTTGGTGGGGGGTGGGGTCGTTGGGCCTTGATGGAGAGTTTGATCCTGGCTCAGGACGAACGCTGGCGGCGTGCTTAACACATGCAAGTCGAGCGGAAAGGCCCTTCGGGGTACTCGAGCGGCGAACGGGTGAGTAACACGTGAGCAACCTGCCCCCGACTTCGGGATAAGCCTGGGAAACCGGGTCTAATACCGGATACGACCTCCACTCGCATGGGTGGTGGTGGAAAGTTCTTCGGTCGGGGATGGGCTCGCGGCCTATCAGCTTGTTGGTGGGGTGATGGCCTACCAAGGCGACGACGGGTAGCCGGCCTGAGAGGGCGACCGGCCACACTGGGACTGAGACACGGCCCAGACTCCTACGGGAGGCAGCAGTGGGGAATATTGCGCAATGGGCGAAAGCCTGACGCAGCGACGCCGCGTGGGGGATGAAGGCCTTCGGGTTGTAAACCTCTTTCACCACCGACGAAACCAGACGGTAGGTGGGGAAGAAGCGCCGGCTAACTACGTGCCAGCAGCCGCGGTAATACGTAGGGCGCAAGCGTTGTCCGGAATTATTGGGCGTAAAGAGCTCGTAGGCGGCCTGTCGCGTCCGTCGTGAAAGCCCACGGCTCAACCGTGGGTCTGCGGTGGATACGGGCAGGCTAGAGGCAGGTAGGGGAGAACGGAATTCCCGGTGTAGCGGTGAAATGCGCAGATATCGGGAGGAACACCGGTGGCGAAGGCGGTTCTCTGGGCCTGTACTGACGCTGAGGAGCGAAAGCGTGGGGAGCGAACAGGATTAGATACCCTGGTAGTCCACGCCGTAAACGTTGGGCGCTAGGTGTGGGGCTCTTCCACGGGTTCCGCGCCGTAGCTAACGCATTAAGCGCCCCGCCTGGGGAGTACGGCCGCAAGGCTAAAACTCAAAGGAATTGACGGGGGCCCGCACAAGCGGCGGAGCATGTTGCTTAATTCGACGCAACGCGAAGAACCTTACCAAGGCTTGACATCGCCGGAAAACTCGTAGAGATACGGGGTCCTTTTGGGCCGGTGACAGGTGGTGCATGGCTGTCGTCAGCTCGTGTCGTGAGATGTTGGGTTAAGTCCCGCAACGAGCGCAACCCTCGTTCCATGTTGCCAGCACGTGATGGTGGGGACTCATGGGAGACCGCCGGGGTCAACTCGGAGGAAGGTGGGGATGACGTCAAGTCATCATGCCCCTTATGTCTTGGGCTGCAAACATGCTACAATGGCCGGTACAGAGGGCTGCGATACCGTGAGGTGGAGCGAATCCCTAAAAGCCGGTCTCAGTTCGGATCGAAGTCTGCAACTCGACTTCGTGAAGTCGGAGTCGCTAGTAATCGCAGATCAGCAACGCTGCGGTGAATACGTTCCCGGGCCTTGTACACACCGCCCGTCACGTCACGAAAGTCGGCAACACCCGAAGCCCGTGGCCCAACCACTTGTGGGGGGAGCGGTCGAAGGTGGGGCCGGCGATTGGGACGAAGTCGTAACAAGGTAGCCGTACCGGAAGGTGCGGCTGGATCACCTCCTTTCTAAGGAGCACCTCCACCCCTGGCCTTCCTCCTCGTGTTCCTCCCGTTCCCCCCGTCGTTCGCGGCGGGTCGGGTGGGAGGGCGTGCGGGGGATCGCGTGAGGGTGCAGAGGCCTCGGCCGTCGGAGACGCGTGTTCTCCGGGTCGGGAGCTCATGGAACCGTGGAGCACTGGCTACTCAACCCACCGGACCGTTCGGGTCCGGTCAGTACTATCCGCCACCCCCGCCTCGCGCGGAGGTGGCCGCCCCATCCCCCTTTGCGGGGGCGGGGTCGCGCATCGCCTCCCCTTTCGCGGGGGTGGGGGTGCGGGGTGTGGAACCTCCGGTTGTTCGGGGGTCTGGTGGGTTGGACACACTGTTGGGTCCTGAGGAAACGGACCCGGTCTTTTCGGCCTCGGGCCGTCGGATGCCCCTCGTGTTCGGGGGTGTTGTTCGGCGGCCGGTCCGATGAGATGTCTCTCTTCGTCGTTCTGTTCTTCCGCTGTTTGGCGGGAGGTGGGGTGTCGGGGGAGGGGTGGGGTTGGTTTCTTCTGGTTGTTGCGGGGCCGTGGCCCGCCCTTGTCGGGGTGTGGTGTGGTCGCTGGTTGTTTTTTGTGAACTGCATAGTGGACGCGAGCATCTTTGATCGCTGATTTGTGGTCATTGTTGTTAAGTTTTTAAGGGCACACGGTGGATGCCTTGGCATCAGGAGCCGATGAAGGACGTGGGAGCCTGCGATATGCCTCGGGGAGCCGGCAACCAGGCGCCGATCCGGGGATTTCCGAATGGGGAAACCTGGCACCCGTCATGGGGTGTCGCCGCCGTCTGAATGTATAGGGCGGTTGGTGGGAACGCGGGGAAGTGAAACATCTCAGTACCCGCTGGAAGAGAAAACAAGAGTGATTCCGTGAGTAGTGGTGAGCGAAAGCGGAGGAGCCTAAACCGTGCGCGTGTGATACCTGGTAGGGGTTGCGTGTGCGGGGTTGTGGGAGCATCCGGTCGGGTCTACCAGTCCGACGGGGAGTCATAAAACATCGCGGTAGTCGAAGGGTCTGGGATGGCCGACCGTAGACGGTGAGAGTCCGGTAGACGAAATCGTGGTGTCTCCTTGGGGTGTTTTCCCGAGTAGCACGGGGCCCGTGAAATCTCGTGTGAATCTGCCACGACCACGTGGTAAGGCTGAATACTTCCTGGTGACCGATAGTGCACGAGTACCGTGAGGGAAAGGTGAAAAGTGCCCCGGTGAGGGGTCGTGAAATAGTACCTGAAACCGTGTGCCTACAAGCCGTCAGAGCCGTCGGCCCCTTTGGGGGTTGGTGATGGCGTGCCTTTTGAAGAATGAGCCTGCGAGTTATGGTGTGTGGCGAGGTTAACCGGTGTCGGGTAGCCGTAGCGAAAGCGAGTCTGAAGAGGGCGTTTTAGTCGCATGCTGTAGACCCGAAGCGGAGTGATCTAGCCATGGGCAGGGTGAAGCGCCGGTAAGACGGTGTGGAGGCCCGAACCCACCAGGGTTGAAAACCTGGGGGATGACCTGTGGTTAGGGGTGAAAGGCCAATCAAACTCCGTGATAGCTGGTTCTCCCCGAAATGCATTTAGGTGCAGCGTCGCGTGTTTCTTGCCGGAGGTAGAGCTACTGGATGGCCTAGGGGCCTTACCGGGTTACCGAAGTCAGCCAAACTCCGAATGCCGGTAAGTGAAGCGCGGCAGTGAGACTGCGGGGGATAAGCTTCGTAGTCGAGAGGGAAACAGCCCAGATCATCGGTTAAGGCCCCTAAGCGTGTGCTAAGTGGTAAAGGATGTGGAGTTGCCGTGACAACCAGGAGGTTGGCTTAGAAGCAGCCATCCTTGAAAGAGTGCGTAATAGCTCACTGGTCAAGTGATTCCGCGCCGACAATGTAGCGGGGCTCAAGCACACCGCCGAAACCGTGGCATCCGCGCCTTATGGTGTGGGTGGGTAGGGGAGCGTCCGGCAAGCCGGTGAAGCATCGGTGTGAACCTGGTGTGGAGGTTGCCGGAGTGAGAATGCAGGCATGAGTAGCGATTCGCACGTGAGAAACGTGCGCGCCGATTGACCAAGGGTTCCTGGGGCAGGCTTTTCCGCCCAGGGTAAGTCGGGGCCTAAGGCGAGGCCGATGGGCGTAGTCGATGGATAACGGGTTGATATTCCCGTACCCGCGGGCACGCGCCAATATCGAACCCTCTGATGCTGACCACCCGATCCTTCGTTCGGGCCTTCGGGCCCGTGCGCGGGGGAGGCTGGGACCCGAGGGGGTAGTAGGTAAGCGATGGGGTGACGCAGGAGGGTAGCTCAGCCCAGGCGGTGGTCGTCCTGGGGTAAGCATGTAGCCCGCGCGATAGGCAAATCCGTCGCGCGCACAGGGTGAGATGTGATGCCGAGCCGTTTTAGGTGAAGTGAGTGATCCCATGCTGCCGAGAAAAGCCTCTAGCGAGTGTGCCGGCGGCCCGTACCCTAAACCGACTCAGGTGGTCAGGTAGAGAATACCGAGGCGTTCGGGTGAACTGTGGTTAAGGAACTCGGCAAATTGCCCCCGTAACTTTGGGAGAAGGGGGGCCGCTTCCGGTGAACGCCTTCGCGGTGGGAGCTGGGGGCGGTCGCAGTGGCCAGGGGGAAGCGACTGTTTACTAAAAACACAGGTCCGTGCGAAGTCGTAAGACGCTGTATACGGACTGACGCCTGCCCGGTGCCGGAACGTTAAGAGGACCGGTCAGCCCGTAAGGGTGAAGCTGAGAATCTAAGCGCCGGTAAACGGCGGTGGTAACTATAACCATCCTAAGGTAGCGAAATTCCTTGTCGGGTAAGTTCCGACCTGCACGAATGGCGTAACGACTTCCCCGCTGTCTCAACCACAGGCCCGGCGAAATTGCAGTACGAGTAAAGATGCTCGTTTCGCGCAGCAGGACGGAAAGACCCCGGGACCTTCACTATAGCTTGGTATTGGCGTTGGGAGCGTCTTGTGTAGGATAGGTGGGAGACTGTGAAGCTCGGACGCTAGTTCGGGTGGAGTCGTTGGTGAAATACCACTCTGGTCGTTTCGAGCGTCTAACCCGCGCCCCTGATCGGGGTGGGGGACAGTGCCTGGTGGGTAGTTTAACTGGGGCGGTTGCCTCCCAAAAGGTAACGGAGGCGCCCAAAGGTTCCCTCAGCCTGGTTGGTCATCAGGTGTCGAGTGCAAGGGCACAAGGGAGCTTGACTGTGAGACAGACATGTCGAGCAGGTGCGAAAGCAGGGCCTAGTGATCCGGCATCTCCGTGTGGAAGGGATGTCGCTCAACGGCTAAAAGGTACCCCGGGGATAACAGGCTGATCTTCCCCAAGAGTCCATATCGACGGGATGGTTTGGCACCTCGATGTCGGCTCGTCGCATCCTGGGGCTGGAGTAGGTCCCAAGGGTTGGGCTGTTCGCCCATTAAAGCGGCACGCGAGCTGGGTTTAGAACGTCGCGAGACAGTTCGGTCCCTATCCGCTGCGCGCGCAGGAGACTTGAGAGGATCTGTCCCTAGTACGAGAGGACCGGGACGGACGAACCTCTGGTGTGCCAGTTGTCCCGCCAGGGGCATGGCTGGTTGGCTACGTTCGGTAGGGATAACCGCTGAAAGCATCTAAGCGGGAAGCCTTCCTCGAGATGAGGTCTCCCTCCCACTTTCGGGTGGGGTAAGGCTCCCAGTAGACGACTGGGTTGATAGGCCGGAGATGGAAGCCTTGTGAGGGGTGGAGTCGACCGGTACTAATAGGCCGAGTGGCTTAACAACACTCCGCATCTTCTGCGTGATGTTCGCGTCCCTATGCGGTTCACAGAGAACAAACAGTTTTCCGTGAACCGAACAACAGAATACGAGCCGTCCACCCCCTAAGGGGGGTTCGGTTCGCCCACGGTTTTCCCCACACCCGCGTGTGTGGGGGTTGGGCGTTCCGGTGGTCATGGCGGAGGGGAAACACCCGGTCTCTTTCCGAACCCGGTAGTTAAGCCCTCCAGCGCCGATGGTACTGCATGGGAGACCGTGTGGGAGAGTAGGACACCGCCGGAACAACACGTAAGGTCGGGGCCCGTTCCCTGGAGAACCCTCAACACGAGCCCGTTCTCGGGAACGGGCCCCGACCCATTTCCCCCCTGCCCCGAAGAACCGAGGGGAAAGCCGGTCAGATCTCCTCACCCGCCACCACGGCGTCCGCGTCCACGATCCGATACGCATATCCCTGCTCGGCCAAGAACCGCTGCCGATGCGCCGCGTACTCCTGATCCAACGTGTCCCGCGCCACCACCGCATAGAACCGCGCCCCACCACCGGACGCCTTGGGCCGCAACACCCGACCCAACCGCTGCGCCTCCTCCTGCCGCGACCCATAAGCCCCCGACACCTGGATCGCCACCGCCGCCTCCGGCAGATCGATCGAGAAGTTCGCCACCTTCGACACCACCAGAACCGACAACTCCCCGGAACGAAAGGCATCGAACAACCGCTCCCGTTCCCGGATCCGGGTGTCACCCTTGATCACCGGAGCGTCCAGCCGTTCCGACAGCTCGTCCAGTTGGTCGATGTACTGACCGATGACGAGGGTCTGCTCCCCCCGATGCCGTTCCACCAACGCCTGAATGATCCGCGTCTTGGTCTCGGTCGTGGCACAGAACCGGTAACGATCCTCGGGCTCCGCGGTCGCATAGGCCAGCCGTTCCGACTCCGTCAGCGTCACCCGCACTTCGACGCAGTCGGCCGGCGCGATCCAGCCCTGGTTCTCCATCTCCTTCCAGGGCGCGTCATACCGCTTGGGGCCGATCAGAGAGAACACGTCGTCTTCGCGATTGTCCTCCCGCACCAGCGTGGCGGTGAGGCCGAGACGGCGACGGGCCTGCAGGTCGGCGGTCATCCGGAAGATCGGCGCGGGCAGCAGGTGCACCTCGTCGTACACGACCAGGCCCCAGTCGCGGGCGTCGAACAGCTCCAGGTGGGAGTACACGCCCTTACGGCGGGTGGTGATGATCTGGTAGGTCGCGATCGTGACCGGGCGGATCTCCTTCTTGGTGCCGCTGTACTCGCCGATCTCCTCCTCGGTGAGGGAGGTCCGGCGCAGCAGTTCCTGCTTCCACTGGTGGGCGGAGACCGTGTTGGTGACCAGGATCAGGGTGGTGGCCTGGGCGTGGGCCATCGCGGCGGCGCCGACGATCGTCTTGCCGGCGCCGCAGGGCAGGACCACGACACCCGACCCGCCGTGCCAGAACGCGTCCGCGGCGTCCTTCTGGTACGACCTGAGCTCCCAGCCGTTCTCGTCCAGCGCGATCGCATGGGCCTCGCCGTCCACGTACCCGGCCATGTCCTCGGCGGGCCAGCCCAGCTTGAGCAGCGCCTGCTTGAGGGTGCCGCGCTCGCTGGGATGGACGGCGACGCTGTCGTCGCCGACGCGCGCCCCGAGCATCGGCTTGATCTTCTTGGCGCGCAGCACCTCCTCCAGGACCGACCGGTCGGTGGAGGACAGCACGAGGCCGTGCACCGGGTCCTTGTCGAGCCGCAGCCGTCCGTACCGGGCCATGGTGTCGGCGACGTCCACGAGCAGCGCGTGCGGCACCGGGAAGCGGGAGTACTTCAGCAGCGCGTCGACGACCTGCTCGGCGTCGTGACCGGCGGCACGGGCGTTCCAGAGGGCCAGCGGGCTGATCCGGTAGGTGTGCATGTGCTCGGGCGCCCGCTCCAACTCGGCGAACGGCGCGATGTCCCTGCGGCAGTCGCCGGCGAGCTCGTGGCCGACCTCCAGGAGCAGGGTCTTGTCGGACTGGACGATGAGCGGGCCGACGGTCACGGGCAACCTCGATGGTCGGGGATCCGGGCGGACCCGGCGGGGTGGTGCCGGCGACGTCCGCCGGAGAACACCCAGTGTGCAACAGCCCGGCCTCCGGATGTCTTCCCTCGGCCCGGCGCGCCCGACGGCGTCAGACGCCGCCGTAGCCGGAGCCGGACGAGGACGACCCGTCGGCGAGCGCCCCGACCATGACCAGGATGGCGAAGAGGAGGACCTCGAGGGCGATGGACACCCCGAGGATGACCCAGCTCCACCCGGTCAGGCTCTTGGCCTCGACGGGATCGGTCTGGGAACGGCTCAACGCGATCGACGAGGTGATGACGCCGCCGATGCACAGGAAGTTGCAGCAGACCACGGTGGCGACGATGTTGCACACCAGCGCCACGATGATCGAGCTGTTGTCCGGGCGTGCGAGGGGCACTCCCGGAGGGCCGTACCCCTGCCCGTGGCCGTAGGGCCCGCCCGGACCGTACGGGGGGTATCGGGCGTACGGGTCCCATCCGGGCTGCCCGAGGCCGTCCTGACGGCCGTCGTGACCGTAGGGATCCGCCCAGCCGCCCGCGGGCTGCTCGCCGTGGCCACTCATGCGGATCCTCCCGTACGGCGGCGTCGCCCGCCAGGTGGGGGTCTGTTCCCGCACCTCTGACCTGCCAGCGTAACGGCTGGTTCCGGAAAATCCGGAAGGAATCGGACGGTGTCGAATCCCGTGCGGAGCCACCGGGATCGCGGGAGCGGCGTCGTTCAGTGGCCGTGGGCGCCGGGACGGGGCGGCACGTCCGGGGAGGGCTCGACGAAGTGCCGGCTGAACCAGGTGGCGACCTGGATGCGGGAGGCGAAGCCGAGCTTGGCCAGGATGTGCTCGAGGTGGGACTCGGCGGTGCGACGCGCGATGACGAGGCGTTCGGCGATCTCGCGGTTGGTGAGGCCTTGGGCGACGAGCGCGGCGATCTCCAGCTCGCGGGCCGTGAGCGGGTGGTCGGGCGGGGTCGCCGTGTCGGAGGGTTCCGGTCGGTCGGGGCCCTCCTCGCCCAGGATCTCGCGGACGACGGCCTCCAGGCCCAGGGCGGCGCCCGCGTCGTGTTCGCGCCGGTACGTCTCGTCGCCCAGGGCGGCCCGGCAGGTGTCGGCGTAGTGGGCGCAGAGCTGTGCGTACTGGGGGCCGAACATGGCCGCGCCGCTGGCATCGCGGGCCTCGGCGGCGGCTCCGAGGACGCGGGCGGCCCGGCGGGGCTCCTCCAGGGCGACGAGGCAGCCGCCGATGCATTCCAGGGCCGTGGCCAGGCCCATCAGGTCGTCGAGGTCCCACTTGATCCGCAGGGCCTGATGGAGCGTCGCCAGCGCGCCGGCGACGTCGCCGCCGAGCGCGGTGGCCAGGGCCCCTTCGATCTGGGCGTACGAACGGCACCACAGCTCCCCGCGCGCCTCGGCCGCCCGCACCATGGCGGCGGCCTGCCGGGAACCCTCCTCCAGGTCGCCGTCGAGCACCAGCGCGAGGCCCCGGAACAGGTCGATGGCGAGGGACAGCAGGCTGGTCTCCCCGTGAACGCTCTCGTCCGCCTCCGCCGCCTCCGCAGAGGCGGAGAGCAGGAGCCGCGCGGCCGCGAGGTCCTCGGTGTAGACGGCGATGAGGCCGTACATGCCCCGGACGTACGCCAGGGCGGTGGCGTCGTCGGCGGAACGGGCCCGCGCCTCCGCCGTGGACAGGACGGTGCGGGCGCGGTCGAGGTCGTTCTGCACGATGGCGGCCAGGGAGCAGACGGCGAGGGGACCCGCCCACTTGGGGTCGGAGGTGTCGCGCGTCCGCAGGAAGCGTTCGCTCCAGTGCCGGGCCTCGCGGACCAGCCCGTGGATGGCCCAGAACTGGCCGAGGCCCCAGGTCAGGGCGACCATGAAGTCGTCGTCGGCGGTCCGCAGGGTGTGGTCGATCACGGCGCGGATGTTGGCGTGCTCGCGGCGGAACCAGTCCATCCAGCGGACCTGGGCGCCGGTGGTCAGCTCGGGCTGGGCGGCGATGATCTGACCGCCGAACCAGTGCATGGCCCGGGTCCGCAGCAGGTGGGTCTCGTCGAGGCGTTCGAGCTGCTCGGCGCCGTACTCGCGGACGGTGTCGAGCATGCGGTAGCGGGCCTCGGCGCCCCGGCCGGAGCGCAGCACGATCGACTTGCCGATGAGCCCGGCGAGCACCTCGACGACCTCGTCCTGCGGCAGCAGGTCGTCGGCGCAGACCCGTTCGGCGCCCTCCAGGTCGAAGTCGCCGGCGAACGTCGACAGCCGCGCCCACAGCAGCCGTTCGGCGGGGGAGCACAGCTCGTGGCTCCACTCCACGGCGGCGTGCAGGGTGCGGTGCCGGGCCGAGCCGGTGCGGCGTCCCCGCAGCCGCAGGATCCGTTCGTCGAGGCGGTGCAGGATCTGCTCGACCGGCAGCGCCCGGACCTGGACGGCGGCCAGCTCGATGGCGAGCGGGATGCCGTCGAGGCGGTCGCAGAGCCGGGCGACCGCGCCGCGGTTGTCGGGGGTGAGCGTCCAGCCCGCGGTCACCGCGGCGGCCCGGTCGGCGAACAGCAGCATCGAGTCGCAGGTGTCCGCGGGCCGCGCCGTGCCGGGCCGGGCGAGGGGCGCGACCGCCAGGGTGTGCTCGCCGGGGATGTCGAACGGCTGCCTGCTGGTGGCCAGGATCCGCAGCCGCGGGGCCGCCTGGAGGAGCACCTCGGCCAGCATCGCGCAGACGTCCACCAGGTGGTCGCAGGTGTCCATGACCAGCAACAGGCTCCGGTCGGCGACGTGCTCGACGAACGCGTCGACCGGGTCGACGCCCTGCCCGGACAGCCCGAGGGCGTCGCAGACCGTGGCGGCCAGCAGCGCGGGCTCGCGGAGCGCGGCGAGGTCGACGAAGTACACGCCGTCCTCGAACGTCCGCTGCATCTCCGCGGCCGCCCGGACCGCCAGCCGCGTCTTGCCCACCCCCGCCGGCCCCATCAGCGTCACCAGCCGGCCCTGCTCGAAGGATCTGCGGATCTGCGCCAGCTCGCGTTGTCGTCCGATGAAACTCGTCAGCTCGGCGGGCAGCCGCCGGCCGCGCCCTTCCAACGTCTTCCGTGACACGGGGGGACCTCAGTCGCTCTCTGCGGACGGCCGCTGCGGGACATCGAACCCGCATCGTAACCCGACGGCGACCCGCAGCGACGAATCAATCACGAAAGGGCATGGTCCGGCCGGAGCCGTTGCGGCGTGCTCTTCAGTCGTCTTCCCGATCGCCGTCGTCGACCTCGGCGACCCCGGTGATGCGGTGCAGGGTGAAGCGCCGCATGGCGGCCCTGGTCGCGTCGTATCCGGTGAGGAATCCGCCCTCGACGCGTACCGGCTCGACGATGCGGCTGGAGGCCTGGCCCTGCTGGTCGAGATAGCCGATCCACACCCGCGCGCCGCGTTCCACGGCGCGCCGCAGTTCCTCGACGGTCGCCATCGAGGCCGAGCGGGGCGGCTCGCCCGGCGGGAGGCCGGGGCGGGTGCGGGCCAGCTCGGCGCCGTGTCGGGAGGCCTCGTCGCCCGCCCGCAGCGCCCGGACGGCGGCGGCGATCATCGTCGGGTCCCGGCCGTCCTCGGTGAACGTCCGGGCGGGTTCGGCGCGGGCGCCCGGGGGGACCTCGGCCCGGTGCGCGTCCGGGCGGGTGATCACCACGCCGCCCTCGGCGGACTCGGCGACCGGGGCCAGCCCGAGCCCGCGCAGCGCCTCGAGCAGCTCGGCGCGGGTGAGCCGGGACGCCAGCACGGTGGGCGCGAGCCGTTGCAGCGGCAGCGACTGCGCCCGCCGGTCGGCGAGCACCTCGTCGAGCACCGCCGGGTCGTCGGTGCGCACGTAGGAGGTCATGGTGCCGACCCGCAGGTGTCCGTGCCGCCGCGCCACGTCCTCGATCAGGTACGTCAGGGGCTGCGGCAGAGGCGTCGCGGAATGCCGGGTCAGCAGGTCGGACAGGTCGGCGGCGGAACGGCCGGCGTCGAGCGCGCGGCGGACGGACGCGGGGGTGAACCGGTAGACGGTCGCGCCGCCGGTGGACTCCACGTCGGCGGCCAGCGCCAGTTCGCGCGCCAGCTCGGGGACCAGCGGGCCGGGGGCCACCGCGGTCAGGTCGGCCTGGATGAGCACCGTGTCGACCGGCTTCGGCAGGTGCGCGGCCAGCCCGACGGCGCCCCGGCCGTCCAGCAGGGCGGCGGCGTACGGGGCGAGCACCCCGAACCCGGTGAGGCCCAGCGTCTCGGCCTCCCGGAGCGTCCAGCCGACGAGCCGGTCGCGGAGCACGCCCCGGCGGCGCGGCTGCTCCCAGGCGAGGCGGGCGCGGACCAGGTCGGCGTCCATCGCGCCGCCGGACTCGCCGAGCGCGCGCAGCGCCGCCCGACGGATCTGCGGGGCGCCGCCCCGCACCGGCTCGTCGCCCAGCGCGTTGATCACCCGGTCGCGTTCGTCGCGGTCGCCCGCCAGGCCCGCCACCCGGTCGGTGTCCAGCCACGCCGCCGCCAGCTCCGTCCAGCGGTCGGCGGTCTCGCGCAGCCTCCACAGGTCGTACGCCCTGGTGGGCAGCCAATCGCCGTCCACGCCCCGTTCGCCGGAACGTGCCAGCAGCCCGGCGGCGTACGCGGTCTCGGCCAACAGCGCCGCCCGCCATTCCTCGACGTCCAGCAGGACGGCGGCGGCGCGCAGGTCGCGCACGCCGAGGCCGCCGCTGCGCAGGGCCGACGGGGGCTGCACGCCCCAGCGTTCGAGCAGCTCCTCGACGAGGCGCACGGTGGTGAACGCCTGGCCGGCCGCGGTGCGGATCACCAGCTCCGGACTGCGGGCCGACGGGACGTCGGCCATGGGCGGGCGCGCGGTGACGTCTCGGAAGAGCAGCCCGCCGCGCAGGTGGAGGGCCACTTCGCGGGGGAGCGTGACCGTCCGGTCGTCGGTGGCGGCCAGCAGCCCACGGGCCAGCAGCCGGTCGATGGGCGTCTCGGCCGTGGCGGTGCGGACGGCGCGTCGGGCCTCGGCGACGCGCCCGACCGGCGGACCCCAGGCGAGCTGCTCCAGGGCGTCGCGCGCCTGCGGCCCTGCGTCGTCGATCAGCGCGGCGGGCTCGGCGAGCCGCGCGGCCAACCGCTCCACCAGGTGCGCGGTGTCGGGGAACCCCCGGGGCTCGTGCCCCTCCAGATCGGTGACCAGCGCGGTCAGCCGCTCGGTGGAGTATCCCGCGAACACCTCGGCGGCGGGCGGCCCCAACCCGGCCGGCTGCGGCAGCCCCTGTCGAAGGCCGGGCGCGGTCCGCAGCCGGTCTCGCCGGGGCGGGCCCGGGTCGGTCGGCCCGTCGTCCCAGACGAGGCCCTGGTCGCGGAGCCGGGTGACGGCGGCCTGAACGTCGTCGGCGTCCGCGTCGGTGCTCTTGGTCAGGGCGTGGACGACGTCCTCGTACGGGACCGGTTGGGGGAGGACCAGCAGGGTCTCCAGGACCGCCAGGGTGAAGCGGTCGAGGCGGTCCAGGGCGCGGGAGACGGCCGACGGGGTCGCCGCGCGGGCCCCGAGGGCGGTCAGGTCGGCGGGGACGGGGGCGATCAGTTCGGGCCGTGCGGACAGCAGGGTGCGCAGCGCCTCGTCGTCTCGGGCGCGTAGCCAGTCCGCGTAGCTGTCCATCCCTCCAACGGTAATGCGGGGCCCGCAGCGCCCGGACCGTCGGAGCGTGTCAGGCGGGGCTGCGTTCGGTGGTGACCAGGCCGAGGCCCAGACGGGCCCAGCCGTTGACGAAACGGGCCTCGTCGATGCGGGCGGGGGCCTCGTAGAGGGACTCGTTGGCGAGCCAGTAGTTGACCACCGCGCCGCCGAGGACCGAGGCGATCGCCTGCCAGTCCTCGTCGGCCCCGGCGTACTCGGGCTGGCGGGAGAGCCAGGTGGCGATGCTGTCGTAGAGGGGGTTGACGATACCCTCGCGCATCTCGGTGATCAGGCCGGGGAACTGGTCGAGGTCGCGGAACAGCACGCGCACCAGGTCCTGCTCCTCGCGCATCTTGGCCAGCCCCGCCTTGCAGGCCATCCGCAGCCGCGTCTCGAGCGGGCGGTCCTGGAAATGGGGGACGAGCTCGAGGACCTGGACGATCTGCTCCCGGGTGCGGGTGATGTGCTCGCGCACCGCCGCGCCGAGGACCTCCTCCTTGGACCGGAAGTGCCGGTAGAGGCCGCCCGCGCCCGGCGACAGCCCGGCGGCGGCCTCGATCTCGGCGACCGAGGTGGCCGCGTAGCCGCGGTCGGCGAACAGCCGGAGCGCTTCGGCCACGATCCGCTCGCGCGTGGTTGTCGTCATGTTCGTCCCCTCCGCCAGAACAGTAGGGCATCGATGCGGGCGTCGCGCGCGTCGGCCGCTACGGCACGCCCGAAAAGGTGATCGCACCCGCCCCTTTGCCCGGACCACTAGGCTGCGGGAGCACGCCGCGGCGTGGCGGCCGCACGAGCGGGTGTCGTGCCGGGACCCGTTTCAGGAACGTCAACGGAAGGGGTCGAGGTGGCCTTCCTCCCCGACGACTTCGTCGTGCCCACTTTGGTCGCCGGGCAGCGGTTCCGGATCCGCCCGATCACGGTGCACGACGTCGTCAAGGACTACGACGCGGTGATGAGCAGCCGCGGGCCGCTGTGGGAGCGCTTCGGCGGCTGCTGGGGGTGGCCGCGGCCCGACCTGAGCTTCGAGCAGGCGCTGGTGGACCTCGGCTGGCTGCAGAAGGAGGGGCAGTTGCGGCGGTCGTTCACGTTCGCCGTGCTGACCTCGGACGAGGAACGGCTGTTGGGGCGCGTCCACATCCTGCCCCCGCCGCCGGCGCCCGACGCGGACGTGGACGCCGCGGTGGTCTTCTGGGTGCGGGCCGACGAGCAGGGCACCGGCCTGGAACGGGACCTGGGCGAGTTCGTCCGCGAGTGGACCACGGTGACCTGGCCGTTCAAGAAGGTGCGCTTCCCCGGCGAGGACATCGCCTGGGACGGGTGGAGCATCACCTGATCCTCCGCGTCCGCCGTCCGGCGGGGGTTTCGGATCGGGGTCGGTCCGGGATGATTGGGGTGGTTGGCGGGTGACGGAGCGGGTATAGGGCGAGTACGAAACCACGGTTTCGGGCAGGCGGAATTCCCCGTCCTGACCGATGCCCGTTTCGCGCAGGGCCCCCGCGTCCTCCTACTCGGATCCCGTCGCATCGCCACTACCGGGGGGACGCGGGCTCTTGCACGCCCGGACGTCGACATACCCTGGGTCCGTGCTCCCTCCCGACCTTCCTCGCGGGCCAGGCGGTCTCGCCGTGGGCTTCGACCTCGACCTGACGCTGGCCGACACCCGCCGGGGCATCGGCGCGTGCTTCGAGGCGCTGGTCGCCGAGACCGGGGTCTCCATCGACATCCCCACCGTGCTGGGCAGGCTGGGCCCGCCTTTGGAGCACGAGCTGTCGTACTGGTTCCCCGCCTCCGAGGTCGACGCCATGGCCGCCCGCTACCGCGCCATGTACGGCGGCATCGCCGTCCCCGCCAGCGAGGCCATGCCCGGGGCGTCGGCGGCGATCGAGGCCGTGCGGGCCCTGGGCGGCCGTACGGTCGTGGTCTCGGCCAAGAACGAGCGCCATGCCCGGGCGACGGTCGAGTTCCTCGGGCTGCCGGTGGACGAGGTGGTCGGCGGGCTGTTCGCCGCCGCCAAGGGGGTCGCGCTGCGGGAGCACGGGGTGAGCGTGTACGTCGGCGACCACACCGCCGACGTGGACGCCGCCCGCGCCGCCGAGGCGCACAGCGTCGGGGTCGCCACCGGCCCGTTCGACGCCGAGGCGCTGCGGGCCTACGGCGCCGACGTGGTGCTGCCCGACCTGGTGGCGTTCCCCGACTGGTTCGCCCTGCGGCCTTCCGGCGGGCTGAACCCGTACCCACCGGGCCCCGATGGCGTGCGGCCGCGGGCCATGGCATAACAGGTTCACCCGTTTGCGGACGAGGCACTACCCTTAAGCCCAATTCGTATCGAGAGCTGGATGAGGTCACCTGTGCCCACTGGCAAGGTCAAGTGGTACGACACCGACAAGGGATTCGGCTTCCTCACCCGGGACGACGGCGGTGAGGTCTTCGTCCATTCCTCCGCCCTGCCCGGCGGCGTGACGTCGCTGAAGGCGGGGCAGCGGGTGGAGTTCGGCGTGGTCGAGGGCCGCCGGGGGCAGCAGGCGCTGTCGGTTCGGACCCTGGAGACCCTTCCGTCGGTGGAGAAGTCGGTGGCCAAGGCCCGGCGCAAGAAGCCGGACGAGATGGTGCTGATCGTCGAGGACCTGATCAAACTGCTCGACGGCATCTCCAACACCTACCGCCGGGGCAAGCACCCCGCCCCCAACGAGGCGAAGAAGATCGCCACCGTGCTCCGCGCGGTCGCCGACGACCTCCACGACTGACCCTCGGGCCGCCCGCCGATCGGGCGGTCAGACGGGTTCGTGGTGGGGTTCCGGCGGGCGCTTGTGCAGGGCCGCGCGACTGCGGCGGCCGGCGCGGCGGGCCCGGCGACCCCGCCGGGCCAGGAGCGCGGCGAGGGACAGACCCAGGGCGGTGGCCACCCCGGCCATCGCCACGCGGCCGTCGGCGACGATCGACATGCCGAGCCCGGCCAGCCCCCCGGCCACCCAGACCAACTGGTGCAGGGTCTCGGAGACGGCGAACGTGGACGAGCGGACCTCCTCGCCGATCTCCTGCTGGACCACCGCGTCCATCGAGAGCTTGCCCAGCGACTGGCCGAAGCCGCCGACGAAGGCCACCGCCAGGGCCGCCCACAGGCCGAAGAACGCCGCCCCGACGGCGGCCACGGCGGTGGCGAACCCCAGCGTGGAGAAGATGATCAGATGCGGGGCGCGGGCCTTCATCCAGGCGCCGAGCCCCGTCCCGGCCAGCCCGCCCGCGCCCGCGAACGCCGCCAGGAGACCCAGCGCCACCGTGTGGGACACCGGCTCGAAACGACGCTCCCGCAGCAGGAACGCCAGATAGAGGATCAGGAAGCCGGTGAACGCCCGCAGCGCCGCGTTCGCCTGCATCGCCTCGGCGACCACGGGGCCCACCCGCGGCAGGGTCCGCCAGCGCCGCCCCTCGCCGGGGACGGCCCCGGCCCCCGGGACACGCCCGGCGTCCTCGACGTCTCGGGCGGATTCGAGGCCCGGGGAACCGCCGTCCGATTCGAGGACGGGCCCGCCGGCGACCGGGTCGGCGAAGGGCTCGGGCACGTCCACATGACCGGGCAGCCGCAGGGCCGCCACCGCGCCGAGGACGAAGACCAGCACGGCCGCGCGCAGCAGCCACGCCGGCCCCGCGAGGACCGCGATCCCCGCCCCGACCGCCGCCGCCACCGAGGCCGCGATGAGCCCGGCGAAGGACGCCCGCGCGTTCGCCGTCACCAGGGTGATCTGATCGGGCAGCACCCGAGGGGTGACCGCGCTGCGCAGCACCCCGAACGCCTTCGACAGCACCAGCACCCCGAACGCCGCCGGGAGCAGCGTCACCTGGTCACCGTGCGTGACCGCGCCCGCCATTCCCCAGCACAGCAGCCCGCGGGCCAGCATCGTCCCCGCGATCGCGTACCGGCGGGCGTGCCGCATCCGGTCGAGGACGGGCCCGATCAGCGGGGCCACCAGCGCGAACGGCGCCATCGTGACCAGCAGGTAAAGGGCCACCTGGCCGCGCGCCTCGTTGACGTCCAGGCCGAAGAACAGCGTCCCGGCCAGCGCGACCGCCACCAGGGCGTCGCCGGCGCTGTTGATGCCGGCCGCCTCGATCAGCTTGCCGAGGCCGCTGCGGTCGGCGCCGTGGGCGTGGGTGGCCCGCCGAACCGCGCCGCCGGCCCGGCGCACACCGGACCCGGCGGCCCGCGCGGCACCCCCCAGGCGCGACCGGAACCCCATGGCGTCTAGTCTCCCCTGATCGAGGCGATGCTTATCCCACTCGTTTCGCCGCGCCCTCGTTCACCGGGATCGACCCTCCAGCGTGCCCGTCCATACCGGTGGATGGGGGAGAATCAAGGGGTGAGCCCACTGCGTCAGCCGAAGACCGCGGTGCCCGGTGCGCAACCTCAGCGCCGGACACGCACCCCCGCCGTCGATACAGCCTGCGCGGACGCCGTAGATCTTGCCCGTGCGGCCGCGCAGGAAACCGCCCGTCCGGTGCCCGTCGGCGACCATCTGGGGATGCAGCCGGAGGCCGACCGGGTCCTCACCCACTTTTTCGCCTGCCTGGATCCGGCCTACAAGGGCTGGCGCTGGGCGGTCACGGTGGCGCGGGCCTCCCGCGCCAAGGCGGTCACGGTGAGTGAGTGCGTCCTGGTGCCCGGTGAGGACGCGTTGATGCCGCCGCCGTGGGTGCCGTGGATCCAGCGGCTGCGCCCCGGCGACCTCGGTCCCGGCGACCTGCTGCCGACCGCGGCCGACGACGTGCGGCTGGCGCCGGGCTACACCCAGACCGGCGACGACGCCGAGCGGCAGGCCGATTGGGAGCCCGGGCTCGGCCGGGCGCGGGTGCTGTCGGCGGACGGCCGCGACGAGGTGGCCGCCCGCTGGTACGAGGGGACGGCCGGCCCGCGCACGCCGATCGCCGCCTCCGCCCCCGCCCAGTGCGCGACCTGCGGCTTCTATCTGATGTTGGCGGGCGGGATGCGGCAGTTGTTCGGGGTGTGCGCCAACGAGTACGCACCCGACGACGGCCGGGTGGTCTCCGCCGACCACGGCTGCGGCGCCCATTCCGAGGCCGTCATGGTGCCGGCGGGCGCGGAGGTGCCGCCGCCGATCGTGGACGAACTGGGGTACGACCTGATGCCCGTGTCGTCGTTGGCCGACGAAGAGGCGCTCGGCCATAGCTGACCGGCGATGATGGCCTGGTGATGACCGAACCCGCCGAACCCGCCGAACGACTCGCGCCCGCCGGACGCGACATCCCGGACCCGTACCGCACCAGGGCGGTACGGGACCGGGTGCTGGCCGCCTGGACGGCCTCACCCGCGCGCTTCCGCGAGGACGCCAACACCGAGGAGGACCACGCCCTCGGCGGCTACCGCGACCGGGTGATCATCGAGCTGGCCCAGAACGCCGCCGACGCCGCCCTGCGCGGGGGCGGCGCGCCCGGCCGGATCCGCTTCCGCCTCGCCGAAGGCGTCCTGACGGCCGCCAACACGGGCGCCCCCCTGGACACCGCCGGAGTCGAGGCCCTCTCCACGCTGCGCGCCTCGGCCAAACGGGACGAGCCCACATCCGTCGGGCGCTTCGGCGTCGGCTTCGCCGCCGTCGTCGCGGTCAGCGACGAACCCGCGATCTTCTCCACTTCCGCCGAGCCGTCCGCGCCGGGTGGGCCGTTCGAGGGGTTGGGCGGGGTGGGGTGGTCGGCGGCGCGTACCCGGGAAACGGTGGGCGCGATTCCCGAGTTGGCCGAGGAGTTGGCGCGGCGGGGCGGGCAGGTGCCGGTGCTGCGGTTGCCGTTCGCGGTCGCGGGGGGTGGGCACGAGCCCGGGTTCGACACGCTGGTGCGGCTGCCGTTGCGGGATGCCGAGGCGGAGGCGAGCGTGCGGCGGCAGCTCGCGGAGGTGGGGCCGGCGCTGATGTTGGCGCTGCCGGGCCTGCACACGGTGGAGATCGAGGTCGACGGGGAGCCTCGGGCGATCATCGCCGAGCATCGGCCCGACGGCGTCGTGGTGATCGACGGGGTCCCGTGGCGTACGGTCGCCGAGGAGGGGACGCTCGACCCGGCGCTGCTGGCCGATCGGCCCACCGAGGAGCGCGCCCGACCCGCCTGGCACGTGCGTTGGGCCGTACCCGAGGACGCGCCGGGGCACGGCGGCGCGGAGGCGGTGCTGTACGCGCCGACCCCCAGCGGGGAGCGGCTGGACGTTCCGGCCCTGCTGATCGCCTCGTTCCCGCTGGCGCCCGACCGGCGGCACGTCGCGCCGGGGCCGTTGACCGACTTCATGATCGAACGGGCGGCCGAGGCGTACGTGCGGCTGCTGCGCGAGCTGCCCGCCACCCCGGCGCTGCTGGGGATGGTGCCCGGAGGGCTGCCGGCGGGGGAGCTGGACGCGCGGTTGCGGCGGGCGATCCTGGAACGGCTTCCGGAGACCCCGCTGCTGCCCGTGGGCCCGCCCGGTGAGGAGATCCGCGCGCGGGGCCGCGACACGGTCGCCGTGGACGGGTCCGCCGAGCTGTTGGACCTGCTCGGCGAGGTGCTGACCGGGCTGCTGCCCGCGGACTGGCCCGCGACTCATTCGGCGTTGGCCGCGCTGGGCGTTCGGCGGCTTCCGCCGGCCGACGTGATCGACCTGCTCGGCGGGCTCGACCGCGAGCCCGCCTGGTGGCGTCGGCTGTACGCCGCGCTGGCGGGCTCGGTCACCGGCACCGACTCGCTGGGGGCGCTGCCGGTGCCGCTGGCCGACGGCCGCACGGTACGGGGCCCGCGCGGCCTGCTGATCGCCGCCGAAGGGGTCGATCCGGAGTCGTTGACGGTCCTCGGGCTGCGGTTCGTTCATCCGGGGGCCGTCCATCCGCTGCTGATGCGGCTGGGCGCGGTCGAGGCGGGGCCGCGCGCGGTGCTCGCCGACCCGGCGGTACGGGCGGCGGCCGCGGGCTCGTTCGACGTCGACGACCCGGAACCGGTGGCCGACGCGGTGCTCGGGCTGGTCGCGGCGGCCGGGACGGACCCGGGGGACGAGCCGTGGCTGGCGGAGCTGGCGCTGCCGGGCGCGGACGGCGACCTGTACGCGGCCGGTGAGCTGCTGTTCCCGGGGAGCCCGCTGCGGGAGATCATGGCCGCGGACGCTCCGTTCGGGGTCGTGGCCGCCGAGCTGGTCGAGCGCTGGGGCGAGGCGCCGCTGGAGGCCGCCGGGGTGCTGCGCGGCTTCGCGCTCGTGCGGGAGGAGGACGTCGGCCTGGAGACGCTGGCCGACGACCCGTTCCTCGATCTCGACGACGAGGACGCCTGGGCCCGCGACGTGCTGGCCCGGCTCGGCCCACAGGAGCTGCCGCCGCAGATCCCGGAGCTGACGGCCGTCCGCGATCTCGAACTGGTCGACGACTGGGACGCCGCGCTGCCGCTGCTCGCCGACCCGCCGCTGCGGGCGGCGGTGGTCGACCCGGTGCAGGTCATGCTGTTCGACGGACGGCGCGTGGCCGTTCCCTCGTACACGGCGTGGTGGCTGCGCCGCAACCCGGTGCTCGACGGGCACCGGCCCGCCGACCTGCGCTCCGCCGAGGCCGAGGAACTGGCCGGGCTGTACGACGTCGTGCCCGCCGGCCTCGACCCGGTGATGCTGCGGGCGTTGGGCGTACGGCGTTCGGCCGCCGACCTGCTCGCCGAGCCGGGCGGCGCCGAGGAGCTGCTCGAACGCCTCGCCGACCCCGCCCGAACGGTGCCGCGCCCGCTCCTGCGACGCCTGTGGACGGTCCTCGCCGACCGCGCCGCCACCACCGGCGAGCCTCTCGCCGAGCCCCCGGAACGGGTCCGCGCGCTGGTCGGCGGCGTCCCGGAGGTCGTGCCCGCCGAGGACGCCCTCGTCCTGGACTCTCCCGCCCTGCTGCCGCTGCTCGCCGACCAGCCCCTGGTGATCGCCGCGTACGACCACGCGGTCACCCTCGCCGAGGCCCTGGACCTGTCGCTGGCGAGCGAGGAGGTCCCCGGCCACGTGGAGTCCACCGGGACCGTCACCCCCGTGCCGCAGATCGTGCACGACCTGCTCGGCCCCGGAACGGACGTCCCGCCCGACTACACCGCGCACGAATCCCTCATCGTGGACGGCCGCCCCCTGTCCTGGTGGTACGACGAGGACACCGGAGCCCTCCACGCCGCCGACCCCGCCGGCCTGGCCCGAGCCCTGGCCTGGGCCTCGGGCCGCTGGCCGGACCGCCTCCTTTTGGAGTCGGTCCTGCGCGCCCCGGAGTCACTGCCGACCGCCTTGGCCGAACGCGACCTGGAGCCCTGAGACCCCTCCTCGGCCTGGTCAGGTCGGGGGGAGGGCCTTCTCGGTTTCGTCCGGGGCGGTGGAACGGCCGCGGTGGAGGCGGGGGAGGTACCAGTAGCCGAAGGAGCCGATGGCGATGCCGACGGCGCAGACCCACAGCCACCAGCGGCGGTCCTCGGGGAGGCCCACGACCAGGAGGATCGCCAGGGCGACCGCCCAGGCCAGGACGCCCGCTGCGGCGATCTTGCGGTCGTCGGTCCGCAGCGGTGGGGGATCCGGGCGCCGTGGACGTGTCATGACCTCAGGCTACCGAGGTCCCGGACCGGCCCGATCGTCACGTCCGGCCCGGCGGGGGCGGTGTGTCCGGGAATGTCCGGGGCGCGGCCGTCGAGGGCGCGGATGGGAGCATGGAGGGCCCCAGGTCGGGACGAGGTGAGCGGGAGGACGCGGAAGGTCGTACGCGAGGCTAACGATCCGGCGGAATACGCGCGCCTTCCAGATCGTTAGCCGAGGTAATGACTTCTGCTAATGATCATGATCATGCCACAGCAACCGGACCGTCCGGCGCCGCGCCCCGGTCTGGCCGAGGATCTGCGCATCTCCATCGCCCGGCTGTCGCGAAGGCTGCGCTCGGTGAGCGCGTCCGAAGGCTCCGCCGGGGCGCGGCCGGGGGACGGACGGCTCACGCTGTCCCAGCACGCGGCGCTCGCGGCGGTGGAGCGCCACCGGACGATGACGCCGCGGGAGCTCTCCGACCACGAGAAGGTGCAGCCCCCGTCCATGACCCGGGTGATCGCGGCGCTGGAGGATCAGGGCCTGCTGGAGCGCAGCCCGCATCCGACGGACGGCCGTCAGGCGGTGCTCCGGGTGACCCCGCGCGGAGTGGAGCTGCTCCGGGAGGAACGGCGTCGCAGGGAGGCCTGGCTGGCCACACGCCTGCGCGAGCTGACCCCGGAGGAACGGGCGATCCTGCGCCGGGCGGCCCCGATCCTGGACAAGCTCAGCAAGTCCTGACCCGGGCCCGGGATCGGGGCGACGAGGACGAGCCGGAGGAACCCGAGGAACCCGCGACCGGAGGGATGTTCCGGTCGCTGCGCGTCCGGAACTTCCGGCTGTTCGCGATCGGGCAGGTCGTGTCCAACACCGGGACCTGGATGCAGCGGGTCGCCCAGGACTGGCTCGTCCTCGACCTGACCCACGGCAGCGGCGTCGCGCTCGGCATCACCACCGGGCTGCAGTTCCTGCCGCTGCTGCTGTTCGGGCTGTGGGGCGGGGTGCTCGCCGACCGTTACCCCAAGCGCCGGATCCTGATGGCCACCGCGGCCACGATGGGACTGCTGGCGCTGGTGCTCGGCCTGCTGGCGATCACCGGCACCGCCCAGGTCTGGCACGTGTACGCACTGGCCTTCGGGCTGGGGATGGCCACCGTGCTCGACAACCCGGCCCGCCAGACGTTCATCGTGGAGATGGTCGGCCGGCGGGACCTGCCCAACGCGATCGCGCTGGGCAGCGCCACCTTCAACGGCGCGCGGGTGCTCGGCCCCGCGGTGGCCGGGCTGCTGATCGCGGTGGCCGGCACGGGGCCGGTGTTCCTGATCAACGCGGCCTCGTTCGGCGCGGTGATGTTCGGGCTGGCGGCGATGCGCTCGGCCGAGCTGCACCCCGCCGAACTGGTGCCGCGGGCCAAGGGGCAGCTCCGCGAGGGCCTGCGTTATGTACGGGGTCGGCGTGACCTCGTGCTGATCCTGGTGCTGGTGTTCTTCGTGGCCACCTTCGGCATGAACTTCCAGTTGACGACCGCGTTGGTGGCCCGGGAGGTGTTCGGCGGCGGGGCGTCCTCGTTCGGTCTGGCCTCCACCATGCTCGCGGTGGGCGCGCTGACCGGCGCGCTGCTGGCCGCGCGGCGGGTCCGGCCCAGGATGCGGCTGCTGCTGTCGGCGGCGCTGGTGTTCGGACTGCTGGAGATCGTGACCGGGGTGATGCCCACCTACTGGTCGTTCCTGGCGATGCTGGTGCCCACCGGCATCGCGCTGATGACGTTCACCACGGCGGCCAACGCCACCATGCAGTTGAGCGTCGCGCCGGAGATGCGGGGGCGGGTGATGGGCCTCTACATGTTCGTCTTCCTGGGAACCAACCCGCTGGGCGCCCCGTTGGTCGGATGGATGGCCGAGCAGTTCGGGCCGCGTCTCAGCATCGTCGCCGGTGGCGTGGTGGCGACCCTGGCCGCGCTGGGCGTGACGCTCCTCGCGGCTCCGCGCGGCGCGCTGCGTCCGGCCCTGCGGGACTCGCTCCCGGTCGGGCGCGGGGGGTTCGCCCTCCGGCGGGGTCCGGCACGGGCGGGGATGGCCGGAAAAAGGTGACAGAGACCCGGCCCGGCTGACAGTCTTTGGACTGCCCGGCCGCCCTCGACCGGTGTGCCCGGATTCGCCCGGGCCACCCGGCCGACGTACCGGACGGCGAACGTGACGAACGAGGGGACGACGGTAATGACGGTGTCGTTGCAGAAGGGCCAGCGGATCTCGCTGGAGAAGCCCGGCGGTGTGCTGACCATGGTCCGGATGGGCCTGGGCTGGGACGCGGTCAAGAAGAAGGGCTTCTTCGGGTCGCGCGATCGCGAGGTCGACCTGGACGCCTCCTGCCTGCTGTTCGCGGACGGGCGACTGGCCGACGTGATCTACTTCGGCAAGCTGGTCAGCGACGACGGCTCGGTCCGGCACACGGGCGACAACCTGACCGGCGCCGGCGACGGCGACGACGAGTCGGTGATCGTGGACCTGGGGCGTCTCCCCGTGCACGTCACCTCGCTGGTCTTCACGGTGAGCTCGTTCAACGGACAGACCTTCAACGAGGTGGAGAACGCCTTCTGCCGCGTGGTCGACGAGACCACCAACGGCGAGATGGCGCGCTACACCCTCACCGGGGGCGGCGGCCACACCGGGATGATCATGGCCAGGCTCTACCGGCACAACGACGGCTGGAAGATGAACGCCATCGGCGAGCCCGCCCAGGGGCGGACCTTCCAGGACATGCTTCCCATGATCGCCACCCACGCCTGATCCACGACGGCCGGGACCACCCGGACCCGCGCCGGAGGCCCGTCGGGCGACACGTTCGCCCGAGGGTCCCCGGTAAGGCGGGCCGGGCCCGGCTCCTTCGCCTTGGAGGGCCTCCCCTCCGCCGTGGTCGTGCGCCGGCCCGAGGTCGACCCCGGCCCCGCGACGGTGGGTCGGACGGCCCGCCCGGCCCGCCGGCCTCGGGGTGAACGCGACGCCGACATCGACGGGTGGGGCGATCCCCGTTCCGTCATCGTCGCCCCACCCGCCGTCCAGGGGCGACCACAGACCCCCGAATCGGGTCAGGTCGCCCGACCCGTCCCCGACCCTCCGGACCCGGGAGCCCACGCCACGATGGCCGAACTGCCGCGCGGGGCCAACGCCCCCCTTTCCGAACACCGGGTCGCCGCCACCGTCTCCTGCGCGGTGCCGGTCGACGTCAGCGCGCTGACCGTCGGCGCCGACCTGCGCGCCCGGTCGGACGCCGACCTCGTGTTCTTCAACGCCCCCGAGGGGTTCGGCGTGCGCTGGTCGCAGGCCGGCGGCGGGCAGCGCATCGAACTGGACCTGGACGCGGTGCCCGCCGACGCGCAGGCGGTGCTGATCGTGGTCAGCCTGACCGGGCCGGTGTCCTTCGGCGCGGTGCCCGCGCCGCGGCTCCAGCTCACCGCCGAGAACGGCGGCGCACTGGCCTCGTTCACGGTGACGGACCTGGGCCCGGAGAAGGCCATCCTGGGCCTGGAGGTGTACCGCCGCGGCGACGCGTGGAAGGTCCGCGCCCTCGGCCAGGGATACGCGGGAGGTCTGGCCGAACTGCTGGTCGCGCACGGCATCGAGGTCGACGACCCCGGCGAGCCGATCACCCCCCCACCCCCGCCCCCGGAGGTCGGCGCCCCCACCCTCCCGACCATCCCGAACGCCCCGAGCGGCACCGGCATCCCGAGCGGGGCCGGCGGCACCGGCTTCCCCAGCGGCACCGGCGGCGCAGGCCTTCCCGGCGGGTCCAGTGGGGCTGGCGTGCCAGGCGGTGCTTTCGGGGCTAGCGGCGCTGGCGGCACTGGCGGTGCCAGTGGGACTGGCGGTGCCGGTGTTCCCGGTGGTGCGGGGATGCCCTCTGGGGCGGCCTCTGGGGGTCCCGGGGGGGCGGCGGGGCAGTCGGGGTCCGAGGTCGGGTACGTGGAGCGGTGCTGGCTGGTGTGGGAGGACGCCAGTCGTTCGCTCGCGGCGTTCCGTTCGTCCACCGAGCACGCGCTGAACCTTCGCAACGACGAGATCGCCGGTCGGGCTCCGCGCGGTCGGCATCAGGAGCTGATGGCGGCGGCCACCGACCGGCTGAACGGCGACGCCGCCCAGCTCATCGGCGAGCTGTCCGCGGCCGAAGCGCAGGTCACCGCGGAGGTGGCCGCGTTCGACGGGCCGGGCTGGCTGACCTGGGAGCCGCGTACCGACATCGCCGACGGGGTGCTGCTGGGCGGCCTGTCGGTGGAGGAACTGCCGGGGCTGAGGGTGCCGCTGGTGCTGCGGGTGCCGTGGCGGCGCGGGGTGTGGATCTCGCGCGGCGCGCTGCCCGGCGACTCGGCCGCCTACGCCTGGTCGCTGATCACCCGCTTTCTGGCCGCCGTTCCGCCCGGACTGGTGGGGCTGGAGGTCATCGACGCCTCCGGGCTGTCAGGGGCGGGCTGGCTGAACGGCTTCGACCCCGCCGCCGTGCACGGGCTGCTGGGCGGCGGCGTCGCCACCGGTCCGGCCGCCGGTCAGCGGCTGCGCGGGCTGCTGGACCTGGTCGACCTGCGCGGTGTCGGCGGCGACGAGACCGAGGTGCCCGCCGGGCTGGCCCCCGGGCCCCCGGTCCGACTGACGGTGGTCATGGACGCGGGCGCCGCCCTGGACGGCGAGGACGCCCACCACCTGCTGCGGCTGGTGGAGGACGGGCCGCTGGTCGGCGTGCCGGTGATGCTGGTGGAGACCGACACCCCGGCGAACGAGTCGGTGCGGTCGCTGCGGGTCCGGCAGGCGTGCAACAACCTGCCGTCCGCGTCGGGCGAGATCGCCGACTCCTGGGTGGGCACCGACTGGACGCTGACCCCGGACGTCCTGCCGGACGCCGGTGACGGCGGTCGGGCCCCCAGCCTGTTCGCCCATGTGCTCGGGGCGCACGCCCGGGCGATCGCCTCCTTCGGATAACGGACCGGCCGGACACATGACAGCCCGCCTTTCGGCTGGGATGCTTTACCGTGTGGACTTTCGGATCCGCCCATGAGGCTGTTCGTGGCACTGCTGCCGCCGCCGAACGTCCTGGACGAGCTCGACCGTCTGCTGGTGCCCTACCGGGCCGCCTGGCCGGATCTCAAGTGGATCAGTCGGGACCTGATGCACGTCACGCTCGCCTTCCTCGGTGAGGTCGACGAGCGGGCCGAGAGCCGGCTGCTGCCCCGGTTGGAACGTGCCGCCGCCCGCTATCCCAAGATCGAGCTGTCGTTCGCCGGGGCGGGGTCGTTCCCCAGCGGCGGCGCGCACGCCCGGGTGCTGTGGACGGGCGTGTACGGCGACCGCGGCATCCTGGTCCGCATGGCCGCCTCCGTCAACGCGGCGGGCCGCCGCGCGGGCGCGTCCCTGGGCGAGTATAAGGGCTACCGCCCCCACCTGACCCTGGCCCGCAGCCGCCGCCCCACCGACATGCGGCCCCTCGTCGAGGAGCTGTCGGCCTACGCGGGCATGGCCTGGACGTCCGACGCCGTCCACCTGGTGCGCAGCCACCTCCCCGGCAAGGAGCAACCCGGCCTCCGCTACGAGAGCCTGTACGCCTGGCCGCTGGGCTCCACGGCCAAGTCCTGACGGGCCACACCGGCACGTCGGTGGATGCGCAGCCACCTCCCGGGCAGGAACGGCTCAGTCTGCGCTGAGAGAACCTGCACAGCTTTGCTACCGGGCAAGGGTTGAGGGGCCTACAGCTCCGGCGGAGCGGCCGGCCGGTCGGCGTCGGGCGGCCCCCACGGGAGGCCGAACCGCTCACAGGCACGACGGAGCTCGTCCAGGTCCGGCGGGAAGGAGACCTGGCGCAGCACACGCCCCGCCGGGCTCCAGACGACCAGACGCGGAACGCGCTCGACCGAGTCGTCGATGCCGACACCGCCGACCGCGGCCCGGGCGAGGTCCCAGGCGACCCGCCCCCGACGGGTGACCACGGAGATGCCGGCGGGCGAGACGCGGAGCTGATCGCGGTTGCGGTCGTACACCCAGTTGCCGAACAGGCCGATCAGCAGGCCCGCAGGGGCCGCCCACGCGGCCGTCAGGAGCGGGCCGCCGAGAGAGTCGCCCAACCACAGGGCCGCGACCGCCGCGACGACCTCGCACAGCGCCACGCTCAACGCGTACGTGCCCACCCGGGAACGGCGCGTGGCGTCCAACAGCACCCCCGGAGCGTCCGCCGGATCGGGATCCGGGCCGTCGTCGCCGGCCTCCGTGGCGGGCGCGCTGATGGCCTCGACGGCGCCGTGGAACGCGGCCGACAGGTACGCGTCGTACTCGGCGTCGGTGACCGGCAGCCCGGCCCGGCGGGCGGTCTCCCGCAGGTCGGTCCGGGAGATCCGAAGGGCGGACAACGGGGCGGCGAAGAACTCGTCGCCGTCGGAGTCGTACAGCCGCAGCCACGCCTGCCCGGCGATCGTCAGCAGCTCCACGCCGCCGAGGCGGTCCTGGGGCATCCGCAGCACCACGTCGCCGCCCGCGTCCGCCCAGCCGAGCCCGTCGTCGGTCACCACCAGCCGCCCGCCGGGGACCTGCGCGAAGACGTCCGGCAGCCCGTCCAGCCCGTACGCCGAGGGGCGCGGCGCCCGCGCCCCCGGGGTGATCACCCGGTAGCCGCGCTCGTGCAGGGCGTGGACGAGCTGGAACTCCTCCAGGTCGTGGGCGGGCAGCCGGGCCAGCAGCCCCATCCGGTGATCGAAGGCCAGCACCGCCAGCGGGCACGGCCCCGGCTCGCCGGTCACCGGGTCCACCCGGACACCCGGGCCCACGGCGACGGCGGCGATGTCGGCGGCGTGCACGCGCAGCCCCCGGCCGGTGCGGCGGCCGTGCACCACGATCCGACCGGACGTGATCGTCCAGCGGACCGGACGCTCGGCCAGCAGCCGGCGATGCGTGGCGAACAGGGTCAGCAGCGCCGGCAGCGCCCACCCGCCGGCCGCCAACCGCGCCACCGGGTCCGGCCCGGCCGGGTCGGACACCGCGATCCGGGCGATCATCAACGCGCCCAGGGCCGCCACCAGGGCCCCGAAGGCGGCGACGCGCCCCCGGCCCGGCGACGGCGGCGGCGCGGCCAGCCGGGCGGGCTCGCGGCGCTCCTCGGGCAGGATCCGCGGCTCGTGGACGGCGGCGAGCAGCTCGGCCTCCTGGGCCATCAGCCGCTGCTCGGCGGGATGGTCGGGCCCGGAGAGGTCGTCGGGGATCAGCGAGCCGTCGGGCGGCCCGTCGGCGTCGCCGTCCAGGATCCGCATCGGCAGCCCCAGCCGCCGCGCGGTCACATAGAACGCCAGCGGCTCGAAGCCCATCCGGGCGAGCTCGCCGACCGACGTCCGGCCGAACTTGTGGAAGACCGTCAGCCGGCCGTCGGCGGCCGTCACCGCCAGCTCCTCGATCCGCTCCCGCTCGTACCGGGTGATGATCTCGCCGTCGGGGCGGGTGAGCTCCAGGCCGGCCTCCGAGAGCCGCCACTGCGGCTCGGGGCGGCGCGGGCGCAGCGCGCCGATGAGCCAGGGCGCCGCGGCGGCGAGCGCGATCAGGGCCGCCCACAGCCAGGCGGGGCGGACCGGCAGCAGCGCCGCCGCGAGGGCCGCCAGCGTGAACGGCCCCGCCCCCACCGGCCGCAGCCGCCCACCGGATCCCGTCCAGGACTGGCCGACCAGCTCAGGATGCACAGTCACCGATCCTGACACGCGCGGCGACCTCTCCGCCCCCGACTTTCGGGTCGGGTTCCTCACTCAGCCCCGGCGGCGCAACACGCCGTACCCGAGGGCCAGCGCGAGGCCCACCGCGATGACCAGCCCGACGTTGTTGCGGTCCCGGGCCGGATCGCCGTCGTCGGGGCGATCGTCGGACGCGCGGGGCTCGCCGGTGCGGCCCGGCCGGGCCTTCTCGGGGAGCGGGACGCGCCACACGGGCTGACCGGAGCCCTCCGAACCGGCCAGCACCGCCGCGCCGTCGGCCGTGTAGGTGATCGACTCGCCCTGCTCCTGCGCCGGCAGCTTGAACGAGCGCAGCGAGTCGGTCTTCTCCTTCGCCCCGTCGTCGAAGGAGTACACGTGGGCGGAGAAGTACGTGCGGATCACCAGGGACCGCCCGTCGGGGGCGAACGCCCCGTCGGTGGCCAGCGCCGGGGCGTCCCCGACCTTGCGCAGGATGTTGGACCGGCCGGTCCGCAGCCTGGCGGGGGCCTCGTAGAGCGCGCCGGAGAACAGCTTGCTGGCCACGTAGAGCCGGTTGGTCCGGGGGTTGATTATCACGGTCTCGGCGTTGCGCGGCCCGTCCTCGTACCTGAGCCGGAACGCGGTGGCCCGCACCGTCTGGTCGCGCAGCCGGGACGGCTCGGGGATCCGGTAGACGGTGACGTACGGCCACGCGCCGCCGAGGTTGTCGCCGATGTCGGCGACGTACAGCGCGGGCCTCCCGCCCTCGTCCACGCCGACCGCCATGCCCTCCCAGTCACGGGCGGTGACCCCGCTCAGCGTGAACGTCGCCCGGGTGCGCCCGTCGGGGCCGAGCGCGAAGACGCGCGGGGAGCCGCCGGAGTCATTGTGGGTGTAGACGATGCCGGCGTGCCGTCTGCTCACCGCCAGGCCGCTGGACTCGCCGATCCGCGGGTCGGCGACGACGAACATCCGTGTGGCGTCGTCGTCGGCGGCGGCGTGCGCCCGCGGTGCCGCCGAGGCGAGCACGGGCAGCGCCGCCAACGCCGCCGCCAGGACCCGGGTGTGCGACCTCATCCCCCTCACCTTCTGATCCTTTCCGATGGCCGGGACGTTCGGCATCGTCCGCCGGAACGAGCCCGCGGGCATCGGGATGCCCCGTGGGGATGACCCCGCGTGCGGTCCGTCAGCCGAGCAGCGTGCCGATGATCACGGCGAGGACCAGGAGGATCAGAACGGTCGGGAGGAGCCATCGGGGCTGGCGGTTCACCCCAGCAGCTTATGCGGCGGCCGGTGATGCCGGGCTTCGGGTGCCGTGAACCGAACGGGCCCGTCCCGCATCTCATCGAACATGGGCGGACTCTTCGGATCGCTGCGCTCCCCTTCGGCGGAGCACCGTGAGCGCGTGTCGGACGCCTTCGTGGTCCTCGGCACGCTGGCCGGGGAACGCGGCGACGACTCCTCCGGGGTCGCCCTGTTCACCGGACGGCCGGTGCGCGACCCCGCCCCGGTGCCTTCGGACGTGCCCGATCTCAGCGTGGACGGCTGCCGGATCGTCAAGGGGCGGGCCCCGTTCTCCGGAGTCTGGAGCCCCGAGCTGCTCCCGCTGCTGGACCACGCCCCGGTGGCCCTGGGCCACACCCGCCGGGCCGTCCAGGGCTCCGCGCACGAGCCGGCGAACGCCGGCCCGCTGGCGGTGAACGGACTCCTCGGCATCCACGGCGAGGGCTTCGAACCCGGCGCCGACGGCGAGGCCGTCTTCCGCGCGCTGGCCGGACGACACGCCCCCGCCGAGATCGCCGAGGTGCTCGAGGCCCTGGTCGGACGGGGCGCGCTGGTCTGGGTCGACCGGGCCCGCCCGGACCGGGTGCGGCTGGCCCGCGCGGCGCTGAGCCCCCTGGTGGTGGCGGTGGACGCCGAGCACAACCTCTACTGGGCGTCCGACCCCCGCTGGTTCCGCGAGGTGCGCCGCGCCACGCGGGTGCGGCCGGTGTCGGCGGTGATGCTGCGCGAGGGCACCTACCTGGAGATCACCCGCGACCCCGAGCCGCAGATCACCGCGCGCACGAGCTTCCGGCCTCGCCGCGCTCGGCTGCGGGCGGGCCTTTGACACGGGCCCGCCCGCGCCGTCGAGACGACGGCGAGCGGGCCCCCTCGGGCGGCTAGAGGCGCTCGACCACGTGGTCGATGCAGGCGGTCAGGGCCTCGACGTCGGCCGGGTCGATGGCCGGGAACATGCCGACGCGGAGCTGGTTGCGCCCCAGCTTGCGGTACGGCTCGGTGTCGACGATGCCGTTGGCGCGCAGCACCTTGGCGACGTCCGAAGCGTTCACCGTGTCGGCGAAGTCGATCGTGCCGACCACCTGGGAGCGCTGCGCCGGGTCCGTCACGAACGGCGTCGTGTACGAGGTCTTGTCGGCCCAGGTGTAGAGGCGCTGGGCCGAGTCGGCGGTGCGCGCGGTGGTCCAGGCCAGGCCGCCCTGCGCGTTCATCCACTCGATCTGCTCGGCGAACAGCAGCAGGGTGGCGACGGCGGGGGTGTTGTAGGTCTGGTCCTTGGCGGAGTTGTCGACGACCGTCTTGAGGTTGAAGAACTCCGGCACGTACCGGTCGGTGGCGGCGATCTCGTCGATGCGCTCCAGCGCGGCGGGGGAGGCCAGCGCCACCCACAGGCCGCCGTCGGAGGCGAAGCACTTCTGCGGGGCGAAGTAGTAGACGTCGGTCTCGCTGACGTCGACCGGCAGGCCGCCCGCGCCGGAGGTGGCGTCGACGAGGACGAGGGAGCCCTCACCGCCGACCCGGTTGATCGGCATGGCCACGCCGGTGGAGGTCTCGTTGTGGGTCAGCGCGTAGACGTCCACGCCGTCCTCGGCCAGCGGCAGCGGGTGGGTGCCCGGGTCGCTCGCGATGACCGACGGGTCGGCCAGCCACGGCGCGGTCTTGGTGACCTTGGCGAACTTGCTGGAGAACTCGCCGAACGTCACGTGCTGCGACTTCTCCCGGACGATGCCGAAGGCGGCGATGTCCCAGAACGCGGTGGTGCCCCCGTTGCTCAGCAGGACCTGGTAGCCCTCCGGCAGCGAGAACAGGTCCGCGAGCCCTTCGCGCACCCGGCGCACCAGCGACTTGACCGGGGCCTGGCGGTGCGAGGTGCCCATGTAGGTCGAGCCCGAGGAGGCCAGGGCGGCGAGCTGCTCGGGACGGACCTTGGACGGACCGCATCCGAAACGGCCGTCGGCGGGCTTGAGGTCTTCGGGGATGACGATGTCGGTCACTGGACCACCTTAGTCGGCCTGCGAGATCGATTCAGAGCCGCCCACATCGTGAGATGGGCGTCTCACCGTCGGCGCCATGCCCGGAGAGCCAGGGCGAGCAGCGCCAGCAGTCCCAGCGTGGCACATCCGGCCGTCGCCGCATGCCCCGCCCATGGCCGATCGTCGTCGAGGGCCGTGAGCAGCGCCCCGGAGGAGTCGTACAGCAGGACGAGCAGCGCCGCGGCGACGACCCAGCCGACCGCCTTCCATGACCGGGTGTCACGACGGATCCGCTTGGCCTCGCGCTCCTCCTCGTACCGGCGCAGCTCCTCGACCTGCTCCGGGCTGAGAGGTTCGCCGTCGGCGTCGTCGAAATCCTCGGATCCGGCGTCATACGAATGGGCTCCCGGCACCCGTCCATGATGACAAACCGTTGTCGTGCGGGCTTCCGCCGAGGGCACCCGGTCGGTTACATGGACCCGCGCCTCGGAACTCGTGCGGGGCCGGAGGAGGTGGACGGGTGGCCTCGGAGCGGGTCGAGCAGGGTGCGCCGCCGCAGGGCGACGCGCGGTCCCGGCAGTTGGTGGGCGTCCTGCGCCAGTTGCGCCGACGTCCCACGCTGCGCGCGGGCGACCGGCTGCGCCCGCTGCTGCTGGCCGCCGACGAGCAGGCATGGCAGTCCTGGGCCGCCGACCGGCTCGTCACCGACTGTCGCGCCGACGGCGGTCTGTACGCCCGGGTGCACGCCGAACGCACCGGCGGGGACGTCGCCGAGCTGCTGCGCGACATCGCCCACCAACTCTCCGAGAGCGGGCCGAGGCTGGAGCCGCCGCTGCGGTTCCAGCTCCTCAGCATGGCCCTGTGGCTGCAGTCCCTGCGCGCCAAGCGGCTGCGGCTGCCGCCCAGCGGCCGGCCGCCCGCCCACGCCCCGCACGAGGCCGACGACTGGGAGCTGGCGGCCCGGCTGCGCGAGCACCACACCGACGGGTCGTCGCGCCGCGTGCTGGCCGCCGGCATCCGGCTGCGCCGGCAGCGCGTGCTGCCGGGCCGGGGTGGACAGCGCGACACGCTGGCCTCGGTGCTCAGCTACCTGGAGCAGGTCGCCCCGATCGGCGTCGCCGTGGTGGCCCTGGTCAGCGCCACCGCCGCCAGCACCCTCGACGTGGCGGCGGCGCTGACGACGGCGCTGGCCGGGGTCCTCGCCATCGCCGGGCAGGCGGGGATCACCACCTGGGACTGGGCCGGTCGTCGCCGCTACCGGTGGTTCGCCGCCCAGAGGTACGGGCGCAACCTCCCGCCGGGGGCGCACCGGCCCGGCGGGGGCTTCCTGGCGTTCGCGCTGGACCTGGTGTACCGGCCCGCGCCGCTGCACGGCGAGCCGGCGCCCCGCCATGACGACGACCTGGACAAGCTGCTGATCGCGGCGTTCCTGGAGGATCTGCGGCAGGGGTATCGGCGCAGTTGGCGGCGGGTGACGTGGGCGCGGGTGCGGTATCCGACGGTGATCCTGGACGCCTACGACGAGAGCGTGACCCGGCGCTTCATCACGCTGGTGGAGCAGGTGCGCGCGGAACGCCTGGAGACCCGGCCGACCGGTGCCGCGCCGTCCGAACGCGAACGCCGGGAACGGGACCGGCTGCGTCCCGAACGGGTCTCGGCCCGCCTCGCGTTCGACCCGCTGGTGATCGTGGCCTGTCCCGGCCCCGCCGAGGAGGTGCGGAGGCTGGCCGAGGCGGTCCGGGTCCATCCGGTGCGCGCCGACCTGGCCGACCTCGGCGAGGTGCAGGAGGCGTACTGGGACTACTGGGACGACCGGCGGCGCGCCATCGCCCTCGGGTACGCACGGGACGTCCCGGTGGACCTCGCGGAGGGCGACGGCTGGTCGGCGCCCGTGCTGCCCCGGCGCAACCGGCCGCCGCTCACGCATCCGGTGGTGCCCTGGCTGGCCGCCGGCGTGGTGCTGGCCGCGTCCGTCGGGGTGGTCGCGTTCGAGAGCGTCCGGTACTGCGACCCCCATGTGGTGTGGCACGCCGACAACGGCGAGTGTGTCGGCGTCACCGACGGGTCGTACGCGTTCAACGGCCGGCTCCGTCAGGCCGAGCACCGGATCCGGGACCTCAACCGGGCCGTCGAGGCGTCCGGCAAGCCGTACGTCACGATCGTCTACATCGGCGCGCTCAGCACCGAGCCGTCCGTCGACCAGCGGCAGGCCGACCTGCTGGCGGGCGTCCACGGCGAGCTGGTCGGGCTGTCGATCGCCCAGGAGCACCACTACGAGGCGAACGGTCGTCCGCTGCTGAAGGTGCTGGTGGCCAACGCGGGATCGCGGTTCCGGTATGCCACCGAGGTCGCCGAGCGCATCCGGCGGATGGCCGTGGAGGACCGCACGATCGTCGGCGTGGTCGGGTTCGGCGACAGCAAGCGGGAGACCGGCAACGCCATCAACCTGCTGTCGCAGGCGGCGCTGCCCATGGTGGGCACCACGAGCACCTACGACCACCTCGCCCAACGCGGAGGTCGCTTCTCCCCGTACTACTTCCGGCTCGCGCCGCCCAACAGGCGGCTGGCCGCGCACGCCGCGCACTGGGCCAAGAGCGGACGGCTCAGCGCAGACGGCCGTCCCGCCACCACGGCGGCGGTCTTCTACGACGGTTCCTCGGACGACACCTACAGCACCAACCTGGCGGAGGACTTCCGCGACGAGTTCGGCCGCGCGAAGGTCACGATGCTCGGCTACCGGGACCCGTCGGAGATCCCCGCGATGGTGCTCCAGGCGTGCCGTGCCCCTGCGGACGTCTTCTACTACGCGGGCCGTTCCGACGAGTTCCGCTCGTTCGTCAACCAGTTGTCCACCACGTCATGCGGGGACGGGCAGCGGATCGTGCTGGGCGGCGACGAGGTCACCAAGTACGTCAGCGACAACGCCGAGGGCATCGGCCGGACCCGGGCGATCAGGCTCTTCTACACGCCGCTGGCGGCCCGCGAGGCGTGGGCGGGACCGTGGGCGCGCAACAAGCCGATGCACGTCTTCTACACGTCGTTCGACCCGGTGGTGGAGAAGCTGGTCGGCGAGGACGCCCCCGCCGACCGCCGCCCCTCGCTGGCGCACTCGGCCATGGGGTACGACGCGGCCCTGACGATGATCCGCGTGGCCCAGCGCGTCCTCGGCGAACAGGAGGGCGGCCCGCCCAACGCCACCGGCGTACTGGCGGCGATGACCGAGCAGGAGTCCGGCCCCCTCACCCAGGGCGCCACCGGCCTCCTCGGCTTCGGCCCCCGCGCCGACGGCCACCAGGTCCCGGGCAAGCCCGTCCTCCTGCTGACCGTGCGCGAGACCGGCGCCCTCCAAGCGGTCGCCGTCTGCGGCCGCCTCGTCGAGGGCGCCCTCCAAGACCAGGGTTGCCCCCCCGGACGCTGATCGTCCGGCCCTGACAGGGCGGGTCCGGGGGCTCGCCCCCGGACCCGTGGGGTCAGCCGGTGTTGCGCTTGAGGGCGGCCTCGGCGCCGGCGACGTCGGTGAGCGGGCGGGGGCCCGGGCCGACGTACTCGGCGCTGGGGCGCACCAGGCGGCCGGTGCGCTTCTGCTCGAGGATGTGCGCCGCCCAGCCCGCGGTGCGGCCGCAGGTGAACATGGCGGGCATCATCGCCGGGGGGACCTCGGCGAAGTCGAGCATGACCGCGGCCCAGAACTCCACGTTCGTCTCGATGGCACGGTCCGGGCGGCGTTCGCGCAGGATGGACAGCGCGGCGTCCTCCAGGGCCTTGGCCGCCTCGAAGCGGGTGGCGCCCAGTTCCTTGGCGGTGCGGCGCAGCACCCGGGCGCGGGGGTCCTCGGCCCGGTAGACGCGGTGGCCGAAGCCCATCAGCCGGCCGCCGCCGTCCAGGATGTCGGTGACGACCTTGCGGGCGTCGCCGGTGCGCTCCACGTCCTCGATCATCGGCAGCACCCGGGCGGGGGCGCCGCCGTGCAGCGGGCCGGACATGGCGCCGATGGCCCCCGAGATGCTGGCCGCCACGTCGGCGCCGGTGGAGGCGATGACGCGGGCGGTGAACGTGGAGGCGTTCAGGCCGTGCTCGGCGGCCGACACCCAGTAGGCGTCGATGGCGGCCACGTGCCGGGGGTCGGGCTCACCGCGCCACTGGATCATGAACCGTTCGGTGATGGTCTGGCCCTCGTCCACCCGGCGCTGCGGCACCATGGGCAGGCCCAGACCGCGCGCCGACTGGGCGGCGAACGACAGGGCCAGCGCCGAGACGCGGGCGAGGTCGGCGCGGGCCTCCTCGTCCGAGTTGTCCAGGAGAGGGCGCATGCCGTACGCGGGGGCCAAGGCCGGGAGGGCGCCCTGGACGTCGACGCGGACGTCGCCGGAGCGCGCGGGCAGCACGTGCGGCTCGGCCGGGGTCAGACCCGGTTCGAAGCCGTCGTCCACCAGCAGGCCCCAGGCGTCGCCGAAGGAGACGCGGCCGACGAGTTCCTCGATGTCGACGCCCCGGTACCGAAGGGCGCCGCCCTCCTTGTCCGGTTCGGCGATCTCGGTCTTGAAGGCCACGACCCCCTCAAGACCGGGTTTGAAGTCGGACATGTACGTCCTGCCTTTCGTCCCCAAGAGTGATAAGGCGGTGCTGGTTCATTGAACCCTGTCCTGGTTACCAGTAAGTACCCAGGTCCCCGCAAGCTGGACAACGCCCAGGTGAGAGGCTCTGCGACTGTGCGACACACGCCCGATCCGGCCCGGCTCCGCATCGCCTACGAGGCAGGCGGCGCGGCGCGCGCTCCTTCCTCCTTCCCCTCGGACCCGCCCGGCGAGCCGGTCGACCTGTTCGCCGACTGGTTCGCCGCCGCGCTGGCGGCCGGGCTGCCGGAGCCGAACGCGATGGTGCTGGCCACCGCCTCGGCCGATGCGGCGCCCAGTGCCCGCACGGTTCTCCTCAAAGGGTACGGAACGGAAGGATTCCGCTTCTTCACCAACCACACCTCCCGTAAGGGGCGTGAACTCGCGGACAACCCCGTGGCGGCGCTGGTGTTCCCCTGGCACGCGATCCACCGGCAGGTGCGGGTCTCCGGCCCGGTCCGGCGGCTTCCGGACGAGGAGGCCGCGGCCTACTTCCGGACCAGGCCGTACGGTTCGCGGATCGGGGCCTGGGCCAGCCGGCAGTCCGCGGTCGTCGGGTCGCGGGAGGAACTGGACGCGCGGTTCGTCGAGTACGCCGAGAAATGGCCGGATCCGGCCGCGGTGGCGGATGCGGAGGAGGTGCCGATGCCCCCGTTCTGGGGCGGCTACCTGGTCGTCCCCGAGGAGATCGAGTTCTGGCAGGGGCGACCCGACCGGATGCACGACCGGATCCTCTACCGCCGGAGAAAGGAGGGGGCGGCCGTCGACGCGGACTGGGTGATCGAGAGACTCTCCCCGTGACGCAGCAGGACCCAGAACCCCCCGAGGTCGTGACACCGACCCGTCGCCTGCGCGGTCTGGCGATCGACACCCGCCCGCTCCGGGACCGCGCCTACCGGCGGCTCTGGACGGGCCAGGCGGTCTCGTTCGTCGGCTTCAACGTGACCGCCGTGGCGGTGCCCGTCCAGGTGTACGACATGACCGGCTCGTCGTTCTGGGTCGGGGTGCTCGGGCTGGTCAACCTGGTCCCGCTGATCGGCTTCGGGCTGTGGGGCGGAGCGGTCGCCGACCACATGGACCGGCGTCGGCTGCTGTTCCTGGCGTCCTGCGTGACCTGGGTCGCCACCCTCCTGCTGCTGCTCCAGGCGCTGCTGGACCTCGAGAACCTGGCGCTGATCATGGTCGTGGTGGCGGTGCAGGCGTCCGGGTTCGCGGTGGCCTCGCCGACCCGGGGCGCGATCATCCCCCGTCTCCTGGACCGGGAACGGGTCCCGGCGGCCAACACGCTCAACTTCACCGCCAGCCAGGTCGGGATGCTGGCCGGGCCGCTGCTGGCCGGGTTCATGCTCGCCCGCTGGAGCTACGGCGCCGCCTACGCGCTGGACGCCGTGCTGTTCACCGTGGGCCTCTACGCGGCGCTGCGGCTGCCGCCGATCCCGCCGCTGGAGGACCGCACGGGGAGCCCGGGGCTGCGCTCGGTCGTCGAGGGTCTGCGCTACCTGATGACGCAGCCGGTGCTGCTCATGTCGTTCGTGGTGGACATCATCGCGATGGGCGTGGCCATGCCCCGCGCGCTCTTCCCCGAGTTGGCCGACACCCGGTTCGGCGGCGAGGCGGCGGTGGGCTGGCTGTTCGGCGCGATCGCCATCGGGTCCGTGCTGGGCGGCCTGCTGTCGGGCTGGATCGGGCGCATCCATCGCCAGGGCGTGGCACTGGTCGTGTCGATCGTGGTGTGGGGCCTGGCGATCGCCGCCGCCGGGCTGGCCCACAGCCTGTGGCTGGCCGTCCTCCTGCTGGCCGTCGGCGGGGCGGCCGATCTGGTGTCGGCGGTGTTCCGGCAGACCATGCTGCAGACGTACGCGCCCGACGAGATGCGGGGCCGGATGCAGGGCGTCTTCGTCGTCGTGGTCGCCGGCGGGCCCCGGCTCGGCGACGTCCGCGCCGGCGCGACGGCCTCCGTCACCGGCGCCACCGCGTCGTGGGTCGGCGGCGGCGTGGCCTGCGCGGTCCTGGTCGTGGCCGTCTCCCTCTGCGTCCCGGCCCTGCTCCGGTACGACACCCGTACGCTCAAGCCAGCGCCCGAGCGGCGACCCTGAGGTCGTCGACCAGGCCCGCGTACATCGCGTCCCGGTCGTCGCCGCGCAGCACCGCCGAGGGGTGAACGGTGGCGACGATGTGGCCCTCCGCCACGGCCTCGGCCGCCTCGGCGGCCCGGCGGGTGCCCAGGGCGTCCAGCGGGGGGCACGGCAGCAGTCGTCCCCGCTGTTGCGTCACCCTGAACGAGGAGCCCAGCAGCGCCTTTCCGGCGGTGGCGCCGAGCGCGACGATGATCTCCGGCTCGATCAGCCGCAGCTCCGCCAGCAGCCAGGGACGACAGGCGGCCATCTCGGCGGCGTTCGGCGACCGGTGGATCCGCCGCTTGCCGCCCTCCGGGGTCGTGAACTTGAAGTGCTTCACCGCATTGGTCACGTAGGCGTCGTCGCGCGCGATCCCCGCCTCCTCCAGGGCCCGGTCGAGGAGCCTCCCGGCGGGGCCGACGAACGGCGCGCCCCGGCGGTCCTCCTGGTCACCGGGGATCTCGCCCACCAGCACCACCCGGGAGCTCGACTCGCCCGCGCCGAAGACGGTCTGGGTCGAGTCCTCGTACAGCGGGCACCCTCGGCAGCCGGCCGCCGCGCGCCGCAGGGCGGCGAGATCGGCCCGGTCAGGGACGTAAGGGGCCGCGTCGTGGGAAGAATCCGTGTGCATGACGTGTTGCCCATACCCCATGGTGCGGACGTCACGACAGGGACGACGACCGGGATCTATACGGGCAAGTGCCGACGAACACCCCGGCATGGCCTCGACGAAGTAGACTTGAACCTTCGAGAGTGGAGGGAGCCTTGACCTCACATGGCCTGATCGACACCACGGAGATGTATCTCCGCACGGTGTTCGAGCTCGAAGAGGAGGGGATCATCCCCCTCCGTGCGCGTATCGCCGAGCGCCTGTCCCAGAGCGGCCCGACCGTGAGTCAGACGGTCGCCCGGATGGAGCGTGACGGTCTGCTGCGGGTCGAGGGCGACCGGCACCTTGAGCTCACCGCGTCCGGCCGGGGTCTGGCCACCCGCGTGATGCGCAAGCACCGCCTCGCCGAGTGCCTGCTGGTGAACGTGATCGGACTGCCCTGGGAGGACGTCCACATCGAGGCGTGCCGCTGGGAGCACGTGATCAGCGAGCAGGTCGAACGGCGGCTGGTGGCGCTGCTGGGCAACCCGCAGACCTGCCCGCACGGCAACCCCATCCCCGGCCTGGACGAGCTGGGTGTCAGCGGGGACGGCGACGACAACGGCCCGCTGATCGTGATGACCGAGCTGGCCACCCCCGCGGGCACCCCCGCGGTGGTCCGGCGGATCAGCGAGCAGGTGCAGAGTGACAGCGATCTGATGCTCATCCTCAAGCAGTTGGGCATCCAACCGGGACGTGAGGTGACACTGGAGACCAGTGACGACGGCGTACGGGTCAGTTGCGCGGACGAGCCGGAGGGCGCCGCCGAGCTGCCCCGCCGGCTGGCCGAGCACGTGTTCGTCACCAAGCGCTGATTATCTCCCATTGACGACCCCGCTCTGTACCGAAGATCTCCTTAGCGAGACGCCGTACTCACGTATCCGGAAGGTGCTTTCGTCGTTCAATACGGAGGAGGCGTCCGTGCGGGGACGGACGGCGCTCGCCTGCACGACGGGGAAGCCGAGGTCCGATGAAACGGTGGGGTGAGTCGTCCTTCGAGGCGCAACTGCCGCCGGAGACGGTCCTGACGCAGATGGAGATGGCGGTCATCGTCTGCGACCGCTTCAGCAACGTCATCTACAGCAACGCCTTCGCGCACCAACTGTTCGGCTTCGGCGGCGACGAGCACATCGGGCAGTCGATCCTGTCCCTGGGCATCGCCGAGGAGGACCGCGACCAGGCCACCGAGCTGGCCCGGCACGTCCTCAAGGGCGGCGTCTGGGAGGGCACGTTCAGCAACGTGCGGGCCGACGGGGCCACCATCTACACCCGCGCCCACGCCGTCCCGCTGCGGCATCCCTCCGGCGCGATCGACGGCATCGCGATCTTCGCCCGGGAGGCGCTCCGCAGCAACCAGCGCGACCAGGACCGGTACGGCCTGCTGGAGCGCATCGGGGAGCGGCTGGCCGGGTCCCTGGAGCCCTCCACGACGTTGCGGCAGATGGCCGACACCCTGGTCCCGCAGTTCGCGGATCACTGCTTCATCGACCTGTTCAGCGGCGACCGGCTGGTCCGGCGGATCTCCCGGCACGCCGCGGGCTGGTCGCCGCCGCCCGGCACCTGGGCCGAGGTCGGCGAGCCCGTGTCGTACCCGCCGGGGCACTTCTGCGCCAAGGCGATGGACCGCCGTGACGCGGTGCTGGTGGAGGACCTCGTTCAGCACCGCTTCTCGGCCCCCAACGGCCCCAGCGGGCGGCTCGGCGAGGACATGGGCATCACCTCGGTGATCGCCGCGCCGCTGCTGGCGCGGGGCGAGCTGCTGGGCGTGATGAGCCTGGCGCTGTCCAACCTGAGCAAGCGCCCCGACCCGCACTACGACGGCTTCGACCGCGACCTGGTCGGGGCCATCGCCAGCCGGGTGGCGCTGGCCGTCGACAACGCCATGCTGTTCGAGCAGGAGCGCGAGACCGCGCTGGCCTTCCAGAAGGACCTGCTCCCCGGCGAGCGCCCGCCGCGCCTCGACGGGCTGAAGATCGCCTGGCGGTACGAGCCCGCCAAGCCGCTGGAATCCCACGGGCACGGCATCCAGACCCAGGTCGGCGGCGACTGGTACGACGTGATCCCGCTGTCGGCCGGCCGGGTCGGGCTGGTGATCGGCGACGTCGAGGGCCGGGGGGCGCGGGCGGCGGCGGTGATGGGCCAACTGCGGGCCGCGCTGCGCGCCTTCGCCCAGGACGACAAGCCGCCCGCCGAGATCCTGCGCAAGCTCGACGAGTGGACCCGCACGATGAGCGCGGCCCGCCGCCCGCGCGGCGGCGACGACGTGGTGCGCCCGCCGCTGGTGTCGTGCACCTACTTCGTGTACGACGCCTGGTCGCGGGTGCTGTCGTTCGCCAACGCCGGGCACGACCCGCCGCTGCTCGTCCAGGACGGGCAGGTGTCGGAGCTGGAGTTCGACAGCAAGGGCGCGATGCTCGGCGTGCGCGGCGGCGGGGTCGGCGGCGAGATCCTGTTCAACGAGGAGAGCTGCGAGCTCAAGCCGGGCGCGACGCTGGTCCTCTACACCGACGGCCTGATCGACCGGCGGCCCAAGGAGGACGGGCACTACCACTCCAGTGAAGAGTCCCGCCGGATGGTCCGCGAGGCCGTCGCGGCGGCCTCCCACGGCGACGTCGAGGCCGTCGCCAACGCCGCCTACGACGCCGTCCCCGGCGACATCGACGACGACGTGGCCATCGTGGTGATCCGCACCGCGGGCGAGGAGCTGGCGGTCGAGCAGCGCTCCTTCCGCGCCGAGCCGATCATGGTCTCCGAGGCCCGCCGGATGGCCTCCGACACCTTCGCCGCCTGGGGCATGGACCGCGAGCAGGCCGACCTGGCCTGCCTGCTGGTCTCCGAGGTCGTCACCAACGTGGTCCTGCACGCCGCCAGCGCCCCGGTGCCCCGCCGCGAGCCTCAGGTGGCCGGCCCGGCCCCCGGCGGCGACCCCTTGATGGGCTTCGACGAGGAGATCTGGGACCTCGGCATGGAGCTGGGCCGCCGCGAGCCGGCGGCCAAGGAGTTCCGCCTCCGCCTCCGCCGCGGGGCCGACTCCCTGTGGGTCGAGGTCTTCGACTCCGACCTGCGCCTCCCCCGCATCCGCAGCGCCGACGAGACCGACGAGGGCGGTCGCGGCCTCTACCTGGTCGACCAACTCGCCACCCGCTGGGGCGCGCGCCCCACCTCCGACGGCAAGGCCGTCTGGTTCGAGCTCCCCCTGGAGCCCTGAGTCACCCGTGGGCGGCCGAGCGGGGCGAGGCCGTCAGACCCTTGCCGTGAGGTGGGCCCAGGTCTGGGTGAACCACAGTTCGCCGCTGATGACCCGGGGGCGGGCTCCACTGCGGGGGCCGCCCTCGATCTCGTCGACCAGGGCGTGCCGGACGCGTTCGACGCCGTTCTGATCGGGGGCGGCGGCCAGCCAGGGCTCCAGCGGGCGTTCCACGTTGAAGCGCTCGATGCCGCGGACGCGGGCGCCGGCCTCCGACAGCAGCTCGACGAGCCGGGCGAGCGTCGGGGTGCCGGGGTGGGCGGGGTCGCGGAGGCGTTCGAGGCGGTCGTGCTCGCGGCCGTACCCGGAGGGCCGGACGACCTCGGCGATCACCAGCCGGCCGCCGGGGCGGCAGACGCGGGCCATCTCGCGGAGCACCTGGGCCGGGTCGCCGAGCCCGCTCAACGAGAAGCGCGAGGTCACGAGGGTGAAGGCGGCGCTGCGGTAGGGGAGTGCGGTGGCGCGGGCCCGTACCGTCGGGGTGTCGAGGGCGCCGACGTGCAGGCGGCTGCGGCCGAACAGGACGGTGGGGGTGCGTCCGTCGGGCCCCGCGCCGGGGGGTGAGAGCGGGGTGCCGTCGACGGCGGTGACGTGGCGGACCAACGGCCCCAGCGCGTCGGGCAGGGGGCCGGGTCCGCAGGACAGGTCGAGGCAGTCGTCCGCGGGGGAGGGTTCGGCGAAGTCCACCAGCCGGGCGACGTGCGGTGAGACGACGGTCCGGCGCCGGTTGGCCGTGGTGGGTGGCACCTCGATACTCCCTTGCCGCGCGGGGAAGCAGCTTTCACAGCTAAGACGCCGCGCCGAGGGGAGAAGTTCGGACAGATGCCGTCAAGACGTGGTCAATCGAGCGACTGTCCCCAGACCGCCAGCACGGCGATCACGAAGACGATGATGACCCCGCTGTATCCCGGCACCGACCACCGCAACCGGCCGGCGACGAAACGCATCAGGTAGGCGCAGAGCAGCGCCAGGAAGAACACGAGGATCAACCCGGACATACAGACACCTCGGTGGTTCGGGGGCTCTCGCAGAGCCTACGCCGCCGCCCCTCCGGCGAACCCCGTTCGGCACGGGCTATACGCTCACGGCTGTGGCAGATGCGAACGAAGTACACGGGAACGAGGAGCGTCGGCCGGATCTGGTCGACGGCCTGATGGTCCAGATGGCGCGGGGCAGGGTGGCGATCGGCGTGGCGGCGTTCGCGGCGCCGGGCGTGGCCGCCCGGGTGATGGGCGCGGCGGGCGGCAAGGACCCCGCCCGTGACCTGGTGACGAGGATCTTCGCCTCCCGGGAGATCGCGCTCGGCGCGGGTTACCTGCTGAGCCGGGGGCGCGGACGGGCGGCCTGGGCGCGACTCGGGCTGGCGGTCGACGCGCTCGACACGGTGGCCGGGGTCAAGTCGCGCAAGCCGCGCGGCGGCGTCCGCGGGGTTCCGCTGTGGGCCTCCGGGGGTTTCTCCGTGATCGCCCTCGGCGCGGCGGGCCTCGGCGCGGCCAAGGTCGCCAAGGACCTCACCGGCTGATCGTCCGGGAGATGTGGGTTCACCCCCCGTACCCGTAGGGGTACAGATGCGTTACCGGGGGGTGGGCCGTCCCCCGGAACGGTCGGTATGGGGGGACCACCATGGGCGCACGTGCGGACACCGCCGCCGCGGGCGGTGCGGAACGGCGGGACGTTCCGCACCGGGGCGGTCTGTACGCGATCATCGGCGCGCTCATGCTCGGCATGCTGTTGGCGGCGCTGGACCAGACGATCGTGGCCACGGCGCTGCCCACGATCGTCAGCGACCTGCGCGGCGCCGACCACCTGTCGTGGGTGGTCACCGCGTACCTGCTGGCCGCGACCGCGGCGACACCGCTGTGGGGCAAGCTCGGCGACCAGTTCGGGCGCAAGCACCTGTTCCAGTTCGCCATCGTGATCTTCCTGGTGGGCTCGGCGCTGTGCGGGCTGGCGCAGAACATGACCGAGCTGATCGCGTTCCGGGCGGTCCAGGGCGTGGGCGGCGGCGGGCTGATGGCGCTGGCCATGGCGATCGTCGGGGACGTGGTGCCGCCCCGGGAACGGGGCCGCTACCAGGGCTTCTTCGGCGCGGTGTTCGGCGTGTCCAGCGTCCTGGGGCCGCTGCTCGGCGGGTTCTTCGTCGACCATCTGGACTGGCGCTGGGTCTTCTACATCAACCTGCCCCTCGGGGCGGTCGCGCTGGTCGTCGTCGCGGTGGTCCTGCACGCCAGGGAACGGCACGAGCGCCACCGGGTCGACTACGCGGGGATCGTCCTGCTGGGTGTCGCCACGGTCTGTCTGGTGCTGGTGGCCACCTGGGGCGGCAACCAGTACCCCTGGGGCTCGCCCGTGATCCTTGGGCTGGTCGCGGCGGCCGTGGCCGCCGGGGTGGGCTGGTACCTCGCGGAACGTCGGGCGCCCGAGCCGGTGCTGCCGCTGGAGCTGTTCACGAGAGAGGTGTTCGTGATGTCCTCGGCGGTCGGGTTCGTGGTGGGCTTCGCGATGTTCGGGGCGCTGACGTACCTGCCGCTGTATCTGCAGGTGGTGCACGGCATCTCGCCGACGATGTCCGGGGTCCATCTGCTGCCGATGGTGCTGGGGATGCTGTTCACCTCGATCCTCAGCGGGCAACTGATCAGCAGGGTCGGCCGGTACAAGGTGTATCCGATCGCGGGCATGGCGATCACCACGTTCGCGCTGTGGCTGCTGTCGCGGATGGACGTGCACACCGCGAGCCTCACGATGAACCTCTACTTCCTGGTCCTGGGGCTGGGTCTGGGCCTGGTCATGCAGGTGATCGTGATCGCCGCGCAGAACGCCGTCCCGTACCGGGACCTGGGCGCGGCCACCTCGGGGGTCACGTACTTCCGGTCGATCGGCGGTTCGTTCGGCGTGGCGGTGTTCGGGTCGATCTTCACCGCCCGGCTGGGGGAGAACCTGTCGCAGATCTCCCGGAGCGGCCTGCCCGCCGGGTTCGACCCGGCGGCGGCCGGCAACGACCCGCATCTGATCGAACGGCTGCCGCCGCGCCTGCGGGCGGAGTTCCTGGGCGCGTACGGCGACGCGATCCAGCAGGTGTTCCTGTGGGCGATACCGATGGGGGCGCTGGGGTTCGTCCTGGCGCTGTTCCTCCGGGAGGTGCCGTTGCGGGGCACCTCGAAGGCGGGTCCCGACCTGGGCGAGGGCTGGGGCGGGGCGCCGACGGTCCGTTCGTCGCGGCACGAGGTCGAGGGCAGGCTCAGCCGGCTGATGATGCGCGACGCGTCCGCCCGGGAGATGTACGCCCGGCTCGGCGTGGTCTCGGGCGTGCACCTGCCCGCGGGCAGCATGTGGGCGCTGTGCCGGATCGCCGAGGAGGGGGACGTGTCGGGCACCGAGCTGGCCGAGCGGGCGGGTGTCGAGCCGGCGCGCGGGCGTCCGTTCGTGGATCGGTTGGTGCGCGCCGGGTACGTGGTGCGCGCGGACGGCCGGCTCAGGATCACCGACACCGGCCGGTCGACCGCCGAACGGCTCTTCGCCGCCCGTCGGGAGGGGCTGGCCGAGCATCTCGAGGGTTGGTCGCCCGAGGACCACGCGGAGCTGTCGGCGCTGCTGGCCGAGCTGTCGCGGACCTCGCTGGAGGCCCCGGCCGAGGTGCGCGGGTCGACTGCCGCCCGGTGACCGGCGCAACCGTGGCGCCGGTGCGGTGAGGCTCACACGCGACGTTGCGCGGCTCGCGAGGTAACCTCATACTGACCGAACCGAATCAGACTCGGTTTGGTCCCGGGACGGAACCCTACGCGAGAAACTTTGGAGGCGTCGTGGCCGAGGCGTACATCGTCGGCGCGGTCCGTACCCCTGTAGGCACCAAGAAGGGTGCCCTCAAGGACGTTCACTCCGCCGACCTCGGTGCCCATGTGCTCAAGGAGCTCATGAACCGCACGGGTGTCGACCCCGCGGCGGTGGAGGACGTGATCATGGGCTGTGTGTCGCAGGTCGGCGCGCAGACCCTCGACATCGCGCGCACCGCCTGGCTGACGGCGGGCCTGCCCGAGCACGTGCCCGGCGTCACCGTCGACCGGCAGTGCGGGTCCTCGCAGCAGTCCATCCACTTCGCGGCCCAGGCCGTGATGTCCGGCACCCAGGACCTCGTGGTCGCCGCCGGCGTCGAGAACATGGCCATGGTGCCGATGGGCGCCTCCGTCCCCGTGGGCCCCGAGGGCCCGACGGCCGGGCTGCCCTGGGGCCCCGGGTGGGGCGAGCGCTACGGCGCCCAGGAGGTCTCCCAGTTCCGCGGCGCGCAGCTCATGTGCGAGAAGTGGGGCTTCAAGCGCGGCGACCTGGAGGCGTTCGCGCTGGAGAGCCACCAGCGGGCCGCCCGCGCGCAGGAGAACGGCTACTTCGACCGCGAGATCACCCCGCTGGCGGGCCTCGCCAAGGACGAGGGCGTCCGCGCCGACACCTCGCTGGAGAAGATGGCCGGCCTCAACGTGCTCCGCGAGGGCTGGGAGCTCACCCCGGCGGTGGCCTCGCAGATCTCGGTGGGCGCGTCCGCCCTGCTGATCGCCTCCGAGGAGGCCGTCAAGCAGCACGATCTGACCCCCCGGGCCCGCATCCACACGCTCGCGGTGGTCGGCTCCGACCCGATCTACATGCTGACCGGCCCGATCCCGGCGACCGAGAGGGCGCTGGCCAAGAGCGGCCTGTCGATCGACGACATCGACGCCACCGAGATCAACGAGGCGTTCGCCCCCGTCGTGCTGGCCTGGCTCAAGGACACCGGCGCCGACCCGGCCAAGACCAACCCCAACGGCGGCGCGATCGCGCTGGGCCACCCGCTGGGCGCCACCGGCGGCATCCTGGCCACCAAGCTGCTGCACGAGCTGGAGCGCACCGGCGGCCGGTACGGCCTCCAGACGATGTGCGAGGGCGGCGGCCAGGCCAACGCCACCATCATCGAGCGTCTCTGACCCTCACGTTCCACCGGACGGGCGGGGCCGCGGTCGCGGTCCCGCCCGCCAACGTCAGGGCGTCAGGGCGTCAGGGGAAGGGGCGGTGGACGTCCTCCGCCTTGGACGGGCCCGGCTGCGCCTCGGCGATCCACGGGCCGGGCAGGGACGGGTCGATGACGCCCTCCTCCAGCCAGGTGAAGTCACCCGCCATCACGCGCCGGGCCACCTTCGCGTCGCGGGTGTCGGTGTTGCGCCACAGACCCTCGAACAGGGCCGCCACCCGGAGGCGGGACTGCTCGCAGAACGCGTCGGCCAGGTCGACGGCCGAGGCCCCGGCGGCCTCCCGGGCGTCCCTTCGGGCCCGTACGCAGACGGCGCTCATGGCGAACAGCTCGGCGCCGATGTCGACGATCCCGGCCAGCACGCCCTGCCTGCGCTCCAGCCCGCCCTGCCAGCGCGCGGCGGCGTAGAACGTGGAACGGGCCAGCTTGCGGGAGGCGCGCTCCACGTAGCGGACGTGCCGGGCGAGGCGGCCGAACTCCCCGTACGAGCCCGGACGCCGCCCGGGGCCGGTCACCAGCGTCGGCAGCCACCGGGCGTAGAAGCCCCCGGCGCGGGCGACGGCACGCGCCTTGTCCGCGCGGGAGGCGTCCGGGTCGATGATGTCCCCGGCGACCGACAGATGCGCGTCCACCGCCTCGCGGGCGATCAGCAGATGCATGATCTCGGTGGAGCCCTCGAAGATCCGGTTGATCCGCAGATCGCGCAGCACCTGCTCGGCGGGCACCCCGCGCTCGCCGCGCGCCGCCAGCGACGCGGCGGTCTCGTACCCCCGGCCGCCGCGCACCTGCACCAGCTCGTCGACGATCCGCCAGGCCATCTCCGAGGAGTACAGCTTGGCCAGCGCCGCCTCGATCCGGATGTCGTTCCGCTCGTCGTCGGCCAGCGTGGCGGACAGGTCGTGCATCGCCTCCAGCGCGTACGAGGTCGCCGCGATGAACGACAGCTTGCGGGAGATCGCCTCGTGCTCGCCGATCGGGCGGCCCCACTGCACGCGTTCCGAGCACCACTGACGGGCGATCGCCGTGGCCCACTTGCCCGCCCCCGCGCACATCGCGGGCAAGGACAGCCGGCCGGTGTTCAGGGTGGTCAGCGCGATCTTCAGCCCGGCGCCCTCGGTGCCGATCAGGTTGCGCGCCGGGACCCGCACCTGGTGGAACCGGGTGACGCCGTTCTCGATGCCGCGCAGCCCCATGAAGGCGTTGCGGTTCTCCACCGTGATGCCGGGCGTGTCCGCCTCCACGACGAACGCCGAGATGCCGCCCCGGCGGCCCTCCGACCTCGGCACCCGCGCCATCACCACCAGCAGGTCGGCGACCACGCCGTTCGTCGTCCACAGCTTGACGCCGTCGAGCACGTACTCCGTGCCGTCCTCCGAGGGCACCGCCGTGGTCCGCAGCCGGGCCGGGTCGGACCCGACGTCGGGCTCGGTGAGCAGGAACGCGCTGATCTCGTTCACGCAGCGGGGCAGCCACCGGTCGCGCTGCTCGGCCGTGCCGAACAGCTTGACCGGCTGCGGCACCCCGATGGACTGGTGCGCCGACAGCAGCGCCCCGATCGCCGGGCTGACCGAGGCCGCCAGCATCAGGGCCCGGCCGTAGTGGAGCTGGTTCAGGCCGAGTCCGCCGTACTTCTCGGGGATCTTCATGCCGAGCGCGCCGATGTCCCGCAGGCCCGCCACCACCTCGTCGGGGATCCTCGCCTCGCGTTCGATCCGCTGCGGGTCGATCCGTTCCTCGCAGAACTCCCGCAGCCGCGCGAGGAACGCCTCGCCCCGCTCGGCGTCCTCGGGGGTGGGGCGCGGATGCGGATGGACGAGGTCCAGCCGCAGTTCCCCCATGAACAGGTGCTTGCCGAAGCTCGGCAGCCGCCACTCGGCCTCACGGGCCTCCTCGGCGACCTTGCGGGCGGTCCTCTCGTCCACGACGGTCGCGGACGGGCGGCTCGGCTGGCTCATGTCGGCTCCTCCCGGACTCGTTCTCGTCCAAGGCCCTATTCCCGTATCCCGCCATGGAACGCCCGAAAAGGACCGATCCATATTCCGGATGGGGATCGGCAAATCGGGGAAATGGCTGTACCGACACACCTCCGGATGGTCCAATGACGGCAGTACCGGCAAAGTCCTTGACCGAACCGGACCGGAGGGGTTCGCTGTCCGTGATGAACGAGACACGGAAGCCGACGCTGATCGCCTCGGTGCAGCGCGCCCTGCACCTGATGGAGGCGGTGGCGTCGCATCCCGGTGGGGCGCCCGCCAAGCAGCTCGCCCGGGAGGCGCGGCTGCCGCTGGCCACCACGTACCACCTGCTGCGCACCCTGGCCCACGAGGGTTACGCCACGCGCCTGTCCACCGGCGTCTGGGTCCTGGGCGACCGGCTCGACGCCCTCCAGGGCCAGACCCGGGCCCAGCAGGTGCTCGCCCGGATCCGGCCCGCCCTCGTGTCGCTGCGCGACGAATTGGGCGCGGCCGCCTATTTCGGAATGCACGAGGACGGCGAGATCCGCATCATCGACATCGCCGACGGTCCCCGCACACCCCGGGTGGATCTCTGGGTCGGCTTCGACGAGGCGGCGCACGCCACCGCGATCGGCAAGTGCGTGCTCGGCCAACTCGACGAGGAACGCCGCATGGAGTACCTGTCCCGGCATCCGCTGGTCGACCTCACCCCCAACACGATCACCGAACGCCGCGAGCTGCTGCGGGCGCTGCGCAGCCCCGGCGCGCTGGCCTTCGACCGCGAGGAGTACGCCATCGGCACCGGGTGCGCGGCGGTCCCGGTCACCGACGCCACCGGCGAGGTCGTGGGCGCGCTCGCCGTCTCCTGCCGTCCGAGCAAGCTCCCCAAGATCGTGGCCGCCGCCTCCCGGCTGCACGCCACCGCCGCCCGCCTGCAACGGACCCTGAGCCTCACCCTGTGAGGCCCGGTTTCCGCGCCGATCCGCCGCCGGGCGGGGGCGCGAGACGCGGAACGGCCTGCGGATTCACCCGCCTTTGACCCCGCCGGGCGGAGGGCGGCCGCGCCAGCGGCTAGACTGACCCGGTCTTTCGCGCCCAAGATCGGCCCATCTGTGACCGCCCGCCCGACGGGAGGCCCCGCCGGTCCGGCGACAGTGTCGAGTCGAACGTCGGCAGCACGCCGGTGACAGGCCGGGTGGTGCACACTCAGCGAGCGGGAACCCATGCAGTCATCGAAGCAGCACAAGTCCATCGCCGGAGCCGTCCTCAAGCTGCTCGGCACCAAGACCCCACCGACCCCTCCGACCCCTCCGCCCTCCGGCGACGGCGAGGTCGTCCAGCCCGCCGCCGGCGAGGGCGCCTTGGAGAACCACCTCGGCGGCGACGAGGCGCGCAACTACCGCCAGTACGAGTACGACATGGTCGCCCCGCACGTGGGCCGGTCGCTGCTGGAGGTCGGCTCCGGCCTCGGCCACTTCTCCGAGCAGTTCGCGGGCCGCCTCGACTACCTCGTGGTCAGCGACAACGACCCGTACTGCGTGGGGCGGCTCCGGGAGCGCTACGACGACAACCCCGACGTCGAGGTGATCGACCTCGCCCTGCCGTCCGACATCAAGATCCGGCAGAAGGTCGACACGGTCGTCATGATGAACGTCCTCGAGCACATCAAGGACGACGCCCAGGCCCTGCGCGACCTCGCCTCGGTGACCCTCCCCGGCGGCCGCATCGTCATCTGGGTGCCCGGCTACATGCAGTTGTACGGCGAGTTCGACCGCAAGGTCGGCCACGTCACCCGGTACACCCCGACCACCCTGGCCCGCTCCGTCCGCGAGGCCGGACTGGTCCCCGAGGTCTGCAAGCCGATCAACTTCCTCGGCGGCATCGCCTGGTGGGCGGCCGTCCGCCGCGGCGGCGCCGGCTACCCGGACCCCCGACTGGTCAAGATCTACGACCGTACGGTCATCCCGACCACCCGCGTCATCGAGCGCCTGGTCCGGCCCCCGTTCGGCCAGACCGTCTTCTGCGTGGCGCGCGTCCCCCGCTAGCCGTCCGACCCGACTCCCGAACGAGATCCGTACCGCGATATCGGGAGCCCTACCGATGCCCTCACCGGGCTCGGTACCCCACACTCGGACTGCCGCCCGGCGCACCCGGGCGGCACGGCGGTGGGCGCACGGAGGGGAGCACCCACCGCCTGTTTATTGCCTCGCTGCGCTCGGCGGCTCGCGGGCCTTTCACGCGCGGTCTTCCCTCGTCGTTTTCAAGATCGCTCGTTCCTCACGATCTTGAAAGCCTCCTCAGTCCAGACCACGCGGGCCCGCTCGCGGGCCCCCGGTCACGGGAGCCCACGGTCACGCGAACGCGGGGGCCCAGCCACGCTCGAACCAGGAGGCGGGGCCACGGTCGTCGGGCCACGCACGCGGGTCACGCACGCCGGGTCACGCACGCCGGGTCACGCGCCGGGTCGCGCGCGCCGGGTCAGGGATGTCGGGCGAGGGACGAGGGGCCACGCACGCCGGGTCAGGGGCGTCGGGCCAGGGGCGCGGGTCACGCACGCCGGGTCAGGGATGTCGGGTCAGGGACGCCGGGCCAGGGATGTCGGGCCAGGGACGCCGGGCCAGGGATGTCGGGCCAGGGGCGCGGGTCACGCACGCCGGGTCAGGGATGTCGGGCCAGGGACGCCGGGCCAGGGATGTCGGGCCAGGGGCGCGGGTCACGCACGCCGGGTCAGGGATGTCGGGCCAGGGATGTCGGGCCAGGGATGTCGGGCCAGGGATGTCGGGCCACGTTCGCCGGGCCGGGGATGTCGGGGGTGTTCGGGGGTCAGACGGTGGCGAGGCCTAGGCGGTGGGCGGTGGCGGCGGCTTCGCCTCGGCTGGCGACTTTGAGTTTGGTCAGGATGTTGGAGACGTGGACGCTGGCCGTCTTGGCCGAGATGAAGAGGGTCTCGGCGATGTCGCGGTTGGTGCGGCCCTGGGCGACCAGGCGGAGGACCTCCAGCTCGCGGGGGGTGAGGCCGTGCGGGGGGCGTTCGGTGGGGGGCTGGGCGCCGTTCAGGCGGGCTCGGCGGCGGAGGGTCTCGATGTGTTCGGCCAGGGGGCGGGCGCGGAGGCGTTCGGCCAGGGCGGCGGCGTGGTGGAGGAGGGTGGCGGCCGGGTCGCGGTCGCCCGTGAGGACGGCGGCCTCGGCGGCGTGGGTGAGGCACCGGGCCTGGGGGTAGGGCTGGGCGATGCGTTCCCAGGCGGCGGCTGAGGCGTCCCAGGCGGCGCTGTCGTGGACGCCGCGGGCCAGGGCCGCCTGGGCGGTGAAGGTGATCCGGTGGGCCTCCTGGAGGGGGCCGCGGACGTGGAGGCCGGCTGCGCGGCGTTCGATGCGGTCGAGCATGGCGGCGGCGTGGGCGCGGTCGGGCAGTCGGGCGCAGGCGTCCGCGCCGACGAGCAGGACCGGCCAGGCGTACCGGGCGTCGTCCGGGAGGCCGGGGTTGTCCAGGACGCCGGTCACCGAGGCGAGGGCGTCCGCCGGGCGGCCCTGCGCCAGCCGCAGCGCGGACTCCAGGCGGATCATCGCGAAGTAGTCCTGGGTCTTGCGCCACATCATCTCGCTCGCGGGGGTGAGCTGCCGTTCCGCCTCGGCGAGGTCCCCGCGGGCCAGTGCCACCTCCCCGGACAACACGTGCAGGGAGGTGCGGATGGTGGCCACCGGGTCCTGGTCGAGGGCGCGGCGCAGACAGGTCAGCGCCTCGTCCCAGCGGCCCAACGACACCAGCGGCTCGGCCATGTTGATCGACAGGAAGCTGCCGTGGGTGCGGGCCAGGCCGAACTCCCCGGCCAGCTCGACGCCGGCGCGGGCGACCTCGGCGGCCTCCTCGTGCCGCCCGGAGCCCTCCAGGTAGTGCGAGCGCAGCACCGCGACCCGCAGCAGCGGATGCTGGTTGCCGGAGCGCTGGGCGATCCGCTCGACCTCGAGGATCTCGTCGAGGGAGCCGTCGTAGTCGATGTCCACGCAGAACAGCGTGAGCAGCGCGTGCACCTCGGCGTCGGTGTCGGCGATCCGCCGGGCGATGGCCAGCGACTCGCGGGCGGCCGTGTCGGCCTCCGCGTTGCCGCTGATCAGACGCGCGTACTGGGCCAGGGTCGACAGCGCCCGGGCCCGTACCGCGCTGGGCGGGTCGACGGGCAGCCGCCGGGCGGCGGCCCGCAGGTCGTCGATGTAGCCCGGCATCGCGAGGTCGTACTTCATCCGCCCGCGCCGTTCGAGCAGGGCGACGCAGCGGGCGTCGTCGCCCAGCGCCTCGATGTCGCGCAGCGCCGCGGTGGCGAGCTTGATGCCCCGCTCGTACTCCCCGGCCAGCTCGGCGGCCGTGACGGCCTGCTCCAGCAGCTCGTCGTGGGCGATGCCGATGCACTCGCGGGCGTCGGGGACCTTGTCCCACAGCTCCAGCACGCGCGACAGCATCGCCAGGCACTCGGGGTAGGCGACGGCCTTGCGCGCGTCGCCGGCCGCCCGGTAGGCGCTGACGAGCGCCCAGGTGGCGTCGTGGGCGGAGTACCAGTGGTGGGACAGCTCCACCCACAGCCGGCCGGACGGAACGAGCGCGGGGTCGTTCTCCAGGGCCTCGGCGTAGCGGGTGTGCAGCCTGGTGTGCTCGCCGGGCAGCAGGTCGTCGTGGATGGCCTCACGGATCAGCGCGTGCCGGAACGCGTACCCGTCGCCGTCCACGGCCAGCACGTTGGCCTCGACGGCGGGCCGCAGCACCCGCGTCAGGGCGGCGTCGTCCATCCCGGACACGGCGGCCAGCAGGGTGTGCTCGATGCGGGTGCCGCCCGCGCTGGCCATCCGCAGCGCGTCGTGGGTCTCCTCGGGCAGCCCCTGAACGGCGGCCAGCAGCAGGTCGCGCAGCGACTCCGGCAGCGCGGACACCATGCTGCCGTCACGGGCCAGCAGCGCCTCCACGAACAGCGGGTTGCCCTCGCTGCGCTCGTACACCCGGTCGATCAGCGCGGCGGGGGGCTCGTCGCCCATCAGCCCGCGCGCCAGCTCGCCGACCTCGCTGCGGGTGAGCCTGGTCACCTCGACCCGGCGGACCCGGTCGACCCGGCCCAGCTCCGCCAGCAGCCGCCGCAGCGGATGGGTGCGGTGCAGCTCGTCGGTGCGGTACGTCACCGCGATCAGCAGCGGCGCGGTGCCCCGGTTGCGGATCAGGAAGCCCAGCAGGTCGCGGGTGGACCGGTCGGCCCAGTGCGCGTCCTCGATCATGAGCACGGTGGGGGACCGCTCGGCGAGCCGTTCCAGCAGGGTGAGGACCAGCTCGAACAGCCGGGCGCGCTCCTCGCCGGAGGCGGCGTCGGTCTCCGGCTCGCCGAACTCGGGCAGCAGCCGCGCCAGCCCGGCGGTGGCCGAACGGGGCAGCAGCCCGGCGACCCCGTCGATGCCGATCTCCCGCACCAGCCCGCGCAGCATGGCGGTGAACGGGGCGAACGGCAGGCCGTCGGACCCCAGCTCCAGGCAGCCGCCGACCAGCACGCGCTCCCCGCGTCCGGTGGCCCGGCCGGCGAACTCGCGCAGCAGCCGGGTCTTGCCCACCCCGGCCTCACCGCCGACCAGCACCGCCCCGGGCGCGTCGGCGAGCGCCGCCTCGAGCGTGTCCAGCTCGGTGGACCGGCCGACCAGGACGGGGCTGACTGAACGTGCGCTCACGCACCAAGCATGCCATCGGAACCGGGCAAACCGCCCATCATTTTCGGCTCACCCCGAACCGCCGGGAGCGCGAACTTTCCGCCCGGAACGGGAAACCTCCCCCCAAGAACGGGCGTCCAAGGGGATGATTGTCGGCAAAGTACGTCAAGACGCCCTCACGCCGGGCGTGCGAACAGGCTCCAGGAGTGGGTTATGCAGGGCCATTACCAGCCGTACGCCCCGATGCCGGGACCCCCGCCGGGTCCGCCCCGTCGCGACCGGGCCAACCTCGTGCCCCTGTTCATCCTCGTCGGCGTCCTCGTGGTCGCGCTGCTGGGCACCCTGGCCTTCGTCCTGGTCAAGACGATCAGGGAGGACGACGGCGAGGGGGCGCTCCCGGAACGGACGATCCCCGGGCCGGCCGAGTCGACGCCGCTGAACCCGCGCGCCGTCACCGCCGCGTTCGCCGGGACCTGGTCGGGCGCGGGTTACTACCACAACAACGACAGCGAGAAGCGGAACTTCGACGCCACCATCACGCTGACGGAGGGCTCGGAGTCGGGGACCTCGTCCTACACCGGCTTCGTCTGCTCGGGGACGCTGCGCGTGGAGTCGGTCACCCCCTCCAAGATCATCATGCACGAGACGATCACTCAGGGGCAGGAGACCGGCGGCAACTGCGAGGACGTCCCCACCGGCTACGTCACCCTGACCCCGCGCGGCGACGGCAGCGTGCTGTACTCCTGGTTCGGCACCCGGGAGAAGATGCTCGCCAACAACACCTCCTCCCAGGCCACCCTGACCCGCTCAGGGACCGGCGGGACCACGACCTGACGATCGGCCGGGGCGCGCTTTGCCCTCGCTTACCCTTTCGGGCGGCCGACCCCCCCGTCCGGAAGGTGGACCCACCGTGCAGGCAGAGCGCGCGTTCCTGGGCCTGATGAGCTTCGTGTGCGGCCTGTGCGCCGCCCTCAACCTGCTCGCCGGCCTCGGTGAACGCTGGGACTCCTACGTCTCCGCCCTCGTCCTGGCCGCCCTCATGCTCGTCTTCGGCCTGGCCTGGCTCGCGCTCGGCCTCCTCGAACCGTTCCGCCGGGCCGGCCGGGAGATCCGCTAGGGGACGACCGGATCGGCGGACGGCCCTTCGCGGCGGTCAGCTCGGGTAGAGCGTCGTGGTGTAGGTGTTGCCGTTCCACGTCGCGGTGACCTTGGGCCATGGGGTGCCGAAGGCGAAGTCCCCCATCGTGTACTCGAAGGCCACACCCGGCTGCCCGGCCGGCACCGTGACCTGCGCCGGAACCTTCACCGCCGGATCATCGCTGTGCAGCGTCACCACGGCGCCCGAGGGATTCGGCACGTCCCCGAGCCCGATCGCCATCTTGTCGACGCTGTTGCGCCGGGGGGCTCCGCTGCTGAGAGCGAAGATCTTCGAGACGATGACCACGTCCCGCAGAGCCCGCGAGGTTCCCAGATCGGCGGACGAGGTCAGGATCTCGGGCTGCGACGACGCATGAGGGGTGCTCACCCGGGCCGGGAAGGTGGCGCTGGTCCGCCCCTCCGGAACGAGCACGTACGTCGGGACCGAGATGCCGGCGCTGTAGGCCCCGCCGCCCCACAGGCTCACCGTGAGGCCGCCCTCGGGCGCGGGGTACTTCAGGCGCACGGTGCCGGTCAGGCTCGACCCGGTGACGGCGGCATCGGAACCGAACGTCAGCTCGCTCACCGCACGAGTGGCGGGATCGGCCGCCTTGAGGGTGAACGAGGCGATGCCCTTCACCATGGTGCCGGGGGTCTGTGCGCTGAGCGTGAACGTGCGGGTGGTCGACGGGGCCCCGATACGGAACGGAAAGGTCACACTGGTCTGGCCCGGCTTGAGGTAGAGCGTCCCGCCGCCCGTCGACACCCGGTAGGTGGCGTCCCCGTAGAGGCTCAGACTGAGCCCTGCCGACCCCACCGCCCTCGACAGGGTGATGGTCTGGGTGCCACCGCCGCCGCCGATGATCGTCGACGGTGTCACGGTGCTCGAGATGACGGTGATCGGCGCGGCGCGGGCGTGTGCCGGGGCGGGCGCCAGACCGGCGACCATCAGCGGTACGGCGGCCACCAGCGCTCGCGCGGTACGGGCTCGGCGGAATCGTCGTGGCATGGGAGCGGCCACTCCTTCGGCTCGATGGAGATCGTCATCCGCAGCCAACCGCGCTCCTCAAGCCCGCTCAAGGCGGGGCGATTTCCCTTTCGATTTCCGTAAGGACTACGGAGAGCGATTTCCGGACCGGATATCGGCCCCCGGGTGCGTGACCTCCCCACACGTCACGCACCCGGGGGTGTCCGGTGCCCGCCGAGGACGCGGCGGGCGATCTCCTGGGCGAGGTCGCCCGTGTCGCCGGGCTCGATCGCGTTCTCGGCGTCGCCGAGGAACTCGCCGGTCGAGAGTGCCCGGAACACCAGTCGGCCGTGCCGGTCGCGGGCGCATTCCACTTCGAACGTGGGGCCCTGTCGGGCCGGGTCCCAGCAGCGGAGCGCGTACGGGGGCATGATCGTGTCCGGCAGGCGGGGCCGGACCCCAAGGTCGTCCAGGTCGGCTGCCAGCGCCAACAGCCGGATGCGGCAGCGCAGCCGCAGATCATGGCGGGGATCGGGAAGCGAACGGTCGGCCTCCTTCGGCCGCCGTTCCCCGGACGCGTACCGCCGCACCTCGAAGCCCATCACCGGTCCCTTTCGTTTCGTTCTGCGGAATGCCTCCCAAGCCTCATTTGTGGCGGCTACTCTCTGCTACAGACCAGCCACCCCCGGAACTCCCCGCAAAGCCCGGGTCGGACCCCCTGGCTGCCCTCCCAAGATCCGCACCGTGACCCTCGGGGGCGACGATGCCGCAGAACGAGCACAGCGATTTCACCCGTGACCCGCTCATCCGCGCGTTCGCGACGTTGATGCGCGCCCTCCGGGAGGAACGCGGACTGTCGCGCACTCATCTGGCGGAGGTCCTCGGGTTCGGCCCCAAATGGATCGAGAAGGTCGAGCGCTGCGAGAGCCCGCCGAGCGAGGAGACGGCAGACGCTCTGGACACGTTCTTCAAGACGACCGGACGCGCGTTCTGGGTGATGTGGCGCGAGATCAAACGCGAGGGCAAGCACGTGGCGCTGCCGCCGGGCTTCGGCGGTTTCGTGCAGCGAGAGGCGGAGGCGTCCGAACTGTGGATCTTCGAGGCGCTCGCGATCACGGGCTTGTTCCAGACCGAGGAATACGCACAAGAGATGTTCAGGGCCGGGCGGCGGGCTGGGGACATCGAGCAACTCGTGGCGAGCCGTTTGGAGCGACAAGCCATCCTCAGGGCGGACGCTCCCCCCGAAGTGGTCGCCGTCTTTGACGAGGGAGCGATCCGTCGTCCGATCGGAGGCCCGGACGTTATGAAATCCCAGGTCGCGCATCTCATCGGGCTGGCGCAGGAGCCGAACATCACACTTCAGATCGTCCCGAGCACGAAGGGTGCTTATGCCGGCCTGACCGGCAACTTCACCGTCCTGAAGTTCATCGACGCTCCCGACATGGCGTATGTCGAAGGTTACGCGGAGGGGCACCTGATGGAGCACCCCTCCACCGTGCGGACGCATACCCTACGATTCAGTCTGATCAGGGGCGCAGCGTTCAGCGCTGACGAGTCCCTGGACCTTCTCCAACGCATCCTGGAGGGCCAATGAACGCGCCGGACCTGGCCGCCGCCCGCTGGCGGAAGAGCAGCTACACCGCCGACGGTCAGTGCGTCGAGCTGGCCGACCTTGTCCCCCATGTGGCCGTTCGCGACTCGAAGGACCCGAACGGGCCCGCCCTCGTGTTCCCGTCATCCGAGTTCGCGAACGCCCTCCGCCGCATCAAGGCCGAGCGCCACGACGTGGCCTGAAGTCAAGAGGTGCCCGGCGGCCGACCCCGGCCGCCGGGCTTCGTCGTCTCTGCGGGCCTGGCGGTCGGGCACGTGAGGGCGATCCGGAGTTGCCCGCCCGTGGATCGGGTGTCGGCTACGTTGGGCGTGGGCGCCGGGGGCGCCCTTTCCGGTCGGTGATGAAGGGGTACGTCGATGGCGTCCAAGCAGTTCGAGCCCGCGTCGGGTACGCGCGATTTCCTGGCGGGTGAGCTGCGGCGGCGGGAGCGGCTGTTCGCGGCGACTCGAGGCGTCTTCGAACGGTACGGCTTCGAGCCGTTGCAGACGCCGGCGTTCGAACGGCTGGAGACGCTGACCGGCAAGTACGGCGACGAGGGTGACAAGCTGATCTTCAAGATCCTGCGGCGCGGTGAGCACGAGGCCACCGGCGAGGCGGACCTCGCGTTGCGGTACGACCTGACGGTCCCCCTCGCTCGGGTGGTGGCGGCGTACGGGAGCCGGCTGCCGAGCCCGTACAAGCGGTATGCGATCGGCCCGGTGTGGCGGGCGGACCGGCCGGGCAAGGGCCGGTTCCGGGAGTTCACCCAGTGCGACGTGGACGTGGTGGGGTCCGCGTCGCCGCTGGTGGAGGCCGAGGTGGTGTGCGCCGGAGCGGACGCGTTGGACGCGATGGGCGTCACCGGCTACACGATCCTGGTCAACTCGCGACAGGCGTTGAACGGCCTCATGGAGGTCTACGGCGTGCCGACCGACCTAGCCGGCGTCGCGCTGATCACGTTGGACAAACTCGACAAACTCGCGCCGGCGCAGGTCGTCGCCGAACTCGTCCAAGGCCGTGGCCTGGCGGAGGCGACCGCCCGCAGCCTGGTGGACGACCTGACCGCCGACGACGCGGTCGTACGGATGCGCAAGGCGCTCGCCGGCAACGACGCGGGACGCGCGGGCCTCGCCGAGGTCGATCGGCTGCTGGAACTGGCCGGTCCCCACATCGGCCCGGAGCGCATCAGGTTCGCGCCCAACCTGGTGCGCGGCCTGGACTACTACACCGGCGCGATCTGGGAGGTCACCGCTCCCGGGATGCCCGGCGCCATCGCCAGCGGCGGTCGATACGACCACCTGATCGAGGCACTGGGCGGCCCCGACCTGCCCGCCTGCGGGTTCTCCCTGGGCGTGGAACGGATCCTGGGCATCCTTGAGGAGGCCGACGACGGAGCGACCGTTATCGACGTTGCGGTCACCGTCATGGACGAGGAATCATCCACGGAAGCCGTACGACTCATCGGTGGCCTGCGCCGCGCCGGTCTGACCGCCGAGGTCTATCTGGGCGGCAGCCGCAAGTTCGCCAAACAGCTCAAATGGGCCTCCGACCGAGGTGCGCGCTTCGCGGTCCTGTCCGGCCCCAGCGAACGCGCCGAAGGGGTCGTCACCGTCCGCGACATGACGTCCGGTGACCAAGAACGGGTTCCGGTCGGCGAAGCGTTGACACATCTGGCGGACCGATGTGCGATGAAGGCCGCGCCGGACAACGCTTGACGGGGGCGGCCATGGGCGTCCAGGGAGAACGCATCTTCGCCGCGATCGCAGAACGCGGATTCCCTGACCCGTGGGCGACGCTCGGCGAACACTTGTCATGGGAGTCGGCGCACGCCGTTCACCTCAAGGCCGCCATCGACCAAGCGCGTAAAGACCCGACTCCGGACGCCCACGGCCGGGTGACCCGGCTGTTCGACCGCAAGGCCGCCAACCTCGCCGACGCCGCGGAGCTGCTGACCACGGTCCTCGCCGAGTACGACCAGAGCGGCATGTGGGCCCTCCTCGACGAACGCGCCGCGCGTTTGGACATCGACGACGTCTCCGAACGGTGGGCCGGCGGCCTCGTCGCCCATCCGTTCCCCATCGCCCTGCTGTCGCTGCAATTCAACTGGCGCTACATGAAAGAGCACGGCGTCCGCGCGTTCTACGAAATGACCGGCCGCTACGTGCGAGATCTGATCTCCAGCAACACCCGTTGGCGCGAGGCGTTCGAGACTGAACGGGCGACCGGCCTGCTGGACCGCGTCACCACGGTCGAATGCGACCTCGTCTCCGAAGAGGCACCGATGCACTGCGACATCTGCAAGAAGACCATCACCGCGCTGCTCTACCTCGATTGAGTCGACGTCCGCAGGGCGAACGCTCTTCGCCGCATCAAGGCCGAGCGCCACGACGTGGCCTGAAGTCAAGGGGTGCCCGGCGGCCGACCCCGGCCGCCGGGCTTCGTCGTCTCTGCGGTCCGTGGCGGGTAGCTACACAGCGGTCACCATGCGACTCGGAGGAATCCCGGCGTTGCCCACCGTCGGCTGGCGCAAAAGCACCCACAGCGGAGACACGGGCGGCGAGTGCGTCGAACTGGCCGACCTCGCCCCTCATGTGGCCGTACGTGACTCGAAGGACCCGAACGGCCCCGCGCTGCTGTTCAGGGCGTCCGACTTCGCGAGCGCGCTGCGCCGCATCAAAGGCGCAGCCTAGGCAACGGAGACCCGCGAGCTGGTCGGGCTCAGGTCAGGCGGGCTCGGAGGAGGCAGAACTCGTTGCCCTCCGGGTCGGCGAGGACGTGCCAGCTCTCCTCGCCGGTCTGGCCCACGTCGGCCGGGCGTGCGCCGAGGGCCAGGAGGCGTTCGAGTTCGGCGTCCTGGTCGCGGTCGGTGGCGTTGACGTCGATGTGCAGCCGCAGCTTGCCCGGGGTGGGGTCGTCGCTCGGGCTGAAGATCAGCGTCGGCTGCAGGCCGCCGAAGCCCTCCGGCGGGCCGATCTCCACCGCGCCGTCCTCGGTGTCCAGCACGCTGAACCCCAGGACCTCGCACCAGAACGCCGCCAGCGTCTGCGGGTCCCGACAATCGATCACCAGCTCGGAAATGCGACAGGCCATGTCCGGAACCCTAGGCGAAGGCCCTGACCTGCGTGCGGACTACTCGCCGAGCATGAGGACGAGCGAGGCGACGGCCAAGGCCAGGAACGCCCCAGGGATCGCGATGTTGTAGAACACACGGGCCCGGACATGGGCGGCGACTGCGCCGAGGTAGAAGAGCACCAGTCCGGCGGCGGCGGCGACCCCGAGGGCGTCGGCCCCGAGCAGCCCGAGGAGCAGGCCCGCCGCGCCGGCGGCCTTGAGGGCGGCCAAGGCGGGCAGGGCCGCCCGGGGCACGTTCACCTCCGCCATGTTGGCGAGGACGAAGGGGATCCTGGCGAGGTCGGCGACGACGATCGCGGCGTTGGCCGCGATCGTGACACCGACGACCGCGATGAGGGCCGTGGACACGGTGCGCTCACTCCTCGATGCGCAGCAGGGCCAGCCGTCGCGGGTCCGCGACGACGTCGTAGTGGACGATCCGGGCCTCGGCGACGTGGAAGGTCAGCGCGATGCGCACGCGCCGGTCCGACATCACCGCGATGCCCGGCCGCCCGTCGATGGTGACCAGGCGCGCCCGGCGGGCATTGGCCTGCAACACCCGGGTCTCGGTGACGACGGCGTTCACGCCCCGGATCAGCCCACGCGCCCCGGGCGGGAGGGCCTGCGGGTCGGCACTCCTGGTCACCGCCGGGTGCAGCACTCTGACGAGGCCGTCGATGTCGCCCTGCCGGGCCGCCTTGAGGAAGGCCCCCACCACCCGGCGGGCCTCGCGGGGGTCGCCGTCCGGGTCGTGCCCGCCGTCCGGTCGCAGGCGTCCCCGGGCACGGCTGGCCAGCTTCTTCGCCGACCCGGGAGTCGTGTCCAGGATGTGGGCGATCTCCTCGAAGGGCGCGCCGAACACGTCGTGCAGGATGAACGCGACCCGCTGCGGAGGCGTCAGCGCGTTCAGCACGACCGTGAACGCCGTGGTCAGCTCGCCGGCGAGGACCGCCACGTCCTGGGGGTCCTCGGCGACGCCCGCCGGAAGCTCCTCGGGCCGGTGGGGGAGTTCGCGCGACCGGCGCAGCAGGTCCAGGCACAGCCGCGTCACCACGGTGGTCAGCCATGCCTGGACGTTGCGGATCGCCTCGACGTCGGTGTCGGCGTACCTGGTCCACGCCTCCTGCACGACGTCCTGCGCGTCGGCGTCCGACCCGAGGATCCCGAACGCCACCGCGAGCAGCCTCGGCCGCTCCCGGGCGAAGTCCGTCTCCCGCCGGCCGGTCACGGACCGCACGGCGCCCGCGACCTCGTTGATCCGTTGCACGGCCATCCTCCGCCTCCCGTCGTCCGCCGATGTACATCCATCAGACGGATCGGCGGGACGAAAGGTGACCCGGATCAACGAGGGCGCGGTCAGGCGTCCCGGCGGTGGAACAGCAGGCCGCCGGCGAGCAGGGCGGCCCCGGCCCAGAGGGCGAGGACGCCCAGGCCCTTCCAGGGGCCGATGGGAAGGTGCTGCAGGTCGGTGGTGGCCTGGACGGCCAGGCCCGCGTCCATGGGGCCGATCTGGCGGAGGCGGCGCTGCCAATCCTCGTCGCTCACCGCCTGGGTGATGAGCGGGAACAGGTACAGCAGGCCCAGGACGATCCCGGCGGCCGTCGCCGAGTCGCGTACGGCGGTGGTGACGCCGAACGCGAGCAGGGCGATCAACGCCAGGTAGAGCACCGACCCGACGGCGGCGCGCAGCACCGCGCCGTCGCCCAACGACAACGGCGGCACCCCGGACGGCAGCAGGAGACGTCCCGCGACCAGGGAGGCGGCGACGGCGACCGCGGCCGACGCCGTCACCAGGGCGGTGAGGACGGCGGCCTTGGCGGCCAGCACGGACGTCCGGCGCGGCATCGCGGTGAGGGTGGTGCGGATCATGCCGGTGCCGTACTCGCCGCCGATCATCAGGGCGGCCAGGACGGCGACGATCGCCTGGCCCAGGGCGACGCCGGTGAGGCTGAGCTTGGCGGGGTCGACGTCGCAGCCCTCGGGCGGGCAGCCCGCCGCCGACACGGCCACCATGCTCAGCGCCGGGGTCACGATGACGACGGCGAGGAGCAGCCCGCCCGCGCCCGGCTGGGTGAAGACCTTCGTCCACTCCGCGTGCAGGCCGCGTCCGAGCGTGTTCACGCGTCCCTCCGGCGCATCCGGAAGGCGGCGAGGCCGAGGACCAGCGCGGCCCAGCAGCACAGCACCGCGAAGCCCGCCCACGGGGACAGCGGGAAGTAGCCCGCCGCGGGCCGGTAGTCGCCGACGACCTGCGGATACTCCGGGATGCTCTGCTGGATGGCGAACGCGGACGCCGGCGACAGCCGCAGCACCCAGTCCGCCGGGCCCGCCGGCAGCAGGGCGCTCACCGCGAGCACGTACGGCAGGACGACCGTCACGACGGCCAGGAGGACCGCCGTCACGCCGCGCCGGAACAACGCCCCGAGCCCGAGCGCCAGCACGGCCGTGACGGCGAGCAATGCCGCCGTGCCCACGATCACGCGCACCTCGGTGAGGGTGCCCGCCGGCAGGATGAAGTTGCCGTTGGACACCAGGATCCGCTTGCCCCAGACCAGCGAGCCGGCGGTGCCGGCGAGCCCGACGACGAAGGCGACCGCGCCCAGCACGACCGCCTTGGCCGCCAGCACCCGGCCCGGTCCCGGAGTCGCGAGCAGCGTCGTGCGGTACAGGCCCCTGCGGTGCTCGGCGGTGATGAACAGCGCCCCCACGACGGCCACGACCACCATCCCGAGGATCACTCCGGCCAGGGCGCGTTCGACGCCCAGGCCGCCCTCGCCCGAGATCGGGGCGATGTCGCCGGACCCGGTCACGGTCAGCCTGCCGCCGGACTCCACCAGCCCGGGGGCTCGGTGGTCGCGTTCCCAGTCGGGCCCGGGGCCATCGCGGCCCCCCACCTGATCCTGCCGCCACGCGCCGGCGGACGTCGAGCCCCGCAGGGTCACGTTGTCGAAGACGGCGGAGGTCTGGGTGAAGCGCATCTCCGAGGTCATCGCGCCGACACCGATCGACCGCACGGTCAGGTCGCCGGGGGAGGTGGCGAAGAGCCCGATCCGGACCGTGTCCGGCAGCCCCTCCAAGCGGGCCTTGCCGACCTCGGTCCACCGCGCACCGTCGGAGGACTCGTACCCGGTGAGCGTGTCGCCGGAGCGGGTCAGCCGCAGCCAGCGCGGGGACGCGGGGGAGACGCCTCCGGGGCGGCCCGCCGTGTCCTCGGTGAAGTCGTGCTGCATCCGGACGCCGTTGCGGCCGGTGAGCATCACCGCCGCGTAGGAGGACCCCGGCCGGGTGCCGTCCTTGACGATGATCCCGGCCTTCGCCCACGGCACCAGACCGGGAACGATCTTGTCGTGGTCGGGTGGCGGGTAGGTGATGACACCGGTCATCGACGTCAGCCGGACGGTGATCTCACCGTCCCCCGTCAGGCCCCGATGCGCGAACGCGAACCCGTCCTTCACGGCCTCACCGCCGGGCCCCAAAGGGATGGCGGGACAGGCCTGGCCGTTCGGCCCCGTGCACGAACTCGTGTTGCCCGTGGCGGCGAACGCGCTGAGCAGCACGGTCAACACCGCCGCCGTCCCCATGGCGATCACCCAGCCGCGAACGGTGCGGAACTTGGTCCACTCCGCGCGCACCGACCGACCGAATCCGTCGATCATCGCCCCGTCTCCGATCCGGTGGCGCGGTACTCGACCGCGTCCCGCGTCAGCTCCATGTACGCCTCCTCCAGCGACGCCCGGTACGACGACACCTCCGAGAACGGCACCGCGTGCGCGCCGAGCAGCGCGACGATCTCCTCGGCCGTCGGCCCGGTCACCGTCAGGGCGTCCCCGTCGAGCGCGTTCACCGACGCCCCCGCCTCCTTCAGCAGCCGCGCCGCCTCGGGCACGGCCGAGGTGCGCAGCGTGACCCGGCCGCCGGACGCGGTGGCCAGCAGCTCCGCCACGCTGGTGTCGGCGATGACCCGGCCCCGGCCGACCACCACCACGCGGGCGGCGGTGTCCTGCAGCTCGCTCATCAGGTGGCTGGACACCAGCACCGCGCGACCCTGCCCGGCCAACTCGGCCAGCAGGTCGCGCATCCACACGATCCCCTCCGGGTCCAGGCCGTTGAACGGCTCGTCGAGCATGATCGCGGCGGGGTCGCCGAGCAGCGCGGCGGCGATCCCCAGCCGCTGCCGCATGCCCAGGGAGAAACCGCCCGCCCGCCGCCGGGCGGCCGTGCCCAGCCCGGTCCGTTCGATCACCTCGTTCACCCGGCGCGCGGGCAGACCCTGGGAGCGGGCCAGCCACAGCAGGTGGTCGCGGGCGGAGCGGCTGGGCTGGAGCGCGGCGGCGTCGAGCAGCGCGCCGACGTGGCTCAGCGGCCGGCTCAGGCTCCGGTACGGCCGCCCGCCGATCAGGGCGGTGCCCTCCTCGGCCGTGTCGAGGCCGAGGACGACCCGCATGGTGGTGGACTTGCCGGCGCCGTTCGGGCCGACGAAGCCGGTGACGTGTCCCGGCCGCACGGTGAAGGACATACCGTCCAAGGCCAGGGTCGGCCCGAAGCGTTTGCGCAGGCCGTCGACTTCGATGGTCGTCATGCCGTCGGTTGTACGGATCGGGCGCTAACGCGGGCCGAACGATCACCGTCACATCGTTGTTAGGTCCGGCCCGGCATCCTGGAGACCGGCGAGAACGGAGAGGGCCCATGGGCAAGCTGCGGGGGCGCACCGTGAGGCTGCGCTTCACCCTGCTGTACGGCGTGCTGTTCTTCCTGTCCGGCGCGGGGCTGCTGGCCATCACCAACGTGGTGGCCTCGTCCCAGGTCACCGTCAGCGAGTCCGGCCCGGTCGCGCCCGTCCTGCCGCCGCAGTCCGACGGGGGCGCGCTCGCCGCCGCCCGGCACCGCATCATCCTGCTCGAACGCGAGCTGTCGACGGTGCGGGAGTCCCAGCCGCGTCAGCTCCTGGTCGGCTCCACGATCGCGCTCGGGGTGATGGCCGTGGTGTCACTGGGACTGGGCCGGGTCGTCGCCGGCCGGGTGCTGAGCCCGCTGCGGACGATCACCGCCGCCACCCGCCGGATCTCCGCCGACAACCTGCACGAACGACTGGCCGTGCGGGGCCCCGCCGACGAGGTGAAGGACCTCGCCGACACCATCGACGGCCTGCTCGAACGGCTGGAGGGCTCCTTCGCCGCCCAACGTAGGTTCGTCGCCAACGCGTCCCATGAGCTGCGGACCCCGCTGGCGACCATGCGGGCCTCCCTGGACGTGGCCATGGCCAAGCCGGAGCCGGCGCCGCCGCAGACGGTCGCGCTCGCCGACCGGATCCGCACCGAACTCGACCAGGTCGACCGGCTGCTGGAGGGCTTCCTCACCCTGGCCCGCACCCAGCACGGAGCCCTGGCCGACCGCGCCGACCTCTCGCTCGGCCGGGTGGTGACCACCGTCCTGAGGGAACGCGCCGCCGACATCGAGGACCGGGGCCTGACCGTTCACGACACGGACCTCCACGCCGCCGCCCGGACGCAGGGCAACCGCACCCTGCTGGTCCGCCTGGTCGACAACCTGGTCGACAACGCCATCGTCCACAACCGCGCCGGCGGTTGGATCCGGGTCGCGACGACGGCGGACGGCGACACGTCCCGCCTGGTCGTCGAGACCGGCGGCGACGTCCTCGACCCGGCGCAGGTCGCCCGGCTGGCCCGCCCCTTCGAACGGCTCGGCGTCGACCGCACGGGCTCCGACGGCGGCTCCGGGCTCGGCCTGTCGATCGTCGCGGCCATCGCCACCGCCCACGGTGGCGACCTCGACCTGACCGCCCGCCCCGAAGGCGGCCTCCGCGTCACCGTCAGCCTCCCGCGCACCCCCGCCGGAGTCCCGGCATGAGGGCGCGCGTCGGCGGGGCGTCGCGGGCGGGAGTCGCGGCGTGAGGGTGTTGGTGGTCGAGGACGCGCGGGCGCTCGCCGCCGTGGTGGCCGAGGGGCTGCGGGACCAGGGGATGGCGGTGGACCTGGCGTACGACGGGCTGGAGGCGGCGGCCAAGCTCGACCTGAACGCCTACGACGTCGTCGTCCTCGACCGGGACCTGCCGGGGATCCACGGCGACGCGCTCTGCCAGATGATCACGGATCGGGACGACCGGGCCATGGTGCTGATGCTGACCGCCGCCGGCGCGCCCGGCGACCGGGTGAGCGGCCTGACGCTGGGCGCCGACGACTACCTCGCCAAGCCGTTCCACTTTCCCGAGCTGGTGCTCCGGATCCGGGCGCTGGCGCGACGCCGGCCCGCCGCCCGGGCGCGGACGCTGAGCGCGGCGGGCATCGAACTCGACCCGGCGCGCCGCACCGTGACCCGCGACGGGCGCGGACTGGACCTGTCGGTCAAGGAGTTCGCCCTGCTCGAGGCGCTGCTGCGGGCGGCCCCCGCCTACCTGAGCACCGAGGACCTGCTCGAACAGGTGTGGGACGAGAACGCCGACCCGTTCACCAACACCGTCACGGTCACCATCGGCCGGCTGCGCCGCAAGCTCGGCGACCCGCCGGTCATCACCACCCGGCCCGGCGTCGGCTACCGCATCGCCTAGGAATCGGACCGTTCCGATACGCGGGCGACGCCGCCGAGCTCGATCCACTCGTCGGTCTCCTGGGTGACGTCGCCCGCGTCGGGACGCCAGGTGGAGACCTCGACCAGGCCGGGGTCCACCCACTCCAGACCGTCGAACCACGGCGCGATCTCCTCGGGGGCGCGGACCCTGCCCCAGTTGCCGCCGGTGGCCGCCACCACGAACTCGGTCAGCCGGCGTCGGGTGCGGGCGTCGGCCGCGACCACATGGCTGAAGATCACCAGGCTGCCCGGGACCAGTCGTTCGACCACGCGGCGCATCAGAGCGCCGGGGTCGTCCGCGTCGGGCACGCAGTGCAGCACCGACACGAACAGCGCCGCCGCCGGCAGCGAGAAGTCGATCAGGCGCCCCACCTCGGGATGGTCCAGGACCTCGCAGGGCCGGCGCAGATCGGCCTGGATCACGGCGGTCCGCGTCCCGTCGACCAGCAGCGCCCGGCCGTGGGCCAGCACCACCGGGTCGTTGTCCACGTAGACGACCCTGGACGCCGGGTCCGCGCGCTGCGCGACCTGGTGGACGTTGTCCTCGGCGGGCAGGCCCGAACCGAGGTCGAGGAACTGGCGGACACCCGCCTCCTCGGCCGCGTAGCGGACGGCGCGCCGCAGGAATCGGCGGTTGTTGACCGCCAGCATCCGGGTGCTGGGCGCCATCTTCAGCAGATGCTCGACGGTCTGCCGGTCGGCGGCGTAGTTCTCCCTGCCGCCCAGCAGGTAGTCGTACATCCGTGCGACGTTGGGGGTCTCGTCCTTGGGGGTGGGGGCCGATCCTGCCGACGACACGGGCGGCTCCTCCGTCGCTCGGTGATTCGCGCACGATCGTACTTCGCGGGACACCGTATGGGACATCGGACACGGGCCCGTTTTGAGAGGTAGGGGGCCATGAGCGATGCTTGGGAGGTGTCAACGGAGACTCTGACGGACGCGCCGGGCGGCAACGCCGGGCTGCGCGCCTTCCTGCACGGGCTGCCGGGTGTCGACCAGGTGGGGGCCGAGGAACGGGCCGCCCGGCTGGCGACGCGTTCCATCAAGACCACCGCCAAGGCCGAGGCGATCGACCTGGCCATCTCCATGGTCGACCTCACCACCCTGGAGGGCGCCGACACGCCCGGGAAGGTGCGGGCGCTGTGCGCCAAGGCGATGCACCCCGACCCCGCCGACCCGTCGGTGCCGAAGGTCGCGGCCGTGTGCGTCTACTCCGACATGGTCGCCGTGGCCGTCGGCGCGCTCGGCGCCTCGGGCATCGGGGTGGCCAGCGTGGCGACCGCGTTCCCCTCCGGCCGCGCGCCGCTGGAGGCCAAGCTCGCCGACACGAGGGCGGCGGTGGCGGCGGGCGCCACCGAGATCGACATGGTGATCGACCGGGGGGCGTTCCTGTCCGGCGACTACCTCAAGGTGTACGAGGAGATCGTCGAGACCAAGCGGGCCTGCGGCGGGGCCCACCTCAAGGTCATCCTGGAGACCGGCGAGCTGGTCACCTACGACAACGTGCGCCGCGCCTCCTGGCTGGCGATGCGCGCCGGGGCCGACTTCATCAAGACCTCCACCGGCAAGGTCTCCCCGGCGGCGACACCCCCGGTGACGCTGATCATGCTGGAGGCGGTCCGCGACTTCCGCGCCGAGACCGGACGACAGGTCGGCGTCAAGCCCGCCGGCGGCATCCGCACCACCAAGGACGCCATCAAGAACCTGGTGCTGGTCAACGAGACCGCCGGGCCCGACTGGCTGACCCCCGCGTGGTTCCGCCTCGGCGCCTCCAGCCTGCTCAACGACCTGCTGATGCAGCGGCAGAAGCTGACCACCGGCGTGTACGCGGGTCCCGACTACTTCACGCTGGACTGATCCCATGAGCATCTTCGAGTACGCGCCGGCGCCCGAGTCCGCCGCCATCGTCGACATCCGGCCCTCCTACGACCTGTTCATCGGCGGCGCATGGGTGGAGAGCGCGGGCGAGCGCCGCCACAAGAGCGTCAACCCCGCCACCGAGGACGTCCTGGCCGAGATCACCGAGGCCACCGCCGCCGACGTCGACCATGCGGTCGCCGCCGCGCGCAAGGCGTTCGACACGGTGTGGGGTCCGATGCCGGGTCGCGACCGCGCCAAGTACCTGTTCCGGATCGCCCGGCTGCTGCAGGAGCGCTCCCGCGAGCTGGCGGTGCTGGAGTCGATCGACAACGGCAAGCCGATCCGCGAGTCCCGCGACGTCGACCTGCCGCTGGTCGCCGCGCACTTCTTCTACTACGCGGGCTGGGCCGACAAGCTCCCGTACGCGGGCTTCGGGCCCGATCCCCGGCCGGTGGGCGTCGCCGGGCAGGTCATCCCGTGGAACTTCCCGCTGCTGATGCTCGCGTGGAAGATCGCCCCGGCGCTGGCCTGCGGCAACACGGTGGTGCTCAAGCCCGCCGAGACGACCTCGCTGACCGCGCTGGCGTTCGCGGAGATCTGCCGCCAGGCCGACCTGCCGGCCGGTGTGGTCAACATCGTCACCGGCGCGGGCGAGACCGGCCGCGCCCTGGTCGAGCATCCCGGCATCGACAAGATCGCCTTCACCGGGTCCACCGAGGTCGGCCGGCAGATCGCCCGGTCGGCGGCGGGCACCGCCAAGCGGCTCACGCTGGAGCTGGGCGGCAAGGCGGCCAACGTGATCTTCGACGACGCCGCGCTGGACCAGGCCGTCGAGGGTGTCGTCAACGGCATCTTCTTCAACCAGGGTCACGTCTGCTGCGCGGGCTCCCGGCTGCTGGTGCAGGAGTCGGTGGCCGCCGAGCTGATCGACCGCCTCAAGAGGCGCATGGCCACCCTGCGCGTCGGCGACCCGCTCGACAAGAACACCGACGTCGGCGCGATCAACTCCGCCGAGCAGCTCGACAAGATCCGTACGCTGTCGGCGGCGGGCGAGGACGAGGGCGCGGTCCGCTGGTCGCCCCCGTGCGAGCTGCCGTCGCGGGGCTACTGGTTCGCGCCGACCGTCTTCACCGAGGTCGCCCAGTCGCACCGGATCGCCCGCGAGGAGATCTTCGGCCCCGTCCTGTCGGTGCTCACCTTCCGCACGCCCGCCGAGGCCGTCGAGAAGGCCAACAACACCCCGTACGGGCTGTCGGCCGGGATCTGGACGGAGAAGGGCTCCCGGATCCTGTGGATGGCCGAGAGGCTGCGCGCGGGCGTGGTGTGGGCCAACACGTTCAACAAGTTCGACCCGGCCGCGCCGTTCGGCGGCTACAAGGAGTCGGGTTTCGGCCGCGAGGGCGGTCGTCACGGCCTGGAGGCATACCTCGATGTCTGAGCGGCTCGCCGTACGCAAGACCTACAAGCTGTTCATCGGGGGCGCGTTCCCCCGCTCGGAGTCCGGCAGGTCGTACGTGGTGAACGACGCCAAGGGCGACTTCCTCGCCAACGCCTCCCTGGCCTCCCGCAAGGACGCCCGGGACGCGGTCGTCGCCGCCCGCAAGGCGTTCGGCGGCTGGTCCGGGCGCACCGCGTACAACCGCGGCCAGATCCTCTACCGGGTCGCGGAGATGCTGGAGGGCCGCCGCGCCCAGTTCGTCGACGAGCTGCGCGCCCAGGGCCTCGCCAAGGGCGCCGCGTCCGCCGAGGTGGACGCGGCCGTCGACCGGTGGGTCTGGTACGCGGGGTGGGCCGACAAGCTCGGCGCGGTCGCCGGCTCGGCCAACCCGGTGGCGGGGCCGTTCTTCAACTTCTCCACCCCGGAGCCGACCGGGGTCGTCGCCGTCGTCGCGCCCGACTCGCCGCTGCTGGGTCTGGTGTCGGTGCTCGCACCCGTCATCGTGTCCGGCAACACCTGCGTCGTCGTCGCCTCCGAGCCCGCGCCACTGCCGTCCATCACGCTCGCCGAGGTGCTGGCCACCTCCGACCTGCCCGGCGGCGTCGTCAACGTCCTCACCGGGCGGCGCGCGGAGCTGACGCCCTGGCTGGCCGCGCACATGGACGTGAACGCCCTCGACCTCGCCGGCGTCCCCGACGACCTCGTCAAGCCGCTGGAGGAGGCCGCCGCCGGCAACCTCAAGCGGGTGCTGCGCCCGGGTCCCGCCGCCTGGGACGCCGACCCGGGCACGGCGCGCATGTCGGCGTTCCTGGAGACCAAGACGGTGTGGCACCCGGTCGGGGTGTGAGCCTTGGCCGGGAGAAGGGTGTAGTCCGTCCGCAACCGTGGAATAGATCTCCCCGTTAATCATTACGGGGGGTAGTTTCAGTGCCTACCAAGACCGCATCCCGTACGACCACGAGCCGCGGGACGGCCGGTCGTACGAAGAGCACATCCGGCACGGCCAAGAAGACGACGGGCACCGCGCGCAAGTCGACCGCCAAGACGTCGACCGGGACGTCGTCCAAGACGACGGCGGCGAGGTCGTCGTCGGCGAAGACGTCGGCCAGGACCTCGTCGAGGTCCGCGCCCAAGACGTCGGCGAAGGCGTCGACCGCGCGGGCGAGCACCAAGAGGGCGGCGTCGCCGGCCCGGGCCACCACGGCGAGCACCCGGTCGTCGACCGCGAACGTCGCCAAGGTGTCCTCGGCGGCGGACAAGGCCAAGTCGGCGGCCACCCAGATGAAGTCGGTGGCCACCAAGACGGCGACCACCGCCAAGTCCATGACCGCCATGACCAAGGCGATCACCACCGCGACCAAGGCGATGGCCGACGCCGCCAAGGCGATGAACGCGGCGGCCAAGGCCATCAACACGACCAAGGGCACGACCTCGACGCGCACGGCGGCGTCCCGGACGGGCACCTCCAGGTCGAGCGCCGCCACGTCGGGCACCAGGTCCGGCACCAAGGCGTCCACCAGGTCGTCCACCGCGAAGCCCACCGCGAAGTCCGCCACGAGGTCCACCGCGAAGACCGGCACCAAGACCGGCACCAAGGCGTCGACGGCCAAGTCGACGACCGGCAGGACGACGGCGAAGGCGTCCACCGCGCGCAAGACCACCGGCACCCGCGGCGCCGCAGCCAAGACCACCGGCGGCAAGGCCACGGCGTCCCGGTCCACGGCGGCGGCGCGGCGGCCCACGACGGCCGCGCGCGCGAAGACGACCCAGACCAACGCGACCGCTCGGGCGACCAAGCCCAAGGCCTCCGCCGCGCGCAAGACCACCGCGTCGGCCGCGAAGCGGGCGGGCACGAGGACCGCGGCGGCCAAGCCCAAGGAGCCCGAGCCCGCCCCCGCCTCCGTCGTCGAACGCGCCGGGGCGGGCCAACGGCAGGTCGAGCCCAAGACCGACACCGGCTACATGCAGCACTCCACCAGCACCGACGGGGGCTTTCTCAGCGGCCTGACCAAGCCGGAGGACCGGCCCGCGATCACGCCGCCGGACGACCGGCAGCGGCCGCCGGGCGGTCAACCGCCTCCCGGCGAGTGAGCCGGGCCATGAACGAACGGGACATCCTCGCGAACATCGGCGAGTACGTCGACGAGGAGCGCCGGCTCCGCGAGATGCACGAGCGGGGCGAGCTGACCCGGGAGGAGGAGCGACGGCGTCTCCAGGAGTTGGAGGTGGCCCTCGACCAGTGCTGGGACCTGCTGCGGCGTCGTCGCGCCAAGGCCCGGGCGGGCGAGAACCCGGACGAGGTCCAGGCCCGCCCGCCCGGCGAGGTCGAGGGTTATCTTCAATGACATCCGCCGGTCACATCGGCTGAACCTTCCTGTGCGCGCAGCGTTGCGCACAGTTCACGGGCAGCCCTTGTAGCGGGCACTTCGACCTCCGATCCTTGACACCGAGAGCCGCGCCACACGCTCTTGGCACTCCGCACGTTCGGCGGGGAGGGACGGAGATCGATGACCGTCGCAGAGATGCTCGTCACCCACACACCGGGTGTCGTCCGCATGCACGGCCGGGAGTATCCGGTCGGGGACATGTGCTGGCGGCGCTCGTTCGCCGGGCTGCCCATGGAGGCCCGGCGCGCCCGCGACTTCGCGCGCTTCCTGCTGGAGGGGTTCTCCCGGGCCGACGACGCCGTGCAGGCCGCGGCCGAACTGGTGGCCAACGCCCTCCAGCACACCCGGTCGGGAGGGCCGGGCGGCCTGTTCGTGATGGAGGTGCGGCGCTGGCGCGGGGGCGCGGCGCTGACCGTCATCGACCAGGGCGGCCCGAGGGACCCCGCACCGAGGTCGGTGGAGCGTTCCGAGGGTGTCGGCGGCACGGTGTTCGACCTGCCCGAGTCGGGGCGCGGGCTGCTGGCCGTCTCCGCGACCGCCTCGTGGTGGGACTGGTGCGGCGGCCCCGGCGGCCGAACGGTCACCGCCGTCTTCTACAGCCTCCCGATCTGACCCGCCGGCGAACGGCCGCCGTCACTCGGGGGCGAAGGGCGGCTGCTCGGACTCGGGCCTGGGCTCCCTGCCGTCCTTGTCGCCGTGCCGTCGGCCGAAGCGGGAGGTACGGGTGGCCGCGATCTGGTCGCGGACCCGCTCGACGATGTGCCCGGCGGCCAGGTCGTGGGCCAGCACGCACGCCGAGGTGATCCCGCGGGCCTCCGAGGCCCCGTGGGCGATGACCACCGTGCCGTTCAGACCCAGCAGCACGCCGCCGCCGTAGGTCTCCGAGTCCAGCCGGTCGCGCAGCTCCTGGAGGCGGCGGCGCTGGAGGACGGCGCCCATCTTGGCGGTGGGGCTCGACCGGATCGCGGTCTGCAGCTCGGACATCGCCATCCGCACCGCGCCCTCCATGGTCTTGAGCGCCACGTTCCCGGTGAAGCCGTCGGTGACGACCACGTCCACGGCGCAGGTCAGCAGGTCGTCGCCCTCGATGTTGCCGGCGAACTCCACCCCCTGCTGCCCGCCCGCCAGCAGCTCGTGCGCCCGCCGGACGACCTTGTTGCCCTTGCCCGGCTCGGCGCCGATGGTCAGCAGCCCCACCCTCGGCCGTTCGATGCCCAGCGCCACCTGCGCGTACGCGGTGCCCAACGCGGCGAACTGCACCAGCGACTCGGGCTTGACGTCGGCGGTGGCGCCCGAGTCCAGCAGCACGGTCGGCCGGGGCCGGGTCGGCAGCGTCACCGCGATCGCGGGCCGCAGCACGCCCTGCTGGGCCTTGAGCCGCAGCCGGGAGGTGACCACCACCCCGGCGGTGGTGCCCGCCGACACGAGCGCCGAGGCGCGACCGGACTTGATCAGGTGGCAGGCCACGGCGACCGAGGAACGGGGCTTGCGCCAGCTCGCCAGCGCCCCCTCGCCCATCGCCAGCGCCTCCTCGGCGTGCACGATGGGAATGTCCCCGGCGACGCCGTGCCGGTCCAGCTCGGCGCGGATCCGGGGGGCCTGCCCCACCAGGACCAGCCGCAGCCCGTGCGCGCGGACGGCCTCCACGGCCCCGGCGATGATCTGCTCCGGCGCGTGGTCGCCGCCCATGGTGTCGACGGCCACCGGCGCGGTCGTGACAGGCGGTGCGGGCGAGCCCGGGTCATCGCCGGTCATCACGGGCTCCAGGATGGAAAGCCGCGCGCGGGCGCGGCGGTAAACGGGGGACGGCTCACCGAAGGCGGCTCACCGCATCGTAGGTCACCCCGTGTAGTGGTCCGACACGACCCGCCCTCAGTCGTCGGCCCGGCAGTCCGCTCCCAGGCACGGCACGTTCTGCACCACCGGCCGCCCGTCGACCAGCACGGTGAAGAACTCCCGCCGGGTGGCGTCCTCCGCCGCCCCGATGACCTCGACCGGCTTGCCGGTGCTGGTCGTCCCGGCGCACCGCACCCGCAGCTTGCGCTTGGTCCAGCCCTGCAGGTCCCGGCAGTCGAGTTCGCCGCTGAGGGAGTGGCCCCGCGCCTTCAGCTCGGCGGCGGCCAGCGCGGGCATGGCGTTCCGCAGCGCCCGCTGGGTCTTGTAGCGCAGTTCCTCGTCGTCGAAGAGGACGAAATAGCCGACCGTGACGCCCACCGCGACGACGATGGCGGCGGCGACCGCACCTATGAGTACCTTCACACCGCGTAGCGTCACCCTCCCGCCACGCGATCACCCTTGGTGGCGGCCGGCCTTTCCATGAATTTGAGGATCCCCGTACCGGTGCGGGTGTCGGTCGAAGACCGGACGCCGTCCGGCACAGCCGCGCCCCAGACAGGGTTTACGCAGCACCTCGGCCCCGTCCACGGTGATCACGTAGCGTTCGTCGGGCCGCGAGGTGTCGGCCGCGGTGACCAGCCCCTCGACCCGGACGGCGCGTCCCGTGTCCGTTCGTCCGGTGCAGGTGATCCGCACCACCGTGGGGGACTCGGTCCGCGGCATGTGGCAGGCCGGGCGTTCGTGGAGCGTGAGGCCCAGGCTCCCCAGCTCCGCGATCGTCCCGTCGGTGACCGCCACCCGGTAGGCCCCGGCGGAGATCGTCCGCGTCACCGAGCAGCCGGAGGCGACGAGCGCGACGCACAGGAGGAACGCGCACCGTCTCACCGCTCCGGGCCCTCGACGGCCAGGACCTCGCGCACCGCCTCGGCGACGACGTCGGGCCGGTCGACCTGCACCAGGTGCAGGGAGTCCGGCAGGTCCACCTGGCGTCCGTACGGGCTCATCGCGGCCAGCTCGCGATGGTCCTCGGCCCAGGCCTTCGCCTTCTGCCCGTCGCCCATGTCGGCGAGCGCGGTGAGGACCACCAGGGGCACCGGCGGGAACGGCCGCCGGCGGCGCAGGGCGATCACGTCGGCGGCCATCTCGCGGTAGGCGGCGTTCTCCGCGAGGATCGTGCCGAGCACGGTGCCCCGCCCGTACACCGCGCGGACCAGGCCGTCGGGCACGGGCGGCTTGCGGCGGCTGATGAAGCGCAGCAGGGAACGACGGGCGCGCGGCGCGGTCAGCCAGGGGACCCGGGTCAGCCCCGCCGCCCTCCCGGCGAGCCGGAGGCCCGGCTGCAGCGCCGCCGAGATCCGCACGTCCGACCAGGGGGACGCCTCGAAGCTCGGGTCCACCAGCACCAGACCCCGCACCAGCTCGGGATGGACGCGGGCCAGCGCCTCCGCCTGGAACCCGGCCATGGAGTGCGCCACCACGACCACCGGCCGACCCGCCCACCGCGCCAGCCCGGCCAGCAGCCGCACCTCGCGGCGCAGGCTGGGCCTGCTCCGGGCGGCCGGGCTCAGACCCGTGCCGGGACGGTCGAAGCACAGCACCCGATGACCGGCCAGGAGGTCGGTGACGCACTCCCAGTCGAACCAGGCCCCGCCGAGGCCGCTGGTCAGCAGCACCGGAGGGGCGTCCGAGGGGCCGCTCTCGACCAGGTGGACGCGCTCCCCGCCGATCTCGACGAAGACGCCGGGCGGGAGGTCGCCGGGCCGTTCGGCATCGGTTCGGCTCATGTCTCCTCGCGGGGCCGGGACGAGGGGGCCGGGCGGTCCGTGCACAGCGCCCACGCGATGACCAGCAGCCCCGCGCACAGGATGCCGATCTGGATCCGCTGCATCAAACCCAGCCAGCTCCCCCTGATCATGAACAACAGGGTGGCCACCCCGCACACCGCCTCCGCGACGGCCAGCACGGCCCCCCAGCGCGCCAGCGACGGCCACCGTCCGCGACGGCGGGCGTCCAGCGACAGCGTGAACAGCGCCAGCACCCCGAAGACGATCACCAGGCTACTGGTCACCGCGTGGAAGCCGTGCGAGAACGAGACCTGTCCGGCCCGCTCCCGCAGGGCGCACCAGGTCTCCAGACTCGGCGCGCAGTCCAGCGGGAACACCGCGTCGCCGATCGCGCACACCCCGAACAGCAGCAGGAACCCCCAGCCCGCCCGGGTCAGGACGGCGCGGGGCCGGCGGTGCAGCGCGAGCGCCGCGACGGCCGCGGCGCAGGTCCCGGTGACGAGGTCGCCCGTGCCGAAGAGCGCGCTGAACGGTTGGTTGACCGCCGCCAGCTCGCTGACGTAGCCGTTGACGACGTCCAGGTCCGGGTTCAGGCGGTGGCCGAGGAGGAAGGTGCCGTAGCTGAGACCGGCCACGGCGGCCAGGACGCCGGCGTACCGGGGGACCCCGTCCGGACCGGTCGACCCCAACCCCGACCCCCTCCCGCTCCGACATCTCCGAGACATCGTCGACGACGGCGCTCATCGCTCAGGATAGGGAGCCCGCGGCGTGCGGCGGGGGCGGGCGACACTTTCCCGGCTTTGGATCGTTGTACAGATGCCCCGCGCCGCCCGCCTCGTGCCCGCCCGTCCGGAAACACCGTTATTGACCAGTATCTTTACAGGGCGGGGAGGGTATCTATACCCGGCGATGGGGGCCGGGCTTCAGAGGGGGCTTCCACATGATCACAAGGAGTACTGCCACGTGACCTTGGTCAACGACGAGGCGCCGCCCGCGGTGCGTTCCGCCGGCCGCAAGTTCCGCGCCTTCACCGTGAAACACCTGGACGAGCTCACCGCTCGCGCCGGGCTGTCACCGGAGCAGCGCCTCGCGACTCGGGCGGTCGCCACGGTGCTGCCCTTCCGGACCAACAGCTACGTCGTCGATGAGCTCATCGACTGGTCGGCCGCTCCCGACGATCCCATCTACCGGCTCGTCTTCCCCCAGCCGGACATGCTCCCCGCCGACGACGTCGCCCACATCGTCGACCTGCTCCGCCGTGAGGCCCCCCGGCAGGAGATCGACGCCGCCGCCACCAAGGTGCGGGCGAGCCTCAACCCCCACCCGGCGGGCCAACTGGAGCTGAACGTCCCCAGCTTCGGCGACGGCGCGGTCCCCGGGATGCAGCACAAGTACGACGAGACGGTGCTGTACTTCCCCAAGCAGGGCCAGACCTGCCACGCCTACTGCACGTACTGCTTCCGGTGGGCGCAGTTCGTCGGCGACCCCGACCTCAAGCTGGCCGGCGACGACGCGGGGCAGTTGCGCGACTACGTGCTCGCCCACCCGGAGGTGACCAGCGTCCTGTTCACCGGCGGCGACGCGATGATCATGGGCGAGTCGGTGCTGCGCCGCTACGTCGAGCCGCTGCTGGCGCTGGAGCAGCTCGAGTCCATCCGGATCGGCACCAAGTCGCTGGCCTACTGGCCGCAGAAGTTCGTCACCGATCCCGACGCCGACGACATGCTGCGGCTGTTCGAGCAGGTCGTGGAGTCCGGCAAGAACCTGGCGTTCATGGCGCACTTCACGCATCCGCGCGAGCTGGAGCCCGTCATGGTGCGCGAGGCGGTCCGCCGGATCCGCGACACCGGCGCGGTGATCCGCACCCAGGCCCCGCTGATCCGCTCCATCAACGACGACCCGGCCGACTGGGAGTCCATGTGGCGCACCCAGACCCGGATGGGCATGGTGCCCTACTACATGTTCGTCGAGCGCGACACGGGGCCGCAGGACTACTTCGCGGTGCCGCTGGCGCGGGCGTACGACATCTTCCGGGACGCCTACAAGAGCGTCTCCGGGCTGGCCCGCACCGTCCGCGGCCCGTCCATGTCGGCCACCCCCGGCAAGGTCTGCGTGGACGGCGTGCTGGAGCTGGGGGGCGAGAAGGTCTTCGCCCTGCACTTCATCCAGTGCCGCGACGCCGACCTGGTCGGCAAGCCGTTCTTCGCCAAGTACGACCCGGCGGCCGTGTGGCTGGACGACCTCAAGCCGGCGTTCGCCGACCGCTTCCCGTTCGAGGTCTGACCGAGGCCCCGCCCGGCCGCCCCTCGGCGGCCGGGCGCGGCTCGGGGCTCAGACGCCGTACTCGGCGACGATCGTCGCCCGCGCGAGGGTGTGGGAGGTGATGTTGAAGCCGGCCACGGCGGGCGTGACGCCCGCGTCGATGCCGAGCGACTCCACGTCCAGCGCGTGCACGGTGAACACGTACCGGTGCGGGTCGCCGGGAGGCGGCGCCGCGCCGCCGAACGCCTTGATCCCGTAGTCGTTGCGGACCTGGATCCCGACCTTGGAGTCGGCGGCGCCGGCCCCGGCGGGCAGCTCGGTGACGTCGGCGGGGACGTCGAACAGGACCCAGTGCCACCAGCCGCTGCCGGTGGGCGCGTCCGGGTCGAAACAGGTCACCGCGAAGCTGCGGGTCTCCGACGGGAAACCCGTCCAGCTCAACTGCGGCGAGACGTTGCCCCCGGAGAAGCCCCAGTCGTCGAACACCTGCGCGTCCGCCAGGCGCTCACCGTCGGCGACGTCCTCGCTCGTCACCGTGAACGAGGGGACCTCGGGCAGGTACTCGTGGGGAAGCGGCGGCCGTGCGGGCATGGGCCCTCCTGAAAGATCGGGTCGCTGGTGGGTACGGATTCCATACCTATCAGCAACCCGCGATCATTTCCCGGTGGCCTCGGTGTAGGCGGCGACGACCTCCTTGGTCTCGCCGTCCATCCGGATCCGGCCCTCGTCCAGCCAGATCACCCGGTTGCAGGTCTCCTCGATCACGTCGAGGTTGTGGGCGACCAGGAAGACCGCGCCGGCGTCCTTGCGCAGCTCGTCGATCTTGGCCTTGCTGCGCTTCTTGAACTTGGCGTCGCCGGTGGCCAGGGCCTCGTCGATGAGGAGCACGTCGTGCGTGCGGGCCGCCGCGATCGCGAACCGCAGCCGCGCCCCCATGCCCGAGGAGTACGTGGACATCGGGTACTGGATGAAGCCGGGCTTGAGATCGGCGAACTTCACGATCTCGTCGTACCGGTCCTTGGTCTGGTCGGGTGTCAGGCCCATCGCCAGGCAGCCCAGGATGATGTTGCGCTCCCCGGACAGCTCCCGCATGAGGGCGGCGTTCACCCCGAGCAGCGACGGCTGGCCCTGCGTGTAGACGCCGCCCTGGTGCGGCGGCAGCAGGCCGGCGATCGCCTTCAGCAGGGTCGACTTGCCGGAGCCGTTGGTGCCGATCACGCCGATCGCGTCGCCCCGGTAGGCCACGAAGGAGACGCCGCGGACGGCGTGCACCTCCTTCATCTGCGGGCGGTTCTGCCGGCGCAGGATGCGCATCAGCGCGCTGGCGGCGTTGCCCCTGCCGCCGCCGCCGTAGACGCGGTACATGATGTGCAGGTCGTCGACCACCACGATGGGCTCGCGGGCGGGGTCGATCGCCACCTGCTGTGCGGAGTCGGTCACCCGTGCCCTCTCCTTGACGTCAGCCACGGCCGTACCTCTCCTCCGCCCGGTAGAAGTACCAGAATCCCCCGATGAAGGCGACCAACGCCCAGGCGACCGCGTAGAACCACAGATGGTGGTGGCCCCAGCCGTGCTGGGCCAGGTCGCGCGGGTAGCTCTCCATCAGTGAGGTCCGCACCAGTTCGATGAAGACCGAGGCGGGATTGGCCTCCAGCACCTTGGCGATCCAGGGATGGTCCTTGACCACCGCGCGTTCGGACAGCGCGGCCGTCATGAAGAAGATCCCGGAGAAGTACAGCCAGGTCCGGGTGATGAACGGCAGCAACTGCTGGATGTCGCGGGTGAACGCGCCCACCCGGGCGATGATCAGGCTGATCCCCATGTTGAAGATCAACTGAAGCATCAGCGCGGGCGCCAGCAGCAGCCAGCGCCAGGTGATCGGCTCCCCGGTGATGAGCACGATGCCCATGAGCACCACCATGGAGACCAGCAACTGCTGGAGCTCCACGATCACGTGCGCGAACGGCAGCGACGCCCGGGGGAAGTGCAGCGCCCGGATCAGCGACAGGTTGTTGCCGATCGACTTCGACCCCGCCGTCAACGAGCGCTGGGTGAAGGTGAAGACGAAGACCCCGGTGATGAGGAAGGCGGGGAAGTTCCCGATGCCCTTGTCGGTCTTCAGCAGCACACCGAAGATCAGGTAGTAGACGCCCGCGTTCAGCAGCGGCGTCAGCACCTGCCAGACCTGCCCCAGCCGCGAGGAGGTGTACATCGACATGCTCTTGGCCGACGCGAAGTTCCAGATGAACGTGCGTCGCTGCCACACGTCATGGATGTACCGGCGCAGCGGGGGCCGCGCGGCGCTCTGCGTCAGTCCGTGGCGGGCGGCGAATTCGGCCAGGGACTCGGCGCGCTTTCCAGCCAAGGCAGGGGGCTCCGCGATCGTGTCTACCGACTCGCCACCCGTGGGGCTGACCCGATCCGGGTGACTCATGGGCGGAAGCCTATTGCAGTCACGCAAACGTGGGGACCGTTCACCCTCATGTGACCCCTGATTCGTGATCTTCCCGACGTACGGGAGTCAGGCGGCTCCTCGCGGGGATACCAGGAGCCATGCCACTCGACCTCCGACGGCGCACGGCGGCCCGACGGCCGGTGCGCGCCCTAGCCGATCTGGACCGCAGGGCGTTCGACGCGGTGGCCTCCGCGCACCTGCCGGGGCTGGAGTACGTGCTGCCCCGGTTGTCGCGGAGCGCCAACTACGGGGTGCTGTGGTTCGGCACCGCCGCCGCGCTCGGCGCGACCCGTCACCCCCGCCTCCGCCGCGCCGCGCTGCGCGGCTCCCTCGCGATCGCCGTGGCCAGCCCGGCGGTCAACGTCCTGGGCAAGCAGGCGTTCCGCCGCCGTCGCCCCATCGTGGACCTCGTGCCGCCCGTGCGGATCCGCTGGCGGCTGCCCACCTCCCACGCCTTTCCGTCCGGGCACTCGGCGTCCGCCGCCGGGTTCGCCGCCGGTGTGGCGATGGAGGCCCCCCTCGCCATCGCCCTGCCGGTCGCCGGGACGGCCGCCGCCGTGGCGTTCTCCCGCGTCTACACCGGCGCGCACTACCCCGGGGACGTGCTCGCCGGGGTCGGCATCGGGGTGGCCGCCGCGGTGGGCACCCGGATGGCGTGGCCCGCCCGGCCGCCGGTCGCCACCACCACCCGGGCCCGCGCCGTTCCCGAGCTGGTCAGCGAGGACGGGCGGGGCGTGGTCGCCGTCGTCAACACCGGCGCGGGCGGCGGCGAGGCCGTGGTGCGCGTCATGGAACGCGAACTCCCCGCGGCGGAGATCGTTCAGGTGGGGCCCGACGACGACCTGGTGAAGCTGCTCGACGAGGCGGCGGCGCGGGCCCTGGTGCTGGCGGTCGCGGGCGGCGACGGGACCGTGAACGCCGGGGCCCAGGCCGCCCTGCGCCACGACGTGCCGCTGCTGACCATCCCCGGCGGCACCCTGGACCACTTCTCCCGCGCCCTCGGCATCGAGGACCCCTTCGACGCCGTGGCCGCCTACCGGGCGGCCCGGCTGACCCGGGTGGACGTCGGGACGATCCGGCAGCCCGGCGACGAGGAGCTGGTCTTCCTCAACACGGCGAGCTTCGGCGCGTACACCGAGCTGGTCGACCGGCGTGAACGGCTGGAGCGCCGGATCGGCAAGTGGCCCGCGATGGTGATCGCGGCCGTCCGCACGTTCCGGCACTCCGAGCCGGTCGAGGTGGTGGTGGACGGGCGTCCGTGCCGGGTGTGGCTCGCGTTCGTCGGCAACGGCCGGTACGGGTCGCGCGGACCCGCGCCGACTTGGCGCAAGCGGATGGACGACGGACGCCTCGACATCCGGCTCGTCACCACGCACGGGCACGTCCCCAGGCTGCGGGCGCTGGCCGCCGTCCTCCTCGGTCATCTGCACCTGACCCCCGGCTACAAGCACTGGAGCGCCACGTCCCTCACCCTGCGCACCTCCGACGGGGAGCTGCGCGTGGCCCGGGACGGGGAGACGCGGACGATGAGCACCGAGCTGGAGTTCCGCAAGCGGCCCACCTCCCTCGCCGTGTTCGGGCCGCCGGTCGATGTTTGCCACCGGGCGAGCGGGTAGAGCCCGATCACCAGCGACATCGCCGGAAGGGGAAGCAGATGGCGGTAGGCGTGGAACCTGCGGTGCTCAGCGAAGCCGACCTGATGCGCGAGCTGACGAGCCTCTACGACACCCGGATGGACGCGCTGCGGCACGCTTCGGACCAGGCGCTGGCGGAGCACACCCGCCGCTCGGCGGAGCTGGAGGCCGAGTACATCAGGCGTCATCCCGACCGCGAGATCCAACCGGGGCGGCTCCGCGAGGGCGCCAGGGCGAGGGGGTGAGCCGAGGTGACCAGGATCGGATACTTCCTCGCCAGCGAGGAGCACGGCCCCCGTGAGCTGGTCCGGCAGGCGCGGATGGCCGAGGAGGCCGGGTTCGAGGGCCTGTGGATCTCCGACCACTTCCACCCCTGGCTGGACGAGCAGGGCCAGAGCCCCTTCGTCTGGTCGACGATCGGCGCGCTGTCGGGCGCCGTGTCGATCCCGGTGACCACCGCGGTGACCTGCCCCACCGTGCGGATCCATCCGGCGATCATCGCCCAGGCCGCGGCGACCAGCCAGGCGCTGCTGGACGGCCGGTTCCGCCTGGGGCTGGGCTCCGGCGAGGCGCTGAACGAGCACGTCACGGGCGCCCCTTGGCCGGGGGCCGCCGAGCGTCTGGAGATGCTGGAGGAGGCCGTCGAGGTCATCCGCAAGCTGTTCACCGGTGAGCAGGTCACCCACCGCGGCACGCACTACACGGTGGAGACCGCCCGGATCTACACGCTGCCGGACCCGCCGCCGCCGATCTTCGTGTCGGCCTTCGGGGCCAAGTCGGCCGGGCTGGCGGGCCGGATCTCCGACGGGCTGATGACCACGATGCCCAACGCCGACGTCATCCAGGACTTCCGCAACGCCGGCGGCCACGGCAAGCCGATCATGGCGGGCTTCAAGGCGTGCTGGGCGCAGGACGAGGCCCAGGCCGTCAAGACCGTCCACCGGCTGTGGCGCAACGAGCAGGTTCCCGGCGAGGCCGGCCAGCTCCTGCCGACGCCCCGGCACTTCGACCAGATCTCCGAGCTGGTCACCGAGGACATGATCCGCCAGAACGTGCCCTGCGGCCCCGACGTGGACCGCCATCTGGAGGCCTTCCGCCCCTTCATCGAGGCCGGCTTCGACGAGATCTACGTCTGCCAGATCGGCCCCGAGCCGGAGGGCTTCTTCGACTTCTACTCCCGAGAGGTCCTGCCGCGCCTCCGGCAGGGCTGACCGCCCACGCAAGGAGGGACACCATGCCCCGCGACAGCTCCAAGCACGGACCGCGCCTCGACGACGAGATGCAGCACGAGACCCAGGGAATGGTCCGCGGCGGAGGCCCCACCCACACCGAGGAATGGCGGCAGACCGAACCCGCCGACGAGCCGCCCGGGCCCGTCCAGATGCCGCCGGAACGCCAGGGCGGCGGCGCGGACATGACCGCCCGCGAGGTCGAGTGGCGTTCCGAGATCGCCCAGGTCCTGGCCAACCTCGAGTACCCGACCGACCGCGGCCACATCCTGGCCTACCTGGACGAGCAGCACGCCCCCGACAACGTCGTCACCGCGATGACCGGCCTGCCCAAGGACCGTGAGTTCCAGAACGTGGGGGAGATCGCCCGCGCCATCGGCGTCCACACCGAGCAGCACCGCATCTAGCGTCCGGCGGCTAGCGGGGGCGCTCCACCCGGGTCTCGGTCCACACCGGCTCGGCGGACTCGTAGACCGAGCCGTCCGACCCGAAGATCAGGAAGCGGTCGAACGACCGGGCGAACCACCGGTCGTGGGTCACCGACAGCACCGTGCCCTCATAGGACTCCAGGCCCTCCTGGAGCGCCTCCGCGCTGGCCAGGTCGAGGTTGTCGGTGGGCTCGTCCAGGAGCAGCAGCGTCGCCCCGCCCAGCTCCAGCAGCAGGATCTGCAGCCGGGCCTGCTGGCCGCCCGACAGGGTCTCGAACGGCTGGTCGGCGCTGCCCTGCAACTCGTAGCGCGCCAGCGCCGACATCGCGTCGTTGCGCAGCAGGGCGTGCTCCGTCATCACGATCTCGCAGGCGTCGCGTCCGGCGAGGTCGGGCCGGGCGTGCGTCTGCGCGAACAGCCCGGGAACGACCCGCGCGCCCAGTCGGGCCGTGCCGGTGTGGGCCACGGGCTCCACCGGGGCGGCCCCTCGGGGGAGGCGGTCGGCGATGTGGGCGAGCAGCCGCAGGAAATGCGACTTGCCGGACCCGTTGGACCCCAGCACGGCCACCCGTTCGCCGTACCAGACCTCGGTGGAGAACGGGGTCATCAGCCCGGTCAGCTCCAGGTCCTCGCAGATCACCGCGCGTTTGCCGGTACGGCCGCCGCGCAGCCGCATCCGGAGGCTCTGATCGCGCGGCGGGGCGAGTGGGGGCCCGGCCTCCTCGAACTTGCGCAGCCGCGTCTGCGCCGCCTGGTAGCGGGAGGCGAACCCGTCGTTGACGGACGCCTTGATCTTGAGCGTGTTGACCAGCTCCTTGATCTTCGCGTGCTCCTCGTCCCAGCGGCGGCGCAGCTCCTCCAGCCGTTCGATCCGCTCGCGGCGGGCCCGCGCGTACGTGGCGAACCCGCCGCCGTGGATCCAGACGTGGGCGGACTCCACCGTGATGATCCGTTCGGCGGCGCGGGCCAGCAGCTCACGGTCGTGGGAGATCAGCAGCACCGTCTTGGAGGTCTCGCGGAGCCGTTCCTCCAGCCAGACCTTGCCGGGGACGTCCAGGTAGTTGTCGGGCTCGTCGAGCAGCAGCACCTGGTCGGGGCCGCGCAGCAGGGCCTCCAGGACCAGCCGTTTCTGCTCGCCGCCGGACAGGGTGTGGACCTCGCGCCACCGGCACGACTCGTACGGGACGCCGAGCGCGGCCACGCAGCAGGCGTCCCACATGACCTCGATCTCGTAGCCGCCGGCGTCGCCCCACTCCGCCAGGGCGTTGGCGTAACGGAGCTGGGCGGGCTCGTCCTCGCGCTCCATCATGATCCACTCGGCGGACTCCACCCCGCCGGCGGCCTGTCGCACGCGCGGCGGGGCCACCGACAGCAGCAGCTCGTGGACGCTGGAACGATCCCGGAGGCCGCCGATGAACTGACGCATCACCCCGAGGCCGCCGCTGTGCGCGACCGTGCCGTCCTGCGGGACGAGGTCGCCGGAGATCAGCCGGTGCAGCGTGGTCTTGCCCGCCCCGTTGGGCCCGACGAGGGCGGCCGTGACCCCGTCGCCCACCCGGAACGAGACGTCGTCCAGCAACACCCTGCCGTTCGGAAGCGTGTGGCTCAGATGAGCGACCTCGACATGCCCCATCGTCCGAGTCTCGACGACCCGGGGATGTCCGGCAAACCCATTTCCCCCGGACGGCGAGACGTCCGGACCTGTCTGGGGGCGGGTGAAGAGTACCCTCGTCCACGTGAGTCGTGAAGGTGTGACGCCGCAGAGCGAAGATTTCTCCGCCTGGTACAACGAGCTGGTCATCAAGGCCCAGCTCGTCGATCGTGGCCCGGTGCGGGGGACGATGGTCATCCGACCGTACGGGTATCGGATCTGGGAGCTGCTCCAGGCAGACCTGGACCGGCGCATCAAGGAGGCGGGGCACGACAACGCCTGCTTCCCGATGTTCATCCCGGAGTCGTACCTGCGCCGCGAGGCGGAGCACGTCGAGGGCTTCTCTCCGGAGCTGGCCGTGGTGACGGTCGCGGGCGGCAAGGAGCTGGAGGAGCCGCTGGTCGTGCGGCCCACCTCCGAGACGGTCATCGGCGAGTACATGGCCAAGTGGATCGAGTCGCACCGCGACCTGCCGCTGCTGCTGAACCAGTGGGCCAACGTGGTCCGCTGGGAGATGCGGCCCCGGATGTTCCTGCGCACCACCGAGTTCCTCTGGCAGGAGGGGCACACCGCGCACATCGACGAGGCCGACGCGATGCGCGAGACCATGTGGGCGCTGGACGCCTACGCGTCCCTCGCCCGCGACCTGGCCGCCATGCCCGTCGTGCCCGGCGAGAAGACCCCGGGCGAGCGCTTCGCCGGGGCCGTCCGGACGTACACGATCGAGGGCATGATGCGCGACGGCCGCGCCCTCCAGGCGGGCACGTCGCACTACCTGGGCACCAACTTCGCCAAGGCGTTCGAGATCCAGTACCAGGACGAGGCCGGCAAGCTCGCCCTGGCCCACACCACGTCGTGGGGCATGAGCACTCGCATGATCGGCGGGGTCATCATGACCCACGGCGACGACAACGGCCTCGTGCTGCCGCCCCGCATGGCCCCCCACCAGGTCGTGATCGTCCCGATCGGCCGCAAGGAGCAGGGCGAGGCCACCGCCGCCGAGGCCCGCCGACTGGGCGCGGCGATCAAGGCGATGGGCATCCGCGTCCACGTCGACGACAACCGTCCGCAGTTGTCGCCCGGCTTCAAGTTCAACGACTGGGAGATGCGCGGCGTCCCGATCCGGCTGGAGATCGGCCCCCGCGACCTGGAGGCCGGCGTCGCGACCCTGGTCCGCCGCCTGCCCACGGTCGAGGGGCAGGGCAAGGAGCCGATCCCGCTGGAGCGGGTGCCCGAGGTGATGCCCGGCATCCTCGCCGACTTCCAGAGCTTCCTGCTGGCCCGCGCCGAGACGTTCCGCAACGACAACACCCGCGCCGTGGACACCTGGGACGACTTCGGCGCGCAGGTCGCCGGCGGTTGGGCGCTGGCGTTCCACTGCGGGCGCACCGAGTGCGAGGACGACATCAAGGCCGACACCGCCGCCACCCCCCGCTGTATCCCGGCGGACGGGCCGGCGGAGGAGGGCGCGTGCGTCAAGTGCGGCCTGCCGTCGGCGTACGGCAAGCGCGTCATCTTCGGCAAGGCTTACTGATTGTCGCGGCTCCGCCGCGACGTGTTCGCGGGCCTTTGACGCGTGGTCTTCCAGACCACGCGGGCCCGCTCACGGGCCCATGGTGAGGTTCTGGTTCTGGGTCTTCGGGGGACGGGAGCGGGGGAGTTCGACGCGGACGGTCGTGCGGCCGTCGGCGTGGCGGTCCCAGCCCCAGGCGCAGGACAGGGCTTTGACGAGGCGTAGGCCACGGCCGTTCTCGTCGGGGTGGGCGTTGACGTTCGGCACCGTGGAGGAGCCGCCGTCGTCGGTGAACTCCAGGCACACGCGGTCGCGGGTGACGCATACGGCGAGCCAGAGGCAGCCGCCCTCCGCGCCCGAGGCGGTGTGGAGGATGGCGTTGGTGCCGATCTCGGCGGCGATGACCTTCACGTCGCCGAGGTCCACGTGGGTGCCCGCCAGCCGTCCCTGGAGCCAGTGGCGTACCTCGCGTACGGACACCGGCGTGTCGGGCGGGGCCGTGGTCGACGGGAAGCGGACCACCTCCGACATGCGCAGGCCGTCCAGCAGGCGTACGCCTTCCACCAGCGCCGTTCTCACCGGCGTTCCCCCGTTCCGGGTTGCGTGATCATGATCGCCGCGACCTGCGGCGACCCTTCGTCCGAGATGCGGCAGCGGGCCCCGGCCCACAGGTACGACCAGCCCGCCGTGTCCTGAACGGCCACCACCTCGCGCCCGTCGGGCCCGCCCCGCGTGGTCGGCCACACGGTCAGCACGGGCTCCCCGGCGACGGGCAACCGCACCGAACAGCCCCGGCCGTGCTCCCGCAGCGCCAGCCCGAGAACGGCCAGCAGGTGGACCCTCATCGGCGTCGGCCGACCGTCCCGCCCACTCACTGTCACGCTCGACCTCCCTGTCCATGGCCGCACACACGTGTCCGGGGGCGGTCACTTGTCGCATTCGCCTGCAACCGCTCCGTGTCGGGTGACAGGCTTAGCCTGCCCGGGCCAGGGCAAGCTGTGCAAGGCTTGCTTCATTAGGGAATGCAAACCTGTCGCCATGGTGAGGAGCGCCGAATGACGGAGCGCCGGAAGCAGCCCCCGACCATCCGACTGCGCCGGTTCGCGGCCGAGCTGCGGCGGCTGCGCAAGGAGGCGGGGCTCACCCAGGACGAGGTGGTGGCCCGCACGAAGATCAACGCGGTGACGCTCTACCGCCTGGAGACCGCCCGTGTCCGCCCGCAGGTACGGACGATGGACGCGCTGCTCGCCCTGTACGGCGCGGACGAGGAGACCGCCGAGAAGTTGGCGACCCTCCTCCGCGAGTCCGTCCAACGCGGCTGGGTCCAGCCGAACCAGGTCGAACTGCCCGGCGAGTACTCGACGTACATCAGCTTCGAGGCAGAAGCACAGACGATCTGGAACTTCGAGTCCTCGGCCTTGCCCGGGCTGCTCCAAGCGGAGGGCTACGCGCGAGCGGTCATCGCGGGCGGTGCTCCTGAGGCCACGGCATCACACATCGACAGGCTCGTCGCCGCTCGTCTGCGGCGGCAGGAGGTTCTCCGCAAGAAGGAGCCTCTGAAGTTCTGGGCCATTATCGACGAAGCGGCGCTGAGGCGCCGCGTCGGTACCCCGGAGGTGTTCAACGAGCAGATGGACCACCTCATTGAGGTTTCTCAGCTCCCGAATGTCACCCTCCAAGTGATCCCTCTGGACGCAGGCGCTCATCCAGGCATGCACGGCTCCTTCGTCGTCATGCAGTTTGCAGAGGATCTCGGCCCCAACATCGTGTACGTCGAGAACATGACGCGCGACCTCTTCCTAGAGGAGGAATCGGACATCAGCTCGTATACGCTGGGATTCGAGCATCTACGCGCAGTCGCCTTGAGTCCGGCCGCGTCACGGAAGTTGGTCTCAGAGTGCAAGGGCGATGTCTGACGAGAGGAACAGCGGGATGAAGCACGGTGAAGACCCGTCCCGTCCCCAGTGGCGCAAGAGCAGTCGCAGTGTGAGCAACGGGCAGTGCGCCGAGGTGGCTCGGCTCGGCACCGTCATAGCCGTCCGCGACTCCAAGTCCGTGGAGACCGGCGGGATCCTCGTCGCCTCCGCCGGGTGGCGTGCGTTGCTGGACGGCATCAAGTCCGGTCGGTACGACCTTTAGCCCCGACCCGACCACGGGAGAGGACGAAGGCATGACCACCGACGCCCAATGGCGCAAGAGCAGCCACAGTGCATGCAACGGCCAGTGCACCGAGGCGGCCCGGCTCGGCGCGTTCATGGCCGTCCGCGACTCCAAGAACGTCGGCGGCGGCCACATCACCCTGCGCCCCGACGGCTGGCGCACCCTCATCACGGCGATCAAGGCCGGCCACCACGACCTTCCCTGACCCGTACGACACCGAAGGCCCGTCCCGCGAAGGGGACGGGCCTTCCGCGTTCATCACCGGCACGATGAATGATCGTCCGCATGAGGTCGAACACACGGTGGCCCACCGTAGAATTCGCTGGGCCAACCGAAAGGCGAAGCGGCATGGGCAAGCACGCCAAGAAGGTCGACTGCTCGATGTGCGGAGGGTCGGGCGAGATCGAGGTCGCGTCGGAGAATGGCGCGAACCCGGAGGTCTCCACGCCGAAGAAGATCACGGTCCGGTGCGACCCCTGTGACGGGACGGGGAAAGTGTGACCGACTGGAATGCACTGCTGAAGGCCGTACCACGCCACGAGTTCATCCCCGAAACGGTGTGGATCGTCGAGCCCGGCGGCGGCACGATCTTCAAGCCGCTCCGTCGAGACGATGACCCCGAGGCGTGGCGGGCGCTCTGCGAGTCCGACGCCGCGATCATCACCCAGGTGGACGACGGAGCCGAGGAGGGCAACTTCCCCACCAGCTCCAGCAGCGGCCTGCAGATCATGGCCCCGATGCTGGCGGCCCTGGACCCGCAGGACGGCATGAAGATCCTGGAGATCGGCACGGGCACCGGCTACAACGCCGCCGTCCTCGCCACCAGACTCGGCCCCGCCAACGTGGTCAGCGTAGAAATGGACGCGATGATCGCCGACCGCGCCCGCAAGGCTCTGGCCGAGGCCGGCCACCCCATCGAGGTCATCACCGGAGACGGCACGGCCGGCCACCCTCCCCGCGCGCCGTACGACGGCGTCATCGCCACCGCAGCGGTCAAATACGTCCCCTATTCCTGGGTCGAGCAGACCAAACCCGGCGGCCGCATCGTGCTCCCCTTGGCGACCGAATGGGATGGCGGTCGCGGCGCACTGCTGACTCTCGTCGTACGCGAGGACGGCACAGCCGAAGGCCGCTGCGGAATGGGCACCTCCTTCATGTGCCTGCGCAGCCAACGCCGCCTCCCCATTCCGCCAGAGGACTGGGACGACGACTACGACGAGACCTGGGCCACCGTTCTCCCTCGCGAGCCTTTCGATGACGACTGGTCCGCCGAATTCGCCATCGGCCTGGCCCTCCCCGGCGTCCGCTGGGCCCTCGGCTGGGAAGACGACGACACTCGCACCTTCGACCTCTACCACCACGAAACCGGCTCCTGGGCCTACTGCCTCCCCGGCGAAACCCGCCACCGCATCCGCCAATACGGCCCCCGCCGCCTCTGGGACGACCTACAAACCGCCCACACCCACTGGCTCCACCACGACCGCCCCGCCCGCGATCGCTACGGCCTAACAGTCACCCCCCAAGCCCAACACGCCTGGCTGGACCACCCCCAAAACATCATCCACACCGTGTGACGCCTCCGGCGCGTCCACGACCGGTTCCGCGAAGGCCGCCCCATACGCGATCGCCACGGCCTGCCGTCACCCCGACGACCCGGGGAACGTCATCCATCCCGTGTGACGCCGTGCTTGAAGGTCACCGCTACAGAGGGTCGCCCGAGCGCTGGACCCACTGGCCGTGGAAGGTGTAGCCGAGGCTCTCCGGGACGGGGAGGATGCAGACGGGGCCGTCGGTGACGGCTTGGGCGTTGAAGATGGCGATGTTCGTGGTGCCCTCGGTGAGGTTCGTCTCGTTGGCGATGAGCCAGCCCTGTTCGTCCAGCACGTCTGGGTCGCGGGGGACGAAGAGGGGCTCGCTGACGAGGTGGCCGGGGCCGTAGTCGTGGAGGTCGGCCTCGCCGGTCTCGGTGTCGTAGCGGGCGACCGCCGTGAACGCCACGCCGGCGGCGGCGTGGTTGAGGGCCGCGCCGTACACGTTGCGGTGGGTCGTCGTGGAGCGGCGCATGTCGATGGTCGGCCACTCCATCGGCAGCCCGTGGAGCTGGTGGGATTCGAGCTTGCCCGAGCTGCCGACCCGGTAACGCCAGAGGCGGCCCACCAGGGTGGAGGCCGGGTCCGTCAGGTGGCTGAGGCTGGAGATGGCCTCGTGCATGGCGCTCCACGACCGGAAGCGCACCAGGTCGAACACGATGTCGTCGCCGTCGTCATAGGCCCCGGCGAAGTGCCACTGGAACCACGGGTCCGTCTCGATGACCCGGAACGGGCCCCCGTCGCGAGGCACCAGCAGGATGCGCGTCGGCTCGTCGCCGTGCCAGCGCATCGCCTCGAACGCCGTGAGGCGTCCGGACAGGAACCCGCCCAGGTCCAGGATCACCGGCCCCAGACAGAACACCAGATGCGTCGCCGTCATCGCGAAGTCGTGGACCATGTAGCGGCGCGGCATCCTGATCGAGCGCACGTGCTCGGTCGGGCCGCCCCGTCGCGTTCGATAGATCTCCAGCCGGGGACGCGGACCCTGGACGCAGCCGAAGTTCCACAGCTCGGCGGCGGCCGGGTCCCAGCACGGGTGGGCCGAGTAGGGCGTGCCGCCGCGACGGCCGGCGGAGCCCCGGGGCTCCAGCACGCCGTCCATGGCGCACTGTCCGAAGGTCTCCAGCGTGGCGGGGTCCAGCTCCCACGGCATGTCGGCCTCCCAGAGCGCCAGCAGCCTGCCGTCGATCATGGTCACCGACGTGTTGGCCTGGGAGGCGGGCGTCCGGAACGCGTTGCGGAGCGGGCCGCCGTCGGCGTTGGCCCCACCCAGGCGCAGCGGGACGCGCCCCTGCCCTCGGGCGTCGAGCGACACCGCGTACGAGGGTGTCCGAACGTAGCGGGAACGGACCCGCACCGGGCCGCCCCCGGTGAACGTCACGGCGCTGACCAGGCCGTCCCCGTCGATGATGTAGTCGGACAGGTGGTTGCCCGCCCCGTTGCGGTAGAGGGTCCCGGCCAGCCCTGCCGGGACGGCCCCATGGCTCGGGCGGAGCTCGGCGTCGACCTCTCGGGCCCAGCCACCGCGACGCAGATCCATGAGACCCCCAATGTGATCAGTGAACACATCCATGTGATCGCTGATTACATCCGCTCCCGGGCCGGGTGTCAAGGGTGTGCCGGCGCAGGCCCGGGTAGGCTCCGATGCCGATGAGCCCGGGGAACGAGATGGTCGCCGTACCGGCGGGCCGGGTGGTGCTGTCGGATCGGCGGACCCGCCGCACCTGGCCGGTCGAGCTCCGCCCCTACGAGATCGCCGCGTACCCGGTCACCCAGGCGCTCTACGAACAGATCACCGGCCTCCGCCCGAGCACCGCCAATGCTGACGCGCTCCCCGTGGAGCGCGCACCCTGGGGCAACGGTCTCGGCCCCGGCACCGCTCCGGACGACCGGCTCCCCGTGGAGGGCGCGTCTTCGTGGGACGGGCTCGGGCCTGGTATCGCGCGAGGTGGCGGGCTGCCCGTGGAGGGCGCGTCCTGGGAGGACGGGCTCGGACCCGGCAGCGCCCGGAGCGACCGGCCTGCCCTGGAGCGCGGGTCTTGGGGGGACGGGCTCCGCCCCGGTACCGCTGGTGGTGACCGGCTGCCCGTGGAGGGCGTGTCCTGGTGGGACGCCGTCCGGTTCTGCAACGCCCTGTCAGAACGGGACGGTCTTACCCCCGCCTACGACCTCGGTGAGGGTGACGACGTTGCGTGGGACGAGGCCGCAGACGGCTACCGGCTGCCGACCGAGGCCGAATGGGAGCACGCCTGCCGCGCCGGCACCGAGGGCCCGCGCTACGGGCCGTTGGAGGAGATCGCCTGGCACCGTGGCAACTCCCAGGGGCGCATTCACGAGGTCGGCGGCAAACGTCCCAACCCGTGGGGCCTCTACGACATGCTCGGCAACGTCTGGGACTGGTGCTGGGACCTCTACGACGCCGAGGTCTACGGCGCGTACCGGGTGCTTCGCGGCGGTGGCTGGTTCGACGAGCACTGGAGCTGCCGCGCCTCCGTCCGCCGCCGAAGCCACCCGACGTTCAAGGTCGACGACGTGGGTTTCCGCCTCGCCCGTTCGCCCCGCGCCTAGGACGGCCCGTCGTCGGGAACGGCGAAAGCCGCCTCCAACGGCGGGAAGATCGCCCGAGCGTCGTGCCCGGCGAACCACAGCCCGATCACGAACACGCCCATGGCCTCCAGATACCGCGCCCGGTCGAGCCCCCCGGCCGGGACGGGGTGGAGCCCGAGGTCCGTGACCAGCCCGGCGACCGTGGTGAGCGCCCGCCGGTCGTCGCCGCACAGGGGCACCGCCAGCGTGCGGCCCTCGTACGCCTTCGTCTGCGACTCCCAGACCTCGGCCGCGCACAGGTTGAACGCCTTGACCACGTGCGCGTCCGGGGCCAGGCCGGCGACCCGTTCCGCCAGGGCCTCCTCGTCCAGGCGGAACGAGTCCGGCGCGCCCGTGAACGCGTCGGGGGCGAACGCGTTGGCGCAGTCGATCAGCGGACGACCCGACAGGGTGTCGCCGACCTTCCGCAGCAACTCGTCGATCGCGCCGGCGGGCAGCGCCAGCAGCGTCACGTCGCCGTACTCGGCGGCCTCGCGCAGGTCACCGCCGCGCGCCCCCCGACCGATCCGTTCGGCCAGGTCGGCGGCCTTCTCCGGCGACCTCGCGCCGATCATCACCTCGTGGCCGGCCCGCGCCCAGCCCGTTCCCAACGCCTCGGCCATCTGTCCGGCCCCGATCACTCCGATGCGCATGTCGTTCGTCTCCCGCCGTCGATGTGCTGATGACGGCGACCGTAGGCGGGCCGATGGGCACCTCCGGGTATGCATCGGACGAGGCAGACTGGACGGCATGGAGTCGCCCTTCGCCCCGTACGGGGACTTCGCCGCCGACTGCCCGGCGCGGTTGGCCGTCGACCTGTTCGCCAGTGCCTGGCTGCCGGTGGTGGTCTTCGCGCTGCGCGACGGCCCGATGCGTCCCGGCAGGCTGCGGCGGGAGATCGGGGGCATCAGCCAGAAGGTGCTGACCCAGACGCTGCGCCGGATGGAGTCGTACGGGCTGGTCGAGCGGCACCGCTACGCCGAGGCCCCGCCCCGGGTCGAGTACGAGCTGACCGGGGCGGGCCGGGACCTCCTCGTCCCGATCCACGCCCTCGGCCAGTGGGCCTTCCGGCACGCCGACACCGTGGCCGCCGCGATGGAACGCGCCGAGACCGGCTAGGGTGCGCGCGGCCCGGGGTCGGGCCGCGCGCCGACCCTCAGCAGTTGCCGGTGACGGGCTTGTTCTGGAAACGGTCGTTGAGGAAGGCGGTGGCGTCGGGCCAGTTCCGGAGGAAGCCGATCAGGTGTTCGGCGACGATGTAGGTCTTCCAGGTCAGGTTGGTGCCGGCCTTGCACCAGTCGTTGCGGAGCGTGTTGCCCTGGTCGAATCCGACCACCTCGTCGAAGCGGGCGTGGCTCTGGAAGACGGGGACGGCGGGACGTGTGGAGCCCAGCTTGTTGAGGTTGAACTTGGCCTGCCAGGCGGGGTCGTCCAGCGGACTGCGGGTGGTGAAGTCGTTGATGCGCCGGAACGCGGTGTCGAAGAGCACCGGACCGAGGTCGAAGCTGACGAGGCAGACGCTCTGGTACCTCTCCTTGATCCGCTTGCCCGTCTCGTTGAGATAGGAGTCCAGCTTCAGGTCCGGGTAGGCGCTGTCGAAACCGAGCGCGGCCATGAGCATCAGTCCGGTGAAGGGTCCACCCTCCAGGAACGTGCGCATCGCCAGCGGGTCCGCCGGGATGCCGCCCGCCGAGACGCCCTTGAGGTTGAGATCGGGCGCGTAGGTGGGTGCCAGCTCGGCGGCCCACCCGGCGGAGCTGCCGCCCTGGGAGTATCCGACGACGCCGACGGGGGTGGAGGCGTTCAGGCCGGTGCCGGGCAGGCGCTGGGCGGCGCGGGCCATGTCCAGGACGGCGCGACCGGCGGACTGCCCGACGATGTACGGGTGGACGCCGGGGGTGCCCAGGCCCTCCATGTCGGTGACGGCGACCGCCCAGCCCTTGTTCAGCAGGTCGTTGATGTGGAACTGCTCGTAGTCCACGCCTTGGGCGAGGGTCTTGGACGGCGCGCAGGAGTCGCCGATCCCCCGGGTGCCGACGGCGTAGGAGACCAGCGGGCGGGGGCCCGTGCCCGCCCATGCCTTGGTGGGTACCAGCACGGTGCCCGATACCGCGACGGTGTTCCCGGTGGCGTTCTGCGTCTGGTACAGCACCTGGGTCGAGGTCACCGCCGCGTTGACCGCGAACTTGGCGGGACGGGACCGGACGATGTCGCCGGGCGTGCCGGCGGGCAGCGGCGAGGGGGGCAGGTAGAAGGGGTCGTCGGCGGGGGCCGCGGTGTTGTCGGCAACGGCCGGGACGGCGGGCGCGACACCCAGCCCGAGTAGGGCGCCGGCTCCGATGGCCAGAGCGGTGCGACGGAACATTCCGTGTCTCACGGGGCTCCTCTTCGTCACTGGGGCGGAGTGCCGCCCCAAGGGGGGGAGCCGTCAGCATGAACCACGTCACGTCGTGAACGCTTGTTAGATGAAGAAGCCAATAGTGCCGGGCGGGCTCACCTGACGCACACGCGGGTGCGCGGTGGGACCGACGCCGTGCGGGCCTAGTTGAGGGTCTGGGGGAGGACCCGCAGGGCGAGGATGGACACGTCGTCGCTCAGGTCGCCGTCGCAGAACTCCAGCAGGGTACGTTCCACCGCCAAGAGCAGATCCCGGACGGGCAGGGTCGCGCCGGCGGCCAGGGTCTCCATGAGCCGCTCGTGGCCGAACCGCTCCCGCATCATGTCGCAGGCGTCCAGGACTCCATCGGAGTGCAGGAAGACGGTGTCGCCCTCGTTCAGCTCGATGGACTCGACGGCGGGCTCGAAGTCGTCGAACAGCCCGAGCGGCACCCCGCCGCCCGCGCTGGTGCGGATCACGCCGTCCTGCCGGATGACGATCGCCGGGGGATGGCCCGCCGTGCTGAGGGTGAGGCGGATGCCGTCGTCCTTGACCTCCATCCCGGCCAGCACCGCCGTGACGAAGCGGTCCTCGCTGAGCAGGGCCACGTTGACCATGCCGAGCACCTCGGCGGGGTCGCTCTTCCAGCGGGACAGCAGCCGCACGCCGTGCCGGGCGGTGGCCGTGACGGCGGCGGCCTCCTCGCCCTTGCCGCAGACGTCGCCGAGCACGAAGCCCCAGCCGGTGGCGGTCTCGAACACGTCGTAGAAGTCGCCGCCGACCTCGACACCCCGGGTGGCCGTCAGGTAGCGGCCGTCCACCTCGATGCCCGGGATGGCGGGCAGCACCTTGGGCAGCAGGCTGGCCTGGAGCGAGGCGGCGACCTCGGCGCGCCGCTGGTAGAGCCGCGAGGCGCGGACGACCAGCCCCAGGTAGCGGCCGAGTCGCTGCACGACACCGAGGTCCATCAGGTCGAACGGGCCGTGCTCGCCGCTGCCGGTGATCGTGATGGCGCCGAGGCAGTGGCTTCCGTCGTCGATCGGCACGCTGAGCACCGAGGTGGCGCCGATCGCGCCGCACACGGGGCTGCCGTCGGGCAGCGAGCCGAGCATGGCCAGGTCGGCGACGTGCGGGTGCAGGGTGCCCTGGCGGCCGGTGAAGACGGCCTGCGGGAGCGTTCCGGGCGCGGGGTCGAGGTTCTCCAGGAGGTGGGCGAGCTCCTCGCCGCGCTCGCCGCCGGGGCCCATCACCACCTGCCGGCGCAGGTCGGGGGCGCGCCCGCCGCCACCGGGCTCGGCGGCCATGTTGACGGTGTCGATCAGCACCCAGTCGGCCAGCTCGGCGGCCAGCAGCCGGGCGCAGCGGCGGACCGCGACCTGCTCGTTGAACACCGGCTCGTCCAGCAGCAGCTCGCTGGCGGTGGCGAGCACGTCCATCCGGTGCACGACGGTGGCGACGGCCTCGTCCTCGGCCTCCGGCGGGCGCGGCTTCTCGGGCGCGGGCAGCTTCCCCCCGGCCGGGGTGGCGGCGGCGACCACCATCGGGTCGGGCTCGCCCCTGATCCACACCCGTGCCAGCGTCACCACGGCCTGAACGGGCTTGTCACGGCTGAGGAAGCGGACCTCGGCGCGGCGGCGGCGGCCGGTGCGGACCACGGCGGCGAGCTGCGAGCGCAGCGCCGCGCGGGTGGGCAGGTCGCAGAAGACGGTGAACGCCTTGCCGGAGACGTAGCCGGGGGAGGTGCCCAGCAGCGTGGCCGCCTGCCGGTTGACGCGCCGGACGGAGGCGTCGCGGTCGAGCAGGAACAGCGGGACCGGGGCGTCCTGGAAGACGGTGCGCAGCACCCGCCGCTCGGCCTCGGCGGCGGCGGTGCCGCCCGACGCGCCGGCCCGCCCGGTGCCCATGGTGCGCAGCGCGGCCAGGGCCAGCTCCAGCTCCACCAAGGCGGCCTCGAGAGTGGCGCGCAGGTCGGGTTCGGGCATGGCGGCGGCCTGGCGCAGCTCCCCGATCCGTCCCTCGAGGTCGCTGATCTCGCGCATGAGCACGCCCGGTTCGAGCTGTTCCGACATCCACGGCTCCCCTACGCTGCACGCCCGGCCGGCGCCGACGACGCCCCATCTCGCGATGCGGGCCGATGAGCGCAGCTTATTCCGGTGACGGGGGTGCTGGGGGCCGGTGTCGGGGGGAGGGCCGGGAAAGCCCGGCCGGCGGGCGTGTCAGCCGTCCGCGCCGTCGTCGCCGGGGGAGGGGAACGGCTCCGCGAGGCCCCGGCCGGACACGATGCGCTGGGCGATGGCGGTCAGCTTCACATGGCGGGTCTGGGAGATGCGGCGCAGCTCGGCGAACGCCCGATCGGCGTCGCAGCCCAACGCGTGCATCAGGATGCCCTTGGCCTGGTCGACCACGGCACGGGCCTCCACGGCCTGCTGGAGCTGGACGGCGGTGCGGTGCACGTCGTCGAACTGGCGGGTGTTGGACACCGCCGCGCCGCCCTGGGCCAGCAGCAGCGAGGCCAGCGCCTGTTGTCGGGAGTCGAGCGCCCCCGGCACCACGCCGTACACCGACAGCGTCACCAGGACCTGCTCGTACTCGTGGACGGTGGTGATGAAGCAGCGCACCCCGCGCCGCAGCATGGCGGCCACGTGGCCGGGCCAGCGGGTCTCGGCGAGGGTGTCGTCGCAGCTCACCGGGCGGCGGACGCGGACGGCGTCGAAGATCGGGCCGTGCCCGGCCTCGATCTGCAGGTCGACCAGCTCGGCCAGGTCGGGATGGCTGCTGGCGGCGGCCAGCGGTTCCGGCGGGCTGGCGGGCGACCAGCGCATGCTGCTGGCCCCGGCGCAGCCGGTGACGGCGCGGGCGGCCAACTGGGTGACCCGGTGCAGGGTCGCCACGTCGGACGACTCGCGGACCAGGCCCAGCCGCGCGATCTCGACCGCCAGTTCGTCGGTGATGACGGTGTCCGAGGTGGCCATGGGCCCCACGCTATAGGCAGGTTCGCCGTGTTCCCAGTCCCGTTCCATGTCGAGGCCCCAGTCCGGGCTCCGGTTCGGCACTGTGCGGCACGGCCGTCTCCGGTCCGGCTGGATCATCACTGCTCGCCCCTTCCGCCGTTCGTCCCGCGTTCGGCGGTGCCCCGCCGGTCTGCGCCGGCGCGATCCCGAGTGTCCCCGTCTGTCGAGGCATCGCCCTTGGTCCTCGGGTGAGGGCGCCTTACCCAGGCGGACCGCTCCTATGCGGGGCGGTTCGCGGGCTCAGAACCGGAAGACGGAGCCGGTGTGGGCGTGCAGGCTGCAGGCGTTCGGGAAGCTCTGTCGGAAGGTGATGACGCGCCCGCGCCACAGGCCGACGGCCTTGCCCATGACCTGGCGGTACTCCAGGCTGCACACGGTGTCGTCCGGGGTCTGCGCGATGTGGCCGTTCGTCCGCTCCAGATCGGCGCACGCCGCCCCCGCGTCCGGGTGCGTGCCGGTGGCGGGGGCGCAGGTCAGCATCACGGTGCGGGACGGGGACAGGAACTCTTCCGGGTGGGACACCGTGAGCCTGAGCACGCCCGCGAAGCCGATGGGGCTGCGGGGCGGCTGCGGCTGGTGGACGGCGGCGCCGGCCGGGACCGCGAGAACGGTGCCGGCCGGCAGCAGCAGCGCGGCGAGCGCGGCTCCGGTCAGGGTGGTGGCGGCCAGGTGAGGCATGGACGGCTCCCGAGGGCGGGCGACTGATCGTCGCCTAATGTATCGAGGCCGTCACTGTTTGTATCGGACGGTGACTGCGTGTCCCCGTTCGTCACGCCGCCAGGATCGGCCGGCGGTGGTCGGCCAGCGCCTCGCGCAACTGCCGCCGCCCCCGGTGCAGCCGGGACATCACCGTGCCGAGCGGGGTGCCCATCATCTCGGCGATCTCCTTGTAGGTGTAGCCCTCGACGTCGGCCAGGTAGACCGCGTCGCGGAACTCCCGGGGCAGCGCCCGCAGCGCGGCGACGATCTCCGAGTCGGGCATCCGGTCCAGCGCCTCGGTCTCGGCGGACCGGAACCCGGCCGCCGGCGACTCGGTGCGGGTGAGCTGCCACTCCTCGATCTCGTCCTGGCCGGCGCGCTGCGGCTCCCGCTGCTTCTTGCGGTAGGAGTTGATGAAGTTGTTGGTGAGGATGCGGTGCAGCCAGGCCTTGAGGTTCGTGCCCTCCTTGAACTGGTGGAAGTTCACGTAGGCCTTGGCGAGCGTCTCCTGCACCAGGTCCTCGGCGTCCGCTGTGTTGCGGGTCATGCGCACGGCACTGGCGTAGAGCGGGTCGGTGTACGGGATCACGTCGCGCTCGTAGCGCTCGAGGTCCTCATGGTCTGCGCGCGGCGTGGCGACAGCGGCCATCATCGCTCCTGTAGGTCTTCGCCGGGCGGGCCCTGCCGCCCCTTCACTGGCTCTGGTCGTCTGCGCCCGGGGCGGGTCTCCCATCGGGCGCCTGCCTGGAACTCGCGATCTCCCTGACGTACGTCGCCTTCAGGGACTACGTCGTGCCCGACCCACGGGTTCGAAACCGAAAGGGGGGTGACGTGTGGGCCTGGTGGCGGCGCGGTGGGCGCGGGGCGGGAGGGACGTCCGGTCTCGCATGGAGGGCGGACCGGGCGGACGGCGCGGGATCGGGCGGCCGGGGCGACCCCGCCGGGCGGGACGTCGCGGGTCACGGGCGATCGGGCGCGATCACTCATTCGGGCAGGTTCCATGAAGTAGGACGCACAGAACGGGTAAAGAGGTTGCGTGTTCTGCGTCACGTTCCGTGGCGCGGCGCAGGAAGGGGCCCCGGCGGGCGGGTCCGCCGGGGAGCGCGGCCGGGCGGCTCAGGCCTTGGCGAGGGAGACCTTCACCCCTCCGGAGAACGGCGAGTCGTGCAGTTCGAGGGACTTGAGCCGGGTCTTCTTCGGCACGTCGTAGACCAGGATGCCCTTCACGTGGTTGCCGGGGTTGATGTCCTTGAGGAAGGCGTTGGACTCGCCCAGGCTCACCGCGGCCTCGCCGCTGGCCGCGTCGTACTCCCGGCCGTCGGCGTCCACGAGGGTCTGCGCGGCGTCGTGGAAGAGCTGGCCCTTCTTGCCGATGTTGCGGACCGTCACGTAGATCAGCACGAACTCGCCCTGCGCGTCGGAGGCCAGCGGGCCGGAGCCGAGCCGCTTCACCCCGCGCTTGACCTTGGTGACGGTGAAGGCGAACTTGCCGTCGCGGACCTCGTCGCCGATGCCCGCCGTCTTCTTCTTCTTGGCGTCCTTGCCGTCCGCGCCGCCGTCGGAGGGGCCGCCGTCCGCGCCGGCGGTGTCCTCGACGGGCGCGCAGGCCGCGGTGGCGGGCAGCGCCAGGGCGGCGGCCAGCAGGCCGACGAGCAGCCGGTGGGCGGTCGGGCGGGGGATCGGGACACGGGTCATGGGGGCCTCCCAGCAGGCTGAGGTGTTTGAAGTGCTTGCCAAGTAGAGCACCTGTGAATCAACTTCACAAGACTTCAACGGGTGTCGACATGAACGACGTGCCGGGGTAGCGTTCCGGCAACAGGGAGGAGGCGCACGTGACGGACACCGTGACCGCGGCGGACATCGCCCGACTGGCCGGAGTCGGCCGCGCGGCGGTCAGCAACTGGCGGCGGCGTCACCCCGACTTCCCGCAGCCGGTCGGCGGCACGGCCACCAGCCCGCTGTTCGCGCTGACCGAGGTGGAGGCCTGGCTGCGCGGCCAGGGCAAGCTGGTCGAGGTCCCGCTCGAGGAGCGGGCCTGGCAGCAGGTCCGCGCCCGCGCCGACGAGCCGATGCTGGGCGCGGCGCTCGCGGAGGCCGGCGGCCACCTGCTGTCCGACACCCGCCCGTCCGACACCCGCGCCCCCCGAGGCCCTCGACGTCCGCGCCGGGAGTCCGACGGCGCCGCCTTCGGCGCGGTCGCCGAACTGGCCGCCGAACGGGGGCGCGTCGAGGCGTTCGAGCTGCTCCTCGGCCGCTACCTGGAGGCCCAGCCCCGCCGCGTCGGGCCCACCCCCGCGCCGATCGCCGACGTGATGGCCGACCTGCTCGACGAGCGGGTCGAATCCGTCCTCGACCCGTCGTGCGGCACCGGCACGCTCCTCGTCCACGCGCTGGAGCGGCGCGGCCCCGGCCTGCTGCTCGGGCAGGAGGTGGACGAGGTCTCGGCCCGACTGGCCGGGATCCGGCTGGCCCTGCGGACACCCGGCGCCCGGATCCTGCCGGGCGACTCGCTGCGCCGCGACGCCTTCCGCGACGCCGCCGCCGACGCCGTGCTGTGCGACCCCCCGTTCAACGAACGGCACTGGGGCTACGAGGAGCTGACCGCGGACCTGCGCTGGGAGTACGGGCTGCCGCCGCGCATGGAGCCCGAGCTGGCCTGGGTGCAGCACGCGCTGGCGCACCTGCGGCCCGGCGGGCTCGCCGTGATCGTCATGCCGCCCGCCGCCGCCGGCCGCCGCTCCGGCCGCCGCATCCGCGCGCAACTGCTGCGCCGGGGCGCGCTCCGGGCGGTGGTCGCGCTGTCGCCGTCCCACCACCTGTGGCTGCTGCGCCGGCCCGGCGGGGAGCCGCCGCAGGGCGGGGTGCTGATGGTCGAGGGGGCCGGCCACGAGGAGATCGTGACGGCCTGGCGCGACTTCCCCCGGGCTCCCGACCTGGACGTGCCGGGCGTGTGCCGGGCCATCCCGGTGATCGACCTCCTCGACGAGGAGGTCGACGTCACCCCCGGCCGGCACCTGCCCGCCGCCGGCGCGGGGCGCACCCCCGAACGGTTCGCCGCCACTCGCGACCGGCTCGCCGCCGTGATCGCCCGGCTGGACGCCCTCACCCCCGAGGTCCGGCCCGCCGAGCGTCCGCCGGAGGTCCCCGTCGTACCGCTCGGTGAGCTGGCCCGCGCCGGGGCGCTGACCGTTCAGCAGGCGCCGCTGCGGCGCGAGCCCGGCACGCCCGCCGCCATCGGGGAGATCCCCCTGCTCACCGGCGAGGACGTGATCGAGGACCGGGAGCCCTCCGGCCGGGTCGCCGAGGCGCCGGGGGACCGCCAGGTGGTCACCGAGGCGGGCGACATCGTCGTGACCGCCGCCGCCCGCCGCTTCGCCGCCCGGGTCATCGACCGGGCCGGGGCGGTGCTCGGACCCCACCTGGTGCTGGTCCGGGTCGATCCGGACGTCCTCGACCCGCACTACCTGGCGGGGATCCTGCGCAGCTCCGCCAACGTCCGCCACTCCACCGCGGTCTCCACCGGCAGCCGCACCGACGTCCGCCGGGCCCTGGTGCCCCGGCTGCCGCTGGACGAGCAGCGCAGGCTGGGCGCGCTGTTCCGGCAGATGGCGGAGCTGGAGTCGACGCTGCGGGGCGGCCTCGCGCTCGGCGGGGAGCTGGCCCAACTGCTGGCCGACGGTGTCGCCGAGGGCGGCCTCGGCCCCGCCTGACCGCTTCTTGATCGCCGGAAGCGGACAAAGCGGAGCCGTCCGGCCGGTGCGTCCGTCACAATGACGTCCGTCCGCCGACGGGGCGGTATCCGTGGTGGGGGTTGCAGGTGGGTGAGGTTCTCGCGGGCCGGTACGAGCTGGCCACGCCTCTCGGCCGCGGCGGCATGGGGCAGGTCTGGGAGGGCACCGACCGCAAGCTCGGCCGCCGGGTCGCGATCAAGTTGGTCACCAACGAGCAGATCGCCGCTCGCAGCGACCCGTCCGAGCTGGTCCGCCGGTTCGCCAGGGAGGCGTCGGTGACCGCCGGGCTCCAGCATCCCGGGATCCCGGCGGTGCACGACGCCGGGACCTACGACGGCGGCCTGTTCCTGGTCATGGAGCTGATCGAGGGCTACACGCTCGCCGACCTGATCGCCGAACAGGGGCCGCTGCCGGTCGGGTGGGCGGCGGCGATGGCGGCCCAGATGGCCGCGGTGCTGGCGGTCGCGCACGAGCGGGGCCTCGTCCACCGCGACGTCAAGCCGCAGAACGTCATGCTGACCCGCGACGGCACCGTCAAGGTGCTGGACTTCGGCGTCGCGACCGTCCTCGACACCACGGGCGCCCAGCGCATCACCAGGACCGGCGAACCCGTCGGCACCCCGGCGTACATGGCGCCCGAGCAACTGCGCGGCGAACGCGCCACCCCGCGCACCGACCTGTACGCGCTGGGCTGCGTGCTGTACGAGCTGCTGGCGGGCGAGCCGGTCTTCGAGGGGGCGACCCCGCACGTGCTGAGCTACCGGCACATGGAGGAGCCCCCGGCCCCGCTCCAGCGCCCCGACGTGCCATTGGAGCTGCACTGGCTCATCCGGCAGCTCCTCGCCAAGCATCCAGAACAGCGTCCCGGCGGGGCCCGGGAGGTCTACGAGCGGCTGCTGATGTTCGTTCGGGCATCGGGCCCCTTGGCGGACGTGGAGACGGGCGGGGCCAGGCCCAGCGCCATGCACTTGTACTCGCGGGTCCTGGTCCGGCTCTCCGGCTTCTTCCCCCCGCCGGGTCCGCACCCGACGCCGAACACCTCGTGGGTCCCGGCCCCGCCCCGGCCGTCGTACGGGGGCGCGCCACTCGGCGGCGGACTGACGGGCGGACTGCAGCGCAGCACCGCCTGGAAGCTCCTGCACACCGTGTGGGCGCTTCCGAGCCTGGTGCTGGGGTTCTTCACCTGGGTCGGCTTCATGTACGTCGGGGTACGTCACCAGCGGGTGTCATGGGTGATGATGGGCTTCGGCTACCTGGCCTTGGCCGTCGGTCTGGTGTGGCTGCTCGCGAGCATCCCTCCCGAGGACGCCGAGGACCCGAGGAACTTCGTGGGGGCCGTCTGGCTGCTCGCCCTGTGGATCGCGGGTCTCCTGCACACCGCGTACGTGGCGGTGATCCGGCTGCGGCTGCGGGCCGCGCAGGAGACGCCCCGGCCGTACGGGGGCTGAACGGGCCGAAGGCCCCGGTCGGTGGATCCGACCGGGGCCTTCGCGTTCTCGTGCCTACGGAGGGACTAGTCGAGCAGGTGGCGGAGCGCGCCGCCGATGAGGGCGGCGCGCGCGGCCGGGGTCCCGGCCTGCTCGATGCCGAAGCCGAGCAGCACCGTGTCCCGGGTCGCCACCGCCGACACCGAGTCGATCACGGCCTCGGCGCGGACGAACTCGGCCTCGTTGCCGGGGCTGCCCTCGGGCGCGCCCTTGATCGCCCAGGGGCCCAGACCCGACTCGAAGCCCTCGGAGTCCAGCACGCCGCCGGTCGTGGTGACCTTGGTGTCGTCCACGAACAGCCCCGCGCCGCCGGTGAACGGGTCGCTCACGTAGGCGATCGACACCTCGACCTTCTTGCCCGCGTACGCCGACAGGTCGAACGCCGTCGGGACCCAGCCGCCGGACTCGCCGGTGAAGGAGTTCCACCGCCCGGTCGAGCCGGTGGTGCCGCACGGGTTGCCGCCGGTGAGGTAGTGCCTCAACTGCGGATGCTGGGCGAGCAGGAAGCCCGCCTCGCACTCGGCCGGCGCGTCGGTCGAGGTCAGACCGTTCTTGTCGGGCAGCGTCGTCCAGTCGTCACCGCCGTCGGTGCGGGCCTCGACGATCACGTGGTCGTACCCGGTCTCGGTGCTGAAGGACAACTGCGCCTGCAGGGTGGGGGCCTGCGCGGCGGTGACCGAGGTCAGGTCGATCGTGCGGGTCAGCCTTCGGTAGAGGGCGTCCTGGTGCGTCCCCGCGACGTACCACTGACCCTCGACGGGTTCGTACGGCCCGGCCGCGCCGGTGTAGTCGCCCGCCTTCCGGCTCCGGAACTGCGGGAACCGGTCGGACGGCAGCACGGTGCTCGTCACCTGGAAGCCGCCGGCCTCGTTCAGCGGGTTGGTGGCGGTGCCGGTCAGGTCGGCGTTGACGCCGTTCTCTCCGGTGAACGCGGTCGGCGCGCCCACCACGGCCCGGTCGTACGCGCCCAGGTAGTACTGGACGAAGTCGTCCGACAGGATCTCGCAGTCGTCCCGGAAGCTGCTGGACAGGAAGCACGGCCGCTCGGGGTGCCCCTTGAGGCCGTAGTAGATCCCGCCGCCGTTCGCGCCGCGCAGCGGGCCGAAGTAGCTGCTCGTCTCGCCGGTGTGCAGCAGCTTGCCGCCCTCGTTGAGGTACGAGCGGACGTTGAGCACCAGGTCCCTGGCGCGGTCGGCGATCTGCGAGTCGGGGAACGGCCCGACCACCGACTGCACCGGCTCGTCGGCGGCGTCCTGGGTCAGCCGGTTGTCGCCCAGGTACCAGACCACCGCGTCGAAGTGCTTCAGCACGCCGAGGTCGTGCGGCACGCCGTCGCGGTCGATGTCCCAGACCACCGACTTGATCTTGTTGGCCTTGATCGCGTCGACGTACTGCTGCGCGTAGCGGGGCGTGTTCGTCCCGGCCGGGTAGGTCGGGTTGACGCCCTTGTAGTCCTCGTCGGCGATCACGAGCACCCGGGCGTCCCGGTCGTCGCGGACGGTGTACGCGAAGTGCTCGCTGGACACGGTGCGTCCGCCCGGCCGGGCTCCGGAGAACCACGCCTCGACCTTGTCGCCGGGCCGCTGGCCGGTCACCCTGCCCCGGTACTCGGCGAAGTAGTGGGCGCCGTCCTTGCCGAAGCGCTCGCCGCCCTTCCACTCGACGACCTCGGTGGTGCGCACCCGGCCGCCGTTGATCCGGTAGTGCAGCCGCTTGTCGCGCAGCGACCGGCGGATCACCGAGGCGGCCTCCTGGGTCGAGCCGTAGGAGGTGCCGAAGTCGTCCACGACGAAGTCCGGCACGGTGCGGCCGACGGGGGAGTACGGGGCGTCCGGCCGGTGCGCGGACTTGGCGAGGTCGATGGCGTACCGGTAGTTCTTGGTGACCTCGTCGTTGATCAGCTTCTCGTCGTCGGGGAACTCGAACACGCTGCCGCAGTTCTCCGGCTCCCACGCGTCGTCGGGGTCGACGTTCGCGGCCGTCTCGCAGGTCGACATCTCCGGCGTGTGCGTCAGCGTGCCGAACGTCTTCTCCATGTGACCGTCGGTCTCGCCGTTGGTCGTGTAGAGCTGCGCCCCGAGCTGCGGGATGTAGCCGGGCACCGCGGGCTTGTCGATGTCGCCCAGGACCGCCTGGTGGATCACGTCGTCCGGGCTGGAGGTGAGGGCCTGCCAGCCGACCCCGTACAGCAGGAGCTGGGCGGCCGAGTGCCAGTTGATCGCGTACTTGGGCCGGATCCGGTCGAACAGCCTGATCTGGGCCTGGGTCTCCGGCTCCGAGCCCGGCGACGGGCCCCGGTAGACCTCGCTGGTGCGCGAGGGCGAGGAGCCCTCGTTGTCATAGCCCCACTTGTAGGGGAAGTTGCGGTTCGGGTCGACGCCGTCCTGGCCGGTGATCTGGCCGTCGCCGTCGTTGTCGCGCAGGTTCTTGCGCCACAGCCGGTTGCCCTCGGTGAAGGTGTGGTCGTAGCCGTCCACGTTGATCACCGGGATGAACCACAGGTCCGTGGTGTCGATGATCCTCGTCAGCTCGGCGTCCTTGCCGTAGCCGTCCACGTAGTGGTGCAGCAGCCGGCGGACCATCTCGGGGGTGATCCACTCGCGGGCGTGCTGGGTGGCCTGGTAGACGACGGCGGGGCGCTGCCGGTCCTTGAGCCTCCCGACGTTCTTGCTGACCCGGACGGCGGTGATCGGCTTGCCCTGGACGCTGCGGCCGATGTCCACCGTCTTGGCGATCGTGGGATGGTCGGCGGCGACCTTGAGCAGTTCCTGATGGATGTTCCCGTCGCCGCTGTAGGGCCGGAACACCTTTTCCTGCAGGGCCGAAGCGCGCTGCGAGGCGGTCTTGCCCGCGATCCTCTTCAGCGACAGCGTGACGCCGCGCCGGGCCAGTTCGCGGGCCTGGACGCCGGTGATGGTCACCTCGACGCGCATCCGGGCGTCGCGGGCGTTGCCGCGGGCGCCCTTGGTGACGGCGACCTCGGCGTGGTCGACGCCGGCCGCCCGCAGGGCGGTGAACTGCTGGTGGGTGAGGTCGCCCGTGTAGACGTCGACCCGCTGTGAGGCCGCGTCGGGGGGCTTGGGACTCGCCTGGGCCGGCGCCGCGGTCAGCACTCCGGTCAGGAGCGCCGCAGCGCAGACCGTGGCGACGAGGGACTTGGGGGGTCGTTTCCGGAAGTGCCTGCGCTTCATCGCGCCTCCAGTGGAGGTCGGAACGGGGGCGGGGTGATCATCCATCTGTGGCGTATGTGTGTCAATGAGTGATGGGTGACGTTTGCCGTTTGTGGACATCCGGTCGGGGCGGTCGGCCGAACCCGCTTGCGGAGGGCGGCCGGTGGCCCGACGATCGACTCCATGAACATGGGCGGCCCCCCCAGTCCAGGCCCTGAAGGACCCGTCGAGCCCCTGCCTCCCGAGGATGTCGAGGAGCCGTCACAGGACCCGTCACAGGAGTGGGCGCCCGTGACGGACGGCCCCGAGGTGCTCCCGATCTCGGTCGGGCGGCACGCCAAGCCGCTGGACGAGCCCGTCCCGGAGGAGCCCCGCGCGTACTCGCCGATGCACGGGCTGTCGACCGAGCCCACGGAGGCGACGCCACGGGAGGAGGAGCCCTGGCCCGAGAACGCCCTCCTGCCGGGCGACTTCATCCGGGCCTTCACGGCGGGTGTCACCTGGAAGGCCCTGCTGGTGGTCGCGGACGGGGCGTTCCCCGGGCAGGGCGTCACGGGCACGCTGTCCCGCCGGGCGGAGGAGATGGCCGGCGCGGCGTTCCTGCCCCCCGGCGGTGATCCCGGGGTGCCCTATCCCGTGTGGTCCGACGACTCCGGGCTCTCGCTGGACCTGAGCGTCCACTTCGCGGGGGTCGGCGTCCGGGGGCTCAGCGCGGGCCGGCCCCCCGAGCCCGGGTGGGCGGCGCTGGGCATGAGCTCCCGCGACACCGGGTTCCGGCAGCGGCACCACGGCGTGCTGGTGATCGACACGCTGAACCCGCAGTCGCTCTACCGGCCCTTCGGCGGGCCCGTGCAGCCCGACGACGAACCCTCCGCCCTGCCCGACGCCTCCCTGCCGCCCGACGGCCCCGACGCGGGGGTCGTGATCGTCGCCGACCTGCGGAGGGCGGGGACGCGGGTGGTCAACGCCGCGTCGCTGTGGCGGTACGGCTGCCGGACGGTGACCTCGGCGCTGTACGACCCGGCCCGACCCGACTCGCGCGCGGCCACCCGCGAGGAGCTGCGGGCGCTGCGGCACCTGGCCTACGTGGACCCGGCGCTGGGTCTGGGCCTGGTCGTCCAGGTGGACGTCGCGCGCCGGCCCTGGTGCCCGCTGGGGTTCGTGATCGAGGAGGACGCGCCGGCGGGCCAGGCCACCGCCCGGATGCTCTGGCCCTGACGGCTACGCGGGTGCGGGGAAGCGCTCGGCGTCCCAACGCACGGTGGTCGCGTGCCCGTCCAGCCGGGCGGCCAACTCGGCGGGCTCGGCCTCCCCGGGCTCCTCGGCGAGGATCCCGCAGACGAGCGCGTCCCGTGCGCGCACGGCGGTGAACGCGCCGATCCGCGCGCACCCGTCGCCGTTCAGCCGGGCCAGCTCCGTCAGCAGCGCGGACAGCGCCGAGGGGTCGTCGGCGTCGCGCAGCGACCGCGCCCGGGCCACCAGCCGCAGCGCCGTCTCCTCCGGGTCGTCGCCGGTCAGCAGGTAGCCCGTCCACCAGGGATTGCCGGGAACGGGCTCCCTGGCCCGCATCCGCAGACCGGCGTCGATGACGCAGCGCTCGTAGGCGGCGGTGAGCATCGGCTCCAGGAACGTGTCGTCGGCGAACAGCAGGCCCCGCACCGCCCCTTCGCCCTCCAGGCGGTCGATCAGCTCCCGGTAGAGGGTGCCGACCGTCTGCTCCAGGGCGTCCAGCGACATCGCGCGGGCCCCCTCGGCGTCACGGGCCACCCGCACCTGATGCTCCAGGGCGGCCAGCCGCGCCACCGTCTCGCCCAGCTCGCGCTCCAGCCGCCGGATCAGCGCCGCCGACACGGCCGCCGCCGCGGTCGCCTTGGCCGCCGGCCTGGTCTGCTCCGGCGACTCGATCAGGTCGGTCGGCCCGAGGGGGCTGGTCGGGTCGGGCGCTCGGGTCGGCCCCGACAGGTCGGCCGGGCCGGTGGGCGTCTTGCGCGTCAGCGGCCCGGCCACCCGCACGTCACCGTCGGCCGGTGGCCTCGGCGCGGGCGGCCCGGGGACGGACTCCTCGGGAACGGGCGGGCGCGGGGTCGCCGAGGCGCCCCCGCCCTCCTCCAGGCGCCGGCCCAGCTCGGCCACCTGGGCGCGCAGCTCCTGGATCTCCGCCTGGGCCCGCGGGAGCCTGCGGTCGTAGGCCATGTAGAGCTCCCGCCCGGCGATGGCCAGGCAGAGCAGGATCAGGATCCAGGTCATACCGCTCCTCGGGGCAAGGCTGCGACACGACCTTAACCACCGGCCCCCGTCGAACCGCGGTGATCGGGCGTGTCCCGACCCGATCTTTGCGGCCGCGTCAGCCTTCGGCCACCGTCACCCCGGCCCAGCCGAGCTCCTCCAGCGGGCCGCGGATCTTGGCGGCGTCGCCCACGGTCACCACGGTCAGCGCGTCCTGCGAGACGTGTTCGGCATACGCGCGGACGACGCCGTCCGGGGTCACCGCGCGCAGCTCGTCGAGGTAACGGCGCGGGTAGCCGGCGCCCAGCCCGGCCGCCGCCGCGTCGGCCAGCTCGGCGGCCACCGACCGGGACGTCTCGTACTCGGTGGGGGCGCGGTCGGCCAGGGCGCTCACCGAGGCCCGGCACTCGCCGTCGCCGACCCCGTCCAGGACGCTGCGCAGCGCCCCCAACGCGTCGCCGACCGCGTCGGCCGTCACCTCGGTGTGCACGGCGCCCTGCGCCACGAACACCCCGCAGTGGCGCATCCGGAGCAGGCCCGCCCGCATCCCGTACGTGTAGCCCTTCTCCTCGCGCAGCAGCGCGTTCAGCCGGGAGGTCAGCCCGCCGCCCAGCACGTGGCAGGCGACGGCCAGCGACGCCCAGTCGGCGTGCCCGCGCCCGGGGACCCCGTGGCCGATCGTCAGGTAGCTCTGGACGGAGCCCGGCCGATCGACGATCACGAGTCGGGGACCCGGGGTGGGCAGCGCGGTGTCGGCGTCCGGCAGCGGCTCCGCGGTGGCCTTCCAGCCGTCGAACGCCCGCGCCAGCGCCGCCTCGGTGTCGACGCCGGACAGGTCGCCGGCGATCACCGCGGTGGCCTCGGCGGGCACGGCCGCGCCGAAGAACCCGCGGACGTCGGCGCCCGTGAGCCCCTCCACCGAGGCGGGGGAGCCGCCGGTCGGCCGCGCCGGCCGGGTGCCCTCGGGGAACAGCCTCGCCCGCAACTCGCGCATCGCCCGGGAACCCGGGTCGGCGTCCTCCTGCGCGATCTCCTCCAGCCGCTCGCGGACCAGTCGCCGAACGTCGGCGTCGGCCAGCGCGGGGGCGCGGACCACCTCGGCCAGCAGCTCCAGCGCCGCGCCCAGCCGGGTGACCGGGGCGTCCAGCGCGATCCGCAGCGCCGTCAGGTCGGCGGAGGCGTGCATGCTCGCGCCCAGCCGCTCGAACGCGGCGGTCAACGCGGTGCCGCCGCCGGGCTCGGTGCCCTCCAACAGCGTCCGCGCCGCCAGCGTGGCGACGCCGTCCAGCCCGCCGGGCTCACGGCCCGCCCCCGCGTTCAGCACCAGCCGGACGGCCGCCAGCCGCCGCCCCGGAAGGTCGCAGCGCAGGGTGGCGGGACCGCCCTCGATCCGGCCCTCCACACCGGTGGGGAACGCCCACGGCGGGATCGGGCCGGGCACCGGACGCGCCGGGAAGTCGGGGATCTGCGTGGTCACTTGGCGCCTCCGTAGCTGAGAGCCGTGCGGGCGCCGGGGGCCAGCCAGTGCGCCGCCGCGTCCTTGATCTCGGCGGCGGTGACCGCGGCGGCCCGCGCGGCGGCGGTGAACACCCGGGCGGGGTCGTCGAACTGGGTCGCGTTGGCCGACAGCGAGTTGGCCAGCCCCGTCACCGTCTCGGTGCGCTCCAGCAGGCCCCGCTCGGCCTGGGCGGTGGCCCGCGCGGTCTCGTCCTCGGTGGGGCCGTCGGCGGCGAACGCGGCCAGCTCCTCGTCCAGCACCTCGGCGATCTTGGCGGTGTCCGGGCCGATCGCCTCCACGATGGCCAGCGACGGACCGCCGACCAGCCGGGTCACCCCGGTCCACACCTCGGTGGCGATCTCGTCGCGGCGCACCATCCGGTCGTACAGCCGGGAGCCGGAGCCGCCGCCGAGGATCTCGGCGGCCAGCTCGGCGGCCTCGATGTCGCGGCCGCCGTCGGACGGCAGCGGCAGCATCGCGAAGTAGGCGGGGGAGGGGACCTCCTCGTCCACCTCCTCCAGCGTGACCCCGGTGAGGGGACCGAGCCCCCCGGGCCGGGCGGCGGGGGCGGCGGGGCCGGCGGGCAGGCCGCCGAAGTACCGCTCGACCGTCGCGATCGCGGCCTCCGGGTCGACGTCGCCGACGATGGACAGCACCGCGTTGCCGGGGGCGTACCAGGTGCGGAAGAAGGCCACGCAGTCGTCGATGGTGGTGGCGTCCAGGTCCTCCATCGAGCCGATGGGGGTGTGCGCGTAGGGGTGCCCGGCCGGGAACGTCAGCGCGCACAGCCTCTCGAACGCGGTGCCGTAGGGCTGGTTGTCGTAGCGCTGGCGGCGCTCGTTCTTGACCACGTCCCGCTGGTTGTCCAGGTTGGCCTGGGTGAGCGCGGCGGGCAGGGTGCCCATCCGGTCCGCCTCCAGCCACAGCGCCAGGTCCAGGTGGCTGACCGGAACGGTCTCGTAGTAGTTGGTGCGCTCGAACGACGTGCTGGCGTTGAACGTGGCCCCCGCGCTCTCCAACAGGGCGGCGTGCTCGCCCTCCGCCACGTTGGCCGACCCCTGGAACATCAGGTGCTCGAAGAGGTGTGCCAGTCCCGTGCGGCTCGCCGCGCCCGCACCGGACACCTCGTGCCGTGAACCCACCCCGTACCAGATGTTCACGGCGGCCAGCGGCACGACATGGTCCTCACAGACCACCACGCGCAGCCCATTGCCGAGCGTGTGCTCATGCAGCGGCTGTTCTGCCACGAAGCGCTCCCGTCCCGTCGACGTGCCGCGACCGGTTCCGGCCGCGGCACGGCGTTTCCTTGATCTCAGCTCACCGTACCCGTCCCGGACGGTCACGCGCGGGGACGGGACGCGGAACGGACCACGGGGGTCAGGGGGTGTCGGGGGCCCCGTCGGGTCAGGAGGAGGAGGCGCGGGCGCTCTCCTGCTCGGCGGCGACCGCCTCCTCCAGGGTGTCGTGCAGGGAGAAGATCTTGGTGAGCTGGGTGATGTGGAAGACCCGCCGCACCCGCTCGTTGGCGCCGACGAACGACATGGTGCCGTTGCGGGCGCGCAGCCGGTGGTAGATGCCGACCAGCACGCCCAGGCCGGTGGAGTCCAGGAAGGTGACGTCGCCCAGGTCCACCACCAGGTGGCTGGGGCCCTTGTCGATGACCTCGAGCATCATCTCGCGCAGCCGGGGGCTGCTGAACACGTCGATCTCACCGTCCACCTTGACGACCGTGACGTCCTTCTCGACGCGTCGTTCGACCGCGAAGTCCACGGATACACCTGCGCTTTCCGGCTGTCGGGGCGACCGGGCCGTGCCCGGGAGGGTACGGACCTCGGCCGGTGCGGTCTTTGTCCATACCCAGAGCGCACGCTCTTATCCGGTTCACCCGACTGCGGGGGGCCGTGGTCAGCCCGCGGAACGGCCCCGCACCTGGAGGGTGGCCAGAAGGTCCCCGGTGGCCGCCGCGATCTGCTCGACGGCCCGGTCGAACGCCTCGGCGTTGTGGGCGGCCGGGGCCCGGAACCCGGAGATCTTCCGCACGTACTGCAGGGCCGCGGCGCGGATGTCGTCGTCGGTGGTCTCGTCCTGGAACGGGGGGCGGAGCGTCTTGATGCTTCGGCACATGTCTCGATTCTCCCCGACCGACGCCGATGCTCGGGAGGTCTAGGCCCCCTGGAACAGCGCCCAGACGATCTTGCCCATGGGCAGCCCCCGCCAGCCCCAGCGGTCGGTGAACGAGTCCACCAGGTGCAGCCCGCGGCCCGTCTCGGCGATGTAGTCGGGCTCCTTGCGCCGGGGGGCCTCCCGGCCGCCGTCGAGGATGCCGCACAGCACCCAGTCGGCCTGCTCGACCCGGCGGTGCAGCAGCCGAAGCCGTATGACCCCCTCGGACGCGGCCTCCGGATAGGCCGGGGCCTCGGGACGCGAGACCACCTGCGGATAGGTGGGGGGCTCCGGGTAGAAGGCGCCGGAGGGCATCAGGTGGGGATGGGCCGGGACGCTGTGCCGCAGCGCGTTGGTGACCAGCTCCGTGACCACCAGGGCGACGTCGTCGCAGAGGGCCGACATGTTCCAGTCGCCGAGCTGCGTCGTGGCGAAGTGCCGGGCGGCGGTGACGGCCTCCGGATCGGGCCGGACGGTGAAGCCGACCGTGCCGTGGGCCCCTTCGACCAGCAGACGCAGCGCGTCGTCGAGGTTCGGCGGGAGATCACGGGTCTCCGGTACGGGGGCGGAGGCGGTGCTGTGCCCTGCCGTCCCGACCCGGTCGTACCCGGGCGCAACGACGGGAGCCCAACCCCACCGCGGCTCGTCGCGTGTGTGGCGTGACGTCATCCCCAGACCCCGCAGAGTGATCTCGTTGTGTAGCCATGGCTCGGAAGTCCCGTGCGTTATCCTACGCATCGTAGCGTGCGAATGCAAGGCCCAATGCACGTGCATTCGGATTGTGCGGGCCGCGGCCCGTTCCAAGATCGGAGGAGACCACCCAAGACAGCAGGGGAGTGGCACACTAAGTGCGCTGTCCGCCATCTAGCGGGAGGTTGGGCGTGACTCCGGAGACGCCGGGAGCCGGTTCGACGGTGCGTCGGATCCTGCTCGGCTCGCAGCTTCGTCGCCTGCGCGAGAGCAAGGGCGTGAGCCGTCAACAGGCCGGATACGTCATCCGCGCGTCGGAGTCCAAGATCAGCCGCTTGGAGCTGGGACGGGTCAGCTTCAAAGAGCGCGACGTGGCCGACCTGCTCACGCTGTACGACGTCACCGACGAGGCCGAACGCGAGGCGCTGCTCCAACTGGCGCGGGACGCCAAGACGCCGGGGTGGTGGCAGCGGTACAACGAGGTGCTGCCCAAGTGGTTCCACGCCTATGTCGGCCTGGAAGAGGCCGCCGCGCTGATCCGGACCTACGAGTGCCAGTTCGTTCCGGGACTGCTGCAGTCGGAGGACTACGCCCGATCGGTGATCCGGCAGGGCAACGCGGCCGCCACCGAGGACGAGATCGCCGATCGCGTCACGGTGCGCATGCAGCGCGCCCAGCGGCTGACCGCGCCCGGCGCGCCCCGACTGTGGGCGGTGCTGGACGAGGCGGCGCTCAAGCGCGAGATCGGCGGTCCCGATGTGATGCGGGGCCAGTTCGAACATCTCATCGCGATGTCCAAACTGCCCAACGTCACCATCCAGGTGATGCCGTTCCGTTTCGGGGGCCACGCCGCCGAGGGCGGGGCCTTCTCCATCCTGCGGTTCCCCGAGCCGGACCTGCCGGATGTGGTGTACGTCGAGAACCTCGTCGGTGCCCTTTACCTGGACAAGCGCGACGACGTCGACAGCTATCTGCAGGCGATGGAACGCCTGTGCGTCGACAGTGAGACTCCGGAGCGCACCGTCGAGACTCTCGACGAACTTCTCAGGAAGACATAGATGCTCGAGACCTACAACGGAATGCCCGCAGATGAGCTCCAGGGAGCGAGGTGGCACAAGTCGCGGCGCAGCAACTCCCAGGGCAACTGCGTCGAGATGGCCGAACTCCCCGGCGGAAGTGTGGCGATGCGCAACAGCCGGCACCCGGACGGTCCGGCGCTCATCTACACGCGACCCGAGATCGAGGCGCTCATCCTCGGAGCCAAGGACGGCGACTTCGACGATCTGATCGGCTCCAACTGACCCTCACCCCCCGACATCGACCCATGGCCCCGCCGCGATCGCGGCGGGGTTTTCGCGTCCATCGGTTCGTCGATGTCGGGCCTCGGCCGGTCTCGGTCAGCCGCAGTTGCCCCAGGAGGCGCCGCCGCTGCCGGCCGAGGATCCGCCCGAGTAGCGCACGCACTTGCCCTTGGCGTAGGCGAACACCGGGCCCGCGTAGTACTGGAACGCGCCGCTGTCGCCGTCGGCGCCGCCGTTCTGGGCCTCGATCTTCGTCCAGACGCTGGTGGCCTTCCCCACGTCCTTGGTCTTGATCGTCACGGCGCAGTTGTAGCCGGAGCTGTTGTAGAGCTGGTAGACGGTGCCTCCGGTGAAGGCCGTCGAGCGTTGCACGTAGTACCCGCCGCCGTGGCCGCCGGAGTTGCACACCTCCTGCGGGCTGTACGGGTTCGGCGGCTCGGGCCTGCTCTCGCCTCCGCCTCCCCCTCCGTTGCCGCCGCCTCCACCGGATCCGCCGCCCCCGTCGCCGGTCCCGCCTCCGCCCCCGCCGCCTCCGCCGTCGGGGCGGCCGGTACGGGGGTTCTGGCCGTTCGGCTTTCCGCCGTTCTTGGGCTTGGCGGTGTTCGGGGGCTTCCCGGGGCGGGTCGCGCCCGGCGAACGGCCTCCACCGGGGAGCGCGCCTCCCTCTCCCGGCCGCCGGACACCGGTCGGGGTCTGCCCCGGACCCGCCGCCACCTGGTCGGTGCCGGCCTCCGCCGCGTCGCCGTCACCCGTACGGGTCATGGCCCATACGGAGACGCCGACCACCAGCGCCGCCACCGTGGCCGCGGCCACGGCGGGCACCAGCCGCCCGCCCTTGACGGGCCCGGGAGGCGGCCCCACGGGGCCCGTGGGGCCGGTCGAACTCGGCGACCCGTACGCGGCGGGCGTACCGGCCGGAGCGTTGCCGCGCGGGCCCGGGCCCATCCGGGTGTCGTCGCCGGCCGGCCGGTCGTACGGCGCGGGCTGGGGGAGCGCCGCGGCGGGTGGGGCGATCGGGATGCCTCCCGCGCCGGCGAACGGCGGGGGAGGCGGCAGGGGCTGCGACACGGGAGCCGGATCGGATCCGACGAGGCGCTCCTGGGCCTGTCGGGCCGTCGGCCGCAGGGCCGGGTCCTTGGCCAGGCAGGCGACGACCACGCTCCGCAGCGGCTCCGGAAGATCCCCGAGATCGGGCTCCCCGGTGAGGATACGGTGCATCACCGCGCCCATCTCGTCGTTCCCGAACGCGGGCCGCCCGTTCGCCGCGAACACCATCGTGGTGCCCCAGGCGAACATGTCGGCGGGCGGCCCGACCGCGTCGCCGTTGAAGTGCTCCGGCGACATGTACGCGGGCGTCCCGACGTTCTGCGTCTCCCCGGCCGCGCCGAGCGCCCGGGCCACCCCGAAGTCGATCACCCGCGGCCCGTCCGGACCGAGCATGACGTTGTGCGGCTTGAAGTCGCGGTGGACGATGCCCGCCTGATGGATGGCGGTCAGGGCGGTCAGCGTGCTGATGGCCAGCCGTTCCAGCGCCCCGCCGGTCCGCGGCCCCTCGGCGACCACCGTGCGGTGCAGCGAACTGCCCGGAACGTACTCGCTGACGATGTACGGCTGGTCGCCCGCCACGTCCGCGTCCAGGATCTGCGCGGTGCAGAATCGGGCGACGCGCTTGGCGACCTCGAGCTCGCGGACGAAACGGCCGCGCGCCGCGACGTCCGCGGTCAGCCCGGCGTGCAGCAGCTTGATCGCGACATGGCCGCCGGGCGGGCCCATCGGCCCCTCCGGACGGCCGAGGAACACCGCGCCCTGGCCGCCCTCGCCCAACCGGCCGAGAATCTCGTAGGAACCGAGCCGGGCCGGATCACCCGGCCGCAGCGGGTGGGCGTCGGGCATCGTCCTATCCGTCACGCTGCACTCTTCTCGTCACATCAGGCACGAACGCATCACACTGGGAGGACATCAGCCTATTTGCCTCGCCGGGCGCCGGCGTCCCGGGTCGGAACGTGCGACGGCCGGGCACCCCGTGAACGTTCACGGGATGCCCGGCCGTCGCACCGGGCGTGCGCGCCGAGGTCAGGCCGCCGTACGCGCCTCGTCCTCGTCGCCGGCACGGTCCCGGCCCGGCGGTCCCTCGAGACCGAGACCGCGTTCCAGGTGCGCGGCCACGGCCAGCGCACGGAGCGAGGTGGTCCTGATGGGGCGGCGCCCTTCGCCGGCCCTTGGCCGGGGGATGCTGGTGCGGTTCATCGAGTGCCTCCCGAGACATGTCCGGAACGGCCGTTCGTCGGCCGCTCCCAAGAGAGGTAATGCCCAAAGATCGGAAGATATTCCGTACATACGGAAACTTCGTACGATCCCGCGTCTCCGCACCCGACCGCCGTGCCGCCACCGACCGCCGCGAGCGGTGGTCACCCGGCTGCGTCAACCCCGCCCGAACCGCCCGCCCCCGAGCCCAAACCCCCTGCCCTCACCTCCGGCCTCCCTCACCGTCCTCCGGAACGCCCTCGCCCCCCGCCCCCTCCGCCCCGGCCACCCGCACGTCCTCATCGGAGCGAACGACACCCTCCCCAGCCCCCAACTTCATGGGCCGCTCGGCACCCTCGCCCATCGCGCCGTCCACCAAGGGCACGTCGGCGGCCCTCACGCCTCGGGCAACCACAGCGCCGTCCCCGCTACCGACCTCCGACCTCGCCGGTGACTCGTCGGCTGCGGGCTCCGATGTCAGGCCGAGGGGCCGCGTGGCGTCCTCGGGCCCGTGGGTGGCGTCATGCCCCGAGGGCGTGTCGGGGGCGGAGGGAGCCGTGGTGTCGTCCGTGGTGTGGGTGTTCGGGCTTGCCGGTGGCTCGTCGGCTGTGGGCCCCGGCACCAGGCCGAGTGGCCGCGTGGCGTGCTCGGGCCCGTGAGTTGTGTCGTCCGGCGGGGGTGTGTCGGGGGCGGTTGCGGCGGTGGTGTCGTCCGTGGTGTGGGTGTTGGGGCTTGCCGGTGGCTCGTCGGCTGTGGGCCCCGGCACCAGGCCGAGTGGCCGCGTGGCGTCCTCCGGTCCGTGGGGCGCGTCGTTCGCCGAGGGTGTGCCGGAGGGGGTGGGGGCGAGGGAAGCCCTTGTGGCGTGGGGGGTGCTGGTGGCCGGGCTCGGATGCGGCTCGTCGGCTGGGGCCTCGGACGGCGGATCGAGGGGTGGTGTTGCGTCGTCCGTTGAGGGGGCGTCGGGGGCTCGTTCGGTGGGTGGCAGGGCGAGGGGTCGCGTTGCGTCGGCGATTGGGGGTGGGCTGGTGTTCGGTTCCGTGGAGGGGGCGGCGGCGGTCGCGTCGGGGGCTTGGCTTGCGGGGTGTTGGAGGGGGGTGGCGGGCGGCGGGGTGGTCTCGTCGTCCGGGTTGGCGGCGGGGGTCGGCGTGGGGGGTGGGGCGACCGGGTGCGTGGCGTCGTCGGGGGGGAGGGGGGTGGTGAGGATGTGGCAGAGGGAGGGGGCGGTGGTGAGGCAGCGGGAGAACGTGGTGTGGGCGTGGTGGTCTGTGGCGGTGGTCTGGAGGGTGGGGGGGAGGGAGTCCGGGGTGTGGTCGGGGTGGGTTTCCGTGAAGGGTGGGGGGGTGCCGTGGGCGTCGGCTATGAGGAGCCAGCGGTGGGTGCGGGTGGCGCCGATGAGGAGGTCGGCGTCGGGGAGGCGGTCGGCGGCCAGGGCGATGAGGGTGTCGAAGACGGCGCCGCGGGCGTAGGGGCCCTGGCCGAAGCCGAGGGGGGTGGCGTGGACGAGGTCGGCGTTCTCCAGGACGGCGGAGAGATCCTCGATGCGGGCCATGGCGTCGGCGCGGTGTCCGGTCAGGAGGTCCGGCGGGGAGTCGGCGGGGTCGGCGCCGCAGATCTCGTGGACGTGGCGGCGGGAGCGTTCCGCCGCATCGGTGAAGGACCGGAGCTCGGCCTTGATGTCGGCGATGCGGGTGGCGCGGTCGGTGCGGTGGAGCTCCAGCTCGGCTTCCAGGGAGGCCAGGCGGTCGCGGGCGGCGGCGGCCTCGGTGTCGGCGTGCTCGACCTCGGCGGCGGCCTCTTCCTCGGCGGTGCGGGCGGCGGCGGCCAGGGACTCGGCCTCGGCGGCGGCCTGACCGGCCTGGCGGGCGGCGGTGGCGGTCTGGGTGGCGTGGTCGACGGCCTCGGCGGCCCCGTGGGCCAGGCGTCGGAACTCGGCGTGGGCGGTGTCGCGATCGGCGGACAGGGCGGCCGACTGCTCGCCGAGCCGCTGTTGCGCGGCGGCGAGAGCGGTCATCTCGTGCTCGGCGTCGACGATGAACTTGTGCAGCCCCGCGCGCAGTGACTCGGCCTGCTGGTGCGCGTGCACGGCCTGCTGGGCGGCCGCGGCGGCCTCGTCGGCCTCGCGTCTGCGGGCCTTGAGGATCTGGCGCGCCTCGTCGGCCTCCGGGTTGGGCGCCACGTGCAGGCGCTGGCCCCAGCTCATCGTGCGGCGCTGGGCGGCCAGCGCCGATTCGGCGGCGGCCAGCCGGTAGTAGCTGGCGTGGCCCTCGGCGGTGGCGTCGGCGGCGGTCACCGCGAGCTGCTCAGTGTCGCGGGTGGCCTCCGGAAGGGTGGCCGTGGCGCGGGCGAGCTCGTCGCCGAGGGCGGCCTCGCGATCCCGGGCGGCCTGCAGCTCCTGCTCACAGCCGGCGACGCGCCGGGTCAGGTCGTCGTGGCGGGCCCCGGCGTCGTCGGCGGCGCGGTTGCGTTCGTCGGCGTCCCGCGCGGCGGCGTCCGCGGTCCCCTGAAGGTCCTGCCAGGACTCCTGCGCGCGGGCGGCCTCGTCGGCGGTCCGCCGCCGCTCGTCGTCGGCGAGCTCCAGGCGCAGGCGGGCCTCGGCGGCCCGTCGGTCGGCGTCCTCGATCCGGTGCCCGGCGGCCTCGATCTCCTCGACGAGCCGTTGCTCGTTCGCGGCCAGCTCGGCGCGGAGGCGTTCGGCGTGGCCGCGCAGGTCGTCCAGGGCGGCGAGGTCGCGCGGCCACTGTTCGAGCCACAACAGCTCCCGGCGCAGCCGCCGCAGCTCGCCGAGCGTGTCGGGCTCGTCGGGGTCCTCGGACGGCTCGCCCCGGACGACGCGGACGTCCGGCGACGCGCGCAGCGCCTCCAGCAGGGCCTCGGCCGTCGCCGGGGTGGGCGACAGCAGCAGCGCGCGCCTCCCCTCGGCGGCGAGCCGGCGAACGATCTCGGCCAGCACCGCCGTCCGTTCGGGCCCGTCCTCCGCCTGGATCAGACAGGTGTTCGGGGTGCCCACGGCGGCCGCAACGATCTCGTCGGGGGAGGACTCGACCGGCTGCAGGTCCTCGGGCTCGGGATCCGGCGGCGCGGGCGTGGCGAGACCGAGCCGGTAGTCCTCATAGAAATGGGTGCGCGGGTCGGAGGCGTCGGGCGTCCCGCCGGACGGCCGGGCGCGCCGGACCAGCTCGGCGGGATCGACCAGCAGCCGGGACAGGTCGTCCCAGCTCCCGGCGACGCGTTCGTCCAGCAGCGCGCGGACGGCCTCCAGCCTCGGCGCGGAGACCGTCCCCGAGGAGCCCGCCGGTGGGCCGGCCTCCTCCAGCAGCTCGTACAGTCGGGCCAAGGGCAGGTAGGCGCTCATCAGGCGCTCGCGGAGCGGTGGCAGCGGGCCCGGTGTGCGCGGTCGCGGGCCGCCGCCGGCCGGCCCCTCGGGTTGTGCTGGGTGCTGCGCCGTCTCCATGGTTCCCCTCGGCCGCGGGTCGCCTTCGAGTCTCCCGTTCCCGCTGTGTTCAGCGTCTCACGCCGGGCCGCCGTCACCGAAGAAAGATCACCGAGAACGTTCCGGGCGACCTGGGACGTTCAGGCCCGCTTCTCCGAGGCGGTGCCCGCCGCACGGGCGACCCGCAGCGCCCACAGGAAGAGCGGCCCCTGGATCGGGAGCCTGCCGTAGGCGACGGCGCGCAGCGGCAGCGACCGCTTCCGCCAGTCCCATGCCATCTTGACGTTCCCCGGGAACACGGCCACGATCAGCCCCGCCGCGGCCAGCGCGCCGGTCCGCCGGGTGCGCGGATGGGCCACCGCGGCGGCGCACGCCAACTCGGCGACGCCGCTGCCATGGGTCCAGGTGCGGGCCCGACCCGGCAGCCACCGGGGGATCAGCGCGTCGAACTGCCGTGGCGCCAGGAAATGCGCCGTCCCCATGCCGGCCAGCAAGGCCACCAGTCCGCGTGTCGCCCTGTCGCTCATCGCCCCTCCTCGCCGCCGACCGGCGGCATTCATGAACACCGATATATCTCTATAGCCGGTCAGGGTCGCGAAGGACAGCCCGGGGGTATCGTCGCGACGGGAGCGAGGGTGGGACGACGCGGGGCCGCGACGCCCGCGGCGCCGGTCTCGCCCCACGCCACGGTTCGGCTCACGTTCGGGAGGCGTCGCGCATGGCCACCGCAGTCAGCTACGCGTCGGGCACGTCCGGAACCCCGCTGCTGGGGGACAGCATCGGGGCCGACTTCGATCGGACCGTCCGCCGGCACCCCGACCGCGACGCGCTGATCGAGCACCGGACCGGACGCCGCTGGACGTACACGGAGATGGCGGCCGAGGTGAACGCGCTCGCGCTGGGGCTCCACCGCGCCGGGGTCGGCAAGGGCGACCGGGTCGGCGTCTGGGCCCCCAACTGCGCGGAGTGGACGTTCACCCAGTACGCGACCGCGAAACTCGGGGCCGTTCTCGTCACCATCAATCCCGCGTATCGCGTCCACGAACTCGAATACGTGCTGACACGGGCGGGCATTCGCACCCTGGTCGCCGTGCCGGCGTTCAAGACCTCCGACTACGCCGCGATGATCGAGGAGGTACGGCCGCAATGCCCGGACCTGCGTGACGTCCTGCTCATCGGGAGCCGAGAATGGGAACGCCTCATCGAGGACGGTCGTGACGCGGACATCGCCGTTCTGGACGAGATCGCCGCCACCCTCGGCATGGACGACCCGATCAACATCCAGTACACGTCCGGCACCACCGGATTCCCCAAGGGCGCCACGCTCTCGCACCACAACATCCTGAACAACGGCTTCTTCGTCGGCGAACTCTGCGGCTACACCGAAGAGGACCGGATCTGCATCCCCGTGCCGTTCTACCACTGCTTCGGAATGGTGATGGGCAACCTCGCCGCCACCTCTCACGGGGCCTGCATGGTGATCCCCGCGCCGGCGTTCGACCCGTCCGCCACGCTCGAGGCGGTCGCCGCGCACCACTGCACCTCGCTGTACGGGGTGCCCACGATGTTCATCGCCCTGCTGAACGACCCGGGCCTCGCGTCCGCCGACCTGACCGCCCTGCGCACCGGGATCATGGCGGGCTCGCCCTGCCCGGTCGAGGTGATGAAGCAGGTCATCGACCGGATGGGCATGCGCGAGGTGACCATCTGCTACGGCATGACGGAGACCTCGCCGGTGTCCACCCAGACCCGCGCCGACGACTCCCTGGAGCGCCGGGTGTCGACCGTCGGCCGGGTCCACCCGCACCTGGAGATCAAGATCGTCGACCCGGCCACCGGGGTCACCGTCCCGCGCGGGACGCCCGGCGAGTTCTGCACCCGGGGCTATTCGGTGATGCTGGGCTATTGGGCGCAGCCGGAGAAGACGGCCGAGGTCATCGACGACGCCCGCTGGATGCACACCGGGGACCTGGCCGTCATGGACGAGGACGGCCATGTGAGCATCACCGGCCGCATCAAGGACCTGGTCATCCGGGCCGGCGAGAACATCTATCCCCGGGAGATCGAGGAATTCCTCTACACCCATCCCGACATCGTGGACGCCCAGGTGATCGGGGTCCCCGACACCGTTTACGGCGAGGAGCTGATGGCCTGGGTGAAACTGCGCGAGGGGGCCGCCGAGCTGACCGTTTCCGCGCTCCGGGAATTCTGCTCCGGCAGGCTCGCGCATTACAAGATCCCCCGTCATCTCCATTTGGTCGACGAGTTCCCCATGACCGTCACGGGGAAGATCCGTAAGGTGGAGATGCGCGAGCGTTCCGTGGAACTGCTCGGCCCGTGACCACGGAGGAGACCATGGAGACGTTCCGCGCCGCCCGCGACTTCCTGCTGAAGCACCGCGAGGACCACGCCACCGCGTACCGCGACTTCCGGTGGCCCGCACCGGACGAGTTCAACTGGGCGCTGGACTGGTTCGACGAGATCGCCCGCGGCAACGACCGCACCGCCCTGTGGATCGTGGAGGAGGACGGCCGTGAGGGGCGCTGGTCGTTCGCCGAGGTGTCGGAGCGTTCGTCACGCGTCGCCAACTGGCTGCGGGAGGACCTCGGCGTCCGCCGGGGCGACCGGATCGTCCTCATGCTCGGCAACCGGCGGGAGCTGTGGGAGATCACGCTGGCCGCGATGAAGCTGGGCGCCGTGGTGATCCCCGCGACGACCCTGCTCACCCCCGCCGACCTGCGCGACCGGGTGGACCGGGGGCGGGCCCGACACGTGGTCGCCGACGCCTCGCACACCGACGGGTTCGCGGACGTCCCCGGCGACTACACCCGTGTCGTCGTGGGCGGCGAGGCGGTGGGCTGGCACCCGTACACCGACGCCGACCACGCCCGCCCCGACTTCGTCCCCGACGGGCCGACGAAGGCCACCGACCCGCTGCTCCTCTACTTCACCTCGGGCACCACGGCCAAGCCCAAGCTGGTCGAGCACACCCACGCGTCCTATCCGATCGGGCACCTGTCCACCATGTACTGGATCGGGCTCGAACCCGGCGACGTGCACCTCAACATCTCCTCGCCCGGCTGGGCCAAGCACGCCTGGAGCAACGTCTTCGCCCCCTGGAACGCCGAGGCGACGGTGTTCGTCCACAACCACACCCGCTTCGACGCCGGCCGGCTCCTCGACGCGATGGAACGCTGCGGGGTCACGTCCTTCTGCGCCCCGCCGACGGTCTGGCGGATGCTCATCCAGGCCGACCTGTCGCGACTCGCCACCCCGCCGCGCAAGGTGGTGGGCGCGGGCGAGCCGCTCAACCCCGAGGTCATCGAGCGGGTCCGCGCGGCCTGGGGGGTGACGATCCGGGACGGCTTCGGCCAGACCGAGACCACCGTGCAGATCGCCAACACGCCGGGGCAGACCGTCAAGCCGGGCTCCATGGGCCGTCCCGTCCCCGGCTACGCCGTCGAACTCATCGACCCGCTCACCGGCGAGCCCGCCTCGGAGGGCGAGATCTGCCTCGACCTGTCCCGTCGCCCCCTCGGCCTCATGGTCGGCTACCACGGCGACGCCGAACGCACCGCCGAGGTGATGCGGGACGGCCGCTACCACACCGGCGACATCGCCTCACGGGACGAGGACGGCCATTTCACCTACGTGGGCCGCGCCGACGACGTCTTCAAGGCGTCCGACTACCGGATCTCCCCGTTCGAGTTGGAGAGCGTCCTCATCGAGCACGACGCCGTGGCCGAGGCCGCGGTCGTCCCCGCCCCCGATCCGGTGCGACTCGCCGTGCCGAAGGCGTACGTGGCCCTCGCGCCCGGTTGGGAGCCGAACGAGGAGACCGCGGCGGCCATCCTCCGGCACGCCCGCGCCGGCCTCGCGCCCTACAAGCGCGTCCGCCGGGTGGAGTTCGCCGACCTCCCGAAGACCGTCTCGGGCAAGATCCGCCGTGTCGAACTCCGCGCCCGCGCCGCCGACCCGACGGCCCCGTCCGTCGAGTACCGCGAGGAGGATCTCGCCTGACGGGCGCTCGGTCAGCCGCGACCGTCCGCCGGGGGCGCGTCGTCCGGGCGCCGGGCGCCGTGCCCGTTGAGCCGCACCCAGACCTCCTCCCGGAAGACGTGCAGCGACCGGGGCGCCTCGATCCCCAGCCGCACCGAGTCGCCGGTGACCTGCAGCACCTGCACCACGATGTCGTCACCGAGCATGATCTTTTCGCCTGACTTGCGGGTGAGCACGAGCACGGTGCCTTCTCCTTGACCGGCGGGGAACGGTCGCGACACCCGGTCCCTGGGACGAACGGGAGCCTCATTCAACTGGATTCCGCCGCACCGCGCCCCAAAAAGACGCGGTCCCCCGCCGGTCGGGAGGGACGGTCACCCGTCGCCGGGGAGCTGATCGTGGCTGACCCGGCGGGAACGGTTCCGGAGGCGGCCGTCCACGAGGTCGAGCACGTCGTGGATCACGCAACTCGGCGCGATCTCCGGCTTGCCGCCCGGCCGCGTGGTCACCACCAGGACGTACGCGGTCGAGCCGATGCCGCCGTCGGGCCGCCACTCCAGGGCGACGTGGTTGAACCAGTGGCGGCGCTGGACCGGGTCGTCGGCGAACCGCTCGTGGAACTCGACGAGCACGTCCACGATCTCCGCCGGGGACCGGGCGGGCTCGGCGGTCGGCGAGTGCTGGAAGAGGCAGTCCTCGGTGAAGGTGGCGGCGTACTCGGCGAAACGCCGGTCGTCGAGGGCCTGCATCTGGTGCGCGTAGAAATGCTGCACTTGAGAATAGACGTCGGGCATGACGGACGTGACGGTCACCGGGGCCTCTCCTTCGGCTCGGCGGCTCGGACCCCTCGACCGTCCCGCACGGACCTCGAGACGGGCTCGAAACCGCCGGGAGCGCGGCTAGCGGTCGCCGTAGGGGCGGGTCATGATCTCCATGGCGTGCCCGCCCGGGTCCCGGAAGTACAGGCCGCGCCCGCCGTCGGCCCGGGTGATCTCGTTCGGCCGTTTGAAGAAGGGGTCGGCGTAGTGCTCGACCCCGGCCTCCCGGAGCCGCCGGAACGCCGCGTCGAACTCCTCCTCGGAGATGAGGAAGGCGTAGTGCTGCGTGGTGATCGACTCGGCGGGGAAGGTGGCGAAGTCGAGGGTGACGCCGTTGTCGATGACCACGGGGATGAAGGGCCCCCATTCGGCCCCGACGTCGAGACCCAGGATGTTCGCCAGGAACTCGGCGGACTCCCGCTTGTCGGGGGACTGGACGATGGTGTGGTTCAACTCGACCGACACGGTGGAACGCCTCCAGGTCTCATCGGTGTCGCGACGTCGTACCGGGATCCGCCTTCGCGGCCCCTCGCATCTACCCCGCCGGTCGTCCGCGCAAACCGACCGCGGGTCCCTCACAGGACCGTTCGCCACGCCGGATGGGGCCGACCGGCCCACCCGCCCGCCGGCCGGTGGGCGGCCCCGGACGAGGTCCACGGCGGCGGACTCCGCGGCGGGCTCGGCGGCGACCCTCCGGCCCGTGCGCGGGCCACGGCCATCAGCACGGTGACGAGCGCGGCGAGTTCGGTCTCGTCGGGCGCGCCGCGCACGATCTCGATGGGCGAGGGGTTCATTGGGGCTGGTTGCCGTGCTTGCGGCTGGGCAGGGCGGCGTGCTTGGAGCGCAGCATCCGCAGCGCCGCGATGAGCCGCAGGCGCGTCTCCGCCGGATCGATGACGTCGTCGACGAGGCCGCGCTCGGCGGCGTGGTAGGGGCCCATCAGATCCTCGCGGTACTGCCGGATGCGTTCGCGGCGGACCCGTTCCGGGTCGTCGGCGGCGGCGATGTCGCGACGGAAGATGACGTTGGCCGCCCCCTCGGCGCCCATCACCGCGATCTCGTTGGTGGGCCAGGCCAGCGACAGGTCGGTGCCGATCGACCGGGAGTCCATGACGATGTAGGCGCCGCCGTACGCCTTGCGCAGGATGACCTGCACCCGGGGCACGGTCGCGTTGCAGTACGCGTAGAGGAGCTTGGCCCCGTGGCGGATGACGCCGCCGTGCTCCTGGGCGACGCCGGGCAGGAACCCGGGGACGTCGACCAACGTGACCAGGGGGATGTTGAAGGCATCGCACATCTGGACGAACCGGGCGGCCTTCTCGCTGGCGTCGATGTCCAGCACGCCCGCCATCGCCAGCGGCTGGTTGGCGACGATCCCGGTGACGTGCCCGCCGAGACGGGTCAGGGCGCAGACGATGTTTCCGGCCCATTCGGCGTGCACCTCCAGGTACTCGCCGTCGTCGACGATCTCCTCGATCACCTCCCGGATGTCGTACGAGCCGCGCGGATCCGGCGGCACCAGGTCCAACAGCCGGTCCACCCGCCGGTGCTCGGGGTCGGCGGAGTCGGTGGCCGGCGGCGTCTGGCGGTTGTTGGCGGGCAGCATCGACAGCAGATACCGGACGTCCTCCAGGCACGACTCCTCGTCGTCGTGGGTGAAGCTCGCCACCCCGGACAACTCGGCGTGCACCTTCGCCCCGCCGAGCGCCTCATGGGTGACGCTCTCCCCGGTGACGGCCGCCACCACGTCCGGCCCGGTGACGTACATCCGGGCCATGTCCGCCACCATGAACGTGAAGTCGGTGAGGGCGGGCGAGTAGGCGGCGCCCCCGGCGCAGGGCCCCAGGATCACGCTGATCTGGGGGATGACGCCGGAGACCCGGACGTTCCGCTGGAAGATCCCGCCGTATCCGGCCAGCGCGGTGACACCCTCCTGGATGCGGGCGCCCGCGCCGTCGCACAGGCCCACGATCGGTGCGCCGGCCGCCTCCGCCAGGTCCATCAGCTTGTGGATCTTCGCGGCGTGGGCCTCGCCGAGCGAGCCTCCGAAGATGCGGAAGTCGTGGGCGTAGGCGAAGACCGTCCGCCCGTGGACCAGGCCCCAGCCCGTCACCACGCCATCGGTGTACGGCCGGTTGTCCTCCAGCCCGAAGCCGGAGGCCCGATGCCGCCGCAGTCCCTCCACCTCCATGAACGACCCGGGATCGAAGAGCAGGTCGAGACGCTCCCGTACGGTGAGCTTCCCCCTGGCCTTCTGCGCGGCGGTCGCCCGCTCGCCGGGGCCGCCGCGCACCCGTTCCTGTAGGGCGGCCAGTTCCCGCGCCCGTTCCCGGAGGCCACGACCCGGTGTCGTCCCCCGCTCGTCGACCAGGCTCATCAACGCCCCTCCGTACCGTAGGTTCCAGGTCACGCGTGGCAGGCGGGGAGCCCGCCGTGGTGTTCGACCATCTCCCCGAACAGCGTCTCGACGTCCAGTGGCGCGCCCGGGGCGGCGCCCCGCTCCTCCGCGTAGGCGCGATGCAGGTTCGGCACCAGCCGTTCGGAGTCCAGCAGCGCGCCGTACGTGCCCAGGTCGGCCTCACGGGCCGCCTGGAGGGGGCTCGAACCGGCGGCGATCCCCGCACGGGCGATCGCCCGCACTCGGCGCAGGTACCCCTCGGTGTCCGTCAGGAGTTCCGGGCCGCCCACCGGGCCGTGCCCCGGCACGACGATCCGGGGGCCGAGCGCGCGCAGCCGTTCCACCGTCCGGAGCGAGCCCGTGATCGAGCCCATCATGCAGAACGGCGTCGCCCCCGCCATGACGAGGTCGCCGGCGAACAGCACCCGTTCCTCCGGTAGCCAGACCACGACATCGCCGGTGGTGTGCGCCGGACCGGTGTGCAGCAGCTCGACCCGCTTGTCGCCGACGTGCAGGGTGAGCCTCTCGTCGAACGTCACCGAGGGCGGGGCGAGGGTGATCTCGCCCCACTCCACCTCGGGCCACAGCCCGGTCAGGTGCAGGCCGACGGCGACCAGCTCGACGCGCGCCCGCGCATGGGAGACGATCACCGCCTCGGGCGCGAACAGGAAGTTGCCGAACGTGTGATCCCCGTGCGAGTGGGTGTTGACCACCAGCCGGGGCGGAGCCGCCGCCACGGTGCGCACCGCGTCCCGCAGCGCCAGGGTCCGCGCCACCGTCGCGGCGGTGTCCACGAGGGCCGTCGCGCCCCTGGAGACGAGCACGCCCGCGTTGCTCAGGCACCAACCGCCGTCGGGCTGGATGTACGCGAAGACGCCGTCCGCCAATTCCTCTATGCGCGGCTGTGTCACGACCATGCGGCGAGCGTTCCGGACCCCTCTCGAAATAGCCTCGAACGCCCTTGGAGCCGCCTTCGAACGGCGTTGCTGTAGTCGGGTTCGACCGGTTCTTGTGGCCATCTCAAGGGCCGCCCGGAACGTTCGACCTCGGCGGCGAAGGGAAATGCCGCCGAACCTGAGAGGGTCCGCCGCGGGCCCGTGGTGGAGGTGTGATGGAGGCTCTGACGCCGGGCGGGCGGGCCGACCTCGTGGTGATCGGTCGCCTGGTCACACCGGAGCGGGTCCGCCCGGGCGCGGCCGTGGTCGCGGGCGGTCGGGTCATCGCCGTGACCGACGTCGAGGACGCGCCCGCGGGCGTGCCGCGCCTCGACGCCGGGGACGGATACGTCCTGCCCGGCCTGATCGACACGCACGTCCACTTCCGCGGCCCGGGGCGGCGGCGCGCGGAGGGCTGGGGCCACGGCAGCCGCGCCGCCGTCGCGGGCGGGGTGACCACCGTCATCGAGATGCCGCACACGGCGCCCCCGCTGCTCGATCCGGACGCGGTCCGCGCCGAGGCCGCCCTGGTGGCGGGCTGCTCGCTGGTCGACTACGCGTTCCACCTGGAGGCCGACCCGCGGCGTCCCGAGCTGCTCGCCCGCCCGGTCCCGGGTGTCGCCGCCGGCGCCGAGGTGCGGGTGCGCCTGGCGGGCCGCCGCGCCGCGTCCACCGTGGTGCGGGATCCGGAGGCCCTGGAACGGATCTTCGCCGCCGCCGCGGCGGGCGACCTCCCGCTCGTCCTGCACACCGAGGACGGCGCGCGGTCGGACGGCGGGTTCGCGGCCCTCGTGATCGGGCTGGTCCGGCGGTACGGCACGCGGACGCATCTGTTGCGGCTGTCGGGGCCGCGGGAGACCGACCTGGTCGCGGTGGCGCAGGCCGCCGGACTGCCGGTGACGTGCGAGCTGACCGGCCACCGCCTGTCGCTCGACGAGGCCGGGACGCGGGGGCGCGACGGGACGGACCGGGACCGGCTGTGGGCGGCCCTGCGCGCGGGTGAGGTCGCGTGCCTGAGCAGCGACCACGCCACGATGCCGCCGTCGCGCGCGGCACGGGAGACGCCGCCGGGGATCCCCGGCGTCCAGGAGCTGGCCACGACGGTGTGGACGGAGATGCGCCGCCGCTGGCCGGATGAGGACACCGACACCGCCGTGCTGCGGCTCGTCGATCACCTCGCGGTCCGGCCCGCCGACCTGTTCCGCCTCCCCGGCAAGGGCAGGCTCGAGGCGGGCGCCGACGCGGACCTCGTCGTGTTCGACCCGGAGGCGCCGTGGACGTTCTCCGCCGGGGACGTGCACGCGGGTTCCGGCTGGTCGGCGTACGAGGGGCGGACGATGGCGGGCCGGGTGCTCACCACGATCCGGGGCGGGGACGTCGTGTGGGACGGCGCGACGCGGACGTTCGGCTCCGCGACCGGCCGCTGGCTCCGCCCGGGGCCGCCGCCGTCGGGTGGCGGGACGCCCGTGCCGGTGCCGGTGCGGCCGGCGGTCCGGAGCTCCCGTGACCGGCGGCCGGGGATCGACGCCGCGACCTTCCGGAACGCGATGGCCCGTCTCGCGGCCCCGCTCACGGTGCTCACCTGCTATGACTCCGAAGGCCGGGAACAGGGGCTGACGGTCAGCGCGGTGGGTGCGCTGTCCCTGAACCCGCCGCTCGTGCTGGTCTGCCTGGACCGCGGCGGCCGGAGCCATGACATCGTCACCAAGGCCGAGGCGCTGTGCCTGCACATCCTGGGGCCCGGCCAGGAGGCCGTCGCCGGGCGGTTCGCCGCCCGGGAGGACCGCTTCCGGGGGATGCGCCTGGCGCACGGGCGCGTGCCGGAACTGGTCGACGTGCCGGTGCGGCTCATCTGCAGCCCCCGGGAACTGCGGGACGGCGGCGACCACACGATCCTGGTCGCGCTGGTCGACGACGTCACGATCGTCGATGACGCGGACGGCGGCCTGGTGTGGCACCGGCGGGCCGTCGCGCACGCGGTCCCGGCCGACGTCCCCGCGCCGGGGCCGGCATAGGAGAAATTCCTACCGGCGAACGTGACAATCACTCTGGGAAGCCCCGAGGGCCGGTGTCACGATGCGAGAGTCTCTGACCGCTGTCATTGACGAAGCGTCAAAAGGTTCCCGACGTCGGACACCTGGAGTCACACGATGGAGATCAAAGTACTCGGACCGCTGACGATCAACGCCAACGGCCGATCGATCGTGCCCAGTGCCGGTAAACCTCGCCAACTGTTGGCCCTGTTGACCCTCCGCATGGGACAGGTGGTCTTCACCCCCACCATGCTGGAGGAACTCTGGGGCGATGAGACGCCGCGCAGTGCCGCGACGACCCTGCAGACCTACATCCTCCATTTGCGCCGAGAGATCGCGAAGGCGCTGCCGGACCGGCCGCGGACGGAGTCCCTTTCCACGCACTTCGGCGGCTACCGTCTCGATCTCCGGGGCGGGCGCCTCGACCTGGCGGAGTTCGACGAGCGCGCGGCGCGCGGCGCGGCGGCGCTGGAACGGGGCGACGCCGCGGGAGCGGCCGAGATCCTGGCCTCCGCGCTCGGGATCTGGAGCGGTCCCGCCCTGGGCAACGTGCCCGTCGGCCGAGTGCTCGAACTGGAGCTGCTCGGCATGGAGGAGGCCAGGATGCGCACGCTGGAGCGGCGGATCGAGGCCGACCTGATGCTGGGACGCCACCGCCACCTGCTGCCCGAGCTGCGGATGCTCGCCGCCGGCCATCCGATGAACGAGAACTTCTGCGCCCAGTTGATGCTGGCCCTCTACCGGTCCGGACACGTCTGGCGGGCGCTGGAGGCGTTCCGGACCCTGCGGGAGACCCTGGTCGAGGAGCTGGGCATCGAACCCTCCCTCCGGCTCCAGCGGCTCCACCAGGCCATGCTGACCGGCAACCCGGACGTGGAGCCCCTCCGCATCGGCGCCTGAGCACCGGCCCGGCGGCCGGGGGCTCCTCCCGGCCGCCGGGCCTTCTCGATCGAGGGCGGAGCGGGATTCGAGCCGGACTCGTGCCGGGTTCCGCAGGATGGGGCCGGTGCCGACGGAACGACCGAGGAGGGCGCATGACCCACGGCGGCCGGGTGGGACGGACGGCTCGGCCGGCCGTCCGAACCCTCTTCCACGACGACTTCCGGGACGGCCTCGACACCGCCGCCCGGTGGCGGCTCCGGCCGCGCGGAGGTCTGGAGCACGGCGACGGGATCGTGCGGTGCTCGTCCGAGGGGCTGACCGTGACGCCCACGGGGACGGACCCGGCGACGGGTCGGCCCGCGTTCGCCGTGACGTACGGCCAGGGCGCTCCCGAGGGCGGGTGGAACGACCACATGAAGTGGGTGGCGCTGACCCGGCACGCGGCCGATGGCGGCGCACCGGGTTTCGACGTCCCGGCCACCGGAGCGCTCACCTGCACGGTGACCCTGTCGGGGGAGCGCCACGGCGTCGAGCGTCACCCGTTCGGCGCGGCCGTCGCCGATCCGCGGGCGGACCCGCGGCTCGGGATGGTGTCCATGGTGATGGTCGATCTCGAGGCCCACCTGGTGTTCGGATTCGCCCTCACCGACTCCGTCGTGTACGCGCTCTACGAGCGTCCGCCCGCGCCGGGCCGCCGCTACGCGTCGTTCGGCTACGCGGTCCCGGTCGCGGACCGGACGGCGGACCGGTGGCACGCCTGCCGGATCCGCGTCGATGAGGGGGGCGGGCGGGTGAGCTGGGTGCTCGACGGCCGGACGGTGCTGACCACCGATCGGCTCGGGCTGCGGGCGTTCGGCCGCGCGGACATGCTGCTCGACCACGGAGGTGCCGAGGAGCGGGTACGGCTGCGCCGGCTCGCCTGCGGATTGGGCCTGTTCACCCTCCTGGACGGGGCCGGGCCGGACGGCGGGGGGCTGGTGCGGCTGGACGCCGCGCCGGACTTCTACCTCGCGCCGCGGGACCCGGGGTCGCGGCCCCAGTCCTTCGTCGACGAACGGAGCCTGCCCGAGAACCGGATCTGGGGGGCCGGCGCCGTCCTGAGGGCGCGCGCGGTTGACATCGTCGAGAGCCCTCACTAGCTTTGCTTTCAAAGCAAACACTGTTGGGAGGACTCCCGTGGGTTGGAACGAACGGGTCATCAAGGAGTTCCGGGAGAACAACGGCAAGGTGGGGGGGCGCTTCGAGGGCGCCCCCCTCCTGCTGTTGACCACCGCCGGCAGGAAGACCGGCAAGCCCCACACCAATCCGGTCATCCACCTCCGGGACGGGGACCGCCATCTCGTGTTCGCCTCCAACGCGGGCTCGGACGAGCACCCCGACTGGTACCACAACCTGGTCGCCGCCCCCCAGGTGACCATCGAGATCGGCACCGACGAGGGGCGCGTCGAGCCCGTCGGCGCCCAGGCGGTCGTCCTGGAGGGCGAGGAGCGCGACCGCTGGTGGGAGCGGCAGTGCGAGATCGACCCGTCGTTCCGCGAGTACGAGAGGCAGACCACCCGCACCATCCCCGTGGTCGCGCTCAACGTGCTCGACCTGTCGGCGGATCCGCAGCGCAGTCGGATGATCGCCGAGCAGCTCGGCAAGCTGCACGCCGGTCTGCGCGCCGAACTGACCGCCGTCCGCGAACGCCTGGACCGGGCCGTCGCCGGCGACGCCGCGTCCGCCGCCGGCCCCGACCTGGTCGAGCAGCTCCGCCGGCACTGCCTCACCTACTGCCACAACCTCCAGATGCACCACATCCGCGAGGACGGGGCGTTCACGGCGTTCGAGCGGCTGTTCCCCGACCTCGCGCCCGTGATCGCCAGGCTCCGCGAGGAGCACGCGACCATCGAGCGGATCCTGGAGGGGTTCGAGGCGTTCCTCGGCCGGGACGGCTCCGACCCCGCCCAGGTCCGCGCCGAGCTGGAACGGGTCGTCGCGGACCTGGAGGCGCACTTCGCCTACGAGGAGGAGCAGCTCCTGGCGGCGACCGAGCACGTGTGACGCGCCACCGTCAGCCGCGCCGTGAGAACACGTCGTCGGTCACGGCGCGGCCGACCGTGCGGCGTCGGTCGTCGACGTCCCGCCACCGGTCGCCGTAGATCAGTCGCGTCATGGCGGGGAAGCGCAGGAACGTGTGCGGGAAGCCCATCGGCACCGCGCTCGCCGCGTCCAGGGCGTCCAGGTGCTCGTCGTCGAGCACGACCTCCACGCTCGCGAGGTTCTGGTCGAGCTGCTCCCGCGAGGTGGCGCCGATCAGCGGGATGACCGTTCCGGGGCGCGTCCGCAGCCAGGCCAGGGCCACCTGCGCGGGCGGCCGTCCGACCGCCTCCGCGACCCTGACGACCTCGCGGACCACGTCGTCGCCGTCGCCGCGCGGGGAGCCCCAGTCGACCCGGTCCAGCCGCCCGGTGCCGCCGTCGAGGTACTTGCCGGTCAGCCGGCCGTCCGCCAGCGGCCCCCAGGCCAGCACCGCCAGGTCGAACGCCAGCGCCATGGGGAGCAGCTCCCGCTCGGCGGTGCGGTCCAACAGGTTGTAACGGAGCTGGAAGCCCACGAACGGCGACCAACCGCGCAGCTCCGCCAAGGTGTTGGCCTGCGCGACCTCCCAGGCGGGCCAGTCCGAGACGCCCACGTAGAGGACCTTGCCCGCGCGCACCTGGTCGTCCAGCGCCCGCATCACCTCCGGCACCGGCGTCAGCGTGTCCCGGGCGTGCACCCACAGGACGTCGAGGTAGTCGGTGCGCAGCCGGCGAAGGCTCGCCTCCAGCGACGCGACCAGGTTCTTGCGATGGTTGCCCGCCGAGTTGGGATCGCCGGGCCTGGTCTGCATCGTGTACTTCGTCGACAGCACGAACGCGTCCCGCCGGCCCGACAGCAGGGCGCCCAGGGCCGTCTCGGCCGTGCCGTTCCCGTACTCGTTCGCCGTGTCGAGCAGGTTGCCGCCCGCCTCGGCGAACCGGTCGAGCAGCCGGGCGCGGGCCGCCGCCGGCAGGCTCCGGTCGTCGCCGAACGTCATCGTGCCGAGCGCCAGCTCCGAGACCCGCACCCCGCTCTTGCCGAGCAGCGTGTACCGCATGGTCATCACCCTCCCTGATGACGAGGAGCCGCCGGCGCCGCGCCGGGGCGCGGCACCGACGGCGCCGGGGCGAGGATCACTCCTCGGTGGTCATCTCGAACAGGCGCTGGTTCAGGATCACGCCCTGGCCCCACAGCCGGTTGGTCGGCAGGCTGCGGGTGTCGAGGAACTCCTGCCGGTGGGGCTCGCCCTTGAGCGGCGCGAAGTAGTGGCCCGGGTCCTTGGCCAACTGCACCAGGCCCCGCTTGTCCCTGTCCTGCGGGCGGCCGGCGCCGTCCAGCAGGTTGCCGGTGCTCAGCAGGCACTGGACGTTGCGCGAGGTGACCTGCTCCTCCGTGCCGCCCTCGTCGATCACCAGGTGCTCACGCGGGAACGCCAGCGTGCCGATGCGGTCGGTGGACAGCACCTTCGTGCCGTTGACCAGCCAGCTCACCCGCTTGCCGCCCTGGTCGTACCTGATCTGCAGGTCGTTGATCTTCCCGGGTCGGGTCTTCGCCACCGGGATGGAGTAGTTGAAGCCGGCGAAGTCGCTGTGCTCGTCCACGCGGAGCCGTTCGTAGACGGCGAAGATCTGCGTGTTGGTCACCGAGAAGTTGGCGACCGAGTGGTTCTCGTGGTCCACCGAGATCAGCGTGGCGCTGGCCAGCCGCGGGTCCGACTGCGGGTCGGAGACGGCCGCGCGGCCGAACGGGTGCCGATCCACCCCCAGCGTCCGCACGCCCATCCTGCTGGTACAGGTGAGCGAGCCCTGCTCCGGCACGGGGAACCCGTTCACCGAGGACTCCCGGGGCTGCGCGAGCCACTTGAGGTGATCGCTCGTGCCGCCGCCCCACTCGGTGGAGTCCTGGCCGTTGGTCGAGGCGAACGCGGGCTCGCCCGTCCGGGGGTTGCGGCCGGTGGGGGTCACCGTCAGCCCGTCGCCGGACGTGATCGCCACGCCGTCGCCATGGGCCAGGGTGCCCGTCGGGGTCTTCGTCGGTTGCAGCATCCACTTGGAGGAGGTGTCGAAGCCGGACGTGAAGTCGTCGCGGAAGAGAACCCTCGTGGTCTCCGCCGGCGCGCTCGGCGCCGCCGCGGCCGTTCCGCCGAACGCGGCGAGGACGACGGTGGCCGCCACGGCCGACACCGCGGTTCCCCGCCTCCCGATGATCGCGACCCTTCCGGTCATGGAATCTCCCTGAGGCGTCGTTGTGCGCACAGGACCGGTCCCTGCGCCGCGCCTCACTGTGGGACGGACGGCTCGATTCCCACTCGAATCCCGCGCCGCGCCGTCCGGACGGGCGCGGCGGTTCGACGGTCGCTCGACCCCTCTTCGAGCCGCCGCGACCAGGGTCGGGGGACGACCGCTCTTCTTCACCAACGGGAAGCGATGGCAATGGATCCGCTCCTTGAAGTCATTGACGAAGTCGCGACGGCGATCGCCGAGCGGCGGCCGGTGGTCGCCCTCGAGTCCTCGCTCGTCGTCGCCGCCCCGTCCGCCGACGTGGCCCTCGACATCGAGAAGTCGGTGCGCGACGCCGGGGCGGTCCCGGCGACGATCGGCATCGCCGACGGACGGCTCAGGGTCGGCATGGAGCCCGCCCTGATCGAACGGCTCCGGAGCGCCGCGTCCGTTCCGAAGGTCAGCGCCCGCGACATCGGGCCGGTCCTCGCGGGCGGTGGCCTGGGCGCGACCACGGTGGCGGGCACGATCGTCATCGCCGAACGCGCGGGCATCGAGGTCTTCGCCACCGCGGGGATCGGCGGCGTCCACCGGCGGGCCCAGGAGACCTTCGACGTCTCCCCGGATCTGCTGCAGTTCACCCGGACCCGCATGGTCGTGGTCTCGGGCGGTTGCAAGAGCATCCTGGACTCGCGGCTGACCGCGGAGTACCTGGAGACGGCGGGTGTCCCCGTGCTCGGGTACGGCACCGACCGGCTGCCGGCGTTCTACGTGCGGGACACCGACCTCCCGATCCGGCGGGTGGACGGGCTCACCGAGGCCGCCCGCGGCGTCCGCGCCCACTGGGAGGTCAACGGCGGGGGGACCGTGCTGCTGACGACCCCGGTCGCCGAGGAGGACGCCCTCGACCGGGACCTGGTCGAGAACGCCATCGAACGCGCCCTCGCCGAGGCCGACGCGGCCGGGGTCACGGGCAACGCGGTCAGCCCGTTCCTGATGCGCGCCGTCTCCGCCGCGACGGAGGGGCGCACCCGGCGGGCCGGGCGGTCGCTGCTGCTGAGCACGGCCCGGGTGGCCGGGGAGTTCGCCGTCGCCCTCACCGCCGCCCGGGACGGGGGCTGAGGTGCCCGCGCCGCCCGCCGCCGGCGCGAAGGGGATCATCTTCGACCTCGACGGCACGCTGGCCGACACCCCGCAGGCGATCACCGCCATCCTGATGAAGATCCTGGCCGACCGGGGCGCCACCCCTGGTGAGGCACGGGTCCGCGCCGTCGTCGGACGCCCGCTGGAGCCCGCCCTCGCCGGGCTCCTGGCGCTCTCCCCGGACCACCCTGTCGTGACGACGGCCGTCGACGACTACAAGCGGCGGTTCCGTGAGCACCTGCGGGATCGGGGGGCCGAGCTGGCCTATCCGGGGGTTCCCGAGGGACTGTCCGCACTGCGCGCCGACGGCCGGCTCCTGGGCATCGCCACGTCGAAGCCCCGAGGCGCCGCCGAACGGATGCTGGGCTTGATGAACGTCGCCGAGGAGTTCCGGGCGGTCGCAGGTCACGACACCGTGCGGCGCGGCAAGCCGGACCCGGAGATGGCCCTGCACGTCGCCGCCGCGCTCGGTCTCGCGCCCGCCGAGTGCGTCGTGGTCGGTGACGGCGTCGGCGACGTCGAGATGGGCGCGGCCGCCGGCATGGAGGTGATCGGCGTGACCTACGGGGTGGCGACCGGCCCCGAACTGCTCGCCGCCGGAGCCGCCCGGACCGCCGGGTCCTTCGCCGAGCTCATGGACCTCCTGCTCCCCACCCCCGCCCTCCGCGACGCGAAGGAGTCACGATGACCTCTGCCCCCCTCCCGTTCACCGACGCGCCGGACGCCGTGGTGCTGTGGCGGGACGACTTCGGCGACGGCCTCCGGACCTCCGGCCCGTCCGCCCGGTGGCGGTTCGTGCAGCCGCGCCCCGACCACGCCGCCGACGACGGGATCGCCCAGATCGACGACGAGGGCCTGCGGCTCTTCTCCAGCGGTCGCCACCCCCGCACCGGGGAGCCCGCGTTCGTCCGGACGGTGCCCGGAGACCGGGACGACCCCGACGCCATGCCCGGGTACGCCGACCACGCGAAGTGGATCGCCTACGCCGCGCACGAGGCCGCCACGGGCTTCCAGGGCTTCGACGCCGAGCCGGGCCGTGTCCTGTCGGGCGAGGCGACGATCTCGGGACGGACCTACGGCACCGGCGGGCATCCGTTCGGGGACGCCGTCGCCGACCCGGACGACGATCTGCGGCTGGCCGGGGCGATGCTGAACACCATCGACCCGGAGACCTCCGTCGCCTTCGACTTCATCCTGACGAACAAGCGGCTGTACGCGTTCTACGGGCGGACGAACTTCGCCCGGGCGCGGCTGGGCCGCTACGCCTCGTTCGCCTGCACCGTTCCGCTCGTGGACCGCTCGCCCGAGGACCGGCACCACGTGAAGATCTCCTATGACCGGGCGGCCGGCGTGGTGCGCTGGATCCTGGACGGGGCCGAGGTGCTGCGCGTCGACCGGATCGGGTACCCGCTCGGCCGCGCCACCCTCACCCTGGACGAGGGCGGCGAGCACACGCTCGTCGAGCCGCGCCAGATCAGCTTCGGGATGGGGATGCTCAGCCTGCTCGACGGCGCCTGGCCCACGGGCAAGGGGCTGGTGCGGCTCTCCACGCGCACCGCCTACTACCGGCCGGGGACGGGGGAGCCGGACCCGCAGACCTTCGTGGACGACGAGAGCCTGGAGTCGAGTCGGCTCTTCGGCCAGGGGGCGGAGCTGCGCATCAGCGACTACGTCGTCAGCAGCGTTCCGGCGCCCTGAGCGCCGGAACACGGACGCGGGCGTGCCACCGGCGGGAGGCACGCCCGCGTCCCCGTCGCGGGATGGACGGCAGGTGATCAGGGCCGGGCGGGCGGTGACGCGGCCTCGGATCGGGCGAGGCTCGCGGCGGCGAACCTGCGGGCGGCCGGCTCCCACTGGAGCACCGCGTGCGCGGCCCCCGCGTTCGCGTCCCGCCAGAACCGCTGGAGATCCTCGTCCCGGTGCAGCGCGCCGGTGCCGCCCGTGCGCATCAGTCGGTTGACCGCGCCGACGAGCAGGTCCACCGCGACGGCCTGGTCGCGCTGGCCGCGCGCCCCGTCCCACTCGTCCTGGAGGCCGCCCCGGTCGGCGTCCCGGGCGACCCGCGACAGCAGCAGCTCCGCCGCGTCGGTCTCGGCGGCGCTGCGGGCCAGGACGAGGTCGAGCGCCCCGCCCGAGCCGGAACGTCGTCGCTTCGCGCTCCGCGACCAGGCCTCCAGCGCGCCGCGCGCGGCTCCCAGCACCGGACCCGCGAAGGTCAGCCCGCCGACGTTGCGGAGCGGGACGGTGAAGCAGCCGGGCGCGGTGCCGGGCTCGCGGCCGGAGAGCAGATCGTCGTTGACGAAGGAGTGCTCCCTCGGCACGAACGTCTCCTCCAGGACCAGGGTGTCGCTGCCGGTCCCGCGCATCCCCACCGTCCGCCAGGTCTCCTCGATCCGGTACGAGGAGCGGGGGACCAGCAGGAAGCGCACCTCCTCCCCGCCTCCTTCCGCCGGCACCCGGGCGGCCAGCAGGGCCCGGTCGGACGCGTGGATCCCGGAGACGTACGGCCAGCGACCCCGCAGGACCCAGCCGCCGGACGCGGCGGTCGCCTCCCCTCCGGGGACGAGCGCCCCGACGACCAGCGCGTCGGGGCCGGCCTCCCAGACCGCCCGTTGCCCGTCCTCCGGCAGGAAGGCGGCGTACCGGCCGAGGGCGGAGGCGATCGCCGCGCACCAGGCGGCGGACGGGTCCTCCCGCCCGACCTCGGCGACCGCCGTGAGGAACGCGTCGAACCCCCCTTCGGCGCCGCCCCAGCGCGCCGGCACGAAGTGGCGGGCGAACCCCGCGTCCCGGATCGCCTCGAAGACCTGGGGGCTGAGACGGCCGTCCCGCTCGGCCTGGAGCGCGTGGGCGGCCGCGCGCTCGGCCACCTCACGCGTCCGCGGTGCCGGACCGGACTCCCGTGGTGTGTCGCTCACGTGCTGATCCCTTCGGGGAACGGCGTGACGTCGCCGCGTTGTGACGGGTGTGGCGCCCAGTCTTCGCCCCGCCGGTCGAACGCCCCTGGATCCGTGCTCGACCTCGCCTCACGTCTTCCCGGGTCACCTCACGGCAGCTCCGGCCGGTGGAGGTCGAGCCAGGTGTGCAGGTCCAGGGCGCGCTCCAGGAAGACGCGTTCGAGTTGGCCGACCTCGGCGGGGTCGGTGTTCACGCGGTCCAGCAGCCAGTCGTGGCCCACCAGGGTGAACACCGGGTCCTGCCGGTCGGCCAGGATCTCCTTCGCCTGCTGCTGCAGCGTCGCGGTGTACCGAGGGTCCTGGATGGACGGGTACGGGCTCTTCCGCCGCTCGGCCACCGACCTCGGGATCACATGCCGGGTGGCCTCGCGGAGCAGGCTCTTCTCCCGTCCGTCGAAGGTCTTGAGGGACCAGGGCGTGTTGTAGACGTACTCGACCAGACGGTGATCGCAGAAGGGCACGCGAACCTCCAGCCCCACGGCCATGCTCATCCGGTCCTTGCGATCGAGCAGCATCCGCACGAAGCGGGTCAGGTGCATGTGGGACAGGGAGCGCATCAGGCGCTCGTCCGCGTCGGTGCCGTCGAGGTGCTCGACCTCGCGCAGCGCACGGGAGTACTCGTCGGCCACGTACTCGGGAAGGGCCAGCTCGGCGTCCAGGCCGGGGTCGAGGAAGGACCGTCCGGGGTTCAGGCCGTACTGATGGAGCCAGGGGAAGGTGCCGCTGTCGCGCGCCTCGCGGTCGTGGAACCAGCGGTAGCCGCCGAACACCTCGTCGGCGGACTCGCCGGACAGCGCCACGGTCGAGTGCTCCCGCAGCGCCGCGAACAGCAGGTACAGCGACGCGTCCAGATCGCCGAAGCCGAGCGGGAGGTCCCGGGCGGCGACGGTGGCCCGCCGCAGCGCGGGGTCGGCCAGCGCGGCCTGGTCGAGCACGATGTCGGTGTGCTCGGAGTCGACGAGCGCCGCCACCTCCCGGACGAACGGCGCGTCGGGCGTCTCCCGGGTGCCGTCCGCCCGGAAGTTCTCCTCCTGCCCGGCGAAGTCGACCGAGAACGTGCGCACCCGCCGGCCGTCGGCGGCCAGGCGGGCGGCGGCCAGGCCGGTGATGGCGCTGGAGTCGAGCCCGCCGGACAGCAGCACGCAGCGCGGCACGTCCGACACGAGCTGGTGGTCGACCGCGTCGGTCAGCAGGTGCCTGATCCGCGCCACCGTCGTGTTCAGGTCGTCGGTGTGCTCGGTGGGGCGCAGCCGCCAGTAGACGCGTTCGCGGAGTCCGTCGGCGGTGACCGTGACCACCGTGCCCGGCCGCACCTCCCGCATGCCCCGCCACACCGCCTGGCCGTGCGCCTTGGTGCCGGAGAACAGCTCCCGCAGGCCGTCCAGGTCCACGGCCTTGCGGACCAGCGGGTGGGCGAGGATCGCCTTGGGCTCGGACCCGAACAGGACGCCGTCCTCGGTGGGGTGGTGGTACAGCGGCTTGACGCCCATCCGGTCACGGATCAGCACCAGCCGTTCGGTGCGGCCGTCCCAGAGGGCGAAGGCGTACATGCCGGTGAGCCGTTCGGCGACCGCGTCGCCCCATTCGAGGTAGCCGCGCAGCACCACCTCGGTGTCGCTGGAGGTGCGGAACCGGTGACCGCGACGGTCCAGCTCCGCGCGCAGTTCGACGTAGTTGTAGACCTCACCGGAGTAGGTGAGGACCACGGGCCCGTCGGGGGTGTCGGCCCGCATCGGCTGCTTGCCGCCGGGCAGGTCGATGACGGCGAGCCGCCGGTGACCGATGGCGACGTGCCGATCCCGCCACGTGCCGCGCTCGTCCGGGCCGCGGCAGGCCATCGTCTCGGTCATCGCGTCGAGGAGGCCCTGGGCCTCCGCGGTGTCCAGGTCGCGACGGAACGCCGCCCAGCCGGTGATGCCGCACATCGCGCTTCCTCTCGTCGTGTCCTCATGCGGGGGAGTCGAGACGGGCGGCGTCGCCGGCCGCCACGGTCGCGGCCGTGTCCCGTCGCAGCCTCCTGCGCGCCGGTCGAACGCGAGTGGACCGCTGCTCGACCCGGGCGGTCAGCGGTCGGCCGCGGTGGCGGCGGCCTTCTCGTCGGCGTCGGGCGCCGGGGCGAAGTCGAGCCGCCCGCCCGGCAGGATGAGCGCGGCCGGGGCGGCGAGCAGGTAGAGCACGATCACCGTGCCCAGCCCTCCGACGACCGACGTCGTCTCCCCGTGGCCGCGCTCGACCAGCTCGAAGTAGACGGTCCCGACGATGGCGATCCCGGCCGCGACGCCGATCTGGATGGCGGTGCTCACCAGTCCGGCGGCGGCGCCCGCGTGGTGCGGGGGGGTCTTGGCCATCACGGTGGAGACGAGGATGCCCGAGGTCATCGACATGCCGAGCCCGGCGATGAGCAGCCCGGGGGCCAGATGCCAGGTGCTCAGGTCGTCGTCGAAGACGAGGATTCCGCCGAGCACCAGGCTCATGCCCGCCGCCATGACCAACGAGCCCGCGACGGCGAGCGGACGTCCGATCGGGCGGGTCCGCGTCGCCAACGGCGTGAACAGGCCCACGCCGACGGCGGCCGGGACCAGCGCGACGGCGGCCTCCAGCGGGCTGAAACCGGCGGCGGACTGCAGATGCACGGTGAGGACCAGCGTGTAGGCGGCCCCCGCGAAGAACAGGATGGAGGCCGACAGTCCGCCGACGGCGGCCCGTAGCCGAAGCAGTCGCGGATCGACGAGAGGCGCGCGACCCTGCCGGACGACGCCGTTCTCGTACCGGACGAGCAGCCAGAGCAGCAGCGGGCAGGCCGCCAGGATCACGAAGATCCACCACGGCCAGCCCAGCACGCGGCCCTCGATGAGCGGGTACAACAGCGCCAGCAGGGCCAGGGTGACCAGGACCAGACCGCCCGCGTCGGCGGAGTCGGCGTGCTCGGCGCGGGACTCCCGGGAGAGCAGCGCGACGCCGATCATCGCGGCGATGCCGATGGGGACGTTGACGAAGAAGATCGGCCGCCAGCCCAGGTCGAACAGGTTCGCGTCGAGGAGGAACCCGCCCACCAGGGGACCGGCGACGCCGCCGGTGGCGAACACCAGCCCGTAGATCGTGGTGGCGCGGGACTGCTCCTCCGGCGGGAACTCGGCGCGCAGCATGGCCAGCACCTGGGGCACCATGAGCGCCGCCGCGGCGCCCTGCGCGACGCGGGCGGCGATCAGCATCTCGGGGCCGGTGGACAGCCCGGCCACCGCCGAGGTGACGACGAACGCGGCCAGGCCGAGTTGGAAGACCCGACGCCGGCCGTACCGGTCGCCCAGCCGGGAGGCGGTGACCATCCCCGACGCGAAGGCGAGGGTGTAGCCGGCCAGCGACCATTCCAGTTGGGCGGAGGACGCGTCCAGGTCGTCGCGGAGGGAGGGCAGCGCGACGGTGATCACCGTGGTGTCGATCAGATCCATCAGCGTCGCCGACATGATCACCACGAAGGCCGCCCAGCGGCGGGGGTTGTACGAGGCCTGATCGGACATGGGGTCGCCCTTCCACGTGTCCGGTAACGTAAAAGACGGCAGAGAAGACTTTGCTTTGAATGCAAAGCTATAAGGGGGGAGTCGGCATGTCAACGCAGGGTCCGGAGGCCGGCCTCAGCACCGATGAGGCGATCAGGGCCATGCTGCTGCTCATGCCGCGCGTCGTCGCCCGGGTCAAGCGCACGCCGCTCCCCGAGCGCCTGCGGCCCCTGAACCTCGCCCCCCGACACCTGTCGCTGCTGGCCTATCTGCTGTTCGACGGGGAGATGACGGTCAACGCGCTCGCCGACCGGCTGGAGGTCGCCCCCACCACGGTCAGCCTGATGGCGAGCGATCTGAGCCGGCAGGGCGTCCTCGAACGGCGCGCCGACCCCCGTGACCGCCGGCGGACCATCGTGGCCATCACCGACGAGCCGGAGACCCGCGCCGCGATCGAGGGCTGGCTCTCCAACGGGGCCGCCGCCTGGCGCACGGCGTTCGCCTCCCTCTCCGGGGAGGAGCGCGCGATGTTCGTGCGGACCGTCCGCGCCTACGAGAGCGCCGCCTCCGACGCCGCCCCCTGAGGTGACGGCGAGCCCCGCTGGAGCGGTGCTCGAGGCGGGGCGGATGTGCTGCTCCCACCCGCCGCCGGCGCACGCCCGGCGCGGGCGGAGGAGGGCCCATGGCACCGAGGGTGCTGGTCACCGGAGCCACCGGCGCGGTGGGGCGCCATCTGACGCGACGGCTGTTGGAGGAGGGGGCCGAGGTCCGGGCCCTGTGCCGTGACCCGGCACGGCCCCTGCCCGACGGGGCCGAACGCGTCATCGGGGACCTGACCGACGCGACGTCTTTGCATCCGGCGCTCAAGGGCGTCGACCGGGCGTTCGTCCTGCTCACCGACGACGCGGGCGCGGCCTTCGCCCAAGCCGTGAACGACGTCGGCGCCGACTCGCTCGACCGGCTCGTCCTGCTGTCCGCCAACGCGCCCGACGGCCCGGAGCACGACAACCCGCTGTTCCGCAAGCACGTCCTCGGCGAGGCACGGATGGCGGCCTCCGGTGTGCCGACGACCGTGCTGCATCCCGGGCCGTTCGCCTCCCTGGCGTTGGGATGGGCTCCCGCGATCCGGGTGTCCGGGGTGGTGCGGGTGGTCCACCCGGACTTGGCGGTGCCGGTGATCGATCCCCGGGACATCGGGGACGTGGCGGCCGTCGCCCTCCTCGGATCGGACCGCGCGCCCGCCGGCGGGACCCTCCCGCTGTCCGGGCCGCAGCGGTTGGACGTGCGCGCCCGGGTGCGGACGCTGGGTCGGGTCCTCGGCCGGACCCTCCGCGTGGAGCGCGTCGGCGAGGACGAGTGGGTTCGGTCGGTCTCCGGACGGCTCCCGGAGTGGTACGCCCGCGCGCTGATGGGCGTGGAACGCCACCTCGCCGAGGTGGAGCCCGCCGTGGTGCCGACGGTGCGCCGGGTCACCGGCCGCGAGGCCCGCACGTTCGGCGAATGGGCCGAGGACAACGCCGCCGCGTTCCGGGCCTGAGCCGACGTTCCGACCCCGTTCGAGCGCTTCTCAAGGGTGGTCGGAAAAAGTCGGTCCCGGACGAGCCCGCGGGTGAAGGGGACACGGTGGAACAGCAGAAGCGGCTGACTCCCTACATGAGGCAGTACGAGGACTTCGCGATGGGCGATATCCGGTGGCTGCCCTACGTCATGTTCTTCAACCGGACCGGCTATGGCTCCGCCGTGCTCAACACGGACTCGGGCGGCTTCCGCGTCTCCCACGGACCCTCGGGACCGTGCTCACTCCAGGACGCGCCCCCCGCAGGCGAGGTCGGCGTGCTGCTGGGGGCCTCGCCCGCGTTCGGTCTCGGCGTGAGCAGCGACGGGAACACCCTGCCCTCGCTGCTCGCCCGGGGACCGGACGCGGTGCCGTGGCTGAACCTCGCCGCGCCCGCCTTCAACTCCACCCAAGAGGTGTTGCTGTTCCTGCTGCACCGGCACCAACTGACCGGGGTTCGGGACATCGTCGTGTTCTCCGGGCTCAACAACCTGGTCGTCGCCGGGCTGCCGGCCGCGAAGGCCGACTATGGGCAGTTCTTCTTCTCCGGCGCGTTCTTCCGTCAGCTCGGCGCGCCCGACCAGGAGCAGCCCCGCTGGGCGCTGGGCCGGATCGCCCAGGCGACCCGGCGGATCGGCCGTGACCGGGAGCCCGGTGACGGCCAGGACGTCCCGGACCCTGCGGAACGCGTCGACGTGGCCGTTCGCCAGACGGCCCGAGACCTCGCTCGGCTGCTCGAACTCGCCGCCCCCACCGGCGCGCGCGTCCACTTCGTGCTCCAGCCCACGGTCTCCTGGTGCGGCAAGCCGTACAGCCCCGAGGAGAGGGCGCTGATCGAGGAGAACGACCGGGAACGGCCGCAGATGTGGGACCTGTTCCGCCCCGTCCTCGACCCGTCGGTGCACCGCGCGTACGCCCACCGCCTGGAGACCGCGTGCAAGGAGCTGGGAGTGGCGTTCCTGGACGCCAACACCGCGCTCGGCGCCTCGCCGGCCGCGGATTCCTGGCTCTTCGTGGACCAGGCGCATCTCAACGACCACGGCACCAGGACGGTCGCCGAGATCCTCAAGGCCGAGCTGGCCCTTTGACCACGCACGGTTCGACCCCGCACAGGAGGTGAACGCATGGCCCGCAGGCCCCTTCTCCGCAGATTCGCCGCGCTGTTCCGGCGACGCCGCAAGAAGCGCGACAACGACAGCTCGATCTATCCGATGTTCTGAACGGAAGGCGCGGTTGCCGTCATGTGGGATTTCGCCACCGGGAAGGGTCACGAGGCTCGGACCCTGTACCTGAGGGCGCTCGACCCGGAAGGGCCGTTGCCGCTCGGAACGGAGGAGACGCGCCGTCTCCGCGCCGCGCTCGCGGACGTTCCCGAGGACGGGGAAGGGCCGGACGCCCTGATCGACGAGGTGCGGCGCTGGGGCGCGGAGGAGACCGAGCGGTTCCGCGGCGTGCTGACCGAGGAGGCCGCCGCCCGGTGCGTGCTCCTCAACTGCGCGCCGCTGGCCCTGTCCGCCGGCGCGTGGCTGCAATGGCTGTCGAGCGCGGGCAACGGCGAGCAGGAGCGGTCCCTGCGGATCCTGGCGCTGTACGCCTCCGACGTCGGGGTCGGATACCCGCGGGCCGACCGGGGCGGCGACTATCGGGCCCTGCTGCGCCGGCACCGCATCGAGGAGGAGACGCCCGGCGTGCGGTTGGCCGCCGCGGAGCGGATCGAGAGCTTCAGCTTCCGTCTGCCGGGCCTGCTGCTCGCCATGAGCCGGCTGCCCGACGAGTTCCTCCCGGAGATCATGGGGGCCGACCTGTGCCTGCGGGCCGTCGGCGTCCCGCCGCCGCTGGCCGCCCTGGACGACCGGACGACCGCCGGGACGGACGCGCGGGCCCTGGACCTGGGCGCGCCCCGGCGCGGCGAGTCCGAGTCCGCGTTCGAACGCTCCCACGCGGTGGCGCGCCTGCTCGCCGAGGAACGGCCGGACGAGCGGCCCCGGCTGTCGCGCGGGTTCCGGTGGGCGGCCCGTGAACTCGGGGAATGGTGCGGGCGGTTGCTCGACGAGGCCGCCCTGACCCGCCATCCCGACTACGACGTCTGGCGTCTGATCTGCTCCCGGGCCCGCCAGGCCGCCGTCTACCACGGCGACCACGTGCTCGAGGGCCGGACGTTGGCGGACTGGTTCGCCAACGTCGACGAGGGCCCCGGCCCGTTCCTCGGCGCCTTGGCCCGCAGCCGTCTCGTGCGCCCGGGGAGGTCCGACGCCAGCCCGCTGGTCCGCGGCCTCATCGGCGACAAGGGGCCGATGTTCCGGATCTTCACCGCCGACGACGTCGCCGTGCTGCGCCGATGGATCGACCGGCTCCCGGACGAGGGGTCGGTGCTCCACGGGCCGTCCGAGGGGCACGAGGGGCTGCACGAGGCGCAGCGGTCCTGGTACCTCCACGACGGGCGGTCCCGAAGCGGAGCGGCGACGGTCCCCCGGCGTTCCGCCGCGCCCGTCGGTGGATCGCTCCGCGCCGCCTACCACGCGCTGCTCGGCCGGGCGGACTCGCCCGGGCTGCGGCGGTTCGCGCAGGACTACACGGCGCGCTGGCTGATCCGCTCCCGCCACCGCCTGGAGCGCGCGCCGGTCCGGCTGCCGCCGCGCTGGGACTCCGTGAACGGACTGCGGACCTGGCTGTACGACGAGCACGACCGGCACGGACGGCAGTTCGAGGAGAGCGAGCCGCCGATCCCCTCCCGGGAGGAGCTGGTGGACTCCACCCTCCAACTGGCGCCGCTCATCATGATCGACGGCGGTTGGCTGCAGGGCTTCACCGACCACCAGCACGCGTCGTCCCCGTCGGGCCACTTCCTGTTCCGCACGTACTGGGACGAGCTGGGCAACGGGGTTCGAGAGCTGAACCACCCCCGCATCTACCGGGCCCTGCTGCGGGACATGGGGGTCGAGCCGCCCCCGACCGACTCCCGGGAATTCGCCGCCTGGCCGGGCTTCCGCGACGAGGCGTTCGCGCTGCCGGTCTACTGGCTGAGCATCTCCCGGTTCCCGCAGAGCCGGATGCCGGAGATCCTCGGCCTCAACCTGGCCATGGAACTGTCGGGGGTCGGCAGCGGCTACCGCAGTTCACGGGTGGCCCTGAAGCACTACGGATTCAGCACCCAGTTCGTCGACCTGCACAACACGATCGACAACGTCGCGACCGGCCACTCCGCCTGGGCCGTCGACGCGATCGACAGCTACATGGCCGATGTGTCAGGAACCGTCGGGCCCCGTCAGGAGAGCGAGATCTGGGAACGGATCAGGACGGGGCATCGGTCCCTCAACCCTCCCGACGGCACGGTGGCCCGGCTTCACACCGCGCTGTGGTCGCGCAGAACGCGCGGGAACAGCGAAGCCCGGAGATGAGGAGCCGACGTCCCGTGGAGACCCCAGTCCTTGGCATCTCAGCCTTCTACCATGACAGCGCCGCCGCGCTCGTCGCCGGCGACGACATCGTGGCCGCCGCCCAAGAGGAGCGGTTCAGCAGACGCCGTCACGACCCGTCGTTCCCGGCTCAGGCCGTCCGCTACTGCCTGGGGGAGGCCGGGGCGAAGCTCGGCGACCTGGACGCGGTGGCCTACTACGAGGACCCGGCGCGCAAGTTCCGCCGGGTGATGTGGACCTACGCCGGCACCGCCCCCAAGGGCTGGAGGTCCTTCCGCAAGGTCTTCCCCCAGTGGGTGACCTGGAAGATGCGGACGCTGTCGACGGTGCGCGACCGGCTGCGGGACCTGGAACTCGGCCCCGTCCCCCCGATCGAGCACTTCGGGCACCACGAGTCCCACGCCGCGTCGGCCTACCTGCCCAGCCCCTACGAGTCGGCCGCGATCCTCTGCGTCGACGGCGTGGGGGAGTGGACCACCACCTCGATCTGGCGGGGCGCGGGCGGACGCGTCGAGCCCATCGCGGAGCTGCGTTTCCCGCACTCCCTCGGCATGCTCTACTCGGCCTTCACCTACTTCTGCGGCTTCAAGGTCGACTCCGGCGAGTACAAGCTGATGGGCCTGGCCCCTTACGGGAAGCCGAGGTACGCGTCCCTGATCCGCGAGCGGCTCATCGACGTGAAACCGGACGGATCGTTCCGGCTCGACACCCGGTACTTCGAGTTCCTGTACGGGGAGGTGATGACCGGGCGGGCGTTCGAGGAGCTGTTCGGCGGGCCCCGACGGCGGCCCGAGAGCCCCCTCACCGAGCGCGAGTTCGACTTGGCGGCCTCGGTGCAGCAGGTCACGGAGGAGGTGATGCTCCGGCTGGCGGCGACCGCCCGGGAGCTGACCGGGGAGAGCAGGCTGTGCATGGCCGGCGGGGTGGCGCTCAACTGCGTCGCCAACGGCGGCATCGTGGCGGACGCGATCTTCGACGAGGTCTGGGTGCAGCCCGCCGCGGGCGACGCGGGGGGCGCGCTCGGAGCCGCGCTGCTCGCCCGACCGGGCCGACGCGAGCACGTCCGGCGCGGCGACGACAACATGCGCGGCGCGCGGCTCGGCCCCGGCTACGACGACCGCCGCATTCAGGAGTACCTGGACGCGCACGACCTCCCCCACACGCGGCTGAGCCCGGAGGATCTCTCCCGCCGGGTGGCGGCGGAGCTGGCCGACGGCAAGGTGATCGGCTGGTTCCAGGGCCGGATGGAGTTCGGCCCCCGGGCGCTGGGCGCGCGGTCCATCCTCGGCGACCCGCGCAACCCGGCGATGCAGTCCGTGATGAACCAGAAGATCAAGTTCCGTGAGTCGTTCCGACCGTTCGCGCCCATCGTGCGGGCGGAGGACACCGAGGACTACTTCCAACTGCGCCAGCCGAGCCCCTACATGCTGGTGGTGGCGCCGGTGGCCGAACGGCAGCGGCGCACGGCCGCGGCGCCCGACGCCGTCCGGGGTCTGGACCTGCTGCGCGTCGAACGCTCCACGATCCCGGCCGTCACGCACGTGGACTTCTCCGCGCGGGTGCAGACCGTCACCCGGGACCGCGATCCCGGGCTGCATCGGCTGCTCAGCGACTTCAAGGACCGCACGGGCTGTGCCGTGCTGGTGAACACCTCGTTCAACGTGCGCGGCGAACCGATCGTCGCCACTCCCCAGGACGCCTACCGGTGCTTCATGCGCACCGACATCGACATGCTCGCGCTGGGCTCCTTCCTGCTCGACAAGCGCGAACAACCGGAATGGTCCGAAGAGGGGGACTGGCGGGAGCACATCCCGCTCGACTGACGCGCCCCCGGACCGGGAGACAGGAAAGCGGGTTCGGATGGAAACGATCGTTCGTGTCAGTGTGTCCGTGCTCGTCACGGTGGTCTACGCGCTGTTGGTCGTACCGGTCGGGCTGGTCGTTCGGCTGGTGCGGGATCCGTTGCGCCGCACCCCGGATCCGGCCGCCGACACCTACTGGACGTACGAGGAGGGCGGCCCGCCGAGGCCGCCTGGAGCGGGACGCCGACGTGCCTAGGCGGAAGGACCTCCGATCCGTCCTGGTCATCGGGTCGGGGCCGGTCGGGACCGACCACGCGGGCGCCCGTGCGTGCCGTGCGCTGCGGGCGGCGGGGCTGCGCGTCATCGTGGTGGCCCCCGACTCGGCGGCGGTCATGACCTCCCCGGAGACCGCCGACGCCACCTACCTCGAACCGGTCACCGTCGACCGCGTCGAGAGGGTCATCGCCCGGGAACGCCCCGACGCGCTGCTGCCCACCATGGGCGGTCCGGCCGCGCTCGACGTCACGATGACCCTGCACATGGCGGGCACGCTCACGGCCTACGGCGTGGAGCCGATCGGTGCGGACGCCGAGACCATCGGCGCGTGCGCGGGACGAGGACGCCCCGCCGCCCTCGGTGGGCCGGCGTACGAGGTGGAGGTGCTGCGCGATGGAACGGGACGGGCTTCGGTCGTGTGCTCCATCGAGCACTTCGCCGAGCACGGGATCAGCGTCGTTCCGGCGTTCACCCGCACCGAGGGAGACCTTCTGAGCCTGCACGACCTCGGCCTCACCGCGGCCGGGGAGAGCGGGGTTCGGGGGAGCTGCACCGTCCGGTTCGCCGTCATCCCCGGTGACGGCGGCGACCTCCGGCTCGTTCAGGTGGTCCCGCGCCTGACGCGGTCGTCGGCACTGGCGTCGGCGGCCACCGGCCTGCCGGTCGCCGAGATCGCCGCACGACTGGCCATCGGCTGCACGCTGGAGGAGGTCGTCGGCGGCTCCCCGGGCACGGCCCTCGAACACGTGACGGTCGGGCTGTCGCGCTCCGCCGAGATGGTGGCCCTGGGCCGTACCCTTCCCGAGGCGTTGCGGAAGGCCGGGTGTTCCGAGGTCGCGTTCGCGGAGGAGCCGTTCGCGGAGGAGCCGGACGTCATGCCCGGTCGGAGGGGGGACCCGATCGCGGCGGGGTTGGCGGCGGCCGCCGCGCTCGATCCGCGGCTCCTCGCCGAGGCCAAACGCCACGGCTTCTCGGACGCGGGGATCGCCGCCCTTCGCGGCCTGGACGAGGGGGTCGTGCGCGAAGTCCGGCAGGCTATCGGAATCCGTCCCGCCCACCGCAGCACCCGTGACGGCGGGGCGCTGTACTCCGGCTACGGCGAGGCCCTCCCGAGCCCCGCGCCACGGGAACGCGCCACGGTGATCATCGTCGGGCCCGGCGCGGACGGCACCGGATCCGGCCGCTCGTGCGCGTCGGCCTCGTCGGCGCTGCGGGACGCGGGCTACGAGACCGCCGTGGTCACCTCCCACCTGGAGACCCTCGCCGACCCCGGCTGTGCTGACCGCCTCTATGCCGAGCCGGTGACCTTGGAGCACGTCCTCGAAGTCGTTCACGCCGAACGACGGTCGGGCCCGGTGGCGGGCGTCATCGTCCAGTTCGGCGGCGAGTCCGCGTTGCGCCTGGCGCGGGCGCTCGCGGACAACGGCGTGCCCGTCGTCGGCACCGCACCGGAGGCGATCGACCGCGCAGGAGACCACGATCGCCTCGGCGACCTGCCGACCCGGCGGGATCCGACCGCGCCGGCGGACGACCGGCGCCCGCACTTCGCGACGGAGGTCGCCGTGGACACGCTCTACGACGGCGAGGAGTCGTACATCGGCGGCGTCCTGGAGAACGTCGAGGCCACCGGTGGCCGCCCGGACGAGTCCGCCTGCGCGCTGCCGCCGGTCACCCTCGGCCGGGGGGACGTCGAACGGCTGCGCGCCTCGGCCGAGGCCGTCGCCCGCGCCGTCGGCATACGCGGCCTGCTGGGGGTGCGGTTCGCGGTGGCCGGTGAGGCCCTGCACGTGCTCGGGGTGTTCCCGGGCGCGTCGCCCACCGTGCCGTTCGTCTCCACCGCCACCGCGACACCGCTGGCCGCCGCGGCGGCCAGGATCGCCTTGGGGGGCGACCATCGCCGACCTTCGCGGGGAAGGCGTGCTGCGGGAACGGGGAGACGGCGGAGCCCCGCCCGCGGACGCCCCCATCGCCGTGCGCAGGACCGTGTCGGGCGGAGAGGTCATGGGGGTCGGCGCGGGGTTCGGCGCCGCCTTCGCCGGGTCGCAGGCGGCCGCGCGCCTCCCGCTGCCGACCAAGGGGCGGGTCTTCCTGTCCGTCGCCGACGGGGATCGGCGTCAGATGATCCTTCCCGCGCGCCTGCTGGCCGGGTACGGCTTCGAACTGCTCGCCGCCCCCGCCCTCACGGCGAGTCTGCGGCGCAACGGCGTCGAGGCCGCGACGGTGGACGCGTGGGCCGGGGGGCCGTCCGAGCCGCACCAGATCGTGCGCCTCCTCCGCGACGGACGGGTCGACCTCGTCGTCCTGTCGCCGGGCGGCGGTGCGGACGTCCCGCATCTGCGGGGGATCCGGAGGGCGGCGGCGGAACGCTCCGTCCCCGTCCTGACCGGCCTTCGGGCCTTCGCCGCGGCGGCCCTCGGGGTGGACGCGCTGCGCTCGGCCGCGTCCCCGCCCGAGCCGGTGTCCCTTCAGGAATGGCACCGCGCGTCGGTGCCCCCGAACGAGGGGGCACATACCCCCGGTCGACCCGCGGCGTGACCCCGAGGCCCATCGTAAGACACCATCCGTCCGCGGCAACGTGAGGTAAGTCATATTTCGCATTTCCCGAGGTGGTGGGCCATTGCTGATCACGGTCCAACGGCCTTGGTTGCGGGTAAAGGTCAAGCTGGTTAATGTGGCTGTATTGTGATAACCCATCGCCACATCGCTGATCAAAGATCACGGGTGGGTGCGAAAATGTTGCATCAAAGCGTGTCGCACCGCCGCGGCGGTCATCTTTCCGAGGAAGAATGGTATCTGCGCCTGCGTGATGCGGATATCACACCGCCGCGGACGGCGCGTGGAATGCTCTATGCGCTGTTGCTCGCGTTCTCCGGGTTCCGGCTGCTGAGCCTGCTCGGGCAGTCCATGGATCCGCGCGCCAAGCCGATCTGCGCGATGGCGATCGTGCTGATCTGCGCGCTGCAGTTCGTGCACTCCCGGCCGGAGTATCGGAGCGCGCCGGTCGCCCAGCGGGCCATGACGCTCACCGTGCAGGGCTCCCTCGTGGTGATGTTCGTGATGCTCCAGCAGTCGCGGTGGGAGGTGATGACGGGCTTCTTCGCCGGCTCCCTTCTGCTGCTGACACCCCGCCGGGTGGGCTGGACCGCCTTCGGCCTGATCGGCGTCGCGATGGTCGTCTACCCGCTCTACGCCGGGCTGTCGCTGGTGACGGCGGCCTGTCTGAGCGAGACCACCCTGGTGGGCGGCATCATCATGTTCAGCGTCGCCCGGCTCGCCGAGCTGGTGTCGGCGGTCCACGACACCCGGGTGTCGATGGCGCGGGCCGCGGTGACCGAGGAGCGGCTCCGGTTCTCCCGGGATCTGCACGACCTGGTCGGCGGCAGCCTCTTCGTGATCGCCTCCAAGGGCGAGCTGATCAAGCGCGACATCTACGCCCGGCCGCACCGGGCGCACGAGGAGGCCGGCACGCTGCTGGCCCTGTGCGAACGGGCGCTGACCGACGTGCGGTCGATGTCGAACGAGTACCGGACCATGTCGTTCTCCCGCGAGGCCGCCTTCGCCCGGGACGTGCTCGGCATGGACGAGGTCAGGGTGGACGTCGACATCTCGCTGGACGCGCCGACCCCGGAGGTCGACACGGTGCTGGCCGCCGTGCTCCGCGAGGGGGTCACCAACGTCCTGCGCCACAGCCGCGTCCGCCACTGCCGGATCGAGGCGGCGGAGCAGGACGGCGTCATCGTGCTGTCCATCCTCAACGACGGCGTGGGCGGGCGCGCGCCGGCCGCCGGGCCCCTCGGCGGCGTCGGCGGGGCCGGCCTGGCCAACCTGGCCGACCGGCTGCGCGCGATCGACGGCCGGCTCTCCGCCGGGGTCCAGCGCAACGGCTGGTTCGGGCTGGTGGCGGAGGTGCCGGTGGCGGTCACCACCGGCGCCTGAGCCCCCGCCCGGCCCGCCGCCGGGCTCAGACCAGCAGTCCCGCCTCCCTGGCGATGCGGACCGCGTCGATCCGGTTGCGGGCGTTGAGCTTGTTGACGATCACCGTGAGGTGGTTGCGGACGGTCCGAACCGAGATCTGCAGCCGATCGGCGATCTCGTGCGGGGTGTCGCCCTCCGCCGCGAGCCGCAGCACCTCGATCTCCCGCCCGGTCAGCGGGGTCGTGGGGTGGTGGGACGCGGCCAGCACGAGCTGGGGGTCGAACACCCGGTGCCCCGCGGCCACCTTGCGGATGGCCTCGGTCAGCTCGGCGGGCGGCGCGTCCTTGAGCAGGTAGCCTCCCGCCCCGACCGCGACGGCCCGCTGCAGCAGCCCCGCCTGCGCGAGCCCGGTGAGGATCAGGACCCTGCAGTCGGGGAACTTCTCCCGCAGCTCGGCGGCGGCCGAGAGCCCGTCCAGGCCGGGCAGGTCGATGTCGATGACGGCGACGTCGGGACGGTGCTCGTGCACCAACCGGATGATGGAGTCCCCGCGGTCGGTCTCGGCCACGACCCGGAGGTCGTCCTCGAGGTGGATGAGTGCGGTCAGCGCGCCGCGGATCATTCGCACGTCCTCTGCGAGGAGGATCGTGATCACGCCGTCTCCACGGTGCGCCATCGGACTGTCGAAGCGACTCTGTGCACGGTGACTCCAAGAATCCCAGGGATCGGAGTTACGGCGAATGCAACTATACTCGGACGGTCAAAAATGGGGCCATTTCTTACCGCAGTAGAGGATAACACAGAATTGGTCAACGCTCCCGGGCCCGGGTGTCGGGGGGAGCGTCGGGCCCGACGCGGACCACTCGGGGACGCCTGATCGCGGGCGGACATTGGACATCCCGTCGAGTTTCGCGAACGGTGCGTTCTCCGCCGACCGAAAACGCGAAGAACATTCTTGGTCGTGAACGACGCCGACCCGCGAAGCGCCCTCCCGCACCGCCCGACGCACGGGTCGTCCTCACGCGTCCAGCGGTGACCCATCCGGTTTCGAGCAGCCCTCGAGCGCGGGGCCACAGGTTGGGAGTCGCTTCACGGCGTCTGTCCGCCGCCGGTCGACGAACGCCTGAGTCGGCCGGTGAAGGCGAAAGGAACGTAATCACGATGTCCTGCTCGAACCCTGGGGGTGCGACGTGTCCCGCCGTGTGGTGATCACCGGGATGGGAGTCCGCGCCCCGGGCGGAACGGGGACCAAGGAGTTCTGGGAGCTGTTGACCCAGGGCCGTACGGCCACCCGGCGGATCTCGTTCTTCGACCCGTCCCCCTTCCGGTCCCAGGTCGCCGCCGAGGCCGACTTCGATCCGGTGGCGGAGGGCCTGAGCCCGCGCCAGATCCGCCGGATGGACCGGGCCACCCAGTTCGCGGTCGCGTGCACGCGCGACGCGGTCGCCGACAGCGGTCTGGACCTGGAGGCCGCCGATCCGCACCGGCGCGGGGTCGCCCTCGGCAGCGCGGTCGCCTCGGCGACCAGCCTGGAGAACGAGTACCTGGTCATGTCCGACGCGGGTCGCGAGTGGCTGGTCGACCCCGACTACCTGTCCCCGCACATGTTCGACTACCTCAGCCCGGGGGCGATGCCCGCCGAGGTCGCGTGGGAGGTGGGCGCGGAGGGGCCGGTGACCATGGTGTCCGACGGCTGCACGTCCGGCCTGGACGCGGTCGGCCACGCGGCCGCCCTCATCGGCGAGGGCGCCGTCGACATCATGATCGCGGGCGCCACCGACACGCCCATCACCCCGATCGTGGTCGCCTGCTTCGACGCGATCAAGGCGACCACCGCGCGCAACGACGACCCCGAGCACGCCTCGCGACCCTTCGACGGGAGCCGCGACGGGTTCGTGCTCGCCGAGGGCGCCGCGATGTTCGTACTGGAGGAGTTCGAGGCGGCCCGCGCCCGGGGCGCCCACGTCTACGCGGAGGTCACGGGCTACGCCACCCGGTGCAACGCCCACCACATGACCGGCCTGAAGAGGGACGGCCGGGAGATGGCCGAGGCCATCCGGGTCGCGCTGGACCAGTCCCGGCTGGACCCCACCGCCATCGACTACGTCAACGCGCACGGCTCCGGCACCCGACAGAACGACCGGCACGAGACCGCCGCCTTCAAACGCAGCCTCGGCGAGCACGCCCACCGGGTGCCGGTCAGCTCGATCAAGTCGATGGTCGGGCACTCGCTCGGCGCCATCGGCTCCATCGAGATCGCGGCCTGCGCCCTGGCGATCGAGCACGACGTCGTGCCCCCCACGGCCAACCTCCACCGGCCCGACCCCGAGTGCGACCTGGACTACGTGCCGCTGACCGCACGCGACCTGCGCGTCGACACCGTGCTCACGGTCGGCAGCGGATTCGGCGGGTTCCAGAGCGCGATGGTGCTGCGCCGTCCGGAGGTGGACCGGTGAGCGGCGGGGCGGTGATCACCGGCATCGGCGTGGCCGCCCCCAACGGCCTGGGGACCGAACGGTTCTGGCGGGCGACCCTCGCCGGGCACAGCGGGATCCGGGAGCTGGACCGGTTCGACGCCTCGGGCCACCCGACGAGATGGGCGGGGCGGATCACGGACTTCGACGCCGGGGAGCACCTGCCGAACCGGCTGCTCCCCCAGACCGACGTCTCCACGCGGTTGGCGTTGGCCGCCGCCGACTGGGCGCTGGCCGACGCCGCGGTGAACGAGGGCGACCTGGCCGACTACGCGATGGGAGTGATCACCTCCAACGCCCTGGGCGGCTTCGAGTTCACCCACCGCGAGTTCCACAAGCTGTGGAGCAAGGGGCCGGAGTTCGTCAGCGTCTACGAGTCGTTCGCCTGGTTCTACGCGGTCACCACCGGCCAGGTCTCGATCCGCAACGGGATGCGGGGCCCCGGCGCCGCGTTCGTCGCCGAGCAGGCCGGCGGGCTGGACGCGCTCGGCCACGCCCGCCGGACCGTCCGCCGGGGCACCGCGCTCGTGGTCAGCGGCGGCGTCGACTCCGCGTTCGACCCGTGGGGCTGGGCGTCCCAGCTCGCGGGCGGACGGGTCAGCACCGTGCAGGACCCGAAGCGCGCCTACGTGCCGTTCGACACCTCCGCGGGCGGCCACCTCCCCGGGGAGGGCGGCGCGATGCTCGTGGTCGAGGACGCCGACTCGGCCCGCGACCGCGGCGCGCCCACGATCTACGGTGAGATCGCCGGGTACGCGGCGACGTTCGACCCGAGACCCGGCTCGGGACGACCCCCCGGGCTGCGCCGGGCGGCCGAGCTGGCGCTCGCCGACGCCGGCCTCGGCCCCGCCGACATCGACGTCGTCTACGCGGACGCCGCGGGCATCCCGGAGCTGGACCGCGCCGAGGCCGCGGCGATCAGCGGGCTGTTCGGCGACCGCGGCGTCCCGGTGACCGCGCCCAAGGGGCTCACCGGCCGTCTCTACGCCGGCGGTGGCCCGCTCGACCTGGTCGCCGCCCTGCTGTCGATCCGCGACGCCCTCGTCCCGGCGACCGCCAACACCACCCGGGTACCCGCCGACTACGGCCTCGACCTGGTCCTCGGCGAGCCGCGCCGGCTCCCGGTGGCCGCCGCGATGGTGCTCGCGCGCGGCCGGCGGGGCTTCAACTCCGCCCTCGTCGTCCGCGCCCCGCAGAACTGAACCCCTGGAGGAGAACGACATGGCAGAGATCGGCATCGACGACCTGCGCCGCGTGCTCGTCGAGTGCGCCGGCATCGAGCTGGACGCCGACTTCTCGGACCGCACGTTCGAGGAGCTGGGCTACGACTCGCTCGCGCTCATGGAGACCGCGGCGCGCATCAAGCAGGACTACGGCATCGACCTGCCCGACGACGACGTCGTCGCCGCGGAGACCCCGGTGGCCCTGCTGGAGCTGGCGAACTCGGTGGCCGCCGCGTGAGCGCCCCGCCCCTGCACCGCACCGAGCACCGGCTCGTGGTGGCCGCCCCGCCGTCCACCGTGTACGACCTGGTGGCGGACGTCACGCGCTGGCCGGTCATCTTCGGCCCGAGCGTCCACGTCCGTCATCTGGAACGAACGGCGACGGCCGAGCGGTTCGAGATCTGGGCGCTCGTGAACGGCGGTGTGGCCGACTGGGTGTCGCGCCGCACCCTCGACCCCGGACGCCCGCGGGTGACGTTCGCCCAACAGCGCAGCCGGGCTCCCGTCGCCTCCATGGGCGGGGAGTGGTCGTTCCGGCCGCTGGCCGACGGCCGGACCGAGGTGGTGCTGCGGCATCACTTCAGCGCGGTCGACGACGACCCGGGGGCCGTCGAGTGGATCACCGAGGCGCTGCATCGCAACAGCCCGGAGGAACTCGCGGCGCTCGCCCGCGTCGCCGAGATCGGGCACCCCGTCGACGCGGTGGTCTTCTCGTTCACCGACACGGTGGAACTGTCGCGAACGACGGCCGCCGCGGCGTACGACTTCGTCGAGCGGGCGGACCTCTGGGAGGAACGCCTTCCACACGTCGACCGGGTACGGCTCGGCGAGCCGACGCCCGGGGTCCAGGAACTGGAGATGGACACCGTCACCGCGGACGGCTCCACGCACACCACCTCCTCGATCCGCATCTGCCGCGCCCCCGAGTGGATCGCCTACAAACAGCGGGTCACCCCGCGTCTGCTGCTCGGCCACTGCGGCCTGTGGACCTTCTCCGAAGGCGCCACCGGCGCGGTGGCGACCGCACGGCACACGGTCGCCCTCGATCCGTCCGCGGTGGTCGAGGTCCTCGGCCCCGGCCACGGCCTGGCCGACGCCCGCGCCCATGTGCGGGAGGCCCTCGGGCGCAACAGCCGGGCGACGCTGGCCCACGCCGCCACCGCCCCGAGCGCGGGCACCGCCCCGAGCGCCGGCACGTCGGGGGCCGGCGCATGACCGCCGCGCCCCGCACCGTCGCCGTCGTCGCCGCCGGCACCATCGGGCTCGGCTGGGCCACCCTCTTCCTGGCCAGGGGCCTGGACGTCCGGGTGAACAGCCGCCGCCCCGACGCGCGCCGCCTCGTCGCGGAGGCCCTCGAACTCCACGCCCCCGCCGTTCCAGGAGCCGCCCCTCCCGAGGCGCTGCTCGACCGGCTCACCGTCGAACCGGACCTGGAACGGGCGCTCGACGGCGTCGACGCCGTCCAGGAGAACGCCCCCGAGGACCTGGAGCTGAAGCAGGACCTGTTCGCCCGCATGGAACGGGCGGCCCCCGCCGACGCCCTGCTGCTGTCGTCCACCTCGACCCTCACCCCGGCGGCCCTCGGCGTCCGCCTCAAGGAACCCGAACGGGTCGTCGTAGGGCACCCGTTCAACCCGCCGCACGTCGTCCCGCTGGTGGAGGTGGTGACCGGCGAGGCGGCACCCCCCGAGTTGGTCGAACGCGTCGTGTCCTTCTATCGGGGCCTCGGCAAGGTGCCCGTGGTCCTCGGACGGGCCCTCCCGGGCTTCGCCGCCAACCGGCTCCAGTCGGCTCTCCTGCGCGAGGCCGTCCACCTCGTCCGGGAGGGCGTGGTGACGGTCGAACAGCTCGACACCATCGTCACCTCGTCGATCGGCCTGCGCTGGGCCACGATCGGCCCCTTCCAGGCCCTCCACCTCAACGGCGGCCCCGGCGGCCTCCGCCACTGGCTCGACCACCTGGGCGTCCACCTCGAACCCTTCTGGGAGGGGCTCGGCCGCCCGCCCATGGACGAACGGACCAGGGATCTGCTGCTCCGGCAGGCGGACCGAACCTTCGGCCGACGATCGTTCGAGGACCTCAGCCGGGAACGCGACCGCAGACAGAACGCGATCCTCGACGCGCTGGGCGACCGGCGGCACCTTCCGCCGCCCGCGCGGTGAACCGGAACGCCGACGGGCGGGCCCTCACCGGGAGGGTCCCCGCCCGCCGGCGGTTCCGGCCCGCGCGGTCAGTAGTTGCCCAGCCCACCGCAGACGTTGATGGCCTGGGCGGTGACCGCCGCGGCCTCGTCGCCCGCCAGGTACTCGACCATCGCGGCGACCTCCCGCGTCTCCACGTACCGACCCATCGGGACCCGCGCGGTGATCCGGTCGAACGCCTCCTGCGTGGAGACCTCCCAGATCCCCGCGTAGTGCTCCCGCACCTTCGCCGCCATGGGCGTCTCCACGAACCCCGGACACACCGCGTTGACGGTGATCCCGGTCCGCGCCAACTCCAGCCCGAGCGCCTTGGTGAACCCCACCACCCCGTGCTTCGAGGCCGAGTACGGCGCCCCGTGCACCACGCCCTGCTTGCCTCCCGTGGAGGCGATGTTGATGATCCGCCCCCGCCCCTTCGCCAGCATCCCCCCGGCGTTGAGCACCTCCTTGGTCATGAGGAACACGCTGTTGAGATTGGTGTTGATGACGTCCAGCCACAGCTCGTCGGCGATCTGCGCGGTGACCCCGCCACCGCTGCGCCCCGCGTTGTTCACCAGGATGTCCACCGGCCCGAACCGCTCGACCGCCGCCCTGACGTACTCCCGGATCTGCTCGGCGTCCGCCACGTCGCACGTGGTCCCGTCGACGTCGAGCCCGTCGTCCTGCAACGCCTTCACCGCGGCGGCCAACTCCTCGGCCCGCCGCGCGCACAGATGGACCCGCGCCCCCCGCTCCGCGAGCCGCCGGGCCACCTCCAGCCCGATCCCCCCACTGGCACCCGTGACCAGCGTGACCGGCTTGACCGCCTTCACCGCATCGCCCATGCCCACTCCCTCCCGACGCTCCGTGCCTGCACGTCGAGCCTCCGGCCCCCCTCTCGAACCCGGGTCGAACCGACCTGGAACCCCCCGGAGCCGCCTCGCCCGCACGGGGAACGATCAAGCCCGGCGACGGCCACGGCGTCACGGGCGCATCAGCCGGATATCCCCGCGCAGAACGCCCGCCCGACGTCGTACCCTGTACCGGACGACGGCCGAGGCGGCGGACCTCACCCGGGCCGCGGCGCACCCGCGTGCAATGATCACCGCGCGCAGCGAACGCCCGGCCGGGTCCGCTAGGCTCAGACCGGCGTCGGGCCCCCGTAGCTCAGGGGATAGAGCAACGGTTTCCTAAACCGTGTGCCGCAGGTTCGAATCCTGCCGGGGGCACTCTCACTACCAGGCGAACCCCGCCTTTCCGGGCGGGTCGGAGCAGTGTGCGGGGGAGGGTCCTCACCGCATCGCCGCGGGCCGGCCATGGCATCGGAAGCGCCTGGGCCGTCGCCATGATCATGCCGCCGGGGTCCGTCGGTTCAGTCGGTACTCCGCTCTCGACCCGGTGGCGGCGACGGTCGAGACGGGTGCCTCCGTTCCGGGATGGCGTGGACGAGGGCCTGCATTCCTTCGGCGCCTCGCTCATCGGTCCGTTGCCGACATGACGACGGAACGCACGGCGACCCGATCGCGGGAAAGGTCGGCGAAGGAGCCGAATCGAACGGAAGGGCGGACGAACTCCAAGGATTCGTCCGGTGAATCGATGTCGTTCTGAATATGGTCCCCGTCCGCGCCGTCCGGGAGGGGGGAAATCCTCTGGACCATTCATCACACCGGCGGCTCGCCGCTCGGAGCAGGGGTGCTCACCTGGGTCGACGGTCCCTCGGCGGACGGCCCGGCCGGGTGCGTCCGGTGCCGAGACCGCAGCCGCTATGCTGGTCGGGATCACGACTGAAGGTGGGTAGGAACGGTGGCGGGACGGGAATCAAAGATCTACCATCCGGACATCATCAGTCCTCGACGGACCATCGGCGCCCGGACCTTTGACTTCTCCCGCCAGGTCGCGGTGATGGCGATTATCAACCGCACCCCGGACTCGTTCCACGACCGGGGTCGGACCTTCGCACTCGACAAGGCGATCGAGGCCGTCGAGAACGCCATTGCCAACGAGGCCGACTGGCTGGACATCGGTGGCGTCCCCTTCGGCCCGGGTCCCGAGGTCGGCGAGCAGGAGGAGATCGACCGGGTCGTCCCCCTCATCGCGGCGGCCCGCGAACGGACCGAGGCCGTGATCTCGGTGGAGACCTACCGTCCCGAGGTCGCGCGCGCCGCGTTCGCCGCCGGCGCCGACGTCCTCAACAACACCAGCGGCATTCACGACCTCGGCCTGGCCGACGTGGTGGCCGAGTGCAAGACCGTGCTCATCGTCACCCACAGTTTGGCGAACCCGCGCACTCCCTTTCCGCGCCCCACCTATGAGGACGTGACCCGTGAGGTCGCCGATTTCCTGCGGGCCCGCGTGGACGTCGCCCTGAGCCGGGGAATTCCCGCCGACCGCATCATCATCGACCCCGGTCACGACCTCAACAAGAACACCTACCATTCGCTCGAACTGACCCGCCGCCTCACCGAGATCGCCGATATCGGCCATCCGGTCCTGGCCGCCGTCTCCAACAAGGACTTCATCGGCGAGACCGTCGACCGCGACCAACGGGAACGGATCGAGGCGACGATAGCCACCGTCTCGATCTGCATTCTGCAGGGCGCCCGCATCGTCCGCGTCCACGATGTCGCCGAGATCGTCCCCGCCGTCCGCATGATCGAGGGCATCCTCGGCTGGCGCCCCCCCGCCTACACCCGCCACAACCTGGCCTGAACCCCCCACCGCACACCGCCACACCAACCCCCGCCCGAACGGCGCGCCCTCACCAACCCCCGCCCGAACGGCGCGTCCCCTGCCATTGTCCGTTCCCTGCCCGTCGGCTCATTCGCATCCAACGCCCTCCTGCCCCGCGACTGCTCGTCCCCCGCGAAGGTCTACGACAGGCTCGGCTAGGGCGGCGACATCCAACGCTCCTGCCCCGCGACTGCTCGTCCCCGGCTCCGTCGCCTCATCCGCGTCCGTCGCGTTCGCGCAGGTCACCAAGCAACTGCCACCGAGCGCCGTCTGGTTTGGCCCGTCGCGTTGTTGCGCGCGTCCCGGGCATTTGGCCATCCGTGGTCTGTGGTCGCGTGCGCGTCCGTCGCGTTGCTGTGCGCGTCCCGGGCATTGGCCGCCCGTGGCCCGTCGTCGCATTTCGGTCCGTCGCGTGGCGCACATCGCCAAGCACCGCCCTCCGAGCGCCGCCTGGTCCGAGGCCGTCGCGTTGCTGCCGCGTCTCTGGCCTGTCCTGCCCGGCCCCGTGGTCCCGTCCGGAACCGTCGCGTTGCGTACGTCGCGGGGCATCCCTTCGGGTACCGTCCGGTTCGGGCCCGTCGTGTTGCTGTGTGCGTCCCGGGCATTGGCCTCCCGTGGTCTGTGGTCGCGTGCGGGTTTGTCGCGTTGCGTACGTCGCCGGGCATTGCACGCGGGTGCCGCCTGGTTTGGGTCCGTCGTGTTGCTGTGTGCGTCGCGGGCATTGGCTCTCCCCGGGCCGTCGTCTCATCCGGGTCCGTGGCGGTGGGCACGTCGCCAGGCAATCGTCCCGGGGCGTTGCCGGGTCCGGGTGCGTCGCGTTGCTGTGCGCGTCGCCGAGGATTGTTCGCCCCAGCGTCCGTCGCCTCATCCGCGTCCGTCGCGTTCGCGCAAGTCGCCAAACAACTGCCCCCGAGCGCCGTCTGGCTCTGGTGCGTCGCGTTGTTGGGTAGGCGTCGTCGGGCTTTGTTCGTTCGCCTGCCAAGGGGTGTGGCGCCGGTCGTTGGCGGCCGTCCTCTGCCGGGGCGAAGGGCGTTCGCCGTGCGCGAGTTCGGGCGAACGGGGGGCGTACCGGCAGGGCGGCACCCTCCGGAGGTGGACGGGTGCGTAGCGTGACTCGTTGTGGTGGGGGAACCGACGCTCTTACGCCTGCTGAGGGACCGGCAGGTCGCTGCGGTGTTCGCGGCGCGGGTGACGTCGAGTGCGGGGCATGGGTTCGGGCGGCTGGCGCTGACCTGGGGGACGTTGGAGCTCGGGCATGGGGCCGGCGGGGTGTCGCTGGTCCTGGCGTGTGAGGCGATCCCGCAGTTGTTGCTGGTGCTCGCGGGCGGGATCATCAGCGATCGATTCCGCCGGAACCGCGTGCTGGTGGGGGCGGACCTGCTCTCCGCCTGCACGTGGGCCGGATTGGCCGCCTGCTTCATGGCGGGGGCCGCGCCCCTTTCCCTCGTGTGCGGTCTGGCGGTGCTGGTCGGGGTCGGAACGGCGCTGTTCTCCCCGGCGGTGGAGGGCATCGTCGCCGACCTCGTCGAGGGGGAGACCCGGCAGGTGGCGAACGCCCTGCTGCGTCAGGCCGCCGCGACCGGGCTGATCATCGGGCTGGCGCTCTCGGGCGTGGTCGTGGCCGCCGTGGGACCGGGCTGGGCCGCGGCGCTCAACGGCGTCGCCCTGCTGGTCAGCGCCGGGTTGCTCGCCCGGTTGGGGCTGCAGGCCCACACCCACGGCCGTTCGTCGCCGCTGGCCGAGCTTCGGGTGGGGTGGCGGGAGTTCGCCGCCCGTCAGTGGTTGTGGGTCATCGCGTTGCAGGGCGCCGTCGTGATCGCCGTGATCAGCGCCTTCAACGGGGTCATCGGGCCGCTGTACATGTCCCAAGGGCATGGCGGCCCTCGCGCCTGGGGGCTCGTGGCCGGCTGCGAGGCCCTGGGGACGCTCGTGGGCGGCCGGATCGCCGCCCACTGGTACCCGCTTCGCCCCATCATGGCGGCGGTGCTGCTCATCGCCCCGTTGGGCGTTCCCATGCTGCTCCTGGCCGCCGGCTCCGCCTGGCCCGTACTGGCCTGCGCGATGCTCGTCGCGGGAGTGTGCCAGACGACGTTCGCCACGTTCTGGGCGACGACCGTTCAGAACTCCGTCCCCAACGAGGTGCTCTCCCGCGTCCGGAGCTGGGACCTGCTGGGCGCCCTGACCCTCGCACCGCTCGGCCTGCTCGTCGCCGGACCGGTGGCCGCGACGGCGGGCACCGAACCCACGGCGGCGGGCGGCGGCCTCCTCATCCTGACGGCGGCCGCACTGGCCCTCCTGTCCCCACAGGTCCGCACGCTACGTCGCCCCTCCACGAACTGACGCCCCGCCGACATACCGTCTCCAGGGCGCTACCGGGTAGCGCGGCTTCGGCACCTCACCCTCGGGCTTGCGGGAACGGACGTGGAGGCCGCCGAACGAACGACTGACGCACTGGCTATGCAATCTTGAGGGGCGCTGCGGCTTCGGGGCGGCACCGCCGGCCCTGGTGCGGCGAGGTCGGGTATCGGGGGGTACGGGCCTCGGCATCGGTGGACCTGACATCTACAGGTCGCTGGCGGGGACGTGGAGAAGTGGGCCGCCGCGCTGGCGTCCCTCTCCAGGGGCTGTGGGTGTGCGGGGGCGGCCGGTCCTGGTGCGGCGAGGCCGGGATCGCGAAGGGAACGGGCTTCCGCGCTGGCGACATGCCGCATTCAGCCGGCACGGGTCTGGGGTGGTGTTGCCGTTCTGTGTGGTGCGGCGTCGCAGTGAGAACGGGCCTACGTGCTGGCCACGTGCCATCTCCAGGGCGTTGGGAGGTGAGGCTGCGCCGCTGGCCTCGAGATGCGAGGTGTCGGAGTGAAAACGGGAGCGCCTTAGCCTTGGGCCGCATGCCGGCACTCTCCGCGACGTGTTGTGGAACGGCTTCAGGTGTCCTCCCTGTACGCAGAAGGGGGGCATGCGGCGGGAGGCGGTAATGCCCCGCGCTGAGATCATGGGATGACGGGCCGTGGTCGGCAGAACGAGTCCGAAATCATTCGGGCCGACCAAAACCCTCGGAGTGACGACCCGGGGAATGGTCCGACACTCCGTAAAACGTTCCGAGAACTCAGAACCTCCGTACCCCGGCGGGCGGTCGCCCCTGATTCAGGCCGAACAAGGCCGTCTGCGGTCGCCCGAGGAGACGGAATGGACAGGCCCGCAATCCCGCACCGGAAGGGCCGCCGCGTACCTCCCGAATGGGGTGGCTGTGAGTGATCACAACCACAGGAGCGTCGAGGCCGGTGAGCGGTGACAACGAGTCTGGTCCCGGAGGGGTGGTCGATCCCACTGTGTGGTCGGCTGACAACCCGGAAGCGTGGATGTGAACGGTATGAGTATTTCCGTCCAGGTCGGATCGATACGCTTCCGTGTCGTGACTGGTCCGTATCGTGAAGAGGACATGAGCGTCCAGCGGTTCCGGCCCAGGCGAGGCTTGGTGGTGCTCCTCGGTGCCTTGGCCGTGCCGGGCCTGGTGCTGGGTGGGGCGATCCTGGCGTTGGGGCCCGAGCCGGAACCCGACCGTGATCCGCGTTCCGCCGTCGTGAGTGCGGAGCCGACGCCCACCGCGCCGCCTCCCACCCCTCGGACGCACCCGACCTTCGGCAAGTACGTGCCGCCGAGGCCGGTGCGGACGGCCCCGCCCAAACGGAGGCCGCGCCCGAAGGCGACCCAGCCCCGTACGCGGCCCCGTCCGCGACAGACGCAGCGGCCTTCTGCCCCTGAGTGTCCGGAGACGTGGCGTTTCAACCCGTTCCTCCGCCGCTGGTGCGAGCGCAAAGGTTACATCGTCGATTGAGGTCGGTTACGCCCGGTAGGGGGTCGAACCTGTAGTAGCGTTCCTGCGGTTCGATTTCTTGGCTCCGGAGGACACGCACGTGCCGATCCCGCGATCAGCGGCGCTGGGCGCGACTTTCATGGCAGTGACCCTGCTGACGTCGGTCTGTGCCCCGCAGGGCCTGGTCATGGCCGTGGCGGCCCGGAGCGCGGCCGACCCCGTCGACGAGCTTCGCCGTGAGGCGGACAAGGCCCGTGACGACCTGGAGAAGGCCACGGGCCGGTGGGAGGAACGCCGGAAGGAGCTGGCCGAGTCCCAGGCGAAGCTGCGGTCGACGCTCAAGGAGCTGGCGAAGGCCGAGGCCGAGCTCGACCGGATTCGGGCACCGCTCGCCCAACTCGCGAACGCCGCCTACCAACAGCCGGACGTCGCCGGCTCCCTGGCGCTCTTCGGGCAGGCCGGCCCGGACGAGGCGCTGCGGATGGCCGCCGACCTCACGCACATCGCCTCCGCCCAGGAGGCTCTGATCCGGCGGGCGGACGAGCTGCAGAAGCGCCATGCCCAGCTCGCCACCACCGCCCAAGAGCTGCAGTCCCGCAACGCGGTCGAGCAGACCAGGCTGCGCCGACAGATCCAGGCGCTGAAACAGCGGTCCGCCGAACTGACCGCCCAGTTGACCACGATGCTCGACCAACTCGACGTGAGCCGGGAACGACGGCTGCTGCTCAGTTGCACCAAGGACCTGGTCTCCGACGCCCGCAAGTACCCGAACGGGCTCATCCCCTCGAAGTACCTGTGCGCCCTGCCCCAGAAGGGCGAACAACTCCGCGCGGACGCCGCTCGAGGCTTCTACGGCCTCAACGCCGCCTACAAGAAGCAGTTCGGACGCGACATCTGCGTGACCGACTCGTACCGCAGCCTGGCCGACCAGCAGCGCGTCTACTACCAGCGGCCCGGCTTCGCGGCGATCCCCGGGCGCAGCAACCACGGCCTGGGAACGGCCGTCGACCTGTGCGGCGGCGTCCAGACCTCCGGCTCCGCCCAGTTCAACTGGATGGAGGCCAACTCGCGCAAGTACGGCTGGTTCCACCCCCGCTGGGCCTACAGCAACCCCTTCGAGCCCTGGCACTGGGAACACGGCTCCGAAGACTGACCCCGTACCCGTACCCCGCGACGCGCCTTCTGCGGGATGGCTCGAGGCCGTCGCGAAGTGCTCGGCCATGAGATGGGAGTTCTGGGTCCTAAAGTGGTCGGGCCTCCTTGCGGTGTTGAGGCTGGTGGTCGGGGATTAATGGTCCGCGCGGCGCTGTGACCTGGTGGGTCGGCCTGTGTTCTGGGCCTGGCCGGCACCGTCCCACCGGAAGCCCGCGCCGCCGGCGGAGGCGCAGCGCCGGCCGTGCAGACCGTCGACGACCTCCTGTCGTACCCGCACGTGGCGCCCTGGGTGTCGGCCTGCCTGCAGGCGCGCAGGGTGGGCGTCGGCCGCGGGACGGCGCCCGCCCGTGGTGAACGGACGTTGCTCGGCTGTGGTGAACGGACGTTGCTCGGCTGTGGTGAACGGACGTTGCTCGGCTGTGGTGAACGGGCGTTGCCCGGCTGTGGTGAACGGCTTCGGCTGGGGGCGGCGCTCGGCCGTGGCGAACGGCGCTGGTTGGGGGCGGCGCTCGGCTGTGGTGAACGGCGCCGGCATGACCACCACCGTCCAGATCCTGTCCACCCTTGTCCGCGCCGATGGCGGCGACGTGCAGGTCGCCGGCCACGACGTGGGTCGCAGGGCCGACGACGTGCGCGATTCATGCGTTCGGTCGGGGCGGTCAGGTGGCGACCGGTTCGATCTCCGAGGTGCAGAATTGGCAGCGGCTGGCGCGGAGGGGGATTTCTCCGTAGCAGTGGGGGCAGTCGCGGACGGTCGCCTCTACCTTGCGCTTGAACCGCTCCAGCAGTTTGCCGACCGGCAGTACGACGAAGAAATAGACGACCGCCGCGATGATGAGGAAGGAGATCACCGAAGTGAGGAAGATCCCGTAGGGGAACTTGGTCTCGTTCACGGTGAAGGCGAGATTCCGGTGGTCGGGCTCGCCTCCGATCAGGGCGATGAGCGGGGTGATGAAGGCGGTAACGAAACTCGTGACGAGCGAGCCGAACGCTGCGCCCACCACCACGGCCACCGCGAGTTCGACCAAGTTCCCGCGCAGCAGGAACTTCTTGAATCCTTCCATCGAGCCTCCAGCACGAAAGACGGCACTCAGGGTAGTGGAACTACTACCATAGGCGACATTGTCATTTCGCTCGATCCGCCACGATCGTCACGGAAAGACGTCGACCCGTGACTCCTGCCAGCATGGCCGCCTGCTTGCGGGTGGTGGCGAGCACGATCAGACCACCCTCCTCGCCGGTCTCGGGATCCTCCCGTATCACCGCGATCACGGGTACGGCCGCCGCCACGACCTGCGCGCCTTCGAGGGCGGCCGGTGTCGGACGAGTGCCGGCCGCTCGGAGTCGGGCGCCCCATGAGGCTGTGCAAGGCCCATCGGTGAAGCCCCGACTCGTGACGAGGCCGCGATCTGCGGGCAGTGACCGGGCTCGAGATGGGAGCGGTGCCGCGTCCGGACTGACGTGACCGGCGTATCCGAAGCGGCCGTCCGGTGTCCCGAGACCTCCGTCGAACTCCGTGGAAGCCACGGGAATCCATGTGCCCGCAATGGGCTGCTCGGCCTGCCCGCGAGCCCGGACACCCGGGAGACGGTACGGGATTGGCGGTTCGGCGCAGGCTTCCTTCTTGCTGCGTCGCACCGGACGGTCCCCACGCTCGTCGGGAGGCGGTGCCAAGGTCAGGCAGTCCGTGCGCGCCATATCTGGCGTTCGGCTTGCGGCGGCCTGTGGCTCGGGCGTCTCGGCATCAGGCGTTTGTCCACAAGGGAGTGTCGTCGGGACCAGAGTGTTCGAGACCAGAGCGTCCATCGGCGAGGTGTCGGGAACTGGGACGGGGCCGCCAGCAGGACACATGGAGTCCGACGCCCGGGTGCCCGCCGCTCGGGTGTCCGAGGCCAGCGTGCCTGAGCCCTGGATGCCTGAGGCCCCTGCGTATGAGGCCTGGGGATCTGGGGCCTGGGGGTCTGGGGCCTGGGGACCTGAGGCCTGGGGGCCTGAGGCCTGGGGATCTGAGGACGGGTTGTCCGAGGCCGGGGCGTCCGACGCCTGGGGGTTTGGGGTCTGCGTGTCTGAGGCCCGGGGGTTTGGGGTCCGCGTGTCCGACGCTCGGGTGTCCGACGCTCGGGTGTCCGAGACCTGCGTGTCCGAGACCCGCGTGTCCGAGACCCGCGTGTCCGAGACCCGCGTGTCCGACGCTCGGGTGTCCGAGGCCCGCGTGTCCGACGCTCGGGTGTCCGAGGCCCGCGTGTCCGAGGCCCGGAGGTCTGAGGCATGGATGCTTGAGATCCGCGCGGTTGGGGCCAGGGGGTCTGAGGTCGGGGTTTCTGAGGTCGGATTGTCCGAGGTCCGGGGGTCTGGAGTCTGGGGATCTGGGGTGCGCGTGGTGGGGATCTGCGGTTTGAGGGTTTTGGTGTCGGGTGTTTGACCACAAGGTCGTTTGCTGGGGATGAGGACGGCAGGTGTCAGGGCGTCCATTGCCAGGGGGCCGGGGAGTGGGCCGGTGTCGCCGTTTGGCCACGCAGGAGGCCACATGGAGTTCGAGGCCGGACGGTGTGGGGGTCGGTCGGTTGAGGTCTGTGGCCCGGGCGTCTCGGTATCGGGGGTTTGTCCGCGAGGGAACGTGTGCGGGGGTGTGGGGGCGGCGTCCGGGGTGCTCGGTGGTGGGACGTCGGGGAAGGGGGCGGTGTCGCCGGGCGGCGGCATCGTGTCGGCGGCGAGTATGTCGACGTGGTGGCCCGGGCGGAGCAGCCGAACGGTTCCGGGATCGGCCAATCGGATCGGGGTGGCGACGATGTCCGCGCCGTATCCCTTGAGGAGCCTGTTGGTGATCAGGCGTGAGTCGGTGAGTATTTCTCCTCGCCGCATGGGGCCGGCCAGGAGACGTCCGGTGACACTTCGGTGGAGGGCGCCGTCCGGGACGATCGCAGGAGGCACTCTGGCTGGACGTATGTGCTCTGGCTGAAGCGTCGTTCCACTGGGGAGATCGCGGACGGCGATGAGGACGCGTACGCCTGAGGGGTCGTCCGGGCGGAGGGCGGCGAGACCGAAGGCCATGGAGCAGGCGGCTAGCAGGGCCGCCAAGGGTCGGCGGTGACGGCTTAAGCGGAGTCCGCGTGGATTATGTGTGCCATTGGCTGTGGTGAAGCGGCTTTTCATGGTGACTTCCCTTCTTCCGATGTGATTGGGGGACGTGCCGGTTGGTGTTGCTATGAGGTGATTTGACGTCAATCAGTGCACCATTCGCTGTCGGCTGGGACCGGGCTCGATGGGTGTTCCGGTGGCCGATGAGGCGTTCACCGGCACGGTGCCTCGGCATCGGTACGTGCGCGGTCCGAGGCGGGTTCGGGTCGATGGGCGGCTGAGGATGTGTGAAGGAACGCGCCGTCACCCCGCGTAAATCGACGAGCACGAAACCGGCGGCCCTCAGGCGATGCCCCATTCGCCGTCGCCGCGGGCGTCGATCCAGCGAGGTGCTACTCGCTGTGCGCCAGGGGGCGCCCCGGCCGGCGAGCAGGTCCGCGAGGGGACGCGTCGCCGGCGCCGCCGCAGGGTCGGGCGGATGGGCGGTGCCGCCCGACGGTGATCACCCCCTGCGTCAATAGGGCGATAGGTGGGCCGGAGAAGCGTCCCGTGTGGGCCGGGTGCCAATCCGGTGACCGGTGAAAGGCGGACTAAAAAATGGGCGGCGTTGCGGCTCCCTCCTGTGATCGAAAACCGACTGGGTGGGGCAGTTTGACATGCCTGTGACCTGGACCGCCTAGGTGGATAGTTTGGCGTTCCTGTGATGTGGACCGTCTTGATGGGGTGGTTTGACGTGGGACACCTCGTGTGGGCTGATCATCGATGTTGGAGATGAGGGCTGAAGAGTTGCTCCCTTAGGGAACTGCCCTCGGGTTCAGGGGTCGATGTTCTTCCGGCAGTTCTAGAAGCGCCAGCCGGTGTAGGGCCCGGCGTACATATTGGTGAGCACGGACTCGGTGGCCTCCGAGACCGCAGGGCGGCACGTGGTCGGGGCGGTGCGCAATCCCGAAGGTTGCGGGACGCGCTCGAAGGCGTGGGTCAGGGGAGTCGGAAGGGCAGGTTCATGCCGTCCAGGGAATGCGGACACGGGCAAGCCCGGTCGGACGGGAGCGCTCCGACGACGGTGGTGACGAGGGAGCGGAGCCTGTCGACGTTCTCGGCGAATACCCGGAAGACCTCGTCCATGGTGACGCCCTCGCCCTCCGTGATGCCGGCGTCGAGGTCGGTGACCAGGCATAGCGGCGTGTAACAGAGGGCCAGCTCGCGGGCCAGGATCGCCTCGGGATGGCCTGTCATGCCGACGAGCGTCCAGCCCTGCGCGGCGTACCACTGTGACTCGGCGCGGGTGGAGAACCGAGGACCCTCGATGACGACGAGGGTGCCGCCGTCGACGGGCTGCCAGTCGGACTTGTGCGCGGCGTCGAGCGCGGTCTGCCGCCCCAGAGGACAGTACGGATCGGCGAAGGACACGTGGACCGCGCCGCCATCGTCGTAGTACGTCTGATCACGGCCATGAGTGCGGTCGACGAGTTGGTCGGGAACGGCGAGGGTGCCGGGACCATGCGCCGGGGTGAGGGAGCCGACCGCGCTGGGGGCGAGCACTTGCCGCACGCCGAGTGAACGCAGCGCCCAGAGGTTGGCCTGATAGGGGATCTTGTGCGGCGGATGGCGGTGGTCGCGTCCGTGCCTGGGCACGAAGGCGACCCGGCGACCGGCGACCGTGCCGAGGGCGATCGGATCACTGGTGGGGCCGTAGGGCGTCTCGACCTGGACCTCGTCCAGATCATCGAGGAAGGAGTAGAAACCGGAGCCGCCGATGACGCCGATCTCCGCAGTGGATGTGGTCATGCCGCGACCTTATTCAGCGGTCTGAGGCCCCCGGCAGCCCCTTGGACGAATGTGGATAACCGTTGCCGCGCGGTCGCGGGCCCCCCTCACCGGCAGACGAACGCCGGTGGCCGGTCAAGCCGGGAGGCGGCCCCCGGACACCGGCGTAATGCCGTTCACCGCAGGCTCAAACGCGTTCACAGCCGTCTCGCGCGTTAGGCCGAGGGTGCGCCAGTGCCCAGAGGAGCGGCCCGTAAGGCCAGGTGCACGCGGCACGGACATGACGTGGTCAGAGGCCGCGCCGTGGTCAGGGTGAGACGCTGAGACATGCAGGCGATGCGGTGGACTGGTTCCATGTCGTGGCGGCGAGGCATGCCGGGCCCACCACGCCCCGTGGCGGTGGAATCGCCCCGTGCCCACGAGGTGACCGTGGGATCACGGGACGCGGGAGCAGAGACACGGACCTGATGCGTTCACAACTCGCCCACCTGGTCAAGGCGGGCCAGAGGCCATGCTCGGGATGAGAGTGCGTGAGCTGAGGCATGGACGTGATGTGGGTCTGTAGTGGCCGCCGGTGGCCGGTCAAGCCGGAAGGCGGCCCCCGGACACCGGCGTAATGCCGTTCACAGCAGGCTCAAATGCGTTCACAGCCACGCCGTGGCCGGAGGAGCCGCGCCGGTGCTCAAAGGAACCCCGCCCGTACTGCCAGGTGCACGCGAGCCCGGGGCACGGACGTGACGTGGTCAGAGGCCGCGCCCTGGTCAGGGTGAGAGGCGTGGACTGGTTTCGTGTCGTGGCGGCGACACTTGCCGTTCCCGGAACGCCCGGACACGACCCCCCGCGGTCGGCTGAAGCTTGTGTGCCGGATGGCAGAAGGCCGTGACCTCGCAGGGCGTTCTGCGAGGTCACGGCCGGTCGAAGGCGTACCGAACGCCGCGGGCGTGGGGCTCAGCCCGTGGGTTCCAGGATGCGGTTGTCGGTGGACTTGTCGGTCGGCGTCGGCGGTTCCTCACGGGCCAGGCGGCTCGGGGCCCAGATGCGCCGGCCCATGTCGTACGCGAGGGCCGGCAGCAGGAGGGAGCGGACGATGATGGTGTCGAGGAGGACGCCGAAGGCGACCACGAAGCCCATCTCCGCCATTCCCACCAAGGGGAGCGTGGCCAGGGCCGCGAAGGTGGCGGCCAGGACGAGGCCGGCGGAGGTGATGACGCCGCCGGTGACGGTGAGGCCGCGGAGGACGCCCCGGCGGGTGCCGAGGGCCTGGGATTCCTCCCGGACCCGGTGCATCAGGAAGATGTTGTAGTCGACCCCTAGGGCGACCAGGAAGATGAACGCCAGCAGCGGGAATCCGGCGTCGGTCCCCTCGAAGCCGAAGACGTGCTGGAAGATCAGGCCGCTGGCCCCCAGGGCGGCCAGGAAGGACAGCACCACGGTCGCCATCATCAACAGCGGGGCGACCAGGGCCCGCAGCAGCAGGACCAGGATGACGAAGACCACCAGCAGGACGATCGGGATGATCACCAGGTTGTCGCGGGAGGCGGCCCGGTTGATGTCCAGGGTGGTGGCGGTGGTGCCGCCGACCTTGGCGTCGGCGCCGGGGACGGCGTCCACGGTGTCGCGCAGTCGGTCGATGGTGTCCTGGGCGGCTTTGCTGTCGGCGCGATCGCCGAGCGTGGCCTCGTACTGGACGAGTCCGGCGGCGGTGATCGGGCGGCTCACCTCGGCGACGCCTTCGGTACGGCGCAGGGCGGTGGCCAGCGGGGCGGCGGCGGAGGCGTCGCCGATGACGATCGCGGGGGCGCCGGAGCCGGCCGGGTAGTGCTTGGTCAGGACCTCGCCGCCGACGACCGAGTCGGGCTTGTCGACGAACTGTCCGGCGTCCGAGAGCCCCTCGGCCTTGAGCGATCCGAGGCCCAGGGTCATGCCCAGCAGGCCGAGCGAGACGACCGCCGCGAGGATCCGGGGACGGCGGCTCACCAGCCGCGCCACCCAGGCCCAGACACCGTGCTCCTTGTCGGACGCGTCGGCGTCGAGGTACTTCGCGTCGTACCGGGGGACCAGCGGCCAGAACATCCACCGACCGAAGATGACCAGCAGCGCGGGCAGCAGGGTCATCATGGCCAGCAGCGCGGTGAGGACGCCGGCGGCGGCGACCGGGCCCATGCCGGCGGTGGAGTTGAGGTCGGCGAGCATGAGGCACAGCAGGCCGAGGGCGACGGTGCCGGCCGAGGCGAAGATCGCGGGGCCGCCGCGGTGCAGCGCGGCCGCCATCGCCTCGTGGTGGTCCTGGTGGCGGTGCAGCTCCTCGCGGTAGCGGGCGACCAGGAGCAGCGCGTAGTCGGTGGCCACGCCGAAGACCAGCACCGTCAGGATTCCGGAGCTCTGCCCGTTCACGGTGAGGTCGGCGTACTTGGCCAGCAGGTACACCATGCCCTGCGCCAGGGCGAGGGCGGCCACCGCGCTCAGCACGGGAACGAGCCACAGCACCGGACTGCGGTAGATGAACAGCAGCAGGACGATCACGACGATGCCGGCGGCCATCAGCAGGAAGCCGTCGACGGTCTCGAAGACCTTGAACATGTCCGCGGCGCCGCCGGCGGGCCCGGTGACGTGGGTGACCAGCCCGGGCGGGCCCCGTTCCGCCAGCTCACGGGCCGCGTCGATCGCCTTGGGCAGGTCCTCGTCGGTCATCGGCACCAGGGTCTGGAGCGCGTCGCCGTCCTTGGACGGGAACGGTCCCTGCGCACGCTCGGCGCCCGGCAGCGCCCCGAGCGGGGCGAGGTCGGCCTGCGCCTTGGCACGGTCCTGCGCGGTGATGCCGCCGGCGCGCTCGTAGACGACGACCGCGAGCATCGTCTCGTCCTTGCGGAACCGTTCCTGCAGCTCGACGACCTGGGTGGACTCGGCGCCCGCGGGCAGCCACGCGGCGGCGTCGTTCTCCTCGACGTCGCCGAGCTTGCCGGCCAGCGGACCGATCACCATCACCAGCACGACCCACAGGGCCAGAACGGCCCACTTCGCCCGCCGTCCCGAGGGGAGCTCGCTGAGCCGTCGTGCCCAGCCCCTGCCGGGGGGAGCGTCTCCTGGTGCTGTCATGACCTCTCCTAGTTGAGATATATCGCGTTCGAGTCTCAGATTGTCTCGCTGTTCGAGACTTGTCAAGTAATGTCGCGAGTTCCACGGCCCCGCCTCGCGACGACCTCAGACTCCCCGGAACCGCCCCACCCGGACATCCGGGACGCACCCCGAGGAACCCCTGGGCCATCCCTGAGTCACCCCGGGGCTCCCCCCGCCCTCCAAGAGGAGCCGCCGCGCCCTTACTCGTACGGCCTCGACGCCGGTTTCCCACGAGCAGGGCTTCGGGTGAGTCGCGTCATGCGTTCCGCGTGGTGTCGGTCGCGGGATGCGCGACAAAGGGTCCCGGGAGGGACGGTGCGTTCCCCGGGGGGTGAGGGTGCGATGGCGGGGCGGAGGTGTTGGGGGACGGGTGGCGGCCGTCGGGAAGGGGGGCCTTCGTCCCCGTTGCGCGCACATGGGTAGATAGTGGTGAACGGAAGGGTGTCACCGCGTCGTACGCACGATGTGATCGTGTCTGCTCCGCTGGGAGTACGGCAGGGGCGAAGATACCCCACCTGCGGCATCGCCCGTCCTGCCGAGGGGAGGGGGCGGCGGTCGTCCCTTGTGCGGAGGCGCGGTCGCCCAAGGGGCGGAGCGGCGCGGGGACGAGGGTTCTTCGAGCATGCCGCGCTTCCTGCCTGTCGATGGTGGAGGCAAGTCTGCGACGGCGGTACGCCTGGGGGCGGTGACCCCTGCACCCGTGTTCGGGGTGTACTCACCTACACCCCGCCACCCGGAACGGCGGGCATGGCGGGCATGGCGAAGCCCCGGTGATCACGGGAGATCACCGGGGCCGGAGAAGGACAGTGGTCAGGCGACCTTGGAGCTCGACCCGCTCGTGGAGCCGGAGCCCGAACCGGAGCTCGAGGCCGAACCCGAACCGCTCGAGGAGGAGGACGAGCCGCCGTCGGTCGATGCGCCGGACTTGGCGGCGGACTCGGACTTGGACGTCGACGGGGAGTCGGTGGAGCTCGACGGTGTCGTGCTCGCGGGCGACTTGCCCCCGCCCCGGCTGTCCGTGCGGTAGAAGCCCGAGCCCTTGAAGATGATCCCGGCAGCGGAGAAGACCTTACGCAGCTTGCCGCTGCACGCCGGGCATTCGGTCAGCGCGTCATCGCTGAACTTCTGCACGACCTCGAGGGGCTCGCCGCATTCGGTGCAAACGTACTGATACGTCGGCACGGTTCCTCCTTGCCGCCACAGTCCCGCGGACTGGCACTCTCACGAAACGACTGCTAATAGTACTGCGCGCGCGGCACCGTTCATCCCACGGCGTCCCCGAACGGGGGGAACGGCTCGGGAAGCGGCGCCCCACCCCCACCTGAACACGCCCGTGACCAGCGGCATTCCGTCCGGACGCCCTGGCCGCGCCGCCCCGAAAGCCGATGTCCGGACGCCCCGGCGAGCATCGGAACGATCAGTCGCCGGTCTCGCCGAACCAGCCCGCCAGCTTGCCCCGTCGGCTGACGGCGCGGAGTCGGCGTTCGGTGATCTCGCGGACCTCCGCGGCGGTGACCACCAGCAGGCGGTCGCCTCCCCGCAGCTCGGTGGTGGGACCGGGGACGAAGCTGCCCTCATCGCGCACGATCAGCGTGATGGAGGCCTTGGCGGGCAGCCGGAGTTCGAAGATCTCGACACCGCTGAGGGCCGAGTCCTCCGGTATGCGGATCTCCAGGAGGTCGGCCTGCAGCTCTTCCAAGGGCGCGGCCTCCACGTCCAGCTCCTTGGCCTCGCCCTCCACCGTGACCCCCAGGCCGCGGGCCAGGCCGGGCAGGGTGGGCCCCTGGAGCAGGGTGAACACCACGACGATCACGAACACCAGGGCGAACAGCCGATCGGAGCCCGGGACCTGTTCCGACATGGGGACCGTGGCGAAGACGACCGGCACCGCGCCGCGCAGGCCCGCCCAGGACAGGAAGACCTTCTCCGCCCGGCCGATCCCGAAGCCGAGGGTGGAGATCCACACCGACAGGGGCCGGGCCACCAGCACCAGCACCGAGCCCACGACCAGCGCCGGGACGATCTGCGCGGGCAGTTCGCTCGGGGAGGCCAGCAGCCCCAGCATGACGAACAGGCCGATCTGGGCCAGCCAGGCGATGCCCTCCGCGAACCCCCGGGTGGCCGGACGGTGCGGCAGACGCGCGTTGCCCAGGACCAGGGCGCACAGGTAGCACGCCATGAAGCCGCTGGAGTGGATCAGCGTGGCGGCGCCGTACGAGCCGACGGCCAGCGACAGCACCGCGATCGGGTACAGACCCGAGGCGGGCAGCGCCGCCCGACGCAGGGCGAAGACGCCCAGCCAGGCCAGCAGCAGCCCCACCGCGGCCCCGGCGGCCAGCTCGTACACCACCAGGGGGACCAGCAGCCACGGCTCGGTGTCGTGCCCGTCCGTCGCGCTCAGCAGCACCACGATGATCACCACGGGCGCGTCGTTGAACCCGGACTCGGCCTCCAGGATCCCGGCCAGCCGATGGGGGATCGGCAATCGTCGCAGCACCGAGAACACCGCCGCCGCGTCCGTGGGGGCCAGCACGGCCCCGAGCAGGAGCGCCAGCCGCCAGTCCAGCGAGAGCAGCCAGTGCCCGGCGGCGGCCACGACCACGATGCTGATCACGATGCCCACCGTGGCCAGGGCGAGCGACACCGGGACGGCGGGTTTGACGTTCCGCCAGCTCGTCGTCAGGCCGCCCTCGACCAGGATGATGACCAGCGCCGCCCAGCCGAGGGTCTGGGCGAGCTCGGCATTGTCGAAGTTGATCCCGAATCCGGACTCCCCGATGAGGAGCCCCAGCCCGAGATAGGCGAGCAGGCTGGGCAGTCCGAGCCGGTGGGACAGCCGTACCGCCAGAATCGCGGAGAGCACCAGTGCGGCTCCGATGAGTAGCCAGAGGTCGAGCCGCACATCCCACCCTTCGGGTTGATCGACAAGTCGGTGTAGAGATACTACAGAAACGACGCTTTCAGTACACACGTGTGGTTAACCCACGAACCCGCCGGGCATTGCGACGAGGAGTTCCCCGCCCCCGATGAAGGCACGCCGACCTGCTGCGTCGTGCCGCGAGCCCGCGGCATCACGATCGTTCCCCCACCTTCGCCGAAGACGACACGCCGTGGCGCAGGGGCCTGCGGCCGCGGTCCAGAGCCGCCGGGCCGCCGGGCCGGCGCGAAGCGCATGGCCGGATGCGGCCACGGACGCCGCGCAGGAACTACCCGAACCGCACCAGTCCACCCGACGGCGTGACGGCCGCCCTCAACCCGCGATCGTGCGGTTCGGTGGGCACGGCGTCGACCAGCTCGTCGTCGTAGACGAGCCCCACGGTGAGGATCCCCGGCCCCACCCGCGCCAACGCCCGGTCGTAGGACCCGCCGCCCCGTCCCAGCCTCATCCCCGTACGGTCGATCGCCACCGCGGGCACGATCACCACGTCGGCCGAGGTGATGGCCCCCCGCCCCCGCGACGGCTCGCCCGACTCCAGCGGCCCCACCGAACCCGCCCCCGAAGCCGTTCGCCCGAACGAGGTGGGCACGAGCGAGTCGGGCCCCTCGTACGAGGCCCAGTCCAGGTCGCCGTCCGGGAGCAGCCGGGGCAGGAGCACGTACGTGCCGCGTTTCCAGAGGGCGAAGATCAGGCCGCGCGTGTCCGGCTCACCGCCGAACGACACGTACGCGGCGACCGAGGCCGCCATCTCCACCTCGGGGAGTTCGAGCAGGGTGTCGCGCAGTGAGCGGCCGGCGGCGGCCCGGAGGTCCGCACCGAGGGCGGAGCGGGCGGTGAGCAGCCGCCTGCGCAGGCCGGGCTTGGAGTCGACGTCCTGCACGCTTGGGTCCTCGCAGAGTGGTTAGGGTCTGTCCATGACTGACATGCGACCTGTGTCGAAGGCCGTGGTCCCCGCCGCCGGCCTCGGTACCCGATTCTTGCCCGCCACCAAGGCCACACCCAAGGAAATGCTGCCGATCGTCGACAAGCCGGCGATCCAGTACGTGGTCGAGGAGGCGGTCGCCGCCGGGCTGAACGACGTGCTCATGATCACCGGGCGCAGCAAACGCTCCATCGAGGACCACTTCGACCGGGCCTACGAGCTCGAGGAGGCCCTCGGCGCCAAGGGCGACACCGAACGGCTGGCGGCCGTTCGCGAGTCCAGCGACCTGGCCACCATGCACTACGTGCGGCAGGGCGACCCCCGGGGGCTGGGCCACGCGGTGCACTGCGCCCGCCAGCACGTGGGCGACGAGCCGTTCGCGGTGTTGCTCGGCGACGACATGATCGACGAGCGGGACGCGCTGCTGACCCGCATGATCGAGGCGCGGGCCCGGTACGGCGGCAGCGTGGTGGCGTTGATGGAGGTCGAGCCGGAGCAGGTCTCCGCCTACGGATGCGTCGCGATCGAGCCGACCGGCGAGGACGACGTGGTACGCATCACCGACCTGGTCGAGAAGCCTCCGATCGAGGAGGCCCCCAGCCGCTGGATCATCATCGGCCGCTACGTCCTGGACCCCGCCGTGTTCGACGTGCTGGAGAAGACCCCGCCGGGGCGCGGCGGCGAGATCCAGTTGACCGACGCGCTGCTCACGCTGGCCGGCACACCCGCCGAGCAGGGCGGCGGGGTGTACGGGGTGCTGTTCCGCGGCCGCCGCTACGACACCGGCAACAAGCTGGAGTACCTGCGCACGCTGGTGCAGTTCGCCTCCGAGCGCGCGGACCTGGCGCCCGAGTTCATGCCCTGGCTGCGCGAGTTCGTCGACAAGCACGGCTCGTGAACGCCTCGGGCGACGCCGGGCGGCTGCGCTCGGTGGACGAGCACCTGGCCGGGATCCTCGGCGAGATCCCGCCGCTGCCGACGCTGGACCTGGCGTTGCTGGAGGCCGAGGGGACGATCCTGGCCGAGCCGGTCACCGCGCCGGTCGCGCTGCCGCCCTTCGACAACTCGGCCATGGACGGGTACGCCGTCGTGGCGGCGGACGTGGCGGGCGCCTCCGCCGACGTGCCCGTCACCCTGTCGGTGATCGGCGACGTGGCCGCCGGCGACACCGGGATGTCGGCCATCCGCCCCGGGCTGTGCACCCGCATCATGACGGGCGCGCCGATGCCCGCCGGCGCCGACGCCGTCGTCCCGGTGGAGTGGACGGACGGCGGCACGGTCTCCGTCCGGATCGGCCGGCCCGCCGAACCCGGCCACTTCATCCGGCGCGCCGGGGAGGACGTCGCCGCCGGTCAGGTCGTGCTCCAGCCCGGCGTACGGCTCCGCGCGCCGCAGATCGGCATGCTCGCCGCCGTCGGACGCGCCCGGGTGAACGTCCGGCCGCGCCCCCGGGTGGTCGTGCTGTCCACGGGCGACGAGCTGGTGGAGCCCGGGTCGTCGCTGGCCCCGGGCCAGATCTGGGACTCCAACAGCTACATGCTGACCAGCGCCGTGAACGAGGCCGGCGGGGACGGCTTCCGGCAGAGCGCCCTGTCCGACGCGCCGGAGAAGGTCCTGGAGTCGCTGGAGGACCAGCTCGTCCGCGCCGACGCGATCATCACGACCGGCGGGGTGTCGATGGGCGCCCGCGACGTGGTGAAGGAGGCGCTGACGGGCACGCTGACGTTCTCCAAGGTCGCCATGCGGCCCGGCAAGCCGCAGGGCTTCGGGCTGCTGCGCGGCGTGCCGATCTTCACGCTGCCGGGCAACCCGGTGAGCGCGTACGTGTCGTTCCAGGTTTTCGTGCGTCCGGCGCTGCGGGCGATGCAGGGGCTGCCGGCCCGGCCGTTGGAGTCCCGGACGGTCACCCTGACCGACGACGTCCGGTCGCCGGCGGGGCTGCGGCACTACCTGCGCGGCAGGCTGTCGTCCGGCCCGGACGGCGTGGCGGTCACCCCCGCCGAGGCGCAGGGCTCCCACCAGATGGCGGCGCTGGCGTCGGCGGACGCGCTGATCGTGATCCCGGAGGAGGCCGACTTCGTGCCGGCCGGGTCGCGGGTCGCGGTCCTGCGCCTGCCACGATGAGGTACCGCACGTCGCAGCACGGCCCGTCGGCGGGCCCGATCTCGGAAGGTGGCCGCCCCTGATGGCCGGGTCTCCGCAGTTCTCGCACCTGGACGAGTCCGGCCGGGCGCAGATGGTCGACGTCTCGGCCAAGGAGGTGTCGGTCCGCACCGCCACGGCCGCCGGGTTCGTCCGGCTGTCCGCCGCCTGCGTGGCCGCCCTGCGCGCCGGCGACATGCCCAAGGGCGACGCGCTCGCCGTCGCCCGCATCGCCGGGATCCAGGCCGCCAAGCGCACCCCCGACCTGGTGCCGCTGTGCCATCCGATCGCCGTCCACGGCGTCACCGTCGACCTGGAGGTACGGGACGAGGGCGTGGCGATCGAGGCCCGCGTCCGCACCGCCGACCGCACCGGCGTGGAGATGGAGGCGCTCACCTCGGTCACCGTCGCCGGGCTGACGCTCATCGACATGGTCAAGGCCCTCGACCCCGCCGCGACGATCACCGACGTCCGGGTCGAGGAGAAGACCGGCGGCAAGACCGGCGTGTGGCGCAGGCCCTCGTGAGCGCCGCCGACGGCCTCGTCCGGGCGATGGCGGTGACGGTGTCCAACCGGGCCGCGGCCGGCGTCTACGCCGACCGGTCCGGGCCGGTGCTCGTCGAACTGCTGGCGGACCTCGGCTGCCACGTCGACGGGCCCGTGGTGATCCCCGACGGGGAGCCGGTCGCCGAGGTGCTGGCCGACGCCGTCGCCGCCCGGTACGACGTCGTGGTCACCACCGGGGGCACCGGGCTGACACCCACCGACCAGACCCCGGAGATGACCCGTCGCGTCATCGAACGGGAAGTGCCCGGCATCGCCGAGGCCATCCGACAGCAAGGCCGCGCCGTGGTGCCCGCGGCGATCCTGTCGCGCGGGCTGGCCGGGGTCGCCGGGCGTACCCTGATCGTCAACCTTCCGGGGTCCACGGGCGGAGTTCGGGACGGCATGGCGGTGCTGGGGCCGGTGCTCTTTCACGCCGTACAGCAGATCGCCGGAGGCGACCATCCGCGGGCGGACGGCGTCACCGGCGGCAATTGATGGCGTCGGCGTGGTCCGGCGGGGGATTATGAGAGCGTGGAACGCATGCGGGGTTGGCCGGTCACACTGACCGATGGCCCGGTCGGGTTGCGTCCGTTGCGGATGCGGGACGCGGCCACCTGGCGCGACATGCGCGTCAAGAATGCCGACTGGCTGCGTCCGTGGGAGCCCACCAACCCGGAGACGCCGCTGTTCCGCACCGGGCTGGGGCCCTACCTCAGCATGGTCCACATGATGCGCCGTGAGGCGCGCCAGGGGCTGGCGCTGCCCTGGGTCGTGACGTACGAGGATCGTTTCGTCGGGCAGCTCACCATCGGCGCGATCGTCTGGGGCTCGGCCAGGTCCGCGCAGATCGGCTACTGGGTGGATCGGCAGGTCGCGGGTCGTGGCGTGATCCCCGCCTCCGTCGCCATGGCCGTGGACCACTGTTTCTTCACCGTCGGGCTGCACCGCGTCGAGGCCAATATCCGCCCCGAGAACACCGCCAGCCGCCGGGTCGTGGAAAAACTGGGCTTCCGGGAAGAGGGAATTCGCCGCCGGCACCTGCACATCGACGGTGCGTGGCGCGACCACATCTGTTACGCGCTCACCGTGGAAGACGTCCCACAGGGCCTGCGTTCCAGGTGGCGGGCGGTCACCAAGCAGGCATTTCCACGATCCTCTTCGTGATCGGAAGTTTCCTTCCAACAGAAAGCCATGGTAAACAGCGAGTAACCATAGTCACGATCTCGCGACACACCGCCCCTAATGCTCGTCAACCGCTGACACCGGGTCCTACCGTGCGGGACGTGAACATGCGCGCGCCAAAGGCCAGCCCCCGTCCTTGGCGTGCCGCCGGGGAGGGCTCTTGAGCAGCACCCTCCTGTACCTCGCCATCGTCGCCGTCTGGGCCGTGGTCCTCGTTCCCATGTGGCTGCGCCGCGACAACGACGGTTTCTCCCGCCTGCTCGCCAAGCGCTCGGACGTCACCGAGGACCTCACCCTCGACGAGCCCACCCTCGACGTCCCCACCCCGGACGAGCCCGCCCGCGAGCCGGAGCCCACCTTGACGGAGCCCGCCCACGAGGCCCCCGCCGACGCCCCCGCCCACCCCGCGCCCCGCCGTCCCGGCCGCGCCACCGTCATCGCCCGCCGCCGACGCCGCACCTTCGGCCTCACCCTCCTCCTGCTCGCCTCCGTCACCGCCGTGGCCACCGGCCTGGCCCCCTGGTGGACGTCCCTCCCCGCCACCGTCCTCCTCGCCGGCCACCTGGCCCTCCTCCGCGTCGCCGCCGGCGTGGACGCCGCCCGCCACCGCGCCCGCACCGAGGCCGCCCGCGCCGCCGCAGCCGCCGCCCGCGCCGCCGAAGAGGCCCGCGCCCTCGCCGAACCCGACCCCCCCACCCGAAAGGCCGAGGTCATCGAACTCGTCCTCGGCGTCTACGAGGACGACGAGGTCTTCGACCAGTACGCCGACGACCGCCGCGCCGTGGGCGACTGACCGAGAACGCCCCGGGCCGGCCCGATACCGATGCGCGAACCCCCCTCGATGTTTGCTAACCTTGCGGAGTCCTCGGGGCTGTAGCGCAGTCCGGTAGCGCACCTCGTTCGCATCGAGGGGGTCAGGGGTTCAAATCCCCTCAGCTCCACCCAAGGTCAAAGGCCGGTTCCGTTCGTCGGGGCCGGCTTTTTGGTTCTTTGTGCGGCGGTGATGTGCGGCCGTGGCGATCTGCCCCGAGGGTGGCGCTCGCTGTGGAGGTCCATCGGCGGGTTCTGCGTCACCGCCGGGCGGTCAGGGGGTGTCGCGGGCGGCGATTCCGTCGTACATGACGCGGCGGATCGCCTCGCTGAGCCGGTGTTGGTGTTCGGGGTCGGGGTGGCGGAGCAGCGTGAGCGCGGCGGCCATGATCATGCCGGTGATGGCGCGGGCGGTGTTGGGGATGTCGAGGTCGGTGCGCAGGTAGCCGAGGTCGACGCCGTGCGACAGGTAGGCGGCGGTGAGGTCGGCGGCCAGGTCGAAGAGGTCGAGGACGCGTTCGGCCATGGCCTTGTCGATGCCGGCGGCCTCGACCAGGAGGAGTCGGGGGACGCGGGGGTCCTCGATGAAGATGCGGGTGAGGGACTCGCCGATGCGCGCGGCCTGTTCGCGGTAGTCGTCGAGGGTCGAGACGGCGTCGGGGGCGTTCTCCTCGGTGAGCGCGGTGGCGAGCCGCCGGACGAGGTCGTCGATGACGTAGTCGACGATGTCGCGCTTGTTCTGGAAGTAGCGGTAGAAGGTGCCGTGTCCGATGTCCAGCCGCTTGGCGATGTCGGCGATGCCGGTGGCGTGGTAGCCGCTCTCGGCGAAGCACTCGAACGCCGCGTCGATGATCTCGCGGCGCAGCTCCTGCTTCCTCCGCTCGGCGCGGGTGAGCGGTGGGCCGCTGGACGTCATGGGCCGCAGTCTATTGTCCCCGGCCGGATGAGTGACATACAGTTCCGAAGCTGACATCTCGTTCCGTTGCTGACATCTCGTTCCGTTGGAGGGTGGCGCATGGCCACGCAGTACGACGCCGTGATCATCGGGGCCGGGTTCGGCGGTATGGGCGCGGCGATCCAGCTCAAGCGGCTCGGGTACGACGACCTGCTGATCCTCGAACGTGAGGACGACCTCGGCGGCACCTGGTACGTGAACCGGTATCCGGGTCTGGCCGTCGACATCCCGTCGTCGACGTACTCCTACTCCTTCGAACCGAACCCGTACTGGTCGCGGCTGTTCGCGCCCGGCCCGGAGCTGAAGCGTTACGCCCGGCACGTGGCCGACACCTATGGCCTGCGTGGGTCGATGCGCTTCGGCACCGTGGTGACCGGTGCGCGCTGGGACGAGGACGAGTCGCACTGGCGGGTCGCCCTCGAGGGCGGCGACAGCGTCACCGCGACGTACCTGCTCACCGCCACCGGCTTCCTGTCGCAGCCGAAGGTGCCGGACATCGACGGCATCGAACGGTTCGGCGGAAAGGTCATCCACACCACCGCCTGGGACGACGACTACGACCTGACCGGCAAACGCGCGGCGATCATCGGCACCGGCGCCACCGCGGTGCAACTGATCCCGGAGGTGGCCGAGGTCGTCTCGGAACTGACGGTCTACCAGCGCACGCCGATCTGGGTCAGCCCCAAGCCCGACCACCGCATCCCCAAGGCGGTGCAGAGGCTGTTCGCGCGGCTGCCGTTCGCCCAGCGCGCCGTGCGCCTGGCCGGCGGCTCCATCCTGGAGCTGATGATGATCTTCGGGGTGGTGCACTACAAGCGCTTCCGGATCGGCAACCGCATCGCCGAGCAGTGGTGCCGGGCCCACCTGTACCGCCAGGTGCGCGACCCCGAGCTGCGCCGTAAGCTCCTGCCCCGCTATTCGTTCGGCTGCAAGCGGCCCACGTTCTCCAACGACTACTTCCCGGCGTTCACCCGGCCGCACGTTCACCTGAAGACGTCGGGCATCGAGCGGATCGACGAGACCGGCATCGTCACCGCCGACGGCGACCGCACCGAGATCGACGTGCTGCTGCTGGCCACGGGATTCAACCTTTGGGACGCCAACTTTCCCGCCATCGAGATCATCGGCCGGGGCGGAAAGAACCTCGGTAAGTGGTGGCGCGACAACCGCTTCCAGGCCTATGAGGGCGTGACCGTTCCCGGCTTTCCCAACCTGCTCTCGCTGAACAGCCCGTACTCCTACAGCGGTCTGTCGTACTTCACCACCATCGAGTGCCAGATGAAGCACATGGACCGGCTGTTCACCGCGATGCGCAGGCGCGGCGCGCGCGTCTTCGAGGTCACCCAGGAGGCGAACGACCGGTTCCTGGACCGGATGACGCGCAAGGTCGGCGGCTCGGTCTTCTCGCTGGGCCGGTGCGCCGCCGCGAACAGCTACTACTTCAACCAGCACGGCGAGGCCACGCTGCTCCGCCCGACCTCGACGCTCAACGCCCACCGCGAGGCGGTCCGCTTCCCGCTGGAGGACTACACCTATGCCTGACCCGTCGCCTCCGGTGGCGGGCGGCGGGTTCCCCTGCTCAACGGCGATCGGACGCGGAGGAACGCCAGGGTACGCCGGACCGCGAACGCGCACCCGAGGAGCCGCCGCATGACCCGCTACCCGCCCATCGACCTGAAGAACGCCACCGTCGCGATCACCGGGGGCGCGCGGGGCATCGGCCGCGCCACCGCCGAGGCGTTCGCCGCTCGAGGCGCTCGCGTCGCCATCGGAGATCTCGACCTCGCCCTGGCCGAGAAGGCCGCGGCGGGTGTCGACGGCACCGCGCACCACCTCGACGTCAGGGACCGGGATTCGTTCCGGACCTTCCTTGAAGAGGTCACGGCCGCGCACGGCGACCTCGCCGTCCTGGTCAACAACGCCGGCGTCATGCCGAACGCGGGGTTCCTCGACCTCGGCGACGACCTCGACCGACTGACGATCGACGTCAACCTGTTCGGGGTCGTTCACGGGATGCGCCTGGCGCTGCCCCGCATGCTCGACCTGGGACGCGGTCACATCGTCAACGTCGCCTCGCTCGCCGGGAAGTTCCCCGTCCCCGGCCTGGCCATGTACAACGCGAGCAAGTACGCCGTGGTCGGGCTCACCGCCGCGACCCGCCGCGAGTACGCCCGCCACGGCGTGAGCATCACCGCCGTGCTGCCCTCCGCCGTCGACACCGAACTCGCCTCCGGCCTCGACATGAAGCCCATTCCCAAGGTCGGGCCGGGGCGCGTCGCCGGCGCGGTCGTCGCGTCCGTGGCGAGCCGCAAGGCCGAGATCGCCGTACCCGGCTACGTCGGCGGACTGGCCGCGGCCGCCGCCGTCACACCGGAACCGATCCTCAACGCCATCCGACGCCTCATCCGCGACGACCGCGCCCTACAGCCCGACGCCCGAGAACGCCTTGCCTACCGCGCCCGCATCAACGAACAAGGCGAACGCGAGAACAACGACTCCGCCGGGCGTCGGAACGGGCCGCCTTCCGCCCACTCCGATTGATCCGTCCGCACCCGGCGAATCGGCGTGATTCAGGTGAGCTCCGTTCCGGCATGGTTCAACCGATGCATGGCCTCGACCATCTCCGGGTCGTCGGACTGGAGCCGGCCCGCGAACCCGGCGTACTCCAGCGGGTAGTGGTTCATGAGGATGAGGGTCTCGTCGGTGTTGGCGAGACCGTCGTACGCCTGGGCGATGGCGTCGCCGATCTTGCCGGACATGGTCCGTCGGGCGTCGACGTCGTGCAGTTCGGGGACCTCCAGGAAGCACAGCGGCCGGATCGGTTCGACGCCGACGCGCCCGTCCTGGGAGACGTTGTCGGCCGCATGCTCGCGCAGCCAGATCCGGACGTCCGGGATGTGGAACGCCTCGTCGACCGCCGTGGTGATCTCCCGCATCATCCGCCGTTTCGCGTCGTCGCGGACACCGAGCGGGGCCTCGATGATGACCTGCGGCATGGGCTCTCTCCTCTTCGTGAGCGTTCGTCGATCTTCCGTTGAGTTGGACGGTACAACAGTCTGGTTGTTTTTTCCAACCATCGATGCGGACTGTCGTATCGCGGCGGGTAGAGTGGTGTCATGGTCGGGCGGCGGAAGTACGACGAGGGGTGCGCGGTCTCGCACGCCCTCGACCTGATCGGCGAGCGCTGGGCCCTGCTGGTGATCCGCGAGCTGTTGCTCGGCCCGAAACGGTTCTCCGACCTGCGCGCGGGCATCCCGGGCGCGAGCCCGGACGTGCTGGCCACCCGGCTCCGCGAGCTGACGGACGCCGGGGTCGTGCACCGGCGGACGCTGCCCCCGCCCGCGGCCTCCCAGGTCTACGAGCTGACCGATTGGGGCGCCGGCCTCGAGCCGGTCATCACCCACCTCGGCCGCTGGGGCAGCCGGTCCCCGTCGCTCCGGCACGACGCCGAGGGCAGCATCGACTCGTTGCTGCTGTCCCTGCGTTCCCTGTTCGACCCCCGGGCCGCGGACGGGTTCAACGCGACGATCACCCTCGTGGTCGAAGGGCGCCCGTTCCGCGTCGAGATCGCCGACGGCTGTTTCCACCTGGCCGGCGGCGCCGCGAACGACCCCGCCGCGACCCTGGACACCGACCGGCGGACGCAGGCCGCCCTGCTCTACGGCGACCGTTCGATCGACGACGCGCTGCGCGCCGGGGAGGCGACGGTCACCGGCGACACCGCGGTCGTGGCCCGGTTCCTGCGTCTCTTCCCGCTGCCCGCGCCGGCCGCCGGCTGAATCCGCGTCGGCCGGGCGCCGATATGACGCTCGCATGAACGCGGGGTCGCCCAGATGAGTCACAGCCTGTTTACGGACGGCCTTTCCGTTGTGGGCCATGGCGCCGTTCGTTATGCCCCTACCATATTCGGCGGCGGGTAGGGCCCTGGCGCGCGGTCTTCCGGATGTGCGCCGACGTTTCGGACGCGTCTCGTGGTTTTGGGCGTGGTCCGTCCATCCCCCCGAAATGCGGTTCATTGACTCGGTGATACGTCCGGGATTTCATGAGGCGCCGGACGCCGGGCCGATGGGGAGATCATGAGAGACGTACAGGGAACGGAAGTCGCCGTCCTGAACCGGCTCGTCGACAAGGTCGAGGAGATCGTGGACGCCGCCGGGGCCCCGGGGGCGTTGGCCGCGACGCAGGTGCTGGACGCGGGGTTCGGATTCCAGCCGGCCGACTACACGGTGTTCGGACGCAGGTTCGCCCTGCTGCACCGGCGGCTCGTCGAGCTGAACAAGGCGGGCAAGGTCGTCGTCAACCCCGACCTGCCCGACTCCGTCGGCGCGCAGACGCTCTCGGCGGTGGACGAGGCCCATGTCCAGGTCCAGCTCGGACCGGGCGCGCTGCGGACGGACGCGCCCGAGTCGCTGACGCTGCGGGCGCTGACCCTGATCCACGAGCTCTCCCACGCGCTGCGCGAACACGGCGACCACCCCGTGAAGGACTACACGTACCGGAACTCCTGGGGCCAGGGCTATCTGGCCGGGGAGATCGGCACCCGGAACGCCGACACCTATTTCGAGGCGGCGGCGCACCTGGCGGAGCAGCTCGAGAAACTCCCTGCGGGCATCTACCGGGAGCGCGGGCTCGTTCAGGCGCAGCGGCGCGCGCTGCAGCCGCCGCGCCCGGTGGGCAACCCCCTCGGACCCGCCCTGGCCTGGGCCGACATCAAGCTCAACCGCATCTGGCTGCGGGCCTACGACGCCCAGGTCCACGTCTGTACCCCTACCGCGGTGTGGGACCGGCGCAGCGGTGAGGACGTGGCGGCGATGCAGCAGGTCGAGGCCCGGCTGCAGGAGCTCGGCATCCTGGACGGCCGCAGTTACTGGATCTCCCGCGAGCACGGGCCGGGGTCGGTGGCGGCGGCGCGGCTGCTGGAGCACTTCACCAGCGCGCTGAAGAGCCGCCTGATGCGCCTCCGCGTCGTCCTCGGCGGAGACGTGCTGCGGTACGACCACGACCCGGTGTCCGGCAGCCTCCTGGTGCCGTTCGAGACGACCGCCGAGGAGCCCCTGCACCTGGCCGGGCTCATCATCGACGCGCTGCTCCAGGGATCCCCCATCGCCCCGCCGGCGGCGCGTTCCGCGACGCCGGGCCTGACGCCCGAGCAGGTCACGCTCGAGAAGCAGGTCGAGGCGTGCTATCCGGGCGCGGCGAAGACGCTGAGCGCGCACCTGACCGAGGTCGTGGAGCTGCTGTGGGTGAACGACCGCAGCTACGAACGACCGCAGGTGCAGGGGCTGGAGAAGACCTTCGCCGCCTTCGAGCCGGTCGCCGTCGGCCTGGGGTCCCGGGGGATCCTGCAGACCGTTCTGCGGGCCGCCGAGATCGACGACCTGATCAGGCGCTGGACGATCATGCCGGCCCGGCTCGGGACGCTGCCCGCGCCGGCGCTCGTCGGCCTGACGATCTTCGACGACGTCGCCGACGAGCAGCTCCGCCGGATCGTCGACCTCGCCGGCGGGCTGGCCGCACCCACGTTCTTCACCGAACGCCCGAGCGTCCGGGCCGGGATCGGGAGGGTGATCGCCGCGGTCACCGAGCTGGCCACCGGAGTCGACAAGGCCCAGGCGACCCGCGCCGCCACGCTGCTCGACGCGCTCGGCAAGGCCGCCGACGGACTCGCCTAGGGACCGCCGCCGGCCGACGGGTCAGCCCTCGACCCCGGTGTCCCGGTGGGCGGCGCCCACGGGCTTGGACTCCGGGGAGCCGCGTTGCCGCAGGTAGACGGACAGGGCGGCCATGGAGGCCACGGCCAGGAATTCGGACTGCCAGTTCTGCAGGGTGCGATTCCAGAACTCGGCCGAGGAGATATAGGCGGGCCACGTGAGCGTGTCCTGATATTCGGCGAGCCGATCGGAGTTGTGGGCCACCCGGCCGGTGATGGACTGCGCCAGCCAGGACAGCAGGAAGATGCCGCCCATCGCCAGACCCAGCGAGCGGGAGAACAACAGGCCGCGCAGACCGCCCGCGGACGCCCAGGCGGGGGACGAGTCCGTGGCGTGCTCGCCGACCAATTGGTCCGCGTCGGATTCGGGGCCCTCCTTGCCCGGTTCCTTGGATTCGGGCGAGCCGCGCTGGATCAACCAGGTCGTGACGAAGACGTAGAGGAAGAATTGGAGGTACTCCGACTGCCAGTTCTCCATGACGTCGACACCGAACTGCGAGCCGGTGAGGTAATCGAGCATCCCGACCGGGTGCCCGCCCTGATCGATCTGCTGCTCGTTGTGGAGGGCCAGCCCGGAGAACGCCTGCCCGATCAGCGCGCCCAACAGGATCAGCAGGAAGAACAGCGTCAGCCCGTTGTCCCGCAGGAATCGGCGCATCCCTTCCTCCGTCCGTTCAGCGTTGCAGCAGGCCGATCACGGTGAAAGAGACCAGCCCGGCGGCGATCACCAGCACGGTGACGATGAAGACGGCCCTCATGGTCAGGCCTCCACTTCGCACTCGTACGGCTGCCCCGGTCGGGGCCGGCAGCCCACGGCGGTCACCTTCCAGTGGGACGCCCATCGGGTCAGGAAGACGGTGTCGTCACCGGCCCGGACCCGCGCCCGATCCCCCCAGACCTCGGCGTCGCGCAGGGGGCCGCCGCGCAATCCCAGCGTGAGGATCTCCTCGGCGCATCGCGAATCGCCCGTCTCCAGCCCGCTCCTGGCCTTCGGGACGAGCGCCGCGCACGCCCGTTCACCGTCACCGTTCCGCACCGCCTGGAACAGCGCCGCGGCGGTCGCCTCGACGTCCCCGACATGGGAGGCCGCACACGAGGTCACCATCACCGCGAGAACGGTGCCGAACGACGCCGCACGAACGATGCCTGCCACCATGGGCGACGTTTACCCTCCGAAAAGGCAAAGAATCCCCGAATTTAAGCGAACGGCCCCCTTTCAACGTCCGATCAGCCTGCGCGCCAGTCGGGGGAGGTGAGGGCGGAGGCGGCCTGGGGGCCCATCAGGCCCATGGCGCCGTCCACGAACAGGGACGCGCCGGTGATGTAGGACGCGGCCGGGTCGGCGAGGAAGGCGATGGCGGCGGCGACCTCTCGGGCGTCGCCGGGGCGGGCCAGGGGATATCCGGGGCGGCTGTCGGGTTGCGGAGGCCGGTCCGACTGTCCGGTCATCGGGGTGGCGATCTCGCCGGGCGCGACGGTGTTCACGGTGATGCGGTGGGGCGACAGTTCCAGGGCCAGCACGCGGGCCAACATGCGCAGGCCGCCCTTGGCGGCGCAGTAGGGTCCGGCGCCGAGCCGTGGGAACTCCTCGTGGACGCTGGTGACGTTGATGATCCGGCCGCCGGCGCCGCGGGCGGCCATCCGCCGGGCGGCCCGCTGCGAGCACAGGAACGCGCCGTCGAGGTCGACGGCGAGCACCGAACGCCACTCGTCGAAGTCCATGTCCAGCAGGGGGCGGCTGCTGCCCGTCCCGGCGTTGTTCACCAGGACGCCGACCCCGCCCAGGTCGTCGACGAGCGCGTCGACGACGGTCGCCGCGGCCTGCGGGTCGGTCAGATCATGACGGCGCACCGCCGCGCGACGGCCGTGGGAGGCGACCTCCTCGGCCGTCCGGCGGGCCCCCGCGTCGTCGCGGTGGAAGGTGATGCCGATGTCGAAGCCGCGCTCGGCCAGCAGGACGGCGGTGGCCCGGCCGATGCCCGAGTCCGCCCCGGTGATGATCGCGACGCTGTCGTAGCGGTCGCGTGAGATGGGCGCCGGTGGTTCGTTCATCCCAGATCACTGCCCCCTCGGCCGTGCGGCATTCCGAGGGCCGTGACGTGACGGGCTCAGTGATAGAAGCAGACGAGGTCGTAGTCGTTCTCCACGCAGTGCCGCATCCAGCCGTGGAGTTCGGTGATGGCCTCGACGACCTGTCGGTCGCCGATGGGGGACAGGTCGGCGGCGTTCAGGGCCTCGAAGGTCGGCCTCAACTCGTCGCGCAGCACATGGCCGATGACGGGGAAGTCGTCGATGGATGGCAGCGGTACTGGAGGGCCGGAGTACATCAGGTCCTCGGGGTCGAACTTCACCCCGACGTCGGCCAACGCGTTGCGCACGGTCTCGGGCCAACCCGACCCGAACGGGTACCAGGAACCGTTGTCCCGCAGACTGCCGAAAGTGCTGCAGAGCGCTTTGAGCGCGTAGCCGTAAGTGTGGCCCTCGGTGCCGGTGTGGGGCTCGCCGTAGAAAAGCTCCCGGAGCGCCTGCCGGGTGGGGCCGGCCTCCCATTCGTCGTCGGTGCAGTGGCGGTCCTGGATCCAGGCCAGGAAATCGTCGGGGTCGGCGGCGTACTTGTGCGGTGAACGCAGGACATTCACGTCCACCGCGTACGGCATGATCCCGTAACCCACTGTTCCCTCCAATATCGCGGCTTCGGGATCAGGCTATCGGGAGGGTCCGACGGCCCGGCGAACGGCATGGGTTACCGCATCTGGTCGGTGAGGGAGCCCTCGGGGCCGAACAGCTCGGCCTGCCAGCGGGCGAGGAGGTCGCTGCTGTCGTGGTCGTCGGGGTGGAAGCCCGGTCGGTTGTAGGCGCGCAGCCGACGGATGACCTCGCGCTCCAGGAACGGCGACCGGGGCAGGCGGGCGAGGCTCCGAGCGAGCCGTACGGGGTTGTAGGCGGCGCGGTCGGTGAGGACGGACAGGGCCGTCCCCGAAATGACATGCACGATCAACAGCGTGCTGATCACGCGCATCGTCGCGATCCGCATGTTCTCGGTGCCGCCGACCGCCCGGTAGACGTCGAACGCGACCGCCTTGTGCTCGGACTCCTCCAAGGCGTGCCAGAGCAGGATGTTGCGGGCCTGGTTGTCACCGAGGAGGGCCTGCGCCCGGTGGCTGGTGAGGAGCTGTTCGGCGATGGTGGCGGTGTAGTGCTCCAGCCCGGCGGTGAAGCCGAGGCGGACGCTCGGCGGCAGGGTCCGGTCGGCCAGCTTCAGCCACCGCTTGATGGCTCGGTGAGTCCAGTGCGTCGGATACCCCATCCCCCGGAGGATCTTGTTGAGGTTGTCGTGCTCCCGACCGTGGACGACCTCCTGACCGATGAAGCCGCGCACCTGGGCGGCCAGCTCCGGGTCGGTGATCTGGTCGCGGTAGTGGCGTACCGAGCGGACGAAGAAATCCTCACCGGGAGGGAAGGTCGCCGACAGCACCGAGACCAGGTGGCTCATGACCAGGTCGCCGTCCGCGTAGTGGCGTTTCAGTGCGCCCTGCGGATGGGTGAAGCGCATCCGGCGTACGGGCACGGAGCGCTGCGGCACGGTGTCGGGAATCGGCTCTCGCGTGGTGGTCATGGGCTGCTCTCCGCTGTTCGCGTCTCGATACGGGCCGGGGTGCCTGCGGGGGTGAAGCGGTAGTCGTCCAACGGGAACGTCCGGCTGGCCTTGCGTGCCTGCGCCGAACTGGTCGGGCGCAGATAGGGCGTGTCGCCGTGGTGGTCGAAGTAGTAGCTGTTGGCGGTGCCGCAGCCGTTGGTGGCCCACAGCGAACGGGCCAGCCGTTCCCGCATCTGCCCGGTCCACCGCTCGGTCGGCTCGGCGCGGACCTCCACCACCGCCGCGCCCCGGCGACGGGCCTCGGTGATGACCCGCAGGATGTGCCGCGAGGTGGTCTCGACGAGCTGGTGCCAGGTGCCGCCGACCCATCCGTACGGGCCGAACATCATGAAGTGGTTGGGCAGTCCGGGGATGCTGATGCCCTCGTAGGAGGCCAGCCGGTTCTCGGTGTAGAAGGTCGCCAGGTCGAACCCGTCGCGACCGCGTACCGGGGTGCGGCGGAAGTTCTCCGGGTCGCTCGCCAGGCGGAAGCCGGTCGCCAGCACGATCGCGTCCACCCGCCGCTCGCGGCCGTCCACGGTCTGGACGCCCTTCTCGGTGATGCGGGCGATGGAGTCGGTGATCAGTGACACGTGGGGGCGGTTGAACGTCCGCAGGTAGGTGTTGGACACGGAGGGGCGCTTGCAGCCGAGCCCGTAGTCGGGGGTGAGCCTGCGTCGGGTCTCCGGGTCGCGGACCTGCGACCGGTACCACACCGCCTTCAGCAGCCCGGCGCCCAGCCCCGCCAGGCGTGGGGCCCGCCGGTGGTGGACGACCGCGTCGACGAGCAGCAGCTCCACGCCACGGGTGGCCACCCGCCGGACGACCCCCTGTACGCGCGGAGCCCGCTGGTACAGCCGCATCATCGCCGGCGCGATCATCATGTCGGGCTTGGGCGCGACCCAGATCGGCGTGCGCTGGTAGACGTCCAGCCGGTCCGCCTTGGCCGCCAGTTCGGGGATGAGCTGCACCGCGCTGGCGCCCGTTCCGATGACCGCGACCCGCTTGCCGGTGAGATCGGAGTCGGCGTCCCAGCGGGAGGAGCGCAGCACCTGGCCGGCGAACCGGTCGGCGCCGGGGATGTCGAGCGGCTTCGGATCCACGAACGCCCCGATGGCGCTGATCACGAACCGTGCGACGATCTCGCCGCCTCCGTCGAGCCGCAGCCGCCAGAGCCCCGCGTCCTCGTCCCAGACCCGTTCGGTGACCTCGGTCGACAGCCGGACGTGGCGGCGCAGGTCGTACCGGTCGGCGAGCCCGTCCAGGTAGTCCTTGACCTCCGCGCCGGGTGCGAACACCCGGCTCCAGCGCGGGTTGAGCGCGAAGCTGAACTGGTACGCCTGGGCCGGGACGTCCACCGCGACGCCGGGATAGGCGTTGTCGCGCCAGGTGCCGCCGATGTCGTCGGCGCGCTCCAGGATGACGAAGTCCTCGATGCCGGCGCGCCGCAGCGCGATGCCCATGCCGAGCCCGCTGACCCCCGCGCCGATGATGACGATCTCGGCGTCCGGCCGGGGGCCGTCCCGGGCGGTCTCCTCGGGCTCGATCATGGTCGGCCTCTCTGTTATATGGACCGTCCAATAGCCAAGCGTACGGCGGGGCGCGCGTCAATGCACAAAGTGCGCGTGCCGGGGCGCACCGCCGGCCTTCGTTGGAAATGCCGTTGAGGGCCCCGAACGGGTCGCGAGACAATGCCGGAATGCCCCCCATCGAACGCCGGGCCCTGGACGCGCTCATCGGACTCTCGGTGGGCGACGCGTTCGGCAACCGGGCCTTCCCCGCCGAGTGGACCGTGCGGTCGCCCGCCCATCCCGAGACGTGGGCGTGGACCGACGACACCCAGATGGCCTGCTCGCTCCTGGAGGTCGTCACCGCGCACGGCCGGGTGGACCAGGACGCGCTCGCCCGCGCCTTCGCCACCCGGGCCGAGACGTTCCGCGACTACGGCATGGGGGCGCTGCAGTTCATCGACCACGTCAAACACGGCGGACGCTGGCGTGAGATCACCTCGAGGCTGTTCGAGGGCCGGGGCTCCTGGGGCAACGGGGGCGCGATGCGGGTCGCCCCGCTCGGCGCCCACTTCCACGACGACCTCGAACGGGCCGCCGCCGAGGCCGCCGCCTCCGCCGAGGTCACCCACTCCCACCCGGAGGGCGTCGCCGGCGGTGTCGCGATCGGCGTCGCCGCCGCCCGTGCCGCCGCCGGACGCGGTCGTCCCCTCGCGGGCGCGGAGCTGATCGAGACGGCCGTCGAGCACACCCCCGAGGGCATGGTCCGCGACGGTCTGCGGCGCGCCCTCGACCTCCTCGGCCGCCCCGCCGCCGAGGCCGCCGCCGCGCTCGGCAACGGTTCCCGGATCAGCGCCCCCGACACCGTCCCGTTCGCCCTGTGGACGATCGCCACCCACCTGGACGACTACGAGACGGCCGTCCGCACCTGCGTGGAGGCCGGCGGCGACATGGACACGATGGCCGCGATCGTCGGCGGTGTCATCGCCGCCCACCACGGCACCGACCCCATCCCGCCCGCCTGGCTCGCCGCCCGCGAGCCCCTTCCCGACTGGCTCCCGGGTGACACCTCGTGATCTGCGCGAACGCCTGACGCTCCCGGAGTTCCCCGCTCGGCGAGGCACCCCGGCCGGGGGCCTCGGAACCTTCCCGCCAAGATCGGCGTCTCACCGCGGGGCGGTGTTCGGGCGGTGGACCCGGCCGGGAGACGGGAGTGGACATGCGCGGACGGTGGAAGGTCGCGGCGGCGGTCACGGCGCTGGCCCTCGGGACGGCGGCCTGCGGCGGCGGGGCCGACGGCGGTGACGCGAAGGACGCGAACAACGCGCCGGGCGCGCTCGGCCGAGAGGAGGCCGCGGGCGGCGTCGGGACGGTCGACACGAGCCGGGTGATCGCGAGCCAGACGTTCGACTCCCCGATCGCGGCGGGCGCCGAGCTGGAGGTCGGGATCGCGGCGTTGCGCGTGTCGGGCCGGCTGGCCCATCTCACCGTCGTGCTCACCCCGCGCGTGCCGGGCCAGGAGCAGATGAGCGTCTACGGCCTCAACGGCGGCAGCGCGCCGGACGTCGCCCTGCTCGACACCGTCAACCTCAAGCGGCACCGCGTCGTCAAGGCGGGCGGCAAGGAATTGCAGCCGGACGCCATCTTCGTCAAGCTGCGGAACGGGCAGCCCAACGTCCAGACGTACACGTTCGCCGCCCCGCCGGAGGGTGTGGACGCGGTGGACGTGTCGTTCGGGCAGTGGGCGCCGTTCCGCGACGTGCCGGTGACGCGATGAGGGGCCGTCGGCTGCTGCCCGTGCTGCTGCTGGTCGGAGTCCTGCTGCCGGGGCGGCCCGCGGCGGCCGTGGCGGGGGAGCCGCAGCCCGACGAGCGGGAGATCGCCGAGTCGGTCCAGGACGTCGGGCTCGCGGAGTCCATCGAGGACATCGCGCTCCAGCAGTCGATCGTCCCGTTGCAGGAGGAGAGCACGTCGGGCGGCACGGTCACGGTGCGGATCAGCGCCGACGTGCTGTTCGACTTCGGGGAGGCGACCCTCACGCCGGCCGCCCGCACCCGGATCGGCCGGATCGCCGGACGGCTGCGGAGCGCGACGGGTGTCGTGCGGGTCGTCGGGCACACCGACTCCGTCGGGGCACCGGAGGCGAACGAGGCACTGTCGCGACGCCGTGCCGAGGCCGTGGGCTGACCACGGGCTCAGTGGGCCCGGCGGGCCACCCGGGAGTAGTCCTGGCCCTCGATCTGGGTGATGTCCTGGGCGGTGACCTTGGCGGTGCGGCCCTGCCAGGACTCACCCTCCACCTCGATCCAGGCGATGCTGGCGTCCCACGCGCCGTCCGGGGACCTCTCCCAGGCGAGCAGGTAGGCGGGGCCTTTCGCGGTTTCCGAGTGGACCATCGGCGGCACATGCGACATGGGAATTCTTTTACCGGAGCGGTCGGACATTCGCCATTCACCGCCCGCCCGCTCCCGGCCCGACGCGTCAGCGGACCGGCGGGGGAGCGGTGGACCCTCGGACGACGAGGTCGCCGGGCAGCGAACGCGACGGCGGCGTGCCGCCGTCGAGGAGGTCCAGCAGCGCCGTCATGCCCTCCGCGCCCAACGCGGCGGCGGGCAGCCGGACCGTGGTCAACTCGGGCTCCAGCGCGGCGGCCAGCAGGACGTCGTCGAACCCGGTGACCGACACGTCGCCGGGCACCTCCAGACCCAGGGCCCGCGCGGCCTTGTAGGCGCCCGCCGCGATCTGGTCGTCGTCGCAGACCAGCACGGTGGGCCGGTCGGGGCGGCGCAGCAGGTCGGCGGCGGCGTCGCGGGCGGCGGCGACGTCGATGGCGGCGCGCGCGGGTGTCACCCGGCCGCCCGGAGTGGACGCGACGGCGGCGTGGAGGGCCTCGCCCCGCGAGCGGAACGTCCACTCGTCCACGGCGGCGGCGATGTGCCCGACATGGCGGTGGCCCAGGCCCAGGACGTGGTCGGCGATCCGGCGCATGCCGTCGGCGACGTCGAAGTCCACCGTGGGGGCCACGCCCGCCGGGTCGCTGTCGAGCATCACGACCGGGGTGCCGCCGAACCCCCCGAGCATCTCGAGCGCCATGGACGACGCGAGGATGCCGTCGATGGCCTCGTGCGCGAACGGGCTGCCGAACGCGGCGGAGTGCGCCGGCTCGGGCCAGGGATAGACCACGATGCGGAACCCGTGCGCGGCGGCGACGCGCGCCGTTCCCGTGTAGAGGGCCCCGAAGAACGGGTTGGACAGGGTCGGGACGACCAGCAGGACGGTGCGGGTGCGGCCGAGTCGAAGGCTGCGGGCCGCCTCGTTGGGCCGGTAACCGATCCTGGCGGCCGCCTCGTGGACGGCCTGCGCGGTGGCGGGGGAGACCCGGCCGGTCCACTTCCCGGCCAGCACCAGGGAGACGGTGGACTGCGAGACCCCGGCCTCGTGGGCGACGTCCCTGCTGGTGGGGCGGCCGTTTCGGGTCACCGACGGGCTCCTGTCTGAGGCGGCGGACGCCTTCAGGGTAGAGCGGCGACGCGGTTCGGTGATACGTATGACCCATCGAGTAATACGTATGACTACATCCCACGAGATCAAGGAGGCCGGGCGTGCGCGCCTATCTCACCTTTCTGCGCCTGCCGTACGCCGGCAGGCTGCTCGGCGGGACCCTGCTCGGGCGGCTGCCGAACGGCATGGGCGCGTTGGCGATCGTGCTGCACCTGCGCGACAACGGCGGGAGCTATCCGCTGGCCGGGGCGCTGGCGGCGGTGTACGGGCTGGCCATGGCCGTCGGGCAGCCGGTGCTCGGCCGGGCCATGGACCGGCTCGGCCAGCCCCGCGTGCTGACTGCCTGCGCCTGGGCCGCCGCCGTCGGGTTCGGGGCGCTGGCCCTGGTCGGCGCGGATCCGCTGCTCCCGGCGTTGGCGGCGGTCGTGCTGGCCGGGTTCGCCACGCCGCCGCTGGAGGCGGGCCTGCGCGCCCTGTGGCCGATGGTGCTCCCCGGACCGTCCCACGTGCGGGCCGCCTACGCGCTGGACGCCGCCTCCCAGGAGGTGCTGTTCACCGTCGGGCCGCTGATCGTCGTGGGGGCGGCGGCGGTGTCGACCGAGACCGCGCTCGTCCTCAGCGGGGCCCTCGGCATCGTCGGAACGATGGTGATCACCTCCTCTCGGCCGTCGAGGGAGTGGCGCGGCGAACCCCGCGCCGCCGACTGGGCCGGGCCGCTGCGGGCCGCCGGGATGCGGACCATCGTCGTGATGCTCGCCTGCGCCGGGATCGCGCTCGGCGTCTACAGCGTGGCGGTGGTCGCCTACGCCGAACGGCTCGACCACGACCTGGCCTCGGGCCTGCTGCTGGCGGCCATGTCCGGCGGGGCCCTGGCCGGCGGTCTGGTGTACGGGGCGCGGCCCTGGCGGGGCGAGGACCACCGGCGGCTGCCCTACCTGCTCGGCGGCCTGGCCCTGGGCTACCTGCCGCTGGCGCTGGCCCCGGCCCTGCCGGTCATGCTGGGGCTGGCGTTCCTCAGTGGGATCTTCCTCGCGCCGGTGCTGGCCTGCTCGTTCACGATGGTGGACCGGCTGGCCCCGCGCGGCACCGTGACCGAGGCGTTCGCCTGGATCGTGGCGGCGATCGGCGCGGGCGCGGCGCTCGGCTCCGCGGTCGCCGGGGTGGGTCAGGACCTCGCCGGCGTCCCCGGGGCGTTCGCCGGCGCGGGGGCCGGCGGAGTGCTGGCGCTGGCCGCCTGCCTGCTGGCGTACCGCACGCTCCTGCCCGCGCAGTCCGCCGGGTCCGCGCCCGCCGCGGCCCCCAAGCTCAGATCCAGGAGTTGAACCAGATCCGGGCGTCCCAGTCCTCGTACGGGATGATCTTGGCCGCCAGCACCGGATAGAAGTAGGCGAAGTTCACCAGCACCATCAGCAGGTACGCCCCGGCCACGGCCGAGCCCAGCAACCGGCGGTTCGCGCTCGGGGCGTGCCTGGCCAGATGCACCGTCGCCTGCCGCGCCGGGCCTATCAGCAGCCCCAGCGCCAGCGCCACCGCGAGCGCCATGAACGGCAGCATCGGAGTCGCGTAGAACAGGAACATGGTGCGGTCGCCGAACGCCGGGACGAACCACGGCAGCCAACCCGCCATGAAGCCCAGCAGGATCGCCCCCGCCCGCCAGTCGCGCCGGACCAGCCACACGCCCACCAGCACGATCAGCGCGATCGTCGCCCCCCACCAGAACGCCGGGGTGCCGATGCCGAGGATCTCCCGCGAGCACCGCGCCGCGGCGCAGTCGTCGCGCGGCTCGGTGTAGAAGAACGCCACGGGACGGCGCAGGATCGGCCAGTCCCACGGCCACGACTGATAGGTGTGCGCCGTCGTCAGCCCATTGTGGAAGTCGAGGATGTCCTTGTGGTGACGCCACAGGTCGGGCATGGCCTCCAGCGGTCGCAGCAGCGGGTTGCCCGCCACCTCGCCGCGCCCCCAGCCGCCCGGCTTGAAGATCCACCCGGCCCAGGTCGCGAGGTAGGTGAGCAGCCCCACCACGACCAGGGAGACGAACGAGGGCAGCGCGTCGAGCCCGATCGCGCCCGCGTACGGGTTGCGGACCCGGGCCGCCCGGCGGGCGCCCGCGTCCCACAGCACCACCATGATCCCGAACGCGGCGATGAAGAAGATGCCGGACCACTTGACCGCGCAGGCCAGCCCCAGGCACACCCCCGCCGCGACCCGCCACCAGTGCATGACGAACGGCCCCAGCGACCCGCCGACCCCGTCCTCCACCTTCTCGGCCAGCGCGCGTCGCGACCGGTCGCGGTCGATCAGCAGACAGGCGAACCCGGCCAGCACCCAGAACATCACGAAGACGTCCAACAGCGCCGTGCGACTGGTCACGAACGCCAGCCCGTCCACCGCCAGCAGCAGGCCCGCCGCGCAGCCGAGCAGCGTCGAGCCGGTCATCCGGCGGGCCACCCGGCACAGGATCAGCACCGACAGCGTCCCGGCCAGCGCCGCCGTGAAACGCCAGCCGAACGGGGTCGCGCCGAAGATCGCCTCGCCGATGGCGATCATCCACTTGCCGCCGGGGGGATGCGCGACGAACGACGCGCCGTCCTCCCAGATCTTGGCGTCCGAGCCGTCCCGGATCAGCAGCGAGTCCGCGTCCTTGACGGTCTTGTGCTCCCAGCCGAACTTCAGCAGGGCCCACGCGTCCTTGGCGTAGTAGGTCTCGTCGAAGACCACCGCCTTGGGCACCCCGAGCCGGTCGAAGCGCAGGAACCCGGCGAACAGGGTGACGAACAGCGGGCCGAGCCACCCCCAGAGCGCGCTGCCGGGGATCGGCGGCGCCAGCCAGTCCCGCAGGGAGGCCGGACGGCGGTGCGCCGCCGCCGGGGTCGTCGCCGACTCGATCTCCGTCACTGCCACCCCGCCATCGTAAGGGCGGCGGGAATAAGACCAGCGCAAGACCGCGAACCGGGACGTATCCGTGGGGATGAACGGCCGGTGGCGCCGCACCCGAGAGCCGCGTTCCGGTATGCCCGGGTACGCGGGGCGGAACAATGGGGGAGTGTCAGAGACCGGAACCCTCACCCTCGCCGCCGCCCCGATCGGCCGGATCGGCGACGCCTCGGCGCGGCTGCGCGACGCGCTCGCCGACGCGTCCATCATCGCCGCCGAGGACACCCGCAGGCTGCGCCGACTGGCCTCCGACCTGGGGGTGGAGCTGACCGCCCGGATCGTGTCCTACTACGACCAGAACGAGCGGGGCCGGGCCGTCGAACTGGTCGGCGAGCTGCTCGCCGGCCGCGACGTGCTGGTGGTGACCGACGCCGGGCTGCCCGGGGTGTCCGATCCCGGCTACCGGCTGGTGACCGCCGCCGTGGCCGAGGACGTGCCGGTCACCGTGCTCCCCGGCCCGTCGGCCGTGACCACCGCGCTGGTGATCTCCGGCCTGCCGTCCGACCGGTTCTGCTTCGAGGGGTTCCCGCCGCGCAAACCCGGCGAGCGGAGCCGCGCCCTGGGGGCGTTGGCCGACGAGCGTCGCACCATGGTGTTCTTCGAGGCCCCGCACCGGCTGGCGGTGACGTTGGCCGCGATGGCCGAGGCGTTCGGCGCCGACCGGCCTGCCGCCGTGTGCCGGGAGCTGACCAAGACGTACGAGGAGGTCCGTCGGGGCCCCCTCGGCGACCTGGCCGCATGGGCCGAGCCGGGTGTCAAGGGGGAGATCACCGTGGTGGTCGGCGGGGCCCCCGAGCCCGAGCCCGTCACCGACCCGACCGAGCTGGCCGGCGCCGTCGCCGCGCTGGAGGCGGGGGGCACTCCGCGCAAGGCCGCCATCGTCGAGGTGGCCCGTCGCAACGGTCTTCCGAAGCGCATCGTCTACGACGCCGTTATCTCCGGGCGAAAGTGAAATATCGCCTCCGTCGCCACATGTCACACCTCTGTTGGACAGCGCGTCACGGGTCCACAATGGAAAGTGACGATGCGGTGCGACGGCTCACCTGGGAGGTGAGGGCGATGCGCGAATCATGGACCAACTACGAGGTCTGGGTCTACCGGTGCAATCGATGCACGACGACCTGGCGTGAGGAGTACAAGGCGCGGCATGTGGCCGACGGCCACGGCGGCGAGGCGGTGTCCTACGAGCACGACGGCCACCAGTGCACGTCACCGTGGTGCGACCACGTGTGCCCCAAGTGCCAGAGCCAGAACGTGAAGGCGTCCCCCACGCCTTGGAAGCAGGCGGCGAACGTCCCCGTCCAGGCCGCCCACTACAACGAGGACCTGGCGCTGGTGCTCCGGTTGCGCCGGCTCAACGCGTACTGACCGACGGCGATCCCCGCGGCCAGGCAGGCCAGCGGGACGGCGGGCAGCACGTACCGATAGTCGAACTCGACCGTCGCGGCGGGGGCGAGCAGCAGTCCGGTGGCCAGCGACCACGGGAGGAAGGCCGCCCCGCCGAACCGGCGCCACATCCGGACCATCCCCGCCAGGCCGACCAGCAGCAGCCCGCCGAGGAGCACGCCGGGCAGGTGGGCCAGGCTCTGGTAGCCGCGGACGATGCCGGCGAACGGCTCCACCACGCGGGTGCGGGCGGGCCCGGCCTCGTAGCGGAGCGCGGCGTCGCCGGCCCTGGTCCCGTCGCCCATGTCCCACGACGCCAGCGGAAGCTCGGTCCGGTCGAACTCGTACATCCGGTAGGTCTTCTCGTCGGGGAACACCGGCCGGTCCCAGCGGAACGTGCGGGCGAAGTCCAGCGCCACGACCTTCAGGTAGTCGCCCGGCTGCGCCTTGATCGCCTTGCGGGAGAAACCGCCGGCGATCTCGTTCTGCCGGGGCCCGAACCGCAGGTCCGTCACCCGCTTGAGCGGTGACCTGCGGTTCCAGATGCCGTCCTGGGAGTAGGGCAGCTTGTGGCCGGGCTGGACGCACAACAGGGTCTCGTCCACCGTCAGGTTCGGGATCTTGTGGCAGTCCGCGAACTTGTAGGCGCGCGCGAACAGGAACACGCCGTCGCCCGCCGTCATCGCGAACTTCCCGTGCGTCTGGGAGAACCACGTCATGTACGCCGCCGTCGGCACCGCCGCGGCCACCAGCACCACCGCGACGGCGCGCCACCCGGTCCGCCGCACCACCATGAACACCAGCACGCCCACCAGCACCGGAAGCCCCAGCGTCCGGGTCAGCCAGGCCGCCGCCAGCAGCAGCCCCACCGCGAGCGCCACCCGCCATCCCGGCCGGTCGTGCCACAGCAGCAGGGTGGCCGCGCTCACCACCAGGAACGCGAACAGCGTGTCCGACAGCACGAGCTGCTCGAGCTGGATCTGGTACGCGTCCAACAGCACGGGGGCGGCGGCGAGGGCCGCGCCCCAGCCCGGCAGGCCCATCCGGCGGCGCAGCGTGGCGTAGACCATCAGTCCCATCGCCAGGCCCATCAGGTGCTGCACCGCGGCGACCAGCACGAAGCTGTGGAACGGCCGAAGGATCACCAGCAGGAACGAGTATCCGTCCGGCCGCAGCGGATGCGGATACGGGTCGTTCGCGACGTGCAGATAATCGAAGCTGTCGTTGAAGTACATGATCGGCGGATAGCCGAGCATGGCGGTCGCCCGCAGCAGCGCGCCCATGACGAGGATCACAGTGAACACCCGGTGCCGGCCGGCCAGGGCGCGCAGCTCTCCGGGCAGATCCCGCAGGCGGGAGGCGCCGGGACGGGGTCCGTCCACGTCGTCGCCGGCGCCGTTCTCGTGCGCGCTCTCCGCCGCGCCGGCGGCCTGCTCGACCGCGCCATCTCTCACGGCCGACCCCAACCCTTCCGGTACGGTGCCCCTATGCTTGTCCGCCAAGCCTGCCGCATCATCCGCGTCACCCGTGCATCATGGTGATCCTGGAGCGCGGCCGTCCGCTCGCTGAACCGCGTGAAGACTCAGCGACAATACCGAAGACGGTCATCAGCGGTTAACGAAGGAGATCTCCGTGGAACTCTCCGTGGTGATGCCGTGTCTGAACGAGGCCGAGACGATCGAGACGTGCGTCCGCAAGACGATCGGCTTCCTCGAGGACAACGGCATCGACGGCGAGGTGGTCATCGCCGACAACGGCAGCACCGATGGCAGCCAGCAACTCGCCAGAGCGGCCGGCGCCCGGGTGGTGCCCGTGGCCGACAAGGGCTACGGCAACGCCCTGATGGGCGGGATCCGCGCCGCGCGCGGCCGTTACGTGGCGATGGGCGACGCGGACGACTCCTATGACTTCACCACCCTGCTGCCCTTTCTGGAGCAGCTCCGGGACGGCGCCGACCTGGTGATGGGCAACCGCTTCAAGGGCGGGATCGAGCCGGGCGCGATGCCGCCGCTGCACCGCTACCTGGGCAACCCGGTGCTGAGCTTCGTCGGGCGGCTGTTCTTCGGCAGCAAGATCGGTGACTTCCACTGCGGGCTGCGCGCCTTCCGCAAGGACTCGGTCATGCGGCTGGGCCTGCAGACCGGCGGGATGGAGTTCGCCAGCGAGATGGTGGTCAAGGCCACCCTCGCCAAGTACGACATCCGCGAGGTCCCGACCACGCTGGCCAAGGACGGCCGGACCCGCCCGCCGCACCTGAACACCTGGCGCGACGGCTGGCGGCACCTGCGCTTCCTGATGCTCTACAGCCCCCGCTGGCTGTTCCTCATCCCCGGCATGCTGTTCATGCTGGTCGGGCTGGTCGCCGGGGTCGCGCTGTCGTTCGGCCCGGTGCGGGTCGGCGACATCGCCTTCGACATCGACACGCTGGTGGGCGCCGGGGCCGCGCTGGTGATCGGTTTCCAGGCGGTGCTGTTCGCGCTGTTCACCAAGGTGTACGCGGCCCAGGAGGGCTTCCTGCCGCCCGACCGCCGGGTCGACCGGCTGACGAGCTGGTGGACCATGGAGCGCGGGCTCGTCCTGGGCGGCCTGCTGGCGCTGGGCGGGCTCTGCGGTCTGGTGGTCTCGCTGCTGCACTGGCGGATCAACAACTTCGGGGAGCTGGACCCGCGCGAGTCGCTCCGGCTCGTGGTCCCGTCGGCGACCGCCCTGGCGCTGAGCTTCCAGGCGATCTTCGCCTCCATGTTCGTCAGCATCCTGCAGATCCGACGCCGTCAGCACCCGCCGATCTCCGACGCCGTCGACGAGGCCGCCGTGGTGGTGGACGCCGCCGCCGACCGGGTGGCCGCCGAGGGTGTCGAGGGTACGGACGCCAGGGTTCCGGCCGGGCGCGAGGGCGACGCCTGACGTCCGCCGGACCCGCCCCGATGTGGCAGCCTCTGCTCCCATGACCGTAACGGCCGGCTCCGAGGTCTCCGGCCCGGCCGGGCCCGGCGCGGGCGCGCGGCGGCGGCCTCCCTGGTGGCTGTTGCTGCTCGTCGGATGGCTCGCGCAGGTCGGCGTCCGGGTCTGGCTGGCGGCCGGGCAGACGATCCCGGTCGCCAACCCGGACGAGTCCGGATACCTGTTCACCGCCCGACTGCTGACGGGCGGGCCCGAGGCCGACATCTCCAACAGCACGCCCTACCGGGGCGGCTACCCGCTGCTGATCCTCCCCGCTCAGTGGCTGAGCGACGACCCGGAGACCGTCTACCGGATCGTCATGGTCGTCAACGCGCTGGTCGCCGCGTGCCTCCTGCCGTTGGCGCACCGACTGCTGCGAGGGCTCGGCCTGGCGCAGGGCCCGTCCTACGCCCTGGCGCACGTGACGGCGCTGCTGCCCGCCGCCGTCTTCTACACGCAGTACGCGTTGACGGACGCCGTGTTCCCGGTGGTCGTCATGGGCTGGCTGCTGCTGATGCACTCCTGGCTCGTGGGCGACGCCTCCCGGGCCCGCGTGATCGCCTACGGCTTGGGCGCGAGCGGTGTCGCGGCCTACACCTACGCGCTGCACTCGCGGGGCGTCGTGATCCTGGCCGTGCACGTCGGGTTGCTGCTGTTCGCGGCGTGGCGTCGGTGGCGACCGTGGACGTCGGCGGTCCTCGGCGTGGGGGTGGCGGGCGCGGTGGCCGGTGCGGCGTCCGTGCTCAACGGCTGGATCGTGGAGCGCCTGTACACGGGCGGCACCTACGACATGGGATCCATGGTGGTCGACCGGCTCACCGGCCTCGACGGCTACGGATGGACGCTGCCGGTCGGGCTGGGCCAGATCTGGTACATGATCATCGGCACCTGGGGGGTCGGCGGCATCGGGCTGGTCGCGGTCTCGACCGCCCTCGCGCGCCGTGACGTGCCCGCGCGGGTGCGGGCCCTGGCCGCCGGGCTGCTGGTGATCGTGGTCGGCATCGCGTTCTCGGCGGCGGCGGCCCTGCCGGACGAGCAGCGCATCGGCAACCACGCCTACAGCCGTTACCTGGCGTGCGTGGCGCCGGTGTTCTTCGCGGTGGGCGCCTGGGCGCTGCTGCGCTCCCCGCGAAAGGCGGTGCTGCGGGCGGCGGCGGTGACGGGCGCGGCCGTGCTCGCCGGGGCCGCCCTGATCGAGGTGAACGTCGGCGACGAGCTCGACGGCTACGCGTTCACGCTCTTCGACTTTCCGGAGCTGACGTTCCTGACCTGGGACTGGGACTCGTTCCACCTGTGGCGGGCCGCGCTGGTGGCCCTCGCGCTGCTGGGCGTGGTCCTCGTGCTGGGGCGGTACGCCCCCGTGGCGCTCGTGGCGTTCCTGCTGGCGGTCAACACCGTCGCCGACGTCACCGCCGCCACCCGGATCTCCCGGCCCTTCGTGGACGACCGCATGGCCGCCGCCGACCTGCGGGGCGTGCTCGAACCCGGGAGGCAGACCGTGGCGATCGACCGCCGGGTCGACTGGGAGATCTGGATCATCCAGCTCCACCAGGTGTGGTGGTCGAAGGTGCTGCGGTTCGACAGCCGCAAGAGGCAGCAGCCGCCGCCCGAGGCCGACCTCGTCCTCGTCGCGTGGAACGAGGGCCTCGCCGCCGAGGCGACCTGGAGGAACGCGCCCCCCGGCTGGCGGGTGGTCCGGACCCGGCGGCACCCGCTGGGCTCCTGGGTCGCCTGGCGGCGTCCCTAACGGGCCCAGATCTCCAGCAGCCCATCGGAGGAGCGCCACAGCAGCCGGTATCCGTGCCGGGCGTTCAGCCGAGTGTGGGGCACCATCTGGCCCTCCATGCCGCGCCACCGGGTGAACAGGATCGGACCGTTCTCGGCGATGACGGGAACCGCTCGGTACTCGTGGGGGAACGAACGGATCGTCCCGTCCCACTGCTTCTCGCCCCACACGTCGCGGGTGTAGAAGGTCGCCGTCTGCGCCAGGCGATGGTCCGACCACAGCACCGGCAGGTCGTCGCGGCCGTCCAGCCAGCCCCGCAGCTCGTTCCACGCCTTGTCGCGCGGCAGCGCCGGGACCTCCCGCACGGAGGTGACCGCGTACGCCAGCGCCACCGCCCCGGCGAGCCCCAGCGCCAGGCCCGAGCGGGCGCGCACGAACGAGACGCGGCGGGCCAGCAGCACCAGCGAGCCCAGACCGCCCGCCAGCAGCGCCGGGAACACCGGGAACCAGTACCGCACCAGCCAGCCGCGCAGCGTGATGTGGCCCGGGTCCAGGAACCCCGACAGCAGGGTCAACGGCACCGCCAACGCCAGGAACCACACCAGCGTCAGCGCGAGCCGTCGGTCACGGGTGACCGCCCAGCCGAGGACGTTCAGCGCCAGCAGCCCGATGAACACCGCGCCCATCGGGTGCCAGTCGCGCATCGCCCGATCGAACGACTCGAACGCCAACATCCGGGTCACCGGCTCGCTCGGCTCTCCGCCGTGCCCCGCCGCCGACCGGATCGCCGACATCGCGTTGCCCCACACCAGGTGGTTGTGGACCATGCTGACGGCCAGGACCGCGAGCATCGGCGCGGCGATCACCGGCAGCCTCCGCCACGGGATGCCCAGCAGCCGGAAGAACACCGGGATCCCGACGTACATGAACGCCACGAAGTCGCGGACCAGGAACGCGGACGCCAGGCACACCCCCGCCGCCACCAGCAGCCGGGTCTGCGCGCGCCCCTCCCGACGACCCGCCACCACCAGACCGGCCATGCCCATGGCGAACAGCCCCGCGCCCGGCATGTCCGGCAGCAGCACCCCCGCCGACCAGGTCACCTCCTGCGTGAACGGGTTGGTCAGCAGGAAGAACGGGTGGCAGATCAGCAGCAGCGTGGCGATGAGCCCCACCCGGTCGCCGAACAGCGAACGGATCAGCAGGTGGCAGCCCACGAAGAAGACGACCCCGCCGAGGGCCGCCATCGCGAAGTAGGCGGCCTGCCCCGGCCCCAGGATCTCCTGGAACAACCGGGTCGGCAGCACCAACCCGATCCGGGACACCTGGTGCGGCACCTCGTTGAACGGCCACCGGTCCAAGGGGATGTCCGGCCAGCGCCGCGCGCCCTCGAACACGTAGTACGGGTCGTAGTACAGCGGCGGGACCATGATGATCCACTGAACGACCACCGCGCACACCGCCACCAGCGCCGAGCCGCCCGCGACCCGGCGCACCGGGGAGCGCGGTGCGGCGGGGTCCGTGGGGCGCTGGGCGGCGGGCTCGCGCACCGTGGTTTGGGCCATGCCGGATCTCAACCTCTGCCGTCGGCGGTCACGGGGAACGTCGGCCCAGGGTATCGGCGACCCCGCGCATATCGAGTGCCGCCCGAAGGCACGGGGCCTCTAGCATGGTTGACATGTCCTCGTCGAGTAGCCAGTCCAGGCACATCCTGACCGCGCCCGCCTGGCCGTACGCCAACGGGCCCCGCCACATCGGGCACGTCTCCGGGTTCGCGCTCCCCTGCGACATGTTCAGCCGCTTCCAGCGGATGGCGGGCAACCAGGTCCTGATGGTCAGCGGCACCGACGAGCACGGCACCCCCATCCAGGTGCAGGCCGACAAGGAGGGCGTGTCCCCCCGCGAGCTGGCCGACCGCTACAACCGCGTCATCGCCACCGACCTGCAGGCCCTGGGCATGTCCTACGACCTGTTCACCCGGACCACCACCCGCAACCACTACGCCGTCGTCCAGGAGATCTTCAAGGGCCTCCACGACAACGGGTACATCTTCCCGAAGTCCACGCTCGGCGCCATCTCCCCGTCCACCGGCCGCACGCTGCCCGACCGCTACATCGAGGGCACCTGCCCCATCTGCGGGTACGACGGGGCGCGCGGCGACCAGTGCGACAACTGCGGCAACCAGCTCGACCCGGTCGACCTGATCAACCCGCGCAGCCGGATCAACGGGGAGACGCCGAAGTTCGTGGAGACCGAGCACTTCATGCTCGACCTCCCCGCGTTCACCGACGCGCTCGGCTCCTACCTGCGCGGCAAGCAGGGCGACTGGCGGCCCAACGTGCTGAAGTTCTCCCTCAACCTGCTGGACGACCTCCAGCCCCGGGCGATCAGCCGCGACCTCGACTGGGGCGTCCCGGTGCCGCTTCCGGACTGGAGCGACCGCACCGACAAGCGGCTGTACGTGTGGTTCGACGCGGTGGTCGGCTACTTCTCGGCCTCGGTGGAGTGGGCACGGCGCTCCGGCGACCCGGAGGCGTGGCGGGCCTGGTGGCAGGACCCGGAGGCCCTGTCGTACTACTTCATGGGCAAGGACAACATCGTCTTCCACTCCGAGATCTGGCCGGCGATGCTGATGGGCTACGACGGCAAGGGCGACAAGGGCGGCGAGCCCGGTTCGCTCGGAGCCCTCAACCTGCCCACCGAGGTGGTCTCCTCGGAGTTCCTCACGATGGAGGGCCGCAAGTTCTCCTCGTCCCGCCAGGTCGTCATCTACGTGAAGGACTTCCTGGAGCGGTACGACGTCGACGCGCTGCGCTACTACATCGCGGTCGCCGGCCCGGAGAACCAGGACACCGACTTCACCTGGCAGCACTTCCGCGAGCGCAACAACAACGAGCTGGTGGCCCAATGGGGCAACCTGGTCAACCGGTCGCTGAACATGGCCGCCAAGGACTTCGGCGCCGTCCCCCAGGCCGGTGAGCTGACCGACGCCGACCGGGCGATGCTGGCCCGCAGCCGCGCCGCCTTCGACCGGGTCGGGGCCGAGCTGGGCCGCTCCCGGTTCAAGAACGCCGTCACCGAGGCGTTCGACGTGGTGCGGGACGCCAACGGCTACCTGTCCGCCCAGGAGCCCTGGAAGATCGCCGACGACCCGGAGCGCAAGGGCACCGTCCTGCACGTCGCCCTTCAGGTCGTGGACGACGCCAAGACCCTGCTGACCCCGTTCCTGCCGAACTCGTCGGGCAAGGTCCACACGATGCTCGGCGGCGAGGGCGTGTGGGCGGCCATGCCGGAGATCCGGGACGTCGACGAGGAGGGCGGCCCCTCCTACCCGGTGGTCACCGGCGACTACGCGGCCGAGGAGGCCCGCTGGGAGCACCGCCCGATCCGGCCGGGCACCCCGCTGGCCAAGCCCAAGCCGCTGTTCGCCAAGCTCGACGCCTCCATCGTGGACGAGGAGCTGGCCCGGCTCGCGCAGGAACCGTCCTGAGCGGCCGCGCGTTCCCCGGGTACGGTCGCGCGACGCGGCCGGAGGGCCACCCACGGAGCCGATCATGACGAGTGAGGACACCGGCGAGAACGGGTTCGCGGGGGCGAGCTTCCCCCCGCTGCCCGAGGCGCTGCCGGTCGAGATCTTCGACAGCCACTGTCATCTGGACCTGTTGGAGGTCCCCATCCCGCGGGCGCTGGCGGCGGCGCACGCGGCCGGCATCCGGCAGATCCTGACCATCGGCTGCGACCTGAAGTCCTCCCGCTGGGCGGCGCAGACGGCCCGCGAGCACGGCGACGTGTTCGCGGGTGTGGCCGTGCACCCCAACGAGACCACCGGGCTGTCCGACGACGTGCTGGTCGACATCGCCAAGCTGGCGGCGCTGCCCGAGGTCCGCGCCATCGGGGAGACCGGCCTGGACTACTACCGCGACTGGGCCCCCAAGGAGGACCAGCACCGCTCGTTCCGCGCGCACATCGCCATCGCCAAGAGCGTCGGCAAGCCCCTGGTCATCCACGACCGGGAGGCCCACGACGACGTGCTGCGGATCCTGGAGGAGGAGGGCGCCCCGGAGGCGGTGGTCTTCCACTGCTTCTCCGGCGACGCCGCCATGGCCCGCGTGTGCGCCGACCGGGGCTACGTCATGAGCTTCGCCGGCAACGTCACCTTCAAGAACGCCGAGCCCCTCCGAGAGGCCCTCCGCGTCGCCCCGCCGGAGCTGATCCTGGTCGAGACCGACGCGCCGTTCCTCACGCCCATCCCGCACCGGGGCAAGCCGAACGCGTCGTACCTCATCCCGTGGACCGTCCGCCGCATGGCGGAGGTCAAGGAGATGGACGTGGCCGAATTGTGCACCGCCATCGCCACCACCGGCCGCAGACTCTTCGGCCCCTGGTGATCAGCCGAAGAAGTCGAACTCGCCGTCCTTGACGCCCTTCACAAAGGCTTCCCATTCGGCGCGGGTGTAGAGGATGGTCTCGGCGTCGGGCCGCTTGCTGTGGCGCACGGCGACCTGCTCGCTGCCGTCCCCCAACGGTCCGGCCTCGACGCACTGCGCCTCACCGTTGGCGCTGTAGGTGCTGATGTGCCAGGCGACGTCGACCGATGCGTGGGGGGTGCTCATGGAGATGCTCCGTCTCATTGCCTCAGACGCGACAAGTGGGCTCCGATGAAGGCGGCCGACTCCTCTGGTGAGAGCGCGCTGTCTTGCAGACCATCGTAGGCTCGCGAAAACTTCTCGGCACCGTCCGCCTCCAGGTAGACCGACCCTCCTTGCGTCTCGATGTACGCGAGGTCCGGATAAGGCTCAGGCATCTCGAAGACCGTGAAGGGGCCGGACGGACTGGCGTGGGCTCCGGCCGAGAACGGCAGTACCTGGATGGTGATGTTGGGTAGCTCGACCATCGCAACGAGATGTGCGAGTTGGGCGCCCATGGTCTCAGCGCCTCCGATCAACCGGTGCAGGACGGCCTCGTCCACGATCGCGTGGAGACGGAGAGGATCTTCAGAGGTCAGTTCCTGCTGTCGTTTGGAGCGGAACTCCCACCAGCGGGCGAGCGTGGTCGGTGAATCCTCCGGACCGGCGGCGGCCATGACCGCGTGCGCGTAATCCCGGATCTGGAGGAGGCCGTTGACGACGATGGCGTCGTAGGACTTGACCCTGGTGGCGCGTGACTCGATCCACGCGTAGTCGAGAATCCGGGTCTTGGCCTCCCCGGCGTAGTCGTCCCACCAACCCTTCTGCCAGATGTCGCGGCTGAGTCGTTCCAGTCCGTCACGGATGCGGAGGTCGTCCACCCCGTACAGGTTCAGCAAGGCGATCACGTCGGGGACCCGGACGGGTACGAGCCCGGCCTCCCATCGGCTGAGGGCACCTTGGTCGCGCTGAACATGGTCGCCCGCCTCACGGAGGGTGAGTCCGGCGGCCTCGCGCAACTCGCGCAGGTGCTTCCCCAGCCATTGGGAGCGAAGCGTGGGGCCCTTCTTCGATGGCGGCATCGCGTCTCCAGATCGCCCAGCAGTGGACATACTCGACACTTTTCATGGAAGTTCAAGTGCAAGCTTGTCCTTTGGTGGCCATGCTGTCAATCTATCTGGTGATGGCTCGATGACGCAGCGCATTGAACGGCTGTGTCGTTCAGAAGAAAGGTGCCGGGGCGGGCTTCGCGTGCGAGGCAGGGCCCGCCCCGGCGTACCGGAAAGGAGTCGCGTATGGACCTGCACCCCGAGTCCGGCCTTGGGCCTGTTTACCACGGTGGGGAGGGTGGGGGCGGCGCGATCACGTGGCCGAGGATGTTCGCGTTGACGGCGGTGCCGGACGAGGACGACGGTGAGCAGGAGCCCGTCGTCGCGTGCTACGGGATGGAGGTGCCCGGCGGTCCGGCCGTGACGTTCCTGGCCGGGGGCGGGATGTTCGGCACCTGGAACAGCGCGATGCGAGCGGCCGAGCGGCTGGGGCTCGATCTGTGGTGGTCGGACGAGTGAGCTGAGGCGCGGCGCAGGGGAGGCGTCCGCCGATGCCTCCCCTGCGCTCATCGGCCGTGGTGCCGGCTTCCCTGGGCATCCCTCCGGCGGTCGGCCGTACCGCCATCACCGCCACGGAGGGGCGCTTTTCGGTACGTGGTGATGTCCGAATAAGGAACGGCCCGCGATGGCGTGATTGCGCCTTATGACGCTTACCGGGGGGCCACTCGCCGAGTAACCTGGACTTGTTTTGTACCAGCTCTCGGTATATGCCCCTTACGGCGTGCTGGAGGTCGTGTGCCACTGGTCGACCGGTTTGTCGTGAGTGTTGACATCAAGGGCTTCAGCGGGCTGCCGCACGGCAGGCAGGAGCGCCTTCAGTTGGCCCTCGCCCGGGTTCTCGACGCCGCGGCCGAGACGGCGGGCGTCGACCGCGAAAGGTGGGACCGTCGCGGCGACGGTGACGGTGAGGTGGCCGTCCTGCCGGGGGACACCGATTTGGCCCTGATGGTGGGTCCGTGGACTGCCGCCCTGAATCGGCGGCTCGCCGACCACAACGACGACCACCTGCCCGAGATGCGGCTGCGGCTGCGGGTGGCCATGCACGTCGACGCGATCCGCCCCGACCCCGGGCCGCTCGGGCACACCGGACCCGCGCTGATCACGCTGGCGCGGTTGCTCGACTCCACGCCGCTGCGGGCCGCGCTGGACGCCGCCCCCGAGGCGAACCTCGCGCTGATGATCTCCGAGCCGCTCTACCGCAAGACGGCGCTGGCGGAGGTGGACGGGCTGCGCCCGTGGCAGTTCGAACGGGTCCGGGTGGACAACAAGGAGTTCCACGAGAACGCCTACGTGCACGTGCCCCCCGCGATGCGGCCCCCCAAGCCCCCCAAGTCCCTCAAGCCCCCCAAGCCTTCGAGGCCCCCGGCGTCCGATCGGCGCGGCCCTCTGGACTGGGTCGTTCCCAAGGGGTCTGCCGACTCCGGCCGCGTACGGCTCGACATGGCCCCGCCGCCGGAGCCCGAGCCGGTCCCCGCTCCGCCCGTCCCCGAGCCGCCGGTCCTCGCGCCCGAGGTGCGTCACCTGCTCGACGGGATACGGGACGCGTTGGAGGCCCGAGAGATCGTCCGGGCGGACCTGCTGACCACCCGGGTGCTCTTGCGGGCCGCCGAGCGTGAGCGTCAGGGCTGCCTGCGCGTCGCGGACGGCACCGGGCTGCCCGACGCGCTGTTCACCGAGATCGACGACCACTGGGCCGAGGCGTCCGGTGGCCGGTGGGGTTTCGCGGCGCAGCGCCTCGGCTCCACCGACGTCGCGCTGTCGGGCCGGCGGGGAGAACTGCGCCGGCTGTCCGTGCTTTTCGGCTGGCTTAAAGACGTGGACGAGATCGTGCCCGAATATGCGGAACTGATGCTGCGGGAGAATCGCGACCGGCCGTTCTTTCCCACTCTGCGCAATCCGGAGGCGGAGACCCGCACGAACTGGGACGACGAATGGACCTCGACGGCGCTGTCGGTGCACGTCAGGCTCAGGAACTGGGAGCGATAGACATGGTGGAGGTCCTCGGTTACCTGCTCGTCCTGGCCGTGATCGCCGGCCTGCTCTACACGGGTCTCACCGGGTTCCACCGGGTCCCCGACGGGCGCGTCGGGTTGGTCGTCAAGAAGTTCGGCGGCACGCGGCGTCGTGACGACGATCCGCGGGTCAGCTTCCACGGCGCGGCGGGTCCGCAGGCCAGGACGCTGCCGGCCAACTCGGTGCAGTGGCTGCCGCGCTGGCTGTACGACGTGCGGTACGTGGAGCGGACCGAGGTGCCGAACGGGACGATCGGGTTGGTGATCGCCAAGGCCGGGGCGTCGCAACCCGTGGGCGCCGTGCTGGCGACGCACGTGGAGTGCGACGACTTCACCGACGGCGAACGGTTCCTGCGCGAGGGCGGGCAGCGGGGTCGTCAGCAGCACGTCCTGAGGGGCGGCTCGTATGACATCAACACCGACCTCTTCGAGGTCATCACGGTGCAGACGCCCGAGGCGCTGGACCGTGAGGGGCTGACCCCGCAGGACCTGAGGCAGATCGCCGTCCCCGTCGGTGAGACCGGCGTGGTGATCACCCATGTGGGCGCGCCCCCGAACGCCGATCAGGACACGGTCGGTCGGGTCGTGGGCGGTCATGCCAAGTTCCAGCTTCCTTGGGTGTTCCTGAGCGGCGGCGGTCAGCAGGGCGTGCAGGGGGAGACCCTCGACGAGGGCGGCCACTACGCGATCAATCCGTGGTTCGCGCACGTGGTGCTGATCCCCTCGCGGGTGCTGATCCTGGAGTGGTCGGGGGAGCGCAAGGACGAGCACAACCTCGACGCGGCCCTGGATCAGGTGGTGCTGGACGTTCAGGGGCACACGGTGCGGCTCGACATGAAGCAGACCGTGCAGATCCCGCCGGACGCGGCGCCCCGTCTGATCCGCCGGTTCGGCGACGTGCGGGCTCCGGCCGCCCACCTGGCCGGCCGTGCGCCGGTCCGGCAGTTCGTCGAGAAGGAGTTGGCCTCGTTCGTGGCGGGTTATTTCCGGCGCATCTCGGCGCGGTACCGGATCCAGGAGTTCATCACCAAGTACGACGAGGTCGGCAACGAGCTGGCCGCCGAGGTGCGTCAGGCCCTCGCGCGCACGGGCGTGGTGGCGGTCAACACCACGCTGGAGGAGTTCACCTGCGACGAGCCCGAGCTCAACGAGATGCGCCGCAAGATCGCCCTTCAGGTGGAGCAGGTCAAGATCGAGAAGGAGCGGCTGCACCATCTGGAGGCGCAGCGGGCCAGCGAGGCGGTGCTCGCGGAGATCGAGATGCAGCGGGTGCGGGTGGAGGAGGCCCGCAAGCAGCTCGAATACGTCGAGTTGAAGATCCTCCTCGACCGGCTCGGCCCCGAGCACGTCGCCATGGAACGCATCCTGCACGAGTGGTCTCAGGTCAACGTCCCGCAGGTCATCGCGGGCGCGGACGGGGACCTCGCCCACGCGATGCTCCAGGCGATGCCGTTCACCCAGGCCCGCGACATGCTCATGAACATGGCCGATGCCGCCAAGGGCCTGGAGAGGTCGCAGGAGCGCAAGGCGATCTCGGAGGGCGACGCCTGATCGGCGTACCGGTGGCGGATCGCCCGGCTTGCCCCTAAAGTCTGGCGACGGTGACCCCCAGGCCAGGAGGAGCCCCTTGGCACGCCGGACTCCCGCCATCATGACCACGGTCGCGCTGGTCGCGACGCTGTCCTCCGCCTGTGGCGGGGGCGGCGACGAGCGTCCGCCGGCGGCCGACGCGCCGAAGGCCACGGTCTCGACGCCGCCGCCACGCCCGGTGGTCATCATCGTCGACGGCCGGAGCACCAACGCCCTGATCAGGGGCCGGACGGTGCGCGAGGCGCTGACCGAGGCGCGGGTCCCGTTGGGTCGTCACTACCTGACCAAGCCCGGGTTGGACGAGGCCGCCGGGGACAAGATCAAGGTGCTGCGGCTGCTGTCCCGGCCGGTGAGCCGGACGGTCAAGATCGAGCCCGAGGTCGTCGAGAAGAAGAGGTCCTCGTTGGGGCCGTGGAGCGAGAAGGTCCTGCAGAAGGGCCGCTCGGGCCGGAAGATCGTGCAGATCGCCTACGTGCGCCGCAAGGGCAAGAAGGTCAAGGCGGTGGTGGGGGAGACCGTCGTCCGCAAGCCCGTCTCGCGGATCGTGGCGGTCGGCCCCCGGCCGTCCAGCGTGGGGGGCACCGCCGCAGGGCTCAACTGGCCCGGTCTGGCGAAGTGCGAGTCCGGCGGCAATCCGCAGGCGGTCAACAGCGCGGGCGGCTACTACGGGCTCTACCAGTTCTCGCTGCAGACCTGGGGCTCGGTGGGCGGCACGGGGCTGCCCTCGCAGGCGTCGTCCGCCGAGCAGACGTACCGCGCCCAACTCCTCTACAACAAGGTGGGCGGCCGGTGGCAGGGGCAGTGGCCGCACTGCGGGCGGTACCTGTTCGGTTAGAACTCCGAGTCACTTCGCCGCTACGTCCGGTACCGGGCCCCGGGAGGGGCGACCATGTGGGCATGGACTTCCCCCCGATGACCGGCCATGACCTGATCAACGTGGTGCGGGTCAGCGAGCCCGTGGCGCTGGTCCGGGAGCACGAGGCCGCCGAACGCGCGGAGGACTACCCCAAGCTCGCCGGCGCGGGCCGTCCCGACTTCGGGGTCGCCGAGCAGCACGGCCCCACATGGCGCATCGTCGGCCTGGGCTGCATGGAGCCCCAGGGCGCCCGCGCCGACCTGGCCGCGCACCTGCGGGCGAGCCTGAAGGACGCCGACGAGGCCGTACGGGCGGAGGGCCTGGCGGTCGCCGCGCGCCTCGACCCGGAGGAGGGCGAACCGGCCGGCGGCAACGAGTGGGTCGTCGCCGACCGGCGGTACCGGATCGTCCGCACCCAGGGGTACGTGCGGCTGGGGGCCGACGGCCCCGAGCCCGTCCGCAGCACCGACACCGAGCCTCCGACGGAGCATCCGGCCTGCGGCTTCGCGCTCGAGCCGGCGGCCCCCGCGTCCCCCGCCGACGCGGCGCTGCGGCTGGACCTCATCAACCTGGTGCCCGCCCCCGGGACCGTCTCCCCGGAGGCGCTGGACGAGGCCGCCGCCGCGCTCGGCGCCTATCCGGGGGTGGTGTTGCTGCCGGTCGACTACGTCGTCGTCGAGCAGTGTGAGGGCTCATGGCTGCCGGTCACCCGAGGGCACGGCCCGAAGGAGGCCCGCAGGTCCCTGGGCCTTTACTTCGAGACCGTGCTGCCCCGCATCGGTCTCCCCGGGAGGCCGCCGCCCACGCCCGAGGAGTTGGCCCCGTATCTCGCGGCGGCGGCCCGGCTCTCCGAGGAGAGCCGCAACGAGTTCACCGTTCACGACCGCCGGTTCCGGGTCATCCGGGTCATCAACACGATCCGCGTCGGCCCGGACGGCCCGGAGCCGGCGCGTCCCACGGACGAGCATCTCTGGGACCCGTGAGCCCCCCGGGTCACTCGACCTTCGCCAGGTCCACCAGGACGTAGGAGTCCTGCTTGGTGGCCACGTACAGCCGGTCGCCGGGGTCCTCGACCGTCTGGAACGACAGGCTGCCGTCCTTGGCGGGCCGGATCCCGAGGTCGGCGATGCGGCCGGTGTTCAGGTCGAGGAGCGCCGGACCCTCCGAGTCCCGCCCCTCGGCCGCCGCGAGGATCGGCAGGAACCGGTCGTACGCCGGAAGGTCTCCCATCATCTGGGGACCCGCGAAGCCCGGCAGGACCCTGCCGCCGGTCCCGTCCCGCCGTTGCGCGTAGCTCTCCGCGTTCACGTACCGCGTGGACTCGTCGTCGTCGGCGGTCTCGACGTCGGCCGACTCGCCCAGACACCAGGTGATCCCGCAGGTCCAGGACGCCTGGGGCTTCGCCAGCACGGCCCTGCGGGTCGTGCCGTCGCCGAGGTTGCGCAGGGTGCGGTACTGGATCGTGGCGGGCCGGCCCTCACCCGACCGGAACTCGACCACGCCCGTCCCGCGCTCGGTCCGCTCGTTCCGTACGGGGGTGCCGGTCCAGGGCCAGGTGAGGATCTCGTGACCGGCGGTCCCCGGGACGACGGTCGCCGCGCCGCCCGCCAGCGGAGCCGAGTACACGCCGTCCTGCGGGCCCCCCCTCGCGTCCAGCGTCCAGTAGACCCGCCCGCCGCCGACGGCCAATCGGCTCACCCCGCCCTCGTCCTCCCCGGCGGGGACGGTGACCTTCCGGAGGGCTCCGCCGCCGGCCAGCGGGGCGGTCGCGATCTCGATGACGGCGTCGGCGCCCTCGCCGTGCTGGAACCACCAGGCGACGTGCCCGTCGCCGACGGTGAAGTCCGAGGCGTAGATGACGGACTCGGCGGGCACCGGGACCTTGGTGATCAGCGTGGAGCTGCGCGTCTCCAGGTCGTACGCGAGGAGCTCGTCGGTCACCTCGAAGCCGGCCTCCGTGGAGACCAGCAGCGTCGTGTCGTTCAGCAGGGTGATGGGGTGGAAGCGGCGACCGTCGGGCAGCTTGTTCGACGTCGTCCGCACCGCGTCGGGCCACAGCTCCTCGGCCGGCACCGGGTCGCCGAGCACCGCCTTGGTCAGCGGGCCCGGGGTCGCGGCGGCGGCCGTGGGGGAGGGGGCCTCCGAGCCCGGGCCGAGGGTCGTCGCGATCACCCCGGAGCCGCACAGGACGACGGCCATGGCCGCGGCGGCGGCCCCCGTCCGGCGGCGGCGTCTGGCGCGATGTCGCCGTTCGACCCGGTCCAGCAGGTCGTGCTCGGGCGCGGGCGCGTCGCCGGCCGCGCCGCGCAGCGTCTCCCTCAGGAGGTCGGTGAGTTCGTCGGTCATCCTCGGCTCCCGCTCTCGGCGGGGACGGCCGGACGCCACCCCGCCCGCAACTTGTCCAGGGCTCGCGACGCCTGGCTGCGCACGGTGCCGCGTGAGATCCCGAGCGTGTTCGCGATCTGCTCGTCGGACATGTCCTCGTAGTAGCGCAGCACCAGGACCGCGCGTTGGCGCGTGGGCAGCGCCGACAGCGCCTCCCAGAGCGCCGGGTCCTGCTCGGCCCGGTCCAGCCCGCGGTCGGTGTACTCGCGCTCGGGCACCCGGCCCACCAGGCTCTCCCGTCTCCGCCGCCGCCAGATGCTGATGTGCTGCCGCGCCATGATCGTCCGGGTGTAGCCCTCGGGGTCGTGCTTGTTGACGACCCGGGGCCAGGCGGCGCGCAGCCGCACCAGGCTCTCCTGGAGCAGGTCGGCCGCGTCGTGCGGATCGCCGGTCAGCACGTAGCCGTAGCGGAGGAGCGACTGGGCACGGGTGGTCACGAACTCCTCGTAGGTCGCACCGTCGTCGTCCACAGACATCCCTTCTGTCACCTCGAGGACGTCCGGGCGCTCCGGACTGTTGCATCGCCGCGCCGGACGAAGCCATCAGAGATGCTGACAGACTGAACCGGTGGGGGACACACAGGCACTGCTGGGCCCGGCCGAGGTGCGCGACCTGGCCGGGCGGCTGGGCATCCGGCCGACCAAGACGCTGGGGCAGAACTTCGTCATCGACGCCAACACGGTCCGCCGCATCGTCCGGGCCGCCGAGTTGGACGACGACGTGGTGATCGAGGTCGGCCCCGGGCTGGGCTCGCTGACCCTGGCGCTGCTGGAACGGGCCCGTCGGGTCGTCGCCGTGGAGATCGACCCGGTGCTGGCCGAGGAGCTGCCGCGCACCGTGGCGGCCCGCGCCCCGGACGTGGCCGGGAGGCTGGAGGTCGTTCCGGCCGACGCGCTGCGGATCACCGCGCTGCCGGGGCCCCCGCCGACCGCGCTGGTCGCCAACCTGCCCTACAACGTGGCCGTTCCGGTGGTGCTGCACCTGCTGGCGACCTTCCCGTCGCTGCGGCACGGGCTGGTGATGGTGCAGGCGGAGGTCGCCGACCGACTGGTCGCCGGCCCCGGGAGCAAGGTCTACGGGGTACCTTCGGTGAAGCTGGCCTGGTACGCGGACGCACGGCGGGCCGGATCGGTGGGCCGTGCGGTGTTCTGGCCGGCGCCCAACGTGGACTCCGGCCTCGTCGGGTTCACCCGGCGTGATCCGCCGGACGTGGGCGGGGTGACGCGCGAGGAGGTCTTCGCCGTCGTCGACGCCGCCTTCGCGCAGCGCCGCAAGACGCTGCGGGCCGCGCTGGCCGGCTGGGCGGGCTCGGCGGACGCGGCGGAACGGGCGCTGCGCGCGGCGGACGTCGACCCCAGGACACGAGGCGAGGCGCTGGATGTGACTGCCTTCTCCCGCATCGCCCAGTATCGTCCTTTCGTCGCTGTGGACGAGTGTTCGGAGGATCATGGTGAAGGGGCGGTCGCGGGCTCGGGCCATCTGGGCGATGACGCTCGCGGCGGTGCTGGCTCTGACGGGCTGTGACGGGGGCGAACGGGCGACTCCGAAGATCCAGTCCACGGCGCGACCGGGGGTGGCGCCCACGCCGCCGGCCAAGGGCGCCTATTTCGGCGCCTGGGTCGATCCGGTGCGCGACCGTCCGCGCGGTCCGGTCCCGTCGGGCTCCCCGTCGGGCTCCCCGAGCCCCTCGAAATCGCCGGCCCCGTCCGACGAGGCCGGCGTGGCGGCGTTCACCGGGTTCGAGAGGGACCTGGGGCGGCGGCTGGACATCGCGGCGAGCTTCCGCACCTGGAAGGAGCGCTTCCCGCAGGACAGCGACACCCGGCTGCTGGCCGACGGCCGCTTCCTGCTGCTGACCTGGTCGGGCACCGACACCCGGGAGATCTCCGCCGGGCGGCACGACGACCACATCCGGAGCCGGGCCCGAGCGATCAGGGACCTGCGCAAGCCGATCTTCCTGCGCTGGCAGCCCAACATGGACTCCAGCGGCATCCAGAAGACCCGGATCCACTCCGCGGGCGACTTCGTGACGGCCTGGAAGCGGATGCGGCAGATCTTCCGGGAGGAGCGGGTCGACAACGTGGCCTGGGTGTGGTGCCCGACCGCCAAGGGCTTCAGCGGCGGCAACGCGGCCTCGTTCTATCCGGGCGACGACCAGGTGGACTGGATCGCCGCGGACGTCTACCCCGGCGGCGGCTACGAGTACCGGGACTTCTCCGAGGCCGCGGCGGGCTTCATGGACTGGGCCGGGGGCCGCCCCAAGCCCATCATGATCTCCGAGTTCGGGGTGCCGCGCTCCTACACCGCCCGGCGCGCCGAGTGGCTCCGCAAGACCGCCACGTACTTGCAGGACCCGCAGGTCAAGGCGGTGGTGTACTACGACTCCGACGAGGGCGGGACCGACGAGTTCGGCGAGCGCCGCTACGAGTACTCGCTCGCCGGGGACGCCACCGCGCTGTCGGCGCTGCGGGAGATGGCCACCACCCCCTACTTCAACTCCCGCGATCTGCCGGTCACCTCGGGTGGCTGACCCCGGCTCGGTACGATCTCGGCCGTGACCCCCATGAACGCCCGGACGACCGTCCGCGTGCCCGCCAAGGTGAACCTGCAGCTCGCCGTGGGGCCGCTCCGCGACGACGGCTACCACGACCTCGTCAACGTCTTCCACGCCGTCTCGCTGTTCGACGAGGTGACCGCCGAGCCCGGCGCCGGCACGACGGTACGGGTGGAGGGCGAGTCCATCGAGGGCGTGCCCGTCGACGGCGACAACCTCGCCGCCCGCGCGGCCCGGATGCTGGCCGCCCGGCTCGGTGTCGAGCCGGACGTGTCCCTGACGATCCGCAAGGCCATCCCGGTGGCCGGCGGCATGGCCGGCGGCAGCGCCGACGCCGCCGCCGCCCTGGTCGCCTGCGCCCGACTGTGGGGGGTCGACCCGACGTCCCCCCACCTGTACGAGTCGGCCGCCGCGCTCGGCAGCGACGTCCCGTTCGCCCTGCTCGGCGGGACGGCCGTGGGGACCGGTCGGGGCGAGGTCCTGGCCCCGGTCGAGACCGTCGGGCGTTTCCACTGGGTCTTCGCCCTCGCCGACGGCGGCCTGTCCACTCCCGCCGTGTACGCCGAGTGCGACCGGCTGCGCGAGGCCGCCGGCGTGCGTCAGGGCCCGCCGCAGGCCTCACCGGATCTGATGGCCGCGCTGGCCTCAGGGGACGCCGAGGCCCTCGGCGCGGCCCTCCACAACGATCTGCAGGACGCCGCGCTGTCCCTGCGTCCCTCCCTGGCGGCCACGCTGGCCGCCGGGCGGGAGTCGGGCGCGATCGGGGCCCTGGTGTCCGGCTCCGGCCCCACGTGCGCGTTCCTCGCCGAGTCGGAGGAGCGCGCGGTCTCGCTCGCCGCCTCGCTGGCGGGGGCCGGCGTGGCCCGCTCGGCGGTCGCCGCCCACGGCCCGGTGCCGGGCGCCACCGTGATCTGACCGAACCACGGGCTTCCCGCGAGCGTCCCATGGGAGGGTGAGCGCCGAACCTCCGGGAGGTTTCATGAGCATGGGGCTGATCGTCATTCTGGGCCTCCTCGTCGTGGTGGCGTTGCTGATCGTGTTGATCGCCGTGGGGGTGCAGTCGTCCCGCCGCCCCCGCCCGCAGTACGCGCCGCCTCCGCACGCGGGCTACGGCCCGCCTCCCAACGCGGGCTACGGCCCGCACCCGGGCTACGGCCCGCCTCCACACCCGGGCTACGGCCCACCTCCGAACGCGGGGTACGCGCCGCCTCCTCACTTCCACGGCGGCCACTCGGGATACTCCGGCGGCCACGGCGGCGGCCACGGCGGCGGCCCTACGGACGGCGGATACCAGAGCGGCCACGACGGCGGATACTCCGGGGGGCACGACGGCGGCGGGTTCTCCGGCGGCTTCGACGGCGGCGGCGGTTCCTCGGGCGGCTCCGACGGCGGCGGCTCGTCGTCCTCGGGCGACTGACCGGGGGGACGGGGGCGGTCGGGAGGGCGCGGCCGAGCCACTAGCCTGGGTGGTGCCGTGAATCTGATCAATCTCGAGACCGTCACCAAGGCGTACGGGCCCAGGCCGCTGCTGGACGCCGTGTCCCTCGGCGTGGACGACGACGACCGCATCGGCGTCGTCGGCCGCAACGGAGGCGGCAAGAGCACCCTGGTGGCCCTGCTGACCAAGCGCGTGGAGCCCGACGAGGGCCGGGTCACCCACGCCCGCGGGCTCCGGCTCGGCCACCTGGCCCAGCGGGACGCGTTCCCCGAGGGCGCCACCGTCGCCTCGACGGTCCTGGGCGACCGCGCCGAGCACGAATGGGCGAGCGACACGAGGGTCCGCGACATCCTGTCCGGGCTGCTGGCCGACCTGTCGCTGGACGCCCCGCTGGCCGGGATGTCCGGCGGCGAGCGGCGACGGGTCGCGCTGGCCCGGCTGCTGGTCCCCGAGTCCGACCTGATCGTTCTGGACGAGCCGACCAACCACCTCGACATCGAGGCGATCGACTGGCTGGCCCGCCACCTGAGGGCGCGCAAGGGCGCGCTCGTCGTCGTCACCCACGACCGCTGGTTCCTCGACGAGGTCACCCAGCGCACCTGGGAGGTCGTGGACGGGAAGGTCGAGCGGTACGAGGGCGGCTACTCCGCCTACGTGCTCGCCAAGGCCGAACGCGCCCGGATCGCCGCCGCCACCGAGGACAAGCGGCAGAACCTCCTGCGCAAGGAGCTGGCATGGCTGCGCCGGGGCCCCCAGGCGCGGACGTCCAAGCCCAAGTTCCGGGTGGACGCGGCGCAGGCCCTGATCGCCGACGAGCCGCCCGCCCGCGACACCGTGGAGCTGACGAGCTTCGCCACCGCCCGCCTCGGCAAGACCGTGTTCGACCTGGAGGACGTGTCCGTCGACCTCGGCGGCCGGGAGCTGCTCCGACACGTCACCTGGCGGCTCGGCCCCGGCGACCGCATCGGGCTCGTCGGGGTGAACGGCAGCGGCAAGAGCACTCTGCTGCGCCTGCTCGACGGCGACCAGGGCCCGTCCGCCGGGCGGATCGTCCGCGGCAAGACCGTCAAACTCGCCCACCTCTCCCAGAACCTGGAGGAGCTGGACCCGACCCGCCGGGTGCTGGAGGCCGTCGAGGAGATCCGCCGCCGCATCACCGTCGGCAAGCGCGAGTGGACCGCCGGCCAGCTCCTGGAGCGCCTCGGCTTCCGCGGCGACGCCCAGTGGACCCCGGTCGGCGAGCTGTCCGGCGGCGAGCGGCGACGGCTCCAGTTGCTGCGCCTGCTGATGGACGAGCCGAACGTCCTGCTGCTGGACGAGCCCACCAACGACCTCGACATCGAGACCCTCACCGAGATGGAGGACCTGCTCGACGGCTGGCCCGGCACCCTGGTGGTGGTCAGCCACGACCGGTACTTCCTGGAGCGGGTCACCGACCACGTCGTCGCCCTGCTCGGCGACGGCTCCGTGCGGATGCTGCCCGGCGGCGTCGACGACTACCTCTCCCGCCGCGCCGGCGTCCGTTCCGAGGACGCCGCCCGTCGCGCCGAGGCCGCCGCCCCCGCCAAGCCCAAGGCCGCCGGCGGCCAGAACTGGAAGGCCCGCAAGGAGCTGGACCGCCTGGAACGCCGCCTCGACAAGCTGGCCGGCCAGGAGAAGGAGCTGCACGAGCAGCTCGCCGCCCACGCCACCGACTACGCCAAGCTCCAGGAGCTGGACGCGCGCCTCAAGGACGTCCAGGCCGAGGCCGCCGACGTCGAGGAGCAATGGCTGATGCTGGCCGAGGACGCGAGCTAGCGGCCCACGCCCCGAGTTCGGCCACCCACTCGGGTGTACGGCCACCCACCGGGGGTCTTGCCCGGTCCTTCAGGCGGGCGCCCCGGAGCGCCGGCGGAGGGGCGTTCGCCTGAAGCCCGCAAGACCGGGCGCGGGGGGCGTGGGGGGTCGCCACCCCACACTCAAAAAGTGTCGAACGGGGCGAGGAGGCCGCGCAGCAGACCCGCCAGGGTGTCCCGTTCCCGGGCGGTGAGGCCGGCGAGGATGTCGTGCTCACGGTGCAGGAGGTCGGCGAACGCCGCGTCCACCCGGATGCGGCCCTGTTCGGTGAGGCGCACCTGGACGCCCCGCTTGTCGGCCGGGTCCGGGTGGCGTCGCACCAGCCCAGCGGCCTCGAGTCGGTCGATGCGGTTGGTCATGGTGCCCGAGGTCACCAGCGTGGCCCGCAGCAGCCGCCCGGGACTGAGCTGGTAGGGACTGCCGGCCCGGCGCAGCGCGGTGAGCACGTCGAACTCCCACGGCTCCAGGTCGTGCGCCACGAACACCGCGCGGCGGGCCCGGTCGAGGTGACGGGCGAGCCTGGACACCCGGCTGAGGACGTGCAGCGGCCGTACGTCCAGATCCGGACGTTCGGCCTCCCAGGCCGCGACCAGCCGATCGACCTCATCCTCCATGGCAGGAGCCTACCTGTCTCGACATCAAGACGCCTGACCCGAGGGGACCCGACGAGGGCGGCCGGATTTCTCGGAACGAAGATACTTGACATCAAGATACATGGCCGTCATCATCTGTCTTGATGTCGAGAGATGCCGCGACCGCCGGGCGCGGGTCCGCCGTCTGGGACCCCGCGCAGTACGGCGTCTTCGGTGACCAGCGCGGACGCGCCTTCGGTGAGCTGATCGCCCGGATCCCCGCCGAGGCGCCGGGGCGCGTGGCCGACCTGGGCTGCGGCTCGGGCGAGCTGACCGTAATGCTGGCGGAGCGCTGGCCCCGGGCCCGGATCGAGGGGCTCGACGGCTCCCCGGAGATGATCGCCGCCGCCCCCGCCCACCCCCGTGTGCGGTTCGCGGTGGGCGACGTGCGCGGCTGGACGTCCGAACGGCCGGTCGACGTGATCGTCTCCAACGCCGTGCTCCAGTGGGTGCCCGACCACGACGACCTCTTGGCCCGCTGGGCGGCCCTGCTCGCCCCGGGGGGAAGCCTGGCGTTCCAGGTCCCGGGCAACTACGACGCCCCGAGCCACGCGCTGCTCCGCGACCTCTGCCGATCCGACCGCTGGCGCGACCGCCTGGGCGACGCGCTGGTCTGGCGGCCCGTACGCGACGCCGCCGGCTACTTCGAGGTGCTCGCCGGGCTCGGCTGCGAGGTCGACGCCTGGGAGACCACCTACCTGCACGTTCTGCCGGGCGACGACGCGGTGCTGGAGTGGGTCAAGGGCACCGCGCTGCGGCCGGTGCTGGCCGGCCTCGGTGAGGAGGACTCGGGGGAGTTCCTCACCGAGTACGGCGCACTGCTGCGGGACGCCTATCCGCAGGGCCCGCACGGGACGGTGTTCCCGTTCCGGCGGATCTTCGTGGTGGCCCGCAGGCCGCCACCCTGAGCCGGATGCCGCCCTCCGTGGGGAAGAGGCGTTCTCGTTCCCCTGCGGTGTGCCCTCCCTACGGCGGGCGGCATCCGTACAGACTCCGGGCCCGTGATCCGAGCCCGGTGACCCCTGGCGGGTGACCGTCCGGACGAACTCCGGGCGGTCACCCCAGGGTCAGAACGAGGGCGCCGGGGTGCCGAAGGCCGGCTCCGGGCCCTCGTCGGAGTCCTCGCGGCGGGACCTGCGCTGGGCCTTCTCGGCCTTGGCCGCGGCCCGCCCCTCCGCCTTCTCCTGCTTGGCGGCCTCCTTCTCGCGCAGCCGCCGGAGCCGTTCGCGTTCCTTGTGACGGCGCCGGGGGTCGAGGGTGGGACGCGGCTCCAGGGCGGACAGCCCGTTCCAGGCGAGGTTCACCACGTGGGCGGCGACCTCCTCGCGCCGGGGCCTGCGCACGTCCAGCCACCACTGGCCGGTGAGCGCCACCATGCCGACGAGCATCTGCGCGTACATCGGGGCGTGCTTGTCGTCGTAGCCGTGCCGGTCGAACTCGCCGGCGAGCACGTGCTCGACCTGGCCGGCGATCTCGCTGAGCAGGCTGGCGAAGCTGCCGGTGCCGGTGCCGCCGTGCGAGTCGCGGACCAGGATCCGGAAGCCGTCGCTGCTCTCCTCGATGTACTCCAGCAGGGCGAGCGCGGCCTTCTCCAGCTTCTGCCGGTAGTGGCTGCCCGCGTTGAGCGCGTCGGTGACCAGTTCGAGCAGCTTCTCGAACTCGCGGTCGACGACGACCGCGTAGAGCCCCTCCTTGCCGCCGAAGTGCTCGTACACCACGGGCTTGGAGACCCCCGCGCGGTGGGCGATGTCCTCCACGGTGGTGCCGTCGAGGCCGCGTTCGGCGAACAGGGTGCGGCCGATCTCGAGCAGTTGCTCGCGGCGTTCCCTGCCGGTCATCCGTTTGCGGCGGGAGCGTGGGGCGGGTTCAGTCACGCGACGATTGTCCCGCTCGCGGCGCGCTCATCGGACCCGTTTCGCGGCCAGCCGCTCCTCGTTGGGCCACCGCACACCGTGGGCCCAGCCGAGCTTCTCGAACGCCCAGATCATGCGGGCGGAGATGTCGATCTGCCCCTTCAGCACCCCGTGCCGGGCACAGGTCGGGTCGGAGTGGTGCAGGTTGTGCCAGGACTCGCCCAGCGACGGGATGGCCAGCCACCACACGTTGCGGGACTTGTCGCGGACGTCGAAGTGCTCCTTGCCGAACGTGTGGCAGATGGAGTTGATCGACCAGGTCACGTGGTGGACCAGCGTGATGCGCACGAACCCGGCCCAGAACAGCGCGGTCAGCGCGCCCTGCCAGGACATCGTCAGCAGCCCGCCGAGCAGCGCCGGCAGCAGGAACGAGACCGCGACCAGGCCCGGGAACCAGCGGTCGACGCGGGCGACGTCCTTGTCGGCGAGCAGGTCGGGGGCGAACTTCTCCTTGGAGGTGGACGACCCGTCGAAGAACCACCCGTAGTGCGCCCACAGCATGCCCTTGGTCAGGGCCTTCCAGTCGGTGCCGAACCGCCACGGCGAGTGCGGGTCCTGCTCCTTGTCGGAGTACTTGTGATGCCGCCGGTGGTCGGCGACCCAGGTGATCACCGGGCCCTGGATCGCAAGGGTGCCCGCCACCGCGAGGGCGATGTGCAGCGGACGATTGGCCTTGAACGAGCCGTGGGTGAAGTGCCGGTGGAAGCCCACCGTGATGCCGGCCGCGGACACCGTGTAGAAGACGACGAGCAGCGCCACGTCGACCCAGCCGACGAGACTCCCCCACGCCATCGGGATCGCGGCGAACAGGGCCAAGAGCGGGACGCCGGTGAACACCGCGACGAGGACCTTCTCGGTGGTGCTCGTGGGTTCGGGATCGAGCTCGGCACGTCCTCCCGCCGAGGCGCCGGGTTGATCGATGGCGGGGGCAGTAGTCATGCCAGGTCTCCAGGTCGGGGAAGACTTACCTACGCCACCGTAACCTACGGGACCGTAGGTTCAACAGGGTCGGGCGGTAAAATCGCCCGCCACGACCCCCTCGCATGGCCCGCGAACGGCCTTCACCCGCGATTCGAACGCGTCCGCGGGGGCGAGCCGTGGCTGCGCGTCTCGCGCGAGCTCTTCGACGGCCGGGGCTCGTACGGCAACGGCGGGGCCATGCGCGTCGCGCCGCTGGGCGCGTACCACCACGACGATCTCTCCCGCGCCGCCGCGGAGGCCGCGCTGTCGGCCGAGGTCACCCACTCCAACGCCGACGGCATCGCCGGAGCGGTGGCCGTGGCCGTCGCCACCCACCTGACCGACTTCGAGGGCGGTGTACGGGCCTTCATCGCCGTGGGCGGCGACATCGACACCACCGCCGCCATCACCGCCCACACGGGCGCCGAGGGCATTCCCCCGAGCTGGCCGGCCGCATGTGAACCGCTCCCTGGCTGGATGCGGCCCATGTGACGCGTCAGCCCCGCTGAAGGTGGTTTAAGGGGAGGAGAGGCGAAGCGTCAGCCGGTATCGTTGGGTTCGGTCCGGGCGATCCGGGCCTGACCATCCCGGGTCGTCTAACGGCAGGACAGGGCATTTTGGTTGCTCTAATGAGGGTTCGATTCCTTCCCCGGGAGCACGAGGGACCTCGGGTCCGCCGCCGGCGCGGCGCCCGGACCGCCGATCCGAGGCCGCGGCACCTGGTGGGGTGACAGTCCAGGGTGGGGCGGTATCCTGCCTGTGTCGGGTGAGTGATGGCCGCCTGTCCACTGTTGGTGCAGGTCGTGAACGTTGTGGACGATTCCGGACCGTTCCGCCGCTCCCCGGCCCATCCCAGTCCGCGATGCCGAGGAGCCTCCCGTGAGTGCGCGCCGCCCGGCTGCCGTCATCGTCCTCGCCGCGGGTGAGGGCACCAGGATGAAGTCCCGCAGGTCCAAGGTCCTGCACGAGCTCTGCGGCCGCAGCATGGTCGGGCACGTGCTGGCGGCCGCGGGCGAGCTCGAACCCGAACGCCTCATCGTGGTGGTCGGGCATCGGCGCGAGCAGGTGATCGAGCACCTCGCCGAGCACGCCCCGGACGCCGAGCCGGTCGTCCAGGAGCGGCAGGGCGGCACCGGGCACGCCGTCCGGACCGTCCTCGAACGGACCGGTGCCCTCGCCGGCACCGTCGTCGTCACCAACGGCGATCACCCCCTGCTGCGCGGCGCGACCCTCGCCGAGCTGGTCCGCACCCACGAGGACGAGGGCAACGCCGCGACCGTCCTCACCACCGAGGTCCCCGACCCCACCGGGTACGGGCGGATCCTGCGCGGCCCCGACGGCGCGGTGACCGCGATCGTCGAGCACAAGGACGCCGACGACGCCCAGCGGGCCGTCCACGAGATCAACGTCGGCATGTACGCCTTCGACGGCAAGCTGCTGGCCGCCGCGCTCCGGCAGGTGACCACCGACAACGCGGGCGGCGAGGAGTACCTCACCGACGTCCCCGCCATCCTGCGGGCCCAGGGCGACCGGGTCGGGGCGCACACCGTCCCCGACTGGGTGGAGACGCAGGGCGTGAACGACCGCGTCCAGCTCGCCCAGGCCCGCCGCCTCCTCAACGAGCGCATCCTCCTCGACCACATGCGCGCCGGCGTGACCGTCGTCGACCCCGCCACCACGTGGGTCGACGTGCAGGTCACCGTCGAGCCCGACGTGGTCCTGCATCCCAACACCCAGCTCCACGGCCGCACCCGTCTGGAAGAGGGCGCGGAGGTGGGCCCGAACGCCACCCTGACCGACACCTCGGTCGGCGCAGGCGCCGTCGTCACCAACGCGGTGACCGTCGAGGCCGAGATCGGTCCGGAGGCGTCGGTGGGCCCCTACGCCTACCTGCGGCCGGGCACCGTGCTGGCCCACAAGGCCAAGGCGGGCTCGTACGTGGAGTTGAAGAACGCCGTCGTGGGGCAAGGGTCGAAGGTGCCCCACCTCACATATGTCGGAGACGCCGAGATCGGGCAGGGCTCGAACGTCGGCGCGGGCAGCGTGTTCGTCAATTACGACGGGGTGGACAAGCACCGCAGCGTCGTCGGCGACCACGTGAAGATCGGTAGCGACAACATGATCGTCGCGCCGGTGACCATAGGCGACGGCGCCTACACGGCGGCCGGCTCCGTGATCGTCAACGACGTCCCCCCCGGGGCGATGGCGGTCGCGCGGGGCAGGCAGCACAACATTCCGGGATGGGTCGAGCGCAAGCGGGCCGGAACGCCCGCCGCGCAGGCCGCACGCCGGGCCAACGACGAGGCCGAACAACGGCCGGGCCCGGGCGAGTCATGAATGAGGGGGAGTTGTCACAGGTGAGTGGGATCAAGGCGAGCGGCGAGAAGAAACTCATGCTCTTCTCCGGCCGGGCGCACCCGGACCTGGCCAAGGAGGTCGCCGACCGCCTCGATGTCGCGCTGACGCCGACGGCGGCCTACGACTTCGCCAACGGCGAGACGTTCGTGCGGTTCCTGGAGTCGGTGCGGGGGTCGGACGCGTTCGTGATCCAGGCCCACACCGCGCCCATCAACCAGTGGATCATGGAGCAGTTGATCATGGTCGACGCGCTCAAGCGGGCCTCGGCCAAGCGGATCACGGTGGTGGCCCCGTTCTTCGGCTACGCGCGGCAGGACAAGAAGCACCGCGGCCGGGAGCCGATCTCGGCCCGGCTGATGGCGGACCTGTTCAAGACCGCCGGCGCCGACCGATTGATCACCGTGGACCTGCACACCGCGCAGATCCAGGGCTTCTTCGACGGCCCCGTGGATCATCTGTTCGCGCTGGAGCTGCTGGCCGCGCACGTGGAGAGCAAGATCGACACCTCTCAGGTGACCGTGGTGGCCCCGGACGCGGGCCGGGTGCGGGTGGCCGAGCGGTGGACCGACCGGCTGGGCTGCCCGCTGGCGATCATCCACAAGCGCCGGGACCCGGAGGTCGCCAACGAGGTCAAGGTGTTCGAGGTGGTCGGTGAGGTCGAGGGCCGCACCTGCGTGATCGTGGACGACATGATCGACACCGGCGGCACCATCGTGAAGGCCGCCGACGCGCTGTTCGAGCAGGGCGCGGCCCGGGTGGTGGCGACCGCCACGCACGGCGTGCTGTCCGGCCCGGCGGTGGACCGGTTGAAGAACTCCCGGATCAGTGAGGTGATCCTCACCAACACGCTGCCGCTGCCGGAGGACAAGCGCTTCGACAAGCTGACCGTGCTGTCGATCGCCCCGCTGGTCGCCCAGGCCATCCACGAGGTCTTCAGCGACGGCTCCGTGACCAGCCTGTTCGGCGGCCACAGCTAGATCGCGGCACCCGTGCCGGGTCCCCGTCGCAGGAGGCGGCGGCCCGGCACGGCCGTTCCCGGCCCCCCTTATCCGACACCCCGGCTTCGGCGCCATGCGCGATCGGCTAGACTTGAGGCTCGCTGCGCGCCCTGGGTCGTTCAGCACGGGCTCCGAAGACGGACTCCCGCTCCCCGGGGACCACAGAGGATTTCGCCACACACTGTCCGTAGCGGACGTCCCCCTTGGGACGGCCGTGGATCACCATGAGGAGCATTCGCCGTGTCCGAGGTACGTATTGCCGCCGAGCCGCGCACCGAGTTCGGTAAGGGTGCTTCTCGCCGCACCCGCCGGGCCGGCAAGGTGCCCGCAGTCCTCTATGGTCACGGCACCGACCCGCAGCACATCTCGCTGCCCGGTCACGAACTGATGCTCGCCCTCAAGACCCACAACGTGCTGCTGCGCGTGGAGGGCCTCGACGGCGGCTCCGAGCTGGCCCTGCCCAAGGACGTCCAGCGCGACCCGATCAAGGGCTTCCTGGAGCACGTCGACCTGCTGCTGGTCAAGAGCGGCGAGAAGGTCACCGTCGAGATCGCGGTCAACACCGTCGGCGACGTGGCCCCCGGCGGCCGGCTGGAGCAGGCCGCCATCCAGATCGGCATCGAGGCCGAGGCCACCCACATCCCGCAGGAGGTCGAGGTCGACATCACCGGCCTGGCGATCGGCACCTCCCTGCTGGCCAAGGACCTGAAGCTGCCGTCGGGCGCCGCGCTCACCGCCGACGAGGAGACCCTGATCCTCCAGATCGTGGACGCCACCGTCTCGACCGGTGCGACCGCCGAGGCCGAGGAGGCCCCCGCGGCCGCCGAGGGCGAGGCCGCCCCCGCCGAGGGCGAGAACGGCGAGTAACGAGCAGGACGCACGACGGCCCCCGTACGGACCCGGTCCGATGCGGGGGCCGTCCGCTGGGCGGGCACCGGACGAGGCGGAGCGGGCGGGATGGACACCGAACTGTGGCTGGTGGTCGGCCTGGGCAACCCCGGGCCGGCGTACGCGGGCAATCGGCACAACGCCGGCTTCCTGGTGCTCGACGTGCTCGCCGGGCGGGCTGGCGGCCGTTTCAAGACCCACCGCTCGCGCGCGGACGTGCTGGAGGGCCGGTTGAACGGTCGCCGGGCGGTGCTCGCCAAGCCCCGCTCGTTCATGAACGACTCCGGTGGCCCGGTCGCGGGTCTGCGGGACTTCTTCAAGGTGCCCGTCGAGCGGATCGTGGTCGTCCACGACGAGCTGGACATCCCGTACGGGGCGGTGCGGCTCAAGCGGGGCGGCGGCGCGGGCGGGCACAACGGGCTGCGGTCGATCAGCAGGTCCCTGGGCGACCAGGACTATCTGCGGGTCCGGTTCGGGGTGGGCCGGCCCCCCGGCCGGATGGACCCGGCCGCGTACGTGCTCAAGGACTTCTCCTCCGCCGAGCGCAAGGACCTCGACCTCAACGTCGAGGTCGCCGCGGACGCCGTCGAGGCGCTGCTGGCGGACGGGCTGGAGGCGGCCCAGAACGCCTTCCACGCACGCTGACCCCGCGCGTGGCACGTGGGGCGGAATGTGTTATTAATCGCTGGTGTCGCCTGTGGCCCGGCGGCGCTGTCGCGCGTGAACCGAACCGGTTGAGGATTCTCGCGGACAGGGGCCCGAGCGGCGTGTGAACCATCAGCGACAGGTGAGCGTCCTGAGAGCGTAAGTCAACTCAGGGGGACGCACAGCCGTCGCCCAGCCGTGTGAGGACGCTCATGGCCGTCATCGACGAAGTCGGGGTCGCAAGATCACGCCGGATCGCCCAAGACCGTGATGCGGTCGCCTGGGTGCCCCGTTACCTCCGCTGGGCCATGGCGTTCGACTTCCTCGCGATGCTGGTCGCCGGGCTGGTCGCCTTCGTGGTCCGGTTCGATCCGATGCCGGTGGGATACACCATCTGGTACGTCGGTCTGGCCATGGCCCTGCCCGTCCTGTGGGTGGCCACGCTGGCCGTCGGACGCGGCTACGAGCCCCGCTACATCGGGGTGGGCTCCGAGGAGTTCCACAAGATCCTCCGGTCCGCCTTCGTGGTCACCGCGATCCTGGCGATGGGCGCGTACGCCACCAAGACCGAGCTGGCCCGCGGCTACGTCCTCATCGCCCTGCCGCTGGGCACGCTCCTGACCGTGGTGCTGCGCTACCGGCTGCGCAAGCGCCTGCACTGGCGGCGCTGGAACGGCGAGTGCATGCGCCGGGTGGTGGCCGTGGGCCACCGGGGCGCGGTCGGCGACCTGATCCGGCTGCTGGAGAAGCAGCGCTACCACGGCATGGACATCGTGGGGGTCTGTCTGCCCTCCACCCTTGGCTGGGACGACGACGCCGTCGGCGTCGTCGAGGGTGTGCCGGTGATGGGCGACTTCGGTCAGGTGGCCGCGGTCGTGGGCGAGCTGGGCGCCGACTCGGTGGCGGTGCTGGCCTGTCCGGAACTGGACGGCACGGCGCTGCGCCGGCTGGCCTGGCAGATCGAGCGGGACGACGTCGAGCTGGTGGTCGCCCCCGCCCTGATGGACGTGGTCGGGCCGCGGATCTCCATCCGTCCGGTGGCCGGGCTGCCGCTGCTGCACGTGGAGCACCCGGAGCTGTCCGGCGGCCGGCGCCTGGTCAAGAACCTGTCGGACCGGCTGGGCGCGCTGCTGGCGCTGCTGGCGCTCGCGCCGCTGGTGTTCGGGATCACGGTGGCGATCCGGATCGTCGACGGCGGCCCGGTGCTGTTCCGGCAGGTCCGGATCGGACGTGACGGGCGCCCGTTCACGATCCTGAAGTTCCGCACGATGGTCGACGACGCCGAGGCGCGCAAGGCCGAGCTGGTGGCGGGCAACGAGCACGACGGGCTGCTGTTCAAGATCAGGGAGGACCCGCGGGTCACCCGGATCGGGCGGGTGCTGCGCCGTCACTCCCTCGACGAGCTGCCCCAGCTCTTCAACGTGCTGCGCGGCGACATGTCCCTGGTGGGTCCGCGGCCCCCACTCCCCGAGGAGGTCGCGCGCTACGGCGACGACGACATCCGGCGCAGGCTGGTGGTCAAGCCGGGGATGACCGGGCTCTGGCAGGTCAGCGGCCGTTCCGACCTGTCGTGGGAGGAGTCGGTCCGGCTCGACCTGCGGTACGTGGAGAACTGGTCGCCGGCCCTCGACCTGCAGATCATGTGGAAGACGTGGTCGGCCGTGGTGCGCGGCTCGGGCGCGTACTGAGCCCCCCGGGCGGCCGGGCCGGCGGACGGGCACGGCCCGCCGATCTGGGACAATGAACCGAACCTCCCCGACTCGAGTCTGGAAGACCACAGATGGCGCCCCTTGCGGAGACCGATGACCACGTTCTGGCGGCGGAGCTCGCGGCCGCGGCCGGCGAGGTGCTGCTGGGCATCCGCGCGCGCGTCGGCCACGCCGACGGCAGGGCGCTCAAGGACGCGGGGGACCAGGGCTCGCACGAGTTCCTGATGGCGGAGCTGGCCGCCCGGCGCCCCGATGACGCGGTGCTGTCGGAGGAGGGCAAGGACGACCCCGTACGGCTGGAGTCCGAGCGGGTGTGGATCGTCGACCCGCTCGACGGCACCCGGGAGTTCTCCGAGGAGGGCCGCACCGACTGGGCCGTGCACGTCGCCCTGTGGGAGCGGGGCCGGCTGGCGGCCGGCGCGGTGGCGCTGCCCGCCCAGGGCCGTACGCTGCACACCTCCTCGGGGCCGCCCGCCGTGGTGACCTCGGGTGACGGGCGGCGGCCCCTGGAGGTGCCCGCCCCCGAGCCCGGCCGGCTGCGGATCGCGGTCAGCCGGACCCGCCCGCCGCAGTTCGTCCAGAAGATGGCCGAGATCCTCGACGCGGAGGTGGAGCTGGTCCCCATCGGGTCCGCCGGGGCGAAGATCGCCGCGGTGCTGCTGGGCGACGTCGACGCCTACGTCCACGCGGGCGGCCAGTACGAGTGGGACAACGCCGCCCCGGCGGCCGTGGCGCTGGCCGCGGGCGCCCACGCCTCGCGGATCGACGGCGCTCCGCTGACCTACAACGGCAAGGACCCCCTGCTCCCGGATATCCTTGTCTGCCACCCCCTGTCGGCGCCGATGGTGTTGGCCGGCATCCGGGACGTGGCGCACGACCTGCCAGGCTGACGAGCCAAGAGAAGGCCCTGATAAATGCAGCGCAGTGACTATCTGCTGTCTCAGCTCGATGTCCTCGAGGCCGAATCCATCCACATCATCCGGGAGGTGGCCGCCGAGTTCGAGCGGCCCGTCCTGTTGTTCTCGGGCGGCAAGGACAGCATCGTGATGCTCCGGCTCGCCGAGAAGGCGTTCTGGCCCGCCCCGATCCCGTTCCCGGTGATGCACGTCGACACCGGGCACAACTTCGACGAGGTGATCGAGTTCCGGGACCGGAGGGTCGCCGAGCTCGGGGTCCGGTTGGTCGTCGCCTCCGTCCAGGAGTCGATCGACAAGGGACGGGTGGTGGAGGAGACCGGCAAGCGGGCCAGCCGCAACCGGCTGCAGACCACCACGCTGTTGGACGCCATCGAGGAGCACCGGTTCGACGCCGCGTTCGGCGGCGCCCGCCGCGACGAGGAGAAGGCCCGCGCCAAGGAGCGGGTGGTGTCCTTCCGCGACGACTTCGGCCAGTGGGACCCCAAGAACCAGCGTCCCGAGCTGTGGAACCTCTACAACACCAAGATCCGCCAGGGTGAGCACGTCCGGGTGTTCCCGCTGTCGAACTGGACCGAGCTGGACGTCTGGGACTACCTCCGGCGCGAGGCGCTGGAGATCCCGTCGATCTACTTCGCGCACACCCGCACGGTGTTCGAGCGCGACGGCATGCTCCTGGACGACAACCCGTACGCCAACCGCGACGAGGACGAGCCGGCCTTCGAGGCGATGGTGCGCTACCGCACCGTCGGCGACGCCAGTTGCACCGGCGCGGTGAAGTCCTCGGCCGCCACGTTGGACGAGGTCATCGAGGAGATCATGGCGACCCGCATCACCGAGCGGGGCCAGACGCGCGCCGACGACCGCACCAGCGAGGCCGCGATGGAAGACCGCAAGAAGGAAGGCTACTTCTAGCCATGGCCATGGACATTCTGCGGTTCGCCACGGCGGGCTCGGTCGACGACGGCAAGTCCACACTGATCGGGCGGCTGCTGTACGACTCCAAGTCGATCTTCGAGGACCAGCTCGAGGCGGTGGAACGCACCAGCGCCGACCGCGGCGAGGAGTACACCAACCTCGCGCTGCTGACCGACGGCCTGCGGGCCGAGCGGGAGCAGGGCATCACCATCGACGTCGCCTACCGGTACTTCGCGACCCCGCGGCGCAAGTTCATCATCGCCGACACCCCCGGGCACATCCAGTACACCCGGAACATGGTGACCGGCGCCTCCACCGCCGATCTCGCGATCATCCTGGTGGACGCCCGCAAGGGCATCCTGGAGCAGTCCCGGCGGCACGCGTTCCTGACCACGCTGCTGCGGGTGCCGCACCTGGTGGTGGCGATCAACAAGATGGACCTGGTCGACTACGACGAGACGGTGTACCAGTCCATCCAGGACGAGTTCACCGCGTTCGCCGCCAAGCTCGACATCGGCGACCTGACGTTCATCCCGATCTCCGCGCTGCACGGCGACAACGTGGTGGACCGCTCGGTCAACACGCCCTGGTACGACGGGCCCTCGCTGCTGCACCACCTGGAGCACGTGCACATCGCCTCCGACCGCAACCTCATCGACGTGCGGTTCCCCGTGCAGTACGTGATCCGCCCGTACAAGTCGACCGACCCGGAGCTGCACGACTACCGCGGTTACGCGGGCCAGGTCGCCGGCGGCGTCCTCAAGCCCGGCGACGAGGTCGTGCACCTCCCGTCCGGGCTCACCACCCGGATCACCCACATCGACGGCCCCAACGGCCCGGTGGACGAGGCGTTCCCGCCGATGTCGGTGACGCTGCGGCTGGCCGACGAGATCGACATCTCCCGGGGCGACATGATCGCCCGGCCGCACAACCGCCCCGAGGTCGCCCAGGACCTCGACGCCCTCGTCTGCTGGATGGCCGACGACCGGCAGCTCACGCCGCGGATGAAGCTGGTGATCAAGCACACCACCCGCACCGCCCGCGCCATGGTCAAGGACGTGCACTACCGGCTCGACGTCAACACCCTGCACCGGGACGAGCAGGCCCCCGGCCTCGGCCTCAACGAGATCGGCCGGATCACCCTGCGCGTCACCCAGCCGCTGTTCGTGGACGACTACGGACGCAACCGGCTGACCGGCGGCTTCATCCTCATCGACGAGGCCACCAACGGCACCGTCGCCGCAGGCATGATCACCTCCGCGAGCTGACGGGGCCGTTGTCGCCCGGACGCTGCGGTGGGCGCAACGTCCGGGCGAACCGAGCCGCCAACGCCGCGTAGCCGGTCAGCGCGGCCGAGCGTCGGACCGGTCGCGGCGTGGTCTCGGGCGCCTCTGCGCCGGGAACGCCGATCACGGCCTCGTGCGCGAGCGACAGCGTGCCCTCGTCGGCGACCAGCAGCCGGGCGTCGACGAGCGCTCTGATGACGGTGCTCGTGACGGGCGGCGCGAAATCCAGCTTGCCCCGCGGGCAGGGGCGGGGGAGCCCGCCCGACAGCCCGCCGAACGCCGTCAGGCGTTCCAGGACGGCCTCCGCGGTGACGCGCTGCAACGGCGCGAGGTCGCGCAGCGTGCTCCGCGCGGTCTGCGCCACCAGCCCCGGCACACCCCCGAACGATCGGTAGCCGTCGAGGGACATGACGAACCCCCGCCGACGTCGCCACACCTCGGCGAGGGCGAGGCGCGCGAACGGCAGGCCGCCCGGCCGGTGGACGGTGTCGTCGATGAGCGAGAGCATCAACGCCCGTTCCACCACGAGACCGTGCGCGTCGGCCGGCTCGGTGATCATCGCCTCCAGGTCCCCTGCGGTCATCGGGGTCACCCGTACCCTGGCCTCGCTCAGCACCCGGGCGAGCCACGGGTCGCGCAGACATGGGCCGACGTGGTCGGACCGTAGACCCAGGACCAGGCGGACCCGGTCGCGCGGATGGGCGGCGGCTCCGGCCAAGGCGTCGAGGAAGGCGGTCCGTTCGGCCGCGGGACGGTCGAAGACCCGCTCGAACTGGTCGACCACCAGGAGCCGCTCCGCCCGGTCCGCACCGGCGTGGGACACGCGAGGCAGGAGCGCGGACGCACGGCGCGCGCCCGTCCTCGGTGCGCGGTGCAGGAGGTGGGCGCGTTCGGCGCTCAGGTGCGCCAGTCCTCCGGTGAGCTCCGTGAGCGGGGACCGGTCGCCGGTGAGTCGGACGACGACCGTCGTTCGACCGTGGGATCGGCCCCCCGGGAACGCCGCGCCGAGCAGCGTGCTCTTCCCGGCCCCCGAGGGACCCGTGAGGGCGGTGACGCCGTGCCGGGCCACGCCGGCATGGAGGCGGTCCACCAGCTCGTCCCTGCCGAACACCGGGGCGGGCGCGGCCGTGTCGTCGGACTCCGGGCGCCGATAGGGGTTGGGGCTCGAAGGCGGCGACGGGTGAGGCGCGAGGGCCAGGTCCGCCGCCACGGCGCGCCAACGTCCCTCCCACTCGCGGACATCGCCGCCGCAGGCGCGCACATAGGCCAGGGCGACCGCGAGGGTGGGCAGCCGCCTCCCCGCCGCCGCCACGGACAACGAGGTCGGTGAGTAGTGGACGCGGGCCGCCATCTCCCGGTAGCCCGGTCGGCCGGCCCGGTCGCGCAGTCGACGCAACTCCCAGGCGAAGAGCTGGACGGGCCCCTGGCTCGGATCAACGGCCCGCTCGGGACGTGGCACGCGAGGCTCCTGACATTGATCAGTCAATGATGATCAAGCCTGCCAGCCGAAGCGCAACAAATCGACCGATCGCAGCATGGTTGCCGATTCCGGACAAAAGGGCGGAGGTCTTGGCCGCCCCCGCTCCGGCTGTCCCATGGAGAGGTGACCAGTGCGCTCCACCCGGCGTTTCCCACGCATCACGGCGGCCACGGCCGGCGTCGTGACCATGGCGGCCTCCCTCATCGGAGTGCTGCCCGGCTCTGCGGCCGCCGCCACCATCGACCACACCGTCTACTGGAACGGCGTCCTCCAACAGGCGTACCGCGAGGCCACCGGCACGGGGGCCGGCCCGACCACACTCTCGCGCGCCGGCGCCATCATGCATTTGGCGATGTACGACGCGGCCAACTCCGCCAAGTGCACCGTCAGCGCGGCGAGCTGCCTCGGCAAGCCCTACCTCACCAAGGTCACCGTGCCGGCGGGACAGACCGCCGACATGGAGACCGCCATCGACCATGCCGCCCACCGGACGCTCACCGCCCTGTTCGGCGCCCGGTTCGACGACGAGCTGACCGGGGCGCAGAACACCATCGACCCCTCCGTGCCGCAGGCCCAACGCGACCAGGCGCGCTCCATCGGACTGCAGGTCGCCCAGGCGATGCTCGACGACCGGGCCGACGACGGGTCCGCGAACGACACCCCGTACACCGCGGTCACGGGGCCGGGGCATTGGAGGGCCACGAGTTCGGGCCCCGCGCTCGGCCCCAACTGGGGGGCCGTCAGGCCGTTCGCCATGACGTCGGGCTCACAGTTCCGTCCGGGCCCGCCCGGCGGCTTCGCCTCGATGGGCGCCCTGCTGGCCAGTGACGCCTACAAGGACCAGGTGGCCGAGGTGGCACGGCTGGGCTCGGTGAACTCCTCCCAGCGCACCGCCGACCAGCGGCAGCAGGCGTTCTTCTGGGCCAACGACGTGGACGGCACCTACAAGCCGCCGGGCCACCTGTTCGAGCTGACCGAGATCATCGCCAAGCAGGAGCAGGTCTCGCCCTCCGGGCGGGTCAAGCTGTTCGCGATGGTGGCCATGGCCATGGCCGACGCCGTCATCGCCGCCTGGGACGCCAAGTACCGGACCGACATCGACCTGTGGCGCCCGGAGTCCGCCATCCGGCACGGCGACCAGGTGCCGGGAAGCGTCCACGACCCCTACTGGTCGCCGTTGTCGGTGAACGCCGCCGGCCAGCGGTTCTCGCCGCCCTTCCCGGCCTACGTGTCCGGGCACGCCACCCTCGGGGGAGCCTGGGCGAAGGTGATGTCATGGTGGTTCTTCGGTAATGACAACATCACCTTCACGGCCACCACGGACGACCCGAACGCCCAACGGGTCACCCGCCAGTTCACGAGCTTCTCCGCCGCCGCCCTGGAGAACGCCCGCAGCCGCATCTACCTCGGCGTTCACTACCAGTGGGACGCCGACTCCGGAATCCAGACGGGGAACGGGGTCTCCGACCACGTCACGGCCGGGTTCTTGGGCGTGAACCAGTCGTCCACGTGGCTGCGCTTCGGCAACGGCACGCAGTCGTGGTGCGAGAGCCAGGGGCAGAAGTTCGTCGACGACCACCGCTGGGCGGAGTACCAGTGCGTGGCCGAGGTCGACCGCTGGATCCTGTCCGTCCGCTGACACCGCGACCGGACCACGTCGCCCCCGCGCCGATCTCGGCGCGGGGGCCGGCGCGGTTCGGGTCCTCTCCCCGAATGCGCACGCCGAACGCAGGCGCCGGAACCCTTGGTTCATATAGCCTGACCAGTTGCGAAACCGTATATGTCGAGGAAGGTCCCCCCATGGCGAACAAACCCCCCTCCGCTGCGGGCGCGGCCACCGAGCCGCAGGGCGCCTTCCCTTCCGTCGGTGTGGTGATCCCCACCCGTGATCGCCCCGAAATGCTGCGTCGCGCCCTGTCCGCCGCCCTCGAACAGGACTACCCCGGCGAGTTGCGCGCCGTCGTGGTGTACGACCGGTCCGAACCGGATGAGAGCCTGGCCTCCGACCGGGTGCAGGTGATCGTCAACCGGCGCACCCCCGGTCTGGCGGGGGCCCGCAACAGCGGCATCGACGCGCTGGACACGGACCTCGTCGCCTTCTGCGACGACGACGACGAATGGCTGCCCGGCAAGCTCGCGGCCCAGGTGGAGGCGCTGCGGGCCGAGCCCGAGGCGATCCTCGCCACCACGGCGACCGTGATGGACTTCAACGGGCGGAGCATCCCCCGCCGGGCCGGTCTCGACCGGGTGGAGTACACCCATCTGCTCCGCGACCGGCTGTTCATGCTCGGCTCGTCGACCTACCTGGCCCGCCGGCTGCCGCTGCTGGAGATCGGCCTGGTGGACGAGTCCATTCCCGGCAGCCAGGGGGAGGACTGGGATCTCGCACTGCGGGCGGCGCGACGACACCCGATCGTCAACGTCGACCATCCCTACGTTCGCATCCTCTGGGGGACGACCTCCTACTACGCGCAGGCGTGGGACATCAAGATCGCGGCGCTGCACTGGTTCCTGGAGCGGTACCCGGAGATGGGCTCCGACCCCGCCGCCGCCGGCCGGATCTATGGCCAGATCGCCTTCGGACACGCCTACAACCGCCGTCGGCGCGAGGCGCTGCGCTGGTCGGGCCGGGCGTTGCGGGCCAACTGGCGGGAGCGGCGGGTGCCGGTCGCCCTCGCCGTGACCTCCGGCGCCGTCTCCGGCCGTCGGGTGCTGCAGACCCTGAACGCGCGGGGCCGCGGGATTTGAGACTCGGCGGACCGTGTGTCCGATGCGTGGGACGCTGTGCTGATCGTGGGGGTTCGCCCTGCGATGCGACGAGAGGAGGCGATTCCTTGGGCGGTGGGGAAACCGTTGACGTGATGGGCCTGCGGGTCAGCCGCGTGGACGTGCCGACGCTGCGGGAACGCATGGTGCGGGCGGTCCTCGACCGCGAACCGCTCACCATCACGTTCAGCAACCCGAACTATGTGATGGCCGCGCGCAAGGATCCGGCGCTCCGCGACGTCATCAACGGCTTCGACCTGAACCTGGCCGACGGCTGGGGCGTCGTCCTGGCGAGCCGCCTCCTGGGCCGGCCGGTCGGCCCCCGGATGGCCAACGACGACCTGACCGACGAGTTCTTCGGCGAGTCCGTCCGGCGGGGCTGGCGGGTGTTCCTGTTCGGCAACGCGCCGGGGGTCGCCGACCGGGCCGCGAGCAACCTGTGCCGGTGGTATCCGGGGCTGGAGATCGTCGGCACCCGGCACGGGCACGTGGCCGGCGCCGACGGCCGCATCCCGGCCGAGACGGAGCGCCGGATCGTCGACATGATCAACGAGGCCGCTCCGGACGTGCTGCACGTCGGGCTGGGCACGCCGTTGCAGCAGTGGTTCGTCGCGAACAACCGGCACCGGCTCCAAGTGCCGATCATCGTCACGTGCGGCGCCTACTTCGAGCATCTGGCGGAGCGCCGCGACTACTATCCCGCCTGGGTCACGCGGTTGCGGCTCGGGTGGTTCTATCGGCTGGTCCGGGAGCCGCGTCGCCTGTGGCGCCGCTACACGCTGGAGTTGGGCGCGTATCTGCTCCTTCTCCTGGCGTACCGCGTCCGCCGCTGGAGGACGGGCTGACGGCGGCGGAGGCCCGCGCTCAGGACCACAGGATGCGGTGGCCGCTCGGAGAGTCCTCCTCGTCGGCATCGTCGCCCGACGACTTCTTCGCGGGCGCGGGCGCGGGTGTGTCGCCCGCGTCGAGCGCCCCCTTGGGCACCGCCGGCACGTCGTCCGAACCGATGGCGCGGACGGCGACCGGCGGCGCGGTCGCGGGGCGTTCCGGCTGGTCGGGAAGGACCACGGCGCCCAGCACGGCCGCGCCCATGCTGTGAACCTGTCGGACGCCGTCGCGGACCTGGTCATAGCGGGTCCGTGGCGTCTCCACCACGATCAGCGCGGCGTCCGCCAGGTTGGCGATGGCCTGGGCGTCGGCCCCCAGCGAGGTGGACGGCGCGTGGATGACGGTGTAGCGGGCCTTCTTGCGCAGATACTCCACCAGCGTGGGCATCTGCTCGCTCTGCAGCTTCTCGACGGCGAGGTCGGCGTCGGCGCCGGGGGAGATGACGGCCAGCGACGACACCATCGAGTTCTTGCGCACGACCTTCGAGATCGGCGCCTTGCCCAGCAGGACCTCGGCGAGCCCCGGCTCCCCGGGCTGGCCCAGGAGGTCGCTGGCGACCTTGGAGTGCAGGTCCGCGGACAGGAGCAGGACGTTGGCGCCGGTACGGGCGAGCGCGGCGGCGATGTTGGCCGACACCGCGCCGGCGCCGGGACCCGGTGAGGCGCCCGTGACGAGCAGGACGTGGTTGCCGTGGCCCAGTGTCGCGGCGAGCGAGTGGCACAGTTCGTGGAAGCTCTGGCCGGTGCGACTGCGCGCGGGCAGCAACCCGAGCGCGTCGTCCCCGCGGCCGCCCGGAACGTCCAGGAGCACGGGAAGGTCCAGGACCCGTTCGACGTCCTCGGCGCTGCGGATGCGCCGGTCGGTGCGGTCGAGCCAGACCGCCAGCACGACGCCGAGCAGCAGGCCGGCCACCAGCCCGCTCGGCAGGTAGCGGGTGAGGCTCGGGTCCGAGGGGGCGGTCGGCATCCGGGCGTGCGTGATGATCTCGCCCGCGTTGATCCCGGCCGCCCGCACCCGGATGTCGGACAGCTTGGTGTTCAACGACTGCATCTGGGCGACGATGAGCTGGCGCTCGATCTTGTCGGTCACCGTTTCCAGCCGCCTGGCCAGGCTGGTGACCTGCTTCTCCAGCGAGGTCATCTGGCCCACCATGACGTCGGTGGCGTTCTCGCGGCGGAAGTCCAGGTACGCCTGGGCGAACGCGTGCGCCTTCTCCCGCGCGCCGGTCGCCGTCGTCGCCTCCGCGGTGATGTAGAGGATCGTGGAGTTGTCGGGCACCGTGACGGTGACCGTGGACGCCAGCGTCGTCGGCGACTTGTTCGTCTTCAGCGCCTTGGCCGCGCGGCTGGCGACCAGGAACGAACGGACCCGTTGCGACTCGGTCTGGAGATTGACGTCGGAGTTGCGGCCGGACTGGCTGCCGCTGTCGATCTCGGTGGGGGTGACGTTGACGACCGTGAAGGAGGAGTAGGTCTTGGGCAGCAGCACCACCATGAGGGCGGCCAGGCCGACGCCGAGCGCGGAGGCGGCGCCCACCACCCACCACCGGCGCCTGAGCAGTGCGATGTAGTCGGCCAGTTCACGCGAACCGGCAGCGGACGTGGCGTCCATGTGACTGGCTGGCCCTCCTCTTCCGGCCGCCGGAACCGGTGACCGGATTTAACATACCTTGACGTTGACAAATGTCGTCCGGGAGACGCTCTCGCCCGAGCGGTCGAATCTCGTGACGGACCCGGATCAGGTGCGCCGCCACAGGTGGAACAGCACCACGCCCGCCGCCGTCGCCACCCCGCCGCCGAAGATCCCCAGGGCGAGCGTCGTGTTCGCGTTCGCCTGTCCGGCCTCGCCGACCGGCGTCGCCGGCTCCGCGATGTCGGAGTTGGCCCGGCCGGGCAGCGGGACCTGCCAGATGGGCTGCCGGCTCCCCTCCGAGTTGATCACCAGGGCGGAGCCGTCGGCGGTGAACGTGACGCCCTCTCCCTGCCGCTGCCGGGGCAGGGGGATCTCGATCGGGGGATCGGTCAGCGACTTCGCCACGTTCCCGTTCCGGATCCACCACAGGTACGCGGTGTCGGCGTTGCGGATGACGATCCGGTCGCCGGTCGGGGAGAACGCGCCCCCCGACGCCCCCTGCACGGGCAGGGAGTCCACCACGGGCCGGAGCGGGTTGACGCGGTCGGTGGCCAGTGGCGCCTTGGCCAGCCACAGTCGGGCCTTGAGCCCGGCCTTCTCGGTCTTGTCCGCCACGAAGACGTGGCCCGCCCCCGGTTGGACGAGCAGCGTCTCGGCGTTGCGCCCGCGCATTCCATCGGAGTAGGCCAGCTCGTGGACCTGGACGCCGGTGGCGGGGACGGCGCCGGTGGACTGCGCGTTCGGCTCGGTGAACCGCACCAGGCGGAAGCGGGTGCGGGGAGTCCTGCCGGTCTGTCGACGGGCCAGGAAACCATCGCCGAGGTCACCGACGTAGACGTGGCGTCCACCGTCCGCGAGTCGCACGGTGGAGATGTCCTCCCAGTCCTCGTTGAGACCCGTGGGCAGGCTCACGGTGAAGCGCGTCTGTCCTCTGCCGTCCAACCCGTAGACGTCCGTGGAGCGCGCCGCGTCCTGGTGCGTGAAGAGCACGTCACCGGTTCCGCCCATGGCCAGGCCGCTGGCGTCGGTGATGCGGGCGTCGGCCACGACGCTGATGATGTGCGAACCGACGTCACCGATGGCCGACTCCGGCGGCGTCGGTTCGACGCCCGGTGCCGCCGCGGCGGGTCCGGCCAGCGCGAATCCGAGGGCGAGGGGCGCCGCGAGCAAGACGGGCGGCACGCTGAGCGGGCGGATGCGCATTGTCGTCTCTAGCCTTTTCGGGGGTGTCTGGGGTGTTCCGAGCTTACGAGGTGATGAACGTCTTGTAGTCTCCGGATCGGACGAAGCACCCCGAAGTGGAGTCCACCCCGCCCTCCGCCGCCCGGCCGGCCCGGGCTGTCCGGTGCCGGTGAAGCGGGACGCTCGTCGCAGAGGGGAGAGTGTACGGTGAACGCCCCCTACATGGTGGTATGCCCGGTCGAAGTGGGAGGCCGCACGGCCCTTCCGGCCGTACTCCCCACCGCACGGGGCTGATCGTCGATGGCGCTCGTCCTGGCGAAGCCCAAGCCGTCCAAGCCTTCCACGGCGCAGCCTCCCGCCCCCACCGAGGCCGCGGGCGGACACCTGCTGCCGACCTGGCCGATCACCATGGTCTTCGGCTGCTACCCGGTGCTCTGGGTGCTGGGCCTGGGGGGCTTCGCGGGCACGGTCGGCGCGGTCCCGATGCTCGCGATCCTGCTTCAGCGGCGCGGCCTGCGGATTCCGCGGGGGTTCGGGCTCTGGCTGCTGTTCATGCTGTGGATGGCCGTGGCGGCCAGCCAGCTCGACAGCGGCGGCAGGTTGATCGGGTTCGCCTTCCGGTACATGAACTACGTCGCCGCCACGGTCTTCCTGGTGTACGTCTACAACTGCTCGCGCACCCGGCTGCCGCTGAGCCGGATGCTCGGCCTGGTGATCATGTTCTGGGTCTGGGTCGTCGCCGGCGGATACCTGGGCGTGCTGGTGCCCAACGGCTCGATCAGCACGCCGATGGCGTCCCTGCTGCCGGGCGGTGTGGTCAACAACGAGTTCGTGGGCGAGTTGGTCAGGCCGCGCTTCGCGGAGGTGCAGCAGCCCTGGGGCGCGCCCCGACCCTTCGAACGGCCGAGCGCGCCCTTCCCCTACACCAACACCTGGGGGAGCCACTTCGCGCTGCTGATGCCGTTCGTCCTGTTGTACATGCGCACCGCGGCGACTTGGTGGAAGCGGCTCCTGGTGGTGGCGGTCGGCGTGGCCGCGCTGATCCCCGCGTTCGCCACGCTCAACCGCGGGATGTTCCTGGCGATGATCGCGGGAATCGGCTACGCGGCCCTGCGCTTCGGCGGACGGGGCCAGGTCAAGTGGATGGCCGCGGTGGTGATCGTCATCCTCGTGGGCTTCGCCGTGGCGCAGGCCGTCGGCGTGGGCGAGGTCATCCAGTCCCGCACCGAGTACAGCGCCACGAACAGCACCCGCGGGGCCATCTACCAGGAGGCGTTCGACCGCACCCTCGAATCGCCGGTGGTCGGGTACGGTGCGCCCCGCCCCTCGAAGGTCCTGAATCTCTCCGTGGGCACTCAGGGTCAGGTCTGGAATGTGATGTTCTCCTTCGGCTTCCCCGCGCTGGCCCTGTTCCTGGCCTGGATCTGGGGTCTGGCGCTGCGGACGCGCAATGCGCAGGGTCCGCTGCTGTGGCTGCACGTGGTGCCGGTGATGGCGTCCTTCATGGTCTTCTACTACGGGCTGGACGGTACCCAGCTCATTCTGATCTTCGTGGCGGGAGCGTTGGTGCTGCGCGAGTTGGAAGCCGCCGAGCCGCGGCGGTCCTCCGGCCGGGGATCCCCCCGTACGGCGTCGGTCGGTGGCCGATGACGGTGCGTGCGGAGCCGGCCTCCGGCGGCCGGCAGGGGCACCTGCGAGAGTTCGCCCGCGGCGGTCTGATCGGGCTGGCGGGCTCGGTGGTGGCGGCGGCGGCGGGATTCGTCCTCACCGCGGTGGTCGCCCGCACGCTGGGCCCGGCGCGCACCGGCGTGTTCTTCAGCGTGGTCGCGCTGTTCATGATCCTGACCGAGGTCACCGAGCTGGGCGCCGACACCGGTCTGGTGCGCTGCGCCGCCCGGCTGCGGGCCCTCGGCCGGATCGCCGAGGTGCGGCGGGTGCTGGCGGCGTCGCTGCTTCCGGTGCTGGCGGTCGGGGTGTTGACCGGATCGGCGGTGTTCGCCGCGGCGCCCTGGCTCGCCGGCCTGCTCGCCGACGCGCCGTACCGGGATGAGGCGGAGACGTTCCTGCGCCTGTGCGCGCCCTTCCTCGCGGTGTCCGCGGCGCGCAACGTGGCGTTGTCCGGGACCCGGGGCCTGGGCGACATGACGTCCTTCACCTGGCAGGCGAACGTGCTCACGCCGGTCAGTCGGCCGTTGCTGATCCTGGCGGTCACCTGGTTGGGGTACGGCGCGAGCACGGTCATGCTCGTCTGGTCCGTCCCCATCGGGGTCACCTTCGTGGTGGCGGTGCTCGTCCTGTGGCGGCTGGTACGTCGACTGGAACGGGAACCGGTGACGACTCCGGCGACGCCGCGGGAGCCGGGGGAGCCCTCGGCGGTCCGCGAGTTCTGGGGCTTCTCCGGGCTGCGGGGCGTCGCGGCGGTCCTGGAGATCGCCGTGGTCTGGTTGGGCGTCCCCCTCGTCGCCGCCATGGCTTCGAGCCACGACGCCGGGGTGTACGCGACGCTCGGCCGGTTCATCACGACGGGGACGCTGGTCCTGGCAGCGACCCGGATCGCGGTGGGACCGCAGATCGCGGGTCTGCTGGCCCGGAAGGAGCGGCACGAGGCGGAGGAGCTGAACATGGTGGCGACCGCCTGGGTCGTCGCCGCGTCCTGGCCCCTCTACCTGGCGTTGGCGGTCTTCGGTCCCTTCGTCCTGACGCTGTTCGGGGACGACTTCGCCGACGGGGCGGACGCGCTGGCGATCCTGGCCGTGACGATGGCGGTCGTGCTCGCCACCGGCAATGTGCAGACCGTCCTCCTCATGGGCGGCAAGAGCTCGTGGAACCTGCTCGACAAGGCCATCGTCGTGGTGGTCATGCTGGTGGCCCACGTGGCGCTGGTGCCCTCGTTCGGGGTCGTCGGGGGAGCGGTGGCCTGGAGCATCGCCATGCTCCTGGACGGTCTGCTGGCCGTGGTGCAGGTGCGGTACCTGATGGGGGTGCGGCTCCGGACACGGACGCTGGCGCCCGTGATGTGCTGGGCGGTGCTGTGGTTCGGCGGTCTGGGGCTGCTGTTGCGCGCACTGCTGGGCACCTCCGCGCCGGTGTTCGCCCTGTACCTGGTGACCGCCGGCGCCGGCTACGGGCTCGCACTGTACCGGCAGCGGCGGGTCCTGCACGTGGACGTGATGACGGCCGCGCTGAGGAAGGGCCGCAGCAGTTGACCGAGAAGGGGATGCCCATGTCCACAGCGGAACTCGTCGCCCGGGTCAAGAACAGGTCGCCGCGCTGGGCGAAGGACGCGGCCAACGGCCTGACGAGGGCGTACGCGGTGCGCACCGCCGACCGGCGGCACCTCCCGGACTTCCTCATCATCGGCGCCAAGCGGGCGGGCACCACCTCACTGTGGAACTACCTGTTGCAGAGCCCGCTGGTGATGCCGATGTATCCGGCGTCGCGCGGCATCAAGAGTCCCGGCTACTTCTACGTCAACCACCATCGCGGCGACGACTGGTATCGCTCGCACTTCGCCACCGAGCAGGAGCTGGACCGGCTGGAGGCCGCGCTCGGTCATCGGCCCGTCACGGGGGAGGCCTGCCCCTACTACATGTACTACGAGCCGACCGTCGAGCGGGTGCGGGCCCTGCTGCCCGATGTCAAGATCATCGTGAGCCTCCGCGATCCGGTGCGCCGGGCCTATTCGCACTACTGGGAGCGCGTCGGCGCCGGGACGGAGCACCTCGGCTTCGAGGAGGCCCTCGCCGCCGAGCCGGAGCGGCTGCGCGGCGAGCGGGAGAAGATGGCGGCCGACCCCGGCTACTACAGCCGCGCCCACGATTTCTTCACCTACCGTGATCGCGGGATCTACGCGCCGCAACTCGAACCCTGGCTCGAGGCCTTTCCCCGTGAACGATTTCTCATCGTGGCGGCGGAGGACATGTACCGCGACGAGCAGGCGGCGATGGACCGGGTGACGGCCTTTCTGGGCCTGCCCCCTCATCCGCTGCGGGTGGCCCGACGGCACAACCATCTTCCGGCACCGCCCATGAATGCGGACACGAGGGACGAGCTCGTCGAGTTCTATCGTCCGCACAACCGGCGGCTGCACACGCTGCTCGGCACCGACTTCGGCTGGCCCGCGTGATCCGTCCGCACCCGTCTCTCGGGTTGGAATGTCGGATCATTGTCCGGAGTGCCCGACAAAACAAGAATGTGGTTACAATGCGAAATAACCGTTGACATCGGTCAGCCCGCTGTCCTAGTTTTCTGCTTTGTCGTACGGCGTCCCCGCCCTGCCGCATATCACCTCTCAGAGCCGTCGCGTGCGCGCGCTCGTCCTCCGGAACCCGGGAACGTACATGGCCTTCCGCTTGCAGACGCGACCCGTTCGCGTGTCCTTGATCGTTGCCGCCGCCGCGCTGGTGAGCGGTGGGGTGGCCGTGGCGCTGCCGCGCAGCGCCGCCGCGGCCCCCGTGCCGGACGGATCGAGCGCCCTCAACGCCGCACCGTCCTGCTGGGCGATCAAGCAGACCCGTCCGTCGAGCGCCAGTGGGCTCTACTGGCTGCAGACCCCCCTGCTCGTCACCGCGCAGCAGTTCTACTGCGACATGACCACCGACGGCGGCGGCTGGGTGCTGGTCGGTCGAGGCCGGGAGAACTGGTCCTTCCACAACGCGGGCCAGGGCACGCCCGGCCAGGTCCGCAACACCCCGGCGGGGACGGGGGCGTTCGCGCCCGCCGCGCTGCCGGGCGCCACCATCGACGGACTGCTCAACGGAGGGTCGGTCCAGGCGCTCGGCGACGGCGTGCGCCTGCGCCGCGCCACCAACGCCGGCGGCACCGCATGGCAGGAGATGCGCTGGAAGGTCTCCGGTGCGGCGGGGTGGAGCTGGACCTTCGACGGCGGCATGCCGCTCTCCTCCACGACCTTCGGATCCTCCACCTACCAGGGCGGCACCACCGCCGACGTCGACAGGGACGGCCTGTTCGCGCCGTACAACCGGGTGTGGACGACCGCGACGAGCGCCAAGGGCTGGAAGCGGGGCTTCGCCTACGGCGAGCGCGTGTCCGGCGGCTCCAACTCCTCCACCAACCACCTGTGGACGGCGGGCGGCGAGGGGTCGCCGATGCCGTTCACCCAGGTCTGGATCCGGCCCAAGGTCACCGACCCCGACTACGGCACCATGCCCGCCGCCGGGTTGCCGGCCCGGCCCAACCGGGCGCTGGTCAGCGGCGCGACCTCGCCCACCCCGTGGGGGGTCACCGGGGTCGTCGCCGGCGGTTCCGGTGAGACCAACCTGGAGGTCCAGGGCATCGCCACCCTCGGCGACACGGTCTACGTGGGCGGCTTCTTCCAGTACGTCCAGAAGGGTGCCAGTCCCGCGGCGGGCGAGAAGGTCCAGCAGTCCTACCTGGCCGCCTTCGACGCCAGGACCGGCGAGTGGAAGTCGGGCTTCCGGCCCGTCCTGAACGGCGGGGTGCTGGACATCCAGGCCGCGGGTGACAAGATCATCGTGGCCGGCGACTTCGCCTCCGTGAACGGCGTCGCCAACACCAAGGGCCTGGCCGCCCTGGATCCGGCGACCGGCGCGCCGGTCGCCGCCTGGAAGGCCACCCTCGAACGCGGCAGCAACGCCCCGCGGGCGCGGGCCCTCGACGTCCAGGGCGAATGGCTCTACGTCGGCGGCACCTTCACGCACATCGCGGGCGGTGCGACCCTCGCCAAGTCCAAGCTGTGGGTCGGCGGCGCGGCCCGCGTCCGAGTGACCGACGGCACCCCCGACACCACCTGGAACCCCTTCTTCGACGGCCCCGTGTTCGACGTGGACGCCAGTGACCGCGGTGACCGCGTCTACTTCGGCGGACGCTTCGAGAACATGGGCAAGCAGAAGGAGACCAGGGCCAACAACTTCACGGTGGTGGACGCCACCGGGGCGGGCCGCCGGATCCCCGGGGTGGAGGACCAGAGCTGGCGTCCGACCGCGATCCGGGAGGACGGCCAGTACCGGCAGACCGTCAAGGAGGTCGGCGACCGGGTGTGGCTCGGCGGGTCCGAGCACGATCTCCAGGTCTACGACCGCGACTTCACCCGGCGGATCGGCAGCAACATCACCAGGGCGGGCGGCGACTTCCAGGACATGGTCGTCAAGGACGGCATCGTCTGGGGCGCCAGCCACGGCTGGGACTACAACTACATCGGCGCGAGCACGTACCCCGACGTGTACGCCGGGGGCGGCTTCACCGCCGTGCACCGGTCGCACGGCCTCGGCGCGTGGGACGCGCAGACCGGCGAGTACCTGACCGCGTTCAACCCGTCGTTCCGCTCCCGCACCGGCTCGGGCATCTGGGCGCTGGAGTTCGACCGCTTCGGCTGCCTGTGGTTCGGCGGCGACATGAACCGGGGATCGTGGTCGGGCACCGGCTACCAGTGGCTGGGCGGCTTCGGTCGACTGTGCGCCCTCGACCACACGCCGCCGCCGGTGCCGGCGCGGCTGCGGGTGGCCTCCACCGGTGACGACGGCGTCGGCCTCGCCTGGGACGGCGTGCCGAACGACACGACCGTCCGGTACGAGGTGCTGCGCGACGGCAGGGTCATCGCGACGGACCTGCGCGGCTGGAACTTCAAGGACGCGTTGCGGGACGGCGCGAGCCACCGCTACGTGGTCCGCTCGCACGACACGAGCGGAAACCGTTCCGCGAGCACCCCGGTCCTGGTCGTTCCCTAGGCCCGGTGACGTCGGTACGGCTCCTTGTCCCCCGGGACAAGGAGCCGTACCCGTTTCGGCCACTGCGTGCCGGGCGAACCGGCGGATAGCGTACTGATGGCGCAGATGCCGTTTTTTCGATAAAGGAGCATGTCGCGATCATCGGACGATTGGGGACGCCGTCCCGTGCCGCCGTCGTGGCGGCGGTCACCGTGGCACTGTCGGGGCTCGTGTTCTTCGCGGCCGACTCCGGGCGCACTCCCGCGGCGCCGCCGAGGAAATGCGGAGTGAACGACCTCCTGGTGCCCAACTGCGGCGCATGGTGGGGCGTCTATATGCGCGACGGCCATATCAAGGACCATCTCCTGACCATGGAACGCCGGGTCGGTCGGGAGTTCGACATGGTGTCGCGCTATTTCGACTTCACCGACGAGTCGCCCGGTCGATTCCCGGACCCGGCGGCCCGGGAGGTGGCCACGTCGCGACTGATGTTCCTCTCCTGGGACACCCGCGACTACGTGCGCGAGAAGGCGTTCCGATGGCGTGACATCGCGTCCGGGGCCTTCGACGCGTCGGTCGTCGTTCCCCAGGCCCGGCGCATCAAGGAGTTCGGGCGGCCGATGCTGCTCACCTTCGATCACGAGATGGAGATGAACGTCAGCCCGCACGGGCGGGACCAGGGCACGGAGGCCGAGTACGTCGCCGCCGCGCGGCACATCCGCAGGGTCTTCGACGCCCAGGGGGTCCGCAACGTCCGCTGGGTGTTCACCGTGACGGGGCATCTCGGGGAGGGCTACCCCGACCGGGTCCGCAAGCTGTATCCCGGCGACGCGTACGTCGACTGGGTGAGTTGGGACCCCTACAACTTCTACCGGTGCAACGGTTCCGACTGGGAGACGTTCGACCAGTCGGTGGGGCACACCTATCGGTGGATGAAGACGAACATCTCAGCCACCAAGCCCTACGTCCTCCACGAGTTCGGCACCCAGTTCGATCCCCGAGACCCCGCCCGGTCCCATCAGTGGTACCACGACATTCCGGGAGCGCTCCAAAAGCGGTATCCGAGCATTCGGGCCTTGGTGCGCTGGAACTCCGGGTTCGAATGCGGCCTCGGCATCGACCAGGGGGCGGGCATGCTCGAGGCCTACGCCAAGACCGGCCGGCACCCGTATCTGAACCGTGCCGCCGAACGCCGGGACCTCATCCGGGATCCGCTCGGCTCGGAGTCCACTCGCCCATCACGTCCAGCATCGCCGGGTGCAACGCTGGATTCCACCCGCTTCCCGCCCGCTTGAGCCGGTACGTTCGCAGGAACATCTCCAGCAGGTACAGCCGGCCCACGAGCTCCGGCTCGGTGATACCCATCGGGGTCAGTTCGGTACGGGCGGCGTCGTTCACGGCCCGGACCGCCTCGCGGAGGGGACGGCCCTCCAGCACCATCGTCACCTGAAAGCGCCAGTGCAGGTGGTCGAAGCCCAAAGGCGTGTCCGGTGCGCTGTGCTCCCAGTCCCACACGTGCAGCCGCCCGCCATGATGGCCCAGATTCCACGGCACCCAGTCGCCGTGCCAGCGGCCGAGCCGCAGCGGCGTGCGGCCGTGGCGCTCCTCGAGGTCCCCGACGACCCGGGCGATCGTCTCGGCCAGACGCGGCTCCTCGGGGTCGGCGACGATCCGGTCGGTCTCGGCGCGGACCTCGTGCCAGAAGGCCGACTCGGCCAACGGCCCCACCCGCGTCGGCGCGGAGAGCACCTCGTGGAGCAGGCGAGGGGGTGTGGCGGTGTCCTTGTGCCGCCGGATCCGTAGCGGCAGCGGCGCCGTCACGGTGATCGCGCGATCCCGCCAGACGCCGTGGTGCAGGACCGCCGGCACGCCGAGGCGCTCGGCGTCGGCGCCCAACGCCGCCGCGGTGGCGGCCTCGTTGACGACCATGGCCCGCGTCGCCGCGTTCCATCCGACCTTGGCGTAGCCGAGCGGGGAGCCGTCCGGGGCGAACAACTGCAGGGTGGGCTTGACGTTCGGGTCCGGTGGTCGCACGCCCACGCCCATCGCGAATTCCGACGACCCGAGGACCCGCCGCAGGTGCGCGCCGATCAGATGCTCCGGGAGGGCCTCGTCGGGCAGGTCGTCCCGGACCAGCACCAAGAGCCGGTGGCGGATCAGTCGGGGCCCCGCCCCCGCGCGGAACGCCCACCCGAGAAGGGTCCGCGGAATGCGCAGCCGGGCCCACCGCAGCCCGTTGTAACGGCTGATGCTCGCCGCCGCGGCGGTGCGGCCGGCCAGCGGCACCAGGAAGCGCGTCCGCCACGGGTCGGGAACCACCGCGTAGCGTTCGGCCACCCGAAAGCCGGGGGGAATGTCGCCGAGCGTCACGCGCACGGTATCGGCCTCGGAGCGCGGCCAGAGTTGGTCGATGAGATTGCCGAGGGCCTCGCCGCACCGGACGTCGCGAGAGGCGTCGGAATTGCCGTCCAGAATGACCTCAATGCTCAGGTAGGGGGTGCCGACATGCTACCGTGTTCCCGGTTTGGGAGGTGGCCAGTGGGCAGCGGGCCGGTCGTGGTCATCATTCTGTCGCATCGCGATCCGGATCAGGTGTCACGCTTGGCCGCACGGGTCGCCTCGGGGGCCGACACGGTGGCGGTCGTCCACCATGATCCCGAAGGTGTGCCCTGGTCCGCGCCGCGCTCCTCGAACATCCTGGCGATTCCGGACCCCCGCCCCTGCCGGTGGGGACGGCTGTCCCTGGTCGAGGCGCAATGGCGTTCGCTGGAATGGGTGACGCGCGCGATCCCCGAATTCTCCTGGGCGCTGCTGGTGTCGGGTCACGACTATCCGATCCGCACGATGCCCGCCATCGAGGCGGAGCTCGCGGCGACCCGGCACGACGCGTTTCTGCGGCATTTCCCGATCGGGGATCCGGCCGATGACGTCGACCCCTGGCAGGCGTTCACCCGGCGGCGATATCTGCGCCGGAGGCGACTGCCCTTCTCGGCGCGTTCGGTGCCGCTGCCCTTTTCCCGGCGCCATCCGTACCGCGACGGCACCGGCCTGTACGTGGGCGACATGTGGTTCAACCTGTCGGCGGAGGCGGTCGGCGCGATCCTGGCGGACCGGCCGCTGTCGGACCGGCTGCTGCGCTACCTGAGGCACGCGCCCATCCCGGACGAGACGTTCATCTGCTCGATGGCCCGCAACGTGCGCCCGGCGCTGGACGTGGCCGACGACAGCAAGCGGTTCATCCGGTGGAGCGCGGCGCAGGCGCATCCCGAGACCATCACCTCCGCGCACCTGCCCGACCTGGGGGAGAGCGATGCCTTCTTCACCCGCAAGGTCGACATGACCGCGCATCCCGAGGTCCTGGACGCCCTGGACCAGCTCGCCGACGACCGGGCCCGCCGGGGCCGGTAGTCCCGCTTCGACTCCGAGGGAAGGCCCCTGCCGATGTCCCGTTCCGTGATCACCTCTTTGGTCCTGGTCGTGGGCCTGACCGCCGCGGCCTGCGGGTCGGGCGACGAGAAGCCCGTCGCCGGCGGCGGCCCCCAGGGGAGCGGTCGACCCACGGCCCCGGCCAAGGTCGCGACCACCGGAGGGTTCGTGCCCACGGAGTTCGCGTTCACCGCCACCACGCTGCGCGGCGGCCGGTTCCAGGGGTCCACCCTGGCCCGCCGGCCCGTGGTGCTGTGGTTCTGGAGCGCCTCCTGCGCCGCCTGCCTGCGGGAAGGGCCCACGGTCGCCAAGCTCGCCCGCCACTACGGCCGGCGGATACGCGTCGTCGGGGTCGCGGGACGCACTCCCCGGAGCGAGGCGGCCCGGTTCGTGGCCAGAACGGGCACCTCGCGGATCGAGCACATCGACGACCGGTCGCTGGCGGTCCATCGGCGGTTCAACGTCCGCTCGTCCTCAACGTTCATCTTCGTCCGCGCCGACGGGTCGATGACCAACGGCCCGGGCCCGATGTCGGTGCGGGACCTGGCGCGGATGGCGCGGATCCTGCTCAAGGGCTGACCGGGCTCAGCGTTCGGGGCCGCCGGCCGAGGTCTCCTCGGGCTCCCTCAGCGCCGGGTCGACGTCCGGGCGGCCCCGGTCGAGGCCCACCCAGGGGAGGCCGTGGCGGTGGCGGACGGTCATCCAGGTGGCGACGCCCGCGGCGATCGCGGCGAGGAGGGTCCAGGCCATGGCGGCCGGGCCCAGGTCGAACATCTTCAGCGCCGAGGCCAGCAGCACCAGGGCCAGCAGGCGTCGGATGAGGCCCCCGGGGGCGCGCGAGGAGATGCGCGAGCCGAGGTAGACGCCGGGGAGGGAGCCGACGAGCAGGGCGGCGGTGACCTCGAGCTTGAAGTCGCCGAAGAACAGGTGGCCGATGGCGGCGGAGATGACCAGGGGGACGGCCTGGAGCAGGTCGGTGCCCACGAGCTGGTTGGCCTTGAGCGCCGGATACAGCGCCAGCAGCGCGACGATGATCAGCGAGCCTGAGCCCACCGAGGTGATGCCGACGACGAGGCCGCCGACGGCGCCGACCAGGACGGTCGGGATCGGCTTGACGCGGATCTCCGGGGCGTCCACGGAGGCGGGGTCGCCGGGCGCGGCGGTGCGCCGGTCGGCGCCGGAGTGCCGGGCGACGCGGTCGACCATCGCCTGGTAGATCCGGACGGCGAGGCCCGCGGCGGCGATGAGCAGCGCGACACCCATCGCCTTCTTGATGATGTCCTGGACCTGGTCGCCGTCCCCGAGGGCCTCGGCGACCAGGACCCCGCAGAACGCGGCGGGCACCGACCCCACGCACAGCCAGCCCACCAGCCTCATGTTGATGGTGCCCTGCCGGTAGTGCACGGCGCTGCCGACCGGCTTCATCACGGCGGCGGCCACCAGGTCGCTGGACACCGCCGTCAGCGGCGACACACCGAAGAACGTCACCAGCATCGGCGTCATCAACGCCCCGCCGCCCATGCCGGTCAGCCCCACGACGATCGCGACGAGGAACGCGCCGAACGCCATGGTGTAGTCGAAGTGCATCGCCATGACCTACTTGTTTAGTCGACTAGGACCGCAACAGGATACGCAGCCCCCTTTATGCTCCAAAAGGCGCACCCGTCACGTTCGTCTAGCGTTCGCGCACCCAGCCGCCGGTGACCAGCAGGTCCAGTACGCGGTGCACCGCCTCGTCGGGCGTCGTTCGCGACGTGTCGAGGACCAGGTCGGCGTCGTCCGGCTCCTCGTAGGGGTCGGAGATGCCGGTGAACTCGGGGATCAGCCCGGCGCGGGCCTTGGCGTACAGGCCCTTGCGGTCGCGCCGTTCGCACTCCTCCAGCGGGGTCGCCACGTGCACCAGCACGAAGTCCCCGGCCGCCCCCACCATGCGCCGGACCTCGGCCCGCGTGGCGGCGTACGGGGCGATGGGCGCGCAGATGGCCACGCCGCCGTGCCGGGTGATCTCGGCGGCGACGTAGCCGATCCGCCGGATGTTCAGGTCCCGGTCGGCCTTGGAGAAGGTGAGCCCGGCCGACAGCAGTCGCCGGACCTCGTCGCCGTCCAGCAGGGTGACGGTACGGCCGCCGCGTTCGACGAGGGCGTCGGCCAGCCCGCGCGCCACCGTCGACTTGCCCGAGCCGGACAGGCCCGTGAAGAAGACCGTGATGCCGCGCCGCAGCTTCGGCGGGCGCGCCACGGCCAGCTCGGCGGCCACCGCCGGCGGCGTGAACCACTCGGGCACCGGATCGCCCCGGTCCAGCAGCCCGTCCAGGTCGTCCTGCGTCAGCTCCGCCTGAACGTGGTCGGGCTCGATCCGGGCCACCGGACGCCAGATCTCCACGTCGGCGTCGTAGGCCCACGGCTCCGGCACCACCACGGGGATCGCGGTGCCCTCGGCCTCCCGCTCGCCCATGATGTGCGTGGCCCCGTAGGCCGCCGCCACGCGGGCCCGCAGCAGCAGGTCGCGGTCCGCGTCGCCGCGCAGGGGCAGCGGCACCGGCACGATCAGCGCGCCCTCCGGCAGCTCACGTCGCACCGCCAGCAGCGCCCGCACCAGCGCCTCGTCGTGGTCGCCGCCGAGCAGGGGCAGGACGAGCACGGTGGCGCCGAGCTTCTCGGTGATCTGGCGGAGCTGGCCCAACTGCTTGCGGTGCAGCGGCTCGCGGGTGGCCACCGCCAGCACCGCGCCCTCCGGCAGCTCGCCGGCGACCTCCTCGGGACGCCGCCGCAGCCGGTGGAACGGGCCGTGCGCGGGGGCCCGCAGCGGCTCCAGCGGTCCGGCCAGCCGCCATGCCTGCGAGGTCGGGTCCTGCCACGCCTCGGCGACCTCCAGCACCGCCAGCGGCACCCCCTCGGGGTCCTGGAGCACCAGCCGTCCGTGGGCGGTCATCTCCTTGGGGACGGCCAGCGTGACCGGCACCGGCCACGGCGTGCCGTCGGCCAGCCGGCCGCCGCCCATCACCATGGCGGTGTCGAACGATCCGAGGAATCCGGTCAGCGGCCGGTAGACCCCGGCCAGCAGCAGTTCCAGGTCGGCCAGCTCGACCGGATCGGGGGTCCAGGCCGGCAGGTCGCGCAGCGTGTCGGGAAGGCCGGCTTCGGCGGTCACCGCAGTCTCCGATCCCGGCCCCGAAGCGTTCGCGGGCCGGCCAGGTCAGTGTGGGTACGCGCCAAAAAATACTGTGCCGTGCAGGGACGATGCACCTCAGGTCCGACAGTGGCCGATGTCCGCTAGATCACTCGGGCGAAGCGGTTCTCCGGCTTGCGGATCACCAGCGTCACCTCGCTGTGCCCGGACGGCAGCCGACCCCGGCTGACCAGCGAGATCACCCGGCAGAGCACGGCCGTCCAGCGCCCGGCGGCGGCCAGGGTCTCGCCGGAGGCGTACTCCTCGGTGATGGCCAGGCCGCGCATCATGCAGTACCACTGCATGCCCTTGCGGGACGCCACCTCGTCGTAGACGGCGGGCGGCGGGCCGGTCCGGGGCCGGCGGCCCCGGCGGGCGGGGTCGCGGGCGGGCATCAGGCGGTCCACGAAGCCGAACGCGGTGTTGCGGTCGCGCAGCCGGACCAGCAGCAGGCCGCCCGGCTTGAGCGCGGCGACGAACCGGTCCAGGACCAGCTCGGCGTGCGGCACCCGCTCGATCAGGAACGGGGCGTGGACGATGTCGTACTCGCGCGGCGGCATCGGCACGGTGCGCAGGTCGCCGAGGTGGAAGGCGTCCAGGTCGGCGCGGGACTCGGTGTGGGCGCGCAGGGCGGGCAGGTCCAGGTCGACCCCGGTCACCTGGCGCTCGCGGTCGCCCAGGTCGAGCCCGCCGCCCCACCCGCAGCCCGCCTCCAGGACCTGGAGGGACTGCGCCCGGTGCTCGTACGCGTACTGGCGGGCTCGTGCGGAGAACAGATCGCCGTCGTTGACCGGCGGCGTGCGCAGATCGGTCACGCTTCGCAGCGTAGTCATTCGACTGCGCAGCGTCCGCTATTTGCACTATCTTGACGTGTCTCATGGCAACCGTCCGGTCATTCCCGGAGAGCGGACGGCGCGTAGACTGGCATCGGCCCGGGGGCGGTGCGTCGAATCCCCGGGTGTTCCGGGCTGCCCTCCCATCGCGCCATCGCGCGAGGAGCAGGACCCGGCCGAACCCTGGGTGATCATGACTCTGACTGGAATTCTGGACGTCGCCGTCGGCGACCGCATGTTGGCGGCCGCCCTCGAGCAGGTCGGGGCGGCGCAGGTACGCCTCGACCACGACGTGGTGGCCCCGCCGTCCCTGTGGCCCATCCTCGGCGCGGCGCTCGCCCGCTCGGGCGGGTCGGGCACGCTGCTGGCGGTCACCGCCACCGGCCGTGAGGCGGAGGACCTGGAGGCGGCGCTGACCTGCTTCCTGCCGCCCGAGCGCGTCGCGCACTTCCCCGCGTGGGAGACCCTGCCGCACGAGAAGCTGTCGCCGCGCTCCGACACGGTCGGCCGGCGGCTGGCGGTGCTGCGCCGGCTGGCCCACCCCGACCCGGGCGACCCCGCGAGCGGCCCCCTGGACGTGGTCGTCACGCCGGTGCGGGCGGTGCTCCAGCCCGTCGTGTCCGGGCTGGGCGACCTGCAGCCCGTACGGCTGAGGTCCGGCGGGGACGCCGACTTGGAGGAGACCGTCCGGCGGCTGGTGGACGCCGGCTACAGCCGCGTCGACCTGGTCGAGAAGCGCGGCGAGGTCGCCGTGCGCGGCGGCATCCTCGACGTGTTCCCGCCCACCGAGGAGCACCCCCTGCGGGTGGAGTTCTGGGGCGACACGGTCGAGGAGATCCGCTACTTCAAGGCCGCCGACCAGCGCTCCCTGGAGATCGCGCAGGACGGCCTGTGGGCCCCGCCGTGCCGCGAGCTGCCCGTCACCGAGACCGTGCGGGAACGGGCCCGGGCGCTCGCCGAGCAGCACCCGGCGCTGGCGGAGATCCTCACCCGCATCGCCGACGGCGAGGTCGTCGAGGGCATGGAGGCGTTCTCGCCCGTGCTCGCCGACCGGATGCAGCTCCTGGTCGACCTGCTGCCGAAGGGCTCGTCGCTGCTGGTGTGCGAGCCGGAACGGATCCGCACCCGGGCGCACGAGCTGGTCCGCACCAGCCAGGAGTTCCTGGAGGCGAGCTGGGTCACCGCCGCCGCCGGGGGAGAGGCCCCCATCGACCTGGAGGCCGCCGCGTTCCGCACCCTGGAGGAGGTCCGCGAGCGGGCCGCCGAGCTGGGGCTGCCCCGCTGGACGGTCACCGCCCTCAACCCCGAGCAGGACGCCCTGCAGCTCGACGCGCGCGCCGCCGAGCAGTACCGGGGCGACACCAGCCGGATGATGGGCGACATCAAGCACTGGGTCGACGACCGGTGGCGGATCGTGCTCGTCACCGCCGGGCACGGCCCCGCCGAGCGACTGGTGGAGGTGCTGAAGGAGGCGGGTGTCGGCGCACGGCTGGCCGACCTGCCCGAGCCCCCCGAGCCCTCGGTCGTCAACGTGGCCACCGGCATGCTGGAGAACGGCTTCGTCTGGCCCTCCGTACGGCTCGCCGTGCTGACGGAGACCGACCTGTCCGGGCAGCGCACGTCCACCAAGGACATGCGACGGATGCCGTCCCGACGGCGCGGCGGCGTCGACCCGCTCCAACTGCGCGCCGGCGACTACGTCGTCCACGAGCAGCACGGTGTCGGCCGCTACGTGGAGATGGTCAGCCGCACGGTGCAGGGCGCGACCCGCGAGTACCTGGTGCTGGAGTACGCCCGGGGCGACCGGCTGTTCGTCCCCACCGACCAGCTCCAGGAGATCACCCGCTACGTCGGCGGCGAGTCGCCCAGCCTGCACCGGCTCGGCGGCGCGGACTGGCAGAAGTCCAAGACCAAGGCCCGCAAGGCGGTCAAGCAGATCGCCGGGGAGCTGATCCGGCTGTACTCGGCCCGGATGGCCACCCCCGGCCACGCGTTCGCGCCCGACACGCCCTGGCAGCGGGAGCTGGAGGACGCCTTCCCCTACGTCGAGACCGCCGACCAGCTCGGCGCGATCGAGGAGGTCAAGGCCGACATGGAGAAGGAGGTCCCGATGGACCGCCTGATCTGCGGCGACGTCGGCTACGGCAAGACCGAGATCGCGGTGCGCGCCGCGTTCAAGGCCGTCCAGGACGGCAAGCAGGTGGTGGTGCTGGTGCCGACGACCCTGCTGGTCCAGCAGCACCTGTCCACGTTCAGCGAGCGGTTCGCGCCGTTCCCGGTGGTGGTCAGGCCGGTCAGCCGGTTCCAGACCGACGCCGAGATCGAGGAGACGCTGCGCGGCGCGGCCGACGGCACCGTCGACCTGGTGGTCGGCACCCACCGGCTGTTCTCGGCGCAGAGCCGCTTCAAGAACCTCGGCCTGGTCATCATCGACGAGGAGCAGCGGTTCGGCGTCGAGCACAAGGAGGAGCTGAAGCGCCTGCGCACCCAGGTGGACGTGCTGGCCATGTCGGCGACCCCGATCCCCCGGACGCTGGAGATGGGCCTGACCGGCATCCGCGAGATGTCGACCATCCTCACCCCGCCGGAGGAGCGTCACCCGATCCTCACGTTCGTCGGCCCGTACGACGACAAGCAGATCGCCGCCGCCATCCGGCGTGAGCTGCTGCGCGAGGGCCAGGTGTTCTTCGTGCACAACCGGGTCCGCTCCATCGACCGGGTGGCCGCGACCCTCAAGCAGCTCGTCCCCGAGGCGCGCGTCGCCACCGCCCACGGTCAGATGAACGAGCAGCAGCTCGAAGCGGTGATGGTGGACTTCTGGGAGAAGAACTACGACGTCCTGGTGGCGACCACCATCGTCGAGTCCGGCCTTGACATCCCCAACGCCAACACGCTGATCGTGGACCGCGCCGACATGTACGGCCTGTCGCAGCTCCACCAGTTGCGCGGGCGCGTCGGCCGTGGGCGCGAGCGCGGGTACGCGTACTTCCTGTACCCGCCGGAGGCCCCGCTGACCGAGACCGCCCACGAGCGGCTGGCCACCATCGCCCAGCACACCGAGATGGGCGCCGGCATGTACGTGGCGATGAAGGACCTGGAGATCCGGGGCGCGGGCAACATCCTGGGCGCCGAGCAGTCCGGTCACGTCGCCGGCGTCGGCTTCGACCTGTACGTGCGGATGGTCGGCGAGGCCGTCCGCGATCTGAAGGCGAAGACGGGCGGCGGCGAGGGGGGTCCCGTCGAGCCGCCGGAGACCAAGGTGGAGCTTCCGGTCGACGCGCACCTGCCGCACGACTACATCCCCGGCGAGCGGCTGCGGCTGGACGCCTACCGACGGATCGCGGCGATCACCTCCGACGAGGAGATCTCCGGCGTGTACGACGAGCTGAAGGACCGGTTCGGCACCCCGCCGGAGCCGGTGCTGAACCTGCTGGAGGTGGCCAGGTTCCGCGCCCGGGCCCGCAAGGCCGGGCTCACCGAGGTCACCGTGCAGGGCGCCCACATCAAGTTCGCGCCCGCCGACCTGCCCGACTCCAAGCAGGTCAGGCTGCAGCGGCTCTACCCCAAGAGCATCTACAAGGAGGCCGCCGGCACGCTGCTGGTGCCGACCCCCAAGACGGCCCCGCTGGGCGGCCGGCCGCTGCGCGACACCGCGCTGCTGAAGTGGGCGACCGACGTGGTGGAGGCGCTGTTCCTGGAGCCCGCCCGGACCTAGGATGGCGCGGGCCCGGGGCGCCCCCACCGCGTCCCGGGCCTAGGATGACCCGTAGCCGATCAAGGACGATGGGAGCCTCGTGTTCCGGACCGCTGTGAAGACGGCGCTGGCGGCCGGGGCGGCCGCCCTGGCGCTGACCGCCTGCCAGCCGATGAAGATGGGCGCGGCGGTCATCATCGGTGACGAGCGCATCACCACCGCGTCCCTCGACCGGGACGTGCGCGACTGGAGCGAGCAGTTCCGCGCCAGTCCCGAGGCCAACATGAAGCGCACCGGCTCCAACGCCCCGCAGCAGCAGCGGCTGCCGATGGACGCGGTGAGCGACTCGGAGATGCGCGACGCGCTCACCCGCATCGTGCGCATCCGGGTGTCCGATCAGGTCGCCCGCGAAGAGAAGATCAACGTCGTGCCGAGCCAGATCGACCAGTTGATCGCCGGCCTCGGCGGTCCCCGGGAGGCCGAGTCCACCACGTTGGCGTTGGGCCTGCCGACCCGCTACACCCGTGACGTCTACCGCGACCTGCTGATCCAGCAGACGCTGCTGCGCCGGCACGGCCACGACGGCGTCCCCGGCAGCCCGGCGGCCAACCAGGCCCAACTGCGCGCCGTCGCCGTCTACACCGACGCGGCCCGCCGCCTCAGCGTCAAGATCAACCCCCGGTACGGCAGCTTCGACGCCCGCCAGCTCATGGTGGGCCCGGCCGAGTACCGCCTGTCGCGGGGCGAGACCGGCACCGGTCGCCCCCCGGGCAACGTCGGCGGCTGACATGAGCGAGCCGGAGGCGCGGGTCGAGGGCGCGCGGCACGAAGCGACCGGAGAGCGGAGACCGGCATGAGTCTGGTGATGCTCGCGACCACGCATCGGGTCGCGGACGGGCTGCTCACCTGGCGGGCCTGGGATGCGCTGCGGTCGGCCGACCGGGTGCTGGCCCGGCACGGGCATCCGCAGCTCCCCTACCTGCGGGAGGCGGGGGTCGTCGTCGAGGCGGCCGATCCGGAGACACCAGCGCTGCTGGCCCCGGTGCTGGTGTCGGCGGCCGCCGCCGCGACGGTGGTGTGGGTGGCCGACCCCGGCGGGGACGAGGAGCTGCTGCGCCGCGTGGGCGAGCTGGTGGTCGCCTCGCCCGACCCGGTCGTCGTCGAGGTGCTGCACGGCTCGTACGACCTGCCGGGCGCGCGGCTGCTGGACCTGGTGTCGGTGATGGACACGCTGCGCCGCGAGTGCCCGTGGGACCGCAAGCAGACGCACGCCACGCTCGTCCCGTACCTGCTGGAGGAGGCGTACGAGCTCGCGGACACCGTTGCGGACGGCGACCTTGAGGCGCTGCGGGAGGAGCTCGGCGACGTCCTGATGCAGGTGGCGTTCCACGCCCGGGTGGCCGAGGAGCGCACCGACGAGACCCGGTTCACCATCGACGACGTGGCCGGCGGCATCGTCGACAAGCTGGTGCGCCGGCATCCGCACGTCTTCGGCGACGTGACGGTGGCGGACGCCGACGAGGTCAACGCCAACTGGGAGCAGATCAAGGCCGCCGAGCGGGCCGCCAAGGGTTCGACGCCGTCCGTGCTCGACGGTGTCGCGTCGGGTCAGCCGGCGCTCTCGCTGGCGGCACAGTTGTATCGCCGGGCGGTGCGCGCCGGGGCCCCCGAGGGGCTCCAGGACGACCTCGGCGAGGGGCTCGGCGCGGAGCTGTTCGAGGTCGTCCGGCGGGCGCAGGAGGCGGGCGAGGACCCCGAGGCCGCACTGCGTTCGGTGGCCCGGGCCTTCGCCGACCGGGTCCGGTCGTGGGAGTCCGGTAAGGGCGATTGACCCCGATCGCTGCGCTCTGTCGGGACAAGATCACAAATTGGTGCCGTCGCTAGGGATGACGGGTTCGCGCGGTCTACATTAGGGACGTGCCGACCGGTTCGTTCGAACGCATGCCGCGCCAGGGCGCCGCCGGCGCCGTCCGTGGGCTGCTCGGCATGGGCGCGCTCGCCGGCGGCCTGGTCGCGCTGATCCTGCTCCCCGTCGCGTGCACCGTCGGGATCGGCGCCCGCGACAGCGCCCAGTGGATGCAGCAGGAGCCGGAGGACCTCAGCCTGCTGGCGTCCCCGCAGCGCTCCAAGATCCTGGCCGCCGACGGCTCCACGCTGGCGACGTTCTACTACCAGAACCGCGTCGAGGTGCGGCTCGACCAGATCGCGCCGGTCGCCCGGCGGGCGGTGCTGGCGATCGAGGACGCCCGCTTCTACCAGCACGGGGCGCTGGACTCCCAGGGCACGCTGCGGGCGCTGGTCAGCAACCTCAACTCCGGCGAGGTCACCCAGGGCGGCTCCGGCATCACCCAGCAGTACGTCAAGAACCTGCGGCTGGAGCAGGCCGACACCAAGCGGGAGCGGCAGGAGGCGCTGGCGCTCACCCCGGCCCGCAAGATCCAGGAGCTGCGGTACGCGGTCGCGATCGAGAAGCGGTTCCCCAAGGACGAGATCCTCCGCCGCTACCTCAACATCGCCTACTTCGGCGACGGCGCGTACGGCATCGAGGCCGCCGCCCGCCGCTACTTCTCCACGAGCGCCGCCAGGCTCACCCTCGCCGAGGCCGCCACGCTCGCCGGCATCACCCGCAACCCCGAGGGCTACAACCCCCGGCTGCACCCGGGCGCCGCCCGCGACCGCCGCGACGTCGTCCTCGACCGGATGGGCGAGCTGGGCTGGGCCGCGGCGGCGGAGATCGCCGAGGCCAAGAACGAGCCCGTCCGACTGGACGTCACCGAGACCCCGAACGGCTGCACCAGCAGCAAGGCCCCGTTCTTCTGCGACTACGTCCAGCGCGAGATCCTCAACAGCCCGGTGTTCGGCAAGACGGCCAAGGAGCGCGAGCGGCTGCTCAAGCAGGGCGGGCTGACCATCCGCACGACCCTGGACCCCAAGACGCAGAAGGCCGCCCAGCGCGCCGTCGACCGGCACGTCCCGCCGAAGAACTCCGCCGGCAAGGCCGCCGCCGAGGTGCTGATCCAGCCCGGCACCGGCCGGATCCGGGGCATGGTCGTCGACCGCAGGCTGGGCCCCGACTCCGAACGCGGCAAGACCTGGATCAACTTCGCCGCCGACGCCAGCCACGGCTCCAGCATCGGCATGCAGGCCGGCTCCACGTTCAAGGCGTTCACGCTGGCGGCGGCGCTGGAGGACGGCACGCCGTTCGGCTCGCGGCTGCTCGCGCCGTCCCGCTTCATCCCCACCGGTTACAGCAACTGCGACGGCGACCCCGTCAACGCCACCACCCCGCTGCGCAACTCCGCCGACGGCGAGGGCGGCCGGACGTTCAGCCTCGTCACCGGCACCGCCCACTCGGTGAACACGTACTTCCTCGCGCTGCAGCGCGAGGTCGGGCTGTGCGAGACGGTGCGGATGGCCGAGAAGCTCGGCATGCGGCAGGCGAGCGGCAAGGCGCTGGAGCAGTACCCGTCGTTCACGCTGGGCTTCAACACCGTGTCGCCGCTGCGGCTGGCGGCGGCGTACGCGGCGTTCGCGGCGCGCGGCGAGTACTGCAAGCCCATCGCGATCACCTCGATCACGCACACCAGCGGTCGGAGGTTGCCGGTCCCCGGGGCCGACTGTGAGCAGGTGATGCGCAAGGGCACCGCCGACGCCGTCAACCACGTGATGCGCAGCGTGCTGTCCAGCGGCACCGGCCGGGGTCTGAGCATCGGTCGGCACGCGGCGGGCAAGACCGGCACGGTCGACAACTTCTCCGCCGCCTGGTTCGCCGGCTACACCCCCGACCTCGCGGCGGCGGTGTGGGTGGGGGACCCGCGCGGCGGCTACCGCTACCCGATGACGAACCTGTGCATGGACGGCCGCTGCTACGGCTCGGTCTTCGGGGCGACGATCCCCGGGCCGATCTGGCAGGACAGCATGATCGGGGCGCTGTCGGGCCGGGAGGCGCACCGGTTCCACCGGCCGCCGACGTTCTACTTCAGCAAGGGCTCCGGCGAGGACCTGGTCGGGCTGCCGGACGTGCGCGGCCTGAAGCTGTCGGCGGCGGTCGCGCGGCTGCGGGCCGCCGGGTTCCAGGTGGGCGTGGGCGGCGAGGTCGAGTCGAAGGAGTACCCGAAGGGCACCGTCGCGGAGATGTCGCCCGGCCCCGGGGCGCGTCTGGAGCCGGGCACCTACGTCACGCTGCGGCCCAGCAGCGGTGAGCCGGAGCCGGAGGAGCCCGAGCCGGACCCGCCGTCGCCGGAGCCCTCCGACCCGGCGGCACCGCACGACTGACCTAGGGCGTGACGGGCAGCAGCACCTGGAACCGCGTGTCGCCGGGCTGCGACAGCACCCGGATGTCGCCGTCGTGGCGGCCCACCACGATCCGCCAGGAGATGTCCAGGCCGAGGCCCGTGCCCTCGCCGACCGGCTTGGTGGTGAAGAACGGGGTGAAGATCCGCTCCAGGTGCTCCTCGGGGATGCCGGGGCCGGTGTCGCCGATCTCCACCAGCAGCCGGTCGCCCTCGCGCCCGGTGCGGACGGTCAAGGTGCCCGAGCCGCCCATCGCGTACAGGGCGTTGTCGATGAGGTTGGTCCACACCTGGTTGAGCTCGGCGGCGTAGACGGGGATGCGCGGCAGGTCGGGGGCGTAGTCGGTGTCCACCCGCACCCCGTCGCCGATCTTGCGCTTGAGCATGGTGAGGGTGCTGTCCAGCAGTTCCCGCAGGTCGGCGGTCTGGCCGGGGGCGCGGTCGAGCTGGGAGTACTGGCGGGCCGAGCCGAGCAGGGCGGTGATCCGGGTCATCGCGTCGCCGATCTCGTGCTGGAGCTGGGAGATCTCCAGCACCCCGGCCAGCCATCGCATCGCCAGCGGCAGGTGCCCGGGGCCGACCAGCTCGGCGACCTCCTCGACGTCCTCGGCCTCGAAACCGGCCGCGACCAGGGCGGGGGCCAGCTCCCAGGCTTCCTCGACACCGAGGTCGCCCAGCACGTCGCCCAGCCCGTCCTCGGCGTCGCTGACCTCCAGCGGGCTGCGCGCGGCGGTCTGGGCGGTGCGCTTGGCGAGCCGTTCCTGGGTGAGGACCAGCTCCCCGAGCCGGTCGCAGTCGACGCCGTGCGCGGCCAGCTCGGCCAGCCGCTTCTGCGCGGCGATCAGCCGCTCGCCCAGCTCGGCGTTGGCGCGCGAGGCGGCGGCGGCCGGGTTGTTCAGCTCGTGGGTGAGCCCGGCGGTGATGGTGCCGAGCGCGGTGAGCCGCTCCCGCTGGTCGACGAGCGCCTTGATGTTGCTCATGCCGAAGAACAGGCCCTCCAACAGGTGGATGGCCATCGGGAACCACTCGTGGACGATGTGGGAGAACTTGCGGGCCGGCAGCGCGAACAGCCGGCTGGGCCGGGTCGTGCGCAGGGCGCCCCCGTACCGCTGCTCGATGCGGTCGCCCATGTACGCCTGGGTGGCGCCGCCGTAGACGCTGGGCGTGGAGCTGCGGGTCAGCTCGACCTCGTGGCCCTGGATGTTCTTGGTGAGCGCGATCTCGCCGTCCAGCAGCACGTAGAAGACCTCGGCCGGGTCGCCCTGCCGGCAGACCTCGACCCCGGCGTCGTACTCCTCGACGTGGCCGTACTCGGCGAGGACGGCCAACTGCTCGTCCGACAGCTTCTCGAACAGGAACAGCGGACGCAGCTCGTCGACGGTGATCTTCTGCATCGGGATCAGGCCTTCTCCAGGTAACGGTGGACCAGCGCGACGGCCATGGCGCCGTCGCCGACGGCCGAGGCGACCCGCTTCATCGACTCGGCGCGCACGTCCCCGGCCGCGAACACGCCGGGGACGCTGGTCTCCAGGTGGTACGGCTGGCGCTGCAGCGGCCAGCCCGCGGGCCTGCGCCCGCCGGACACCAGGTCGGGGCCGGTGAGCAGGAAGCCCCGCTCGTCGCGTTCGACCACGCCCTCCAGCCAGTCGGTGTGCGGCTGGGCCCCGATGAAGACGAACACGTACTGGGTGTCCACCGTCCGCTCCCCGTCGGGGCCCCGCAGGACGAGTCGCTCCAGATGCGCGGTGCCCTCGCCCGCGACGACCTCGGTGCGGGTGTGGACCTCGATGACGTCGATCCCGGCGATCTGCTCGATCAGGTAGTGGGACATGGACTTCTCCAGCCCGTCCGCCCGGACCACGAGGTGCACCTTCTTGGCGACCTTGGCCAGGTGGACGGCGGCCTGCCCGGCGGAGTTGGCCCCGCCGACCACGTACACCTCCTGGTCGGCGCACTGGGGGGACTCGGTCAGCGCCGCCCCGTAGAAGACGCCCCGGCCCACCAGGTCGTCGAGGCCGGGCGCGTCGAGCCGCCGATAGTTGACGCCCATGGCCAGGATCACCGCGTGCGAGGCGATCTCGCGACCGTCGGCCAGTTGGACGACACGGGTCCGCCCGCGCTGCTCAAGCCCGGTGATCTGGCAGGCGGTGAGCAGCTCGGCGCCCAGCCGGACGGCCTGCCGCCGGGCCCGTTCGGCGAGCTGGGAGCCCGACAGGCCGTCGGGGAAGCCGAGGTAGTTCTCGATGCGGGAGCTCTGCCCGGCCTGCCCTCCGGTGGCGTGCCGTTCGAGCAGCACGGTCCGCAGGCCCTCGGACGCCCCGTACACGGCCGCGCCCAGCCCGCCGGGCCCGCCGCCGACCACGACCAGGTCGTAGAAGTCGGCCCCGGGCGCGGTCGCCATGCCGACCGCGTCGGCCAGCTCCGCGTCGGTGGGGGACTGCAGGACGGTGCCGTCGGCGGTGACGACCAGCGGCAGTTCGCAGGCGCCCCCGGCCGCCGTGATCAGCTCGGCGGCCTCGGGGTCGTCGTCGAGCGTCCAGCTATAGGGCACCTGGTTGCGGGCCAGGAAGTCGCGGACCTCGTAGGAGCGGGCCGACCAGCGGTGCCCGATCACCCGCAGCTCGCCGGGCAGCCGCCGGTCCTGCCGGGACCAGGCGTCGAGCTGGGCGTCGATCACCGGGTAGAACTTCTCGTCGGGCGGATTCCACGGCTTCATCAGGTAGTGGTCGAGGTCGACCACGTTGATGGCCCGGATCGCCGCGTCCGTGTCGGCGTAGGCGGTCAACAGCACCCGGCGGGCGAACGGATACAGGTCCATCGCCTGCTCCAGGAACTCCACCCCGGTCATCTCCGGCATCCGATGGTCGGCGACCAGCAGCGCCGTGTCGTCGCCGCGCAACCGGATCTCCTTGAGCGTCTCCAGCGCCTGCGGGCCGGAGTCGGCCCGCATCACCCGGTACGACCCCGCGTACCGGCGGCGCAGATCACGCGCGACGGCCCGGGACACCCCCGGATCGTCGTCCACCGTCAAGATCACAGGCTTCGACACGCTCAACCCCCTCCAACCCCTCTGCGAGCAGCGTAGGCGGTGCCCGCCGGGCCCGGCATGTCCGGCCCCGCCGCGATTGGGGTCCGTCTCGGCGGGAAGATCCCCTGGACCTGTTCGTCGACGTGGGGAGAGTGATGAGCACCGACGACGAGAAGCGGGCGCGCCTGCGGGACCTGGAGAGCACCCTCGCCGGGCTGGAGGGGGAGCTGGGCCCGCCGACCGGTGAGCCCCGCGACTTCGGCGACGCGGCCGAGGACCTCCAGGAGCGCCAGGAGCGCGCCGCCCTGCTGGAGAGTCTGCGGGGCGAGCGCGACCGGCTGCTCACCGAGCTGAGCGAGTCCTGACCGGCCCCGGTGGTCCGGCGCCGGGTGGGCGCGACCACGGCAGGGCCCGTCGCTTCGGGCGCGATACCGTTTCCCGTGATGACGTCCAGTGCCCCCCTCGATCCGATCGCCGAGGCCCGCCGCCAGTGGCTGCGCCGCTGGCCCGAGCACGCCGAGCGCATGTCGGCCATCACGTCGGTGATGCGGGTGCAGCAGCTCCTGCTGGCGGAGATGGAACGCGCGCTCAAGCCGTTCGGACTGACCTTCGCCAGCTACGAGGCGCTGGTGCTGCTGCACTTCAGCCGTACGGGCCGGCTCCCGCTGGGGAAGATGGGCCGGCGGCTCATGGTGCATCCGACGAGCATCACCAACACCATCGACCGGCTGCAGGCGGCCGGGCTGGTGCGGCGGGTGCCCGACCCGGCCGACCGGCGGCGGGTGCTGGCGGAGATCAGCGAACACGGCCACGAGGTCGCGCTGGCGGCGACCGAGGTCGTCCACGGCATCGAGTTCGGGCTGGGCTCGCTGTCGGAGCGCGACGCCGTGACGCTGAGCGCGCTGCTGCGGCAGGTGCGGCGGGCGGCCGGCGACTTCGGGTCCGAGGTGCCCGACCCGTGGGCCACCAACACCCGCTGAGCCACCGCCGAGACCACGGTGTGTGGACGCCAGATAGTTGGACGTCCTAGTATTTCATCATGGCCCCTTTGCACCGGCCCGAGCATCCCGTCCGGTTCGTCACGGCCGCGGCGCTGTTCGACGGCCACGACGCGGCGATCAACATCATGCGGCGGATCCTGCAGTCCCAGGGCGCCGAGGTGATCCATCTGGGCCACAACCGCTCGGTGGCCGAGATCGTCGAGGCGGCGATCCAGGAGGACGTCCAGGGCGTGGCCATCAGCTCCTACCAGGGCGGCCACGTCGAGTACTTCCGCTACCTGGTGGATCTCCTGGCCGAACGCGGCGCGGGGCACGTCAAGGTCTACGGCGGTGGCGGCGGCGTCATCGTCCCCGAGGAGATCGAGGCCCTGCACACCCACGGCGTCGCCCGCATCTTCTCCCCGGAGGACGGCCAACGGCTCGGCCTCCCCGGCATGATCAACACCATGGTCGCCGCGTGCGACGTCGACCTCGCCACCCGGTGGACGCCCCCGGTCGGCGGAGCGGACGCGGGCACGGAGACACTTTCGCCCGGCACGTCGGAGACCGCCGAGGCCGGTGCGGGCTCGGAGCGGCCGTCCATCGAGGGCGTCCTGGCGGGGGACGTGCGGGCGCTGGCGCGGGCGATCACCGTGATCGAGGCCGGGCGGCTCGGGGAGGAGGACCTGCGGGTCGTCCGGCGGGCCGCGCAGGGACGGACGGTGCCCGTGTTGGGCATCACCGGCACCGGCGGGTCGGGGAAGTCCTCCCTGACCGACGAGCTGGTCCGCCGGTTCCGGCTCGACACCGAGGACAAGGTGCGGATCGCCGTCATCGCCGTCGACCCCACCCGACGCCGCAGCGGGGGAGCGCTGCTGGGCGACCGGATCCGGATGAACTCCATCGACGGCGGCCCGGTGTTCTTCCGATCCGTGGCCACTCGGGGCGCGCACGAGCTGCCCGCCCACCTGGGCGACGTGATCGCCGCGTGCCGGGCGAGCCATGACCTGGTCATCGTGGAGACCCCAGGCATCGGGCAGGGCGACGCCGCGATCGTGCCGTTCGCCGACGTGAGCCTGTACGTGATGACACCCGAGTTCGGCGCGGCCTCCCAGCTCGAGAAGATCGACATGCTCGACTTCGCCGACGCGGTCGCCATCAACAAGTTCGAACGACGCGGGGCCGAGGACGCGCTCCGCGACGTCCGCCGCCAGCTCGTCCGCAACCGGGAGGCGTTCGGGGCGCGGCCGGAGGACATGCCGGTCTTCGGCACCATCGCCGCCCGCTTCAACGACGACGGCGTCACCGCCCTCTACCAGGAGCTGCGTTCGCGCCTCGCCGAGCACGGGCTGCCCGAGGCCCCCGGCGCGCTCGCCCGCGTGGACGGCCGGGTCTTGTCCAAGATCGAGGCCGTCATCCCGCCCGACCGCTCCACCTACCTCGCCGACATCGCCCGTACCGTGCGGGGCTACCACGCCGAGACCGATCGACAGGCGGAGGTGGTCCGCCGCCGTCAACGGCTGGCCGCCGCCCGGGACATGGTCGCCGAGGCCGGGGGAGACACCGCGACGTTGGATCGGCTGCTCGACGATACCGAGGTCGGTGACGAGGCCCGCTCCCTGTTGGAGCGGTGGCCGGGCATCGTGGACGCCTACTCCAGGGACGAGCTCGTCGTCCGGGTCCGCGATAGGGAGATCCACACTCCGCTGTGGCGGGAGACCCTGTCGGGCACACGCGTCCCCCGGGTGGCGCTGCCGAACCTCTCCGATCACGGTGACCTGCTGAGGTTCCTCCGCCGAGAGAATCTGCCGGGCTCGTTCCCGTACACGGCCGGGGTGTTCCCGTTCAAGCGGGCCGACGAGGACCCGACCCGCATGTTCGCGGGGGAGGGCGACGCGTTCCGCACCAACCGTCGCTTCAAGCGGCTGTCGGAGGGGCAGCCCGCCACGCGGCTGTCCACCGCGTTCGACTCGGTGACCCTCTATGGGAACGACCCGGCGCAGCGGCCCGACATCTACGGCAAGGTCGGCACCTCAGGGGTGTCGATCGCCACGCTCGACGACATGAAGGTGCTGTACGACGGGTTCGACCTGTCGTCCCCCACCACGTCGGTGTCGATGACCATCAACGGGCCCGCCCCCACGATCCTGGCGTTCTTCCTCAACACGGCCATCGACCAGGCCCTCGACCGCTTCGCCTCCGAGAACGGGCGTCCGCCCTCCGAGGAGGAGGCCGCCGACCTGCGCGCCGCCGTGTTGAGAACGGTGCGGGGCACGGTGCAGGCCGACATCCTCAAGGAGGACCAGGGCCAGAACACCTGCATCTTCTCCACGGAGTTCTCGCTGCGGATGATGGCCGACATCCAGGAGTGGTTCGTCGCCCACGGGGTCCGCAACTTCTACTCGGTGTCCATCTCCGGCTACCACATCGCCGAAGCGGGCGCGAACCCCATCAGTCAGCTCGCGTTCACCCTCGCCAACGGCTTCACCTACGTGGAGGCGTACCTGGCGCGGGGCATGGACATCGACGACTTCGCCCACAACCTGTCGTTCTTTTTCTCCAACGGCATGGACCCCGAATACAGCGTGCTGGGCCGGGTGGCCCGCCGCATCTGGGCGGTGGCCCTCCGCGAACGGTACGGAGCCTCCGAACGAGGCCAGAAGCTCAAGTACCACGTGCAGACCTCCGGGCGTTCCCTGCACGCCCAGGAGATGGACTTCAACGACATCCGCACCACGCTGCAGGCGTTGATAGCGGTCTACGACAACTGCAACAGCCTGCACACCAACGCCTACGACGAGGCCGTCACCACCCCCACGGACGAATCGGTGCGCCGCGCCCTGGCCATCCAGCTCATCATCAACCGCGAATGGGGCCTGGCCAAGAACGAGAACCCCAACCAGGGCGCGTACGTCATCGAGCAGCTCACCGACCTCGTGGAGGAGGCGGTGCTGACGGAGTTCGAGCGCATCAGCGAACGCGGCGGCGTCCTCGGCGCGATGGAGACCGGCTACCAGCGGGGCCGCATCCAGGACGAGTCGATGCTGTACGAGACCCGCAAGCACGACGGCTCGCTGCCCATCATCGGCGTCAACACGTTCACCACGCCCGACTCGGCGTCCACCAAGGGGCCGGTGGAGCTGGCCCGGGGCACCGAGGACGAGAAGCAGGGCCAACTGCGCCGCCTGGCCGCCTTCCAGGAGGCGCACCGCGAGGAGGCCCCGGCCGCCCTCCGCCGCCTGCGGGAGGCGGCGATGTCCGGGGAGAACGCCTTCGCCGCCCTGATGGACACCGCCCGCGTGTGCTCCCTGGGCCAGATCACCGACACCCTGTTCGAGGCCGGCGGCCAGTATCGCCGCAACGTCTGACCCCGAGGTCGTGCCTCAGCGGAACATCCTCGCCGAAGGCGATGAGTCGTCAATGGTCAGCGGTCTTGCGGGGCATCTCGGCCCACACCGTGGTCCGGCCGTCGTCGCCGACGTCCCAGCCCCACGCGTCGGTCAGCCCGGCGACGATCACCAGTCCCCGCCCGCTCTCGTCCACGCCCGTGGGGATCTCCGGGAGCGCCGCCGTCCCGCCGTCGTCGGTGAACTCCAGGCGTACGCGATCGTCGGCCATGAGCACCGCCACCCGCAGCCGCCCGCCGGGCTCCCCCGACATCGAGTGCCGTACCGCGTTGGTGACGATCTCGCACACCACCAGCTCCAGGTCCGTGAGGTCCACCCCCACGCCGTCCAGTCGCTCCCGCAGGAACCGCCGCACCTGCCGCACGTCCACCAGCGCGCCGTCGCCCTCCCCGGGGAACGACATCGCGCGCACCGGCCGGAGCCCCTGCGCCTTCACTCCCGCCCCGCCTTCGGCCCCTGCGCCACCATGAACGCCGCGACCCTCGGAGACCCCTCGTCCGTCACCCGGCACCGAGCACCCCCACCCCACAAGAACGACCAGCCGCCCCCGTCCTGAACGGCCACCACCTCGCGCTTGTCGCTTGCCCCATGCCGGCTCGGCCACACCGCCAACACGGGCTCACCCCCACCCCGCATCAGGAGCGAGGAGTCCCGCCCCAACTCCGACAACGCCACCGCGAGCTCCCCGAGCAACCGCATCCGCACCCGCGTCACGTCCACCTCGGCCCCGCGCGGTTCCGTTCCGGCGACATCCATCGGTGACCTCCCGCATTCGCCTGCACCCGCATCGTGGCGCCGGCATCCTTCTGCCGATGCGTCATACATAACACCGATGTGCAGAGCTGTACGATGCAGAGCTGCAAAATGGTGATGGAGTGTCACCACAAGGAAAGGTGAACATGGCCGCCGACAGCCCGACCATCCGACGCCGCCAGTTGATGAACGCCCTCAAGCGCCTCCGCGAGAGCGCCGGCCTCACCCAGGAACGGGCGGCCGAGCAGCTCGACTGGCACCACACGAAGATCTTCAGGATCGAGACCGGCCGCACCGGCCCGCACCCGAACGACGTGCGCGCCATGCTCGACGTCTACGGCGTGACCGACAAGGCCGAACGCGACGCCCTCATCCAGCTCGCCAAGGACGCCCGCAAGCGCGGCTGGTGGTACTCGTACCGCGACGTCCTGCCCAGCAAGTACGAGTCCTACATCGGCATGGAGGCAGAGGCGACGTCCATCCGCGAGTTTCACGTTGCTGCGATACCTGGTCTGTTGCAGACCGAGGGGTACGCGACCGCCTTCATCCGGGGTGGGCCGCTGGAGCTCGACGAGGATGAGATTCGGCGCCGAGTCGAGGTTCGAATGACTCGGCAGCACATCCTGCGCGGACCCGATCGCCCCCAGCTATGGGTGATCCTCGACGAGGCGGCCATCCACCGAGCTGTGGGTGGTCCTGCGGTGATGAGGGGCCAGCTTGAGCACCTGCTCGCTGTGGCCAGGGGCCGTACGACGCTCCAGCTCGTCCCTTACAGCGTGGGAGCCCATCCCGGAGCAACCGGCAACTTCAGCCTCCTCAGTTTCCCGGAGAGCTCCGACGCCGACGCCGCCTACGTGGAGATCGTCAACGGAAACCTCTGGATCGACAGGGCTGAGGAGGTCGAACGGTTCGCGACGGCCTTCGATCATCTCCGTGCCGTCGCAGTCAGCCCGGAGGATACGCGGGCTATGCTGATTGCAGCCCTAAATGAGTACAAATGACGAACTAGGGGGCGCAGGGTGGCGACTTCGGACATGTCCCGTGCAGTGTGGCGCAAGAGCAGCCGCAGCTACCAGGATGGGTCGTGCGTTGAAGTCGCGGCGCTGACGGGCATGGTGGCCGTCCGCGACAGCAAGAACCCCGAGTCTGCGGCGCTCGCCTTCTCCTCCTCGGCCTGGCGGGCGTTCGCCCGCCGGCTCGCGGAGGACCCGCTCCGCTAGCCCGCTCTCCGGAGCCTCGGGCCACTCGGTCAACGGGCGTTCCCCCCGGCGGACGCCCGGTACATGCGGGTCTGCCGCCGGTACCGCTCCCGCCTCCGGAACGCCGCCGTGAACGCCTCCCAGACGACGACGTCCGCGAGGGCGGGCCCGAGTCGCCGGCCCGCCCACCGGTATCACCCGCCGCTTCCCGTTCCCGAGGTCACCGCCGGGCGAAGTGCTCGATCAGCCGTGAGTAGTTGTCGTCGGCGTGACCCCGGTCGACGGCCTCGGCCACGAGGTCGCGGGTGAAGCCGGGGAACGCGTCGTCGACACCCCGCTCCCGGCTCTCCCGGACGAGGTCCTCGACCGACGGCAGGTGATGCTTGAGCGCTCCGTACTCCACCGCGTGCTCACCGCTGTCGACGGCCTCGGCGATCGAGGGCAGGAACGAGATCAGCGCCTTCATCGAGGCACCGGCGTCGTCCAAGAATCGGCCCACCTCGACACCCTCGCTCGACAGCAGCGCGGCGGCGTGCAGGAACCCGTTCAGCGTGCCCCACATGGTGTCGTGGACGGCCATCCCGTAGAGCACCGGCACCCCGGGGTCGTCCGCCACCAGGCGCTTGTGCCCGCTCAGCAGCCCCAACACCGCGTCGAACCGCTCGTACACCGCGCTCGCGCCGCCGTAGAACACCACCGCGTCCGGGTGCCCGATGCCCGGGGCGATCGTCATGATCTGCCCGTGCAGGTACTCCGCCCCCCGCCCGGCGACCCACTCGGCCACCGCCTGGACCTCGGCCGACGTCCCATCGGTCAGGTTCACCACGGAACGACCGGCGAGCGCGTCGCCCGCCGACGCCAACAGCTCGCGGGCGACCGTGTTGCCCTTCACGTTCACGACCACCAGCTCACCGGCGGCGACGGCCTCCCGCACGGACGCCGCCTCCTCGGCCCCTGCGGCGACGAGCGCTTCGGCCCTCCCCGGGGTGCGGTTCCACACCGTCGTCGGGTGGCCGCCCTTGAGGAACGCGCTCGCCAGCGCCGAGCCCATCTCACCCAACCCGATCACGGTCACGTTCATCGGATGCCTCCTGCATTGCGGTCGTCCGGAATCGGTCTCCAACCGTAGAAACTCGACCGCGCTTGAGGTCAAACCGAGCCCCGGTGGCCCTGGGCGCCTACTCGGCGAGGTACTGGTCCGCGTACGCGCCGGACGGCGCGATGGGCGTGATGACGTCGATCAGGACGCCATTGGGGTCGGCCACGATGAAGTGCCGTTGCCCGAAGTCCTCGCTGCGCAGTTCGAGTTCCGGTCGCAGCCCCTCGCCGACGACGAGCCGTTCCCACTCGGCGTCCACGTCCTCCACCTCGAAGTTGAGCAGCAGTCCCCGCACCGGCGCGCGATGGGCCTCGGGCACCGTCGGGTGGGTGTGGTCGAGCAGCGCGAGCTCGTACGGGCGCGTCCCCGGTCGCCGCAGGCTCACGTACCAGTCCGACTCGAAGGTCGTCTCGAACCCGAACAGTCGCCGGTAGAAGTCGTGCGACTCGGCCAGCCGCTCGACGCCGAGGACCGGATAGAAGCTGGTCAACATCATGAGGTTCTCCGTTCGCGTACCGATGGTATGTGGCGGTACGCTACGTTGCGTACCATCGGTATGTCAAAGGGAGGGTTCGTGACGACGCACGGGGCCAGGGCCCGCCGGCGCGAGCAGACCCGGGGCACCCTGCTGGCCGAGAGCCGGCGACTGTTCGCCGAGCGCGGCTACGGCGCCGTCGGGCTGGCGGAGATCGTGCAGGCCGCCGCCGTCACCAAGGGCGCGCTGTACCACCACTTCGACGGCAAGGCCGCCCTGTTCCGCGCGGTCCTCGAACAGGTGCAGCAGGAGGTGGCCCGGCAGGTCGCCGCGACCGCCGAGGCCCGGGACGACCCCTGGGACCGGCTCACGGCCGGCTGCCGGGCCTTCCTCACCGCGAGCACCGACCCGGACGTTCAGCGGATCATGCTCATCGACGGCCCCGCCGTGCTCGGCTGGAGCGAGTGGCGCGCGATGGACGAGGACGCGTCGGCGCGCCACCTGGCCGAGGCCCTCACCGACCTCATGGAGGCGGGGATCGTCACCCCTCGGCCGGTCGAGCCGCTCACCCACCTGCTGTCCGGCGCGATGAACGAGGCGGCCCTGTGGCTGGCGCGATCGACCGACCCCCGCGCCCTGGACGACACCTGGGCCGCGCTCTCACAGATGCTCGAGGCGTTCCGCGGCGGCGCTTGAACGGACGCGCGAGGCCGCGCCGCGTCGGGCACCGGCGCGCCGCCAGATCGGTCAGGAATCGAGAAGCGCAGGTCACCGGGCCGCAACTAGCGTCTTCCCCATGAACTTCATCGCATCGGTCACCCTCGAGGCCGCCGACGTCACGGCCGCCACCGACTTCTACACCGCCTTCGGACTGGGCTCTCGGGTACGCCTGCGGGCCTCCGAGGCGCCCACCTCCGGGTTCCGCGGGTTCGTGATGGCGCTCACGGTCCCCGGGCCCGCGACCGTCAACGGCTTCATCGACGCCGCCCTGAACGCCGGCGCCACGACGCTCAAGCCCGCCGCCAAGTCGTTCTGGGGCTACGGCGGCGTCGTGCAGGCCCCCGACGGCACGATCTGGAAGGTCGCCACCTCGCACAAGAGGGACACCGGCCCGGACACCCGACGGATCGACGAGATGGTCCTCCTCCTCGGAACCTCCGACGTCGCCGCCAGTAAGAGGTTCTACGTCGAGCAGGGCCTGACCGTGGCCAAGAGCTTCGGCCGCAAGTACGTCGAGTTCGCGTCCGGGCCCGACAGCCCCGTCAAGCTGGCCCTGTACGGGCGACGCGCCCTCGCCAAGGACGTCGGCGTCCCCATCGACGGCACCGGATCCCACCGACTCGTCCTCGGCGGCACCGGCCCGTTCACCGACCCGGACGGGTTCGCCTGGGAGGCCGCGTCGCCGGCCCTCACGTCCTGAGCCGGCCCCGCGGAATTTCCCGAGTCTTTGGCCTCCCGAAGCGGTCGCCGAAGCCGTTGCGGACATACCCCTTCTCCACCCACGCGCACGAGAGGAAGAGCCATGACGGCCGCCGAGAAGTACGACGGATTCACCGACGAGGAACGCGACGCGATGAAGGAGCGCGCCAAGGAGCTGAAGACGGCCAAGCGCCGCGGCCCGCGCGCGACCAAGGCCGACGCGGAGGGCGAGGTGCTCGCGAAGATCGCCGAGATGCCGGAGGCGGACCGCGTCCTCGCCGAGCGGATCCACGCCATCGTCAAGGCCGACGCGCCCGACCTCACGCCGAGGCTCTGGTACGGGATGCCCGCGTACGCCAAGAACGGCAAGGTCGTCTGCTTCTTCCAGAGCGCGCACAAGTTCAAGTCGAGGTACGCCACGCTCGGCTTCAACGACCCCGCCAACCTCGACGAGGGCACCATGTGGCCGACCGCCTACGCCCTGACGACACCGACCGCCGCCGACGAGGCGCGCATCGGCGACCTCATCAAGAAGGCGGCGAGCTGACTCCGGCCGCTCAGGGCACGAACTCGATCTCCGGGTGGCGTGGCGACGGCCCGGACCACAAGGGGCTGTCGCGGCGGCGCAGGTGCAGGTCGAAGAAGGCGGCCAGGTAGGCCCGCTGGGCCGAGACGGAACGGGCCGGGTCGATCGTGCCGATGTCGTTGGTCAGAGCGGCGACCACCGGGGCCGGGATCGGCAGCGCCCTGATCAACTGCCGGCCCAGCGGGGACAGGTCGGTGTAGGCCATGTGCCCGGAGTCGCGCAGGGACAGGTGCCGACGCCAGCCGCGCAGGTGCGACCAGAACTCCGCCCAGCTCTCGTCGTTGTCGCGTCCGTGGCCCTCGCTCGCCATCAGCAGGAACGGACGGTCGAGGCCGGTCCGGGCGACCTCCCCGAAGATGCTGCCGTCCAGGTCGACGCCGGCGTGGATCCGACGGTCCCGCGCCATCGTCTCGGCGGCCGTGGCGCCGCCGAACGAGTGCCCGAACATGCCGACCCTCGACAGATCGAGGGCCCCCCGGAAAGGCCGGCGGTGGTCTCCGGCGTTCAGCGCGGTGAGCGTGTCCAGCACGAACCGGGTGTCCTCGCAGCGGACCCGCAGGGCCAGCGCGTGGTCCTCGTCGGTCGGCTCGGCCGGCTGCCGGCTCGCTACGATGCGCCCGCCGGGGAACTCCACGAACTCGGCCTCGTGCGTGTGGTCGATGGTGACCACCACGTACCCTCGGCTCGCCAGGTCCTCGACGAGCGCGGTGCCGAGCGCGCGGAACGAGCCGTACCCCGGGGAGAAGAGCACCACGGGATGCGCTCGGCGGCGCGCCTCCACGGGTGCGTTCCGCCGGGCGTGGGTCACCGGGAAGTCGACGTCGTCCAGCGACGTCCGCAGACTCGCGGCGGCGTCCCGCCGGTACAGCTCCGTCGCCGCCGGGGGGAGCCAGGGGGCGCGCCGGGCGTCGGGGGCGTTCCGGGCCGGGTACCACAGGCTGATCATCAGCTCGCGGGGCGCGGCCGGTGATGTCCACGGATCCCGGCGGGAACGGTCGATGAGGTGCAGCGACGTCGTTCCGATGCGGTGCGTGCCGGTCGGTCTCGGCAGCCTCAGTCGAACGCGGCCCGCGCGATGCCCGGCCCGACGGTCCGCCGAGGCCGCCGGAGCCGTCGGGGCGGTGGCGAGCAGCAGGCCCGCCGTTCCCGCCGCGGTCAGGACCGATCGGCGGGTGAGGCCGGATGCCGGTGCGCTCATGTGATTCCTCATCGGGGTCGGTGATCAGGGACGACTCACCGAATGCTGACGCCGCGGGAGCGATCGGACCAGGGCGCGAACGCGATCTCAGGGTCCGATGGGGGACATCCCTGAGGTCAGGACGTTCATGGTGTCGCTCTCAGGTGCGATCCCCTCGGGGTTCGAGCGGGCGTCTCGCACGACGGGGAGGCGCTGGGCGGGTCCCTAGCAGGCGGGCGGAGCCTCGCCCAGGTGCTCCACGATGTTGCGTTCGATCGCCTCGGCGGTCCGCACGAAGCGCTCGACGGCCTCGGGCTCCAGCCCGATGGCGGAGATGCCCTCCAGCTCGGACCACATCTCCTCGATGCGTTCGCGCATCGCCCACCCCTTGTCGGTGAGCGAGACGCGCAGGACGCGGCGGTCCCGTTCGGTCGGCTCCCGGACGAGCAGGCCCGCCTCCTGCATGCGCTTGAGGGACTTGGAGACCGTCGAGTGGTCGAGGCCCACCGCGTCCAGCAGCTCGGACTGGGTCTGGCCGTCGCGCCGGTACAGGTGCATGAGCAGGATCTCCTGCCCGAGGTGCAGCCCCAGCTCGCGCAGCAGGCGGGCGGCGTAGGCCCGGTGGGCGCGGGCGAGAGTGAAGATCGCGTAGCTCAGCGGCCCACCGGCGGAGAAGGGCTCGGGCCGGGCCTGCGCGGGTCGCGGTGCGGGTGTCATCGAAAAAATCGTACAACCGGGAATCATGTGGCTGGCCACATAGTTAATGTGGCTAGCCACATGAAATCCGGGCGTGCCCAGAGCGGCGCCCCGGACGACCCGGAGGAGAGACCGGATGACCCCCAGCGCCACCGACCGCTTCGTTCTCGGCGGGATCGAGCTCGCCAACCGCATCGTGATGTCGCCCATGACCCGCAGCCGCGCCTACGGCCCGGACGCGTCACCGACCGCCCTGACCGCCGCCTACTACGCCCAGCGCGCCTCCGCCGGGCTCATCGTCACCGAGGGCACCCAGCCCAGCGTGGTCGGCCAGGGCTACCCCGACACCCCCGGCCTGCACACCGACACCCAGGTACGGGCCTGGCGGCGGGTCACCGACGCCGTCCACGCCGAGGGCGGCGTGATCTTCGCGCAGCTCATGCACTCCGGCCGGATCGGCCACCCCTCCCTCCTGCCCGACGGGCTGATCCCGGTCGGACCCTCGCCCGTCCGACCGACCAGCGGAACGCCGTTCACCCACGACGGACCGCAGGAGTACGTCACGCCCCACGAGCTGACCGACGAGGAGATCGGACGAACGGTCGCCGACTTCGCGAACGCGGCCCGCAACGCCGTCGCGGCCGGCTTCGACGGCGTGGAGATCCACGGCGCGAACGGCTACCTCATCCACCAGTTCCTGTCCGACAACGCCAACCTGCGGACCGACCGCTGGGGCGGCTCGCCCGAGAACCGCGTCCGCCTGGGCGTCGAGGTGGCCGCCGCCGTCGCGGACGCCATCGGCGGCCACCGCGTCGGGTTCCGCATCTCGCCCGGGAACCCCTACAACGACATCACCGAAGTGCGGCCCGCCGAGGTGTACGAGGCGCTGCTGGAGCGGCTCAACCCGTTGTCCCTGGCGTACCTGCACGTCGGCGAGGGGCCCCTCCACGACCTGACCCCACGGCTGCGCAAGCTGTGGACGTCGGCGTTCGTCCTCAACCCGTACACGCACCCCGCCCCCACCGGACCGGAGAGCCTGCGCCTCATCGAGGACGGCGCCGCCGACCTGATCGCGTTCGGCGCGCTGTTCCTCGCCAACCCCGACCTCCCGCGCCGCCTCCGGCGGGGCGGCCCCTACAACACCCCCGATCCCGCCACCTTCTTCGGCGGTGACGAGCGCGGCTACACCGACTACCCGACCCTGGACTGACGTGGGCGACGGCCCGTGACCGGTTCCTCGGGGAGATCGGGTGCGCCGTTCACGGGCCGTTCCGGGAGCGACGACCGGGGCGTGCGAGTCTGGGACCTCGGCGATCGGCGAGAGAGAGACCGCATGCACGAGGACGACACCGGGGCACGGGTGGCCGTGCCCCACCGGGTGCGGCGGGTGGTCTCGCTGGTGCCGTCGTTGACCGAGACCGTCGCCGCCACCGAGCCCGGCCTGCTCGTGGGCGCGACCGACTGGTGCAGCCATCCCGAGGGGCTGGACGTCGTCCGCGTGCGCGGCACCAAGAACCCCGACGTGGACCTGGTCCGCGACCTCCGGCCCGACCTCGTCCTCGCCAACGCGGAGGAGAACCGCGCCTGCGACCTGGACGCGCTGCGCGAGGCGGGGGTGCCGGTCTGGGTGACCGACATCCGCACCGTCGACCGGGCGCTGTCGTCGCTGCGCCGCCTGCTCACCGAGGCGTGCGGACTGCCCGTGCCCGGCTGGCTGGTCGACGCCGCCGACGCCTGGGCGTCCGCGCCCCCGCCGGAACGGACCCGGAACGCCGTCGTCCCGATCTGGCGGCGGCCGTGGATGGTGGTGGGCGGCGACACCTTCGCGGGCGACGTCCTGGCGCGTCTCGGCGTCGTCAACCTGTACGCCGGTCACGCCGACCGCTATCCGAAGGCCCCGCTGGACGAGTTGGTCGGGGCCGCCCCCGATCTGGTCGTCCTGCCGGACGAGCCCTACCGCTTCACCGCCGACGACGGCCCCGAGAGCTTCCCCGGCATCCCGTGCGCCCTGGTGTGCGGACGCCACTTGACCTGGTACGGCCCGTCGCTCGTCACCGCGCCCGAGGTCCTCCGCAGGCAGCTCGCCGAGGAGGCCCCTAGGCGCGGGCCTTCATCACCTGGGTCACGGCCGTCGCGCTGAGCACCCCTCGGTACACGCGGACGTCGTCGACCGCGCCGTGCCAGGCGTCGACGGGCCTGCCGTGCTGCATCGCCCCGCCGAGCTCGAGGCCGCCCTTGGCCCGCCGCAGGGCATGGGTCCGGGAGGTGCCCACCAGTTGGCCGTTCACGTACAGCCGGAGCCGCCGGGTGCCCGCGTCGTACACGCCGGCCAGGTGCGTCCACACGCCGCGCTCGGGCGCGGAGGCCGACAGCGCCTGGCCCGAGAGCCAGCCGTCCTCCTCGCTGGGGGTCATGAACCCCCACCGGTCCACCTCGCGGTTGTGGCCCAGCAGGAACACGTCGAAGGGACCGTCGTGCTGGCTGGCGACGATGGACCAGTCGCTGACCCGGTCCAGCCGGGCCCAGACGGTCAGCGAGAAGCTCTCGGCCGTGTTCACGACGGGCTCGGCGGTCAGCACGCGCCCCACCCCGTCGAGCACGATGGCGTCGACGCCGGAGCGGCTCTCCCGGCGTACGCCGTCGTCGAGCCGCAGCGCGGACGTGCCGGCCTCGGGGCGTTCCGAGGACGGGTCCCGGTCGTCGAAGCGCCACCACGCGGCCGGCTTCTCGGGGGAGGCGACGATCCGTTCCGGAGGGGAGGTGACCGCCACGGGCCCGGAGCCGTTCCCGCCGGGCCCGCTCGCGGGGTCCTTCAGCCACCAGCCGGTCGCCACGCCCAGCGAGAACACCAGGACCAGGGCGGTCAGGCCCCGGATCGACGGCGGCCGACGCCACGGGGACCGGACGGGCCGCGGCTCCGCCGGAACGGCGATCACGGGGGCGCCGACCGTGGTCTCCCGGGGCGTCTCGGATCGCGGAACGGGGTGGGCCGTCTCGCCCGCGGGGCCGGTGTCCGTGACCTCGGGGTCGACGACGACGGGCTCGGGCTCGGGGTCGGGCTGCGGGCCCTGCTCGGGCACGGTCTCGGCGGAGGCGGCCAGCCGGCGGCGGGTCTCCACCCAGGCGGCGGTCTGCTCCTCGTCGCACCCGCAGGCCCGGACGAACGCGACGACGAGGTCCTCGCGGGGCAGCTTGTCGCGCCCGAGCGCACTGGCGAGGGTGCTGTGCGGCAGGGAGTGCCCCGCGGACTCGGCGCGCCGCTCCACCTGCCGGTAGGTCAGACCCGCCCAGGCGCGCAGCGCCCGGAGCCGGCCGACGTACTCGGCCGCGGTGGTCGCCACCTGCGGCTGGGGCGGGGAGGAGGTCTCGGTCACGCCATTCCCTGCCTTGTACTGGACTGTCCCGAACAGCATTTTGACTTATGCGGGGATCCAGGTTCCCACCAACATGTGGGCAGGCGCGATCGATACGGAGGTACTCCCCTCCACTTCCGGGTCTCGCGTCGATCCGCCCTGCCCCGGTGACGGCTCGAACGGGAGTGCCGTCACCGGGGCGGGCGCGTGACGCGGACCTCAGTCGGTGTTGAGGCCCCAGCGGTTGCGCAGGGCGCGGTCGGCGGCCCCGAAGGCCAGGTCGACCAGCACGCCGATGCACAGGATGACGATCATCGTGGCGATCAGCCCCGGCGCGTCGTTGACGTCCCGGTCGCTGCCGAGCTGGGCGCCCAGCGAGGCCCGCCCGAAGTTCACGATCAGCTCACCGGCCATCAGGCTGCGCCAGGCGAACGCCCAGCCCTGCTTGAGCCCGGTGACGAAGGCCGGCAGCGTGGCCGGCAGCAGCAGGTGCCGGTAGTAGTTCACCCCGCGCAGGCCCATGACCTTGCCGGCCCGCAGCAGGATCGGCGGCGTGTAGTCGACCCCCGAGATCAGGCCGTTGGCGATCGACGGCGCCGCCCCCAGCACCACGACGAACATGATGGCCTGCTCGGTGGTCCCGTACAGCAGGACCGCGAACGGCAGCCAGACGATGGACGGCAGCGTCTGCAGGCCCGTGATCAGGGAGCCGATGGCCGCCCGCAGCACCCGGAACTGGGCGACGGCGGCACCGATGAGCCCGCCGACGACCACCGAGATCGCGAACCCGATCAGGGCCCGCTGCATGGTCGTGGCGAAGGTCTCCGCCATGCTGCCGTCCTGGACGCGGTCCCACAGCTTGGGGAAGACCTCGCCGGGGCCGGGGAAGACGTACTCGGGCTTCCACTCCGCCCAGACCAGCGCCTGCCAGATCCCCAGGGCCAGCGCCAGGGCGCCGAGCTTGGGCCAGGTGGAGGACCAGACGCGGGTCCTCCGGTCGCGCCGGGTGTTGCCGGCCAGTTCCAGCGCGTCCAGCCCGGCGAGCTGCCGGTCCAGGTCGGGACGGGCCTTGGCGACGTCAGGAGCCATGGCGGCTCACCTCCGCGCGGAGCCGGTCGGTGATGGTCGCCGCCAGCGTGCTGACCTCGGTGGAGTCGATGCGCCGAGGGCGCGGCATCGGGACCTCGAACTCCTCGACGACCCGGCCGGGACGGCTGCTCAGCAGCACCACCCGGTCACCCAGCCGCACCGCCTCGCGCACGTTGTGGGTGACGAACAGCACGGTCAGGCCGCGCTCCCGCCAGATCCGCTCGATCTCGTCGTGCAGCAGGTCCCGGGTCATGGCGTCGAGGGCGCCGAACGGCTCGTCCATCAGCAGCAGGGTGCCGCGGCCCGAGTCGGTCTCGTCCACGGTGAGGGCCAGGGCGCGGGCCAGCGCGACCCGCTGGCGCATGCCGCCGGACAACTGGTGGGGGCGCTTCTTGGCGAAGCCCTCCAGGTGCACCAGGCCGAGCAGCTCGGCGGCGCGGGACCGGCGCTCGGACCGGGGCACGCCGCGCATCTTCAGGGCGAGTTCGATGTTGCCCGTGACGGTCTGCCAGGGGAACAGGGCGGGTTCCTGGAACATCAGCGCGACCCGGGCGTCCCCCGTGTCGATGGTCCCGGCGCTGGGACGGTCCAATGCGGAGACGAGGTTGAGCAGGGTGCTCTTGCCGCAGCCGGACGCGCCGAGCAGGCACACGAACTCGCCCGGTGCGACGTCGAGGGAGACCTTGTCCAGGGCGAGCAGCGCGCCCGCCCCGGAGCCGAACGCCTTGGAGACCCCGTCGAGCCGGACCGCCGCGGCGGTCCGGCTCTGGGCGGCCTGGGTGGTGGCCTGAGTCATGACGCCTTGACCTGTGCCTTTCCTTGTGAGGAGAGGAGCTGGTTGAGGGTGGTGAGGTCGTAGATCCCGGTGAGGTCGACCGGCTCCAGCAGGCCGACGTCCTGGGCGTGCTTGGCGCCCTCCAGAAGGCTTGAGGAGATGGGGTCGTTGGTGAAGGTGACGTTCTTGAACGTGGCGTCCAGCACGTTCGGCTTGAGCTTCTTGCCGGTCAGCTCGCCGAGCTGCTCGTTGGCGGCCTGAGCGGCGGCCGTCTTGTTGGCGTTGATGTACTCGGTGGCCTCGACGTGGGCCGTGAGCAGCTTGCGGACGACGTCGGGGTTCTCGTCGGCGAAGTCCTTGCGGACGACGAGGTGGGTGATGACGAACTGTCCGTTCGGCCACAGGGTCTTCTCGTCCAGCAGGACCTTGCCCTTGCTCTCCAGCACGAGGCGGCTGACGAAGGGCTCGGGCACCCACGCGCCGTCGATCTGGCCGCTGGCGAAGGTCTGCAGGGTGACGGAGTTCTCCTGCGGGATGATCTTGACGTCGCCGCCGCCGGACAGGTCGGTCGTGAGGCCCTTGCTCTTGAGGTGGTGGCGCAGCGCCACGTCCTGGGTGTTGCCCTTCTGCGGGGTGGCGATCTTCTTGCCCTTGAGGTCGTCGAGGGAGTCGATGCCCGGCCGGACGACCAGGGCGACGCCGCCCGAGGCCGCGCCCGCGATGATCTTGATGGCCTTGCCCTTGGACTTGGCCCAGGCGTTGATCGCGGGGTTCGGGCCGACGTAGGTCGCGTCGACGCCCTTGGCGAAGAGGCTCTCCACGGCGGCCGGGCCGGCGTTGAAGGTCTTCACCTCGGGCTTGACGCCCAGGTGCTTGGCGTAGATGCCGTTCTTGACGCCGACCAGGGCGGTGGCGTGCGTGATGTTCGGGAAGAAGCCGAGCTTCAGGGCGCCGCCCCCGCCGGAGCCGTCGTCGCCACCACAGGCCGTGAGGGCCCCGGTGCCGGCGAAGAGGACCAGAACCGCGGCGGCGTGGCGCCGCTTCAGCGTGCGTAGCATTGGCTATTTTCCCTACTAATCATGTCGGTTTGCGAGTAGTAGTAGACAATACAGGTAGGGATTTGGTCAAGTCGCTTGCGCAGCACGGATCGGTCACAGTGATTTGATCGTCTTCGTCCCGAATCCTCCGCAGCGGCATGCCAGTCGGGTCCCTCCCCGCGCACGGCGGGGCGGCCCCGGCTAGGCTCAAGGGCGGACCAGCTCAGCCGTGACCACAGGGAGTGATCCGTGTCCTCGATCGAGGCCGTATTCGCTCGGGAGATCCTCGACTCCCGCGGAAACCCCACCGTCGAGGTCGAGGTGCTCCTCGACGACGGAACCGAGGCCCGGGCCGCGGTGCCCTCCGGCGCCTCCACCGGCCGGTTCGAGGCCGTGGAGCTGCGCGACGGCGGTGAGCGGTACGGCGGCAAGGGTGTGGAGAAGGCCGTCAAGGCCGTCAACAACGAGATCGACGAGGCCCTCGTCGGCTTCCTCGCCAGCGACCAGCGGCTGCTCGACCAGGCCCTGATCGACCTCGACGGCACCCCCGACAAGTCCAAGCTCGGCGCCAACGCCCTGCTGGGCGTGTCGCTGGCGGTCGCCAAGGCCGCCGCCTCCTCCGCCGACCTGCCGCTGTTCCGCTACGTCGGCGGGCCCAACGCGCACCTGCTGCCGGTGCCGATGATGAACATCCTCAACGGCGGCGCCCACGCCGACACCAGCGTGGACATCCAGGAGTTCATGATCGCCCCGATCGGCGCGCCGACCTTCCGGGACGCGCTCCGCTGGGGCGCGGAGATCTACCACGCGCTCAAGGCCGTGCTCAAGGGCCGCGGCCTGGCCACCGGGCTGGGCGACGAGGGCGGCTTCGCCCCCGAGCTGCCCAGCAACCGCGAGGCCCTCGACCTGATCATGGAGGCGATCGGCCGGGCCGGGTTCGCCCCCGGCACCGACATCGCGCTCGCCCTCGACGTGGCCGCCACCGAGTTCCACGCCGACGGCGCGTACGCCTTCGAGGGCGGCAAGCGCAGCGCCGAGGAGATGGCCGCCTACTACGGCGAGCTGGTCGGCGCGTACCCGCTGGTCTCCATCGAGGACCCGCTGGACGAGGAGGACTGGGACGGCTGGCGCGCCCTCACCGGCGGGCTGGGCGACACGGTGCAGTTGGTCGGCGACGACCTGTTCGTCACCAACCCCGAACGGCTCCGCCGCGGCGTCGACACCGACACCGCCAACGCGCTGCTGGTCAAGGTCAACCAGATCGGCACCCTCACCGAGACCCTCGACGCGGTGACGCTGGCGCAGACCAACGGCTACCGCTGCATGATGAGCCACCGGTCCGGCGAGACCGAGGACACCACCATCGCCGACCTGGCGGTGGCCGCCAACTGCGGCCAGATCAAGACCGGCGCCCCCGCCCGCAGCGACCGGGTCGCCAAGTACAACCAGCTCCTGCGGATCGAGGAGCTGCTCGGCGACGCCGCCCGCTACGCCGGCGCCGAGGCGTTCCCGCGCTTCCGCTGGAACGGCTGACCGGCCCGCCGTGCCGGGCACCTCGCAGGGCGCACGGCCTGCCGGAGAGCCCTCCGGCAGGCCGTCCCGAGGCCATCTGACCAGCCGGGCGGCCATTCTGGCGCTGGTGGTGTGCGCCATCGCGCTGACGCTGGCCTATCCGGTGCGGGAGTACATCGCCCAGCGCCAGGAGATCGCCGAGCTGCGCCACCGGGAGCGCGTCGCCCAGCAGCAGGTGGAACGGCTCGAGGCGCACAAGCGGCGGCTGGCCGACGAGTCGTACATCAAGCGGGAGGCCCGGCGGCGGCTGCACTACTGCATGCCGGGCGAGAAGTGCTACGTCGTGCTCGACGGCGACGGCGCCGGTGAGCGGCCGGAGAGCGCCGGCCCGCCCCGCCGGCCCCCGTGGTACGAGACGCTCTGGCGGTCCGTCGAGGCCGCCGACGGCCGCTGACCGGCCGCCGACCGACCGAGACCCCGAGGACTGGAAGAGGACTGGAAGGCTTGACCGACCGACCCGACGAACCCGGCCCGCCCGATGAACCCGATGAACCCGACGAACCCGTCGGTCCGCGCGACCTGGCCGCCGTCGCCGAGCAGCTCGGGCGTCCGCCGCGCGGCGTGCGGGCGGTGGCGCACCGCTGCCCGTGCGGGCTGCCGGACGTGGTCGAGACCGCGCCCCGACTGCCCGACGGCGCCCCGTTCCCCACGCTCTTCTATCTGACCTGCCCCAAGGCGGCGTCGGCCATCGGCACGCTGGAGGCCGAGGGCGTGATGCGCCACATGCAGGAACGGCTCGCCGAGGACCCGGACCTGGCCGCCCGCTACCGCGCCGCGCACGAGGACTACCTGCGCCGCCGTGACGCCGCCGCGCGGGCCGAGGGTGTCGAGCCGCTCCCGCCGGGCACCCAGAGCGCGGGCGGCATGCCCGAGCGGGTCAAATGCCTGCACGCGCTGGTCGGCCACGAACTGGCCGTGCCCGGCGTCAACCCCTTCGGTCGGGAGGCCCTGGACGCGCTGCCCGACTGGTGGGCGTCCGGTCCCTGCGCACAGATCAACGAGGAGGTCGGATGACCCGGGTGGCGGCCGTGGACTGCGGGACGAACTCGGTCCGGTTGCTGATCGCCGACGTGCCGGACCCGGCCGACCCGGGCGACGGCCGGCTCACCGACCTGGAACGCCGGATGGAGATCGTTCGGCTCGGCCAGGGCGTGGACGAGACCGGCCGGCTGACCCCCGAGGCGCTGGAGCGCACGTTCACCGCCATGCGCGGGTACGCGACGCTCATCGAGCGGCACGGCGCCGAGCGGACCCGCGTGGTGGCCACCAGCGCCACCCGCGACGCCGCCAACCGGGCCGACTTCGTGGCCGGGGTGCTGGAGATCTTCGGTGTGGTGCCCGAGGTCATCACCGGGGACGAGGAGGCCGAGCTGTCGTTCCTCGGAGCCACCCGCGAGCTGGCGGAGCTGCGCCCGGCCCGGCCCTACCTGGTCGTCGACATCGGCGGCGGCTCCACGGAGTTCGTCGTGGGATCGGTCCACGCGGAGTCGGCGCGTTCGGTGAACATCGGCTGCGTGCGGATGACCGAGCGGCATCTGGGTGACACCGGCGGCGCCCCGCCCACCCCCGAGCAGGTCGCGGCGGCCGTCGCCGACATCGACGGCGCGCTGGCGACCGTCCGTGAGACCGTCCCGGTGGACGACGCGCGGACGCTGGTCGGCCTGGCCGGCTCGGTGACCACCGTCGCCGGGATGGCGCTGGGACTGGAGGAGTACGACCCCGCGCGCATCCACCTGTCGCGGATCACCGCCTCGCAGGTCCACGAGGTCGCCCGCGAGCTGCTGCGCGCCTCCCACGAGGAGCGGGCCGCGATCGGCGTCATGCATCCCGGCCGGGTCGACGTGATCGGCATGGGCGCGCTGATCCTCGACCGCATCATGCGCGAGTACGGGTTCGGGGCCGTGGTGGTCAGCGAGCACGACATCCTGGACGGGATCGCCTGGTCGCTGGCCTGACCCCGCCGGCCCCCGGGGTCAGCGTTTGAGCTCGGCCAACAGCGCCGGGATCAGCACCGCGTTCGGGTTCTGCTGCGGGATGTAGAGCGCGGGCGTGGCGGCGCCCGCCTGATGCAGCCAGACCCGGCCGTCCCGGATGGTGCCGCCGGCCAGCGCCCGCCAGTTGAGCGAGATCTGCCCGCCGCTCACGCCGCCCCGGTGGACGGCCAGGCCCTGGCCCACGTCGATCTGCTCGCCCGTCCGCACCCGGGCGGCCAACTCGCCCACGAGCCTCGGCTCCAGCATCCGGCGGGACATGTCGGCCAGCCGCGACCACAGGTCCTCCTGATCGAGGAGCACCTCCACCCGGGGACCGCCGTGGAACGGGTGCCGTCCCACCTGGAACACCCACTGCCCGGGCTGCGCCGGCCAGTAGGCCACCCACTCGACGTGCGCCCAGGGCATCGAGCCGTTGCCGTAGCCGACGCCCTGCACGTCGGCGTGCAGCCAGAACCCGCGCACGTCCACCGCGATCGGCGTGGGCGGCGGCTGCGGCTGCGTCCGCGCGCTGTACGCCTCCGGCCCGTACGCCTGGCCGTAGGACATGTGCGGCTGCTGCTGCGACGGTCGGGGTTGGGGCTGCGGGGGCGGGGCGACCTGGTCGTGCAGGTGCTCCGTCCAGCGTTGACCGTCCCACCAGCGCAGTCGGCCGGTGCCGTGAGGGTCCGTGTACCAACCCGGCTGAGCCAACGTCGTACCTCCGAGCGCCCTATTTTGCTGGGCGCATCGTATCCGTCCAGGACGTCCAAGATTTGGCTCTTGCGTAGTACTCCGCGATGCGTAGTAGTCTGTAACGCATTATGGACACCACCCAGCTCCTCAAGGGAGTGCTCGATCTGGCGGTGCTGGCCGTCCTCGACCGCAGCGACAGCTACGGCTACGACGTCGTGCGGCGGCTCCGCGAGGCCGGGCTGGACGAGGTCGGCGACGCCTCGGTGTACGGCACCCTCCGCCGGCTGTTCAAGGCCGGCGCGCTCACGTCCTACGTGGTGCCCTCCGAGGAGGGCCCGCACCGCAAGTACTACGGCCTCAACGACACCGGCCGGGCCACTCTCGCCCGGTCCGCCAAGACCTGGGGCGCGTTCGCCCACACGATGAACGACCTGCTGGACGACGTCGAGAAGAGGAGCCGATGACCTCCCGGGACGAAGAGATCGCGCGGTACGCGGCCCAGGTCCGCGTCGCCCTCGCCGACCTGCCCGACGCCGACCGTCAGGAGCTGGAGGAGGACCTGGAGGACCACCTCGCCGAGATCGCCGAGGAGTCGAGCGAGCCGCTGACGACCCGGCTGGGCGCGCCCGCGTCCTACGCCGCCGAGCTGAGGGCCGCCTACGGGGCCGGGGGCGGCGGTGGCCGGCGTGCACGCAGGGTCCGGGGGACGGTCGACACCACCAAGCGGCTCCTCGACGAGAACCCCGGCCTGCAGAGGCTGTGGGCGTTCCTCCAGGAGTTCAGGTCGACCTGGTGGCTGGCGCGGGGATACCTACCGGCGCTGCTGATCTGGAACCTCGTCGACGGCTATTGGCACCTGGTGCCCAACGGCCCCGGGCAGGCGTTCCTGGCGCTCGCGTTCGTGCTGACGTCGGCGATCCTGGGGGTGCGCCACAAGGACCGGCCCGCCCGTCCCCGGATGCGCAACACGCTCGTCGCGGCCAACACCGTGGCGGTCCTGGGCCTCGGGATGTTCGCCCTGGGCGGTGTGTCGGTGCCCGCGTGGCCGACGTCCTCGGACTACGCGCCCGTTCCCTCGGAGGCGAACCACTACGACGGCGGCGCGCTCGACGGAGTGCACAACATCTATCCGTACTCCAAGGACGGCAAGCCGCTGAAGGACGTCCTGCTCTATGACCAGGACGGGCGTCCCCTCAACCTGCCCTTCGAGGAGGGCGGCTGGGCCTTGGCGCAGCCCTGCGGAGGTCCCCCGGCGATCTCCAACGCCTACCCGCTGCCGTTGCGCCAACCGGACTACGACGGGAGCGGTGAGCCCGGCTGCGTCCCGACGACGCCCACCCCCGAGCCCCGGCCCAGCGAGGACCCCACGGAGAGCCCCAGCGGGAGCCCGAGCCCTCGGGAGACCCCCTCGCCGTCCCCGTCGGACTGACCCCGGGGGCGTGGCAGGATCGGTCCGTGACCACCGCCAACGCCCCCTTCGTACCGCCGGGCTCCGGGTGGCCGGAGGACCCGGCGGCCCCGGACACGCCGGTCGCCCACACGCCCCTGGACGTCCAACGGCTCGCGGCGGGGGCGTCGACCCTGCACGAGGTGTGCGCCCGGCAGTCGGTGTGCCGGGCGTGCCCCCGCCTCGTCGAGTGGCGGGAACGGGTCGCGGTCGAGCGGCGACGGGCGTTCGCCGACGAGGAGTACTGGGGGAGGCCCGTCCCCGGATGGGGCGACGAGGAGCCCGGCATCCTGATCGTGGGGCTGGCCCCGGCCGCGCACGGCGGCAACCGCACCGGCCGCATCTTCACCGGCGACCGCAGCGGCGACTGGCTGTTCGCCTCCCTGCACCGCGTCGGCCTGGCCGCGCGGGCCACCAGCGTCCACGCCGGTGACGGTCAGCGCCTCCTCGGGGCCCGCGTCGCGGCCACCGTGCGGTGCGCCCCGCCCGACAACAAGCCGACCCCCGCCGAGCGCGCCGCCTGCCTGCCCTGGCTCGAACGCGAGGTCGCCGAGACCGTCCCCACCGTGCGGGTGATCGTGGCGCTGGGCGGGTACGCGTGGCAGGGCGCATGGCCGGCGATCAAGAAGGCGGGCTACGGCGTGCCGCGCCCCCGGCCGCCCTTCGGCCACGGCGCGGAGGTGACGCTGACGCCGCCCGCCGGAACGGCCCCCGACCGGGTCACCCTGCTGGGCTGCTACCACCCCAGCCAGCAGAACACCTTCACCGGCAGGGTCACCGAGGACATGCTCGACGCGGTCTTCACGCGGGCCCGCGACCTGGCGGGTCTCACCGCGGACGAGGGGGCCGGGCCAGGGCCGGTGCCCGGCGGCTCGTGAACCCCGTTCCGCCGGACGCCCCCGAGAGGCCCTGACCCGTGATGGCTCCCCCGTGCACAAGGTTCGATGCGCGTGGGACGGGCGGGGTTCGGACGGATCCGTGCTTTTTTCCGCCGCCCGGGTAACGGACCGGGTATGCCTGAACTGAGCACGTCACAGACCACACGGATCCTCGTCGTCGGCGGCGGCTACGTCGGCCTGTACACGGCCCTGCGCCTGCAACGGAGGATGCGCCGCCAGATCCGGCGCGGCGAGGTGCAGATCACCGTCGTCGACCCGCAGTCCTACATGACGTACCAGCCGTTCCTCCCCGAGGCGGCGGCCGGGAACCTGGAGCCGCGCCACGTCGTGGTGCCGCTGCGGCGGGTCCTGAACCGCTGCACGATCCTCAACGGCCGCGTCACCCGCATCGACCACGCCGTCCGGCGGGCCACGGTGCGTCTGGTCGGCGCCGAACAGGCCGAGGACGGCGAACGACAGGTGCCGTACGACAAGATCGTGGTGGCCGCCGGCTCCATCTCCCGGACCTTCCCCATCCCGGGCCTGGCCGACCTCGGCGTCGGCTTCAAGACCCTGGGCGAGGCCATCTACCTGCGCAACCACGTCCTCGGGCAGATGGATATCGCGGCCTCCATGGCGAACGAGCCGAAGGCCCGCCGCCGGGCCCTCACGTTCGTGTTCGTCGGCGGCGGGTTCGCCGGCGTGGAGGCGTTGGCCGAGTTGGAGGACATGGCCCGCGACGCCTGCAAGTGGTACCCCACCATCGACCCCGGCGACATGCGCTGGATCCTCGTCGAGGCCACCGGGCGCATCCTGCCCGAGGTCGGCGAGGAGATGGGCCGCTGGACCGTCGAGGCGCTCCGCCGCCGCGGCATCGAGGTCCGGCTGAACACCCAGCTCAAGTCGGCCGAGAACTGCCACATCGTGCTCAGCGACGGCGACGAGTTCGACGCGGGCACCCTGGCGTGGACGGCCGGCGTCAAGGCCAACCCGATGGTCGCCGACACCGATCTGCCGGTGGACGACAAGGGCCGGCTGAAGGCCACCGCCGAGCTCACCGTCGAGGGTGTCGAGGACGCCTACACCGCCGGCGACGTGGCGGCCGTGCCCGATCTCACCGACCCCGGCCGGTACTGCGCGCCCAACGCCCAGCACGCCGTCCGACAGGCCGCCCGTCTCGGCGACAACATCGTCGCCGACCTGCGCGGCAGGGCCCGGACGCCGTACCGGCACGCCTACATCGGCTCGGTGGCCGGCCTCGGGCTGCACAAGGGTGTGGCGAACCTCTACGGGATCAAGATCAAGGGATGGCCCGCCTGGCTCATCCACCGGACATACCATCTGTCTCGGGTCCCGACGTTCAACCGGAAGGCCCGGGTGACGGCGGACTGGACGCTCGCGATGTTCTTCCGACGTGAGATCGTCTCGATGGGCGAGATGTATCACGCGCGGCAGGAGTTCGAGGTGGCCGCCGGCCGGCGCGAGCCGGCCCGGACCCGATGACACCGATGACTGGGGGGTGCGCCGGGCATGCAGGACGGCGTCGCCGCACGGCTCGCGCCGCTGCTCACCAAGATCCTGCTCGGCCCGGAGACCTCCGGGGACGCCGAGACCGCGGGGTCCGAGCTGCCGATCAGGGTGCGCGCCTGGGACGGCAGTTCGATCGGCCCCGCCGCCGCGCCGACGTTCGTGATCCGGCACCGCCGGGCGCTGCGACGGCTGCTGTGGAAGCCGGGGGAGATGGGCCTCGTCCGCGCCTACGTGGCGGGCGAGCTGGACATCGAGGGCGACATCTTCGCCGCGCTGGGCGCCGTCCAGCGGGTGATGCGCAGCGGTGACGAGCCGATCCGGCTGGGCAGCGACGACAAGCGGGAGATCGTCCGCACCGCGGTGATGCTGGGCGCGGTGGGGCCCGAGCCGAAGCCGCCGCCCGAGGAGTTCCCCACCGGGCGGGCCCCCGACGACACGACGGGGCCGTTCGGCGAGTCGGCGGAGTTCTTCGAGCTGCTGCTGGGCGAGAGCATGGCCTATAGCTGCGGCGACTGGGAGGGCGCGCAGGACCTCGACGAGGCGCAGCGCATCATGCGCGAGTCCGTCACCGAGCGGCTCGGCCTGTTCCCCGGTGCCCGCGTCCTCGACCTCAACTGCGGGTGGGGCGCGTTCGCCTTTCACGCCGCAGCCAAGGAGTCGGTGCGCGTGGTGGGCCTCGTCCGCTCCCGCTCACAGGCCGACCACGTGCGCGAACGTGCCGCCGAGCTGGGGATGGCCGACCGGGTCGAGCCCAGGCTGGGCGACCTGGCCGCGGCGGGCGGCGGCCCGTACGACGCCATCGTGGGGCTCGGCGGCGCTGAGCTCGGCGGCGGCGTCGGGTCCGCCGCGCTGCCCGCCGACCAACTGTTCGGGTTGCTGGCGCCCGGCGGGCGGCTGCTGGTGCAGCAGAGCCTGCGCCGGCCCGGTCCGCACAGCGTCCGCCGCACGTTCACCACCAGCTACATGTTCCCCGAGGACGGTGAGTTGCGGCCCTTGGGCGAGGTCGTCTCGACGCTGGAGGAGGCCGGGCTGGAGGTGCGCGGGGTCGCCGCGCTGCGCGAGCACTACGCCCGCACGCTGCGGTCCTGGGCCGCCGGCCTGCGGCGGCGTTGGGCGGAGGCCGGCGAGCTGGCCAGCCCCGGCCGGGCCCGCGTGTGGCTGCTCTACCTGGCGGCGTCGGCCCTCGCCTGCGAGAGCGGCCGGATCGGCGTGCACGAGATCCTGGCCGTGCGCCGCGACCGTGACGGCCGGGCGGGTGAGACGCTGGTGGACGCCCTCACGGTGCACGACTCCGCCGGGCGCTGACGCTTTCGGGGGGAATTACGGGGACTCGCCGGGCTTTCGGAAATAAGCAGACCCGGAATGGGCAAAAGCCGGTCTCGGTCGCATATCAGGGGGCGTTCTTTTCGGGCCGGTTTCGATAGGCTGGCGCCGCCCCCGTGGCCCAACGGGAGAGGCGGGCCCCCTAAAAGGGCCTTTGGTGTCGGTTCGAATCCGACCGGGGGCACCACGGAGCCGTCCCGGCCCGACGTCGCGCCGCCGGGACGGAGGGAACACCACGGCCCGCTCCGGCGTCTACACTGGTCTAAGGACTGTGTAGTTCGGAGGCAACATGGAAAGCCGGAACCCCGCCTTCCGGAGCGATCGCTTCGGTCAGCACATGGGCCCGGGGTACACGCCGAGCCCGCAACAACTGCAGGACATGTACGAGCAGCCGGCCTACACGCCGCCGGCGCAGCGCACGATGACCGTCGACGACGTGGTCGTCAAGAGCTTCCTGGCGCTCGGCACGCTGGTGGTGACCGGCGCGCTCACCTGGGCGTTCGTTCCGCTCCCCACCGCCCTCGGAGTGGCCTTCATCGCCTTCCTGGCCCAGTTCGGGCTGGCGATGTACATCAGCTTCGGCCAGAAGGCCAACGCCCCGCTGGTGCTGACGTTCGCCGCGCTGTACGGCGTGGGTGTCGGCGCGATCAGCCACTACTTCGAGAGCCGCTGGGACGGGGTCGTCTTCCAGGCGGTGATCGGCACCGCCCTGGCGTTCGGCGCGATGCTGGCGGTGCACTCGCTGCGCATCATCCGGGTGACCCCCAAGCTGGCCCGGTTCGTGATCGCGGCCGGGTTCGCGATGGTCGGGCTGATGCTGATCAACCTGGTGGCCTCGCTGTTCAACGACACCGGCATCGGCATCCGCGAGAACGGCCCGCTCGGCATCACCTTCAGCGTGATCGCCATCCTGCTGGGCTGCTTCTTCCTGCTGCTGGACTTCGACACGGTCGAGCAGGGCGTGGCCGCCGGCGCCCCGGAGAAGTTCGCCTGGTACTGCGCCTTCGGCCTGGTGCTGAGCCTGGTGTGGATCTACCTGGAGCTGCTGCGGCTGCTGTCGTACCTGCGCGAGTAGCCACGGGTCCGTCGTCCCGCCGCGTCGGCCGGACGACGGACCCCGAACGCGGATCAGCCCCCGCCGGAGTGCCGGCCGGGGGCTGATCCGCGTTTCGCCTTCGGAACGGGCGCGCCTAGTAGTGGCGCATCCTGCGGGTGCGCTCGTGCTCGCGAACGAGGGCGGAGGCGTAGCCGTGCGAGATCCCGTGCTCGTCGGCCAGCCAACTGGATCGTTCCTCACAGCGGAGGAACGACGGCCCGTTCTCGATGGTCTCGAACCACTCGGGGAGGTCACGTCCCGTGACCGAGGGAATGCGCGCGAGGAGCTTGGTGTGCGTTTCCGGCGAGTGGTTCAGTGACATCGGCACCTCCAGGTCGCGGGGTTCTTCCTGTTGACTCTGCAACACGTTCCGCAGTGTGACAACCCCCTGACGGCGACCTATCCCTCACGTAACGTAGATCATTCTTGAACATGAACGGGGCGGCCCCGCACGATCGTGCGAGCCGCCCCGATGCACTGACCCACACCCGAAGACGTCTAGCTCGGCCCGCCTCAAGGCCCCCAAGCCGACCTTGGGGGTGTGGGGGCCGCCGCCACAAAAAGACGGCAACCAAACGGGGGTTTCGGCCCGGCCCTTCAGGCGGGCGACCCGGAGCGCCAGCGGAGGGTCGCCCGCCTGAAGATCTCCAAGGCCGGGCGCGGGGGGTGTGGGGGGTCGCCCCCCACAATGACTAGCTGAGCCGCTCGAGCACCATCGCCATGCCCTGGCCGCCGCCCACGCACATGGTCTCCAGACCGAACTGCTTGTCGTGGAAGCGCAGCGAGTTGATCAGCGTGGAGGTGAGGCGCGCGCCGGTCATGCCGAACGGGTGGCCGACCGCGATGGCGCCGCCGTTGACGTTCAGCTTGTCCATGTCGATGCCGAGGTCCTCGGCGGACGGCAGCACCTGGGCGGCGAACGCCTCGTTGATCTCGACCAGGTCGATGTCGTCGATGGTCATGCCCGCGTTGGCCAGCGCCTTGCGGGACGCCTCGACCGGGCCCAGGCCCATGATCTCGGGGGACAGCCCGGTGACGCCGGTGGAGACCACCCGGGCCAGCGGGGTGATGCCCAGCTCGGCGGCCTTGGTGTCGCTCATGACGACGACCGCGGCGGCGCCGTCGTTCAGCGGGCAGCAGTTGGCGGCGGTGATGGTGCCGTCGGGGCGGAAGGACGGCTGGAGCTGGCTGACCTTCTCCAGGGTGGTGCCGGCGCGGGGGCCGTCGTCCTTGGACACCACGGTGCCGTCGGGCAGGGTCACCGGGGTGATGTCCTGCTCCCAGAATCCGTTGGCGATCGCCTTCTCGGCCAGGTTCTGCGAACGGACGCCGAACTCGTCCTGGGCCTCACGGGTGACGCCGCGCAGGCTCGCCACGTTCTCGGCGGTCTGGCCCATCGCGATGTAGACGTCGGGGATCCGGCCGTCCTGGCGGGGGTCGTGCCAGACGCCGGCGCCGCCCTCGGCGGCCTTGGCGGTGCGGGCCTTGGCCTCGTTGAAGACGTCGTTCTCGGTGTTGGGCATGCCGTCGCTGCTGCCGTTGATGAAGCGGCTGACGGTCTCGACACCGGCCGAGATGATCACGTCGGCCTCGCCGGCCTTGATGGCGTGCAGGGCCATCCGGGTGGTCTGCAGGGAGGACGAGCAGTACCGGGTGATGGTCGCGCCGGGCACCTGGTCCCAGCCGAGCAGCACGGAGACCACGCGGCCCAGGTTGTGGCCCTGCTCCCCGCCGGGCAGTCCGCAGCCCAGCAGCAGGTCGTCGATGTGGTCGGGGCCGAGCTGCGGCACCTTGGCCATCGCGGCGGTGATCATCTGCGCGGTGAGCGTGTCCGGGCGAATGTCCTTCAGCGAACCCTTGAACGCGCGTCCGATCGGCGAACGAGCGGTCGAGACGATGACTGCCTCGGGCATGGCGATCTCCCTCGTGTCGGCGACCGGAGTTACTCGCCGGTCATGAGTGCAACTTAGCCTCTGTCGGTCACCGGGTCATACGCGGGGGTGTCTCTTATTATGCCCACCATCTAATAAGTGCCTGTTTACGCTGTTGGGTGATAAATCAGCCGTACATGCCGGGGCTGGTGCCCTTGGCGTCGCGCACCGCCCGCAGGGCTCCCTGCTCGTCGCGCCACACCCGCCAGCCGTCCACCGCGCCGGTGTACCAGCCCGGCGGCGGGCCCGGATTCGCCACCTTGCCGCCGGTGCCGAGGTCGTACGCGCACAGCGGCGCGATCGGGAAGAACCCCCGGTGCCCCCGGATCCGCAGCTCGGCGGGATTGACCGTGCAGAACGACCACGTGCGCAGGCCCCGGGCGGCGATGTCGGTGCCGCGCCGCAGGTCGACGGCCGTGCCCGGCCTGCCCTGCGACAGGAACCCCAGCGTGGACAGGTCCGACGGGAAGGCCAGCCACCAGGCCGTCCGGGGCGCCTTCGCGGCCGGCACGCGCGCGATGGTGCGACCGGTGCGCGGGTCGAGTTGGGCGAAGTCCCCGTACATGCCCCGGGTGTCCACCTGCCGGGCCATCAGCGAGACCGCCGGGCCGGCGCTCGGGTAGACGCGCAGCAGCCGCTGCCGCGTCCACACCGGTCGACCGTCCGACATCCGCAGGCCGAAGAACCCGAACGCCGACAGCGGCCTGCCCCGGCGCCTCTGGTACGGGCCCAGGTAGCCCACCAGCGTCTCGCCGAGGGAGGTGAACGCCCAGCCGCCGGACAGATCGACCCCCGGGCCCACCGCGCGCTCCACCGGGAAGGACCACAGCGTCCGGCCGGTGCGCAGGTCGCGGCTCTCCAGCACGGGGTGCTGCGCCATCCGGAAGACGACCACGCGCCGTTCGTCGGACCACTCGACCTCGGCGATCCCCGGCATCCGCCACAGCGGGCGGCCGGTCGCGGAGTCCAGGGCGACGAAGCGGGCGCCCGGCCGCGCGGTGAACTCCGACATGCAGACATGGATCCCGCAGCGCACGGGGCCGAACGTGGAGTCCACCGGGCGCGTCCACCGCTGCGCCCCCGTCCGGGCGTCCCGGGCGACCAGCATGGCCCGCCACCGCCCGACCTTCCGCGGCTCCACCGAGGCCACCACCGGGGCCCTGGCCGGCCCGAACACCGCCGGCGGCTGCACGCCCATCCCCGGCAGCCGTCCCGCCATCGTGGACGGCCGCGACCAGCGGCGCTTCCCCGCCGCCAGGTCGTACACGGCGGTCTCCAACTGCCCGTCGGGGCGCAGCCCCGTCACCGCCGCGAACCCGCTCGCGCTCACCGGGCGGCTCACCGCGTTCACCGTCGAGTCCGACCACCCCGGCGCCGCCTCGGCGGCGGGCGCGCCGGGCCCGCCCGAACATCCCGCGGCGCCCAGCATCACCGCCGTGATGGCGATGTGTACGGGAGTGGATGCGGAAAGTAGTCGCCTGGAGGCGTGCAGAACCATGGGCTGACTCCTGGGGGTGCGAGGAGAAGCTTGCGGGATCGGGTGCGAGGAGGTCGGGTGCGGACGTCGGTCAGGCGGTGCCCGGCGCCACCCCGGCCGTCGGGCCGTGGCCCGGATCGGCGTCGGGGCCGGCCGGGGCGCCGCGCCGCCGCAACAGGGTGGCCCAGCGGCCCCGGGGCCCGCGCTCACGGCCCGCGACCCGGGTGCCCGCCACCTCCGTGCCGGGCTCCTCGGCGGCCTCGGCCGCGGCCAGGTACACCGGCAGGACGCCGACACCGCGTGCGGACACCGGCTCCGGCTCGGGCTCCAGCCCGAGCGCGGACGCCATCGACGGTAGCAGCGCCATGGCCGCCGATGCGTAACCTCGCGCAGACGGATGGTAACGATCCTCGCTGAACATCTCCCGGGGATCGGCGGCGAACTCCCGACCCAGCAGGTCGCCCAGCGACACCGACCGGGCGCCGCGCTCCACCGCCGCGATGGTCTGCGCGGCGGCCAACTGGCGGCTGGCCCGCTGGGCGATCCAGCGCAGCGGCTGCATCAGCGGCTTCACCGAGCCCAGGTCCGGGCAGGTGCCGACCACCACCTGGGAGCCCGCGTCCAGCAGTCGCCGCACGGCGCCGTCGAGATGGCGGACGGACTCGGCGGGGGAGATGCGGGCGGTGACGTCGTTGGCCCCGATCATCACCACCGCGATGTCGGGACGGGCCGTCAGCGCCTGGGTGACCTGGCCGTCCAGCATCTCGCTGCGGGAGCCCGAACGCGCCACGTTGGTCAGCCGCACCGGCCGCCCGGCGATCGCCGACAGTCCGGTGGCCAGCAGCGCGGCGGGGGTCTCGTCCGGCTCGTGCACACCCAGCCCGGCCGCGGTGGAGTCGCCCAGCACCGCGAACGAGATCGGCTCGCCGGGCAGCGCGGACCCGTACAGGCCGTCGGCCGCAGGGGGGTCGCCGTTGGGGGTGCCCTGGATGATCCGCCGGGCCAGCCGGGCCTCCACCACGATCAGCCCGAACGTCAGCCCGCCCAGTGCGGTGATGCCCCCGCCGCCGTAGGCCGCCGCCGTCGCGATCCGTCGCGCCGTCCGCGCTCTCAGCATCCTTCACCTGACCCGTTCCCGCCGCACCGGCGCTCACGCGGTGTGACGACTTCTGGAGGTATGGATCCCCCTGCCACCTGTTGTCGGCTACCGTCAGGTAGTGAAATCTATCCGACCGTGTGCTCCGCGACCTCGCAGTACACGCGGTGGAAACACGGGGAAACGCGGACGGGCCACTCGTTCGCGACCGCCTCGCTGATTGCGACAAGGACGTCGATCGTGCGTGTTCACAACTCGCTGACCGAGCTGATGGGCGACACCCCGCTCGTGCGGCTGCGCAAGGTGACCGAGGGCCTGGCCCCCCAGGTCCTGGCCAAGGTCGAGTACTTCAATCCCGGCGGCTCGGTCAAGGACCGGATCGCGGTCCGGATGATCGACGCCGCCGAGGCGTCCGGCGCGCTGCGTCCCGGCGGCACGATCGTCGAGCCGACCTCCGGCAACACCGGGGTGGGCCTGGCCATCGTGGCCCAGGAGCGCGGCTACCGCTGCGTCTTCATCTGCCCCGACAAGGTCGCCCAGGACAAGATCGACGTGCTGCGGGCCTACGGCGCCGAGGTGGTGGTCTGCCCGACCGCCGTGTCCCCGGACCACCCGGACTCGTACTACTCGGTGTCGGATCGGCTGGCCCGGGAGATCCCGGACGCCTGGAAGCCCGACCAGTACGCCAACCCGAACAACCCGCGCTCCCACTACGAGACCACCGGGCCCGAGCTGTGGGAGCAGACCGAGGGCCGGATCACCCACTTCGTGACGGGGATCGGCACCGGCGGCACCATCAGCGGCACCGGCCGTTACCTCAAGGAGGTCTCCGACGGCCGGGTGAAGATCATCGGCGCGGACCCGGAGGGCTCGGTCTACTCCGGCGGCACCGGACGCCCCTACCTGGTGGAGGGTGTCGGCGAGGACATCTGGCCGGAGACCTACGACCGGGACGTCTGCGACGAGATCATCGCGGTGTCCGACAAGGACTCCTTCACCATGACCCGCCGGCTGGCCCGCGAGGAGGCGATGCTGGTCGGCGGCTCCTGCGGGATGGCGGTGGTGGCCGCCCTGCGGGTCGCCGAACGCGCCGGGCCCGAGGACGTCGTGGTGGTGCTGCTCCCGGACGGCGGCCGGGGCTACCTCTCCAAGATCTTCAACGACGACTGGATGGCCAGCTACGGGTTCCTGTCGGCCCCCACGGAGGAGGTCCGCGTCCGCGAGGTGCTGGCCCGCAAGAACTCGGGGCTGCCCCAGTTCGTCCACGTCCACCCCTACGAGACCGTCGAGACGGCGATCTCCGTGATGCGCGAGTACGGGGTGTCCCAGCTTCCGGTGATGAAGGAGGAGCCCCCGGTGATGGCCGCCGAGGTGGTCGGCGCCATCCGGGAGACCGACCTGCTCACCGCGTTGGTGCACGGCCGGGCCCGTCTCGCCGACCGCGTCGAGGGGCACATGGCCGAGCCGCTGCCCCAGGTCGGCGGAGGCGACCCGGTCAGCAAGGCCGTCGGCGTCCTGGAGAAGTCCGGCGCGGCCGTCGTCCTCGACGACGGCAAGCCCACCGGCCTCATCACCCGCCAGGACCTCCTCACCTTCCTCGCCGCCACGGTCTGAGGGGAACGACGCGTGACCGACGACGACCGCCTGGAGACGGCCTGGGAGGCGATCGTCGGGGACTTCCCCCTCGTCGACCCCCAGGACTCCGGGCCGGCGGCCCTGGCGGGGCTGTACGAGCGCCTCGTCGGGCTGTTCGCCGGGCTGGGTGTCGAGGACGCCGCGACCCGCGTCCGGATGCCCGCCGACCTCCTGAGGTTCCTCGCGCTCGCCGGGGGCACCCGTCGGCGTGGGGACGAGTACGGCCTGTACCTGTTCGGGCCCGCGACCGTCGCGTCGCAGACCGCCCAGGACTCCGGCCTGTTCGCCGAGCACAGGCCGGTGGAGTCGGGGCTCTGGCTGACCATCGGCTCCTACGGCGACAAGCACGTCATCACCCTGTGCTGCGACGCCGATGACGCGAGGTTCGGCGTCGTCGTCGACGGTCACGACGACCATCCGTGGAACGACGGCGGCGGGAACGTCCCCTGGGCCGACTCGTTCACCGGGCTCCTCACCGACCTCGGCGCGTAGCCGCACCTGGACGAAGGCCGAGGGGCCCGCTCGTGGAGCGGGCCCCTCGTTCCTTCATGGGGGTGTTGGGCCGCGGCCGGCGTGGGCGGCTCGTGATGGCCGCGGCCCAACGTCTCTACCGGTGGCCGGCCCTCTCCGGGGAGAGGTGCTCGCCTCCGGGCGACGGCGGACGGTGCCCACCCTTGGGTTCGTCGCCGTGTCCCGGCCACCAGGCCTTGTGGCCCAGCAGCGCGGTGATGCCCGGGACCAGGAAGATGGACATCACGAAGGCCGACAGCGCGATCCCCAGCGCGATGGAGAAGCCCATCTGCTGCAGCATCGACACCTTGGCCAGCAGCATCACCGAGAACGTCCCGGCCAGGATCAGACCGGCCGCGGCGACGGTCGGACCGCCGTGCTCGACCGCCAGCGCGGCGGCCTTGCGCGGCTCGTGGCCCTCCTTGGCCTCCTCCCGCAGCCGTGCGGTCATCAGGATGTTGTAGTCGGTCCCGATGGCCAGCACGAACAGGTACAACATGATCGGCAGGTGGAAGATCTCGCCCGGTTCGCCCAGCGCGCCCTGGAAGACGTACACCGCGGCGCCCAGGGTCGCGGCGAAGCCGAGCAGCACCGCCGGGACCAGGTACAGCGGGGCGACCACCGACCTCAGCAGCAGGAGCAGGATCAGCGCGATCAGCACACCGGCGACCGGCAGGATCACCGACAGGTCCCGGTTGACGACCTTGTTGATGTCGCCGTAGATCGCGGTCTCACCGCCGACCAGCACCTTGGTGCCGTCCGGCGCGGCCTTGTGGACGGCCGGTCGGAGATCGTTCTTGACCAGGTTGATGGCCTTGTTGTCGACCGGGTTGCCCTTGAGGACCAGGTCGACCTGCACCACCGGGCCGCCGGCCGGCGGCTGGGCCGGGCCGACCCCGCCGACGCCCGGCAGGTCCTCGGCGGCCTTCCGGAACTCGGCGATCTTGGCGTCGGGGACCTTGGCCCCGTCGGCGGAGGAGAGGTAGACCTGCACCGGACGCAACTGCCCCGCCGGGAAGCCGGTCTGCATCTCCTTGATGGCCTGGGCCGACTCGGTGTCCTGCGGGAAGCTGGACTGGAAGTCGTAGTCCGCCTTGAAGGAGAACGTGCCCAGCGCCAGCAGCACGAGCACCCCGGTGGACGCGATCGCCATCAGCGCCGGGCGGCGGCCGACCAGGTTGCCCAGCTTGGCCGCGGAGGTGCCCTTCGGCTGGTTCTTCCAGGCCTTGGACGGCCAGAACACGGCCGTCCCGATCAGCGACAGCAGGGCCGGCATCAGGGTCAGCGAGGTGACGCCCATGACCAGCACGCCGACCGCCAGCGAGGGGCCCCAGGCGGCGAACAGCTCGAACTTGGCGAGCATCAGCACCAGGAAGGTCGCCGCGATGGCGGCCGCCGCGGAGGTGATGACCTCGCCGACCCGTTCCATCGCCGAGATCAGCGCGACCTTGCGGTCCTCGCCCGCCCGCAGTCGCTCCCGGTAGCGGAACAGGATGAACAGGTAGTAGTCGGCGCCGACGCCGAACATCACGATGGTGAGGATGATCTGGAGACTGTCGTCACCGGAGAAGTCCAGCAGTCTCGAGACCGTGCCGATCAACCCCATCGCCACCGCCTCGGTGACGGCGACGATCAGGATCGGCAGCACCGCCGCCAGCGGGGCCCGGAAGATCAGCAGGATCAGGCCGATGATCAGGACGAACGTGGCGATGGAGATGATCGCGAAGGACTGCGTGAAGGAGTCCTCGTTGTCCAGCCAGGCCGCCGGGTCGCCGCCGACCTTGGCCGTCAGCGGGGCGCCGCCCAGCTCCGTCGGGAGCCGCTTGCGGATGTCCTTGATCGCGTCGCTCTGCTTCGTCTGGTCGTCGGCGCTCAGCCCCTTCATCGGGATACTGACGATCTGCACCGACTTGTTGGGCGCCACCGAGTCCGGACCGGCGATCACGCCCTGCACGCTCGGGTAGCGCTTGGCCTGCAGGTTGTCGGCGATCCGCTGGACGGTGGCGCTGTCGGCGGCCTCGATCTTGCCGCCGTCCTTGCGCTTGAAGACGATCAGCGCGGTCGTGTCGGCGGTCTGCGGGAAGGACTTCTCCGCCAGCTTGGCCGCCTGGACCGACTCGTACTCCTTGGGTAGGAAATCGCCTTGGTCGGCGTTGGTCTGTAGGGACGGCGAGAGCGCGATGATGGCCACTGCCGCGACCACCCACGCCAAGATCGTCCACCACGGGTGTCTCACGACGACGCGTGCCAGTGCAGCGAACATCCCCGCGCCTTTCTCAGTGGGAGCATGACGATTACCTACAGAACGGTACGGATCGAGTTCCCAACATGAGTCGGTCCACACGGGGAAATCCCAGGTGATACCTCCGAGGGAGCGTCTCCTCCTCCAGGAGGGGGACAGGGCCACTAACCTCGTGTTTCATGGACGACGACGTTCGGCACGGCTTCGAGACGCTGGCCATCCATGCGGGGCAGGAACCCGACGCCGCCACCGGTGCGGTGGTCCCCCCGATCTATCAGGTCTCCACGTACAAGCAGGACGGCGTGGGCGGGCTCAGAGGCGGTTACGAGTACAGTCGCTCCGCCAATCCAACGCGCACGGCCCTCGAAGAGTGCCTGGCGGCCCTGGAGGGCGGCGCCCGGGGCCTGGCCTTCGCCTCCGGTCTGGCGGCCGAGGACGCCTTGCTGCGTACGATCTGCCGGCCCGGCGACCACGTGGTGGTCCCCAATGACGCCTACGGCGGCACCTACCGGCTCTTCGCCAAGGTGTACGAGCAGTGGGGCGTGGTCCACGACCCCGTTCCGCTGGGCGATCCGGACGCCGTCCGGGCGGCGATCCGCCCGGACACCAGGGCGATCTGGGTGGAGACGCCCACCAACCCGTTGCTCGGCATCGCCGACATCGAGGCGCTGGCCGCCGTCGCGCGCGACGCCGGGGCCCTGCTGGTCGTGGACAACACCTTCGCCTCCCCGTACCTGCAGCGTCCCCTGACGCTCGGCGCGGACGTGGTCGTGCACTCCACCACCAAGTACCTCGGCGGCCACTCCGACGTGGTCGGCGGCGCGCTGGTGGCCGCCGACGCGGGGCTGGGGGAGCGACTGGCCTTCCACCAGAACGCCATGGGCGCGGTGGCGGGCCCGTTCGACGCCTGGCTGACGCTGCGGGGGATCAAGACGCTGGGCGTGCGGATGGACCGGCACTGCGCCAACGCCACGGCCGTGGTCGACCTGCTCACCGCGCATCCGGCCGTCCGGTCGGTGCTGTACCCGGGGCTGCCCGGCCATCCGGGGCACGAGACCGCCGCCAAGCAGATGGCGGCGTTCGGCGGGATGGTGTCGTTCCGGCTGGCCTCCGAGGAGGCGGCGGTCCGGGTGTGCGAACGCACCCGACTGTTCACCCTCGGCGAGTCGCTCGGCGGTGTGGAGTCGCTGATCGAGCACCCCGGGCGGATGACGCACGCGTCGGCGGCCGGCTCCCCGCTGGAGGTCCCCGGCGATCTGGTCCGACTCTCGGTCGGCATCGAGAGCGTCGATGACCTGCTGTCCGATCTACGGCAGGCGCTCGGCTGATCGACGGGCGGGTGAACGGAGCGGATACACAAGATCCAATCCGCCGAAGCCCCCGCCGGTTTGCGCTAAATTCCTCTTGGAGGTGGCATTGGTGCGCACGGTACTGATGTTCGGAGCCGCCGCCGCGGCGGCGGTCACGCTGGTCGGCGTCATCGCCCCGGCCGAGGCGCTGACGGAGCCCGTCCCCGGCGACGGGGCCGCTCCGCGGTCGTCGGGCGGTCCCGGCGTGTCCGCGAGCGCCGTCATGGTGACCCCGGCGCCTCCCCGTTCCGACACCTACGCCTACGGCGACGACGATCGTCAGGTGCTCGACGCGTACTGGCGCGCCCCGGCCGCCTCGCGCGAGCGCACGACCTCGCCCAGGCCCGGCGTCCTCCTCCTGCACGGCGGCTCCTGGCGGCGCGGCGACAAGAGCGGCTGGAGGTACACCGCCCGCCGGTTGACCACCCTGGGCTACGTCGTCTTCTCGGCGAACTACCGCCTGGCGCAGACCGCCCGGTGGCCGGCCCAGCGTGAGGACAGCCAGAACGCCCTGGCGTACATCAAGCGCAACGCCCGCCTGTGGAACCTCGACCCGAACCGCATCGTCGTCATGGGCTCCTCCGCAGGCGGTCACCTGGCCACCCAGCTCGGCACGTACGGCACCGGTGCGGCCGAGGTCAGGGGTGTCGTGGCGCTGTCGCCCGTGGTGTCCCCGCAGCGGGCCTACCAGGACGGCGGCGTCTTGGGCGCCGACCGTTCGCGGCGCAGCCTGCGGCAGGCGGTGCAGATGCTCCTCGGCTGCGACCCGGCCACCGACGGCCCCGTCTGCCGGGAGCGGCTGAACGACGCCTCCGCCGCCACCCACGCCGGGCCGGGCGACCCGCCGATGCTGCTGATCCACAGCCGCGGCGAGTTCGTCCCCCCCGCGCACGGCACCGTGCTGGCCGCCGTCCTGGGCGCCGCGGGCGTGCCGGCGACGGTGAACACCGTGCCCGGCAAAGACCATGGTGGCGCGCTGCTGGACGACACGGTCACCTTCGACTCCGTGGTCCGCTGGATGGACGAGGTCGTTCGGGGCTGACGGTCAGCCGTTCCAGACCATCAGGATCAGGATGACCACCCAGATCAGCGCGACCACACCCGACAACGCGGCGATCCGGCCCCGCTCGACCTGGGCGATCTCCGTGTTCCCCGGCTGCTCGGCCCCTTGCGCGGTGGCCTCCGTGCGTTCGGCGGCGGCGACCTCGAGCAGGTGGATCGCGCGGCGCTGATCCCGTTCCACCAGCATCAGCAGCACCAACGCCACCAGGAACAGGGTCATGGACGCCGACAGCCACACCCGGGCGAAGTCGCCGTCGGCCAGGAACATCCCGAACAGGAAGATCCCCAACGCCCCCAGCCCGTAGACCCGGGTGGTGCGGTGCAGATAACGCAGGATCGTCACGTCGCCGCGCCGGATGTAGCGCGGGGTGACCGAGGTCGCGGTGGTCAGCGGGCCCAGGGTGAAGATCGCGAAACCCACGTGCAGGATGAGCAACATCCGGTCGGAGCTCGACATGCCCTCGACCCTAGACCAGGACCCCCGGGGTCCCTCAGCGGCGTCCCCGGCGCATCCGCAGGAAGTCGCTGACCACGTACTCGCCGAGGCGGCCGTCCTCGGGAGCGAACACCCGGCCCCCGTTGCGGCGGGCGACCTCCTCCACGAACGACACCAGCCGCCGGTCGTCGGCCAGCATGAACACGTTCAGGGTGGCGCCCCGCCGGGTCATCTTGTCGATCTCGGCCAGCGTCAGCACCAGCGTGTCGTGCGAGGGCGGGTAGTCGAACAAGGACCGACCGTCGGGCCGCAGATGCGCGGTCGGCTCCCCGTCGGTGACGACCAGCACGATCGGCTCGAAGTCCGGATGCCGGTCCAGATGCCGCCCGGCGATCAGCAGCGCGTGGTGCAGGTTGGTGCCCTGCACCATGTCCCAGTCCAGCCCCGCCATCTCGGTGGGGTGCAGCTCCCGGGCGTAGTTGGAGAACCCGATGATCTGGATGGCGTCCTGCGGATACTTGCCGGTCACCAGGGAGTGCAGGGCCAGCGCGGTCTGCTTGGCGGCGCCCCACGTGCCGCGCAGCACCATCGAGTACGACAGGTCCACCAGCAGGCACACGGCCGCCGCCGTCCGCCGCTCGGTCTCGAGCACCTCGAAGTCTTCGACGGACAGGCGCACCGGAGCGCCGCCGCGACGGATCCCGTTCTGCAGGGTGCGGACGACGTCGAGGGGCTGCTCGTCGCCGAACCGCCACTCGCGGGACGAGCCGGTCAGCTCGCCCGCCTGGCCGGCGTCGCGCCGGTCGTGGTCGCCCCGCCGGCCCCCGTCAAGGTGGGCGAACACCCGACGGAGCGCGGTCTCGCCCAGCCGGCGGACGGCCTTCGGGGTGAGGTGCAGGGTGCCGCCCTTGCGTTGCAGGTAGCCCTGGCGTTCCAGCTCGGCCTCGATCCGGCGCAGCTCGGCCAGGTCGTCGACCGCCCGGCGGCCGAGGGCCCGGCGGACCGCCTCCTCGTCGATGTCGTCGAGGCGGGCGCCGGGGTAGTCCTGGGAGAGCGCCGCCTCCAACTCGGCGAGGTCGGCCAGCTCGGCGAGCGCGGTGGTGGCGTCGCCGACACCGAGGGGGTCGTCGCCGGTCATCCGCTCCGGGACGCCCCAGCCCAGGTCGGGACGGCGGGTGCGCAGCGCGTCGCCGAGGCGGGTCATCTCCATGGCCAGCCCGGCGTTCTCCATCGCCTGCGCCATCAGCCCGGCCAACTCTTCGCGCTGCTCGGGGGACAGCGAGGCCATCAGCCGGTCCATCGCGGCCGCCCGCCGGGCCAGCGCGTCGACCAGCTCCTCCAGGTCGCGGGGCCGGTCGGGGAACAGGTCCCCGTACTCGCGCATGAACGCGTCGAAGTCGTCCTGGGTGTGCTCGCCGCGGGCGTCGGCGTCGAGCATCGCGTTGAGCGCGGCCATCATGTCCTTGACCCGCTCCATCGCCCGCGGATCGGGGTCGGCCAACGCGTCCCTCATGCCCTGGAACTGGGCGTCCAGCACGTCACGCCGCAGCAGGTCCTTGAGCTGCTCGAAGGTGGCGCGGGCGGCGTCCGACCGCCAGCCGTAATCCGAGAGCCGCCGGATGGCCTGGGCGGTGTCGTCGGGCAGCGTGTCCAGCTCCGCCTCGCGCAGCCGCGCCTCATCGGACGGGTCGGGGAACAGCTCGGCGCGCTCCTGCCCGATCGCGGTGTCCAGCAGGGCCCGCGCCTGCTCCAGCGTGCCGTCGAGCCGACCCCGGTCGCGCAGCGCCCGACGCCGTTCGCGGACCTGCCGGAGCAGGTCGTCCAGGCCCCGCCGGCCCTGCGCGTCGCGGTCGCCCGGGAGCCCGCGGCGCAGCAGCTCCCGCAGCGCGTCGCCCGGACCGGTGCCCTCCAGCACCGAGTCGCCCATGGCGTCCAGCGCCGAACGGATGTCGTACGGGGGGGCGAGCGGGTCGGGCCCGTCCTCGTACGCCCCGTACCGGTATCCGCTCATCGCGTGCTCATCGTGGTCACGTCCGGTACGTCCCGGAGTCCTTGGACAGCCTGCGGGTCAGGAACAGGCCCTCCAACGCGAACTCCAGCGCGGCGGCGGCCTGGCCGGGCGACTCACCGGACATCCCCAGCCGCTGGACGAGCTTGGCCAGCCCCGGGACCCGCCCGATGCGGCGGAGCAGCTCGGCGGCCGGGACCAGCTCCCCGGACTCCACGCTCTCGCCCGCGTCGAACTTGTCGAGCAGCCCGCTCAGGTCGGCGGCGCCCAGCGTGCGGCGGTAGGTCTCGGCGGTGGCCCGGCGCAGCAGGTGCTCCAGCACCTCCTGCTCGCGGCCCTCCTCGCTGACCTCGAACTCCACCTTGCCCATCAGCGTCGGCACCACGGCGGGCAGGTCGCAGACCCGCGCCACCGGCTGCTCCTCGCCGGTCAGGGCGGCCCGGCGGACGGCCCCCGCGGCGATCGTCTCCGCGCCCGCGATGGCGAACCGGGCCGACACGCCCGAGCGGGAGTCCACCGCGTTGGAGTCGCGGACCAGCCGGGTGAACCGGGCCATGACCTCCAGCAGGTGGTCGGGCACCTCGGCGCCCAGCTCGGCGACCTCCGCCTCCTGGCGGATCAGCTCCAGCTCGGCGTCCAGCTCCAGCGGATAGTGGGTGCGGATCTCGGCGCCGAACCGGTCCTTGAGGGGCGTGATGATCCGGCCCCGGTTGGTGTAGTCCTCGGGGTTGGCGCTGGCCACCAGCAGCACGTCCAGCGGCAGCCGCAGCGCGTAGCCGCGGATCTGGACGTCCCGCTCCTCCAGCACGTTCAGCAGCGCCACCTGGATCCGCTCCGCCAGGTCGGGCAGCTCGTTGATGGAGAAGATCCCCCGGTTGGTGCGCGGCACCAGGCCGAAGTGGACCGTCTCCGGGTCGCCGAGCGTGCGGCCCTCGGCCACCTTGATCGGGTCGACGTCGCCGATCAGGTCGCCCACGCTGGTGTCGGGGGTGGCCAGCTTCTCGCCGAACCGCTCGTCCCGGTGCCGCCAGGTGACCGGCAGCCCGTCGCCCAGCTCGGCGGCCAGCCGCCGGCAGCGCACGCAGACCGGGCCGTACGGGTGGTCGTTGATCTCGCAGCCGGCGACCACCGGGGTCCAGGTGTCCAGCAGCCCGACCAGCGTGCGGATCAGCCGGGTCTTGCCCTGGCCGCGTTCGCCGAGCAGCACCATGTCGTGACCGGCCAGCAGCGCCCGCTCCAGATGGGGGAGCACGGTGTCGTCGAAGCCCACGATGCCGGGGAAGCGCGGGCCGCCCGATCTCAGCCGTTCCAGCAGGTTGTGCCTGATCTCGGCCTTCACCGACCGCTGGACGTGGCCGTCGGCGCGGAGCCCGCCGACGGTGGTGTCGGCCGGCGCGGATGCATGGTTCGTCAGGGGCACGAGATCGACAGTACGTCGCCGATTCCCGCCTCGCACCCGGTCCCCCGGTGATTCCGGCTTGGGTACCGGGCACTCGCACGGGGAGAATCGAGATATGACCTGGACTCACGGACCGCACGAGGGAGGGGGAGCCGATGGTTCGCTTCGCTGACGGCCTGGCCCTCGGACCCGATCTGACCAGCGCCGCGGAGTCGGCGGTCCAGCAGGCGCTGGGCCCCCTCACCTCGCCCGCCGACCTGCTGTGCGTGTTCGTCGCCTCGGAGGACCCCGACGCCGTCGAGGAGGCCGCCCGCCGGGCGACGCGCGTCGCCGCCTCCGCGGGCGTGGGCATCGTGGTCGGCTGCAACGGCAGCGGCGTCATCGGCGGCAACCGGGGGGTGGAGGAGGCCAGCGCGGTGAGCGCCTGGGCGGGGTCGCTCCCGGAGGCGCGCCTGGAGGCGTTCCGGCTGGAGACCCTCCGCACCGACGACCGGCTGGTCGTCGTCGGGATGCCGGAGGGCCGCGACGACGACGTGGTCGGCATGATGCTGGCCGACCCCTACAGCTTTCCCGTGGACGCGTTCGTCGAGCGTTCCGGGGAGGCGCTGCCCGGGCTGCCGCTGGTCGGGGGGCTCGCCGGCGGGCAGGGCCCGGGGCTGACCCGGCTGTTCCTCGACGACGAGATCTTCACCGACGGCGCGGTCGGCGTCGTGCTCGGGGGCCCCGTCACGGCGGCCACCGTGGTCAGCCAGGGCGCCCGTCCGATCGGCCCCGACATGGTGGTCACCAAGGCCGACGAGAACGTCCTGTACGAGCTGGCTGGGACACCAGCGCTTGAGAAGCTGGAGCAGATCGTGCTGACCCTGCCCGAGGAGGAGCAGGAGATGGCCGCCCACGGGCTGCTCATCGGCGTCGCCATGGACGAGTACGCCGAGGAGCACGAGCACGGCGACTTCCTGGTGCGCGGGGTGGTCGGCGCCGACACCGACACGGGCGCGATCGCCATCGGCGACGTGGTCGAGGTCGGCCGCACCGTCCGCTTCCAGGTCCGTGACGCCGGTGCCGCCGACGAGGACCTGGCCGAGCTGCTCGACCGTTTCGATCTGACGCCGGTGGAGGGCGCGCTGCTCTTCTCCTGCAACGGGCGGGGGCGGGCCATGTTCCCCAACTCCGACCACGACGTGCGGCTGCTGCGCCGCACGTTCGGTCAGGCCGGCGTCGGCGGCTTCTTCGCCGCCGGGGAGATCGGCCCCGTCTCCGGCCGCAACCACGTGCACGGCTTCACCGCCTCCATCCTCGCCTTCGGCCCGGCGGCCCGCGCATGAGCGACGCGAACGAGGGATACGCGCTGGCCGTCGACATCGGCGGCACCAAGCTGGCGGCGGCGCTGGTCGAGCCCGGCGGCCGGATCGCCCACTACGACCGGATGGACACCCCGCCCGACGTCGACGCCGAAGGGCTGTGGCGCAGCCTGGAGGCCCTGCTCGACAAGCTCCAGGCCGAGGGCGGGGGCTCCGGGCCCGTCGGGGTGGGGGTGGGCTGCGGGGGGCCGATGCGCTGGCCGTCCGCCGAGGTCTCGCCGCTGAACATCCCCGTCTGGCGCGACTTCCCCCTGCGCCAACGGCTCCGCGAACGCCACCCCGGCCTGCCCGTGCGGGTCCACAACGACGCGATCTGCGTGGCGGTGGGCGAGCACTGGCGCGGCGCGGGCCGGGGCCGGGCCAACGTGCTCGGGATGGTGGTCTCCACCGGCGTCGGCGGCGGGCTGATCCTGGGCGGCAGGCTGGTCGACGGGGCCAGCGGCAACGCCGGGCACATCGGCCACGTGGTCGTCGAACCGCAGGGCCCGCCGTGCAAGTGCGGCGGGCGCGGCTGCCTGGAGGCCATCGCCCGCGGCCCCGGTCTGGTCGCCTGGGCGCAGGCGCACGGCTGGCGCCCCGACAGCCGGGGTGCCACCGGTGTCGACCTGGCCGAGGACGCCCGCCGGGGCCACCCGATCGCCACCTCCGCGATGAAGCGGGCCGGGCGCGCGCTGGGCGTCGCCATCGCCTCGGCGACCCACCTGTGCGATCTGGAGGTGGTCGCGGTCGGCGGGGGGTTGTCGCAGGCCGGGCCGCTGCTGTTCGACCCGCTGGAGGACGCCTTCCGCGCGCACGCCCGGATGGAGTACGCCCGCGAGGTGCGGGTGGTGCCCGCCGCCCTGGGCCAGACCGCCGGGCTGGTGGGGGCGGCGGCCCTGGTGTTCGCCGGCGACCGGTATTGGAGCGCCGACTGATGGAGCACGTCGGTCTCGACGAGGTCCGCGCCGCCCAGGAGACGTTGCGCGGGGTGACGGTGGCGACGCCGCTGCTGTACTCGCGCGTGCTGTCGGAGATGCTGGGCGGCCCGGTCCTGCTCAAGTGCGAGAACCTGCAGCGCACCGGCTCGTTCAAGATGCGCGGCGCGTACGTGCGGATCGCCCGGCTCGGTGAGGAGGAGCGGGCGCGCGGCGTCGTGGCGGCGAGCGCCGGCAACCACGCGCAGGGCGTCGCGCTGGCGGCGTCGCTGCTGGGCTGCAAGGCCACCGTGTTCATGCCCGAGGGAGCCCCGCTGCCGAAGGTCGCCGCCACCCGCTCGTACGGGGCCGAGGTCGTCTTCCCCGGGCCGAGTGTGGACGAGTGCCTGGAGGCCGCTCGTGCGTACTCCGAGGAGCGCGGCGCGATCCTCATCCACCCGTTCGACCATCCCGACGTCGTGGCCGGTCAGGGCACCATCGCGCTGGAGATCCTCGACCAGCGCCCGGACGTGGGGACGATCGTCACGGCGGTGGGCGGCGGGGGCCTGATCTCCGGCGTGGCGGGCGCGGCCAAGGCCCTCAAGCCCGACGTGAAGGTGATCGGGGCGCAGGCCAAGCGCGCCGCCGCCTTCCCGCCGTCGCTGACCGCCGGCCGCCCCGTACGGGTCGAGGTGCGGCCCACCATGGCCGACGGCATCGCGGTGGGCAGCCCAGGGGAGTTGACGTACGCCCTGGTCAGCGAGTTGGTGGACGCCGTCGTGACCGTCACCGAGGAGTCCCTCTCCCAGGCGCTGCTGCTGTGCCTGGAGCGCGCCAAGCAGGTCGTCGAGCCCGCCGGCGCCGCCGGGGTGGCGGCCCTCCTGGAGCACGCGTACGCGTTCGAGCCCCCGGTCGTGGCGGTGTTGTCGGGCGGCAACATCGACCCGCTGTTGATGTCCAAGGTGCTGCGGCACGGGCTCGCCGGCGCGGGACGCTACCTGGTGGTGCGCTGTCGCCTCAACGACCGTCCGGGCGCCCTGGTGACGCTGCTGAGCGAGCTGGCCGAGCTGGGCGTGAACGTCCTGGACGTCACGCACGAACGGGTCGCGGCGCGGCTGCACGTCGAGGAGGTCGAGGTCCTGCTGCACCTGGAGACCCGAGGGCCGGACCACTGCGACGAGGTCCTCGGCCGCCTCCGCGCCAAGGGCTACACGCTCAAGCAGAGCTGAGCCCGCACACGGAGAGCGGAACCATCACGTCCTCACGGCAACGACACGTCCGAGCGACGACGAGCGACGACGAGCGACGACGAGCGACGACGAGCGACGACGAGCGACGACGAGCGACGACGAGCGACGACGAGCGACGACGAGCGACGACGAGCGACGACGAGCGACGAGCGACGACGAGCGACGACGAGCGACGACGAGCGACGACGAGCGACGACGAGCGACGACGAGCGACGACGAGCGACGACGAGCGACGACGAGCGACGACGAGCGACGACGAGCGACGACGAGCGACGACGAGCGACGACGAGCGACGACGAGCGACAACGAGCGACAACGAACGGCGACCAGCCGGGGGTTTTGCCCGGTCCTTCAGGCGGACGCTCCGGAGCGCCAGCGGAGGAGCGTCCGCCTGAAGATCTCCAAGACCGGGCGCGGGGGGTGTGGGGGGTCGCCCCCCCACCCTTAGGCCGGCTTAGAAGGCGTGTGGAGCCACTTCTTGAAGAGGGTGTCGAGCTTGTCGTCGTCGCCGAACCGCTTGCTGTGCCGGACGAAGTCCCGGGTGGTCACGTTGCCGTCCCGGTTCTGCGCGTACCAGCTCCGGAGGAGTTGGAAGAACTTCTTGTCGCCGATCGTCTTGCGGAGCACGTGCAGCGTCATCGCCCCGCGGTCGTACACGGCGTGGGCGTAGATGCCGTCGCGGCCCGGGTCGGAGACCTTGACGGTCCACAGGTCTTCGGTGGCCGGGGTGGCGTACACCTCGTCGAAGGTCTTCTGCGCGCTGTCACCACCGTGCTGCTCGCTGTGCAGCCACTCGGTGTACGTGGCGAAGCCCTCGTTCAGCCAGATGTCCTTCCAGTACCTCGGCGTGACGCTGTTGCCGAACCACTGGTGGCCGATCTCGTGGGCGACGAGGCCGGAGCTCGGGTTCACGCCGGGGCGGCCCTTGCGGTCGTAAACCGGGCGTCCCTGGGTCTCCAGCGCGTAGCCCACGCCGAGGGCGTCGACGATGCCGCCGGTGGAGCCGAACGGGTACCGGCCGAAGACCTTCGAGCCCCAGTCGGTGACGTCGGCGGTCAGCTTGTGGAACGCCGCGCCCTGGCCGGGGGCGGTGTCGAGGGTGGGGTCGATCGCGGTGATGTTGGGCACGCCCTTGGGCGTCTTGCCGCGCTTCACGTTGTACTTGCCGATCGCGACCATGGCGAGTTCGCTGGCCATCGGCCGCGGCATCTTCCACCACCACGTCGACCAGGCCCCGGCGGTCCGCTTCCCGGCGAAGTCGCCGTTGGACAGCGCCGTCAGGGCCTTCGGCACGGTCAGCGCGATGTTGTAGGTCGCCTTGTCGGCCGGGGTGTCGTTGACCGGCATCCAGGTGGCGGTGCCGAACGGTTGGTTCAGCGCCACCGCGCCGTCGTCGGTCGGAATCCAGCCCGACACGCCCAGCGCCGCGTCCTCGACCTTCTTGGGGAGGCCCGAGTACGTCACCGTGACGGAGAACGCCTTGCCGCGGGGCAGACCCTTGCGAGGCGTGATCACCAGCTCCTGGGCGCCGGTGCGCCGGAAGCCGGCCTTGGCGCCGTTGACGGTGATCGAGTGGACCTTCAGGGGGCCCAGCAGGTCCAGGTTGAACCGCGAGAGGTTCTTGGTCGCCCGGGCCTTGACCCGGGTGACGGCCCGGATGCCCTTGGCGTTCCCGAGGTAGCGCAGCGCCACGTCGTAGTGGGCCACGTCGTAGCCGCCGTTGCCCATGTCGGGGAAGTACGGGTCACCGGCCCCCGGGGCTCCCGGTGTGAACTTGGGGGCCGCGTGCGCGGGGGGCGCGGAGACGACCAGACCGGCCGCGGCGGTCAGCGCCATTGCGGCAAGGGCACGGGGGGTTCTGCTCATACGAGTGTCCTTGGAGGTTGGACGGCACAATGATCCCCAAGCTTGCAGCAGCCGTCCGGGGGCACAAGCGCGATTCGATCTCGATTGGGCAAGGAGACCGCAGGTTCTGCGGCCCCGGGCTCACCAGGCCTTCGGCTTTCCCTTCGTGTGCAGCCACACCTGGAAGAGGCGCTGGAGCGGCTTGCCGGACTCCCGTTCGGCCAGCGCGATGAAGTCGGCGGTCTCCGCGTTGCCGTGCCGGTGGGTCGCGCTCCAGGCCCGCAGGATGCGGAAGAACGCCTCGTCCCCGACCCGCCTGCGCAGCGCGTGAACGGTCATCGCGCCGCGGACGTACACCGAGTAGCCGAACAGGTTGGCGCGCCCCGGCCTCCCCGGGGGCGGGCTGAAGATGGCCGAGGTCGCCGGCTGACGGTAGTAGCGGCCGAAGATCTTGTGGGCGGTGTTGCCCTTGCCGCGACGCTCGTGCCAGAGCCACTCCGCGTACGTGGCCAGCCCCTCGTTCAGCCAGATGTCGGGCCAGCTCTTGAGGCTGACGCTGTTGCCGAACCACTGGTGGGCCAGCTCGTGGACGACGAACTGCGGCTCGGGGACGAACCCCCCGTACACCGGGCGCTCCTGGGTCTCCAGCGCGTACTCAAGGCGCGGGTCGTCGATGATGCCGCCGCTCGTGGTGAACGGGTACGGCCCGAAGACCTTGGGCATCCACCGGAGGGCCCGCACGGTGTCGCGGTGCAGTTTGGCGGCGGCCTTTCGGAACCTGGGGTCCACGGCGGTGATGACGGGGATCCCGCCCGCCTGACCGCGCATGACGTGGAACCTGCCGATGGCGATCATCGCCAGGTAGCTCGCCATGGGCGACCGCTCCGCCCACGTGTACGTGCTGACGTCGCCCTTGTGGACCGGCGGCGACGGCGAGCCGTTGGCCAGGGCCTGCAGGCCCTTGGGCACGGTCAGCCGGAACGTGTAGGTGGCCTTGTCGAGGGGGTGGTCGTTGACCGGGATCCAGGTGGGGGTCCCGTCCGGCTCGGAGAGCGTCACCGCGCCGTCGCGGGTCGGGATCCAGCCGTAGGTGCCGAGGGCGCTGTTGTTGAGCGGCCCCGGCTTGCCCGCGTAGTGGACGACGGCGGTGAACTCGGCGCCGCGCGGCAACGGCTGCGTCGGGACGACCGTGAGCTCCTGCCCCTTGCGGGCGAACGTGGCGCGCCGGCCGTCCACCGCGACGCTCCGTACCCGGGGCCCGCGATAGTCGAGCGAGAACCCGGTGAGGTCCTGGGTGGCCCTGGCCTTCATGGTGGTGGCGGCGCTGACGGTGCCGTCGGCGCGGTAGGCGAGGGCGACGTCGTAGTCGAGCGCGTCGTAGCCGCCGTTGCCCGCGGCGGGGAAGTAGCGGTCGCCGATCCCGGGGGTGCCCGGAGCGCCCCGTAGGGCCAGCGGCTTGCTGGGCCTGGGGGGAGGGTTGTGCGCCTCCTCCGCCACGGCGCAGGCCGCGCCCGCGATCCTGGCCTGGGACGAGCAGGGCTCGGTGGCGGCGTCGCCGTGGCCCGCCGACAGGGCGAGCGCGGTGACGGTCGCCACGGTGGCCGCCGTGGCCGAGTAGGCGATGGTGCGCACCAGGGGCGTCCCGCCGGGACGGGCGTGAGCATTCACGCAGCTCAGCGTGCTCGTACCGGGCCCGCGGCGTCGCGGAACCGGCGCGGGCTTGAGGGAGCCGTTGCCGACCGTTCACCTCGCCGAGACATCCGGCCCGGGCGTGTTCTACAGGGCGGGACGACCCCGCGAGTACAGCCACGCCTGGAAGAAGTCATCGAGCTGCTGCCCGGAGACCTCCTCGACGATCGCGATGAACTGCTGCGTGGTCGCGTTGGAGTGCCGGTACGTCTGCGTCCACTTCTTGAGGATCTCGAAGAACTTCGCGTCCCCGACCTTCTTGCGCAGCGCGTGCAGCGTCATCGCGCCCCGGTTGTAGACGGCGTCGGAGCTGAACATGTTGGTCCGGCCGGGGCTTCCGGTGGGGATGTCCCACAGCGCGCCGTTCCCCTCTTGGGCGTACAGCTCGTCGAACGCCTGCTGGGGGGTGACGCCGGTGGCCCGCTCGGACCAGATCCACTCCGCGTAGGTGGCGAAGCCCTCGTTGAGCCAGATGTCCTTCCACTGGGTGACGCTGACGCTGTCGCCGAACCACATGTGCGCCAACTCGTGCGCCACGATGCCCTCGTCGGCGCCGAACGAGCCGTACACCGGGCGGGTCTGGGTCTCCAACGCGAACCCCACGTTCGCGTTGTCGACCAGCCCGCCGCTGGAGGAGAACGGGTAGGGGCCGAACAGCTTCACGAACTCGTCGGTGATCTGCATGTTCTTGGCGTGGAAGGCGTTGATGTCGGTGTTGTCGACCGTCGGGTCCACGGCGGTGATGACCTTGACGCCGCCGGGGGACGTGCCGTCGCGCACGTCGAACCGTCCGACGTTGACCGTGGCCAGGTAGGGCGCCATCGGCTCCTTGACCCGCCAGGTGATCGGCGCGGCGGCGCGGCGCGCGACCCCGATGACCCCGCCGCCGGAGGGGGCTCCCGTACCGCCCGGACCCGGCACCGTCGGGCTCTGGCCGCCGGAGCCGCCGGGCAGCTCGCCGACCGGCTCCCCGTTGGCGATGGCCGTCAGCCCCGGCGGGACGGTCACCTGGAACTCGAAGGTGGCCTTGTCGCTCGGGTGGTCGTTGCTCGGGTACCACGTGTGCGCGCCGCTGGGCTGGCAGGCGACGAACACCCCGTCGGTGGTCCGCACCCAGCCGTACGTGCCGAGCGGGGGCTTGGCGACCGGCCGAGGAGTCCCCGAGTAGCGCACGGCGACGGTGAAGGCGGCGTCCTTGGCCAGCGGCTTCGCCGGGGCCACGATCAGCTCGCTCGCCTGCCGCTCGTGCCGGGCGACGGCCCCGTCGACCTTCACCTCGGCCACGGTCAGCCCGCTGAGGTCGAGGTTGAACCGGGTCAGCGGCTTGGTGGCCTTGGCGGTGATCTCGGCGACGCCGGTCAGCTCCGTGGCCTGCCCCGGGCGGATGTCGAGGTTCAGCTTGTAGTGCTGGACGTCGTAGCCGGTGTTGCCGTCGCCGGGCACGTAGGTGTCGCCGGCGCTGTCCGGCGCGCCGGGAACCGCCCCCAGACCCGGCTCCGACGATGCGCCGGGCGTGGGGCCGCCGTCGTCCCGGATCGGGATCTGGCACGCCGTCAGGGAGCCCGCCAACGCCAAGACCAGGGCGCCGTTCACGGCTGCCCGGGGGGGTTTCGTCAGGGCAATGCGGGATTTTCCGGCCGTCGTCACGTGAACAGCCTAGACGGCCGTGCACAAAGGTCGGATCAGTAACGGTCGTCCTACCAGGTCAACGCCCCGTATATGGGTCCGGCGCGCCGGGGACGACCTTGCGCACGACGGTCTGGGCCACCTTGTCGTGCAACGCCTGACGACGCGGATCCCACAGAATCCACAGGACGTCGATGAAGCCGATGCACCCGCAGATGCCGCCCAGCACGGTGTAGAACGCCGCACGTCCGGCCGCCTGCCCCTGAGAGACGGCTCCTCCGTCGGCGGCGCGGACGACCTGGATGCCCAGCGCCTTCTTGCCCAGCGTCTGACCCCATTTGTAGGTCAGCAGCCAGAAGTAGAGGAATCCTAAAGCGGCACCGAGGAGGTTGGCCGTCCACTGGCCGGTGGGAACGACGAACTCGTCGCCCTCCGAGGTCTCGAACATCTCCCCGTAGTCGACGAACGGGAAGGTCAGCAGACCGATCACGACGGTGAGCAGGATGCCGTCGAGGATGGCCGCGCCGAGACGGGCCCACCGGCTCGCCAGCCCGGCGGCCGGATCCTGATACTCGCCGCCCGGGCCGCCCGGTCCGCCGTAGGACGGCAGGCCCCCGCCCTGGGGCGGCTGTCCGCCGTAACCGCCCTGGTAAGGCGGCGGCTCCTGCCCCGGGTACGGCTGGGAGGGGCCCGGCCACGGGGGCGGCTGCTGTCCGGGAGGCTGTCCCTGCGGCGGCTGTCCCTGCGGCGGTTGGCCGTGGGGCGGCTGCCAGGGTTCCTCCCCGGGCGGCGGGTTCGGTGGCGGTTGCGTCATACCCGACCACCTCGGCAGCGGGCATGCCGGACAAACGTCGCCGCGCCGCGGGACGACCCGATCTTTAGCGGATCTTGGCCGACGCCGGGTCCCGGCCGGTCACAGGTTCCCGCGCCGCTCCTGCTCGCGTTCGATGGCCTCGAACAGGGCCTTGAAGTTCCCCTTGCCGAACCCCAGCGAGCCGTGCCGTTCGATCAGCTCGAAGAACACGGTGGGGCGGTCCTGCACCGGCTTGGTGAAGATCTGGAGCAGATAGCCGTCCTCGTCGCGGTCGACCAGGATCCGCCGCGCCCGCAGCTCCTCCACCGGGACGCGGACCTCGCCGATCCGCGCCCGCAGCTCGGGGTCCTCGTAGTACGAGTCGGGCGTCTCCAGGAACTCCACCCCGGCCGCCCGCATCCCGTCCACGGCGGCCAGGATGTCGTTCGTCGCGAGCGCGATGTGTTGCACACCCGGCCCGCCGTAGAACTCCAGGTACTCGTCGATCTGCGACTTGCGCCGGCCCTCGGCGGGCTCGTTCAGCGGGAACTTGACCTTGCGCGTGCCGTCGGCCACCACCTTGGACATCAGCGCCGAGTACTCCGTGGCGATGTCGTCGCCGATGAACTCGGCCATGTCGGTGAAGCCCATGACGCGGTGGTAGAAGTCCACCCACTCGTTCATCCGCTCCACGTTGCCGACGCAGTGGTCGATCGCCTGGAAGAACCGCCTCGCCGGAGGCTCCACGATGGGCTGGGCCGCCACGAACCCGGGCAGATAGGGGCCCGAGTACCGGGACCGGTCCACCAGCGTGTGCCGGGTCTCCCCATAGGTGGCGATGGCGGCCAGGCGCACCTCGCCGTGCTCGTCCTCCAGCGTGTACGGCTTCTCGACGCCCTCGGCCCCGTGCTCGACCGCGTGCTCGTAGGCGGCGTCGACGTCCGGGACCTCGATGGCCAGGTCGACCACGCCGTCACCGTGCTCGGCCACGTGGCGTCCCAGGTCGGTGCCGGCCCGCACCGGCCCGCGCAGGACGAACCGGGCGCCGCCCGACTCCAGCACGTGGGCGGTCTCCTCGGGACTCCCCGTCTCCGGCCCGCGGTAGGCCACCCGGCGCATGCCGAACGCGGTGGCGTAGAAGTGCGCCGCCTGCTTGGCGTTGCCCACGGCGAAGACGACGGCGTCCATGCCCTTGACGGGAAAGGTGTCCTTCATGGAGTCAATGTCCGCCGAGCCTCACAAGCTGTGCAAGAGTGACTTGAAGGGCTGGACAATCTGTAGAGCATTGAGCCCTTATGGGCGGACGATCTGTGCAGTCTGCACATCACCGGGGGAGGCTCGGGTGGGCATCGACGAACTGGACGGGCGGGTGATCGAGCTGTTCACCGCCGAGCCCCGCATCGGGGTGCTGGAGGCCTCCCGCCGGCTGGGCGTGGCCCGCGGCACCGTCCAGGCGCGGCTCGACCGGCTGGCGCGCGACGGGGTCATCCGCGGGTACGGGCCCGAGATCGACCCGGCGGCGCTGGGCTACGCGGTCACCGCGTTCGTCACCCTGCAGATCCGGCAGCCCGGCGGGCACGACCCGGTCGCCGCGGGCCTCGCCGGCATCCCCGAGGTGATCGAGGCCCACACCATCACGGGTGGCGGCGACATGCTGTGCCGCATCGTGGCGCGCGGCAACGCCGACCTTCAGCGGGTGATCGACCTGGTGGTGGCGGTGTCCGGCGTGGAACGGGCCTCGTCGGTGATCTCACTGGCCACCCAGATCCCGTCCCGGACCCTCCCCCTCGTCCGCGCGGCGGCCCGCAGAACGCGGAACGGCCCGCCGGAGGTGTGACGCCGGTGGGCCGTCACGGCTCGGGAGGGCCGTCCTGCGTTCTCGTCGGTCGCGTGTCGGGGGTGGCGCCCCTCGGCCGCCCGCGTAGGGGGTGGCGTCCGAGGTGTGCTCTCGACGCTCCCCTCAGTCGCCCGCGTAGGGGGTCGCGTCCGAGGTGTGCTCTCGACGCTCCCGTCAGTTGCCGGCGTAGGGGGTCGCGTCGATGATCTCGACGCTCATGCTGCGGCCGTTCGGCAGGTTGTAGGTGGCCTTCTCGCCGACCTTCTTGCCGTTGATGGCCGCGCCCAACGGGGACTTGGGGGAGTAGACGTCGATCGGGGAGCCGCTCTCCTCACGGGAGGCGAGCAGGAAGGTGACCTCCTCGTCGTCGCCCTCGAACGCGACCGTCACGGTCATGCCGGGGCCCACCACGCCCTCGGTGCGGGGGGCCTCGCCGACCTGGGAGTTCTCCAGGATGTGCTGGATCTGGAGGATCCGTCCCTCGATCTTGCCCTGCTCCTCCTTGGCGGCGTGGTAGCCGCCGTTCTCGCGCAGGTCGCCCTCCTCCCGCGCCGCTTCGATCTTCTGAGCGATCTCGATGCGGCCCGGGCCCGACAGGTGCTCCAGCTCCGACTTGAGCCGGTCGTACGCCTCCTGGGTGAGCCAGTTGACGTTGTCAGCACGGGTCTCGGTCACGGATACTCCTCTGTCCACACGTATTTCTGCTGTCCACACGCGTTTCTGCTGTTCACACGCATCGATCACGGCTCGCTCGCTGGACGAGCCGAACACACTGGCGGGCCGGGCGAAACCTCAAGCCTATCCGGTATGTGAGAGTAAAGGTTCCCCCCTGCGTTCACCCGCAATCCGCCAGACCGTCACATGGTGTGGCAGTCGCGGACGCGGGCCGCGTTGGCGCGCCGGGACGTCCGCAACGTGTCGGTTCGTTCCAGTTCACCGCGGCCGGCCGGAACGATGACCTCTCGTTCGGCCACCGGCGCGAAGTCGGTGTCCACCGCGTCGACCACGCACCGTACGCGTTCGTCCTTCGGCTTGGCGACCTTCCACCGCAGCTCGACGGTGGAGTCGTCGCGCACGATGAAGGTGATCGTCTGGGGGACGATGCCGGGGGTCCCTCCGGCGTTGGTGTAGATGACGGCCCAGCCGCCCGCGCACACCGAGACCACGAGCCCGATCACGACGTACCCGAGCCACCCCGGACCATTCCTGCGGGCGGACCCCGGATCGGGCGATGTGTCGGCGGCGTCGTTCATCGCGGGAATCTCCGTGCGGGTGGCGGACGTTGTCAGGGACAATTGTCGTCTGCCGCGACGGGTGCCCCGAACCGGGGTCGGCGCGGACGCTGCCCACCGACCGACAGGGAGACCCCGTGGTGTCCGAAGCACCGACCGGCACGACCCACGCCTCGACCCCCGCCCCGAACGGGAAGGGCGCGCTGCGGCTGATGGCCGTCCACGCGCACCCGGACGACGAGTCGAGCAAGGGCGCGGCCACCATGGCGCGCTACGTGGCCGACGGCGTCGAGGTGCTGGTGGTGACCTGTACCGGCGGCGAGCGCGGCGACATCCTCAACCCGGCCATGGACCGGCCGGAGATCAAGGCCGACATCGGGGCCGTCCGCGAGGAGGAGATGGCCCGCGCCCGCGAGATCCTCGGCGTCCGCCAGGAGTGGCTGGGCTTCGTCGACTCCGGGTTCCCCGAGGGCGAGCCGCCGCCCCCGCTGCCGGAGGGCTGTTTCGCGCTCCAGCCGCTGGAGGTCGCGGCCGAGCCGCTGGTCCGCGCGGTGCGGGAGTTCCGGCCGCATGTGATCCTCACCTATGACGAGAAGGGCGGCTACCCGCACCCCGACCACGTGAAGTGCCACGAGGTGTCGGTGGAGGCGTTCGAGGCCGCGGGCGACCCCGACCGCTACCCGGGCACGGGCGAGCCGTGGCAGCCGCTCAAGCTCTACTACCACATGACCTTCAACAAGGAACGGCTCGTCGCGCTGCACGGGGCGATGGAGAGCGCCGGCCTGGAGTCCCCGTACGGCGACTGGCTGAAGCGGTTCGACGACGGGCCCTCCCCGTGGGCGGTGACCACCCGCGTTCCGTGCGCCGACCACTTCGAGACCCGTGACCAGGCGCTCCTCGCGCACGCCACGCAGATCGACCCGAACGGCTTCTGGTTCGTGTGCCCGCTGGACCTGCAGCGCGAGGCATGGCCCACCGAGGACTACCATTTGGCCAGGTCCCTGGTCGACACGGAGCTGCCCGAGGACGATCTGTTCGCGGGGGTTCGGGAGAAGGTATGTCTGTAGCGCTGCTGCTCGCCGAGCCGGGGAAGGACTTTGAGCTCAACGACGACACCGTGACCCCCGGCCTGATCGGTTTCGCGGTGTTCGTCGGGTTGTGCGTCGCGGTGTTCTTCCTGGCCCGCTCGATGAACAAGCGGATCAAGAACATCGACCTGCCCCGCGAGGCCGATCTGCGGCAGCGGGACTGGGAGCGCGTCCGGGCCGACTCCGAGCCCGCCGACCCCGAGCCCGTCGACGAGACGGCGCCCGCGGAGGACGCCCCGGAGGAGAAGGTTCCCCGGGAATGACGCGTCGAGGGCATTGACGGCCCTCGGGGACGAGGGGATTCTTAGCGGCGATATCTGAGCCTTCTTCGTATTGCGGAGGTCGCCGGTGCGGATCCGGAGTCTGCTCGTGACGGCCGTCCTGGTGCTCGGCGGGGTGACGGCCCCGTCCGCGTCGCCCTCCGCCCTGGCGACCACCGGCCCCGGATGCGACCCCATCGATCCGGTGGGCTGTCTGATGCCGTTCCCGAACGACTGGTTCACCAGGCCCGACCCGTCCACCGCGACCGGGCGACGGGTCGCGTTCCAGACGGCGGCGATGCCCCGCAACCGGCTCGGCAAGGCGATCGACCCGCGGGAGTGGAACCGTTCCGACGGCTTCTCGCCCGGGTCGCCGCTGCTGACCCGGGTGCCCGGCGTCGACCTCGCCGAGACCGGGGCGGCGCCGATCACCGACATCGGGCGGTCGTTGGACGACGACGCGCCGATCGTGGTCATCGACACGGAGACCGGACAGCGCTGGCCGTACTGGGCGGAACTGGACGCGCAGGCGACCGACCCGGACCGTCGGGCGCTGATCATCCGGCCGGCGCGCAACTTCCTGGAGGGCCACCGGTACGTCGTGGCGCTCCGCGACCTCAAGGACGCGCAGGGGGGCGCCATTCCGCCGGGCCCGGCGTTCGGCGCGATCCTCGGGCCGTCGTTGCCGTCGACGCATCCGCTGCACGCCCGCCAGGGGCAGAGCCGCCGGACGCTCGCGGACCTGGCCCGGCACGGCGTCGGCACCGAGGGCCTCTACCTGGCCTGGGACTTCACCGTCGCCAGCCGCCGCAGCCTGTCGGAGCGGATGCTGCACCTGCGCGACGACTCGTTCGCGAAGCTGGGGGACCGGTCGCCGGGCTTCGTCGTCACCCAGGTCACCGACCACCCGCCCGAGGACGCCACCGCCCGCACGGTCAAGGGCCGGATGCTCGTGCCGAGCTACCTCAACCTGCCCGGCGGACTGCCGGGCTCCCAGTTCCACTACGGGCCGGACGGGCTCCCGGCGCGGCTCCTCAACAACACGCAGGCGCCGACGTTCCAGTGCACGATCCCCCGCGTCGCCCTGACCAGGCCCGCCCGCCCCGCCCTGTACGGGCACGGCCTGCTCGGCGGCGAGAACGAGGTGGGCGGCGGGAACGTCCGCGCCATGGCCGCCGAGCACGGCTTCGTGTTCTGCGCGACCAAGTGGGCCGGGATGTCGCTGGACGACGTGCCCAACGTGGTCACCGTGCTGACCGACCTGAGCCGCTTCGCGACCATCGCCGACCGGGCCCAGCAGGGCATGCTCAACATGCTGTGGCTGGGCCGCGCGATGATCCACGAGAACGGCTTCGCCGCCCACCGGGCGTTCCGGGGCCCGGACGGCGCGCCGCTGATCGACACCGGGGCCGAGCTGGTCTTCGACGGCAACAGCCAGGGCGGCATCATGGGCGGCGCGCTCACCGCCGTGTCCACCGACATCCGCCGCGCGGTGCTCGGCGTACCCGGGATGAACTACAGCACCCTGCTGAACCGCAGCGTCGACTTCGACACGTACTCGATCGTCATGAACGCGGCCTACCCCGACAAGCTCGACCAGCAGCTCGGTTTCGCCCTCATCCAGATGCTGTGGGACCGCGGCGAGGCCAACGGCTACGCCGAGCACATGACGGACCGGCCGCTTCCCGGCACCCCCGAACACCGGGTGCTCCTCCACGTGGCCTTCGGCGACCACCAGGTCGCCCCCGTCACGGCGGAGGTCGAGGCCCGAACGATCGGGGCCCGCATCCACGCCCCCGCCGTCGCGGCGGGCCGCAACCCCGACCGGGTGCCGTACTGGGGGATCCCGACGATCGGCTCCCATCCGTACGGGGGATCGGCGCTCGTCATCTGGGACAGCGGCACCCCGCACCCGCCGCTGACGAACACGCCGCCGTCGGGCCCCGAGTACGGTCGCGACCCGCACTCCGATCCCCGCAACTCCGCCGCCGCCCGCCGCCAGAAGGCCGTCTTCCTGACGACGGGCGAGGTCGTGGACGTCTGCGACGGGGCACCCTGCAGGGCGGGCCCGATCGGCTGAGCGCGGATTACCGGGGCTGGGCCGGCATGGGCGTGATGTCGCCCGGCCCTTCGCCGCCGCCCGACCCGTCGTCGCCCGGGAAAGGCGCGGCGGGGCCGTCCACCGGTGCGCATGCGGCGACCGGACCCTGGAACGTGGTCGTGCTGAACCCGGCCCCCTGGTCGGGGTGGTCCCGGTCGAACGACGCCTCCAGCACCAGGGTCTGTCCGGGCTTGAGCTGGCCGGGCTGGATGATGAAGACGATGGGCCCGCCCTCGGCCTCCTGGGCCTCCAGGACGCCGCCGCCGGGGAGCGTCGCCGCCTGCCGTCCGCGCGGCTGCCGGCAGGACTTGCCCTTCGGCAGGTAGTCGACGACCGCGGTGATGCCGGCCTCGCGCAGACTCGCCTCGACCTTCTCCGGCTCCAGGAACTCGCGGATCTCGACGCGAACGCTCCCGTCCGGGCGCTTCTCCACCGCGTAGGCGGGCGTGCCGCCCCACGGCTGGAGCACGGCGGCGGCGGTCAGTGCGGCGGCGGCGACGGCGCCCACGGCGGCGAGCCGGAATCCGAGCCGCCGTCCCCGGCGGTCCTTGCGGGGAGGGGTGGCCCCGGTGGTGTTCCCCGACGTGTCGGTCGCCTGCGCCAGCAGGCGGGCGCGGGTCTCGGCGCGGGTTCCGTCCGACAGCGGGGGAACGTCGGCGCCCAGCCGTGCGATGAGGTTGGTCTCGTCCATGGCTTTACTCCGTTTCGGCGTTCGGCTGAGAGGGGACGGCGGCGCGCAGTCGCGTTCTGACCCGGTGGATCCGCGAGCGCACGGTGCCGATGGGGATCTCCAGGGCGGCGGCGATCTCCTCGTAGGTGAGATCCGCCCACGCCAGCAGCAGCAGCGCGTCCCGGTCGCCCTGCGGGAGGTCGGTCAGCACGTCGACCAGCGGTCGGGCCGCCACGGTGGCGTCGACCCTGGCCGCGACCCGTTCGGCGGGCGAGGGCTCCGCCGGGTCGAGGCGCGCGCGGGCGAGCACGTCCCAGCGGCGCGCCTCCGCCCGTCGGTGGCCGCGCAGCAGGTTGGTGGCGATCCCCATCAGCCACGGCAGCGCCCCGGCCGGGCTGCGCGCCGCGTCGAACCGGTCGCGTTGCTCGAAGGCCGTCAGGAAGGTGGCCGACAGCAGGTCGTCGGCCTCGGTCGGGCCCGCCCGGCGGGCCAGATAGTGGTGGACCCGATCAGCGTGCCGATCGAAGACCGCGGCGAACGCCTCGGGTTCGTGCCGCGATCTTTCGATCAGCTCCGCGTCGGCCGGCCCGCCGTCGGCGCCCGGCCGGGAGATCCGCTCGAGTATCGTCACACCCTCTCTTGGGTCCTGCGCCGGATCCGGTTCACGGGACCGTCAACGCAGGAGCGCGCGGCGCAGCGTGATCCCGTGACGGACGCGCAACCGGCGGACCTCGAAGGAGGCTACCGCCGTCACCGAGAGCGGCGCGCCCAGCAGGAGCAGCGCGACCACTCCGGTCGGCACGCCCTTGTACGCCCCGGTGGCCAGGTCGATCAGCGCCATCACCCAGGCCAGGACGGTGGTCAGCAGCGGGGGCACCAGTTCGTGGACGTCGGCGGTCCGGAAGACGTGCGTGAGCGACAGGAACATGCCGTACAGACAGAACGGGGCCATCCACAGCAGCACGAACCAGGCCGCCGCGAACGCGACCGCCGGCTTGGCGGGCCCCGGCAGATCGCGCAGCCACTGGAACTCCGGCGCCGCCCCGAGCACGAACGTGAACGCCGCCCCGAACTGCGCCCCCAGGGCGAGCAGCGGATACCGGAGCCGCCGCAGGTACTCCCGCCGGTTCGGTGGCCGTGCGGCGAAGACGAACCCGGCGATCACCACCGGGAAGACGCAGCACATCCCGAGGATGTTCAACCAGATCTGATTGAACCGCTCGGAGGCGACGTCCTCGGGCGTCAGCAGTTGGTAGGTCAGCGCGACCCACACCACCACCAGGATCCCCGTCCAGGCCCGCGCGACCTGCAGCTTCCGCACCGTGGGGTCCTCGACACGATCCGGCCGCCGCGGCAGGAACACCCGCCGCGCCACCGCGATCGGGTTCCACTTCCGGAACAACCGCTGCGTCCGCGTCGGCGGTCGCGGCGGCCCCCAGGGAGGCTGCGGCGGCCCGTACGGCGGAGGACCGTACGGCCCCTGCTGCTGCCAAGGGGGCTGGGGACCGTACGGGCCCTGCGGCGGCCAAGGAGGTTGGGGTTGGGGACCGTAGGGGCCCGGTCCCTGGGGAGGCCATGGGGGCTGAGGGCCGTGGGGATTCGGTCCCTGAGGCGGCGGCGGAGGGGGATGCACGATGGCATCCTGACGCACCGACTGCTCTCCGTGTCCTGGAACGTCACAGGGTGATCGACACGGCGTCGGGCGGAAATGTGGTGACCGGAATGTTGTCCCGTCCCCACAATGGGGGCATGTCCACGCGCGATCTGCTGGTCCTCGGAACGGCTAGCGCCGTCCCCACCAAGGCCCGCAACCACAACGGCTACCTGGTGCGCTGGGACGGCCGGGGCCTGCTGTTCGACCCCGGGGAGGGCATCCAGCGGCAGATGATCCGCGCCGGGGTGGCCGCGCACGACGTCGACTGGATCTGCGTCACCCATTTCCACGGCGACCACTGCCTGGGCGTGCCGGGCGTCATTCAGCGCATCGCCCGGGACGGCGTCGAGCATCCGGTGCGGGCCGTGTTCCCGGAGAGCGGGCTGCACTACTGGCGGCGGCTCCGCCACGCCGCCTCGTTCCGGGACACCGACGTGATCCGCGAGCACCCCATCAGCGGGCCCGCCGCCGACATCGACACCGCCGACGCCCCCTTCGCCCTGACGGCCCGGCGACTCGACCATCCCGTGGAGGCGTACGGCTACCGGCTGGAGGAGCCCGACGGCGTCACCATGCTGCCCGACCGGCTCGCCGAGCACGGCGTTCGAGGACCCCTGATCCGCACGCTGCAGGAGGAGGGCCGGGTCACCACCCCCGACGGCCGCACGGTGACGCTCGCCGAGTGCAGCGTCCCCCGGCCGGGCCAGCGGCTCGCCTTCGTGATGGACACCCGGCTCTGCGCGGCGGCCCACGAGCTGGCGGACGGCGTGGACATGCTGATCATCGAGTCGACGTTCCTCGAGGAGGACGCCGCACTGGCCCGCGACTACGCGCACCTGACCGCCCGTCAGGCCGGTGAGATCGCCGCCAAGGGGGCCGTCCGCCGTCTCGTCCTCACCCACTTCTCCGAGCGCTACCGCGCCGAGGACGTGCCGCGCTTCGCCGAACAGGCCGCCGATGTCTTCGACGGCGACATCGTCGTCGCCCGTGACCTGGACCGCGTCCCCGTCCCGACCCGTCGCCGCTCCTGACCCGTCCCGAGGGCTCCCCGTGACCCGGGCGCGCCTCGGGGTAGGTTGCCGAACATGGCAGCCCACAAGGCCGGAGAGCCCCACGAGGTCGATGTCGTCGTAGTCGGGATGGGCCCCGGAGGTGAGGACGCGGCGGGCAGGCTGGCCGAGGCCGGCCTCTCCGTGGTCGGTGTCGAGGCGCGCCTGGTGGGCGGCGAGTGCCCGTACTACGGCTGCGTGCCCACCAAGATGATGATCCGGGCGTCCGACCTGCTCGCCGAGGGGCGTCGGATCCCCGGCATGGCGGGCGACGCGCGCGTGGCGGCCGACTGGTCCCAGGTGGCCAAGCGGATCCGCGAGGAGGCCACCGACTCGTGGGACGACCGGGTGTCCGCCGAACGGTTCGAGGACCGGGGCGGACGGTTGGTGCGCGGATACGGGCGGATCACCGCGCCCGGCGAGGTCACCGTGGGCGACCGGGTCCTCCGGGCCCGGCGCGGCATCGTCCTCAACACCGGCACCGAGCCCGCCGTGCCCCCGATCGACGGCCTGGAGGGCACCCCGTTCTGGACCAACCGCGAGGCCGTCGAGACCGAGACCGTTCCCGCGTCGCTGGTGGTCCTCGGCGGGGGTGCGATCGGCACCGAGATGGCGCAGGCGTTCAGCCGGTTCGGCAGCCGCGTCACCGTCGTGGAGTCCCGCGACCGGCTGCTGGCCGTGGAGGAGCCCGAGGCGTGCGACCTGCTGCGCGAGGTCTTCGAACGCGAGGGCATCACCGTGCGGACCGGGGCCCGCGCCACCGCCGTCCGCCACGAGGACGGCGCGTTCACCGTCGACGTCGGCGGCGAGCCGATCATCGGGGAGAGGCTGCTGGTCGCGACCGGCCGCCGCACGCGCCTCGGCGAGATCGGCGTCGGCGTGTACGGCCTCGACGGGGACGCCCGGTCGATCGAGGTGGACGAGCGGATGCGGGCCGCCGACGGCCTGTGGGCGATCGGCGACATCACCGGCAAGGGCGCGTTCACGCACGTGTCCATGTACCAGGCCGACATCGCGGTCCGGGACATCCTCGGCGAGGGCGGCCCGGCGGCCGACTATCGGGCGGTGTCCCGCGTGACGTTCACCGACCCCGAGGTGGGCGCGGTGGGCCTCACCGAGGCCCAGGCGCGCGAGCAGGGCCTCGACGTCCGCACCGGATCCACCCCGATCCCCGAGTCGGCGCGCGGCTGGATCCACAAGGCGGGCAACGACGGCTTCATCAAGCTGGTCGAGGACGCCGACCGGGGCGTCCTGATCGGCGCGACCTCGGCCGGACCCGCCGGGGGCGAGGTGCTGGGCGCCCTGTCGGTGGCGGTCCACGCCGAGGTCCCGACCGAACGCCTGCAGCACATGATCTACGCCTACCCGACGTTCCACCGGGCCATCGGCGTCGCCGTCAAGAACCTTTCCGCCCGATAGGGGAGCACCCATGAATCGTCTCAAGGACGCGACGAGCCCGTACCTCCTCCAGCACGCGGACAACCCGGTGGACTGGTGGGAGTGGGGCGAGGAGGCGTTCGCGGAGGCCAGGACCCGCGACGTGCCGATCCTGCTGAGCGTCGGCTACGCCGCCTGCCACTGGTGCCACGTGATGGCGCACGAGTCCTTCGAGGACGCCGAGACCGCGCGCCACATGAACGAGCTGTTCGTGAACGTGAAGGTCGACAGGGAGGAGCGGCCCGACGTCGACGCCGTCTACATGGAGGCGACCCAGGCCATGACCGGCCAGGGCGGCTGGCCGATGACGGTCTTCATGACGCCCGACGGCGCGCCGTTCTACTGCGGCACCTACTTCCCCCGTCCGCGCTTCCGGGCGCTGTTGGACGCGGTCGCCCGCGCATGGCGTGAGCAGCGCGACGAGGTGGTGGGCCAAGGGCGGCAGGTGGTGGACGCGCTGACCTCACGGGGTTCTGCCCTGGGCGGGGCCGAGCCGCCCTCGGAGGAGCGGCTCGCGCAGGCGGTGACCTCGCTGGCCGACTCCTACGACGCGGCGCGCGGGGGGTTCGGGGGCGCGCCCAAGTTCCCGCCGTCGATGGTGCTGGAGTTCCTGCTGCGCCACCACGCCCGTACCGATGACGGCCAGTCGCTCGCGATGGCCTCGCACACGCTGGAGGCGATGGCGCGCGGCGGCATGTACGACCAGCTCGGCGGGGGGTTCGCGCGCTACTCCGTGGACGACTCCTGGGTGGTGCCGCACTTCGAGAAGATGCTGTACGACAACGCGCTGCTCGCCCGTGTCTACGCCCACTGGTGGCGTTTGACCGGGGACCCGCTGGCCAAGCGGATCGCGTTGGAGACCTGCGACTGGATGCTGCGCGACCTCCGCACGTCCCAGGGCGGGCTGGCGTCCGCGCTCGACGCCGACAGCGAGGGTGTCGAGGGCAGGTTCTACGTGTGGACGCCGGAGGAGCTCCGCGCCGCGCTGGGGGACGCCGACGGCGCGGACGCGGCGGGGATGTTCCGGGTGACGGCGGCCGGGACGTTCGAGCACGGCAGCTCGGTCCTGCAACTGCTCGCCGATCCCGCCGACCCCGAGCGGTACCGCCGCATCCGCGCGCAACTGCTGGCGGCCCGTGAGGAACGGGTGCCGCCCGCCCGCGACGACAAGGTGGTGGCGGCCTGGAACGGGTTGGCCGTCGCCGCCCTCGCCGACTGCGGGGCGCTGCTCGGGCGTCCCGACCTGGTCGTGGCCGCCGGGCAGATCGTCCATCTGATCGAGAACGTCCATCTGGTGGACGGCCGGCTGATCCGGACGTCCCGCGACGGGGCGGCGGGCGCGAACGCGGGCGTCCTGGAGGACTACGCCGACGTCGCCGAGGGACTCCTCGCCCTGCACGCCGTCACCGGCGACCCCGCCCACGTCCGCCTCGCGGGGACGCTGCTGGAGGCGGTACTCACCCACTTCGAGGACGGTCACGGCGGCTTCTACGACACGGCCGACGACGCCGAACGCCTCTTCCGCCGCCCGCAGGACCCCACCGACAACGCGGCGCCGTCGGGCCAGTCGGCCGCCGCCGGCGCGCTCCTGTCGTACGCGGCGCTGACCGGCTCGGCCCGGCACCGCGAGGCCGCCATGTCCGCGCTCGGCCCGGCCACGCTGCTGGCGGAGCAGCACGCGCGCTTCGCCGGATGGGGCCTGGCGGTGGCGGAGGCCCTGGCCGCGGGCCCCCTGGAGATCGCCATCGTGGGCGACCCCGCCGACGAACGCACCCGGGCCCTCCATGGTGCCGCGTTGGCGGCCGTCGCCCCCGGCACGGTGATCACCCTGGGCTCCGGCGACGGCTCCGAGGGCGTCCCCCTGCTGGTCGGCCGCGGGCTGGTGGGCGGCGTTCCGGCGGCGTACGTCTGCCGTGACTTCACCTGCCGCCTCCCGGTGACCACACCGGCCGAGCTGACCGCCGAACTCGCCGGCCGATAGCCGTCGGTCGTCTGGCGGAAACCCCTGTGAGGTGGCGGGAACCCTCGTTTAATGGGACTCGTTGGGGACTTGGTGAGACCGTGACCTTGATCTCTTTCCCGGTTGGTGTTACCACTGGGTAACGCACGTCGTCCTGACGAAGTGTCGCCCCGGGCTCGAGGATGCGGGCGAACCGTCCGGGTACCTGGACGTTCGTCGGATCCATGGGCGATAGTCGGGCGCGTGCGCCGGCCGGGGGACCTGCCGGGCCGATGGGGTCACTGACGAGGGAGTGTTGCCGTGCGAAGGCCGAGCCGCCGCGTTCTACCGACGGTCATCGGCGTCGGCGTGCTGACATCCCTCGCCGTGAACGGGGCCCTGGTGGCCTCCTGGAGGCAGGCGCCGGACGAGACACCCGTCCGGGCCGGGGCCCAGCGGTACGTCGCCGCCTCCTCGGGCTCGTACGTCTCGCCCACCGCGGTCGCCCCGCTCGGCGACCGGGCGACCCCGCACCTCATGGCCGCCGCCACGGGCTCGCTGCCGTCCGACGTCGTCGAGCGCGTCCGCGGGCTCAAGGGCGTCGACCGCGTCGAGGTCATGGACGCGGCGCAGGCGATGGTGGGCAACAAGCGCGTCGGTCTCCTCGGCGTCGATCCCTCCACCTTCCGCGCGTTCACGCCGAAGCCCACCGCCCAGTCCGACGACCTGTGGCGCAACATCGCGGGCGGCGACATCGCCATCTCCTTCACCATGGGCAACGACGGCGGCGTCCGACTCGGCACCCAGATCCCCGTCGGCGGGCAGCAGCGGCAGTCCCGGATGCGGGTCGGCGCCTACGCGACCATGGGCCTCGGCGACGTCGACGCCGTGATCTCCCGGACGGCCGCCCGCTCCCTGGGCGTCCCCGCCGGCAACGCGGTGCTGATCAGCGCCGAGTCCAAGACCGACCGCAAGAAGCTCGCGAAGGCCCTGCGCAAGCTGCTCCCCAAGGGCACCAAGACCGTCGAGGTCAACCCGGAGATCGACGTCCCGGCCCCCGGCGGGAGCCTGCCCAAGGCCCGCGGCCAGGTGATGAACGCGCTCCAGGTTCAGACGGTCATCAGGGCGGCCCACACCCGTCTCGGCTGGCCCTACGTCTGGGGCGGCGAGTCCGAGTCCGAGGGCGGCTACGACTGCTCCGGCCTCATGCAGTACGCCTTCGCCCGGGCCGGCATCAAGCTGCCCCGCGTCGCCGCCGACCAGGCCCGTGCCGGCTGGGTGCTCCCGTACAGCAAGGCCCGTCCCGGCGACATGCTCATCTGGGCCAACGACCCGACCGCCCCCGGCTACATCTCCCACATCGCCCTCTACCTGGGCGAGGGCAAGATGCTCGCCGCCCCCCGCCGGGGCACCGTCGTGCAGGTGCAGGACGTCTACACCAACAACATGAAGGGCGCCGTCCGCGTCAACCCGCAGATGGGCGCCCGCCTGGCCGACTCCGGCCTCTGATCCCGGGCGATCCCGGGGCGATTACGCCCCCCGTGAACGGACGTGCCTTCGTGCTGTTCCGCCCTCGGCTATCGCAGTAATATTGATTACATGAATACAACTGAAGCGGCGGAGAAGCTGCGGGGCTGGTTCACCGGACGGCTGCCGCAGGACTGGTTCGAGGGCCCGCCCGAGGTGGTCGTCGACCGTGAGGAGGTCACGGTGGTCGGCACCCTGGCCCCGCCCCGGCTCGCCGAGGACGTCTCCGACGTCGAGCGCGCCGCCGTGCTGGCCGGGCACATCCAGCGCCACCGCGAGGAGACCCGCGACCGCCGCGTCGCCATCGCCCGCGAGGCCGAACACCGCTTCGGCCACAAGGTCTCCTGGGGAGCCGCCTGCGGCGACCAGCGGGAGATGTTCACCAGCCTGTCGGTCCCCGTGATGACCCGGCTGCGCCAGCCCGAGCGCCGCGTGCTCGACACCCTGGTCGACGCGGGCGTGGCCCGCAGCCGCAGCGACGCCCTCGCGTGGTGCGTGCGCCTCGTGGGGCGCAACGCCGACGAATGGCTCGCCGAGCTCCGCGACGCCCTGCAGCACGTCGAACGAGCCCGCGCCGCCGGCCCCAAGGTCTGAGCCGCCCCGGGTCCGCCGCTCCGGTGATTGGGGCATCCATTACGCGAACCCGGCGCAACACGGGTGTGATCATGGCGACGGGGCGGCCTACCGTACCGGTGTGGGGTGCCTGCGCTGCACGGACGGATCGTCGCTGGCGGTGATCCCGGTGGCCGAGCGTGACCGCGGTGGGACTCCGTACGAGGTCACGCTGGAGCTGCACCGGGACGGCCGGCCGTTCGGCGTGGTCGGCCAGCGGTGCGGCTACCTGCTGGCGGCGCTGGCCGAACGGCTCGCGGCGGCGCGCGCGGACGACTCGCCGGAGGCGCTGCAGTGGCCGGATCCGGACGACCGTTTCCCCCCGTCCCACCCCGTCGTCCCCCGTACCGCCGGGCGTGCGCACTGCCGGTGCGCGGGCGCGGCCGGACCGCCCTCGCCCGACCCGGAGCTGTTCGCCCTCCGCTACCGCGACCGGGTGGACGTGACCAGCACGGGCGAGCTGCGCTGCTCCGTCCGCACCTCCTCGGTGTGGCTCCCGGGACCCGACGCGCAGCCCGACGCCTTTCCTGCCGCACGCGCCTCGGCCCAGGGGAGATGGCGGGTGGCCCGCCGTGCCGTGATCGAGGCGTGGGGGGCGGGCGGCCGGGGTGTGCGCGCGGTGCTCACGTCCGCCGAACTCTCCCGGTTCCTGACCACGCTGCTCGCCGAGACCGAGCGCCAGGCCGGCCCCTGCCCCGACCTCGCGCCGCCGCCCGCCGCCGTCCGACGGCCGCACCGGCAAACCGACCGGGCGCGTGCCGCGTCTACACATACTGAACGCCGGGTGAACACGAAACCGGGCGAGCCGGACGGAATGTCGTAGACGGGCCTCACACACGGCGATACGGGCCATAATTGAGCGTCGTCCGACGGGTGGACGCGCGCGGGAGGAAGAGCCCATGACGGTTCGGCGGGAACGGCTGACCGCGGCGATCAGGCGCAGCGGGGTGTACGGGGCGCTGCGCGAGTCCATCTACCGGATGTACGAGCACCGGGTCGAGGCGTCGCTGCCCACCGACGAGGTCCCGCGTCATGTCGGCGTGATCCTGGACGGCAACCGCCGCTGGGCCCGTTCCATGGGGCTGGCCGACGTCAACACCGGCCACCAGCGCGGCGCCGACAAGATCACCGAGCTGCTGCACTGGTGCACCGAGGCCGGGGTCGAGCTGGTCACGCTGTGGATGCTGTCCACCGACAACCTCAACCGGCCCGCCAAGGAGCTCGACCCGCTGCTGGACATCATCGAGGACACCGTCTCCAAGCTCGCCCGCGACGGCTGGCACGTCAAGGCCGTCGGGGCCATGGACCTGCTGCCCGACTCGACCGCTCGCGTCCTCAAAGACGCCGAGGAGACCACATCCGACCGCCCTGGGCTGATTGTGAACGTCGCCGTTGGGTATGGAGGTAGGCGTGAGATCGCTGATGCGGTGCGCTCACTGCTCCTCGAGCAGGCGGGCAAGGGCACCAGCATCGAGGAGCTCGCCGAGGTCCTCGACGTGGAGCACATCGCCGAGCATCTCTACACGCGCGGCCAGCCCGACCCCGATCTGGTCATCCGGACGTCGGGAGAGCAACGCCTCTCCGGCTTCATGCTCTGGCAGAGCGCCCACTCGGAGTTCCACTTCTGCGAGGTCCACTGGCCGGACTTCCGCAAGGTCGACTTCCTCCGGGCGCTCCGCTCCTACGCCGCGCGGCACCGGCGCTTCGGTTCCTGACACGTGGTTCGGCGGGGCGCCCTCCCCGTCGTGGACCCCGCGGGTCGCACGACCGGGCCGGGGCGCTCCGCCGATCCGGAAACAACCCTCCGGACCACATGAATGGGCGTCCGCGCGCGGGGCTGCGACCCGGCCGCGGGACCCGAAGGAGACCGAGTGGCCACATCCTCCTCGCGCCGCGACCGTCAGCAGCCGGAGCGGCGCACCTACGTCCTCGACACCAGTGTCCTGCTCGCCGACCCGGGGGCGATGACCCGGTTCGCCGAGCACGAGGTCGTCCTCCCCATCGTCGTCATCACCGAACTCGAGGCCAAGCGCCACCACCCCGAGCTGGGCTACTTCGCCCGGCAGGCGCTGCGCATGCTGGACGATCTGCGACTGGAGCACGGCCGGCTGGACGAGGCCATCCCGCTCGGCGACCTGGGCGGCTCGCTGCGCGTGGAGCTCAACCACGCGGACCCCGGGATCCTGCCCGACGGGTTCCGGCTCGGTGACAACGACACCCGCATCCTCTCGGTGGCCGGGTGGCTGTCGCACGAGGGCAGGGACGTGGTGCTGGTCTCCAAGGACCTGCCGCTGCGGGTGAAGGCGTCGGCGGTGGGCCTGGCCGCCGAGGAGTACCGGGCCGAGATGGCGGTGGTGGAGTCCGGCTGGACCGGGATGCGGGAGCTGGAGGTGCCCGCCGGCCAGTTGGAGGAGCTGTACGACTCCGGCACCCTGGACCTGGAGGCGGCCCGCGAGCTGCCGTGCCACACCGGTCTGCGGCTCCTGTCGGAGCGCGGCTCGGCCCTGGCCCGGGTGCTGCCCGACAAGTCGGTGCGGCTGGTGCGCGGCGACCGCGAGGCGTTCGGGCTGCGCGGCCGTTCCGCCGAGCAGCGGGTCGCGCTGGACCTGCTGATGGACGAGGACGTCGGCATCGTGTCGCTGGGCGGCCGGGCCGGCACCGGCAAGTCGGCGCTGGCGCTGTGCGCGGGCCTGGACGCCGTGCTCGAACGCCGTCGTCACCGCAAGGTCGTGGTGTTCCGGCCGCTGTACGCGGTCGGCGGTCAGGAGCTCGGCTACCTGCCCGGGTCAGAGAACGAGAAGATGTCGCCGTGGGCCCAGGCGGTGTACGACACGCTCTCGGCGGTGACCACGCCGGAGGTCATCGAGGAGGTGTTGGACCGTGACATGCTCGAGGTCCTGCCCCTCACCCACATCCGCGGCCGTTCCCTGCACGACGCGTTCGTCATCGTGGACGAGGCGCAGTCGCTCGAACGCGGGGTGCTGCTGACGGTGCTGTCCCGGATCGGCGCGGGCTCGCGCGTGGTCCTCACCCACGACGTCGCGCAGCGCGACAACCTCCGGGTGGGCCGGCACGACGGCGTCGCGGCGGTGGTGGAGAAGCTCAAGGGCCATCCGCTGTTCGCGCACGTCACCCTCACCCGTTCGGAACGGTCCCCGATCGCCGCGCTGGTGACCGACATGCTGGGCGACATCGGGGCCTGATCCCGCCCTCGGCCGACCCCGTCCGCGACCGGTGCCCCGACCGGTCGCGGGACGGTCCCTTCCGGTGTGCACAAGGGCGCATGACGTGGCATACCGTGATGCGCCGACCTCGGTGCGCCATAATGTGATGAAGCTCACATGGTCTGGCGTAATCCGACGGAATGCCTGCTCCAGGTGTGGTTTTACCGCGATCTGTCGCGAGTTGACACATGCCCCACCCGGGGCACTTGTCTCGTTTTGGTTGCGAAGCACCCCCTGACCTCGGGCATTGTGTGCAGCCGTAAGCACCTCCGAGCGGTGCGCGCGATCGGTGGCCCCCCGTGGAACCGCCGATCCGGCCGCCGCTCAGGTCCGGCGCCGCCCCTACGTCGGCGGTCCACCGGCCGGGAGGTGAACGCCGTCGCACGAGCGCCCATGCACGTGCGACCGTCGGAAGGGCCCCCTTGAACGGAGACCGACCGGGGTTCCCTGGGCGAGACGACCACAGCGAGGACCGTCACCCCCACGCGGGCCCGTCCGAGCCGCAGCACGGATCGCCCGAACCCTTCGGCCCCGCGGGCTCCCCAGAGGACATCAGGGTCGCCGGAGCCCCGGCCCCTCCGCCCTTCGACCCGGCCCAGGGCATCGAGCCCCCTCCCCCCTTCGGCCTCCCCGACCGACACCTCGAGGCCCCGTCCTACGGCGCGCCCCAGGACGCCGAGCCCCCCTCCTTCGGCTCCCACCCCGCAGGCGAACCCCCATCGTTCGCCCCGGGCGAGGCGCCCCCCTTCACCCCGGGCGGCGAGGCCTTCTCCTTCGGCACGGACCACGGCACCGAGCCCCCGCCCTTCGACGCGGGCCGCCACAACGAGCCCCCCTTCGGCACGGGCCAGGACACCGACCCCTCGCTGTACAACGCGAGCCCGAGCGGCGAGCCCTCCCCCTTCGGCAACCCCGGCGGGCACGAGCCCCGCTTCGGCACAGACCACGGCAGCGAGCCCGCACCGTTCGGTAGTGCGGGCAATGACGAGTCGCGCTTCGGCGCGGGCCGGGACACCGATCCCTCCCTGTACGACTCGAGCCTGAGCGGCGAGCCCTCTCCCTTCAGCGGCCCCGGCCAACCCGAGCCCCCCTTCGGTGCGGGCCATGGCGGCGGGGCTGCGGCGTTCGAGTCGGGCCGGGATGGTCAGCCTTCGTCCTTCGGCGGCGCCGGTCGCGATGAGCCGCGCTTCGACATGGGTCATGGTGGTGGGTCCGCGCCGTTCGGTGGTGCGGGTAATGACGAGTCGCGTTCTGGTGACGGTCAGCACGGCGATCCCTCGCTGTACGGCTCGGGTCGGGGTGGTGAGTCCTCCGCCTTCGGTGCGGGTCGCGGGGGTGAGGTCGCCTCGTTCGGTGCCGGTGGTGGTGAGGCGCCGGTGGGGCGGGAAGGTGAGGCCTCGTTCGGGACGGGGGTGCCGTTCCGGGTGGAGGAGGGCGGGGAGCTTCGGGGGCCGGGTGGGTCCGGGAGCGACGCCCAGGGTGCGCGGGACGGGGGGCGGCGCGGGCGCAGGGCTGCGGGCGGGTCCGGCGGGCGGCTGCCCGTGCGGATCGCGGCCGTGGCCGGTGCCGCGGTGGTGCTCGTCGGGGTCGGTGCGGTGGCGGCCTTCGCGTTCGACGGTGGGGACACGGCGACGGTGAAGTCGGCGCCCGTGGCCGATGCGCCCAAGCCGCCGGATCCCAAGGTGGTGGAGGAGCAGCGGCGGCGGCTCATGTTGGACCGGGCGTCGCAGGCGGCGCGCAAGGACGCCGGGCGGCCGCTGGACCTCGAGGCCAAGGGGCACACGCCCACGCCGAAGGCGTCGTCCACCGGAGGGGGCTACGCCGGCAACCCGGTGCCCGCCGGGGAGGCGCAGCGGATCGCCAAGGGGATGCTGCCCTCGTACGGGTTCGACCCGGACACGCAGTTCGGCTGTCTGGTCAAGCTGTGGAACAAGGAGAGCGGCTGGCGGCACACCGCCGCGAACCCGTCCTCCGGTGCGTACGGCATCCCGCAGGCGCTGCCCGGCAGCAAGATGGCCAGCGCCGGGTCCGACTGGCGGACCAACCCGGCCACCCAGATCAAGTGGGGCCTCGGCTACATCAAGGGCCGCTATGGAACGCCGTGCGGTGCCTGGTCGCATTCCCAGAGCCGCGGCTGGTACTGATCCGAAGAGGGCATGGCGGACTTTCCGCACGTCTCGCCCGGCACGCGCATGGCGGAGCCGATGAGTCGGCAAAGGGGCGGCAGAGAGTGCCGGGAGCCACGCATTAAGGCTGCCGTTTCGTCGCACGCTGACAACTGTGCGCAGACATCGAATCCAAGCTGAATCGGGACCGCGAAAACAGCGATCCGGCACCGCGATCATCATGGTGGCACTGGCGGTGGCGGTGCCGGGAACCGCTGCCGCCGCCGCCCCGCTTCCGACCGACTCGGAACGGCGGCCGGTCGCGAAGGCGGCGGTGTACAAGCGGCATCGACATCACGTCATGCGGGCCCAGCGCAACAAGAAGATCGCCCGCAAACTCGTGCGGCGGCACTGGGCCGGCGGCCGGCAGTACCGCTGCCTGGACCGGCTGTGGACCAGCGAGAGCGGCTGGAACCACCGCGCCCGCAACCCGCGCTCCGGCGCGTACGGCATCCCGCAGGCGCTCCCGGCGGGTAAGATGGCCCGCTCCGGGAACGACTGGCGGACCAATCCGCGCACCCAGATCCGCTGGGGACTGCGCTATGTCAAGAGCCGTTACCGCACCCCGTGTCGGGCCTGGGCGTTCTGGCGCGAACACCGCTGGTATTGATCAAGGAACGGCCGCCGAAAACGCCGCGGAATGGCGTCCGAACGCAATTCAGCGACCGGTCATCGCGAGCACGTCGAGAGCGGTGTCGAGTTGTTGGAGGGTGAGCGTTCCGCGTTCCACGTGACCGCGTTCCAGCACCACTTGACGAATGGTCTTGCGTTCCCGCAGGGCCTGTTTGGCGATCGCCGCGGCCTCCTCGTAGCCGAGGTACCGGTTCAGCGGCGTGACGATCGACGGTGAGGACTCCGCGTAGGCGCGCAGGCGCTCCACGTCGGCCTCGATCCCGTCCACGCACCGGTCGGCGAGCAGCCGGGAGGAGGCGGCCAGCAGCCGGATCGACTCCAGGACGTTGCGGGCCAGCATCGGCAGCATCACGTTGAGCTCGAAGTTGCCCGCCGCGCCGCCGAACGCGACCGCCGCGTCGTTCCCGATCACCTGGGCGGCCACCTGGATCACCGCCTCGCAGATCACCGGGTTGACCTTGCCCGGCATGATGGACGAGCCGGGCTGTAGGTCCGGCAGCCGGATCTCGGCCAGCCCGGCGGTCGGCCCGGAGCCCATCCAGCGCAGGTCGTTGGCGATCTTGTTGAGGCCGACCGCGATGGTCCGCAGCGCCCCGCTGGCCTCGACCAGCCCGTCCCGCGCGCCCTGCGCCTCGAAGTGGTCGCGGGCCTCGGTCAGCGGTAGACCCGTCTCCCGCGCGATCTCCGCGATCACCCGGGCGGCGAAGCCCGGCGGGGTGTTGATGCCGGTGCCGACCGCCGTGCCGCCCAGCGGCAGCTCGGCGAGCCGGGGGAGCACCGCCTCCAGCCGCTCCACCCCGTACCGGACCTGGGCCGCGTAGCCGCCGAACTCCTGCCCCAGCGTGACGGGGGTGGCGTCCATCAGGTGCGTCCGTCCGGCCTTCACGACGTCGCGGAACTCCTCCGACTTGCGTTCCAGCGCGGCGGCCAGGTGCCGCAGCGCCGGGATCAGCTCGGTGACGACGCCCTCGGTGGCCGCGATGTGGATCGAGGAGGGGAACACGTCGTTGGACGACTGCGAGGCGTTCACATGGTCGTTCGGATGCACCGGGCGGCCCAGCCGTTCGGTCGCCAGGGTCGCGATGACCTCGTTGGCGTTCATGTTGGACGAGGTGCCCGAGCCGGTCTGGAACACGTCGATGGGGAAGTGCGCGTCCCAGCGGCCGTCGGCGACCTCCCGCGCCGCCGCCTCGACCGCGCCGGCCAGATCCTCCTCCAGCACGCCGAGAGAGGCGTTCACCCTGGCGGCGGCGGCCTTGATCCGGCCCAGCGCGGCGATCTGCGCGGGCTCGATCGGACGTCCCGAGATCGGGAAGTTCTGCACCGCCCGCTGCGTCTGGGCCCGCCATCGCGCCTCGGCGGGGACCCGCACCTCGCCCATGGAGTCACGTTCGACCCGATAGTCCTGCTCGGTCATCATCGACACCTCCGGAAGCGACCTACCCATCCGTGGTGATGCAGCCCGAGGGCCGGGCCCGGCATTCCCGGAGCCGGGAACGCGAGGCGGAGATCACCCGGCCCGTTTGTCGATGAGGTAGTCCTTGCGGGTGCCGGGCGCGCCGAGCGGCTGCCTGCTGCCCTTGACCCAGACCTCGCAGGCGGCGGTGTCGTAGATGACCGCCGACAGCCGGGGCTTGTCGAACACCCGCTCGTCGCCGCGCGCCAACAGGCCCCGGAACTCGAAGTTCAGCGATCCGGCCTCGGTGACGAAGATCCGGCAGGTGTCCCCGACGGCCCGGACGACCAGCGGGTTGGTGCCGGCCGCCGGAGGAGCGGCGCCGCCGCGCGCGGTGCTCTGCGGGGTCGGCGGGGTGGACTCGTCCGGGCCCTCCCGCATCATCCCGACCAGGAGCGCGCCGACGCCGATGCCGCAGGCCGCGACGGTGGCCCCGATGAGCGCCACCACCACGGTGAGCCGGTGGCGGGGGGTGGCCTGGCGGCGGGCGGCCCGGGGCGCGGACATGGCCCGTTCGAGGCGGTCGACGGCACGGGCGTGGGTGAGCCGGCGCAGCGGGTTCTTCTGCAGCAGGCCGGAGACCACCGGGGCCAGCGGGCCGGCGTTCTGCGGCGTGGCGGGATCCTCGTTGGCCAGCGCGCTGAGCGTGGCCATCACGTTGCCGCGGTCGAACGGGGGGCGTCCCTCCAGCGCCGCGTACAGGGTGGCGCCCAGCGACCAGAGGTCCGACTGCGGGGTGGCCCGGTCGCCCGCGGCGACCTCGGGCGCCACGTACGCGGGGGAGCCCATGAAGTGCCCCGACTTGGTCAGGCTGGCCGCCCCCGGGGAGAACGCGAGCCCGAAGTCGGTCAGCACCACGCGGTCGCCGTCCAGCAGCACGTTGCTGGGCTTGAGGTCGCGGTGGATGATGCCCGACCGGTGCGCCACCGCCAGCGCGTCGAGGAGTTGCCGGCCGATGTGCGCGACCCGGGCCGGCGGGAGCGGCCCGTCCCGTTCGATGAGCTGTTCCAGGTTGGGCGCCTCGATCAGCTCCATCACGATCCACGGGCGACCCTGTTCGATCACCACGTCGTAGACCTCGACGATCGACGGGGTGCGCAACTGGGCCGGAGCGCGCGCCTCGCGCAGCGTACGGCGGTAGAAGACCACCCGGTCCTCTTCGCCGAGGTCCCCGGGCAGCCTCAGCTCCTTGATCGCCACGGCCCGGTCGAGCAGGTCGTCGTGACCCCGCCACACCGTTCCGTTGGCGCCCTGGCCGATTTCGGAGATCAGCCGATAGCGCGTCGCCAGCACGAGGCGCCCTGACTGAGACATGGCGAGAAAGATACCGGAATGACCACCTTGTCACCGGCCGGTTCGCCCGACGTTTGGGGAAACAGTTGTTCTTGGAGCACGGCCCGCATCGGTCGTGTGGTTCTGGGAAGGAACGGTCGCGCGGAACGGGGACCGGAACCGGCGCCGGCCCCGACGTCGATTCGGAAGAGGACAGCCGTTGCAGCCACCGTTGCGCCCGTTGCCGTCCGGCGTCCTGCCCCTGATGCCCGGGGACCCGGAGGAGGTCGGGCGCTACCGGTTGCTGGGGCGGCTGGGGACCGGCGGAATGGGCCTGGTCTATCTCGGCACGGCCGGGGACGACGACCGGTTGGTGGCGGTCAAGACATTGCACGCCTCCCATTCGATCGACCCCGAGGCCCGCCGCCGTTTTCGCGACGAGGCCGGTTACGCGGGGAGGATCGGCTCGTGCTGCATCGCCCGCGTCGTCGAGGACGGCAGCGACCGCACGCGTCCCTTCCTGGTCACCGAGTTCATCCCGGGCCCTCCGCTGTCGCAGGTCGTGGAGGAGGAGGGGCCGCTGTCCCCGGAGGCCCGGCATGCGGTCGCCATCGGGGTCGCCGACGCGCTGGTGGCCATCCACGGGGCCGGGGTGGCGCATCGCGACATCAAGCCGTCGAACGTCCTGCTGGCCCGCGACGGGCCCCGCGTCATCGACTTCGGCATCGCGCACCCCCTGGACGGTTCCGGCGGGGAGACGCAGGCCGGGGTGGTGATGGGCAGCCCCGGCTGGATCGCCCCCGAACGGCTCACCGGAGGCCCCTCGGACGCCGCGTGCGACGTGTTCGGCTGGGGTCTGCTGGTGGCGTACGCGTCGACCGGACGGCACCCGTTCGGGGAGGGCGACGGCCGGCAGCTCGCCCAGCGGATCCTCGCCCTGCCGCCGGACCTGGCCGGGATGGGGGAGCCGCTGCGGGGCCTGGCCGAGGCCGCGCTCGCCAAGGAGCCCGCGCTGCGCCCCGACGCCGAAGACCTCCTCAGCACCCTCCTGGAGCCCCGCGCGGAGCCGACGGCGGCGCTGGCCGTCGCCGAGCTGTGGACGCCGCCCGAGCCGCCCACCGACGCGGGGGTCGTGCCGCCCCCGCCGCCCCGACGGATGCGGCGTCGCCGTTCCCGGCTGATGACGGGCTGGGTCACGGCGGCGGTGTCGCTGGGCGCGGGCGCGTTCGCGGGCGTGTACCTCGGGGGCGGCACGGAGAACGAGGCCCCGCGCCGCATCGAGGTCACGGTGACGACGGCGGTGCCCGTCCCGCAGCGGCCCGCCGCCTCGGGGTCGGCCACGCCGACGCCCGGGGCGTCGCCCCTGACCAGCCCCCGGGCCACCGGGCCCAAGGCCACGCGGAAGCCCCCGCACAAGCCCGGCGGGGCCTCCAAGGAGAAGCGACGCGGCCGCGAGCGCCGGCCGCCCCACTGACGGGTCAGCGGCGCCCGATGCTCAGCAGCGGGCCCGTCGTGTCGGCGAAGAAGTCGTTGCCCTTGTCGTCCACCACGACGAACGCCGGGAAGTCCTCGACCTCGATCCGCCAGACCGCCTCCATGCCCAGCTCCGGGTACTCCAGGACCTCGACCTTCTTGATGCAGTCCTGGGCGAGCCGGGCGGCCGGGCCGCCGATGGAGCCCAGGTAGAAGCCGCCGTGCGCCTTGCACGCGTCGGTGACCTGCTGGGAGCGGTTTCCCTTGGCGAGCATCACGAACGACCCGCCGGCGGCCTGGAACTGCTCGACGTAGGAGTCCATCCGCCCTGCGGTGGTCGGCCCGAACGAGCCGCTGGCGTAGCCCTCCGGGGTCTTGGCGGGCCCGGCGTAGTAGACGGCGTGGTCGCGCAGGTACTGCGGCATAGGCCGCCCCGCGTCGAGCAGCTCCTTGATCTTGGCGTGCGCGATGTCGCGGGCCACCACCAGCGGACCGGTCAGCGACAGCCGGGTCTTCACCGGGTACCGGGTCAGCTCGGCGCGGATCTCGTCCATCGGCCGGTTCAGGTCGATCCGGACGACCTCGCCCTCGAGCTGGTCCTCGGTGGTCTCGGGCAGGTAGCGGGCCGGGTCGGACTCCAACCGCTCCAGGAACACGCCCTCGGCGGTGATCTTGGCGGTGGCCTGCCGGTCGGCGCTGCACGAGACCGCGATGGCGACCGGGCAGGACGCGCCGTGCCGGGGGAGCCGCACCACGCGCACGTCGTGGCAGAAGTACTTGCCGCCGAACTGCGCGCCGATGCCCAGGCGCTGCGTCAGCTCGAACACCTGCTGCTCCAGCTCCAGGTCGCGGAACCCATGGCCCGAGGTCGTGCCCGAGGTGGGCAGCCCGTCGAGGTAGTGAGCGGAGGCGTACTTGGCGGTCTTGAGCGCGTACTCGGCGCTGGTGCCGCCCACCACGACGGCCAGGTGGTACGGCGGACAGGCGGCGGTGCCCAGGGAGCGGATCTTCTCCTCGAGGAAGGTCATCATCCGCTTCGGGTTCAGCACCGCCTTCGTCTCCTGGTAGAGGAACGACTTGTTGGCGCTGCCGCCGCCCTTGGCCATGAAGAGGAACTTGTAGGCGTCGCCCCCGGTCGCGTACAGCTCGATCTGCGCGGGCAGGTTGCTGCCGGTGTTCTTCTCCTCCCACATGCTCAGCGGCGCGAGCTGGGAGTAGCGCAGGTTGAGCCTCGTGTACGCGTCGTAGACCCCGCGCGACAGGTGCTCCTCGTCGCGGCCGTCGGTGAGCACGTGCTGGCCGCGCTTGCCCATGATGATCGCCGTGCCGGTGTCCTGGCACATGGGCAGGACGCCGGCGGCGGCGATGTTGGCGTTCTTCAGCAGGTCCAGGGCCACGAACCGGTCGTTGGCCGACGCCTCGGGGTCGTCCAGGATGCGGCGGAGCTGTCGCAGGTGGGCGGGGCGCAGCAGGTGCGAGATGTCGTGGACGGCGGTCTCCGTCAGCAGGCGCAGCACCTCCGGCTCGACCTGCAGGAACGTCCGGCCCCCCGCCTCGAAGGTGGAGACGCCGTCCGTGGTCAGCAACCGGTACTCGGTCTCGTCCGGTCCGGTCGGCATCAGGTCGGTGTAGGAGAACTCAGCCATCGTCGGGTTCCTCGTATCACGCCAGGGGCAGGGGCCGTCCCTCAGCATATTTCCAGCGGGGAACCGGGGGCCCCCGAGGCCTGGGCGGAATCGCATCCCTCGTACGCGACGGGGGTGGGGTTCGCGCTGGGCGCGGGCACCGTCTCGATCTGGACCGTCAACGGCAGGTTGAAGAACGTGCCGTTCGCCTGCTCGACCTCGGCGCGCAAGACGATCGCCGAGTGCCCGCGCGGCGAGTCGGACTTGCTGCACCGGGACGGCGCGTGGCTGCTACTGGTCACGGTCGAGGCGCCCGAGGAGCCGTTGAACGAGGAACCCGGCGGTTTCATCGGGGTGGACCTGGGCGTCGCCGACATCGCCACCACCTCCACCGGCTATCGGGCGGCGGGGCGTGGGTTGAATCGGCACCGCCAGAGGATGCGGGACCTGCGCACCAAGCTCCAGGCCAAGGGCACCAAGTCCGCCAAGCGGGTGTTGAAGCGGCAGCGCCGTAGGGAGCAGCGGCGGGCGCGTGATGTCAATCATCGGGTGTCGAAACGGATCGTGGCCGAGGCCGAACGCACCGGATACGGGATCGCCCTGGAGGACCTCACGGGCATCCGGGACCGGGTACGGCACCGCAGGCCCCAACGGGCCGCGTTCCATTCGTGGGCGTTCCACCAACTCGGGGCCTTCATCGCCTACAAAGCCCGGCGGGCGGGTGTGCCGGTGGTGTTGGTGAACCCGGCCCACACGTCCCGGACGTGCGCCGACTGCGGACACCGTGAGCGGGCCAACCGGGTCGAGCAGGCAGTGTTCATGTGTCGGGGCTGCGGCGTCGTTGCGCACGCGGACCACAACGCTTCTCGCAACATCGCCCGCCTGGGCATCGTTGTGTGGGACGCGGGGCGGCAGTCATCCGCCCCTGCCCTCCGTTAGAGGGCTGGACGCGGCGGGTGACCCGACAGCCGGTCGGGCCCTGGCTGCAAGCTCGGCCCTTCATGGCCGAGAATCTGATATTACGACGCGCCCAGGCGGGGGCGGGGCGGGGGCCCGTGTCGGTCGCAGGCCCGCCGCCACTCCGGCGGCGACCAGCACGGCCCCGGCGAGTTCGGCCGCGCCCGGGCGTCCCAGACCCAGCGCCATCGACGTGACGACCGCGCTGATCGGCAGGAGGCCCGCGAAGAGCCCCGCCCGGTCCGCGCCCAGCCTGCCCAGCGCGTCGTACCAGAGGAAGAACGCCACGGTGGTCACGATCGCGGCCAGGTAGAAGAGCGCGGCGGCCTCCCCGGCGGTCGGCGTCCGCACGAGGCCCCGGCCGTCCACCAGCAGGCCGACGACGACCAGCATCGGTACGGCGAGCCCGGCGGAGTACGCCGACACCCGGAAGGCCCCCAGTCGGGGCAGCAGAGGGACCGCCAGCAGCGTGAAGCACACCTCTCCGCCCAGCGCGCCCAGCGCCAGCAGCAGCCCGGTCGCGTTCGCGCCGCCCAGGCCGGTCGCCAGCCCCGCCCCGACGGCCACCACCACGGCCGACGCCACGATCGCCGGCCTGGGGCGGCGGCGCTGCTGCAGCGGCCCGGCCACGGCCAGCAGGATCGGGACGGTGGCGATCACCGTGCCGACGGTGGCCGGGCCGATGTGCTCGGTGGCCGCCACCACGCAGACGTTGAACGTCACGAGACCGGTGGCCGCCAGCGCGACCAGCAGGCCCCACTCCCGCCCGGTCGGCCGCGGTCCCGGTCGGCCCGCCCGACGGTCGATCCGGCGGACCACCGCCAGCAGCAGAGCGGCGGCGAGCGTGTACCGCAGCGCCTGCCCCCCGAAGATCGGATAGCCGTCGAGGGTGGCCGACACCGCGGTCAGCGTCCCGACGAGGGCCATGGCCGCGGCGGCCCCGAGGGCGCCGCGCGGGTTGGTGGAGGAGATCATGACATGTCACGCTAGGAGTCGTTTGGTCTTATCAACAGGACCAATCGACCTCCGAGAGAGTGGACCACGGTGACCGATCTCCACGTGCCGCTGGATCGGGCGGCGGGCCGGCTGTCGGCGCAGATCGCCGCGGGGCTGCGCACCGCGATCCGCGAGGGCCGGCTGGCCGCCGGGACCCGGCTGCCCTCCAGCCGCGACCTCGCCCGCGATCTGGCGGTCTCGCGCGGGGTGGCGGTCACCGCGTACGAGCAGCTCATCGCCGAGGGCTTCCTGACCGCCCGGAACGGCGACGGCACGCGGGTCGCCCGCACCGTGCGCCTCGATCCGGTGCCGCCGCCGGCCGTCGCGCCGCACGAGCAGCCGGCGTCGGCGGTGGCCGCCGGGGCGAGCCCGTGCGACCTGCGGCCGGGGCCCGACCTGGGCGCGTTCCCCCGGGACCGCTGGGCGGCGGCGGTCCGCACGGCGCTGCGGACGATCCCCAACGACGCGCTGTCCTATCCCGAGTCGGGGGGCGTCCCGGAGCTGCGCGTCGAGCTGGCCGGCTACCTCGGTCGGGTCCGCGCCGCCCATGCCGCCCCCGACCGGATCATCGTCATGAACGGGGTCGCGCACGTCCTGTCCTCGGTCGTTCAGGTGCTGGTGGCGCAAGGGCACACGACCCTGGCGGTGGAGGACCCGGCCAGCGACCGGCAGCTCCCCATGCTGGCGGCCGCCGGGGTGCGGATCGTGCGGGTGCCGGTCGACGCGGACGGCCTCGACGTCGCGGCGCTGGCGGCCTCCGGGGCCCGCGCCGTGCTGGTCACCTCGGCGCACCAGTACCCGACCGGCGTGGTGTTGGCCCCGGGCCGCCGGGCCGAGCTGGTCGCGTGGGCGCGGGCGGTCGACGGGGTGGTGATCGAGGACGACTACGACGCCGAGTTCCGCTACGACCGGGATCCGGTGGGCTGTCTGCAGGGCTTCGATCCCGATCGGGTGGTGCTGGCCGGATCGGTGAGCAAGTCGCTGGCCCCGGCGCTGCGGCTGGGCTGGGCGGTCGTTCCGGACGCGCTGCTCGGGCCGCTGCGCGAGCACCGGGTCAACACCGACATCGGCGGCCCCGTCATCGAGCAGTACGCGCTGGCGCACCTGCTGGCCTCGGGCGCGTACGACCGGCATCTGCGGGCGATGCGGCGGCTGTACCGGTCGCGGCGCGACGCGCTGGTCGCCGCGCTCGCGGAGCTGCTGCCCGATGTCCGCGTCCAGGGTGTCGCGGCGGGATTGCACCTGTATGTTGAGTTGCCTACGGACTGTGACGAGGCCCGGGTGGTGGCGGAGGCGGCGCGCTCCGGCGTGGTGCTGGAGGGGGCCGCCCCGATGTGGTCCCGGCCCGCGCCGCCCGCCCTCGTCCTCGGTTACGGACGGGTCGGTGAGACTCGGCTGCGGGCGGCGGTGGAGACGCTGAGCCGGGCGATTGCCGCCGGTGTTCGTGGGTAGGACGTGGCGGACGCGAGGAGGGTGCGGATGATCGAGTCGGAGCGGCGGACCGGAGGCACGATGAGTCTGGACGAGGCGGCGCGACAGTTGAGGCTGGCCGTGCACGACGCCCAGGTGGCGTTCGACTGTCTCGGCCTCGGCGACCTGGAACGTTCTCAGGAGCACGCCATCACCGCGCGGGCGGCCGTGGACGCCGCCTCGCTCGCCCTGCAGGAGGCGCTGCGCAGCCTGACCCCCGAGGAGGCCGCCAGCCAGGGTGAGCACGCGGTGACGGCCCTGGAGGAGTGACCTCCGACGCCGTCAGCCCGCGGAGCGCGCCGCGGCCTCGGGCCGCGGCGCGAATCCGCGGGCCAGCAGCACGATCCCGACGACCAGCGCCGCCGGCACCGCGAACGCCAACCGCAGCCCGTCGGTCTCGCTGAGCGGTTCGACCGCCCCCACGATCCCGGCCCCCAGCACGAACCCCACGTAGTTGAAGACGTTCAGCCGCGCCACCGCGACCCCCAGGCCCGTCGGGTCGACCCGCCCGGCGGCCGAGAACGCCACCGGGGCGACGACGCTCAGCCCCAGCCCCGCCACGGCGAACGCGGCGATCGCGGCGACGGCGTTGGGCGCGGCCACCACCCCGATCATCCCGACCAGTCCCACGAACCCGCCCAGCCGGACGACCTGAACGCCCCCGTGGCGCCGCACCCCGAGGTCGGCCGCCGCCCTGGTCACCACCATCGCGACCTGGTACGCCACGTACCCGAGCGGAGCCGCGTAGTCGCTCGCGCCCAGCTCGTCCTCCAGGTACTTGGCGGAGTAGTTCGAGACGGCGGCATCGGCCAGATAGAAGATCCCCATGGCCGCGCCCACGACCAGCACGGGACGCCAGGGCACCCGTCGGGCGGCGGCCCTGAGCTCCTCGGCGCTCGGCCCCGTGCCCTCCTCGTCCTTGCCGTACAGGCCGCGCCCGGTGACGAGGGAGACCGCCACTCCCAGCACGGTGGGGACCACGAAGCCGGCGAACAGCGACAGGTCCAGCCGGTTGGCCAGGGCGACCCACAGGCCCCCGACGATCCCGGCGACGCTCCACACCGCGTAGAAGCCGGTGAGCAGGCTCACCCCGTAGCGGCGTTCGACCGCCACGGCCTGCGCGTTCATCGCCGCGTCCACCCCGCCGACGAACAGGCCGAACACCGCCACGGCCGCGTACAGCGGCACCAACCCGCCGCCGGTGAGGCCGACGAAGGTCACCGCGACGCAGACCCCGGGCTGGGCCACGCGCAGCACCGGGGCGCTGCCGAAGCGGGGGAAGAGCGCCCCCGCCACGACGCTGCCCGCTCCGGCGATCAGCGGAACGAGCAGCAGCACCAGCGCGAGCGCCCCGTCGCTGAGGTCGTGGGCGTCCTGCACCCGCGGCACCCGGGTGACCAGGGAGGCGAAGCACAGCCCCTGGACGGCGAAGGCGGAGTAGGCCGACACCCGTGCCCGACGATCCCGTGCGTCCATCGGCGGCCTCCGCGCATCGTCCCGAAAGAATGTGAAGGAGATTCGCGTCAGCGTAGGGACCGGGATCACCCGGGTCAATGGGCGGGGAACGCTATCGTCGAGGGGTGGAAGTCCCCTGGCGCCCGGCCCCCGCGGAGCCGGTGACGCGCGTGCACGATCTGCGGGCCTCCGACGCCGACCGGGAACGGGTCGCGGCGATGCTCGGCGAGGCCCTCGCGGACGGGCGGCTGACCATGGAGGAGCACTCCGAGCGCACCACCCGCGTCTACGCGGCCCGCACCCTCGGCGAGCTGACCGGCCTGACCGGCGACCTGTCCCCGGCCGAGGCGCAGCCGATCCTCGTCGACGACCGCCCTCTCCAGGCGACCTTCGGCTCGGTGCGCCGGGAGGGGCGCTGGGTGATGCCCGTCCGGCTGCCCCTGTACGCCCTGTTCGGCACCGTGGAGCTCGACCTGCGCGAGGCCATCCTGCAGCGTCGCCACGTGGTGCTGGACTCGTGGGTGCTCTGCGGGCGGATCCGGCTCCTCGTCCCCGAGGGCGTGCGCGTGGACGTGACCGGCCGCAGCGTCCTGAGCACCCGCGAGGTACGGGTCAGGCCCGACGGCGACGGGCCCACCATCGAGATCAGCGGACGCATGGTGCTGGGCTCGGTACGGGCCCGCGCCCCCAAGCGCACGCTGCGCGAACGGATGCGGGGCCGGCTCCGCAAGAGCCCCTGACCGGCCCCGTCCCTACGGCTAGACCGCCTGGTCGAAGTTGATGGCGCTGTAGGCCCGCAGCTTGGCCAACTGGTGCTCGCTCGCCACCTTCCGTATGGTGCCGCTCCGCGAACGCATCACCAGCGAGTGGGTGACCGCGATGCCCTTGCGGTAACGGACGCCGTCGACCAGCTCGCCGTCGGTGATGCCGGTCGCGGCGAAGAACACGTCGTCGCTCGTCACCAGGTCGTCGGTGGTCAGCACCCGGCTGAGGTCGTGCCCGGCGTCGATCGCCTTCTGCCGCTCGGCGTCGTCCTGCGGCCACAGCCGGCCCTGGATGACGCCGCCCATGGCCTTGATGGCGCAGGCGGTGATGATGCCCTCCGGGGTGCCGCCGATGCCCAGCAGCAGGTCGACGCCGGTGCCCTCGCGGGCGGCCATGATCGCTCCGGCCACGTCGCCGTCGGTGATGAACTTGATCCGGGCCCCGGCCTCGCGGACCTCCTTGACGATGCCCTCGTGCCGGGGGCGGTCGAGGATGACCACGGTGACGTCCTCCACGGAGGAGCCCTTGGCCTTGGCCACGGCCTTGATGTTGTCGGCCACCGGACGTTCGATGTCGACCGCGTCGGCGGCCTCGGGGCCCGTGACGAGCTTCTCCATGTAGAAGACGGCGGACGGGTCGTACATCGAGCCCCGCGCGCCCACCGCGATGACCGCGATGGCGTTCGGCATGCCCAGGGCGGTCAGCCGGGTGCCGTCGATCGGGTCCACGGCCACGTCGCACTCCGCGCCGCTGCCGTCCCCGACCTCCTCACCGTTGAAGAGCATGGGCGCGTTGTCCTTCTCGCCCTCGCCGATGACGACCACGCCCCGCATGGACACGGTGTTGATCAGTTGTCGCATGGCGTTGACCGCGGCGCCGTCGGCGCCGTTCTTGTCGCCGCGGCCGACCCAGCGGGCGGCGGCCATGGCGGCGGCCTCGGTCACGCGGACCAGCTCCATGGCCAGGTTGCGGTCGGGGGCGGCCGGCTCGGTGGCGAGCGGGGAGGCAGCGGTCATGTCATCGGACCTCACGGACATGGCAGACATCGCGATACAGCCCTTTCGGTCGGCAGGTGCCTGATTCTCCGGCCCACCACGCCGAGCCAACAAATTGGACCAGACCAGAGGTGAGCGGCACCGATGCCCGGGAGGTACCCGACCGTCGGACACGATCACCTCCGGACCGTTCCCGGTTTCGGTCCGGCGGCCCACGGGTGGGCGGGGATCGTGACCCCCGTCCCATAGGGCGTAATCTCTGCTCTCATGAGCAGCGACATCCAGGTGCCGTCCGGCGAGACCGGGACGGGCGGCGCGGCCGCGGTGGGCGCCGTCCCCGGCGGCCCCGCGGAGCAGGACCGGGCCGAGTCCCCCCGGGGCTCCGAGCGCGGGGCGGCCACCCGCGGGGCCCTCCTGACCGCCGCACGCGACGTGTTCGCCGAGTCGGGGTTCGCGCAGGCCGCGGTGACCGACATCGTCGCCCGCGCGGGCGCCAGCGTCGGCAGCCTCTATCACCACTTCAACGGCAAGGCCGACCTGTACCTGACGCTGTGGGACGAGTTCCAGACCCGTCAACAGGAGCGCACCCGCGACGCGGTGCACGCGGCCCGCGCGGCCGGTGAGACCGACCCCATGCAGGTGTTCATCGCGGGCGCCAACGCCTACCTCGACGGCTGTCTGGCCGACCGCCGGATGTCCCGGCTGTTCATCCGGGGCGACGGCCCGCCCGGCTTCGACCGGGTGATGCACAAGCGGCTGCGCAAGTGGGCCCGTCGCAACGCCGCCCTGTTCCACACCCCCGACGGGGGTGTGGACGAGCCGCTGGTGATCGTGCTCACCGGGGCGATGGCCGCCGCCGTGACCGAGATCTCCCTGGGCGAGGACGAGGGCGCCTCCCGCAGGCTGGCCTCCGACATCATGGAGATCATCGGCACCATCCGCAGCCCCCGTGCGGAGCGGTCGTGACCGTGCGCGATCCTGGCGGGGTGACCGACGAGACCACCGAGCCCGCCGAGCCCGCCGCCTCGCCCGCGGAGGGGCCGTACGAGGTGTCCCCGGGCGTCTACAAGAGGCTCACCACCGGGCTGGGCGGCTTCACCATGGCCATGCTGGCCTGCGTGGTGCTGGCCGGGCTCGTCGTGCTGATCGCCCCCCGCGACGGGGAGGAACGGCTCCCCACCGCGGACTACGCCGGTCACCTGTTCGCGCTGCGCTCCGACGCGCCCTACCGGCCGTACGCCCCCGAGGGGCTGCCCGCCGCCTGGCGGCCCACCAGCTCCCGACTGTCCGGGCTGGGCGAGAAGGGCCCGGTCGCCTGGCACCTGGGCATGGTGACGCCGTCGGACGAGTACGCCGCGCTGGAGCAGAGCAACGAGCGGCCCGTCGGCGAGTACCTGTGGCGGATGACCAACTCCCGTGACGCCCTGGGGCCCCAGCAGGTCGCCGGGCAGACCTGGCAGCGCTACTACCGCAAGGACAAGGACCAGCGGTCGCTGGTGCGGACGCTGCCGGACCTGACGCTGGTCGTCACCGGCACCGCCTCGTACGAGGAGCTGGCGGTGCTGGCCGCGTCCCTCAAGCCGCAGGCCAAGGGCGGCGCGATCCCGGCCACGTCGCCCACGTCGTAACGGGGCTAGAACGGGGTGCGGTCGTCCTTGGCGGCGTCCTCCGGAGCGGCCATCGCGGCGGCGAGTCGGGCGCGGGCCCCCTCCAGCCACTCCTCGCAGATCTCGGCGAGCCGCTCGCCCCGCTCCCAGAGCCCCAGCGAGTCCTCCAGCGTGAGGCCCCCGGCCTCCAGGCGCCGCACGACGTCGGCCAGCTCGTCCCGAGCCTCCTCGTAGGAGGGCCTCTTCTCGTCGGTCACGGGCCTCAGCCTAGTCGTCGGGTCCGTCGACGGTGGCCCGCAGCCGCCCGTCCGCCAACCTGACCAGCAGCTCGTCGCCCTTGGCGGCCTCGGACGCCGACCGCAGCACCGTCCCGTCCCCGCGCTGCACGATCGCGTACCCGCGTTCCAGGGTGGCGGCGGGGGACAGCGCCAGCAGCCGCGCCCGGGTGTGGGAGAGCTGGTCGCCCGCCCGGTCCAACGCCCCCGACAACGACCGGCGGGCCCGGTCCCGCAGGGCCAGGGCCTGCTCGTGCTTGCGTTCGACCTCCCGCACCGGGTCGGCCAGCGCGGGCCGTGACCGGACCCCGTCCAGCCACGCCCGCTCCCGCTCCAACCGGCCCGCCACGCAGCGCCGCCCCCGGTCGCGCAACTGCCGTACGAGCTGGAGCTGCTCGCGCACGTCCGGGACGACCTTCTTGGCCGCGTCCGTCGGCGTGGAGGCCCGGACGTCGGCCACCAGGTCCAGGATCGGGGAGTCCTGCTCGTGCCCGATGGCGCTGACCACAGGGGTGCGGGCGGCGGCGACGGCGCGGACCAGGGCCTCGTCGGAGAACGGCAGCAGGTCCTCCATCGCCCCGCCGCCCCGCGCGACGATGATCACCTCGATCTCGGGGTCGGCGTCCAGTTTGCGCAGCGCCTCCATCACCTCGCCCACCGCGTACGAGCCCTGCACGGCCGTGTTCTCCACGCGGAACCGGACGGCGGGCCAGCGCCGTCGCGCGTTCTCCAGCACATCGTGCTCGGCGTCGGAGTCCCGGCCGCAGATCAGGCCCACCGCGCCGGGCAGGAACGGCAGCGGGCGCTTGCGCTCCGGCCGGAACAACCCCTCGGCCGCCATGACCTGCTTGAGCCGCTCCAGCCGGGCCAGCAGCTCGCCGACGCCGACCGGACGGACCTCCAGCGCGCTGAGCGAGAAGGTGCCCCGGTTGATCCAGAAGTCGGGCTTGGCGTGGACGACCACCCGGGCCCCGTCGGTCACCGCGGGCCCGGCCGCCTCGAACACCGCGCGGGGCCCCACCACCCGGACCGACATGTTCGCCACCGGATCCCGCAGCGTCAGGTAGACGGTGCCGGAACGCCGGTTCAGCTCGGTGATCTGCCCCTCCACCCAGATCCGGCCGAGCCTGCCGATCCAGCCGCCCACCGCGTTCAGCACGGTGCGGACGGGCACCGGCGACTCCGCCGAGGTCTCCATCGCCATGCCCGGCAGCCTAACGCCGGATCGGCCGGCGGCCCGTCCTCCCGCGCTGCGGCGTCACCCGCCGTGGGAGCCGCCGTTGAGCTTGGCGATCCGGTTCTCGTACATCCTGAGCACCTCGGCGCGGGCGGCGTGCCGGCGCTCGTACTCGCGCAGCAGCTTGACCTGGTCGGCGGTCAGCCCACGCAGCCGGGCGCGGAGCTGCGGGAGCGTCGCCTCGTCGTAGTCGGGCACCGGCAGGTCGGCGCCCTTCGTCTCGTCGCCCTCCGCCCGCGACTCGCGTCGCGTCTCAGGCTGGGACTCGCGTCGCGTGTCGGGCTGGGACTCGCGTCGGGCCTGCGGGGTCTCGCGGCGGGTCTCAGGCTGTGGCCGCGGCACGGGCTCGGCCCGGCCGGCGGGCTTGGGGCTCGGCGCCGGCGCGCGTCGGGGTCCGGACTCGGCGGTCGGCTCCGGGGCGGGCCTGGCGACGGGCTCCTTGGCGGGCTTGCCGATCGCGATCTCGCGCTCGCCGGAGCCCGCCGTGGCCTTTCCGGAAGCCTTCCCGGAAGCCTTTGCGGCGGCCTGCGTGCCGGCCCTCGTGGAGGTCGTGGAGTTCGTGGAGGTCGTGGCGGCGTTGCGCGGCGCGGGCCTGGGCGGGGCGGCGACGGAGGACGCGGTGGTCGTGCGCGCCGAGCGTTCGTCCTCGCCGCGCACGATGGTGGCCACCCGACCGGCGACCTTGCCCGCCGTGTGCTGCGCGTCGTCACGGAGCCGGCCCAGCACCGGGCCCACCCCGCTCTCCCGCATCTCCTTGTAGTCCTTGGTCACCCGATCGCTCAGCAGCAGCGCCCGGCCCACCCCGAACATCGCCAACCGGACGGCGTTCAACGGGAGGTCACGGACCTGCTCGCCCACGGTGTCCTGGACCTGCTGCTTGAGGCGGCGCGGCGACTTGGTCATCGTCCTCGTCTCCCTGGTGTCCCCGGGTCATCTGTCGTGACGGGTCTGGATCGATACAACACGGCCGTCCTGTATCACTGTGCCGTATCTCCGCGATCGTGGTCACCCCGAGCCGATCCCCGACGGGCCAAGGCGTGTCGTGGATCGGGTCACATCATGGTCACCTGGCCGGTACCCAGGTGAAGTCGAACGACACGGGCCGGGCGGCTCGTACAATCGGGACATGACCTCCACCAGTGAGCGCCGTGTCCTGCTGGCCAAGCCGCGTGGCTATTGCGCGGGCGTCGACCGCGCGGTGGAGGCGGTGGAGATCGCCCTGGAGAAGTACGGGGCCCCGATCTACGTCCGCAAGCAGATCGTCCACAACGTGCACGTGGTCAAGACCCTGGAGGAGCGCGGCGCGATCTTCGTGGACGAGACCGAGGAGGTCCCGGAGGGCGCGATCGTGGTGTTCTCCGCGCACGGCGTGGCCCCGGTCGTGCACGAGGAGGCCCGCGGGCTCAACCTGCGCACCATCGACGCGACCTGCCCCCTGGTGACCAAGGTCCACAAGGAGGCCGTGCGGTTCGCCGCCGACGACTACGACATCCTGCTGATCGGCCACGAGGGCCACGAGGAGGTCATCGGCACCACCGGCGAGGCCCCCGACCACATCCACCTGGTCGACGGCCCCGGCGACGTCGCCGGCGTGCAGGTCCGCGACCCCGACAAGGTCGCCTGGCTGTCGCAGACCACGCTGTCGGTCGACGAGACGCTGGCCACCGTGGCGGCGCTGCGGGAGCGGTTCCCCAACCTGATGGACCCCCCGTCCGACGACATCTGCTACGCCACGCAGAACCGGCAGACCGCCGTGAAGGAGATCGCGGCGCAGGCCCAACTGGTGATCGTGGTCGGCTCCACCAACTCGTCCAACTCCGTGCGCCTGGTCGAGGTCGCCCTCGAGTACGGCGCGGACGCGTCGTACCTGGTCGACTACGCCGAGCAGATCGACCCGGCCTGGCTGGAGGGTGTCACCACGGTCGGCGTCACCAGCGGCGCGTCGGTGCCCGAGGTGCTGGTCCGCGGGGTCGTCTCCTGGCTGGCCGAGCGCGGCTACACCCGGGTCGACGAGGTCGAGTCCGTCCCCGAGAGCATGCGCTTCGCCCTGCCGCACGAGCTCCGCAAGGACCTGCGCGCCCCGGCCGTGCCGTAGGCGCCCGGTCCGGGGGCTAGTCGACCTCGCCGTGGTGCAGGTGCGGGTCGCGGCGGGGCGACTCGTCCCACCGCACCGGGTCCTGGCTCTCGTCCTCGGCGAGGATGCGGCTGCCCGCCAGCCGGGTGCGGAACTCCCGCACCGTCGTGGGCAGCCCGCGCGGCAGCGCGATCACCACGACCAGCAGCGTCCCGAGGAACAGCCACGGCGCGGTGGTGGCCATGGTGGTGGCCAGACCGACCAGCACCTCGCGCCCCAGCGACTCCCCGCCCAGCGAGGTGAGGACCTCGGCGACCACGGTGACGAGCAGGAACACCAGCGGCGGGCACACCGCCAGGGTCAGCAGGTCGGCCGGACGGGTCGTCAGCGCGGCGAGCACGCAGCCCGCCACGAACCCCGGCCCCGCCGCCGCGCCCAGGTCGAACCAGCGGGACGCCAGCGCGCCCAGCAGGCCGACGACGAACAGGATGACGATGCCCCCCCGGCCGGTGACCGTGGTCGCCGACCGCCCGGCCCGACGTGACACTGGTCCCTCCGAGGTGGCCGGCGCGGCCGCATGGGACGGCTCGCGCGCTGTCGTGACGGTCAACCCAGATCCTCCTCGCTCCGGCGATCCCCGAGACGGCTCACGCCGCCCTCCGCGGCTCCGGCGGCCCGAGCGGCTCCCTCGCCTCCCGAGACTTCACGACCTCCGGCGGCTCGGCCGCCTCCCAAGGCTCCGGACCCACCATCGGCTCCCGAGTCCCGCGAAGCTCCGATCCCTCCCGAGGCCCCGCCGCCTCGCGCGGCTTCGCCTCCACCGGCGGCTCCGAGGTCTCGGTAGGCCCCGGCTCCACCGGTGGTTCCAGAGTCTCGCGAGGCTTCGGCTTCGGAGTCTCCGGCTCCATGGCCCCCAGCGGGCCCGAAGGTCCCGGTGGTGGCCGGTGTCGTGGAGCGGGCAGGGTCGTGGAGGACCTGTTCCGCGAAACCTACCGTTTCGGAGCCCGGTCGTCCGGGAGGTGCGTGCGCGTCGGCGACACGGCCGTCCAACTCGGCGGCGGACGGTGGGCGGGGGCTCTCGGTCACCGGCTGTGGGGCCTCCAGGGTGCCGTTCACGACGCCCAGGTCGTTGAGCCGGCGGGCGCTCACCAGCACGCGGCTCTCCAGCGACCCGATCGTTCGGTTGTAGGACCGCACCGCGCCCGCCAGGGAACGCCCCAGCTCGTCCATGTGCCCGCCCATCGTGCCGAGCCGTTCGTACAGCTCCCTGCCCAGCTCGAACACCGCCCGCGCGTTGCGCGACAGCGCCGCCTGCTGCCAGGCGTACGAGGCGGTGCGCAGCATCGAGATCAGCGTGGTGGGGGTGGCGAGGTGGACCCGCCGGGAGATGGCGTACTCCAGCAGCTCGGGGGAGCGGTCGAGGGCGGGGGCCAGGAACGCCTCACCGGGGATGAACAGCACCACGAACTCGGGCGACGGGTGGAACGCCTGCCAGTACGTCTTGGAGGCGAGCCGGTCGACGTGGTCGCGGAGGTGCTTGGCGTGCGCGTCCAGCTTGGCCGCGCGCACTCGGGGGTCGTCGCTGGCGGCCGCCTCCAGGTAGGCGGTCAGGGGGACCTTGGAGTCGACCACGATGCTCTTGTCGCCCGCCAGGCGCACCACCATGTCGGGCCGTACGACGCCGTCGGGGGTCTGCGCGGTGACCTGCTCGTCGAAGTCGCAGTGGCGGGTCATCCCGGCCAGTTCGACGACGCGACGCAACTGGAGCTCCCCCCAGCGGCCTCGGGCGTCCGGCCGTTGCAGCGCCCGGACGAGGGTCTGGGTCTCGGCGCGCAGCTCCTCGGAGCTGCGGCGGACGAACTCGACCTGTTTGGCCAGCATGGCGTGGGACTCGCGGCGTCCGGTCTCGACCTCGCGGAGCTGCTCCTCCACCTTGGCGAGGGTGTCGCGGAGCGGGGTGACCAGATGCTCGACGGCCTGCTTGCGCCGCTCCAGCTCGCCCGCCGCCTCGACCCCGGCCGCCCGCAACCGGGTGTCGGCCAGCTCGAGGAACCGCTGGTTGCTGGCGTCCAGCGCCTTGGCCGAGAGGGTCTCGAAGTGCCCGGAGAGCCGTTCCTCGACTTGGCCGATCTGCTCCTCGGCGGCCCTGGCCCGCGCGATCGTCCCCGCCTGGCGGGTGGTGGCCAGCGCGTACCCGGCCACCCCGCCCAGGGCGACGCCCAGGACGAGGCCGAGCAGCAGCGCGAGATCCATGACGGAATCGTGACACCGGGGCGTGACCGCACGGACGCGACGCGCCGAGACAGACCGGCCTCGGGCAATTAGACTCACCGTTCACTAAGTGGTGCTGATCGGACATTCCGTACCGGACGGACATGCCCCGGCCCCCGAACGGACCCGGAGGTGGCGGCGATGGCTGCCAAGACCCCTGCAGACGCTCCCGCACCCGACACCGCGACCCGAACGGAGCGGCGTCTAGCGAAGGTGCTCGCGCTGGAGCCCGGCGGCCGACCCACGCCGGCCGCCCGCATCGCCGGCGGCGTCATCCGCGTCTTCGGCCGGTCGGTCTGGGAGTGGGGGCCCGGCGGCGACACCGGGCTGCTGCTGATCCAGCGGCTCACCGAACGACTGGGCCGGCTGCAGGCCGTGCCCGCCGGCGTCGTCCGCAGCCGCGAGGACCTCGGCCGCCCCGGCGGCGGGACCGAATGGGTCCGGGCGGGCGCGCCCGACGAGCGCAAGGTCCTCCTTTACCTGCACGGCGGCGGCTACTTCTTCGGCGGACCTCGCCTCTACCGTCCGTTCGGTTGGCGGCTGTCGGCCGCGACCGGCCGCCCGGTGCTCGCGCTCGACTACCGGCTCGCCCCGCAGCACACGCCCGCCGACGCGCTCGACGACGCGATGGAGGCGTACGACTTCCTGCTCAAGCGCGGATACCGGGCGCGGGACATCGTGGTGGGCGGCGACTCCGCCGGCGGCCATCTGACCCTCGCGCTGCTGCAGGCGCTCAAGCGGCAGGAGAAGCCCCTCCCCAGTGCCGCCATACTCATCTCCCCCTGGGTGGACCTCATGTGCACCGCGGAGTCACACACCCTCAACCGGCGCAGCGACAGGCTCATCCCCGGGAGCAGGCTCGCCTGGCTGGGACGCGGCTTCTGCCGGGACAAGGACGACGACGACCTGCTGCTCTCGCCGGTGCGCGGAGACCTGTCGGGGTTGCCGCCGATGCTGTTCATGGCCAGCACCTCGGAGATCCTCCGCGACGACTCGCGGGAGGCGGCCGCCCGGGCGCGCGCCGCCGGGGTCGAGGTCGTCCACCAGGAGTGGGAGGGCCTGGTCCACGTCTGGCCGGTGTTCTCCGACTTCATCCCGGAGGGCAAGGCCGCCTTCCGGCACATGGCCGACTTCCTGCGTCGGGTGGAGGCGTGACCCCCTCGGCTTCGGGAGGGCCCCGGTAGCCCATAGACTCGCGTGGCGTGAGTCTCTCCATTGGAATCGTCGGGCTGCCCAACGTCGGCAAGTCCACCCTCTTCAACGCGCTGACCAAGAACGACGCGTTGGCCGCCAACTATCCGTTCGCCACGATCGAGCCCAACGTGGGCGTGGTCGGGGTGCCCGATCCGCGGCTGGAGGAGCTCGCCCGGATCTTCGGCTCGGCGAAGATCCTGCCCGCGACCATGGAGTTCGTGGACATCGCGGGCATCGTGCGCGGCGCGTACGAGGGGCAGGGGCTGGGCAACAAGTTCCTGGCCAACATCCGGGAGACCAACGCGATCTGCCAGGTCATCCGGGTGTTCGAGGACCCCGACGTGACCCATGTGGACGGCGAGGTCGCGCCGCTGCGGGACATCGAGACGATCAACACCGAGCTGATCCTCGCCGACCTGCAGACCATCGAGAAGGCCCTGCCGCGCCTGGAGAAGGAGGCGCGCACCAAGAAGGACCGCGACGGCCTCGCCGTCGTGGACGCCGTGGTGGCCGCGCAGAAGGTCCTCGACGGCGGCACCACCCTGTTCGCCGGCGCGGGCCCGGCGGGCATCGATCCGGAGCTGCTGCGCGAGCTGCAACTGCTGACCGCCAAGCCGTTCCTGTACCTGTTCAACCTGGACGAGGACGAGCTCGGCGACGAGGCGTTGCGCGGCCGACTGAGCGAACTGGTGGCCCCCGCCGAGGCGATCTTCCTGGACGCCAAGATCGAGCAGGAGCTGATCGAGCTGCCCGACGACGAGGCGCTGGAGCTGCTGCAGGGCATGGGCCAGCAGGAATCCGGGCTCGCCCAGCTCGTCCGGGTGGGGTTCGACACGCTCGGGCTGCAGACCTACCTGACCGCCGGGCCCAAGGAGGCCCGCGCCTGGACGATCCGCAAGGGCGCCACCGCGCCGGAGGCCGCCGGGGTCATCCACACCGACTTCCAGCGCGGATTCATCAAGGCCGAGGTCGTGTCGTTCGATGACCTGGTCGAGGCGGGATCCATGGCCGCCGCCCGGACCGCCGGAAGGGTCCGGATGGAGGGCAAGGACTACGTGATGCGCGACGGTGACGTCGTCGAGTTCCGATTCAACGTCTGACCTGGGCAATTGGCCATTCGTTCGGAAGCGCGACCGGTTTCGGTCCGGCATGGCGCATCGTCGCCGTTCGGTCATCTTCACCGTTCCGGCACATGATGCATCGGTTATCCACAACCGCGTGCCGGGGGTGTGCTGCACCGTGATGCGCTGGAAGAATTGACTTCCGTGGTTAGGCTGGGCCGAGGTTAGGCTGAACGGGCTTTGAAACGGCCCCGGCCGACCCGACGTCCAGACGTCCAGACAGGCAGATGACCGCGCCGGCCGGGGCAGGCGCGAGCGGAGGCGCGATGGCTCGGCGAGCGTTGGCGCGGGACCAGGCCGTGGGACACGGCACGGGCACGGCCGTCCACGAGGACGCCGTGGTCGGCGGGTCCCCCCTGGACGCCCTCGACGACCCCGTGCCCGCCGGCGGCTCCCGCAAGGGTCGTGCCGGCCGGTCGGGGCGTTCCGGTCGGGGCGGCGGGGGCGGCGGTCGCTGGGCGGGCTCCGGCGGTCGCTGGTGGATCTGGGTGGGCCGCGCCGTGCTGTGGGCGCTCATCATCGTCATCGTGGTCAACGGCGTGCGCGCCCCCTTCGATCGCCTCACCGCCGAGGACGGCGGCTCCCCCGGCACCTCCGTCGAGCCCCGCCGCTCGGCCTTCCCGACCGGCGCCGCGTCGGCGTTCGCCCTCCAGTTCGGCAACGTCTACCTCCACCTCGACCCGCAGACCGGCCCCGACCGCGCGCGCCGGCTCGAGCCGTTCCTGCCCGAGGGCACGGTCGGCCAGTTCGGGTGGAACGAGACCGGCACGCTGCAGATCGACTCCGTCCACGTGGCGGGTGTCGAGGCGCGCGACGACACCAACGGGATCGTCACGCTGCTGGCCCGCAGCGGCGACCGGTGGCTGTCGCTGGCCGTCCCCGTGTACGCCAAGGACGGCGCGATGGTCGTCTCGGCCCGTCCGGCGTTCCTTCCGCCGCCCGGGCGGGCGCGGCCGCCGCAGACCGGCGTCGGGGAACGTGACACCCCGCTCGAGACGGAGCTCTCCTCCGTCCTCGGCGGCTTCTTCCCCGCGTACGCCGCGAGCGACATCCCCTCGCTGACCCGGTTCACCGACGGCGCCGCCATCACCGGGCTGGGCCGTTCCCTGACGTTCGACGGGCTGCTCGAGGTGGTCGCCCCCCGCGGCCCGGCCGATCGGCGTACCGTCACGGTCACCGTCACCTGGGCGCTCCCCGGGTCGAACGGCGCCGGGCAGGAGGCCAAGCTGGAGCAGACCTATGAGCTCACCGTGGTGAAGAAGGACGGGACCTGGTACGTGAGATCCATCCAGGGGGCCGGCCGGCCCACCGGATCATGAAAGGCCCCGACGTGAGCGACCCCCGGGGCACCGCCCCCCGCGATCCCGCCGAACCAGAGAGGTAGACAGTCGATGCTGCTGCTCACCATGGCGTCGATCTCCGACCAGATTCTGGCTCAGCCGGACGATCTGCAGACCGACCAACTGGCCGACTGGCTCCGCCAGATCTTCGGCCCGCTGTTCCTCGTCATCGTGTCCATTGTGGCGATCTTTTTCCTGTTCACTCGGGAGATCACCCGTTTCGTCCAATTCATCGTCCTGGCGATCGGAATCGGCATCATCTTCTATGTGCCCAACATCATCGAGACCACGGCCAAGGCGATCGCCCGAGCCCTGGGGGTCGACCTGAACTGACGAGACCGCCGCGAGGCGGACACCGGAGCGGGCTCTCGTGAGGGGCCGGCGACAGCGCTGTGTTCGTCACAGTTAGGGGAGTAGGGGCGTGGATCTACCCACGTACACGAACATATGGCGCATCGAGAAGCGGTTGTACAAGCTGTACGACCTGCGGCTCCCGATGCCACTGCCGCTCGTTCAGATCGGCGTGTTCGTCGGCGTGTTCGTTCCCTGGGTCCTGCTGCTCGTGGTGATCGGGGTGCCGTTGGAGACGCCCTGGCACGTCGTCTACATCGTCCCCCCCGGCGTCCTCACCTGGCTCGGCACCCGTCCGGTGATCGAGGGCAAGCGGCTGACCGAGCTGCTGCTCTCCCAGACCCGCTACCTGTCCGAGCCCCGGACCTGGTGCCGGCTGACCCCGATCCGCGAGCCCCGCGAGGTCGTCATCGCGGCCCGCGTCTGGCGCCGCCACGCCGACCTGCCCGCCCCTGCCGTGGCCCCCGAACGCGCCGCCCTGCGCGCGCACCGGCAGGCCGCCGGCGCGACGGTCGGGGTGACCGCCGCAGTGCCGGCTGAGGCCGAGCCCCGGGTCACCGACCGGTCCGCCCTCGGTGCCGCGCACGGCGATACGGCTCGGGCCACGGGTTCCGCCGCGTCGGAGGCGGCGGTCGCCGGAGGCGGGGCCACCAGAGCCACCGGCTCGGCCACTGCGGACAACGCCCCTCGCAGGACCTCCCGGGGTCACAGGGCGGTCGTGCCCTTCGCCTCGACCCCCGCGCTTCCCCCCGCCCAGCCGCTGGCGCCGCCACCTTCGCGGCCCCCGATCGGCCGAGCCGCCTCCGACCGCCCGTCGGGCCGACAGGAGCCCTCCGACGACGCCCGGCGCCGTGCCGCCAAGCCCTGGCGTCCGACCACGCCGCGCAACATCTCCCACGAGTCCGACTCCCCGCCGCCGCCCGCGACCGGCACGCCCTCGGGCTCCTCGACGCGTCCGCGCGAGGCCGCCGAGCCCCCGCCGGCCACCCCACGCCTCGAGGTCCCGCCGGCCCGTACCTCCGGCTCCGGCAAACGCGCCCTGGCCTCCGGCATCAAGCGCCCCGGCGAGGCCGCCCAGTTCTGGGGAGCCAACCCGCCGCCCGCCCCTGAGGGCTCCACGGCCTCCTCCTCTTCGTCCTCCGACGACGCCCCGACACCTTCGGCGCGCCCGGCCCCCGCCACGGCCTCTGACAGCCCGCAGCAGCCGAACGTCGCCTCCGTGTCGCGCGCCCTTCCGCATGTCCCGCGACAGGGCCCTTCACCGGAGCCGCAGCCCGAACGCGACGAGCCCGCAGCCCACCAGGCCGGCGGCCCCGCCACGCAACGCCCCAGCCCGGAATCCGTTCCGAACGTCTCGCGACCGGGTCGCCGCCCCGGTGCCGTCGGCCCGCCCGAGGGCGGCCCGTCCCGCCGGGCGACCTCACCGGACGACACCGAGCAGGCCCGTCGCGAGCCCGGGGCCTCTGCGGACGCACCGCCGGGTGCGGTGCGGCCGAGCTCCGTGACCTCCCCCGACATCCCGCTGCAGGCGGCGCACGCGCCCTCCGACGAGGAGCCGGCGTCCCGGAGCGTCCCCCCGCGACCGGTGCGCCCCGCTTCCACGACCGCTCCGGACATCCCACAACAGGGCTCCGTCCCTACAGAGCCCGGGCCACCGTCAAGGTCTGGATCCGCCGCCGAACGTGTTCGTACGGAGCCCGTGTCCCCGTCAACGCCCGGATCCGCCGACGAGGATGAGCCGCGCGACCCGCATCCAGCGGCGGCGTCCGAGGCGGACACCGAGGAGCAGCCCCGACCGACCGAGGCCGCTCGCGCGCAGACGACGCAGCCCGACATCCCACGCTCTCCCGCCACGACGGCCGTCGACATTCCCCAGGTCCCCGGAGCCTTCGGCTCGGCCCGACCGCCTGCCCCCGGTCGGGACGCCGGCACCACGCCGGTGCCCGCAAGCCCCGAGAACGCACCCTTGGACGACGGCCCTCCGGAGACCACCGAGGCCGAAGAGGCCGAAGCGAACAGGCCGAAGGGCCCCTCGAAGCCCTGGCGCGAGGGACTGTCCCGCCCCCTGCGCGCCGCGACGACCGACGCACTGGTGTGGCCCCCTGTTCCGGGCCCCGGGGAAAGACAGGCACGGCCCGACGACCCCCAGCAGGGCCCCGGCAGGACCGCCGCCCCGCCCCCCGGCGTTCGCGCGAACGAACCAGGCCCGTCCGCACCAGCACAGGTCCCGGGCATTCCCGCCGCCCAGGACGGTTCCACCGTCACACCCCCGACCGGCGTGCCCCTCGCGGACCCTTCCTCTCCCGACACCCCCGGACACACGTCCGGCGCCAGAACACGCGGCGACCACCCACGCCCCGAAGCCCGTCCGCCCCACGCGCCCGGCGAAGCCCGTCCCTCCCCCGGCTGGCTGAGCAGAACCCGCCCAACCCCCGGCACCCCCCCGCCCGCCGACGCCCCAGGCGACGCCCACCCACCAACCGGCGACCCCGCCGAGGCCGGCCCGTCCTTGGGTCGGTCGAGCGGGGGCCGTTCGCCTGCGGCCCGGTCGGGCGAGGGTCATCGCCCACCGGCCGCCGATCCTGGTGAGGGACGTCCGTCCCAGGGGCGGTCCAGTGGAGGCCGATCGACCGCCGCCCGGTCGGGCGAGGGTCACCGCCCACCGGCCGCCGATCCTGGTGAAGGTCGTCCGTCTCCAGGGTGGTCGAGCGGGGGCCGTTCGCCTGCGACCCGGTCGGGCGAGGGTCACCACCCACCGGCCGCCGATCCTGGTGAGGGTCGTCCGTCTCCGGGTTGGTCGAGCGGGGGCCGTTCGTCCATGGGCGGTTCAGGCGGGGGTCGTTCGTCTGATGATGGTGCGGTCGAGGGTGGCGCTTCGGCGGGTGGTTCCGGCGAGCGCGGTTCGTCCGCCGCTGGTTCCGGCGAGGGTCGATCGTCGGCGGGCTGGTCGAGGGGTGGTCGTTCGTCCGTCGGCGGGTCGGGTGAAAGCGGCGCTTCGGCGGGTGATTCTGGCGAGGGTCGTTCGTTGGGCGGTGGTTCTGGCGAGCGCGGTGCCGCACGGCCGGGCGAGGGACGTCCGTCCGGCTGGTCGAGCGGTGGTTCGTTCGTCGGTGGGTCGGGTGAGGGTGGCGCGTCGATCGGCGGGTCTGGTGAGGGGCGGCCGGTCTCGGGTCGGCCGAGTGGTGGTCACCCGTCCGTTAGTGATGCCGGGGACGGGCGTCCGGGCGTCGGTGGCTCCGGCGAGGGGCGGCCTTCTCGTGGTTGGCCGGGTGAGGGGCGTTCGTCTGGTGGAGGGCGTTCCTCTCAAGGTGCGGCGGGTGCGCCGCAGGATGGGCGGCCGTTCGAGGGGCGTGGGGACGAAGGCTTCGTGGCCGGGGGACGAGTGGGGGGTGCTCCTCCCGCGCCGGTGCCTCCTGGGCAGCGAGGACCCATGGGGCCCGGCCGTCCCGAGGTCTCGGAGCGGGGGCGGCCCGACGAGGCGCGTGTGGAGGGGGCGGAATCCGAGGAGGGGCGTTCCGGGCATGAGGCGCCGCCGCCCGCGCCGGCGCGGGAGATGCGGTCGGGACCGGCGTCGCCCGTACGGCCGCGTCCGTTGCCTCCGCCGCCCTCGCCGCCTCAGAGCACCGGACCGGCGATCACCCCGCCCGACCCCGAGCAGGAGGCCGCGCCGGGCGGTGGGCTGCGCCGGCTGATCCAGGCCGTCGGCGGTGGGCACAGCCATCTCGACGAGGAGTACGAGGAGCGGCTGCAACGTCCGTTCCAGGGTTCTCGGCACATCGTGGTGCTCGGTTGTACGGGCGGCGCCGGGCAGACCGTCACCGCCTTGATGCTCGGGCACACGTTCGCGCAGTACTGCGGTGAGCCGGTCGTCGCCGTCGACGTCAATCCGGGGCCGGGCGCGCTGGCCCGGCGCAGCCGCAGCGACACCCACGAGACGCTCACCGGCCTGATCACCCGGGCGGACCAGGTCACGACGCTCACCGCGATGCGCCGCTACACCTCGCAGGCCAAGTCCGGCCTCGACGTGATCGCCGCGGGCAAGAACCCGCTGCAGGCGCTCGACGACCGGGACTACGCGCTGGCCGTCCGGACCATCGACCGCTTCTACTCCATCACCCTGTTGGACGCCGCCGCCGCCGTGGTGGCACGGGTGCTGCCCCACGCGGACCAGATCGTGCTGGTCGCCCCGGCCAGCTCGGACGCGCCCCGCGCGGTGGCCATGACCTTCGAGTGGCTGGACGGCCACGGCTACGACGAACTGCGCTCCCGCGCCGTCACCGTCATCAACGGCGTCAGCCGCCGCAGCATGGACGACGTCGAGCAGGCCGAGGCCGTCGCCCGTGGCCGCTGCCGCGCCCTGGTCCGGATCCCGTGGGACGACCACCTCAGCATGGATCGGGCCCCGCGCAACGAGCTCAAGTCGCTCCGCTCGCCCACCCGCCGCGCCTACCTGGCCCTCGCCGGCGTCGTCGCAGGCGGCTTCACCGAACTGCCGGAACGCTATGCCGAACAGCAGGACGACCTGGAGGAACACCGGGAGGCGTCCAGGTGACCTCCCTGCCACCGCTTCCTCGATCACACCCCCATCGGCTCGACACCTCACCTCCCAACGGGATCGGCACCTGTCCGTCCCTGCATGCGCCATGGTCATGGGGCTGCTGTGACACGCGCCGAGGGGTCGTCCTCGACGTCCTCCCGCCCATGCGTCCGGTGCCTTTCGGAAGTCGGCGCGGTGCCACGCTGAGCACCGCCTTCCGCGCCCGTCCGCGTACGCGCGCGTCTCTGCCGTTCTGCCGGGGCTGTGGTGGCGAGTTGGACGCCGCATTCGGTATCCGTTTTTCCATGGGCCGGCCCTGGTCTCGTGGGGACTGCAGCGCTGTGTTCGGTGTTCGGAGACGCTCAGGCCCGCCGTGGCTTCAACCGAGCTGGGGCAGCACGGTGGACTCCGTGCGCGATGCCCGACCGTCCGTGCGCCCGCCGTGGTTTGGGAGCGGTTGCGGGGCCACGGCGAGCGCTGCGGCCGGCGCCCGGCCGTCCGCGCGCGCGGCCCTGCGGTTCTCTCGGGGCTGTGGTGCCGCGGTGAGTGTCTTGTGCAATGACGGTTCGTCTGTAAGCCGCCCGCGGTTCTGTGGGGGCTGTGCTGCGCGACGAGGTGGCGTGTGCAGTGGCCGTTCGTCCGTGGACCGGCAGCGGTCGTGTGGGGAATGTGGGGCACGGCGAGGTGACGTGTTGGGTGTCCGTTCGTGTGGGGTCTCGCGGTTTCGGGGCGGGGTGGATGCGTTGACGGGTGGCGTGCTCGGGGGCCGTTCGTCAGCGTGTGGGATCAGTGGGCGGGTCGACGCGGTGGCGGGCTTCGTGGTGCGCCTCGGTTCGGTGGGTCGTCGGTGGGGGTTTCCGGGTGGTGGTGGGGACGCCGGCGTGGGCCTAGGGGATGGGTGGTCCGGCGGTGGCGTGGTGAGGGTGCGTTCGGTGGGCGGTGGGTCGGTGGCCCGGGGTGGGGGCGTGGGGCGGGGTGTGCGTGTGGTGAGTGCGCGGTCTCGGGGCGAGATGTTGTTCGCGTTGGGGCAGGATTCCGCCGTCGATGCCCAGAAGAATGTTGGGGCTGTCCGTCGGCGCTTGAGGGATGTGGCGTTCGGGCGAGATTGCGTTCGGGAAAGGGCGGGGGAGCCTGTGGAGGGGCCACACGCGTGGGAGTCGAGCGGTCGGTGCGGCGGGGAGCGGCCCGGACGGCGGGTGGTCGAGGAGGCGCGGCGGGTGGGGTGCGGTGAGCGTGTCCCGGTCGGCGGGCGGAGTGGGGCGCGGCCGGCAGGGCGCGGGGCGCGAGCGGAGCGGATGAGATGAGCAAAGCCAAGACACGCTCCAGCCGCCTGGCGGTGCGGTACTTCGACGACCGGATCCTGCTGACCGACCAGGGGGCCTGGGCGTACTTCCGGCTGCCGACGGTGTCGTACGAGTTCACCACCGGCGAGGAGCGGGAGGCGCTGGCCACCAACGTCACCATCGCGCTCGCCGGGATCCGGATGCAGGACGCGGAGATCCACCTGCGGATCGGGCACCGGATGTACCCGGCGGCCGACTGGGCGCGCGGGCTGGACCGGACGTCCGACGGCGGCAGCGGGTGGCACGACTACCTGGAGGAGATGTACGGCCACGTCTGGGAGCAGGAGTTCTGGACCAAGGAGGTCTACCTGGGCGTACGGCTGGGCCCCCGGGGTGTGGGGGCGCAGTTGTCGGGCGGGGTCCTGGCGCAGTTGCTCGGCTTCTACAAGCGCAGCGAGCAGGCGCTCGGCATCGAGGACGACGCCATCGACAAGCGGGAGATCGCCCGCTGGACCGAGCAGTCCGAGCGGGTCGGCCGGGCGCTGGGCGGGTCGGCCCTGTACGCGCGGCACGCGACCTCGACCGAGGTGGCCTGGCTGTTCCAGCACGCGGTGACGGCGTCGCTGGCCGACCCGCCGCCGTCGTCGGTGCCGCGCCGCACCTGGGGCGCCGGGGAGATCGACGCGCTCGTCGAGGGCGCCATCCACAACGGCCGCTCGTACCTGCGGATGGAGCAGCCCGGCACCAACGGCAGCGGCGGCGCGATCGCGTCCTCGTTCGTGGCGTACCTGAGCTTCGCCCGGTTCCCCGACGTGATGCCGTTCCCGGACGGTGAGCCCTGGCTGCACTACGCCGACGCGCTGCCGTTCCCGGTGGAGATCAGCTCCCGGATGAAGCTGATCCCGCCCGCCAAGGCGTCCAAGGACGTGTCCCGCAAGCTCGCGCACGCCCGCGACATGGACCAGCACATCCGCGAGGCCGGTGCCGAGGCGCCGCTGGCGCTGGCCGAGCAGATCGACGCCGCCCGGATGCTGGAGCACGGCATCACCAAGGAGCGGCTGCCGTTCGTGTACGGCTGGCATCGGCTGATCGTCACCGGGCCCACCGAGGAGATGCTGGCGCAGCGGGTGGACGCGGTCGTGGAGCACTACCGCGACATCGGCATCGACGTCGTGAACTCCACCGGCGACCAGTTCTCGCTGTTCCTGGAGTCGCTGCCGGGCGACCGGATCCGGCTCAACGCGTACGCCCAGCGCCAGCCGCTGCGCACCATCGCGGGCGGGATGCCGGTGGCCACCGTCGACCTCGGCGACCGGCAGGACGACACGGGCGGCGGCTGGGTCGGCCCCTACATCGGCGAGACGCTGGGCCGGGCCCGTTCGATCGTGCACTTCGACCCGCTGGTGGCGGCGGCCCGCAACCGGCCGACCGCCGTGGCGATCACCGGCGAGCCCGGCGGCGGCAAGACCACCCTGGCGCTGCTGCTGATCTACCAGATGGCGCTGCGCGGCGTGACGATCGCCGCCATCGACCCCAAGGGCGACGCCGAGTCGCTGGTCGAGCTGCTGCAGGCGCGCGGCCGCAAGGCTCGGATCCTCCCGCTCGGGTCGGCGGCGCCCGGGCTGCTGGACCCGTTCTCCTTCGGCGACGACCTGGCCGCCAAGAAGACCATGGCCACCGAGACGCTGCGGCTGCTGCTGCCGCGCATGTCGGAGGAACGCGAGTCCGCGATGATCCAGGCGGTCGGCGCGGTGGCCAACGCCGAACGGCCGTCGCTGGGCCGGGTGGTCGACCATCTGGAGGCCTCCGACGACCCGGCCTCCAAGAACCTCGGCGCGGTGCTCCGGTCGATGTCGGAGATGCGGCTGGCCCGGCTGTGCTTCGACCCGTCCGGCGGCGAGCGCATCGACACGGCCGGCTGGACGACCGTGTTCACGCTGGGCGGGCTCACCCTGCCTGACGTGGCCATCTCCCGCGAGGACTACTCCTACGAGCAGCGGCTGTCGGTCGCGCTGATGTACCTGGTGTCGCAGTTCGCCCGGCGGCTGATGCACGGGCTGGACCGCCGGCTGCCCAAGGCCATCTTCCTCGACGAGGCGTGGGCCATCACCTCGACACCCGAGGGGGCCAAACTGGTTCCGGAGGTGTCGCGGATGGGCCGTTCCCGCAACACCGCGTTGATTCTGGTCTCCCAGAACGCCGGGGACCTCTTGAATGAACAGGTGACCAACTGCCTGTCGTCGGTCTTCTCGTTCCGTTCCTCCGAACGGCACGAGGTCGGCAACGTGATGTCGCTGCTGGGTGTGGAGCCCTCCGAGGAGCACAAGGCCGTGCTGCGCAACCTCGGCAACGGCGAGTGTGTCTTCCGTGACCTGGACGGGCGTGCCGGTCGGATCGGGGTGGACCTCGTCTCCGAGGAACTGCTGCGCTGGCTCGACACCAACCCGACCCGATCTCGCCCGTCGTCCCCCCTCAAGCTCTAGGAGGTCTGCCCATGAACGGGTCGTGGCGGAGCCGCGTTCGGCCGGCGGGCGCGACCGACCGCGCCCGGCCCCCGGCCGGTACGGGCGGACCTGCCCGGCGCGCGCCCGCGTCGTCGCCCTGGCCGCGGCGGTCGCTCGCGGGCCTGCGCTCGCGGGTGTCGTCGCCCTGGTCGCCTGCGCTTCGCGTGTCGGCGGGTGGCGGGTTGCGCCGGTCGTCCGCTGCGCGCCTTCAGCGGTCGCCGGACGACGGCGTCTCCCTGCGCCGCATGGGGCGCCGGTCTCGGCCGGTCCGGCGCGTGCGGCGGGGCCGGCGGACGGGGGTGCTGCTGGCGGTGTTGATGCTGTTCATGCTGAGCCCGGTCGCCCCTGCCGCCGCCGGACCGTTCGGCAGCGACCCGTGCCGTCCGCCGGACAACCCATCCCCGGAGATGTACGGGTCCGGGCCCGAGGGGATGATCAAACCTCCCGATTATCCGAGCGAGAAGCTCAGGCGGACGCCTGCGGAGAACCAGACCTACTACGACAGGTACGGGACCGTCGGGCAGTTCTGGTACGCGGTCGACATGGGCTGCTCGGACGCCATGAACATGATGGGCAACGCCCTGGCCAACACCACGTTCACGCTGGTGCGGGTGATGGACCGGACGACGATCACCGTCTATCAGGCCGCGGCGTCGGAGTCGTTGCTGGGCTGGCTGAAGAACACCGTCGATGACGTCATCAGCGACATGGGCAAGACCTTCAACGCCCGCTACTGGTCGTGGGTGGTCATCCTGGGCGCGATCTGGCTGGCCTGGTGGGGGCTGGTCCGCAAACGGGCGAGCAAGGTCACCGAGGGCACCATCTGGATGGTGGCCGCGATGGTGGCGCTCATCTGGCTGGTGGCCCGTCCGGCGGACTTCACCACGTTGGGCACGAAGGTGTCCGAGGCGACCGGCGCGGCGTTCAACGCCGCGCTTCCCCAGGCCGACAACAAGGGCACCACCTGCATTCCCTCGCCCACCGGGAAGAATCCGCTGGCCTCGCCCGACGTGGACGCGACCACCCGCAACGCGAACGGGTTGTGGGTGGCGCTGGTGTGCAAACCCTGGTTGATGGGCGAGTTCGGCACCGCCGATCCCAACGCCAAGATCGTCAAGGACAACGCCGACAAGCTCCTGTGGGCACAGGCGGTGGATCTCTCCGAGGCGCACGGCGGCCAGAAACTCGAACTCAGCAAGAAGGCCGACGCATACAAGGAGGTCTCCAAGAACATCAAGGAGAACCATCCGGGCGCTTACCCGATGTTCCAGGGCAAGAACTGGAACAGCAGACTGGCGGTGGCCTTCGGCGCGCTGTTCGCCGCCACGGTCGCGGGGCTCCTGGTGCTGGTCATCGCGATCGCCTTGATCGTGGTGAAGATCGCCTTCCTGTTGTTGCTGGTGGCAGGGCCGATCTTCCTCGGGATCGGCATCCATCCCGGCATCGGACGGGTGATCGCGATCCGCTGGCTGGAACTGCTGCTGTCCATGCTGCTCAAACAGGCGGCACTCATCGGAGTGCTTTCCCTGTTGTTGTGGGCCTATGGGCTGATCCTTGGTGAAGGGCTTCCCTGGGGCCTGCAGATCCTGCTGATCTCCCTGGTGACGTTCGCGGCCTTCGTCTACCGCAAGCCGTTCCAGCACCTGTTCTCCGCCGTGGGCTACTCGGCGGTCGGTTCGCGGGACAAGAGCGAGGCGCAACTCAACAAGTCCGTCGCCGAGGCGCGCAAGAGCACCGTGGGCGCGGCCACCGCCGTGATGCCGGGGGCGGCCGGGTACCGGCTGGCGCGGTGGGCCAAGCGTGACCCCGCCGAGTCCGCGGCGCTGGGCGACTCCGCCTCGGGCGGTGTCGCCGCGGCGGAGCGACGTGGGGGATTGGCGACGGCCGACGGCGGCGGGGCCGATACCGCGGGTGCCGTCGCCGGCAGGAACCGGCTGGGAGGCGCGGCCGCCGCGGCGGGCTCGGGGCGGTCGCGGAGCAGCGCCCCGCCGCTGAACCTGTCCACTCGGGGCAGGGGCGCGGGCGATTCGACACGGTCCGGCGGCCTGGCCGCCGTCACCACCGGTGGCGGTGCGGGGTCGGGTGGCAATGTCGGCGCCGACGAACCCGCAGCCGGGGGAGCGTCGTCCGGGACCGGCGCTGGGGTCGCCAAGCCCACATCGTGGGTCGGCGGCCGGGGCTCCGGCGGCGGCTCGGGAGGCGCATCCGACGGTGGAGGCGGCGCGGCGTCCGGAGGTGGCGGCAGTCCACAGCGCGATGGCGGTCGGGCCGCGGCCGGCGAACGGACCGGCGGCGGAGGCGTGACCGCGGGCGCCGGCCGGTCGTCCGGGAGCCGTCCCCCCGGTGGCGGAGGCCGAGGGTTCGGCGGCTCCTCCGGTGGCGGTTCGGAAGGCGTTTCCTCGGGCGGCGGCTCTCGCCGGTCGGGCGGCGGCGCGTCCGGCTCGTCGGGTGGTTCCTCGTCCGGCGGTTCGGGCGGTGCCGGCGGCGCCTCAGGTTCGTCCGGTGGTCCGTCGAGCGGCGGCTCCTCGGGCGGCGGCTCCTCGGCCGGTGCGTCAGGAGGCGGCTCGGGTGGCCGTTCGGGTGGGGGCCGCAGTTGGTTCGGTGGCGGCTCTCGCGGTGCAGAGGGTCCTGCCGGTGCAGGCGGTTCTGGCAGGTCCGGAGGCTCCGGCGGATCCCGAGGGGCAGGCGGCTCCGGCGGGTCGTCCGGTGGTGGCGGCGGAGGCGGAGGCTCGTCCGATTCGGCGTCCGGGGTGCCGAAGCCCCGGGCGGGCGGCGAGGGCGGCGGACACGGTTCGGGGCGGAAGGCCCCGCCGCCGCTGTGGGGCAAGCGGGCCGCCGAACAGGATCCGCCGCTCCCGTTCTGGTTGCGTCCCGCTGAAGGTGCGAGTGAGCGAGAGGACTGATGGAGCTCTCGGATCGCCGGCGCAAACTGCTGTTCGCGGGGCTGGCGGTGGTGCTGGCCGCGATCGGTCTCTACCTGACGGTGGCCGACCCCGCCGACACCGCCGACCCGGCGGGCTCCCCGGCCGACCGGTCGACGGCGGCCGCGCCGGGGCCGCCCGTTCCCTCGGTGTCGGCGCCCGGCATCGAGTCGACCATCACGCCGGAGAACTTCGACATCTACCGGTTGCTGCCGTTCCCGCGCCGTGACTTCGCGGCGGCGGCGGCGCTGGCCCAGCGGTTCGTCGCGACCTACGGCACGTACCGGTACGACGAGGACCCCCAAGTCTATGTCGACCGGCTCACGCCCATGGTCACCCCCGAGCTCGGCCAGGAGATCGCGCGGGCCGAGTCCTCGCCGGGCCTGATCGAGGAACGCCGCGCGGGCCAGACGGTCGCACAGGGCAGCGCCACGCTCGACCGGGTCAGGGACATCGCCGAGAACTCCATCATCTTCCTGGTCACCGGTCACCGCGAGGTCACCGAGTCCGGCCGGACCACCCAGGAGAAGAAGCAGTTCGCGGTGACCATCGCCAGGGACGGCGCCGCCCTCCGGGTGTACTCCATCGAACTCGCCAGTGACGCCCAGGCGGGTGACACCGGATGAGCGCGTGCGCCCGCCCCCACGGGACTCCCGTCGTACGACACGAACGAAGCGAAGTCCACCGCACGGACCTCACAAGGTGCACGGGACGAGCGCACGCCATGGGAACGGTGCCCCGGGTGGAGATGGGTGAGGCGAAATGAGACGACGTCTGCTGATCGCCGCGGCCGTCGCCGCGGTCGGAGTCCTCTTCATGACCCTGATGGTCATGCCCGTCTTCCTCGGAGCGGGCCAGTTCATGTACGGCGGCGGCGCGGGAGGCTCGTGCGTCAACACCGGCGGCGCGTCCGACCAGCCGGGCGAGGCCGCCGATGCCAAGTCCATCCCCGGCGACTACCTGAAGCTCTACAAGAAGGCGGGACAGGACTACAAACTCCCCTGGAACGTCCTCGCCGGTATCGGCAAGGTCGAGACCAGCCACGGAACGTCCACCCTCCCGGGCGTCTCCTCCGGGGAGAACTACGCTGGCGCGGGCGGACCCATGCAGTTCCTGGAGCCGACCTTCAAGGCGTTCGCCGTGGACGGCAACAAGGACGGGAAGAAGAGCCGGTACGACCCCGAAGACGCCATCCCCTCCGCGGCCCGCTACCTCAAGCACAATGGCGCACCGGAACGCATGCGCACCGCGCTCTACATGTACAACCATTCGTGGGACTACGTGGACCTGGTGCTGTCCTGGTCCAAGCGCTACGGAGGCGGCGACTTCACCATCGTCCAGGCCGACGGCCCGATCTGCTCGGACACCGAGGGCCTCCCCGAGAACGCCGATGAGGCCATCCAGCGCATCATCGACTTCGCGATGGCGCAACGCGGGAAGCGGTACGTGTTCGGCGCCAACGGCCCCGACGCCTGGGACTGCTCCAGTCTCCTGGAGGCGGCCTACAAGTCGGTCGGTCTCACCATCCCCCCGTCCACATGGGGCCAATGGCCCTTCGGCGTGAAGGTCCCCAAGGGCACCGAGGTCCCCGGCGACCTCGTCTTCTTCAACTCCGGCCCCGGCACCTCGGCGGCCGCCCCGGGCCATGTCGGCATGGTCATCGCCAAGGGCAAGATGATCGCCGCCCGCTGCTCCACCTGCAGCCCGAACATCGGCGTCCAGAGCTACGACCGCTCGGACTGGGTCGGGGTCACCCGCCCCCTCGCCAAGCCGGAGCTCAAGAAGGAACTCGAAAGGCTCCGCTCCGGCTGACCCACCCGCCTCCGGCCGCACACCGAACCAGCAGGGGCCCACGAACCCACGGTCCACGATGCTGCGGGGGGATGCATCAGCGTGCCGTCATCCCTGTGGGCGTGCGTGCCGTGATGCTGGGGCGTGCGTCTGCTGCGATGCTGCGGCGTGCGCCTGCGTGCCGCGAAGCTGCGGAAGGCGCACCCGCCGGCCGCCATCCTGTGGGCGTGGACCTGCGGGTCGCGATCCTCTGGGCGTGGACCTGCGGGTCGCGAGGTTGCGGGCGTGGACCTGTGGGCCGCGATCCTGTGGGGCGTGGACCTGTGGGCCGCGAGGTTGCGGGCGTGGACCTGCGTGGCGCGATTCTGTGGGGCGCGGAGCTGCGTGCCGCGAGGTTGCGGGCGACGACGCTGCCGGTGTGCATCTGCGGGTCAAGCCTGCGGGTGTGCCCTTGCTGGCCGGCCGACCCACCCCGATTCTGGTGCGCCGGGCGCGCACCGAAGCTGCGAACGGCTCACGAACGCGCGGACCGCAGAGCCGCAGGTTCGTGATGCTGCAACTGTGCATCCCTGGGTCCCGAAGCCGGGGGCCGATGAACCCCGCAGGTAAGGGGTGCGGCGGGGAGCGGTCGTTAAGGCGGGTGGGGGTGGGGGCGGATTCCCCGGGGCCTCCGAGGGGCAGGTTGGCTGTGCCGGAAGTGCCGGAGCCTGGAGCGTGGTGGTGAGTGCGGGGGCGCACGGGGGGCCCGGGGTCAGTCCCGGGTTCCTGCTGTGGCGGGCCACGTTGGGGTGGCAGCGGGAGGTCGGCATGGCCCTCAAGCCGCTGGAGTTGACCTACGTGCAGTTCGTTCTCCTGGAGGGCCTGTGGCGGTTCGACGCCCAGGGGCGTCATCCCAGCCAGCGGGAGTTGGCGGATCAGACCAGCGCCGACGTGATGATGACGAGCCAGGTGGTGCGGGTTCTGGAGGGGAAGGCGCTGCTGCGGCGGGCCGTCGACCCTCGGGACGCCCGTAAGCGGGTGCTGACCATCACCGAGGACGGGCGGAGGCTCGCCGAGCGCGCCATGAGGGTCGTTCGGGAGGCCGAGGACGTCTACTTCTCGGGTGTGCCGGACCGGCGGGCGCTGTTGGCGGCGCTGAGCCGCCTCGCGTTCCCGGGTGACTTCCCGCGAGCGGGTCCCGCATCCCCGGAGGGCCTCCACCGTGGGCTTTCCGGCGCGTACTCCCCCGAACGAGGGGCCGGGCGCGACGGTGGCGGGCCCGACGCGAGATGATGGCGATCGTCCGCGGCGGGCGCGGGCCGGGTCGGAACGGGGTGGTCGTCATCATCGTCGTGGTCGGAGCCGCGATCATCCGGGACGGTCGCCTGTTGGCCGCGCAGCGGTCGGAGCCGCCGCGGTTGGCGGGCGGTTGGGAGCTGCCCGGGGGCAAGGTCGACTTGGGCGAGTCGGACGAGGACGCGCTGGTCCGCGAGTGCCATGAGGAGCTGGGTGTCAAGATCCGGCTGAACGAGCGGATCGGCGAGGACTGGCCGCTGAGCGACGAGGGCAGCGTGCTGCGGGTCTGGACCGCGGAGATCCTCGAAGGTGAGCCCGCCGCCCTGGAGCATCTGGCGCTGCGCTGGCTGGGGCTCGGCGATCTGTACGAGGTCGACTGGCTGCCCGGGGACCTGCCCGTCGTCGACGTCCTGCGCGAGCACCTCGGCTGAGACCCCCAGGGCGGCCACGAAGTCATGGCCTCCAGGTAAGGTCCCGATCCCGCCGACGGCGCACCGACCGTACCGTCCCCTATCCCCTCCTACCTGCGCGTATGGGCCCCGACCGCGTCGAGAACCCGCCGTTTCCCCGAAGGACACGCAGTGGTCGCCGGTCTCCCGTGGCGCCGTCGCGCCCACGGCGCGGAATAATGATCGGTGGCGGGACGTTGAGCGCCTGTGGGGCGTCGAAGGAGATCCGCCCCCGGCGAAGGTGATCCGCTCCGCACCTTCTGTGGTAAGTGCCGCCCCCGGCGGCCCCGTAGAATCGTCCGTGCCGCGCCCCGTCTGCGGCGGCTCCATCACCCAGACCCCGAGGCGAGTACGCATGCCCCTTTCCACCCGCGACGACCTTCGTAACGTCGCGATCGTTGCTCATGTCGACCACGGCAAGACCACGCTGGTCGACGCGATGCTCTGGCAGTCCGGCGCGTTCCGTGCCAACCAGGACGTGGACGACCGCGTCATGGACTCCAACGACCTGGAGCGCGAAAAGGGCATCACCATCCTCGCCAAGAACACCGCGATCCGCCGCAACGGGATGACGATCAACATCATCGACACCCCGGGCCACGCCGACTTCGGCGGCGAGGTGGAGCGCGGGCTGTCCATGGTGGACGGGGTGGTGCTGCTGGTCGACGCCAGCGAGGGGCCGCTGCCGCAGACCCGTTTCGTGCTGCGCAAGGCGCTGGCCGCGAAGCTGCCGGTGATCCTGGTGGTCAACAAGACCGACCGTCCGGACGCCCGGATCGACGAGGTCGTGGACGAGACGTACGAGCTGTTCATGGACCTGGACGCCGCCGAGGACCAGATCGAGTTCCCGATCGTGTTCGCCTCGGGCCGGGCCGGGCGCGCGTCGCTGACCAAGCCGGCCAACGGCGGGATGCCCGACAGCGAGGACCTGGAGCCGCTCTTCAGCACCATCCTGGAGACCATCCCGGCCCCCACCTACGACCCGGACACCCCGCTCCAGGCGCACGTCACCAACCTGGACGCGTCCAACTTCCTGGGCCGGATCGCGCTGTGCCGCATCCACGGGGGCACCCTGAAGAAGGGCCAGCAGGTCGCCTGGTGCCGCCAGGACGGCGGGATCGAGCGCGTCAAGATCACCGAGCTGCTGATGACCGAGGCGCTGGAGCGCAAGCCCGCCGACGAGGCCGGCCCCGGTGACATCGTCGCCATCGCCGGCATCCCGGACATCATGATCGGCGACACCCTCGCCGACCCCGACGACCCGATCCCGCTGGCGACCATCACGGTGGACGAGCCCGCCATCTCGATGACGTTGGGCACCAACACCAGCCCGATGGCCGGCCGCGAGAAGGGCACCAAGGTCACCGCCCGGATGGTCAAGGACCGGCTCGAGCGTGAACTGGTCGGCAACGTCTCCGTACGGGTGCTCCCCACCGAACGCCCGGACACCTGGGAGGTGCAGGGCCGCGGCGAGCTGGCGCTGGCCATCCTGGTGGAGAACATGCGCCGCGAGGGCTACGAGCTGACCGTCGGCAAGCCGCAGGTCGTCACCCGCGAGATCGACGGCAAGAAGCACGAGCCGGTCGAGCGGCTCACCGTCGACATCCCCGAGGAGCACCTCGGCGCGGTCACCCAGCTCCTGGCGGTCCGCAAGGGGCGCATGGAGCAGATGTCCAACCACGGCACCGGCTGGGTGCGGATGGAGTTCCTGGTCCCGGCGCGCGGCCTGATCGGCTTCCGGACCGAGTTCCTCACCGACACCCGCGGCACCGGCATGGCGCACCACGTGTTCGAGGCGTACGAGCCGTGGTTCGGCGAGCTGCGCACCCGTCCGTCCGGCTCGCTGGTCGCCGACCGGAATGGCGCGGCGACCTCGTTCGCCATCACCAACCTGCAGGAGCGCGGCACCTTCTTCGTCGGTCCCACCACCGAGGTGTACGAGGGCATGATCGTCGGCGAGAACTCGCGGGCCGACGACATGGACGTCAACATCACCAAGGAGAAGAAGCTCACCAACATGCGCTCGTCCACCGGAGACGAGCTGGAGCGGCTCACCCCGCCGCGCATCCTCTCCCTGGAGGAGGCGCTGGAGTTCATCCGCGAGGACGAGTGCGTCGAGGTCACCCCCGGCGCGATCCGCATCCGCAAGGTCGTGCTGGACTCCAAGGAGCGTGAGCGCACCCGCGCCCGCGCCAAGCGTTCGAGCTGACCCTCCCCGCGCAACGGAACGGCCCCGCAGTCTCGGACTGCGGGGCCGTTCTGCCGTCTGTGCTCAGGAGGTCGGGTCCGCCATTGCGGACGGCGGCGGCGGGGCCACGACGTCGCCCGAGCCGAGTACGGAGCTCAGGCCGGGCCCGTAGGTGTCGACGAAGACCTGATTGGGGGAGCCGACGGCCCAGGTGTCCTTACTGCCGTAGAAGGCCGCGGCGACGAAGCCGTCCCCGTAGGCGGGCACCTTCGTGGCGAAGTAGCCGGCCTGGCCGGTCGTCGTCCAGCCCAGGTGGTACCAGGTCTTCTTCCCCTTGAAGCGGAAGATGATCCGGACGCGCTGGTTGGGGAACGCGGTCGGCTTGGGCTGCTGCCGGTTGTAGAAGCGGGTCAGCCGCCCGCGCACCGTGACCGGGCGGTCGGTGCGGACCCGGGTCGGGGAGACGGTGATGTCGCTCATCCGCGTGCCCCAGCGGAGGGTCCTGCGGACGGGGCTGGTCGCCGGCATCGCCTGGGGGCCGCCCACGTACCGCGCCCGCCAGTGACCGGAGCGCCCGACGGTGAAGCGCGTGTTGAACTTGTTGGCGGCGTCGAGACGTACGGCCTTGTGCCTACGCCAGGGCCCGCCGGCCTCGTAGGAGTACTCGATCAGCACCTCCTGGCCGCCGTACCGCCTGGTGACCCCGGCCTGGCGCGGGTTCATGGCACCGGACACCGTGACCATGCCGTGCGCGTCCATCGCGGCGGACAGCGTGAGGTTGACGGCCGGGCGAACGGTCACCGGGGCCGGCAACTTCGCCGTGGGTGTCGTGAGGTAGAAGCCGCCGTCGTGCACGGCGGTGCCGCTGACCGTGATGTCGCACACCGGATGGGCAGGGACGCTGTACTCGCCCTTGTCGTTCGTCCATGTCTTGGCGGTCAGGGGCGCGGCGTCGCAGCGGTGCTGCAGATCGAGCGAAACGCGCGCGCCGGCGAGGGGCTCCCAGAGCCTGGTGGACGGCGACTCCCACTCCACGAGTCCCTTGAGGTCGACCGGCTTGCCCTGGTCGACGCGGCTGCGGTCGGCGCTGATGTCCATCCGGGTCCGCACCCGTGCGACGGCGATCTCGGGTGTGGAGGCGGCGGCGCCCGCGTACTCGCCGGACGGGGCGACCTCGGCGCGGATCGACGCGGGGCCGTGGCGGGGCGCGTGGGTCGCGCTGAACTTCCCGCCGTCGTCGGTGACCGCGTCGGGGATGGCGGGATCTTCGGGATGGGCGCGGAACGTGACCGTCCAGCCGGCCAGCGGGCGGGGCGTCTCGCCCGGCGGCTCCGCCATGACGTTCCCGGTGAGCGTGACGGTCGGGTTCGCGGGGTCGACGGTCGTCCGGTCGACGCCAAGGGTGATCTTCACCGGGATCGGGTCGGCCGCCGCGTGGGCCGGCGGGGACAGCAGGGTCCCGACGAGGGCGAGGACGAGCGCGATGGACATGCCGAGGGTGCGGCGCAACGGAGGACCTTCTTGATCGCCGACGGTGGTGGCGGGAGTCTATCGCCGTACGATCGGCGCGGTCAGTCGATTCCGGCCGTTATCGGTCGTTCTCACCCGTCTCCGGTCATCCGGTGCGGGAACGGCGACGGCCCCGGGGGGCTGTGCCCGGGGCCGTCCGTGGGGAGTCCCGCGATCAGGCCAGCGTGCGGCTGTCGCGGATGTCCTTGATGTCCTCGCTGATCTTGAACATGACGATCAGCAGCTCCAGCCACACCCGGGTGGCCATGACGCCGAGGAACCAGGCGATGGGCGCGATGATGATGATGATCAGACCGCCCACCGCGCCGCTGTCGGTGCCCGAGGCCATGAAGGCGAACCCGGCGATCACATAGATGATCGCGAACAGCGAGATCAGGATCAGGTTCACCACGAAGAGGAACTTGATCAGCTTCGGCGCCACGAAGTTGTCGAAGCTGAAGTCGAACAGCGAGCCGAAGAAGCCCTTGTCGTTGTCGTAGCGCGGACCCGCGGGCGGCCGGTAGGCGGGCTGCGGAGGGTAGGGCTGGGGCTGCTGCTGCCAGCCACCAGGCTGACCCGGGCCCGGGCCGTAGGGGGTACCCATCGGTGAACTCCTGACTGTACGTGTCGTGCCTTGCGCGCGCGGGGTGTGTGCGACGCCAGACCATACCGGACCGATGTGGCAGTGTCCCGGTCAGAATGCGCACTCTGGCCGGAATGTTGGTGAGGCGTGACGATGACGACGGAAAGGTGAACGAGGGGCACCGACGGAGTGACATGCGCCCGACCGGGACGCCGGTGGGCGACCCGGTCGGCGCGTGGGCATGGAGCGGTGGTCCCCGCCGGCCGTTGCCGTACGGTCCGGCGCCGGTCCTATGCCGGTCAGGTGAGTTGGACGGTCCCGGTGACGTCGGCGGCCAGCCGTAGCTGGTCGCCGTCGCGCAGCGGGGCCTCGACCCCGCGCGGCAGGCGCTCGCCGTTGACGAAGGTCCCGTTGGTGGAGCCCTCGTCCCGTACCCAGGCCGTCCCGGACGGGTCGAGCCAGACCGTCGAGTGACGTCGGGACACGTTGTCGTACTGGGTGAACGTGTTCGCGACGGGGGACTGACCGGCGTCGCGCCCGAGCACCAGGTGCTGGCCGACCGACACCTTCAGCTCCCCGTTCGGGAACACCAGGCGCAGGGCGGGCGCCTGTTGGCGCAGCGGACGCAGGCAGTTGTCGCACTGCGCGGCGGCCGGATTGCCCAGCACGTGCTCGCAGTGCGGGCACATGAACGCCGTGCTGTCGCTGGGTGGCTGCCGCCGCTGGGCCTCCTCGGGGGGCAGCAGCGTCGCCTCCCGCCCGTACGGCGGCGGAGTCGGCGGCCGGCCGCCGTGCTGGTGGCCGGGCGATGGCATCGGGTGATCCGCCGGTCCGTGCTGGTGCGGCGCGTGCTGGTGGGGAGCCTGCCGGCCGCCCTGACCGGACGGCCAGTCGGGCCCGGGCGTCGGGGCGGCCGCGGGGGGCCAGTCTTGGCCTGCGCCCTGTCCGCCTGCACCTTGTCCGCCTTGTGCGGGGGGCCAGTCCTGTCCGGCACCTTGTCCGCCTTGTGCGGGGGGCCAGTCCTGTCCGGCACCTTGTCCGCCTTGTGCGGGGGGCCAGTCCTGTCCGGCACCTTGTCCGCCTTGTGCGGGGGGCCAGTCCTGTCCGGCACCTTGTCCGCCTTGTGCGGGGGGCCAGTCCTGTCCGGCACCTTGTCCGCCTTGGGCAGGCGGCCAGTCCTGACCGGCACCCTGGCCTCCCTGAGCCGGGGGCCAGTCTTGGCCTGCGCCTTGTGCGCCTTGCGCGGGGGGCCAGTCCTGACCGGCTCCACCTTGTGCGCCCTGGGCCGGGGGCCAGTCCTGGGCTCCGCCTTGTGCGCCTTGTGCGGGGGGCCAGTCGTGGCCTGCGCCTTGGCCGTGGGCCGGCTGGTGGTTCGGGCCCGGGGCGCCCTGGGTGGGCTGATGGTTGTGGCCGGGACCCTGTCCGGCTTGGGCCGGGGGCCACTCTTGGCCTGCGCCTTGTCCGCCTTGTGCGGGGGGCCAGTCTTGACCGCCTGCGCCCTGGCCTCCCTGGGCGGGGGGCCAGTCGTGGCCGCCGGGGCCGTGGCCGGGCTGGTGGTTCTGCTGGTGCGAACGCCAGTCGTCCGGGGGCTGCTGGGAGGCGGGCGGGTGCTGGTGCTGGTGGTGACCGTGCTGGGGACCCGGGTGCGGCGCGGGTGGGTGCTGCTCGTTCGCCGGGGCGGCGCGGCGTCCGGCGCCGACCCGGGCCAGGTTGGCCCCACAGGACAGGCACAACAGATCACCGGGCTGGAACGGCTCATCGCAGATGGGACAGGCGTGATTGCTATGGTTCATGGCCGCCAGGACACCTCCCCCGCACGTACTCCGGCCTGCTCCAACATCGACGTGAGGTGCGTCATGTCACCCCGTCGCGGGATCCCGATGTAGAACACCCGCCTTCCCTCCGGCCCTTCGTCAACGGACACCTGTACCCGGGGGCGCGCCCCTGGGTGAGGGGCGGTGCCCGCGGCCGCCTCGCCGCCGATCGGCGATCCGTACCGCTCGCGACCGAGGGCGGTCAGTGGCACGATGCGCTGGTTTGCCGACCCCTTCCAGAGTAGAGAGCCGTCGGCGGGGTGTCCCCCCTCGGGCCCCTCGGGATTGAGCCGGTCGACGTACGGCCCCGTGATCACGGCGTCGCACAGGTTCAGGATTTCGCGGGTGGCCGCCGAACGCGAAAGCCGTGAATGGACATATCCACTGTAGACGAGGATGTCGGTCGGAGAGTTCGCGCGCCAGGCGTGGACGCCCCGGAGCAGCGCCGCGAGCGCCTCGGGCTGCTGGAACGGCTCCCCGCCGGAGATGGTGACACCGTCCGGTCGTTCCGGCAGCGACTCCAGCCAGCCGAGGACCGCGTCGACCGGCACGGCCTTCGAGGGGTCGGCCTCCCAGGTGTCCCGCGACAGGCAGCCGGGGCAGTGCAGGGTGCAGCCCTGCGTCCAGATGCCCGCCCGGGTCCCCGGGCCGAGGGTGGTGACCGGGTAGTGCGCCTTGGACAGCAGCAGTGCCGGGGGTCCGGTCACTGGATCTCCAGCTCGACGATGCCGCCCGAGCGCTGGATCCCGGCGACGGTGATCTGCTCGTCGGCGGCCAGCTCCCGGTCGAACAGGGCTCGCGCCAGCGGGTTCACGAAGGTCGACTCCAGCGCCATGCCGATGCCCCGGCCGCCCTTGTCCAACTCGCTGGTGCACCACTCGCGTAGCGTCTTGCGGACGTCGCCCTTGATGGTCAGCGCCAGCCGGTGCTCGTCGGCGACCCGGCGGCAGATGTTGGCCAACTGCAGCTCGAAGATCCGGTCGGCGGCCTCGGCGGAGATGAAGTTGAACACCACGATGTTGTCGCCGAACCGGTTGAGCAGCTCCGGCCGGTTCAGCACGGTGGTGAAGTGGTCGTTGATGGCGCCCTTGAGCCTGCCGTCGATCTCCTCGTACGACATGCCGGAGTTGATGTTCAGGACCCGCGCGCCGGGGGAGAAGCCGCCGTCGCGGACCGTTCCGGGTGAGGCCTCCACGTACATCCCGAGGTTGGAGGTGAAGATCAGGATGGCCTCGGAGAAGTGCACCGTGTTGCCGCGCCCGTCGGTGAGCCGCCCGTCCTCCAGGATCTGCAGGAACTTGTCCAGGATCCGCGGGTGCGCCTTCTCGATCTCGTCGAACAGGATCACCCGGAACGGGTCCTCGCGGATGGCGTTGGTCAGCTCCCCGCCGGCCTCGTGCCCCACATAGCCGGGCGGCGCGCCGATCAACCGTTCCCCGGCGTGGTCGGAGGAGAACTCGCTCATGTCGAAGCGCAGGTACGCCGACTCGTCCCCGAAGATCAGCTCGGTGATCGCCTTGGCCAGCTCGGTCTTGCCGGTGCCGGTCGGGCCGGCGAAGAACAGCACGCCGCGCGGTCGGGACCCCGACCGGGTGGCCTGAGCGCCGGACAGGCCGAGCACGGCCCGCTTGAGGATGTCGAGGGTCTTGGTGACCGCCTGGGGCTGGCCGACGACCCGATCGGGGACCCGGTTCTCGCCCTCCAGGACGCGGCGGCGCAGATGGCCGCGGCTCCACGGGTTGTCCAGCACGCCGAGCTTGTACGTGCGGACGGCGTCGGGGAGGTCGGGGAGCTTGACGTTCCGCTCGCGGGCCAGCCGGGTGATCTCGATCATCGACTGGAGGGTCAGCCCGTCGGCCTGCTCGGCGAACGCGTCGCAGGCGTCGCCCGCGGCCGGGTCGGCGCCCACGTCGGTCACCCCGAACGCCCGCGCCAGCAGCCGCGCGGTCTCCTGCCGGTCGCCCAGGTGTGGCCGGGGGATGGTGATCTCCCGGATGTTCTCGTTCCCCGTGGTGAGCCAGGGCGGCAGGTCGCCGGGACGCTCCACCAGCCAGATGACCGGGTTGTAGAGCGGCTTGGGCCGCGGGCCGGACACCCGAACCGGACGCGCGGTGCGCGACAGCTTCTCGCAGTAGCGGAAGAAGTCCCGCTCGGCGGGCTCCAGGTCCGTGGGTGTCCGCGCGATCCGGGACGCCGAGTCGATCAGGAACGCCATGCGCACGTTCTCGGCCGGTCGGGCCACGCCCGCCAAGTGCCGCGTCAGCGCCTCCAGCGACGGCTTCTCGTCCGGCTTGAGCTTGCCCAACAGTTGCTCGGCCGCCGCGCCCGCCTCGTCCCCGATGTCGTCGTCGGTGTCGGGATAGACCAGCAGCCCGTCCACCGGGTCGTAGACCACCAGGCAGGAGAAGCCGCTGGAGCGCAGCGACTCCCACAGCAGATCGCGCAGCGGCAGCAGCCGCGCCGGGCCGTGGTCGGCCGACGGCGCGAGGAAGCTGTCGTGCAGATTGCCGGACAGGACGTACTGCGAGTGCACCGACAGCGTGGCGTCCAGCTCGCGGATGAACGCCGGCCATCCCTGCAGCCGTCCCCCCAGTGTTGGCGACTCCGTCATGATCCGCGCTCCCGCTCGCGCTCCCGTGCCTGCTGTCTGGTCCGGGCTCTAGTCTGCCGTGCCTCGGCGACCACCGGCAGCTCGTGGTCGCCGGGCTCGATCCGCCAGGTCACCGCCGAGTCGATCCCGGCGGCGGCCAGCCGCTCCCGGGCCGCCTCGAACGCCGCGCACCACTCCTGCTCGCGCTCGGCGTCGCGGCGCCGGTCGTCCTCGCTCTCCGGCGCCCGGGTGCGGACCATCGCCGCCCTGATCGTACGGGCATCGTCCACCCGCATCCGCACGCCGTGGTCCGGCCAGCCCCCGCGGGAGAGGATCACCTGGCCGTCCTGGGCGGTCAACGTCTCGAACCCGGCGTCCACCTCGTAGCCCATCTCCTGGAACGCGGCGGTCACGGTGTTGAGCACGTACCGTCGCTCGACCTCGGCCTGCTCGGCGGCGTCCCGCTCGCTCGCGCGTCGCCGCTCCTCCTCGTGGCGGGCGGCGGTCCGCTCGTTGGCGGCCTGGACGCGGAGCCGCACCTCGCTGATCAGCCCCTCGGCCTCCGCGTCGGTACGGACGTCGGCCAGCCCGCGGGCGGCCTCGGCGACGTGCCGGCGGTCGGTCTCGGCGGTCTCGGGCGCGAGCCTGGACAGGATCCGGACGAGGGTCTCGGCACGCCGGTGGGCTTCGTCCTCGGCGGGTCGGGAGGCGCTGCGGGTCTCCGAGGTCTCGGGGGTCTCGGAGGTGCGCAGGTCGGCGCGGAGGCCGTCCGCCGGGATCTCGAAGATCCCGGCGGCGACCGTCGTGGCGAGATGCTCGCTGATCCGCCGCTCCGCCTCGGCCAGGGCCCGGTCGGCGGCCGCGCACCAGGCGGCCAGCTCATCGGGCGAACCGTCGCCGGGGGGCATCGGCGCGGGCAGCGCGACCTTCGTGCCCGCCTCCCGCTGGGCGTCGGCCAGCACGGCGATCCGGGTGTTGCGTTCGATCACCTGGCGGACCACCCGGTCCTGCCGCTCGGCCTCGGCGAGGGCGGCGGCCCGTGCGTCGGCCCGGCCCTGGGCCCGCGCCGCCAGCGCCTCCGCCCCGGCCGCGGTCAGCCCGGCCGCCTTCCCCGCCACCCGGTTCATCCCCAGGCTGAGGACGACCGCCGCGTCCAGCGCGATATCGGCCTCGACCCCGCTGCTCATTCGGCTCCTCCGGACGTGCGGTCCACTCAGGCCGTCCCGAGGGCCGACCGGCGGGCCTGCTCGTGTTCCTGTTTCCAATGGTGCAGCCGTACTCCGGCCGCGATCGCGTGCCCCGCCGGGACCGCCACGAGGACGAGCAGCCACAGGATGCTCGCCATGGCGGTCACCAGGCTGAGCAGCAGCAAGATGATCAACAGGGGGATGATGCCGGCGAGCAGCAGCAGACCGCAGCCGCGCCGGCCGGTGTTCTGGGCGGACGCCGACAGGGTCTGCGAGGCCTTGGAGAGGCCCCGGCTCCCCGCGCCGAGCGCCTTGGAGAACCAGGACCAGGGGCCGTAGGGGAGGTAGTCCCCGCCCTGCCGCCGGGCCAGCAGCACCTCGGCCCCGCACTGCACGGCCCAGGCCACCACGGACGCCATCACGAGCAAGCCGAAGGGAACACCGGAGGCGGATTCGAAACCGCCGTACCCCTGAACTCCGTCATCGTCGTCGCCGCCACCGGAGGAAAGGGCGTCGACCACCCAGCTCCCGAGGAACCAGAGGGCCAATAGGGGCAAGGTCCACAGAACCGCGCGGCCGGTGGCCGCGCCGCGGCCCGCCAGGCGGCGGTGTTCGCGTTCGGCCCACTGGCGGCCGTGCTCGACGAGTCGACGTTCGGTGACCTCGCGGTCCTGGGCGACCAGGACGGCGTCCGGCCCGGCGCGGACCACGGCCAGCAGCCGCAGTGGATCGCCGCCCTGCGGATGCCCCACCCCCGCCCAGCCCGCCAGTTGGTCGAACCACGGCACGGGCTCCCGCACGGAAGCACGGGCCCGGGCGGCCGCCTCGGACAGCGAACGGGCCGTCTCCGCAGGCCGGGCGGCCAGGGCCAGCAGCGTGAGGAGGATCACCGGCGGATCGTCGGCACGGGCCCCCCCGTGCTGCGGGGCACGGCCGCCGGGTCCGCCCGCGTCCGGCTGCCGCACCATGCCGTCGAAGGGGGCCTGGGGCCCGGCATCGCCGCGCAGCCATCCGGCCAGCCGGTTCCACTCCGACACGTGGGCCCGCCACTGGTCGTCGATCGCGCGCAGGCCGTCCGCGCCCTCGAACGCGGCCAGTTCGGGCAGCAGTCGGTGTTCCCACAGGGCGCGGCCGATGAGGCACGCGGTGCGGTGGTCGGGATGGCGCGGGTCGCCCGCCAGCGCGGCCAGCCCGGGGAGATCGTCGACGCCGACGCGGCGGCCCAGGTAGTGCGGCGGCAGGGTCGGGTCCAGCCAGCGCACCAGGTACAGCACCTTGACGTCCGGCGGCAGCGAGGTCGTGAGGCGGCCGTCGATCAGCTCGATGCGGTCGTCGTCGGGGAATCCCGCCAGCCAGTCCCGCAGCGCCCGCCACGCCTCGCCGGTCTCGCCGCGCGCGAAGAAGTAGCGGGCGGCCTCGTCCCATCGTTCGACGAGGGCGCGCGCCAGCTCGCCGCGGTCGGTGAAGCGGCGGCCCGCGAACGGCAGGCCCGGCCCCGGGACCGACGGCGCGGCGGTGGGCGCCGGCGGCCGTTCGGTGGCGACGGGCGGGCTCTCGCCGTCCAGCCAGCGGTGGATCTCCGTCGCGGTCCAGCGTCGCCGTGGGTCGCGGGCCAGCAGCCCCTGGCACAGCAGCCGCAGCCGCGGATCGGCGACGTCGGAGCTGTCGATCGGCCGGGTGGCCAGGTGGTCGACGACCACGGTCTCGCTGAGCCCGGCGAACGGGGGCCGTCCGGTGGCCAGCTCCCGGACGATCATGCCGAGCGACCACCAGTCCCGGGCGGGGGACACCTGGCCGGACAGCGACTCCGGGGCGGCGTAGGCGAGGGTCCGGGACGAGGACGCGAAGACGACGCTCTGGTCGAGGACCTTGCTCAGCCCGAAGTCGGTGATCGCCACCCCCACCGGGTCGGTGGCGGTGACCAGGACGTTCTCGGGTTTCAGGTCGCGGTGCACGATGCCGACGCGGTGCAGCGCGTCCAGCCCGGCGGCCAACTGCGCCACGATCGCGATGACGGTCGGGGCGGGCGGCGGCGCGTCCATCAGCCCGCGGAGGTTCCCCGCCGGGGCGTACTCCGACAGCTCGTAGTCGCGTCCGTCGGCGTGCCCGGTCTCCAGGATCCGGACGACGTGCGACGAGTCGAGGGCCGGCAGCTTGGCCCACACGTCACGGTCGGCGGAGTAGCCGCGGCGGAACACCTTCACCACGTACTGCGCGCCCGTCGTGTCGCGAACGAGGAGCAGGTCCGACTCGGCCCCCTGAACGGGCAGCTCCCCGTCGACGGTGAAGCGCCCGGCCAGCACCGCCGGCAGCCGGATCAGCGGCTCGCCCGGAACGCCGGGGCCCCCGGGCGTGGTGTCCCGGCGGGTGGATCCGGGGTCGGGTCGCGGACCCGGGACGCCGGGCGACCGCGGATCGCGGTGGGTGACCCCGGGGTCCCGCCGCGTGTGGTGCGGGAACTCCTCGAACTCGGACACTTACCGCTCCGTTGGTGCCGCTGTGACTGCGCCGAGCCTAACGCGCCGGTTCAGATCTTGTCCTTGATGACCCGAAGGTGCTCGACCCCCTTGAACCGGACGACCACGGCCTCCATCACGATCCGCACCAGCAGCGCCTCGAACAGCCATACCAGCGGAGTGGCGACGATCAGCATCAGTCCCCAGGCCCAACCGTTGTCCCAGGTGGCCATCCACAGCCCGGTGAACAGGAAGAACAGGCACTGCAGGCTGATCAGCAGCAGCGCGATGACGTACCAGAGCTTGATCAGCTTCGGAGTGACGAGGTGGTTGAAATTGGTGTCCAGAAGGGCCCCCACCAGGCCCTTCTCCTTGGGCTCCGAGGGAGGTCCATAACCGGGCCCGGGTCTGCCCGGACCGCCCCGGGACTGCTGCGGACCGTACGGGGGTGGAGGCGGTTGCGCCCCCCGGCCCGGCGCGGGACCCGACCCGGAACCGGGCCCGGGTCCGTGACCGCCTCCGGGACCTGGGCCGGGGCCGGGGTTGTAGGGGCCGGAGGGGTTGCTCATCGCCGTATGTCTCCCTGAGCGTGCGCGGGGGCCGCCGTCGTGTGTCGGGCATGCCGACTCTAGAACGGTTCCCGCGCGCGAGGGCGTGACGCGCCCGGTGCTGTCACATCTCGGTGACGGGTCGCGGCGTCGGACGGGTCGCGAACGAAGCCGTGGCCCCCAGGAGAAGGACGGGGCGCCGCAGAAAGACCGAGCCGTTTCCGTGAATCGGGTCAGACCATTCTCGACAAAGGACCGTAGACCTTGAAAGGGGACCGTGCCCTATGGGGACCGGGTTATCCGGACCCAATCCGAGCCCGCCGCCGGCATCTCGGTCATCCGCCTCGCGCGGGAACGACATCCACTTTTCGACCATTGCCCAAATGAAGTCGGTCGACCAATGGGAACGTTCATTTATGTCGAAATCGGCGACCGGATCATGGTCGGCAGTTTCTGGCGTCCACCATCTCTCGAGGGTGTCGGACCTCCCGGGAACGAGAGAGGAAGCGGTGCGACGAGCCCCATGGACCACCCGACGGCACCGGTGCCCGGGTCCGGGGCGATCCGTGAGGTGCGGGCCGACCGGCTGGCTGGGTCCCGGGGTCGACCTGTCGGAGCTGCGCGGGAAGGTGGTCGCGACCGACCTGCAGGGAAGCTCACACCTTCAGTGGGGGTTGGACCAGCCGGCCTGGCGGCCCTGGGCGGCGGGAGATCGCCATCATGATCGACGCGGAGACCGGGATGGCCGGCAAAGGGCGCGGCCCGGGACGCACGTCGACATGCTTCGCCACGTTCCAGGAACAACAGCAGCGGCAGCGATCGTGCGCCGCCCGGATGGTCGGGCAGGCGCTCGTCCCGCAGTCGGGCGGCTGCAGTCGAAGCGCGAGGGCGCGAACCTGGCGGACGGTGCCGGCCGACGCCACGATTTCCACTCACGACAGCGAGCACGATTTCCGCTCATGACAGCGAGAACGCGCCGCGTCCCTCCGTAGACGTCGACGACGATGCCGGACCTGACCGGACCGCAGATGCCGCCGGCGGGCGGACAGAGCGAGCACCGCGATCGGAAAGGCCGCCCCGAGGAGGGCCGCCCGTCGTGGCTCACCCGAGCTGGCAGAACAGATTGAGGCCCCGCCATGCCCTCCCACGTCCATCGCCCCGCCAGATCCGGTAGGACGCCGAGGACCGCCGGGAGCAGCGTCGTGAGCGTCCGGTCCAGTCCGAGCGCCGCCGACCGGGATCCACGCGTTCGACGCGGCCGTCGCGGCGCGCGCCGCCGCCGTCCGTACCGAGCGAGAGGCGTCGACGCCGGCCGGGAGCGCTTTCCCGCGGCGCCCCGGGCCCACGAACCCGTCTCCGAACGGGTCCTTTGCATAGCCATTGATGATCGGGACCATAGGGAGAGGGAATGATCCCAGCGCTTCGGATACCGGCCAATGCACTGTGGTCAGGGTCACACTCAGCCTCTGCCTGTTACGTGTGTCACAGTGCGAAGGTGGTGGCGTAAGGTCGCCTAGCCAGCAGCGTGTACTGCATGTAGCCGTGGCGCGACGGCCGCAGGTGTGCGCGACCCTCTCTCGCATCAACGATGACCCGAGCACTGGAGTGCCATCGATGAGCACTGTGGAAGCGCCGACGAAGAAGCGGGCGCAGATCTCCGCACGCACGCTCCGGACCGACAACTGGCGCCGCTATCCCCTCTTCGTCGTGGTGGTGTTCACGGCCTGGGTGGCGTACGCGACCGTCCGGGCGATGATGGGCGACTACTACTGGGTGGACGAGTATCACTACCTCAGCCCGTTCTACTCGCCCTGCGTCAGCGAGAGCTGCGTGGAGGGATCGGCCCACCTCGGCACCTTCCTGCCGAAGCTGCCGTTCTTCATCCCGTTCGCCGCGATATCGCTCCCGTTCCTGTTGCTGTTCCGACTGACCTGCTACTACTACCGCAAGGCGTACTACCGGGGTTACTGGGCGTCCCCGTCGGCCTGCGGCGTGCGCGAGCCGCACAAGAAGTACACCGGCGAGCGCCGTTTCCCGCTGGTCGCCCAGAACCTGCACCGCTATTTCTGGGCCGCCGCGTTCCTCATCTCCCTGGTCAACACCTACGACGCGATTCTCGCCTTCCACGGCAAGGACGGCGGATTCGGTGTCGGGCTGGGCACGCTGATCCTGGTCGCCAACGTGGTGCTGCTCTGGGGCTACACGCTCTCCTGCCACTCCTGCCGGCACATCGTGGGCGGCCGGCTCAAGAACTTCTCCAAGCACCCGGTCCGGTACTGGGCGTGGGGCGTGGTGTCCAAGCTGAACGAGCGGCACGGCCAGTTCGCGCTGATCACGCTGGGCTCGCTGGTGGCCGCCGACCTGTACGTGGCGCTGGTCGCCGGGGGCGCCATCTCCGACCTGCGCATCTGCAACTGAGGACGACCGATCATGACCGAGATCGAGAGGCACTCCTACGACGTCGTCGTGATCGGCGCCGGCGGCGCCGGGCTGCGCGCGGCGATCGAGGCGCGCCTGCAGGGCAAGCGGACGGCGATCATCTCCAAGTCGCTGTTCGGCAAGGCGCACACCGTGATGGCCGAGGGCGGCGCCGCCGCCGCCATGGGCAACGTCAACCCGAACGACGGTTGGCAGGTCCACTTCCGCGACACGATGCGCGGCGGCAAGTTCCTCAACAACTGGCGGATGGCCGAGCTGCACGCCAAGGAGGCCCCGGACCGGGTCTGGGAGCTGGAGCACTGGGGCGCGCTGTTCGACCGCACCAAGGACGGCAAGATCTCCCAGCGGAACTTCGGCGGCCACGAGTACCCGCGCCTCGCGCACGTCGGCGACCGCACCGGGCTGGAGCTGATCCGCACCGCCCAGCAGAAGATCGTCGCCCTCCAGCAGGAGGACCACCGCGAGCACGGCGACTACGACGCCCGGCTCAAGGTGTGGGCCGAGACCACCGTCACCCGCCTGCTCGTCGAGAACGGCCGGATCGCCGGGGCCTTCGGCTACGTCCGGGAGACCGGGAAGTTCGTGGTGTTCGAGGCCCCCGCCGTGGTGCTCGCCACCGGCGGCATCGGCAAGGCGTTCAAGGTCACCTCCAACTCCTGGGAGTACACCGGCGACGGCCACGCGTTGGCGCTGCTGGCCGGGGCGACCCTGCTCAACATGGAGTTCGTCCAGTTCCACCCCACCGGCATGGTCTGGCCGCCGTCCGTCAAGGGCATCCTGGTCACCGAGTCCGTCCGGGGCGACCGGGGCATCCTGAAGAACTCCGACGGCAAGCGGTTCATGTTCGAGTACATCCCCGAGGTGTTCAAGGACAAGTACGCCACCTCCGAGGACGAGGGCGACCGCTGGTACGACGACCCCGACAACAACCGGCGCCCGCCCGAGCTGCTGCCCCGCGACGAGGTGGCCCGCGCCATCAACTCCGAGGTCAAGGCCGGTCGCGGCTCCCCGCACGGCGGCGTGTTCCTCACCGTCGTCGGCCGGATGCCGGGCGGGGCCGAGGAGATCAAGCGCCGGCTGCCGGCCATGCACCACCAGTTCAAGGAGCTGGCCGACGTCGACATCACCAAGGAGCCGATGGAGGTCGGCCCCACCTGCCACTACGTGATGGGAGGCGTCGAGGTCGACCCCGACACGGCCGCCGCCCTGGTGCCCGGCCTGTTCGCGGCCGGCGAGGTGGCGGGCGGCATGCACGGCTCCAACCGGCTCGGCGGCAACTCGCTGACCGACCTGCTGGTGTTCGGCCGGCGCGCCGGGATGGGCGCCGCCGAGTACGTGGACTCCCTCGACGGCGACCTCCCCGCGCCCTCCCAGGAGGAGATCGACCGGGCGTCCGCCGAGGCGCTGGCCCCGTTCGAGCGCGCGACCGGCGAGAACCCGTACACCGTGCACGGCGAGCTCCAGCAGACCATGAACGACCTGGTCGGCATCATCCGCACCGAGGACGAGCTGCGCGAGGCCCTCGCGTCGCTCGACAAGCTGCGCGAACGGGTCGCGAACGTGTCGGTGCAGGGCGGCCACGGCTACAACCCCGGCTGGCACCTGGCGCTGGACCTGCGCAACATGATCATCGTGTCGGAGTGCATCGCCAAGGCCGCGCTGGAGCGCACCGAGAGCCGCGGCGGCCACACCCGCGACGACCACCCCGCGATGTCCGCCGAGTGGCGCAAGGCCAACCTGATCTGCCGGCTGGCGGGCAACGCCGACGACCCCCGGGTCGAGCTGAGGCGTCAGCCGATGGAGCCCATGCGCGACGACCTGATCGCGCTGTTCGAGAACGACGAGCTCAAGAAGTACCTCACCGCGGAGGAACTGCCCGCCGAGGTGGCCGCCGCCGAGTCCGAGGAGGGCGACAAGTGAGCTATCAGGCGAAGTTCCGCGTCTGGCGCGGCGACGACGGCGACGGCGAGCTGGTCGACTACACCATCGAGGTGAACGAGGGCGAGGTCGTCCTCGACATCATCCACCGGCTCCAGGCCACCCAGGCCCCCGACCTGGCGGTGCGCTGGAACTGCAAGGCCGGCAAGTGCGGCTCCTGCTCCGCGGAGATCAACGGCATGCCCCGGCTGCTGTGCATGACCCGGATGTCGACGTTCACCGAGGACGAGACCATCACGGTGACGCCGGTCCGGACCTTCCCGGTGATCCGCGACCTGGTCACCGACGTGTCGTTCAACTACGAGAAGGCGCGGGAGATCCCGTCGTTCGACCCGGGCGACACGAAGCCGGGCGAGTTCCGCATGATGCAGCAGGACGTGGAGCGCTCACAGGAGTTCCGCAAGTGCATCGAGTGCTTCCTGTGCAACAACGTCTGCCACGTCATCCGTGACCACGAGGAGAACAAGCCGGAGTTCGCCGGGCCGCGTTTCCTGATGCGGATCGCCGAGCTGGAGATGCACCCGGCCGACGCCGCCGACCGCCGTCGGATCGCCCAGGACGACCACGGCCTGGGCTTCTGCAACATCACCAAGTGCTGCACCGAGGTCTGCCCCGAGCACATCAAGATCACCGACAACGCGCTGATCCCGATGAAGGAGCGGGTCGCCGGTCAGCGGTACGACCCGCTGGTCTGGCTGGGCTCCAAGCTCGGCATCGTCCGCAAGGGTCAGGACACCCCGTCGGCCTAGCCGACCCCGCCCGCACCGTGCCGAGCGCCGGTGGGCGGCGTGCCTCCGCGACGCCGCCCACCGGACGCCGTTCATGGGGGCGCTCCGGCGGCGCACACGGCACGCCATCACCGTCGCCGACCTGTGACGTGTGAACTAGGGAGAAGTGCACAGATCCCGTGATGTAGTGAAGTCATGAGCGCTTACGAGCCGGGGTCGTTCCTCGCCGAGCTGACCGACGGGGAGCGCGCCGATCTGCTGCCCCGAGGTCGCGAGCGGCGCTTCGAACGCGGTGAGGTGCTGTTCGCCGAGGGCGAGTCGACCGCATGGGTCGCCGTGCTGCTGTCCGGCACGGTCAAGGCGTGCTCCTACGGCGACAACGGTGTCGAGGTGGTGCTGGCCGTCCGCGGCCCCGGCGCCCTGCTCGGCGAGGTGTCCGCGATCGACGGGCTGCCCCGCTCCGCCAGCGTGTCCGCCCTGGAACGGGTACGGGTGCTGGCGCTGCCGTCCGACGAGTTCATGGACTTCCTGCACGCCCACAGCCGGGTGTCGGTCCTGCTCATGCGGATGCTGTGCCAGCGCTGGCGCGACGCCGACCGCAAACGGATCGAGTTCGGCATGTTCGACACCACCGGCCGGGTCGCCCAACGCCTGGTCGAGCTCGCCGAGCGCTACAGCGAGCCCTACGAACCCCGCACGGGCAAGCCCGCCCTCCGCGCACCCGGCCCGCAGCGCGTCCGCGACCCCCGGCCCCCGGGCCGCACCGACCCCTCGGCCCCGCCCGGGAGCGTCCGGATCACCGTGAACCTGACCCAGGAGGAGCTGGCCGGGTGGGTCGGCGCCTCCCGCGAAGCGGTCAGCAAGGCCCTCCGCACGCTGCGCAGCCACGGTTGGATCGAGACGGGCCGCCGCCGCGTCATCGTCCACGACCTCCAGGCCCTCCGCCGCCACGCGCGTTGACATGGTCGCGCCTCCGGCGCGACGGCGAGCGGGCTTGTTCATGGCCTCGCTGCGCTCGGCGGCGAGCGGGGTCTGGGGCGTTGAGGTCTTGCGGGCCGGAGGGGTGGGGGACTCGGGGCTTCGGTGTTCGTGGGGTGGGGTCAGGTGGGGGGGACCAGGGCTTCGACGCCGGCGGGGAGGGTTCCGGCGCGGGCGGCTTCGCTGAGGAAGGACTCGAGGACGTCCTGGAAGGCGCGGGCGGCGTGGGTGGGGGTGACGTCCTTGCGGTGGGCCAGTGCGATGGTGCGGAGGAGGCCCGGGGCGGGGTCGCCGTGGCGGGGGGCACGGGGGGCGGGGGGTTGGGCTTCGGGGTGTCGGGGGGTCACGGCCAGGGGGGTGCCGCGGAGGCCGGGGCGGCCGGCGAGGACCATGCTGGGGACGACGGCGATGCCGAGGCCGGCCTCGACGAAGCGGAGGACGGCGTCCATCTCGCCGCCCTCGACCGCGAAGCGAGGTTCGAAGCCGGCCTCGCGGCAGGCGCCGATGGTGGCCTCGCGCAGGTCGTACCCGGGGCGGAACATGACGAGGGGGCGGTCCCGCAGGTCCTCGATCCGCAGGTAGGGGCGGCGTGGGAGGGGTGACTCGCGGGGGGTGGTCGGGGCTCCGCCGCCGTCGGAGCGGCGGGCGGGGGAGGCGACCACGAGGCGTTCGCGCAGGATCGCGGTGGTCTCCAGGGGAGCGTCGCCGGACAGCGGCAGGATGACCAGCGCCAGGTCCAGCAGCCCACGGGTCAGGTCGCGGACCAGGTCACGGGAGCCGCCCTCCTCGACCAGCAGACGGATGCCCGGGTAGGCGTCGTGGAAGCGGCGCAGCACGTCGGCCAGCAGGCCCGCGCACAGCGACGGCGTCGCGCCCAGCCGGACCCGGCCGCGGCGAAGACCGGCCAGTTCCTGCACCTCCAGGCGGGCGGTGTCCACGTCGGCGAGGATGCGCTTGGCCAGCGGCAGCAGCGTCTCCCCGGCCGGGGTGAGCGTGATGTTGCCCCGCGCCCGGCTGAACAGCGACGCCCCCAGCTCGGTCTCCAGCGCCCGGATCTGTTTGGACAGGGAGGGCTGGGCGACCCGCAGGGCCTCGGCGGCCTGGGTGAAGTGCCGGGTCTCGGCGACGGCGACGAAATAGGAGAGTTGCTGGAGTTGCACGGTCCATAGCGTACGGCTATCGGAATCGTCGATTCGATGCAGGGCCGGGCCCGACCGGATGGAAAGAGGCGCCCCGGTGTTCCGGGGCGCCTCTTGATCATGGACCGCTAGGACTTCTTCTTGCCGCCCGCGGTGGCGGTGAGGAAGTCGCGGTTGAGCCGGACGATGGTGTCCAGCGGGATCCCCTTGGGGCAGGCCACGGTGCACTCGCCGGTGACGGTGCAGCCGCCGAACCCCGCCTCGTCGTGGGCCTCGATCATGTCGACCACCCGGTCGTACCGCTCGGGCTGGCCCTGCGGCATCAGCCCGAGGTGGGTGACCTTGGCGGCGGTGAAGAGCATGCCGGAGCCGTTCGGGCAGGCGGCGACGCAGGCGCCGCAGCCGATGCACTCGGCCGCCTCGAACGCCCGGTCGGCGTCCGGCTTGGGCACCGGGACGGCGTGCGCGTCGGGCGCCGAGCCCGTCGGGGCGGAGATGTAGCCGCCGGCCTCGATGATCCGGTCGAACGCCGACCGGTCCACCACCAGGTCCTTGACCACCGGGAACGCCTTGGCGCGCCACGGCTCGATGTCGATGACCTCGCCGTCCTTGAACTTGCGCATGTGGAGCTGGCAGGTGGTGGTGGCCTTCTCCGGGCCGTGCGGGGTGCCGTTGATGACCAGCGAGCACATGCCGCAGATGCCCTCGCGACAGTCGTGGTCGAAGGCGATCGGGTCCTCGCCGTCCAGGATCAGCTTCTCGTTCAGGACGTCCAGCATCTCCAGGAAGGACATGTCGGGGGAGACGTCGTCGAGCGGGTACTCGACCATCTTCCCGGAGTCGTCCGGTCCCTTCTGGCGCCAGATGCGCAGCGTGAGCTTCATGACTAGTACGGCCCTTCCATGAGCGCATGGCGCAGCGTGAGACACGTCCCCATTACTTGTACGACCTCTGGCTCGGCTTGACGTGTTCGAATGCGAGGGCCTCCTTGTGCAGGACGGGCTGCTCGCCCGAGCCCGCCCACTCCCAGGCGGCCACATAGGAGAAGTTGACGTCGTCGCGCTTGGCCTCGCCGTCCTCGTCCTGCGACTCGGCGCGGAAGTGGCCGCCGCACGACTCGGTGCGGTGCAGCGCGTCCACCACCATCAGCTCGGCCAGCTCCAGGAAGTCGGCCACCCGGCCGGCCTTCTCCAGCGACTGGTTCAGGTCGGCGGCCGAGCCCGGCACCTTGACCCGCCGCCAGAACTCCTCGCGCAGCGCCGGGATCAGGTCCAGCGCCTTGCGCAGGCCCTCCTCGGTACGTTCCATGCCGCAGTACTCCCACATGATGTGGCCGAGTTCGCGGTGGAACGAGTCGACGGTGCGGTCCCCGTCGATCGACAGCAGCCTGTCGATCTGCTCGGAGACCCGGCCCTCGGCCTCTTGCACGGCGGAGTCGGGCACCGCGTCGAGCGGGTTCCTGGCCAGGTAGTCGCCGACGGTGTTCGGCAGCACGAAGTAGCCGTCGGCCAGGCCCTGCATCAGCGCGGACGCGCCGAGCCGGTTGGCGCCGTGGTCGGAGAAGTTGGCCTCCCCGATCACGAACATGCCCGGGATGGTGGACTCCAGGTCGTAGTCCACCCACAGCCCGCCCATGGTGTAGTGGACGGCCGGGTAGATCCGCATCGGCGTCTCGTACGGGTTCTCGCCCGTGATCCGCTCGTACATGTCGAAGAGGTTGCCGTACTTGGCCTTGACGGCCTCCAGGCCCAGCCGCTCGATCGCTCCGGCGAAGTCCAGGTAGACGCCCAGCCCGCCGGGGCCGACGCCGCGTCCCTCGTCGCAGACGTTCTTGGCGGCCCGGGAGGCGATGTCACGCGGGACCAGGTTGCCGAACGCCGGGTAGATGCGCTCCAGGTAGTAGTCGCGCTCGTCCTCGGGGATGTCGGACGGCCTGCGGGCGTCGCCCCGCTCCTTCGGCACCCACACCCGGCCGTCGTTGCGCAGCGACTCCGACATCAGGGTCAGCTTCGACTGGTGGTCGCCGCTGACCGGGATGCACGTCGGGTGGATCTGCGTGTAACACGGGTTGGCGAACAGCGCCCCGTGCTTGTGCGCCCGCCAGATCGCGGTGACGTTGGAGCCCATCGCGTTCGTCGACAGGTAGTAGACGTTGCCGTAGCCGCCGGAGGCGAGCACCACCGCGTCGCCGGTGTAGGTCTTGACCTCGCCGCTGATGAGGTCGCGGACGACCACGCCGCGCGCGCGCCCGTCCACCATCACCAGGTCGAGCATCTCGTGGCGCGGGTGCAGCTCGACGTTGCCCGCGTCCACCTGCCGCATCAGCGCCTGGTACGCGCCCAGCAGGAGCTGCTGGCCCGTCTGGCCCCGGGCGTAGAACGTCCGGGAGACCTGCGCGCCGCCGAACGAGCGGTTGTCGAGCAGGCCACCGTACTCGCGGGCGAACGGGACGCCCTGCGCGACGCACTGGTCGATGATCTGGGTGCTGATCTCGGCGAGGCGGTGCACGTTCGACTCGCGGGCGCGGAAGTCGCCGCCCTTGACCGTGTCGTAGAACAGCCGGTGCACGCTGTCGCCGTCGTTGCGGTAGTTCTTGGCCGCGTTGATGCCGCCCTGCGCCGCGATCGAGTGGGCGCGCCGGGGGCTGTCCTGGAAGCAGAACTGGACGACGTGGTAGCCCAGCTCGGCCAGGGTCGCGCCGGCCGACCCGCCGGCGAGGCCGGTGCCGATGATGATGACGGTCTTCTTGCGCTTGTTGGCCGGGTTGACGAGCTTGGCCTCGAACTTGCGCGTGTTCCAGCGCTCCTCGATGGGGACCTGAGGCGCCTTGGCGTCGGCGATCGGCTCGCCGCTCTTGTAGAAGCTGTCGCTCATGCCCATGATTCCCTCGGCCTTCTCGTTCGCTTCGCGGACGGCTCGTTCCTCGCCGGCCACTCCGCTCTCTGCGGCGGCATCGCTCATGTTCAGTCCACCAATCCCACGGTGACCGCGAACGGCACGGACAGAAAGCCGGCGACGATGACGACGGCGAAGGCGGTGGCGGCGAGGTTGAGGGTGCGGGCCTTCTGGGGGCTCTTGCCGCCCAGCGACTGGAGCCCGCTGACCAGGCCGTGCCGCAGGTGGAAGCCGAGCGACACGACCGCCAACGTGTAAAAGAGGGTCACGTACCAGCGCTCGGGGGCGAAGTCGGCGGTGACGTTGCGGTACACCTCGCCGTGCTCGTAGCCGGGGTTCACCGTGCCGGTCGTCAGGTCCAGCACGTGGTAGATCACGAAGAAGAAGATGATCACGCCGCCCCAGCGCATGGTGCGGGCCGCGTACGACCCCCGCACCTTCGCGCGGTGCTGATACCGCACCGGCCGCGCCTTCTTGGCGCGCAGGGTGAGCTGGACGGCCATGGTGATGTGCAGGATCACCGAGGCCAGCAGCACGACCCGCAGGATCCACAGGAACCACTCGTGGTGCAGTACGGGCTCACCGAACGTCCGCAGCCAGGCGGAGTATCCGTCGATCTCCTCCGGGCCGAAGAAGATCTTCAGGTTGCCCACCATGTGGAGCACGATGTACAGGACCAGGACGACGCCGGTGACCGCCATGATCGACTTCTTGCCGACCGTGGAGCGGTACAGCGCCGGGATCGCGCGGGGGGAAGTTTGAACCACGGCCGCACGTTAGGTCGCCGCCGGTCGGTCCGTCCAAGTCATGACAACACTCGTTTCGATAGCCCTGGGCTATGAGCCGTGCGGCATGGGGCTTTCGGGCGTGTCCGGATGTCCCCACGGGTGAGCGACCTCACATGATCTTGGGGAACCCGGGGGTCGTGTGCGCCGGACGCGCGTCACTCAGCGCGGCAGCTTCACCACGGTGACAAAGAAGTCGTCGATCTGCCGGACCACGTCGATGAAGCGCTCGAAGTCCACCGGCTTCGTCACGTACGCGTTGGCGTGGAGGTGGTAGCTGCGCAGGATGTCCTCGTCGGCCTCGGAGGTGGTGAGGACGACCACCGGGATCGACCGCAGCGCCGGGTCGGCCTTGACCTCCTCCAGCACCTCGCGGCCGTCCTTGCGCGGCAGGTTGAGGTCCAGCAGGATCAGGTCCGGCCGGGGCGCCTGCGCGTACGGCCCCTCGCGGCGCAGGTAGGCCATCGCCTCCTCGCCGTCGCTGACCACCTTGAGCCGGTTGCCGACCTTGTTGTCCTCGAACGCCTCGCGGGTCAGCAGCACGTCCCCCGGGTCGTCCTCGACCAGCAGGACCTCGATCGCGCGAGCGTTGTCATTCATCGGCAGTGCCGTCGCCTTCCGTCACGTCGGTGGTCGCCCGTCCGGTCGCGGCCGCCCTCTGCGCGGGCAGCGTCCAGCGGAACGTGGTGCCGGGACCCTCGTGGCCGGGGTCCAGCCAGATCCGGCCGCCGTGGTACTCCACGATCTTCTTGCACATCGCCAGCCCGATGCCGGTGCCGGTGTAGGTGTCCTGGGGGTGCAGCCGCTGGAAGATCAGGAAGATCCGCTCGGCGTACTTGGGGTCGATCCCGATCCCGTTGTCGGTGCACGAGAACTCCCACATGTCGGGCCCGTCGTCGTCCTCCTCCGAGCGCCCGACGGCGATCCGGACCAGGGGCGGGTCCTCCCCGTGGAACTTGATCGCGTTGCCCACCAGGTTCTGGAACAGCAGCGCCAGCAGCGTCCGGTCGCCGGTCACCGTGGGCAGGTCGTCGGCGGTGACCTGGGCGCCGGTCTCGTCGATGGCGTGCTCCAGGTCGTCCATCGCCCGCGCCAGCGCCCGGTTCAGGTCGACCTCCTGCTCCACCCGTTGCGAGCGGCCCACCCGCGACAGCGTGAGCAGGTCGTTGATCAGGGCCTGCATCCGCTTGGAGCCGTCGACCGCGAACTCGATGTAGCGGCGTCCCCGGTCGTCGAGCTGGTCCCCGTAGCGGCGCTCGATCATCTGACAGAAGCTGGCGACCTTGCGCAGCGGCTCCTGCAGGTCGTGGCTGGCCACGTACGCGAACTGCTCCAGCTCGGCGTTGGAGCGGCGCAGCTCGGCGGCCTGCTCGGCGGCGATCTGGCGGGCCTCGGAGGTGGCCCGCCACTCCTGGACGATCCGGTGCCGCATCGAGTCGACGATCCCGGCCAGCTCGGCCAGCTCGGCCGGCCCGGAGATCCGCAGCGGATGCGCGAAGTCGCCCTGCGAGACCGCCCTGACCTGGTCGGTCAGCCGCGCCACCGGTCGCAGCACGGTGCGCCGGATCAGGATGACCATCCCGATCGCCACCACCACGATCACCACCCCGGTGAACGCCAGCGACACGTACAGCGTGCGGGCCTTGTCGCGGAGCTGCCCGTCATAGGTGCGGTGCAGCTCGGTCAGGGCCCGCTGGGTCGCGGAGTTGGCCGCCCCCGCCTCGCGGAACAGCAGCCGGCCGTCCTCGTTGTGCGCCGGCGTCAGCCGCGCCCCGGCGGCCAGCGGGACGGCGAACCGGGTCCGCCAGGCGGCGGTCGCGGCGGTGGCCCGTTCGAGCCGCACCTGGGCCTCCTCGGCCCCGGAGACCCCGACCAGCAGCCGGCGCATGGTGGCGATCGCCTGGCTCTCGGCGGTCACCGCCTCCCGGTAGGCGGCCAGGTCACCCCGCCTGCGGCTGCGCACGAACGTGCGGATGGCGGTGTCCTGCTCGTCCAGCGCGCTGGTGATCTGGAACTGTTGCAGCGCCGCCGGGTCCACCTGGTCGATCAGGGTGTCGCGGGCCTGGTTGTTGCCCTGGAACGCCAGCGCCGAAAGGATCACCGCGGCCAGCAGGAGCAGCGCCATCACGAGCCCGCCCGCGCTGAACCACTGGCCCAGCCGCACCCGGCTCAGCCCCTTGCGCGGCGCGGGCGGCCGCAGCGGGGCCAGCGACGGCGGCAGCGGCGTGGAGGCGAAGGACCCGGGAGCGACGCGGACCAGGGACACCCCGGGAGGTTCCGGAGGGGTCGTGCTCAACGGCTCTCCTGCCGGGACAACAGCAGGACGGCCACGTCGTCGGTCAGCTCCTCACCGTTGAGCGCCTCGACCCGCGCCATCAGGGCGTCGATCAGCGCGTCCCCGGAGGCCCCGGCGCCGCGCGCCTCACGGGCCAGCGCCACCAGGCCCTCGGTGCCCAGCCGGGCCGAGCCCTGCCCGATGCGACCCTCGATGAGCCCGTCGGTGTAGAGCAGCAGGTCCCACGTGTCGCCCAGCTCGATGTCGGCGGCGGGCCACGCGTCGTCGCCCACCAGGTCCGTCGGCAGCCCCAGCGCGGGCCCGGACGGCTCCTCCGGCACGGACACCACCTCGGACCCGTCGAACAGCAGCGGCGCGGGGTGGCCCGCCAGGTGCATCCGGGCCGAACGGCGGGACGGGTCCACCGTCATCGTGCAGACCGTGGTGAACAGCTCCTCGCTGCGGCGCTCGTGGCCCAGCACCGTGTTGAGCGTGGCCAGCAGGCCCTCGCCGGTGTGCCCGGCCAGCACCAGGGTGCGCCACGCCATCCGCAGGCACACGCCCAGCGCGGCCTCGTCGGGGCCGTGCCCGCACACGTCGCCGATCATCAGGTGCACCGACCCGTCGGCGGTCTGCACCGTGTCGTAGAAGTCGCCGCCCAGCAGCGCGCGGCGGCGGCCGGGCCGGTAGCGGGCGTGGTGCGCCAGCGTGCCGTCGTCGATCAGCGGCACCGGCAGCAGGCCCCGCTCCAGCCGGGCGTTCTCACGGCTGACGATCCGGGCCTCGACCAGCCGGCGCTCGCTCTCCTCGGCCCGCTTGCGCTCGATGGCGTACCGGATGGCGCGGGCCAGCAGCGCCCCGTCGACCTCGCCCTTGACCAGGTAGTCCTCGGCGCCGAGCGCGACCGCCCGCACCCCGAGGTGGGCGTCGGCCAGGCCGGTCAGCACCACCACCGCGGCCCGGCCGGTCAGGCCCAGCACCTCGCGCAGCAGGTCCAGGCCGCCCGCGTCGGGCAGCGACATGTCGGCCAGCACGCAGTGGATCCGGGCGGACATCTTGCGGCGGGCCTCGCCGAGGGTGCGGGCGTGCAGGATCTCCACGTCCAGGCCGGAGTCGGCGAGCAGCTCCTCGACCAGGAACGCGTCGCCCGGATCGTCCTCGATCAGCAGCAGGCGCAGCCGGCCGTCCATTCCGGGGACGACCGACGTGGGGTGATCGCTGGTTGTGCTCACAAATGGCTCTCGGATGGTCGGCGCGGGCGGCGCGGGCTCGGGTCGGCGGCATGGACATGGGCATGGTGCAGGCAGTTCCACACTGGTGGCCGCGCCGGGCAGCGGCATGACCGCCAGAGCCCCGGCTCATGGAGCACCGGCATGGGACGCCCCCGATGCCCGCTCCGTACAACGCTTGACCTTACCGTCTTCGTTCCGGGGTATGCACCCCGCCGGGCCGGGTTGGATCTTGGAACGGCGCGTTCCGCCAGGCTCCGCGCGCCGGAAAATCGTTAGCGATCAGCGAGGGCGCCCGCCTAGGGTCGCTGCGTGAAGAACGCCCTGCCGGTACCGGATCCCGGGGTGGCCGACCACCGCTCGCCGTGGCGCTACCTGACGTGGCTGGCCCGCCGCCAGGGCCGCCCCCTGCTGTACGGCATCGGCTGGGGCGTGACCTGGATGCTCTCCATGGCGCTAACCCCGGCCGTCATCGGGCGGGCCATCGACGACGGTGTCGCGGCCAAGGACGCGGGGGCCCTGGTGACCTGGTCGGCGGTGCTCCTGGGGCTGGCCCTGCTGACGGCCGCCAGCAGTGGGCTGCGTCACCGGCTGGCCGTGTTCTGCTGGCTGTCGGCGGCCTACCGCACCGTTCAGGTGGTGACCCGGCAGTCGACGAGGCTCGGCGCCACCCTGTCCAAGAGGATGAGCGCCGGCGAGGTCGTCAGCGTCGGGATCTCCGACGTGTCGCACATCGGGGACGCCCTCGACATCGTGATCCGGGGCACCGCCGCCGTGATCGCGATCGTCGCGGTGATCGTGCTCATGCTGATCGCGTCGCCGCCGCTGGGCCTGGTGGTGCTGGTGGGCGTGCCGCTGATCCTGCTGGTGGCCGCGCCGCTGATGCGCCCGTACCGCCGCCGCCACGAGCGGCTGCGGGAGCTGGTGGGCGACCTCAACACCCGCGCCACCGACATCGTGGCCGGCCTGCGGGTGCTGCGCGGCATCGGCGGCGAGCACCTGTTCGCCGACCGGTACCGCGAGGAGTCGCAGCGGGTCCGGCGGGCCGGCGTGGAGACCGCGCGCGCCGAGTCGATGCTGAGCGGCGCCGAGGTGCTGTTGCCCGGACTGCTGGTCGTCGCGGTCACCTGGATGGGCGCCCGGTACGCGGTGTCCGACACGATGACACCGGGCGAGCTGATCACCGTGTACGGGTACGCGGTGTTCCTGGTCCATCCGCTGGCCACCCTCGGCGAGGCCGCCGACAAGATCACCAAGGGGTACGTCGCGGCGGGACGCGTCGTCCGGATCCTGGCGCTGGACCCGGACCTGCCCGCCGACGGCACCGCCGAGCCCTCCGGGGCGGAGCTGGTCGACCCGGTCTCCGGGCTGGTGGCCTGGCCCGGCGGGCTGACCGCCGTGGCCGCCGCCGACCCCGCCGACGCCGACGCCATCGCCGACCGGCTGGGCCACTACGCCGAGGTCGAGGGCGCCGACGTCACCTACGGCGGGGTGCCGCTGCGCGACCTGGCCCGCCTGCGCGAGCGGATCATCGTCACGGTCAACGACGACGTCCTGCTGTCGGGCCGACTGGCGGACACGCTGACCGGCGGCGTCCCCGGCCGCGACCTGGCCGGGCCGATCCGGGCCGCCTCCGCCGACGACATCGTGGACACGGTGGGTCGGGACGCCCACGTCGTCGAGGCCGGGCGGGAGTTCTCCGGCGGCCAGCAGCAGCGGCTGCGGCTGGTGCGGGCGCTGGCGGCCGACCCCGAGGTGCTGGTGCTGGTCGAGCCGACCAGCGCGGTGGACGCCCACACCGAGGCCCGGATCGCCGAACGCCTGGGGGAGATGCGGGCCGGCCGCACGACGGTCGTGTGTACCACCAGCCCGCTGGTCCTCGACCGCGCCGACCAGGTCGCCTTCGTCGAGAACGGCGTCGTCGTCGCTGAGGGCGCCCACCGTGAGCTGCTCGACCGCGAGCCGCGCTACGCCGCCACCGTGACCAGGGGCGAGGACCGGGACCGCGTCACCGACCACGCGTGACCCAGGGAGAGCTTGATGAGTGCGGAGATCCTGCCCGTCGCGACGTCCGCCCAAGTGCGGGCGTACGCGCGACGCCTGACGCTGCGTTACCCCCGCGCGCTGGCCGGGGCGCTGCTGCTGCACGCGCTGGCCGCGGTGGCGGGGCTGGTCGCGCCCCGGCTGCTCGGCGACCTGGTCCAGGACGTGTCGGACGGCCGCGCCCCGGTCGACGCCATCGCCCTGACCATCGCCGGGTTCGTGATCGCCCAGGCGGTGCTGCTGCGGTTCGCCTACTACGCGTCCACCCGGCTGGGAGAGCGGGTGCTGGCCGAGCTGCGCGAGGAGTTCGTCGACCGGGTGCTGGCGCTGCCGCTGGCCACGGTGGAACGGGCGGGCACCGGCGACCTGGTCAGCCGCACCTCCCGGGACGTGGGCGCGCTGGCGGACACGGTGCGGTTCGCGGTGCCCGAGACGATGATCGCGCTGATCGTGGTGATCTTCACCCTCGGCGCGCTGGCGCTGGTCGGGCCGCTGCTGATGCTGCCCTGCCTGGTCGTGGCGCCGATGATCTGGCTGGTCACCCGGTGGTACCTGCCCCGCGCCCGGGGCGGCTACCTGCGCGAGAACGAGGCGTGGGCGGAGCTGACCGACGGGCTCGCCGAGACCGTCTCGGGCTCCCGCACCGTCGAGTCGCTCGGCCTCCAGCGGCGGCGGCACGAACGCGGCGACGCCGACATCGCCCGGAGCTGGGAACGCGAGCGCTACACGCTGCGCCTGCGCCTGGTGTTCTACCCGGTGGTGGAGGCGGGCTTCGGGATCCAGGTCGCGATCACGCTGCTGATCGGCGGGATCTACCACATCAACGGGTGGGCGTCGCTGGCCCAGGTGACCGCCGCCACCCTGTACGTGCAGCAGCTCGTCAGCCCGGTGGAACGGATGCTGAACCAGTTGGACGAGCTTCAGCTCAGCGGCGCCTCCCTGGCGAGGCTGCTGGGCGTCGGCGACGTGCCGCCCGACCGCCGGCCCACCGACGCCGGGGCGGCCTCGAACGGCGACGGTCGGCTCCGGCTGGCGGCCCGGGACGTCCGGTACGCCTACCGCGAGGGCCAGGACGTCCTGCACGGCGTCGATCTCGCGTTGCGGCCGGGGGAGCGGTTGGCGATGGTCGGCCCGAGCGGGGCCGGGAAGTCGACGCTGGGCCGCCTGCTGGCCGGGATCCACGGCCCCCGCACCGGCACGGTCGGCGTGGGCCCCCCGCTCCCGGACACCCCCGAGACGCCGCTGGTCGGGCTGCCGCTCGACGAGCTGCGCGGCCATGTCGCGCTGGTCACCCAGGAGCACCACGTGTTCCGGGGCACCCTGCGCGACAACCTGGTGATGGCCCGTCCCGACGCCACCGACGAGCAGGTCCGCGCCGCGCTGGAGGCCGTCGAGTGGGACGGCCCCGCGCTGGACGCGACGGTCGGCTCGGGCGGCGAGCCGCTCACCCCGGCCCAGGCCCAGCAGGTCGCGCTGGCCCGGCTGGTGCTGGTGGACCCGCACACCCTGGTGCTGGACGAGGCCACCTCACTGCTGGACCCGAGGGCCGCCCGGCGCCTGGAACGGTCACTGGCGGCGGTGCTCGACGGCCGTACCGTCGTCGCGATCGCCCACCGCCTGCACACCGCCCACGACGCCGACCGGGTCGCCGTCGTGGAGGACGGCCGCATCACGGAGCTGGGCGCCCACACCGAGCTGCTCGAGGCCGACGGCTCCTATGCCGCCCTCTGGCGCTCCTGGCACGGCGCGGGCTGATCGGCCGTCCCTATCCGAGCGCCTTCTTGAGGAAGTCGACCTGCATCAGGAGCAGGTTCTCCGCGACGACCTCCTGCGGGGTCATGTGGGTCACCCCCGACAGCGGCAGCACGGTGTGCGGGCGTCCGGCCGCCAACAGCGCCGACGACAGGCGCAACGTGTGGGCGGCCACCACGTTGTCGTCGGCCAGGCCGTGGATGAGCAGCAGCGGGCGCTCGAGCTTGCCGGCGTCGTCGATGAGGGAGTTGCGGACGTAGTTCTCCGGCTCCTCACCGGGATGCCCGAGGTAGCGCTCGGTGTAGTGGGTGTCGTACAGCGACCAGTCGGTGACCGGCGCGCCCGCGACCCCGGCGTGGAAGACGTCGGGGCGGCGCAGCACCGCCAGCGCCGCCAGCCAGCCGCCGAACGACCAGCCCCGGATGGCGACCCGACCCGGGTCCAGCGCGTCCGGGAAGGCGCGGGCGGCCTCCTCCAGCGCGGTCACCTGGTCCTCCAGCACCGGGCCGACGAAGTCGCCCTGCACGGAGCGCTCCCAGACGGGGCCGCGCGCGGGGGTGCCCCGGCCGTCGGCGATGACCACGGCGAAGCCCTGGTCGGCCAGCCACTGCGCCTCGTTGTAGGCGCGCCGCACCGCCAGCACCCGCTGGGCGTGCGGGCCGCCGTACGGGTCCATGAGCACCGGCAGCCGGCCGGCTCCGGGCTCCCAACCGGTGGGGAGCACGACGGCGGTGCGGATCTCCCGCTCGCCCGCGTTCAGCAGGCGCACCGACGGCGTGATGACCGGCGTCTCCGCGCGGGAGGCGATCTCGTGCCCGCCGGCGGGGCCCGTGACCCGCACCTCGACGCCGTCCCGGTCGAGCCGCGACGCGGTCGTCACCGTGACCTCGCCGGAGCGGGTGCCGCCGAACACGCCCCGCCCCTCGCTGAGCCGTGTCGGCCCGGACGGGTCGTACGACCACAGGTGGATCTCGGTCGGCTCCTCGGACGCCGTGAACAGCACCGACTCGCCCTCCACCCCCAGCACCGACCGCACCTGCAGGCCCGCCGGGGTGACCGGCTCGCCGCCGACGGTCAGCCGTCGAGTGTCGGTGGCGGCGTCCTCGGTCGTCCACACCAGGTCGCCGTTCCGGGTGCGCGCTGGCACGCCGGGGACGACCTCCAGCCACTGCGGGTCGTGCGCGACGTGCAGGACCGTGGTCTCGCCGTTGGCCGGGTTCACCGTCAGGACCCGCATCACGTGCTGGTCGCGGGACTGCACGAGGAGCATCGGCCCGTGCCGGTCCCAGGTGGCGGTGACCAGGTACGGGAACTCGCTGCGGTCCCAGTTGATGGCCTTGCGGTCGCCGTCCTCGGTGATCAGGTACAGCGCCACGTAGGCGTTGGGGGTGCCGGCGGCCGGATAGGCGACCTCGGTGGCCGGCCGCTCCGGGTTGGCGGGGTCGGCGATGTGCCAGCGCGTCACCGGGGTCGGGTCCACGCGGGCCACCAGCAGGCGGGTGCCGTCCGGCGCCCACCAGTACCCGCGCATCCGGCCCATCTCCTCGGCGGCGATGAACTCCGCGAGGCCGTAGGAGATCTGGTCGCTCTCCGGCTGCACCAGCGCCCGGTCGCCCTCGCCGTCCACCCCGATCAGCCGCAGCGTCCGCCCCGAGACGTACGCGACCTGCCGTCCGGACGGGTCGGGACGCGGGTCGAACACCGGGGAGGCGGCCGGCAGCGCCCGCACCGCGCCGTCCCGGAGGTCGGCCGTGAAGAGCCGCCCGGCCAGCGCGAACACCGCCGTGCGCAGCTCCCGGTCGGCGGCGAACCCCACGATGCCGCCGGCCTGCTCCCGGGCGCGCTCCCGCCGGGCCCGCTCCTCGGCCGGCAGGTCCTCCTCGCCGGGGAGGTTCAACGCCGTCGGGTCGGCCACCAACCGTTCCTCGCCCGTGGCCGGGTCGAGCGTCCACAGGCAGGTCACCGGGTCGGTGCCGGAACGGGTCCGCAGGAAGGCCACGCGCGAGCCGTCCGGCGCTATCTGGAAGCCGCGCGGGACCCCCAGGGTGAACCGTCGGGTACGGGCGCTCTGCCGCGGAAAGCTCATCGTCGTGCTCATACCTGTACGTGTCCCCGTTCACCTCGGGCGCGCCCGGTCGGGCGGCCTCAGGTCGCTCGTGTCTCCCGAGTCTGCCGGCCGGGACCGGCCGGTCAGCCAACCCTCCCCTTCCGGTTCCGGCCCGCCCGCGCGTACCCGGCCGGACGGGCCGGTTCGACGGGTACGGTGAAAGTGCCCTGGACGAGCGCCCGTTCGACCGCGCGGCCGTGCCCGAGGGCACCCGACCCCGCGCGGTCCTCCGGTAGTTTCGTACCTTCCGCCCCCCGCCCCCGTGTACAGGAGTGTCGATGCCGGAACTGCATTCGGGAGATCCGCGACGGCTGGGTCCGTACGACCTGCTGGAGCGTCTCGGCGAGGGCGGTCAGGGCGTCGTCTACCTCGGCGAGGACGCCGACGGCGGCAAGGTGGCCATCAAGCTGCTGCGCGCCGACCTGACCGAGGACGAGACCGCCCGCAGCCGCTTCGTGCGCGAGGTCCAGGCCGCCAAGCAGGTCGCCCGGTTCTGCACCGCCCAGGTCCTGGAGGCCGACGTCGCGGGCGACCGGCCGTACATCGTCAGCGAGTTCGTCCCCGGCAAGTCGCTGCAGAAGCTGGTCACCGAGGAGGGCCCGCGCGCCGGCGCGGCGCTGGACCGGCTGGCGATCGGCACCATGACCGCGCTGGTGGCCATCCACCAGGCGGGGATCGTGCACCGCGACTTCAAGCCGCACAACGTGCTGATGGCCCCGGACGGCCCCCGGGTGATCGACTTCGGGATCGCCCGCGCCCTGGATCCCGGCTCCGTGGCCAGCACCAAGGCCATCGGCACCCCCGCGTACATGGCGCCCGAGCAGGTGATGGGCAGCGCGCTGACCGAGGCGGTGGACGTCTTCTCGTGGGGCTCCACGATGGTGTTCGCCGCCACCGGGCGGCCCCCGTTCGGTCAGGACACCATCCCCGCCGTGATCAACCGGCTGCTCAACGAGGACCCGGACCTCGACGGGCTGCCCGACGACCTGCGCGTGCTGATCGCCGAGTGCCTGGCCAAGGAGCCGCAGGACCGGCCCACCGCCCAGACCCTGATGATGCGGCTGATCGGCGGCGGCGGCCCGGCCCCGGCGGGAGCGGTCCCGCCGCCCCCGGTCGACGGCGCGACCCGCCTCGACCGGACGGGCGCGGCCGACTCCACCCGGGTCGCCGGGCCCGACGGCACGATGGCCCTGGGCGCGGTCGGAGCGGCGGGCGCGGGCGCCGCGGCCGACGACCTGCCCACGGCGGTGCTCGCGGAGGGCCAGCAGATCGCCGGCCGCGCCACGGGTGCCTCGCCCGTCCGACCCGGTGGGCCCCATGGGCCGTCCGGGCCCGTCACCGGGACGCTGCCGGGCGTCCCCGGCTATCCCGACCCGTCCGGGCGCGGCGGCCCCGGCCGGGGGGAGCGCCGGTCGAACGGGCCGTTGATCGCCACGGTGGTCGCGGTGGCGGCCGTGCTGCTGCTGATCGGCGGACTGGTGTACGCGTCGGGCGGCGGCGACGATCCCGGCGTCACCCCCACCGACAGTCCGTCGGCGAGTCAGAGCACCGACGACGGGGACGACCAGGAGCCGCCCCCCGACGTTCCGGAGGACTCCGGCCCGCCGCAACAGACCACGGACCCCGACCCGGACCCGACCACACCCGAGCCGAGCTCCACGCCGTCCGAGGAGCCGACGAACCCGCCCGAGCAGCCGACCGACCCGCCGCCCAGCACCGAGCCGCCCCCTGACGGTGGTGGAGGCGGCGGCGGTGGAGGCGGTGGCGGCGGAGAGTCCCCGCCTCCCGGCGGTGGTGGAGGCGGTGGCGGTGGCGGCGAGCCCGGCACCGGCACCGGCGACGGCGGTGGGACCGGGCAGCAGGACGCTCCCGCGCCCTGAGTAGGGTCGGCCCTATGAGTGACACGGATCGGCGGCGGGTCCTGTTCGTCCACGCCCACCCGGACGACGAGGCCATCGGCACGGGCGCCACGATGGCCGCGTACGCCGCGGAGGGCGCGCACGTCTGCCTCGTCACCTGCACCCTGGGCGAGGAGGGCGAGATCGTCCCGGACGAGCTGCGGCATCTGGCCTCCGACAAGGAGGACCGGCTCGGCGAGTTCCGGATCGGCGAGCTCGCCGAGGCGTGCGCCGCGCTCGGCGTGACCGACCACCGCTTCCTCGGCGGCCCCGGCCGCTGGCGCGACTCCGGCATGATGGGCGCCCCCACCAACGACGACCCCCGCTGCTTCTGGCGGGCGGACGTGGACGAGGCCGCCGCCCCCCTCGCGGACGTCATCCGCGAAGTGCGCCCGCAGGTGCTCGTCACCTACGACGAGCACGGCCACTACGGCCATCCGGACCACATCCAGGCCCACCGGGTGTCCCTGCGGGCCTGCGAGCTGGCCGCGTCCCCCGCGGGCTCCGTCTCCGGCCACGGCGACCCGTGGCGGGTGGCCAAGTTCTACGCCACCGCGACGCCGCGCACCGTCCTGGCCCGGTCGATGGCGTTGATGCGCGAGTCCCGTCACCCGTTCGAACGGGTCTCCGGCATCGACCAGCTCGGCTACGGCGTCCCGGACGGCCAGGTGACCACCGTGGTGGACGCCCGCGCCCACCTGCCCGCCAAGCTGGCCGCGCTGCGCGCCCACCGCACCCAGATCACGGTCGCCGCCGAGGACCAGGGCCCGTTCTTCGCGCTGTCCAACAACATCGGCCAACAGGCGTTCGGCGCGGAGTACTACACGCTCCTCGACGGCGACCGGGGCCCGGCGACGGTGGACGGCCGCGAGAGCGGCCTCTTCTCGGGCCTCCCCGGGCTGGAGTAGCCGCGCCCGAAGGCGTGCCCGCGCGGGGCCGGCGCCCCCGGGAGTGGATAACCTCAGGGATTGTGGACGAGGACGAGGACATCCGGGTGTCGCCGGCCGAGGACGGCGACGAATCCGCCGTGCCTCCGCGGGCCGCGTCGCTCCCCCGTGACGATCCCGCGGAGCCGCCGGATCTCCCGGACCTCGTGGATCCCGGGGTCCTCCGCGATCCCGCGGAGGACGGGGCCTTCCTGGCGTTCCTCACCGGCGGGGCCTACGGGACCCTCGCCCTGCTCGGGCTGGTGCTCGGCGTGGTCGGCTCGTTCCACTTCGGCTGGCGGACGGGCTCGTTCCCGCTGGCGGCCGTGCTGCTGGTCGCGCTGAACTTCGCCCTGCCCTGGCTGGCGGGCCGGCTGATGGGTACCAAGATCGCCGCCGCGGTCCCCTGGGTGACGTGGGCGTTGGTGGTGACCCTGCTGTCCACCGGACGCTCGGAGGGCGACCTGGTCGTCACCGGGGACCTGGCCGGCTACCTGTTCATCATGGGCGGCCTGGTCACCGGAGGCGTGGCCGTCGCGCTCACCCGATCGCCGTCGCACGGATCCTGGCTGCTGGGTCCGGGGGTCGACCGCCGCTGACCTTCACGGGTCCCTGCACGTCACGGGGCCTCCGACCGCGTACGCCGGGGCTGGGCGCGGGGGCGGAACGGGCCGCTGGGTAATGTGGGGAAACCGTGAACAGTGAGCCACTCCCGCAGATACCGCCGAGCGCCGCGGTGGACCCCCGGGACTTCCGTCGGGTGGCCGGCCGGTTCGCCACCGGCGTGGCGGTCGTCTCCACCGTCGCGGACGGCGTCGACCACGCGATGACGGTCAACGCCTTCAGTTCGGTGTCGTTGGAGCCCCTCCTCGTGCTGTTCTGCGCCGAGAAGATCGCCCGCTTCCACGCCGCCGTGCTGACCGCGGGACGCTGGGCGGTGTCCGTACTGCCCGAGAGCGCCCAGGACGTCTCCCAGTGGTTCGCCACCCGCGGCCGCCCCCTGGGCGCCCATCTCGGCGACTGGCGGTTCGAACGGGGCCCGATGACCGGCGCCGCGATCTTCAGCGGGGCCCTGGCGTCCCTGGAATGCCGCACCCACGCCGTTCACGACGGCGGCGACCACAGCATCGTGGTGGGCGAGGTCCTCGGCGCCCACGCACCGGAGACCGAGGACCGCCCCCTGCTCTACTACGGCGGCCGCTACCAGCGCCTCACCTGACGCGAACGCGGATATGGCAGGTGTGGGGAAGATGCTTCAAGCGAGCTTGCGCACCCGAGCCACGGGGGGTTGTGCCCGGTCCTTCAGGCGGACGCTCCGGAGCGCCGGCGGAGGAGCGTTCGGCTGAAGATCTCAAGACCGGGCGGGGGTGTGGGGGTCGCCCCCCACGAAAGACAGCCAGAATCGGGGGTTTCGCCCGGTCCTTCAGGCGGGCGGCCCGGAGCGCAAGCGGAGGGGCGCCCGCCTGAAGATCTCAAGACCGGGCGCGGGGGGTGTGGGGGGTCGCCCCCCCACATTAACCAGCAAGAGCGATCTCCAACTGGTCCAGGGACCAGTCGAGGTCGTCCTGGCCGATCACCAGCGGCGGCGCCAGGCGGATCGTGGTCTCGTGGGTCTCCTTGGCCAGGACGCCCAGCTCCATCAGCCTCTCGCTGACCGGGCGCGCCTTGCCGTTCAGCTCGACGCCGGCCCACAGCCCGCGTCCGCGGACCTCGCGGACGACGTCGGTCGGCAGCGCGCCCAGGCGTGCGTGCATGTGGGCGCCCAGGGTGCGGGACCGCTCCTGGAACTCGCCGGTGCGCAGCATCGCGACCACCTCGCGGCCGACCGCGCAGGCCAGCGGGTTGCCGCCGAACGTGGAGCCGTGCTGGCCCGGCTTGAACACGCCGAGCACGTCGTTGTCGGCGACCACCGCGGACACCGGCAGGATGCCGCCGCCCAGGGCCTTGCCCAGGATGTAGACGTCGGGCACGACACCCTCGTGCTCGACCGCGAACGTGGTGCCGGTCCGGCCCAGCCCGGACTGGATCTCGTCCGCGATCATCAGGGCGTTCGCGTCGGTGCACAGGTCCCGCACGGCCCGCAGGAAGCCGCTGGGCGGCACGTTGACCCCGGCCTCGCCCTGGATCGGCTCGATCAGGACCCCGACGGTGGAGTCGTCCATCGCCGCCCGCAGCGCCTCGACGTCCCCGTACGGCACGGTGCGGAACCCGGGGGTGAACGGGCCGTAGGAGTTCCGGGCGTCCGGGTCGGTGGAGAAGCCGACGATCGTGGTCGTCCGGCCGTGGAAGTTGCCCTCGAACGTGATGATGTTGGCCTGGTCGGCGGGCACGCCCTTGACCTCGTACCCCCACTTGCGGGCGGTCTTGAGCGCGGTCTCCACCGCCTCGGCGCCGCTGTTCATCGGCAGCACCATGTCCTTGCCCGCCAGTTCGGCCAGCTCGGCGACGAACGGGCCGAACTGGTCGTGGTCGAAGGCCCGGCTGACCAGCGTCACCCGCTCCAACTGGCGGCGCGCGGCCTCCACCAGCCGGGGGTTGCGGTGCCCGAAGTTGACCGCCGAGTACGCCGCGAGCATGTCCAGGTAGCGCCGGCCCTCGGCGTCGGTGACCCAGGCCCCCTCGGCCTCGGTGATCACGATCGGGAGCGGGTGGTAGTTGTGGGCGCTGTGCTCTTCGGACAGGGCGCGCAACTGCTGGGTGAGCGTCACGGTTCTCCTTCGGCGGTCCCCGGCCCCGGATGACCGCGGTGGGTGTCGACGCGCGGCCGTTCGGGGTTCGCCCGGTCGCCGCGGGTGGCTGCCCGTCGGCTGGTCGCGGGCCTGCTCACAGCGTATGTTCGGGTACGGGGCACGACCAATCGCGAAAGCCGACTTCAGGGGATCTCTTCGTTGCGTCTTGATGACCTGGACCGCCGAATCGTTGCGATGCTGCTGGAGAACGCCCGGGCGTCGTTCGCCCAGATCGGCGACGTGATCGGCCTGTCCGCGCCGGCGGTCAAACGCCGCGTGGACCGCCTCCGCGAGGAGGGTGTCATCACCGGCTTCGCCGCCGTGGTCGACCCCGCCACCCTGGGCTGGTCCACCGAGGCGTTCATCGAGATCTTCTACAACGGCGCGCGCTCCCCGGAGGAGACGTACGAGAGCGTCCGCAAGCATCCCGAGGTGATCGCCGCCTACACCGTCACCGGCGCGGCCGACGCCCTCATCCATCTCCGCGCCCGCGACATCAGCCACCTCGAGGAGACCCTCGAACGGCTCCGCCGCGAGCCCAACATCGCCCAGACCAAGACCTCGATCGTCCTGTCCCGCCTCATCGGCCGCCCCACCGGCGGCCCCGACGCCTGAGCCCGCCCGCCTCGTACCCGTTCGGTAGGCTTCGGCCATGGAGTTCGCGACCGCAGACCTGATCGACGACTTCGACGCGGAACTGGCGAGCTGCGAGACGCAGTTCCGCCAGTACGGGGCCCGTGCCGTGTTCGCCGGTCCGATCGCCACCATCCGCTGCCACCGCGACAACGCGCTGGTCAAGAAGGTGCTGAACGGCCCCGGCGAGGGTCGCGTCCTGGTCGTGGACGGCGGCGGCTCCCTGGCCTCGGCCCTGATGGGTGACCTGATCGCCGCGGCGGCCGTCGAGCAGGGCTGGGCCGGCGTCGTCATCAACGGCGCGGTCCGCGACGTCGCCACCCTGCGGACCCTCGACCTCGGCATCAAGGCCCTCGGCTCGAACCCCCGCAAGAGCGCCAAGGCCGGCGACGGCGACACCGACGTGCCCGTCACGTTCGGCGGTGTCGACTTCGCCCCGGGGGCCTGGCTCTACAGCGACGAGGACGGCATCGTCGTGGCCTCCCGCCGGCTCCACTGACCTTCCCCTGCTCTCCGCCTCAGGCGGAGAGGCGTGTCGCGTCCTCGGTGTCCTTGGGGCGGGCCCTCAGCCTGCGGAGCATGCGGGCGTCCTGGAATCCGACCGCGCGAGCGGCCGCCTCCACGGTCGCGCCCTGACCGATGAGGTGGCCGGCCCGCTCCAGCCGCAGCACCTGCTGGTAGCGCAGCGGCGTCATCCCCGTCGCGCGCCCGAACAGCCGCGTCAGGGTCCGTTCGCTCACCCCGGCGGCGGACAGGTCCGCCGGTGACAGCCGGTCGGTGAACCGCGTGTCGATGAGGTCCTGCACCCGATGGACCACATCGCTCAGGTGGGCCCGATGCCGCAGCATCGCGCTCGCCTGCCGTTCCTCCCCGTTGCGGCGTGCGTACACCACCATCGAACGCGCGACCCTCGCCGCCGCGCCCGGCCCGTGCCGCGTCGCGTCGCGACGAGGTGCAGCGCCAGGTCGATGCCGCTGGCGATGGCCGCCGACGTCACCACCCGATCGTCGATCACGTACAGCACGTCCCGTACGACCCTCGCCCGCGGGTACCGGACGGCCAACTCCTCCTGCAGCGCGTGGTGTGTCGTGCACCTCCGCCCCTCGAGCAGCCCGGCCCACCCGAGCGCGTCCGCCCCCGCGCACACGCTCGCGACCGTCCCCCCGAGCGCATGGTGCTCGGCCGGCCGCCTCGCCTGCTCCGCACTCACACCTTCATGCCGCCGCAACGTCGGGGCCCGCCACCCCGGCACCAGAACGAGGTCGCCCGGCCCCACCTCGGGCCGTGCCGTCCCGGCCCGCAGCGGCACCCCTGGAGCGGAAGGAACGTCCTCCTGCTCGGCCACATAGCTCAACTCGTACCCGTACCCGAGATCCGCGGCGGTCGAGAACACCTGAGCGGGCCCCGCCAGGTCCAGCAGATGCAGTCGCGGCACGAGCAGGAAGACGACGCGCGTCACGATCCGGTCAACCCCCCACGACGACTCCGGTCACCCGTCCACGGTACGGATCGCGGCGAACCTCCCGGCCAACGCGTACTCGGTCCGCACCGTGATCGCGTCCGTGCCCAGCGTCCGCGGATCCGCGAGCACCTCCGCGACCGACCGCCCCGCCGGCGCGTCCCGATGCGGGATCGGCGTGGTCGCCGTGGCGTCCGTCACGAACGTCACCTCGTACCCGAGATCCGACGCCAACCGCGCCGTCGTCTCGACGCACTGCTCCGTCCGGATCCCGCACACCACCACCTCCCGAACCCCTCGCGCCGTCAACAGCCGCTGCAGATCCGTCGTGGTGAACGCGTTGTGCGCCGTCTTCACCAACGTCGGCTCCCCCTCCCGCACCTCCAGCCCGTCCATCAGCCGAACGAACCCCCGCTCCGGATCGAACACGGTCCCCGACCCCGGCGCGGAGTGCAGCACCCACACCACCAGATCCCCTCCGCCCCGCGCATGCTCCACGAGCCGCCCCACCTTCCCCACGACCCCCGGGTTCGACACCGCCTCCCACATCGCCTGCCGCCGGAACGACTCCTGCACATCGATCACGACCAACGCTCGCCTCATGCCCCGATCCTGCGCCCACCCCACCAGACACGATCAAGCCCCACCCCGGACCGATCCAGCCACCCCCACCGAGCCCTTGGTCTCGATCGGGGAGCACGACACCGTCCTCAGTGGGCGACCTTGCAGCCCGAGCCATCTGTGTCGAGGTGTCCCAGCTCCGGATCTGCACCTTGGCGACCTTCACGGGGGAGCCGCCCGTTTGAGAGAACGCTTCGGAGGTCACTACTCGAGCACGGTCATCACAGGGAGACTCCCCTCGACGACCGCTCCCACGGAGGCCGGGGAGATGGCGGTTCCACGCCTGGTTATGACGGTGAGCTGTGGTGGGATCGTCGGCGAGACGAGGTAGCTGCCAGGGCGCACCGTGTCGTGAGAGGGGACGACGATCTCTCTCACGTCGGTCCATGTGCTCAGGTATCCGCATTCGGCCTGAACGTACGGTTGCTTCTCCGCGCTCACCCGACGAGAGGTCGTCAGCCTAATGGCTCCCGTCCCGGGAATTTTGTCTTTTTGGGCGGGTGGCGTTTTGTAGAGCCCCAGAACAGCTTGTCGAGGATTGGAATTCTTGCTCTGCTCGCCGATGCTGAAGTTGTACGAACCGATCACGTCCCGGCGGTCAGAGTCCTCGCCGAAACACTGAAGATCACCGCCTGGCAGGTATTTGCCGCCCTGTGGCGTTCTGGCGGAGAAGAACGTGGTGACCCGCATCCGCGTTCCCGGTTTGACGCGTGCCGGACTGACCTGGATGGACAATCTCATGTACGGGGAGTCCGCGGCAGGCATGTACGGTTGGCCGGTAAGAACTCCTGGACGGGTGAAATGTACACGGAGTGATCCTTGTGCCTCGCCGCCCACACCTGGGTCGGACGGCAGGAACATGACGGACGCAGTGATCGCTGCCCCTGCGGTACCCATGGCCGCAACACCCTTGGCCCCACCGATCTTGGCGAGTGCGCCTTTGCCGCCTGCGGTACCCGCGTGAACGACGGTCTGGGTTCCGGCGGCCTGCCCCACGGCCGCCCCGGTGACCGTCGCTCCGGGGGCGACGAAGGCGCCTCCCACGAGGGCGGCCAACGGCGCCGCGATCGCAATGCCGGCGGCGGCGATGCCCAGCTTCTCGCGGCCATGGCGCTCCCAGTCAGAACCGAAGTGGAGAGCGGCGATCGACTCGAGCTGCTGCGCGAACCGTTCGGCGTCCCACAGCCGCTGGGCGGGGGACTTCGCCAGGCCCTGGGCGACGATCGGCCGCAGCGGCTCAGGAATCATCTGCAACGGCACCGGGGACGTCATGTGCTGAATCCGAAGACTCTCCACGGTCCTGCCGTCATAGGGACGCGATCCGGTGAGGCATTCGACGAAGACGCACGTCGCGGCATACAGGTCGGTGGCCGGACTGATGGGCTCGCCGCTCCACTGCTCGGGTGCCATGTATCCGGCAGTTCCCAACCAGCCCGTCTGGCCCGTCAGCCCCGCCACACCGAAGTCGACGAGCTTACTGAGCCCATCGCGGAGCACCAGAATGTTGCCCGGCTTGTAATCACGGTGGATGACGCCTGCGGCATGCGCTGCGGCGAGACCCAGCAACGAACCTTTAAGGATCGTCAGAGCCGCCTCGGCCGGCAACGGCCCGCTTTGCGCGTCCAAGACCGTCCGCAGGGACTGTCCTGGAATGGCCTCCATGACCATGGCGGCGCCGTGAGCCGACTCTGCCAGGCCATACAGACGCACGACGTGCGGACTGGAGATCCTGGACAGGGCCGCGGCCTCACCGCGCATCCTGTCCAGAGCCCGGGGATCACCCAGGAGTCCCTCGTTCAAGTACTTGATCGCGACAACGTTCCCGGTCGCCTCGTGCCGCGCCAGCACCACACGGCCCTGGGCTCCCGAGCCGAGTTCGGCCAACTCCTCGGTGCCCGGCACTCGCCAAGCTCCCGGAGCGAGTGGTCCGCTCACCCGAACTTCCGGAGCTGCCGGGTCAGCAACTCCGTCGCCCGTTCGGCGATCGGATCGCCGGACTCACCGGGCTCGTTGCGCTCCCAGTACAGCGACGCGACGACCAGATTGCCGCGCACCGCGTAGTCGTATATGAGGAAGTAGACGTTGTATTTCATCACCCGGGGCTCGACATGCTTCTCGAAACCGCGAAAGTGAGACCATCCGGCGATGGGATTCTCGGTGACCTTCCACGTGTCGTCGTGGGGGTAGAACGTGGAGTCCGTACCTGATTTCTTTTTCGCGGGCACCTTTTGTTGTTGCGGGCATGAGTTCGCTCGCGATCTGAGCGCCGTAAAGGCGCTCATGCCTTCGGGTGCATTTTTGTATCGCGCAACGATTTGGGCGTACTTGACTTCATTCCGAGGTAGTCTCGGTTTGTTGATGAACTGTCTACTTGTTAGATCGGGCTTTCCCTTGAAGGTTGCATCTGAAAGGGAGCACATAGGGGCCCTTCCCCTCTTTAGGGCCTCTACTGCCACAGGTATCTCGTGCTTTGCCTCGCCGATCTCCTTGGAGGTGAGAAGTCCGCGCCTGACTTGCTGCTCAGAGTAGTCGGGCGGAGGAGCTGGTGTGGATTTCTGTGGACTGGGGGTAGGGGCGGCCTTTTTCGGGCTTGGGTTGTCACCGCAACCCGCAGTGGCTGCAACCAGCGAGGCGAGGATGAGGAGCCGGCGGAGGGTGTGTGCCGTCGGCTTGGTCATATTCATCATGATCGTGTGTTCGTTTGAATCTCGCTGACCACCATCGTCAGGGGGGTCGAGGTTTGTTGGAGGTCCAAGAGTCGACCGCCACCTGTTCCGCAGGTCGCCCCGGCACAGGTCCAGTCCACCCGCCAGAAAATGGTTGCAGTGATCTGGTGGGCGCCGCCTGGTGCGTTGGCTGACGAACGTTGATAGACATGTTGACATTTAGGACTGCTCGGTGGCTCTGATCCGTAGCAATCGAACGTCGTCTCGCCGACATTCCATTTTACGTAGTACGGAGTTGCGACCGCCTGAACTGTCCGTCCGCCTGAGGTGATCGGCTCGGTTGCCACCGTTGTGTAGTTGTCTACCGCAAGTGTGGTGCGCAGGCGCACGTATGTCTTTCTCGCGGGCTCTGTACGAACTACAGGAACAGGGATGACGGCGGATGACCGCAGGGTTTCCGCTAGCTGCTGTGGAGTGGGAAGGGGGTCCGGATCGTTGTTGAAGTTTCCGCCTGCGCCATTATCTCCTGACGGCTCGGGAAGCTGACCGCCACCGTCGCCCCCGCTTGGACCGTCGCCTCCGCCACCTGATCCCCCGCCGCCGTCGCCGAGGCCGCATCCGAACTTGTCGTCCCCACCCTTGCTACAGGGGGCTGCCGTGGCGGTTCCCGTGTCGGTCAGAAGCATGACCGACATGGCGACCAGCGACAGCGCCAATCCCAGAGGAGTGCGTAGTCCGTGGCCGGCCGAGCCGACTCGGGAACCGGGCCGTGGGGTTCGTTGAGTGGTCAGCATGCTTTGTCCCGCTTCGTGTCGGAGACTTTCCAGGCGCTGTTCTCGTACTTGACCGCGGCGCGGTACCGGTATCTGCCGCCTTCGCCGTTGCCGGTGCGTCTCCCGGTCTTCGCTGAGTAGCGGTAGACGGCGAGGGTGCGCATGCAGTCGAGGACGTAGACGGTCAGGCCGTCGGGGGAGCGGGCGTAGACGCGGGGGTTGGAGATGTTGACGAAGCGCCAGATCTCGCCCTTGGCGCGGGTGCGTTCTATGTCCCGGGTGACCGTGGTGAGGAGCGGGTCGGTGGCGACGGCGGGGAGGTCGGAGGGGTCGTTGCGCTCGTAGGCGGTTTTGTAGGCCTGTTGGTAGGCGTTGTACTGGCGGAGGACCTGGGCGTCGATCTGAGGGGTGGGGAGGGCGCCGGGGCCGGTGGGGCCGCCGGTGGGGGCGGTGGGGGCCCGGAGGCTGCCTGAGGGTTGGAACGTACCGCCGGGGGAGGAGCCTGCGCCGCAGGCGACGGTGAGCCCGGCCAGGGCTAGGGGGCCGAGGGGCCGAACGAACCGGGCGAGCATGCCAAACCCCTGATCAAAGTGCAGCCGTCTTCAGGGCGGGATACGCAGCGAAAGCTTACAGAGGCGCATGGTGCGGGGAAAAGGGGTTCGTTGCGCCGGGCGGGTCGATGTGGGCTCGGGTTAGCGAGATGTGGCCCGGGGGTTCTGGGGAAGTGGCCGGGCTGGACACGGTGGGCGGGAATGTCGGTCGTTGCTGGTAGATGTGGGTCGTGGGTGAGAAACGTGGTGTGGAGGCCGAGGCGTTCCTTCGGATGGTGGTGGAGCTGCCACGAGGTGGAGGAGCGGGAACATGCGAACCGGGTGAGCCTGAAGGTGCGCGGCAACGGGTTCCGCCATCTGGCACAGGAGGGGCGGGTGGCGAGGCTCAAGGCGACTCTTGAGGAGAGGGATGCGCTGGTGGCGACGGATCCGGAGGCGTACGGTGACTCCTACGTCGCCGGCCGTTTCGGCTGGATCGAGGTGCGGCCGGCCGCTGCTCCGGTGGACGAGCCGAGCGAGCTGATCAGCGAGGCCTGGAGGCTGTCGGCGCCAAGACGGCCGGTCGGGGAGTCCCTCGGGGACTTCTGAAACCGTGGCGGGTCATCGTTCGTTGGACGGGGGGCCGTACCATGGTGGACACGAGCTGTTGAACTTCGGGGACTCGGAGTGACCAACGATCCGGGGGTCCGAGCGAACGCGTTCACACGAAGGGGATCTGGCATGAGCCGACAGCGAATCATCGTCCTGACAGGTGCGGCGGCGGCCATCGCGGCGATCGCGATCGTCGGCTTCGCGGCGACCGGCCAGGCGGAGCGCGAGCCCGTCGAGCAGGACCCCGGGAAGCCCATCGTTCACCATCTGCAGGAGAACCCGGAGCAGGTCCAGCGGTACTGGACCGAGGAGCGGATGCGCGACGCTCAGCCGGCCCCGATGCCGCACGTGGAGTAACGCACGCCTGCGCACCGCCGTCCTCCGCGCACGGAACGGGTCCCGTCAAGGTTGGGTCCTACGCGACGCATTTCCAGAATGGGCGCTTCGGCATCACGACGGAGCGCAATGGGCGAGTACCACGCTGGGCAGCGGGCCATCACCGCGCCCGGGCAGAGTTCGGAACGGCGCCAAGGTCCTCGGGTCCGGCTGCTGAGGACAAGGCCACGTCACCTTCTGCCCTTCCGGTTCCAGCGCTCTTCCTGCAGGAACGGCACGCGGGCGCGTACGCAGCCCGGCGACGGCCTTTGCGCCATGTCTCGACGGCCTCCGAACGCTGCCCGAAGTGGATCGTGGATGAGTTCCGCAATGCGATGTAAGAGATCGACAGACGGTCGGACGGCCCTGATGCCACGCTCCCAAGGCGACGGAAAGCGGTGCTGTGTCCGACGGCAGGATCGTTCGTCCCCAGTGAGCCCTTGCGTCATACCGCAGCAGCCGACAGGCGGCCGAGATGGCTCTGGTGCCGCGCTCTCAAGGTGATCGGGCCGAGCCTCGACGCCGTGCCTGGCGGGCCGCGGCCAGGGTCGGATCCATGACCCAGTAGCCCCGTGTCGTGGCGCAGCAGCCCGGCGGGGAAATGCTCGAGACGGCGACCGGCATGATGTCCGTGCCTGGTGTCGTTGGGGCTCGGTGTCGTGCTGAGGCGGGTCGGCATGCGGCCGAACGGGCTATGGTGTCGCGCTCGCGAGGTGATCAGGATGAGTCTCGCCGCCATGCCCCCCGGCAGGGGGCGCAGCCAGGGTCGGTTCGATGGCCGAGCAGCCCACGTGTCTTGACGCAGCAGCCCGGTAGCGGACGGGCATTGTGCCTGGTGTTGTCGTTCCGGCTCGGTGTCGTGCTGAGGCGGGTCGGCATGCGGCGGAACCGGCTATGGTGTCGCGCTCGCGAGGTGATCAGGATGAGTCCCGCCGCCATGCCCCGGCAGGGGGCCCGCAGCCAGGGTGGGTTCCACGCCCCGGTAGTCACTGTGGCTTGCCGCAGCGGTCCGGCAGAAGGCGGCTTCGGGCACCGTCGCCTGTGTCGTTTAGTTTCGGCAGATTGCCTGGTGATGCGGCGGGACGAGCCGATGCCAGGTACCGGGATGGGGCCAGATACGGCACCGTGCCTAGATCTGTTCGGCGGAGCCCACCGACCTGCTGCGCGGTGCGGTGGCGGAAGGCCGACGGTGCGGGGAGACGGTGAAGTATCGAAGGCCGTCATCGTTTGCTGGACATTCGAGTGAATCGGTCGAGGTGAGAGCGATACGGGGCCATCGCCGAAGGCGGGGACCGCCGAGGAGGATTGCACCGTCCGGCACATCTGCTGGAGGGTCCTCCGCCCGTACTGACAGGACCGGGGATCGCGGGTCCTGAGAGGGGCGGACGCAAAAGGCCGTACCGGAGGTTCTCCGGTACGGCCCTTTGTCAGTCAGGCTCGCGCAGGGCGATCCTTACTTCGTCTTGATCCAGTTGTAGATGTCCGCCGCGAGCCGGCCCTGGTAGGGGCTGAACATGCGGTTGTCGCGGGTGCTGTGGGTGCTGTTGACACCCGCGACCCGGCCCCAGCCCTTGCTGTTCATGCCGTACAGCCAGGAGCCGCCGCTGGCGCCGCCGCCCATGGTGCAGGGGAGCTGCAGGCTGGTCGGCGCCTGCGAGTGGAAGCGGATGCCCCGGGTGTTACCGGTGCAGTAGTAGAGGCGGTGCCCCTGCGTCCGCTTGCCGGAGGGCAGGTAGACGACCGGGTAGCCGAACGCCCGCATGAAGTAGTTCCGGCTCTTGTAGCCCCAGGAGATGCCCTGGCCGCCGGTGCGGCCCTGGATGCGCTGGCCCTTCCAGTCCCAGACGGTGAACGCCGCCAGGTCGTGGGCGTAGCGGTAGTTGAGGTTGCGGTTCTTGGTCCATGCCGTGCCGGCGACGCGGAACCGCGCCGTCCAACGGCCGCCCGGGAAGCGCCCGTCGCGGTAGCCCGGCGCGAACATGACGTTCTTGTGCCAGGTGCCGCCGGGGCCGCCGCCGTGCAGGCAGTGGCCGGCGGTCCAGACGGTGCGCCTGTTCGGCGCGTTCACGACCGTGCCGCTGCAGACGTAGTTGTCGCCACCCTTGACGAAGTAGATGCGCCCGGTGGTACGAGCGATACCCGTCTTCAGGTAGGGCCACTGCTTGGTGTTGGTGACGGCCGAGGTGGACACGCCACCGGAGGTCGCGACGGTGTCGCCCACGGGGGCGGCCGGCACCTCCTGCAGCGGGGCGTCGGCCACCGCGACGGAGGCCGCGGCGGCGGTGACCGTCTTGGGAAGCGGGACCGGCTTGGCCGAGGCCATGCGCTCCTTGGTCCAGTACTTCTCGGTGGCGCTCGCGGCGATCTCGCCGTCGGTGTAAGTGTCCAGGCCGGACGCCGCCGTGGGAGCGCCCGCCTTCGTCACGGTGGTCTGGGCCGGCCCGGTGGCCGCGAAGGCCACGCTCGTGGTCGCCGCGGCCGTTCCGATGACGGCCGCCGTGATGGCGATGCGGGGGGCTGAAAGACGCAAGCTAGCTGCCTTCCGTTCGAGAGTGATCGATGGCGGGGTACGAACGATGAACCAAACAGGTTCCCAGGGCCTACGTCAAGTCGGCACTTAGTTGGTTATCTCACCTTGATAACTTCTGGGGTGGTCTGTCCGATATTGGACGTGGTCGGAGGCCGGATCCGGCCGGATCCGCCGTTTCGGTTGCCGCGAGCGTGTTCCATCTGGTCATGGCCATATGTCCGCTGACCAGGGCAAGATCAACTTCTCGGGGGCGGTGAAGACCAGGTGGCCGACCGGTTGCGTCGAGGGGTTTGGGACGAGGCCCGCTGATGGCGCAGGTGATTTCGGTCGCGCGAGGCCGGCGCGTCCGACGGGGCCGGACGTGGTACGCGGCGGGTGGCGAGTCCGACCGCAATGGGTTTTCGGCACATCGGCGACGAACGAACCCTGCCCGCGTGGGTCCGAAGTGCCCCGAGGCGGGGAACGGTGGCAGTCCACGGAGTGGGAGACCACCGATGCACACGCATCCGGCGACCACCGACGACGCGGGAGCGCTCACCTCCCGGCGCGCGCTGGTCGAGTCGGGGGCAATGAACGGGCTCGTCGTCTCGGTCGTGGGCGCTCGGGTTCGCGGCTATCAAGTGGGTTCGCGGTGGTGGGGTCTGCGGCGATGAGGCGGGTTGGCCGTGTGGTGGGGGTCTGCGGCGTTGGGCAGGTTCGTCGCACGTCGGTCTGCGGCGCTCGGGTCCGCGGCTATGAAGTGGGTTCGCGGTTTGGCGGGGGTGCTTCTGCGGCGATGAGGTGGGTCGGCTGTGTGGGGGACCTGCGGAGATGGGCGGGTTCGTCGCATGTCGGTCGGCGGCGGTCGGGTCTGCGGCGATGAAGTGGGCCCGCCGTGTGGTGGGGGCGGGTCTGTGGTGATGGGGCGGGTTGGTCGCGCGTGGGGCGGTGCTGGTCGGGTCCGCAGCGATGAGATGGGCTCGTCGTGGGGTGGGGCGAGTCCGTGGGTTTGTCGTGGCTGCGGCGGTGACGTGGGCTCGTCGTGTGGTCGAAGCCGTGGCGATGGACGGATGGGCCGTGTCGGTCCGGGACGGGCGGATCCGTGACGGTGGAGGGGTTCGTCGTGCCGGACGGAGGCGGTGGCGTTTCGCGGCGATGGAGTGGGCAGGCCGAGTTGGTCGGTGGCGATTGGGTCTGCGGCGATGGAAAGGCTCGGGCGCCAGGGCAAGGGAGTTGGGAGTCCGGGTTAATGATGGCCGTCCCCGAGGCGTTCCCGAGGTGTCGAGGCCGTGGGATGTCGTTCAAGCCGGCCGGAGGCCGGGGGCCTAGAGGGAGCGGACGAGGTCCAAGGCCAGTAGTAGGTCCAAGTGGACGAAGGTCTCGAACTTCGCGCCCGAGGCGATGGTGGAGTCGTCGGCGAGGTGTTGCAGGGTGGCGAGGGCCGCCGAAGTGTTCAGATCGTCGCCGAGGGCCGCCTCGGCTTTCTGCACGTGGTCGCGCGACATCGGCCTGCCGGGTGAACGTGCCCAGTCGGCGACGAGGGTGCGCCAGCGGTCGAGGAGGTCTTGGACGTCGGCGAGGGGGTCCGTGGTGATGGGTTCCCGGTAGGGGACGCGGAGGATCGCCAGCCTGACCGTCACCGGATCGACGTCGGCGGAGGACGGGTCGAGGGCGGGCATGGGGCCCGGGCGGAGCCGGAGGCCGCCCGTACGCCGTGAAGATCGCTCCCCGACGCCCGCGGTCGCGTCGTCGTCGCCCGGTGGACGAGAGGCGTTCTCGTGGCTCGGAGCCCCGCCCACATGGACGTGTGCCGATGCGGCGTCGCCCTCGTCCATCCCCAGCACGTTGTAGTCGGCCAAGGGGCGGCCCGGCGGGAGCGGGCCGGAGCGGGTGACGCGGACGCGGCGGTACCGGCCGGCGACCCGGCGGAGGAGGTCGGCGGTCAGGTGGGCGCGGAGGTCGCCCTCGTGGACGTGGATGTGCAGCGGCCCGGACGGCAGCTCCACCAGCCGCCCGCCGTCCTCGTCGTAGAGCCTCATGCGCGTCAGTGCCGTGGCATGGCGGCGATGTCCTCCGCCGTCGGCACGCCGGTGGCCTGCGGCATGGTGGCGTGAACGCCCCCGCCCCCGCCCCCGGCCGGGCCCGCGGCCCCGGAGGGCGGCGGACCCGGAGCGGTGGGCGGCGTGTGCGGAGGGGGGCCCATGGACGAGGAGCCGGGGCCCTCGGGCATGGGTGCGCTGCCGTCCGGCTTGCGGACGGCGGCGAAGCGGAGGCGCACGTAGTCGGCGACCCAGCCGGACTCGCGGCGCAGGGCGGGGGCGGCGAGTTCGTTGATGCGGGACAGGAGCGGCTCGACGATCTCCGGCGGGACCTCCTTGAGGGCGCTCGCGGCGAAGACCCGCACCCAGTCGGCGGCGCCGTTGGGGCCCTCGGTCATCCGGGTGGGCCGGTCGAAGTACTCCAGCAGCCGCACCGTGAACCCGGCGGACTCCAGCCGGGTCGCGTACTCGGCGGGCGTGGGGAAGTACCAGGGCAGTTCCGGCTCGGCCAGCCCGAAGATGCGCCACGCGGTCTGCATGGCGGCGATCAGCTCCGCGCAGTTGCCCGCCCCGCCCATCTCGGCGACGAACCGGCCGCCGGGACGCAGCGCCGCGCGGACCGCGGCGATGACCGCGTCGGGGTCGCGGGTCATCCAGTGCAGCGCGGCGTTGGAGGCCACCGCGTCGTACGGCTCGCTGGTGGTGAAGTCGTGGGCGTCGCCGACCGCGAACGACAGTTGCGGGTGGGCGGCGGCGGCCTGCGCGATCATCTCGGGGGAGCCGTCGATGCCGAGCACCTCGGTGCCCCGCTCGGCGATGGCCGCGGAGAACAGGCCCGTTCCGCACCCGAGGTCGATGATGCGCTCGTCGGGTTGCGGATCGAGCAGGTCGACCAGCGGAGCGCCGTGTGCGGAGACGTATCCGAAGGCGGAGTCGTACGTCGCAACGGCCCAGTTCACGTTCGTAACTTAGCCGACAATCCGAATCGCTGAACGGGGGTTGCCCAAGGGCATGCGTCACTCTGAGCAGACCATGACCCGCAGCGGCGACGGGCGGACGGTGGGTCGCCGTCCACCCTACCGTCGGCGGCGGACGGAGGGCGGCGGTTCCTCGGTAGGGTGCCGGATGTGGCGCAGGAACGACGGTCCCGGGGCGAGGTGACGATCGCCGGGCGGGAGGACGCGGACGGTCTGGCGTTGGTCACCAGGGGCCTGTCCGCCCGGGGTCTGCCGGAACTCACCGTGACGGGGCTGCCGCCCTATCTCGGCCGGGCGTGGGCGCGCCTGCTCGCCGTCCTGGCCCACCGCCTCGCGGCCGGCGCGGCCGGTGCCGGCGCGTTCCCCCGAGCCGCCTCGAGCGAGGTTCCCGCCCAGGTGACGATCGTGCCGGACGATCTGCGGGCGGCCTTGAACGAGCCCTCGGGTGACTGGCGGCAGGTCACCGTCCTCCTCGTGAGGGACGGCGACCGCCTGGTCCCGTCGCCGCCCGCCGATTTCGACGGTCCGCTCGACCGGTGGCGGGCGGACCTGGCCACGCTGCTCTTCCCCTCGGCCCGCAGCTAGCCGCCCCGCGTCGAGCCCACCGAAGGTGCCTAGAATCCGGTTCAGTAACGGTGGGCGCGAGGAGGGGTGTGGCGTGGGGTACAGCGAGATTCGGTACGAGGTCGCCGATCGGGTCGCGACGGTCACGTTGGACCGGCCCGAGCGGATGAACGCGTACACGTACACGATGCGCGGTGAGCTGCTCGCGGTGTTCGACGAGATCGACGCCGACGACGAGGTGCGGGCCGTCGTGGTGACCGGGGCGGGGCGCGCGTTCTGCGCGGGCGCGGACCTGCAGGCGGGCGGCGACACGTTCAACAAGGAGAAGCAGGGCGACATGTTCGCCGGGGAGGACGTGCTGGAGGACGGCACGCCCCGGGACGGCGGGGGCACGGTGGCGCTGCGGATCGCGCGGTGCCTCAAGCCGGTCATCGGCGCGTTCAACGGTGCGGCGGTCGGCGTCGGCGTGACGATGACGCTGCCGATGGACGTCCGGCTGGCGTCGGAGAAGGCGAAGTTCGGGTTCGTGTTCGCCCGGCGCGGGATCGTCACCGAGGCCGCGTCGAGCTGGTTCCTGCCGCGTCTGGTGGGGATCGCGCAGGCGATGGAGTGGGCGGCGACGGGGCGGGTGTTCGACGCGCGCGAGGCGCTGGACGGCGGGCTGGTGTCCCGCGTGCACGCGCCCGACGAGCTGCTGCCGGCGGCGTACGGGCTCGCGCGGGAGATCGCCGACAACACCTCGGCGGTGTCGGTGGCGGCGATCCGGCGGCTGATGTGGTCGGGACTGTCCTCGACGACGCCCTGGGACGCCCACGCCAACGACTCCCGGCTGATGGCGGCGCTGGGATCCTCCCCGGACGCGGCCGAGGGCGTGACGTCCTTCCTGGAGAAGCGCCCGGCGTCCTTCCCGATGCGCGTCAGCGCCGACCTGCCGACGGAGGTCCCCGACTGGCCCCTCCGCTGACGCCTTAATGGGTCGATTCGTCCCGGTGGGGGTGGGTACCTCACCGGGACGAGAGGTGATCCGGAGGTGTGCGGTGTTGAACAGGCATATCGCGGTCATGGCCACCCTCGGGGTGGGGGCCTCACTGTTATCGGCGTGCGAGCAGAGCCCTCGGGTGCAGATGGCGGCCGAGCGGACGAGAACACCCGGTCCCGCGGGGGCCCGGCCACAGCCCCAGCGACCTCAAAGCCCGCCGCGTAAGGCTTCGCGGATCGACTGCGCCCGGGTCAAATGCGTGGCGCTGACGTTCGACGACGGGCCGGGGCCGTACACCGCCCGGCTCCTCGACCACCTGGCCAAGACCCGGGTGCGGGCGACCTTCTTCGTGCTCGGCGAGCTGGTGCGGCCGAACGCGCGCCTCGTACGGCGGATCGCCGCCGAGGGCCATGAGCTGGCCAACCACTCCTGGTCGCATCCGGACCTGGCGGGGATGTCCTCGCGCGGGGTCCGGAACGAGGCGCAGCGGACGCAGGCGGCCATCCAACGGGTGTCGGGCGTGCGCTCGCGACTGTTCAGGCCCCCGTACGGGTCGACGAACGCGCAGGTGGGCCGGGCGGTGGCGCTGCCGCAGATCATGTGGAGCGTCGACACGCTCGACTGGAGCCACCGCAACACCGCCCGCACCGTACGGATCGTTCTCAAGGAGACCCGAGGCGGCGGGATCGTCCTCTTCCACGACGTCCACAAGCCGACCGTCGCCGCGATCCCGCAGGTGATCTCGCGGTTGAGCCGGAAGGGGTACCGGTTCGTCACGGTCTCCGAGCTGTTCCAGGGCAAGCGGCTGCGGCCCGGTGTCCGCTACTACGAGCGCGGGCCTTAAAGACACGTCGGTGGAACTTCTCGACCGCGGGTGGCGTCGCACTGGTGATCAAGGTTTTGGTGCGCCCCGCCCCCGGTGGTCAGGAGTTCGATCGGCCATGAGCACGTCGCTGTCGCTGCGGCCGTCCCGCCGTCCGCTGCTCTGGGTGCTGCCGGCGATCGCGGTCCTGGCGGCGGCGGTGGTGACCATGGGCGATCAGGTCTCTCTGCTGCTCGTGGTCATGGGCATGGCGGGGGCGTCGCTCTCCTTCTTCCGGCTGGCGCTCCTACAGGCGTTCGGGCGCACCGAGGCGAATGCCGACGGCATCGCCAACCGCCTGGTCCTGCGCACGGCACGGGTGCCGTGGCGGGAGCTGGACCGCTTCCTGGTCATGCCCACCGTGTTCGGCGCGACCGTGAAGATCGTCCGGATCGACGGCAGGCGGGTCACGCTGGCGGCCCCGCGCAGCGGGTTGCTGGGGCGCGACCCGGAGATGGCCGAGACCCTGCGCGCCCTGCGGGTACTGGCCCAGGCGAACGGCGGCGGGAACGCGGCGGTTGAGGAGCTCTCCGGCAAGGTCGCGCGAGTGTTCTACGTGGGGCTCATCGCCTTCGCGGCCTGGCTGGGGATCTCCCAATCGGCCCCCTGGCTCGAACCGTGGTGGCCGGGGCGGGCGGAGGCCACGTCCCTGCCCGATCCCTGCGCGGTCGCCGCCCCCTACGCGGCGCAACTGGTGCCGGGGGCGTCGCCTCGGAAGGATCGCGATCGGTTCCCGACGAAGAGCATGAGCTGCCTCTGGAAGGACGGCCCGGGGCACGTGGAGCTGCAGTTGACGTACGGGCTCTGGGGCCGTGACGCCGACGTCTCCGCGACCGACCGGGCCTGGGAGGACTTCGTCGACAGCCGTGACGCCTCGTACTGGGAGGAAGCGGAGCCCGTACGGGGCGTGGGGGACGCGGCCGTTCACCTGAAGGACGGCGCGCAGGTGCGCCGGCTGATCCTCAGGGCCAACATGGTGATCGAGCTGAGGTACCACAACATCCGCGACCGGCCCGCCGGCACCGCCCTGGACGGGCTCTCCCGGGCCGCCGTCGCGCACGTCCGGGCCGACTGAGCGCCGGCCCCGGGGTCTCAGCGGCGCCGGGGCGGCGGAGCGGGCGGGACGACCTTGCCCGCCACCACGATGGCGCGGGGCACCTCGACCACCTCGCCGGTACGGCGGCGGACCGTCAAGACCCCGCCTGACCACGATTCGAGCACTCCCACGACGTCGCTGTACTCTCCCGTCGGAAGGCGGCGGCGCAACGAGACCCGTTGACCGACATCCGCCTCCGATATGGAGACCACGAGTCGCGCGGCGAAACGGGCGGACATGTGGTGACCCCCCTGTCGAATCGACTATCCCGCTGCCGCAATACTAGGTGGAGCGAGCTTGCGGTGAGCCGTGGCGCACGGCGGGACCGGAAGAACCCGAGAGGAGTCACGACGTGACCTACGTCATTGCGCAGCCCTGTGTGGACCTGCTCGACAAGGCGTGCATTGAGGAATGCCCGGTCGACTGCATCTACGAGGGCAAGCGCCAGCTCTACATCCACCCGGACGAGTGCGTCGACTGCGGTGCGTGCGAGCCCGTCTGCCCGGTTGAGGCGATCTACTACGAGGACGACGTCCCCGACCAGTGGAAGGACTTCTACAAGGTCAACGTCGAGTTCTTCGACGACCTGGGTTCGCCCGGGGGGGCCTCCAAGGTCGGCAAGATCGACAAGGACCACCCGATCGTGGTGGCGCTGCCCCCGCAGGTGCACGACGACTGATCCGGGTTCGCCGGACACGTACGAAACGCGCACGGCCGTGGCCCCGGAGGGTCACGGCCTTGTGGCGTCATGGGGCATTGCGGTGAAGGAGAGGCGGAAGGTGCGTAAGCTCCCGGATTTCCCCTGGGATCGGCTGACTCCGTACAAGGAGATCGCCGGCCGTCATGCCGGCGGAATGGTGGATCTTTCGGTCGGCACCCCCGTCGACCCGACGCCGGAACCGATCCGCCGCGCGCTCGCCGAGGCGGCGGACGCGCCCGGATATCCGCAGACGTACGGCACTCCGGCGCTGCGCGAGGCGGTGGCGGGCTGGCTGCGCCGCACGCTCGGGGTGTCCGGCGCGGACCCGGCCGCCGTGCTGCCGGTGATCGGCACCAAGGAGCTGGTCGCCTGGCTGCCCACGCTGCTCGGCGCGGGGCCCGGCGACCGGGTCGTCTTCCCAGAGCTGGCGTACCCGACGTACGACGTGGGCGCGCGGCTGGCGGGGGCCGAGCCGGTCCCCGCGGACGGGCTGCTGACGCTGGGCCCCGCCGTCCCGAAGATCGTCTGGGTGAACTCGCCGTCCAACCCCACCGGCCGGGTGCTGCCCGCCGAACACCTGCGCAAGGTCGTGTCGTGGGCCCGCGAGCGCGGCGCGGTGGTGGTCAGCGACGAGTGCTACATCGAGCTGGTCTGGGACGAGACACCCGGCAGGCAGCCGGTGTCGATCCTGCACCCGGACGTGTGCGGGGGCTCCCACGAGGGGCTGCTGGCCATCCACTCGCTGTCCAAGCGCTCCAACATGGCCGGCTACCGGGCCGGGTTCGTCACCGGTGACCCGGCGCTGGTCAAGCGGCTGCTGGAGGTCCGCAAGCACGCCGGGATGATCGTTCCCGCGCCCGTTCAGGCCGCGATGACCGCGGCGTACGGCGACGACGCCCACGTGGCCGAGCAGCGCGCCCGGTACGCCCGCCGGCGGGAGGCGCTGCGAGCGGCGCTGGTCGGGCACGGCTTCCGCATCGACCACTCCGAGGCGTCCCTGTACCTGTGGGCCACCCGGGACGAGCCCTGCTGGGACACGGTGGAACACCTGGCAGGGTCGGGCATCCTGGTCGCGCCGGGCGACTTCTACGGCCCCGCCGGCGGCCGGCACGTCCGCGTCGCCTTCACCGCAACGGACGAACGCGTGGCGGCAGCGGTCCAGCGTCTCTGAACGGGGCCATCCGCCGGGGGGTGTGCGGCGGTCCGGCGTCTCTGAACCGGGGTTACCCGCTGGGGTGCTGCGGTCCGGCGTTTCCGAACCGAGGTCACCCGCCGGGGGGTGCGGCGGTCCGGTGTCTTTGAACCGGGGTCACCCGCCAGGGGGGTGCAGCGGTCCGGCGTTCCCGAACAGGGTCACCCGCCAGGGGGTGCGGCGGTCCGGTGTCTTTGAACCGGGGTCACCCGCCAGGGGGGTGCAGCGGTCCGGCGTTCCCGAACAGGGTCACCCGCCAGGGGCGCGGCGGTCCGGGGTCTCTGAACCGGGGCCATCCGCCGGGGGTGCTGCGGTCCGGCGTTTCCGAACCGAGGTCACCCGCTGGGGGGTGCAGCGGTCCGGCGTCTTTGAACCTGGGTCACCCGCCGGGGGGGTGCAGCGATCCAGCGTTTCTGCCGGGGTCACCCGCTGGGGGTTTTGCCCGGTCCTTCAGGCGGGTGCCCCGGAGCGCAAGCGGAGGGGCGCCCGCCTGAAGATCTCCAAGACCGGGCGCGGGGGGTGTGGGGGGTCGCCCCCCCCCACAAAAGCAAGACTGTCGAGACCAAATTGGAACCGCATACACCGATCCGTCATCTGATGCCTGTTGCGCCCGGTGTGCGCGCGATCGGTAGTATCCGCACGCCAGGTCATGGAACGACCCCTGAGCGTGGAGGTGGGCATGCTGCCGGCGGTGATCGCGCTGCTCGCGTTGATCCTGGTCGCGCTGGTCGTGCTCATCGTCGTTCTGCTGCGACGTCGTCCGAACGCCGCGCAGACCCCTCCGGCCCCGACACCCGTCGACCCGTTCGCGTCCGTGGGTGAGGTCGCCGGCGACCCCCGCGCGCTGAAGGCGGGGGATCTGGTGGAGTACCTCGGCGTCCGGTACTTCGTACGCGGCTCGGTGCGTCTCCGCGAGGGGGGCTACACCTGGAGCGAGCACCTGCTCGACGCCGACGGGGCCGACACGGCCGACACCGTCGCCGGTACGAAGGTGTGGGTGTCCGTCGAGGAGGACCCGGATCTCGAGGTCGTCTGGTGGACCGAGCGCGATGCCGCCGGCCTGACGCCCGATCAGCCGACCCTGACCCTCGACGGGGTGGAGTACCGACGGGACGAGCACGGCACCGCCGACTACCGCACCGAGGGCACCACGGGCCTCGGCGACACGGGGCGGGTCGAGTACGTCGACTACGAGGGGCCCGGCGGGCGCTACCTGTCGTTCGAGAGGTTCGGCGGCGGGGCGTGGGAGGCCGGCACCGGTGAGCGCGTCCCCACCGGGACCATGACCATCTACCCGGGCGGTTGACCCGGTGCGCGCCGCCCTCGACACCCCCTACCTGGACACGCGCGCCGACGCGCTGACCTTCGCGCTGGGCCTGGCCCCGCTGGACGCGCTGGCGGTGCTCCCGGTGGAACGCGACGGCCTACGGGTGGAGATGCGGCTGCTCGGGGCGTCCCACCAGGTCTTCGTCGGTCCCGTCAGCGAGACCGTCGCCTGCCTGCCCGGAGAGCCCGGCCCGCTGCCCGAGGGGTTGCGCGCCGAGGTGGCCGGCTGGTCGTACGACTTCCGGGCGGACGTCCGTTCCCACGGCACCGAGGCCGGGTTCGCGGCGGCGGTGCGGGAGCTGTGCGCGCGGCTCGCTCACCGGGACGACGCGCTGACCGGAACGTTCCCCGGCTCGCCGCACGCGGTGACCGCCCTCGCGCTCGAGGACACCCCCGGCGGTCGGATGCTGGGCTGGCGCACCTGGCACGCCTACCCGCAGACCCGAGAGATCGTCGTGACCCGCACCCTCCTGGAGGTCGCGCAGTGAAACATTTCGTGGGCGGCGGCCTGCTGGCCGCGCTCGGGGCGATCGTGCTGACCGGTGCGCTGGTCAGCGGGAACACCTCGCCGCGCGGCTGGATCGGCTCGCACTACGCCAAGGCGGGGAACGGCGTCTACCGGGCGCCCGGACCCCCGCTGGCGGTGGCGGCCACCCTCAGCCGCAAGTTCAAGCCCTCCGACCGGGCCTACGACCCCGCCGGGGTGTTCCTGCGCTACCCGAACGCGATCATCGCGGTGCTGCCGGACGGCAGGGGCAGCCGGATCCTCGTCGACGACGTCGATCGCGGCTACCGACGACACGGCAGCACGCTGAGCGGACGCTGGGGCGGGCCGGGCGGCCGGGCGTCGGTGTTCCGGGGCGGCGGACCGGGGTCGGGCAAGTGAGCGGCGCGCAGGGCGGGGCCGACGGTGTGGGCCGGGTCATCGTCATCTGGTCGATCATCATCGGGGTGATCCTCACGGTGATCTTCGTCGCGGTGGCCGACAACGACGGCGACGAGGTCTCCATCGGTGGCGGCGGCCTGTTCGGCGGCCAGGGGGCCGAACGTCTGGTGAACCGGCTGGACGCGGCGGCCAGGACGCAGCGGATCTGCTACGGCTGGCGCATCGACTCCGACCGGTTCTCGCTGGACCGCTACACCACCCCGATCCGCCCGTCGGGCTCTCCCGTCCCCCTCCCGGACCCCTCCGGCCCCGCCGTGCGCCCGTCCGGCCCCGCGTCGCGTCCCTCCGCGACCGTGCCCGGGCCGTCCGCGCCCGGCTTGCGCCCGTCCGCGACCGCTCCTGGGCCGTCCGCGCCGGCGTCGCGTCCGTCCGCGACAGCGCCGAGGCTCCGGCCGTCGACCCGCCCGGGCGGTCCGACCGGTCCGACCGACCCGCGAGGCCCGACCGGCCCGAGCGGCCCGACCGACCCACGCGACCCGACCGGTCCGACCGGTCCGCGAGGCCCAAGCGGCCCTGGAGGCCCGGGCGACTCGACCGACCCGACCGGTCCGGGTGTGCCGGACGCGGGTGTGCCGCTGCCCGAGCCGTCGTCGCCCGATCTGGGCGTGGACGTGGGGTCCAACTTCGGCACCGGGTACGACCCCCGTGAGCTGCCCGAACACTGTCCCCGCTGGGTGGTCTTCGAGGCCGACTACTACTACTCCATCATCGATGAGGAGTGGACCTCGGTCTCCACCACCATCGAGACCAACCTCCCGCTGGTGCTGTCCGACGCCGACCTGGTGCGGGCCGGGATCACCAACAAGGACCTGCTGAGCGACCGGGCCAACGCGCGGCTGGCGGACGCCGTCGGGGCGCTGCCGATGCTGGTGGCAGAGAAGGGCGCCGCCCCGCCGGTGCCGCAGGTCGCCGCCGAGACCGTGCCCGCCGGGGATGAGATCTCCCCGCCGGGTGTCGCACGGTACGTGTGGATGGGGGCCGGCGGCGTCCTGGTCGCCGGTGGGCTCGTCTGGATCGTCATCGCCGCCGTTCGAAGCCGTAGGAGTGCATGATGCTGAACGACATCGTCGAGGAAGGCGGAGCCGCGCTCGCGTACGGCGGGGTCGGCGTCGCCCTGCTGGCGCTCGGCTTCCTGGTGGTCGAGATCACGACCCCTGGCAGACTCGGCCACCAGATCTGGACCGAGGGCAACCGGGGCGCGGCGCTGATCCTGGCCGCCAAGCTGGCCGGCGTCGGCGCGATCGTCACCACCGCCATCGTCACCAGCGAGGACGGCCTGGCCGACGGCCTGGTCGGGACGGTCGCCTACGGCGTGCTGGGCATCATCGTGATGACCCTCGCCTTCTACCTCCTCGACCTGCTCACCCCGGGCAGCCTGGGCGCGACCGTGGTCGGCAACGAGGGCGAGTCCGCGTCCGGTCAGATGGCCCCGGCCTGCTGGGTCGTCGCCGTCACCGACCTCGCCATCGCCGCCATCGTCGCGGCGGCCATAAGCTGACGAGGCCAAAGGCCCGCTCGCGGCCGAGCGAAGCGAGGCAAGGGAACACGAACGGGCCCGCGTGGTCGGGACCGAGGAGGCTTTCAAGATCGTGACGAAGGAGCGATCTCGAAAGTGACGAGGGAGGACCGCGCGGCAAAGGCCCGCTCGCCGGAGCGGCGGAGCCGCGACCATGAGCAGGCCCCGCCCACGCGGGTGCCCATCAGGACGGCGCGGGTCCTGGTGCTGGCCGCCGTGTTCGCGTGTGCGGCCTGTGGGCTGGTGTACGAGCTGGCGCTGGTGGCCCTCGGCAGCTACCTGATCGGGAACTCGGTCACCCAGGCGTCCATCGTCCTGTCGGTCATGGTGTTCGCCATGGGCATCGGGTCGCTGGCGGCCAAGCCGTTGCAGTCCCGGGCGGTGGTCGCGTTCGCGGCGGTGGAGGGCGCGTTGGCGCTGCTCGGCGGGCTGTCCGTCCTCGCCCTGTACGCGGCGTACGCGTGGCTCGGGCTGTACGTGCCGGCGCTGGTGGTCGTGGCGTTCGTGGTGGGCGGGCTGATCGGCGCGGAGATCCCGCTGCTGATGACGCTGCTCCAGCGGATCCGCAAGCAGGACGCGGGCAGCGCGGTGGCCGACCTGTTCGCCGCCGACTACGTGGGGGCGCTGCTCGGCGGGCTGGCGTTCCCGTTCCTGCTGTTGCCGCTGTTCGGGCACATCAAGGGCACCCTGCTGGTGGGGGCGGGCAACGCGGTGGCGGGCATGGCCGTGGTGCTGTGGCTGTTCCGGGGGCAGGTGCGGCGGGGCGCGCGGCTGATGTTGTGGGGCGGCCTGGCGGGGGTCCTGGCGGTGCTCGGCGGCACGTACGCGCTGGCCGACCGGTTCGAGGTCTCCGCACGTCAGGCCCTGTACCGCGACCCGATCGCGTTGGCGGAGCGGACGGCGTACCAGGAGATCGTGATCACCCGGGGGCTGAAGCTGTCGGGCCGTTCCGACCTGCGGCTCTTCCTGAACGGGGATCTGCAGTTCTCGTCCGTCGACGAGTACCGCTACCACGAGGCGCTCGTTCACCCGGCGTTGGCGGGGACGCGCGGCAACGTGCTGATCCTCGGCGGCGGCGACGGGCTGGCGCTGCGGGAGGTGCTGCGCTACCGGGACGTCCGGCGGGTGACGCTGGTGGAGCTGGACCCGGAGATGGTCCGGCTGGCCCGGACGTACGGCGAGTTGGCGGCCCTGAACCGGCGGGCGTTCGAGGACCCCCGGGTCGACGTGGTCAACGCCGACGGGTTCTCCTGGCTGCGCGAACGCGTGGGCGCGGGTTCGGGGGCGGGCGGGTTCGACTCGGTGATCGTGGACTTCCCCGACCCGGACGACGTGTCGACGGCCAAGCTGTACTCGGTGGAGTTCTACGGGCTGCTCAAGCGGGTGCTGGCGCCCGGAGGCCGGTTCGTGGTGCAGTCGGGCTCGCCGTTCTTCGCGCCCCGGTCGTTCTGGTGCATCGAGCGCACGATCCGGGAGGCGGGGCTGGCCACCGTTCCGTACCACGTGGACGTGCCGAGCTTCGGCGACTGGGGGTACGTGCTGGCGACCCCGGGCGACGCCCCGCCGCCGCTGCGGATGGACCCGACGGTGACCGGCCTGCGGTTCCTGGACGAGGGGGTGCTGCGGGCCTCGTCGGTGTTCGCCAGGGACCTGCGCCGCGACGACGTGGACGTCAACACGCTGATCAAGCCGAAGCTGCTCGACTACCAGCGCCAGGAGTGGCGCGACCTCTGACAGCGGCGGGCTCCTCGGCCGACAGCGGCCGGGCGATGTCCTCCAGTGAACGGCCGGCCGCCTCCACGCCGATGAGCAGCTCGACGATCCCGGCGGCGATCATCAAGCCCGCGCCCAGGAAGTAGCCGGTGGCCACGGCGGACAGCTCGCCGCTCTCCACCAGCTTCCCGAAGAGCGTGGGGCCGATCACGCCGCCGAGCCCGGTGCCCACGGCATAGAAGGCGGCGATGGCCATCGCCCGGGTCTCCATGGGGAAGATCTCGCTGACCGTCAGATAGGCGGCGCTGGCCCCCGCCGAGGCGAAGAAGAACACCGCGCACCAGCACGCGGTCAACGTGGTGGCCGACAGCACGTCGGCGCGGAACAGCAGCCCCGTGCCGATCAGCAGAACCCCGGACACGATGTACGAGCCCGCGATCATCGGCTTGCGCCCGATGGTGTCGAACATTCGGCCCAGTACGAACGCGCCCAGGAAGTTCCCCAGACCGATGGGGATCAGGTAGTAGCCGACGTTCGCGCTCTTCACCTGGAAGAACTCGTCCAGCACCAGCGCGTACGTGAAGTAGACGGCGTTGTAGAGGAACGCCTGCCCGATGAACAGGGACAGCCCCAACACCGTCCGCCGGGGGTAACGCCGGACGGCGGTGTGGACGATCTCCCCGAAGCCGATGGTGCGCCGCTGCCGGATCCTCATCTTGTCGCCGGGCGCGGCCAACTCCTTGCCGGTCTCGGCGCGCACGGTGTCCTCGATCTCCCGGACGATCCGGTCGGCCTCGTCCTCGCGCCCGTGGATGAACAGCCAGCGGGGGCTCTCGGGCACCGTCCGCCGCACGAACAGGATGCCCAGCCCGAGCACCGCGCCCAGCGCGAACATCGCCCGCCAGCCCAGGTTCTCGGGGATCACGTCGCCGTTCAGGATGACCAGGGACAGCGCGGCGGCGATGGTCGTCCCGATCCAGAACGAGCCGTTGATGAGCACGTCGACCCGGCCGCGCACCCGGGCCGGGATCAGCTCGTCGATGGCGGAGTTGATCGCCGCGTACTCGCCGCCGATGCCCGCGCCGGTCAGGAACCGGCAGGCGTAGAACCAGTACGGGTTGAACGAGAACGCCGTCGCCACCGTCGCCGCCAGATAGAGCGCCAGGGTGAGCAGGAACAGCTTCTTGCGCCCGAAGCGGTCGGTGAGGTACCCGAACCCCACCGCTCCCAGGCAGGCCCCGATCACGTAGATGGACGCCGCCAGTCCCACCTGCGCGTCGGTCAGCCCCAGCCCGCCGGCCTCGTCGGTGAGCCGGGGCCCGATGACCCCGACCACGGTGACCTCGAGCCCGTCCAGGATCCACACCGCGCCGAGCCCGAGCAGCACCGCCCAGTGCCAGCGGGCCCAGGGCAGGCGGTCGAGTCTGCCGGGGACGTCGGTCTCGATGGTGCGTTCTTCCGTCGTCGCCATGGAGATCGTTTTGCCCGCCGAGCGGTGCTCATTCCTTTCACCCGGGTGACGTGGGCCTTTCAGCGTCGCGGTCGCCGGGGACGGTACGGCGGAGGGTGCGGTCGACGGCGTGCTGGAACGAGGTGACCAGCGACTGGATCAGCAGGGGCTTGAGCCGGGTGGCCATCTCCAGCAGCATGTCGCGCTCCTGCGGCGGCCGTCCCCGTTCCCGGTAGGGGCGGACGACGGTCTGCTGGAAGTTCCGCTGCAGCTCCTCGGCCAGCGCCGTGGTGTGTCGTTCGACGGCCTCGTACGAGGCGATGAGCGTGTCGAGCGGCAGTGGCAGTCCGGCCAGCTCCGCGCTGACCCGCAGCAACGCGGGGCTGCCCACCCGGAGGGCGCCGCCGGGCATCGGCTCCACCACGCCCAACGCCTCCAACCGCTTGACGGTGTCGTCGTCGAGGTGACGTCCGGCGCGTTGATTCAGCTCGTGGCGGTCCATGGTCTCGGGCCGATCGGGGGCCCAGGGGGAGAGGAGGGCGCGTTGGAGGGCGAGATCCTCCAGGGGCGCGTCCTCGGGGATCCGTTCCAGGTGGCGTTCGATCGCGGACAGGGTCAGCCCGAGGGACTGGAGCTCGCGGACCAGCTCCAGCCTGGCCAGGTGATCCTCCCCGTACAGGCCGGTGCGTCCGCGCAGGCGAGGGGGCGGCAGCAGCCCGCGCCCGGCGTAGTAGCGGACCGTCCGCACCGACACCCCGGCGCGGGCGGCCAGCTCGTCCACCGTGAGCTCCATCCGCCCTCCCTTATGTGACACCTCTGGTGTTACATTAAGCCTGTATCAAAGGGTACCGACAAGCGAGGAGACCCGCCGGAATGGGACGCGAGATCTTCACCGAGGAGCACGAGGCCTTCCGCGACATGGTGCGGTCCTTCATCGAGAAGGAGATCACCCCGCACCACGAGCAGTGGGAGAGGGACGGCGTCGTCTCCCGCGAGGTGTGGCTGGCCGCGGGCCGGCAGGGGCTGCTCGGCATCGAGATCCCCGAGGAGTTCGGCGGCGGCGGCAACGACGACTACCGCTACTACGTCGTCTTCAACGAGGAGCTCGCCCGGCACGGCGTCCACGGCCCCGCGTTCTCGGTGCACAACGACATCAACGGCGCCTACCTCCTCAAACTCTGCACCGACGAGCAGAAGCGCCGCTGGTTCCCCGGCTACTGCTCCGGCGAGATCATCACCGCCATCGCGATGACCGAGCCCGCCGCCGGCTCCGACCTCCAGGGCATGAAGACCACCGCCGTCCGCGACGGCGACCACTACGTGCTGAACGGCTCCAAGACGTTCATCTCCAACGGCATCCTGTCCGACCTGGTCATCGTGGCCGCCAAGACCGACACCTCGGCGGGCGCCCACGGTGTGAGCCTGCTGGTCGTCGAGCGCGGCATGGCGGGCTTCGAACGCGGCCGCAACCTCGAGAAGGTCGGCATGCACGCCCAGGACACCGCCGAGCTGTTCTTCGACAACGTCCGCGTCCCCGCGACCAACCTCCTGGGCGAAGAGGGTCAGGGCTTCATCTACCTGATGCAGAACCTCCCCCGCGAGCGCCTGGCCATCGGCGTCACCGCCCTCGCCGGCGCCGAGGCCGCCTTCGAACAGGCCCTGGAGTACTGCAAGACCCGCGAGGCCTTCGGCCGCCCCATCGGCAAATTCCAGCACATCCGCTTCACACTGGCCGAGATGAAGACCGAGCTGACGATCGCCCGCGCCTTCACCGACCAGTGCGTGGTCAAGGAGGGCCGCGACGAACTGAGCATCGACGAGGCCGCGATGCTCAAGTACTGGAACACCGAACTCTGCAAGACCGTCGTCGACCGCTGCGTCCAACTCTTCGGCGGCTACGGCTACATGACCGAATACCCCATCGCCAAGGCCTACCAGGACGTCCGCATCCAGACCATCTTCGGCGGCACCACCGAGATCATGAAAGAGATCATCGGCCGCGGCCTCGGCATCTGACCGGACACGGACGTCGCCTCAGAGAGCCGATTCGGTGACGCTCGACAGGATCGGGGGCAGGTCGTTGTGGTGGGTGAGGGTCAGGCGGCGGGTCGCTCGGGTGATCGCTACGTAGAGGTCCGACCCGGTGATCCCCGCCGGGTCGACCACGATGACGGAGTCGAACTCCAGGCCCTTGGACTCCTCCGGGGTCAGCACGACGACCGGGGAGTCCAGGGCCTCGGGGGTCGCGCCGGCCTCGGCGTTCGGGAGGGCGGCGAGGACCGCCGCGTGCTGGGCGGTGGAGGCGATCACGGCGAGGCGGCCTTCGCCGACGCGGTCGGTGGTGATCTCGTCGAGTTCGGCGCGGACGAGGGCGGGGAGCGTGTCCGGGGTCATGCGTACGGCGACGGGCGGGGGGCCGTCGTCGCGGACGGGCTCGGGGGGTGTCTGGTCGGGGGCGACCTCGGCGAGGACGTCGGCCGCGAGCCTCATGATGGCGGCGGGCGTGCGGTAGTTGACCATGAGCCGGTGCTCCCGCCGGCGGCCCGAGACGTACCGGTCGAGCATCGAGCCCCATGAGCGGGCGCCGGCGGGGTTGCCGGTCTGGGCGATGTCGCCCACCACCGTGAGGGAGCGCGTCGGGATCTTGCGCATGACCGTTCGCCAGGCCATCTCCGACAACTCCTGGGCCTCGTCGACGATGACGTGCCCGTACGTCCATTCGCGGTCGGCGGCGGCGCGCTGCGCGGTGGTGAGCCGGAGGCCGTCGTCGTGTTGGCGCTCGGCCAGGTCCAGCGCGTCCTCCAGGTGCCGTTCGGCCAGTTCGCGCGCGTCGACCATGTCGATCTCGGGGATGCCGGTCTGCACGATCCCGGAGGACTCGATGACCTCGCGCGCGTAGAGCTCCTCGGCCTCCCGCTCGCGTTCGGCGGCGCGCCGGCGCGCTCGTTCGGCGGAGTCTTCGGGGGCGCCCAGCAGTTCGGCGGCCTCGTCCAGCAGCGGCACGTCCGACACCGTCCACTCGGAGCCGGGCGGGCGGAAGAGGGCGGCCTCCTCGGCGGGGGACAGGCCCGCCTCAGGGCCGATCCGCCGCAGCGCCTCGCGGTCGCCGAACAGGTCGGTGAGCAGGCGTTGCGGGGTCAGCTCCGGCCACAGCGCGTCGATCGTCGCCCGTACGGCGGGGTCCTGCCAGAGGGTCTCCTTGGCCGATTTCAGGTCCGCGTCGTCGAGGAGCGGCCGGTCCTCGGCCTCGTCGAGCAGCTCTTGGAGCCACTGGGGGACGGCACCGGAGTCGAGGATCTCCTGGAGCGGCTCGTCGGTGATCCGCTCGTACTGTTCGGCCCGGTCGAGCGCGAGCGCCCGCAGCATCTCGTGGACGAAGAGCCTGCGCTGCACGTTGTGCGGCGCGCGCAGCTCCCGGGCGCGGTCGCGGATCTCCAGCATCGTCGCCGGGTCGACGCGCAGGACCATCCCGTCGGACTCGATCTCGACGCCCTCCTCCGGCGCGCGCTGCCGAAGCCTGACCGCGGCGTCGATCAGGCCCGCCATGCGCAGGCCGCCCTTGAGGACGGCGACCTCCGGGCTCTCGATCACGGTGGCCCGCACGCCCGGGAAGAGCTCGCCGACCGTCGCCAGCGCCACGTCGGTCTCGCCGAGGCCGGGGAGCACCTGCTCGATGTAGCGCAGGAAGGTCGCGTTGGGGCCCACGACCAGGACGCCGCGGCGTTCGAGCACGTCGCGGTGGGTGTAGAGGAGATAGGCGGCGCGGTGCAGCGCGGCGACCGTCTTGCCGGTGCCCGGACCGCCCTGCACGACCAGGACCCCGGGCAGCCCGGCGCGGATCACCTGGTCCTGCTCCTCCTGGATCGTCGCGACGACGTCGGACATCCGGCCGGTGCGACCGCGGCGCAGCGTGGCCAGCAGCGCCGCCTCGCCGACGATCGTGCTCTGGTCGGCGGCGGACAGTCCGTCCAGGTCGAACACCTCGTCGTCGATCCGCACCACCTCGCGCAGGCGCAGGTGCAGATGGCGGCGGCGCGCCAGCGTGCCGGGGGAGGTGTGCGTCGCGGTGTAGAACGGGCGGGCGGCGGCGGCCCGCCAGTCGATCAGCAGCGGTTCGCGGTGCTCGTCGCGCAGCCCGATCCGGCCGAGGTAGAACGTGTCGCCGGGCCGTCCGCCCTCGGCCCTGTGGTCGATGCGGCCGAAGCACAGCCCGCGCTCGACGCCGGTGAGCCGGTCGAGACGCCGGACCGCCTCATCGGTGGCGACGGCGCGTTCGAGCCTGGCCTGGAACACTCCGCCGCCGCCCGTGGCCGCCGGCCCCTCGCGCAGGGTGCGCTCGGCCTCGTCGCGCTCGGTGTCGAGCCTGTCGTAGACACGGGTGACGTAGTCCTGTTCCTCTCGCAGCGCGGCCTCGGGGGACTTGACATCATCGGCTTGACGGGTTCCCATGCCTGAGCTACACTCCTATTCATAGGGTTTGGTTTGCTGTGCCCACAATGCAACATGGCATGGTACCACCCCTGCCGGTCCGCCGTCGCGCGGGCCTTTTTCCTTTTCCCCCGAACGTCCGAACACCCGCCCCGCCTCGGCATCCGGTCGGCGGAAGGGGGCGGGCGAAGACCCGGCGACGGCGTTGGAGATCCGCGACCGGGCCCGGGAGTTGCGCGCGGCCCACATTGTGCGGCGCAGGCTCGAGGAGGCGGGTTTCCCACCGACCCGCCACGACGGCTGAATCGCCGGATCACCGCGCAACGGCGGTCGCCCTCCGCCTCGGGTGAACGGCTCCCCGCAAGCGGGTCGACGCCGTCCCGTTATCAGGCCGAGGGCTGCTCACCCCGGCGTTCGCGGCGGCGGGCGAGCACGCCCGCGTCGGAGCAGAAGCCGAGTCGGCTGCGTTTCAGGGCGAGGAGGCCGAGCAGCGTCCCGGAGTCGTCGACGACGGCCAGGCGGCGTCGCCCCTGGTCGACCATCAGCCCCCAGACCTCGACGAGGTCCGCCGTGGGGTGGGTCGTGCGGCCGTCGAGCCGCCCCAGCGCGTGCGCCGGCGACGGGGCCGCCGACGTGAGGTCGGCGCGCTCGACGATCGTGAGCAGCCGGCGGGCCGGGTCGACGATGAGCGCGGCATGGACGTGGACGTTCAGGAACAGGTCCTGGAGCTCGGCGACGGAGACCGTGTGATCGTGGACCTTGGGATGGTGGAGCATCGCGTCCGCGACGGTCCGACCCGCCAACGTGCGGCCGACGACCGCCGGATCGGGTGGCAGGAGCGTGGCGGGTTGCTCCGTCATCGTCGATCTCCCCATGATCGGCCACCGCTCTGAAGACCGGGCGACGTTCGGCGGGCGCGGCGCGTCACAGGAGCGCCTTCAGGTGGGCGCCCGTACGGCTGTCGGGGGCGGCGGCGATCGCGGTGGGCGGGCCGGCGGCGACGACCCGCCCGCCGGCCGAGCCGCCGCCGGGGCCGAGGTCGATCACGTGGTCGGCGCCCGCCACCACCCGCAGGTCGTGCTCGACCACGACGACCGTCGCGCCGCCGTCGACCAGGTCGTGCAGACGGTTCATGAGCAGGTCGGTGTCGTGCGGGTGCAGGCCGGTGGACGGCTCGTCGAGGAGGTAGAGGGTGTCGTCGAGGCGGCGGCGCTGGAGCTCGGTCGCGAGCTTGATCCGTTGGGCCTCGCCGCCGGAGAGCTCCGTCGCCGGCTGCCCGAGCCGCAGATAGCCCAGGCCGACGTCCTGGAGCGTCTCCAGGGCGCGCAGGACCGAGGAGACGTCGGCGAAGAACGGGGCGGCGTCTTCCACGGTGAGATCGAGGACGTCGGCGATGGTGTGGTCCCGGTAGGTCACTTCGAGGGTCTCGGGGTTGTAGCGGGCGCCGTGGCAGGAGGGACAGGGCGTGTACGTGCTCGGGAGGAACAATAGTTCGACCGACACGTGACCGTCGCCCTCGCAGGTCTCGCAGCGCCCGCCGGCGACGTTGAAGGAGAACCGGGAGGGCCCGTAGCCGCGCTCGCGGGCCGCGTCGGTGGCGGCGAAGAGCTTGCGGACGGTGTCGAAGAGCCCCGTGTAGGTGGCGAGGTTGGAGCGCGGGGTGCGGCCGATCGGCTGCTGGTCGACGCGGACGACGCGGCCCGGCGACGCCTCGCCGATCGACTCCAGCAGGCTGGACTTGCCCGAGCCGGACACCCCGGTGATCGCGGTGAACGCGGTGAGCGGAACGTCGACGTCCAGATCCCGCAGGTTGTTGCGGTCGACGCCGCGCAGCCTCAGCAGTCCGGTGGGCTCGTGACGCCGATGTTCGGGCACGACCTTGTGGAAGAGATATCGCCTGGTCACGGAGTCCGCGACGGCACGGAGCCCCTCCACCGGACCGCTGTAGAGGATCTCGCCGCCGCGCGAGCCTGCGCCGGGCCCGACGTCGACCACCCAGTCGGCGTCGCGGACGACGTCGAGGTCGTGCTCGACCAGGCAGACGGTGTTGCCCGCGTCGCGCAGCCGCCGCAGGATCCCCGACAGGGCCGCCGAGTCGGTGGGGTGCAGGCCCGCCGACGGCTCGTCCAGCACGTAGACCACGCCGAAGAGCCCGGCGCGCAACTGGGTGGCGAGCCTGATCCGCTGGAGTTCGCCGCTGGACAGGGTCGGCGCGGCCCGGTGGAGGCTGAGATAGCCGAGGCCCAGTTCGTCGAGCACGTCGACGCGTTCGGCGACGTCCCGGGCGAGCGGGCCGACCGCGCCGGGATCGTCGCGATACCCGCCCAGCAGCGCGCCGAGCTCGGTGACCGGCATCGAGGACAGCTCGACGATGTCCCTCCCCGCGAAGGTGACGGCCAGGGCCTCGGGGGCCAACAGCCGCCCCTCGCACAGCGGGCACGTCAAAGTGGTCATGAACCCCTCCGCGCGTTCGCGGGTCTTCTCGCTGGCGGACGACGCGTACGCGCGGAGCACCAGACGGCTCGCACTCGTGTACTTCCCCTGGTACGGGCGCTGGATCCGGCCCGCCTCCCGTACCGGGTGGACGGTCACCACCGGCTCGTCCTCGGTGAACAGGATCCACTCCCGGTCCTGCGCGGGCAGCTCCCGCCAGGGCGCGTCCAGGTCGTGGCCGAGGGTGCGCAGGATGTCGCGGAGGTTCTTGCCCTGCCAGGCCCTCGGCCAGGAGGCGATCGCGCCCTCCGCGATGCTCAGGGAGGGGTCCGGCACCAGGGATTCCTCGGTGATCTCGTGGACGACGCCCCGGCCCTCGCACTGCGGGCAGGCCCCGACGATCGTGTTCGGCGAGAACGCGTCCGAATACAGGGGCTCGGCCCCCTCCGGATACGTACCGGCCCGGGACATCAGCATCCGCAGCGAGTTGGACACCCGGCTCAGCGTCCCGACCGTCGACCGCCCCGACGGCACCGACCGCCGCTGTCCCAACGCGACGGCCGGCGGCAGCCCGGTGACGTCCTCCACCTCCGGCACCGGCAACTGCTGCACCAGCCGCCGCGCGTACGGCGCCACCGACTCCAGGTACCGGTGCTGCGCCTCGGCGAAGATCGTCCCGAACGCGAGCGACGACTTCCCCGACCCGGACACCCCGGTGAACGCCACCAGCCGCCCGCGCGGCACCGCCACGTCCACGTTCCGCAGATTGTGAACGCGCGCCCCTGTCACCCGGATGAACCCGTCGTCTCCCATGAGGCCCTCGTACCCGTCCGCCTTCACGTACTGGCAAACCCGTCGACCCCGAGACCGTCACGAGGACCGGGTCCGTGGCGACGGTCAGTTCGAAATGGATCAGGGCGGCGAGCCGCCGTGCTGAAATACGTCGGTGAAGTGCCGACGGACGGAAACCATATGACCTGGGGCGGCGTGAGCAGGACATCGTCGCCCCGGAGGTCCAGCTCGCAGGTTCGCGGCGATCATGCCGCGCCCTTCCATGCGGCCTAGCCGGCGGGACGGCAGGCTGTGCGCCCAGTGCATGCGGGCGGTGAGGCGGCCGATGCGGATGCCGCGCTCCTTGGCTGACATCTCGGCGTCGACGAGAAGGCACACCAACGGGGCACCGTCGTCCCCGCGATCCTCGGGCACACCGCCGAGGCTGACCGCCGCGCACGCGTTCCGCCGTGATGACTCGGCGCTCCGATGTCGGGTCGATCGGCCAGCCGGGTTCGCGTTGGCCGACGCGACCCGGTGCCCGCGCCCCTACGCGTTTCGGGGGATGGCGATGACCTCCACCTCAACGCCGAAGCGGTTCTTGAGGGTCGCGGCCACGTGGGTCAGTGCGATCTGGGCGTGCGGGAAGAGCGAGTCGGGGGTGAGGTCGCTCTTGCGATCGATCATCATGGCGAAGACGACCTTGGCCGGACGCCAGTCCGCCGGAAGCGTCCGCGCGCCGAAACTGGCCTGATGGACGCGTTCGGCGAGCTCCGTCCGGAACTCCGGCCGGAGGAACAACGCCTCGGTCGAGATGAGTCCCTGGCTGAACTGATGGCTGAACGTCCCGGTGCCCTTGCCGGCCTTCACGTGGATGAGCTCGTTGTCGGGTCCGAGCAGATCACAGGCTTCGAAGCCCTTGGAGCCATGGAAACCGGCTCCGATGAACTTCTGGTCGAGGTTGAGCATCTTCTCCGGACCGACGAGCCGCTCGACTCCGTCGTTGTAGCGCGGTTCGCCCCTCTTCTTCTCGTCGAGAGTGGACCGTGCGATGGCCTCCTCCCACGGAGGCATGACGATGCCGGGCCTCTTCGGGAAGTATCCGGCGCTCTGGCGGCGGACCGAGGCGAAATACTCGGTGCCGCCCTCGTACCAGTCGCCCTCGATGAGGAAGTACTGCGTGTCGTTCAGGACGGTGGACACTTCGAGCCAACGGTCCGCCCGAGCCCTGCCGAGCTCTTTCCGGGGGAGGCCGTTCTCCCTCCAGGAGGGGCCGTCGGCGTACATGATCACCACCCCACGCCGCAGTGCCTCGATGGGCCGAGCGCTTCTGACGACCATGCACCGATCGAGGATGTCCGTCAGGTCGACGCCGTGCGGGACGTGCCGCTCCTTCGTTGAGCCGATCTTGATGCCGTACGTCTGCACGTCGTCGAGCTGGTCGACGAGGTCGCTCGGCACCGCTTCGACGAGCCGCATCGGAGGGTCGCCCTCGTCGGCGGAGCGCAGCCGCTCGTTGAGCGCACCGTCGAGGAGATCGCGTCGGTCGGCGTCCTTGACGGGCATGATGGCCTCGACGAACGCGAACTCGTTCGGCACCTCGCGGGCGCAGATCTCGGAGATCCTACGAAGCAGCGTGACGAGCCGCTCCGGATCAAGCGGAATCCGCAGCCTAAGGCCGGCCGCCCCCTCGACGGACACCGGCTTGGGGCCGCCGAGCCCGAGATCTTCCGGGTCGACCTTGCCGGCGAGCCTGCGGACGAGTTCGGAGTACTCGCTGACCCCGATGTGGCCGATGGGGATGCCGGACGGAACGTGGGTGGCGTCCTGCCGCCCGATCCCGGTCAGGGAGCGGCGAACGATCGCACGGACCTGCTCGGGGTCCACGGCCCGAATGGTGAACCTCAGCCCGAACCGCTGGTCCTTGAGCCCGTCCGGCAGCAGCCGCCAGCCCGCGCCGAAGCCGATCGCGTAGGTGTCATCGCCCACGGCGATGAGGAGGAGGCCCCCCGAGTCCTGGCTCTGGTAGTGGGGCAGGGGGCCGACGAGTCGAGCGGCGTCATGGATCCATGAGGCGATCTCGGGCGGCTGCGCCCAATGGAACATCAACGCCGTCGCGCCCTCGAACTCGGCCTCGGAGAGGTCGAACGACCGCCCCTCCTCATCGAGGAACGTGCCCCCGGCGAGGGCGAATAGTGAATCGATGTCGGGATCGGTGTCGGTGAGACGGTAGAGCGTGACCTCGCGCGTCAGCGCGGCCATGGCGACTCCCAGGGAAGGGCCTCAGGCAGGAGGCCGGGATGGTGGACGACGCTCTCGCAGATCGTCGCCCCGCACACAGAATGCATGACACTGTTTGCGTCGTCAACACGCCAACACTTGAGTGTGGCGCTCACGAACGTGTACGTTGCCTCCATGAGTGCAGCCGAGATCGTCCTGGTTCCGCCGGCGGAGATCGCTCGTATGGCGGGAGTGACCCGCGCCGCCGTGTCGAACTGGCGTCGCCGCCATCCGGATTTCCCGGAACCGGCGGGTGGCACCAACTCCGCACCCTTGTTCGCCCTCCCGGACGTGGCGCGGTGGCTGGATCGGCAGGGCAAGGGCCGGCAGGTGGCGGACGAGGTCAGGCTCTGGCAGGCACTGCGCGCCGAACGCGGTGAGGACATGATCGGCGCACTGACCGCGACGGCCGCCGAACTGTACGACCAACGCGCGGACCCGCCGCTGACCAGGGCCACCGCAGAACTCATCGCCAACCTCGCCCGCGACCGTACGCCCGCTGGCCTCGTCGGCGATCTCGTGGAGCGGTACGTCGCGTCGGCGAGCCGCAGCGGCGGCGACCACGTGTCGACACCGGCGCTGGTGCGGGCGATGCGCCACTTCGCCGGCGAGACGACCGGCACCGTGTACGACCCGGCCTGCGGCATCGGGGATCTGTTGTTGTCGGTCGGCGGCAAGAAGGTCGTCCGCCGAGTGGGTCAGGACGTCGCCGAGGGGCTCACCGCGTTCGTGGGCCTGCGTGCCGCGCTGGAGGCACGATCGGGAACGACCGAGGTCGTCGAGGGCGACGCCCTGCGGAAGGACCACTTCCCCGGACTTCGCGCCGACCTCGTGGTGTGCGACCCCCCGTCAGGGCAGACCGACTGGGGACGAGACGATGTGCTCCTCGACCCCCGCTGGGAGTTGGGGCTGCCACCAAAGGTGGAAGGCGATCTCGCCTGGCTCCAACACTGCTACTTCCACACCGCCCCCGGCGGCCGTGCCGTGCTCGCGTTGCCGGCGTCCGCCGCCTACCGCCGCTCCGGCCGCCGGATCCGCGCCGAACTGGTACGCGGCGGAATGCTGGACACGATGGTGGCCCTACCGGGCGGGCTCGCCGCCGGGCACGCGCTGCCGGTGCATCTATGGATCCTGCGCAGGCCCGTACGTTCACCGGGGCCTGACACGAGGGTGCGCATGATCGACCTGACCGAGGCGGATCTGAACGCCCCGATCGAGCCGACCGCCGATCAGGTCACCTCCGTTCCCGCCATCAGAATGCTGGACGACGAGGTCGACCTCACCCCGTCCCGCTACGTGGCGGCGAACCAAGAAGGCCAAGCCGCCGCATACGGTGAGGCGCGGGAACGCTTCGCGGCGCTGCTGGACGAGCTGCGCGCGGGCCTACCCGAGCTCTCCGAAGGCGACCACGACCTCGTGGCCACCATCAACGTGAACGAACTGATCCGTGGCGGTCTGGTCCGACTACGGGACGGTCGGCCGGTCTCCACGACGGACCAGCTCGACGACGGCTTCCTGCAAGGCTTCCTGGCCAGTGCCGCCAACATCCGGCGCAACACCTCGGGGTCGGGAACGCATCGCGCCGACCCACGCGGCGCGCGGGTGCCACAGATGGACCTGGAACGACAACGGGCCTACGGCGCGGCCTTCAGGGAACTGGAGATCTTCGTGCAACGCCTGGAGGAAGCGGCCAAGATGGGACGCCGGGCCGTACGGTTGGCCCGCGACGGGCTGACCGGCGGCACCTTGGACCCGGCCCCGACGACGAACGACACGAAGCGAGGGAACGACGCGTGAGCGCTGACCAGAATCTGTCCGCCTTCATCTGGTCGGTGGCCGATCTGCTGCGCGGCGACTACAAACAGTCGGAGTACGGCAAGGTGGTCCTGCCGTTCACGGTACTGCGCCGCTTCGACTGTGTCCTCGACCCGACTCGGCAGGCGGTGTGGGACTGCGCGAAATCCTTCGGCGACAAGAAGGCGCCGCCGGCCCTGCTCAAGGTGAAGGCCGGACTGCCGTTCTACAACCTGTCGCAGCAGACCTTCGAGACCATCGCCGCCGGTTCGGCCGACGTGCGCAAGAATCTCACCGACTTCGTGAACGGGTTCTCCGACGAGGTCATCGAGATTTTCGACCGGTACAAGTTCCACGACCAGATCGAGCGTTTGGACGAGGCCGGCCTGCTCTACGGGGTCGTGGCGAGGTTCGCCGACCCGCGCCTTGATCTGAGCCCGCAGCGTGTGACCAACGATGACATGGGCCGGTTGTTCGAGGAGCTGATCCGGAAATTTTCCGAACTGTCGAACGAGACCGCCGGTGAGCACTTCACCCCCCGCGAGGTCATCAATCTGATGGTGGATCTGCTCCTGGGCCCGGACGAGGAGGCGCTGACCGGCGAGGCACCCGTCATCGACATCCTCGACCCCGCCTGCGGGACGGGCGGCATGCTCGCCGCCGCCGACGATCACATTCGCCACTACAACGGCCAGGCGCGCGTCAATCTCGCCGGCCAGGAACTCAACGCCGAGTCGTGGGCCATCTGCAAGTCCGACATGTTGATGAAGGGCTACGACGAGTCGCGGTCGTCGATCGCCTTCGGTAACTCGTTCAGCAGGGACGGCCACCGGGATAAGACCTTCCGCTACATGCTCGCCAATCCGCCTTTCGGCGTGGAGTGGAAGAAGGTGCAGACGTTCATCGAGGATGAGTATAAGGATCTGGGCCATGCGGGCCGCTTCGGTGCCGGGCTGCCGCGCATCAACGACGGGTCGCTGCTGTTCCTCCAGCACATGATGTCCAAGATGCGTCCCGTCACCGCCGACGCGCTGGACGACCGGCTCCCGGGCTCCCGCATCGCGATCGTCTTCAACGGATCGCCGCTCTTCACCGGCGGGGCAGGGTCGGGGGAGTCGGAGATCCGGCGCTGGATCATTGAGAACGACTATCTCGAAGCGATCGTCGCGCTGCCCGACCAGTTGTTCTACAACACGGGCATCTCCACGTACTTCTGGATCATCACCAACAACAAGGCTCCGCGCAACCGGGGCAAGGTCATCCTTCTGGACGCCCGCGACCAGTGGACCAAGACCCGCAAGACCTTCGGTGAGAAGAGGAAAGAAGTAAGCAAGGACCAGCGCGACCACATCTGCCGCGTCTACCGCGACGCCTTCGAGATCGCGGAGGACGAGGACCACCCGGACCGCGCCCGCGTCAAGATCTTCGACAACGAGCACTTCGGCTACCAGCGCATCACCATCGACCGTCCGCTACGGCAGCGCTTCGAAGTGACGGAGGAAACACTCGCCCTGCTGACGGAGTCGTCCGCGTTCCAGAAGTACGACCTGCGCGACGAGTTGCTGACCGGTCTCAAGCCGCTCATCGGCACGGTGGAGATGAGCCGGACGAAGATCAGAGAGAAGCTGGTCGTCGCCTGGATCGAGGGCGGAGTGACCTTCCCGCCCAACAACGTGGAGAAGGCGGTCCTCACGGCCTTCGCCATCGCAGACCCCGAGGGCGAGCTTCAAGTGGTCAAGGGCAAGCCCGCCCATGACCCGGACCTCCGCGACGCGGAGAACGTCCCGCTCACCGAGGACATCGACGAGTACCTCAAGCGCGAGGTGCTGCCACACGTTGAAGACGCCTGGATCGCCGAGGTGAAGGACCCGAAGACCAAGGAGACGCTCCGCGCTCGGATCGGCTACGAGATCCCCTTCACCCGCTACTTCTACACCTACACGCCCCCACGCCCTCTCGCCGAAATCGACGCCGAGCTGAGAAGTCTTGAAGGGGAGATTCAGGCACTTCTCGGGAAGATTGCAGATGCGTGAGATCGACTTGCCCAGAGGGTGGAGCTACGGGCAACTGGGGCATTCACTCCGATCGCTCGCCGATGGCCCTTTTGGTAGCAACCTGGCTTCCAAGCATTACACTGATACTGGTGCTCGCGTAGTTCGCCTGGGAAATGTTGGTGTTGGCCGGTTTAAGGATGAAGACCGTGCGTTCATTTCCCTGGAAAGATACAAAAATTTCGCGCGACATGTCGTCAGCGAAGGCGATGTCATCATTGCAGGCTTGGGTGACTCGAATAATCCGCTCGGGCGGGCTTGTCTGGCGCCTCCAGAACTAGGGCCGGCTATCGTTAAAGCAGATTGCTTCCGGGTGCGTGTTGATAGTGATCGGCTCGATGCGCGTTTTCTTGTTCACTTTTTGAACTCAAGCCTCGGTGAGTGGGGTTGCAAGCAGAGGTCGCGTGGATCTACGCGTCAACGCATGAATTTGCGAGATGTGGCCAGCCTCATGATTTCTCGGCCAGGTCTAGATGACCAGCGGCGGATTGCGGACTTCCTTGACGCGAAGACTGGAATCTTGGATCGCCTTGTTGCTATGCGAGGCGCGGGGATCGGTTTGCTGCGGCAGCGGGAGCAGGCGTTGCTTGATGCAAGTATCGACTCGATGATTGAGGAGTACGGAACGCTTCCATTGCGGCGTTTTCTGTCGAGGGTTGAGCAAGGAGTGAGCCCGCAGTGTGACAGTCTTCCTGCGGAAGAGGGCGAGTGGGGCGTTCTCAAGGTCAGCGCCGTCAAAGGGGGACGCTTTGATGGCGCTGAGAACAAGCGGCTCCCGGAAGAAGTTGCTCCGCATCTGCGGTATGAGGTGCGGGACCGAGATCTTCTCATAACTCGGGCCAATACGCCTGCGTTGGTCGGTGCGGTCGCCGTCGCCGAGGCTCCGCGTGCCAGGCTGATGTTGCCGGACAAGATCTTTCGGATAGAGGTCACCGAAGACCTCAATAAGAACTTCTTCGCGTTGGTGGCGCGGGGGAGCCGGATTCGCGGCCTCTGTGCGGCTGCTTCACATGGCACTTCGCAGTCGATGGCCAACCTGAAGATCGAAGAGATCAAGAGCTGGCCCGTGCCGCTGGCTCCCACCTGTGTGCAGGCCGACTTCGTTGATCGGTTCGAGGCCGCTGCCAGGGCAAATGATGAGCTGGTACAGGCGATCGCAACTCAGATTGAGTTGCTGGAGGAGCGGCGGCGGGCGTTGATCACTGCTGCTGTTACGGGGCAGATCGATGTGACCACCGCTCAGCGGTGCCTGCCCGTGTAGCGGGCGTCGCCGGCTGCCAGGGCGAGGAGTGCGGCGAGCAAGCCCAGGGTGAAGAGGACTACGAAGGCGGCGGCGATGAGGGCGAGTGTGCTCATCGTAGGGTGTCCTCAATCCGGCGTTGGGCTGCCAAGGACTCGGCGAGTTTTTCGTAGGTGTCCTCTACCAAGGTCGCGCTGAGGCCCCGGTAGATCTGTCGGTTGGTCAGTGGGCCGCCGATGCGGGTGGCGACAAGGCAGCCCATGGTGGGCGGTCGGCGGATGTACCAGTCGGGGTATTGCTGCTGGAGCGATGCGCGTTCTTGATCGTTCATGGTTTGGCCTCATGGATTGGGTTTCGAATTCCTGGGATGAGGCTTCCAGATGCGGGTTACGCTGTGCTACGAACCGTGTACCACCAGATGGCACCCGACGCAGTGAGGTGACACCCCGCACCCGGTGGGCCGACACCCGGGAGGACCCCCGATGAGCGATTCACGTCACGTCAGCCTCACCCCCTTCCAGGAAATGTTCGTGTACGAGCTGCGGGCACGGCGCGAGAAGGCGGGTCTGTCGCGCAACAAGCTCGCCGAGGCGCTGGGGTGCACGCCCCAGTGGATCGCCAAGGTCGAGACGTTCGAGAAGTCGCCCTCGGAAGGGCTCGCCGACGACCTCGACACCTTCTTCAAGTGCGATGGGGCGTTCCGCCGCATATGGGAGAAGCACACCGAGGCGCGTAAGCGCGGTCTGGTACCGAGCGGCTTTCGGCCGCTGACGGAAGCCGAACAGGGGGTCTCGCAGCTCAGTCTTTTCGCTCCGCTGCTGGTCCCCGGCTTGTTCCAGACCGAAGAGTGCGCCCGGATGGTCTTCAGCGCGGAGCATCGGGTGGAGGAGGTCGAGGAACGTGTCGCCCTGCGGATGGGACGTCAGACCGTCTTCACCAAGTCGCCACCACCGTGGTTCTTCCTGCTCATTCGTGAGCCGGTTCTCCGAGACCTTCCCGCTGAGATCCGAAAGGGTCAGTGCAGGCTCCTACTGGACAGGATGGGAGAGTCGCACATTTCCATCCAGCTCATCCCAACGACCGCTCGCGTCTTCCAGGAGGGCGGTTTTCAACTGTTGAACTTCGACGAAGGGGCAGATCTTCTCTACGTCGATGGGGCAGGGGGTTGTGTGCAGGTGATCTCGGAGTCGTCCAAGGTGAGGGGGCATACCGTACTCTTCAACGTGATCCGGTCCGCCGCGTTGTCGGTTGAGGAGACGGAGAGTCGGATCCGTTCGATCATGGAGGGTGAATGAGTACACCTGGCTTGTCGTCTGCGGCATGGCGGAAGAGCAGTCGGAGCGGCTCTTCAGGCACCGACTGCGTTGAGGTCGCGGACGTCGTGTCGGCCGTTGCCGTTCGTGACTCGAAGGACTCGGCCGGTCCCGCCTTGGCGTTCGCCCGGGGGGCGTTCGGTGACCTGATGCAGGGCATCCGCACCGGGCGCTACGACCGGTAACGAGGACGAGGCTCCGCCACCCATCGCGGCGGCGGAGCCTCCTTTCTCGAGAGGATGTTAACGTCGCCAACACGATGAAAGCGTTGCGCTACGCGCTTACGGTGTCTATGCTCAACGCGGGCCTGGTGTGGGGCGTTCGAGTGGGTGAGGTGGGGTCATGACGGTCAAGGTCTACGGCGAGAAGCAGTTCGAGCGTGAGGTGGAGCACGCCCTCCAAGTCTCCGGCTGGGAGGTCCGGCAACCCGGCCGGGCCGACCACTACGACAAGGAACTCGCGCTCGACCCTCACAACCTCGCGACCTTCGTCAAGAGCACGCAGCCCAAGGCATGGGAGCGCCTCGAAGCCGCCTACGGCGCAGACCCCGCAGGTCCGTTCGTCAAGCTCGTCGCGCGGGAGATCGACGCGCGCGGAGCGCTCGACGTGCTGCGCCAGGGAGTCAAGGACAAGGGCGTTCGCGTCCGGCTCGCCTACTTCCGCCCCGCGCACACCCTCGCGGCGGGAGCGCTGGACGAGTACGACCAGAACAGGCTCGTCGTCCTCCACCAGTTGCGCTTCTCCGCCAAGCATCCCGCGCAGTCCGTCGACCTCGCCTTCTTCGTCAACGGCATCCCAGTGGCCTCCGCCGAGCTGAAGAACCCGTTCACCCGACAGACCGTGGTCGACGCGCGGCGGCAGTACCGCGAACGCGACGACAAGGACCTCTTCTTCGCCCGCCGTACCCTCGTCCATTTCGCCGTCGATCCCGACCAGGTCTTCCTGACCACGCGGCTCGCCGGCGACAAGACCCGCTTCCTCCCGTTCAACCAGGGCAAGAACGGCCCAGGGCGGTCCGGCGAGGCGGGCAACCCGCCGGCCGGCAGCGACGACGACCACCGGACGTCCTACCTCTGGAAGCAGATCCTTCAGAAGGACAACTTCCTAGAGCTGCTGCAGCGCTACCTGCACATCGAGGACGCCGACGCCAAGGCCGGCCGCGCCCCGTCCTTCAAGCCGCACGCCGCGCACACCCAGCCGATCATCTTCCCCCGCTTCCACCAGTGGCACGCCGTGAAGACGCTGACCGCCGACGCCAGGGCCAAGGGCACGGGAGAGAACTACCTGATCGAGCACTCGGCCGGCTCCGGCAAGTCCAACACCATCGCCTGGCTGGCCCACGGTCTGTCCACCCTGCACGACGACGCCAACGAGCCCGTGTTCGACAAGGTGATCGTCCTCACCGACCGCAATGTTCTCGATAAGCAGCTTCAGGACACCATCTACCAGTTCGAGCAGGTCAGCGGCGTCGTCGAGCGGATCGACACCGACTCCGCACAACTCGCCGAAGCCCTCACCGGCGCCGGGGCCCGCATCGTCATCACCACGCAGCAGAAGTTCAAATATGTCCTCGACAAGGTGCAGGGCCTGTCCACCCGCAAGTACGCGATCGTCATCGACGAGGCGCACTCGTCGCAGGGCGGTGAGGACAACGCGGCGGTCAAGAAGGCGCTCGGCTCCCGGACGGTGAGCGAGAGCGGCGACCCGCTGGAGTCGGCGGCCCTGGCGCGCGGCAAGCAGCCGAACCTGTCGGTCTTCGCGTTCACCGCGACGCCGAAGAAGAAGACCCTGGAGCTGTTCGGCAGGGAGGTGGACGGCAAGAAGCGGCCCATTCACGTCTACTCCATGATGCAGGCGATCGAGGAGGGCTTCATCCTCGACGTCCTCGGCAACTACGTCACGTACGCCACCTACTTCAAGCTCTCCCAGGCCGCCGCCGACGAGGCCGAGAAGATGCTGGACCCGCGCAAGGCCAAGGCGCGGCTGGTGCGGGCCGCGCTGTGGTCGGAGGCGTCCCTCGCCGTCCGGGCGAAGATCATCGTGGATCACTTCCGTTCTCACACCGCGCCCCGGATCGGCGGCCGTGCCAAGGCGATGGTCGTGACGCCGATGCGGGCCGACGCCGCCCGGCTGTACCAGGCGATCCGCACGTACGTGGACGAGCGTGGATTCACCGACTGCGACACCCTGGTGGCGTTCTCGGGGGCGCTCAAGCTCGAGGAGAACGGCCCCGAATACACCGAGGCCAAGTTGAACGGGTTCCCCGAGCGGGAGCTTCCCGAAAAGTTCGCCTACACCCGTGCCGATGACCGATACGCGGGCCGGATTCCAAGGCTCGAATACCGCATTCTGGTGGTCGCGGAGAAGTACCAGACCGGCTTCGACCAGCCGCTGCTCACCACAATGTACGTGGCCAAGCCGCTGGCGGGCGTCGCGGCGGTGCAGACGCTGTCCCGGCTCAACCGCACCCATCGGGGCAAGTCGCAGGACGACCTCTTCATCATGGACTTCGCCAACAAGGCCGTTGACATCCAGGAGTACTTCAGGCCCTTCTACGAGACGACGATCAGCGAGCCCACCGACGAGAATCTCCTCTACGACAAGCAGCGTGAGGTCTTGGCCTACCGGCTGCTGGTGGAGTCGGAGATGCGGCAGTTCGCCGACGCCTACTTCGCGGCCCGGGCCGGCGCGAACGACGAACGCGACCTCGTCAAGGCGCACGCGAAGCTGTACCGCTGGGTCGACCCGGCCGTCGACCGCTTCAACGCGCTCGCCGCGGAGGAGCCCGAGAAGGCCGAGAAGTTCCGTAAGGGCCTGCGCGACTACGTCCGCGCCTACGGGTTCCTGGCCCAGGTCATCGGCTACGACGACGAAGACCTCGAACTGCTGTACCAGTACGGCAGGTTCCTGTTGACCCGGCTGCCGCCGCCCGGCCAGGACCCGTCGGTCGACATCGGTGAGGTCGAGCCCAGCCACCTGCGGGTGGAGCGGACCGGTGAACATGACCTGAGCCTCGAATCCGTCGGTGACCAGGAGATCGCCGGGCTGTTCGAAGGCGTCGGCGGCGGCGCCGGCCTCCGGGACGAGCTGACCCTCGCCGAGCTGATCGAGCAGGTCAACGACGAGTACGGCGCGAACCTCTCGTCCGCCGACAAGATCGCGCTGGGCCAGTTCGTGGTGACCGTGGCCGAGGACCCGGAGCTCGCGCGGATCGCCCTGAACAACCCGCGTGACGTCTTCGAGCGGGAGGTCGAGAAGGACGCCGACCGCATCATGGTCAAGCAGTCCGACCAGAACCGGGACCTCCTCGTTCGCTACTTCGAGGACGAGCAGGTCAACCGCCTGTTCAAGCAGGTCGCCAAGCGTCAGGCGTATGACATGATCCGCCGTCCCGTGCGCCGTGAGGCCGAGCGCCGGGTGACCGAGGAACAGCGCCGTAGGACCGACGACCGCGTTGCGGCGATTCGCCGGACTTCGGGGGATCGGCCCGAGTAGCGTGGAGCCCCCGCCGATCCTGACAGCGTTCTTGACGAGAGGACGGACGCATGGCCGTCGCCGACGAGCAGGGCGGGCGACTCATCGCCGGCCGGTTTCGGCTGCGCAGCCCCCTCGGCTCCGGGGGCATGGGCGAGGTCTGGGACGCCTACGACGAGCGCCTCGACGGGCGGCGCGTCGCCGTCAAGATGATCACCGATGAGCGGGTACCCACCGTCGCCCACGGCAACGAGGCGATGGAGACCCGCCGCAAACGATTCCTGCGCGAGGTCCGGACCACCGCGCTGATCGACCATCCCGGTGTGCCCGCCGTGTACGACGCCGGCGTCGATCACGCGACCGGACGCCTGTTCCTGGCCATGCAACTGCTGCACGGCCGCGAGCTCCGCACCCTGATCGACGAACCGGACCCCGACTCCGGGCCACTGACCGTGGCGCGCGGCGCGGCGATCATCGCGCAGATCGCATCGGTCCTCGACGAGGTCCACCGGCACGACGTCGTACACCGCGACATCAAGCCCGAGAACCTGATGCTCACGCCCGGCGGCATTCTCAAGGTCATGGACTACGGCGTGGCGGCGTTGTTCGGTGCAGGCGACACCACGCGCCTCACCCAGGTGGGGATGACCGTCGGCACACCGCCGTACATGTCGCCGGAACAGGCGCTCGGCAACGCCGTCGGCCCCACCTCGGACGTCTACGCCGCTGGCTGCGTCGGCTACGAAGTGCTGACCGGTCACCCGCCGTTCGCCCGCATCGACGAGAACTCGCACCAATGGCACCACGTGCGCACCGACCCTCGCCCCATCCGCAGCCCGGATCTACGACCGGATGTTCCGAGGGAGATGTCGGACCTGCTTCTGGCGATGCTCGACAAGGACGCCGAGAATCGCCCTACCGCCGCCGAGGTGTACGAAGCGCTCCTGCCGCTCGCCTGCGCCCGTTCGGAAAGGCCCTTCCCCGTCGACATCGTGCATCTTGATCCTGCGCTGCCCTTTATCAGGCCGCTCGGATCACGAGTGCACGGAGGAAGCGTCCGCGGAGCGACCATGAGCGCACCGGACACGGCGCGGGGGCTCACGGCGACGGAGGTCGAGGAGATCGGCGAGCGAGCGGGCCGACTGGTTCTCAACAACATGTTCGAGGAGGCGTTCGACCTCCTCATGGAGGCACGCGAGCGGACCACCGATCCGGACCTGGCCAACGACCTGACCTTCCGGCTCGCCGTCGCCAAGTACGTCGCAGGCGACCACACCACGGCCGCCGACCTCTTCACCACGGTGGACGGGTATCTCACGTCGCGGCGCGGCGCCGACGACGCCGAAACGCTCTCCGCTCGGTACTACCTCGCCCAGTGCCGCGCCGAGATGGGCGAGATCCACGGCGCGATCCGCGCGTTCGGTTCCGTCGCCGATGTCGCGCCCGATCCCGCCGACGCCCATGCCGTGGACCGCCACTTGGACGCGTTCGCCTGGCTGGTGAGGCTGTACGCGGTGACCAGGCAGTGGACTCACCGACTGGACGCGGACCGACGGATGCGAGAGGCGATCAGGCGGTATCAACCCGCCGACGCCGCGTCCCTGCTCGCCCAACTGGACGCACACGAGACCCGAATGGACCGATTCCGCGACGGCTCCGACGGTTGAGCCCGTTCCGTCATCCGGGCCGCTCCGCCAGGTCGGTCAGCAGATCCCCCAGGACGATTTCCTCCTCCACCCGGACGGCGCGGTCGGCCACCACGGCACTCAGCGCCGGATCCCACGGCGTCTCGCTTCGGCGTTCGTCGAGTGAAGCCGCGGAGTCCGATACACGATCGACGGCGGCGAGATAGGACACCACGTCGTAACGCCACGGCCGCCAGCCGACGCGGCGTCTGACGGCGGCGGCGATCTCGATGCCGCCCCAGTCGAAGTCACCGTGATAGGCGAACTCCGCACCGCCGTCGGCGAGTAGCTCCAGCAACCGCCACACCGCCAGAGACGGCTGGCCGTTCACACACACCAGCGGCGCGCAGCGGTCTCCCAAAGCGTCGGCCGCAGCGGCGACCACGGAGGGATTCTCACAGATCCGCACCAGCCCCGGACTCATGAGGCCGCCGTCATGTCGGCGAAGCTGACGAAGGGTGAGGGCGACAGGCTCGCCCCACGAGCGGGACGCCGCCAAGATGCGGCCCAGTGGCGTTCGGTCGTCGCCGTGCAGGCCGATGCACAACGCCGTGGACGACAACTCGTCCAAGTGGACGCCCACCCGCGCCCACGCCTTGCGGCGGGACTCGGCTCCGCCGTCGGCGCGGAAGGGCAGGCCGCCGAGCGCACGGGCCGCCGACAGCGCGAGCGTCGCCAGCGGCCCGTCGTCGAGTGCGTGCGCGTCGCCACAGGTCTCGGCGGCGAGCCGCCCCAGCGGCACTCCCGGGGAAGGGAGCCGTTCCACGACCGAGGCCAGACGATCCAGATGGGCTCTCGCGGTGCCGGGATCGGACGTCAGGCGCCGGATGAGGCCGATGGCATCGAGCCGGTTCCGCCATCCGATGAGCTCGGAACGTTCTTGGACCACCATGTCGAACCGCGCGCGGGCGTGTTTCCATGAAGCCGCCTCAGCGGCCGCACGACCGGCGATGTCCTGGACGGGGCCATCGAGAAGCTCAACGGCGAAGGCTAGCCCTCCCGGGCACAGCCCGCTGCGGCGCAGCACCTGGTCCACGTCGTCGAGCGACACCGACAGCGATCGCGCCGTGCTCGCCCTCCTGCCCAGGAGACGTTCGATCGCCTGACGTTCGGTCTCGGACGCCGCAGAGTGCACGACCTTTCCGGTGAGCGGCTTCCCACGTTCGAGGCGCCGTCGGACACGAGCACGGAGCCAGTCGGTATCAGTGCCGCCCAGGAGCCTGCTTAGGCGGTCGGCCGGATCCGAGGTCATGCGAAGAGCCCCTCTTGGTCGAGGCCGCCGCTCGGCGCGGTGGGAGCCTGCACCGTCGGCTCGGGCCGGGGAGCACGCTCGAGATCACGGCCGTCCCAGCGCCAGGGCGTGACGAGAACGGCATCGATGTCGTCTCGGCGGGAGAGCTGACAGATGGCCAGACCAGGCACCTGCGGGTAACAGCCCCACTCGCGTTCGCTGGTCATCACGACGTCCATGTCGAACGTTGCCAGCAGCCCCAGACACTTCGCACGGGAATCGTCGTCCACCCCGGCGAACGCCTCGTCCAGCGCGATCAAACGCGGCGCGTACGGGTTCGTCGCCGACTTGTAGTGAGCGGAGGCGGCGGCGAACAGGGGCACCGACGCCGCCAGCACCCGTTCGCCGCCGGATGCGGGGCCGGTCGCCGACCGCCACTGCCCGTCCTGCAGTCGTTCGATCGTGAACTCGTGCCAGGAACGGTAATCCAGCGCGCCGGTCAGCACCTCGGCCCAGGCCGCTCCGGGCACCCGCTCGTGCTCAGCCGTGATCCGCTCTTGGAGGAACGCACCGACCTCGGCCCGATCGTCGGCCGACCACACGTCGACGGTCTGCCGCAGCAGATCGCGGATGCGATCCAGTCCCTCGGGGGCGTCCTTCCTCCGCAGGAGCCAGCGCAGGCGAAGCGTCATGCCGGTGGAGGTCGGACGGTCGCCGAGCTCCGCGTTCATGGTGGCGACCTCGCGTTCGGCGTCGGCCACCAGCTCGTGCAGGGCGCCGGCGACCTCGTCGAGCAGGTGGTTCTCGAGGATCTCCCGCTCTCGCGAGGACAGCAACCGCGAGCGGTCCGCGACCTCTTGGGCGAGTGCCTCGGCGAGCTCCGGAACCTCGCGCCGATGCCCTTGGAAGCGGATGTCGATGACGATGACCCCGTCGGGCAGTGTCATGCCCACCTCATGCCGTTGCCGCGACATGACGTCCGAAAGGAGTTTGTGCTCCTCGGCGACCTTTCGTTGGCTCCGCTCCCACGCGCGGTCAGAACCGTCCACATCCGCCAGGGCGGTGTCGACGGCTCTCATGAGCTGGATCGCGGGCGAGACCGGCCATTCCTGGTCGGGGTCGGGGATCTCCAGCTCAGGGAGGGCGACGGCCAGTAGTCCGGTGGCGGCGAAGGCCCGGAACCGGTCCAGGGCAGCCCCGCGTTCGTCGGCGACCCTTGCGAGTTCATCCTGGAGGCTCCCGAGGGTGGCCTTGGCCGCACCGCTCTCCTCGCGGGCACGTCGCTCTCGTTCCCGTGCACGGCGTTCTTCGGTCTCCCGCGCCGCCAAGGCGTTCTCGACCTCTTCCAGTCGCCGGCGCAGTTCGTCGACGGCCGCGCCGGCCATCGCTCTCAACGCTCGGTATTCCTGTTCCACGGTGTCGGCCTGGGCCCGGGCCTCCTGCGCCCGTTCCACCGCATCGGACAGGGTGTCCTCCGCACGCCGAAGCTCCTCGGATGCCTCCTCGTGCGCACGGCGGGCGTGCGCCACGGCTTCGGCGGCGGGCCAGAGCGCCGCCAGCGCCGCCCGGTAGTCCTGCAGACCTCGGCGGACCAGCGCCAGATCGTCCGGCTCGGTCGGGAGCCCGAGATCCGTGGCGAACTCGGTGAAGTGCGTCCGCGCATCGGCGTGGTGACGCGCCTGCTCGACGGCGAGCCCGGCCGCCTCTCGGTGCGCGGCTTCGGCCGCCCTTCGCTGACGGTGCGCCGCCGCCAGCCGGTGCTGAGCCTGCTGGAGGCCGGAGTCACGGGGTGACCGACGATGCTCCTCGGCCAGGGCACGCTCTCGTTCGGCGAGTGCCGAGAGTTCACTCCTCGCGGAATCGAGGCGTTCGCGCACCGTGACGAGTTCGGCGCGCAGTCGTTCGAGCCGGGTGCGGCGAGCCGCCTCACGGGCGCCCTCCCCGATATGGGCGGCCGACTCCTTACGCCAGCGCCCGGACAGAACCCCATTGCTCCATCGGCCGTCCACGTCCACCCAGGTGCCGTCCCCCGGGCCGAGCCCGATGCGGGCCAGGACGGCGAGCACCGCCTCATCGCCGAGGGCGGCGGCCTGCGGGTCGGCGCGGTCCACGGCCGGACGTAGGACCGTGCGGCACGTGGGGCCGTTCGCCGCCGATCCTTGCAGCAGGAACGTGTCGTTCTCGTCGGCCGGCTCGCCGTCGGGTGTCACCCAGGCGTCGAGGATCCCGGATGCCTCCAGCGCGGCCTCCAGGCCTGCACGCTGCCGCGCGTCCAACTCGGCGGCGAAATCGACGACCCGCCACAACGGCGCCCCCAGGCGGTCCGCCCGGGCGTCGACGTCGCGGGTGTGCGGTTGGGGTGGGGCCTCTTGTGCGCCTGATTCGAGTTCCTCGATCTGGGCGCGCAGCGAATGTTCATCCTCCTGCGCGACTCGCTCGCGGGCCTTGGCGTCCGCCTCCAGTCGGGCGAGGGCGCCGGTCGCGGCGCGCGCCGCCTCCGTCACGGCGGCGGTCGCCGGGTCGGGGCCCTCGGCCGTGATGGTCCAGGTCTCCAGGTCGCCCAACACGCCGTCGGGGTCGGAGATCCGGATCTCGGTCAGCCCCGCCAGATGGCTGCGCCATGCGTTGAGCAGGGCTGAGGCCTGTTCGCCGACGGCCGCCGTATCCTCAGCGATGCGGACATCGGCGTCTTGCAGCGCCTCCTCGGCTCGCTCGACTCGGTCGGTCGCCTGTTCCAGCCTGCGCCGCGCCTTCTCGAGATCGGCCGAGAGCCGGTCGAACTCGGCGAGTGCCTCGGCTCGTCGCGTCACCAGCGTTGCGGCGGCCTGTCGTGCTCGGGAGGGGTCCGTCTCCCAGGCCGCCAGGATGTGTTCGTGATCGGTGGGGACGCCCGCGCGTCCGGCGGCGTCCCGAGCCTCCTCCGTTGCGGTGACCCATCCCTGATGGGCGGCCTCCTGCCGTTCGACGGCCCTGGCCCCGAGGGAACGTCGGTGCTCAACGTCGAGTGCCCGCTGGTCTCGGTCGTCTTCGAGGGTCGCGGCATGTGTGTCGCGTCGCCGAGCGTCCTGCCGGAGCTGCTCGATGCGCTCGGCGTCGCGCATCTCGGGACTCGTCCGAAGCGCGGTGCGTTCCGCCGTCAACGAGGTCTCGCGTGCCTCCAGTTCGGTGATGAGCGCGGTGACCTCGTCTAGCTCGGCCCACGCGGCGTCGTGCCGGCGCCTCGCCTCGATCAGCTCACCCTGGGCCTTTTCGTAGCGGTAGTGGGCGTTGCGGGGCTCGGCGGCACGTCGCTTGGCGGCGATCGCGGCGTAGGCGCGGTAGTGGACGAGGAAATCGGCGGCGGCCCGATGCGCCTCCTGCATCGTATGCAGGGCTTCACGCTGCTCGTCCAGTCCGCGGAACGCCTCCGCCACCGTGGTCACCATGACGTTGGAAAGCGGCGGAAGGGCCTCGCTCAACGCCGCCGACAATGCCTTCTCGTCGGGCTTCTTGGACAGTTGGGGCGCGCGGAGTTGGAGAAGCAGATTCACCATCGCCTCGTAGCGATGGCTGCCAAGACCGAACAATGCCTCGTCCACCGCACGCTGATAATCGCCCTTGGTCTCGTAGACCCTGCCCCGGCCCTCGACAGCCGCCTGCAGACTCTCCTTGGTGAGGGCGACTCCGGTGCCGGACAGCAGGTTCAGGTCCACTCCGACGCGCTGTGGGGTCACGAAGAACCAATGTTTGGCGATGCCGCGATGGCGAACGGCCTTGAGTCCGCAGCCGATCGTCCGGAACTCGACGTCGCCGTCGGCCGTTCGCCGCCCGAACTCCATCCACGTGTATCCGGTTCGCTCGGGATGCGGGTGCCTGCCACCGAGTAGAAGGTTCCACTCCATGCGTTTCTGCCGATCCCCATCCGGCTCGACGCGGTGCGGCGACAGGTCGCCGTCGAGGAGGAACGGCACCGTGAGGGCCAGCACCTTGGATTTGCCGGCGCCGTTGTTGCCCCTCAGGAGCAACCGGCCGTCATGGAACCAGAATTCCTCGGTGTCGTAGTAGAAGACGTCCACCAAACCCGCACGCAGCGGCTTCCATCTTTCGGAGGCGGGCTCCGGGAGCGAGGGCGACGAGGTCATCGGTCGGCCTTCCGGGATTCCTGGACGGTGGGTTCGGCAAGTGCGTAGCGTGCGATCGCGGGAAGCGGCCGTACCCCGTCGGAGCGGACCACCACCAGCCGCAGCGCTATGAGCTTGCGCAGCGCGATGTCGAGCAATTCATCCTCGGCCCCCGGTTCGGTCACACCCTTGCGCCAGTAGGTGGCGTGGGCCCGCGCGGCTTCACGGACGAACACGCGCAGCTCGGCGAGCGACCGTACGCCGCTCTCGGCGAGGAACTCGGCGACCAGGAGCGTGGCATGACCTTCGGTCCGCTGCTCGGGCATCCGGACGTCGGTCAGTTCGTCCCTGGGGTCGACCATCGCGATGCCCTCGGCGCGGACCTCCGGCACCAGCCCGGCGGCCTCCTCGATGCGCCGGGTGAGCGCCGGGCGCTGCGAACTCAGATAGGCGCGCTCGGCCTGGTCGAGATCATCGTGGTAAACGACGGGATCCTCCAGCAGCCGCCGCGTGAGGCGATGCCGCAGTGCACGGTTCCGCAGGCTTTCCGTGTCGGGAACCGGCTCGTCGATCAGTGCGGCCAGCCGTTCCTCGAAGGTGCCGGCCGTGACCACCGAGGGCCCTCGTACCGAACTGAGCAGAACGGACAGCACGTTGCGGCGGATGTCATAGAGCACGTCTCCCGATGCCGCCACGTAGTCCTCCTCGTCGCCGGCCACCCGACGCAGAACGTCCCAGTCGAGCAGCATCCGGACGACCGCGACCAGGTCGGAGCGCTCTCCCCGGGTCTCCAGGGCGAATTCCAGATCGAGCCTCCGGTCGGCGGCCAGATTCAGGACGCGCTCGGCGAGATATCCGAGCGTGACTTGGGCGTCGGCACGGACCAGCGCCGACAGAGCGAGACACAGCAACACGTAACGTCGCCGCCCGAAGGGACGGCCATGCCGGTCGAGCGCGGGCCGGGTGGGGTCGTCGAGCGTAGGGGGAATCTTGAATAGCCGGGCGATCTCGGTGTCCACGTGCAGCCGCCAGCCGACCTCCGACCGCAGCCAGTCGCGCAGGTCGTCCTGATGACGGCGTACGCGCACGAGGGTCTCCGGATCGTCCCGGGCGGTCAGCAGCGGGCGCCGCAGCAGCGCCCGGAGGGCCGCGCGTCGCTGCTCGGCGGCCTCCTCTGCGTTCATCGCCCGCCACGCCCGTCCGTGATCTCCACAAGGTGCTCCGGTCCGCTCAGCACACCGTCCTCGGTCTTCACATGGACCGTGCCTCCGCCCGGTACCAGGGACAGCCGGATCTCCAACGAACCGTCGGCACTCGTGGTCTTCACCTCGGTGTCTCCAGGTCTGCGGGCGGCTAGGGCATCGCCCAGTAGGGCCAGAAAGAGCCGAAAGGACCGTCGGTCGAGGACATCGAGCTCCGACAACAGCACCGGCCCCTCCGTACAGAGCCGCCGCCGGGCGGCTGCGGTCTCGGCGGCCTCCCGCTCGGCGCGCTCGGCCAGCAGCCGCTTCTGCTGCGAACGGTCCTGCACGCGGTGCCCCTTGCCACGCCGCTCATAGGAACCGCTCTTACGCAGTTGAGGGGAGATCACCACCGGAGGCGCCTGAGCCCAGGGGATGCCCGGATCGGCCCGCTCTTCCCAGGCCGCGAGGGTTTCTGTCGTGACGGTGAGATGGCGGGCCGAGGCCAGACCGAACGCCGTCCGCCAGAGCCGGTGCATGGCCTCCTCATCCGGCGCGTCGGCGAACCAGCCGGCCAGGGTGAGGAAGTCGGCCGAGCGGTCGGAACGCCCGTGTCGTCGCTCGTTCAGCAGCGTCACGGTATCGATCAGCTGAGTGATCGCGGTGAGCGCCGCCCGACGGAGCAGGCGGGCTTGGGGCGACCGCCCGGAGTCGGCGGGCACGAACCAGTCGCATAGGCCGCGCCAGCGGTTCTGCCAATCCTCGAGCGCCGCGACTTCCGCGTTGCGCAGCACATCCGCCATGTCCTCACCGTCGGGGACGGTCTCCGAAGCCTCCCGTCGGGCCGCCAACACCAGGAGCCGCTCGTGGTCGCGGGCCTTCAGTTCGACCAGGAGCCGGGCGATGTGCGCACCTGTCCGTGCCAGGTCTTGGATGAAGCGTTCGATGTAGCCGATGAGGTGGTCCTTGTAGGCGATGAACGCGTCGACATCGTCATCGCTGAAATCGATCGCGCGTCTCAGCGAGCTCATGAACGCTTGCGCGTTGTCCGCGAGGGAGGTGAACCGCTCGGTGAGGCTGAGCAACAAGAGGTGGGTCTTGGCCGGATCAGGGGTGTCGGAGGCGGCGAGGGCCGACAGCGCCTTCAGCTGATCGGCGATGTCGCTCAGCGCGACCGACTGCAGGGCGCCCCGATGACCGATCACGCGTTCGTAATGCTCGATGGCCTGCTCGGCCGCCTGACCCTCCGCGGTGAGCCGGTAAAGGTATCGCCTCTGGTGGAAATCGGCTGCGGAGTTGACCCGCCCCGTGTCCGGGTCCGCACGGAGATTTCCCCACCCGACGAGCTGCTTGAGGATCTCGGTCAGCTCTGGAGTGTTCTGCCATCCCAGATCGGCTGCGACGTCCTCCGGACGCAGATGGACACTGAACCGGTCCTTCGCACGGCTGAAGGCGCGGAGCACGGCCCGGTACTGGAGTCGTTTCTCCGTACCGAGGTGGGCGAACGGACGCGGGCCCTCGTCAGCGGTCGGCTTCTCGAGCACGCCCCCATTGTGATTGACGATCTGGTGAGAGATGCCCAGATCGTGACTTTGTGCCGGGGGTGGTGCCGTCGCCGGATGTGGTCGTTCGCTTGCGGGGCTCGGCGATCTTGGGGAAGCCTGGGCGGCGGGACGGCTGCGAAGGGGTGTGCGCGGGTGCTGGAGCTCGTCGTGGGCTGGGCGGTGGACCGGGCGCTCACCGGGGCCGGGCAGGGCGCGGCGCGGATGGTGGGGCCGCGGGAGCACGCGCGGGTCCTGCGGCGGGCGCTGGCGGAGGTTCGGGACGGGCTGCCCGAGGGCGGGGAGCGGCTGACGGACGCGGTGTCCAAGGAGATCGCCGGCCGAAGGTCGCCCGCCTGGTACGAGGGGCTGTCCTCGCTCGAAGAGGTGTTGGCGGCGGAGCTGGCCGAGCTGCCCGAACGGACGTACGGGCGGGGCAGGTCGCGGGCGACCGGGCGGGAGCTGCTGGAGCGGTGCGAGGTCACGCTCGACGAGCTGACGCTGCGCCTCGCCGGGGCGCTGGAGACGGCGGTCCGGGCGGAGGCCGCCGAGCAGGGTGGACTCCCGGAGCGGCTGCGTCAGCTCGACCATGAGCGGTTGACGGCGACCGTCGAGGCGTCCGGGCCGACCGTCGAGATGCTGCCCGCCGGGATCCTGGTGATGGTCAACCGGGACGACGAGTTCGCCGTGCTGGACGCCGTGTCGTCGAGGGAGCGGGCCCCCGGCAGTCCCGGGATGGCGGTGCTCACCGCGATGACCGGGATGGGCAAGACCGCCGTCGGCGTCCATTGGGCCCGCAAGAGGCGGGAGCGGTTCCCCGACGGGCTGCTCTACTTCGACTTCGGCGGCCTCTCCGAACGGGAGGTGAGCGGCCCCGGGGACGTTCTCGGCGTCTTTCTGCGGGCGCTCGGCGCGGACCGGGAGGCGCTGCCGGATGGACATGCGGAACGGGTCGCGTTGTTCCACCACCTCACCGCGGGCCGCAGGCTGCTGGTGTTCCTGGACAACGTGACCCTGGTCCGGCAGGTCGAGGATCTGCTGCCGGGGTCGTCCGGCAGCATGGTGGTCATCTCGACCGACCGGCGGCTCAGCGGTCTCGTGCAGTACGGATCGGTGACGGTGCCGCTGAAGCCGTTGAGCCCGGACCATTCGGTCAGGCTGCTGACGGAACTGGCCGGAGAGGCCGATCCCGCCCGGCTCGCCGAGCTGGCGGACCTGTGCGGACACTGGCCGCTGGCCCTGCGCATCGCCGGCGGCTGGATGGCCGCGCATCCCACCCGTTCCCCCGAACGGGCCATCGCCAGGCTCGCCCGGGACCCGTTGCGCGGCCTTCCCGGTGAGGAGTTGACGGTGGAGTCCGTGGCGAACGCCGCGTACGAGGATCTGCCCGAGGACGCGCGTCGGGCGTACCGGTCGCTGAGCCTGCACCCGGGGGCGCGCCCCCGCTTCTCGTCGGCCGCCGCTTCGGCGCTGCTGGGCGAGGACGCGGAGGACGTGCTCGACGTCCTGGTCGATCGGCACCTCCTGGAGTACTCCGCCGGCCGGTACACCTTCCACGACCTCGTACGACTGCACGCCCGCGAACGGGCCGGCGACGACGAACGGGCCGTGCGCCGGCTCGTGGAGTTCTACCTGGCCGAGGCCGCACGGGCGGACGCGACCGTCAACCCGGCACGCGCCGCCGACACGTTCGGCCCGGCCTACCGAGGAGTGGCGCCCGGCCCCTCGGTGCGGGACGCGTTGGCGTGGCTGGACGCCGAGCAGCGCAACCTGAGCGCCATGGTCCATGAGGCGGCGGCGCGAGGGTGGCACGATCTGGCCTGGCAATTGTGCGAGGCCCTGTGGTCGCTGTATTTCTCGTTCAAATACCACGACGACTGGATCATCACCCATCGGATCGGTTTCGCGTCGGCCCAGGGGAATCCGCAGGCCGTTTTCCGGGTGGGGATTCAGCTCGGGCGGGCCCTTTACGAGACGGGCGAGTTCACGCAGGCGCACGAGATCCTCGACCAGGCCCTCACGGCGGCGCGGGCCTTGGGCGACCCACGCCACGAGGCGACGGCGGTGGAGTTCATCGGCCGGGCCCATGAGGGATCCGGTGCCCTGGACGCCGCGTTCGAGCACTTCACGCTGGCCCTGGCCCTCGAACGGGCCGCCCGCAGGGAGCGGGGTGTCGCGATCGACCTGCATCATCTCGGCCGGGTGCGGCTGGCCCGGGCGCGCCGGCACCGGGCCGGCGGGAGGCCCGACGAGGCCGCCGCCGAACTCGCCGAGGCCCTGCGCTCGCTGCGGGAGGCCGGCGAGATGTTCGCCGCCATCTCCGACGACTACAACCGGGCCCACGCGCTGCACAGCCTCGGGCACGCCCTCATCGAGCTGGGCGAGGACCCGATCGACGTGCTGACCGAGGCGCTGGCCGTGATGCGCGCCCAGGGCCGCGCCCACCAGGAGTTCCGCATCCTCACGTCACTGGCCGCGTTCACCAGGGATCCCGCCTACGCGGCCGAGGCGGAGGCCGTTCAGCTCCGTCTCGGGCTGGGCTGACCGACGCGGAGCACGTCACGCCTCTCACCCACCACGATCGTCACCCTCGGCGGCGGGTCGGGGAGGGCGTGCAGGACGAGGGGATAGAGCGCCGGGTCCAGAGAACCGGTGATGACGCGCCGGGAGCCGTCGCGTTCCCAGATCACCGCCGTGCCCGGCCGGACGTCCGCGACGCGGCGGTGGCCCGGATAGGCGGCGAAGACCTCGCCGGGAGATCGATCCGCGGTCAGTCCGTCGCCGCGCCGGATCAACGTCTCCGCCAATCCCCGCAGCGCCGGATTGCGTTCCTCATCGTCGATGACGAAATGCGGGTCCTCGACGTCGGACGTCACGGGAAACCGCTCGATCCGCACCGTCGACCCGGTGACCGACGTCGTCGCGAAATGGGCGGTGAGCGGCGGAGAAGGTTCGGGAACGGGATCGTCCGCCGGGCCGTAGAACGCCGGCGTCTCCGGCTCCGGCAGCTCCATCAGGTCGTACATCGCGGCACGCAGGACGGCGGCGCAGCGGCCGACGTTCTCCACCGCCCGCGACCGCAGCCCTCCGAACGCCCGGGCCTCCGCCAACTGCGGACGGAGCGGGCGGGTGGGGTCCAGCCGGTGGGCCATGCGTCCGAGGTCCGCCATCGCGGTGCCCGGCACGATCGCGGAGTCGTCGAAGCCCGCCAGCAGCACCGGATGGCCGAGGCAGGCCCCGTACAGGGTCACCGACCCGTGATCCCCGATGACCAGGTCGGCGGCCGTCAGGGCGGCCTGCCAGCCCGAACGACGCGGGATCACGACCAGCCCGGCCGCCCGGGCGTCCGCCAGCCACGACCGCACGTTCCACTCGCCGTGGTGGGCGGTGATGTTCGGATGGAGGATCGCCGCGACCCGGTACTCGTCCATCGGCAGCCCGCGCAGCAGCTCGGCGGGCAGCGCGGGCCGGCGGTCGAGCAGCGAGCCGCGCCCCCAGGTGGACGTCACGACCACGAGGTTCTGACCGGGGGCCACCCCCAGCGCCCTGCGGTAGGCCGCACGCCACGGCAGGCTCGCGGTCAGCCGGTCGAAGGCCGGGTCACCGGCGATGAGGGTGCGCGGAACGGCCTGCGGACAATGGTCGGCGAGGCGATCCCGCTGCTCGGAATGGGACAGGATCAGCACCCGGGGAACGACCTCGCCGGCGTGCATCAATTGGTCCGCGTCGAGCCCGTAAGTCCGTTTGTCGTTTGTCGTTTGTCGTTTGTCGTTTGTCGTTTGTCGTTTGTCGTTTGTCGTTTGTCGTACTTTATTGTACCCCATTCCATGGGGCAAAGAAAGGAGAGGGGCGTCGATCTCGTGCAGCGGTCCACTGCTGGCCGCCGTCACCGCCAGGTCATAACGGGTGCTCGCGGCCCTTTCCCAGGACACCGTCCGGGCCCCGACGTCCTCCAGGAACGCGGGGACGCCACGCGACAATTCCGAGGTGTCGGCGGAGGTGAACACCACCTCGACGCGAGGGTCGCCCCGAACGAGCTCCAGGCATTCCAGCAGGCGCACCGTCGATGTCACCGTATGGGCGATTCCCAGCACGACGCGTTCCGGCGACCTCGTCGGACGCACTTCACCCTCCCGCAAGACGACGCCCGCCACCTTATGGCCTCGCCCTGACGCCGGAGTCAGCGGATGATCACGCGGTCGGCGGGGGCGTCGTCGTCGCCGGTCCAGCCGTCGTGGCCCGCGTCGGCCTTCCAGTGCAGCCCCGCGTACCGGACCTCGGTCAGGCCGTAGCCCAGCGCGTGGGACACCGCCCACGAGGCCACCGCCCAGCCGATGCGGCGGGTCGGCACCTGTACCACGTGGCGTTCGTCGCCCTTGGTCACCGGGAGCCGGCTGGTGCCGAACGTCTGGTGCAGCGCCCGGACGGCCTCCGCGCGGCGGGGCGCGGTGCGCTTGTCGGGGGAGAACCAGCAGCGCACCGCGCCGGGGCGACGGCCCGTGTACGCCTCGGCGAGGTGCTTGGCGCGGTTCTCGTGGGGGGCGTAGGCGGTGCCGTCGGCGCTGCGCTGCACCTGCTGGGCGGCGTCGTGCAGGTCCCGGTCGAGGTAGTCCTTGACCTTCACCAGGCCGTCGAAGAACTTGCTGGTCGAGTACACGGGGTCGCGGAGCTGGTCGACGCGCCCCCAGCCCTGGGAGGGCCGCTGCTGGAAGATCCCCACCGAGTCGCGGTCGCCGCCCGGCAGGTTGCGGATGTGCGACTCCTGGATGGCCGTGGCGTAGGCGATCACCACCGCCCGTTCGGGCAGCGCCTTGCGGAACGCCACCCCGGCGATGGTCGCCGCGTTGGCGGCCTGCTCGAGATCCAGCGGCACCGCTCGCCGCGACGTGCTGATCTCGCAGTTGGAGCCGTGCAGGTACGGCCTCGCCTGCGACCACACCGCGTACCCGCCGACACCCAGCACCAGGGCGACGCCGAGCAGGACGAAGCCCGGGCGCCACCGCCTCCATTCCGTACCCCGCACACCAAGACCGTACCGGGAGACGGCACCACTAAGCTCACGTCTCATGACCGATACGTTCACCAGTCCGATCCCCGCCGTCATCGACGAGCTGTGGGAGCGGCGCGACGGGCTCACCCCGGACGACGGCGCCGCCCGCGCGGCGATCGTGGCGGCCGTGGACCAGATCGACACCGGCCTGGCCCGCGTCGCCCAGGTCGACCCGGCCACCGACGAGGTGCTCGTGGACGAGCGCGCCAAGCGGGCCATCCTGCTGAGCTTCAAGGTCCTCGGCATGGTGCGCGGCCAGGTCGGCGACTTCCACCACCACGACCGGATCCCGCTCAAGACCCGCCTGGACGGCGTGCGCGTGGTGCCCGGCGCCATCGCCCGCTGGGGCGCCTACCTGGCCCCCGGCGTCGTGCTGATGCCGTCGTTCACCAACATCGGCGCGTACGTCGACGGCGGCACCATGGTCGACACCTGGGCGACCGTGGGCTCCTGCGCCCAGATCGGCAAGAACGTCCACCTGTCCGGGGGTGTCGGCATCGGCGGCGTGCTGGAGCCGCCGAACGCGGTCCCCGTCGTGGTCGAGGACGACGCCTTCGTCGGGTCGCGGTGCATGGTCGTCGACGGCGCCCGGGTCCGCAAGGGCGCCAAGCTCGGCGCGGGCGCGATCCTGACCAAGACGACCCGGGTCTACGACGTGCAGACCGGCGAGGAGCTGCCGCGCGGCGAGGCCCCCGCCTGGTCGGTGTGCGTCGGCGGCACCAAGCCCAAGCAGTTCCCGGGCGGCGAGTTCGGCATGCCCTGCCTGCTCGTCCTCAAGCGCCTGGAGGAGGGGCAGCAGCACGACAAGCTGGCCCTGAACGACATCCTGCGCGAGCACGGCGTCAACGCTTAGACCGATCGTGGGCGGCCGTTTCCCGGGCGGTCGCCCGCCCGCCTAGAACGCCCGCGCGCGGTGGTCACGGGGGCTGGTGCCGTACGCCGTCCGGAAGGCGCGGCTGAAGTGCGCGGCGTCGCGGAAGCCCGCCTGGAAGGCGATGTCGGTGATCGAGGCGTCCGCCCAGGTCGGGGTCTCCAGACGCCGTCGGCATTGTTCGAGCCGTTCTCGGCGGATGAAGTCCGAGGGGGTCAGGCCGTGATCGGCGAAGACCTTCTGCAGGTGGCGGAGCGACAGATGGTGGGCCGCCGCGACCCTTCCCGGGGTCAGCTCCGGGTCGGCGAGGTTGCGGCGGATGTGGGCCTTGGCGCGCAGCAGCAGCGATCCCGGCTCCGAGGCGTCCCGTGCGGTGGGGGAGTCCAGCAGCTCGGCGAGGAACACCGACAGCAGGTCGAGGACGTTGCCGGCCGCGCGCTCGGCGGTGGGCGGGCAGGGGCCGTCGCCGTGCTCGTCCATGGCGCGCAGCAACGGCATCAGCAGCGGCCCGACACCGTGCTCGGTGGGCAGCGGGCGGCCCACCAGTCGGGCGGCGACCTGGTCCGGGTCGACACCCAGCGCCTCGTGGGGGAACATCACGAAGAGCTGGCGAAGGTCGTCGCCGGCGTGGTTGACCTCGCAGAACGGCCGGGTGGTGTCGATCAGCGCCATCTCCCCGGCGGACACCGCGTGGCCCTGACGCGGTTGCTCCAAGACCACGCCGCCTTCGAGCTGGAGGTACAGCAGGTACGCCTCCGGGCTCGCCCGGTTGATCGCGGTGGGGGACCGCAGACAGCGGAGCGGGACGCCCGCCCTCGTGTCGGCCCGATGGAGCCACATCGGCCCCCACGACGACAACCGCCAGGTCAGGCCGAAGTCCGGGCCGACCGGCCCCATGGCCTCGAAACGTAACGGCACCGGGCAGTTCCACAACAGGTCGCTGTACGCCTCGAAACCGGCGGCGCCCGACTCCTCGTGCGGGCCGGGTGACCATTGCGGCATCATGAGCCCCCCCTCGCCACGGCCGCTGTGGCGACGCTCTTCCTCGTTCCAGTATCACCCCGGCCGGATAGGGTCGGCGCATGGGTCTGGACCTGTGGGGCGACGTCGCGGAACTGACGGCGGCGATCGTCGACATCGAGTCGGTGAGCGGCCACGAGCAGGCGTTGGCGGAGGCCGTCGAGGAGGCGCTCCGGCCCCTGCCGCATCTGACCGTCGAGCGGGACGGCGACACGGTGATCGCGCGGACCGCGCTCGGCCGTGCGGAACGCGTCGTCATCGCCGGGCACCTCGACACCGTCCCGGTGAACGACAACCTGCCCTCCCGCGTCGAGGGCGACCGGCTCTACGGGTGCGGCACCACCGACATGAAGAGCGGTGTCGCGGTCATGCTGAAGCTCGCCGCCACCGTTCCCGAGCCGACCCGCGACGTGACGTACCTCTTCTACGAGTGCGAGGAGGTCGAGGCCGTCCGCAACGGGCTGCTCAGGCTCGCCGAGGCGCGGCCCGAGCTGCTCCACGGCGATTTCGCGGTGCTCATGGAGCCGACCCACGCCGTCATCGAGGGCGGCTGCCAGGGCACCCTCCGCGTCGAGGTGACCGCCCCCGGTGAGCGGGCGCACAGCGCGCGGGCCTGGATGGGGTCCAACGCCATCCACAAGGCGGGGGAGATCCTCGACGTCCTGCGGGCGTACGAGCCGCGCAAGCCCGTCGTGGACGGGCTGGAGTACCACGAGGGCCTCAACGCGGTGTTCGTCCGCGGCGGTGTCGCGGGCAACGTCATTCCCGACGAGTGCGTGGTGACGGTCAACCACCGTTTCGCCCCCGACAAGTCCCTCGCCGAGGCGGAGTCGTACCTCCGCGGGCTGTTCGCGGGGTTCGAGGTGACGGTGGTGGACGCGTCCGACGCCGCCCGCCCCGGCCTGACCCATCCGGCGGCGGAGGCGTTCGTCGCGGCGGTCGGCGGGACGCCCCGCGCCAAGCTCGGCTGGACCGACGTGGCCCGCTTCTCCGCGCTCGGCGTCCCGGCGGTCAACTACGGCCCCGGCGATCCGCCGCTCGCGCACACCAAGGACGAGTACGTCGAGATCCCCCGCATCCACGAGTGCGAGGAGCGGCTGCGCGCCTGGCTGACGGAATAGGCGCCCGACGATCATTCTGAATTGTGGATCACTCTGTACTAGGGTGCGAAACCTCCCAATTCACTGTGGTCCCAGGAGTCACGTCCGATGTCGAGAGCCGAGCCGCTGCACCCCGACGACCCGGCCGCGGTGGGCGGGTACCGGCTGACCGGACGGCTCGGCATGGGCGGCCAGGGCGTGGTCTACCTCGGGACGGGCGAGGACGGCACCGTCGTCGCGGTGAAGGTGCTGCGCCCCGAGATCGCCGCCGAGCCCCGCGTCCGAGAGCGGTTCACCAAGGAGATCGCCGCCGCCGCCCGGGTCGACCCGTTCTGCATCGCGCAGGTCTTGGACGCCTCGCTGGAGGGGCCGCGGCCGTACATCGTCACCGAGTACATCGACGGTCCCTCGCTCCAAGAGTCCGGGCCCCGCAGCGGTCCGGCCCTGCGCAGGCTCGCCGTCGCCACGGCCACGGCCCTGGCCGCCATCCATGGGGCGGGCATCGTCCACCGCGACTTCAAGCCCTCCAACGTGATGCTCGGGCCCGACGGCCCCCGGGTCATCGACTTCGGCATCGCCCGTGACAGCGAGTCGCCCCTCACCGTCACCAGCGGGATCATCGGCACCCCCGCCTACATGGCGCCCGAGCAGTTCGCGGGTCGCTCCTCCGGCCCGGCGATGGACGTCTGGGCGTGGGCCGCCGTCGTGGCGTTCGCCGCCACCGGCCGCCCGCCGTTCGGCAGGGACTCCCTCCCCGCCATCATGAACCGCGTCCTGAACGGCGAACCCGACCTCGGCGACCTTCCCGAGCCCCTGGCGTCCACGGTGACGGCGTGCCTGGCCAAGGACCCCGCCGCCCGCCCCACCATGCAGGACGTGCTGCTCCGCCTCCTCGGCTCCCGGCCCGTTCTCGCGAACGATCCCGTACGGAACGCGCCGACGCCGCCCGCGAGGCACCCGCAGGGGCCCGCCCCTGCCGACCCGTCTCGGAGACGGCGCGCCCTGGTTCCCCTGGGGGCGGCGGCCGGGGTGCTGGCGGTGATGCTCGGGATCGGCGGAGTCGTGTGGCTCCAGTCGCCCGACGAGAACGAGAAGGGCCCGGGCGAGCAGGCGATCGGCTCGGACGGGAAACCGATCCCCGGGGCGGCGGCGGGTGCGGCGGGAGCGGGGACCAAGGGCGGGAGGCCGGGGGACCGCACCGCCGGCCCGTCGTCGAGCCCGTCGCCTCGGCCGTCCGGCGGCGCGTCGTCGAGCCCGCGACCCGGAGGCGGCGGCAAGACGACACGGCCGAGGCCGGACGGCCAGGACCCCGGCGCCCCCCGGCCCGACGATCCGCCGGGCGGCGGTGGTGGCGGGGGCGGCGGTGGCGGGGACGACGGAGGAGGTGGCGGCGGCGGTGGGACCGGCCCGACCGTCGCGATCACGTCGATGTCCATCGGGACGGCGAAGAGCGGCGACTGCTACAAGGACGGGCTGAGCCTCAGGTACGGCTTCACCGCGAGCCGCAACCCCACGCAGGTGACCTGGTCCGTGGACCTGGACGGCACGCCGGGGGAGAGATACGAGTTCACGGCGGACCCGTACCTCGTCAGCAGCACCTGGGTGGACCTCACCCGGGGCGCGCACACGATCACCGTCCGCGCGCACGCCCCGAACGCCACCAGCCGGAGCGTCACCGTCAAGGGCTGCTGAGAAGATCGCCCACCACACCGGAACGGTCTGAAATCGGGCCGCCATCCCGGCTACCGTGATCCCATGGACGCCGAGAAGACCGACCGCCTGCACCGGCAGGGCCCCGCGATGCTGCGGGGCAAGGCCATACCCCGTACCACGACCGATGAGCGGCTCCTCGACACCAGGGGCCCCTCGGACTGGCTGCACGCCGACCCCTGGCGGGTGCTGCGCATCCAGGCGGAGTTCGTCGAGGGCTTCGGCCTGCTCGCCGAGCTGGGCAAGGCGGTCAGCGTGTTCGGCTCCGCCCGCACCGACCCCGCCTCCGAGGAGTACGCCCTCGGCGTCGAGATCGGAGCCCGGCTCGCCAAGGCCGGCTACGCCGTCGTCACCGGCGGCGGCCCCGGCATCATGGAGGCCGGCAACCGGGGTGCCGCCGAGAACGGCGGCGTCTCGGTCGGCCTCGGCATCGAGCTGCCGTTCGAACAGCGCATGAACGACCACGTCGAGGTCGGCTTGGAGTTCCGGTACTTCTTCGTCCGGAAGACGATGTTCGTGAAGTACTCGCAGGCCTTCGTCGTGCTGCCCGGTGGATTCGGCACCTTGGACGAGCTGTTCGAGGCTGTCACGCTGGTCCAGACGAAGAAGATCACCCGCTTCCCGATCGTCCTCGTCGGCACCGCCTTCTGGGGCGGCCTGCTGGCCTGGATCAAGGACTCCATGCTGGTCAGCGGCAAGATCTCCCCGCAGGACCTCGATCTGATCCACCTCACCGACGACCCCGAGGACGTCGTGCGCGTGATCGTCGCGGCGCACGAGGAGGAGGCTCGCCGCCTGGAGGAGGAGGCCGCCGTCCGCGCCTCCTCGGACGAGGCCGGCACCTGATTTCACGAATCGACTTCTTTGTCGTTCTATCCGTGATGGTCCCGGGCCCTTCCTCGGAGAGCGGGGGGTCTGGTGGTGGCCACTGGTGCCGAGTCGGGGGTAGCAGGCGATTCTGAGCTTTTCATCATGATCGGCTGTAGTGGCCCGGCACATGGGAACTGTCTTGGCGGGCGCTCTGCGTCTCGCCTGGTTCGCCAGTGCTGGAACGTCACGGTCGTCCCGCCCGGAGGGCAGTGATCGGCGAAGCCGTCGGGCTACGGCAGGAGGATCTCCAGTGCTCGTGCTGAGAGCATCGTTCAAAGACCCAGTTGGCGTTCCCACTGCTCATGCTGGACGTCCAAAGCGTCAGGGAGCAGGGCGATGACCCGGCAGCGCCTCGGGTGTGTCGGCGGTCCATCGAAGATCACCGGCACGAGCACGCCGCGCGCCCGGAGTCAGACGGGCTGGCCGATGGGGCGGATCGTCACGGTGTTGAGGTCGACGCCTGCGGGCTGGTCGAGGGCGAAGCCGATCGCCTCGGCCACCGGTTCCGGGCTCATCGCGATGGGGGGAGTCTGGCCGTGCCAGAACGCGGTGTCGATCATGCCCGGGTTCACGACCGTGACTCCGACGCCGCGGGTCGTGGCGTGCAGGCGGAGGTTCTCGGCGAGGCCGACCACCGCCCATTTGGTGGCGGAGTAGAGGTTGCCCGGGCTGTTCTTGATCCCGGCGACGCTGCCGATGAGCACCAGCCGGCCGCGGGACCGCTCGAGGTGGGGCAGGGTGGCATTGGCGAGCAGGGCCGGGCCGAGCACGTTCGCCAGGACCATCGGCGCCCACAGGTCCGGGTCACCGTCGTCTATGACGCCGGCGCCGCCCGTCCGGAAGTGATCGGCGGACGCGCCGCCCGCGTTCGCGATCGCCGCGTCCAGCGACCCGAAGCGTTCCACCGTGCCGGCGACCGCCGCGTTCGTGGCGTCCCGGTCGCCGGCGTCCGCCACCAGGCCCAGGACGCGGTCGGCGTGGCCTACCTCGTCGAGGAAGGCCTTGAGGCGACCGGGGTCGCGTCCGGTGACGGCGACCCGGTGGCCGCGCGCGAGCAGGAGCCGGGCGGTCGCGGCGCCGATCCCGCTCGTACCGCCGGTGATCAGGACCGTCTTGCCGGCGACCGGCGATGCGCCGCTGTCGGTGAGTGAGGTGTTCATGGCGTCCACTGTGCGGCGCGGCGCGGGCCCGCGACAGTTGCTCGCGAAGGTGGGGACGACATCCCCTGGCACCGGCGGCGCCGACCAAGGGAGGCTGTGCCCATGTCGAACACCAGGTACCGCGAACTCGGCGGCTTCCTGCGTTCGCGCCGCGAGCGGATCCGCCCCGAGGAGGTCGGGCTCGCGCCCGGCCCGCGGCGCCGCGTCCCCGGTCTGCGTCGCGACGAGGTCGCCGTTCTGGCCGGCGCCTCGGTGGAGTACTACACCGAGCTCGAACGCGGCGCCGGCTCGCAGCCCTCCGACCAGATGCTCGCCGCGCTCGCCCGCGCCCTGCGCCTCAGCCGCGACGAACGCGACCATCTGTACCGGTTGGCCAACCGCCCGATCCCGCACCAGGGCGGGACGGCCTCACACGTCCACCCCGCGATGCTCGACCTGCTGACACGCATCGACCAGACCCCGGCGATGGTGAGCACCGACCTGCACACCGTGCTGGTCCAGAACCCGCTCGCCATCGCGATGCTCGGCGACCTGTCCACCCACCACGGTCGCGCGGCGAGCTTCATCCACCGATGGTTCACCGACCCGATCTCGCGGCGGATCTACCCGCCCGAGGACCTCGCCCCGCAGTCACGCTCGTTCGTCGCCGACCTGCGCGCGGCGGTCGGGCGACGCAGCCCGGACGACACCGAGGCGACCGAGCTGGTCGACGAGCTACTGCAGCGGTCGCCGGAGTTCCGCGCGCTCTGGGCCGACCAGGACGTGCAGGTGCGCAGAGACGAACGCAAACGGATCCTCCACCCCACCGTCGGCATGCTCGACCTCAACTGCCTCAGCCTCTTCAGCGAGGACGACCGCCAGCGGCTGCTCTGGTTCACCCCCCGCGCCGGAACCGACACCGCCGAAAAACTCGCGCTGCTCACCGTCGTGGGCACACAGACGATGCAAACCGGACCAGCCCGATAGACCGCTCGAGCGATGGACGCGACCCGCCGATCGTCACGCTCCAGCGCCGCCGGCCTTGGTGCGTGATGCCGCTGTCGGCCCGGACGCAGGTGCCTGTCGTCCGCACGGCACTCATCGGCCGGCCCAGATCCACACCTCAACCGCGAAGAGCCTTGAAAGGCTGTGTGTCCAGCCCGATGATGCCCGACCGGGGAGAAGACGTGCTGGTTGGCGCGCGGGAACGGCTGTTCGCCCGGCTTTGGGAAGAGGCGCGGGCCGACGCTGAGCCGCGAGGCATCGGTCAGACTCCAGACCGGTCAGCATCTGCATGCAGGTCTCGAGGCCGCTGATCTCGACTCAAGGTGAAGCGCCGCTCGGTGACCCTTGCTCCGCGCACGACGGCGAAGGTGGTGCCATTGTCGCGGTAGCCGAGCGTGCGGCCCACGCCCAGGGAAGCGTGGTTGTCGGCGTGCACGTTCGTGGTCGCCGATTCGGCTCCCGGCGCCGCGAACGCCAGGAGCAGGACCGCGGCGCGCATCTCGGCGCCCAACCCCTTGCCCTGGAACTCGCGTCCGAGCCATGAGCCGGTGCTGACCTGCCGGGTGACGTCAGCCGGACTGCCGCACCTGCTTGAGCACCGGGAGGATCACCCCGGTGACGCTGCTGAGGTAGATCGCGTCCGGCTCGGCCGCGACTGCGGTGTTGATCGCGTTGCTGTAGTCGGTGGCGCCCAGCGGATACTCGCTGCTCGCCCCGATCGTGATGCCCTCGGCACGGGCGGACTCGCGCACGAGCTGCGTGAGGCCCTCGCCGTACGGCTCGCCCTTGGCGGTGATGATCGAGATCTTCTTGGTGTCGAGCCTGCGCTTGGCGTAGTACAGACAGCCGGGCACGTAGGTGGGGGACCCGCCGCGGGTGAGGGACAGGTGCGGGTTGCCGGTGATGACGCTGGGGTGGCTGCTGTCCAGGATGTTGATCATCGCCACCGGTCGGCGCTTGAGCTGCGGCACGTAGGTCGCCGAGCCCAGCCCGTAGGCGATCACCGGCAGCCGTTGGGCCTGGCTCATGTCGCGCAGCGCGGTCACGCCGGTGGTGGCGGGGTCGGACCGGTCGTCGGCGTAGGCGATCTCCAGCGTCCGCCGCTTGCCGACGACGGTGAAGCCCGTCCTGTTGAGCGCCTCGACGCCCATGGTGAGGGCCTTCTTCTGCGCCGGGCCGAGGGTGGAGTAGACACCGGACATCGACAGGATCGCGCCGACCTTCACGCGGCCTTCGCCCCCGCCCGCACCGTCGCCGCCCGTGCCGCACGCGGCGGAGAGGAGGACGAGCGAGGTGGTGATCAGTGCTGCTGTCGTTCTTGAGGGCTGACGAAAGCTCCGCGGGGCGGAACGTGAATTGAGCCGGGGTGGAAGGTGCGGGCGGTTCAGCCGGTGACGCGGTCGAGCCAGGCGATGAGGTCGGTGACGACCTCGGCGCGGTTGGTCTCGTTGAACAACTCGTGCCGGGCGTCGGGGTAGGTGCGGTACGTGATGTCGGTGAGCCCGGCCCGGCGATAGCGCTCGACCGCCAGGTCGCTGAGCTCCAGGCCCCGGTTGAGCGGGTCGTGTTCGCCGACCAGCACGTACATCGGCAGGTCGGCGGGGATGCCGGCGGGCTCGGCGAGCCGGTCGACCGCGGCGGCGGCCAGGCCGTTCATGGACGGTTCGTCGAGGGTGAAGCCGCACAGCGGGTCGGCGATGTAGAGGTCCACCTGGGCCTCGTCGCGGCTGAGCCAGTCCGCCTCGGTGCGGGCGGGCTGGAACGCCGCGTTGAAGGCTCCCATCACATCGCCGCCGGCCTCGGCGAGGAACGCGAAGAGCCCGTCGACGGCTGTGGTGCCGGACAACGCCACCGCGTTGACCAGGCCGGAACGGTCCAGGATGTACTGCTGGGCGGCGAACGATCCGAGGCTGTGCCCGAGCAGGACCACCGGGAGACCGGGATGGCGCTCATGGAGGATCCGGGTGAGCGCCGCCATGTCGTCCACGAGCAGGTCCCAGCCGTCGTCGTCCAGGGCGCCGGGCCGGCCGGGCCGCATGGTGGCGCCGTGGCCCCGATGGTCGTTGGCGTACACCGCGTACCCGGCGGCGTTCAGTTCCCGGGCGAGCGGCGCGTACCGGAGCGCGTGCTCTCCCATGCCGTGGGCGATCTGGACGACGGCGCGCGGCGGGCCGTCGGGGACCCAGCCGTGGACGTGGACCGTCAGGCCGTCCTCGCCGGTGAAGGTGAACATGGTCGACTCCTTCCGTGGAGGTGTGATGGCGCGCTTGAGGATCTTGCCGCTGGGGCCGACGGGCAGGCCGTCCATGAGCCAGACGTGCCGGGGGTACTTGTAGGCGGCGACGCGCCGCCTGACGAACTCCCGCAGGTCCCCGGCCGTCGCGCGGGCGCCGGGCCGCAGCACGATCGCGGCGGCGACCTCCTCGCCGAGGTGGTCGTCGGGGACGCCGAGGACGGCGGCCTGCGCGACGTCGGGATGCTCAGCGACGCGCCGGCGTAGACGGCGGCGTTCATCGCGCAGGTCTGCCCGAAGGTGTGAAAGAGCGGCAGGCAGCCCAGGATCACATCGTCGGAGGTCAGCGCCTGAACCTGGGAGGCGTAGACCGAGGTGTTGTGGGCCAGCCCGCTGTGGGTGAGGGCAGCGCCCTTGGGACTCCCGGTGGTGCCCGAGGTGTAGAGGATGACCGCGAGGTCCTCCGCGCGGTGGTCCTCGGCGAGGTCGTCCGTCCCGTACGGGTCGTGCCGTGCGAGGAGGGCGGCCAGGACGGCCGGGTCCGCGTCGAGCGCGGGGACGCCGGCCGCCGCCGCGCCCTGCGAACCTTTGCGGGGGCCGTCCCGCCGGACGAAGATCAGCGAAGCGCCGGAGTCCCTCAGGTGGTGCTCCACCTCACGGACCTTCAGGAGCGGGTTCATCGGGACGACGACCCCGCCCGCCCTCAGCACCCCGTGGTAGAGGGCGACGAACTCGGGCACGTTGGGCAGCATCAGCGCGACCCGGTCGCCGTGCGCGATCCCGCGCGAACGCAGCATCGCGGCCACCCGCGCCGACCGCTCGTCGAGCCGCCCGTAGGTCACGGTCGTCGCGCCCAGCCGCAGGGCCGGCCGGTCCGGGTACCGCCGGGCCGAGTCGAGCAGGTGCGCCGTCAGGCTGGACGCCACGGGCTCGGACGGCGGCGGGGACGTCGCCGGGTCGGACATGGTCGGCCTCCCGAAAAGTGCCGTTGTGAGGTGGCCCACATCCTCACTCCGTACCCCGGGGTCATTCCATGGTCGCGTTGACAACGTCCCTGCGGCGGCATTGTCCTCGGCCACAATCACACCGGCTGTAAGCTGGGCAAATGGCACGTTCCGCACCGCCGGAGGCGGTGGTCGAGGTGGCCTCGGTCCTGCTGGGGAACATCGACGAGCTGGGCGAGCGCATGGCCCTGCGGTTCAGGGCGGAGATCGAGACGTACCGCAACGAGGCCCAGGTCCCGTTCGACTCCATCCGCACCTCGTGCATCCGCAATCTGCGGCTGATGGTCCGACACTTCACCTCCACCGATCCGGTCGACGCCGGGCCGCCGGAGGAGACCGGTCGGCTCCGGGCCCGGCAGGGCGTGCCCTTGGCCGAGACGCTGCACGCCTACCGGATCGGGTTCGAGTTCCTCTGGTCGGAGCTGGTCGCCGAGGCGCACCGGCATCCCGCGGTGACCGACGCCATGCTGGTCTCGTTGGCGGCCGAGGTGTGGTGGTTGGCCGGGGAGTACTCGGTCGCGGTGGCCGTCGCCTACCGCGAGATGACGTCCGAGCTGATGCTGCAACGCGAGCACGAACGGTCCGTGCTCGTCGAGGCGCTGTTCACCGGGGTCCTCGCCGATCACCGCACGCTGGGCGAGGCGAGCCGCATCCTCGGTCTTCCCGGCGCGGGCCGTTTCGTCGTCGTGGCCGCCGACGTGCCGGCCCCGGGGCGTGAGGCCCTGCCCGGCATCGAGGCCGCCCTGCGCACCGCGCAGGTCCCGTCCGCCTGGCGGCTGCTGCCCGACCAGCAGATCGGCGTGATGTCCCTCCCTCCGGCCCATGAGGCCGCAGCGGTCAAGGCGCTGCGCAGGCACCGGGCAAGGGTGGGGGTGAGTCCGCCCTACGAATCCCTCACCGAGACCCCGCAGGCCCTGCGTTTCGCCCGCCTGGCCCTGGCGGGCCTTCGCGGGCGCGCCTCGGGCGTCGCCCGCTTCGACGACGACCCGCTCGCCATGCTCGTCGCCGCCGCCCCGGTCGAGGCGGAACGGATGGTCCGGCTGCGTCTGGGCGCCGTCTTGAACCTGCCCCACCAGGAGAGGGCCCGCCTCCTGGAGACCCTGGAGCAGTGGTACGCGGCCGACGGCTCGGCGGCCGAGACCGGCCGCCGCATGTTCGTTCACGCCAACACCGTCCGCTATCGCCTGCGCCGCATCGAAGAACTCACCGGCCGTTCCCTCACCGCGCCTCAAGCGATCCTGGACCTGGGCGCGGCGTTGCAGGCCCTTCCCCTCATCTCCCGCACGGAGCCCACCTCCCAAAGCCGAGAACGCGGCGGTTCGCCGAGGCTCTAGGGCCTTGCCGTGGGTCGTGGGCCGCCACGTTCCCCAGCAGGCGCGGCACCTCCCGGCCGACATCGGCGCTCCGGACGGCGGCGGCCGGATCCGACGCGCGGGGGCGCGGTCCCGCGCGCACCAAGGGCGCTCGGCGGGTACTGGACGTTTGCGGCGTTCCCACTGCTGGGGCAAGGCCCGGTCAGAGGGCGAGCACGTCGATGACGGGTGCCCGGACCGGTCTCAGGGTGCCGATGGCGGGCGGGGTGGCTCGGCGGCGAGTTGGGCGTCCATCGCGCCGCGCAGCTCGGTCAGGAACGTCTCGAACCGTTCCAGGAGTTCGGGCGGGTACTGGGACATGACCTCATCGACCCGTCCGGCCAGGGGCCCGAAGAACTCGTCCGCCAGATCCTGGACGCGCGGACTGCTGCGCAGCGTGACGACGCGACGGTCTGCGGTCTCGCGGGTGCGGACGACGTGCCCGGCCCGCTCCAGGCGGTTCAGCAGGGCGGTGGTGGCACCCGAGGACAGGGCGATGCGTTCACTGAGCCGGGCCGGAGACAGCAGGGCGCCACGCTCCTCGGCGCCGAGGATCTCGATGAGGGCCTCGGCGTCGGTCGAGTGCAGCCCCAGCCAGGCTGCGAACCTGCGACTGAACTCCCGGTAGATGGCGCCATAGGCGCGCAGGCTCTCCAGCAACTGCTCGTACTGCGCCTGGAGCAGCGGCTCGTTCATGCCGTCTCCGCCCTTCCCGTCGCGTCTGCGTTTGACAACCTATCGCCGCCCAAATTACCTTCATGGTGTAACTACTTCATGGTGGAGGAATCTATGGGTGAGACGTCGACCGTCCGCCGATGGCTCGGGCTGATCGCCATCGCCCTGGGAGTGGCGCTGATCGTGGTCGACACCACGATCGTGAACGTGATCATGCCCTCGATCATCGGGGATCTGGACACGGGCTCCACTCAGGCGCAGTGGATCCAGGAGTCCTATGCCATCGTGTTCGCGGCGCTGCTGCTGCTCGTGGGCCGGGTCGCCGACATCATCGGGGCCCGCCGCGTCTTCGTCGCGGGTGTCGTGGTCTTCGGCGTCACCAGCGTCCTGGCCGGCCTGGCGCCCGGCGGCGGGCTGCTCATCGTGGCCCGCTTCCTCCAGGGAGCCGGCGCGGCGATGCTGCTGCCGACCTCCCTCTCCCTGCTCAACGCCAACTTCACCGGCAAGGCGCGCGGCCGGGCCTTCGCGGTCTGGGGCTCCACCATCGGCGCCGCCGCCGCGCTCGGCCCGCTGCTCGGCGGTTGGCTCGCCGAACACGCCTCGTGGCGGTGGGCGTTCGGCATCAACGTGCCGCTCGCGGTGATCATCGTCTTCGGCGTGGTCGCCTGGATCGCGCCCTCGCCCCGCGCCGGCGGCCGGGTCGATGTGGTCGGCGCGATCCTTTCCGTACTGGGCCTCGGCCTGCTGGCCTTCGGTCTGGTCGAGGGACGCACCTACGGCTGGATCACGACCGTCCACCCGATGGACATCGGCGGTTTCACCTGGAGCGGCGGGCCCTCGCCCGTCCTGGTCGCGCTGGTCGGTTCCGCCGTGGCGCTGGGCGCGTTCGTGTGGCGGCAGGCGGCGCTGCGCCGGGGCCCGAACCCGGACAAGGCGCTGATGGACCTCGGCCTGTTCAAGCGAGCGTCCTTCCGCAACGGCAACATCGCCACCCTGATCATCGGGCTCGGCGAGTTCGGGATCGTGGCCGTCCTCCCGCTGTGGCTGCAATTCACCCTCGGCTACAGCGCCCTGCAGTCCGGGCTGGCACTCCTGCCGATCGCCATCGGCAGCTTCGTCGCCAGCGGCGCGAGTTTCGGCATGGCCGGGAAGGTCTCACCTCTGGCGATGCTCCGTCTCGGTCTCGCGCTGGAGGTCGTGGGTCTGGGCGCGCTCGGACTGTTCGCCTCCACCGGGAGTTCGTGGTGGTCGATCGCGCTGATCCTCGGCGTGTACGGCGCGGGCGTCGGGTTCGCGACCGCTCAGGTCACCAACGTGGTGCTCGCGAAGATCCCCGAAAGCAGCGGCGGCCAGGCCTCCGGCATCCAGAGCGCCTTCCGCCAGTTGGGCTCCGCACTGGGCATCGCGGTCCTGACCACGGTGTTCTTCACCACGCTCGGCTCCCAGGTCCACGACCGGCTCAAGAGCGACGCGGTGCCCGCAATCCAGGCCGACCAGTACAGCCACGCCATCACCGACAGCGCGGGCGCCGCCATCGAGGGGTTCGCCTCCCAGCCGCAGACCCGGGCGGTCGCCGAAGCCGGCCGCACCGCGATGACCGACGGCATCACCCTGGGCGGTTACCTGGGCGCGGGCTTCGTCCTGCTGGGGCTGATCGCGACGATCCTGATCCCCAGGTCCGAACAGGGGGACCAAGACGACCAGGACACGCCCCGACCCCAAGCCGCACACGTGTGATCCGGCCACGGGTCATCGAGATCACCGTCACCCGCCCACGGTCCCGACACCGGAGAAGGAAGTCGGTGCGCCCGATGACCTCTCGGGCGCACCGAATGCCTCGCGCTAGGAGCCGAGGGCGTCCCACACCCCGCAGTTGTGTTCATTGCGGAGGGCGTCGAATGGCAGCGTCTCGTTCGCCCCGGGCTTGAGATCGCGCCACGGGGTGGTGGAGTCGAATCGGGGCCACAGGGGGCTCCGGACGCCGATGTTGGGATTGCCGGTCGCGGCGAAGTTGCCCCAGTAATGCATCATCTGCTCGGACAACGCGCTCTGGGCCGTCGTGAACGGTGGCGTGGTGGTGATGTCGAACAGGAAGGGCAACTCCGAGCCGTGGTAGGCGCCCAGGTCGACCGAGTTCGGAGGCACCAGGTCCCAGACCGGGGGATTGGGGTCGCTGAACCGGTAGGCGAACGTCCGGGTCTTCGTGGACAACGCACGAGCCGTCCGGATGTTGGGGCAGGCGAAGAGGTTGTCGGTGAAGAGGGCGGCCAGCGCCTTCTCCGGGCTTCCGTACCTGGTGGACGAGTAGACCTGACCGAGGAGGAGGGCCGCCTGGGGGCCGACGGCGGCGGTCAGGAGTTGCCGGTACTCGTCCTCGGTGAGGGTGTCGCCCACCGACTGGTACTGGAGGGCCGTGATGAAGCGGCCCTCGTCGCGGGTGTGGCCGACCATCACGGGGATGCGCGGTAGCCGACCCGACTCGATCAGGGCCTGCGGGTGGGCGGGGATGATCCGGCCGTCGATCACCGGCGTCCAGACCGGCAGGGTCCCCGGAGGGGGCTGGATGGAGAGCAGTTCCGACACGCTCTTACCGCGCAGGCACGCGATCTGCTCCGGTCCGGCGGGGCAGCCGAGTCCGGTCGCGTAGGTCTGACTCCGGGCGGTCGCCTGTTCCATGGTGCCGTTCTGCGTGGCCTGGCTACAGGGACCGCTCTGGAGGATCGCCCGGTGCATCAGCCCGGCGGCCGAGGGCGAGACCATGTTGATGCACGTGTCGATGGACCCGGCGGACTCGCCCGACAGCGTCACCCGGGTCCGGTCGCCGCCGAACGCCCCGATGTTGCGCCGTACCCAGCGCAGTGCCGCCTGCTGGTCCTGGATCCCGTGGTTGAGCGCGGCGTTCTCCGCCTGGAGGCCGGGGAGCGTGAGGAAGCCCAGCGGGCCGAGCCGGTAGTTCACCGTGACCACGACGCTGCCGGTCCTGTCCGCCAAGGTGTCGGCGGGGTACTGGGTGCTGTGGCCGCTGGTGTTGGCGCCTCCGTGCAGCCATACGATGACGGGCTTCCGCTTCCCCCCACGGGAGGGCGTGTAGACGTTCAGGTAGAGACAGTCCTCGCTGATCGTCTCGACCTTGGGCTGAGGGCAGGCGGCCGGCGGGCGGGTGCCGTCGCGGACCCCGGACCAGGCCGGCGCGGACTGCGGGGCCTTCCAACGCAGGTCCCCGACGGGGGCGGCGGCGTACGGAATCGCCAGGTAGGTGCCCGCCGACCCCCGGACGGCCCCCGATCCGGTCTTGATCACGTCCGGTGTCGGCCCGGCGTGGGCCGCGCCGCCGGTCGCCAGGACGGCGGCGCAGGTGGCGACGGCGGCCCACACCGACCGCCGGAGACGTCTCGTCATACGGCTCCTCCTTCGGAGAACGGAGGGACAGCATGGGGTTTCGAGACGTTCAGGTTCCAGGTCGATCACACGTCAATCGGTGGTCATATCGGGTGAGTCGGAGACCTTTCCGGCGGAGTGCGCACCCGCTAGTTTTCGGGTCCATGGAACGCACGGTCGCGGCGCGACTGGAAGAGGCACGGGCTCGGCGCTTCGTCGGCCGGGCCACCGAGCGGGCGGTGTTGCGGGAGGCGCTGCGTTCGCCCGAGCCCCCCTTCACCGTCCTGTACGTGCACGGCCCCGGCGGTGTGGGCAAGTCGGCGCTGCTCGGGGCGTTCGCGGGGATCGCGACGGAGGCCGGGGCCGTACCGGTGAGGGTGGACGGCCGGGCCCTCGACCTGTCGCCCGAATCATTCGCCGCCGCCATGGACCTGCCGGCCGAGAGCCGGGCCGTCCTGCTGGTCGACACCTACGAGGCGATCGCCGCGCTGGACGGCTGGATCCGCGAGGTGCTGATCCCCGGGCTGCGTTCCGACACGATCGTGGTGATCGCCGGCCGCAACCCGCCGTCCCCCGGCTGGTCCGCCGACCCCGGCTGGCGCGACCTCCTGCACACGCTCAAGCTGGAGAACCTCACCCCCGAGGAGATCGAGGCGTACGCCAAGGCCGCCGGCCTCGAACCGCGCAAGCACGAACGACTCGCGGCGGTCACGCACGGCCACCCCTTGGCCCTGGTGCTGCTCACGGACCTGCTCCGCCGGGACCCGAACGGCGGCGACGACCTCACCGGCTCGCCCGACCTCGTCACCCGGCTCGCGCAATGCTTCATCGCGGACGCGCCGGGCGAACGCCATCGCCGCGCGCTCCAAGCCTGCGCGCACGCCCGGTTCACCACCGAGCCGTTGCTGCGCGCCGCGCTCGGCGGGACCGTCGAGGACGTCTTTGCGTGGCTGTGCGGGCTGCCGTTCATCGAACGGGGCGAACTCGGGGTGTTCCCGCACGACCTCGTCCGCGACGTGATCTCCGCCGATCTGCGCTGGCGCGACCCCCAGACGTTCACGGACCTGCATCGCGGGATCCGCGCCCACCTGCTGGACCGGGTGAACGTCACCACCGGCCGGCAGCAGGCCCGATGGATCACCGACGCCAGCTTCCTGGCCCGGACCCATCCCGTCATCCGCCCCTTCTGGGACTGGGACACGCTGGGCGCGGCGTACGCCGATCGGGTGACACCCGAAGACCACGCCGCGATCCTCGACATGACGGCCCGGCACGAGAACGCGGAGACGGCCGCGATCATCGCCCGCTACCTCGACCACCCGGCGGCTCAGGTCTTCGCGTTCCGCGCCGGGGCCCGCGAGCCGCAGGGCTTCGGTGTCCTCCTGCGCCTGGACGAGATGAGCGCCGCCGACCTCACCGCCGACCCGGCCACGGCGGCGGCCTGGGCCCACGTGACCTCCCACGGCCCTTTGGCCCCCGGCGAGCAGGTCGCCATGGGCCGGGCCCTCATCGACCGCGACCACTACCAGGGCCCCTCGGCGTCCCGGAACGTCGCCTCGGCCATGCACACGCAACGCATCCTCCGCAATCCCGACCTGGCGTTCGACTTCATCGCCTCCCTGCGAGACGGCGAGCACCACGCCCCCGTAATGGAGCACATCGGCTACCACCGCCTCCCCGAGGCCGACTACCGGATAGGCGACGCGCACTTCACCGTGTACGCCCGCGACTGGCGTGGCCGTACCCCCCAGAGTTGGGTCGCCATGCTCGGAGACCGAGACCTCGGCCTCACCGAACCCGCCGACGAACAACCCACCCACTCCTCCTATGAGGACATCACCGCCGCCGTCCGCGCCGCCCTACGCGACCTCCACGCCCCCGAACGCCTGGCCACCAACCCCCTGATGCGCCTACGCCAGGTCACCTCTGCCGACCCCACCACCTTGCAGACCATCCTCCGGACCCTCATCGCGGAGATAGGCGCCACCCCCCGCCACGAGCGCCTCCACCTGGCCCTGGACCGCACCTACCTACACCCGGCCCCCACCCAGGAACGCGCCGCCGAGACCCTCAACCTCTCCCTGAGCACCTACCGCCGCCACCTCACCGCCGCCATCACCCTCCTGACCGACCTCCTCTGGGCCCGAGAACGCGACACCACCCTCAACCACCCCTGACCATCGGAGCAGACGTACGGCAAGTCGGCGGGGTGTTGGTGGGCGTGTGTGATGGCGGCGGGGGTGTCGGGGAAGAGGAGGCCATCGCGGCGGAGTTCGTCGGCGAGGGTGTGGTCGTGGTGGGGGTGGATTCCGGACGGCAGGACGGTGATGCCGCGTTGGCGTAGGCGGGCGATGGCGTGCAGGGAGCCGACCTCGATCATTCGAACGGTGGTGGCGGGCAGTACCCCGGTCAGTGCCGCGAGAGGGATCCGTCCGACTACGAGACCTTGCGCGCCCACTCCGAAGCCGTGATCCACATGGCGATGATCGACCTCATGACCCGCCGACTCACCGGATCCACCCCCACCTGGCGTGACCTCTGAGCTTGGAGATGGAGGACGAAACTCCCCTTCAGAGCGCGCTGAGGAACTCGAGCAGCGCCCCGTTGACCTCGTCGGGGCGTTCTTGCTGGATCCAGTGGCCGCAGCCGTCCAGCAGGTGGCTTGCGGTGAGGCCGGGCAGGGTCTCGGGGTAGGCGTCGATGGCGTCGGCCAGCCACATCGTGGAGGCGTCGCGGGTGCCGCCCAGGAACACAGACGGCTGGGCGATCGGCGCTCCGGCGTACGGGTTGAGGTCCTCCCAGTCACGATCCATGTTCCGGTAGCGGTTGAGGCCGCCGGTCAGTCCGGTCCGTTCGAACTCGGCGGCGTAGAAGTCGAAATCCTCCTGCGACAGCCAGGACGGTAGCGGGCCGGTGGGGAACCGTTCGCGCAGCGTGCCGCCGTCCTTGGTGACGAAGTGGGGGTCGGGCTCGTCGGGGCCGGGCATCGTGTCGGCCGACAGGGCACGGTAGAAACCGGCGAGCCAGCCGCGGACGTCGGGTTCGATCTCGGCCTCGGCCCGTCCGGGCTCCTGGAAGTAGGAGACGTAGAACTCCTGATCACCGCCCATGTTCGCGAACACCTCGCTGGGCCGTGGCCCGCCCGGCGGAGTGTAGGGAACGCTCAGCAGGCCGACGGCCCGGAACACCTCGGGCGCGACCAGCGCGGACTGCGCCGCGATCGTCGCTCCCCAGTCATGGCCGATGATGACCGCCGAGGCCTCGCCCGAAGCGTGGACCACCGCGACGTTGTCGGCGACCAGGTCGAGCATCCGATAGGCGGCGGGTTCCTGCGGCTTGGACGAACGCCCGTATCCCCGCACGTCCAGCGCGACCGCTCGGTAACCGGCCTCCGCGAGCACCGGCAACTGCCGCCGCCACGAGTACCACGACTCGGGGAACCCGTGGACGAGCAGCACCAGCGGCCCGCCGCCCAGCTCCACCACATGGATGCGCCCGGCCTCCGTGGTCACCATCCGGTGCTCGACCTTCAACGTCAACCCCCTCGTTCCCTGGTCGTGCCATCCTCAACGATCAAGGTGGGCCTACCCAACCGCTGTTGCCATTCCGGCAACAGAACCGCCAAGAGAGCGGCATGAGCGGACCCTTCTCTGTGCCAGGAGCCCTCGGGCATGTACTTGCGCAGCGAAGTGGATCCCACGTTCGGTCGAGGATCAGGAGGTCGGCTGCGGGAGGTACCCGGCGCCATCAGCGGCTCGGGTGGGCGCGGCAACCGAATCGGCAAGACCGCCGAGCGGCACGGCGAGGCCCGGCCCCCGGCGTCGGTGGCCGACGAGGAGATCGGCGAGGCGCTGGAGTTGCTGCGGGGAGGCGCGGCGGTCAACACCCGCCGCGCCTCGGTCGGTTCCTGGCTCGCCCGGTGCCGGATGCGCGGGCACGAAGCCCCGGCCGTCCCGCCTGGACCGAACGGCCGCCCGTCCCCGATTCGGAGACTCCGGCCCGCTCCAGGCTGGAGATCGACCGGCTGATCGCACGCCGCGAGGTCGGCCTGCGGGAGAAGACCCTGTAGGTACCCGCGGTGGCCTTCGCCGCGCCCGGCACCAGGTGATCGGCGGCCACGGCGAGCAGGGGAAGACCTGCGAGCAGCAGGACGAGGGAGAGCAGCATCGGCGGCACCTTCGGTCGCGGGCGGACACACCGCCGACCAGGCTTCCCGGCACACCACGCGAGGCCCTCGACCTGACACGCCTTTTAAGGCCAACCGCGGGTGACGCCATGCCTCCCCGGTGGCCTCCCTCGGCCAACGACGTGGGTCCGATGGGCCCGACGCCTTGGTTGCGGGGAACGGCCCCCACCCTGTCCTGCCTCCGTCTCGAAACCTCAGCCGGTCCGACCGGTCCGCAACGGCTCGTTCCGGTCGGCGCCGTTTCTTCGACGCGCCTGCGGCCTCCGTGGCGTCCCACGGAACCGGTCATGGTCCGTCGTCGTCGGGCCGCCGTACGGCGGGGTCGTTCTCCTCGGCCTGCCCGCCCGGGGTGTGCAGGAGGGAGCGGAGGCGGCCGTGCCAGGTGGGGGTCTCGCGTTCGTCGTCGAAGCCGCGGGCCACGACGACGTCGGTGGAGGAGTGGGCCAGGATGGACAGGGCGATGGTCGCCGCGACGAGGTGGAAGATCTCGTCGGCTGCGGGGATGCCCGACTCGAGCACCAGCAGGCCGTAGACGACCGATGCGAAGCCCTTGGGGCCGAACCACATGACCGCGGCCTGTTCGCGGGCGGTCAGCCCCGAACGCAGGAACGACACCCAGATGGCCACCGGCCGCGCGACGATCAGGGCCAGGAGGGCGAACAGCCAGCCGGCCCAGCCGACGTCGCCCAGGAACGTCGGGGACAGCAGCGCCCCGAACACCAGCAGCGCCGCCAGCTTGAGGAGTTCGGCGATCAGCTCGCCGAACTGCTCGAACGCCTCGCGGTGCTGTTGTCCGATGGTCGCGACCGTGACACCGGCGGCGAACGCGGCAAGGAACAGGTTGCCGTGGGTCGCCTTGCCGAGCGCGAGGACCAGCAGCCCGATGGCGACCGCGTTCAGCGGCTCGTACTTGGCGGAGATCGCGAACAGCCGGGTGCGTTCCAGCATGATCGCCGCCCACGGGACCGCCACCCCGATGACCAGGCCGAGCGCGAGTTCGCCGCCCAGCTCGCCCAAGTGCAGGTCGTCGGAGCCTTGGGCGATGGCCAGGAACAGCACTACGAACGGCAGGATGAGGCCGTCGTTGACGCCGGACTCCACGTTCAGCAGATGCCGCAGCCGCGGCGGGACCCGCTCGTTGCCGACCAACGCCGCGGCGAACACCGGGTCGGTGGGGGTGAGGACCGCCGCGATCAGCAGCGATTCCGTCCAGCCCAGGCCCACGATGTAGCGGGCGAGCAGGGCGGTCACCAGGAGGGTCAGCGGCAGCCCCCAACCCAGCGCCCGGCCGGGCAGCCGCCAGGCGCTGCGCAGGTCCGGCCATCCGGCGTGCATCCCGTCGGTGAACAGCACCGCGAACAGCGCCAGCTCCGCCAGCGTCGCCACCACCGGATCGCCCGGCCGCAGCACCACCACGCCGCCGACGCCGTCTCCCAGCAGGAATCCGCCGACGAGGAACAACGCGGCCGTGGACAAGATCGTGCGATGGGCGAGGCTGGAGATCAGCACCGCCACCAGCAACAGCACCGCGAACGCGGTCAGCAGAGCACTCATGGGCGCGTCGGCGCCTTCCCGGGTTCAGCCACCTGTGGCACGTCGGACAGGACATGCCGACCAGGCTTCCCGGCTCACCGGGACATGACCCTAACCGGACAGCCGGCACACCGGCCAGCCCATCCCCGGTGGCCTCGCCGACGACACACCCCGAAGGTGGTCACCGCCGACGCGGATCTCGCCGGTACGCCACGGTGACGCGACAGGAGGAGACCAACGCGGCGATCCCGATGACGCCGCAGATGACGGTCCCCATCGACTGGGCGATCATCGCCCCCCACTCCGGCGAGCCGCCCACGGCATGCACGAACCCGTCGGCACCGACATCGAGGGCGCGAACGCGCCTCCCCGCCTCCAAGCCGTCCTCGTCGGCACCTCGCAGCTCGACCTCCCGATCGACGACAGCGACATCGCCCTGCGGAACGAACGAGCCGTACCACGAACACGTACGAGAACAACGCCAGGTCTCCACCACGAAAACCCCCGGCCGGCCGTCACCCTGCGCCGCCCGCCGCGTCGCCGCCCCCTCCAGGACCGCGCCGCGGAACAGCACCCCGGCAACGGACAGGAACACCAGCGCGGCGGTCCACCCCGACACCCACGCCCAACGCGACCCGACCACCACGAACCGCCTCTGGTAGAACGCCTTCGCCCACCACACTCACATCCGCGAACGGCGGGCTCAACAGCCGAACGGTCGGTGGGCCGGTCCGGCGGGCCACAAGGGCCATGGTCGTCGCGTCCGGCTCGTGCCTCTGCAATGTCTCCGACGTCGGCGGCGTCGTTCCCTCATTCGGGTGGGGTGTCGGCGATGGGCAGTCGTTGGTCCAGCCCCGTGAGTTGCAGGACGCGATGGAGGTGGACCGAGGGGCGCAGCACCACCAATCGCCCTCCGGCTCGTTCGGCCGTCCGCCAGGCCCGGATCAGCACGTTCAGACCCGACGAGTCGCAGAAGGTCACGCGCGAGGCGTCCAGCACGATCCACGGGGAGGTCTGCACGGCATCGCTCAGCCGGTCGTGGAGGGTCTCGGCGGAGGCCATGTCGAGGTCTCCGACGACCTCGACGGTGACCCACCGCCCGCGTAGGCCCGCCGAAACGGTGAACCGGTCTTTGCCCGCATCATCGGCGGAGGCTCCGGGGAGGACGGTCATGCCGGGTTCCCTTTCCGGAATCGTCTGGACGGCGCGACGGAACAGGGCCTCGTCACGACATGGCCCTGGCGCGCACCCGAGAACGCCTTCGCGGTCGGGCGGGTCGCTCCGACCGAATTGTCGGCGTGCGCTCCCCAAAGTGCGGCGGTGGTGCAGTCCGCGGGGAAAGCCTCGTGGTCGTCCCGATGACCTGGAGCGCGCGGCGCGTCTGGCCCCGGTGGGCTTACTGGGCCGGTGGGGTGCACCTCTCGCCTTTCGGGACCGTCGGGTGAGGACTTGCCGACCAGACTTCCCGGCGCACCAGGCAACGACCTTAACGGCGCATCCGCCGGGTCGCCACCCGCCGAGCGTGTCAGGGGCCACCTCGGCTCTGAACTGGGCAAGCAACGGGGGACACGGTGGACGGCACGCGAGCCGGAACACCACCGTGCCCTGTGGAATCCCGAGTTTGTCCCGATGAACGACGATGAAACTCGGACCGCCCGAAGAACCACGGAGTATGGCTTTTGTCTACGGCACGAGGAAACCCCGATGCGGCCGTTCTTCATGATCAGGTCATGGCGACCCGGGTCGTGACGGAACGGCCGCATCCGGTGCGCGTCAACGGATCGCGATCGACGTCTCCGGGCCGTGCGACCCTTCACCGTGTCGGGTGCTCATGGTCGCGCGTCCGTCCACGAGTACGGCCGGCCCGGCGGCCCGGCCTGCTCGGCCCCCGATCCAGGCCCGACCTGGTCCAGCTCATCGACGGCGCGGTGACCGCCGCCCACCTCAACAACGACCACGACGCCGCCCAGACCGGCAAAAGGACCGCCCGGCTCCTCCTCGGCACCGCCACCCGGCCGTGAACGACTCACGGACGACCCGAGCACACACCAAGCAGAGACGCAGGTGGTCACCGGCGGCGGTGCGTCATGCCCGTGGAGGTCTCACCGGGTGACGTTCCCTGGGATTCCGTCGATTGGTAGATGTCGGGGATCCCGTCGTGGTCCAGGTCGGCGGTCTCGGCGAGGTGGATGCGCCGGTAGACGCGATTGCGCAGTCGCAGCACGACGGCGGCCAGGACGCTGGCGACCAGCGAGGCGGTCAACACGGCGATCTTCACGTGTTCGGTGGTGGCGTGGTCGTCGGCGAAGGCCAGTTCACCGATCAGCAGCGACACGGTGAAGCCGATGCCGGCGAGGATGGACAGGCCCACCACGTCCACCCAGGCCAGGTCCCGATCGAGGTCGGCGCGCGTGAAACGCCCGACCGACCAGGTCGCCGCGAGGATGCCCACCGGCTTGCCCAGCACCAGACCGGCCATGACACCCAGTGAGACGGGATCGGACAACGCCGAGGACAGCCCGTCGAGCCCACCGAAGGCCACACCGGCCGACAACAGGGCGAACACGGGCACCGCCAGCCCCGCCGACAGCGGCCGGAACCGATGCTCGAAGTGCTCCGCCAACCCGGGACCCGCTTCGGGGCCGCCGCCCGCCTTGCGCCTTTGCGCCACGGGCACCGCGAAGCCCAGCAGGACCCCGGCCACGGTGGCGTGGACCCCCGACTCGTGCACCAGCACCCACGTGGCCGCGGCGAGGGGCAGCAACAGCCACCAGGCTTGAACGCGACGCTGCACCAGGAAGGTGAAGACGGCCAACGGCACGAGCGCGCCCAGCAGCGCGGCGGGCGACAGGTCCACGGTGTAGAAGACCGCGATGATCACGATCGCGATGAGGTCGTCCACCACGGCCAGCGTCAGCAGGAACGTCCGCAGCGCCGACGGCAGGAAGCGCCCGATCACCGCCAGCACCGCCAACGCGAACGCGATGTCGGTGGCCGAGGGGATCGCCCACCCCGCGGCGGCCCCGTCCACCCCTCGGGTGATGACGAGATACAGCAGCGCCGGAACGAGCACACCGCCGAACGCCGCCGCGATCGGCACCGCCGCACGCCGGGGATCGCGCAGGTCGCCGGCCACGAACTCGCGCTTGAGCTCCAGCCCGGCCACGAAGAAGAAGATCGCCAGAAGCCCGTCGGCCGCCCACGTCGCCAGCGACAGGTCCAGATGCCAGGACGCCGGCCCCACGGTGAAGGCGCGCATCGACTCGTACGCACCGGACCACGGCGAGTTCGCCCACACCACGGCGATCACCGCACCGGCCAGCAGCAGCGCGCCCCCGATGGTCTCCTGCCGCAGCACCTGCGCGACCCGGCTCGCCTCCGGCCACGAACCACGACCGAAGAGCACACTTCTGCGCGGCGGCACACCACTACCCGACACCGGGACTCCCTGAGATCGACGACATCAACGAACGCGACGAACGCGTTCGAACATCGCCGACCAGACTTCCCGGCACACCGTGACCAATTGTACGCGATCCTGCACAAGCCGTCCCTATGAGACTGATCACCGTGCGGATCTGCCCGGCCTGCCGGCCCGGTGCGCACGGACGATCTCGGACTCACCCGCCGGCCCGAGCCACACGCGCACCGAACGGCGCCGGCGACTTGCACGGCGACCTTGGCGGACGATGTCCGGCGTGGTCCGCTCAGCGGTCGCTGAGGCAACAGGACGACTCGCGGCCGAGTGCAAGGGCCCCTCATCGATCGGTGGCCGATCCGGTGACTCCAGTCGACGCGCTCGAACGTCGTACCCGCCGACCGTTGCGGCCCGGCTTCCGCATGTCCTCAGGGGTCACCTGTCGCGTACCCCTCGAAGCCGGACCGTGGGCAGGCGAGCCGCCGCGATCTGATGCCGTGGTCCACGGCCGAGGTGAGTGGGTCGACCGGGCACACTCGGTGCGATGCCGCATGGGATCCGGCTCACACCGAGCAGGCTCGGTCAAGCGCGGTGTCTCCTACGGCTCGAGCCGGTCCGCCAATTCGGCGGAGAACTGCTCGGCGTCCGCCAGGCGGAGACGGAGTTGCTCGCATCGTTCGTCGACCATGGTGCGGTAGGCGGTGAGCCGGTCGGCCAACTCGGCGCGGCGGACGGGTTCCAGGTCGTCACGCTGCAACTCGTCGAGGGTCGACAGCAGGTCCCGCATCTCCTCCAGGGTGAAGCCGAGCGGCTTCATCCGCTTGATCACGTGGAGGCGGGCGATGTCGTCGTCGGTGTAGAGGCGGAAGCCTCCTTGGGAACGGGCGGTGGGCGGGGCGAGCCCCACCTCTTCGTAGTGGCGGATCGTGCGCAGGCTCAGCCCTGTCCGCTCGGCGACCTCGCCGATCTGCATGCGCCCGCTGCCCATCCGATTCCCTCTCTGTCATCGGTGCCCGACACTCCCGCTGCCGATCCGGAGTGTCGGCAGATGCCGCCCGGCTCAGCCTGCCGGCTCCAGACGGACGTCCGAGCGACGTCGCCATGTCGGCGCCGTTCGCACGGACGAGTCCATACCGGGTGAGAGCGGGGTGGACGCCCCCGCCGGCGGCGATCGTAGCCCGTCGCCTCCGGACGGCGGTCCTGCGCGCAAGGCGTCCTGGACCCCGGCGGCGGGACCGGGGTGATGGCGCACCCGTTCAGTGGTCTGCGGTGAGTTCGCCGGACAGGGTGCGGTGGATGTGGGCGCTGGGCTTGTTGAGCCCGACGATCTCGACCGTCTTGCCGCGCTTGTCGTACTTGGTGGTGACGGCGTCCAGGGCGGCGACCGTGGAGGCGTCCCAGATGTGCGCGTCGGTCAGGTCGATGATCACGTGGTCGGGGTCGCCGGCGTAGTCGAACCGGTAGATCAGATCGTTGCTGGAGGCGAAGAACAGCTCTCCGGTGACCGCGTACACGACGTGGCCGCCCTCGGGGTCGGTGACGGCGGAGACGTTGACCAGGTGCGCCACCCGCCGCGCGAAGATGACCATGGCGGTGACCGAGCCGACGATGACGCCGATCGCGAGGTTGTGGGTCGCGACCACGACGGCGACGGTGACGACCATGACGAGGGTCTCGCCGAGCGGCATCCGCTTGAGGGTGGCGGGGGAGACCGAGTGCCGGTCGAAGGTGGCCAGCGACACCAGGATCATGACGGCCACCAGGGCGGCCATGGGGATGTCGGACACCAGCGGCCCGGCGGCGATGCACAGCACCATCAGGAACACCCCGGCCAGGAACGTCGACAGCCGGGTACGGGCCCCGTTCTTGACGTTGATCATCGTCTGGCCGATCATGGCGCAGCCGCCCATGCCGCCGAAGAACCCGGTGACGATGTTGGCGATGCCCTGCCCGATCGACTCGCGGGTCTTGCCGGAGTGGGTGTCGGTGAGGTCGTCGACGAGCTTGGCGGTCATCAGCGACTCCATCAGCCCGACGAGCGCGAGCGCGAACGCGTACGGGGCGACGAGCGTGAGGGTATCCAGGGTGAACGGCACGTCCGGCAGACCCGGCGTCGGCAGGGCCGAGGGCAGTTCGCCCTTGTCGCCCACCGTGGGAACGGCGATGCCCGCACCGAGGGTCAGGGCGGTCAGCGCGGCGATCGACACCAGCGGCGCCGGAACGACCTTGGTGAGCCGGGGGAACAGCACCATGATCGCCAGCGCGCCGGCCACCAGCGGATACACGCCCCAGGGAACGTCGCGCAACTCCGGAACCTGCGCCAGGAAGATCAGGATGGCCAGGGCGTTCACGAACCCGACCATGACGCTGCGCGGTACGAACCGCATCAGCCGCGCCACCCCGAGCGCACCCAACGCCACCTGGAAGACCCCGCCCACGATGACGGCCGCGACGAGGTACCCGAGCCCGTGGTCACGCGCCAGCGGCGCCACCACGAGCGCGACCGCTCCGGTCGCCGCCGAGATCATCGCCGGCCGGCCTCCCACGAACGCGATCGTGACGGCCATGGTGAACGAGGCGAACAGCCCGATGCTGGGATCCACCCCGGCGATGATCGAGAACGAGATCGCCTCGGGGATCAACGCCAGCGCGACGACCAGACCGGCCAGCACCTCCGTGCGGATCACCCTCGGCGTCCATGTGGCGCGCAGGGCGGCGGGCGACAGGCGCCCGGACAGGGCAGTGAGCAACACAGGCTCCAAGTGAAGGGTTCGCGTCGTACAGGGGGGCGGCCGGCACACGATCACCGACATGGGCGACGCGACACGGATCGGCCGTCGGTCTCACGATCGGTGCCAGGTCGGGCCTTGGGGTCCGCCCGCCGTCGTCACATCCGGAGCTCAGGCGGTCGAGGGCGCCTCTCGCCACCGACCCAAGGGATCGGGTCCTTCATCGACCCGTCGAGGCGCGCTCCGGGCTCCGGGTGTCACCGTGTCCGCCCCTGCCCGGCGAGGTCACCACGGCGACCCGAAGGCATGAACGGCTTCACGAGGCTCCCGATTCGGTCTGGAACACCCACCGGGCGCGTGCCCGACGATCTCAACTCTAACGTAACGAGAGAGTTGGGCATGCCGGCCGCAAGGCCGAAGAGACGCTTCTCACGTCAACGGGCGGATGCGCCGGCGACCGGGAGGCCGCTGAGGCCCTCACCTATCTCACGTGCGGCGGCCCGGTCCTCGCGAAGACGACCGGGGCGGGTGCTCGGCTCAGTTGTGGCAGTCCTGGGTCGCCAGGTCCAAGACGAGTTCCTTCACCCGGCCGTCGGCGATCAGGAACGTGTACACGGCGGCGGGGTTGCCGGGGACTTTGGTGAACGAGAGGTTGGGCCCGTTCTGTAGGCGCGGGTAGGCGTTCTGGACCTGGGCGAGGGACGAGCCGAGGGTGATGCCCTCGGGGGTGCGCATGTCGGCGACGGCGAAGATGGAGGCGACGCCGAGCCCGGCCGAGAGGTTCCCGCCGGCAGTGGAGGCGGGGCGGGGGTGGGTCTTGAGGTCGAAGGTGCCGCAGCCGTGGTCCTTCGGCGGCTTGAGTTTGACGGTGATCAGGCCGGTGGCCTCGGCTTGATCGAGGGTCATGCCGAGCTTGAGGGCCCCGTAGCCGTCCGGGCCCAGGTGGACGGGCCCGCCGGGAGATGCGGTGCCATCGGAGGGGCGATCGCCCGAGCCGCCCGGTGTTGCGGAGGCGCCGGGCGTTCGGGGCGAGGTCGGGCCCGTTGCGGGCTCGTCGCCGGCGCATCCGGCCACGAGGAGCGGGGCCATGGCCGTGATGGCGGCGATGCCGGGCAGCCGTAGGTTCACGTTCGTTCCTCCCTGCGGGCGCCGATGTGCCGGTTCATCATGGCAGCCGCCCCTGTGCCGCACGGCCCTGCAGGCTTATAGATCGACACGCGGGCGGTGGGGGGTTCCATGCACTGGCGGTCGTGCGCCGCGACTACGAACCCGCGAACGTGGTCGTCCACGTCGACGGGCTCGGCAAGCTCATCGGGCCTCGGTGTCGCCGCCCTGTCCGGGCAGGATGCGCGGGGAGGCGGCGCGGCCCACATGGTCGTGGGTGGTACGGCCAAGCAGCTCGGGCAAGCCCGCCCGACGTCGGTACGTTCGCCGACGAACCGCACGCTGCCACGGCCGCCTACGACTGGGAGCAGCGGGGCCCAGCGGACCTTTGCCGCCAGGGCGGGCCCTGGTCCCGATGGCGCTTGTCGGCGGGCGGGGGAGGCACCGACGCGAGCCGGGAGCACCGGCGTGGAGACGTATCCAGGGGTGGTGATGTCGGGTGCCGGAGGCGAAGCCGCGCCGGTGGCCACCGGCGGCGTCGCCACCTTGGCGATTCAACGGGCCGACACCGCCTCGCCCCCCAGCCGGCCCCCTGGTCTTTCTGCATGGGTGCACGTTCGGCTCCAGCACGGGCCCACAACAGGGAGGCCGCTGCACGGGTCGGCCCTGCCGGGGGCGAGGGTCCCATGCCGTTCGCCGCCCGCCACGTGGAGCGTGCCCGCCAGGTCGCGGCCCGGCGCGGTCCACGGCACGGGACCGGACAGTGCGAGGTCCACCTTGCAGACGCCGCCCCCGTGGCGGAAGCGCCGCAGGCTGCGGGTGTAGTCGTCCGGCAGGAGGTCGCCGGCCGGGTTCAGCGGGCCGGCGGGGGCGGTGTCGAGCAGGAGGGCCCGGTGGCGCGGCAGGTCACGCAGCGATTCGACGCGGTGTCCGGTGGTGATCCGGCCGCCGTGGGCCTTCAGCGCCGTGGTCATCGCGGACACGATCGACCTGCTGCCGCCGTGCGGGATCGGCCGGCCGACCGCGTGCGGCAGGGTCCCGAGATGGCGGCCGTCCAGGAAGACGACCGCCATCGTGGGGAACGTCCACGGCGCGCAACGCCCGGCCCGTGACCACGGGAACCGTCAGGTCACGGGCACAGGAGGAAAGGCGACCTTTCGTGGACGTGTGAGGACTGTCAGCCGTTCGGGCAGGAGTCCCGGTACTCGCTCAGGGTGCTGTCGGTCGGCTTCGGGCACAGGAACTGGTCGTAGCGGGTGTCGTCGTCGATGAAGCGCTTCATCCACGACGTCGCGAGCTTGCCGACCAGCGGGGTGTCGACGGTGACGCTGAAGTGGTTGCCGCCCTTGATCTCGGCGTACGCGCGCTCCGGAGCCGACTTGAGGCTCTCGTAGAACGGCTCGGAGTGCGCGCCGACACCGGCGATCAGGTCGTTCTGGGCGCCGATGATCATGGTCGGGACCTTGACCGTGGACCAGTTGTTGGTGAGGTGCCACGGCGCCAGCGGAACGGCCGCCTGGATGTTCGGGTGCGTGTTGGCCACCTCGAGGGTGCCGCCGCCGCCCATCGACCAGCCCATCACGCCCAATCGCGTCGGGTCGATCCGCGACCGGATCGCGTCCGGGGCCTGCTTGGTGACCCAGTCCAGCGCAGCCCTCATCTGCGCGGCGCGCCCGCCCGGAAAGTCGACGGGGCTGTTGGTGGTCAACGTGATCACCACGAAGCCGTTCGACGCCAACCGGGGGCCCAGCCACCCGATCGAGGACTCGGGCGACAGGAAGCCCGGAGTGATGGCGATGGCGCCGAACGTGCCCTGACCGGTGTCGTTGGGGTAGTAGACGGTGCCCTGGTTGAACCCGGCGGAGGCGTTGGCGGGTGCCGGCACCTGCGTGAACGCGAACGGACCCAACTTGGCGCTGACGCTCTGCTCGGTCGGCGCCGGCCCACGCTCGTACGGGCTCGCCGCCCGCTGCGCCGACTCGGCCGGCGCCGCGACGGCGACACCCGCCAGCAGGGCGAACGCCGCCGGGAGCATCTTCAGTCTGAATTTCATCGAGAGGAGACCGGCCCTTCTGTCCCACGGGGTGGATGTACGAGGGTGAGTGTGTTCCGACACAATCCCGATTGCTGCTAGGCGTCCTACGCTCTTGCTCCCACGGCTTTGTCAGCCCGCTACCAACGTTCGGCTCTCTTAGCGGGCACTCACAAAAAGGAGGTCCGCCTTTTAGCAGTGCATGCAAGCCACCACGCCCGGTGGGTCGCCCCTGACGCTCCGTACCGTCCAGCGGGAACGAACCGGCCCCAGCATCGGTCGCCTCCGTGTCTTTGAGTCGGAGTAGCTCGGGTGTCGAAGGGTCAGCACCCCACCCGGCACCTTGGGGAGCGCCGTCGCTCTAGAACGACGATCCGAGCCAATCCGGAATGGTGCTGCCACTGCATGACCTCGGTGTCGGGAGCGGCGCTCTCCCGTTACCGGACGAATTTCAGCCCGCATCCCTCGTGCAAGATCCTGCTGCGTCAACCGCTTTTCCTGAACTCCTCCGCCGTACAACAACATGGCCACCGGATGGCGCAAGCCCCCTGGGGTTGTCCGATGAACGGGTCGCGGGCCGACCGCAGACTGGCCGCCCTGCCGGTGGTGCCGCCGGCAGACGACTGTCGCGGCTGGAGGAGTCAACGAGGCGCGTAGCTCTGGGACGCATGACGTCCCGTACGTCTCCGTTGGTCGGCACGGCGGTCCAGGGCTCGTTCGCCGTGTCGGTCAGGTGTGGCCGTGCTCGCGGCGGTGGCGGCGGACGGCGATGGAGGTGACGCGGGCGGCGGCGGCGGGGTTGAGGCGGCCGGCGCGCCAGGCGGCGCGGCCGAGGGAGGGGGCGACGATGAGGGCCTTGTTGCGGCGGATGCCGAGCATGATGTCGTCGGCGAGCTTGTCGGCGGTGTAGAGGCCGCCGGGCTGCTTGCGGATGGCCTCACGGCCGTCGCCGCTGAGCGTGGTGTCGGGGAGGTCCTTGTTGATGTCGGCCAGCAGCGGGGTGTCGACGAAGCCGGGGCAGACGACGCTGACCTTGACGCCCCTGACGGAGGCTTCGGCGCGCAGACCCAGGGAGAGGCCGACGACCGCGTGCTTGGTGGCGGTATAGGGGATGCCGAGGGGCATGGGGAGGAGACCCGCCAGCGACGCGGTGTTGACGATGTGTCCGGAGCGCTGCTCCAGCATGATCGGGTAGGCGGCGTGCACGCCGTGGACGACGCCCATGAGGTTGATGTCGACGGCGCGGCGCCAGTGGTCGAGGGTGAGTTCCTCGGCCAGTCCGCCGATGGCGATGCCGGCGTTGTTGAACACCAGGTCGAGTCGTCCGTGGTCGTTGTGGACGTCCTGGTAGAGGCGGGTGACGGCGGCGGCATCGGTGACGTCCAGCGACGCGGCGTGCGCCTTGCCCTCGCCGAGGGTGTTGAGCCGGTCCGCGACGGCCTCGGCGCCGGTCGCGTCGATGTCGGAGACGATGACGGTGTCGCCGCGGGCCACGAGGGACGTGGCGATCGCGCGGCCGATGCCGGACGCTCCGCCGGTCACGATCGCGATCTTCATGGTGGGGCTCCGCTCAGGCTCGGGCATGGGAGTGGTCATCAACGATGCGGTGCGGGGTGGGGCGTGACGGCACGGATCGTCGGCGGTCCGCGCCTGCGGTGACGCGCAGCGCCGATACCGGAGTCGGGCACCTGGACGAACCGGCCGTCAGGCGGCGGTGGTGCACCGGGCCGGCGGGCGCGTTCGGCCGTCCGGGCAGGCTCGAACGGGTCCGGTGGGGACCTTCACCGATTCCCGTCGATCTCGAAGGTCTTTTCCTCGGCGATGTCGATGGATTCGGGGGTGGAGTCGGACGCGCCGATGCTCAGGTCGGTGATCTTGGCGTCGGCCTTGGTGACACCCAGGACGGGGCCAACGCGGTCAGCCAGGCGGGGAAGGCGATGCCGCCGGACCCCTGGGTCAGCCAGAACTCCTGGCCGGGCCCCAGTTGGACCGGGGCGACGCCCTGGACGTCGACGTCGGTGGGCAGATAGAACACCGGGAATCCGCGCAGCGTGATCTTGCAGCCGATGGGGAGCTTGAACCGGCCGGTGTCCACACCGATCTCGAGCACGCCCCCGGGGGCCACGCCCGCCGAGGGGGCCGCCGACACGGTCACGGCAGGCGTGGTGACCGCCGCGGCCACCACCATGCCGACCCTGCGGGACCCGACCCGCGGTGACACCGACGTTTCCGCCACATGACGAGGTTCACCTCACGGTAATGGCCTGGGGATGGACGACGCTCACTGTGACACTCTCGCGCCGACCCCAACTACGAGACCCGACCCACATGTCCACGACATTCTTTGGCAACTGTCCTAATAGCGAGCCAGGCGGAGACCATAACAGTGTGTGGTTCAGCTCTCGGAGCGATCAACTCGTTGATCTTCGACCGTGCGGCGCCGCGCAGCCCGGCGGCCAGGCGGTACGGCTCGTGGAGCCGCCGGTCGCCGTCGTCGCGGCCGGGCCTGCCGTAGACCCGTAAGGCGTCGGCACCCAGGCCCGGCATGTTGATGAAGGCGATGCCCGTGCCTCTCGTCGATCGTGAGGTGGGTGGGGCTCCGGAACCCCTTCGGGCGACGCGGAGTCGGTGATGTCCCGCATCAGCACCAACAACCCGGCCTCCGCCCGTGCCGTCATCACCAGGCCCCGCCCCGCCGAGCGCCTTACGGCGACCGCCCTCCCCGTACACAGGCGGAGGTTTCCGGAGGCGGAGGAGGGCACACCACCGCCATGACCGACATCGCGGCCCGGTACCGGCGTTGGCTGGGCGAAGTCTGGCGAGGAGACCTGGACGTCCTGCCCGAGCTGTGCACACCCGACTTCGTGGGCCACTGGCCGGACGGCGACGTGCACGGCATCCCCGCCCTGGCCGAACGCATCGGCCAGACATTCACGATGTTCGACGACGTCTCCACGTCCCTGAACCTCGGCCCGATCGTGGACGGCGACCGGGTCGCCGCCCATTGGACCTTCACCGGCGCCTACCGCGGCGGCATCCCCGGCGCCACGGCCCCACCCGGCACCCCGATCTCCTTCACCGGAGCCGACTTCATGCGCCTGACCGACGACCGCTTCACCGAGTACTGGGTGATCTCCGACACCCTGGGGCTCATGACCCGCCTGGGCGCCCTCCCCACCTGACGCCTTGCCGGCGCGAGGCGGGGCCAAGCCGACCCGCTCCGCCCGGCGACCCGGCAGGCCCCGGCCCGACCACCCGAACGACGAGGAGGCGAGCTGACGAGGGCCCGAGAACGACGGGCATGCCTCGCGGTGAGGAGCCGGCCGGGGCGCGAGGTCGTCGATCGGGTGTCCGACTCAGCCGGTGGCCGGGCCGGTCCAGCCCGCGGGGAGGCGGGCCACGCGGATCCGCTGCGGGTGGTCGCCCACGGGAATGGAGATGATCTTACGTCCGGTGGCGAAGTCGATCGCGGTGACCTGGTCGGCGGCGCTCTCGGAGATGACGCACGCCCTGCCGTCGCCGCTGACGGTGGCCCAGTACGGCTTGGCGGCCGGCACCAGCGGGCCCTCCTGAAGGGTGGCGCGGTCGACAATGGTGGCGTACTCGTCCATGGTGCCGGCGACGCACAGCTTGGTCCCGGCGGGGTTCATGGACATGCCGTGGTGGCGGGAGTCGTTGACGAAGGTGGTGCGGTCGTCGGAGGTGTCGGGGTTCTCCGGGAGGGTCTTCATGCGGGTGATCTTGTCCGCGGCGACGTCGTACTCGAAGAAGCCGTTGAAGAACGAGACCTGGAAGTACAGCGTGGACTCGTCGGGGGTGAACGCGACCGGGCGCACCGAGTCGGAGAAGTCCTTGCCGCCGAAGGCGTCCAGGCGCTCGCGCATGTCGATGGTCTTGACGACCTTGAAGGTCGAGGCGTCGGTCACGGTGATCTTGCGGTCGCCCTTGAGCCAGTCCTGCCGCGGCGCGTCGAAGTCGTTGTTGACCTCGCCGATCGACATGTTCCACAGGTGCCTGCCGCCGTCGGTGAAGACGTTCTCGTGCGGCTTGTCGCCGGTCTTGAACGACCCGAGCTGGCGGCCCGTGGCGATGTCGAGCACGTGCACGGTGTTGCCGGTGGACGCCGACACCGCCACCCGCGAGCCGTCGGGTGAGACCGCCATGTGGTCGGAGCGGAAACCGGAGACGGGGAAGCGCCACTTGAGCCGGCCGGTGGCGGTGTCGATGGAGGCCACGTCGGCGAAGCTCGGGCGCGACACGACGATGGCCGAGCCGTCCGGTGTGGTGTACAGATCGTCGGTGAACTGGTCGTGGCCCTCGCCGACGGTGTGCCGGATGCCCAGGAAGAAGATCAGCCGGAGGGGGTTGAGATGGATCTCGCGCAGCCGCTCGGCCTTGTCCGGGATCAGGTCGATGCGGCCGATCTTGGCGAAGTCGCCGGTGGACCTGATGACGTCGGCGGTGCCCTCCCAGTTGTTGCCGACCAGCATCACCTCCTGCAGCGGCGGGGCGGCGGTCGCGGTGCCGGCGGACACGACGCCTCCGGCCGCGGCCACGGCGGCCATGGCACCACCGAGCAGGGATCTGCGCCAACGCGTACGGGTCGAGGCTCGCATGTTCTGACTCCTGGGGGTGAGAGGCGCAGACTGCAGCGCACAGGCTCCGCGCCCGGGAACGGACCGACGGCGGGCACCACCATCAGACAGTTGAAAAGCAGCATCCGAGCATGCTCGACCGGCACATGCGCGGTCCTTGTGGGCCTCGCGCACACGCCCCCAAAGCTTGAAAATCGCCGTTTTCAACTTGGTTCACTGGATCGTAGACAGGTGTGGCGGCCGCCACAAGACCCGTGCGCGATAATCGGCCGCACGCAGTGAAAGGAGGTGCGGTGACCGAACCGGGCACGGCGGCGGCCGGCCGCTACAAGGGCAGGCCGGCCGGCGAGCGCCAGGCCGAACGCCACCGGCGCTTCCTGCGGGCGGGCCTGGACCTCTTCGGGGCCGGCCCCGGCTACCGCGCCACCAAGGTCATCGACCTCTGCAAGGCCGCCGGGCTGTCCACCCGCCAGTTCTACGAGGAGTTCGACACCCTCGAAGACGTCCTGGCCGAGCTGCACCTCTACGTGAACGACGTCGCGGAGCAGGCCGTCCTGGACGTCCTGCCCCACATCCAGGACGAGCCCCTGAGCGAACGACTCACCCAGATGCTGCGCGCCTACGTCAAGGGCGCCGCCTCGGACCCCCGCCACGCCCGTATCGCCTACGTCGAGATCATCGGCGTCGGCCCCCGCATGGACCGCCGGCGCCTCGACCGCCGCGCCGTGTGGATCGACTTCATCACCCACGTCGTGAACGAGGCCGTCGAACGCGGCGAGGCTCCCCCCGGCAACTACCGGATCGCCGCCGCCGCGTTCATCGGCTCCGTCAACGGCCTCATGCACGACTGGGTCGTCGGCTGGGTCGACGCCACCCTGGACGAGATCGCCCACGAACTGCTTCAGGTCGTCCTCGGCCGCTACCGCATCGCGACCTGAGCCGACCCGTACCACGGTCGGCGGGCTTCTGAGCCCGGCCGGTGCCGTCGATCGCGGAATGGGTCGTCGGCTCCGCCGGTACCGCGAACATCCTCGCGGCGGGCACGGCGACGGTCCGGGGGGCGCTCACGGTGTGCACCCTCCTTGTCTCCGGCCTCGGATCTCCCGCCCGAGGCGCGCCCGACGCGTCTCCAGGAAGGTCCGTTCGGTGTCGTTCGTGGCCAGGGCGATGGCCTCGTCGTAGGCGGCGACGGCGTCGGCGGTACGGCCGAGGCGGGTGAGCAGGTCCGCGCGGGTGGCGGGCAGCAGATGGTACCCGGGCAGGTCGAGATCCTCGATGGCGGCCAGCGCCGGCGCCGGTCCGTGCACCTCGGCGACGGCGACCGCGCGGTTGAGCGCCACGATCGGGGTCGGGGTGTGCTGGAGCAGTTGGTCGTAGAGCGCCAGCACCTGCGCCCAGTCGGTCGCCGGGCCGTCGGTGTGGACGGCGTTGATCGCGGCCTGCCATTGGTACGGGCCCGGCCGGCCACGGCGCAGGCACCGCCGCACCAGCTCATGGCCCTCGGCGATCAGCTCCCGGTTCCACAGCGACCGGTCCTGCTCGGCGAGCACCACCAGCTCACCCGAAGGCCCCACCCGCGCCGGCCGACGGGCCTCGGTGAGCAGGAGCAGCGCCAGCAGCCCGATGACCTCCGGCTCGTCGGGCATCAGGTCGGCGAGGGCCCTGGCCAGGCGAACGGCCTCCTGGCACAGGTCCGTCCGCAGCAGTTCCCCGGAGGTCGAGGCGTATCCCTCGTTGAAGACGAGGTAGAGCACGGTGAGCACCGAGGCCAGCCGATCGGGCAGTGCGGCGTCGTCGGGCACCCGGTAGGGGATGCCGGCGTCCCGGATCTTCTTCTTCGCCCGTACGATCCGCTGGGCGACGGTCGCCTCCGGCACCAGATGGGCCCGTGCGATCTCGGCCACCTCCAGCCCGCCGAGCAGGCGCAGGGTCAGCGCCGTCTGCGCGAGCGGCGACAGCGCCGGGTGGCAGCACGTGAAGATCATGCGGAGCTGGTCGTCGCGCACCGGCCCCACCTCCTCCGGCTCGTCGGGTGCGTGCAGCAGCAGCGCCTGCGCCTGGCGGGCCTCGCGGGTGGACTCGCGGCGCAGGCGGTCGATCGCCCGGTTGCGGGCGGTGGTCACGATCCACGCGCCCGGGTTGGGCGGCGTCTCGTCCCACTTTTGAACGGCCACCGCGAACGCGTCCTGCACGGCCTCCTCGGCGAGCCCGATGTCACCGAGGAGGCGGGTCAGCGTGGCCACGCACCGGCCGTACTCCGCCCGATAGACGCCGTCCAGGTCCATCCGCGCTCACGTCCACTGCGCGTCTTCGAACGGGCGCACCTCGATCGGTTCCCCGCAGGCGAGGGCGCACTTCTCGGCCCAGGCCAGCGCCTGGTCCAGGTCCTCGCACCGGATCACCCAGAACCCGCCGAGCTGCTCCTTCGTCTCGGCGAACGGGCCGTCGGTCATCGTGATCGTTCCGTTGCCGGGGTGGACGACCGTGGCGGCGGACGAGGGCAGCAGGCCGCCGACGAACACCCATGAACCGGCGGCCCGCATCTCGGCGGTGACCTCGGCCGTCCGGGCCAACTGCTCCTGCATCTCCTCGTCGGACGGCGACGGCGCGCTCTCGTCGAATTGAACGGCGAGCAGGTACTTCTTCATGGCTCACTCCTTCGCGGGTTCAGGCGGACGGGCGGCGGGCGACGCCCGGGTGCGTCGGCATCAGCGGCTCGTGCGTGGACGGGGACTCAGACATGCGGGGTGGGTCGGTAGATGAGCTCCTGAGTGCGGCCGTCGAGGGTGCGGCTCTCGATCAGCTCGAGGTCGAAGTCGGCCGCGCCCTGGAGGATCGGGGCCGCTCCGGTCCGCCCGCTGATCACGGGGAAGATCGTCACCTGGACGCGGTCGACCAGGCCCGCGGCCATCAGCGCCCGGTTCATGGACAGGCTGCCGTGCGAACGCAACGGCACCCGGGACTCCTCCTTGAGCCGGGCGACGACATCGACGGCGTCGCCGCTGACCAGGGTCGCGTCCGGCCAGTCCAGAGGGCCCTGCAGCGTCGTCGACACCACCGTCGTCGGCATGTTCCTCATCCGGGTGTTCACCGGGTCGAGCTCCTTCAACTCCCCGGCGCTCGGGCCCATGATCTGCACGAACTGCCGGAAGGTGCCGGCCCCCAGCACCATCCGCTGCTCCTCGCCGTACAAGGCCAGGCGGCGGTCGAGGAACTCCGGCCCCTGCTTGCCCCAGTAGCCGCCCCAGTCACCGCTTTCGTTGTAGGAGCCGTAGCCGTCCAGGGTGGAAAAGACGTCGAAGGTGTAGGTGGCGGTCATGACGCTCTCCTCGCGAGTGGCGACCGGCCCGTTGCCGGCCTCTCACCTTGACTACGAACGGGCTCGACGCCGATCGACACCTCGCGGGAGAAAAATTGAAAGACGTACGCGCCCCGACCGCGTCCGAGGCGACGAGGTCTCCCGGGCATGGCTGAGGTGGCGGACGGGTGAGTTTGCCGACGAGAAGGCGTGGCACGGTCCGCGCACGCGGTGTCCCCCTCCCTACTGTTGGTCTGACCAGTGCCGTCTTGGCAGGGTTTGGGGAAATGGGGTCGATGATGCACGACGACACCGACGGTACGGCCGAGCAGACCGAGGTGCATCCGTTCGTCCTGGCCAAGATCCGGGCGAGCTTCCGTTGGCTGGACGCCGACGGCGACGGCGCCTTCACCGAGGCCGACCACGTCGAGATGGGACGCCGCGCCGCGGCCGCCCTGGGGTACGAGTCGGACGGTGACGCGGAACAGGAGATGATCGACGCCTACCTCAACATCTGGCGGCGCTTGCACGCCCCCTTGGACGCCGATGGCGACGGGCGTCTGACCAGGGAGGAGTTCATCACCGCCTGCACCGCCCTGACCCGCGACCCGCAGTTGGCCCGACGCACCCTGGGCGGGCTGGCCGATGCGGTGATGGCCGTGGCCGATCGCGACGACAACGGCACCATCAGCCTGCCGGAATACACCGCCTTCATCCACGGACACGCCCCGGGACTCCCCTCCGACCAGGTCGCTCAGGCGTTCGCCCGCCTGGATGTGGACGGCAACGGCCGTATCGACCACGCCGAGCTGACGGGCTGCGTCCTGGATTACTACACCAGCCCCGACCCTCATGCCGCGGGCAACTGGCTGTTCGGCCCGCCACCGCCCCATCCCGGGACAGGGTAGGCCCGGACCTTCGTCCCACCCACGTCATGCGGCGACGGCCTGCGGTCACCACAACGCCGCAGGCCAGGGGTATCCCCGCGATGACGTCGTCGACACCCGGGACGAAGGGGCGGGAGGGGACCGTCAAGGGGTCTTGCCGAGGCCGCGTGCCAGGATCGCGGCGGCGTCGGCGACCACCTCGTCCTCGCGGGGCGCGGTGGGGTCCAGCCGGTGGGTGTAGACGGCGAGGATCACCGGGGCGGTCGAGCCGGGTGGCCAGGCGATGGCGATGTCGTTGGCCATGCCGCCGTTGCTGCCGGTCTTGTCGCCGACCGTCCAGTTCGGCAGTCCGGCGCGGATGCGGGTGTCGCCGGTGGTGTTGCCGCGCAGCCAGCCGACCAGCCGAGCGCGGTCCTGCGGGACGAGGGAGCCGCCGGCGGTCAGCCTGTGGAGGTCGGTGCCCGCGCGTGCGGGGGTGGTGGTGTCGCGTCGTTCGCCGGGCGACCAGTCGTTCAGCTCGATCTCCCAACGGTCGAGCCGGGAGACGGGGTCGCCCAGGGAACGCAGGAAGCCGGTCAGACCCGCCGGGCCGCCGAGCTGCTTGAGCAGCATGTTGCCGGCGGTGTTGTCGCTGTAGCGGATGGCCGCGTCGCACAACCGCGCGACGGTGAGGCCCTTGTCCGGGCCCGTGTGCTTCTCGGTGATCGGTGAGTTGGGCTTCACCTCCTCGCTCGTCCAGTGGACGACGCGGTCCATGAGCCCGGGGTCCTGGCGGTGGGCCCTGCTCAGGACTGCTCCCGCCGCGAGCGCCTTGAACGTCGACAAGAAGGGGAAGCGTTCCTGTGCGCGGTGGCCGACGACGCGGCCGGTGCCGGTGTCCAAAGCGAACGCGCCGATCCGTCCCCGGTAGGCGGTCTCCAGGGCGCGCAGACGCTTGGTGACCTCGACCTGCCGTGCGTCCGCCGCCTCCGGCGCGCCGGAGGGCAGGGGCTGCGTGGTGGCCCGGGGCGTGCCGCGATCGGCCGCCGTCCTCGTCTCGGCCGGGCCCGCGCCACAGGCGGTCGCGCCGAACACCATGGACGCCGCCAGCGCCGCGGCACCCAGACCCCGTCGGGGCCACCGGCGATCGGTTCCGCGCATGCTCGGCCTCCTCGCCGTTCATGATCCCCTGGAAGTCCGGTAGACCGGGATCAGGGATGCCCCCCGTGCCGAACGGCCGCACCTGAACGCGAGCCTACGGCCTCTCCGGGAACGCACTCGGAGCCGGACCCACGAGCCCAGAGAGGTCAGCGGTAGGTCAGCAGGCCGCGGTCATCGCCCGTGAAGTGGGCGTGGTCGTTGAAGGTCAGCAAGGTGGTGCCCGTGGAGCCGGCCAGGACGGTGGTGACGGAGGCGTTGATCGTCACCCGGTTCAGGGAGATGACGCCGGACGGCGGGACGCCCAGCAGACCGCCGCAGAGGGCGGCGATGACGCCGCCGGAGGTGACCACGACGGCGTCCCGGCCGGTGCCGAGCGTGGTGCGCAGATCGGCCAGCGCGGCGGCGGCGCCCTGGGTGAACGCGCGCCAGCCGTCGGGGGAGTCCTCTTGGATCCAAAGCCGCAACGCCCGTTCGAGGATGGCCTGGGGGTCGTCGTCGGGGGAGTGGTCGGCGGCGTGCCGGGACACCATGTCGACGAAGTCGTACTCGTTCCATCGAGCGTCGCTGTCGGGGTGGCCGGGCAGCCCGGCGGCTTGCATCAGGATCCGGGCGGTGTCCTGCTGCCGGACCAGCGTCCCGGCCACGACGAGCGGGTCGCGGGGCTTGCGCGCGGCGAGCGTGCGGCCGAGGACGGTCGCCTGCTCGCGGCCCAGCGGGGACAGCGCGTCGTAGTCGTCGGCGCCGAAGGACGCCTGCGCGTGACGGACCAGGTAGATGACGGGCATCGGAGCTCCGGGGAGATGAGGGGTACGGGTCAGGGGCGGACGCCGCCGAGGAACAGGGCGACCATCTGGCGGCCGACCTCCCGGCGGGGGAGCGGCCCATCGTCACGGAACCAGGTGTGGACGTCGCCGACGCTGCTGAGGAAGGTATGGGTCATGACGGTCGCGGACACGTCCCTCCGCACGACCCCGGCGTTCTGCCCTTCGAGGAGCAGGTCGCGGAACATCTCGTGGTAGCGGCGGCGGTCGGCGCGGATCTCCGCGGCGTGCTCGCCGTCCAGCAGATGCATCGAACGGGCCCAGACCGCCAGCGGCTCGGCGTGCGCGGCGATGTGCTCGGCCAGGTCGAGCGCGACGTCGCGCAGCCGTCGTTCGACGGGCGCCTCGGCGGCGGCGAGGGTCGCCAACCGCTCGGTCTGCTCGACGAGCAGATCGCGGTAGATGCACAGCAGCAGTTGCTGCTTGGAGTCGAACCAGTGATAGAGCGCGCCTTTGGTGACCTCGGCGGCGGCGGCGATCTGGCGGGTGGTGGTGGCCTCGTATCCCTGGCGGGCGAACAGGTCGGTCGCCGCGGCGACGATCCGCTGCCTGGCCTGGCCGCGCCCCGGTCGGGCCGGAGCGCTCACGGCGGGCCCGCGAGCCGGCCGGTCGCGCGTTCGACGAGGATCGCGACCGCACCGCCGAAGTGCCGGAACGCGGGATTGGTCGTCTGCCCGGCGCGGTAGCGCGCCCAGATCTGCTGGATGATCACCGCGAGGCGGAACAGGCCGAACACCTCGTAGAACCGCCAGTCGCCCATCGGCAGGCCGGTCCGCTCCAGATAGCGGGCCACCATCTGCGCGCGGGTCGGCATCCCGGGCAGATGCGTGGGCTGACGGCGCAGGAGACCGTACAGGGGATCGTCGTCGGAGGTGATCCAGTAGGCCATCGACGCGCCCAGGTCCATCAGCGGGTCGCCGACCGTGGCCATCTCCCAGTCCAGCACGCCCACGATGCGCGGGGCGCCGCCGGGATCGTCGAGGGCCACGACGAGGTTGTCGAGCTTCCAGTCGCCGTGCAGCATCCGCGCCGCCACGTCCACCGGCTGCCGCTCGTACAGCCAGGTCATCACCGGCTCGGCGTCGGGCGCGTCGTCGGTCACGGCCGCCCGCCAGCGCCCGGACCAGCCCTCGACCTGGCGGGCCACGTACCCGGGGCCCTTGCCCAGGCGGGCCAGGCCGGCGCGTTCGACATCGACGCTGTGCAGGTCGGCCAGGGTGTCGATCACCGCATGGCCCAACACGCGGGCCTGCGGGGCATCCAGGGTGAGCCCGGGCGGGAGCTCGGCGCCGAGGATCGTGCCCTCGAGGCGCTCCATCACGTAGAACTCCGCCCCGATCACCGAACGGTCCTCACAGAACGCGTGCACCTGCGGCACCAGCGGCCACAACGGCGCCAACCCCCGCTGCACGGTCACCTCACGGCCCATGTCGTGGGCCGAGGCGGCCTTCGTGCCGTGCGGCGGCCGACGCAGCACGAGATCCCGGCCGGGATACGCCAGCAGATACGTGAGGTTCGAGGCGCCGCCCCCGAACTGCCGCACCTCCGGCGTCCCGGACAGCCCCGGCACCCGCCCCACCAGCCAGCGGTGAACGGCCTCGACGTCGAAGGCGTCCTCGGCGCGCAGCGCCCCGGCCCGCACCGAATCCGCCATGGTGATCCCTCCATGCGACTGCCCGACGGAGCGGCAACATACCGGGCGCTCAGTATGTCCGACAAGCCCCGACACCGTTCCGTCCGAGGGGGTGCGGCTCGTGGTGGTGGTCGCGGTGCCGTCACGGCATCGTCACGGCGTGGGCGGGCATGAGGTCGGTTCTCGTGCGTGGTCTTTTGGGGCGACGAGTTGTCGATGACCGGTCTTGGGAGGTCTTCCGGGCCGAGTCGTGCGGGTGGAGGCTGGAAGGAGAGGCGATCGCGCTTCTCCGTGCGTCGGAAGGGACGCCCTGATGGTCGATGTGATGGATCTGACCGGGTATCGGGTGCTGGACGACCTGATGCACGAGGCGGAGGCGCTCGGCCCCCATGATCTCCCCGAACTGGTCGGCCGGGCCGCGGACCGGCTGGGGCTGCAGGAGGTGACGATCTACCTCGCCGACGTGCAGCAGGACGTGTTGATCCCGCTTCCGGACCCGCAGACCCCGGAACGGCCGGTCCTGCAGATCGATGAGGGACTGGCGGGCTGGTGTTACCGGACCGCGTCGATCCGCATCGCCGAGGCGGAGTCGAACGGGCTGATGCTGTGGCTGCCCCTGGCGGACGGGATCGAGCGCATCGGCGTTCTCAGCGTGCGGACCGATCGGCTGGACGTGCCGATCCTGCGCTTCTGCCGTTCCCTGGCCGCCCTGCTCAGCCTGATCGTGCTGACCAAGGGGACCCGCAGCGACAGCTTCACCCGGCTGCAGCGCACGGAGCCGATGCGGTTGCCCGCCGAGATGGTGTGGGCCTTTCTGCCGCCGCGTACGTTGAGGTCCCCGCGGATCACGTCCTCGGCGGTCCTGGAGCCCGCCTATGCCGTCGGCGGCGACGGCTTCGACCACTCCCTGATCGATCAGACCCTGCACGCCACGATCTTGGACGCCATGGGGCACGACCTGCGGGCCGGCCTGACGACCTCGGTGGCCATGGCCGGCTGCCGGAACGCCCGCCGCAACGGCTTCGATCTCCGGGAGCTGGCCGAGTCCGTCGACCAGAACCTTTCGGAGATGTTCCCCGATCGCTACTGCACCGGGATCTTCGCCCACGTCGACCTGCCCACCGGTGAGCTGACCTGGGTCAACTGCGGCCACCCCGTGCCGCTGCTCATCCGCGATCAACGCGTGGTCACCGGCGCCCTGGAACGGCCCGCGGAGACGCCGTTGGGGCTGGGCTCGCTCACGGGGCGCCGGCGGCGCATCCAGCACTACCGGCTCCAGCCGGGCGACCGCGTCCTGCTTTACACCGACGGTGTCACCGAGGCCCGCACTCCCGACGGGGAGAGGTTCGGTCTGGACAGCTTCACCGACTTCATCATCCGCGCCACCGCCGCCGGCGAACCCGCCTACGAGGTGCTGCGCCGCCTCATCCACGCCGTCCTCGCCCACCACGACCGACACCTCGAGGACGACGCCACCATCGTGCTCTTCGAGTGGCTGCCCGCCCCCGAGCATCCGGCCGCCGCCCCCACACTCTGACGACGCCCGTCCCCGCGCGGGGTGGTCTCGGCCCGCCGCAGGGCGAGCCTCTCGGCGGGGTACGACCACCCGCGGCGTGATCATGGAGGCCGGGGGAACCGATCGGGCATGGAGGGCCGTCCGCAGGGTGTCCGCGGCATCGACCACGTCGGTGTCACCGTTCCCGATCTCGACGCCGCCACCGAGTTCTTCCGCGCGGCCCTGGACGCCGAGGTCCTGTACGACACCCTCCGGCGCGCCGACGGGCCCAACGGCGGCCCCGGCACGGAACGGCATTTGGGCGTGCCCCCCGGGACCCGGGAACTGGCCGTCCGGATGCTCGCCCTGCCCCACGGGCCGGGCCTGGAGTTGATGGAGTTCGCCGGCCCTCGGCAGAACGCGCCGTCGCTGCCCTGCGACCTGGGATGGCAGCATCTGGCGGTCTACGTGGACGACCTCGACGCCGCCGCCGAACGGGTCGCCGCAGCGGGCGGACGACTGCTGGACGAGCCCCGCCCCCTCCCCGGCCCGGAATCAGGCCCCCGCAACCGGTTCCAGTACACGCGGACACCGTGGGGCGGCACGCTCGAGCTGCTCACCTACCCCGACCCCCAGCCCTACGAGAACTCCACACCCCGCCGCCGATGGCGCCCCTGACCTGCGGGTTCTCGGCCCGTTCGAGAGTACGGGCCGTGGTGCCCACGTGTCCGTGCCGGCGCGGTCCGTGAAATCCCCGCGCGGTCCCGCCCGACAACCGATGCCGCCGCCCAAGGGGGTACGGCCGCGGGGCGAGCCTTCGGAGAGATCCCGGGCCTCTCCGGTGAGGGGCGTGGTGCCGCGCCGAGTCGGGGTCAGCCTCGGAGGCGGGCGATCAGGGTGCCGAGGTCGGAGTCGGCGGCCTCGTCGAGGGTGGTGTCCAGGGTCTCCCGGTAGGTGTGGGAGGCCGCCTCCTGCACCGTGCGGCCTCGGTCGGTGATGACGAGGTAGACGCCGCGGCGGTCGTCGGGACACAGGTCGCGCCGGGTGAGTCCGGCCGACTCCAGGCGGGCGGCCAGTCGGCTGACCGAGCTCTGGTTGAGGCCGATGCGTTCGGCGAGGTCCTGCATGCGCAGCTCGCCGTCGTCGGCCTCGGCGAGCCGGCGGAGCGCCCGATAGTCCGACAGCCCGAGGGCGTGCCGGCCCTGGAGCCGCCTGCCCAGCTCATGCTCGACCCTCGCGTACAGCGTGAGGACCTGGTCCCACGTCCGCGGATCCACCCTGCCACCTGCCTCCGTGCGGTTGACAAAAGTATATGCATGCGCAATATTTGCTTGCGTCTGCAACTATTGTATGTACATGCACATGGAGGCGTCATGTCCAGCACCACCGGCCGGTTCGAGCGGATCGCCACCACCCCGGACTGGTACGAGCCGTACCGCATCTCGCAGGCGATCCGGGCGGGCGACGTCATCTACGTCTCCGGCCAGGCCGGCATCGACGAGCGGGGGCGGACGGTCTCCGACGACTTCCTCGCACAGGGCCGGCAGGCGTTCGCCAACGTCGCGCGGGTGCTGGCCGAGGCGGGGGCCGACCTGTCCGACGTGGTCAAGGTCGGCATCTTCGTCACCGACATGGCGGCCGACCTCGACGACGTCATCAGGCTCCGCGAGGAGTTCCTGTCCCGCCCGTATCCGGCCGACACCCTGCTGGAGGTCTCGTCCCTGGCGCAGCCGGACTGGCGGATCGAGGTCGAGGTCACCGCCATCGCCCGCTGAAGTCCCGGGGGCGAGGTAATGCACCGCACTTCGCCCACCGGTTGACGATCAGTCGAGAAGATCACATACTCGTGACGAAAGCAGGGGGGTTCAACCTCCTGAGACCTTGTCGAACCTTCAATGGCAAGCCACCGGATTGTTTCCGTCCGCACCCAATCCATGCGCTTCGAAAGTTCCGAGGACCCAGGAGGTTTCATGTCGGTCGCCCGACTCATGTCCGCCGTCGCATTGTGCGCGGCGATGATCGCAACGGTGGTCGCGCCGATGGCGTCGGCGCAGGCCACGACCGCCCGACCGGCCACGACGCAGGTCGCCGCCTGCACTCTGACACCCACGAACGGGACCGTTCCGCGCACCGTCGGCGGCCGGCAATATCTCGTCAACGTCCCCTCCGGACTGACCGGTCAGGTGCCGCTGCTGCTCGCGCTGCACGGCGGCGGTGAGGGGGGCGCGAACCACGAGACCAATTCCGGATGGACGCAGTTCGCGGCGCAGAAGAAGTTCATCGTCGCCTATCCGACCGGCAGTGAAATGAACTACCCGCCGTCCTGGAAGCTCGGCCAGGACTCGGCGGACGTCGACCACCTCCGCGATGTCGTCGACGACATCGCGGCGACCTGGTGCGTCAACCCCGCGCGCGTGCACGCCGCCGGCTTCTCCAACGGCGGGCAGATGGCCGCGCGCCTGGCCTGCGACGAGTCGGACAAGTTCGCCTCCGTGGCGACGCACGCCGGTCCGCTCATGACCCTGGACTGCCTTCCGCTGCCCCGTAAGATCGCCGTCGGGGTGTCGGTGGGCGTGAACGACCCGTTGAAGTGGGCGATGGAGGGCCAGCGCGCCGCGTGGGTCCAGAACAACGAGTGCCCCGGCACCCAGTACCCCGAGACCGGTACCGGGGTGTCGGAGGCGTACCACTTCAACTGCCCCGACAACACGCAGGTGTACTGGCGGTTGTACAGCGGGCTCGACCATAAGTTCCCCGTGGGCGACCAGGGCATCGATCTCCGCAACCGGATGTGGACCCTGTTCGAGGACCACCCGCTCCCGTAACCACTGCGGAGCCGACCGGGCGCGTGGGGGACACGTCCCCCGCGCGCCCTCGGTCGTTCAGCCGACGTGGACCAGGGGGCGTCGCGCGGCGTCGGGCTCGGCCTGGCGGAGGATCTCGCGGGTGAGCGGCGGCACGTCGCCGCCGCCGAAGATCAGGTAGCGCAGCATGGCCTTCACGGGGTTGCCCTCCGCCCAGTGGAAGTAGACGTGGGGGAGCCGGCCCGTCTGGTCGCGGGTCTCCAGCAGGATGGCGGCGATGGCGTTGGAGACGCTGGGGCTGCGGGCCGTCATGATCCGGTATCCGTGACGTTCCTCGGCCTCCACGCGCAGCTCGATCTCGAACTGCGAGGCGTCGGTGACGGTGATCTCCAGGAAGACCAGCCGTTCGTCGCTGCGCAGCCGATGCAGCTCCCACGCCTCGCGCGCCTTGTCGACGTACTCGCGGTGGTCGCGACGGTCCGGCTCGTTGGCGATGAACCGGATGTCGCCGACCTCGCTCAGATAGCGGCGGGCCTCGTCGCACAGGGTCACGCTCGTGACGCGCAGTTCGGTCGAACGCGTCGCCCGGGAGACCAGCGAGGTCACCACGATCGCCACGCAGAACAGCACCGAGATGACCAGGCCGTCGGGGCGTTCGATGATGTTGGCGACCGTGGCGTAGGTGAACACCAGGGTGGTGAGGCCGAACGCGCCGGCCGCGCGGCGTCGCCCCCGCCGCCAGGCCGCCAGTGTCGCGGCGACCGCCGCCGACAGGATCAGCGCGAGCACGCCGGTGGCGTACGCGCCGCCCTGCGCCTCGACCTCGGCCCCGAAGAACACCGTGATCGCGAACGAGACCCCGGTGAAGATGAAGACCATGGGCCGCGTCGCCCGCGTCCAGTCCGGCGCCATGCCGTACCGGGGCAGATAGCGCGGCACGATGTTGATCAGTCCGGCCATCGCCGACGCGCCCGCGAACCACAGGATCGCGATCGTGGACAGGTCGTAGGCGGTGCCGAACCAGTCGCCGAGGTACTCGTGGGCGATGTACGCCAGCGCCCGCCCGTTGGCCTGCCCGCCCTCCTCGAACTCCTTCTCCGGGATCAGCACGGTCGTCGTGAAGCTGGAGGTGACGAGGAACACGCTCATGATGACCGCCGCCGTGGTCAGCAGCCGGCGGGCGCCCCGGATCCGTTCCCGCACGTCGCCCTTCACCAGCGGCATCACGGCCACGCCGGTCTCGAACCCGGACAGGCCCAGGGCCAGCTTCGGCATCACGAAGAGCGAGACGGCGATCATCGCCAACGGGCTGGAGTGGTCGGCCTCCAGGACGGTCCGCCAGTCGGTGACGAGCCCCGGATCGCCGACGACCTGGGCGATCGCCGTGCCCACCACCACGACGTTCAACGTCAGGTACACCGCCACGAGCACGACCGCGATCGAGATGGCCTCGGCGAACCCGACCAGGAACACCGCCCCGAGCGCCGCGATGAGCAGCAGCGTGACCGGCACCTGCCAGCCCGCGAGCCCGGCCGGGACGAACGGGTTGTGCAGGACGTGCGCGGTGGCGTCGGCGGCCGACAGGGTGATCGTGACGATGAACGCGGTGGCGACGAAGCCCAGCAGGAACAGCACGAGCAGCTTCCCGCGCCAGCCGGGCAGCAGGTTCTCCAGCATCGACAGCGAGCCCAGCCCGTGGGGGCTCTGCCCCGCCACCGATCGGTAGACCGGCAGCGCCCCGAACAGCGTCAACGCGACCAGCACCAGCGTCGCGATCGGGCTGAGCGCCCCGGCGGCCAGGGCGGCGATGCCGGGCTGATAGCCCAGCGTCGAGAAGTAGTCGACGCCGGTGAGGCACATCACCTGCCACCAGCGATGCTGCCGGTGCGGCACCTGTTCGTGCTCGGGGACGCCTCCGGGATGGGGGCCCGCCTTACGGCCGGGTCGCTGCAGTCCCTGGAGCAGCCACCGCCGCACCGCCGATCCCCCCGCCCGCTGGGCCTCCCCACTCACCGCCGCTCACCCCACGCCTTCCGACCGGTCACCGAAAACAGGCAACCTTACTCAAACCCCCCACCGGGGCCGCTCAGTGGCCCCGGCCGCGACCGCCCGGATCCGTCACGACCGGTCGGCAAGGCTCTACCCCGGGAGATGACACGGGACCTCTTCAGCAGTCCATGGGGTGTGCCGGGGTGCGCGTCCACCCCTGATGGGTAACAGTTGGTACATGAGTGGTTGCGGTGTGTGGTGGAGGTGGGTGGGTCGCCATGCGGCGGCCGTGCGGCGGCGCTCGATGCCGGGCCTGCCGGCGGGGCCGGCGGGTTCGCTGATGGGCTCGGTGGCCGACGGGGGCCGGGTGGTGGCGCGGGTGATGGTGGCCGGCGTCGCGGCCGGCGCGGTGATGGGCTCGGCGGTGGTGGCGCTCGGGACCGGGATGCTCTCGGTGGCGTACCTGTTGCAGGGCACCTGGCCGATGGCGGTGCTCCTGCTGACGGTGGCCGCGGCGGCGTTCGGCCCGGTACTGGCCGCCGGGTGGTGGGCGATGCGGCGTCCGGTGGTGCGCGCCGCGCGACGTCGCTGACCCGTTCTGGAGCGCCGCGTTCAGCGCCCCGACCGCCGTGAGGTGCCCGCCGCCGGCGTGCGGACATGGTGGGATCCCGGAACGCCCGACCAGGTGAGCCCGGACGGGGGAGAGCCCGACGGGTTCGGCACGCGCGCCCGGGCGCTCGCCATCACCGCGCCCGCACGCCTGCCCGCGTCCGTCCCCACGGTGCCGGTGTCGCCCGCGTCGGTGCCGTCGGTGAGGACGAACAGCCGGTTCAGGCCGGTGCGCTCCAGCAGCAGCGCGGGCTGGCCGGTCACCCCGGAGAGGATCAGGCCCCCGGCGGCGGCCCGCAGCCGCTTGTGGGCCTCGATCAGCACGCTCAGGCCGCTGGAGTCGCAGAACGTGAGGTCGGCCAGATCCAGCACCACGCGAGGGCGGCGATGGGTCAGCAGCACGCGGGCCAGGTGCCCTCGGAGCAGGGGCGCCGTCGCCAGGTCCAACTCCCCGACCGCCCGCACCACCACCCGATCCTCGCCGTTCTCGCCCCGCGGAGGCTCCGCCGTGGTCACGTGCATCTGCGGCCTGTTGACCGGCATCTCTCACACCCCGTTTGACCGATGGTCGTCTCGCCGTCATGGATGTACCCGTCGGGCGACGAACATTCCTGTCACTTGACGGGCCGGTCCCTCGCACGCGCCTGCGGGGTCGGTTCGCTGAACCAGGCGAGAGGGTGAGGTCCTCGTACGCTCACTTCTTCATCATCGGACCGCGGAACGACTGTCCTAAGGTGAACGGATGTCGACGATGCGCCGGTTGCCGCGGGGGCGGAACGCGCTGCCGCCCGAAGAGGTGGCCCGGCTGCAGCGTGCGCGGCTCTGTCAGGCGATGGCCGAGGTCATGGCGGAGAAGGGCTACGCCGGCACCGCCGTGGAGGACGTCCTCAAGCGCGCCGGGGTGTCGCGGCTGAGCTTCTACCGGCTGTTCGACTCCAAGATCGACTGCTTCATGGCCGCCCTGGACGGCTCGGCCGGACGGCTCCTCGAACGGGTCGCGGAGGCGCTCGGCTCGTCCGGCGCGGTCGCCGACCCGCTGGAGCGCTATGAGCGGGGTGTCGCCGCCTATCTGGACGCCCTCGAGGCGGAGTGGCCCTCGACCCGTCTCTGCCTGGTCGAGACCTATGCCGCAGGCCCGCGGGCCGTCGCCCACCGCAACGACTTCCACCAGGCCATGGCCGAGGTCCACGCCGACATCCTGGGCGTCACCGACGAGGTGGGCCTGCTGGCGTGCCGCATGGTCACCGCCGCGATCATCGCCCTCATCACGGCCCCGGTCGCGGAGAACGACCGCGAGGGCCTGCGCGCGGTGGGCCCCAAGGTGATCGACCACGTCCGCCTCCTCTGGAACCGCGGCGCGTTCGGCCCCGGGACCGGGCCCGGCTGACCCCCCGGCTCAAAAAGACGGTATTGTCTCCCTGCTCTCTGATCATGACTCCGCCAGAGACGAGGCATCACCGTGGCCGCACCGCTGCAGTCCACCGATCCCCGGCACCTCGGTTCCTACTGGCTCGCCGGCCGGCTCGGGGCCGGCGGTCAGGGCGTCGTCTACGAGGGCTACGACGCCGCCGGCACGCGCGTCGCCGTCAAGGCACTGCACGTCGACGCGATCAACGACGTCTACCGCGACCAGTTGAGCAAGGAGGTCGCCGCGCTCGGCAGGGTCGCGTCGTTCTGCACCGCCCGGGTGATCGAGACCGACCTCGACCACGTGCCGCCGTACCTGGTCAGCGAGTACGTCCCCGGTCCCAACCTGCAGTCCTGGGTGGAGCACCACGGGCCCTACGGCCCCGACGAGCTGTTCCGTCTCGCCATCGGCATCGCGACCGCGCTGGCCTCCATCCATCAGGCCGGGGTCGTGCACCGCGACCTGAAGCCGGCCAACGTCCTGCTCGGCCCCGACGGGCCGCGGGTCATCGACTTCGGCATCGCCCGCACCGAGGAGATGTCCCGCAGCGCGACCGCGATGAAGGGCACCCCCCGCTGGATGGCGCCCGAGGTGTTCCAGGGGCGGCCCGCCACGGCGGCCGTCGACATCTGGGCCTGGGGCACGGTCGTGCTGTACGCCGCGACGGGACGGCCCCCGTTCGACGCCGACACCCTTCCCTCGATCGCCCACCAGGTGCTCAACACCCGGCCGGACCTCGGCGCAGTGCCCCCGTCACTGCTCACGCTGGTCGAACGCGCCCTCTCCCGCGACCCCGCCGGCCGTCCCACCGCCCGGGAGCTCCTCGAGGGTCTCATCGGCAACGCCCCGCTGGAGGCCGGGAAGAGCGCCGCCGCCGCGCTCCCGGCCGCCGGCATCGCCCCGTCCCTCGCGGAGACGGCCGAGCAGGCGTACGCGAACCTCGACCCCGAGGCCCGCGCGGCGGTCCCGCGCGTCCTGCTCCGGATGGTCGGCAGCACCCCCGGCTCGTTCCGCGCCGTCGCCTTCCCCGACCTCCTGGACTCCGAGACGTCCGAGGCGGTGCTCAACCGGGTGCTCGCCGGCCTGATCGGGGCGGGGATCCTCGTCCACGACGGCGGCCGCTTCTCGCTCGCCGGTCCCGCGCTGGTCCGCGCCTGGCCGCGGCTGCGCGCCTGGGCCGCCGACGAGAGCCCCGTCCTGGAGGCGCACCACACGCTCGCCGACGCCGCCCGACGCTGGAACGACCACGGCCGCAAGCCCGGCGACCTCCTGCACGGCACCTCCCTGGACGAGGCCATCACCGGCGCCGTCGCGGGACGCCGGCACCTCACCCTGAACCTCCTCGAACGCGCCTACCTCGACGGCTCGATCACCGCCGCCCGCCGGCGAGGCCGCAACCGCACCCTGCTGAGCGTGGCGCTCGCCGTCCTCCTGGTCCTGTCGACCGGAACGGCCGGCACCTCGGTGATGCAGAGCCGGAGCCTGTCGGACAAGAACGAGGCCATCTCGCAGCAGCGCGACGAGGCGATCAGCTCCCAGGTCGCGGACGTCGCCACCGGCCTGCGCCGCGTCGACCCGCTCACCGCCCGGCGGCTGGCCGTCGTCGCGGGGGCCCTGGCCCCCGACTCGTTCGACACACGCAACGCGCTGGTGACGCTGTACCACCAGTGGGAGGAGGGCAGCTACGCGCCGCCGGGGATCCAGGGGTCGTGGGGGAAGACCTTCGCCGACCAGGGGCGGCTGCTCGCCTACGCCAAGGACCGCAACGTCAAGATCGTCGACCTCGACGCGCGCCGGGTGGTCCGCGAGTTCACGGTCCCGGGCACACCGATCGTGCGGTTCCAGCCGGGCCTGTCGATGAGCGACGACGGCAAGGTCATCTCGGTGCTGCACCAGGACGGCACGGTCGAGATCCACGACGTGGCGACCGGGCGACCGCGCCCCGTGACGTTCAAGGTCCCCGAACCGTACGTCGCGCTCAACCCCGACGGCACCCGGGTCCTGTCGATCCAGAACAAGCGGACCCTGGTGCGCGACACGGCCACGGCGAAGGTCGTCTTCGAACGCCCGTACCACTTCACCGCGGCGGTCATGACCGGCAAGAGTCTGATCGGCTCCCGCGGGGCCGAGCTGGAGGTCTGGGACCTCGAGACGAGGAAGGAGATCCGCGTCGAGGGACTCCGGCTCGGCAAGGAGGACATCGAAGACCTCGCCGTCAGCGCGAAGGGCGACGCGCTCGCCGTCCGGCAGGGCGAGCGGACCTTGCGGGTCGTCCTCCTCGGCGAGGGGACCACGGTGACCCGCACGATCCCGACGGTGAAGCGCTACGGCTCGCTCGACTTCACCCCCGACAGCAGGTACGTCAGGGTCGGCGGCACGATCTGGGACCCCACCTCCGCCCATGACGTACCGGTGTTCCGCTACAACATCGAGGACTGCTACAACGACGCCTTCGGCCCCGGCGGTCGCACCCTGCGCTGCGTGGACTCCCGGGACCAGGTGAACGACATCTCCCTGCGCACGATCCACGACACGGCACGCCTCGGCCGTCCGGCCCCCTTCGTCGACGCGGCGGCGCTCAGCGGCGACGGCTCCACCCTCGTCGTCCAGACCGCGCAGACGCTGGACGTCTGGGACCCGGTCAAGAGGGTCATGCGCGGCTCGCTGCCCATCCCCTCGGCGTCGAGCGACGGCAACTACGTGCTCTCCCGGGACGGACGCCTGCTCGCCGACATCCGCCGCGACGGCCGCATCGAGCTGTGGGACGTGCCCGCGAAGGCCAAGACGCTGACCCTCACGACGAACAAGCGCCTGGTCACTGAACAGCCGGTCGCCTTCTCCCCGGACGGCCGCACGCTGGCGACGCTCACCTACGACGACGCGCCCACCGTCCTCGACCTGTGGGACGTCCGGACGGGCACCCGCCGGGCCACGTCCACAGGGCAGACCGCCACGCCGAGCGAGCTGGGCGCCGGGTTCAGCATCTATGGCGACCCGCAGATCCTCTTCAGCCCGGACAGCCGCACCGTCGTCTCGTCCGTCGACCAGGGCGTCGTGGACGTCGCGACGGGCAAGCGCCTGGTGCCGCCGGCCGGCCTCGACTCGGCGCGGGCGATCGACCCCCGCGGCCTGATCGCCGCCGCCCGGGAGCGCACCGTCGAGTTCTGGGACTCCCGGAGCCTGCGCCCGACCGCCACCGCCTGGCTCGGCTCGCCCCCCGAGGGCGCCATGGCGTTCTCCGAGGACGGCCTGGTCGCCGCCTCCGACGGCTACGGACGGATCCGCCTGTGGGACATCCGGCGCAAACGCGCCCTCGGCCTGCACCTCACCGGCCACCACGTCGCCGAGAAGGACGCCGGCGAGTACTACGGGGCCAGGGCCGTCGTCTTCACCCGTGACGGCTCCCACGTCCTGAGCCTCGACGACAAGGGCAGGCTCCGCACGCACCTCATCGACCCGGCCGCGATCCGCGCGGACCTCTGCCGGCGTCTGGGCCCGCTGCCCCCGGCGGACTGGAGGACGCACGTTCCGTCGCTGCCGTACCGCAAGACCTGCTGAAACGGCTCGGGGCGGGTCAGTCGGTCGGGATGACCTGGCAGTCGTCGTTGTCGCCGCCGGAGCCGCCCTTCGGCGTCTCCCAGCGGAGACCGGTGGCCGGCACGTCGAGGAACGCGTAGGTCTCGCCGGCCTCCAAACAGTTGTCGTGGTCCCTGCCGACCACGATGCCGCCCAGGTCGGTGACGACGAAGCCCCGTCGGGGGTCCAGCGTCACCCGGACGGTGAAGCCGCCGACACGGCTGGCGCGGAAGGGGGCGTCGATGGGGACGACCCACATGCCCGAGGGCTTCTGCTCGACGAGGGCCCGGTCGCCCTCGTCGCCCGCCTGGTTGTAGCCGTCGATGTAGACGGTCGTGTTGGGCTGGATCTGCCGGAGCGCGGAGTTCTCGGTGGAGGAGCAGGCCGTCGTCACGGCGAGCACCGACAGCACCGTCGCGGTCAGCGTCGTGTAGCGCATGCGTATTCTCCCTGAAGACCCGGTTCCGGCGCATTCGCGCACCCCGAACGGTAGCGGGAACGTGCGTCGCGGCGAAGGCGGGCGCGACAACGGGGTATAACATTGTCGTGGCGATTGGTCCAGGGGAAGGCCCGCGGGAACGACTGCTCGAGGCGGGCATCCGCCTGCTCGAGCAGGACGGCCCGGAGGCGTTGAACGCCCGCAAGCTCGCGTCGGAGATCGGAGCGTCCACCCAGGTCGTCTACACCCACTTCGGCGGGATGGCCGGCTTCTACCAGGCGCTGATCCGCGAGTCGTTCGTCCTCTTCGGCGAGCGGCTGCGGGCCGTGCCGCTGACCGACGACCCGGTGGCCGACCTGCTGGCGCTCGGCCTCACCTACCGCGAGAACGCGCTGACCAACCCGCAGCGGTACCGCTTCATGTCCGGCGTCACCGCCCCGGGGACCGGCGTGGTGATCTCGCACGACATCATCGCCGAGGGCACCCCCAGCGTCCTGGACGACGTCAACGCCACCTTCCTGCCCCTCGTCGAGGCGGTACGGCGGGCCATGGCGGTCGGCCGGATGCGGGACGACGACGTCATCGGCGTCGCGGGCCAGTTCTGGAGCATGATCCACGGCTTCGTGTTCCTGGAGCTGGCCGGCGTGTTCGGCCACGAGGGCCACGGCGTCGTCCACGTGCTGGCCCCCCACGCGGTCAACCTGCTGGTCGGGCTCGGCGACGAGCGCGAGGCGGCCGAGGCCTCGGCCCTCGCCGTCGCCCCCGACCCGCTCGTCCCCGAGGGCGTCACGATCCCGGCCGCCGGGTCGCAGCAACCCCGCCGAGGCCGCCGCCCGGGACGCTGAACCGCCGGTCTCCGCGCGCGGCGAACGCCCCGATGGCCCGGGTCAAGGGCGCGCGGCTAAGGTGGTGGGATGTCCGCCGTGAACGAGGTCGGCGCCTGATGGGCCTGGCCGTCTGCGTGTTCTGCGCCTCCAGCAGCCGGATCGATCCCCACCACGTCGAGCTGGCCGCCGAGGCCGGGGCCGAGCTGGCCCGCCGCGGCCACACCCTGGTCAGCGGCGGCGCCCAGGTCTCCTGCATGGGCGCGGTGGCCCGGGCCGCCCGCGCCGGCGGCGCCCGCACCATCGGGGTGATCCCACAGGCCCTGGTCAGCGTGGAGATCTCCGACGAGGACAACGACGAGCTGATCGTCACCTCCGACATGCGCTCCCGCAAGGCGGAGATGGACCGGCGCTCGGACGCGTTCCTGGTCCTGCCCGGCGGCATCGGCACGCTGGAGGAGCTGTTCGAGATCTGGACGGCGCGGGTCCTGGGCATGCACGACAAGCCGCTGGTCATCCTCGACCCGACCGGCGTCTACGACCCGCTGCGCGACCTGATGACGAACCTCGCCGACCAGGGCTTCGCCCGTCCCAAGATCTTCGACGCCGTCGGCTGGACCGGCTCGGTGGAGGAGGCGTTCGACCTCCTGGAGGGCCGCCCCGTCCGCATCGAGCCCACCGCCGAGGACTACGCCGAGGCCGAGCCCTAAACCCGCGTCATGTCCCTGAACAGGGACGATCATCACCGGTACGGGGCCCGTTCACCAGGGGTTCACGGGTGACCGAAACGCTCCGCATGATCGAACGTCATGCACAAAGGAGCGCATATGTCCGTCTCTCGCCGCGGCGTCATGAAGGGCGGGACCGCCGGTGCGCTGTCCATCGCCCTCGCCGGCAGCCTGGACACCGTCTTCCAGACCGAGGCCGGCGCCGCCACCGGTGAGGCCCACGGCTACGGACCGCTGATCCCCGACCCCAAGGGCGTCCTCGACCTGCCCGAGGGCTTCTCGTACACCGCCCTGTCGGCCGAGGGCGAGACCATCGCGCCGGGCGTTCGGGTCCCCGGTAAGCACGACGGCATGGCCACCTTCCGGGGCGGCCACCCGGGCTCGCTGCGGCTCGTCCGCAACCACGAGCAGCGCAGCAGCGGCGTCAAGCCGGTCGCGCCCGCCGCCCTGGTGTACGACCCGGCGGCGTACGGGGGCACCACCACGCTCGAGGTCGACCGGCACGGTCGGCTGCTCGGCCAGGAGATCAGCCTCGCCGGCACGGCGGTCAACTGCGCCGGCGGCGCCACCCCGTGGGGCACCTGGCTGACCTGCGAGGAGACCGAAGGCTTCACCGGCGAGACCAAGAGCCACGGCTGGGTCTTCGAGGTCGACCCGACCGGCCGGCGCACCGAGCCCGAGCCGATCAAGCCGCTGGGCCGGTTCGCCCACGAGGCCGTCGCCGTCGACCCCCTCACCAACACCCTGTACCTCACCGAGGACGCCGGGGGCCCGTTCGGGCTGTTCTACCGCTTCCTGCCGCGGAGCCACCGGGGCGGCTACCACTGCTACCAGGCCGGCGGCGAGCTGCAGGCCATGCTCGTCCCGGGCGTCCCCGACCTGGCCGCCGTGGACGAGGTCGGCGCCAGGTTCCGGGTGACGTGGGTGCCCGTGGGCGACCCGGAGGCCAAGACCACCTCCATCCGCAAGCAGTTCGAGGACGAGCAGGTCACCCGCAGCCAGAAGCTCGAGGGCGCCTGGTGGGGCCGCAACTCGGCGTACTTCGTGGCCAGCTACGCCGAGCGGGGCTCCGGCGCCGCCGGCGACCACGCCGGGCAGGTCTGGCGTTACCACCCGCGCAGCCGGATGCTGGAGTTGGAGCTGCTGTTCAAGCCGGGCGGCAGGTACGACGGTCCGGACAACATCACCGTCTCCCCGTACGGCGGCGGCGTGATCCTCGCCGAGGACGGCGACGGTGAGCAGTTCCTCATCGGCACCACCAAGCAGGGCAAGACCTTCTCCTTCGCCAAGAACGCGCTCAACGAGAGCGAATTCGCCGGGGTGACCTTCTCCCCGGACGGCCGCGTGCTGTTCGCCAACCGCCAGAGCCCGGGCGTGACCTTCGCGATCACCGGCCCCTGGCACCACATCAAGCGCTAGTCGCGCAGACCGAGGGCGGGCCCGCCGTGATCGCGGGCCCGCCCTTCGTCGGCTCTCGGCCCGTTCGCCGGTCAACGGTCCGCTCCGGCGGCGGCGCGGCGGCGCATAAGCTGTGACGGCGCTGCCAAGCCATGCCTGGATCGTGGCACGATCGAGGTGGGAGACCCGGACAGAGGGGAGCCGTACCGTGCTCGTGGCCTGCGTGGTGGCCGGGGTGGCCGTCCTGGCGGGGGTCGTCGCCGTCGCCATGGGCCGTGGCGGGGAGCTGAGCGAGACGCACTCCGACCACCCCCCGCTCCAGATGCCGACCGGACGGCGGCTGACCGGCCCCGACGTGGCGCTGCTCCACCTGCCGCACGGCCTGTGGGGCTATCAGACCGACGTCGCCGACGAGGCCCTGCACCGGCTCGCGTACGCGCTGAGCGAGCGCGACGCCCGGGTGGCCGCGCTGGAGGACCAGGTCGCCGAGCTGCACCGACGGCTCGACCGGGGCTCCGGGCACGACGAACCCGCCAACGGTGGCCCGGTCTGGGATGACGCGGACGCCACCCCCTGGGACGAGGCCGCCGACGACGAGTACGTCGACGAGTTCACCGACGGCCCGGTCGACGGGCGCGCCGACGCCTCCGGGGCCGAGAGCCGGGGGGCCGGATGAGCCAGGTGGCCGTCAGCGCGGACGTCTCCTCCCACGCCCCGGCCGACCGCGTCTTCGCGGTGCTGACCGACTGGCCCCGGCACGCGGAGTGGATGCCGTTCACCCGCGCCGAGGGCGGCCACGGGGTGGGCGCCACCCTCGAGGGCCGGACGGGTGTCGGCCCTGTCGGCTTCCTCGACACCATGGTGATCACCGAGTGGCTGCCGGGTCGTCGGGTGGCCGTCCGGCACACCGGACGGGTGGTGCGCGGCGAGGCGTGGTTCGAGACCGGCCCGCTGCCCGGCGGCGGCAGCACCGTGGTGTGGGCCGAACGCCTCGACCTGCCGCTGGGCCCGCTGGGCCGGGCCGGCTGGGTGGTGGTCGGGCCGCTCACCCGGTGGTTCATGAGACTGGGCCTGCGCCGGCTGGTCCGGCTGGCCGGAGGGTGACGTTGAGCGGTCCCGTCATGGGCCTCGACGGCCTCGCCCGCTGCCCCTGGGGGTTGTCGGCGCCCGACTACATCGCCTACCACGACGAGGAGTGGGGCCGCCCGGTCACCGACGACCAGGGCCTCTACGAGCGCCTGTGCCTGGAGGCGTTCCAGTCGGGCCTGTCGTGGATCACCATCCTGCGCAAGCGGGAGGGCTTCCGCTCGGCCTTCGCGGGGTTCGACGCCGCCGAGGTCGCCGGCTACGGCCCCGACGACGTCGCCCGCCTGCTCGCCGACCCCGCCATCGTCCGCAACCGGGCCAAGATCGAGGCGACGATCGCCAACGCGCGCGCCTTCCTCGACCTGCCCGACGGCCTCGCCGCACTGGTCTGGCGCCACGCCGACCACGACGCTCCCGCCCCCGTGACCGTCGCGGACGTGCCCGCCTCGACCCCGGGCTCCACGGCGCTGTCCAAGGAGCTGAAGAAGAACGGCTTCAAGTTCGTCGGCCCCACCACGGCATACGCCCTGATGCAGGCGTGCGGCCTCGTCGACGACCACCTCACCGGCTGCCACCGCCGAGGCGCGTACGACGCCCTCCGCCCCTAGCCGCCCACACCCTCCCGGGCGGCGCGAATGTCCCGGTCGTTCAGCCTCCGCCACGCTCCGGTGGTGAACACGGCCGCGCAGCCCAGCCCCAGCCAGAACGGCGCGGCCAACCCGAACCGCTCGGCCAACAGACCACCGAGCACCGCGCCGAGGAACATGCCGGCCGTGCCCACGAGCCGGTAGGCGGCATGGACCCGGCCGAGCAGATCCGCCGGCACGAGCGTCTGCCGCAGCGAGGCCCCGACGGCGGAGAACACCGCCAGATGAGCGGTGAACGGCAGCAGGATCAACACCGCCACCAGCACGTCACGAGTCGACGCCAACCCCGCGTAGGCGGCCATCTCGAGCAGCAACCCGAGGCGCAGCGTGGTGCCGGGACCGAGCGCCGCCACGATCCGGCCGGTCAGCATCCCACCGGCGACACCCCCCACGGCCGCCGTGGCCAGCAGCAGCCCATAGCCGACCGCACCGAGGCCGAGCCGTTCGTGCGCCACCAGGACCATGACCGAGAACACCGAGCCCAGGCCCACGTTGGACAGCCCCACGGTCAGCGTGACGGTGCGCAGCAGCCGATGGTCGCGCAGCCACCGGGCCCCGTCCGCGATGGCCGTCCGCAGGCCCACCGGCCGTGCCGCCGTATCGGACGTCCGGTCGAGGGCCGGCAGCGTCAGCACCAGCGCGATGACCGACAAGAGGGCGCCGGCGTCGACGACGAACGGTGCCCAGGCGGCGAGCACGAACAGCCCTCCGCCCAACGGTCGGGAGACGAGCTGCTCGCAGACCACCTTGGTGGCCTGCAGCCGCCCGTTGGCCTGCTCCAGCCGTTCCGGCGCGACCAGCGCGGGCACGGCGGTGGCGGACGCCCCGTCGAACAGCAGACCCGCACAGCCCACCAGGAAGAACACCCCGTACAGCAGGGGCAGCGACGCCCGGTCCGCCGCCACGGCGAGCCCCAGCGGCGCGAGCGCGGCGACCCGCACCACGCAGGCGGCGATCATCAGCCGCCGCCGGTCCAGCCGGTCCACCAGCACTCCGCCGGGCAGGCCGAACAGCAGCCAGGGCAGCAGTTGGGCGACCATGACCCCGGAGACCGAGATCGGGTCGCGGGTCAGGGATACGGCCAGGAGGGCCCCGGCGATCTGCGTGACCCCGTCGCCCAGGCCCGAGATCGTGCCGGCCGTCCAGAGTCTGCCGAAAGCCCCGCCGAGCGCCATGGGTCCAGTGTGGTCGCCCCGGGCGCGAACGCTCAGGCGCTCAGGCGCTCCGGGAACAGGCTCATCGGGGCGCCGGCGGGCTCGTCGACGAGTCGTCCGTCGTTGAGGTGCAGGATCCTGTCCGCGTACGAGGCGACCGTCGGGTCTTGCGTGACCATCACCACAGTCTGGCCGTACGCGTCCACCGCGCCCCGCAGGAAGCTCAGCACCTCGCGACCGGAGACGGCGTCCAGGTCGCCGGTCGGCTCGTCGGCGAGCACCACCTCGGGCCGGTTCACCAGCGCGCGGGCCATCGCCACCCGCTGCCGGCGGCCGTCCGACAGGTCGGCGGGCCGTTGCCCCAGCCGTTCGCGCAGGCCCAGTGCGTCGACCAGGGTGGCGAACCACTCCTCGTCGATCCGTCGGGACGCCAGCCGGCCGGTCAGCCGGATGTTCTCCTCGACCGTCAACAGCGGCAACAGGTTGAACTCCCGGAACACGAACCCCAGCCGGTCGCGCCGCAGCTTGGCCAGCCGCCCCGCCGACAGCCGGGTGACGTCCGTTCCGGCGATCACCACCCGGCCCGACGTGACGGGCTCCAGTCCGGCCATGCAGTGCAGCAGCGTCGACTTGCCCGAACCCGGGGGGCCCAGGATCGCGGTGAACTCGCCCCGGGCGAACCCGATCGAGACGCCGCGCAGCGCCTCCACCGCGCCGTGGGCCTTCACCAGGCCGGTGGTCTCGGCCACATGTTCCACTCGCGCCGGCCCGGGCCGGAGGTCCATCAGAGTCATGTGCTCAGCCAAGCCCGCGGGGGCTCGGGAGTCATTGGCGCGGCCCGCAGAACCGTGGTGGGGACAGCCCCACCCAGTGGGCCCGTCCCGTCGTCTCGATGCCCGATGACCAGGTAGAACAGGGCGTGAGGCGGCGTCTCGGGGGATCTGGATGCTGATCGTTACCACTTCGCGCCCGGAAGACGAGATAATGACTACTACGGATGATGCGGATGCGAACGGCGGCCACGCGGCCAAAGGTGTCCGGCACGCGGCCCTAGGCAGGAAGGGGATGCACGCATGGCGGCGATGAAGCCGCGGACGGGTGACGGTCCGCTCGAAGTGACCAAGGAGGGGCGTGGCATCGTGATGCGCGTCCCGCTGGAGGGTGGCGGACGCCTCGTCGTCGAGCTCTCCGCCGAAGAGGCCAGCGAGTTGGGCGACGCTCTCAAGAACGTCGTCGGCTGACACAACCTCACGTTCCATCGGTTTCGCGGTGGCGGTCCCGGCTGCGCCGGGGCCTCCACCGCCATGGCACCGCACTTCGGCGGCACATAGGGGGACCAGATGCCGATCCACACCCGGATCAGCACCGCGACCGGCACGCCGGGCACGGCCGCGCTCACCGAGGGGGCCGAGCTGCTGGCCCTGCCCGTCCGCCCGGGCCCCGAGGTCGACCCCGCCGCCCTGGGTGTCACGGCCCCCGTGGACCTGGCCGCTCTGCTGGCGTTCCACGACGCCAAGGGCGAGGCCGGAGAGGTCGTCGCCTGCCCGCTCACCCTCGGCGACCGCCCCGCCGAGCTGCTGCTGTACGGGGTCGGCGACGGCTCCGCGAGCGCGCTCCGCAAGGCGGGCGCCACGGTGGCCCGCCGCGCCAAGGGACGGCGGGGCCTGGTCGTGGCCGCCCCCGAGGGCGGTGACCTCGCCGCGTTCGCCGAGGGCGCGCTGCTGGCCTCGTACGAGTTCTGGATCGGCGAGGCCCCGCGCAAGCGCTCGGTCGGCGCCCTCACGGTGCTCACCGCCGACCCCGCCGCCGCCGCGGCGGTCGAACGCGGTGCGACGATCGCCTCCGCGACCGCGCTGGCCCGCGACCTGGCCAACACCCCCTCCACCGACAAGACCCCGGCCTGGCTGGCCGAGCGGGCCGCCGAGATCGCCGCGCGCGCGGGCCTGCGGGTCCGGGTCCGCGACGAGCGGGCGCTCCGCGACGAGGGCTTCGGCGGGCTGATCGCGGTCGGGTCCGGGTCGGTGCGCCCGCCCCGGCTGATCGAGCTGACCTACGAGCCCGACGGCGGCGCGGAGCGCCACCTGGTGCTGGTCGGCAAGGGCATCACGTTCGACAGCGGCGGGCTGTCGCTCAAGCCCAACGACAACATGAAGACGATGAAGACCGACATGGCCGCCGGCGGCGTGGTCCTGGCGGTCATGGGGGCGCTGCGCGACCTCGGCGTACGGGTCCGGGTCACCGGGCTGGTGGCGGCGGCCGAGAACATGCCGTCCGGCACCGCCATGCGCCCCAGCGACGTCATCACCCACTACGGGGGCCGCACCTCGGAGGTCCTCAACACCGACGCCGAGGGGCGGCTCGTCCTGGCCGACGCGCTCGCGTACGCCGACGCCGTCCTGGAGCCCGACGCCGTGGTCGACATGGCCACCCTCACCGGGGCCGCCAAGGTCGCGCTGGGCCTGCGGTACGGCGCGCTGTTCGCCACCGACGACGCGCTGGCCGCCGGCCTCGCCGAGGCGGGCGACGGCTGCGGCGAGCCGGTGTGGCGGCTTCCCCTGGTGGAGGACTACCGGGTCGCGATCGAGTCCGACGTCGCCGACGTGGCCAACATCGAACGGCGCGGCTTCGGCGGCGGCGCGATCATGGCGGCCCTGTTCCTGCGCGAGTTCGTCGGGGACCGCCCGTGGGCCCATCTCGACATCGCCGGGCCCGGCCGCTCGACCTCCGACGACGCCGAGATCACCAAGGGCGCCACCGGCTACGGCGCCCGCCTCCTGCTGTCCTGGCTGACCGGCCGGCACTGAGCCGGGCCGGGGGCCTCACGCGCGTCGGCGGTCGATGACGTCCACGTCGTGACGGGCGACCTCGGCGACGATCGCCTTCAACGGGACGTCCCAGTCGGGTTCGGAGATCAGCACCCAGGGCGCGTGCCGGGCGCCCGGGAGATCGGCCAGGACCAGCGCGACGAGATGCGGACGGGGCGCCGTCCGGGCGTGGTCGACGATCTCCGGATCCGAGAGGAACAGCAGGTGGTCGCGCACCCGACTGCCGCGCGCCGCCACGCTCCGGCTGATCAGGCACAGGCCCGCGACGTCCGACCAGGGCAGGAACCGGTCACGGCGGCGGGGACGGGGCCAGGGCGCGGGACGGCGGACGCCCTCGTCGTCCACCTCCAGCAGCGGGCGGCGGCTCAGCAGCGCCCCGGCGGCCAGCACCGCGCCGCCGCCGAAGAACGCACCGCCGAGCACCCCCAGGATCACGAACCCGGCGGCGGCCCAGCCGCCGCCGCGCAGACCTCCGACGACGAACGCCGCCGAGGCCCCGAAGGCGATCAGCGGCGACACCACCCGGCCCGCCTGGTACCACGACGGCCGCAGCCGTACCGCGAGCATCCGGCCGGACCCGGTCAGGCGCGCTTCAGGGCGCAGAGCAGCCCGTCGCCGACCGGCAGCAGCATCGGCACCAGCCGGTCGTCGTCGCGGATGAGCCGCCCGACCTCGCGGATCGCCAGCGTCTCCGGGTCGCGCCGCGCCGGGTCCGCGACGCGGTCGTGCCACAGCGCGTTGTCGAACGCGACCACGCCACCAGGCCGCAACAACCGCAGCGCCGCCGTCAGGTACTCGGGGTACTCCTGCTTGGCGGCGTCGCAGAACACCATGTCGTAGGCCCCGTCGGTGAGCCGGGGCAGCACGTCCAGGGCACGCCCGACGATCATGCGGGTGCGGGAGGGGCTGAAGCCCGCCGCCGCGTACGCGTCCTTGGCCAGCCGCTGGTTGGCCACCTCGAGGTCCACACTGGTCAGCACGCCGTCCGAGCGCATCCCGCGCAGCATCCAGATGCCCGAGACGCCGCATCCGGAGCCGATCTCGACCACCGTGCGGGCGTCCAGCACCGCGGTCAGGAACCGCAGGGCGGCGCCGCCCGCCGGGCCGATCGGCACCGCGCCGACCTCCTCGCCGAGCCGCCGGGCGTTGAGCAGCGCCTCGTCCTCGGGGAGGTACTCCTCCACGAAAGCCAGGGTGGCCTTGACCGCGTCGATGGCTGCCTCCCTCTGTGCCCCTGGTCTGCTGGGAACGACCCTATCGCTGACCGGAGGAAGACTCGCGTTCCGAGACCCGGGCGGGGGAGACCGGCCCCGGGACGGGGAACTAACCGGACGCCGACGGCGTTCAAAGGGAGAGTCGGTCCAAGAACGCCCAGCCCAGGCGTGACCGTTGTCGCCTCGACGCGGCATGTTCGTCGCAAGAGAGGAGCCCGGCCATGAGTGGCGGAGTGCTGGAGGTGCGGCCATGAACGTGGCGGCACTCTCGCTGACGGGGGGAGTCGCGGCCCGTGACCGCGAGCACGCGCCGGAGGCCCACTGGGAGCCGCCGTCGTGGGACGAGGTCGTGCGCGAGCACTCGGCCCGGGTGTACCGGCTGGCCTACCGGCTGACCGGCAATCCCCACGACGCCGAGGACCTCACGCAGGAGGTCTTCGTCCGGGTGTTCCGCTCCCTGTCGAACTACACGCCGGGCACCTTCGAGGGCTGGCTGCACCGCATCACCACCAACCTGTTCCTCGACATGGCGCGCCGCAGGCAGCGCATCAGGTTCGAGGGGCTGGCCGACGACGCCGCCGAACGGCTGCACGGCCGTGAGCCGACCCCGGCCCAGGCGTTCGACGACCGCAACTTCGACGCCGACGTGCAGTCGGCGCTGGACGCGCTGGCGCCCGAATACCGTGCCGCCGTGGTCCTGTGCGACATCGAGGGTCTCTCCTACGAGGAGATCGCCGCCACGCTGGGCGTCAAGCTCGGCACCGTGCGCAGCCGCATCCATCGGGGGCGTGCGCAACTGCGGGCGGCCCTGGAGCACCGCGCGCCGCGCCGCATGGCGGCGGCCGAGAGCCGCTGAGGCTGAGGGACACGTAGTGGAGGACTACGCGTGACTTGTCTGGGGGAGCGTCTGACCGCACTGGTCGACGACGAGTTGGATCATGACGAGCGCGATCGCGCGCTCGCCCATCTCGCCGGCTGCCGCACGTGCCGGGAGGAGGCCGACACGCTGCGCCGGCTCAAGAGCCGATTGCGCGGGTTGTCCACGCCCCCGCGTCCCGCGGCCCCCGACGTGCCCGACGCCGACTTCCTCAAGCGCCTGGTCGCCTTGGGCGAGCCGCCCGGCTCCTCCGAGAAGTCCGAGTCCTCCGAACGCTTCGGGGGGCCGCGACCGCCCGGTCCCGGCGTACCGGAGTGGCGGGAGCCGTCCGGCGCGCCGCGGCGCAGGCCCGGGGCCGCCGTCGCCCCGCCGCCGGGCCGACGTCCGCTGGGCCCCGCGCGTCCCCTCACCCCCCGGCCGTACGACAACCGCCCGTCGCCCCGCGCCGGCGCCGCGATGGCGGCCCGGCGTCGCATTCCACGCCGTTATCTGGCCGCCGGCGCGGCCGCCATGGTCCTCGGACTCGGCACCACCTCGTACGTCGCCGGCGGGCGGGCCGATCAGGGCCCGTCGGTCGTCCCGGCGTTCGACCGGATGGAGGCCGAGCACGCGCTGACGAATGGCGTGATCCCTCTCACGGAGACCTCGCCCGTCCCGGCACGACCGTGACCCAGGGGTTCGAACCCGCGCCCCCGGTCCCGCTCGGCAGACGGGGCACCTGGGTCGTGGGCGGCCTCGCCACCGCGGTGTTCATCGCGTGGGCGCTGGCCGGGGACGCCTGCGCGATCCGCCGGGCCGACAGCGACCCCGAGGCCCTCGAACTGCTGCGCGACACCGCCGCGGCCGCCCGTCGCACCCCGTACCAGGGCACGCAGGTGCGGACCATGCTGACCACCGGCGGCCCGGCCCGGACCGTGGTCAAGGTCGCGCACTCGACCGGCGGGAGCCCCGGCGCCGCCACGCGGGGCACGTCCGTCGCCGGCGTGGCGCCCAGCACGCCCGCGGCCCCCGAGGCGTTCCCGGCGGCCGCCGTCGCGCCCGGTGGCACGCTGTCCGGCTTCACCCCCGGCATGCTGGCCCTGCTGACCCGTAACTACGCGGTCGTTCGGGCCGACGACGGCACCGTCTGCGGTCGCCGCGCCCGGGTCGTGGAGGCGCGCCGGGGGGACGGCAGCGCCGCCGGACGGTTCTGGATCGACGCCGAGACCGGCCTGATGCTGCACCGCGAGCTGATCGACGACGGCGGCACCGTGGTCAGCGCCGCCGGTTTCTCCGAGCTGCGGATCAGCGCGCCCCGGATCCCGATGTCGGCCCCCTCCGCCGTCGCCGCGCCCTGGCGGTCGCTGGCCGCCGCCGAGATCGGGGCCCTGCGGGAGCGCGGCTGGCGGCTGCCCCGCGCCCTGCCGGGCGGCCTCTCGCTGGTGAACGTGCGGCTTTCCGGTCCCGCCGGCGGGCCGGTGCATCTGAGCTACTCCGACGGCCTGGCGGCGGTGTCGGTGTTCGTCCAGCGCGGCCGGTTGAACGTCCGGCGACTGGCCGGATGGCGTCGGACGGTCTCCGCCGGGCGTCCGGTCTTCCGCCGCGAATCCCGCGGACGCTGGGCCCTGTGGGCGGGTGATGGCTATGTTTATACGGTTCTGACCGACGCCCCTCAGGTCACCGCCGACGGAGTGGTGTCGGCACTGCCGCATGGCGACACCGGTTTCTGGGGACGCCTGCGGCGCGGGGCCTCCCGAATCGGGACATGGGCGAATCCGTGGAACTGATCGGGTCTTATGCTCATCACATGTCCCGATGGGCACGATGACCCTGGACTGACGAGAACTCTGCCCGCTAGGAGAGATGGCGCACATGACGGAAGACAGCCGCAGGTCTGTCGACGATCCGCCGCGCGAGGACGAGCACATCGTCCCCGGCTCCGCCGCCGGACAGCAGGACGAGGGCCCCGGCGCCGCGCCGAAGACCGTCGCCGACATCGAGCAGGTGGCCGGCGGGCCGGTCGACGACTCCGACGAGCCCGCGCCCGCGTCCGCGTCCGGTGACGAGCGGCACGACCTGCCCCGGGACCTTCCTCAGGACGACCTCCCCGAGGACCTTCCCCAGGACGACCTTCCCCAGGATCTGCCCCGGGACGACGTTCCGCAGGACGCCGGCTTCGCGCCCCCCGACGCCCCGGGAGCCTCCGACGACGAGGAGCGGGCGGGGAACGTGCCGGGCGACAAGCTGCTGGTGTCCTCGCCGCCCGCGGTGATGGAGATGCCCGCCGCGGCCTACGAGGGCGACACCCCGTCCCGGCCGCAGGGGCGGCCCCAGCAGTACGAGGCGTACGGCCAGCCGCCGCCGCCCTACCGCGAGGCGCCCGCGGGTGCCTACGGTCAGGCGGCCGGTCACGAGCAGCCGCCGCCCTACCAGGAGCCCTCCCAGTACGGGCAGGAGCCCTCGCAGGCCCCGTACCCGCCGGACGGCCGTCCCCGTCCCGGGTTCGTCCCCCACAACCAGGACCCGCGCGAGGCCGGCCGGTACGGCTGGCCGCCCGCGCAGCACTCCTCGCCCCCGCCGCCGCCGTCCGGCCCGCCGCTGTCCACGGCGCCGCCGCCGCCCGCCGGCGCGGGGCCACTCGACCAGGTGGGCTTCGGCGGCCCGGCGGGTCCGGCCGGCCCCGGTGGCCCCGGTGGCCCCGGCGGCGGTCCCAACTGGAGCCCCGTTCCGGGTGCCCCGCCCACCCCGCGCCGCGGCGCGCCCCCGCTCGGGGTGCTGGCCGCGGTGGCGCTGATCGTGGCGCTGGTGGCCGGCGCGCTCGGCGCGGGCATCGGCGTGATGGCCGCCGACGACGACGGCGGCGGGACCGCGGGAGTCGACTTGAGCGGCGGCGGAGACAAGAACCCCGTGAAGGTCCGGCCGCCGGACTCGGTGGCCGGCATCGCCCAGAAGGTCACCCCCAGCGTGGTATCCATCCGGGTCCAGTCGGGCAACGAGGGCAGCGGCGGCACCGGCTTCATCGTGCAGGGCGGCTACATCATCACCAACAACCACGTGGTCGCCTCGGCCGCCCAGGGCGGCGGCCGGATCGAGGTGGTCTTCCACGACAAGAAGACCACCCCCGCCGACATCCAGGGCACCGACCCGGCCTCCGACATCGCGGTGCTCAAGCCGCGCACCGCGCACAGCCTGCCCCCGCTGGCCATCGGCGACTCCGAGAGCCTGGCGGTCGGCGACCCGGTCATCGCCATCGGCTCGCCGCTGGGCCTGGAGGGCTCGGTGACCGCCGGCATCGTCAGCGCGCTGAACCGCGCCGTCCCCACCCGGAGCGAGGGCGGCGGCGGCGACGCCTCGGTGATCCCCGCCATCCAGACCGACGCGGCCATCAACCCGGGCAACTCCGGCGGTCCGCTGGTCGACGGCAAGGGCCGGGTGATCGGCATCAACACCGCGATCGTCACCCTCGGCGGCGGGCTGGGCGAACAGGGCGGCAACATCGGCCTGGGCTTCGCCATCCCGATCAACCACGGCCGGCGGGTCGCGCAGGAGATCATCAACACCGGCAGCGCCAAGCGCACCCTGCTCGGCATCGGCATGGACGCGCTGTTCCCCGGCCCCGGGGTGCGGATCTCCGAGCGCGAGCAGAACGGCATCCCGCCGCTGGTCAAGGACGGCCCGGCGGAGAAGGCGGGCCTGCGCCCCGGCGACGTGATCACCGCGATCGACGGCAAGCCGATCGAGGACCGGGTCGACCTGTCCGGCGCGATCCAGAGCAAGGCCCCCGGCACCACCATCCGGGTGACCTTCCAGCGCGGCGGCCGGGAGCAGACCGTGAACGTCGTTCTCGCGGCGGCCAACTGACGTCAACCCGACGCGGTCCGGGACGATCCGGGCTGCGGCTACGCTGAGGGGGCCGGGCCGCGCAGGCCCGGCCCCCGGGTGCACGTGGAGGTCTGGTGTTCGACGTCGGTCTCGGCGAGATGGTGGTGCTCGTCGTGCTGGCCCTGGTCATCTTCGGCGACCGGCTGCCCCAGGTGGCGGGCCAGGCCGGCCGCACGCTCCGGCAGTTGCGGATGATGGCCAACAATGCCAAGCGCGACCTCCAGGACGGCCTCGGCCCGGAGTTCAAGGACTTCGACATCGCCGACCTCAACCCCAAGACGTTCGTCCGCAAGCACCTGCTGGAGGACGACGACGACTACGCCCCCCGCCCCGGCGACGACCCCCTGGAGCCCGCCTTCGCGGGCGCCGGCCCCGACGACCTGGGCTACGGCGAACGCCCCCCCTTCGACACCGAGGCCACCTGACCGGCCCACGCCCACCGTGAAACGCGCCCATCGGCGCTCGCGGGAGCGGGGCGGCGACACCCGTGTGACGTGGGACGAGCCCGGCCGCTGAGGCGGTCGGGCTCGTTCGGTCGGGGCGGGGTGGGGGCCGGTCAGCCTCGGCGGGTGGGGCTGATGCCCAGGGAGCGGCCCAGGAGGCCGCGGGAGCGGGCCGCCAGGCTGTCGGCGATGGTGCGCAGCTCCTTGGCGGCGGTGGCGTCGGGGTCGGACAGGACGAGGGGGACGCCGTTGTCGCCGCCCTCGCGGAGGCGGGCGTCGATGGGGACCTGGCCCAGGAGCGGGACACGGGCGCCGAGGGTCTGGGTGAGGGCGTCGGCGACGGTCTGGCCGCCGCCGGAGCCGAAGATCTCGTTGCGCTCGCCGCAGTGGCCGCACTCGAGGTACGACATGTTCTCGATCACGCCGGCGACCTGCTGATGGGTCTGGGCGGCGATGGCGCCGGCCCGTTCGGCCACCTCGGCGGCGGCCTGCTGCGGGGTGGTGACCACCAGGATCTCCGCGGACGGCAGGAGCTGGGCCACCGAGATCGCGATGTCGCCCGTGCCGGGCGGCAGGTCCATCAGCAGGATGTCCAGGTCGCCCCAGTAGACGTCGGCGAGGAACTGCTGGAGGGCGCGGTGCAGCATGGGGCCGCGCCACACGACCGGCTGGTTGCCGGCGGTGAACATGCCGACCGAGATCACCTTCACGTCGTGCGCCGACGGCGGCATGATCATGTCGTCGACCTTGGTGGGGCGGCCCTCCACACCCAGCATCCGGGGGATCGAGTGCCCGTAGATGTCGGCGTCGACCACGCCCACCTTGCGGCCCATGGTGGCCAGCGCGGCGGCCAGGTTGACGGTGACGGAGGACTTGCCGACCCCGCCCTTGCCGCTCGCCACCGCGTACACCTTGGTGAGCGAGCTGGGCTGGGCGAACGGGATCTCCTTGGCGGACTCGCCCGGACGCAGCTTCTCGCGCAGCGCCTTGCGCTGCTCGTCGCTCATCACGTCCAGCTCGACCCGCACGGACGTCACGCCGGCGACCTTGGCGACGGCCTCGGTGGTGTCATTGGTGATCTTGTCGCGCATCGGACAGCCGGCCACGGTCAGGTAGACGCTCACGCTCACCGCGCCGTCCGGCGCGATGTCGACACTCTTGACCATGTCGAGCTCGGTGATGGGCTTGCGGATCTCGGGATCGATCACCGTGGCGAGTGCCGCGGTCACCTGATCGATCGTCACAGGGGAGGCCATGGCGTCCATGGTATGAACTCTCCGGAGTCGTCCGCCAATCCGCCCCGGATTACCCTGCTCACGCGCCGCCGGGGAATACGATCGGACCGTGACGACCGCGTCCACGCTCCTGTCGCCGGCCGAGCTCGAGGTCTGGCGGACCCTGCTGCGCGCACAGGCACGGATCTCCCGCCGGCTGCAGACCGACCTGCTGGACGGACACGACCTCGCGCTCGGCTGTTACGACGTGCTGATGCACCTCGGCGAGTCGCCGGGCGGCCGGCTGCGCATGAACGACCTGGCCGACCGCGTCCTGCTGTCCCGCAGCGGGCTGACCCGGCTGGTCGACCGGCTGCAACGGGACGGGCTCGTGGAGCGGGAGTCCTGCGCCAGCGACGCTCGCGGCCTGTTCGCCGTCCTCACCGCCGAGGGCCGCGCGCGGCTGGAGGAGGCCACGCCCACCTACCGGCGCGCGGTGCGGGAGTGCGTCGTGAGTCGGTTGGGGCCGGGCGAGCTGCGCCGCTTCGGCGACATCCTGGGGCGGTTGGCCGGCGATGCCGACACCCCGGCGGTGCCCGCTCAGAGGCCCCGGGAGGCGTAGTCCCCGCCGGGCCGCCGCCCGTCCCGGTGGCCCTCCCGATGCCCGTCACGGTGACCGTCGAGCTCCTTGAGCATCTGCTGGAGCTCCGAACGCAGGAAGTCGCGGGTGGCGACCTCGTTCAGGGCCAGCCGCAGCCCGGCGATCTCGCGGGTGAGGTAGTCGGTGTCGGCGATGCTGCGCTCGCCGCGCGCCCGGTCCTGCTCGTACTGGACGCGGTCGCGGTCGTCCTGCCGGTTCTGCGCCAGCAGGATCAGCGGCGCCGCGTACGAGGCCTGCAGCGACAGCATCAGGGTCAGGAAGATGAACGGGTACTCGTCGAACCGCAGCGACGCCGGGGCCAGCGAGTTCCAGGCGATCCACCAGAGCACGAAGCAGGTCATGTAGACCAGGAAGCGGGCGGTGCCCAGGAAACGGGCGATCCGCTCCGACAGCCGGCCGAACGACTCCGGATCGTAGTGCGGCCGGGGCAGCAGCCCCCGGCGGGGCTCCAACGGCTGGTCGAGTCGGTGCTGCCGGGTGTTCATCGCGACTCCTGCCGTGCTTCCTGCGCCATCGCCTGGGCGGAGCGGCGCAGCGCCTCCTCCTCGGGGTCGGTGGACTCCTCCGCGGCGGCCTCCATCACCGTCTCCCGCCAGTCCTGGGGCAGCAGGTGGTCGAGGACGTCGTCGACGCTCACCGTGCCGAGCAGGTGCCCGCCGTCGTCCACCACGGCGGCGGCGACCAGGTTGTAGGTGGCCAGGAAGGTGGCGACGGCCTCCAGCGACAGCGTCGGCCGCAGCGGCGCCAGCTCCGTGTCGACGATCCCGCTGACGAGGGCGGACGGCGGCTCGCGCAGCAGCCGCTGGAAGTGCACGGTGCCGATGTAGCGGCCGGTCGGCGTGTCGGTGGGCGGCCGGCACACGTACACCTGGGCGGCCAGCGCCGGGTCGAGGTCGGGGTTGCGGATGTGGGCCAACGCCTCCGCCACGGTGGCGTCCGGGGGAACGATCACCGGCTCGGTGGTCATCAGCCCGCCCGCCGTGTTGTCGGCGTAGGTGAGCAGCCGCCGCACCGGGGCGGCCTCCTCCGGCTCCATCAGCGTCAGCAGCCGTTCGCGCTGCTCGACCGGCAGCTCGCCGAGCAGGTCGGCGGCGTCGTCCGGGTCCATCGCGTCCAGCACGTCGGCGGCCCGGTCGGAGTCCAGTTTGCCGAGGATCTCGATCTGGTCGTCCTCGGGCAGCTCCTCCAGGATGTCGGCGAGCCGCGCGTCGTCGAGCGCGGCGGCCACCTCCGACCGCCGCTTGGCCGGCAGCTCGTGCACGATGTTGGCCAGGTCGGCCGCCTTGAGCTGCTCGAACGCGGCGATCAGCCCGGCGGCGCCCTGCCCGTGCTCCACCCCGGAGAAGCCCGTGACGGCGTCCCAGTCGACCACCGAGATCTCGCCGCGCCGCCGCCGCAGCCCGCGCCCGCCGCCGTTGCGGCGGACGGCCACCTTGGTCAGCAGCCAGTCCCGGGTGCGGGTGGTCTCCATCGCCACGTCCACCACCGAGACGGGCTCGCCCTCGTCGGCGGTGCGCACGGTGCGGTCCAGCATCTCGCCGATGACCAGCGTCTCCGAATCGCGCTTCTGGAAGCGGCGCATGTTGAGCCGGCCGTTGAAGATGATCTGGTCGGCCTCGACGGCGGTCACCCGGGTGATCGGCAGGAACACCGGCCGGCGCGGCTGCACCTCCACCACCAGCCCGAGGACGCGCGGCGGCCGCGGCCCGAGCCGCAGCGCGACGACCACGTCGCGGACCCGGCCCACCTGCTCGCCGGACGGGTCGAACACGGCGACCCCGGCGAGCCGGGCCACGAACGCCCGTGTCGGAGTTCCGCCCACGACTCCCCCTCCCCGCGTGCCCGTTCGCAATGACCGCCCGATTCCGGACAGAGGCTACCCCTGGTCGCAAAGGTAATCCGTGGGGCCCGCCACACCGATGTCACACCCGGGGAACGCGCGGCGTCGTACGGGTGAAGGTCCGACGACCCGAGGAGGCCGATCATGGCAAGGATCTCACTGAACCCGCCCCGCACCCTGACGTACCGGATCGGCGAGTGGTTCGTCCGCCGCAGGTACGGCGCGATGCTCGACTCCGGGCGCGCGGTGGGCCACCACCGGGGGGTGAGCCTCGCCTACGGGATGTTCGAGATGCAGGTGGCACGCTGGAACACGGTGGAGCATCGGCTCAAGGACCTGGCGGTGATGGCCGCCGCGGTCAAGGTCGGCTGCTCCTGGTGCGTGGACTTCGGCACCTGGGACTCGCATCTGCACGGCGTGCCGCTGACCAAGGTGGAGGCGGTGCCGCACTGGCGGGACAGCGACCTGTTCGAGCCGGACGAGCGGCTGGTGATGGAGTACGCCGAGGCGATGACCGAGGACCCGCCGGGCGTCACCGACGAGTTGGTGGGGGCGCTGCGCCGGCACGGATTCGATGACGAGATGCTGGTGGAGCTGACGATGATCGTGGCGGTGGAGAACCTGCGGTCGCGATTCAACGCCGCCGCCGGGCTGGTGGGGCAGGGGTTCAAGGACCGCTGCACGCCGCGCCCGACGCCCTGAGACGGGGGAGACGGACGATGAGGGGAGTCGTCGTGGACGAGGTGTTCGAACACCACCGGGACCTGCTGTTCTCGGTGGCGTACCGGATGCTGGGCACGGCCGCCGACGCCGAGGACGCGGTCCAGGACGCCTGGCTCCGCTGGTCCTCGGCCGACCGCTCGGGCGTCGCCGAGCCGAAGGCGTACCTCGTGCGCATCACCACCAACCTGGCCCTGGACCGGCTGCGGTCGACGCGGGCGCAGCGGGAGTCCTACGTGGGCCCCTGGCTGCCCGAGCCGATGCTGACCTCCCCGGACGTGGCCGAGGACGTCGAACGGGCCGAGTCGGTGTCGATGGCGATGCTGGTCGTGCTGGAGACGCTGAGCCCTCTGGAACGCGCGGTGTTCGTCCTCCACGAGGTGTTCGGCTTCCCGTACACGGAGATCGCCCGGTCCCTCGACCGCAGCGAGCCCTCGGTCCGCCAACTCGGCACCCGCGCCCGCAAGCACGTCGAGGCGCGACGTCCCCGTTTCGAGAGCGACCGACGGGAACGCCGCGAGGCCGTCGAACGCTTCCTGGCGGCCGCCCTGGGCGGCGACATCAACGAGCTGATGGCGATCCTGGCCCCCGACGTGACGCTGTGGACCGACGGCGGCGGCAAGGTCCGCGCCGCCCTGCGGGTCATCGAGGGCGCCGACAAGGTCGGCCGCTTGCTGGCCGGGGTCACCCGCCACGAATTCCGCGGCGTCCACCCCACCGACCTGCGCATCGAGCGGGCCGAGCTCAACGGGGTCCCCGGGCTGGTCCTCTACAACCGGACCGAGCCGTTCGCGACCGTCACCGTCGACCTGGACGAACGGGGCCGGATCGGCGCGATCCACATGGTCGCCAACCCGGACAAACTCCAGGCCCTAGCCGCAGGCCGAACGGTCTCCTGACCCACCCACACCCGACACTCGAAGGCCGACCACGCTCGCTCGAAGCCCGACCACGCACGTCCGAGCGGCGACCACGTTCGTGCGGTGACCACGCTCGTTCGAGCGGCGACCACGCTCGTTCGAAGGGCGACCACGCACGTCCGAGCGGCGACCACGCACGTCCGAGCGGCAACCACCACGTTTGAACGGCGACCACGCTCGTTCGAGCGGCAACCACCACGTTTGAACGGCGACCACGCTCGTTCGAGCGGCAACCACCACGTTCGAGCGGCAACCACCACGTCCGAGCGGCAACCACCACGTCCGAGCGGCAACCACCACGTCCGAGCGGCGACCACCGCGTTCGAAGGGCGACCCGGCGGGGGTTTTGCCCGGTCCTTCAGGCGGGCGGCCCGGAGCGCCAGCGGAGGGCCGCCCGCCTGAAGATCTCAAGACCGGGCGCGGGGGGTGTGGGGGGTCGCCCCCCCACAAAAAACTAAGAGTCAGCTCGACGGCGTTTGGCGCCTCTGAGGCGGGGAGGTGGGCCGGCGGTGGTGGCCGGGGTGGGCACCGGGCGGACGGCGGCGTAGGCGGAGTCGTGCCCGCCCGGGGCCTCCGGCATCTCTCCGGTGGGGACGAGCCGGATGATGTACGAGTGTTCGGCCCACCGGTCGAGTTGGCCCTCGTGGGTGGGCTCGTTGAGCCGTTCCTTGGCCAGCAGCGGGGCCACGGTGTCCCACGGTTCGCCGCCGGGCTCGACCGGAGCGCAGGCGGCCGTCCAGGAGAGCAGGCGGCCGCCCTTGTCCTTGCTGCGCACCGTCACCAGCACCCGGCCGGCCTCGGGCAGCCCGGGGAGCGGCTGCTCGCCGTCGCCGCCGGTGAGCACGTAGGCGGCGCCGTCGTGCCACAGGTGCCAGGCGGCCCGGGGCTGCGGCAGACCGGGCAGGGTCAGCCACACCACCGCGGACTTCTTCATGGCCTCGTCGAGGAGGGGGTCGATCGGTGCCGCGTTCATCTTTCGGACCCTACAGTCCCCGCAGGAAGCGGGAGGCGATCGGTGCCGCCGCCTCCGCCCCGGTGCCGCCGCCCTCCACGATCACCGCGAACGCGACGTCGCCCCGGTAGCCGGTGAACCAGGCGTGCGTCGGCGGCTTCTCGCCCGAGCCGAACTCGGCGGTGCCCGTCTTGCCCGCCGTGCCCGTGGGGAAGTCGACCCCGGCGGCGGTGCCCTCGCTGACGACGGCGGGCATCAGGCTCCGCAGCGCTTGGTGGACCTTGGGTTCGAGGTCGCGGGGCGGCTCGGGCCTGCGGCCCTTGGCGTCCAGGGCCTTCGGGGCGTCCGCCGCGGGCACCAGCCTGGGGGAGCGCCAGGTGCCGTCGGCCGCCGCCGCGGCCACGGCGGCGATGTTGAGGGGGCTGGCCAGCACCTCGCCCTGCCCGAACGAGGCCGCGGCGAGGGCGGTGTCGTCCTTGGTGGAGGGGAACGCGCCCCGGACGGCGGGCAGCCCGCCGATGATCGGCGCGCCGAACCCGAACTGGTGCGCCACCTGACCCAGCCGCTTCTCGCCCAGCGTGTCCACCGACATGCGGGCGAACGTGGTGTTGCACGAGTGCGCGAACGCGTCCCGGAACGACAGGGTGCCGTAGTCGTGGTACTCGGAGTTGCGGAACGAGCGTCCGCCGACGTTGGTGGTCGCCGGGCAGGCCACCCGCGAGGACGGCGACACCCCGTCGGCGACCAGCGCGGCGGCGGTGATGATCTTGAACGTGGAGCCGGGCGGGTACCGACCCATCAGCGCCCGGTTGTAGCCGCCGGGCTTGTTGGCGACGGCGAGGATCTCCCCGGTGGACGGCCGGATCGCCACCAGCGAGGCGGGTTCGTTCACGGCGGCCAGCGCCTCGGAGGCCGACCGCTGGGTCTCGGGGTCGATGGTGGTCCGCAGCGGGGCCCCCTCCTTGCCGCCGAACCGCTTGAGGGTCTTCTCGATCCCGCCCTCGGCGTCCACGATCTGTACGGCCTGGGCGGGCGTGCCCGCGAGCCGCCGCTCGTACTGCTGCTGGAGTCCCGAGATCCCCGCCGGGTCGCCTTCCCGGTACGGCGCGCCCAGCGTCTCGGCGTCCTTGGCGGTCAGCTTGCCGACGGTGCCCACGAGTTGCTGCACCGACCCGGACGAGTGCCCGATGAGGGAGGCCCCCTCGGCGGACAGGATCGGGGCCCGGTCGGGCCAGGCCCGCGAGGTCCGCAGCCTCCGGTCGCCCTTCAGGTCGGGGTGGAGCACCTGCGGGCTCCAGTCCACGAGCCACTCGCCGTCCCGCTTCACCATGGGGAGCTGCGACTGGTACGTCCAGACCCGGCCGCCCGCGAGGGTCATGTTCGCCTCGTACGAGCCCCCGGCGGCCCCGTCCTTCGGCTCGCCCACGGAGGCGACCGTGAACCGCCATCCGCTCACGCCCAGATCGGCGCGCAACCGGGTGTGCCGCTGGACGAAGTCGGCCGGTGGATCGGCCGTCAACCGCTGCATCGCCGTGTAGTCGCCGCTCTGCCACGCGTCCACGTAGCGGCGCGCGGTGTCCGCCGGTCCCTCGTCCTCGCGCAGGAACCACCACACACCGGCCCCCACGAGCAGCACGACGGCGACGGCCGCGGCCATCGGTGCGAATCGTCGCATCCCTGTATCCCCCCGACATCGGATCTCCGTCGACAGGGAAGCACCCGGTAGGCTTCCATGTCCAAGCGCATATCAGTCTTTTACCAATATTGATTTGGATATAGCTGCAGGTCATGAACCTCATCGGGCATCTGGAGTGCTTCGTGGCGGTGGCCGAGGAGCTGCACTTCGGACACGCCGCCGAGCGGCTCGGCATGGCCCAGCCGCCGCTCAGCCAGCGCATCCAGCGGCTGGAGAAGGAGTTGGGCCTCCGCCTCTTCGACCGCTCCAGCCGCCATGTCGAGCTGACCGCGCCCGGCCGGCTGCTGCTGGACGAGGCCCGTGACCTGCTCACCCGCGTGGACCGGATCCACTCGCTGGCGGCGCGCGCCAGGCTCGGCGCGGTCGGCGCCGTACGGGTGGGGCTGCCCGCCGACCTGGGCGGCCCGGTGCTGGCCGCGCTGATCGCCGACTTCCGCGAGCACTGCCCGGACCTGCGGCTGGAGCCCCGTGAGATCGGCACCGCCGAACAGTGCCGCGCGCTGGCCGAGGGCACCCTGGACGTCGGGGTGCTGCGCCATCCCGCCGACACCCGCGACTTCGACCTGGGACCGATGCTGGCGCAGCCCCTCGGGGCGCTGCTGCCCGCCGGGTCGCCGGAGGCCCGGGGCGGCCCGCTGCACCCCGCCGACCTCGATGGTCGTGAGATCGTCCTGTTCCCCCGCGAGGACGCGCCCGGCGCCCACGACGAGCTGCTGGCGGCCTGCCGCCGGCACGGCCTCGACCCGGCCGCCGTCCACGAGGCCCGCAACCCCCAGTTCGCGCTGGGCCTGGTGCTGGCAGGGACGGCGGTGGCGCTGACCGCCCCGATCGAGGAGGAGGGCGTGGTGTGGCGGCCGATCGCCGGTGACCCGCTGGCCCTGCGCACCTCCTGCGCCTGGCCCAAGGGCCGCCGCGACCCCGTTCTGGAACGCGCCGTCGAGCGCTTCACCTCGATCGCCACGAGGGTGCTGCGCCGCCACGCCGGAATGGCGCCGCTGGAACGGGCCGTCTCCCGTCGCGTCATGGCCCGCCCCGCCTCCGGGTTCCTGTCATGAACGAGCGCAGGGCGCAGCGCGTCCGGGCCCGGATCGAGGAGGCGTTCCGCGACGCCGGGGTCACCGGCCGGCTCGCGGCGGTCGACGTGGACGGGGGCCGCGGCATCGGGGTCCGCCCCGACGAGCCCGTGGTGCTCGCCTCGGTGATGAAGGTGCCGCTGCTGGTGGCGCTGCACCGGCAGGCCGCCGCCGGGACCCTCGACCCCGCCGAACGGGTGGTGCTCGGCCCGGACGACCGCACCGCCGGGTCGACGGGGCTGGCGATGCTCCGGGACGAGGTGGCGATGTCGCTCCGCGACCTGGCCGCGCTGATGATCACGGTGAGCGACAACGCCGCCGCCGACGCCCTGTTCGCCCGCGTCGGCGTTCCGGCGGTCAACACGGTCCTCGCCGAGCTGGGGCTCCGCGGCACGCATGTCGCCGGCACCTGCCGCGAGCTGTTCGACTCGATGGAAAGCGACGCCGGGGTCGCCGACCGCGAGGAGCTGTGGGCGGTCCTCGACGAGCCCGGCATGCTCGGCCGGTTGAGCGCCCTCGACCCCGCCCGGACCAGCCGCAGCACCCCCGCCGAGACGGCCGGCCTGTTCGCGGCGATCTGGCGCGACGAGGTCGCCCCCGCCGCGCACTGCGCCCAGATGCGGCGGCTGTTCGCGCTCCAGGTGTGGCCGCACCGGCTCGCCTCCGGCTTCCCGTACGACGACGTACGGGTCAGCGGCAAGACGGGCACGCTGCCGACCATCCGCAACGAGGCGGGCGTGGTGGAGTACCCCGACGGCGGCCGGTACGCGGTCGCGGTGTTCACCCGCAGCGTCAGCACCGCCGCCGTGCTGCCGAAGGCGGACGCGGTCATCGGCACCGCCGCCCGGCTGGCCGTCGAGTACCTCCGCACGGCCGGTGGATAGGCTCCGGGACATGCGCTCGCGCCGATCGACACTCGCGGTCCCCGGGAGCAATCCCCGGTTCATCGAGAAGGCCCAGGGGCTGCCCGCCGACGAGATCTTCCTCGATCTGGAGGACGCCGTCGCCCCCGCCGCCAAGGAGGACGCCCGCAAGAACGTGGTCGCCGCCCTCAACGATGGCGACTGGGGCCCCCGGGTCCGCGTGGTCCGCGTCAACGACCTGCGAACCCCCTGGGCGTACCGGGACGTCATCGAGGTCGTGGAGGGCGCCGGGGCCCACCTCGACTGCCTGATGCTGCCGAAGGTCTCCGAGCCCGACGACGTACGGTGGCTGGACCGGCTGCTCACCCAGATCGAGGCCGCCATGGGCCTGCCGTCCGGCCGGATCGGCATCGAGGCGCAGATCGAGGACGCCCGGGGCCTGGTGAACATCGACGCCATCGCGGCCTCGTCGCCCCGGCTGGAGACCCTGGTGTTCGGGCCCGGCGACTTCATGGCCTCGATCAACATGAAGACGCTGGTGGTGGGGGAGCAGCCGCCCGGCTACACCGAGGGCGACGCCTACCACTACATCCTGATGCGCATCCTCATGGCCGCCCGCGCCCACGACCTGCAGGCCATCGACGGCCCGTACTTCAACGTCCGCGACGTCGACGCCTTCACCCGGGTGGCGCGCCGCTCGGCCGCGCTCGGCTTCGACGGCAAGTGGGTGCTGCACCCGTCCCAGATCGACGCGGCCAACGAGGTCTTCTCCCCGGACCAGGACGACTACGACCGCGCGGAGCTGATCCTGGACGCGTACGACCACGCCACCACCGTTGAGCGGCGCGGCGCGGCGATGCTCGGCGACGAGATGATCGACGAGGCGTCCCGCAAGATGGCGCTGGTCATCGCCGCCAAGGGCCGGGCCGCCGGCCTCACCCGCCGGTCCTCGTTCGAACCGCCCCGGAACTGAACGCCGCGTACCATTTCGTCCGACGATCAAAGACGACGGACGAGCGGCGGGGGGACTCGGTGGGTGAAGAGGGCGTAGAGGGCGGCACGGCCGGCTGGGCGCCCCCCGACCCGCCACGACGGCCCGAGCCCACCCCGGGCCTCACCCCGCCGTCCGGTCCGGTGCAACCCACCGGGCCCGCGACTCCGGGATCCGCGCCCGCCGGGCCGGGGCCCGCGCCGCCCGAGCCGCCGCAACGGCCGGCGCCCACCCCGACGTCCGGGCCCGCGACTCCGGCGTCCGCCCCTGCGGGGCAGGGGTCCGCGCCGCCAGAGCCCGTGCAGCCGTCAGGTCCCGTGGGGCCGGGCTTCGCGCCGCCGTCCGGTCCGGGGCAATCGGGCCTCGGGCGGACGGCTGGGCCGGGTTCCGAGCAGCCCGGCATGCCGGGGGTCGAGTCCGTGGGGCGGTATCGGCCCGAGTTCGCGCCGCCGCTGGACCCGTACCCCGCCACCCCTCCCGGGTGGAACGGGCACGCCGACCCGCCCTCGTGGCCGCAGCCGTACGGGCGGCCGCCCGGGAAGGTGCGGTGGACCGTCGACGCGCCGCCCGGCACCCCGTACCAGCGGCTCGCCCGGACGCCGGCGCAGCGCTGGTGGCGGCCGGTGCTCGGGACGGCGGCCATCCTGGTGGCCGGGCTCACCGCGCTCGTGCCGGTGATGATCGTCTGGGTCCTCGTCGAGGCGGCGATCCAAGGCGTGGACCCGGGCATCCTCTTCGAGGCGCTCGGTGAGGGCGGCGGCCCGTTGCTGGCCGGCGACAACTCCGAGTTGGCCTTCACCCTGGTCAGCCTCGCGGTGTTCCTGCCGTTCATCCCGTTGGCGGCGTGGGGGCTGCAACGACGCCGGCCCGGCACGCTGTCCTCGGTGGCCGGCCGGATCCGCTGGCGCTGGCTCGGCACCTGCGCGGGTCTGGCGGTCGGCGCCACCGTGGTGTCGTTCGCGCTGGCGTGGGCGGTGAGCCCGCTGATGGACGAGCCCGCCGACGAGGGCGCGTGGGTGGGTTGGGGGGCGTTCGTCGCGCCGCTGCTGATCGTGGTGCTCCTGGTGCCGTTCCAGGCGACCGCCGAGGAGTACTTCTTCCGCGGCTGGCTGCTGCAGTCCATCGCGAGCTGCACTCTGGAGGGCCGTACCGGGGGCGTGGCCCGCCGGCTCGCGGTGGTCTTCCGCACGCCGTGGCCGGCGATCTGCCTCACCTCCGCCCTGTTCGTGGCGGGGCACGGCTACACCGGCTGGGGGATCCTCGACATCTTCTGCTTCGGCGTGATCGCCGCCTGGCTGGCGATCCGCACCGGCGGGCTGGAGGCGTCGATCGCCCTGCACGTGATCAACAACGTGGTGGCCTTCCTGTTCCCCGCCGCGCTGGGCCTGCTCGACCTGGAGCAGGGCTCGATCGCGCTGCCGGCCGTGGTCGCCGACGTGCTGCCGCTGCTGCTGTACGCGGCGCTGGTCGCCAGGCTGGCGGACCGGCGGGCGCTGCAGACCGTCACCGCTCCGGCCCAGGACCCGGCGGCAGCACCCGCCACGCCGTGAGCGCCTCGACCAGCCCCGGGCTGGTCGGCAGCGCGCGCAGCTCTGCGACGGTCACCCAGCGGGCGTCGGCCGCGTCGTCGCCCGCCCGCAGCGCGCCCCCCACCACCGTGGCCGCGTAATCGTGGATCTCGTACGTCGCGTCGCCCGGGCCCGGCCGGTCCACCACCCCGGTGCGCGCGCCCACGGCCACCAGCAGGCCGGTCTCCTCCCGCACCTCGCGCGCCACCGCCGCCGCGTCCGCCTCGCCCGGCTCCACCCGCCCGCCCGGGATCGACCACAGCCCCTCGCCGGGCGGCCGGCCCCGCCGGATCACCAGCAGCCGCCCCGCCTCGTCCCGGACGATCGCCCCCACACAGCGCACCACCCTCATCCCGCCATTCTCAGGCCACCCCGGGGTATAGCGGGATTCAAGCGTCTTGACTCGGCGGCGCTCGCCGACGACCGTAGGTTGTCGTGAGGGCCGAGCCCACCTGCCCGCGGTGCGGCGGGCCGTTGCGCGCGCCGGGCCTGTGGTCGAACGACTGGGCCTGCGCGGTGCACGGAACCGTACTGCCGAGGCAGCCCGCCCGGCGGCCGTCCCCGGAGGGGCTGGCCGCCGTCCTGCGCGATGCCCGGGTGCCGCTGTGGGCGCCCTGGCCGCTTCCGCCCGGCTGGCTGGTCACCGGATTCCTGGACGTCGGAGACGAACGCAGCGGCGCCCGCGCCTGCGCGGTGGCCCTGTCCGGCCCCGGCCTGCTCCAGGGCCCCGCCGACATGCTGCTGATCGCCGAGGAGCCCGGCGTCGGGCTGGGCGCGTACTACGCGGGCCTGGACGGGTTCGACGCGGGCAAGGGCTGCAACGACAGCGCCCCGCACGCCAAGGCGCAGGTCAGGGCCAACGGGACGCGCACCCACCCGGTGGCGCTGTGGGCGTTGGACGGCGGCCCCGACCGTGCCGTCTACGTGGGCGAGGCCCTGGGGATCTGGCTGTGGACGGTGCTGTGGCCGGCCGACGCGGGGGTGCTCATGCTGGACCGGCTCGAGCTGCTCGACCTGCGCGAGCCCGGCATGGACCTCGATCTCCCGTACGGCGCGGCCAGCCCGCGGCTGAACGAGTAGTCCGCCGGGGTGCGCGGAGGGGATAGGGTCTGACCGTGGACGCGCGTATCGAACAGGTGGTGTCGAAGGGCAAGTGCACCCTGGACGACACCGAGTACGAGGTCGAGAGCAACACCTACATCGTCGGTGACGACGACGAGGTCATCGTGATCGACCCGGCGCATGACGCCGAGGCCATCCTCAAGGAGGTCGGCAAGCGGGAGGTCATGGCCGTCATCTGCACCGACGGCAACGACCAGCACCTCAACGGGGTGCTGGAGGTGGCCGCCGCCGGTGAGGACGACGAGGAGAACTGGGCCCCGATCGCCCTGCACCGCCACGACCGGATCCTCTGGCGCGACTTCTTCTCCCAGCTCGCCAAGGGCGAGGAGGACGAGGACGAGGCCAAGGCGCTCCGGTCCGTGGAGCCCGACATCTGGCTCGAGGACGGCGGGATCTTCGAGATCGCCGGCGTCCAGTTGGAGATCCAGCACACGCCCGGGCACACACCGGGCAGCGTGAGCGTCTACTGCGAGCAGCTCGGTGTGCTGTTCTCGGGCGACACGCTGCACCGCGGCCGTCCCGGCTCGGTGGGCGGGGTCTTCAGCGACATGCGCCAGCAGCTCAACTCCATCGGCTCCCTGCTGACCCCCCTCCCCAAGGACACCCGGGTGCTGCCCGGCCAGGGCGAGGAGACCACGGTCGGCGACGAGGACGCCCGCTGGGAGAGCTGGGGCGCCCTCGCCACCGAGGAAGACTGACCGCCCGGTCGTGCCCGCCGAGCAGCTCGGCTTCGACGGCATGCCGGAAAGGCTGTACGCCTGCACGCCGTCGAGGCTGAACACCTGGCAGGACTGTCCCCGGCGCTACCGGATGACCTACCTGGATCGTCCGGCGCCGCCGAAGGGCCCGCCGTGGGCGCACAACAGCCTCGGCGCCTCCGTGCACAACGCGCTGGCGGCCTGGTGGCGGCTGCCGCTCCCGGAACGGACGCCGGAAGCCGCCGGGACGCTGTTGATCCGCGGCTGGCTCACCGAGGGCTATCGCGACGACGAACAGTCCGCCGCCTGGCGTGAGCGCGCCCGCGTGATGATCGAGGACTACGCGTCCGGCCTCGACCCCGCCGACGAGCCGCTCGGCGTCGAACGGACCGTCGCCGCCAAGACCGCGCGGATCGCCGTCCAGGGCCGCATCGACCGGCTCGACACCAGGGACGGCGAACTCGTCGTGGTCGACTACAAGACCGGACGGCGCACGCCCACCCCCGACGACGCCCGGGGCTCGCTCGCACTGGCGATCTACGCCGTGGCCGCGTCCCGCGTGCTGCGCCGCCCCTGCCGCACCGTCGAGCTGCACCACCTGCCGACCGGCACCGTCGCGGCCTGGGACCACACGGCCGAATCCCTCGACCGGCACATCCAGCGCGCCGAGGAGATCGCCGGCGAGGCGTCGGCCGCCGACGACGCCTACCGGACCCGGCTGCGGCCGTCGGTGCCCCGCCAGCGGCAGGGCGAGGGCGCGGCCGTCGACCACGCCCCGTACGACGAGGCGTTCCCGCCCCGTCCGGGCCCCCTGTGCTCCTGGTGCGACTACAACCGGCACTGCCCCGAAGGCCGGGAGGCCGCCCCGCGCAAGGACGCGTGGGCCTCCCTGGCCGCCGAGGAGGAGACCCGCTAGGGGCTCAACGGACCGGCGGGTACTCCGCGAGACGCCAGAAGTCGGTGAGGGCGCTGGCGGTCGTCTCCGGGGCCTCGACGGCGGGCGAGTGCGCCGCGCCGGGGATCACGACCCTGGCGGCGGCCAGACGCTCGGCCATGGCCGCCTGCGTGTCGGGGGCCCAGGTGTGGTCGTCCTCGCCGTACAGGACCAGCACCGGCAGACCGCTCTCCGAGGTCACCTTGGCCAACTCGTCCACCCGGTCGGGGCACACCAGCAACTCCTGGGCCATGCCGAGGAGCCCGTGCACGGAGTTGCGGAGCATCCGGGCGCGGAGGAACGCCAGCACGTCCGCGGGCACCTCCTTGGCGACCGCGTCGGGCTCCATGTGCCGCGTCCACACCTGCTCCGGGCCGATCCGCGGCAGCGTCGCCAACAGCGAACCGGCGTCGGCCGCACGCGGACCGGTGAGGGCGCCGGGTCCCGAGCTCATCAGCGTGTACGACAGCGGCCGCGCGCCGCCCGAGACGATCGCCTCCCGCGTCACCAGCCCGCCGAAGGAATGCCCCACCAGATGGACCGGGTCCGGGCCCAGGGTGTCCAACAGCGCGCAGATGTCGGCGCCGAGGGCCTCACAGGTGTAGGCGGCCGGGTCGTCGGGGCCCTCCGTCTCGTACTGGCCCCGCATGTCGATCGCGACCACCCGCCGGCCCGCCCGCGCGAGCGTCTGGAGGACGGCGATGTAATCCTCCTTGCTGCCGGTGAAACCGGGCACCAACAGCGCGGGACAGCGTTCCGGTACGCCGGAACCGGGCAACGCCTCCAGAGCGGCGAACGATCCGCGGGAGGTCGCGATATCCGTCCGGCGCACACCGGGGGGCAGGTTCAAGAACCGGGGCGTACTCACGGGGCTCCAGCATACAGAGCGCGCCGAGCCGCAACAGCAGACGTTTTACTTGTGGGGGGGCGACCCCCCACACCCCCCGCGCCCGACGTGCTTTCGTGTGGGGGGCGACCCCCCACGCCCCCCGCGCCCGACGTGCTTTCGTGTGGGGGGCGACCCCCCACGCCCCCCGCGCCCGGTCTTGGAGATCTTCAGGCGGGCGGCCCTCCGCTGGCGCTCCGGGCCGCCCGCCTGAAGGACCGGGCAAAACCACCCCCGGCTGGTCGCCGTTCGCACGCTTGCGATCGCCGTTCGTACGTGGGTGGTCACCGTTCACTCCTGGGTCGCCGTTCGTACGGGGATGGCGTCTGGCCTTGAGTGGGGGATCGGGGGTGTCTTCTGTGAGGGTGTGGCTCGGGCTCCGTACGCTGGGGGCGATGCGAGCCCCTCATTCCACGGCCATCTCCGCCCATCGCCGCGACCATCACGGCGCGTTCGACACCGCGGTGGGGTCCGGGGCCGAGTACGTGGAGATCGACGTGCGGCGGACCGGGGACGGGGAGTTGGTCGCCCACCATGATCGGGAGGTCGGTGGGCTGCCGTTGGCGCGGTGCACGTACGAGCGGGTCCGGGCGGCCGTCGACCGGCCGGTGCCGCTGCTCGGGGACGCGCTGGACGCGATCGCGGGTCGGGCACTCGGTCACCTGGACCTCAAGGAGCGGGGCGCCGAACACGAGACGGTGGAGCTCGCGATGGAGCGGCTGGGGGAGGGGCGGTTCGTGGTGACCACCCGGTACTCGGAGTCGATCCGGCTGATCAAGCGGGACTTCCCGGGGGTGCGCACGGCGCTGTCGGTGGGGCGCGGCGTGTGGGAGCGCGGGGCGGTCCGTGACCTGTCCCCGCTGGCGCTGGTGCGCGCCTGCGGGGCGGACATGGTGGCGCTCAACCACCGGCTGGCGCGGCTCGGGGTGCTGCGGCAGTGCGCCCGCGCCGGGTTCCCCGCCATGGTGTGGACGGTCAACGCCGAGCCGTTGATGCGCCGATTCCTCGGCGACCCCCGGGTGGCCGTGCTGGTCACCGACCACCCCGGGCGGGCGCTGGCACTGCGCGACGAGGGCCGCTGACCGCCTCGCCGCGCTCTCGATCCGACGGGCGGCTCAGGTGGCCAGGTCGCCCGCCGTCCGGCCGCCGCGGGTGCGACGCCGGGCCCTCTGGCGCTGCGGAGCCGGCTCGGAGACCGTCTCCTGAACGAGCCCCGGCGTGTCGGGGGCCTGGAACGTCACGATCGGGACACCGCTGACCGCGTCGGTCGGCGGCACGATCGGCTCGTGCACGGGCACCACCGGGACGGCGGGGACCGTCGGAACGGCCGGAACGGTCGGGACCTCGGAGGCGGGCTCGGAAACGGCCGGGGCCTCGTGGGTCTCGGCAGGGGCCGCGGTCGCGCGGGCCCTCGTCCGTTCGCGGGTCCTCGTGGGGCGGGTCTTGGCCGGCTCCGGGGCCTTCGCCGTCGCCGGGGCCTCCTCCACGACCTCCACGGCCTCCGAAGAGGCGTTCGCGGCGTCCGAGGCGAGGGGCTTGCCGCTCCGGGTGCGGACCCGCTGACGGTTGCGCTTGCGGGCGGGACGGGACCGTTCCCGGTCCTCGTCGCGGTCCCGGTCGCGTTCGCGGGGTGCGCGGGACCGGGTCTTGCCGGTCTCGCCGATGTCCTCCAGCTCCTCGGCCGCCAGCCCGGCGCGCTCGCGCTGCGCCTTGGGCAGGGTGCCGGTGGAGCCGGCCGGGATGGCCAGCGCCTCGTGGAAGTGGTCGGACGTGGAGTACGTCTCCTGCGGCTCGGCGAACGGCAGGTCCAGCGAGCCGTTGATCAGCTTCCAGCGGGACAGGTCGCTCCAGTCGACCAGGGTGACCGCGATGCCCTCCTTGCCCGCGCGGCCGGTGCGGCCGATGCGGTGCACGTAGGTCTCCGCGGAGTCCGGGCACTCGTAGTTGACGACATGGGTGACGTCGTCGACGTCGAGTCCGCGGGCGGCCACGTCGGTGGCCACCAGCACGTCGATCTTGCCCGCCCGGAAGGCGCGCAGCGCCCGCTCGCGCTGGCCCTGGCCCAGGTCGCCGTGCACGGCGGCGGCGGCGAAGCCCCGGGTGCCCAGATCGGCGGCGACCCGGTCGCAGGCCCGCTTGGTCTGGCAGAACACCATGGTCAGCCCACGGCCTTCGGCCTGCAGCAGCCGGGCCAGCATCTCCGGCTTGTCCATCTGGTGCGCCTGGAAGACGTGCTGGACCACCTGCGGGGTGGCCTCGGACTCGCTGTGCGACTCGGCCCGGATGTTGGTGGGTCGGGTCAGGTAGCGGCGGGACAGCGCCGCGATCTCGCCCGGCATGGTCGCCGAGAACAGCATGGTCTGCCGCTGCGCCGGGACCAGCTCGACGATCCGCTCGATGTCGGGCAGGAAGCCCAGGTCGAGCATCCGGTCGGCCTCGTCCAGCACCAGCACCTTGACCTGGGACAGGTTCAGGTGCTTCTGCCGGACCAGGTCCAGCAGGCGTCCCGGGGTGCCGACGACGACGTCGACACCGTCCTTGAGCGCCTGGATCTGGGGTTCGTAGGCTCGGCCGCCGTACACCGGCAGCACCCGGGTGCCCAGCTTGCCGCCGGCCACCAACAGGTCCTCGGTGACCTGGAACGCCAGCTCGCGGGTCGGGGCGACGACCAGGGCCTGGGGGACCTTGCCGCCGTGCTCGATCCCCTGCAGCAGCGGGATGCCGAACGCGAGCGTCTTGCCGGTGCCCGTGCGGGCCTGGCCGATGATGTCGTGCCCGCCGAGCCCGATGGGCAGGGCCAGGGCCTGGATGGGGAACGCGTCGATGATGCCCTCGGCCTCGAGGGCGTCTGTTATCTCGGAGCGTACTCCGAGCTCACGGAATGTAGTCAGGGCTTCCAGCCTCCGTAGTGCGGGGTCCTCACTCCCGGGTCCGCGCTCGGGCGGCCGCCAGAGGCGGCGCCCTCGCGGGGTTCGCCACGCCGTGCGGGGCTCGCGAAGGCCACGGACCTCATCAAGGGGAGCGGCAGGGCCTCTGTGCTCCTGCCGATCGCTTCCTGTGGCCGCGCGCGGGCGCGGGAGGGACCAGCCGTCAATCAGTACCTCGGCGACCGCCGTCAGGGGTAATCGCAGTCACTGTCCGTGGCTGCGTGCGGTCACACTTCGCGACGCATAGTACCGGCAGTCGCTTCCCGATACCAATAGCCGCTGTCACGTGATAACGCTTCGTCCGTCCCCAAGCATTCCCGAGATCCCTGCAAGCCTTCAGTGGCGGCGGGCGCGCCGCACCGTCCATGATCGTCCCCATGAACGGCGACTGGCGTGTCACGGGGTTCCACGAGGTGCGCGAGCTGGGGCGCGGCGCGCACGGTCGGGTGGTGCTGGCCAGGCCCGCCGGCTCCGACGCGCCGGTGGCGATCAAGTACCTGACCCGAGGGGACGACCCGGAGCACCTTCGACGGATGCGCGGCGAGGCGGTGCTGCTCGGTCGGGTCGCGGACCCGCACGTGGCCGAGCTCTACCGCTTCGTGGAGGGCGAGCACGGGGCGGCGATCGTCATGGAGGCCGTCAACGGCGTCTCCCTGAAGGCGATCCTGGAACGGCACGGCGGACTGCCCCCCGAGGACGCGCTGGTGGTCCTCAAGGGGTCGCTCCTCGGGTTGGCGGCGGCCCACGCGGTCGGCGTCGTCCACCGGGACTACAAGCCCGCCAACGTGGTCGTCCAAGCGGACGGGCTCAGCAAGCTGGTCGACTTCGGGGTCGCCACGATGGCCGGGCGGGGCGCCGGCGCGGGCACCCCCGCGTACATGGCCCCCGAGCAGTGGGAGGGCGGTCCCGCCACGCCCGCCACCGACGTGTACGCGGCGACCTGCGTGTTCTTCGAGTGCGTCACCGGCCGCCGCCCGTTCACCGGCGAGACGAAGGAGGAACTGGCGCGGCGGCACCTGCTGGAGCCGATCCCGCTGGAGGACGTCCCCGAGCCCCTGCGCCCGCTGGTGGCGGCGGGCATGGCCAAGAGCGCGGAGCAGCGCCCGCCGGGAGCCCGTCCGTTCCTGACCGAGTTGGAACGGATCGCCGAGGAGGCGTACGGGCGCGACTGGCAGGACAAGGGCGTGCGCGGCCTGGCCGTGACCGCGGCGGCCCTGGCCCCACTCCTCCCCTTGGGCGCGGTGGCCGCCGCCGGCGCTCAGGGGGCCGCCGTCGCGGTCGCCCAGGGCGGTCTGATGGCCACCACGGGGGCCAAGGTGGCGGCGGCCGTGACGGCGACCGCCGCCGTCGCCGCCGCGGCCGGTGGCGTCTACGCCGTGCGCGACGAGGAGCCGCGTCGCCCCCAGGCCGTGCAATTGGCCGTCGCCGCCCACCCCGCCGCCCTCCGGGACCGGGCGTTCGCGATCGGCGGGGCACAGTACGCCCAGGTGAGCGGAATGACCGACGCGGCCCTCCAGGCCCGGGTCAACAGGGCGCTGCGCACGCCGCTGGACGACACCGTCGTGCTCATGCGGCAGCTCACGACCGGCTGCGAGGTCGACCCGCAGGCCAGGGTGCAGTCCGGTGTCCAGACCGGGCTGCGGGGGCCGGTCCTGGTGTCGGTGGCCTACCGGCTGAAGGTGGACCGCAACTGCGCGGGTTCGACGGACCTGGTCCGGGCCGTCACCGTCGATCTCCGGACGGGGAGGGTCGTCGAGCCGCGGGATCTGTGGAAACCGCCCGTTCTCACGGCGTCGTGGCTGTCCGCGCTCAACCGGAGGGCGGCCGACAAGCGGTGGCTGCCGCCCGCCACCTGTCAGGACGCCCCGGAGCTGGACGCAGCGCATCTGGTCCCCCGCACCACCCCCGGGGAGCCGCCTCCGTTCAGCCACCTGTTGACGGCCGACGGCATCGAGTTCTACCAGTCCGTCCTCGGCACCGAGTGCAACAACCTCGCCGCGACCCTCCCGTACCGGAGCGTCCGCGACCTGATCCGGCCTCAACTGGCGGCCGTGCTGCCCGGACGTCCCTGAAAGCCTTCAGGGGCGGCGGCGGGGCGGTGCGTGATATCTCAAAGGCTGTCCACTTCACGGGTGAATGACGGGACGCGATGGCAGAGTGGCGGTTGCCCGGGTTCGTCGAGCTTCGGGAGCTCGGCAGCGGGGCCCAGGGGCGGGTGGTGCTCGCCCGTGACGAGGACGGCGGGCGGTTCGTCGCGATCAAGTACCTCGCGTCCGAGCGCCTGGGCGACGAACGGGCCCTGGAGCGCTTCCGCAGCGAGGCGCGCACGCTGGCGCAGGTCGTCAACCCCCACGTGGCGCGGCTGCACCGGCTCGTGGAGGCCCCGGAGGGCGCGGCGATCGTGATGGAGGCGGTCGACGGCGTCTCCCTCCGGGCGCTGTTGGACCGTTACCTGCCGATGTCGCCGGAGTCGGCGCTGGTCGTCCTCAAGGGCTCGCTGCTGGGCCTGGCCGCCGCGCACGCGGTCGGCGTCGTGCACCGGGACTACAAGCCCGCCAACGTGGTCGTGCAGGCCGACGGGCTCAGCAAGCTGATCGACTTCGGGGTCGCCGGGCTGGCCGGGTCGCAGTCCGGGTCGGGCACCCCGGTGTACATGGCGCCCGAGCAGTGGGAGGGCGGCCCCGCCACGCCCGCCACCGACGTGTACGCGGCGACCTGCGTGTTCTTCGAGTGCGTCACCGGCCGCCGCCCGTACACGGCCGGGAACGCGTTGGCGCTCATGCGGCAGCACCTCCACGACCCGGTGCCGAGCGGGGCCGTGCCCGAGCCCGTCCGTCCGCTGGTGGCGCACGGGATGGCCAAGGACCCGACGGCCCGCCCGCCCGGCGCGGAGGCGTTCGTGGCGGAGTTGGAGGCCGTCGCCGGCCGCGCGTACGGCTCGGACTGGGAGTCGCGCGGCTGGGGGGCGCTCGGCGTCGCCACGGCGGCGGTCGCGATGCTGTTCCCGCTGGCGATGATCGGCGCGGCCGGCGGCGGCGCGCTCGGGGGGACGGCGGCCTCGGCGGGCGCGGGCGTCGGCGTCGCGGGACAGGCGTCCGCCACCACCGGGTCGGGCCTGCTGGCGACCACCGCCGCCAAGGTCGTGGTCGCCGTCGCCACCACGGCGGCGGTCGCCGGCGCGGGCACCGGGGCCTACGTGGCGGTCACCGACGACGACCCGGCCCCCGTCCGGCGCGTGAGCGTGGTCGCCGACGCGCTCGACCGCACCGTGCCGCTGTCGGGCGGCAGACCCGTCCTGCGGGTCCAGAACGCCCGCTACGCCACTGTGACGGGCCTGGGCGGCACCACGGTCGAGCGGCAGGCCAACGCCGCTCTGCTGGCTCCTCTGGAGCGGGAGATCGGCAGGTTCCGCGCCTACGTGGAGAACGACCGCTCCGCGCCCGGCAGCAGGCCGCGGTGCGCCGACCTGACCAGCCGGATGGACGTTCGGCTGGGCGGCCCCCGCCTGGTGTCCGTGCGCTACACGATCGACCGGCGCACCTGCTCGATCGCCGACGAGGACCCCCCGTACGCCGTCACCGCCACCGTCGACCTGCGCGACGGGCGGGCGCTGGGGGCCGCCGACGTGTTCCGCCCGGCGTCCCTGACCGCCGCCGGGCTGGCGGGCCTGACGAGCCGGCTGCCGCCCGCCACCCCTGATCGTCGGGAGTGCGGCTACAACCCGCCGCTGCAACCCGCCTGGTTCCAAGGGGACGAGCCCCGGGTGCGGCTCACGTTCACCGCGACGGCACTGGAGTTCGTCTTCTCCAGCGGCCTTCCCTGCCCCCAGGGCCTCACGCTCACCCTGCCCCACGAACGGGCGCGGGACCTGCTGCGGCCCGAAATGATCACGGCGCTGACCGCGCCGCGTCCGGAGAGGTCGTGACCCGGTGACCCCATGGCGACTGGCCGACTATGAGGAGATCAAGGAGCTCGGCATCGGCGCGCACGGCCGCGTCGTGCTCGCCAGGCACCCCGGGTCCGGCGCCCACGTGGCGATCAAGTACCTGATCCGGAACGACGGCGACGAGGAGGCCGTCGAGCGTCTCAAGCAGGAGGCGGTCATGCTGGCCCGCGTGCCCGACCCGCACGTCGTCCGGCTCTACCGGTTCGTGTCGAGCGACGAGGGCGCGGCGATGGTCATGGAGGCCGTGCCGGGCGTCTCCCTGAAGGAGCTGCTGGCCGGCAACGGGGCGATGCCGCCCGAGGCGGCGCTGGTGATCCTCAAGGGGTCGCTGCTGGGGTTGGCCGCCGCCCACGCCGTCGGGGTGATCCACCGCGACTACAAGCCCGCGAACGTCGTCGTCCAGGCGGACGGTGCCAGCAAGCTCATCGACTTCGGGATCGCCGCCGTCGCGGGGGTCGGCTCACGGGCGGGCAGCCCCGCCTACATGGCGCCGGAGCAGTGGGAGGGCCAGCCCGCCACCCCCGCCACCGACGTGTACGCGGCGACCTGCGTGTTCTTCGAGTGCGTGACCGGCGCCAGACCGTACACGGCCGAGGACCGGGTGGCCCTCATGCAGCGGCACCTGATGGCCCCGGTGCCCGTCGAGGCCGTGCCCGAGCCGCTGCGGCCCCTGGTGGGGCGCGGCATGGCCAAGGAGGCGACGCAGCGCCCTCCCGGCGCGGCGGCGTTCGTCGCGGAACTGGAGACGATCGCGACCGAGGCGTACGGGGAGGACTGGGAGCAGCGAGGCGTCCGCACCCTGGCCGCCGGCGCGGTGGCGCTCGCCGCGCTGTTCCCCTTGGGCGCGGCGCTGATCCCCGGGGCCTCGGGCGCGGCCGGAGCCGTCGGCGCGGGCGCGGCGGGGGCGTCCTCGATGGCCGGGGGAGGCTCGGCGGCGGGCTCCGGCCTTCTCGCCGCGACGGGCGCCAAGGTCACCATGGCCGTCGTCGCGACGGCCCTCGCGGTCGGCGCGGGCACCGGCGCGGCCCTGCTCGCCCGGGACGACGCCGACGAACCCGCCCGACTCGCCCTGCAGAACGTCAGCGTCGCCACGCCGACCCTGCCCGCCCGGACGCTGAACGCGCCCGGCGGACGGCGGCTGATCGTGGGCGACGCCCGCTTTGTCCGGATCGACGGGCACACCGATCCGGCGGTCCAACGCCGCGTCAACGCGACCCTCCAGGGCCCGCTGAACCGCGCCGTCGAGATCGCCCACACCACCGTCCGGAACGACCCCCAGATGGGCAGGCCCAGCCGGTTCGGGTGCCCGGGCGCGGGACTGTCGTCCAAGGCGTTCCCCGGGCTGGCGAACGGCAGGCTGGTGTCCGTCCGGTACGCGGTGCGCGTCGGGTGGGTGTGCAACAGCGACTTCATCACCGACTGGGCCGTCACCTCCACGGTCGACCTCCGCGACGGCAGGGCGCTGACCGTGGACGACATGTTCCGCGCGGAGACCCTGACGCCGGCGGGGGTGGACGGGTTGTGGGCCCGGGTTCCCAAGCCGACGCCGACCGCGGACGCGACCGGCGAGTCCTGCCGCCCGCCGGCCCGGTTGAAACCCGCCGACCTGCGACCCAAGGCCGGGGGAGGCGGCGACGCGCCGGTGGGCATCGCGTTCACCAAGGCCGGGATGACGGTGTCGGTGAGCACCGAGGGCGGCCAGTTCTGCCAGTTGGAGACGTACACGGTCGGCCTGGACCGGGTCCGCGACCTGATGAAGCCGCAGTTCGTCGAGATGCTGTCCGCCGGGACGCCGGCCCCGAGGAGGTCCTGACCCGTTGCACGCCTGGCGACTGGACGAGTTCGAGGAGATCAGGGAGCTGGGGGCCGGAGGGCAGGGCCGCGTGGTGCTGGCCCGGCATCCGCGGTCGGGCTCCCACGTGGCGATCAAGTACCTGATCCGCGCCGACGACGACGGAGCGGCCCTCGGGCGGCTGCGCGACGAGGCCCTGCTGCTCTCCAAGGTGGCCGACCCGCACGTGGTGCGGCTCCACCGCTTCGTGGCCACCGAGGAGGGCGCGGCGCTGGTCATGGAGGCGATCGACGGGGTCTCCCTGAAGGATCTGTTGGCCCGACACGGCGCGCTGCCCCCTGAGGCGGCGCTCGTGGTCCTCAAGGGCTCGTTGCTGGGGCTGGCCGCCGCGCACGCCGTGGGGATCGTGCATCGCGACTACAAGCCCGCCAACGTGGTCGTGCGGGCCGACGGGCTCAGCAAGCTCATCGACTTCGGGATCGCCGCCGCGCTCGACGGCGCGGGCTCCCGCTCCGGCAGCCCCGCCTACATGGCGCCGGAGCAGTGGGAGGGGCGGCCCTCCATGCCCGCCACCGACATCTACGCGGCGACGTGCGTGTTCTTCGAGTGCGTGACGGGCCGCCGCCCGTTCGACGCCGGAGAACGGGCGGCGCTCATGCGGGGTCACCTGATGGACGCCGTCCCGGTGGAGGCCGTGCCCGAGCCGCTGCGTCCCCTCGTGGCGGCGGGCATGTCCAAGGACGCGGCGCTGAGGCCACCGGGGGCGACGGTGTTCGTGGCGGAATTGGAACGTGCCGCGGTCACGGCCTACGGGCCGGACTGGGAGCAACGGGGCGTGCGGGCGCTGGCCATGGGGGCCGTGGCGCTCGCGTCGCTGTTCCCTCTGGGAGCGGCCCTGACGACGCCCGGCGCCGGTGCCGTCGGCGGGGCGACGGCCGCCACGGGCACGGGCCTCCTGGCCGCGTTCGGCGGCAAGACGGCCCTGGCGGTGGCGGGCGCGACGCTCGCCGTGGGCTCCGTGGGCGTCACGGCGTACGCGGTCTCGGGAGGGGAGGACGCGGGAGGCGGCCCGCCCCCGGTCACCGTCGGCCTGGCCGGCCTCGACAGCGTGGTGAACGGCGTGCCCGTCCGGGACGCGCAGTTCGTCGAGATCGCCTCGGGGGTGCAGGACCCCCTGCTGCGGCGGCGCACCAACGCCGCGCTGCGCCGGCCCTTGGACGCGGTGATCGCCGCGTCCATCGAGTACGTGGGTAGGGCGCGACCCGTCGTCGGCTCCACGGTGGAGATCGGGCTGAGCGACCCGCGCCTGATCTCCGCCCGGTACGAGCTGTCGTGGAACCTCGACGACCTCATCGTGGGAGGACCCCGCCGGCACGCCGTCACGGTGAACCCGACGACCGGACGCGCCTACGCCCACGCCGAGCTGTGGAAACCCCACGTGCTGACCGACGCGGGCACCGGGACGCTGTTCGCGCGGCTCGGCAGGCCGTGGCTCGTCATGACCGACTCCGAGGTGTGCGTCCCCGGCGAGATCTCGGCCGCGGAGCTGTTCCAGGGGGCGGGGCAGTTCTCCGGGCTGCCGTCGTTCAGCGTGTACTTCGGCGCCACCGGGCTGCAGGTCATGACCAGCACCAGCCTGCCCGCCAACGTCGTGCAGGCGGCCGCCATCGTGCGCTGCAACACCTACGAGGCGACCGTCCCGTACACGAGGATCAAGGACCTGCTGCGACCGGAGATCGCCGCGCTGCTGCCCTAGAGGGTGCCGAACCCGACGGCGCGGTTCTCCTCTTCGCTGATCTCCAGGTAACCCACCCGGCGGGCGGGAACGGCCACCCGTCCGCCGCGCTGGTCGCGCAGCACCAGCACCCCGTTGTCGACGGCCAGCGCGTCCGCCAGCGCCCGCTCGACCTCCTCGGCCGACTGGGACGTCTCGATGACCAGCTCCTTGGGCACCGACTGCACCCCGATGCGTACCTGCACTGTGCTCCCTCCGAAAGGACCGCCCGGCTTCGATGGTCGCATGGGAACGATGGGACGGAACCGGATCGGCGGTACGCCAGGAGCGTACGGGGCGATCAGCCGGCGACGGGGAAGCCGGAGATGCCGCGCCACGCCAGTCGGGCGATCAGCTTCTCGGCGGTGTCCTTGGGGATGGCGCGGTGCTGCGACAGCCAGTACCGGGCGCTGACCTCGGCCATCCCCACCAGGCCCATGCCCAGCAGGAACGCCTCGTCGGCGGGCGCCTGGGTGTCCTCGGCGATGACCCGCGCGATCATCTCGGCGCACTGGTGGTTGGCCCGCTCGACCCGGGCGCGGACGGGGGCCACGTTGCGCAGGTCCGACTCGAAGACCAGCCGGTACGCCTCGCCCTCGCCGGCGACGAAGTCGTAGAACGCCTGCATGCTGGCCTGCACGCGGCGCTTGTTGTCGGTGGTGGACTCCAGCGCGTCCCGCACGGTCTTGACCAGGCCCTCGGCGTGCTCGTCCAACAGGGCCAGGTACAGCTCCAACTTCCCGGGGAAGTGCTGGTACAGCACCGGCTTGCTCACGCCGGCGCGCTCGGCGATCTCGTCCATCGCGGCGGCGTGGTAGCCCTGTGCGACGAACACCTCCTGGGCCGCGCCGAGCAGCTGCCGCCTGCGGGCCAGCCGAGGCAGCCTCGTGCCACGTGGGCGGGCGTCCGGGGTCGCGGTCACCACACTCTCCGATCGCGTTGATCGGCGGCGCGGGGGCGCCGCCTCCGGTGTCGATTGCATCATCCTACGCGCCGGTAACCTCACCGGTCATCTGCGAACCGCGGGCGTGATCGGCCGGCGCGTCAACGGTAGTCGTCCTCGTCCAACTCCACGACCCGATCCTGCTCGGCCGTGTCGGCCTCGTTCGCGTCGAACGGCACCTCGGTGCGCTCGCCCGCCCGATCCTCCCCGTCGGTGAGCGCCGCCCGCTGCTCCGCGGCGTCCGCCTCGGGCGCTTCGTCGGCCCTCGGCTCCGGGTCCTCGACCCGCGGCTCGATCCGGTCCATCTCGCTCATGCTCTCTCTCCTTGTGGGGGGGCGACCCCCCTACACCCCCCGCGCCCGGTCTTGGGAGCTTCAGGCGGACGGCCCTGCGCTGGCGCTCCGGGCCGCCCGCCTGAAGGACCGGGCATTGGTGGGTGGTTGCCGTTGTACCGGTGGTGGATGTTGCGACCGGCGGTTGATGTTGCGCCGGTGTTGATGTTCGTTGTGCCGTTGTGCCGGTGGCTGGTGTTCTGTTGTACCGGTGGTCGGTGTGCTGCGAATGATGCCTCGGTGGTTGCCGTTGGCGGTCCGTGCTCTCACAGCCGATCTGCGAGCTCGCGCAGTGGCGCCTCGACGGCCTCCCCGTACGTCGGGAACGCGTGGGCGACGTCGGTGAGGACGCTCAACGGGACCTCCGCCCTGATCGCCAGTGCGATCTCGCCCATCCACTCCTCAGCGTACGGGCCGACCGCCGCGGCGCCGACCAGCTTGCCCGTGGAACGGTCCGCGTACAGCTCCACCCGGCCGGGCCCGGCGTCCTCGACCCGGCCCCGGACCGTGGCGGCGAGATCGTACCCGGCCGACAGCAGATCCATCCCCTCGTTCTCGGCCCGGCGCGGCGAGACGCCGACGGCGTACACGGACGGGGTGGTGAACAGGGTGCGCGGGAGGGCCCGGTAGTCGGCGGTCCGGCGCTTGCCCAGGACGTTGGCGGCGACCACCCGGGCCTGGTAGGCGGCGGCGTGGGCGGTCTTCATGCCGGTGACGTCGCCCGCGGCCCACAGACCGTCGCGGCCGTGCAGCCGGCAGGTCTCGTCGATCCGCAGCGGCTCGCCCGGACCGGTGGTGACGCCGACGGCGGCCAGGCCGACGCCCCGGGTGCGGGGCCGGCGGCCGGTGGCGACCAGGACGCGGTCGGCGTCGAGGAGCGAGCCGTCCGACAGCCACAGCCGCAGGCCCGGATCGGACCGCTCCACCTTGGCGGGCGCGGCCCCCGTCCGCACGTCGACACCCATCCGGCGGAGCGCGTCGGCCAGCAACTCGCCGGTGAACGGGGCCTCCTCGGCCAGCAGGGCCGGGGCGGACTCGACCAGGGTGACCTGGGACCCGAACGCGCCGTAGACCTGGGCCAGCTCGCAGCCGACCCGGCCGCCGCCCAGCACCACCAGGCGGCGCGGCAGGTCGGGCACCGTCAGGGCCTCGTCGCTGGTCCAGACGGGGGCGTCCGCCAGCCCCTCGACCTCGGGCACCACCGGCTCGCTGCCGGTGGCCACGACCAGGTCCGCGTAGCCGTACGCGGCGCCGTCGACCTCCACGACGCCGGCGCGGGCGATCCGCCCGTACCCGCGCAGGACGGTGACACCCGACTCCTCCAGTCGGGCCGTCGCGGGCGCGTCGTCCAGTTCGCAGGTCAGCTCGTCGCGGCGGGCGATGGCCGTCTCCCACGTCTCGCCGCGTCGCGCCGCGTGCAGCAGCGACTTGGACGGCACGGAGGCGAAGAAGGGGGACTCGCCGCCGATGAGCCGGTTCTCGACGAGCGCCACCTCGCGTCCCGCCGCCGCCAGCTCCCGGGCGCACAGCTCGCCCGCCGTTCCCCCGCCCAGCACCACGACGTCGTAGTGGTGGCTCTTCGTCACCGACACCCGCGTTCCCTTCCGACACCGTTCATCTCGAAGACCCCGCAGGGACATGGTGGCGGAATCACGGCCTCGCTGCGTGCCCATTCGAACACATAACGCACAGTCGCCTCAGGGGAGCGGCGGGCCCTGCTCCAAGAGGGGGGCCAGCAGGTCGCCGTGCCCTTCCACGCGGGTCAGCACATCGTCGGCGCGGAAGACCAGATCGGCGGGTCGGTCGCAGCCCTCGACCTCCTCCCAGGTGACGGGGGCGGACACGGTGGGCTCCTCGGCGGCGCGCAGCGAGTAGGGGGCGACGGTGGTCTTGGCGGGGTTGTTCTGGCTCCAGTCGACGAGGACCTTGCCCTTGCGGAGTCGTTTCTCCATCCGGCTGACCACCCGGTCGGGGTCGGCCGCCTCCAGCCGCTGCGCCGCCTCCTTGGCGTACTCGGAGGTCCGGTCGCTCTCGCGCACGGGCACGTAGAGGTGCAGGCCCTTCTTTCCGCTGGTCTTGGGGTAGGAGGGCAGCCCGTCGTCGTCGAGCAGGTCGCGCAGGGCGCAGGCCACCCGGCAGGCGTCCACGATCGTGGCGGGGGCCCCGGGGTCGAGGTCGAACACCATCAGGTCGGGCCGGTGCGCCTTGCCGCGCGGGCCCACCCGCCACTGCGGGACGTGCAGCTCCAGTGCCGCGAGATTGGCCAGCCACACCAGCGTCGGCAGGTCGTCGATCATGACGAAGTCCAGCGACTCCCGGCCGGTGGAGCTACCGGGGGTGGGCAGGTTCATGGTCCGCACCCAGTCCGGCGTGTGCGACGGCGCGTTCTTCTCGAAGAACGAGGGACCGTCCACGCCGTCGGGGTAGCGCTTGCGGGTCGCGGGTCGGTCGCGCACGTGCGGGAGCAGGACGGGCGCGATCCGCGTGTAGTAGTCGATGACCTCGCCCTTGGCGAAGCCGTGCCCGGAGTACAGCACCTTGTCGAGGTTGGACAGCGACAGCGCCCGCCCGTCGACGTCCACGCGGACCTTACTCATGAACGACCTCCAGCGGGTCCTTGTCGTCGCGTAGGCCGCGCCATGAGGGGGCGCGGAGGCGGCCGTCCCTGGTCCACATGCTGTAGGCGACCTCCCCCACGAGACGGGGCTCCACCCATTGGGCGTCACGGGTGTGCTCGCGGGGGACGGGGTCGTCGAACGGGCTGGTGGGGCGGCGCAGGGGCCACAGCAGCTCGTACATCTCGTCCAGGGCGCGGTCGGTGAAGCCGGTGCCGACGTGCCCGGCGAAGCGCAGCCGGCCCTTGCCGTCGTGGACGCCGAGGAGGAGGGAGCCCACCCCGCCCTCGCGGCGGCCCCGTCCGGGCTTCCAGCCGCAGACGACGACCTCCTGGGTGGGGAAGTTCTTGACCTTGCGCCAGAAGTCCACCCGGCGGCCCGGGCGGTAGGGGGAGTCGAGCCGTTTGGCGACGATGCCCTCCAGTCCCTCGTCCCAGGTGTACGCGACCAGCTCCTTGACCTGTCCGGCGTCGGCGGCGTGGAGGTACGGCGGGGCCTCGACGGGGCCGGTGGCGGCCAGTTCGAGGCCGTCCAGCAGGGCCCGTCGTCGGGCGTACGGGGTGTTGAGGAGGGAGCGGCCGTCGAGATGGAGCACGTCGAACACCACGTAGCGGACGGGGACCTCGCGGATCAGTCGGGGGTCGGGGCGGGCGACGTGCATGCGGCGCTGGAGCCGTTCGAAGCTCGGACGACCCTCCTCGAACGCGACGATCTCGCCGTCCAGCACGGCGTCGCGGCCCTGGACGAGGTCGGCGAGCCCGCCCAGTTCGGGGTAGCGGCCGGTGACCTCGGCGGCGCGCCGGCCGACGGCCCGCACGCCCGTGTCGGTGACGGAGGCGATGACGCGCACGCCGTCCCACTTGAGCTCGAGGCCCCAGCGGTCGGCGTCCTCCGGCAGGTCGCCGGTGACGGCCGTCATCGGCGGCACCGGCCACGGGATGGTCAGAGAGGGCATAGAGGAGGTGTACCCCGTCCCGACGTGCCCAGAAAGGGAACTAACCGGACATATGGCGCAAATCGAAGCAGGTTGCGAGGCTAGGGGGAAGAAAGCCCTGGGTAGGGAGTCCTCATGCGCAGCATCTGGAAGGGCGCGATCTCCTTCGGCCTGGTCACCATCCCCGTGAAGCTGTACTCGGCCACCGAGCAGCGGGACGTGTCGTTCCATCAGGTCCACCGCGAGGACGGCGGGCGGATCAGGTACAAGCGGGTCTGCACCATCGACGGCGAGGAGGTGCCGTACTCCGACATCGCCAAGGGGTACGAGCTGCCCAGCGGCGAGATGGTGGTGCTGACCGACGAGGACTTCGCCGACCTGCCGCTGTCCAGCAGCCGCCGGATCGACGTGCTGCAGTTCACCCCGGTCGAGCAGGTGGACCCGATCTACTTCGCCAAGACCTACTACCTGGAGCCCGAGGCCACCGGCTCCAAGCCGTACGTGCTGCTGCGGGACGCGTTGGAGCGGTCCGGGCAGGTCGCGGTGGTCAAGGTGGCGCTGCGGCAGCGCGAGTCGCTGGCCACGCTGCGGGTCCGCGATGGGGTGTTCGTGCTGGAGACGATGCTGTGGCCGGACGAGGTCCGCACGGCCGACTTCCCGTTCCTGGAGGAGGACATCGAGGTGCGGCCGCAGGAGCTGAGCATGGCCTCCTCGCTGATCGAGACGATGTCCGGCGACTTCGACCCGGCCGAGTACAAGGACGCCTACCGGGAGGCGCTGCAGGCGGTCATCGAGGCCAAGGTGGAGGGCCGGGAGGTCGTCCGGCCGGAGGCCCCGGAGGAGGAGCCCGCCGCCGCCGACCTGCTCAGCGCGCTGCGCGCCAGCGTCGAGGCCGCCAAGAAGGGGCGCGGCTCCGGCACCGAGAAGGCCGAGGGGTCCGAGGGGTCCGAGGGGAAGGCCGGCGGCAAGGGCGAGGGGAAGACCGGCCAGAAGAAGCCGCCCGCCCGCAAGAAGGCCCCGGCCAAGAGCCGCAAGTCCGCCTGAGCCCGCCGCCCCGCGAGGCGACGGGCTCGGGTGTCGCGGTCAGCGCCGGCCGAACGGCACCGTGGTGCAGAGCAGGCGGTCGCCGGCGTCCCCGGTCCTGGGGTCGGTCGGCTCGGCGTGGATCACGACCGAGCCGGCCTTGCCCTCGGGGATCCGCCACGGCCGCATCGCGGCGGAACGGCCCACCCGGTCGGGCCCGACCGTGACGTCCAGCCAGACCTCCCGCTCGATCAGCGGCGCATGGTGCGGCGCCTGCGGGCTGTGGAAGTGCGGTCCGGCGTCGGCGGGCTTGGGGCCGCACCGGTTCACATGGACGTGGACGCCGAACGTGCGGCCCACGGCGGCCTTGGGGAACCCGGCGGCCTTGAGCGTCACCCAGGTGTGACGACCGATCTCGCCCACCCGGATCGTCGTCCGCACCCGCCGGAAGTCCCCGGCGTAGACGTGCGTCGGGCCGTGGACCTTGATGATCCTCGGACGGCCCTCCGACGACGCCGACGGGGCGACGGCGACACCCGTGACGGCGACGGCGCCGGTCGCGGCGGCGATGAGCGCGGTATGTCTGAGGAGCGGCATCGGCTCTCCCTTCTCCGGTGGCATCACTAAAGGTAGTTATATCACTACTTCAGGTGATAGAAGGGTGGCCTCCTCGATGGAGCAGCGCGAACAGACGCTCCCACCGGTCGAGGACCGCCCCGGGCCGGAAGCGGGTCACCGAGCCGACCGCCTCGGCGGCCAGCGCGCGGCGCAGGTCCGGGTCGCCGATCAGCCGGTCCAGGGCGGCGGCGAGCGCCGTGGTGTGGCCCGGCGCGACCAGCAGCCCGTCCCGCCCGTCCGTGAGCAGCTCGCGGACCCCGGGTGCGCAGTCGAACGCCACGGACGGCAGCCCGCAGGCCATCGCCTCCAGCAGCGACATCGGGAAGCCCTCCTGCCGGGAGGGCAGCAGGAAGACCGACGCCTCGGCCAGGGCGGCCTCGACGTCGGCGGTCGGCCCCCGGAACTCCACGCTCCCGGAGACGCCCAGCGAGGCCGCCAGCTCCCGCAGCGCGCCCTCCTCCGGCCCCGACCCGTAGACCCGCAGCCGCCAGCCGGGACGGGCAGCGCCCACCTCGGCCCACGCCTCCAGCGCCATGTCGACGCCCTTCTCGTACGACAGCCGGCCCACGCACGCGACGACGGGCGCGAGCAGATCGGGATGGGGGGAGGGCTCCAAGGGCAGCGGGTTCGGGATGTGGTCGGCGTTGGTCATCCCCGAGCGCGCCCAGGCGTCGGCGTCCTCGGAGGTGAGGGCGAGCATCCGGTCGGCCCCGGCGTAGAACTCCCGGACCCGCCGGTACCGGGAGGACCGCCGCGTCGCCGTGTACGACTCGTGGCTCATCCCGATCACCTTGAGCCCCCGGGTGTCGGCGAGCCGGACCCACTCCATCGCCCACACCTGCGCGGCGATGACGACGCCGCCGGGACGGGCCTCGCGCAGCAGCTCCGACAGCCGGGCCACGCCGCGCCGCAGGGCGACCGTCCGCCGGCGGTCGCGGACCCGGGCGCGCATGTTCAGCCGGGCCCGCACCGACGCCGGACGCCAGGCGAGCGCCGGGGGCCGCCACTGCTCATGGAGGACCTCGACGCGGTACGGGGCGTTGTGGGCGTACCGGTGGGGGTCGTCGGCGCTCGTGACGCCGACCAGCGTGACGCGATGCCCCCGCGCGGCGAACAGGCCCGCCAGATGGTGCGCCCACCGCTGGACGCCGCCGAGCTCGTCGACGTTGTTGCACACCAGGAAGATGTCGCGGTCAGTCACGTCCGTGCCCGTTCAGGAAGACCCGTTCGACGACGGCGCGGGCGGCGTCGCCCCGGTCGTACTCGCCGAAACGCGCCACGAACGCTCGGCGACGTTCGGCGTGCGCGGCGCGCTGCGCGTCAAGGTCGGCCAGCGTCTCCAACAGGGCGGTCTCGTCGTCCAGGACCGGCCCGGGAGCGTGCTCGGCCAGGTCGAAGTACGAGCCCCGCGCCCTGCCGACGTACTCCTCCAGGTCCGTGGCGTAGAAGACCATCGGCCGGTCGAGCAGCGCGTAGTCGAACATGACGGAGGAATAGTCGGTCACCAGTGCGTCCGAGAGCAGCAGCAGCGGGGTCACGTCGGGCAGCCCGCCCACGTCGCGCACCGCGTGCCGGGCTCCCGGCGGCAGGTTGACCGACGACAGGTAGTGGGGCCGCACCAGCAGCACATGGGTGTCGCCCAGCTCCCGCGCGAAGCGGACGGGATCGAAGGGCAGCTCCAGATGCTTGGCCGGCCGCCCGTCCGACCCCGTGCGGAACGTCGGCGCGTACAGGACCACCCGGCGCCCGTCCAGGCCCAGGGAGCGGCGGAGCGCGGCCAGGGACTTCGGGTCGCCCCCGTTGACCAGCGGATCGTTGCGCGGGTAGCCGACGGGCAGGAGCTTGTCCGGGGCGATGCCCATGCCCTTCGCCAGGGTGCCGACATCGTGCCGGGACCGGACCAGGAAGACGTCGTACCGATCGACCATCCGCCGGAACCGCTGCTGCTCCCCGCGCCCGGCGTTCTTCAGCTCCGGTTGGTCGAGACCCATCCGCTTGAACGCCGAGCCGTGCCACGTCTGGACGTACTTCGTGCCCCGGCGCTTGCGCAGCCCGGCGGGGAATCCCTGGTCGTCCACCCAGAACTCGGCGCGGGCCAGCGCCAGGTAGTACGCCCACGAGCCCCGGCGCACCAGACGGGCGTCACGGGGGAAGCCGTGCGTGGTCTTGGCGTACGACCAGAACACGGTCATGGGCCGGGGCGACGTCCGGAGCTCCTCGTAGAGATAGCGCGGGTTGTCCGAGCAGGTGGCCCCCAGCCTGCTCTCGAACACGGCGGTGCCCGCCCGGATCGGCAGCCGGATCAACAGCCGGTTGTAGACCGCGTGCTTCGTCTTACGGCTGGTCAGCCCTCGATGCAGCCGCTTCTCGGCGTTGCGCAGGCCGCGCCACAGACGGCGACCGGCCGGGGTCGTCACCGCGCGTCGCACGACCCTGGCGGCGACCTCCTGCCGGCGCCCGTCGCCGGTGAGCCCGAACGCCACGTGGTCGTGCCCGGTGGCGTACGGGGTGAGGCGGTCGCCCGCGAGCCGGGTCAGCCGGGGGCGCACGGGCAACGTGGCCTCCGGGACCCGTCCGCCGACGATGCGCGGCCTGGTCAGCGACTCCTCCCCGTTCACCCTCAGCCGCACCCGCAGGTCCCACACCGGATCGGCGAACCCGAGCGGGCGCAGCAGCCGGAGCGGACGGAACTCCGCCCGCCACTCGATGCGGCCCCCGACGTGGGCGACCTCGGCCGGGACCCGGAACGACCGGTGACGCCGCCGCCGGTCGGCGAACTCCAGCGTGGCCGACAGCGCCGCGTCCGTCGGGACCCGGCCGAGCGGGTTGCCGATCCGCCCCTCCACGCGGACCAGGGACCCGTGCCGTTCGAGTCGGGCCAGCGTGTTGCCGAGCCGCATCCGGCTGAGCGGCGCGGTGTGGATGCCCAGGTCGGTGACGTCGAGCACCGGATGCGGGTCGCCGCGCCCCCAGTACACCCGCCCGTCCCGTTCGACCAGCTCGGCGCGCAGCTCGGGGACGCGGGTCCGGCCGTACTCGGCGGCGGCCAGCGCCCCGTCCAGGTCGCGTCGGCCGAGCAGGAACGCGGCGATGGCGGGCAGCGGATTGGCGTTCTCGAACACCCGGGGATCCAGCTCGGCCACGTACCGGGCCGCCAGGTCCAGGAACCGCCGCCGGTACTCCGGGTCGCGGGTGCGCAGCTCCCGCATGTAGAGCAGCAGGTCGTGGTTGACGAACTTGGCGTCCTTGTGGAGCTTGAGGTCCGCCGCGCCCCGGGCGCGCAGGGCCGCGTCGATCCGACGGTGGATCTCCAACCGGTCGGCGAAGTTGCGCAGCTCCGCCCGCCGGGAGGAGATCGTCCGCCCCCGGGCCGGGTCCTCCCAGTGCCAGGTGTAGACCCGGTGGGCAATGATCGCGATCCGCCGGGCCGCCAGATACGCCTCGGCGCTGAACAGCAGATCCTCGTAGTGCAGCTCCTCGGTGAACCGCAGCCCCTGGGCGAGGAGGAAGTCACGGCGGTAGCACTTGTTGGTCGAGAGCGTGTCGTACAGCAGGTCCGGGGCCTGCGTGATCGAGTCGTACACCGCGCGCCGCGCGTACAGCCACGGGTACCAGGCGCGCTCCCGACCGCCCGGCACGTCGAGACGCCGCCGCACGCACCGGCCCGACACGAGGTCGGCCCCCGTCTCCTCGGCCGCCGCGACCAGGTTGAGGCAGGCGTGCCGGTCGAGGACGTCGTCGCTGTCCAGGAACATCACGTACCGCCCGCGCGCCAGCCCCACCCCGGTGTTGCGGGGACGGCCGCAGCCCCCGGAGTTCTCCGGCAGGTGCACCGCCCGGACCCGGCCCGGGTGCGCGGACGCCAACCGGTCGGCGACGGGCCCGGTGCCGTCGCGGCTGGCGTCGTCGACCACGATGGTCTCGACCCCGCCCAGCGACTGGGCGAGCACCGAGCCGACCGCGCGGGGCAACCGTTCCGCGTCGTCGTAGGCGATGACGACGACGCTGACGTCCGGCCGATGGGGCATCCATGACTCTTCTGGCATAGCGGTCCACTACGTGCCCGCACGTCGCAAGATCTAAAGTCGAGGTGGACGCGACGTGAGGAGTCAAGGGTGACCGGACCGCTCGAAGGGGTCGTCGTCGTCGATCTGAGCCGCGTGCTGGCCGGGCCGCACGCCGCGATGATGCTGGGCGACCTCGGCGCCCGCGTGATCAAGGTCGAGGCGGAGGGCGGGGACGAGACCCGGCAGTGGGGCCCGCCCTTCGCCGGCGACGACCGGGTGAGCACGTACTTCCTGGCGTGCAACCGCAACAAGGAGTCGATCACCCTCGACCTCAAGTCCGACCGGGGCCGCGACGTCCTGACGCGACTGGTGCGGCACGCCGACGTCGTCGTGGAGAACTTCCGCACCGGCGTGCTGGACCGGCTGGGCTTCCCCGTCGAGCGCCTGCACGAGCTGAACCCGGGCCTGGTGATCCTGTCCATCACCGGCTTCGGCCACGACGGGCCCGAGGGCGGCCGGCCCGGCTATGACGCGATCATGCAGGGCGAGGCCGGGATCATGAGCGTCACCGGCCCGCCCGGACGCCCCTCCAAGACGGGCCTGTCGATCTGCGACGTGCTGGCCGGGATGAACGGCGCGTACGGGGTCGTCGCCGCCCTGTACGAGCGGACCCGCACCGGCCGGGGCGCGGTCGTGCGGACCTCGCTGCTGGCCTCCGCCGTCGGCGCCCACGCCTACCAGGGCAGCCGCTGGACGGTGGCCGGCGACGTGCCCGAGTCGCTCGGCAACGACCATCCCTCCATCGCCCCCTATGGCACGTTCCGCTGCGCCGACGGCGAGATCCAGATCGGGGTGGCCAACGAGGGCCTGTGGCGGCGGTTCGCGCCCCTCGTCGGCCTCGACCCCGACGACGCGCGCTTCGCCACCGTCCCCGACCGCACCGCCCGCCGCGCCGAACTGTCCGCCGAGATCGAGAAGGCGCTGTCCGCCGAGCCCCGCGCGACCTGGCTGGCGCGCCTGGACGAGGCCGGGATCCCCGCCGGGTCGATCCGCTCCATCGACGAGGTGTACGCGTGGGAGCAGACCCGCTCCCAGGGCCTGGTCGTCGAGGTCGACCATCCGCAGCTCGGCCCGATCGAGCTGCCGGGGCCGCCGCTGCGCTTCGACGACGCCCCGCCCCGCGAGCACACGGCCCCGCCGCTGCTCGGTCAGCACACCGAGCGGGTCCTCGCCTGGCTGGACGAGGTGGAAGGGTGAGCACGCGCAGGTTGGGGGCGCGCGCCCTGGTCGCCCGGATCCTCGACGGCGGCGACTGGACCCCCTGGGACGTCCCGCCGCGCCCCATGGCCGCGCCCGGCTCGGAGTACGAGGCGGAGTTGGCCGCCGCGCGGGGGCGGACGGGCTGCGACGAGGCCGTCATCACCGGCGAGGGCCTGCTGCGGGGCCGCCGGGTGGCGTTCGTGGTCTCCGAGTTCGGCTTCCTGGCGGGCTCCATCGGCATCGCCACCGCCGACCGCATCGTGGCCGCGATCGAACGGGCCACCGCCGAGGGGCTGCCCCTGCTGGCGGCCCCCTCGTCGGGCGGGACGCGGATGCAGGAGGGCACCGTCGCGTTCGTCCAGATGGCGCGGATCTCCGCCGCCGTGATGCGGCACCGTGCCGCCGGGCTGCCCTACCTGGTCCATCTCCGCCATCCGACCACCGGCGGGGTGCTGGCCTCGTGGGGGTCGCTGGGGCACGTCACCACCGCCGAGCCGGGGGCGCTGATCGGGTTCCTGGGGCCGCGCGTGTACGAGGCCCTGCACGGGGAGCCGTTCCCGCCGGGTGTTCAGGTGGCCGAGAACCTCGCGGCGAACGGTCTGGTGGACGCGGTCGTCGACGTCGAGGACCTGGCCGGGCGGGCCGCCGTGGCCCTTTCGGTCCTGTGCGCGGGGCCTCCGCCGGCGGTGCCCGCCGGCGAGCCGGTCGATGAGCCCGTGCCCGAGGTGCCCGCCTGGGAGTCGATCTCGCGGTCGCGCGACCCCGGCCGGCCGGGTGTGCGGAACCTGCTCCGCCACGGAGCCCGCGACGTCACGGTGCTGTCGGGCACCGGGGAGGGGGAGGCCGACCCCGGGCTGCTGCTGGCGCTGGCCCGCTTCGGCGACGCCGCCTGCGTGGTCGTCGGCCAGGACCGACTCAGCCAGCGCACCGGCCACCCCCTCGGCCCGGCGGGCCTGCGGGTCGCGCGGCGCGGCATGCGCCTCGCCCGCGAGGTCGGCCTGCCGCTCGTGACGGTGGTCGACACCCCCGGCGCGGTGCTGTCCGCCGACGCCGAGGAGCGGGGCCTGGCGGGCGAGATCGCCCGCTGCCTGGCCGAGTTGACCATGCTGCCCGTCCCGACCCTGTGCCTGCTCCTCGGCGAGGGCACCGGCGGTGCCGCCCTGGCCCTGCTGCCCGCCGACCGGGTGCTGTGCGCCCGGCACGGCTGGCTGTCCCCGCTGCCCCCCGAGGGCGCCTCGGCCATCGTCCACCGCACGGTCGACCGCGCCGCCGAGATGGCCGAGTCCCAGGGGGTCCGGGCCGCCGACCTGTACGCCTCCGGCATCGTCGACGTCATCGTCCCCGAACGTCCCGACGCCGCGAAGGAGCCCGTCGCCTTCTGCGACCGGACGGCCCGCGCCGTCGCGCGGGCCCTCGCCGAGGTGGCGGACCTCGACCCGGCCGCCCGATCGACGGCGCGTGAACGCCGTTTCCTCAGGGCGGCGGAAATGCGCTGAAAAAGGGCGGGCGTACCCTTTCTCAGTCGGCGATCTCGACCTCGGCGTCGCCGTGGCAGTGGGCCTTGGCGGGCGACGTGGTCGAGGTGGCGTTCCCGCAGACGTTCACCGGGGCCGAGACCGGGGCGATGACCAGCGTGTCGGACAGCACCCGCCCGTCGTCCTTGGTGGTGACGTCCGCGCCCGCCGGGGCCGCGAGGGCGACCGGCGCGACGCTGAGGGCGAGCAGACAGCAGACGGTGATCCTCTTCAGCACGTGAATCCCTTCCCGAGTGCGTGTGAAGCACCCCACCCTGCCGTGGACCGCCGATGTCCCGCAGAGGAATGACAAGGCCGGATGAATGCGCCCGTGGAGCCATTCCGATATGTCGGTCGTTACGGCGAATTCTCGCGGGGAAACGGCTCGGTGCTCGCCGCGGAACGCCTCCTCCGGCCAGTCCGCGAGCAGCGTCGGCGTCACCTTGGCGTCGGCGACGAAGACCCCGAAGGCGCGCCGGGTGCCCGGCGCGTGGCCCCACGGCGGCGGCGATCGTGATCTTCACTGAGATCACGGCACCGGTAGGGGGTGAATCCGCCCTGGACGGTCACCGATCCACGTCGAGCGACTTCATGATCAGCGGCCAGGCGCGGTGCAGCTCCCGCTTCCAGTACGGCCAGGTGTGCGTGCCCTCGTCGTACAGGTGGGTGGTGATGGGGATGTCCAGCTCGCGGAGCCGACGGAGGAACGGCGCGAGGGTGGAGCGGACGACCGGCTCGGCGATGTTGGCGATCTCGCGGCGGGCCTCGGGGGGATCCAGGGGGCCGATCTTGCCGGTGCCCGCCGACAGGTAGAGGCCCGTTCCGCGCAGGCGGTGGGCCATGGAGGTGGGGTCGAACGAGCGCCAGACGCGGTCGTGCAGCACCGGCACGCCCCACATCCTGAACGGATTCGTCCGGCCCACCGCGTAGGTGGCGAGCAGCAGGCTGATGGAGACCAGCGGCTTGCGGATCGTGCACGGGGAGCTGAAGGCCGCGGCGAACCGGAACCTCCCCGGATGGTGCGCCGAGTAGACGAACGCGCCGTAGCCGCCGCCCGACACCCCGGCCAGGGCCTGCGGCCCGCCCGCCCGGTACGCGTCGCGCAGCAGCCCGCCGAGCTCCTCCAGATGAAACGTCATCCACTGGGGCCTGCCGGAACGGCCGAAGTTCCACCAGTTGGTGTAGCCGCCGTACTCGCCGCCGTCAGGCATCACGATCATCACGTCGGAGCCGGCGCTGAGCTCCTCGATGTCGGTCTCGCGGGTCCACGACTCGTGGCCGTCCGCTCCGCCGTGGAACAGGTACAGCAGCGGCCAGGTCCGCTCCGCGTCCCGCGACCAGCCCTCGGGGACGAGCAGCAGCACCTTCACGGGCCGGCCGACCGCGCGCGAGGCCACCTCGAGCTCGTACAGCCGAGGACCCAGCCGGCGCTCGCCGAGCAGCCGCCCCGACGGCGTGTTGGTGATCGACATGGGGCGTCAGTCTGCCGTACCCGGCGGTGGGACGTCTTGGGCGGGCCGACCAACGGCGGTCGCGTGGTTTTGTCAGAACTGTGATAGACCGGGCGTCTTGTCAGGCCGCCCACACGGAAACCCGCCGTGTTGTCCCCGGGCTTAGTGTCCAAGTCCGGTCGGCCCTGGCATGCTGCCGCACGGTGACAGGGCCGAGACCGAGGGGGTGCGGGGCCGCGTGAACTGGATCATCGGGCTGGTGGCGGCGGGCCTCCTGGTCAACGGCCTGCGGCTGCGGCGCAGGGTCACCGGGCTCGGTGTGCTCCCGCCGGCCCGCGCCGTGCACCTCATGGACGGCCACACGCCGATCCTCGCCCAGGACGCGGACGTCCCCGACCACGTGCTGCGCACCGCCGCCGACCACGCCCGCGGCAACGGCCTCGGCATGCTCGACCTGGTGCCCGCCGACCTGCCGGTGCAGCAGGCGCTCGACCTGGTGCGCCATGTCGACCCGCGCGCCTACCGCAAGGACCGGTTCGGCCTCGGCAGGGGCGCCGGGTACGCGGTCCTCCTCGAGGACGACGCCTTGGAACGTTCGCGCACCGAAACGACCACGGGCCTGGACGCCGGCGAGATGGGGGAGGCGACCACCCGGCTGCGGTTCTACGTCGACGCCGCCGACATGGCCGTCGCCCCGTTCCCCGCGACGGATCGGATCGGGCAGCGGCGCGCGTGGCTGCGCTCGCAGGCGCTGGCGCTGCCGTCGTCGCTGGCCCTCCCGCAGACCAGCTACCTCACCGGCGCGGGCTATCTGCTGGCGCTGTCCGGGCTCCTGATCGACCTGCGGCTCGGCCTCGGGCTGGTGGCGCTGTACAGCCTGATGCCGTACCTGATCTTCGTGGGGACGCCGATCAAGCCCGCCGACCTGCACTCGGCGGCGTGGCTGCGGATCGTCCACACCCCGCTGACCATCTGGCGGACCCTGTGCGCCGCCCGCACCCGCTGGGAGCGCGCCCTCCTCGCCCGTCGCGAGGAGGCCCGCGCCGGCTATCGCGCCGACATCGAGGCGGGCGTGGAACGGTTCCTCGGGGAGCGCCGCGAGGACTGCCCGTGGTGCGGCGCCCGCGACCTGGCGCCCCACCTCGTCACGCGCGACACCATCCAGGTCAAGCCCGGCCGGTTCCCGCTGGAACGCTGTCGCCGCTGCCGGCACATCTTCCAGAACCCCCAACTGACCATCGAGGGCCTGGACTTCTACTATCGCGACGCCTACGACGGCCTCGGCGATCAGGCCGCCGAACGCATCCTCAGCGGCACCTCCGGCGACTACATCGATCGGGCCCGCCTCGTCGAGCGCTTCACGACCCCGCGCGCCTGGCTGGACGTCGGCACCGGCAAGGGCCACTTCTGCCGGTCGGCCCGCACCGTGTTCCCCGACACCGAGTTCGACGGCCTCGACATGGGCGACGGGGTGGAGGAGGCCGCCCGCCGGGGCTGGATCGGCCGCTCGTTCCGGCGCTCCTTCCTCGACGTCGGCGCCGAGATGGCCGGCCGGTACGACGTCGTCAGCATGAACCACTACCTGGAGCACACCCTCGACCCGCACGCCGAGTTGGACATGGCCGCCAAGATGCTCGACCCGGGCGGTTACCTCCTGATGGAGATGCCCGACCCGGAGTCCCCCTTCGCGACCCTGCTGCGCGGCCTCTACCTGCCCTACCTGCCGCCGCAGCACCTCCACATGATCCCGCTGGGCAACCTCCGCGAGGCGCTGAGCACCCGGGGCTTCGAGGTCGTCGCCGTCCAGCGCCGCGAGGCCCGCCGCGGCCTGGACATCACCCCCGCCGCGGCGTCCATCGTCAGCCTGATGGGCATCGACGTCGAACGCCCCTGGAACGGCGCCCGCCCCCCCGGCCCCGCCCGCTACCTCCGGGCCAACGCCGCCCTCCTCCTCGCCGTCCCCATCGTCGGCGTCGGCGTCCTCCTCGACCTGCTCTCCCTGCCGTTCCTGCGCGGAGACCGCAGCAACACCTACCGCCTCCTGGCCCGCAAACAACCGGCCTGACCCCGGCTCAGAGCAACTCGAGAAACTCCTCGACCGTCAATCCGGCATCCCGGATGATGGAACGCAGGGTGCCCGGCCGCATGTCTCCGCTGTGCACGGGCACGGTGAGTGGCCGCCGATCGGGGTGCTTGAGGCGATGGTGACTTCCTGAGACGCGAACCGCCTCGTAACCGATCTTGCCGAGGGCTTTGATCACGGTTGTGCCGGGCAGGATCGGCACGGGTGGCATCAGGCGACCTCGGGGATGGCCAGCACGTCCGCCCTCGGAAGCCAGCGCGGCGCGGCACCTTCGTCCTCGAAGACCAGGGCGACTCCCGCCTGCAGATCGGTGATGGCCTCCTGACGGGTGGATCCCTCGCCGTAGGCCACCCCATAAGGTCCAAGATCAGCGCGGGCGTGCCAGCCGCCCGACTCGTCTTGGTCAACGGTGTAGGGCACCAAGACCATGCTCATGGCATCAGCGTACTCGGGGCGGTCGCGCCGGCCCGACCCCGCTCAGCGGAAGGTTGCGGCGTGTTCGGCGGTCCACTGCTCGAAGGTGCGGGACGGGCGGCCGGTGATCTCTTGGACGGTGGGGCGGACGATCGACTCGTCGAGGGTGCCGGCGGCGTAGAAGTCGAAGAAGGCGTCGACGTAGGCGGGTGGGGTGGTCCTGAGCATCTCCTCGCGGGCCACGTCGTCCGGGAGGGCCTCCAGGCGCAGGTCTCGTCCCAGGGCGGCGGCCAGGATCCGTAGGCGGTCGGCGGGGAGGAGGGGCTCGGGGCCGGTCGGCATGTGGATGCGGCCCTCGTGGCCGTCGGTGAGGAACGCCCGGGCGGCGACCGCGCCGATGTCGGCGGGGTCGATGTTCGCCACCGGGACGGTCGCGAACGGGGCGCGCACCACGTCGCCCTCCCTCAGTTGGGGGAGCCACTGGAAGGTGTTGGACATGAAGGCGCTGGGGCGGATGATCGTCCAGGGCGGGCCGGACTCGCGCACGGCGCGTTCCGCGGCGGCCATGAAGCGGGTGATGACGTTGCCGTTGTCCGGCAGGCCCGCCGAGCTTCCCGACAGCAGGACGACGCGTTCGACCCCCGCGCCTGCGGCGTCGGCGAGGACCTGTCGCTCGCCCTCGTAGCCGGGGAGCAGGAAGAGGCCGCGCGCCCCCTTCAGGTGCGGCCTCAGCGACGCGGGGTCGTTCAGGTCGCCGGCGACGTACTCGACGCCCGGCAGGGAGGGGGCGCGGCCGGGGTCGCGGGTCAGGGCGCGGACGGGCTCGCCGGCGGCGGCGAGCGCGCGGACGACCTCGGCGCCGATGTTGCCGGTGGATCCCGTGACCAGGAACATTGCGGTTCTCCTCGTACTCACCAGGGAAGGGGGCGGCCGTCGCGGAAGAATCCGCCGGTCGGACCGTCGTCGGGCAGGAGGGCGGCCCACACCAGGCCGGCCGCCCCCTCGGAGACCGGGCGTCCGCCGGGGCCGCCCATGTCGGTGGCGACCCAGCCCGGGCACACCGCGTTGACCAGGAAGCGCTCGTGGCGCAGTTCGGCGGACAGCATCCGGGTCAGGGCGTTCAGCGCGGCCTTGGAGGCGGCGTACGCGGGGGTGCCGCCGCCCATGTTGGTCAGCGACGCCGCCTCGCTGGACACGTTGACGATCCGGGGACGGTCGCTCTCGCGCAGCAGCGGCAACAGCGCCTGCGTCAGTCGCCAGGGCCCGTACAGGTTCGTCTCGGCGGCCTCGCGGACGACGTCCAGATCGGCGGTCGCGGCCCGCTGCCAGGTGTCGTACGTGATGGCGGCGTTGTTGACCAGGGCGTCGAGGCGTCCGAACCGTTCGCCGATCTCCTCGGCGATCCGCTCGGCGTCCCCGGGGACGGTGACGTCCAGGCGCAGCGGGTGCACGTCCGGCCCGAGCGCCGCCGCCGCGGCGTTGGCGGCCTCCGGGGAGCGGGCGGTGAGCAGGACGGTGTGGCCCTGCGCGGCGAACTGCCGGCACGCCTCCCGGCCGATGCCCCGGTTCGCGCCGGTGACGAGGACGATCACGACGGGTCCGCGGCGCGGGCCGCTGCCAGGGCGGCGAGCTGCTGGTTGCCGTCGGCCCAGGTGGCGGTCATCACCAGACCGCTGATCCTCCAGTCGTCGCCGTTGCGGACCAGGTCGAAGCGGTAGGTGCCGCCCAGCGTCCACAGCGGAGAGCCGAACGGGGTGGCCAGCCGGTGGGTGGCTTGGAACGTCGCGGTGCAGACCGCCGTGTCGCCGGTCAGGGTCACGAGCTGATTGGTGATCATGTGATGGGTGGCGTCGTAGCCGCTCAGTCCGGCCTCCCAGCCGTCCACGATCTCCCCGGGGGTGAGCGTGACGGGCTCGCCGCCGTGCAGGCTGGTGTAGTCCAGCGTCACCTCGTCGGCGAAGATGGTCTTCAGCCGGTCCCACTCGCGCCGGTCGGCGTGCCACGCCATCCGCGTGGTGGTCTCGACGATCGCCGCCCGGTCCTCGAACCCGCTCATGCTCCGCTCCCCAGGTCTCCGCTTTTCGGACACCCCGATACTCGCGGCAACCAAGCCGGTATGTCCAAGATCTGCTCTAATAGCCAAGCGTTATGGATGCACACCTGCGCGACCTGCGGTACTTCGTCGCCGTCGCCGAGGAGCTGAGCTTCACCCGGGCCGCCGAGCGGCTGTTCGTCTCCCAGCCGGCGCTCAGCAAGCAGATCCGGCAGTTGGAGGACGGGCTCCGGGTGCGGCTGTTCGACCGGGACCGGCGGACCGTGTCCCTCACGGCCCCCGGCCGGGCGCTGCTCCCCGCCGCCCGCGAGCTGCTGTGCTGCTGGGACGAGGCGCAGCGGTCGGTCGGCGACGCGGCCGCCGGGGAGGCCGCCGTCCTGACGGTCGGGCTGTCCACCAGCGTGGGCCGGGGCCTGCTCGCCGCCGTCCGCGCCCGCTTCGAGGAGCGCCGCCCCACGTGGCGGCTCAGCATGCGGCAGGTCAACTGGGACGACGGCACCGCGGGACTGGCCGCCGGAGAGGTGGACCTGGCGTTCGTCTGGCTGCCGATGCCGCGCCAGGACGCCTTCAACGTCCATGTGGTCGCCCGTGAGGCGCGATGGGTCGCCTTCCGCGACGATCACCGGCTCGCCGGGCGCGACACCGTGGACTTCGCCGAGCTGCTGGACGAGCCGTTCCTCGCCCTGCCCGAGACGGCGGGGCCGCTGCGCGACCACTGGCTGGCCCTCGACGCCCGGGGCGACCGCCCGGTCACCATCGGCGCCACGGTCCGCAACGCCGACGAGGCGTTCACCGCGATCGAGGAGGGTAGCGGCATCGTCCTGCTCGCCGCCGGGAACGCCGCGATCTATCGCCGTCCCGGGGTGAGGGCCCTCCCCGTCACCGGCCTGTCCCCGAGCGAGCTGGCCATCGTCTGGAGGCCGGGCGACCACCGCCCCGCCCTCCGCGACTTCATCGACGCCCTTCGGGGGACGTAGTCGCCCGAGGCCGTGCGCGGAAGCGCAGACCGAACGCCCCCAGGGTGCGCGGCAGCGGACGCACGTAGGTGAGGGGCTGCCCGGACGTCAGCTCGTACTCGTGCCGCCGGAGCAGCGTCGCCAGGAACAGACCGGTGGTGAGCAGGACCAGGTTGCGGCCGGGACACTCCACCGGACCGCCGCTGAACGGGATGTCCGACCAGCTCCGCCGCGCCGTGCCGTCCAGCCAGATCCAGGGCGCGAACGTGTCCGCGTACGGCAGCGTCTCGTCGTCCCGCTGGAGGAACGGGGTGTGGATGACCAGCGCGGTGCCCGTGGGCATGCGCCCGCCGTCCCAGACGGTCTCGGCGGTCGTGTCGCGCAGCACCACCAGCGTCGTCGGCCACAGCCGTACCGACTCCTGTACGCAGGCCCGCAGATAGGGCAGGTCGCGGTCGAGGCCGTCCGCCTCCTCGCGGGCGCGGCGGGCCTGCTCGGGATGCGTCGCCAGCAGCGCCAACGCCCGGTACGCGGCCATCCCGGCGGGCTCGTAGGCGAACAGCCACTGCGGAACCTGATCGAGGGCCTCCGTCTCGGACGTCTTGGGGGTACGGGCGACCAGCTCGGCGAGGCTCCCGGGCTCGGCCCGTTCGAGGTGACCGCGCAGCCTCGTCTGGAAGCGATCGAGGACGGCGCGGCGCCGGGGGTGAACGTACGCCCAGTTCGCGTGCATCCGCAGCCGGGTGAGCAGATCGCTGATCTCGGAGTCGTCGCGCGCCGCGTCGCCGAGCACGACGCGGCGGATCACCCGCCACCACGCCACCCTGAACCGGTCCCAGTCCAGCTCCCCGGAGGCGTCGATCTCGTCCAGGAGCCGTTCGGCCTCGTCCCGCACCTTCGCGGTGAACGCCTCCCCGTAACGGTGCACGGGCTCGGAGGCGTCGAGCACCGCCTCGTTGAACCTGCGCCGCTCGGCCCGCTCGGCGCCCTCGGAGATCAGCACCCCGTGCGGTTGGAAGTGCGCCAGCGCCGCCCGCTTCTCCCGGCTCGCGGGCGTGAACGGCTCCGGCGAGCGCGTCAGCACCCGTTCCACGTCATCGGGGGACAGGACCATGGCCACCGACCGTCCCGGGATCCGCAACAGCAGGGGCCCGGGACCGTACCGCGACCGCATCCGCTGGAGCAGCCGGCCCGCACGTCCGTCCGCGTCGCCCAGCTCGGCCAGCCGCACCGCTCTCGGTCTCCGCGCCAGAACGCCGCGCGCCACCGTCGGCGTCAGCACCCCGACGACGATGCGCACGGTGTCGGCGACCGAGGCCCGCACCGGCGGGGCCTGCGTGACCGGGCGGCTCTGGACGGTGGTCATACGGCACTCCTTTCGACTGGAGCCCCTCTGCCCTCCGCCACCGCCTTGAATCCCCGCCGTCGCCGCCGCCTCAGCGGGGCTCGTTGAACTCCAACCTGGTCTCGGCGATCAGGGACGTCACGACATCGGTGAGAGAGCCGCGCGGCGCGAACGCGGATCGCTGGCGGGCCGCCGCGCCGCCCCGCCGCAGCGCCCCGGCGGCCAACTCGGCGACCAGCTCCCAGTCGCCGAGGGACTCCAGCACGGGACGCAGCCGCCGCAGCAGCCCCTCGACGACCCGGGGGGCGGGCGCGGGACGGCCGTCCGCCGGGTCCACCAACTCGCCCTCCAGACCGGAACGGGCGGCGCGCCAGGTCGCGGCCCGCACCAGCTCGGTGCGGGCGGACGCCGGGAGCGGCTCCCCGGCCTCGGCCGCCCGGCACTCGGCGATCACCAGCGCGCGGGACAGCCCGGCCAGCAGCACCACGTCGTCGACCCGGGGGCAGGCGTCGCAGATCCGCAGCTCCAGCGTCGGCAGATGGGCGGACGGCCGGATGTCGAAGTAGATCATCCCCTGGTCGCTGATCACCCCGGTGCCGACCAGGGCGCGGACCAGCCGGTCGTACTCGGCCGCCGACCCGAACGGCCCCGGTGGCCCGGCGGTCGGCCACCGCTGCCAGGCCAGAGTGCGGGAGCTGGCGTAGCCCGTGTCGGCGCCCAGCCAGAACGGGGAGCTGGCGCTCATCGCCAGGAACACCGGCAGCCACGGCGCCAGCCGGTGCAGGACGATCGCCGCCAGGTCCCGGTCGCCCACGTCCACGTGCACCTGGACCCCGCAGATCAACTGCTCGCGGGCCAGGAGCTGGTATTCGTCGAGCATCTGCTCGTAGCGGGGGACGGGGCTGATCTCCAGCGCGGCGAGGTCGACCAGGGGCACGCTGCCGGTGGCGACGATCCCGAGGCCCGCCACGTCGGCGACCTTGGTGAGCCTGCGCCGCGCCGCGCTCAGGTCGCGGGCCAGGTCCTCCAGCCGCAGCCAGGGCAGGCTGTTCGCCTCGACCACCGACCCCTGGAGCTCGGCCCCGTACCGGTCACGCGGGAGCTGTTCCAGGAACACCTCCGCCTTCGGTACGAGCAGGCCCGTGCGGGGGTCGACGACATGGAACTCCTCCTCGACCCCGACGGCCACATCCTCGATCACTGCGGTCATACGTGGACGGTAGGTGCGACCTGTTACGGGGGGATTTCGGTCCGGAACCGCCCGATGACATTCACCGGTCCGGACGAAGCCGACGGATCGGAACGGTCCCGGCGGCCCGGCGACGCCGGGATTTTGCCAGAGGGCGGACCCGGCCCGATCCCTTTGGCCGCATTCAGCCACCCTGCAACACCCGTCACGACTCGGGCGTCCTTTGGTGTGGATCGGGGGCGTTCGGGTCCCCGACGGGGAAAAGTTCGTGAAAGGGGCTCCATTGCGTAAATCGTCAAGGCACACGGCGATACCGGCCATCGCTCTCGCGGTGGCCGCTCCGCTCGTGGTGTCGACGCCGGTGACGGCGCACGCGGATCCCGCTCCCGCGGGATGCCCGGCGCCCGTCCCCGTGGCCCAGGTGGGCGACGGGACGACCGGCTGGGGGCTGACGGTCAGCAAGGGGACCACTCCGGAGCGTTTCACGGTGAAGGTCCAGGGCGTGCTCAAGGACGGGATCGCACCCGGCGTGGACATGATCCTCGCCGAGGCGGACTCCCCGGCCCTCGACAAGGCCGGGTCCATCTGGGCCGGCATGTCGGGGTCGCCCGTCTACACGCAGGACGGTCGGCTGCTGGGGGCGGTCGGCTACGGGTTCAGCGGCACGTCCAAGCTCGCCGGCATCACGCCGGCGCAGGCGATGTACGACATCCTCAAGAAGCCCGAGCAGGCCCGCGCCGCGCAGGCGTCCAAGCCCGCCCGGCTGCCCGCGTCGCTCCAGCGCACGCTGGTGTCGCGCGGACTGGTCAGCGCCTCGGCCGCGCAGAGCGGGCCCTCCCGGCTCCCGCTGCCGCTCGCCATCTCCGGGCTGAGCCAGAAGCGGGTCGATCACCTCAACCGCAAGCTCGCCCGTGAGGGCGCCAAGGTGCGCATGTTCCGGACCGGCGCGGCCTCCGGCCGTCCCGCCGGGGCCGGCGAGGTCGTGCCGGGCGGCAACTTCGGCGTCCTCCAGTCGTACGGGACGGTGACGTGGGGCGCCATCGGCACCACCACGGCGGTGTGCGACGGACGCGCGCTGGCCTTCGGGCACCCGTACTTCACCGACTTCTTCGGCTCTCCGATGCCGGGTGGGCCGGTCCGGCTCACCGCGGTCACGGGCGACGCCGTCGCGGTCGTCCCCGACAGCTCGTACGGCGCGTTCAAGCTGGCCAACTTCGGCGGCATCGCCGGCACCCTGACCCAGGACCGCGGCGCGGGTGTCGCGGCCCGCCTCGGCGCGGGCCCGGCGTCGACGCCGATCCGCGCCAAGGCGACCGCCGACGGGACGACCCGCACCGGGCTCACCCACGTCAACCGCACCGTGGACGTCCCCGACCTCGCCGCCTCGCAGCTCTGGTCGAGTCTGGACGGCGCCCGCGACCAGATCACCGCGGGCACCTCGCTCACCTCGTGGAAGGTCCGGGGCGTCGCGGCCGGCAAGCCGTTCGAGTTCACGGTGGCCAACCGGTTCGCCGACCGGTCGGACGCGACGCTCGAGGCCGGCGTGGACATCGCGACGAAGCTCGCGGTGCTGGCGGACAACCCGTACACGGCGGTCAGGTTCACCGGCCTGGAGCTGGTCGCGAGCGCCAACGGCTCCTACGGTCAGTACACCCTCCGGGGCATGCAGGTGAAGCAGGGCGGCAAGTGGGTGCCGTTCAAGCTCGACCGGGGCGTGCGCGCCGCCGCGGGCAAGACGCTGACCCTCCGCGCCGTCCTCGGGGCCTACCGCGGCCCGGTCAAGACGGTGGAGTACCGGTTCCAGGTGCCCAAGAAGCTCAAGGGCAAGAGCGCCTCGATCGCCTTCGGAGGCGGCCTGGACCTGTCCTCCGGCGCCATGGACTGCCTGACGGGCCAGGCGGACGGCTGCGGACCCCGCAGCTTCGCCGACCTGCTGACCAAGGTCCGCACGGTCCCGCGCAACGACGCGCTGATCGCCCGCTTCTCCCACGGTCGCGGCGGCCCCACGTTCACCCAGCAGAAGCTGCTGAACCACATCGTGGGCGGCGAGTTCTCCTTCGCCGTGCACGTCCGCTAGCACGTCCGTGAACGGCCGTCCCGCCCCCGGGCGGGACGGCCTCTCGAAGCCGCGGTTTGCGGCCGGCGACCCCGGGTACGGGGGGCGGACCCAGCGGAGGGGGGCGACATGGAGTACGAGGCGAGCCGCGCCATGCCGGCCGAGAGCCGCATCGTCTTCGACATCGCCGCCGACGTCGCGGCGATGCACCGATGGCTGCCCGAGGAGATCACCGTACGGTCGATCGCCGACGATCTGGCGGAGGCCGACAGCCGGTTCTACGACGTGCGCGAGGACCGCGACGGGCTGATGCGCAAGGCCCCCGAGCAGTTGCGGCTGGAGTGGGGCAGCCGGGGCCGCCCGGACTACGCGGGCTGGCTCCAGGTCAGCGACCAGGGGGCGGGGACGAGCGAGGTGGTCGTCCACCTGTCGTTCCTGGCCGACCAGCCGGCGGCGCTGGGCTCCAACCGGGCGCGGGACGTGACGCAGCGACTGCTGCAGCACTCCCTGGACCGGCTGGCCGAGGAGGTCGGCCGCCGGGTGACCCAGCCGGGGGCCTGAGCACACCCGAACGCCGAGGACCGACCGGGGGAGCGCCCCCGGTCGGTTCCGCTTTCTCAGGCCGAGTCCCCTTCGGCGTTCTCCAGGCGGAAGAAGTTGCTCGGCGAGCCGTCCTTCTTGTGCTCCTGGTAGATGAAGTTCAGCTTGCGGTCGTCGAACGTCCGGAACCAGTCGTCCCACGAGATCTTCTCGAGGTCCCCGCCTCCGTAGCCGGGGAAGTCGAGCAGCAGCCGGCCGGGCCTGCCCTCGTACTCGCTGCCGGGCACCGTCGCCGGCTCGGCGTCGCGCTCGCCCGCCCACTGCCGGATCACCTCGTGGTCCGTGGTGACCATGCTGCGGCCGGCCCGTTCCTCGTGCTGGTCGGGTGAGGTGACGTGCTGCTGGTACTTGTGCTCACCCTGGACCGGGTGGTGGCTCGTGTCCGGCATGACGTTCTCCTTCCGTCGGTCCGGGCCGCCCACCGGGTGGACGGCGCTTCGCGACGCATGGCCGTACCCGCATTTCTCCAGGTCATGGCGCCGATCAAGGAACCTTTCGCGGGTCGGCCTCAGGAGTGCCCGTCGTCCCGGCGCATGTCCTCGGGGAACGTGCGCGTGTCGCGGGGCTCGACGTAGGGCTCCTCGTCGCCGGGGCGGCCCTCGGCGATCGCGCGGCCCCGCTGCAACTCGGCGTTCAGCTCCGCGCCGAGGAGCAGGGCCGTGTTGCCGATCCACAGCCAGACCAAGAAGATGATCACACCGGCGAGGCTGCCGTAGGTCTTGTTGTACGACCCGAAATTGGTGACGTACACGGCGAAACCGCCCGAGGCCGCCAGCCACACCAGCAGGGCGAGGATCCCGCCGGGTGTCACCCATCGGAAGCCCTGCCGGGCGTTGGGGGACGCCCAGTACAGCAGCGCGAACAGGAAGCTGATCGCGACCAGCATCACCGGCCACTTGGCGATGTTCCACGCGGTCACCGCGGCCGAGCCCAGGCCCAGCAGGTCGCCGGCCTTCTGCGCCAGCGGCCCGGTCACCACGACCGCGATCGCCGAGGCCGACAACAGGACCAGCGCCACCAGGGTCACCGCGATCCGGATCGGCATCGTCTTCCAGACCGGTCGGCCCTCCGGCACGTCGTAGACGGCGTTGGAGGCGCGCATGAACGCCGCCACGTAGCCCGACGCCGACCACAGCGCGGTCGCCAGACCGACGAGGGCGATGATCCCGGCCCCGCCGCGCCCCTTCTGCAGCTCCGCCAGCGTGTTGGCCAGGACGTCGCGGACGGCCCCGGGGGCCAGCCCGCCCACGTTCTTGAGCAGCGAGTCCGACAGCGACTGACCGCCCAGCCCCACCAGCGAGATCACCACCAGCAGGGCCGGAAAGATCGACAGCACGGAGTAGTAGGTGAGGGCGGCCGCCCAGTCGGTCAGGTTGTCCTCCTTGAACTCCCTGATCGTCCGCTTGACGGCCTGCCCCCACGAGCGCCTCGGCAGCGAGGTGGGCGTCTCCATCTCGGCGTCGGCGCCGTGCTCCCTCTCGGGCGGGGCCTCCGGATCCTCCGAACGCCCCTTGGCGCGCCTGCTCATGACGCGGCGCCCGCGGGCTCCTTCGCGGCCTTGCGTTCGGCCTTGCGGCGCTTGCCCGTGGCGCTCGCGCGCTTGGAGGCCCCCCGGACCATGCCCAGGATCGCCCCCTGCATCGCCGCGGCGGCCATCACCTCGACCCAGCCCCGGTCCAGATCCTCGGCGTCCGGAGTGGCGTCCTCACCGGCCGCCAGCTTCCACAGCCGTTTGAACAGCATCCCTGCGATCAGGCCCCCGAGCACGCCGAAGACCAGCGACATCACCCTGTAGACCATGTCCACGACCTCCCGGCCAAGGCAGTTCCCCCTGGCACCGCCCTAAACCCGAGGCGCCGGCGGGGGCGCGTACCGTGTGAGCGTCGATGTGCGGTCCGACCCCCGAGGTGCCCTCAATGTCCTCCCTGCTGCTGTCCCGTCGGGACCTGGAGTTCCTGCTGTACGAATGGCTCGACGTCACCGCCCTGACGCGGCGCGAGCGCTATGCCGAACACTCCAGGGAGACGTTCGACGCGGTGCTGGAGCTCGGGGAGCGGATCGCCGACGAGCACTTCGCCGGGCACAACAAGCTCGCCGACGTCAACGAGCCGACGATGGACGGCGACGGACGGGTGGTGCTGATCCCCGAGGTGAAGGCGGCGCTGGACGTGTTCGCCCGGGCGGGCCTGCTCGCGGCGGAGTTCGACGAGGCGCTCGGGGGCATGCAACTGCCGAACGTGGTGTCCAAGGCGGTGCTGAGCTGGTTCCAGGCCGCCAACGTCGGGACGTCCGCGTACCCCTTCCTGACCATCGCCAACGCCAACCTGCTGGTGGCCCACGGGAGCCCGGAGCAGGTCGAGCGGTGGGTGCGGCCGATGGCGGAGGGCCGGTTCTTCGGGACCATGTGCCTGTCGGAGCCCCAGGCCGGGTCGTCGCTGGCCGACATCACCACGCGGGCCGAGCCGCAGGAGGACGGCACCCACCGACTGACCGGCACCAAGATGTGGATCTCGGCGGGCGACCACGAGCTGAGCGAGAACATCGTTCATCTGGTGCTGGCGAAGATCCCCGGCGGGCCTCCCGGGGTGAAGGGCATCTCGCTGTTCATCGTCCCCAAGGTGCTGCTCGACGAGGACGGCGGCCTCGGGGAGCGCAACGACGTGGCCCTGGTAGGGCTCAACCACAAGATGGGGTACCGGGGCACGGTCAACACCGTGCTCAACTTCGGCGAGGGCGTCCACACCCCCGGCGGGTCGCCGGGAGCCGTGGGATACCTGGTCGGCGAGCCCCACAAGGGCCTCATCTACATGTTCCACATGATGAACGAGGCCCGGATCGGGGTGGGCCTCGACGCGTCCGCCCTCGGCTACACCGGATACCTGCACGCCCTCGACTACGCCAAGGTCCGCCTCCAGGGCCGTCCCCTCGCCGGCAAGGACCCGTCCGCGCCGCCGGTGCCGCTGATCGAGCACGTGGACGTACGCCGCATGTTGTTGGCGCAGAAGTCGTACGTCGAGGGCGGGCTCGCACTCGGCCTTTACTGCTCCCGACTGGTGGACGAGGAGCGTACGGCGGAGAACGAGGCGGACCGCAGGCGCGCCTCGCTGTTGCTGGACGTGCTCACCCCGATCGCCAAGAGCTGGCCGTCGCAGTGGTGCCTGGCCGCGAACGACCTCGCGATCCAGGTCCACGGCGGGTACGGCTACACGCGCGAGTACAACGTGGAGCAGTTCTACCGGGACAACCGCCTCAACCCCATCCACGAGGGCACCCACGGCGTTCAGGGCCTGGACCTGCTCGGCCGCAAGGTCGTCGCCCAGGGCGGCGAGGGCCTGCGGGTGCTCGGCGAGGCCATCGCCGCCACGGTGTCGCGCGCCCCCGCCACGGCGCAGGCGGAGGCGGAGCGGCTCACGGCGGCGTTCGACCGTCTCGCCGCCGTCACCGCGCGCCTGTGGAGCACCGGCGACGCCGAGGTCGCCCTCGCCAACGCCTCCGTCTACCTGGAGGCCGCCGGGCACATCGTCGTCGCCTGGATCTGGCTGGAGCAGCTCGTCGCCGCCGCCGACCGCGAGGGCGACTTCTACACCGGCAAGCGGCGGGCGGCCCGCTACTTCTTCCGGTACGAACTCCCCAGAACGGGCCCCCAACTCGATCTCCTCGACAGCCTCGACCGCACCACCCTGGACATGGACCCCGCCTGGTTCTGAACCCCGACGCCCGAAGCGGCACCCACGGCGGCCGAGGTCTCCTCGCGAAACGGTGGTCGGCCGGACTGGACCGAACGAAGTTCGGTATAAAGCAGTCATCACTCGTTCCGAGGAGGGTCGATGACCGCGACCGATGACCGGCCGGTTCTGTACGACGTCGAGCGCGGGATCGCGACGATCACTTTGAACGCGCCGCAGCGGCGCAACGCGCTGTCGGCGGCGGTGCGCAACGGGCTGGCCGAGGCGCTGGCCCGGGCCGGCGCGGACGACGGGGTACGGGCCGTGGTGCTGACGGGGGCGGGCACCTCGTTCTGCGCGGGCGCGGACCTCAAGGAGATCGCGTCGGGGCGGGTCCCGCCGGCTCCGGGGATCCCCGAGCTGCTGACCACGATCATGGAGCTGCCGCGTCCGGTGGTCGCCGTGGTGAACGGGCCGGCCCGGGCGGGCGGGCTCGGCCTGGTGGCGGCCTGCGATCTGGCGATCGCCCCCGACGACGTGACGTTCGCGTTCACCGAGGTCAGGATCGGGGTGGTGCCGGCGATGATCGCGGTGGTGTGTCGGGCGCGGATGACCTCGCGGGCCCTGGCGCGGTACTTCCTGACGGGGGAGGGCTTCACCGCCGCCCAGGCCGCCGAGTCCGGGCTGATCACCCTGACCCGTCCGAGGGACGGGCTGGACGCGGCGGTCGGGGAGTTGCTGGACGCCTTCCGCGCCACCGAGCCCAAGGCGGTGGCGCGGACCAAGCGGCTGCTGACCGAGGTGGACGGCATGGGGCTGGACGCCGCGTTCACCCTGGCCGAGCGGGTCTCGATCGAGTTCTTCGGCAGCCCGGAGGCCGCCGAGGGGCGGCAGGCGTTCTTCGAGAAGCGCCCGCCGAGCTGGGCGCTGTGACGTCGGGCCGCCCGGTCGGTGTTACCGGGCGGCCTTCTTCCCACCCTTGATGGCCTTGACGGTCTTGATCTTCCCGGTGGCCCCGGCCTTCTTCGGAGCCTTGGCGACGGCCTTGGCGCCCTTGCCCGGCTTGCTCGGCTTGGCGGCCTTCACGGACTTGGCGGGCTTGACGGCCTTCTGGGCCTTGGCGCCCTTGCCGGCCACGGCGGCCTTCGGGGTCTTGGCGGCCTTCGGGTCCTTCACGGCCTTCACGATCGTCGCGACCTTCCCGCTCTTGCCGGTCTTCGTGGACTTCGCGGCTTTCGTGGTCTTCACGTTCATCACGTCCTCGGAGGGGTTGTCGGCCGGCGCGGTCTCGTTGACCGGCTCGGCGATGGGCGGGGCGGGGGCCCTGGCGGGCTCCGCCCCGTTGCCGCGCGCGACCCGGTCGCGGAAGGTCTGGCCGACCCGGAAGCGGGGCGCCTCGGTGGCGGGCACCGCCACGGGCAGGCCGGTGCGGGGGTTGCGCGCGGTCCTGGCGGGCCGGGACAGCCGATCGAAGGTGCCGAAGCCGGTGACCAGCACGCGTTCCCCCGCCGTCACCCGCTCCATGATCACGTCGAAGACCGCGTCCACGTGCCGACGGGCCGCCCCGGGATCGGTCCCGGCGTGCACCGCCACGGCCTCGATCAGCTCGGTCCTGTTCATCTGGCGTCCTCTCGGCCGTCCACGGCTCTTAACGCGGGTCAGGCTAGATCAGCCGAAGCCGGTACGTCCAAAGATGTGCGGAAATGTGACGTGGGCCGAGTCCCCGCCGGCCTGCGGGAACCCGGCCCGGACGTTCGAGGTCAGCGGCGCGCCGGCGTGAGGCGCAGCGGGTCGCCGATCCGGTCGAAGGCGTTGATCAGCGCCACCGCCATCACCAGATGCCCCGTCTCCGCCGGCTCGAAGTGCGCGGTGACCTCGTCCCACACCGCGTCGGTCACGCCGTTCGCGCCCAGTCGGGTCGCCGTGTCGGTGTAGTCCAGCGCCGCCCGTTCGGCGGCGGTGAACAGCCCCGACTCGCGCCAGGCGGTGAGCTGGAACAGCCGGTCGTCGTCCTCCCCGAGTTCGCGCGCCTCGTGGGCGTGCATGTCGATGCAGTACACGCAGCCGTTGAGCTGCGAGGCGCGCAGCTTGACCAATTGCCAGAGAATCCGGTCCAGCGGACCCTCGGAGATCGTCTGGGCCACCTGCACCAGAGCCAGGTACGGCTCCCTCGCCGTCGCCGGCAGATCCAGTCGCGACATCGGTCGGTCTCCTCTCGTCGTTCGCCAGGGAGACGACGCAGCCGGACGCGATGTGACGGTCGGACGGGGAGACGGTGCGGAACGTCGACACGGAAGGGCCCCGCGCCGGGCGGCGCGGGGCCCTCGGTGGGGACGACGGCTCAGCGGGAGACGGCGCCGAGCGCGTTGATCACGCCGCTGCCGTAGAACCCGTTGCGGCCCTTGGAGCCCTCGCAGACGTGCGTCGCGACGACCTTCTTCAGGCTGCCGTCGGGCTGCTGCACCCATCGGGTGTAGGTGTACGAGCCGCCGGGCGGGCAGGCCCTCGGCGTGGCCGTGGAGCGCAGGATCGCCTCAGTGACGTGCGGCGGCAGGGTCAGGCCGCCGCCGTGCTGCGGGCGGCCGTACCGGCTGACGATCAGGGAGGCGACGCCGGCGGCGTGCGGTGAGGCCATCGAGGTGCCCTGGATCGACTGGTAGTAGCCGCAGACACCGTTCTTGCAGCTCCGCAGGAGGTGCGGGACCTTCGGGGTGCCGTCGGCGTTCAGCTCGTCGCGCTCCCGGGCCAGCCGCTCGGGGTAGGCGGCCCAGATGCCCCGGTTGTGGTCCAGCCTGCCGTCGGCGGTGTCGTACTTGTCGCCGCCGGGCGCGGCCACCGCGACATAGCCCCGTCCGAAGCTGGAGTAGTACGCCTTGCGCTCGCTGATGCCGGTCGAGGAGACCGGGATGACGCCCGCGCCCTCGGACGGCATCGACAGGCAGCTCGGCGGGACCTGCCGCTCGTACGGCTTCTCACCGGGCTCGGACGCGAAGTCCGGGCTGGTGGTGTCGGTGAACGGCTTGGTGTAGTCGGCGGCCTCGTTGCCGGCGGCGGCGACCAGGGTCACGCCCTTGGCCCGCGCGTAGTCCAACGCCCGCTGCGTGGCCTGGATGACGATCCGCTGCTCGGCCCGGTTCGCGGGCGAGTCGGCGGGGTTGGCCTCGCAGTTGAACAGCCAGGGATCGATGTAGAAGGACATGTTGACCACGTCGACGCCGTGGTCGGCGGCGTAGGTCAGCGCGTCGACGGACGGCTGGAGGAAGAAGTAGCCCGAGTCCTGCCCGGCGCGCAGGTTGACCAGGGAGACCTTCGGGGCCACGCCGGCGATACCCAGCCCGTTGCGCGGCGAGCCGATGGTGGAGGCCACGTGCGTGCCGTGGTCGTTGTCGTCCACGTCCGCCGGGTCGACGCAGCTCGCCACCTCACAGGGGCCGTCCACCACCGCGCCGTCGGCGTCGACCGGGATGTCGGTGGTGAAGTTGCGGCTCAGCGCCCGGTTGAAGTTCGGCCTGATGTCGGGGTGGGAGCCGTCGACACCGGTGTCGATGACGCCGACCAGCACCCGCCGGTCGCCCTGCTCGACCCGGTACGAGCCGTCGCGGGTGGCGTCGATCTGCCGCATGTCCCACTGGAGGCCGGCGAGGGGCTCCTCGCCCTTGACGGGGTCCTTGTGGGCCGAGCGGCGCTCGATGCCGTGGCCCTCCTTCTCGACGGTCATCGGCTTGCGGGCCGTCCGGGTCGCGGTGGGCGCCCGGCCGATCGTCATATTGGCGGCCGCGCCCACCAGCGCCGGGTGCCGCCCGGCGTCGGCGACGAACCGGGTGTTCTTCGTGCGGACCGTGGCGACGCCGATGGCGGCGTTCTCCTTGACGATCGTGCCGCCGGCGGCCTGCACGGCCGCGTGGGCCCGCTCCCGCGAGACCCCCTGCTCGTAGAGGACCACGTACTCGGTGGCCGGCCCCGTGGCCTGCGGTCTGGTCGGACCCGCGTGAGCGGGGAGCGCCAGTGTCGTCAGGGTGACGACACCGGTGACCGCGAGGATGACTCGCCGCACTGTCACACCTCCTGTGGTAAGGCGATATGCCCAGGTTTATGACCTGACCAGCAGACGGTACTGATAACCCATTTCGTTGGCGACCCTTCTGCAGATCACGAAACGGGACATTTTATGTGAAGGGTGGTCCTGGTCACTTTCTGTTGACCGTCCCGGTTGCGCTCAGTCGCGCAGCCATGGACTCGTGCCGAGTCGGCCGGTGGTGCCGAGATCGATTCCGCCCTCGTCGAGGGCGACGGTCTGCCGCGCCGTTCCGGCGACGGGGGCGATGTCGAGCCGTGCGCCGCGCGCCGCGGGCACCGTGCCGTCGGTCACCGTGTTGCGCCACACGATCATGGCCCGCGCCGTTTCGCCGGGCCGGAGTTCGACCTGCTCGGGGGGCGCCTCAAAGGTCTCAATCCGTGAAATCTCAGCGGAACCCCGGCTGACGCGGACATTTATCGGACGGTTCTCCGCGTCCAGAACGCGCAGGTCCGGGTATCCGTGCACGGTGTAGGCGCGGTCGCCGCAGTTGACCATTTCCAGGCCCATCACCCGCAGCCCCATCGCGGCCTCGACCGTCCCCTGTCTGATCATCACGCCGGGCTCCGGACAGGCGGCGACGGTCGGGGTCGCGGCGGCGGTCGTCGTCGGGCCGCCGGCCTTCGGCGTCGGGTCGGATCCGCTGCAGGCCGCCAGTGCCAGCGCGACCGCCGTGATCGGCATTCCGAGCCACAGGGGATTATGGAGACGTTCTTTACCGAGCACCGGTCAATTATTCCACGGGCTTGTCCCGCCGGTGCCCCGACCGTGGGACACCGTCAGGACGGCCCGATATCGCGCAGAAAGTCGGCCGGCGACAGGGTCGCGCCGCGCCGGAGCTCGGCGGTGAGGTCGTCCTCGGAAAGGCCGGTGCGGATGCGGGCGGTGATGCGGTCGAGGTCCTCGCGTTCGGCGGGCCCCGGCGCCAGCCCGAGCGATCCGCGCACCGCGTCGGCGGCGCCCAGCAGCCGGGCGGCCACGGCGTGGTCCCCGGCCAGGCTCAGCGCCCCGGCGAGCCCTTCGAGCGCGCCCACCTGGTCGCGGGGCCCCTCATATCGGACGGCGACCCCGAGGGCGTCCCGGTGGAACGCGAGCGCGGTGGCCGCGTCGCCGCGCTGCTCGGCCACGTGGCCCAGGCCGACCTGGAGCAGCGTCAGATGCATCGGCGGCTCGGCGTCGGGGTCCTTCGGCACCGCCCGGAGCAGCGCGTCGAGGTGCTTCTCGGCGTCGTCGAGCCGGCCCTCCCGCCGCGCGGTGTAGCCGAGGCAGATCTCGGCGAGCGTCATGGCCATGTGGTTGCCCTGTTCGCCCGCCATTGCCAGCGCCCGTTCGCTGTGCCGGCGGGCGGCCGCGGTGTCGCCGCGCATCACGGAGATCCAGCCGAGCCAGCCCAGGAGCCCGGCGGCGTCCTGCCACAGCCTCAGCTCCTCGGCCCGGTGCAGGGCGTCCTGCATGAGCCGGGCGGCGCGGTCGTAGTCGCCGGTCAGCTCCGCGAGCGCCGCCAGCCACTCGGCCGCCTGGAGCCGGCCCCAACGATCGCCCAGCCCGTCGAACAGTCGCGCCGCCGTCCCCGCGTCGCGGCGGAGGGCCTCGGTGTCGCTCCTGGAGTGCGCGTACATGGCCCGCAGGACGAGCGCGGCGGCCTCGCCCCACCGGTGACCTGCCGCCCTGAACCCCTCCAGCGCCTCGTCCAGCAGGCCGACGCCCGTCGTGTCGGGGGTCCCGCCGCCCGTGTACGCCAGGAACCACCGCGCCCAGGCGAGCAGCGCCGGGTCGCCGGCGTCGCGGACGAGGCCCAGCGCCACGTCCCGGCGGGAGGCCCAGTCCATGTCGTCGCCCTGCAAGGCGGACAGGCCCACATGCCACACCACCGCCTTGGCGCGGTGCACGGAGGGCTCGCCGCCGAGGTCCAGCGCCGCCGCCAGCGACCGGCGGGCCTCGGTCAGCCTGCCCCGCAGGAACCAGTACCAGGCCAGCGCGTTCACCAGCCGGAGCGCCTGCTCGGCGCGCCCGGCGGCGACCGACCCGTCGATCGCGGCCCGCAGGTTGGCGGCCTCCGTGTCGAGCACCCGCAGCAGGCGGGTCTGGTCGTGCCCGTACAGGTGGGGCTCGGCGCGTTCGGCCAGCTCGGTGTAGTGGCGGTGGTGCCGTTCCCGTACCCGCTGCTGCTCGCCCTTGTCGTCCAGCCGGTCGAGGCAGTACGCGGCCACCGACTCCAGCAGCCGGTAGCGGGGGCCCTCGTCGCCGCGTTCGGTCATCACCACCAGGGACCGGTCCACCAGCCGGACCAACTGGTCGAGCACCATGTCCGCGGGCATCCCGTCGCCGGAGCAGACCGCCTCGGCGGCCTCCAGCGAACACCCGTCGGCGTGCACGGCCAACCGGCGCAGGACCGTCCGTTCGGGCTCCGACAGCAGCTCCCAGCTCCAGTCGATCACGGCCGTCAGCGTCCGCTGCCGTTCGGGGACGCCGCGCCGTCCGGCCGCCGGCAGCCGGAACCGGTCGTCCAGCCGCGCCAGCAGCCCGTGCACGCCCAGCGCCCGCACCCGTGTCGCGGCCAGCTCCAGCGCCAGCGGGATGCCGTCCAGCCGCCGGCACAGCACCGCCACCGCGGCGGCCGACTCGGCGTCCAGCCGGAACCCGCGCGAGGCCGCCGACGCCCGGTCGACGAACAGGCGCACCGCGCCGGCCCGCGCGATCAGCTCGGGATCGAGCGTGTCGGGGGACTCGGGCACCTCCAGCGGAGGGACGGTCCAGACCACCTCGCCGGGCACGCCGAGGGGCTCCCGGCTCGTCGCCAGCACCCGCATGCCGGGAACGTCCCGCAGCAGCTCCTCCGCCAGCTCGGCGGCCTGCTCCACGACGTGCTCGCAGTTGTCCAGGACGAGCAGCAGCCGTCGGTCGCGGAGCGCGGCGGTGAGCCGGCCGGCGGGCGAGGCCGCCCCGCCGGGGGAGTCCCGCACGTCCAGCACGCGCATCACCACATCGGCGGGCTCCGGGCCGCCGGACGCCTCGATCGCGGCCAGCTCCGCCATCCACACCCCGTCCGGATGCGCGCCCGCGAGCCTCCCGGCGGCCTCGATCGCCAGCCGGGTCTTGCCCACCCCGCCGGGGCCGGTCAGCGTGACGAGCCGGTCCTCGCCCAGCCGGGCGGCGACCTCGGCCACCGCGTCGTCCCGCCCGATCAGACCGGTCGCCGGAGGATGCAGGTTGGTGCGCGTCCGGGCCGCCGACGGACGCACCGGCGCGTCCAACGAGGCGTCCTGAACGAGGATCGCCCGGTGCAGGGCGGCCAGCTCGGGGCTCGGATCCAGGCCGAGCTGGTCGGACAGCTCCGTCCGCAGCCGCTCGTAGCTCTCCAGCGCCTCGGTCTGGCGGCCCGCCCGGTACAGCGCGCGCATGTGCGCGGCGCGGAGCCGTTCCCGCAGCGGGTGCTCGGCCAGCAGGTCGCCGAGCTCCCCGGCCAGCACGCCGTGCTCACCGAGGACGAGCCGGACCTCCGCGTGGTCCTCCAGCGTGGTCAGCCGCAGCTCCTCCAGCCGCGCCACCGTCGCCTGCGCGAACGGCTCGTCCGCGAAGTCGGCCAGCGCCGGGCCCCGCCACAGCGCGAGCGCCTCGGCCAGCACCGCCGCCCGGGCCGCCGGATCGGCCGTGTCGCGGGCCCGTCCCGTCAGGGCGCGGAACCGGTGCGCGTCCACCCGGTCGTCGTCGACCTGCAGGAGATAGCCCGCCGGGCGGAACGGCACCAGGGCGCGGGCCCCGGGCTGCGCGTCCTCCAGGATGCGGCGGAGCTGGGAGACCTTGGCGGACAGCGCCCCGGCCGGGTTGCCCGGGAGCGCCTCGCCCCACAGGTCGTCGATCAGCCGGTCGGCGGGGACCGGACGGCCCTCGTGCACCAGCAGATCGGCCAGCAGTGCGCGCACCTTGATCCCCGGCACGGACAGGAGCGCGCCGTCGTCGGTCCACACGGCGAGCGGTCCCAACACCCCGAAACGCATGGTCGGCACGATAACGGTCGTCCGGTAAGAGGGGAAAACGAACCGTAAGGATCCCGTAAACGGGGTCCGCCAGAGTGAGTGACGTCGGGAGGGACGAGCAAGCCCCCCGGGAACACCGAAACCCTGAGGAGACCGCCATGCGCAAGATCATCAGCTCCACGTACATCTCGTTGGACGGCGTCATCGACAAGCCGCACCTGTGGTCGATGCAGTACTTCAACGACGAGGCCGCCCGCTTCGCCAACGACCAGTTGTTCTCCTGCGACGCCCTGATCATGGGCCGCCGGACCTACGACGCCTTCGCCCAGGCCTGGCCGAGCATGGAGGAGAGCGCCGGGGAGTTCGGCGTCCGGATGAACACCATGCCGAAGTACGCCGTCTCCACCACCCTGGAGAAGGCCGACTGGAAGAACACCACCGTCATCTCCGACGACGTGGTCGCCCGGGTCACCGCCCTCAAGGAGGAGCCGGGCCAGGACATCCTGCAGTACGGCTTCGGTGATCTGTCCCGCACGCTGGTGGAGCACGGGCTGCTGGACGAGCTGCGGCTGTGGATCCACCCGGTGATCGTCGGCACCGGCGACCCCGCCGAGATGCTCACCAAGGACGGCTTCGGGACCAAGCTGGAACTGGCCGGCACGGAGGTCTTCAGCACCGGTGTGATCATCGCCACCTACCGCCCGACCGCCGCCGCGGAGCAGGGCGAGGGCGCCTGAGCGCCTCGGAGACGCGGAGGGCGGCCGATTCCGGCCGCCCTCCTCCGCCCGGGGCGATGGCATGATCCCCTGCCATGCGATCTCGGGGAGTGCTCGGTGTCACGGCGATGCTGGCCGTCGTGGTCCTGGTGGCCGGCGCCTTCGCCTTCCTGCAGTCGCGCCGGGTGAAGGGCAGCCCGGAGATCGTCTCCCGCGACTACTTCGCCGCCTGGGAGCGGGGCGGCCTCGCCGACATGGGGCGGATGGTCGCCGACGCCCCCGACGACTTCGCCGAGCGGCACCGCGCCCTGTCGAACGGCCTGACCGTCTACTCGATCGAGTTGACGCCCGGCCCGCTGGTCCGGGAGGGCTCCGACCGGGCGCACCAGGAGTACGAGGTCGTCCGCAATCTCGGCGGCCGGGTCACCTGGAGGTTCCGGGCGACGATCCGGTACGGCCTCGTCGACCGGCGCTGGCGGGTCCTGTGGACGCCCGCCACGTTGCATCCCGAACTCCGCGGCCCCGCCACCTGGAAGCTGACCCAGACCGAGGGCTCGCCGACGGGCTTCGCCGACCGTGACGGCCGGCCGCTCCCCGACACGGGCCGCCTCCAGGGGTACGTGGTCGCCCTGGACGAGCGGTACGACCAGGGCCCGAAGGGCGATCCCGGCTGGGCCGTCGATCTCATCGAGCGCGGGTCCCGGCCCCGGCGTCTGGCCGTGCTCGGCGGCGCCGCCGCGCAGTTCGCCCGGTCGATCCGCACCACGCTGGACCGGCGACTGCAGACGGCCGCCGAGAAGGCGATCTCCGGCCGGGACGACGCCGCGATCGTCGCCGTACGGCCGTCCAGTGGGGAGATCCTCGCCGTCGCCGACGCCCTCGGCGGACGCAACGCCTTTCTCGGCGCCTACCCGCCCGGCTCGACGTTCAAGGTCGTCACCGCGTCCGCGCTGCTGTCGGACGGGATGTCGGCCGGGGCCGGCGTCGACTGCCCGGCCTCGGTCGTCACCGCGCAGCGCACGATCCGCAACTCCGACGGCCTCGCCTTGGGCGGCACCTCGCTGCGGCGGGCGTTCGCGGCCTCGTGCAACACCACCTTCGCCCGGCTGGGTGTCGAACGACTCGGCGACGACGCGCTCGCCTCCGCCGCCGAGACCTTCGGCTTCGGCGGCCCCATCGCCCCCGGCATCGCCGCCCTGCGGGGCTCCTTCCCCGAGCCGGAGAGCGGCGCGGAGCTGGCCGAGGCGTCCATCGGCCAGGGCCGGGTGCAGGCGAGTCCGCTGGTCATGGCCATGGTCGCGGCGGCCGTCGCGGACGGGACCTGGCGCTCGCCGCGGCTGGTCGACGCCGACCTCATCCGCGACCACGGCGAGCGCCCGCAGCGTTCGCGCGAGATCCCGAACGCCTCGGCCCTGCGGACCCTGATGCGCGCGGTCGTCACCGACGGCACCGCCGAACGCGCGGGCCTCCCGGACGGCACGGCGGGCAAGACCGGCACGGCCGAGGTCGGCGGCGGCGAGGCCCACGCCTGGTTCATCGGCTATCACGACGACCTCGCCTTCGCCGTCCTGGTCGCCCACGGCGGCGCGGGCTCCGACGTCGCCGCCCCCCTGGCCGCCGACTTCCTCAAGGGCCGCTGAACGCGCGCGGTCAGTCCGCGATGAACCGGGTGCCGAACGAGGTCGTCGTGGAGTGCCTCCGGCTCTGCCCGCCGCCCTCCCGCTGACGGCGCACCACGTAGTGGCCCGGGGCGATGCCGCTGCCGCCGTGCTCGGGGTGGATCAGGTAGGCGGGCGCGCTGGTGCGCAGGACACCCAGGGCCAGGCCCGTGGGGTCGCGGAGTTCGGTCGTCCAGGCGCACGTGCCGTGGTCGGCGACGAGCGTGTGCGGGTTGCCGCCGGACGCGCTCCGCAGCAGCTCCAGGCCGGTGCCGGGCACCGTCCGCCAGCGGGCGTAGGTGGTGACGGTCACCTCGGGAATGAGGCCGAGCGGGACGACGATGAGGTCGCCTTGGGCCTGGAGCCCGTCGACGATCGGAACGGTGGTCTCCCGCTCCAGGTGGTCGAGGACGTCGAGTCCGGTGAGTTCGGTCAGATGGGCAAGGGTCACGGACATGGCGTTCACCTTTGTGGTCTCGAAGGGAAGGGCTCAGGTGCGGCGGAGCAGCCGGGCGTACACCTCGGCGGACAGCCCGTACGACCAGCCCGCCGCGGCGACGGGGTCGTCGAGGTCGGAGGGCACGGTCAGTCCGTACCGGCGACGGCGGCCGTCGCGTTCGACGGAGCCGTTGACGGCCAGCAGCACCCGTGAGGGAGGGCCCCAGGCCCGCGCGGGCATGTCGTACAGGTGCAGGTCACAGCCCGGATTCCCGGGGTCGGGCGCCACGGCGACCAGGTCGAGGCCGGCGTCGCGGATGTAGGCGTCCCAGCCGATCCGCTCGATGGCGGAGCGCCGCACCTCGATGTTGCGCTCGCCGGTGATGCGCTCGGCCGTCGGGTCGGTGATGACCCATTCCGGAACGGGGGTGCCGTGCAGGGCGTACAGGCCCCAGCCGTCGGCGTACCGCACGGCCGGCACGTCGTCGTGGTGCAGACGCGTCTGCCCGTGCAGGCCGCCGGGCATCGGCTCGGTGTGCACGGCGACCGGGCGTTCGGAGACGACGCACGTGTCGTCGAAGGGCCACCACCAGCCGCAGGACCGCGCGAGCGCCGACCACGTGTCGAGCAGGCGGTCCTCGGAGGGGAGGACCCTCAGCAGGTCGAGCCGCCGCCAGGCGTCGTAGCGGGCGATCCAGTGCGCGTCGTGCTGGCCGTACCAGGTGAGGCCCGTCGAACCGCCCGCCAGGCTCATGAGGGCGGCGCGCAATGGTGCCCGCACGGTGTCGTTCACGGAGGCGTCGAGGGACTCCCAGACCGTGGCCTCGACCACGTGCTCCAGACGGGCGCCCTGCCGCAGCGCCTCCACGGGGGGTTGGCTGCGCGCGAGGGCCCTGCTGTCCGGGCCCGTCAGGGGGCGACTGGACACGCGTCTTCGGATGCCGGCGTCCAGGCGGTTCCGCAGGGTGGAGGTGAGATGGGCGAGTTGGGAGGCGATCGGCCAGTCTTCCAGCCGGTTCGGCAGGGACGAGAGCCGCAGATCGGAGGGCTCGGGGCCCCCGTCGGAGCGGAGCACCGTGAGAAGGCCCGCCGGGGAGTCCACCCACACGAATCGGGGAGGCCGACGATCGATCAGTCGGTACAACTCGGAGATGGCCGCCTCGGCGGCCGGGCGATCAGCGGGGAGGGCCGACAGCGCGTGCCGCCGCCACTCGTCCCTGATGTCGATCGCCGCGTGCGGTCGGTCGTCGGCGTCGATGCGGGGCCCGGCCCCGCGCGCGGCGCTCACCGGGCGACTTCGCGGCCGCCTTTACTTTCGATCATGCGCCGATGGTCACAGCCGGCCGGCCCGTCGCGCAAGCCCTTATCCGCGTTCTGCGGCCCGACCCGAGGAGGTGTTGCGGTCATCCGCGCGACGGAATTGCGTTCGGAATTGTGCCCGGAACGGGTCGTCGATGAGCGTCCGACCTCGGCATTCGACGTTCCGCCGGCAAGGTTGCCCGGTGTGGTGGATGTCACGTCGGGGCCATTCGTTGAGCATTGTTCAACTCCTGCCCTAGCCTGTTGAGCATCGCTCGACAAGGATGAGGGGCATGGATTTCACCCCGTCGCCGAAGGCCCAGGAGTATCTGCAGCGCGTCCGCGCGTTCATGGCGGAGCAGATCGCACCGGTGGAGGAGGGGCACCTCCGCGAGTTGTTGGCGCTGCCGCCCGATGAGCGATGGCGGGTGTTCCCGCTGATCGAGGAGCTCAAGGGCAAGGCCCGGGCGGCCGGGTTGTGGAACCTGTTCCTGCCGGACCCGCACGAGGGCGCGGGCCTGTCGAACGTCGAGTACGCGCCGATCGCCGAGGTGATGGGGCGTTCGTTCATCGCGGCGGAGGTGTTCAACTGCAATGCCCCCGACACGGGCAACATGGAGGTGCTGCATCAGTTCGGCACCCCCGAGCAGAAGGAGCGTTGGCTGCGTCCGTTGCTGGACGGGGAGATCCGGTCGGCGTTCTGCATGACCGAGCCCGAGGTCGCCTCCTCCGACGCCACCAACATGGCCGCCACCGCGACCCTCGACGGTGACGAGGTGGTGTTGAACGGGCGCAAGTGGTTCAGCACCGGCGTCGGACATCCGCGCTGCGACGTCATCCTGTTCATGGGGCTGACCGATCCGACGGCCCACCGCCATCGACAACACTCGATCGTGCTCGTGCCCAAGGACGCGCCCGGTGTCACCGTGGAGCGGATGCTCCCGGTGATGGGGCGGCTGGACGAGCCCTCCGGACACGGCGAGGTGTCCTTCCGGGACGTGCGACTTCCGGCCTCCTCGATCGTGCTGGGCCCCGGCCGGGGTTTCGAGATCGGGCAGAGCAGGCTCGGACCGGGCCGTGTCCACCACTGCATGCGGCTGATCGGCGCCGCCGAGATGGCGCTGGAGATGGCGTGTCGGCGCGGCACCGAACGGGTGGCCTTCGGGAAGCCGCTGATCAATCTCGGCGGCAACCGCGAACGCATCGCCGACGCCCGCATCGCCATCGAGCAGGCCCGGCTGCTGGTGCTCTACACCGCCTGGCTGCTGGACACCCAGGGCGTGCTCGGCGCGCTGTCGCAGGTGTCGCAGATCAAGGTCGCGGTGCCGCTGATGGCCCAACAGGTGATCGACATGGCGATGCAACTGCACGGCGGCGCGGGCCTGACCGACGACCACCCGCTGGCGGCCGCCTGGACGATGGCCCGCGCGATCCGGCTGGCCGACGGCCCCGACGAGGTCCACCGCGGCGTCGTCGCCCGACTGGAACTCGCACCGTACGGGATACGGCGATGATCGGCGAGACGGGGCGGGCCGGCATGGCCGACCTGGCCTTCCACCTCTGCGACCACCTCGACCGCATCATCGCGGACACGTGCGAGGAACTGGCCGGCCGGCGGGCCCCCGACGACCACCGCTTCGACCTGGCCGTCGACTCCCGCGCCCCCGGCATCCTCCGCGGCGTGGTGGTCATGTGGGTGCAGGGCGAGGACGCCCCCGACGTCCTGGACGTCTTCGAACGCGTGGGCGTCCACGAGGCCCGCACCGGCCGCGACCTGCGCGAACTGCACCGCAGCGTGTGCGCCGGCGGCCGAGTCCTCATGCGCTGGGTGGTCAAGGCCGCCGAGGAGCTCGGCCTCCCCGCCCCCACCCTGTGCCGGGTCGCCGACAACGCCTTCGAGTGCCAGGCCGCCATCATGCGCGCCGCCGCCATCGGCTACCGCCGAGCCCTCAGCGGCGTCCTCCAGGACTGACCCCCTCACCACCCCGCCCCCGAACCCGGGCCCGGGCCCGAGGCCAAACTCGGATCCGAGGCGGAACCTCAACCCGGGCTTGGGGCCGGACCTGAAACCGAGGCCGTACCCGTACCCGGACCGGAGTCCGAGCCCTAAGCCGGGGTCGGGCCCGGGTCGGGGGCCGAGGGTGGGGGCGGGGTGGGGAGGGTGAGGTGGCGGCGGATCTCGGCGGACTGGCCGGGGGAGGCCGCGGTGAGGAGGGCGGGGAGTGCGTCGTGCAGGAGGTCCAGCAGTTCGGTGCGGGGGAACGGGCGGTCCTTGGCCCAGCCCAGCACGGTGTCCTCGACGAAGCCGAACCAGCCGCGGATGACCAGGTCCACCCGGCGGGTCGGCTCCACGGGGGCCAGGGCCGACAGGGCGTGGGCGACGAAGGTGTCCCGGGTCTGCTCGTGGATCTCGATGACGTAGTCGGCGCCGCCCGCCGCGCCCCGCAGGAGTGCCAGGTAGGGCTCGCGGTGCCGTTCGATGAACGTCACGAAGGCGTCCAGGGCCTGCCGGAGGCGTTCGGCGGGCGGGGCGTCGGCGTCCGGGAGCGTCTGCCGGATCAGTCCGCGGGCGGCGGCGCGGACCACCGCCACATAGAAGTCGCGCTTGGTCGGGAAGTAGTGGAACAGCAGGCTGCGCGAGATCCCCGCCTCGGCGGCGACCGCGTCGAGGGACAGCTCGTGGATCGGCCGGTGGACGAGCATCCGCAGGCCGATCCCGACGAGTTGGCGGCGACGGTCGTCGGCGGTGAGCCGCGCGCCGGAGGGTGTCGGCACCGGCCCATCGTAGTGGCCGATTCCGTGGCGAACCGGGTGTCAGGCCGTCATCGCGTTCTGCCGCTGGGCTCCAGCCTCCGGATCCTCGCGTCCAGCTCGTCGGCGTAGAAGTCGATGAACCCGTCCGGGTCGGGGCCGTTGTTCATCATGACCAGCCGGTCGAAGCCCGCGTCGACGTACTGCTGGGCGACCTCCAGATGCCGGTCGGGGTCGGGGCCGCAGGCGAAGCGCTCCATGATGTCCTCCTCCCGGACCGTCATGGTGGCGGCGGCGAAGTTGACCGGGTTGGGGAGCTCGCTCATGACCTTCCAGCCCGGGATCGCGAACCGCGCGCCGTCCAGCGCCGCCTTGGCCGCCGCGTGCTTGTCGGGCGCCCAGGCGAGGAAGACCTCGGCGTAGCCGGGGCCGCGCCCGCCCGCCTCCCGGTAGTGGCGGACGATCTCCGGCTTGGGCTCGGTGGCGAACAGCCCGTCCCCGAGGTCGGCGGCGATCTCGGCCGACCGGCGGCCGGACGCGGCCACCGCGATCATCGGCGGCTCGTCGGGCAGGTCGAAGATCCGGGCGTCCCGCAGTTGTAGGTGCCGGCCCTCGTAGGAGCGGTAGCCGCCCTGCCACAGCAGCCGGATGATCTCCAGCGCCTCGCGCAGCATCTCGTGCCGGGTGGCGGTGGAGTCGGGGAACTCCCTGCCCACCACGTGCTCGTTGAGCCGTTCCCCGGAGCCGATGCCGAGGGTGAACCGGCCGCCCGACATCAGCGCCAGCGTCGCGGCGGCCTGCGCGATGATGGCCGGGTGGTACCGCACGGTCGGGCAGGTCACCCCGGTCGCCAGCCCGATGCGCTCGGTGCGCTCGGCGATCCCGCCCAGCACCGCCCACGCGAACGGGGAGTGCCCCTGGCTCTCCAGCCAGGGATGGAAGTGGTCGCTCATCTCCACGAAGTCGAACCCGGCCTGCTCGGCCCGTACCGCCTGACGGATCAGCTCGGCCGGCCCGAACGCCTCGGCCGCCAGCTTGTACCCGATCTGCATGATTACCCCCTGGAATGTCTTCGGCACACAACGTGTCCGCTCGTCCCCTGAGGTAAACGCCCGAGCCGGCCGACACGTGAGGTCGGCGCCGTACTGCGGGCGCGGGCACAAGCTGGGGTGACCAGGACGAATGTGGGTAGGCCCGACTCGCCGAGACGCCGACGAGAGGGACCCCGGCCATGGAATCCTCGATCACGCTCCACGTGGACGGCCAGTGGCGGACGCTGACCGTGGACACCCGGACCACCCTGCTCGACGCGTTGCGGGAACGGCTGGGCCTGACCTCCCCGAAGAAGGGCTGCGACCACGGCCAGTGCGGCTCCTGCACCGTCCTGCTGGACGGACGACGGGCGACCACCTGCCTGGCGCTCGCCGTCGCCCACGACGGGGCGCGGATCACCACCGCCGACGGCCTGGCCGAGGGCGCGGAGCCCCATCCGGTCCAGCGGGCCTTCCTCGACCGGGACGCGTTCCAGTGCGGCTACTGCACCCCGGGGCAGATCTGCTCGGCCGTCGGCATGCTGGAGGAGGCCAAGGCCGGCTGGCCCAGCCACGCGACCCGCGACCTCGCCGGTCCCGCGCCCGACCTGGACGACGCCGAGATCCGTGAGCGGATGAGCGGCAACCTGTGCCGCTGCGGCGCGTACGTCAACATCGTCGCGGCGATCCGGCAGGTGGCGCGGTGAGGCCGTTCGAGTACCGGCGGGCCGAGGACGCGGGCGGCGCGGTCACGGCGGTGGCCGAGCGCCCCGGGGCGATGTTCCTGGGCGCGGGCACCAACCTGGTCGACCATCTCAAGCTCGGGATCGCCCACCCCGACCTGCTGGTGGACGTGTCCCGGCTGCCCTACGACACGATCGAGGCCCGTCCCGACGGCGGACTGCGGATCGGCTCGGCGGTGCGCAACAGCGACGTGGCCGCCCATCCGCTCGTCCGGCAGCGCTACCCGGTCCTGGCGGCGGCGCTGCTGGCGGGCGCGTCCGGCCAGCTCCGCAACCTCGCGACCACCGGGGGGAACCTCCTGCAGCGCACCCGCTGCCCCTACTTCCAGGACGTCACGACGCCCTGCAACAAGCGCGATCCCGGCACCGGATGCTCGGCGTTGGAGGGCCACAACAAGGACCACGCGATCCTCGGGGCCTCCGAGCAGTGCGTGGCCGTCCACCCGTCCGACATGGCGGTGGCGCTGGCCGCCCTGGACGCGGAGGTGAGGATCCTCGGTCCGGCCGGCGAGCGCACCCTTACCGTCACGGAGCTGTACCGGCTTCCCGGCGACGAGCCGCAGCGTGACACCGTGCTCGACCACGGCGACCTGATCACCGCCGTGGACCTGCCCCCGCTCCCGATGGCGGCCAGGTCCGCCTATCGCAAGGTCCGCGAACGCGCCTCGTTCGCGTTCGCCCTGGTCTCCGTCGCGGCGGCGGTGGAGATGGGGGACGACGGGTCGATCGTCTCGGCCCGCGTCGCGTTCGGCGGGGTCGCGCACAAGCCCTGGCGCGCCCGCCGGGCCGAGGAGGCGCTGCGCGGTGCCCGGCCGGAGGACTTCCGCGCCGCCGCCGACGCGGAGCTGGCCGAGGCCCGCCCGCTGGCGCACAACGCGTTCAAGGTCCCCATGGCCCGCAACACCCTCGTCGCCGTCCTGCACGACCTGGCACGCGAGGAGGAACGGGCATGACCGAGACCCTCCGGGCCAACGAGATGGGCCGTCCGCTGGAACGGCTGGACGGGCACGTCAAGGTCACCGGCGAGGCCGTCTACGCCTACGAGCAGCCCGTCACCGACCCGCTCTACCTGCATCCGGTGCAGTCCACCATCGCGCGCGGGCGCATCACCACGTTCGACGCCTCCGCCGCCGAGGCCGTGGAGGGCGTGGTCGCGGTGCTCACCCACGAGAACGCGCCGCGCCTCGCCGCCGACGACGACAAGGAGCTGTGGGTCCTCCAGGACGACCGGGTCCACTACCGGGGGCAGTTCATCGGCGTGGTCGTGGCCGAGTCCCTCGAGATCGCCCGATACGCCGCCGACCTCGTCCGCGTCGAGTACGACCGGTGGCCCCACGACGTCGAGCTGCGCGCCGACCGCGACGACCTGTACGCGCCGGACGTCGTCAACGCGGGCAAGGAGACCGACACCGACAGCGGGGATGTGGACGAGGCGCTGGCGCACGCGCCCGTCGTCATCGACCACACGTACACGACCCCGATGGAGCACAACAACCCGATGGAGCCGCACGCCTGCATCGCCATCTGGGACGCGGAGAACGGGGGAGGGCTGACCCTGTACGACTCGACCCAGGGCGTCTACGTGGTCCGGCGGAAGCTGGCACCGGTGCTGGGGCTCGAACCCGAGCGCATCCGCGTCGTCTCCCCGCACGTGGGAGGCGGCTTCGGCAGCAAGGGCACCCCCCACGCGCACAACGTCCTGGCGTGCCTGGCCGCTCGGGTGGTGGGCGGACGGCCGGTGAAGCTCGCCGTCACCCGCCAGCAGATGTTCGCCGTGGTCGGCTACCGCACGCCCACCATCCAACGGGTACGGCTCGGCGCCGGGACGGACGGGAGGCTGGTGGCCCTCGCCCACGACGCGATTGAGCAGACCTCGCGCATCAACGAGTTCGCCGAGCAGTCCACCACCGTGTCCCGGATGATGTACGCCGCCGCCGACCGGCATACCTCCCACCGGCTGGCCGCGCTGGACGTCCCGCCGCCATTCTGGATGCGGGCCCCGGGCGTGTTCCCCGGCATGTACGCCGCCGAGGTCGCGATGGACGAACTCGCCCTCGCCTGCGGCCTCGACCCGATCGAGCTGCGGGTCCGCAACGAGCCCGGCACCGACCCCGAGACGGGCAAGCCGTTCTCCAGTCGGCGTCTCGTCGAGTGCCTGCGCGAGGGGGCCCGGCTGTTCGGCTGGGAACGACGCGACCCGGAACCCGGAACCCGCCTCCACGACGGGTGGCTGGAGGGCACCGGGGTGGCCGCCGCGACCTATCCGCGCGAGCTGATGCCCGGCAACCACGCCCTCATCCGGTACGGCTCCGACGGCTGCTACCAGGTGTGCATCGCCGCCGCCGACATCGGCACCGGCACGTGGACGGCCCTCACCCAGATCGCCGCCGACGCGCTGGAGGTCCCGGCCAAGGTGATCCGGCTGGAGATCGGCGACACCGATCTCCCGCAGGCCACCGTCGCCGGGGGCTCCTCCGGCCTGTCCTCGTGGGGCTCTGCGGTCGTCGGCGCGGCCCGCGCCTTCCGCGACCGGCACGGCCCCCGTCCCGAGCCGGGCGCCGAGGCCACCGGCACCGTCCCGGACAACCCGGCGGCCGAGAAGGTCGCGCTGCACTCCTTCGGGGCCCAGTTCGCCGAGGTGCGGGTGAGCGCCGACACGGGAGAGGTCCGGGTCCGGCGGATGCTCGGCGTGTTCTCCGTGGGCCGCGTCATCAACGCGCGCACCGCCCGGTCCCAGCTCATCGGGGGCATGACCATGGGCCTGTCCGCCGCGCTGTACGAGCAGTCGGTGGTCGATCCCCGGTTCGGCCACGTGATCGACCACGACCTGGCCACGTACCACATCGCCGCCAACGCCGACGTGCAGGACGTCGACGCCGTCTGGCTGGACGAGGTGGACCCGTTCGCCGGTCCGATGGGCGCCCGGGGCATCGGCGAGATCGGCATCGTCGGCGCGCCCGCCGCCATCGTCAACGCCGTCCACCACGCCACCGGCGTCCGCGTGCGCGACCTGCCGGTCACCCCGGACAAGCTCGTCGGGCGGACCGGGCCGGACTCCCGCACCGCCGCCTAGACCTCGCCACTGCGGGTCTCGACCCGATCACAGTCTGGCCCGTCCGGTGCCGATGCGCGTCGGGCGGGGGTACGCCGTCTCCAAAAAGGAGACGGCTCTGATGCGGTTGCTTCACGCGGCGGCCCTGACGACGCTGACGGCGGCCACGCTCACCATGACCTCCGAAACGGTCGTCGCCGCTCCCCGATCCGGTGCGACGGCGCGGACCGTCGCCCGGGCGAGGGTGGGCGATCGGGACTACGTCCTCCGGGAGATCGCCCTCGACCCGGGCGGCAGTACCGGTTGGCACTACCACGACGGCCCTTTGTACGCGCGGGTGGTCCGCGGCACGCTGACCCGCACCCTGGCGGACTGCCGGACGACGGTGGCGCATCCGGAGGGCAGTCTGATCGTCGAGCCGCCCGGGCCCGAGCACGTCCACATCGGGCGCAACCTCGGCGCGGTCCCGGTCCTCCTGTCGACCCTTTCCATCATCCCGGTGGGCAGCCCGCTGGCCCACGACGTGCCCGACCCGGGCTGCGGCTACGGCTGAGCGCCGGGCCGGGGCCCGGATCCGGGCCCGACGGCGCGGCGGTGCGGCTCCAGCACCCGGATGTAGTCCACCAGCCGTACCCCGATCTCGAACGCGAGGTCGGCCAGGTCGGCGGGGTCGGAGCCCTCGAGATCGGGGTCGAGCCAGGTCTCGGAGATCCGTCGCCAGCCGCCGCGCCCGAGGAAGTCCCCGGCGACCGCGTCCTCGCCCAACGCGGGCCGCCACCGGTCGGCCCGCGCGCCCAGCGCGTCGAGCAGGGCGGCGTTGTCGGCCTCCTTGGGGTGCTCGGAGTGGAACCCGATCTCCAGGGCCGCCGTGCGCGCCTCGGTCACGATGTCGGCGGCGATCACCTGCGCCTCGTAGTGCTCCCGGAGCGGCGTCTCGTCGCCGAACCAGACCTTGACACCGGTGCGCCGCACCTGGATCCGCGGCCGGCCCAGATCGCGCGGGGCCGATCCGCGGACGACCTCGCCGACCTGCTCGAAGAGCGTCTCGCCTGCCATCACCGGACGATGATCGCACGCCGCCCGCCCGTCCGGTCCAGGGGGATTCGTCTTTGATGTGCGGTACGACCAATGCGGTGTTTACCCGACCATTCCAGCGAGATTTTCTTCGCCGGAAAGTCGCCTCGTTAGCATTCGTGGTGTCCGCGATCTCGTGACCGACCAGACGGGAAGTGCCCGCGATGCAGACAACAGCCGGATATCCGGGAGGAGTGCGCCGTGCCGCGCCGGTGGCGGCGGCGGTGCTGATCCTCGGCGGATTCACGGCGGGGGCGTCCGGCGTCCCCGGAGAGGCCCGGTCCCGACCGGCCGCGAGACTGCCCGACTCACAGCGATTCGACCTGACCGAACCGTCGCACGAGTTGTTCCGGCACCGGCGGCTCAGGGACGGAACGGTCATGCAGAGTTTCGGCTTCGACCTCCGCAACCGGCGGCTCTTCGCGGCACAGGTCGCGCGGGGCCCGTTCTCCGACCACCGGGGCGACCTCACGATCAACAGGCTCGACCACGCCGGGCGCCTCAAGGGCCACATGCGCCTGCGGGGCTTCGGGCACGGGGTCGCGATCGGCGTCGAGCCGTCCGGCTCCGCCACCTATCTGTGGGTCGAGGTGGACCCGCACCCCGCGAGCGACAGCGCCCGCGGCACCCGGTTGGCGCGCTTCAAGTACGTCGACGGGGCCACCTTGGAGAACGACTCGCCGGCCCTCGCCAAACACCGGCCCATTCCCGGCATCACCGGGGTCACCGCCACCATCGACCCGGTCAACAACCGCCTCGCCATGCGGTACAAGAAGGGCAATTGGCGCGTCGCGGTCTACAATCTGGCCGATGTGAAGGCGCGCCGCTACGACAGGCGGCTCGCCGACGTCGCGCTTCCGTCCCAGGGCGGGGAGACGTTCCAGGGATACGCCCTGTACGGCAGATATCTGTACACGTTCCATGGCAACGAATACGGCGAGGAGAACCCGCCTCCCGGCAACGCCAGGCTCTCCACCATCGACCTGAACACGGGCAGGCGGGTGGCCGGCCCCACGCTCACCAAGGCGGGCCGGAGCCTGACCCATCGCGAGCCGGAGGGGCTGGCCGTCTACCGCACCGGACGCGGCGAGGTGCGGCTCTTCCTCGGCATCGCCTCCGGCCGGGTCGGGCACCGCCGGGCCAACCTCTTCTACAAGGACGCGCCGGCCCGGTAGAGGGAGCGGGCCGCCGAGGTGCCCAGGCCCGAGGGCGCGAACGGCAGCGTCGGGCGCACCGGACGATACGTGCGGATCAGCTCGTCCTCGAAGTACCGGGCGCAGCGCACGTGCCATTCGAGGATGCCGGACATCCAGTCCTTGAGCTCGTCGGCGTGCCGACGCAGGGCGGCCCGCACGGTCTCGTCGAGGTCGGCCTCCTCGAAGAGGGCCGGCAGCCCGGTGGCGACGATGTGCTGGAACTGCTCCATCCGCGCCGTCATCAGGTCGGCCACCACCTGCGCGGCGCGGTCGCGGTCGACGCCGAGGAAGGACTCCACGACCACCACCAGGTTGTGGCCCTCCCCCTCGAACTCGACCTCCTTCTGATAGGAGAACAGGTCGTTGGTGAAGCACGCGTAGTCCATCGCGGCCGTCTCCAGCTCGCGCACCGTCCGGGTGCGGTAGAGCTCGGACGGCACCACGTCGGCCCGGGACAGCTTCGCCAGGCTCATCGTCATGTCCGAGCCGAACGTCCGACGGCGCATCTCGACGTAGTCGATCGGGTCCGGGACCCGCCGGCGGGCCTCGTTGCCCAGCTCCCACAGCCAGCTCTCGGTCATCCGTTCCACCGCCACCCGGAACCGGGCCCGGTCGGCGGGTTGCATCGGCCCGGCGGTGCGCCGCCACAGATCGTCCAGACCGCGCTCGATCGGGCCCACGGGTGTCGGGGCGACCTCGCCGTCCAGCGGCATGAACAGGGACAGCCGGTCGTTGCAGAGCTTGGCCGCCGCCAGGTCGCGGCGCTTGCCGAACACGAGCGGGAAGTAGTCGTCCCCGAACGTCCCCCACGACAGCCAGTCGGAGCTGAGGAAGAGCCGGTCCGGCTCGGCGTCGGCGTGGATCATCGCGGCGCAGTGGGCGAGGTCGAAGACCCGCAGCCGGCGCTCGTCCCAGACGCCGCCGGCCTCCACCCCCGGCACCGACTCGAAGAAGCCCATCTCCCGGCTCCACTCCACGACGTGCTCCCGCGCGGCGGCCAGGTGCGGGCTGGTGCGGATCGGGAAGGGCATGGAGATCTCGGGGAGCCGCAGCGGCCCCACGGGGCGATGCGGGACGTGGGAGTGCTGCCGCGCCCGGACGCGGAGCCCGAGCCGGGCGGAGGGGTCCACGGGCCGGGCCGCCGAGGTGCCCAGACCGGTCGGGCCGCCCAGAAGGGGCACCTCCGCCGAGGGCACGTCGTCGTTCATGTAGCGGCTGGACCTCGCGTGCCACTCGTGCCCGCCCGCCTGCCAGTCCTGGAGGCCCTTGGCGAACAGCGCCACGGCGAGCTGCCCGTCGGGCGGCACCGCGCGGTCGGCCAGCAGCGCGGGCACCTCCAGCAGGGCGGTGTTCTCGAACTGCTGCAGACGCGAGGTCAGCAGGTCGTTGACCAGCTCGGCCGCCTCCTGCGTGGGGCAGTCGAAGAACCGCTCGAAGACCAGGACGGCGTTGGAGTTCTCGCCCTCCTCGCGCACCTCGCGCTCGTAGGAGAACAGGTCGTTGCGCAGGTGGACCGCGTCGGCGAACGTGGCGACCAGCACCTCCACGGGCCGGGTGGCGGCCAGGTCGTCGGGGACCTCCGCGCCGACCGCGTACTCCACGAGGTTGGCCGACCAGGGCGCGCCGCCGACCCGCCGCCGCATCTGGACGTACTCGATGGGGTTGGCGATGCGGCCCCGATCGATGTTGTCCAGCTCCCACATCGACTCGATCATCAGGTTGTGGGTGCTGTCGGTGAAGCGCCGCCGCCAGCCGTCCGACATGGACGGGACGGTCCGCGCCCACAGGTCGCGCAACCCGGCCTCGGCGGGGTTCTCCGGCTCGGGGGGCTCCTCGCCGGGCGCGGTCATGAAGCGGTCCAGCCGGTCCAGGTACGCCTGCGCGCCGCTCAGGTCGCGGGAGTACTTGAAGTGCTCCAGGAAGTGATCGTCGAAGAAGAAGACCCACACGTACCAGTCGGTGATCAGGTCGAGGGCCGGGCCGTCGCAGTCCGGGTGGGTGTAGGCGCACATCAGCGGGTAGTCCATCCGGTCCAGCGCCGCCTCGTCCCACACGACGCCGCCGCCGGGCCTGGGCGCGTCCAGCATGCCCATCCGTCGCGCCCACGCGGTGCTGTGCTCGCGGGTGCCCTCCAGATGCGGGTTCAGCCTGGCGGGATACGGCAGGTAGAAGTCCGGCATCGTGAACGGCTGCATGCGCGTCTCGTCTCCTCGGATCCGGCGAAGCCCACGCGGGAGCGATCAGAGCGCCGCTCCCACACGAGAATTCCGCCCTGTCCGGGAGCGCCCCGCAATGAACCGTTCCGGCCTCCGGAACGGCATGATCGTGCGGGTGATAAAGGTCTCCCTTCGGGTGGTATGTCCTGTGGGTATCGAAATCGGAGACTTGCCCGCTATGTTGGCCACGCTCGTGGTCGTTTCCTCCCGCACCCGTCGCCTTGGGGGACCTCGTGATCCGTAAGCTGCTCGTCGCGAACCGAGGTGAGATCGCCGTACGGGCGTTCCGCGCCGCCTACGAACTCGGGATCACCGGGGTCGCGGTCTACGCGCACGAGGACCGCTTCTCCCTGCACCGTCAGAAGGCCGACGAGGCGTACGAGATCGGCGAGCACGGCCACCCCGTCCGCGCCTACCTCGACATCGAGGGCATCGTCGACACCGCCCTGCGGGTGGGCGCGGACGCCGTCTACCCCGGTTACGGGTTCCTGTCGGAGAGCCCCGAGCTGGCGGAGGCGTGCGAGCGCAACGGCATCACCTTCGTGGGCCCCTCCTCCCGGGTGCTCCGGCTGGCGGGCAACAAGATCGAGGCGGTGGCGGCGGCCCGGCGGGCGGGCCTGCCCGTGCTGCGGTCGGTGACCCCCGAGCCCGGCGAGGAGCTCGCCGCCGCCGACGAGGTCGGGTTCCCGCTGTTCGTGAAGGCCGCCGCGGGCGGCGGCGGGCGCGGGCTGCGCCGCGTCGAGCGCCGCGAGGACCTGGCGGTGGCCGCGGAGACCGCGCGCCGCGAGGCCGAGAGCGCCTTCGGCGACCCCACCGTGTTCCTCGAGCAGGCGGTGGACCGGCCCCGCCACATCGAGGTGCAGGTCCTCGCCGACGCCACGGGTGAGACCGTCCACCTGCGCGAACGCGACTGCTCCGTCCAGCGCCGGCACCAGAAGGTCGTCGAGATCGCGCCCGCGCCCGGGCTGGACCCGGCCATCGTCGAACGGCTCTGCGACGACGCGGTGAAGTTCGCCCGCGAGATCGGCTACGTCAACGCCGGCACCGTCGAGTTCCTCGTGGACGCCTCGGGACGGCACGTCTTCATCGAGATGAACCCCCGCATCCAGGTCGAGCACACCGTGACCGAGGAGGTCACCGGCGTCGACCTGGTGCAGAGCCAGCTCCGCGTCGCCGGCGGGGAGACCCTCGCCGACCTCGGCGTCCGGCAGGAGGACGTCACGGTGTCCGGGTACGCCGTGCAGTGCCGGATCACCACCGAGGACCCGGCCAACGGTTTCCGTCCCGACACCGGCAAGATCTCCGCCTACCGGTCGCCGGGCGGCGCGGGCGTGCGCCTCGACACCGGCACCACCCACGCGGGCGCGGTCGTCACCCCGCACTTCGACTCGCTGCTGGTCAAGCTCACCTGCCGGGGCCGCACCTTCGAGGACGCGGTCCGCCGGGCCCGCCGCGCCGTGGCCGAGTTCCGGATCCGGGGCGTCGCGACCAACATCCCGTTCCTGCAGGCGGTGCTGGACGAGCCGGACTTCCGCGAGGGCGGGGTCACGACCTCCTACATCGCCGACCACCCCGAGCTGCTGACCGCCCGCTCCAGCGGCGACCGCGCCACCCGCATCGTCCGCTACCTCGCCGACGTCACCGTCAACAAGCCGTACGGCGACGCGCCCACCGACCTCGACCCGGCCGTCAAGCTGCCGCCGCTCGGTCGGGAGCCGCTCCCCGAGGGCTCCCGGGACCGGCTGCTGGCGCTCGGCCCGAAGGCGTTCGCCGAGGCCCTGAGGGCGCAGCAGGCCCTCGCCGTCACCGACACCACCTTCCGGGACGCCCACCAGTCGCTGCTGGCCACCCGGGTCCGCACGTACGACCTGGTGAAGGCCGCGCCCCACCTCGCCCGCATGACGCCCCAGCTCCTGTCCCTGGAGGCGTGGGGCGGGGCGACGTACGACGTCGCGCTGCGGTTCCTCGGGGAGTCGCCGTGGGACCGGCTGGCCGCGATCCGCGAGGCCGCCCCCAACCTGTGCATCCAGATGCTGCTGCGCGGCCGCAACACCGTCGGCTACACCCCGTACCCGGACTCGGTGGCCCGCGCGTTCGTCACGGAGGCCGCCAACACGGGTGTGGACATCTTCCGGGTCTTCGACGCCCTCAACGACGTCGAACGGATGCGGCCCGCCATCGAGGCCGTCCTCCAGACGCACGCCCTCGTGGAGGGCACCCTCTGCTACACCGGCGACCTGTCCTCGCCCGGCGAGAGGCTCTACACGCTCGACTACTACCTGCGCCTGGCCGAGGAGCTGGTCGAGAGCGGCGTGCACATCCTGTGCATCAAGGACATGGCGGGCCTGCTGCGCGCACCGGCCGCCCGGACCCTCGTCGCCGCCCTCCGCGAGCGCTTCGACCTGCCCGTCCACCTGCACACCCATGACACCGCCGGCGGTCAGCTCGCCACCTACCTGGCCGCCGTCGAGGCGGGCGTGGACGCGGTCGACGGGGCCGCCGCGCCGCTGTCGGGCACCACCAGCCAGCCCGCGCTGCAGGCGATCGTGGCCCACACCGACTTCACCGAGCGCGCCACCGGGCTCGACCTGGACGCGCTGACCGCGATGGAGCCCTATTGGGAGGCCGTCCGCCGGCTGTACGCGCCGTTCGAGATGGGGCTGCCGTCGCCGACCGGACGCGTCTACCGGCACGAGATCCCGGGCGGGCAGTTGTCGAACCTGCGGCAGCAGGCGGTCGCGCTGGGCCTCGGCGACCGGTTCGAGGAGATCGAGCGCCTGTACGAGGCGGCCGACCGGATCCTCGGGCGGCCGGTCAAGGTCACGCCGTCCAGCAAGGTCGTCGGCGACCTCGCCCTGCACCTGGTCGCCGCCGGGGCCGACCCGGACGACTTCGCCGAGCACCCCGAGCGGTACGACCTCCCCGACAGCGTGGTCGGCTTCCTCAACGGCGAGCTGGGCGACCCGCCCGGCGGCTGGCCCGAGCCGTTCCGAACCCGGGCCCTGGAGGGCCGCCGGCAGCCCGTCGCCCCCCGGACGCTGCTGTCGTCCGACGAGGAGAAGGCCCTGGCCGGGCCCGAGGTGCGCTCCACGCTGGACTGGCTGCTGTTCCCCGGCCCCACGAAGGACTACCGCGAGTCCTGCGCCGCGTACGGCGACCTGTCGGTCCTGCCCACCGGCCCGTTCCTGTACGGACTGCACGCCGGTCGGGAGGTCTCCTTCGACCTGGAGCCCGGCGTGCGCGTGCTGGCGGGGCTGGAGGCCGTCGGGGACATCGACGAGGCGGGTGTCCGCCAGGTCATCTGCACCGTCAACGGCCAGCTCCGCACCCTGTCGGTCCGCGACAAGTCGGTGGTGTCCGACGCGCCCCCGGTCGAGCGGGCCGACCCCGACGACCCCGGCCACGTCGCGGCCCCGTTCGGCGGCTCGGTCACCCTCCGGGTCGCCAAGGGGGACCGCATCGCGGCGGGCGACGTCGTCGCCACCATCGAGGCCATGAAGATGGAGGCCGCCATCACCGCCTCGACCGCCGGCACCGTCACCCGGCTCGCCGTCCCCGAGACCTCCCAGGTCCAGGCCGGCGACCTGCTGCTGGTGATCGTCTAGACGTCGCCTACATCGGGTCGGGCACGGCGGCCAGCCGGGCGGCCTTGAGAGCGGTGTGCAGGAGCAGCCGGTCCTCGCCCGAGTCGAACGCGAGGCCCGTGATCGCCTCGATGCGGGACAGCCGGTAGTACAGCGTCTGCCGGTGCACCGACAGGGCCGCGGCGGCCTGCTGGGCGTGCCCGGCGTGGTCGAGGTAGACCTCCGCCGTCCGCAGCAGGTCCGCGTGCGCGTCCTCGAACAGCGGGCGGACCGCCGGGTCGGCCACGGCCGCGCCCGGCGCGGCACCGGGCAGGGACGCGATGAGCCGGTGGACGCCGAGCGCGTCCCAGCACGCCACCGGGCCCACCTCGGGCACGGCCCGGGCCACCCGCCACGCCGTCCGCGCCTCATGCCACGACCCCACCGCGTCGACGACCCCCGCGCGGCCCCCGCCGACGCCCACCGTCACCCACGGGGTGGTGCCCAGGAGACGGGTGGCGGTGGAGCGTGCCGGAACGGTGTCTGCGGCCTCATGGAGGGGAACGAGCAGCGCCGCGCCGCCCGCGGTGTGGTGGACGAGGACGTCCATGGGGACGCGGGTGAGGCGGATCGTCGGGCGTATCACCACGACGGCGATCGGCGAGGAGGCGGCGGGGTGGCCCATGCCCGACAGGGTCGCGGCCCCGTCGGCGCGGTCCTCGGGTGAGGCGGACAACAGCCGGGCGAACGCGCGAGGGGCGGCCTCGTCGGCCTGGAACTCGGCGGCCAGCAGCCGCCCGGCGCGCGCCGCCAGGGACATGGCCTTGGCCACCCGGGGATCGGTGGCGTCGACGGTGCCGTCGTCGAGCAGCCACAGATAGCCGTAGGTGCGGCCCTCGTGGCGGGCGGGCAGACAGAGCCGGCTGCGGACGCCGGTGGCCGGATCGGGGGGCGTGTGGACTGGGCCGTCGGCGCGGGCGATCCCGAAGCCCTCGAACCAGGCCCGCACCGCGGCCGAGGACCGGCGACTGAGGATCGAGCGGGTCCGCACCGGGTCGAGGTCGTCGTCGTGGGAGCTGAACGCGATCAGCGAGAACTCCCGGTCCTCCAGCGTCGCGGGGGCCTGGAGCAGCGCCGACACCTCGTCCACCAGCGCCTGATAACCCACGCGCATCCCTCCCTTTCAGACAAATGTACAAGGGGGAACGGGCTGGTTCGTGGTCTTTGTCGATGGTGGCCGGCGGGACCGCCGCCTAGCGTCGGCGATATCGAGAAAGACCACGTCACCTGGGATGTCACCGTGCTCGCACCCCTGTTGCTCGCCGCCTCCCGGAGCGGCCGGATGCGCCGGCTCGCCGGTTCGACCCCCATGACCCGCCCGGTCGTCGACCGGTTCGTCGCGGGGGAGACCCTGGCCGACGCGCTGACGGCCGTCCACTCCCTCACCCGGCACGGCATCGACGTGACCCTCGACCATCTCGGCGAGGACGTCACCGACGCCGTGCGGGCCCGCGCGACCCGCGACGCCTATCTCCGGCTGCTCGAGGCCCTCGGCCCCGAGGGGCTCGGCGGACGGGCGGAGGTCTCGGTGAAGCTGTCGGCGTTCGGCCAGACGCTTCCCGGCGGCCACGACATCGCGCTCGCCGCCGCCCGCACGGTGTGCGAGGCCGCCGACGCGATCGGCACCACCGTGACCCTCGACATGGAGGACCACACGACGGTCGACTCCACCCTGGCGATCCTCGCCGAGCTGCGGCGGGACCATCCCCGGACCGGGGCGGTCCTCCAGGCGTACCTGTTCCGCACCGAGGACGACGTGCGTTCCCTGGTGGGACGGGGGTCACGGGTACGGCTGGTCAAGGGCGCGTACAAGGAGCCCCCCTCCGTCGCCCACCAGGACGGGCACGAGGTCGACCGCGCCTACGTGCGGTGCCTCAGGGTCCTCATGGCCGGCGACGGCTATCCGATGATCGGCTCCCACGATCCCCGGCTGATCGCGATAGCCCGGGAGCTCGCCGACCGGAACGACCGCGCCCGGGACTCCTACGAGGTCCAGATGCTGTACGGCATCCGCGACGCCGAGCAGCGCCGCCTCGTCGCCGAAGAGGGGCTGCGGGTCCGCGCCTACGTCCCGTACGGGGCGGACTGGTACGGCTACTTCATGCGCAGGATCGCCGAACGGCCCGCGAACCTCACCTTCTTCCTGCGCTCGTTCACCACCCGCGGCTGACCTCGGAGGCCCCCATGGACGCCATCACCAACGTCCCCACCCCCGTCAACGAGCCCGTACGGGCCTATGCCCCCGGCAGCCCCGAGAGGGCCGTGCTCGAAGCGAGGCTGCGCGAACTGTCCGCCGGCGGCGCCGAGCTGACCTGCGCCATAGGCGGCGAGCGCCGGATGGGGGGCGGCGCGCGCCTTCCCGTCGTGCAGCCCCACAGCCACGCCGAGGTCCTCGGCGTCACCGCCAACGCCGACCACGACGACGCGCGCGCCGCCGTCGACGCCGCCCGTGCCGCCGCCCCCGGCTGGCGCGCGCTGAGCTTCGACGACCGCGCCGCGATCCTGCTGCGCGCCGCCGAACTGCTCTGCGGCCCCTGGCGGGAGACCATCACGGCCGCGACCATGCTCGGCCAGTCCAAGACCGTGCAGCAGGCGGAGATCGACGCGCCCTGTGAGCTGGCCGACTTCTGGCGCTTCAACGTGCACTTCGCCCGGGGGATCCTCGCCGAACAGCCCGGGTCGGAGCCCGGCGTGTGGAACCGCTCCGACCACCGGCCGCTGGAGGGCTTCGTCTACGCGGTGACCCCGTTCAACTTCACGGCCATCGCCGCGAACCTGCCGACCGCGCCGGCCCTCATGGGCAACACCGTCGTGTGGAAGCCGTCGCCCACCCAGCAGTTCGCCGCCCACCACACGATGGCGCTGCTGGAGGAGGCGGGGCTGCCGCCGGGCGTCATCAACATGGTCACCGGCGACGGAAGGGCCGTGTCCGACGTCGCGCTCACCGACTCCGACCTCGCGGGCGTCCACTTCACCGGCTCCACCGCGACGTTCCAACACCTGTGGCGGACGGTCGGGGAGAACCTCACCCGGTACCGCTCGTACCCTCGGCTGGTCGGCGAGACCGGCGGCAAGGACTTCATCGTCGCGCACCCGTCGGCGGACCCGCGCGTGCTGGTCACGGCGATGCTGCGGGGCGCGTTCGAGTACCAGGGGCAGAAGTGTTCGGCCGCCTCCCGCGCCTACGTCCCCCGCTCGCTGTGGAACGAGGTGCGGGACGAGCTGATCGCCGAGACCGAGGCGCTCGCCATGGGCGACGTCCGAGACCTCCGCAACTTCATGGGCGCGGTGATCGACGCACGGTCGTTCGCGCGCCTCGCGGACGTTCTGGACCGCGCCGCCGCCGACCCCGACGTGCGTGTGGTGGCGGGCGGGACCTGCGACGACACGGACGGCCACTTCGTGCGCCCGACCCTCCTCATCGGTGACGACCCGGGCCACGACGTCTTCCGCACCGAGTTCTTCGGGCCCGTCCTCGCCGTCCACGTCTACGACGACGCCGACTACGAGGCGATGCTCGCGCAGATGGAGTCCGTGAGCCCGTACGCGCTCACCGGCTCGATCATCGCCCGGGACCGCGCCGCCGTCGCCCACGCCCTCGGCGTGCTGCGGTTCGCCGCCGGCAACTTCTACATCAACGACAAGCCCACGGGCGCGGTCGTCGGCCGGCAGCCGTTCGGCGGCGGACGCGCCTCGGGCACCAACGATAAGGCGGGTTCCGCCCAGAACCTCCTCCGATGGACGTCCACCCGCACCATCAAGGAGACCTTCGTGCCGCCCACCGACCACCGCCACCCGCACATGGGGTGATCGTCGCCACTACCGGACCCGACGGCGGGCCCTGCATGATGAGGCCATGGACGAGAAGTGCCGGCCCGCCGGCCCGGCGGGGCGCGGCTGATGGCCGGGCGGCTGTACGCGATCAGCGATCTGCACGTGGGCTACGCCGAGAACCGCGCCTTCGTCGAGTCGCTGCGCCCCGACTCGCCCTCCGACTGGCTGATCGTCGCCGGTGACGTGTCCGAGCGGGTCTCCGACATCGAGTGGACGCTGGGTCTCCTGGCGGACCGGTACGAGACGGTCGTGTGGGTCCCCGGCAACCACGAGCTGTGGACCACGCCCAAGGACCCGGTGACGCTGCGCGGCGAGGAACGCTACCGCCATCTGGTCGACGTCTGCCGCCGACTGGGGGTCCTCACCCCGGAGGACCCCTACCCGCTGTGGCGGGGCGAGGGCGGGCCGGTCCTGATCGTGCCGCTGTTCGTGCTGTACGACTACAGCTTCCGCGCCCCCGGGACGTCCACCAAGGAGGAGTCCCTCGCCGTGGCGTACGAGGCCGGGGTGGTCTGCACCGACGAGCGGTTCCTGCATCCCGACCCGTACCCGACCCGCGACGCCTGGTGCCGCGCCCGGATCGAGGAGACCGAACGCAGGCTCGCCGCCAAGGAGGACGGCGTGCGCACCGTCCTGGTCAACCACTATCCGCTGGTACGCGAGCCGACGCGGATCCTGCGGTACCCGGAGTTCGCCCAGTGGTGCGGCACCGAGCTGACCGCCGACTGGCACCTGAAGTACGACGCCGCCGCCGTCATCTACGGTCACCTGCACATCCCTCGGGTCACCCACCACGACGGGGTGCGGTTCGAGGAGGTCTCGGTCGGCTACCCGAGGGAGTGGCGCTCCTGGGACGGTCCGCGCGGCCCCCGCCCGGTGTTCCCCGGAGAGTCGGAATGATCGAGAAGATCCTGCCCGCAGAGGTCGCCGTGGCCGAGGCCCGGCATGACCCTCCGGACGCCGAGCTCTTCCCCGAGGAGGAGGCGGTGATCGTACGGGCCGTCGCCAAGCGGCGTCGCGAGTTCACCACCGTACGGTTCTGCGCCCGACGCGCCCTCGCGGAGCTGGGCGTCCCGCCCGCCCCGATCCTGCCGGGGAAGCGCGGCGCACCCCAGTGGCCCGCCGGCGTGGTGGGCAGCATGACGCACTGCGAGGGCTACCGGGCGGCCGTCGTGGCGCGAACGGGCGACGTGAGCGCCCTCGGCATCGACGCCGAGCCGCACGGCCCGCTGCCCGAGGGCGTCCTGACCATCGTGACCCGGCCGGCCGAGCTGTCCGGGCTCGCCGCGCTGACGGCCTCGTCGCCCGAGGTCCACTGGGACCGGCTGCTGTTCAGCGTCAAGGAGTCGATCTACAAGGCGTGGTTCCCGCTGACCGGCGACTGGCTCGGCTTCGAGGACGCCGACGTGGCGCTGTCGCCGGACGGCTCGTTCTCGGCCCGGATCCTGCTCGACCCGGCCGGCCGCCCCACCGGTTTCACCGGCCGCTGGTTGGTCGCCGACGGCCTCGTCGTCTCCGCCGTCACCGCTCTCGCCCCCTGACGTCGCCCCCGGAACGCCTCAGGTTCACACGGTGGCCGTATACGGACAGCCGGCGAACTCCGAATGGCGCGCATAAGTCAGAACACGCGCAATGGAGACACCGGAGAAAGGGGCTCGGAAATGCGAGTGATGATCCGCCGAACGGCTTCGGCCGCGGTGACGGTGATGGCGGCGACCGGCCTTGCCGCCGTGATTCCCGCGACGGCCCACGCGGCCGGGCCGTGCAGCAATTCGATCGTCGTCCTGGAGCGCACCTTCACGGTCGACTGGCGGGGCGCGCTCATCGACCGGGCGAACAGCGGCTACGGCTACGACCTCCGTGCGGGCCATTCCATCGAGGTCGTCGGCGCCTCCGGCGAGATCTGGGCGGGCGTGGCCTTCACCGGCCGCAACGGGCCCGACGGCTGGCGGAACTGGCCCGCCCCCGACGACGGCCGCTGGCCGCTGCCGGGGGCCGACCTCTACTCTCTCGTCGGAACGTTCAAGGACCGGCAGACCGGTTTCGAGCGCGGCACGTTCCCCGTCGGCACCGGCACCGGGGGCTGCGTCCCGGTCCCGGCGGGCGGCACCAGCGTCCTGTACCTGCGCCACAACGACCAGTACACCCTCGACAACGACGGCGCGTTCACCGCCCGAGTGCGCATCTGGAGGCGCATCTGAACACCGAGCCGGACACCGAGGCCGTGCGGACGCGGCCGGGCCTCATGGCGTGCCTGGCGGTGACGGCCATCGCCTACTCGGTGATGCACCACATCGGCTTCGGCCTGGCCTGGCTGGGCACCGTGGGCGGCACCCGCTGGGTCGACTGGATCGACATCGGCACCCCGTACGCGGTCCTCCTGCCCGCCGCGATGGCCCTGTACGCGGGCGATGCGGGACGCGCCACCTGGGCGCTCTACCTCGTCGGGGCCATCACCTATGTGGAGGGCCACGGCATCCACCTGGCGGCCAACTCCGTTGGCAACGACGCGCCCGGCGAGGTCGCCCACCTCTGGGACGAGGTCGTCGGCCACTACCTCTGGTACGCGGGGGTCTTCCTGGTCTTCGCGGCGCTCGCCCGGGTGCTCCTCCGGACCTCCGTGACCCCGGGAACGCCCGCGTACCTCCTCGCCGCCATCACCGGCGTCACCGTCGCCACCAACGCCCTGGAGGGCGGCACCGCCCTGATGTGCATCGGCGTCGCCGCGGCCTTCCTGGCGTGGGCCCGACGCGCCGGCCCCGGACCCGGCCGCCTCATCCTCGCCGCCGCCGTGCCCGCCCTCGTGCTGCTGCTCGCCTACGGCCTCTGGCAGCGCGGCTTCCCCCAGCCGACCGAGATCGGCCTGCTCTGAGCGCTCCGGAGGACGCGCCCGCCGTGTGCGCGAACGCACATGCCGGTATCGAGTTGAAGAGTTCTTCAATTAGATAAGCTTGCAAGCTCCATGGTGCACGCAGCGGGCGCCCGAGGGCGCCCCCTGGACGAGGGAGATCGACGTGGGGCGTGGACGCGCGAAGGCCAAGCAGACGAAGGTCGCCCGCAAGCTCAAGTACAGCAGCGGGGGCACCGACCTCGAGCGCCTGCGCCGGGAGCTGGGCGCCGACACCGGGGCGGCCGAGGACACGCGGACCGACCACGCCGGCGAGACGGCGTGGGAGGCCACCGAGGCACCCGGGAGGCTGGACGCGTGAGTCGGCTCGGTGCCGTTCCGCTCTACCAGGCCAAGGCCGAGCTGTTCAAGACGCTCGGCCACCCGGTCCGCATCCGGGTGCTGGAGTTGCTGAGCGGCGGCCCCATGCCGGTCCGCGACCTGCTGTCGGCCATCGAGGTGGAGGCGTCCAACCTGTCGCAGCAGCTCGCGGTGCTGCGCCGGGCCGGGGTCGTGATCGCCCACCGCGAGCGGTCGACGGTGATGTACGAGCTGGCGGGCGGGGAGGTGCCCGAGCTGCTCCGCGTCGCCCGCCGCATCCTCACCGACATGCTCGCCGGTCAGGACGAGCTGCTGGCCGAGCTGCGGTCCCCCCGCCCCGCCACCCATCCCGGCTGACGGCCCTCCCGACCTCGGAGGGCGTTCGGCCCTCTGACCTGGCCGCACGGAGCTCCAGGGGCGGACCGGCCGAGAAGTACCGGACGTTCGCCCTTGAGGACGCCAACCGAGGGCCTCGGTGAGCCGTCCTTCGCATATGGACACATTTCGCATTGCCCTCGCCGCCGCGGTGGCGGCGGGGCTCGGGGTCGTCGTGAGCCCGTCGGCCCTGGCGGCGTCCCCGCCCGCGTGGCGGGTCTCCTTCCGGGGAGCGTCGAGCACGTTCATCGACGATGTCGCGGCCGTCGGGCCGCAGCGGGCCTGGGCGGCGGGCCGCCGGGTCACCAAGCGGTTCGATCCCCGGAACGGGGGGTACTTCAACGCGCCGGTCCTACGTCGTTGGGACGGCCGGACGTGGACGGCGGTCCCGACGCCGGCCGGCCCCAAGGGCTTCCCGCTGCGGGAGCTCTCGCTGGTCGAGGCGTCGTCGCCGGGCAACGTGTGGACGGCCGGCACGGCCACCTCGCCGACCGGCGATCTCTCCTCGGCGGATCGCTCGGTGCTGTCGCGTTGGGACGGCGGGCGCTGGCGGCTCATGGGGTCGGGGCGGACCACCATCCTCGACCTGGACCTGCTGGGCTCGCGGCACGCCTACATCGTGGGCCGCAACGACCGGAACGGCACACGCTTCTTCAAACACTTCCAAGACGGCCGATGGACCAGCCTGCCCGCCCCGGCCGGGCTGAGGGAGGTCAGCGTGCGGGCCCCCGGCGACATCTGGGGGATCGGCTCGTCCGGCCTGCTGCACTGGAACGGCAGGACGTGGCGGACGGTGCAGCCGCCCAAGATCAAGGTGCCCGCCGCGCCCACCCCGGGCTACGGGCGGGTCACCGTCCGCCTGGACGAGGTGCTCGCCACCCCGAAGGACGGGGTGTGGGTCGCCGCCGGGTTCCAGCAGGGCGACTGGTCGCAGCCGGGCACCGTGCTGTTGCACCTCAAGGGCGGAACGTGGCGGCAGACCCGGCTGCCCAAGGACGTCGTCCAGACGCTCACCGGTGACGGCGGGAACGGCTTCTGGGCGGCCACCTACCGCGAGACGATCACCGCAACCCCTCAGGGAGGGGACCCTTACGCCTACACGATCCTGTCCATCGACACCCTCCGCCACACCGCGGGCAGGTTGACCCGCCAGAACCTCACGCCCACGACCACCGGCTTCCGGTGGACCGCGCTGAGCGGCATCCCCGGCACCGGGTCCGCGCTGGCCGCCGGCTTCAACTGGGTTCCGTCTTCGAGCAGCGTGATCTTCCGTTACCTCCGCTGAAAGCCACCGCGCCCGTCCCCGGACCGGACGGGCGCGGCCGAGCCGCCGACTCCCGAACGTCAAAAGACCCCAGCGTGATCGCCGGGGTCTCGCGTTCTGCCAACTGAGCGGGGTGCGCCGTCAGGGACTTGAACCCCGAACCCGCGGATTAAGAGTCCGCTGCTCTGCCAATTGAGCTAACGGCGCCTGTCGTGTGGGGGTGCCCCCCCTTGCGACGTCAGGAACTTTATCAGGACCCGCTGAGGTTCGCGAATCGGTTCGGGGCCTCCGGGGACGCGCTGAGCTGGGGTCGGACCACGGCCCGGGAAACGCGAAGGGCCCCGGTCATCGAGACGATGACCGGGGCCCTGCGTTACCTCTCAGGGTGAGTGAGGGGACTTGAACCCCCGACACCCAGGACCACAACCTGGTGCTCTGCCGACTGAGCTACACCCACCACGTACCGGAAGAACCGGCCTAGAGAAGTGTAGCGGCTTCCGCCGGGTGGTTGGCGCGGGGATGGACTAGCCGTTCTCCTCCGCGGGCTCGGCGGCGGCGGCCACGACCTCGGCGGCGAGGGTGCGGGCGGTGTCGGAGTCGGGGCCCGGCTGGGGCACGAAGACGGCCTGGCGGTAGTAGCGCAGCTCGCGGATGCTCTCCGTGATGTCGGCCAGCGCACGGTGACCGCCGTGCTTCTGGGGGCTGGCGAAGTACGCCCGGGGGTACCAACGCCGCGCCAGCTCCTTGATCGAGGAGACGTCCACCATGCGGTAGTGCAGGTGCGTGTCCAGGGCCGGCATGTCACGGGCGATGAACGACCGGTCGGTGGCGATGGAGTTGCCGCACAGGGGGGCCTTCTTGGGGTCTCGGACGTGGGTGCGCAGATAGGTGAGCACCAGGTCCTCGGCCTCGCCGACCGACACGCCGCCGGGCAGGGCCTCCAGCAGGCCGGAGGCGGTGTGCATGTCCCGCACGACCTTCGTCATCTGGGCGACGGCCTCCTCGGGAGGCTTGATCACCACATCCACGCCCCGGTCGAGGATGTTGAGCTCACTGTCCGTCACGAGCACCGCGATCTCGATCATCGCGTCCGCGCGCAGGTCGAGGCCCGTCATTTCGAGGTCGGCCCAAACCAGTAGGTCGTTCATGGACTTCACCCTAATCGGCCGGGACGGCGTGGCGGATCGCGTTCGCGACGTGCCGTCCGGCGCCGTTCCGGCGGAACGGTCAGGGGACCTTGATGGATTCGAAGAGCTGGTCGAGGTCCCCGCCGTTGGGGTGACTGTCGGGAATGGTGATCCAGACGACGCTGGGGCGGGTGCCGGACCCCTGGTCGATCAGCACGAAGGTGACCGTCTCGCTGCGGAAGTTCCAGCCGCGGGCCTGCGCCTGCGGGAAGTCGAGCCGGAACTTGGTGAAGTACGCCTTGTGGTCGCTGATCTCCAGGTCGTCGGCCTCGAGGTCCTCACGGGTGTGGGAGGGGTAGCTGCCGTTGGGCTCCGGCTCGGTCTCGATCGTCTTGGCGAACGCGGTGACCGCCGATGCGAGGTCCTCGGGCCCGCCGTACTCCACGGAGGAGGGCAGCCGCCCCGAGTAGACGGAGGCGAGGTACTCGCTCTGGCCGTTGTAGTCGTTCTGGACGACGGCGATCTGGCCGCGGCTGAACCCGTACGTGGTGGCGAAGCGGCCGTTGGGGTCGACGGTCTGGGGACGCCAGGGGGCGCCGAGCTGGGCGTAGGAGACGCCGGAGGCGGTGTCCTGGAGCGTCCCGGTGACCGGGGACTTGACGGTGGCCCGGACGCTGGGCGCGGCGGTGCCCGGGCTGGGGGCGGCGGTGGGGAGGGGCCGGGGATCCTCCTCGAACACCCCGGAGGCGAACAGGGCGACCACCACGATGAGCGCCACGATCACCACGCCGCCGCCGCTGAGCGCCCACAGCATCCCGTTCCCGCCCCGGGCGGGCGGCGCGGGCGGCGGCTGCCAGGGCTGCGGCGTCTGCGGGCCCACCGGGGACCGCCAGGGTTGCGGGGTCTGCGGGCTCGGCGGGACGCCCTCCCAGTTCCAGGCGGGCTGCGCCTCGGGGGTGGGTGTCCACGGCGGCGGTGTGGACGGGCCCGGCTGCCCGCCCCCCGCCGCCGGGGGAGCGATGATCTGCGGTGCGCCCGACGGCGAGGAGGGCGGCGTCGCGGCGGGCGGTGGAGGGGAGGAGGACCCGGCCCCGCCCTGGGTGGTCTCGGCGTCCTCCCACTCGTCGGTGGGCTGCGTGGCCTGCGTCCACTGGCCGCCGTCCCAGTAGCGCAGCAAGCCAGGCGTGCCGTACGGATCGTGGTACCAGCCGGCGGGTGTCTGGCCGCTCATGCCGCCGAGCGTATGCCAGACACATCACGATGGGATCACCCGGTCACGATTCGACCGCCATGTCCGTCGTGCCGACCGCCGTGACCTGCGGGGCCTCGGCGACCCGTTCGCGAACGTGCGCGGGGACGGGGATTCCGGGCCGCAACAGCGGGTCCGGGACCGGCTCGCCGAACACCTGCCGCGTCGGGAGGACGCCGGCCCACACGTCCAGCGCGTAGTCCTCCTCCTCTTCGCTCGGCGGGCCCTGCCGCATCTTCACCGAAGCCTCGTCCAGCGACAGCGCGAGCAGCGCGGTGGCGGCCAGCTCCTTGCGGTCGGGCGGCCGGACGACGTCCCACTGCCCGGGGGCCATCCGCTCGGCCAGTGCGCGCAGCCCGGTGATCACCTCGTCGGGGTCGGTGACCCGCCGCGGCGTTCCGTAGATCATCGCGCTGCGGTAGTTGATCGAGTGGTGGAAGATCGAACGGGCCAGCACGACCCCGTCGACATGGGTGACGGTGACGCAGACGGTCTGCGCGGGCCCGTCGATCATGCTCCGCGACCCGGTCGAGCCGTGCAGGTAGAGGGTGTCGCCGTCGCGCCCGTACCCGGTCGGGATCACCCGGGGCGCGCCGTCCACGATGACGCCCAGGTGGCAGATCATGCCCGAGTCGAGGACGTCGTGGAGGGCGGCCCGCTCCGTCAGCCCGCGCTCCCGGGACCTGACGAGCGTGGTGCGGCTGGTGGGGGACAGTTCTCGCGTGCTCATGGCGCTTACGCTAGGCGTCGAGTGGCTTTGCCTGTAGAGCCACTGAACCCCGGTTTCGGGAGACCACTTTGGCCAAGGAACGGAACGGCCGCCGCCCCCGCGTCCACCTCGACCTGCCCCTGCTCCTCGACCGCACCGCCGCCGAGCCCCTGACGGCCCAGCTCATCGCCCAGCTCCGCACCGCCGTCCGCGAGGGCCGCCTGACCGCCGGCGAGCGCCTGCCCGCCAGCCGCGCCCTCGCCACCACGCTCGGCGTCAGCCGCACCGTGGTCATGGACGCCTTCGCCCAGCTCTACGCCGAGGGCTGGCTCGACGGCAGACACGGCTCCGGCACCTACGTCGCCGACGTCCACCCCGTCCCACCCCCACCGCCCGACCCCGAAACCCGGGGATGTACGCCGGGAACGACCGTTCAGAACCCCGACGGCGCGCCGCTGGTGGAGGGCTACCTGGGAGGGGAGCACGGCCCCGGCGCTCCGACCGGAGCCCGACCGCGTACGTCGGGAACGACACGCCGGGCTCCCTACTGCACGGAGCACTCGGGTGCCGAGCGGGGGAGCGTTCGTGGCCTGTCGGCTGTTTCGGGGGCGAACGGGCTCCGGGCGGTCTCGGAGGAGCGACCGTTCGACGGTTCGGTCGGGGTGGAGAACGGTGACGGGGTGCCCCAGGGGTGCGTCGATCTGCGGCCGGGGGTGGCGTGGGTGGGGGATCTGGACACGCCGGCGTGGCGGCGGGCGTGGCGGATGGCGGCGTCGGTCGCGGCGGCCGATCGGGCCGATCCCTGGGGGTTGCCGGGGCTTCGGGCGGAGCTGTGCGAGCACATGCGGCGGAGTCGGGGCGTCACCTGCGGGCCGGAGCAGGTCGTCGTCACCCGGGGGGCGACCAACGCCCTGGACATGCTGGCGGCGACGGTGCTGCGGCCCGGCGACCGCGTCGGCCTGGAGGAGCCCGGATACCTGCGGGCCCACGCGGTGATGGCATCGCGCGGCGCCGAGGTGGTCCCGTGCCCGGTGGACGAGCACGGACTGGTGGTGGAGGGGCTCCCCGAGGGGCTCAGGCTGGTCTACACCACGCCCTCACATCAGTACCCGCTCGGCGGGGTCCTTCCGGTGCCGCGTCGGCAGGCCCTGCTGGCCTGGGCGCGGCGCACGGGGGCGCTGGTGGTCGAGGACGACTACGACGGCGAGTTCCGGTACGACGTCGCGTCGCTGCCCGCCCTGTACGGGCTGGACCCGGAGACGGTGGTCTACCTCGGCACCATGTCCAAGCGGCTGGCCGCCGACATCGGCGTCGGCTGGCTGGCGGCCACCCCTCGGCTGGCCGCCGCCGTCACCCGCCGGCGCAGGCAGCTCAACGACCGTACGGCGCCCGTTCCCCAGGAGGCGGTACGGCTGCTGTTGGAGCGCGGCGACCTCGACCGGCACATCGGCCGGATGCGCGCCGAGTACGCCCGCCGGCGGGCGGTGGTGGTCGAGGCGTTCGAGGGTCTGCGCCTGCACGGGGACACGGCGGGCCTCCACCTGGTGGTCGAGCTTCCCGGTACGGAGGTGCGCCGGATCATGGCGCGCGCCCTGGACGAAGGGGTGCTGCTGGACTCGCTGGAGCGCAACCACGTGGGCCCGCCGTCGGTGACCGGGCTGGTGATCGGCTATAGCGCGACGGGCCTCGCGGACCTGCGCGACGGCTGCCGCCTGGTCCGCGCCCTCATCGACGAGACCTGACCCCGTACGACCCGGCTCAGACGGGGTCGGGGGTGAGGAACGGCTCGGTGTCCCTGGCGAGTCGGCGGCTGAGGAGGTCCGTGGCGCTGTCGGGCGTGGGGGACTGGCCGGGAAGGCACGGCCGGCCCACCGGGCCGCCCGCGGCGACCACCTGGCGGGGACGCGGCAGCTCCAGGACGGGGGTGTCCTGGCCGGTGATGCGGCGGATGTCGAGGGCCCCCGGGTCGGCCTGCAGGGACTCCGGGACCTGGGAGGCGCCGAAGTGGCCGCCCCGGGACCACGGGCGGCGTCGGCGTTCGGAGTGGTACGACTGCGGCGCCGGCAGCGGCGGGCCCGCCGGCCAGCGGCGGGGGACGCCCCAGGTGTCGAGCCAGCGCATGATGAGGTCGAGCCCGGCGAGGGGCCCGGTGGTGAACGGCTCACGGGACAGCGCGACCACCATGATCTGGAGGCAGATCCGGCCCTCGCCCCGTACCGGGTCGTCCAGCAGACAGCCGGCCAGGGTCGCGGGGAGGAGGTGGACGATCTCGCCGGCGCACGGGTTCCACACCAGATGGGCCGGACGGCCCTGGCGGGCCAGGTCGTGGGCCGTGGAGCGGGCCGACACCAGCCGGGGGTCGCTCTCACTGGAGAACCAGACGACTCTGGGCGCACCTCCCTTCAGTCGTCCGCCGTCCAGTGTCACCGGGATGCGTCCGGCTCCGGGTAGCCATGCGTCGGCCACTGTGCGTCCCCCCATCGGGCGTTGTGCCCCGAATGGTGTAATCCTTCGTTGTTAGCGGAGACTGACCGGTAAGTCCAGGCCAGGGGTCCGCCGAGCGGTTCGGCGCTGATCGGGTGCGATGTCGGGCGACCGCCTCTTTGATCATGCGTCGTCGCTGCTGATGCGTACCCGGCCGGTGATCGGAATCCACCTCTTCCGACGGAATCCGGAATCGGCCGGGGCACGCCCATTGTCCGTCGGGACGGTGAAAAGTTTCCGAACACGGCCAGATGTGGCCGAGAGATTACGGAGCGCCACGTGGACCGATCTTGCCCCGACGAACCGGGGTGCGCTCTCATGGAGCGCCGGACGCGCGTGTGCCCGATCACGGCCGGCGGACCATGTGATGGGGTGGTGTCATGAGCGGTGAGCTTCCGGCCGGTGTGCCCGGCGTGGACGTGCCCCGGCTGGTCGACTGGATGAAGGGCGCGGTGCCCGACGCGGGGCGGATCACCGCGATCAGGGTGATCGCCGGTGGCCGGTCCAACCTGACGTACGGCATCACGCTGGAGGACGGGCGGCGGGTCGTGCTGCGCCGCCCGCCGCTGGGCCACGTGCTCCCCACCGCCCACGACATGCGCCGTGAGCACCGCGTGATGTCCGCGCTCGCCGCCGGCACCGCGGTGCCCGTCCCCGAACCGCTGGCCTTCTGCGCCGACGAGGGCGTGATCGGCGCGCCGTTCTACCTGATGGACCACGTGGACGGCCGCGTCCTGCGCACCCTCGAGGACGCCGCGGACGTCCCTCCCGGCGAGGCGCGCGCGCTCGGCGAACGGCTCGCCGAGGTGCTCGCCGAGATCCACCTGGTGGACGTGGAGGCGGTCGGTCTCGCGGACTTCGGTCGCCCCTCCGGCTACATGACCCGCCAGCTCAGACGGTGGGGGCAGCAGTGGGAGCGCTCGCAGGAGGCCGTCCTGGCCACCGGCGTCTCCCGGGACCTGCCCGCCTACGGGCGGCTCGTGGCGCGACTCGCCGAACGGATGCCCGCCGAGGGCCCCGCCCGACTCGTTCATGGGGACTACCGGCTGGACAACGCGCTGGCCCGGCTCGCACCCCGCCCGGAGATCGCCGCGGTGGTCGACTGGGAGATGTCCACCCTGGGCGACCCGCTCGCCGATCTCGGCCTCACCCTGCTGTACTGGGCGGACGCCGGGGACGAGGAACGGGGATCGATCCCCGTCGGGGCCACCGCGACCGCCGCCCCCGGCTTCCTCGACCGCCGGGGCTTCGCGGAACGGTACGCGGAGATCACCGGCTTCGATCTCTCGGACCTTGACTTCTACGTGGCGTTCGCCTGTTTCAAGCTCGCGGTCATTCTGGAGGGCATCCATGCCCGCTACCTCCAGAACGCCACGGTGGGCGAGGGCTTCGACAAGCTGGGCGACTCGGTGCCCGTCCTGCTGGACCGGGCCCACCACATCCTGGACACCCGCTCGCCGTGGTGAGCCCGCTCAGCCGCGCCTCTGGGGGCCGTCGGGGGACGGCTCCTCGCGGGGAGGCGGGGTGGCGCAGGCCCAGGTGACGACGGCGGTGCCGTTCGGGGACAGCCGCACGCTGCCCGAGCCGCTCTCGGTGCACGCCCCCTCCCGGGTGGCGGTGACCTGGGCGGACGCGCCGCCGGCCAGCGTCCCGCCGCCCGACGCGACGACGCCCTGAGCGGACCTGACGCTCCAGCGGACCGGGCCCCCTCGGGCCGACACGGTGAACGAGCACGAGCGCGACCCCTCGGGGATGCTGCATCCCCCGACCGAGAGCACCCCCCGTGCGGGTGGCGAACTCGTGGACGCGGAGGGCGACGGCGTCCGCGTCCTGCTGGGGCTGGGGCTCGTGGAGGACCGCGTCGGCGTCGGACGGTCGGCGGTCGGCTCGGGGCTCTCGGTGGGGTCCTCGGGCTCGCTCTGCGCGTCCTCCGGGTCGGTCATCGACGGGCCGGAGGACGAACCGCTCGCGGCCGGTGCGCCGGAGCCGTCGGGCAGCACCATGTAGGCGGCGGCCACCACCAGCAGGACCACCACGGCGGCCGCCACCACCGGCAGCACCCCGCGCTCACGTTTGCGCCCCTCGCCGCCGGGAGCCGCTCGCCGGGTCGAACGGTCTCCCGCGGTGGGCCGGCCCCGATCGTCGAACGGTTCGGCGTTGTGGGCCGCGTGCGCGCGGACCTCGTCGTACTCGGGGTCGGTGGCGGCGATGAGCACGGCGTCGCGCAGGTCGTCGGGCATCGATGCGACGGGGAGGGACTGCATCAGCCGCCCCGTGGCGACCTGGCGCTCCCGCTGCGGGGCGCATCGAGGACATTCCGCCACGTGCCGGCCGACCTCGCGGGCCTTCTCGGGGGGAAGGGGCGAAGGCTCGTTCATGGTGAGCGCGGCGACCTCGGGACAGTCCGGCGTCCGGGCGATGATCGCGATGAGCAGGGCCTCGTCGAGCCGGGCGCGGGCCTCGGCGGCCAGGCGCGCCGCCTCCGGGTCGGCGAGCATGAGGACGCCGGCGATCTCGTTCGGCTCCAGGGCGTGCCGCAGCAGCAGGTCCAGGGCCTCGCGGGGGCGGCCGCCCAGACCGGACAGCGCGCCGTGGACCATCCGGCGCAGCTCCATGCGCCGGGCGACCTCGTCCTCCCCGGCGAACGGGTCCGCGGCCTCGGGGGCGCGCACGGGCGGCCGGGCCTCGCCGGTGTGCGGGTCCACGACCAGCCCGGGACCCGCCGGGGCCCCGTGTGCGTCGGGGAGCCGCAGCCTCCGCAGGCACTCGCGCCGGGCCAGCGCGTACAGCCAGGGGCGCAGCCGGCCGGGGTCGTCCAGGACGCCGACATGGACCCACGCGGCCAGCAGCGTGTCGTGCAGGGCGGCGGCGGCCAGGTCCCGATCGCGGAGCAGGGCGTGGCAGTAGTCGTACAGCCGGGGGGCGTAGGTGTCGAAGATCTGCGCCAGTGCGTTGATCTCGCCGGTGGCGGCCGCCTCGGCGAGCCGCCGGTCATCGGAGGGGTCGAGAATCGGCCATCCGGACATCACGTACTCCCGCGTTCGCGCTCGAGTCGCCACCGGCCGGGAAGCTCGCGGAGGCCCGACGCCCCGCTCCCGTCGGGCCTCCACATAAAGGACGGGTGAGCCCCCCGGCCGGTTGGCATGACTTTCCAGGCAATTTCCGTGGATTCCGGCCCGTCAGTTGGCGATGCGGCGGGACAGCGCCTCCAGGAAGACCTTCTGGATCTGCTCGGGCGTCTCGGCGACGTGGACGCTGCCGCCCGTGACCTTGGCGATCTGCTTCATCTCGGTGGTGTCGACGTCGTCACCGATGCCGACCAGGATGATCTGGACGGGGCGGCTGGGGTCGGTGATGTCGCGGAGCCTGGACAACGTCCGGGCCAGGGACGGCCCCTCGGGGTCGTCGTTGCCCTTGCCGTCGGTGAACAGGATGATCGAGTTGCCGAACTCGGGCTTGTAGGTCTCCGTCATGTACTCGTACGCGGCCAGGACGGTGTCGAACAGACCCGTGTCGCCGGTCGGTTTGACCTGGGTCCTCGCCAGGCTCGACAGGATCAACTGACGGCGGCTGACCGAGCCGACGCGCTCGCCCAGCGGCCCCACGGGGACGATCTCCCGCCAGTCCTTCGAGCCGTCCAGCTTGGTGGAGAACAGCCACTGTCCGAGCTCGGTGTCGTTGGGCAGGAGGCTGAGACCGCCCTGCGCCGTCCGGGCGGTGGCCTGCAACCGGTTCACCCCGGGGGCGATCGGCTCGGCCATCGTGCCCGAGATGTCGAGGATGGACAGCATCCGGATGCTCAGCGACAGCTTGGCCCAGGCCTGCGTGACCTCCTGCACGGTCGCGGGCTGCGGCGCCGGCATCTGCTTGGGCCGCTTCGGACTCACGCCCGTCTTCTCCCCGAACGTGGTGGGCGCCTTGCCGTCGGCGGACCGGAAGCCCAGCCCGCGCACGTCGTCGCGGGTCGGCTCGGTGTTCAGCGCCTGCTCCAGCAGCCGGGCGGCCCGCCGGGTGTCGGAGTCGTCGTCGGTGATCGCGAACGGGTAGTCCATCAGCAGCGTGCCCTCGCTGGGGTAGATCGCCACCGCGGGCTCGGCCGGTGTGCTCCGGTTGTGCGCCCACACCGCCTGCTCGGGCGCCATCGCGATCGGGTAGCGGCCCTTGCGGTCCTTGCGGAACGACGCGAACTGGGACTTGACCGAAGGGGTCGTGTTCTCCCGCATGGTCCGGACGATGCCGGTGAGGATCGCCTCACGGTTGGGGTCGTTGGTCAGCATGATGTTGGCGACCATGACCGCGCTCAGACCGATCGCGTTACGGGTCGGGTCCGGCACGTAGAGACGCACTCTGCCCGCCGGGATGATCTGGTTGCGGGTGACCGCCCCGCCCGGGGTGCCGCCCGCCGCGCTCAGCAGGTTGTCCCAGGACGGGGTGGCGATGACGCCCTCCTGGCTCAGCCCGGCGGCCAGCGTCTGCGGCATGGCCACCACGAGGGGCGACTGCGCCACCGACGTCTTGGTCATCTGGACGGCGTCCTTGCCCTTGGCGGACGTGCGCACCAGCGAGGTCCACAGGGTCGAGTCGGGGATCCACACGTCCGGCCGCTGGTTGGATCCGCTCTCCACGGCCTGGCCCGACAGCAGCGTCATCACCGCGGAGGGCTCGGCGGCCCGCACGGCGGCCTGTACGCACTTGCCGCCCGCCTCGTGCTCGGCGTCGTTGAACCGCTCGACGGACTTGCCGATCGCCGGCGCGATCTCCGGCGCCACCGCGACGTCCAACCGCAGGGCGTCGTCCCCGCCGCAGCCGCCGCCCCCGCCGGCGAACGCGTACACGCCCACGCCCAGCAGCACCGCCAGCCCCACCGCACCGGCCATCGGCCCGATCAGCGCGCCCGCACTGCGCTTCTTGCGCCGCCCGTACTCGTAGTCGCCGCTGCCGTAGCTCCCGGACCCGCCACCGGACCGCCCCGAGCCCCCCGAACCGCCGGAGCCGGAGCCCCCCGAACCACCCGAGCCCCCGGAACCGCCGGGGCCCGTCCGGCCGCCGTCCGACCTGCTGATGGAGTCGTACGCGCCGAAGCCCGCCCCGGAGAACGCGGCGTCCTCCTCCCGACCGCCGCCCGTCCCCTCGGACGAGAGCGCCGACCGTCCGGGAGAACGCCCGCCGGGATCAGAGGCCCCGCCGAAGGCGCCTGTGCCGTATCCGGATCCCGACCGCCCCTGCTCGGTGCCGAACCACTCCGGCACGTCGGATTCACCCGACCCACCGACACCGGCCGCGTCGTCGGACCTCCCATACCCTCCGGAGGCCCCACTCCCACGCGAAGACTCCCCGTGGGCCCCACTGTCACGCCCGGATCCGCCATAGGGCGTCGAACCCGTCGCCCGTCCCGCGCCCCCATAGGGCGAGGCACCACTATCCCGCGCGGCCCCACCGAAGGCCGGCGAGGCACTGTCCCGTGGGAACTCCCCGTAGGGCGAGGAGCCGCTCTCGCGTGCGGATCCGCCGAACGCCGGGGAGGCGCTGTCGCGAGGGGATTCTCCGTAGGGGGAGGAGCCGCTGTCGCGTGCGGATCCGCCGTGGGGTGTGGAGCCTGTATCTCGTGCCGTGCCGCCGAACGGCAAGGCGCCGCCGCCTGGTGCGGCCCCTCCGAATGCCGGGGAGACGCCGTCGCGGGGGGACTCCCCGTAGGGCGAGGAGCCGCTGTCGCGTGCCGAACCGCCGAACGTTGGGGAGGCGCTGTCGTGAGGGGACTCGCCGTAGGGCGAGGTGCCGCTGTCGCGTGCGGATCCGCCGTGGGGTGTGGAGGCTGTGTCCCGTGTCGTGCCGCCGTATGGGGAGGTGCCGCTGGTTTGGGCGGGCCCGCCGAAGGCCGGGGAGGCATTGTCGCGGGCGGCTGCGCCGAGTGCTGGGGACGTGCTGTCGCGGGGGGACTCGCCGTAGGGCGAGGTGCTGCTGTCGCGTGGGGAGCCGCCATAAGGCGATGAGTTCGTGTCCCGTGCTGTGCCGCCGAAAGGTGAGGAGCCGGTGGCGCGGGTGGGCTCGCCACTGGAGGGGGTGCCGGGGTAGGGCGTGGAGCCGCTGGTGCGTCCGCCGCCGAGTGTCGGGGAGGCGCCGTCGCGTCCCGACTCGTCGAAGAGCGGGGCCGAGGTCTCGTACGCGCCGCTGTCGAAGGCCGTGCCGCTGTCATGCGGCGGATCGTCGAACCGCGAGAGGCCGGTACGGCGGGGGGCCGCGTGGCCGGGGGAGGCACCGCTGTCCCGTGGGCCGGCACTGTACGGCGTCGGGCCGCTCTCGCCTGCCGGTGCACGCCCGTGGGGACCGCTGTCGCTGGGGCCGCCGTAGCCACGAGGGCCGGGGCCGGAGTCGCGCGGAGCGCCGTACGCGGGGGAAGGGCTCTCGGGGGCCGCGCCGCCGATACCCGTGGAGCCGGTCTCACGGGGCGAGCCGCCGATACCGGTCGGTCCGGTATCCCTGGGAGAACGGCCGTACCCGCCGGAGCCGTACCCGGGGGATCCGCTCTCGCTCCCGGCCGAGGCGCTGTCCCGGCCGGAGCCGCCGAACGGCGGGGAGGCGCTGTCGCGGCCGGGGCCGCCGGGGCTCGGGATCACGCTGTCTCGACCGAGCGCCGGGGACGTGCTCTCGCGGCCGGAGCCGCCGAACGCGGGGGACGCGCCGTCGCGGCCGGTGGGGACATGGCTGCCGGGGGGGCGCTCCTGGGACGGGACGCCCGGGGGACGGCCGCCCTGGCGGGAGGGCGGGGGGTCGTTCGGGGCGTGGTCCTGGCCGTCGGGGATCGGGTAGCCGCCGGTGGACGAACTCCGGCCGTCCCGGGGGCTGAACCAGTCGGACGAGGCGTCGTCGGCCTGGCCGAAGGCGGGCGGAGCGGAGCCGTCGTGTCCGCCGTCGCCGGGATCGCCCGGCAGGTCATTGCGATGACGTCCGCTCACGGTTGTCCTCGTTTCACCAGAAACCGTCCCATGTTCCCCGGCACTGTAGTGGCACCCCTTGATGGTTACAAAGAGGTAAACCTCAATGATGTTCGCAGGTCATGAGCGTATGCCCGGGACTGTCATGGCAGTCGGCACGCCGGGTGGCGGCCCGCTCACGTCGGCGTGGGCGCCGGGCGGGGCGGAAGGTCGCCGATCACCAACGCATGATCGTTCATCGTGCGTTCGGCGAACGATACCCGCGCCCTAGCCCCCGGCATGGTAAGTGCCGGACCTGGAGGATATCCGGACTTGTATGGACTTTTCCCAGTGCGTTCCTCGAGTCCGAAATTGGATCTTGAGAAACTTCGACGTTCCCGAGCACGTCGTACAGGGGACGGGGCGCGGAGAGCGGGGGCGGAGATGGACCGAGGGCACGACCCGGCACCAAGGCATGGGCGGGGGTCCCGGTGGGCTCGGTGAGCGAGACGTTCACAGGCGAGGAGGCCGACGCGCGATCCTCCCCCCGTCCCGAGCGCTGGCGTTCAGCCGTCGCGTGGACGGTGGCCGGGTGCTGGGGCGTCTGGGCCGCCGCCCGCCTGGTTGCGGTGGACCGCTTGCCGGGCCTGGGCATGCCAGCGATCCCGCTGATCTCGTTCACGCCCTACGTCGCCGCCACCGCCGCCGTTCCCGTGGCTTGCGCCGCGATCCTGCGCCACCGCTGGGCGCTGCTCGCGAGCGCGCTGGTGGCCGCGGCCCTGGTCGCGCCCATGCTGCCGCGCGCCATGGCCGGCGGCCAACCCGCCGCCCAAGGCCCGACGGTACGGGTGCTGACCGCCAACCTGCTGTTCGGGCAGGCCCGGCCCGAACGCGTCCTGCAGCTCGTACGGCGTCACGACGTGGACGTCCTGAGCCTCCAAGAGCTCACCCCGCAGGCCGTGGCCGGGCTGGAGGCCGCCGGACTGACCCGGCTGCTGCCGTACAAGGTCATCGACCCGCGCACCGGCGCGGCGGGCACCGGCCTGTACGCCCGCCATCCGCTCCGCGCGCTGCCCGCGCCGCCGGGGACGGTGATGGCGATGCCCCGCGCCGAGTTCTCCCTGCCCGGCGGCCGGACGGTGGAGGTGACGGCCGTTCACCCGCCGCCGCCGATCAGCCGCGCCGCCGTCCGCCATTGGCGGCACGACCTGCGAGCCCTCCCCTCGTCCTCGGGCGGGCGCGACGGCCGGGTCCGGATCCTGGCCGGGGACTACAACGCCACGCTCGACCACGCGCACCTGCGACGCGTCCTGTCCCGCGGCTACGCGGACGCCGCCGACCGCACGGGCGGGGGCCTCATCCCCACTTGGGGCGTGTCCGCCGGGGCCCGGACCCCGCTGACCATCGACCACATCCTCGTCGACCGCCGCTGCGCCGTCCGCGACCTCAAGGTGTACGACATCGCGGGCAGCGACCACCGCGCCGTCTTCGCCGACGTTCGCCTCCCCTGACCGCGGGCGGCCGGGGCAGGTGCGCGGAACCGGCACACTGGACGCATGGCGCGTCTGGTTCCGGTCGGGGATTCCGACGACCCCCGGCTCGGCGATTACGTCCGCCTGCGCGACGTACAGCTCCGTAAGAGCCTGGAGGCCGAGCACGGGCTGTTCATCGCGGAGGGGGAGAAGGTGATCCGCAGGGCGGTCGAGACGGGCTACCCCGTCCGGTCGCTCCTGATGGCCCGCCGGTGGGTGGACCCCCTGTCGGACCTGCTCGACCGCCTCGACACCCCCGTGTACGTCGCCGACGAGCACGTCCTCGAGGGCGTCGTCGGGTTCGCCGTGCATCGGGGCGCGCTCGCCGCGATGACCAGGACCCCGCTACCCGCCGTACCCGAGCTGCTCCGAACGGCCCGACGCGTCCTGGTGCTGGAGGACCTCGTCGACCACGGCAACGTGGGCGCCATCTACCGGTGCGCCGCCGCGCTGGGGGTGGACGCGGTGGTCCTGTCCCCGCGCTGCGCCGATCCCCTCTATCGCCGCGCCGTCAAGGTCTCGATGGGCGCCGTGTTCGCGATCCCGTACGCCCGGATGCGCGACTGGCACCATGGCCTCGGCGAACTCCGGGAGGCGGGCTTCCGCCTGCTCGCCCTGACCCCGGACCAGTCCGCCGTCCCCATCGAGAAGGCCGTGACGGGCGACCGCGTCGCCCTGATGCTCGGCTCGGAGGGCGACGGCCTGTCCTCACGCTGGCTGAACGCGGCGGACGAGGCGGTCTGCATCCCGATGAGCACCGAGGCGATGGCCCGCGGGGTCGACTCCCTCAACGTGGTCGCCGCGGCCTCCATCGCCTGCTACGGACTGACGCACGCCTAGACGCCCATGGCCTCACCGAGCGGGCGGATGACGTCTTAGCGGGTGGGGCGCCTTCTGCGGCGGTTCGGGCGCGGCGGCCTTCTGGATGAGGTGGCCGCCTGGCGGAGGCGGAGCTGGGTCAGCAGGAGGGAGACGGCCACGAGAAGGGCCGCCAGCCAGGCCACCTGGGTGCCGGCGGCGCGTTTGAACTCCAGCTCCTGGGCGTTGGGTGAGTCGTTGCTGCGCAAGGCGGTCTGGGGGGCGGGCGCCATCGCCTTGGGCGCCAGGGAGGGTGCGGTGACGGGGGGCAGGTTCACATCCGGCGAGGGGGTGTTGGGGTTGAACTCGCCGTTGGGGAGGGGCGGCGTGTAGGGGGTGTCCCTGTTGCCGTTGCCGTTGCCCGTGTTGCCGTTGCCGGAGTTCCTGGTGTCGTTCGAGTCGCCGTTGCCTCTCGGGGAGGGCGACGGCTTCGGGGCGAGCTTCTGCCGTACCTCGACGGTCTTGACGAACGTGTCGTCCACGGCGCCGTCACCGGAGACCTTGGCGGTGAGCTTGACGTTCCCCGAACGGATCTTCTTGGGGACCGTGAGGACGACGTTCAGCCTCTTGCCGCGTCGGCCGACCTCGCCCAGCCTGCAGGGGTCGTCGACGCACCGGGACAGCCCCGGGAGGGGCCTTCCGCCGGCGGTGAGCCGCAGCTCGGTCCGGCGGGTGGCCTTCTCCGCCTTGACCACGATGGTGGCGTTGACCTTGTCGCCCTCGAAGAACTCCTTGTCGGGCACCGTGACGGTGACCTCCAGGCCCCACGGCTCCGGCAGGGGATCCGTGGGCCCCGGGGGGCCGCCCGGGGAGTCGGGGGAGTCGGGGCCCGGGGCGCTGGGCGTGGGTCCGGGGGACTGGGAGGCCGATGGACCCGGCGCCGCCCAGGCCGGGGCGGCCGTGCCGACCGCCCCCATCGCGATGATCGCCGCCGTGCCGAGCCCTACGCGGATCGGATCCCCCACCGATCGGAACACTCGCCCGCACCTCCGTCGCATCGCCCCGTCAAGACTCACCGAACTGTCCTTGACTCCCGCTCGGTGATCTAGATTCATGCGAACACGGATGCACCGGTCGAATCAACCCGGTGTCCGCGTGACTTCAGATGAATTCCTCGTGGAGATCGTCGACGTCGGCGCGGGCGGCCCAGGCCTGCCAGACCCCGTGATCCACGCGATCCAGCTCCAGCCGCTCGGCCACGTCGGCCCGTCCGCCCGCGTACTCCACCCGCAGCCAGGTGTCGTGCTCCCCGACCACGACGAACGGCTCGCCGCGCCAGGTGCAGGCCGTCCGGACGTACCGGAGGCCCTCGACCTCGTCGGGCGGGACCAGCCGGCGATGCCGCCCCGGCCTGACCTCCTCGAATCCCTCGGCGGGCTCGGAGGTGTAGATCCTCACCTCGCCGTCCGCGCCCGGGCCCGCCTCGTACTCCCGGCCCCGCCACCGCGCGAGATAGCCGTCCCGGATCACTGCGCGGCCTCCGCCCTCGTCCCGTCGACCCGCTCCGCGCCGTCCTCGTCGCCCGGACGCACCCAGGCCAGCCGGTCGGGGTCGTACAGGGCCACGAACCGCTCTGACCGGTTCCGGTCGAGGTAGTACATCTCCGCCCCGTACGGCAGTCGGGCGCTGTCGACCTTGTACTCCCGGATGGACCCCGAACTGCCCGGCGCGAACCCGCTTCCGACGAACGGCGGCCGCTCCTGCACCCAGCCCGCGTCCCCCCACGCCAGCACGTCGTCCGCCGTCTGCCCGCCGAACGGGATCCGGTACAACCCGGCGCAGTATCCCGGCCAGCGGATGACGTAGACACCGTCGTCGTCCGGGGAGAACGGCGAGTCCTCGTAGAGGAGCCCCAACGTCTCGTACAACTGCGCGGGCGTCTGCAACTCGGTCACCTCGGACACCGGGTGCACGAAGCCGCCCACCCGGTCGTAGCCCTGCTCGAGGTACCAGCCGACATGACCGTGCGGCAGCACCTTCTGGAGCACGACGGGCTGCTCGGACACCCCACCGTCATCCGCCGCCTCGGCGCCGAACGCATGCTGCGGAGCCGAGCGGACACCCTCGGCCCCACCACGCACCCCCGCACCGTCACCGCCCCCCCACGGCGACCCATCGCCGGCGGGCAGCGACGCACCATCCGATCGGGGCCGCTCCTCCCCCGTCCGTGGGGCGTCACGCTCCGCCTGTGGCGCTGGGCCGCCCGTCCGTGCGGGCCCACCGTCGGCCCACGGTGACGTACCGCTCACCCGGGGCCGTTCCCCACCGGTCTGCGGGGCGTCCTGCTCACCCTGCGACGACAGGCCGTCCGTACGTGCGGGCCCACCGTCGGTTCGCAGGGGTGCGCCGCTAGTCCAGGGCTGTTCCGCGCCCGTGTGGGGGGCGTCGCTGTCGGCGCGGGGCGGAAGTCCGTCCGTGCGTGTGGGTTCGCCGTCGGCTTGTAGGGGTGCGCCGCTGTTCCAAGGCCGTTCTCCGCCTATGTGGGAGGCGTCACTGTCGGTGTGTGGAAGGCCGTCTGTGCGTGTGGGCTCGCCGTCGGTTCGCAGGGGTGCGCCGCTAGTCCAGGGCTGTTCCGCGCCCGTGTGGGAGGCGTCGCTATCGGCGCGGGGCGGAAGGCGGTCCGTGCGTGTGGGTTCGCCGTCGGTTCGCAGGGGTGCGCCGCTGGTCCAGGCCCGTTCTCCGCCTGTGTGGGAGGCGTCGCTGTCGGTGTGTGGAAGGCCGTCTGTGCGTGTGGGCTCGCCGTCGGTTCGCAGGGGCGCGCTGCTCGTCCGGGGGCGTTCCCCACCGGTCTGCGGCGTGTCGCGGTCGCCCTGCGGCGTCAAGTCGTCCGTGCGTGTGGGTTCGCCGTCGGCTTGTAGGGGAGCGCCGCCAGTCCGGTGCCGTTCCTCGCCCGTCCGTGGGGCGTTGCGGTCGAACCGGGGTGACGGGTCACCGGCTCCCAGTGCCCCGTCGTCCGTTCGTGAGGGGTCGCCCGCCGGCTGCTGACCTTCCCAGTCGGCGTACGGGGGGTGGGCGGCGGTTCCCGGCGTTCCGTCGTCTGCCCGTGGGGGCTCGCCCACGACACGGAACGGCTCTGTGCCGTTCCCCGGGGGGGCGGCATGGGGGACTGGATTCTCACCCGTCGCCTGCGCGCGTTCAGAAGGCGTCTGTGGGGGGCCGCCCGTCGTGTGTCCGGACGTCTCCTCGGTGCTTCGAGGCGAGGCGGACTCCGCTCCGGCGTGGGGTGGAGCGTTGATTCCGTTCCGTGGGGGCTCGGTCATCGACGCATCGATCGCCGGCCACCCTCCGTCGACGATCGTCTCGGCGGGATCACCCCGCAGCCACGGCGGCTCGCCGGGCACGTCGCGATCGGAGTCCGCCGGCCCGTCCCCGGGCTCTCGGTCTCCGCCACCGGCGTCGTTCGCCCTCTGCACCGGCCCGGCGACTGTGCGCTCGGGGTTGGCCGTTCCTGGAACGCGATCCGTGATCGGCGACACCGAACCGCCCGCCCCGGCCACGGTGTGACGACCTGCGGCGGGCCGCCTGAGGCCTTCGCCCGTTCCGGGCCCGCCCGGCAGGGCCTCGCCGGTATCGGCATGGGGGACCGGCGGCCTTCCTCCCGCTGACGCGATCGGACGAACGGCTCTCAGGTCCTCACCTGCGGCGACGCGTTCTGAGGCGGCCGATCCCTGAGCGGAGCCGCCGACCGCGTCGGCCGGACCGTGCCCTCTGGCCGGCCCTGCCACGGGCGAACCAGAGGAGCCCGAGTCGTCCGCCTCCGCACCGCCGGACCGAAGGCGGCCGAAATCGACGACCGTCTCCGAAGGGTCACCGGCCTCAAAGGACCGACCCGCGCTCTCGTGCGAGGGATCGACAACCGTGCCACCGGGGTCTTCACCCCGAGGAGCCTGACCGCCCGGAATCAGTGAGGGATCGACCGCCGTCGCCGTGGGGTCGTTCAGGCGAGCACGCGAGAGGTCGGTGGTGGTGGCGGTGGGGTCTTCGCCCCGGGGTGTCGGATTGCCCTGTACGAGTGAGGGATCGTCCGAACGACGATTCCGGCCGCCTACGGCACGTGCGGGGTCGTCCGCGCCAGGGCTCCGGCCGCTCATGGCACGCGAGAGGTCGGTGGTGGTGGCAGTGGGGTCTTGGCCCTGGGAGGGCTGACCGTCCGGCGAGAGCGAGGGGGCGTCCGCGCGGGGGTTCCGACCGCTCGCCGCATAGGAGGGGTCGTTCGGGCCAGTACGCGGGGGGTCGACGGTGGTGGCGGTGGGGTCTTGCCCTCGGGGTGTTGGACTGCCCAAGACGAGTGAGGGGTCCGCCATGGTGGCCGTGGGGTCGTCTGTGCGGGAGGTCCGGCCGCTCGTTGCGTGCGAGGTGGCGGTGGGGTCTTCGCCTGGGGATGTCGGTGAGGGGCCGACCGTGGTGGGGGGGCCGGCTTGGGAGGGCTGGTCGCTCGGGAGGCGCGCGAAGTCGGCGATCGTCTCGGTGGGGTCACCGGCTGTGGGGAGGTGGGGTGCCGGGGTGGTGCGAGGCCCCGTGGACGAGGCCTCGCGGTGGCCTGGCGTTCCCGCGCCGGCTGCCGCTTCCCCGGGGAGGCCGGGCGGAGGGCGATGACCGAGGTCGGTCGTGGTCCGGGTGGGGTCACCGAGTTCGCTGCGGTCGGTGGGTGTGGGGGCGGCCGTGCGCGAAGGGTCGGCAAGGGCCTGGGGGCGGGGACGGATCAGGCCCACGCGGACGGCCCACTCGCTGAGGGCGTGGACCTGGTCGCCTAGGAGGGAGGCGCCGATGCGGGTGCCCGGGTTGAGGAACATGGCCCACTCGGTGCGAGGCCACCAGCGGATCAGTTCGCGGAAGTCGGCGTACACGAAACGCGAGGCGGGGAGGGCCTCGCGCAGGCGGACCAGGGAGGTGAAGACCTGGACCGAGGAGGCGTCCCGCATCGCGGCCTCCCAACGGAACTCCGGCTGGACGGGGGTGATCTCCAGCGGAGCGTCGGCGGGGATCGGCACCAGGACGTTGGCGGCCAGCAGCACCCGCAGGAACGCGTCGGTGTCACCGGTCTGGGCCGCCTCGTACAGCTCTTGGTCGATCCGGTTGCCGGGCTCGAACACCGGTTCGTCGGTGGGCCGTCGGTGGCGGTGCTGCGCCTCGGGCCTCGCGGGGACCCAGTCGGCGTTCGGGTCCGAGCCGTCGTCCACCACGGGACGGGGGCCGGTGTCGGGTGCCGCCTCCCGGGCCGTCGCGTCGGGGGCGTTCGGGGAGGGAACGGCGTCGGGGGTCCCCGGTACGGCCGGTCCTCCCTGGGCGTCGCGCGCGGGGGCCGAAGCCCCGGGGATGGACGGCGTTCCCGAGGGATCGGGGGTGTCGGGGGCCGGGACGGGAGGGGAGGCGAGATCCGCGAGCGCCCGGACGCGGTCGCCCGGCATGATGGCGTTGATCGGCGTGCCCGGGTTGACCACGAGCGTCCACTCGCGGTCCGGCCAGGCGGCCAGGATCTCCTGAATCGCCGGCATGAGGAAGCGGGACGGGCCGATGGTCTCGTGCATCCAGCGCAGGGACGTGAAGACCTGGATGGAGGCGGCCCCGCGCACCGGGGTCGGGTGCCAGGGGAACGCCTCGTCGTCCGGGCCGATGCCCCACGGGATCTCGGGGGCGGCGGGCACGAGCACCTGGGCGCTCAGCAGCACCTTGAAGAAGGCGTCGCCGTCGCGCCGCGTCGCCGCCTCGAACAGCCTCCGCTCGATGTCGTTCTGCGGCTCGAACCCCTCGGCCATGCGCTGCGCCGTGACCTGGTCGGCCCACTCGGACAGCGCCTTGAGCCGTTCACCCGGCAGCACGGAGCCCACCGGGGTGCCGTGGTTCACCGCCAGACCCCAGCCGTGGTCGGGCCAGTACCGGGCCACGGAGAGGAACGGGAGCGCGATGTGGTCCGCGCCGCCCTGACCCGGTGCCGCCTCGCCGGCCACCTCGCGCAGGCGTTCGGGTGAGGTGAACAGCGGGATCACCGTCACACCGTCCACCTCGCCGGTCGGCCACGGAAAGGCGGGACGGCCGGGACGCAGCGAGTAGTCCATGTCCTGCGGAACGGGGAGCAGCACCTCGGCGGCGGCCAGCACTCTCAGGAACGCATCCTGGTCCCCCGTCCCGGAGGCGAGGAGCAACTCGCGCTCCACCTCGTTCGCCGGCTGGAACCCGAGACCTTCCTGGCCGGGCGACCCGGCGGCCGTCGGGCGGGTCGGAGCACCGGCGGGGGGCGTCAGCGGGAACTCGAAGACCGGCGACCCTGTCGGGGCGGGAACGGGCGACTTCTCGGCCCGCCCTTCCGAGGGCTCGGGGCGCGGCGCGGGTCGCTCCGCCCGTGCGGCAGCACCGGCGGACGGACCCGTCGGCGCGGCGGCGCGGTCCGGGGACGCGCCGGAGGTGTCCCCGTCGGACCGGGGAACGGGATCGTGCGCCTGCACGGTGGCGTCCTGCGGCTTGGCGGCCTCCGACTCCGGCCCCTGCGACACCGCGTCCGATGCCGGCCGTTCCTGACCAGCCGGGACGGCCTGGTCCGACACCACGGGACTCTGCTCCGCAGGGCTCGGAGCCGCAGGATCCGGCGGCACCGGGCCGTGGGAGGCGGGGTCGTGAGACGCGAGGTCTTGAGCCGCCGGGTCGCGCGGGCCGGGCTCGTGCGCTGGCGGGCCGTGGGGCGCGGTGTCGGGGGGCGCCGTGCCTTGGGACGCGAGGTCGTGAGTCGCCGTGCTGTGCGGCGCGAGCCCTTGGGCCGCCGGCCCGTGTGACGCGGGGTCCTGCGGGCCCGCGCCGTGGGGTGCGATGTCCTGGGGGGGCGGGTCGGTCGGTGCCGGGGTGTTCGGTGTGGCGGGGACCTGGACCGGGGGGTCCTGCAAGGAACGGGTCGGGGGCTCGGGGTGATGGGGTGCCCGGGTTCGTTCCGTCGCGTCTCGGGAGGCTCGGTCGCCGGCGTCGGGGGGTGTGAGGTCGTGCGGGGGGTGGGGCTGTGCCGAGCCGTTCCGGGAGGGTGGGGCCTGGGGGGTCTCGCGCGGTGGTGCGTCGTGGGTCGGGCGGCCGACCTGGGGGAGGCGGGGGTCGCCCTCGGCGATCTGGCGGACGAACCAGGAGGGCAGGAAACCCTCGATGGGGAGGCCCGGGTCGAGGGCGAGCCACCAGCGGGCGTCGGGCCAGGCGGTGGCGGCGTCGCTGAACCGGAGCTTGATGAAGTGCCGGTAGCCGGGGCCGAGACCGTCGTGCATGGCGGAGGACGAGGTGAACGCCAGGACGTGGACGCGGCCGTCGTGCTCGCGCGTCGGCCAGGTCGGCTGCGTCTCGTTGGCGAGGACGTCGTCGAGCACCTCGGGCGGGATCGGGACGACGAGCTCGGCCTCCGCGAGCAGCCGGAAGTAGGTCTCCTGGTCACCGGCCTGCAGCGCGTCGCGCATCCGGTGCTCGAGCTCGTTCGCGGGCCGCCACGCGTCGGCCACGTTCGCCACCCCCTGAGGCTCCGTGCGCCCCTACCGCCGAGCACACTTACGGACCCGCCTACGCTACACGGGCGAAAGGACAGCAAGTGCCTGACCGCCGGTGGTGGGACGGCGCTCTCGCTCGGACGCGGGCTCGGCGTGGGCGTCGGATCCCGCCCGTTCCGGCGGGTCGGGCCGGAACGGCGGCGCGGGACGGAATGCGCAAGGATGAGCACTCGCTGACGGGGTCCAGTTGGGGAGGTTCGATGCGCTACGGGGTGGCACGGCGCGGCACGGCGGGGTTCGCGGCCCTGGTGCTCGCGACGGGCGGATGCGCCATGAAGGACGGCAACAAGAGCCAGGTCTGCGCCGACGGCAAGCAGGCCGTTCAGCAGTACGCCACCCGGCTGAAGACGGTGGCCGCGAACGACCCCGCGCAGTGGAAGCAGGTCACCGACCAGCTCGCGGTCCGCTTCGACGCACTGTCCAAGACGGCCGAGGACGCGACGCTCAAGAAGGCGCTCAAGGACGGGTCGACCCAGTTCCGCGCCGCGGCCACCGCCCTGGGCACCGGCGACGCGGCCGCTCTCAACAAGGCCCTCGCCGAGACCCCCGACCGCCTCGGCACCGCCTGCGACTGACGCCTCCGCCCCCGCCCGTACCGGAACGGAAGGGAGGCCGGAGTAGCGGCCCGCCTGTGACCGACGCGAGCGATCGAAGCGTCCGCCACCGCCCGGGGCGGACGCGTTCGCCCCGCCGTGCCGGAGAGGAGGCCGGGCGGGCCCGAGCGTTCCGGTGGGCGCTCGGGCCCTGGGGACGGTCAGTCCCGGCGGCCGCCGAAGGCCGTGGTCGAGGCCTGCTGAGGAAGGACGCTGCGTTCGCGGTTGCCGCCGCCGCCGTCGCCACCGCCGTCACCGCCGCCTCCCGGCGGGCCGGTCGGGCCGCCGCCGGGGGGCGGGTCGGACGGGCCGGGGTCGCCCGGGCCGCCGGGGTCGGGACCGGGGTCGGACGGGTCGGGGTCGGGGGACTGCGGCGGGTCGGTCGGGGTGTCCCGGGGCGGCGAGGTCGGGGAGTCCGGAGTGCGGTCGGTCCGGCCGCCTCCGCCGCCCCCGTAGACGTAGGTGGACGGGGGCCCGAAGCTCTCTGCGGAGAGGTTCTTGATGTTGACGGCCTCGGACGTGTACGCCCGCCAGATCTGCGCGGGCAGCACGCCTCCGAAGGCGCTGTAGCCGCCGATCTGCACCTGTTTGGACGGGCTGTCGCTCCGGTAGATCGCGACGGAGGTGGCCAACTGGGGGATGAAGCCGTTGAACCACAGCGCGTTGCCGTTGTCGGTGGTGCCCGTCTTGCCCGCGACGTCGCGGCCGTCATAGAGCTGCGCGCCGGTGCCGGTGCCGCTCTCGACGACCTTGGTCATCGCGTACGTGGCGTCCCGGGCGACCTGCTGGCTGAACGCCCGCTTGCCCTTCTCGGTGTACTGATGACGGTCGCCGTCCAGCTCGGTGACCGACTTCACCACGTACGGGGTGCGGTGGACGCCCTCGGCGGCGAAGGTGGCGAACACTCCGGCCTGCTGCACGGTGTGCACCGAGATCACGCCGAGCGGGAACGTCGGGGCGGTGTTGGCGCCGTTCGCGGTGAGCTGCGAGCGCGGGATGCCCAGCTTCTCGGCCATCTTGGTGACCTTGTCGAGCCCGATCTCCTGGCCGAGCTTGACGTAGCCGGTGTTCACCGAGTTCTGCGTGGCGGTGACGAGGTTGACGTAGCCGTAGCTGGTGCCGCCGCTGTTACGGACCGGTGTGCCGTTGTAGTACTGCGGTGAGCTGCCGTCGACCACGCTGCCGAGCGTCTTGCCCTCGGTGAGCGCGGTGGCCAGCACGATCGGCTTGAAGCCCGACCCGGCCTGCGCCCAGTGCCCGAACGAGCTGCTGAGCTGCTCCTCCAGATAGCCGCGCCCGCCGTAGAACGCCACGACGCGCCCGGTGTCCGGGTCGATGGAGACCAGACCGGTCAGGGTCTTGCCGCCGGTGTCGTCGGGCAGGTTGTCCTCGACCGCGTCCTTGGCCGCGTCCATCAGCTTCTTGTCGAACGTGGTCGTGACCTTCAGACCGCCGCGGTTGATCTGGTCCTCGGTGTAGCCCCGCCGCTCGCGCAGCTCCTTCTGGGCGATCCGCACCATGTAGCCGAGCTGGTCCTTGAGGACGTCGGTGACCTTGAGCTTGTCCGGCGTCGGGAACGTCATGGCCGCGGCCTCGGCCGTGCTGAGCGCGCCGGTCTGCGTCATGGCGGTGACCACCGAGCGCCAGCGCTCCTCCGCGGCGGAGCGGTGGCTGCCGGTCGGGTCGCCGAACGGAGTCGGCTGCTGGATCGCCGCCGCCAGGTAGGCCGCCTCCGCCTTGGTCAGGTCCTTGACGTCCTTGCCGTAGTACGCCTGGGCGGCGGCCTGGATGCCGTACGCGTCACGGCCGAAGAAGATGGTGTTCAGGTACTGCTCGAGGATCCACTCCTTGTCCTTCTGTCCGCCGACCTTCAGGGAGACCATGATCTCCTTGAGCTTGCGGCTGACCGTCCGCTCCTGGCCGAGGCCCTGGTAGTAGTTGCGGACCATCTGCTGGGTGATGGTCGAGCCGCCCTGGAGCTGCTCGCCGGACACCGTGGACCAGAAGGCGCGGATCGTGCCCCGGACGGAGACGCCGGGGTCCTCGTAGAAGCTGCGGTTCTCGGCGGCGATCACGGCGTCGCGCACGTGCGGCGGGACCTCGGACAGCTCGACCTTCTGCCGGTTCACCCCGATCTTGGCGATCAGGGTCTTGCCGTCGTCGTAGTAGAACTCCGGCCCCTGCGCCGTGGCGTCCTCCTGCGGGGACGGCACCGGCGTGAACGCGTACGCCACCGCGAACGCGGCGATCAGCAGGCCCAGGAACGCCAGCAGGCCGAAGACGATCCGGCGGGTGTAGCGCGCGAGGCGGCTGCGCTCCTTGCGCGGCCTGCGCCACCGGCGACCCGCCTTGACACCCGCGCCCGCGCCCTTGCCGGGACCCTCGCCGGCGGCGTCGGGGCCGTCGTCCGGCCCCCGGCCCGTGTCGTCCGCAGCCGCCCCCACAGCCGCGTCCCCCTTCGCGCTCTCGGCTTCACCGGTCTCGTGCCCGACGGTCTCCAGAACGGCCGTGCCGCCCGGACCCTCCGTCGAACCGTCAACGCCCGGGTCCCCGGCCGGCGTTCCCGCGGGGGCCCCGATCGTGCTCTCGGTCGGCGTGACGCTCGCCATGCCCACGGGGCCCACCGGGTCGGCCCCGGTCTCGTCGTCCGCGCCGGTCTCGGCGGGCTCCTCGGCGTTGTCTACCACAGGCAGGTCGCGCGCCGTGGCCGTTGTGCCGGATGGGGCGGCCTCGGCGGTCACCTCGTCCCGTTCGACCCGTTCGGCCAGGTCATCGGCGGTGTCGGGCGCGAGGGCGTCGTTGGGGGAGTGCTCGGTCATCAGGTCGGTGGGATCCGTCGCGGCGGTGTCGGGGGCGGGGGCGGAGGTCGGGGGCTCGGGGGAGCCCGGGGGGTCGGGGGAGTCGGGCGCGCGGGCCGCCGGCGGGTCTTCGGTCGCCGATGCGTCGAGGTGCTCCGGGCCGCGGGGCGTCATGCCGTCCGAGCCCATGCCGGTGCTAGTCACACGCCCCCCGTGATGTACCCGTGACCGAAGTCGCCCGTGGGCCTCCGGTGAATCGGCCCGTCACTGTCCACTTCCCATGGCTTCCACAAACAGGACGATCGACACCTCTCGATGGTTGTCGCGACGGCGGCATCGGGCCGAAAGGGCGGTTCCCACGGCCGTTCGACACCGTCCGGAACGTGCGGAACGAGGAAACGGCGGGGAACCCCGGCCGGGGGTCCGCCGCCGTCTCCGCGTCGGTGGTCGTGCGGTTACTTCTTGGGCGCGGTGCCGAGGATGTCCACGATGAACACCAGGGTGTCGTCGCCCTTGATGCCCCCCTGCGGATTGCCCTCCTTGCCGTAGCCCTCCTTGGGCGGCAGGATCAGCATCACCCGGCTGCCGACCTTCTTGCCGGTCAGGCCCTTGTCGAAGCCGGGGACGGTGGCGCCGGTGCCGATGGCGAACGCCGAGACCGGGCCGCGCTTCCAACTGGAGTCGAACTCCTTGCCGGTCTTCCAGATCTGGCCCTGGTAGTGGGTGATCGCGTTGTCGCCCTTGACCAGCGCGGGGCCGTCGCCCTCGATGAGGGTCTTGACGACCAGCTTGTCCGGGGCGTCCTCGTCCGGCATCTTCACCTTGGGGCCCTCACCCGGCTTGGCGGGGGGCTCGACCACGGGCAGGCCGTCCTCGGAGAACTTCTTGAACTCGCCGGGGATCGCCGACGCCTTGGGGAAGCTCTTGACGACGTCCATGACGAACAGCATGGAGTCGCTGCCGGTGATCCCGAGCTGCTGGTTGCCCTCCTTGCCGAACCCGTCGGCCGGCGGGATCTCGACCTGCACCCGGCTGCCCACCGTCTGGCCGAGCAGCGACTTGCTCAGGGTCTTGTCGATCCCGGTGAGGTCCTTGCCGCCGAGCGCCATGGACACGGGCGCGCCCTGCGAGTAGGTGCTGTTGATCTTGCTGTTCGGGTTGTCGTCCTTCTCGTCCCCGGCGGGGTCGGCGCTCGCCGCGCCGGACGAGGCCTTCCACTTGTAGAAGGTCAGGTGGACGAACGCCAGGTCGTCGACGGCCAGCTTGGGCCCGGTGCCCCGGATCAGCGCCTTGGCGCCGAACCTGCCGCTGGGCTTCAGGTCCGAGGGGATCTGGACCTTAGGCTCCTTGCCGAGGGCTCCGGACACCTCGACCTTGGGACCCGGCCGGGTCACGTACCAGGTCGTGCCCCCGGCCACCGCGAGCGCGGCCACCAGCAGCCCGGCGATCGCCAGCCGCTTGCGCCGCTTGGCCTGGGCCGCGGTGAGCGCGGACGGCTTGGGCGGGGTGCGTCGGCTGGAGCCCCCGCTGATCCCGTGGGGCGTGAAGTCCGGACGCTTGATGCCCTGCGCGCTCGGCAGCTTCGCCTTCAGCTTCGGGCTGGGGGCCGGTGAGCCGCCGCTCGGCTTGTCATCCTCGGGCATTTTCCTCACTGTTTCCGGCTAGACGACACCTCAAAGAGCACACCTTGCCAGCACCGGCCTAAGGGCAGTGTGAAACCGTGCGAACAAGACCGGACCGAATGTATCGGGCCGGACCGGCGCGTGGAACCGGATGGGAGCACGTGCCCACGGCCGTATCGTGTCGCACGCAGTCTATCCGTGCCCGGTCATCGTTTGACGAGGTAGCGCAACCAGACCAGACCGTCGCCCAGGGCCTCGTTGGCCAACTGGTAGAGCCCGCCGCCGGGCGGCGGGGCGGTCCCGTACCAGAAGCGGTCGCCGTCCGCGCCCGCCAGACACGGGTGGACGAGCAGGCTGACCTCGTCCAAGAGCCCGGCGTGCAGCAGCGCCCCGGTGAGCTGCCCGCCGCTGTCGACCCGTACGGTCTCGACCCCGTGGTCCTCGCGCAGGGTCGCCAGGACGGCGGCGAGATCGACGCGCTCGTCGCCGGCGACCAGCTCCGGAACGTTCCGATCCGCGGGCCGCGGCGGGGTGGCCCGGGAGTGCAGGGCCAGGACGCCGGACCAGCGCCCGGCGTCGCGCAGCCCGTCCCAGCGGGAGACGCGGCCCCGCCCGTCGACGACCGCGAGGAGCGGCCCCTCGGTGAGCGGGCCGGGCCCGGGGGCGGCCTCCAGCGCCGGCTCCTGGGTGAGGATCGTGTCCGCCCCGGTGAGGGTGGCGTCCTCCGCCCAGGTGGCGGCGAGCTCGTAGAACCGGCTGACATCGGGGTGGAAGCCCACCGTCGAGCCTTCGACGGAGACCGCGGTGTGGGCCACCACGTAGGGCTGATCTGGCGCCATAGGTCTGAGATTAGACCGTTCCGTCGCTCAGCGGTCCCGGATGCGGCCTTTGGGTTTGTAGACGGACAGGGCGGTGGCGGTGACCAGCATCAACAGTTGGACGGACACGGCCGCGACCTGTCTCCAGCGCCCTCCGGCGTCCGGTCGGACTCCGTGCTCGGTGGCGGCGGCCATGGCCTCGGGGGTGAACGCCAGCATGCCCACGAGGACGGTGGCCACCAGCAGGCCCAGCTTGGCCGCCACCCACCAGTGGCGCGCGAGCCCCCAGTGGGTGCCCAGGCCGAGGGCGATCCCGGTGACGAGGGCGATCATGCTCAGCGGGATGCCGCCTCCGAAGACCAGGAACGACATCAGCCGGTAGGCCGAGTGCGCCAGCGGGACCTCGTCGGTCAGCGCGGCGGCGAGGTTGAGGATCACCAGCCCCCACACCTCGCCCAGCAGCGCGACCGAGGCGATCACGTGCACGACCAGGACGCTCTTCCGCGCGCCCGGCGACAGTCGGCGTCCCCCCGTCCGGTGGCGCTGTTCGACGGCGGTCATCGTGGTCCCCTCTCGCTCGACGGCTCCGTGCATCGTGGCCGGACGTCTCGGGGGCCGTCGTCGGGCCGTCGGAGACATCCCGGATGCCGCACCGGGGGTAAGGCGGCGACCGCCGTGTGCTCCCGGCGTCGTAGGCGATTGACAAAGACCGCCGCGGACTTCGTCGATCGTCCGGAGGCGGCGAGGGGCACGGGCGGCGTACAAACATCAGGCCACCCCCAAAGGCATAAGGAGCCCTGATGCGACACGCCAGGCGAACTCTCCACGAGGTGCTCGTACCGCTGGTCGCGACGGTCGTCGCGATGGTCATGGTGTCCGCGCTCGTCCCCGGCGTCTCATGGGCGGCGCGGAGCGCGCTGCGGCCGATCGTCTTCGTGCACGGGTTCTTCGGCTCGGGCAGCCAGTTCGCGACCCAGGCCAAGCGGTTCGCGTCCAACGGCTACCCGGCGACCCACGTCGAGTACGTGGAGTACGACACCCTCTTCCTGTCCAACACCCGCGCCGAGGTGCTGGCGTCGCTCGAACGACGCATCGCCCGGCTCAGGGCCGCCACGGGCGCCGACAAGGTCGAGTTGGTGGGGCACTCGCTGGGCACGTCGATCTCTCAGGAGTACCTCAACAGCTCGCCGGAGCGGGCCGCCGGCGTCGCCCACTACGTGAACATCGACGGCTCCACCGCCACCGCGCTCCCGGGCGGCGTGCCGACCCTGGCGCTGTGGGCGGAGGGCGGGCAGAACGACTCCATCCCCGGTGCGACCAACGTGCACATGCCGAACGAGTCCCATGTGGAGAACGCGTCCTCGCCCGCCTCGTTCGCCGCGATGTACCGGTTCTTCACCGGGGCGGCGCCGGTCACCACCGAGGTCGTTCCCGAGCAGGGGGAGATCACGTTGGCCGGTCGGGCCGTGCGCTTCCCGAGCAACGGCGGCCCCGGGGACGCGGTGGTGGACGTGTTCGAGGTGGACCCGGCGACCGGGCGGCGGACGACGCCCCAGCCCCTGTACACGTCCCGGGTGACCGAGGACGGCTCGTTCGGCCCGTTCCGGGGTCGGGGGAGCGCCCACTACGAGTTCCAGCTCACCCGTTCCGACACCGACCAGCGGCACCATCTGTACTTCGAGCCGTTCCTGCGCACCGACCTGGGCGTGCGGCTGATCAGCTCCGACCCGGGCAAGGGCGTGGACCGGCTGATCCACCGCGCGCCCGGCCACGCGGCGCTGCTGCTGTACCGCAACAAGGAGTGGTGGGGCGACCAGGGCGCGGCCGGCGACACCCTGACCGTCAACGGCCGCGCGGTGGTGAACGCGGGCACCGCCCCGCGCGGCAAGCGGGCCATCGCGCTGTTCGCCTTCGACCGGTTCGCCGACCGTCGTTCCAACCCGGGCCGGACGTTCGGGCTGTACCCGTTCCTGCCGTTCATGACCGCCGTGGACCTGCACGTCCCCGCGACGGAGCCGCCGGCGGGGAGCGTCACCCTGACCACGACCCAGCGCGGCGGCGGGACGCCGGTCCGGCTCGTCGTCCCGGACTGGTCCTCGGCGACGCACACCGTGACCGTCAACTTCAACGACCACGTGCACTGACGCGCGGACGCCGGGCGACGACGGGAGGGCACGCGGGGATCTCTGGCATGGTGGGGGCATGCGTCGGACGATTGTCGGGACGGTGCTGGCGGTGGCGGGCCTGATGGCGGGCTGCGCCCTCCTCGCCGAGTCCCCGCAGGACCGGGCGGCCGACGACGCCCTGGACCAGGCCGAACGGGTCCGCGACGCGCTCGGCGCCCGGGGTCTGACCGCCGCCGGCGACCTCGGGCGCGCGGCCGACGAGCTGGAGGGTGTCGAGGTCATGCGGGCCGGCGGGTCGAGGCTCGACCGGAACGGCGTCACGCTGGTCATCCGGGTGCCCGGCGCCGCGCCGACCGGCTGGATGAGCGGCCAGGCGGTCACGGTGCGGCGCTGCTTCGAGCTGCGGTTCCGCGACCGTGCGGGGGCCGCGTCGGGCCCGGCGGGGGTGCCCTGTCCGGAGGGCCCGGCCCTGGCGTTCGGGGCCTGGCCGCGACGGCCGGAGATCCCGCCCCCCGTGTACGAACGGCTGCGCCGGGCGTTGCCGAAGGTGCCCCGGGGCGACGCCGTCGACATGGCCAGGGTGCGGCGCGCGGTGAAGGCGCTGAGGTTGAAGCCGCAGATCCGCGCCGAGATCGCGGCGGAGGGGGAGATCGTCGGGGTCTCCCTCCAGACCGGCTCGGGGACGTCCCTCGACTGCCTGCTGGCGCGGGTGGCGCCCGGGTCGACCCGGGTGTGGAGCCCGGCCCGGCCTCGGCGGACGCCCGGTGGGGCCGGCTGCCGGGTGGACGCGGCCCTCCGCTCGCACTGACCCCGGGTCGGCCGGGGCTCAGTCGCCCGGGCGGCCGGCCGGGCGGGAGAAGGCGCGGAGCAGGGCCGGCAGGGCGAGCCGTTCGAGGTGGCCGGGCGGGACGGCGTCCGGCTCCAGGTGGCGCTGGGCCAACGACCCGTCGTGCAGCGCGTGGATGACCCTGACCAGGTCCTCCGGCGAGGAGGTGAACTCCCGGCCGACCCGTTCGACCGCCCAGGCGACCAGCGCGGTGAACTCGGCGGCGAACCGCTCCCGCTGCCCCCGCACCGCCTCGGCGGCCTCCGGATTCCGCGCCGCGTGCAGCACCAGCTCGGTCTCCACCAGCCACCACCTGCGGTCGTCGGGCATCACCGCCAGCACCATGTCGATGGCGACGTCCACGACGTCGAAGCCCTCCGGGAGCCCGTCCGGCAGGTCGAGCAGGGTGGTCCGCAGCTTTTCGAGGATCTGGTGGGAGTAGTCCTCCGACACGGCCAACAGCAGCTCGTCCATGGTGCGGAAGTTGGAGTAGAACGCGCCGCGCGTGTAGCCCGCGCGGTCGCACACCTCCTCGATGCTCGCCCCGCGCAGGCCCCGCTCGGCGAACACGTCCAGGGCGGCGTCCAGCAGCCGTCGGCGGGTCTCCGCACGCCGCCTGGTGACCCGCCGGGGCCTGCCGCCCGTGGCCTCGTGCTCGCCTGCCGTCATCACGAATGAAGGGTAGCGACCCTTCGTTCGGGCTCCCTCTCGGTGAGCGACCCGCCCTCGAGGCCGACCTTCGGTCCGAGCACCCGGATGCTACGACTTGCGCCGGATCCGGTAATGCAGGACGAGGAACGGGATGCCGAACAACTGGAACGCGTGCTCGGCCCGCAACTCCCCGTCCGCCGTGTACACGTCCAGCTCCTCGGCGAACCCGTGGACGGCCAGCGCGGTGAGGTCCCTGGTGTCGGGGTCGATGTAGGCCAGGTAGTGACCGGCGTGCGCCAGGTCGCTGCGGCTGCTCAGCGTCAGCCCGCCGCCCGCCCGGTCGCGCGGCACCAGCGTCGCCGTGAAGCTCGCGCTGGGGACGGGGAACCCGACGCTCACGTACCCGCGCCCCTCATGCCGGTAGGTGGTGTAGACGCCCACGTAGATCGGCTCGTCGGTGTCGGTGAACGAACGGATCCACCCCCGGACGGCGACGACGTCCGTACCGTCCGGCGTGATCGTGTCGATGCGACTGCGGACGCCGCGCTGCGTCTCCCGCTGGTTGGTCGGGACGTTCGCCTGGCCGAGCGGACGCGCCAGCAGCGTTCGGTACAGCAGATAGCCCGGCCGCACCCAGCGCCGCCACGCGGGCACGATGTCGAGCGCGAACCGCGTCGTGTGCTCGTAGAACTCGCGCACCAGCGGATCGACGCCGGCCGGATCGAACTCCGGCCCCGCCAGCTCGTCCAGCGAGGACACGATGCCGACGTCCCGGGCGTCCGCCGTGTAGGCGCCGCCGATCACCCGCGCCAGCTCACGGACGTAGTCGGTGCCCACATACCGGGAACGCGCCTCCAGCGGCACCACGAACGGCAGCTCCTCCGCCGGCACCTCCTCGGCCAGCAGGCTCACCTGCTCGTCCCGGAAGATCGCCGCCGACAGCACCCGGAACGCCAGCACGGTGGACGCCGCCACCACCGACGCGGGCACCGGCCCCCGGCGGGCGGACAGCCCGCCGCCCACCGCCGCGCCCACCACGGGGCCCAGCGCGACCTTCTGCGGCCGGACGCCCAGCGCCCCGGCGACCGTCCCGGTGGCCACCCCCACCGAGAGCGGCCCGGAGCCCGGGATCCGTCCCGCCAGCCACCCGACCGGAGCGGCCACGGCGGCGCTGGAGAGGATCCGCGACCACAGCGCCGGGATCTCCCCGGGCCGCTGCCGCACCCGCGCCGCCGCCTCGACCGCCCCGAGCAGCGCCGCCCCGGCGGCCGCGCCCGTCAGCCCCGCCCGCCGGCCCCGATGCCCGGTCAGCGCCGCCCCGGCCAGCGCTCCCATCCCCGCCGCCACCCCGACCTGTCCAGGCAGATCCCGATCTTTCGCCATGCCCGCACGCTACCGCCGCCCGGTCCCGGGACGGACGCACGGGAACACCCCGAGGCGATCCATTTTCGGCCGTGATAAAAGCGGAGAGTATTGGATTGCGGCCGTCCCGAATTCTGGGGCACTTCTCCGTCACCAGGGCCGATCGTCGGGAAGGGCTCGGGAACGTGACCGAGATCCGGGCCTATGTGCTGAAATGGTGGACCGGTCCCGTTTGGAAACGATTTGCTCACTGGTGATCCATATGGGTTGCCAGAGGTCCCGGTGGCGTGTCTGATCTGAGAGATATTCGGATCAGCGCGAGGGGTGCGGATGACGGTGGAAGCGGAGAGGTCCGGCACGGCGGAGGGGCTCGGCCGGACGCTGGGCACGCCCAAGATCGTGTTCCTGGTGGTGGCGGCCGCCGCGCCGCTGGTGGCGATGGCCGGGACCGTCCCGCTGTCCATGGGATCCGGGAACGGCGCGGGTGTTCCGGGGACCTATCTGGTGGCGACCGTGACGCTGATCCTGTTCTCGGTCGGTTACGCGGCGATGGCCCGCAGGATCACCGACCGGGGCGGCTTCTACGCCTACATCGCCCGCGGGCTGGGCCGCCCGGTCGCGGCGGCCGGGGCCGTGTTCGCGCTCGTCGGCTACAACGCCCTGGTGGCGGCGCTGGCCGGGGGCATCGGCTACTTCCTCACCGACGGCGCGGAGGCCCCCGGCCCCTGGTGGGCCTACAGCGCCGTGGCCATCGTGATCATGGGCGTGCTCGGCTACCGGAACGTGGACCTGTCGGCCAGACTGCTGGCGGTGCTGATGACCTGCGAGGTCGTGGTGCTGCTGGTCTTCGACGTCGCGGTGCTCGCCGAGCGGGGCACGGACGCCTTCGTGGCCGCCTCGTTCGACCCCGGGACCGTGCTGGCGGGCGCCCCCGGCGTCGCGTTCATGTTCGCCTTCGGGTCGTTCGCCGGGTACGAGTCGGCCGCGCTCTACGCCGAGGAGACCAAGGACCCCAAGCGCGCCGTTCCCCGCGCCACCTACGCCGCCGTGCTGGTGATCGGCCTGTTCTACACGCTGACCAGTTGGCTCACCGTCGGGGCGATCGGCGCGGACGAGGCGCGGCAGGCCGCCAAGACCCAGGAGGGCGACCTGTTCTTCAACCTGACCGAGGACCTGCTCGGCGCGGGGGTCCGGGCGGTGTTCGGGCTGCTGGTCATCACCAGCATCTACGCCGCGCTGGTGTCGTCGCACAACGCGTCCGGGCGCTACCTGTTCTCGCTGGCCCGTGACGAGCTGGCCCCGGCGCGCCTCGGCCGCGTGCACCCGCGGCACCGCTCGCCGCACACCGCGAGCCTGGCGCAGACGGCCTTCACCGCGCTGGTGGTGGCGATCTTCGCGGTCGCCGGGCTGGACCCGTACACCAACCTCGTCACGATCATGAGCGGGCTGTCGACCCTGGGCATCGTGCTGCTGCAGGCGTTCGCCTCGATCGCCATCGTGCGGTACTTCCGCCGTGACCGGTCCGGAACGGTGCTCAAGACGCTGGTCGCGCCGCTGGCGGGCTGCGTCGGGCTGCTCGCGGGCGCCGTCCTGCTGCTGGCCAACTTCGCCACGCTGGCGCACAGCGACGCGCTGCCGATCCTCGCGCTGCCGTACGTCGTCATCGCGTTGGCCGCGGCCGCCGCGCTGTACGCGTACCGACTGCGCGGCACCGACCCGGAGCGGTACGCGCGCATCGGCCATCCGACGTCCGTCGAGGCCGCGACCCGGGAGGAGGACACCGATGACGTACACGCCGGCTGACCTGCCCGACCACGTCGGCGAGGAGCTGATGTGCTCGGACTGGGTGGAGTTGACCGTCGACGACGAGAAGGCGTTCGGTGAAGCCACGTTCTATCGGGAGGACTTCCTGGGGCGTACGTCGTCCAATGGAGATCCTTATGGTGAGCGGCTCATCTCCGGATTCCTGCTGCTGTCGATGCTGGTGGCCCTCCACAAACGTCACCTGGACCTCGACCTCGGCGGTGCGTACGGCCTCAACTACGGCCTCGACCGGGTGCGCTTCCTGCGGCCCGTGCTGGCGGGGGACCGGGTCCGCCTGCGCGTGGAGCTGATCGAGGCCCACGAGAAGTCGCCCGGCAGGATGCGCGTGCTGACCCGCAACGTCCTCCACGTCGAGGGTGCGGACGAGCCGGCGATGGTCGCCGACTGGATCACCCTCTTCATCGACCCGGAGACCGACGATGCCTGAGCTGCCCAAGGCCGAGAGGGTCGCCGACTTCCTGGCGCACTGGGCCGAGCGCCGCCCCGACGCGCTCTTGGACGACCTGGGCGGGACGCGCCGCGACTACCGGCGGGGCGCCGCCGACGTGGCGCGCTGCGCCGAGGCGCTGACCGCCTCCGGCGTACGGGCCGGTGACCGGGTCGCCGTGCTCACCACCCCCCGGCCGGAGTTCCTCACGATCTTCCTCGCGCTGTCGCGGATCGGCGCGGTGTGGGTGGGCCTCAACCCCCGCTACACGCGGCCCGAACTGCTGCACGTGGTGACCGACAGCGCCCCCGTCCTGCTGATCGCGCTCGCCGAGCACGACGGCCGCTCGTACGCCGACGACGTCGGAGCCCTGGCCGAGGCGGCCCCGTCCGTACGGGAGACGGTCGCGCTGACGGGCTCGATCCCCGGAGCGGTGCCGTTCGAGGAGTTCCTCACCCGGGAGCCGTCCCCGCAGGACCGGGCCCCCGATCCGGGGCCGGCCGACGGGCCCGGGCTGATCGTCTACACCTCGGGCACGACCGGGCGGCCCAAGGGCGCGGTCATCGGCCACCGGGCGTTCGCCGAGGGCTGTCTCCTCCAAGCCGCCCGGCAGTACCACCCGAACGCCGTGGCGCTGGCGAACCTGCCGGTCAGCCATGTCGGCGGCGTCATGGACCTGGTATCGGTGCCGCTGGCGATGGGCGGCGCGGCCTGCTTCATGGAGGACTTCGACCCGGCCGCGATCCCCGCCGTCATCGAACGAGCCCGCGTCACGCTGTGGGGCCAGATCCCCACGATGTTCCAACTCGTGATGGCCCGGCCGGAGTTCGCCGCCGCCGACCTGTCGTCGCTGGTGATGATCGGCTGGGGCGGCGCCCCCATGCCCCGCGACCTGGTGCCCCGCCTGCGCGCCACCGGCGCCGCGCTCACCACCGTGTACGGGCTGACCGAGAGCTGCGTGGCCGTCGCCTACAACGATCCGGACGCCGACGACGAGACGCTGGCGACCACGATCGGGCGGCCGGACCCCCGACTGGAGCTGCGGCTGGTGGACGAGCACGGCGCGGCGGCGCCCCCGGGCACGCCGGGCGAGATCCAGGTCCGCAACCCGTGCCTGATGAGCGGCTACCTCGGACTGGAGGAGGCGACCGCGGAGGCGTTCACCGAGGACGGGTTCCTGCGCACCGGGGACCTCGCGGTGGAACGCCCCGACGGGAACCTCACCCTGGTCGGCCGGCTCAAGGAGATGTTCAAGTCCGGCGGCTACAACGTCTATCCGCGCGAGGTCGAGCTGGTGCTGGAGGCGCATCCGCAGGTCGTGGCGGCGGCCGTCGTCGCGGTGCCCGACGCGGTCTATCACGAGGTCGGGGCCGCCTTCGTGATGCTCCGCCCGGGGGCCGGGGAGGACCCGGGGAGCCTGGCCGCGCACTGCCGGGAACGCCTGGCCGGCCACAAGATCCCCAAGCGGATCGAGATCGTGGACGAGTTGCCGCTTTTGTCGACCGGTAAAGTCGACAAGACGCGACTGAGGGCGGAGCCGGGTGTGCGGCGCTGACAGGCATTCCAACCCGAAACCGACGAGATTGTCATATCACTGGCGCAACCCCGCCGAATCGTGAATCGTGACTACCGCCGGCGCCGCCGGTGGCGGTCCCGGCAGCGGTCGGAGGGACGATGATCAGGAACCTGGCCTTTCCGTTCTGCGCCGCCATCCTCACCGGGGTCTTCGTCTATAAATTGCGCCATCTGCGTTCTCAGTGGGGGAACGCCCGGCTGTGGGCGCTGTGCGCCACGGTCTTCTTCTTCTGCATGACGCTGTGGTCGGCGTCCCCGGCCGCGGCGGCCCGGATCAACCGGATGGCCGGCATCGTCAACGTGGCCGAGCTGGTGGCGGCCATCTGCCTGTCCGGACTGGCGGCCGCGTTCCTGTGCCTGGCCCTGTTGTGGCGCTACTCGACCGCGTTGGCCTGGGCCCGGCTGCGCTGGGTGCTGGCGACCTACTCGCTGCTGGTCGTCGTGATCAGCCTGCTGTTCGCGCTGTCCACGGTGCCGACGGAACGCACGGTCGACTTCCCGTACTTCTACGCCAGGCAGCCCACCGTCGCGATCATGTACGCGATCTACTACTCCTCGACGCTGGTGGGTTCGGCGGTCCTGGCCCGCTGGTGCTTCGTGTGGGCCCGCCACCCCGACTACGCGGGGCTGCCGTACCTGCGCCGGGGCTTGCGGCTGTACGCCGGGTTCGGGGTGGTGCTGGCCGTCTACTCGCTGATCCGGCTGGTGACCCTGGCCGCGAACTGGTTCGGCACCGACGCGCTCAACCCGGTGGGGGCGGGCGCCTCGCTGATCGGGGCCCCGTTCGGCTGCTTCTTCCTGGTGGCGGCCATGGTCGTCCCCGTGTACGGGCCGCGCTGGCTCGGGGTGCGGAGGGGGGTGCGCCGGTGGACGGGCTTCCTGACGCTGCGGTCGCTGCACCGTGCGCTGACCGACGTCGACCCGTCGGTGATCTTCGTGGCCCGGGGGCGTCGCCTGGATCTGCAGCACCGGATCCGCCGCGCCATCATCGAGCTGAGCGACTGGCGGTGGGCGCTGGCGCCGCTCTTCGACCCCGCCGTCGAGGACGCGGTCCGTGCCGTGGCCCGCGAACGGGGCGTCCCCGAGGAGGAGCTGGCCACGCTGATCGAGGCGGCCCAGCTCAAGGCGGCCATGGCGGCCAGGCGGGCGGGCGCGCGCGGCACCGAGGCCCCGTCCGAGCGCTCGGCCGACGAACGCGACGGCAACGACATCGATCTGGAGATGGCGTGGTGGTGCCAGGTCGCCCGGGCGTTCAAGCGCTCGCCGGTCGTCGACCACGCCGTCGCGCGGACCCACGGCACGGACAACACCGCGGTCTCGCTCTAGGCGCGGTGACCCGCCGCCTCACGACCGGGCGGCCCAGGGCCGGAGATGCGCGACCCCGCCGTACAGGGTCATCGCGGGGCGCGGCCGTCGCTCGGTGGACAGCGGCCAATAGGCGATGTCGACCGGGCCCCGAGGGCCGAGCTCCCAGCCGTCGAAGAGCGCGGCGATCTCGTCGCGGGTGCGGGCGGTCAACGGGGTGGTCGTGGCCTCGTAGACCGCCTCCACGCCGGCCAGGGCCTCCGGGGCGGCGTGGTCGCGGCAGGCGTGGCTGATGACGAGCGCGCTGCCCGGGGCCAGCGCCTCCAGGAAGGTCCGGACGCTCTCGCCCGGCCGGTCGGCGTCCGCCACGAAGTGCAGCACCGACGTCATCAGCACCGCGACCGGCCGCTCGAAGTCCAGGATGGCGGCGACCTGGGGGTCCTCGAGGATCCGGGTCGGGTCGCGCAGGTCGCCCTCGATCGCCACGGTGGTGGTGCCGTTGTCCAGCAGCGCCCGTGCGTGCGTGACGGCCACCGTGTCGTTGTCGACGTAGACGACGCGGGGGGACGGGTGGGACTGCGCGGCCATGTCGTGGACGTTGCAGTGGATGGGCATTCCGGTGCCGAGATCGAGGAACTGGCCGATCTCCGGCCCGTCGGTCAGATGCCGGACGGCGCGCCCCAGGAAATCGCGGCCCGCCTTGGCGAGTGCGCGCATCTCGGGCGCCCAGTGCAGGAGGTCGTGGGCGGCCGACCGGTCGGACTCGAAGTTGTCCTTGCCGTCCAGGAGAACGTTGCAGATCCGGGCGGCATTGGGCCGGGACAGGTCGAACTCCGGTGCGCCCCCGGAAAGGCGGGCCCGGTCGCGCCGGACGGCGGGTGGCGCCATGTCACACGGTCCCCGTACTGCGTTGGGCGGAAAGCGCCGGTGGTCGGACGGCAGTAGATTCATTGAGGCAGCAGCGTAGTTCCGGTGTGTCAGGACTTCAACTGATATGCGCTATTGGCCGGAAAAATTCCATACGAGTATGAGACCTTGAGAATCTCACTCACGAGGGATCTTGGACGGATAGTGCGCCAGTCCCTCGGCGATCCGTTTCACATGCGGCGCGACCTCCGCCGCGGGCTGCTCGGGCCCCCGCCCGCGCCGCTCCGTCAGCCGCTCCAGCAACTGGTCGGCCAGCTCCTCCGCCTGCTGCTCGTCGTCCCCCACATGGCTGGTGCGCCCGGCCAGGATGCGGGCCATCTTGCCCGGCATGTGCGGGGTGAGCCGACTCATCCCGGCGCGGTCGGACAGCGACGCCGGCTGGTGCCCCAGCAGAACGTGCGCCAACTCGTGCAGCAGGATCCCCAGCCGGTGGTACCAGGACCGGGACCGGGCGCAGAACACCACGTACGTCCCGTCCGCCCGGCGTACCGTCGCCCCGCTGAACGGGGTGTTGTGCAGGGCGATGAAGCGCAGCTCCACCTGCGCGCCGAGCAGCTCGCCCATCAGCTCGCCGGTCCGCCGGCAGGCGTCCCGGTAGGTCGCCGACGGGGGCAGATCGAGCCGTCGCACCACCTGGTCGCAGAGCGCGCGACGCTGCTGACGGCTCAGCCCGCCCATGTCCCCGCCCCCGTCGTACGGCGATCAGCCGCGTTGGGCATGCCATCGCCTCCTACTCCGTCTCGCGTGCTACTCCGTGGAGAGCCGCTCGCCCTTGAGCGGGAAGACCCATCTGGCGTCCCCGGACTCCATGGCCTGGGTGATCGCCCGGACCGCCTGCCGGCGCAGTTGCGGGCTCCAGGCGGGCGCGTGCGCGGCCACGCGCGTGACGAACTCGACCACGCCGGCGTCCCGCAGCGCCATCAGGTCGGCCAGCTCGGCGTCCACGGTGGCGGCGAGCCGGTCGTCGAGGAAGTACGCCGCCTGCGGCCCGTGGTCGTCGGCGAGCCCGAAGTGGTCGGCCAGCCCCATGATGTGCCGCAGCCGGGGGTTGGGCAGCGAGCCCGGGCCCGGGTTGAGCAGGTCCCGGATGTGGCTGGCGGAGATCGTGCCGTACCGGCCGTCGGCGTTGACGGCGGCGGCGACGTCCTCGGGGGTGTACGGCCCGCGCTCGGGCGGGTAGATCGCGGTGAACAGATGCCGCAGCTTGGCCGAGAACGACCGCCGGGGGTCCTCCTCGTCCAGCCGGGCCCGGCGTCCGCCCACGAACACGGCCGGGCTCACCCCGAGGGCGGCGGCCAGGTCCTGCACGGTCTGCAGGGTGGGATTGTCGCGGTGGCCCTTGCGCAGATGCGAAATGTAGCCGTCGGTGATGTCCCCGCCGAGCGCGTTGACGACCCGGGCCAGCTCCGTGTTGGTGAACGGGTCGGGTCGTCCGGCGGGTCGCAGGCACAGTTCGTCGAGGATGGCGGCGAACGACCGTCGTCGACTCTCAGCCATCACGTCGCTCCGACCCCGCCTTCGCCGTAATCGTCCCGATACGAATCGTCCCGCCCACTGTAGAGGTTCTCACTCGTCCCGTCCTCTCAAGTGACGGGTTGGTCGCTTATGGGGAACCTCACCGATACGGAGCCCTTGCTCAGATGGGTCAAGTTCAGTAAACCTGACGGGATGGACGAGTCGCCGGTGGACCCCCTCGATCTGGTCGATCCCGCTCGTTATGGCCTTTTCGGACAGCCGCATGACCTGTGGACACGGTTGCGTCGGGAATCGCCGGTGCAGTGGTTCGATCCCCCCGGATATCCGTCCTTCTGGGCGGTCACCCGGCACGCCGACGTGAAGGCGGTCTCCGCCGATCCGGCGCTGTTCAGCTCACGGACCCGGGTGACGCTCGCCCCTTTGCACGCCCGGCCGGTCGAGGAGTCGTTCGCCGGGGTGACCGGGCGGGCCTCGCGGACGTTGCTCAGCACCGATCCGCCGGAACACCGCGACTACCGCAATCTGGCCCTGCCGTATTTCCGCCCCAAGGTGCTGCGCGCCCTGGAGGAGCGGGTCAGGGAGATCTCCCGGGAACTGCTCGACCAGGCCCCCGAGCGGCTGGACTTCATCACCGACGTGGCCGCCTGGCACCCGCTCCGGATGATCAGTGAGATCATCGGCCTGTCCCGCGAGCACGAGGGGCTGGTGCTGCGGCTGACCAACGAGTTCGTGGGCATCGCCGACACCGAGTTCGCCCGCGACTCGCGCGCCGAGTTCGCCGGCTACCTCCGGCGGTTGATCGCCGACCGCCGCGCCGCCCCGACCGACGACCTCGTCGGCGTGCTGGCCAACGCCCGGCTGAACGGCGAGCCGCTGTCCGACCTGGACACCCTGCTCTACCTGCTGATCATCGTGATCGCCGGCCACGACACCACCCGCAGCGCGCTGGGCGGCGGCCTGCTGGCCCTGCTCCGGCACCCCGAGCAGCTCGCGCTGCTGCGCGAGCGACCGGAGCTGTGCGGCGCCGCCGCCGACGAGATCGTCCGCTGGACCTCGCCGGTCGTCCACTTCGTCCGCAAGGCCACCGCCGACTGCGAGCTGGGCGGCCGGGAGATCCGGGCGGGCGACCGGCTGGCGCTGTTCTACCCCTCGGCCAACCGCGACGAGGAGGTCTTCGAGGACCCCTTCGACTTCCGCGTCGACCGCGACCCCAACCCGCACCTCGGCTGGGGCTTCGGCGAGCACTACTGCCTGGGGGCCCGGCTGGCGCACATGGAGATCCGGGTGATGCTGGAGGAGCTGATCCCGCGCCTGCGCTCGGTCGACCTGGCCGGCGAGCCCTCGTGGATGGGCAGCGGCATCATCTGCGGCCTCAAGCACCTGCCGATCCGCTGGACGCTGGATCGATGAAGACCCGGAGATGGCCGGGAACAATCCCGGGACCAGGTAGGTTATAGACGGTGTCGCCGATGTGCCTGGTGTCCCCGGGCCTCATCTAACGCCTTCGCGGAATACCGTTCGGCTGGAGCCGCGTTGTGCATTTCGCCGAGAGGCGACCCGCACATCGGCGCACTTGACGCGGGAGACCCGCCGGGAGCACCCGGCGGGTCTCTCGCTGTCTCCCGGCCTTTCCGTGCGGTCAGCGGAGCGTCGGGACCTCGCCGCACTCGGCCCACGCGACCTCGACGCCCCGCATTCCCGACGCCCACGGCCGGACGGCCTCGACGACCGTCGCCTCGTCAGGAGGCGTACGCCCCAGCCCGACGGCGAAGCGCACCCGATCGGGCCCGACGTCGAACGGCCGGGGCCACGCGTGCGCCTCCACCGCCCCCGCGTCCTCCAACGCGGTGAGCAGCGCCCGCACGCGACCCCGGACGCGACCGACCGTGACCTCGAGCTCCTCGGACCGCGCCCTCCGCACGGTCACCACCGCCCACGCCGCGTGCCTCCGGTGGAGGGGCGGCGGGGCGAGCAGGTCCGCCCAGCGACTTCGGCCGCCCTCGGTGATCTCCCACGCCCGGTACAGCTCCTGGGTCAGCAGGTCCCGCATGCCCACGCCGACCTGCTCGCTGCACAGCCGTACGGGGGCCGAGGGCGTCCAGATCCGTACGGGCACCGCCTCGGCCGCCCCGCCACCCCCGAGACCGACGGGCTCCCGCCAATCCCAGGCCGCCCAGCCCGCGAAGAAACGCGCCATCAGCTCACCCGGCGGCAGCCCGGGGGCCTCACGCACCGTCCGCGCCGCCAAGATCGCCCACGCCAGCCCCGGCAGCCCCCCGAACGGCGCGGTGTCCAGCCCCCGCGCCCTCGCCCACGCCTTGACCGCACGGGCCAGCCACACGAAGTCCTCCCGGCCGCCCCCGACGAAGTCCAACACCGCGTCCGCGTCACTGACCGCGCTCAACGCGACCGCGGCGCCCTCCCCCAACTCGGTACGCCGCGCCACCGCTTCGGCGGGCGACACGCCCCCGGTCGCCACGACCAGCAGATCGACGTCCAGCCCCCCGACCCGCGCCCGCAAACCCGGCACCCGAGCCCCGATCACCCGCCGCAGCCCGACCACCCCCGGCAACGACCCCACCCGCGCCTCGACCTCCGCCGGCCCCAGAACCGCCGCAGCCCCCTCAGCCCCCGGCCGCGGGATGTCGGCCGGTTCCGTAGTCGTGCCCGGAGGGCTCGAAGGCCGGGGCTCGTTCGCGTTCGACGGTGTCGCCGCCCGTGCCCCGGCTTGCGTCACCTGGGGCTCGGCCCCCGCAGGGCTCGGGGGAGCGAGGGAGTCGGGGAGGACGGCCACCAGGTCGAGGTCGGCGTCGGGGAGGGCGCAGCCCATGCGTCGGGAGCCCGCGACATGGAGGACGGCCTCCGGGAGGGCTTCCGCCAGTTGTCGCACGACGGCGCCGGCGTCCTCGGGGGCTTGGGGCCCCGGGGTGTTGGGCTCGTGGTCAAGGGGGCGGATCTCGCCCGTGCCCAGGGTGATGGCCACCCGGGGGCGCATGGGTTCCGTGCCTCGGCGGGAGAGGACGACCAACTCGCCGACGGTCGCGGACATGCCGCGGAGGCGGGTCTCGCACTCGGTGACGAGGGGGTCGGCGTTCCGGGTGCGGCCCAGGGTGAGGTGCGGGGTGTAGCCCTCGGCGCGGCTGCGGCATTGGGGGAACGCCTTCTCCAACTCCTGGCGCAGCGCCGCCCATGGTTTCGGGTCGTCGGCCGCCGGGTCGAGCCAGACCGTGAAGTCGTCGCGGTGCGGGAAGGCCTGCACGCCCTTCAGCCCGGCCGTGAACGGGGCGACCTTCGCGACGGCCCGTGACAACCGGGGGAGCGCCTCGTCGAAGTCCGCCTCCGGGACGAACCCGAACAGCACGTTCACGTGGGGCGGCCATCGGTGGATCTGGGGGTCGTGCCGTTCGCGGATCTCCTGGATCGCCGGCCACAGCCCCTCCGGCGGAATCCACGCCACGGCCGTCCGTGCGGTCGTTCGGGCGGTCCCGAGGGGATCGGGCGCGTTCACGGTGGGGTCGAGGTCCACGACGACGCCGTAGTGGTCCGAGGGGAGGAGCCCCTCCGGCGTCGCGGGGGCGTTCCCCAGCAGGGACGCGCGCGACACTCTCAGGCCGGGGCCGCGCAGCAGCACCCGGTCCAGCCGCGACGCGCGCCCGGACAGGGAGGACACCGCCGCCAGCGGATTGGCCACGGGATCGAACGTCGGGGTGTCGTCGCCCGGCCCGCGGACCTCGGTCCAGGCGTCCCGCATCCCCAGCAGCCGCGCGGGCGCGTCGCCGCCGTCGTTGAAGTCGCCGAGCACGATCACATCGCCGTCCACGCTCGCCACCAGCCCGGCGAGCCGGCCGAACTCGTCCCCCCGACGGTCGGCCCCGTTCTCGGTGTGGTCGCTGGTCAGATGGGTGACCGCCACCACGATCGGACCCGTCGCCGCCTTCACCGTGATCGCCGAGACGGCCTTGTGCGGGCCCAGCGCGCACACCCCCGCCTCCAGCACCGGCAGCCGGCTGAGGAGCAGCAGCCCGGTGTCGTCGACGTCGGGGCCGGACGGGTCGGTGCCGAGCGTGTAGGACTTGCGCACCCACGGGGTCCGCAGCAGCGGTCTGAGCAGACCGGCCTCGACCTCCTGCAGCGCGATCACGTCGGCGTCGGCCCGTTCGAGCGCCTCCAGCAGCAGCGGTCTGCGCCGGGCGGTGTCGATCCGGTCGGCGTCGTAGCGGTCCCACAGGGTGTTCCAGGTCAGCACCCGTACGCCCGGCGACACGGAGGGCCGGCCCGAGGGGTCGCCTTCCTGGGCGCGCCATCCGTCCACGGGACGCCAGACGAACGGGGCCCTGGCGGTGAAGCCGCCGGCGTCGAGCCTGCGGGGCTCCCGTGTACGGCCGGCCCGCGAGGAGTCGATGTCGTCCCGCCCCGCCTTCCGGTCCCACACCACCTCGCCGTCCGCCTCGAAGAACAGGACGCGGTGCCAGGGGATGTCGCCGCCGGGCACGAACGACGGCAGCGGCACCCGCTTGGGGGCGGCCCCGCGTACGTTGACGCCCATCACGAACCGCGCCGGGTCGAAACGCGGATCCCAGCGGATGCGGTGGTAGATCTCCTCGCTGGTCCGCATGCTCACTCCTCGTCCCACAGGCTTCCGGCGACGTCGTGAACGGCCCCGTCCTCCCCGACGTACCAGACGCGGTGCGCTTCGCCCGGGTACGGGGGAACGTACCGGCGGAACTGGGCGGCGAGCACCTCCGGCGGCACCGGGTGGTCGCGGCGCGCGTTGCGCTCGGCGGCCGACTCCTCGGGAACGACCATCACCGCATGGGTCACCAGGGCGTCGCGCCGTTCCCCGACGGCGTGCACCAGGGAGCGTTGGCGAGGATTCAGGGAGGTCGCGTCCCAGGCGACGACCGCACGGCCGTTCAGCTCCTCGGCGAGACCTGCGAGGCCCTCCGTGAGGATCTCCGGGTTGGCCCGCTGGTCCGCCCTGGATCCACGGGCCTCGCGCAGACCGTCCAGGGACACGATGACCTCGATCCCGCCGCCGTTCCGCGCGAAGGTGCTCTTGCCGCCGCCCGACGGGCCCACCAGCACGACCAGCCGGGGGAACTCACCGGAACGCCACCGCCAGGTCAACGCCGACGCCGCCTCCGCCGAGGTCGCCTTGCCCGACGCGTACGCCTCGCGGGCCTCGGCCCAGCAGCGGTCGGCGACCTCGGGGTCGTGGTCCGCGAGGGCCTCTCGCAGGCCGTCGCGCAGCGGACCCAGCGGATCCTCGTCGAGCAGCCCGGCGTCATCGGCGTTCAGCTCCGACCAGGCCACCTCCTCCCGAGCGGCGACCGCCTCCGCGTCGTCGCGCCCGGCCAGGGCCGACGCGGCCACGGCGTGCAGCACCCCCAGATCGGCCGCCGCGCTCATCCGCGTCAGGCCGGCCCGGCGCTCCGCGTCCGGGAACTCACGACGCAGCCGCGTGTGCAGACCCACCAGATCGGCGACCCGCCGTGCCTGCCGCATCCCGAGCGGCCCCACCAGCCGGGGCAACAGGGACGGGCGGTGCTCCGCGTGCAGCAGGGCGGCCAGAACCCCCGCCAACCGGCTCTCCCCCGATCGACCCAGCAGGTCCAGCCGCGGGTAGACGTCGGCCAAGGCGGGCTCGGACGCCCCCTCAAAGGACGGACCCAGCGCCCGGAGCAGCGACGACACGTCGGGAGTCGCGCCCGAGCGCGCCTCCCACAGGGCGGCGGCCGGGCTCAGACCGTTCTCGACCACGGCCGAGAGCATCCAATGCTCGTCGGTCTGCACATGCCCCCGCCGCACCCACTTGGCCACCCGGTCGGCGAACGCGTCACGGTGAAAGCCCTCGGCGGTGCGGACGACATAGCCCTCCTGCCGGCCCGTGTTCACCTGCATCGCGCGCAGCGCCCGTTCGTCGAACGGGCCGCGCCACAGCACCGGCACGGTCGGAACGCCCAGCCTCCGCGCGAAGCGCACGGTGTCGTCCCAGCTCAGACAACGGTCGTCCGCCCACACCGAGAAGACGTGGAACCAGCTCTCCAGATCGTCGTACGCGATCGAGTGCCGGGCGAACATGTTCTCGCCGCACACCCGCCACCCGGGCGGGATGAACCGGCCGATCCTGCCGTGCAGCGCCTTCACCCATGCCCGCGACGGGTGGTGCGCCGAATCCAGCGAACGCGCGTGCAGCCCATCGGAGTACAAGGTGGTGTTCTCGCCGTCGAGCTTCTCGGTGACGACGACCTCACGGCCCGCCAGCCCCGCGAGCCCACCGGCCCGCACGTCGTCGGAGGCGACACCCGGCGACCACGGCAGATGCGGGGTGCGCGGATAGTGCACTCGCATGACCGCCCCCCGAGACCGTGCCGACGCCCGGCGACTTTACGGGGGGCGATGCGAGGGAACCACTGAATTAGCGGGTCATCGGACCTCGGGGAGCAGCGTGCCCAGGGGGCCCAGGTCCAGGTTCAGGTCGGCCTGCTCGATCCCGAAGTGCTCCTTGAGCCTGATCATCGCCTCTTCGAGCCGCATCAGCGCGAGACCGATCTCCTCGACCTGCTCGTCGGTGAGGTCGTCGCCCTCCGCCCGACGGATCGCCTGCCGCTCCATGAGCTGCCGGATCAGCTCCACCACGGTCAGCACCAGCTTGACGAGGTCGCGTTCGACCTCCTCCGGATTCGTCTCGATGCGCCGCCGCAACCTCTCGGTGCTCACGCGCCCCCCACCCCGCTCTCCTCCCGGATCGAGGTGATCAGCGCCCGCAGCGAGACCCGCACCAGGTCGACCTCCGCGATCGAGATGACCAGGTCGCCCGCGATCACCACACCGCCGGCCAGCAGCCGGTCCAGCAGGTCGACCAGGGCCACGCGCTCGCCCGGCGGGGCGTCGACCACGTCAACGATGCTCCCGTTCACCGGTCACCTCCTCGTCGGGCTCGTCGGGCTCTTCCAGGTCGATGAACGAGTACGCGGGCCAGGGGCCGGTCGCCTCGATGCGCAGGCCCTCGGCGCGGGCGGCGGCGTCCTCGACGCGGCGGACGAACCCGTCGGCCTCCGCCTCGTCCACCAGGTACGCCATGTTGAGGAGCATCTGCCCGGCGCGGCCCGACAGCCGGGGGTCCTGCGGCGGGTGCCGCCTGGTCGCGACCGCCGTCTTCGCCAGCTCCCGGTGTACGGTCTCGGCCTGTTCGGCCTGCCTGCGCGCCAGCTCCTCGCGGCTGCGCTGCTGTGCCCGGCGGCGCATCAGGTACGACGTGCCCGGCTTGCCGTCGTCGGCGGGGGCCCGCTCCTCGGGCTCCCTGCGGGGCTCGGCGTACACCTTGAGGCCCCACTCGCGGCGTCCCGAGATCCGTTCGAGCGCGGCGGTGAGCGCGTCGCGCCGCAGGTCCAGCATCGCGCGGACGCGGTCGTCGTCGCGGTAGACGGTGACGAGGCTGACCGGCGCGGTGGGAGCGGCCGACGCGGCGGCCGACACCACGTCGTGGTGCGTCCTGGCGGTCTCCTCCAGCCAGTCGAGGCGCTCCAGGTTCGTCTTCAGCGGCTCCTCGCCGAACTCGTCCAAGGGGACGTCGCCGACGACGGCCGACAGCCCCGCGTGCTCGATGATCCGGACCCCGGACCCGGCCGGCCCGGGCACTCCGGCCAGGTCCTCGGCGCGCAGCCCACGGGCCACGGCGTACAGGTAGACGGCCTGCTCACTCATCCTCCACCTCCTCCCGCTCGTGCTCGGCGGCGTTCTCGGCGGTGTCCTCCCCGGAGGGCCGGCCCTCCAGCGCCGCGACCCGTTCCCGCAGTCGGCGGTTCTCCTCGGTCAGCTCTCGACGGGCCTTGGACGAAATCGCCGGGTCGTGCTCCCACCAGTCGATGCCCATCTCCTTGGCCCGGTCGACGGAGGCCACCAGCAGTCGGATCTTGATGGTCAACAGCTCGATGTCGAGCAGGTTGACCCGGATGTCCCCGACGATCACGATGCCCTTGTCGAGGATCCGTTCCAGCAGGTCGGCCAGGTTCGCCGGCTGGTACTCCCCGCCGGACGACCGGCCCGAGGGCCGGCCCGACGAGGCCGGGCCGGCCCATTCGACCTGGGACACGTGCTCCTCCTCGTTCGTCAGTCGTCGTCGGCGCGGCCCCGCTGATACCGGCGGGACCGCCGGTATCCGGTCAGCTCGCCCTCGTCGTCCAGCTCGACCTCGTAGATCGCCAGCAGGTCGGCCGTGTCGGGGATGCGGCGGGTCTCCACGACCTCCACCTCGACCAGCCAGCCGTCCTCGCGGCGCCGGGTGGACGTCACCCCCTCCGCCTCGCGGCCGGTCAGGGCCTCCACCTGCTCGACGGCCTGCCGCACCACCCGGGCGAGCGTCTGCGCCATCGGCTATCGCCTCCCCACCGGCGGATTCATCAACAGCGTCAACAGCTCCTCCTCGAGCTCGGCGGCCTCCTCCTCGGAGATCTCGCCGGCCGCGCGGGCGTCGGCCACGTCCTCCAGCCGCTGCCGCAGCCGGATCGGGTCGTACAGCTCCTGCTCGGCCTGCTCCTGGAGGAACTCGGCCAGCCGCACCACCCCGCGCACCGGCGCCAGCGGCAGCGTGACCAGCCCGGTGATCAGACCCATGTCAGCCCTCTCCGCCGGACTCGGCGAAGTCGTACGGGGGCAGCGGACCCACCAGGCGCAGCCGCACTCGGCCGTCCCACCGCCCGCCCAGCTCGTCCACGGCCCGCTCGAACCGCTCCCGCGCGTCCCGGCGGACGAGGAACGCCGCGTCGAGGATCTCCTCGGTCCGGCGCGGCGTGTGCGCGACGGTCCGCTCGGCGTGCGGAGCGAGCAGCTCGAGGGCGTGGTCCGCGTCCGCGGTGGCCTTCTCCTCCAGGGCCTGGGCGATCAGCTCGCCGAGCCGGACCCGGTCGTAGTAGCCGGCCTCGGGGGAGACGCCGTGGAGCTCCTCCCGGAGCCCCGCGATCTCCGGCCGCTCGCGGAGGATCTCGCCGAGGATCACCTCCTCGACGTACCGGCCCTTCAGGGTGAGCTGCACGTGCCCCTGGATCCGCTCCAACTCCTCGGCGAACGACTCGCGGTTGGGCTCCAGCAGCTCGGAGACGATCGCGTCCCGGTCGGGCAGCACGGCGCCGAACCGGAAGGGCAGCACCGGGGCCCCATCGGCGGCGACCGCCTCCAGCACCCGCTGGTGCGCGAACAGGTCGTCCCTGGTGCCCAGCGCCCGGTCGGTGTCGACCGGTCCGGCGATCACGGCGCATCCCGCGTGCCGCACCAGCGCCGCTTCCCGGTCATCGATCCCGCGCAGGTCCGGGGGCAGCTCGAGGTCGGCGGACGTCACGCCGTACACGTACTGGACGCTCACGCCCCGTCCTCCTCCCGCTTCGCCGGGCTCTTCTTCTCGCCGCCGCGGCCGAGCTTCTCCTTGACCGTCTCGCCGGCGCCCTGGAGCACTCCACGGGTCTTGCTGCGGGCGCCGCCCTCCTGCATCGTGGAGATCATCTGCGGGAGTCCCTGACTGTTGCCGCTCTCGGCGAGGTCCAGCCGGTTCACCGCCTCCGCGAACCGCAGGTACGTGTCGACGCTGGCCACCACGACCCGGGCGTCCACGGTGAGCAGCTCGATCCCCACCAGCGAGACCCGCACGTACGCGTCGATCACCAGACCCTTGTCCAGGATCATCTCGACGACGTCGGCGAGCCCGCTCGACGAGGGGCGCTCCACACTGGGGCCCTGGCGTTGCACCGTTGCCGGGGGCATGGTCGTTACCTCCTGACCTCTCGGGGTCGTTGGTCCGTCCGTTTCGCACCGCGACGGCTACCCGGGTCGTCCGCGATCAAACAGAGGCCCATGATTCGGTCAACGGCGTACAAGTCGGGTGGAATGGACCGCCCATGGTGGGGTACCGCGAGGAAAACTCACATCCCCTTTTGGGAGGACCCCCCACCATGAAGACCCCCAGCCCCCCGAACCGCGACCAGCTCCCCAAGCCCACCGACGCCAAGGCCGCCAAGAAGAAGGCCGCCCACGCCGCCGGCAACGCCACGGACACCGCGACCTCGGCGGCCGGGAAGGCCACCGACGCCACAGGCAACGCCGCCGCGACCGCGGGGAAGGCCACCATCGCCGCCCGGGCCAAGACCACCGCCGCCGCGGGCAGGGCGGCGGCCTCGGTGCGAGGCTTCGCCCTCGCCGGCCTGCTCCGCCCCTTGAAGGCCCTGGCCGCCAGGCTCGGCCTCAACCGCCTCCTCGCCGCCCTCACCGGCGCAGCCGCCGCCCTCGTGGCCGCCCTCCTCTGGCGCCGCCGCCGCTGACCGGCGATGTCCCCGGCGGGCGTCACCTTCTGGCGCCGATCGATCGTCGGGGAACGGAAGCGGTGGGACATGGGCGTGTGGTCCACCACCAGGAGAACGTTGCGGACGCGCCGGCCTCCGCGCAGGAAGACGTTCCGCGAGGGTGACCACCTCTGGCTCCATGACGGGCGCTGGGCGGTCCTCCCAGGCCCGCCGTGGACGAGCCGTGGCAGGACCAGGCCGACCGACCTCGTGGAGGAGCGCAGCACCGCCCGCCACGTGATCCAGTACCGAGACGGCAGGCCGCACGCGATCGCGTCCTTCGGCTCCTCGGGCGACCAGACGCACCGTCCACTCGGCCCCGTTCAGGCGGAGAGCAGCCGGGTAGCAGCCCTACGTACCACCGAACGACGACCCGTCGATGGGGGAGAACCATGACCGCCGAGCCGATCGGCCCAGGTGGGCCGAACCCCGAGGACATCATGCGGCGGCTGCCCGCAGACGAACGCGACCGCTTCGAGCGCGACTACCACGACGCGGTGGACGCAGCCCACGAGCCGGGCCGGTACGGGCACCTGCAAGACGTCGTACGCCGCTGGCACCTCCGAGCCGAGGCGCACACCCATCCCGACTTCACCGCCCGCCCGGGCACAGGCGACCCGGCGACCTTCATCCAAGACCTCGACGAGATCCCCGGCTGGCCCGGCCGCGCAGACACCTCCGGCTGAAATCATCACCGCCCGGCGCTCCAGGGCTCCGCCGGCATGCGCCCCGAACACTCCCGCGCCACTCCCCGGACCTCTTCCCGCAACGGCATCGTCCCGATCGCCTCCCCGGTCCAGGCGTCGGCGGCGTCGCTCAGCCGTTCCAGCAGGTGATCGAGGGCATCCAGGCGGGAACGCAGCTCCCCGGAGACCCACACGGCCTCCCACAGGAAGCACTCGCCCACGTCGGGGTCGCGGATCTGCTCGCGCGCATCCATGGCGAGCCCGACAACGCTGTGCCGCAACCCGGCCAGGTCGTTCGGGCGAACTCCTGCTCGCCTCCGCATCACCTTCCACGGCGCTCACCGCAGTCCTCCTTCCCGCCATTGCACCCTGGGCGGTCGGGTTCGTGCGTGCGGCCCCAGGCCGCTGCCCACATGATGGGCGAATGGAGCGGACGACGCTGATCGGGATGCTGAACAGGACGGTGACGCGCACCTCGCGTGCCGGGAGGCACTCCTGGGCGGGGCCGAGTTCGAGATCCATCCGGGTGTCGCCGCCAGGCTGTCGATACTCGGCATCCACCGGCGTCGCGAACGTCTGATCCGGAGGACCGGGCAGCCTTCGCTCGGCTTCGCCCAGGCCGTCGCCGATCTGAGCGCGTGCGGGTTCGAGCACGTCGTGATCGGCCACGTCCGATCAGCGACGCCACGCTTGCACTTCTCGTTCTTCCTGACGCCCGACGCATCCGAGATCGTCGCCTGCCTCGGCGTTCGTCCGCCTCCTGGCGGGCTCGGGTCAGCCGACCGCAGGGTCGTCCAGTAGGCGGAAGGCGCCGATGTTCACGTAGTGATAGTCGCCGGAATGGAAGTCGTACGCGCTCGCGACGCGGAACTCGGCGGGGGGCTCGCGTGTGATCGGGACGTCCGCGGTGCGGTGGAGGCGTCCGTCGCCGGGGACGTGGACCGAGCCCAGGAACGGGGTCCAGTCCTGGTCGCCGACGGCACGACGGTCGAGATAGAGGTGGTGCCGCTGGGTGTGACCCTCGATGGTCGCCCACGCGACCCCGCGGGTCGGCGAGACATGGAGCTTCATGGTGCCGCCCTCCGCGAGGGTGACGACATCAACGATCTTGATGTCGCTCGGGGTGGCGTTCGAGGGGGAGTGGGCGGCCGGCCGACTCGCCGGGCCGCCGGGGCTCGGAGACTCGGCGGACGGGGCACCGTCTCGTCCCTGGAACGGGGTGAAGACGACCAGGGCGATCATCGTTGCGGCGAGGACCCCGACGACCGCGACGACCCCGGTGGCGGTGCGTCGACGAGTCGGCGGGACCGTGGGCTCGGTGGACGGCCGCCGTTCGTTCGGGGAATCGACGAGGGACGGCGCGGTGGTCGGGCGGCGGGTGCCGGCCAGGGCATGGAGAGAGTCGGCGACGGAGGAGGCGCTGGCCGGACGGAGGTCCATCGGCTTGGCCAGCAGCGACCCCACGAGGCGATCCAGTGCGGGCGGGACGTCCGGCCGGTGGGTGCCGACGGGGGATGGCGGGGTGTTCATGTGCTGATAGGCCAGCCCCCGGACGCCGGAGTCGGACGCGAACGGTGGTGCGCCGGTCAGGAGTTCATAGAGGACGCAGCCCAAGGCGTAGAGGTCGGTGCGAGGGTCGGCGCGTTCGCCGCGGAACTGTTCGGGAGCCATGTAGCGGGGCGTGCCGGGGGCGGGGGCGTCCTGCGCCGTGAGGCGGGTCGCCGCATCCGCCAGGCCGGCGACGCCGAAGTCGCAGAGCTTCAGGCGACCGCTGCGCAGGAGGAACAGGTTGGCGGGCTTGACGTCGCGGTGGATGATGCCGTGGGCGTGCGCGGCGGCCAGCGCGTCCGCGAGTTGGGCGGCGATGTCGATGGCCTGGGCAACGGGGAGGCCGCGGGTGTTCCGCGCCATGACGGTGCGTAGGTCTTCGCCGTCGAGGAGTTCCATCACCAGGTAGGTGAGCTGCGCGTGACTTCGGTCCTCGCCGATGTCGAACACGACGGTGATGCCGGGATGCTGGAGCGTCGCCGTCGTCTCGGCCTCCCGCCGGAACCGCGCGACGCCCTCCTCGGCCGCCGCCAACCCGGCGGGCAGCACCTTCACCGCCACGGGCCGACGTAGCCGCAGGTCGAAGGCGCGCCAGACCTCACCCATCCCGCCGCTACCGATCACGGTCTCCAAGCGGTACCGACCGTCGAGCTCCACACCGGCCGCGGGGACGATTCTGTTCTGCACGAAGCCCTCCAGCGCCCTCGGCCCTCCAAACGGGCGGCACCACTCAACCATCAAACATACAGAGGCGTCTACATGAACCCGTGTGCGCTGCGATCCCCTCCACAGGACCGTTCCGCGCCGGCACGATGGGCGGCGGCAGACCACGAAAGGGCCGAGTCGGGAACGCCGATTACGGCGGGGGCCACGGTCCGACGATGACCCGAGTTCGACCGGAGCTCTTAAAGCCGGATTTCAAGGCCGACGTCCGGGCCACACCGGCCGCAACGTCGAACAGCGGGACCGGGGGCTGTCATCCGGCCGAAATGCTTGGCGTCGACCCGGTGTGCTCCCCACCCTCAACGGATGGCACCGGTGCCGGCAGTTGGCCCAGCCGAGCGTCAGAGGTAATGATCACGAAAGGCGTGGCGAGGCGCCTGCGGCCTCGCGGTCGAACAGGAGTCGGCCGCACGCGTGACGCCACGACCGGCGTCCAGATGTGGGCGCCACCGGACCCGCGCAGGCCGAGCACGGGCCTCCCGACGCCCGGAACGGTTCGCCCGCCGACCGCGAACCGGGATCTCGCAGGCCGAAAGGTCACCCGGCGTTGAGGAATCTGTCGTCAGCGGGTGGGAACGGGTGCCTGCCGGTCGATCTCACGGCAGAGAACGGTGACCATGTCCTCGAAGGCCTCCGTGCCATGCTTCCGCATGAGGGCGCCGTAAAGATCCTTGCGGCTCGCCTCCCTGAGGATCCAGGTCAGAGCGGTGTGATGCACCCGCCGACCGGCGACCAACGTGTCGTGAGCGTCCCGCGTGGCCCTCATCAGCTCCGGAAAGGCCGCAGACTCCGCCAAGATCATGCGAGTCGCATCGGTGAGATCCATGCGCGGCAGTCTAGGTCAGCCGATGCCACCGGCACATGCGCCCAGCGGCCCCCGCGACCCACCGACGGGCGCGATGACACGCTCCGTGGTCGAGGAGGGCGCGCCCGGCAGGATTCGAACCTGCGACCGTCGGATTAGAAGTCAACCGCTAGCGTGCCGGACCATGTCAACGGCTGCCGAAACCTGTCGCCCTGTCCGTGTTTGCGATGGTAAACGTGCCGCGCCGTGGCGGCCCATGACGACCGGTACCAACGCCGACGAGCGAACAACGAGCGAACACGACCAAGATCACCCGCCGTGGGCCGCGCCGGTTGGAATCCCCAACGGACACGGCCCCAAATGGCTGCACCATCACCAACGGCCACCGCGCGCCCAGAACTGGGGATAATTAATAGTTTCAGTCTCGAAAATGACACATTTAGTGCCCGACTGGAGCTGGGCCGCTTTGTTGGTCGGGTGGCGCCCGAACTATTCAGTTGCAGTCTTGGTGGCCCCTCCATGTCTGGTCAATCGTGGGCGCAACCTGACTTTCATTGCGCTACGGGTGAAAGCATTATCGGTTGCCTTGTTCGACCAGATGTATGCTTCGCCCGGTACAAGGTTCGCCATCTTGGAGGCTGTCAACTGCGCAAGCGACGCGTTGGCCTTCTGTAGGTGCCTAAGCCATGCCGGTGAGGTGAATTTGTGCAGTATTATGTGGTTGGAAAGTTCGATGAGTGCGATGGGCACCGAAGGTGGGTCCTGGCTCGCAACCAGGACGCTCATGCCTTTGTGTCGCATCTCCCGCACGCTTTCGACCAGTCCGGCCACCAGATCAGGGCTTTCGATATACTTGTGGGCCTCATCGAAGACGACCAGTTTATTGAAGCGTCGTCCTTCCTCTTGCGCTTCGGCGAACAGTTGCATGAGGACGACGAACAGGCCGAGCGCCTCGTCCTTCTCGATGAATTCGTCGCGCAGGTCGACGATGATCATTCGCCCGGGGCGGACGAGCTGCTTGACTCGGGCGCTGTCGTCGATGTAGTCGGCGGCGAGATCCAGGCGCTGCTGGGCGAGCTGTTTGAGGTTGTCCGACATGGCGGATTGCTCGATGCCCGCACGAATGACGTCGAGACTCAGTTGCCTCCGGTGCGCCTTCATGATTCGCTGGAGCTGCCGTATGTACGTGGATTGATTTCCGACCGCACCCATCAGGAAGCGCCAATGTTCGGCACGGAGTTCGGCCGATCCGAACTTCAGCGGGAGCACCTGGATGCCGGGATGCTCGATACGGCGAAGATCCAACTGGTCTTCGGGGACGAGCATGACGATGTCGGTGAGCGCGGTGGGGCGGCAGCCATAGGCATCCTGCAGCATACGTGTCTGCTCGGCGTCATTGTTGGGAGCGAGCATGCTGGTGAACTCGGGCGCGTAGTCCAGAGTCGGGCTGTAATGGAACACGATCGTGGCGAGCGGACGAGGAAGCTCGTTGATCGGGGGAACCGGCAGGGTCGCGGCTTCGATGATGGATCCGAGGGTGTAGCTCTTGCCTCCACCTTGAACGCCGAAGAGGCTGATCGTGTGCGTCTCGTTCAGGTCCAAGGCGACGCGACGGCCTGCGACTTCACCGAGAACGCCGTATTGCGGGGATCGGCCGTCGGTCCCCAGGTAGATGCTGGGGCCTTCTCGTCGGGATGGCGAGTCCCCGGGTGAGTCCGTGAGCGCGGGCTCAGGTACCGGCGCGGGTGACACCTCGGCTGCTGCCGAACCCTCTTGCGACGGTACCTCGTTCGGCTCCGGAAACCCGGGGAGGGTGTCGTCCGCGAGATCATCCGGCTCGATGTGAATCGGTTCCTTGGGCGTCTCGTGGCTGCGGGACGGGGCGCGGAAGGCCGCATCGTGCAACCTCGGCACCGTGAGGTCGAGGCCGCTGAGCGTCGTCGTTCCCTCGACCGCCAATACCGGGTCGGTCGGGATCGCTTCGAGCAGCTCCTCAACGAGATCCCGTCCGATCCGATGGAACTCGACGCCGGCCTCGTGGTCGGTGCTCGCGCCGGTGCCGGAAAGATCGAAGATCAGCCCGATGCGCTTGAAGTCCAATACGTAGCCGGCGTCGAGCCGGTCGAGCAGCCATCGGGCTTCGCCGGCCACCTGGGCGTGCATCGTGCCGTATCTGACCGCGCGACCCACGTAGAAGTGGAGCAGAGTCGCCAACTCGGCATTGCGCACGGCACGGTCCGGCCGGTCGGGCTCGTTCAGCCGAGGGTCGAAATGCTCCTTCAGAACGGTGCGGCTGCGGGCCAGTTGCTCCAGCATCTCGGCCTTGAGCTGCTCGTAGGCCGAAAGGCCGCCGAGAGAGCTGTAGCACTTGACCTCAACGAGCCGGCACGTGATGGTACGGCGACCTGCGTCCAGGCTCAGCAGCGCCAGATCAGTGCGTTTCAGGCTCACCGATTCGCCGACCTCGTCCGCCCGTGCTCGCGACTCCCGATACAGCCCGAGATGGGCGTCGAGCGGGACCAGCACCTGGTCGGCCAAGACCCCTTGGTAGTCGAGGAAGAGCCGGGCCAGCGCCAGCCCCAGGACCTCGGTCCGCTGAGTCGGTGTGGCGGATGCCAGCTTGAACGCCAGCCGACCCGACAGCAGCCGCAATTGCTCGAAGAACGTACCGGTGTGCCGGGCGTCGACATCGAATCCATGCTGGGCGCAAACGGGTGCCAGCAACGTGCGAAGTTCGTCGACCGAACGGGAACTGATCACCAGATGGTGCCCCAGCCCTTCGGCGCTCTCCACATCGAAATCGATCACATAGGCGGGACGCCGCTTGCTTCCGGGACTGTCGAAGTACTCGATGCCCAGCGTGCGGTCGATGGTGATCACCCAGTCACTCGAGCGGTGCGCCTGGTGGAGCAGAGCGCCGTCACGCGCGTCGAGGTTGAGCGTGACGCGGGGCACCAGACCCACCCCCGGCTCTCCGGTGGCCACCGCCGCTGCGGCGGACGAGATCGTGGCGGGCAGCGCGGAGAGCAGGTCGGACAGCTCTTCGGCTCCCCTGATCGGATGCGCGGGGCCATGTCGCGGCTGCTTTTGCCAGGTGACGGTCTCCTCGTTCTCGCTGTAAAGGATGGAGACGTCTTGGACGAGTCCGTGCACCGGTGCCATGCCGGGGTCCCCACCGGGCGCGGCGTCGAAGCTCTCACCGCTGAACGCATCGAAGAGGACGGTGATGTGGGCGGCTTGTTCGCTGCTCGATGCACGAAATTCGTGCAGGGGCCGGACGGCGACCGCGAGTTTGGGAATGAGCCCCGTGGACGGCCGGGTATGGAAGGCCTCGGCCTCGGCGGCCGGGCCACCCTCTCCACGCAGAAGTTCAGCGAGGGCCTCCCCATTGTCGGTGGCCTGCGGATCGGGCACGAAGAGCCGGATGTCGTATTTGACATCAACGAAGTCCTTGCGTCGCTGAAGCGCGAGCAGCATCTCGGCCAAGTGCTCCGCGCGACCGGGATTGACTGCGCTGATCACCAGGGTGCCGACGTAGGGGTGCAGGCGGAGATAGCGTTCGACACGATCGGCGAGAACCCGCCCGGAGACGACCTGGCCACCACTCCAGCGTTCGGGCAGGCGCAGCGCCCCGGCGAGCGTGGACAAGAGGGCCTGGGGGTCCGCTGCGCCGGTGGGCAGGCATACGCCCCAGTACGGGTTGAGATCGCCCGCCGCGATGGTCAGCGCCCCGCTTCGCTGCGGGACCACCAGAGGAAAGCCGAGCGGGGTCAGTCCTGAGAGGGTGCGCCCCGCGGCGGCGATCACCGCGGCCTCGTTCTCCCGGGCGTTCTCGAGCCAGCGGCGGCCGAGCGCGGACCACGTCACCAGCCAAAGCAGCCGGAGCGGGTGGGTGGGGGCGACGAGCACGACGTCGCGACGGACACCGCCCGAATCCGTGACACCGACCTCGACGGTGTCGATCTGGAGCAGCGCGGCCAACTCGCGGAGCAACCCGGTCCGCAGCCCCTCGTCGGCCCGTTCGGCGCGGCGGATCTGCCAGGCGAGCAGTTCGCCATAGGACTCGGCGTAAGTCTGGATCGGTCCCCGCAGCTCGAGCAGGTCCCGGCCTTCGATGACCAGGTCGTCCTCGCCCCGGATGGCCGCCAGGACGGCTCGGCGCGCCGCGAGGAACACGTCGACGGGCTCGTGACCGGGATCCGGTGCGTCCAGGTCCTCCGGCAACGGGTCTCCCGCCTGGTCGGCCAGGACCGGGAGCCGCCAGCGACGGAGGCGATCGGGTTCGGCGAGCACACGCCGCTGTGCCTCGACCAAAGGGGGTGACAGCGGGATCTCCGCGGACCCGTAGACTCCGAACGACGCTTGGAGCACCTGTCGGCCCGCACCCTGCGTGCTCTTCCAGGTGACGCCCTTGCAGCGAACACCGCGCCAGTCACGGGTCTCCTCAAGGGCCATGAACTCCAGTCTCCGCAGCGCATGACTGACGCCGACATCCCTGGCGACACGTTGCCGCGGCGGCGGCTCCTCGAAGTCATCGTCGGTGACGACCATGAACCGGTCGCTTTGGTTCCCGAGATGAGCGTCGCCCCGTGGGGTCTCGACAGGGAGCGGGACGCCTTCGGCGTCCTCTGGAGTCACCTGGACGAAGTGCCAGCCCTGCTCCAGCTCGACGGAGCGGAGCTTCTTGAACACGGCCTTGTAGGAGCTCTTCGCCGTCTTCCCGAGCCGGACCGTCGTCGTGACACCGGTCGGTCCGGAGTCCTCGGAGATCAGCTGGACGACGAACTTCGCCAAGCCGGCCACTCGCTGAGGGTCCGGCTCCACATGGAAGTCGATCGGAAGCCGGCCGAGTCCCTGTCGTCCCGCGTGCAGGAAGGGCTGGCCGGTCATGTTCCTCAGCACCGTGTGGTCCGCGTGGCCGGGTGCCTCACCGGCTTTGGGCAGTTCCAGATCTCCGACGGTGATGCGTACGACCTCGACGGTCCGTTCCTCCCGCAGCGGCCAGCGGTGAAAGCCCAGGTTCCAGTTCGCACGGTCGACGACGATCCGCCGGGTCCATGCGCGGGCGTCTTCCAATCCGGTTCGGACGAGGAACTCGGCCAGCCGAGCCCGAAAGGCGGGATCGGTCAAGCCCAGCTCGATCACTCGCTGGCGCTCGGGACGTTCGGTGCTCTGCAGCACCCGCATCTGCCGCATGTTGCGGCCTGTACGGGTCGGTATCTGGGCCGCGTCGGAGAACAATTCGAAATCGGGCACCATCCCGAGCTCGAAGACGGCCGCTCCCGCCGCCATCGGATCGTTCTCATTGTGTTGGACGGTCAGGAGATATCGGGCACGGGCGTGGTCCCCGGCATAGGGCCATTTCTGGTCGTCGAGGATGGCGAAGAGGTCTTCGACACCGCGGCGAAGCGTGTCGGGGAGTTCGGCGAGCAGCCGCGCGGCCAGCTCGATATAGACATCGCCGAGTGCGACCTCCTCGAAGGTGGCCACCCCGAACGAGTCCTCAGCGCTGGCGTACGTGCCCGGCGGGACGAAGACCAGCAGCGGGGCACGCTGCCGCCCGCGCGCGTCAGGGTTGCGCAGTTCCACGAGCTTGGTACTGGTCACGGCCACGTCCGTGGGAACGGCCGGCTCCGAGCCCAGGACGTGCACGTGTCCGTCCTCGCCGACGGCGCCCCGCATACGACGGCACAGCCGCACCGCGAGCGGCGCGTCGATCTCGGTGACCCGCATGCAGTGCCCCGGCCGTCGCGCCTGCAGCAACCCGGCCAGCCGGGGGAGGAGGACCCGTTCCAGCGCGGTCTCGACGTCCTGTTCCTGGAGTTCCTGCAGCCCGGTACTCATGCGTTCCCCTGGGCACGGCCGGCCTTACCGGCGCCGATGGTGTAGCGCGGAGTGATCGTCTGCGTCAGGTAGGCGTCGGACAGATCCGAATAGAAGCCGATCTCCCGCAATCTCGCGGTGAACGCGCCGGTGTTGGCGCGAAAGGCGGCCTGGTCCTCGATTGTGGGCCGGTCGAAACCGTCGCCTGCCGGAAGCTGGTCGATGTACAGGCCGTAACGCTCCCGCAGCACGGTGAGGAACTCGTCGACGCGCAACGCGGCGGTGTAGTACTCGCCGCCGGTGTCCTGCCTGAGCAGCGACAATTGCAGCAGCACCTCCAGCAGCCGGCTGTCCAGAACGAACCGGCGGACGCCGCGCCTCGGCTGGGCGATCATCGCGCCCGGCCGGTTCTTCAACAGCAGAGAGTCGAGGCATCCGGTCAGGTACTTACGGTGGAACGCGACGCGGTAGGCCGTGATGACCTCGATGTAGGCGGTGAAGTCGTCGAGGCCGAGGTGCAAGATCTGCTCGATCTCGGTGTCCATGTCCGCGTCGCCGGAGCGCGCCGACTCGATCACCGCCAGTCGGCCGCCCGCGAACCTGTCGCGTTCCTCCTTGTGCGCGGGCCCGAGCAGACGCAGCAAGTCCTCGACTGTGAAGAAGCCGCGGCCAGGGGTGCGCAGACCGCCCCGCCGCACCAGATGCCGTGCCAGGTCGTCCAGCCGCTTCACCGTGAACGTCGCCCGGACGAAATCGGGGATGCGGCCGAACCACACTTCGGCGCTGCGTTCGGCCAACCGGGCCGTCGGCGTACCACCGATCCCGACCACGTCGAGGAAGAAGCCGCCGTTCGCACGCATTTGTTCGTTGCGGGTCAGCGCTGGCAACAGCTTCAGGATCCGCAGGTGATAGAGCGCCAGATGGAAGGCGAAGAGGATCTTGAGATAGTCGACGAGCACCGAGCGCGGGATCAGGTCACGATGGAACAGCAGCCTGAGTACGTCGTCCACCAGCAGGTCGGACGCCTGTGGGTACAACGGTGGATGGGACCGCCGTTCCCTGCCGCTGGCGGGGCGGTCGGTGATGTCCCGCTTCACCGCCTCGGAAAGGTTGATCAGCGCCTGTGTCTCGACATCGATGTCGACGCCGGGCGTGGGCTTCTCGGTGTGCTTGTCCATCCCGTCGAAGAAGAAGTTCTTCAGATGTTCGAGCGTCGCGGCACCGCGCCGCCGATCGGAGACCTGCGAGATCATCTCGTACAGCTGCTCGTCGGCCCCATAGGCGCGGGATCGGCGCGCGTTCCTGAACCGGTACGTGAATCCGTGCAGGGGGCGCAGACCGGCCACGGCCTGGGTCGCCTTTCCCCGGTTGACCACATCCAGAAGATGCGTCTCCAGCCAGCGGCGGGTGATGTCGGGATCGAAGTCCTGGAAGGAATCCGGATGCTCTCGAAAGGTCTCGACGAAGTCGTGCACGTCCAGGTCCGCCGAACGCGACACGACACTGGACCTGCCGTCCCACCAGAGCCGGGGCAGGAAGCCGGTCAGAACGCGGTCCATCTCCAGCTGCTTGTAGTCCAAGTAGCTGACACCCGGGTGACGGAATTCCTTGTCACTGCGATGCAGGGTCATCAGACTCCTCGGTCAGGTCTACGAGCGGCTCCATGACCAGCCGCCCGTCGCGCTCCCGGCGGACGCGATGCAGGCCGCGCCCTCCGGCCGACAGAACGATCTCCTGATAAGGCGCCGCTGACAGCTCGTTCTTGAAGATGGTCAGCCCCAGATAGTGCCCCTGCCGGTCCGCGACGCTCGGCAGATAGCCGTCGCGGAGGCGGTACAGCAGTTCGAACAGATCGAGTTGGATTCGCAGCCGCGCCGTCTGACCCGCCGGGCCGTGGTAACGCAGCACCAGTCCGTCGGGCTCCTGCTCCAGATACGGCGACGGGGGACCTCCCGACATGGTGAGCGTCAGCGCGTCGATGGGGAACAGCCGGTGGCTGCGGACGGTACCGCCCGGCACGTGGCGGACCTGCAGCGCGAGGGTGTCGCCGAGCCGGCGAGGATCGGGCAGGCCTTCACCACGGTTGATCGCGGCGATGAGGTCGGGCAGCCGGGCGGCGGCCTGCTCGGGGTCGTGCAGCAGCGAGAGGAACCGTTCGGACGACCGGAAGGGCGACATCGCCCGTGCCCGCTTATCGTCCAGCCCCTCGAAGTAGAACCGTCGCCGCACCGAGGCCAGATACCGCGCGTGGGCTTCGGGGTCGGCCGCGTCGCCGGTGAGCCGATCGAACAGCGTACGCAGCAGGGACATGTCGTAGTCGTCGCCGCGGCGGTCGACGGTCATCATGGCCTGCCCCGCGTCCGGACCGACGTGCATGAGCCGCCGGTCGAGCGCGGGCGCGGACACCGCCGCGACATCGACGTCCCGCAGGAGCGCCAGCAGCCGGTCACGGGTACCGGGTGTTCCAGCCCAGCCGTTGAAGTAGAAGCCGGAGAGGATCTCGGTGATGTCGCCGCCGCGGTACAACTCGTGAATCTCCGCGCAGTCCCTCCCGGAGGTCAGCGTGAACGCCAGCGCGGACCGGAGATCCCGGACGGTGATGTGCATCCGCCCGCGCAGATGGGTGAGCGTGTACAGCTCCCGCAGCCGCTTGACGATCTTCGGTCCCACGCTGGGGTGGGCCAGTGTCCGGGCGTTGTGCGGGGCGTAGCAGGAGTTCACCAGGTCGCAGGACTCGCATGCCTCCCAGAAACGCTCATGGGTCATCCTGGCCAGCAGCCGGTCGAAGATCGGGCCGTTCGGGCCGTCGGCGCCGGCGACGACGCTGCGCCGGTTGAGGTTGACCACGGCGATGCCGTCTGGCACGGGTTCACCGTCGAGCCCGGCCCGGACCGCCGCCGTCAGGGACGCGAACCGGCTCGCCCGAGAGGCCAAGAAGTCCACCAGCCTGCCCTCGTTGATGGCGATCAGACGTGTCTCCGCGTTCCGCGGGCCCGGCTCCTCACCCTCCGCGAACGGGGCGAAGAACTCGCCGAGCACCTCGTCGTTGGCCTTGTCTCCCTCGTCCTGGCTGCCATCGTGGTTGGTCCGGAGCCACCGGCCGCCCAGCAGCCGTACGTCGGCCCCGTTGTCGCGGGGCTCACCAGGGGTCGCGCCACGGTCGAGCGCGGCCTTGACGAGGCGTTCGAGGAACGCCGTCTTGCCGTCGCCGGCGTTCCCGGTGATCACCACCAGTCGGTACCGGCCTGCGAGCACATCGGGGATCAGGCCGTCGTCCAATGCCGTCGCGACGTACAGGTCGTAGGGATCCTTGCCGCGGGTACCCGCATTGCTGCTGGTGCTCTGGCTGTAAAGGGTCTTGAGGTGGGCGACGAACGGATTGACATTGCCGGCGGCGACGACCGGACGTGGCTCGGGGGGCGCCACGGCGGGCGGCCGGTGCACCTCGCCGATCGCATCCAGCACGGCCAGGAATTCGGCGGCGCCGCCGTAACGGGCGCTGCGCAGTGGGGCGATCGCCTTGGTCACCGTGTCGACGAGCGCATCCGACAGTTCCGAGAGCCCGCTCAGCGACCGCGGATCGATGGGCTGTTCCCCGAGCGTGGGCCTGCCCGAGGCGAACGGGTACTGCCCGGTCAGCACTTGGTAGAGCGTGACACCGAGCGCGTAGACGTCTCGGTCGGCGAGGTCTGCCGCGGTCGGGGGCACGCGGATGTTGACATCCGGCGGCACGTACTTGGTCGTGCCGCCGGCCTTGGACATGCTCGACTCGGCCGACACCGACACGTTGAAGTCGATGATCTTGCAGCCCTGGTCGGTCCACAGCAGGTTGCCGGGCTTGATGTCACAGTGGAAGATCCCGTGGCGGTGCAGGAACGCCAGCCCGCGAGCCACCTCCACGCCGAGCTTCACCGTGTCCGCCGGGCCGAGGGCACGGTCGTCGGCGAGCGCGCCGACGTCCTGCCCGTCGACGTACTCGAACACCAGGTACGGGGTTTCGCCACCGTCCAGGTAGTCGGCGCCCTCCACCTTGATCACGTTGTCGTGCGCGGGGAGGCCGAGCAGGATCTGATATTCGTGCTTGAGTCGTTCGACCAGCGACTCTCGGTCGCGATCCACGATCTTCACGACCCGGTCGGCGCCCGCGAGGTTGTCGTACACCTGGTAGGCCGCGCCGAACGAGCCGGGCTTGCCGAGCCTGCGCTGGACCGTGTACTTGCGGGTCAGCTGGTGCCCTTCGGGCAGATTCCGGTAGTCGAACGTGCGGGTGGTGGCTCGGCCGGCCGGTGGGCGGGAGGCGCCGAGCATCGTCCGCAGGGCTTCGGCGGCGGACGGTCGCGCGGAGGGAGCCTGTGCGCACATCCGTCCCAGCAGCTCGGCGATGTGCTCGGGGACCCCGGCCGCCGTCAAGGGTCCGCCGGGCAGCATGCTGCCCTTCTCGTACTGGTCGGCCGTCGAGGCGAACGGCAGTTCCCCGGTCAGCAGCCGGTACGCGATCACCCCGGCCGCGTACACGTCGGACGCGCGACTCATCGCCTGGGCCCGCGCCTGGCACTCCGGTGCCACGTACGCGGGGTCGAGCGCATCGGCGAGCCGTCCCACGACCGTGTGCGAGCGGGGATCCTCCGGGCGCGCGTAGTCGAACCCGGTGAGCAGGCCCTTGCCGCCGGGGGCCACCAGAACGGACGCCGGAGACAGCGCACGATGCAGCACCCGGTGACCGTGCGCGTGCGTGAGCCCGCGCAGGATGTCGGCGATCAGCCGGTACTTGGCGTCGGCTGCCAGGACGAGCCGGGGATTGTCCAGGTGCGGCTGCAGCGCGGTCCCGCGAACGTCATCGAGAACGAGGACGAACCGGCTCTCGTCCTCGGTGGCGAAGAAGTCGCGGCAGCCGACGACGCATTCGTGCGGCGGCATCCTGGCCAGCACCTCATAGGCGTTGGCGATCGCGACGCGTTCGGCGGCCCGCACCGCCTCCGGCTGGAAGGGGTCGGCCCGGTAGACCCTGAGCAGGACGGTCTGGGACGTCGTGACAATCGCGTTGGCGGCCCGATACTCGGTGACGTCCTCGGTGCCGCCCAGTTCCTCCCGTACCACCCAGTTGCCGAATCGGAGCGGCCCGGTCGGCACCCGGACGACTCCTTGCAGCGTCTGGACGATCGTCTGGCGGTGCCGCCGGATGTCGCGCGGGAATCCGCTGCGGACGCGGGAGACGTCGGCCAGCGCCGAGATCATTTCATCCAGGGTGGACACATCGTGGGCGTCGGCGTCCGTGCGGTCGTTGGGATCCACCAGGACCGAATCGTCGGCGGTCAGGACGACCAGCGCGTCAACGTAGATCCGGTTGAGCCCGGAGCTGCGTCGGGCGAGCTCCCCCTTCAACGCCCTGGCGTGGTCGCGGAGCTTGGCCACCGGGGAGTGGAAGGAGCCACGGTTGGACGGGTACCACCTGCGGCCCGACACGTCGATCCGGCCTCGGGTGCTCTTCACGTCGATGAGGCACACCGAGTGCGGGGTCACCACGATCAGGTCGACCTCGTACATCGCGCCCCGGACCGGGATCTCGATGTTGTGCAGGACGAGCCAGTCCTCGGGAGCATGGTCGCGCAGATGCGCGATGGCCGCCCGCTCGGAGTCGTTGGCCGGAGGGCCACCGCCGACGATGTCCGCCATGGGGCACCGGACCGCCTCTCCCGCCACTCTTGCCGTCCTGTCGGAGATCCATCTAACAACGTTCCGGTCGGATGATCTACCGGGTTGTCAAGATCCACCTTTGGGACGGAAGGTAAACCTCCGGTCAAGGTGGACCCTAGGATGGCCCGTGGTGGTCGCTCTCGATGGAGGCAAGGCGTGAATCCGGTACAAATCGGGCAAGTGCGCAAGGGGCTTGAGGACCGCTTCACCGGCCTGATCGACATGTCGGATCAGAATGGGCAGCCCGAACAGCGGCATGACGCGTTCTTGAGCCGCGCTCTCGCCGCTCTCGCCGTGCAGATACAACGGCCCTGTGGCAACGCCGAGGCTGCCAGAGCCGTCTTCGATGGGAAGGATGACCACGGTCTCGATGCCGTGGCGGTCGAAATGCGCGGGGAGACGGGCCGGATCACCCTGGTCCAGGCCAAGTGGGGGGCCAAGAGCAAGCAGGCATCCTTTGGTGAGGGTGAGGTTCACCGGATGCTCAATGGGTTGGACATGATACTCGAACGCGAGTTCGATCGCTTCAACAGTCGCTTCCAGCGTCATGTGTCACTACTCGAACAGGTGTTGGACACCCCATCCCCGAAAATTACCCTGGTGCCGGCCCTGCTGCGAGCCGAACCATTGAACGCCGACGTGCGCACACTGCTCGAAGGTAAAATCAACACGCTCAACTATGCTGAGGAAATGGTCGATTACGAAGTCCTCGACCTTCGTGATTTCCGTAGAGAGATCCTTGGCGAGTCGGCCACCTCGAAGATCAAGCTGGTCGCGCGACTTGAGAACTACGGCCTCGAACCCGGACCTCCCAAGGCGGTCTTCGGCACGATGACGACCGAGGACGTCGCCCGATGGTTCTCCGACAACCGCCGCGGACTGTTCGCCAGGAACATCCGGGACTCGTTGGATCTGACCGATGTCAACATCAAGATCCGCAATACGCTGCTCGAGCAGCCGCAGAACTTCTGGTACTTCAGCAACGGCATCACCCTGCTCTGTGACACGATCAAGAGAACTGCGGGGCGGCCGGGCGGCGTGGGCGAGTTTCATCTCAGCGGCGCGAGTGTCGTCAATGGGGCACAGACCGTGAGCGCGATTCACCGCGCTTACGGCACGGATGCAGAGAAGACCGCTCAGGGACGGGTCCTGGTCCGCCTGATCTCCCTGGAGGACTGCCCACCCGACTTCGGCGATCAGGTCACGACGAGCACCAACACCCAGAACCCCATCGCGACTCGCGACTTCAAGTCGTTGGACGACGTGCAGACCACGCTCCGTGACGACTTCTCGTTCCGGCTCGGCCTAACCTATGTGATCCAGCGTGCCGGCGAGCGGGGTCCAGAGGGGGACAAAGGCTGCTCGATCACCGAGGCCGCCGTCGCCCTCGCCGCCACACATCCCAACGCGGAGCTCGCGGCCATCGCGAGGCGTGACCACTCGAACCTCTGGGAGGACAGGTACTACCGAGTTCTCTTCACGCCGCACATCGACGCCTACCATGTATGGCGGAAAGTGCAATTGCTGCGTGTAGTGAAGGCCCGCCTCAAAGAACTCGAAGAGGGCGGCCTGGCCAGGCGCGCCGCCGCGATGGCGGGCTATGGAGATCTCTTGATCACCCATGTGGTGTTCCAACGGCTGGACACGCGCTCCATCAGCGACCGCGAGACCGACTGGGACGCCCAACTCGCCCACGCCGTCGAGCTGACCGAGCCCGCCCTCCGCTGGGTGAAGAGCGGAATCGACGCGGAGTACGGGCCCAACAGCCAGGTTCTCGCCGCGATGCGCAACACCGAGCGCATCCGACGTGTCGCCGATCGTGTGGTCAGGGGGATGGCCGCCGGGGGCTCGGCACCCGCCCTGGATTTCTACCAACTGTCGGAGCGAAGCGGGCGGCAGGCCGACGCGGCGCGCACCCTGGTTCAGGCCGAGCGCATCGAGGACGGGACCGTTCTGGAGTTCCGTCCGGTCACCAGGCCGGAGCGGCGGGAGATGACCGACTGGCTGGATGCGGATCCCCGACGGCGGCAGGCCACGTGGCGGAACGTCGCGCGCAACCAATTGCGCTGGCATGCCGATGGAAAATCGTATTCGGCCAGCGGGCTCGTGCGTAAGATGCGCCGGGACGCCTCAGGGCAGGACCAGAACGTTCAGGGCACCTTGCATTGGCACGTCCCGGGCGAGGGATCGCTCGCCGATCTCGCCGCCAAGGTCCGGGCCGAAACAGGGCTGGACGTCGGTGACGAAGATGAATCCTGATCAGATCCCGAGCTTCAAGCCGATGTTCGCGACGGTGGCCTTTCCCATTTCGGGTACAAGTCGAAAGTACGCTCGGCCTTCATCCGGTGTGAATCGGCCGTGGAGGTCGAATACACGCATGATTCCGTCGAAGTCTTCGAACCTGCACAGTCGTTTACGGGTCTCCCCTTCGGGTGTCACCTTGGACCTCCAAGTCGGCGTTCTCGTTAGCTGAGGGTTCCAGTCCCCGATCGCATGATCGATCCTGCGGAGTTCATGAGCTGCCGAGACGACCCAGTCCTGACGCAGGTTGGCGAACTGCCGCTCGGTGCGAGGCAGGAATAGGAGTTTGGGGTAGAGGTCACCGCGCGCATCCCAGATCTGGGAGCCATGCTTGAGGTCCGGTATCCCGACCTGCTTGAGCCACTCCAGGTGGGAATCGACGTGAGCGAGCGTAGCGGCGTGTCGGACCTCGACGATGTCGTCGATGACGACCGGCTCGCCTTCCGGGTCTTCCGCCAGGCTGGTGCGTTCGGCCTGGATCCATGATGCGTCCCAAGCGGTGTCGACCAGCAGGCTCACCAGAACGCCATCCATTAGATGTGCGGCGCCCAAGCCCTCAGCGGGACGGCCGGCACATGAGTAGTCGACCCCTTCTCCCACGCCAGGCGGGAGCACCGAGCGGAACGGAGCCCGGCCCTGCATGCTGCGGATCCGACGCCACTCATCCACGTTGGCGAAACGCCATTCCTCGAGATAGTAGCCCGGTGCGAGTTCCAACTCCTTCAGATTCACCTTGGAGACAAGATAGGCATCCTTGCGTTGCGCGATGACCGTATTCAGGACGTCGACGAACCGCTTCATGGCCTCGTCCACATGATCCCTCGGCAGTGGGGCCGAGCATGAGAGTTCGTTGAAGAACAGCAGGACGGGCAAGAGATGCCTTTCGCTGCGGGGGGACGGCGGAAGGTTGTCAGTCGAGAAGCTGGTCTAGCGCGCGGTCCCACTCGTCGAAGAAGCCCGGCGGCCACTGGGACAGCATCCCTTCCGGGCCGATGGTCGGGCTGACGATGTCGATGACCCCGTCCGCGTTGCGCTGGAAGTAGTGCAGGCGTACGTCGTCGGCGGGCAATTGCCCCCGCTTCACCGTCAGGCGGACGCCGTTGAGGATGTGGTCGCTGTGCGTCTCGACGACGAGTTGCGCCCCGGCGGCGGCGGCAGCGCAGGTCAGCCGGGCCATCACGCTCTGACCCTGGGGGTGGATGTGAGCTTCCGGGTTCTCCAGCAGGATCATCGCGCCCGGCTTGGCCGTCAGGCAGGCGACGACCACCGGCAGGACGTATGTCAGTCCGAAGCCGACGTTGGTCGGCCGACGCGGGTTGGTCGTGAGCTGCCGTTCCCGGAACGCGAAGCTAAGCCGGACGAGGTCGGTCCGCTCGATCGCCGCCGCCGAAATCTTCACACCGGGGCAGATCTCGCCCATCCAAGCCTCCACCTGGTCGAGTAGCCGGGGAGAGGTGTCGGGGTGATGGAGGACCTTGGCCCGCACGGGCTCATCCTGATAATGCCGCAGGTAATCGATCGTGTACTCGCCACGGGTACCGAGGAACCCGCGCCTGACCGCCATCTCGTGCGACTGCGGAAAGGTGACCGCCGGGATGATGCGGTCGGCGCTCAGGTACTGGAAACCGGGATTGAACAGGGTGACGGCCGTTTCCCCAGCCATGGGCGAACGGCTGAAAGTCAGCGACAGCCGTTCGTCTTCAGGCTCGTAACGGGCACGCCACTCGAAGGTGGTCGCGGTGTCCGCCTCCAACGAGAAGCCGATCTCGGGTTCCCGACCCTCCTCGCGTACATAGTCCTCATGCAGGATGTCCTGACCCGTTCCCAACTCGACAAGCTCGCCGTTGAGCGGGAACCCGCCGACGCCGCGATGGATGGTGAGCGACCCTGCGGCGAATTGGGCTTGACGTAGGAGGGCGAGGGCTTGGAGCACCGTGCTCTTGCCGGACGAGTTCAGGCCGGACAGCAGCGTGTACGGAGCCAACGGGATCTCCGCCGAGGCGAAGGACTTGAAGTTGGTGATGGTGAGCTTGTCGATCATCTGGCCACCCCTCGAAAAAGCTCGTTCACCATGGCGAACCGTCGTCGGACCTTCTCCGCGTCACCCGTGCCGATGGATATGGACTGGAGGAAGCTATCGTTCTCCATCAAAGCCATGAACCGTGCCCGGACCATGTCTCTGCCTTCGCGCAACGCGGTGAGCTCCTCAGGGGTCAATTTCGCTAGATTCACCGAGACGGCCTCGAACAACGCCTTGTTGATGGGAAGTCGCCGTTCCTGCCCCGGGAATCGTTTGCGGAAAGCGTACTCCTCGAAGATGTAGTGTGCAGCCCACATCGCCCGATTGAAGTCATCGGTGAGCCGCTCGATCTCCTTGGGTGCGAGGGTGTTGATACGCTTCATCGCCTGGCGCAGGAAGAGGTCGAGGTCGCCACGCGGGTAGTTCGTCGGCTCGGTGAGGCGGAAGGCGAGGAAGCGCAGCACCATCTCCCGGTCCGCCATCCGCGCCTGTTTAACGCTACCCAGCGTTGCCTCAAGGAAGGGCGCGCTGTATGCGAGTTCTGCGAGCAACCCGCGTACCGGACCCGGGATCAACGCATGGCGGAGTTCTTGCGTGGTCAGGGGACGACCACCGGTATTGATGCGGGCGAAGATGTTGTACATCACTGGCTCGGGAGTCCCTGACCGGATGAGGTGGACGATCAGCTCGGTCTCGTCGATCCTGGTCTGGAGCCGACCCGGGAGTTCCGAATACGTGTTTCCTTCATAATTGTGGAGGTACTCCAACCCGTGGAGCCGCAACGGATGAACGCCGAACACCTCGGGGTCGACGAAGCGCGCGATCGTGCTGAGCCGTTGGATTCCATCGACGATCACCCAGCTGTCGTCGCCGCTCTCGGCCGCGTACAAGGTGGGCAGCGGGATCCTCAGCAGCAGGGACTCGATGAGCTTGCTTTGGTCCGTATCGTCCCAGACTCCCATGAAACGCTGGAAATCGGGTGCGAGATCGAGGACACCGCGTCGCAGTCGCGCCAGTAGCAGACCGACCGTCATACTTCGCGTCTGAACGTCGATCTCGGCCGGGTCGAACGGGTCCTGGATCCGGTGGATAGGTTCGACCTGCGGTTTCGCTTCGGCTTCGACACCGGTGCTCAGGCCCGTGTAGTCGTACTCGACCGGGACGTCGAACTGTTCCTGCCCGCTCACATCGATCGCGCCGATCCTTCCTGCGACGAAGTGTCCGCCGCGTCGGGCGGCGTGATCCAACAGTATCGAGCGTCCCTTGGCGAACCGTTGCTAAGCATGGCCGTGCTCCTGCTCGACTCTGCGTATGAGGTCTTCGGCGATGTCGTACAGGTCGATGACGGGGCGGCGGATGCGGGGGGCGTTCTGGCCTGGGGAGGAGATGTGGCCCGGCTCGACCCATACGGTGATGTCCTTGCCGGGGTGTATCGGGACGCTCACCAGCGCGATGTTCGTGCCGAGGTGGGGGACGACCCGTCGGATTCCGCGTTCGGCGAGGGTGGACGCCAGGTGGCGGGCGACGTGGGCGGGCTCCGCGGTCATCCGGGCGTCGGGCCAGGGACCGGGCAGGGGGAAGGCGGACCAGACCGCCTTTCCCGGGATGCCGCCGGTCCTCGATCGGGAACGTGTCGGGTGCGTGCCCCAGGAGGCGGCGAGCGCGCCGACGATTCCGAGGCCCCGGCCGTGCTCGTCGAGCGGATCGCGGGGAGCGGTGTCCGGCCACGAGGAGCGGCAGCCGTCGAACACCGACACCACCAGTTGCGGCGTCGGCGTGGCCCTGGCCCACACCCATAGTTCGGGTGGAACGGCCGGAGCCTGCGGGCCGGCGCGCAGTGCGTGCTTGAGCGCGTTGGTCGCCAGTTCGCTGGCGGTCACGATTACGTCACCGGCCATGCCCCGGTCCACGCCGAGCGCCGTCAAGGCGCCGCCGAGCAGTGAACGAGCGACCGCCGCGCAGTTCTCCTCAGCGGGGAGCCGCCACGCGCACATGCCGCCTCTCGCTATTTCGGCGACGTATTGACCATCGATTTGTCCGGGCTGCGCCATATTGGTCATTTGAGATCGTCCCTTGAGGGTAATAGCTCCCTTTCTTCGCATCACAGAGTGCACTTCTTGACCTAGCCTTGCACTGTTCCCAGGAACTCCTGGAACTTCGCGGGTGTCAGAGGAGGATCGATGAACATCAACGAGTCGCCGGACCCACGGTCTTCGATGGGGGCATGGATCGCCTACTCCCTGCGGTTCCACCGCATGGAGCGCGGCCTCACCGGAAGCGCCGTGGGCAAACTCCTCAACTGCGCACGCTCCTCGGTTTCCAGACTGGAGAACGACGAGGCCAGGTTGGAGGAGAGGCAAGCCGCCATCCTGGACGAGGCATGGCGGACCGGCGGCCTCTTCTCGATCATGCTCTGGTATGCCCGCCAGGGCCACGACCCGACGTGGTTCAAGGGCTTCCTCGAGTTCGAGGAGCGGGCGCTCATGATCCATAGCTACGATGGCCAACTCGTGCCAGCACTGTTCCAGACTCCCGAATACGCTCGGGCGCTCCTCGAATGTGGACGCAGCAACCTGGACGTCGAGGCAGGCGTTGCCAAGCGGCTGGCGCGTCAAAAGAGACTTGAGGGCAAGGACTCTCCCGAGCTCTGGGTCATGCTCTCTGAGAGCGTGCTAGACATACCGATCGGTGGACGAGAGGTGATGAGGGAACAGCTCGCCCATCTCATCGAGCTCTCGAAACGCCCCAATGTATTTCTGCGCGTCATCCCCAAGATCGCAGGTGCACACGAAGGACTGGACGGGCCGTTCAAGATCATCACTGTCAAGTCGGGTGAGGTCGGCTTCGTGGAGGCGCCGAACGGGGGGAGACTGGTCTTGGAGGCTGCTGAGGTCCGTGAGCTGAAGCTGAGGTTCGATCGCATCGGAGCAATCGCTCTACCCGTAGACTCCTCACGACGCCTGATCGAACAACAGATGGAGAACTTCGATGAATCCCCCCACCTGGCGTAAGAGCAGCCGATCGACCCAGGGAACCTCGAGTGAGTGCGTCGAGGTGGCTCCGCTCGCCCAAGGCATCGGCGTGCGTGACAGCAAGCACCCGAACGCAGGGCACCTGGCCGTCACGGCCGAGGAGTTCGCGGCCCTGGTCCAGCGGATCAAGGGCACCGTGTGACGGACGCCGCTTGGCGCAAGAGCAGCCGCTCCACAGAGGGGACCAGTGCTCAGTGCGTGGAGGTCGGCAGGCTCGCTGAAGTCATCGGCGTGCGGGACAGCAAGCGTCCCGAGGTTGGGCACTTCACGCTTCCTCGTGAGCGATTCGCTGGCTTCGTCCAGCGCATCAAGGACGACACTCTCGACCTGTAGCTCGTTCAAGAACGATCTTCGAAGCGGACCGGGTCACCCGAGTTGATGTCTGGCCGGCACGGCGTACCTCGCCGTGTCGGCCTTCTGCTCAACCCTGGTTCACGTCGCGGATGGCCTCCGAGAGCAGGGCTTGTGCCTTGTCCTCCAAAGCATCCGCCTCGTCCCGCCACCGATACGCCTGCCGTACGGTCTCGGCGATCCGATCTCGATCCGCTGGTGTGCACTCCGGGACGGGAAGTTCACGGAGAAGGGACGGGTGGTACTCCTGTTGCTTCCCCCCGACGCTCATCGAGCGCAGCAGGCGAAACGCTGCTTCGGATCTGAAGAAGGCGAATAGGTAGGCGCCTGGGAATTCCGGATCGCCGCTGACCATACGTACGAAGTCTTGGCTGTAGGCATGGGCGAGCCAATTTCTAGTGACGAAGACCGACCTGGAATATACTTCCGTGTCACCCAACGTTCCATGTGCAGCGATGAGTATCGTTTCATCCTTCTGCATCACGTCAGCGGGTGCTTGGCGGGGATTGATCCAGCGCCCTTCCGGTCGCATCCAGAATGCTTGACGCTGGCCGATGAGTCGAACGCCGTTGGCTGGCGATGCATCCACTCGCTTGAAGCGTGCACCGGTGCGCAGATAGCCATCTTGGCAGATATCCCCAAGTGATCGGTGGGGAGTAGACCGCAGAGTTTCAATAATGCGCTGAGCGCGAGGGCCAAAATTCAGCGATCGCAGAGTCTTCGGGGTGACACGTGATACAGAGAAGTCCGTATCTCGCGACAGGTCATGCCAGCGAAGGTCGCTGAGTTCCGGAAGGCCCGCACTCTCGAAGAAGTCTTGCGTTGCCTCGGTGATGCCGTTCTGAAACTGCACCCGGAGTGTCATCGCCTGTTGGAAGAGCGAGTCGATCTGCCGTTCGATCTCGTCATTGATCCGAGGTATGGGCAGGTCAGACAGGTGCGATGACTCGATGTGCTTGACGCTCGTGCCGTACACGGTGCCCTTGATCATCGTTACACCGAGCGCACTGGCCAGGAACGTGTAGAGATAGCCAGCCGGAATCTTGTCACGGTCGGGTACGACGCGCAACACGTGTTCGCTGCACGCAAGTCCCTCCATGTCGAGACGTGCGTAAGTGACCCGCCCCGCTGTCATCCCTGACCGGGTGACCAATGTCCAGCCGGCCTTGAGGGGAAGCCTGGCGTTCTCCTCATACGACTTCCTTGTGATCATCGCGAGAGAAGACAGGTCGGACTGGAAGATATCGGCGCTGGACAGGAATGTAACCCCGTGGTCTGGGTCAGTGGTCCAACTACGCGTGACCCGGCCAGGATGAAAAATCCGCTCCGTTACCTTCTCAAGAGCGTCCGTGTGCGGTAGCCGTTCCACAAGCTTGCGAGCCGCATAACTCTCTGAGACATAAGGCCCCGGGCTCAGGCGGAAGCCCTGGTCGGCGAGCCAGGAGTAGCGGACGGGATTGTCGGGCTCGGCGAGTTTCACGACTTCTCCGGGTACCAGGCTTGTAGATGATTGCACAGCAGGGTGAAGGCCGGATCCGTGCAGTGCTTCGGTGACATGTGCTCGGCTGCCCGGCCGAGATCAGAGTCGAAGACGCGGACCCCATGGCGTCGACGCAGATGGTCGAGCGCGGCCTTGGGATCGTCCGGCGCGGTCTCGTCCACCCCCCAGTGGCGGCTGAGGGTGAGGATCTTCCGGTGGTCCGCCGGGAGCGGCAGGACCTCGGCCGGGTCAGGAAGCCCGCGCCACACCCAGGCCTCGATGGACGGATCGACCACGATCACCGCGAACTCCTCCCACGACCCGGACAGCCGCCGGATGAGGTCGTCACTGATCGCCGCCGCACCCGGACTGCCCGGCCAGGCGGCGTTCAGCATCACCACGGCCCGTCGGTGCAGCCGCTCGAACGGACTCAGCAGCTCGCGGGCGGTGCCGTACACGCCGGGGTCCCCGTTCGCGGCGACGAACACGTCCTCACCGGGATCGAGGCCGAACGTTCCGCAGCCCACCCGGCCACCGGGACCGGCCGGGCCGCCGAGGAGGCCGCTGAGCATCCGTTCCATGCCGGTGGACGCCACCAGGAAGACGACGTCCCTCTTCGAGTCTCCGGTCATGACAGGACCCCCGCCGCGAACAACGTTCCGATGTCGATCGTGCCCTGCCAGTCGCGCAGCCGGGGATGTAGATGGCCCGGCACCACGTCGGCGCCGCCGTCGTCCCTCAGCCGCGCCGCCAGCACCTCGTCCAGCCGGGTGTGCGCCAGCACGATGGGGGAGTGGGTGGACACCCATACCTGTGCGCCGCTGATCGAGGCGAGCGACCGGGTCACCGTCTCGATGGCGCGCGGATGGACGCCGTTCTCGGGCTCCTCGGTCACGAGCAGGCTGGGCAGCGCCTTCTCGTCCAGGAACGGCAGCAATGTCAACGTCATCAGCCGCAGCGTGCCCTCCGACAAGCCGGACGAGGTGACCCGGTGGCCGCTGGTGTATTCGACGTCGAAGTAGGCGCGCTGTTCGCCCTCGCTCTCCACGACCTTGACGGTCGCGACCTGGGGGAGCGCCACGCGAAGATGTTCGACCCAGGCGGTGAACCGTTCCGGATCGTTCTCCTGGAGGGCCAGTGCCAGCCAGGGGATGTTACGTCCTGACGGTTCCAGCCGTTCGGGGTCGCCGGGTGGGGCGGGCCGGCGCAGCGCGTCCCAGTCCGGGGACAGGAAGACCACGCCTTCGCGCAGCAACTGGGCGAACCACACAGCGGCGGGGAACAGAGTGGGATCGGTCGGGATGTCGCTGAGCCCGAGCCGATCAGGCGTGAACTGGTAGGGCGGGATCTCGGTTTCCCGCGTCGTCGTCTCCGGGGTGAAGCGGGTGGGGCCGTTCCGCTCCCGTGAGATCACCAGTTGCCAGCCCGTGGACTCGAGGACCTCCGACACCGACCTCTTCTCCAGAGCGGCCTGAAAGAAGAAGCCGGGCTCGGGCCGGTCGCCGTTCTCGGTGAACAGGTACATGCTCTCGTCGGCGACCTGGAGCGTACGCCGGGTGACGTCCAGCCGGACCTCGTAGCGCAGGTGCGTGGGCACCGGCCTGCCGAGGCGGGCCATGCTCGTACTCGCCAGGATGTCGACATGATCGGCCGGTAGCCTCGCCTCGACGGCGAAGGAGATCGCGTCACCCTCCTGGCGGTGCAGCAACTCCAGCAGCGTTCCCGCGCGCGCCGACTTCCCACGGTCGAGCGCCTCCAGAAACGCGTGGGCCACCCGCCGCTGCCGCATCAGATCGCCGAGCAGGACCGGGATGTCCAGCAGGGTGGTCTTGCCCGCCCCGTTCGACCCGACGATCACGTGATGACGATCCAAATCGACGCTGAGCGCGGGGAAGCAGCGATACCCGTACGCCTCGATCCTGGTGATCACCGGTTGGGCCTCCGGGGCTCGCCCGGCTCCTCGTGCTGAAGCCGGAACCGCTTGTACGCCTCGGCGATCTCCGGCAGGTCGTTGTCGATGGCCTTGCGCTTGCGATGCAGGATCGTCACCTCGTCGCCGCCGTCGCGCCGGATCCGTTCCCTCTCCTCGATGACCTCCAGGACCACCTCCCCATCGGGCTGGCGCTTATAGACGGGGTTGCCGCGTCGGTCGATGCCGACCTTCTCGGCGACCGCCATGAACACCGGGTAGTCCGGCTGCCCACCGGCCATCGTCGCCTTGAGCTTCTCGTTCTCGGTCTTCTTCTTCAGGAACAGCAGGCTGGTGAGGATGTTGACACCCGCGTCGTAGATGAAGGTCTCCACCGGCAGCTCGACGCTGGCCAGCACCCAGCAGTGCTCGAGGATCCATTCGCGGATGCCCTCGTCGACCGGACCCGGGTTGGACAGGATGCCGTTGGGGAGGACGATACCGATCAGGCCACCCGGCCTCACCCAGTCCACCGCACGCTGGATGAACAGTTGCTCGGGCGGCACCGCCGATCGCGGCTCGCCCGGGTCGGTCTTGCCCGTCGCCTTGTTGCGGGTCCACGACCGGCCGACTCCGTCGCGGTACTGAGCCAGGACGTCCTTGTCCTCGATCTTGATATCCGTACCGAACGGCGGGTTGGTCATCAGGACGTCGACCGAGCCCAGCGGGATGCGCTCCTCGGCTGCGGCCACCCCGGAAAGGTGGCCTCGGGGGAACGCCAGGGAGTCCATGTTGTAGAGATTTCCCTCGCCCCCGGTCAGGGTCATGATGCTCATGCTGGTGGCGCGTACCAGGAACGGGTCGAAGTCGGCCCCGAACAGGTGCTCGTCGGCGAAGGTGCGCAGCCGCCCCTGATGGTCGATCAGCTGCTCTTCGGTGTCGGGCAGCCCGATGGTCTTCTCTTCGGCGCGCCACTTGTTGAGCAGATGGCGGAGGGTCTCGCGGAGGAAGCCTCCGGTGCCGCACGCCGGGTCGAAGACCGTCTCGTCCTCCTGCGGGTCGAGAATGGCCACCGTCAGCTCGACCGCGCCGATCGGGGTGAAGTACTGCCCTCGGTCGCCCCGCAGGTTGGAGCCCAGCAGCTCCTGATAGGCCATCCCCTTGACGTCGATGTCGGTGCCCATCAGGTCGTAGGGCGCCAGCTCACCGACGATGAACGCCAGCGCCCGGTCCGACAACGAGATCTCGTCGCGGGCGGTGAAGAGCGGATACTCCTTCTTGACGTCCGCGAACAGCGCCTCGATCCGCTTGCGGATGGCCTTGCGGCCCTCCTCGTTGAACGGCTCGGACGGCAGGGCGTAGAACTCGGGGGCCCGGCGCGCCTGCCTGCTGACCCGCTCGTCGTGCATCTTGGCGAACAGCAGGTAGAGGAACTGCCAGAACGCCGCGTCCTTGGGCATGCCCTCGTTGCCGTGGATGTAGTTGTGGCAGCGCTGGAAGGCCGTCTTGAGCATCGCGGCCTCGCCCCGGCGCAGCCGCGCGACGGAGACCACGGAGCCGCTCTGCACCGACTCGTCGGCGATGGGCCAGTCCGCGCGCTGCTCGAACCTGGCACCGAATCGGGTCGACTCTTTGTAGAGGAAGAAGAAGTCGACGCCGTTCGTCCACATGCCGTACTGGGCCTGGGGAGTCTTCTCGGTGCCAAGGAGCTCCTCCAGCTCCTCCAGATCCTCGCTCGCCTGGTTGAAGGTACGGATCTTGGTGACCTTGCGGCTCGCCTTGGGCTCCGGCTTGCAGATCACCACTCGGCGCAGGTTGGCCAGGTCGTGCGGGGCGCCATGGGTGAAAATCGCGATGTCGGCCTTCTTGGTCGCCTTGCGTCGGCCGACCGACGCCACCGGGATGGGGAAGTCACGCCTCATGTCGGCGACCGAGATCCCGTACTCGTGGAACAGGGCGCGTGCGACCCGTTGCCGGACGGGCTCGCTGCCCTTGTCCTTCACCCGCTCACCGGTGATGAAGTCGATGATCTCGTCGTCGGCGAGCGAGTCCGGAACGCCCTCCACGCTCTGGGTTGCCTCGCCGAGGTCGCCCATGTCCAAACCCATCTGCTCCATCCGCTACGACCTTGCCACTGTCACGTCCGGGTGCGGTACGCCGTGGGACACACCCCCGGACCGGCGCATCCCCCGTGGGATCCTAGGCCCCTACGGCCCCGAGCCGCCGATGAAGGTGTTGTAGAGCTCCGACGGGAGCCTCCCGATCGTGCCGTCCTTCATGGGCCTCTCGTGGAAGAGGAACGTCCAGCCCTTCCCGGGATCACGCTTGGTCTTGATCTCGGTGCTAAAGGCAGAGAGGACGAGGACTCCGATGGCCAGCGTCGCGAGAGGGGCACGCTGGATGCGGTCGTCGTCGGTGTCGATGGCGTGCCGAACTCATGCGGGTTCCGGCTCCGCGAGATGGCCCTGCGGGTGCAGCGACGAGCAGGGCGTCTGCTGCGCAAGAAGTGCCCGAGGCTGCGCAGGGGCGATGGCCGTTGGAGCGGCAACCACGGGACCTGGAACTATCAACTCGAGATGCCGCCGAACGCCGACGGCTTCCGCTGCGGCCCTTTGCGCCGTGCCGGGTTCACCACACGAGACGCCGCCGAAGCCGAGATGAACCAGGTCAAAGAACTCCTGACGATCGCGGGCGATGATCAGGAGACGGCGATCAGGATCGTCGACCTCATCACGGCCACCGTGCGGGAGACGAAGGCGCTGCCGGACGTCGGGACGGTGCGGCGCAAGGTTCGCACCTGGCACGACCTGTCCCGGTCGATCACCGTCGGCGAGTACCTGGAGCAGTGGCTCGCCGGCCGCAAGGCGCTCCGTGAGGCGACGCGTCGCAGCTACGCCGGGCACATCCGCCTGTACCTGATCCCCCACCTGGGAATGATCCGACTGGACAGGTTGCGGGTCCACGATGTGGATCGGATCTTTGATGCGATCGATGAACTCAACGACACCATCACCCAAGCCCGAGCCTCCAGCGGCCCGAAGCTCCGCGCCAAGGTCAAAGGCATGTGGCTGATCGGCCCGGCCGCCAAACAGCGGATCCGCGCCACACTGCGGTCGGCGCTGAACAAGGCGATCAAGGAACGGATCATCGAGGTCAACGTCGCGTCCCTGATCGAGCTCCCGTCCGGTAAGGCGCCCAAAGCGCTGGTGTGGACCGAGGAACGCATCACCCAGTGGCGTAGGGACCTGGTCGAGCACACCGCGAAGATGGACGCCCGCTGGCGGGTGCTGGCCCGCTTGGAGTCTGCGAAGGGGTACGGCGAGCGCATCAACCGTCTCGACGCCTACATCGGCGCTCCGCGTCCGTCGAAGGTGATGGTCTGGACTCCGGCCCTCACCAAACAATTCTTGGAACGCGCGCGGCGCCACCGGTTGTACGCGCAGTACCACCTGATCGCGTTCCGCGGTCTGCGGCGGGGCGAGTCGTGCGGGCTGCGGTGGGCCGACCTGGACCTGAAGAACGGGACGGCCGCGATTCGGTGGCAGATCACCCAGATCGGGAAGGAGATGTTCGAGGGCAAACCCAAATCCGACGCCGGTGAGGCCTCCATCAGTCTCGACACCGCCACCGTCAACGCCCTACGCGCCCACAAGGCGCGCCAGAACACCGAACGTCTCGCCGCCGGCGACACCTGGACCGACACCGGTTACGTCTTCACCACCGAGACCGGGGCGCCGGTCAGTCCGAACGACGTCACCGAGCAGTTCGAGCAACTGTCCATGGAGGCGGGACTGCCACCCATCCGTCTGCACGACCTGCGCCACGGAGCGGCGACGTTCCTGCTCGCCGCCGGCTACGACATGAAGGTCGTCCAGGAGACGCTGCGTCTGTCGTCGATCACGATCGCCGCCGACACCTACACGAGTCTGCTCCCGCAGTTGGCGCGGCAGTCGGCCGAGGACGCAGCCGGGATCATCCTCAACGCCGACAGCGGCACCACCGGGCCGGTGTGACCACGCTCACCTGATCAAGGTCATCGACCGGAACGGGCCGGTGCCGCAGCGACGCGGTGCCGGCCCGTCTCATGTCCGGGGCACGTGGCTCACGTGATGTCGGGCCGTCCGCACCCATGTCAGCCCCTACGGCACCGGACACGCCCCCCGTCACCGTTGCCGGGGCGTCGGGCCGTCCGTGGGGATCGTGGGGCCGTCCACGGGCAACGCCGCAACGGCCCCATCTGGGGGTGCGGCGGTGGCCGTTCCGGGGGCCGTTCGTGTCCGTGATCGTGACGCCGAGCGAACATGGAGCGAACACAGGAACGAACCAGGACGAAACCGGCACCGGACAAAACCGGCGCATCGTGTGGATCGATGCAGGTCAGGGGTGGCGCGCCCGGCAGGATTCGAACCTGCGACCGTCGGATTAGAAGTCCGATGCTCTATCCATCTGAGCTACGGGCGCTCGCACGCCTCGCCTGGCCGGGGTGTCGTCGGTGACTCGGCTGGGCGGGTTCCGGCTGAGGGCCGGGTGCCGCCCCACAGTGTAAGGGGATGCGGGGCCGGGGGCCATGGAGATATGGGGCGGTGGGGGGTCGGGCGGGGCCTATCTTTGTTCACCGTGGCTGTGGAGCGGGTGCGGAAGGTCGTCCTCACGGGTGGGGACGTCACGGAGGGTGTCGTTCGGTGGGGCGACACGGTGCGTCGGCCGTTGGGGGCGCACAGACCGGCGCTGCACAAGGTTGTCGGGGCATCTGGAGCCCAACCGGGACCGAGGGCTCGTCGGGGCGGGCGCGGATGCGGTTCTGTGCGGCGTACGGGCTGGATCGGAGGAACGGTGGCCGGCACCAAGGTCACGGTGGTCGAGCGGTCGTACGACGTGATGCGGGCACGTGTCGAGCATCGTGGGAGCGGCCGGGCGCGGGTGTGGCGTGAAGGCGTCGAGCTGCGTCGGGACGACTGGGACGCCCTGGACACCCGCCTTGCCTAGGGCCGGGCGGGCGGTGGGCCTGCTGATCGGGGTGGCTTTGGACGTGGTCGTCGGGGATCCGCGACGGGGGCATCCCGTGGCGGCGTTCGGGCGGATGGCGGCGGCGCTGGAGCGACGCGTTCACGCCGATGACAGAAGGCGCGGCGTCGTCTACGCCGGCGTCCTCGTGGCCGGGGTCGCGGTAAGCGGAGTGCTGCTCGAACGCCGTGCGAGGACCCTCCCCTACGGGGAGACGGCGGTGACCGCCGTGGCGACCTGGGCCGTCCTGGGGGGCACCTCGTTGGGGCGGGAGGGGCGCGTCATGGCCGGAGCACTTGAAGCGGGGGACGTGACGGCCGCGCGCAGGCGGCTGTCGCACCTGTGCGCGCGCGACCCCTCGGAGATGGGCCCCAAGGACTTGGCGCGGGCCACCGTCGAGTCCGTCGCGGAGAACACGTCCGACGCCGTCGTGGCCCCCCTGGTGTGGGGCGCGCTGCTGGGCGTCCCGGGGTTGCTGGCGTACCGGGCGGTCAACACGCTCGACGCCATGGTCGGCTACAGGAACGAGCGGTACGAGCGGTTCGGATGGGCGGCGGCGCGCTTGGACGATGTGGCCAACTGGGTGCCCGCCAGGCTGACCGGTCTGCTGACCGTGCTGTGCGCCCCGGTGGTGGGCGGCTCGATGAAGCGCTCGTACGCGATGATGCGGCGTGACGGCGGTGCGCATCCGAGCCCCAACGCGGGGCGTTGCGAGGCGGCGTTCGCGGGTGCGCTCGGGGTGCGGCTCGGGGGCGTCAACGTGTACGGGGGCAGGGTCGAACGGCGGCCGGAGCTCGGAGAGGGGCCTCCTCCGGACGTGCGCGACATCAGGAGCGCCGTGCGGCTGTCGGCGGCCGTGACGGCGGCGGCGGCCATCGTGTGCGCGGGAGTCCGCGGGGGCACCCGCGCGGGCATGGGAAGGAAGGCCCGATGAGCGGGGCTCTGCTGGTCGCCGGGACGACGTCGGACGCGGGCAAGAGCGTCCTCACGGCGGGGTTGTGCCGCTGGCTGGTGCGCCAGGGCGTGAAGGTGGCCCCGTTCAAGGCGCAGAACATGTCCCTGAACTCGATGGTCACCCTGGACGGCGCGGAGATCGGCCGGGCGCAGGTGATGCAGGCGCAGGCGGCGCGGATCGAGCCGACCGCCGACATGAACCCCATCCTGCTCAAGCCCGGCAGCGACCGGCGCAGCCAGGTGGTGGTGCTCGGCCGTCCGGTGGCCGACGTGGACGCGCTGGAGTACCGGGCGCACAAGGACCGGTTGCGCGAGGTGGCGTTGGCGAGCCTGGACCGGTTGCGCGCCGAGTACGACGTGGTGGTCTGCGAGGGCGCGGGCAGCCCGGCGGAGATCAACCTGCGGGCCGGGGACATCGCCAACATGGGCCTGGCCCGGGCCGCCGGGTTGCCGGTGCTGGTGGTGGGGGACATCGACCGGGGCGGGGTGTTCGCCGCCCTGTACGGGACGGTGGGGTTGCTGGAGCCCGCCGACCAGGCGCTGATCGCCGGGTTCGTGATCAACAAGTTCCGGGGCGCGGTCGAGCTGCTGGAGCCGGGCCTTCGGATGCTCCAGGGGCTGACCGGCCGTCCCACGCTCGGCGTGCTGCCGTGGCTCGACGGGCTCCAGTTGGACGTGGAGGACAGCCTCGGCCTGGACGTTCCCCTGCCGGGGATGCTCGACCCGCACGGCGCGGACACGCTGCGGGTGGCCGTCGTTCGGCTGCCGCGGATCTCCAACTTCACCGACATCGACGCGCTGACCTGCGAACCCGGTGTGTCCGTCCGGTACGTGACCACGCCGCGCGAGCTGGCGGACGCCGATCTGGTGGTGCTGCCGGGCTCGCGGGCCACGGTCTCCGACCTCGGCTGGCTGCGCGAACGGGGCCTGGCCGAACGGATCGTGAGGCGGGCCCGCGAGGGGCTCCCCGTGCTGGGGATCTGCGGGGGCTACCAGATGCTCGCCGAGGAGATCGTCGACGAGGTGGAGTCCGGCGTCGGTCGGGTCGAGGGCCTGGGGCTGTTGCCCGTACGGGTGGAGTTCGCGGCCGACAAGACCCTCCGGCGTCCGACCGGCTCCGCCTACGGCCACGACGTGCGCGCGTACGAGATCCACCACGGGGTCGCGACGGTGGGCGAGGGCGCGGAGCCGTTCCTCGACGGCTGCCGGTCGGGGGCGGTGTGGGGGACGACGTGGCACGGCGCGCTGGAGAACGACGGGTTCCGGCGCGCGTTCCTGCGGGAGGTCGCGGGGGCGGCCGGGCGCGACTTCGTTCCGGCTCCGGACGTGGAGTTCGGCGCGCTCCGGGAGGCCAGGCTGGACGCGCTCGGCGATCTGGTCGAACGGCACCTCGACACGGACGCGGTCCGGCGGCTGATCGAGGACGGGCCTCCGGCCGGTCTCCCGCTCGTCGCGCCCGGCGGCCCGGGGCCGTGAGGAGCGGGAGGCTCGTGATGCCGGGGAGCCCGGCGGGATGCCGGTAGGGTGATCCGTTTCAGGACGAGAGCAGCAGGAGGGTCGAGCATGAGGCAGTCCCGGCGCAGCGCCGTCGCCCAGCCGCGGGAAGGCGCGCTCGCCCTGGTCGTTCCGGTGATGCGGGCGCGGGTCCCGGTGGAGATGCAACTGGAGTTCCCGCTGCCGGAGGGCGAGGTGCCCGTCCTGGAGCCGTTCCTCGGCGACCTGCTGGTGGGCTACGCGATCGAGCGGGGGGCCGGCCGCGACGAGACGCCGGGCGAGGTCCGGGCGCTGGAGCACATCGCCGGGCGGCATTGCGCCGAGTGGAGCGTCGAGCCGCGCGACCTGCGGGAACGCGCGGTGACCAACCTCCGGGTGCGGCGTCCCGACCTGGCGTTCAACTGGTATCCGGACGTGCGGGCGGTCTCGGTGACCGCCGGCGGCGACCTGGAGGCGGGCCTCGTCCTCGACGACGGGTTCGTGGAGAAACTGGCCCAGGACGTCGAAGGCGACCTCGTGGTGGCGATCCCCGCGCGGGACCTCTTCGTGGCCACCGGCACCGGGCATCCCGACGGCGTCGACAGGCTCCGGTGGGTGGTCGACCAGATCTGGGCCGACGAACGGCATCCGTCCTCCGAGGGCGAGGCCGCCTCCGGCGCGCCGCCTCACGGGCTGGCCCCGCAGCGGCCGCATCTCCTGCTCACGCGCGACCTGCTGATCCGGCGCGGGACGGCCTGGGAGCTCGTCTAGGAGGCCCAGAGCGCCTTCTCCCGGATGACGGGGCGATTCGGACGATCATGCCCTGATCGGCTACTGTTCCTTGTTGCAAACGATGTGCAACTAGGAGTCTTATGCGGAAGCCGGTCGTTGTCCTCGGCGCCCTGACCGCCCTGACGTTGACCGCCGGAGCCGCCGGCTGCGGCGGCGGGGACGGTGGCGGCGCGAACCGGGACACGTTCACCTACGCCATCGGGGACGAGCCGGAGACGCTCAACCCCGCGCTCCAGGACGAGCACACCGACCCGGTCACCGAACTGGTGTTCCGTGGGCTCACCCGGCACGACGCCGCCAACAAGGCGGTGCCCGGGCTGGCCGCCTCCTGGCGGGTCTCGCGGGACGGCAGGGAGTACACCTTCACCCTTCGCAAGGGCCTGACCTGGCACGACGGCAGGCCGCTGACCTCCCGGGACGTGCGGTTCACCCTCGACGCGGTACGTCGCGCGGGGGCCGACGCGCCGCTGTCGCGCAACTTCCGGGCGGTCGAGACGGTGGAGGCCCCGGACGACACCACGGTGAGGGTCCGGTTGTCCCGGCCGTTCGCGCCGCTGCTGGACGCGCTGGCCGTGGGGGTGCTGCCCGAGCACGTGCTGCGCGGCAAGAAGATCACCGACGCGGACTTCGGGCGGCGGCCGGTCGGCGCGGGGCCGTTCCGGCTCGTCGCGTTCAAGCCGGGGCGCTACGCGGAGCTGGAGTCGTTCGGCGGCTACTACGAGGGCGCGCCGAAGCTGAAGAAGATCGTCATCAAGTACGTGCCGGACGACACCGCCCGGCTCGTGCAGTTGCGCAACGGCGAGGTGGACGCCGCGCACGTCCAGCCGCAGCAGGCCGCCAAGGTGCGCGGGGACGACGACCTGAGGCTGGAGGTCCACCCGACCGCCGACTATCGGGCGCTGATGCTCAACATGAAGCAGCCCGTCTTCGCCGACCGGAGGGTCCGACAGGCGCTCAACTACGCCGTCGACCGCGACGCGATCGTCAAGAGCGTGGTCCTCGGGTACGGCAGGCCCGCCACCGGCCCGCTGGACGAGAGCCCCTTCAAGATCGAGGCCCCGTTCAAGCTCGATCCCGCCAAGGTGAACGAGCTGATGCGGGCCGCCGGCTATACCCGGGACGGGAACGCTCCATGGTCCAAGGGCGGCACGCCGCTCACCTTCGAGCTGAGCACGTTCGCCGAGGACTCGTTGCGCGTCGCCATCCTCAACGTGGCCGCCACCCAGCTCAAGCAGCAGGGATTCAATGTGGTCCCCAAGCCGCAGCCCAAGGAGTGGGTCCGCTCCCATTGGGGCGACCTGCAGGCGTTCGTGGTCGGTTGGGGCACTCCGTACGATGCGGACTCCTCGGTCTTTGGTCCGTTCCACTCCTCCGAGGCCCTCGACAAAGGCGGCTCGAACTACGGCACGTACGCCAACGCCGACGTGGACCGGGCCCTCGAACGGGGCCGCGACACCATGGATCCGGCCGAGCGCAAGAGGGCCTATGCGGACTTCCAGAGGGCGTTGATCGAGGACCCGCCGTTCGTGTGGATCACCTACCTGCAGACCCTCAACGCCGTCCCGGCCGATCTCACCGGTCCGCGGCGGCGCACGCTCGGGCACCACGGCTACGGCTTCTTCTGGAACGCCGAGAAGTGGGCCCGGTCGTCCTGAAGGGTTTCCTGATCCGACGGGCGGCGACGGCCTTCGCGGTCGTCGTCGCCCTGTCGGCGTTGTGCTTCGCGCTGCTGGACGTGGCTCCCGGAAGCCCCGCCGCCCAGATCCTGGAGGCCCGCAACGGGGGCCGTCCGCCCGCGCCCGCCGCCGTCGCGGCGTTGGAACGGCGGATGGGCGTCGACGACCCGTTGCCGGTCCGGTACGCGCGGTGGCTGGGCGACGCGGTCACCGGCGACCTGGGCGTCTCGTACGGCAGCGGACGTCCGGTGCGCGACGTCCTCGCCGAGACCGTGCCGTGGACGGTGCTGCTGACGGTCGCCGCCACGGTGCTGAGCATGGCCGGGGCCGTGGCGGTCGGGCTGGCGGCGGCCCTCACCCGGCGGGTCCGGCTGCGCCGGGGTGTGGAGGCGGCGGTGTTCGTGCTGGGAGGGATGCCGGGCTTCGTGACGTCGCTGCTCTTGCTGTACGTCTTCGCGGCCTGGCTGCGGGTGCTGCCGTCCGGGGGCGTGGGCGGCCCGGGGGAGCCCTTCGACGTGTCGTACCTCGTGCTGCCGGCCCTGGCGCTGGCGTTCGGTCACCACTTCGGCACCTACGTCCGGCTGGTGGAGACCGGGGTGGGGCGGCTGCGCGACGCCCCGCACGTGGACAACGCGCGGGTGCGGGGCCTGCCCCGCCGCACGGTGACCGCCCGCCACCTGCTGCGCCCCGGCATGGTGCCGTTCACCGCCCGGCTCGGCGTCGGCGTCGGCGGACTGATCTCCGGCGCCTACGCGACCGAGGTCATCTTCTCCTGGCCCGGCGTGGGCCGCGAGGCCATCCTCGCCGCCCGGGGCCACGACTACGCCCTCCTCACCGCGATCGTCCTGGTCACCGGCCTGATCGTGGTCGCGGCGAACCTCGTCGGCGACCTCGCCGTGGCCTGGCTCGACCCTCGCGTCCGGCTGTCGGGGGGCGTGGATGGCCGGTGAGGTGGTGAGGCGGCCCGGATTCCTCGCGGTGGCGGTGCGGGTGCGCAGGCCCGGGGTGTGGGCGGCGGGGCTGGTGCTGGTGGCGCTCGCGGTGCTGGCCGTGGCGGCGCCCTGGCTGAGCCCGTACGACCCCACGGCGACCGACACCGCGTCGACGTCGTTGCCGCCCGGGTCGCCGGGGCATCCGCTGGGCACCGACACGGTGGGGCGTGACCTGCTGTCCCGGATGCTCCATGGAGCGCGGACGTCGCTGCTGGTGGGGCTGGCCGCGGCGGCGATCACGGTGGTGGCGGGGACGTTGCTGGGCGCCCTGGCCGCCGCCGGGCCCCGATGGCTGGACGAGCTGGTGGCGCGGACGGCCGACGTGCTGCTGTCGCTGCCGATGCTCGTGGTGGTGCTGGCGCTGGCCGCGGTGATCGGGCCGTCGCCCGGCACGGTGATCCTGGCGGTGGCGGCGACGAGCTGGATGCCGGTGGCGCTGGTCGCCCGGGCCGAGCTGCACAGTCAGCGCGAACGGCTCTACGTGCGCGCCGCGTACGCGTTGGGGCTGTCGCGCGGACAGGTGCTCTGGAGGCATCTGCTGCCGGGGGCGTTCCCGCCGATCGCGTCCATCGCGGCGTTCGAGGTGGGGCACGCGATCCTCACCGAGTCGACGCTGAGCTTCCTCGGCGTCGGCGTCCCGCCGAACCGGCCGAGCTGGGGCAACCTCCTCACCGAGGCGCAGTCGCACCTGCTGACCGGCGAGTGGTACACGGTCGCGTTCCCGGCCGCCGCCGTCGTCGTCACCATCATGGCGGTCAACGTGCTCGCCACCGCCGCGGCCCGGGGCGACGGGAGGGCCTGGTGAGCGTCCTCACGCTGCGGGACCTGACCGTCGACGTCCCCGGACGCCGGGTCGTGGACGGGCTGTCGCTGGAGGTCGGCGCGGGCCGGGTGGTGGCCCTGGTGGGGCCCAGCGGCGGCGGCAAGAGCCTGACCGCGCGCTCGATCGTCCGCCTGCACGGGGACGGGGTGCGGACCGGCGGGCGGGTGCTGCTCGACGGTACCGACGTCCTGGCGCTCGGCCCCCGGGAGCTGCGCGCCGTGCGCGGCCGCCGGATCGGTTACGCCTTCCAGGACGCGGCGGGCAGCCTCAACCCCACGGTCACCGTCGGCCGGCACCTCGCCGAGACCGTCCGCGCCCATGCCGCCGGAGACCCCGAACGCCTCGGGGCGGAGGCGCTGCGCCGCTGCGGACTCGACCCAGGGACGCTGTGGTCGGCGTACCCGTTCGAGCTGTCGGGCGGGCAGGTGCAGCGCGCCGCCCTCGCGCTGGCCACCGTCCTGGAGCCGGAGCTGCTGATCGCCGACGAGGTCACCACCGCCCTCGACCCCGTCACCCAGGCGGCCGTGCTCGACGCCGTCCGCGCCCAGGCCGTGAACGAGGGCCGCGCGGTGCTGCTCATCACCCATGACCTGGCGGTCGCCGGGCGATGGGCGGACGAGATCGCCGTCCTGTCCGAGGGCCGCCTGGTCGAGCACGGGCCCGCCGCCGAGGTCCTCCAAGCCCCGGAGGCGGCGTTCACCCGCGCCCTGGTGTCGGCCTCCGGGACGCGACGGGAGCCCCCGGCGGCGGCCCCGCCCGGGGACCCGTTCCGGGCGGTGCGGCGGGCGCGGCGGGTCCTGCGGGGCCGGGCCCGTACCACCGTCGCGCTGGACGGTGTCGACCTCGACGTGGGAACGGGCGAGTCGGTGGCCGTCGTGGGCCGCAGCGGATCGGGGAAGTCGACGCTGGTCGGGCTGCTGGCGGCGCTGGACCGGCCGGACGAGGGCGCCGTCCTGGCGGCCGACCGCGACGTATGGCGCCTGGACGGCCGGTCGCGGCGGGCGCTGCGACGCGAGACCGGGCTGGTGTTCCAGGACGCGGCGGCCTCGTTCGATCCCCGCTACACGGTCGAACGGGTCGTCGCCGAGGCGCTCCCCAAGGGCGACGACCGGCGGCGCGTGGCGGAGCTGCTCGAACGCGTCGGGCTCGACCCCGCGATGGCCGCCCGGCGCCCCGCCACCCTTTCCGGCGGGGAACGGCAGCGCGTCGCCCTGGCCCGGGCCCTGGCCGCGCGGCCCCGGCTCCTGCTCGCGGACGAGCCGACCACGGGCCTGGACGTGCTCGCCCAGGAACGCGTCCTGACCCTCCTCGACGACCTGCGCCGCGAGGAGCGCCTCGCGGTCGTGTTCGTCACCCACGACCTGCGCGTCGCCCGCCGCGTCGCGGACCGGATCGTCGTCCTGGCCGACGGTCGGATCGTCGAGGACCTGCCCGCCGCCGCCCTGGACACGGCCGCCCACCCCGAGACCCGGGCGCTGCTGACCGCCTCCGATCCGGCGGCGACGTTCCCGACGTTCCGCTCATAACGGAATCGGCTCGAGCATCGTCCGCGCTCGTCGAGACTGGCCGGGCGAGGAGCGACGCCGCCGGGAGGGGACTTGGGCGAGCACACGGCCTTTTGGATCGACCACGACTACGACCGGGAACGCGCCGGCGAGGGTGTCAGCCGCTACACCGACCACGTCCGCCGGAACCTGGCCGACTTCGCCGAGAGCTGGGGGGACATCGCCCCGGTGACCTTCGCCTGCGCGGCCTGGCGGCTGGCCACCGACCCGTCCCTGACCCCCGGTTACGTGCGGTGGCACCGCCGGGTCTGGCACGCCACCTGCACCCGCAACACCTGGGACGGCAGCCTGACCGCGCACGTGATGCTGGCCTCGCCGCCTCCCGCCGCGCTGACCACGTCCCGCGAGTGGTGGCGCGACCGGGGCTGGCGCGGATGGCCCCGGTCCGTCGGCCAGTTCCTCGAACCCTCGGCCGAGGACCTCAGCAAGAGCCCCCACCTGCGCACCATGCTCCTCGTGGACACCCCCGTCCCCCTCGACCACCTCCCGGCCGCCCCCGAGGGCCCCGACGCCGACGTCGAGGAGACCGCCCGGCACGCCGTCGCCGTCATGGTCAAGGAACTGAACGACCTGGTGAACCCCATCCTCCGCCGCCTGGAGTGACCCGCACGGCCGCGACCAATCCACCGCGCCTGGCAGGGAGGCGAACCTGCGACCGTCGGATTAGAAGTCCGATGCTCCATTCGGCTGAGCCGCACACGCTCGCACGCCTCGCCTGACCCCTCGAAGGTCACCGGCCCTCACCCGGCCACGGCCGTCAGGGGGTTGTGGCCTTGAGGCAGAGGAGGGTTTCGCCCCCGGTGATGACGGTGGTCGTCAGGCCGTTGCGGGTGAGGGCCGGGAGGAGCTTGGTCGTCAGCTCGGTGGCCTTGGTCGCCGACGGGGGCTCGTAGAAGAGGTGGAGGGCGCCGTCGGGGGTGAGGAGGTCTTTCAGGGTGTTCAGCTCGGGGTCGGGGGCGCGGACCCAGAAGTGGTTGACGTTGACGGCGAAGATCTTGTCGAAGCGGCGGCCGGGCAGGTCGAGTGACTCCAGGGAGGCCCGGTGGAGTTCGGCGCGGCCGGTGGCGAGGTGGGCGGCGTTGCGCCGGCGGGCGGCCTCGAGGGCGGTCGCCGAGCGGTCGACGGCCGTGATGCGGCCCTCGGAGAGCAGGGGGCAGATGAGGGCGACGGCGACGCCGCGGCCGCAGCCGATCTCCAGCAGGCGGTCCTCCGGGCGGACCGCCAGGGTGTCGACGGCCCAGCGCAGGCGTTCGGGGACCTTCACGGCGGTCACGTCAGGCGGGGGTGAGGAGGGATTCCAGGGCCTTGACCAAGGGGGCCAGCTCGGGGAGCTCGGCGGCCTCGGCGAGGGCCTCGGAGAGGACGCCGTCGTGGGTGGGCCGGGACTCCTCCAGGAGCCGGGCGCCGGCGGGGGTGACCTCGGTGTAGATGCCGCGGCGGTCGTCCTGGCAGAGGTAGCGGGTGAGGAGGCCGCGGTCCTCCAAACGGTTGACCAGGCGGGTGGTGGCGCTCTGGCTGAGGACCATGGCGTTGGCGAGCTGCTGCATCCGCATGTGCCAGCCGTTCTGCTGGGACAGGGTGTTGAGGGCGCAGTACTCGTTGACGCTGAGGTCGTGCGTGTCCTCGAGGGCGCGTTCGATGCGGCCCTCGATGCGGGAGTGCAGGGCGGCGAGGGTGCGCCAGCCCTGGGCGCGGGCCTCGGCGGCGTCGTCGGGGAGAGCCATGGCCTGTCCTCCGCAATAACCGGCGTGAGCAACTAACTGGGGCCCCAGCTTACGCGAAGAGCGCGGCCTCTTCCTCGGCGCTATTCGGACGCCTGTGACGAATGTGGCATATGGGGCGCTGTCTCTGTGTGATCTCACTTCGATGCGCAGAATCCCCGGTGCGATGAGGGCGCGCGAGCCTCGGGGGCACTGGGTGCTGATGCTGCTCGGCGCCCTCGCGTTGATCGGGGCGCTGCTGCTGAACGGGTTCGCCCAGGGGGCCGTCGGCGAGTCCACCGACCGGGAGCCCGCCCCCACCGGGGACGGCGACGTCCCGCCGGACCGGGTGACGCGGGGCGGCGCGGTGCTGAACCTCGACACGGGGGAGCCGCGCAGCGTCCGGCCGAAGGACCGGACGATCGCGCTGACGTTCGACGACGGACCGGACCCGAAGTGGACCCCGCGATTGCTGGACGTCCTGCGCCGACACGGGGCCAAGGCGACCTTCTTCGTCGTCGGGGCCCAGGTCGCCCGGCACCCGTCGCTGGCCAGGCGGCTGGTGACGGAGGGGCACGAGGTCGGCAACCACACGTACACGCACATCGACATGGCGGCCTCCCCGTCCTGGCGCGTGCGGATGGAGCTGGACCTGACGCAGCGGGTGCTGGCCGGGGCGACCGGCCGCACGACCGCGCTCATGCGCATGCCGTACTCCGCGACCCCCGGTGAGCTGACCGGCCCCCAGTGGCGTGCGGCGCAGGCGGCGGGGCGGCAGGGCTACCTGGTGGCGCTCACCGACCGCGACACCGAGGACTGGGCGAAGCCCGGCGCGGATCAGATCGTTCGGCGGGCCCTCACGGAGACCGCGCGGGATCAGGGCGCCATCGTCATGCTGCACGACTCCGGCGGGGACCGGGCCGCGACGGTGGCCGCCGTGGACGAGATCATCACCCGGCTGAAGGCGCGCGGCCACCGCTTCACGACCCTGTCGGAGGCGATCGGCGTCCCGGCGGCCAACGTCCCCGCGTCGCTGACCGAGCGGACGGTGGGCCGCACGGTCCTGTTCGGTCAGATCGGCTCGCGTTGGCTGGTCGACGGGCTGGTGGCGCTGTTCGGGGTGGCGGCGGTCCTGACCGCGTTGCGGCTGGTGTTCCTGCTGGTGTTCGCCCGCGAGCACGCCGTGCGGGCGCGACTGCAGCGGCGCAGGAGGGGCCGGCGGGGGCGCGAGTCGTTCACGCCCTGGGTGTCGGTCATCGTGCCCGCCTACAACGAGTCGGCGGGCATCGCGGCGACCCTGCACTCGCTGCTGGACACCGACTACCCGGCGCTGCTCGAGGTGATCGTGGTGGACGACGGGTCCACCGACGACACCGCGCGGATCGTCGCCGACCTGAACCTGCCCGGCGTCGTCCTGGTCCGCAAGCCCAACGGCGGCAAGCCCAGCGCGCTGAACACCGGCATCGCCCGGGCCCGCGCCGACATCGTGGTGATGGTCGACGGCGACACGGTGTTCCAGCGCGACACCCTCGGTCACCTGGTGCTGCCGCTCGCCGCGCCGTCGGTGGGGGCGGTGAGCGGCAACACCAAGGTGGCCAACCGCGGCGGGCTGCTGGGCCGCTGGCAGCACATCGAGTACGTGATCGGCTTCAATCTCGACCGGCGGATGTTCGACCTGCTCCAGTGCATGCCGACCATCCCCGGCGCGATCGGGGCGTTCCGCCGGCGGGCGCTGCTGGACGTGGGCGGTGTCAGCGAGGAGACGCTGGCCGAGGACACCGACCTGACCATGGCGATCTGCCGGGCCGGCTGGCGCGTGGTGTACGAGGAGACCGCCATCGCCTGGACCGAGGCCCCGGCGTCGCTGCGGCAGCTCTGGCGACAGCGCTATCGCTGGTGCTACGGGACGTTGCAGGCCATGTGGAAGCACCGTCGGTCGCTGGTCCAGCGGGGCCGGTCGGGCCGGTTCGGCCGCCGTTGTCTGCCGTACCTGACGATCTTCCAGGTGGTGCTGCCGCTGTTCGCGCCGGCGGTGGACCTGTTCACGCTGTACGGGCTGTTCTTCCTGGAGCCGCTCCCGCTGGCCGCCTCGTGGCTGGGCTTCACCGCCCTGCAGACCCTCGCCGGCGCGTACGCCCTGCGCCTGGACGGGGAACGGGTGCGTCCGCTGTGGGTGCTCCCGCTCCAGCAGGTGGTCTACCGGCAGCTCATGTACCTGGTGGTCATCCAGTCCCTCGTCACGGCGGTGCTGGGCACCCGGCTCCGCTGGCAGACCATCCGGCGACACGGCACATTCACCGCGCAGGGCTCCAATGCGACCGCCGCCGGTGGATGAAATGTTGCTCATGGTGGCGGACTGAATGCACAGTGTCCTATGCCGGGCCGGCACCGTGCCTCATAGGCACCCGAACGTTCCCATGCTGGGACGAACGGAGGACCGATGACACAGCATCACTTCCGCCGTCGGCATCTGATGGCGGTCGTGGCCGCCGCGGTGGTCGCCGGGCTCATGGCGACGCTCCCCGCGCCGGCCCGCGCATCGATGAGCGGGCACGTCGTCCCCGCCGGGACCGTCACGGGCGGGCCGGTGCCGAAGTTCCGTTGGGTGTCGGCCTATGACGGGCGCTGCGTGGACGCCGACGCCAACCGGATCGGCGTGAACGGCGCCCGCGTCCAACTGTGGGACTGCAACTACTCCTCCCAGCAGCTCTGGCGACGCGAGAGCGCGGCCCGGATACGCAACGGCCACGGCACCCGCCGCTGCCTCGACGCCGACCTCGGCACCATCGAGGACAACGGCACCAGGGTGCAGTTGTGGGCCTGCAACGGCAGGTCCAACCAGCGGTGGCGCATCACCGGCCGGGACGCCTGGGGCTGGGAGATCCGCAACGCGCACAGCGGGCGCTGCCTGGACGCCGATCCCACCACCGTCGGCTCCCGGGGCTCCAAGGTGCAGCTCTGGGACTGCAACGGCTCGCCGCACCAGCGGTGGCGCATCCGCTACTTCTGATCCGTGGACGGGACGAGGCGGCGAGGGCCCGGGAAGCCCGCGCCGCCCGTCCCGCCTCCGCGCCGTAGACTGCCGGGCGACGGCAGGGGAGGAACCCGGTGCGAATCCGGGGCTGTCCCGCAACTGTGACCGGGGAGCGTCGTCCCCCCATGACGAGGCCACGGCGTGATGCCGGAAGGCCGGGGGACACGCGGTGATCCGGGAGCCAGGAGACTGCCCGCCGTCGCGACCGCTTCGTCCTAGCCGGGGCGCGGAACCCCGGAGGAGGCCTGCTCCATGCGCGTACTGCTGCTGTCCACGGCCGACACCGAGCTGCTCGCCGCACACGCGGCGCGCGCCGGATACGTGACCGCCAACCCCGTACGGGTCGAGCCCGCCGAGCTGCCGGCGCTGACGGAGGGCGTGGACGCGGTGGTCGTCCGCCTGCTGGGCGGCCGGAAGACCTGGCCCGAGGGTGTCGAGGCGCTGCGGGCCACCGGGCTTCCGCTGGTGCTGCTCGGCGGCGAGGCCGATCCCGACGCCGAGCTGATGGCGCTGTCGACCGTTCCGGCCGGGGTCGCCGCCGAGGCGCTGGACTACCTCCGCGAGGGCGGGATCGCCAACCTCCGGGAGCTGGCCCGCTTCCTGTCCGACACGGTGCTGCTGACCGGCGAGGGCTTCGAGCCGCCCGCCGCGATGCCCGCGTACGGCGTCCACGGCGAACGCCCCCGGCACGACGACAGGCCCACGGTCGGGGTGGTCTTCTACCGGGCGCACGAGCTGTCGGGCAACACGGCGTTCGTGGAGACCCTGTGCGAGGCCGTCGAACGGCGGGGCGCGAACGCGCTGCCGGTGTTCTGCGGTTCGCTGCGCGGCGCGGACCAAGGGCTCCTCGACCTGCTGGAGGGGGCGGACGCCCTGGTGGCGACCGTCCTGGCGGCGGGCGGCGCGGTGGCCTCGGCGGCGTCGGCGGGCGGCGACGAGGACGCGTGGGACGCGGGGGCGCTGGCCGCGCTCGACGTCCCGGTGATCCAGGCGCTGTGCCTGACGACGTCCCGACGGACCTGGGAGGAGTCCGACGCGGCCCTGTCCCCGATGGACGCGGCGATGCAGGTGGCGATCCCGGAGTTCGACGGCCGGCTGATCTCCGTGCCGTTCTCGTTCAAGGAGGAGGGCCCCGGCGGCGTCCCGGTGTACGAGGCCGACCCGGAGCGGGCCGCGCGGGTCGCGGGGATCGCCGTGCGGCACGCCCGCCTCAAGTACACGCCCGTCCCCGAGCGCCGCGTCGCCGTCGTCCTGTCGTCGTACCCGACCAAGCACTCCCGGGTCGGCAACGCGGTCGGCCTGGACACCCCCACGTCGGCCGTCCGGCTCTTCCGGCGGATGGCCGAGAAGGGGTACGACCTCGGCGGTGACGCCACCTTCTGGCAGGACCCCGACAGCGGCGACGCGCTGATCCACGCGCTGATCGCGGCGGGCGGTCACGACGTGGAGTGGCTCACCGAGGACCAGCTCCGACAGGCTCCCGCACGGGTGCGGCTCGACGATTACACGAAGTGGTTCGAGGCGCTCCCCGACGAGCTGCGCGAGGGCATCCGGGAGCACTGGGGCGAGCCGCCCGGCGAGCTGTACGTCGATGACGGCGAGATCGTGCTCGCCTCGCTGCGGTTCGGCAACGTGGTGCTGATGATCCAGCCGCCCCGGGGCTTCGGCGAGAACCCCATCGCGATCTACCACGACCCGGACCTGCCGCCGTCGCACCACTACCTGGCCGCCTACCGCTGGCTGGACGAGGAGTTCGGCGCCGACGCCGTCATCCACCTGGGCAAGCACGGCACCCTGGAGTGGCTGCCCGGCAAGGGCCTGGGCCTGTCCGCGACCTGCGCCCCGGACGCGGTGCTCGGCGACATCCCGCTGGTCTACCCGTTCATCGTGAACGACCCGGGCGAGGGCACCCAGGCCAAGCGGCGCGGCCACGCGACCGTCGTCGACCATCTCGTGCCGCCGATGGCCCGCGCCGACACCTACGGCGACCTCGCGAAGCTCGAGCAGCTCCTCGACGAGTACGCCACCGTGCAGGCCCTCGACCCGGCCAAGCTCCCGGCGGTGCGGGCGCAGATCTGGACGTTGATCCAGGCCGCCCAACTGCATCACGACCTGCATCAGGACGAGATGCCGGGCGAGGCCGAGTTCGACGACTTCCTGCTGCACGTCGACGGCTACCTGTGCGAGATCAAGGACGTGCAGATCCGCGACGGGCTGCACATCCTCGGGCAGGCCCCGGAGGGCGAGGCCCGGGTCAACCTGATCCTCGCCATTCTGCGCGCCACGCAGGTCTGGGGCGGCAAGGTCGGGGCGTTCCCGGGGCTGCGGGCGGCGGTGGCCGGTACGTACGGGGTGGACGAGAAGGAGTTGCTCGCCGAGCCGGGCCGCAAGGTGCACGTCTGGCCCGGCCCGGACGGTCGGGGCGCCGACTCGGCCCCGCCGGGCGCGATCCCCGTGCCGCAGCGCCTCGCCGTCCACGCCGAGCGGTGGCCCGAGCCGCCGCGCACCGCCTCCGATGTCGTGGACGTCCTCGAACGCCTGGCGCGGGCGCTGGTCGAGGGCATGGAGGAGTACGGCTGGGACACCTCGCTCCCGATCCTCGAAGAGGTCTGCGGCCGGGTCCTGGGCAGCTCGCTGGGGCTGGCGGAGGTGCTGACGTTCGCCGGCGACGAGCTGGCGCCCCGGCTGGCGGCGACCTCCGACGAGATCGACGCCGTGCTGCACGCCCTCGACGGCGGCCACGTGCCCGCCGGGCCGTCCGGGTCGCCCACCCGGGGCCTGGTGAACGTGCTGCCGACCGGGCGCAACTTCTACTCCGTCGACCCCAAGGCCATCCCGTCCCGCAACGCGTGGGACGTGGGCGTCGCGCTGGCCGACTCGCTGATCCGGCGGCATCTGGACGACACCGGCGAGTACCCGTCCAGCGTCGGCCTGACCGTCTGGGGCACGTCCGCGATGCGCACGCAGGGCGACGACATCGCCGAGGTGCTGGCGCTGATCGGCTGCCGCCCGGTGTGGGACGACGCCTCCCGTCGGGTGACCGGCTTCGAGGTCGTTCCGCTCGACGAGCTGGGGCGGCCCCGCATCGATGTGACGCTGCGCATCTCCGGTTTCTTCCGTGACGCGTTCCCGCACGTCATCGCGCTGATGGACGACGCCATCGCGGCCGTCGCGGCGCTGGAGGAGCCCGCCGACCGCAACTTCCTGCGCGCCCACGCGGTGGAGGACGCGGCCCGGCACGGCGACTGGCGGCGCGCCACCACGCGGATCTTCGGCTCCAAGCCGGGCGCGTACGGGGCGGGGCTGCTGCCGCTCATCGACGCCCGCAACTGGCGCGACGACCACGACCTCGCCGAGGTGTACGCGGTGTGGGGCGGCTACGCCTACGGGCGGGGGCTGGACGGTCGCGAGGCCCGCCCCGACATGGAGTCGGCGTTCCGGCGGATCTCGGTGGCGGCCAAGAACGCCGACACGCGCGAGCACGACATCGTCGACTCCGACGACTACTTCCAGTACCACGGCGGCATGGTCGCCATGGTCCGGTCGCTCACCGGCGCCGACCCCGCCGCCTATGTCGGCGACTCGGCGGTGCCCGAGCAGGTGCGGACCCGGACGCTGGCGGAGGAGACCCACCGCGTGTTCCGGGCCCGGGTGGTGAACCCGCGCTGGATCGCGGCGATGCGGCGGCACGGCTACAAGGGCGCGTTCGAGCTGGCCGCGACCGTGGACTACCTGTTCGGGTACGACGCCACGGCCGGGGTCGTCGACGACTGGATGTACGAGAGCCTCGCCAAGGAGTACGTGTTCGACCCCGAGAACCGCGAGTTCATGGAGAGGTCCAACCCCTGGGCGCTGCGCGGCATCACCGAACGCCTGCTGGAGGCCGCCGACCGGGGTCTGTGGGCCGAGCCGGACGCCGACGTGCTCGACCGGCTGCGCGCCACGTATCTGGACCTGGAGGGCGACCTGGAGGCCGGCACTTAAAGGACATTCCACCCGTTCCGTCTGGGAGACTGCATGATCGTAAAGTCTCCGGGCCGAAGGGGAACGACGCGTGGAAGGACCGTCGGAGGAGGAGCCGGACACCCGGGAGGAGCCCGAGGAGCCCGAGGAGCCCGAGGCGCCGGGGCGGGGTTCCCCCCGGTTCACCGTCAAGGGCCTCCTGATCGGCCTGGCGGCGGCGTTCGTCGTCGGCGTCGCCGCCGTTCTGATGGTGCGCAACGTCCAGGCGCTCGGCGTCGAGGTCGGCGGGACCTGCACCGGCCGGCGCCGGGACGCGCTCGGGAGCTGCCCCCGGGGCTCCACCTGGATGATGGTCGTGTCGCTCGGCGGTCTGCTCGTCGGCGTCCCGGCCGCGTTCATCGCCCTGCTGGTCACGTTGCGGACCCGGTTCGCGCTGCCGTTGCTGGCCGTCGCCGTGGCCGCCGGGGTGCTCCCCGGCGACCGGATCTTCGACGGGGTGCACGGCCCGACCCTGGAGACCGCCTGGACGGTCCGCGGCGACTCCCAGACGCCGGCGCACGGCGTGTGGCGGCACGGCTCGACGGTGATCCGGGCCCTGCCGGAGCGGCTCGTCGCCCACGACCTGGCCACCGGCGACCGGCGGTGGACGTACGACCTGCCCGCCTCGCAGCGGCTGTGCGCGATGAGCGCGGACACCGTCGGGGGGCTCGGGGTGGTCGGCGTCGCCGCGCAGGGCTCCGCGTGCTCCCGGTTCGCGATCGTGGACCTGGCGAAGGGCGAGGCCCGCGAGGTCGCGTTGCCGGGCCGGCCGCCGGACGCGTCCGTGACGACGCTCCAGGACGTTCCGTCGGGGGTCACCGCCGACATGGTCGCGGTGGCCGGCGGCGTGCTCGTCGTGGGGACCCGGTCCGCCCTCTACGGCTACCGGCTGCGCGACGGCCGGGGCCTGTGGCGGCGTCCGGCGGCCCCGGAGTGCCGGTTCGGCGGCGTGCGCGGCGGGGGCGACCGGGTGCTGGTGGAAGTCGGCTGCGGCGTGGCGTCGTACCGGGTCAGGGCGGTGGACGCGACGACCGGCCTGCCCCGCTGGGAGACCCCGGTACCGGACCAGGGGCCCACGATGGGCCTGACGCTGCTGTCGGCGTCGCCCGCCGTCGTCCACGTCCGCAGGGACCGGCCGGGCGTGGACACCGGCGCGATCGCGACGTTCGACGACGCGGGACGGATCCGGGCGACGATCCCGGTCGACGACGGGAGGCGACGCCTGCGGACCCACGACGTGGCGTTCGACGCCGCCCCCGACCGCGCCCTGAAGGTCGACGGCGACCGGTTGGTCGTCCAGGCCCTCACCGACGGGCGTCGGCACGGCAACGTGCAGGTCTACGGGCTCGGCGACGGGCGGCTGCGCTGGTCGACGCGGCTCGACGACGTCCTCGCGGTCCGGCCCGAGCCCGGCCGCGTCCTGGTGGTCGCCGGCGGCCTGCGCGCGCCCCGCCTCCATGCGCTGGCCACGGCGGACGGGGCGAAGTCCTACCTCGGCGTGACCACCTTCCTTCGCTGGCCGGCGCAGGGGATCCTCCTCGCCCAAGGGGACGGCTACGTCGTTCTGACCCGCGGTTCCCCCTTCGCCGCCGCCCGGTTCGCCTGACCGTTCGTTACACCTCCGGGGTGACCTCTTTCGGCCGCGGGCAGCGATGTAGATGTCCATCTATCCGGACATTTCCTCTGGGAGACTCCGGGCGCGCCGCGTGGGCGGTCGCGTGAGGAGGCCGCCGCGATGGCGAGGTCGTTGAGAGGGCTGCCGCCCGACGGGGTCCCCGTGCGGTGGCGCGTCGTGATCGGCGTGCTCGCGGCGTTGCTCTTCGGGGTGGCGCTGACCCTTCAGGCGCGGGGCTGGACCGCGCTCATCGTGGAGGCCGGCGGATCGTGCGGCAGTCGTCGCGGCGTGAGCAGTGGAACGTGCCCACGGGGCAGCGGCGTGACGATGGGCCTCGCGTTCGTCGTGCTGGTGATCGCGCTGCCCGTGGCGCTGGTCGCGCTGATCGGCGGACTGAAGGCCAGGCTGGGCACGATGGTGCTGGCCGTGGTGGCGCTGGCGGGCATCGTCCCCGGTCAGATGATCTTCGCCTGGGCGCACGGCCCGACCCTCGGGACCGTCTGGCAGGCGTCCGGCGAGAACCCCGACGACGTCGAGGGGCAGGGGAGCTGGCTGCACGGCTCCACCGTCGTGCGCGCCCGCTTCGACCGGCTGACGGCGTACGACATCGCGACCGGTGACGTCCGCTGGACGTTCACCGTGCCCGCCCCGGCGGTGCTGTGCGCGATGAGCGGTGCCCCCGAGGGCGGCACGGGGGCCGTCGGCTACGGCGAGGAGGACGGCGCCTGCGCGCGGCTCGCGGCCGTCGACCTGACGAACGGACGGCCGCTGTGGACCAAGGACCTCGCACCCGAGCCCGGCCCTGGAGTGACGGCGGGTCCCCCCAGGGGCGCCTCCCCGAACATGGTGGCGCTGACCCGTGACGCCGTCGTCGTCCGGACGGGCGGAGCGCTCCGGGCGTTCGGCCTCCGCGACGGTGCGGACCGGTGGACGCGCCCGGCCGGGAAGAACTGCGAGTTCGACGGCGTCATCGGCGGCTCCACGGCGGTGCTGGCCGAGCTGCGCTGTCCCGTGACACCGCAGAAGATCGTCGCCGTGGACGTCACGACCGGCCGGTCCCGCTGGGAGACGCCGGCGCCCCTGCGGAGTTCGTCCGCCGACATCACGTTGCTGTCGGCCGCGCCGGCCGTCGCCCGGGTCCACGAGGGCGGGAAGCGCGGCATCGACGCGGTCCTGTCCTTCGACGACGCCGGCCGGACCCGGGCCACCATCGAGGTGGAGGACGGCCCCTGGCGTCTGACGAGCGGCTCCTCCCTGTTCGAGGTCGCGCCGCTCGACCCGCTGATGGTCCTCGGCGACCGGCTCGTCGCCCGGGCGTCCGGCGCGGGGGGCCGCAGCGAGATCAGGGTGTACGGGCTGACCGACGGCCGACGGCTGTGGTCGACGCCCCTCGAGGACATCGAGGCCGTCCACGTGGAGCCGTCCAGGGTGCTGGTCCTCACCGACGGGCCCCGCTCGCCCGACCTGACGGCCCTGTCGATGCGCGACGGCGCGAAGACCTATCTGGGCACCACCCGGTTCCGCTGGCTGAGTTCGGCGGTGGCGCTGTACTCCCACGGTGACCGCTACGTCCTCGTCGCCGAGGACGGCACCGGTTCCGACTCCTTCCCGGTCGCCGTCGTCAAGGAGTGATCGCGTCCTGGCTACGCTGGCGAGCACGCTGCGGAAGGAGAGGCCATGGACGTGACCGTGGACGTGCTGGGCCCGGGGTATGAGGCGATCGTGCTGCCGATGGGGGAGGACTCCGAGGGCGAGGTCGTGGCGACCCTCGTACGGCGGAGGGCCACCGATCCGTCCCGGCGGGCGGTGCTGTACGTGCACGGCTTCGTCGACTACTTCTTCCAGAAGCACCTGGCCGACTTCTATGTGGACCTGGGGTTCGACTTCTACGCGCTCGACCTGCGCAAGTACGGGCGGTCGCTGCTGTCCCACCAGACGCCCAACTATGTGGAGAGCCTGACCGAGTACTTCGCGGAGATCGACGAGGCCGTCCGGATCATCCGGGAGGACGACGGCCATGACGTGCTGCTGGTCAACGCGCACTCCACCGGCGGGCTGACCACCGCGCTGTGGGCCGACCGGGTGAAGGGCCGGGGCCTGGTCGACGGGCTGTTCCTCAACAGCCCGTTCCTGGACATCAACGAGCCCGCGCCGCTGCGGATCGCCGGGGACGTGCTGGCCCGGGCGCTGCGCGGGGTGCGGCCCAAGGCGAAGCTGCCCGCCCCCACGTCCGGCCGGTACGCCCGCAGCCTGCACCGCGACCACGAGGGCGAGTGGGAGTTCGACCTGCGGTGGAAGCCGCCGACCGGCTTCGGGGTGCGGGCGGCGTGGCTGGCGGCGATCCGACGGGGCCAGGCCAGGCTGCGCGCCGGGCTGGCGATCGACGTGCCGGTGCTGGTGATGGCGTCGACCCAGAGCGTGAGGCGTCGGCCGGGGGTCGCCGACCTCTCCAACGCCGACGCCGTGCTGGACGTGGAGCACATGGCCCGCTGGGCGCCCCGGCTCGGTCCGCACGTCACGCTGGTGCGGATCGACGGTGGGCTGCACGACCTGGTGCTGTCCGCCAAGAGGGCCCGCGACCAGGTGTTCGGCGAGCTGGAGCGGTGGATTCGGGGTTACCTGCCCGAGCCCGGCCGGTAGCGTCGAGGGGAACGGCCGACCCGGTGGACGGGGCGGTTCCGGAAGGGAGGGTTCTCCCGTTCGGCCCCGCTTCGTCCGGTGCCTACCGGGGCGGCCTGAACCGGCGGGGAACCGGCATGGTGGCGCGGGCGTCCTCGTTACGACGAAAACACGTGATCGAACCCGCTATTGTCCAATGAGGAACCGGTTGATCGACTGGACCGGGATTGAGCGGGTCATCCTTGAGGCGGGGTTGCCGAATGTCACCGTGTGCCGCAGTGCGCCAGTGGAGGTCGGCTGCTCAGGCCGGCGAGACGGCCGAGCGGCGATGACGGTGGTCGGGTCGCGGGAGATCGGCGACGCGCGGCGGCATCATCTCGCCGCGCTGGCGTACGAGATCGAGGGCCGCGGGCTGAGCTGGCGGCTGGCCGGGCCGGGCGAGTCCGTGCTGCACGTGGCCAACCCGGTGTCCCGGCGGCAGGTGATGGTGGTCGCCATGCCGGTGAACGACGGCTGGTACTACCTGTGGGCCGGCGGCGGTATGGGCGATGTCACGCAGCCCGCCCACGCCGCGGACCAGATCGCCCGCCTGTTGGGCTGATCGGGCCCTGACACACCCCTTTACCCTCCCTTTGTCCCGGTTGTGGGACGGGCTTCGCGTTTGCCACCCCGAGTGCGGGCTTCCTAGACTGCCACCGAACGTATGTTCGAAGAGTGTCGCGCGCCTTCCCCCGCGCGGCGCTCGTGGAGATCTATGAGGCCGCGCAGGTGAGACGCCCCGGACCCGGGTGTCGGCGGGCGCGGCCTCGAAGGCGGGGGAAGCGGAATGGCGCGCTTTTTCGGGGAGCCGATCGAGGTCACGGTGACCGGCGGCAGGCCGGTCAAGTTCGTGTGGCGCGGGCGCGTCCACCGAGTGCGGCGGGTGCTGGAGCACTGGGTCACCACGCGGGACTGGTGGCGCGAGCAGCGCACCGGCGACCCCTCCTGGGAGAACCCCGGCGAACGGGAGTTCTGGAGGGTTGAGGCGTCCCCCGACGGGGAGGTCGCGGTGTACGAGCTCCGCCACGAGCCCGATGGCAACGCCTGGACGCTCTCCCGGATCTGGGACTGAGGTGGGCATCGTTCCGCATCTCCACGTCGCGTCGTCGTTCTCCCTGAGGTACGGCGTCGCCCCGCCGCGCGCCCTCGCCGAGCGCGCCGTCGAGCTGGGGATGGACCTGCTGGCGCTGACCGACCGCGACGGCCTGTACGGGGCGGTCAAGCACGTCGTGGCCTGCCGCGCCGCCGGCATCACCCCGATCCTCGGCGCCGACCTCGCCTTCACGGCCTTCGCGTGTTCCGAGGGCGACGGCGCGGCCGGACGGGGCACCGACGGCGGTCTCTCGGCCGGCCGGCGTCCCGGGGTCGCCGGGCGCGGTACGGGCGTCCGGGACGCGGAGCGCCCGGGTCGCTCCAGCGGCGGACGGTCGGCGCGCGCCGGTGGTCTCCCTGCAGGAGGCGCCGCCGCCGGAGGCGGTCTCACGATGGCCGAGGGGGCCGGCGGCGAGTGGTCTGGGCGTTCCGGCGGTGGTCTCACGATGGCCGGGGGCGGTGGCGGCCGGCCGGGGGGTTCCGGCGGTGCCGCGACGGTCGCGGGCGGTGGGTCGGGGGGCCGGGCGGTGGTGCTGGCCGCCGGCGGCGGGGGCTGGGGCTCGCTGTGCAGGCTGGTGACCGACGCCCATCTGTCGGGCGAGCGAGGTGTCCCGCTGGTCGGGCCGGAGATGCTGGCGGAACGTTCCGAAGGGCTCGTGGTGCTGCTCGGGCCCGGCTCCGACGTGGGCCGGGCGGTCGCCGAGCGCCGCCACGACCTGGCCGAACGGCTGTTGGCGGGCTGGCGGGAACGGGCCGAGGTCGTCATCGAGATCGTCGACCACCGGGGCCGGGGCGACACCGCCCGGGCGGCCCGGATGCTGGAGCTGGCGGGCCGGTCGGGCGTCCCGGCGGTGCTGACCAACGCCGTCCGCTACCTCGACCGCGCCGACGTCACCGCCGCGCAGGTGCTCGACGCGGCGCGCAAGCTCGTCCCCCTGCACCGCCGCCACCTGGAGGACACCACCGGGCGCGCCCACCTCGCGTCCGCCGAGGAGATGTGGCGTGTCGCCGAGCGCGTCTGCGGACCCGACCGGGCCGCCGTCCGCGAGCTGATGGAGCGGACTCGAGGGCTGGGGGAGCGGTGCGCGATCGACCCGGTCGCCGACCTCGGCATGGGCCGGGCGCACCTCCCCGAGCCGTCCACCGAGGCCGGCCGCGCCCCGCACGCCGAGCTGGTGGCGCGCTGCGCGGCGGGGCTGGTCCGGCGGGGCCTGTCCGGGTCGGCGCGGGCCCGCGACCGGCTGGAGCACGAGCTGGGGATCATCGAGCGCAAGGGCCTGGCCGCCTACTTCCTGGTGGTCGCCGAGGCCGCCGGGCTGATCCGGTCGCTGGGCATCCGCTGCGCCATCCGCGGCTCCGGCGCCGGCTGCCTGGTCAACCATCTGCTCGGCATCGGCGACCTGAATCCGCTGGAGCACGACCTGGTCATGGAGCGGTTCCTGTCCGACGGCCGCAAGGGCCTGCCCGACATCGACCTGGACGTGGAGTCCGCCCGCCGACTGGAGGCGTACCGGGCGATCTTCGACCGGTACGGCGAGGAGCGGGTGGCCTGCGTCTCGATGATGGAGACCTACCGGGCGCGCAGCGCGATCCGCGACGTGGGCAACGCCGTGGGCCTGCCCCCGTACGAGATCGACGCCATCGCCAAGGCGTTCCCGCACATCCGGGCGCGGCAGATCCGGGCGGCCCTGGACGACCTGCCGGAGCTGCGGCAGAGCAACCTCGGTCAGGCGCGGTTGTCCGGGCTGTTCCGCATCGCCGAGCGCCTCGACGGGCTGCCCCGGCACATCGCCATGCACCCGTGCGGGGTGCTGCTGTCGGACGCCCTGCTCCGTGACCGCAGCCCGGTCGAGCGCAGCCTGGCGGGCTTCCCGATGAGCCAGTTCGACAAGGACGACGTCGAGGCCATGGGAATGCTCAAGCTGGACGTGCTCGGCGTGCGGATGCAGTCGGCGATGGCCCACGCGGTGACCGAGATCGCCCGCACCGGCGGCGGCGAGGTCGACCTGGAGGCGGTGCCCCGCGACGACGAGCCCACCTACGCGATGATCCGCGAGGCGCGGACGCTGGGCTGCTTCCAGATCGAGTCCCCGGGCCAGCGGGAGCTGGTCGCCAAGCTGCTGCCCCGCGACCTGGGCGACCTGGTCATCGACATCTCGCTGTTCCGGCCCGGCCCGGTCAACTCCGACATGATCTCCCCGTTCCTCCGGGCCCGGCACGGGGAGGGCACGCCGGCCCCTCCGCATCCCGACCTCGCCGACATCCTGGAGGAGAGCGGCGGCGTGGTGGTCTTCCACGAGCAGGTGCTGCGGATCATCGACCGGATGACCGGCTGCGGCCTGTCGGACGCCGAGGCGGCCCGGCGGCGGCTGGGCGACGAGCGGGGCCAGGTGGAGGTCGCGGCCTGGTTCCGCGAGCACGCCCTGGCCCGGGGCTACGACGAGGCCGCCGTCGAACGGGTCTGGAGCACCCTGTCGGCGTTCGGCGCGTTCGGCTTCTGCAAGGCCCACGCCGCGTCGTTCGCCCTGCCGACCTACCAGTCGGCGTGGCTCAAGCGGCACCACCCGGCGGCGTTCTACGCGGGGGTGTTGACCCACGACCCCGGCATGTACCCCAAGCGGGCGATCCTCGACGACGCCCGGCACTTCGGGGTGCCGATCCTCCCGCTGGACGTCAACCGCTCGGGGGCCGTCTGGCACGCCGAGCCGCTGTCGGCGGGCGGCTCCACCGCGCGCGACACCCCGCCCCCGCAGGGCATCCGGGTGGCGTTGAACGAGGTCAAGGGCATCAGCGAGGCCGAGGTCGACCGGATCGTCGAGCAGCGCCCGTACGCGTCCCTGGGCGACTTCTGGTGGCGGGCGCACGTGTCGCGCCCGGTGGCCGAGCGGCTCGTCCTGGTCGGCGCGTTCGACGCGCTGCACGACCTCGGGTCCGGTCACCGTTCCCGCCGCGATCTGCTGTGCCAGGTGGGGGCGCTCGACCGGGCCGCCCGCACCCGCCGCGCCGGCGCCCGCACGGGGGTCGAGGGCCAGCTCGCGTTCGACGCACCGGAGGGCGGTCCGGAGACGATCCCGGCGGGCGAACTGCCGCCGATGACGCCCGCCGAGATGGTCGAGGCCGAGCTGGAGATCCTCGGCATGGACGTCAGCCGGCACGTGCTCGGCTTCTACGACGACCTGCTCGCGGCGCTCGGCGTGGTCCGCGCCCGCGACCTGCGCGACGCCCGGGCCCTGCCCGCCGGGGCGGAGGTCCTGGTCGCCGGGGTGAAGGTCGCCACCCAGACCCCGGCGGTGCGGTCGGGGCAGCGGGTCATCTTCGCCACCGTCGACGACGCGACCGGCCCGGTCGACGCCACCTTCTTCGAGTCGGTGCAGGACCGTTGCGCGGCCACCGTCTTCGGCTCGTGGCTGCTGATCGTCCGCGGCAGGCTGCGCCGCGCCGGGGGCCGGGCCGTGTCGCTGAACGGCACGGACTGCTGGGATCTGCCCCGGCTGCACGAGGAGTGGCGGCGGGGCGGCATCGAGGCCGTCCACCGGGCGATGGTGGCCCGCCCCGGCCCGAACGGCCCCCGCCGAGGCGGTCGCGCCCTCGTCTACGCCAACGGGTTCGAGCTGTCCCCGTACGCCGACGTCGGCCCGGCGGGGGGCGGCGTCAAACGCCCGCCCCGCCGGCTGTGGCACGCCAGTGGAGGGTCCTCAGGCGGCTAGGGGGCGCTCGATCTGGAGGCGGGTGATCTGGAAGACGGTCACCATGCACAGGGCGGCGGCCAGCGCCTGGCAGGCCGCCGCCGCGACCCCCAGATGCACGCTGAACCTGGCCTCGGCCAGGCTGGCCGCGCCGCTCGGGAACGCCTGGGCCAGCCCGATGGCCGCCAGCACGCTGCCCCACCAGGCGGCCACCACACCGCCCACCGCGTGCCGGCCCGCCGGGCTGAACCGGCCGCTGCTGACCCACAGGTCGTGGACGATCCGCGGCGGCAGCCACAGGTTGACCACCGGCACCACCCAGCCGAGCAGTACCCAGCCCCGGTGATAGGGCCGGGGCCCGGACGCCTGTCTTGCGGCGCGCCAAAGCCAGGCCAGGTACAGCACCCCGGTGATCCCGGCCAGCACGGCGGAGATGGTGAACACGTCGGCGTACGGGGCCAGCGTCCGGGCGGTGGTCGTGGCGTCGTAGTCGTCGCGGGTCAGCCCGTCCAGCGGGCGTTCGAGGCGCAGCAGGCTGATGCCCGAGCCCAGCGCGATGAAGGCGTTGAACCCGAGCAGCATGAACACCGCGACGCCGATCGCACGGAAGTCGCGCCGCCGGGCCCAGGCGCCGCAGGCCGGGCAGCGGGCGACCTCCGTGGGGATGATGTCGCCGCACAAGGCACACGGCATTCGGCCACCTCCCGGGGGGTCTTTGCGGCCCTTTCCACCAGATGCTACGTACTTTTGACCCGTGCTGCGGCCCGGTGGCGCACACCCGACTCAGACGATCAGTGCCGAGAGCCCGCAGGCCAGCGCCGTCGCCACCACGAGCCACACCGTCAGCCGGGCCGTCGGTCGGACGGTATCGCCTCCGACGGGGTCGGCGAGTCGTTCCGGCCGGAACAGGGTGACCAGCGTCAGCGCCCACCACTGCGCCGCCATGGCGATCACCGCGAAGAACGACCCGTAGCCCAGCATCGAGCACAGCAGCAGCACCCCGAAAGGGGTCACGCCGTGCGCGGCGAGCGACGCGGTGCGCGCCCGGCCGGTCAGCCCGCGGGCCAGCCCGGCGGCCGCCACCAGCCAGCCGACGACCGTCAGGGCCCACAGCACGGGCAGCGTCACCGGACCGTCCCCGACTCCCACGCCCGGGCGGCGATCTCTGACGGCTCGCGCCGGACGCCGGCCGGACGGGCCTTCACCGTGGACGACGAGACGAACGGCCCCCCGGCGATCCCGTCGTCGGTCCGGCCCGCAGCCCGAGCAGCCGGGGCCTCCACCGGGCGGGCCACGGGGAACGGACGCGCCGACACCCGGACGAGGACCCCGCCGCAGGAGGGGAACCGGTCCGGCGCCGACATCCCGCCGCCGGAGCCGTCGATCGGGCCCGTGCTCATGGCCCCGAGGGTACGGCCGGCCGGAGCGCCCCCGGATCCGCCGTTCGGCCGAGGATCCACGTCGACTTTCTGTTCGAAGGGAATGTCAGTGGGGCTGGATAGCTTGATGTGAACAGGGGGAAGGAACCCCTCGAGCCGGTTCGCGCCGCGCCTCCCGGCGGCCCGCGACCGGCGACACGGAAAGGGGGCAGCGACCATGATCGAGCCGAACGGCACGTCCCACACCTCGTCCCACCTCTCGTCCCACCTCTCGTCCCACCTCTCGTCCCACATCGCGCACGCCGCGCTGCACGGTCCCGCCGAGCGCACGCTCATCGAGCCCTGGCTCACCGAGTACGCCGGCCTGATGACGAACGCCTATCCGGACGAGCACCCCGAGCCCTTCGACGACGTCGAGCGCCCCGCCCACGCCGCCCTCCTCGGGCTCGCCGCCCGTCCCGAGCACGCCGTCGAGAGCCCGGCGACCCCGACGGGCGTGGCCGCCCTCGCCGCCCGACCGCCGCTGCCGTCCGCGTCGACGGTGCTGGCCGCCTAGCGACACGACGACGCGACGACGCCCCCTTCCGACATGCCGGAAGGGGGCGTCGTCGCGTACGGCGTTCGGCGGACCCGCGAACGCCCCCGGTCGGCCATGGCGCACCGCGACCCCGGAACGTTCCGGTGCCTGGGAAGGTGAGGTGCGCGGACCGCCGGAGGCGTCCGTCAGCGGCGGGGGGTCAGCGTGCGCCGACGTCCCCGAGCAGGTCCCGCCAACCGGCGGGGCTCAGCAGCAGCGCGGGGCCCTGCGGATCCTTGGAGTCGCGCAGGGCGCGGTGACCGCCGCGCAACGCGGCGACCTCCACGCACTGGTCGCCGCTGCCGCTGTGGGAGGACTTGCGCCATGCGGCGCGGGACAGTTCCGTCGTGATCTGGATGGGGGGATGGACATTCACGGCCCGTATCTACTCCTTCGCTGCCTCTGTGAGGAGGTGCGCGGATTCCTCCGGTGAAAGGGCTGCCTTCACGATCCGGTCGAATCTCGTCCCGTGCTGACCGGTCTCCACCGTGCTCTCCAGGTAGACATCGCCCATGGTCCCCTCTACATAGGCGATATCCGGGTCGGCCGGATTGGGAAACGACAGGATCGTGAATCTGCCGTCAAGCCCGGCATGAGCGCCGGCCGTGTACGGCAGCACACGAAGGGTAACCTTTGGCCGCCTCGCCATGTCGGCCAACCAGAACATTTGGTCCCGCATCACCTCGGGACCGCCGATCGGACGGCGCAGCACCGCCTCGTCGAACACGATGTGGAGGTGCGGCGCGTTCTCCCGATCGAGCAGCGCCTGCCGGGCCTTGCGGGCGTCGATGCGGCGCTCGACGTCCTCGGGGGTGGGCAGCAGCCGGCCCGCGGTGATCACGGCGCGGGAGTACGCCTCGGTCTGCAGCAGCCCGTGGATGAGCTGCGCGTCCCACGAGCGGATCTCCGACGCCTCGTCCTCCAGCGCGACGTAGCTGCCGGTGAACACGTCGGCGTACGCCGTCCACCAGCCGCGCTGACCGGCCTGCCGGGCCAGCGCGATGAGGGCGTCGCGCTCCGGGCTGGGCACCCCGTACAGGTCGAGGATGTCGGCGACGTCGCCGGGCCGGGGTCGGGTCTGCCCGGTCTCGAGCCGGGAGACCGTCGCCCGCGACCAGCCGAGCCGGTCCGCGACGTCCTGCAGGGTCAGCTTCTCCTCGTCGCGCAGGCGGCGCAGTTCCCGCGCCAGCCGACGCCCGCGGACGGTGGGGCGGTAGGTCATGGCTCGCAAGTGTGGTGTTTCGGAACGCACCGCACAACGAGAACGACAAGCCCGCTACCGGAATCTCTCCAAGAGAGTTGCGGTGGTGAGAATCACACGAGACCCTGGGGTGCCAGTGACCAATCGGGGACCGAGCGTGACGATGTCGACGCAGTTGGAGGCGACCCCCGTGCAGACCCCACCCGAGACCACCGACCAGGCCGCCGCCCCCACGGACGACGCCGCCGGGCGGCGCCCTCCGGGCTGGGCCTGGGAGCTGCCGGGCGGGCCCGGCGGCGTACGGGAGGCCCGGGTGACGCTGGCCCAGGCGTTGGAGGCGCTCGGCGCCTCCGCCGATCTCATCGCGGACGCCCGGCTCATGGTCAGCGAGCTGGCCACCAACGCCTTCCAGCACGCCGGCGACCGGGGCCCGTACGAGCTGTGGCTCTATCTCCACGACGGCGCGGACGCCCCGGACGCCGCCCGAAAGGAGGACGCCGGCGCCCCCGAGCTGCGCTGCGCGATCTTCGATCGGCTGGGCGACACCCGACTGCCCGGCTACTCCTGGACCTCCGGCGACTGCGGTCGCGGGCTGAGCATCGTCCGGGAGCTGTCCGGCGGGCGCTGGGGGACGTCGCGGGAACGCTCCCGCTGCGGCGACGGGGCACCCGGCAAGGCGGTCTGGTTCGTCCTGCCGCCGGACGAGAAGGGCCTCGGCGTCCCGGCCCCGTTCGACCCCGGCGACGAGCTGGGGTAGCCGACGGCCGGGTCGACCGACGTCGCCCGGGGTCCGCCGACGCAGGTCGCGGGAGCGGTGTCACCCCTCCGTGACTTGGGGCATGTCGGGCGGTGTGTCATCCTGTGCAGGCGACGGACGCGGTGGAACCCGGTGCGAATCCGGGGCTGTCCCGCAACTGTGACCGGCAGGTCGGCGCTGTGCGCGCCCCGTGCCGGGAGCCAGGAACGCCGGCCGTCGGCTCCTGACGACCGCCACGGGCGTGGACACCCGAGGAAGGACCGCTGACGCATGGCCGCATACTTCCGCGGGGCGCCATGAGCGCCCCCCGCTACCCCTTCTCCGCGGTCGCCGGACTGGACGACCTCAAGCTCGCCCTCCTCATCAACGCCGTCTCGCCGGGCGTAGGGGGAGTGCTCGTGCGCGGCGAGAAGGGCACCGCGAAGTCCACGATCGTCCGCGCGCTCGCCGCGCTGCTCCCCCCGGTCGACGTCGTCGCCGGATGCCGGTTCTCCTGCGATCCGGTCGTTCCCGACCCCGCCTGCCCCGACGGCCCGCACGCGCCGGACGCCGCCGGCACCGGTCGCCCGGCGCGGCTGGTGGAGCTGCCCGTCGGGGCCTCCGAGGATCGGCTCACCGGGTCGCTGGACATCGAACGGGCCCTCACCGAGGGGGTCAAGGCGTTCGAGCCCGGTCTGCTGGCCGCCGCGCACCGGGGCGTCCTGTACGTGGACGAGGTCAACCTCCTCCACGACCATCTCGTCGACCTGCTGCTGGACGCCGCCGCCATGGGTCGCTCCTACGTCGAGCGCGAGGGCGTCTCCGTCCGGCACGCGGCACGGTTCCTGCTGGTCGGCACGATGAACCCGGAGGAGGGCGAGCTGCGCCCGCAGTTGCTCGACCGGTTCGGGCTGACCGTCGAGGTCGCCGCCACCCGTGACCCCGACGAGCGCGCGGAGGTCGTCCGGCGCAGGCTGCGGTTCGAGGACGACCCGGAGGGTTTCGTCGCCGAGTGGGTCGCCGCCGAGACCGCGTTGGCCGGGCGCATCGCCGCCGCCCGGGAACGGCTGCCCGGCGTCGTGCTGACCGACGCGGCGCTGCGGCAGATCACCGCCGTGTGCGCCGCGTTCGAGGTGGACGGGCTGCGCGCCGACCTGGTCACCGCGCGGGCCGCCATCGCGCTCGCCGCCTGGCACGACCGCGACACGGTGACCGCCGAGGACGTCCGACAGGCGGCCCGGCTGGCGCTGCCGCACCGCCGCCGCCGCGACCCGTTCGACGCGCCCGGGCTCGACCACGACAAGCTCGAGCAGGCCCTCGACGAGCACGGCCGGCACGATGAGGACCCCGACGACGACCCGGGCGGCGGCGGCCCCTCCGGAGGCGGGGCCCCTGGCGACGGGCCCGCCGAGCCGGGCGACGCGTCGACCTCCCCGACCGACGAACGTCCCCCCTCCGGAGAGCAGGGCGAGCAGAGCGGGCAGGGCCGGAACGAGTCGACGCCCGCACCCGCCGACGCCGCTTATCGGCCCCGGCTGTTCACCGTCCCGGGTGTCGGCACGGGCGCTCCCGGCCGGCGCTCCAAGGCCCGCACCCCGTACGGCAGGGTGTCGGGCGCGCGGCCGGGCACGAGCGGCGTCCACCTGATGGCGACCCTGCGCGCCGCCGCGCCGCACCAGCGGGCCCGCGGTCGCACCGGCGCGGGCCTGGTCATCACGTCCGACGACGTCCGCGAGACCGTCCGCGACGGGCGCGAGGGCAACCTCGTGCTGTTCGTCGTGGACGCCAGCGGCTCGATGGCGGCCCGGCAGCGGATGCGCGCCGTCAAGGGCGCGGTGCTCAGCCTGCTGACGGACGCCTACCAGCGCCGCGACAAGGTCGGGCTGATCACGTTCCGGGGCGCGTCCGCCGAGCTGGTGCTGCCGCCGACGTCGTCGGTCGAGGCCGGTGCGCGCAGGCTGGAGCAACTGCCGACCGGGGGCCGCACCCCGCTGTCGGCCGGCCTGCTGCGCGCCGCCGAGGTGCTGCGGATCGAGCGGCTGCGCGACCCGGCCCGCCGTCCGCTGCTGGTGACGGTGACCGACGGCCGCGCCACCCACGGCCCCGACCCCGCCCGCGCCGCCGCCCTGCTCAGGGACGTCGCCGCGGTGGTGGTGGACTGCGAGTCGGGGCCCGTCCGCCTCGGCCTGGCGGCCCGCCTGGCGGTGTCGCTGGACGCGCAGGCGGTCCGGTTGGAGGAACTCGCCGTGGACGGCCTGACGCGGATCGTCCGCGACGTCCGTACCGCGGCCTGACGGGGAGGACCGACATGCCACAGGGCAGGCCGGAGCAGGTGCCCGACGACGGGCTCACCACCAGGCAGCGCCGCAACCGGCCGCTGGTGATCGTCCACACCGGGCAGGGCAAGGGCAAGTCGACCGCCGCGTTCGGGCTCGCGCTGCGCGCCTGGAACCAGGGCTGGCCGATCGGGGTGTTCCAGTTCGTGAAGTCCGCCAAGTGGCGGATCGGCGAGGAGACCGCGCTGAAGGTCCTCGGCGAGTCCGGCGAGGGCGGCACGGTGAGCTGGAACAAGATGGGCGAGGGCTGGTCGTGGATCCAGCGGCCCGGCAGCGAGGAGGACCACGCCGCCGACGCCCGCGAGGGCTGGGAGCAGATCAAGCGCGATCTGGCCGCCGAGACCTACCGGCTGTACGTGCTCGACGAGTTCACCTACCCGATCAAGTGGGGCTGGATCGACGTCGCCGACGTGGTGGCGACGCTGGCCGCCCGCCCCGGCTCCCAGCACATCGTGATCACCGGCCGGGACGCCCATCCCGACCTGTTGGGACTGGCCGACCTGGTCACCGAGATGGGCAAGGTCAAGCACCCGATGGACGCCGGCCAGAAGGGCCAGAAGGGCATCGAGTGGTGACACCCCGCCTGGTCGTCGCCGCCCCCTCCTCGGGGGCGGGCAAGACCACCGTGGCGACCGGGCTGATGGCGGCGTTCGCGGCGCGCGGCCTGAAGGTCTCCCCGCACAAGGTGGGGCCCGACTACATCGACCCCGGCTACCACGCGCTGGCCACCGGCCGTCCCGGTCGCAACCTCGACCCGTTCCTGGTGGGCGAGGAGGCGGTCGTGCCGTTGTTCCGGCATGGCGCGGCCGATGCCGACGTGGCGGTGGTCGAGGGCGTGATGGGCCTGTACGACGGGGTGTCCGGGGAGGGCGACTTCGCCTCGACCGCCCACGTGTCCCGGCTGCTGGACGCCCCCGTCGTCCTCGTCGTGGACGCCTCGGCGGCGGGCCGCTCGGTGGCCGCGACCGTGCACGGCTTCCGGACGTTCGGCGACGTCCGCATCGGCGGCGTGATCCTCAACCGGATCGGCTCCGACGGCCACGAGCACCTCTGCCGGACCGCGATCGAGGAGCTGTCCCTGCCGGTGCTCGGCGTCCTGCGCCGCCGCGACGACGTGGCCACCCCGTCCCGCCACCTGGGCCTGATCCCCGCCGCCGAACGCAGCGCCGCCGCCGTGACCACCGTCGAACGCCTGGGGGCCCTCATCACCGAGGGCTGCGACCTGGACGCCCTCCTCGCCCTCGCCCGTACGGCCCCCGCGCTCACCGCGTCCCCGTGGGACCCGGCCGCCGTTCCGAACGCGTCGCCGGGGGGCGAGGTCGGAGCGCAGCGAGGTTCGGTCGCGTCGCCCGGTGGTGGGCGTGGTGTCGGCGTTCCGCCGCGAGGCGGGGTCGGGCACGGCCTGGACGCGTCACCCGGAGCGGATGACGGTCGGGTCGCGGAACGCGGCGGGTCGTTCGGGAGCGCCGGTGGGCGGCCGGTGGTGGCGGTGGCGGGGGGCGCGGCGTTCACGTTCGGGTACGCCGAGAACGTGGAGCTGCTGGAGGCGGCCGGCGCCGAGGTCGTTCGGTTCGATCCGCTGCGCGACGAGGGGCTGCCGGAGGGGACGCGGGGGTTGGTGATCGGCGGTGGGTTCCCCGAGATGTACGCCGCCGAACTGTCGGCCAACGAGCCGCTCCGCGAGCGGATCCGTGACCTGGTGGTCTCGGGCGCGCCCGTGTACGCCGAGTGCGCCGGGCTGCTCTACCTGGTGCGGGAGTTGGACGGGGCCCCGATGTGCGGGGTGTTGGACGCGACCGCCACCATGACCTCGCGGCTGACCTTGGGCTACCGGTCCGCCGTCGCCGTGGCCGACTCGGTCGTCGCCCGTACCGGGGAGCGGCTGAACGGCCACGAGTTCCACCGGACGGCCGTCGAGGCGGCCGACGGAGGGACGGCGGCGTGGCAGTGGGCCGTGAAACCCAAGGGTTCGCGCCGTGAGGGCTTCGTCCGGGGACGTTGCCTCGCGTCGTACCTGCACCTGCACTGGGCCGGGGCCCCCGCGGCGGCGGGACGCCTCGTCGAGGCGATGGCGAGCAGAGGGGGAGTCCAGTGAGGCTGGTGGGGATCGGGGTCGGGCCGGGCGACCCGGAGCTGGTGACGGTCAAGGCGGTGCGGATCCTGCGGGAGGCCGACCTGACCCTCGTCCCGGTGATGGCCTTGGACGAGCCGGGACGGGCCGAGTCCGTCGTCCGCGAGTACACCGACAAGGCCGAACGGGTCGTGTTCGCGCTGAACGACCGGGGCGGGGTGACCGCGCGCCGGGCCGCCGCCTGGGACGGGGCCGCCGACCGGGTCGTGCGCGCCTTCGAGGAGGGGGCCGGCACGGTCGCGTTCGCCACCATCGGTGACCCCAACGTGTACTCGACCTTCACCTACCTGGCCCAGACCGTCCGCGACCGTCGCCCCGGCGTCACGGTGGAGACCGTGCCGGGTGTCACCGCGATGCAGGATCTGGCGGCCCGTTCCGGCACGGTGCTGACCGAGGGCGCGGAGTCGCTCGGCCTCGTGCCGCTGACCGGGGGCGTCGCGCCGTTCAAGGCGGCCCTGGCGTCGTGCGACACCGTGGTGGCCTATAAGTTCGGCGCCGTGGCCGACGAGGTCGCCGAGGCACTCAAGGACGCCGGGCGGTTGGACCACGCCGTCTACGGGGCCCGTCTCGGTTTGCCGGGCGAGGACGTCCGGCCCGCCGGCGACCTCGCCGGGCCGATCCCCTATCTGTCCACGCTGATCGCCCCCAGCCCCCGTACCGCCCGAGGAGGCAAGCTGTGAGCAACGGAAAGGTCGTCTTCGTCGGGGCCGGGCCGGGCGCGGCGGACCTGCTGACGTTCCGTGCGGCGAAGGCCATCGCCGACGCGGACGTGGTCATCTGGGCCGCGAGCCTCGTCCACCCCGACGTCCTGGAGCACGCCCGGGAGGACGCCGAGATCGTCGACTCGGCGCAGCTCCCCATGGAGGGCGTCCTGCCGTACTACGAGCGGGCGCTGGCCGAGGGGCTGACCGTGGCGCGCATCCACTCCGGCGACCCCGCCCTGTGGGGGGCGCTCCAGGAGCAGCTCGACCGGTGCCGTTCGATGGGCCTGGCCACCGAGGTGATCCCCGGGGTGTCCAGCTTCAGCGCGGTCGCGGCGGCGGTCGAGCGGGAGCTGACGATCCCGGAGGTCGCGCAGTCGGTCATCCTGACCCGGCTCGGCGGCGGCAAGACGCCGATGCCGCAGGGCGAGGAGGTCCGCGAGTTCGCCCGGCACGGCACCACGATGGCGCTGTTCCTGTCGGCGGCCCGCTCCGGGCAGCTTCAGGACGAGCTGATCGAGGGCGGCTATCCGGAGGACACCCCCTGCGTGGTCGCCTACCAGTGCACCTGGCCGGACGAGCTGATCGTCCGCTGCACGCTCGGCGAGCTGGCCGACACCGTCAAGGCGCACAAGCTGTGGAAGCACACGCTGGTGCTGGTCGGACCCGCGCTGTCGGCCGACGGCACCCGGTCCCACCTGTACCACCCGGGCCACTTCCACGGCTTCCGGCGTGCCGACCGGACGGCCCGCGCGGAGCTGCGCAAGGCTTCGCGGCCATGACGGCCGAAGAGCCCGAGCTGCGCGAGCCCGACCTGCCGCGCACGATGAAGGTGCGGCAGCGGGCCCTGCGGACCGGCTGGACGACCGGTGCGTGCGCGTCCGCCGCCGCCAAGGCCGCCACCGCGCTGCTGCGCACCGGGGAGCCCGCCGACCATGTCCAGATCGCGCTGCCGTCCGGCAACCGGGTGACGTTCAAGGTCGAGGACAGCGCCCTGGAGGGTGAGCGGGCCCGCGCCGTCGTGGTGAAGGACGCGGGCGACGACCCCGACGTCACCCACGGCGCGCACATCACCGCCCGGGTGTCCTGGTCGGACACGCCCGGCATCGAGCTGGACGGCGGCGAGGGTGTCGGCGTCGTCACCAAGCCCGGCCTGGGCCTGGAGCCGGGCGGCCCCGCCATCAACCCCGTGCCCCGCCGCATGATCACCCATGCCGTCGCCGAGGCGCTCCTCGGCGACGACCTCGACGCGGCCCCCGAGGACGCCGGGGCGCCCGCCGACCCCGAGAGCGGACGCGGCGTCCGCGTGGTCATCTCGGTGCCCGACGGCGAACGGATGGCCCGCAAGACCACCAACAAGCGGCTGGGCATCCTCGGCGGCATCTCCATCCTCGGCACCACCGGCATCGTGCGCCCGTTCTCCACCGCCTCCTGGCGCGCCAGTGTCGAGCAGGCCGTGTCGGTGATGGCCGCGCAGGGCGAGTCCACGCTGGTGCTGTGCACCGGCGGGCGCACCGAGAAGGGCGCCATGAAGATGCTGCCCAAGCTGCCCGACGTGTGCTTCGTCGAGGTGGGCGACTTCACCGGCGCGGCGCTGCGCAGGGCCGTCGAGCACGGTCTGCGGCAGGTCGTGTTCGTCGGCATGGCCGGCAAGCTGACCAAGCTGGCCTCCGGGATCCTGATGACCCACTACACGCGGTCCCGGGTGTCCACCGAGCTGCTCGGCGAGATCACCACGGACATGGGCGGCACGCCCGAGCTGGCCGCCGAGGTCGCCGTCGCCAACACCGCCCGGCACGCCTATGAGCTGTGGGAGAGGGCCGGGCTGCTCGGTCCCTGCGGCCGTGAGCTGTGCCGCCGCGTCGCCGGGGTGCTGGAGCGCTTCTGCGCCGAGGAGGCCGGCGGCGAACTGGCCGCGCAGGTCGTCCTCGTGGACTTCACGGGCGAGCGGATGGTCGGCATGTACGGGCGGCTGGCCCGATGATCACGGTGGTCGGGTACGACGGGTCGCCGCCCCCGCCGCCGGCCGCCGAACGGCTGGCGGGCGCGGCCCTCGTGGTGGGCGGTGCCCGGCACCTGGCGGCGGTCCCCGTTCCGGCGGGCGCGCGCACGGTCGTGATGGGCGACGTCGCGCAGGCCCTGGACGCCGTCGACGGTGCGGACGGTGACGTCGTCGTGCTGGCCAGCGGGGACCCCGGGTTCTTCGGCATCGTCCGGGCGTTGCGTTCACGCGGGCATGAGCCGGAGGTGCTGCCCGCGCTGTCGTCGGTCGCCCGCGCGTTCGCCCGCGCGGGGCTGAGCTGGGACGACGCCCTGGTGGTGTCCGCCCACGGCCGGGACCTGCGCCGGGCCGTGAACGCCTGCCGCGCTCATCCCAAGGTCGCCGTGCTCACCGCGCCCGGGGCCGGGCCCGCCGAGCTGGGCCGCGCGCTGTTCCCGCAGAGCCCCCGGTCGTTCGTCGTCTGCGAGGACCTCGGGGGCCCGAACGAGCGCGTCACCCGCTGCCGTCCCGCCGAGGCCACCACCCGTTCCTGGCACGAACCCAACGTCGTCCTCGTCCTGGACGACGGCCGTGCCGTGGGCGAACGCGGCTGGATCGCCGGAGCGCGCCCCGGTCCCTCCTCGTGGGCGCTGCCCGAGGACGCCTTCGAGCACCGCAACTCCGTGGTCACCAAGGCGGAGGTCCGGGCGTTGGCGCTGGCCAGGCTGGGGCCGCGCGTCGGCGACCTGATCTGGGACATCGGCGCGGGCAGCGGCTCGGTGGCCATCGAGTGCGCCCGGTTCGGGGCCGCCGCCATCGCCGTCGAACGCGACCAGGAGTCCTGCGAACGGATCCGGGCCAACGTCCGCGCCCACGGCGTCCGCGTCGCGGTCTCGCGCGGTGAGGCCCCGGCCGTCCTGGAGCATCTCCCGGATCCCGACGCCGTGTTCGTCGGCGGCGGCGGCCCGGAGGTCGTCCGCGCCTGCGCCTCCCGCGCCCTGCGCGGCGTCGTGGTGGCGCTGGCCGCCATGGAACGGGTCCGCCCCACCCTGGACGCGCTCGCCGCCGAGGGGCTGACCGCCCACGCCGTCCAGTTGCAGGCCAGCCGCCTGTCCCCGCTGCCCGGGGACGTCCACCGGCTGGCCGCCGCCAACCCCGTCTTCGTCGTGTGGGGCGAGCGGGACGCCGTGCCCCCGCCCGCGCGGGCCGCCGGCCCGAGCCGCCGCCCCCAGATCCTGGCACGGCTTCCGGAGGGTGACACATGATCGGTGCAGTGGTACCGGCCGAGGCGCGGCGGGACGGAGCGGGCGTACGCGTTGCGGACCGGGTGTCCGTTCCTGGCGGTCCCGCCGGGCCCTCGGAGGTCGGCCGATGATCGGGGTCGTCGCCGCGACGGCGGCGGGACGGGCCTCCGCCGCCGCGCTGGCCGAGGCATGGCCGGACGAGGTCCGCCTCTTCACGGAGAACGGGCCCGCCGACGGACTGCGCGCGGCCTGGGAGGGCTGCGACACGATCGTCGCGTTCCTGGCCGTCGGCGCCGCCGTCCGCGTCCTGGCCCCCCTGCTGGGCCACAAGACCGAGGACCCCGCTGTGGTCTGCGTGGACGAGTCCCTGCGGTACGCGGTGCCCGTCCTCGGCGGCCACCACGGCGGCAACACGCTCGCCCACCGCCTGTCCGGGACCCTGGGCTGCGAGCCCGTCATCACCACGGCGAGCGACCGGGCCGGCCTCACGGCACTGGATTCTTACGGTGCGGACCTGGGCTTCTCGGTGGACAATCCGGACATGCTCGCCCGTACCGGCACCGCCGTCCTCTCCCGCGAGCCCGTCCGCCTCACCGGCGCCACCGGCTGGCCCCTCCCACCCCTCCCACCGAACGTCGGCCCCGACGCCGACGCCGCCCTGACGATCCACATCACCGACCTCCTCACACCACCCCCGCCCGCCGTCGGGGAACTGGTGTATCGGCCGCCGTCGCTGGTCGTCGGGGTCGGGTCGGCGCGGGGTGTGTCCGCGGAGGAGGTCGGCGGGCTGATCGACGCGGCGCTGCGCGAGGCGGGGCTGTCGCCGGCGTCGGTGCGCTGTGTGGCGACCGTCGACCTCAAGGCCGACGAGGAGGGCATCCTCGCGGCGGCCCGGGAACGGGGTTGGGACGTCGTGACCCACCCGGCATCCGTGCTGGCCGCCGTGGACGTGCCCAATCCGTCCGAGACGGTGCGCGCCGAGGTCGGGACGCCCAGCGTCGCCGAGGCCGCCGCGCTGCACACCGCCCGTTCCCACGGCAAGGCCGCCGCGCTGGTGGTCGAGAAGCGCAAGACGGCCAACACGACCGTGGCCGTCGCGCGGCTCGTCCCCAAGGGCCGGCTGGCGATCATCGGGCTCGGCCCCGGCGCGCGCGACCTGCTCACCCCGCGCGCCGTCACCGCGTTGCAGCGGGCCTCGGTGGTGGTGGGCCTGGACCAGTACGTCGACCAGATCCGCGACCTGCTGCGCCCCGGCACCCGGGTGGTGGAGAGCGGGCTCGGCCAGGAGGAGGCCCGCGCCCGCGCCGCCGTTCAGGAGGCTCAGGCGGGTCACGCGGTCGCGCTGATCGGCTCCGGGGACGCCGGGATCTACGCCATGGCGAGCCCCGCGCTGGAGTTCGCCGGGGACGACATCGAGGTGGAGGGCGTGCCCGGCATCACCGCCGCGATCGCCGCGTCCAACCTGCTCGGCGCTCCGCTCGGCCACGATCACGCGTACGTCTCGCTGTCGGACCTGCACACCCCGTGGGAGGCCATCGAGCGGCGGGTCCGCGCGGCGGCCGAGGGCGACTTCACCGTCTGCTTCTACAACCCGCGCAGCAGGGCCCGCGACTGGCAGCTCCCCAAGGCGCTGGCGATCCTGGCCGCCCACCGGCCCGCCGAGACCCCCGTCGGGTTCGTCCGCAACGCGGGCCGCCCGGACGAGGCGCTGACGATCACCACGCTCGGGGAGATGGACCCGGCGGCGGTCGACATGTTCACCGTGGTCCTGGTCGGGTCCGGCCGCAGCCGGAGGGTCGCCGGGCGATTCGTCACCCCCAGGGGGTATCGATGGGCCTGATCGCGGAGGTCACCGACCGCTGCCAGGGCTGCGGCGCCTGCCTGCTGACCTGTCCGGAGCACGCGATCCGCCCGCACGGCGACCCCCTGCTGGTGCTGGCCGACCGCTGCACCGGCTGTCTGGAATGTGTGGAGATCTGCCCGGTGGACGCCATCGACGTCGTCGATTCCGCCGAGGCCCGGCAAGGAGAACGATGACGTCGCGTGAGCCGCACCCCATCGAGGTGAGGTCGTACGAGATCCTGCGATCCCGCGTCGACCTGTCGCCGATGCCCCCGCTGTGGCGGGCGGTGGCCGAACGGGTGATCCATGCCAGCGCCGACCTGGAGTACGCGATCGACCTGGTCACCGACGAGGCCGACCTGCTGCGGGGCTGGGCCGCGCTGCGGTCCGGCGCGCCGGTGGTGACCGACGTGGGCATGGTCGCCGCCGGGATCACCGCGCGCGAGACGCTCTGCCACATCGGCGACCCCGCCACCGCCCGGATGGCCAAGGCCGCCGGCATCACTCGGTCCGCCGCCGCCGTCCGGCTCTCGTACTCCGAGGTCGGGCCGGGCGCGGTCTGGGTCGTCGGCTGCGCCCCCACCGCGCTGGAGGAGGTCATCAAGCTGAACGTCGCGCCCGCGCTGGTCGTCGGGCTGCCGGTCGGCTTCGTCGGGGCCGCCGAGTCCAAGCAGGCGCTGCGCGAGAGCGGGCTGCCCCAGGTCAGCAACGTCTCCGAGAAGGGCGGGTCCGCCGTGGCGGCCGCCGCCGTCAACGCCCTGCTGTACCACGAGTCGCAAGGAGCGATGTGAAGCCGCCGCTGCTGCTGGTGGGCCATGGGACCCGCGATGACGACGGGGTCGCCGAGTTCGGCAAGTTCGTGGAACGCCTGCGCGGCCGCCTGCCGGTGGACGTCGCGGGCGGGTTCATCGAGCTGTCCCCGCCGCCCCTGACCGAGGCCGTCGCCGAACTGTGGGGGCGCGGGCACCGCCGGATCGCCGCCGTCCCGATCGTCCTCGTGGCGGCCGGGCACGGCAAGGGCGACATCCCCGGCGCGATGGCCCGCGAACAGGTCCGGCACCCCGGTCTGTCGTACACCTACGGCCGCCCGCTGGGCCCGCACCCCACCCTCCTCGCCCTGCTGGAGGAGCGCCTACGGGCCGTCCTGCCGCCGGAGGAGGAGGCGGCCGTCCTACTGGTGGGGCGCGGCTCCACCGACCCGGACGCCAACTCCGAGGTCCACAAGGTGGCCCGCCTGTTCTGGGAGGGGCGCGAGGAGGGGCTGTCGACGGTCGAGCCCGCGTTCGTGTCGCTGGCCCGGCCGAGCGTGGCCGACGGACTGGAGCGCTGCCGCCTCCTCGGGGCCCGCCGCGTCGTCGTCCTGCCGTACTTCCTGTTCCCCGGCGTGCTGCCCGACCGAGTGGCCGACGAGGCGCGGGCGTACGCCGCCGAGCACCCCGACCTGGACGTCCGCTGCGCCGACGTGATCGGCGACTGCGACGGCCTCGCCGACGTGGTCCTCGAACGGTACGAGGAGGCGCTCGTCGGGGACATTCGGATGAACTGCGACACCTGCGTCTACCGGATCGCCATGCCCGGCTTCGAGGAACGCGTCGGCGCACCCCAGACGCCCCACCATCACCCCGACGACCCGGGCCACGGGCACGGCCACGGCCATGCCCACTGACGGTCCCGACCCGCGTCGTCCCGGTAACGCCGGTGGTGCGGTCGTGGAGGCGGCGGGTGCGGCCATGCCCACCGACCCCGACCTGCGGCACCACGGGGACGCCGAGGTGGGGGACGGGCTCGTGGACTTCGCCGTGAACGTGCGCGGCGTCGCCCCGCCCGACTGGCTGGCCCGGCGGCTGCGCCGTTCGATCGAGGACCTGGCGCGCTACCCCGACCCCGCCCGCGCCCGGCACGCGGTCGCCCGCAGGCACGGTCGGACGCCGGACGAGGTGCTGCCGACCGCCGGGGCCGCCGAGGCGTTCGTCCTGCTGGCCCGCGCGTTGACGCCCCGGCGCGCCGTCGTCGTCCACCCGCAGTTCACCGAGCCGGAGGCGGCGCTGCGGGCGGCGGGCCACCCCGTCGAACGGGTCGTGCTGGACGGCGACTTCAAGCTGGACCCCGGCCGGATCCCGCCGGACGCCGACCTCGTCATGATCGGCAACCCCACCAACCCCACCTCGGTGCTGCACTCCGCCGCCGAGATCCTCGACGTCTGCGCCCGGCCCGGCCGCACCGTCGTGGTGGACGAGGCGTTCATGGACTGCGTCCCCGGCGAACCGGAGACCCTCGCCGGCGTCTCCGCGCCGGGCCTGGTCGTGCTGCGGAGCCTCACCAAGACCTGGGCGTTGGCGGGGCTCCGCGCCGGATACGTCCTCGCCCCGCCGCCGCTGATCACCGCCCTGTCCGAGGCCCAGCCGCTGTGGGCGGTGTCCACACCGGCGCTGGTCGCGATCGAGGCGTGCTGCGAGCCGGCCGCCCTGGCCGAGGCCGGCGCCTGGGCCGCCGCGCTGGGCGTCGAACGCGACCGGCTGGCCGGCGAGCTGGCCCTGCGCGGCCTCATCGCCGTCCCCGGGGCCCGCGCCTCGTTCCTGTGCGTCCGGACGCCCGATGCCCTCGACCTGCGAGAACGCCTGCGCGAACGGGGCTACGCGGTACGGCGCGGCGACACGTTCCCAGGGCTCGGGCCCGACTGGCTGCGGATCGCCGTCCGGGACCGGGCCGCCAACGACACCCTGCTGGAGGCACTGGATGACCTGGGACGCTGAGTCGCTCTATCGGGTGATCGGTGAACGGCGCGACATCCGCGACGGCTTCCTCCCCGACCCGGTGGACGACGCCGTCCTCACCCGCGTCCTCCAGGCCGCCCACCAGGCCCCCTCGGTCGGCCTCACCCAGCCCTGGGACTTCCTGATCATCCGCGACCCCGACCGGCGCGACCGCGTGCGCGCCCTCGCCGAGACCCAGCGGCAGGCGTACGTCCGCACCCTGTCGGCGGCCCGTCGCGACCGGTTCGACGGGCTCAAGGTGGAGGCGATCCGCGAGGCCCCGGTCAACATCGCCGTCACCTGCGACCCCACGAGGGGCGGACGCACCCCGCTGGGCCGCCACTCCCAGCCCCGCACCGCCCCCTACTCGGTGGCCTGCGCCGTGCAGAACCTCTGGCTGGCCGCCCGCGCCGAGAACCTCGGCGTCGGCTGGGTCAGCTTCTTCGACGAACGGGAGCTGGCCGCCGAACTGGGCCTCCCCGATCACGTCGAGGTCGTCGCCTACCTCTGCGTGGGGCACGTCGCCGAGTTCCCGCCCGCCCCCCAACTCGCCCTGACCGGCTGGGCGCGCCGCCGCCCGCTGGCCTGGGCCGTCCACCAGGAGTCCTACGGCCGCCGCGGCCTGCCAGGAGAGGTACCCGTGGATCTGATCGACGAGACGATCGCCGCCATCCGCCCGCCGGACGAGGCCGCCATGCGCGACACGCGCGACCTCCAGTCCCGTCTGACCAAGCCGCCCGGCGCCCTCGGCGTCCTCGAGGACCTGTCCGTACGCCTCGCCGGTCTGGCCGGGGGGTGCCCGCCCCCGCTCCCCGAACCCGCCGCCGTCGCGATCTTCGCCGCCGACCACGGGGTCCACGCCCGGGGCGTCTCCCCGTGGCCGCAGGAGGTGACGGCCCAGATGGTGGCCAACTTCCTGGCCGGCGGGGCCGTCGTCAACGCGTTCGCCGCCCAGGTCGGCGCCGAGGTCACCGTCGTCGACGTCGGCGTCGCCGCCCCGCTCGCCCCGGCCCCCGGACTGCTGCCCCGCAAGATCGCCCCCGGCACCGCCGACATGACCGTCGCCCCCGCCATGACCCCCGACCAGGTCCGCCGGGCCGTCGAGACCGGCATCGAGGTCGCCCGCGACCTGGTCGCCGCCGGCAACCGCTGCCTGATCACCGGCGACATGGGCATCGCCAACACCACCGCCTCCGCCGCCCTGATCGCCGCCTTCACCGGCCTCCCCCCGGAAGAGGTCACCGGCCGGGGCACCGGCATCGACGACGCCACCCACCAGCACAAGATCGAGGTCGTCCGCACGGCCCTCGCCCACCACGGCCTGCTCCCCGCACCGGCCGCCTCGGCACCCGGCGGCGCCTGCGACCCTTCGCCGGCCGTTCCGCCCCAAGCCGTTCCGCCGTCGCCCGCCGTCGCGTCCCCGGCGGGACCCCTGGAGGTGCTGGCGGCGGTCGGGGGGCTGGAGCACGCGGCGCTGGCCGGGTTCATCCTCGGCGCGGCGGCCTGCCGGGTGCCCGTGGTGCTCGACGGGGTGATCGCCGGGGCCGCCGCGCTGGCCGCGGTGGCGCTGGCCCCGGAGGCCCTCGGGGCCTGTGTCGCGGGTCACCGTTCGGTCGAGCCGGGACACGCCGCTACCGTGGAACACCTGGGACTACGCCCGCTGGTCGACCTCGAACTGCGACTCGGCGAGGGGACCGGCGCGCTGCTGGCGCTGCCCCTGGTGCAGAGCGCCGTGCGCGTCCTCCACGAGGTCGCCACGTTCGACTCGGCGGGCGTCAGCGACAAGAGTGGGAGCTAAGTGTCACGCTCGGCTATCGACTGGGATCGACCACTCTCCATCCACCCGTGAACCCGAGTACCTTTGGTCGACAAACAGACATGCCCGTCACCTCTTACCCCGACCGTCCAGACCGTCCCGAGCGAGAGAGCACCGTGCCGCCGTACCTTCTTGGCCTGCGCCTGCGCGGGCGCCGCGTCGTCGTCGTGGGCGGCGGCCGGGTCGCCCAGCGCCGTGTCCCCGCCCTGCTGGCGGCCGGTGCCGACGTGTCGCTGATCGCCCCGGAGGTGACCCCCTCCCTGGACGATCTGATCGCCGCCGGCCGGTTCTCCTGGGAGCGGCGGCCCTACCGCGGGGGCGACCTCGACGGCGCCTGGCTCGTTCAGGCCGTCACCGACGACCCCAAGGTGAACGCGGCGGTGGCCGCCGACGCCGAGGCCGCCAGGATCTGGTGCGTGCGCGCCGACGACGCCGAGGCGTCCGACGCCTGGACGCCGGCGAGCGGACAGGTGGGGGAGACCACCGTCGGCGTCCTGGCCGGGGGCGACCCCCGCCGCGCCGCCGGGATCCGCGACGCCGTCGTCGACGGCCTGCGCGACGCCACCCTGGTGCCGCTGGGCGGGGCCCGCCACTCCCGGACGAAGCCGACCGGGGTGGCCCTGGTCGGCGGCGGTCCCGGCGACCCCGACCTGATCACCGTGCGGGGGCGGCAACTGCTGGCCCAGGCCGACGTGGTGGTCACCGACCGGCTGGCCCCCCGGCTGCTGCTGGACGAGCTGCCCGCCGACGTCGAGGTCATCGACGCCGCCAAGATCCCCTACGGCCGCACCGTCACCCAGGACCGCATCAACGACCACCTCGTCGAACACGCCCGGGCCGGTCGGTTCGTGGTCCGGCTCAAGGGCGGCGACCCGTTCGTGTTCGGTCGCGGCGCCGAAGAGGTGCTGCACTGCGCCCGCCACGGCATCCCGGTCACCGTGGTCCCCGGCATCACCAGCGCCGTCGCGGTCCCGTCGGCCGCGGGCATCCCGGTCACCCACCGCGGCGTCGCCCAGGAGTTCCACGTGATCTCGGCGCACGTGGCCCCCGACCACCCCTCCTCCACCGTCGACTGGGAGGGCCTCGGCCGGGCGCACGGAACGTTGGTGCTGCTCATGGCGGTGGAACGGATGAGTCTCATCGCCGACACCCTGATGCGCTATGGTCGGTCGCCTGATACGCCCGTCGCGGTCGTTCAGGACGGTACCCTTCCGGATCAGCGGACGCTCACCGCGACGCTCGGGACGGTGGTGGACGAGATGGCGGCCGGCGGCGTACGGCCACCGGCGATCGTCGTCGTGGGCGACGTGGTGGACGTGGCGCGAGAGATCGACATGGTACGAGCGGACTACCTGGCCGGCGGAACGGGCTCCGTGGCCTCACCGGCAGATCAGCATGGAGATATGGGGCGGGCTCCGTGACATCCCCAGCAGATCAGAGCGCGGTCCACGACGGCCGGCGCAACGACGGCCCGGGCCCCGGTGAGGGCGCCGACGAGGCGCGCACCGACCGGCCCACCGGGCCCCCCGACGCCACCGAGCCCCAGAGCGAGGCCGCCGAGGCCGCCGCCGCGGACGCGGGCACCGGCGAAGGTGCCGGCGGTTCCGAGGGCCACGACGCCGAGACCGGCCGGGACGAGACCGCCGGCCACGATGCGGAAACCCCCGAGGCCACCGGCCAGGACGAGGCCCCCGGCCCCGTGGGCGGCGGCCAGGGCGAGGCGGCCGGCCGCGATGAGAGCGCCGGCCGCGACGCGGGCCACGGTGAGGTGCCGGGCCGCGAGACGGCCGACCCGGGCGAGACCGCGGGTCACGATGCCGGTGTCGGACGCCGAGAGACCTCCGGCCGCCACGAGAGCGGCCGCCGCGATGCCGGCGCCGGTGGCGGTGAGGCCCTCGACGGCGGGAGCCTCGGGCCAGGCCCGGGCGCCGGGCCCGACGCGGGCTCGGGGTCGGGAGGGTCGCCCCAAGGGGCGTCGGTCATCGGTATGACCGACGATCCCGAGCGCGAGGTCGACCTGGCCCGTGTGCTGACCGAGCTGCGCGACCAGGTGAGCGAGGTCAGGTTCGTGCTGGACGTGCCCGGCGTCGAGGACGCCCGCGCCGCCCAGTCGGAGATCAAGAGTCAGCTCGACGACTACGTGCTGCCCCGGATCCGCGGCAAGAGCGCCCCCATGCTGGTGGTCCTCGGCGGCTCCACCGGCGCGGGCAAGTCCACGCTGGTCAACACGCTGGTCGGGGCCCGGGTCAGCGCGACCGGCGTGCTGCGACCCACCACCAGCAGCCCCATCCTGGTCTGCCACCCCGACCACGCCGACTGGTTCCTCAAGGGTCCGCTGCTGCCCGACATGGGCCGGGTGCCGGGGCCCGCCCCCGACGCCATCGCCGGCGACCAGCTCGTCATCATCGGCAGCGACCAGCTCCCCGAGGGGCTGGCGCTGCTGGACAGCCCGGACTTCGACTCCGTCTTCGAGGACCACTACGAGTTCGCCACCAAGCTGATGGCCGCCGCCGACCTGTGGCTGTGCGTCACCACGTCGGCGCGCTACGCCGACGCCCAGGTGTGGCAGATGCTCCAGCGCGCCAAGGAGCAGGGCGCCAGCCTCGGCGTCGTCCTGTCCCGGGTGCCGCAGGGGGCCGGGTCCGAGGTCGTCGACCACTTCGCCGAGATGCTCGAGGTGAACGGGGTCGGCGACGCCCGCCGCTTCACCATCCCCGAGACCCGGATCGAGCAGAGCCGGCTGCCCGACGAGGCCGCCGAGGAGGTCCGCTCCTGGCTGCTGGAGCTGGCGGAGAACCACGACCGCCGCTCCCAGGTCATCCGCGACACGTTCGGCGGCGTCCTCGACAGCTTCCGCACCCGCGTTCCCGAGCTGGCCAAGCAGGTCGAGGCCCAGGTCGAGGTCCGTACCGTGCTGCGCGAGGAGGTCGAGGCGGCGTACGCCACCGCGATGGCCGAGCTGGACGAGGCCACCCGCAACGGCTCACTGCTGCGCGGCGAGGTGCTGGCCCGCTGGCAGGACTTCGCGGGCACCGGCGACCTGCTGCGCTCGCTGCGCGTCCAGCGTCCCCGGTCGGGTCGCAAGAGCAACCGCCGCCGCCGCAACCCCACCCGGCTGCGGGCCCTCAAGAGCGCGCTGCGCGCCGGGCTGGAGTCGCTGATCATGGCGGCCGCCGAGCACGCGGGCGAGGAGGTGCTGGCCCGCTGGGGCGCGCACCCCGCCGGAGGCCAGTTGCTCGCCGGGCCCGCCGGGTCCCTCGGCGGGGTCTCCCCGGAGCTGTCCCGGCGCGTCACCCGGGCCGTCAGCTCCTGGCAGGACCACGTCCTGGAGCTGGTCCGCACCGAGGGCGTCACCAAGCGAACGGTCTCCAAGCTCGTGTCGTTCGACGAGGAGGCCCTGTCCCTCGTGCTGATGATCGGCCTGCTCGGCTACGGGACCGCCGACGTCGCGGTCGAGGGCGGCACCAGCGCCGTTCCCCAGCGGCTGCTCAAGGCGCTGTTCGGCGCCGAGTCGCTGCGCGGCATGGGCGCCAAGGCCCGTGCCGACCTGCGCAGCCGGATCGGCATGCTGTTCGACGAGGAGGCCATCCGCTACGGCCAGGCCCTCGACGCGGCCGGCATCCCCGACGAGACCGCCGCCGTCCAGCTCTACCAGGCCACCTACAACCTCGAGGTCGCCCGATGACATCGACACCCCACCATGGCGAGCAGCCCCGCACACCCCCACGCCGCGTGCCGGTCGAGCGGCCGTGCGCCTCGAGAGAGGTCGGCGGTTGAACCGGTCCACAGCCTCCCCCTAGGCAGGGGGAGTCCCGCTCCATCGCCGACTTCCCCGTCCGGGAGGGTTCCCGTTGAGGTCACATACCGGCCACGCAGGCGTTTCGCCGCTCCGCCGGCCCGGTGGCGAGGACCGTGCGTACGATTCTCGCATGGCCGGTCATATGGCCGCCGGTGCAGCCGGAAGTTTGCTGCGGGGCATCGCGCCGCGCTCCCTCCCCCGCCCGACGGCGGGGTTCTCCACGCTCAAGAGGAACACATGACCACGACCACTCCGGCGGTCGCCGCAGAGCCGGCCGCCGCCGATCAGGAGAGCCGGCCCGCCGCGGCCCGGACCCTGGCGACCCGGCTGGACGGCCTCCAGCGGCTCGTCGAGCTCGGCACCGGACGGATCGACGCGGCCCTGCTGGACGAGACCTCCGCGCTGCTCACCCGCGCGGGGGAGCGGCTGCGGCTGTCCGGCGAGCACACCGTCGTCACCCTGGCCGGCGGCACCGGCAGCGGCAAGTCCTCCCTGTTCAACGCGATCTGCGGCCTCGACCTGTCCCCGGTGGGCGTCCGCCGCCCCATGACGTCCAAGGCGCACGCGTGCGTGTGGGGGCTGGACGGCGCCGGGCCGCTGCTCGACTGGCTGGACGTCGACAAGCGGCACCGCTACGCCCGCGCCAGCGCCCTGGAGCCCGAGGAGACCGGCCGTCCGGAGTCCGGGTCGCTGCAGGGCCTGGTGCTGCTGGACCTGCCCGACCACGACTCCATCCAGGCCGTGCACCGCGCCGAGGTCGACAAGTTCGTCACCGTGGCGGACCTGCTGGTGTGGGTGGTCGACCCGCAGAAGTACGCCGACGCCGCCCTGCACCGCAACTACATCGTCCCGTTCGCCCGGCACGCCGGCGTGACGCTGATCGTCCTCAACCAGATCGACCGCCTCCAGCCGGAGGAGGTCGACGACTGCGTCTCCGACCTGCGCCGTCTCCTGGAGGCCGAGGGCCTGGCCGCCCCCCGCATCCTGACCACCTCCACGGTGGCCCCCGGCGGCGTCGACGGCATGCGCGAGGTGCTGGTCGACTCCGTCGCCGCCCGCCGGGCCCGTACCGAACGACTCGTCGCCGACATCGACAAGCTGGTGGTCCGCTTCGCCGACCACCGCGCCGGCGGCGAACCGCCGTCCGCCATCGACGAGCGCCGCGCCGCCGATCTGATCGAGGCCCTGACCGACGCCGCGGGCGCCCCCGCCGTCGCCGAGGCGATGGAGAGCGCGTACGAGCTGCGCGCCGGCGACTACGTCGGCTGGCCCATCGCCCGGATCGTCGCCCGCCTGCGCAGCGACCCCCTCCGCAAGATGCGCCTCACCGAGCTGCGCGAGGAGCTGCGCGGCGCCTTCACCGGCCCCGTCGGCGCCCAGCAGGGCGACGTCGACAACGCCCTGCACGGCATCACCGACGCCGTCACCAAGGACCTCCCGGAGGCGTGGGCCCGCTCGGTCCGCGCCGCCGGCCGTTCCCACGCCGCCGAACTCCCCGAGGCCCTCGGCGACTCCCTCAAGGACGCCCTGCCCGCCTTCAACCAGGTGCCGCGCTGGTGGTGGCTGGTCAAGACCTGGCAGTACTTCCTCGTCCTGGTCACCGCCCTGTCGATCGCCTGGATCGGCCTCCTGATCGCCTACGGCGTCTTCAAGGTCAGCACCAACGCCCCCGAACTGATCGACGAGCCCGGCCTCATCCCGTACGTGGGCATCCTGCTGGCCTGCGTCCTGGGCATGGGCGCCCTGACCTCCTCGGCCTGCCGGAACGTCGTGGCCCTGTCCTCGGCCCGGCACGGCGAGAAGATGACCTTCCACATGCGCGAACGCATCACCGAGGTCACCGAGCAGAAGGTCCTCCACCCGGTCGCCGACGAGCTCCAGGTCTACGCCGGCTTCCGCAACACCGCCGACGAACTCCTGGGCCACCAGCCCTGACCCCACCGCCCGACCACGACGCCCGGCACCACGGGCACGTCCACATCACCGCCCCCTCCGACGCCGCCCCTCCGGCGGGTCGGCTCGCCGCAGTGAACGACACTCCCGCACCACGCCCCGGGCCCTCGCGGTGAGGCGGGACGGCCTCACGTGAACCGATGTCATGCCACGGGAACGAACGCGTCCTGACCTGCCGGCCCGCCCGGAACCGAGACGCCACCGGCCGGGCGGCACCCCTTTCCCGCGCGCCGATGGCCGGGGCCCGGGTGGCGGCGTGTACGCCCATGTGCGGCGGCCGCCTGGGCCTATCGTCCGGTTATCCACAACTCGACGCACCGCTTCTCTCCGTGCCACGCGTTCCGCCACCGTGGTGGTCGTACGAGCGTGAACCCCAACGGAGGAACGATCATGAACGAGGCGCAGATCACTGTCATCGGCTGGCTCGCCCAGGACCCCTTCTTCACCATGACGGCCAACGGCACGCCCTTCCTGGCCCTGCGGGTCGGCTGCACGCCGCGCCGCTACGACCGCCGGTCGGGTCAGTGGCAGGACCTGGAGTCGATGTTCCTCACCGTCAACTGCTGGCGCTCCCTCGCCGAGAACGTCAACGCCAGCGACATGAAACGCGGCGAACCCGTCGTCGTCACCGGCCGCCTCAGACTCAGGGAGTACGTCAAGGACGGACGACTCCGCTTCTCCGCCGACGTCGAGGCCACCACGGTCGGCCACGACCTCAGCCGAGGCAGCGCCCAGTTCCGCCGCGTCCAACGCGGCACCATGACCGAGGAGGACCGCCAGGAGGCCCGCGAGTTCACCGACCAGTGGTCCCTGACCGCCGACGAGTCCGACACCGACCCGACCACCCCCCACCCGAACGGCCACCCGTCTCCCGACCCCACGGACCCCACGGACGCACCCCTCACGACCAACGAAGACCACGACCCCTTCACCCTCCAACCCCAAGCCGCCTGACCCAACGGGCGAGGTGCCCCCCGCAGCACCTCGCCCCACCCACCCCCGCATCCACGCCACCCTCACGTCCCACGCCATCCGTCGTCCGGACCATCTCCTCATCCACACCGCCCTTCACCTAGCGGGTTCCCGCGTCGCCGCCATCCCCGCGTCCGCCGCCCCGCCTCCTCTCCTCCCCGTCCTCCTCGCCTCCTCGTCCGCCCGCCGTCACCGTGCGCATGGCGTCCGTGTCCGTGCGGCTGCCTGTCCGTGCCGCTCACTGATTCGCGCGGCCCTTCTTCCGGGTGGATCGTTCGTCCGCGCGGTGGCCTCGTCTGTGCCGCTCCCAGGTTCACGCGGCCCCCTCCTCGCGGCCTCCTCGTTCGGGCGGTCCCTTGTCCGTGCCGTCCTTGTCCGTGCCGCCCCGTCGTCCGGGCGGTTCGCTCGTTCGCGCGACTCCTCGTTCGCGCGGCCTCCCCGTCCGTGCGCCCGTGTTCGCGTGGTCCGTCCTCCGTGCCGCTCCCCTGTTCGCGTGGTCCCTGTTCCGCGCCGCTCCCTCGTCTGCGTGATTCCCTTGTCCGCGCGGCCTCCTCCTTCACGCCACTCCTTCGTCCGCGCCATTCCTCGTCCTCGTGGCTTCCCGTCGGTTGGCCCCGCGTCCACGCCACTTCCTGGTTTGCGCCACTTCAAGCTTGCGCGGCTCCCTGTTCGTGCGGGCCCTGCTTTTCGCGGCTCCCTGTTGGGCGGCTCCCTGGTTTGGGCGCCTTGCCGTCGCTGCCGCTCTCTGGTTCACGTGGGCCCTCGTTCGTACCGCCCCCTCGTCCGGGCGTTCCCGCGTCGCAGCCATCCTTCGTCCGCAGGGCCTCCCCGTCCGCATGGCCTCCCCGCGCAGGGCGTCCCCGTTCGTGCGGCTCCCTGATACGCACAGCCGCTCTTCCGGGTGGATCGATCGTCCGCGCGGCGACCTCGTCCATGCCGATCCCTGGTTAGTGCGACTTCTGGTCCGTGCCGCTCTCTTGTTCGCCGTGGCCCCTCCTTCGTCGCGGGGGGTCGGGTGCGGCGGTGTGTTGGTGGGGTGCCGGCGGGTTCGGGGTGCGGTGGGATGGGGGTGGGGAAGGCGCCGCTGAGGAAGTTTCGGTTTCGGGCCCGCGTCGCACACGTTGCAACTATCGTGTTACACAACGTGATGTATTAGGGGGAAGGATGACGGCAGTGCAGTCGTCCGCCGAGGGTCGAGGGGAGCTGGCGGTCCGGACCTGGCGCTGGCTCGTGCGGCCTTCGTTGCTGGCGGTCTACGTGGTCGCGGTCGTCGTGCTCTATGTGGCGCTGACCGTCGACGGGCTCGTCCGGACCCCCGTCCGGGCGGAGGAAGTGCTCACCTTCGGCGCGCTGCTGGCCTGTGGTGTGGTGTGCATCGAGGTCTCCCGACGGCTCGGCATGCCCGCCGGGGTGGCGCGGGACCTCCTGTCGGCCTGGTGGCTGCCGGTGGCGTTGCTGCTGCCCCCGGTGTACGCGCTGTTGGTGCCGATTCCGATGCAGGCGCTGTTGCAGTTCCGGGTGCGGCGGACCCTGCTGTATCGACGCGTGCTGGTCGCCTCGGCGTTCGGGCTGGCCGGGGCGTGCGCCTCCACCATCTTTCACTTCGTGGTGCCCGAGCCGTTGGACGGCGCCCCCCTCTGGGTGATCGACGTCTATCCCGGCGTTCCCGTGGCGGTGGGGTGCGCGGCCCTGTTCACGGTGCTCAACACGGCGCTGGTGGCCATCGCGGCGCACGCGGCCAACCCGGAGAGCCGTTGGCGGGACGTGCTGTGGACCCGCGAGAGTCTGCTGCTCGACGTGGTCGAACTGTGCGTGGGGGTCGTGGTCGCGATCACCAGCACGCTGTCGCTCGGGCTGCTGCTGCTGGCGCTGCCGCCGGTCGTCCTCCTCCAGCGGAGCCTGATGCACCAGCAGTTGCAGGCCGCCGCCCGTACCGACGCCAAGACCGGCCTGCTCAACGCGGCGGCCTGGCAGCGGGAGGCGGACACCGAGCTGGGGCGCGCCCACCGCACGCACGAGCCGCTGGCGCTCCTGCTCATCGACATCGACTACTTCAAGCGCGTCAACGACACCCACGGACACCTCGTCGGCGACCAGGTCCTCATCGGGGTGGCGGCCACGCTGTGCAGCCAGCTCCGCGACTACGACGTCGTCGGCCGGTTCGGCGGCGAGGAGTTCGTCGTGCTCCTGCCCGGGGCCGACACGGTGGAGGCGTGCCGCGTCGCCGAACGGCTGCGGGGTCGGGTGCGTCGGCTGACCGTTCCCGCGGAGGACGGAACGGTCGGCGTCACCATCTCGGTGGGCGTGTCCCTCCTGCGCACCCATGGCCAAGACCTGATCGAGCTGCTCGCCGCCGCCGACCTCGCCCTCTACCGCGCCAAGGAGTCCGGACGGGACCGCGTCTGCCTCCCCGCCCTCGACGACCCCCGGGCCCCCGGCGTGTGATCGAGGCGAACGCGACGTTCCCGTTCGTTCCCCGCGGGCCGCGACCCCGGCAACGGGCGGGGACGCAGGGGCCCACCGGGGGAGCTGGGGCTTCAGCGATGGACGGGATTCGGTCGGTGGAGGCGACGTGCGACGAGTGGTGGCCGCCACCCCATAGGCTTTAAGACATGCCGGAGTACATCTACACGATGCAGCGCGTGCGCAAGGCGCACGGCGACAAGGTCGTTCTCGACGACGTCACCCTGCACTTCCTGCCAGGGGCGAAGATCGGCGTGCTGGGTCCCAACGGGACCGGCAAGTCCACGCTGCTGCGGATGATGGCCGGCCTGGAGCAGCCGTCGAACGGCGAGGCCCGCCTGATGCCCGGTTTCTCGGTGGGCATGTTGCAGCAGGAGCCGCCGCTGAACGAGGACAAGACCGTTCTGGGCAACGTCGAGGAGGGCGTCGCCGAGACCAAGGCTCTGCTCGATCGGTTCAACGAGATCGCCGAGAAGATGGCGACCGACTACTCCGACGAGCTGATGGAGGAGATGGGCAGGCTCCAGGAGCAGCTCGACCACCGCAACGCCTGGGACCTGGACAGCCAGCTCGAGCAGGCGATGGACGCGCTGCGCTGCCCGCCGCCGGACGCCGACGTGACCAGGCTGTCCGGTGGCGAGCGCCGCCGGGTGGCCCTGTGCAAGCTGTTGCTGGAGGCGCCCGACCTGCTGCTGCTGGACGAGCCCACCAACCACCTGGACGCCGAGAGCGTGCAGTGGCTGGAGCAGTACCTGGAGAAGTACGAGGGCACCGTCCTGGCCGTCACCCACGACCGGTACTTCCTCGACAACGTGGCCACCTGGATCCTGGAGCTGGACCGGGGCCGCTGCTATCCGTACGAGGGCAACTACTCCACGTACCTGGAGAAGAAGGCCGACCGGCTCAAGGTCGAGGGCAACAAGGACGCCAAGCGCAAGAAGCGCCTGGAGGACGAGTTGGAGTGGGTCCGCTCCAACCCCAAGGCCCGGCAGACCAAGAGCAAGGCCCGTCTCGAGCGGTACGAGGAGATGGCGTCCGAGGCGGCCAAGACCCGCAAGCTGGACTTCGAGGAGATCCAGATCCCGCCGGGCCCCCGCCTGGGCACCACGGTGATCGCCGCCGACGGCCTCACCAAGGGCTTCGGCGACCGGGTGCTGATGGAGAACATCTCCTTCAACCTGCCCCCGAACGGCATCGTCGGCGTGATCGGCCCCAACGGCGTCGGCAAGACCACCCTGTTCCGCATGATCGTGGGAGAGGACACGCCCGACACCGGCGCGCTGAAGATCGGCGAGACCGTCCAGCTCTCGTACGTGGACCAGTCCCGGGGCGGCCTCGACCCCAAGGCGACCGTCTGGCAGGTGGTCTCGGACGGCCTCGACCACATCAAGGTCGGCCAGGTCGAGATGCCCTCCCGGGCGTACGTGGCGGCGTTCGGCTTCAAGGGCCCGGACCAGCAGAAGCCCGCCGGCGTGCTGTCCGGCGGCGAGCGCAACCGGCTCAACCTGGCGCTGACCCTCAAGCAGGGCGGCAACGTCCTGCTGCTGGACGAGCCCACCAACGACCTGGACACCGAGACCCTCGGCTCGCTGGAGAACGCCCTGCTGGAGTTCCCCGGCTGCGCCGTGATCACCTCGCACGACCGGTGGTTCCTGGACCGGGTCGCCACCCACATCCTGGCGTGGGAGGAGGGCTCGAACTGGTTCTGGTTCGAGGGCAACTTCGCCGACTATGAGAAGAACAAGGTCCAGCGCCTCGGCGCGGAGGCCGCCCGCCCGCATCGGGTCACCTACCGCAAGCTGACCCGCGACTGACCTGACGCGCCCCGCTCGGGCGCGGCCCTTTCCGTGAACGTCCGTCGGCCCCTCGGGGTCGGCGGACGTTTCGCGTTCCCGGCCGGCATCCCACCGCCGTCCGGGGCGATCGAACCGAGGCGACAAAAGGATCTTGGAAATGCCTTGAATTGGATTCGGTGCCCCGATGTGCGGAATGATATGGGGATCTTTCCGAGAATCGGATGAGGGTGCGTGGGGCCCGTGTCGGTTTTCTGGTGCTTTTGGGATGGGTTGGTCGAAGAAATTCGCGGAACCGCGACGTTGCGTGGATTCTCTTCGAGGCGGCGTCTCGGCCTGTCGCAATGGACCCATCCGGTGCGCCGGAATCCGGCCCTCCACATCTCGGAAGGAACGACCAAAGGGCGTGTTCGAGCAGGTCGGAGAGGGTTCGATGAAGTGTTGTGACGTCGTGCGACATCGTCGATGTCCTCGCTCCGCACGGCCGGCTCGAAGGCCCCCGTTCCTCCGCAGGCGACGCTGCCTGCCGTACCACGAGACGACGACCAGGGAATCGATGTCCGCACCGGAGCGGTGTTCATTCGTCCGAGACTTCGCCCCCGAGGGAGGGGTGCTTCGCGAGGAGGAGATCCAGCGGTTGAGCAGTCACGCCGCGCAATGCCTTCCGTGCATGGAGGAGTTCGTCGCGCTGGTGAGGGCCGCGGCGGCGAGGGTCCCGTCCGGCACGGTGGTCGGCCCGGAGCCCGACGGGGGCGGTCGGACCCCTGACGCGAGCTCCCAGCCGGCGGGCGCGACCAGATGAGGCGGGCAGGGCGTCGTACGCGGCCCAGGGCGTGCCGGGCCCGCATGATGCAAGCGGCCGCATTCCGAGAGCGTCGTATGCGACGTGAGGGGTGTCCGGCCCCACATGGCCGTGATCTGGGAGCCGGGGATGACCAGCCGGTAACATCGGGCCCAGCCGACCGTTGCCGCGACCCCCAGGCGAGGACATGGACACCGAAACGCCCCACGCCGAATATCGGCACGTGTACGAGTTCAACATCCGGTTCGGCGACATCGACTCACAGGGCCACGTGAACAACGTGAAGTTCCTCGGCTACCTCGAGGACGCGCGGCTGGAGATGCTCCACGGCGACCCCGTCCGCAAGGGGGAGGAGCCCGTGCGGGGGATGGTGATCGCCCGGCACGAGATCGACTACCGGCGGCCGCTGCTGCCGACCGTCTACCCCATCCGTGTGGAGACCTGGGTCACGGAGGCGCGGGCGGCCTCGTTCAAGCTGGCGTACGAGGTCCGCGACGACGAGCAGGTCTTCGCCACCGCGACGTCCACGCTGGTGGCCTTCGACGTGGAGCGCAACAGGATGCGTCGCTTCACCCCGGAGGAGCGCGACTTCATCGCCCGCTACGCGCCCCCCACCGGGGACTAACCCTCCCGAGCGCCACGGCCCGCGGACTCAGGGGGAGTAGAGCCAGGGCTCGCGCAGGTCGTAGAAGGTCGGCTCGCCCTCGTAGTACTGCATCTCCTCCTCCATGCGGGCCTGCATCTCCGGGGGCATCTCCTTGCGTTCGCCCTCGCGCGCCGCCTCCTCGGTGGTGAAGTAGATCGCGGTGGTGCAGCCCCCGTCGGGGTGGACGCAGAAGACCCCGCCCAGCACGTCCGGACGGATCGCGGACATGGCGCGCATGTCCTCCTCGGTCCAGAAGTCGCGCAGCGCCTCCCGGTCGCGGATGCGGGCCTGGATGATCTGAACGAAGCCCGCCTGGTCGGAGCCGCCTCCGCTGACCAGCTCGACGTCCGTGCAGTCGTGGAAGGCGACCTCGCCCTCGAAGAGCTTGGACGTCTCGGCCCACCACTGTCCCTGCTCGTGGCGCGCGTCGTTGCGGCGGGCGGCCTCGCGGGACTCGAAGCGCGCGAGGGCGACGAAGACGCCCTCGTCGGTCACTCCGCAGGTGCTGCCGAGCCAGCCCTCGGCGTGCGGGGCCAGCTCCCGACGCCAGCGGTCGAGGGACTCCCGCAGCTCCACCCGATCGTGCGTCCTGCCCTGGATGACCTGGATGAACATCGCCTGCCTCCCTGCCGGGCCGTCCGGCGGAACACCACGGCGGCCCGTGTCGTGACGGCGGTCGCAGATACCTCACGCTACCGACGAACGGGCAAACCGGACGTCATGAAAGGGTTCGGGCGCGGGTCAGTCCGGGGCGTTGACCAGACTGCGGGCGGCCATCTCCAGGTAGTTCCAGAGCATGGTCTCCAACCGCTCCGGCAGGGCCAGCTCGTCCAGCGCGTCGCGCATGTGCCGCAGCCAGGCGTCCCGTTCCGCCGTCCCGATCTTGAACGGGACGTGCCGCATGCGCAGCCGGGGATGGCCGCGTTCGGCGCTGTAGGTGCCGGGACCGCCCCAGTATTGGATGAGGAACAGGCGCAGGCGCTCCTCGGCGGGACCGAGGTCCTCTTCGGGGTACAGGGGGCGCAGCAGGGGGTCCTCGGCGACACCCTGGTAGAAGCGGTGGACGAGACGCCGGAAGGTCTCTTCGCCGCCGACCGCTTCATAGAAGGTCACTTCTTGGGCCATGGTGTACCCCACCCTATGTGAGCCCGGTAACGCGCGCCTGAGGTCTCGGTCACGTGACCGGGACGAGGGGGCGTACGGTCACGCGGGGGGAGGGGTGGCGACGGTGACGCCGGCCTCGTCGAAGGAGTGCTTGACCCGCTCGCGCAGTTCGCGCGCGACGTCGCCCTGGCGTCCCGGCGCGGTCTTGAGCACCACTCGGACGATCACCGCGTCCCCCGACAGGCCCTGGACACCCCACACGGAGGGCTCCTCCAGGACGATCTCGTCCCAGGCGGGGTCGGCGGCCAGCTCGTCGGCGGTGACCTTGAGGACGTCCTTGACCTTGCCGGTGTCCTCGCCGTAGTCGACGGGGATGTCCAGCACCGCACGGGCCCAGTTCTGCGACTCGTTGCCGAGCCGCAGGATTTCGCCGTTGCGCATGTACCAGACGACGCCGTTGATGTCGCGCAGGCGGGTGACGCGCAGGGTGACCGCCTCGACGGTGCCCTTGGCGGGCCCCACGTCGACGATGTCGCCCACTCCGAACTGGTCCTCCAGCAGCATGAACAGCCCGGCCAGGAAGTCCTTGACGATGTTCTGCGCGCCGAAGCCGACCGCGACGCCGATCACGCTGGCGCTGGCCAGCACGGGGGCCAGATCGAGCCCCAGCTCACCCAACACGCTGAACATCGCGGTGCCCATGATCACGATGGACGCGATGCTGCGCAGCACCGAGCCCAGCGTGCTCGCGCGCTGCCGCCGCCGCTCGCTGAGCAGGGCCGGGCTGCCGTCGAAGACGGTGCGGGTGCGCTCGCGCAGCTTCTCGGACATGGTGCCCTCGGCCATCCCCACGGTGACCTTGGTGATCATGCCGTGCGCGATCCGCCGCAGGATCAGCGCGATCACCAGCGTGATGACGATCGCCACCAGCCGGTTGGTCCACAGGTCCAGGTCGTACGTCTCGACGAACCGGGTCGCGTCGGGGCTGTGGGTGACGTTCCAGAACAGCCGGCACGGCATGGAGGCGTTCTGCCCGCAGTAGGTCTCCGGACGTTCGTCGGCGTCGAAGAGGGGCGCTGCCGCCCCGAGGACCGCGGCGGTGAACACGAAAAGATCCTCCCCAGGTGCCGATGCCGTCACTACGCCGTCTACCTGCGGCGGTATGAGCAGATCGTAGGGGACGGGCCCGAGCGATCCGTACGTTCGCACGAGGCTGTGACCCTCGCAACGAGGAAGCGGTCACCCTCGCGACCGGCCGATGACACCCGGTTTCCCGCGGGATGTCGCGCTGATCGGTGCCGAGGTCGCCGACGCGACCGGCCGACGGGCCCGTGACGCGCGAAGGGCGCCATGGCCCGTCGGCCATGGCGCCCTGATGAGGATCAGCGGTCGTGTCCCGCGCGGCCGACGGCTGCCGCGCCGTTCCCCGCCGCGAACGCGCGGGACACGACCGGTCTATCTCCGGGAGGCGTGGGCCTCGCGGACGTACGCCTGCAGGACGTGCGCCAGCTTGGAGGCGGCGCCCCCCGGATCGTCCACCCGGTGCATGCACTCCCCCCAGGACCACCAGAAGTAGTGGTCCGGCCGGCCGGGCACCGGTGCGCAGGTGACGTCCTCCGCCAGGCCGCCGGCCTCCGGGTTGACCACCCGCAGGAAGACCGGCCCCGAACGGGTCCGGACCACCCGGGACACCAGCCCGCGCGAGCCGACGGCCCGCCCGAGGTCCTCCAGATGGCCGACGCGGTAGTCGCTGACCACCTTGCACCCCCTCCATCGTGCACGGTGAGACCGATCCGTGATCGACTGGCTGCGTTTCGTGACTCCGGGCTGAGAATTGCAAGTAACCGGGCTCGGGTCAAGTGGTCCGACGGCCGTGGCAGCGGTGATTTCCCCTCCGCGGGGACAGGTTCTTCCTACCGTGGAGGAGGATCCTCTACCTGGGAGACGGAACCCGCCCCTGATCCAGTCCCGTTTCGTGGGAATGGGTTGGCCTGCCCCGATGCGGGGGTTACGCTGCGTGCGCGATAGGTCATCAGTCGTGGTCGGATAGTTCAGTCGTTGCCCGGATCGTGTGCCGGACCGCAGGGTCGGAACGGTCTCGGACCGGGGATTTCACACCGTCGGCGGTCCCCCCGGCCGCCTCGATGGTGAGGAGGCCGGAGCCATGCCCGAAGCCCCCCGGGACGCCCCCCGGAAGGAGACCGAGATCGCCCGCCGGGTCCGGGCGCACGGTCTCGCCCGCGGACGCACCCCGGTGGAGATCGCGGCCGACATCCACGAGCAGTGCGGACCGCTGTTCGGGACGACGCGGATCAAGGCGCACCGGCTGGCCCACGGCGTGGCGTTGTCGGACATCGTGGCCCAGATCCGGGCCCTGCACGAGGTGGACGGCAAGCCGCAGCCCAAGCTCGGCGAGACGCTGCTGTCGGCGTACGAGAGCGGTTACAAGCGGCCGGGGCCGGCCTATCTGCACTACCTGTGCGCCGTCTACCGCGTGGAGCCCGCCGACCTGGGGCTGGAGGGCGCGTGCCTGTGCGGGCACGCCCACGCCGCGCGGCCGAACGACGACCGGCGCGCCGCGTCGGCCGAGCGTCCGGCGGGGCACCGCCAGGACCCCGACGCGCTGGTCGGGAACGTGGTCGTCCCGATGCCGGACGACCGTCAATGGATCACCGTCGGGAACCGAGGGGCCGAGCGCGGCGACGGCTCCCTGGCGGCCGAGGTCGGAGAGGAGGACGTCGTGCTTCGCAGAACGCTCTTGCAACTGCTGGCCGGGGCGGGCGTGGCGCTGGACGGAGAGTTCCTCGGCGCCGTGGACCACCTGCGGCGGAAGATGGACGACACGCTGGTCAGCGCCACCGTGTCGCCCACCATGCTCGATCAGTGGGAGGAGACCGTCCTGGGCTACGGCCGGCTCTACCAGGCCACGCCCTCGCTGCGGATGCTGTGCGACGTGCTGCTGGACTTCGGCGAGGTGCGCCGCATGTGCGACAAGCGGCAGCCCGTCGAACTCCAGGAACGGCTCTGCCGGCTCGCCGCCCAACTGTCCGGGCTGTCCGGCCTGATCATGATCAATCTGGGCGACCACCGGTTGGCCCGCTCGTTCTTCCGCACCGCCAGCACCGCCGCCGACGAGACCGGCGACCGGGCGCTGCGGGCCTGGGTGACGGTCCGCGAGGCGCTGGTGCCGATGTACTACGGCGACCCCCGCGAGGCCCTGCACCTGGCCCGCAAGGCCCAGGACCTCGCCGGCCGGACGCCGAGCGTGGCGGCGGCCATGGCCCCCGCCGTGGAGGCGCGGGCGCTGGGGCTGCTGGCGGTGCGCGGTCGGTCCGACGCCGCGCCCAGCGCCCGCCGGGCGCTCGTGCGCGGCCGGTCGGTGTTCGACCAGCTCCCCAAGACGCAGACCAAGGACCTGGTCTTCGGCTTCACCGAGCGGCAGATGGCCTTCTATGAAGGTGACACGTTCACCAACCTGGGCGACCACCGGGCCGGCGACGAGGTGCTCAGCCGGGCCCTGACCCTGTACGCGCCCAACGACTGGGTGGACCTCACGCTGGTCCGACTCGACCGGGCGTCCTGCCGGCTGCACGCCGGGCATCCCGAGGCGGCCCTGGACGCGGCGCAGGAGGCGATCGGGGAGCTGCCGGGCGACCACCGCTCCGACATCCTGGTGCACCGGGCCCGGCAGATCGGCGCGGCGGTGTCGCACCGGCACGGCGAGATCACCCGGCTCAAGGGCTTCTACGAGGCCCTCGCGCCTCCCTCGGTCGGCGGCGCCGGCCCGCACTCCGAGCCCGCCCGGCAGGTCTGAGGTGACCGCGCTCGACACGCTGACGCGGCACGGCCACGAGCCGCCGTGCTGGCGGTACCGCGACCTGGTGATCCGCCGGTACGTCCCGGCCGACCACGCGACCGTCCTCGAACTGCACCGCAGCGGCCTGGCGAGGGTGGGGCTGCGGCCCGGCGACGGCGTCTACTACGAGCACGACCTGTTCCGGATCGAGGAGATCTACCTGCGTCGCGGCGGCGAGTTCGTGGTCGGGGAACGGGCGGGCGAGGTCGTCGCGCTCGGCGGGCTGCGCCGGGCCGACCTCATCCCGTGCGGCGTGACCCGGGCCGAGGGGGTGCCGGGTGTCGACGAGGACGCGTGGATGATGCGGCCTCCGACCACCGGCACCGCGGAGATGGTGCGGCTGCGCGTGCGCCCCGACCTGCAGCGCCGCGGCTACGGTTCGGCGATCGTCCGGGCGCTGGAGCTGCGCGCCGCCGAGCTGGGCTACCGGACCCTGCACTGCGACACGACCGACCTTCAGGTCCCCGCGATGGAGCTCTATCGGGGCTTCGACTGGCGGGAGACCCGCCGTGAGGTGATCGGCGGCATCGTCAACGTCTACTTCGAAAAGGCCCTCACCTGATGGAACGCTCCTCCGCCTGAGGCCCCGGCCACCTCCGGCCGGCACCGTGTCGCCGCGGTGAGCGGTCGACTACCGTCCGGGGATGGGCGGCCAGTGGCGATGTGAGGAGCACAGTGTCCCAAGCCGACGCCGAGAGCCTGTTCCGGCGCGCCTGCGAGCTGTCCGCGGACCCGTCGAACCTCGACGAGGCCGCAGGGCTGTGGCCCGAGGTGATCGACGCCTACCGCGAACTGGGGGTCCGCGAACCCGGCCCGTCGTCGGGCCGGGGGCTGGCGCGGGCGCTGTGGCGGCACTCCCTGCTGCTGCTCGCCACCCAGCGCGTGCCCGAGGCCGTGGCCGCGGGCGAGGAGGCCGTGGAGGTCTTCGACCGGGTGCTCGACCAGACCCTGCTGCTGCGCTTCGAGGAGTGCGTCTCCCCGGCGATGGACCAGGCGGTCGCCGACGCCGTTCGGGCGCGGACGGACCTCGCGCAGGCGCTCACGGCGGCCGGGCGTCTCGAGGAGCGGACCGCCGTGCTGTCCCAGGCCGTCGCCAAGGCGGTCCTTTCGGGCGGGCCGCTGACCCGCCGGGCGCTCGGCACCGCCCACCACGACCTGTCGGTGGCCGAGCTGAACGACTTCATGTGCGCCGCCGAGGGCGGGCGGGGCGATGCCGATCCGAGGTCCGCGGCCCTGTCGGCGTCCCGCGCGACGGAGATCCGGCGGGAGCTCGCCGACACGACCGACCCGGCGACGCTGTGGGAGCTGGCCGGCACCTACACCCACTACGCCAAGTGCCTGCTGGTGCTGGGGGACGGTGAGCGGGCGGTCGCCGTGGTGCGGCTCGCCCGGTCGTTGGTGGCGTTCGACCCGCCGCTGTTCCGCGAGATCCGCCCTCGGCTCGACCAGCTCATGCGGGTGCTGCGGGAGCGGTTCCCGTCGCCGGACGACGACCTGTGACCGGCGGGCCTAGCGGTCCAGGACACCCGCCGCGAACTGCATCAGCGGCATGCGACGCCGCTTGACGTGCCGGAAGCCGCGTTCCTCGAGGGCGTGAACGATCTCCCGGTCGCCGAACAGCCTGATCCCGGTGAGCCGGCCCGCCACCGCCCCGGCGGTGTCGGCCAGCGGGAGGCCGGGCCGCCGGGAGGTGAGGATCGCCAGCCGGCCGCCCGGCCGCAGCACCCGCGTCATGCCGTCCAGCGCCGCCCACGGGTCGTCGAAGAGGTACAGGCCGCCGAAGCAGCAGACCGCGTCGAACACCCCGTCTTGGAACGGCAGGCCGACCGCGTTGCCCCGGACGTACCCGATGGGGGCCGCCGCGTCCGGGTCGCCCACCGCCTGGGCCAGCATCGTCGCCGAGGCGTCCAGCCCCACGACGAGGCCGCCCGGGCCGACACCCTCGGCGAGCGCCCGGGTGACGTTGCCCGGCCCGCACGCCACGTCCAGCACCACCGAGTCCGGCTTGCGCGGCTCGTCGGGCCGGCCGAGGCCCAGCCACCGGCGGGCCAGCGCGTTCTCCTCGGCGGTGTCGGGGCCGAGCGGCCAGCCCTTGGCCAGGTCGAAGGCGATCGGCCGCCAGAGGCGCTCGTACACCTGGGGGAGCAGGGACGACTGCATGAAGCGCTGCGCGACCGTCGGCTTCGGCTCGTCGGCGGGGCCGAGCAGGTCGAGGTAGCCCGCCGAGTCGTCCACGACCACCGGCGGGGACGCCAGCAGTCCCTCGATCCGCTCCCTGACACCGAGCCGTCCCACGGTCGTCGCGCTCATCCCCCCATTGGATCACCGCACGGGACCGTTCCCCGGCGGAAGTGACCCACTTCTCATGGTGCTCCGTCGTCCAGGCGCAGACCGGTGTGGGCCGCCAGGAACGCCAGGGTGTCGGCGGACAGCTCCACCGAACGGCTCACCGACCGCGCCGCGTGCCCCACCTCGGCCTCGTTGCGCAGCAGCACGGGGGCCGACGACGCGGTGGCGTGCTGCAGCGCGGCGCACATCTTGCGGGCGTGCAGCGGGTCGACGCGGCTGTCGCCGTCGAACACGGTGAAGAGCGTCGCCGGGTAGGCCACGCCCTCCCTCACACGGTGGTACGGGGAGTAGGCCAGCAGCCACTCCAGCTCCTCGGGGACGTCGGCGGAGCCGTACTCGTCGTTCCAGGTCTGGCCGAGCCCGAACCGCTCGTACCGGACCATGTCGAGCAGCGGCGCGGAGCACACCGCCGCCGCGTACAGGTCGGGGCGCTGGGTGATCGCCGCGCCGACGAGGAGGCCGCCGTTGGAGCCCCCGGAGACCGCCAGCCGGTCGGGGGCCGTCCAGCCGTCGGCGATCAGCGTCTCGGCGGCGGCGTGGAAGTCGTCGAAGACGTTCTGCTTCTTGTCGCGCATCCCGTCGCGGTGCCACCGCTCGCCCTCCTCCGAGCCGCCCCGCAGACCGGCGATGGCGTACACGCCGCCCGCCTCCGCCCAGGCCAGCACACCCGCCGAGTAGGCCGGGGTGAGGGAGATGTTGAAGCCGCCGTAGCCGTACAGGACGGTCGGGCGGGGGCCCGCGCCGCCGGGGCGGGAGATGACCAGCATGCGCACCGGCGTCCCGTCCTTGGACGGGTAGGTGATCTGGCGGGTCTCCACCTCGGGCACGTCCACGGTGCCGGGGGCGGAGGCCCACAGCGACGTCCGGCCCGTCAGCGCGTCGTGGTGCCGGACCGACACCGGGGTGACGTTGTCGGTGTAGGCGAACCAGACCTCGTGGCCGCCCTCCGGTCGCCCGATGAGGCCGCCGATGGTGCCCAGGCCCGGTGTCGGGACCTCGCCGATCCGCTCGCCGGTGGCCAGGTCGTGCACGGTGATCTCGCTGATCGCGTGCCGGGTCCAGCCGGCCAGCAGTCGGGGGCGTTCCAGCTCGGGGCCGTCGAGGACGACGTAGTCGGTCAGCACCGCCTCCGGGTCCTCGGGGATCAGATCCCGCCAGGACGTGAAGGCCGGGTCGGCGGGGTCCACCGTGCACAGCCGCCCGCGCGGGGCGTCCCGGTCGGTGAACACGTAGGCGCGCCCGTCCCGCCCCACGTGCACGCTGGTCTGGGCGTCCACGCCGACCTGCACCTCGGTGAGGGCCGGGGCCTCCAGGGCGGACGCGGACAGGTCGGCGATCCACACGTCGGAACGGGGCGCGGTGCCCTGCGAGGCGGAGATCGTCAGCCATCGGCCGTCGCGGCTGACACCCACGCCGTAGTAGTTGGTCTTGTCGAGGCCGTCGCCGAACACCAGCGCGTCGTCGGCGTCGGGGTCGGCGCCCACCCGGTGCAGGTAGACCCGGCGGTGGTACTGGTCCTCACCCTCGGGGACCTCGGAGGCGGGCAGCCGCCGCACGTAGTAATAGGCCGCCGGCTCGCCGTCCCGCTCGGGCAGCCAGGCGATCGGCGTGTACCGGGCCCGCTCGATGGGGCCCTCGACGCGTTCGCCGGTCGCCACGTCCAGCACGTACAGCAGCGACTCCTCGTCGCCGCCCTGGGACAGCAGGTACGCCAGCAGTCGCCCCTCCTTGTCGGGCGACCAGCCGTCGAGCGTGGTCAGCCCGGAAGGGTCGATCTCCATCGGGTCGATCAGGGCCCGCTCCACACCGTCGGGGTCGACGGTGTAGAGGACGGCGTGCTCCTGCTCGGCGGTCCGGCGGGTGAAGAACCGGCGTCCGCCCCGCCAGACCGGCGAGCCCACGCTGCCCGCCCGCAACAGCTCGGCCACGCGGTCGCGGATCCGCTCACGGCCGGGCAGCCCGTCCACCAGTGAGTGGAACAGCTCGTCCTGCGCCGACAGCCACTTCTTCGTCTCCTGGGCGGAAGGGTCCTCCAACCACCGGTAGGGGTCGGGGACGCTGTGCCCGTGCAGCTCGTCGACGATGTCCTGGCGGGACGCGGGCGGGTACGGCGGACGGTTCATGGAACGCACCTTATGCGGCGTCCCGGCGATCGGGTCAGCCGATCGGCGGAGCCGGCGCCACCTGGTCGGCGGGCGGCGGGGTGATCTTGGCGGTGCCCCAGTCGCTGTAGAGCATGTCCCCGTTGGTGTCGACGCGGGCGGGGAAGGAGAACGCGTATCGGTGCGGGACGCGTTGTGCGTCCACCCAGTACTCGTAGGTGGCGGGCTTGCCCTTCATGGCCGCGCCGAACTTGGTGGCCAGATTCTCGACCTGGGCGTCGGTGATCGTTTCCGGCTTGGGCTCGGACTCGCCGTTGGCCACGTCGCTGACGATGGCCCAGTGCTCGCTCACGAACGCCTTACGGTCGATGCTTCGCAGGGCCTTGGGCACGTCCACCTGGACGGTGTAGTGGATCGTGTCGACCGCACCGACCTTCTCGGGCTTCGTGGCGGTGATGGTGCCGCCCGCGACGATCAAGGCGCGTTGCTCGCCGGTCCGGACGATGCCCTCGATGATCCCGATCGCCCCGAGGTACAGCCTGCCCGTGACATCGGTCGGCACGTGCTTCACCCACGGCTTGCCGGGCTGCTCCCCGTCCTTGCTGTAGATGCCGTCCTTGAGGCCGATCAGGTGGAGGGGGCCGCCGTCCTCGTTCTTGGGCGAGGAGACCTCGACCTCGCGGGTGCCGGCCAGGGTCGACACCGTGAGTGTGCCCTGCTCCTTGCCCTGGGCACTGACCACCGCCTTGAACGACTTCTTCGCGGCGAGCTGCTTCTCGATGATCCCGGCGAGTTCCGCCAGGGCGAGCGGCTTGCCGGAGCCGGCGTTCCCCGGCCCGCCGGCGCCCGGCTCCTTGGTGTCGTCACCGGAGCCGCAGGCGGCCAGGGAGAGGCCGAGCACGGCGGCGAGGGCGAGGGCGGTGGGAGCGCGCATGGAGGGCCCTTCAAGATCGCTGGATTCGAGAAGTGGATCACCATACCAGTGGGACATGGACGTCGTGTCCGATAAACGTGATATCGGTCACCAATGCCGTTCCGTGGGGAGGGACGAAAGTGCGTTCCAGGATGCGCGCGGGGAATTTATGGGGTAGCGGGAAGGGCTGCTCAGCGGCCACACTGAGGACAGCTCGATTGCCCCTGGGGAGGCCCACATGACGGGTGCGCAGGTGCCGGAAGCCATACTCGAGCCTCGGCGTGATGGGCGCGGGAGCGCAGACGCCGAGGCGATCAGAGTGCGCGAGCCGGTGGAGGGCGTCTGATGCGCCAGGTCCTCCTTTTGAACGCCTCCTACGAGCCGCTCACCACGCTCCCGCTGCGGCGGGCCGTGTGCCTGGTCCTCCGCGAGAAGGCCGAGGTGGTCCATCCGGCCGACAGCGGCGCGGTGCTGCACTCGGCGACGATGGCGATCGAGGTCCCGTCGGTGATCCGGCTGCGCCGATACGTGCGGATCCCGTTCCGGACGAGGGTGCCGCTGACCCGGGCGGCGCTGATGCGGCGCGACAACTTCCGGTGCGCGTACTGCGGTCATCGTGCCGAGACCATCGACCACGTGATCCCGCGCAGCCGCGGCGGCAAGCACACCTGGGAGAACTGCGTCGCCTCGTGCTCCCCGTGCAACCACCGCAAGGCCGACCGGCTGCTCGAGGAGCTCGGGTGGGCCCTCAACGCCACCCCGGTCGTGCCCCGCGGCGCGCACTGGCGGCTCATCGGCGTCGCCGGCGACGGCGATCCCCAGTGGGCCCCGTACGTGACCGAGTCGGCGGCCTGACGCCCTGAAGGTCCCGCGGGCGGCCTATCCTGAAGCCGTGCCACGCTACGACTTCCGCTGCCGCTCGTGCGGGGCGACCTTCGAGGTGTCCCGGCCGATGAGCGAGTCCGCCGCGCCCGCGTCCTGTCCGCAGGGCCATGACGACACGGTCAGGCTGCTGTCCACGGTCGCCGTCACCGGCCGGGGCGCCGGTTCGGCCCCCGCCCCGCCGGCGCCCTCGGGCGGCGGCTGTTGCGGGGGCGGCTGCTGCGGCTGACGGCGGGGCCGTACGGCATCCTGAGGCCATGCCAGAACTGATCGAGGGGCCGTCGCGGATCACCGCGGCGGGCGAGCCGCCCAAGCTCATCGACGAGTACGTCGGCGCGGTCAACACCCGCGAGTCCCGGCTGAGCGTCGCCCACATGCGCAGCCCGGCCGGCTGGGCGGAGCCCGGGCAGCGACCGGAGTTCGACGAGTTCACCGTGGTGCTGCGCGGCACCCTGACCGTCGAGCACGAGGACGGCGTGCTGGAGGTCGCCGCCGGGCAGGCCGTTCACACGCGGCCCGGGCGAGTGGGTCCGCTACAGCTCTCCCGGCCCGGAGGGCGCCGAGTACATCGCGGTGTGCCTGCCCGCGTTCGCGCCGTCCACGGTGCACCGGGACTCCTGAGCCCGGCGCGGCGGTGCTTGACCCCGGACGCGGGCTGGGATTTTCTCGCGTTCATGATCTCGCGCTCCCTGCGTAGGAAGTCGGGGCGGCCCGCCGTCGCACTGGCGCTCGCCGCCTTGGGAGCCGCAGCGCTCCCGGCCGGTCCCGCCGCCGCCGGGGCCCAGGGCCCCCGGATCGACCAACTCCAGTTCCTCGGGTCCCACAACAGCTACCACCGCGAGCCCAGCGCGGCGGAGTACCGACTCATGTCCATCACCGGGACCCGGGCCGAGGCGCTCCAGTACAGCCACGTCCCGCTCGGCCGGCAGTTCGCCAAGCAGAACGTCCGGCAGATCGAGCTCGACCTCTTCGCCGACCCGCACGGGGGCCGCTACGCGCGCCCGCCGATCCGCGCGCTCACCGGGCAGCGCCCCGCCTACGACCGACGGATGAACGAGCCCGGCACCAAGGTCCTGCACATCGCCGGCCTCGACTACCGCAGCAACTGCCTCACGCTCACCGACTGCCTGGAGAACGTGGCGACCTGGTCGCGGGACAACCCCGGGCATGTGCCGGTGACGATCCTGCTGGAGTTCAAGGAGCCCTTCGACCCGCTGCACGGTTGGACGCGGCAGCGCCTGCTGGGGGTGGAACGCGAGATCCGTTCGGTGTTCGACGCCAATGATCTGATCACCCCGGACACCGTGCGCAGGCCCGGCCGCACGCTCGAACAGTCCGTGCTGGGCGGTGGCTGGCCCACGCTCCGCGCGGCTCGGGGCAAGGTGATGTTCCTGATGGACAACACCGGCGAGCACCGCGACCGCTACGTGCAGGGCAACCCGAGCCTGCAGGGGCGGGTCATGTTCACCGCCTCCGAGCCGGGGCGGCCCGACGCCGCGTTCGTCAAGCGCAACGACCCGGCGGCGTCGGACATCCGTTCGCTCGTCACCCGGGGCTATATGGTCCGCACCCGCGCCGACGCCGACACCGTTCAGGCCCGCAACGGCGACACCCGCATGAGGGACACGGCGCTGGCGAGCGGCGCCCAGTGGGTCAGCACCGACTACCCGGTGCCGGGGCTGTCGGCGAGGTTCGGCACCCGTTACTTCGCCGCGTTGCCCGGTCTCGTCCCCGTCCGGTGCAATCCGGTGAACGCACCGGACGGGTGCGCGGTCACCGACCGGCGAGCCGGCTGATGTCGCGGGCGGCCCCGGTGGACGCCGAGGTCGCCATCGCGGCGTACGCCTGGAGCGCGGCGCTGACCGGGCGCTGCCGGTCGCGCGGCCGGTAGCGGCCCAGGTCGGCCAGCAGCCGCTCGCGACGGGCCGTCAGCTCCTCCGGGGGGACGTCCAGCTCCAGGGCGCGGCGCGGGATGTCGATGACGATCCGGTCGCCGTTCTCCACCAGCGCGATCACACCGCCGTCCGCCGCCTCGGGGGAGACGTGGCCGATCGACAGGCCCGAGGTGCCGCCGGAGAACCGGCCGTCGGTGATCAGCGCGCACGCCTTGCCGAGGCCCCGGCCCTTGAGGAACGAGGTCGGGTACAGCATCTCCTGCATCCCGGGACCGCCCTGGGGGCCCTCATAGCGGATCACGACGACGTCGCCCTCGGAGACCTTGCCGCCGAGGATGCCCTCGACCGCGTCGTCCTGACTCTCGAAGACCACCGCCGGACCCTCGAAGGTCCACAGCTCCTCCTCGACACCCGCGGTCTTCACGATCGCGCCGTCGGGGGCGATGTCGCCGTACAGGACGGCCAGGCCGCCGTCCTTGGTGTAGGCGTGCTCGACGTCGCGGATGCAGCCCCGCTCGCGGTCGAGGTCCAGCTCCTCCCACCGGTTGGACTGGCTGTAGGCGCGGGTGGTGCGGACCCCGCCGGGCGCCGCGTGCCACACGTCCGCCGACGCGGGGTCGACGTCGGGGGAGCGGACGTCGTGCTTCGCCAGGAACTCGCCGAGGGTGGCGGAGTGGATGGTGTGGACGTCGCGGTGCAGCAGCCCGGCCCGGTCCAGCTCGCCCAGCAGGGCGGGGATGCCGCCGGCCCGGTGGACGTCCTCGACGTGGTACTCGGGGGTGGCCGGGGCGACCTTGCAGATGCAGGGCACCCGGCGGGACAGCTCGTCGATCTCCTTGAGGCCGAAGTCGACACCCGCCTCGGTGGCGGCGGCCAGCAGGTGCAGGATCGTGTTGGTGGAGCCGCCCATCGCCACGTCCAGCGCCATCGCGTTCTCGAACGCGTCGCGGGTGGCGATGCTGCGCGGCAGCACCGAGTCGTCGTCGCCGTCGTAGTACCGCTGGGTGATCTCGACGACCCGCCGGCCGGCGTCCTCGTACAGCCTCTTGCGGGCGGTGTGGGTGGCCAGGATGGTGCCGTTGCCCGGCAGCGACAGCCCGATCGCCTCGGTCAGGCAGTTCATCGAGTTGGCGGTGAACATGCCCGAGCAGGACCCGCAGGTCGGGCAGGCGTTCTCCTCCATCTCGGCCAGGGTCTCGTCGGAGACGCTCTGGTCGGCGGCGGCGATCATCGGGTCGATCAGGTCCAGCTTGTGCCCGCCCGTGGTCCCGCTGATCGGCTTGCCGGCCTCCATCGGGCCGCCGGACACGAACACGGTGGGGATGTTGAGCCGCAGCGCCGCCAGCAGCATCCCCGGGGTGATCTTGTCGCAGTTGGAGACGCAGACCAGCGCGTCGGCGCGGTGCGCCTCGACCATGTACTCGACCGCGTCGGCGATCAGCTCGCGGGACGGCAGCGAGTACAGCATCCCCTCGTGGCCCATCGCGATGCCGTCGTCGACGGCGATGGTGTTGAACTCGCGGGGGATCCCGCCGGCCTCCCGCACGGCCCCGGCGACCACGTCGGCGACCTCGCGCAGGTGGACGTGGCCGGGCACGAACTGGGTGAAGCTGTTGGCCACCGCGACGATGGGCTTGCCGAAGTCCTCCCGCGCCACCCCGGTGGCGCGCAGGAGGGCCCGGGCGCCCGCCATGTTCCTGCCGTGCGTGACCGTACGTGACCTGAGCGGTGGCATGGGGACCTCTCCCAACCTTCATCGAGCGATGCCACGATCGTACGGCCAAGGCGTACATGGTCGTGGCCTGTGCGGGGCAGCGGCGGATCGCGGCGCTGGGCCCGGCCCGCGGAGGTCGTGCGCGGCCGGTGCCTCGATGCTACCCGCCGGAGTCGGGGATCGGCAGGCCGCCGATGAGGCGTACGTGGCGGGCGTTGACGCCCATCTGCTGGTGGGGGCGCTCGCGGGTCCGTATTCCGCGACCCGGGCCGCGCGCGTGTTCTCGACGATCGCGCTGAGCGGCGCCTGACCCCTGGTCCGGACGGCGGGACGTCGGTGGCCCGCCGTTCGGTCAGACGTCGGTGGGGTACTTGGGCGGCAGCGCGGACTCGGCGGCCTGGAAGATGCGCCGGACGTCCGTCTCGGTGAGGATCTTGGGCCGGCGGCGCAGATAGGAACGGGCCCGGTTGCCCGCGTAGACGTCGACGTCGCGGACCCGCATGACCTTCCAGGGGATGGAGGGCCCGTAGATGGCCACCGAGGGCTGCACCGGCACCTCGAAGCCGACCTGCTGGGTGAGCATCTTGCTGGCCTGGCGGGCCTCCCAGCGGGCCTCGTCCAGCCGGTCCTTCTTGTTGAACGGGCCGTGGAACAGCTTGCGGTGCGACAGGGTGCGCACCGGCAGGCGGCGGTCCCACTTCTCGGAGTCGATGGCGTAGACCCCGCTGGGGCCCACCACCAGATGGTCGATCTTGCCGTCGCTGACACCCTCGTCGTCGCGCGGGACGGCGCGGGCGTGCAGGATGTGGTAGCCGTTCTTGGCCAGCCGGCCCAGTTGCCGCTCGGTGCGCCGCTCGGCCGCCGACGACTTCTGCCAGGCGACCACGCTGGAGGTGCGGCGCGACCGGCGGTACACATCGGCGGCGAACAGCGCCACCGCGAGCCCGAGGCCCATCCGCACCCCGAAGATCGGCATGGACACCAGTCCGATCAGCAGGGCGACGCCGGCGCGGGGGGCCCACTGCCTGACGCGGGGGTCGGCGAGCATCTCGGCGGGCGACCCGGACGGCCGCAGCCCGCCGGGGAACCCGGCGCGCGACCAGGGTGCGCCGCGCCTCCGGACGCGACCCTCGGCGGCGGGCTTGTCGAACGCCGCCTCGTCGAACGACGGCTCCTCGAAAGGCGATTCCTCGAAGGGCGGCTCCTCGAACGAAGGGGTCTCACGCTCGGGCGCCCGGACCGCGTCGACGTTGAGGCGGGAGCCGTCGAACACGAGCCTGTCCTGGTGGGGGCCGCCGCGCCGCGACGTGCGGCGCTCGGACGCGTCGGGCTCGGGGCCGTCGAACACGGGGCCGTCGAAGCCGGGCCGGTCGCTCTCGGGGCCGCCGGGTGCGGTCATGCCGTGCACCGCGACGTGATCGGTGCCGCCGCGTCCCACGTGGCCCAGGTCGGCGCGACCCTGGTCGACGTGGCCGTGCTCGACGGCGCGTTCGATGCCGTGCTCGATGCCGTGCTCGGGGCCGCCGGGCGCGACGGCGCCCGACTCGGTGAGGCCGGGCAGGGCGCGGCCCGGTGTGACGCCGTGCTCGTGAACGCCGTGCTCGGTGCCGCCGAAGGTGGGTTCGGTGGGATGACCCTTGCCATGGTCACCCCGCTCCGTGGTCGCCATGATGACGCTCCGTGTTCCTTTCGGACGGGAGGCATGATCCTCTGCGCGCAGAGTAGTGATCTCGCTGGTAGGCGACTAGTGGTGCCTCGTTCATAGTTTTGTCGCCCGATCTGAGTGATTGACACCTTGCGGCCATGGGTAGATTGTTGTTCACCCCTGTCCGTCGCCGTATGTCGTTGACGAAGCCCATCTTTGATCGCGCGCGGCGCCGCCGTCTACTGTTCGACGTTGTGACTCAGATCCACGACCTTACGGCGTTGCAGCAGGCCGCCGCGATCCGCGCCGGGGACCTCTCCCCGGTCGAGGTCACCGACCACTACCTCGACCGCATCGAGCGCCTCGACACCCGCGTCGGCGCCTATGCGACGATCACCGCCGAACTCGCCGAACGGCAGGCCAAGGAGGCCGAACGCCGGGTGCTGGAGGGCGATTCCGGGACACTCCCACCTTTGTGGGGCGTGCCGGTCCCGATCAAGGATCTGAACATGGTGCGGGGCGTGCCGATGCGTCTCGGATCGGCCGTTTTCGATGATCTCATCGGATTCGCCGACGACACCGTGGTGGTCCGGTTGCGCGACGCGGGCACCGTTCTGTTGGGAAAGACCAGCACCCCCGAATTCGGTCTTCCCTGTTATACGGAAACGGACGTGTCGCCTCCGGCGCGGACACCCTGGGACCTCACCCGTTCGGCCGGCGGCTCCAGCGGCGGGGCGGCCGCCGCCGTCGCCGCCGGGCTCGCGCCGATCGCGCAGGGCAGCGACGGCGGCGGGTCCATCCGCATCCCCAGCAGCGTCTGCGGACTGTTCGGCATCAAGCCCACCCGGGGCCGGATCTCGCACGGCCCCATCGTCCCCGACCTGTTCGGCCTGTCCACCAACGGGCCCCTCGCCCGGACCGTGCGCGACGCCGCCGCCCTGCTGGACGTGATGCACGGCCCCGAGCCCGGCGACATGTACGCCGCGCCCCCGCTGCCCGAGGGCGAGACGTTCGCCGGGTACGCCGACCGCGACCCCGGACGCCTGCGGATCGCCCGCACCATCGAGCCGACCGTGCCGGGCGCGGAGGTCCACCCCGACTGCGTCGCGGCGTACGAGCAGACCTCCGCCCTCTTGGAGGAGCTGGGCCACGAGGTCGTCGAGCTGCCCACCCTGTTCGGCCCCGACCTCGTGCCCGACTTCGAACTGCTGTGGGGCGTCATGGCGACCCTCACCCCCGTCGACCCGGCCCGCGAGGACCGCCTGCTCCCCCTCACCCGCTGGCTCCGCGAACGCGGCCACGCCACCAGCGGCCCCGACCTGTTCAAGGCGCACGCCCGACTCCAGGCCGCGATGCGCACGGCGCTCCCGGCGATGAACGGGTTCGACGCGATCCTGTCGCCGACGCTCGCGCAGCCGCCCGTCCCGGTCGGCTACTTCCACGACGCCGAGCCCGCCGAGAACTTCGACCGCCAAAAGCGCTTCACCCCCTTCTGCGCCGCCTACAACCTCTCCGGCCAGCCCGCCGTGAACGTCCCCCTGCACTGGAACGACGAGGGCCTGCCCATCGGCGTCATGCTGGCCGGCCGACCCGGCGGCGAGGGCACCCTCATCTCCCTGTCCGCCCAATTGGAGACCGCCCGCCCCTGGATCGACCGCAAGCCGCCCGTATGGGACGAGTAGCCGCGCCCGGTCGGTCGAGAAGCCTCAGCCCGGCGACCGGCCACTTGTGGGCGACACCCGTTCGTTGCGCGGGGCGAATTCGGGGCATGGTCATGGGGTGGCGGACGAGGAACTGATCAGACTGGCCCGGCGGCATCGCGTCGGCACGGGATACACCGACTGGCGCGGGCGCGAGACGCCCGTCAAGGAAGACACCATCGTCGCGGTGCTGGCCGCGCTGGGCGTGGACGCCTCCACCCCGGCGGCCGTGCGCGCCGAGCTGGACCGACTGGACGAGCGCGACCGCACCCGTCTGGTGCCTCCGGTCGTGGTCCACCGGGTCTCCCCAACGGCCTCGGGCGAGATCGCGATCCCGGCGCTCACCGGCGCGGCCACCGAGATCACGGTCGAACTCGCCGAGGGCGGCGTCGTGGAGCCCTCCGGGCGCAAGGGCGCCGACGGGTCCACGCGGTACCGGCTCCCCGACAACACCCCGCTCGGCTGGCACCGCCTCCGCGTGCGTCAGGGGCCGCTCGTCCGGACGGCCGCCCTGCTCGTCGCCCCGGCCCGGCTGGAGGCGACGCCGCGCGTCTGGGGCCTGATGACGCAGTTGTACTCCGTCCGCTCCCTCGGATCATGGGGGATGGGCGACCTCCGCGACCTCGCCGACCTGGCGTCCTGGGGAGGGCGCGACCTCGGTGCGGGGTTCGTCCTGGTCAACCCGCTGCACGCGGCCGAGCCCGCGCCGCCGGTCAACCCGTCCCCGTACTCGCCGATGAGCCGCCGCTTCGCCGGGCCGCTCTATCTGAGGGTCGAGGACGTCCCCGAGTACGCCGACCTCGACCAGGCCGATCGCGACCGCATCGCCGCCCTGTCCCTGCCGCTGCGCGAGAGCGTCCACACCCTCGACGAGATCGACCGGGACGCGATCTGGGAGGCGAAGCGGGCCGCCCTGGAGATCCTCTACCGGCGGCCCCGCAGCGGTGAGCGCCAGGAGTCGTACGAGCGGTTCAGGCGCAGGGAGGGGCCGGCGCTCGACGGCTTCGCCACCTGGTGCGCGCTCGCCGAGGAGCACGGGGCCGACTGGCGGCGCTGGCCCGCCGCCCTCCAGGACCCGCAGAGCCCCGCCGTGGCCGCCGACCGTGAACGGCTCGCCGGGCGCGTGGGCTTCCATTCCTGGCTGCAGTGGCAGTTGGACGGGCAGCTCGCGGAGGCGCAGGCGGCGGCCCGCCGGTCCGGGATGCCGATCGGCATCGTCCACGACCTCGCCGTGGGCGTGGGTCAGGGCAGCGCGGACGCCTGGATGCACCGGCCGCTGTTCGCCCCGGGGATGAGCGTCGGCGCGCCGCCCGACGAGTTCAACCAGCGCGGTCAGGACTGGGGGCAGCCGCCCTGGCATCCCGAGCGCCTCGCCGAGGCCGAGTACGGGCCGTACCGGAGCATGCTCGCGGCGGCGCTGCGCCACGGCGGCGGCCTGCGGCTCGACCACGCGATGCAGATCTCCCGACTGTGGTGGGTGCCGGAGGGCGGCTCACCCGCCGACGGCACCTATGTCGGGTATGACCGCGACGCCATGCTCTCCTGTCTCGTCTGGGAGGCGACCCGCGCCGGCGCGGTCGTCGTCGGCGAGGACCTCGGCACCGTCGAGCCCGACGTCCGCCGTGACCTCGCGGCCCGCGACGTCCTCGGCACCTCGCTGCTGTGGTTCGAGAACGACGACCGGGGACGTCCCCGCCGTCCCGCGCGGTGGCGCGAGCCGTCCCTGGCCACCGTCGGCACCCACGACATGCCGCCCACCACCGGGTTCCTGCACGGCGACCACGTCGCCCTGCGGGAAGAGCTGGGCCTGCTCACCCGCCCGGCCGCCGACGAGATGGCCGACCACCGGCGTCGGGTCGCCGACTGGCTCGACCTCCTCGCCGACGAGGGCCTCCTCGCCACCGCCCCCGACGAGATCGTCCGCGCCCTCGCCGAAGGCGTCACCGACCACGACGAGGAGGTCGTCGCCGCCCTGCACGCCTTCCTGGCCCGGACCCCGGCCCGCCTGCTGGGCATCGCCCTGACCGACGTCGTGGGGGAGCGCCGCACCCAGAACCAGCCCGGCACCACCGACGAGTACCCCAACTGGCGCGTCCCCCTCGCCGACGCCGACGACCGTCCGGTGCTGCTGGACGACCTGCCCGCCGCGACGTTCCCCGCGCTCGACCCGGTCAGTCCGAGGCCAGCAGGTCGCTGAGCCGGCGCGTCACGTCGTGCAGCAGGGTGCCCGTCGTGATGGGCACCCCCGCCACCGCCGAGAACAGCGCCGGCAGGCCCTTGAGGGGATGCTCGTCGCCGTCCGAGCCCGCCAGGGCCGCGTCGCCCAACGGACGGCGGCGCAGCGACGTCCGCGATCGGGCCCAGGCGTGCTCGACCTCCTCGGGGAGGGCACCCCGAAGCCGTGGCCGACCGGGGCCGCGTGCCGCAACCGCACCAACGCCCCATCGCCGAAGTCGACGGCCAGAGTGCATCGGGCCGTCAGCGCCGCCCGTTCCTTGTCGTCCAGCCGGGTCATCACCGAACACGGCGTGCGGCACTCGGCCGCGCACACGCCGAGCGCCTGCGACACCTGGCTGTGCTGCCGGTCCAGGTACGCGCGCCAGCCCGGCGCGGGCTCGCCGGCGACCCGTAGGGAGCGCTCGCACGCCGACCGCTCCGGCCGTGTGTGGTCGCAGCGGCGCGGGGCCTCCGGATCGGGTGTCACCCCGAACCGGCTGTCCGGCCCGGAGACCCCCGCGCCCAGCAGCGCGGGGTCGGCGGCATGGCCCAGCACCGGCTCCCACGCCAACACCGGCAGATACTCGGCGGCGATGTGCACCGCCGCCACCAAGGCCGCCATCTCCCGCCGCCACCAGTGGATCTCGATGACCTCCAGCAGCAGCCCGTACGCCGGGTGCAGCGTGGCCAGCGCGCCCCGGGGCCGTTCGCCGGGCGACTGCGGCATCCGGCTGGCCCGCGCCCGGTCCAGCAGGTCGGGCGGGACCGGGCCCGCCGCCTCGGGCATGCCGAAGTCCTCGGCGTCCAGGTCCAGCACCCGCTGCCCGAACGCGCACAGCGCCGCCACCCGGGCCGCCGGCTCCGGGGCCAGGACCCGGCCCGCCAGCGCGCCCACGTCACCGAAGGCGTACCGGCGGGCCAGGGTGCCCAGCAGTTCTCTCGCGGACTCCACCGGGTCAGCCGGCGGAGGCGTCCTTGGCACGGGCGCGCAGCGCTCGGGCGACGCCGTCCCGTCCCTCGGACAGCAGTCGGGCCAGCGCCGGCGGCGGGTCGCCCGCCTCGAGGAACGCCTCCGTCCGCGCCACCGTGGCCGGGTCGATGATCAGGAACGGGTACGCGACCTCGGCGAACGTCTGCGCCATGTCGCTGCTCCACTCCGCCCAGATCCGACCGACCTCGGCGAAGTACCGCTCGGCGTACGGGACCAGCAGGTCGACCTGCTCGGGCTCCACGAACCCGCCCAGCGTGGCGCGGAACACCGCGTTGGGCAGCTCGCCGCCGATGACCCGCGCCCAGGCGTCGGCCTTGGCCTCGGTGGTCGGGATCGCCGCCTTGCAACCCGCCGCGTGCCGCTCGCCGGCGGCCGTGGCGTCCCGCGCGTACTCGTCGTCGATCTCGGCCGGGCCCGCCGCGCCCGTCGCCACCAGCCGCCGCAGCAGACCCCAGCGCAGCTCGGTGTCCACGGTGAGGCCCTCCAACGCCCGGGTGCCCTCCAGCAGCCCCCGCACGAACGCCAGGTGCTCGTTGGAGGTGGCCGCGGCGGCGAACGCCTGCACGTAGCAGAGCTGGAGGTCCGAGCCGTGCTCGGCCTCGTGGGCCAGCTCGTACAGCGCGTCGGCCATGAGCTGCAGGCCGGTGGTGCGCCACTCGGGGGCGGCGTACTGCTGCACGGCCGTGCGGGCCTGGCGGAGCAGCGTCTGCGTCACCGAGATGTCGGTGACGCCGCGGATGCCCGACAGCACCAGCTTCACGTAGTCGCGGGTGGCCATCTCGGCGTCGCGGGTCATGTCCCATGCCGCAGACCAGCACAGCGCCCTCGGCAGGCCGTCCTTGATGTCGCCGATGCCCTCGACCAGCGTCCGCAGCGAGTGCTCGTCGAGCCGGACCTTGGCGTACGTGAGGTCGTCGTCGTTCACCAGCACCAGGTCGGGCCGACGCTCGCCCACCAGCTCGGCGACGTCGGTGCGCTCGCCGACCACGTCCAGTTCCACGCGCCTGCGACGCACGATGCCCTCGGGGGTGCGGTCGTACAGGCCGATCGCCACCCGGTGGGAGCGCAGCGTCGGGTGGTCGGCCTTGGCCTCCTGCACCACCGTGAACGAGGTGAACGTGCCGTCGCCGTCGGTCTCGTACACCGGTCGCAGCGTGTTGACGCCCGCCGTCTCCAGCCACTCCTTCGACCACGACGTCAGGTCACGGCCGGAGGTCTCCTCCAGCGCGTCGAGCAGGTCCGTCAGGACGGTGTTGCCCCAGGCGTGCCGGTCGAAGTACCGCCGCACGCCCTCCAGGAAGTTCTCCAGCCCCACGTAGGCCACCAGTTGCTTCAGCACGCTGGCGCCCTTGGCGTACGTGATGCCGTCGAAGTTCACCTCGACCGCACGGATGTCCGGGATGTCGGCGGAGATCGGGTGCGTGGAGGGGAGCTGGTCCTGCCGGTACGCCCACGCCTTCATCAGGTTCGCGAACGTCGTCCACGAGCCCGTCCACCGTGTCGCCTCGGACTGGCACAGCACGCTCATGTAGGTGGCGAACGACTCGTTCAGCCACAGGTCGTCCCACCACCGCATGGTGACCAGGTCGCCGAACCACATGTGCGCCATCTCGTGCAGGATCGTCTCGGCGCGCCGCTCGTACGCCGCGTCGGTCACCCGCGACCGGAAGACGTAGTCCTCCAGGAAGGTGACGCACCCGGCGTTCTCCATCGCGCCCGCGTTGAACTCCGGCACGAACAACTGGTCGTACTTGGCGAACGGGTACGGCCGCGCGAAGACCCGCTCGAAGAACTCGAAGCCCTGCCGCGACACGTCGATGATGGCGTCGGCGTCCAGGTGCTCGGCCAGCGAGGCGCGACAGAACACGCCCAGCGGGATCGTCGAGCCGTCCTCGCGGCGGTACTCGTCGCGCACCACGTGGTACGGACCCGCCACCAGCGCCGTGATGTAGGTGGACACCCGCGGGGTCGGCGCGAAGCGCCGGCGCCGGCCCTCGGCGGACTCGGCGGCCTCGTTGGTGATCACCTCCCAGCCCTCGGGCGCGGTCACCGACAGTTGGAACGTCGCCTTCAGGTCCGGCTGGTCGAAGCAGGTGAACATCCGGTGCGCGTCGGCCGTCTCGAACTGGGTGTACAGGTACACCTCCCGGTCGACCGGGTCGACGAACCGGTGCAGACCCTCGCCGGAACGCGAGTAGAGGAGGTCCGCGACCACCGTCACCTCGTTGTCGGCGGCCAGGTCGGGGAGCGGGATCCGGCCCCTGCCCGCGTCGTAGGACGCCGGGTCCAGCGGCCGCCCGTTCAGCACGACCTCGCGCACCACGGCGCCGTGCAGGTCGACGAACGTGGACGCGCCGGGCTCGCCGCAGCCGAACCGGATCACGGTGGTGGACGCGAACCGCTCTTCGCCGGTCGTCAGATCCAGATCCACCGCGTACGACTCGACGTCGAGCAGCCGGGCCCGTTCCCGCGCCTCGTCGCGCGTGAGGTTGCCTGCCACAGTCCACTCCTTGGAAGTCGGTTAACCGCTGTTCCATGTCTATCAACCGGCCGTCCACGGTGTCGCGCGGAGATGGGGGGAATGACCGCGCGTGCGCCCCGGTTGACCGATGCGGAGTCCTACCCCTCGAAGCCCCCCGAAGCCCCCTGGAGACGCGATGACGCAGGCCCCGACCCCCGTCGACTTCTGGTTCGACCCCATGTGCCCCTGGGCGTGGATCGCCTCCCGCTGGATCCACGAAGTGGCGAAGCACCGTCCGATCGAGCCGCGCTGGCACGTCATGAGCCTGTCGGTCCTCAACGAGGACAAGGACATCCCCGAGCAGTACCGGCGCATGATGGACGACGGCTGGGGTCCGGTCCGGGTCTGCATCGCCGTCGAACAGAAGTACGGCTCGGAGGTGCTGGGCCGGCTGTACACCGAGTTGGGCACCCGCCACCACGTCGAGAAGGCCGACCTCGGCCGCGCGACCCTGGAGGCCGCGCTGACGGCCCTCGACCTCGACCCGAGGCTGGCGGCGGCGGCCGACATCGACGAGTACGACGAGGCCCTGCGCGCCTCCCACAAGGACGGCATCGACCGGGTGGGCCAGGAGGTCGGCACCCCGGTCATCTCGGTCGAGGACGTGGCGTTCTTCGGCCCGGTCGTCACCCCGATGCCTCGCGGCGAGGAGGCCGTCAAGCTCTGGGACGGCGTGCTGGCCGTGGCCGGCGTCGACGGTTTCTTCGAGCTCAAGCGCACCCGGACGCGGGACCCGATCTTCGACTGAGCCGCCTCCCGCAGTTGCGAGCAGGTTGCAACTGCGACCCCCTGCCATCAAACTGGTCGGTGGCCGGTGCGAAGGTGGGACGGTGAGTCGGCGTGCATGTACCTGACGGGTTCTTCGATGCCCCCGTGTCGATCGGGGCCGGCGTGGTCGCCGCGGGCGGCATCGCCGTCTGTCTGCGCGGAGCCCGCGGCGAGCTGGACGACCGGACCGCGCCGCTGGCCGGTCTCGGGGCGGCGTTCGTGTTCGCCGCGCAGATGATCAACTTCCCGGTGGCGGCGGGCACCAGCGGGCACCTGATGGGCGGTGCGCTGGCGGCGATCCTGGTCGGTCCGTACGCCGGGGTGCTCTGCATCTCGGTCGTGCTGCTGGTGCAGATGCTGTTCGCCGATGGCGGCGTGAGCGCGTACGGGATCAACGTGACGCTGATGGCCCTGACCGGCGTGCTGGTCGGCTACGGGGTCTTCCGGCTGGTGACCGCGCTCCTTCCCGGGAACGTTCCGAGGCGCACGGCGGTGACGGCGGCGTCCTTCCTGGGGGCGCTGGTGTCGGTGCCCGCCTCGGCGCTGGTGTTCGTGGGCCTGTTCGCCCTCGGGGGCACCGCCGACCTGTCGCTGGGGACGGTGACCACCGCGATGCTCGGCGTGCACGTGCTGATCGGGATCGGCGAGGGCGTGATCACGGCGGTCACCGTCGGCACGGTCGCCGCCGTCCGACCGGACCTGGTGTACGGGCTGCGCGGCGGGTCCGCGCCGCTGGAGATCCGTGGCGCACGGCCGGTGGAGGCGTGAACAGATGAACCGCAACGGTCGATTCCTCCTCGCGTTCCTGCTGGTGGCCCTGGTGGTGGCCGGCGTGGTCAGCTTCTACGCCAGCGGTGACCCGGACGGGCTGACCAAGGTCGCCGAGGACAAGGGCTTCATCGAGCAGGAGAAGGACCACGCGCTCAAGGACTCCCCGCTGGGCGACTACGCCGTCTCGGGCGTCGACGACGAGCGGCTGTCCGGCGGCCTCGCCGGGGTCGTCGGCGTCGGGATCACCGCCGTCGTCGGCGGCGGCCTGTTCTGGGCGGTACGGCGGCGGGGCGGGGCCCAGGGTGGTGCCCGGGATCAGCGGGGATGACCGGGCTCGGGGAGCGGCTGCACCGCCCGGGCGTCACCCCGGTCCACCGACTGCCACCGCAGTGCAAGCTGGTGGCGACGGGCGCGTTCGTGCTCGCCGTGGTGTCCACCCCCCGCGAACAGCTCTGGGCCTTCGGCGGCTTCGCGCTGGCCCTGGCCGGTGTGGCCGTGGCCGCCCGCGTGCCCCCGGGCTTCCTGATCCGGCGGATGGCCGTCGAGGTGCCGTTCGTCGCGTTCGCCCTGCTCCTGCCGTTCGTCGCGCGCGGCCCGCGAGTCGAGGTGCTGGGCTTCGCGCTCAGTGAGAGCGGGCTGTGGTCGGGCTGGAACATCCTCGCCAAGGCGAGTCTGGGCACCGCCGCCTCCGTCCTGCTGGCGGCGACGACCGAGCCGCGCCAACTCCTGCTCGGCCTCGAACGGCTGCGGCTCCCCGCTCTGCTGGTGCAGATCGCGACGTTCATGCTGCGGTACGCGGACGTCATCGTGGGGGAGATGCGTCGGATGAAGGTGGCGCGCGCCTCCCGCGGCTTCGACGGCCGTGACGTCCGCGCCTTCGCGGTGCTCGCCCGTTCCGCCGGAGCCCTCTTCCTCCGGTCGTACGAACGGGGCGAGCGGGTCTACCTGGCGATGCTCAGCCGGGGCTATGAGGGGCGGATGCCGGTCCTGCACGACGCGGGCGCGACCCGCGTGCAGTGGGCGACCGCCGCCGTGCTCCCCATGGTGGCGGCGCTGATCGCGTCGGGTGCTTGGATGGTGCGGTGACCCCGTCCCTCGATGTGAGCGGCCTCGCCTACGCCTACCCCGATGGAACGCAGGCGCTCTACGGCGTGAACGTGACCATCGGCAAGGGCGAGCGGGTCGCCCTGCTGGGCCCCAACGGCGCCGGGAAGACGACGCTGGTGCTGCACCTGAACGGCATCCTGCACGGGGGGCTCGGCACCGTCCGCGTCGGCGGGCTCACCGTCGACCCCAAGGACCGCAAGACGCTGCGGGAGATCAGGCGACGCGTCGGCATCGTCTTTCAAGACCCCGACGACCAGTTGTTCATGCCGACCGTCCGGGAGGACGTGGCGTTCGGTCCCGCCAACCTCGGGATTCGCGGCGACGAGCTGGACCGGCGCGTCGAGCACGCCCTCTCCCGGGTCGGGATGCTCGACGTGGCGGGCCGGCCCCCGCAGCACCTCAGTTTCGGGCAGCGGCGGCGGGTGGCCGTGGCGACGGTGCTGGCGATGGAGCCGGAGATCCTCGTCCTGGACGAGCCGTCGTCCAACCTCGACCCGGCGGGCCGCCGGGAGCTGGCGGAGATCCTGCGCGACCTCGACGTGACCATGCTGATGGTGACCCACGACCTGCCGTACGCGGCGGAGCTGTGCCCCCGCTCGCTGATCCTGTCCGGCGGCGTGATCGCGGCGGACGGGCCCACCCCGGGGCTGCTGGCCGACGAGGATGTGCTGAGCGCGCACCGGCTGGAGCTTCCCTACGGGTTCGATCCCCGTTTCTTCGCGCCGCGCTGACTGCCGGTCAAGGCCGAAACCACTCCCCGTTCCGAGCCCTGCCGGTAGGCTTGTCCCGACATTGGCAACGGTTTTCATATCCAGATTCGGGGAGTTCATCGTGAAGGTCGCGTTCGTCGGCAAGGGCGGCAGCGGCAAGACCACCCTGTCGTCCCTGTTCATCCGGCATCTGGCCGCCCGGGGGCTGCCGGTGGTCGCCATCGACGCCGACATCAACCAGCACCTGGGGGTCGCCCTCGGCCTCGACGAGGACCGGGCCGCCAAGATCCCCGCCCTGGGCGACCATCTCGCCGAGATCAAGGACCACCTGCGCGGCGACAACCCCCGGATCTCCTCGACCGCCGCCATGGTCAAGACCACTCCGCCCGGCGCGGGCTCCCGGCTGCTGCGGCTCGGCGGCGACGACCCGGTGCACGCGCTCGGCGAGCCCGTCGGCGGGGCGACGCTGCTGGTCACCGGGCCGTTCAACGAGGACGACCTCGGCGTGGCCTGCTACCACTCCAAGACCGGGGCGGTCGAGCTGTACCTCAACCACCTGGTGGACGGGCCCGGCGAGTACGTGGTCGTCGACATGACGGCCGGCGCCGACACGTTCGCGTCCGGCCTGTTCACCCGGTTCGACCTGATGTTCCTCGTCGCCGAGCCCACCCGGAAGGGCGTCGGCGTCTACCGGCAGTACACCGAGTACGCCGCCGACTACGACGTGGCGATCGCGGTGGTGGGCAACAAGGTCCAGGGCGAGGACGACGTCGCCTACCTGCGCGAGCACGTCGGCGACGACCTGCTGACGTGGCTGGGCCAGTCCGCCGCCGTCCGCGCCATGGAGCAGGGCCGCGACGGTGTCGCGCTGGAGGACGCCAACGGGGCCGCGCTGGCGCGGATGCGCGAGGCCGTCGACACCCGCACCAAGGACTGGGCCGCGTTCCAGCGGCAGGCCGTGGAGTTCCACGTCAAGAACGCCCGGAGCTGGGCCAACCGCGCCGTGGGCGAGGATCTGGAGGCCCAGATCGACCCGGACTTCCGGATGGTCCCGTTCGCCGAGGGGGTACCGGCCGGGGTCGATCCCCACTAGCCTGCCCGCCATGACGACGCGGCGTGTCGTGGCGATGATCCTGAGTGCGGTCGGGACCGTGGCGGTGCTGGCCCTGCTGTTCGGCAATCAGTGGTTCAACCGGTGGGTCGCGGACGGCGACCGGGGGTCGGATCCCGGCGTCGTCGGCGAACTGCTCCGCGCCCTGCGCTTCCCCGCCTGGCGGATCGCCGCCGGCGAGCCCGCGTCGGTCCAGGTCGCGGCGGACTTCGCCCTGCTCGTCCTGATCGCGGCGTCGGCGCTGCTGATCCTCGCGGGAACCCGCTCCCTGCCCGCCGACCGCGGCTTCACCGCCCTCGTCCTCGGCTGGTGGGCCACCTTCGTGTCCGCCGGCCTCGCGGGCCTGGTCCACGGCGGCCTGCTGAGCACGACCGACCACGTCGTCCATCCCCCCGGCGGCTCCGTGGCCGTCGCCGTGATGGCGAACGGCGCGATGTTCGGCCTCCTCTACGGTTGGCTGCCCGGTCTCGCCGTGTTCCTCGCCTTCCACCTCACACGCCCGCGTCACGGCATGGCCCCCATGCCCGCCCACGCCCACGCAGACCCCGGCACCCTGCCCGCGGACCACCCCGCCGCCCGGCCCTACGTCCTCGCCGGCCAACAGCAGCCCCCGCCCCCGGGCGGCACGGGCTGGGCACCGCCGCCCCCCTCCCCGGGCGCCCATCCCACCGGCGGCTTCCCCTTCCCGCCGACACCCCCCGCCGGCTACGCCCCACCCGTCGTCCACCGACCCCCCGCACCTCCCGCACCTCCCGCACTTCCCACCGGCATCGCCGCCGCCCAACCGATCCAGCCCCCGCCGGCCCCGTCGCCCTCTCCCTCGCCCGACGACGAGACACCACCGGCCCCCACCGATGAGGGAACGCCGTCGGCTCCCGCTGAGACCGCCGGCGAGTCTTCGGTGCCGGTCCCCGTCGATGAGGGGACGCCGTCGGCGTCCGCTTCCGCCGACGAGGAGGGCGTTCCGGAGGGTGGCCCGGTCGGCGACGGCGACCCCGCCGGCGGTGAGGGCGAGGGGGAGCGGCCGTTGGCCCCGCCGGTCTGAAGCGCCCGAGAGTGGACGCGGGGGGTGGAAACGGTAGGGGGTGGGGGACCTGAGAGACTTCGGGGCATGCGCGTCTTTCTGGGATCCGACCACGCCGGCTTCGAGTTGAAGCAGCACCTCATCGGTTGGCTGTCCGCCAACGGTCACGAGCCGGTGGACTGTGGGCCTGAGGTCTACGACGCCGTGGACGACTACCCGCCGTTCGTGCTGCGGGCGGCCGAGCGTACCGCCGCCGAGCCCGGAACGTTCGGGATCGTGCTCGGCGGCTCCGGGAACGGCGAGGCGATCGCCGCCAACAAGGTGGCCGGGGTGCGGGCGGCCCTGGTGTGGAGCGAGGACATCGCGGTGCTCGCCCGGGAGCACAACGACGCCAACGTGATCAGCCTCGGTGCGCGTCAGCACGAGGCGGACGTCGCGACGCGGTTCGTCGAGCTGTTCCTGACCACGCCGTACTCCAAGGAGGAGCGGCACACCCGGCGGATCGCGATGCTGAGCGACTACGAGCGGACGGGCGCATTGCCGCCGCTGCCGTAGGCGGTCGGGTCAGCGCCGGGTGGTCCCGCGCTTGCCGAGCCGCCGGCGCTCGTTCTTGGAGAGCCCGCGCGGCTTCGGCGGCTCGGGCGGCGGGGCGGGGGAGTCCGGTTCGTCGTCCCCAGGGCGGGACACGTCCCGTGCCCGCATCGCCGCGTCCACCGTGATCCGCATGCCCGGCTGGGTCATGGCGTCACCTCCAGACGTCCATCATGACCCCTCAGGGGCGGAACCGGGTGTTCTCACAACGGGTGGCCTGAGCGTTACAACACGTCAACCGTGGCGTGCTTTACAGCCCGGTGACGTTGTTGCTCGGTACAGTGCCGGAGATGCTTCAACGTCTGGTCCACCTGCTGCCGCCGAGGGTGCGCGCGTTCCTGCGCCGCATCCCCGTTCTGGTGCGGTTCTACCAGTGGCTCAGGCGCGGCAAGCTCACCCGCGAGCGGTACGTGTTCGTCGCGCTCGCCTTCATGGCGGTCGCCCTGGGCGTGAGCGTCACGTGGTCGGAGGCGTGGGCGCCGTCCGGGGCCCTGGTGCTCACCGTGCTGGCGGGCGGCCTGCTGTTGCGGGTGCGCAGCCTGGTGGTGCTGCTCGGGGTCGTCGCGGTGATGCTCGGGTACGACATGTGGCGGCTCGGCGCGGCGAAGGTCGGCCCCGGGATGATCGCCACGGTGGTCATCACGGCGGTGCTGGCGCTGACGCTGGCCCGCACCCGGCAGCAGCTCGGCGTGCAGGGCCTGCGCGGCGAGTACATGCTGCTGGAGCTGCGTGATCGGCTGCGCCGGCAGGGCGAGATGCCGCCGCTGCCGGCCGGGTGGGGCGCCCAGGTGGTGCTGCTGCAGGCGGGCGGGTCCTCGTTCGGCGGCGACTTCGTGGTCTCGGCCTGCGACGGCAAGACCCTGGAGCTGGCGCTGGTCGACGTGTCCGGCAAGGGGGTCGACGCCGGGACGCGCGCCCTGATGCTTTCGGGTGCTTTCGGTGGACTGCTTGGATCGATCCAACCTGACCGGTTCCTGGCGGCCTGTAACGATTATCTGCATCGGCAGCGCTGGGACGAGGGGTTCGTGACGGCGGCCCATCTGGTGCTGGACCTGGCCACCGGCGACTACGTGGTGGAGTCCGCCGGGCATCCGCCGACCGCCCAGTTCGACTCGACCGTCGGCACCTGGAAGGTCAACGCCGCCAAGGGCGTGGTGCTGGGCGTGGTGCCCGAGCTGGCCTGCGAGCCCGAGCAGGGCACGCTGCGGTCGGGCGACGCCCTGCTGCTCTACACCGACGGGCTGGTCGAGGCGCCCGGGCAGGACCTCGACGCCGGGATCGACCGGCTGTTGACCGAGGCCGAACGGCTGGTCCCGCAGGGCTTCGGGCGGGGCGCGAAGGAACTGGTGGAGACGATGGCCGCCGCCCGCGACGACGACTGCGCGCTCGTCCTGATCTGGCGACGCTGACCGCGCCGGACTTCGTCGCCCGATCCCGGTACGCCGGAAACGTGAACGTCACCTCGATGTAGCACCCGGTGTACCCGTGGGGTGCAGTCTAGAGACAGGTCGCCGGGACGGACCCCACGGGAACGGACCGGTACCGCGCCGCCAGACCGGTCGGATTCGTCGTCGAACGGGATCCTCCTCGACGGGCGAAGACGAACGGCCGGCGGAGGGCGCGGAAGACCGTCGTCCGTGCAAGCGGTACCCCAGGGGTGGGAGGTTCCGCTTGCACGGACGTCGTCGTTCCCGGGCCCTCGCCGCCCGCCAGGTTTCATCACGCGACGACCCGGTTACATCTCTGCCTGATCCCCTTCGGCGAACCCCCCTTGAGGCGACGCGGACCGCGCGAGGCGAGGGGGCGGACGGCGGGTGGCAGCGGACGGGCGACGCCGGCACGCCTCTCGACGCTCGGTCCAGTGGCGGCTCACGTTCCTCGCGACCGGGATCGTCGGCCTCGCCGTCTGCCTCGGCGTGCTGGGCCTCTACCAGGCGCTGTACTGGATGGCGATGAACGACCTGCGGGAGCGCGGCACCGCCGCCGCCAGGGCCGTCGCGGCGAATCCCGAGGGCGCCGGACGCGGGGCACGGGCGGGTGAGCTGCCCGTCCGGGAGCAGACCTTCCACCTCCTCCAGTCGCTCGACGGCCGGGGCCGCGTGCTGGCCCGGAGCCCGGCGCTGCGGGGCCGCCCCGCGATCAGCGACGTCCGTCCTCCGTCCGGGGGCCGTCCGGTCACCCGCCGGATCGACGTGGCCGGGGTGCCCGCCCAGGTGTACCTCGTGGCCGTCCGGGCGGAGACCCCGAAGGGGCCCAGGATCGGGCTCGCCGGAGCCCCCATGGACGACGTGCAGAGGGCTCAGCGGACCTACGCCGTGTCCGCCTCGGTGGGGATCCTGATCCTGCTGCCCCTGGTGTGGTGGATCGTGTGGTCCTCGGTCGGCCGGGCGCTGAAGCCGTTCGGGGTGATGGGGCGGGAGCTGGCGCAGATCACCGGCGGCCACATGGAACGCCGGGTGACCGTTCCCGACACCGACGACGAGGTGGCCGACCTGGCCCGGTCGGTGAACGTCACCCTGCAGCGGCTCCAGCGGTTCGTGGAGGGGCAGCGCAAGTTCGTCGCCGACGCCTCGCACGAGCTGCGCAGCCCGCTGACCGCGTTGCGCGCCCAACTGGAGGTGGCCCTCGCCCATCCCGACGACGAGGACTGGCCCGCCGTGGCGCTGGCGGCGCTGTCGGAGGCCGACCGGCTGCAGCGGGTCGTCACCGACGTGCTGATGCTCGCCAAGCTGGACGCCGGGGTGCGGACCGAGCGGGAGCCGGTCGACCTCGGGGAGCTGGCCCGCACCGAGGCGGAGCGGCCTCGGCGCGTCCCCGTGCACGTCCAGGTCCGGGACGTGGCGCATCCGGTGGTGGTCAGCGGCAGCCGGTCGCAGTTGGTCCGGGTGCTGACCAACCTGTTGGACAACGCCGAACGGCACGCCCGGTCGGAGATCCGCATCTCGGTCCGCCGGGAGGACGGCCAGGCCGTTCTCGAGGTCGCCGACGACGGTTCCGGGATCCCGCCGGAAGAGCGCGAACGGGTCTTCCAGCGGTTCCAGCGGCTGACCGAGAGTCGGCGGCGGGACGCGCACGGCACCGGCCTCGGCCTGCCCATCGCCCGGGACGTGTGCGTCGCGCACGGCGGCGGCCTCGTCGCCGAGGAGAGCGAGCAGGGCGGGGCGCTGATGGTGGTCCGACTCCCGCTCAGAGAGCCAGACCCGTCAGCACCATGACCTTCTCGTACGTGTAGTCCTCCATCGCCGAGCGCAGCCCCTCCCGGCCGATCCCGGACTCCTTGACCCCGCCGTACGGCATCTGGTCGGCGCGGTACGAGGGGACGTCGCCGATGATCACGCCGCCGACCTCCAGCTCCCGATGGGCGCGGAACGCCACGTCCAGGGAACGGGTGAAGACCCCGGCCTGCAGGCCGTACCGGGAGTCGTTGACCAGCGCGAACGCCTCGTCGAGGCCGTCGAACGGCTGGACGAGCAGGACCGGGCCGAAGACCTCCTCGCACGCCACCTTGGCGCCCGCCGGCACGTCGGCCAGCACCGTGGGCGCGTACGCGGCGCCGTCCCGCGTCCCGCCGGTGAGCACCTCGGCCCCCGCCGCGGCGGCCTCGTCGACCCACGCCTGGACCCGTTCGGCGGCCTCGGCGCTGATGAGCGGGCCGACCTGGGTGGCGTCGTCCCACGGGTCGCCGGTGACGAGGCCCTCGACGGCGGCGACGAGCCTGGGCGTGAACGCGTCGTAGACCTCGCGGGCGACGTAGACCCGCTGGACGGCGATGCAGCTCTGCCCCGCCTGGTAGTTGGAGAACAGGCCGATGCGGGCGGCGGCGTGGTCGAGGTCGGCGTCCGCGCAGACCACCGCCGCCGCGTTGCCGCCCAGCTCCAGCGTGACGTGCTTGCGCGGCACCCGTTCCTTGATCATCCAGCCGACGGGCCCGGAGCCGGTGAACGACACCACCGGCAGCCTCGGGTCGTCCACCAGCCCGGCGGCCCGGTCGTTGGGCACCGGCAGCACCGAGACCATTCCGGCGGGCAGCTCCGTCTCGGCCAGGATCTCGCCCAGCACCAGCGCGGACAGGGGGGTCGCCGGGGCGGGCTTGACGACCACGGGCGCGCCCACGGCGATGGCCGGGGCCACCTTGTGGGCGGTCAGGTTCAGCGGGAAGTTGAAGGGGGTGACGGCCAGCACCGGGCCGTGCGGCACCCGGGACACGTAGGCCAGTCGCCCGGCGGCGGCCGGGTCGGTGTCCAGCCGCTGCGCATGGCCGCTCCACCGGCGGGTCTCCTCGGCGGCGAACCGGAACACCGAGATCGCCCGCCCGACCTCGCCCCGGGCCCACAGCAGGGGCTTGCCGTTCTCGCCGGTGATCAGCCGGGCGATCTCCTCCGAACGCTCGGCCAGCCGACGGGCGACGTGCGCCAGGGCCTCGGCGCGCACGTGCAGGGGCAGCGCGGCGGCCTCGGCGCGCACCGCGTGGGCGGCGGCCACGGCCTCCTCGACCTGCGCGTCCGTCGGTACGGAGGCCGCGCCGATCACTCGGCCGTCGTACGGGTGGGTGACGACGATCTCGCCGTCTCCGGTCGCCGGCCGTCCGGCCAGCCAGAAGGGGCTCACCTGGGTGTTGTCGGGCATGAGGCCACGGTATCCGCGCCGCCTCGCCCGGCGGGGCTCCAGTTCGTCCAAGTCGATCACACCGGGACTCCGGCGTGGACGGGGTTCAGCGGGCCGGCGCGGTCAGGGCGATCCACAGTTCGGCGCGGACACCCGGGTCGTCGAGGTCGCGGCCGAGGATCTCGGCGGCCTTGCGCATGCGGTGCCGCAGCGTGTGCCGGTGGACGCCCAGCGCCCGGGCGGCCGTCTCGCCCTGACCGTTGGCGGCCAGATAGGCGTGCAGCGAACGGACCAGCTCGGGATCCTCGTCCCGCAACGGGGAAAGCAGCCCGTCGGCGAACCCCCGGGCCGCCTCCGGGTCGAGCAGCCCGTGCACGCCCCGCCCGGGCAGCTCGGCGTACCGCAGCACGTCCGGGCCGTTCCGCCCTGCCGCCGCCCGCGCCCGCCGGGCCTGGATGAGCGCCGTGGGCAGGCCGTTCAGCCCGGTCGCGTCGCTGACCCCGACCGGGCCCGTCGCGGCGACGGCGGCGATCACGGGCTCGGCGGCCGTCTCGGGCACGATCACGGCACGACCATCGGCCAGCTCGACCGCCAGGCACCGATCACCGCCCGGGGCCGCCTCCAGAGCCTCCAGAACGGCCCGCCCGGCACCGCAGAACAGGACCCGGACCGGCGGCGCGATCACCCCGTCGAGCCCACCGACGGCCGGCACCCCCGAGGGGGCGGGTGCGGCGGCACGGTCGTTCGGCGGTGTCGTGGGGGGCTCGCCGAGGAGCAGGGACGCCAGGGCGGCGCGGAGGGCGCGGTCGGCGGAGGGCGTCTCCGAGCGGAGGGTCAGCAGGGACACCGCCGCGCCGACGATGGTGTGCGCGACGGGCGGCAGGGGCTCGGCCGTCCCCACCGCGAGGAATCCGCGAGGGCGTCCGGACACGCCGAGAGGCTGGATGACCACATGGGAGTCCCGTCCGGAGATCGCGACGCTGGCACCTCCGGCCCGGAGCCGGTCCAACTCCCCGGCCAGGTCGTCCGCGTGGCGTCGCGCCGACTCGGGGGCGGCCCGGAGGACGTCGCCGGTGGGGCCGAGCAACAGGGCCCAGCCGTCCAGTTCGCGGGCCAGTCGGATGACGAGGGCCTTGGAGCCCTTCAAGGCGGCCCGGGTCAGCTCGCGCTGGGCCTGGAAGGAGCGCGTCACGGCCTCGTACCGTTCGGCCGCCAGCATCCCCGACACCGCCTTGCCGATCGCGATGAACGGCGTGCGGCGGGGCACCTCCAGCAGCGGCAGGCCGTGCCTCTCCGCGGCTCCGGTCAGCTCCGGCGGGATCTCCTCGTGCCCCAGACCGACCCCGAAGCCGAGGCCCGCCACCCTCCGCCGTACCAATCGGGCGATGTAGGGCTCGGCGGTCCGGGCGTTCAGACGCATGCCGGTGGTCAGCAACAGCTCGCCGCCCTCCAGGAACGGCGTGGGGTCCTCCAGTTCGCTGACGGCCACCCAGTGCACCCCGGCCTCCAGCGCGGGCGGCCCGCCGGTCAGCGGGCGCAGGCCGAGCTGGGGGAGCGCGGCGACGGCGGCGAGGGTCGGTGGCACGTCTCTCCAAGGTGTCCAATCGGAAGGTCGCCGATAGACGGACCGTAGGGTTCAGCGTAGGCGGTTCCCGGCTTAAGGTCGCGCCATGACCAGCGAAGACATCCCCGGAGCGCCTCCGCAGGAGCGCCGCCTCGTCACCGAGATCCCCGGACCCCGCTCCCGGGAGCTGCAGCGGCGGCGCATCGGCGCGGTCCCGCCGGGTGTGGGCAGCGTGCTGCCGGTCTACGTCACGGAGGCGGGCGGCGGCGTGGTCGTCGACGTGGACGGCAACTCGCTGATCGACTTCGGCTCCGGCATCGCCGTCACCAACGTGGGCAACGCCAACCCGCGGGTCGTCGAGCGGGTGCGCGCCCAGGCCGGCCGCTTCACCCACACGTGCTTCATGGTCACCCCGTACGAGTCGTACGTGGCGGTCTGCGAGGCCCTCAACCGGATCACCCCGGGCGACCACGAGAAGCGCTCGTTCCTGGTCAACAGCGGGGCCGAGGCGGTGGAGAACGCCGTCAAGATCGCCCGGCACGCCACCGGCCGGCCCGCCGTCGTGGTGTTCGACCACGGCTATCACGGCCGGACGCTGCTCACCATGACGCTGACGGCCAAGAACATGCCCTACAAGCACCGGTTCGGCCCCTTCGCGCCCGAGGTGTACCGGATGCCGCTGGCCTACCCGTACCGCTGGCCGACCGGCCCGGACGACGCCGGGCCCGAGGCGGCGGCCCAGGCCGTCGACCAGATCACCAAGCAGATCGGCGCCGAGAACGTGGCGGCCGTGGTGGTCGAGCCCATCGCGGGCGAGGGCGGCTTCATCGAGCCCGCCCCCGGCTTCCTGCCGAGGATCGCCGAGTTCTGCCGCGAGAACGGCATCCTGTTCATCGCCGACGAGGTGCAGACAGGTTTCGCCCGCACCGGCGACCTGTTCGCCTGCGAGCACGAGGGCGTGGTGCCCGACCTGGTCGCCACCGCCAAGGGCATCGCGGGCGGCCTCCCGCTGGCCGGGGTCACCGGCCGCGCCGACGTGATGGACCGGATCCACCCCGGCGGCCTCGGCGGCACGTACGGCGGCAACCCGCTGGCCTGCGAGGCCGCGCTGGCCGTCCTGGAGGAGATCGAGGACGGCGGCCTCGTCGAACGCGCCCGCCGCATCGGTGACGTCATGCTGCCCCGGCTGCGCGCCCTCGCCGAACGGCACCCGGCGATCGGCGACGTCCGGGGACGCGGCGCGATGATCGCCGTCGAGCTGGTCCGTCCCGGCACCAAGGACCCCGACCCCGGGCTGACCTCCGACGTCGCGCGCCGATGCCACGAGGCGGGCCTGCTGGTGCTGACCGCCGGGACCTACGGCAACGTCCTGCGCTTCCTGCCCCCGCTGGTCATCCCGGAGCACCTGCTCGCCGAGGGGCTGGACGTCCTCGAAGCGGCCTTCCGGGACGCCACCGCCTAGGGGACGTACAGGCCCGCGAGCAGCTCGTAGGAGCGCAGCCGGTCGGCGTGGTCGTGGACCATCGTCGTCGCCATCACCTCGTCGGCCAGGGTGGCCTCGAGCAGCTCGTCCATCTGGGCGCGCACGGACTCGGGGCCGCCCACCACCTGCGAGGCGATCCGAGCGTCGATCATCTCCCGCTCCATCGGCGTGTACGGGTACGCGGCGGCCTCCTCCGGCGTCGGCAGCGTGCCCGGACGCCCCTGCCGCAACCGCAGGAACGCCAGCGCCTGCGGCGCCGCCAGCTCCCGGGCCCGCTCGTCGGTGTCGGCCGCCGTCACCGAGACCGCGAGCATCGCGTACGGGCTCTCCAGGTCGGCGGACGGCCGGAACGACTCGCGGTAGAGCTTCAGCGCCGGAAGGGTGTTCTCCGCGCTGAAGTGGTGCGCGAACGCGAACGGCAGCCCGAGCAGCCCCGCCAGCCGGGCGCTGTAGCCGCTGGAGCCCAGCAGCCACACCGGCGGCCCGTTGCCCGCCGCCGGGGTCACCGGGCTCTTCTCGTCGAAATAGCCCCGCAGCTCGACGAGCTGCTCGGGGAAGTCGTCGGCCGACAGCGGGGCGGCCGAACGGCGCAGCGCCTGCGCGGTGGCCGGGTCGGTGCCGGGGGCGCGCCCGAGCCCGAGGTCGATCCGCCCCGGGTGCAGCGCCTCCAGCGTCCCGAACTGCTCGGCCACCACCATCGGGGCGTGGTTGGGGAGCATCACGCCCCCCGACCCGACCCGGATCCGCGACGTGACCGCGGCCACCTGCCCGATCAGCACGGACGTCGCGGAGCTGGCGATGCCGGGCATGTTGTGGTGCTCGGCCAGCCAGTACCGCCCGTATCCGAGTCGTTCGGTGTGCCGGGCGAGGTCCAGCGTGTTGCGCAGGGCCTGGGCGGAGGTCGACCCGCTGACCACGGGGGCCAGGTCGAGGACGGAGAACGGAGTGCTCATGATCGGGCATAACCACCGGCGGGCCGGTGGTTATGCCCGAGCTCCGCGTCAGCGGGGGCCGTGCAGGCGCAGGCCGATGATCACCGGGTCGTGGTCCGACGACCGGAAGGCGTCCGGCCGGTACAAGCCCGGCGGGTTGAACTCCGTGTTGTAGTCGAGGATGTTGGGCTCGTCGCCGTTGATGTGCCACACCGTCGCGCCGGTGACCCGGTGGGCCAGGGAGCGGCTCGCCAGGACGTGGTCCAGCTCGCCGGACTGGCCGTCGAACACGTAGCTGTAGCGGTGCGCGTCCGGGATGAAGCGCTCGGTCTGGCTGGTGAGCCCGGCGGCGGCCAGGGTCGTGATCGGGTCCTCCCGCCCGTAGGCGTTGAGGTCGCCGATGATCAGCGGGTGCGGGACGTCGGCGGCGAGGGCGGCGACCGCCTCGGCCTGCTCGACCCGCTTGGCGTTCCAGCAGCCCTGGCCGTCGCCCTGGTCGGCGTTCGGTCCGGTGGCGTCGCCGCAGCCCTTGGACTTGAAGTGGTTGACGATCACGGTGAACGGCTCGCCGCCCGCGGTCCGCTGGAAGGTCTGCGCCAGCGGCCGGCGGTCGAAGATCGGGTCGGCCGCGGAGCGGGCCGGGCCGGCCGGGCGCACCTCGGCGGCCTTGTAGATCAGCGTCACGTGGATCTCGTCGGTGCCCGGGTCGGGGTGCCGGACCCAGGTGTAGGTGTTCGCGCCCACGGCCGCGTTGAGCCGGTCGACCAGCGCCTTGATCGCCGTGTCGCCGTTGTTCTCGACCTCCATGAGGCCGACCACGTCGGCGTTCAGCCCCTTGAGGGCGGCGACGAGCTTGGTGAGCTGGCGATCCTGCTCGGCGGGGGTGTCCGCGCCGCGCCGGTCGAGGGTGGTGAACCAGTTCAGCGTGTTGAACGACGCCACCCGCACGTTGGCCGGGCCGACCGGACCCGGGGCCGCGGGCCGCTCGTTGTCGCGCCGGAAGGCCACCGGCTGAGTGGGCTGGAGCCGGTACCTGTCGAAGCCGTGGCTCAGCACGCCGGTCAGGCCGGTCACCGTGTCGCCCAGCCGCAGCGCCTCGGGCTCGGTGTAGGGGACGGGCACGCGGTTCTGCCGGGTGGAGCCGTCGTCGACGAGCAGCCGCCGCCGGTCGTTGCCGGCCTGGGTGGGCCCGTGCCGGTCGGTCGGCTGGAAGAGCCGTCCCTCGGCCGACACCGTCACCTCGCCGTAGCGGCCGAGCTGGTAGTGCTCGGTGGCGGTGAGGCGCTCGGGGAACGTGAGGAGCGTGCTCTCCCGGGGCTCGAACGTGGCGCCCTCGGCGTGCGGCAGGTCGTAGTCGGCGGGCTCGATCGTCCCGGTGCCGCACACGTCGACGGCCGTCACGGGGGCCAGCTCGGTGAGGCCGTTGAACTCGACGGCCTTGCCGGTGACGAGGACCCGGTCACCGACCTCGACGTCCTTGAGGCCCGTGCCGGCGTAGGCGAACACCCCGTCGGAGGTGGCGGGGTCGTCGTCGGGTGTCGCGTCCTGGAGGAAGAAGCCGCTGAGCTGGTCGCCCTTCTGGAAGTCGCCGGTGACGACGCCTTCGACCCGTACGGTCCGTCCGGCGACGGGGCTGGTCTCGCCGGGGCCCTGCACCTGGGCGATCTGGTGGGTCGCCGGGGTGGTGCAGTCCGGCGTCGGCTCGGGGTCGGGCTCGTCGCCGCAGGGGGTCCTGGTGGTGGCGGAGTTGCGGGGCACGGGGGCCCCGGTGGCGAAGTCGGCCGCGTTGTCGTCGGTGTCGGTGCAGCCGCGCGCCGCCCGGACGACGGCGGTGGTGTTGGACGGGGCGGGGGCGGCGGCCGTGCCCTCGTAGAAGGTCGCGTTGCCGTACCCGACGAGGTCGGCGATCTGCGCCCGCTGGGTCTCGTCACAGGGCGTGGCCCCGCCGTTGCAGGCGAGACCGTCGGCCGACCGCACCAGCGCGACCTTGCCGCCGGAGGCCCCCAGGGCCAAGGTGCCGGTGGTGTCGGCGGCGGGGAGCGGCGACCCCGTCGAGCCGCCGCCGAGCCGGATCAGGTGGTACTGGCCGGGTGCGAGCGTGCCGTTCAGCGCGACGCGGTTGGCGGCGAAGTGGCCGGTGCCGGTGGCACTGGCGTACTGCACGGACCAGCCGGTGAGCGCGACGGGGGAGGAGCCGCGGTTGAACAGCTCGACGAAGTCGTGGGTCAGCGGGGCGCCGGAGTTGCCGCCGCCTCCGTAGACGGTGCTGATCACGACGTCGCCGGGGGCCGCCTGAGCGCCGGTCGCGGTCGCGCCGAGGAGGCCGGCGGCGAGCGCGACGGCCGTCAGCGCCGTCGGGGTTGCGGGAGTTCGGGGCATGCGCGCGAGGGTAGGCATGGCGATCTCCGGGGAGAAGAACCGTTCGTGAACCCTCAATCAATTTGTGATTGTTTGCCGGAATTAAGGGTGATCGACTGAACACAGAGAGTGTTCCCGACATGGGCTGGGATAATCCCCGGAACCCTCAGGATCGCAGCGCCAGTTCGCGGTGCTCGCGCGGGCTGACCCCCCGGACCCGCTTGAAGGCCGCGCTCAGCGCGAACGGACTGCCGTAGCCGACCTGCCGGGCCACCGAGCCGATGGTGGCGTCCGGCTCCCGCAGCAGGTCGGCGGCCAGCGCCAGGCGCCATCCGGTGAGGTACGCCATCGGCGGCTCGCCCACCAGCTCGGTGAAGCGCCGGGCCAGCGCCGCCCGGGACACGCCCGTGCGGGCGGCCAGCGAGGCCACCGTCCACGGGTGCGCCGGGTCGTTGTGCAGCATCCGCAGCGCCCGCCCCACCACCGGGTCGGCGTGCGCCCGGTACCAGGCCGGGGCCGCCTCCTCCCGCCGGGCGAACCAGGTGCGCAACACGGTGATGACCAGCAGGTCCAGCAGACGGTCCAGCATGACCTCCTGCCCCGGGTCCTCCTTGGACATCTCGGAGGCGAGCAGCGTGACCAGGGGCGAGTCCAGCGCCTCCCCGGGGAGCAGCAGCATCGGGGGCAGCGCGTCCAGCAGCCGGGCGCTGATCTCCCCCGACATCTGGTACGTCCCGACCAGCATCTGGTCCTCGCCGTCCAGGTCGTTGCCCCACGTCCGGACGCCCAGCAGCATCTCGTTGTACAGCTCGCGGCCGTCGAGGGCGGCGCAGCGCCCGCCGGGATGGATCACGATGTCGGGCCGCACGGAGGGGTCGTCGGCGACCGTGTACGGCTCGGGGCCGCGCGCGATCACCACGTCGCCGGCCCGGGCCTGGAACGGCTCGCCGCCCTCGGGCAGCACCCAGCCGTCGCCGCGCAGCATCACCACCACCGTGAGCGGGGCCCGGTCCTGCACCCGCATCGACCACGGCGGGTCCAGCGCCGCCCGCAGGAGGAAGGCGCCCTGGGCGCGGGGACCGTCCAGCAGTCCGGCCAAAGCATCCATGCCCGGGAGTGTAGACGCTTTCTTATGGAAGTGAGCTTCTGAGCCATGGAGAGTCTCACGCGCCCCGGGTTCACTAGAGACATGACAGCGAACGAACTCACCCTGGTCCTGGGCGGCACCGGCAAGACGGGCCGCCGCGTCGCAGAACGACTGACCGCGCGGGGCGTCCCCGTCCGGATCGGCTCGCGCTCCGCCGACATCCCCTTCGACTGGGAGGACACCGCCACCTGGCCCGCCGCGCTCCAAGGCGTCGCCTCCGTCTACGTGTCGTACCACCCCGACCTGGCCGTCCCCGAGGCCCCCGCCGCGATCCAGGCCCTCACCGAGGCCGCCACGGCCGCCGGCGTGCGGCGACTGGTCCTGCTCTCCGGGCGGGGCGAGGAGATGGCGCAGCGGTGCGAGCAGATCGTCCGCGAGTCCGGGGTGGAGTGGACCATCGTCCGGGCGAGCTGGTTCGACCAGAACTTCAGCGAGGGCATGATGGTGGACTCCGTCCTCGGCGGGGCCCTGGTCGTGCCCGTGGGGACGGCCCCGGAGCCGTTCGTGGACGCCGACGACATCGCGGACGTGGCCGTCGCCGCGCTCACCGAGGACGGTCACCACGGCCGCGACTACGAGCTGACGGGTCCGCGCCTGTTGACGTTCGCCGACGTGGCGAAGGAGATCTCCGTCGCCGCCGGACGCGACGTCCGCCTGATCGAGGTGCCGGTCGAGGCGTATCCGGGGATCCTCGCCGAGGCGGGGGTGCCCGACGAGTTCGTCGGCTTCCTCATGTATCTGTTCACCGAGGTCATGGACGGGCGCAACGCCCATCTCGGCGACGGGGTCCGGCGTGCGCTGGGCCGCGGGGCCCGTGATTTCGCCGAGTACGCCCGGACCGCCGCCGCGAGCGGCGTCTGGCACACCCCATAAGGAGAACCCGTGTTGAAGCTCTTCCAGACCATCTCGCTGATCGGGGCCACGACCACCATGGGCCTCATGGCCGGTCTGTTCGCCGCCTTCTCCTACGCGATCATGCCGGGGCTGGGCCGGGCGTCCGACCGCACGTTCGTGGAGGCGGTGCAGCGGATCAACGTGGCCATCCTGAACGGGTGGTTCGCGGTGGGCTTCGCCGGCGCCATCGTCTTCACCGGCGCGGCGGCCGCCCTCCACCTCGGGGACGGGCACCGCGCGGTGCTGCCGTGGCTCATCGCCGCCTTCGTCCTGTACGCGGCGGTGCTGGCCATCACGTTCGGCATCAACATCCCGCTGAACGACGCGATCGAGGCCGCCGGCGACGTGGACCGCGTCCCCGACCTGGCCGCCGTGCGCGCCGCGTTCGAGACCAAGTGGGTCCGGTGGAACGCCGTGCGGGCGATCCTGAGCACCGCGGCCCTCGCCTGCCTGGGCTGGGCGCTGATCCGGTACGGCCGTACGCTCTGAGACCCCTCTCAGACCCGTTGCGCCCATCCCGGTGTGGGGACGACACTCACGCTGGGAGGTCTTCAACGTGACGGACGACGACGAGGCGATCGCGATCGGCGAGGCGCTGACGGGTATCAAGGTCCTCCCGCTGCCGGAGGGCTGGACGGCGATCGGCGCGATCGTCCTCGTGAAGTGCTTCGACAGCGAGGGGCACGCCTCTTGGGCGTTCCGCACCACCGACGGGCTGAGCGAGGAGGAGCTGCTCGGCGCCCTGACCGTCAGGACGGACCTGCTGCGCCGCGACCTGCTGCGCGCGTTCGGGGGCGACGACTAGGCCGGTCACCTGACGTTCAGCAGGAGCAGGGCGATGTCGTCGCCGAGGGGCCCGGCGCGCCGACGGTCCCCCAGGAGGATGTCCGCCAGCTCCTCGATCGAGTCGTACCGGGCCTCGGCGAGGGCCCCGGCCAGGTGCGCTATGGAGTCGTCCAGATCGGTGTCGGAGGTCTCCACCAGCCCGTCGGTGTAGAGGGTCAGGACGGCGTCCGGAGGCAGGGACACCTCCACGGTCGGGTACTCGACGTCCGGCTCGATGCCCAGGAGCAACCCGGGCTCGATCTCCAAGGTGTCCACGCGACCCCGAGCGCGGCGCAGCAGCGGCGCGGGGTGTCCCGCGGAGGCCAGGCACGCGGTCCTGGTCTTCAGGTCCAGATGGACGTACAGGCAACTGGTGAACAGGTCGCGCCCGAGGTCGGTCAGGAGCCGGTTGGTGTGGGCGAGGACCCGGCCCGGCGGGGCCCCGGCGGCGGCGAAGGCGTGGACGGCGGTGCGCACCTGGCCCATGAGGGCCGCCGCCGTCACGTTGTGGCCCTGAACGTCCCCGATCACGGCGGCGGAGGTGGTGGCGTCGAGGGGGATCAGGTCGTAGAAGTCGCCGCCGATGTCCAGGCCGGTGGTCGCGGGCACATAGCGCGCGGCCACCTCCAACCCGTCCACGGTGGGCAGGACGGTGGGGAGCAGGCTCTCCTGGAGGCTGTGGGCCAACTCCTGCTTGGCGTCGAAGTGGCGGGCCCGGTCGAGGGCCTGGGCCAGCAGGCCGGCCAGCGACGTCAGGAGGGTCCGTTCCTCCTCCGGGAAGAAGTGCGGCTCGGTGTACGACAGGATGCAGCAGCCGACCGGGCGGCCGGAGACCTTGAGCGGCAGATAGGCCCAGGCCGACTTGCCGGTGATCCGCGTGATGCCCGGATAGATCCGCTCCAGCGGCTCGGGTGAGGAGAAGAACGCGGGAACGCCGTTCACCAGAACGTACTGTGACGGGGTCGTCGGGGCCTGCGGGGACGTCACGTCCAGGACGTCCAGGGCGCCGGGGTCGTAACCGCGCTGGCCGACGATCCGCAACCGGCTGCCCTCGGTCAGCAGCAGCACGAGCCCCTGGGCGCCGAACGCCGGTCCGATCTGCTCGGCGATCAGGTCGAACACGTCCCGGACGCTCGCCGCCTCGGCCAGCGTGACCGCCAGATGCATCAGTTGATAGATCGCGCCCACCCGGCTCGGTCCGCCGGCGGCGCCGTCGTCGGGGATCGGCTCCCCTCCGCCGGACGTCGTGGGCGTGACGCACACGCTCATGCCGCGGCTGTCCGGGTACAGCTCGAACTCCAGCAGGCGATCGGGCGGCCGTCGCGCGGTGAACGTCACCGGCTGCTGGCTGAACACCGCCGCGCGGTAGCGGTCCTCGTAGATCGGGTCGTCGAGCCAGGGCAACGCCTCCCAGGGCATCCTGCCCAGCAGCTCGGCGCGCGGCCTGCCCAGCAGCTCGGCGGCCGTTCCGTTGACGAACATCATGCGGCCCACCACGTCCAGCGCGAAGGCCCCCTGGGGCAGCCGCTCCGCGAAATCGACGGCGGCGATGGCCTCGGCGGGGCCGGCCGACCTGGCCTCCGGCTCCGGCAGTTGGTGCGGGTGCGCGCCCGGCACGATGGGCCGGCCGCTCTCCTCGGCGCGCTGAAGCAACTCCGCAATGTGCGTGCAGGCCTCGCCGATCCGGGCCCGTTCGCGGCGGGTCAGACGCGGCGGATGCGAGGACCACAGCACCACCAACGCGCCCCACCTGCGTTCGCCGGCGGTGATGGGCGCGGCGGCCAACGCGAACCGATAGGGGAGCGTCAGGGCGACCCTGGGGTAGCGGCGCGCCAGCTCCTCTTGGCCGTTCACCCAGATCAGCTCGTTGCCGACGACCGCGTCGGTGCCGGGCGTGGGCGTGGTCAGCGCCACCCGGCCCCACGGCTGGAGCACCTCCGCCAGATGCCGACTCGCCACCGCGAGCCACAGCACCTCCTCGCCCGGTCGGAGCAGGTACACGGTCGTCGCCGCCGCCCCCACCTCCTGGAGGGTGCGGATCAGCAGCGGGTCCAGCGCCGCCGCGCCGCCCTCACCGCCCGTTCCCCTCGCGTCTCCCATGTCCCTCCCCGGCGGGACACTCCCCGCGCACGCCGCGGTGACCCGTTCTCGCCGCAGGTCACCGGCACCTCGCCGCCGCCGACGGGGCACGCCCGCGATATGCCCCCGAGGCCGGCCCCGACACGCGCGATCGGGCCGGTCCGGTGTTCTGAATCACAGGACATCCGCCCTGAGGTCTTGCTCACATCCCGTTGGAGTTGCATACTTCAGGACAACGGTCCCGTAAATCGATACGCGCCATGAGCGGGGAACGCGAACCCGCTCCTGATGCCGATCCTTTCGCTCCTCCCTGGGGCGCCGCTACCCACCCATGACTCGGCTACGGCCCACAGGCCGTTCTTTCGAACCATGCGAGAAACGAGGTCTTCGGATGAGGAGTCGTCTGCTCCACCACTGGACACCGGTCCTGGCCACCGTGCTGGCGCTCGGCCTCACGTCGGCCTGCGGCGGCTCGGACGCCTCCGACAAGGCCGCCGCCGACGCCGCCACCGAGGCCGCCAAGGCCCGGGTGGCGGGCAACCCGGCCCTGGCCGCCCTGGTCGCCGCCGCGAAGAAGGAGGGCGCCCTCGACCTCAACTGGGGCCTGCACGGGCGCGACGCGGCCAAGACCCTCACCGACACCTTCAACAAGGCGTACGGCATCAACATCAAGGTCACCCTGACGCCGGACCAGAACATGCCCGGCAACGCCGCCAAGCTGACCCAGCAGTACAAGGCCAAGTCGCCGTCCTCCACGGACGCTTTCATGGGCAACGCCGAACTCACGCTGGGCGCAGGGCCCAAGGGCACCGACGCACTGGAGAAGGTCGACTGGGAGAAGATCGCGCCCTGGACCAAGGGGCTGGCGACGTCCGACGGCGTCGCCCTCACCATGCTCGACCAGCTCTCCGGGTTCACGTACAACACCAACCTCATCAGCGAGGACGAGCTTCCCAAGACGGCCCTGGACGTTCTGAAGCTCAAGAAGCCCGTCGCGAGCACCCCTTACGCCGCGCAGTTCAACGTGCTCGGCGTCAAGGAGGCGATGGGCATGGACGGCGTCAAGTCGTACCTGAAGAGCTTCAAGCCCGCCGGCTACTTCGGCTGTGGCGAGCTGAGCCGGCTGGCCTCCGGGGAGTTCGCCGCGTTGTGGATCTCCTGCGGCAAGAACCTCGCCGAGGTGTACGCCGACCAGGGCGCCCCCCTCAAGACGGCGATCCTCAAGGACGCGGCGGTCATCTCCCCCTGGTACATGTCGGTGCCCAAGAACGCCCGGCACCCCAACGCCGCCAAGCTCTGGGCGTCCTGGCTGACCACGCCCGAGGCGCAGGCACTCCTGTTCAAGCAGGAGTTCGCGGACAGCAGCAAGGTCGCCGGCAGCCGCACCGGCAAGCAGATCGCCGAGTACAGGGCGCAGGGGGTGCGTTTCACCGAGGTCAGCTACGAGTTCGCCGCCGCGCACCCGGAGCTGTACAACCCGAAGTTCAAGGGTGAGCTGATCAAGCTCCTGACGGCCAAATGAGCATGGACACCCTGAAGTCCGAGGAGACGGGCCGGGCGACGCCCCCGGACCCCTCCTCGGCCCCCGGACGGCGGCGGCCGCGGCGGCCGTCGCCGACGGGGGTGCTGGCGGCGGTCATGACGGTCCCCGCGATCTGCGTGGTGGGGCTGCTGGCGCTGGTGGTCTACCTCGGGTTCCGGGCGCACGGTTCGCCGGACGGCGCGCTCACCCTGGACAACTACACGTCCCTGTTCGGCGACTCCCAGGTCTGGGAGGTCGTCCGCAACACCGTCATCTACGTCGCGGTGACGCTCGTCGTGGCCCTGTTCTTCGGCACCGCCCTGGCGCTGCTGGTCGAACGGACCGACTTCGGGTGGGAGCGGACGATCAACACCGCGATGGTGCTCCGCATCCTGATCCCGGGCTTCTTCACCGCGATGGGCTGGATTTTCCTCTTCCATCCCCGGATCGGGGCCGTCAACCAGTGGCTGATGGACTGGTTCGGCCTGGAGAAGGGGCCGATCAACATCGTGTCCCTGGCCGGGATGGGTTTCGTTGAGGGCCTCAGCCTGTCGGCGCTGGTGTTCATGATGGTGTCCGGCGGTCTGCGGTCGCTCGACGGGTCGCTGGAGGAGGCGGCCCGGGCGTCGGGCGCGGGCCCCTGGACGGTGCTGCGGCGGGTGACGCTGCCGCTGGTGTATCCGAGCCTGATCGGCGCGAGCCTGTTCGCCGCCACCATCGCGATCTCCTCGCTGGACATTCCGCTGATCATGGGGCTGTCCAACCGGGTCCACGTGTTCAGCAGCTACCTGTACGTGGCCACCAACCCGTCCACGGGTGTCACCGAGTACGGGGTGCCCGCCGCGTTCAGCGGGGTCATGATCCTGCTGGCGGTCGGCTTCAGCGTCTGGTACATCCGCTCGCTGCGGTCGGCCCGCAAGTACCAGGTCGTGACGGGCAAGGGCTACCGGCCGGCGAAGATCCGGCTGGGGCGCTGGAAGTGGGCGGCGTACCTGTTCGTCATCGGCTACTTCCTGTGGTCGACGGTGCTGCCGATGCTGATGGTCGTGTGGATCTCCCTGCTGCCGTTCGTGCAGGCCCCGTCGGCGAAGGCGCTGGAGACGGTGTCCTTCGACAACTACGCCAATCTCGACTGGGACTACGTGCTCCGCGGGCTGGAGACCACGGTCAAGCTGATGGTGCTGGCGCCCACGTTCGCCGTGCTGGTCAGCCTGATGTTCTCGTTCCTGGTGGTGCGGTCGCGGCTGCGGTGGCGGTACGGGTTCGACTTCGTGGCCTTCCTGCCGCAGGCGGTGCCCAGCACCATCTTCGCGTTCGGCGCGCTGATCGCCGCCCTGTACTGGACCGACGGTTGGTACAGCCTGTACGGCACCCTCGCACTGCTGATCGCGGTGATGGGCCTGGTGCAGGTCGCCTTCGGCACCCGGATGTTCAACGCCGCGCTGATGCAGATCCACATCGAGCTGGAGGAGGCCGCGGCGATGTCCGGGGCCTCGTCCTGGGCGACGGTCCGGCGGATCACGCTGCCGCTGCTGCGGCCGGTGGCCACCTACACCTGGCTGTGGCTGGCGCTGCTGAGCCTGCGGGACCTGACGGTGCCGACCTTGCTGGGCTCCCAGGACACGCTGACCCTCTCGGTGGCCTCCTGGACGCTGTTCAACAGCGGCCAGGTCGGCGCGTCCTCCGCGGTGACGTTGCTGATGATCGGCTTCATGACCCCGGTCGTGGTGCTGTTCCTGCTGCTCACCGGGGGTCGTTCGGCCGAGGGCGCCGCCCGCGGCGGGTGACCCGTCCGTCGCCACGTTCCACCTGAGCACGTTCCACACGAGAGCGAGATCAACCGATGACAGCGACAGCCGGCGGCACGCGGCCGCTCGCGGTCGAGGGCCTGCGGAAGCGGTTCGCCGACCGGGACACGACGGTCAAGGCCGTCGACGACGTGAGCTTCGAGATCAGGGAGGGCGAGCTGTACACCCTGCTCGGGCCCTCCGGATGCGGCAAGACCTCGACGTTGAGGTCGGTCGCCGGGCTGGAACGCCCGGACGGCGGCCGCATCATCATCGACGGGTCCCTGGTGACGGGCGGCCCGGACGAGGTGTTCGTCCCGTCCAACAAGCGCGACATCGGCATGGTGTTCCAGAGCTACGGCATCTGGCCGCACATGACGGTGTACGACAACGCCGCCTTCCCGCTCCAGGTCGCCAGGCCCCGGCCGCCCAAGAAGGAGATCAGGGAACGGGTCGAGCAGGCCCTGGCCGCCGTGCACCTGGCCGGGTACGAGGGCCGGGCGGCGACCCGGCTGTCCGGCGGTCAGCAGCAGCGCCTGGCGCTGGCCCGCGCCCTGGTGCGCCGACCCAAGCTGCTGCTGTTGGACGAGCCGCTGTCCAACCTGGACGCCAAGCTGCGGCAGGCGATGCGCGCCGAGCTGTCCTCGCTGCAGCAGCAGCTCGGGATCACCGCCCTGTACGTCACGCACGACCAGGCCGAGGCGCTGAGCATGTCCAGCCGCATCGCGGTGATGTCGGCGGGCCGCATCGTGCAGGAGGGCACCCCCCGCGACATCTACCAGCGCCCGGCGACCCGCTTCGTCGCGGACTTCGTCGGCACCACCAACCTGCTCCAGGGGAAGGTCACCGGGAGAGAGGGCGGCGGCACGCGGGTGGCGACGGACGTGGGCGAGCTGATGGCCCCGCCGACGCCCGGGGTGAAGGCCGGCGACACGGTCCTGCTCGCCGTGCGCCCGGAGTCGGTGCGGCTGCACCTGGACGAGCCGGGGCCCGCCGCCAACGTCGTCCGGGGCGAGGTGGACCGGGTGATGTTCGTCGGCGAGTGCGTGGACTGCCATGTCCGCGTGGGCGACGCCACCTGGGTCACCCGGCAGCAGCCCCATCTGGCGGCGGGGCCGGGCGACCGGGCGTGGCTGGAGCTGCCCGCCGAGGGCCTCTCGATCATCCCCGACCCGCATTGACCGGCGACGGCCGGCACTTCTAAGCTGTGTAGCAAATAGCAGGATATGTGACCTGTTATTCAGGACATCAAGGATCAGGGGGTCCGCTCATGCAGTTCGTCTCCTACCTCGACGCGGACGGGTCCGAGGCCGTCGGCCGGGTCGAGGGGACGCGCGTGCACCGACTGCGGGGCCTCGACCGGATCGACGCGACGGTGACGCCCGAGCGCCTGCGCGACGCGGAGGCCGACCCCGCCGGCGTCGATCTCGACGGGCTCGCGCTGCTCCCGGTGGTGCCGCGACCGGGCAAGGTGCTCTGCGTCGGCCTCAACTACCGGTCGCACATCGACGAGACCGGCCGCGAGCTGCCGACGTACCCGGTGTGGTTCCCCAAGTACGCCTCCAGCCTCATCGCCCACGGCGAGGCGATCACGCTGCCGCCGGAGTCCGCGCAGGTGGACTACGAGGCCGAGCTGGCCGTCGTCATCGGCCGGAGCGGGCGCCGGATCACCCGCGATCAGGCCCCGGACCACGTCCTCGGCTACACCGTCGCCAATGACGTGACCATGCGGGACTTCCAGTACAAGACCCACCAGTGGATGCAGGGCAAGGCGTGGGACCGTTCCACGCCGCTCGGCCCCGTCCTGGTGACGCCGGATGAGATCGACCCGGCGGACCTGGACATCGCCCTGCGCCTGAACGGGCGGGAGATGCAGTCCTCGCACACCTCGCTGCTGATCTTCGACATCCCGGAGTTGATCAGCGTCGCCTCGCGGTTCGCCCGGCTGGAGCCCGGCGACGTGATCCTCACCGGCACACCCGGCGGCGTCGGCTTCCGCCGCGACCCGCAGGTCTTCCTGGCCGACGGGGACGTGGTCGAGGTGGAGATCGGCGGGATCGGCGTCCTGCGCAACACCGTCCGCGCCGAGGTTGTGGCATGAGCCCCGTGGACGTCCGGATCCTGTGCCCCGGCCAGAACTGGATGAACATCGGGAGCCTGATCGCCAACGGCATGGGCGGTTACGGCAGCACCCTGCCCGAGGGGTCGACCATCGCGGCGGTCACCGGCACGCCGCCCGCCGCGATGGCGATGGACGGCCCGCGCCTGGTCGCCGAGGGCCGCTTCCAGCTCGCGATCACCACGCCGTCGTGGAGCCTGGCGCTGGCCCGCGAGGGCCGGGGGCCCTACGACGAGCCCCTGCCCGTGCGCGCCCTGGCGAACTTCACGCACGACGACCGGCTGGCGCTGGCGGTCCGGGCGGAGACGGGTGTCACGAGCCTGGCGGACATCGCCGAGCGGCGCCTTCCCCTCAAGATCTCCATGCCGACCCGCGACCAGGGCCATCCGGCCCGCTGGGTGATGGACGAGATCTTCGCGATGCACGGGTTCTCGCAGGAGGACCTGGAGGGCTGGGGCGGCGAGATCCTCCGCGACCGGCCGCGCTCGCAGAACTCCCCGGACGTCGTCCCGGCCGACCCGTCGTTCGACGCCGTCTTCGACGAGGCGATCATGACCTGGCGCTGGCGGAGGTTGACCACCATGTACGACCTGCGGTTCCTGCCGCTGGAGCCCTGGGTGCTCGACCGCTGCGCCGACCTGGGCATGCCGGCCGGGGTGATCGAGAAGGGCCGTTTCCCCGGCGTGGACGCCGATGTCCCGACCCTCGACTTCTCCGGCTGGATCCTCTACTGCGCCGAGGACCTGCCGGACGAACTGGCCCGGCTGGCCGTCCGGGCCCTGGACGAGCAGCGGCAGAACGTCTCCGACCGTTTCACCGGCCCCACCGCGGCGATGACCGGCCCTGTCGACATGCGGCGGATCTGCCGCGACCTGCCGGTGCCGCTGCACCCCGGGGCCGAGGGCTACTACCGCGACCAGGGCCACCTGTCCTAGTCCCCCGACGAGGAGGATCGACCATGGGAACCGTTCACGAGCATCTCGAGACCTTCCCGTTCGACGCGGCGCCCCGCGTCTTCGAACGCAAGGAGGAGCTGCTCCTCGCCGAGCCGCTGCCCGCGCCGATCAAGAGGTACCGGGACCACCCGCCGATCGAGGTGGTCCACTTCACCCCGACGTACGTGGAGCAGCCCTTCGCGCACCCGCGCGGCGTGTACGAGAGCGAGTTCCTGCGCGTCGAGTGGCAGACCATGAACAACCGGCAGCCGTTCTACCACCGCAACTGCGACGTGGACGAGATGTCGTACCAGGTCTGCGGCGAGCGGACGCTGATGACCGACCTGGGCACCGCCGAGCTGAGGACGGGCGACTTCTCGCGCCTCCCGGTGGGCTGCGCCCACGACAACTACGGCCGCGAGGACATCCACCTGCTCTTCTACACGCCGGCGCCCGTCGCCGAGCTGATCTCGGAGGACCGGAGGGCCGGGCTGGTGATCCCGGCGTTCCCGGGGTGGGAGGCCGAGACCGTCAACGAGCTGATCACCGAGTGCCTCGGCGGGCCGGGCAACGACATCGTCATGGCGCCGGCCGACGAGCGACTGATCCTGGAGCAGGTCGAGCGCGAGGCCGAGCCGCTCAAGGTGCTGCACCCCGAGGCCACCGCCCCCGGGACCACCTGGCTGTACCGGTCCGGGCTGATCAAGATCGGGCGGGCGTACGCGGAGTCGTCCGACGGCCGCGTCTACCGCCGGGTCCGCAACGCCGAGGAGATCCAGTACCAGATCAGCGGGCACCGGACGCTGGTCACCCAGCGCGGCACGCTGCTGCTGGAGCCCGGCGACTTCGTCCGCATCCCGGTCGGCGTCGCGTTCACGAGCATCCACCCCGAGCCGAGCGCCCACATCACGCTGTCGTCCGCGCGGGAGGTCCCGCAGGTCTCCGAGGGCACCCGCCGGGGCGAGCGCCTCCCGGTGGCGGAGCTGGACCGGCTCCGTGAGGGGATCGGCCGATGAACCTCATGCTCGCCGCCCGGGCCTACGAGGGCTCCGACGAGCTGCGGCTGGAGAAGCTGCCTGTCCCCGAGCCCGGCCCGCAGGACGTGGTGATCAAGGTCGCCTCGGCGGGACTGGCCCCCGGGATGATGAGGCTGAAGGCCCGGGGCGCGTTCAAGCACCTGCCCACCACCCCCGGCCACGAGGTCGCCGGGACCGTGACCGCCGTCGGCGACGAGGCCGACGCGACGCTGCTGGGCCGGCTCGTCCGGTTCGACTCGGTGCTGTCGTGCCGGGAGTGCCGCTACTGCCGCACCGACCGCGAACAGATGTGCGCGGAGTCGGCGATGATCGGGCACGCCGCGTTCGGCACCGGCTCGCTGGAGCTGTACGCCCGCTACCACGACGGCGGCCTCGCCGAGTACGTCCGGGTGCCGTCCTGGCTGGTCGACGTGCTCCCCGACGGGGTGAGCGCCGACGTCGGAGCCAAGGTCCACGACTTCGGCAACGCCGTTCGCGCGCTGCGCAACGCCGAGGTGCCCGAGGGCGGCACCCTCGTGATCACCGCCGCGACCGGCACCATGGGCACCGCGTCGATCAAGCTCGCCCCCTTCTACGGCGCGGGCCGGCTGATCCTGGTGGGCCGCTCCGCCGAACGGCTGGAGGCGCTGCGCCCGCTGGCCGGGGACCTGCCGGTCGAGACCGTCGCGCTGGACGACCTGGACGACGGCTGGGAGAGCGACGGGGGTCTGACCCGGCGGCTCCGCGAACTCGTCCCGGCCGGCCCCGACGCGGTCGTCGACTACCTGCCCCAGGGTCCCGGCACCGGCCAGGCCATGGGGTCGATGGCCACCGGCGCCACGCTGGTCCACATGGGCGGCAACGGCACGCCGCTGCCGTTCGACGTCCGGACGATGATGCACCGGTGCTGGCGGTTCGTCGGCACCCGCTCGTGCACCCGCGGCGACACGAACGCCGTGCTGGACCTGCTGGGCTCGGGCCGCCTCCGGGTGGACGAGCTGATCACCCACCGGTTCGCGCTCACCGACGTCAACGACGCCCTGGCCGCGATGGAGGACCGGACCGAACCGATGTGGATGACCGTCGTCCGCCCCGAAGGAGAAGAATCATGAGCCGTCCCCCCGCACCGTCGCTCGGCCGTTCGCTCACCCTGCACATGCTGGGCGACTGGGGCACCGCCAACCTGCACCGGGTGTGCGGCTGGCTGGGGCAGGGGCTCGCCGACCGCAGCGGCCCCCACACCCGCACCCCGATCTGGAACGGGCGCGGCTACGTCGACAACGTCTGCGCCGTGGGGCGCGGCGAGGTCGACCTGGCCATGGTCACCCCCGCCGCCTTCGTCGTCCCGGCCCTCGACGGGCGCGGCGCGTACGAGGGCGAGGCGTTCCCGCACCTGCGCGCCATCGGGGCCGTCCCGCACCGCGACCGGATGGTGGTGGGCGTGCGGCGGTCGCTGGGGATCTCGACCTTCGAGGAGCTTCGGGCGGCGAGGCCCGCCCTGCGGCTGGCCACCTCGTTCAATGACGGCGTCAACCACGTCGGCACCGCCGCGCACGAACTGCTCGACCGATCCGGCGTGGACGTCGTCGGCTGGGGCGGCGTGTTCGTCGAGGACGAGCGGCCCTTCGAGAGCTTCGACCGCGTCCGGAACGGTGAGGCGGACGCCATCGTCCACGAGGCGATCATGCTGCCCCACTGGCAGGACATCGGGGCCGACCTCACCTTCCTGCCCGTGGAGCGGACGGTCCTCGACGGGCTGAACGCGGACTTCGGCTGGCCGGACGCGACACTGCCGGCGGGCTTCTTCCCGGACTCGCCGGAGCTGCCGACGCTGGACTTCAGCGACTTCCTCATCGTCGTGCGCACGGACCTGCCCGACGACGTCGCCTACGCGTTGGCGTGGCTCCTCGGCGAGACCCGCGACCTGCTGGAGCGCCAGTACCGGCACCTCCCGCCGGAGCGCAGCCCGCTCACCTATCCGCTGGACCCGCCCACGATGGGCCGCACGCCGATCCCGCTCCACCCCGGCGCCGCCGGCTACTACGAGGCGCTGTCCTGATCATCCGAGACGTCCGAGACGTCCGAGACGTCCGAGAAAGGAATCTACGAGCATGGCCGACACCGCCACCCAGTGGCTCACCGTCGACACCGCCGACGGGCCGATGCGGGTCTACGCGGCCCGGCCCGAGGTCCCGTCGGGACGCACCGTCGTGGTCCTCCAAGAGGCCTTCGGCGTCAACGAGCACATCCAGGACATCGCCCGCCGGTTCGCCGCCCGGGGCTTCCTCGCGCTGGCACCGGACCTCTTCCACCGCACCGGCACCGAGGAGCTCTCCTACGAGGAGCACTCCGAGGCCCTCGGACTGATCAAGCAGATCGGGCCCGACCAGATCGTCGCCGACGTGCGCGCGGTCCTGGACGGCCACGACCTCGCCCGCACGGCGATCGTCGGGTTCTGCTTCGGCGGCCGGGCGGCCTTCACCGCCGCCGCCGCGACCCCCGGCCTGGGGGCGGCCGTCGTCTTCTACGGGCCGGGCATCGCCGCGGGCCCGTACGCCGTCCTCGACCGGGCGGGCTCGATCACCGCGCCGCTGCTGCTGCACGTGGGCGAGGAGGACCCGACGATCCCCGCCGACCAGGTCGCCGCGATCGACGAGGCGCTCGGCGACGCCGGGGTCGACTTCGAGCAGCACGTCTACCCGGGGGCGGGGCACGCGTTCGCCTGCGACGCCCGGCCGCACATGTTCCGCCTGCGGGCCGCCGAGACCGCCTGGGAGCGCACCCACGCGTTCCTCGACCGGCACCTGCCGCCGAAGACCACCTGAGAGGGGTCCGATGAACGAACGAGGGCTTCCCGTTCTGGTGGTCGGGGCCGGGCCGGTCGGGCTGACGGCCGCGAACCTGTTGGCCGGGCGCGGCGTGCCCGTCCTCCTGGTGGAGCGCAACGCCACCACCAGCGACGAGGCCAAGGCGATCAGCCTGGACGACGAGTCGCTGCGCTGCTTCCAGGCGGTCGGGCTGGCGGACACGGTGCTGGAGATCGTCGTCCCCGGCACCGGCACCCGCTACTACGACCGCCACGGCCGCTCGCTGTTCCACGCCCGGGGCCCGGAGCCGTACCGGTTGGGTCACCCGTTCAAGAACCAGTTCGCCCAGCCGGAGCTGGAGCGGGCCCTGCTGCAGGCGCTCAAGGACGAGCCCGAGGTGGAGATCCGCTTCGCCACCGAGCTGATCGCGCTCACCGAGACCCCCGAGGGCGTGACCGCGCATCTGCGCTCGACGGACTCCGGCGAGACCATGGACACGCAGGTGAGCTGGGTGCTGGGCTGCGACGGCGGCCGCAGCACCGTCCGCGAGCTGCGCGGCATCGACATGACCGGCAGCAGCCACCGCGACGTGTGGCTGGTCGCCGACACCACCGGCGACGAGCACGACGAGCGGTACGGCATGCACGTCGGCAGCCCCGACCGGCCCACCGTCATCGTCCCGGGCCGCGACGGCCGCTGCCGGTACGAGTTCCGGCTGCGGCCCGGCGAGGGCTCGGGCGGCACCAGGCCGGACTTCGCGACCATCAAGCGGCTGGTGGCGCCCTACCGGGACATCACCCCGGACCAGGTGGAGCGCTGCACGAACTACACCTTCAACGCGGTGGTGGCCGACCGGTGGCGCGACGGCCGGTGCTTCCTGCTCGGCGACGCGGCGCACATGATGCCGCCGTTCGCCGGTCAGGGCCTCAACTCCGGCATCCGGGACGTGGCCAACCTGGTGTGGAAGCTCGCCGAGGTCTGGCACGGCCGCGCCGGCGACCGCCTGCTCGACACGTACGAGACCGAGCGCAGGCCCCACGCGACCGCGATGGTCGCCTTCAGCGAACGGCTCGGCCGGGTCGTCATGACCACCGACCGGCGGCGGGCCCGCGCCCGGGATGCGATCGTCCGCGCCCTGCTGCTCACCGCTCCCGGCCGGCGGTATCTGGCCCAGATGCGGTTCCGTCCCCGCTCCGTCCACACCGAGGGGCTCGTCCTGCGCACCGGGGACCCGGCGGACGGCATCGTCGGGACCCAGCTCCCCCAGCCCCGGGTGCTCGTCCCTCCGAGCCTTCGGGCCCGGCTGCTCGACGAGGTGCTCGGCGAAGGGCTGGCCGTGCTGGGGGTGGACGTGCCCGCGTCCGCCTGGGAACGCCTCGCGCTCCCCGGCGAGTGGGCCGTCCAGTGCATCGACGTCGTCCTGGGGGATCGGCTGCCGCGTCCTCGCGGCGAGCGCCTGGCCGTCGCCGACGCGGACGGACGGTTGGAGACGGCGCTCGGCGCGGCGCGCGGCCGGTTCGTCCTGGTCAAGCCCGACCGTTACGTCGCGGCGGTCTTCACGCCCGACCGGGCGGCGCGGGTGCGGGCCATGCTGGGCTCGTACCTGACCGTCCCCGCGGAACGATGACCGTCCCGCACGACACCGAGGGGGCCCGCGAGCTGGCGGTCCAGGCGAGCCGCGCGCTGGCGGCGGCGGGGCAGCGGGACATGGTCTGGGGCCATGTCTCGGTCCGCGACCCCGGCGGCGACGGCATCTGGATCAAGGCTCCGGGCTGGGGGCTGGAGGAGGTCCGCGACGACCTCCTCCAGCTCGTGTCGTTCGACGCCGAGGTCCTGGTGGGGGAGGGCGCGCCGCACAAGGAGTGCCACATCCACCTGGAGATCCTCCGCCGGAACCCGGACCTGCACTGTGTCGTCCACACCCATCCGCAGGCCGCGGTGGCGTTCGCCGCGCTGGGCACGCCGCTGCTCCCCATCTCCCACGAGGGCGCGCTGTTCGGGGGCGCGGACGTGCCGCGCTTCGAGGAGACCGGTGGGCTCGTCAGCACCCCGGCGCTCGGCCGCGCCCTGTCGGCGGCCCTCGGAGACGCGCCCGCCGCGCTCATGCCCCGCCACGGGCTGGTCGCGGCGGGGGGGAGCGCGGCGGCGGGCGTGATGCACGCGGTGCTGCTCGACAGAGCCTGCCGGGTGCAGCTCGCGGCGATGGCCGCCGGGCCGGTCCGGGTGTTCTCCGACGCCGCCGAGGCGCGGGCCAAGCGCGAGGAGTGCTGGCCGGAGAGCCAGTTGCTCGCGGGATGGGGCCATCTGCTCCGCAAGGGCGGCGACGGCCCCTGAACGGCGCGGGAGCCGGTGCCGTGGCGGCACCGGCTCCGCCGTTCACGCCCTGCCGGTCACTGGACCGGCTGGTAGGCAGCGCCCCCCTCGGCGAGCAGCCGCTCGGCCTCGGCCCAGATTTCCTCGGGGCTCTGGTCCAGGTTGATCGTCTTGCGGAACGGCTGGCGGACGTCGCGCTCGAGCCGCAGGTAGACCTCGTTGCGGTTGCCCTCGGGGTCGAAGAAGTAGATGCCGAAGGCGTTGCCGTGGGTGACCTCCTGCTGGACCTTCACGCCCTCGTCCCGGAAGCGGTGGTGGAAGGCGATGATGTCGTTCAGCGACTCGACGCGCCAGGAGATCTGGTGCTGCTGCTTGGCCCCGATCTCGGCGGTCCGGCCGAGCTGGAGGACGAACTCGTGGTGCTCCTCCTCCGGGCGGGAGCTGAAGAACACGATGCCCAGATCCGCGTCCTCGTCGGTGACGGTCAGGCCCAGCATCCGCTCGTAGAAGTCCCTCATCAGCGGCAGGTCGTTGACCCAGAGCCCGGTGTGTCCCAGTTCGGCGATGGCCATGCGATCCTCCTCGTGTCCTGTTTTGCAGGAAGTTCATCCTGTATTTTGATACGAGACTACGAAACCAGGGCAGGCCGGGTCAACGCCCCGTGTCGTGGGCGTTCGGCCGGACGGCGTCAGTCGCCGGCGGAGGGGATGGAGGTGGTGGTGTGCGCGCGGATCAGGCGCATCGCCTCGGCGCGGTCGCGGCGCTCCAGCGCGTCGACGAGGTCGGCGTGCAGCCGGTGCCGCTCCCGGACGTACTCGGGCAGCGGCCGGTCGCCGGGCAGCACGGACCGGGTGTGGCCCTCGATGACGTCGAGCAGCATCCCGTACAGCGACCGCAGCATCCGGTTCGGGCTCAGCTCGGCGATCGCGGCGTGCAGCCGCCAGTTGGCGCGCACGAACGCGACCGCGTCGCCCGCCTCGGCGGCCTCGGCCATCGGCGTGAGCCGCTTGCGCAGCACGGCGATGTCGGCGGGGGAGGCGTGCGCCAGCGCGTCCTCGACGAGCAGCGGGTCGAGCGCGTCCCGGATGCGGACGGCGTCGGCCACCGAGGTCCGCTCGGCGTCGAGGGCGAGCACCGAGTTGCCCAGCCGCACCATGGGCGACTGCTCGGCCACGAAGAGCCCGCCCCCGGGGCCCGGCCGCACCGCCACCAGTCTGCGCGCCTGCAGCAGGCGCAGGGCCTCGTTGAAGGTGCTCACCGACACCCCGCACAGCGCCCGCAGCTCCTGCTTGGTGCCCAGCCGCGTCCCGGGCTCCGCGCCCGCCGCCAGCTCGGCGATCCGCCCGGCGGCCGTCTCGGCCCGCGAACGGACGTCGCCCGGACGCCACCGGCCCTCGTGCCGGGCCCCGGGGACCTCGCTGTCGTCGACGGTGGCCACGCGCTCTCTCCCTCGGACGGAATTCGTCATGACGATCCTAGCCGGCGGTCTTGACGTCGCCCACTGCGGCGACGGATCATCAACCATAATCATCATGATGAATTAAGGAGGTCCTCCGTTGCGCATCGCCAACCTCGCCGGCCGTCTCGTCCTGATCACCGACGCCGGCCGCGCCGTGGACGTCTCGGCGGCCAGCGCCGGGCTGTTCGACCCCGCCCCGCAGGCCGTCTACACGCGGTGGGCCGAGTTCCGCGCGTGGGCCGACGACGCCGACCTGCCGCCGGGCGTCGGGTTCGAGGTCTCGGACCTCGGGTCGCCGGTGCCCGCCCCGCGCCAGCTCATCGCGGTCGGGCTGAACTACCGCGACCACGCCGACGAGTCCGGGTTCGCCGTGCCGGAGGGGCTGCCGCCGGTGTTCACCAAGTTCGTCTCCAGCATCACCGGCCCGGTGACGACCGTGAGGCTGCCCGAGGGCGGCCACACCGACTGGGAGGTCGAGCTGGTCGTGGTCATCGGCTCCGAGGCCCGCAACGTGGCCGAGGGCGACGCCTGGGGCCATGTGGCGGGTCTGACCGTCGGCCAGGACATCTCCGAGCGGGTCGCCCAGATGGCCGGGCCGGTGCCGCAGTTCAGCCTGGGCAAGTCGTTCCCGGGCTTCACCCCCATGGGCCCCTGGCTGGTCACCCCTGACGCCGTCGCCGACCCGTCCGACCTGGGGCTGCGCTCGGAGATCAACGGCGAGCAGGTGCAGAAGGGCCGCACCCGCGACCTGGTCTTCTCGGTGCCCGCGCTGATCGCCCGGCTGTCGGCGGTCCTGCCGCTGCTGCCCGGCGACGCGATCTTCACGGGCACCCCGGCGGGTGTCGGCTTCGGCCGCAGCCCGCAGCGCTGGCTCGCCCCGGGCGACGAGCTGGTGAGCACCATCGACGGCATCGGCGAACTCCGCCAGACCTTCGTCGCCTGAGGAGGGGCGCGCACATGGCACTGCATCGACTGGCCTCCTTCACCATGGGAGTGCCGAACGTCGCCGAGACGGCCGCGTACTACCGCGAGTTCGGCCTCACCGACGAGGGCGACGGCTGGTTCTCCACCGAGGACGGGGGACGGCAGCTCCACATCGTCCCCGCCCCCGCCCGGCGGCTCGTCGAGGTGCGCATCGGGGTCGACGACCCCGACGACCTCGCCGCCGCGGCCGCCCGCCTGCACCGCCTCGACATCCCCGGCGTCCTCGACGGCGGCACCCTCACCGCCATCGACGAGGCCACCGGCGTCCGCGCGGTCCTGGAGGTCCAGCCCCGCCGCGCCCAGCCCGTCGTGGCCCCCACGCCCTACAACGGCCCCGGCCGGTACGAGCGGTCCGGCGGGCGGGCCCCGGGCGTGCTCCGCGAGGGCCGGGTCCGGCCCAAGAAGCTCGGCCACGTCGTGCTCGGCACCACCGACCTGGCGGTCACCCTCGGCTTCTTCCGGGACGGCCTGGGCTTCAAGGTCAGCGACCGCATCAAGGACGCCGCCGCGTTCCTGCGCTGCTCCGTCGACCACCACAACGTGCTGGTGATGAACGCGCCCGTGACGTTCCTGCACCACAGCTCGTGGCAGGTCGACGACATCGACGAGATCGGGCGCGGGGCCGCCGCGATGCTGGAGGACCACCCCGAGCGGCACGTGTGGGGCCTGGGACGGCACCACGCCGGGTCCAACTTCTTCTGGTACCTCAAGGACCCGTCCGGCACCTTCAGCGAGTACTACTCCGACATGGACTGCGTCCCCGAGGACGCCCTGTGGACGCCGGAGACCTTCGAGGGGGCCAAGGGCCTGTTCAACTGGGGGCCGCCGCCCCCGCCGTCCTTCCTGCGGCCCGACGACCTGGCCGCCCTGATGACCGGATCCCACAGTGGCTGACACCGTCCCCGTCCTGATCGCCGGCGGTGGCCCGGTGGGCCTGGCGACCGCGCGGGAGCTGGCCCACCACGGCGTCCGCTGCCTCGTCGTCGAGCCCCGCGAGGAGGTGTCGCTGCTCCGGCCCCGCGCCAAGACGACCTCGGCGCGGACCATGGAGCTGTTCCGCCGCTGGGGCCTGGCCGACGCCGTCCGCGACCGCGCCGCCATGCCCGTCTCCTGGTCGGACGAGGCGGTGTTCACGACGGCACTGCTCGGCCGTGAGATCACCAGGATCGACCGCTGCTTCGGCCTGGAGCTCACCGGCTCCGACCTGGCCGCCGAGCCCGGCCAGCAGGTCCCGCAGCCCCTGGTGGAGCAGGTGCTCCGGGAGGCCGTCGGCGACTCCCTCCTCACCGGTTGGCGGGTGGCGGCCCTGCGGGAGGAGGCCGACGACGTGCGGGTGCTCCTCTCACGCCCGGACGGCGCGTCCCGTGAGGTCCGCGCACGGTACGTCGTCGGCTGCGACGGCGCCCGAGGCGTCACGCGCGAGGCCATCGGGGCGCGCTACGAGGGCCGCGACGACGCCAGGCCCAATTTCAACATCGTGTTCCGCGCGCCCGGCCTGGGCGGACGCGTGCCCCACGGCCCCGCCGTGCACTACTGGGTCCTCAACCCGTCCCGTCCGGGCCTGATCGGCCGGCTGGACCTCGAGGACACCTGGTGGTGCATCGTGCAGGGCGTCGACCGCGCTCAGGGCGAGGCCGACCCGCTGGGGCTGCTCCGCAGCCTGGTGGGGGAGGACATCGACGCCGAGATCCTGTCCACGGACGAGTGGCGGGCGCGGATGCTGCTCGCCGACCGGTACTCCGCCGGGCGCGTCTTCCTCGCCGGGGACGCCGCGCACCAGAACCCCCCGTGGGGCGGCCACGGCTTCAACACGGGCATCGGCGACGCGGTCAACCTCGGCTGGAAGCTCGCCGCCGTGCTCCAGGGCTGGGCCCCGGCCGCGCTGCTGGACACGTACGAGATCGAACGGCGGCCGATCGCCGAGCGGACCATCGCCGAGGCGGCGCGCAACATGGCGATCCTCGCGCCCGAGCTCGCCGATCCGCGCCTGACGGGCACCGACGCCGAGTTCGCCGCCGTCCGGCCGAGCGTGGCGGAGGCCGTGCACCGTGCCAAGGACGGCGAGTTCCACAGCCTCGACCTGGTGCTCGGCTACACCTACCGGGGCTCGCCGATCGTCTCCGAGGACGCGGGGGAGCGGCTGCCGCACCGCCGGCCGGCCCCGGGCGACTCGCTGTACGACCATCTGGGCGTGGGCCTCACCCTGATCGGCGACCAGTCCACGCAGGACGCCAAGGGCCTCGTGGACGCCGCCGCCGAGGAAGGGATCCCGTTGGCCTCCCTGGACGTGCCCGACGCCGGGTTCGTCCTCGTGCGCCCCGATCAGCACGTCGCCTGGCGAGGTGCGCGGATCCGCCGGCCCCGGGAGCTGCTGCGTCGTACGGTGGGGCGTCCGGATCCGGTCGAGGGCTCTGCAGATTGATCCATACCTGCTAGATTTCGTGCATGTCAGGAACCGCATCTCAGGTTTCAGGATCATCACCGGGTTATCGCGGCCGGAACTCCACGGCGGACCGCGCCCTGGACATCCTGCTGCTCTTCGACGACGACACGCTCGTGCTGTCGGCCTCCAAGGTGGCCGAGCACCTCAACGTCGCCCGCTCGACGGCCTACCGGTACCTGCAGAGCCTGACCTCGATGGGCTTCCTGGAGGAGAACAACGGCTCCGGCTTCCGGCTCGGCCCCCGGGTGCTGGAGCTGGCCCGCCTGGCGCGCAAGGGCGTGGGCCTGTCGGACGTGGCCCGCCCGGCGATGCGCGAGCTGGTGGCGGCGACCGGGTTCCCGGTGCTCCTCACCCGCCGCGCGGGCGCGTCCGTCGTGTGCCTCGAACGCGCCGAGGCGGGCCAGGCGCTGCGGCTCTCCTACGAGCGCGGCCAGGTCCTGCCGGTCAACGCCGGGGCCGCCGCCCTCGCCCTGCTGGCCTGGGCGCCGCCCGAGCAGGTCGACGCCGTCCTCGAACGCCCCCTCGAACGCTTCACCGAGGCGACCATCACCGACCCGGCCCGGCTCCGCGAGCGGTTGGCCGCCATCCGCGAGCGCGGCTACGCCGCCACCCGCGGCGAGCGCGACCCCGACGTCCTCGGCGTCGCCGCCCCGGTCCGCAACCACGACGGCGACGTCATCGCCGCGCTCAGCATCGCGGCCCTCTCGCACCGGGTTCCGGACGACCGGATCCCGCAGATCGCCGACGCCGTCCGACACGCCGCGGACCGGCTCTCCGCCCAGGCGGCGCTGCTCGACATCGCCCCCTGACCTCGGGGCCGCACTTCCCCCGCGCCGGGGTGAGATAGCCCACACGCCCTCGCCATGAGGTGACGCCGCTCACTCCGGAGGCCGCCGAGAAGGCGTCCGAAGTCACAGGTCACGGCCACTGCGTGAAGTCGCCGCCGAAACCGGACCCCGTGATCGCGTCGATGAATTACGGCCATTGGATGTGCTAAAACCCGTCCTAGGGTTGCGAGTGCCGCCGACGACGCCGAGCTTGCACGCAGAGAGGATCCTCATGAGCGCGACACAGACTCGGCTTGTCGAACAGGTGGTCGACACGGTGCGCTATCCGCTGGCGGCGCCGCGGGACGCAGGGCTGCGTTCCATCGTCGATCGCGTCCGGCGTGAACTGCGCGAATACGGGTGCAGCGTGCTGCCCGATTTCATCCGGCCCGAACTGACCGAGGCGTTGCGTCGGGAATGCGCGGACATCGCTCCGCAGGCGCATTACGACGTCGAAACCGTCAACGCCTACAACATCGCCGTGGACCCGTCGCTGCCGGACGACCATCCCGGCCGCATCCCCATCCGGCGCGGCAACGCCTTCGTGGCCCGGGACCGCATCCCGGACGACCATCTGATCCAGCGGCTCTACACCAGCGAGGAGTTCCAGCGCTTCGTGGCCGACTGCTTCGGACTGCCCCGCCTGCACGAACTCGCCGATCCGTTGTCCGGACTCTGCCTGAACGTCGTCAACCCGGGGATGGAGCATCCCTGGCATTTCGACACCAACGAGTTCACGGTCAGCATGCTGACGCAGGAGTCGGCGGCCGGCGGCGTTTTCGAATACTGCCCGGGCATCCGGTCCGCCGAGTCGGAGAACTTCGCCGACGTCCGAGCGGTGCTCACCGGAGGGGGCGACCGGTTCATCCGGCGCCTTTCCCTGCGTCCCGGGGATCTGCAACTGTTCAAGGGTCGCTATTCACTGCACCGGGTGAGCCCCGTGGCGGGCGACGTCGCCCGCCACTCGGCGATCTTCGCCTACAGCGAGCGCCCCGGGGTCATCGGAAGCGTCGCACGCACGCGACAGCTCTTCGGCCGGGTCCTGCCCGAGCATCTGGCGGCCGAGGGCCGCGCGGTCAGGGTCGACCAGCTCCTGGACTAAGGGACCCCGCCGTCGATCCATGGCCCACTCCGCCGTCCAGAGAGGGAACGGGACCATGCACACCGACACCACAGGCAAGATCTCGCTCGACCACATCTACACCCAGCCCGACCCGCGCGCCTACTTCGGAACGCTCCGAGAGCTCGACTACCGCATCCCCCAGCTCGCCAAGCCGTCCTTCACCGACCTGATAGCCGAGTACCGGGAGACGCAGCTCACCCCGATCCCCACCGTTCTGGACCTCGGCTGCTCCTACGGCATCAACGCGGCGCTGCTCAAGTGCGACGCCACCATGGACGAGCTGTACGAGCGCTACTGCGGCACCGACGCCGACACCCAGATCCGCAGCTCGCTGCTGGCCCGCGACCGGGCGTACGTGTCGGCCCGCAACCGCCGGGACCGTCCCAAGGTCATGGGCATGGACGTCTCGGAGCCCGCCCTCGCCTACGCCTTGGCGGCGGGGTTCCTCGACGACGCCGTGCACGCCGACCTGGAGGCGGACGACCCCACCGAGCGGCAGCGCGAGCAGCTCGCCGAGGCCGACCTCGTCGTGTCCACGGGCTGCATCGGCTACGTCGGCGCGCGGACCATCACCCGCATCGTCGAGGCGCACGGCGAGCGCAAGCCGTGGATGGCGCACTTCGTCCTGCGGATGTTCCCGTTCGAGCCGGTCGCCGAGAGCCTCGCGGAGGCGGGCTACGAGACCGTCCGGCACGAGGGCGTCTTCAAGCAGCGACGGTTCGCCACGGAGGAGGAGCAGTCGCTCGTCCTGGACACGCTGGCGTCCGTGGGCGTGGACCCGACCGGTCTGGAGACCGACGGCTGGTTCTACGCGCAACTGTACGTTTCCCGCCCGGCGGCGAACACGGAACATCGAGGAGCGAAGTGAACACCCTGCACGAGCCGTCCCCGCGCACCTTCGGCAACGAGCACGCCCTGCCGCGCGTGCCGCTGCCCGCCCTGGAGGAGACCTGCGACAGGTTCCTCGACTGGTGCGCGCCCCTGCTGACCGAGGAGGAGCTGGTGGCGACCCGGGACGAGGTCACCGCGTTCCTCCGCCCGGACGGTCCCGGCCGTAGGCTCCATGCCGCCCTCGCCGAGTACGACTCCCGCGAGGACGTGCACAGTTGGCTGGACACGTTCTGGCCGTACCGCTACCTGGGCCGCCGCGACCGCATCGCCCTCAACGCCAACTTCATCTTCCTGTTCAAGGACGTCGAGCAGAGCCAGACGGAGCGCGCCGCGGGTCTCATCGCCGCGGCCGTCGACTTCAAGCTCCTGCTCGACGAGGAGCGCATCCCGCCGGCCGTTCAGCGGGGCACCGTGCTGTCCATGGAGCAGAACAAGTACCTGTTCTCCGCGACCCGCATCCCCGGCGCCGTACAGGACACCGTCCGCGTCCCCTACACGGAGGAGTGGCCCGGCCCCTCCCCGGCGCGCCACATCATCGTCCTCTACCGCGGCAACATGTTCCGCCTGGACGTCATCGGCCAGGACGGGCGTCCGCACACCCTGGACGACCTTCAGGCCGGGCTGGGCGCCATCATCAAGTCGGGTGCGGCCCGCGCCGACCGGGACACCTCCGTCGGGCACCTCACCACCAAGGCGCGCGCCGAGTGGGCCGCCTCCCGGGAGGCGCTGCTGGCCCTCGACCCGGCCAACGCCGCCGCCCTCGACACCGTCGAGACGGCCCTGTTCTGCATCTGCCTCGAGGACGTCGCCCTTCAGGACGACCTGGCCGCCTGTGACCGGCTCCTGCACGGCGACAGCGGCAACCGCTGGTTCGACAAGGCCGTCTCCCTGATCGTCTTCGAGGACGGCCGGGCGGGCATCAACGTGGAGCACTGCGGGCTGGACGGCACCACGATCCTCAGCTTCGTGGACGCCCTGCTGGACACCTCGGCGGAGGAGCACTCCGCGCGGTCCGGGGCCGTGTCCCAGGGCCTGCCGGCGGTGGAGGCGGTCGAGTTCGTCCTCGACGACGCGCTGCGCGCCGACGTGGCCGCCGCCGCCGACGCGTTCGCCGCCTACGCGGAGGCCACCGCCTCCACCATCGTCTCCTTCGACGACTTCGGCGGGAACACGGCCAAGCAGCTCAAGACCTCGCCCGACGCGTTCGTCCAGATGGCGTACCAGCTCGCCCACAAGCGCGCCAAGGGCATCACGGGCGCGACGTACGAGTCCATCGCCACCCGCCAGTACCGCCACGGCCGCACCGAGGCGATGCGCGTGGTGACCCCCGAGGCGCTCGCGTTCGTCGCCGCGATGGAGGACCCGGGCGCGGACCCAGGGGCCCGCCGCGCCGCCTTCCGCGCCGCCGCCGAGGCGCACGTGCGGCGCGCCAAGGAGTGCCAGTCCGGTCAGGCCCCCGAGCAGCACCTCTGGGAGCTCCAGCTCATCGCCAAGCGCCGCGGCGAGGAGCTGGGGGTGACCGAGCCCCTGCCGCTGTACGAGTCTCCGGGCTGGGTCATCATGCGCGACGACTACCTCAGCACCAGCTCCGCCCCGTCGAAGAACATCCAGTACTTCGGCTTCGGCTCCACCAGCGAGCAGTGCATCGGCGTCGCGTACGTCCTGCTGCCCGACCGGTTCAACGTGTACCTCAGCACGCCCCGACCCGTGGCCGACGCGATGCACACCTTCGCCGGGCATCTCCGCGACACGGTGCGCGAGTTGCGGGAGCTGCTGGCCGCCGAGTGATCATGGGCCCGGCCGGCCCGTCGCGGCGGGCCGGGCCCTCGACCTGCCCTTCTGTCGGTGGCGCCCGGCAGAATGAGCCCATGACCGATTCGCCCGCGTTCACCGAGATCGGCGACCAGGCCGCGTACGCCGACGCCGTCACCACCGCCGTGCAGGCCGCCGCGGCCTACTACGGAGACGGCGACTCCGCCCTCGACGACGACGCCTTCGACCGGTTGGTCCGCGGCATCGCCGACTACGAGTCCCGCCATCCCGATCACGTCCTGCCCGACTCGCCGACCGGGAAGGTCGCCGGGGGCGCGGTCGTCGGCGACGTGCCGCACACCGTGCCCATGCTGAGCCTGGACAACGTGTTCTCCGCCGAGGGGCTGTCGACGTGGGCCGCGGGGCTGGAGCGCCGGCTCGGGCGGCCGGTGGAGGCGTGGAGCGTGGAGCCCAAGCTCGACGGGTTGGCGATCTCGGCGCGCTACCGCGACGGTCGGCTGGTCCGGTTGGTCACGCGCGGCGACGGCACGGCGGGCGAGGACGTCTCGCACGGCATCGACATGATCCTCGGGCTGCCCGAGCGGTTGGCCGAGCCGGTCACGGTGGAGGTCCGCGGCGAGGTCCTGATGACCCACGCCCAGTTCGAGGCCGCCAACACCGCCCGCACCGGGGCCGGGGGAGCGGCCTTCGCCAACCCGCGCAGCGCCGCCGCCGGCTCGCTGCGCGCCAAGGATCGGCCCTACCGGGTCGAGATGACCTTCTTCGGCTACGGAGCGCTGCCGATGGACGGCACCGAGCCGGGCCTGGCGCAGCGCCTGCGGGAGCTGCCGCACTCCGGCGTGATGGAGGCGGTCGCCGCCCTCGGCGTCCAGACCAGCGCCGCCACCCCGGCGGGCACCGCCGTCTGCGCCACCGTCGTCGAGGTGCAGGAGCACGTCGATCGCATCGCCGGCCTGCGCGGCGAGCTGGAGTTCGGCATCGACGGCATCGTCGTCAAGGCCGACCTCGCCGCCGACCAGGAGGCGGCGGGCCTGTCCTCGCGCGCGCCCCGCTGGGCGATCGCCTACAAGCTCCCCGCCACCGAGAAGATCACCCGCCTGGTCGCCGTCGAGTGGAACGTGGGCCGCACCGGCGTCATCGCCCCTCGCGGCGTGCTGGAGCCCGTCGAGGTCGACGGGTCGGTCATCACGTACGCGACGCTGCACAACGCCGCCGACATCGCCCGCCGCGACCTGCGCATCGGCGACCACGTCACCGTCTACAAGGCCGGCGACGTGATCCCCCGCGTCGAGGCCCCCGTCGTCCACCTGCGCACCGGCGACGAGACCCCCATCCCCATCCCGGAGCGGTGCCCCCGCTGCGACGACGAGATCGACGCCTCCCAGCAGCGCTGGCGCTGCGCCAAGGGCCGCGCCTGCCACGCGGTCGCCTCCGTCCGCTACGCGGTGGGCCGCGACCAGCTCGACATCGAGGGCCTCGGGGAGAACCGCATCGACCAGCTCGTCGAGGCGGGCCTGATCGCCGACTTCGCCGACCTGTTCTTCCTCACCCGCGAGCAGATCCTCGACCTGGACCGGATGGGCGAGGTCAGCACCGACAACCTCCTCGCCGCGATCGCCGCCGCCCGCGCCAAGCCCCTCAACAAGGTCTTCTGCGCCCTGGGCGTCCGGGGCACGGGCCGCTCCATGTCCCGCCGCATCGCCCGCCATTTCGTCACGATGGACGCCATCCGCGCCGCCGACGCCGAGTCCTTCCAGGAGGTCGACGGCGTCGGCCCCGAACGCGCCACCGTCCTGGTCGGCGAGATCGCCGAGCTGGCCCCGCTCATCGACAAGCTGGTGACCGCCGGCGTCACCATGACCGAGCCCGGCGTCCCCCTGCCGACCCCCGCCGACGCCGACGCGTCCGCCGGCACGACCGTCGCCGTCGAGCTCCCGCTGGCCGGCATGTCCGTCGTCGTCACCGGCGCGATGACCGGCCCGCTCGCCGAGCTCAGCCGCAACGAGATGAACGAGCTGATCGAACGCGCCGGCGGCAGGGCGTCGTCCTCGGTGTCCGCCCGCACGAGCCTTCTCGTCGCGGGCGAGAAGGCCGGGTCGAAGAGGGCGAAGGCCGAAAAGGCCGGCGTACGGATCACCACCCCGGAGGAGTTCGCCACCCTCGTGTCCGCGTTCGTCTGACCTCGTCCGCGTGCGCGTCGGACCGGAGGCCGTGCGCCGGGCTTGGGGTTGAACGTGCAGGTGAGAGGGCATCTTTTCGGCACATTGAGTCGCATGGGCCCTCTCGTCTCCGGGCGGGAGGGCGGGGTCGAAGACAACCAGGGCCGTGAAGTCCGGTGTCCGGAGGCGTGCGCCGATCCGGTCTCCGCATTTCTGTGAGTTCGGGACTGACCTGGGTTGATTCGTCCTGTTTGTTAGTCCAATGGTCGGATTCTGTATCGGGCCGCCTCATATGCGGGTCCCTTGCCCCCGGAAGGCTCCTGGCGCACTGCTCGTCCCTTCTGGAGGTCATCCATGCTGCGCCGAGCCCTCCGCAGGCTCACCCTGGCCGCCGGGGCCGCGATCACGACGGCCGTCACGATCGCCGCTCCGGCCGGCGCCTCGCCCGCCGCCCTGTCCCCGGCCCCGCCGACCGACCCGGTCCCCGGCCACCTGCGGCACGCCCTGGCCCACCCGCCCGGCCACCCGACCGGCTGGGCGCACGGCCTGGTCATCGGCGGCGACCAGGGCGGGGACCGGATCGTCGTCATGGACTCCCGCCGCCGCGACTGGACGCAGGGCGTCGACCCGCGCGCCCAGGTGTGGTCGTGGGCCCCGACCGCCGACAACGGCTACGCCGACGCCGTTCCCGGCTGGGGCGCGGTCTCCGACGTCCGGGTCCGCACCGCCGGCCGCAGGACGTTCGTCCTCACCGGCGACTCCTGGGGCTTCATCGGCGCCGTCGAGTACCCGTCCGGCCGCCGCCTGTGGGCCGTCAACGCGGGCCGGGCCGGCAACGTCCACGCCGCCGAACTCCTGCCGGACGGCAACGTCGCCGCCGCAGCGAGCACCGGCGGCTGGATCCGCGTCTACGCCGCCTCCCAGGGCCCGACCGCCACCGCGTACACCGAGTTCCGCCTCAAGGGCGGCCACGGCGTCCTGTGGGACCCGCGCCGCGAGGTCCTCTGGGCCATCGGCGACGACCACCTCGTGGCCCTCCGCGTCGGCGGCACCCCGAGCGCCCCGACCCTCACCGAGGTGTACCGCGAGGACCTGCCCAGCCACGGCGGCCACGACCTCGCCCCCGTCCAGTCCGACCGCGACCGCCTGTGGATCACCACCAACACCGGCGTCTACCAGTACGACAAGACCACCGGCGACTTCACCACCGACTTCCGCCACACCGACAGCGTCGCGGAGACCCCCCTCGTCAAGGCCATCGGCGACCACCCCGCCACCGGCCAACTCCTCCTGACCCGCCCCAAGCAGGGCTGCGCCACCACCTGGTGCACCGACACCGCCGAGTTCTTCGGCCAAGGCCCCATGAACGCCACCCGCACCCTGCCCACCGCCCAGTTCTACAAGGCCCGCTGGTTCGCCCCCACCTACCAGTGACCCCCCGCAGCGTCCCGGCTCCACCTGCCGGCATGCCGGACGCCGTGCAGCCGTGAGACCCGCACGTCAAGGGCCCGCTGCCAGTCATGCTCGCGGCCCGGGGTGAGGGCTCCCCGCCGGTCCTCACCCCGGGCCGGTGGCGGGGTCAGGGGGCGGGGAGTTCCCGGGCCAGCCTGGAGGTCCAGGGGCACCAGAGCAGGCCGGGCAGGAAGGGGCCGCCGGCCTCGTCGAGGTGGTCCTCGACGTAGGGGATCGTGGCGTCGCAGACCTCGATGGCGTAATCGAAGAAGCCGATCGTGGTCGGGTCGTAGTGGTAGCTCCAGCGGGGGTTGTACGAGGCCGTGCGCTTGACGATGCGGCCGAAGACGTGGGGTCGCTCGGTGGTCGTGCCGTCCAGGAGGGCCCGGGCGTGGGCGATCTGGAGGGGGTCGGTCAGCTTGAGGACGAAGGTGTGGGTCGTGATGTCGGTGACCTCGAAGTACGCCTCCTCGGCGTCGTGATCGGCCCGGGCGGGCTGGACGCCGACGATGACGAGCGTCGCGACCACCGCCAGGACGCAGGCCCTGATGCCGGTCATGAGGGTGATACCTCGCATGAAATACCTCCGGTACGTTCCCGGGCTCACGGTGCGGATCCGCGCCACCCCGGGCAAGACGAAGAACTCACCCAGAGTGTTAACAAGTTCGCGCAAAGTGTCGGCACCGTGAGTTCCGTCGACCGGGACGCGGGCCGTCGAGCGACCTAACAGACGGAGATGTCTCCCCGCAGCGCGGAAGACCGCCCGGTTCCGCTGAGCCGAACGGAGGCGGGCGTCCGCGACGTGGGGGAGTGACGATGGGTGTCACTGAGCCACGGGCGCGGACGTGGCGGCTCCCGGCGGGAGGGTGACCGATGGCGGACGGCGGCCGGGAAGTGGCGGTCTTCGGCGCGGGGATCGCGGGTCTGTCTGCGGCGTTGGAGTTGGCCGAACGAGGGTTCCGCGTGACCGTGTACGAGCGGAAGGCGCTGGGCGGCAAGTCCCGCAGTTTCGGGGTGCCCGGGTCGGCGACGGGCGGAAGGGCGGAATTGCCCGCCGAGCACGGTTTCCGGTTCTTTCCCGGGTTCTACCGGAATCTGCCCGACACCATGCGCCGCATCCCGTTCCCGGGGAACACCCGCGGGACCTGGGACAATCTGGTCCGCGCCGCGACCTATCTGGGCTCCCGTTCGGGCGGCCGGCACGATCTGACGGTGGCGTTCCCGTTCCCGCCGCCCCCGCGGCCTTTTCCGTACTCGCCCGAGTCGCTCATCGCCACCATCATCAGCGCCCTGCAGACGACCATGCGGCTTCCTTTCGACGAGGCCGCGTTCTTCGCCCGTAAGAGCGCCGTCTATGTCACCAGTTCCGACGAACGCCGCCTCGGGCAATGGGACAACGTCACCTGGAGCGAGTTCGTCCAGGCGGATCGCATGTCGGCGGAGTATCGGGCGTTCCTCGCGGACGGGGCCGTTCGCCACTTCACGGCGATGAAGTCCGCCGAGGCCAGCACCCATTCCGTGGGCCTGGTCGCGGAGGCGATCCTGTGGAGCATCCTCGGCTTCGGCAACGAGCCCGGCGGGTCGCCGGATCGGCTGCTGAACGGGTCCACGAACGAAATGCTCCTCGACCCCTGGATCGCCCATCTGCGTTCTCTCGGCGTGACCTTCGGCGAGGGCTGGACGCTCACGAGGCTGGTCCCGCGCGGCGGGCGGATCGCGGAGGCGGTGGTCCACGACCCGGCGGGCCGGGCGCACGGCGTCCGGGCGGACTGGTTCGTGTGCGCCGTTCCGGTGGAGCGTTTCGTGCCCTTGCTCGACCCCGATCTGCTGGCCGCCGATCCGTCGCTGGCGAGCACCCGTTCACTGAGGACCGACTGGATGAACGGCCTGGTGTTCTTCCTGAAGGAGAAGGTCCCCCTCACACCGGGTCATGTGAACTACGTGGACTCCGGATGGGCCGTCACGTCCATCAGTCAGGCCCAGTTCTGGCGGCGCGACTTCGCCTCGTACGGCGACGGAACGGTCCGGGACTGTCTGTCGACCATCATCTCCGACTGGTCCGCCCTCGGGGATCACGACCGCAGGCGCGCCCGGGACTGCACCCCGGAGGAGATCGCCGCCGAGACCTGGGCGCAGCTCAAGGCCCACCTCAACGACACCGGCCGGGCCCGGCTCACCGACGCGATGCTCCACTCCTGGTACCTGGACCCGGCGATCACGGGCTCCGGCACCCCGGAGGTGGCCAACGACGAGCCCCTGTTCGTCCAGCACCCCGGCTCCTGGAAGGCGAGGCCCGCGTCCGTCACCGCGATCCCGAACCTGTTCCTGGCCGGCGACTGGGTCAGGACGCACATCAACGTCACGACCATGGAGGGCGCGAACGAGGGGGCCCGCCGGGCCGTCAACGGACTCCTGGACGCCGCCGGCTCCGCCGAGCCGCGCTGCACCGTTCAGGGCCTCTGGGCGCCGCCCGCCTTCGACCATCTCAAGCGGCTCGACCGCGACCGTTTTCGGCGCGGCCTGCCGCACCTCCTCGACATCGAGATCCCCCTGTGGCCCTGACCGCCGACCTCGGACGGCCAGGGCCGAGGGATGCCTCACTTGCCGATGAAGCCCTTGCTCTTCAGCCAGTCACCGGCGACGTCCTCGGGCTGCTCACCGTCGATGTCGACGGCGCTGTTCAGGTCCTGGAGCACCGGGTCGGTCAGCGCGCGGGCGATCGGGTCGATCAGCTTCGACAGCGTGGAGTGCTTCTGGAACACCGAGTCCCGCACGGTCAGCGCCGGGTTGTAGATCGGGAAGAACCGCTTGTCGTCGGCGAGGATCGTCAGCCCGAGGCCCTTGACCCGCCCGTCGGTGGTGGTGACCATCCCGAAGTTGCACGGCTTGGCCTTGGCGACGCTGTTGTAGATCGCGCCCTCGGCCAGCGACGCCAGCCCCGACTTGGGGACCTTGAAGCCGTACGCCTTCTCCATGCCGGGCAGCCCGTCGCTGCGCCCGGCGAACTCGCTGGCCACGCACATCGACGCCTTGCCCGGGTCGGTGCTCACCAGCCGGGCGTAGTCGGACAGGCTGGCGACCTTGAGCCGCTGGGCCGTCTCGGTCTTCACGCCGATCGCGTACGTGTTGTTGGCGGGCGCGGCGGCGAGCCACTTGACCTTGTTGGCGGTCAGGTCCTCCTGCGCGACGGTCTGGTAGAGCCGGGCCGGGTCGTCGATCGGCTCGGTCTTCTTGAGGAAGTTGATCCAGGCCGTGCCGGTGTACTCCCAGTACATGTCGATGCTGCCGGAGGTCAGCGCGGCGCGGGTGGTGTTGCTGCCCTGCAGGCCGCACTTCTCCTTGACCTCGGCGCCCGCCGAGCGCAGGGCGAGGGCGGTGATCTGACAGAGGAGGAGCTGCTCGGTGAACTCCTTGGACCCGACGGTGAGGGTGACGCCGTCGAGTGAGACGCCCTTGGCGAGGCTGCCGGGCTCGGCGCTGGTGCTGCCCGAGCTGAAGCAGCCGGCGGTCGCGCCCAGGGCGGCGACCGCGAGGGTGGCGGCGAAGGTGCGGGAGAGCCGATTCATGACGTTCTCCTTAGGTGGGCGGGGTCAGAGACCACGCGGGCGCAGGCGGCGTTCGACGAGACCGACGAGCCAGTCGCTGGCCATGGCGAGGACGGCGGTCAGGACGGAACCGGTGAGCAGGATGGGGGTCCGGTTGAGGGCGATGCCGGTGTTGATGAGGTCGCCGAGGCCGCCGGCGTTGGTGAAGGCGGCCAGCGTCGCGCTCCCGACGTTGAGGATGACGGCGATCCGGACGCTGGCCAGGATCACCGGAACGGCCAGGGGCAGTTCGACGCGGAACAGCACGGCCGTCTTGGACAGCCCCATGCCCCGGCCCGCGTCGATGAGCGAGCGGTCCACGCCGTCCAGACCGATCATGGTGTTGCGCAGCACCGGCAGCGCCGACACGAGCACCAGCGCGATGATCGCGTTGCGGAACCCGACGCCGACGATGACCGCCAACAGCACCAGCACCCCGATGGACGGGATCGCCTGGCCCACGTTGGCCATCGCGAGGAACGGCGGGGACGCCCGCCGCAGCCGGGGCCGGGTGAGGAGCACGCCGAGCGGGATCCCGATCGCGAGGACCAGCGCGGTCGACACGGCGACGAGCTGGACGTGCTCGATCAGCCGCTGGGTGATGATCTCCCGGTTGATGGCCCGGCGCTCGATGGTGTCGAGGTCGCGTCCGCGCAGGTAGAGCCACAGCGCGCCACAGGCCGCCGCGAGCAGCGCCGGCGTCACGAGGACCCCGAGGATGGAGCGCCGAAGCCCTTCGTCCGCCCCCCGCTGAGGGAGCGCCTCGGTCACGGTCATCGCGCCTCGCCGGCCAGGGGGGCCTCACGGATGAGGGCGGACCACGAGAGCGTTCCCACCGGTCGTCCGTCCTCGTCGACGACGACCGCCTCCTCGTCGCGGGCCCGCAGCATCGCGTCGACGGCCTCGTACACGCTCTGGTCGGCGCGGACGACGACGGTCGCGCGTTCCGACGACTCCAGCCACCGCAGCGCGCGGCCGTCGCCGTCGACGAGCACCGCCCGCCCGGGTACGGGGTCGGCCGGGTCGCGAACGACCTCCACCGGCCCCAGCGGCAGGGCGCCGACCGTCTCCAGGCGCAGCCGGCGGATCGCGGCGCCCGACCCGATGAACGAGGCGACGAACTCGTCGGCGGGCTCGGCCAGGATCGCGGACGGCGTGTCGTACTGCCTCACCCGGGCCTCCTCGCCCAGGATCGCGATGCGGTCGCCGAGCTTGACGGCCTCGGTGAGGTCATGGGTGACCAGCACGATCGTCTTGCGGATCTGGGCCTGCAGGTCCAGGAACGCGTCCTGGAGCCGTTCCCGCGTGATGGGGTCGATCGCGCCGAACGGCTCGTCCATCAGCATCGCCGGAGGGTCGGCCGCCAGCGCGCGGGCCACCCCGACCCGCTGCTGCTGCCCGCCGGACAGCTCCTTGGGGTAGCGGCGGCGGTACGCGGCGGGGTCCAGACCGACCAGCTCGAGCAGCTCGTCGACCCGGGTCCGGATGCGCTTCTTGTCCCATCCCAGGGTGCGGGGGATGAGGCCGATGTTGTCGGCGATCGTCATGTGGGGGAACAGCCCCACCTGCTGGATGACGTACCCGATGCGGCGACGCAGTTGGTCGGGGTCGACGCGGGTGACGTCCTCGCCGTCGAGGAAGATGCGCCCGGAGGTGGGCTCGATCAGCCGGTTGATCAGTCGGAGCGTGGTGGTCTTGCCGCAGCCCGAGGGGCCGAGGAGCACCACGATCTCGCCGTCGCGGACGTCCAGCGACAGCTCCGACACCGCGGCCTTGGCCTGCCCCGGATAGCGCTTGCTGACACCGTCGAGCCGGATCATGGAACGCTCGGTCATCGCAGCCCCCGGGAGACGGTGAGGCGGGACAGCAGGACGAACATCAGGTCGAGGGCCAGGGCCAGCAGCGCGACGCCGAGGGTCCCGGCGAGCGCGTCGTTGAGGGCGTTGGCCCCGCCGAGGCGGGCCAGCCCCTGGAAGATCAGCTCGCCCAGTCCCGGCCCGTTGACGGCGGCGGCGATCGCGGCGATGGCGACCGTCATGATCGTGGAGATCCGCACGCCGGTGAGGACCACCGGCCAGGCCAGCGGCAGCCGGATCCTGGCCAACCGGCCCATCCGGCTCATCCCCATGCCGCGCGCCGCCTCCTCGACCGCGCGGGGCACCTGGGCCAGCCCGGTGATGGTGTTGCGCAGGATCGGGAAGATCGCGTACAGCACGAGGGCCACCACTGCGGGGGTCACGCCCAGCCCGAACAGCGGGATGAGCAGCCCGAACAGGGCGAGCGAGGGAATGGTGAGCATCGTCCCGGCGACGGCGAGCGCCACCCGACCGGCCCGTGGCCGGCTTTCGAGCAGGGCCCCCGTCCCCACCCCGACGACGGTCGCGATGGCGACCGCGAGCAGGACGATCTGGGCGTGCTGGAGCGTCAGTTCGACGATGTCCGGCCAGCGTTCGGAAAGGTATTCGGTGAAGCTCAGCGGTGCCTCCTGGTCGCCAGGGACGCGTACGCCCGCAAACGTCTCCGATCACCGCGGCCCGGCGGCCCCGCGGCCTCATGACGGCCGCCGGCCCAGGAAAGGCCGTCGACCGCCCCCAGCAGACTACGCCGAGGCCCCCGACAAGTGATCTACGGACCTCTGTCCGGCGGTCCCCGGCCTGGGTGATGATTGTCGCCAAGGGCGGTGGATCGTCATTTTTCGACGAAATGGGGCGGGGCGATGGCCGGTGGACGTCGTGAGCGAGAGTACGCGATGGCGCTGCAGCGTCGGTCACGGGAGGCGTACGCCCTGGCCGGGCGTTTCGAGGCGGCGACGGAGGCCGAACGCAAGGTCGTCGGACAGCTCATCACGCTGACCGGCGCGGGATGGCGGCTCCTGGTGGACCATGCCTGGCCCGCGACGATGTCCGCGAACGTCGACATGATCCTCGTCGGCCCCGGCGGCGTGTTCGTCATCGACGTCAAGCGCGGATGGGAGCCCCCGTCCGCCGCCGACGACCTCCCGCCGGCCGACTCCGAGCACCGTGACCTGGGGGTCGCCAAACTGCTCGACACGACCCGGGCGGCGGAGCGGGAGGTCGCCTCGCTGGGCATGGCCCCGATCGCGCTGCGCCCGGTGATGGTCTTCGCGGAGCACTCCGTCGACAGGGTCGTCGGGCGGCTGCGTCTCCTCGGGGCGCCCGAGATCCTCCCCGTCCTCGTCGGCGAGCCGCAACGGCTGACCCCGCGCATGGTGCGCGCCGTGGCCGACCTCCTAGAGGAGACCTTCACCGCCTACGACACCCCTTCCCTCGCCGAGACACCGGCCCGCACACCCTCGGAGGAGCCCGACGGGGCGCTCTTCGACGTCGAGGACGTGGAGAGGGCCGCCATGCGGTCGGCTCTCAGCGCACCCATCGAGCAGTGGATGACCTTCCTGCACCACGATCAGGTCTCCGTCGTCCGACGCGACTGGAACGGCCCGGCCCGCGTCGGCGGCCCGGCGGGCACCGGCAAGACGGTGGTGGGCCTGCACCGCGCCGCCCACCTGGCGCAGCGCACCACCGGCCGGATCCTGTACGTCACCTTCGTCAAGACCCTTCCCCGGGTCCAGGAACGGCTCTTCCAGAGCATGGCCCCGAGCGTGCCGGCCCGCGTGGAGTTCACGGGCCTGCACTCCTGGGCGCAGCGATTCCTGGGCGAACGCGACGTCCGCCTGAACGTGAGGCCCGAGGCCGCCGAGACGGCGTTCTCACGGGCGTGGCTGCGCGTCGGCCGCCACAGTCTGCTCACCGAGCTCGACCCCTCCGACCGCTACTGGCGCGACGAGGTGAGCCACGTCATCAAGGGACGCGGCCTGACCTCCCTCGCCGAATACCGCGTGATCCCCCGCCACGGCCGCCGCACCGCCCTGCAGTCCCAGCATCGGGAGGCCGTCTGGCGCCTGTACGAGGAGTACGAGCGGCTCCGCATCGCTCAGGGCGTCCACGACTTCAACGACCTGCTGATGACCGCTCTCAGGGAGGTGGAGCGCGAGCCCGTCGACCCGCCGTACACGGCGGTCATCGTCGACGAGGTCCAAGACCTGACCCTCGTCGGCGTCCGGCTCCTGTACGCCCTGGTCGGGGACGCCCCCAACGGCCTGCTCCTGATCGGCGACGGCCAGCAGTCCGTGTACCCCGGCGGCTTCCGCCTCGCCGACGCCGGCATCAGCGTCATGGGCCGCGCCGCCGTGCTGCGCACCAACTACCGCAACGCCGCCCCGATCCTCGACACCGCGCTGCGGCTGGTCTCCGGCGACCCCTTCGACGACCTGGAGGAGAGCAGCCCGAACGGGCACCGGGACGTCGAGCTCACCTACCACGAGGGCCGCGTCGTGGTCGCCCAGGCCGCCGACGCCGCCGACCACGACCGTCGCCTGGTCGAGGCGCTCTCGGAGGCCGGTCCGGCGGGCTCGGCCGTCCTCTGCGTCTCGAACCGGGTCGGCCATTACCACCGCCTGCTCACGGCGGCCGGATTCTCCGTCCTCAACCTGGAGGACTACGACGGCAACCCGACCGACGCCGTCAAGCTCGGCACCTACCACCGGGCCAAGGGCCTGGAGTTCAAGAACGTCTTCCTGCCCCACCACGACACGCTCCACATGGCCAACGGCCACACCCCCGTCGACCGCGAACGCGCCGAACTGGCCCGCCGCCTCCTCTACGTCGGAATGACCCGAGCCCGCGACCACCTCTGGCTCGGCACCGTCGTCCGTTCCTAGGCGGTCAGCCTCCGCAGTAGCAAGACATGGTCGATCCCGACCTGAGCGAGTACCTGCCGGGCGATGTCGGGCGGTTCCTGCCCGAGTCTCACGGCCCTTCCGATGAGGCCGGTCTGAGGAAGGCCCTCGCCGCCCAAGCGTGATTCAGGGGTTGCGGGTTGGTCGACCCGATAGACACGCCAGGAGTTGCCCAACGGTGCGACGGCCAGCACCAGGTGAGGTCGCCGCCAGGCGACGAAGGCCCAGCGCCCGTCGGCGACGGCGTGCACCAGTGCCGTCTCCAGATGGTCCTCCAGCAGGGTCGCGATGCGTGCCGCCACCGGCACGGGGTTCCTGAACCTCCCCGTCACCCGATGGAGCCCGTCGATGTATTCCAGCTCCAGCCCGTCCTCGGCCAACTCGGAAACCACGGGCGCGAGCGGGTCGTGATCGGCGGCCAGGTCGAGCAACCCCTCCCACTCCGAACGGCCGAGAACATGGGCTCGGGGGAGTACCGGCGGGATGAGCAGGTCCCCTGCGGCTTCCGCGTTCACCTCGGCGATCACGCCCCTGACGGCCCGCCACGTGCGTGCGGCGATCAGATCGGCGGGGGTTCCTCCGGTGAGCGCCACGCCACTGCGCAGCAGGCCCATGCATACGGCGGTCAGCGTTCTCGCCTGCTCCACGGCCTCGACGGGTAGATCATCGTGACGCCCGGGCATCAGCCCACCCGTGAGCCGCGCCAAGTGGCCGCGCCAGGAGTCGTCGGTCAGGTCCCAGACGCCATGGGCCAGCAACTGGACGAACAACCGGGCGACCAGGATGCGCACCATCAGCGGCGACTCCGGCTCCCCGGGCACGGTCCGTGAGACGGCGCGGGCGATCCACCGCTGCCATGCCACCCGTTGGGACGCCGTCATCTCCGTGGCGGCGGCTTCGCCGGCGGGGTCGGTGGGCTCCTCAGCGTCATCGGTCGTGATGTCGGCGGTGACGCCCCACCGCAGGCCTGGAGACGGATCGGGCATCCCCGCCCTGCCGAAGAGGGCGAGGGTGAGCGGCCGGCCGACAGCCCGTTCGCACTCGTCGAGATAGGCGGCCCAGCGGTCGTGGACGGCCGAGGCCGCGGGCGTTCGGGCGGTGCCCGGACGCGCGGTCCTGCGCTCGGCGAGCTGGTCGGAGAGCCGCAGTAGGTCGTACCGGAAACGGCGTGCCAGCTCCTCGTCGGTGAAGATCTCCTCCTCGGCATAGGCGTGGCGGAGCGTGGGCCGGTCGTCGTCGGCTCGGCGACGGGCGCATCGGGCGGGGTGGACGACGAAGACCGGCGGAGACTCGGTGTGGCTCTCCGTCCTCGGGTCGACGATCCGGACGACCGCTCCCGCGGCCTCGGGGGCGGCGAACTCCTGAAACGTCGTGCCGGCGGCGATGGTGCCGATCGTGATCCACGACCCCGGTGATCCGTCGGGGGAGACCTCGGCCGTCACCGCGATGTCATACGGGCGAGCCAACGTGACCTGCAGCATTCCCGTGCCGGTGAGCAGCGCGCCGAGCACCAGTAGCGTCGGCCGCGCCCTCACGGGCCGTACCGTGCGGCGGCCCCGCAGCCGAGTGAGCGGGGCGGAGACGCCCTCCGGCAGCAGTGAGGCCGAGGTCGGTGCGAGGACGCCGAGCTCGCAGTTGCCTCCGGCGACGGCCGGCTCGAGCAGTGCGCTCGCGGTGAGGTTGGCGCTACCGGTCAACGCGGACCAGGACCCGCCGCTCTCCCACTCCAGCAGCTTGCCGTGCCGTGGTCGCCGCTCGGGCAGCAGACGCAGCTCGGCGTCTCGGCCGCCGAGAGCTCGCAGGATCACGTCACCGTCGTAGCTGCTCCAGCGTTCCTGGACTCCGACGACGACCCGGACGGGATCGAAGTGCTCCACGATCCGGCTCAGCGCCCTCCCGTTCCCGTCCACGAACGGCGCGTACAGGCGCAGCTCGTCGACGGGGCCGGACGGGAGCCGGTCGAGCAGCCCGCCGTCGAGATTGCCGAGCACTCGGGTCGGATGCGGCGACACCTGGAACTCCCCCAACCGGGCGGCGATCTCCTGGAGCAGCTCCCGCACATAGCCGGGCATCGAGACCACGCCGCCCAGCCTCCCCAACCACTCGCCGAGCTGATGCAGACCCTCCGGGGCGTGGCTGACGCGGCCGCGCAGCACCGTCCACAGCTCGTCGTTGTAGCCCCAGCCCGCCATGGTGGGATTGCCGGAGCCGATCGCGGCGACCACGTCGTCCGCACCGATCAGCAGGGCCAGCTTGGGATGGAAGGCGCCATCGCGGCACGCCGCCAGCCCGTGAAAGTAGGCGCGTCCGGCCATCCGCACGTCGACCGGGTCGTACAGCCCCTGCGCGGCGTCGCCGACCACTGTGACACGCGCGCCGAGGACCCTCGCGGTGGGGACGAGCGTCTTCTCCAGGAACGGCAGGTCGACCGTGAAGCCGAGCAGCAGCAGCTCGTGCAGGTCGGCCGCGTCGGCGCGGTCGCGCCACCCCCCGAGCAGGGTGAGAGGGGAGGAGAACTCCCATGTCATGGGCCCACCTCCAGCAGGTCCACGCCGAGCGGGGTGACCGCCGCCGTCCCGTGCGAGGTCACGGTGACGAGGCCGAGCTGGTGGGCGAAGTCCGCGAGCTGCAGGATCCGCAGCCCGATGTCCCCGTCGCCCTCGTCGCCGGTCTTGTAGAACCGGCCGGCGCGCTCGTGCACCCGGGAGAACACCTTCATCCGCCCGTTTCGGTCGGGACGCATCTTGGCCAACGCGACCCGGCGGGCCTGCGCCAGCATGTCGTCCACCAACCGCACCGCCAGGTCGGTCATGGGCCGGTCGGTGAAGTCATGGATCAGCCGATCCACCCACAGCGGGTTGAGGATGTCGTGCCGCGTCCCGAGGAACGTGGTGCGCTCCTCGCCCACCAGCTCGGTGGCGCGACGCCCGCCCACCAGCAGCAGGCGGACGTCGACCAAGGGGTCCTTCGGGTCCGCGTTCGCGAGGATCTCCCGTTCCAACGGTGTCGGATGCCCGCCGTCCATGGTGTCCGGCAGCTCGTCGAGGAAGGCCCGCAGGGACCCGGCCGGCATCTTGTCGGCCAGCCACGCGCGAAGCTCGTCCCGGTCGCGGTCGGTCGACCCGTCCTCCGGCCCCATCGACCCGACCAGCCCCGCCCACAGGCGTCTCCAGGCGCTGACCGAGTAGTTGCGCAGCATGAGGCCGCGCCAGGCCAGGACGTGGTCGAGGTCCCTCAGCACCGGGTCGGTCTCGATCTGGTCGCCGAAGGCCACCGCCGACCGCACCCACTCCTCCGGCCCCTGCTCGAGGTCGTGGCCGTGGAGCACCACGGCGCGCCCGAACATCCTGAACGCGGCCCGCCGACGCCGGTCATCGGCCGCCCACCCACCGGGATCGTGACGCCCTTCCACGGTCGCGGTGAAGAGGCCGCGCAACCAGGGCACCTCAGGGGGTTCTGCCCTCTGCATGGCGAGCGCCGCCAACTCGTCAAGCCGCGGCCCGTCCAAGAGGTCCTGGTCGGCGGCCCGCCACAGTGGGGCGAACAGCTCCCGTACCTCCGCGGGACAGGGATGTTCGGCCGGACGCAGCGCACCGCCGTCGACGGTGACCGTTCCGAGGGTCGCGTTGGGGCCGCCGTACTGCTCCCAGAACCCCCACGCACGCGGCGAGTACGAACGGTCCCCGTCATCCAGGTCCGCGACTCGGCCGAGGTCGAGATCGTCGCCGAACAGCGGCCTGACCCGGTCGACACCATGGGCCATGCCGGGCCACCCGTCCGGATCGTCGTGGACGATCGAGACCCCGGCCAGCACGACCTCGCCGCGCCGCAGCAGCCGTCGGCACGCCGCCGCGTCGAGATCATGTTCATCGGCGTGCGCAGCCAAGGCCGCGTACAAGGCGTAATAGCGCACGTAGCGGGTGACCGAGGAGATCCCCGGCACGAGCAGCTCGACCGTCCGCAGAACCGGAGCCTCAACGCGCAGCGGGTACCGCCCCGACGCGTGTTCGAGCCCCTCCTTCGCCCAGCCGGGGCCCTCCACCATGAACGTCACCCGCTCATCCTCCTCGAATGATCTTGGAGAGATCATGCCGTTTCCGGAATGGCGGACAGACGCCGACCTTCTCGAGGGGGGACCATGGGACGGGTTCCGGAACGGCGCCGCCGGTCGGAGGCATCGCGACGAAGCGACGCCACGGCGTGCCGTGGACCGGGCGCCGTCGGCCGGCGGGCCGGCTCCGGTCACGAGCCTCGGCCGCCATGGCCCAGGCGAATCCCGACGAGTATGAAGCCCTTCGTGGTCCGGCGATACCCGGCGGCCTCATCCGGCCGCCATCTGCTCCTGACCATCGGGTATGTGGGTGATTGGTGCTGATTCACGGTAGTTAATACCGATTTATCCTCCGTGTCATCGCGCCGGCCGATGTTCGGTCTGCCGCTTCCCCCGGCCCGCTCGTGGAGCCCCCCTCCTCGACCGGGGCTGGCGGCAGAAGGGTCCCCGGCCCGATGCGCCGATTGCTGTCGGCGGCCGCCCTGGCCGTCCTGCTCACCATCGCCCTGGCCCCCACCGCGTCCGCGACGCCCCCCAACATCCCGTCCGCCTCCACCGCCGCCTCCCGCCTCGCCGCCCTGACGGTACGGGCCGAGTCCAACCACTCCTCGTACGACCGGTCGCTGTTCCCGCACTGGATCACCATCTCGGGGAGCTGCAACACCCGCGAGACCGTCCTCAAGCGCGACGGCGTCAACGTCGTCACCGACTCCTCGTGCGCCGCGATCTCCGGCTCCTGGTACTCCCCGTTCGACGGGGCCACCTGGCACGCGGCGTCCGACGTCGACATCGACCACATGGTCCCGCTGGCCGAGGCCTGGTCCTCCGGCGCCCACGCCTGGTCCACCTCCTCCCGCCAGGCGTACGCCAACGACCTCGGCGGCCCCGAACTGTGGGCCGTCACCGACAACGTCAACCAGGCCAAGGGCGACCAGGACCCGGCCACCTGGCAGCCGCCCCTCTCCTCGTTCCGCTGCACGTACGCCCGCGCCTGGATCCAGGTGAAGTGGTACTGGAACCTCAGCGTCGACAGCGCCGAGAAGAGCGCCCTCACCTCCATGCTCAACACCTGCTGACGCAGGGGCCTGGGCGGGCGTCCGTCTCGCCCAGGCCTTTGCTCCGCCGAAAATCGGTGGACGGCGTCGTTAGCGTGAAGAACATGAGCGTGGACATCGACCGTTTCGTCGCCGACGGCTTCGTCAAGCTGGAGACGGACGCCCATCGCGCGCCCGGCGACGCGGCCCGAGCGCTGTTGTGGCAGCGGATCGGCCTGTCACCCGACGACCCGTCCGGTTGGCGCGAGCCGGTGGTGTGGACCGCCGACCTGACCGGCGAGGGCCCGTTCGGCGAGCTCAGCCGCAGCCCTCACCTGCGACGGGCGCTGGACGCCGTGGCGGGCCCCGGCGGATGGGCCCCGCGCGGTGCTCTGGGCAACATGCCCATCCGCTTCCCCGGCGTGGAGCCGGCCGACGACCGGGGCTGGCACATCGACGCCTCCGTGGCCCGCCCCGACGGCTCGTGGGCCGTGTCGGGCCGACCGGAGACGCTGCTGCTGCTCGTCCTGATGTCGGAGGTCGGCGACGACGACGCCCCGACCCGCATCCGCGTGGGCTCCCACCGCGACGCCGCCCGCGTGCTGGGCGACCGGGTCCTCGACCCGTTCGAGGCGGGTCCCCTGCTCGACGAGGCGTCGAAGGAACGGCCGGTGGCCTACGCGACGGGCCTGCCCGGCGACATGTACGTGGTCCACCCGCTGACCGTCCACGCGGCGGACGTCCACCGGGGCACCCGCCCACGCTTCATGGCCCAGGCCCCGGTCTTCCTAACGTCCCCGGTCACCCCGAACGGCCCCAACGCCCTGGCTCGGGCCCTACAGCCCTGAGCACTGGCGCGTCGGCCCTCGGCGGACGCTGGAAGCCGAGTTCGCGGACGCGGTTCATACGACGAGTGCGGGCCACCCGGTTGGTGTCGCCCCCGGTGGGGTGGCCCGTACCGGATGGCTCGGGCCGATGCGCGGCCCCACAGGCCCGGATCCGGGTCGGGGATCCAGCCCCAGCCGAGGTCTTCCCTGAGAACGTGGTGCTCGGTGACGCCATGACACGCGCCGGAATGTGCTCGACGGAGATCAGCAGAGCGTCCGGGCCGTGAGGACGGCGTCGTGTGGTCGGAGCGAGGTCGCAGGCACAGCCGAGCCCGCACTTCGCGCACTCCCTCTCCGCGCTCACCGATGGCTACCGGTCGAACGGGCGGCCGACACGAAGGCGGCCCACTCCCGGCAGGTGAATTCCAGGCCGGCGCCGACGGTCGCGTGCGCCGTTGGTGCCCGGGGGCGCGTCATCCGGAGTGGCCAGGGCCCGGTGGCCCCCGGCGTGAGCGGCTACTTGGAGCGAACGGTGTGAAGGAACGCCGTCCACTCGCCAGGGGCGAAGTCCAGCACCGGGCCGGCGTCGGCGTTCTTGCCGTCGCCTACGCCGATGGTGCCGTGGGCGGGGCGGGCGACCTCGATACAGGCTTTGCTCGGGCAGCGGGAAGTGGCCGAGGAGGAGACCAAGGGCGCCTGGCGGGAACAGTTGACCTATTGCCTTTCCACCTTCGCCGAAGGCATCATCACCCGCAAAGTGAACATGAACCGCGCGGTCGCCGCCCATGCCGCGGCCATGGTCGCACTGCGTGGCAGGGTCCAGCAGATCCGCTCACCAGGCGGAGTACCGGCCCCCGTCAAGGACGGTGAGCAATGGAAACTCGGATGAGCAGGCTCACGCTGTACGGTTCCATCGCCGTGGCCGCGGTCGTGCCGCAGCTCGCCGCATGCCAGGCTGCATCCGACGACCGACCTTCCGTGACGATCCCGGGACGCGAGGTACAGGTACCCGACCCTTGTGCACTCATCGGAGATTCCCTCGCCCGGGATCTGGTCGAGGCCACCTCAGGTCAACGACGTCCGGCCGAACCCGACCACGCCGAGTGTCTGTGGTCGGCCCCCTACACCACCGACCTCTCGCGCAAGACGGGCAGCGTGGGAGTGCAGGCCATCGTCCGCAGAGTATACGTCCCCGTAAGCGATCCTTATCTAGGAGCCAAGAGCGCTTACGACGCAGCAACACGCGTACACCAATGCAAACCCTTCTCCAGCGGCGCAACACAGTCGTGCTGGGCATTCACCACCTCCAGCGGCACTCTCTGGGTCGCGCTGCGTCATGGGCATCTGGTCTTTCTCATCCACTGCGATGGACACAACATCCCTGCCATCGCCCCACAGCATCGAGCGGCGACAGCCACCCGATTGGCCACTGAAGTGATGTCGAACCTGCGGGAGAGAAGCTGATGACCGGTTACACATTTGAAGGCGGCCCCGGGTACCGCCAAGCCGAAAACCGGACCCCTCGGTGGTGAGGACTCCGCGAACGACGGTCCAGCCCTAATCCTGTGAGGGAGGGCCTGTGTCGCTGCGTCGCGGTCATCGGCGGCGGCCTTCCCCTGGCGTCGGCCGTCACCCTCGCCGTCCTCGGTCGCGTCCAGTACGAGAGCGACATGCTCTCCGAGCGCTCTCTGCTCTTCGTGGCCTGTACGCCTGCCCGTGAGGCCCCCGCCATTTCCTGGCACGAGCCGTTGCCCTGAACGAGCGCCTCGCCATCGGGATGCGCCTTGAGGTCGCCACCGCTACGCCCGGATGTCATGTGCCTCCGGCTTCCCTCCGGAGCCGGTTTGTACCCCATCGATGAGCGCCGCCGGCTCGGGATCAGAACGTTCCAGGGGGTTCGAGCATGGGGACGAGGAAGCGGTGGGCCACCATGGCGAGTTGGGTCTCGTCGTCGAGGTCGATGAGGTGGCTGGGGACCGTGAGGAAGGACGCGGAGACGCGGACCATCATTTCGGCCACGAGGTCGGTGTCCAGGTCGCCGGCGACGTTGCCGGCGCGTTGTTCGCGGCGGAGTTGGCCGGCGACGAATTGTCGGACGATGGCGAGGGTGCGGCCGCCGTCGTGGGCCATGGAGGGGACGACCAGTTCCGGCTCCGTGGCGATCAGGCCGCCGATCATCGGGTTGCCCCGGATGGCGCGCAGTGAGCTGACGAAGCCGGCGACCACGCGGTCGGCGGCGGTTTCGGCCTGCTCGATATCGATGAGGAACTGGTCGAAATAGCGGCGGAATTCTCGGCGCACCACCTGTTCGACCAGCGCGTCCTTCGTGGCGAACCGGCGGTAGACCGTGATCCGCGAGACCCCGGCGCGTCGGGCCACGTCCTCCATGGTGGAACGCCGGATGCCCATTCGGGAGAACTGCTCGTACGCCGCGTCGAGGACGCGCGCACGGGTCTCATCGGCGTCGTCGACGCGTTCGACGGCGTCGGAATAGGCCCGTTCCAACAGTGACTCAGGGTCCATTGTCCACCTCGAGTGGTGCGAGCGGGTCTTGTGGCGACCGGCGCAGTGTGCTGTTATTGGACCCGCCGTCGATGATACGCAGAAGCGGCGAGCGTATCACCGTATCAGACCGTGCTTTCGGCGCTGAGGAGGAGCGATGGACGAACCCAGCAGGCGCAACGTGTTGGTGGCCGGAGGGACGCTGGGCGCCGTCGGTGCGCTCGGCGCGGCGACACCCGCGCATGCGGGCTCATTGTGGACGTGGTCGCCCCGGGGCTCGGTGGCCGGATCGGGACGCGGCGTCGACCCGCGATGGGTGTGGGACGAGGAGGCCGACGCGCTGGTCGCCTCGCTGCTCGACCGGGGCGAGGTGCCCGGCGTCAACGCGCTGCTGCGGACCTGGACCAAGAACGGCCAGCCGCTGCCGGCCGGGCTGCCGGCGGACCTGCGGGACTTCATGGAGCGGGCGCGTCGACTGCCGGAATGGGCCGACCGGGGAAGGCTCGCCACGGCCGTCGAATTCAACGAGAAGCGAGGGCTCTACCTCGGCGTGCTGTACGGGTTCGCCAGCGGCATGATGAGCACCGTCATTCCCAGGGAGGCGCGGGCGGTCTATTACTCCCAGGGCGGTGCGGACATGAAGGACCGCATTTCCAAGACCGCGAAACTCGGGTACGACATCGGGTCCCGGAAGGCGTACGACCCCGATGGCGAAATGATCGTGACCTGCGTCAAGACCCGGCTCGTCCACGCGGCGGTGCGCCATCTGCTCCCCAAGTCCCCGTACTGGGCGAAGGTCGCCGACGAGGAGATCCCCATCAGCCAGCGCGACTTGATGGTCACCTGGCACAGTCTCCCGACCACCGTCATGAAGAGCCTCACCGCGTGGAAGGTGCCGATCCCCGCCGCCGAGTCCGCCGCCTTCCTGCATTCGTGGCAGGTGGCCGCGCACCTGCTCGGCACCAAGGACGAATACATTCCCGCGTCATGGGACGAGGCCGACGCGCAGGCCGAGCAGGTGTTGAAGCCGGTGCTGGCCCCGACACCCGAGGGCGTCAAATTGGCCGACATCCTCCTCAACCTCGGTGTCGCGTTCGACGGCACCATTCTCACCAAGCCCGTGCTCCGCGCGTTCACCCGTTTCCTGCTCGGGGACGAGATCGCCGAATGGCTGCGGATCCCCGTCGAACCCTTCTGGGATCGGCTCCTCGACGTGGCCTGGGGGCCGTTCGTCGCCGTCCGGGAAGGGCTGCTCGCGACGTTCCCCAGGGCGGACGACCTCTACTGGCTCTTCGACGAGTTCCTGCGCACGATGGTCCTCGCCTACCTGTCCGAGGCCAAGCCGATCAGCATCGAGATCCCGCAGACCAACAACCCGCACTACTGAGCCCGGCCGGCCCCCTAGGCGACGGAGCCGTAGGTGGGCCTGCCCGTCCATGCGTAGGTGAGGTAGGCGACGCCCGCTTCGGTGGTCGTCGACTCGGTGAGCCTGAGCCCGGCCGGGGCCGCGCCCTCGGCGAACAGCCGCTTGCCCTGGCCGAGGACCACCGGGGCCACCAGCAGCCGGTACTCGTCCACCAGTTCGGCGCTCTGCAGCGTGCGGAGAAGGTCGCTGCTGCCCTGGACGATGATCTCGCCGTCGGTGCGCGCCTTCAGGTCGGCCACCGTCCGGGCCGCCTCGCCCGCCAGCACCTCGGTGTTGCGCCACTCCGCCGTCATCGGGCTCCGGGTGGCGACGTACTTGCGCATGTTGTTGATCAGCGCGCCGCCCTCCTCATCGGGCACGCCGGGCCAGTGGGCCGCCAGGATGTCGTACGACCTGCGGCCCAGCAGCATCGCGTCCGCGCGGTCGAACTGCCCGCCCATGATGCGGCCGAACCCCTCGTCCACGTACGGGGCCAGCCAGCCGCCGTGCGGAAAGCCGCCGGCGTCGTCCTCGCCGGGCCCGCCCGGGGCCTGCATGACGCCGTCCAACGACAGGAACGTCGAGACCACCAGCCTGCTCGCCATCGCATTCTCCTTCTCGTCGTTCGTGCTCAGGCGCCCTCAACCTGGCGGAACGGGTTCACGGATTGTTGATGGCTTCCCTTCGGGACCCGCCGTAACCGGCCGCATCCAGTGGCGCCGGCGTCGGCGGAGAACGCGAAACGCCGCCTCCTCTCGCGGGAAGGGAGAAGAGGCGGCGCTGCGGGGCCGGATTACGGGGCCAGGGTCCAGGAGTTCAGGGTGCCCTGGGTGCCGAACCACCAGTCGCTCACGCGGAGGTTCCACGTGCCGTTCTTCGTCTCGGTGGAGGCGTTCACGGTGTAGGTGGCCTTGAGGTTCGCGGTGGCGTCGAAGAGCTTGAAGGCCTTGAGGCTGTACACGGTGCCGTCGGGGGCGACGAGGTCGATCCCGAGGGCGCCGGTGCGCGGGTGGGTGACGTCGACCGTGACCTTCGTGGTGGCGGAGGCGTTGCCGGTGCAGCCGGAGACGGTGAGGGGGCTCGACGCGGTCTGCCAGCTCTTGACGGCGACGGCGTTGGTGCTGGTGACGGCGTCGCACGGCCCGGGAGGCGGCGGGGACGTGCCCTCGGTGGTGAAGAGCAGACGGTTCGGGGAGCCGCTGCCGGGGCTGGTCACCAGGCCGGTGGCGGCCGCGCCGGTCAACGCGGACGCGACCTGGGCCGGGGTGTGCCCGGGGTTGGCCGCCAGGACCAGCGCCGCCGCGCCCGCCACGTGCGGGGACGCCATCGAGGTGCCGGAGATCTTCTTGGTGGCCGTGTCGCCGCCGATCCACGCCGAGGTGATGTCCTGGCCCGGCGCGAACACGTCCAGGCAGGTGCCGTAGTTGGAGAACGACGCGCGGGCGTCGCCGGACGTGGTGGCTCCGACGGTGAGCGCGTTCGGGGCGCGGGCGGGCGACTTGGTGCAGGCGTTGGTGTTCTCGTTGCCGGCGGCGACCGCGAAGGTGATGCCCGCGGCGACGGCACGTTCCACGGCGTCGTCCAGCGCGGCGCTCGCGCCGCCGCCCAGGCTCATGTTGGCGACGGCGGGCTTGACGGCGTTGGCCGTGACCCAGTCCACGCCCGCGATGACACCCGCCGTGGTGCCGGAGCCCTTGCAGTCCAGGACGCGGACGCCGACGAGCTTGACGCCCTTGGCGACCCCGTGGGCGTTGCCCCCGACGGTTCCCGCGACGTGGGTGCCGTGGCCGTTGCAGTCGTTCGCGTCCGCGTCGTTGTCGATGAAGTCGCGCCCGGACGTGGCCCGCCCGCCCAGGTCGGCGTGGGACGTGAGGATCCCGGTGTCGACGATGTAGGCGGTCACGTTCGACGCCGTGGAGGGGTAGGTGTAGCTCCCGCTCAACGGCAGGTTCTTCTGGTCGAGCCGGTCCAGGCCCCACGACGGCGGGTTCGGCTGGGTGTCGGAGACGGTGATGGCGACGTCCTGCTCGACGGACTTCACCGCCGGGTTGGCCGCCAACCTCTTGGCCTTGTCCTCGCTGAGCAGCGCCTGGAAGCCGCTGACCGCCCGCGTGTAGACGAAGCCGACGTCGCCCGCGTACTTGCGGGTGAGCCGCCGGGCCTCGCGCTGGACGCCCTCCGCGCGCAGCGTCGAGGTGTCCTTGAGCGTCACGATGTAGCTGCCCTCGACGGGCCGCTTCGCCTCCGCGTTGAGGATCACGCCGTCGTCGGCCGCAGCCGGGACGGCGCTCACCAGGGGCAACAACAGCGCACCCGCCGCTGTGAGCATCACTTTCCGGGCCATGGACACGTCCGAACAACCTCTCCTCGACGATGGGGGCCGTCGGCCGGGGCGGGGGAGCGCCCCGGCGAACGGGCTCACATCCTCGAAGAGGCGGCATGGGGCCATCTAGTGCGAAATATGAGTGAGATGCCCCACTCGACCCTCCGATCGACTCACAATCACGACACCGACCCGCGCACTCGCTCCTCAACGTTCTGACCTGGTGTCGTTCGGGTGAGGGTCCGCGGGCGGTGTTCTGGACGGTGGGTTCACAGTCGTCGAGGCCGGCTGGGAGTGGAGTGTCGCCTGCCAGAGGGCGGCCCAGGCCCCGGCCGCGCCGCAGCGCACCTCGCGCCCGGCATTCCCGGCCGAGGTGCCCAGGGAACAAGGCGGGAGGGTTCGGGAAAAGGCGGATGAGAGTCTGCCCAGGGAGGGCCCATGAGAAAGCCGGAAGCGGCATGATCGTTCACCCGGTCGCGGCGGCCGACGGCGCCGTCGACGACGCGGCGCTGATCGCGGCGTCGCGCGACGACCCGGAACGGTTCGCGGAACTGTACGAACGGCACGCCGCACAGATCCAGCGGTACATCGCGCGGCGGCTCGGATCGGACGTCGGCGACGACCTGATGGCCGAGACGTTCCTGCGGGCGTTCCGACAACGCGACCGCTACGACTCCGCGTACCCCGACGCCCGCCCCTGGCTGTACGGGATCGCGACGAACCTCATCAGCCGGCACCGCCGTTCCGAGGTGCGGTTCTTCAAGGCGATGGCCAGGACCGGGGTGGACCCGGCCGCCGAGTCCGCTTTGGAGGCGATCGCCGACCGGCTGGCGGCGGAGTCCATGCGCCGGCGGCTGGCCGCCGGACTGACCCGCCTGAACCGGGGCGAACGCGACGTGCTGGTGCTGCTGGCGGTCGGCCTCAGCTACAAGGAGGTCGCGCGGGCCCTGAACGTCACCGTCGGCACCGTGTCGTCCCGCATGAACCGAGCCCGGACCAAGATGCGCACCGCTCTGGAGGAGCCCCGCGATGAATGAGCTGAAGCCGATGGAGGATCTCTGCCGCGCCGTGGCCCCGACCCGTACCGAGGCGTTGGACGCCGGGCGCACCCGACTGCTGGCGGAGATCGAGCGGTCGGGGCGCAGGGGCCCGGCGCGGCCGACCTTCGCGCGCACGGCCGTGGCCTGCGCGTTGACGCTGACGATCGCCGCCGGTGTGACGATCGCGCAGAACATCGAAGGCGACGCGCCGCCGGACCGCGTCGGGGTCCTGCCCGGGGCGCCGGTGGCCGATGCGCGGGACGTGGCGTTGCGCGCCCGCGCGGTGGCGTGGACCCAACCCGACACCACGCTGAACCCCCGCCAGTGGATCTACACCAAGACCCTGATCGCCGAGATCGACGGCGGGGTGCTGGGCCCCCGGACCAGGTACTCCACCAACGAGGCGTGGCGCACCGTCGAGGGGACGTCGCCGCCGGCGAAGGACCCGCGCGTCACCGTCGGCGTGAGCGAGCCGACCGGCAAGGTGCTCCTCGGGCTGCCCGCCGACCCCGACGCCGCGCTCGCCCGCCTGTACACCGAGGTCGACCGCATCAACACGCTCGTCGAGCATCCCCCGCGAACGAGGAGGGGCCGTTCACCTTCCGTAACGGCATCGTCGGCGCCCCGCGCGGGGTGGCGGCGTTCAACCTGGTCTCGGCCATCCTGGAGTCGTACTACGTGCCGCCCCGCCTCCAGGCCACCCTGTACGGCGCGCTGGCCCGGATGCCCGGCGTCGCCATGCTGCCCGACTCGGCCGACGCCAAGGGACGGCACGGCCTGGCGCTGTACGTCGTGAGCGAGGGCTACATCCGGCAGGAGATCATCCTCGACCGGAAGACCTACCGCTACCTGGGCAGCCGCTCGATCACCATCGCCGACCACGCCGCCCCGCCCCCGGGCGAGACCATCGAGAAGGGCTCGGTGCTGGGCCTGTCGGCCCTGCTCACCGCCGCTCCCGTGAACGGACCCGATGAACGCCCGTGACGCCTCGCCCGGGGGCGGACGAGGTCAGGCGTGCGGGCAGGAGTCGCGGTACTCGGTCAGCTCAGGGCCGGTCGGGGGCGGGCACAGGAACTGGTCGTAGCGGGTGTCGGCGTCGATGAACCGCTTGAGCCAGGCCACCGACAGCGCGCCGATCAGCGGGTGCTCCCTGACGAAGGTCCCGTGGTCGGCCCCGGCGATCTCGGCGTAGGCGCGGTCCCGTGCGTAGATCATGGAGCTGTAGAACCGCTCGGCGTGGTCTTCGGGGCGGGTGACGGTGTCCTCGGTGCCGGCGAAGAACAGGGTCGGGACGTAGATCGCCGACCAGTTCTTGATGGTGTGGTACGGGGCCAGCGGCACCGCGGCCTTCAGGCTCGACCGGCTCCACGCGGCGTACATCGCGCCGCCGCCGCCCATCGAGTGGCCCATCACGCCGAGCCGCTGGGCGTCGAGCCGCTGCCTGACCTGGGCGGGGGACTTGCCCACGAGGTGGTCGAGCGCGGCGAGGAGCTGCTGGCCCCGTTCGGTGGGCTGGTCGTACACGCTGTTGGTGGCGATGGTGAAGACGATGAATCCCTGCGACGCCAGCCGGGGCCCCAACCAGGCGACGTGGCCCTCCGGTCCGGTGTAGCCGGGAGAGATGGCCACACCTCCGAAGGTGCCCTGGGTGGTGTCGTTCGGGTAGTAGATGGTGCCGCCGCCGAAGCCGTTCGCCTCGGCGTTGGTGACGGTGACCTTCGAGTACGAGAACGGGCCCAGCGGGGTGCGGATGCCGGCCCACGTCGGGGCAGGCCCGCGCTCGTACGCCACGGCGGCCCGAACGGCGGCCGTCGCGGTGGGGGAGGCGGGCGGGACGACGGCGGCCCCGACGGCGAGGGCGAACGCCGCCGGGACGACGGCCAGGGATCGGCACAGGGTGAGGCGCATGGGGTGGGACCTCCTGAGGGGTGAACGGTTCAGCGGGTCGTTCCGAGGTAGGCGTCGGAGACCGCGCTGTCGGCCAGCAGCGTGCTGACCGGGCCTTGGGCGGCGACTCGGCCGTGGGCGAGGACGTAGGCGGTGGAGCACAGTCGCTGGACGAGGCGGACGTTCTGCTCGACCAGCAGGATGGTGGTGCCGTCGGCGGCGATGCCGGCCAGCACGTCGCCGATCTCGTCGACGGCGACGGGGGACAGGCCGCTGGAGGGCTCGTCGAGGAGGACGAGCCGCGGATGCGACATCAGCGCGCGGGCGATGGCGACGATCTGCTGCTGGCCGCCGCTGAGCCGACCGGCGGGTTCGCCGGCCCGTTCGCGGAGCCAGGCGAAACGGCCCAGGACGTCGGCGAGTCGGGCGCGCTGTGTCCGGCGGCCGTGCCCGTACGCGCCGAGCAGCAGATTGTCCTCGATGGACATGTTGGGGAACAGCCGCCGGTTCTCCGGGCACAGGGCGATGCCCGCCCGGACGAGGGCGCGGGTGTCGTCGCCGGTGACGTCCCGGCCGTCGAAGAGGATGCGGCCGGAGCGGCGGCGCACCCGACCGTGGACGCCCAACAGGGTGGTGGTCTTCCCGGCGCCGTTGGCGCCGAGGATCCCGGTGACGGTGCCGGGCTCGGCGTGCAGGTCCACGCCGCGCACGGCGACGGTGGGCCCGAAGGCGACGGTGAGGTCCTCGACGGTGAGCATGCTCAGGCCCCTCCCAGGTAGGAGGCGATGACCGCCTCGTCGGAACGGATCTCCTCGGGGGTCCCGGTGGCCAGGACGGCGCCGGCCGCCATGACGACGACGGTGTCGGCCAGCGGCATCAGGAAGTGCATGTTGTGGTCGACGACGATGACGGCGACGCCCAGTTCCCCGGCGACACGGCGGACGGCGTCGCCCAGCGCGGCGGCGTCGGCGGTGTCCATGCCGACGGCGGGTTCGTCCAGCAGCAGGACGCGTGGGCCGGTCGCCAGCGCCGACGCGATCATGGCGAGGCGTTGGGCGGCGCCGGTCAGAGCGCCGCAGGGCCGGTCGAGGAGATGGTCGAGGCCGAGCAGGGCGACCGGTGCCTCGTCCGGCCAGGGCGTGCGGCGTCCCCGCCGTTCGCCGCGCGCGAGCCGGAGACCCTCCCGCAGCGTCCACGTCTCGAACAGGCGGGTGGTCTGGAAGGTGCGGGCGATCCCGGCGTGGACGGCGCGGTGGGCTCCGCGCCCGGACGCGACCCGCCCGTCCAGCGTCACCGTCCCCTCGGTGGGCTCGTGCGTGCCCGCGAGCACGCCCAGCAGGGTGGTCTTGCCGGAGCCGTTCGGACCGATGAGCCCGAGGACCGACCCGGCGTCCAGGGTGAACGACACGCCGTCGACGGCCGCGACACCGCCGAACCGCTTGACCACCCGGTCGACGGTCAACAGGGGGGTCATGAGGTGACCTCCTTCATCCGGAGGCGTCTCCACACGGCGGCCAGGCCGCCGAGGACGCCGTTGGGGGCCAGCAGGGTCACGGCGATGAACAGCACGCCCAGCACGATCTGACTCACTCCGGGGCCGAGCTTGATGAGCTGGGTGAAGCCGATGACGATGACGCTCCCGACCAAGGGGGCGAGCAGCCGCCCCGAACCGCCGAGCCCGATCGCCACGAACATCAGGAAGCTCTGCACGAACGTGAACTGTGACGGCGCGATGACCCCGTTGTACTGGGCGAACAGCACCCCGGCCCACGCGCCGAACCCGGAGGAGACCACCATCGCGACGAGCTTGACCCGCGCGGTGGGAACGCCGAGGTGTTGGGCGAGGTCCTCGTCCTCGCGGATCGCCCGCAGCCGGGACCCGAACCGCCCGAGGGACAGCACGTGGAACACGCCCAACCCGACCCCGAGGGAGACCGCCAGCAGCACCACGGTCGCCTCCAGGGAGAACCCCAGGTCGACGGGCCGTCCGTTGGGGCCCCCGGTGAGATCGGTCGCGTTGACGAACACCAGCGTCGTCACGGCGGTGAAGAACATCGTGCCGATGGCGAAGTACTGGCCCCGCGTCCGGCTGAACACCAGCGCGACCACGAGCCCGATGAGCATCGTCCCGGCCACCGCCAGCACGGCGGCGACCGCCATCGGCAGCCCCTTCTCCAGACCGATCGCCGACAGGTATCCGCCCGCGCCGAAGAACGAGGCGTGCGCCAGGCTCGGATAACCGCCCAGGCCCTGGATGAGGTTGAGGCCGGTCAACGCGATCGTCCACACCACGATGAGCAGCGCGACCTGCCCCCGGTCGCCGTGGAGCCCGTTGAGCATCAGGTGGGCGGCGACGCTGAGCGCGACGAGCAGACCCGCCACCGGGGCGTGCCGCAGGATCGACGAGGTGCGCACGTCAGGCCACCCTTCGAGCGTTCGTGGCGCGCAGCCCGCCGGGCCGCGCCACGAGGATGATCACGAGCATGAGGAACCCGAAGGCGCTCTGGTAGGCGGAGCTGACATAGGCCGAGCCGAGGCCCTCCACCACGCCGAGCACCAGTCCGCCCGCCACCGCGCCCCAGACGCTGCCCAGCCCGCCCAGCACCACGACGACGAACGCGCTCAGCAGCACCTCGTCGGCCATGTACGGGGTGACCTGGAACGTCGGGGCGTAGGCGATGGCGGCGATCCCGCCGAGCAGGCCGGCGATGAGGAACGCCAGCGTGTACTGCCGCCGCATCGGGATGCCGAGCATCCCCGCCGCCTCCCGGTCCTGGGCCACCGCCCGCATCGCCCGGCCCAGCGACGTCCGCGACAGGATCAGGTGCAACGCCACCAGCGACAGCCCGGCCATCACGATCAGCGCGGCCTTCACCCCCGACAGCGACACCCCGCCGAACTCCAGCAGAACGGTGTCGTAGGGGGTGTCCAGCGACTTGCCCTCGCCCCCGTACAGCCGCAGCGCCGTGTTCTGCAGGATGAGCATCAACCCGAGCGCGACGGCCGGGGCGGCGGCGGGCTTGTCGATGATCCACCGGTAGGCGAGCACCTCGGTCAGCACCGACACCGCCCCACCGCAGGCGATCCCCGCCAGGGCCGCCAGGACGAACGGGACCCCCGCCCGACTCAACGACCACGTGGCGTACGCGGACAGCACGATCACGCCCGCGTGCGCGAAGTTGGGCACCTCCATGACCCCGTACACCAGGGTCAGGCCGACCGCCACGACGGCGAACAGACAGCCGAGGAACACTCCGTTGGCCAGGACCTGGATCACGCGCACGGGTCCTTCGGGAACGTGGCGTCGACGATCGCACCGTCCTTGGTGTCGAACGTCATGACGCTGCCCAGCGTCCGCTTCCCGGTGCACCAGGTGGTGACCTCGGAGGCGGTGCGGGCGTTGCGGTCGGTGAACAGCACGCCGCCGTCACCGGGCAGCCAGCCGCTGACGGTGCCCGCCGGGACCGGGATCCGCGCGAGCGCCTTCTCGATCTTCTCCGGGTCGGTGGTCGTGCCCGCCTTGGTCATCGCCTCCGCGACGATGAACGGGAAGTCGTACGCCCACATCGTCAGGTCCTGCGGGTACTCCTTCCATCGGGCCTGGTAGGCGTCGGCGAACGCCTTGGCGGGCGGGTTCGCCGAGGTCGTGGGCAGCGTGCCCGCGCAGTCGTGGTTGTCCTTCATGATCGAGTCGAACCGTGCGCCGAGGATCGCCTCGGCCTGGTCGGGATTGACGCCGCTGGAGTGGATGACCGGCCCGGTGTACCCGGACTGCCGGAGCTGCTTGAGCACCGGCAGGATCACGGCGGTGACGCTGGACAGGTAGATCGCGTCGGGCTTGGCGGCCACCGCCGTGTTGATGGCGTTGCTGTAGTCGGTGGACCCGAGCGGGAACTCGCTCTCCGCGGCGATCCTCACGCCCTCCGTCTGCGCCGACCGCCGCACGAGCTGAGTGAGCCCGGCCCCGTACGGCTCGCCCTTGGCGGTGATGACCGAGATGCTGCGCGTGCCCAGCCGGTTCTTGGCGTAGTGCAGGCAGCCGGGCACGTACTTGGGGGAGTCGCCCCGGGTCAGGAACAGATGCGGGCTCAGCCGCAGGATGCTCGGGTACGTGGAGTCCAGGATGTTGATCATCGGGACGGGCTTGCGTTGGAGCTGCGGAACGTAGGTGTCCGAGCCGAGCCCGTAGGCGATCACCGGCATCTTCTTCGCCTGGACCAGCTCCCGCAGCGCGGTCACCCCGGTGGTGGCCGCGTCGGACTTGTCGTCGGCGTAGGTGATCTCCAGCGTGCGCTTCGTGCCCGCCACGGTGAAGCCGGTCCGGTTGAGCGCCTCGACGCCCATCGTCATGGCCTTCTTCTGCGGCGGTCCGAGGGTGGAGTAGATGCCCGACATCGACAGGATCGCGCCGACCTTGACGACGGCCGTGTCGTCCGAGGTCGATCCGGTGCCGCAGGCGGTCAGGGAGACGAGCAGTGCGGAGGCCGCCAGGCCCGCCGCCGTACGTGAACTCATGAGGGAGGCTCCTCCGGGGGTGTGAGGTGCCGCACACTCTAGGTTCGACATAGATCCAGATTCAAGGATTTCGTTCGATAATGTCGAAACAGGTTCATCGACTCTTGGCGACCAGACCCGTGAGCGCGGGTCTCGGCACCGGACCTCGTTCGACATGACCGACCGGCCTCTTCCCGGCCGGCGAGGCTCCTGGCGGCCCCCGCCGACCGGCCCCCGCGGCGGCGAACGCGCTCAGCGTGGCAAGGGGCACAGACGGACGGGCCGCGGTGGGGTATGCAAGAGCAGCGGGCGATTCCTCCCAGTTCTGTGCTGGAGGCCCGAATGGTGATGAACACCTCTGGGGAAGGAGCACGCCATTCCGGAGCCACTCGTCATCCCGGCGGCGATCTTCGACGACACCGCGCACGGGGCGCCCGGGGCCGCGATCGGCCGTTACTTCGCCCAGGCCGCGCGGGGCACCACCCTGGTCCTGCTACGCACCGTGGCGGACGAGGCGCGGTCGGCGGAGGTGAACGAGGCCGCACGCGCGCTGGCCGGGCTGCACGACCACGCCCCGGACGCGGTCGAACGGGTGCTGCGCCAGCCGGCCGTCGGAGCGTGGGCCCGGCACACCGCGGCGCGGCTGCGAAGAGGGGAGCCCGCCCCCGCGACGACGATGGCGCAGGTCACGGCCTCCGCCGCCATCCGGGCCGGGGCCGACTACGACGCGGTCGTCCCGATCCGCGACGGCGCGATGACCCTGCCGGGGATCGGGCGGTGCCGGGTGGACGGCGACCGCTGTCACATCGTGGTGCGCGATGGGCGCGCGGAGCTTCGGGGCAGGACCGGCACCGTGCGGGTCCCCGCCGACGGCGTTCGCGACGCCCCGGGCTGGCGGGGGCTGCGCGAGGTCATCCTCGGCGGTCCGGGCCTTCCGACGTTGCGCCTGACCATCGACGACCTCGACCCGTACCGGTTCCCCGGCGGCGGGCCGCGGCTGCCCGACGGTGAGCTGACCCGCTGGCGGACGCTGTTCCAGGAGGCGTGGCACCTGCTGTGCGCGCACCACGAGGACACCGCCGCCGAGATCCGCGCCGTGCTCACGACGGTCACCCCGTTGGACGGCGGCCCCGGCCGGCCGCAGAGCGGCACCTCGCGGACCGCGTTCGGCGCCACGGCGCTGCGGCTGCCGCCGAACGCGGGCGCGCTGGCGGCGGTGCTCGTGCACGAGATCCAGCACGCCAAGCTCGGCGTGCTGCTCGAACTCGTCGACCTCGTCGACGACGACCCCGGCCGGACCTACTACGCGCCCTGGCGTCCCGACCCCCGACCCCTCGGCGGTCTCCTGCACGGGGCGTACGCGCATCTCGGGCTGGCGGCGTTCTGGCGGCGTCAGCGGCACCACAGCGACGGCGACGAGGCGCACGCGCGTTTCGTACGCTGGCGCGACGCGGCGCTGGCGACCACGGAGACCCTTCAGGAGAGCGGGGCGCTCACACCGGCGGGTGTCCGGTTCGTCGCGGGCATGCGCCGGACGCTGCACGCGTTCCACCGCGACCCGGTGCCCGCCCAGGCCGTACGACGGGCGCACCGCGAGGCCGCCGCGCATCGGAGCCGGTACGGCTGACGATCACGGGGTCACAGCGGGATCGCGTCGAAGCAGTGGCCCTCGTTGCGCCGGCCCTCCTCCAGGCAGCAGACCCACGGGTGGTCGTCGTCCAGCCGGCTCCGCAGCCCCGACAGCGACCGCGTGAGCAGCGGCTCGGCCTCCTCGGTCCGGCCGGCGGCGGCCAGGTCCAGCGACAGGTTGCCGCCGACGGCGAGCGCGGTCGGATGGTCCGCCCCGAGTCGGTCCGTGACCAGGTCGAGCACCTCGCCGCCCAATCGGACCGCCGCCTCGTGCTCCCCGAGCGCGGCGAGATCCCCGGCCAGGATCAGCGCGCTGAGCAGCGTGAAGTGATGCGCGGGCCCCACGCTCGCGGCCAGTCGCGCCCGCGCGGACTCGCTCAACGCGCGTGCCCGTTCGGGCTCGCCGTTCAGCCGCAGCAACAGCGCCAGGTTGCTGCGGGTGCAGTGGACGAAGGGATGGTCCGGGCCGTACGCGCCCTCGAACGCGTCGGCCGCCTGCTCGGCGAGCGGCAGCGCCTCCGGGATGCGGCCCGCCTCGCGCAGCGCGTTGGACAGCGTCAGCCGTGCCGCCTGCGTGTCGGGGTTGTGCTCACCGAGCACGCGGACGAACCGTCGGGTGACGTCCTCGGCGAGGTCGAGGGCCTCGTCGGAGCCGCCCTCCACCAACCGGACCGCGATGGCCAGGTCCTTCGCGGCGCGCAGCGTGGTCGGATGGTCGGGGCCGAGGATGGCGAGGTCGGCGGCGCGCAGGTCCTCGCCCAGCTCCCGGGCCTCCGCGAAGTCGCCGTCCAGCCGGATCACCCGGATCAGGTTGTTCATCGCGATCTGGGGCGAGCGATGACTGGTGCCCAGCACCGTGCGCATGGTGGCGTGCACACGGGTCAACAGCTCCTTGGCCCGGGCGTAGTCGCCGCTCAGGGTGTAGTCGAGGCCCAGGTTGTTCTGCGCGTTGAGGGTGCGCTGGTCATGCGGGCCGAACGCGGCGACGTGCCGTTCGACCGTGCGCTCCGACAGCTCCCGCGCCTCGGTGAACCGGCCCGCCATCCGCACGTCGATGCCGTGGCTGTTGGTGATCCGCAGCACCTCGTCGTGGTCGGCCGGCAGCCGGGCCTCGGCCAGCGTCAACGTCTCGGCATCGTGGGCCAGCGCCTCTCTGAACCGACCGTTGCTCCGCAGCGCGAACCCCAGATGCCGCTTGATCGCGAACAGGTCGTGCGGATGGACGTCCGGGTCGGCCGTCCAGTGGTCGTGGCACTCCTCCGCCAGGGTGAGCGCCGCCTGCGCGTTGTTGGACTGGTACAGGTAGCGGATCACGCTGCGCATGAAGAACCGCACCTCGCGCGCGGTGCACTCGGCCGCCCGCGACGGGCCCACGTGCGGCAGCAGCCGCTGGAAGACCGACCAGCTCGAGGTGTCGTCCGGGTCGGTCGGGCAGGCCGCCGCCAGCAGCAGCTCCACCGAGTGCCGGAACGTGCGGGCCGCCGACTCGCTCACGTTGTCGCGGAGCTGCTTTTGCACCAGCCGGTGAACGCTCAGCGTCCGCTGCTCCCGGTCGATCTGGACCAGCGAGTGCCGGCCGATCGCGCCGACCGCCTTGCTGAACCGCAGCGGGTCGCCCAACAGGTCGCCCAGCGGCGAGTCCAGATGCGCGTGGCCGCCGCTCAGCACGTCACGGGGGATCGGGTCGGGACCGAAGAACGCGCAGAGGTTGAGCAGGTCGACCGCCTCGGGGTGGGACTCGCGGAGCTGACCCACCGACAGCGACCACGTCGCCGCCAAGGGCAGCTCGTAGTCCGACGGCTGCCCCTCCGACAGCAGCAGGCTGGTGCGCTTCTCCAACTGCTGCAGGTACTCGTCGGTCGGCATCCCGGTGACGTTCTGGAACGCGCCCGCCTGCTCCAGCGCGAGCGGCAGGTCGCCCAGCGCGTCGGCGAGCCGGCCGGCCTCGCCGGGCGGAATGCCGGGCACGCGCCGCTCCAGGAACTCCGCGCTCTCGTCCCGGTCGAAGACGTCCACGGTCAGCGTGCGCACCGGGCCGGTCCACTCCACGTTCCGGGAGGTGATGATGACCTCGCCGGGGCCGTCGGGGATGTGGCCCAGCACGTCCTCGGGATCCTGGGCGTTGTCGAAGACCAGCAGCCAGCGGTCGATCGGGTCGCCCCGGCGCAGCGCGTCCAGCACCGCCTCGGCGGCCTCGTTGACGCCGATGACCTCCGCCTCGGTGATGCCCAGCGGACGGGCCAGCCGGGCGAGCGCCGCCGGGATCAGCATCGGCTGGTCGGCGGGGATCCACCAGACCAGGTCGTACTCGCTCTTGTGCCGATGCGCGTACTCGACCGCCAGTTGCGTCTTGCCGACGCCGCCGAGCCCGTGCAGGGCGGTCGGGACGAGCGCGGTGACCTGCGCGCCGGAAAGGGGCCTGAGTTGTTCGAGCAACTCCGAGCGCCCGGTGAAGTTGTTGTTGCGCTGTGGAACGCGACCCCAGATCTTGGGCCGGCGATCCGGGTCCGTCGCGCTCAATTCCGGCTCCTTCCGGCCTCTTCCGATGGGCCTGAGGCTCATCATAGACAGCGGAGGGGCCGCCTCGGAGGTGGCCGGAACCCCGCTGATGGGCGATGATGGAGGCGCACCGCCCACAATGAGGATGCACCGTGATGGCCGAATATCCAGAAGATGTCGAAACCGGGGCTTTCGACCTTTCCGGGGTCACTCTTGGTGAGGTCCTGACTCTGCGGGACGTCGGTTCGCCGGGCGCCCTGGACAAGATCCTCGAGTGGCCGGGGGACATTCCCGATCCTCTTTTCGGAGGATCCAATGGCGTGGCCGGATCCGGACACTGACCATGGAGCGAGGGCGATGGCGGGATGGCGACGGATTCGGTCGAGGGCGCTCTGCGGTCGCGACCGAGCCCCTACCGTGGTGCCGGTGACGCAGCGAGCGCGGATCCCGTGATGAACGATCCCGGCCCGGCCTCGCCGTTCCCCGGCGCCCGGCCCTACCGCGCCGGCGAGGAGTTGCCCTCGCCCCGTCGGGCCGCGCAGGCCAGGGACGTCGCCGTCCTGTGGCGGTCGCGGCGGGTGACGATCGTGCACGGCCCCGCCGGGTCCGGTCGGACCTCGCTGCTGGAGGCCGCCGTCCGGCCCCTGCTCGAAGGCGGCGCCCATCGCGCGCCCCTGCTCGGCGCCGTCCTGCCGGACCGACCGTTCCCGACCGCCGCGCTGCCCGCCCACGAGCCGTTCGAGTTCGCCCTGCTCCGCGGCTGGGCGCCGACCACCTGGCCCACGGCCCTCGGCGGCACCACCGTCCGCGACTGGCTGCGCGACCGCTGCGCCGAGTCCCCCCGGCCCGTCCTGGCCGGGATCGACCAGGCCGACGACCTCTTCCAACGACTCACCGCGGCCCAGCGCGAACGCCTGATGGCCGGGCTGCGCGGGGCCCTCGGCGACAATCCGTCCCTGCGGCTCCTGTTCAGCGTCCGCACCGGCCGGCTCGGGGCGCTGCGCGACGCGGTCGGACCCGCCGACACGACCGAGTACCGGCTCGGCGGCCTCGAGGCCGCCGACGCGCGGGCGGTGCTGGAGCCGCTCACGACCGTCCCGGCGGGCCTCCCCCCGGCCGCCGCCGACGCGGTCGTCGACGACCTGATGACGATCCGGACCACCGACGAGGACGGCCGCGCCGTCACCCGTCGCGCGGAGACCGTCCACACCTGGTCGCTCCAACAGGCGTCCCTGCAGCTCTGGCGCTCGCGGCGAATGCGCGGACGCCTCGCACGATCGGGACGCGACGCCCGCACGGTGGTCGACCAGGCCCTCGGCGCAGCCCTGTGGCGCGTCGTCTCCCGCGTCGCGGAGCTGTTCGACCGGGATCCCGGCTGGCTCGGCCGCGCCCTGGCCGAGGCGCTCGTCGCCCCGTCCGGCGCCGGCCGCGACGCCGACGCGCACGACTCGGGCGTGCCCGAGGAGATCCTGCGGGCCCTCCAGGACCGCCAGGTGCTGGACGGCGACGGCCGCCGCTTCCGCCCCGCCGCCGACCGGCTCGCCGCCCCGCTGGCCCTGCTCGCGACCGGCGTCGACCGGCCCGCCCCCTCCCCGGCGTCACCCTCGGAACAACTGCGGGCGGCGCTCGCCGCCGGACCGGACCGCGCCCTCACCCTCGCCGAGTCCGCCCTCGCCGCCGGCCGCGGCGACAGCGCGACGGAGATGGACGCGCGCATCCTGCTCGGCGACCTGGCCTTCGCGGCGGGCGAACGGGAGACCGCCGAACGGCACTACCGGGCCGCCGCACTGGCCGCCGAGGTCCGCCGGGACGTCCCGATGGTCGGCGCGCTGCTCGCCGCGATCGGCCGCATCCACCGACTCGGCGGCGACCCCGGCGGTGCCCTCGGCCTGCTCAAGTCGGCGTCGGCGCGACTGCCCGGCGACCGCGCCGTCCAGGCCGAACTGGCCCGCGCCTTCGTGGCGTCGGGCCAGCCCCGCGCTGCGGCGGCCCTCCTTGGCGGCCCCCTGGATCAGCGCTGACCGCCCCGGACCGGCCCGTTCGCCGCCGGCCGGTCCGTTGGCGGTCGTTCGCTGCGGTTGAGTCCTCGATCCTCGTTGGTCGGAGTCGGTGGGTTCGGTTGGCCGTTGGTCGCTGTGGGTCGGCTCGTTCGTCGTCGGTCGGCCCCGTGCACCGCCGGCCGTCGCCGCCGGTCGGGCCCGTTCGTCGTGGGGCGGCTCGGGTCAGCGTTGATCGAGGCGGGTGACCCGGCCGGTGGCGGGGTCCGCGTGCCAGCCGGCGGTCAGCCTGGTGGCGTCGTCGGCGATGGCGTCGGTCAGGTCCAGGTCGGAGACGCCGACGACCTGCGTGAGGTCGACGCCCGCCAGGTGCGCACCCGCGAGCGTGGCCCCCGACAGGTTCGTCTCGTCGAGGCGGGCGCCGCTCAGGTTCGCGCCCTGGAGCCGGGCGCGGCTCAGCACCGCCCTGCTCAGGTCGACGTCCCGTAGGTCGGCCCCGCTCAGGTCGGCGCGGGCGAGGCGTCCGCGGGTCAGGGTGACGTTCCGCAGCACGGCGTTCGGCAGCCGCGCGTCGTTGAGGTCGGCCTCGGAGAGGTCCGCGCCGGTGAGGTCGGCTCCCGTGAGGTCCGCGCCGGACAGTGCACAGCGGAGGGCGTGAACGTTCTGGAGTCGAGCGCCCGTCAGCGCACCGCCGTCGAGCCTGGCCCCGTTCAGCGCGGCGTCCGTCAGGGTGGCGTCGGTGAGCCTCGCGCCGCTCGCCGACACCCTCGTCAGGTCCGCGCCGGTGAGGTCGGCCCCGTCGAGCCGGGCCCCGTCCAAGACGCCGTCGGTCAGGTCGGCGGCGGCCAACTCGGCGCGGGTCAACGTCGCCTCCGCCAGCCGGATCCCGCGCAGGTCGGCCCCCGCCAACGCCGCCTCGGTCAACTCCGCCTCGGGGAGCAGGGAGTCGCGCAGCACCAGCCGCCCCCGGTCGTGCTCGAACCTCCGGCGGGCGATCACGCTGAGCGCCGCCCACAGGTCCTGCCGGGACGCCCCTGCGGCGGTGGTCGTCGACGTGCGCCGGACGAAGGCGGTCAGCACCTCCATGACCGTGGGATGGTCGCGCTCGGAGTCGCGGGCGATCCGTTCGAGCGAGTAGATCGCGCCCAGCCGCGCGTCGATCGCCTCTGACCCGAGCAGCTCGATGGCCCGGGCGAACCGGTCGGTGATCTGCGCCGCCTCGTTCTGCTCCAGCGTCCGGTTGGTCGCCTCGGCCTGCCGCCGGGACTGGTCCAGCGCGAGCTGAAAGTTCCGCACCGTGAAGACATAGGCGCCCAGCCCGAGCATGACCGTCGCCAACTGCACCATCCGCCCCCGCGCCGCGTCGCGCGCTTTGGCGGCCTCCTGGATCCGCTGCTTCCCGCTCAGCCCCCGGGCGTCATGGGCCCCCAGGAAGTCCGCCGCCGGCCAGAACAGCAACGCCGCCGTCCCCAACACGACGACCGCCAGAGCGGGCCACCGCAACCACCGCAGTCCGCTCCCTCGCACCCGACGACTCTAGGAACGTTCGATGCCCCACGGGAAGCCCGACGGCCGAAACAGGCCGCCGGCGGGAACCGTTCACCTGGCTCTTCCACCGCGGAGGACATGCACCGGCTGGCGCCCGCCCTGCCTCCCGTCGCCTCCCCAGGAGAACGCATCGCCCGTTCGCAGATTGCGACGGGCGGCCGCGCCGTCCTGCACCACCGACCAGACCCTGTGATGCGTCTTTTGGGAACGAGGCGAGTCTCAAGCGATGGGTGCGGCGGCGGGCGGTCGGAAGGTCTTGGCGGAGGTGCGGGCGACTCCCGGACTTGCCCCCCGTCAGGTGGCGCAAGCAGTTGTTGCCTAAGGAGATCGACGGCTCGCTGGTGACGGGGGCGGTGTTCGCCAACCCGCATCCTCCGCAGGGCGCGGTGGATCGTTTGCCTACGTGTTGGGGGACTGCACCGTGTGCCGGCGGTGCGGGATGCCTCCGCGACGCCGTCGCTACGGCGGGCCGACCGCGCACCGCTGGACGGGCACGCGTGGGAGGCGAGCAGTGAGGACATGCCGGCGTCACTGTCGCTGACCGACCCGGTCGAGGGACATCTGAACGGCAGACCGTCGGCGAAGCAGATGGCGGCCCGGTCGACGGAGGCCGGTGAGGACGCGCGGATTCCGGTGTTCACCCGGCCGACGGCCGTGCACGGCTGTCGCCGGCCTGACCGGAGGCCGCGTTGTGTCCCGCAGCGGGACGAGGCGCGCCGTCCGACGGTGCTCGAGTCCTTCCGGCGAGGACGGCGTCTGCCGGTACTGGATCAAACCCGAGCAGGAGTGCCCAGAGGAAGAGGAACCCGGCCGCCGGGCGGGACCGCCTTCGTTTCGTGGCCCCACTCTGCGGCATCGTTCCGTGGCCGACGATGCTTGACGATGTCAAGTGGCAGGCCTAGGTTGTGACACTGTCAAGTCAGACGTTCCACGAAAGGTCGTCGATGAAGATCCTCAAGCGGGGCGCCTTCCCGGCCGTGGTCGCAGTGGCGGCCCTCGCCGTGCCGACGCACGCCGCGTCCGCGTCGGTCTCGCCTCCCGATCGCTACAGCACGTCCGAGGGCAGCGGCAGTTTCACGGGGGACTCCGGCGTCGGATCATCCACCTGCACCCTGTCGAACCTGACCGCGAAGGCGCATCGCACGGGCCGGACATGGAAGGTGCGGGTCCGAGGGTTCGACGCCTCCTGTGTCGGTGTCATCACGTCGGCGAGACACGACGGGCGGATCCACTTCCAGATCAGGAAGGGCGCGGTGACCGGCACGATCTCCATCGTGATCACCAACGCCCTCGGCGGGGAGTGCCGTTACCGGGGGCCGGTGACCGGGTCGATCGCCAACGGTGCCGGCACGCTGTCGGCGACGGGCACCGTGACCTTGAGAGAAACCCTGAAGGCCCCGTGCGCACCGGATTCGAAGGCGACCCTGAAGATCACCTTCCCGGGGGCCGACTTCACCCGGTGATCCCACCGGCTCGGGCCCGGCGCCGCCGGGAGCGCGGTCCCCGTCGTCCCACCGCGTCAGTCGACTGACGCGGTGGCGAGAGCGTTGTTGAGCGTCTCGGTCACCAGCCGGGCGGCGGCCTCGACGCCGCCGAGGCCGGGAAAGAAGGTGTCCAGGGTGCCGTCGCGCCAGAGCGTCACGGCGCCGTGTACGGTCGACCAGCACGTCAGCGCCAGCGCGGTCTCCGAGTGGTCCCGGCCCCAGCCCATCGCACGAGCGTCGTTGATCTCGTCGAGGAGGATCCCGAACGCGCTCGCGCGCGCCTCGGCGAGATCCGGATCGTCGGCATTGAGCAACTCGGGCCGGTACATCACCACGAACAGCGCGGGGTGCTGCTCGGCGAAGACCATGTAGCCGATGCCGAGCGTGGCGACACGTTCGGCGGGCGTCGCATCGTCGGGAATCCGCCGGCGCGCCGAGCGCATCCGCTTCGCCAGCGTGCGGAAACCCTTCGCGGCCAGTGCCGTGAACAGCCCGCGGCGGTCGCCGAAGTGATGTCCGGGCGCCTGGTGCGAGACGCCGACCCGCCGGGCGATCGCCCGCATGCCGACGGGGCCGATGCCGTGCTCGTCGATCGCCTGCTCGGCGGCGCGCAGGAGCGCCGCGCGCAGATCCGTTTTGGACGTGGTCGATGACGACGGCATAGTGCCTGATTGTCGCGTCGCCGACCGCTGGCAGCAACCACCCCCGTCCGGCTCGGCCACCGGAACCGGCGCACTCGCATCGCCGGTCGCGGTCGCGAGGTACCGGCAGGCGACGGCCGGGTGAGCTTGGGCGAGTGGCCCGGCGAGAGGCGGCGGTGTGCCGGATCTTCTCCGCAGCCGAACGAACGCGACACGCCTCGCATGCCCCGGCGGCACATACGCCCGGCCCCTGGGCCCACGCCGGGGCTGCCGGGAACGGCGATCGGCGCCAAGATCGATCTCGAAGGTTTGGTGCTCGCCGAGAATCGGACCGCCATGAGGGACCGCCCGGTGAGCCGGGCCGAGTGTCGCCCCGCCTGGGAAGGTCGGCCGCGTTCGGAACGCATGGTGGGCGGACGGACTGCTGGTAGGGACCACTCACTACCGTCGTCCTGCCGGTGTGTCCTCGTAGGCCCCGATCACGACGACAGAGGTGGGCTGCCGAACCGCCATCGCCGGCGAGCCACCCGTCATCAGGTTGACCGACCTCCCCGGGTGGTGCACCTAGCCGACCGGCGTCGTCTCCTCGGCCTTCCGGTCATCGGCCCGCTGCCGCCCCCGGCGAGCGACGATCAGCGGTGCGGTGATGATTGCGGCGACGAGAAGGACGGCGGCTGCGGCGGCCAGGGCCGTGGTGTACCCGCGTACGGTCCCCGCGGCGGCCGCGGCCTGCGGGTGCGCGGCCAGATAGGAGGCCGCGGCGCCGGCCGCCAGCGTGTTGAACAGCGCCGTGCCGAGCGCGGCGCCGAGCTGCTGGCCCGCGTTGTACGCCGCTGAGGCCGCCCCGATGTTCTGCCAGTCCATGTCCGCGGTGGCCAGGCCGGCGGTCGGGGGCATGACGAGGCCGAGGCCGAGGCCGGTGAGCAGCAGTGCCGGCACCAGGTACAGGCCGAAGACCTCCGTGCTCTGCGGCGTCAGCCGGGTCAGCAGGAGGATGCCGGCGGCCGCCGCGAGCAGCCCGGGCAGGATCAGCGCCGCCGGGGAGACGCGCCCGTGCAGGCGCCCGGCGATGAGGGTCGAGCCGAGCAGCGTGGCCAGCGCATTGATGATCAACGTCAGACCGGCCTCGACGGGTGAATAGCCGAGGATCGTCTGGGTGTAGTAGCTCATGAAGAGGTAGAAGCCGAACATCGCGACGAACATCAGCGTGATCGCCAGGAAGGCGCCGCCCCGTGCGCGGTGCAGCAGGATCCGCATCGGCAGCAGCGGGCGGGGCGTGCGCAGTTCTACTGCGACGAACGTGGCCAGCAGCAGAGTTCCCGCGGCCAGCAGCGCGAGCACCTTCCCTGAGCCCCAGCCGAGCGAGGCGGCCTCGTTGAAGGCATAGACCACCGCTACGAAACCCGCGGTGCTGAGCAGCGCGCCTGGTACGTCCAGGCCCTTCCCGTCCCGGCTCGGCCGGTCCCGCGCCACGCGGGTGGCGCCGAGGACGGCGAGCAAGGCGAGGGGGACGTTGATGTACAGGCACCAGCGCCAGCCCACGTACTCGGTCAGCAGCCCGCCCGCGATCAACCCGATGGCCGAGCCCGCAGCGCCCACGGCCGCGAACACGCCGAAGGCTCGGCCGCGTTCGCGCGGTTCGGTGAAGGTGATCGTCAGCAGTGAGAGTCCGGCCGGCGCGAGCCCGGCGGCGAACACGCCCTGCAGGGCCCGCGCCGCGAACAGCATCTCGGGGCTTCCGGCGGCGCCGCCCAGCGCGGAGGCGCCCGCGAAGCCGAGCAGCCCGATGATGAACGTACGCCGGTGGCCCAGCGCGCTGCTGACGCGACCGCCGATCAGCAGCAGTCCGCCGAAGGCCAGTGCGTAGGCGGTGATCGCCCACTGCCTGCCGGCATCGGACATGCCGAGCGCCCGCTGCGCGGAGGGCAGCGCGATATTGACGATCGTGCCGTCCAGCACGACCAGGAGTTGGGCCGCGCTCACCGCCGGCAGTGTCCACCGGCGACTTGGACCGTCCTTCGCCATTCCGTACCCCTAACGACGTATGGGAGTCCCTAACAACGTTCGTTGCGTCGAACACGGTACTACACTGGCTCCACCGGTCGGGGTGGCCGGAGCGGACATCGGATGAGGTGCGATGGGCAAGACCGGGGCGGGGAACGACGTGCGGAGCGTGTGGCTGCGGCCCCGACGCGATCGACGGGGCGAGCCGCCGCTGACGCCCTCCCGCATCGTCCGGGCGGCCATCGCCCTGCTGGACGAGGAGGGGATCGACCGGCTCACCATGCGGCGGCTCGCGGAGCGGCTCGACGTCGTCGCGCCCTCCCTGTACTGGCACGTCGACACCAAGGACGACGTGATCGACCTGGCCGTCGACGCGATCTTCGGCGAGGCGCCGCCGAAGGCGTCCGCCGGCCGCGCCGAGGACTGGCGCGAAGACGTCACCGCGGTGCTGGCCTCCTGGCGCGGCGCACTGCTGCGCCACCCCTGGGCCGCCGCCGTGCCGGCCCGACGGCGCCCCACCATCGGCCCCAACTTCCTCGCCGGCATGGAGATCCTCCAGGCGACGCTCACACGCTGCGGCTTCACCGGAGAGGGCCTCTCGGCGGCGACCTGGGTGCTCTACAACCACGTCATGGGCGCCGCCTCATCGCAGGCCGCGCTGACCATCACCGAGGAAGAACGCCGCCTGGGCCAGGAGCACCTGAACGCGTCCGGCGATCGCTACCCGACCCTGGCCGCCAACGGCTACCTCTACGAGGACGATTGGGAGGGCAGCTACCGCACGGGCTTGGCCTACCTCCTCGACGGCCTGGCCGCCCAACGCCGACCGGCCTGAGCCTCGGGCGCCCACCACCCTTCACGAAGGTGGCGACGACGCAGCGGCCGAACGGATCGCGGGCCGGGACGACCACGCCGTTGTGCCGGAGGTGCGCGATCGCGGATTCGACACCCCAGGTCAATGAACCGGGCTGGACGTGGTCTTCGACTGGGCTGGCGAACTCGCCGAGAATCGGGCAGACATGAGGTTCCCCCCGGTGACCCGGATCGGGTGTGTCCCTCCGCGTTCGGGCGCGCGCGGTGGGCATACGGACTGCCGGTGAGGATTGCTCACCACCCTTGGCCTGCCGGTCGCTGTCCTGTCGGTGTCCTCGTCGGCCCGATCACGACAACAGAGCCGGCCCGTGACCCGCGTTCCGCCTTCGCCGTGGCACTCGATCAAGCCGGGCGGCAGGTCCAGGTGAGCTGAGTCACCGCACTCCCTGTGCCGATGACGACGTCGTGCGCTTCCCGGCCATGTGGTCGCGATGCTGCACGAGTTCGGCCGCGTCGGCATCGGTGGCGATGCGCGAGGCCTCCCCGATGTGATCGACGGCATCGTCGATTGCGGCTGGGCAAGCGCCTTCAACCGAGCCCGTAGCGAGGTCGAGCGGGCGTGGGCCGACGAGAGGCTCGACCTACCGGGGCCACGCCGCCCGGCCGGGCTGCTCTCGAGCGATACACCCACGGGTTCGCGGTTCATTCCCGGGACCGCGCACATGCCGCCCGGCGGCCCGCCGAACTCGACCCCGACCTTGCCGCGCGGGCACTCGAGGCGTTCTCGCTGTTCGCGCCGCCAGAGGGCCGCAGCGAGCAGGGTCGTTCAGCCCGGTCGTCCCGGTGCCTGACGCCGCTGACGTCTACACCCGGCCGGCCGCCCACCTGGGGCGTCGACCATTGTCACGTGTTCGTCGCTGTGGGTCGACAACTGGCGGGTCGTTCCTTCTTTGCGGTGTCATGCCGCCAGGACGAACCACGGCAGGAACGCCTCCACCACGCTGCCAAGGTTCCCGATCCGGTTTCGGATCATCGCGTGCAGCAACATGGATAGGCCCAGCAGCAGCGCCGGCGTCGCGAACACCGGGCCCCGCCTCCAAAGTCCCGACGCGGATCGCCCGCCGGATGCCCGCGCGCGCCAGGAACCGGACCTGGGCATCGGGGCCTGAGCCTCAACCACTCGGCGAGTGGCGCTAGCGAGCCATCGAGGGCGAAGTTACCGCCATCCAGCCCGGCGATGCAGGTGGTCGCCGGGGCGGCCTACGAGGCCTTGGCCTCCGCGAAAGTCTTGTGGACGACGCGGATGGAGGCATTGACTCCGGTGGCGATTGGTGCGGATGGGCTCGCCGTGTTCGTGGCGGGCGAGGTTCGCGGCGCGTTCGTCGTCGACCAAGGGGCGCCGACCCTGCCGCGTCTGCGGGCTGCTTCAAGGCCGTTCGTGGCCTTGCGGGGGAGCGGCGGCGGAGGTCCTCGGTTTGGGCGACGATCAGGGAGCGTTCGGTGTGCTCGCCGGCCGCGATGCCTTCCAGCACGTTGACGCCGACGCCGCGTTGGAACAGGTCGTTCGATCAGCCCTCCAGGAGGTTGCGGCCGAGGCGGTCGACCTCCAGGACGGTCGGCATGTCGCCGTCGGGGATGTGGGGGAGCGCTTCCAGCAGCGCGGGCCGGTCGTCGGTGTTCAGCCTGCCGCTGATGCTCTCCTCGAACACCTTGCCACTGCCGCCGCTCCGGCCCGGAGGTACCAGAGCCTTATACCGGCGGCGTGAAAGTGTCTTTCATGTACGGCCACCGTTCGCGTGTTCTCACGGCGGGTGGCATTTCCGGACGTGCTCGCCCTCAACCTCTGACGCGGGCCGAGGGGTGCGGAGTCGCCGCTGAGGGAGATGGGCAGAAGACGGTCTCCACGGCCTTGCTCACGTCAAGCTCCACGGCGCTGGGCTTGACGCTCAGGGTGAACGACATCGCGAGTTGGCGGCGGCCGTCTGCTGAGTAGAAGGTCATGGCGATGGAGCCTGGGGCGGAGCCGCCCGTGATGTAGAAATCGTCGCCGCAGGAGCCGCGGCTTTCACTCGAGGGCTGCGGGTCGTTGGGCAGCCGGTCGGTCAGGACTCGCTGGAGCTCCGGCGGCAGCAGTTTGCCCTGGGTGAACGCCCGGTTGAAGGCGCTCACGTCATGCGTGGTGGAGACCACCCCTCCGGCCCCCGCCCCGGCGAGGCTCGCGTTGAACCGGTCCACGTCGCGCAGCCCGCCGCCGGCGTCGGGGTGGTAGCCGTGGCCGTGCGGCCCCTTGACGCCGTCCGGCGGCTTGACCATGAGGTAGCTCTTGGTCATCCCGAGCGGGTCGAACAGGCGCGTGCGCAGCTCGGTGGCCAGGTCATGGCCGGTCGACCTCTCGATGATCAGGCCGAGGAGGGTGTGGTTGGTGTTGGAGTAGGACCACTTCTCACCCGGTTCGCCGGTCCGGGGCCGACCACGACTCCACCTCACCAGATCCAGCGGCCGGTAGTGGGTCGTGAAGTCGAACACGTCGAACGAGGGGTCTCCCTCGCTCCCGTCCGGGTTGGGCTTGCCGGAGTACCAGTCGGGGATGCCCGAGGTATGCCGGAGCATCTGCCGTACCGTGATCTCGTCGGCCCGCGTCACCAGGTCCTGCTCCACCACCGCCGGCAGCAGGTCGCCGAGCTTGTCATCCACACCCAGCCGCCCCTCCTCGACCAGTTGCAGCACCACGGTGGCCACCATCTGCTTGGTCTGTGACCAGATCCGGAAGCGGGCGTTCGCGGGTATCCTCCCGCCCCGGCCTTCCAGCAACCGGGAGCCCGCGCTGCCCAGCCCGACGGGTCTCCCGTCGACGTAGGCCCCGCCGACGACCCCCACGACCCCGGGAACGCCGGCCAGTTCCTCCATCGCCTTCTGCACGTTCCCGGTCTCCGCCGGGGCTGCGGTGGCAGGCCCGGCGGAGGCCATCATCACCACGGCGACACCGGCGGCCAGACCGGCCCTCCTCAGCGGCGGACGAACGTTCACATATGGCACGACATGCCCCTTTTTGCGATGACCTTCCGAAGCCGGGCACTATGTCCTCGGCATGGTCCGCTGTGGTCCACGTCCTCCATGAAAGGCAGGAGACTGTTGCGGTGACGTATGCGTTTTTCGATACGCCCGCGATACACCGATCCCCGGCATCAAGGAAACGGCGCACGCCGGCAGTGAGATGGTCCCGTCGCTGGTGATCGCGACAGTCTGGCCGCCACTTCAGATCTCGTCGTCTTCGGTGGCGCCGGGGGCGAAATCGGGGCGGGCGAAGTTGTAGGTGCCGTGAACGCCCGGGTGCCGGTTGACGAACGGCGACAGGCGCGCGTCGGTTCCCCGTACCGACTCGGCCACGTGCGCCGTGCGAGAACGCTCAGTGCCAGCTCAGCAGGCTCCGGTCGCACACATCGTAAAGGTGGCGGAAGTTCCAGATGGGAATGCCCCAGTTCCTGCCGTGGTGGTGCGTTCCACAGTGATGCCCTCCCTGCTGGTGGTGTCCGCAGTGGTTGTCGATGCAATAGTGGCCGTGGCCGCAGTGGTCGCCGTGCTTGCCGTTGTCGGCGCAGTGGCCTTCGTGGAAGCCACCGCCGTGGGAGTGCCCGCCGTCGTACGACACCGGGACGGCCGCCGACGCCGTGGCGGTCTGGCCCAGGAGCGCCAGCGTCGCCGTTGCGACGGCCAGGCCCAGCAGTGCAGAGAGCTTGCGCATGTTCGATCCCTTCGTTCACCTCGGTGCATGCTCAGCCGACATCCCCGCCCGGTGTTCGGCGCAAGAGATCACATGATTAAAGGGTTCGTCCGGGATCGTTCGAGCGAGGGCCGAGCCACATCCGGTAACGGCGACCGCGGACGCCCATCGTGTCGAGCGCGAGCGCGATATCAACCGGTGAGGAGTTCGTGCATGGTTGCCGATGAGGTGTCGACGGCCGTGAAGTGGCCGATGTCTCATGCCGGCCGATCGGCGGTGGCGTGCTCGTGGGAGGGCATTCGGTCCGGTGGCGGTGCCGCCACTTGTGGAGGCACTGGGCGGCTGACGCCGTGGTACCGGCAGGTGTTGGAGACGTTCCCGGTGATCTCCTCGGCGAGGCGGAGGACCGCCGGGCGCCGCTGCGCCCGGCGGTCGCGTTGCCGCGGTGGTGAGGAGGAGATCTCCATCGATGACCCAGGTGTCATCAATGTCCGGCAGTTCCTGAGGGAACGGGCAGACCGCCCATGCCGTCGCGTGGTGGTCCGGTGCGGTGTTGGACTCGCAGGCTCCCTCGGACGACGACCCGGGGAGGCCGGCATCTACCGCCCTGTCAGATGATCTTCCCGCGGATCGATACCTCCCGAACCGCGTGCTCGGGTCGGCGGCGGCCATCGCCCCAAGGCCCGGACGCCACCGAGCCCGAGGGCCACGCGGGCACCGCCGGTTGGACGGGGCTGTCAGGCGAAGGGCGGCGGACCACTTCCGACGAGCGGGATGATGTCGGACCAGGCCGCCGAACCACCGAGCGTGACCTGTCCCTCCCGGCCGTCTGGAAGCCTCAGTGTCCGGTCGTGGAGGCCGGTGGCATCGAAGTCGCCGATGGTCGCGGTCCCGGACCACTCCCGCTGCTTGGCGCGCAGATCGACGTGAACCTCGACCTCGGCTCCGTCGCTGCTGATCAGGATGGCGGGTCCCCGGTAGCGGCTCATGTCCGGGTCGTCTCGGGGCCGGCGTGGAGTGTCTTCATGAAGAGGCACCATAGCGCTCAGGTCCGACGTTCTCCGCGTCACCCATTGGTGCCGGGGAGCATGCCGGGGGTGAGGAGATCGATTTCCTCTACGGGCGACCTGTTCGGCCAGGCGCGCCCGTGGCCTCGCCGGGCCCGCCACCATGAACGTGGAGTTCTCGGGCAGGTGCCGAGGGCGTGACGTGAGCGGGAACCTGGATCCGGGCGTCGCCGTCGGCTCTCCACGACGCGGGCGAGGGACTCGACGACGGCGATCGGCTTGGCGATGCCCTCGGCCTCGATGGTCCGAATGGTCTTGATCCGGATGCCGCTGGTCACCTGCTCGGCGGATGGTCAGGGGTGACCCGCCTGCGGATACGAGATCCCGCCGGCAGGGGCACCGGGAAGCGGACCTTGTCGTACCCGTAGTCGAGGTCGTGCGCGAAGCCCTCGAACGACAGCAGTTCGTAGGAGAGGGCCAACGGAAGCCGCCCACGAGGGGCCGGTCCGATCTTCCTCCTCACCCTCGCCGCCGGCCGGTGGGCGCAGCGGCCGAAGTCCCGGCCGGGGCCGGGGAGGTGATGGCCCAGGCCGTTGAGATGGGCGTGTCCGAGGGGGACGGGCGGGCCACGTCCTCGTAGGTCACGCCGATGCCCTCGCTGGAGGTCCGGCCCTGGCCGCGCAGGGTGGCGACGATCGCCGACAGATGCGTCGAGTTCCACAGCTCCACGGCGTCGGCCATCAGGCCGAGCGCGGCGAGCCGGTCCCCGCCCCTCCCGGTGGCCTGGCGGATCCTCCCGCCGCCGCCGTGGCAGATCATGCGGGCGAACCTGTGACGCGATTCCTGCACGTACGGTTGGCGGCCGGGGGCGAGGCGGTGGCCGTTGTCGAACGGATCCAGCACTTGGGGTCGGGAGCGCCCGAGGTGTTGCGGTCACGCGAGGACCTGCTCACAATCCTCTGACCCGAACCCGAACCCGAACCCGAACCCGAACTCGAGGGAGAAACCCATGGAGCTGCATGTCTCAGATGTTGGGGAAGGTCCCGCCGTCCTGCTGCTGCACGGCTGGCCGGACACGCACGAGCTGTGGGCGCCGCAGGTCGCGGCGCTGAACGCGGCCGGGTACCGCACGATCGCTCCGGACCTGCGCGGGTTCGGGCTGTCGCCCAAGCCCGAGGGGGTCGAGCACTATGACGTCGGGTCGCTGTTCGGGGACCTGCTGGGCGTGCTCGACCGGTGCGGGGTGGAGCGGGCGCACGTCGTCGGGCACGACTGGGGCGGGGCGCTGGCGGCCGTCCTGGCCTCGCTCGCGCCGGAACGGGTGTCGTCGGCGACGTTCGTCTCGGTCGGCCATCCGGCCGCGTTCGCGACGGCGGGGTGGGAGCAGCGCGAGAAGTCCTGGTACATGCTGCTGTTCCAGTTCCCCGAGGTGGCCGAGCGGTGGCTCTCCCAGAACGACTTCGCCAACTTCCGGGAATGGAGCCGCCATCCCGACCCCGAGCCGGTGATCGCCCGGCTGCGCGACCCCGCTGCGCTGACGGCCTCGCTCAACGTGTACCGCGCGAACCTGCCGCCGGACTCGTTCCTGAACCCGCCGCCCGAACTCCCGCCGATCCAGGCCCCGGCGATGGGCATATGGTGCACCGGCGACATCGCGCTGACCGAGGCCGCGATGACGGGGACCGAGGACCACGTCGCCGGGTCCTGGCGGTACGAGCGGCTGGAGGACGCCGACCACTGGCCGCAACTGTCGGCGCCCGACCGGCTCGGTGCGCTGCTGCTGGACTTCTTGAACGCACTGCGCTGACCGGTCAGTGGTAGAAGCACAGGAGGTCGCGCCCGGTGGACAGGCACCGCCCGAACCAGCCGACGACCTGGGCGATCGCCTGCGCCTCCGGAGTGTCGCCCAAGACGGTCGGATCGGTGCGTCAAAGGGTCTCCCGATGGGCCGGGATGTCGTTCAGGGCGACATGGCCGGTCGCCGGGAAGTCGGCGGCGGCCGGGAGCGGCACGCCCGGCCCGCTGGTGACCAGGTCGGAGAAGCCGTAGCCGATCCCCGCCTGCTCGGCGGCCCTGGTGACGGAACCGAACCAGTCCCGGCGTGGGCATCCAGTGGTCGTTCCCGAGGTGGCCGCTGGCCATGGCCTTCGGGCAATAGAGGGAGACGTGGGAAAGGCCCGGTCCAGCGTTGCCCGGCGGCGCCCGGTACGGCCTGCTGCAACTGAGATACTCGCCTTCCTGCTGATGGAGCGTCTCGCACGGTCACGGTCGCCGGTGACGAAGCGCACCTACGGCGACATGCTGTCGGTACGCCGGAACTGCGTGCAGGTCTCCGCCGCCGTCGAGGACGCACGGTGGTTGGACCAGGGCGGCACACCTGCCTTCGACGCGTAGAGCCACATCGTGCGACGTTTGCCCCGTCTCGAATGCCGTGACACGCCCGTCGCCTTCTCCGGACCCGTGGTTCAACCTAGGCATGGCTGAGCGGGTACGGTGCGCGAACTCGATGACGACGAAGGGCAACGACTGTTGCGGATCATCCGCCTCGACCGCGACACCCGGAACGGCGTCATCGGCCGTCCATTCCTGAGAACGGCGGAGAAGGGCAAAGCCGTATCCGATTCGCCGACTCGGACCTTCGCGCCCGTACCTTGAGCTGCTGGTAGCCGCCTCTCTGCCGGCTCTTGAGGAGTGCGCCACCGGAACGACGTGGATGCAAATCCTTCTGAGTGACGGCGCGCCATGGCCTTTCGACCTGCGCGGTCCAACCCGCCGGAGGCTTCCCCGGGCAAGAGGTTCGGCCTCGGCGTCGAGTGTGGGCGGCGGAGCCGAGATCCGGTGCTTCGGTCGTCTCTTTCGACGTGTATCGACGTCTCTCTCAGCGGAAGTCCGCCGCGTGGTCGATCGCCCACTCGCGGAAGGTCCGGGCCGGGGTGCCCGTGATGCGCTCGACCTCATCGTTGACCGGCTCGGGATTGTCGAGCATCTCCGCCTGGGCCGGCAGCACGGCCTCCACGAGCTCTGCGGGGTAGCCGGCGGCCTTCATCTGCTCGATGGCCTCCTCCAGCGAGACCTCCTCGAATCGCACCGGCCGCCCGATCGCCTCGCCGATCAGCGCCACCTGCCGTTCCTGGGTGATCAGTTCGGGGCCGGTGATCAGGGGGCGGGTGCCGAGCAGGGCGTCGGTCCTCAGCGCCTGGACGGCGACGGCGGCCATGTCCGCCTCGTGGATCAGCGGGCGGGCCAACCTTGCCAGCGGCGCCCGCACCACACCGGTGGTGCGGATTTCCTGCGCCCAGCCCAGCGTGTTGCTCGCGAACCCGGTGGGCCGCAGCGCCGTCCACTCCAGACCGGATGCCTCGATCAGCCGTTCCAGCTCCGTGTGGAACATGGTGATCGCCTCGCCCGGCTCGTCCTTCTGGTCCCCGACCCCGGCGGAGGACAGGTACACCACCCGTCGGGCGTGCTTGCCGATCACGTCGATCACGTCCGACGCGCCCTCGGCGCTCAGGAACGGCCACACCAGGAACACCGCGTCGACGCCCTCCAGAGCCGCGTCCAGCGACGCGGGATCACCGAGGTCGCCGCGTACCGCCTGCACACCCTCCGGGAGGTCCGCCTCCCTCCTCACCAGCGCCCGCACGGGCACTCCCGCCGCGTGCAGCCGGTTCACCACCGCACCGCCGACCTTGCCGGTCGCACCGGTCACCAGGATCCTGGACCGTGTCATCGGAACCCCCTCGTATCGCCGTTCGATGACACGACCCTCGTACATCAACCATGGTTCAGGTCAAGCCCGAACCTCCAGGTCAGCGCACCGACGACTGCCCACCCGCTCTTCCGGGCCATCCCCTCGTACGACGAACCGCCGCCGAAACCCGACTACCGGACATGCCGTCTGACCCGTGCGTTCCGGAAAGGCGCGGCCCGCCGCCGTCCCCCTGCGAGAGCCGGGTGCCGATGAACGCCGGCGAGGACCCGAGCAGGTGGAGGGCGAGCACGCAGACCTCGGCGCGCTCGCGATCGGCGCCGGTGATGGCCCCTTCGCCGCCAGTGTTGACAAGGCATGCCTGACCCCAACCACTCCGGCAGCCCGCCCGCCGACGGCGGATCGGTGACCACCGAGCGCTGGAACACCGCCGCCGAGTCGGGCGGGCGGTACTTCGACGTCTCCTGCGCCTTTCCACGGAGGACGTGGTTCTCGGCCGGCTTCTACAACGCGACGGGCACGAGGAACGGCTACCGGGGGTCGCCGCAAAGCCTCTTCATCTGTAACTGAACCCCCGCGCAGGGCAGGGCATGTGTGCGGTGAGGTGGCCCACTCCAGCGGCCATCGCAGCAATGCTCGAGCGGTGATCGACGCAGTCCTGATGCCCGATCGCCGCCGGTGGCCATCGGCAACAAAGGTTCACTCGGCCGTCCTGGCGAGGCCCGCCGGTGCCGGCAAGGCCTTCTGTGTGATCGACGATCGTGATACTGAATCCCAGCGACGAATGAGTGATCGCCTTGGAGGTGGTCAAACCCCTGACCCGGGGAAACGTGGAGCGGGCGACGGGAATCGAACCCGCGTAGCCAGTTTGGAAGACTGGGGCTCTACCATTGAGCTACGCCCGCGCGCGCCGGCACCGGTGCCCCGGTCTCGGCCACCTGTGTAGGGTACAGGTTCTCCGGTCTCGTTCGCGCGGCGGTGTCGGCCGAGGGCCACATCCCGTAATGGGGATGGCGCGCGGACGGATCCGCACTACACTTTCACACGCCGCTGTCGTCGTCGCCCTGCGCGGGCGCCGTCCGACGGCGGGCCGGGGTGTGGCGCAGCTTGGCTAGCGCGCGTGCTTTGGGTGCACGAGGCCGTGGGTTCGAATCCCGCCACCCCGACGGTCGACCGGTTCAGAGGCCTGATCGTCGTGACGACGGTCAGGCCTCCGTTCGTGACGGGGCCGGCCTCCGCCGCGCCCGTTCGATCACCATGCGGGGCGTGGGCGGTGCACGGGCGACCCGAAGCGATGGCGACCTCCCCGGCTGTCGGGGCGGCGGGTTTTCGCGTCGGGGTCTCAGGGGTCGCGAATGCGCCATCACGTCCATCGTCCGGCGGTCTCTTCGTTCGACCGGTCGGCCCAGGTCGGCTCGGGTGCCTGCCGGGAGTCGATGGAGCACGTCTCCAACTGCTGACCGGCCCATGGAACTGGGAGCCCCGTAGGCGTCGACCTTGGGCCATGAAGACCCCCTGGAAGTGTCCGAGGGAGTCGGCGACCGCGCTGGGCGGCCTACGCCGCAGCACCCTTTCTGAACGAGGTCGTGTCGTGATTCTGACGGATCTCGGCGGACGAGGTTCGAGGAGGACGGGGGATGTCCGCCGGGGCTATCCCTCGTTGTCCCAGGTCACGGTGTGGCGGCGTAGGAGGAGCATTGCCGTGTCGTCGGTGATGTGGGCCGCGACATGCTGGATGAGGTCGAGGCGGAGCCGTTCCAAGGCGACCTCCGGGTCGGGGTCCTCGAGGAGATGGGCGCGTTGGAGCAGTGGATAGAACTCGCCGTGGGGGTCGCGGGCCTCGATGACGCCGTCGGTGTACAGCAGTATCTGGTCCCCGACCATGAAGGGCACCTCGTACAGGGGGCGTTCCATCATCAGGGGCACGGCGATGCCGAGCGGGGGCATGTGGTCGGGGGGTTCGGCGAGCGTCGCGACGCCGTCGGCGTGGATGAGGAGCGGCGCGGGGTGGCCGCAGTTCATCAAGGTGATGGTGTCGTCGGGCCCGACCTCGGCCAGGACGGCGGTGACGAACTGTTCGCTGGTGAGGTGCCGGGACAGCGCCTGGTCGATGCGGGCGGCCACGGCGTGCAGGTCGGACTCCTGGTGGGCGGCCTCGCGGAACGCGCCGAGCACCACCGCGGCCGTCTCCACCGCGTCGAGGCCCTTGCCCTGGACGTCCCCGACGATGATCCGCGCGCGGTCGCCGGTCGTGACGAGCTCGTACAGGTCGCCGCCGATGAGCGCGCCGGTGGCCGCCGACATGTAGGTGACGGCGGCGTCGACGGGGCCGACCCGCCGGGGGACGGGGCGCAGCAGTACGCGTTGGGCGACCTCCGCGACGGTGCGGATGTCGGCCAGTTCGCGCTCGCGTCGTTCCCTGATGGCGGTGGCCAGCATCGCCGCCAGCGTCACCCCGGCGATCGACAGGAGCGTGAGGGTGCTGGTGCGGGTGCCGAGCATGTCGTTGTACGAGGCCAGCAGCGCACCGGCGAGCAGCGCCATCGCGCCCACGAGCGCGGTGCGCCGGATACCGGACGCCAGGCTCGCGAAGGCCGGGCCCAGGGCGAGCAGGGGAGAGGAGAACTCCTCCTCGCGCCCGGCGAGCAGGTCGCCGGTCACGACGGTGGCCATCACGACGAACGGCAGCCATCGCAGGAACGGCCCCCGGGTGCGGTCGGGACGCACGGGGGAGGGGTCAGGTCTGGGCGATGTTGACCATCCAGTCGATGCCGAACCGGTCCGTGCAGGCACCGAATTCGTCGCCCCACATCTGCTTCTCCAGCGGCACGGAAACGGTGCCGCCCTCCGACAGTCTCGACCAGTAGCCGCGCAGTTCGTCGGCGTCGTCGCCGCTCAGGCTGATCGCGATGTCGTTGCCCGGGCGGTGTTCCATTCCGGGCGGGGCGTCGGAGCCCATGAGGGCGAATCCGCCGGGGGTCTCCAGCATGGCGTGCATGATGTTGTCGGCGATGGCGGAGCCCTGCTCGCCGTACTCGCCGTAGGTGTTGGTCCTCAGGTCGCCCCCGAAGATCTCGTGGTAGAACTCCATGGCCTGCCGGGCGTTCCCGGCGAAGCTGATGTACGGATTGAGACGAGAGGCCACCGGATTCTCCTTGATCTCGCTGGATTCCGATCCTCGCAGCCCGCCGGCGCGGCGACAACGGGGGCTGCGGAATCCTGAGCGGCTCTTGGGGTAAAGAATGGCCCCACGGCGGGCCACGACATCGTCAAAAAGCTTCCCCGTGGACCTGTCGGCCGGCCAGGAATGTGGCCCGCACGGTCAGGTCGGCGATCTCGGCCGGCGGCACGTCGTGCGGATCGGCCGAGAGGATCACCAGGTCGGCGTACTTGCCCGGCTCCAGCGACCCGGTGACGCCGTCGGCGTGGAGCTGCCAGGCGGCGTCGATCGTCTGGGCCTGGAGGGCCTGGGCGACGCCGATCCGCGCGTCGCGGCCGGTGAGCCCGCGGTGGCGGGCGAGGCGGTCGGCGGCGACGGCCATGGCGCGCAGCGGCTCCACGGGGGCCGCCGGGGATTCGCCGTGGAGCGACACCCGCATGCCCGATCGCAGGGCCGAGCCCTCCGGGGTCCACCGCTCGCCGGCGTCCGCGCCGAACAGGTCGTCGGAGAGGACCTCGCTCCAGTAGTTCGGGTGGTCGGGGGACAGGCTGCAGGAGACGCCGAGCGCGTGGGCGAGGTCGAACTGGTCGGGCCGCATCGAGCCGACGTGCTCCATGCGCAGTCGGGGCGGGCCGATGGCCGGGGCGCGCCCGTCCAGCAGTTCCTCCCAGACGTTCAGGACGAGGCCGATGGCGGAGTCGCCGTCGGCGTGACAGGCCAGTTGCCAGCCGGCGTCGTGGTAGGCCTGGAAGATCTCGTCCAGCTCGTCATGCGTGTGGTTCGGGCGCGTGGCGGCCGTGTCGTCGCCCCACGCCGACCCGTCGACCCAGAGCTTGACGCCGATCTGGCGGAGCAGGTCGTCGCCCATGCCGGGCGCGACGCCGCTGCCCAGCGAGGGGCCGGCGATCTCGTACAGGCGGAGCCGCGCGGTGAGGGCTCCCATCCCGCGCGCCTCGGTGAGCCGGGGGCGGTGGGCGGGGTTGAAGCTCATCTCGCTGATGGTGGTGATGCCGGCCGCGTTGACCCGTGAGCCCTGGGCGGCCAGGGCCTCGGCGAAGAGCGGGAGCGTGACGGAACCGGTCAGGTGGGCCGTCACACGGGCCACGGCGGCGGGCTCGTACGCGGTGCCGTCGAGATGGCCGTCGGGTGTGCGGCCGAAGTGGCCTCCGGCGGGGTCGGGGGCGTCCCGGGACAGCCCGGCCCGGCGCATGGTCGCCGAGTTGAAGTACGCCGAGTGACCGGAGTCGTACAGGATGATCAAAGGGGCGTCGGGCGCGAGCTCGTCCAGCCAGGCGAGGGTGGGGACGGGCAACCGTTCCCGGAGCCGGGCGTCCCAGCCGTAGAGGCAGGCCCCTTCGGCGCCGCGCTCGGCGACGGCGCGCCGGATGGCCTCGACGGCCCGGCCGGCCTCGGGGAGCCGCACCGGGCGGAGGCCGACCAGGGCTCCGGTCCGTTCCAACGCGTCGTTGACGAAATGGCCGTGCGCCTCCACGAAGCCGGGCAGCACACAGCCGTCCCCCGCGTCGACCAGCCGTGTGGTGGGGCCGTGCACGTCGCGGACGTCGTCCACGGCGCCGATCGCGACGATGCGGCCCGCCCGCACCGCCAGGGCCTCCGCCAGCGGACGGAACGGGTCGAGCGTCAGGATCCGCCCCCGCACGATCAGGTCCGCCTGCCGGCTCGACCTGGTCCGCCCGACCGGACGTTCCCTGGCGTTCAGGGTGCAGCGCCCGTTGATGCCTGCGCGTCCGTTCAGGGCGGGCTGGTCGTTCATGTCGGCTCCCGTCAGGCTGGTCCCACCTAGTCCAGCGCAGGAGGAGTCGAGGCCGTCACACCTGCGGGCCGCCGGGAGGCTGTCACGGCGGGGGCCGTTCGACGTGAGCCGCTTCCGGGCCGGCCGGGGCTACCGACGAGTAGAGCCACGGCCGACCAGGTCACGCGCTGGTTAACACGCCGTTCACACAAGGGCAACAGGTCCGAAAAGACCGATTCCTAGTCTCCTTCTCGGCCGAAACCTGTGCGGCCGACCTCCAGGAAGGGACCGACGTTGAGCTACAAGGCCGAGTACATCTGGATCGACGGGACCGAGCCCACCGCGATGCTCAGGTCCAAGACGCGGATCCTCGCCGACGGCGCCGACCTGCCGACCTGGGGGTTCGACGGCTCCAGCACCAACCAGGCGCCCGGTGAGCACTCGGACTGCGTGCTCAAGCCGGTCTTCTCGTGCCCCGACCCCATCCGGGGCGGCGACCACAAGCTGGTGCTGTGCGAGGTCTACCTCCCCGACGGCACGCCCCACCCGACCAACACCCGGGCCAAGCTGGTGCCGATCGCCGAGTCGTTCGCCGAGCAGGAGTCGCTCTTCGGCATCGAGCAGGAGTACACCTTCTTCCAGGCGGGCCGTCCCCTCGGCTTCCCGGAGACCGGCTTCCCCGCCCCGCAGGGCCCGTACTACTGCGGTGTCGGCGCCGACGAGGTGTTCGGACGCGAGATCGTCGAGCAGCACCTCGACGCCTGCCTGGCCGCCGGCCTGCCGATCTCCGGCATCAACGCCGAGGTCATGCCGGGCCAGTGGGAGTTCCAGGTCGGCCCCGCCGGGCCGCTGGAGGTCTCCGACGCCCTGTGGGTGGCGCGCTGGCTGCTCTACCGCATCGCCGAGGAGCACAACGTCGCCGCCACCCTCGACCCCAAGCCCGCCAAGGGCGACTGGAACGGCGCCGGCGCGCACACCAACTTCTCCACCAAGGCCATGCGCGAGTCCTACGCCCCGATCATCACCGCCGCCGAGTCCCTCGGCGGCCGGATCAAGGAGCACATCGCGGTGTACGGCTACGGCATCGAGGAGCGCCTGACCGGCCTCCACGAGACCGCCCCGTGGACCGAGTTCAGCTACGGCGTGGGCGACCGCGGCGCCTCGGTCCGCATCCCGTGGCAGGTCGAGGTCGACCAGAAGGGCTACATGGAGGACCGCCGGCCCAACGCCAACTGCGACCCGTACGAGGTCACGCGCCTGCTGGTCGACACCTGCTGCACGGCCCTCAAGAACGCCGGGCAGGTCTGAGAACGCGCCGCTCCGCATCCCCGCCTCGGCGCGGGGGACGCGGCGGACGGCGATGAACGAGGGGATCCCGGGGCGGGGCGCTTCCGGGATCCCCTCTTCGCGTACACGCATGAAGGCCCTGCCGACGCCTCTCCCCGCCTTCGTGCCCGCTTCACCGACCTGAACGCCCGACGCCGCTCAGTACCGCTCCTCGTCAGGAGACCACGGCCCTGCCGACCCGTACGGGCCTTGAGGCCCTTGAGGCCTTGGGGTCCTGTGGCCGGGGGGCCCGTAGGGCTGTTGCGGCGGTGGCCCGTACATTCCGTGCGGCCCACGCGGGGCCTGGGGGCCCTGTGGCGCCGGGGGCGCGCTCAAGGGGCCTTGGGGCATCGGTGACCTGTACGGCGCGGCTTCATGGCCGTACGAGTCGGGGAGGTCGGCCGGGAGTCGTGGCTCCAGTTCGTCGTCGTAGCGCGGGAACAGCAGCACCGCGAAGATGGCCAGGGCCAGGGCGGCGATCCGCAGGCCCAGCGTCACCGGGTCGTCCGGCCAGGGCTCGCCGTACAGGATCGTGCCCATCACCAGCAGGTACGTCTTGGCGGTGACGGTCATCACCGAGGCCACCACCGAGACGCGGCACCGTTGGAACGCCGCCACGATGATGCCGAAGCCGAACGCCGCCGCCAGCACCGTCACGTAGGGGAACGGGGTGCCGAGGATGGCCAGGCCCTCGGCGGAGGAGTCGCTCCAGCCCTTGACGGCCAGTTCGGCGGTCCCGATGGGGAACCCGGCGCTCATCCCGTAGGCGACGCCCGCCACCGGACGCGCGTGCCGCCCGTCGGGTCTGCGGTCGCCCATCGCCATCATCCCCAGCGACAGCACCAGCGGTGGGATCACCACCGCCGCCAGCCGCCAGGTCCCCACGTCGTCGGCCGTGATGGGCTCGGGGGTGCCGATGGAGGCCGCGATCAGCAGCATGGCCCCGGCGACCAGCGCCAGGCTGAGCCACTCGCGGAAGGCCAGCCGTTCGCCGAACACGCCGATGGCGATCACCAGCAACGGGACCAGCCCGGAGACGAAGATCGGGACGGCCACGCTCAGCGCCAGCTCGGACAGCGCGATGATCTGCAGACTCAGTCCGCCCAGCACCAACACCAGCCCGGCCAGAAAGATCGGGCTGGTCAGGATCACACCGGCCATGTGGTGGATCCGGTGCCCTCGCACCGGCGCCATCCGGTCGGCGGCGACCTTGAAGATCGCAAAACCGACATAGTACAGCCCAGTGGCCCCAAAGGCCGCAAGCGTCCCGTCCATCCCGCCAAAGTATGGGGCAAAACGGCTCGCCGTCACACCCCTGTAACGCCGCGTTCTCGCATCGGATACCGCCGCATACCTCCGGAACGACGCTCGGAGAAACACCGTGGAAAGCGGAACGCCCATGGACGTCCGAGAGTCACAGGGTTTGACGGTGTTGTGTGCTTAGTGCCTGAAGTGTGGCGAATGGCCTTGTTCGCATGATCGTGAGCCCTAGGCTGGCGGCGGTCGCGAACAGGTGCGTCCCGATCGGGAGGGTGTGCGTTGGGCGTCTTCGGCGGGTCGGGGTCGGTGAGCGGATTGCGCGGCGGCGGATGGAGGAGCGGTGCGAGGCGGCCGGCGGTGTGGCTGGCGCTGCTGGCACTGGCCGGGTCGACCGCCGCGTCCTGCGGCGGCGGCGGTGACTGCGGTGGCGCCTCCGTCAGCCTGCGGATGGCGGCCTCCCAGGACAAGGTCGGCCTGCTCCAGCGGGCGGCCGACGAGTTCGCCGACGGCCGCAAGGTCGGCGGCAGGTGCGTCGAGATCGAGGTCGACTCCAAGAACTCCGGCACCGCGATGCTGGCGCTGGCCCGCGGCTGGAACGAGCGGACGGACGGCAGGCGTCCCGACGTCTGGAGCCCGGCCTCCAACGTGTGGGCCGCCATGCTGCGGCTCCGACTGGCCGGCTCCGACCGGCCCTCCCCGATCGCGGACGGCGACTTCCCGCCGATCATGACCTCGCCGTTGACCATCGCCATGCCCCGGCCGATGGCCGAGGCGCTCGGCTGGCCGGGCAAGGCGATCGGCTGGGAGGACCTGTCCAGGCTCGCCACCGGCCCGGACGGCTGGAAGGCGTACGGGCATCCGGAGTGGGGGGCGTTCCGGCTCGGCAAGACCAATCCCAACCTGTCGACCTCGGGGCTGCACGCCACCGTGGGCGCCTACTACGCCGCGACGGGCACCACCTCGGACCTCACCGAGGCGGACGTCACCGCGCCGAAGAACCGCGCGTTCGTCTCCGACATCGAGAAGGCGATCGTCCATTACGGACACACCTCGCTCACGTTCCTGAGCAACCTGCTGCGCGCCGACGATCGGGGACAGGCCCTTTCCTATATTTCGGCCGTGACCGTTGAGGAGGATTCGGTCTGGAACTACAACCAGGGAAATCCCGGCCTGGACCCCGCGCAGCTCGGTAAGCGGGCCAAGCCGAAGGTCCCCCTGGCGGCGATCTACCCCAAGGACGGGACGATCTCCTCCGACCATCCGTTCGTGCCGCTGAACTGGATGGACGCCGAGAAGAAGAAGGTCGCCGACGAGTTCCTGAAGTTCCTGCGCAGCGAGGACGTCCAGCGCGACTTCCAGGACCACGGTTACCGCGATCACCAGGGCCGCCCCGGCCGCCACGCCACCCCGCAGAACGGGCTGCTGCCGCACGAGCCCAAGACGATGCTGTCGCTGCCGTCCGACGCCGTGCTCGACACGATGCTCAAGACCTGGGGCGAGCTGCGCAAGCCCGCCAACGTGCTGCTGGTCATCGACCGTTCCGGCTCCATGACCGAGGGCGTGCCGGGCACCGGCAAGAGCAAGGGCGACCTGGCCAAGGAGGCCGCGGCCGAGGCGCTGGCCGAGTTCCGCGGACAGGACGAGGTGGGCCTGTGGATGTTCTCCGCCAGGCTCCAAGGAGAACAGGACTGGCAGGAGCTCGTGCCCGTCGGGCCCATGGACGACGCCCGCCGCAGGACCCTGCGCGAACGCCTGCTCGGCCTCACCCTCGCCGGCGGCACCGGCTTGTACAACACCACCGCCGCGGCCTTCGACAGGATGCGCGCCGCCCGCGAGAGCGGCTCCATCAACGCCGTCGTGGTCATGACCGACGGCAAGAACGAACGACCCGGCGGCCTCGACCTCGACGGCCTCCTGCAGCGACTGGGCACCCGAGAGGAGGAGACCGTCCGGGTCTTCACCATCGGATACGGCGAGGACGCCGACCAACGGGTGCTGCGGCGCATCGCCGAGCAGACCGACGGGGCCTCCTACGACTCCTCCGACCCGAACACCATCCGGGACGTCTTCACGGAGGTGATCTCCAACTTCTGAGACCGCCGCGGCGGTGCCGGAGCCCCCGGGTGTCCGCGCACGCCGCCCGGACACCATAGACTTGGCGCGCGAAGGCGCGAGGAGCCGATCGTCGGCGTGCCCGCGCCCCGGGCGTCAGGACCGGCGGCAACGCGTCGAAACGCCGCGGCCGGATAGTGAACCCGCGCCTGTGACCGTGCCGGACAAGGAGACCGACCCCAGTGAAGACCGATGTCGAGGAGCTGACCCCCACGCGGGTCAAGCTCACCGTCGAGGTTCCGTTCGACGAGCTCAAGCCGAACCTCGACAAGGCGTACAAGGAAATCAGCAAGCAGGTCCGGATCAAGGGTTTCCGACCCGGCAAGGTGCCCGCGCCGCTGATCGACCAGTACGTCGGCCGTGGCGCGGTCCTGCAGGAGGCGGTCAACGACGCCCTGCCGGAACTGTACGGCCGGGCCGTCGAGGAGACCGAGATCTTCGTCCTCGGTCAACCGGACGTGGAGATCACCGCGTTGGACGACGGCAAGGAGCTGTCGTTCACCGCGGAGGTGGACGTGCGGCCCAAGTTCGAGGTTCCCGACTATGAGGGACTGGAGGTGACCGTCGACGAGGCCGAGGTCACCGACGAGGAGATCGCGGAGACGCTCGACACGCTGCGCGAGCGCTTCGGCTCCCTCACCATCGCCGAGCGCGCCGCCGAGGAGGGCGACTTCGTCACCATCGACCTGGCCGCCGAGATCGACGGCGAGGCCGTGGAGGACGCCGCCACCACCGGCTACTCCTACGAGGTCGGCAGCGGCACCTCCATCGAGGGCCTCGACGACGCCCTGGCGGGGATGAGCGCCGGCGACACCAAGACGTTCACCTCCACGCTGGTCGGCGGCGAGCGGTCCGGTGAGGAGGCCGAGATCACCGTCACCGTCCAGAACGTCAAGGTCAAGAACCTGCCCGAGGCCGACGACGAGTTCGCCCAGCTCGCCAGCGAGTTCGACACCATCGAGGAGCTGCGCGGCGACCTGCGCACCCGTCTCGGCCGCAACAAGCGGATGCAGCAGCTCGGCCAGGCCCGTGACAAGGCCCTGGAGGCGCTGCTGGAGAAGGTCGAGATCCCGCTGCCCGACCAGGTCGTCGAGGACGAGGTCACCCGCCGCAACGAGCAGCTCGAGCAGCAGCTCCAGTGGAGCGGCCTCACCCGCGAGGGCTACCTGGAGCGCGAGGAGAAGACCGCCGAGGAGTTCGAGGCCGAGGTCGCCGAGGCCGCCCGCCAGGCGGTCAAGGGCGGGTTCCTGCTCGACCAGCTCGCCCTGGACGAGGAGCTGGGCGTCGAGAACGAGGAGCTCAGCGACTACGTGGTCACCCAGGCCATGCAGATGGGCGTGCAGCCCCAGCAGCTCGCCCAGCACCTCACCGACAGCGGCCAGATCCCGGCCCTCGTCTCCGAGGTCCTGCGCAACAAGGCCCTCAACGTCCTCGTCGAGCACGTCAAGATCACCGACGAGGCCGGCAACGAACTCGACGTCGAAGCCATCCAGCGCGAGCTGAACGGCGAGACCACCGAGACAGCCGAGGCCGACTCCGAGGCCGAGGCCGAGGCCGAGGACACCCCGGACACCACCGAGGAGGCCCCCGAGGCCCCCGAGGAGAAGCCGGCGTCCTGACCTCACACCGCACCGGACGGGCCGGAGCCCCCCACGACACGCTCGGGGGCCCCGGCCCGTCCGCGTTCCGGCACCCCGCCCAAGAACACCTCGAGCACCCCACGCACGGAGCCTCCCGGCACCCCACCTCCGAGACGTCCCGTACACCGACGTCCTCAAGGCCACCCGCGAGCGCGCCGAAGGCGCGCGAGCCGCCGAGCGCAGCGAGGCCATGGGTACGCCCCGAGCGAAAAGGCGGTCCCGTGGGCTTAAAGGCCCGACGGGGCGCGTTAGTGTCCAATCAACTGACCCGATACACGACCGGAGGAACCCGGTGAGCATGCCTCCGACTTTCGAAGCGCCCAGCCCCGCGGAACGGCCGATCACGTCGCGGTTGGCCGACGCTCAGCTCCTGCCGCTCGGCGACCAACTGTTCCAGCAGTTGCTGCGCAAGCGGATCGTCTTCCTCGGCCAGCAGGTGGACGACGACATCGCCAACCGGATCTGCGCGGAGCTGCTGCTGCTGTCGGCCGAGGACGGCCAGCGCGACATCTACCTCTACATCAACTCGCCCGGCGGCTCGGTGACGGCCGGCATGGCGATCTACGACATCATGCAGTACGTCCCGAACGAGGTCGCCACGGTCGGCATGGGCCTGGCCGCCTCGATGGGGCAGTTCCTGCTGTGCGCCGGCGCCCCGGGCAAGCGGTACGCGCTCCCGCACGCCCGCATCATGATGCACCAGCCGTCCGGCGGCATCGGCGGCACGGCCTCGGACATCAAGATCCAGGCCGAGCAGATGCTGTACGTCAAGCACACCCTGGCCGAGCGGATCGCCCTGCACACCGGCCAGGACGTCGACCAGATCAACCGGGACTCGGACCGGGACCGCTGGTTCACCGCCGAGGCGGCCAAGGATTACGGCTTCGTCGACCACGTGGTGCGCAGCGCCGCGCAGGTCCCCTCGGAGGGCCCCGTCTCATGATCGCCCGGCGCCCGGCGCCGGTCATCCGGAACGAAGCGGACTAGCGGAGGCAGAAAGTGAGCGACCTGTACAGGCCGGGCATTCAGATGGGCGGCTCCGCGCCGTCGGTCGACAACCGGTACATCATCCCGTCCTTCGTCGAGCGCACCACGTACGGCGTCAAGGAGATGAACCCGTACAACAAGCTCTTCGAGGAGCGCATCATCTTCCTCGGGGTGCAGATCGACGACGCGTCGGCCAATGACGTGATGGCCCAGTTGCTGACGCTGGAGTCCATCGACCCGGACCGGGACATCAGCATCTACATCAACTCGCCGGGCGGCTCGTTCACCGCGATGACGGCGATCTACGACACGATGCAGTTCGTCAAGCCCGACATCCAGACCGTCTGCATCGGCCAGGCGGCGTCGGCTGCGGCGGTGCTGCTGGGAGCGGGCACGCCGGGCAAGCGGGCGGCCCTGCCGCACTCGCGGATCCTGATCCACCAGCCGGCCACCGAGGGCACCTACGGGCAGTCCAGCGACATCGAGATCCAGGCCCGCGAGATCATGCGCATCCGCGAGCAGCTCGAGGAGATCCTGGCCCGGCACAGCGGTCGTCCGGTCGAGGAGGTCCGCAGGGACATCGAGCGCGACAAGATCCTCACGGCGGAAGATGCCAAGTCGTACGGTTTGGTGGACGATGTCTTCGCCAGCAGGAAGCGGCGCGCAGAGGTAGTGTCGTCCTGACGGCGGCCGTCCCGACGGCGGCCGGGCGGACCGGGCCCCATGGGGTCGGGCCCGCTCGGTGCCCGAGGGCGGACCCGGGCGATCCCCGAGGGCGGAGCCCTTCGGGGGGAGTTCGGGGCGGGGGGCTCACCAAGTCCTCCGGAGGCGGTAACGTCGAAGCCGACGTCGAGAGCCTTCGGGACGCAGAGGACCGGCGAGGCGACGAGCGAGCGAGGTGGTCGGCGATGCGGGTGTCAGGACGCACCGGTCGCCGCCCGTGCCGCGAGCCCGGCGCCCCGCGCGATCACAGGTACGAGCGCGAGGTGGCGAACACCCCCGGCCGGCGCCGAGCCGCGCCGCCGGGCGGGCCCGTCCCCGAACGCGAGGTAACATACCGCGCCGCATCCTCTCAGGCGGGCGGCCCCACGAAAAGGAGACGGTTGGGTGGCACGCATCGGCGACGGTGGTGATCTGCTCAAGTGCTCGTTCTGCGGAAAGAGCCAGAAGCAGGTCAAGAAGCTCATCGCGGGTCCGGGCGTGTACATCTGCGACGAGTGCATCGATCTCTGCAACGAGATCATCGAGGAGGAGCTCGCGGAGACCTCCGACCTCAAGTGGGACAGCCTGCCCAAGCCCCGGGAGATCTACGAGTTCCTGGACGGCTATGTGATCGGGCAGGAGACGGCCAAGAAGGCCCTGTCGGTGGCCGTCTACAACCACTACAAGCGGATCCAGTCCGGCGACAGCGCCCGTGACGACGCGGTCGAGCTCTCCAAGTCCAACATCCTGTTGCTCGGCCCCACCGGATCCGGCAAGACGCTCCTCGCGCAGACGCTCGCCAAACTTCTCAACGTCCCGTTCGCCATCGCCGACGCCACCGCCCTGACCGAGGCGGGCTATGTCGGCGAGGACGTGGAGAACATCCTGCTGAAGCTGATCCAGGCGGCCGACTACGACGTCAAGAAGGCCGAGACCGGGATCATCTACATCGACGAGGTCGACAAGATCGCCCGCAAGAGCGAGAACCCGTCGATCACTCGGGACGTGTCCGGGGAGGGTGTCCAGCAGGCCCTGCTGAAGATCCTGGAAGGGACCACCGCCAGCGTCCCGCCGCAGGGCGGCCGCAAGCACCCGCACCAGGAGTTCATCCAGATCGACACCACCAACGTGCTGTTCATCTGCGGTGGCGCCTTCGCCGGGCTGGAGAAGATCGTCGAGTCCCGGATCGGCAAGCAGGGGATGGGCTTCGGCGCGGTGATCCGCTCCAAGGCCGAGGCGGAGGCGGCCTCCGACATCCTCGGCGACATCATGCCGGAGGACCTGCTCAAGTTCGGGATGATCCCCGAGTTCGTGGGCCGGCTCCCGATCATCACCAACGTGCACAACCTGGACCGGGAAGCCCTGATCTCGATCCTCACCGAGCCCAAGAACGCGCTGGTCAAGCAGTACCACCGGCTGTTCGAGCTGGACGGGGTCGACCTGGAGTTCACCGACGACGCCCTCGAGGCCATCGCCGACCAGGCCATCCTGCGCGGCACCGGCGCCCGGGGCCTGCGCGCTATCATGGAGGAGGTCCTCCTGTCGGTGATGTACGAGGTCCCCAGCCGCCAGGACGTGGCCCGCGTCGTCATCACCCGCGAGGCCGTCCTGGAGCACGTCAACCCGACCCTCGTCCCCCGCGAACGCACCAAGCGCGAGCCGAGGGAGAAGTCCGCGTAGCCCGCCGGGGTTCGGGTGGAGTGTGCTCGCACGCTGCGCGTGCTCGCCGAAGGCGGGCTACCGTGCCGGCCCGGGGGGACGACCCCCCGGAACCCCCCGATGTGGGGGCTCCGCCCCCACACCCCTGGTGGTGCAGGTCCCTGAGTGAACGAGCCCCGGCCGAAGGCCGGGGCTTTGTCACGTCCACCGTCACGCGAGCGGGCCCGCGTGGTCTGGACTGAGGAGGCTTTCAAGATCGCGACGAAGGAGCGATCTTGAAAACGACGAGGGAAGACCGCGCGTGTCAGGCCCGCTCGCCGCCGAGCGCAGCGAGGCCATCAATCAGTGCCGAGTCCTGCTTCGCGGGCGAGGACGATGGCTTGGGCGCGGTCGGCGACGTGGAGTTTCATGAAGATGTTGGAGACGTGGTTGCGGACGGTTTTGGGGGAGAGGAAGAGGGTTTGTGCGATGTCTTGGTTGCTGCGTCCTTGGGCGATGAGTTGGAGGACTTCTCGTTCGCGGTCGGTGAGTTCGGGGAAGGCGGTTTGTTTGGGGTCGGGCATGTCGGCGAAGTAGGTGAGGACTCTGCGGGCGATTTCGGGTCCGTAGATGGCTTCGCCGGCGGCGACGGCGCGGACGGCGCGGGCGATTTCTTCGGCTCCTGATTCTTTGAGGAGGTAGCCGCGTGCTCCGGCGCGCATGGCGGCGAAGACGGAGTCGTCGTCTCTGAACATGGTGAGGACGAGGACGCCGATGCGTGGGCTGGTGCGGGTGATGGTGCGGGTGGCCTCGATGCCGTTGCCGCCGGGCATGTGCAGGTCCATCACCACCACGTCCGGCTGCAACTCCGCCGCCAGCTTCACGGCCTCCGGCCCGCTCTCGGCCTGCCCGACGACGTCGATGCCCAGCGCCTCCAGCAGCCCGTGCAGACCTTGGCGGAACACCGGATGGTCGTCGGTGATGAGCACGCGGGTGGCCTCGTTGCCGGGCGGGACGTTCATGTCGCGGGAGCTCCTCGGGCGGATGACAGGGGCAGCCTGGCGACGACCTCAGTGCCGCCGCCCGGCCGAGGGCCGATAGTACAACTACCGCCCAGTTCCGCCGCCCGCTCCCGCATCGACCCGAGGCCGACCCCGGCGCGCGGCACCCGACCGTCGGCGGTCATCGGCAGCCCCACCCCGTCGTCGGCCACGACCAGCGTGAGGCCGTGGGTCTCCCGGCGGAGCCGTACGGTGATCTGCCGGGCGTCGGCGTGCCGACGGGCGTTGCTGAGGGCCTCCTGAACGATCCGGTACGCGGCGACCTCGGCGGCGGCGGGCAGTTCCCCGGCCACGTCGGCGTCCTCGACCACGACGTCGACGCGGGGTTCGGGCAGGTCGTCGGCGAGGGCCCGCAGTGCCCCCTCCAGGCCCAGGTTGTCCAGGGCGGGCGGACGCAGCCCGTACACCAGTTCCCGGATGTCGCCGATGGTGGCGATCATCCGTTCCCGCAGCGAGGCCAGCGACTCGCTCACCGACGCCGGGTCGGTGCTCAGGCGCAGCCGGGCGGCGTCCAGGGACAGCGCCAGCGCCGCGAGGGTGGGGCCGAGGCCGTCGTGCAGGTCGCGGCGGAGACGGCGGCGCTCCTCCTCCCGCGTGGAGAGGATCCGTTCGCGGGACGCCTGGAGGTCGGCGGTCAGTCGCACGGCGTGGGCGACGTCGGCCAGGTGCCGGGCCAGCAGACCGGCGAGCCTGGCGTCGTGGCGGCCCGGGGGGAGCAGCAGTCTGCCGACGGTGGCGCCGTGCCAGCGCAGCGGGATCTCCTGGGGAAGATCCGCCGTGTCCCCGTCGCCGTGCACGCGGACCCCGCCGTCCCGGTCTCCGATCTCGACGGCGGCGCCGCCGACGCCGAGGGCCTGCCGGGTGGAGGCCAGCGCGCTGGTGAGCGCCGCCGCCGGGTCCCGGGCCTGTTGGACGGTGCGGCTCAGCCGATCGGCCAGCCGGTACGGGTCCCGTTCCACCTTGAAGAGCCGGTCGACCGCCCGTTGCAGCCGCAGCCGCAGCGGCTGGAACGTGAGGCCCACGACGAGCGCCCCGGCCAGCCCGGCGAGGGCCCCGTATCCGGACACGGCGAGATTGACCGCGCCGATCAGCCCGAAGTACAGCGCACCGGTGAACGCGGCCAGCGCGCCGTAGACCAGCGTCCGGTTGACGATCAGGTCGATGTCGTAGAGCCGGTACCGCAGGATCGCCACCGCGATGGCGACCGGCACCCCCGCCACCGCCAGCGAGATCGGAACGATCCAGAGCGCGAACGGCGTCGCCACCACCATGTCGAGGCACCCGAGCAGCAGCACCGCGACCAGGACGTACCCGAGCCAGCCGATCTGCCGCCGCTCCACCGGGCCGCCGGAGCGGAACCGGACGGCCAGCGAGGCGAGGCACCCGAGCGCCGCCGCCACCGTGAGCCACTCCATGGGCCGCCGCCACGCCGCCAGCTCCCCGACGAGGGCCACGCCGACCGGATTGTCGACGCGCAGCGGCCCGACCGTGTACCGCATCGGCAGCAGCGCCGCGAACACCACGTTCACCGCGATCAGCGCGCACACCAGCCACAGCAGCGGCCGCCAGCGTCGGGAGGGAGGCCGGCCGCCCGGGTACAGCAGCGGCAGCAGCGTGATCAGCGGCAGGAACTCCAGCAGGTAGATCCAGAACGCCGCCCAGCGCAGGTACGCCGCGCCCGTGGCGCCCTCGGCGACGGCCCAGCGCGACAGCGGCTGCAGCACCACCTGCAGCGCCGCGAGCAGGCCGATCGCCCACACCAGCCACGCCACGACCAGCCGGGGCCGGCGGCGCAGCACGACCGCGCCCACCGCCGGATAGACCAGGCCCATGACGTGCTCGGGCCGCCAGGGCTGCGGCGACCTGTACGCGCCCGGAACCTGGAAGCGGAGCGCCAGCCCCGCGAGGACCACGGCGGCCGCCACGGCTGCTCCGAGCCGTACCGCCACCGTGAGAGTACGGCTCGCCGCCACCGGCACCCCCACTGCGAAATCGTGAGGATCGTACAGGTCAGGGACGGTTCGCGGAATACCGGGTGTACCTCACATACCGCCCAGTCCTGCTTCGCGGGCGAGGACGATGGCTTGGGCGCGGTCGGCGACGTGGAGTTTCATGAAGATGTTGGAGACGTGGTTGCGGACGGTTTTGGGGGAGAGGAAGAGGGTTTGTGCGATGTCTTGGTTGCTGCGTCCTTGGGCGATGAGTTGGAGGACTTCTCGTTCGCGGTCGGTGAGTTCGGGGAAGGCGGTTTGTTTGGGGTCGGGCATGTCGGCGAAGTAGGTGAGGACTCTGCGGGCGATTTCGGGTCCGTAGATGGCTTCGCCGGCGGCGACGGCGCGGACGGCGCGGGCGATTTCTTCGGCTCCTGATTCTTTGAGGAGGTAGCCGCGTGCTCCGGCGCGCATGGCGGCGAAGACGGAGTCGTCGTCTCTGAACATGGTGAGGACGAGGACGCCGATGCGTGGGCTGGTGCGGGTGATGGTGCGGGTGGCCTCGATGCCGTTGCCGCCGGGCATGTGCAGGTCCATCACCACCACGTCCGGCTGCAACTCCGCCGCCAACCGCACCGACTCGGGTCCGTTGACCGCCTCGGCGGCCACCCCCACGCCCAGCGCCTCCAGCAGCGCCCGCAGGCCCTGCCGGTACATCGGATGATCGTCGGCGATGATCACGCGGACGTCGTCGGCTCTCATGGCAGGCTCACCGTTCTGTCGTCCGGTCCGCCCGCGGGTCGTCCCGGGGCGTGGTCGTCGAGTCCGCCGGTCGTGCTCAGCGGCAGTCGGGCCGTCACGATGGTGCCGCCGCCCGGCCTGGACGTGATCGAGAAGGAGCCGCCCAGCTCGGCGGCCCGTTCCCGCATCGAGGTCAGCCCCACCCCGGCCCGCACCGGGTCGGGCAGTCCCACCCCGGAGTCGGCCACCATGACGTGCAGGTCGTCGGTCCGGCTGAGCCGCACCAGCGCGGTCGTCGCCTGCGCGTGCCGCCGGATGTTGGTGAGCGCCTCCTGGACGATCCGGTACGCGGCGACCTCCACGGCGGCGGGCAGGTCGGCGGCGTCGCCGTCGAACCGCACGTCCACCCGGTCGCAGGCGCCCTCGGCGATCGAGTCGATCGCCGCGACCAGGCCCAGATCGTCCAACGCGGGGGGCCGCAGCCCGTACACGAGTTCGCGGACCTCCCCGATCGTGGCGGCCATCCGTTCGCGGAGTTCGGCCAGCAGGGGGTCCACCCGTTCGGGGTCGCGGGCGAGGGTGATCCGGGCGGCGTCCAGGGACATGGCCAGGCTCGCCAGCGTCGGGCCGAGCCCGTCGTGCAGGTCGCGGCGCAGGCGGCGGCGCTCCTCCTCGCGCGTCGCGAGGATCCGTTCCCGGGAGCGTTGCAGGTCGGCGGTCAGCCGCACGGCGTGCGCCACGTCGGCGAGGTGCACCGCCAGGGTGCCCAGCAGGTTCTCGTCGATGCCGTGCCGCAGCGTCTCGGGGCGCGCCACCAGCATCCACCCGACCGGCTCGCCCTGCCAGACCAGCGGCACCACGTACGGGCGTTCGCCCAGATCCCCATCGGCGTACACGCGTGACTCTCCGTCCTCGCGGGTGACCTCCACCGCCGCGCCCGGGACGCGCAGCGTCTCCCGCACCGTCGCGACGGCCGTCCCGAGCGCCTCCGAGGGGCCCGGCGCCTCCTGGACGGTGCGGCTCAGCCGGTCGGCCAGCCGGTACGGGTTCCGCTCCACCCGCAGAATCCGGTCCACGGCGCGCTGCAGCCGGCTGCGCAGCGGATGGAACAGGGCCCCGGCGGTGAAGGCCCCGATCAGCCCGGCGACCTTGGCCCGCCCGTCGTCGTTCTGGCCCAGCAGCATGGCCAGGCCGCTCAGCCCGAAATAGACCACGCCGATCAACGAGACCAGCAGGCCGTACACCACGGTCCGGTTGAGGATCAGGTCGATGTCGCCGAGCCGGTACCGCATGAAGCCCACCGCGACCGCCACCGGCAGCGCGAGGAGCACCACCGCCTGGAGGGCGCGGAACGGGGGCGTGTCGGGCACCACCAGCTCGGTCACCGCCAGCAGGGACCCCGGATAGGCCACCCAAAGGATCTGACGGCGCATGTCCTGGGACGCGTTCCGGTACCGCAGGGCCAGCGCGATGCCCCCGCACGCCACCGGGATCAGCCATCCGGACCTGCGCAGCGCGTCCGCGAGAGGACTCAGCGGCTCCAGCACGTCCCAGGCGTACGGATTGGGCGCCGAACCGGGCCCGACCGGCCTCGGCGCCAACGCCACGTACAGGGCGGGGAGCAGCGGAAGCCAGGCCGCCGCCACCTGCAGCGGTCTCCAGCGCGGGGACGGCAATCGGCCGTCGGGGTAGAGGAACAACACCCCGAGGAGCTGGTACATCCCGAACTGGCCGAGCCACGCGTAGCTCCACCCGACCGTGGCCGCCGCCTGCTCGTGCCCTCCCGCATGGAGCCAGTAGGCGATCTGGCGCAGCACCTCGTAGGCGGCGATGACCACCCCGCCGCCCCAGATCAGCCAGCCCGCCCACAGCCGCGGCCGGTGCGCCAGCAGGAACGCGCCCACCGCGGGGAACACCGCCCCGACCACGGCCCCCGGTCCCCACAACGGGCCCTCCGGCGCGTCGAGCCGCAGCGCGTAGGAGCAGCCGATGAGCACCGGGGTGGTGGCCGCGATGAGACGGGCCAGGGTGACCACCACCCGCATGAAGTCCTCCCGTCGCGTCAACGCCTGCCGTTGACTTTCGTGGAGGACCCGTCCCTAGGTCACGGGACCGGTGTCACGCCGCTCCCGGGAAATCGCGGGGCCCGTTCGCGTCACTCCTCGACGTCGTCGCGGATGAGCCGCATGGTCGAGGCCACGTCATAGGAGGTGAAGCTCGGCCGGCTCGACAGCGAGGAGGAGTCGGGGACCGGGACGACCATGCCGAAGGTCTTGTCGGTGGCCCAGGCGCACAGGGCGCTGGTCGCCGAGTAGGAGCCGGACGAGGAGCGGATCTCCGCGCACACGCCCACCCCGTCGCCGCCCGGGTCGCTCAGCTCGGTCACCGAGGTGTTGACGAGGCTGGACGAGGAGGACACCGCCCGGCGGAAGTTGCCGACGAAGTCGTCGCCGTTCTCCACGTCGCCGGTGCCGCCGAGGAACAGGTAGCGGCGGCTGCCGTCGCCGTACACGGCGGTCTCGATGCTGTCGAGACGGTAGCCGGCCGACCGCTGGAGCTGCGAACGCTGCTGGCTGATCTGCGAGCGGAGTTCGCTCTCCGCCGCGTAGTTGCGGCTCAGGCCGCCCGCGGAGGAGGGTGTGGAGATGCTGCTCGGGCCGCCGCCGACGGCCACCGCGACCACCACGACGACCAGGATCAGCAGCACGAACAGACCGCCGCCGACCAGCACGATCGCGACGCCCGCCCCCGAGCCGCGCCGGGGCGGGGGCTGCGGGAAGGGCGGCGGGGTGCCGGGCGCGCCCCAGCCCGGCTGCTGGGGGTGCTGGGCGTGCTGGGGGTACGCGGGGGGCTGCTGGCCGTACGGGGGCACCGGGCCGCCCGCCGGTGGGCCGTATCCCGGCTGGGGACCCGGGCCGGGCGGGCCGCCGTAGGGGCCGCCTTGGCCCGGCGGGGGGTTCCAACCACTCATCGGTTCTCCTCGGCCCGCCGCACGGGGGAGCTGCGGCGAGCGGTTCGACATGGGTGCGAAGAGGCTGTTCAGAGAACATTGTGACGTATGCGGTGCCGGGTCGGTTCCGGACGGAATCCACGGGTCGTCCACGGGTCACGGCCATCGGAGGCCCACGGCGACCGTAGACTCTGGGCCCGTGACACAGCCCATGGAGCGCCCCGCCGCCGACGTCGACCTGCCCACCCAGTACCGACCGGCCGAGGTCGAGGGCGAACTGTACGAGCGCTGGGTGGCGGCGGGCCTGTTCTCCGCCGATCCGACGAGCGACCCCGCGCGCCCGCCGTTCACCATCGTGATCCCGCCGCCGAACGTGACGGGCTCGCTGCACATGGGCCACGCGCTGGACCACTCGATCCAGGACACGCTGACCCGACGGCGTCGCATGCAGGGGTACGAGACGCTCTGGCTGCCCGGCATGGACCACGCCGGCATCGCCACCCAGAACGTGGTGGAGCGCGAGCTGGCCAAGGAGGGGCTGTCCCGTCACGACCTGGGCCGCGAGGCGTTCGTCGAGAAGGTCTGGCAGTGGAAGGCCGAGTCCGGCGGCCGGATCCTCGGGCAGATGCGCCGGCTCGGCGACGCCGTGGACTGGTCCCGTGAGGCGTTCACCATGGACGAGCCGCGGGCGCGCGCCGTCCGGACCATCTTCAAGCGGCTGTTCGACGACGGCCTGATCTACCGCGCCGAGCGCATCATCAACTGGTGCCCGCGCTGCCTGACGGCGCTGTCGGACATCGAGGTGGAGCACTCCGAGCGCGAGGGCGAGCTGGTCTCGATCCGGTACGGCTCGGGCGACGCCTCGATCGTGGTGGCCACGACGCGGGCCGAGACGATGCTGGGCGACACCGCCGTGGCCGTCCACCCCGACGACGAGCGCTACCGCCACCTGATCGGCACCGAGGTGGAGCTGCCGCTGACCGGCCGCCGCATCCCGGTCGTCGCCGACGAGCACGTGGACCCCGCGTTCGGCACCGGCGCGGTGAAGGTGACACCGGCGCACGACCCCAACGACTTCGAGATCGGCCGCCGGCACGACCTGCCCAGCCTGACGATCATGGACGAGCGCGGCGTGATCACCGTGCACGGCCCGTTCGAGGGGCTGGACCGCTTCGAGGCGCGCCCCGCCGTGGTCGCCGCGCTGCGCGAGCAGGGCCGCATCGTCAAGGAGGTCCGGCCGTACGAGCACGCGGTCGGCCACTGCCAGCGCTGCGCCACCGTGGTCGAGCCCCGGGTGTCCCTCCAGTGGTTCGTGAAGGTGGAGCCGCTGGCCAGGGCCGCGGGCGACGCCGTCCGCGACGGTCGGGTGGCCGTCCACCCGCCGGAGATGGCGTCCCGCTACTTCGCGTGGGTCGACAACATGCACGACTGGTGCATCAGCCGCCAGCTCTGGTGGGGCCACCGCATCCCGGTCTGGTACGGCCCGGACGGGGAGGCGTTCTGCGCCGGCCCCGACGAGGAGCCGCCCGCGGGCTGGACGCAGGACACCGACGTCCTCGACACCTGGTTCTCCTCGGCGCTGTGGCCGTTCTCCACCCTGGGCTGGCCCGACCGCACCCCGGAGCTGGAGCGCTTCTACCCGACGTCCGTGCTGGTCACCGGGTACGACATCCTGTTCTTCTGGGTCGCCCGGATGATGATGTTCGGCCTGTACGCGATGGACGGGGTCGCGCCGTTCAAGGTCATCGCCCTGCACGGCATGGTGCGCGACCAGTACGGCAAGAAGATGTCCAAGTCGTTCGGCAACGTGGTCGACCCGCTGGACTGGATCGAGGAGTACGGCGCGGACGCCACCCGCTTCACGCTGCTGCGCGGCGCCAACCCGGGCGGCGACGTCCCGGTCGCCGAGGACTGGGCGCAGGGCTCCCGCAACTTCTGCAACAAGCTGTGGAACGCCACCCGCTTCGCCCTGCTGAACGGCGCGAACCTCGACGGCGACCTGCCCACCGAGCTCTCCCCCACGGACGCCTGGATCCTGTCCCGGCTGCAGAACGTCACCGCCGAGGTCGACGGCCACCTGGAGTCCTACGAGTTCGCCAAGGCGTGCGAGACCCTCTACCACTTCGCGTGGGACGAGGTCTGCGACTGGTACGTCGAGCTGTCCAAGGTCCCGCTCGGCGACGAGCGCGCCCCCGGCACCCGCCGTGTGCTCGGCGAGGTGCTCGACCGCCTGCTGCGGCTGCTGCACCCGATGATCCCCTTCGTCACCGAGGAGCTGTGGACCTCGCTGGCCGGTGCCGACACCCTCGTCACCGCCGCCTGGCCGACGGCGGTCCCGACCCTGGTGAGCAAGGACGCCGAGGCCGAGATCGAGTCCCTGCAGCGCCTGGTGACCGAGGTCCGGCGGTTCCGTTCCGACCAGGGCCTCAAGCCCGGCCAGCGGGTCGCGGCGGCGCTGGACTTCGCCGATTCCCCGCTCGGCGCGCACGAGGAGGCCATCCGCTCCCTCCTGCGACTGACCGTCCCCGACGACGGCTTCTCGGCCACCGCGTCCCTGCCGGTGGAGGGTGTCACCGTCCGGCTCGACACCGCCGGCGCCATCGACGTGACCGCCGAACGCAAGCGCCTGGAGAAGGACCTGGCCGCCGCGCGCAAGGAGGTCGACCAGACGACCCGCAAGCTCGCCAACGCCGACTTCATGGCCAAGGCCCCCGAGGCCGTCGTCGCGAAGAACCGCGCCCGCCTGACCCAGGCCGAGGCCGACATCGCCCGTCTGGAGTCCCAGCTCGCCGCCCTTCCGAGGGCCTAGGGCGCGTCCGGCCGGGGCGGTGGGGTCCCGGCCGGGTGAGTAGGCTTTGCGCGTGTCAGAACCGCAGCTCACCGAGTACCAGTCCGCCGTCGCCGCGATCATGGCCCGTGGCGTGGAGTGGGAGTTCGACCCGTCCCTGGTCAGGATCCGGGATCTGATGGACGTGCTGGGGGAGCCCCAGCGCGCCTATCCGGTGATCCACGTGACCGGCACCAACGGCAAGTCGAGCACCTCCCGCATGATCGAGACCCTGCTGCGGGAACGGGGGCTGCGGGTCGGGCTCTCCACCAGCCCGCACCTGACCACCATGCGCGAGCGCATCGTGATCGACGGGGAGCCGATCTCCGAGGAGGCCTTCGTCGCCGCCCACCAGGACATCGCCCCCTACCTGGAGCTGGTCGACGGCAAGCACGAGCGGAGGCTGTCGTACTTCGAGGTGCTCACGGGGATGGCGTACGCGGCCTTCGCCGACGCCCCGGTGGACGTGGCCGTGGTCGAGGTCGGCATGGGGGGCGTCTGGGACGCCACCAACGTCGCCGACGGCGTGGTCTCCGTCGTCACCCCGATCGGTCTGGACCACACCCGTTACCTGGGCTCCACCCTCGAGGACATCGCGCTGGAGAAGGCCGGGATCATCAAGGAGGGCGCCGTCGCCGTGCTGGCACAGCAGCCGCTGGCCGCCGCCGAGGTGCTGCTGCGCCGGGTCGTCGAGGTGGGGGCCACGGCGGCGCGCGAGGGCATCGAGTTCGGCGTGCTGGGCCGTGACCTGGCCGTGGGCGGACAGATGGTCCGGATGCAGGGGCTGCACGGCGCGTACGACGACATCTTCTTGCCGCTCTTCGGCGCCTACCAGGCGGGCAACGCCGCCTGTGCGCTGGCGGCCGTGGAGGCGTTCGCGAGCGGGGCGCCCTCGCAGACGGGCGGCGACCTGGCGGCGGCCACCCGGATCGCGGCGGGGGAGGAGTACTCGGGGGGCGAGGGGCGGCTCGATCCGGCGCTGGTCCGGTCGGCCTTCGCGAAGACGTCCTCGCCGGGCCGGATGGAGGTCGTCCGGACCGGGCCCACCGTGCTGCTGGACGCGGCGCACAACCCGATGGGCATGGCCGCCACGGTCGAGGCGGTGACGGAGGAGTTCGGCTTCACCCGGCTGGTCGGGGTGTTGGCCGCCGCCGCCGACAAGGACGTCACCGGAATGCTGGAGGAGTTGGAGCCGGTGCTGACCGAGCTGGTCGTCACCCGCAACTCCACGCACCGCTCGATGCCGCCGCCGGAGCTGGCCGAGCTGGCCGAGGGCGTCTTCGGCGCCGACCGGGTCCACGTGTCCGAACGGCTGGACGACGCGATCGACCGGGCGATCGAGCTGGCCGAGGAGACCGGCGAGTACCAGGGCGCCGGGGTGCTGATCACCGGGTCCGTGGTCACCGTGGGCGAGGCCCGCACGCTGCTGCGCGTGGGCGGGGAGGGCGCCCGATGAGCGGGCCGGGCGAGGCGCCGAAGCCGACCTCGCTGCTGGCGGCGGTGCTGGCGAGCGAGGCGGTGGTGATCGCGCTGGCGATCCCCGTCGCGGTGGCGGTCCAGGACGTGGACGGCCGCACCGCCGGACTGGTCTGCGGCGGGCTGGCGGTGGCCTGCCTGCTGCTGGCCGGGATGGTGCGCCGCCCGTGGGCGGTGGCCGTCGGCGGCGTGCTCCAGGTCCTGTTGGTGGCCTCCGGATTCATGGTCGCCACGATGTTCTTTCTCGGCGCCATTTTCGGCGCCCTCTGGATCACCGCCATTTGGCTCGGACGCAGGGTGCGCGACGCCCGGGCACGCTAGATTTCGCGGAGTCCAGTTCACACGGGCGTCCGCCGAAACAGTCGCCACACCAAAAGAGGCGCACTTTCCGGATAACGGGGAAATGTCGGGTGGATGCCGATATCCGGGAGGGCTTCGTGTCCACCGAAAATGACGGGCCCCGCGGCGCGCATCGCCTTCGCCGGCTCGCCGCCGTGGCCGTCTGGCCCGTCGTCCTGCTGGCGCTGCCGGTCGCCGGCGCCGTGATCCCCAACACCATGCAGTACGTGGTGGCGCTGGGCCACGGTCCCGGCGGCGGCCGGGACCTGGCGCTGATCCGGGCCGCCGGACTGGCGCTGCCCGCCCTGCTGGTCACCCTCCCGATCGCCGCCGTGCTCGTCCGCCGTGTCCGCGCCTGCCTGGTGGTGGTCGCCGGGGTGGCCGGGGTGCTCGCCGGAACGCTGGCCGTCGAGGCGGTGGACACCGTGTGGCAGGCCGGGGTCGCCCGGGCCGCGCAGGGCGCCGGGGCCGGCCTGATCCTGCCCGCGACCCTGGCCCTGGTCTGGGACCGTCGCAACCCCGCGTTCACCGCGGCCTGGGCGGGCACGCTGACCGCCGTGCTGATGATGGCGATGCCGCCGGCCCTGCGCGCCGTCCCGCTCGGCGACACGCCCGGAGAGGACGCCTGGCGCGAGGTCCTCCAGCCGTACCCGGGCTACACGGCCTTCGCGCTCGCGGTGGCCGTCGTCGGAGGCTTCGTCCTGGCCCGGGCGCGCAGCACGCTCCCCACCATGCGGCACACCGAGCGGACCCAACTGCTGCTGCCGCTCGCCCCGGCGGCGGGTTTCGCCGCGCTGGCGGTCATCTCCACGTACGGCTGGCGGCCGGAGACCCAGCTCCTGGTCGCGGGCCTGGCGTTCGCCGCGCTGCTGGGGCTGGCGCTGGTGGGCAGCCGCGACCGCGACACCGGCAGCCCCTTCGGGTCGGCGGTCGCCTTCCTCGCCCTGGGCCTGCTGGCCTTCCCGGTGGCCGCGCCCCTGACCGGTCTGCTGGGTGCCACGCACGGGCCGCAGGACATTCCGCTCTGGCCGTTCGCGTGCGGTGGGGCGGCCTCCGTCCTCGGGGCGCTGGCGTCCGTGCGCCTGGCCCACCGGGGCGCCCGCGGCGTGGTCGCCGCGGGCCACGGGCTGGCGATCATCGCCGTGCTGCTGTTCCTCACCGTGGACGCGGGCTCGGCGCACTGGCTGCTGGCCGTCCCTCCCGTGCTGCTGGGCGGGGGCCTGGGCCTGGCGCTGGCCGCCTCGCTGCGGGACGCCGGGCCCGGCGCGGCGCTGTTCGGGCTGACGCTCTGCCTGCCGGCCGTCCTGACCGGCCAGATCGCGGTCTCGTCGCTGCAGTCCCTGCAACTGCGCCGGCTCGGCCTGATCACCACGCAGGAGCAACTGCTGTACGGCCTCACCTCCGGCTACCGGGTGTGGCTCATCGCCGCCGGCGTCCTCAGCGTGCTGCTGCTCGGCGTGGTCGCCCGACTGGCCGCCCCGCACGGCGCGCACGGCGCCACCGGACGGCGGAATCGTCCGAGGCAAGCCGCAGGTCGGGGTTCCGGGTAGGCTTCGCGCGCAGCGGTGATCGCACGCCGTCCCCTGGGCGCATCCGCGTCTGAACCCCGACCTCATGAGGAGATCCCTGTCGTGTCCGAGCGCACTCTTGTCCTGGTCAAGCCCGACGGCGTCCGTCGCGGTGTGGTGGGCGAGGTCATCTCGCGGATCGAGCGCAAGGGCCTGAGCCTGGTCGCGCTGGAGCTGCGCACGCTGTCGCGCGAGACCGCCGAGGACCACTACGCCGAGCACCGCGAGCGCCCGTTCTTCGGCGAGCTGGTCGACTTCATCACCGGCGGTCCCCTGGTCGCGCTGGTCGTCGAGGGCCCCCGCGCCATCGAGGCGTTCCGCGCCCTGGCCGGCGCCACCGACCCGGTCAAGGCCACCCCCGGCACCATCCGCGGCGACCACGCCCTGGAGATCGGCGAGAACATCGTGCACGGCTCCGACTCGCCCGAGTCCGCCGCCCGCGAGATCAAGATCTTCTTCCCCGACCTGGGCTGACCGCCCCTCGGATCACGTGTGCCCATGGTCGCGGCTCGAGCCCCGACCATGGGCACAGCGCGTGTCGACGTGAAATTCTGCTGGTCATCGGCGATTATTCCGGTATGGACCGGCGGGTGTCCCGTCTGCCTCGTCGGCATGCGGCGCGTTACCATGGGTATGCCGCTCTGCACGTCCGCCAGTATTGAGAGGGCTCCCTTTCTTCATGGGTAACAAGCTGTCGTTTCTCGGCCGGGACATGGCGGTCGACCTGGGTACGGCGAACACGCTCGTGTACGTGCGAGGACGCGGCATCGTGCTCAACGAGCCCTCCGTGGTGGCGATCAACACCAACACCGGCAAGATCCACGCCGTCGGCATCGAGGCCAAGCGCATGATCGGCCGCACACCCGGCAACATCGTGGCCGTCCGTCCGCTCAAGGACGGCGTGATCGCCGACTTCGACGTGACCGAGCGGATGCTGCGCTACTTCATCCAGAAGGTCCACAAGCGGCGGCACTTCGCCAAGCCGCGCATCGTGGTGGCGGTGCCCAGCGGCATCACCGGGGTGGAGCAGCGCGCCGTCAAGGAGGCCGGCTACCAGGCGGGCGCCCGGCGCGTCTACATCATCGAGGAGCCGATGGCCGCCGCAATCGGCGCCGGCCTGCCGGTGTACGAGCCCACCGGCAACATGGTGGTCGACATCGGCGGCGGCACCACCGAGGTGGCGATCATCTCCCTCGGCGGCATCGTGACCAGCCAGTCGGTGCGGGTCGGCGGCGACGAGCTGGACCAGGCGGTGATCTCGTTCTCCAAGAAGGAGTACTCCCTGATGCTGGGGGAGCGCACCGCCGAGGAGATCAAGATGGCCATCGGGTCGGCCTACCCGGCCGGCGAGGACGAGCCGCACGCCGAGATCCGCGGCCGCGACCTGGTCAGCGGGCTGCCCAAGACCGTGGTGATCTCCGCCGAGGAGGTCCGCCGCGCCATCGAGGAGCCCGTCAACGCCATCGTCGACGCGGTCAAGACCACGCTCGACAAGTGCCCGCCGGAGCTGTCCGGCGACATCATGGACCGAGGCATCGCGCTGACCGGCGGCGGCGCCCTGTTGAAGAACCTCGACGAGCGGCTGCGCGAGGAGACCGGCATGCCGATCCACCTCGTCGACAACCCGCTGGACTCGGTGGTGCTCGGCACCGGCAAGTGCGTGGAGGACTTCGAGGCGCTGCGCGAGGTCCTCGTCCCCGAACCCAGGCACTAGACGAACGCCCCCGCTGCACGGAACGGAGTACGCAAGGTCGCCGCACGTCGGCCGTGAACGGTCGACGGCGACCGCGACACAGTGGGGAGGTCGGGGGTGAGAGACACCCGGCGCACCCGCGTGATGCTCAGCATTCTGCTGACCATCGCGCTGGCGCTGATCACCATCGACTACCGCGGCGGCGAGGACTCGCCGCTGCGCGGGCTGCGCGGCGCCGGCGAGGCGGTGTTCGGCCCGATCGAGCAACTGTCGGCGTCGGTGGTCCGGCCCGTCGGCAACGTGTTCGACGCCATCACCGACGCGCCCGGCGAACGACGCCGCGCCGACCGGCTGGAGCGGGAGAACCAGCGGCTGCGCGAGCAGTTGCGCGCCCGCCGGATGGACGCCGACCGGGCCGCGCAACTGGACCGGCTGCTGGGCTCGGCCGGACTGGGCGGCTACAAGGTCGTCCCGGCCCAGGTGATCTCCGCCGGCCAGGGCCTGGAGGACACCGTCACCATCGACGCGGGCAGCCGCAGCGGCGTCCGCCCCGACATGACGGTGATGACCGCCGACGGGCTGGTCGGCCGGGTGACCCGGGTCGGTCCCGCCACCGCGACGGTGCTGCTGGCCACCGACGCGGCCTCCACGGTCGGTTCCCGGCTGGAGGACTCCAAGGAGATCGGCGTGGTGCAGGGCGCGGGCCGCCGCGGCCTCGGCAACCGGGGCGCGACCCCGCTGCGCTTCCAGCTCCTCAACGCCAACGCCCCGATGCGGCCGGGCCAGCGGCTGGTGACGCTGGGCTCGCAGGGCGAGCGCCCGTACGTGCCGGGTGTGCCGATCGGCACGGTCGAGCGCGTCGAGCAGGCGCACGGCTCGCTGACCCGCACCGCCTACGTCCGGCCGTTCGTGCGGTTCACCACGCTCGACGTGGTCGGCGTCGTCGTCGCGCCGCCCAAGTCCGACCCGCGCGACGCCGTGCTGCCGCCCAAGCCGAAGCCGTCGCCGACACCGGCGCTGGCGCCCGGGCCCGCCCCGACGCTGACCCCGTCCGCGACCCGACGACCGCGATCGTCGAAGTCGCCCAAGGCCACATCGTCCAGGTCGCCGCGGCGCGACCGGACGCCGAACGCGAGGGACTGAACGTGCTGAGTACAGCCGACGTGTCGCCGGCCGGGCGCAATCTGACCGCGGCGGTCGCGATCGTGGTGGCGCTGGTGCTGCAGGTGTCGGTGGCCAACCGGCTGCCGCTGCCCGGCGCCGTGACACCCGACCTGGTGCTGCTGACCGTCGTGGCGCTGGCGTTGACCGGCGGCTCCCTGATCGGGCTGGTGTCCGGGTTCGGCGCCGGGCTGGCCGCCGACATCATCCCGCCCGCCGACCACACCATCGGCCGGTACGCGCTGGTGTACTGCCTGATCGGCTATGTCTGCGGGCTGGCCAGCGACGAGATGGACCGTTCGTCGGTGGTGCCGTTCGCGGCCGTGGCGGCGGGGGCGTTGGCCGGCACCGTGCTGTACGCGGGGCTGGGCATGATGCTCGGCGATCCCCGCGCGGGCTGGGAGAACGTCAGCCGGATCGTGCCGCTGCAGGTGCTGTACGACGTGCTCGCCAGTCCGTTCGTGGTGTGGGCGGTGCTGCGGGTGACGCGGCGCTTCGAACGCGACCGCTCCCGTGACCGGTTCGACCTGCCGGCGGCCCGCTACCGTGCGCTGTCCCGGATGTGACGATGAACCCCAAGACGCACTTCCGCCTGGTGGTCCTGCACGTCGTGGTGCTCTCGATGCTGCTGATCCTGCTGGGCCGCCTGTGGAACCTCCAGGTGATGAACGGCGACCACTATCGCGAGGTCGCCGCCAACAACCGGATCCGGGACATCGTGGTGCCCGCCGTGCGGGGCATGATCCTCGACAGCAGCGGGCGGCCGTTGGTGCGGAACCGGACGGCGCTGGTCGTCTCGGTCGACAAGACCGTGCTGTCCCGCCAGGACGACGACGGCAGGGCCGTCCTCGACCGGCTCGCGCGGACCCTGGGCACCCGCCGCGACGACCTGGAGAAGCGGATCCGGCTGTGCTCGCCCACCGTCAAGCGCCCCTGCTGGCCGGGCTCCCCGTACCAGCCGATCCCGGTGGACGACCGCGTCGACCCCAAGCGCGCCCTGCAGATCATGGAACGCGCCGAGGACTACCCGGGCGTGATCGCCCAGGTGCAGGCCGTCCGCGAGTACCCGCGACCGGAGGGCGCCGCCGCCGCGCAGGCCCTCGGCTACCTCCAGCCGATCACCCAGGAGGAGCTGGACAAGCGGCGCGGCCTGCGCGTCACCGGGTACAGCGGCGTCGACCTGATCGGCCGGGACGGCCTGGAGGCCGTGTACGACGCCGACCTGCGCGGAACGCCGGGCGTCCGGCAGGTGCTGGTCGACAGCCAGGGCCGCGTCACCGGCACCGCCCGCGAGCAGGCCCCGGTGGCCGGGTCGTCGCTGATCACCAGCCTGGACGCGAAGGTGCAGGCCGCCGCCGAGACCGCCCTCAGGAACGCCGTCGACAAGGCCCGCAAGGCCGGCTCCAAGGCGGACGCGGCCGCCGCCGTGGTGATGGACGTGCGCACCGGCCGGGTCGTGGCGCTGGCGAGCCACCCGTCCTACGACCCCACGATCTGGATCGGCGGCATCTCCCAGGACGAGTACGAGGGGCTGCTCGGCAAGGGCAAGGGCCAGCCGCTGATCTCCCGGGCCACCCAGGGTCAGTTCCCGCCGGCCTCGACGTTCAAGGTGTCCTCGGTGGCCGCCGCCATCGCCGACGGGTACCCCTTGAACGGCACCTACCCGTGCCCCGGCTCCTACAAGGTCGGCGACCGGGCCTTCCGCAACTTCGAGGGCCAGGCGCACGGGAGCATGAACCTGCACCGGGCGCTGGTGGTCTCCTGCGACACGATCTTCTACAAGTTCGCGTACGAGGAGTGGCTGCGGGACGGCGGCACCAAGCCGGTCAAGAAGCCCAAGGACCCGATGTCGACGATGGCCCGCAACTTCGGGTTCGGCTCGCCGACCGGGGTGGACCTGCCCAGCGAGGCGTCCGGGCGCATCCCCGATCGCGGCTGGAAGCGCTCGTACTGGAACGCCACCCGGCAGGACACCTGCAAGGCCGCCAAGAGCGGCTACCCCGAGCTGGCCCGCACCAGCCCCTCCCGCGCCGCCTACCTCAGGGCCATCGCCCGGGAGAACTGCACCGAGGGCTTCGTGTGGCGGGCCGGCGACGCGGCGAACTTCTCCATCGGCCAGGGCGACGTGCTGGTCACGCCGCTGCAGCTCGCCAGGGCGTACGCGGCGGTCGCCAACGGCGGCAAGCTGGTGGTGCCGCGCGTCGGCATGGCGGTGATGAGGCCGGACGGCACCGTCGTCCGCGAGATCGACCCGCCCCGGGCCCCGGAGCTCCCCGTCGACGACAAGGTGCTGACCTACATGCGCAAGGCGCTGGCGGAGGTCCCCAAGAACGGCACGGCGGCGGGCGCGTTCAACGGGTTCGACCTCAAACGGGTCTCGGTGGCGGGCAAGACCGGCACCGCCGAGGTCTACGGCAAGGAGGACACCGCCTGGTTCGCCGGCTTCGCCCCGGCGGACAAGCCGCGCTTCGCGGTGGTCGCGATGATCGCCCAGTCCGGCACCGGCGGCTCGTACGCCGCGCCCGCCGTCCGCGAGATCTTCGAGGCCATGTACGGGACGAAGAAGACGGAGGGCGCGCTGGTCAACGGGAAGCTCCCCGAGCGGCTCCCGAACGTCCGCCCCGACGGCACCGTCGGCGTCCCGGCCCGGGGCACCGCGCCATGAGCCCGCACGTCGGCCGCGCGTCCGGGGGACCGTCGTGATCGCGGGCTACGGCCCGCAGCCGTCCTGGCGCGACCGGTTCGGCGCGCTGCGACGGCTGGACTGGGCGCTCATCCTCGCCGTGCTGGCGCTGTGCGTGCTGGGCGCGCTGCTGGTCCGCTCGGCCACCCACGCCGGGCTGACCGAGCAGGGCAAGGACCCGGAGGGGTTCCTCAAACGGCACCTGTTCAACCTGGGCATCGGGTTCACGCTCGGCGCGGTCGTCGCGATGCTCGACTACCGGCTGCTGCGCGCCTACGCCCCGATCCTGTACGGGCTGGCCTGTCTGGGCCTGGTGGCGGTGCTGTCGCCGCTGGGCGAGACCATCAACGGCTCCCACTCGTGGATCGTGGTGGGCGGCGGCTTCCAGGTGCAGCCGTCGGAGTTCGCCAAGGTGGGCCTGGTGGTGCTGCTGGCGATGCTGCTGGCCGAGCCCCGCGACGGCGAGCCCCGCGACAACGACGCCGGCCCCGGCCCCCGCGACGTGGTGCTGGCCCTGGCCCTGGCCGGCGGTCCCGCCGTGCTGGTGATGGCGCAACCCGACCTGGGCACCACGCTGGTGTTCGGCGCGGTGGTGCTGGGCATGCTGGCCATGTCCGGTGTCCGCAAGCGTTGGCTGGCCGGGCTGCTCGGGGGCGGGCTGCTGGCGGCCTTCTCGGTGTGGTTCTTCGGGCTGCTCAAGCCGTACCAGATCGACCGGTTCACCGCGTTCGCCAACCCGGAGGCCGACCCGCGCGGCGCGGGCTACAACGCCCAGCAGGCCCGGATCGCGGTCGGCTCGGGCGGCTTCGACGGCAAGGGCCTGTTCGAGGGCGAGCAGACCGGGGGGCACTTCGTGCCCGAGCAGCAGACCGACTTCATCTTCACCGTGGCGGGGGAGGAGCTGGGCTTCATCGGCGCGGCCCTGATCATCGTCCTGATGGGCGTGGTCCTGTGGCGCGGCCTGCGCATCGCCACCGGCGCCGCCGACCCGTTCGGGGCCATGGTGGCCGCCGGGGTGGTGTGCTGGCTGGCGTTCCAGACGTTCGAGAACATCGGGATGACCCTCGGCATCATGCCCATCACGGGCCTGCCGCTCCCGTTCGTGTCCTACGGCGGCTCGGCGACCTTCGCCAACATGATCGCCCTCGGCCTGCTGCAGGCCGTCCATCTCCGCGCCCGCCCGTTCCCCACCTGATCCGCGGGTACCCTGAAAGCTTGATCTCCCCAGTTCCCTTTTCGGAGGACCTCCATGCCCGTCGAATCGCTCTTCGCGCGTCTGGAGCCGCTGCTCCCGAGCGTCAACAAGCCGATTCAGTACGTCGGCGGTGAGCTCAACTCCCAGATCAAGGACTGGGACGCCGCCGAGGTGCGATGGGCCCTGATGTACCCCGACGCGTACGAGGTCGGCCTCCCCAACCAGGGCGTCGCGATCCTCTACGAGATCCTCAACGAACGCGAGGGGGTGCTCGCCGAGCGGACGTACTCGGTGTGGCCCGACCTCGAGGCGCTGATGCGCGAGCACGGGATCCCGCAGTTCACCGTGGACGCGCACCGCCCGGTCGCCGCGTTCGACGTGTTCGGGGTCAGCTTCTCCACCGAACTGGGCTACACCAACATGCTGACGGCCCTCGACCTGGCGGGCATCCCGCTGGAGGCGGCCGACCGCACCGACGAGCACCCGATCGTGATCGCGGGCGGGCACGCGGCGTTCAACCCCGAGCCCATCGCCGAGTTCCTCGACGCGGCCGTCCTCGGCGACGGCGAGGAGATCACGCTGGCCATCACCGAGGTCGTCCGCGAGTGGAAGGCCGAGGGCTCGCCCGGCGGGCGCGACGAGCTGCTGATGCGGCTGGCGGCCTCCGGCGGCGTGTACGTGCCGAGGTTCTACGACGTGAGCTACCTGCCCGACGGGCGCATCCGGCGGGTCGCGCCCAACCGGCCGGGTGTGCCGTGGCGGGTCGCCAAGCACACCGTGATGGACCTGGACGCCTGGCCGTACCCGAAGAGGCCGCTGGTCCCGCTGGCCGAGACCGTCCACGAGCGGTACAGCGTGGAGATCTTCCGCGGCTGCACCCGGGGCTGCCGGTTCTGCCAGGCGGGCATGATCACCCGTCCGGTGCGGGAGCGGTCGATCACCACCATCGGCGACATGGTGGAGACCGGGCTCAAAGAGTCCGGCTTCCAGGAGGTCGGGCTGCTCAGCCTGTCCAGCGCCGACCACAGCGAGATCGGCGACGTGGCCAAGGGCCTGGCCGACCGCTACGAGGGCACCAACACCTCGCTGTCGCTGCCCTCCACCCGGGTGGACGCCTTCAACATCACGCTGGCCAACGAGTTCTCGCGCGGCGGCCGTCGCTCCGGGCTGACCTTCGCCCCCGAGGGCGGGTCCGAGCGGCTGCGCAAGGTCATCAACAAGATGGTGTCGGAGGACGACCTCATCCGCACCGTCACCACCGCCTACGAGAACGGCTGGCGGCAGGTCAAGCTTTACTTCATGTGCGGGCTGCCCACCGAGGAGGACGAGGACGTCCTCGCCATCGCCGACATGGCCCGCCGGGTCATCCGGGCGGGGCGGGAGGCCACCGGGCGCCGCGACATCCGCTGCACCGTGTCCATCGGCGGGTTCGTGCCCAAGCCGCACACCCCGTTCCAGTGGGCCGCCCAGTGCGATCACGAGACCGTCGACCGCAGGCTGCGGGCCCTCAAGGCCGCCCTGCGCTCGGACCGCGAGTACGGCAAGGCCATCGGTCTGCGCTACCACGACGGCGAGCCCTCCATCATCGAGGGCCTGCTCTCGCGCGGCGACCGCCGGGTGGGGCGGATCGTGCGGGCGGTCTGGGAGGACGGCGGCCGGTTCGACGGCTGGAGCGAGCACTTCTCCTACGAGCGGTGGAGGGCCTGCGCCGACAAGGCCCTGGCCGACGAGCCCGTCGACGTCGACTGGTACACGGTCCGTGAGCGCGACGAGATCGAGGTCCTGCCCTGGGACCACCTCGACGCCGGGCTCGACCGCGAGTGGCTCTGGCAGGACTGGCGGGACGCCGTGGAGGAGACCGAGGTCGATGACTGCCGCTGGACGCCCTGCTACGACTGCGGGGTCTGCCCGACCATGGGCACCGAGATCCAGATCGGCCCCACGGGACGCAAACTCCTGCCGCTCAACGTGGTTTGAGGGTTCGACCGTCAACTGACGGGGACATCTGAGCGTCTCAGTTGGTACGGGTCACAGTCCGGTCCGCACGTCCCGGGACATCACCCCTGGGTACGAGAGGACCGGAGGGGCCTTACCCTGTAGTCAGACGTTTTCGACTCGACACGAGTAGGAAGGACCGAGACCCTGGCACCCAGGCCGGACGGGCCGGCACCGGCTCCCGTGATCCAGCGTCTGCGCGTGCGCTATGCCAAGCGCGGCAGACTGCGGTTCACCAGCCATCGCGACATATCCCGGGCCGTGGAACGCGCAGTGCGGCGCGCCGGGATCCCTGTGGCGTTCAGCGCCGGATTCACGCCCCACCCGAAGATCTCGTACGCGGGTGCGGCGCCGACAGGGGTGGCCAGCGAGGCGGAATACCTCGAACTGGGGCTCACCGACATCCGCGACCCTGCGCGGGTGCGGGCCGATCTCGACGCGGCGCTGCCGCCGGGCCTGGACATCGTCGATGTCGCCGAGGCCCCGGCCGGCACCTCGCTCGCGGATCGGTTGCAGGCCTCCGAGTGGCGGATCCGGCTGGACGGCGTCCGGCCCGACACCGCCGAGACGGCCGTGAACACGTTCATGGCCGCCGATGAGATCGAGGTGGAACGCCTCACCAAGAAGGGACGGCGGCGTTTCGACGCGCGCGCCGCAGTGTCCGCCTGCGGGCTGGACCGGCGCGCCCCGGAGACCGCCGACGCCCCTTCTGCGATACTTCGAATGGTTGTTCGGCATGCTGTACCTGCCGTTCGACCCGACGACGTCCTCGCCGGACTGCGACAGGTCGCCGGCCTGGCGCCGCCGTCACCACCGTTGGTGACCAGGCTGGCGCAGGGGCTCCTGGACGAAGCCACCGGTGAGCTGGCGGACCCGCTGGATCCCGACCGGGAAGCCGTGCCACCGCCGGGCGAAGACGCCATGGCGGCCCACGGCGCCGTACCACGGCCGGCGGGCACCGAGAGCGCGGACGTCGTCAGCACCAGGCCATAGAGCCGGTCCCGTGCGTGCACGGGGCGGGTTCGAGGGGACGGCCCTCCGCCGTTCCCTTCAGGGGCGGCCGGGTGCGCCCGAGACGACTTCTGCCGTCGTCGCCGGACCGAGGAGGTCCGGCCGATGGCGGCGACAACGACGGAGAGTGCTTCCGTGCGGCGCACCGCGCCGGACCGCCGAGAGGCGGTCCACGCGGTAGCGCCCGGGAGCCCGACGGGAGATTGCCCGCATGGATGAGAACGAGACCGACTCGGCGAACACCGAGAACCCCGACGAGACCATGGAGACGAGCGCCGCGCGAGCCCGCCGGCGCGCCGCCAGCCGCCCGGCCGGCCCACCCCCGGAGGTCGACGACACCCCCCCGGTGATCACCCCGGCCGCGCCCCCCGCCGCCGCGGCGCCCGAGCCCCCCGCCGCGGAGGCGGAGCCCGGGCCCGCCCCGCAGGCGGCCGAGCGCCCCGCCCGCGCGACCACCCGCCGCAAGGTGGCCCGCCGCGCGGCGAGCGCACCCGCCGAGGAGCCGGAGGCTCCCGCCACCGGGGCCGCGACCGATGAGGTCGCACGCCGCGGAGTGAGCGCCCCCGCCGCCGCGGCGCCCGAGCCTTCGACCGATGAGGAGCCCCGCGTCCAGACGAGCGGGCCCGCCGAGGCTGCCGGCGACACCGAGCGCCCGGCCCGGAAGGTCGCCCGCCGTGGCGCGAGCGCCCCTCCCGAGGAGCCGGAGACCGAGCGTCCCGCCCGCAAGGCGGCCCGCCGTGGAGTGAGCGCTCCCGCCGAGGAGCCGGAGGCCGGTGCCGAGGAGTCCGAGCGTCCGACGCGTGCGGCGTCCCGCCGTCAGGCGAGCGGCCTCGCCGAGGAGGCGGCCGCCGGCGACGCCGAGCGCCCGGCCCGGAAGGTCGCCCGCCGTGGCGCGAGCGCCCCTCCCGAGGAGCCGGAGGCCGCCGAGGAGTCCGAGCGTCCCGCCCGCAAGGCCGGGCGCCGTGGGGTGAGCGCTCCCGCCGAGGAGCCGGAGGCCGGTGCCGAGGAGACCGGGCGTTCCGGCCGTAGGGCCGCCCGTCGTGGGGCCGGTGCGCCCGTCGAGGAGCCGGTCGCCGAGGTCCCCGACGAGGAGGCCGCGCCGGCCGAGAAGCCCGCGCGCGCCACCCGTTCCCGGTCGAGGAAGGCCGCCGCCAAGACCCCCGACACCGAGACCGAGGTCGCGGCGTCCGAGGACGAGGCGGAGGGCAGGGCCGAGCCCGCCCGCACCCGTACCCGGCGGCGCGCGGCCGAGGCCGTCCCGCCGGTGCCCGAGGTCCCGGCCGCGCCCACGCTGGAGGTCCCGGCCGACGCCGAGGCGCCCGGCGTCCCCACCGTGACGTTCCAGCCCCCCATGGTCGTGTTCCAGCCGCCGCAGCCCGCCCCCAAGGCCGAGGCGCCGCCCAAGCACGCCGCCGTGGAGGACGAGTCGGAGGACATCGAGCCCGTCGACCTCGAGGACGAGGACGAGGAGGGCGGCGACCGCCCCCGTCGCCGTCGCCGTCGGGGCGGACGCGGCCGCGGCAAGGCCGACCGTCGCGAGACCGGCGAGGGTGAGGACGAGGCCGACGAGGAGCCCGCCGCCGAGGCCGCCGAGCCGGTCGAGGAGGCCGCGCCCGCCAGGTCCACCCGCACCCGCAGGCGCGGCAAGGCCGACAGGGCCAAGGCCGACGACGCCGCGGCGGAGCCGGCCGAGGAGGCCGCCGAACAGGCCGACGAGACCGAGGACGCCGACGAGGGCGGGGCCACCAGCCGTCGCCGTCGTCGCCGCCGCCGTCGTACCGGCGTGGCCGAGGGCGAGGAGCAGGCCCCGGACGACCCGCCCAACACCGTGGTGCACGTTCGTTCCGGCCGGGCCGCCCTCACCGACGCGCGCGACGTCGCCGACGAGGTCCAGTCCGTCAAGGGCTCGACCCGGCTGGAGGCCAAGAAGCAGCGCCGCCGCGAGGGCCGCGAGCAGGGCCGCCGTCGTCCGCCGGTGATCACCGAGTCGGAGTTCCTGGCCCGCCGCGAGTCGGTGGAGCGGGTCATGGTGATCCGCCAGCTCGGCGAGCGCACCCAGATCGCCGTGCTCGAGGACGACGTCCTCGTCGAGCACTACGTGGACCGCGCCACCCACCAGTCGTACGTGGGCAACGTCTACCTCGGCAAGGTGCAGAACGTGCTGCCGTCGATGGAGGCGGCGTTCGTCGACATCGGCAAGGGCCGCAACGCCGTCCTGTACGCGGGCGAGGTCAACTGGGACGTCGCCGGGCTGGTCGGTCAGCCGCGCCGCATCGAGTCGGCGCTCAGGTCCGGCCAGTCGGTGCTGGTGCAGGTCACCAAGGACCCCCTCGGCCACAAGGGCGCCCGGCTGACCAGCCAGGTCTCGCTGCCCGGCCGCTATCTGGTGTACGTGCCGGACGGCTCGATGACCGGCATCAGCCGCAAGCTCCCCGACAAGGAGCGCACCCGCCTCAAGCAGGCCCTCAAGCGGATCATGCCGGAGAACGCCGGGGTGATCGTCCGGACGGCCGCCGAGGGCGCCGCCGAGGAGGAGCTCGAGGGCGACGTCTCGCGGCTGGCCGCGCAGTGGGAGCACATCCAGCGGCAGGCCAAGAACGCCAACGCCCCCGCACTGCTGCACGGCGAGCCGGACCTGACCATCCGGGTCGTCCGCGACATCTTCAACGAGGACTTCGCCAAGCTGGTGGTCGACGGCGACGACGCCTGGGACATGGTCGCCGAGTACGTCCAGTACGTGGCCCCGCACCTGGCCGACCGCGTGGAGCGCTGGGACGGGCCCGGTGACGTGCTGGGCGCGTACCGGATCGACGAGCAGATCGCCAAGGCGCTGGAGCGCAAGGTCTGGCTGCCCAGCGGCGGCTCCCTGGTCATCGACCGCACCGAGGCGATGACCGTGGTCGACGTCAACACCGGCAAGTTCACCGGCCAGGGCGGCAACCTGGAGGAGACCGTCACCCGCAACAACCTGGAGGCCGCCGAGGAGATCGTGCGGCAGCTCCGGCTGCGGGACGTCGGCGGCATCATCGTGATCGACTTCATCGACATGGTGCTGGAGAGCAACCGGGAGCTGGTGCTGCGCCGGCTGCTGGAGTGCCTGTCGCGGGACCGCACCAAGCACCAGGTGGCCGAGGTCACCTCGCTGGGCCTGGTGCAGATGACGCGCAAGCGGGTCGGCCAGGGCCTGCTGGAGGCGTTCTCCGAGGTCTGCGAGTGCTGCAACGGCCGGGGCGTCCACGTGCAGACCACGCCGGTCGATCACACGCCCGACAAGTCCGCCGCGTCCGGCGGGGGCCGCCGCCGCAAGCGCAAGGGCGACGTCGAGAAGGCCGTCGAGGAGAAGCTCGCCCGGCACGAGACCGATAAGGACAAGGACAAGGACAGGCGCGCCGTCGCCAAGCGCGAGGCGGGCCCGCCGCCCGAGCCGGACGAGCCCGCCGAGGGCCCGGCCGACGCCGCGGAGGAGGCCGCCGACGCCGCCGTCGAGGCGACCGAGACCGTTCCGGCCACCCTGGACGCGGTGGAGCCGGACGAGACCGGCGAGCCGGAGACGACCGGCGGCACCGGTCGTCGCCGCCGCGCACGCCGTTCCCGCGCCAAGTCCGACGACAGGGCCGACGACAAGGCCGGCGTCGCCGAGCCGGCCGCCGCCGAGAGCTGAGACGCACGGGGCGGGGGCCGGTCGGTCCCCGCCCCCGCGGCTCGGTTCGCGGCGGGGTTTTACCCCATGTAGCATGGGCGTCGTCGTGTTTTGCGCGACCATTGGACCATGCACACGGTTCTCCGCAGGGGCTGCGAACCCGCGGCGGGTGTGCCGGGTGCGACCCCGTTCGACGGGGACAGCAGAGAGCGCACGGAAGTCTCCGTGCGTGCCGCCTCCGGTCGCAGCCGGGGGTAGGCCCTCAACCGGGGGCTGGTGGTCACGCGTGGGAGCGGTTCACTCCGTGAGCACGCGCCAACGAAGGGTTTCGCGGTGTACGCGATCGTCCGCGCAGGCGGCAGGCAGGAAAAAGTGGCCGAGGGTGACGTGCTCACCGTCGACCGGTTGAAGGACGAGGTCGGCTCGACCGTCACCTTCCCGGCCGTTCTGGTCGTCGACGGCGACACGGTGGTGAGCTCCCCGGCCGAGCTGGCGAAGTACGAGATCACCGCAGAGGTCCTCGGCGCCGAGAAGGGCCCGAAGATCAACATCATGCACTACCGGAACAAGACCGGGTACAAGCGCCGGATGGGTCACCGCCAGCCGTACACCCGCGTCAAGGTCACCGGCATCACGTCCGGCAAGTAGAGGAGGTAGACCGATGGCACACAAGAAGGGCGCCTCGTCCAGCCGGAACGGCCGTGACTCCAACGCGCAGCGGCTCGGCGTCAAGCGGTTCGGCGGACAGGTCGTGAACGCCGGCGAGATCATCGTCCGCCAGCGCGGCACCCACTTCCACCCCGGCCTCAACGTCGGCCGCGGCGGCGACGACACGCTGTTCGCGCTGATCGCCGGAACGGTCGAGTTCGGCCGCTACCGGGGCCGCAAGGCCGTGAGCATCGTCCCGCCGGCGGAGTAAACCGCCTGCACCAGAGCGTTATCCAGAGGGCGGACCGTTCGGTCCGCCCTCTGTCTTTGTCACCGAACGATCAGTGAATGATCACCGAGGGAGACCCCCATGGCCGCCGGCGCACAGTTCGTGGACCGGGTGGTGCTGCACATCGCGGCGGGCAACGGCGGGCATGGCTGCGCCTCCGTCCACCGGGAGAAGTTCAGGCCGCTCGGCGGCCCCGACGGCGGCAACGGCGGTCGGGGCGGGGACGTGATCCTCCAGGTGGACGCCAACACCGCCAGCCTGCTCGACTACCACCGCCGCCCCCACCGCAGGGCCGGCAACGGCAAGCCGGGCCAGGGCTCCAACCGCAACGGGGCCGACGGCGACGACGTGCTGCTCACCGTTCCGGACGGCACCGTGGTGCTGACCGCGGGCGGCGAGGTCATGGCCGACCTCGTGGGGGAGGGCACCCGCTTCGTCGTCGCGCAGGGCGGCCGGGGCGGGCTGGGCAACGCGGCGCTCGCGTCCGCCAAGCGCAAGGCTCCCGGGTTCGCGCTGCTGGGCGAGGAGGGCGAGGCCCGCGAGATCGTGCTGGAGCTCAAGAGCGTCGCGGACGTGGCGCTGGTCGGGTTCCCCAGCGCGGGCAAGTCGTCGCTGATCGCGGCGCTCTCGGCGGCCCGGCCCAAGATCGCCGACTATCCGTTCACGACGCTGACCCCCAACCTGGGCGTGGTCGCCGCCGGGGACGTGACGTTCACCGTCGCCGACGTGCCGGGTCTGATCGAGGGCGCCAGCGAGGGGCGCGGCCTGGGCCTGGCGTTCCTCCGCCACATCGAGCGGTCCTCGACCCTGGTGCACGTGCTGGACTGCGCCACCCCCGAGCCCGGGCGCGACCCGGTCAGCGACTTCGAGGTCATCGAGGCCGAGCTGCGCGCCTACGACCGGGCGCTGGACGACGAGCGACCACTGTCCGGGCGGCCCCGGCTGGTGGTGCTGAACAAGATCGACGTCCCGGACGGCCGGGGCATCGCCGACCTCGTGCGCCCCGAGTTCGAGAAGCGCGGGATGCGGGTCTTCGAGGTGTCGGCGGCCTCCCACGAGGGGCTGCGGGAGCTGTCGTTCGCGATGGCGGAGATGGTCGCGGCCCACCGGGCCACGCTGCCGACGCCGGAGCCGACCCGACTGGTGATCCGTCCCGAGCCGGTCGGCGGGGCGGCCGACTTCGCCGTCAAGGCGCTGGGCGACAACACCTTCCTCGTCGGGGGCGACAAGCCGCGCCGCTGGCTGCGGCAGACCGACTTCGGCAACGAGGAGGCGGTGGGCTATCTGGCCGACCGGCTGGCCCGGCTCGGCGTGGAGGAGGCGTTGGCGGAGGCCGGCGCCGAGCGCGGCGCCACCGTCATGATCGGCACCGAGGAGGACGCGGTGGTCTTCGACTGGGAGCCGGAGATCCTGGCGGGCGGCGGCGACGGCATGGGTCCCCGCGGCACCGACCGCCGCCTGGGGGGCCGATGAGCGACATCCGCGAGGCGATCCTCAAGGCCAGACGGGTGGTGGTCAAGGCGGGCTCGTCCTCGCTGACCACTCCGCAGGGCACCATCGACGCCGACCGGATCGACGCGCTGGTCGACGTCCTGGCCGCCGGACGGGCGGCCGGACGCGAGATCGTGTTCGTCTCGTCCGGCGCCATCGCCGCCGGCCTGGGCCCGCTGGGCCTGACCCGCCGCCCGCCGGACCTGGCGACGCAGCAGGCCGCGGCCAGCGTCGGGCAGGGGCTGCTGGTCGCCCGCTACACCTCCTCGTTCGCCCGGTACGGGCTCCGGGTCGGGCAGGTGCTGCTGACCGCCGACGACATGATGCGCCGCGCCCACCACCGCAACGCGCAGCGCACCCTGGAGCAGTTGCTCGCGCTCGGCATCGTCCCGATCGTCAACGAGAACGACACGGTCGCCACCGACGAGATCCGGTTCGGCGACAACGACCGGCTCGCCGCGCTGGTCTCGCATCTGGTCCGCGCCGACGCGGTGGTACTGCTGTCGGACGTGGACTCGCTCTACACCGGCGACCCCGCCCGCCCCGACTCCCGCCGCATCGCCGAGGTGCGGGGCCCCGAGGACCTCGCGGGCATCGAGCTGGGAGGCTCCGGCAGGGTCGGCACCGGCGGCATGGTGACCAAGGTCGAGGCCGCCCGGATCGCCGGCGTCCCGGTGGTGCTCACCAACGCGGCCTCCGCCGCCGCCGCGCTCGCCGGTGAGCCCATCGGCACGTTGTTCCATCCGCAGTCCCGCCGCCCGTCGACCCGGCTGCTGTGGCTGGCGCACGCCACCACCGGCCAGGGACGCCTGGTGCTGGACACGGGCGCGGTCGACGCGGTGGTGCGGCGGCGCAAGTCGCTGCTGCCCGCCGGGGTCACCGGGGTCGAGGGCGACTTCACCGCGGGCGATCCCGTGGACGTGTGCGCCCCGGACGGAGACGTGGTCGCCCGAGGTCTGGTGAACTACGACGCGGGGGAGATCCCGGACCTGATGGGCCGCTCCACCCGCTGGCTGGCCCGCGAGCTGGGCCCCGAATACGAACGCGAGATCATCCACCGTGACGATCTCGTCATCCTCGACGGCCGATCGACGAAAGGGCAGGGCGATGAGTGAGCGCGAGGACTTCTTGCGGGTGGCCGGACCGGCCAGGGAGGCGGCGGCCGAGCTGGCCCCGCTGCCGCGGGCGGCCAAGGACGCCGCGCTGCACGCCGTCGCCGACGCGCTGGTGGCGAACGCCGCCGAGATCGTCAAGGTGAACGCGCAGGACGTGGCGCGGGCCCGGGACAACGGCATCTCCGAGTACATGATCGACCGGCTGTCGCTGGACGAGGGCCGGATCGCCGCCATCGCCGACGCCGTCCGCCAGGTCGCCGCGCTGCCCGACCCGGTGGGGGAGACGGTGCGCGGCACCGTGCTGCCCAACGGGCTGGAGCTGCGACAGATCCGCGTCCCGATGGGCGTGGTCGGCATCATCTACGAGGGCCGGCCCAACGTCACCGTGGACGCGGCGGCGCTGTGCCTCAAGAGCGGCAACGCGGCGCTGCTGCGGGGCTCCTCCTCGGCGTACGAGTCCAACTCCGTCCTGGTCCGCGTGATGCAGGACGCGCTGCGCGGCACCGACGTCCCGGCGAACGCCGTCCAGCTCGTGCCCGGCACGTCCCGCGAGTCGGTCAAGCACCTGATGCGGGCGCGCGGTCTGGTGGACGTGCTGATCCCGCGCGGCGGTGCCTCGCTGATCAACTCGGTCGTGGAGGAGTCCACCGTGCCGGTGATCGAGACCGGGGTGGGCAACTGCGCCGTGTACGTGGACGCCGACGCCGACCTGGACATGGCCATCGACATCCTGATCAACGCCAAGACCCAGCGCCCCTCGGTCTGCAACGCCGCCGAGACGCTCCTGGTGCACGAGGGCGTCGCCGACGCGTTCCTGCCCCGGGCGCTGGAGGCGCTGCGGGCCGAGGGCGTCACCGTGCACGGCGACGAGCGCGTCCGCTCGTACTCGGGCGACGTGGTCGAGGCCACCGAGGACGACTACCGCGCCGAGTACCTGTCGCTGGACATCGCCGCCCGCGTCGTCGACTCGCTGGACGAGGCCGCCCGGCACATCCGCACCTACGGCTCCGGGCACACCGAGGCCATCGTCACGAACTCGCAGCGGGCCGCCCGCCGCTTCGTCGCCACCGTCGACTCGGCGGCGATCATGGTGAACGCCTCCACCCGGTTCACCGACGGCGAGGAGTTCGGGTTCGGCGCGGAGATCGGCATCTCCACCCAGAAGCTGCACGCCCGCGGGCCGATGGGGCTGCCGGAGCTGACCTCCACCAAGTACGTGGTGACCGGCGACGGCCAGATCAGGGCCTGACGAGGCGGTCCGACGCGCCGCGTGAGGTGACGCCGAGCCCGGGGCACGCGTTCGACAGGTGACAGCCGAGGGCGCGCGGGCTCAGGAAGAGCCGCGCGCCGATCGCGCGACGGGCCGGTCCCGGTGCCGCGTTCGAGGACCCAGGCGGCGACCCCGCCGAACGCCTCCTCGACCCGCTCGATGGCTCGGCACCGTCGACGGCAGGCCCTACTGCACCTGCCCGATGTCGCGGGCGAGCTGCAGGCCCCGGGCGGCCGACGACCGCCCCTCACGATGCCGGCCCAGCAGCAGGGGGAACGCGCCGGCAGCGCCAAGGCCCCCAGGGCGCTCTGCGCGGTGTCGCGGGCGGGGTCAGCCGTCGTTGTCGTTCTGGGAGTTGCCGCCGCGGCGGCCGGCACGGGCGAACAGGTCGCCGGCGAGGCCGGCGGCGCCCTCCGCCACGTCCCGGAGCTTGCCGATGAACGGATCGGCGGTCTCGTTCCACGACTCCCGGTAGGCCCGGGCGGCGTTGCGGATCTCGTCGGTCACCTTCGCGCCGGCGTCCTCCTCGCGGCGCGGGTAGTGGCCCTCCAGGATCCGCCGGTACTCGGCCCCTCCCGCCCACTTGTCGATCTCGGCGAACCGCACCACCGCGTACGGGTGCGAGCGCTGCAGCAGGTTGAGGAACTTCAGCAGCCCGTCCCGCACGTCCCCCGCCGCGTCGTACTCGCGGGCCTGCCGGTGGAACGCCTCGGTGTTCATCTCCGTGAGCTGCGGGCCGCCGGCCATCTTCATCAGCGCCCGCTTCACCGCGTCGACGTCCTGGCCGGCCAGCAGCCCCGCCCGGTCGGCCGACAGCTCCGCCTTGCGCTGCCACTCCTGCAGCCCGATGATGATCGCCCCGATCGCGATGTTGCCCAGCGGCAGCCACGCCAGCCGGGAGCCCAGCGACGTCAGGATCAGCAGCATCGTCCGGTAGACCGCGTGGCCGGACAGGATGTGCCCCACCTCGTGCCCCACCACGTACCGCAGCTCCTCGTCGTCGAGCAGCTCGATCAGGCCGGTGTTCAGCACGATGAACGGCTTGTCGGTGCCGATCGCCATCGCGTTCGGCGTCGGGTCCTGCACCACGAACAGCTCCGGGACCTCCTCGAAGTCCAGGACGTAGGCGGCGTCGCGGACCATGTCGTGGATGTTGCGGAACTGGTCCTCGCCGACCCGGACGCTGCCGCCCAGGAACATCAGCCGCAGGGCGCGTTCGCTGAACATGCCGGAGAGCCGGCGCAGGACGGTGTCGAAGCCGGTCAGCGAGCGCAGCGCCACCAGGGCGGAGCGGTCGGCCGGATGCTCATAGGCCCGGGAGCTGATTCCGGGGAAGCGCGTGCGTGCACGATCCGGGGTGTTCTTCGTCATGTCCGGCATGTTAGGTCCGACGATCCGCCCCGCCTCCGGGTTCCCGAAGCCCCTGCGCACGGCGCGATCCGGCCGGCCGACGATCCCCTCCGGCCCCGGGGGCGGGCTGCGGACGGCCCCGCCGCGCTCGTTAGGGTCGGCCCTATGACCAGCAGCACGGCCGGCGGCCCGCGGCGCCTCGGCGTGATGGGCGGCACCTTCGACCCCATCCACCACGGCCACCTCGTGGCCGCCAGCGAGGTCGCCCACCTGTTCCGGCTCGACGAGGTGGTGTTCGTCCCCACCGGTCGGCCCTGGCAGAAGACCGAGCGCAAGGTCGCCGCCGCCGAGGACCGCTACCTCATGACGGTGATCGCCACCGCCTCCAACCCGCGCTTCTCGGTGAGCCGTGTCGACGTCGACCGTCCCGGCTCCACCTACACCATCGACACCCTGCGGGACATGCGCGAGATCCACGGGCCGGACACCGAGCTGTTCTTCATCACCGGCGCCGACGCGCTCGCCAAGATGATCTCCTGGCACAACGCCGAGGAGATGTTCACCCTCGCCCACTTCGTCGGCTGCACCCGTCCCGGCCACCACCTCAAGGACCCGGGACTGCCGGACGGCCGGGTCAGCCTCGTCGAGGTGCCCGCCCTGTCGATCTCCTCCACCGAGTGCCGCGCCCGCGTCCGCGACGGCGAGCCCATCTGGTATCTCGTCCCGGACGGGATCGTCCAGTACATCAACAAACGGTCCCTTTACCGAGAGTGATCGCGGCGCGACCCGGCCGGACAGCCCTCCCGAGGCCATAACCTGGAAGAACACGGCCGTCCCCGGCGCCGCCGCGAGGACCGGCGCCGGGACCGGCGGCCGTGAGAGAGTAGACCCGGGAACCGTCCCCAAACGGGAGGATCACGACCGCACGTGACCGCATCCGACAGGGCCGCAGAGCTGGTCCGAATCGCCGCCGAGGCGGCGGGCGACAAGCTGGCCGACGACATCATCGCCTACGACGTCAGCGAGCAGTTGGTCATCACCGACGCCTTCCTGCTCTGCTCCGCCCCCAGCGACCGCCAGGTCAGGGCCATCGTCGACGAGATCGAGAAGCGCTTGCGCGAGGAGGCCGACGCCAAGCCCGTGCGCCGCGAGGGCGAACGCGAGGGCCGCTGGGTGCTGCTCGACTATCTCGACGTGATCGTCCACATCCAGCACGAGGAGGACCGCACCTTCTACGCCCTCGAGCGGCTGTGGAAGGACTGCCCTCCCCTCACGCTGCCGGAGAGCGTCAACGCCCACGCCGCGCAGCGCGCCCGCACCGTCGGCCACAGGAGCGCCGGTGACTGACGAGATGGGCACGGGCGCCCGCCGCGAGCCCGGCAGCCGCCGTCTGGTGCTCTGGCGACACGGCCAGACCGCCTGGAACGTCGAACGCCGCTTCCAGGGCAAGACCGACATCCCCCTCGACGAGACCGGCGTCGCCCAGGCCGCCCGCGCCGCCCGCCTGCTGGCGGCCCTGCAGCCCACCACGCTCCTGGCCTCCCCCCTCCGGCGCGCCGCCGACACCGCCGCCGCCCTCGCCGACCTCACCGGGCTCCCCGTCGCCCACGACCGGGACCTCATCGAACGCGACGGCGGCGAGTGGGAGGGCCTCACCAACGCCGAGATCCGCGAACGCTACCCCGCCGAGCACGCCGCCTGGCAGCCGCCCGGCGGCGAGACCAGCCCCCAGGTCGCCAAGCGGGTCACCGCGGCCCTCGACCGCGCCCTCGACCGGCTCCCCTCCGACGGCCTCCTGGTCGTCGCCTCCCACGGCGCCGCCCTCCGCCTCGGCATGTGCGGCATGCTGGGCCTGCCCGAGGAGATCTGGGAACGCCTCGGCGGGCTGTCCAACTGCTGCTGGTCCGTCCTCGCCGAGATGCGCGACGGCGGCTGGCGGCTCGTCGAGCACAACGCGGGCACCCTGCCCGAGCCCGTCCTCAGCGACGACCGCCCCGGCCAGGACGACCGGGCCGGCACCCGCCCGCCGCGGCCGCTCTGACCGTCCCCAAATTCGATTCGAGTCCACGCCCCCCGTCCTATACACTGGCGAGGCGCTGCGGGATGTACGTCCACGCAGTCGCACGGGGCTATGGCGCAGTTGGTAGCGCGCCTCCATGGCATGGAGGAGGTCTGGGGTTCGAATCCCCATAGCTCCACTCGGGCCTGGGGCCGGCATGGTCGCGACGTTGTCGCTTCCCTGTCGGCCCTCGTCATTTCCCCGGGGGGCGACCCCCGGACCCCCGATGTGGGGGCTCCGCCCCCACGCCCCCATTTCCGGCTTTGCCGGGGTTTCGGGGGTGTTGGAAAGTGGTCGGGGGTGGCCTTGCTGGGTGTGCGGGCGGATGGGGTGGTGCTGTGCGGGGGCGTATGCCCTCGCGCAGTCGGTTTTGTGGGGCTGGGGGACGTGGGGGGCGGCGACGGTCGCTGTTAGAAGTCGAACCAGAACACGCAGGACAGGTTGTAGAGCTCGTTGGAGTCGGTGGTGGACTCCACGATGTCGTGCCAGTTGCCGCCGTGCTGGGCCTGCATCCATGCGACCGACGGGCCTAGCGGGTCGCCGTACCTCGCGATGTTGCGCTCTTCCAGTTTGCGGACCTGGCGGCGTTTCATCTTGGTGCGGACCAGCGCCTTGGCCTGGTTGCGGCGCGGCACCATGGTCCGGGCGATCTCCTGCTCGGGGCGGCCCTGCACGCGGAGTCGGTAGATCTCCACCTTCATGGCGTCCAGGTGGTCCAGGTACTGCTGACGGACCTGGCAGTTGTGCACCCAGTCGTCGGCCGGCCCGTAACCGGTCCACAGCGAGAGCGAGAACGAGCCCGGCAGCATCAGGGCCGTGATGATCAGCCGCCGCATGGCGCAGCACCTCCGGGGGGCCGACAGGACGCCGTACACAGGTCAAGGCCGGTCAATGATCCCGCATATCGTGAGCGTCCGGTCGTGTCATGCCGGATCGGCTCCACTCGGCCGCCGCGATCACGGGCCCCGACCCCGCTCCACCCTGCCGGAACGGCCCGCTGTGCGGATCCACCCGCGTTGTGCACTAAGCTCTTCCCTGGCCGGTCGGAGATCCTGGATTTCCCCGGGCGAGCACGGGGCTATGGCGCAGTTGGTAGCGCGCCTCCATGGCATGGAGGAGGTCTGGGGTTCGAATCCCCATAGCTCCACGATCACGAGGGGCCGGCGGACATCCGCCGGTCCCTCGTCCGTTCTCGTCCTCCGCTCAGGGGCGTACGAAGGGCGACGGGAGATGCGGCGCGGCGAGCAGCCCGTCACGCTCCCTGATCCGCCGCAGCAGCTCCGCGCGCGTGATCGCCGCAGCGCCGGGATTCTCGTCGTACACGTACGTCGCCATCTCGTCGGCCAGGTGCACGGGATGGAGGACGACGTCGCCCGACACCACCAGGCGGTGGTCGTCCACCACCACCGACTGGTGTCCGGGGGTGTGCCCGGGGGTCGGGACGAGTTCCACGTGGTCGGCCAGCGTCTTCCGGCCCTCCGCGGCGTCAAGGGACCCCGCCTCCCTCAGCGGACGCACGATCCGCTCGTTCACCGGGTCGTGGACCTTCCCCCTGAGCCAGTCGAGCTCTCGCCGTTGCACCACGTACCTGGCGTTGGGGAACGCCGGCATGCCCTCCTGAACGGCGCCGCTGGCATGGTCGCTGTGCAAGTGGGTGAGGACCACGACGTCCACGTCCGTCGCCGCCACCCCGGCCGACGCCAGGACGTCACCGAGCCCGCCTGGTACGGGTGCCCAACTGGACGCGGGGGAGTCGGTACCACCGAGGCCGGTGTCCACCAGCACGGTGGGGCCGGACGGGATCCGCAACAGGAAGCAGTGGAAGTGCAGCACCCACTCGCCCTGGAGGCCGTACGCCTCGGGTGCGTGCGCGCACAGGTGCTCCCACACCGTTGGGGATGCCCCCGGGAACGTCTCGTCCAGTGGCTTGCGCAAGGACTCGCCCATGGGGCCGACCGCGTCGCACAGGGGGATGACGTCGACTCCGGCTATCGACTTCGGGGAAAGGTCATGCATGGCTGACACCCTCTCACCGCCTTCTGAACTGGATCGATGTGAGTCAGGGCCGGCCGGCTCGTGGGGGAGCGGGTGTTCGAGGTGTGAGGCCTCGGATCCTGGGCATCGGTGGGGCTCCGGCGTGGGCCGAGATCTGGGAGCGGGGGTGAATGTGTCGTGTCGATGGGGATCTACGGCGGGGGGACCACGGGGGAGCGTTGATCGCTCCGGGTCGTCGGCGCCCTTCGCGTCGGTCCGCGACTGCCCCGGGGAACTCGGATCGGGACGTTCGATCTTGAATTTGACGGGTAATGCGATCTTGCTTAGAGTTCACGTGCCCCAAGGGGATGCGGGACGCCGAGAGGCGGACGGCCTCGGGGGAACCTTCCGGCGAAAACCGTTCGAAGCTCGCTCCGAACGGGGGTAAGCTGGAGGGGACAGCCCAGACGGGATGCAGGACACCGCGAGGTGGCCGGCCCGAGGGAGTCCACAGCGGATCGTACGGGCACGGAAGTGCAACGTTGATCGTCGTGGACTGGGCGCGCAGCCGACAAACCAAGATCATCCAGATCTCGGGGTTGACAGCAGCGAAGATCCTGGTAAGTTAGAAGGGTTGCCCCACGGGGACCTGCCTGATCAGGCAGGGTGTCCGAGGTGGGTGTCCGTTTCTTGAGAACTCAACAGTGTGTTAAAAGCCAGTGCCTTGTGACAGCCTCCTGTTGTGGGGGGTTGTTGTTTCCTCGTCATAGAGGAATTTCTTTGAGGCAATGCGCATCCCGGGGCCCCTTTTTTGGGGGGTTGTTCGGGGTGTGGTTTTGCCGGGATTGTTTCCCAGGGTTTTGGCCTCGTTTCTCCGCTGTTTTTGGTGGGGGGTGGGGTCGTTGGGCCTTGATGGAGAGTTTGATCCTGGCTCAGGACGAACGCTGGCGGCGTGCTTAACACATGCAAGTCGAGCGGAAAGGCCCTTCGGGGTACTCGAGCGGCGAACGGGTGAGTAACACGTGAGCAACCTGCCCCCGACTTCGGGATAAGCCTGGGAAACCGGGTCTAATACCGGATACGACCTCCACTCGCATGGGTGGTGGTGGAAAGTTCTTCGGTCGGGGATGGGCTCGCGGCCTATCAGCTTGTTGGTGGGGTGATGGCCTACCAAGGCGACGACGGGTAGCCGGCCTGAGAGGGCGACCGGCCACACTGGGACTGAGACACGGCCCAGACTCCTACGGGAGGCAGCAGTGGGGAATATTGCGCAATGGGCGAAAGCCTGACGCAGCGACGCCGCGTGGGGGATGAAGGCCTTCGGGTTGTAAACCTCTTTCACCACCGACGAAACCAGACGGTAGGTGGGGAAGAAGCGCCGGCTAACTACGTGCCAGCAGCCGCGGTAATACGTAGGGCGCAAGCGTTGTCCGGAATTATTGGGCGTAAAGAGCTCGTAGGCGGCCTGTCGCGTCCGTCGTGAAAGCCCACGGCTCAACCGTGGGTCTGCGGTGGATACGGGCAGGCTAGAGGCAGGTAGGGGAGAACGGAATTCCCGGTGTAGCGGTGAAATGCGCAGATATCGGGAGGAACACCGGTGGCGAAGGCGGTTCTCTGGGCCTGTACTGACGCTGAGGAGCGAAAGCGTGGGGAGCGAACAGGATTAGATACCCTGGTAGTCCACGCCGTAAACGTTGGGCGCTAGGTGTGGGGCTCTTCCACGGGTTCCGCGCCGTAGCTAACGCATTAAGCGCCCCGCCTGGGGAGTACGGCCGCAAGGCTAAAACTCAAAGGAATTGACGGGGGCCCGCACAAGCGGCGGAGCATGTTGCTTAATTCGACGCAACGCGAAGAACCTTACCAAGGCTTGACATCGCCGGAAAACTCGTAGAGATACGGGGTCCTTTTGGGCCGGTGACAGGTGGTGCATGGCTGTCGTCAGCTCGTGTCGTGAGATGTTGGGTTAAGTCCCGCAACGAGCGCAACCCTCGTTCCATGTTGCCAGCACGTGATGGTGGGGACTCATGGGAGACCGCCGGGGTCAACTCGGAGGAAGGTGGGGATGACGTCAAGTCATCATGCCCCTTATGTCTTGGGCTGCAAACATGCTACAATGGCCGGTACAGAGGGCTGCGATACCGTGAGGTGGAGCGAATCCCTAAAAGCCGGTCTCAGTTCGGATCGAAGTCTGCAACTCGACTTCGTGAAGTCGGAGTCGCTAGTAATCGCAGATCAGCAACGCTGCGGTGAATACGTTCCCGGGCCTTGTACACACCGCCCGTCACGTCACGAAAGTCGGCAACACCCGAAGCCCGTGGCCCAACCACTTGTGGGGGGAGCGGTCGAAGGTGGGGCCGGCGATTGGGACGAAGTCGTAACAAGGTAGCCGTACCGGAAGGTGCGGCTGGATCACCTCCTTTCTAAGGAGCACCTCCACCCCTGGCCTTCCTCCTCGTGTTCCTCCCGTTCCCCCCGTCGTTCGCGGCGGGTCGGGTGGGAGGGCGTGCGGGGGATCGCGTGAGGGTGCAGAGGCCTCGGCCGTCGGAGACGCGTGTTCTCCGGGTCGGGAGCTCATGGAACCGTGGAGCACTGGCTACTCAACCCACCGGACCGTTCGGGTCCGGTCAGTACTATCCGCCACCCCCGCCTCGCGCGGAGGTGGCCGCCCCATCCCCCTTTGCGGGGGCGGGGTCGCGCATCGCCTCCCCTTTCGCGGGGTGGGGGTGCGGGGTGTGGAACCTCCGGTTGTTCGGGGGTCTGGTGGGTTGGACACACTGTTGGGTCCTGAGGAAACGGACCCGGTCTTTTCGGCCTCGGGCCGTCGGATGCCCCTCGTGTTCGGGGGTGTTGTTCGGCGGCCGGTCCGATGAGATGTCTCTCTTCGTCGTTCTGTTCTTCCGCTGTTTGGCGGGAGGTGGGGTGTCGGGGGAGGGGTGGGGTTGGTTTCTTCTGGTTGTTGCGGGGCCGTGGCCCGCCCTTGTCGGGGTGTGGTGTGGTCGCTGGTTGTTTTTTGTGAACTGCATAGTGGACGCGAGCATCTTTGATCGCTGATTTGTGGTCATTGTTGTTAAGTTTTTAAGGGCACACGGTGGATGCCTTGGCATCAGGAGCCGATGAAGGACGTGGGAGCCTGCGATATGCCTCGGGGAGCCGGCAACCAGGCGCCGATCCGGGGATTTCCGAATGGGGAAACCTGGCACCCGTCATGGGGTGTCGCCGCCGTCTGAATGTATAGGGCGGTTGGTGGGAACGCGGGGAAGTGAAACATCTCAGTACCCGCTGGAAGAGAAAACAAGAGTGATTCCGTGAGTAGTGGTGAGCGAAAGCGGAGGAGCCTAAACCGTGCGCGTGTGATACCTGGTAGGGGTTGCGTGTGCGGGGTTGTGGGAGCATCCGGTCGGGTCTACCAGTCCGACGGGGAGTCATAAAACATCGCGGTAGTCGAAGGGTCTGGGATGGCCGACCGTAGACGGTGAGAGTCCGGTAGACGAAATCGTGGTGTCTCCTTGGGGTGTTTTCCCGAGTAGCACGGGGCCCGTGAAATCTCGTGTGAATCTGCCACGACCACGTGGTAAGGCTGAATACTTCCTGGTGACCGATAGTGCACGAGTACCGTGAGGGAAAGGTGAAAAGTGCCCCGGTGAGGGGTCGTGAAATAGTACCTGAAACCGTGTGCCTACAAGCCGTCAGAGCCGTCGGCCCCTTTGGGGGTTGGTGATGGCGTGCCTTTTGAAGAATGAGCCTGCGAGTTATGGTGTGTGGCGAGGTTAACCGGTGTCGGGTAGCCGTAGCGAAAGCGAGTCTGAAGAGGGCGTTTTAGTCGCATGCTGTAGACCCGAAGCGGAGTGATCTAGCCATGGGCAGGGTGAAGCGCCGGTAAGACGGTGTGGAGGCCCGAACCCACCAGGGTTGAAAACCTGGGGGATGACCTGTGGTTAGGGGTGAAAGGCCAATCAAACTCCGTGATAGCTGGTTCTCCCCGAAATGCATTTAGGTGCAGCGTCGCGTGTTTCTTGCCGGAGGTAGAGCTACTGGATGGCCTAGGGGCCTTACCGGGTTACCGAAGTCAGCCAAACTCCGAATGCCGGTAAGTGAAGCGCGGCAGTGAGACTGCGGGGGATAAGCTTCGTAGTCGAGAGGGAAACAGCCCAGATCATCGGTTAAGGCCCCTAAGCGTGTGCTAAGTGGTAAAGGATGTGGAGTTGCCGTGACAACCAGGAGGTTGGCTTAGAAGCAGCCATCCTTGAAAGAGTGCGTAATAGCTCACTGGTCAAGTGATTCCGCGCCGACAATGTAGCGGGGCTCAAGCACACCGCCGAAACCGTGGCATCCGCGCCTTATGGTGTGGGTGGGTAGGGGAGCGTCCGGCAAGCCGGTGAAGCATCGGTGTGAACCTGGTGTGGAGGTTGCCGGAGTGAGAATGCAGGCATGAGTAGCGATTCGCACGTGAGAAACGTGCGCGCCGATTGACCAAGGGTTCCTGGGGCAGGCTTTTCCGCCCAGGGTAAGTCGGGGCCTAAGGCGAGGCCGATGGGCGTAGTCGATGGATAACGGGTTGATATTCCCGTACCCGCGGGCACGCGCCAATATCGAACCCTCTGATGCTGACCACCCGATCCTTCGTTCGGGCCTTCGGGCCCGTGCGCGGGGGAGGCTGGGACCCGAGGGGGTAGTAGGTAAGCGATGGGGTGACGCAGGAGGGTAGCTCAGCCCAGGCGGTGGTCGTCCTGGGGTAAGCATGTAGCCCGCGCGATAGGCAAATCCGTCGCGCGCACAGGGTGAGATGTGATGCCGAGCCGTTTTAGGTGAAGTGAGTGATCCCATGCTGCCGAGAAAAGCCTCTAGCGAGTGTGCCGGCGGCCCGTACCCTAAACCGACTCAGGTGGTCAGGTAGAGAATACCGAGGCGTTCGGGTGAACTGTGGTTAAGGAACTCGGCAAATTGCCCCCGTAACTTTGGGAGAAGGGGGGCCGCTTCCGGTGAACGCCTTCGCGGTGGGAGCTGGGGGCGGTCGCAGTGGCCAGGGGGAAGCGACTGTTTACTAAAAACACAGGTCCGTGCGAAGTCGTAAGACGCTGTATACGGACTGACGCCTGCCCGGTGCCGGAACGTTAAGAGGACCGGTCAGCCCGTAAGGGTGAAGCTGAGAATCTAAGCGCCGGTAAACGGCGGTGGTAACTATAACCATCCTAAGGTAGCGAAATTCCTTGTCGGGTAAGTTCCGACCTGCACGAATGGCGTAACGACTTCCCCGCTGTCTCAACCACAGGCCCGGCGAAATTGCAGTACGAGTAAAGATGCTCGTTTCGCGCAGCAGGACGGAAAGACCCCGGGACCTTCACTATAGCTTGGTATTGGCGTTGGGAGCGTCTTGTGTAGGATAGGTGGGAGACTGTGAAGCTCGGACGCTAGTTCGGGTGGAGTCGTTGGTGAAATACCACTCTGGTCGTTTCGAGCGTCTAACCCGCGCCCCTGATCGGGGTGGGGGACAGTGCCTGGTGGGTAGTTTAACTGGGGCGGTTGCCTCCCAAAAGGTAACGGAGGCGCCCAAAGGTTCCCTCAGCCTGGTTGGTCATCAGGTGTCGAGTGCAAGGGCACAAGGGAGCTTGACTGTGAGACAGACATGTCGAGCAGGTGCGAAAGCAGGGCCTAGTGATCCGGCATCTCCGTGTGGAAGGGATGTCGCTCAACGGCTAAAAGGTACCCCGGGGATAACAGGCTGATCTTCCCCAAGAGTCCATATCGACGGGATGGTTTGGCACCTCGATGTCGGCTCGTCGCATCCTGGGGCTGGAGTAGGTCCCAAGGGTTGGGCTGTTCGCCCATTAAAGCGGCACGCGAGCTGGGTTTAGAACGTCGCGAGACAGTTCGGTCCCTATCCGCTGCGCGCGCAGGAGACTTGAGAGGATCTGTCCCTAGTACGAGAGGACCGGGACGGACGAACCTCTGGTGTGCCAGTTGTCCCGCCAGGGGCATGGCTGGTTGGCTACGTTCGGTAGGGATAACCGCTGAAAGCATCTAAGCGGGAAGCCTTCCTCGAGATGAGGTCTCCCTCCCACTTTCGGGTGGGGTAAGGCTCCCAGTAGACGACTGGGTTGATAGGCCGGAGATGGAAGCCTTGTGAGGGGTGGAGTCGACCGGTACTAATAGGCCGAGTGGCTTAACAACACTCCGCATCTTCTGCGTGATGTTCGCGTCCCTATGCGGTTCACAGAGAACAAACAGTTTTCCGTGAACCGAACAACAGAATACGAGCCGTCCACCCCCTAAGGGGGGTTCGGTTCGCCCACGGTTTTCCCCACACCCGCGTGTGTGGGGGTTGGGCGTTCCGGTGGTCATGGCGGAGGGGAAACACCCGGTCTCTTTCCGAACCCGGTAGTTAAGCCCTCCAGCGCCGATGGTACTGCATGGGAGACCGTGTGGGAGAGTAGGACACCGCCGGAACAACACGTAAGGTCGGGGCCCGTTCCCTGGAGAACCCTCAACACGAGGCCGTTCTCGGGAACGGGCCCCGACCCATTTCCCCCCTGCCCCGAAGAACCGAGGGGAAAGCCGGTCAGATCTCCTCACCCGCCACCACGGCGTCCGCGTCCACGATCCGATACGCATATCCCTGCTCGGCCAAGAACCGCTGCCGATGCGCCGCGTACTCCTGATCCAACGTGTCCCGCGCCACCACCGCATAGAACCGCGCCCCACCACCGGACGCCTTGGGCCGCAACACCCGACCCAACCGCTGCGCCTCCTCCTGCCGCGACCCATAAGCCCCCGACACCTGGATCGCCACCGCCGCCTCCGGCAGATCGATCGAGAAGTTCGCCACCTTCGACACCACCAGAACCGACAACTCCCCGGAACGAAAGGCATCGAACAACCGCTCCCGTTCCCGGATCCGGGTGTCACCCTTGATCACCGGAGCGTCCAGCCGTTCCGACAGCTCGTCCAGTTGGTCGATGTACTGACCGATGACGAGGGTCTGCTCCCCCCGATGCCGTTCCACCAACGCCTGAATGATCCGCGTCTTGGTCTCGGTCGTGGCACAGAACCGGTAACGATCAGGTCAGCGCCTTCGGTGCCTGGCATGGCCACACTTTGGGTCTCCACCCCGACGAGCGGCTGCGCACTATCCTCGCGACAACGGCCGAGCGTTCTGGAGGGCAAACCCCCGGGCACACCGCTCCCACTGCTCGCGCAGGCCGGTCCGCACGCGAACTCGGCATGGTCGGTGCGTCTCGGTTCAGGGCACCACGCGGTTCTCCCTCATCTTCGAGGCCTCGCGGACGCCATCTGGCCAGTCGGACAAGTCCCTGGACCATCGTCCGATGCCGTCGTCCGGCCCGCGTGCCGTTCCTCGTCCCAACTTTTCCGAAGTCCCACCTCACGTTCCAGCACTCCGGAGCGTTTACCCGGTGTGAGACACAAACCCTTCGAAGCGATCATCGCGGAGCACGGGTCGACCGTGTGGCGTGTGTGCCGGGCCGTTCTCGACCCGGGCGCGGCAGAGGACGCATGGTCAGAGACGTTCCTCGCCGCGATGCGCGCCTATCCGGAGCTGCCGCCGGACAGCAATGTCGAGGCATGGCTGGTCACCATCGCGCATCGTAAGGCCATCGACCAGGTGCGGGCCGAGGCGCGGCGTCCCGTTCTCTCCGATGATCTGCCCGAGCGGCGCAGCACCGAGGGGATTCCCGGGTCCACCGACCACGACCTGCTCGACGCCGTCAAGGCACTCCCGCTCAAGCAACGGCAGACGGTCGCCTACCACTACCTCGCCGGGCTGCCCTACAAGGAAGTGGCCGAGATCGTCGGCGGCAGTCCCGAAGCGGCCCGGCGTTCGGCGGCCGACGGGGTCACGGCGCTCCGCAAGATCTACCAGACCGACTCGGAAGGAGAACGCCGATGAGCATCGACCACCGGCCTGACGTCCCCGACGACGATCTCTTCGCCGCGCTGCCCACCATGGACGAGGCCACCAGGGCCCGGCTCCACGACCGGCTGGCCGCGGAGGCGGAACGCACCGGGGTCCTCGACGTGGCGTACCGGACGATCGACAGTCCGGTCGGGAGGCTGCTGCTGGCCGCGACCGACCATGGCCTCGTCCGGGTGGCGTACGCGAGCGAAGATCACGACAGGGTGCTGGACGACCTGGCGGAGCGCATCAGTCCCCGGGTGCTCCACGCCCCTGCGCGGCTCGATCCGGTCGCCAGTGAGCTCGAGGAGTATTTCACCGGCCACCGCAGGGCCTTCGACGTGCCACTGGATCTGCAGCTCTCGCAGGGCTTCCGCCGTACCGTCCTGACGCATCTGCCCGACATCCAGTACGGCACCACCGCGAGCTACGCGGTCGTGGCCGAGTACGCCGGCAACCCCAAGGCCGTGCGCGCCGTGGGCACGGCCTGTGCGACCAATCCGCTGCCGGTCGTCGTGCCCTGCCACCGCGTGGTGCGCAGTGACGGCACCGTCGGCCAGTACATCGGCGGCGTGGAGGCGAAGCTGGCCCTCCTCGCCTTGGAGACCGCAGCATGACCGCGCCCGAAGCCGAAAGGACGTTGCCGTGACGGCCCCTACGCACACCACCCCGGCGGACAACGCCGGACCTGTGAACGGTGTCGGCCTCGTCGACAGGGTCGAGCTCATCGACTGGGCGTCGGTCACCAACGAGGTGAACGCGTCCGGAAGCGGATTGACGCCGCCGTTGCTCACCACCGAGGAATGTGCGGCCATCGCTGACTTGTACGACCGGCCAGGACTGTTCAGGTCCACGGTCGACATGGCGCGCCATCGGTTCGGGTCAGGGCAGTATCGATACTTCGCCGCGCCCTTCCCGGAGCCGGTGAGCGTCTTGCGCAGAGCCTTCTATCCCCGTCTACTGCCGATCGCCCGTGACTGGGCCGCCAAGTTGGGACGACCGGCGCCGTGGCCGGATTCGCTCGACGAGTGGCTGGCGATGTGCCACGCGGCGGGGCAGACGAAGCCGACGCCGATCCTGTTGCGTTACGAGGCGGGCGACTGGAACGCACTGCATCGTGACCTCTACGGAGATCTCGTGTTTCCGCTGCAGGTGGTGATCAACCTGAACCGCCCGGAGGCCGACCACACAGGCGGTGAGTTCCTCCTGGTGGAGCAGCGCCCCCGAGCACAGTCACGGGGAACGTCCACCACGGTCGGGCAGGGTCGGGCGTTGGTCTTCACGACTCGGGATCGTCCGGTCAGGTCGACGCGGGGCTGGTCGGCCGCGCCCGTCAGACACGGCGTGAGCACGATCAGGACAGGACGACGGCACACCCTCGGGCTCGTGTTCCACGATGCGGCCTGACCAGAGACCCCCTGGGATTCATGACTCCCACGCCGCGGAAGAGGCATGGAACGTGGGATAGGGCCGTGTGGACTAGGGCTGTTGGGAATGAGGCCGTTGGGAGTGAGGCTGCCTGGAGCGGGGCGGATGGAGGGGCCGTGTGGACTCGGGGTGCTTTGGCGCGGGGCTGTGGAGGGGATCGCCTGGAATGGCTGAGGCGTACGCGTTGGTGGGAGCCGATGGGCGTACATATTTGAGTTCGGAGCCGGGTGCGCTGGGAGGTCACCGTCGCAGCAGGCTTTATGGGCGGCTGGACTGTCCTTCGGCGTTGCGTGCGATCGCCCGTGGGGGTTACGTACGGCAGCGGGTGTTCTTCGCGGACGAGGCGACCGCCGTGGCGGCCGGGTACCGGCCGTGCGCGGTGTGCCTCCCCGCGGAGTATGGGAGATGGAAGGCGGAGCGTTGTCGTCCGAAATGAGTTCAGGTGGTCGGAGAGCGGTTTTGAGTTCGGGAGCACGAAGGGCCTTTGGGAGTTCAGGTGCTCGGAGGGGTGGTTCGCCGCTCGTTCGTCGGCCTGCGGTGGGGCAGGGGGAGTGCATGCACGGTGGTGATGAGGTGCGGGCTTTGGTCGCTGTGATGCGTGCGGCGCGGCCGCGGATCCGCGTGATCACCCTGGGGCATGGACGTCAGGACGGCTGCAGAGCCGCCATCGAGGCCGTGGGCCTCGAGTGGGAGCGGGCCGGCGGGACGGTGCTGGCGGTCGTGGACTGGCCCGAGGTGGCGGCCTCCTGGCTTCGGCATGCCCGGCGGTTCGTTCGCGGGGAGCCCGATGGCTGGGCGGTGGCCGGTGCTCCGGTCGGGTGGGCGCAGATGAGCCGGAGGCTGCGGCACAGTACGGAGTGGGAACCGCGCGTACGTTCGGGTTGGCCTGTGCCACCGGGGACGAGGCGCTGAGGCTGGCCGGCGAAGAAACCCTGGAGGGGCTGCGGGGTGCGGTCAGGTGTCGGCCGTCTCCAGGCGGGTGAGGTGCTCGGCGGCTCGGTGGAGATCGTTCTCGCTGAAGACGTGGATGCCGTGCTGTTCCAGGAGAGCGGTGGTGACGCCGACGCCGGGGGACGCTGTGCCGGTGAACGTGCCGTCGTAGATCCGACTGCTCCCACAGGAGGGGCTGGACTCCTTGAGCACGGCCATGCGGGCTCCGGCTCGCTCGGCGGCCTGGAGTGCCCGGTGCGCGCCACGGACGAAGGCGTCGGTGACGTCGAGACCGGTGTCGGTGACGACGCGGGCGCAGCCGTCCAAGACACCGGTCCCACCGCCGGCCCCGATGATCTCGGCGGGACGGCGGGGAACGGGGAGGCCACCGCCGATCTCCGGGCAGTAGGAGACCAGACGACCTTCGGACCGCCAGCGGAGCAGCAGCGCGTCCTCACTGAGCTTGTCGCGGCCGTCGTACCGAACCGGCTGTCCCAGCAGGCAACCGCTGACCAGGATCATCTCCACGGTTCCACCGTACCCGCGCCTCCCAGGACGACCGGCCGCACAGGACGCTGACGGGGACCAGGGCGTCTTGCGGGACATCCAAAATTGCGCCGCCCAGAATGCCGCGGGGATCTGTGGAACGGCGTCCTTCAAACTGCACGACAGCGCCGGGTCTGCTGCAGCCACGGAGCTCTGGCCACGCCCCCCATGCCCTGCTGCTGTGGGCCGTTCCGGCGTGCCGGAATTTGCACGCGGACACCTTGGTCTCCACTGGACAGCGCTGCGGCCTTGAAGTTTCCTTGACCCCCGTTGGCCATAGCGGGTTGGCCATCGGCATGGTGATGTGGCGGCTTGGTTTCAGGCGAGGATGCTGGGGCCGTGGTGGAGCCAAGCGAGGGCATGGGGCGGGGCGGGCGCGCGGACAGGTCGCCGGAGGCGGGGAACGCCGGGCCGTCGCTGTTGACCCCCCGCCTTCCCTACCGTGGCGACGGCGAGCTCGGGTAGTTCGTGGTTCCCGAAGGGGCCGGGTCAGCAGCAAGGTAGGGCCACACCATGGATTAGCCGGTGGGCGGAGCACAGGGGATGACGACGGGCTGAAGGGCCCCTGGAGCTCGGCGAGGCGGGTGGTGATATTCCCCGTAAAGCGAGGGCGCATGACGGACCTGTCATCGCCGGTGAGAAGCACGTGGCAACGTGCGGTGACGCGGCCGCCTGGCCGCAGCGCCGTTCGGGTCAGTATCCGGGACCCGGGCTGTGAGGCATGTCGGTGGTGCGCCGGAGGGCTTGGGGCCTGTGACGCGGGCTGTGCGGGCGGTGCGGTGACGCGCGCCCGGCCGCAGCGCCGTTCGGCTCTCCGGGCCCTAGTGATGCGGGGGGCTCTGGAGGGTCCGGGGCCCTGGCGGTGCGGGTTGTGAGGGATGTGGGCGGTCGCAGGGGGTGCGGGGCTTGGCGGTGCGGGTTGTGAGGGATGTCGGTAGTGCGCTGGAGTGCTCGGGGCCTAGTGACGCCGGCTGTGTGGGTGGTGCGGTGATGCGACCGCCTGGCCGCTGCGCCGTTCGGGCCTCCGGGCCTAGCGATGCGGGCGGGCTCTGGAGGGCCCGCGCTCTGGCGGTGCGGGTGAGGTGCGAGGCTTGGCGGTGCTGGCTGTGAGGCAAGGGGTGCGGGGCTTGGCGGTGCGGGTTGTGAGGGATGTGGGCGGTCGCAGGGGGTGCGGGGCCTGGTGGTGCGGGTTGTGAGGGATGTGGGCGGTCGCAGGGGGTGCGGGGCCTGGTGGTGCGGGTTGTGAGGGATGTGGGTGGCCGCTGGAGGTGCGGGGCTTGGCGGTGCGGGTTGTGAGGGATGTGGGCGGTCGCAGGGGGTGCGGGGCTTGGCGGTGTGGGCTGTGAGGGATGGTCGGGCTGTTCGCCAAGGGGGGCCTGGGGGCCTCCGGTGTGTCGTGGGTTGGTTGACGTGTGGGGCGGGTGTTGGATCGCCTGGGGGTGTGGTGATGGGGCTGGTGAGGTGGGGTGGGGGTTCAGGGTGAGGTAAGGGATCGTTCCGGTGTGCGGCATTGATGGGTTGTGGGCCGCATGGAGCCGGCCGATAGTGGAGAGGGGAAAAGGGACGAGGACGCCCTTAACCCTGGGAGCCCATATGGTTCTGCTCGGTCGTCCCTTGCCGGAGGTGCCGCCGGTGCGGCGGGGTCGGGGTTCGGTGGTCGTGTCCTGGATGACCTCGACCGACCACAAGGTGATCGGCTATCTGTATCTGATCACGTCGTTCGGCTTCTTCCTGCTGGGCGGGGTCATGGCGTTGGTGATCCGCGCGGAGCTGGCCGAGACGGGGCTGCAGGTCGTCAGCAACGAGCAGTACAACCAGATGTTCACCATTCACGGCACGGTGATGCTGCTGTTGTTCGCGACGCCGCTGTTCATTGGGTTCGGGAACGTCATCATGCCGTTGCAGATCGGGGCGCCGGACGTGGCGTTCCCGCGGATGAACATGTTGAGTTACTGGCTCTTCCTGTTCGGCGGCCTGATCGTGATGTTCTCGTTCGTGGCGCCGGGCGGGGCGGCCAGTTACGGGTGGACGGCGTACTCGCCGCTGACCGCGGATACCTACTCGCCGGAGATCGGCGGGGACATGTGGATCATGGGGCTGGCGCTGTCGGGGTTCGGGACGATCCTGGGCGGCGTCAACTTCATCACCACCATCACGGTGATGCGGGCTCCGGGGATGACGATGTTCCGGATGCCGATCTTCACGTGGAACATCCTGTTGACCTCGATCCTGGTGCTGCTGGCCTTTCCGGTGTTGGCGGCGGCGCTGCTGGTGCTGATGGCCGACCGCAAGTTCGGGGCGCTGGTGTTCGAGCCGGCGACCGGGGGTGCGATGTTGTGGCAGCACCTGTTCTGGTTCTTCGGCCATCCCGAGGTGTACATCATCGCGTTGCCGTTCTTCGGGATCATCACCGAGGTGATCCCGGTGTTCTCCCGCAAGCCGCTCTTCGGCTATATCGGGATGGTGGGGGCGACCATCGCGATCGCCGGGCTGTCGATGACGGTGTGGGCGCACCACATGTTCACCACCGGGCAGGTCCTGCTGCCGTTCTTCTCGTTCATGACGTTCCTGATCGCGGTGCCGACCGGGGTGAAGTTCTTCAACTGGGTGGGCACGATGTGGCGCGGCAACCTCAGCTTCGAGTCGCCGATGCTGTGGTCGGTCGGGTTCCTGGTGACGTTCCTGTTCGGCGGGCTGACGGGGATCATCCTGTCCTCGCCGCCGCTGGACTTCCAGGTGCAGGACTCGTATTTCGTGGTGGCGCACTTCCACTATGTGGTGTTCGGCACCGTGGTGTTCGCGATGTTCGCCGGCTTCTATTTCTGGTGGCCGAAGTTCACCGGGAAGATGCTGAACGACCGGTTGGGGAAATGGCACTTCTGGGCCTTGTTCATCGGCTTCCACACCACGTTCCTGGTGCAGCACTGGCTGGGCGCGGAGGGCATGCCGCGACGGTACGCCGACTACGCGGAGGAGTTCCTGGCCCTCAACCGGGTCTCGTCCGCGGGCGCGTTCCTGCTGGGCGTCTCGACGCTGTTCTTCTTCTACAACGTGTACCGGACGGCGCGGCACGGCACGCGGGTGGAGGTGGACGACCCGTGGGGCTACGGGAACTCGCTGGAGTGGGCGACGTCCTGCCCGCCCCCGCGCCACAACTTCGTGGCGATTCCACGGATCCGCTCCGAGCGCCCGGCGTTCGACCTGCACTACCCGCACCTCACCGAGCAGAGGAGCGTCGACGTCGCGCCGGAGGCGGGCGCGACGCTGGAGGCACCGCCGGGCGAGGGGGAACGGGGATCGCGCGAGTGACCGCCCGTCCGCCCTCGTTCGAGGGCGGTCGTTGGCGGAGACCGTGGCGCAGCCCGCAGCGGTCTCCGGCGTCGCACTCGCAGTGGGCGCGACGCCGGAGGGGGCGTGTGGTCGGGGAGCGGCCGTTCGCCCCGTCTTGGTTTCAGGGCCCTTGCCGGGACCGTGGGGCGGTTCGCGGTGAAGGTTCGTGTCAGCCGTGGCGTTGGTCGCGGCGGTGCCGCCAGACGCCGATGGCGGCCATGCGGACGGCGGCGGCCGGGTTGAGGCGCGCGCCGCGCCAGGCGGCGCGGCCGAGGGCCGGGGCGACGATGAGGGCCTTGTTGCGGCGGATGCCGAGCATGATGTCGTCGGCGAGTCGTTCGGCGGAGTAGAAGCCCCCCGCCTGCTTGCGGATGGCCTCGCGGCTGTCGCCGCTGAGGGTGGTGTGGGGCAGATCCTTGTTGACGTTGGCCAGCAGCGGGGTGTCGACGAAGCCGGGGCAGACGACGCTGACCTTGACGCCCTTGGCGGCGGCCTCGGCGCGAAGGCCCAAGGAGAGGCCGACGACCGCGTGCTTGGTCGCCGTGTACGGGATGCCCATGGGCATCGGGACGAGGCCGGCGAGCGAGGCGGTGTTGACGATGTGTCCTGAGCGTTGTTCCAGCATCAGGGGGTAGGCGGCGTGGACGCCGTGGACGACGCCCATGAGGTTGATGTCGACGGCGCGATGCCAGTGGTCGAGGGTGAGTTCCTCGGCCAGTCCGCCGATGGAGATGCCCGCGTTGTTGAACACCAGATCGAGTCGTCCGTGGTCATTGTGGACGTCCTGGTACAGGCGGGTGACGGCGGCGGCGTCGGTGACGTCCAGTGGTGCGGCGTGCGCCTTGCCCCTGCCGAGGGTGTTGAGGCGGTCGGCGACGGCCTCGGCGCCGGCGGTGTCGATGTCGGAGACGATGACGGTGTCGCCGCGGGCCACGAGGGACGTGGCGATCGCGCGGCCGATGCCGGACGCTCCGCCGGTCACGATCGCGATCTTCATGGTGGGGCTCCGCTCAGGCTCGACGGGTCGGACGGTGGACCACCGGCGAGGAATCGGCCGGTGGGGGACAAAGGTGTTCACGTCGGGAGTGGGCCGGGGCCGTGACGGCGCGGAACACGGCCCCGCCCAGGGCTTCGAACGGTCAGTGGTCCCGGGACCGGGCGAGGGTCACAGGTCCGCGCCGACGGGATCTCGGACGGTGGCCAGTTCGAAGTCCGACCGGCGCAGGCGGCGGGTCCGCAGCCAGTAGTTGACCGTGGAGGCCGGCCAGGCGGCGCGGTTCTTGCCGTTGCGGTCCAGATACCAACTGGTGCAGCCGCCGGCCACCCAGACGGCGCCCTCGGACTTGCGCTGCACCCAGGCGTTGAAGCGGTCCTGGACGGTGGGGCGGACGGAGATGCGGGTGGCGTCGCCGGCGGCGAGCAGTCGCAGGCACTGCATGACGTACCGGACCTGGGCCTCGATGATGAAGATCATCGAGTTGTGGCCGAGTCCGGAGTTGGGCCCCAGCAGCAGGAACAGGTTGGGGAAGCCGGCCACGGAGACACCCAGGTGGGCCTGGATGCCGTCCTTCCACGCGTCCTGGATCTTGACGCCGTGGCGGCCGACGATGTGCGCGTTCTCGAAGGCGTCGGTCACGTGGAAGCCGGTGCCGAAGATGATCGCGTCGACCTCGATCTCGGTGCCGTCGCCGCGGACGATCGAGTTCTCGCGGATCTCCTTGACACCGTCGGTGACGAGGTCGACGTTGGGCCGGGTGAGCGCCGGGTAGTAGTCGCTGGACACCAGCGTCCGCTTGCAGCCCATCGTGTAGTCGGGGGTCAGCTTGCGGCGCAGCGCCGGGTCCTTGACCTGGCGGTGCAGGTGCCACTGGGCCAGGCCGCTCGCGGCCTTGAGCAGCCGGGGGTTCTTGAACCCGAGGACGAAGCTCTCCTGCATCAGGTAGATGCCGTTCCGGTACGCCCGCTGGACGCCCGGAACGTTCCGGAACAGGTTCTTCTCGACCTCGGTGACGCGGCGGTCGGGCTTGGGGATGATCCACGGCGGGGTGCGCTGGAACAGCGTCAGCGACGCGACCCGCTCGGCGATCCGAGGGACGAACTGGATCGCCGACGCGCCCGTCCCGATGACGGCGACGCGCTTGCCGGTGAGGTCGTAGTCGTGGTCCCACTCGGCGGAGTGGAACGTCCGGCCCGCGAACGTCTCCATGCCGGGGAGGTCGGGGATGCTGGGGCGATGGAGCGGTCCCATCGCCGACACCAGCACCCGTGCCCCGATCATCTCGCCGGTGGCGGTGGCGATCTGCCAGGAGTCCGTCGCGTCGTCGTACTCGGTGCCGGTGACCTCGACGTTGAAGCGGATGTGGCGGCGCAGGCCGTACTTGTCGACGACACCCTTGATGTAGTCGAGCAGCTCCTCCTGGCGGGGGAACATCCGCGACCAGTCGGCCTTGGGCTCGAACGAGTACGAGTAGAGCAGCGACATGATGTCGCAGGCGCACCCGGGGTAGGTGTTCTCCCGCCAGGTGCCGCCGACCTCGTCGGCCTTCTCCAGGATGACGAAGTCGTGCATCCCGGCCCGCTTCAGGGCGATCGCCATGCCGAGGCCGGAGAACCCGGTCCCGATGATGACGACCTGCTCGCGCTCGCGGGCGGGACGCGCTCCGGTGGTGTCGGTGTTCGTCACGGGGCTTACCTCACGCCGCCTTGGCCGCGCGGCCGGCGACGGAACGGGTGCGGGGCTTGTCCCAGATGCCCAGGGCGGCCCACACCTGCTTGTTGACGGGGGTGATGAGGTCCAGCTCGGCCATCAGGTCGCGGATCTTGCCCACGCAGTCGCGCAACTGCTGCTTGAACTCGGGGCTGCCGTACGCCTCCTTGACGACCTCCCTCGGGATGTCGAAGTGGCGGACCATCGGTCCGGGCGGGCAGAGCATGATGCGGGCCATGACACCCAGGACCACGGGGGCCAGCAGCCCGAGCATCCGCTTCTCGGCCTTGGACAGGTTGGGCACCCGGTGCTTGAGGTAGTGCCGGGCGAACGAGATGTGCCGGGCCTCCTCGGCGATGTGGATCTTCATGATGGTCTCTTCGAGCGGGTGCTTGATGTGCCCGCCCTTGAGGGACTTGCGCTGCACGAAGTCGATGGGGTCCTCGCCGCCGAGCACGAACACGAAGAACAGCTCGGTGCTGATCAGCGGGATCCACGGCGCGACCTGGGCCAGGGTGGTCAGCGACTTCGGCATGCCCCGGATCGGCATCTTCGTCCGGTTGACGAACTCCTGGAACATCATGCCGTGGTTACACTCTTCGGTCGTCTCGTGGTAGACGTACCGGAACTCGGGGCGGCCGTTGGGCAGCCAGTAGGCGTAGTTCAGCAGGCCGCGCTTCAGCAGGTTCTCGAACTGCAGGCCCACCTTCATGGCGGTGGCGACGCGCCACAGGCCGATCTGCGACTGCACCTCGGCGGGCTGCGCCTTGTACCACTCCGTCTGGGCCAGCGGGTCCAGCGCAGGGGACATCACCCAACGGGGATCGTCGGGGTCCACCTGGAACTCGGGGTCCTCCCAGGGGATGTCGGCGTACGCCTCCCAGTGCTTGTCCACGGAGGCCTTGTTCAGTCGGTCGATGACACCGAGGTACGACGTGCGGTCCTTGACCTGTTCCCTGACCTCTTCAGCCAACTGGGCGGGGGGTTTGGTCATGACGAGGCTCCTTCTCTTCGGAGATCAGCAACTGGGCGAGGAGTTTGACCTGTGACATCACGGCGGCCTGGTGGCCGTGGACGTCGTCGTCGAGGGAGTTCTGGATGGACAGACCGACCAGCAGGGCGAACAGCGACCGGATGGTGGTGTCGACCAGCTCGGGCGGCAGGGTCTCGGGGAACAGCTCGTGGAAGACCTCTTTGATGATCACCACGACGCGCTCGTTGAGGTCGGCGCTGAGCCCGCGCAGGGTGTCGTCGGTGCGGCCGGCGAGCGCCAGCTCCAGCAGCGCCATCGCGGGGGGTTGGCGCAGCATCTCCCAGAAGAGGTCGAGTGCGCCGTCCACGTCGCGCCACTCGTCCGGCAGCGCGGCGAACGCCTCCTCGTACTCGCGGCGCAGCCGTCCGAGCAGGTGCTCGAGGGCGGCGGCGACCAGCGCCATCTTGGTGGGGTAGTGGTGCTGCTGCGCGCCGCGCGACACCCCGGCGCGGCGGGACACCTCGGTCGTGGACAGTCCGGCCCACCCGAGGTCGGCGAGCGCCTCGGCGGTGGCGTCCAGGATGCGCGCCTGGGTGGCGTTCCGACGCTCCTCCTGGGTGCGGCGGCTCCCGTGCCTGCGGTGATGCCTGCGACGTCCGTTGACTGACACGTCTCGAAGGTAAGCCGAAGCAAACAAGCAAGCAAGCCTGCTTGTATGTATCGCGGGTCACAAAACCGACACATGGCCGTTCCGTGACACCCGGGGAACGCTCCGTCGCCCTACGTCCCGCGTCGTACGCGGCGGTCCCGCCATGCGCCGACGGGAGCAGCCGCGGTGCCTCTCCCCGCCCGATGACCGAGGGCACGTCCTCCCGCGAGGCTCCTGGGGTCGCGAGAACGACGGCCCACCGGAAGGGGCGGGCCGCACCGGGAGGGCGGAAGCCGATGAACGGAACGAAGGAGAGGACCGGCGGGGCACGCACCGTCGGCCTCAGCAAGGTGTACGGAACGGGCGACACGGCCGTGCGCGCCCTGGACGACGTCGATCTGGAGTTGGTCGCCGGGCGCTTCACCGCCATCATGGGGCCGTCCGGCGCGGGCAAGTCGACGCTGATGCACTGCGTCGCCGGGCTGGACAAGCCCACCGCCGGGCGGGTGTTCGTCGGGGACGTGGAGATCGGCACGCTGTCGGACAAGCGGTTGACCCGGCTGCGGCGGGAGCGGATCGGCTTCGTGTTCCAGGCGTTCAACCTGATCCCGACGCTCACCGCGCTGGAGAACATCACCCTGCCGGCCACCCTGGCGGGCACCCGGGTCGACGCCGCCTGGCTCGACACCGTGGTCGCGGCGGTGGGGCTGCGGGAGCGCCTCGGGCACCGGCCGTCCGAGCTGTCCGGCGGTCAGCAGCAGCGGGTGGCGGTGGCGCGGGCGCTGGCGTCCCGCCCGCAGGTCATCTTCGCCGACGAGCCCACCGGGAACCTCGACTCGCGATCGGGCGAGGAGGTCCTGATGTTCCTGCGCACCGCCGTCGACGAGCTGGGGCAGACGGTGGCGATGGTGACGCACGACCCCGTGGCCGCAGCCTACGCCGACGAGGTGGTCTTCCTGGCCGACGGACGGATCGTGGACGTCATGGCGGCCCCCACCGCCGCCGGCGTGCTCGACCGGATGAAGAACCTGGAGGGCACGTCGTGATCCGGCTCGCACTGAGGGAGATGGGGGCGCGCAAGCGCAGGCTGATCGGGTCGCTGACGTCGGTGTTCCTCGGGGTGTCGTTCCTCGCCGGGACGCTGGTGCTGGCGGACACGCTGCAGTCGGGCATCAACGGGTTCTTCACCGACGCGTACGCGGGCACCGACGTGAGCGTGCGCAGCTCCACCCGCGTCTCGACCCTGCCGGGCCGGCCGCGCGGCATGATCGACGGCTCGGTGGTGGAACGCGTCCGGCGGGTGCCGGGGGTGGCCGCCGCCGAGCCGATGATCCAGGGCAACGGGCAGATCCTCCGAGCGGACGGCCGGCCGATGGACAGCGACGGCCCGCGCAACGCCGGCAACTGGGTCGCCGACACCGAGCTGAACCCGTACCGGATCGTGGCCGGCCGCGCCCCCCGCACCGTGGACGAGGTCGTGATCAACAAGGCCGCCGCCGACGACGCCGCGCTGAAGGTCGGCGACCGCACCGTCGTGCTCACCCCGTCCCGCGTGCCGGTGACGATCGTCGGCATCAGCAGGTTCGGCGAGGAGGACGCCCTCGGCGGATCGACGTTCGCCGCGTTCACGTTGGAAGGGGCGCGGCGGCACATCGCGCAGGGGCAGGACCGGGTGACCGGGGTCGCCGTGCGGGCCGCGTCCGGCGTGGACGACGACGATCTGCTGACGCGGGTGCGCTCCGTGCTGCCCGCGGGCACCGAGGCGCTGACCGGCACGGCGCTCGCCGAGGAGAGCATGAACGAGGTGAACGAGCAGTTCATCGGCGTCTTCCGGATGGCGATGCTCGCGTTCGCCGGCGTCGCGCTGCTGGTGGCGGCGTTCAGCATCCACAACACGTTCTCGATCCAGATGGCGCAGCGGACCCGCGAGTCGGCGCTGCTGCGGGCGCTCGGCGCCGGACGCGGGCAGGTCCTGGCGCTGGTGGCGATCGAGGCGCTGGCGGTCGGCGTGGCCGCGACCGTCGCCGGACTGGCGGGCGGCTACGGCGTCGCCGTGCTGCTCAAGGAGCTGTTCGCCGCCGCCGGGATGGGCTTCCCCGTGGAGGGTGTGGTGTTCAAGGTCGGCACGGTGTTGATCGCCGCGCCGGTGGGTGTCATCGTCACGGCGCTGGCGGTCGTCGTGCCGGTCCTCAAGGCGTCCCGCGTGGCTCCGCTGGCGGCGTTGCGCGAGTCGGCGGCGGAACGGCCGAACCGGCGCTCCTCGGAGTCGCGGGCGCTGATCGGGGTCTCCCTCGGTCTGGTCGGAGGCGGAGCGGTCGTCTGGGGCGGCCTCGCCGGGGCCATGCCGATCACCGCGGCGGGCGCGCTGACCTGCACGGTCGTCATGGTGCTGCTGGCCCCCATCGCCGCGGGCCCGGTCTCCTCGCTGCTCGGCCGTCCCGCGACGCGACTGCGCGGCGTCGGCGGCGGTCTGGCCCGACGCAACGCCATGCGCAATCCGCGCCGGACCGCGGGCGCCGCGACCGCCCTGATGATCGGGATCGGGGTCGTCACCCTGCTCACCGTGTTCGCGGGCTCGATGCGGGCGTCCCTGGAGGACGAGGTCGCCGGCTCGTTCCGGGGCGAACTGGTCGTCAACAGCGGCAACGACCTCGTCGGCGGACTCGACCCCGCCCTGGCGGAGCGGGTCGCGGCGCTGCCGCAGGTCGCCTCGGCCGCCGGGCTCGGACGCGGCGACGTGGTCCTCGACGGGAAGGAGCAGGACGTCACGGTCGCCGACCCCGCGCGTCTCGGGCGGGTGCTGCGCCTGGACGTGGAGGAGGGCCGGCTCGGCGGGTTCGCGATCTCCCGGGACGCCGCCGACGACCACGGCTGGAAGGTCGGGACGGCGGTGCCCGTCACGTTCGCCGACGGGGCCCGCACGACGCAGACGGTCACCGCGATCTACGGCTCACCGGGACCGGCGGGCGACTACCTCCTGCCCCGGAGCGTGTGGAGCGCCCACGAACGGCAGGCCCTGGACATGATGACCTTGGTGGACCTGAGGGACGGGGCCTCCATGGCCACCGCCAAGACGGCGATCGGCGAGGTCGTCCGGCCCTACGGCGCGCCCGAGGTGCAGGACCGGGCCGAGTTCGTGGCCGCGCAGACCGAGAACATGAACGCCTTCCTGACCGTCGTCTACGTGATGCTGGCGCTGGCGATCCTCATCGCCCTGCTGGGCATCGCCAACACGCTGGCCCAGTCCATCCACGAACGCACCCGTGAGCTGGGACTGCTGCGGGCGGTCGGCGCCACCCGGGGCCAGATCCGTTCGATGGTGCGTTGGGAGTCGGTGATCGTGGCGCTGTTCGGCACCGCCGGCGGGGTCGCCCTGGGGCTGTTCCTCGGCTGGGGTCTGGCGGGCGCCGCCCTCGACTCGTTCGCCGCCCCGCCCGTCCAACTCGCGGTGATCGCGCTGGTCGGCGGGCTCACGGGAGTACTGGCGGCGATCCGCCCGGCCCGCCGGGCCGCCCGCCTCGACGCGCTCACGGCCATCGCCGCACCGTGAGCAGGCGCGGCCCGACGAGGTCGTGGACCCCGCAGGCGGCCGTTGCGACGCGCTGAGAGAGCGCACCGCGCTCATGTGAGAGAAACGCCGGTGCCCCGGGAGCGTGCTCCCGGGGCACCGGCGTGGTGTCCGTCCTACTCGGCGGGCTCCGGCGGCAGGGTGCGCAGCCGGGACTCGGTCGGCAGCTTGCCGCCCAGCTTGCGGCGGACGTCACGGCCGAGGGTGAGGCTGCGCAGGAGGCCCGGCGCGGCCGGCCGGGTGCGCCGCGAGTACAGCAGCGACGTCATCAGCAGGCCGATCGAGGCCAGCAGCGCCGACAGCCAGCCCGCGTGGACGGCGGCGACCTCGCCGAGCGGACCCGGCCAGTCGCCGTCCTCGTCGTTGGCGCCGATCGCGGCGACCGGGGTCATCTGCATCAGGCCCGGGGCGATCTGCGGCGAGGCGACCGGCGGCAGCACCGCCTGCGGCACCCCGCCGGGGTTCAGCGGGTCGGACCCGCCCGGGAACAGCCCCGGCGGGAGCGCGCCGTTGTAGCCGCCGCCACCGCCGTCACCGGACGAGGAGGCCACGCCGAGCAGGGCCCACTTGGTCTGCGGGGTGCTCCGCGCGGCGGTGACCGTCGCGTAGACGGTGATGGAGCTGCCCGCCGAGGCGCTGCTCGGCACCGTCACGGTCGCCGAGATGCTCTGACCCGAGGACGTCACGGTGCCGAGGTTGCAGGGGACGCTGACCGTGCACCGGTTCACCGTGAACCCGGAGCCGGAGAACACCACCCGCACGCCGGTGGCGGGGACCGCGCCGGACGCCACGTTGGCCGTGACGGTCGTCGAGCCTCCGGGCGACACGACCGGATCGGACAGCGCCATCGTCACCGCGACCGTCGTGCCCTTCGGCGGAAGGCCGGGCTTGGCCGGGTTCGACGGCTTGGGGCCGGGCTTGCCGGGCCCGTCCGGGTTCTCCGGCGGGGTGGTCGGCTTGGGGCCCGGCGTCGTCGGCTTCGGCCCGGGAGTCGTGGGCTTGGGACCCGGCGTGGTCGGCTTCGGCCCGGGGGTGGTCGGCTCGGGGCCCGGCGTCGTCGGCTCGGGAGCCGGGGTGGTGGGCTCGGGGTCCGGCGGAGGTGTGGTGGGGTCCGGCGACGCCGGGGTCGCCGACTCCTCGGTGGTCGGGCTGGGAGTGGCCGCCGGGTCGTCGGCGAGGGCGATGGCCGGGGCCACCACGCACGCACCGATGATCACCACAGCGCCGAAGCCGAGCGCGACCGGCTTTCCCGATCCCGATCGTCGGTACGCCGCCACCTGCTCACCACCTTCTCATCGACCGGAAAGACTCCCGTTCCGGGCACATCATCCGGAAATCGGAGCACGGAGTCCATCATGGGGCAAGCGCGACACGAATTGTTATGGCTATCCGCGCACCTCACCGGGTGGCGGGGGTGGCGGTTTGTCAGCCGTCACACATTCCGCCGCGGCGGCCCGCCTCCCCTCCGGTCCTCGCCCGCCTGCTCGCGCAGCCACAGCGCGCGCAGCACCACCTCGATGGCGAACCGGGAGTCGGGGTCGCCGAGCTGGTCGCCGAGGGTCAGCTCCAGCTTCCGGATGCGGTAGCGGACGGTCTGCGGATGGATGTGCAGCAGGTCGGCGATCTGCGCGGCGGTGCCCCGGGTGGCCAGCCAGGTGCGCAGCGTCTCGGTCAGCCGCTCGCGCTGGTTGGCCGTCAGATCGTTCATCGCGCTCAGCCGCCGGCGCGCGAGCTGGTCCAGCAGCGCCTGGTCGGCCATCAGCCACAGGGTCAGCAGATGGTCCTGGCACTGCGTGACGCGGCCGTCGCGGATCACGCCGGCCGTCACCAGGTCGAGGGCCTGCCGCGCCCAGCGCAGCGAGTCGGCGGCGTGCGCGGGCTGCACCGTGAGGCCCACCGCGATCCGCGACTCGGGGAAGGCGGCCTCCAGCATCGTGCGCCGGCCGGCGTCCAGCGCGCCGGGCATCATCGCGTGCGGCCGGTCGTCGGACAGGTCGAGGAGGATGTCGTCGTCGACGATGGTCCGCACCGCCCGACCGCCGGGCTGAACGGCGATCATGGTCAGCTCGTCCGGTACGTTCCACTCCGCGAAGTGCGCCAGTTCGGCGATCGCGGCGTCCGGCACCTGCGGGCGGGCCAGCATGAGCCGCAACAGCCGCCGGCGCCGTTCCTCCAGCGCCCCGGCGGGCCGCGCCTTGGCCTCCAGATAGCCCTCCAGCGACAGCGAGGACAGTTCGTCGATGTAGTTGAACAAGGCGTCGGCGAGCTTGGAGATGTTCTGGGCCGACACGTTGTAGCGCCCGCCGAGCCGCATGACCCGGCGCCAGGCGACCTGCGCGCCGATCCGGTACGCCGCCTGGAGGCTGTCCAGACTGCGTCCCTCCTGCGCCTCGAACTGGCCGAGCCGGCGGCACAGATCGTCGCGGCGCTCGTTCTCCGCGGTGGATCCGGCGATCTGGTCGATGAACGAGCTCAGCGCCCGCTCCACGCCCAGCCGCAGCGTCTGCCCGTAGGGGCCCTCGATGGGGCGGGCGTACTCGGGGATGGCCCGCCGGATCTGGGCGATGATCTCGTTGGTCAGGCTGGGGAGCTCGGGCCGCATGAGCCGTGCGAGATGCGGGGGCAGCGAGAACGGCTCCTCCAAGGTCTCCGGGGTGAGACCCTCCGTCATCGGCTCTTTACCTCCGTCGTCGCCCCACGCGCGGCCCTTCCTCGGGCGAGGAGTACGCGGGCGGGGCAGCCCGTGGGTGGGGCCACGACGGTCGGCGCTCGATGGTGGGATCGCCTCCCGGGCAGGGCCCGGGGAGTGATCCAGGACACACGAACGTTAAACCACCGTCGGATCGCACATGGCAAAGAAACGGTAAAGTCGCGAAATTTGCTCACATCCTTACAAAGCGGTCGTGACGGGCTCACTGGTCACGGGCGCGGGTGCTATAAGGACGCGGCGGAACGCCGAATCGGTCCCCCTTTTCGCGCCCTGTCAGCACCCGATGGCCGGTGCGTCAGGCCGCCCCGCGGCCCGCGCCGCGGGGCGGCCGATGCGCAGGTCAGGAGGCGCGGAACGTCATCGCCGGGCGCGTCTCGCCCGCCCGGCACGACCGTTCCCGCAACCGCATGGCGCGCAGCACGACCTCCAGCGCGAACCGGGTGTCCGGATCGTCCAGGCGATCGCCCATGATGTCCTTGATCCGGCGGATCCGGTACCGCACCGTCTGCGGATGGACGTGCAACCGGTCGGCGATCTCGGCGGCCGTTCCCCGGCTCTCCAGCCACGTCCCGAGCGTCTCGATCAGCCGGTGGCCCGACGCCAGCCCGGCCTCGTCGATCAGCCGTTCCGCCAGCTCGTCCACCAGGGCCGTGTCGGTCAGCAGCCACAGCGACAGCAGATGGTCCTCGCACATCGTCAGCCGGCCGTCGCCGATGATCCCCGCCTCGGTCAGGGACAGCGCCTGGCGCGCCCACCGCAGCGAGTCCGCCGCCTCCTCCAGGGGAACGGTCAGCCCGACCGCCGCCGGACGCTGCGCGCTCGCCCGCTCCAGCATGGCCCGCCGCGCCGAGGTCAGCGGCCCGGGGACCAGCAGGTGCGGCTGCGCCCCGGTGAGGTCGACGAGCAGGTCGCCGTCCAGCGCGGGCCGGATCTCCTGGACGTCGCCCCACAGCGCCACCAGCGTCACCTCCTCGGGCACCGTCCACCGCGCCGCCTCGGCCAGCTCGGCGATCGCCGCGCGGGGCACGGCCGGCCGCTCCAGGACGAGGTGCAGCAGCCGCCGCCGCCTCTCCTCGACCTCTCCCTCGAAGCGGGCCATCGCGTCCAGGAAGCCGCGGCGGGACAGCGCCGACAGCGTGTCCATGTAGGTGAACACGGCGTCGGCCAGCAGCAGCATCACCGGCGCCGTCAACTGATGGCGCTTGGCCACCTGCATCACCCGCCGCCAGGCCACCTGCGTCCCGATGCGGTACGCGGCCAGCAGGCTGTCCAGGCTCCGGCCCTCGTACGCCTCGAACTGGCCGAGCCCGTCGCACAGCTTCTCCAGCCGCTCCGTGGCCGAGCCCGGGGCGGCGATCTCCTCGACGAACGCGCCCAGCAGGTCATGGATGGCGCCCGGCATGTCCCGGCCCTCTCCCGGGTGGGCGTACTCCGGGAGGCTGCGGCGGATCTCGGTCTCGATGGCCCGGGCCACGCCGTTCACCTCGGGGTGGAGCAGCTCGGCCAGCCGGGGGGCAGGTCCACGGGTGGCGCCGCCAGACCGCTCGATGCCTTCCGATACGTCATCGTCGGATCCTCCTCGACCCTCGCCGCCCGCCCTGGAGGCCCCGCCCCCGGAACGCGGGCCGGCCCGTCGGCCGGCCACCGGGGGCCCAGGGGCACGAGCCGGAGGGTCTTCATGGGGGTGGTGGTTCGTGACCCAGGACACATTAAAGGTAATTTAAAAAGCGGCTGCGCGCACTGATCGACGGAAATGTTGCCCTGTGAACAGGCTTGTTCACCATGAGCCGCAACTTTCACTCCGATGGCGCGGTCGAAGGGCCGATCCGGCGGTTCGCACAGCGGAAATGCTCATCGGGTGAGCAAGAGTATGGACGGCCGCTCTCGAGGCGACAAGGGATTCGGCCGTACGGCGACGACCGAAAAGTTCGATTCGGACTACCGATATGAGGTCGGTATCGCTTCGATGCGCAAAGATTATTCGGTGTCGTCCGTGGTCGGTCCGTCTTGGACCGGTACGGGCGGCGCGGCGGTGAGCGACGATGCCGAGGTGGTCCGGATGGTTGCCCGCGGCGGCGGACTCGTGCGAGGGCCCGGATTGTCGGGGAACGTCGCCGAGGCCCCTGTCTGCGGCCGACGCCTCCGCCACTCGGGGACGGTCGGCCGGGCGGTGCGTCCCGCCGATTGTCCGGACGTCGGGTGTCGCTTCCGGGAGCGGTGACTCAGCGTCACAATCGGGATCAAAGTCGGCCGGGTTCTGATCACCGCGCAATCAATGGGCGATGATTCTTGTCTCTCGATGACAGATTTCCGCCACGGTCCGAAGTCGCCGTGCCCGAAGGCTTGCCCGGGTGATAACGGACGCTTAACGTACTCGAACGTGGGACGCGGGGGCATGAAATGCCCGCCGCCCCACGAGCGTATCCGAAGGGCGGGTCCGGAGCTCCGGAGCCGCCCTCCCGGGCCTTGTGTTCGGAGGGCCGACCTTTGGCGGGACGAATGAGAACGGCGTAGGACCTCGACTCCGGTCTGGAACGCTGTAATGCCTTCCGCGCCGCCCGCGCCCGTTGCGGCGGGAAGCGCGGTGAGACGAGGGAGCGGCTCATGCGGGGTCTCGGCGGCGACGCGACGACGATCGGGTGCGCGATTTCCCTTTCGGTGTCGCCGACCCGCGAGGGGCGTGCATCGAGGGTTGCTTCCTTGGGAGAAGGGGCTTCGGGGAGGAGCTGAGGCCGCCGTGGGGCGCCCGGCGTCGGACGGGTCCATCTCCACGATCTTCGGCGCGGTGGTGCTTTCCGTGCCCGCCGCCGGCCTCTGGCCGGGTCGTGAGGGATCGCCGGACAGTGACCTTCTTCGTGGGAAACCGTCGGTCGGCCATTCTCCGCCGGCAGGCAGGCGCGGCGATTTCCGCCGCGCCTCCGTGCAATAGCGGGTGTGCGCCGCGCCTTCTGGGAGTCACGTCGTCGCCCTGCGTCGGCCCACCGATCGACGGGGCTCGGAGAAGGGCGTTCACCAGGCTGAACGGCCGTGCGCGCCGGCCGCCGGCGAGGGGGCATTCCATCGAACCGCATTCGGTGTGATCATGGGTCGGCCGCCGGTTCCGGGGCCCGCCGTTCTGATCACGAAAAGACAAACTCACCCGGTCTCTTCTCACCTGATGACAACTTATCCGGGGAGTCGAACGTTTTCCCGGACAGGGTCTTGTGAGACGCGAAACCCGCCCTTAACGTACCGGGTAGTAGCCCCCCAGGGGGAGTTACTCACAGACTACTCCAAGCAGCCGATCAATCAACCGCGATGTCACGCACAAAAGTGTTCATCGATGGTGCCGAGACCATTCTCGTCGAGCATGGCGCCCTCCTGGCGCAGACCACGAGGGCATGGACGAAAGGGCCGCCGCTGATCGATTCGTAGGCCATGGGCAATGACCGACTCCCTTCCACCCCGAAGAGACACCCACCACCACCCGAAAGGGAAACGAACATGCGCAGGAAGCTCCTCGCCACGCTGGTCGGCGGCGCCACGGTGGCCGCGACCATCGGCCTGACCGGCTCGCCGGCCCACGCCCTGAGCTGGACCATCACCCCGGTCGGCAACTTCACCGGCGCCAACGTCGCGCCCAACGGCAACGACGGCACCAAGGACCTCATCCTGGTGAACAACCGGAACGGCGCCAAGCTCCGCTGCACCACCTCGGTCGCGCAGGGCAACGTGCCGGCCGCCGCGGACGCCGACGGCATCGACGTCGCGAAGATCACCTCGCTCAGCTTCAGCGGCTGCACGGGCATCGGCATCAGCTTCACCGTCGCCACCGGCGCCACCACCGCCAACCCGTTCTGGCTGAGCGCGACCGAGTCCGTCTACACGCCGCCGCAGGTGGACGGCAAGGTCGACCGGATCTCCGCGACGATCACCGGCCCCGGCTGCACGGCGACCATCGGTGGTCCGCTCAGCCCGGTCAACACCCCGCTGGGCACCGCCAACGGCTACTACGACAACACCGCCAAGCAGCTCGTGCTGACCGGCAGCGGCAACCTGACCATCCGCAGCAACAGCGGGTGCTTCGGTTCCCTGCTGGCGGGCGACTCGGTGTCGTACTTCGGTCGCTACCAGGTGACCCCGGCCGTGACCATCACCAGCCCGTGACGTTCTCGCCGGACGTCAACTGACACGGCCGCGCGGCCGGGGGCCGACCCCCCGGCCGCGCGGCCCGCATTTCCGATGCCGCCATCCCGGCTTCACCATCACGCCGTGACGCGTCGTCCGCCGGTCTCCCCGCGCCGGCCACTCGATGTGTCCGCGGCTCACGTCACCGGCCCCCGGAATCGACCCGGGGCCGGTTGGGCGGCGTGTCCGTGAGGCGCGCCGCGCGACCCTCGAAGGAGGCCGAACCATGCCCGGAAGACTGACGTCCCTCCTGGCCGGCGGTGTGACGGCGGCCGTCGCCGTCGGCCTGACCGGCACTCCGGCGCACGCCCTGACCTGGACCATCACCCCCGCGGGCAACGTCGTGGGCGGCAACGTCGCACCGAACGGATACGACGGGTCGAAGGACGTCGTCCTCGTGAACAAGCGGAACGGCGCCGTCATATGGCGGTGCCCGAACGCGTCCTTCTCCGGGAACGTGCCGACCCCGACGTCCGGATTCGTGCGCATGCCCTCGGTGGTCTTCGGCGGCTGTGCGTTCGGCATCGGCGCCCCGATCAGCATGACCGTGACCGGCTCGGCCACCCCGACCAACCCATGGGTGCTGAGCCCGACCGAGACCGTGTACACACCGCCTCAGATCGACGTCAAGATCGACGCGGTGGGCTTCAACCTGGCCTGCCCGGGCTGCACGGCGACCGTCGGCGGTCCGCTCGTCCCCAACCAGCCGCTCGGCACGATCACGGGTCACTACGACAACACCACCAGGCGGCTCGTGCTCACCGGCGGGGGGAACCTGACCGTCCGTTCCGTCAGCGGCTGCTTCGGCTACCTGCTGGCCGGCGACGGAGTCGCCTTCTACGGCAGTTACCTGCTCAGTCCGGGGCTCACCATCACCAGCCCGTGACGGGAATCCCGGGTCGATTCCTCGGGACGCGACGCGGGATTGTCATCCGGTGCGCGGTGCGCGGGACGGAACCGCGGAATGGATTGTCATCGGATGACAGTTGTCCGCAGTGGGCGCGTACCTTGATCGGAATGTCTTGCAGCGCTCACCGGCCGCGCATAGCCTACCGTCCAGTAGAGATCTCGTGGACGGCCCGCGGCCCCCTGTCGTCGCATTCAGGACGGATATTCGCCTATGAAGATCACTCCGCGCGTGGTCCACGGTAAGGCCGCGCGGTACGTCACGGGAATCACGGTCGTGGCCGCCGTCGCGGTCATTCCCGGGGCGAGTGCCGTAGCCGACACACGGGCCATTGACGTCGACATGCGGTACGTCTGCGGTTTTCCCTCGGCAATGCAACCGGTGCGGGTGCGGGTGCAGGGGCTCGTTCCGATCACCGGCGCGCCGGGCAAGGCGTTCCGTCCCCAGAAGGTGGCGGTGACCGCCACGCTGCCGCCGCGCGCGGTCGGCGACCTCAAGGCGCTGGGGGCCGCGTCGCTGACCGGGTCCTTCGATCTTCAGACCCGGGCCCACGGACAGGGGGCGCCCAGGCCGCTCACCTGGGCCGGGCTCAAGGCGCCCGCCACGGTGATCGGCGGGAACGGGGCGCTGGCGCTGCGCGCGGTCGGCGAGGTGCCGGCGGTGCCGGGAGCGCGCAGCGGGGTCGTCTCGCTGGTCACCGACGCGCTCCGGCTCACCCTGACGGTCCGTGGGGCCGACGGCCGGGCGCCGAGTCCGGCCGCCATGGGCGTGGCCTGCACGCCGGCACAGAACCAGAACACCACGATCGCCCTCGTGCCGATCGGCGAGAAGCCGCGCCGGGGCGCACCCCCGGCCGGGAACGCCCAGGCCCTTCCGACGCCGAACGCCCCGCTTTGCCCGTACCCCTATCCGAGCGACGTCTATAACCCCGACATTCCGTTGCCGTCGTACCCGCAGGGCTCCATCATCACCAAGGCACCGGACAGCGGGTGCGCCCTCATGAACAGCTACAGCACCATCAAGAAGCTGAAGGGATCGGCGCGCATCATCGGTCAGGCGTCCGTTCGGGCGGGCCTGGAGCAGATCGAGAACTTCGACATTCCGTACCCCCACTATCTGCAGAACCGTTCCACGGCGGTGGCGAATTTCCAGCCGATGGAGACGACGTTCCTGGCCTTCGGGTTCATGCCGGTGACGGCGACGATGGAACTCACCCAGGTCGCCAAGCGGCCCGGCGGCAATGTCAACATGCACGTCGTCTCCCGCGGGGCCTGGCAGCTCAATCCCCAGTTCCCGGACCATGTCCTGGAGACGGAGGCCACCGGCTTCGTGTCGGCGAGACTGCGCGACGTCAAGGTCAACGGCGTTCCGCTGGCGGTGGGCGACCGTTGCCGGACCGCCAGGCCCATCAAGCTCGCCGTCAAGGGCTACAGTTCGCGGCTGCCGGGATACAACATCACCAACGGCGGCTGGCTGGACGGGCAGGTGGAGATCCCGCCGTTCAGCGGCTGCGGCGTGACCGAGGACCTGGACGAGGTGTTCACCGCCGCGGTGTCCGGCCCGGGGAACGCGGTGCGGGTGCTCCAGGGCCCGGCGTGCTTCCCCGCGCAGGCGGGCCAGAACCCCTCGCTGCCCTGCCCGTCCATCGAGTACGGCTGGACGATCAAGCCCGGCGGGAAATGGAAGGCCGTGGACCCTCAACTCCAGGTGACCTCGCTGACGGGCGCGCTCTCCCTGCAGTGCCGGGCGGAGATCCGCGGGACCCTCCAGTCCGGGCGCCACCTCTCCTACACCGAGATCGGACGGCTCGACTCGTTCACCGCCGACTGCGAGGACGTGAGCGGCGACGACTTCACGATCGAGTTCAGCGATCCGCAGCGCCTCGACCTCGCGGTCGGGTCCCTGCCGCCCTCGTCGATCAGGTTCGGCAACCCGACGCGGAAGCTCGCCCTAAAATTCTCCGGACCCGGGTGCGCCTTCGTGGTGAACGAATTCTTCGACTTCGGCGACTTCACCTTCGACACCACGACTCAGATGTTCTCCGTCGCGCCCCTGCTGTGGGTGGACGAGGCGCCCGGGAGCGACTGCGGTCAGAAGCTCTCGTTCGAGCCGGGCGGGTTCGCCTGGATGAATCTGACGGGGGCCTTCGGCATCACTCCGCATCAGCAGATCACCTTCCCGTGACGAGCGGCGGGCTCCGCGTACCGCACGCGTGAGCCCGTCCGGACGGCCCGCACACGTCGTACGCCCCCCGCCCTCGGTGCGTACGACGTGCGGCCGTATCCGGGTGGGTCGAAAAGGCATTTCAGCTCCGCTCGCATGGGCGGATAATTGCGGGCGGTGCGATGTCCTGGCTCGCCTACTTCACCGTCGCCTCCGCGCCCCCGACGGTCGTGACCCTGCGTCATTGGCGGGCCGGCCGAGTGCTCACCCGAGCACAATCGGTCCTCCCCGATTGTCGCGCGAAGACAAATAATGCGGCCTCCCCGGCACTCCGCAACGGCATTCTCGGATGTGGTCTTGTTCCGGCCGTGGGGAGGGAGTAGCTTCCGAGACGAATTGCCCGTGCGTTTGAATATGCGGTGATTCTGCGGCGCGTAGTGCACTGCACGGTGGGCGTGAACCGGTGTGGGGCCGGCCGCCCGGTGGAGAACAAGGAGGTTTCATCGATGGCGCGTGTGTTCAATTCCTCGGGAATCCGGAAGACGGCGGGCGCCCTGGCGGCCACGGCGTTGGCGGCGGGCGCGATGGTCGCCGGCGCCGCTCCCGCGAGCGCCGACACGGTGCTGGCGGTCACCTATCCGGTGACCGACGCGAGTTCCACCTACATCAACTCCACCGACTCGACCGTGAAGCTCGGTCCCGGCGAGATGAAGGCCAGGCTCACCCTGGAGACCGGCGCGCTGGAGTCCGACCTGGTCCTGCCGCCGGCCCGGGGCGAGTTCAAGCAGTTCGGGGTGATCCCGGTGGGGGTGACGATCACCCTGCTGCCGACCGGCCCCGCGGTCGGACAGGCCGACCCGAACACGGGCGCCATCACGGCCACCGCGAAGGCGCACATCAAGCTGAGCAACCTGGTGGTCGCCGGCATCCCGACGCCGATCGGCAGCTACTGCAAGACGGAGACGCCCGCGACCATCCCGGTCGCCTCCGAGGCCGGCTGGGACGTCGTCCAGGGCGGCACGCTCAGCGGGACCTACACCATCCCGAAGTTCGAGCACTGCCTGCTCGCCACACCGCTGATCAACCTGATCGTCCCCGGGGCCGGCAACAAGGTGAGCCTGAAGCTCGGCCCGGGCGTGTTCCCGAGCTGACCGTACTGGCCCGCCCAGGGCCGCAGGTGTGACGACGACGGGCCCGCCCCCACGGCGGGCCCGTCGCGCGTTGCCGGGTCGCGCACGGGGCCATGCCCGTTCGTCGAAGTGTGACGCAGCGTGACGGGATCGGCGCTACAAGTGCCTCATGCGCGTCCACGGCGTTCGCGGGATCATCCTCGTCACGCTCCTCACGGGCCTCCTCGCCCCGGCCCCTGCCTCAGCGGACGGCCCGCCCCCCGGTCGGGCCCGTTCCCCCCAGGAGTGCGCCGAACGGCTCGACTGCGGCCTGGCCGAGCTGTCCGCGATGACGATGCCGCAGCGGCTCGCTCTCCTTCGCGCCCTCCAGAGCGGCCCCGCGCAGCGCTTCCAGGACGGCTTCGCCAACTGGAACGCGATCGCGTCGGTCATCGAGCTGTTCATGGCGAACGGCATGGGCGCCCGAGGAAGCTGGGTCTCCTATGCGAACGCCGCCGTCCTGGAGGGCATCGTGCGCGGCCTGGCGCTGGCGTCGGGGCTGAGCGGGGACGACGGCGGCAATCCCGGCGCCCGCCGTTGGGCGCGTTATCTCATCGATCTGAGGGCCGGGCGGCTGGACGTCAAGGCGTACCACAATCGTTCCTGGGGGATCGCCGAACAGGAGTCCGTGGACTGGGGCGTGCTCCCGGTCAACAATCCCGCGGCGCCCCGGCGGGAAGAGGCGACGCTGTACGCCGCCAGCGTCGGATATCGCCTGGTGCTCCGCCACGAACCGACCATCGTGCTCGTCCTGCGCATCATTGATCAGCCCCACCTTTCACGCTGCCACCACTGGCTCACCGACGTCACCAATCCCACCCCGCTGCGCGTCGGCGGGCAGTTCTTCGTGGCCCTCGGCCGAGCCCCCGCCGACGTCCCGGGCGTGGCCGCCGCGCTCGCCCAGGTGGCCGCCCGGTACCCCGAGTGCGCCCGGGGCGGTTCGGCCGCGACCTTCTGATCATCTGTTCGTGACCATTCCGCGATCTCGAATGCTAATTGATCGATAAATTGCGATGACCGGTTGTCATTGAGTGATAATTCTTTCGCGGGAGTGTTCCGGGTCACGTCTTATGCTTGAGTCCGTCGTGTTGCACAAGTAGCGTACCGGCCAGTAGTGATCATATGGCCGGGCCGCCGCCGCACAAAAGCATTCCGGCTCGACCTGCGGCGTCATTGAATTGCGGGCGGTGCGATGGGAATCGAAGTGGTCGTGGAGGGGCTCTCCAAGTCCTTCGGCCGGCAGACGATCTGGCAGGACGTCTCGCTCACCCTGCCGGCCGGCGAGGTCAGCGTCATGCTGGGGCCCTCGGGCACCGGCAAGACGGTCTTCCTGAAATCACTGATCGGCCTGATCAAACCCGAGCGCGGCCGGGTGATGATCAATGGCGTGGACATGGTGAGCAGTTCCGAAAGGCGACTGCACGAGGTCCGCAAGCTCTTCGGGATCATGTTCCAGGACGGTGCGCTGTTCGGCTCGCTCAACCTGTTCGAGAACATCGCCTTCCCGCTGCGCGAGCACACCAGGAAGAAGGAGTCCGAGATCCGGCGCATCGTGCTGGAGAAGATGGACATGGTGGGCCTGGCGGGGGCCGAGGGCAAGCTGCCCGGCGAGATCTCCGGCGGCATGCGCAAGCGCGCCGGACTGGCCCGCGCGCTGGTCCTGGACCCGCAGATCATCCTGTGCGACGAGCCGGACTCCGGCCTCGACCCGGTCCGCACCGCCTACCTGTCACAGCTCCTCATCGACCTGAACGCGCAGATCGACGCGACCATGCTCATCGTCACCCACAACATCGACATCGCCTCGACCGTGCCCGACAACATGGGCATGCTGTTCCGCCGCAACCTGGTCACGTTCGGGCCCCGCGAGGTGCTGCTGACCAGCGAGGAGCCGGTGGTGTCGCAGTTCCTGCGGGGCCGCCGGGTCGGGCCCATCGGCATGTCCGAGGAGAAGGACGCCGCGACCATGGCGCTGGAGCAGGCGCGGGCCGCCGAGGAGGACGAGGACGACGACCCCTTCACGATCCCGCGCCAGCTCCGACCGAGCCCCGGGCTGCCGCCCCGGCAGGGCGCGGCCCGCCGCCGGGAACGGGTGCTGTCACTGATCCACCAGCTCCCTGTGCCCGCCCAGCAGGCCGTCCTGGAGAACCTCAACGCCGAGACCCTGCACGCGGCGACCGCCGCCGGGCGACGGGGCCCCGGCGCGCCGGGCGCGGTCGCCCCCGCCCAACCCACCATGGCGCCCGCACCCGCCCGACCCGGCGCCGCCCCCTCCCAGCCCGGCGCCGCCCCGGCCCGACCCGACCCGGCGCCCCCTGGCCGGGCCGTTCCGCCGACGGCTCCACCCGGGCATCGGCTGCTCCCGCCGGACATGCAGCCGCCCTCGACCGGCGGGGGACCGCGATGACGACGCCGCAGTACAACCTCCTCGGCGTCGGCGCGCTGCGCGAGACCGGGAAGCTGTTCGCGCTCGCCGGGGCCGTGACACGCGGGGTCTTCCGGCGCCCGTTCCAGGTCCGGGAGCTGATCGAGCAGTTCTGGTTCATCGCCAGCGTCACCATCCTGCCGACCGCGCTGGTCTCGATCCCGTTCGGCGCGGTCATCGCGTTGCAGGTCGGGTCGCTGGCGCAGCAGCTCGGCGCGCAGTCGTTCACCGGCGCGGCCAGCGTGCTGGCGGTCATCCAGCAGGCCAGCCCGCTGATCGTGGCGCTGCTGATCTCCGGTGCGGGCGGCTCGGCGATCTGCGCCGACATCGGCTCGCGAAAGATCCGCGAGGAGATCGACGCGATGACGGTGATGGGCGTCTCGCCGATCCAACGGCTGATCGTCCCCCGCGTGCTGGCCTGCATGGCGGTGGCCCTGCTGCTGAACGGGCTGGTCTCGGTGGTCGGCGTGGTCGGCGGCTACTTCTTCAACGTGATCATGCAGGGCGGCACCCCGGGCGCGTACCTGGCCAGCTTCTCGGCCCTGGCCCAACTGCCCGACCTGTACATCAGCGAGCTCAAGGCGCTGATCTTCGGCTTCATCGCCGGGGTGGTGGCCGCCCACCGCGGGCTCAACCCGCGCGGCGGACCCAAGGGGGTCGGGGACGCGGTCAACCAGTCGGTGGTCATCGCGTTCATGCTCCTGTTCTTCGTCAACGTCGTGCTCACGGCCATCTACCTGCAGGTCGTGCCCCCGAAGGGAAGCTGAGCCACGATGAGCCTCACCGCTGACGGCAAGGTGGGCCGGCGGCTCGACCGCCGCCTGTCCTGGCTGGACACGCTGGGCGACCAGGTCGTGTTCTACGTGCGGGCGCTGTTGTGGGTGCCCAAGGCCACCTACCGGTACTCCCGGGAGATCCGCCGCCTGCTCGCCGAGGTCAGCTTCGGCAGCGGGGCGCTCGGCGTCATCGGCGGAACGATCGGCGTCATGGTCTTCATGACCCTGGCCACCGGCACCGTGGTGGGCCTGCAGGGGTACGCGGCCCTGAACCAGATCGGGACGTCGGCGTTCACCGGGTTCGTGTCCGCCTACTTCAACACCCGGGAGATCGCGCCCCTGGTCGCCGGGCTGGCGCTGTCGGCGACCGTCGGGGCGGGCTTCACCGCCCAGCTCGGCGCGATGCGGATCAACGAGGAGGTCGACGCGCTGGAGGGCATGGGCATCTCCAGCGTCCCCTACCTGGTCACCACGCGGATCATCGCCGGCTTCGTGGCGATCATCCCGCTGTACGGGATGGGGCTGCTCAGCTCGTACATCGCCTCCCGGTACGTCACCACGCTCTACAACGGGCAGTCGGTCGGCACCTACGACCACTACTTCGACCTGTTCCTGTCGCCGATCGACGTCGTGTGGTCGTTCGGCAAGGTCATGGTCTTCAGCGTGATGGTCATCCTGGCGCACTGCTATTACGGCTTTCGCGCCACGGGCGGTCCCGCCGGGGTCGGCGTGGCCGTCGGGCGCGCGGTGCGGACGGCGATCGTGGTCATCAGCCTCACCGACTTCTTCCTCAGCCTGGCGATCTGGGGCGCCACGACGACCGTGAAGGTGGCGGGCTGATGCACGAGGGCGGACTGTTCAAGACCGGCCGCAGGCTGCTCGGCCTCGCGTTCGCACTGGTGATCGTGCTGCTGATCTGGCTGTCGGTGGCCATCTACCAGAAGAAGTTCACCGCCGCCGACATCGTCACGCTGCACACGTCCAGCGCGGGCAACGAGATGCACCCGCAGGCCGACGTGAAGCTGCGCGGGGTGGTGGTCGGCCAGGTCCGCGAGATCGAGGCGAACGGCGCGGGGGCCCGGCTGACGCTGGCGTTCAAGCCCGGCATGCTCCGGCACGTCCCCGCCGACGTGACCGCGCAGATGCTGCCGACCACGCTGTTCGGCGCCCGGTACGTGGCGCTGATCCCGCCCGCCGCCCCCTCGCCGCGGCCCCTGACCGCCGGCACCGTCATCAGCCAGGACCGCAGCAGCAACGCGGTCGAGCTGGAGCAGGTGCTGGAGAACGTCCTGCCGCTGCTGACGGCGGTCAAGCCGGAACGGCTCGCCGCCACCCTCAACGCCGTCGCGGAGGCGCTGGACGGGCGGGGCGCCCAACTCGGGCAGACGATGGTGCAGCTCGACGCGTACCTGAAGAAGTTCAACCCGTACCTCCCGCAGATGAACCGCGACCTGCGGCGGCTGGTGCAGCTCACCCACGACTACGCCGACGTGGCACCCGACTTCCTGGACGCGCTGGAGGACTTCGCGGTGACCAGCCGCACCCTCGTCGAACAGCGCGCCAACCTCGGCCGGATGTACGGGACGGTGACGGAGGCGTCGCGGATCTATGAGGAGTGGCTCCGCAACAACAGCGAGAACCTCATCCTCCTGGCGCGCAACAGCCGGCCGTCGCTGGAGCTGATGGCCCGGTACTCGCCGTCGTGGCCGTGCACGCTGCGGATGCTACGCGACTTCGTCCCGTCGATGGACCGGGCGCTGGGCAAGGGCACCAAGAAGCCCGGCCTGTCGGTCACCGTCAACGTGACGCAGTCCCGGGGCCGGTACCTGCCCGGCAAGGACAGGCCCGTCTACCGGCCGGGCAAGGGCCCCCGCTGCTACTCCGTCCCGTACGACGGCATCGGCCACGCCCCGGACGGCTCCGGGTCCGGCGGGGGAGGCGTGTCGCCGGCCCCCGTGCCCGTCGGCGCCCCCGGCCCGCGCGGCCTGGGCACGCCCAACTCTCCCGAGGAGAACCAGATCCTCAACGAACTGCTCGCACCGCAGCTCGGCCGCCCGCACACCGAACTGCCCGACTGGAGCAGCGTGCTGGTGGGCCCGATCTACCGGGGCACGGAGGTGACGCTCAAGTGAGACGCAGGAGCATCGCCGGGCCGCTGTCGAAGTCCCTCGCGTTCATCGTCGTCACCGTGCTGGCCACCGCCGTGCTGGCGATCAGCATCGCCAACACCGGCGTGGGCGACACGGTCTCGTACCGGGCGCGGTTCATCGACACCACCGGGCTGATCGTCGGGGACAGCGTCCGGATCGCCGGGGTCCGCGTCGGCCAGGTGGAGAAGATCCGGGTGGTGGACCGCAGGTTCGCCGAGGTCCGCTTCAACGTGGAACGCGACCGGCCGCTGCCCGCCGCGACGACCGCGCGGATCAAGTACCTCAACATGGTCGGCCAGCGGTTCGTCGAACTCGGCAGGGGCGAGGGCCAGATCGCCGGGAACGCCGCCACGCTGCGGCCCGGGGACACCATCCCGGTGCAGCGGACCAGCCCGGCGCTCGACCTGACCCAGTTGTTCGACGGGTTCCAGCCGCTGTTCCAGGCGCTGTCGCCGAACGACGTCAACAAGCTCGCCGGCGAGCTGATCCAGGTCTTCCAGGGCGAGGGCGCCACGGTGGAGAGCCTGATCGCCACCGTGGGCTCGCTGACCAACACGCTGGCGTCCAAGGACCGGGTGATCGGCCAGGTCATCGACAACCTCGCCACCGTGGTCGAGACGGTCAACGCGCGCGAGGGCGAGTTCGTCGGACTCGTCACCACGCTGCGTCGGCTCGTCCAGGGGTTCGCCTCGGACCGGAAGGTGTTCGGCGAGGCGATCGTCTCGCTGGGCGACCTCGCGGAGACCACCGGCGACCTCCTCAAGGACGCCAGACCGCCGCTGCGGGAGAACATCCGGCAGCTCGGCCGGCTTTCGGACAACCTCGCCGACAGCACCCCGCTGGTGGAGAACTTCCTCCGGAAACTGCCCGTCAAGCTGCAGACGGTCGGCCGGATCGCCTCCTACGGCTCCTGGCTGAACTTCTACATGTGCGAGGCGAAGATCTCCGGCGTCGACTGGGACACCGGCGACGACTCGTGGTTCGGCCCGACGGCCCCGGGCCCGCCTCCCACGGGCATCACGCTGAAGGAACAGAGGTGCAAGGGATGAGGTCCATCCAGGAGCGCAACCCGGTGCCGATCGCCCTCGTCGGCCTGGTGATCGTGATCGCGCTCGGCCTGGTCGCGTACCGCGCGGACGACCTGCCGGTCCTCGGCGGCGGCACCACCTACACCGCGCACTTCAGCGAGGCCGCCGGGCTCACCACCGGCAGCGAGGTGCGGGTGGCCGGCGTGAAGGTCGGCAAGGTCACCGACGTGGAGCTGGACCGGACCCGGGTGCGGGTGTCGTTCCGGGTCAAGGACACCTGGATCGGCGACTCCAGCGGCGCGGCCATCGCGATCAAGACGCTGCTGGGCGACAAGTACCTGGCGATCAGCCCGCTCGGCGCCGCCGCCCAGAACCCCGACCTGACCATCCCGCTGAACCGCACCCGCGCGCCGTACGACGTCACCCAGGCGTTCCAGGACCTGGGCGCCACCGTCGGGCGACTGGACACGGTCAAGATCGCGCAGAGCCTGGAGGCCATCGCGACGACGTTCAAGGACACCTCCCCGGAGGTCCGCCACGCGCTCGACGGCCTGTCGGCGCTGTCGCGCACCATCTCCTCCAGGGACGACCGGCTCAAGCGGCTGCTGCTCGGGTCCGACCGGCTCACCGGCACCATCGCCGACCAGAACGACCAGTTCGAGACGCTGCTCAAGGACGGCAACCTGCTGCTGGAGGAGCTGAACCTGCGCCGGCAGGCGATCCACCGGCTGCTGACGGCCACCAGGGCGCTCGCCCGCGAGCTGATCGGCTTCGTGGACGACACCTGGATCCGACTGGAGCCCACCCTCAACGCCCTCGACCGGGTGACCACCGTGTTGGAGAAGAACCAGAAGCACCTCGACAAGGCCCTGTCGGTGGTCGGTCCCTACTACCGGCTGGTCGGCAACACCCTCGGCAACGGGCGGTGGACCGACGCCTACCTGTGCGGCCTGACGCCGAACGAGTACCTCGAGCCGGGCTCGTACCCCGAGAACGGCTGCATGCCGCCCAAGGTCGGAGGCCGGTCCTGATGGCGCACATCCCCCGCGAGCGGCTCGTCAACAGGACGGCCGGCGTCGTGCTCGCCCTGGTCGTCGCGATCGGCGTGACCGTCTACGCGCTGTGGCCGGAGGGCGGGAAACGGATCACCGCCCACTTCGACCGGACCGTCGGCGTCTACGCCGGGTCCGACGTCCGGGTGCTCGGCGTGCGGGTCGGCGAGATCGAGTCGGTCAGACCGGCGGGTCGCGAGGTCAGGGTCACGCTCCGGGTCGACGACGACGTCGAGATCCCGGCCGCCGCCAACGCGCTGGTGGTCGCGCCGAGCGTCGTCGCCGACCGGTACGTGCAACTCACCCCCGCCTACAACGGAGGCCCGCGGATCAGGGACGGCGCCGCGATCCCCAAGGCCAGGACGGCCGTCCCCGTCGAGGTCGACCAGTTGTACGAGAGCATCACCCGGCTCACCGACGCCCTCGGGCCGAACGGCGTCAACTCCACCGGGGCGCTGTCCGACGCGCTGCGCACCGGCGACGCCAACCTGCGCGGCAACGGCGAGGCGATGGCCGACATGATCCGCGAGTTCGGCCAGGCCACCAGGACGCTGTCGGGGACCAGCGACGAGTTCTTCGGCACGCTGGCGAACCTGCAGCGGTTCACCACCATGGTCAAGGCCAACGACTCCCAGGTGAGCCGGGCGTATCAGCAGCTCGCCGACATCAACGAGTACCTGGCCGCCGACCGCGACGAACTGGTCGCGGCGCTCTCCGAGCTGAGCACCGCGCTCAGGGCGGTCGAGCGGTGGCTCAAGAAGTACCGCCCGCTGCTGAAGACCAACGTGGACCGGCTCGCGAAGATCACCCAGGTGCTGGTCAGGCAGCGGGCCTCGCTGGCCGAGGCGCTGGACACCGCGCCGCTGGCCGCCGGCAACCTGCTGAACGCCTACGACCCCGTCAGCCGGTCGATCCTGGGTCGCGGCAACCTCAACGAGATCTCCTTCGGCTCCAAGCCCGGAGGCGTGGGACCGCAGCCGTCGAGCACCCTGTGCGGCACGGTCGCCGACGCGTCCGCGATGGGCGACCTGTGCCGCGCGCACGGGCTCGGCCCCCGCGACCTCGTGCCCGTCCCCGAGGGGGACGGCCGAACACTGCCGCCGATGCCGCTGCCCACCGTGGGCGACGTGTACGGCCCGTCCACCCGGAGGGAGGGCCGGTGAGACGCCGGATCGCACGCCGGATCAGCAGGACGGCCGTCGCCGCGCTCGCGATGACGATGCTCGCCGGATGCAGCGACGCGGGGTTCCGCGGGGTCTACGACCTGCCGCTGCCCGGAGGCGCCGACGTGGGCGACGACCCGTACGAGGTCACCGCCCAGTTCGACAACGTGCTCAGCCTGACGCCGCACGCGTCGGTACGGGTCAACGACGTGGCGGTCGGCCGGGTCACCGCCATCACGCTGCCCAAGGCGGGGTGGCAGGCCCAGGTGGCCATGGTGATCGACCGGGACGTCCGGCTGCCGGCCAACGCGGTGGCCCGGCTGGAGCAGTCCAGCCTGCTGGGCGAGAAGTACGTGCAGCTCGCCCCGCCGCCGCGGGGCACCGCGCGGGGCACGCTCGGCGACGGCGCGGTCATCCCGGTGGACCACACCAACCGCTACCCCGAGGTGGAGGAGATCTTCGGGGCCATGTCGATGCTGCTCAACGGGGGCGGCCTCGCCCAGATGCGGACCATCACCCGCGAGCTCAACCGGGCGCTGGAGGGCAACGAGCCGGAGATCCGCTCGATGCTGCGGCGGCTGAACGAGTTCACCTCCACCCTGGACGAGCACTCCGACGACATCACCGACGCCCTCGACGGGATCAACCGGCTGTCGGCGACGCTGAACGCCCGCCGCCGGCAGATCAACCTCGCCCTCGACGACCTCAGCCCCGGCCTCAAGGTCCTGGAGGACCAGCGCGGCCAGCTCATGACCATGCTCAAGGCCCTGGGCGACTTCGGGGACGTCATGCGGGACGTGCTCGACGAGTCCAAGGAGGACATGGTCGCCGACCTCAAGGCGCTGGCCCCGATCCTCCGGCGGCTGTCCGACGCCGGCCGGGCCCTGCCGCAGTCGCTGGAGGTGCTGCTCACCTATCCGTTCACCGACGAGGTGCTGAACGTGGTCAAGGGCGACTACCTCAACGTCTACCTGTCGGTCTCCGGCGCGGACGGGACCACGATCATCCCCCCGTTCGACCAGGGCGAGAAGCTCAAGGCGCCGAAGGACTGGGAGAAGGCGCTGAAACCCGCGCCGCTCCCGCTGCCGTCGGTGGGCACTCCCCGCACCACTCCGCGGACACCGCGGTCGGGAGGCGACAACTGATGCTGACCCTGGGCACCAGACTCAAGAACTACGCGTTCCTCGTGCTGAGCGTCACGGTCGTCGCCTACATCGGCATGCGCTACGCGGACCTGTCGCGCTATGTCGGCGTACGGGACTACTACGTCGTGCGCGTGGACATGGCCCAGACCGGCGGCCTCTACCCCAACGCCGACGTCACCTACCGAGGGGTGTCGGTCGGCCGGGTCGGACCGATGCGGCTGAGCGGGCAGGGCCTGCGCGCCGACCTGCACATCCAGCGGTCGGCGCCGAAGATCCCGTCCGAACTGCGCGCCGTCGTCGCGAACCTGTCGGCGGTGGGGGAGCAGTACATCGACCTGCGCCCGCAGACCCAGGACGGCCCGTACCTGCGGAACGGATCGGTGATCCCGCGGTCGATGACCGCCACACCCGCGCCGGTGACCACCATGCTCACCAGTCTCAACCGATTCGCCTCCTCCGTCCCGCTGGACTCGCTGCGGACCGTCGTGGACGAGTTCGGCAGGGCGTTCGAGGGGCAGGGCGGCAACCTCCAGGCGCTGATGGATACCACCAACGAGTACCTCACCGCCGCCGACATCGCCCTGCCGCAGACCACCAGGCTGATCGTCGACGCCGAGACGGTACTCCGCACGCAGAACGAGCAGGCCGCGGCGCTCAAGTCGTTCGCCCGCAACGCCGCCCTGTTCGCCGACCGGCTCGCCTCCGGCGACGCCCGTCTGCGCGAGCTGATCATCACCGCTCCGGAGGTCGCCGCCGAACTGGTGCGCGCCCTCCGCGACCTCGACCCCGGGCTGAGCGTCCTCGTCGCCAACCTGCTCACCACCTCGGACGTGGCGCTGACCCGGCAGCGGGGCCTGGAGGAGCTGATGGTCCGGCTGCCGCAGGCGGTCGCGGCGGGCTCCACGGCCATCACACCCCAGGGGGCCAACTTCGGGATGTCGCTCACGTTCTTCTCCCCGCTGCCGTGCGTGCGGGGCTACGAGGCCACGACCTACCGCAACGGCCTGAACACCTCGTCCGGCCCGCCGCTCAACCGGGCGGCGAGCTGCAAGTCCCCGGCCTCCAGCGGCGTCAACGTCCGCGGCTCCGCCAACGCCCCGAACGGCGGCGGCGTGCCCGAGGCGCGCAGACCCGGCTCCACCGACGCGTCCATCGGCGGCACCCTGGGCCTGCCCGGCGCGCTCGGGCTGCCCTCCGTACGGACGGGGGCGACCGACCTGAGCGGGCTGCTCGGACTGAGCGGGTGGGCGACCGTTGACTGAGGACACGATCGTGACCGCCGAGGAAGAGGACCGGGCCCCCCTGCGCGCCCGGTTGCGCGGGCGGCTCCGGGGCCGCGCGACCGGGCGTCTCCTCCTGGCCCTCGCCGTGGCGTTCGCCGCGTGGGGCGGCTGGTCGCTGTGGCGCGCCGAGGGGAACGAGTCGATCGACTTCGGCGCCGCCCGCGACGAGGTGCTGGCGGCCGGGCGGGCGAACGTCGCCGTCCTCAACACCATCGACGCCGCCCAGGCCGACGTGGGGCTGCAGAAGTGGCTGGACGCCTCCACCGGCCCCCTGCGGGACGAGCTGAACCGCTCGAGGGAGCAGGATCGCCTGCGGATCCAGCAGGCCCGGACCAGCACCCGCGGCGTGGTGACCGACGCCGCCGTCACCCAACTCGACGTGCGGGCGGGCACCGCGCTGCTCATCGCCATGGTCCGGGTCGAGGTCACCGCGCCCTCCGGCGGCGGCGCCACCACCGACCGCAAGCGTTTCGAGGCCGGGCTCACCCGGACCCCGAACGGCTGGAAGCTCCGATCGCTCACCGCGATCCCGGTCGATTCGAGCCGACCATGAAGGGGGAGACCGTGAGCGCCGACGGCAACGCCGAGAACGGCCCGGCCGGCATCGTCATCCCCGCACCCCGCCCGGACGCGGAGCACGCGATCGACGCGATCGACGAGGCCCTCCCACCGGCCACGGCCGACCCCGACACCGAGCCGGAACCCGAGGCCGAACCCGAGCCCGGGGCCGTACCCGAGCCCGAGCCCGAGGGCGGGGCCGACGAACCCGGGGCCGGGCCAGACCCAGAGCCCGGGCCCGAGTCCAAGCCAGTGCCCGAGCGTGTGGCCGAGTCGGAGCCCGAGCCAGAGGCCGGGGCCGACGACGCGGCCGGGCCCGACGAGCCCGAGGGCTCGACCGGACCAGAGCCCGGACCAGAGCCCGGGCCGGAGTCCGGGTCCGAGCCAGTGTCCGAGGGCGGGGCCGACAATGCGGCCGAGCCCGAGCCCGAGCCCGAGCCCGAGCCCGAGCCCGAGCCCGAGCCCGAGCCCGAGCCCGAGCCCGAGCCCGAGCCCGAGCCCGAGCCCGAGCCCGAGCCAGAGGCCGGGGCCGGGGCCGGGGCCGACGACGCGGCCGGGCCCGACGAACTCGAGGGCGGGGCAGAACCAGAGCCCGGGCCGGAGTCCGGGTCCGAGCCAGTGCCCGAGGGTGGGGTCGCCAATGCGGCCGGGCCCGAGTCCGGGGCGGAGGGTGAGGTCGAGCCGGTGGTCGAGGGTGGGCCGGGGAGCGACGGTGAGTCCCTCGGCGAGGTGGGGCCCGGGGCCGGCGATGACGATGACGATGACGATGCGGAGGACGTCGAGGAGGCGGGGGCGGGGCGGTCGTGGGTCGGGCGGCTCCGTGATCCGCTCGTTCTGGCCGTCGTCGTGGCGCTCGTGGGGGTCGCGTTGACGGTGCGGGCCTCGCAGGTCGAGGGGAGTCCCGCCGCCGAGAACACCGCGCTGACCGACGTCGAGCGCACCGAGATCGTGATCGGGGACGTCAGCAACTCCCTCGGGCGGATCTTCTCGTACTCCCATGTCGACGTGGCCGCCACCGAGCGGGCCGCCCGGGAGGTGCTCGCCGGCCGGGCGCACGGTCAGTACCAGGCGTTGTTCGGCCAGGTGAGGCAGCGGGCCGTCGCGCAGCGGCTCAAGCTCGTCTCGCGGGTCGTGCGCGCGGGGGTCGTGCGCATGTCGGGCGACGGCGCGCAACTCCTTGTCTTCCTGGACCAGACGATCCACCGTAGGGACAAGCCCGACGGGACGACGGCGGCGGCGCAGCTCTCGGTGACCGCCCGGCTGTCGGACGGTCGGTGGCGCATCGTCGACATCCAGGCCCGTTAGCCGATCGAAGGAGACACGTGGCACTGGCAGGCATCACCGGCAGGCCGTCCCGCCCCGCCGACCCGCTGCGGGCGACGGCGCTGACCCTGCTGGCCGTCGCGGCGCTGTGCGCGGTGTGGTTCGGCCGGTCCTGGTACGGGGCCGCGAACGACGACGCGCTGGCCTACTCGCAGACCCGGGAGGAGGCGCTGCGGGCGGGGGAGCAGGCCGTCCAGAACATGAACACGCTGGACCACCGCAACGTCGACGGCGGGCTGAAGGTCTGGCTCGACTCCTCGACCGGGGAGCTCCACCAGCAGATCACGGCGAGCCGTGCCCAGTTCGCACAGCAGGTCCAGCGGGCCAGGACCATCACCACCGCCAAGGTCCTCGAGAGCGCCGTCACCGAGCTGGACGTCCGGACGGGCAAGGCCGCCGTCATGGTCGCCCTGCAGATCACCGTGACGCCGACCGACGGCAAGACGAACACCAAGCAGAGTCGAATGCTGGGGCAGCTCACCCAGACCGGCGAGGGCTGGAAGCTGAGCGCGCTCGGTCAGGCCCCGGTCGGCGGCTCGGCCCCGCAGACGTCCCCCACGCCCCCAGCGCCCCAGCCGGGCCAAGGCTCCTGAGAGGACGGCACCTTCATGCCCATCCCCCACCACGTCCTCCAGAAGCGACGGCGCGGCACGCTCGTCGAGCCCCCGCAGACCCCGGTGGAAGAGGAGACGTCAGAGCCGCTCGAGGACGTACCGGAGCCGGCCGACGAGAGGACCGAGGGGCCCGAGACCCCGAGGCCGACCCTGGTGAAGCGCCTCCGGGAGCAGGCGGCACGCCCCGTGGTCATCGGCGCGGCGACCGTTCTGCTCGGCGGGTTCGCGGCCTTCGCGGCGGTGCGGGCCGACGAACTGCGCGGCGGTTCGGTCGCCGGCAACGTCGCGCTCACCGACACGGCCCGTACCAGCGAGGTCAAGGGCCAGATCTCCGACGCGGTCAACGAGCTGTTCTCGTACACCTACACCGACATGGCCAAGACCGAGCAGGCCGCCGCGCGCCTGCTGACGGGCAAGGCGGTGCGGCAGTACGCCGACATGCTCGCCCAGGTCCGTCGGGAGGGTCCCAGGCAGAAGCTGGTGCTGACCACCACGGTCACCGACGGCGGCGTCCGACTCCTCGACGGGGACCACGCCCGGGTGCTGATCTATGCCGATCAGCGCAACACCCGTACCGCCGAGGACGAGACCACCTACGCCGCCGCGATGCTGGCCGTGGACGCCGTCCGGGTGGGCGGCGTCTGGAAGATCAGCAACCTGGACACCCTCAACGTGCCCAGGTGACCGGGCGCGCCCGGCGCACCCGGCGAATCACGACGGATAACGGCTGGTCAGGAACGTTCCGATGCGGGTGATGGCCTCCTCCAGCTCGGCCGCGTGCTGGAGGGTCACCACCCGGAAGTGGTCGGGCCGCGGCCAGTTGAACCCGCTGCCCTGAACGACCAGGAGCTTCTGCGACTCCAGCAGGTCGAGCGCGAACGCCATGTCGTCCTCGATCGGGTAGGCGTCGGGGTCGAGGCGGGGGAAGACGTACAGGGCCCCCCTCGGCTTGACGCAGGAGACGCCGGGGATGTCGTTGAGGAGCTTCCAGGCCCGGTCCCGCTGCTCGCACAGCCGTCCGGTGGGCAGCACCAGGTCGTTGATGCTCTGCTGGCCGCCCAAGGCCGCCTGGATCGCGTGCTGGGCGGGCACGTTCGGGCACAGCCGCATGTTGGCGAGGATGTCCAGGCCCTCGATGTACGACTCGGCGTGGTCCTTGGGGCCCGACAGCACCACCCAGCCGGAGCGGAAGCCCGCCACCCGGTAGTTCTTGGACAGCCCACCAAAGGTGAGACACAGCAGGTCGGGGGCCAGCGTCGCGATCGAGACGTGCTCGGCGTCGTCGTACAGGACCCGGTCGTAGATCTCGTCGGCGAAGATGATCAGGCCGCGCCGGCGGGCGATCTCGGTCAGCCGCTCCAGGGTCTCGCGGGGGTAGACCGCGCCGGTCGGGTTGTTGGGATTGATGATCACCAACGCCTTGGTCCGGTCGGTGATCTTGGACTCCAGGTCGTCGAGGTCCGGCGCCCAGTCCGCCGACTCGTCGCACAGGTAGTGCACCGGGGTACCGCCGGTCAGCGACGCCGCCGCCGTCCACAGCGGATAGTCCGGCGCCGGGATCAGCACCTCGTCGCCGTTGTCCAGCAGCGCCTGCAGGGTCATCACGATCAGCTCGGAGACCCCGTTGCCCAGGTACACGTCCTCGACGTCCAGGCCCTCGAACCCCTGGCCCTCGTAGTGCTGCACGATGGCGCGGCGGGCGGGCAAAATGCCCTTGGAGTCGCTGTAGCCGTGGGCGTCCGGCAGGTTGCGGATGATGTCCTGGAGGATCTCCGGCGGAGCCTCGAAGCCGAACGGGGCGGGGTTGCCGACGTGCAGCTTGAGGACCTGATGGCCCTCGGTCTCCAACTGCTTGGCCCGTTTCAGGACCGGGCCCCGGATGTCGTAACAGACGTTGGCGAGCTTCTCCGACTGGGTGACCTGCATGGCATACAAGACTAACGGCGCATGTCCAAGGGTTTTCCCCGAGCCGATCAAGCCTTGGCGGCGGCCTCGTCCAGGCGTTGGAGCGCCCCGCGCACCACGGCGGGGTCGGTGGTCGACCAGAACGGCGGCAGCGACGACGTCAGGAACGACCCGTACCGCGCGGTCGCCAGCCGGGGGTCCAGGACCGCGACGACGCCCCGGTCGTCCATGGAGCGCAGCAGCCGACCCGCGCCCTGGGCCAGCAGCAGCGCCGCGTGGGTCGCCGCCACCGCCATGAACCCGTTCCCGCCCCGCGCGGCCACCGCCCGCTGCCGGGCCGAGGACACCGGGTCGTCGGGGCGCGGGAACGGGATCCGGTCCATGATCACCAGTTGCAGCGACGGGCCCGGCACGTCCACCCCCTGCCACAGCGACAGGGTGCCGAACAGACAGCTCCGCTCCTCCTCGGCGAACCGCTTGACCAGCAGCGACGTGGAGTCCTCGCCCTGGCACAGCAGCGGGTGGCTCAGATGGTCCTTCAGCTCGTCGGCGGCCTGCCGCGCGGCCCGCATCGACGAGAACAGGCCCAGCGTCCGGCCCCCGGCCGCCTCGATCAGCTCGGTGATCTCCGTGAGGTACGCGTCGGGCAGCCCGTCCCGGCCCGGCTGCGGCAGGTGCCGCGCCACGTAGAGGATGCCCGCCTTGGGATGGTCGAACGGCGATCCGGCGTCCAGGGCCGACCACCGCATCTCGTCGGCCTTCTCGTCCTCGGGGGCCTTGTCGTCGGCCGTCTTGGCGAGGCCCTCGGCGGCCGTCCGCGCGTCCCGGCCGGTGGCCTCCGCGCCCAGCGGCGGCAGGCCCCACTGCCGCGCCAGCGGCTCGAACGAGCCCCCGAGCGTTAGGGTCGCCGACGTCAGGACGGCGGTACGGGTCTCGAACAGGGTGGTCCGCAGCAGGCCGCCGACCCCGATCGGCGCGACGTGCAGCGTCGGCGGGCGTCGAAACCGGTCCTGGTCCCCGAACGGCTTGTCGAGCCACACCACGTCGAACCGGGCCGCGATCTCCGGCTCGAACGCCTCCAGCATCCGCACGGCGGTCTCGTGCAGGTCCTCCACGGCGGACCGGGCGGCCTTGCGCGCGGCCATGGTGCCGGGGTCGTCGTCCTTCTTCTCCGTCCCGAGGGCCGTCAGGCAGGCGTGCGCGGCGTCCCGTACGGTCGCCAGCGTGTTGCCCAGCGACGCGGGCAGCGAGTCCAGCCGCCCGGCGGGCAGGTCGTCGAGCAGCACCTCCAGACCCTCGGCGGTCTCCTTGAGCCGGTCGGCGAGCCCCTCCTCGACCAGCCGCCCGCAGCGGCGCGCCGCCGCCTCGCCGGCCGGTCCGCTCAGTGCGCCGGTGGCGACCGACGTGACCCGGTCGACCAGCTCGTGGGCCTCGTCCACGATCACGACGTCGTGCTCGGGCAGGACCTGGAACTCCTCCAGCGCGTCGATCGCCAGCAGGGCGTGGTTGGTCACCACGATGTGCGCCTCGCCGGCCCGCGCCCGCGCCAGCTCCGCGAAGCACGACGTGCCCTGCGGGCACCGCTGCGCCCCCAGGCACTCCTTGGCGGACACGGCGACCTGCCGCCACGCCTGTTCGTTCACTCCGGGGACCAGTTCGTCGCGGTCGCCGGTCTCGGTCTCGTCGGCCCACTCGTTGAGCCGTTTGACCTGTCGTCCCAGCGTCGACAACTGCTGAGGGTCGAACAGGCCCTCTTCCTCGGGGTCGTCGGGCGCGCCCGTCTGCACGCGGTGCAGGCACAGGTAGTTGCGGCGACCCTTGAGGATCGCGAACTTCAGATCCCGGCCCAACAGCGGCCGGAGCGCCTCCGCCAGCCGGGGCAGGTCTCGGTCGACGAGCTGGCGCTGCAACGCGATCGTGGCGGTCGACACCACCACCGTGGTGCCCTTGTCGACCGCGTGACGGATCGCGGGGACCAGGTAGGCGAGCGACTTGCCGGTGCCCGTTCCGGCCTGCGCGGCCAGATGCTCCCCGGAGGCGATCGCGCGTTCCACGGCCTCGGCCATCCGTACCTGCCCGGGACGCTCGGCGCCCCCGATCGCTTCGACCGCGGCGGCCAACAGGGTGGCCGTGTCGGGGATCCGGACGTCGCTCTGGTGGAGGAGATCAGCGGCAGGCACGTCGGCTAACGCTACCGGCCCCGCCACGGTGGTGAGACGTCACCGGGTGAGACGACCGGTGTGACGCAGCATCGCGTGGGGCTCCGTCCCCTTGAACCCGTCGGCCCACTTGAGGGCGGCCCCGTGGCCGACGTCCCCGTGGAGACCGGCGGCGGCCAACGGCGGCAGATCGTCGGTGGCCTCCCTGAGATCCCGCCACTGCGCCTCGCTCAGGACGAGGAAACGCAACCCGCCCATGTACGCGAGGGGCCGCAGATCGGCGACGACGGCCTTCGAGAGGTCCAGGCCGTTCAGGAGGGGGAGCGACCCGAGAGGGCTGACGTCCACCTCGTGCTCGGTCTCCAGTGTGAACGTGCGGAGTGTGGGATGACCGGTCAGCAGCCCCAGATCCGCCTCCTCCACGCTGAGGGTGAGGTTGTCCAGGGGGAGCGCCTGAACGGCACTCAGATCGGGTCTGCGGCAGGTGAGGCTTAGATCGTGCAGGCTCGGGGCGCTGTGCAGGCCGCCGAGGCCGAGTTCCGCGCCGTGCGACACGATGAGGCGCTGCACTCCGCCGTGTACGGAGTTCAGCGTCGCGCGGCGTGCGTCGATGCGGTGCTCGCGGGCGTTCAGCGCGACCGTCTGGTCCCACTCGCGGCCGGCCAGCTCGATGTAGCCCTCCTCCTCGGCGTCGTAGTCGCCCCTGGCGAGGGTGTCCAACTCCATGCGGAGCAGGGCGGTGACCGAGTCGGCCAGGTGACCGGGGCCGTCCCTGTAGTCGCGGCCGATCCTGATGACCTGGCCCGGCCTTCCCCGTACCGCGGGCGCCATGTCCACGGCCAGGTAGTTGCCGCCGCCGTCATGGGCGAACGGGATCCATCCCGAGTGCCCGGTGACGCGCCGTACGGTGCCCGGGGGGTCGGCGTCGAGGACGGCGTCGTTCCACCCGGTCTCCCATCCCGGCCACGACCGCTCACGTGCGCGCAGGTGCTCGCCCTTCGCGCCGTCGCGCATCAGGTCGTTCAGGGAGAGCCACTCGTAGCCGTAGAACATCAGCGGGTCGCCGTCGGTCACCTCATAGAGGGCCAGAAGGTCCGCGGGGGGCTCGACCCCCGCCCAGGGGGTCAGCCGCGCGATGACGTCGCCGGAGGCGGGCGGTCGGGGCGGCTCGGTGCGGCCCACGATCTCGTACTTGAGCCTCAGCACCTCTCGCAGCAGCCGTGCGGCCTCTTCGGGGTCTCCGGTGCCCGTCGTGCCCGCGAGGGGGCCCTCGTGGTCCTCACCGGGTTGGGGCGGCCTGTAGGAGGGGTCCAGGACGTAGATGTGGCCGTCGTGGGCGGGAATGAGGCCATGCGCCCCACGAGGGGTGAGGATGGCCTCGTAGGCTCCGTCGGGTCGTACGGTCAGCTCGACGTCGAGCCCTGCGGGGCCTCCCAGCCTCCTGCTCACGTCCAGTAGGCCGGAGTGGTCGATGCCCGGGGAACGCCCACGGTCGAGCCCGCCCGGACGCTCATAGGCGAGCCGGGCGCTCACCCCGCCGTCACCGGCCTCGCAGACCAGGATCGCCGAATCCCAGTCGTCGGGGGCCGCGGCCACCACGGACTCGGCCATCGACCGGAGCAGGGCTTCCGCCGGTGGATCCAGCTCGCTCGCCATTGAGGACCTTTTCCGTTCTCACGTCGCCGTCACGGAGACGCCAAGAATCCCACAATACGGTTCGCGGTGAGTGAGGGCATCGGTCATCAAACCTTCGAGCGTACGTCTTGGGGGCGGCTATTTCCGGCTTGTGCTGCGGAAACCGACCTGTCGGGAGGGCCTGAGGCTCTCCCCATGGTGAACGCTCGGGCAGCCGGGGTACGGGCGTGGGCGTGGCTGTGCTCATCGGGACATCGGGTTGGCAGTACCGGGACTGGAAGGACCGCCTCTACCACGGGGTCCCCCAGAAACGCTGGCTGGAGCACTATGCGCGCTGCTTCGCCACAGTGGAGATCAATGCGGCCTTCTATCGGCTGCCCGCCTATGAGACCTTCGCGTCCTGGCGTGAGCGCACGCCGGCGGACTTCCTCATGGCGGTCAAGGCCAGCCGCTATTTGACCCATGTCCGGAGGCTTCGGGACCCCTCCGACCCCGTCCGGCGTCTGCTGAGCGTTGCCGAGGGGCTGGGTGACCGTCTCGGGCCGGTGCTCCTCCAACTTCCCCCGACCCTGCGCGCGGACCCCGCCCTCCTCGCCGACTGTCTGGACGCCTTCCCCTCATCGGTACGGGTCGTCGTCGAGCCCCGCCACGAGTCCTGGTTCACTCCGCAGGTCCGTGAACTCTTGACCGCCCACGACGCGGCACTGTGCTGGGCCGACCGGCTGGGACGTCCCCTCACCCCGCTCTGGCGCACCACGACCTGGGGTTACCTGCGCCTCCACGAGGGGGCCGCCGAGCCGTGGCCGGGCTACGACGACCGGACGCTCGACGCCTGGCTCGACCGCATCGCCGACGCGCCGCCCGACTCGGACTTCTTCGTCTACTTCAACAACGACCCGGGCGGCGCCGCCGTCCGCGACGCCATCCGGCTCGCGGAACTGGCCGAGGCCCGCGGCCTGCCCACCACCCGCACGCCCGTTTTGGTGCCCTGATCGCGTCCGATCTTCGACGCTTATCCACATCTCTGCGGCGTGCTGGTTCTCGACGGGGCCCACTGCCAGGCTCGACGGCATGGACAAACCCCTCACCGACCCCGGAGCGGTCACCCTGACGATCCGCTCGCCTCAGGACGCGATCGCCGCCGCCCCCTACATCTTCGGCTTCCATCCGGCGCAGAGCCTGGTCGTCCTGGGCTTCGGCGGCCCCAGCAACCTTTGCGCGATGCGGCTCGACTTACCGCGTCCCGGCAGCGCCGCCGGCCGCCGCGACACCACGGAACGACTCTCGGCCCTGCTGACCCGCAACGGATGCCGCCAGGCCCTCCTCCTCGGGTACGGCTCCCCGGAGCAGGTCACCCCTCTCATCGACGGTGCCCGCCGGGTCCTCGCCGCCCTTGGCATCACCGTGAAGGACGCCCTGCGCGTCCACGAGGGCCGCTGGTGGTCGTATCTGTGCACCGACCCCGCGTGCTGCTCTCCGGAGGGCGTCCCGTACGACATCTCCTCCACCGTCGTGGCCGCCGAGGCCACTCTGGCGGGCCACGTCGTCTACGCCGACCGCTCCGAGCTCAAGGACAGCATCGCCCCCCTCGACGGGCCCGCCCGCCGCTCCATGCAGGAGGCCACCCGACGAGCCCAGGCGCGCCTTCTCTCCTGGGCCGCCACCGACCCCGCCCCTGCGGAAATCCAATCCCACATGCTCCAAGAGGCCGTCCCCCTCATCACCGACCTCACCACCCGCGCCTCCCACGGGGCCGACCCCCCGACCGACGACGAGATCGCCTGGCTGAGTCTCCTGCTGACCAACCTCCGCATCCGCGACGAGGCATGGGTTCGCATCGACCCCGACGACCCCAAGCCCTCCGTGGCCTTCTGGCGCGATGTCCTACGCCGCGTCGAGGCCCCCTACACCCCGGCCCCCGCCTGCCTCCTCGCCTACGCCGCCTACGCGGCCGGCGACGGCAGCCTCGCCAACCTCGCCCTGGACCGAGCCGCCGAGGCCGACCCCACCTACACGCTCACCCTCTTGCTCCGCGAAGTCCTCCACGCGGGCATCCCCCCATCCAAGGCCCGCCTCAACATGACCCCCGAGGACCTCTCCCTAGCCCACTCCGACCAAGACCCAGCACCCCCCTAGGCCCCAAGGCGGCGCACACCACCCACCGACGCCCATCTGATCCCGAGCCCAACGAAGCCTCACCGGCACCCGACTTGAGTCCCGTGCCCCCGAAGGGGCACCCAGCAGCATCCGTGGGCATCAGGGTGCGGAGGTCGCCCGGCAGCATGCGTGGGCATCGGGGTGCGGAGGTCGCTCGGCAGCATGCGTGGGCATCGGGGTGCGGAGGTCGCCCGGCGGCACCTGGAGCCCAAAAGGCTATGAGGTCACCGCCCCCGAGCCCCAAAAGGTTCGCAGGCACCCACACGCAAACCCCTGAACCCAAGGGCCCGTGGGAGTCCACCGACGGAGGACCCCGTTCTCGCGGCCCCGTCCGCGAGCCTCAAGTGCCCGGGGGCCTCAATCCCCGGGCCCAGGGCACCATCCCTTGGCCGGGGACGACGAGCCCCGGCCAAGGGGTGGTGCACGGCCGGGCGATGGTCAGGAGACGGCTTCGCCGGGGGAGCCGGGGTCGAGGCGGCGGTGGCGGTTGCGCTCGTTCCAGGCGCGCATGCGTGGGGGGTAGCCGACGATCTGCACGTCGTACACGGGGAGCCCGAGGTCATGGGCCACCTTGTGGATGACCTGGGGAGCGCCGACGCGGCGGCGGGTCCACTCGCCGTCGGTCGCCACGGCGACCGCGGTGGTGTCGGTGGCGAAGGTCTCCGGCTCGACGAAGAACTCCACGCCCTTACGGCTGCGCGCGAAGGCGATCAGCGCCTCGATGTCGGCGTCGGTGGCCTCTCGGTCGAACGTGGCGACCCTCGTCCCGCGCCACTTGCGGAGCCCGAATCGGTCACGGAACCTCATCCGCCTGCCCTGCCATTCGGTGTCGTGGCACTCCAACCCAACGCGGGAGCCTCTTGATGGAATGCCGAGTTATGACCATAACGACTCATTGGTCTGACTGGTTCCGACACCTTAGACGGTCGCAGCCCCTTATGGGGCGGGGAGTCCTTCTTCGGTCAGGGGCCTTGCCCTACGGCGCATGGGGAGCACGGCGGACGTGTGGCCGTTCGCTGGACGCGATGGCCTCAACCGGCGTGCATGGCCCACGCAGGCATGGCGGATGTGGCATGCGCAGCAGCGACCGGCGTCGCCGGCATGCCAGCGCGGCGAGCGGGTCACCGTGGCGGATCGGTGGCACGCGTATGGCGGACGCCTGGGTGTGTTGGGCGGCGGGTGTGGTTTCAGCAGGTGGAGTGGACGAGGTCGCCGACGCGTTCGGTCTGGGTGCCTGGAGGTGGTCGCCGTGGTCAGCGGGACGTGGAGGTGGTCGCCGTGGTCAGCCGGGCGTGGAGGTGGTCGCCGTGGTCACCCGGGCCTGGAGGGTGTCGCCGTGGTCAGCGGGATGTGGAGGGCGTCGACGGACCCTGAGGGGGGTGGTGCGGGGACCGGGGAGAAGCCAGGGTGTTCCCCGATGGTCGTTCGGACGACGCGGATCGACCATGAGGTCATGGACAACGGTGGATACACGGCGGCGGCCCGGCTCAGGGTGTCCGACGCCGAGAGGGAGCCCACGATCGAGAGGCTCAAGGACGCGTACGCCGAGGGTCGGCTCGACGAGGACGAGTTCGAGATGCGGATGCACCTGGCGATGACCGCCGGGACCCGCGCCGAACTGGTCACGGTCGTCGCCGACCTGGGACGGCCGGTGCCCGAGCACGCATCCGCGCGGGAGATGACCACGGACGTCAGCGGCGAGGACCGGATGCTGGCGGCGTTGGCCCACGGATCCGGGATGGTGCCGCTGATCATTCCGCCGCTGGTGCTCATGCTGCTCAGCGGCAAGCGGTCGGAGTACGTCCGCCGTCAGGCCGCCGAGGCCGTGAACTTCCAGCTCACCCTGCTGCTGGTGACGATCGTGACCTTCGGCCTCGGCGCCGTCGTCTACGTGGTGGCATGGGTCGCCGCGCTGATCGCCGCCGTGTACGCACTCGGCGGTCGCCACTTCCGCTACCCCTGGACCCTCCGAGCGATCAAGTGACCGGCGGTGGTCGTCAGGGGGCCGAGGACGGTGGGGGGTCCAAGGCGGGGAGGCCGTCGAGGCTGGTGGCGTTCTTGGTGTGGCGGTAGGTGGTGAGGGCCTCGGGGGACTTGCGGAGGGTCCAGTCCTTGAGGTGGTCGCGTTCGTCCACCAGGGTCATGTAGGGGACGGCGTAGCCGCAGGAGTCGGCGATGCGGTCGAGGTCCACGACGATGATGGAGCGCGGGCCGGGGACGTCGGCGGGGAAGTGGGGGCCCAGGGCGGGCCACTCGGGCGAGTCGGGGAGGACCGCGCGGCCGGTGCCGTACAGGCGGAGGATGTTGGGGGTCCGGTCGAAGGAGCAGAACATCAGGGTGATGCGGCCGTTCTCCCGGAGGTGGGCGATGGTCTCGGCACCCGAGCCGTGCATGTCCAGGTAGGCGACCGTGGTGTCGTCGATGACGGCGAACGTGTCGCGGTAGCCCTTCGGGGAGACGTTGACGTGGCCTCCCTCACGCGGGGCGGTGGCGACGAAGAAGAGGGGCTGTTCGGCGATGAAGGCGCGCAGACGGGCGTCCAGCGCGTCGTAAAGCTTTCCCATGGGGCTCCTCCGACGGCGTTGTGACGACCATAACGAGTCGGATGTCTGGATCAGACATGGGATGATCGGTTTACTGGTCACGGGAAGGGACGCGATGACAGAGCTGGCGGTCGAAGGCGACCATGAGCGGGCGGTCGAGGCACTGCGGAGGTCGTACGAGGCGATCCCGCCGGGCACGCCGGTGCGCCTCGCCAAACGTACCTCCAACCTGTTCCGATTCCGCGAGCCGAGCAGCGCGCCCGGGCTGGACGTGTCCGGGTTCGACCGGGTGCTGAAGGTCGATCCGGAGGCGGCCACGGCCGTGGTGCAGGGCATGACCACCTACGAGGACCTGGTCGACGCGACCCTGCCGCACGGGCTGATGCCGATGGTGGTCCCGCAGCTCAAGACGATCACGCTGGGCGGCGCGGTGACCGGGCTCGGCATCGAGTCGACCTCGTTCCGCAACGGGCTGCCGCACGAGTCGGTGCTGGAGATGCAGGTCATCACCGGCGCCGGCGAGGTGGTCACGGCCACCCGCGACAACGAGCACGCCGACCTGTTCTGGGGCTTCCCCAACTCGTACGGGACGCTGGGCTACTCGCTCAAGCTGACGATCGAGCTGGAGCGCGTCAAGCCGTACGTGCGGCTGCGGCACCTGAGGTTCGACGACGCGGACCAGTGCGCCGCCACGCTGAAGGAGCTCAGCGAGACGCGGGTGCACGAGGACGACCCGGTGGACTTCCTCGACGGGACGGTGTTCGGCCCGGACGAGGCGTACATCACCGTGGGGACGTACCAGGACAAGGCCCCGTACGTGTCGGACTACACGGGGCAGCGGATCTACTACCGGTCGATCCAGCAGCGGTCGATCGACTACCTGACCATCCGGGACTACATCTGGCGGTGGGACACCGACTGGTTCTGGTGCTCGGGCGCGTTCGGCGTGCAGAAGCCGCTGATCCGGCGGCTGTGGCCGGACAAGTCCAAGCGGTCGGACGTCTACCGCAGGCTGGTCGCGTACGAGAAGCGGTTCCACTTCAAGGCCCGCTACGACCGATGGACGGGCAAGCCGCCGCGCGAGGACGTCATCCAGGACATCGAGGTGCCGGTGGGCAGGCTGCCGGAGTTCCTCGACTTCTTCCACGACAAGGTGGGGATGAGCCCGATCTGGTTGTGTCCCCTGCGCGCCCGCGAGCAGTGGCCGTTGTACCCGTTGACGTCCGGCGAGACCTACGTGAACGTGGGCTTCTGGGGGACGGTGCCGTTGCGCCCCGGTCAGATGCCCGAGCACCACAACCGTCTGATCGAGCGGAGGGTGGCCGCGCTCGACGGCCACAAGTCGCTGTACTCGACGGCGTTCTACGGACGTGAGGAGTTCTGGCGGCACTACGACGGGGAAACCTATCGGCGGTTGAAGACGACGTACGACCCGGAGACACGCCTGCTCGACCTGTACGACAAGTGCGTCCGGGGACGCTGACCGTTCGTTCGTCGGGGGGACGGCCCGCAACGGGCCGGGAAAGGACAGGAGAAGAGCGATGACGCTGGCGAAGGTCTTCGAGGGCCTGGTGGGGGCGGGTGCGCCCGTGGAGTTCACCGCCTACGACGGGTCAAGGGCCGGCCTGCTCGACGCCGATCTGCGGGTCGACGTGAAGTCGCCGTACGCGCTGTCCTATCTGGTGCACTCGCCGGGTGCGCTCGGGCTGGCCCGGGCGTACGTGGCGGGACACCTGGACACGCACGGCGACATGTACACGCTGCTGCGCGAGATGACGCAGCTCATGGACTCCATGACCGTGCGCGACCGGCTGCGGCTGCTGACCGGCGTCATCGACGACCCGCTGCTGCGCGGCGCGGTCAGTCGACGGCTGGAGCCGCCGCCCCAGGAGGTGCGCACCGGCAGGACGTCCTGGTGGCGGCACACCAAGCGGCGCGACGCGAAGGCGATCTCCCACCACTACGACGTGTCCAACACCTTCTACGAGTGGGTGCTCGGCCCGTCGATGGCCTACACCTGCGCGTGCTACCCGCATGAGGGCGCGACGCTGGAGGAGGCGCAGTTCCACAAGTTCGACCTGGTGGCCAAGAAGCTCGCCCTCAAGCCCGGGATGCGGCTGCTGGACGTCGGCTGCGGCTGGGGCGGCATGGTGATGCACGCCGCGCGCGAGTACGGGGCGCGGGCGCTGGGCGTCACGCTGTCCAAGCAGCAGGCGGAGTGGGCGCAGAAGGCGATCGCCGAGGCGGGCCTGTCCGACCTGGCCGAGGTCCGGCACCTGGACTACCGGGACGTTCCTGAGGGCGACTTCGACGCGATCAGCTCGATCGGCCTCACCGAGCACATCGGCAAGGCCAACCTGCCGGCGTACTTCGGTTTCCTGCACGGCAGGCTCAAGCCGGGCGGCCGGATGCTCAACCACTGCATCACCCGGCAGGACAACGCCCAGCCGTCCATCAGGAAGGGCGGTTTCATCAACCGCTACGTGTTCCCGGACGGGGAGCTGGAGGGCCCGGGTCTCATCCAGTCGGAGATGAACGACGCCGGTTTCGAGATCCGCCACCAGGAGAACCTGCGCGAGCACTACGCGCGGACCCTGGAGGGCTGGTGCCGCAACCTGGACGCGCACTGGGACGAGGCCGTCGCCGAGGTCGGCGAGGGCACCGCCCGGGTGTGGCGGCTCTACATGGCGGGCTGCCGCCTGGGCTTCGAGCTGAACTGGATCCAGCTCCACCAGGTCCTCGGCGTCAAGCTCGACGACCGGGGCGAGGCCGGCATGCCGCTCCGCCCCGACTGGGGGGTCTGACCCTCGACCACCGGGCCCGTCCCCATCGCGTCGTCGATGGGGGCGGGCTCGTCGGTCGTGGGGGGCGACGTCAGGGGCGGTCGGGCGCGCGGCTCGGCGCGTCCCGCCGGGCGGGGTCGCCGTCGGGGAGTCCGCCCTGGCGGGGGACGGTGGGCTTGTGCCCGCGGGTGCGGTCGTCGCCCTCGTCGCCCGGAGGGTCGTCGGGGACGTCGTCGCTCTGCTGGTCGGGCCTGCCCTTGGTCTTGCCGTTGCCCTTCCCGCCGCCGTTGCCGCCTCCGGGGTCGTCGCCGCCGGGCGGGCCGTCGTCCTCGGGCGGGCCGACCCTGCCGGGCCTGTCCGGGGCGGGTGTGGGGGACTCCTTGCGGGGCGACGGGCCGGCATGGGGGCCGTCACCGTCCTTGATCACCCGAGAGCAGTAGCCGCCGACGTGCTCGGCGCCGCCCGCCGCGCGGACCAGACCGGTGAACGCGGGATTGCGACCGGCGGCCCGAGGGTTGGACCGGGCGGCGACCACGTAGGCGCGGCACAGCCGCACCGTGGGGCTCTCGGGAGCCTGGGGCGAGCCGTGCGAGGGACGCGGCCCGGCGTCGCCGGAGGGCGCGCGACCGGCCTTCCCGGACGTGGAGCCGTCGGTGGGGGAGGCCGACGGGGCGTTCTCCGGGTCGCCGAGGATCGGCAGGGTGTCGGTGGCCGAGGCCAGGGCGATGCCTCCGGCCGTGGTGAGGACGAGGACCGCGGCGCTGAGCTTGGCCGACAGCAGCGAGGCGAGCGGGAACCCGGCGCGGCGGGGTCGCACGGGCGCGCCCGGGGCGGACCGGGCGGCGGCGAAGGCCGCGACGGCGGCCTCCTCCCCGGCGAGCTCCCCGGCGAGTTCGGCATCGGCGGCGGGCGCCGCGGCGGCCGACAGCAGGCGGGCGAGCGGATCGGCGGCGGACGCGTCGTCGACCGGTGCGTCCCGCCCCCGACCGGGCTCCGGGCGCGCGGCGACCGCGTCGAGCATGCGCTCGGCGCTCTCGCGATCCAGCCGTCGGCGATCTGCACTCATCTCGTTCCTTCTGCGTTCGGGGCCCCGCCCGCGTCACACCTCTCCATGATCCCCGTCTAGCGGCCTCCCTCCGACCCCCCCTCGCGCGGCGACCCGTTCGGTCGTTCGTCCAGGGTCTGGGCCAGTCTGCGCAGCCCTCGGTAGGCGGCCGTGCGGACGCTGCCCGCCCGCTTGCCCAGCACGCGGCCCGCCTCCTTGGCGTCCAGGCCCACGACCACGCGGAGCAGAACGGCCTCGGCCTGGTCGCGGGGCAGGCCGGCGATCAGCGCCACGGCCTGCTCGGTGGACAGCCGTTCCAGCGCGTCGGTCTCGGTGTCGCGGACGCTGATCGGCTCGGGCAGCTCCTCCACCGGCAGGCTCACCCCGGGGCGGCGACCGGCCTTGCGCAGGTGGTCGATGGCGCGGTTGCGGGCGATCCGGGTCGTCCAGCCCCGGAAGCGGTCGTAGTCGCCCTGGAACGTGCGGAGGTCGCGGGCGATCTGCAGCCAGGCGTCGGAGGCGACGTCGTCGGCGTCCGCGCCCACCATGGCGCGGAGATAGCGCAGCAGACGCGGCTGCACGTCCCGGTAGAGCGACCGGAACGCCGCCTCGTCCCCCTCGAGCGCCGCCTGCAGGGCCTCCTCGAGCTCCACCTCCTCCGCCGTGGCCGGAGGTGGCCCGGAGGGGGCCGGGGGTTCCCGTGAAGGCTCGGCCACAGGGAAGCGTTCCCGCGCGCCGTCCATGCCGTAGATGATGCAGTGTGTCCGGGCACCGGAGGTAATCAATGGGATGATCCGTCGGCCTCTGGCGGCATATTGGGGTGATCTGCGTCACTTTGGTGGCCATCGGTGTGACGCTCGGGGCCCTCGGGGCGCTGTGTTCTGCGTGGCCACCGAAGATTCCGTTCACGACAACCGTCCCGAGACGCCGGACGGCCCCGACGTCCTCGTCGGCGGCAGGAGCCCCGGGTCCGCCGACATCCGCGTCGCCGGCTCGAAGACCGACGTCCTCGCCCCGCCGCCGAGCGGGTCGGTCGAGGTGCGGATCGCCGGCGAGGACCCGTCGCCGGTCTTCGTCGACTCCAGCGGCCGACGGGCGCGGGTGGTCCGCCGGCTCGGGGTGGGCGCGTCGGTGGCCCTGGCCGCCTACCTGGCGGCGGTCGGCGTGAGCCTGGTCGCCGGGGCGGAGGTCCCGCTGACGCCGTGGACGGGTGGTTCCGGCGAGACCGCCCCCGACGACGACGGCCCCGACCGGCGGAGGCCCGGCGGCCCCGACGCGGCGCGGCTGGGGGGCGCGGGCGTGGCGTCCCCGGGCGTACCGCAGCCGAGCGCCGGCACCCGGCCGGGCGGGACCGGCCCCGGCGGCTCGCCCGCCCCTGCCCCGTCGGGTTCGCGACGACCGAACGGGCCCGGCGTCTCACCGACGGGTGGGCCCGCGCTGCCGCCGCCGGCGCCGAGCGGCACGGTCGTCCCGACCCCGACCTCTCCGGGCAAGGCCCCCACCACCCCGCCCCGCCGGGGCGGTCGCGATCCCAAAGGTAAGCGCACTTCGTGAAGCACCGGGATCCTCGAGGGCACTGGATCCTGCTGCTGCTCGGCGGTCTGGTGCTCGGCGTCGCCCTGCTGCTGAACGGCGCGGCGCGGGGTGAGCTGGGGGAGTCCCCGGGGCGCGTCGCCGCGGACTCCGGCGTCGAGCCCCCCGCCTCGGTCACCGGCGGCGGCCCCGTCGTCAACCTGGCCGACGGGCCGATGCGCAGCGCCCGGCCCAAGCCCAGGACGATCGCGCTGACCTTCGACGACGGGCCCGACCCGCGGTGGACGCCGCAACTGCTGGACGTGCTCGCCCGGCACCACGCCCGCGCCACGTTCTTCGTGGTCGGCGCGCAGGTGGCGCAGCATCCGGGCCTGGCCCGGCGGCTGGCGCGCGAAGGCCACGAGATCGGCAACCACACGTACACGCACATCGACATGAGCACCTCTCCCGACTGGCGGATCCGGCTGGAGCTGGACCTGACGCAGCGGGCGCTGGCCGGGACCGTGGGCGTCAAGACGCGGCTGATGCGGATGCCGTACACGTCCACACCCGGCGGCCTCACCGGGCCGCAGTGGACCGCCGCGCAGCGCGCCGGCCGGCACGGCTACCTCGTGGCGCTCACCGACCGGGACACCGAGGACTGGGCGCGGCCGAGCGCGGACGAGATCGTCCGGCGCGCCGTCACGTCGGCGCGGCCGGGCGAGGGCGCGGTCGTGATGCTGCACGACTCCGGGGGCGACCGGGCCGCGACGGTGGCCGCCGTGGACCGGATCCTCACCACGCTGTCGGCGGAGGGCTACCGCTTCACCACGCTGTCGGAGTCGGTGGGCCTGCCGTACTCCAGTGTCCGCGCCTCCACCGCCGAACGGATGGTCGGCACGGCGCTGGTGTTCGCGCAGCGGGCCTCGGGCTGGCTGATCGCCGGGCTGGCGACGCTGTTCGGGCTGGCGGGGCTGCTCACCCTGACCCGGCTCGGGATGCTGCTGTCGCTGGCGCGGGTCCACGTCCGCCGCGTCCGCGCCAAGGAGAACGTCCCCGATCCGGACCCGCCGCGGGTGTCGGTGGTGGTCCCGGCCTACAACGAGGAGATGAGCATCGAGGCGACCGTACGGTCGATCCTCGACAGCGACCATCGGGCGCCGATCGAGGTGATCGTCGTCGACGACGGATCCACCGACGACACGGCCCGGATCGTGGCCGGGCTCGACCTCCCCGGGCTCCGCCTCCTGCGCAAGACCAACGGTGGCAAGCCCAGCGCGCTGAACGCGGGGATCGCCCGGGCCCGCGCCGACATCATCGTGCTCGTGGACGGCGACACGGTGTTCCAGCGGGACACCGTCCGCACGCTGGTGGCGCCGCTGACCGACCCGACCGTCGGCGCGGTGAGCGGCAACACCAAGGTGGCCAACCGGGGCGGGCTGCTGGGCCGCTGGCAGCACATCGAGTACGTGATCGGCTTCAACCTCGACCGGCGGATGTTCGACGTGCTGGAGTGCATGCCGACGATCCCCGGGGCCATCGGGGCGTTCCGCCGCGAGTCGCTGGCGTCGGTGGGCGGCGTCAGCGACGACACGCTGGCCGAGGACACCGACCTGACCATGGCGATCTGCCGGGCCGGGTGGCGCGTGGTGTACGAGGAGAACGCCCTGGCGTGGACCGAGGCGCCCTCCTCCCTGCGCCAGCTCTGGCGGCAGCGCTACCGGTGGTGCTACGGGACCCTGCAGGCCATGTGGAAGCACCGGGGCTCGATCAGGGAGGGCGGACGCTCGGGCCGCTTCGGCCGTCGGTGTCTGACCTACCTGACGCTGTTCCAGGTGGCGTTGCCGTTGTTCGCCCCGGCCATGGACCTGTTCACGTTGTACGGGCTCCTCTTCCTCGACCCCTGGTGGTTCGCGGGATCGTGGGCGGCCTTCGTCGGCCTGCAGACCCTCGCCGGCGCCTACGCCCTCCGTCTGGACGGCGAACCGGTCCGCCCCCTGTGGGCGCTGCCCATCCAGCAGGTGATCTACCGGCAGCTCATGTACCTGGTGGTCATCCAGTCGCTGGTCACCGCCGTCCTGGGGGCCCGCCTGCGCTGGCACACCATCCGCCGCACCGGGACCTTCACCCCCGACGGCCGTTCCGTCCCCGCCCGCCCGAGCGCCTGACCCACCACCGCGCCCGAGCATCGGCCGGCCCCGGGCGCGCCGTGGCGCGCGTGTCGGGTCCGCCGGGTCGCACCCGTGGCCCCGGTGTTCGGGTGGGAGGCGCGGGTGCCCGGCGGCCGTGGTGCTCGTCGACGGCCGCCGGGCTTCGGGGCGGGTCTCAGTGGGTGGTGTAGACCCTCTCGACGAAGGTCGCGACATGCTCCTCGGGCAGGTGGCGGCCGAGGTCGGCCTCGCTGATCATGCCGACCAGGCGCTTGTTCTCGATCACCGGGAGCCGCTTGATCTGCCGGCCGGCCATCTCCTCGACGACGTCGAGGATGTCGGCGTCGGCGGCGATCCAGCGCGGGGTGCCCTGGGCCAGGTCGCCGGCCGTCACCCTGGAGGGGTCGTGACCGGCGGCGATGCACTTCACCACGATGTCCCGGTCGGTGATGATGCCGCAGAGCCGGTCGTCGTTGTCGCAGATCGGCAGGGCGCCGACGTCCATGTCGCGCATGAGCTGGGCGGCGCGGTCCAGCGTCTCGCCGACCGGGATGCACTGGGCACCCGGATGCATCACGTCACGTGCCGTGGTCATGGGGAACCTCCTGTTCGACGATGGGTGCGAACGTGGCGTTCCCGGCATATGGCGCATAACGCGTGCTTTGCTCAATCGAGGTCATCTGGTGGCCCCCGATTGGGGACCGCGCCGACAACGATCTTCATGGTCGGCGTCCGCGTTCGCATGTCATGATGCGGGCATGCCGAACCCCTCAGACATGACGGCGGCCATCGCCGGCATCTTCGATCGTTCCGCCGCCACCTACGAGCGGACGGGCGCCGAGTTCTTCGCGCCGATGGGGCGCGAGCTGGTGCGCCTGGCGGCGCCGCGGCCGGGGGAGCGCGTGCTGGACGTCGGCTGCGGCCGGGGCCACTGCCTGTTCCCCGCCGCCGAGGCGGTCGGTCCGGACGGCGTGGTCGTCGGGGTGGACCTCGCGCCCTCGATGGTGGCGGCGACGGCGGAGGAGGCCCGCCGGCGGGGGCTGGACCGGGTGACGGTGCGGGAGGGCGACGCCGCCGCGCCGCCGGTCGACCCCGGCTCGTTCGATCTGCTGCTGGGCGGGTTCGTGATCTTCTTCCTGCCCGACCCGGCGAGCGGGGTGCGCGCGTGGGCGCGGGCGCTGCGTCCCGGCGGCCGACTCACGCTCAGCACCTTCCAGCGCCAGGACCCGGGCTACGAGCAGATGCTCAAGGCGATCAACGCCTTCGTTCCGGGCGAGGGCGGGCGGGAGCCCCGGCGTCCGACCCAGCAGTTCCGGACCGAGGAGCCGCTGACCGAGGTGCTCTCCGAGAACGGCTTCGTCGAGATCGTTCACCGGGTCGCCCGCTTCGAGACCCGCTTCGCCGACGCCGACCACCTGTGGGAGTGGAACCTCTCGCACGGCGGCCGGGGCCTGGTCGAGCGCGTCCCCGAGGACCGGGCGGGCGAGGTCCGCGCCGCGGCCGCGGAGGCCGCCGAGGCGATGCGGAACGCGGACGGCGACCTCGTGCTGCGCACCGAGGCGCGCTACACCACCGCCGTCCGCCCCTAGCCGGCAGTGGAAGGCCGCCTCCCGGGGCGAGGGAGGCGGCCGCCACGCGGAGCCTCAGAGGCGGTTGGACGCCTCGGTCAGCACCGAGCGCAGGATCTGCTCGATCTCGTCGAAATGCGACCGGTCGCAGATCAGCGGCGGGGCGAGCTGGACGACGGGGTCGCCGCGGTCGTCGGCGCGGCAGTACAGCCCGGCGTCGTACAGGGCGCGGTCCACGAAGCCGCGCAGCAGCCGCTCGGACTCGCCGTCGTCGAAGGTCGCCTTGGTGGCCTTGTCCTTGACCAGCTCGATGCCGTAGAAGAAGCCGTCGCCGCGCACGTCGCCGACGATCGGCAGGTCCAGCAGCTTCTCCAGGGTCGACCGGAACGCGGCCTCGTTGCGGAGCACGTGGCCCAGCAGGTCCTCGCGCTCGAACAGGTCCAGGTTGGCCATCGCCACCGCCGCCGAGACCGGGTGCCCCCCGAAGGTGTAGCCGTGGGCGAACATCGTGGAGCCCTGGCGGAACGGCTCGAACAGTCGGTCGGAGACCATCATGCCGCCCATCGGGGCGTAGCCGGATGTGATGCCCTTGGCGAAGGTGATGATGTCGGGCAGGTAGCCGAACTTCTGGGAGCCGAACATGGTGCCCAGCCGCCCGTACGCGCAGATCACCTCGTCGGAGACCAGCAGCACGTCGTGCCGGTCGCAGATCTCCCTGACCCGCTCGAAGTATCCGGGCGGCGGCGGGAAGCAGCCGCCGGCGTTCTGCACCGGCTCCAGGAACACCGCGGCGACCGTGTCGGGCCCCTCGAACTCGATGACCTCCTCGATGCGGTCGGCGGCCCAGCGGCCGAACGCCTCGGGGTCGTCGCCGTGCTGGGGCGCCCGGTAGAGGTTGGTGTTGGGCACCCGGAAGGCGCTCGGCACCAGCGGCTCGAACGGGGCCTTCAACCCGGGGAGCCCGGTGAGCGACAGCGCCCCGTGCGGGGTGCCGTGGTAGGCGATGGCCCGGCTGATGACCTTGTGCTTGGTCGGCTTGCCGGTGAGCTTGAAGTACTGCTTGGCGAGCTTCCAGGCGCTCTCGACCGCCTCACCGCCGCCGGTGGTGAAGAAGACCCGGTTGAGGTCGCCGGGGGCGAGCGAGGCCAGCCGTTCGGCCAGCTCGATGGCCTTGGGGTGCGCGTACGACCACACGGGGAAGAACGCCAGCTCGGAGGCCTGCTTGGCGGCGGCCTGGGCGAGCTCCTCGCGGCCGTGGCCCACCTGGGAGACGAACAGCCCGGCGAGCCCGTCCAGGTAGCGCCTGCCCTTGTCGTCGTAGATGTAGGCGCCGTCGCCGCGCACGATCACGGGGACCTCGCCGCCGTTCTCGAACGACGAGTGTCGGGTGAAGTGCATCCACAGGTGGTCGCGGGCGGCGCTCTGCAGGGCGTCCTGCGTCGGGTCCGTCATCACTCTTCCTCGGTGCGTAAGCCCTGGCAGGGTCGCAACCTGCCATGGATCCAGTTGTATAGATCGCATATGACGACTGAATCACGTGTGATCCAGTGTTTGGGCCACGATATTCGAAGAGTTGCCCTTTGCCTAGGTCCCCCCGCAACCGCCCGAGGGCGCTCGGCGTCGCCGAGCGCCCCACGAGGGTCCGCCGTCTACCAGGGCACGACCGTGCCGGGCTCCGGGTCGTCCATGAAGAATCCACCGGTGGGCCCGTCCGCGTCCAGCAGCGCCAGCCGGGCGACCTCCGCGGCCCCCTGGGACGCCGAGCGGGGGCCGGTGTGGGCGTTCAGGTCGGTCGCGCAGTAGCCCGGCGTCACCGCGTTGACCTTGATCGACGTGTCCGCCAGCTCCTTGGCGTAGGAGACCGTGATCGCGTTCAGCGCCGACTTCGAGGAGTTGTACGCCAGCAGGTTGTACGGGTAGTAGACGCTGTCCGGGTCGGCCATCAACGCCAGCGAGCCCAGGTCGCTGGACACGTTCACGATCCGTCCCGCCGGCGATCGGCGCAGCAGCGGCAGCATCGCGTTGGTCACCGCCACCACCCCGAACACGTTCGTCTCGTACGTCTCCCGCACCGCCGCCGGAGTCGTCCCGCTGGGCGGCGCGGCGGCGCTCGGCGGGTTGACGCCCGCGTTGTTGACCAGGGCGTCCAGCCGCCCGAACTCGTCGTCGACCCAGGCCGCCGCCTTGGCCACCGACGCCTCGTCGGTGACGTCGACCTCCACGAGCCGGGCGTCGGCGCCCTCCTCGCGCAGCGTCGCCACGGCCGCCGCCCCGCGTTCCGGCGACCGCGAGCCCACCAGCACGGTCACCCCGCCGGCGCCCAGCCGCCGTGCGGTCTCCAGTCCGATTCCCTTGTTGGCCCCGGTGATCAGGGCGATCGTCGCGTTCATGACGGCCACTGAACGTGGGGCGGACGCGCGGCGGGAGAGCCCTCCCGAGGCCGGCACCGGCGATACCACCCTCGAAGGCCGCGAACCCCGCCCTCGTGGGACATCCTGGAGGAATGGACAGACGGGAACTGGCGGAATTCCTCCGCTCCCGGCGCGCCCGGGTGCGCCCTGAGGACGTGGGGCTGGAGAACGGACCGCGCCGACGCACACCGGGGCTGCGCCGCGAGGAGGTCGCCCGCCTGGCCGGCATGTCGGTCGACTACTACATCCGGCTCGAACAGGCCCGGGGACCGCGGCCGTCCCGGCAGATCCTCGGGGCGCTGGCCCGCGCCCTGCGCCTCACCGACGCCGAGCGCGACCATCTGCACCACCTGGCGGGGGAGGCGCCGCTGCCGAGCACCGGTCCGCCGCAGGACGTGCCCGCGGGGATCCTGCACCTGCTCGACCGGCTCGACGACACCCCCGCCTTCGTGATCGACGCCAAGTACGACGTGCTGGCGATGAACCCGATGGCCGCGGCGCTGTTCGGAGAGTCCTCCCGGACGATCCCCCGAGAGCTCAACCCGATGCGTCGGTTCTTCCTGCACCCGGCGGCGTCCCGGATCTGCGTCGACGGCGAGTACGGGCTGTTCGCCCGGGCCTCCGCGGCCGACCTGCGCGCCGCCACCGCCCGCTACCCCGATGACCCCGGGGTCGCCGAGCTGGTGAGGGAGCTGCGGGCGGGCAGCGACCTGTTCGCCCGCCTGTGGGAGGAGCATGAGGTCGCGGTCCAGACGAGCAACGTCAAGACCTTCAGGCACCCCGTCGTGGGGCCCATCGAGCTGCACTGCGACGTCCTGGAGGTGCCCGAACGCGACCAGCGGGTCGTCCTCTACACGGCCGCCCCGGGCACCCCGGCCCACGAGGCGCTGAAACTCCTGCGCGTCGTCGGCACCCAGGAGATGACCGAGGGGCGTGCCCTCCAGGACACGCCCCCCTGACGGGCCGCTAGCGCATCTCGCGCTTGAGGATCTTGCCGCTGGCGGTCATCGGGAAGCTGTCGCGGAACTCCACGATGCGCGGGTACTTGTAGTTGGCGAACTGCTCCTTACCCCACTCCACCAGCTCTTCCTCGGTGATCGTGGCGTCCGGGGTGCGGATCACGAACGCCTTGATCTCCTCGCCGTGGGACTCGTGCGGGACGCCCATCACCGCGGCCAGCGAGACCTGCGGGTGGGTCATCAGGACCTCCTCGATCTCCCGCGGGTACACGTTGAACCCCCCGCGGATGATCATGTCCTTGGACCGGTCGATGATGTAGTAGTAGCCCTCGTCGTCGCGGCGGGCCACGTCACCGGTGCGGAACCAGCCGTCCTTGATCACCTCGGCGGTCGCCTCGGGCCGCTTGAAGTAGCCCTTCATGACGTTGGCGCCGCGGATGGCGATCTCGCCCGGGCCCTCGCCCTCGATGGTCTTCCAGTCGTCGTCGATCAGCTTCATCTCGACGCCCCAGATCGGCAGGCCGATCGACCCCGGCTTGGTGGGCCGGTCGGGCCGGTTGAACGAGGCCACCGGGGAGGTCTCCGACAGGCCGTAGCCCTCGAGGATGTCGACGCCGAACTTGTTCTTGATCCCCTTGAGGACCTCCAGCGGCAGCGCCGCCCCGCCGGACACCGCGACGCGGAGGTTCTCCCGGATGGTCGCCACGTCCTCGGCCGAAGTGTCGTCGGTGAGCAGCGCCCACCACATCGTCGGCACCCCGGCGAACTGGTTGACCTTCTCCTTCACCATCAGCGCGATGGCGGCCTTGGGCTCGAAGCGCGGCATCAGGACCAGCGTCGCCCGCCGGTAGAGGCCGACGTTCATCACGCAGGTCTGCCCGAAGATGTGGAACAGCGGCAGCGTCACCAGGAAGGTGTCGTGGAGCGACCGCTCGAACAGCAGGTCGTCGACCATGGCGTTGTTCAGCAGGTTGTTGTGCGACAACTCCGCGCCCTTGGGCTGCCCCGTCGTGCCGCTCGTGTAGAGCACCACGGCCGTGTCCGTCGGCTCGGTCACCACGGTCTCGAACGTGTTCGCCTGACCGCCCAGCGCGGCCCAGAACAGCTCGGCCCCCTCGATCGGGGACTCGGTGACGTCCAACCCCGCCGGGAGCAGGAAGAAGTGCTCGCATCCGGGCGTCTCCTGGAAGCCCGCCCAGCCCATCTCGCCCAGCGGCAGCTCGGGGGTGCCCTGGAAGCAGAACAGCGCCTTGGCCTCGGAGTCGGCCAGGTGGTAGGCGATCTCGCGCGGCTTGAGCAGCACGTTCAGCGGGACCACCACCGCGCCCGCCTTGAGGATCCCGAAGTAGATCATCGGGAAGTAGGGCAGGTTGGGGGAGGAGATCGCCACCTTGTCGCCCGGCCCGATGCCCCGTGACACCAGCAGGTTGGCGACCTGGTTGGCCACGCCGTCGATGAACGAGTACGACAGCCGCATGTCGCCGAAGACCACGGCGTCCCGGTCGGGCGTCTCCCGGGCGGCGTCCTCGAGCAGAACGGACAGGTTGAGCATGGCACTCCTCACGAAGCGGACGACCGGATGGCGTCGCGTCGAACGGTGGATGAGGTGCGTCCATCCTTGTGCATCACCTCACTTTGACGCTACCCGCAAGTAATGAATTCTGTGCAAGGGCACCGGTCTCCTCCGCAGACCTTGCCATTGCGCTAGTCTTGAGCTATGCGAGCGCGCCCGCTTCTCGGCCCGCCGCGCTGACCGGCCCCAGAGGCACCTCGGCGCGGCGACCCCTCCCATGCGAGGGGTCTCTTCATGTGCGAGGCCAGGCAGGCGTCGGATCCCAGGCCGTGCGGCACCGTACGGCCTCCGTACCCAAAGACCGGAGTCGACGACCGTGAGCACCGACGAACAGACCCGCGACGCGTCGGGGAGCGCCGCCGGGGGCCCCGGCGAGTCCTACGACCCCCGGGCGGTGCAGGACAAGTGGCAGGCCCGCTGGGCCGAGTTGGAGCCGTACCGCGCGGACGATTCCACCGCCGACCCCCGCGAGCGGCGCTACGCGCTCGACATGTTCGCCTACCCCTCCGGCGACCTGCACATGGGGCACGCCGAGGCGTTCGCGATCGGTGACGTCCCCGCGCGCTACTGGTTCCAGCGCGGCCACAACGTGCTGCACCCCGTCGGCTGGGACTCCTTCGGCCTGCCCGCCGAGAACGCCGCCATCAAGCGCGACTCGCACCCGGCCGAATGGACGTACGCCAACATCGAGACCCAGGCGGCCTCGTTCCGGCGGTACGCGCCGTCCTTCGACTGGTCGCGGCGGCTGCACACCTCCGACCCCGAGTACTACAAGTGGACGCAGTGGCTGTTCCTGCGCTTCTTCGAGCGGGGGCTGGCCTACCGCAAGGGCGGTCAGGTCAACTGGTGCCCCAAGGACCAGACGGTGCTGGCCAACGAGCAGGTCGTCGGCGGCCACTGCGAGCGCTGCGGGTCCCCGGTCGAGCGCCGGGTGCTGACCCAGTGGTACTTCCGGATCACCGAGTACGCCGACCGGCTGCTGGACGACATGAAGGAGCTGGAGGGCAACTGGCCCGACCGGGTCCTGCTGATGCAGCGCAACTGGATCGGCCGTTCCACCGGGGCCGACGTCGACTTCGTGATCGAGGGCCGCGACGAGCCGGTCACCGTCTTCACCACCCGTCCCGACACCCTGCACGGGGCGACGTTCTTCGTGGTCGCCGCCGACGCGCCGCTGGCCGCCGAGATCTGCGCCCCGGAGCAGCGCGCCGAGTTCGAGGCGTACCGCGAGCAGGTGGCGCGGGAGAGCGAGATCGAACGGCTGTCCACCGAGCGCGAGAAGACCGGCGTGTTCCTGGGCCGGTACGCGATCAACCCGGTCAACGGCGAGCGGATGCCGGTCTGGGCCTCCGACTACGTGCTGGCCGAGTACGGCCACGGCGCGATCATGGCGGTGCCCGCCCACGACCAGCGCGACCTGGACTTCGCCCGCCGGTTCGACCTGCCGGTCCGGGTGGTCGTCGACACCGGCATGGAGGACCCCGCCGCGACCGGCGTCGCCACCACCGGGGACGGTCTGCTGGTCAACTCCGGGCCGCTGGACGGGCTGCCCAAGGCCGACGCCATCGCCCGGATCACCGAGATCCTGGAGGGCAAGAGCCTGGGCCGCGCCTCGGTGAACTTCCGGCTGCGCGACTGGCTGGTGTCCCGGCAGCGGTTCTGGGGCTGCCCGATCCCGATCATCCACTGCCCGTCCTGCGGCGAGGTCCCGGTCCCCGACGACCAACTGCCGGTCACGCTGCCGAACGACCTGCGCGGCGCGGACCTGGCCCCCAAGGGCACCTCCCCGCTGGCCGCCGCCGAGGACTGGGCCAACGTGCCCTGCCCCTCCTGCGGTGGGGCCGCCCGGCGCGACTCCGACACCATGGACACCTTCGTGGACTCGTCCTGGTACTACTTCCGCTACTGCTCGCCGGACTACACCGAGGGCCCGTTCGACGTCGAGCAGGTCCGCCGGTGGATGCCGGTCGACCAGTACACCGGCGGCGTCGAGCACGCCATCCTGCACCTGCTGTACAGCCGGTTCTTCACCAAGGTCCTGCACGACATGGGCATGGTGGACTTCACCGAGCCCTTCACCCGGCTGCTGAACCAGGGCCAGGTGATCAACGAGGGCAAGGCCATGTCCAAGTCCCTGGGCAACGGCGTCGACCTGGGCGAGCAGATCACCGAGTACGGCGTGGACGTGGTCCGGCTGGCCATGCTGTTCTCCGGCCCGCCCGAGGACGACATCGACTGGGCCGACGTCTCGCCGCACGCCATGTCCCGTTTCCTGGGCCGCGTCCACCGCATCGCCACCGAGGTCGCCGCCCCCGTGGACGCCGACCCCGCGACCGGCGACACGGCCCTGCGCCGCGTCACCCACCGCACCGTGGACGAGGTCACCACCCTGGTCGAGTCCTACCGCTTCAACGTCGCCATCGCCCGCGTCATGGAGCTGGTCTCGGCCACCCGCAAGGCCATCGACTCCGGCCCCGGCCCGGCCGACCCCGCCGTCCGCGAGGCCGCCGAGACCCTGACGATCCTGCTGTCCCTGTTCGCCCCCTACACCGCCGAGGAGTCCTGGTCCCTGCTGGGCCGCCCCGCCCCGGTGGCCACCGCCGGCTGGCCGTCCCCCGACCCCGCCCTGCTGGTCGAGGACCGGGTCACCTGCGTCGTCCAGGTCGCGGGCAAGGTCCGCGACCGCCTGGAGGTCCCCCCCGGCATCACCGCCGACGACCTGGAGCGCTTGGCCCTGTCCTCCGACAAGGTCCGCTCCGCCCTGGCGGGCGCCGACATCCGCAAGGTGATCGTCCGAGCCCCCAAGATCGTCAACATCGTCCCCGCCTGACCCCACCCCGCCCCGCCGCCCCCGGCGGGGCGGGCCCCTCCCACCCCGAGCCACCCCCACGACCGCCCGCCCGGGGCCACCACCCCCGCCGCCCGCGTCCACCTACCCTGTGCGTTCATCGACATCTCCCCAGGTCACGAGCGTGCGGACGCTTGCCACACGAACACCCGGTCGCCCACGCCGTGAGCGCCGTTCCACCCACGTGACGGTCAGGCTCGTTGTGGGCGGAGTCCTTCCGCGCCGGTGGCAGGGCACTCGGTCGCCTACGCCGCGAGCGCTGGTTCCACTTCACGTGGGCGGCCACGCTCGGTGGTGGGCAGTCTCCCCGCGGACCGAGGGTGGGCCTGGTGGCGCTGTTCTGCCTCGCGGGGGCCGGGCCGGTGGGGGTGGCTCGGGCGCGTGCAGGTGTGGGTCCGGGCGCGAAGCGTGGCTTGTGCGGGTGAGGCGGGGGTTTGTGGCGTGGGTGACGTCGGGTGGTGGGCGTGGTGAAAGAGAGTGGGGCGTGCCCTGGGTGAGGAGGAGGACCCATGGGGTGGTGGGTGGTGTGGCGGTGGGTCACATCTTGCGGAGGACCGCCACCACTCGGCCCAGGACGGAGGCCTCGTCGCCCGGGATGGGCTCGTAGGCCTTGTTCTGGGGCATCAGCCAGATGTGGTCGTCCTTGCGCTTGAAGGTCTTGACGGTGGCCTCGCCGTCGATCATGGCGGCGACGATGTCGCCGTTCTCGGCGACGGGCTGCTGACGGACGACCACCCAGTCGCCGTCGGCGATGGCGGCCTCGATCATCGAGTCGCCGGAGACCTTGAGCAGGAAGTGGGTGCCCTCGCCGACGAGCTGCTTGGGCAGGGCGAAGACGTCCTCGACGGCCTCCTCGGCCAGGATGGGGCCACCGGCGGCGATCCGGCCGACCAGGGGCACCAGGGCGGGGGCGGTGCTCGACGCGGCGGCGGACTCGAAGGACTCGGGGGCGGTGCCGTCGACGCTCACCGGGGTGGCGCCGGGGACGCGGACCTCGACCGCGCGCGGGCGGTTGGGGTCGCGGCGCAGGTAGCCCTTGCGCTGGAGGGTGCGCAGTTGGTGGGACACGCTGGAGGTGCTGGTCAGTCCGACGGCCTCGCCGATCTCCCGCATCGAGGGGGGATAGCCGCGCCGCTGGACGGAGTCCCGGATCACCTCGAGCACCATGCGCTGCCGCTGGGTGAGACCGCTCTCGTCCATCGGCCCGTCGGGCAACTCCCGGACCTTGCTCATCGCTAGACCGCCTCCTGGGCGCTGTCGTGACGGCCTGACCGGCGCGCCACTCGTACGGGGTCCTCACTCCTCGCTGTCATGGCACGTTAGCGCGGATCACGCCGATGATCAAACAACTGTTCGAAAAGAGTCGGCGTGTCCCGCTCGCCGGTGTCGGGGACGTGCGATAGAAATCGTACACCTGTTCGATCGAACTTGTATTCGAATGTCCTCGAACGGAGGCCGAACATGGCGAGTGTGCCGAGGACCCCGTCCCATCGCCGACCGATACGCACCCGACGACATCTCACCCTGATCCCCGGCGGCCCCGACAGCCGCCCTCCCCACCGCTCCGTTCCACGCCCTCCGGCCGTACGCCCTGAAGCCCCGGCACCGCCCGACGCGGCCGAGGGGAGTACGGCCGTCCGAAGCGGCGACTCACCCCGCGCGACGGCACCAAGGGAGAACGGAGCCCATGCCCCGGAGAGCGGTCTGGGTGGTCGTACCGCGCCCGGGAGGAGGAGCTCGCCCCGTGCGACGACACCCGGGGAGAGCGTGGTCCGCGACCCCGGAGGTGCTCGGAGCGGTCGTGGCGTGGCGGGGCGGAGCGGCTCGGCCCGTGCGTCGGTACCGGTGGAGGGCAAGACTCGCGACTCCGGAGGTGGTCAGGGCGGTCGTGGCGTGGTGCGACGAGGCGACTCGACCCGTGCGACTACACCCGGCGACAGCGGGGGTCGCGACTCGGGAAGTGGTCGGAATGGTCGTGGCGTGGCGGGGCGGAGCGGCTCGGCCCGTGCGTCGGTACCGGTGGAGGGCGACTCCGGAGGTGGTCAGGGCGGTCGTGGCGTGGTGCGACGAGGCGGCTCGATCCGGGTGTCGGCATCCGGCGAGAGTGGGACCCGCGACCCGGGAGGTGGTCGAGGTGGGCGTGGCGTGGCCCGACGAGGCGACTCGACTCGGGCGTCGGTGCCGGGGCGCGACTTCGAAAGCAGTGGTGCCGGGCAGTGGAGGGGCTCACCCCCTGGTGCCCCGCAGGGCAAGGGGGCCGGTGGTGGGGCCTCGGTGGGCGGAGGGGTGGTCGGGAGTGCTCCGCCCGTGCGGTTGACGCGGCGGGGGAAGGTGGTCGTGGTGCTCGCCCTCGTCGTGATGATGCTGGGGGCCTTCTGGCTCGGTACGGAGCGGGGGGCTCGGGCCGGGGGAGAGGGGGGCGGGGCGGTGGAGACGGTGGTGGTCGGGCGCGGTGAGACGCTGTGGGAGATCGCGTCCAGGCTTCGGCCCCGGGACGATCCGCGACGGGTGGTGGGGGAGATCGGGGAGCTCAACGGGCTCCGTGGATCGATCGTTCAGCCAGGTCAGCGGTTGCGGGTTCCGCGGAGTTGAGGGCGGGGGCGCGACGACACGCCGGAGGGGGCTGCGGAGGCCTTCTGTGACCAGGGTCTACTGCCGAGGCGATCGTTCCAGCTTGCGAAGCCCTTCGGAGGGGCCTAGGTTTGACCACAACATCTAGTAGTTACACCGATGTGATTCTCCACAGGTTGTGGTCTTGTGGCGGTCTGTCAGGGGAGGTCGAGACACGGTGCACTGCCCGTTCTGCCGTAACCCCGACAGCAGGGTGATCGACAGCCGTTCCACCGAGGACGGCGCGGCCATCCGGCGCCGCCGGGCCTGCCCCGAGTGCGGCAGGCGGTTCACGACCCAGGAGACCGTGCTCCAGATGGTGGCCAAGCGCAGCGGGGTCACCGAGCCGTTCTCCCGGGAGAAGATCATCGCCGGGGTGCGCCGGGCGTGTCAGGGCCGGCCCGTGGACGAGGACGCGCTGGCGAAGTTGGGCCAGCGGGTGGAGGAGACGATCCGCGCGACGGGGGTCGCCGAGATCGCCTCGCACGAGGTCGGCCTGGCCATCCTGGGGCCGCTGCGGGAACTCGACGAGGTGGCCTACCTGCGATTCGCCTCCGTGTACCGGGGGTTCGAGTCGCTGGAGGACTTCGAGAGGGAGATCGAGTCGCTGCGCACCGCGTTCACCGCGGCGCGCGGCCGGCACGACGACTAGAAGAGCACAACGACCTGAGAGAAGCCCGGGCCGGCGGTATGGGCGGGCCGGCGGGCGATGTTGATCCTGTTACGGGGCCCGTGAGGGCCCGAAGGGGGAAGAGTCATGACCGAAACGGTGAGCGGCTCGACGGCCAGGCGCGGCAAGGGCCGCAAGGGGCTGAAGATCGGCCGGGTCTTCACCACGCCGGGCGTGCATCCGTACGACGCGATCACCTGGGAGCGTCGTGACGTCGTCATGACCAACTGGCGCGACGGATCGATCAACTTCGAGCAGCGCGGGGTGGAGTTCCCCGACTTCTGGTCGGTGAACGCCGCCAACATCGTGACGTCGAAGTACTTCCGCGGCGCCGTGGGCACCCCGCAGCGCGAGCGGAGCCTGCGGCAACTGGTCGACCGGGTGGTGAACGTCTACACCGAGACCGGCCGGGCCAACGGCTACTTCGCCACCGACGAGGACGCCGAGATCTTCGACCACGAGTTGAAGCACGCCCTGGTCCACCAGGTGTTCAGCTTCAACTCGCCCGTCTGGTTCAACGTCGGCACCAAGTCGCCGCAGCAGGTCAGCGCCTGTTTCATCCTCTCCGTGGACGACACCATGGAGTCGATCCTGGAGTGGTACAAGGAGGAGGGGACGATCTTCAAGGGCGGGTCGGGCGCCGGCCTGAACCTGTCGCGGATCCGTTCCAGCAAGGAGCTGCTGTCCTCCGGCGGCACCGCCAGCGGGCCCGTGTCGTTCATGCGCGGCGCCGACGCCTCGGCGGGCACCATCAAGTCGGGGGGCGCCACCCGCCGGGCCGCCAAGATGGTCGTGCTGGACGTGGACCATCCCGACGTCGCCGAGTTCATCGAGACCAAGGCGCGCGAGGAGAACAAGATCCGCGCGCTGCGGGACGCCGGCTTCGACATGGACCTGGGCGGCAAGGACATCACCAGCGTCCAGTACCAGAACGCCAACAACTCGGTGCGGGTCTCCGAGGAGTTCATGCGGGCGGTGGAGTCCGGCGGCGACTTCGGGCTGCGCGCCCGGCTGAACGGCGAGGTCATCGAGACCGTCAAGGCCAAGGACCTGTTCCGGCTGATGGCCAAGGCCGCCTGGGACTGCGCCGACCCGGGCATCCAGTACGACGACACGATCAACGACTGGCACACCACCCCGGAGACCGGGCGGATCACCGCCAGCAACCCGTGCTCGGAGTACATGAGCCTGGACAACTCCTCCTGCAACCTGGCCAGCATCAACCTGCTGAAGTTCCTGCGCCCCGACAACACGTTCGACGTGGAACGCTTCACGAGGCTGACCGAGCTGATCATCACCGCGATGGACATCTCGATCACGTTCGCGGACTTCCCCACCGAGAAGATCGGCGAGACCACCCGGGCCTACCGGCAGCTCGGCATCGGGTACGCCAACCTGGGCGCGCTGCTGATGGCCACCGGGCACGCCTACGACTCCGAGGGCGGCCGGGGACTGGCCGCCGCGATCACCTCGCTGATGACGGGCGTGGCGTACCGCCGGTCCGCCGAGCTGGCCGGGGTGGTCGGCCCGTACGAGGGGTACGCCCGCAACGCCGACGCGCACAAGCGGGTGATGCGCAAGCACGCCGCCGCCAACGACGAGATCCGGCCGCTGGACGCCATGGACAAGTCCGTGCACGTCGCCGCCACGCGCCAGTGGGCCGAGTGCCTCAAGACCGGTGAGAAGAACGGCTACCGCAACGCGCAGGCGTCGCTGCTGGCCCCCACCGGCACCATCGGCCTGATGATGGACTGCGACACCACCGGCATCGAGCCCGACCTGGCCCTGAAGAAGTTCAAGAAGCTGGTCGGCGGCGGCTCCATGGAGATCGTCAACCTCACCGTGCCGCGGGCGCTGCGCCAGCTCGGCTATCAGGAGGAGCGGGTCGAGGCGATCGTCGAGTACATCGCCGAGCACGGCCACGTGGTCAACGCGCCCGGCCTGCGCCCCGAGCACTACGACGTGTTCGACTGCGCGATGGGCGAGCGGGCGATCAGCCCGATGGGCCACGTCCGGATGATGGCGGCCGTGCAGCCGTTCCTGTCCGGCGCGATCAGCAAGACGGTCAACATGCCGGAGCAGGCCACCGTCGAGGACATCGAGAAGGTGTACTTCGAGGGCTGGAAGCTGGGCCTCAAGGCGCTGGCGATCTACCGCGACAACTGCAAGGTGGGCCAGCCGCTGTCGGTCGCCAAGACCAGGGCCGAGGAGAAGGCCGAGCCGTCGGCGGCCGTCGCCCCCGCCGAGGTCCGCCCGGTCCGCCGCCGGCTGCCCAAGCAGCGCCCGGCGACCGTGACCCGGTTCTCGGTGGCCGGCGCCGAGGGGTACATGACCGCCTCGTCCTACCCGGACGACGGCCTCGGCGAGGTGTTCCTCAAGCTGGGCAAGCAGGGCTCGACCCTGGCCGGGGTGATGGACGCGTTCTCCATGGCCATCTCCATCAGCCTCCAGTACGGGGTGCCGCTGGAGACCTGGGTGGACAAGTTCACCAACATGCGGTTCGAGCCGGCGGGTGTCACCGACGACCCGGACATCCGGATGGCCACCTCGGTGATGGACTACATCTTCCGCCGGCTGGCCCTGGACCACCTGCCGTTCGAGCACCGGGCCGAGCTGGGCATCCTCACCGCCCAGGAGCGGGCCATGCAGGCCAACGGGGAGGACCCGGCCAGCCTGCACGCCGAGGAGGAGGTCGCCCGCGAGACCCTCGCCCAGACCGCCGAGATCACCCGCCCGGCGGCCCGCCAGAGCGAGCCCGCCCCGGCCGCCCCGCCGGCGCCGACGGGTGCGAGCGGTGTGAACGGCACGGCGGTCGACGTCATGGAGAGCCACCAGGGCCGCACCGCGGAGGACGCCCCGCTGTGCATGACCTGCGGCACCAAGATGCGCCCGGCGGGAAGCTGCTACGTCTGCGAGGGCTGCGGCTCCACCAGCGGCTGTAGCTGACGAGGGAACACGTGAGAGGGCGGGGGGCCACCGGCTCCCCGCCCTCGTGCGTTCCCGGGCGCGGTTGACCTTCCAGCGGGTGGAAGGTGCACAGTCGTGGCCATGGGCGACGGCGCTGAGTTCTTCACCATCGGCAGGTTGGCCGAGCGCACCGGGCTGACGGCGCGCACGATCCGCTTCTGGTCCGACGCCGGGGTGGTGCCGCCCGCCGGGCGGTCCGCGAACGGCTACCGGATCTACGACGCGGCGGCGGTGGCGCGCCTGGACCTGGTCCGCACGCTGCGGGACCTCGGGTTCGGGCTGGAGGAGGTGAGGGCCGTGCTGGCCCGCACCACCGGCCTCGCGGAGGTGGCGCGGGTGCACGTCGCGGCGCTGGACGCGGAGATCCGGACGCTGCGGCTACGCCGGTCGGTGCTGAGCGCGGTCGCCCGCCACGGCAAGACGATCGAGGAGACGATGGTGACGCACCGACTGGCCGGGCTGACCGCGACGGAACGACGGCGACTGATCGACGACTTCGTCAACGGGGTGTTCGAGGGGATCGACCCCGAGGCCCCCGCGATGGGCATCGCGACCGGAATGCGGGCCGTGGAGCTGCCCGACGACCCGACCCCCGAGCAGGTGGACGCCTGGCTCGAACTCGCCGAACTGGTCCACGACGAGGGGTTCCGGCGGCGGGTCCGAGAGATGGCGGTGGCGGGGGAGAACGGCGGTCCGGGCACCGGGCACGCCGTCGACCCGGGGCTCGTGGCCGAGCACACGGGGCGCGCCCTCGCCGAGGGGATCGCCCCGGACTCGCCGGAGGGCGGACGCGTCCTGGATCTGATCGTCGCCCCGGACACTCCGGCGGAGCGGCGGGCCGAGATCCTGCAAGGGCTGGAGACGTTCACCGACGCGCGGGTGGAGCGCTACTGGCGTCTCGTCGGGATCATCAACGCGTATCCGCCGTTCCCCTCCGCGGTACCCGGTTTCGAGTGGCTCATCGCCGCCCTCGGGGCGCACCCGCGCGCTTGAGCGGACCGGCCGGTTCCGGTCGGCCTTTTGTGCGTTCAGGACATAGCGCCGCCGGCAGGTGATCAGTACGCTCCCTGCGATCATCTCGTTCTCACGGCCTCCCGAACGCCCCGCAGGCCGTCTTCGCAAAGGATGTTCTTTGAGACGCTTCATCGTGCCCGCCGTGGCGGCAGTGGCCGTGTTCGGCGCGGTGACCCCGTCGTACGCAGGAACGCTTCCCGCACAGGGCGAGGCGGGGAACGACCTCGTCGCCTCCAGCACGGGAACCAAGGAGGTGAGGCCGGGCGGCACCCTCTCGTTCACGGGGTCCATCAAGAACGCGGGGCCCGGCGCACAGCCGAACGCGTCCGCGTCGATCTTTGTCAGCGGAGTGCGCAATCTCCAGGCGCCCGGCTGCACGGTCCTGCCCTCCAAGCCCGGTGACCAGGGTCTCGCGGCCACGTGCGCGCTCGGCACGCTGGCCGTGGGCCAGTCGAAGACCGTGCGTTGGACCGCCACGGTGGCGCCCGGCACCAAGGACCAGGCGCTGCTGTCCGTTCTCGGCGCCGAGCCGGTGGAGGGCGACGCGAACCCGAACAACAACGGCAGCGTTCACACCGTCAAGATCGTTTATGGTGCCGACCTCGCGACCGCCCTCAGCGGCCCCAAGGTCGTCATGCCCAAGCGCCCCGTCGCGTACAAGGCCACCGTCCGGAACGGCGGCCCCACGGCGGCCAAGGGCGTCAAGGTCACCTTCACCGTGCCGAAGAACCTCAGCCGGGCCTGGGCGCGCGGCTGCGTCAACACCCCCGGCAAGGCCATCTGCACCGTCGGCGACCTCAACGTCGGGGCGAGCAGGACGGTGTCGCTGACCGGCATCGCCGCCGCCCCGGTCGGCAAGCAGATCAACGTCGCGGCGACCGCCGCGGCGAGGTCCCCGTACGACCCGCGGACCGGTAACAACACCGCCCGCACGCGGACCACCGTCCGCAAGCTCAACGCCGACGTGCGCGTGGCCGGCGGCGCGGTGGGCACCTTCCGTGCCGGCGGCACGGGCGTCTACCGCCTCACGGTCGGCAACGCGGGGCCGTTCGCGGCCCGCAACGTGCTGGTGACCGGCGCCCTTCCCAAGGGCCTGACCCTCGCCGGGGTCAAGGGCTGCGCCAAGGCCGGCAACGGCATCCGCTGCACCCTTCCCAACCTGGCGGCGGGCGCGTCCAAGACCATCGAGGTCACCGTCCGCATCGCGCGCAACGTGCGCGGTCCGGTCGTGTTCAAGGTGTCGGCCAAGTCCGCCACCCCGGACTGGGTCATGGGCAACAACACCCGCTCCGTGCGGAAGGTCGTGCTGGCCCCCTGATCCGGGCCCGACCCCTTCTGCGTGTTCGGAACGGTCATGGGTACGGATCACCACCATGACCGTTCCGAACATCGTGTTGAACAACGGCGTGCCGATGCCGCAACTGGGCTACGGGGTCTGGCAGGTCGAGGACGCCGAGGCCGAGAAGGCCGTCGCGACCGCCCTGGACGCGGGCTATCGCAGCATCGACACGGCCGCGCTGTACTACAACGAACAGGGCGTCGGACGGGCCGTCCGGTCCTCCGACGTGCCCCGTGAGGAGCTGTTCCTCACCACGAAGCTCTGGAACACCGAGCACGAGTACGACCGGGCGCTCGCGGCGTTCGACCAGAGCATGGGCCGGCTGGGGCTGGACGTCCTGGACCTCTACCTGATCCATTGGCCGGTGCCCGCGCAGGACAGGTACATGGACGCCTGGAGGGCCCTGGAACGGCTCTACCGCGACGGACGGGTCCGGGCCATCGGGGTCTCCAACTTCACCGTCGAGACGCTCACGCGGCTGTTGGACGAGGGCGACGTGCCCCCGGCCGTCAACCAGATCGAGCTGCATCCGACGCTGGCGCAGGCGGAACTGCGCGCGTTCCACCGTGAGAACGGCATCGCGACCGAGGCGTGGAGCCCGTTGGGCCAGGGCCGGGGCCTCCTGGAGGAGCCGACGCTGGTGCGGCTGTCGGCCGCGCACGGCAGGACGCCGGCGCAGATCGTGCTCCGCTGGCACCTCCAGCTCGGCAACATCGTGATCCCCAAGTCGGTGACGCCGTCGCGGATCGCCGAGAACCTCGACGTGTTCGGCTTCGAGCTGAGCCCGGAGGACATGGCCGAGATCTCCGCCCTGGACGTGGGTCGACGGCTCGGCCCCGACCCGGCGACCATGAGCTTCTGACGCTCGCCTAGGGGAGGCCGGGGCCGTCGGCGGGTCTGCGACGCCCGGCCACGAACACGTCCCGGTCGCCGTCGACGACATCGGTGGGAGGCGGGATCTCCTCCGGGGGCTCCGCCACGGGCGGCTTCCCGCGTTTCCGGCGAAGTCGGCGCGACCGACCTCCGGCGGGCGTCTCGGGGGCCTCCGGAGCGGCGCGAGGGAAGAGGCGTTGGTCCAGCGACAGCCGGCCGCCCCCGCCCGCCGCGAAGAGCAGGCTCGCCAGGCCCAGCACCAGCACCAGTTCGAAGCCGTTCTCGACCCGGCCCCCGTCGACGAGGAACGGGCCGTTCCCGGCGTGCACGAACACCAGCGCCCCCGCCATCTCCAGGAACAGCAGCGTGCCCGCCACCGGCAGGCCGATCCCGGCGATCAGGGCGAGGCCGCCGAGCAGCTCGGCGAACGTGGCGTAGATGGCGGCGGCGGTGGGGGCGGGGACGTCCATCCGGTCGAAGCCCTCCGCGGTGGCGGTCACGCCGACCTGGATCTTCTGCCAGCCGTGGGCGAGGAAGACCCCGCCGACACCGATCCTGGCGAGCAGCGCGACGAGGTCGTACAGCGGCCGAGTGCGCATGGCCGTCGGTCCTTCCGTGCGGGTCCCCCGGATGATCCGCCGTCACCGGGGCCCGCGTCCAGACGGATCCGGGAGCCGAAACCATAACGGGACGCTCGATCCGGTCCCTGCCTACCCGTAGGTTTGCCTCATGACGATGCAGAAGGGCGCCAACGTTCCGGTGCCGGTGACCGCTGTCCGAGTCGAGCTGGGCTGGCAGGCCGGCCCCGGAGTGCCCGACGCGGACGCGTCGGCCCTCCTGCTCGTGGACGGCAAGGTCCGATCCGACGACGATTTCGTGTTCTACAACCAGCCCGCGCACCCCTCGGGGGCCGTCTGGCACGAGGGCAAGCAGCAGGGGCCCACCGTGCTGGACACCCTGTCGGCGGACCTCGGTCGGGTCGAGCCCCAGATCGAGCGCATCGTGATCGCGGCGTCCGCGGACGGCGGGACGTTCGCGCAGTTCCAGGGCCTGTACGTGCGGCTGGTGGATCCGACGAGCGGCGCCGAGGTGGCGCGTTTCGACAGCACCGGGGCCACCACCGAGACCGCATTCGTGCTGGGCGAGCTGTACCGCAGGCAGGGCGCGTGGAAGTTCCGCGCGGTGGGCCAGGGCTACGACTCGGGCCTGGCGGGGTTGGCCACCGACTACGGCATCTCGGTGGACGACACGCCCCCGCCGCCGCCCCAGCAGGCCGCGCCCCCGCCGCCCGCACCGGCCCAGCCGCCGGCGCAGCCCCAGTACGCCCCGCCTCCGCCGCCGCCCGCGCCGAGCCCTCAGCAGTTCACGCCCCCGCCGGCCCAGCAGTATCCGCCCGCGCAGCCCTACCCGCCGGGTCAGCAGTACGCCCCGCCCCCGGCGCCCCCCGGCCAGTACACGCCTCCGCCGCCGCCTGGCCAGTACACGCCCCCGCCGCCTCCCGGCCAGTACACGCCGCCTCCGCCTCCCGGTCAGTACGCTCCGCCGCCGCCGCCGGGCCAATACGCTCCGCCGCCGCCCCCCGGGCAGCCGGGGCAGCCCGGGCCGCAGCCGGTGAGCCTCTCCAAGATCTCGCTGACCAAGGACGCGCCCGCCGTCTCGCTGACCAAGCAGGGCGCCACGTCCGGCAACATGCGGGTCAACCTCAACTGGACCGGCATGCAGGCCGCCCCGCCGGCCAAGGGCTTCTTCGGCAAGCGCCGCAGCGGCGGCGGCCTCGACCTCGACCTGTGCTGCCTGTGGGAGCTGACGGACGGCAGCAAGGGCATCATCCACGCCCTCGGCGACTTCGGGGCGCTGAACCAGCCGCCGTTCATCCAGCTCGACAAGGACGACCGCACCGGCGGGAGCGCGACCGGCGAGAACCTCACCATCAACCTCGACCACACCGCCCGGTTCCGCCGGATCCTGGTGTTCGCCGAGATCTACGACGGCGCCCAGGACTTCCGGGGCGTGGACGCCACCGCGACCCTGTTCCCGGTGGGTTCGCCGCCGATCGAGATGAGCATGAACGACTGCTTCGACGCCTCCCGCGACGCCGTCCTCGCGCTCATCGAGAACGTCAACGGCGAGCTGGTCGTCCGTCGTGAGGGCCGCTTCATCCTGCCGCCGCCGGGCCGTCCGCGCTGGGGCAAGATGGCGGTCGACAACGCGTACGGCTGGGGCCTGGAGTGGGTCGGCACCCGGGGCAAGAGCTAGTCGGCTAGTCCCAGGCGACGCGCAGCACCGTGGTCGCCTGGAAGGGATCCTCGCCCCGATGCGTGGCGAGGATCCCGGCGCCCTCGGGCGAGGACGCGTACACGACCTCGCCCCGCGACACCCAACGGTTCCACGCGGTGGCGAACGCGTCGGTGCGCTTGCGGTTCTGGCCGAACAGGGCGGGCACCGCGTGGTAGACGACCCCGTCGGCCCGCGCCCGCCCGTGCATCCACGCTTCGGCCAGCGCCGTCCGCTCGCCGGGGTCGGTGCGCCTCCGGACGACGTACCGGGGCACGAAGTAACGCGGGTTCGCCAGCGGCCCCAACACCTCGTCCAGCGCCAGCACGAAACGTTCCGAGGTCGCGGGGTCGACGTCGGCGAGCGCGAAACGGTAGTCGCCGTCGGGCTCGGGCAGCACCGTCACACCGTCGGAGCCCCGCCGCGACAGCCCGACCGCCCGCAGCGCGTCGGCGACCGCGTACGCGAACGGCGTGGCCGACGGCTCCGCCGCCGCCCCGTCGAGCATCCCGGCGGCCCGGACCAGCGCCGCCTCCCGTTCGTCCACCGCAGTTCGGTGCAGGGCCCGGCGGCGTACCGTGCGCCTCGCGGAGGCCACGGCCGCGACGGTGAACGGCACCACCACCAGGGCCGCGAGCACCACGCCGAACAGGGAGAGCGCGAGACCCGCCATCGACCCCGCCATCAGCGTGAACGCCGCGCGGAACCGCCGCTCCTCCGGACGCGGGTACGGCGACGGGGCGGGAGGCGGGGGCGCGGGCGCGGCGCACGCGGCGGCCGTGAGCACCTGCGGAGGCTCCGGAGCGCCCACCGGCACGGGCACCGCCGCCTCGGCCGCCGCCGGTCGGACCGGCGTCCTGATCCGCAGCGTGTGCATCAACTCGTCGCGGTACGGGGTCCCCAACCGCCAGGCGTCACGGGTGGCCTCCCGGTCCTCGGCGCGTTCGAGCATCTCCCGATTGAGCCGGTCGTAGGAGGTCACGGGCGGCGGCTCGTACGGGGAGAACGACGGATGCACATGCGCGACCCCGGAGACGATCTCGCCCTCGGGCGTGGCGACCAGATAGCCCCGGTGCTTGCGGACGAACCGGTCCCAGTCGGCCGTCCCCTTCGGATGACGGTCGGACACGCACACCACCGACCACGTGTTGGCGGCCTTGCCCGGCCACGCCGGATCCAGCCGCAGCGCCCGCCCCCGGGTCTGCACGACGGCGGTCGGGGTCGTGGCCGTGGTGAGGTCGATCAGCGTGTTGATGCCCCGGGCGTCCCAGCCCTCGCCCAGCAGCCCCCGCGTCCCCACCAGGATCCGGCACAGGCCCTCCTCGAACGCCGCCGTCACCCGCGCCACCCACGTCCGCGCCGACCAGGCCCCGGTGAGCAGGGCGATGCCGTCCCCGGCCGGCTCGACCTCCAACTCCAGGCCGTGGTCGAGCATGGCCAGCGCGAAGGCGCGGGCCGTCCGCTCGGCGGCGGCGACGGTACGGCCGGTGACCAGCATCGGGTCCAGGTCCCGGGTGCGCGGATCGGCGACCAGCCCGACCAGCATCCGCCAGGCCGACCCCGACTCGACGTCCAGCACCTCCCGCAGCCGGGCGGGCAGCGTCGCGCCCGCCCGCTCGTGGTCGCACAGCACCAGACAGCGCAGCCGCGCCCCCTGCGCGGCGGCCTCGGTCGCCGCGACCTCCACGGCCCCGTACGCCTTGGCGGCGCTGCGCGCCAGGACACGGTCCACGGGGGAACGGGCGGGCCGGATGCCGCGCCGGGTGAGCTGATAGCCGACCGCCGGGAGGGCCCGCTTGATCGCCTCCACGGCGGCGGCGTCACCTGCCGTCGCCCCCCGGACCGGGTCACCGGGCAGCAGGCAATGCCGCACGTAGTCGTTGAGCAGCGCCACCCAGTCCTCGGCGGTGGGCGCGTGGCGGTGCTCCTCGCGGATCCGGGCGCCCGGGGGCAGCGCCAGCAGCCCCGCGTGGTGCAGCCGCAGCGCCGCCCCGGCGATCGCGGGGAAGTCCTTCTCCACCCGGTCCCACGACACCGCCCCGCCGGAAGGCCCGGCCGTTCGGGCGACCCAGCGGGCGTCCAGCCACGGCAGGAAGTCGGTGCCCGCGAAACCGGGGGCCAACAGGTCCGTGGTCAGCTCCTCGAACCGCTCCGCCTCGCCCTCGATGTAGTCGCCCTCGGTGGCGGTCGGCTCGGTGAGCCAGGCCAGTTCGGTGAACGGCGCCAGATAGCCCTCGCGCACCATCGCCGGGATCGACGCGCCCGGGATCGGCACCCCGAACAGCGCGTCCACCAGCCCGGCCTCATCGGGTGTGAGGGACTCCGGCGGCGTCGCGGTCAGCCCGATCACCAGGGCGTCCGGCAGGTCCTCCAGGATCTCGGCGAGCAGCCGGCCCCACACGTCCAGCAGGTGGTGGCACTCGTCGAGCACCAGCGTGAGGGGACCGGCGGCCTGGAGGGCGGAGATCAGCGCGCGGCCGTTGTCGTGCAGCAGCCGCACCAGGCCACCCGCGCGCCCGGACCGGCCCAACCGCTGCCGTCCCTCCTCGTCGGTCTCGGCGTCCGGGTCGAACACCGCCAGCGACTGGTACGTGAGGACGGTGACCTCCGCGTCCAGGCTCCGGGAGGCGCCGCAGGAGCCGCCGAACCGGCCCCAGTGGTCGGCCCACTGGTTCTGGATGGCGGTGTTGGGGACGAAGACGACGGTGCGACGGCCCAGCCGGCGGGCCGCCTCCAGGCCGACGAGGGTCTTGCCGGTGCCCGGGGGCAGCACCACCCAGGCACGGCGGCGGCCCTCGGCCCAGCCCTCGGCCAGGCGGTCCAGCGCCGTGGACTGGTACGGGCGCAACTCGCCGGGCCACCGCGCATCCTCGAACACCACCCGGACATTGTCACGCCCGGATCGGTGTTATTTGCCGTTCTTCACGGCGTCCGCGAGTTTCTTGTCGCGGGCCACCCGGACCAGCGCGGCGGCGAGGCGGGCCAGATCCTTGTCCGGCACCTGCTCGGCCAGCCGCTTGGGGTCGGTGGGCAGCCCCAGCCGTTCGGCGCCCTTGAGGGCCTGATCGTCGAAGTAGGGGCGCAGCCACGGCCACACGGCCTGCGCCTCGCGGCAGAAGATGTCCACACCGGTCGGCCCGATGCCGGGGAACTCCCGCAGCAGCTCAGCGGCCCGGTCGGGGACGCGTTCGGAGTCGCGGGCCAGCCGCCGCAGGTCGCCGTGGTACTTGTCCTGCACCAGCTCGGCCGTGTCGCCCAGCCGGGTCGAGGTGCTCTCGTCGTACCGGACGTAGTGGCCCCGGCCCAGCGCGTCGACCCGGTCCTGCCAGGACATGCGGTCCAGGCCGCGCGCGGTGCCGCCGCCCGCCTCGAACAGCTCGCGCGCCGCCGCGACCGCGATCTCGGAGGAGATGCGGGCGCTCAGGAGGTTGGCCAGCACCAGCAGCTTGAACAGCGCCGACGGCTGATCCTTGAGGGGGATCCCGGCGTCCTCGGCATAGGTGTGCCCGGCCTCGCGCAGCAGTTTCTTGACGACGGCGTCCATCACACGCACCTCCCGTATAGGACGGTGCCCTACCCGCGTGGGCTGCGCTTATGGCCGTCTACAGGAAGGAGAGCTGCCCGGATCCCGCGAGGGGGTCGCGGTGCTTGCGCAGATGCCGCCATTGGGGCAGGGCGTCCAGATACGACCAGGACAGCCGGTGATGGGGGGTCGGCCCCGACTCCTCCAGGGCCCGCTGGTGCACGGGCGAGGGATAGCCGGCGCTCTCGGCGAACCCGTAGGCCGGGTGGTCCTCGCCGAGCCCCGCCATCAGCCGGTCGCGATGCACCTTGGCGATGACCGAGGCGGCGGCGACGCTCACCGACCGCTGATCGGCCTTGATCTCGCAGCGCACCCGCCACGGTCTGCCCAGCACGTCGTGCCCGCCGTCGAGGATCACCATGTCGGGCCGGTCCGGCAGCGCCTCCAGGGCGCGGACGGCCGCGCGCCGAAGCGCCTCGGTCATGCCGACCTCGTCGATCTCGGCGGGCTCGGACGCCCCGATCGCGTACGCCGTCAGCCAGTCCGGGAGGATCTCGGCGAACGCCTCCCGGTGCGCCCTCGTGAGCAGCTTGGAGTCGGTCAGCCGCACCGGGACGCCGCCCCGGCCGGGCAGCTCGGGCGGGTCGCCCAGGTCCGTGACGGCGGCGCAGACCACCACGGGCCCGGCCCACGCGCCCCGGCCGACCTCGTCCACCCCGGCGATCCGGGACGCCCCGGCGGCCCGCAGCTCCCGCTCGATCGCGTGGTCCGCGCCGCGCGGGACGGGGCTCGGTCGGGACGGTTCCAGGCCGGGCAGCGTGTCGGTCATGGGTCTCCTGAGATGCGACGGGTCGGCCGGGGACCATCCTGGCAGCGATGACCCGGTGTCGTCGCGCACAGTTCATCGCGTCATGTGCGGACGGGATGGTCGAAAGACCCTCGCCGTGCGAGGCTGGACATGCGCGGGGTGTCAGGTGGAGCATGATCGGACCTGTTCGCCCGCCCCTCGCCGCGGACGATCCCCGGGCGACCGAGGAGGCCAGTCGGAGCGCATGCGAGAGTTCGGCGGATCCCGGTCCCGCCCGGCGGCAGGGACCGCGGCGCGGGACCTCTTCGAACGCCTGCGCTGGCGGTACTTCCAGATCCAGCCGGGTGTGCGGTTCCTGGCCGCGGTGCTGTGCGCGGCGCTGGCCGTCGCCGCGACGGTGCTGGCGGGCCGTCCGCCGCCCGAGGTCGTGGGCGCGGGGGCGCTCGTGCTGGGCGTGTTGACCCTCGGCCATCTGACGATGCGCTCCCCGGCGGGCATGGCGGTGGCGGCGGTGGTCGCGGGCTGGGTGGCGGCGTCGGTGCCGCTGGGCCGCCAGTACCCCGAGCACGAGCACCAGGCGGTCTTCCTGGCCCTGCTCGCGCCGCCGGTGTCGTTCGGCGCGGCCCGCATGCGGGGGTACGCGCCCTGGCGGACGGTGCTGCTGGCGCTGGCCTCGGCCGGGGTCGTGGCCGCCGCGACCGCCCGCCCGCTGTCGGTCCTGCACGTGTGCCCCGCCTGGCTCGTCGCCGTCGCCGTGCTCGGCTACCGCTGGGACCGGTCCCGCCGCGCGGTGCCCGCCGAGGCGTACGACACCGGCTGGGTGCAGGAACAGGAGGGCGCGCCCCGCAAGCCGGCGACCGCCGACCCCGAGGACCCGGAGAGCGAGCGCGTCGGCGTGCCCCCGGCGACGCAGGCGGTGTACGAGCAGCGGGCCGCGGCGCAGACCCTGCCGCCCGTTCACGAACCGGCGGAGGAGGCCCCCGAGATCTCCGTCGGGGACGCGCTCGCCGAGTTGGAGGGCATGATCGGGTTGGAGCCGGTGAAACGGCAGGTCCGTTCCATCGCCGCGTCCATCGAGGCCGCCCACCTGCGGGCGGCGGCCGGCGTGCCCACCGAGAAGCCGATGCGGCACTTCGTGTTCGTCGGGCCCTCCGGCACCGGCAAGACCACCGTGGCCAGGGTGCTGGCGGGCGTCTTCCACGCGTTCGGGCTGCTGCCCCGCGCCGGCGTGGTCGAGGCGCACCGGGCCGACCTGGTGGGCGAGCACCTGGGCGCGACCGCCCTCAAGACCAACCGGCTGGTCGACTCCGCGCTCGGCGGGGTCCTGTTCATCGACGAGGCGTACGGGCTGGTCAACGCCGCCGACGGGCAGCCCGACCGGTTCGGCGACGAGGCCGTGCAGACGCTGCTCAAGCGGGCCGAGGACGATCGGGAGAACCTGGTCATCATCCTGGCCGGCTACGCGTCGCAGATGGAGGCGTTCCTCGACTCCAACCCCGGCCTGGCCTCGCGGTTCGGCACGCGGGTGAGCTTCCCGTCGTACTCGCCGGCCGAGCTGCTGCGGATCGCCGAGTACCACACGGGCCTGCGCGACGACCGGCTGGACGAGGAGGCGGCCCGCCGGCTGCGGGCCCGGTTCGAGGACGTGTGCCGCCGGGGCATCATCGACGAGCTGGGCAACGGACGGTTCGTCCGGTCGCTGACCGAGGCGGCGGCGCGGGCCCGCGACGTGCGGGTGGTCGGGTCGGGCGCCTGGTCGGGACGCCGGCCCAGCGCCGACGACCTGGTCACGGTGCGCGCCGAGGACGTCGAGACCGCGTTCGCCGAGGTCACCGAACGGTACCGGGGCTACACCGAGACGCCCACCCTGGAGGAGGCCCTCGGGGAGCTGGACGCGATGATCGGTCTGGAGCCGGTCAAGCGTCAGGTCCGCGAGATCGCCGCCCAGCTCCAGGTCGCCGCGATGCGCGAGGAGCAGGGCCTGCCGGCCCGTCCGCCGATGCGGCACTTCGTGTTCGTGGGGCCGCCCGGCACGGGCAAGACCACCGTGGCCAGGGTGCTGGGCCGGGTGTTCGCCGCGCTCGGGCTGCTGGCGCGTCCCTCGGTCGTGGAGGCGCACCGGGTCGACCTGGTGGGGGAGCATCTGGGCGCGACCGCCCTCAAGACCAACCGGGTGATCGACTCCGCGCTCGGCGGGGTCCTGTTCGTCGACGAGGCGTACGCGCTGGACAACCCCGGCTACGGCGGCGGCGACGCGTTCGGAGCGGAGGCCGTGCAGACGCTGCTGAAGCGCGCCGAGGACGACCGGGAGCGGTTCGTGGCCGTGCTGGCCGGCTACCAGACCGACATGGACCGGTTCCTGCGCTCCAACCCGGGCCTGGCCTCCCGGTTCGACGTGCGGGTGGCGTTCCCGTCCTACGGGCCCGACGAGTTGCTGCGGATCGCCCAGGTGATCGCCGAGCAGAACGGGGACCGGTGGGAGGACGCCGCCCTGGACGACCTGGCGCTGATCTTCCAGCGGGTCTGCGGGCAGGGCCGGATCGACGAGTTGGGCAACGGCCGGTTCGCCCGCTCCCTCTATGAGAAGGGGTGCGCCTCGCGGGCGGTGCGGGCCGCGCGGCTCGGGGCCGCCGCCACGGCCGGCGACCTGACCGTGCTGACGGCCGAGGACGTCCGCGCCGCCTTTCCCGGCGTCCTTGGATAATCGGGACATGGAGTCCCTGAGCTGGAGCCGCGCGCTGGCCTGGCGGATGCGCAGACAGTTCCTCGACCCGGCGTCCGACGGGCCCGCCGTCGACGTCGTGCGACGTCTCGCGGGCGTGCAGGCGCAGGTCGCCTCCGCCGCCGAGCTGGCCGTCTCCGTCCGGCGGACGTCACCCGAGCCCGGCGAGGTCTCCCGGGCCCTGGAGGACGGCGGCCTGGTCAAGACGTGGGCGATGCGCGGGACCCTGCACCTGCTCCCGGCCGACGAGGCCCCCGCCTACCTGGCGTTGTGCGCCACCGTCCGCAACTGGGAGAAGGCGAGCTGGCGGAAGGCCTTCGGCCCGACCCCCGCCGAGCTGGAGGCGATGGCGTCCGCCGCGACCGATGCGCTCGCCGGGGGCGTCCTCCTGACCCGCGAGGAGTTGAGCGCCGAGATCGTCGAACGCACCCGCTCCGAGCACCTCGCCGAGGCCCTCGGCTCCGGATGGGGAGCCCTGCTCAAGCCCCTGGCGTGGTGGGGGGTGCTGTGCTTCGGCCCGTCCCAGGGCAACCGGGTGACGTTCCGCGCCGCCGACCTGCCGGCCCCGCCGCCGGTCGAGGAGGCCGCCCGCACCGTGATCCGCGCCTACTTCGGCGCGCACGGCCCGGCGACCGTCGAGGCGTTCGACGCGTGGCTGATGCGCAAGATCCACCGTCGCAAGGACCTGAAGTCCTGGTTCGCGCTCATGGACGACGAGTTGACGCCGGTCGAGGTGGACGGCACTCCCATGCTCGTCCTCGCCGAGCACCTCGACGAGCTGCTGGACACGGGCCCGGCGACGGGTGTGCGGATGCTCGGCGGCTTCGACCAGTACGTCCTGGGCGCGGGTACGAACGCCGAGTACCTCATCCCGGCCGAACGACGCGGCGAGGTCAGCCGTGCCGCAGGCTGGATCTCCCCGGTCGTCCTCCACGAGGGCACGGTCGCGGGGACCTGGGACGCCAAGGACGGCGTCGACGTCACCCTCTGGCGGGACGTCCCCGCCGAGCTGCTGGACCCCGAGGTCGCCAGGGTCTCCGCCCTGCTCTAGACCCGCCGGAACCGCATCTCCTGACCCGGCCGCAGTTGGGCGGCGAGCGGGATGTCGACCCCGGTCACCACCCCGATCACCGGGTAGCCGCCGGTCGTCGGATGGTCGGCCAGGAAGACGATCGGCAGCCCGTTCGGCGGCACCTGGATCGCCCCCGTCACCATCCCCTCGCTGGGCAGCTCGCCCTCTCGCGCGCGTTCCAGCGGACGGCCCGTGAGTCGCACGCCCACCCGGTTGCTTTCGGACGTCACCACCCATGTGCCGGTCGTGAGCGCGTCGAAGGCGCCCGGGGCGAACCAGTCGTCCCGAGGCCCCGGCAGCACCCGCAGCGTCGGGACGGTCGGCAGAGACGGCACCGGTGCCTGATCCACCACCATCGGCGGCCCGTCCGCGCGACCGGCGACCGGCAGCCGATCTCCCGGGCTCAGCGGTGCCGGGCCCAGACCGGACAGGAGATCGGTGGACCGGCTGCCCAGAACGGGTTCGACCGCCAGCCCGCCGCGCACGGCCAGGTACGTCCGCGCACCCTCCAGGGGGAGACCGAACTCGACCAAGGCCCCCGCCGGGACCCGGCACGGCCCGTTCAGACCGGCGGCGCGCCCGTCCACGCGGAGCGGCGACGGAGCCCCGGTCGCCGCGACCCAAGCCGCCCCATGGAACCGCAGCGCCGCGCCCCCGAACGTCAGCTCCAGGCACGCCGCGCCCTCCGGGTTGCCCACCAGCCGGTTCGCCAGGCGGAGGCTCCGCCCGTCGACCGCGCCCGACGAGGGCACGCCGAGGTGCGCGAGCCCCGGACGCCCGAGATCCTGCACCGTGGCCAGCGGACCCGGACGCACCACCTCGATCATCGGACGAACCTGACCCGCGCGCCCGGCCGCAGCAACGCCGGAGGGTCGCGGTGGACGTCCCACAAGGCCGCCTCCGTACGCCCCAGCAACCTCCAGCCCCCCGGAGACGCCGACGGGTACACGGCCGCGTAGGGGCCCGCGATCGCCACGGACCCGGCCGGCACCGACGTGCGAGGGTTCGAACGACGCGGCACGTGCAGCACCGGATCCAGCCCGGTCAGATAGCCGAACCCGGGCGAGAACCCCAGATAGGCCACCACATAGGAGCCGGACACGTGCCGCCGCACCACCTCCTCGGCGCTCAGACCCGTCAGCTCCGCCACCTCGGCGACGTCCTCACCGTCGTAGACCACCGGGATCTCGATCGCCGCCGCCTCGTCCTCCGCCCGTTCCGCCGGCGTCAGGAAGGGCAGCCGAGCCGCGAGCCGATCGAGGTCGCATCGCACCGGATCCGCCACGATCAGCACCGTGCGTTCACCCGGGACGACCTCGACGACCCCGGGAACGCCCGAAGCCCGGACCGCCGCGTGCAGCCGGTGCGCGACCGACAGGTCCTCGACGTCCACCAACAGCGCCGTGTCGCCCGCGCGCCTCACCCGCATCGTCATGACGCGAACGGCCGCACGTCCACGCCCGCCCCCGCGAGCGCCTCCCGCACGGCGCGGGCCAGGCTCACCGCGCCCGGGGTGTCGCCGTGGACGCAGAGGGACCGGGCCGCCACGCGCACGTCGGTGCCGTCGACGGCGGTGACGACGCCCTCCACCGCCATCCGCACCGCCCGCTCGACCACCGCATCCGTGTCGTGGACGACCGCGCCCGGCAGCCGCCGCGACACCAGCGAACCCTCCGGCGTGTACGCCCGGTCGGCGTAGCACTCCGCCACGACCGTCAACGCCCCCGCCACCCCGCGCACCGCCGAACCCGGCAACGTCAGCAGCGGCAGCGACGCGTCGTACGCCTCGACGGCCTCGACGACCGCCCTCGCCTGCACGGCGTCACGGGCGATCCGGTTGTACAGTGCGCCGTGCGGCTTCACGTAGGACACCCGGCCGCCCGCCGTCCGGGCGATCCCGTCGAGCGCGGCGAGCTGATACAGCACCTCGGCGGCCAGCTCCTCCGGCGCCACGTCCATCTCGCGCCGGCCGAACCCGGCCAGGTCCCGGTACGACACCTGCGCGCCCACCGCCACGCCCCGGGCGACCGCCGCCTCGCACACCCGCCGCATGATCAACGGATCGCCCGCATGGAACCCGCAGGCCACGTTGGCGCTGGTGACGACGTCCAACAGCGCCGTGTCGTCGCCCAGCGTCCACACGCCGAAGCCCTCGCCGAGGTCGGCGTTGATGTCGATGACCGCCATACCCGTGAACCTAGTCGGCGCGGTCGGTGATGAACATCCGGCCGGGGGCGTGGGTGATCGCGAACTCCGGCGCACCGGTCATCAGCGCCGCCTGCGGTGTCACCCCACAGGCCCAGAACACCGGAACGTCCCCCGGCTCGGCCGCCACCGGATCCCCGAAGTCCGGCCGGCCCAGATCCGCGATGCCCAACGCCGCCGGATCCCCGACGTGGACGGGCGGCCCGTGATGGGTCGGGAACCGGCCGCTCACCTCGATCGCGGTCTCCACCAGCGCCTCCGGGACGGGCCGCATCGACACCACCAGCGGCCCCGCCAGCCGCCCCGCCGGGACGCAGGGCCGGTCGGTGAGGAACATCGCCACGTTGCGGCCCTGCTCCACATGCCGGATCGGCACCCCGGCCGCCGCGAGCGCCGCCTCGAAGCTGAAGCTGCACCCGATCAGGAACGCCACCAGGTCGTCGCGCCAGTACGCGGTCGCGTCACCGACCTCGGCGACCGGCACGCCGTGCTCGTAGATCCGGTACGCGGGCAGATCGGTGCGCAGGTCGGCCGCCGGGGCCATCTCCCGGGGATGCGGGTCGCCGGGGTCGGTCACCTCCAGCACCGGGCACGCGGCGGGGTTGCGGTGGGCGAACAACAGCGCGTCGAACGCCAGGTCGCGCGGGACGGCCAGCAGGTTGGCCTGCGCGTGTCCGCGGCACCAGCCGCTGGTCGTCGGGGTGTCGGCGCCGGTCCGGAACAGCGCCCGGGCCTGGCCGGGGGTCAGCACGGACGGCCGGTCGGGGAGTGTCATCCCCGGATGATTCCCCCGACGCGACGATCAGATCCGTTCCTCCCGGAGTTCCCGGACGTCCGAGCGCGGCGCCCACGCCTGATGGACGCCCCGATCGAACAGCTCCAGGCCCAGCCGCGCGGCGACGGCCGGATCGGTCCCGGCGTACTCCACCCGCAGCCAGGTCTCGTGCTCGCCGAGCACCTGGAACGGCTCGCCCTGCCATTCGCACATCGTGGTGATGTAGGACAGCCGCTCCACCTCGTCCGCCGCCACCACCCGCACGTGACGTCCGGGCCCGACCTCCGTGAAACCCTCGGCGGGCGCCCCGGTGTACAGCCTGATCTCCTCGCCGTCGGGCCCCGCCTCGTACTCCAGACCCCGCCAGCTCGCGTAGAACCCGTCCCGAACGATCATGACCCGGCCCCCTCGGTCCGGTGCCAACCGCGGAGGTCGGCGTCGTACACCGCCACGAACGCCTCCGCCCCGAGATGGTCCATGCGGAACATCTCCGCGCCGTGCGGCAGCCGCCGACTCCCCATCCGCAACGCGGGCACGGTCCCGCCCGCCGACGGGTCCGCCCCCACCAGCCCGGCCCTGATGACCTGCCAGCGGATCACGTACACCTCACGGTGCCACGGCGAGAACGGCGACCCCTCATAGTCCAGCCCCAGCGCCGGGACCAGCTCCTCGGGCGTCCGCATCCCCCCGACGTCCTCCAGCCGGTGAACGGTGCCCCCCACCCAGTCGTAGCCCCCGTCGAGGTAGTGCGCGACGTGGTCCGGGCGGATGACCTTCTGCAGAACGGTGCCGTCCCCCACCTCGACACCCGACCCTGGCCGGGGCACGGGCGCGCCGGGCGGATCGGGCACGACCCGAAGATGCGACCCCTGCGCCCCTCGGGACCCTTGCGGCCGAGACTCGTGCGCTCCCGGCAGAGGCGACTGCTGCGGCCTATGGGGCTCTGGAGGCCGATGTGGTGTGCGCGATGGAGGTTGCGGCTCTTTGCGTGAGTACGGCTCCTGGGTAACGTGCGGCTGCGGCGTTGGGGAATGCGGTCGCTGCGGCCGCTGCGGAGTCTCATGGGGCGGCTGGGACCGATGCGACCGCTGCGGTTCGGGAGGCGCGGGGAGCTGCGGCTGTTGCGGCGTCGGGGAGCCCTGCGTTGGATTACGCGGCTGCTGCGATGCTTGCGACCGCTGAGGCTCCTGGGCCGGTTGGGCTGCATGCGGGGATTGCGGTGTCGGCGCTTGCGGAGGGCCCTGAGGCTCCGTTCGGGGCGGCTGCTGCACGTGGGGGAGCGGCAGGGGCGGTTCGGCGCGGGGCGGCCGGGCCGGCTGGGGGGATGGCTCGGGGCTGGGGCGGCGGCTCGTTCGGGCGCGTTGGGAGGCGCGTTGGATGGTGCCCGAGTCGATGTAGGCGGAGCTGGGCAGCTTCGTGTTGATGGCCAGTTGCCAGTCCGGGCGACGCCAGTTGCGGACGAGTTCGGTGAACGTGGTGCGGCGGTAGTCCATGAGCTTGCCGCCCAGCGCCCAGTCCATCGCCTCCGTGGAGGTGAACGCGAGGACGTACGTGCCGTCGCGGTATTCGGCGGTCATCGGACGTTCGCCGCCCTCGACCGGCACGAACAGCTCCGCCCGCAGGATCAGGCCCAGGTATCCGGGTTGGTCGCCACGGGTCTTGGCCGCCGCCAACCGTTCCTCCAGTTCGCCGCCCGCGGGTGGACGGGCGGACCGGCCGCCACCCGGCTGGACGGGCTGGAGCGGCTGCATCGGCTTGGGCCGTGGGGGAGCGGCGGCGGGCGGGGGCTCGGGTGTGGGCACCGCCTTGGTGGGGGCCTCGGCGGGAGGGGGCGTCGCCTTGGACGGAAGGGGAGGAGGGGCCTGGACGGGGGCCACCGGCTCCCGCAGCGGAGGACTGGTCCGGCGCAGGTCGACCTGGTCGGAGACGGCGGCCTCGATGCCGAACCCCGTCAGCTCGATGTGGGACGCGCCCAGGAACGCCTCGTACACCAGCTCGGCGGGATGCCGCGCGAGCTGCACGTCGCGCAGGGCGGTGACCATCATGGCGGCCAGCCCCCGCCAGCCGTCCGGGCCCACGCCCGAGGGGATGTCGAAGGTCCAGTTGGGGTGCACCCCCGGCGGCAGCCAGCCGGCGGCGGCCAGCCGGTCCTCCTCGCGGGAGTCGAACTTCGGCGCGCCGGGGGGCAGCGCCCGCCCGCTGACGGCCTCGGCGCGGACCCGCTTGGCGTCGCGGAACGCCTGGACGTAGTGGCTCTCCTGGTCGCGCCGCGAGATGACCAGGGCCATCTCCGGCTCCAGCGCCGCCAGCTCGCGGGCCAGCCGCTCGGCGAACTCCGGCCACTCCGGCACGTCGGCGGTCCGGGACCGTTCGCCCACCTCGGCGATGCCCAGGCCCGGCATCGGCACGGGCCCGCCCTGCTCGCCGTTCCGGTTGGCCTCGTACGACAGGTCGGCCAGCGAGGGCACCCGGTACACGTCGCGGAACGCGGACGCCATCCGCGCCGCGAGCGCGCCGCAGTCGGCCGCCTGCTCCGGGGTGATGGCGGAGATGTCGGCGGGGAGCATCACCCGGCACCACCAGTTGCGGCGGGCGCGGCCGTCCGGGGCCCGCCAGCCGAGCTCCGCGAGCCGGGCCTCCTGCCGGGAGTCCAGCGGCTCGGGCAGGTAGTCGCTGCTCACCGCCTCCGCGTGCAGCCCGTTGAGGTAGCGCATCGCCTGCACGTACGGAGAGCCCCCGGGACCCTGCAAAATGACGAAGGCGTCCACCGGGAGGTGGATCAGCTCTCGGGTCAGGCGTTGGGCGAAATCGGTCCAGTCCAAGCGGTCCTACTCCTGGCGGGCAAGTCGTGTTTGCGCATGGTGACGGTAGCGCGTCCACCGTACGTTCATCGCCCGAGGTGCCCCGATTCCTCAGAAACCGACGGAACGCGGGTCCAACCTCCGCTGATGGCGTCATAGACAGCGAGGGGCCGGGCGCTCTCTCCTTCCCCGTCGTCGCCCCACAGTTGCACTCCGTGCGGCAACGGCAACGGCAGCGGCTTGCCGGCGGCCCGCACCGGCTCCGGCTCCGGCGTCGGCTGCGGCACCGGGGCCGGAAGGGGCGTCGGGAGGGGAGCGGGGACCGGAACGGGCGCGGCGACCGGCGCAGAGGGGCCCTGTACGGGAAGGGGCCCGGTGGCCGGGGCCGGCGGCTCGGCGGCCCCGCGACGCGTCCCGTCGATCCGGGCGACCGCCGCGGCGTCCAGGTGGATCTCGCTGGGCAGCCCCGGGTTGACGGCCAGCGACCACGACGGGTCCGGCCAGGAGGCCGCCAACGCCCCGAACGTCATCCGCCGGTGCGGCGGCGGCACGGGCTCCCCGGGCCGCAGCGACTGCGCCAGGGCCCGTGGCGAGGAGAACACCATCACGTAGACGCTGTCGGCGATCGTGATGGTGACCAGGTCGCCGGCCGTCGGGTCGTCGGCCACCGGCAGGATCAGCTCCGAGCGCAGCAGCACGTCGAAGTAGGTGACGTGGTCGCCCTCCTGCTTGGCGGCCGTCAGCCGGCGCTCCGGCTCGCCCTCGCCGTCCGCCGGGGCGAGCACCGCCGGCGGCGCGGGCATCGGCACCGGACGGGCCTGGGCGACGGCCCGTTCGCGGGAGACCCCGTTGGCGGCGCGCGGCCGGGCCTCCGGCCCGGAATCGTTGACCGGAGCGGACATCACCGGGTCGACGACCGGCGGCGCGGCCGCCACCGCGTCGGCGGAGGACCGGCGCTCGGTCAGGCGGGACGGGTCGGCCGGGGCGATCCCGAAGTCCGCCAGCTCGATGCGGCCGTTGCCCAACCGGCGGAACGACTCGTACTCCAGGTCCGCGGGCCGCCGCACGCCCTGCACGTCGCGCAGCGCGTGCACCATCATGTCGGCCAGCCGGGCGTGGTCGGCGGCGGTGGCGAAGTACGACAGCTCGGTCCACCAGTTGTGGGGCGCCGGATCACCGGTCGGGACGGCGGTCTCGCCCGGCGCGCGGCGCGGGCCCGGCGGGTTCCAGCCGGCCTCGACCATGACCTCCTCGTCGGCGGCGGTCAGCAGGAGCGGACCGTCGAGGAAGTGATTGCTGACGGCCTCGGCGTAGAGACGGTCGGGCTCCCGGATGGCCTGGACGTAGTGCCGGTCCTCCACGCGCTCGCGCACGATGAGGATGACGCCGTGATCGAGACCCGCCAGCTCACGGCCGAGGCGTCGGGCGAACTCGGACCACTCCACAAGATCACTCCTCACAGGCCGTCTTCGGGGGGTCGGAGCGAACGGGCGCCGGCTGCCGCCGCGGCGTTCCGGTCACCCCCGAAGCCTCCGATAATCGCCGTCCCACGAGTCTCCCGCAAACCGCGGATCGCGCCGACGCCCATGGCCGATCTCACACCGGGGTCTCACACCGGGGCCTCACATCGGCGGCGGGTCGTGTCGCAGCGCCACCAGCGCCGCACGCAGGGCGTCGGGGTCGTCCCGGCAGCGTTCGAGCACCTCGATCAGCCGATGCAGGATCTGGTGCCGCTCCTGCCCCGCGTCCAGCAGCGCCTGCGCGGCCTCCCACAGCTCGGGCGGCTCGGCGTTCCACAGCCGGACGGCGAGCCGCTCGTGGGCCGCCAGGTGCTCCTCGGCCGCGCCCGGGTGCTCGAACTCCAGCATGGTCCGCCGGTCGGCGGGATCGGCCGGGTCCAGCGTCGCCAGGTCGATCCGCCCGCGCCCCGGGACGTGGTGCTCGCCCGACAGGAACGGCAGCGCGAACGCCCGCCGGGGCAGCGCCTCCAACTCCCCGTCCGGCAGCAGCCGCCGCACCACCGACGGGTCCAGCCCGAACGCCTCCGGGTCGCGGAAGAGCCGGGTGAACCGGCCGGTGGCGTCCCAGACGGCGTCCAGCGTCGCCCTGACGCCCTCCGAGGGGAGCCCGGTCTGCCGGGCCGCCCATCGCACCCAGGCGGCCAGCACGTGCGGCATGGCGTCGTGCTCGGCGGGCGAGAGCAGCACCTTGCGGGGCAGCCAGTCCAGCAGGAACAGCTCGCACTTGACCGGGCTCACCCGCAGCGGCCTGCCGTGGTCGTCCTCGCAGCCGAACTCGATGATCCGGTCCACGCAGCGGCCGGCGGCGGAACGGTCCGACAGGCCCTCGGCCTCGTCGGAGGCCAGGAAGCGGGCGGCCAGCGTGGCGCGCCAGTCCCGGCCGTGCACCGGGGCCCGGGGCGGCAGCCCGCCCGGCGGCAGCGCCCGCACCCGGGCCCGCAGGAACGCGTGGTAGGCGGCGAAGGTGTCGGTGACGGGAGGGTCGTCCTGCTCGCCCGTGACGGTCAGGGCGTGCTCCAGCAGCGCCCGCGTGTCCCGAGGGTCCATCTGCCGGAACACCACCAGCGGGTTGCTGCGGTCCTCCTCGCGGCAGTGCTCGAACAGCTTGTCGACCTGAGAGGACACCCAGGCGTCGCGGACCATCCCGGAGCGGTTGTGATCGACCGTGACCACCAGCGCGTGCCGCTCCTCGCCCGCATAGCCGAAGGTGCAGACGATCGAGTCCTGGTCGCCGTACACGTCGCGGGAGGTGAAGCACTCCTCCGCCACGACCATGCCCACCCGGTCGGCCCAGCCCGGCCGCGCCACCCCGTGGTCCATCAGCTCCAGCGCGGCGCGTTCGGCCTTGACCGCCTGCCGGGTGGTGCCCAGGTAGGCCATCCCGGTCAGCAGCGCCAGCGCCGCCGGCGTCCCGGCCCGGGCGGCGTGCCCGACCAGGGCCTCGCCGATCAGCCGGTCCACGTCGTCGTCCACCGGCCAGCGGCCCCACCAGGACCCCAGGATCTCGCTGACGATCAGCTCGGCGTCCAGCGGGCTGCGCACGGCCAGCAGTTCCCGGGCGTGCCGCAGCATGTCGTCGAAGATGCCGGCGATCTCGTCCAGTGGCTCGTCGGGAGCGTCGCCCGGCGGCTGGGGATCCCCGGATGCGCGGCTGCGGGGGCTCACCCCTCCACCTTCTCAGAGTCGATCCTGTGCCCGGCCACGCGGGCACCGCCCGCGAACGGGGCGCGGATGACCACCCTAGCGTTCAGCGGGCGTCGTCGGGGCCCGGCCGCAGGCGGGCGCCCTCCAGGGACGCCCGGCCGGACGGCGGCTCGGACTTGACCATCCCGACCAGGTGCTCGCGGGCCATCCGCTCGACCACCGCGGGCGCGGGCTCCACCCCGAGATGGGCCATGCACGCCAGCACGTCGGCGACGCACCGCCGCACGCTCTCCGCGGACAACACCGCGAACTCCGTCTCCAGGCGTCGCGAGAGCAACTCGCGACCGACGATGGGCCTCTGGTCGGTCGGCACGCGCATCCGGGCACCCCCCTCATCTGCGCCGGAGCCGGGCGGGGACGCGCCGTGCGCCCGCAGGTCCGGCGCGCGGGCTCACCGCCCATTCCAGCGTTTTGGCGGAGAGTGTCAAGGGTTGGCGGAGTCCGGATTTCCACTCTTTACAGAACGTTCCGGCTCCGGATCCGGGGCCTTGACCAACGCGTCGCCCGACTCGTCGAGCCAGCCGGCGTGATGGCGGGCGGCCCAGTCCCGCCCGACGCGCCCGTGCCACATCGCGCCCATCGCGCCGGGATCGCGCAGCGCGTACCAGAGGTGCCCCAGCACCACCGCGAGGACGGCGATGGTGAGCCAGTCGTGCACGAACGTCGCCCCCGTCCGCCAGTCGTCCGACCAGGGGTCGGGGAAGGTGAGCATCGTTCCGGTGCCCAGCATGACCAGGATGGATCCGGCCACGAAGGCGGCGTTGAGCTTCTGCCCCGCGTTGAACTTGCCGACGGGGAGGATGCCGCGCCCGTCGGCCACCGCCCGTCGGTCCGCGCGGCGCAGCCACTCCCGGTCGCGCGCCTCGAACCGGTTGAGCCGGCGCACGTCCTCGCGGAACGCCCGCGACAGCCAGCCCAGCAGCACCGGCACCGGCAGCGCGAACCCGCACCAGATGTGCACGGTCCTCATCAGGCTCCGCCGCCCCACCAGGGTGGACAGGTCCGGCACGTACAGGCAGGCGGCCGTGCCCAGGCAGACCAGCATCAGCACCGCCGTCGCGTGGTGCACCGCCCGCTGGCCGCCGGTGAACCTCGTCAGCGGCTCAGGTCGGCTCATCGTTCCGCCCGTTGGACCGGCCGACCCACCCGTCGACGTCGTAGCCCCGCTCCTCCCAGTAGCCCGGGACGACCTTCCTCGTCAGCTCGATGCCCCCGAGCCACTTCAGCGACTTGTAGGCGTACATGGGCGCCACGTACAGCCGCACCGGGCCGCCGTGGTCGTGCTTCACCGCGCCGCCCTCCATGCCCGTCGCCACCAGGACGTCCCGCCGCCGCGCCTGCTCCAGCGTCAGCGACTCGGTGTACTCCCCGTCGAACGACCGGAACCGCACCGCCCGCGCCTCCGGGGCGACCCCCACCAGGTCCAGCAGGTCGGGCAGCGCCACCCCCGCCCAGGCGACGTCCTCGACCCGCCAGCCGGTGACGCACTGGAAGTCCCTGGTCATCTGCGTCTGCGGCAGCGCCTGCAGATCGGCGAACGTGAACGTGCGCGGCTCGGTCACCAGCCCGCCCACGGTGAGCCGATAGGTCTGCGGGGTCTTCCGCTTCACCCCGTCGACCACCGAGTAGTAGCGGAAGCCCCCGGCCCCGGGCAGCACCTCTTCCAGGCTCCCGATGGGGGCCAGGGCCGTGTTCACCTTCTCCTGGGCGCTCGCGCCGACGGCGACCCCGGCCGCGCCGAGCCCGAGCATGCCGAGCACGATCCGCCTGCCGACCGGCGCACCGCGCGTCTCCTCGCTGGTCATCTCAACATTCGAGCACCCGGCGGACGAATGCACCAGCACGTCCCGCATTCCCGTAAGAGTTCCGTCATATACCGCGAGACCCGAGGCCGCCCGTTCGGGAACCGGACGCCGTGGCGATGAATTGACCCGCGGCACCACTTCATCCCACTTCGCTCGGGTGTCACGATCGCTAAGATCTGCCACAGTGGGTGCGGGCGACGATGCCCGCTGATCCAGCCCGGACGCGTGCCGTGCGCCGTGACCCGGGTGTGAGCGGAGGACGTTCGGTGGCTGACGCGGACGGCGAATTCGAGTCGGTGCTGATCGACGTCAGCGGCCTCTCCCTGCCGGAGCTGTTCTCCCTCGACGGGACCGTCCTCGGCGAGGCGCTGAACCGGGTCCGGGTCGAGGCCGCCGCCCCCCGCGAGGTCGTCGCCGGTTTCCAGTCGGGCATGTACGAGCCCGGCGCCTGAATGTCCCCGCGTTCCGTCTCGACCACCGCCGTCGCCCCACCCGATCGTCCGCGCGGGGAGTGGCCCGGGCGGGGCATCGACCTCGACCGGCTGCGGGACGTCGGCTGGCGGCCCGCCCCGTTCCGCGAGTTCGTCCTCAAGCTCCACAGCCGCTGCAACCTGGCCTGTGACCACTGCTACGTGTACGAGTCCGCCGACCAGAGCTGGCGCGCCCGTCCCACCGCGATGTCCGCCGCGGTCATCGACGCCACCGCGGCGCGGATCGCCGAGCACGCCCGCGCCCACGGCCTCACCGAGGTCGGGGTCGTCCTGCACGGCGGCGAGCCGCTGCTGGCCGGGCCCCGGACCATCGAGTCCGTCGCCCGCGGGCTGCGTGCCGTCGCGCCGGCCGGCTGCCGCGTCGACATCAGCGTCCAGACCAACGGGGTGCTGCTGACCGAGCCGATGCTCCGGCTGCTCGCCCGGCACGACATCGGGGTGTCGGTCAGCCTCGACGGCGACCGGGCCGCCCACGACCGGCACCGGCGGCACGCCGACGGCCGGGGCAGCCACACCCGCGTGATGCGCGGGCTGTCGTTGCTGTCCGGCCCCTACCGGCGGCTCTACCGGGGTCTGCTGTGCACCGTCGACCTCGCCAACGACCCGGTGGAGACGTACGAGGCCCTGCTGGAGACGGCCCCTCCCAAAGTGGACCTGCTGCTGCCGCACGGAAGCTGGGGGTCGCCGCCCCCGGGCCTTGATCCGGGGCGGGGGGACGCCACGCCCTATGCCGACTGGCTGGCCGCCGTGTTCGACCGCTGGTACCGGGCGCCGCGGCGGGAGACGGGGATCCGCTTCCTCGAAGAGATCATCAACCTGATCCTCGGGGGTCGGAGCCGGTCCGAGAGCATCGGGCTGTCCCCGGTCGCCCTCGTCGTGGTCGACACCGACGGCACGCTGCAGCAGGTGGACACCCTCAAGACCTCGTTCGCCGGGGCCCCCGAGACCGGTCTGACGGTGACCGAGCACCCGTTCGACGACGCCCTCGGTCATCCCGGGGTGGTGGCCCGCCAGATCGGGCTGTCCGCGCTGCCGGTGACCTGCCTGCGGTGCCCGGTGCGGGACGTCTGCGGGGGCGGGTACTACGTCCACCGCTACCGGCCCGGCGACGGCTACCGCAACCCCTCGGTGTACTGCCGCGACCTGAGGCGGCTCATCGAGCACATCAGCCACGAGATCCGCCGGGACCTGGCCCGGCTCACCGGGTAGGCCGCGATGCGGAGGCACCGTCTGCCCGTCGCCCACTTCGACGCCCTCGCCGCCGGTCTCGGCGGCCCGGCGACGATCCGACTGCTGCGCGGCGCCGAGCTCAGCAAGCTGCTGCTGAGGCTGCGCGCGCTGCTGGACGTGACCGGCCCCCCGCGCCCGGACGGGATCGAGCTGCTGGCGGAGGCGCAGCGCCGGGCCCCGCAGACCGTCGCCGACCTCCTGCTGTACCCGCACGTGGCGGCCTGGGTGTCGGCCTGCCTGCGACGACTGCACGCCACGGAGGGCGCCACGGGCGGGGACGACCTGGCGCACCTGGGCGCCGTCGCCGCGGCGGCGGCGATCCGGGCGGGCATGAGCCTCGACGTCGCCGTGCGGGTGCGCGGCGGCACGGTGGTCCTGCCCACCCTGGGCTGTGCGGAGGTGGGGCCGCCGGGGTTCGACGGCGTCGCCGCCGTCAGGTCCACCGCCCGAGGGGTCGAGGTCGCCTCCGATCACCGCACCGTCGTCCTGCCCGCCGACCCGCACGCCGACGGCCCCGGCTGGTGGGGGCTGCGGCGCTTGGACGCCATCGCGGGGGGTCGGGCGCTCGGCGTCTACCTCGACGACATCGACCCGTTCCGGGACAACCACGGCCTCGGGCCCGCGCCCCGGCTCGCCGAGGAGTCCCTCCGGGACTGGCGCCGCACCACGGACGCGGCCTGGGACATCCTTGCCGACCACCACCCCCATCGGGCCGAGGCGATCGCCGTCGGGTTGACCGCGCTGGTGCCGCTGGCCGCCCACCGCGGACGGCGGGAGCTCAGCGCCACCAGCGCGGACGCCCCCGGCGCGGTCGCGATCACGCCGCCCGGCGACCCGCTCCTGCTGGCGGAGTCGCTCGTCCACGAGTTCCAGCACGTCAAGCTGTGCGCCCTCCTCGACCTGCTGCCGTTGCACGCGCCCGACGACGGGGAGCGCTTCTACGCGCCGTGGCGGGACGATCCCCGGCCCCTGGGGGGCCTGCTGCACGGCGCCTACGCCTACCTCGGGGTCACCGACTTCTGGGGACGGCAGCAGCGGGTCATGACCGGCGACGACCGGACGTTCGCCCAGTACGCGTTCGTCCTGTGGCGCGACCAGACCCGCCACGCCATCGGCCGCATCGAGGGGTCGGGCCGGCTCACCGCCAACGGCGAGCGGTTCGTCGCGGGGATGCGCGCGTCGCTGGAGGCGTGGACGGACACGACGGTCGCCGCCGAGGCCGGCGCCCACGCCGAGGACACCGCCGCCGACCACGCCCTCACCTGGCGGGTGCGGCATCTGCGGCCCGATCCCGCCGACGTGGACCAGATCGCCCTCGCCTGGCCCGGCGGCACCCCGGCCCCGCCGCTGCGGCGGCCGGAGCTGACGGCCTCCGACCGCGAGCCGGGCACCCGCAACACCCGCACCGGGCTGCGGCACCTGCGGCTTCGGCATCCGGACGAGTTCGCCCGGGTGCGCGCGACCCGCGGCGACGCCGACGTCGCGCTGGTCGCCGGGCACGGCGCGGAGGCCGCCGACAGATACCGCGCCCGGCTCGCGGACGATCCCGGGTCCGCCGAGGACTGGGCCGGGCTCGCCATCGCGGCCCGCCGGGGCGGCGCCGCGATCCCCGCCCTCACGGCGTTCCCCGAGGTCGTGGCGGCCGTTCACCACCGCATCGGTGAGCTGCGCGGCAGCCGTCCCGACCCCCTCGACCTCGCCCGCTGGCTGACACCCGCCGTCCGCTGAGCCCGCTCACAGGGGGATCGGCTCGCTGTCGCACTCGATCAGCCCGCCCGCCGCCGCCCGCCGGACGTCCGGGTGCCCCGCCCCCAGCGAACGGCGCAGGTCCGGCAGCGTGTCCGGGTCGTCGTCGACGCCGAGGGCCGCGCCGATCACCCGATGATTGTGGGCGCAGGCCAGCGTGTAGACGTGGTCCGGGCCGTACCGCGCCCGGAAGCGGGCGAGCGTGTCCCGCGAACGGCTCCGCGCGGCCTCCAGACGGCCCGTGTGGAACAGGTCGTGGATCAGGCCGACCGAGCAGCACAGCGTGTAGTAGTGATCGGCGCCCAGGAGCCGGCCGAGCGCCCGCAGGGAGGTGTCGTCCACGACGTGGGCCGCCTCGTGGCCGCCCAGCGCCCGCAGCGTGAGCGCGACGTCGGCGGCGCAGGCGTGGACGAACGGATGGTCGTTCCCCATGATCCTGCGGTAGCCGGTCAGGGCGGACTCCCCGAGCCGTCGGGCCCGCTCGGCGTCACCGGTGACGGCGCAGGCCAGGGAGAGGGCGCGGCGGGCGGCCAGGGCGTCCGGGTGGTCCTCGCCGAACCGCCGCACGTGCAGGCGCAGGGTGTCCTCGGCCAGCCGCCGCGCCTCGTCGTGCATCCCCAGCTTGCGCAGCGCCCCGGCGTGGCTCATCTCGGCGTGCAGGACGAAGACGTGGTCGGGCCCCAACGTGCCCTGCATCCGCTCCAGCGCCTCCCGCTGAAGGCTCACCGCCTCGGCGTACCTGCCCAGTCCGTGCAGGTCGCGGGCGAGCTGGTTCATCGCCAGCAGGGAGCTGCGATGCCCGCTCCCCAACTGTCTGCGCAACCGCCCCAACGCGTCGGCGTCGATGTCGTACGCCGCCTCGAAACGGCCCAGCAGCCGCAGGTCGATGCCCACGTTGTTGGCCACCCACAGGGTCTGCACGTGGTCCTTGCCGAACATCCGGACCATCCGCCGCATGGTGTCGGTGTCCAGATCCAGGGCCTCGGTGAAGCGACCCCGCAGCCGCAGGTCGGCCCCCACGCTGTTGGCGATCAGCATCGCGTTGACGTGGTCGCGGCCGTAGCGCTCGGTGGTGCGGTCGAAGATCTCCGCGTTCAGCCGGGCGGCGGCGGCCACGTCGCCGAGGGCGCGCAGCACGTTGCCGAGCTGCCGGCCCGCCCGCAGCGCCAGCTCGTCGTCCGGCCCGAGGTCCGCCCGCCACCGCTCCAGCGCGATCTCGCCGAGCATCCGGGCGCCCTCGAAGTCGCCGTGCAGGTACAGGTAGCGCATCTGGTCGAGGGCCACCTCGCGGATCGCGGTGCTGGCCCCGTCGATGACCCCGGCCGGGACGACGTGCGGCGCGAGCTGGGCGCGGCGCTCCCAGGTGCCCTCGTCGTCGGGCGGCTCCACCGGGTTGGCGGCGGCCAGGATCCGATGCACGCGGTCACGGATCCGGCCGTCGGCGTCGCCGCCCAGCCGGGTCTGCAGCATCGCCCGCACCAGCCGGTGCACCTGAAGGCTCGCGGCGCCCGCGTCGAACCGGCCGAGCGCGTACCGGCCGATGTCGACCATCGCCCGACGCAGCCGCCGGGGGTCGGCCAGCAGGTCCCGCAGCGCCGCCGGCAGCCGCGCCCCGGCGCCCGCCGACAGCAGGTCGAGCGGCACCGGTTCGGGACCGAAGAACGCCCACAGCTCCAGCAGCCGTCCGGCCTCCGGGGTCTCCTCCAGCAGCCGTTCGAACGCCAGGCCCAGCGTGGCGGCCAGCGGCGCCGGATAGTCCTCGGGGAGGTCGTGCGCCGGCCCCTCGGCGAGGTGGCGGTCCAGCAGCCGCAGGTACTCGTCGGTCGTCCGGCCGGTCTCGGCGTGCCAGGCCGCGGCCTGCTCGACGGCCAACGGCAGGTCGGCCATCCGGTCGGCGATCCGGTCGGCCTGGTCCACCGGCAGCCCCGGCACCCGCCGGCGCAGCAGCGCGACGCTCTCCCATCGCTCGAACACCGGGACCTCCGCGGCGGCCGACCGGTCCGCCCACCGGCGGTCCCGCGAGGTGACGAGCACGTGGCCGGTCCGCAGCGGCGTGGCCAGCCGCCCCTCTGGGCCGGGGACGACCGGCATGAGCGGGATCAGCTCGTCCGGATCGGTGGCGTTGTCGTAGATCAGCAGCCACCGCCGGTGGCGGCGACCGGACCGCAGCGCCTGCAGGACGTGGTGGACGGTCCGGTTGATGTCGTCGCTGAGCGGGGTGCCGAGATGCCTGGCGAGCCCGGCGAGGGACGACCGGGCCAGGGTGATCTGCTCGGCGGAGATCCACCAGACGAGGTCGTAGTCGCCGGCGTACCGGTAGGCGTACTCGACGGCCGACTGCGACTTGCCCTCCCCGCCCAGCCCGTGCCGGGCCTGGGGGAGCAGCGCGGTGACCGCGTCGGCCAGCCGCTCGCGGGTGGCCGCCAACAGCCCGTCGCGGCCGGTGAAGTCGGGGTTGCGGGCGGGCAGCCCCCCGCCGACGACCGGCCCGACGATCGGCGGCGTCACCGGAGCGGCGGGTGGACCGGACCCCGGATCGACGGCGGACGGCCCGGAGGCGGCCGGATCGCCCGGCTCCGGCCCCGGCCACCCGACGCCCGGCCCGGACGTCTCCGCCAGCCGCTCGGCGACCACCGCGTACCGGCCGCCCATCCGCGCCAGCACCCGTGCCGCGACCTGCGCGAACGGCGGATCCAGGGAGGGGTCGGGCCCGTCCTCGAGGGCGCTGAGCAGGGCGGGGAAGTCGAGGGTCGAACCTCGGCGCGCCCGGAGCACCTCCCACACCTCCCGCAGCACCCGCATCGCCTCGCTGCGGTGCAGACCGCTGAGCAGGATGTCGCGGACGCCGTCGTGGAACTCGTACCGGACGTCGTCCGGGTCGTCGGCCGCCTCCGCCTTGCGCAGCAGGTTCCCGAGGAACACCTCCGCCAGGTGCGCCGGCCGCGAGCCGGGGAGCATCGCCTGCTGGACCAGCCGCATCACCGGGATCCGCAGCGGCGCGGCGGCGAGGTAGCAGGCCAGCCGGTACGCGGTGGGCGACGCCGCCGCCCGGAACCGCACGACCCGGTCCATGGGCGTCAGGGCGTCGTCGCCGCCGTCCAGCGGAGGGTCGGCCGTAGGATGCCCGGTGAACAGCGCCATGCCGTCGATGCGCCGCGCGCGGCCGCCGACCAACTCCGCCCAGGGCCGCAGCCAGCGCGGTTCCAACTCCATGACCGGGACGGCGATCCCCTCGGGGCGTCGGCCGCCCGCCCTCGGGCGCACCTCCAGCCGGTCGTTGGGCTGCCCGGCCCGCGCGGCGGTGATCCGCACCGGCTCCACGGCGGCGGCGCAGCGCCACCACAGCCGTTGCGGCAGCGGCTGCACGATGGCCACCGGTCCGGCGGCGCCCCAGCGTTCGAGCAGCCCGGCCGCCCGGCCGTCCCGCCAGGCCCGACCGATGCAGTCGCTGACGACCAGGACCAGACGGCGGCGGGTGGGGTCGATCAACTCGTTCGGGCTGTGCCCGGAACCGTGTCCCGGCGCGGTGCCGGTGCGCAGCACCAGGCGGTCGTCGTCGGTGTCGACCCGCCACACGCGGACGTCGCGGAACGCGGCGAGCCGTTCCAGAACGGCCTGGAACTCGGCGACCGTCCGCTGCCAGACCACCATGGACACGCTGTCGTCCACGACCAGCGCCATGTCCAGCCGGCGCTCCACCTCCGGGCGCATCTCCGGCTGCCAGACCCCGGTCTCGGCGATCCGCTGCGCGGTCTCCTGCTCGTGCAGGAGCCATCGCGTCCGGGACGCGGCGCCGACCCTGAGCGGCCGCAGGGCACGGCCCAACTGCAGGGCCCGCGGGATCGCGGGCATCGCGGGGCTGCGAACCAGGTCCGGCCCCGCCGACCCCGGCGGGGCCGGCCGCAGACCGGCCTGCGGCTGCGCCGGCCCCGGCCACGCGGCCCCGGGCGGGGCCTCCCGGTCGGCCTCGGGGACGTCCGGCGGGGCGGCCCCCTCCGGCGGGTCCTGCTCGACGGGAGGGGCCCCCGGCGTCTCGACGTCCCCCGCGGCGTCCGCGCCGGGGGGCAGCAGGCGCGCCAGCCACAGGGCGTCGGCCAGCTCGTCGGCGGTCACCGGCGGGGCGAGCCCGCGCAGCGCCTCGACCAGCCGGTCGATCATCCCGAGCCGGCGGCGTCGAGCGGATGCAGGATCGACTCGATCAGCTCGGGCAGCGTCCGGTCCGGCGGCCGGGAGCCGGAGGTGGCCAGGTAGAGGGCGTTCAGCAACTGGTCGGTCGCCAGGTCGCCGCCGCGCCGGCGGCGTTCCAGGAACATCCGGATGATCTCCGCGCTGGACTCCCGGGCCTCCGGACCGAGGTGCGCCTCGACGATGTCGGCCAACTGCTCCGAGCCCGGCGGCTCGATCGTCAGCCGGACGCAGCGGCGCAGGAAGGCCGGCGGGAAGTCGCGCTCGCCGTTGCTGGTGATGATCACCACCGGGAAGGCGGTGCAGCGCACCCGGCCCCGGTCGACCGGCACCCGGGGCCCGGCGTCGGCGGTCATCACGTGCACCGTCGACTGGTCCTCGGGCAGCCGCTCCAGCTCCGGGATGGCGAACGTGCCCTCCTCGAACACGTTGAGCAGGTCGTTGGGCAGGTCGATGTCGCTCTTGTCCAGCTCGTCGATCAGCAGCACCCGGGGCCGTTCGCGGGGCAGCAGCGCGGTGCCCAGCGGCCCGAGGTGGATGTACCTGCCGATGTCCGGCGCGCCGGGGGGGTCGCCCATCGACTCGCGGCGCAGGCTGGTCTCGTGCAGCCGGCCGATCGCGTCGTACTTGTACAGCCCGTCCTCCAGCCGCGCCCGGCTGGTGATCGACCAGTGCAGCACCGGGTCGAGGCCCAGCTCGTAGGCGACGTTGTGGGCCAGCGTCGACTTGCCGGTGCCGGGCTTCCCGGTGACCAGCAGCGGGCGGCGCAGGTGCAGCGCGACGTTCACCATGGTGATCACCTGCGGGTCGGCCCGGTAGGTCATCGCCCGCTCCCGCACACCCGCCGACCGGTCGCCCTCGACGCCGTCGAAGCGCCGCCACGGCGGCGGCTCGGGCAGCCGGGCCATCCCGTCGTGCGGGGCGCCGGCGCCCCGATAGACGAGCCAGTCGTCGTGCCCCTCTCCCGGTGCGCTCATCGCTCGTGCCTCCTCCCGCCGGCCGCTCAGGCCGGCGCGCCCAACCGGTCGTACGGCTCGGGGATCCGGTCGGCGTCGTCGAACAGCAGCGTGAGCCGCAGCCCGAGATGGTCGCCGTCGGGGTCGTTCTCGCGCAGGGCCCGGCGGCGCAGCTCCAGGACGGCCTCGGGCAGCGTGAGCATGCCCCGGGCCAGCAGCGGCTCGAACTCGGCGGCGAAGCGGTCGGGGTCGCGCGGCTCACGGCACCAGACGATCACGGGCACCCCGGCCTGCACGCCGATCCACAGCTCGTCGACGGCCCCGTCGTGGGACGTCCGCGCCGGGGGGAACGCCATGGCCATGCACACCGAGGACTGCTCGATCAGCAGGCTGGTGTAGAGGTGCTCGCCGTTCAGCTCGCCCCGGCGGCCCCTCCAGTGCACCGTGGCGTCGCCGGGCCGGCCGGTCAGCCACCGCCACTTGCGACGCCAGTTGTGGTGGAGCACCCGGGTGTGCAGCCGGTCGAGGCTGCGGACCACGACGGGGTGCTCGATGCCCAGCCGACGCTCCAGCCCGCCCACGGTGATCCGGTACTGGTCGAGCGGGATCGCCAGCAGGTCCCTGGGCAGCAGGAACTCGATGGTCAGCTCCTCCGCGGCCCGATGGACGACCTCCGGGGTCTCGGTGAGCAGCTCCTCGATCAGCCGGGGGAGCCGGCTCAACGGCAGCGGGTCCTCGTCGTCGCAGTGCAGCATCGCGCCCGGCTCGCCCTCGTGCTGCAGCCAGGCGGACGGCAGGTAGCGGTCGCCGTCGACGGGGTCCGGCCGCAACTGGATGACGAGGTACGCGCACGGAGGGGACACCCGCAGGAGCTCCGCGGTCGGACGGACGCCGGTCAGGGCGGGCCGGGCCAGTCCGAGCCGGTCGGCGACCCGACCGGCCCACTCCCGCAGGTCGCGGGCGGCGGCCCCGCGGACGTGGGCGCCGAGGTCCGCCACGAAGACCAGCAGCGGCGGAACGCCGTCCATCCGCACCGTCGAGTCCTCCAACTGGCCGAGGACCTGGCGCAGATCACCCGCGTCGCGCTCCAGGACGGGCCCGACCGGCCCCACGGCACGGCCGTACAGGGCGCGCACCGTCGCCGGGTCGCAGGCGTCGCCGACCTCCGGCCGGGCGAGCAGCCGGTGCAGGTCGCGGCGCTCCGGGAGCAGCAGCAACGGCTCCGGGAGCAGTTCCTCGACCAGGTCGGTGATCTCGATCATCGGCAGGCTTCCCCGGTGGAAATGCTCGACGACCCGCAACAGCAGTCGGATCGCACCAGGGTAGAGCAGGCAGGCGTGGACCAAATGCCACACGTCCCACAGATCGTGGTCATCGCGTTTGACGGCCAGTGGATGACCGAGATCGGTCTCCAGCAGGGAGAGGTACAGTTCTCGGTTCTCGCGGCTGCGCATTCCCTCGAGACGCCACAGGGCCTCGACCAGACGTCGCCGTTCTTCCACTCCGAGCGACCGGATCAACGCCGTGTCACCTCCTTCCGGAGGGGGTGGATCGCCTCCCGCCGCCTCCCTGGCAGGTCATCGTACGTGGTGGCGTCGATCGAACGGCGAGCGCGGGAATCGGCGGGCCTTACCGGGGGAGTGCGGAGGCGTGAGTGCCCTGTTCACCGTTGGTGCGACATATTTTCAGCCGCACGAAAACGTGATTTCGTTCCGGCCTGAATTTCCGGGTCGAGCATCGGCGCGGCGGGCTCGCGGCGGATCGACCGCCGGGCGCGCCGTACCGCGCGTCGCACCCACCGCCCGCGGAGCGTGTACGTCACGGCGACGACGAGCGTGATGGCCGCGACCATGACCGCGGCGAACCTGGTGCTCGGCACCGTGGACAGCAGATAGCCGGCGAACAGCGCGCCGAGCGGCACCGCCCCCCGGGTCACGAAGGTGTTGACGCTCGCCATCCTGGCGAGGAGGTCGTCGGGGATCCGCGCCGCCCGGTAGGTGGTCAGGGCCACGTTCATGTGGGCGCCGATGAAGCTGATCCCGGCCCAGGCCGCCAGTCCGGTCAGCGGACGGTCGAGCAGCGCCACCACGCCGGTCATGGCGGCCCAACCCCACACGCACAGCAGCACCACCGCCCGGGGCTGCCTGCCGGGCAGGAACCGGCGGGCGGCCAGCGAGCCCAGCAATCCGCCCAGTCCGGAGGCGGCGAAAAGGACGCCGATCATGGCGTTGGAGGCGATCTGTCGATCGGCCTGGACCATGAGCAACAGGAAGATCGTCTGAAAGGCGAAGTTGGTGATCGCGCAGATCACCAGCACCCGGCGGAGGAAGACGTCGCGCCACAGCAGGGCCATGCATTCGGCGAACCCGCCGCCCGCCCCCGGTGCGTCCGAGGGTTCGGCGGAACGGATGTTTTCGGCCTTTATCGCGCCTATACTGAGAGCGGCCAGAAGGGCGAGGACCGCGTTGACCGCGAACGGCACCACGCGGCCCAGATCGAACAGGAACCCGCCCAACGGCCGGCCGAGAAGGAGGGCCGTATGGTGTCTGGCCTCGTTCCTGGCCATCGCCGCGACCAATTGGCCGTCCGGCACCAGGCGCCCGATGACGGTGACCTCGGCCAGGTTGTAGACCGCGGCGAGCGCCCCGTCGGCGGCGGCCGCCGCGATGAGCAGCGGCCAGGGGGCGCTCAGCACCAGCAGCCCGCAGGTGAGCGCCAGCGCCACCGCGCAGCGCAGCCCCTGGCAGGTCAGCATCAGCAGACGCCGGTCGAACCGGTCCACGATCATGCCGGCGGGCAGGTGCAGCAGCAGGCTGGGCAGGGTCCCCGCAGCGGCGACCGCGCCGGCCAGGACCGGGGAGCCGGTCACCGACAGCGCCAACAGCGGCGCGGCGATCGCCGCGCCCACATTCCCCAACTGGGAGATCCCGGACCCGCCCCACAGCAGGGTGAAATCACGCGTCCGTTTCCAGGCGGCGTCCTCGGGCAGCCTCTCGGTGTCAGCGCCTGGCAACTGCCCGTACTCCCCCTGGAATCCGTGATGACCGGGCGCCGCCCGTCGCGCCGGTCCTCCCGGCACCGGGAAAAGGGAAACCCTTCCCCGAGTATGGTCCCGCTCAGTAGAATTGAGTGAGAAGGCAGCCACCTGACGTAATGAATGCGCCCGCCCAGGCCAAGGCGAGCGCACACCACCCGACCGTGTCGGCGCGGCAGGCCAAATGTAGCGGATGCACGGCGCAGAATTTATTCAATCGCCGGAATGTCGTACCGCCGGGTCGGTCGCGCGGGCCGCCGACGGTATCCCGGTCGCGTTGACCAGGTCGGTGGCCGCCCGCCGCGCGTGCGGTGCCAACGGCGGGCCGGAGGCGGCCAGCGCCCGGACGGCCAGTCGGGCCGCCGCGTCATGATCGCCGCTCAGCTCCTGGACCCGCGCGACCCGCCACAGCAGCGGCCCGCTGTCGCCGTCGCCCATCGCCATCTCGCGCAGCTCGCGCTGGGCGGCGTCGAGCCGCCCCTCGGAGGCCAGCGCCAGCGCCCGGGCCGCCCGTACCGACGGGGCTCCCCACGGGTCGCGCGGGTCGAGTCGGTCGAGTCGGTCGAGGTCGCGCAGCGCGGCGGCCGAGTCGCCGAGGTCGGCGAGGATCTCGCCCCGGGCGCGGAGCGCCTCGGGGGTGTCACCGTGCCGGTGCAGCACGGTGCCCAGCACGGCGAGCGCGGCCTGGGGCCGGCCCGCGTCGTAGAGCGCCTGGCCCAGCACCGTCTGCACGGTCGGGTCGTTGGGCGCCCGACCCGCCCCGGCCCACAGCTCCTCGACGGCCTCGACGGCCCGGTCGTGCTCGGCGAGCTTGAGGCGGCCGACGGCCGTCAGCGCCCAGGCCACGGCCGCCGAGTCGGGCAGCGCCCCATACAGATGGGCGGCCGCCCGGTAGTGCGCGGTCGCGGCGACGGGCAGGCCCTGCCGGTGGGCGACGTCGCCCAGGAACGACTCGATCTGCGCGAGCAGCCGCAGGTCGCCCTCGCGGCACAGCCGGGCGGCCTGCTCGGCGTGCCATCGGGCGAGGCCGTGGTCGCCGTCCGACAGGGCGGTCGCGGCGGTCTCCAATCGCGCCGACGGGTCGGGGCTCGGGGACGGCCACCGTCCGCGCGGCAGCCGCCGGACCGGCGCGGCGAGCCGGGGGTGTCGCAGCTCGTAGCGGGGCGCGCCCCTGCCGTCGCGGGCTTTGATGAGGTGCAGGTCCTCCATCGCGCGGGCCACGGCCGTGGGGATCTCGCGGGCGCTGCCGCCCGGGGCCGAGGCGGCGCGCAGCCAGCTCTCCAGGGCGCCGCGCCCCACGCCGTGGTCGGCGGCGAGGCCCGCGAGGGTCCGCGCGCACGAGGCCGCCAGGGCCCGATCGATCTCCGGCCCCGGCCGGGTCGGCGCGATGCGGGGGTCGGCCGCGTCGGCCTCCCAGAGCCCCCGGCACGCCATCTGGAGGAGCGGGGGGTCGACGGCGTCGGGCCCGTCGCGCAGCTCGTCCACGAGTCGTTCGGCGGCCCCGGGGCCGAGGGCGCGCCCGGTGCCGCGGAGGGGGCCGACCACCGCCTCGATCGCTGCGGCGCGGCGCAGCGGGCCCACCTCGAACCGGGCGATGGAGCCGCCGACGAACCGCTCGGCGGCCGTGAGGATCTCGGCCAGCCGCTCGTCGCGCACGACGATGAGCAGGCGGGTGGCGGGCGACTCCGCGAGCGCCGCGAACATCTCGGCGAGGAACCGTTCGCGCGCCGGGGCGCGGTCCGGCGGCCCCCGGAAGACCTGCTCGGCCTGGTCGACCGCGGCCAGGGTCGTCCGGGGCGCGCCGAACCTGGGGGCGCACTCCCCACGGCGCAGGAACGCGCCGACGGAGAGCCCGGAGAGCCGGATCGGCGAGGCGTCCGGCGACCACGACGACAGCAGCGCGAACGTGTGCGGGTCCTGCTCCGGGAGCGCGGCCATGGGGAACGTCGACCGCAGCACGGTGCGGCCCACCGGCAGGACGCGGTGCGCCGGCCCCCGCACGAGGGGGAGGACGCCCGACCGGAGCAGCGAGGTCTTGCCGGAGCCCGGCCGACCGTGCACCACCGTCAGCCGATGACCGCGCCAGAGGTCGGCCAGTGCGCTCGACTCGTCGTCGCGGCCGAAGAACAACGACCGATCGGCGTCGTGATAGGGGCGGGATCCGACATAGGGGCTCGGGATTCCACGATGCGTCATCGGATCGGGGCTCATTCGGCGATCTCCGGGTGCCGGCCGTCGGATCTCTACCCTGGAAAGCGGCGTGCGCGAGCCGGACCGGACGCCCCGTCGCGGCGGGGCGTCCGCGCGCTCACCCCACGAAGGGCGGGGTCAGATTGCTGTCGAAGCCCGCCGCGGCGTCCACCGGGGCGCTCAGGGCCTCGCGGAGCGTCTCCCACAAGGGGTGCAGGGCGGGCAGTTCGTCGAGTTCGGCCAGCGTCAGCCCGGAAACGTCGACGATGGCCTCGTCCGATACCGTCGTTTGGCGCTGCATCTTCCCTCCCAGCGGGGATCGGCCCGGCGGGGCGCGACCGGGTCGACCGCGCGCGGGGGCCTTTCGTTTCATGCTGCCAGAGATTGTCCGGCACGGCCATGCACGGTTTTCTCACCCTTTGTTGCGGCGGCCCGGAATGGGCGCGATGGACAGTCCATAAATGGCGGCCGGGGCGATCGAAGATTCTACCGAAGAACGGTCGGTCAATCCAGGTCACGTGTGATGGGTTATCCCGCCCCACCGGTTTAGGATGACGAGACGATCGGCCTGGAGCGAGGCGGCCGATGCGCTACGGAGGTGGTGGGATGACGTCGATGCATTCGGCCCGGGCCGGCCGGCCGTCGGATCCCTATCCCAAGGTCTGGGGCAAGATCCCTCCGCGCAACAAGAATTTCACCGGCCGGGAGGAACTGCTCACCCGACTGCGGGCCGGCATCACCGGCCAGGTGACCGCCGTGGTGCCGCACGCCCTGCACGGTCTCGGCGGCGTGGGCAAGACCCAGATGGCCGTGGAGTACGCCTACCGGTTCAGGTCCGACTACGACCTCGTGTGGTGGATCCCCGCCGACCAGCCCGTCCTGGTGCGTTCGACGCTGGCGGGCCTGGCGCCGCACCTCGACCTGCCGCCCGCGTCCACCACCGGCACCGAGGAGGCCGCCGAGGCCGTGCTGGAGTCGCTGCGCCGGGGCGAGCCCTACGCGCGCTGGCTGCTCATCTTCGACAACGCCGAGGAGCCCGAGGACATCACCGACGTGGTGCCGCAGGGGCCCGGCCACGTCCTGATCACCTCCCGCAACCACCGCTGGGAGGGCGTGGTCGAGACCGTCGCCGTGGACGTGTTCTCCCGGGCGGAGAGCGTGCAGTTCCTGGGCAAGCGGGTGCCGCGGGCCATCAGCGAGGCCGACGCCGACCGGCTGGCCGACGAACTGGGCGACCTGCCGCTGGCCCTGGAGCAGGCGGGGGCCCTCCAGGCGGAGACCGGCATGTCGGTCGAGGAGTACCTGAAGCTGCTCCGCGAGCACACCAGCCAACTGCTGTCCGAGGGCAAGCCCACCGAGTACCCGGCGCCGATGACGGCCGCGTGGGGCCTGTCGGTGTCCAGCCTCGCCGACCGGATGCCCGAGGCCGTGGAGCTGCTGCGGTGCTGCGCCTTCTTCGGGCCCGAGCCGATCCCGCGCGACGTCTTCAAATACCGCCCGGGTCTCGGCGAGAAGATCGCGCCCCTGTTCGGCGACACCATCCGACTGAGCCGCGCGATCGGCGAGCTGGGCCGCTACGCGCTGGTCCGCGTCGACCGGCCCGGCCGCACGATCCAGGTGCACCGGCTGATCCAGGCGCTGCTGCGCGACGAGCTTCCCGAGGACGAGCGGTCGCGGATCAGGGGAGAGGTGCACCTCCTGCTGGCCAAGTTCGCCCCCAAGGACCCCGACGCCACCCAGCAGTGGGGCCAGTACACGCAGTTGGTCGGCCACATCGAGCCGTCGGGCGTGCGGGAGAGCCGCGACCCCGAGGTCCGCACCTTCGCCCTCGACATGGTGCGCTACCTCTACGCGTCCGGCGACTACGGGTCCGCGCGCCTCATGGTCAACCTCCTGCTGGACCAGTGGACGTCCGACGCCGACCAGGACGACATCCAGATCCTCATCGCCCGCCGGCACCTGGGCAACATCCTGCGGGCGCTCGGCGAGTACAACGCCGCGTACGAGGTCGACAAGGCCGCCCTGGAGGCCGCCCTGCAACTGGGCGCCCCGCAGCACCAGGACACCGTGCGCCTGATCAACTCGCTGGGGGCCGACCTGCGGGCGCACGGCGACTTCGTCGCGGCGCGCGAGCACGACGAGGACTCGCTCGCCCGGCATCGGCAGGTCTTCTCCGAGAGCGACCCGGAGACCCTGCGGGCGATGAACAACCTCGCCCTCGACCACGGCCTCAACAGCGACTACGTCAAGGCCCGCGAGCTGCATCAGGCGGTCTACGAGGGGCTCCTGGACGGCGGGCAGAACATCGGCACCGCCACCCTCCTCAACGCCTGGACGGGGCTGGCCCGGGCGGTGCGGCTGTGCGGCGACTACGCGGAGGCGTGCGACCTCGGCGAGGACGCCCACGCCTTCGGGGTGGAGGAGCTGGGCGCCGACCACCCCTGGACGCTGCGCACGGCCAAGGACCTGTCCATCGCGTGGCGGCGCATCGGCGACTACGAACGGGCCCTCGCGCTGGCCGAGGAGGTGCACGCCCGGCACGTCAAGCTGTTCGGGCTCGACCACCCCGACACGCTGGCCGCCGCGATCAGCCTGTCCAACGTCGAACGGACGGTGGGCAGGCTGGAGGAGGCGATCGAGCTGGCCGCCGACACCGCGCGCCGCTACCCCAAGGCATACGGCGGCGAGCATCCGTTCACCCACGGCTGCGCGGGCAACCTCGCGCTGCTGCGCCGGGTCTGCGGGGATGCCAAGGGCGCCCGCGAGCTCAACGAGAAGGCGCTGGTGGGGCTGGAGGCCAAGCTCGGCCGCGACCACCACTACTCGCTGACGGTGGCCGGCAACCTCGCCAGCGACCTGGCGGCGCTGGGCGACTTCGAGGCGGCCTGTCGGCTCGGGGCGGGGACGCTGCGCCGGATCCGCGGCATCCTCGGCGACTCCCACCCGATGGCGCTGGCGTGCGCGGCGAACCTGGCCGCCGACCTTCTCGAGATCGGCGAGCTGGACCAGGCCGAGCAGTTGTTCGAGGAGACCAGGGCCGCCTACGCCCGGACGCTCGGGCTGGACCACCCGGACGCCGTGGTCGCCCTGGAGCGCCGCCACCTCGACGGCGACTTCGACCCGCCGCCCATCTGACCCCCGGCTAGCGAGGCGGTGTCGCGGGCTCCCCGTTGCGGAGCCGCCACCGGTCCCGGTGCTCCGCGGCCGCCGCCCGGGCCCGGTCGAGGGCCGCGCCGCCCACCGGCTCGCCGATCCAGGGCCGGACGGTACGGCGGATCTCGGCGACGAACCCCTCGCCCGCCGCGGTCAGCCGGCCGCTGGCGGCCAGGGTGCGCGCCCCGAGATCGGTCGCCTCGCGCCAGCGGGCGAAGTCGCTGTGCGCCCGCAGGGCCGTCTCCCCGGTCTCGTGGTCGCGCTGGCGCCGCCAGAACCCGGCGATCCCCAGATGGGCGTACGTGCCCTGCAACAGCCCGGCCGCCGGGCGGGGGTCCTCCCGCCAGGGGGCGTAGTAGCGGGAGCCGTCCTCGGGGACCGTCAGCGGCACCACGTCGAGCAGCGCCGACAGCTTCGTGTGCTGCACCTCGTGGGCCAGGGTGACGGCGAGGAAATGCGCATCGGGCGGGGCCGACAGCCCGATGTTGCCGAACCCGTGTCGGGGCGTCGCGCTGGACTGGCCGTGCTCCGGCGCGACCAGCGGCGTCAGCACGGTGATCGACGCCGCCACCTCCTCGGCGGTGGTCCAGTGCCGCGACAGCAGCAGCCGCCACGCCTCGTCGAGCGTCGCCCGCCAGTGCCCCAGCTCCTCGTCGGTGAGCCGGTCGTCGCGCAGCTCGGCCCCCGGCACGCGGTCGGGATCGTGGTCGTCCAGCAGGAACGCGACACCGGAGCCCTGCCACGCGGTGCCGATACGGCGCAACGCCTGCCATCCCGGGGCGTCCTCGTGCGGGTCGGCGGGCAGCCGGATCGTCGTGTCCCCGGCCGTCACCTCCGCCCCGTCGGGGGAGGACCGCACCAGGGCCGTGTCGTGGCCGGGCAGCAGCGCCCGTCCCAACGACGGCAGGACGACGGCACCGTCCCGGACCGGCACCTCCAGGGTGCAGGGATGCGCGGCGCGGATCGCCGCGGCGGCGGCCGTGGCCGCCAGCTCCCCGGGCCGGGCGGGCGGCCCGTCGGTCTCCTCGGCGGTCAGGGCGAGCACCGTGCGGCGCGCCCAGGCCCCCACCGTCGGATATCCGAGGACGGCCCACACCTCGGCGGGATGCGGGCCCTCGATCCGGGCGAGCAGCTCGTACGCGCGTCGGGCCGCCGGGGCCTCGGGATGCCCGGACCGCAACGCGGCGTCGCGCACGGCGCGGACCAGCAGCAGGCGTTTGCTCCGCTGGGCGGACCTCAGGTGGGCGATGGCGTCGGCTCCGCCGCCTCCCGCGGCGAGGGCGAGGAACGTCTTTTCGGGCACGGTGTGCCGGCCAAGGCTCATCGGTGGGTTCCCCTCGACGGGTCAGTGCGGCGTCCGGGACGGGGATTTGAGCGCCGCCAGGTCCTTGAGCAGGGTCCGCTGGATGTGGGTGATGAGACGGAACAGGTCGCGGCAGTAGACCGACGGGTTCGCGAAGCCCGTTCCGGACCGGTAGCGATGCGTGTAGAGGCCGCCGCCGCAGACGCGCTGGAGCGGGCACGCGCGGCACTCGGCGGCCAGCGCGCGGTGTCCGATCTGGCGGGCCGCGATCCGGGGGAGCAGCAGCGCCGCGTCGAAGGAGTCCCGGGCGATGTGCAGCGAGGTGCCGGTGGCCCCCTCGTAGGCCGACTTGAGCGTGTCGACCTGCTCGATGCCGCCGTCGGTCTCCACGACGGCCACCGCGACGGGCGACAGGCCGACCGCCTCGCTGCGCGAGGCCCGGCCGACCAGCAGGCCGATGATCTCCGAGAACAGCCGGATCCTGGTCTCCCGCACCGGGGCGCGGTACCAGCGCTCGAAGATCTCGATCAGCCAGTCCCCGTACGGGGTGTCGTCCGAGCCGGGCACCCGGCCGGGCGGCGGGGCGTCCCAGTTGCCGTGCGGGAGCAGGAAGTCGATCGCCGGCGGGCGGAACCGCAGCAGCGCCTCGTAGGTGCCGACCGGGTCGTTGCGCAGGTCGATGGTGCTCAGCAGGCCGCTGAACAGGTGCCGGTACGCGGGCGCGGTCAGCCTGCCCAGGCCCGCCGCCACGTCCGCGTGGCTGCCCCGCCCGTCGGCCCGGCGTCGGTGCCGGTCCTGGGCCTCCTCGTCGCCGTCCATGCTGACGCTGACGTGAATGCCGAGCTCGCCGAACAGCTCCAGGAACACCGAGTCGAGCCGGATTCCATTGGTCTGCAACTGAAAGGAGATCCGAATATCCGGATCCACCGCGGCGCGTATCGCGGTCACCGCGTACCGGATATGGTCCGGCCCGGCCAGCAGCGGCTCGCCGCCGTGCAGGATCACGTCGACCCGGGGGAGTCCGTTGGAACGGGCGTGCTCGGAGATCCGCCGGGCCAGCCGGTCGAGCACGGGCCGCGACATCCGCCGGGGCTGCCGCCGCCAGCCCTGGTCGGCCATCTCGTACATGTAGCAGTAGTCGCAGGCCAGGTTGCACCTGCTGTGGATCTTGAGCACGAACTGGTGGAACGGGGTGGGGCGCCACCCGGACTCCAGCAGTGCCTGGACGTCGAGGGCGCCGGGCCACTCGGCCCGGGATGCGTCGGCGACAACGGTCACGCTGATCGGCCCCCACGGTCGGTTGCGAGCGCGACGCTGCGCCTTTGTCTGACTCCTGTGTTTATGCACGCATTCGGTAGTTCCTCAAACCTCGAAGGGTCGAGCACTCGCCATCACGGGGTAAATCCGAAGACGTTCCGGGATGAGGATCGTTTGTCAAGGGAGAATTATCCGTTCGGTGAACGATGTCATTGAACGGTGACCCGCTCGGGAGGCGGGCCCGGGATGGAAGACTGGCCGACGACCGGGAGGAACCCATGACGCTGTCGCTGCCCATCGACCCCGAGGCCAACGCCCTGCTGAACCGCGACCCGCTGGCGCTGCTGATCGCCATGCTGCTCGACCAGCAGATCCCGCTGGAGCGCGCCTTCGCCGCCCCCCACGGGCTCGTCGAGCGGCTGGGGCACGACCTCGACGCCGGCGAACTGGCCGCGTACGACCCCGACGCGCTGGTGGAGATCTTCGGCCGCAGGCCCGCCCTGCACCGGTTCCCCAAGGCGATGGCCAAGCGGGTGCAGGAGCTGTGCCGGGTGGTGGCGGAGCGTTATGACGGCGACGCGGGACGCCTGTGGTCCGACGTGCGCGACGGGGACGGGTTGCGCGATCGGGTGGCCGCGTTGCCCGGTTTCGGCGACCAGAAGGCCAGGATCTTCGTGGCCCTCCTGGGCAAGGGGCTGGACGTCCGGCCGGAGGGCTGGCGCGAGGCGGCGGGCGCCTACGGCGAGGAGGGCTCGTTCCGCTCGGTGGCCGACGTGGTGGACGAGGAGTCGCTCGGCCGGGTGCGCGACCACAAGCAGCAGATGAAGGCGGCGGCGAAAGCGAGCAGGTGAGCGGCCCTCCCGACGGCCGCGACCGGGCTCCGCGGACACCCCGTCCCCCGAAGCGGCCGGCCGGAACCGGCCAGGGAATGCGTCCGCAAGGGGCGGCCGTGGCCCGGGCTCGCCGAGCCGGTGAAGTTGCCGACGCCCCGTCGCCCGGCGGCGTAGGATCTGCGGACGGCCGTCCGAACACAGTGCCGAACGGGACTTCCTTCGGCGTCGAACCCTCGGGATGATGAAGACCTGATTCCGACCGGTGTTGTGATGGAGGTGGGAGCGCTAGCCTGCTCCCATTCACTCATAGTGATGAAGACTTGCCTCGCGGTACGGGCTCTCCTGCTACCCGGAAGGCTTGTGAGAATGAGCACCGCTGGTCAGCGACCGAAGGATCCGGATTCGGAGGTGTCGAACATGAGCGCCGATACGTCCGTGCCGCATCCCCGCGTCTCCGGCGCGGACGACACCGAGCATCCGGCCGACGCGGCCCTCCTGGCCACCCTGACGCGTGACGCGCCGGTGGCCTTCGCCCTGTTCGACGACGGGCTGTGCTTCCGGCGCGCCAACGAGGCCCTGCTGGAGGCGGTCGGCGGCCGGGTCGAGGACGTCATCGGACGCCGCCCCTCCGAGGTGCTGCCCGAGGACGTGGCGATCACCGTGGAGGCGGCGGTGCGCAAGGTCCTCGCGGAGGAGGCCCCGGTCGGCGACCTCGACCTGGCCGTACGGACGCCGGGGGAGACCCGGGTGCGGCACTTCGCCTGCTCGCTCTTCCCCTCGTGGGGTCCCGACGACCGGATGTCCGGGGTGATCCTCACCGCGCTGGACGTGACGGAGCGGCGGCTCGGCGAGGACGTGCTGCGCCGCCGCGAGCAGCGCTACCGCTCGCTGGTGGAGGCCAGCTCCCAGGTGGTCTGGGTGACCACCCCGGAGGGCGAGATCACCGACGACGCCCCGGACTGGCGCGAGATCACCGGCCAGTCCGCGGAGGACTACGCCCGGGACGGCTGGCTGGCCGTGGTCCATCCCGAGGACCGCTCCCGGGTCGAGACCGCCTGGCGCGACTGCGTGGCCGACAACCGGATCTTCGAGGCGTCCTACCGGGTCCGCACCCGCAGCGGCACGTACCGGCACTTCGACGTGCGGGCGGTGCCGATCTGGCGGGGCGACACGGTGATCGAGTGGGTCGGCGCCAACACCGACGTGACCGGTCAGCGCGAGGCCGAGGAGATGCGCGGCCGACTGACCGAGCAGTTGTCGGCCGCCGCGCTGCGCACCGCCCGGCTCCAGCAGGCCACCTCGATGCTGGCCGAGGCGCTGACGGTCAGCCAGGTCGTCGGCGTGATCACCGAGGTGGGCCGGTCGGCGATCGGCGCCGACCACTCCGCGGTGGCCCTGCTCGACGACGACAAGCTGCGGCTGAGCATCGTCGCGCCGCCGGGCCCGGACGGCGAGGGCGGCGGCGCCGCGCTGCGCGGCGACATCGCGCTGAGCGAGCCGACCGTGATGTCGATCGCGGTCCGCGAGAGCCGTCCGTTCACCGCGGGCACGCCCGACCAGCTCCGGCTGCACCTGGGCCGCGACGAGGCCGCCACGTTCCCGTGGCACGCCGACGAACGGGCCTGGGTGGGCCTGCCGCTGCTGGCGGCGGGCGCCCCGATCGGCGCGCTGCGGTTCTCGTTCACCCGCCCTCGGGAGATCACCGAGGAGGAGCGGGTCTTCCTGGAGGCGCTGGCCGGCCAGTGCGCGCTGGCGGTCGAACGGGCGCTGCTGTTCGAGCGGGAGCACAAGACCGCCGAGGAGCTGCAGCGCAGCCTGCTGCCCAGCGATCTTCCGCAGGTGCCGACCATGCGGCTGGCCGCCCGCTACCACCCGGCGACCCGGCACGTTCAGGTCGGCGGCGACTGGTACGACGCGTTCCGGCTGCCCGACGACCGGCTCGCGGTGGCGGTCGGCGACGTCATGGGCAAGGGCGTGCTGGCCGCGGCGGGGATGGGCCGCGTCCGCAACGCCCTGCGGGCGCTGGCGCTCAACGACCCCCGGCCCGCCGCGGTGCTGGCCGGGCTCGACCGGCTGTTCTCGGCCACCGAGGACGAGGAGCAGTTCACCACGGTCGCGTACGCGGTGATCGATCCGGAGACGGGTCGGGGCACCCTGAGCAACGCGGGACATCCGCCGCCGCTCCTGCTGTCACTGGCCGCCGAGCGGCCCGCGAGGCTCAGCACGGCGGAGCCCGGCACGCCGCTGGGATGGCCGAGCCAGCGACAGCAGACAAGTTTTTCCATCGAGACCGGCAACACTGTGGTGTTCTATTCCGATGGACTTGTGGAGAACCGTAGGCGTGGGGTCGACGCGGGACTGGAGGAGCTGGTGACGGTCGCGCAGGACGCCCCACCGGAGGTGGTAGGAGATCCCGAGAGACTCGTCGACTTCCTGGTCGATCGGATGCTTGCCGGTTACGAGCAAGTGGACGATGTGACCGTGCTCGCCCTGCACGTCCCGCCCAAGCACGTCTCCCCCAAGTAGGCGTGCCGACCGCGCAGACGTACGGAGGACCGTCCGGTGCCCTCTAAGGTGGTGTGGTACCGGGCAGGACTCTTCAACGCGGAATGCGCGGCCGTGCCAGAATGCTTGACCTTGGTGAGAGCGGGTACGCTGCGGTGCCGCTCGATCAGTCCGGCCCTGCCGAGTGCGAGCTGCTCCGGCTCCGCCACCAGCGGGGTCACGCCCGCCAGGGCACTTGGGTCAACCTAGCCACACGTTCGTTCGAGAGGTATTTGTGTCGCCTGCTAGCTCGACCTCGAAAGCGTCAGATCTGCACGAGCACGTCATCGCGCAACTGATCGAGCGTGGACGGTCCCAGGGTTACCTCGAGGCCGACGACGTACGACGTACGTTCGAGGAGGCCGACATCCCCGTGTCCAAGGCCTCCACCATCTTGCGGAGCCTCAGCAAGGAGGGTGTGACCGTCATGGTGAGCGCTGCCGACTCCGCAGCGCCGAAGCGTCCGCGCAAGCAGCGTGCGACGCCGGCGGGGCGCAGAGGCAAGACCACGGCCGCTGCCAAGGAGCAGCCGGACACGGTGACCGCCGTCGTCGACGACGAGGCGGACGACCCGGGTCAGGCCGCTCCGGCGAAGCCCGCCGCCCCGGCGGGTCGGGCGGCGGCGAAGAAGGCCGCCCCCGCCAAGAAGGGCGCCGCCAAGAAGGCCGCCCCCGCCCGGAAGGCCGCCGGGGGCGCCGCGACCAAGGGGGGCCCCGCCACCGGCGCGGCCGACCCCAAGGACGACCCCGAGTTGGACGACGACGTCGAGGTGGCCGACCTCGAAGAGGACATCGATCTCGAGGTGGACCTCGAGGTCGACGTGGTCGAGGCCGTCGCCGAGGAGGAGACCGAGGAGGAGGAGCCGGAGGCCGTCGAGGCCGTCAAGGCCCCCGTCGTCGGCAAGGCCCCCGAGGTCGAAGAGGACGTCCTGGTCTTCACCGACGACGACGAGGACGCCCCGGCCCAGCAGATCGCCGCGGCCGGCGCCACCGCCGACCCGGTCAAGGACTACCTGAAGCAGATCGGCAAGGTCCCCCTGCTCAACGCCGAGCAGGAGGTCGAGCTGGCCAAGCGCATCGAGGCCGGCCTGTTCGCCGAGGAGCGGCTGGCCACCGGCGGGCCCGCGATGTCCCCCGAGGACCGCGAGGACCTGGAGTGGATCGCCGAGGACGGCCGCCGGGCCAAGAGCCACCTGCTCGAGGCGAACCTGCGGCTGGTGGTCTCGCTGGCCAAGCGCTACACCGGGCGCGGGATGCTGTTCCTGGACCTGATCCAGGAGGGCAACCTGGGCCTGATCCGCGCGGTCGAGAAGTTCGACTACACCAAGGGCTTCAAGTTCTCCACCTACGCCACCTGGTGGATCCGGCAGGCGATCACCCGCGCGATGGCCGACCAGGCCCGCACCATCCGCATCCCGGTGCACATGGTCGAGGTCATCAACAAGCTGGCCAGGGTGCAGCGCCAGATGCTCCAGGACCTGGGCCGCGAGCCCACCCCGGAGGAGCTGGCCCGCGAGCTGGACATGACGCCCGAGAAGGTCGTGGAGGTGCAGAAGTACGGCCGTGAGCCGATCTCCCTGCACACTCCGCTGGGCGAGGACGGCGACAGCGAGTTCGGCGACCTCATCGAGGACTCCGAGGCGATCGTCCCGGCCGACGCGGTCAGCTTCACCCTGCTGCAGGAGCAGTTGCACTCGGTGCTCGACACCCTGAGCGAGCGCGAGGCCGGGGTGGTGTCGATGCGGTTCGGGCTGACCGACGGTCAGCCCAAGACCCTGGACGAGATCGGCAAGGTGTACGGGGTGACCCGGGAGCGCATCCGGCAGATCGAGTCCAAGACCATGTCGAAGCTGCGTCACCCGTCCCGCTCGCAGGTCCTGCGCGACTACCTCGACTGAGCATCGGCCCCGTGCGCCGTCCCGTGACGGGCGGTGCACGGGGTTTGTTGCGTCCGCGTTAACGCAGGTGGGCCCCGGTTTGGCCGGTTGTGCTGACTTGTCGAAAAGTTGCAGGTCAATGCCTGTCCGGGTACGTAACACACTGTTTACACGTAAGTAGCTCCGTTCGCCCCCGCGCTTCGTAGGCTCGCCTGGCATGGGAGTGATAGAGGCTGACCGGATGCCCCCCCGGTCCTCTGGCGCACGACCTCGCGCCGCACGCCTGATCCGCGGGTGTCCCTGGTTGGACCCCGCGCTGGACCACGCCGTCGAGGCCGTCCGCGACCGTTACCTGAGAGTCGGCTCCGCCGTCCTGGCGCACAGCCGCACCGATCCGGAGCTGCGTTCCCTGCGCGTGGAGGCCCTCGCCAAGGCCGCCACCGGGTGGAGCCAGGGCATCGAGGCCCTGCTCGCCGAGGAGCCCGGCAACCCCGACCTGTGGCTGTGGCTCGGCCGTACCCGCGTCGAGGAGGCGTGGCGGATCCGCCCGGGCGCCCGCGCCCGCTCGGTGCAGGCCGCCGGCTACACCGCGTACTCCAAACAGATGAACTCCGCCCGCGAGCCCTTGATGACCGCGGCGGAGCTGTTCCCGGACGATCCCGTTCCCTGGGAGTCCCTGATGTGGCTCGCCCTCGGCCTCGACCTCGACCGGGAGGAGAAGGACTCCCTCTGGGAACAGGCCCATCAGCGCTGGCCCACCCTGTTCGGGTCCCACGTCGCGCGCGTCGTCACCCTGTCCCCGCAGTGGGGCGGGATGATGGAGGAGATGTTCGACTTCGCGCGGGTGGCGATGAGCACCGCGCCCCGTGAGGACCCGCGCGCCGCGCTGATCCCGCTGGCCTACTTCGAGTACTTCGTCCAGGAGCGCTCGGGGATCATCAGGGGCAGCTCCTCCTGGTTCTCCGCCGAGGAGTGCCGCGACGTGGAGACCGCCGCCCGAGGCTGGTTCGAGGGGCAGCATCCCCATCCCCGCACCGTCGAGGCGCACAACCTCTTCGGCGCGGCCTTCTACCTCGCCGACGCCCGTCGGCCGGCCCGCCAGCACCTCATCCGCACCTGCGGCCGGCCCAGCGGGCTGCCCTGGCACTACCTCGGCGACGCGAACGACCAGTACGCCAAGGCGTGCCGCCAGCTCAACGTCGAGATCACCTGAGCGCCCGCCCCGGGCGCTCAGGAGTGCAGGATCACGTCCAGGAACGCGCCGTCGGGGCTGAGCTCGGCGGTGTGGCCCAGACCGCAGACGATCTTGAGCAGCTCCTCGGGTGTCGCCGGGTCCGCCCCGGCCTTGAGGAGGTCGTGGGCCACCCCTCCGCGCGTGGCCTTGGCCATGTGGCTCACCACCGTGCGCTTGGGCACCCCGTACAGGATGCGCTCGCGGAACACCCGGACCGACACCGCGGGCGCCGGCGGCCGCCAGGCGACGGCGTACGGCGCCGAGCGCATGTCCACCACCAGGCCCTGCGGCTTCAGCGCCTCCTCCAGCGCGGGGCGCCATGCCGACGCCAGCCTGCCCAGGGGCGGCAGCGAGACCGCCATGGCCAGCCGGTAGGGCGGGATCCGGTCGGTGAGCCGCAGCGCGCCCCACAGCCCCGAGAGGATCACGATCTGCTCCTCGGCCGCGCGCATGGCCCGCTCGTCCAGGGACGCCAGCGCGAGACGGTCGTAGAGCACACCGGTGTACAGGCGCGAGACGGGCAGCGTGGGGGCCTCGTAGAGCGCCAGGTTGCGCTCCAGGGCCTCGTCCCGCTGGCCCTCGGTGAGCCCCAGCACGTGCTGGGCGTCGTCCCTGCAGCAGACCTCGGCCAGCGCCGCCAGCACCCGCTCCCGCGTCGGGTTGAGCCCCGGGTGGCTCAGCCCCGCCAGGTCGAGCGGCGGTCCGTCGCCCCCGGAGGCCTTGCCTTCCGATGGCGGCAGCACGATCAGCACGTTCCCCCCAGATGCGTGTCGGATCGGTGATGGTCCGATGATGGGCGAACGGCGGCCACCGTGTCCGGTGACCGCCGTCCGCTGGGCCTTTCCGGCTCCGGCTCGGGTGCCGGGCCGTCTATCGGAGGGCTACCGCTCGTCGGTCTGAGCGGCGGCCGGGGTTTCCTTGAGCCGGTCGGTCTCGTCGTGGATGTCCGCCCCAGAGGCACGGAGCGACTCGCTGTACTTACGCCCGTGGTGGGCGCAGAACAGAAGGTCGCCGCCGCCTACAAGGACTGCACGAACGTAGGCCTGAGCACCGCAGCGGTCGCACCTGTCGGCGGCCGAGAGCGGCTTTGTTGGGGCAAGGGCTCCGGTCACGGCACCTTCCTCTGTCTCGGGGTCGGTACTTAGGACAACATCTAACCCGACGCCGGCGTTCCCAATCTGGTTCTCACTACGCCCAGAGCAGAATGGCCCGACAAGTGACGGATGTCACATCACGTTCCCGTCGGGGTCACCCGCCGTCGGTTCGCAACCCGTACCTTCGGGCACCGTCGACCTGCGCCGTCCCGGGTCCGCCGGAACGGCCCGGGCGGCGAGCCTTCGAGTGAAATGTCGGCGGGCGAGGGTAGCCTTCTCCCCGATGCCCTGACCCCCAAGGAGCGCAAGCACGTTGACCGCCGCCCTGACTGCCGAGAACGAAGCTCCCGCCCACGACGATCCCCACGGCTACTCCGCCCGGCACCTGTCGGTCCTGGAGGGCCTCGAGGCCGTGCGCAAGCGGCCGGGCATGTACATCGGGTCCACCGACAGCCGGGGCCTCATCCACTGCCTCTGGGAGATCGTCGACAACTGCGTCGACGAGGCGCTCGCGGGATACTGCACGCGGATCACGGTGGTGCTGCACGCCGACGGCTCCTACGAGGTGGGCGACGACGGCCGCGGCATCCCGGTCGACATCGAGCCCAAGACGGGGCTGCCGGGTGTCGAGCTGGTGATGACCAGGCTGCACGCGGGGGGCAAGTTCGGCGGCGTCTCCTACACCGCCTCCGGGGGTCTGCACGGGGTCGGCGCGTCCGTGGTCAACGCGCTGTCGGCCCGGCTCGACGTCGAGGTCGACCGCGACGGCCAGACCCACGCGATGAGCTTCAAGCGGGGGCTGCCGGGCGAGTTCGCCGCCCCCGGGCCCGAGCGGCGCTTCAAGAAGCGGTCGGGCATGCGGCAGATCGCCAAGGTCCCCCGCAACCTCACCGGCACCCGGGTCCGGTTCTGGCCCGACCTGCAGATCTTCCTCAAGGACGCCACGGTCGAGACCGGCCTGGTCATGGACCGGATGCGGCAGACCGCGTTCCTGGTCCCCGGGCTGGAGATCTCGGTCCGCGACGAGCGCGCCGAGGAGCCCACCGAGGAGACCTTCCGCTTCGACGGCGGCATCAGCGAGTTCACCTCGTTCCTGGCCAAGGACGAGCCCGTCTGCGACGTGCTGCGCATCCAGGGCCGCGGCCACTTCACCGAGACCGTCCCGGTCCTCGACGACCAGGGGCACCTCACGCCCACCGACGTCGAACGCGACCTGGAGGTCGACGTCGCGATCCGCTGGGGCACCGGCTACGACACCGTCTGCAAGTCGTTCGTCAACGTGATCGCCACGCCCAAGCACGGCACCCACGTGTCCGGCTTCGACCGCGCCCTCGTCCGCACGGTCAACGACCAGCTCCGCGCCACCAAGCTGCTCAAGAACGGCGACGACCCCGTCCTCAAGGAGGACGTGCTGGAGGGCCTCACGGCCGTCGTCACCGTCCGCCTCCCCGAGCCCCAGTTCGAGGGCCAGACCAAGGAGGTCCTGGGCACCTCGGCGGCCACCCGGATCGTCGCCCAGGTCGTCTCCAAGGGCCTCAAGGAGTCCTTCGAGAACCCCCGGCGCGCCGCCAAGCAGCAGATGCGGGCCGTGCTGGAGAAGATCGCCTCCGCCGCCAAGACCCGCATCGCCGCCCGCACCCAGCGCGACAACCAGCGCCGCAAGAACGCCCTGGAGAACTCGGCGCTCCCCGCCAAGCTGGTCGACTGCCGCACCACCGACGACCGCAGCGAGCTGTTCATCGTCGAGGGCGACTCGGCCCTGGGCACCGCCAAGCTGGCCCGCAACTCCGAGTTCCAGGCGCTCCTGCCGATCCGCGGCAAGATCCTCAACGTGCAGAAGGCGTCCGTCGCCGACATGCTCAAGAACACCGAGTGCGCCGCGATCATCCAGGTGATCGGCGCCGGCTCGGGCCGCACCTTCGACATCGACGCCGCCCGCTACGGCCGCATCATCCTCATGGCCGACGCCGACGTCGACGGCGCCCACATCCGCTGCCTGCTGCTCACCCTCATCTACCGCTACATGCGCCCCATGCTGGAGGCCGGTCGCGTCTTCGCCGCCGTGCCGCCCCTGCACCGCATTCAGCTCACCAACCCCAAGCGCGGCCAGGACAAGTACGTCTACTGCTACACCGACGGCGAGCTCCGCAAGAAGCTCGTCGAGTTCGAACGCCGCGGCGTCCGCTGGAAGGAGCCGGTCCAGCGCTACAAGGGCCTCGGTGAGATGGACGCCGACCAGCTCGCCGAGACCACCATGGACCCGCGCCACCGCATGCTCCGCCGCATCCGCGTCGAGGACGCCGAGGACGCGGCCAAGATCTTCGACCTCCTCATGGGCAGCGAGGTCGCGCCCCGTCGCGAGTTCATCACCGCCGGCGCCGCCGAACTGGACGCCGAACGCATCGACACGTGACGTGTTTTCGTGTGGGGGGGCGACCCCCCACGCCCCCCGGCGCCCGGTCTTGAGGGCTTCAGGCGGGCGGCCCTCCGCTGGCGCTCCGGGCCGCCCGCCTGAAGGACCGGGCCACACCCCCGGCGGTTGCCCTTTGGGCTTTCCGCATCCATCTGTGCAGGCCCTTCGGCTCTCCTGAAGGACCGGGCCACACCTCCGGCGGGTTGCCCTTCGGACTTTCCGCATCCACCTGTGCAGGTTCGGCCGCTGCTCGAAGCGACGGGCATGTCGTGCCGAGGGGCGACCCGCTTTGGATCATGGGCCCCGATGACCACTCGTTGTCACGGTTGTTGACTTAGAGTGGCGTGGGGGTGGGGGAATGACGGAGACGGAGACGGTGTCGGGGGCGCACGTGCCCGTCGGGTTGCGGCGGGTGATCGGGCGTCGGGTGCTGGTGCTGTTCGTGGTGGGGGACATCCTCGGGGCCGGCATCTACGCGTTGGTGGGGGAGGTCGCCGGTGAGGTCGGCGGCGCGTTATGGCTGCCGTTCCTGGTGGCGTTCCTGTTGGCGGCGCTGACCGCGACCTCGTACGCGGAGCTGGTGGGCAAGTATCCGCGGGCGGCCGGGGCGGCGCTGTACGCCAACAAGGCGTTCGGGGTTCCGTTCGTGACGTTCCTGGTGGCGTTCGCGGTGATGATGAGCGGGATCACGTCGGCGGGGGCGGCGGCGCGGGCGTTCGGCGGGCGGTACCTGGCCGAGTTCGTGACGCTGCCGGTGCTGGTGGGGGCGTTCGGCTTCCTGGCGCTGGTGACGGCGGTGAACCTGGCGGGGATCTCCGAGTCGATCAAGGTCAATGTCGCGCTGACGTGCGTCGAGGCGTTCGGACTGTTGGTGATCATGGCGATCGGGGCGTCCACGCTGCTCGGCGGGGACGGCGATCCCGGGCGGGCGCTGGAGTTCGACCCGGAGGGCGGGGCGCTGCTCGGGGTGCTCGGCGGGACGGCGCTGGCGTTCTTCGCGCTGCTCGGGTTCGAGGACTCGGTCAACCTGGCCGAGGAGGCCCGCGACCCCGTCCGCGACTACCCGTGGGCGCTGTTCGGCGGGCTGGCGATCGCCGGGGTGATCTACCTGGGGGTCGCGTTCACCGCCACCATGGTGGTCGACACGTCCGTTCTGCGCTCGTCCACCGGGCCGTTGCTGGAGGTCGTGGAGGTGGCGGGGATCGGCTTCCCGCCCAAGGCGTTCGCCCTGATCGCGCTGCTGGCGGTGGGCAACTCCGCGCTGATCAACATGATCATGGCGTCCCGGGTGGTGTACGGGATGGCCCGCGAGCGCATCGTGCCGTCGGTGTTCGCGATCGTGCACCCGACGCGGGCGACACCCTGGCCGGCGATCGCGTTCACGGTCGCGATCGCGGTCGCCCTGGTGAGCACCGGCGACATCGGCGGCCTGGCCGACACCACCGTGCTGTTGCTGCTGTGCGTGTTCACGCTGGTCAACGTGTGCGTGCTCGTCCTGCGCCGGGACGGGGTCGAGCACCGGCACTTCCGGGCGCCGACCTGGATGCCGGTGCTGGGCGCCGCCGCCAGCCTGTTCCTGGCGCTGCCGTTCACCGGCCGCGAGGGGGCCGTCTATCTGCGCGCGGCCGTCTTGATCGGAGTCGGCGTGCTGCTGTGGCTGCTGAACCGGATGTTCGTCGGAAGGGTCGAGAACGTCGACGTGTCGCGCATCGGTCCGGGCGGGCCCTGAGCCCTTGATCAAACGATGCGGTGCCGCACGGTATGGGAGCCGTCAAACCGCAGGCGCGCACGCATGCCCCGGTCAGAATGTCAACCGCCGGTGACGGGTGGGACGGACGACGGGGAGGGCGCTGCGTGCCGAGGAAAGAGATGATCGCGGACTGCCTGCGGAGATACGCCCGATGGCGGATCGGGCTGGTCGAGGAGGGGGACTGCGGGCGCAACGCCCGGTCCGCGGTCGCGCTGATCAACGCCGCGGACTACGTGACCACGCTCGACGAGCACGCGGGGGTGATGGTCCGGATGGCGGTCGCGGGCTGCTTCAAGGGCGACCGCTTCGAGCCGGGGGCGGAGGGCGAGCGCATCATCCGGGGCTGGCACTACGCCACCGGTCCGGCGGGGCCCGACCAGTTGCTGGAGTCGCTGGCGACGGCCGCCGAGCGCGGCGCGGCGTCGCCGCGGCGGCGCACGGCCGGGCCGCAGACGGCCGGCCTCTAGCGATCACCCGTTCGGGGGTGGTCGGGGCGGGGGAGACGAGGGATGCTCGTGGCATTCGGGTGATCCGCCGAGCGGGAGGCCCTCGTGGGTGTGAGCTTCAGCCTGTACGACCACGCGATCCACGCCGATCCCTATCCGGTGTACGAGCGGATGCGGGAGGAGGCGCCCGTCTACCGCAACGACGCGGAGGACTTCTGGGCGCTGACCCGGCACGCCGACGTCGCCGAGGCGCTGCGGGATCACGCCCGCTTCTCCAGCGCCAACGGCGTCCTCCTGGAACCGGCCCTGTGGGGCCCTGAGGCGCACCGGTTCGGCTCGTTCCTGGCGATGGACCCGCCACGGCACACCCGCCTGCGCGGCCTCGTGTCCCGCGGTTTCACGCCGCGGCGGGTGGCCGAGCTGGAGGAGCGCATCCGGGTGATCGCCCGGCGGCATCTGGAGCCGGCGCTGGAGGGCGGCTCGTTCGATCTGGTCGCCGACTACGCGGCGCGGCTGCCGATGGACGTGATCTCCGAACTGGCCGGCGTCCCGGAGGGGGACCGGGCGGAGCTGCGCCGGCTGGCCGACCTCATCGTGCATCGGGAGGAGGGTGTCCGCGACCTGCCCGCCGCCGGGATCGAGGCGATGTTCACGCTGGCCGGGTACTTCGCCGATCTCATCGCCGAGCGGCGGGACCGGCGGCGCGACGACCTGGCCTCGGCGCTGCTCGGGGTGGCCGACGGCGACGCGCGGCTGACCGAGGAGGAGATCCTCGGCGTGCTGTTCCTGCTGGTGGCGGCGGGCAACGAGACGACCGCCAACCTGATCGGGAACGCCTGGCACTGCGCCTGGCGGCACCTCGACCGGCCGGCGGCGGCGTTCGCCCGGATCGAGGACTGGATCGAGGAGACGCTCCGGCTGGAGCCCGCCTCCCAGGGCATCGCCCGGACGGCGGTGGACGGCTTCACCCTGCACGGCGTGGCCGTCCCGCCGGAGGCGCGGGTGCTGCTGCTGATCGGCTCCGCGAACCGCGACCCCCGCGTGTTCCCCGATCCGGACCGTCTCGACCTCGACCGGGACACCTCGGCCAAGGTCGCGTTCGGCGTCGGACGGCACTACTGTCTGGGCGCCGGTCTGGCCCGGCTGGAGGCGCGGGTGGCCCTGGAGGAGCTGGCCGCCCACGTCACCGGCTTCGAGGTGGACGAGGCCGCCGCGCGGCGGGTCCACTCGCCGAACGTGCGGGGCTTCGCCAGCCTGCCCACCACGGTCACCCTGCGCTGACGCGAACCCCTGGCGGGGCCGTCAGCCCTGCGGGGTCCTGCCGACGGCGCCGAGGAAGTGGGTGACGGAGGGGTCGGCCATCGCGTCGTCGGGGGTGGGGCGCCATTGGGAGATCCACACGACGCCGGGGTCGAGGATCTCCCAGCCCCCGAAGAACCGGGCGACCTGCTCGGGGTCGCGGGAGTGGATCGACGAGGTCGAGCGACGGTAGACGCTCTGGGCCCGCTCCGACGCGCCCCCGTCCATGCCGCCCTCGTATCCGTGGGAGATCACCAGATGGCTCCCGGCGGGGAGGGTGTCGAGCAGCCGGGCGACCATCGTGAACGGGTCCTCGTCGTCCCCGATGAAGTGCAGGATCGCCACCAGCAGGACCGCGACGGGCTCCCGGAAGTCGATCAGCCGGCGCAGCCGCTCGTCGGCGAGGATCTCCTCCGGCCGCCGCAGGTCGCCCTGGACGACGGCGACACCCTCGTCCTCGACCATCAGCGCCCGCGCGTGCGCGAGCACGATCGGGTCGTTGTCGACGTAGGCCACGCGGGCGTCCGGGTTCACGCCGCGCGCGACCTCGTGGACGTTGCCCTGCGTGGGCAGCCCGGCCCCGACGTCGACGAACTGGCGCACACCGGCCTCACCCGCCAGGAACCGCACGGCCCTGGTCAGGAACGCCCGGTTGGCGCGGGCGGACGCGGGGGCCTCGGGCACCGACTTCATGATCTGTTCGGCGGCGGCCCGGTCGGTGGCGTAGTTGTCCTTGCCGCCCAAGAAGTAGTCGTAGATGCGTGCGATGTTGGGCGTGGTGACGTCCACGCCCACCGGTGCCTGCTCGTCTGCCACGGCAGTCCCTCGTTCGCGGATGGCGCCCCCGCGGGGCCGGTGGCGATGATCTTATGCCGCCGGGCCCGCGGGCGCACGAGGCCCTGTCCGTCGGGCCGGAAGGGTCAGACGGGGTCGTTGCCCGCCTTCCACTTGATGCCGCAACCGAGGCTCGGCGTGTGCGGCTCGGGCACGGGGTCCCCGGCCAGCACCCGGTCGATCGCGGCCCGCAGGCTCGCCCCGTCGGACGGCACGTCGTTGCGCGGCCGGGCGGCGTCGAACTCGCCCCGGTAGGCGAGCCGCCGTTCGCCGTCGTACAGGAAGAAGTCGGGGGTGCAGGCCGCCCGGTACGCCTTCGCGACCTCCTGCGACTCGTCCACCAGGTAGGGGAAGGTGAACCCGGCCCGGTCGGCCTGCTCGCGCAGGAACTCGGGGCCGTCGTCGGGGTAGTTGACGACGTCGTTGCTGCAGATCGCGACGGTGGCGAGGTCCTTCGGGTCGTACCCGGCGAGGACCGACCCCAGCGCGGACTCGATGCGCTTGACGTACGGACAGTGGTTGGAAAGGAAGATCACCAGCAGCGCGGGCGGCCCGGCGAGATCGCCCAGCGCGACCGTGCCGCCCGCGACGGACGGCAGCGTGAAGTCGGGCGCGGGCGTCCCGAGGGGCACCATGAACGAAGCGATGGCCATGCCGCCATCCTCCCAGAGCCCCGCTCAGCGGAAGAGGCGGGCCACGAAGGGCGTGGTGTCCGGCAGGGAGGCGGCCATCGTGGCGCTGTGGTCGGAGCCCGGGTACACCCGGTAGACGTGCCGCACCCCGTGGGCCGTGAGGTCGCCGACGAGCTTCCACGACAGCGGGAGGGGGACGTCGGTGTCCCGGGTGCCCTGCGCGATGAACAACGGCCGGTCGTACCCCTTCACCGGGACGTCGGTGACGTCCTTGGCCGTGGACCGGAAGGCGGGGTCGAGCAGCGTCCGGCTCAGCAGATCGGCGATGCTCAGCCCCGCCATCCGCCTGGTCTGGTCGGCGTAGCAGAGGGTCTCGGCGTCGCGCACCGCCGCCCGCCCCTCGGCGGTCAGGTACCGGTCGACGTCGAAGCCCGGCCGCGCGGCCTTGAGCCCCGCCAGCAGGTAGGTGGTGTACGTCGCCGCGAACGGGATCCTCGGCAGGTACGGCCCCGCCAACGAGAACACGGCGGCCAGGTTGGACGGCGCCCCGGTGGCCACCGCCCCACGAAAGTCCAGGTCCGGGGCGTACCGGGTCGCCAGCGAGGCGGTGACGAGGGCCGCGTGCCCGCCCTGCGACTGCCCGATGGCGACCCATCGCCGGCTCAGCGAACGATCGACGCGGCGGGCGGCGCGGACCATGTCGGTCACGTTCCGCCCGGCCGTCCGCCCGTCGAGGTAGGGGTGGACGCCGGGTCCGCCGAGGCCCGAGTAGTCGGTCGACACGACGGCGTACCCCTGCGACATCCAGTGCGCCAGGTAGGTGAGGTCCCGCTGCGACCGCCCGGCGGACGAGGGCGCGCAGGAGTCGCCGAGGCCGACCGTCCCGTGCGCCCACGAGACCACGGGGCGATCCTCGCGCGCGCCCTTCGGGATGAAGATCGCGCCGGTCGTCGGCAGGAGCCTCCCGGACGGGCCGGGGGACAGGTAGGTGACCCGATAGGCCCGACCCGTACCCGGGATCCACAGCGCCGGGGGCAGGGGCGTGGCGCTGAGCACCGTCCCGGCGCTCTGAGGGGCCGCCGCCGCGTGCGCGACGGTGCCGCCACCTACCAGGGCGAACGCGGCGACGACGGCGACGGTGGTCGCGCGCGGTGTGGTGGCGCCGCTCATACGGGGGGACGCGGCGACGGCGACGGTGGTCGCGTGGGGCGCGGTGGCGTCGTTCGTGGGGTTGGTGGTGATGGCGGTCGCGTGGGGCGGGGTGGCGTCGCCCATGCGGGGGACGTGGTGGTGGCGGCGACGGTGGTCGCGCGACGGGACGGCATGCGGCCTCCGCGACGGTGAGACGATCAGCCCCAGGGAAGATGATCGTAACCGGGGGCGGCCGGTGCGTCACCGGCGGGGAAGCCGCAGGCCGAGGAGTTCGGTACGGCGGACGATGTGCTCGCACACGTCGTACAGGTCGGTCAGGGGCCGCTGGACGCGTGTGCCGTCATGTTCTAGGTAGGCGAGGGCTCTCGGCTCCATCGTGACGTTGACGCCGCAGGGGGCCGACACGAGGGAGACGCCCTTGGCGTGCGTCGTGATGACCCCTTGCACCCCGCGCCGGGCCAACGTCGCGGTGAGTCGTGCCGCCGAATGCGCGGGGGCCGCCAGGCGGGCCGTTCCCGGCCACGGATCGGGGAGCGGGAGCGTGAACCACACCGTCTTGCCCGGGAGCGGCCGGTTGTTCAGCATCGAACGGGACGGGTGGCTGCCCCAGCCCGCGCTGACCTCCGCCACCAGGCCCAGTCCCCGGCCTCGTTCCGCCAGCGCGTCCGCGCCCTTGGTGGCGGGTACGCGCTCGCGGCACGCGTCGAACACCGTCACCACCAGCTCCCGCCGAGGGTACGAGCGCGCCCACATCCACAGCTCGGGCGGGACCATCGTGCCGAGCGGACCCCGGTAGAGGACGGGTCGCGCGTGCTGGAACACGTTGGTGGCCAGCTCACTCACCGCGAGCCGCCCGTTCTCGACCTCCGCGCGGGGGAACGCGAGGGCCCGCAGGGCATCGACCAGCAGTTGGCGGGCGCGTGCGGCGATGCTCGCGTCGCCGGGCAGCGCCCACACGCATGCGCCGCCCATCGGGATCTCGCAGGGACGAGCACTGATCACGACGATTCTCCTCAGGTCCGGCGGAACGCACCCGATCTCGGTGATTCACCGACACGACCCGGGTGCGGAGGGTTACCATCATCGTCGTGCCGCACCTTCGAATTCACAACCCCAACCTTGGAATCAGTCCAACATGAGGTTGTACATCCAGTTCCCGGCAACTCTCACGAGGTCGACGCCATGACCGAGCAGCGCCCCCGTCCGACCGTCCGTCGCCGCAGGCTCTCCCGCGAACTGCGCGCCCTCCGCGAAAGCGCCGGCATGGTCGCCGACCAGGTCAGTCGTGAACTCGAATGGAGCAAGGGCAAGCTCTCCCGCATCGAGAACAACGACTGGCGCCGCCCGAGCGTCCAGGACATCAAGGCCCTGCTCGAGGTCTACGGCGTCACCGACCCCGAACGCCGCGAGACCCTCCTCCAGCTCACCCGCGACTCCCGCGAACGCGGCTGGTGGGCGGGCTACCAGGACATCTTCCAGAACCCCACGTACACGGGGTTCGAGCAAGAGGCGTCACGGGTCCTGAGCTACGAACAGTCCACGATCCCTGGCCTTCTTCAGACACCGGCATACGCGGAGGCGCTCATCAGTGCCAGAGGCTTGTGGGATTCTGCCGAGGTCGCTCGCCGGGTTGAGTTGCGCATGGAACGGCAGCGAGTGTTGGAGCACGCTGACCCGCTGCACCTGTGGGTCGTCATTGACGAAGCTGCAGTGCTGCGTCCCTTCGGCTCCGAGACTGATCGGTGCGAACAGTTGCAAAGACTTGTCGACGCTCAGGAGACGGCACACGTCAACGTTCAGGTGTTGATGCTCAGCGCCGGTCTCCACCCGGCGATGTCTGGATCTTTTGTGATCCTCGAGTTCGCAGAGGACCCCAGCCTCGTCTATCTGGAGTCCGGGCGGCATGAGCTCTACCTGGACGACCCGGACGACGTGAACCGTCATGCACTCTCGTTCCGGCACCTCAACGCGATGGCTCTGTCACCGGCAGATACGAATGACTATCTCCGGCGCAGGATGCGGGAACTACAGTAGGAGCCATGAATCCCTCATCTGTGTTGAACGGCGCTCGATGGCGCAAGAGCACACGAAGCCAGGCGGAGACGCAGAACTGCGTGGAACTGGCACGGGTCGGCGGGGTGATCGGCGTTCGGGACTCCAAGGATCCCGACGGACCGCATCTGGCGTTCTCTCTCAAGGATGTACGCGCCTTCATCGGAGGCGTGCGTGCCGCCGACCAGCCCGACGCCTAGTCAGGTACGCCCCGCCGACGTACGTTGACGCCATGAGGCATCCCAACATGTTCAAAGACGTGCCGTGGCGCAGGAGTTCCTACAGCCAAGGGCTGGACCAGAACTGTGTGGAGCTCGCCAACGTCAAGGGAGTGATCGGCGTGCGGGACTCCAAGGACCCGGGCGGGCCGCATCTGGTGTTCTCCGCCGAAGACATCCGCCTTCTCACCGTCGACCTTCGGGGTGACGGCGCGAATCCGGCGCCCTGAAGCAGATCGTCCAGGTCCCCTATGAGCTTGAGCAGGAGGACGACGGCACCTGGGGTGCGCACGCCTCCTTCCCCAGTGGGGGCGCGCACGGCGTCGGGGACACCCCGGATGAGGCCGTTGCCGATCTGTACGAGGCCGTGAGTCTCGTCATCGAGGAGTTCGGCATCGGCGTGAGGTAACAGCGGTGTGACGGTGGTCGTTCCGGGCCTGTTATCGCGTCGTGCGTACAACGGACGGCATGACAGAGCGGAAGTTGACACGTCGCACGATGATGGCCGCCACCGGGGTCGGTGCCGTCGGAGCCGCCGCGCTCGCGGGCGTACCGGGGGCGAGTGCGAGCGCGGCGCGGAGGGGGCACGGGCTCGCGGACGCCGTCGTCGCGGCGTTCCGGCGGCATCGGGTGGTGGCCATCGGCGAGGTTCACGGGCAGCAGGAGCATCACGACGCGTTGCAGACGCTGCTGCTCGATCCCCGGCTGCCCGAGGTGGTCGACGACATCGTGGTGGAGTTCGGCAACGCGCTCTACCAGCCGACCATGGATCGGTTCACGGACGGGGCGGCCGTCGAGGACCCTGACCTGCGCCTCGTGTGGCGCAACACCACGCAATCGCCCGTGGCCACCCTGGACGCGCCCATGTACGAGCAGTTCTTCCGCACCGTCCGAGCGGCCAACTGGGCGCTTCCGGAGAACGAGCGGATGCGGGTGCTGCTCGGTGACCCGCCGATCGACTGGGCCCGGGTGACCACGAAAGAGGACGTGCGCGCCTTCGACGACCGGGACGGGCACATGGCGTCGGTCCTCAAAAGGGAGGTGCTCGACAAGGGACGCCGGGCCCTGGTCTGTTACGGCAGCAGACACGTCATGCACGCGCCGCCCGGAGCGGAAGGGGGCGGCGGGATCCCGCTGATCGAGCAGCAGACGGGGCAGCGCGCGTACGTCATCCTGTCCGGCGGTCACCCGCGCCTCGCGTCGCACCCCCGGCGGGCGGTCATCCCCGCCCAGGGCACCTGGCTGGAGACGGCCGACTCCAGCGAGTTCCACTACCTGCCCGGCGATTGCGGCATCGCGTTCGGCGCGATCGCCGACGCGCTGCTCTACTTGGGGCCGCGGAACGAACAGACCCAGTCGCTCTGGAACCCCGCCCTCTACCTCGATCCGGCCTACTGGGCGGAGCTTCGGCGTCGCAAGGCGATCACGGGCGCCCCCGTCGACCTGCGGCGTCAGTACCGGCACCAGCACTCGGTGGTCTGGCCGACGCCGCCGCCCGGGGAGTGCTGACCACACCCGTCCACGGGGTCGCGCCCCCGGCGATAGCGGGATTCGCCCCACGCGTCACCGTTCCCCTGGATACGCTCCGTGCGCAAGCCAATACGGGCTGATGACGGGAGAACAGGGGATGGTGGAGACATGGTCCTGGCGGTGGCCTGGGAACCGGCTCGCGGAACGGACGGGGACGGCGAATCCCCCACGCTCCAGGAGGTCTACGCGTCGCTCGACATCCCCGGTCACCGGGTGGAGCTGCTCGAAGGGCGCATCGTCGTGAGCCCCGCGCCGATCCGGCTGCACAACCGCATCGTGACCTGGCTGACGCTGGCGCTCGCCGAGCTCGCCGGTGACCGGAGCTGGGACCTGCTGGCCCGCGGCGTGGTGGAGCTGCCCGCGACGGACGAACGGGTCGAGCCGGACCTGCTGGTCAGCCGGGTGGACGAGTCCTCGGACGGCGAGTGGACGATCCCCGCGGCGCAGGTCCGGCTGGCGGTCGAGGTGGTCTCGCCGTTCAGCCGACGGGACGACTACGAGGTCAAGACGCCGAGCTTCGCGCGCAGCGGGATCCCGCTCTACCTGATGATCGACCCCCGGGAGGCGCTGGTCACGCTGCTGTCCGCGCCCAGCCCGAAGGGTTACCTGCGGGCGGAGTCGGTGCCGTTCGGCGGCAAGGTGGAGCTGCCGGAGCCGTTCGCGATCGTGCTCGACACGGCGACGATGCCGGGCCTGCCCAGGGACGTGTGACCGTCAGCGGGCGGTGAGCAGCCCGCCGAGGTCGAGGTCGTCGGCGAGCCACGGGTCGTCGACGTACTCGAAGTCGAGGGTCTCGGTGTCGAGCAGGCCGATGCTCCCCGGCGCGATGCGCGGCGGAGGGGCCTCCTGCCCGGAGTCTCCGCCGCGCCACGGGGGCACGAGCTGCGCGAGGGCGTAGGAGACCGTCGGCCCGTACCTTCGCGGCCCGTTCTCGTGGTGATAGTGGCCGCCGACGTGCAGACGCGGCCGAAGCCGCTCGATGAGCGCGGACAGCTTCGGTGACCCCTGGACGACCCCGCGATACTCGTTCATGCCGTACGGGCCATCGTGCGTGATCAGGACGTCGACGCCGCCGGGCTCGATGTCGAGCAGCCGGGCGTACGCGTCCGGGTCGAGGTCCATGCGGCCCGGCAGTTCGATCAACCCGAGGAAGGCCGTCCTGAGCCCGGCGACCTCGATGACGTTCCCGCAGGCCACATGGCGGAAGACGCCCAGCGGGTCGACCGAGGTCACGACGGGGGAGTCCGCCGCCCGGTGCAGCGCCTCCAGCCACTCGTGGTCCTCGTGGTTGCCGCTGAGGAACACGAACGGGGGCACTTCTTCAAGCGCGGCCCGTACGGCGTCGGCCAGCGGCGGCGAGGGATCGAGCAGCCGGAAGAAGTCATGCTGCGCCGGGTTCTCCACGGCGAAGCGGCGACTGGACCCGTCCCATCGCTCGGCCGACGGGTACGCGCCCAGGTCCCCCACCTGCACGAGGGCGTCGAGCCGGACGCCGCGATGTCGCTGCAGCCGGATCGCCGCCGCGAGCGCGTGCAGGGCGCAGCCATGGACGTCACCGAAGAACGCGACCTTCATCCGCTGCCTTTCGTTGAGGGATCTTCGACGACCTCATCCTCGGGCCATGGGCGAGGCGCCCCGGTCGTCTGACCGCATCAGGCCACGAGACGCAGGGGCGGCGTGGCGGGCTGGACACGGTAGGGCGACGTGCCGAAGGAGTCGCCCGGGGAGTCCCTGACACGGCGGCCCGGGCGTCAGGGTTTGCGGCCGACTCCGGCGTAGCCGGAGACCTCGGCGGGCTCGCCCCAGGGCACGGCCTCGGGGCGCCAGCGCGACATCGAGACCAGGCCCGGGTCCAGCAGGTCCAGGCCCTCGAAGAAGCCCATCACCTCGTGGTGGGTGCGCGGTGTGAGCTGGTCGGCGGCGCGGTCGTTGTACTCGCGCTGGGCTTCGGCGTTGGCCTTCGCCGTCTCGGGTCCGCCGAAGTCGAAGGTGGAGTGGGTGAGCGCGAGGTGGCTGCCGGAGGGCACCGCGTCCAGCAGTCGCCGCACGATGCCGCGGATCTCGTCGTAGTCGGGGACGAAGTGCAGGATCCCCAGCAGCATGATCCCGACCGGCCGGCTCAGGTCGATCGTCCGGGCGGCCTCGGCGAGGATGTGGTCGGGGCTGCGCAGGTCGGCGTCGATGTAGTCGCACGCGCCCTCCGGCCTGCTCGCCAGCAGGGCCCTCGCGTGGACGAGGACGAGCGGGTCGTTGTCGACGTAGACGATCCGTGCGGCGGGGTTCACCCGCTGGGCGACCTCGTGGGTGTTGTCCATCGTGGGCAGCCCGGTGCCGATGTCCAGGAACTGGTCGATCCCCGCCTCACCGGCCAGGTGCCGCACCGCCCGGCCCAGGAACGCGCGGTCGGTGCGGGCGATGTCGATGATCTCGGGGAACGACCGCTGATACTGCTCGCCGGCCGCGCGGTCGACGTCATAGAAGTCCTTGCCGCCCAAGAAGTAGTTCCACACCCGGGCCGAATGCGGCACGGTGGTGTTGATCGCGGGCTCGGGTGGGGCATCGGCCACGGCGCGACTCCTCGTCTGCGGGCATGGACGTCACCGGCGGCGGAAGGGCCGGGACGCCTGGAATTCGTTGGTCCGGCTTGTGATGTTACGCCGCTTACGTCCCGGTGCCCCGTGAACGGCGAACACCGCGACCCGCCGGTCGTCGAGTGCCCAGGGGGACGGTGCTCCTGGGCCGGGAGCACCGGGACCCGCCTCGCCGATCGGCGACATGTCGTTCCCCGGGCCGGCCCGCCGGTGCTCCCCGGGTGGGAAGCACCGGAGCCGGGGCGGGGTCAGCCCTCCGACGGGTCGGCGTCGGGCACGGAAGGGGATGTGACCGGGCCGATGGGGCCGCCGATGGCGGAGAGGCGGGTGGGGAGGCGTTCGCCGGAGCCGTCGCGGCGGCCGGGTTCGGCGGTGATCTCGAGGGGGCGGCCGTTGGCGGCGGTGGCGCGGAGGGGGACGGGGCCCGCCCACGCCTGGAGGAGGGTGTCCTCGCCCTTGAGGAAGCGGTGCGAGCGGACGCCGCCGGTGGCACGGCCCTTGGCCGGGAAGTCGGCGTAATCGGCGATCTTGATGGCCCCGGTCTGGGTGCCGGGAAGGGCCGACGAGGAGCCGGAGACGGTGACGACGCGGGACTCCCGGCCGGGGTCGACGACGCCGAACCAGACCACGCGGGCCCCGGCCGTCAGCTTGATGCCCGCCATGCCCCCGGCGGCCCGGCCCTGCGGGCGGACGTTGGCGGCGGTGTAGCGGAGCATCTGGGCGTCGGTGGTGATGAACACCAGGTCGTGATCCTCGGAGGTCAGCTCGACGGCGCCGATCACGCGGTCGCCGTCCTTCAACGTGATGACCTCGAACTCGTCGCGGCTCGGATAGTCGGGGACCACGCGCTTGACCACGCCCTGCTCGGTGCCGAGCGTCAGACCCGGCCCCTCGCCGGTCAGCGCGCCCAGGCCCACGACGGTCTCGCCCTCCGCCAGGCTGGCGTACTCGTCGACCGGGGCGCCGCCCGCCAGCGACGGGGGCCCGGCCGTGGGCGGCAGGGTGGGCAGGTCCAGCACCTCCACCCGGATCATGCGGCCGGCGGAGGTGACCACCCCGACCTCGCCGCGCGCGGTGGCGCGGACCACCGAGACCAGCACGTCGTGCTGGGCGCGCGCGCCCTCGGCGGGCAGCGGGTCGGCGGTGGAGGTGCGCGCCATCAGGCCGGTGGACGACAGCAGCACGTGGCACGGGTCGTCGGCGACCTCGAGCGGCACCGCGGTGGCGGCGGTCTGGCCAGACGCCTCCAGCAGCACGGTGCGGCGCGGGGTGGTGAACTCCTTGGCGACCTCGCCCAGCTCCTTGGAGACCACGCCGCGCAGCTTGCGCTCGGACTCCAGGATCGCGGTCAGCCGGGCGATCTCCTTGGCGAGCTGCTCCTTCTCCTTCTCCAGCTCCAGACGGTCGAAGCGGGTGAGGCGGCGCAGCGGGGTGTCCAGGATGTACTGGGCCTGGATCTCCGACAGCTCGAAGACCTCCATCAGCCGCTGCTTGGCCTGGGCGGAGTCGTCGCTCTCCCGGATGACCCGGATGACCTCGTCGATGTTGAGCAGGGCGATCAGCAGGCCGTCGACCAGGTGCAGCCGGTCCTCGCGCTTCCTGCGGCGGAACGCGCTGCGGCGGCGGACCACCTCGATGCGGTGGTCGACGTACACCTGGAGCAGGTCGCGCAGGCCCAGCGTGCGCGGCCGGCCGTCGACCAGCGCCACGTTGTTGATGCCGAACGTCTCCTCCATGGGCGTGAGCCGGTACAGCTCGGTGAGGACGCCCTCGGGGTTGAAGCCGTTCTTGACCTCGATGACCAGCCGAAGGCCCACCGTGCGGTCGGTGAGGTCCTTCAGATCGGCGATCCCGGCCAGCTTCTTGGCGTTGACCAGGTCCTTGATCTTGGCGACGACGCGCTCGGGGCCCACGCCGTACGGCAGCTCGGTGACCACGAGGCCCTTGCGGCGGGGTGTGACGTTCTCGATCTGGACGGTGGCGCGGGTGCGGAAGATGCCCCGGCCGGTGGCGTACGCGTCGCGGATGCCGTCGAGCCCCACGATCCGGCCGCCGGTCGGCAGGTCGGGACCCGGCACGAAGTGCATCAGGTCCTCGAGGGTGGCGTCGGGGTTGTCGATCAGGTGCCGGGCGGCGGCGATCACCTCGCCGAGGTTGTGCGGGGCCATGTTGGTGGCCATCCCGACGGCGATGCCGGAGGCGCCGTTGACCAGCAGGTTCGGGAAGGCGGCCGGGAGCACCTCGGGCTCGCGCTCCTGGCCGTCGTAGTTGGGCCGGAAGTCGACGGTGTCCTCTTCGATGGAGCCGACCAGCAGCATCGCCTCGCGAGAGATCCGGGCCTCGGTGTACCGCATGGCGGCGGGCATGTCGTCGCCGCCGAGGGAGCCGAAGTTGCCGTGGCCGTCGATGAGCGGCATCCGCATGGCCCACGGCTGCGCCATCCGCACCATCGCGTCGTAGATGGCGCTGTCGCCGTGCGGGTGCAGCTTGCCCATCACCTCACCGACGACGCGGGCGCACTTGACGTGGCCCCGGTCCGGCCGCAGCCCCATCTCGTTCATCGAGTAGAGGATCCGGCGCTGGACGGGCTTGAGCCCGTCGCGGGCGTCGGGCAGCGCCCGGCTGTAGATGACCGAGTACGCGTACTCGAGGAAACTGCCCCGCATCTCCTCGGAGACGTCGACGTCGACGATGTTCTCTTCGAAGTCCGGCGGGGGAGGGGCTGGGGATCCGCGTCGTGCCATGCCCACATTGTTGCCGGTCCCGGGGACAGATTAGGCCGGACCGTGCGGCGTGCCGTGATCGGAACGGGCATGGGACATTGAGGCGTCGTCCGCGGACCGGCCGACGGACCTGCAGATGGAGGTTGCGATGGGCTCGCTCGCCGATTTCCAGAACGAGATCTACCTGAACGGGCTCGGCGACGTCCGGCCCGGTCTGCCCACCGATCCGGCCGGGTTGGAGGAGGCGGCGCGGCTGCGGCTGCCGCCCGAGGCGTTCGGGTACGTGGCGGGCTCGGCGGGCGCGGAGGCCACCGCGGCGGCCAACCTCGCGGCCTTCCGAGGTTGGCGCATCATGCCGCGCATGCTCCGGGACGTGTCCCGGCGGGACATGGCGGTGGAGGTGCTGGGCACCCGGATGCCCGCCCCGGTGCTGCTCGCCCCCATCGGAGTGCTGTCCATCGTGCACCCGGACGCCGAGTCCGGCGTGGCCCGGGCCGCCGCGGACCTGGGCGTGCCCATCGTCCTCAGCACGGCCGCCTCCCAGAGCATCGAGGACGTGGCCGAGGCGAGCGGCGACGGCGCGCCCCGCTGGTACCAGCTCTACTGGCCCAAGGATCGGGAGCTTGCCGCCAGCTTCATGGGCCGGGCCAAGGCGGCGGGGTACACGGCGCTGGTCGTCACCCTCGACACGTTCGCGCTGGGATGGCGGCCCCGCGACCTGGACGTCGCCTACCTGCCGTTCCTGCGCGGCGTCGGGGTCGCCAATTACTTCACCGCCCCGGTGTTCCAGAAGGCCGTGGGCGGCCCGGTCACCAACGACAACGTGCAGATGGCGCTCCTGCATTGGGCCGCCAACTTCGGCGACCCGTCGTTGACTTGGGACGACCTCGCGTTCCTGCGCGAGCACTGGGATGGGCCCATCGTCCTCAAGGGCATCCAGCACCCCGACGACGCGCGTCGTGCCGTGGACGCCGGAATGGACGGGGTCGTCGTGTCCAACCACGGCGGTCGTCAGGTGGACGGCGCGGTGGCCTCCCTCGACGCGCTCCCCGGAGTGGTGGACGCCATCGGGGGTCAGGCCACGGTCCTGTTCGACAGCGGCGTCCGCACCGGCGCGGACGCCGTCAAGGCGCTCGCCCTGGGCGCGCAGGCCGTTTTCCTGGCCCGCCCCTACGCGTACGGGCTCGGGCTCGCAGGCGAGGCGGGCGTCAGGCACGTGCTGCGCTGCTTCATGGCGGAGCTGGAGGTCACCATGATGCTCGCCGGTCACGCGCGCCCCGCGGATCTCTCCCCTGAGGTGCTCGTACGGGTCTGACACTGACATTTGTAACGGAACGTTCCTGACGCGCGTGACTGCACGGCGGGGCCCCCGGCGGCGAGCATGGACGTCATGAGCAGGAATGTGATCGAGGTACGCGATCTGACCGCCGGGCGCGGGGGTGCCGACGCCGTACGCGGGGCTTCGTTCACCGTCCCGCGCGGCACCGTGTACGCGCTCCTCGGCCGCTACGGCTCGGGCAAGACGACGCTGTTGGAGACGGTCGCGGGTGACCGGCGCCCTCTTGCGGGGACGGTGCGGGTGGCGGGCATCGACCCCTACGCGCGAGGCGGGGCGGGCGGCGTGTGGCGCGAGGGCGGCCTCTTCCCCGGGCTGACCGTGGCCGAGGTCGTCGAGACCTGGCGGCGCTGGACGCTGGACCCGCTGGGGGCGGACGAGGTGCTGGACCGGGTGGGCCTGTCCGGGCTGTCCGGCACGCCGTTCGAACGGCTCGGGCCTGGGGCCCGGCGGCGGCTCGACCTGGCGCTGGCCCTGATGGGGCGCTCGGACGTGCTGTTCCTGGACGAGCCCACCACGGGGCTCACCGGCGGCGACGCCCGCCAGGTCCGCACCACCGTGCGGGAGCTGGCCCACGGGGGGACGACCGTGCTGTTGGCGACGTGCGACCCGCAGGAGGCGCGCGGCGCGGACCGCGTCGGTGTCCTGGACGCGGGGCGTCTCATCACCGGAGACGACTCGGTCCGCCTGCGCGCCGCCTAGGAGGCGCGCGTCACCGCAGGGGGAACGGCCGGCCGTGCTCGGCGGCGGGCCTGGGGCCGTGGATGCGGCGGTCCGCCTCGGCGATGGCGACGTCGTTGATGCTCGCCTCGCGCCGCCGCATGAGGCCCTCCGCGTCGAACTCCCAGAGTTCGTTGCCGTGGCTGCGCCACCAGCGGCCGGAGGCGTCGCGCCACTCGTACTGGAAGCGCACGGCGATCCGGTCGTCGCCGTGGGCCCACAGCTCCTTGCGGAGGGCGTAGTCCAGCTCGCGTTCCCATTTGTCGGTCAGGAAGGCCACGATCTCGTCCCGGCCGGTGATGAACACATCGCGGTTCCGCCAGGTCGAGTCGGGGGTGTAGGCGAGCGCCACCCGCTGCGGGTCGCGGGTGTTCCAGGCGTCCTCGGCGGCCTGCACCTTGGCGCGGGCGTCCTCCGCGCTGAACGGCGGGACGGGGGGACGGGTCATGGCGGGCCTCCGTGGTGATCGGTCTCCCCTGATCATGGATGCGCCGCCGGCCCGGCCGCCATGTCCATCCGGACATGCACCCCTCGGATATGGACATAGGCTGACCGTCATGGACATCGTGATCGTCGCCTACGACGGCGTACGGCTGATGGACGTGACCGCCCCGCTGGAGGTGTTCAGCACGGCGTCGCGGCTGGGCGGCTCGTACCGGCTGACCCTGTGCTCGCCCGGTGGGGGAGCGGTGACCACCTCGGCGGGCACCCGTCTGCTCACGGACGCGGCCCTCGCGGATGTGAGGGCCGCCCACACCGTCGTGGTGCCCGGTTCCCCCGACCTGCCCGTCCGGCCGGTGCCGGGGCTGGTGGAGGGGGTCACCGCGCTCGCGGACGTCTCCCGGCGGGTCGCCTCCGTGTGCACCGGGGCGTTCGCGCTGGCCGAGGCGGGTCTGCTGGACGGCAGGCGGGCCACCACCCACTGGCGGCACGCCGAGGCCCTCGCCCGCCGCCATCCGGCCGTCGCCGTCGAGCCCGACGCGATCTACGTCCGCGACGGTCGTCTGATGACCTCCGCCGGGGTGACCGCGGGCATCGACCTGGCGCTGGCCATGGTCGAGCAGGACGAGGGCCCCGGCCTGGCCCGCGAGGTGGCCCGGGACCTCGTGGTCTTCCTGCAGCGCCCGGGAGGCCAGTCGCAGTTCTCGGTGGCCTCCCGGACGCCCCGGCCCCGGCACGACGTGCTGCGCGCCGTGCTCGACGGGATCGCCGCCGACCCCGCCGCCGACCACTCCCTGCCCGCCATGGCGGGCAGGGCCGGGGTGAGCGTCCGGCACCTGACGCGGCTGTTCCGCGATGGCGTCGACACCACCCCGGCCGCTCACGTGGAGGCGCTCCGGGTGGAGGCGGCACAGGCGCTCCTGGAGTCCGGGGAGACCGTCACCGGGGCGGCCCGGCGCTCCGGGCTCGGGTCCGACGAGTCGCTACGCCGGGCCTTCCTCAGGCATCTGGGCGTGACCCCCTCCGCCTATCGGGCCCGGTTCCGCAGCACCGTCGCCGGAGTGCCGTAGGGGCTCGACCGACTGGCGGTGGTGGAAGATGTTCAGCGGATCCCAGCGGTCCTTGACCTGGCGCAGCACGGCGTAGTCCTCGCCGTAGTAGAGCGCGGGCCAGGGCACGTCCGAGGTGTTCCACTCGGGGTCGCCGAGGTCGACGTCCGGGTAGCCGATGTAGCAGCCGTCGGTGACCGGGCTCCCGGGCTGTTCGGCCAGGGGCAGGGGCACCCCGCCCGTGCGCCGGTACATGTTGCGGTAGAGGGTGCGGATCCACCGGAGATGACCCTCGCCGCTCTCGGCGATGGGCCAGTACACCTGATGCTGCAGCTTGAGGATCGACGAACGCTGTCGTGCCGCGGTCTGCCCCGGGCGCAGACGGTTGATCGCGCCGCCGTAGGAGTCGATCTGGACGACGGCGTCGCGGCGGGCTCCCGCGGCGTCCTCGGCCAGCCCGGCCCACAGCGCGTCGATCTGGTCGTCGGGCAGCGGCTCGACCATGTACGCCGACTTGTGCTTGCCCGCCCGCAGATTGTCGACCGGGCCGAACAGCTTCTCCACGGTGTCCCAGGGCAGCATGATCGGGGCGTGCAGGCCGGTGAACGCCGGGTACTCGCCGTACGCCTCCGACAGCGCGTGCCGATCGACGCCGACACCCTCGTTCATCGCGTTGAGGAAGTCGGTCAGCAGTTTCTCCGCGTCCGGCACGCCGGCGTCGATCTGGACGATGAGGCCGATCTTGTCCTGGCTGCTGTGGGTGAGTTGGAGGATGGCGAACAGCGGATCGTAGGGCCCCGGCCCGCGATGCTCCGCGAAGAACCGGCCGAAATTGCGGACGATGCGCCGGAACCGCTCCTTGTCGATCGTGCTCCATTTCCATCCGCTGGCGGTGAAGAGCACCTTCTCGGGCGCCTGCGGAAGGTCGCGGAACCAGAACTTGGTGACGATGCCGAAATTCCCGCCGCCGCCTCCGGTGTGCGCCCACCACAGCCGGCGCAGGTCGCGGTCGCGGCTGTCGCGGGTGGCGGTCACCAGCCGCACCCGGCGGTCCGCGCCGACGACGGCGACCTCGACCCCGTACAGGTAGTCGACGGTCAGGCCGTGCTGGCGGGACAGCAGCCCGAAGCCGCCGACGGGGATGTGCCCGCCGATCCCGACCGAGGGGCAGGAGCCGCCCGGCAGCACGCGACCGGTCTTGAGGAACAGCTTGCGCCGCAGGTCGCCGTTGGTCACCCCGGCGTCGACGCAGACCGCGTCCAGGGCCGGGTCGTACTGCACCCGGTCCATCAGCGACATGTCGATGATCACCCGGACGTCGTCGGCGCAGACGAAGTCCTCATAGCAGTGGCCGCCGGAGCGGACCGTGATGCGCCGCCGCGCGGGGTCGGCCACCGGCTCGTTGACGGCCTCCTCCAGGGCGTGCCTGACCTGCGAGCCGTCGCTCACCAGCCGGATGTAGTCGGGTCGCGCCCGCCAGCGGGGATTGAACCCGCGACTGAGCGCCGCGAATCGCCGATCGCCCTCGGTGACCTTGATCCCGCCCGCGTCGGCGACCGCCCCGGTCATGGCCCCTCACCGTACCTTTCCCGCCCATTCCGTCATTCGGACAGGGTGACATTAGCAAACAACAGGCGGCTTTCTGTGAGTCGTCCCATGAAATTGTTCGGCGCGCATAATGGAAATGTCGGCGCATGGTGGTCGAATTCGGGGGGTAGGCTGGGGCGCCCGGTCCGTCGGCGGCGAAGGCAGGTCCCGTGCAACCGCGCATTCCCCCCACCCTCGTGATCGCCGTCGCCATCGTGGGGATCTCGTTGGTGACGTTGGGCGGCGTGATGCTGCCCGCCCTCTGGTACGAGCTGGCGACCCGCCGCGACCCGGCCCGGATCGCGTTCGCGGTGATCGCCATGGGCGGCGTGCTCGTGCTGTACGGGCGGTTGCTCTGGCAGAACCTGATGCGCCGCACCCACGCCCTGCACCGGGTGGGCCTCGTGGTCGTCACCGTGCTGTCCTGCGCGCTGCCGGGGGCGCTGGGGGACACCTGGGTGACCTCGCTGATCGCGCCCGCCGGGCTCATCCCGCTCGTTCTCCCGCTCCGCCAGGCCATCGTCGTGACCGCCGCGGGCACGCTCGGCATCTCCGGCTACGGCCTGTTGCTGGGGTTCCATGTGCTGACCGTGGTGTTCGAGTTCTTCTGGTTCCCGTTCGCGGCACTGTCGGGGTTCGTGTCGATCTGGATGTTCCACGTCGTCCAGGAGCTGCGGGAGGCCCGTGCCGAGCTGGCCAGGGCCGCCGTGGGGGAGGAGCGGCAGCGGTTCGCCCGCGACCTGCACGACGTGCTCGGGCACAGCCTCCAGGCGGTCGCGCTGCGGGCCGAGGTCGCCGAGCGCTACCTCGACCGCGACCAGGCGCGGGTCCGCAAGGAGCTGACCGAGATCCAGCGGATGGCCCGCGACTCCGTCCGGGACGTCCGCGAGGTCGTCCGCGGCTACCGCGCCACCTCGCTGCGCGCCGAGCTGGAGGGGGCGTCGGCGGTGCTGCGGGCGGCGGGCATCGGCTGTGAGCCGCCCGAGATGCTGCCCGACCTGCCGCCGCACGTCCACCAGCCGTTGGGCTGGGTGGCCCGCGAGGCGGTCACCAACGTGCTGCGGCACAGCGCCGCCACCCGATGCCGCATCGAGGTGGGCGCCACGGCGGACGGCGTACGGTTGGAGATCGTCAACGACGGGGCCGGCCGCCGGGCCGCCGGTGAGGGCGGCAGCGGGCTGGTCGGGCTCTCTGAGCGGATCGCCGCCGCCGGCGGCGAGTTCACCGCCGGGCACCTCGGCGACGGGACGTTCCGGGTGACGGCCACCGTGCCGCAGAAGGGGCCTTGATGACAGAGGGCGGCGGGATGATCCGGGTGCTGCTGGCCGACGACCACCTCCTCATCCGGGAGGCGCTGGTGCTCCTGCTGGAGACCGAGGACGGCATCGACGTGGTCGCCGACGTGGGTCGGGGCGACGACGCCGTCGCCCGCGCCCGCGAGCTGCGGCCCGACGTGGCGGTGCTCGACATCGACATGCCGGGGATGGACGGGCTCGCGGCGGCCGAACGGCTGTCCCGCGACCTGCCCGGCTGCCGGCTGATCGTGGTCACCGCGCACGGCCGGCCCGGCAACCTGCGGCGCGCCATGGCCGCCGGGGTCCGGGGGTTCCTCGGCAAGGACACCCCGGGGGCCCAGCTCGCCCGGGTGATCCGGCAGGTGGCGGGGGGCGCCCGCCACATCGACCCGCAGTTGGCCGCCGACGCGCTGGCCGCCGAGGAGTGCCCGCTGACCCCGCGCGAGCTGGACGCCCTGCGCGCCGCCGCCGACGGCTCCCCGATCTCCCGGATCGCCCGCTCCCTGGGGCTGTCGGAGGGCACGGTCCGCAACTACCTGTCGTCGACGGTCATCAAGCTGTCCGCCGACAACCGGCACTCCGCCGTCCGCGTCGCGCGCGACCGCGGCTGGATCTGACCCGGAGCCCCGAGCGCCGGGGGGCGCTTTGTCGGGTACGTGCCGATTTGGCCACAGGGGTGTTCGTGTGCTTCACTCGTGACATGACCGCCGTACGCCCATGCCCGACGCGCCGCCCGCGTGCTCCGCGGGCGATGGGGTGTACGTGCCGTTGTCGAATGTGCAGCCACTGAGGGCCCCCATCTGACTCGCGCCCCGAAGCGAGCGAGAGCCGACCTCGTCGAAGCGCACCGCACATGATCTTCGTACTGCACCTGCTGAGCCACGCCCCCTACCCGCCCGGGACCTGCTGACGGGACGCGCGCCCGCGTGCGCCCTCCGCCGGCCGGCCGTCGCGCCGGCCGTTCGCCAGCCGACCGACCGGGCCGCCGGGCCGCCGACCTCCGGGATGATTTCCTGTGATTCAGATAGAAAAACTTCGAAAAACGTACCGTGCGCGCGGTCGCACCGTGACCGCCGTGGACGGTGTCGACCTGCGGGTCCGCGAAGGCGAGATCTTCGGGGTGCTGGGGCGCAGCGGCGCCGGCAAGAGCACCCTGTTGCGGTGCGTCAACCTGCTGGAACGCCCCGACTCCGGTCGGGTGAGGGTCGACGGCCGCGACCTGCTCGCCCTGTCCGGCCGCGAGCTGCGCGCCGCCCGACAGGGCATCGGGATGATCCACCAGCACTTCGGGCTGCTCACCGGCCGGACCGTGGCGGGCAACGTCGCGTTCCCGCTCGAGGTCATGGGCGTGCCCCGCGGCGAACGCGCGGCCCGCGTCGCCGAGCTGCTGGAGCTGGTCGGCCTCACCGAGCACGCCCGCGCCTACCCCGCGCAGATCTCCGGCGGCCAGAAGCAGCGCGTCGGCATCGCCCGCGCGCTCGCCGGCCGCCCCCGGGTCCTGCTGTCGGACGAGGCGACCTCCGCCCTCGACCCCGAGACCACCGGCTCCATCCTGGAACTGCTGCGCTCCCTCAACCGGGAGCTGGGCCTGACGATCCTGCTGATCACCCACGAGATGGACGTGGTCAAGCGGATCTGCGACTCGGCCGCGATCATGCGGGACGGCCGGCTCGCCGAGTCCGGGCCGATCGCCGAGCTGCTGACGCGGCCCGGCTCGCAGCTCGCCCGCGGCCTGTTCCCGCTGCCCGAACCGACGCCGCGGCCGGGGACCACCGCCGTGGACGTGACGTTCGTCGGCGACGCCGCCGACCGGCCGTTCGTGTCGGAGCTGGCCCGCAGGTACTCCATCGACGTCAACATCCTCGGCGGCGCCGTCGAGAGGGTCGGCGACCTACGGGTCGGCCGGCTGCGCATCGAGCTGCCCGGCGACCCCGACGTGAACGCCGCCCAGCTCGCCCATCTCCGGGACTCCGGGCTGACCGTCGAGGTCCACGGACGGGACACCGCGCTCGAAGGGGCCGCCTCATGACCTGGGACGAGATCTCGCCGCTGCTGCGCACCGCCACGGTGGAGACGCTGCAGATGACCGTCTGGTCGGCGGCGCTGTCCGGGCTGGGCGGGGTGCTGCTCGGCGTGCTGCTGGTGCTCACCGAACGCGGCGGACTGCTGCCCGCCCCGCCGGTCAACAAGGTGCTCGGGGCCGTGGTCAACGTCGGCCGTTCGCTGCCGTTCATCATCCTGATGGTCGCGATCCTGCCGTTCACGCGCGCCGTCGTCGGCACCACCATCGGCACCGATGCCGCCATCGTGCCGTTGACCGTCGCCGCCATCCCGTTCTACGCCCGGCTGGTGGAGACCTCGCTGCGGGAGGTCGACCCCGGGGTCGTGGCCGCCGCCCAGGCGATGGGCGCCTCCCGGTGGCAGATCGTGGGGAAGGTGCTGCTCCGCGAGGCCCGGCCCGGGCTGGTCGCGGGCCTGACCGTCACCGTGATCGCGCTGATCGGCTACTCCGCCATGGCGGGCACCATCGGCGGCGGGGGACTGGGCGACCTCGCCGACCGCTACGGCTACCAGCGCTTCGAGACCGGGGTGATGGTCGCCACCGTCGTCGTGCTGATCGTCATCGTCCAGCTCGTCCAGATGCTCGGCGACCTCCTCGCCCGCAGGCTGAGCCACCGCTGATTTCTTCGTTCACCGAGAGAGAAGGGCACTTGTCGTGCTTCGCAAACTGACCGTCGCCGTCGCCTCCGCCGGACTGCTGTTCGGGCTGACCGCCTGCGGCTCCTCCGACGAGGGCTCGGGCGGCTCCGACGACGTGCTCAAGGTCGGCGCCAGCCCGTCGCCCCACGCCGAGATCCTGGGCTTCGTCAAGGACCGGCTGGCCGGGCCCCAGGGGCTCAAGCTGGAGATCGAGGAGTTCTCGGACTACGTGCAGCCGAACATCGCGCTCGACGAGGGCCGCCTCGACGCCAACTACTTCCAGCACAAGCCCTACCTGGACGACTTCGCCCAGTCCAAGGGCGTCAAGCTCGCGTTCGTCGCGCCGGTCCACCTGGAGCCGCTCGGCGCGTACTCCAAGAAGGTCACGTCCCTGAACGAGCTGAAGCAGGGCGCCACCGTGGCCATTCCCAACGACGCCACGAACGGCGCCCGGGCCCTGAAGCTGCTCGCCGACAACGGGCTGATCACCCTCAAGCCGGGCGCGGGCGCCAACGCCACCGAACGCGACGTCGCCGCCAACGCCAAGGGCCTGAAGTTCAAGGCGCTGGAGGCCGCCCAGCTCCCCCGCTCCCTCCAGGACGTCGACGCGGCCGTCATCAACGGCAACTACGCCCTCGAAGGCGGGCTGACCCCCGCCAAGGACGCCCTCGTGCTGGAGAGGGCCGCCGGCAACCCCTACGCCAACGGGATCGTCACCCAGGCCGGTGAGGAGAACGACCCGCAGGTGAGGAAGCTCGTCGAACTGCTGCAGAGCGCCGAGGTCAAGAAGTTCATCCAGGACAGGTACCGGGGCTCCGTGCTGCCGTCGTCCTGATCCGCGCCTCGTCAGCCCCTCGGTCGGATTGTCCGGCCGGGGGGCTTTCGCGTATCGGGAGAGGGTTGTCGGCGGCCTCTGATAGGACTGTCCCGTCCCAAACATCGGAAAGGCGACCCATGATCGTCGAGCACCTCACCGAGTACGCCGGCCTGCCCGTTCACGGCTTCGGCCCGGACACCGAACGCGAAGGGCTGCCCGAGGCCGACTCCGTCGCCTGGCACGTCGGCACCCATTTCGAGGACGCCGCGTTCGCCGAGGTGCTCGGGCGCTTCGTGGAGTACGTGGACACCGAGAAGGTCACCGCGCTCATCATCGGCTACTGGAACATGTCCTACGAGGACGAGGAGTGCGCGCCGTTCAAGCCGCTGGCCTCCGTCGCCGACCGGTTCCCGAACGTCCGTTCGCTGTTCATCGGCGACATCGTGATGGAGGAGTCGGAGATCTCGTGGATCGAGCAGTCCCATATCGGTGAGCTGCTGGCGAGGTTCCCCCTGCTGGAGCGGCTGGGCGTGCGCGGCGGCGGCGGGCTCGCCCTCGACCCGCTGCACAGCGAGCACCTGCGCGAGCTGAGGTTCGAGTCCGGCGGCCTGCCCGCCGGCGTGGTCCGCGCGGTCGCCGCCTCCGACCTGCCCAACCTGGAGAGCCTCGTGATGTGGCTCGGCGTCGGCGACTACGGCGGCGACGCCACGGTCGCCGACATGGCGCCGATCCTGTCCGGCGAGCGGCTGCCCGCACTGCGCCACCTCGGTCTGCAGGACTCCGAGATCCAGGACGAGATCGCCGTCGCCGTCGCCGCGGCCCCCGTGGTGGCCCGGCTGGAGTCGCTGGACCTGTCCATGGGCGCGCTGACCGACGAGGGCGCGGAGGCGCTGCTGTCCGGCCAGCCCCTCACCCACCTGCGTTCCCTCAACCTGCACCACCACTACCTCAGCGACGCGATGGTGACCCGGGTCCGCACGGCGCTCCCCGGCGTCGAGGTCGACCTCGACGGCCAGGAGGACCCGGACGAGGAGTGGCGCTTCGTGGCGGTGGCCGAGTGACGGCCGCGCGTTCGAAGGGGGACGACCCATGCTGATCCACGGACGCTTGAACGAGTTCGCCGACCTGCCGGTGGTCGACTTCACCGAGGGGGGCGTCCGGCGCAACGGGGAGGCCCTCGACGCGCCGCCCGCCGGGGTCGCCTGGCGGGTCAGGGTCGAGCAGACCGAGGGCTCCTTCGGGCGGGTCTTCGACCGGTTCCTCGAGGTGGTCGACCCCGGTTCGGTGACGGCCCTGGTCATCGGCTGGTGGGAGTACTACGGCGGCCCCGGCGACCGCAGCGACGTGACGGCCGAGCTGGTGGCCGCCGCCGACCGCCTCAAGAACCTGCGCTCCCTCTTCGTCGGCGACGTCGTGGTGGAGGAACGCGAGATCTCCTGGATCCCGCTCGTCGACATCGGGCCCATCGTCACCGCGTACCCGCGCCTGGAGCGGCTCGGGCTGCGCAGCGGTGAGGAGCCCGCGGTGGAGGGGCAGCGGTTGCGGCCCTTCCGCGGCGCGCACCTGCGCGAGCTGTGGTTCGAGTCCGGCGGCCTGCCCGGTGAGCTGGTCCGCGCCGTCGCCGCCTCCGAGCTGCCGGCGCTGGAACGGCTGGAGATGTGGCTCGGCATGGAGAACTACGGCGGTGACGCCACGGTCGCCGACCTCGCGCCGATCCTGTCCGGTGAACGGCTGCCGGCCCTTCGTCACCTCGGTCTCCAGGACTCCGAGATCCAGGACGAGATCGCGGCGGCGGTCGCGCAGGCCCCGATCGTCGCCCGGCTGGAGACGCTGGCGCTGTCCATGGGCACGCTGAGCGACACCGGCGCCGAGGCGCTGCTGGCCGGGCAGCCGCTGACCCATCTGCGCAGCCTCGACCTGCACCATCACTACCTCAGCGAGGCGATGGAGGCCCGCGTCCGCGCCGCGCTGCCCGGCGTCCGCGTCGACCTGAGCGAGGGCAACGGCCACTCCGGCGACGATGACGACCGCTGGGTCATGGTCTCGGAGTAGCCATGACCTTCACCGTGGTCGGCACACCCGGCGACCGGAGGGTGACCCTCTTCGCCGCCGCGTGCGAGGCGTCCGGGCTCCCGCCGCCCGACGTGCTCGCCTGGCGTGACGTGCTGTCGGACGTCCCGCCGTCGTTCCGCCCGGGGACCCTGCTGCGCATCGACTCCCCGGGCGAGGACGCCGCGTGCGACGCGCTGCTGCGCGGGCCCGGCGACCCCGCCCGGGTCGGCGGCGGCGCCCGCTGGTACGCGACGTTCACCGCCGCCCTCTCCCGCATCGCCGCCGGCGCCCGGCGGGACGGGGCGGTGATGGTGAACGACCCCGACGAGATCGCGGTCATGTTCGACAAGCGGCGCTGCCACGCTCGCCTGTCGGCGGCCGGGGTGCCGGTCCCGCCCGCTCTGGGCGGTGCCGTCCACGACTACGCCCACCTGCGGGAACGGCTCTCCGAGGCCCGATGGTCGCGGGTCTTCGTCAAGCCCGCGCACGGCTCGTCGGGCTCGGGGGTCGTCGCGCTCCAGTTCGCCGGCCGCCGGATCAAGGCCGTCACCTCCGCCGTCCCCGCCCCCGACGGCGGCTACCGCAACTCCCTGCGCGTCCGCTCGTACGAGACGGAGCCCGAGGTCGCCGCCCTCATCGACGCCCTCGCCACCGACGGCCTCCACGTGGAGCGGTGGGTGCCCAAGGCCGCCCTCGACGGCCGCGTCCTCGACCTGCGGGTCGTGGTGATCGACGGCGTCCCGACCCACGCCGTCGTCCGCACCAGCCGCCACCCCATGACCAACCTGCACCTGGGCGGCCTGCGCGGCGACCTCACCGCCGTCCGCGCCGCCCTGGGGGAGACCGGCTGGCGGCGGGCCCTCGCCGTGTGCGCCGATGCCGCCCGCCGCTTCCCCGGCAGCCCCATGGTCGGCGTCGACCTCCTCGTGGGCCTCGACTGGCACGGCCTCTCCGTCGCCGAGGTCAACGCCTTCGGCGACCTCCTCCCGAACCTCCCCGGCCTCCCCGGCACGGCCGCCGAGGGCCTCGACACCTACACCGCCCAGGTCAGGGCCGCCCTCTCCCGAACGGCGGCACCATGCGCCCACGGCTCGCGGCGCGGGTTCGGGTGCGCGCAGGGGGCGGCGGACGTGAGCGGAGGAGGGGGAGGCGTGTGATCGACATGAACGAGGTCGTCGGCAGCCATGATCTGCTGCTGGTGACGCTGGACACGCTGCGGTACGACGTGGCCGCCGCGCTCGTCGAGGCCGGGCGTACACCCGATCTGGCGGCGGTGCTGCCGGGCGGGAGGTGGGAGCGGCGGCACGCGCCGGGCAGCTTCACGTACGCCTCGCACGCCGCCATGTTCGCGGGGTTCCTGCCGACGCCGGCGGGCCCGGGGCCGCATCCGAGGCCGTTCGCCGCCGCGTTCCCGGGGAGCGAGACGACCGCGCCGGGGACCTGGGTGTTCGACGCCGCCGACCTGCCGACCGGGCTGGCCGCCGCCGGGTATCACACGGTGTGCGTGGGCGGCGTCGGGTTCTTCAACGGGCTCACACCGCTGGGCTCCGCGCTGCCGGGGCTGTTCGCCGAGAGCCACTGGGAGCCGGGGTTCGGGGTCGCCGACCCGGCATCGCTGGAGCACCAGATCACCCGGGTCGCGGAGGTCATGGCGCGGCTGCCCGCCGACCGCAGGCTGTTCCTCTTCCTGAACGTGTCGGCGCTGCACCAGCCCAACTGGTACCACCTCGACGGAGCCATCCGGGAGCACGGCGACTCCATCGAGTCCCACGCCGCCGCGCTGGAGTACGTGGACCGGCACATCGGCCGGCTCTTGGGGCTCATGCGGCGGCCGTGCCTCGTCATCATCTGCTCGGACCATGGCACCGCCTACGGGGAGGACGGCCACACCGGGCACCGGATCGGCCACGAGGCCGTCTGGACCGTTCCTTACGGGGAGTTCGTGCTGTCATGACCGTCACCGACACCGTCGAGGCCGCCGTCGGCCCGTACCAGGGCTACGTCTACGCCTATCCGCACAAGACCGCGTACCGGCACCTGAAACCCCGGCCCCGGCTCCACGACGTATGGGCGGGGGAGGACCTCGGCTCCCTCTTCCTCTACCTGCACGTGCCGTTCTGCGAGATGCGCTGCGGCTTCTGCAACCTGTTCACCCGTACCGGCGCGACCGAGGACCTCACCACCGCCTACCTGGACGCGCTCGAACGGCAGGCGACGGCGGTGCGCGACGCGCTCGACACCCTCGGCGGGGCGTCGTTCGCCACGACCGCGATCGGCGGCGGTACGCCCACCTACCTGACGGCGCCGGAGCTCACGCGGCTCTGCGACATCGCCGAACGCTTCGCGGACCTGCGGGCCGTCCCGCTCGCCGTCGAGACGTCCCCGGCCACCGCGACCACCGACCGGCTGACGGTCCTCGCCGAACGCGGAACGACCCGGATCTCCATCGGCGTGCAGAGCTTCATCGACGAGGAGGCCCGCGCGGCCGTGCGCCCCCAGAAACGCGCCGAGGTCGAGACCGCCCTCGACCGCATCCGCGCCGTGGGCTTCCCGACCCTCAACATCGACCTCATCTACGGCATCGACGGCCAGACCGCCGAATCGTGGCGGTACTCCCTGGACACCGCCCTGCGTTGGGAGCCGGAGGAGTTGTATCTCTACCCGCTGTACGTTCGGCCCCTCACGGGGTTGGGGCGGCGCGCGGCCGACTGGGACGACCAGCGGATGCGGCTTTACCTGGAGGGGCGCGACCACCTCTTGGCGGCCGGCTACGAGCAGGTGTCCATGCGGATGTTCCGTCGTCGCGAGGATGTCGAGGTCCCTGGGGCACCACGCCGTGGCTCGGCCGCCGGCACGGAGTACTGCTGCCAGACCGACGGCATGATCGGCCTCGGTGCCGGCGCTCGGTCGTACACCGGCCGCCTGCACTACTCGTTCGACTACGCGGTGGGAGCCGGGCAGGTGCGCGGCATCATCGACGACTACCTCCGCGAACCGGACTTCGACGTCGCGCACGTCGGGTTCTCGTTGGACGACGAGGACCGTCGCCGTCGACACCTCATCCAGTCCCTGCTCCAGGCCGCCGGTCTCGAACGTGCCGACTACACCCGCCGCTTCGGCGGGGACGCCATGACCGACTTCCCCGAGTTGGCCCGCTTTGTCGAACGGGGCTGGCTCGACGAACGTTCGGATGTCCTCCGGCTCACGCCTGAGGGTTTGGCCCACTCCGACGCCATCGGCCCGGCGCTGTTCTCTCCCCGTGTCCAGGCTCTCATGGAGACCTACGAGGCCCGGTGATCGGGATGTCCGCCTTTCGGCGTCGCGTGGTGGGGGCTCGTGGGCGTCTGCGGGGTCCGGTGATGGGGGTGTGCGCTTTTCAGGGTCGCGTGGTGGGGGCTCGTGGGCATCCGCGAGGTCCGGCGGTCGGGATGTGCGCCTTTCAGCGTCGCGTGGTCGGGGCTCGTGGGCATCTACGGGGCCGGGTGATCGGGGTGTGCGCCTTTCAGGGTCGCGCGGTAAGGGCTCGTGGGCACCTACGGGGTCCGGTGATGGGGGTGTTCGCCTTTCGGCGTCGCGTGGTGGGGGCTCGTGGGCATCTACGGGGCCGGGTGATCGGGGTGTGCGCCTTTCAGGGTCGCGCGGTAAGGGCTCGTGGGCACCTACGGGGTCCGGTGATGGGGGTGTTCGCCTTTCAGCGTCGCGCGGTGAGGGCTCGTGGGCACCTGCGAGGTCCAGTGATCGGGATGTGCGCCTTTCAGGGTCGCGTGGTGAGGGCTCGTGGGCGTCTGCGGGGTCCGGTGATGGGGGTGTGCGCTTTTCAGGGTCGCGCGGTAAGGGCTCGTGGGCACCTACGAGGCGCGGTGGTCGGGGTGTTCGCCTTTCGGCGTTGCGTGGTGAGGGCCCGTGGGCGTCTGCGAGGTTCGGTGATCGGGATGTTCGTGTTTCCACGTCGCGCGGTGAGGGCTCGTGGGCAACTGCGAGGTCCGGTCATGCGGGTGTTCGCCTTCAGCGTCGCGTCGGTGAGGACTCATGGATTCCTTCGAGGCCCGGTGGCGTCCGTTCGCTTCGAGTTCCGGGGGGTCGGGTGGTGAGGCACCTCACCGTTCTCTATCGCGGGCCGTTGGCGAGTTGCGACTACGACTGCGCGTACTGCCCGTTCGCCAAGCGGCGCGACACTCCGGAGCAACTGCGCGCCGACCGCGCCGCCCTCGAACGCTTCGAGGACTGGGTCGCCGACCAGCGGCACCCGATCTCCGTGCTCTTCACTCCGTGGGGCGAGGGTCTGGTCCGTTCCTGGTATCGCCGTGCGCTCGTCCGGCTCAGCCACCTTCCCCATGTGGAACGGGTCGCCATCCAGACCAACCTGAGCCACCGCACCGATTGGACCTCCGAGGCCGACCTCGGCCGCCTCGCCCTGTGGACCACCTACCACCCGGACCAGGTCCCCTACGAACGCTTCCTGGCCAAGTCCCGCGACCTCACGTCGCGGGGCGTACGCCATAGCGTCGGCATCGTCGGCCAACCCGAGCACCTGCCCGCCGCCCGCCGCCTGCGCGCCGACCTGCCTCCGGGGACCTACCTGTGGGTCAACGCCGCCGAGGGCCGGACCTACACCGACGAGGAGGCCGCCCACTGGACCGAGATCGACCCCCTCTTCTCCTACAGCCGCCGCCCCCACCGCAGCCGCGCCCTACCCTGCCGGACCGGTGACACCGTCGTCTCCGTCGACGGCAACGGCGACGTCCGCCGCTGCCACTTCGTGCCGGAACCCCTCGGCAACCTCTACGACGCCTCCTTCCGCGCCTCGCTCCGCCCCCGCCCCTGCCCGGCGGCGACCTGCGACTGCCACATCGGCTACCTCCACCTCGAGCCCTTGGGCCTCTACGACGTCTTCACCGACGGCCTCCTCGAACGCATCCCCGCCCACTGGCCCTCCCCGACCCACGACGCCTGACCTTGATTTTCGGGAGGACTGTTAGGGCGGTCAGGTCTCCTTCTGGGGGCGGTAGTCGTCCTCCGAGAGGCCGAACGTCCAGGCGACGCCCTCTCGGGCCGTGCGGGTGGCGGGTGGGACGCGCAGGTAGTAGGTGCGGTACGAGCCGTCGGGCTCCGGGGTGGAGTTGACCACCTCGACCATGACGACGGGCTCGTCGCCGGGGAGTTCGATGCGCCACAGGACGCCCGTCTCGTCGCGGTGCAGCGGCTTGGCGCCGACGTCGGACAGGTAACGGTCGTAGCCGTAGTACTCCAGCATCACCCGGCGGAGCTCGGCGTTCTCCTCTCGGCGGATGCGGTCGGCCGTCAGGGCGGTGAGCGTCTGGACGAAGTCGGCCGGGATGGGCATGCCGCGCCACGCGTGCAGGGCGAACCCGTCGGGGAAGCTCAGGGCGGGGCCGTCTCCTCGGTGGAGCCTGCCGGGCTCGTCACGGTGCAGCTCGGCGGGACGCTCGCAGATGACGACCACGCGCTCGTACGGCCACCACCAGCCGGCGTTGCGGGCGACCTCGGAGAGCCCCTCGAGGCCGTCCATGCGTCCGAGCTCGTCGAACATCCACAGCCACGGTGCGTCGTGCTGGCCGAGCACCGCGTCGAGGGTCGCGCCGCGCAACAGCGCCTCCGCCTCTTCGCCGCCCAGCTCGCCGATGCCCCGGCGCACCCGCGTCACCAGGCCGTTGACCGAGTCCCAGGCGCGGGCGGCCGTCCGCGCCCACACCTGAGCCCACTCCTGCGGGCCCAGGTCGGCGTACGCGGCGGCCCGGGCCTGCTCCCACGGTCGCGTGCGCACCTCGTCACGTACGCCGCGACCGGCATCCAGGTCGCCGAGGAGGTCCCGGACCATCGCGGCGGCGTCGCCGAGCCCGGCCTCGCTCAGCGTCCGCATCGCGGTGTCCCGCTCGTGGATCAGCGTGGCGGCGATGGCGCCCGCCGCGGGCGACGGGGCCCAGACGAAACGCTCCGGAACGGCCAGCCCCGCGGCCCGGTAGGCCGCGCGGACCCCGTCCTCCGCCCGCTCTCGCTCGGCCGCACCGGTCCTGAAGGCCACGGACTGCCAGTCCTCGGCCACCAAAGCGGTCATGAAGGTTCCTCTCGGGTCATCGATGGTCTTGCGTCACGGGGGCGGGAGGTCAGTCGGCGACGACGCGGACGGCTCCGGGGATGTACTCGCGCTGTCGGACGACCCTGTACCAGCCTGCGGGCAGCGAGATCGCGGCGTGCTCCTCGTGGACCAGGCGACCGCCGGAGGGCAGGTGCAGATGATCGGGGGTCATCGGATCGCCGTCCCGGAGCAGTGAGCCGGGGGCGGTGAGGGCGTGGGCGTGACCGGTCGCCTCTCCGAGGGCGAGCACCATGCGGCCCCGGCCGTCCCGGGGCGCGGGGGGCATCGTCCTGATCTCCTCGGACACCTGGTCGTCGGCGATGGGCTGGATGAGAACGTCTCCCTGTCGGTACATGTCCGGCACGCTATCGACGGCCACCGACAGAATTCGGGCCGCGTTCTCAGCCCCGTCGGCATGCGGGTGCGCGCCGCCGGGCGACGGCGGCGCACCCCATCGGGCGGCATCCGGTCGGGCTTTACGGGTCCGTTCCGCAGCCGTGGGGGATCACCGCGAGGTCGGCCGGTTATCCACAGAACATCATTCTGGTTCCGAGCTCCCGTGGCGTACTGATAGCAAAGGGGCATGAGCGAGACACACGACGCGCTGCGCGACCGGGCCGAGAGCTGTCTGCGGGCGCTGGCCGGTGATCACGCACGGCTCCGCGACGACCAGTGGACGGCGATCCGGGCGCTGGTCGTCGAACGGCGGCGGGCGCTGGTCGTCCAGCGCACCGGCTGGGGCAAGTCGGCAGTCTACTTCGTGGCCACCCGGCTGCTCCGCGAACGGGGCGCCGGACCCACCGTGATCGTCTCGCCGTTGCTGGCCCTGATGCGCAACCAGATCGAGGCGGCCGACCGGGCGGGCATCCGCGCCCGCACCGTCAACTCGGCCAACGTCGACGACTGGGAGGGGGTGTTCGCCGAGGTCGAGGCGGGGGTGGTGGACGTTCTGCTGGTCAGTCCCGAACGGCTCAACAACCCCGACTTCCGCGACGCCGTGCTGCCCAGGCTCGCGGCCGGGGCCGGGCTGGTCGTGGTGGACGAGGCCCACTGCATCTCCGACTGGGGCCACGACTTCCGGCCCGACTACCGGCGGCTGCGGACGCTGCTGGCCGACCTCCCCGACGACGTGCCCGTGCTGGCCACCACCGCGACCGCCAACGCCCGGGTCACCCAGGACGTCGCCGAGCAGCTCGGGGCCGGGGACGCGGACGGGGAGCACGGGGGCGCCCTGGTGCTGCGGGGCCCGCTCGAGCGCGAGTCGCTGCGCCTGGCGGTCGTCCGGTTGGCGAACGCGGAGCAGCGCCTCGCCTGGCTGGCCTCGCAGCTCGTCGCGCTGCCGGGGTCGGGCATCGTCTACACGCTGACCGTCGCCGCCGCCCACGAGGTCGCCGGGTTCCTGCGCGATCGCGGGTTCGAGGTGGCGGCCTACTCGGGCCAGACCGACCCGGCCGAACGTCTCCAGGCCGAACGGGACCTGCTCGACAACAAGCTCAAGGCTCTCGTCGCCACCAGCGCGCTGGGCATGGGCTTCGACAAGCCCGACCTGGGGTTCATCGTGCACATGGGCGCACCCCCGTCCCCGGTGGCCTACTACCAGCAGATCGGCCGGGCCGGGCGCGGTGTGGACCGCGCGGAGGTCATCCTCCTGCCCGGCCCGGAGGACCGCGACATCTGGGCGTATTTCGCCGGTCTGGCCTTTCCGTCCGAGCCGGTGGTCCGCGCCACGCTCGACGCCTTGGCCGCCGCGGGTCGTCCCCTGTCCACCGGCGCCCTCGAGCCGCTCGTCGACCTGGGCCGCAGCCGACTGGAGATGATGCTCAAGGTCCTCGACGTGGACGGTGCGGTCCGCCGCGTCAAGGGCGGCTGGACGGCGACCGGACGTCCCTGGGCCTACGACCGGGAACGCTACGAACGCGTGGCCGCCGAACGCACCCGTGAACAGCAGGCGATGCTCGACTACCTGAGCACCGACGGATGTCGTGAGGAGTACCTGCGCCACCGACTCGACGACCCCGAGGCCCGTCCGTGCGGCCGTTGCGACAACTGCACCGACCGGCGATGGTCCGCCGAGGTCTCGCCCACCGACGCGGATCAGGCCGCACAACGCCTCCGTCGCCCGGGTGTCGACGTGGCCCCCCGCAAGATGTGGCCGACCGGCGTCAAGGACGACCTCGGGGTCTCCGGCCGCATCCCCGCCGACGTCCTCGCCGAACCCGGCCGCGCCCTGGGCCGACTCACCGACATCGGCTGGGGCAACCGGCTGCGCGCACTCCTCGCCGACACCGCCCCCGACACCGAGATCCCCGACGACATGTTCGCGGCGGTGGTGAAGGTCCTCTCCACCTGGGACTGGTCGCAGCGCCCGGTCGGCGTCGTCACCATCGGCTCCCGCTCCCGCCCCCGCCTCGTCACCGACCTGGGCCACCGCATCGCCGAGATCGGCCGCCTGCCCTACCTGGGCTCCCTCACCCCCACCGGCCCGAGCACCCCACGCCGCCACAACAGCGCCCAGCGCCTCCGCTCCGTCTGGCACGCCCTCACCGTGCTCGACGACCTGGCCGCCGCCGTCACCACCGCCGCCGGCCCCCTCCTCCTGATCGACGACCGCATCGACACCGGCTGGACCATGACCGTCGCCACCCGCCTCCTCCGCCGCTCCGGCGCCCCCGCCGTCCTCCCCTTGACCCTCGCCGTCCCGACATGAGTCCCACCGGCACCCATGCGCCGCACCGCGACGACCGCCCCCGCCAGGAGACGCGACGACCGTCCCCGCCAAGGGGTGGGTGTGCCTTCACGGTGCCACTCCGGGTTTGGCCGTCTGCCCGAGTCGATGGTCCGGGTGAGAGGGACTTCGGAGCCTGGTGGGTGAGTTCGGTGTCATGCGTGGTGGGGCGTTCGGGGCTCACTGGGGCATGGGCAGGCGACCGGGCGCGGCGAGATGGCGGGCCCGGGTCGGAGGGACCACAGGGCTAGTGGGCGAATTTGGTGCGACACCCGGTGAGGCGTTCGGGCTCGCCAAGGGACGTGGGCGGTGCGGGGCGCCGGCTCGCGGTAGGTGTGGGCAGCGCGACGGGCCGTTCGCGGGGGGTGTGGGCGGCACGAAGGGCCCCGGCGGCGATGGCGGGGCCGGGTGGGGAGGGGAAGGTCAGGAGCCGGTCTGCTTGATCTCGTTGTCGACGATGTCGAGGCGGGGCCGGGCGCCGATGTGGGACATGGCGCGGGCGGCCAGGCCGCAGCCGGCGGCGAGGGCCTCGGCCGGGGGCTTGCCGTCCAGCCAGGGCGGGAGGAAGCCGGCGACGAAGGCGTCGCCGGCGCCGGTGCCGTCGACGATCTTGTCGATGGGCTCGGCGGCGGCCACGATCGGCTCCGGGCGGCCGTTGGTGTACCACAGGGCCCCGTCGCCGCCCATCTTGATGACGACCTGCGGGTACCAGGCGGTGAGCACCTTGGCGGCGGCCTGCGGCTCCTCGCGGCCGGTGAGGACCTCGGCCTCATCGGTGTTGACCACCAGCAGGCGGGCACCCTGCGTCCACTCCAGGAACGGCTCGGCGCCCACGCGCTTGAGCGGGGAGGAGGACGCGGCGTCCACCGAGATCGACATCTGCGCCTTGCGGCCCAGCCCCAAGGCGTGCTTGGCGGCCTTCCGGGAGCCCTCGTTCAGCAGGGCGTACCCGGACAGGTGCAGGTGGGAGCCCTGCGAGAACAGGTCCGCGGGGATGTCCTCGGGCAGCAGCGCCGCATTGGCGCCCGGGTCGGACAGCATCGTCCGGTCGCCCTTGTGGGTGACCAGCACCACACAGCTCCCGGTGGGCCGTTCGGGATCCATCACGAGGCGGGCGTCCACACCCATCCCCATGAGCTCCATATCCCGGTTCCTGCCCGCGATGTCCGAGCCGCGGCGGCCCACGAAGGCCACCTCGGTCCCCTCGGTGGCGAGCCATGACGCGACATTGGCCGCCGAACCGCCCCCGTGCATGGTCACCGCGGCCGGGGTGTCACTGCCCTTGGCCAGGGGGTGGGCGGCTCGTGCCAGGGTATCGGTCATGAGATCGCCGACCACGACCACGCGTGTCATGACGTCATCACCTCGATCAACACCACCAGCGCCCCGCTAGCAGCATCATCCTCGGGGCGTGTGCTCGACCGTAACAGTTCCGGGGCCACGAGGAGGTCTCGAACGCGCGTCGAAACGCCGAACGGGGAAGGGCGATCGGAGCCCGGCGATCGCCGCCGGGTGACTACCCTCGGGTAGGTGACCGACTCGTACCCCGACCACTGGGAGGCCGACGTCGTCCTCGCCGACGGCGGGACGGCGCATCTGCGGCCGATCCGCCCCGGTGACGCGGAGCGGATGCGGGCGTTCTACCGGCGGCTCTCGCCCGAGTCGATCTACTACCGCTACTTCTCGCCCCGGCCCCGGCTCACCGACCGGGAGATCGAGCACTTCACCACCGTCGACCACGACGACCGGGTGGCGTTCATCGTCACGATCGGCACCGAGATGGTCGCGGTCGTCCGCTATGACCGGATCCACGACGAGCCCGGAACGGCCGAGGTGGCGTTCCTCGTGGAGGACGCCCACCAGGGGCGCGGCCTCGGGTCGGTGCTGCTGGAGCACATCGCCGCGGCGGCGCGCGAACGGGGTCTGGAACGGTTCGTCGCGCACGTGCTGCCCGACAACCGGCGGATGACCAAGGTCTTCCGGGAGGTCGGCTACCGCGCCCGCCAGCGGTTCGAGGACGGGATCATCCAACTCGTCCTGGACCTCGCGCCCACCGAGACGTCCATGGAGGTGATGGCCGCCCGGGAGCACCGGGCCGAGTCGCGCTCCATCCAGCGGCTGCTGTTCCCCCGTTCGGTCGCGGTGATCGGCGCCAGCCGCGAGGCGCACAGCGTCGGCCAGACCGTCCTGCGCCACCTGCTGGCCGGCGACTTCAGCGGCCCCGTCTACCCCGTCCACCCCACCGCCACCGCCGTCGCGGGGGTACGGGCGTACGCCACGGTGCTCGACATCCCCGACGACGTCGACCTCGCGGTGGTGGCCGTACGGGCGGAATCCGTGCACGAGGTCGTCGAGCAGTGCGCGGGCAAGGGCGTGCACGGGCTCGTCGTGGTGTCGTCCGGGTTCGGCGAGACCGGCGCGGAGGGACGCGCGCGACAGCAGGAGCTGGTGCGGCTGGCGCGGGCGCACGGGATGCGCGTGGTCGGGCCCAACTGCCTCGGCATCGCCAACACCGACGCGTCCGTACGGCTGAACGCGACCCTGGCGCCCACCCTGCCGGGACGCGGGCCCATCGGGTTCTTCTCCCAGTCCGGCGCGCTCGGCATCGCCATCCTCCAGCGGGCGGCCGAACGCGGGCTCGGCCTGTCCACGTTCGTCTCGGCGGGCAACCGGGTGGACGTGTCCGGCAACGACCTCCTGCAGTACTGGGAGGAGGACGCGGCGACCGCCGGCGTCCTGCTCTACCTGGAGTCGATCGGCAACCCGCGCAAATTCACCCGGCTGGCCCGCCGCCTGTCGCGCACCAAGCCGATCGTGGCGGTCAAGTCGGGCCGCAGCACCCAGGGCGTTCCGTTGGGCCACGCCACCCGCGCCCTCAGCCTGCCCGACCACGCGGTCAGCGCCCTGTTCGCCCAGGCGGGCGTGATCAGGGTGGACGACCTGGACGAACTGTTCGACGTCGCCCAACTGCTGGCCTATCAGCCGCCGCCCGGCGGGGACCAGGTCGCGATCATCGACAACTCCGACTCGCTGGGCCTGCTCGCCCAGGACGCGGCCGTCGCCCTGGGTCTGGCGCCCCGCGAACCGGTCGACCTGGGCCCCAGGGCCCGCGCGGCGGACTACGAGGCGGCGCTGGCCGCCGCGCTGGCCGACGATTCGGTGGACGCGGTCGTCGTGCTGTTCACCCCGCCCACCATCGGCGAACTCGACCAGGGCGTCGCCGACGTGATCGTCCGGCTGGCCCGCGATGGCGCCAAGCCCGTCGCCGCCACGTTCCTGGGCGCCAAGGGCATGCCCGCCGAACTGCGCGAACGCGCCCCCGACGGGATGCCCGCCGCCGGCTCCGTCCCCTCCTACCCCGCGCCCGAGGACGCCGTCCGCGCCCTCGCGTACGTGACCCGCTACGCCCAGTGGCGGAACCGGCCGCAGGGACGGCTGCCGGACCTGGACGACGTGGACCGGGAACGTGCCAGAAGCCTGGTGGAGGCCCTCCTCAACGATGCCGAGGGGCCCTTGGACGCCACTCCCGAGCAGGCCGCCGAGCTGCTGGCCTGCTACGGCGTCACCGTTGGGGCCGGCGACGAGAAGGGCGTGTCCACACGGGTCGTCACGATGGAGGACCCCTCTTTCGGCGCCATCGTCTCCTTCGGCCTCTCGGGCGTCACCGCCGCCCTCTTGGACGACCGCGCCTACCGCCTGGCCCCGCTGACCGACGTGGAGGCCGCCGACCTGGTCCGCGCCATCCGCACCGCCCCCCTGCTCTTCGGCCACCAGGGCACCGACCCCGCCGACGTCGCGGCCCTGGAACGACTCCTGCTCCGCGTCTCCCGGCTGGCCGACGACCTGCCGGAGGTGGCCCGTCTGATCCTGGACCCGGTCCGTGCCGCCTCCCACGGCGCCACCGTCGGCAACGCCTCCCTCACCCTGGCCCGCCCTCCGGGCCCGCGCCCCGAACTCGGCCCCCGCCGCCTCCCCGCCCCACCGTCTCCCACCTGACGCCCCATCGCCCGAACGAGTCGCCGGCCTGTGCCTGAGGTTCGGCCGGACGCCAGGCTGTCCGGACATGCGCCGGCCTGAAGGCGTCGTTCCAGCCGTCGCCGCGTGGTTGGGTCGCCGTAGAGCGGCCGCCGTGGCGTTATGGGGGCCTGCCGCAGTGCCATCGTGCCGACCCCGCCGTGCCTCCGTGCCTCCGTGCCGACGCGTGGCCGCGCCCACGTGCCGACGTGTGGTCGTGCCGACGTGTGGTCGTGCCGACGTGTGGCCGTGCCGACGCGTGGCCGTGCGGGGTGAGCCGTGAGCCGGCCCTGGGCCACGCGGCACCGCTCGCCGTGGAGCGGCCGCCGTGGCGTTATGGGGGCCTGCCGCAGTGCCATCGTGCCGACCCCGCCGACCCCGCCGACCCCGCCGTGCCTCCGTGCCTCCGTGCCGACGCGTGGCCGCGCCGCCGTGCCCACGTGCCCACGTGCCGACGCGTGGCCGCGCCGCCGTGCCCACGTGCCGACGCGTGGCCGTGCCCACGTGCCGACGTGCCGACGTGTGGCCGTGCCGACGCGTGGCCGTGCGGGGTGAGCCGTGAGCCGGCCCTCGGCGACGCGGCACCGCTCGCCGGGTCGCGGGCACAGCGCTCTGGCCTGCGCGCTTGCCGTCATGGCCGTGGTCGGCATCGGGTGTCGCGGCGTTCCTCGAACCGGTGCTGAACCGTTCTTCGCCGACGCGTGGCCGTGTTGTCGTGCCGCAATATCGTCGCGCCGTCGTGTTGCGGATCTTCAGACGGCGTCGGTTGCCGCGCGAAGCCCACTTCGCCCGCATCTGGGCGGTGACGCTGACGGCCTACGCGGTGCCTTCTGAAGCATGGTGGCCAACTTGTTCCCGCAGAAGCCGGTGGGCGCGACCGTCGAGGGCGATCGGCCGGTGCTGACGGACCTCGGGCGTCGCACTGCCGACGTGGCGTTGGGTCGACCTGCCGTCGTGTCGACGTGCTGCGCAGTCGTCGTGGGCTGTGCCTTCGTGGTGCGAGAACCCTGAGGATCTGTACGAGCTTTCCGGGACCTCCCGGAGATGACCGGGTCGGTACTGCCGGACGGCTTCGTGGACGCGGGGTCCGTCGGCGAACTCGTGCGCGAGCACGTGCAGGTGGTGCGTGCTGTTGATCGGATACGCCGGGCGGAGGTGCCCGCCCATCTGCGTTGCCGGCGCATGTGCGAGTGCCGGAAGCTCTGACGCCAGAGGCTCGTGCGCCCGGCCGTCGGGTTGTGGAGGGCCGGGCCTCGGCGGCTGGTTCGGGGTGTGCTCGTGGGGCTTGGGCCTTGGGCCGAAGGTTGGTGGATCGGGTGGAGAGCCCGGGGGCTACTGCGGAGGCGGTGGGGTGGGGTCGGGTGTTGGGCTGGGTTCTGGTGGGACGGGTGGGATGGGGTCCGGCGGTGGTTCGGGAAGGGGGGAGGGTGGGCGTGGGTGTGGTTGAGGGGGTTGGGGTTGCGGTGGGGGGACCGGGGGTTCGGGTGTCGGGATGGGTGGGCGTGGGCCCGGCGGGTCCGGTCGGGGAGGGGGCGGGACCGGGGGCGGCTCGGGCATGGGGTCGGTGGCTTCCATGGTCATCCCTTACCCGGGAGACGCGCCGATGACCGTCCATCCGGACCGGCGTGTGCGCGCGGTGCCCCGGACAGGGCAGGATGGACCCCATGAGGGACACCCGAGCAACGGCTCACGGGTTGCGCACCGCCATCGAGCGCAGCGGTTACTACCCGGCACTCGTCGCGGATGCGGTCGAATCCGCGCTGGGCAGCGAGACGGTGCTCGCCTATGTCGTGCACCACGAGGCCACTTTCGACCCGGCGATGGAGGTGCGGCGGCATGTGACCGTGCTGGTGTTGTCGCCGACCCGGCTGCTGGTGTGCCACACCGACGAACACCCTCCGGGCGAGGGCGTGCCCCAGGCCCACGCGTCGACGACCACCGAGGCGGTGCGCCTGGACCGGATCCAGTCGGTCGCGGTGACCCGCGTGGTCCCCGATCCCGCCTCCTACGTGCCGGGGGTGCCGCCCACCGAGGTCGTGCTGACCATCGGATGGGGGGCCATCGCCCACATCGACCTGGAGCCCGCCACCTGCGGTGACGAGTCCTGCGAGGCCGACCACGGCTACACCGGCAACGTGACCTCCGACGACATGTCGCTCCGCGTCAGCGAGGCCGCCGACGGCGCCGACGCGGTCGTTCAGGTCCTGGCCTTCGCCCAGGCGTTGTCCGCCGCCGCGGGCTGACCGGCCGCCCCCACCCTCCACCGGCGGAGGCCGACGCGCCGTCGAAAGCCGACGCGTCGCAACTCAGGCGGCACCGTGCCCGAGGCTGCCGCAGGCCCGCGCCCCCGACCGTCCCGCCCTCCACGGTCGGGAGTCGACGCGCGGCCGAGAGCCGCGCTCCGGGTCTCAATGGAGCGTGCACGGGTGTCGCCGCAGGTCGGTGAGCCGCCCGCCGCCCCCCTTGCCCACTGCGGGAGGAATCGACACCCGGGTTTGGTGGGAGTGCGCCTGGGAGTGGTGGCAGGGCCCGTGAACCTCCCGCTGCGAGCTGAGCGGCCGCTGTCGACCGTTCTGACCCTGCCAAAGGGGGCCGGTTTCGGGCGGGAGCGTGCACGGGTGTCGTCGCAGGTCCGTGAAACTTGCCGCCGCCGGGCCGCCCTCGGCCGCGCCGCCCCACTGCGGGAGGGAATCGACGCGCCGGGTTTCGGGTGGGGCCGTGCACGGGTGTTGCCGCAGGTCCGGGGGCCTGCCGTGGTGGGGTGCCTTGCGGTGGGATGTGGCGGGCGTACGGTACCTCCAGGAGCGGTGTGAGGAGGACGTATGCGCGACGGTCTGGCGGGGTTTCTTCCGGGAGGGCGGTCGTGAGCGGCGGGCCGGCCGTACCGCGGTACGGGGAGGCCTCGCTGGCGGATCTGCCGACGTCCGTGCTGGCGGGGCTCGGGGTGCCGGGGGCGGAGAACGTGCTGGGGCTGCCCGAGGCGCGGCGGGTCTGTGTGCTGATCATCGACGGGCTGGGCTGGGAGTTGCTGCGCGAGCACCCCGGGTACGCGCCGTTCCTCAGTTCGCTGCCCGGGCGTCCGCTGACCGCCGGGTTCCCCTCGACGACGCCGACCAGCCTGGCGTCCCTGGGGACGGGGCTGCCGCCGGGTGGGCACGGGCTGCTCGGGATCCAGGTGGCCGTGCCCGGCACGGGGAAGTTGCTGAACTGCCTGAAATGGGATGACTCGGTGGATCCGCTGGCGTTCCAGGCGGCGCCCACCGCGTACGAGAGGGCGGCGGCCGACGGGGTGAGCGTCGGGTACGTGGCGTCGGGGCTGTATCGGGGCAGCGGGCTGAGCGTGGCCACCGCGCGGGGGGCCGAGTACCTGCCCGCCGACAGTCTGGGGCAGCTCGTGGCGCGGGCCGAGCAGGCGCTGCGGGAGGGCGACCGCTCGTACGTGACGGTTTATCACCCCGATCTCGACTCCACGGGCCACATTTACGGGGCGGCGTCGGCCGCGTGGCGGTATCAGCTCCGGTTCGTGGACATGCTCGCCGAGCGGATCGCCGAGGTCCTGCCGCCCGGTACGGCGCTGTACGTGACCGCCGACCACGGCATGACCGACCCCACCGACCGGATCGACGCGGACGAGGTCGCCGAGCTGCGCGAGGGGGTCGCCCAGCTCGGCGGCGATCCCAGGGCGCGGTACGTCTACACGGTGCCCGGGGCCGAGGCGGACGTGCTGGCGACCTGGCGGGGGCTGGTCGGAGACCGGGCCTGGGTGCGCACGCGGGACGAGGCGGTGGCGGACGGCTGGTTCGGGCCGGTGTCGCCGGAGCTGCTGCCCCGGATCGGTGACGTGGTGGCCGTCCCCCATGGGGATCTGGCCATCGTGGCGACCAAGGCGGAGCCCGTGGTGTCGCGGCTGGTCGGCATGCACGGGTCACTGGTTCCGCGCGAGCAGCTCGTTCCCCTGATCAGCGATCATCGTTCATAGCCGGGGCCGGGCGACTACGCTGGGTCGACGTGACGAACGAGCAGGTGCACCCCCTCATCGACGCGTCCGAGCTGGCCGAGCTTGTGCTCGGGCCCGAGCCGCCGACCGTGCTGGACGTGCGGTGGGCGCTGACCGGGCCTCCCGGCGTGGAGGCGTACCGGGAGGGGCATGTGCCCGGCGCGGTGTTCGTCGACCTCGATCGTGATCTGGCCGGTCCGCCTGGTCCGGAGGGCCGCCATCCGCTCCCGGACGCCGCCCGGTTCGAGGCGGCGATGCGCGCCGCCGGAGTCCGGCGGGATCGCCCGGTGGTGGTTTATGACGCGGCGGACTCCACGGCGGCGGCGCGGGCCTGGTGGACGCTGCGGTACTTCGGGCACGGGCGCGTTCAAGTCCTGAACGGAGGGTTCCGCGCTTGGGCCGAGGCGGGACGCCCGGTGAGCACCGACGAGCCGCGCCCCGCCCCGGGCGACTTCACCGCTCTGCCCGGAAGCCTTCCCGCGCTGGACGCCGAAGGCGCCGCCTCGCTGGCCCGGAGAGGCGTGCTGCTGGACGCCCGCGCCACCGAGCGCTACCGGGGCGAGGTGGAGCCCATCGACCCCGTCGCCGGACACATCCCGGGGGCGCTGACGGCGCCGACGTCGGGCAACGTGGGCGCCGACGGCCGCTTCCTCCCCGCCGAGGCCCTGCGCGAACGGTTCGCCGGGCTCGGCGCCACGGACGCGGCGGAGGTGGGTGCCTACTGCGGTTCCGGGGTGACCGCCGCCCACCAGGTGCTGGCCCTGGCCCTCGCCGGAGTGCCCGCCGCGCTGTACGTGGGGTCCTGGTCCAACTGGGTGGCCGACCCCTCCCGACCGGTGGCGACCGGCGACTGAGGTCCCCTCACCCGGCACCGAAGCAGACGAACCCGTAGTCGCCCGCCGAACGCGGCACGGAGGCCAGCGCCTGCGACGGCGTCAAGCCCTCCCGCAACCGCCCGTGGAACGCGGTCATGAAGGTACGAGCGCTCGTGTCCTGAACCGGGGCGACGCTCGCGATCACCGTCGCGGCCCCGAGCCCCAGTAGGACGCCGACGATGCCGAGCACTCCGTCCCCGTCCGAAGCCTGCCCGACGTCGCACGCCGACAGGACGACCAGGCGAGGCGCGGTGGGCAGGTCCTCGATGTCGTAGGCCACCAGCGGGCCGTCGGCCATCCTCAGATGGGAGAAGAACGGGTTGTTCCCCCTGAACTCGCCATGGGCCGCCACGTGCGCGAGCTCCGCCCCGTCCAGCGCCCGTCGAACGGCCTCCGCGTGCGCCTCCGCCCCCGTCAGCACCAGCGCCCCCGGGTACAACCGTGCGACGTCCGTGACCTCGGCGTGCGCCTCGGCCAGGTCGGGCCCGGCCGCCAGCACGACGAGCCCCGACCCGGGAACCCCTGGAACGCCACCGGCGCCCACCCCATAGGCCTGCGTCGTCCTCGGCCGAACGCCGTCGACTCCGCAAGCGTCGGCCGGCGCCAGCGTCGTCGGTACGCGGTCGGCTCCGTGCGCATGAGACGGCTTCAGCGTCGTCGGAACCCGGTCGGCTCCGTACGCGTCGGCCGGCTCCAGCGTCGGCGGAACGACGTCGGCTCCGTATGTGTCGGTCGGGGCGGGGACGGGCCCCCGGGGGCGGTCGTGGGCGACGGCGTACAGCCACGCCGTGGCCGAGGGGACGACGGTGAGGGGCTGATCGATGACGGCGGACCACGGTGCGGTGTGCAAGGGGCCCGTGGGCGCCAGGACCAGGTCGCGGTCGCCCAAGGCCCGGCGGAGTGACGGCGGGATGAGGGCCGCAAGGTCTCGGGCGGCGTGGCGGAGGCCGTTCCGGCCCACCTCGTCGGTGCGGTGGGCCAGCCGGCGCACCGCGTAGCGCAGGTGGCGGGCGGTGTGGGTCGCCCGGTCGTAGGGGCCCAGGGACCAGCGGCGGCAGCGGCCCGCCGTGATCGTGACGGCGTGGAGTTCGGCGCCGACCCGGATCAGTTCGATGAAGGCCCGTTCGCCCAGCGCGTCCACGAGGGCGGGCACCCGGCAGGGGATCGGCCGCGACGTGCGGCCGGCCGGGGGAGAGCGTCGGCGGGCGGCGGCGCGAATGGCCGACTCGAGGCCGGACAGCCGTGCGGCGGTGGCGGCGGGATGGTCGCCGCGGGCGGTCGCGGTGGCGTGGTCGGCGCTGGCGGCGCGGAGTTCGGCCAGGGCGCGGGCGCGCACCGGGTCGGCGGGCGGCCGGACCGCGTCCGTGCGGCGGGCCATGGCGCGGCGGCGTTCCTCGGCCGCCAGCAGCTCCCGGGGTGTGCGGGCCAGGGTCAGGCCCAGCTCCGCCAGGTCGCCGCCCACGCCGGCGGCGCGGACGCGCAACTCGGCCGCACCGAAGACCTCGGCGTACTCGTCGGCGACGCGCAGCCCCGCCCGGACGGCGGCGAGCGCGCCCCGAAGGTCGCCCGACTCGTGGCGTTCCAGGGCGGTGGCGTGCCAGGCGGCCACCCGCAGCGCCGCCGGACCGCGCCGGCGGGCCCGGCCGACCTGCTCCAGCAGCGGCCGGGCGGGACGGCCGAGATGCAGGGCCAGCCGGGCGGCGGTGATCCGCGTGTCGGCGGCCGGTTCGGCCCACCCGCCGGCCGCCAGCCGATCGGCCGCGGCGACCGCCGTGGACAGGAACGCGGGGGACCGGTCGCCCGCCGCCCACCGGGCCCGGAGCAGCAGATGCTCGGCCAACAGCATCCAGCCGGTCCGGTTCTGGGCGGCGAACCCGGCGCGGGCCCGTTCGGCCGTGTGCGTGGCCTGCTCGGCGTCCCCGGCGGCCAGTTCGGCGTGGGCGAGCAGCAGCAGGCCGTCGGCGACGTCGCAGCGGTACCCGCGCGCCGACGCCTCCGCGAGGGCGCGGGCCAGCATCGGGCGCGCCTCGCCCGTCAGCCCGGCGGCGATCAGCGTCTCGGCCTGGTCCATCCGGCACTGCACGAGACGTTCCCCGGTGAGGCCGGGCTCGGCCGCCGCGTACAGGCGCAGCGCCCGGGGCAGGTCGCCGCGCCGCGACACCGCGAACGCCAGGTTGCCGCGCGCCATGGCGGCCTGCGCGGGCAGCCCGGCCCGGTCGGCGACGTCGGCCGCCTCGACCAGCGACGCCTCGCCCGCCGTCGGGTCGCCGCGCAGCGCCCGCGCCAGCCCCAGGTTGATGAGCAGCCCGACCAGGGTGGCCGGGTCCTCGCCGCGCCGCAGCCGGGGGAGCGCCTCCGCGACCGCGGCCTCCGCCTCGTCGAGCCGGCCGGCGCGGGCCAGCGCGCACGCCCGGTTGGCGGCCAGCCGGTCGGCGTCCGCGCCGTTCAGCAGCCCCTCCGCGGCGTCGGCCGAGGCCAGCGCCGCCGCCAGGTCGCCGCGGGCGGTCTGCAGGCCGACGAGGTTCATCCGCACCCGGGCCTGCTCGTCGCCGAGTCCGGCCCGTTCCGCCACGCGCAGCGCCTCGGTGAGGTGGTCCAGCCCCTCGTCCAGGCGGCCCAACTCCTTGGCGGCCAGCGCGGCGGCCCTCCGCAGGACGATCACCGTACGGGGAGGCCGGTCGTACGGGCCGGTCAGCGCCACCGTGGCGGCGGTGTGGGCCCGCCCCGGGTCGGCCGTCGCCAGGCGCAGCAGCTCGTCGGTCACACCCGGAACCAACTGGTGACGACCGAGGAGTCGTCGGGCAGCAGGAACCGCAGGCTGATCAGCCCGGCCGGGACGCCGTCCACGACGAACCACCCCGCCGCGCCCGCGCATCCGTCCAGCTCGCCGTCGGTGTGCCGGACCCCCACCCGGGCGGTGGTGGGCGGCAGCAACTGCCCGGCGATCTCGAACACCCGGTCCGCCTCCGTCAACTCGACCTCGACGGTCAGGCCGCCCCCGGCGAACGTGAGCCGGCGGGGACCGTCGCCCCGCACCGGGGTCATGGCCCGGTCGAGGGCGTGGGCGTCGCCGGTCGGCCGGGCGAGCACGGCGTCCTCGGCACGCCAGCGGAACGCCGCCCGCGCGTGCGCCGTCACCGTCTCCGGCACCGGCTCGTACATCTGGAACGCGGTGCGCACGAGCCGCAGCAGCTCGCCGTCGGTCACGGGGGACCTCCCAGTCGTTTGCGGAGCGAGGCCAGGCAGCGGGTGCGGGTCGGGCCGACGCTGCCCACCGGGATGTCCAGCGCCGCCGCGACCTCCGCGTACGTGGGGGACCCCGCGAACAGCCGGAGGACCTGCCGGCACAGGTCGGGCAGGGCGCCGAGAGCGTCCACGACCGCGCGGAGCCGTTCCCGTTCGGCGCACACCGCGTCGGGCGTGGTCGGGTCGGCCGGCTCCGGCCCGGCCGGCGACTCCCCGGCGCGGCGGACGGCGGACGAGCGGAGCGCGCGGGCGGCCTCCCGCCGCGCGGTCACCGCCAGCCACGTCCCCACCCGCGCGGGCCGGCGCAGCGCGTCGATGTGCTCGACCAGCCGCAGCCACGTCACCTGCACGAGGTCGGCGGCATCGGCACCTCCCAGCCCGTAAGCCCGCGCGATCGCCCACAGCATCCCCGAGTAGCGCTCCGTCAGCGCCGCCCACGCGGTCTCGTCACCGGCCCGCGCCCGGACCACCAGCTCCCCGGACGGGACCGCCTGCATCCCCATCGGGACCACCACCGAAGCCTCGCCTCCCGTGAGGTCCCCCGCTGGACCACGACCCTAGGCCCGGCCGATCGGTCGACCGCATTCGGTTACCGCTTCGCTACGCTCTTGTGTCCGACCCCTAATGATTGGAATCGTCCGTTCCCGGGTAACGCCGCTCAGGTCCCCACCACGACGCCGAGGTCGGGCAGGGTGCGGCACTTGACCGGATCGAGGATCCGGTCGGCGGCGGCGACCGCCGTCAGGTCCTCCGACGCCGCCGCCCCCGCGATCATCCCGGCCACCGCCGGGGCGGCGAACGAGGTGCCGCTCCACGTCGCGTAGCCCTCGAACGCGTCCGGGTCCACCCCGTTCGCCGGCGGCCGTCGCCCGTCGAAGCGCAGGTGGCAACTGGCGACGTCCACTCCGGGCGCGCAGGCGTCCACCCACCAGCCGTAGTTGGAGAACCAGGCGCGGTCCTCCCCGTCCAGGGCGGCCACCGCGACCACCGGCTTGAGCGCCGCCGGCCAGAACGGTCGGTCCCCGGCCGCGTTGCCCGCGCACGCCACGACGACCGTGCCGCGGCCGAGCGCGGCGATCGCCCGCGCCAGCACGGGAGAGGGCCGGTCGTCGAACGTGAAGCAGCCCAGCGACAGGTTGAGGACGTCGACCGGCCCGCACCGACGCAGCCCGCTCAGCGCCCGCAGCACCGCCAACTCGTCGCCGACGCCGTCGCCGCCGAGCACCCGCCGGGCCCGGATCCGCGCGGACGGGGCGTGCTGCAGCACCACGCCCGCGATGAACGTGCCGTGCCCTGCCTGCGCGTCCAACTCGAAGTCCAGATCGGCGTCGAGGACCTCGGCCGCCTCGTCGCGCTGCTCGCGGTACCAGTCGGCCGTCTCGTACCAGGGATGCGGCGACAGCCCCGTGTCGAGCACCGCGACCGTGACGTCCCGGCGCGGGGGCAGGGCCGCGGACGGGGCGGGGACCGGGTCGGTCGGGCGGGGCCGGTCGGCGGGCCCCGACCACCACATGGGCTGCCCGTACACGAGCGTGTTGGGGGACACCGCGAGTCTGCGGTGCCGACCGTCGCCGCTCAGCCGGGACGACAGCTCGCAGACGTCCACGCGGGCGCGGGGCCGCAGGCGCAACAGGCGTACGCCGTCCTCGTCGTGCACCGAGTCGTACCAGCGCCGGACGCGGTCCTCGACGATGGGGGCGTCGACGGGGGCCACCAGGATCTGGTCGCGACGGACGACGGTGGGCCGCCCGGCGACGGGCTCCACCACGGCCGCGTCCGTGTGGCGGGCCAGCAGCCGCTCCAGCCGTGCCTCCTGATCGAACATGCGCACCCCTGTCCTCACTGTGTGTGACCATGTCGGTGCTCATCGTGCCGGAACGTTCCCGGAGCCACCAGCGGAACGCGACCAGAGCTTGAGCCGTTCCGCTTCGGGTGGGTAACTGGGAGGGTGACCCGTACCCAGGACCGGCGGGCGGCCTATACGCGCCGTGCGGGGCTGCTGGCCGCCGGCGCCCTGCCGCTGCTGGCCTTTCCCCGTCCGGGGCTCGGCTGGCTGGCGTGGGCGCTGCTCGTCCCGGGGCTGCTGGGCCTGCGCGCGGCCCCGGACGCCCGTGAGGCGGCGGTACGGGGCTGGTGGTTCGGCGCCGGGTTCCTGCTGGCGGCGCTGCACTGGACGGTGCCCAACATCGGCCCGGGCCTGCTGCTGGTCGCCGTGGTGTTCGGCGCTCCGTGGGCGGTGTGGGGATGGGCGGCCCGGACGTTGCTCCCGACGCGTCCCTGGGCGTCGCTGATCGTTCTGCCGAGCATCTGGGTGCTGATCGAGTACCTGCGGTCCTGGCACGCGCTGGGCGGCCCCTGGGCGCTGCTGGGGACGAGCCAGTGGCGACATCCCACGGTGCTGGCGCTGGCCGGGGTCGGCGGGGTGTGGCTCGTCGGGTTCGCGATCGTGGCCGTCAACACCGCCCTCACCCTCGCCCTCACCGAACGGAGGGTGCGGCTGCCCGCGCTCGCGGCGGCGACCGCGATCCTTTCCGCCGGGCCTTTGGCCTTCGCCTTGCTCGACGAGCCCCGTACGGAACGGACGGTGACGGTCGCGCTCGTGCAGCCCGGCGTCGTCCACGGCCCCGGTCCCCGGTTCGACGAGGGGGAGCGGATCACCGCCGGCCTCCCGTCCGTGGACCTGGTCGTGTGGGGGGAGAGCAGCGTCGGCTTCGACCTGGCCCGCCGTCCCGACCTGCGGCGACGGCTGGCCGCCTTGGCGGCGCACGGGGACGTCCTGGTGAACGAGGACGCCCGTGACGCCCGTGGCCGGATCTCCAAGAGCACCATCCTGGTCGGGGACGACGGCGTGCGCGGCCGCTACGTGAAGACCCGGCTCGTGCCGTTCGGCGAGTACATCCCCTTCCGGCCCGTCCTCGGCTGGCTCACGCGCGTCAGTGAGGCGGCCGGGGAGGACCGCGTCCCGGGGACGGGCGCGGGCGTCCTCACCGCCGGCGGCGTTCCGATCGGGCCTTCGGTGTGCTTCGAGTCCGCCTTCCCCGACCTCGGCCGCGCCGTCGTCCGGAAGGGCGCGCGGGTGATCGTGATCCAGTCGGCCACCTCGACGTTCCAGGACGGCTGGGCCCCGGCCCAGCACGCGAGCCTGGCGGCGGTGCGCGCCGCCGAGACCGGGCGGCCCGTCGTCCAGGCGGCGCTGACCGGGGTGTCGGTCGCGTTCGACGCCCGGGGACGGCGGCGGGCCCGGCTCGACACCGACGAGCGGGGGGCCGCGACCGTCACCCTGCGCCTGCCGCCTCCGGAGGCCCGGACGCCGTTCGTCCGGTACGGCGACCATGTGATCTTGCTTTCGTTCCTGGTGACGGTCGTGTACCCGGCGGTGACCGTCGTCCGCCGCCGGCGCGCGCGCCCGGAGTGATCGGGACATCCGCCCCTGCCCCTCCGGGACCCCCTGCCCGTAGCGTGTGCGGTGCGCGACGGCCATCGGACACCGCCCGTCGTTCGGGCGCCGGGGGAGGCGCCGGACGGGCGGGGCCGTCGCCGGGGAGCGCGGGGAAGAGTTCGGCAAAGAAAGGTTCGCCGCTGGTGCGAGTCGTGCCGATGATGCACAATGTTGGACGCGGACGTCGTCCTGGGACTTCTGAGGCCGTAGGGGAAGACGAGCCTCGGTACACAACCAGGAGGTCCGGTGACCGCACGTGGCGTTTTCTACGTCCACTCCGCGCCACCTGCGCTGTGCCCGCACGTCGAGTGGGCGATCGCAGGTGTTCTCGGCGTGCCCGCGTCCCTGACGTGGGCCGATCAGCCCGCTGCTCCCGGGAGCATGCGTGCCGAACTGCATTGGGAGGGCAAGCCGGGTACCGCCGCCGGGATCACCTCGTCGCTGCGCAACTGGAAGCTGCTGCGCTTCGAGGCCACCGAGGACGCCATCCCGGGCTGTGACGGGGTGCGCTTCAGCGTCACGCCGTCCCTCGGCGTGTTCACCGGGGTCATCGGCGCCAACGGCGACGTGATGGTGCCCGAGGACCGGCTGCGCACCGCGATGGCCAACGTCACCGTCGGCAAGGCCACCCTGGAGCACGAGATGGACCGGCTCCTCGGCACGCCCTGGGACAACGAGCTGGAGCCCTTCCGTCGCGCCGGCGACGGCGCGCCCGTCCGCTGGCTGCACGCCGCCGTCTGACACCGTGGAGCGCTCCGCCTAGGACTCCAGGATCCCCGTGGCCGGCGTCCGCAGCTCTCGATCCTCGGCGATGCGCGGCCGGCCGGCCCAGTAGCCGTGCCGACGGTCGGAGTCCAGCAGTTCGCGCAGCACCCGGTGCCAGTTCTCCGGCCCGTCCGGCATGGCGCGCAGATGCCGCAGCGCCGCCCATCGGGCGGGCAGGTACTCGCCGACGGCCAGGGGGAAGACCGCGCCTCGCAGGATGTCGGCGGCCTCGTCGCGTTCTCCGGTCACGCGGTACAGGGCATGGGCCGCCTCGACCCTCGTCCAGTCGTCGCGGGAGTCCAGCAGCGCCCGCAGTCGGTCGGCGTGCGCGGCGGCGTGGTGCCCGAGGTCGCCGAGCCCGCGCCACTCCCGAAAGGGACGAGACCCGGCGAACGCCGCGTCCGCCGCCGCCAGCGCGGGGCCCGGATCGCCGGTGATCTTCCAGTAGGCCAGCGGGACGTCCGCCGCCCGGGACGGCGGCTCCGGAGGATCCCGCAGCAGCCCTTCGAGTGCCGGCACGGCCGCCGAGGCGCCGGCCCCGATCGCCCCGATCGCCGCCCCGTGCGACACCCCACCGAGCAGCCCCACGAGCTCGGGAACGGCGGGCGCGGAGACCTCGCCCCAGACGCCCAGCGGTTCGACGAACGCCCTGTGGAGCACGTCGGGGTGTCGGGGACATGCCGAAGGGCCCGGCGATGCGCCGGGCCCCTCCGCGAAGTGGGTCAGAGCGGGATGTTGCCGTGGGCGCCGCGGGCCGGGATGGCCTCGGCGATGGCGCGGGCGATGGCGCCGCGCGTGGTGGCCGGGGTGATGACCTCGTCGATCACGCCCAGGTCGCGGGCCCGCTGCAGGCCGCCGGCGACCTTCTCGTGCTCGGCGGCCAACTCGGCCTCCAGCGCGGGGCGCTCCTCCTCGGGCACGGCGGCCAGGGCGCGCCGGTGCAGCACGCGGATCGCGGCGACCGCGCCCATCACCGCGAGTTCGGCGGTCGGCCAGGCGAACACCTTCGTCGCGCCCAGGGACCGGGAGTTCATCGCGATGTACGCGCCGCCGTACGCCTTGCGCGTCACCAGCGTGACCCGGGGGACGGTGGCCTCGGCGAACGCGTGCAGCAGCTTGGCGCCCCTGCGGACCACGCCCTCGTGCTCCTGGCCCACGCCGGGCAGGTAGCCGGGCACGTCCACCAGAACGACCAGCGGCACCCCGAACGCGTCGCACATCCGTACGAAGCGGGCCGCCTTCTCCGCCGAGGTGGCGTCCAGGCAGCCGCCGAGCCGCAGCGGGTTGTTGGCGATGATCCCGACGGTGCGCCCGCCGAGCCGTCCGAACGCCGTGACGATGTTGGGGGCCCACTTGGCGTGCAGCTCGATGTACCCGCCGCCGTCCGCGTCGGCGTTGTCGACCAGGCCCTTGACCAGCGGCTGGACGCTGTAGGCGCGGCGGACGTTGTCGGGCAGCAGGTCGGAGAAGTCCCGCTCGGCGACCTCGTCGGGACGGACGCGGCCCTGGTGGCCGAGGAGCATCGCCAGCGTGCGGGCGCGCAGCAGCGCCTCGGTGTCGTCCTTGGCGACCACGTGCACGACACCGGACTTCTTGGAGTGCGGCTCGGGCCCGCCCAGGCCGGCCATGTCGATCTCCTCGCCGGTCACCGACTTCACCACGTCGGGACCGGTCACGAAGATCTTGCCCTGCTGCGACAGGATGACGACGTCGGTGAGCGCCGGCCCGTAGGCCGCGCCGCCGGCCGCCGCGCCCAGCACCACCGAGATCTGCGGGACGACCCCGGAGGCCCGGGTCATCGCGGCGAACACCAGCCCGACCGCGTGCAGCGACTCGACACCCTCGGCCAGTCGCGCCCCGCCGGAGTGCCAGACCCCGACGATCGGCAGCCGCTCGCGGACCGCGTGGTCGTAGGCCGCCACGATCGCCTGACAGCCCGCCATGCCCATCGCGCCGCCCTGCACGCGGGGGTCGGACGCGAAGGCCACGACCGGCAGGCCCTCGACCCGGCCGACGCCCGTGAGCGCGCCGCTGCCGTCGTCCTCCTCGTTCAGCGGACGAAAGGTTCCGTCATCGAAGAGGGCCTCCAGCCGGACCCGCGGGTGCCGCGGGTCGACCTGCTCCTGCTGAGGCGGCGGCGCCTGGCCGACGATCCGGTTGTCGAGCACTGTCATGCTGGCGGGCTCCTTTGCACATGCGCAGTCAGACGTAGCGCTGGAAGACGACGGCGACGTTGTGGCCGCCGAAGCCGAAGGAATTGTTGAGCGCGGCGATCGGTCCGTCCGGCAGTTCGCGGGGCTCGCCGCGGACGATGTCCAGGTCGACGGCGTCGTCGAGGTCGTCGACGTTGGTGGTGGCGGGGACGAGCCCCTCGCGCAGGGTGAGAACGGTGATCAGGGACTCCAGCGCGCCGGCCCCGCCGAGCAGGTGCCCCGTCATCGACTTGGTGGCCGTGACGCACAGGCGCGCGGCGACGTCCTCGCCGAGCGCGGCCTTGATGGCGGCCAGCTCGGCGACGTCGCCCTGCGGGGTGGACGTGCCGTGCGCGTTGACGTGCACGATGTCCTCGGCGTTCAGCCGGGCGTCGACCAGCGCCCGGCGCATCGCCTTGGCGGCGCCGCTGCCGGTCGGGTCGGGCTGGACGATGTCGTGGGCGTCGCCCGAGTAGCCGGCGCCCGACGCGATGCCGTGGATGCGGGCGCCGCGGGCCAGCGCGTGCTCCTCGGACTCCAGGATCATCACCGCCGCGCCCTCGCCGAGCACGAACCCGTCCCGGTTCTTGTCGTACGGCCGCGAGGCGCGGGTGGGCTCCTCGTTGCGGGTGGACATGGCGCGCATCGAGCCGAACGAGGCCATCTGCAGCGGGTGGATGCACGCCTCGGTGCCCCCGGTGATGACCACGTCCGCACGCCCGGCGCGGATCATGTCGACGGCGTAGCCGACGGCCTCCGCGCTGGAGGCGCAGGCGCTGACCAGCGCGTGCGAGCCCGCCATCGCGCCGAACTCGATGCCCACGTGGCCCGAGGACCCGTTGGGCATCAGCATCGGCACGGTGAACGGGGAGACGCGCGACCAGCCCTTCTCCTTGTAGACGTCATAGCTGTTGAGCGCGGTGTGCAGGCCGCCGATGCCGCTGGAGATGACCACGCCCAGCCGGTCGCCGTCCACCGTCTGCCCGGGGCGCTCGCCGTGGGCGTAACCCGCGTGCTCCCACGCCTCGTGGGCCGCGATCAGCGCGATCGACTGGCTCCGGTCCAACCGGCGCAGCTTGTGCTTCGGCATGACCTCGGCGGGGTCGACCTCGAGCGTGGCCGCGAAACGCACCGGCAGCTCTTCGACTCCCTCCCAGTCGAGCGGGCGCACCCCGGACTTCCCGGCGAGCAGCGCCGACCAGGTCGACGGCACGTCGCCGCCGAGCGGCGTCGTGGCACCGAGACCGGTAACGACGACTTTGGTTCGGTTCTTGCTCATGTCAGTGCTCCTGGTTCCTGGGGGGAGTCGGGTGCGGCGCGCCGCCGTGCCTGGCCGAGGGTGTTCGGCGGCGGCGCGCCGCGGGTGCGCTACTTCTTGACGCCCGGGGCGTCGACGGCGAGGCCCTGGACGAAGCCGATGACGTCCTTGACCGTCTTGAGGTTGCGCAGCTCGTCGTCGGGGATCTCGACGCCGAAACGATCCTGGGCGGCAACGGCGATCTCCACCATCGACAGCGAGTCGATGTCGAGGTCGTCGATGAAGTTCTTCTCCGGGGTCACCTCGCCTGCCGGAATGCCGACGATCTCCTCGACGATCTCGCCGAGGCCGTTCAGGATCTCCTGCTCGGTGACATCTGCCATGGTGCGGTTCTCCTCTTGTAGTGAACGCAGGACGCCGTCTGGGACGGCCTACGGGATCTGGATGACTTGGGCAGCGTAGGTCAGGCCGGCACCGAAACCGATCAGCAGGGCCGGCGCGCCGGACTGCACGTCGCCTCGTTCGATCATGCGGGCGAGCGCCAGCGGGATCGAGGCCGCCGACGTGTTGCCCGAGTGCACGATGTCGTCGGCCACCACCGCGTTGGTCGCCTTGAGGCGCCGGGCGATGGACTCGACGATCCGCAGGTTGGCCTGGTGGGGCACGAACGCGGCCAGGTCCTCGGGGGAGACGCCCGCCCGCTCGCAGGCCGCCGCCGCGATGGGGGCGATCGCGGTGGTCGCCCAGCGGAAGACCGCCTGGCCCTCCTGGACGAGGTACGAGTTCCGGTCCGCGATCCGGATCTTGTCGGCCTGGTCGCCGGAGCTGCCCCACACCACCGGGCCGATCCCGGGGTCCCGGCTGCCGGTGACCACGGCCGCGCCGGCGCCGTCGGCGAAGATGATGGCGGTCGACCGGTCGGACCAGTCGATCCACTGGGACATCTTCTCGGCGCCGATCACCAGCACGTTGCGGGCGCTGCCGCCGCGGACCGCCGAACTCGCGGTGGCCAGCGCGTAGCAGAAGCCCGCGCAGGCGGCGTTCAGGTCGAACGCGCCGGGGGACGTGATGCCCAGCCGGTGGGCGACCGTGGCCGCGTGGCTGGGCAGCGGGGTCTCCGACGAGCAGGTCGCCACGATGACCAGGTCGATGTCGTCGGGCGACAGCCCGCCGCCCGCCAGCGCCTTGCCGCCGGCGTGCACCGCCATGTCGGTGATGGTCTCGTCGTCGGCGGCGATCCGGCGCTCGACGATGCCGACCCGACTGCGGATCCACTCGTCGCTGGTGTCCATCGTCGCCGCGAGGTCGTCGTTGGTGACGACCCGGGCGGGCTGGTAGTCGCCGAACGCGAGGATCCGGGCGCCGGGGACGGTCGGCGGGACGCGCAGCCGGAGCGCGGGCGCGTCGCCGCTCATGAGGTGTGCGCCTTGATCAGGTCGCGCGCCGCGTCGAGATCGTCGGGGGTCTTGACGGCCAGCGTGGCCACGCCCTTGAGCTCCCGGCGGGCCAGACCGACGAGGGTGCCGGCGGGCGGCAGCTCGATGATCGCGGTGACGCCCAGCTCCCGCATGGTGGCCATGCAGGCGTCCCACCGGACCGGTGAGGCGACCTGGCCGACGAGCCGCCGAACGTACTCGGCGCCGGACTCCACGACCGCGCCGTCGCGGTTGGACAGCAGCCGCGTCGTCGGGTCGTTCACCGGCATCCCGGGGGCGAGCGCGGCGAGCCGGTCGACGGCGGGCGCCATGTGCTCGGTGTGGAAGGCCCCGGCCACCGACAGCGGCCGCAGCCGCGCCTTGGCGGGCGGCGCGTCGGCGAGGGCGGCGAGCCGCTCCTTCGTCCCGGCGGCCACGACCTGGCCCGCGCCGTTGATGTTGGCGGCGGTGAGCTCGTGCTTGTCGAGGGCGGCGAGGACCTCGTCGGGGTCGCCGCCGAGCACGGCGGTCATCCCGGTCTCGGCGACCGCGGAGGCCGCGGCCATCGACCGGCCCCGCTCGCGGACGAACACCAGCGCCGCCTCGGGGCTCAGCACCCCGGCGATCACCGCGGCGGCCAGCTCGCCGACGCTGTGCCCGGCCACCAGGCCGGGTGTCGCGTCCAGCTCCGCCGCGGCGGCCAGCGCCGCGCTCACCAGCAGCGGCTGGGCGACGGCGGTGTCCCGGATCTCCTCGGCGTCGGCCGTGGTGCCGAAGCGCACCAGATCGAGCCCGGTGACCGCGGACCACCAGGCGAGACGGTCGGCGACCGCGGGCACGTCGAGCCACGGCTCGAGGAACCCCGGGGTCTGGGCGCCCTGGCCGGGCGAGGCGATGACAATCACAGAACCTCACCCTGCCGGGTTCCGCGCGCCCCGCCGATGCGGATCGCCACGAAGTTTCCGCGCACGGCTTTGTCAGACCCCTACAAGGCCGAAGGCGTCACATACCAGCGTGTCTGTCCGCGAAACGCCCGAGGACGAGGGCCAGCCGGAGGGTGAAGGCGTTGCGGCCGTCCGTCGGCGCCAGACCGGTCAGCTCGGTCACCCTGCGCAACCGGTAACGGACCGTGTTGGGATGGACGAACATCAGCCGGGCCGTCGCCTCCAGCGAGGACCCCTGCTCCAGGTAGGTGGTGAGGGTGTCCAGGAGCGGGGCCCCGGCGGTGCACATCGGCTCGTAGACCCGCTCCACGAGGTGGCGGCGGGCGACCTCGTCGCCGTCGAGGGCCCGTTCCGGCAGCATCTCGTCGGCGAACACGGGACGGGGCGCGTCCGGCCAGCCGGAGGCGGCGCGCAACCCCGCCATCGCGGCCTGCGCCGAGAGCGTCGAGCCGTACAGGTCGGCGACCAGCGGGCCGATCACCACGGGGCCGGGTCCGCACTTGGCGGCGATGGGGCGGGCGGCCTCCATCGGGTCCTCGGCGCCGCCGACGATCACGATGACCCGCTGGCCCTGCACCCCGGCCAGCACGTCGACCCGGCCCCGGCGGGCGGCCAACTGCATCTGGTCGATGGTGACCTCGGGGTCCTCGTCCGGCGGGGTGTACCCGGCGATCACGGTGACCGGCTTGGAGGTCCAGCCCAGCGCCGCCGCCCACGAGTGCATGCCGTCGTCGACCTCGCCGCGCAGCACCGCGTTGACGACCAGCGCCTCCAGCCGGGCGTCCCAGGCGGCCCGGGTCTCGGCGGCCTGGGCGTACACCTGGGCGGCGCCGAACGCCACGTCCCGGGTGTAGCGCAGGATGGCCTCGCGGAGCTGGGACTGGCCGCCGGGCGCGGCCAACTCGTCCAGCCGGGTCTCCACCACGTCGATGATGACCCGGACCATGTCGATGGTGTGCTTGAGCTTGATCGAGCGGAGCAGCTCGCGGGGGGCGGTCCCGAAGACCTCTCCGGCGATGGCCGGCCGGGTGCTCTCCGCGGTCTTGAACCACTCCACGAACGCGGCGATCCCGGCCTGGGCGACCAGCCCGATCCAGGACCGCTGGTCCGCCGGCATGCGGCGGAACCAGGGCAGCCGCTGCTCCATGCTGGCCAGCGCCTGGGTGCCGAAGGTGCCCATGGCCTGTTCCAGCCGTTTGGTGGTCGCCGCCCGGATCGCGTCGTCGCTCGTGGTCTCCACGGAGACCACTGTGCCATCCGAAACGCAATGCGCCCGCCGTCCCGGACTCATCGCCTCGGGCGTCGGGGACGTTCGAAGCGGTGCGCGACGGCCCAGGCCAGGGCCAGTGCGGCGGCGAAGGCCGGCAGCCAGACCAGCCGCTGGAGCCCCCAGGACAGGGTTTCCGGGCGGGTGTGCAGGCCCCCCGCCGTTCCGGCGAGGGCGGCGGTGAGGGTGACCGCGAGCATGGCCGTCTGGTGCCACAGGAAGACCGTCATCGCCGACAGGTTGGCCATCGCCGTGGCGGCCCACCAGCGGGGCCTGCGCATCAGCCGGGCCAGCCGGTCGCGCAGCAGGAGGGCCAGCCCGACCTGGGCGACGCCGAACGTCACGGCCGCCAGGGTCGGGGGGTTCAGGTTGGAGATCTCGGCGCCCGGCACCCCCACCATGCTCGCGGGGTAGCCCGCGTACACGATCAGGCCTGCGGTGGCGAGCGCGCCGCCGCCGAGCATCGCCGCCGGGACACGGCGTCCGTTCATCGCGCCGTGCGCCCAGGCGACCCCGAGCAGGTACGGCACCAGCCAGCCCACGACGACGTTGATCCAGCCCAGCGCGTCCGGCCCGTCGAGGCCGAACCGCGCCAGATCGACCAGGGCGACCGTGCCGACGGCGAGGGCCGCCGCCGACCAGCCGAGCCTTCGCCACAGCGCGACGACCAGGGGGGTGAGGGCCGTCAACGCGGCGTACACGACGAGGAACCACAGGGGGCTGAGCACCAGTTTGATCACCGAGCGCAGCGACTCCCCGGTGTACCCGACGCACAACAGCCCGGCGGCGACCGGGACCCAGGCCAGCAGCAGCACGGGCACGGGTCGGAACAGGCGCGACATCCTCGTGCGCACCCAGGCCGCGTAGGGCGTGCCCGGCCTGTAGCCCTTGGCGCCCACGTAGCCGCCGACGAGGAAGAAGACGGCGAGCGTCTGGAACACCCAGGAGACGGGGGCCAGCCAGGGCATCGCCGTGAGAGGGCTGGCGACCGCGGGCTGCCCGGAGTCCATGACCACGGCCGTCACCAGCCAGTGTCCGAGGATGACGCCCAGAATGCCGATGGCGCGGAGCGCGTCCACCGTCCGGTCCCGTTCGGGCGGGGTCGACGCGTTGATCCGGTCGACGAGGGTCGCGGGGCTAGGCACGGGGCACCTCCAGAGTGCGGCCGAGGGCGATGAGCGTGAGGCTGTGCAGTGAGGTGGACCCGGGCTTGAGGTAGCCGCTGTGCCGTCCGGATCCCGCGTCGAACACCCGGGCCCCGTACGAGCGCTCGGTCGGGTCGGTGCCGAAGCCGACGCCGAAGAACCGCACGTTGGGCACCAGCGACATCCAGTCGCCGCCGGCCCGTCCCGCCCAGACGCGGGCCCGCGTCCGTAGGTCGGACGCGCGGCGGACGCCCGTCCCGGGGCTGCCGAAAAGGGCGATGTCCTGCGCGGGAACGTGCCGGGCCGCCTTGGCGCACACCACCGACCCGTAGCTGTGGCACAGCAGCGCCAGGGACGCCGAGCCGTTGACGCGGCGGATCTCGGTGACGAAGCGGCGCAGCCCCCGGGACGCGTCGTCCGCGCGGCCCACCGTCAGGACGTCGGTGCTGAGCGTCGCCGGCGAGGCGTACCCGAGCCAGGCGATGACCGCGAGCCGGCCGCCGGGGGAGACCCGGCGGGCCTCCTCGTGCAGCGATCGGGCTCCACCGCCGGCGAACTTCCAGGAGTCGTAGCCGTTCAGCGTGCCGTCCGCGCCGGGCACCACGATCGCCACCCGGTCCGCGGCGATCAGGTCGCCGAAGACCTCCACCGCCCGACCCCGGCCCCTGGCGTCGAACGACAGGAACCGTCGGCCCGGCCTCAGCAGGCCCGACAGCGCCCGCTCCCGGTCGTCGTCACCGGCCTCGCGGGCCGTGTTCAGCGCCGTCGCGATGTCCCGGTGGGTGTCGGCGTACCGGGCGTCCAGCGTCCCCGCCGTCGGTGCCGGGCGCGGACCCGGCGCCGCGTACGGGTCGGGCGGTGAGGCGTCGGCGGCCGTCGAGGTGACCACGGCGAGTGCCGCGAGCAAGGCGGGGGCACGGCTGCGCATGGGGGGCGTCCTTCCTGGTCAGCGGGCTTTCGTCGCTGATCAGGAAGGTAGGAATCCGCCGTGTGGACGGGCATCGGTCCCCGGTGCCGTCTTCGGCCGTGACCCTCCGGTATGACGGGTCTCAGTCGCCGGGCCGGACCAGTCCCGTCTCGTAGGCGTAGACGATGGCCTGCGGCCGGTCGCGCAGCCCCAGCTTCATCAGGATGCGCCCGAAGTGCGTCTTGACGGTCTGCTCGGCGACGACCAGCTCGGCGGCGATCTCCTGGTTGGACAGACCCCGCGCGACCAGCGCGAGGACCTCCGTCTCGCGTTCGGTGAGATCCTGCAGTCGCTCCTTGCGGGGCGAGCGGGGCGCGCCCAGCCGGGCGAACTCGGCGATCAGCCGGCGGGTCACCGAGGGCGACAGCAGCGCGTCCCCGGCCGCCACCACCCGCACCGCCTCGGCCAGCTCCGTCGCCGAGGCGTCCTTGAGCAGGAACCCGCTGGCCCCGGCCCGCAGCGCCGCGTAGACGTAGTCGTCCAGATCGAACGTCGTGAGCACGAGCACCTTGGGCGGGTCGGCTTCCTCGGCCATCAGCCGCCGGGTGGCCTCCAGTCCGTTGAGGCCCGGCATCCGGATGTCCATCAGGACCACGTCCGGGCGCAGTTCGGCGATCACCCGCAGGCCCTGCTCCCCGTCGGGGGCGTCGCCGACCACCTCGATGTCGGGCTGCGCGTTCAGCAGCACCCCGAAACCGGCCCGGACCATGCCCTGGTCATCGACGATGACGACCTTGATGGTCACCCGTCCTCCTTCGCGTTCCACGGCAGGCGGGCGGTCACCGCGAATCCGCCCTCGGGTGTCGGCTCGGCGGTCAGGTCGCCCCCGAGCATGGCGGCGCGTTCCCGCATGCCGATGAGGCCGTGCCCGCCGCCGGGCGTGGACGAGGGCCCCCCTCGCGGCGGAGCGCCGTTGACCACGCCGAGCCTCAGCGCGTCACGACCGTAATGGACCTGGACGTCCACGTGCGAGCCCGGAGCGTGCCGCATGGCGTTGCTCAGCGCCTCCTGCACGATGCGGAACGCGGTCAGCCCGTACCCCGGAGGCGGCGCGGTCGGCTCCCCGGTGACCTCGGCCCGCACGGTGAGCCCGGCGCCGCGCGCGTTGGCGAGCAGGTCGTCGAGCCGGTCCAGGTCGGGCTGGGGCGCGGTCTCCGCGCCGTCCTCCGAGCGCAGCACCCCCAGCACGCGGCGCATCTCGGTCAGCGCGTCCAACGCCGTCGCCCGGATCTGGGCCAGGTCCGAGCGGGTCCGGTCCGGCATCGTCGGCTCCGCGTACGGGGCGGCCTCGGCCTGGATGGCGATCATCGACATGTGGTGGGCGACCACGTCGTGCAGTTCGCGGGCGATCCGCTGGCGCTCCGTGAGCACCGCCTCGGCCTCCTGGTGGCGGCGCTCCTGCTCGGCCAGCTCCCGCCGGGCGATGCGGCGCTCGCGGACCACGAACCCGAACAGCAGCGGCACCAGGATCAGCACCGTGGCCCCCACCCCGGTCGGGGGATGCAGGCTCCAGGCGCCGGCGATGGTGATCGCGCCGGCCGCGAACATGATCTCCCGCGAGCACCGCACGGCCAGCGAGTACAGGCACAGCAGGGTCGCGATCACCCCGCCGGGGACCCACGGGTCCGGCACCCAGCCGTTGCCGGACACGGCGGCCATCGCGACCATCGCGAACCGCCAGGCGCCCAACGGGTGCCGGTCCCGCAACAGGACGGGGACGGCCAGCGCGACGGCCCCGGCGAGGAGGGTCATGGGCGAGTAGTCCGGCCGTCGCTCCAGCACCTCGTCGCTGAGCAGCGAGTAGGTGCCGCCGAGGATGAAGAGCGCGATCACGATGTCGACGACGACGTTCACGGCCCCGTACGGCAGTCGGCCGATCCCGAGCCGGCGGGTCCAGCGCAGCCCGTACGGCCACTCCCGTCGTTCCGGCGGGGGGTCGGCCGCTCCCGTGACGACGGCGGCGGTGACCGGCCGCGTCAGCCGCCGCAGCGTGTCCCGCAGGCCGCCGTCCGTCTCTTCGCTGGTCACGCCCCCAGGCTAGGTCCGGGGCCGGGGACCGGCATGGGACCGTGGTGCCAACCGGGCGTAGTACCTGGGTACGGTCGTGCCCATGGAACCAGTCGAGGCGCTGCGGCGGATCGCGTTCCTGCTGGAGCGGGCGCACGAGCCGACCTATCGGGTGCGCGCGTTCCGCAAGGCCGCCGATCTGGTCGCGGCGACGCCGCCGGCGGAGCTGGCCGACCGGGCCCGCGACGGCACGCTCACCGGCCTGCCCGGCATCGGCAAGGTCACCGCCCTGGTGATCGCCGAGGCGCTGGGCGGCGAGGTCCCGGTCTACCTGCGGCGTCTGGAGGACACGCAGGACCAGCCCCTCGACGAGGCGACGGAGGCGCTCCGCGCCGCGCTGAGGGGCGATCTGCACACCCACAGCGACTGGTCCGACGGCGGCTCCCCGATCCGGGAGATGGCCGAGACCGCCCGCGGGCTGGGGCACGACTACATCGCCCTGACCGACCACTCGCCCCGCCTGACGGTCGCCGGCGGGCTGTCGGCGGAACGGCTGCGGCGGCAGCTCGACGTGGTCGCGGAGCTGAACGAGGAGCTGGCCCCGTTCCGGATCCTCACCGGCATCGAGGTGGACATCCTCGACGACGGCTCCCTCGATCAGGAGCCCGAGCTGCTCGACCGGTTGGACGTCGTGGTGGCCAGCGTCCACTCCAAGCTCCGGATGGAGCGGGTCGCGATGACCCGGCGGATGGTCGCCGCCATCGCGAACCCCCGGGTGAACGTCCTCGGCCACTGCACCGGGCGGATCGTGCAGGGCGGTGGGCGGCGCGGCGCCAAGCGGCCGGAGTCGGAGTTCGACGCCGAGCTGGTGTTCGACGCGTGCGCCGCCTACGACGTCGCCGTGGAGATCAACTCGCGCCCCGAACGGCTCGACCCGCCGAAACGGCTGCTGCGGCTGGCGCTGGAGGCGGGGTGCCGGTTCGCCGTCGACTCCGACGCCCACGCCCCGGGCCAGCTCGCCTGGCAGCCGAACGGCTGCGAGCGGGCGGCCCGCTGCGGCGTCCCGGCCGACCGGATCGTCAACACGCTGGACGCCGACACGCTGCTGGCCTGGTCGCGGGCGGGGCTCGGCTGACGGCCGTTCCGCCGGGGCTGCGGCGACCGTGTGAGCCGAATGTTCCGTAAAGGGACGGTATTCAAGCCCTCATGGTGACGATGAGTAATGGGATGCTATCGGTGAGTCCTTGCCACCCTTCCGGTCCCGAGGTGCCCCGTGAGCCTTCGCCCCCATCGTCCCGCGTGTCTCGGCGTCGCCGCCGTGCTCACCTTCTCCCTGGCGTCGGGGGCCTCCCTCGCGTCCGGGGCCGACGCCGCCGCCCGCGCCGACAAGGTGCCCGTCCCCGATCGGATGGCCGCGCTCGGCGACTCCATCACCCGGGGCTTCCACTCCTGCGGTCTGCTCGCCGACTGCCCCAGCCGCTCGTGGTCCACCGGTCACGGCAACAGGGTCAGGGGCCACCACAGTCGGCTGCTGGCCCGCAACAGCGCGCTGCAGTCCTACAACGACGCCGCCACCGGGGCCGAGGTCGTCGCCCTGAACGGACAGGCCCGGCAGGCCGTCACCCAGCGCGCCGAGTACGTCACCGTCCTGATCGGCGCCAACGACGCCTGCGCCGCCACCGAGTCGGCCATGACCTCCGTCGCCGACTTCGAGACCCGGTTCCGCCGCGCCATGAAGACCCTGCGCGGCGGGCTCCCCAACGCCCGGATCTTCGTGGCCAGCGTCCCCGACCTGCGCCGGCTCTGGGCGGCGGGCAAGGGCAGCCTCGCCGCCCGCAGCGCCTGGTCGACGTTCAAGATCTGTCAGTCCATGCTGGCGCGGCCCACGTCCACGAGCGCCGCCGACACGGCCCGGCGCAAGCGGGTGCGGCAGCGCGTCATCGAGTACAACACCGTCCTGGCGAAGATCTGCGCGGAGAACCCGCGCTGCCGCTTCGACGGCAACGCCGTGTTCGCGCACCCGTTCACGTTGGCGCAGATCAGCAAGTGGGACTACTTCCACCCCAACACCGCCGGGCAGAACGAGCTGGCCCGCGTCACCTACGCGCTGAGCTACTGGCCCGCCGCCGTGACGGTTCCCCGGGCGGCCCACGCCCGCTAGCGTCCGTGTGCCATGACGGCCATCACGCATCGCCACGTCGACGTCAACGGTCTCAGCATGCACGTGGCGGAGGCGGGCACCGGCCCGCTCGTGCTGCTGCTGCACGGGTTTCCCGAGTGCTGGTACTCCTGGCGGCACCAACTGGTCGCCTTGGCCGAGGCCGGGTACCACGCCGTCGCCCCCGACCAGCGCGGCTACGCCCGGACGGGAGGGCCCGACCGGGTCGAGGACTACACGATCCTGCACCTGGTCGGCGACACGGTCGCGCTGATCACCGCCCTGGGGGAGGAGCGGGCCGTCGTCGTCGGGCACGACTGGGGCGCCCCGGTCGCCTGGCACACCGCCCAGCTCCGCCCCGACGTGGTCCGGGGCGTCGCGGGTCTGTCGGTGCCGCACTGGCCGCGGTCCTCGCGGCCCCCGATCCCGCAGTTGCGCAAGGCGTTGGGCGACGGCTTCTACATGGTCGTCTTCCAGGAGCCGGAGGTGCCCGAGGCCGAGCTGGAGCGGGACCCGCCGGACACGTTCCGTCGCCTGCTCTACGCGGGCTCCGGCGACGCGCCGCCCCTGGTGCCCATCGTGCCCGAGGGCGGCGGCTTCCTGGACGTGTGCGCCGAGCCCGACGCGCTGCCCGGCTGGCTGACCGAGGACGACATCGCCGTCTTCGCCGCCGAGTACGCGCCGACCGGCTTCACCGGCCCCCTCAACTGGTACCGGAACCTGGACCGCAACTGGGAGCTCACCGCCGCCTGGCACCGGGCCCCCATCACCCCGCCCGCCCTGTTCATCGGCGGCGACCGGGACATGGTGCTCGCCGCCCCCGGAGCGCGGGAGCGGCTGCCCCGCATGCGCGACCTGGTCACCGACCTGCGCGACATCGTTCTGCTGCCGGGCTGCGGCCACTGGACCCAGCAGGAACGCCCCGAGGAGGTCGACGAGGCGTTGATCGGCTTCCTGCGCTCCCTCTGAACGGCCGGCGAAAATGTCGGTGGCGTCCTCTAGGGTCCGGGGCGTGAATCGCACGGACCGGTTGTACGCCCTCGTCGAGGATCTGCGCGCCAGCGCCCCGCGGCTCCGCACCGCCCGGGAGCTGGCCGGGCGCTACGAGGTGAGCGTGCGGACGATCGAGCGCGACATCGCGGCGCTGCAGCAGGCCGGGGTGCCGATCTACGCCGACGTCGGCCGCCGGGGCGGCTACACCCTCGACAAGGCGATGACGCTGCCGCCGCTCAACTTCACGCCCACCGAGGCGGTCGCGGTCGCCGCCGCGCTGGGGCGGCTGGAGAGCACCCCGTTCGCCGAGGCCAGCCGGTCCGCCCTCGCCAAGATCGTCGGCGCCATGCCGGAACGCGACGCCGCCGCGGCCCGCGAACTCGCCGATCGGGTCCGTCTGCTCCGCCGCGTCGACGAGGAGCCCGCCCGCATCTCCCCGCTGCTCGAGCAGGCCATCGTCGCCCGCCGCGTCGTCCGCATCCGGTACGAGGACCGCGACGGCGCCGCCACCGAACGCGAGGTCGAGCCCATCGCCGCCATGGCCGGCAGCCACTGCTGGTACCTCGTCGCCTGGTGCCGCCTGCGCGAGGACACCCGCTTCTTCCGCGTCGACCGCATCCAGCACGTCGCCCTCACCGGGCTGCCCGCCCCGCACCGCCCCGGAGACGACTCCCGGTACTGCCATCCCGGCTACGTGATGCTGCGCCCCGCCCTCTGATCCGGCGCCGTTCGAAACGCCGTCGAAAACACCGACAGGGGGTTGTCGCCGGGCGGCGAGAGGGTCGGAGCGTCGAGACGATCCAGCGGCGCGAAGGAGCGGGCATGTACAACACGGTGGCGTGGTTCCAGGTCGGGACGAACGAGCCCGGCGAGGCCAGGCGGTTCTACGGCCGGCTGTTCGGATGGACCTTCGAGGCCGACCCGGACGGCGAGGGCCGCTATGACCTGATCACCTACCCCGGTGCGGACGGTCCGAGCGGCGGCGTCCACCACACCGACGACCGGACGTCAAACCACGCGATCTTCTCCGTGGTGGTCGAGGACGTGGCGGCGGTCTGCGCGGAGACCGAGTCGGCGGGCGGCAAGGTGATGACCCCGCCCGTCACCTTCGGGAACGGGCTGGTGTTCGCCGACCTGCTCGACCCGGCGGGCAACCACTTCGGGGTCTTCTCCCCGCCGCCGGCCCCCTGACCGGCGTGCTCACGGCCCCGGTGCGGGCGGGGTCTTGGGCGGCGTACGCGATCGGCGCGGCCAACTGGGCGGGGGTCGTGCAGGCGGCGTCGGGCCGGCGCCTCGGCCCGCGCCGGGCGTCCCGGGAAGCCACGGGCACGGGCCGCCGATATTGGGCCATCGCCTGATTCATGGCGGCGGCCCGTGGGTGCGGTCTTTAGGGTTCGGCCGTGTGCGGACGCCCCACCCGGACAACGTTCACCGGGGCGGGCCCCCGGCGGTGATCACGCACCATGACGTGATCACCGCCGAGAAGGGGACGGCTCAGGCCTCGCCGCCGGTGCTGGACTCGGCGGTCTGGCCGGTGCCCGCGAAGACCTCGTCGATCGGCCGGTCCAGCCGGTACTTCTCGATGGCCTGGCGCAGCACCTCGGGCTTGACCTCGCCCTGCCGCACCAGCCGGGTCAGCACGGCCAGGGTGATCGAGGCCGCGTCCACGTGGAAGTACCGCCGGGTGGCCGCGCGGGTGTCGGAGAGCCCGAAGCCGTCGGTGCCCAGGGACGTGAAGTCCTGCGGCACCCAGCCGGCGATCTGGTCGGGGACGGCCCGCATGAAGTCGGACACGCCCACGATCGGGCCGGCGGCCCCCTCCAGCGTCCGGGTGACGTACGGGACGCGCTGCTCCCGCTCGGGGTGCAGCATGTTCCACTCGTCGCAGTCGAGGGCCTCGCGGCGCAGCTCGGTCCACGAGGTCGCCGACCAGACGTCGGCCGCGACCCCCCAGTCCTCGGCGAGCTGCTTCTGCGCCTGCAGCGCCCACCGCATCGCGACCCCCGAGGCGAGGATCTGGGCGCGCGGCCGCTCGCCGTTCTCATTCGCGGGCGCGTCGGCGTACCTGTACAGGCCCTTGAGCAGCCCCTCGGTGTCGAGCCCCTCGGGCACGGCGGGCTGCACGTACGGCTCGTTGTAGATGGTGAGGTAGTAGTGGATGTCCTCGCCGTGCGGGTGCTCCGGCGACGACCCGTACATCCGTCGCAGGGCGTCCTGGACGATCACCGCGAGCTCGAACGCCCAGGCCGGGTCGTAGTAGACCGTCGAGGGGTTCGTCGAGGCCAGCAGCGGCGAGTGCCCGTCGGCGTGCTGCAGGCCCTCACCGGTCAGCGTGGTGCGCCCCGCGGTGGCGCCGAGCAGGAAGCCCCGACCCATCTGGTCGCCCAGCGCCCAGATGGAGTCGCCGGTGCGCTGGAACCCGAACATCGAGTAGAAGATGTAGATCGGGATCATGTGCTCGCCGTGCGTGGCGTACGCGGTGGCCGCGGCGATCATCGAGCCCATCGCGCCGGCCTCGCTGATGCCCTCGTGCAGCAGTTGGCCCTGCTCGGACTCCTTGTACGACAGCAGCAGCCGCCGGTCCACCGCGTCGTAGGTCTGCCCGTGCGGCGAGTAGATCTTGGCGGTGGGGAACAGCGAGTCCATGCCGAAGGTCCGGAACTCGTCCGGCGCGATGGGCACGAACCGGGCGCCGATGTTCTGGTCCTTGATCAGGTCCTTCAGGAGCCGGACGAAGGCCATGGTGGTGGCCACGCTCTGCTTGCCGGAGCCCTTCTTCAGCTCGTCGTAGACCGTGTCGCCCGGCAGCGTGAGCTGTTTGGCCCGCACCACCCGGCGGGGCAGGTAGCCGCCGAGGGCGGCGCGCCGCTCCCGCATGTACTCGATCTCCTCGGAGTCCTCTCCGGGGTGGTAGTACGGCGGCAGGTCGCCCTCCAGCGCCGAGTCCGGGATGTCGAGGTAGAGACGGTCCCGGAACTCCTTGAGCTCGGCCTTGGTGAGCTTCTTCATCTGGTGGGTGGCGTTGCGGGCCTCGAAGTCGGTGCCGAGCGTCCAGCCCTTGATGGTGTGGGTGAGGATCACCGTGGGCTGGCCGGTGTGCTCGCGGGCGGACTTGAACGCCGCGTACAGCTTGCGGTAGTCGTGCCCGCCCCGCGACAGCTTGCGGATCTCGTCGTCGGACAGGTGCGCGACGATCTTGCGCAGCCGGGGGTCGTCGCCGAAGAAGTGCTCGCGGATGTACTCCCCGGACTCGACCGTGTAGGTCTGGAACTGTCCGTCCGGGGTGGTGTTCATCTTGTTGACCAGCACGCCGTCGACGTCCTGGGCCAGCAGCGGATCCCAGTCCCGGCCCCAGATGACCTTGATCACGTTCCAGCCGGCGCCCCGGAAGAACGACTCCAGCTCCTGGATGATCTTGCCGTTGCCGCGGACCGGGCCGTCCAACTGCTGGAGGTTGCAGTTGACCACGAAGGTCAGGTTGTCCAGCTCCTCGCGGGCGGCCAGCCCGATGGCGCCCAGCGACTCCGGCTCGCCCATCTCGCCGTCGCCGAGGAACGCCCAGACGTGCGAGCGCGAGGTGTCCTTGATCTTGCGGTTGTACAGGTAGCGGTTGAACCGGGCCTGGTAGATCGAGTTGATCGCGGTCAGGCCCATGGAGACGGTCGGGAACTCCCAGAACTCCGGCATCAGCCGCGGGTGCGGATAGGACGACAGCCCGCCGCCCGGATGGGAGATCTCCTGCCGGAACCCGTCGAGGTGCTCCTGGGTGAGCCGCCCCTCCAGGAAGGCGCGGGCGTAGATGCCCGGCGCGGCGTGGCCCTGGATGAAGACCTGGTCGCCGGACTCGCCGTGCTCCTTGCCGCGGAAGAAGTGGTTGAAGCCCACCTCGTACAGGGAGGCGGCCGACGCGTAGGTGGCGATGTGGCCGCCGACGCCCAGCTCGGGCCGGTTGCCGCGGGACACCATGACCGCCGCGTTCCAGCGGATGTAGGCGCGGATCCGGCGCTCGACGTGCTCGTCGCCGGGGAACCACGGCTCCCGCTCCGGCGGGATCGTGTTGATGTAGTCGGTGCTGCGCAGGCCGGGCACGCCGACCCTTTGTTCACGGGCGCGTTCCAAAAGTCGCAGCATGAGATAACGCGCGCGTGTCGGGCCCTCGGTCTTGAGGACCGTGTCGAGCGATTCCAGCCACTCACGGGTCTCGTCAGGATTGACGTCCGGGAGCTGGCTCGGCAGCCCGTCGCTGATGATCGAAAAGCGTTGGCGTCCGGAAGCCACGGGGTCCCCTCTGTGCTCACCGTTACGGTCGCGGGCGCCGGCCGACGGTCGTCGGTGGTCGCCGCCCACAGACCATGGTCGTCTGTTATGACGGCTAACGCATCTCTACTGGACGGTAACTATTTTCGCCGGTCAGGGCGGTGACCTGCGGCCACCCCGGGGAATGGTGACGACCACGGACCGGCGTCGCGCCCCGCCCGCGCCGCGGGCGAGGGCGCGGCGACCACGAGCACTCCGGACGAGGCGGCGCGACCGGCCGCGGGAAGGCGAGTGATGTGATGCAGGCCAAGAAGGGCGACCGGCTGCACGTGCACGGCAACACCGTGGGCGAGCCGGATCACAGCGGCGAGATCATCGAGGTACGGGGGGCCGGCGGCGGCCCGCCGTACGTGGTGCGGTTCGACGACGGGCACACGGGCCTGGTCTTCCCCGGCCCGGACGCCGTCGTGGAGACGCGCCGCGCGCGGCAACCCCACCCCCAGAGAGGCTGACGGATCGGTGCCGGGAGAGGGCGCCACGGCCCTCTCCCGGGCGACCGGGAGGACCGGGTAGACAGGCCCCATGAAGAGCGAAGTGATCAGAGTGGCCACGGGTGGCCACGAGACGGTCCACGACATCACCCCCGACTGCTCCCGGTTCGCCGCCGAGGCGAGCCGGGAATCCGGGGGCGACGGGCTGCTGCACGTCTTCGTGCCGCACGCCACCGCGGGCGTCGCGCTGATCGAGCTGGGCGCGGGCAGCGACGACGACCTGCTGGCCGCGCTCGGCGACCTGCTCCCGGCCGACGACCGCTGGCGGCACCGGCACGGCTCCCGTGGTCACGGACGGTCGCACGTGATGCCCGCCCTGGTCCCGCCGTACGCCACGGTCCCGGTGCTCGGCGGACGGCTGGCGCTGGGCACCTGGCAGTCGGTGGCCCTGGTGGACCTGAACGTCGACAACCCGGACCGGCAGGTGCGGCTGTCCTTTCTGCCCGGCTGACCACCGGTCGGTCCCCCCGGCCGGAGGGACGGAGCGCCACGGGCTCTTTGTTACGCTCGGTGGAAAGACCAGCACCCGGACCATCACGATCATGTGGACCGGCCGCCAAAGCACCCAAGACACTTGCGCTGGGGGCCAACACTTGTGTGAACTGTCCCGCAACGCCACACCGAGTGGCCCATCGACATGGGGAGGACGTTCGTGAGCGCGACCGCGGGTCAGGCGCAGTCTGAGCGCAGCCTGGCCGAACGGCTCGGCTTCAAGGCGAGCCAGGTGGTGCAGGAGATCGGTTACGACGACGACTGCGACGAGGAGCTGCGCAGCTCCATCGAGGCGGTCACCGGAAGCGAACTGGTCGACGAGGACTATGAGGACGTCGTCGACGTCGTGGTGCTGTGGTGGCGCGACGAGGACGGCGACCTGGTCGACGGACTGGTCGACGCCCGCACCTCGTTGGCCGACGGCGGTCACATCTGGCTGCTGACGCCCAAGGCCGGGCGGGACGGGCACGTGGAGCCCAGCGAGATCGGGGAGTCCGCGCCCACCGCCGGACTCTCCCAGACCAGCAGCATGAGCGCCGCGCAGGAGTGGTCCGGCACCCGCCTGGTCGCACCGAAGGTCCGCAAGTAGGGTCACGCCGAGCCGAGAGCCGCCGCCGGCCCCCGGACCTCCCTACACCGCCGGGGACGTTCGGGGCCGCCCGGGCCGTCCCACGCCGTTCGGGCCGCTCGGGGCGATCCCCCATGGCCTGTGCCGGTCACGCCGCATCGGCGGCCCGATGGCACACTGGAGCGGTGGCGGGCCGGGCCCGCGGGTGCGGCCCTCCGCGGACGGGGGCCGAGGGCCGGCCGAATCTGCGGGAGCTGTCATGGCGGTTGAGGTGGGCGATGTCGCCCCGGACTTCGAGCTGGCGGACCAGCACGGCGTCCCGTTCCGGCTGTCCGGGCTGCGGGGCGCGCATCACGTGCTCCTGGTGTTCTATCCGCTGGCGTTCAGCGGGGTCTGCGCCGGTGAGCTGCGGGCGCTCCGCGACGGGCTGACGTCGTTGGGCCCGGACACCAGGGTGGCCGCCGTGTCGGTGGACTCCATGTTCGCCCTGCGCGCCTGGGCCGACCGGGACGGCTTCTCCTTCCCCCTGCTGTCGGACTTCTGGCCGCACGGCGAGGTCGCCCGGGCCTACGGGGTGTTCGACGACGACCGGGGGACGGCCGCGCGCGGCACCTTCGTCATCGATCGGGAGGGCGTCGTCCGCTGGAAGGTCGTGAACGCGATCTCCGAGCCGCGCGCCATGGACGAGTACCGCAAGGCGCTCGCCACGCTGTGATCACCGCGTGGTCGGGCGCGGCCCGGCCCGATTCCGTGGGAGGCGTGATGCCCTGCTTCCGTTGCGGGGCGCGGCAGACCGACCCGGTCCGCGGCGTCAGTCCCTGGCGACGCGGGGTGCGGGACGACCGGCAGGTGCTGGTCTGCCCGGCCTGTCAGTGCGCGCACGACTGGACCGCCGACCTCGACGACTGCGCCGGCTGCGGGTCCACCGCCCTGATCTGTCGGCTCGGCGAGGTGGAGTGCCGCGACTGCGGGCACGTGCGGGAGGCCCGACCCGGCGACGGCCAGGGCGGACGGCTCGCCTGCGCGCCCCGCGCCGACGCCCCCGGCCTCGCCGAGGAGGTCGAGGCGGCGCTGCACCGCGTGCTGCGGCGGGGCCCCGCGGGCTGAGGGACGTTGGGCGCTTCGCGTTCACGCGCCGGACATCCCGCCGACCGCTGACGGTCCGTCGCCGCGGGCAGTCTGGCGGCGCCGATGAAAAGGGTCATATCGATAGTGCTGGCCGCCGGGCTGGCGGTCGGGGTCGCGGTCGCGATCCTGATCGGCAACGGCTCCGAGCAGGCCTCTGAGCAACCGACCGTACGCGGGGTCATCGGTTCGGAGAAGCAGGCCTTCTTCGCCGATCCGGCCGTGCGCGCCGCCTTCGCGAAGCACGGGCTGAACGTGCAGGTCGACCCCGCCGGGTCGCGGCAGATCGCCACCTCGGTCGATCTGGCACGCTACGACTTCGCCTTCCCGGGCAGTTCGCCCGCCGCCGACAAGATCCAGCAGCGGCGTCGGATCACCACCCGGTACTCCCCGTTCTCCACGCCGATGGCCATCGCCACCTTCGAGCCGATCGCCGCCCTGTTGCGCGACGCCGGCGTGGTGAAGAAGGCCCCCGACGGCACCTCGACGTTCGACGTCGCCGCCTACCTCGAGCTGGCCGAGCGCAAGGTCAGGTGGGATCAGCTCAAGGGCAACACCGCCTACCCCGTCCGCAAGGACGTGCTGGTGTCCACCACCGACCCGCGCAGCTCCAACTCGGCGGCGATGTACCTGTCGATCACGAGCTTCGTCGCCAACGGCAGCGCCGTGGTCGGCGACGCGAGGTCGCGGGCGCGGGTGCTGCCGCTGGTGGGACGGCTGTTCCACGACCAGGGCTACACCGAGAACACCAGCGAGGGCCCGTTCGAGGACTACCTGTCGGTGGGCATGGGTCAGGTGCCGCTGGTGTGCGTGTACGAGGCGCAATTCGTGGGCCGTGCCGTCCAAGGCCAGATCAGGCCGGGCATGGTGCTGACGTACCCGGTGCCCACCGTGATCTCGCGGCACGGCCTCGTCCCGCTGCGGCCCGCCGGGGACCGCGTGGGCAGGCTGTTGACGTCCGACCCGGAGCTGCAGCGGCTGGCGGCCCGGCACGGGTTCCGCACCGCCGACGCCGCGCGGTTCGCGAAGGTGACGGCCGAACACCGGGTCCCCGTCGCGACGAATCTGATCGACGTCGTCGACACCCCCTCCTACGACGCGCTGGAGAGCCTGCTGGCGGCGGTCGAGCGGGGCTACGGCGCCGGTCCCTCCTGAGCCCTCCCGACCCTTGGAGCACCCATGAGCGGGGACGACCTGGTCCTCACCCCTCCCGAGCCGGTGGCGCCGATCGCCCCGGAACGGGCGGCCACGATCATCCCGATCGACGACACGGCCCGTACCGAGCTGGACGAGCGGGCCGCGGCGTACGTCGACGGCCTGGTGGCGGTGGACCCGCGTTCGCCCGAGTTCCTGACCAAGGTGAACGAGATCGCCTCGCTGGGGGACGGCGAGATCCGCGCCTCCGCCCGTTCGGCGAACCGGATGCTGGACCGCACGGTCGCGTCCATCGGGCGCGGTGACGCGGGCGGGGGACGGCGGGTCGCCGAGGGCCTGGTGGAGCTGCGCCGGACGGTCGAGGACCTGGACCCCAAGGACGTCGGGCGACCGACGGGCCGAAGGCTGCTGTCGCGGCTGCCGTTCGGGAACGCGCTGCGCGACCTGGTGTCCCGCTACCAGTCGGCGAGCACCCACCTCGACAAGATCGTCATGTCGCTGCGGTCCGGGCAGGACGAGCTGCGCCGCGACAACGCCGCGATCCACAACGAGCGCGCCGCGCTCTGGGAGACGATGGGCCGCCTCCAGGAGTACGCGCTGCTCATCCAGGCCCTCGACGAGGAGCTGGAGCGCCGGGTCGACGCCGAGCCGGACCCGGCGCGGGCCGACACGCTGCGCGCGGACGTGCTGTTCCCCGTCCGCCAGACGCACCAGGACCTGCTGACGCAGCTCGCGGTGTGCGCCCAGGGCTACCTCGCGCTGGACGCCGTCCGCCGCAACAACGACGAGCTGATCAAGGGCGTGGACCGGGCGGCGTCCACCACGGTGTCGGCGCTGCGCATCGCGGTCACGATCGCCGCCGCGCTGACCCACCAGAAGCAGGTGATCGAGCAGGTGAACGCGCTGCGCGGCACGACGGAGGACCTCCTCGCCGCCAACGCCGAGATGCTGGCCGGCCAGGGCGCGGAGATCCAGCGGATCGCGGCCGAGCCCGCGGTGGGGGTGGAGACGCTGCGGCGCTCGTTCGAGCAGATCTACCAGGCGATCGACGCGGTCGACACGTTCAAGGCGCGGGCCGCCGACTCCATGAAGGCGACGGTGGACGCGCTGGGCGCCGAGCTGGGGAGGGCGAGCGCCTACCTGGAGCGGGCCCACGACCGCGACGGGGGGCGCTCGTGATCCGCCGTGCCGTCGCGCTGGTCGCCGCGCTGACGCTGGCCGTGTCCGGCTGCGGAGGCGGCGACGACCCCGACGAGGACGAGGGCTTCACAAGGGGCGAGCTGCGGGTGCTGGCCGGCAGCGAACTCGCCGACCTCAAGCCCATCCTCGAGCAGGCCGAGAAGGACATCGGCGTCAAGGTGCGGATGTCGCACGTCGGGACCCTCGACGGCGTTCAGCAGATCGTGGGCGGGAAGGCCGACGGGCGGTACGAGGCCGTCTGGTTCTCCTCCAACCGCTACCTGTCGCTGCACCGGGAGGCGCAGAGCAGGCTGCGCACCGCCACCACCACGATGATCTCCCCGGTGGTGCTCGGCGTCCGCACCTCGGCGGCGCGGCGGCTCGGCTGGGACCGGCGTCCGCCGACCTGGGCGGAGATCGCCGACGCCGCCGCCGCCAGGCGGTTCACCTACGGGATGACGAGCCCGGCGGCGTCCAACTCGGGGTTCTCGGCGCTGGTCGCGGTGGCCTCCGCGCTGTCGGGCGAGGGCGGCGCCCTGGACGGGCCGAGCGTCGACGCCACCGCGCCGAAGCTGAAGGGGTTCTTCGCCGGGCAGACGCTCACGGCGGGCTCGTCCGGCTGGCTGTCGGACGCGTACCTGCGGCGGCAGGGCGAGGTCGACGGGCTGATCAACTACGAGTCCGTGCTGCGCTCGCTGAACGCGCCGGGCCGGCTCCGCGAGCCGCTCACCCTCGTGTATCCGAGGGACGGGGTGGTGACGGCCGACTATCCGCTCACCCTGCTGGCCTCGGCGCCCGCCGACGCGCAGGAGAGCCACCGGCGGTTGGGCGAGTACCTGCGGCGGCCCGATGTCCAGCGGCGGATCATGACCGAGGTGCATCGGCGTCCGGTCAACCCGCAGGTGCGCGCCGACGGGTTCGCGGCCATCCCGCCCGAGCTGCCGTTCCCGGCCCGGCTCGACGCGGTGGTCGCGCTGCTGGGGGCGTACTACGACAAGATCCGCCGGCCGTCCCGGACGCTGTACGTGATCGACACGTCCGGGTCGATGGCGGGCGAACGGATCGAGGCGCTGCGCTCCGCGCTGGTCGCGTTGACCGGCGGGTCGGGCGCGTCCGCGCGGTACGAGCGGTTCCTCAACCGTGAGGAGGTCACGCTGATCCCGTTCGGGAGCGCGCCGCGGGAGCCGAGGTTCCACACCGTGCCGGCGACGGCGCCGGAGGGCGAGCTGGCGAGGATCCGGTCGTTCGCCCAGGGGCTCGACGCCTCCGGCGGCACGGCGATCTACGACAGCCTGACCCGGGCGTACCAGGTCGCCGACGAGCAGATCGGCCGTGACCCGGACCGGTTCACCTCGATCGTCCTGATGTCGGACGGCGAGAACTCCGACGGCATGGACTTCGGTGACTTCCGGGATCGGTTCGGTGATCTGCCGGAGCGGGTGCGGGGGGTCCCGGTGTTCGCCGTCCTGTTCGGCGAGGCCGCCACCGGCGAGATGAACGACCTGGGGAAGCTGACCGGTGGGCGGACCTTCGACGCGCGCTCCCAGTCGCTGGACGTGGTGTTCAGGGAGATCCGTGGCTATCAGTGACCGGCTCGGCCGCTACGTCGGGTCGACCAAGAACCTGGTCGGCTCGGCGTGCGGGCTGGTCGGGCTCGGCCTGTACTTCACCGGCGCGGCGGGCGCGTACTGGCCGCTGGTCATCGGCGGACTGTACGCGGCCGGGGCGCTGGCCGCGCCGCCGGAAAAGGTGACCCTGGTCATTGCGGACCCGACGGAGGACACCGGGCGGCTGCGCGAGGAGCTGGACGCGCTCGTGGAACGGGTCGCCGCGCACGCGGGCCGGATGCCCCCGCCGGCCATGGTGCGGCTCAAGGAGATCCGGGACACGCTCGTCCATCTCATGGACCGGCCCGATCTGCCGGCCGCCGACCCCGACGCGCGCTACGAGCTGACCCGGGCGGTCCGGTCGGACCTGCCGGCGGGGTTCGAGACGTACCTCAACCTGCCGGGCTGGTTCGCCTCGGGCCGGGGCTCGGCGGCACGCCGGACGGCCTCCGACGAGCTCGTCACCCAGCTCGACCTCATCGCCGAACACGTCTCCGAGCTGGCGCACCGGCTGCTCGAAGGGGACGCCCAGAAGATGCGCGACCAGACCACCTACCTTCGCGATCGGTCCCGCAAAGATCCCTGAGGTTGACATCGCGGCAGGTCATGCGGCAGATTGCCGCGCACGCCGAGGAAGATCCGGCGGGAGGTGACCATCGTGCCCGCGTTGATGCTCAGGGTGCTGCAGTCGCTGGGGGCCACCGCCTGGCGGGTCCCGGCGATCGTGATGACGGCCGCGCTGGTGCTGGGCTGGACCCTGATCCGACTGTTCGAGCCCGCCGACGCCGAGATCCGGGATCCGCTCAACTACCTCTGGTACTTCTTCGTCAGCGGCACCACCACCGGCTACGGGGACCTGTTCCCGGTGAGCGCGGGCGGCCGGATCGGCGGCGTGCTGATCGTCGGCGCGGGGCTCAGCGCGGGGCTGATGCTGTTCGCGGAGCTGACACTCTGGATGGCGAGGGGCAGGACGTTGAAGGCCAACGGCATGGCGCGGCTGCACCACGAGGACCACGTGGTGGTGATCGGCTATGAGCGGGAGATGGTCCGGCACGTCATCGCCCAGCTCCGACCCGACCCCAAGTACCGGCGCACCCCGGTGGTGGCGGTGTTCTGGGAGGGCGAGCTGGCCGGGGAGAACCCCGATCCGGCCGAGTACGACGTCGTCCGCTACGACGAGACGGGGCTGGAACGGGCCGGCGTGGACCGGGCGCGCACGGTCTTCGTCCACGGGCGCACCGACGACGAGACGATCCGGGTGATGCTGGCGGTCACCGCCCGCAGCCGCGAGAGCGGTCGGGACGGCGTCCACTTCGTCGCGGGCCTCCGCGACAGCCACCGGCCGGAGCTGCGCGAGGCGCTGCGGCTGATCGACCCGGACATCGAGACGGTCGACCTCGACGACTACACGGTGGTCGCCGACGTCATCCGCAATCCGGGTGTCGCGGCGGTGTACTCCAACATGGCCAGCACGCTGGACTCCGACGGCTCGCTGTTCCGGGTGGACATCCCCGAGGACGCGGGGGAGTGGACCCGGATGGACGTGGCGGTGTTCCTCCTGCGGCAGGGCTGCACCCTGTTGGCGGTGGGGGAGTCGCACCGGCCCAACGCCCGGTTCCGGCTGCTCGGCGAGCCCGACGAACGGGTCGCCGGCGGCCAGTCCCTGGCGGTGGTGGCACGGGAGCGCCCCGAGCCGCCGTGGCACCGACTGACACTGACGTGAGGGGAGGTCGGGAGGACGCCGGCGGGTCCAGCGAGAAACGCCGGCGTCCTCCCGACACCGCGGAGCCGCGCGGCCGGAGCGGAGCTCCGGGCCTCCCCGCGTCGGCTCGCGGTGGCCGGCCGCCCAGAAGGAGCTGTCCCAGGGGCACCAGGCGGCCCGGCCGGCTCGGGGTGGGATGCGATCTGCACCGCGTGGGTCAGGCGGCCTGAGCGCGGTTGGCCTCCAGCAGGTGGTAGAGCAGGATCAGTTGGGTGATCGCCAAGGGGTCGCTGCCCGCGCCGTCGGCGAGCCTGCCGAGCGCGTCGGGCAGCTCCGCGGGGGTGTCGAGGCGTTCCCAGATGGTCTTCTTGACGACCTGGCTCTCCTCCGGCGACACGTACCCGTGGACGTGCAGGGCGTCGACCGGACGGCCGTCGGTGTCGCGGTGGAGCTTGAGGTGCATCGCGCGGTGCTCGGCGTCGTCGAGGACGCCGCGCAGCTCGGGGTGGTCGATGGTGGGCCGCAGCAGCAGTTCGGCCGACAGCGGCGTCTCCGGCGGGTCGGTGCGCTCGGCGACCGGGGCGAAGCGGACCACGATGTCGGCCCAGCGGCGCTGCGGCCGGATGTAGGCGGCGCTCTCCGGCTCCCGGCGGTCCAGCTCGGCGCGCACCTGTTCGGGTGCGTAGCCGCGCTTGTTGGTGTCCCGGTCGATCTTCCACTGGTGGCGCAGCGACTCGGGCGGGTCGAGGTAGACCGTGATGTCGAAGCAGGCCCGGGCCAGCCGGGTGTGCAGCGGCAGCAGGCCCTCGACGATCACGAAGTCGCGGGGCTCGACCAGTTCCGGCCGCACCAGCTCGCCGGTGGAGTGGTCGTACACCGGCTTGAGGATCGGCTCGCCCATCGACAGCAACTGCAGGTGCTGCTCCATGATGTCGATGTGGTTGCAGTCCGGGTGCAGCGCCGTGAAGGGCTTGTCCTTGCGTTCCCGGCGGTCATAGCGGTGGTAGTCGTCCACGCACACCGCGGTCATCCGGTCTTCCCCCAGGCACTGCACGAGCCCCCTGGTCAGTGTCGTCTTGCCCGCCGCGCTGTCCCCCGCGATGGCGAGCATGACGGGACGCCGGCCTGAGCCGCGCGCCCGGAGCATATGCACGATCCGATGGGGCACCTGATGTCCTCCGTCCGCACCGTTGTCCTGACGGAACATGACGGTATGGGGAGGTTTCTCACCAGTCCTCACCCTTCTAGGTGAGGCGAGGGGTGAATCGCCGGCCCGCGCCCCCGCAGAAACCCGCACAACCCGTGCAACGCGGCGCTACTGGCGAGTAGGTTCGGTTGTTATGTTGCTCTGATGGGCCCCCCTGTGCGCGTCGTCCTCGTCGACGACCACGAGATGATCCTCGCCGGACTCCAGGCGATGCTGGCCGGGTTCGCCGGCCGGGTGCGCGTCGTGGGCCAGGCGGGCACGTCCCGCGAGGCCGTTCGACTGGTCACCGCGCTGCGGCCCGACGTGGTGCTGCTGGACGTCCGGCTCGGTCCGGAGAGCGGCCTGGACCTGTGCCGGGACCTGACCGCCCGCTCGCCCGCCACCCGCGTCGTGTTCCTGTCGGTCTACGACGACGAGCAGTACGTCTTCGAGGCGCTGCGGGCGGGCGCGGGCGGCTATCTGCTCAAACGGGTCGACGGGCTGGAGCTCGTCCGGCGGCTGGAGGAGGTCTCCCAGGGCGAGACCGTGGTCGACCCCACGCTGGCGGGTCGGATGGCGGCCAGCGCGGCGCGGCTCAACCGGGGCGAGTTCTGGCCGGGCGCCAACCGCGGCCTCACCCAGCGGGAGAGCGAGGTGCTGTCCCTGCTGGTCGCCGGGCTCTCCAACCGGGCCATGGCGTCCCGGCTGGTGCTCAGCGAGGAGACGGTCAAGAGCCATCTGCGCGCGCTGTACCGCAAGCTGGAGGTCACCGACCGGTCGGCCGCCATCGCCGTCGCGCTGCGCGAGGGCCTGTTCCGATGACCCCGTTGGAGCTGCTGGCCGGGCGCGGTCCGGACCTGCTGGTCCGGATCGTCACCGTGGCGTGCTCGGACCGGGTGCTGCCGGACATGGCCGTGGAACTGGCCGGGCTGGTGGTCCGCTCGGCCACCGACCTGCCGTTCTGCGACGTGTACGTGCTCGACGAGGAGGAGCGGGTGCTGGAGTGCCCCGGCCGCGAGCCCGTCCCCCTCGGCGAGGGCGACGTGGGTTGGGTCGCCGCGCACGGCAGGCCCCGCCCGCACCCGGACGGCCGGGGCGCGGCGCTGCCGGTGCGCGCCGGGCACGCCACGCTCGCGGTCATCGACACGAGGTCGGCGGGCCCGTGCCGCGAAGAGGACCTGGAGCTGGTCACCGCGCTCGCCGCGCTGTTCTCCCCGGTGCTGCACTCGTGCCGGCGGCTGCGCAACGCCCAGGAGCGCGAGCACTCCGCCGAGCGGTTCGCCGAGCGCGCCGTCGAGGTGCAGGAGGCCGAGCGCGCCCGGCTGGTGCGCGACATCCACGACGGTGTCGCGCAGCGGCTGGCCAGCCTGGGCTTCCACCTGTCGGCCTGCGACCAGGCCCTGTCCCACGGCGCGTCCCGGGAGGCGCACGACCAGTTGATGCTGGCGCGGGAGCTGAGCGAGCTGGCGGCGGCCGAGACCCGGGCGGCCATCGGGGGCCTGCGCCCGCCGGTGCTGGACGATCTGGGCCTGTCGGCGGCGCTGGCCACGCTCGCCCGCGAGGCCGGATCGCGGCAGCCTGCGCTGGACGTCACCGTCACCGTGTCCGGGGAGCTGGAGGACGAGCTGCCCGACCACGTCCAGACGGCGCTGTACCGCATCGCCCAGGAGGCGGTGGGCAACGGCCTCAAGCACGCCAAGGCGTCCGTCGTGCACCTGCTGTTGGAGCACGAACGCGACCGGGTCCGGCTGCGGGTGTCCGACGACGGCGTGGGGTTCTCGATCCAGGACGTGTTCGCCCCCGGCCGCCGTCCCGACTCCTACGGGCTGCGGGGCATGTCCGAGCGCGCCGAGCTGTTGGGCGGCCGCGTCCACGTCTCCAGCCGGCCGGGCGGCGGCACCGTGATCGAGGCCGTCGTGCCGCTGCGGCGCTGAGGTCGCGACCGCCCGCTCAGCCGATCGGCCAGTCCTTGGACTCGAAGAAGATCAGGTCCAGCGCCACCGCCGCCACGGGCACCAGGACGCGCAGCGGGTCGGCCAGCGGACGGGCGATCTCCACCCGGTACCGGTCGGCGGTCGTCAGCACCTCCTTGGCCACGCCGGTCCACTTCTTCTCGATCTGCGCGACCGGGACGCCGTGGACGTCGGTCACCGCGTACCGGCGGCCGACCTTCGCGGCGGTGACCTCGCCGACCCGATGACCGCCGGGGCCGTGCAGGGCGCGCGAGTGGTAGTTGGGACCGGAGCCGTCGAACGTGCCGACCAGGGCGCCGTCCGGGCGCAGCACCGTGGCCCCGCCCTCGGCCCGCGCCGTGATCGTCAACAGCGGCTCGCCCCCCGCGCCGGTCATCTGCACCGTGCGCTGCGAGGCATCGCCGAACGCCGCGCGCGTCACCTGGCGCCGCAGCGACACCCCCTGCTCGGCGGCCCGCGCCAGCACCGCCCCGCCGCCGTCGAGGATCGTGTACGCGGCCTTGGCGGCGGGCAGCCGGACGGGCTGCTCGACCCAGAGCAGCGGAGAGCCGAAGAGATCGTTCACGACACCCGAATATGCCGGCTACCGGACGCGGAAGGTGATGCCGACCCTGATCAGTCGGTCGATGAGGGCGTCGCCCATCGCCACGGCGGGTGTCACCTGGCCGGAGGTCTTCGGCAGGTCGTCGTGGGCCAGGCACAGCGCGGACTCGGCCAGCATCTTGGCGGTGTCGCCGTACCCGGGGTCCCCGCCCGCGACCTCGGTGACGACCTGCTCGCCCGCGTGGACGCCGCCGGTCACCCGTCCCACGAACGTGACGCTGAACCAGTGCCCGGCGCGCTGCTCGGCGGTCGGGCCCTCGCCGGGCGCGCGCAGCCGCGCGAGCAGGGAACGGCCCGGCGGGAACTGTGCCAGGGCCACGGCGGCGCCCGTGCCGGCGGCCATGGCGACCGCACTGGCCAGGCGCCTGACCGCGACGTAGTGGCCGTAGGAGAAGTCGGGCCCGTAGCGGTCGAGGGCGGCGGCCGAACGGGTCACGATCTGCGGGTCGATGGTCGGCATCGGAAGGGTCCAGCCGCCGGCGAGCCTCGTGCGGGGGACGGGGGCGCGCGAGATCCGGACGCGGCGGCCCGCCGGGCGCGGCTCGACCCGGCGGCGTTCCACCTCGGCGCGCACCATGCCGGGCAGGTCGGTGAAGACCCCGAGGGCCGACTCCAGCGTCCCGCCGGAGAAGTCGCCGTTCGCCCGGACGAAGCCCTCCACGTGCATCGGCGCGCCCTCGGGGAGCCGCTGGACGGTGAAGTAGACGCCCAGGTCGTGCGGGATGGAGTCGAACCCGCAGGCGTGCACGATCCGCGCCCCGGTGCGCGCCGCCTCGTCGTGGTACCGCACGTACATCCGGTCCACGAAGGTCGGCTCGCCGGTCAGGTCGACGTAGTCGGTGCCCGCGCGGGCGCACGCCGCCACGAGCGGCTCGCCGTACTTCAGGTACGGGCCGACGGTGGAGATGACGACCCGGGCGGACTCGGCCACGGCCCGGATCGAGTCCGCGTCCTCGGCGTCGGCGTGCAGGAGCGGCAGGTCGGCGCAGGCGGGGTTGAGCCCGGTCAGCCGTTCGCGGACGGCCTCCAACCGGGCCATGCTGCGCCCGGCCAGCGCCCATCGCGTCCCGGGCGGGGCGTGTTCGGCGAGGTGGTCGGCGGTCAGGCCGCCGGTGAAGCCGGTCGCGCCGAACAGAACGAGGTCGTGGGTGCGGTCCATCGGACGCCCTTCCGGGTACGGGGTCGGGATCTCGGTGAGGAGTGCCGAACCCGATTCTGCCGTCTTCTCACACCGCGCGCGCCGCCGGACGCCACCCCGGGGCCTCCAGGAGATGGTCAATGAACAGTCGGGTGGTCGCGGTGGGGGCGACGCCCGCGACCGCGTGCCAGGGCCGGTGCAGCGGCATCCCCGGCGCGTCGACCACCACCAGCCGCCCGTCGGCCAGCTCGGGACCCACAGCGTCGCGGGAGACCAGCGCCGCGCCGAGCCCCGCCGCCGCGCCGGCGATCACCGCGCCGTTGGAGCCCAGCACGAGCTGCGGCGGGTCGGCGTCGCGCTCGGCCAGGTACGCCTCGGCGGTGCGGCGCGTGCCCGAACCCGGCTCCCGCATGACCCACGGCGTCGTCCGCAGGTCGAACACCACCTCGGGGGCGGTCACCACGACGAGGTCGTTCGAACGCGTCGCCAGCACGGCGGCGGTCACCCCGTCGGGCGGGCGCCCGCCGAGCACCAGGTCGACCTCATGGTCGGCCAGCCACCGCCACACCTGCCGGCTCGGCCCCACCTCCAAGGTCAGCTCCACCCCCGGTCGGCGCGCCCGGAAGCCCGCCAGCAGTCCGGGCAGCACCTGGTCGGCGGCGGTCGTCACGGCGGCCAGCCGCAGCGCCCCGCGCTCCGGGTCGGCCTCGCCGCGCGCCGCCGCCCGGCCCTGCTCCAGCAGCCCCAGCACCTGCCGCGCGTACCCCGCGTACACCTCGCCCGCCGGGGTCAGCCGGACGCCCCGACCGACCCGTTCGATCACCGGCACGCCCAGGTCGCGCGCCAGCGCGGCGACGGCCGCCGAGACCGCCGACTCGGTGACGAACAGCCGGGCGGCGGCGGCGCGCACCGAGCCGGTCTCGGCCAGCGCCGTGAACGTGCGCAGACGTCCCTCGGTCATTCCCCTCCCTTGAGCGATGGGTTGATCGTTGGCCCGGAACACTTGATGGACAAGGCAAGTATCGTCGCGCCAGTCTGGTCGCGTCCAGGTCGGAACGGCACAAACGGCACAGGAGCGGGCGATGACGGGCAACGGAAGTACGGGCGGCCGCTGGTCGGCGGGCGTGATCCCGTACGCGGAGATGGGCTACTGGCGACCGGACTATGTGCCCAAGGACAGCGACATCCTGGCGGCCTTCCGGATCACGCCGCAGCAGGGCGTGCCGCCGGAGGAGGCCGGCGCGGCGGTGGCCGGGGAGTCCTCCACCGCCACCTGGACCGTCGTCTGGACCGACCGCCTCACCAGCTACGAGAACTACCAGGCCAAGTGCTACAAGGTCGAGCCGGTCCCGGGCAAGGAGGGCGAGTTCATCGCCTACATCGCCTACGACCTCGACCTGTTCGAGGAGGGGTCGATCGCCAACCTGACCTCCTCCATCATCGGCAACGTCTTCGGCTTCAAGGCCCTCAAGGCCCTGCGGCTGGAGGACATGCGGATCCCCACGCACTACGTCAAGACGTTCCAGGGGCCCGCGCACGGCATCATCATGGAGCGCGAGTACCTCAACAAGTACGGCCGTCCGCTGCTCGGCGCGACCGTCAAGCCCAAGCTGGGCCTCAGCGCCCGCAACTACGGGCGCGTCGTCTACGAGGCCCTGCGCGGCGGCCTCGACTTCACCAAGGACGACGAGAACATCAACTCCCAGCCCTTCATGCGCTGGCGCGACCGCTTCCTCTACTGCATGGAGGGCGTCAACAAGGCGCAGGCCGCCAGCGGTGAGATCAAGGGCCACTACCTCAACGTCACCGCCGGGACGATGGAGGACATGTACGAGCGCGCCGAGTTCGCCAAGGACCTCGGCAGCGTCATCATCATGATCGACCTGACCATCGGCTACACCGCCATCCAGTCGATGGCCAAGTGGGCCCGCGCCAACGGCCTGATCCTGCACCTGCACCGCGCCGGGCACTCCACCTACACGCGGCAGAAGACCCACGGCGTCAGCTTCCGGGTCATCGCCAAGTGGATGCGGCTGGCCGGGGTCGACCACATCCACGCCGGGACCGTCGTCGGCAAGCTGGAGGGCGACCCCAACACCGTCGCCGGCTTCTACGACACCCTGCGGATGGACAAGATCGCCGCCGACCCGGTCAAGGGCCTGTACTTCGACCAGGACTGGGCCTCCATGCCCGGCGTCATGCCGGTCGCCTCCGGCGGCATCCACGCCGGCCAGATGCACCAGCTCCTGCACTACCTGGACGAGGACGTGGTGCTGCAGTTCGGCGGCGGCACCATCGGCCACCCGATGGGCATCGCGGCCGGCGCCGCCGCCAACCGGGTCGCGCTGGAGGCGATGATCAAGGCGCGCAACGAGGGCCGCGACTTCCTCAAGGAGGGCCCCGACATCCTGCGCAACGCCGCCAAGCACAGCCGCGAGCTGGACGTCGCCCTGTCCACCTGGGGCGACATCACCTTCACCTACGAATCCACCGACACCCCTGACGTCGTCGAGACCCCGGTGAGCATCTGATGCGAATCACTCAAGGCACCTTCTCGTACCTGCCCGACCTGACCGACGAGGAGATCGCCGCGCAGGTCGCCTACGCCCTGGATCAGGGCTGGCCCTGCTCGGTGGAGTTCACCGACGACCCGCACCCGCGCAACTCCTACTGGGAGATGTGGGGCCTGCCGATGTTCGACCTCAAGGACCCGGCGGGCGTCGTCCACGAGATCAACGAGTGCCGCAAGACGTACCCGCGGCACTACATCCGGCTGAACGCCTACGACGCGAGCTACGGCCGCCAGACCACGGCGCTGTCGTTCATCGTCAACCGCCCGCCGAGCGAGCCGGGCTTCCGCATCGACCGGCAGGAGACCAGCGACCGCCGCGTCCGCGTCTCCCTGCACGCTTACGCGACCGACCGCCCCGAGGGCGACCGCTACGCGGATTGACGGCCTGCTCATGGTCGCGCCTCCGGCGCGACGGCGAGCGGGCCTGTGACGCGCGGTCTTCCCTCGTCGTTTTCAAGATCGCTCGTTCCTCGCGATCTTGAAAGCTTCCTCAGTCCAGACCACGCGGGCCCGCTCACGGGGCCCACGGGGCGACAGCTCCGTGGGCCCTCGGGCGGGTCCGTCCTGAAAGTGAAGGTTCGGAGACGTGACGGAACGGATGGGTTTCGGAATGAGGGGCGGGGCCAACGGCACCGCCGAGCCGGAGGAGGCCCCCGCCGCGGTGGAGACGCTGCCGCCCGGGGCGCTCATCGACCTGGCCAGGGAACGGTCCGACTCGCAGGTGGACGAGGTGCTGGACGCGCTCGACACCGAGCTCGTCGGGCTCGCGCCCGTCAAGACCCGGATCCGGGAGATCGCCGCGCTGCTGCTCGTGGACCGTGCCCGTGCCCGGTTCGGCATCGACTCCGGACGGCCCAACCTGCACATGTGCTTCACCGGCAGCCCCGGCACCGGCAAGACCACCGTCGCGGTGCGGCTGGCCGAGCTGCTGCACCGCCTCGGCTACATCCGCAAGGGCCACCTGGTGTCGGTCACCCGGGACGACCTGGTCGGGCAGTACGTGGGCCACACCGCGCCCAAGACCAAGGAGGTCCTCAAGCGGGCGATGGGCGGGGTGCTGTTCATCGACGAGGCGTACTACCTGTACCGGGCCGAGAACGAGCGCGACTACGGGCAGGAGGCCATCGAGATCCTGCTCCAGGTCATGGAGAACCAGCGCGACGACCTGGTGGTGGTGCTCGCCGGCTACAAGGACCGGATGGACTCGTTCTTCTCCTCCAACCCCGGCATGAGCTCGCGGATCGCCCACCACATCGACTTCCCGGACTACACCGCCGGTGAGCTGGAGGCGATCGGGCACCTGATGCTGACCCGCGAGGGCTACGCGCTGGCCCCCGAGACGGAGCCGATCTTCCGCGACTACCTGGAGCGACGCCGGGACCGGCCGCGCTTCGCCAACGCCCGCTCGGTGCGCAACGCCATCGAACGGGCCCGGCTGCGGCACGCCAACCGGCTGATCGCCGAGGGCGGCGAGGTCGGTCGCGCGGAGCTCACCGTGCTGCGCCCGGACGACTTCCTCGCCAGCCGTGTCTTCACGGAGAACTCCGGATGAACCGGGACGAACCCGGGGTGGCATGATGACCCCATGCGGATCGCGATGGTGGCGCCGCCGTGGTATGAGATCCCGCCCCCCGCCTACGGCGGCACCGAGGCCGTGGTCGCCCGGCTCATCGAGGGCCTGCAGGCCCGCGGCCACGAGGTGATGCTGGTCGCCGCGGGCCGCAACGGCACCGGGGCGGAGTTCGCCCAGACCTATCCCGAGCCGCAGCACCCCTGCCTCGGGCAGGTGGAGATCGAGGTGGCGCACGCCGTCGGCGCCGCCGGGCACATCGACGGGTTCGAACCCGACGTGGTGCACGACCACACGCTGGTCGGCCCGCTCACCGCGCCGGTCCGGCGGGCGCCGACGCTGGTCACCGCGCATCTGGCGCCCGTCGGCGAGGCCGCCCTCTGCTACCGGTTCATCGGCGGGATGGCCGGGCTCGTCTCGGTGTCCCACGCCCAGCAGCGGGTGACCTCGGGCATCCGGTGGGCCGGCACGGCGCACAACGCGGTCGATCCCGCGCAGTTCCCCTTCCGCGAACGCAAGGGCGACCACGTGGCCTTCCTCGGGCGGATGAGCGCCGACAAGGGCGTGCACACCGCCATCGCCGCGGCCCGCGCGGCCGGCCATCCCATCAAGATCGCCGGTCGCTGCACCCGGCCCGAAGAGATCGAGTACTTCGAGCGCGAGATCGAGCCGCTGCTCGGACCCGACGCCGAGTACCTGGGCGAGCCCGACACCGCCGCCAAGGTCGAACTGCTGGCCGGGGCGCGCTGCCTGCTGTTCCCCGTGCACTGGGAGGAGCCGTTCGGCATGGTGCTCATCGAGGCGATGGCCTGCGGGACGCCCGTGGTGGCGCTGCGCCGCGCGGCGGTCGCCGAGATCGTCGAGCCCGGGGTCAGCGGCCTGGTCTGCGACACCGAGGAGGAGCTGCCGGCCGCCATCCGGGAGGTCGGCCGCCTCGACCCCCGCGACTGCCGGCGTCGGGTGAGCGACCACTTCGACGTGGGGACCATGGCCGCCGTCTACGAGCGCCACTACCTGCGGCTCGTCCGAGAACGTTCGCTGAGCGACACCTCCCGGTGAGGGAAGTTTTGCCCACGGTAATCCCCATCCGCCCGCCGCACCGCCGTCGCACCCACTAGCGTCGCCGTTGGAACGATCGCACGCGCAGCCGCGCGTGCATCGGTGTCCATCCCACGCGCGGTGCGCGCCCGCCGAGCGCGCCTTCGTCGTCGAATCACGGGGGACGTCCATGGAGACACGTGCCGCCGCCGAGCGCCTGATCGGTGAGTCCATCATCAGCGTGTGCGCCCCCGCGTTCGTGGTGTCGCCCCCGGACGGCCGCCTCGACGGGCCCCCGCCCTACGGCTTCTTCCACGCCGACCGGCGCATCCTCAGCAGGCTGGTGGTCCGGGTGGACGGCGAGGATCTCGGCCCCGCCCTCGATCCCGGCGAGAGGCTCGGCACCGGCACCGCCCGGTTCCGCGCGCATCCGGTCGCCGCGCCCGGCCTCGTCGTGGAACGGGTCCGGTGCGCGGACGAGCTGGTGGAGACGATCAACGTCCGGAACCCCGGGGTCGCCCCGCGCCGGGCGGAGATCGGGCTCGACCTCGGCTGCGACCTGCTCGACGTCGCCCAGGTCCGCTCCGGGGCGACCGGCGAGGCCGAGATCGCCGCGACGCTGGAGCTCGGCCGGCTGGTCTGGCGCGGGACGGACGCGACCGTGACGGCGTCGTTCGACCCTGCGCCGCCCCCCACCGGCCTGACCTGGACGCTCGACCTGCCGCCCGGTGGGAGCCGGACCCTGCGGGTGGCGCTGGCGGTCGAGCACGCCGCGCCGCCGCCGGTCGTCCGCCCGACCGACCCCGCCCCGTGGACGCGGCCCAAGCTCGTTGGCGGCGATCCGCGCCTCGACGACTTCGTCCGGCACGGCCTCGACCAGCTCGCCGCCCTCACCCTGGCGCCCGCCGGGCATCCGGCCGACGCGTTCGTCGGCGCGGGGAGCCCCTGGTACCTCACGCTCTTCGGCCGCGACAGCCTGTGGACGGCGCGGATGCTGCTGCCGCTGGGCACCGGCGTGGCGGCCTCCACCCTGCGGGCGCTGGCACGTCGACAGGGAACGGTCCACGACCCGCGCACGGAGGAGGAGCCCGGCAAGATCCTGCACGAGCTGCGGCACGCCGAGTCCGACCACGGCAACGGGCTCGTCCTGCCCCCCGTCTACTACGGCGCGATCGACACCACCCCGCTGTTCGTCTGCCTGGCCGTGGACGCCTGGCGCTGGGGCCTGCCGCCCGGCTCGCTGCCGATGGACGCCGTCCGCCGGGCCCTGGCCTGGACGCGGCGGCACACCGACTTCCTGCGCTACGCCCGGCGGCACGACGGCGGCCTCGTCAACCAGGGCTGGAAGGACTCGCCCGAGGCCGTCCGGTTCGCCGACGGCGCCCTCGCCCGGGCGCCGATCGCGCTCGCGGAGGTCCAGGCGTACGCGTACGAGGCGGCCACCGGGGGAGCGGCGCTGCTGCGGGCCTTCGCCGACGTGGACGCCGACGCCGACGCCGAGGCCCGGGAGCTGGAGGTGTGGGCGGCCGGGCTGCGCCGGCGCTTCCAGGAGCACTTCCGGCTGCCGGACGGCCGGGTCGCCCTCGCGCTCGACGCCGACCTGCGCCCCGTCGACGCCGTCGCCTCGAACATGGGCCACGTCCTCGGCACCGGGATCCTCGACCCCTCCCAAGAGGAGCAGGTCGCCCGCTGGCTCGCCGCGCCCGACATGTGCTCCGGCTGGGGGCTGCGGACCCTCGCCGACACCGACGCGGGCTTCGACGCCCTCGGCTACCACATCGGCGCGGTCTGGCCCCACGACACCGCCATCGCCGTCTGGGGGATGGCCCGCAGCGGCCAGGCCGGGCCCGCCGTCCGCCTGATGGACGGGCTGCTGTCGGCCGCCTCCCACTTCGCGTACGAGCTGCCCGAGCTGTGGAGCGGGGCCGCCCGCCGGGCCGGCCGGGGGCCCGAGACCTACCCCGCCGCCTGCCGCCCCCAGGCGTGGGCGGCGGCGGCCTCCGTCCTGTGCCTGCGCGCCCTGCTGGGGCTGGAGCCCGACGTCCCCCACGGCACCGTCACCGTCCGGCCGCTGGCCGGCGCGGCCCCCAGCGGACTGGACGTCGACGGCCTGTCCATCGCCGGACGGCGGGTCCGGATCGGGATCGGCCGCACCGGCCGCCCGGAGGTCGTCGGGCTGCCCGCCGGGCTCACGGTGTCGACGGCGGGCTGATCGCCTCCCAGTCGATGCCGCGCATCGTCGAGCGGTACACGCTCACCGCGTTCTCCGCCCACCGCGACGCCTCATCCCGTTCGCCGCGCTCGGCAAGCAGCGGCGCGAGGTGCTCCCACGCCTCGGCCAGCGACGGATGGTACGGACCGTAGTTGTCCTCGAAGATCCGCACCGCCCGCCGCAGCGTCTCGACCGCGCCCTGCGCGTCGCCCAGCAGCCGCTGCACCGGCCCGAGCTGCACCAGCGTCTCCGCCACGTAGGGATGGTCCTCGCTGCGGGTGCGGACATAGATGTCGGCGGCCCGCCGCAACGCGTCGTCCGCCTCCGCCAGGCGGCCCAGGTCCCGCAGCGCGGCGCCCAGCTTCACCAGGCACAGCGCCAGGTCGGGATGGCCCTGGGCGAGTTGCCGCTCACGCTGCCTGCGAGCGCGCTCCAGCATCCCGGCGGCCTCCTCGGCGAACCCCAGCAGCCGCCGCGCGTCGCCCAGATGGATCTCCACCTCGATCGTGTCGAGATGGCTCGGGCCGTAGGTCGACCGCAGGATCTCCACGCTGCGCTCCAGGAAGACCTCGGCGAGGTCGAAGCGACGCAGGTCCCGGTACAGCAGCCCGATGTGCTTGCAGGTGGACGCCAGCCGGTGCGGCGTGCCGACCCGCTCCCGGATCCGCAGGGCCCGGTGGTGGACGTCCAGCGCCTCGCTGAGCCGGCCGCCCCGCCACAGCACGATCCCGAGGTAGGTGGCGTAGTCGGCGACCCGGGGATGCTCCGTCCCGAACGCGTCCTCACCGATCTCCAGGGCCCGCTCGCTGCGCTGGCGGGCCTCCTCCAGCCGGTTCCGCTCCCGCAGCACCCGGCCCAGGTCGCACATGATGTCGGCGACCTTCGCGTGGTTGAGGCCGCACCGCCGTTCCCGGATGTCCAGGCTGCGGCGACAGGCCCGTTCCGCCGCCGTCAGGTCCGCCAGGTTCATGTAGACGCCGGTCAGCGCGGCGAGGGTGTCCGCCACCGCGAGCTCGTCCGGCTCGGCGGGATTCTCCCGCAGCGTCAGCGCCTGCTCCAGCATCCGCCGCGCCGTCTCGTAGTCGGAGCGGGCGTTGAGGTAGCGGCCCTTGTTGTGCAGCAGCGTCGCGATCGGCCCGGGCGCCACCCCGTACGCCCGCGCGATGTCGCAGGCCGCCTGCACCTGCGGGGTGACGTGGTACGGCAGCCACGCGCTGGAGTCGCCGACCTCCTCCGGCAGCGCACGGTCCAGCAGCCGCAGCACCGTCTCCGCCCACGTCCGCCGCTCCTCGGCCGTCAGGCCCGCCCGCACCGTGAGCTGCACCAGCGAATGCACCATCAGGTCGTCCGGCAGCGCGGTCAGCAGCGAGTACGTCGACAGCGCCTCCACCGTCCGGTCGTAGTCCTCCGCCGTCCCGATCGCGGCCGCCAACCGTTCCGGCAGCGCGTCCACCCGGTCGACGGGCAGCGCCCTGGGCACGTGCTCGGTGCCGCAGAACGACAGCAGGATCAGCAGGTCGCGGGCCCCCGGCCGGATCCGGTCGGCCTCCTCGATCGACATGTGCCAGGTCGTCATCACCGTCTGCCCGTAACCGGCGGGGCGGTGCGACGCCGTCATCTTCTCCCGGTGCTCGTGGAACAGCTCGCGGTACCCCGCCAGCGTCAGCGACCGGGCCCGCACGTACGCCGCCGCCTGCGCCAACGCCAGCGGCAGGTCGCCGAGGTCGGCGGCCACCAGGTCGGCGGTGCCGTCGCCGGGCGCCGACGAGAGCCGCTCCAGGAACGCCACCGACTCCGGACGCGTCCACCGCTCGACCGGCAGCGCCTCCTCGACCAGGAACGGCCACGCCGCGTTCCGCGAGGTCACCAGCACGTGTCCGGTGCCCGGCGGCCAGTACCGCTCGAGGGTGTCCTCGCCCTCGGCCCCGTCGAAGACCAGCAGCCAACGCGACCGCTCCCGCAGCACCTCCCACAGCAGGCCCAGCCGCTCGTCCTGGTGCATGGTCGCGGGGACGTCCAGGCTGTCGGCCAGTTGTGTCAGCCCCAGCTCGATGCTGGTGGACCGCTTGGCGTCGATCCACCAGATGATGTCGTAGGCGGACCGGTGGCGGTATCCGTACTCCAGGGCGAGCTGCGTCTTGCCCACGCCGCCCGTCCCGTACAGGGCGAGGCCCCGCGTGCCGTCGTGGCCGGGGCGCGCGAACAGTCCCCTCAGCCGGTTCAGCAGATCGCCGCGACCGGTGAACACCGGGTTGCGCCGCGACAGGTTGGAGATCTCGGGGCCGTCGCCCGGGTAGCGCACCGCGCCGGTCGCCTCCTCCTCCGGGCGGGCCTCGCGCGGCAGGCCCAGCCGCTCCAGCCCCGCGTGCAGCCGTTGCCGCGCGAGCCGCCCTTCCGGAGCGTCGGGGAGGTCCACGTCGATCCGCTCACCGGCCCCGAAGGCGTCCACGCGCACCCGCAGCGTCGCGAGTCCGGTCGCCTGCCGCGCGTCGAGGGCCGCCCGGCCGTCCGCGCCCATCCACTCCAGCGCCGGCGCCGACACCAGGACCACCGCGTACGGGGCCTCCGCCAGGTCCGCCCGCGCGCCGTCGGGGTCCGGGTCCCACGCCCTCGGCCGGACGTGGCAGCCCGCCGTCTCCAGCTCGCGGCGGACCCATCCCGCCCACGCGAGATCCGGCGGCGTGTAGCTCAGCAACACCTCGGGCTCGGCACCCATGGAACCTCCAGCCGGTCGTCCGGAACGGGGCTGCGCCCATTGCACCCCCGCCGCCCCGGCTCGGCAAGAGCGCCGCCGGTGACGACGAGGCGGCCACTTGGCGACGGGATGAATCCTTCGATGTCCTATGTTGGGCATCAGTGATGCCGGGACGAGGTGGGGGCGACGTGCGCAACCCTGAGGATCTGTACGAGCTTTCCGGGGACCTCCCGGAGATGACCGGGCCGGTACTGCTGTACAGCCTGGACGGCTTCGTGGACGCGGGGTCCGTCGGCGAACTCGTGCGCGAGCACCTCTTGGACTCCCTGGACCATCGGGTGGTGGCCCGCTTCGACGTCGACTCCCTGATCGACTACCGGGCCCGGCGTCCCGTGATGACCTACGACCGCGACCACTGGGAGAGCTACGACGCCCCCGAGCTGGTCGTCCACCTGGTGCGCGACGAGGCGGGCAGCCCGTTCCTGTTCCTGACCGGCCCCGAGCCGGACCGCCTCTGGGAGGGTTTCGCCGCCGCCGTCCGCTCCCTGGTGGAACGCCTGGGCATCAGCCTGGCGATCTCCTTCCACGGCATCCCGATGGGCGTCCCGCACACCCGCCCGGTGGGCCTCACCGCCCATGCCACCCGGCCCGAGCTGGTCACCCGGACCTCCTTCTTCGACCGCGTCCAGGTGCCGGGCAGTGCCTCGGCCCTCCTGGAGTTCCGCTTGGGCGAGGCCGGCCACGACGCCCTCGGCTACGCCGTGCACGTGCCGCACTACCTGGCCCAGTCGGCCTACCCGACCGCCGCCGTGGCCGCCCTGGAGGCCGTCATCGGCGCCACCGGCCTGGTCCTGCCCTCCGACGCCCTCCGCGAGGCCGCCGCCCGCACCGAGGCCGACATCGCCCAGCAGGTCACCGGCAACGACGAGGTCGAGAAGGTCGTCCAGGCCCTGGAGCAGCAGTACGACGCCTTCGCCGGGGCCACCGAACGCGAGAGCCTCCTCGCCGAGGAGAACGACATGCCGACCGCCGACGAGCTCGGCGCGGAGTTCGAGCGCTTCCTCGCCGAGCGCGGCGGCGACACGCCCCCGGACGCCCAGCTCTAAAGGCCGTCACCGCTTTCGCGCGACGGCCGATTTCCCTCTCGTCCGCCACGAAGTCGCCGTTGTCGCACGCGACGGGATTCGATTTCCGGCGAGGCGGCAGCGTGCCGTGCCATCGGAACGGCGACTCCGAGCACCTGTGCGAAAGGGCGGGCGGCCCGCGCACCCGCTTGACATGATGCTGTGCGCCGATCGGTGGTCCCCACGTGGCGAACGCGCCCGTTCGGCGATGCCGGTCGAGGCCGGTCGAGGCCGTGGCCGATTCAGGCCACGGGCGTCCGAGGTCGCGATGGTGAAATGGGATCCGGCGGGCGAATCATTCAGAATCAGCTAGGGAGCGCGGAATGCCTCATGCGTCGAAGAACGTCGTCGCCGTCCTCACCCTCGTGCTCGGGATGGGCGGATCGGTGGCACTGGCGGGCCCCGTCTCGGCCGATCCGTCCACCCAACTGACCTTCGCCGTCGTCCCGGAGAACGGCACGGGGACGCCCAGAACGGCGACGCTCACCTGCGAGCCGGTCGCCGGGACGCACCCCGACGCCGAGTTCGCCTGCGAGGACCTGATCAAGGCGGACGGTCACATCGAGCTGATTCAGCCCGTCAACGGCATGTGTCCGCACATCGTGCAGCCCGTCACGGCGTCCGTGACGGGCACCTGGCGAGGCTCGCCGCGCTCGTACAAGAAGTCCTTCACCAACGCCTGCCACGCCAACCTGCTCACCGGCGGCCACATCTTCAACTTCTGATCCTTCGCCCAAGGCCCCCGAGGGATCACCCCGCGCCGATCGCACGTCCCGAACCCGAGCGGGGTGTGGGGGCGGAGCCCCCACATCGGGGGTCCGGGGGTCGCCCCCCGGGCAGGCATGACGAAGGACCGGCAGGGAAAACGGCAACGCCGATGACCATGCCGGCCCAGGTCAGGAGTGGGGCTGGCCGGATTCGAACCGACGACCTACGAGGTGTAAGCTCGCCGCGCTGCCAGACTGCGCCACAGCCCCTTGACGGGAAGAGATGTTACCGCCTTCGGGACCTGCGGGGTCACGGCGTCGCGGACACATCATCGTGGGGCCGGCTCCCTGCGGCGACCCCGGAACACGCGCCACAGGAGCCAGGACTGCAGGAGGCCGACGGCCGCGCAGGGGATCGTGAACAGCACGAGGCTCTCGAGGATGCCCCCGCCCCCGTCCGGCACCAGCACCGTGGTGAGCCCGAGCACGAAGGTGGAGAGCGGCAGGGTCACCAGGACGAGCCAGACGCCGACGAAGCCGGGGTCCTCGGAGAAGAGGACGACGGCCTCGACGAACACGGCCGTGCCCAGCACCAGGGCGGCGTAGAGCCCGGAGACGACGAGCGCCGGGACGCCGCGTTCACGGCGGCGGGCGGCGGTGGCGAGGCGGGTGAAGAGGGACACCCTTCGATGTTCGGGGGTGGCGGAGCCGGCGGCCTCCGTACGGGTACTCAATCCCGGCTGGGTACCCCATGGCCGGTACTCAGCGTCTTTGTGCGGCACTGGTCCTCAGGTACCGGGTCGGCGTCCTCCGTGCGGCGGAGAGCGTGTCGGGCGGGTCGATCCTGCGGGCTGAGGCATCCGATGTGCGGCCTACCTACCGTGGTGATCCATGAGCGCCGAGATGGCCGACACGCCCGCTTGGCGGATCCTGCTGTCGCACGTCCGCCCGCATCGCCGGGTGGTGGTGCTCGCCGGCGTACTCGGTCTCATCGGGGGTGTGGCCGGGCTGCTCCAGCCGCTCGCCGCCAAGATGGTGGTGGACACGCTGGATCGCGGCGACTCGCTGTGGCGTCCGCTGGGCCTGCTGACCCTCGTGGTGCTGGGCGGCGCGGTCATCGCGGCGCTCGGCGCGTACCTGTTGGGCCGGACCGCCGAGAGCGTGGTGCTGGCGGCCCGGCGGCGGCTGATCGGCCGGTTGCTGCGGCTGCGCGTGGGCGCGGTCGACCGGGCCAAGCCCGGCGACCTGATGTCGCGGGTGACGTCCGACACGACGCTGCTGCAGACGGTGGCGGGCCACGGCATCGTGGACGGGCTGAACGGCGCGGTGATCCTGGTGGCCTCCATCGTGCTGATGGGTGTCATGGACCTGCTGCTGTTGGGCGCGACGCTGGCGGTGCTGGTCGGGATCGGGCTGTCGATGGTCTTCGTGATGCCCCGGATCGCGCGGGCGAACGTCCGCGTGCAGGCGGCCGTCGGCGAGATGGGCTCGGTGCTGGAGCGGTCGCTCGGGGCGCTGCGCACCGTCAAGGCCAGCGGCGCCGAGGCCCGCGAGACCGAGCAGGCGGGCGAGGCGGCGCGGGAGGCGTGGACGCACGGCGTGGAGCGGGCCCGCTGGGAGGCGATCTCGGGGGTGACGTCGTGGGTGGCCGTGCAGGTCGCGTTCCTGGTGGTGCTCGGCGTCGGCGGCGCCCGGGTGGCGTCCGGCGCGATGACGGTGTCGGCGCTCATCGCGTTCCTGCTGTACCTGTTCTATCTGACGTTCCCGATCGCGCAGGTGGTGCAGGCGGCGACGGCGTGGCAGTCGGGGCTGGCGGCGGTCCGTCGGATGCGCGAGGTCGAGGTGCTGCCGGTCGAGCCGACCGACGGTGACGCCCCGGCCGGCGTCGCCGCGGCGGGCGGGTCGGCGGCGGTGTCGTTCGCCGGGGTGTCGTTCCGGTACGCCGACGACCACGGCGACGTGCTGCGCGGTGTGACGTTCGAGGTGCCCGGCGCGGGCATGACGGCGATCGTCGGTCCGTCCGGAGCGGGGAAGAGCACGCTGTTCGCCCTGCTGGAGCGGTTCTACGAGAGCGCCGAGGGCGTGATCGCGGTCGACGGCCGGGACGTGCGGGAGTGGTCGCTGCCCGAGCTGCGCGCCGTGATCGGCTACGTGGAGCAGGACGCGCCGATCATGGCCGGGACGCTGCGCGACAACCTCCGGTACGCGGCGCCCGCCGCCACCGACGAGGAGATCCTCGACGTGCTGGCCCGCACCCGGCTGAGCGGCCTGCTGGAGCAGCTCCCCGACGGGTTGGACACGCGGGTGGGCCACCGCGGCACGACCCTGTCCGGCGGGCAGCGCCAGCGGGTCGCGATCGCGCGGGCGCTGCTGCGCCGACCCCGGCTCCTGCTGCTGGACGAGGCCACCTCGCAGTTGGACGCGGCCAACGAGATGGCCCTGCGGGAGGCGGTGGAGGACATCGCCCGGACGACGACGGTGCTGGTCATCGCCCACCGGCTGTCCACCGTCACCAGCGCGGACCGTATCGTGGTGATCGACGCGGGGGAGGTGCGCGCGGTCGGCGCGCACGCGGAGCTGGTCGAGGCCGACGAGATGTACCGGGACCTCGCGGCGACGCAGTTCATCACCTCCTGAGGCGGTCCGCGCGGCCCCGTGCCCCCGTCCCTCCGGGACCGACCGAGACCTGGGGACCAGATGAGATCTGGCTCTCCTAGGGGACGAGATTCCGCGGCGCTTCTCCATAGCGTGCGAAGACCTACCCTTCGACGTCAGGGGATCGCTTCATGCCGCAAACCCTTGCCCCCGCCCCCGCCGAGGCCCCCGCCCGGGCCCCCGGCAGCGACTTCGCGCCGCTGTCCCGGCAGGTCCGCGACAGCGGGCTGCTGGACCGCCGGCGCGGGTACTACAGCGCGATCATCGCCCTCAACCTGCTGGCCACGGCGGGGATCTGGGTCGGTGTCGCGCTGGCGGACGGGGCGTGGTGGGCGGTGGCGCTGGCCCTGCCCGCCGCGATGATCAGCGCCCGGACCGGGTTCCTGGGCCATGATGCCGGGCACCGTCAGATCGCCCGGTCGGCGCGGGCCAACCGGTGGCTGGGCCTGCTGTTCGGCAACGTGATCTCCGGGATGAGCTCGGCCTGGTGGACCGACAAGCACAACCGGCACCACGCCAACCCCAACCACGTCGACAAGGACCCCGACGTGGCCTCCGGCGTCCTGGTGTGGACCGCCGAGCAGGCGGCCGACCGGCGGCGGCTCGCCGCCTGGATGACCCGGCACCAGGCGGGGCTGTTCTTCCCGCTGCTGACGCTGGAGGGCTGGTGGCTCAAGGTCGCCGGCCTGCTCGACCTGCGGAGCCGGTCCTGGCGCGAGCGGCTGCTCGAGGGCGGCCTCATGGCGGTCCACCTGGTGGGCTACTTCGCGCTGGCGTTCACACTGATGCCGACGGCGCAGGCGATCACGTTCGTCCTCGTCCACCAGGCGCTCTTCGGACTGCACCTGGGCTCGGTGTTCGCGCCCAACCACAAGGGCATGGCCATGCCCGGCCCGGACGAGCGGTGGGACCACCTCCGCCGCCAGGTGCTCACCTCCCGCAACATCCGGCGCGGCGTGGTGACGGACTGGATGATGGGCGGCCTCAACTACCAGATCGAGCACCACCTCTTCCCCAGCATCCCCCGGTGCAACCTGAGCAGGCTGCAGCCGCTGGTGCGCGAGCACTGCGCGAAGGTGGGCCTGCCGTACGCCGAGACGAGCGCCCTGGAGTCGTACGCGCAGGCGCTGGGCCACATGCACGAGGTCGGGGAGTCGCTGCGCGCCGCGTGACCCTCAGTCGGGGAACCGCAGGACGGCGTCGTCGGCGGACAGCTCCGCCGGCGCCCCGAACGGCAGCGTGAGCTGGGTGGGGCCGTGACCGGCCGGAAGGCCCCACAACATCGGCACGTCGAGGGGGCCGAGGCGGTCCAGCAGCATCGCTCGCAACTCCGCCTCGGCCCCGCAGTCGATGAACGACCCGAACACGATCCCGGCCACCCCGTCGAACCACCCCGCCCTCAGCATCTGCGTGAGGAAGCGGTCGAGTCGGTAGACGGCCTCGCCGATGTCCTCGAGGAACACGATGCGGTCGCCGTGCGGGGGATCGCCCTCGAAGGCGTCCAGGCTCGTGGCGAGCAGGGTGACGGTGCCGCCGTGCAGCACCCCCTCGGCCGTCCCGGGGACGAGGGCCTCGCCGTCGGGCGCCGACACCGTCTCCAGACCCTCGAACAGCGCCCGGCGCAGCGCCTCGGCGGTGGCGGGGTCGCTGCTCAGGGCCGTTCCGGCGGGCATCGGCCCGAAGAGGGTGACCTGATCCAAACGCCGTGCCACCGCCGCGTGCAGGGCGGTGATGTCGCTGGAGCCCACGAAGACCTTCGGCCCCGCGGCGCGAACGCGTCCCCAATCGATCAGATCGATGATGCGCTGCGCCCCGTATCCGCCGCGGGCGCACAGGACTCCGCGCACCTCCGGATCGGCCCACGCCTCGCCGAAGTCGGCAGCGCGCGCCGTGTCGGGTCCCGCGAGATATCCGAGGACGGGATCACAGTGCCCGCCGGCACAGGGCGCCACCCGCACCCGCAGGCCCCAGCCCTCCAGCACCGCCACGCCGCGTCGCAGCGCGTCGGCGTCCACCGGACCGCTGGGCGCGACGACGGTGACCAGGTCACCCGGTTCCAGCCGCACGTGCCCCGCCTCTCCGTCGACGTCGTCGTCGTCGTCGAGCCTCTCACGTCGCACGGGGAACGGTCGGCCTGTCAACGGAATTCGCACAGGGCTTATACGTTCTGCGTGAAAATCCGCTGAACGAGGAATTCGCCCGGCGCGTATTTTCCTGTTCGCGGAACGGTTCTGCGCCTAACGTCGAAATGGCCCGAACCGCCATTTCCCGAGAAGGTGAGCACGTGACCATCACGCATTCGTCCCCCGCCCTGCTCGACGGCGCCCCCGGGGGCCGTCGGGCCCGCCCGTCGGCGAGGAGGTGTTCCAACGGCTGCTGCGCCGGCGGGTGGTGTTCCTCGGCCAGGAGGTCGACGACGAGATCGCCAACCGGATCTGCGGACAGATCCTGCTGCTGTCGGCCGAGGACGACCGCGCCGACATCCATCTGTACATCAACTCGCCCGGCGGCTCGGTGATGGCCGGGATGGCCGTCTACGACGTCATGCAGTACGTCCCCAACGACGTCGCCACGCTGACGCTGGGCTTCGCCGGTTCGATGGGGCAGTTCCTGCTGTGCGCCGGCGCCCCCGGCAAGCGGTACGCCCTGCCGCACGCCCGGATCATGATGCACCAGCCGTCCGGCGGGATCGGCGGCTCGGTCTCCGACATCAAGATCCAGGCGGAGCAGATGCGGTTCGTGCGCGGCACGCTGAGCGAGAGGATCGCCCAGCACAGCGGGCAGCCGGTCGACCAGATCGAACGGGACTGGGACCGCGACCGCTGGTTCACCGCCGCCCAGGCCCGGGAGTACGGGCTGGTCGACGAGGTGGTGCGCAGCGCCGCCCGGGTCGGCCCCGCCTGATCCGCCCCGTCCGCCGCCGGTTGGCGTGCTTATTGCGGACGCCTGGTGTGTCGTTGGTCTTGACCCGTGCGGCTTCGGCAACGACTGAGAGGACGGAATGCGTCGTTTTGGCGCACTAGGTGGCCGTATGGGGTGATGGCATGACCAAGGTGCCTTACGGGCCCTCTCCGGACGACGGTCGAGGACCACGCGCCCACCGGGAGCGGACCCGCCCCCGTGGGGCGGCGCGCCGCCCGTTACGGCGGGCCTACCGCTGCCGGGCGACCGCCCGGGTCGGGCCGGACGCCTCGCTGGAACGCTACCGCGGCTTCGTCGCCCTGCACAGCGCGCTGTCGGCCGGCCCCGAGATCAGGGTCGGCCGGCTGTGGGCGGGCGGCCTCGTCACCGCGCTGTGCGCGGCCCTGGTGACCGTGATCGGCGGGGTCCTGGCCCGGGGGGTGCTGGACGTGCCGGTGCCCGCGCCCGTCAGCCCGCACACCAGCGGGCTGACGGTCGGGGTCGCCTACGCGCTGTGCGCGGCGGCCCTGACCGTGCAGGCCGTGGCGATGCTGCACGTCCTGATGGCGGTGTCGCCGAGACCGGTGAACGCCATGGTCTGGGTCTGCGGCCCGATCACCGCGATGGCCGCGATCGTCCCGCTGATCGTCCGCGCGGACGCCGAGGCCCGGGTCGCCACCGCGATCATCAACCTGGCGACGGGTGTGGTCGTCACCGGCCTCCTGGCCGCCACCGCCACGCTCTCCGCCCGATGGCCCGGCCCGCCGGGCGTCGACCCGCGCCTGTGAAGGGCCGGGTCTCAAGCGCCGAAGCGGGTGAGCAGATCGTCCAGGGGCAGGGTGCCCGCCCCCAGGGCGGCGTACATGTCGTCGATCTCGGCGTAGCCCAGGTCGCGGGCGATGGCCAGGGACTCGCCGTGCGCCTCGGCGGACAGCAGGTCGACGCGACGGTCGGCCAGGGCCCGGACGAGGCGACGACGCCCCAGGTCGGACGCCTCCTCGGCACGGCGACGGGACAGCCACTGCTGGATGTGGACGCGGGCGGGCGCCGTGGTGGCCACGTCGAGCCAGTCGGCCGACGGGCAGCCCTCCGGGTCGGTGAGGATCTCCACGACGTAGCCGCTGCGCAGCTCGGCCGACAGGGGCGCCAGCCGGCCGTTGAGGAGCGCCCCGATGCTGTGGTCGCCGGCCTCCGCGCCGAGCCCGTACGCGAAGTCGAGGGCGGTGGCGCCCGCGGGCAGCGCCACGATCTCGCCGGCCGGGGTGAACACGGCCATGTTGCCGCCCGCCAGGTCGGTGCGCAGACCGTCGAGGAAGTCGGCCGAGGGGGCGTCGGACTGCCAGGCCAGCAGCCGGCTCAGCCACACCAGGTCGCGCCGCCCGGCCACCGCGTCGGCGGTGGCGGCCTCGGTGCCGGCGTCGCGGATGTGCGCGATGATGCCGTACTCGGCGACCGGGTGCATGGCCCGGCTCTGGATGATGACCTCCAGCGGGTCGCCGTCCGGGCTGATCACCCGGGTGTGCAGGGCCTGGTACAGGTTGAACTTGGGCAGCGCGATGTGGTCCTTGACCCGTCCCGGGCAGGGGTGCAGCGCCGCGTGGGCCGCGCCGAGGGCGACGTAGCAGTCGCGCTCCTCGCCGTCGACGACCACCAGCACCCGGGCCGCCTCGCAGGGCCGCAGCCCCACCACGTCGCCGCCGAAGTCCTGGTGCACCGCGTACAGGTGGCGGGGACGGACGGACACGTCGGCGGTGAGCCGGTGGTCGGCCAGCGACGCGCGCAGCCGGGCCAGCGCCGGCCCGAACGCGCCGCCCGCCCCCCGCAGCGCCCGCGACACGGCGGCGGACGTGGTCGCGTGGGCCTCCGGATCGCGGTGCGCGAACGCCAGGTCGTCCAGCTCCCGCTTGAGCACGTGGATGCCCAGCCGCTCGGCGAACGGCACCAGCAGCTCCAGTGACGCCGTGGCGTACCGGGCGCGCTTGTGAGCGGGCTGGAAGCCGAGGGTGCGCAGGTTGTGCAGCCGGTCGGCGAGCTTGATCACCAGCACCCGCAGGTCCGCCGCCGCGGCCAGCACGATCTTGCGGAAGGTCTCGGCCTCCTTGCGGTCGCCCCAGCGCTCGCCGTCCAGCTTGGTCACCCCGTCGACCAGGACGGCGACCTCCTCGCCGAAGTCGGCGCGCAGCTCGCCCAGCGTGTACGGGGTGTCCTCGACGGTGTCGTGCAGCAGCGCGGCCACCAGCGTGGGGGTGTCCATCCCCATCCCGGCCAGGATCATCGCCACCGCCAACGGATGGGTGACGTACGGGGCGCCCGACTTGCGGAGCTGGCCCCGGTGCATGCGCTCGGCCACGTCGTAGGCCCGGCACAGCTCGTGGACGTCGCCGTCGGGGAACGCCGTGCGGTGGGTCGCCAACAGCGGGGCCAGCGCCGCCTGCACGGCGGCGCGCCGCTCGTCCCGGGGATCGGGCGCGGACCAGGGCGGGGACGGCAGCACGCGGCGCCTGTCCCGACGGGCGAGCCTGGCTTCCGACGGATCCAGCGACGTCATCGCTCCACCCCGGCCGGCCTCTCGTGTGACGCGACTGTCACGAGCTGTAGTCGTCATTATGGGCGATGCGACGGGGCCCGGGCGAGCGTCCTGCCGATTCCGTCGGGTTTACAAGGCTTTCACGCGCCCGTGATAGGGGGCTCAAGTTGCGGGGGCGACCATGAGCGCAGGACACCGTGAAGGCCCTCGCACGCGAATGGAGCTGACCACCGGGAGATGATCCTTTCACCCGCCGGCCTGCGCTCGGCCGCCGCCAACGTCACCGCCAAACTCCTCTACGGCCAGGTCGCCGACCTGCGCCGCACGCCCGCCGACCGGATCGAGGGCACGTCCCGTTCCCCGGTGTACCGTTACCGCCCGCCCGAGGGGCTGGTCCCGGCCGGGCCGCCGGTGCTGTTCGTCCCGTCGCCCGGTGCGCCCGCCCGCTGCTACGACCTCCGCCGGGGCGGCAGCCTGGCCGAGCACGTGGTCGGCGCGGGCCGTCTCACGTATCTGCTGGACCACCGACGCGCCGGGCCGCCCGACCCGGGCGAGGCATTGGCGGAATGGGTCGGGGAGATCCTGCCGTCGGCCGTCCGCCGCGTCAGCGACGACGCGGGAGGTCAGCCGGTCCAACTCGTCGGCTGGTGCCTGGGCGGCGTCCTGGCGCTGCTTTCGGCCGCCGTCGATCCCGGGCTGCCGATCGCCTCGGTCGCCGCCATCGCCCCCGTCACCGTTGACCGGCGCACGGCGGTCCTCCCGACGCTCACCGGCGGCCTGCTGCGGACCACCGCCGTGCTCGCCCGCATCGACGACCGCGACCACCTGGCCCACCTGGAGGCGGTGGACCATTTCGCCGCCACGTCGGCCGTGCATCCCGGCCGCGGCCTCAACGAGACCTACGCGGCCCACATCCAGGACATCGGGTTGCCGGGGGCCCTGCATCGGGTCGCCGTCCCGGTGCTGGCCATCGCCGGGAGCGGCGACCGGGCGGCGCCGGCGAAGGCGGTCCGGGCGCTGACGCTGCGGTTGCGGTCCGCGCCGCAGGTCCGGTTCGAGATCGCGCCCGGCGACCATCTGGGCGTGCTGACCGGACGGGCGGCGCGCGCCACCACCTGGGCCCACCTGGACCGGTGGCTGGACGAGGGCATCATCCGGCACGGCATCCGGCCGCACCGAAGGGAGGTCGCCGCAGGTCTGTGAGCGCCTCGGGCGGAGCGAGGGGTCAGGTCTGCTCGGCGGCCCTGGGCTGGAGGGCCTGCGCGCCGGCGGCCAGCGCCAACGGCACCGCCACGACCAGGGCCAGCGCCAGCACCGCCATGCCCGAGTCGTTCACCAGGGTGCCGACCACCGCCGTGGCGAGCGCGCCCATCAGGCCCGCGCGCAGCAAGGGGGCGTGCGCGTAGACCTGCTCCAGCGCCGGGGCGCGCATCCGGCCGGGCCGCCGCAGCATCATGAACAGCAGGACCAGCGCGGCGGCGGCGATCGGCGTCAGCGTCGGGTTGCGCATGGTCTTCACCATCGCGCTGAACTTGCGCTCGACCGTCGGCCCGGCCTCACCCTCCAGCAGTTCGCCGAAGAACCGGCCCAGATGGGTGCTGCTGCCGCCCAGATGGTCCAGGAAGGCGATGGACAGCACCAGCACCCCGCCGAACGCGCAGAACGCGCCCAGCCGGAGCACGGAGATCCGCTTGCCGGCGACCATCAGGGCGGCCACCGCCAGCCCCGGAACGATCGCGATCACCCCGCCGAAGTCGGCGCCGAACAGCGGCAGCCCGTCCAGGGCCATGGCCAGCACGCCCAGGGTGACGACACCCGTGACGGCCCGCCGCCGGGCGCGCTCGTCGTCGCCGCGCTCGGTGCCCTGGTTCACCAGCCACTGGGCCAGCCCCGCACCCGTCAGCAGGATCGAGGTCGCGAACACCGAGAACGCGATGTTGCCCAGCCCGTAGTACCGGCCGCCGACCAGCGGCGAGTACCCCATCAGGCTGTACTGCTGCAGGTTCGTGCCGGTCACCAGGTCGAGCCCGACGGTCGCGGCGGTGACCGCGGCCACCACCGTCCCCGGCCCGAGCAGGCTGCGCCGCCACGGCCCGGCCAGCGCCGCCGCCACGATCAGCGCGTCGAACGCCGCGATCCCGCCGAGCAGCGCCGTTCTGGGCGATCCCGCGTCCCACCACGGCAGCAGGTTGACCAGGTACGTCGACACGGGGACGGCCGCGCAGGCCAGCGCGACGACCCGGGTGGCCACCAGCACGCGGCGGCGGCCGTCGTCGGCCCGCCTGCGGCGCAGGACCAGCATCGCCACGATGTAGAACGCCACCTGCGAGATGACGAGCCCGAGGAAGAAGCGCGGCAGCACCGACTTGTAGGTCTGCGCCGCCACGTTGTGCTTGGCGGGGTCGGTGACACCCGCCGTGCCGTTCGGCCGCCGGCCCTCCCCGCGCCACGGGGTGCCGATCATATCGGCGGGGATCTTCGCGCCGATCGCGCGGAGCATGGTGGCGGTCACGTCCGGCGTGATCACGATGCCCTCGCGCCGGGTGGAGGCGGAGGTGAGGTACGACCCGGCGGGCAGGCCGGGCCCGGTGGCGAGGGCCACCCGCAGGTGCGGCCCGGCCGTGCTCGGCCCGTCGGAGATGCCCGACACCAGCACGGTGGCCCCGGCGGGCAGCGCGGCCAGCACGCGACCGACGGCGGCGTCGGCGCGGCGCGCGGCCTCGGCCCTCCCGCCGGGGAGGTCCGCCGAGCGCAGCAGGTCGTCGACGTCCACCGCCGTGACCTGGCAGCGCGCCAGCGTCGACGCCGTGACCTGTGCGGCGGACGGCGCGTACACGTCGACCCTGCCCTGCGGGTCGGCCAACGCGAGGGTCGCGCCCGGCCCGACGGCGGTGGTGCAGCCGCCCGCGGCGTGCACCGTCTCGCCCAGCAGGCCGACCGGGGCGCGGAACCTGGACTCCACGTTGCTGTCGCGGAACGAGCCGAACCCGACGACCGCCGCGCCCTGCCCCGACGGCGCGGGCGCGGGGGGCAGCGCGTCGCAGCGGCCGCTGGGCCGGGAGGCCCGGGCGCCCGCGGACACGGTGAGCCAGCCGTCGATGGGACAGGCGACCGTTCCCAGGGCCCGTACCGACTGGGCTCCGGCCGCCCCTTCGCGGGCGAGTCCCCAGAGGTGCGGAGTGGTGCGTTCACCGAGATCGTCCCAGCGCAGGGAGGGCACCCCCAGCAGGACCACGCGTCCCTGCGGGGCCTCCGCGGCGGCCGGCGACGCGAGCACGGCCCCCGATGAGACGAGCCCCAGAGCGGTCAGCGCGGTCAGCAGCGCCAGGACCAGTACGCGCACGAACACCTCCGAATGATCGGCGATGACCGTATAGCGAACAGAACGGATGCGCGAGACATTCGGGAAACATGGTGCCGATCGGACAACCCCCCGTCGGCTGTCCGTAAAGCGGACTCCATGTCCTCGCCACCCTTCTCACGGAGGTGTGTCGGGGAGTGATCGGATTCCGACCGTCAGTAATCTTGCGCAGCGTCGCGGGCCTGTCCCGTGAGGTGATCGCTGGAGTGGACGTCGGGGGGCGTGGATGGCGGCGGACGTGGTCGGGGCGCACGACGGCCGGGGACGGGATCGGATCATCGGGGTGACGCCGTTCGGTCGCCCGGTCGCCGGGCTCGCGGTCGCGGTCGCCCGGGCCGGCGCGCTCGGCGCCCTGGACCTCGGTCACGACCGGGAGGCGGCCCTGGCCGCGCTGGAGCTGGTGACCCGCTGGTGGGACGGGCCGTTCGCGGTGCGGATCCCGGCGGGCTGCCCGGTCCGGCCCGAGGAGCTGCCCGAGGCCGCCCGCACCATGCTGGTGGACGCGCCCGCCCTGCACCACGCGCAGCCCTACATGCCGGGCCGCCGTCTGCTGGTGGAGGTCGTCGACGCGGACGAGGCGCACGCGGCCGTGAGACTGGGCGCCGACGGGCTGATCGCCCGCGGCTGCGAGGCCGGGGGCCGCGTCGGGGAGCTGACCACGTTCGTGCTGCTGCAGCGGCTGCTCGGCGACCCGACCGTGGCCCGCCCGGTGTGGGCGGCGGGCGGCGTCGGACCCCACACCGCCTCGGCGGTCGTGGCGGGCGGGGCCGAGGGCGTGGTCCTGGACGCCCAGCTCGCGCTGGTGCGCGAGAGCGACCTGCCCGCGGACGTGGCCGCCGCGATCGCCGCGATGGACGGCGGGGAGACCCGCGTCGTCGCCGGCCACCGCGTGTTCACCCGCCCCGACCTGCCCGTGTTCCACACCGCCGACCCCCGGGAGGTCGAGGCGCGGCTGGACGCCCTCGACCTGTGCACGGGGCTGCTGCCCATCGGGCAGGAGGGCGCGTTCGCCCGCCCCCTCGCCGACCGTTACAAGACGGCGGGCGGTGTCGTGCGGGCCGTCCGCGACCGGATCGACGGGCACCTCGACGCCGCCGTCCGCACCGCTCCGCTGGCCCCCTCGCAGGAGGGGTATCCGGTGTTCCAGGGCCCGATGACCCGGGTCAGCGACCGGCCCGCGTTCGCCGCCGTCGTCGCGCGGGAGGGCGGCGTGCCGTTCCTCGCGCTGGCGTTGATGACGGGGAAGGAGACGCGGACGCTGCTGACCGAGACCGCCGAACGGCTCGGAGACCGGCCCTGGGGCGTCGGCGTGCTCGGATTCGCGCCGCCGGAGGTGCGCGCCGCCCAGCTCGCCGCCGTTCAAGAGGCCCGGCCCCCGTACGCGCTGATCGCGGGCGGTCGGCCCGCCCACGCCGCCCCGCTGGAGGCCGCCGGGATCGCCACCTTCCTGCACGTCCCGTCGCCGGGGCTGCTGGAGCGGTTCCTGGCCGAGGGCGCCCGCAGGTTCGTCTTCGAGGGGTCGGAGTGCGGCGGTCACGTCGGCCCCCGCGCCTCGCTCCCGTTGTGGGAGGCGCAGGTCGCGCGACTGCTGGAGTTCACCGACGAGCACCCGGACGCGGCCGAGGACATGGCGGTGGCGTTCGCCGGGGGCGTCCACGACGAGCGTTCGGCCGCGATGGTGGCCGCGTTGGCCGGTCCGCTGGCCGATCGCGGCGTCCGGATCCGCGTGCTGATGGGCACCGCCTACCTGTTCACCCTGGAGGCCGTCGCCGCCGGGGCGATCATGCCGGGATTCCAGCGGGCCGCCGTCGACTGCGAACGGACCGTCCTGCTGGAGACCTCCCCGGGCCACGCCACCCGCTGCGCCCCCACCCCGTACACCGACGCGTTCGAGCAGGCACGGCAGGACCTGACGGCCGCCGGCGCGTCCCGCCGGGAGATCTGGGCCAAGCTGGAGCGGCTCAACCTCGGGCGGCTGCGGATCGCCAGCCGGGGCGTGCGCCGCGAGAACGGCGACCTGGTGCCGGTCGACGGCGACCACCAGCGCCGCGAGGGCCTCTTCATGATCGGCCAGGTGGCGGGGCTGCGGTCGTCGGCCACCACCGTCGCCGCCCTGCACGAGCAGGTCACCATGGGCGCGACCCGTTTCCTGACGGAACGGGCGGACGAACTCGGGCTGGAGACGCCCGGCGAGGCCGTCCCCGAGCCCGTCGACATCGCCGTCGTCGGCATGGACTGCGTCTTCCCCGGGGCCCGCGACGCCGCCCGGTACTGGGCCAACGTCGTCGGAGGCGTCGACGCGGTCACCGAGGTGCCCGCCGACCGCTGGAACCCCGACGTCTACTGGGAGCCCGGGGCGCATACGCCCGGCAAGACCCCCTCCAAGTGGGGCGGCTTCCTGCCGGACGTGCCCTTCGACGCGCTGGCCCACGGCATCCCGCCGAACTCGCTCGGCAGCATCGACCCCGTCCAGCTTCTCGCGCTGGAGGTCGCCTCCCGCGCGCTCGCCGACGCCGGATACGCCGAGCGGCCCTTCGACCGTTCCCGCACGGCGGTGTTCTTCGGGGCGGAGGCGGGCACCGACCTGAGCACCGCGTACGGCACCCGGGCGCTGCTGCCCCAGTACTACGGCCAGGTCCCGCCCGCCCTCGACGGGCGGTTGCCGACGCTGACCGAGGACTCCTTCCCCGGCCTGCTCGCCAACGTGATCGCCGGGCGGATCGCCAACCGGCTCGACCTCGGCGGGGCCAACTACACGGTCAACGCCGCCTGCGCCGCCTCGCTCGCCGCCCTGGACGCCGCCTGCAAGGAGCTGGTCTCCGGCGCCGCCGACATGGTGCTGTGCGGTGCCGCCGACCTGCACAACAGCGTCCACGACTACCTGCTGTTCGCCTCGGTCCGGGCGCTGTCGCCGACCGGGAGGTGCGCGCCGTTCGACGCGAAGGCCGACGGCATCGCGCTCGGCGAGGGTGTCGCCTGCGTGGTCCTCAAGCGGCTGGCGGACGCCGAACGCGACGGCGACCGGATCTACGCCGTCGTCAAGTCGGTGGCGGGGGCCAGCGACGGCCGTTCCCTCGGCCTGACCGCCCCGCGCGCGGAGGGCCAGCGCCTCGCCCTCGAACGCGCCTACCGCAAGGCGGGGGTGTCCCCGGCCCAGGTGGGCCTGGTCGAGGCGCACGGCACCGGCACCGTCGTCGGCGACCGCACGGAGCTGGCCACGCTGACGGAGACGTTCACCGCCGCCGGGGCCCGGCCGGGACGCGCCGTGCTGGGCTCGGTGAAGTCGCAGATCGGCCACACCAAGTGCGCCGCCGGGCTGGCCGGGCTGATCAAGGCCGCGTACGCGCTGCACACCGGCATCCGGCCCGGCACCCTGCACCTGCGCGACCCCAACCCCGCCTGGGACGCCGACGACAGCCCGTTCGCGTTCGCCCGTACGGCGCTGCCGTGGGCGGCCGGGCCGGGGGAGCGGTACGCGGGGGTCAGCGGGTTCGGGTTCGGCGGCGCCAACTTCCACGCCGTGCTGGCCGGGTACGACGGCGCGCCCGAGCCGGTCTCCGGGGTCTCCGCGTGGCCCGCCGAGCTGTTCCTCATCCGCGGCGCGGACCGTGCGGAGGCCCGCGCCGAACTGGACCGGCTCGGCGCGCTCCTCGACACCCGCGGGCCCGAGGTGCGGCTGCGCGACCTGGCCCGCACGGTCGCCGGACGCGAGGAGCGGCACGCGGCGGGCCGGGCGCCCGTGCAGGTGGCGATCGTCGCCACCGGTCCCGCCGACCTCGCCGCCAAGATCCGGCAGGCCCGGGAGTTCCGCGCCGGGGCCGGGGTGTTCCCCGCCCGGGAGGGCGAGCGCGGGAAGATCGCCTTCCTGTTCCCCGGGCAGGGCAGCCAACGGCCGGGGATGCTCGCCGACCTGTTCGTGGCGTTCCCGCGCCTGCAGCGGCTGCTGCGCCTCGGGGACGACCGGTACGCCGAGGCGATGTATCCGCCGGCCGCGTTCACCGACGAGGTCCGCAGACGGCAGCGCGCCGCGCTCACCGACACCCGCATCGCGCAGCCCGCGCTGGGCATCGTCGGCATCGCCGTCCACCGGCTGCTGACCGAGCTGGGCGTCCGGCCCGACATGGCCGCCGGGCACAGCTACGGCGAACTGGTCGCGCTGTGCGCCGCCGGGGTCTTCGGCGAGACCGACCTCGTCGACCTGAGCGCCGCCCGCGCCGAGGCGATCCTGCGCGCCGTACGGGACGCCGGGCAGGGCGACCCGGGCACCATGGCCGCCGTCGCCGGAACCCTGGAGGAGGTCCGCGCCGCGATCGACCCGCTGCCCGACGTCGTCGTCGCCGGGCACAACGCCCCACGGCAGGTGATGGTCTCCGGCCCGACCGAGGCCGTGGCGAACGCGGTCGAGGCGTTGGCGGCGCGGGGGCTGGCGGCCGAGCGGATCCCGGTGGCGTGCGCGTTCCACAGCCCCATGGCCACCGGGGCGGCGCTGACGCTGGGAGTCGAACTGGCCCGGCTGCGCCTGTACGCGCCCGCGTTCCCGGTGTGGTCCAACGCCACCGCCGAGCCCTACGACGGCACGGCGGAGCGGCTCGGCGCCACGCTGGCCGACCAGGTCATCGCGCCGGTGCGGTTCACCGAGCAGATCGAGGCCATGTACGCCGCCGGGGCCCGGGTGTTCGTCGAGGCCGGCCCGGGGCGGGTGCTCAGCCGGCTCGTCGGCCGCATCCTCGGCGACCGCCCGCACACCGTCATCGCCTGCGACCGCTCCGCCGACGGCTCCGCCCGCGGCCGGGGCCCGGCCGCGCTCCAGGGACTGCAGGGACTGCTGCTGGCGCTGGCGGAGCTGGCCGCCGCCGGGGCCGAGGTCGACGCGCTGCCGCTGTTCACCGGCCGGGACGCGGTGCCGCTGAGCGCCGATGCGCCGGACCGACCCGGCTGGATCGTCAACGGGCACCTCGTGCGCACCGCCGACGGCCGGTACCCGGACAACGGGCTGCGCCCGGCCGCGCGGATCGAGGAGCCCGGCATCTCCGAGGACCGCGACGCCGCCGTCCTGGAGTTCCTGCGGACCAGCCGCGAACTGGCCGCCGCGCAGCGCGACGTGGTGCTCGGCTACCTGGGCGCACCCGTCCCGCAGCCCCGCCAGGACCCGCATCCCAAGAGCCCCGCGCCGCGCGTGCCGCCACCGCGTCCCCGGCCGAGCGGCGACGCGCCCCGGCCCGTCCGGGCGGCCGTCACGGTGCCCCGGACCGCGTCGGAGGGCGGCATCCGCGCCCAGGTCCTCGCGGTGATCAGCGCCCGGACCGGCTACCCGCAGGAGATGCTCGGCTCCGGGCTGGACCTGGAGGCGGACCTGTCCATCGACTCCATCAAGCGCACCGAGATCATCGGCGACCTGGCCGACCGGGTGGGGCTGACCGCGCCCGGCGCCCGGGTCGACGAGCCGGTGGTCGAGCGGCTCGCCAGGATCAAGACCATCGACGAGATGGTGACCTGGCTCGACGGGCACCTCGACGAACGGCGCGGCGACGCGCCGACCGAAGGCGCCTCCTCGGACGGGCCCTCGACGGAGCCGATGCCCGCCGTCGCCGAGCCCGGCCCGCCGCGCCGCCACGTGGTCCACCTCGTGAAGGCGCCCGCGCTCCCGACACCGCCCGACGACGTGCTGTCCGGGCTGTCCTGCCTCATCGTGGACGACGGCCGTGGCATCGCCCCGGCGCTCTGCGCACTCCTCGAACGGCGCGGGGCCAAAGCAACGACGGCCGCCGAGACCGACGCCCACGCCGACGTGCTGATCCACCTCGCCGCCCTGCGCCCCGACTGCTCGCCCGTCCTGCCCGACCTGTACGCGGGTGTCCGCGACGCGCTCCTCGGCGGGACGACGCGGCTGCTGTTCGCGACCGGCTCGGGCGGCACGTTCGGGCACCGGTACACCGACGACGGCGTCGGCGACCCCACCGCCGGGGCGGGTCTGCGCGGCCTGGCCCGCACCCTCGCCTTGGAGTACCCCGACGTGCTCGTCCGGGCCGTGGACGTGGACCCCGACGACGCCCCGACCGCCCTCGCGGCGCGCCTGCTGAACGAGGTGGCCGCCGAACCGGCCGCCGGCCCCGTCGTCGTCGGATACGAGGGCGAGACCCGGCACACCCTCGACGTGATGCCCGAGGCGCTGCTGTCCGACGCCCGACTGCCGCTGCGGCCCGACGGCGTCGTCCTCCTCACCGGCGGGGCCCGGGGCATCACCGCCCGCATCGCCCACGCCCTCGCGGCCACCACCGGCTGCCACATCGAACTGGCCGGCCGCACGCCCGAGCCCCAGGGCCCGGAGGACCCGGCCCTCGCGGACGCCCGCGACGCCACGGCGCTGCGCCGGGCGCTCGCCCTCGCCGGCGGGCGTGAGCCCGTCGAGATCGAGGCCGCAGTCCGGCGCGTCCTCGCGGAACGGGAGATCCGCGCCACCCTCGCCGCGCTCGACGGCGGCGCGGCGTCGGTCCGCTACCACTCCCTCGACGTGCGCGACGCCCGTGCGGTGAACGCGCTCGTTGAGGACGTGTACGCCAGGCACGGGCGGCTCGACGGCGTGGTCCACGGGGCCGGCGTGGTCGAGGACCGGCTCGTGCGCGACAAGGACCCCGACGCGTTCGCCCGCGTCTACCGCACCAAGGTCGACGGCGCGCGGGCGCTCGCCGCCGCCGTCCGGCCCGACCTGGCCTTCTTCGTGGTCCTCGGCAGCGTCTCCGGCGTCCTCGGCAACCGTGGGCAGGCCGACTACGCCGCCGCCAACGACGCCTGCGACACCCTCGTCCGCGTGTGGCGCACCCGGCTGCGGGGCCGGGTCCTGGTCGCCGACTGGGGCCCGTGGGCGGGCGGCGGGATGGTCACACCCGACCTGGCCCGCGAGTACGCGCGGCGCGGCCTGCCCCTCATCGACCCCGACGCCGCCGTTCGGGCGCTCCTGCGGGAGATCGCCGGGGGCGTCGATCCCCAGGTCGTCTTCACCGGGGCGGCGCCGTGACCGGCCCCGAGACCGCCATCGCCGTGGTCGGTGTCGGGGCGGTGTTCCCGGGTGCGGGCACCGCCCGGGCCCTCTGGCACAACATCCGCGCGGGTGTCGACGCCATCACGGAGGTGCCCCCGGAACGCTGGGATCCCGCCGTCTACTACGACCCCGCCTCCTACGACCGGCCCCCGAGCAGCGGCCGGTTCTACTGCCGGCGCGGCGGGTTCGTCGACGACCTGGCCACGTTCGACCCCGCCGGGTTCGGGATCATGCCCGCCGCCGTCGGCGGCATCGAACCCGACCAGCTCCTGGCGCTGCGCACCGCCGCCGAGGCGATCGCCGACGCGGGCGGGGAGGAACGGCTGCCCGACCGGGGCCGGATCGGCGTCGTCATCGGCCGGGGCGGCTACATCACGCCGGGCCTGGCGCGCTTCGACCAGCGGGTGCACACCTCGCACCAGCTCGTCGCCGCGTTGACCGACCTGGTGCCGGGCCTGCCCGCCGAACGGTTGGAGACGATCCGGGAGGCGTTCTGCGCGCGGCTCGGCCCCGACCGGCCGGACGCCTCCACCGGGCTGGTGCCCAGTTTCGCCGCGTCCCGCATCGCCAACCGCTTCGACCTGCGCGGGCCCGCCTACACCGTGGACGCCGCCTGCGCGTCCGCGCTCGTGGCCGTCGAGCACGCCGTGCGGGCGCTGCGCTCCGGCCAGTGCGACGCCATGCTCGCCGGGGCCGTCCACCACGCCCACCACGCCACCGTGTGGAGCCTGTTCAGCCAGCTCCGCGCGCTCAGCCCCACCGAACGGATCCGCCCCTTCGACCGGACCGCCGACGGGACCCTGCTCGCCGAGGGCACCGGTGTCGTGCTGCTCAAGCGGCTGGCGGACGCCGAACGCGCCGGCGACCGCGTCTACGCCGTCATCCGGGGTGTGGGCATCTCCAGCGACGGGCGCGCCGCCGGGCTGATGAACCCGCTGATCGAGGGGCAGGTCCTCGCGGTCGAACGGGCCTGGCGGGACGCCGGACTGGACCCCCGCGCCTCCGACGCCCTCGGGCTGGTCGAGGCGCACGGCACCGCCACCCCCGTCGGGGACGGCGTCGAGCTGCAGACGCTGCGTCGCGCGTTCGGGACCGACGGCCCGCCCGTCGGCCTCGGCACGGTGAAGTCGATGATCGGGCACGCCATGCCCGCCGGGGGCGTCGCCGGGCTGATCAAGGCGGTGCTCGCCCTCCACGACGGCGTGCTGCCGCCCACGCTGCACGTCGAGGAGCCGCATCCCGCGCTGACCGGCACCAGGTTCCGGCCCGTACGGGAGGTCGCGGAATGGGAGCCGGAGCCCGGAGTCCCCCGCCGCGCCGCCGTCAACGCGTTCGGCTTCGGCGGCGCGAACGCCCACGTGGTGCTGGAGGAGGCCCCCGCGTCGGTGCGCGCCCGGTCGACCCGCCGCGCCCGCCCGACGCGCCCCGACCGCGACGAGGGCCTGCTGAGGCTGGCCGCCGCGACACCCGCCGAGCTGTCCGCGCTGCTCGCCGAGCCCGACGAGGCCCTCCTGGCCCGGGTCGGCACGGTCACGGGCGCCGGGCCCTGCCGGTTGGCGATCATGGCGCCGACCCGGGAGCGCCTCGCCCTGGCCCGCACCGTCGTGGCGCGCGGCGGCCCCTGGCGGGGACGCGGCGACATCTGGTTCACCCCCGAACCGCTGCTGGCGGCGGGCGGGCGGACGGCGTTCCTGTTCCCGGGGTTCGAGCCGGTGTTCCGGCCGCGCGTCGAGGGGATCGCCGAGCGCTTCGGGCTGACCCGGCCTCGGCTGACCGGCCGCTCCGACCTCCTCGGCCACGCCGCCGACGTGATCGCCGTCGGCCGGCTGCTGGCCGAGGCCCTGGCGGAGATGGGTGTCGAGCCGGACGTGGCCGCCGGGCACAGCCTCGGCGAGTGGACCGCGATGATCGTCACCGGGATGTACCCGCGCGACGCCGCCGACGCGTTCCTCGCCGCCCTGGACGAACGGCCGCTGAGCGTCCCCGACGTCATCTACGGCGCGCTGGGATGCGGGGCGGCCCGGGCGGCCGAGGCCATCGCCGGGCTGGACGGAATCGCGATCAGCCACGACAACTGCCCCCACCAGTCGGTCGTCTGCGGTGTGCCCGGCGTCGTCCGCGAGGTGCTCCAGCGGCTCGGCGCGGAGGGCGTGCTGGGTCAGGAGCTGCCGTTCCGCTCCGGCTTCCACACGCCGATGGCGGCGGTGTACCTCGACGCGGCGCGGGCCTCGTTCGACGCCCTGCCCATCGAGCGGCCCGCCGTCCCGGTGTGGTCGGCGACCACGACGGCGCCGTTCCCCGAGCGGCCCGCCGAGGTGCGGGCCCTGGTCCTGCGGCACCTGCTGGAGCCGGTGCGGTTCAGCGACCTGATCGACCGGCTCTACGAGGACGCGGGTGTCCGGGCGTTCGTGCAGGTCGGGCCGGGGAGCCTGACCGGATTCGTGGGCGACCGGCTGCGGGGCCGCGAGCACCTGGCGATCGCCGCCGGCGTCGCCTCGCGCGACGGGCTCGCCCAGTTGCGCTGCACGGTCGCCGCGCTGTGGGTCGACGGCCACGGCATGACCCCGGCCGAGTCGACCGCCGAGCCCCCCGTCACGGTGGGCGGCGGCGGTCTGCGCCTCGACCTGGGCACCCCGCTGATCAGGCTCGGCGGCATGGAGCTCGCGCCCCATCCGCAGCCGCCGGCCCCCGCGCTGCCCGCCGACGCGCCCGTGATGGCCGAGTTCGACGCGCTGATCCGCGACACCGTGTCGGGGGCCCGCACCGTCCTGGAGGCCCTCGGCGGCATGTCCTCGACGTCGCCCGCCCCCGCCCGCGAGGCCGCCGTGACGCGGACGTTCTCGCTGGACACGATGCCGTTCGTCGCCGACCACTGCCTGATCCCGCAGCGCGCCGGCTGGCCGGACGTCTCCGACCGGTTCCCCGTGGTCCCGCTGACGACGCTGCTGGAGGTGATGGCCGGGACCGCCCGCGAGCTGGTCCCCGACCTCGTCGTCACCGGCTTCGAGGACGTCCGGGCGCTGCGCTGGGTGACCGCCGACCCGCCCACGACCGCCACCGTCCGCGCCCGCGTCACCGACGCCGACCGGGTCGAGGTCGTCATCGAGGGCTACGCCGACGGGGTCGTCCTGATGGCCGACCGCTACCCGCCGCCGCCCGAGCCCGACGCGACCCCGCTCACCGGGGAGGGCCCGCCCGCCGTCACCGCCGAGCGCCTCTACTCCGAGCGGTGGATGTTCCACGGCCCCCGCTACCAGGGCGTCCGGGAGATCCGCGCCCTGGCCGGGGACGGGCTCCGCGCCGTGCTGGTGGCGCTGCCGACACCCGGCGCCCTGATGGACAGCGCCGGTCAGCTCTGCGGCCACTGGATCCAGGTGTACGGCGACAAGGACCAGACCGTCTTCCCCATCGGCGTCGAGCGCATCACCTGGTACGGCCCGATGCCGTCGGAGGGGGAGCGGCTGGAGACCACCGTCCGCAACCGCGCCGTCTCCGACACCACCGTCCGCTGCGACATCGAGCTCGTCGGCGCCGACGCGACGGTGTGGGGCCACGTCGTCGGCTGGACCACGCACCGGTTCTTCACCGACGAGCCCCTCTGGCGGATGAAGTTCACCCCCGAGGTCTCCGGCGTCGGCGAACAGCAGCCGGGCGGCTGGTGCCTGGCCCGCAAGCGCTGGGACGGCGTCTCGTCCCGGGACCTGCTGATGCGGCAGTACCTGTGCGCCGCCGAACGCGCCGAGTACGAGCGCCTCACCGCCCGCGCGCAGGGCCCGTGGCTGCTCGGTCGGATCGCCGCCAAGGACGCCGTCCGGCACTGGCTGTGGGAGCAGGGGCACGGCCCGCTGTTCCCCGCCGAGCTGACGGTCCGCAACGACGCCGCCGGCCGCCCCGAGGTCACCGGGCCGTTCGACACCCCGCTGAACGTGTCGATCTCCCGCACCGCCGACCTCGCCGCGGCGATCGCCCGTCCCGCGCCGCAGGCCGCGGGCATCGACCTGGAGGCCGTTCCCGACGACACCCGGCCGATCGAGGGCGTGGCGCTGACCGAGACCGAACACGCCCTGCTGGAACGCCTCGCCGACCCGCCCGGCGGCGACCGGGCCGCCGCGGCGGCCCGGCTGTGGACCGCCAAGGAGGCCGCCGCCAAGGCCGCCGGGACGGGGCTGCGGGGCCGGCCCCGGGACTTCGTGGTCACCGCCGTCGACGGCGACCGGCTGATGGTGGTCACCGGCGACACCGTGACGGCCGTGGAGAGCCGTCTGGTCGACGGGCACGTCGTCACCTGGACCGTCGCGACCGAGAGCAGGACGCCGCCCGAGGCCGGGTGACCTCCGGACCAGAGCACAAGCCGAACCAGAGTGTCGAGCCGCAAGGAGCCGCCCACATGTCGATGTCACACGAGCACGACGTCCTCGCCGAGGTCGCCGGGATGCTCGCCGAGGTGGTCGGCCACGACTTCCTCGCCGCCGCCGGGGTCGGCCGCGCCACGAGGTTCACCGAGGACCTCGCCCTGGAGAGCATCGAGTTCGTCGCGCTCGCCGAACGGGTGCGCGGCCGGTACGGCGACGGGATCGACCTGCCGGGCTTCCTCGCCGGCCTCGACCTGGACCGGCTGGCGGAGCTGGCGGTCGGGGACCTCGTCGGTCATATCGAGGACCGGCTGGCGGCGGCGCATGCCTGAGATCACCGCGCGCGGCGTGCGCTTCCACGTCCAGACGGTGGGCCCGGCCGAGCCCGCCGGGGACGCCCCCATCGTGGTGTTCCTCCACGGCCTGGTCACCGACAACCTGTCGAGCTTCTACTACACGCTCGCCGGGCCGATGGCCCTGGCCGGGGCCCGCTGCGTCCTGTACGACCTGCGCGGACACGGCCTGTCGGAGCGGCCCGCCACCGGCTACGGCGTCGCCGACGGCGTGGCCGACCTGTTCGCCCTCCTCGACGCGCTCGGCCATCGCGGGCCCGTCCACCTCGTCGCCAACAGCTTCGGCGGTGCCGTCGCGCTGAACGCCGCCCTCACCCGACCCGACCGGGTCGCCGGGCTCGTCCTGATCGAGGCGTACGGGCCCGCCGTCCACGCGGGGGAGTGGAACGAGGACGTGCTCAACACGCTCGGCAAGAGCGCCCTGTCGCTGGAGTACGAGCGGACCGCCGACCGGCTCCTGGAGATCGGGCGGCGGCGGCAGGGCCGGCAGGCCGCCCTCGCCGACGCCCTCATCAACGGCACCAGCCTGCTGGACGACCTGGCCGCCGCCGACCCGGTCCGCCCCGGGGACCTCGCCCGCGTGGCGTGCCCGGTGCTTGCGGTGTACGGGGAGCACTCGGAGGTCGCCCCCGCCGGTCGTCTGCTCCGCCGTCACGTCCCCGACTGCGTCCTGCACGTGATGACGGGTCACGCGCACACGGTGCTCACCGAGGGCACCGAGGCGCTGCTCCAGGTCACGCTGTCGTGGTTGTCGCGGCGGGCGGGGGGCCTCCACGTGCCCGCGAGGGCCGCCTCATGAGCCGACGCAGGGCCGTCCCGTCCCTGGAGCTCGGCTCCGCCGGGGCCGCGTTCGGGCTCGCGGGCGGCGGGGCGCGGTTCCTGTTCGCGGTGCCGCCGCTGGCCGGGCACGTCAACCCCACCGTGGCGGTGGGCGCGGAGCTGACCCGGCGCGGCCACAAGGTGGCGTGGGCGGGGCACGCGTCCACCGTCCGGCCGCTGCTGGAGCGCTCGGCCAAGGTGTACGACACCGAGGACGAGGACTTCGCCCGGCGGCTGGACGCGGCCCGCGACCGGTCGCGGGGACTGCGGGGCCCGGCGGCGTTCCGGTTCCTGTGGGAGGAGTTCATCGTCCCGCTCGGGCACGCGATGATGCCCGGCGTCCGGGCGGCGATCGAGGACTTCCGGCCCCATGTCGTCATCGCCGACCAGCAGGTGCTGGCCGCCCCCGTGGTCGCCCGCCGGAGGGGGATCCCCTGGGCGACGTCCGCGACGACCTCGGCGGAACTGGCCCGGCCGCTGGCCGCCTTCCCCAAGGTCGAACGGTGGGTCGCCGACCTGATCGAGGGCTTCCAACGCGAGCACGGCGACACCGACCCGATGGACCTGCGGTTCTCCGACCACCTCGTGCTGGTCTTCTCGACCCCCGCGCTCGTCCGGGACGCGGAGCTGTTCCCGGGCCACTACGCGTTCGTCGGGCCGGCGCTGGGCCGTCCGTCCCGGGGCACGTTCCCCTGGCAGTGGCTGGACCCGACGCGCCGCGCCGTCCTGGTGTCGCTGAGCTCGATCAACGCCGCGGCCGGCGGGCGCTTCTTCCGGGAGGCGGCCGAGGCCGTGGCGGACCTCGACCTGCAGGCCGTCTTCGTCGCCCCGCAGGACGCCGTGCCCGCCCCGCCGCCCAACGTGCTCGTCCGCCGCCAGGTGCCGCAGTTGTCGCTGCTGCCGAGGCTTTCGGCGGTGGTCTCGCACGGGGGCCACAACACCGTGTGCGAGACGCTGGCGCACGGGCTGCCGCTGGTCGTCGCGCCCATCCGGGACGACCAGCCGGTGGTGGCGCGGCAGGTCGCCGACGCGGGCGCGGGGATCGTCGTCCCGTTCGCCCGGGTCCGGGCGGAGGATCTGCGCGCCGCGATCACGGCCGTGCTGACCGAGGACTCCTACCGGGACGCCGCCCGCGCGGTCCAGGAGTCGTTCGCCGCCGCCGGAGGGGCCGAGCGCGCCGCCGAGCGGCTGGAGAAACTGGCGTGATCGGCCGTCCGCCGGCCCGGCCGTCGCCGTCGGGATGTCGCCGGGGGCGCCCGTCCCGGACGGCGTCGGCCTGATGCGGTCGGCGGGCCTCGCCGCGCGGCTGGACACCGACCCCGAGGTGCGGCTGACCGGCCACGTCTACGGTCAGGAGTACGACGACGTGCCCGAGGGCGCGTGGCGCGCCCCCGGGGAGCTGACCCTGCTGGGAGGCCCCAAGGCGGCGCTGACGGTGGCGTTGCCCTGGGGCGCCATCGTCGTCGCCGCCTCCCATCGCGGCCGGTCGGAGCTGTACTCGCTGAACCACCACGACCGACGGGTGGCGCAGGCCCCCGACGACCTGCCGCCGTGGGCCCGGCCGTGCCAGCGGGCCCTGGACGCCGCTCCGACCGACGCGGGACTGCGCATGGTGGTCAACCGCGTCCTGCCGCATCCCATGGCCCTGTTGTCGGGCGCGGAGACGTTCAACGCGGTGTCGCTGGCGTTGCGCGACCTGTACGGGCTGGACCTCCCCGTGGACGCCTACGCGCCCGCGCAGGCGGTGCTGGCCTGCGCGGGTGCGGAACCCGAACCGGTGCCGTTCGACCTGAGGGCCGCCGGGCTCCGGCTCGTGCTGATCGAGGTCGGGTCCGCGACCGGCGCTCCGGGCCCCGCGGCGGTGACGTCCCCTCACGAGGTCGTCGCGGCGGCCCAGGACCTCCTGGCCCTCGGCCCGGCCCTCACCAGGGCGCACCGATGGGGGACCGAGCCGCTGGACGCGGCGCTCGACGCCGCCGTCGCCGCCGGGGCGCTGGGCGGACGGGCGATCGGCTGCTGCGTGGTGGCGCTCGCGCCGATGTCCCGCATGCGCGACATCCGCGAGGCGGTCACGGCCCGGCTCGTGGGGGTCGCCCGTCGCCCGCCCAGGTTCCTCACCGCCGTCCCCGCCGACGGCGCCCACAGGGTGGCCTAACCCCGCCGAGGCTCGCTCAGGAGCGCGTCCCGATGACGACGGTGGCGTACGACTGCTCGTCCCGGACGACACGAGGGCTCAGTCCGGCCCCGGCGACGGCCTCGACGGCCTGCGCGGCCTGCCGTTCGGTGGTCTCGAACAGCAGGGCGCCGCCCGGCGCCAGCCACGCCGGGGCGGCCTCGGCCACCCTTCGCAGCACGTGCAGCCCGTCCGCGCCGCCGTCGAGCGCGACCAACGGCTCGTGCACGCGGGCCTCCGCGGGCAACAGGCCGACCTCCTCCGTCGGCACGTACGGGACGTTCGCGAGCAGGACGTCGACGCGCCCGTGGAGCGCGGCGGGCAGCGGCTCGTACAGGTCGCCCTCGTACACCTCGCCGCCGACCCGGGCGACGTTGCGGCGGGCGCACCGCACGGCGGCGGGCTCGACGTCGGCGGCGTGCAGTTCGACGCGCCCGAGCGCATCGGCCAGCGCGACGCCCAGCGCGCCCGACCCGCAGCACAGGTCCACCACGACGACCGGACGTCCGGACGTCCCGCGGCGGGTGGCGGCGGCCCGCCGGACGAGGAACTCGGTACGGCGACGCGGCACGAACACGCCGGGGTCGACGGCGATCCGCAGACCGCAGAACTCGGCCCAGCCGAGGACGTGCTCCAGCGGGAGCCCCGCGACCCGCCGATCCACCATCGCGGCGACCTCGGCGGGGGTCCGCGCGGTGGAGAGGATCAGTTCGGCCTCGTCCTCGGCGAACACGCATCCGGCGGACCGGAGCCTGCTCGCGACGACGGCCGGAACGAGGGCGGACGATTCCATCGAGCGCCGACCCTACCCCACCCCGACCTGCCCGAATAATGGCCGATTAAGGTCAGGTGATCACGAGGCGGGAGATCCGTCCCTATCTTCGCGATCATGACGACACAACAGGTCCGGAAACGGGGCCGCGGTCTGCGGTCGGTCCTCGTGGTGGTCGCGCTCGCCGCCGCCGCGATCCTGGTGCCCGGGACGCCCGCCCTCGCGGCGATCCCCGCCACCCTGCCCGCCCTCGACTCCCAGGGGATCACCGCGACCTGGCAGCCGGTCGACACCGACGGCGACGCGGTGCCCGACATGGGCCAGGCCGACATGACCACGGCGCAGGTCCACCGGCCGGGGGTCCACACGCCCACCGTCCGGGTCCGGGTGTGGTTCCCCACGGACTACCAACAGAGCGGCGTCGACCCGTATCAGGTGCTCTACCTCCTGCACGGCGGTGACGGACAGTTCTCCGACTGGTCGGACCCGGGCAAGGGCGCGCTGGTCTCCCAGGTGCGCGACCTCGGCTTCCGGGGCCTCATCGTGACGCCCGAGGGCGGCCGGGCCGGCTGGTACCAGGACTGGGCCGCCAACACCCGGGGCGGCTTCCGCCCGGCGTGGGAGACCTTCCACGTCCAGCAGCTCGTTCCCTGGATCGACGCCAACTTCAACACCGTCGAGAACCGCTCCGGTCGCCTCGTGGCGGGCCTGTCGATGGGCGGGTACGGCGCCCTCAAGTACGCCGTCCGCCACGACGACGTGTTCTCCACCGTCGCGTCCTTCTCGGGCGGCACCACCATCAAGCCCGAGGCGGCGATGAACACCATCGACCAGTCCCTGTACCTCCTGGGCGCCTCGGTGCAGGGCGAGGGCTACCCGGGGGACATCTTCGGCGTGACGTGGTGGGACCACCAACTCCCCGCCACCTGGAAGGAGGAGCGTCTGCCGCTGGTCTTCGGCCCGATGTCCGGCTGGGACGAGTACGACCCGCAGAGCCGCGTCCCGGACTACGCCGTGTACGAGAACAAGCTGTTCCTTTACGCCGGGACCGGCGAGGCGGACCTCGAGGCCGCGAACAAGACCTTTCACGACTCCCTCAACGCGAACCCGGGCAACCCGATCGACCATCGGTACTGCCGGGGCACCGGCGGCCACGACTGGGCGTCCTGGAAGACGGGCCTGACGCACTTCCTCCGCGAGGTCACCGACCCCGCGGGGACCCCGGACTGCCCGACGGGCTGGCAGAACGTCTGATTAACACTTTAAGTCGCCATCCAATTACTTGGGGTGATGGGCGGGGAGATTCGCGGAGCAAGCGCAGGAAGACCACGAAAGGGGATCGATCATGCGCAAGCTCCCAACACTCCTGACCCTGGCCTTCGTGACGCCGGCGGCGTTCCTCGGCCTCGGCTCCACGGCGTCCGCCGCCGTCCCTATGGGCGGCGGCGGATACCACTCCAGTTGCGGCTGCGGCCACAGCCACGGCCATCACGCCTACGGCTACGGGCATCACGGTCACGGCCACTACAGCTACGGCTACGGGTACGGCCACTACAGCAAGAGGCACTGCGGTAAGAAGCATGGGATTCACTCGGTCTTCGGCTTCGGCCACGACGACCACAAGTGCGGGCTGCTCTCCGACGAGTTGTTCTGAGCCCGTTCGGCCGTGAGGACGGTCGTCCGGCCGAGGCGCTCGACCGCGCTCCGCCGGGCGGCCCTCCACGGCCGTGCGCGTCGAGAAACGCCCCGGTCCCGCGGAGAGGCGCGACGGGGCGAACGATCAACGAAAGGCCCTGATCATGCGCAGGCTTCTCATCGCCCTCACCGTGGCCCTCGCCACCCTGTCGGTCGTCCCGTTGGGCGCGCCGGACATCGCCACGGCCGTGACCGCCGCGAGCGCCACGGCACCGGACGGCGGCCACTTCGGCCCCTGCGGCTGCTGCGGCTGCGACGACGACGACGGCGACGACCGCAACGGAGACGACGACCGCGGCGACGACTGACGAGAAACCCCGCCTCTCCGGCACGGAAAGGCGGGGCCCTCGCCGAGCGCGCTTCCCCACACGCCCGGCGGGATCAGGCTACCGGCGATACCCGGGGACCTCGTCCGCCGCCGCCGGGCGACGGTTGGGAACGGCGTAGGTCACGCCCAGCGCCCCGAGCACGGCCAGCGCCACCGCGACCCATTCTCCGGTGCTCACCGCGTCGTCGGTCAGCGCGGTGCCCAACGCGGCGCCGCCCGCCGCCAGCGCGGCGACGACGGCTTTCGCGTACTTCATCATGGTTCACTCCTTCCGGGGGGATCTCCGCAGGTCAGAGGCATGAATCCAGTCTCGACGCGAGGCGGCCCCGCCGGATGTACCGGTCGGGTGACGGGTCTGTCCCATCCGCGCGGTGACGGCCGACGGCGCGGCCGGACCGGCGGGGTCGGTGACGAGGATCGTGACCCGGACGCGGGCACGGCGCGGGCGCGCGCGAGCCCCCGCCCCGATCCGTCGCGGACCGGAGCGGGGGCTGCGCGTCGTCGGGCGGACGAGTCGGCCTGTAGGCCGGGTTCTGTCCCCGCCCCGGAGGGCGGGTGGCGGCCATCCATCTCGGGCCGTCGTTGCCGACGGCCTCCAGCGGTCTACCCGCAGGCTCGGGCGGGCCGCCCTCGGACGCCTGCGCGGGGAACCGTCGGCTCCCCTTCTTGACCTTGCTCCGGGTGGGGTTTACCGAGCCGCCCAGGTCACCCTGGGCGCTGGTGAGCTCTTACCTCACCGTTTCACCCTTACCACCGACGGATCGGTGGCGGTCTGCTTTCTGTGGCACTGTCCCGCGGGTCGCCCCGGGTCGGCGTTACCGACCACCCTGCCCTGTGGAGCCCGGACCTTCCTCGGCGGGGGCGCGAGGCCCCCGACGCGGCCGCCCGGCCGGCTCGTCCGCCGTGTCCCCAGCCTAGGGCCTGCGGGCAGAGGGTGCATATCGAGCGTCAGCGGGGGCCGAGGTGATGGGTGTCGTTGAACGAGCGCAGCACCGCCGGGCCGTCGTCGTACCAGTCGATCCGGGTCAGCGACGAGACGTCGAGGTGCATCCGGTACAGCGCGCCCATCGGGGCCTGCAGCGTGTCGCGGACCAGCAGTTTGATCGGGGTCACGTGCGAGACGACCAGCACCGTGCGGCGGCGGTGACGGACCTTCAGCTTGTCCAGCGCGGTCCGCACCCGGCGGGCCGTGGCGGCGAAGCTCTCCCCGCCGGGCGGCGCCGCCTCGGGGTCGGCCAGCCAGGCGTCCATCTGCTCCGGCCACCGTTCGCGGACCTCGGCGAACGTGAGGCCCTCCCACCGGCCGAAATCGGTCTCACGGAAGCCGTCCTCGACCCGTACCGGCGCGCCCGTCGCGGCGGCGACCTCGGCGGCGGTGTCGCGGCAGCGGCCCAGCGGCGAGGTGACGACGGCGTCCAGGCCGAGGTCCTTGAGGGCGAGCGCGGCGGCGCGGGCCTGCTCGCGGCCCGTCTCGGTCAGCGGGACGTCCCCGACGCCCGCGAACCGCTTCTCCACCGAGAACGGCGTCTGGCCGTGCCGCAGCAGCAGCGTCGTCGTCGGCGTCGTGGTGGCCGAGGACCAGGCCGGGGCGGCGGGCCCCGGGGACTCCGCGGACTCCGGATCGGCGTCGGTCCGCCCGCCCTCCCGATCGCCGGGGGCCTCGGACGGCTCCGTCCCGCGGACCCAGGGCTCGCCCCGGGCGGCCGCGTCCATCGCCTCGTTGGCCAGCCGGTCGGCGTGCGCGTTGCGGTTGCGCGGCACCCAGCCGTACGACACCGCACCCAACCCCGACGCGGCCTCCCGGGCCTCCAACGCCAGCGGGATCATGTCCGGATGCTTGATCTTCCAGCGCCCGGACATCTGCTCCACCACCAGCTTGGAGTCCATCCGGACCTCGACCCGGGCCGTCGGGGCCACCTCGGCGGCGGCCCGCAGCCCGGCGATCAGCCCCCGGTACTCGGCCACGTTGTTGGTGGCGTGTCCGATGGCCTCGGCGACCTCGGCCAGCACCTCGCCGGTGATCGCGTCCCGGACCAGCGCCCCGTACCCGGCGGGCCCGGGGTTGCCCCGCGACCCGCCGTCCGCCTCGACGACCAGCCTCCGCGAAGCGGTCACAGGCCCGACTCGGGGGTGCGGATCAGGATCCGGCGGCACTCCTCACAGCGAACGACCTCGTCCTGGGCGGCGGCCCGGATCCGGTTCAGGTCCACGGTGTTCAGCGCCAGATGGCAGCCCTGGCACCGGCCGCGGTGCAGGGCCGCCGCGCCGACCCCGCCGAACTGCGCGCGCAGCTTCTCGTAGAGGGCCATCAGGTCGTCCGGGACGTCCTTGGCCACCGCCGTGCGGGCCGCGCCCGTGGCGGCGACCTCCTCGTCGATCTCCTTCCAGGCGGCGTCCCGACGCTCGGTGACGGAGGTCAGCTCACGGCCGGCCTCCTCGCGCTCGGTGCGCAGCCGGGCGGCCCGCGCGTCGGCCTCCTCCCGGCGCTCCATGATCTCCAGCACGACCTCCTCCAGGTCGGACTGGCGACGCCGCAGCGAGGCGATCTCCGACTGCAGGTTGGCGAGGTCCTTGGCGGAGGTGACCATGCCCGAGTCCAGGCGCTGCTGGTCGCGCTCGGCCCGGGTCCGGACCTGGTCGACGTCCTGCTCGGCCTTCTTCTGCTCCCGGTCCAGATCGCTCACCTCGGTCTCGGCGGTGACGACCGCGTCGCGCAGCTCGGTCAGCCGTCCCTCGAGCCGCTCGATCTCGGCGGTCTCGGGCAGGGTCCGGCGGCGGTGCGCCGACCGGTCCAGCGCGGCGTCGAGCTCCTGCAGGTCGAGCAGGCGCTGCTGGGACTGGGGTGCTGCTTTCACTGTTCTCCTTCGAAGTGCAGCGTCCACGTGTCGGTGACGAGCGTCGATACATGGCTCTTGAGGTCGAGTTCTTCGGCCAGCCGACGCCGGAGGTCGGCCAGCCAGGGCCACTCGGTGGCCCAGTGGGCGGCGTCCACCAGCGCCGGCCCGTCCTGTTCGAGGAACTCCGAGGCCGGATGGTGGCGCAGGTCGGCGGTGAGGTAGACGTCCACGCCGGCGGCGCGGGCGGCCCCGAGCAGCGAGTCCCCGGCCCCGCCGCAGACGGCGACGGTGCGCACCGGACGGTCCGGGTCGCCGGCCGCCCGCAGGCCCCACGCGGTCGCCGGCAGCCCCGCCGCGGCCCGGGCCGCGAACGCGCGCAGCGGCACGGCGGCCTCCAACGCGCCGATCCGGCCGAGGCCGCGGGCCGGATCGTCCGGGGACGGGGCCAGCGGGCGCAGCGGGCCGGTCAGCCCGACCGCGCGGGCCAGTGCGTCGGACACCCCGGGATCGGCCACGTCGGCGTTGGTGTGCGCGGTGTACAGGGCCACCCCCGAGGTGATCAGCCGGTGGATCAGCCCGCCCTTCGGGGTGGTGGCGGCGACGCCGTGGACCGGGCGCAGCAGCAGCGGATGGTGCGTGACGATCAGGTCGGCCCCGATCCGGACGGCCTCGTCGACGACCGCGGCCACCGGGTCGACCGCCAACAGGACCCGGCCCACCTCGGCGTCCGGGTCGCCGCAGACCAGGCCGACGGCGTCCCACGACTCCGCCCACTCGGGCGGATAGAGCTTCTCGAGAACGGCGATCACCTGGGACAGACGCACGTCGGCAGGTTACCGCCCCGACGGCCCCGGACCGAGCGAACGCCGGTACGCTCCCGCGCGGTGCGCGGGCGGCCGGTCCGCGCCGGGTTCTCCGGAGGCTATGGTGGTGTGCCCGCCGGGCCGGATCGGTGCGGATCGATACGGGATCAAATCGGCGGCCCGGAGCGTTGGAGTCTGCGTGAAGTCACCATTCCGCCGCCGCCGCAGGCGGCCCAAGGGCCGTGCGGCCAAGCCCACGAACGTGCAGCCGGAGGTCGTCGACTGGCCGTCGGCCGGCACCGGGCGGACGTCCATGATGGGCGCCATCCGCGGGGACGGCGAGACGGGCGCCGGATTCGGCGCGGGCATGTTCGAGGACCTGCACGCCGCCTTCTCCGGGTCGAAGAAGATCCAGCTCGAGGAGCAGGAGGCGCAGAAGCTGCGCCGTGGCGACGACCACCATCTCCAGGGCGACGGCGTCTCGCGCGACGACCTGGACTCCGGCAAGATCCGCATCCGACGCACCGGGAACGGCACGACGCCGTCCCCCGAGCCCGGATCCGAGTCCTGACACCTTCTCGAACGCGCGTTCGAGTTTCTCGGTTAGCATGAGCCGGTGAGCGCGTACGTCCCTCCCGGCTGGCCCGGCCAGGTCCATCCGCCGGGCTCCGAGCGGTTCGAGGACACGGCGATGGCCTGGCTGCTGGAGTCGGTGCCGCCGGAGTATCGCCGGTACGGCGTGCTCCGTCGCTACCCGCCCACCCTGGTGCGGCTGGCCCGCCAGCACGTCGAGGCGGCCGTGACCGCGGCCCGCGAGGGGTTCCGCACCGCCCGCGCCGATCTGAGCGGGTCGGTCCCGCCGCACGGCATCGAGGCGTTGATGGACGTCTATCGGCGCGAGGGCGCCCGACTGGCCGCGCTCGCCGAGGCGATCACCCTCGTCGAGGCCGCCCTGCGGGGCGAGGCCGACGCGGACGACCCGGGGCGACGCCGCCCGTTCACCCCCGGACTCTGACCCGCCTCGTGGCGCTCTGGTGTCTCGTGGGGTGTGATGTCCCTCTTTGTGACCTTCAGGTCAGACGACACAATGCGTCCCTTCCCCTGCGCGTACGGTCGTGATACGAGCCGGTCGAAAACGGGGGCCGGCGGCAAGGCGGGCCGAGCGCCCGGCCCGCAGGGAGGAAGCGGCCATGTTCCTGATCATCGCAGCGGTCGCGCTCGTCGGATTCCTGTCGTCCCTGGTCTACCTCGTCGAGTTCGCCCGCGCCAGCCGGCACGACTCGCTGTTCACCCCGACCGACGCCGGCGGCTTCCGCCGGGCGCGGCGGGTCACCGGAATGTACGTGCGCGGGCGGGACGAGGAACTGACCCACCACTAGACCCGGTGAGACCCGAACGGGCCGCGCGCCGCGGGAACGCCGAGGGGTTCCCGCGGGCGTCGCGGCCCGGCGACGGGCTTGTCGGACGTCGTCCCCGCACACCAGGCGGGCCGATCCTCATCGGGATCGGCCCGCGTTCTCGTTCCGGGGGCCGGGCGACGCGTCAGGAGACGGTCGGCAGATCCGGCAGCTCGTCGGGGGCCTCGTCCGGAACGGGCACGAACGACCCCGCCGGGCGGTCCAGGATGTGCACCTTGGCCGTCTCCAGATCCAGGTACAGCCCCACCAACTCGAGCTTGCCCGCCTCCACGCGGTTGCGCAGCCACGGATAGGTCAGCAGGTTGTCCAACTGCTGACGCACGTTGATCTGGCAGAGCCGGCTGAGCGGCGGCTCCGCGCCCGGCTCGGAGTCCAGGAACCGGGCCAGGCTGTGGTTGGCGTGCTTGAGCCACCGGGACAGGCCCGGCAGGTGGTCGATCTCCGCGCCGCCGGCCAGCACACCGGCCATGGCGCCGCAGTTGGAGTGCCCGCAGACCGTGATGGTCTTGACGTCCAGCACGTTGGTGGCGTACTCCAGCGCCGCGGCCAGCGAGTCGTCGGAGACCCGGGACCCGTGGCGGGGGACCAGGTTGCCGACGTTGCGGACGATGAACAGGTCGCCGGGCCCGCTGGCGGTGATGATGTTGGGCACCACCCGCGAGTCGACGCAGGTGATGAACAGGTGCTCGGGCGTCTGCTTGAACGCCAGCTCCGCCATGATCGGGCGTACCAGCGGCACCATCTGGCCGTGGTACTCACGGACCCCCGCCAGCAGCAGTGCACTGGCGGAGACCTCGGGGGCGTCGAGTTCCGGATTCTCGCTACGACGCCAGCGATTCGCCCATGGGGCCCACCACCGGACGGGAGGGAACGATTTGCGCGTGGGGGTCATGTCGCCAGTCACGCGTCTTTCGTACCAAGTTTCATGAATTTCATCTATGTCGACTTCGCCACCCTGACGTTCGTGCGTCATGCGCCAGTCGTGCACGGCCTCGAACGCGGCGTGGTCCATGAAGTCGACGTTGAGGTCCAGATCGACCGCCGAACCCGCGGGGACCCGCCGCAGCATGCCGATCAGCCGGGGCACGCCGAGGAAGGTCAACGACCCGCTGACCATGACGTGCCAGCGCCCGTCGGCCTCCTCCACGTCCACCGACAGGCGGGTCAGCCGGCGCAGCGCCATCCAGGCCGTCACGCCGATGCCCAGCAGCACCCCCTCGCCGAGCCCGAACGCCACCACGCCCCCGAGGGTGATGAAGTACACAGACGCCTCGCCGTGGTTGCGCAGATCGCGCACCCGGGCGTTGTCGAGGAGGCGGACGCCCATCGCCACCAGCAGCGCGGCCAGCGCGGACAGCGGCACCTGCTCGATGAGCGGCCCGCACACCAGCGCCAGCAGCAGCACCCACAGGCCGTGCATGACGGTCGAGTATCGGGTCCGGGCCCCGGCGTTGACGTTGGCGGTGCTGCGGATGACGACGCCGGCCACCGGCAGGCCGCCCAGCAGCCCGGAGACGGTGTTGGCCGCGCCCTGCCCGGCCAGCTCGCGGTCCAGGTCGGCGCGGGGGACGCCGTCCGGACGCATCCGGTCCATGCTCACGCTGGTCAGCAGCGTCTCCACACCGGCCAGCACGGCGATCGCGATCACCACCCCGGCGATCTCCGGCACCGGGCCCGAGGGCATCACCGGGGGCTGCCAGCCCTCCAGCAGACTGCCGGGCAGCTCGACGCGCGGCACGTCCAGGTTCAGCGCCCAGGCCGTCACGGCGGCGGCGACGATGGCCGGCAGCGGCGCGGGGATCCGTCTGGCCACCGTGCCGGCCACCCCCCGCCAGGGGACGGGCAGCCTCCCCCAGGCCAGCAGGACGGCGATGGTCAGCAGTCCGATCAGCACGGCGTGGGAATGGTGCCCGGCGAGCTGGCCGGGCAGCTCGCGGATGTTGGCCAGCGCCGAGTGCTGCGGGCTTCCGCCGAGCACGATGTGGATCTGCGCCAGGATCAGCACCACGGTGACGCCGGCCAACATGCCCTGAACGACCGCGGGGGAGACGGCCAACGCGGTCCGGGCGACCCGGCCGAATCCGAGCGCCAACTGCACCAGGCCGGCCATGAACGTTATGGCGCACGTGGCGCGCCAGCCATAGTTCTGCACGGTCGAGGCGAGGATGATCGTGAGTCCCGCGGTGGGTCCGCTGACCGTCAGGGGGGAGCCGCCGAGCGCGCCGGCGACCACGCCGCCGACGATGCAGCCGATCAACCCGGCGACGACCGGTGCCCCGGAGGCGACGGCGAGGCCCAGCGACAGGGGGACCGCCACCAGGAACACGACAAAGGACGCGGGAAGATCACGCCGCAGGAAGCCTACGATTTGTGGTCTTGAGGTCACCTACAGTATCGAATCATGGTCGGCAAGACCTCTGCTAGGTGATCCCCTTAACAATCCGCAAACGATTGCTCACCGACGGTAATCGCGGTGGCTCTCCCAGTCGTCGCCTCCGCGCTGGTCCTGCTGACCGTACCCAGACCCCTGCTCGCCCTGGGGCGTTCCCTGGTCCGCCTGGCCGTGGCCCCCCTGCTGGCCGCCGAAGTAGCCGTTGCCGAAGGCCTGGGTGGCGTTGGGGTCGCCGCCGCCGTAGTTGCTGCCGCTGAAGTCGCCGTACCGACCGGGGTCGGCGGAGCCGCCCGAGGCGGGCGGCGTGGAGGGCTCGCCCATGCCGAACGAGCCGAACGACTCGCGCCCGGACGACGGGCCGCCGCCGAGCGGGTCGTCGTAGCGGGGGGCCTCGCCATAGGCGGGCGCCGACGGGTAGCCCTCGCCGCTCGCGTAGCCCTGGCCCTGACCGCCGGAACCGCCCTGACCGTAGCCGGGGGAGCCCCCGCCGCCGAGGCCGGAGAAGCCGCCGCCGGACAGACCGCTCCCGGACAACTGGCCGCTCGACAGGTCGTCGTGGCCGCGCCCGGAGGACGGCTGGTCATACCCCTGGGACCCTCCGGTGGTGGAGGACGACCACGGGGCGCCGCCGGAGCCGTAGGAGGCGTCGTGAGAGGTGCTCAGCGGGTCGTTCAGCGGGTCCGGCAGCGGGTTGCCGCCGGAGACTGGCGTGGGCCCGGTGGAGCGCTGACGGTCGGACTGGATGCGTTGCAGCAGCTCGTCCACGGTGGGCAGCCGGTGCCCGTCGGTGTCGTTCTGCTGCCCGGACGGCGCCGCGGGGGAGCCGTACGCCGCCGGGGCCGAGTGCGCCGGGGGACCGCCCGGACCGGCGCCCGAGGGCTCGTTGCGGGGCAGGCCGCGGGAGTCGCCGAACCCGCCGTGCAGCGGGCCCGCGGGCGGGGAGTCCGCGCTGAACGAGACCGTCGTCTCGGTGGGGCCGTACCCGGTCGACCCCGCGCCCTCTCCCGCACCGCCGTACGACGGCGGGTCGGGCAGGCCGAAGGAGCCCTCGCCGGGACCGGCGAACGGCCCGGTGGAGGAACGGTCGTCGGCGCGTCCCACGGGGAGGCCCAGCGGGTCGGAGACCGGCGGCGGGGTGGCGTAGTCGAGCGGGTCCTGCCGGGTGGGCCCGGCCGGGTTGCCGCCCGTGGCCAGCGGGTCGCCGGCGTCCCCGCGGAAGTGCGCGGCGATGGGCAGGTCGTGCGGCTCGGGAGTGCCGGGGAAGGACGGGGGCGGCGCGGGGACCGACTGCGGGCCGGTGCCGTACCCGCCGGGGGAGGCCGCGGGCTCGCCGCCGTAGGGACCCGCCTCGGCGGCGTACGGGGCGGGCTCGACGGGGTACCGACCGCCGTCGGCCGCGTACCGGTCGCCCTGGTCGGCCGGCTGGTCGGCGTACTGGTCACCGTACTGATCGGCGTACTGGTCGCCGCCGCCGCCGTACTGGTCGGCCCCGTACTGCTCGACGCCGTACTGGTCACCGGTCGCGTACTGGTCGCCGGCGCCGTACTGATCGCCCGCGCCGTACTGGTCCGCGCCGTACTGGCCGTCGGAGCCGAACGAGTCGCCGCCGTATCCGGGCTGGTCCATGGGCCCGGCCGGAACGGGCTGCGCCATCGCGGGCTCGGCGGGGGCGTGGGGCTGCTGCGGGGCGCCGGGCTCGGCCATGTCGGCGGCCGCGGCGAGCGGGTCCGCGGCCTCGTCGCGGTCCTCGTCCCGGTCGTGCTGCCAGGGGAACTTGGGCTTGTCGAAGGTGATGGTCGCCCAGTAGTCGTCGTCGCCCATCTCGTCGCTCATGTCGTCGCCCGCGGGGGCGCGACGCGGCGCCGGCGGAGGCGGGGCGGGCGGCCCCGGGGGCGCGCCGGCGGGGCCCGGCCCCGCGAGGCCGGCGGGTTGGGCGGGCGCGGGCGGCCCGGTGGGCGCCGCCAGCGGACCGCCGGCCACCCGGCGGTCGTAGCCCGCGCCGGTCCCGTGATCCTCGTAGCCGTCGTCGACGGGCTCGTCGACGGGTGGGGGCGCGGCCCGGCGGCCTCGCGACCTGGGTTGCTGCTGCGGCGGCTCGTCGGCCCAATCGTCCTCGTCCGCGCCGGTCCGGTTGGCCCGCATGCCCAGGGCCACCAGGACCACCACGAGGATGACGACCACGATGAGGCCGGGGACGACGATGTACATCATCATTGCGCAACCATCCAATGCCATGGCCCAGCGGGGATCGCCGGCGTGGCCGCTCGAGGCGGGACCGACCGGCCCCTGCCGCCTGACGCTAGCGCCTGGGTCCGGGGGGGCCTTCGACGATTCTCGCCGACCGCTATGACCCTTGTCACACCGTTCGCGGACATCGTCCCCCCTCGCTCGCGGACCCTTGGTCGAACGTCGTTACAGGTCGCCGAAGTTCCCGGTGATCCGTCCCCGGCCCACCGTGTACTTGGCGATCGTGCTGAGCGCCTCCTTGAGCGGGGCGCCCTGCTTGAGCGCCAGCCGCTCGCTCAGCGCGTAGAGCGTGAACCGGTAGCGGTGCCGCTCGCCCTTGGGCGGGCACGGCGGGACGTAGGCCGTCTTCTCGCTGGTGTTCAGCGCCTCCACCGCCTTCTCCGGACGGGCCCCCTCGACCAGCTCGTTGATCGTGCCGTCGATGTTCGCGATGACCCAGCCGACGTACGCCCCGTCGGAGCCGTCGGGGTCGTCGACCACGATCGCGAACGCCTTGGTCGTCTGGCTCGGCGCGCCCGACCACCGCAGCGGCGGAGTCCTGCCCTGGCCCCCAGGGTACGACGGGCAGGCGAACCGCGCGGGCAACTGCTTGCCGTCGTGGAAGGACGGGCTGGTCACCGTGAACTCGGCGAGCTCGGCCCCGGCGCTCATGGCGGGCCCGGTCAGCCCGCATCCGGCCAGGGCGCCGACCAGCGCGGTCGCCGGCGCGACCGCGGCCACGACGGCCGCTCGCGGACGTCGCTTCGTGCTCTTCATTCGACTAACGCTCCCGGGCGATCCTCGCTGGTTCCGCCCCGCGGCGGTGCCGTGCCGCGCACCGCGGGAGGCGGGCGCCTTCCTCGCGGCTCCACCCTAGAGCCTCGCCGCGCGTGCGTCCGTGCGGAACCGGGCGGCGGACCCGGGCGAGGCGACGGGCGGGCCCGGCCGCGCGCCGACCGGACCGGTCCGGAACACGTGCGGGGCGGGGGTGACGCGTGTCACTCCACCTCCCGGTCTGTCCGGATCGTGGTGCTGTGACGTTGGTCATGGGTGGTCTGTACGCTTATGACCAGTTTTTCGTGAAGGAGTGGCGAAGTTCACTCGGTAAGCGACGGTCCAGTTTGCTCGACTGGAAACTTATTGCGTTCTTGCCAAGGAATGGAATCGCGTTCGGCGCCGTTGGTCGGATAGCTTGTGAATGTCTTCACAAGATGGACCGAGCCACTTAGGAGGCCGTCATGGCCAGGCGCTCCCCCACCCCTGGCGCTCCCCACATCCTCATCGTGGGCGGCGGCTACGTGGGCATGTACACCGCGCTCCGGCTGGAGAAGAAGCTCCGCCGCGAGCTGAAGCGGGGCGAGGTCAAGATCACCGTGGTCGACCCCCAGTCCTACATGACCTACCAGCCCTTCCTGCCCGAGGCCGCCGCGGGGAACCTGTCCCCCCGCCACGTCGTGGCGCCGCTGCGCCGCGTGCTGCCCCGCTGCACCGTGCTCAACGCCCGGGTGACGGAGCTCAACCACGACGAGCGCTGGGCCATCGTGCAGCCGGTGGCGGGTCCGCCGGAGCGGATCTCCTACGACTACGTGGTGATGGCGGCCGGCTCGGTCTCGCGGACGCTGCCGATCCCCGGCCTCGCCGAGCACGGCATCGGCTTCAAGACCATCGGCGAGGCCATCCACCTGCGCAACCACGTGCTGGCCCAGCTCGACATCGCCGAGTCGACCAAGGACGTCGAGATCCGCCGCAAGGCGCTGACCTTCGTGTTCGTCGGCGGCGGGTTCGCCGGGGTCGAGGCGCTCGCCGAGCTGGAGGACATGGCCCGCAGCGCCGCCAAGTACTACCGCAACGTCTCCATCGAGGACATGCGGTGGGTGCTGGTGGAGGCCGCCGACCGGATCCTCCCCGAGGTCGGCCCGGACATGGGCAAGTGGACCGCCGAGCAGCTCCGCGGACGCGGCATCGACGTGAAGATGGAGACGTTCCTGCAGTCGGCCCTCAACGAGGAGATCGAGCTGTCGGACGGCGGCCGCTTCCCCGCCGGCACGCTGGTGTGGACCGCCGGCGTCAAGGCCGCCCCGGTGGTGCGCAACTCCGACCTGCCCCTGGACGAGCGCGGCCGGGTCAAGGCCACCGAGTACCTCACGGTCGAGGGCGTGGTCCGCGCCTACACCGCCGGTGACAACGCCGCGGTGCCGGACCTGACGCAGGAGGGCCAGTTCTGCGCGCCGAACGCGCAGCACGCGGTCCGCCAGTCCAAGGTGCTCGCCGACAACATCGTGCGGTCGCTGCGCGGCAAGACCCTCAAGCCGTACGTGCACAGCTACGCGGGCTCGGTGGCCGGCCTCGGCCTCTACAAGGGCGTCGCGCACGTGTACGGGATCAAGGTGAAGGGCGTGGCCGCCTGGTTCCTGCACCGCACGTACCACGTGTCCCGGGTGCCCACCTTCAACCGCAAGGTCAAGGTGCTCGCCGACTGGACGCTGGCGATGGTGTTCAAGCGGGAGACCATCTCGCTGGGCAGCATCGAGCAGCCCCGCGCCGAGTTCGAGCTGGCCAGCCGGGAAGAGGCCAAGCCCCGGACGCACGTGGCCTGAGCCGGAACCCTTCGTGAGCACGCCCCCGGGAACGTTCCCGGGGGCGTGTCGCGCTTCCGGACCGGACTCCGCCGTCGACGGGGGACAATCTTCGGGTGTCTGACAACGTGCGGATCGGGATCCTGGGGCCCGTCGAGGTGACCGAGGACGGCCGTCAGGTCACGGTGGGCGGCGCCCGGCTGCGGGCACTGCTCACCCGGCTGGCCCTGGACGCCGGGCGCGTCGTCCCGACCGAACGGCTCATCGACGACCTGTGGGAGGACCGGCCCCCGGCCGGCGCGCCCAACGCCCTGCAGTCGCTGATCTCCCGGCTGCGGGCGACGGTGGGGCGCGACCTGGTGGAGACCCCGGCCGGGGGCTACCGCCTCGCCGTGCCCGTCGTGGCGGTCGACGCCCACGCGTTCGAGGCCGCGGTCGCCGAGGCGCGCGACGTCCCCGATCCCGCCGAGCGGTCGGCGCGGCTGCGCGACGCCCTGGCGTCGTGGCGAGGACCCGCGCTGGCGGACGTGTCCGGGCTGCCCTTCGCCGAGGGGCCCGTCGCCCGGCTGGAAGGGCTGCGCCGGGCCGCCCGCGAGGACCGCGTCGACGCCGACCTGGCGCTCGGCCGCCACGCGGAGCTGATCCCCGAGCTGCAGGCGCTGGCCGCCGCCGACCCGATGCGCGAGCCGCTGCGCGCGCGGCTGATGAGGGCGCTGTACGGGGCCGGGCGGCCGGCCGAGGCGCTGGCCGTCTACGCGGACATCCGGCGGCTGCTCGCCGACACGCTGGGCGTCGACCCGTCGCCGGAGCTTCAGGCCCTGCACCTGGCGATGCTGCGCCGCGACCCCGTGCTGCTGCCCGACCCCCCGTCGCCGGTCCCGGCCACCCCGCCCGTTCCGGCGTCGGACGAGCGGCCCCGGCTCGGCAACCTGCGGGCCCGGCTGACCAGCTTCATCGGCCGGGACGACGACATGCACCGGGTCGTCAAGATGCTGGGCGAGGCCCGGCTGGTGACGCTGATCGGGCCCGGCGGGGCGGGCAAGACCCGGCTGGCGCTGGAGTGCGGCGACCGGCTGCACGAGTCGATGCCCGACGGGGTCTGGTCGGTGGAGCTGGCGCCGGTCACCGACCCCGCCGAGGTGCCGCACGCCGTGTTGGCCGCGCTGGGGCTGCGGGAGACCGCGCTGATCTCGGCGCGCGGCGGGCTGGGCGCGGTGGAGACCACCGATCCGCTCGACCGACTGGGCGCGGCGTTGGCGGGCAAGCGGATGCTGGTGCTGCTGGACAACTGCGAGCACCTGCTCGACGCCGCCGCCGGGCTGGCGGCCAGGCTGCTGGCCGACTGTCCGCAGGTCCGGGTGCTGGCCACCAGCCGCGAGCCGATGGGCATCACCGGAGAGACGCTGTGGCCCGTCGAGCCGCTGCCGCTGCCGCCGTCGGACGCGTCCCCCGAGGAGGCGGTCGCCTTCCCGTCCGTCCGGCTGCTGGCCGACCGGGCCGCCGCGGTGCGTCCGGGCTTCACGGTGACGGCCGCCAACGTCGGCCTGCTCGTGCGCATCTGCCGGGCCCTGGACGGCATGCCGCTGGCCATCGAGCTGGCCGCGGCCCGGCTGCGGGCGCTGACCGCCGGGCAGCTCGCCGAACGCCTCGACGACCGGTTCCGGCTGCTGACGGCGGGCAGCCGCAGCGCGCTGCCCCGCCACCGGACGCTGCGGGCGGTGGTCGAGTGGAGCTGGGAGCTGCTGGAGGACGCGGAACGGGCGCTGTGGCGGCGGCTGGCGGTGTTCGCCGGCGGCGCCACCGTGGCCTCCGCCGAGGCCGTCTGCCCCGGGGACGCCCTGGCCGGGCACGACGTGTTCGAGGTGCTCAGCGCGCTGGTCGACAAGTCGCTGGTGGTGCTGAGGACCGAGACGGGAGGCGCCGCGCCGGTGTCGACCGAGGAGGTCCCGCGCTACCTGATGCTGGAGACCATCCGCGCGTACGGCCTGGAACGACTGGCCGAGGCCGGCGAGGAGGAGCGGTACCGGCGGGCGCACGCCGAGTACTTCGCCGATCTCGCCGAGGCCGCCGACCCCCGGCTGCGCAGCGGCGACCAGGTGGAGTGGCTGGCCCGGCTGAGCCGCGACCACGACAACCTGACCGCCGCCCTGCGCTGGGCCATCGGCGCGGGCGACGCCGCCCTGGCGATCCGGATGTGCGCGCGCCTCGGCTGGTACTGGTGGCTGCGCGGCCAGGCCGCCGAGGGCGCCGACTTCACTGCCGAGGTGCTGGCGATGCCGGGGCTGCCCGCCGACCAGACCACCGCCGTGGCCGCCGGACTCGCCGCGCTGGGCTCGTTCGGGAGCCCGCGCGACGTGGCGGAGATCCAGCGGTGGCTGCTGCAGGCCGAGGAGATCCGCGACGGGCTGGGGGACGAGCCGCAGCACCCCATGATGAGGCTGTTCGGCGCGATGCTGAGGGGTCTGGGGCCCGACGGGACCACCCCGCGCCGCCTGGACGAGATGGCGCCCCTGCGCGACGACCCGGATCCGTGGGTGGCGTCCATGGCGTGGTTCGTCCACGGGCAGATGGCGCTCAACTCGGGCCGGCTCGACGCGGCGCGCCATGACTTCGGGATCGCCCTGACGGGGTTCCGGGGCACCGGCGACCGCTGGGGCATCTCGTTCGCGCTGACGGCGCAGGCGGAGATGTTGTCGTGGGACGGGCGGCACGCCGAGGCGCTCGCCCTCTACGAGGAGGCGCTCGGCGAGATCGAGCGGCTCGGGGTGGTCGCCGACGCGGTGCGGCACGCCCACACCAGGATGGCCGGCGAGCTGTTCATGATGGGCCGCCACGACGAGGCGCGGCGGCTGCTGGACGAGGCGATGCGCGACGCCGAACGCTCGGGCTCCACGTGGGCGCAGATCTGGATGCTGTTCGTCAACGCCGACCTCGCGGTCGAGACCGGTGGGTTCGAGCAGGCGGCCCGCGACCTGGACCGGATCGATCGGCTGCTGGTCGGCCGGCACTCGGGCCCGATCCAGTTCCGCGCCATGCTGATCCTGACGCGCGCCAGGCTGGCCGCCGCGTCCGGCGACCGGACCACCGCCCGGGCGGTGAACCTCGAGGGCCTGCGGCTCGCGGTGGAGTCCCGTGACAACCCCGTGCTCGCCACCGGCCTGTCCGGCCTCGCCGACGTGGAACGGCACGACGGCGCGTTGGAACGGGCGGCGGAACTGCTGGGCATGGGCCACTCGGTGCGCGGCATGCGGGACCGGTCGCGCCCCGAGCACGTCCGGTTGGAGGAGTCGCTGCGGGCCTCGCTGGGCGACGAGGCGTTCACCGTCGCCTATGAACGGGGCCGCGCCCGCGACGAGGACGCGGTGCTGGCCTTCCTGAACCTGGAACGGCCGTCCCCGCCCTCTGCGTGAGGGGCGGGAACGGCCGTCGACCCCGGCTCATGCCCGGCGCTTGAACGCCCGCATGGCCAGCGGGATGAAGATCGCGGCGATCAGCGCGCCCCAGGCCAGGGCGATGACGGCGTGCTCGGCCACCGATCCGCCCGACTGGTGATTGGCCAGCGCCCCGGTGCTCTGGTCGCCGACCAGCAGCCCGCGGACCGCCTCCACCAGGTGCGTCATCGGGTTGTTGCGCATGATGAACTGCAGCACGTCGGGCGCCCGGTCCGAGATCGGTACGAACGCCGAGCTGAGGAAGGTGATCGGGAAGATGATGGTGAACCCGAAGATCTGCACCTTCTCCGGCTCGCCGACCGCCAGCCCGATGAACACCGACGCCCAGGCGAACAGCGAGGTGAACGCCAGCAGCAGCGCCAGCGCGCCCAGCGTCTGCAGCGGGCCGGTGTCGATCCGGAAACCGATCAGGAAGCCCACCACCAGCAGCACGGCCATCGACCAGACCTGCTTGACCATGTCGGCCAGCATCCGGCCCGACAGCGGCGCCAGCCGGGAGATCGGCAGGCTGCGCAGCCGGTCGAAGACCCCCTTGGTGACGTCCACGTTCAGCCCGAACCCGGTGGTCATCGTCGCGAACAGGGCGTTCTGCGCGATGATGCCCGGGATCACGATGGGCAGATAGCCGTCCACCGTGCCGCCGATGGACGGGCCGAACACGTACGCGAACAGCAGCACGAACATGATCGGCTGGATGCTGAGGTCGATCAGCTCCATCGGGTTGTGCTTGATCTGCACGAGGTTCCGCCAGGCCAGGGTGAGCACGTTGCGCACCGTGGTGCCGGGGGAGACCCGTTTGCCGAGGTCGAGCCGGGCGGCGTGCCCGGCGTGGGTGGCGGTGGTCATGAGATCGGCTCCGTTCCGGAGGTCGTCGGGCGGGCGGGGGCGGGGACGGCGGCGCTCACACGCCCGCCTCGACCGTCTCGGGGGTCTCCGCCGGGGCGGCGTCCGCCTCGGCGCGGTGTCCGGTGAGGGCGAAGAACACCTCGTCGAGACTCGACTTGCGCAGCGACAGCTCGCCCACGGTGACACCCGCCTCGTCCAGCCTGCGGACCACCGCGGGCATCACCGCGGGATCCGTGATCGGCGCGCTGACCAGGCCGTCCCTGACCTCGGCCTGGGCGTCGGCCAGCTCGGCGACGATCCGGGCGACGGTCACGTGGTCGGCCTCGGTGACCGGCCGGACCTCCAGCACCTGGCCGCCGGCCTGGGTCTTGAGCTGGTCCGGAGTGCCCCGGGCGATCACCCGGCCGTGGTCGATCACCACGATGTCGTCGGCCAGTTGGTCGGCCTCCTCCAGGTACTGGGTGGTCAGCAGCACGGTCACGCCCTCCTCGGTGAGACCGCGCACGATGTCCCACAGGCCGCCCCGGCTGCGCGGGTCCAGCCCGGTGGTGGGCTCGTCGAGGAACAGGATCTGCGGCCGGCCGACCAGGCTGGCGGCCAGATCCAGCCGGCGGCGCATGCCGCCGGAGTAGGTCTTGGCGGCCCGGTCGCGGGCGTCGCTCAGCTCGAAGCGCTCCAGCAGCTCGGCGGCGCGGCCCTTGGACTCCGGGCGCGACATCCCGAGCAGCCGGCCGATCAGCACCAGGTTCTCGGTGCCGGTGAGCATCTCGTCGACCCCGGCGTACTGGCCGGTCAGACCGATCAACTGGCGCACCCGGTGGGCGTCGGTGACGACGTCGTACCCGCCGACCTGGGCGTGGCCCTCGTCGGGTTGGATCAGGGTGGCGAGCACCCGCACGCTGGTGGTCTTGCCCGCGCCGTTGGGCCCGAGGACTCCCAGGACGGTGCCCGCGCGGGCCGTCAGGTCCACGCCGGCGAGTGCCCGGGTCTCGCCGAACCGCTTCACCAGGCCCTCGGCCTGGATCGCATAGGTCATGTTCAAACTCCCTGGAACTCGTGACGCAGGACATCTCACGGCGTTGACGCGACGGCATGTCAACCTATGTCGCGAATCTTCCGGCCGCATCCAGTTTTTTCGGAACCGCTGTCAGCGCGCCGGCAGGCCGCCGGCAAGGAGGCCACCGTCGCACACGGGTCTGACAAAACGCTGAGACCACCGGAAACGTCATGCAACGCACGAGAGGTGGCCAGGTATTCCTGACCGCCCGGTAAAGGGACCAGAGCGGACGTCCACCCCCCATCTAGACTTCGGATGTGACGGCGACTGACTCAGGACGCCACGACGGCCCGTCCGCCGGGTCCGACCCCTCCGCCGGGCCCGGGCGGGCCGCGGCGGGCCCGAGGCTGCGGCCGCCCGCCCACCGGGTCTCCCCCCGGGCCATCGCCCACTGGGCGATCGAGTACCTGGCGGCCTGGGCGGTGGCGTTCGGGCTGGCCTGGGGCGTCGCCGCCTGGGTCGACTCCGCCGACCCGGACTGGCTGCCGGGCTGGGCCGGCGGGCGGATCTGGTGGCTGCCCGTCGTCACCGGCGTCGCCGGGGCCCTGCTGGTGGCGGTCGCCCCCGCCTGGCGCTACCGGGTGCACCGCTGGGAGGTCAGCGCCGACGTCGTGTACACCCGCACCGGCTGGTTCTCCCGGGAGTGGCTGCTGGTGCCGGTCAGCCGCATCCAGACCGTCGACACCGAGCAGGGTCTGATCGAACGCCTGCTGGGGCTGGCCACCATCGAGATCAGCACGGCCTCCCACGCCGGGTCCTCCCAGGTCGCCGGCCTGCCGGTGAACGTGGCGACACGCCTGGCCGAGGATCTCGCCCACCGGGCCCACGGCCTGCGCGACGACGCGACATGAGGCCCCGATGAGGCCCCTGGCCCCGCCGGCGGCGACCCGGCCGCGCCGCCTGCATCCCATGACGGTCGCGGTGGGGGCGCTGCGCGAGCTGCTGGGTCTGCTGGCGGCGGGGGCGGCCGGGCTGGTCGTCGGCGGGCTGTCCACGGCGTTCTACTTCGCGCTGCTGGGGCTGGCGTTCGGGCTGCTGTTCCACCTGGCGAAGTGGGCCACCTTCACCTACACGCTGCACGACGACCGGTTGGAGCTGCGGCGCGCCCTGCTCGGCCGCTCGATGAAGACCATCCCGCGCGAGCGCGTACGGGGCGTGGACGTCAACGCGCCCCTGGCCCACCGGCTGTTCGGCCTGGCCATCGTGCAGATCGACGCCGGATCCGAGGGCGGCGACGGCGAGCTGAGGGCGGTCTCGCGCGCCGAGGCCGAACGGCTCCGGGCCCTGCTGATGACCGGGGACGACGCTCGTCCGGCCGCCGACCGGCAGGGCTCGGCGGTGCTCGCCCGCGCCCGGCCCCGCTGGTACCTGTTCGCCCCGCTGAGCGGCGCCTATCTGCTGACCCCGTTCGCGCTGGCGGGCAGTCTGCTGGGGGCCCTGTACAACCTGGGCGACGAACTGGGCCTGATCGACGACCGGCGGCTGTCGGAGCTGGGCGACGACGTCGCGGGCTGGCCGCGCGGGGTGTTCGTCGTCTTCGCGCTGGTCTTCCTGGCCGCCATGCCGATCGCCTCGGTGGTCGTGTTCGCCCTGTTCAACTGGGACTTCACCCTGCGCTCCACCGGCGGCGGCACCGCCGTGGCGGCCGAGCGCGGGCTGTTCACCCGACGCAGCGTGTCGCTGGAGCGCCGCCGGATCCGCGGGGTCGAGCTGGCCGACAACCCCCTCGAACGGGCCGCCGGGGTCGTTCGGCTGAGCGCGCTCGTCACCGGTCTGGACGACACGGCCCACCGGGGACGTCTGCTGCCCGCCTCACCGCGTCCGGTGGCGTCGGCGGCGGCGTCGCGGGTGCTGGGCGACCGGCTGCCGGGGCCGCTCATCCGGCATCCGCCCGCCGCGCGTCGTCGCCGGATCGTCCGGGCGGCCGGGCCGCCGCTGCTGCTGGCGGCGCTGGCGGTCCCGGCAGGCCGGTCCTGGGCGGTGTCCCTCGCGCTGGCGGCGGCGCTGATCGCGGTGCCGCTGGGGCTCGACCGTTACCGTCAGCTCGGGCACGCCACCGACGGGACGCGCCTGACCGTGCGGTCCGGGTCGCTGCGCCGTCGCCAGGCGGTCGTCGAGCACCGGGCCGTGGTGGCCTGGCGGCTGCGGCGGACGCTGTTCCAGCGGCGGCTGGGCCTGGCCACCCTGACGGTCGGCGTGGGGGCGGGGGAGGGCGCGTATCCCGCCCTCGACATGGGCGAGTCCGACGCCGTCGCGTTCGCGCACGGCATCACGCCCGAGTGGATCGGCCCCTTCCTGGAGGACTAGTCCGGGCGACGGGCGCCGAACATGATCTCGTCCCAGGAGGGCACCGAGGCCCGCTTGCCCTTGGACTTGCGCCGGCGCGCGGCGGCGCTCTGCCGCTGGGCTGGTGTGGGGGCGGGCGCGGGCACCGGGACGTCCCGTGCCGCGGCGGGCTCCGCGACGGGGACCTCGGCGGCCGGTGCCGCGGCCGCCGCGGGGGCGGGCGCGGGGGCGGGCGCGGCGGGAGCCGCGGGGGCGGGCCGGGCAGGGGTCTTCTCCCTGCGCGACCGCGCCTTGGCGGCGGCGGGCTTGGCCGGCGTGCGCGGCGCCGGAGCCGGGGCGGCGGCCCGCTCGGGCTCCTCCTCCGGCTCGGAGTCGACCTGCGCCTCGGGCTCCGGCCCGGGCTGGGGGGACTGCTCGGCGGCGGGGACCTCCGGCTCGTCCTCCTCGGTCGCCGGGGCCTCCGGCTCGTTCTCGGCGGGCCGCTCCTCGGCGACGACCTCGGGAACGGTCTCGGGCTCCTCGACCACGGCGGGTGGGTCGTCCTCGGCGTCGGCCGGGGCGGGCGGCTCCTGGACTGCGGGCCTCGGCGGGGCGGGCGGCTCCTCGGCCCGGGGCATGGGCGGCGGCGGAACCGACAGGTCGGGCTCGGGCAGCGGCCGGTGCGGACCCGAAGGGCGCGCCTGAGCGGCGGGCGCGGACGGCGCGGTGGGCGTGGCGGGCGTGGCGGGCGGGCGCGGCGGGGCCGCGGCGGGCGTCGGCGGCGCCGGGGTCAGGGGCGCCGGCGCGTTCTCGGCCTGCGGGCGGGGGTCGGGCGTCCGTCCGCGCTCGACGGCGTACTCGCGGCGCGCGGGCTCGGCCGCCTGGGCGGCGGTCGTGCGGGACGCGGCGGCGGGGGACTGCGACGGGGACGGGGACGGGGAATCCTGCACGATCTTCATGGCGGGACGACGCGGCAGCAGCGGGGTCACCGTGTCGGCGGACTCGTCGGCGGCGCCGCCGTCCCACTCCTGCGCGGTCAGCCGCGCCGCGACCTCGTCCCGCGGCGACAGGTGCCGGCGGCGGGGGTCGAACAGCCACTCGGCCGCGTGCGGGCGGCCGTCGTCGAAGAACGACAGCCGGACCCGCCAACTGCTGTCCTCGCACTTCCAGGAGTCCCACTCGACGTCCTCGAGGTCCACGCCGCCGCGGTTCAGGCGCTCCTCGACCATCTCGCCGAGCGGCGGTCCGGGGGCCGTCTCGCCGGGGCGGCGGACCGGGACCCGCTGCGCCTGCTGGGCCATGTACTCGCGTTCCTGCAGGACCGGACCCTCGAACCAGCGGACGCGCTCCACCGGGATGCCGGCGGACTCGGCGATCTCCTCCGCCGTCTCACCGGCCCGGATGCGGGCCTGGATCTCCTTGGGACGCAAGGGACTCTCCACTTCGATCTCGAACTGGCCGAGGCGGGAGAAGTGCCCACGGACCGCGGCGCGCAGCCGGTCGTCGACGGGCAGGGTGAACCGAGTGCCCCGGCCCGCGGTGGCCAGCACGAGGTACGTGCCGTCCTCGCTGACCGCGACGAGGCGCAGCTCCTGCATGCATGTCCTTCCTGCGGTGACGGCGCTGGAAGGACGCCGAACGACCCGTGTCGCCGCGACCGCCCTCCGCGGCGCTCGCGGGACGCCGGTATGTTACGACGCCCGACCTGGGGCGCATGCGTGCCCTTCCCCCGGGTTCTCGAGTGTCTCCTTCGAACACGCCTGCTGCCAGCACCGTACCCGGCATGTCCGAACATCGCCGCTCCCGGACTTCCCCTGGATCGCACTTGGGGTACCGCTGACCTGAGAGCGGACGGCGCAGGGCACGCGGTACGGGCCCGTCCGCGTGCACGCCGCCGTCCGATACAGCTTGCCGTTCCGGCGGCCGCGATGTGGCCCACCTCGCATGATCCTTGTGGATCCTTTGCCCCGGGGGCGGCCGTCAGGATCCGAGGACCTGCTCGGTGTAGCGGTTGGCGAACCGGCGGTCGGGGTCCAGCTCGTCCCGCAGCGCCCGGAAGTCGCCCCACCGCGGGTAGACCTTCTCCAGGTACGCGGTGTCCCGGGTGTGCAGCTTGCCCCAGTGCGGGCGGCCGCCGACCGCCGTGAGCAGCTCCTCCACGCCCTGGAAGTACTCCTCGTGCGGGTCGCGGTGGTAGACGTGGATCGCGATGAACGCGGTCGGCCGGTCGTACGCCATGGACAGCCAGGCGTCCTCGGGCGGCAGCAGCCGCACCTCGATGGGGAAGCTGATCCGCCACCCTCGCCGGTCGAAAAGGGAGCGCAGCTCGCGCAGCGCGGGGACCAGCTCCTCGCGCGGGAGTGCGTACTCCTGCTCCTTGAAGCGCACCCGCCGGGGGCTGGTGAACACCTTGTAGGAGGTGTCGCTGTAGGTGCGGGCGCCCAGCACCTTGGCCGAGACGGAGTTCACGACGCCGATCGTGCGGGGGACGCGGTGGGTGAGGCGCTGGAGCCCGCCGAACACCGTGTTGGACAGGAACTCGTCGTCCAGCCGGCGCTTGAACGCCGGCAGCGGCTCGGCGGGGCCCTCGGTCCGGTTGTTGCGCTTGGTCAGGCAGCCCTCGGTGTGCGGGAACCAGTAGAACTCGAAGTGCTCGTTGGCCTCGCCGAGCTCGTCCAGACGGTCGAGGACCTCGTCCCACCGCATGGGCTCCTCGCGGGCGCGCAGGAGGAACGCGGGGACGGTGCGCCAGGTCACGGCGGTGACCACGCCGAGCGCGCCCAGCCCCACCCGGGCCGCGTCGAACAGCTCCGGGCGCTCCTGCGGCGAGCAGGTCACCACGGAGCCGTCGGCGAGCACCAGCTCCAGCGCGGCGATCTGGGAGGCCAGCCCGGCGGCGTCCCGGCCGGTGCCGTGGGTGCCGGTCTGCAGGGCCCCGGCGACCGTCTGCTCCTGGATGTCCCCCATGTTGGCCAGGGCGAGCCCGTGCTCGTCCAGCACCCGGTTGAGCTCGTGCAGCGGCAGGCCGGCGTCGACGGTGACCAGCCCGCCGCCGGTGTCGACGGAGCGCACGGAGGTCAGGCCCTCGGGGCGCAGCAGCACGCCGTCGGTGACGGCGGCGGCGGTGAAGGAGTGGCCGGTGCCGGCCATCCGCACGGTCAGCCCCTCCTCGGCGGCCTCCCGCACGGCGTCGGCGACCTCGGCGGTGGTGCGCGGGACGCGCGTGCGGCGGGGCACGGCCCGCTGGTTGCCGGCCCAGTTCCGCCAGGGACGGGCGGCCGGAGTGCTCACGGGGGACATGCGCCGACTCTACCGAGCCGACCAATGCGAAATCTATTCATGTTTGTCGGAAGTGAGGGATTGTCGGAATCGTGACCTTCCGACGAGTGCCACCGCCGTCGCGGCCAGCCCCGCCCCGGTCGCGAACAGCAGCCCCCCGCGGGACCCGTGCCCGTCCACCAGCCGTCCCGTCGCCGAGGCGCCCACCGCGATCCCCACCGCGACCGCCGTGGACACCACCGCCATCCCCTCGGTGAGCTGCGGGGCCGGCACCAGGCGCTCGACCAGGCCGTACCCCGGGATGATCGTCGGAGAGATGGCCAGCCCGGACACGAAGATCACCGCCAGCATCACCGGCCACGTCCCGATCAGCGACAGCGGCGCCACCCCGACCGCCAGCAGCGCCAGCCCCGCCAGGAACCGGCGGTCCAGCGGGGACCGCCAGACCCGCGCCCCATACCACAGGCCCGCCACACAGCTCCCCAGCGCGAACGAGGCCAGCAGCACCCCCGCCAGTCCGGGGTGCCCCTGCTCCTCGGTGAACGCGATCACGCTCACCTCCACCCCGGCGAACACTCCGCCCATCAGCAGGAACGCCAGCGCCACCACGACCACCCCGGGCACCGCCAGCACCCCGGCCACCCCCGCCGGCCCGCCCTCGCTCGGCGGCGGCTCGGTCGCCCGCTGCGTCGCCAGGACGAGACAGCCCGCCGTCGTCAGCGCCCCGGCCGCCAGCACGCCGCCCGCCGGGTGCACCGTCGTGGCCAGCAGGCTCACCAGCATCGGCCCGGTGACGAAGATGATCTCGTCCAGCACCGACTCGAACGAGAACGCGGTGTGCAGCCCCACCCCCGCGGGCGGCGGCTGCGGGCCGTTCTTCAGCACGTTGATCCAGCGGGCGCGGACCATCGCGCCCAGACCCGGCGAGGTCACGCCTCCCAGGACGGCGACGGGGAACAACGTCCACGTGGGCCATTCCAGGACCGCGCACGCGACCAGCAGCGCCAGCGACGCGCCGTTGGCCAGCCCCAGCGGCATCAGCACCCGCCCTTGGCCGCGCCGGTCGACCAGCCGGCCGAGCAGGGGGGAGACGACGGCGAAGGCCAGGGCGTACACCGCCGACACAGAACCGGCGATACCGTACGATCCGGTAACGGCGGACACGAGAAGGACAATGCCGATACCCACCATGGACATCGACATCCGGCCCACGAACCCCGCGGCGACGAACACCCGCGCGCCGGGCACCTCGAGCAGGGCCCGGTACGGATTCGCCACCGTGATCCTCTCCCTTTTCGCGAGGCCGGACCCCTGACCGGGGTCGATGCGTTGGATTCGATCAAGTTACCCGTCCGGAACTCCTCGACCCGCTGGCCCCGGTCGGCGGCGACCGTAGTAGGGATTGGCCGTGGCTCCCTCTTCTCCCTCACGCGACCCAGGGCGGCGCGGGCCGTCGACCAGGCCCGAGAAGAAGGCGCGCACGATTCGGCCCCGACCCGCCGCGCGCGTCCCCGCCGCCGCGCCGTCCCGTCGGCTGCCGCTCCTGGTGCTCGCCGCGCTCGCGCTGGTCACGGCGGTGACGCTGACGGCCGGGGTGATCCGCGCCGTCACCCATGAGGGGACCTCCGAGACCGCCGCCGCGCCGGCCGTCCCGGCGGGGGAGCCCACCGGCCTGCCCGGGGGCCCGGCGGACAACGTCGTGGACGACGCCCAGGTGGCCCCGCTGCGCCGCGTCGTCCCGCCCGACGTGCTGGTCGTGGGCACCGCCTCCATCGACGCCGGGGCGGCCCGGCGGATCTCCCGGCTCAAGGGCGTGCGGGACGTGGCGGTGGTCGACGGCGGGGCGGTGCAGCTCCAGAACCGGCTGATCAACACGTTCGCCGTCGACCCCTCGACGTTCCGCTCCTGGACGCCGCCCGGCACGGCCAAGCGGACCGAGCTGTGGGCGGCGCTGGCCGCCGACCGGTTCGTGGTCTCCGAGAAGGCCGCCGGCGAACTGCGGCTGCGCGACGGCCTGCGGTACCCGATCGTCGCCAAGACCATCCCCAACGTGGTGCTCGGCGGCTCCGGGAGCCTCGGCCTGCCGGGCATCGACATGCTGGTCAGCGCCCGCACCGGGACCAGGCTGGGACTCGTTCCCGACGTGGCGCTGCTGATCAACGCGCCCGGCGCCGACCCCGCGAAGCTGGCCGACGAGGTCGGCGAGGTCGTCCGGGGCGGCGCCAAGGTCATCAACCTCAACGAGGAGCGCTACCGGCCGTCCGGACAGGCGGCGAGCTACCTCGACCTCTACAAGCGGGCCGCCACCTCCTGCCGGGGCCTGTCGTGGACCGTGCTCGCCGCCATCGGACAGGTGGAGAGCGACCACGGCCGCAACGCGGGGCGCTCCAGCGCGGGCGCGCTGGGGCCCATGCAGTTCCTGCCGTCCACCTGGAAGTCGTTCGGCGTGGACGGTGACGGGGACGGCAAGGCCGACATCATGAACCCCTACGACGCCATCCCGGCCGCCGCCAAGTACCTGTGCGCCCACGGCGGCGGACGCGGCGGCGACTCGCTCTATCAGGCGGTCTACGCGTACAACCACGCCCACTGGTACGTGCAGAAGGTGCTCGACCTCGCCAAGGCGTACGCGGCCCGATACCGCTGAACGGAGCACCGGGGGGCGGCTGGTTGGATGGACGCATGACGTCCCATGACGCCCTGTTGCTCGTGTCGTTCGGCGGCCCGGAGGGACCGCAGGACGTGATGCCCTTCCTGGAGAACGTCACCCGCGGCCGGAACGTCCCCCGGGCGCGCCTCGAACGCGTCGCCGAGCACTACCACCGCTTCGGCGGGGTCAGCCCGATCAACCGGCAGTGCCGCGAGCTGAAGGCCGCCGTCGAGACCGACCTCGCCGCCCACGGCGTGGACCTCCCCGTCTACTGGGGCAACCGGAACTGGACGCCGTACCTGACCGACACCGTCCGCCGGATGGCGCAGGACGGCGTCCGGCGGGCCGCCGCGTTCGTGACCTCCGCCTACAGCGGATTCTCCTGCTGCGGGCAGTACGCGGCCGACATCGACCGCGCCCGAGCCGAGGTCCCCGGGGCACCCGAGATCGACAAGCTGCGGGTCTACTACAACCACCCCGGCTTCGTGGAGCCGTTCGTCGAGGCCGCCCGCGCCGCGCTCGCCCGGATCCCCGCCGACCTGCGCGACCGGGCCCGTCTGGCGTTCACCGCGCACAGCGTCCCGCTGGCGCAGCCGGGGCGCGAACGCTACGCCGCCGAGCTGGCCGACATCGCCGCCGTCGTCGCGGCCGAGGCCGCCCCCGGCCACGAGTGGGCGCTGGTCTACCAGAGCCGCAGCGGCCCCCCGAGCCAGCCCTGGCTGGAGCCCGACATCGGCGACCACCTGCGGAAGCTGCACGCCGAGGGGGTCGAGGCCGTGGTGGTCGTGCCGGTCGGGTTCGTGTCCGACCACATGGAGGTCAAGTACGACCTCGACGTGGAGGCCGCCGAACTCGCCGCCGACCTGGGGCTGACGTTCGAGCGGGCCGCCACGCCCGGCACGCACCCCCGGTACGTGGCCATGGTCCGGGAGCTGCTGCTCGAACGATCCGCCGGGCCGGACGCGCCCCGGCCCGCGCTGGGCTCGCTCGGCGCCCGTCCCGACGTCTGCCCGGTCGACTGCGGGCACGCCCGACCCTGACCCGCTCATCCCGAAGCGGCGATCAACCCGAGGGGGAACGATGAGCCTGCCCGACGAGCTGCTGGAGCTCGCGCTGGAGACCGCCGCCGAGGCCGGCCGGATGCTGGTCGACAAGCGCCCGGTCGAGGGACCGGCGGTGGTGCGGACCAAGACCAGCCCGACCGACGTGGTCACCCAGATGGACCGGGCCTCCGAGGCGCTGATCGTGGAACGGATCCGGGCCGCCCGGCCCGCCGACGCGGTGCTGGGCGAGGAGGGCGGGTCCAGCGCCGGCGCCAGCGGCGTCCGCTGGGTGATCGACCCCATCGACGGCACCGTCAACTACCTGTACGACCTGCCCGACTGGGGGGTCAGCATCGCCGCCGAGATCGACGGCCGCGCCGTCGCCGGGGTCGTGGAGATCCCCCGACGCGGCGAGACGTACTTCGCCGTCCGCGGCGGCGGCGCCCGCAGACGCGACGCGTCCGGGGAGCACGTCCTGCGCTGCAACGCCGACGTGCCCCTGAACCGCGCCCTGGTGGCCACCGGGTTCGGGTACGAGGCCGGCCGCCGCGCCCATCAGGCGGACGTGCTGCGCGGCGTGCTGCCCGCCGTGCGCGACATCCGACGCGGCGGCGCCTGTTCGGTCGACCTGTGCACCCTGGCGGCGGGACGGGTGGACGCCTACTTCGAACGCGGCGTCCAGGCCTGGGACATCGCGGCGGGCGGCCTGATCGTCGAGGAGTCCGGCGGCCGCGTCGGCGGCCTGAACGGGGCCCCGGCCGGCCCCGAGTTCGCCCTCGTGGCGGGGCCCGGCACGTTCGAGGCGCTGCACGACCTGCTGGCCCCCCTGGACCCGGCCCGCGACCTGCCGAACTGACCCTCGAACGGCCGCGAACCACGAGCATCCGGCCGCTTCAGCGGCCCAAAGCCGAGTGGAGGATGGTCGCCGGAGACCCACGAGCCGACCTGGTTCGAACGGTCACCCCTCACGGGTGCCCGGTCCTTCGGCCGTTCGGCTGAAGATCTCCAAGACCGGGCGCGGGGGGTGTGGGGGGTCGCCCCCCCACCCGAAAACCCGCCCCCACCCGAAGACACGCTAGTCGCCGTCGGGGGTGGGGACTCCGATGTCGTGGTTGGCCGCGATGCGACGCAGCTCCTCGATCTCCGACTGTCGGATGTCGACCAGATAGGCGTCACCATCGGCGCGCGCGAGGCGCAGCGACGCGTAGGCGTCGGAGAGCCGCTGTTCGATCGTGCGTGACAACTCGCCCATGGGGGGTCCTCTCTAGGTCTGGCTTTCTGTACCCAGCCCCCCGGTTCTCGTAAACCTTTCTTTTCCGGGAGCATCCCGGACGGGACGGTGACGTCCCTCACCGCCGTGCGGGCATGCTGGTGGCAGGGCTTACGAGGGTCTTACGGGCCCTGTGGAATACCTGGGTCCGCCGGTCCAGCGCACCGGCGAACCCGTGATCCGAGGTCTTGAGGGGGGTCGGGATGCGTGTTCTCATCGTCGAGGACGAGCGCGTGCTCGCCGACGCGATCGCCACGGGGCTGCGCCGTGAGGCCCACGCCGTGGACGTCGCCTATGACGGTGCCGGTGCGCTGGAGCGGACCAGCGTGAACGAGTACGACGTGGTGGTCCTCGACCGGGACCTGCCCCGCGTGCACGGCGACGACGTCTGCAAGCAGCTCGTGGGGGAGCGGTATCCGGCGCGGATCCTGATGCTCACGGCGGCCGGGGAGCTGGGCGACAGGGTCGAGGGGCTGTCGATCGGCGCCGACGATTACCTGGCCAAGCCGTTCGCGTTCGCCGAGTTGGTGGCGCGGGTGCGGGCGCTGGGCCGCCGGGCCGCCGCGCCGCTGCCGCCGGTGCTGGAGCGCGGGGGCGTGACCCTCGACCCGGCCCGCCGCGAGGTCGAGCGGGACGGCCGTCCGGTGGAGCTGACCCGCAAGGAGTTCGCGGTGTTGGAGGTGCTGCTGCGGGCCGACGGCGCGGTGGTCAGCTCGGAGCGGCTGCTGGAGAAGGCGTGGGACGAGCACATCGACCCGTTCACCAACGTGGTGCGGGTGACGATGATGACGTTGCGCAAGAAGCTCGGCGATCCGCCGCTGATCGAGACCGTTCCCGGCGTGGGGTACCGGCTGTGACCGAGCCCTCGGCCGGGCCCGGGGGCGACCGGGCGACCGGCGCGCGCAGGACCGGCAACGGCGCGGGCAACGCCAACGCCAACGGCAAGAGCACCGTCACGGGCCCGATCACCCAGCCGATGCCTCCGTCGTCCTCCGGCCGGGAGCCCGGGTCCTTCGTGGCCGACGTGCGGGCGCTGCCGGGGCGGGTCAGCGTCCGACTCCGGCTGACCCTGCTGTACGGGCTGCTGTTCTTCTTCGCCGGGGCCCTGCTGCTGTTCATCACCTATCTGCTGGTGGCGCAGATCCTCGATCAGGTGTTCCCGCCGGGGCTGCAGATCCGGAGGCCGGACGGGTACACCATCCCGACCGAGGTGCTCAAGTCCCGGACGATGAACGAGCTGATCGGCCGTTCCATGCTGGTGTTGGCCGGGACCGGCGTGATGGCCCTGGTGCTGGGCTACTTCGTGGCCGATCGGGCGCTGGCCCCGCTGCAGCGGGTCACCACCACCGCCCGGCGGCTGTCGGAGAGCACCCTGCACGAGCGGATCGCCCTGGAGGGCCCGGCCGACGAGATCAAGGAGCTGGCCGACACGTTCGACGCGATGCTGGAGCGGCTCGGCCACGCCTTCGACTCGCAGAGCCGGTTCGTCGCCAACGCCTCCCATGAGCTGCGCACGCCGCTGGCCATCAACCGGACGCTGTTGGAGGTCGCGCTCGGCGACCCGGAGGCGTCCGAGGACCTCAAGGCCGTGGGCCGCACGCTGCTGGCCAACAACGCCCGGCACGAGCGGCTCATCGAGGGTCTGCTGCTGTTGGCCCGCAGCGAGCGGGAGCTGAGCAACCGGACCTCGGTCGATCTGACCGAGGTCGCCGGGACCGTGCTGGAGACCCAGGGCAAGCGCGCCGACGAGGCCGGCGTCGTCGTGCGGACCGAGCTGTCCAGCGGCCGGACGCAGGGTGATCCGGTGCTGCTGGAGCACCTGGTGTCCAACCTGGTCGACAACGCCATCAAGCACAACGTCGAGGACGGCGGGACGGTCTGGGTCCGCACGGGCGTCCTGGACGGCTTCGCGACCGTCCAGGTGGAGAACACCGGCCCCGGGGTCCCCGCCTACGAGGTGGACCGGCTGTTCGAGCCGTTCCGGCGGCTGCACGAGGACCGCGTCGAGTCGGCCAAGGGCGCCGGGCTGGGGCTGTCCATCGTCCGCTCGGTGGTCCGCGCCCACCGCGGCACCGTCTACGCCACGCCCCGCCAGGGCGGCGGCCTGGTGGTGACCGTCCGCCTGCCGCTGACCTCCTGAGCCGCCCTCAGCGGGGCGCCGTCGTCGCGAGCGTCGGGTCGCCGTGGAAGTCGGCGTGCAGGCCGGTGAAGCGCTCGGCGGCCAGCCGTACGTGCGACAGGTTCAGCACCGGGATCAGCGCCCAGTCGTTCAGCGCGATCCGCTCCGCCTCGCGGAGCGCGGTGTGGGCGGTGGCGTCGTCGGGGGTGCCCCTGGCCTTCCGCAGCAGCTCGTCGAACCGGTCGTTGCGCCAGCGCGCGTGGTTGCCGCCCTCGGGGGGCTTCTGGTCGCCGCCCAGCAGCGGATGCAGGAACGCGTGCGCGGAGGGGTAGTCGGGCAGCCAGCCCATGGCGATCAGGCCCGAGGCCGAGTCGTCGGCGATCCGGTCGTTGAACTCGGCGGCGGTCACCTGCACCACCCGGAACCGCCATCCCAGGGTGCGCCGCAACTGGTCCGCCGCGATCTCCGCCCAGCGCAGGGAGGAACCGCCCTCGCGGACCAGGATCGGGATCTCGGTGCCCTGGTCCAGGCCCGAGCCGGCCATCAGCGTCTTGGCGCGTTCGGGGTCCGGTGAGGCGCAGGGCGTGCAGGCGCCCTGCGAGAAGCCGGGTGTCCCGGTCGGGACCAGCCCGGTCGCCGGCGGCATCAGGCCGCCGGCGTGCAGGTCGCCGATCCGCCGGCGGTCCAGCGCCAGCGCCACCGCCTCGCGGACCTCGCGCCTGCGCATCGGGCCGCGCGCGGTGATCGGCACCAGGAACTGCGCCCCGTCGGAGGGCCGGTGCAGCAGCGTGTGGTCGGTCAGGCCGCGGACCTGGGCGAAGAAGGCGGTGGACGGCTCCGTCCAGTCGACGTCACCGGCCCGCGCGCCGGCGATCCCGGCCGCCGGATCGGCGGCGAACCGCAGGACCACCCGGTCGAGGCGGGCCCGGCCGAACCCCCACGCGTCGTTGCGGACCAGCACCGCCTGCCGGCCCCGCCGGTACGACTCGATCTTGAACGGACCGTTGCCGATCGGCCGCGCGTCGTACCCGGCGTCGTCGTGGGCCCCCGCGCCGGCCGGCACCGGGAAGAAGATCGGGTCGGCCAGCCGGGCGGCGAACCGGCAGTCCGGCTCGGTCAGCGTGAGCCGCAGCGTGTCGCCCTCCACCCGGACCGGCCCGGAGAACGAGCCGCCGGGCCCGGTCGCCCGGTCGTACCCCTCGATGTCGCCCATCAGCACGGGCGCCGCGTACGAGTCGCCCTGCGCGGCGCGGTCCCAGCCGCGCAGCACGGCCTCGGCCCCGACCGGCTCCCCGTCGCTGAACGTGGTGCCGCCGCGCACCCGGATCGTCCATCCGCGGCACTGCTCGTCGTGGACGATGGAGGAGGCCAGCCGGGGCCGCCAGACGCCCTCGGGGGTCAGGTCCACCAGGCCGGTGAACAACTGCTTGACGAACGTCCGGTCGGCGCTCCACTGGCCGGAGGACGGGTCGATGGCCTCGGGCGCGGGCATCGACATCGTCAGTTGTCCTCTCGGCCTCCCCCCGCCGGTGGTGCCGCCCGCGGTGCCGGCCCCGTCGCCGAGCTCGATGATCACGTACGTGCCCAGAAGCACCAGCGCCACGACGGCGGCCACCGCGCCCCCGGCCAACACCCCGATGTCCCTGAGGCTGCGGCCGCCTCCGGGCACGGGCGCCTGCCGATGGACGTCCGGCATGACATGGGGCGCCGGGCCCGGCGGGGGAGCCGCGGCCCAGGGAGCGCCCGGCGGTCGCGTGGGGGGTGGCGGGATCTCGCCCAGGGTGGGCGGCGATGAGGCCGCCGCGACCTCCGCGCCCTGATGCAGGGCGCCCACGGGCTCGGCGACCCGGGGGACGGCCCCCACCTCGTGCAGCAGGCGCAGCAGCACCGTGTGGGAGGAGGGCCGTTGGGCCGGGTCCTTGGCCAGGCACAGGGCGACGGTGTCGCGCAGGGGGCCGGTGAGGGCCCCCAGGTCGGGCGGCTGGTTGAGGATGCGGTGCATCACGGCGGGGATCGAGTCCTGGCCGAAGGCGGGACGGCCGGTGGCGGCGTGGACCATCGTGGCGCCCCACGCGAACATGTCGGTCGCGGGCCCCACCCGATGCCCGTGGATCTGCTCCGGGGCCATGTACGCCGGGGTGCCGACCGCCGTACTGGACAAGGTGCCGGTGGCGTCCAGCGCCCGGGCGATGCCGAAGTCGATGAGCCGGGGCCCGTCGGACGCCAGCAGCACGTTGCCGGGCTTGAAGTCCCGGTGCACCACGCCCGCCTCGTGGATGGCGGCGAGCGCGGTGACGGTGCCGATCGCGACCCGGGTCAGCGCCGGGCCCGAGAGGGGCCCCTCGGCCGCCGACACCGCCTGCAGCGAGGGCCCGTCGATGTACTCGCTGACGATGTACGGGGTCTCGCCCTCGACGTCGGCGTCCAGGACCCGGGCGGTGCAGAACGGCGCGACCCGTTGGGCGACCTTGACCTCGGCGGCGAACCGCGAGCGGGCCCGGGCGTCGCCGGAGAGCCGGGCGTGCAGCATCTTGACGGCCACCCGTTCGCCGGAGCCGCCCTCGGCGAGGAAGACCGTGCCCTGGCCTCCCTCGCCGAGCCGTCCGACGAGACGGTAGGGGCCCACCCGCTCAGGGTCGCCTCGTTGCAGCGGGGCGACCCCCGGCATGGCGCTCCTCCGCTACTCCTTGGTCAGCGTGCCGCTGGCGATGTAGGCCTTGTCCAGCGTCTCGCGCTCCTCGAACCGGAGGGTGGTGCTGCTGATGTAGGTGAACGTGACGTAGCCCGACAGGCAACTGCCGCTGGTGATGGTGATCTTGTAGGTCGCGCGCAGCGACGTGGCGCCGGGCTCCAGCCGCAGCGACCCCCGGCAGTCGTAGCTGTCGGCGTCGTAGCGGACCGTGCCGATGGTGCTGCCGCCCAGGAGGAGGAAGCGCACGTCCCACGTCTTGTCGGTGGAGGAGCTGGGCTGGAAGCCCTTGCCCTCCCACGCGCCGTTGAACGCCAGCGGCAGCTTGTCGCCGCCGGAGGAACCCGACGGGAAGGACGGCACCGAGGCGGACGGGTACGCCGGCGGCTCGTACGGGTCCGGATCGTCGTCGCCGTCGCTCGCGGCCAGCGCCACCACGAAGATCACCAGAGCCAGCACCAGCACCACGGCGCAGCCGATCCCCGCGATGACGGGCCCGCTGGAGCTCGACTGCCGGGCCGGCGGCGGGAACTGCGGCGGGGGCGGCGGCCCGGGGGCCATCGAGGGCCGCATCATGGGCTGCGGCGTCATCGGCTGAGGCGGCGGCGTCATCGGACCCGGCTGGTACGGGCCCTGGTGCATCGGCATCGGCGGCGGCGTGATGGGCTGCGGCGGCGGGGTCGCCGGGCCGGGCGGCGGGCCCTGGTGGAACCCCTGGTGCATCGGCATCGGCGGGGGCGTCAGCGGCTGCGGGGGCGGCGTGTGCATCGGCGGGGCCGGCGGCACCGGGGGCGGCGGGGCCATCCGGGAGGCGATCCGGGTGCCCTGGCCCAGCAGCTCCTCGCTGGGGGCGGCGGGGCTGGCGGGCGCGGCCCCGACGTGCCCGAGCAACTGCAGCAGCAACTGGGCGGCGGGCGGCCGGGCGGCGGCGTCCTTGGACAGGCAGCGCCCCACCAGCCCGCGCAGCGGCTCCTGCAGCGCCGACAGGTCCGGATCCTCGTTGAGGATCCGGTTGATGATCACCGGCAGCGTGTCGGCCTCGAACGGCGACTGCCCGGTGGCCGCGAACACCATCGTGGCGCCCCAGGCGAAGATGTCCACCGCGGGCTGCAGCGGCGCGCCCGTGAGCTGCTCGGGGGCGAGGTAGCCGGGGGTGCCGACCACCATGCCGGTGGCCGTGACCGCGCTCTCCTGGGAGTTGACGGTGCGCGCGATGCCGAAGTCCACCACGCGCGGGCCGTCGGAGGCCAGCAGCACGTTGTTGGGCTTGAAGTCCCGGTGGACGATGTTCTCCTCGTGGATGGCCGCCAGCGCGGTGACCGTCCCGATGGCGAGGCGTTCCAGCTCCACGGTCCCCAGCGGGCCGTTGTGCGCCACCACGTCGTGCAGCGAGGGCCCGTCGATGAACTCGCTGACGATGAACGGCGTGTCGCCGTGCACGTCGGCCTGCAGCACCCGGGCGGTGCAGAACGGGGCGACCTTCTGAGCGGCGGCGACCTCGCGGGCGAAGCGCGCCCGGGCGGCCGGGTCGGAGGCCATCTGGGAGTGCAGCAGCTTGATGGCGACCTCGCCGCCATCCGTCCCCCGACCGAGGAAGACGGCGCCCTGACCGCCGGCGCCGATCCGCCCGACGACCTCGTAGTTCCCCAGCCTTCGGGGATCCCCCGGCTCCAGGGGAGCGGCTTCCGCCATATGACCCTCCAGTGACCCCGATTTTGCCCGCCGTCAGGCGGGCACGATATCGCGTTAGGTCAGACGTTTCACCGAACGGTCCGGTTCAACGCGGCGGGGCGCGGGGAATCGCCCTGCGACTTGGCGCGCGGACCGGCCCGGGGACCGGATATGATCCCGGCCGCCACAGGACGTCGGCGGCGGCCGGCACAGCGTCCGGCACGGCGTTCGCAGGGCCGCGCGACGTCTCGGCCGAACGCCCCGCCGCGGACGTCCCGCGGTGGTCCGCCGACATGAAACACCATGGGCGTGTGGCGTACGGCACAGCTCGGCAGGCGATACCGGTGACTGGTGTCACGCAGGGGACTCGTCGCGCCTTGCGTGTCGGAGGTCACCAACCGTGACAGAATTTCCCGCCCGGATCGGGCACAAGAACGGCCTCCCGAGCGTTAGACCCGCGCGACGGGGCGCACAGAACGACCGAGGGGGATGGAGACGCAGATGGCAACCGACTACGACAGCCCGCGCAAGACCGACGACGACCTGAACGAAGACAGCCTCCAGGAGCTGCAGGCCCGTCGTGCGGACAAGGCCGCGAGCATCATCGACGAGGATCTCGACGCCGGCGAGGTGGCCGAGCTCCCCGGGGCCGACCTGTCCAACGAGGAGCTCACCTTCAAGGTGGTCCCGCGACAGGCCGACGAGTTCACCTGCTCGCGCTGCTTCCTGGTGCACCACCGCAGCCAGTTGGCCGAGGAGCGCAAGGGCCAGCCGATCTGCCGCGAGTGCGCGGCCTGATCGGGGGCGCCCGTGACCGGTGACGACCGCGCGAACGCGAACGACGTGAACGGCCCGCACGACCCGGACGGCGGTCTCGGTGTCCCGGCCCCTCGGGACCCGGGCCGGGAGACCGAGATCGCCGAGCTGGTCGGTCGACTGTCCGCCGCCGAGGGCCTGGACGCCGAGACCCGCGGCAGGCTGATGGCCCGGCTGACCAGGCTGCTCGTCGACAGCGCCCGCCGGGCGGGCACGTCCGGCCTGCGCGGCGGCCGTTGGCTGGCCGACATGCTGCTGGAGGTGGCGCCGCACGTCCCGGTGCGCGACGCCGAGACGCTGCGCGCCCACCACCGCGGGCTCACCGGCGAGGCGCTGGCCGACGGCCTCGTCCGGGTCGCCGCCAACGGCACCACGGCGGTGGGGGCCGCCGGCGGTGCGCTGGCGGCCGTGGAGTTCGTGGCCCCGCCGCTGCTGTTGACCGCGCCCGCGCAGTTGGCGGCGGAGACCCTGGTGATCGCGGCGATCGAGGTCAAGCTGATCGCCGAGCTGCACGCCGTGTACGGGGTGCAGGTCCAGGGCACCGGCTCCGCCCGCGCCACCGCGTTCGTGACGTCCTGGGCCCGCCAGCGCGGGGTCAACCCGCTGGAGTCGGGGACGTTGGCCAACGCGCTGGGGTCGGCGGCCAAGACGGCGCTGCGCAAACGGCTGCTGCGCACCCTCGGCCGCAGCATGACCACCATGGGCCCCTTCCTGACGGGGGCCGCCGCCGGTGCGGCGCTCAACCGTGCGGCGACCAAGCGGATGTCCGAGGCCATCCGCAAGGACCTGCGCCGGCACGTCGGCGTCGCCCCCCGGCACACCCCTCCGGAATGACCCGCGCCGTCCGGCGTGCCCGCCGGCGGATCAGCGAACGAACTCCAGCTCGTCGGTCACCGCGTCCCGGCCCGCGAGCCACAGCCCCAGCGCCTCACGGGTGCCGGACACCTCGACGCCCCGCCCCAGCGGTCGGCCCCCGTCGGTCGGCACCAGGCGATGGGCGAGCACCCGGCGGTTGAGCAGCAGACTGAGCTGGACGCCCTCGCGGAGGATGGCGTTCGCGACGACGTCCGGGATCTCCCGGGTCAGCCCCAACCCGCGCAGCACGTCCTGGTGGTGGACCGCCAGGTCGGAGAGCGTCAGGAACGCCATCGCCCTGCTGGTGAGGCTGGGATTCGCGGCCCAGTGCCGCGCCCACTCCATCAGCCGGCCGCGCGGCATCGCCCGCACCCGTTCGGCCTGCGCCCGGTTGGCGTCGTGCATGCGCAGCGCGTACGGAAGGTACGAGCCCGTCAGGTAGTCGATGCCGATGAGATGGCCGAGGACGTCGCGGGGCGCCCACTCCGAGCACAGCGTGGGGCCGGAGTCGAACGCGTCGTCCGACAGACCCTCCAGCGTCTCGAGCAGTCGGAACCGCTCGGAGCGCAGCTCGTCCTCGAGGGGGAAACGCATCGTGGCCGGTCCCTTCGACTCTCCGGACCGACCACGATACGACAGAACTGGACCCTGTGTCCGATAGCCCGCCCGACCGTTCCCGGGTCGGGCTCAGCCCTCGACGCCGGGCAGCCGTCCGGAGCTCCTGGCGTACTGGCGGGCCGCCGCGCGGGTCGCCAGCAGCCGCGCGACCTCCATGCCGACGCCGGTGACGATCGCCCAGCCCAGCGCCTCGGCCAGGGCCACGTCGGGGGACTCGGGGTTGGTCGGGGGCTCCTTCCCGGTGGTCTTCTTCCAGGCGTACGTGATCGCCCTGCGGGCCACGAAGCCACTGGCGAGAGCCGCGCCGCCGGCCACGACCCGCCAGCCGATGTCACCCTTGTCCGCCATCGTCCTCTCCTCTTGCTCTGCGTTGAGACGCTGTGAGGCTATCCAAGGCGCGGCGCGTAATTCGGTCCGGGCGGGCGGGTCGGCTCAATAGCATTGGGGCATGACCGAACAGCCGCGTATACCCCAGGTTCCCGACAGGCCCACGCTGGACGGCCTGGAGGACAAGTGGGTACGCCGCTGGGAGTCCGACGGCACCTATCGGTTCGACCGCGACAGGCCCCGCGAGGAGGTCTACGCGATCGACACCCCGCCGCCCACCGTCAGCGGGTCGCTGCACGTCGGGCACGTCTTCTCCTACACGCACACCGACACGGTGGCGCGTTATCGGCGGATGCGCGGCCGGTCGGTGTTCTATCCGATGGGCTGGGACGACAACGGTCTGCCGACCGAGCGCCGGGTGCAGTACCACTTCGGCGTCCGCTGCGACCCGTCCCTGCCGTACGACCCCGACTACCAGCCGCCCGCCGAGCCCGACCCCAAACGCCAGGTCCCGATCAGCCGGCGCAACTTCATCGAGCTGTGCGAGCGGCTCACCGCCATCGACGAGCGGGCGTTCGAGGACATGTGGCGGCGGGTCGGCCTGTCGGTCGACTGGAGCCTGCTCTACACGACGATCGGCGACCGTGCGCGGGCGACGTCGCAGCGCGCCTTCCTGCGCAACCTGGCGCGCGGTGAGGCGTACCTGTCGGAGGCCCCGACGCTATGGGACGTCACCTTCCGCACCGCCGTCGCCCAGGCGGAGCTGGAGGACCGCGAGACCCCGGGCGCGTTCCACCGGCTGCGCTTCCACGCCGACGACCGGCCCGTGTACGTCGAGACGACCAGGCCGGAGCTGCTGCCCGCCTGCGTCGCGCTGGTGGCCCACCCCGACGACGAGCGGTACCGCGAGCTGTTCGGCCGCACCGTCCGCACCCCGCTGTTCGGTGTCGAGGTCCCGGTCCTGGCGCACCGGCTGGCCGAGCCGGACAAGGGCTCCGGCATCGCCATGATCTGTACGTTCGGCGACGTCAACGACGTGACCTGGTGGCGTGAGCTGGACCTGCCGACCCGGGCGGTCGTCGGCCGTGACGGGCGGCTGGCCGCCGAGCCCCCGGCGGGGGTCCCCGCGCACCCGTACGACGAGCTGGCGGGCAAGACGATCTTCTCCGCCAAGGAACGGATCGTGGAGCTGCTGCGCGGGTCCGGCGACCTGGACGGCGAACCGAGGGCGGTCACCCGACCCGTCAAGTACTACGAGCGGGGCACCAAGCCGCTGGAGATCGTCACCACCCGACAGTGGTACATCCGCAACGGCGGTCGCGACACGGGGCTGCGGGAGGCGCTGCTGGGGCGGGGCCGGGAGCTGTCGTGGCACCCGGAGTACATGCGGGCCCGCTACGACAACTGGGTGGAGGGCCTCAACGGCGACTGGCTGATCTCCCGGCAGCGGTTCTTCGGCATCCCCATCCCGGTCTGGTACCGGCTGGACTCCGAGGGCGAGCCGATCCACGACGAGCCGATCGTCCCGTCCGAGGACCTGCTGCCCGTCGACCCGTCCGCCGACGCCCCACCCGGCTACGCCGAGGACCGGCGCGGCAAGCCCGACGGCTTCATCGGCGACCCGGACGTCATGGACACCTGGGCGACCTCGTCGCTGTCGCCGCAGATCGCGGGCGGCTGGGAGCACGACCCGGAGCTGTTCGCCAAGGTCTTCCCGTTCCATCTGCGGCCGCAGGGGCACGACATCATCCGGACGTGGCTGTTCGCCACCGTGGTCCGGGCGCATCTGGAGCACGGCTCGCTGCCGTGGTCCGACACGGCGCTGTCCGGCTGGATCCTCGACCCCGACCGCAAGAAGATGTCCAAGTCCAAGGGCAACGTGGTCACGCCGATGGGTCTGCTGCTCGAGCACGGCACCGACGCGGTCCGCTACTGGGCGGCCGGGGGACGACCGGGCACCGACACGGCGTTCGAGGTGGGGCAGATCAAGGTCGGCCGCCGACTGGCCACCAAGATCTTGAACGCGTCCCGCTTCGTGCTGGGGCTCGGCGAGGTCCCCGCCGACGCCGAGGTGACGGCACCGCTCGACCGGGCCATGCTGACGGGCCTCGCCGGGCTGGTCCGCGAGGCGACCGACGCGTTCGAGGTCTATGACCACACACGGGCGCTGGAGCGGACCGAGCGCTTCTTCTGGGAGTTCTGCGACGACTACCTGGAGCTGGTCAAGCAGCGCGCCTACGGTTCGGGCGAGGAGGCCGCCTCGGCGCGGGCGGCGCTGAACCTGGCGCTGTCGGTGCTGCTGCGGCTGTTCGCGCCGGTCCTGCCGTTCGTCACCGAGGAGGTCTGGTCCTGGTGGCGGGACGGGTCGGTGCACCGCGCCTCCTGGCCGGAGGCGTCCGAGCTGCCCGACGACGGCGACCCCGGTCTGCTCGCGGCGGCCGCCGAGGCGCTGCGTCAGGTCCGCAGGGCCAAGTCGCGGGCCAAGGTCTCGATGCGCGCCGAGGTGACGCGCGCCGTGGTCGGCGGCCCCGGCGGCGGCGCACTCCACGCCGCCGCCGCCGATCTGCGGGCGGCGGGCAACATCGCCGAGCTGGACCTCGACGCGGAGTCCCCGGGCGACGCGCTCACCGTCGAGGTCACCTTGGCCCCGACGGCCTGATCGCCCTCGGCGGGACCTGGCCCAGCGGCCGGGCTCCGGGGCGTCCGCGCCGGTCATCGGGGTGCGGGCGGCGGTCGGGGGTGGCGTAACGGCCGGTTGACGAAGCGGGTCCTCGGACGAAACACGCCGTCCACACCATCGAGCCATGCCACGGACACGGAATCGGAACCCGCAGGACCGCCGCGCAGGGTGGCGGAACCTCCCGGCGGACGGATGTCGGCGCAGGTCGGAGTGGTCGCGAACGAGGGCGGGGTGGCGTGACCGGCCCGTTATTCCAGTTTCCAGACTGGTTTAGTAGGTTTACCTCCATGACCGAAGCGGTGGCACTCAGCGACACCCGTCGGCTGCGCGCCGACCGGGCGCGGCAGATGGCCGACGTGCTGCGCCGGCAGGTCCTGCAGGGCGCGTTCCCGGCGCGGGTCCTGCCGGCCGAGGCCCGGCTGGTGGAGGAGTTCGGGGCCTCGCGCAACACGGTGCGCGACGCCCTGGACCTGCTGCGCGCCGAGGGGCTGGTCGAGCGCTGTCCCGGCGTCGGCACGCTGGTGGTCTCCGAGAAGTACGCCCACGGCCTCGAACGGCTGCTGGGGCTGGCCGAGACCCTGCACGAGCACGGCACGGTCTCCAACGAGGTCCGTACCACCGGGCTGATCACCCCGCCCCGGGAGGTCAGCGCCCGGCTGCGGACCCCGGCGGGCGAGCCGGTCGTCTACGTCGAACGGCTCCGGCGGCTCAACGGGGTGCCGCTCTCCCTCGACCTGACCTATCTCGTCCGCGACCTCGGCGAGGCGCTGCTCGCCGAGGACCTGGCCAACAACGACGTCTTCGTCCTGCTGGAACGGCTGTCCGGGCAACGCCTCGGGCTCGCCGAGATGACCCTCGAGGCGGTCAACGCCGACCCGCACTCGGCCGCCGTGCTGGAGGCCCCGCGCGGCGCGGCCCTGATGATGGCCGAGCGCCTCACCCACCTGGCCGACGGACGGCCGGTGGACCTGGAGTACATCCGCTTTCGCGGCGACCGCATCACCATGCGCGGCACCCTCCGCCGCCCCGACCCGCTCGCCTAGCCCCCGTACCGCACGACACCCCCACACCACGACACCACGACGCCCGGCGCTCGGACGCCGTGCGTTCCCTCGACGCTGCCCACCCGCAGCGGTAAGGAGTCGACCCGATGGAGATCCCCGAGCCCTCGCGGCGGCGTGAGATCGCCTGTGACGTTCTGATCATCGGCGGCGGCACCGCCGGGAGCATGGCGGCGCTCACCGCCGCCGCCCACGGCGCGGACGTGCTGCTGCTGGAGAAGGCCCATGTCCGCCACTCCGGGGCGCTGGCCATGGGGATGGACGGCGTCAACAACGCGGTGATCCCCGGCAAGGCGGACCCCGAGCAGTACGTCGCCGAGATCACCGTCGCCAACGACGGGATCGTGAACCAGCGCGCCGTCCACCAGACCGCCACCCGGGGCTTCGGGATGATCAAGCGGCTGGAGGGCTACGGCGTCAAGTTCGAGAAGGACGCCCACGACGAGTACGCGGTCCGCCAGGTGCACCGGTCCGGCCGGTACGTGCTCCCGATGCCCGAGGGCCGCGACGTCAAGAAGGTCCTCTACCGAGCGCTGCGCACCCGCGACGTCCGCTCCCATGTGACGATCGAGAACCGGGTGATGCCCGTACGGGTGCTGGTGCGCGACGGCCGCGCGGTCGGGGCGGTCGGCTTCGACACCCGCACCGGCGAGTTCGTCACCGTGGCGGCCAAGGCGGTGATCCTGGCCACCGGCGCCTGCGGCCGGCTCGGCCTCCCCGCCAGCGGCTACCTGTACGGCACGTACGAGAACCCCACCAACGCGGGCGACGGCCACGCGATGGCGTACCACGCGGGCGCCGAGCTCAGCGGCATCGAGTGCTTCCAGATCAACCCGCTGATCAAGGACTACAACGGGCCCGCCTGCGCCTACGTCGCCAACCCGTTCGGCGGCTACCAGGTCAACGCCGAGGGCCACCGGTTCGTCGACTCCGACTACTGGTCCGGGCAGATGATGGCCGAGTTCAAACGGGAGCTGGACGGCGCCCGGGGGCCGATCTACCTCAAGCTCAGCCACCTGCCGGACGACACGATCCGACAGATCGAGCAGATCCTGCACGTCACCGAACGCCCCACGCGCGGCACGTTCCACGCCGGGCGCGGCCACGACTACCGCACCCACGACGTCGAGATGCACGTCTCGGAGATCGGCCTGTGCAGCGGCCACTCCTCCTCCGGGGTGTGGGTGGACGAGCACGCCGCCACCAGCGTCCCCGGCCTGTACGCGGCGGGGGACCTGGCCTGCGTGCCGCACAACTACATGGTGGGGGCGTTCGTGTTCGGCGAGATCGCCGCGACCTCGGCGGCGGAGCACGCGCGGGCCGTCTCCTCGGTCCCCCTGCCCGAGGAGCAGATCGAGGCCGCGCACGAGCTGATCTACCGGCCCGCCCGGCAGCCGGACGGGCCGCCGCAGCAGCAGATCGAGTACAAGCTGCGCCGCTACGTCAACGACTACCTCCAGCCGCCCAAGCTCACCCGCTACATGGAGATCGCCGTCGAGACCTTCGAACGGATGCGGTCGGAGATCGCCGGCATCGGGGCGCGCAGCCCGCACGAGCTGATGCGGGCCGCCGAGGTCACCTTCATCCGGGACTGCGCCGAGATGGCCGCCCGCGCCTCCCTGTTCCGCACCGAGAGCCGCTGGGGCCTCTACCACCAGCGGGCCGACTTCCCGGAGCGGAACGACGCCGACTGGTTCTGCCACGTCAACCTCAGGAAGGGGGCCGACGGCGCGATGGAGTTCCTCAAGCGGCCGGTCGCGCCGTACATCGTGGACGTGCCCGGGTTCGAGCGCCCCGACGGGGTCGCCGCCGAGGACCTGGAGGCCGTGGGGTCGGCGCGATGAGCGCCCGCATCGTGGAGCTGCTCGAACTCGCCGACGAGGCCCCCGAGGTCGAGGACCTGGAGCCGTACCTCGACGACCCCGACCCGGCGGTCCGGCGCGCCGCGCTCCAGGTGCTCAGCGAGGCCGCCGACGACTGGTCCGCGGCGTCCCCGAGGGTCGCCGGGGCCCTGCTGGACGACGACGCGGCCGTCCGGGGGATGGGCGCGGACCTGCTCGCCGAACTGCGCGAGGTGCTGGTGTGCGGGCCCGCCTTCGGCGCGGCGCTGCGCGAGGCCCTCGCCTCCGCCGACCCGACCACCCGGGTCGCGGCCCTCGGCTCGTTGTGGCGGCACCGGCTCTGCCTGGCCGCCGACGCCCTCGCCGCCCTGGCCGACCCCGACTCCGGGGTGCGCCGCGAGGCGGTGCGGGCGCTGGTCTCGCTGGACGACCTGGACGGGCTCGCGCGGGCCGCCGCCGACGCCGACCCGCTGGTCCGCCAGGCCGCCGCGGCCGGGCTCGGCGAGGTCGGGGACCCGCGCGGCCTCGACACGCTCGGGGCGCTCGCCGCCGACGTCAACCCGTTCGTCCGGGCCGTCGCGTTCGCCGCGATGGCCTCGACCGGCTGCCACGGCCCGGGCCTCGCCCTTGTCCTCGCGGCCCTGGGGGACGCGTCGTGGGAGGTCAGGCAGGGCGCCGCCGTGGCGTTGGCCGCCGCCGACCCCGACCGGGCCGTCGGGCCGCTGGCGGTGGCCGCCGGCGACGACAACATCGACGTCCGCAAGGCCGCCGTCCGCTCGCTGGGGCGCTGGCCCGACCGCCCCGACGTGCGGTCCGCGCTCTCCGGGGCGCTGGACGACGCCGACGCCGACGTCCGGGCCTGGGCCCGGCTCGGCCTGGACCCCCGCTGAGCACGAACGACCGGAGAGGAACCCCCATGGCGCAGGCCACCACCCGCGTGGACGTCCCCGTGACCATCGACCCCGACAAGTGCATCACCGGCTGCACCCTGTGCGTCGACATGTGCCCGCTCGACTCCCTGGCCATCGACGCGTCGAGCGGCAAGGCGTACATGCACGTCGACGAATGCTGGTACTGCGGCCCGTGCGCCGCCCGCTGCCCCACCGACGCGGTGACCGTGAACATCCCCGTACTCCTGCGATGAGGACCCCTCGATGAACGCACGTTGGAAGGCCGTCACGTCGATCGCCGCCCTGGGCGCGGCCCTGGCCGGCCTGGCGGGATGCGGCGGCTCGGGCGGTGGGGGCGGCACCGTCCGGGTCGACGTCGGCTACCAGTCCAAGACCATCAACACCGTCACCGCCGGCACCCTGCTCCGCGACCTCGGCCACCTGGAGCGACGGTTGGCCGAGCTCGGTCGCAGGAACGGAAAGACCTACAAGGTCCGCTGGTACGACTTCGCGACCGGGGCGCCGCTGACCGCCCAGATGATCGCGGGCAAGATCGCGATCGGCTCGATGGGGGACTATCCGCTGTTGATCAACGGGTCCCGGTCGGCGGGCTTCGACGACGCCCGCTCCCGGTTCGTCGGGGTCACCGGCTACAACCTGCGCGGGTCGCTCAACCAGGTCGTGGTGCCCCGCGACTCCACCGCCCGCACCCTGGCCGACCTGCGCGGCAAGGCGGTGTCCACCAGCGTCGGATCGGCCGCCCACGGCATGCTGGTGCGAGGTCTGCGGGGCCAGGGACTGCAGCCCGCCGACATCGAGATCCTCGGCCAGGACCCGTCGGTGGGCGTCACCAACGTGGAGTCGGGCAAGGCCGCCGCCCTCGCCCAGTTCGTGCCCTACCCCCAGCAGATGATCTTCAACGGGAAGGCCCGGCTGCTGTACGACGGCGGGGCGATCGCGTTCCCCACCTTCCACGGCATCGTCGCCCGCGAGAAGTGGACCCGAGACCATCCCGAGGTGCTGGAGGCGTTCCTGGCCGCCACCAAGGACACCACCGCACACCTGCACCGCGACCCGCTGGACTCGGCCCGGCGGGTGGCCCGTGCCACCGGCCTCCAGCCCGAGGTCGTCTACCTCTACAACGGCGCGGGCGGGCTCGTCACCTTCGACATGACGATCAAGCCGCAGCTCGTGGACGCGCTCCGCAAGGACGTCCCGTTCCTCAAGGAGATCGGCTCCATCAAGGAGCTGGACGTGGACGCCTTCACCGACGACGGCCCGCTGCGCAGGGCCTACGGGCCCGGCTACGACCGGGACGCCGCCTCGCTGACCAACCCCGCCGCGATCAAGGGCCGGGACGAGATCTGCGACCTGGACGTGACCGACCCGAGGACCGCCTCCGAGGCGTGGATCGGCGAGGAGATCACCCCCGCCGCCAACCCCACCTGCCTGCTGCGCCTGGTCAAGAAGCGCGGCGGCGAGCCCCGGGCGGTGTACGCGCCGTCCGCGGACACCGGGACCAAGCTCTTCGCCGACGCGGCGAGCTGGGTGCGCGACCCCCGTGCCGAGTGGCCGCTGCTGCCGTTCGCCACCCCGGAGGCCGCCGCCGCGTACGTCGGCGGTCACCCGGGCGCCCAGACCCTCGACTACCGGGCCGCGCTCGCCGCCGCCTGACCCGAAGGGAGGCCATGCCATGACGACCACCGAGATCTCCCGGGCCGCGCCCGCCGCCGTTCCCTCCGAGGCCCCGACGCGCGCCGCCGCCGCGCCCCGCGTGGGCCGGGTCGCGCTGAGCGCCGCGCCGATCGCCGGGGCGCTGCTGCTCTGGCATCTGCTCACCACGTTCGACGTCAGCCTGTGGCTGCGCTTCGACAAGATCCCCTCGCCCGTCGAGGTGTACGACGCCCTGGTCGTCCAACTCGGCACCGGGCGCTTCTACGGCGATCTGCTGGCCAGTCTGCGCCGGATCCTGGCCGGGTTCCTGCTGGCCGCCCTCACCGGGGTGGCGCTGGGCGTCGCGGTCGGCCGCGTCCGTTGGGTGGCCGCCCTCGCCCGTCCGCTGATCGAGGTGACGCGGCCGATTCCGGCCATCGCCCTGGTCCCCCTCGCGATCCTGCTGTTCCCCACCGGGGAGCAGGGGATCGTGTTCATCACCTGGTTCGCCGCGTTCTTCCCGATCTGCGTGAGCACCGTCCACGCCATGCGCGCCCTGCCGACCGTGTGGGAGGACGCCGCCCGCACCATGGGCGCCGGACGCCGGTCGGTCCTCCTGCACATCGTGCTGCCGGGCGCCATGCCGGGCATCTTCTCCGGTCTGTCGGTCGCCATGGGCGTCGCCTGGATCTGCGTGATCAGCGCGGAGATGATCTCCGGCCAGTACGGGGTCGGCTACTTCACCTGGCAGGCGTACGGGCTGCTGGACTATCCGGCGGTGGTCGCCGGGATGCTCTCCATCGGCGTCCTGGGGCTGGGCACCGCCTGGCTGGTGGAACGACTGGGCCGCCGGATCAACCGCTGGCTGCCGGGGGAGGCGCGCCGATGACCGCCGCGATCGAGATGCGGGGCCTCCGGGTCGCCTTCGCCGACGGGCTCGCCGCCGACGTCGACCTGGAGGTGACCGCCGGGGAGATCGTCGTCCTGCTGGGCCCGTCCGGCTGCGGCAAGTCCACCGTGCTGCGCGCCCTCGCCGGTCTGCTGCCCGTCGCCGGCGGCACCGTGCGCCCCTCCGACGGCCCGGCGCACCGGCGCGGGATCGCCATGGTGTTCCAGGAGGACGCGCTGCTGCCGTGGCGCACCGCCCGCCGCAACGTGGAGTACGCGCTGGAGCTGCGTGGCGTGCCCCGACGGGAGCGGGGGGACGAGGCCCTGGAACTGCTGGAGCAGGTGGGCCTCACCGGGTTCGCCGACCACCTGCCGGGGCGGCTGTCGGGCGGGATGCGCCAGCGCGTCCAGCTCGCCCGCACCCTGGCCGCCCGGCCGAAGATCATGCTGATGGACGAGCCGTTCGGGGCGCTGGACGCGCAGACCCGCGCCGACATGCAGCGGCTGCTGGTGTCGGTGTGGGAACGCCACCGCACCACGATCCTGTTCGTCACCCACGACGTGGACGAGGCCCTGCTGATCGCCGACCGGATCGTCCTGCTCACCCCGCGGCCGGCCACCGTCGACCGGATCTTCGAGGTGCCGCGCCCCCGCGCGCCGGGAACGCGGTTCGAGCCCGCGTTCGCCCGGATGCGGTACGAGATCCTGGCGGCCCTCGGAGCCCGCACGGAGCGGCCGGAACCGGTCTAGGCGGGGGCGGGCCGGTGCAGGACGGCCCGCTCACCGGCCGTCCACGCCGTCGACACCAGCAGGTACACCCCCGCGGCCAACGGGGCGAACGCGGCCACGGCGAGCGTGCCGTACGGCATCAGTCGCAGCACCGGACCGCCCGGCGCGTCCGCGGACATGGCCCGCGCGAGTTGGCGGGAGGACACCCATGCGACCGCCGCCAGCAGGGCGAACAGCCCGAGGAAGGCCAGCGCGGGCACCGTGAACGGCCCGCCCGCGAGCACGCCCATGAGGTTCTGCCCGAGCGGTGCGCCCAACAGCGTGTGGCCGAGCAGTAGGTTCTGGTGCCCGGCGATGGTCGTCGACACGAACAACCGGTACGTCACGAAGAAGAACGGGGCCTGCGCCAGCGACGGCAGGCACCCGGCCACCGGGGACACCCCCGCGCCGCCGTACAGCGCCGTCAGCTCGCGGCGCAGCGCTTCGGGGTCGTCGCGGTGGCGGCGTCGCAGCTCCGCGACCTGCGGCGCCAGGCGGGCGCGGGACCGCGCGCCGCGAGCGGCCATCACGCTCAGCGGCAGCAGCAGGACCCGCACCCCCATCGTGAACAGCGCGATCGCGGCCACGGCGGCGCCGCCGCCCGCCGGTGTGCGTAGCGCCTCGGTCAGCGCCAGCACCAGGTCGTACGCCAAGGACGTCGGAGCGTCGAGCATCGGGTCCCTCCCGGAGGTCTCGAAGGCAGGGACGCTCGGCGGGATCGCCGAGTTCCCGGGTCGCCGTGCCGCGGCCGGATCCGGATAGGGTTACCGACCGTGAACCGACCCGCCCCGGCCGCCGCCCGTTCGGCGGGCGGTGGCGCGCCGGCCGTCCCGGCGGCCGGAACGCTCGGTACAGTCGTCTTCCCGCGCCGCGGACCTGGCGTCCCGGCCGGTGCCGTGACCTGCGACGGTGGGGTGAATCCTTGACGAACGACGTCGACGTGCTGATCCAGCGGCTCGACGAGGGGCTGCCGCTCCCGTCGTACGCCCATCCCGGCGACGCGGGGGCCGACCTGGTCACCGCCGTCGACGTGGACCTGGAGCCGGGACAGCGCGCCGTGGTCCCCACCGGCGTGGCCATCGCCCTCCCCGACGGATATGCCGCCTTTGTTCACCCCAGGTCCGGTTTGGGCGCTAAGTTTGGGGTCACGATCGTCAACGCGCCCGGCACGATCGACGCCGGATATCGCGGCGAGATCAAGGTGACCCTGCTGAACACCGACCCGCATCGGCCCGTCCGCCTGCGGCGCGGCGACCGGGTCGCGCAGTTGGTCGTCCAGCGGGTGGAGCGGGCGGTGTTCCACGAGGTCTCCGCACTCCCCGGGTCCACGCGCGGCACCGACGGCCTCGGCTCCACCGGGGGGCTGTCGGCGGCCTCGCCGGGGGCGGGGCACAACTAGGCTGAGCGCGTTGCGCAGCGGTCAGATCGAGCACATGGAGAAGGAGCGTGAGTCGTGCCTATTCGACGTCGTCGCCAGGGCGAGGAACCTGACAGCACCCTCGAACCGGCCGGCGAGGAGGCGGACGCCGTCGAGACGGACGACGCCCCCGCCGCCGGAGCGGCCGTTGAGGGGGACGGACCCTATGACTCGGGCGACGCCTACCCGGAGCTGCAGCGCCTGGACTTCGGCTCGATCCAGGTCCCGGTCGCCGAGGGCCTCGGCTTCCAGGTGAACTTCGAGGCCACCGAGGTCGACGAGGCGGGCAACCCGCTCAACGGCCGGCCGGTCGCGGTGCTCGTCCAGCACGCCGAGAGCGTGCTCCAGATCCAGGCGTTCGCCGCGCCCAAGCGCAGCGGCATCTGGGACGAGATCCGCAAGGAGACCGCCACCGAGGTGGCCGAGCAGGCCCAGGGTCAGACCGAGGAGCGCGAGGGGCCGTTCGGCACCGAGCTGCTGGCCATGGTCCCCGCCGAGCTGACCGAGGAGATGCTCAACGAGATGCCGCCGGAGGTGCGCGAGCAGATCCCGGCCGAGGTCATCGAGCAGGGGTACGCCTGGCAGCCCATCCGGTTCATCGGCATCGACGGACCCCGCTGGTTCCTCAAGGGCGTGGTGCAGGGCGCCGCGATCGAGGACGAGGAGCAGTGGCAGATCCTCGAGGACGTCTTCCGCAACATCGTGGTGGTCCGCGGCGAGCAGCCGATGCCGCCGCGCGAGCTGCTCCCGTTGAACCTGCCGGAGGAGTTCTCCGAGGCCGCCCAGACCGAGGAGGGCGAGGCCGAGGCCGAGACCCTCGACCCGTTCGAGCGCGGTCCCGAGATCACCGAGGTTCGCTGAGACCTCCGTCGCCGTCCCCGTCGTGGCCGCCGGAGGCCGCGGCGGGGACAGCGATCCCCGCCCTCACAGGGCGATCAGCTCGAACGTCACCGCCTGCGCGACACCCGCCTCCCGGCCGCCCTGCTCGGCGACGCCGGTGAGGAACGCCTCCGGGTCGAACTCCTCGCCGAGATGGTCGAAGTACACCCGGTGCGCCCGCAGCGACGCGATGCCCGCGGGCAGGTGCCCGGCGACGTCCACGTAGTGCCCGGCCGCCGGGGAACCCGCGAACAGCGCGAACCGCACGCCGCTCCACGGCTCCTCCGCCGGGTCGCGGAACACCCACCGGTTGGCGGCGTCCCGCACAGCGTCCGCCACGGCCAGGCCGAACACCCGGTGGTCGGCCGTGTTGAAGCCCTCCCCGCCCGGCCAGGTCTCCCGGAAGTTCAGCGACACGACCACCTCGGGACGGTGCCGGCGGATCGCCCGGGCGATGTCGCGGCGCAACGGCAGCCCGTACTCGATCATCCCGTCGGGGTGGTCGAGGAACTCCACCGTGTCGACCCCGACGAGCCGGGCGGCCTCGACCTGCTCGGCGGTGCGGACGCGGGCGACCTCCTCGGGGTCCATCCCGTCGATCCCCGCCTCGCCCCGGGTGCCGAGCACCTCCACCACGGTCTTCCCGGCGGACGTCCACTTGGCGATCGCCGTGGACGCGCCGTACTCCAGGTCGTCGGGGTGCGGCACGATCGCCAGCGCGCGCTCCCAGTCCTCAGGAACCGGTTCCATGCTCATCCCCCTTCGGCAGCAGTCGCCGCAGCAGGTCGGCCACCGAGATCGCGCCGATCATCGGCGGCCTCGGTCCGCCCTTGGACTCCACCACGGCGACCAGGGGGCTGCGCGCCCCCGCCATCAACGCGGCGATCTCCATGACGGTCGCGTCGCCCTCCACCACCGGCGGCCGTGACGGGTCGTCGGGCAGCAGGTCGCGGACGGTGTGCCCGCGCAGCCGCTCGCACAACCGGTCGGCCTGCCGTTCGGCGTACACGTGCGCGAGCGTCGGGTCGTCCTGCACGTAACGGGGAACGACGAAGCGCAGGATCTGCGAGCCGGGCAGCACCGCCACCGGATGCTGATCGTCGTCCACGACGATCAGACCGGGCAGCCCGCGCTCCACCATCAACCGGGCGGCGTCCATGGCGTCGCCGTCCAGACCGAGGACGGGAAAGGGCCGGGCGAGATCGCGAGCGAGCACGTCTCGACGCTACTCCTCCCGCCGCGGTACGCCCGCGCCCGGTCCCGCTAGGGTGTGCGGAGGTGCGCCGGGAAGCCTGGTCGGCAGTGCGACACACATGTCCCGAGTCCCCGACCGAGAGGTCCCCGGTGAGCGCCGCCGCCGCGATCGTCATCTTCGCCACCGCGTACGTTCTGATCGCCTCCGAGCGGATCCACCGCACCGCCGTGGCGCTCGGCGGGGCCGCCCTGATGCTGCTCCTGCACATCACCGACGCGGAGAAGGCGTTCTTCTCCGAGGAGAGCGGCGTCGACTGGAACGTCGTCTTCCTCCTGCTCGGCATGATGGTGATCGTCTCGTCGCTGCGGCAGACCGGGGTGTTCGAGTACGTGGCGATCTGGGCGGCCAAACGCGCCCGGGGCCGGCCCTATCGGCTGATGGTCATGCTGGTGCTGATCACCGCGGTGGCCTCGGCGCTGCTGGACAACGTCACCACCGTGCTGCTGATCGCGCCGGTCACGTTCCTGGTCTGCGAGCGGCTGGCCCTCAACCCGGTGCCGTACCTGATCGCCGAGGTGATGGCGTCCAACATCGGCGGCACCGCCACCCTGGTCGGCGACCCGCCCAACATCATCATCGCCAGCCGGGGGAACCTGGCGTTCAACGACTTCCTCGTCCATCTCGCGCCCCTGGTGGTGCTGTTGATGGCGGTGTTCTGTCTGCTGTGCCGGTGGCTGTTCCGCTCCGCGTTCCGGTACGACCCGGAGCTGGCGGCCGAGGTGATGGAGCTGGAGGAGCGCGAGGCCATCACCGACCGGCGGCTGCTCGTGCAGGGGCTGGCGGTGCTGGGCGTGGTGGTCGTGGCGTTCGTGCTGCATCCGGTCCTGCACTACGAGCCCTCGGTCGTGGCGCTGCTGGGCGCCGGCCTGCTGGTGGCCGCCACCAAGGTCACCACCGAGCAGGCCCTCGAAGAGGTCGAGTGGCCCACCCTGGTGTTCTTCATGGGCCTGTTCGTCATGGTCGGCGGGCTGGTGGAGACCGGCGTGATCGGGAACGTCGCCGAGTCCGCCGTGGAGGCCACCGAGGGAAGACTGGCCTTCGCGTCGATGCTGCTGCTGTGGGCGTCGGCGGGCCTGTCCGCGATCGTCGACAACATCCCCTACGTGGCGACCATGAGCCCGATCGTCGCCGAACTCGTGGAGAACGCGGGCCCCGACGGCCAGGTGCTGTGGTGGTCGCTGGCCCTCGGGGCCGACCTGGGCGGCAACGCCACGGCGATCGGGGCCAGCGCCAACGTCGTGGTGCTCGGCATCGCCGCCCGCAACGGCCATCCGATCAGCTTCTGGCACTTCACCAAGTACGGCGTCGTCGTCACCCTGATCACCGTCGCGCTGTGCGTCCCCTACCTGTGGCTGCGGTACCTGTGAGCGGCCTCGCGGGGGGTACGGCCGGACCCGGCCGACGATCTCCTCGCGCCGAGCGGTTCGTCTCGGGCATCGGGTGCCTTAGCCTGTCAATCATGGACGAGGTGCCGGTCGAGTCGGCCGCCGGACCGGACGGCGGGACCCAGCCGTCCCGCGAGCGGGGTCTGAAGCGGTTCCTGCGCCGTCTGGCCGCGGGACGGGACGAGCTCGAGGCCGAGGAGCTGCAGAAGAGCACCGGCCAGGAGGGCGCCACACCGATCGCCGGGTGCGCCGAGCGCACCCGGGCGTGTGTCGCGGGTACGCTACGAACCGTGACGCTGCGACCACGAGGCGGCGCCCCCGCGCTGGAGGCCGAGCTCTACGACGGCACCGACGTCATCAGCCTGGTCTGGCTGGGGCGCCGGAAGATCGCCGGCATCGACCCGGGCCGTCGGCTCCGGGCCGAGGGCCTGGTCAGCGTGCAGGACGGCCGCAAGACCATGTTCAACCCGCGCTATGAGCTGCGGGGCGGCGCGTGAACGAGCCGGAGGCACGGGCCACCGGGCCCGCCGCGGCCGACCGGAGGACCACCGTGAGCGAGACCGCCGCCCCCGGGGCGAAGAACGCCGGCGACGCGCCCGTCACCCAGGACACGGTCGAGGCCGCCGTCCGGGCCCAGTTGACCAAGGCGCTGGGCGGCGTGCGCGGCATGGTCGAGGCGGCGGTCCCGACGATCGGGTTCACCCTCACCTACGTGCTCTCCGACCGGCTCAAGGCCGCGCTGGCCGTCGGGGTCGTGGCGGCCGTGGTGCTGCTGGTGATCCGGGTGGTGCAGCGCTCCACGCCCCAGTTCGTGCTCAACAGCCTGATGGGCATCGGCATCGCCGCGTTCTTCGCGCTGCGCTCGGGCAAGGCCGAGGACGCGTTCCTCCCCGGGATCCTCTACAACGCCGTCTACGCGGGCGGCATGACCCTCTCGGTGCTGGTGCGCTGGCCGGTCGTGGGCTTCATCATCGGGTCGGTCACCGGCGATCCCACGGCCTGGCGCTCCGACCCCGGCATCGTGCGGCTGTGCTCCCGCCTGACCCTGATCCTGATCGTGCCCTGCGCGGTGCGGGTCATCGTGCAGTACCCGCTGTACCTGGCCGGTCAGGTCGGCTGGCTGGGCGCCACCAAGATCGCCCTCGGCTGGCCGCTGCAGGTCGCCGCGCTGGCCGCCATGGTCTGGGTGCTGGCCAGGGGCCGTACCCCGCTCCAGGGCACGCCCCCCGCCTGACCCGTCCTCGGCTCGACGCCTCAGTGCGCCGACAGCAGCTCGGCCAGCTCGTCCTCCACGTCCTGGCTGGCCACGAACATCAGCTCGTCGCCGGCCTCCAGGGTGTCGTCGGGTGTGGGGACCAGCACCCGGCCCTCCCGCAGGATCGCCACCAGCGCGGTGTCGCGCGGCCAGGCGACCGAGCCCACCCGCTCGCCGCCCAGCGGTGCGTCCTCCGGCAGGGTCAGCTCCACCAGGTTGGCCTCGCCCTGCCGGAACGTCATCAGCCGGACCAGGTCGCCGACGCTGACGGCCTCCTCGACCAGGGCCGACAGCAGGCGCGGGGTGGACACCGCGACGTCCACGCCCCAGGACTCGTTGAACAGCCACTCGTTCTTGGGGTGGTTGATCCGGGCCACCACGCGCGGCACCCCGTACTCGGTCTTGGCCAGCAGCGAGACCACCAGGTTGACCTTGTCGTCCCCGGAGGAGGCCACCACCACATGACAGCGCCCCAGCGCCGCGTCGTCCAGCGAGGCGATCTCACAGGCGTCGGCCAGCAGCCACTCGGCGCGCGGCACCACCTCGACCTTGATGGCCTTGGGGTCCTTGTCGATGAGCAGCACCTCGTGGCCGTTCTCCAGGAGCTCCTGGGCGATCGAGCGGCCCACGGCCCCCGCGCCGGCGATCGCGACCCGCATCATCGGCTCCCGTCCGCAGGCTGCGCCACCGCGGCGTTGAGCCGCTCCTTGTCGTCCGAGCGGGCCATGACGTGGACCACGTCCCCGTCCTGGATCACCGTGTCGGAGTCCGGCACGATCGCCTCCCCCATCCTCGACAGGAACGCCACCCGGGTGCGCACCGCCTCCTCGAAGGCGATGACCTTGGTGCCGACCCAGGAGTCGGCCACGTTCAGCTCGGCCAGCATGACCTCGCCGGTCGGGTCGCGCCACAGCGGCAGCGCCCCGTCCGGCAGCAGCCGGCGCAGCATCTGGTCGGCGGTCCACCGCACGGTCGCCACCGTCGGGATGCCGAGCCGCTGGTAGACCTCGGCGCGCCGGGGGTCGTAGATGCGCGCCACCACGTTGTCCACGCCGAACGTCTCGCGCGCCACCCGGGCGGAGATGATGTTGGAGTTGTCGCCGCTGCTGACGGCCACGAAGGCGGAGGCCTGCTCGATGCCCGCCTCCTCCAGGACGTCGCGGTCGAACCCGAAACCCGTCACCCGGCGGCCCCGGAAGCCGCCGCGCAGCCGCCGGAACGCCTCGGGACTCTGGTCGATGATGGCCACCGAGTGACCCTTGTCCTCCAGGATGTGGGCGAGCGTCGAGCCCACCCGCCCGCATCCCATGATCACGATATGCACGGCCGTCCCTTCCCCGGCAGTCCAGGGACCATGCTCCGTCGAAGATCCCTGACGGGTTGAAACCTACACATCAGTCGCACGGTGTCATACCCCGCGGACGTTCCGGGAAGGCGGCGCCACCCGAATCATCCGAATCGCCCGCGCCGCTCGACCCACCGGTCCCGCCCGACGGATTCGTCGGCGGCAGGGGTTAGGCTCCTCCTCGTGTCGAAGGTTCCGGACGTCGCGAAACGGTTCCTCGTAGGGCGGGCGCTCCGCAGCGGTCAGTTGCACGAGCAACTGCTGCCCAAGCGGATCGCACTGCCGGTCTTCGCCAGCGACCCACTGTCGTCGGTCGCCTACGCTCCGCAAGAGCTCCTGATGATGCTCGCCGTGGCGGGCGTGTCGTTCTACAGCTACGGCCCCTGGATCGCGCTGGCCATCGTGCTGCTGATGGCCGTCGTCGTGGCCTCGTACCGGCAGAACGTGCACGCCTACCCCAGCGGCGGCGGCGACTACGAGGTCGCCATGACCAACCTGGGGCAGGGCGCGGGCCTCACCGTGGCCAGCGCCCTGCTGGTCGACTACGTGCTCACGGTGGCGGTGTCGGTGTCCGCCGGCGTGGAGAACATCGGCTCCGCCGTCCCCTGGATCGGGGAGAACAAGGTCGTCACGGCGGTCGGCATCATCGCGCTGCTCACCGTGATGAACCTGCGCGGCGTCCGCGAGTCCGGCACCCTTTTCGCCATCCCGACCTACGGCTTCGTGGTCGGCGTCCTGGCCATGATCGTCTTCGGGATGGTCCGGCTGGGGACGGGCGACGATCTGCGCGCCCCCACCGCCGACCTGGAGATCCGGCCCGAGCAGGCCGACCTGGCGGGCTTCGCGGTGCTGTTCCTGCTGCTGCGGGCGTTCTCGTCCGGTTGCGCGGCGCTCACCGGGGTCGAGGCGATCAGCAACGGCGTGCCCGCCTTCCGCAAGCCCAAGAGCCGCAACGCCGCCACCACGCTGCTGATGATGGGGCTGGTCGCGGTCTCGATGTTCTGCGGCGTGATCGCGCTGGCGCTGGCCTCGGACGTGCGGGTGGCCGAGGTCCCCGCGCACGACCTGCTGCGCGACGGCACCCCGGTCGGCGACGAGTACGTCCAGGAGCCGATCCTCACCCAGGTCGCCTCGGCGGTGTTCGGGGAGGGCTCGATCGCGTTCCTGTACATCGCCGCCGTGACCGCGCTGATCCTCTTCCTGGCGGCCAACACCGCCTACAACGGCTTCCCCGTGCTGGGCTCGATCCTGGCCCGGGACGGGTTCCTGCCGCGCCAGCTCCACACCCGCGGCGACCGGCTGGCCTTCAGCAACGGCATCTTGATCCTGGCGGCCATGGCGGGGCTGCTGGTGTACGCGTTCCAGGCCGAGGTCACCAAGCTCATCCAGTTGTACATCGTGGGCGTGTTCGTGTCGTTCACCCTCAGCCAGATCGGCATGGTGCGGCACTGGAACCGGCACCTGCGCACCGAGACCGACCCGCGGGTGCGCGCCCACATGCACCGCAGCCGGATCATCAACGCGATCGGCGGCACCGTCACCGGCTTCGTGCTGGTCGTCGTGCTGATCACCAAGTTCGCCAACGGGGCCTGGATCGTCTGCATCGCCATGCCGGTGCTGTTCGTGCTGATGAAGGGCATCCGGCGGCACTACGACATGGTGGCCAGGGAGCTGGAGCCCACCGGCGAGGACGTCGTGCTGCCCGCCCGCAACCACGCGATCGTGCTGGTGTCCAAGCTGCACAAGCCCACGCTGCGGGCGGTGGCGTACGCGCGCGCGACCCGGCCCTCGTCGCTGGAGGCGGTCACCGTCGCGGTCGACGCCGACGATGTCGCCCGGCTGCGGGACGAGTGGGACTCCCTCAACCTGCCGGTGCCGCTGAAGATCCTGGACTCCCCGTACCGCGAGGTCACCCGCCCGGTCCTCGACTACGTCAAGAACGTGCGGCGACGCAGCCCTCGCGACGTGGTGACGGTGTTCGTGCCGGAGTACGTGGTCGGCCACTGGTGGGAGAACCTGCTCCACAACCAGAGCGCGTTGCGCATGAAGGGCCGGCTGCTGTTCGTGCCCGGGGTGATGGTCACCAGCGTGCCCTGGCAACTGGCCTCCTCCGACCGACTCAGGGGTCGGCCCGAGCCCGCGGCGCCCGGTTCGGTGCGCCGCCCCTATCAGGGGGGCCCGCAGGAGGATCGAGCGCGTCCCGACGACGGTATCGTTTCGGAACGTGACTGATCTCGGCCTTGACCCTTCGATTCCGGACGTTCTCGAACTCGAAATCGGGGCGGTGGCCAACGGAGGGTGGTGCGTCGCCCGCCATGAGGGGCGGGTGGTGTTCGTCCGCCACACCCTGCCCGGGGAACGGGTCCGCGCCCGGGTCACCGAGGTCACCCGCAACTTCCTGCGCGCCGACGCCGTGGAGATCCTCGAGGCGTCGCCCGACCGCGTGGTGCCGCCGTGCCCGTTCGCCGGCCCCGGCCGCTGCGGCGGCTGTGACTGGCAGCACGCGTCCCTGGCCGCCCAGCGGCGGCTGAAGGCCGCCGTCGTGGAGGAGCAGCTCCGCAGGCTCGCCGGCATCGACCGCACCGTGGTGGTCGAGGAGGTCCCCGACCCCCACCACGACGAGGACGTCATGGCCGCGCGCGGCCCCGGCCTCGGCTGGCGGACCCGGGTGCAGTTCGCGGTCCGCGACGACGGCGTGGTCGGGCTGCGCCGGCACCGCTCCCACCAGGTGGAGCCGATCGACGAATGCCTGATCGCCCACCCCGGCGTGGAGATGATGGGCATCGAGCGCAAGCGCTGGCCCGGGGCGGCCACGGTGGAGGGCATCGTCTCGGCCGCCACCGGCGACCGGCTGGTCGCGCTGCGCGAGCGGGCCACCCGGTCGCGGGGCGGCGGGCGCCGGTCGGTGAAGGTGCCCCGGCTCGACGTCCCGGTGCGGCTGCTGCGCGGACGCGGCGTGCCCGGCTCCACGATGCCCTACGTCCGCGAGGAGGCCGCCGGCCGGCTCTGGCAGGTCAGCGGCGGCGGGTTCTGGCAGGTCCATCCGGGGGCGGCTCAGGCCCTCGTGGACGCGGCGCTGGCCGCGCTGGAGCCCAAGCCCGGCGAGCTCGCCCTGGACCTGTACTGCGGCGTGGGGCTCTTCGCCGGCGCGCTGGCCGATCGGGTCGGCCGGGACGGACTGGTGGTGGCGGTCGAGTCCGACACCCAGGCGGTCCGGGACGCCCGGTTCAACCTGAAGGACCTGCGGAACGTGTCGATCGAGCAGGGCCGCGTCGAGGACGTCATCGCCGAGCTGGAGTTCGGCCGCGAGCGCCGGCCCGCCGGCGCCGGGCGTCCCGGCCGGGGCGGCTCCGGGCGCGGCGCCGCCCGCGAACGTGAGGGCGGCGTGCGGGCCGACGTGGTGCTGCTGGACCCGCCGCGCACCGGGGCGGGCCGCCAGGTGGTCGAGCGCGTGGCCGAGCTGGCCGGACGGAAGATCGCGTACGTGTCGTGCGACGCCGCGACGCTGGCCCGGGACCTCGCCTACTTCGGCGAGTGCGGCTGGACGCTCCAGTCACTGCGAGCGTTCGACGCCTTCCCCATGACCCATCATGTCGAGCTCCTGGCGACCCTGATCCCCGGCTGATCGTCGCTCCGCGCCCCCGTTCCGGCCGTCCCGCCGTCCCGCCGCCACGTTCAGGTGAGGACGGCCAGGACGGTGGTCGCCACCACGGAGGCGGCGGTGACGATCAGGCCGAGCAGCGCGACGGTGTGGCGGAACCGGGTCTCCAACTGGCCCCGCGTCACCTGGTCGCGCTCGGCGGCGGTGATCCTCTCGCCGAGTTCGTCGAGCAGCCGGGCGTGCTCGTCCACCCGGCGCTCGTGATGGTCCTGCAATTGGTGCAGCAGGGCGATCTGCCCCTCGACGTTCGCCATCCCCACTTCCAGGCCCCGACGCAACTCGGATATGGCCAGCTCGACGGCAGCGGTCTGCCCGCTCATACCGACCCCCTCTCTCCCTCGCCGTCGGTCCCGCAACCGGGGTGTTCCGGGTGGTCGGGCGGAGGGTTGATCGTCATCTACCGGTAAGTATTGCCATCTGAACCAGAAATAATCAGAAATTTTGTTGACGTCGGCCGAATGGAGCACCTCTGGCCCGATGCGGGGATCGTGAGCGCCGGACGCTGGGTCGGGGAAGAAAATCTTCCGGGTTGCTTTACTAGATGTTCCTGACTTTTTCCGGCATGCTGAGCGCATGGCTGGGCAGGTGGATCGCGAGCGGGTCGCCAAGTACGTGGTCGCGCGGCGCGGCTCCCTCGGGCTGACGCAGGAGCAGCTCGCCGAGCGGGCCGGGGTCACCGTGAAGACGGTGTACAACCTGGAGTCGGGAGGGCGGTGGCCACAGGCGCGGACCCGGGGAGCGGTGGAGTCCGCCCTCGGCTGGCAGCCCGGCGATCTGGTACGCATCGGGGAGGGACGCGAACCCGTGCAGGTCCCGGGCGCGGAAGGGCCCGACATCGACACCGTCGTCCGTGAGCTCGCGGAGCTGGACGACTACTTCGCCGACCTGCGCGCCGACTCGGGGGAGCGGCGGCGGGTCGCCTTGGCGTTCCTGCGCGCGCTGTACGGCGAGACCGGGAGCGCCTCCCCGCGACGCCGTCGATGACCGTCGGTCGACGGTCCGCCCCGGTGCGGGGAGGACGGCGGGGGTTAGTCGACTCTTACCTCGAAGTAATAATTCGCTGGTCAGAACATTGCCGGAAGTGACTGGTTGTTACAGTACTTGACACGAGGGAAGACTCTCAGTATCGATGGCCGTCAGTGCCATCGCCTCCCGAAGGAAGTGCCAGCATGCCCTCAGCCGCACGGTTTCCGCGGTGCTGCCGCCTGCTGGCCGTCGCGGCGGTCGCCGCCGGCGCGGGCGGCCTCGCCGTGGCGGCACTGGGCGACGCCGGCGCCGTCGTGGTGGTGGCCGGGGCCGGGCTGGCGGGTGTGGTCGCCCCGTTCGCGGTCGGGGTCGCCCTGGTGCTGCACGACATCCGCGAGCAGCAGCGGCGGATCATCGACCAACTGGAGATCCAGGCCCGTCTGCTGCATCACGCCGCCCGGCTGGCCGGGGAGCTGACCGACGACTCGTGGTGAGTCAGGGCGACACCGTCCCCTGCCCGGGGCGGGCGACGCGCAGCTTGGACTGCTTGTGGCCGGTCTTGCGCCAGTCGTCCATCGGCCGGGCCACCAGGCCGTGCGCCTCCGCTCGGGCGATGAGCGTCGCGGCCCGGTAGTAGAAGTCCTCGCGCAGGACGTGGTGCTCGGCCCCTTCGGTCTCGTTGTAGGTGAAGTCGAAGAAGCCGTCCGGAGCCAGCAGCCGGCCGACGTGGGCCAGGCACTCGTCGATCACCTCGAGGGGGCTGTGCGAGAACACGCTGTGCGCGTGGATCACCGTGAAGAGCCCGTCGGGCAGGAAGTCCAGCCGCAGGTCCCGGACCGGCGTCAGATGCGGCAGTTTGTCCTGCAGCCCGTACCGGACCAGCGTCTCCTGCGCGGCGAACAGGATGTCGGGGGAGATGTCCACCCCGTGGTAGTGACCCGTGTCCAGATGCTCGATGAAGAGCCGCCCCGCGCGCAGATTGCCGCAGCCGATCTCCAGCATCCGGTCCTCGGGCCGCAGACCGTGGTCGGCGAGGTAGTCGAACTGCATCCGCCCGAGGGCCAGCCACCGGTCGTGCGTCGGCGTCCCCACCGCCCCGTCGGCGCTCCGGGCGGTGTCCGAGCGCATCACGGCGCGGTAGTAGCCCACATGGTCGCGGGTCCGCAGCCGCAGCCAGGTGTCCCGGGCCAGCCTCCGGGTGTAGGGGACGATCGACCGGGGGCGTCGCGCCGCGTATCGGAGCTTGTAGGCCAACCGCGCACGGTTCCGAGTGCTCATGAGCCGAGTAAAGCCGGCGGACGACCATGGGCCGTGCTGCGGCGGGCAATCCCTCAGTCACGCCAGTACAGCAACTTGGCGGTGGCGGCGGTGACCGTGGCCTGCCCGGTGGCGTCATGGTGAATTTGGAAGTGCAGCCGCCGTTTGCCGTCGATGGTGTCGGCGGGCAGCCCGTACAGCAGCGAGGTGACGTCGGTCCCCGCGCCGATGTACTGCTGCACCGGGCCCGCGGCGAACCTCGCCGCGTCGTCGGCGCTCACCTCGATCGCCCGCGCCTGCACCCGGGCGCCGGCCGGGAGGTCGCGCAGCGTGACCGAGACGGTCAGCGCGTACCTGGCCGGACCGCTCAACAGCGCCGGGCCGCCGCCGTCGGCGTGCTGCCCGGTGGTGTCGGAGTACTCGATGTCCCAGGCGAGGGTGGTCCACGCGCCGCCGGGCAGCGCCTGGCCCGCCGCGGCCCCCACGGACACGTAATCGGGCATGTCATCCTCCGAAGGGGTCTCGCCGACGCGCCACTGCCCGTAGTCGCCCTTGACCGCGCGGTTGTAGTCGACGCTCACGCCGTTCAGCTCATGGCTGTTGGAGTACTGCTGGATGTGGGCCCGCCGGTCCCACCGGCCCTTCGACCACGCGTAGGTCTGCCAGGCCCAGGTGGCCTTGCCGGCGTCCAGGCACCGCTTGACCGGCCCGTAGCCGCCGTAGAGGCCGACCCGCTCGCGGCCGATGACCCCTGCGGCGCCGTCCAGATAGGCGTTGATCCGGTCCTGCTGGGCGCTGGACGCGTCGAAGTCCACCGCGAAATAGATCGGCCGTTCGGGGGGCATCCCGCACGCCCGCGCCATGCGGTCGGCGTCCTCGGCGTCGGCGGCCCCGCCGGACCGGCCCGACAGCGCGCGGCGGGCGGTCGTCTCCCAGACGACCACCAGCCACAGCCCGGCGGCCGACAGCTCGTCGGCCTCCTTGCGGGTGAGGTTCTTGCCGGTGGTGTCGTGCGAGACGTAGCGACAGACGAACTTCGCCCCGGCCCGCTTCAACGCGGCGACACCCGGTCGTCCCCACGCGTAATCGATGCCGAACACGCTCATCGCCGCTCCCCTTGAGGCTCTCGGAACACCCTCCACCATGACAGGGCAAAGGCCCTCGGAGCCCCGGTCAACAGGTGGTTCTGGCCCTCGGGGTCGCGCACGGTAACCCTTTGGACACGACAAGATTGATCGAACCTTGACCTCACGCCGGGTAGCGGTGCGCGGACGCGGCGTCGTTCGGGCGGCTACAACAAGGACTGCCGTATCCACTGGTCAGGGGAGACCGTAATGATCGAGAACGCGAGCCGGATCGGCGCGCGCGGCCTTGCCGTCCTCGCCGCGGCGGCGATCGCCGCGGCGATCCCGTTGTCCGCCCATCCGCAGGCCGCACGTGCCGACGGGCCGGTGCTGGGACCGCCGCGCGACCCGGCGACGCAGGCGAGCCTGCGGGTCCGGATGCGGGCGCCGAAGGCCCCGCTGCTGGCCGGGGGCACCTACACCTGGCCCTACGCCGTCAAGAACGGCGGGCCGCAGCTCGCCTCGTCCGCCCACCTCGCCGTGCCGCTGCACCGGGGTCTGACGTACGTTCCACGGGGCCGCGACTGCTCGCTGCGCCGGCGGACCGTGGTCTGCGACCTGGGCCGCCTCAAGCCGGGGCAGGTCCGCAAGGGAGGGATCACCGCGAAGATCTCCGGGAAGCAGGCGGTGGGTCGCAAGATCGACGGCACCGTCACCGTCACCTACGGCAAGGCCCAGATCACCCGGCCGCTTCCCAAGGTGCGCGTGGCCAAGACCGCCGACGTCTGGGTGAAGGTCGAGGGGCCGAAGACCGTTCAGCCGAGGGAGGCCGCCGCCTACGAGGTGACGGTCGGCAACGACGGCCCGTCGCCCGCCAAGAACGTGCGGGTGACCGAGGCGATCCGCTCGAAGGCCCCGCTGCACATGCTCAAGGACGGCACCGACTGCCGGCGCAAGGGCGGCACCTGGGCGTGCGACGCGGGCACCCTGCCGTCGGGCGCGAAGAAGACCTTCAAGGTGAAGGTCCGGCCGGGGAAGGCCGCCAAGGCGGGCGACCTCGTCCGGGTGCGGAGCGCGGCGGTCACCACCACGCCGGAGGTCACCAAGTCCAACAACAAGGCCGGGACCCGTACCGAGATCCGGCACGCCGCGCCGCGCACCGCGCCGCAGTGGCGCGACGACGACCACCACGGCGGGGGCCGCGCGCCCAAGCCCGGTGACGACGGCCGCGGCCGGCACCTGCCCCGCGACCCGCGGGCGCTGCCGAACACCGGCTCCAACGCCGCGCTGCTGGCCGCCGCCGGGCTCGGCCTGGCCGGAACGGGCCTGGTGCTGTACCGGACGGGCCGGTCGCGCCGGCGCGAGTGCGGGTCCGACGGCTGACGCCCACCGGCGGGGCCCCCTGCGTGGAAGGATCTAGGCGCGTATGAGGATGGGACGCATGCGTCTGCGAATCTTCACCGAGCCCCAGCAGGGGGCCACCTACGACACGCTGCTGCGCGTCGCCCGGGCGACCGAGGACCTGGGCTTCGACGCCTTCTACCGTTCCGACCACTATCTGAAGATGGGCGGGGTGACCGGGCTGCCGGGGCCGACCGACGCCTGGATCACGCTGGCCGGGCTGGCCCGCGAGACCCGCCGGATCCGGCTCGGCACGCTCATGACCGCCGCCACGTTCCGGTATCCGGGTCCGCTGGCCATCGCGGTGGCCCAGGTCGACGAGATGAGCGGCGGACGGGTCGAGTTCGGCATCGGCACCGGCTGGTTCGAGGCCGAGCACACCGCCTACGGCATCCCGTTCCCCGGTCTGGGGGAGCGCTTCGAGCGGCTGGAGGAGCAGCTCGAGATCATCACCGGGCTGTGGCGGACCCCGGTGGGGGAGACCTTCACGTTCGAGGGCGACCACCACCGGCTGATCGACTCGCCGGCGCTGCCCAAGCCCGTGCGGCCCGGCGGCCCGCCGGTGCTCATCGGCGGGGTCGGCCCGAAGCGCACGCCCCGGCTGGCGGCGCGGTTCGCCCGGGAGTTCAACGTCCCGCTCCGCCCGGAGGACGAGACGAGGGCCGCCTACGAGCGGGTGCGGGCCGCCTGCGAGGAGGCGGGCCGCACCGAGCCGATGATCTACTCGGCCGCGCAGGTGGTCTGCTGCGGCCGGACCGACGCGGAGGTCGCGCGGCGCGCCGAGACGATCGGCAGGGAGGTCTCCGAGCTGCGCGTCAACGGGCTGGCGGGCACGCCCGCCGAGATCCGCGACAAGCTCGGCCGGCTCGCCGACTTCGGGACCGAGCGCGTGTACCTCCAGATCCTGGACCTCGACGACCTGGACCACCTCGAACTGCTGGCCTCCGAGCTGCTCGCCGAGGTCTGAGCGGACGACCCCGCTACGCGGAGACCGCGTCCGGGAACGTCCGGGCGAAGGCCGCGTGGCGGGGCGCGCCGGGGGCGGTGTCCCAGACCGCGAACACCACGTGGTCGAAGCGGCCCGCGAACACGCCGCCGTCCAGCAGCAGCCCCGCGAACGTCGCGGCGACCTCCGCCGGATCGTTGCGGAACACCCCGCAGCCCCACGCCCCGAGCACCAACCGTCGATGCCCTTGGTCGTGGGCGGCGGCCAGCACCTTGGCCGCCCGGCCCCGCAGCACCTCGCCGATCCGCTCGATCTGCGCCGGGTCGCGGATCGCGCCCCGGTTGGGCGCGGCCGAGGTCAGGAACGCGACCTCGTACGGCTCGGGGAGCAGACCTCCGGAGTCGTCGCGGAAGACCGGGACGCCGGGCGAGTAGATCAGGTGGTCGCTGTAGAGCAGGTCGCCCTGCGCACGGTGGAACTCGTAGAACTCCGGGGCCGCCCGCAGTGACGCGTACAGGCCCGAAGACCTCGCCAACCCCTCCTCCTGAGCGTGGGCGCCCTTGAGGAATCCGCCGCCGGGGTTCTTCGCGGAGGCGAAGTTCAGGCAGGCGACCTCGTCGGCGGCGAGGAGCGTCAAGCGGCGGGCGGCGGCGAGGGTGGTCTCCTCCGTCACCTCGATCGTGGTCGGCCCGGGCGCCGACCGGGCGGGCCCGGTGAGCTCGTCGGGCCGGTACAGGCGGGTGCCCCGGACGGACCGCTCCACGGCGTCGGCGATCGACACCGTCCGTCCGGAGGGGGCGGTGTAGGCGCCGCGGTCGAGGACGGCCACCGTGTCGGCGGCGATGGATCTACGTGGATGTCGACTCATGTCGGGACGATTCTGCTGATCGGAACCCGGCCGCGCCACCCGAATATCCGTGGCGGAAAAACGGGTTGTGAGCGCGCCGCGAAGATCCGGGACACTTGTCCGGTGCTACTGACGATCACCACCACGGCGAACCCGGCGACCGACCTGGGATATCTCCTCCACAAGCATCCCGACAAGGTGCAGCCCTTCACCCAGGCGTTCGGCACGGCGCACGTGTTCTACCCCGACGCGTCCCCCGAGCGCTGCACCGTCGCCCTGCTGCTGGAGGTGGATCCGGTCAAGCTGGTGCGCACGCGGGGCCGGGACGCTCCCGACTTCTCCCTCGGCCAGTACGTCAACGACCGGCCCTACGCGGCGTCGTCGCTGCTCGCCTCGGCCATGTCGGGGGTCTTCCGCACCGCGCTGCGGGGCCGCTGCGACGCCCGGCCCGAGCTGGCGGAGTCCGCGATCCCGCTGGAGATCACCCTGCCGTCGCTGCGCTGCAAGGGCGGCCCGGAGTTGGCGGAGGCGCTGTTCGCGCCGCTGGGATGGCGGGTCGAGGCGGTCCCGGTGCCGCTGGACCCGGCGTTCCCCGAGTGGGGCGACTCCCGCTACGTCGCGCTGACGCTGCGCGGCACGCTCCGGCTCGCCGACGCCCTCAACCAGATCTACGTGCTGCTGCCCGTCCTGGACGACGCCAAGCACTACTGGCTCGCGCCCGACGAGGTCGACAAGCTGATCCGGGCGGGCGAGGGCTGGCTGGCCGCGCATCCCGAACGGGCCCGCATCGTCCGCCGCTACCTCGCGAACCGGCGGGGCCTGGTGGCCACGGCACTGGGGCGGCTCGCCGACGACGCCCCCGAGGACGCCCTCGACCGCGACCCCATCGACGAGGAGCCGCCGGTCGTCGACCCGACGTCCGCCGAGCCCGAGCCGGCGGAGCCGGAGGCCGCCGCCGCGCCCGCGCCGCTGGCCGAACGCCGCATCCGGGCCGTCCTCGACGTGCTGCACGCCGAGGAGGCCACCCGTGTGATCGACCTCGGCTGCGGGTCGGGCGCGCTGCTGACCCGACTGGTGAACGACCCCTTCTTCACCGGCGTGGGCGGGGCCGACGTGTCGTACCGGGCGATCGCGATGGCCCATCGCAGGCTCGACCGGCTCCTCACGCGCACCCGCGACGTCAAGAGGTGGGAGGTCTTCCAGGGGGCGCTCACCTACGCCGACGAGCGGTTCCACGGCTACGACGCGGCCGTGCTCATGGAGGTGATCGAGCACGTCGACGTCTCCCGCCTGCCGGCCGTGGAACGGGTCGTGTTCGGCGACGCGCGCCCCCGCGTCGTCGTCGTGACGACCCCCAACGTGGAGCACAACGTCCGCTACGAGGGCCTGGAGCCGGGGGCGACGCGCCACCCCGACCACCGTTTCGAGTGGACGCGCGAGGAGTTCCGCGCCTGGGCGTCACGGGTCGCCGACACGCACGGCTACCGCGTCCGGTACGTGCCCGTGGGCGACGACGACCCCGAGGTCGGCCCGCCGACGCAGATGGGAGTGTTCACCCGATGAACCGCGAGATCGTGGTGCCCGACATGGGCCTGGTGGTGCTCGTCGGCGTCTCCGGCTCGGGCAAGTCCCACTTCGCCCGAAGGCACTTCAAGCCGTCGCAGGTGGTGTCGTCGGACGCGTGCCGGGCCATGGTGTCCGACGACGAGAACGACCAGTCCGCCACCGTCGACGCGTTCGAGCTGCTCCACCACATCGTCCGCACGCGGTTGCGGCGCGGGCTGCTGACCGTGGTCGACGCCACCAACGTGCAGCCCCGCAGCCGGCAGCAGCTCGTCCGGCTCGCCAAGGAGCAGGACGTCCTGTCGGTGGCGATCGTGCTGGACGTCCCCGAACAGGTGGCGCGCGAGCGCAACGCCGCCCGCCCCGACCGGGACCTGCCCGAGCACGTGGTGCCCCGGCAGCGGCGCGAGCTGAAGCGCGGGCTGCGCGGGCTGGGCCGGGAGTTCCGGCGGTCGTACGTGCTGGACGGCGTCGAGGAGATCGACGCGGCCACCGTCTCCTACGAGAGGTCCTGGAACGACAAGCGCGAGCTGACCGGCCCGTTCGACGTCATCGGCGACGTCCACGGCTGCCGCGCCGAGCTGGAGGAGCTGCTCGCCGACCTCGGGTACGAGATCGCCCGCGACCCCCTCGGCCGGGCCGAGGACGCCCGGCACCCGGACGGCCGGACCGCCCTGTTCGTCGGCGACCTCGTCGACCGGGGCCCGGACACCCCCGGCGTGCTGCGGCTCGTCATGGGGATGGTCGCCGAGGGCCACGCGCTCTGCGTGTCCGGCAACCACGAGAACAAGCTGGTCCGGGCGCTCAAGGGCCGCAACGTCAAGGTCACCCACGGGCTCGCCGAGTCGCTGGAGCAGTTGGAGGCCGAGCCCGCCGAGTTCCGCGACCGGGTGCTGACCTTCATGGACGGGCTCATCAGCCACTACGTGCTCGACGGCGGGAAGCTGGTGGTCGCGCACGCGGGGCTCAAGGAGGAGTACCACGGCCGGTCCTCCGGGCGCGTCCGCTCGTTCGCGCTGTACGGCGACACCACGGGGGAGACCGACGAGTACGGGTTCCCGGTGAGGTACCCGTGGGCGAAGGACTACCGGGGCACCGCCATGGTGGTCTACGGGCACACGCCCGTCTTGGAGCCCGAATGGGTCAACAACACCATCTGCCTCGACACCGGCTGCGTGTTCGGCGGGAAGCTGACCGCGCTGCGCTACCCCGAGCGCGACCTGGTCTCCCGGCCCGCCCGGCGGGTCTGGTACGAGCCCGTCCGGCCGCTGGAGGAGGAGACGACCGCGCCCGAGGCGGGCTCCCGCCGGGAGACCGACGTCCTCAAGATCGACGACGTGTTCGACCTCGACGGCGTGCAGACCGGGCTGATGGGCCGGGTGACGGTGCGGGAGGAGAACGCGCTCGCCGCCCTGGAGGTGATGAGCCGCTTCGCGATCGATCCGCGCTGGCTGGTGTACCTGCCGCCGACGATGGCGCCGACCGCCACCTCCACCCTGCCCGGCTTCCTGGAGCACCCCGCCGAGGCGTTCGCGGAGTACCGCAAGGCGGGGCTGGACCGGGTGGTGTGCGAGGAGAAGCACATGGGCTCGCGGGCGGTGGCCGTCGTCTGCCGGGACGTCGACGTCGCCGCCTCCCGGTTCGGCGTCACCGATGGGACCGCCGGGGCGCTGTTCACCCGCACCGGCCGCGCGTTCTTCCCCGACCGCTCCCGGAACGAGGCGGTGCTCGCACGGCTGCGCGACGCGATCGGCGCGGCGGGTCTGTGGGACGAGCTGGGCACCGGCTGGCTGGTCCTGGACTGCGAGCTGATGCCCTGGTCGGCCAAGGCCATGGAGCTGATCCGCACCCAGTACGCCGCCACCGGGGCCGCCGCGCGGGCCGCGCTGCCCGCCGCCGGGGCCGTCCTCGAGCGGGCCGCCGACCGCGGCCTCGACGTGGCCGACCTGCGCGACCGCGTCGGCGCGCGGACCGGCAACGCCGCGCTGTTCCGGGACGCCTACGCCCGCTACTGCTGGCCGGTGGAGGGCCTGGACGGCGTCCGGCTGGCCCCGTTCCAGGTGCTGGCCGGGGAGGGTGTGGTGTACGCCGCCGAACGCGACCACCTGTGGCACCTGACCGTCGCCGACCGGCTCCGCGCCGCCGACCCGACCGGGCTGCTGACCGCCACCGGCTCGCACGTCGTCGACCTCGGCGCGGACGCGTCGATCGAGGAGGCCGCCGCGTGGTGGTCGACGCTGACCGGCTCGGGCGGCGAGGGGATGGTCGTCAAGCCCCTCGGCGATCTCCCGGGCGACCGCAAGGTGCAGCCGGGCCTCAAGTGCCGTGGACGCGAGTACCTGCGGATCATCTACGGCCCCGACTACACCGAGGACGTCCACCTCGACCGGCTCCGCGACCGGCGGCTCGGCCGCAAACGGTCCCAGGCGATGCGCGAGCACGCCCTGGGCCTGGAGGCCCTCGGCCGTCTCGTCGCCGGCGAGCCGCTGTGGCGGGTCCACCAGCCCGTGTTCGCCGTGCTGGCCCTGGAATCGGAGCCCGTCGACCCCCGCCTCTAGCCTGGAGGTCCGGAGAGGGTAGGGAGTCGTCATGGTGCATGAGCGTGCGGGGCGGCCGGCGCGGCCGTCGGATCTGGTGGACGTGGCGCGGCTGGTGACCGCCTATTACACCCGGCACCCCGATCCCGGGGAGCCCGGCCAGCGGGTGGCGTTCGGGACCTCGGGGCACCGGGGGTCGGCGCTGTCGGCGTCGTTCAACGAGGACCACATCCTGGCCACGAGCCAGGCGATCTGCGAGTACCGCGCGGCGCAGGGGGTGGACGGGCCGCTGTTCCTGGGGGCCGACACGCACGCGCTGTCGGAGCCCGCCACGGCGTCCGCGCTGGAGGTCTTCGCGGCCGGCGGCGTACGCGTCCTGATCGACGAGCGGGACGGGTACACGCCCACGCCCGCCGTCTCGCACGCCATCCTCGCCCACAACAGGGGCCGCACGAACGGCCTCGCGGACGGCGTGGTCGTCACGCCCTCGCACAACCCGCCCGGAGACGGGGGCTTCAAGTACAACCCCCCGAACGGGGGCCCGGCGGGCACCGAGGCCACGTCCTGGATCCAGGACCGGGCCAACGCGCTGATCGCCGGCGGGCTCAAGGAGGTCCGCCGGATCCCCTACGAGCGGGCGCTGCGGGCCGACACCACCGGCCGGTACGACTTCCTGGGCGCCTACGTGGACGACCTGCCGTCCGTGCTGGACCTGGACGCCGTCCGGGCGGCGGGGGTGCGGATCGGCGCCGACCCGCTCGGCGGCGCGTCCGTCGCCTACTGGGGGGAGATCGCCGAACGGCACCGGCTGGACCTCACCGTGGTCAACCCGGACACGGACCCGACCTGGCGGTTCATGACGCTGGACTGGGACGGGAAGATCCGGATGGACTGCTCGTCCCCGTACGCGATGGCGTCGCTGATCGAGAACCGGGACGCGTTCGACGTGTCCACCGGCAACGACGCCGACGCCGACCGGCACGGCGTCGTCACCCCCGACGGGGGGCTGCTCAACCCCAACCACTTCCTGGCCGTCGCCATCGACCACCTCTACTCCCACCGGCCCGACTGGCCGGGGGCCGCCGGGGTGGGCAAGACGCTGGTCAGCAGCGGCATGATCGACCGGGTGGCGGCGGCGCTCGGCCGCACCCTCGTCGAGGTGCCGGTCGGGTTCAAGTGGTTCGTGCCCGGCCTGCTGGACGGCTCACTGGGCTTCGGCGGCGAGGAGAGCGCGGGCGCCTCGTTCCTGCGCCGCGACGGGTCGGTGTGGACCACCGACAAGGACGGGATCATCCTGGCGCTGCTGGCGGCCGAGATCACCGCCGTGACCGGGCAGTCGCCGAGCCGGCGGTACGCGGCGCTGACCGAGCGGCACGGCGACCCCGCCTACGCACGGGTGGACGCGCCCGCCACCCGTGAGCAGAAGGCCGTGCTCAAGGGGCTGTCGGCGGAGCAGATCACGGCCGACGCGCTGGCCGGGGACCCCATCACGGCGGTGCTCACCGAGGCGCCCGGCAACGGGGCCCCGATCGGCGGCGTCAAGGTCTGCACGGACCGGGCGTGGTTCGCCGCCCGCCCGTCCGGCACCGAGGACGTCTACAAGATCTACGCCGAGTCGTTCCGGGGGCCCGACCACCTGGCCCGCGTGCAGGACGAGGCCCGGGCGCTGGTCGGCCGCACGCTGGCGGGCTGACGTCCGAAGACGCCGAAGCCCGGCGGCCGGTGGGCCGCCGGGCTTCAGAGGGCGCCCGCTCAGGTCGAGAACAGCATGTGGAACACGCTCTTCTGCCGGTAGTGGTGCTGGGGGTGCTGCGGATGGTGGTGGTGATGCACCTGCTGTCCCGCACCCCAGCCGGGAGCGGGCGCAGCGGCCGCGGGGGGCGGCGGCGTCTGCATGTAGTTCGCCTGCATCCGGGTCAGGGCCTCGAGCTCGCCGTAGTCGAGGAAGATCCCCCGGCACATCTCACACTGCTCGATGTGGACACCGTTGCGGTCGTACGTCCGCATCGTGCCACGACACTTGGGGCACTGCATGGCCTTACATCCTTCCCTCACGGAAGCCCGGGACTCGACCACGATAGGGCCAAATCATGATCCCGAGGACTCCCCACTCTCCGCGATTCTCCAGCATGTGTCGACGAGCGCGCTCTCGAACCCGTCCAGCGGCCGCCTCTCGGCCCGCGCAACTATGACGCAGGTGGCGGCGATTTGGATCGCCAAAGTTCGCGCCGGTACGTCCAACATGTCCCACGGATCGCCGTCGGCCGGGACGGCGGGGCCCCCGGCGTCCCGGTAGGCCCCCAGGAACCGCGCCCAGTCCGCGGCGGGCAGCACCCCGGCGGAGAACAGCGCCGCCGGGCGCGCCAGGTCCCAGGCCGGGTCGCCGACCCCCAGATCCTCCACGTCGATCAGACGCCATGTTCCGTCGGCCACGCCCACGAGCTGACCCAGGTGCCAGTCCCCGTGGACCAGCGCGGTACGGGAGGGAGCCGGGGCCGCACCCTCGCCCCGCACCCAGGCCGGCAGGGACGCGAAGGCCCGCAGGATCTCCCGTTCGCCGGCCCCCGTGCCGTCCAACGCACGCATCCGGGCCACCACGCCCGCCGCGCGCACCGGGCGCTCCCAGCGCGGCAGCGTCGCGGTCACCGGGGGCGGCGCGGCGGCGTGCAGCCGGGCCAGCAGCCCGCCGCCCGCCTCCCAGGGGGGATCGTCCGGGCTCACCGGCTCCCCGTACGGCCACACCGTCACCACCCGCCCCAGCACCTCGCGCGGGGGGCCGACGGGCGGCAGCAGGAGATGCGGCAGCTCGGCCGCCGCCGCCATCCGGGTCACCAGCCGGGGGCCGTTGTCCCGGTCGGCCTGGTGGGCCTTGACGACCACCTCGCCGACGCGGATCACCAGCACGCCGTGCCGGTCGTAGAGGGTCGCCGGCGCGGCGTCCGGCGATCCGCCGGGCGCGGCCCGACCGATCGCGATCAGCGCGTCCGTCAGATCGGCCGTCGGTGCCGGGCTCGGGGGGGACGTGGGATCGGGCACGCGCGGAAGCATACGCACCACGGCCGATCACGATGTGCCAGGCTGGGGTCATGACCACGGGGGACATGTCGGGCGCACGACTGGTGCGCGAGCACACGGTGCTGTCGGTGGTGGTCGGCTCGCGGGCGTACGGCCTGGACACCGAGGACAGCGACATCGACCGGCGCGGGGTGTTCGTCGTGCCGACGCCGCTGTTCTGGGGGTTCGACAAGCCGCCGTCCCATGTCGACGGCCCGGACCCCGAGCGGTTCTCCTGGGAGTTCGAGCGGTTCTGCACCCTGGCGCTGGCGGCCAACCCGACCGTCCTGGAATGCCTGTGGTCGCCGCTGGTCGAGCAGGTGACCGACGTGGGGCGGGAGCTGCTGGAGATCCGCGACGCCTTCCTGTCCCGGCACGCCCAGCGCACGTTCACCCGGTACGCCGACAGCCAGTTCCGCAAGCTCGAAGGCGACTACCGCAACCGCGGCGAGCCCCGCTGGAAACACGTGATGCACCTGCTGCGGCTGCTGATCAGCGGCCGTCACCTGGTCGAGCACGGCGAGCCCCTCGTCCGGGTCGACGAGTACCGCGAGCCGCTGCTGGCGGTGCGGCGCGGTGAGCTGGACTGGGCGGAGATCGAACGCTGGCGCGCGGCGCTGGAGAAGGACATGGACGCCGCGTCCGACACCGGCCCGCTGCCGCCCGAGCCCGACCGGGCCCGCGTGGAGGACCTGCTGATCTCCGTCCGGCGCAGGGCGGTCTCGTGAACGCCGAGACGCACCTGCCCGCCGGGGTCCTGGACCGCGTCGAACGGGCCCACCCGTACCCGCGCGCCTTCCTCACCATCAGCGGGGCCCACCTGTACGGATTCCCCTCGGTCGACTCCGACGTCGACGTGCGCGGCGTCCACCTGCTCCCGCTGGAGGAGGTCGTCGGCCTCCGCACCGGCACCGAGACGGTCACCGCCATGTGGAACGAGGGGGACGAGTCCGACGGCATGGACGTCGAGGTCGACGTCGTCACCCATGACGTGGCCAAGTTCTGCCGGATGCTGCTCACCCGCAACGGCTACGTCCTGGAGCAACTGACCTCGCCGCTGGTCGTGGCCACCTCGCCCGTCCACGAGGAGATGCTGGCGCTGGTGCCGGACCTCGTCACCCGCAACCACGCCCACCACTACCTCGGCTTCGCCCGCAATCAGTGGAGCCTGTACGAGAAGAGCGGGATGCTCAAGCCGCTGCTCTACACCTTCCGGGTGCTCCTCACGGGCCTGCACCTGATGCGCACCGGGGAGGTCGAGGCGGACCTGCGGGTGCTCGCCCCGCGATACGGCCCCGACTACCTGCCGGACCTCATCGAGGCCAAGAAGGCCGCCGAGAAGGGCCCGCCGCCGACCGCCGCCCCCGGACGCGACCTGCTGGGCGCGGACGTCGTCGCGCTCACCGAGCGCATCGAGGCCGAACGCGAACGCTCGCTCCTCCCGGCGGAGCCCGGAGCGCACGACGCGCTCCACGACATCGTCGTGCGCACGCGCCTCGCCGAAAGGTCGCGGGCCTGACTTTTAATGGTTTGCCCGCCCGGAAGGCGCTCGGGCATAGTGAGGGCATCGAGAACGGCGGGGCCGGAAGAGAAAGGGCGCGGAACGATGCGAAGCCATCACCGAATGCACGACAGCCGCAGCATGCCCGGTCCCCGGAGCCGCCGACGGACGTGACCTTTCACGCCCACCGCGCGCCGCCCCCGGACCAGGTCCGGCAGGGCGGTTCTTCGTTTCGGAGGGTTGGCCGAGCGGTAAGGCAGCGGCTTGCTAAGCCGTCGTCAGGGTCACCTGCGTGAGTTCGATCCTCACACCCTCCGCTCTTCCCGACGAGTAGGGATGCTGGTGCATCCGGCGGCCTCATAAACCGCATCAGGCAGGTTCGATTCCTGCACTCGTCACTCGGCGTCGAGAATGGCGGAGTCGTCCTTCGCGATGCCGGATCACGGCGTTCGTGGTGTGGTGGTCTGCACACCGGATTGTGGCTCCGGAGGTTCTCGGTTCGAAACCGGGCGAGCGCCCTGTGCAGGAGGGAAGGGCGGCCTGCCCGCCCAGGGGCCGCGGGCGGGCAGGCCGAGGGGAAACACCGGGGCGATGCGGAGTGGCCCCGGTGTGCGCGGCTTCGTGTCCCGCCCTCTAGTCGACGCCGGAGGGTGAAAGGTTGCCGTCCGTCAGAAATGTCCGCCGGCCGTCGTGTCCCCGCCGCCGCCGGCGCCGACGGCCCGGACCACGTAGGTGTCCCCGGACGCGTCATGCCGCCCGCCCGGACGGTACTGGACGGCGAACGTGTAGGTCCCCGGCTCCACCCGACGTCCGGGGCGCAGGCTGAAGCGGTAGACGACCGCGTCGGGGGTCAGATCGGTGTCGATTCCGACGGACGAGTTCGGCAGGGTCGTCCATCCACGGGCCGGAACGGTCCCCAGGTCGCGCCTGATCCGGACGACCACGTCGAGGACCTCCAGCGAGCGGCGCACCGTCACCGTCACGTTGTTGCGCGCCCAGTACACGGTGCCGTCGCGGTCTCGGGACCCCTTCACGAGGATCGGCGCGCTGCCGCCCGAGCCGCCGCCCGCCGGGGGGCGCGCCGCGCCGCGTGCGCGGGGGCGGGGCGTCGAAGGGGCGGTGACACCCGTCTCGGTGTTCTTCCGGGTCCCCTCGACGGGAGGGCCGGCCAGGGGAGAGGCCGGCGGGGACGGCGGCGGCGGGCCGCTCACGCCCTGCCGGCCGAGGGTCACCGCGTCGCCGTCGTCTGCGCGGTCGGTCATCGCCGGCACCACCAGCGAGGTGACGCCCAGCACCGTGGCGGTGGCGAAGCCGGCCGCGACCGCCCACAGTCCGCCGCGACGGGCCCGGCGGCGGTGCGGCGGTGGCGCGTCGAAGTCCTCCGCGGGCGACACCGACAGGGGCTCGGGCTCGGGTTCGGCGAGGGCCGCCTCGATCCGGGCCCACATCCGGGCCGTGTCGGGCCGGTGCCGGTCGGCCTCCGCGCACAGTTGGTCGCGCAGCGCGGCGAGGGACTCCTCGGTGCGCCGATCGCGCCGCCCGGGCATCACGCCTCCCTCTCCGGCCGGTTCTGCGGCCGTACGGCGCCCGCCCGGTGTCCCGACAGGACGTCGGCGGCCGAGCCGCGGCCGCGCAGTACCCGCTCCAGCTCCGCCGCCGCCCGCGAGGTCTGGCTCTTGACCGTGCCGACCGAGACGCCGAGCACGCGCGCCGTCTCCTGCTCCGACAGGTCGAAGGCGTACCGCAGGACGATACAGGCCCGTTTGCGGTCCGGCAGTCGCCGCAGCGCCGCCCGCACGTCGACCATCGCCGGGACGTCGGGGCCGTCGGTCCGGTCCACGGCGACCGCTCCGAGCGCCGACAGCCTCCCGCGCTCGCGGACCAGGGCGCGCAGCCGGCTGTTGCACATGTTCACCACGATCCGTCGCACGTAGGCCAGGGGCTGGTCGGCGCCGCGAACGCGGTCCCAGCGGCGCCAGGTGGCGACCAGGGCGTCGGCGGCCAGGTCGTCGGCGGCGTCGGCGTCGCCCAGCAGCAGGTACGCCAGCCGGGCGAGTTCGCGATGGTGCCGTTCGAAGAAACCGTGGAACTCCCGGCGGGCGGTCTCGTCCCGGGCGCCGTCCAGGCTCAAGTGGGGCGCTCCGCGCCTCGCTGTGGCAATGCCGCCACCGCCTCCGCCGCCGACACCTACGGGCCTGTTGCCAACGGGCGTGAGAGTAACAGTCCGGCGTCGCGCTGTCGTCCCCCGTGACGCACCGGCCGGGGGAGGGGACCGCCGCCCCCGCCGACGGTTCAGCGTCGCACGGGGTCGACCCGGCGGCCGTCCCCACCGAAGATCGGCATCCGGTCCAGGTCGACGGCGAGGTGGACGAGCATGCCCGGGCCGAACCCGACCCGCGAGTCCAGCCGGGCGAGCAGTTCGGGGCGGTGGCCGCCGAGATGCGCGGACGGCTCCGCGGGCTCGCGCCGGGCGGCCCCGCCGAGCAGCATCGACAGCGCCCGGCCCGCCACGCCCCCCGGCTGCGGGACGACGGGCTGCGGGGCGACGGCCCGCGCCGGCCGGGACCGGCGGCCCACGGCGTCGGCGTCCACGACCGTCACGTCCGCGTCGACGTGCGCCAGCCACTCGTGCCCGTGGAACTCCAGCGTGCGGATGTGGCCGGACAGCACCGGCCCCAGATGCGGGTCGCCGGTGGGCCGCAGCGCGTCCGGACGGAGCCCCAGGATCACCGGCTCGCCGTGGCGGCCGGCGAGATGCTCGGCGCGCGGATCGGCCCACGGAACGGTCAGCCGCTGCGTGCCCAGGTCGAGCACGACCCCCTCGCCCGGCACCGCCTCCGGGACGGCCGACAGCAGGTTGATCCGGGGCGCGCCGAGGAACGCGGCGACGAAGGCGGTCGCCGGGCTCTCGTAGATCTGGGTCGGGGTGCCGACGTCCTCCAGGAATCCGTCGCGCAGCACCGCGATCCGGTCGGCCAGGGCGAGGGCCTCGACGTGGTCGTGGGTCACGTAGAGGGTGGTGACGCCCGCCCCGCGGACCCGCCCGCCGATCTCCGCCCGCGGGACGGTGCGCGGCGCGGCGTCGAGGCCGGACGGCGGCTCGTCCATCAGGAGGACGGCGGGCTCCCGACCCGCCTCCGCCGAACCCGTCCGCGCGGTCTCCCGTGGGACCCCGCCGCCGCCGCACACCGTCCGGTGCGGGTAGCGGGCGCCGTTCTGGAACACCATGGCGACGTTGCGCTCGCGGGGGGTCAGCCCGTTGGCCGGCCGGTCGTCCAGCCAGAGCCCGCCGCTGGTGATGTCCTCCAGCCCGGCCACCATCCGCAGCGTGGTGGACTTGCCGCAGCCGGACGGACCGAGCAGGACGAAGAACTCGCCGTCGGCGATCGTCAGCGAGAGATCGGCGACGGCGCGCCGGCCTCCCGGGTAGACCTTGCTGACGGATTCGAGCGTGACTGTCGACATGTGCAGTTCCCCAACCGAACGACCCCCGGGTTTGTGACGTGGAACACAAGTACAGTCCGGCAGGTCGAGATTGTCCACCCCGGGAACGCCGCACCGCTCCGTCCCCAGCGCCTCGACGGCGTTCATCCGCACCGCGCGGCCCTCCGGTCGGTGCCCGGCGGGCCCGGCCGATCAGCGGGCGGAGAGGGTCTCGTCGATCGCGGCGGGGGACAGGATGTGGTCGAGCACCATCGCGGCGCACCCCATCAGGCCCGCCGAGTCGCCCAGCATGCTGGGCTCGATCCGGAGCTGTCGGGTGGCCAGGGCGGTGGCCCGCTGGTACACGACCTCGCGGACCCCGGCGATCAGCGGCTCGTAGGCCCCGGTGAGGTCGCCGCCGAGCACGACCACGGCCGGATTGAGCAGATTGACGGCGGCGGCGATGACCTCGCCGACCCGGCGGCCCGCCGCCCGGACCAGCGCCACCGCCTCGGGCTCGCCGCCGCTCGCGCGGGCCGCCAGCTCGGCCAGGTCGGTCGCCCCCGATCGCGCCACCAGCGCGGTGCCGCCCGCGACCGCCTCGACGCAGTCGAGGTTGCCGCAGCGGCACGGCGTGCCGCCGCCGTCCCGGACCGGGATGTGGCCGATCTCCCCGGCCGCGCCGAGCGCGCCGCGTTGGATCCGGCCGCCCGCGACCAGCCCGGCGCCGATCCCGGTGGACAGCTTCACGAAGAGCATGTCCTCGATCCGGCCCCGGTAGCGCGCCTGGTACTCGCCGAGCGCCGCCACGTTGACGTCGTTGTCGAGGTACGCCGGCACCGGGAACCTGCGGGCCACCATCGGGCGCAGGTCGATGCCGTCGCGGCCCGGACCCGGCAGGATCGGCGGGGCTCCCGGGGCCCCGGTGGCCAGCTCGGTGGTGCCGGGGCTGCCCACCCCGACGCCGCGCACGCTCTCGCGGGCGAGCCCCGCCTTGCCGAGCAGGTGCTCCCAGTGGTCCAGCAGTCGTTCGAGCACGGCCTCCGGGCCGCGGTCGGCGGGCAGGTCGGGGGCGCACTGGACGAGGATCCGCCCGCCGAGGTCGCAGACCGCGACCTGGCCGCGGCGTCGACCCAGGTTGGCGACGAGGACGGCGCCGCCCGCCGCGTTGAACCGGAGCCGGGCCGGCGGCCGGCCGCCCGACGACAGCTCCCCGGGCCGCTCGACCACCAGCCCGTGCCGGATCAGCTCGGTGACGCGCAGGGTGACGGCCGGTCGCGACAGCCCGGTCAGGCGGCCGAGCTCGGCGCGGGTGGCGACACCCTCCTCACGGATCAGGCGGAGCAACTCTCCGCTGGTGGAGGGGCGTCTCGGCATTCGCACAGTGAATCATGGAGGGTTCTGTGTGTCGACCCGCACATGTTCGCAAGCTTTTGTAACCCAGCGTTCATAAGAACGCTTGTACAACTTCCCTATGTGGGCGATAGTTTGCCATGATCGTCGCCTCGCCCTCCGGAGTGACCGAATGCCGCCCTTGCCCCAGCCCGTGGTCGCACGGGTCACCGAACGCATCGCCGAACGGAGCGCCCGCCGCCGGTCCGCGTACCTCGCGCGGATCGCGGACGCCGCCGCGGCCGAACGCCCCGCGCGCGGCGCGTTGGGCTGCGCCAACCTCGCGCACGGCTTCGCGGCCTGCGGGCCCACCGACAAGATCCGGCTGCGCGGTGCGGTGAGCCCCAACATCGCCGTCGTCTCCGCGTACAACGACATGCTGTCCGCCCACCAGCCGCTGCGGGACTACCCGGCGGTGTTGAAGAGGGCGGTCGACGAGGCCGGCGGCACCGCCCAGTTCGCCGGCGGCGTCCCCGCCATGTGCGACGGGATCACCCAGGGCCGCGCCGGCATGGAGCTGTCGCTGTTCAGCCGGGACGTGGTCGCCATGGCCACCGCCGTCGCGCTGGCCCACGACATGTTCGACGGCGCGCTCCTGCTGGGCGTCTGCGACAAGATCGTGCCCGGCCTGGTCATCGGCGCCCTGGCGTTCGGGCACCTGCCGACCCTCCTGGTGCCGGCCGGGCCGATGCACTCCGGCCTCCCCAACGCGCGGAAGGCCAAGGTCCGCAAGCTGTACGCGCAGGGCGAGGTCGGCCGCGACGAGCTGTTGGAGGCCGAGGCCGCCTCGTACCACTCACCGGGCACCTGCACCTTCTACGGCACCGCCAACTCCAACCAGATGCTGATGGAGGTGATGGGCCTGCACCTGCCCGGCGCGAGCTTCGTGCCCCCGGGCACCGACCTGCGCGAGGCCCTCACCGCCGAGGCCGGGCGTCGGGTCACCGAGCTCACCGCCCTCGGCGCCTCCCACACCCCCATCGGCGAGGTCCTGGACGAGCGGGCGTTCGTCAACGGGGTGGTGGCGCTGCTGGCCACCGGCGGCTCCACCAACCACACGCTCCACCTGGTCGCCATGGCGGCCGCCGCGGGCATCGAGCTGACCTGGGACGACTTCGACGAGCTGTCGGCGGTCACGCCGCTGCTGACGCGGCTGTACCCCAACGGCACCGCCGACGTGAACCACTTCCACGCCGCCGGGGGCACGGCGTTCCTCATCGGCGAGCTGCTCGACGCGGGCCTGCTGCACGAGGACGTCCGCACCGTCGGCGGCAAGTCCCTCGCCGACTACCGCACGGTGCCCGAGCTGGGGCCGGACGGGCTGACCTGGCGGCCCGGCCTCGGCGAGTCCGCCGACCCCACCGTCCTCCGACCCGTCGCCGACCCGTTCGACGCGCACGGCGGCCTGCACACCGTCCGCGGCAACCTCGGCCGCGCCGTCGTGAAGGTCTCGGCGGTGGACACGGAGCACCGCGTCGTCGAGGCCCCCGCCCGCGTGTTCGACTCGCAGGAGGCGCTGCAGGCCGCGTTCGACGCCGGCGAACTGGACGCCGACGTCGTCGCGGTCGTCCGCTACCAGGGGCCGCGCGCCAACGGCATGCCCGAACTGCACAAGCTCACCCCGCCGCTGGCCGTCCTGCAGGACCGGGGCCATCGGGTCGCGCTCGTCACCGACGGCCGCATGTCCGGCGCGTCGGGAGCGATCCCGGCCGCCATCCACGTCTCCCCGGAGGCCGCCGCCGGCGGGGCGCTCGCCCGCGTCCGCGACGGCGACGTCATCCGGCTGGACGCCGACCGAGGAGTGCTGGACGTGCTGGTGCCGGACGAGGAGTTCGCCGCGCGGGAGCCCACCGGGGCCGCCCCCGACGCCGACGAGTGGGCCGGCACCGGTCGCGAGCTGTTCGCGGCCTTCCGCCGGGCGGTCGGGCCGGCCGAGCGGGGGGCGGCGGTGTTCGCGTCATGACCGCGCCCTCGCTGCAACGGCCCTGGCTGGTCGCCGACATCGGCGGCACCAACGCCCGCTTCGGTCTCGTCCAGTCGCCGGGCGAGGCCCCCAGCCGGGTCCAGGTGCTCGCCCTCCGCGACCACGCCGGGCTCGCCGAGGCGGCCTCGACCTACCTGTTCCGGCACGCCGGCGACGTCCACCCCACCGCCGCCTGCGTGGCGGTCGCGGGCCCGGTCGGCGGCGACGGCACGTACCGGCTGACCAACGCGCACTGGTCCGGCAGCGCCGCCGAGGTCGCCGCCGACCTGCGCCTCGACCGGGTGGAGCTGATCAACGACTTCGAGGCGCTGGCGCTGGCGCTGCCCACCCTGGCCCCCGGCGACCTGCGCGCCGTGGGGGAGTCCCTGCCCGCCGGCGACGCTCCGGCCGCCGTCCTCGGACCGGGCACCGGGCTCGGCGTCGCCGGGCTGGTCCGCGCCGGCGACCGGCTCGTCGCCGTCCCCGGCGAGGGCGGTCACGTCGACCTGCCCGCCGGCACCGACCGCGAGCTGCGCATCGCCCGGATGCTGCGCGAGGACGGCGAGACCGCCTCCGCCGAGCACCTGCTGTCCGGCGACGGCCTCACCCGGCTGTACGGGCTGACGGCCCGGCTGAACGGGGTCGCCGCCGAGCCGCTGACGGCCGCGCAGATCTGCGCCCGACGCACCGACCCGCTGTGCCACGAGACGCTGGAGACGTTCTGCGCGCTGCTCGGCGCGTTCGCGGGCAACGTGGCGCTCACCTTCGGCGCGCGCGGCGGCGTCTACCTGGGCGGAGGTATCCTGCCCCGTGTCTGGGAGACGCTCCGCCGCAGCGACTTCCGCCGCCGCTTCGAGGCCAAGCCTCCCGTCGAGCGCTACCTGCGCGCCATCCCGACCGCCCTCATCGTCGCCCCGACCCCCGCCCTGGCGGGGGCCGCCGCCCGACTCGCCGCACTGGAGCCCGTGTGAACGCCGAAGAACTGCTGGACGTGTGCCCCGTCGTCCCCGTCGTCGTGCTGCGCGACGCGGCCGACGCGGTGCCGCTGGCCCGCGCGCTGGTGGCCGGCGGGCTGCCGGCGATCGAGGTCACGCTGCGCACCCCCGCCGCGCTGGAGGCCGTCGAGCGGATCGCGGCGGAGGTCCCGGACGCGGTCGTCGGCGCGGGCACGGTCGTCGCCCCCGGGCAGGCCGAGGCCGCCGCCGGCGCGGGTGCCCGCTTCCTGGTCAGCCCCGGCTGCACGGACGCGCTGCGCGAGGCGATGACCGCCACCGGCCTGCCGTTCCTGGCGGGCGTCTCCTCGGCGTCGGAGGCCATGGCCCTGCTGGAGCACGGGATCACGGCGATGAAGTTCTTCCCCGCCAAGGCCGCCGGCGGCCCCGACTACCTGCGGTCCCTGGCGGGCCCGCTCCCGCAGGTCCGGTTCTGCCCGACCGGGGGCATCACCCCGGACACCGCCGCCGACTACCTCGCGCTTGCGAACGTCGGCTGCGTGGGAGGCACCTGGCTGACCCCGGACGACGCCGTCCGTTCGGGTGACTGGGCGCGCGTCGAGGCCCTCGCCCGGAAGGCCGCCGCGCTGCGCTGAGCCGCTACGCGTCCGCCGCCGAAACGCGGGCGACCGCCTCCGACCGGCGCGTCGGGGCCCTCGCCGGCGAGGGGCTACGCGTCGGCCGTCAGGGTGCGGGCGACCGCCTCGGAGAGCAGGGCGGCGTCGGCCACGCAGCCGTAGTCGACGTGCTCGGGCAGGTCCGTCGGCAGGTGGTAGTGCGGCAGCAGCTTGTCGTCGTCCACCGACACCACGCACGCCGTCGGGTAGCCGTGCCGATTGGGCACGACCCCGTCGGTGCTGTTGCGCGACCGCAGGCCGCGCCGCAGCGGCACGCCCTGTTCCTTCGCGCATCGGGCCACCAGATCGCCGAACGCCGCGTGGTACGGCTCCATCCGTAGCGGGCCCTCGGCGTCGAGCATCACCAGGTTGCCCGACCCCACCGTGTCGAGGTTGAGGAACCAGGTGCGCTCCCTCGGCAGCCGGGGGAAGTGCCGTCGGGCGAACCCGCGCGCACCCTCCTGCAACGCCTCCTCCGCGCCCGCCGAGAACAGGATCACCCGCAGCCCCTCCACCGGCCGGGCCCGGAACGCCTCGGCCAGCGCGATCAGCACCGCGACCCCGCTGAGGTTGTCGTTGGCCCCGGGCACCGGCCTGCGCGAGCCGATGTCGGCCATCGCCGCCGCCGTCACCGCGCTCATCACCGCGCCCGTCCGCCGCAGCCCCGCCGACCCGGTCGCGCTGCCCAGCCCCGCCAGCGCGGGACCGGCCAACGCCGCCCACCACAGCGGCGGGTTCTCCGTCATCCGCTCGACCACGCCGGGGAACCGCCGGACGAACCAGCGCTCCAGCGTCTGGTCGAAGATCGCCCCCGACGGCGCCGCGTCGTGGTGCGCCATCACCACCAGCGTCCGCCGCGCCCCTCGGTCGCCCGACTCGGCCACCACGTTGCAGGCCGTCCGCCGCCGGCTCACGACCCTGCGCGCCAGTTGCCGCCCGTAGGAGATCTCGTCGGCCAGTCCGACGGCCGCCGCTCCGCCCCCGAGCGCGCCCAGCGCCCGCGACCGCCCGCCGACCGCTCCCGCCACGGCCCCCAGCACCGCCAGCGCCCCCACCGGCAGCGCGTACGAGTCGAACGCGGGCTCCTCCTCGACGGCGGCCTCGCAGCCCAGCATCCGCAGCCGATGGGCGATCAGGTGGGCCGCCTCCCGTTCCCCCGCCGAACAGGGGGCGCGCTCGATCGTCGCGAACTCCTCGACCGTGGCGCGCAGCCCGCTCTCGGCGGGCCGGGCCACGTCGGACACGGGGCGCAGGAACCTCTCGGAGGGCATGCGAGAGATTCCCACGGCCCCGCCCGCCCGGTCTACCCGGCCCGGGAGGCCGACCGGCGCCCGCGGGCGGTCAGCGCCCGCCGTGCAGACGGTGGTGGCGTCTGCGGTGGACGAACCAGAACATCCCGCCGACCAGCCAGAACAGCACGAGCGACTGGAAGGCGATGAACATCCCGACGGCCGGCCCCGACGCGATCGCCCCGATCAGGAAGAAGGCGAACAGGAACGGCACCACCGGGGGAGGGCCGTGGCGATGACGCCGCCGGTGCTCCAGGGCCGCCCGGTGGTGCGGGGACCAGGCGACCTCGACCGAGCGGCCGGGTCCCGGGAGGTCCCTGACGATCTGCCGCAGGTCGCCCTCGGTCTTGGCGGCCAGCGCCGCGCCGAGGCGTGCGTCCAACTCGTCGCGGGTCAGCCGGCCCTTGGCGAAGTGCTCATGCAGGGCCTCGGTGACCGCGTCGCGCTCGGCGTCGCCGATGCGCAGGTCCATCGTCTCTACTCCTCGTGGTCGTCGTCGGCGAGGATGCGGTACAGCCTGCGGCGGGTGTCGGCGAGGACGTCCTTGGCCGCGGCCACCTGCTCGGGGGAGCCGGCGTGGACGATCTGCATCACGGCGGCCCCGGTCTGGGCGGCCTGCCGGAGCAGCTCGGGCACGCCCTCGCCGAGGTCGGGGGTCATCTCGGCCCAGGGCGCGGTCAGCTCGTCGGCGTGCGCGTCGACGTGGGCGCGGCCCTCGTCGGTGAGGGAGTACGTCTTGCGCCCCTCGCCGGCCTCGCCGACGATCAGGCCCTCGTCGACAAGCTGCTGGAGGGCCGGGTAGACCGCGCCGGGGCTGGGCTTCCACGCGCCGTCGCTGCGCTCGTTGATCTGCTGGATGATCTGGTAGCCGTTGCGGGGCTCCTCGGCGAGCAGCGCCAGGACGGCCGCCCGCACGTTGCCCTTGCGGGCCCGGCCGCCGCTCTGCCAGGGGCCGCGCTTGCCCCAGGGGCCGGCCCCGCGTCCGAACGGGCCGTGCTGCCCCCAGGGGCCCGGTCCGCCACCGCCGAACATCCAGCCGAAGCCGGGTCCCTGCGCGTGCGCGCCGGGGCCGCAGCCGTGTCGGTGATGACCGGCCGCGGCCTTGGCGGCCTTCGCGCCCAGCGCGGCGGCGGCGAACGCCCAGCGTGCGTCGAAAGTTCCGGAGTTCATGTTCTTCACCCACCTTCTGAGACCTTGCTGAGATCTCTCGCGATACAACAACGATATATCGAGAACGGCCGAGCCCGTCCTCCTGTTCCCGGATGCCGATATCTTGATGTCGAGGTAAAATCATCAGTATCTTGACGTCGAGAGAAAAAGCCGCGGAAGTTAGGCTCACCTGAGTCGGTGCGACCACCGCGGCTAGGGCAGGATTCAGGGGAATACCGACCGCGCCGGACCTGGCCGGCAGCGAACATGAGTCGTACAGAGCGCCCGGAGAACGAACGCCGCGCGGACCGCCGACCCGGCGCGCGGCGTGATGGAGGAGGAGTCGTGTCCGCGAACAGCTTCGACGCCCGCAACACCCTGCGGGTGGGCGGCAAGTCGTACGAGATCTACCGGCTGGACGCCGTCGAAGGTTCGGCCCGTCTCCCGTACAGCCTGAAGGTGCTGCTGGAGAACCTGCTCCGCACCGAGGACGGCGCGAACGTCACCGCCGACCACATCCGCGCGCTGGCCGGCTGGGACGCGAACGCGCAGCCCAGCAAGGAGATCCAGTTCACCCCCGCCCGCGTCATCATGCAGGACTTCACCGGCGTGCCCTGCGTCGTGGACCTGGCCACGATGCGGGAGGCCGTCCGCGACCTCGGCGGCGACCCCACGAAGATCAACCCGCTGGCGCCCGCCGAGATGGTCATCGACCACTCCGTGATCGTCGACCACTTCGGCACCCCGCAGGCGTTCGAGCGCAACGTCGCGGTCGAGTACGAGCGCAACAAGGAGCGCTACCAGTTCCTGCGCTGGGGCCAGACCGCGTTCGACGAGTTCAAGGTCGTGCCCCCGGGCACCGGCATCGTCCACCAGGTCAACATCGAGCACCTGGCCCGCGTCGTCTTCGACCGCGACGGCGTCGCTTATCCCGACACGTGCGTCGGCACCGACTCCCACACCACGATGGAGAACGGCATCGGCGTCCTGGGCTGGGGCGTCGGCGGCATCGAGGCGGAGGCCGCGATGCTCGGTCAGCCGATCTCCATGCTGATCCCGCGGGTCGTCGGCTTCAAGCTGACCGGTGAGCTGCCCGCCGGCACCACCGCCACCGACCTCGTGCTGACCATCACCGAGATGCTCCGCAAGCACGGCGTCGTCGGCAAGTTCGTCGAGTTCTACGGCGAGGGCGTCGCCGCCCTGCCGCTGGCCAACCGCGCCACCATCGGCAACATGAGCCCCGAGTTCGGCTCCACCTGCGCGATCTTCCCGATCGACGACGAGACCGTGAAGTACCTGCGCCTCACCGGCCGTTCCGACGAGCAGATCGCGCTCGTCGAGGCGTACGCCAAGGAGCAGGGCATGTGGCTCGACCCGTCCGTCGAGCCGGACTTCTCCGAGTACCTCGAGCTGGACCTCGGCACGGTCGTCCCGTCGCTGGCCGGGCCCAAGCGCCCGCAGGACCGCATCGCGCTCTCCACCGCCAAGGAGACCTGGCGCCGCGACGTCCAGAACTACGTGAAGAACGCCGACGAGGCCGGCCTCGAGTCGTTCCCCGCCTCCGACTCGCCCGCCGTGGGCGACGCCGGCGACCGCCCGCACACGCGTGTGGACGTCGTCATGGAGGACGGCACGAAGTTCGAGCTGGACCACGGCCACGTCGCCGTCGCCGCCATCACCTCCTGCACCAACACGTCCAACCCGTACGTGATGATCGGCGCCGCGCTCGTCGCGAAGAAGGCCGTCGAGAGGGGCCTCACCCGCAAGCCGTGGGTGAAGACCTCCCTCGCCCCCGGATCCCAGGTCGTCACCGACTACCTCGAGCGGGCGAGCCTCACCCCCTACCTCGACAAGATCGGGTTCAACCTCGTCGGGTACGGCTGCACCACCTGCATCGGCAACACCGGCCCGCTGCAGCCGGAGATCTCCAAGGCGGTCAACGACAACGACCTCGCGGTCACCGCGGTCCTGTCCGGCAACCGCAACTTCGAGGGCCGCATCAGCCCCGACGTGAAGATGAACTACCTGGCGTCCCCGCCGCTGGTCATCGCGTACGCGCTGGCCGGGACGATGGACATCGACATCCTCAACGACCCGATCGCCGACGGCGCCGACGGCCCCGTGTACCTGCGGGACATCTGGCCCTCCGCCGAGGAGGTCGCCGAGATCGTCGAGTCGTCCATCGGCCAGGAGATGTTCACGCAGAGCTACGCCGACGTCTTCAAGGGCGACGACCGCTGGCGCGGCCTCGACATCCCGACCGGCGGCACCTTCGAGTGGGACCCGTCGTCCACGTACGTCCGCAAGGCCCCGTACTTCGACGGCATGGGCCTGGAGCCGACGCCGGTCACCGACATCGCCGGCGCCCGCGTCCTGGCCAAGCTCGGCGACTCGGTCACCACCGACCACATCTCGCCCGCCGGTTCCATCAAGGTCGGCACCCCCGCCGCGCGGTACCTGGAGGAGAACGGCGTCGCCGTCAAGGACTTCAACTCCTACGGCTCGCGGCGCGGCAACCACGAGGTGATGATCCGCGGCACCTTCGCCAACATCCGGCTGCGCAACCAGCTCCTGGACGACGTCGAGGGCGGCTACACGCGCGACTTCACCCAGGACGACGCGCCCCAGTCCTTCATCTACGACGCCGCGCAGAACTACGCCGCGCAGGGCACCCCGCTGGTCGTCATCGCCGGCAAGGAGTACGGCTCCGGCTCCTCCCGCGACTGGGCGGCCAAGGGCACCGCGCTGCTGGGCGTCCGCGCCGTCATCGCCGAGTCGTACGAGCGGATCCACCGCTCCAACCTCATCGGCATGGGCGTGCTGCCCCTGCAGTTCGCCGAGGGCGAGTCGGCCGCGACGCTGGGCCTGACCGGCACGGAGACGTTCGACATCGTCGGGGTCGAGAAGCTCAACGAGGGCGGGATCCCGCGCGAGGTCACCGTCAAGGCCGACGGCAGGGAGTTCCGCGCCGTCGTCCGGATCGACACCCCGGGCGAGGCCGACTACTACCGCAACGGCGGCATCATGCAGTACGTCCTGCGCAACCTGCTCCGCAAGTAAGGCGGACGCCGACGCTCACAGGTGGGCCGTCTCCCCGGGTGGGGAGGCGGCCCGTCCCGCGTAGGCGGCGGCGAGCCGGTCCTGCAACTGCGCGTGCCGGAACTGGTAGACCGGCCCCACCTGCCGCAGCAGCCCGATCCGGTGCGCCTCGTCCAGGAACCGCATCAGCCGGAACGGCACCCGCCGACGCCCCGCCAGGACGATCAGCGTCAGCAGGTAGACGGTGCTGGCGTTCCGCAGCAGCGCCGCGCAGACCAACGGCGGGATCCAGAACGGATAGAAGAACCCGGCCACCAGCGTCACCGACGGAAAGCTGATCAGACCGATGGCCGCGCCCGTCACGTACGACAGCCGGATGTCGCCGCGCAGCGTGGACGCCGGAGTGTGCGGAGCGTCCCGCGCCAGCGGCCGCGTCGCCCACCGCAGCAGACCGACCATCATCCCCAGCGGCGCGCCGTAGAGCATGCCCAGCACCACGATCTCGCCCGCCCGCATGTCCGCCACGAGGGCGAGCGGGGTGATGAGGGCGCACGCCAGCACCCCGGCGACCGGTACGTACAGCAGGTGCCGCAGCAGCGACACGAAACGGCCCCGCAGCCGCAGACCCACCTGACCCGGCGCGATGCCGCGCGAGCCGGACGCGGTCAATCCGAACGCCACCGTGAAGGGCAGCACCCCGATGCTGATGTAGGTGAGCCCGAACACGGGGCTGTCGCGCCAATCGTCGCTCTCGAACATCACCAGCGCCGTCGCCAGCCCCGCCGGAAGCGCCACCGCGCCGCCGACCAGCGCCGCCCGGATCCGTCCCGCGAACCCGACCGCGAGCCCCATGACCGGGCCGAACGCCAGACCGATGAGCGCGCCCACGGGCAGCCGCTCGTACGGCAGCTCCAGGATCAGCGACAGCAGCACCGGATAGGCCACGACGAACAGCAGCGTCGTCCAGGGGATCGCCGCCATCCTGAGCTGATGGGGCGGCACGGCGCTGCGGAGCCGCCACCACGCCAGGTCGCGGGTGCGGTTGCGCTGCAGGTGGTGGGCGAGGAAACCGAGCCAGGTCTCCGCCGTCCGGGCGTCCCAGGACCGCTTGCGATGGCCGGAGCCGGTGAGGGCGGCGGTCAGCTCGTCCAGCAGGTGGTCGTGGACGCTCGCCGCGGTCGGGAACGCCATGGGGTCCAGCAGGTGCCCGGGATCGCGGCGGGTGTCGAGGTAGACCTTCCGCAGCAGCCACAGCGTCAACGGGGTGTGCAGGGCCTCGGCCAGCGGCGAGGCCCCCGTCCGCAGCCGGTGCAGCAGCCGCGGCCACGAACCGTCCGGGCGCGGCGGCAGGCAGTCGGCCAGGTAGGCGGCCACGGCGCGCGGCGTGATCGGGTCGGGCTCGATCACGGCCGCCGCCGACAGCCGATCGCCGCCCGGGTCGGCCAGGACGGTGCGGTACTCGGCCGTCCGGCAGGTGAGCACGATCCCGTCGGCGTCGCCCATCGCCGCGTTGAGCGCCTGAACGATCTCGGGCCGCACCGACTCGGGGACCTCGTCCAACCCGTCCAGCACGGGCAGGATGCACCGCTGCGCCACCAGGGCCCGCGGCGCGCCGGGCCCGAACACGTCGGCGCGCAGCGCCGGGTAGTCCTCCGCCAGCCGCCGGGCCAGCCACTCGCGCAGCGGCTCGCGGGCCGGATGCCAGCCGGACATCGACAGCAGCACCGGCACCGGCTCGTCCTGCCGCGGGTGTTCGAGCAGCTCCCGGACGAGCAGCACGGCCAGCGTGGTCTTGCCGGACCCCGGCTCGCCCAGGATCACCAGCCGCCGCCGGGCCAGCCCGCGGAACTCCTGCGCCAGCTCGCCGATCCGGTCGGTGCGGCCGTGGAAGCGGTGCCGCCGCCGGCTGAGCCGCCCCGTCTGGTCCATCAGCCCCGCGGCGCCGAGCCGCCAGTGCACGGCCAGCGGCGCCGGGTCGTCGAGCTGTCGGAGCGCCGCCTCGGTCCGCCACTGGGCCAGCACCAGCCCGGCCAGCGTGCGCCGCGCGTGGTCGAGCTGCTCGGCGCTGGGCGAGTCGGCGAGGACCGCGCCGCGCCGCCACCACACGAGGACGGCCAGCACCAACGGCGACACCGCCAGCGGCACCGACACCAACTGCGCGGCGTTGGCCTGGGTCCCGAGGTCGTCGTCCTCGGCGAGGAGGGGGGCCACGAGGGCGGCGACGCCGACACCGAGCAGGAGCAGGACGGCGGCGACGGCGGCCGGGGTACGCCAGCGCTGTGTCACGCCAGCATGATGCCCCAATCATCAGCTCTACGTGACTGAGTCATTACTTTCGGTATGGGAGATGAACGCCTCGATGCCGTCCAGCAGTCGCCGCAGACCGAACTCGAACGCGTCGAGAGGGTCGTCGAAGACCCCGGCGTGGTGGAAGCGGTGCATCGTCGGGAAGCGGTCCGCCGTGATCAGCCGCTCCAGCAGCGGCGCGCGGTCGCGGTAGTGCTGCTCCTCCGTCGTGCCGATGCGCCGCTCGGCCTGGGCGGCGTCCACGGCCCGGCGGGCGGCCCCCCTGACGTAGTCGTCCAGGGAGCCGACCACGGCCACGATCTCCCGCGGGGGCAGGCCGGTCTCACCCAGGGCGCGCATGGCCGACTCGGCCCAGGTCAGCTCGTTGGGGCCCATCGGAGGGCGGGTGGTGGCGACCTGGAGCACCCAGGGATGTCGGTGGTGGGAGGCCAGGCTCTCGCGGGCCCAGTGCTCCACCCTGGCCCGCCAGTCGCCCGGCAGCTCGTCGAGGAGCGGGGCCTCGCCCTGGACGGTGTCGAGCATGATGTCCAGCAGCTCCGCCTTGCCGGGCACGTAGGTGTAGAGCGACATGGGGGAGACCCCGAGCTGCTCGGCGACCCGGCGCATGGACAGCGCCGCCAGCCCCTCCGCGTCGGCCACCTCGATGGCGGCCTCGGCGATCGCCCGGACGGTCAGCCTGGGCTTCGGGCCGCGCCGTGGCCGGGCCTGGACGTCCCACAGCAGCTCCAGGCTGCGCGTCGGGTCTCCGCCGCCGCTGTACTCGGTGGTCACCCCGCCATTGTGCCGTCCAGAACTCCGTAGGCCGTACGGCTTGACACTCCGTACCGCGTACGTTAATTTATGGCCCGCAACTCCGTACGTCGTACAGAATGAGGTGGGTCGATGGATGCGGTGCGCGCGGAAGGGCTGCGCAAGCGTTTCGCCGGCGGGCACACGGCCCTGGACGGCCTGGACCTCGTCGTGGCGCCCGGGACGGTGCACGGACTGCTGGGCCCCAATGGAGCGGGCAAGACGACCTGTGTGCGGATCCTGTCCACGCTGCTCGTCGCGGACGAGGGCCGCGCCGAGGTCGCCGGGCACGACGTCGCCCGGCAGGCCGCGGCGGTGCGGCGGCGGATCGGGCTGGTGGGCCAGTACGCGGCCGTGGACGAGCTCCTCAGCGGCAGGGAGAACCTGGAGATGTTCGCCCGGCTGTACCACCTGTCCGGCCGGGCCGCCCGCCGCCGGGCCGACGAACTGCTCGAACGGTTCGGGCTGACCGACGCGGGGAGACGGCCCGCGGGCAGGTACTCGGGCGGCATGCGACGACGGCTCGATCTGGCCGCCGGCATGATCATGGCCCCCGCGGTGCTGTTCCTGGACGAGCCCACCACCGGGCTGGACCCCCGCGGCCGGGCCGAGGTCTGGGACGCGGTCCGCGCCCTGGCGGCCGCCGGCACCACCGTGCTCCTCACCACCCAGTACCTCGAGGAGGCCGACCGGCTGGCCGGGCGGATCTCGGTCGTTGACCGGGGTCGGGTGATCGCCGAGGGCTCCCCGGAGGAGCTCAAGGCCCGGCTCGGCGCCGACCGGATCGACGTCGTCCCGGCCGACCCCGCCGCGTTGCGCGCCGCCACGGTGCTGGTCGCCGGGGCGACCGGCGCGGAGGTGGAGTGCGACCCCGGCACCCGCCGCCTCACCGCGCCCGTCACCGATCGGGTGGCGGCGCTGACCGAGGTCGCCCGGGCGCTCGACGACGCGGGCATCGTCGTCGAGGACATCGCCCTGCGCCGACCCACCCTGGACGAGGTGTTCCTGCACCTCACCGGGGACCGTTCCGCCGATGACCGTTCCGCCGGGGACCGCCCCGGCGGCGACCGTGCGAAGGAGGCCGCGTGACCCTCGCGAGTTCTGTGGAGACCGCCGGCGGCGGCCGGCTGCGCTGGGCCCTGGCCGACGGCTGGACGCTCACCCGCCGGGCGCTGCGGCACTGGACGCGGCGGCCCGAGCAGATCGTCCTGGCGCTGCTGTTCCCGGTGATGCTCGTGCTGATGTTCGGCTACCTGTTCGGCGGGCAGATGGCGGTGCCGGGCGGGGGGAGCTACCGCGAGTTCCTGATGCCCGGGATGTTCGCCATGACGATGGCCTTCGGCGTGGAGACCACGTTCGCGGCCATCGCCACCGACGCCTCCCGGGGCGTCACCGACCGGTTCCGTTCCCTGCCCATGTCCTCGTCCGCCGTGGTGATCGGGCGCGGCGCGGCCGACATGCTCAACTCCGCCCTCGGACTGGCCGTCATGCTCGTCTGCGGCCTGGCCGTGGGCTGGCGCTGGCACGAGGGCGCCGGCGACGCGCTGGCCGCGGTCGGGCTGCTGATGCTGCTGCGGTTCGCCCTGCTCTGGCCCGGGATCTACCTCGGCCTGATCGCCAAGGGCCCGGAGGCGCTGGTGGCGGTGCAGGTCCTGGTGTGGCCGGTCGGGTTCCTGTCCAGCGCCTTCGTGGACCCGGCCACCATGCCCGACTGGCTCGGCGCGATCGCCGAGTGGAACCCGCTGTCGGCCACCATCGGCGCGGCCCGGGAGCTGTTCGGCACACCCGGCTGGGAGGGCGGCTCGTGGGCCGCCGACCACGCCCTGCCGCTGGCGATCGCCTGGCCGCTCGTCCTGACGGCGGTGTTCTTCCCGCTGTCGGTCCGGCGCTATCGTCGCCTGTCGCGGTGAACGACCCGGCGGCCCCCGTCGCCGGGGGCCGCCGACGGCGGAGGCGGGGAGGGCGGGCGTGGGCGCGAGGCCGACGAAGGACGAGCTGGAGGCGGCGCGGGACCTGGTCATCGAGGACGTGCTCCCACCGGAGGGCGCCTTGCTCCGCGTCCTGTTCTGCGGCATCAACCCGGGGCTCTACTCGGGCGCGACCGGCCACCACTTCGCCCGCCCCGGCAACCGCTTCTGGCCCGCCCTCCACCGCTCGGGCTTCACCGACCGTCAACTGACACCCGCCGAACAGGGCCTCCTCCCGGCGTACGGGCTCGGGATCACCAACCTGGTCGCCCGCACCACAGCCCGAGCCGACGAGCTCACCCCGGAGGAACTGAGCGCCGGCGGTCAGCGCCTGGCGGCATTGGCCGCCGCCCACCGCCCCGCGTTCGTCGCGGTCGCCGGCGTCACCGCGTACCGGACCGCCTTCGCGAGCCCGACCACGAAGATCGGCCCTCAGGACGCCGGCGTCGGCCCCGCCCGACTGTGGGTCCTCCCCAACCCCAGCGGCCTCAACGCCGGCTGGACCCTCGACCGCCTCGCCGCCGAATTCGCCCGCCTCCGCGAGGCCGCCGGCTAGGACGGCGGAACGACGGGAGGCGCCGAACACGGCGAACAGACGACCTCCCCACGAGGATCCACACGCCGCCCTTGAACCGGACCGGGCCGTTCGCCCGCCCCGTGGGCTCCGCGAGCCGCCCGACCGGCCCCACGCGGGCCCGAGGCGGTCCCCCGAGAGGACGCTCGCGGTGGGCGGGCGTCGTGTGGTCGGTGGTCTCGCGCGGGCCCGAGGGGGGGGGTGGGTCAGCGGGAGCGGGGGGCGGTCGCGGTGGCGAGCATTGCGTGGACGGACGTGACGAGGGAGGGCGGCGGCTGCCAGGGCTCCATGCGGCCCAGGGCGACGATGGGGCGCGGCAGGGCGCGGACGCCGGACAGGCGCCAGTGGTGCCGGGAGGGCTCGGCCCAGGGGCCGCAGGCGCAGGGCTCGCCGCGGGCCGCCGCCGAGCAGACGTCCGACAGGTCGGCGAGCGCGATCACCGCCCCGAGGGTGGCCAGCGGGTCCCGGGGGTCCCAGCCGGCCGAGCGGATGAGCGGGGAGTCGCACGAGCCCAGGTCCACCCGCATGGACGCGTGGATCAGCAGTGGGCCGCGGTGGGCGGTCGGCAGCGGGTGGTTGTAGACCGTCTTGCCGCCTCGCGCGATGGCGAAGGCCCAGGGCTGCCGAACACTGATCGCCTGCACGCGGGGTACCTCCCGTACTTGCCGGTAGGGGTGCCGGGCGACGCGGACCGGCCGTCCGATTTGTAGCGGATTCTCTGACTCGCTGCCAAGGGTGCCGTGCGTCCGCCGGGCGAACGTGCCACCGGCTGGATGAATCCTCGTGCACTCATCACGGAAGGGCACGCTCGGCGGTTCATTATGGTGATATCTCACACCGTTCCGTGGCGAGCAACCATGAACACCCGGTCATCTGACCAGGCGGGTGAAAGCAATCACATTATCGACATAATGGCCGGTCCGCGAGTCGACGGAACCGCCGCAGGTGACCAGCCGCAACGCCGAGTGGTCGAGGTCCTCGCCATAGATCATTTCGCCGGGAAAGCGGCTCTTGGACACCCGTGCCATCTGCTGCACCGCGAACACCGCCACCGAACCGTCCCGCCGGGTCACCTCGACCCGGTCGCCCGTCCGCAACTCCGTGAGCCGGTGGAACACCGCCGGCCGCCGGTGGGCGTCCACGTGCCCGAGGATCACCGACGGTCCCGCCTCCCCGGGTGTCGGCCCCTTCTCGTACCAGCCGGTCAGCTCCGGCCGGCCGAGCGGAGGCACCTCGATCCGGCCGTCCGGGAGCAGGCCGAGCCGCGAGACCGGCGCCGACACCCCGATGCGCGGGATCCGGATCGAGACCGGCAGGGAGCGCGGCAGCGGCGGGGCGTACCGCTCCGGCGTCGCGGAGGACGTGACGGAGGCGCGGGCGGAGGGCCGGCCGGACGGCGGGGCGGGCGGCGACGACGTCACGCCGGTCCAGGTCGGCACCGGCCGGCTGACCGGTGGGGCGGCGCGCTCGGGCGCGTCACCGCCGCAGCCCGTCAGCAGCGCGCCGGCCGACCCCACGGCCAGCGCGATCAGCGCACCGGCCGTCGGGCGCACGCGGGGACGGCCGGTGGACGACCTCGACCGCACCTCAGACGCTGTCCGTCGGGCCGGCGGCGTGGCGTCGGCGCAGCGTCCGCACGGCCAGACCACCCGCTCCGGCCAGCAGCACCAGCGCCGCGCCGCCGTACGCGACGCCGCCGTACGGGGCTGCGGGGCCCCGGCCGTCGGGAGCGGCCAGGCCGCCGCCGGTGTCGGGAGCGCCCTTCGGGATCTCGGGCCCGCCGTCACCGATGTCGCCGTCGCCCGGCTTGGTGCTGTAGGTGACGTGCCCGTGGTCCTCGCAGATCACCTTGATCTTGACGATGGACGGCAGCGTCGCTTTGAAGGTCCCCGTCCCCTTGAAGGCGCCCTTCTCGGTCTTCTCGAATTCCGGCGCCTCGGTGAACGAGGCCGACGCGACGCTCACCCGCGTGGGGCAGGTCACGGTGAACGTCATCTCGCCCTTGGGCGTGACCGTGCGGGTGGACAGCCTCACCTTGTCGAAGCCGAACGCGAACGGCTTCTTCGGCGGCTCCTCGTGCGTCCGCGAGGGCGACGTGGTCAGCCGGAACGTCACCGTCCGGCCGTCGACCTCGCAGCGGAAGTCGGTGTGGTAGCGCCGCCCGGGCTTCAGACCGGCCCTGGTGCCCGCGATGGCGCTCCACTTCGGACCGGTCCGCTCGAAGGTCGGCCGCTCGGCGAAGATCTCGTTCTTCAGGCCGGGCCGTCCGGTGCGGGGGCGGGTCGCGCACGCGGTGACGGAGATCGTGAGGTTGTCGCCGGGCCGGAACCGCTCGGGGTCGACGGTGATCTCCGGCCGGGCCTCCGCCCGGGCCGGCGCGGCCAGGGCCAGGGCCGCGGCGGCGGCGACGACACCCGCGGCGGCGAGTCGGGTGATGCGCATCGGTCTCCTCGGCGGATCCCGGGGAACACGGGGGTCCGATGTGACGGAACGGCAGGAAGGTGCGACATCCGATGAATCGGAAGTCTAGTAACGCACCCGACAGAGCCACCGTCCCGCCATTGATTGGCCGAATTAGGTCATTTCGTCCAACCCCGTGTCCCTGCGCGCTTCACCAGGTCAGCGCGGGCGGCAGTCGGGACGGGTCGGCGGCGGGCCAGTCGGCGGGCGGCCCGAGCGGCGCCAGCTCCGCCATCTGGAGCCGGTACCAGGGCGAGGCGACCGGGTCCTCGGTGAGCCGCAGGCACTCCTCCCACGTCCGCCAGCCCACGTCGGCGACCTCCGCCGGGTTGGGCTCCGGCGCCCGTCCCCCGGGCCAGTGGGCGCGCACCACCGGGCACCACTCGTGCTCGACGACCCCGTCGGCGGCCACGGCCCGGTAGTCGAACCCGGGCAGCACCAGCGTCAGCCCGTCCACCGTCAGGCCCAGCTCCGTCTCCAGCCGTCGGGTCACCGCCTCCCGCAGCCCCTCGCCCGGCGCCGGGTGCCCGCAGCAGGTGTTGGTCCACACCCCCGGGAAGCTCGCCTTGTCCAAGGCGCGCCGGGTGATCAGCACCCGCCCCGCGTCGTCCGTCACATAGCAGGAAAAGGCGAGGTGGTAAGGCGTGTCACCGTGGTGACTGGCCGCCTTGGGAGCGGTCCCCACCGCCTCACCCGCCTTGTTGAGCAGCACGATCTCCTCAGTGCCCATGAAGTGGAACCCCCGTCCGTGTGTTTCCCGTCACCCACCGCCACCGATGCTTTCAGACCGGTGGCCGACATGGGTCGGGTAAACCGCTACTAAACTCGGTCACTCAGGCAAACCGGGGCGGGGGAGCCGCCTGGTGAGGGGATGACGGCGTGAGCGTTCTCGAGTCGATCAATGGCCCGGACGACCTCAAACGACTGGACGCGGGAGAGTTGTCCCGCCTGACGGTGGAGATCCGCGACTTCCTCGTCGAGGCGGTCTCCCAGACCGGCGGCCACCTCGGCCCCAACCTCGGCGCGGTGGAGCTGACCGTCGCGCTGCACCGGGTCTTCGACTCCCCGCGCGATCGGATCCTGTTCGACACCGGACACCAGGCGTACGTCCACAAGCTGCTGACCGGCCGTCGGGACTTCTCCCGGCTGCGCCGCCGCGGCGGGCTGTCGGGCTACCCGAGCCGGGCCGAGTCCGACCACGACATCATCGAGAACTCGCACGCCTCCACCGCCCTGTCGTACGCCGACGGGTTGGCCAAGGCGTTCGCGCTGCGCGGCGAGCACGACCGGTCCGTGGTCGCGGTGGTCGGCGACGGGGCGCTGACCGGCGGCATGTGCTGGGAGGCGCTCAACAACATCGCCGCCGGCGCCGACCGGCCGGTGATCATCGTGGTGAACGACAACGGCCGCTCCTACTCGCCGACCATCGGGGGGCTGGCCAGCCATCTGGCCCACCTGCGCGTCACCCGGGGGTACGAGCGCGCCCTCGACATGATCAAGAAGACGGTGCCCCGGGCCCCCGTGGTCGGCCCCGTCGCCTACGAGGCCCTGCACGGGATGAAGAAGGGCCTCAAGGACGTCTTCCAGCCGCAGGCCATGTTCGAGGATCTCGGCATGAAGTACGTCGGCCCCATCGACGGCCACGACGTGGAGGCCACCGAGCACGCGCTGCGCCGGGCCCGCGCCTTCGGCGGGCCGGTGATCGTGCACTGCATCACCCGCAAGGGCTACGGCTACGCCCCCGCCGAGAACAACGAAGAGGACTGCATGCACGGCGGCGGCGCCTTCGACCCCGCCACCGGCGAGTCCGTGGGCAAGGGCGGCGTCGGCTGGACCAAGGTCTTCGCCCGCGAGATGGTCGACATCGGCGCCGAACGGCCCGACGTGGTCGGCATCACCGCCGCCATGCTCCACCCGGTCGGGCTCGCCCCGTTCGCCGAGGCGTACCCCGACCGGATCTTCGACGTGGGCATCGCCGAACAGCACGCCGCGACCTCCGCCGCCGGGTTGGCGATGGGCGGGCTGCACCCCGTCGTCGCCGTGTACGCCACCTTCCTCAACCGCGCCTTCGACCAGGTCCTGATGGACGTGGCGCTGCACCGGCAGGCCGTCACGTTCGTCCTGGACCGTGCCGGGGTCACCGGCGACGACGGCGCCAGCCACAACGGCATGTGGGACCTGTCGATCCTCCAGATCGTGCCCGGCATGCGCATCGCGGTGCCCCGCGACGGCGCCCGCCTGCGCGAACTGCTGCGCGAGTGCCTCGACGTCTCCGACGGCCCGACCGCGCTGCGCTTCCCCAAGGGCCAGGTGATCGACGACATCGAGGCCGTCGACCGCGTCGGCGGGATGGACGTCCTCGCCCGCCACACCGGCAGCAACGGCGCCCGCGTCCTGCTCGTCGCCGCGGGCTCGATGGCCGCCACCGCCGTCGACGTGGCCGACCGCCTCAGCGCCCAGGGCATCGGCGTCACCGTCCTGGACCCCCGCTGGGTCAAGCCCCTCGACCCCGCCCTCCTCGACGAGGCCCGCCGTCACACCCTCGTCGCCGTCGTCGAGGACAACGGCCGGGTCGGCGCCGTGGGCGACGCCGTCGCCCGCCTGCTGCGCGACCACGAGGTCGACGTCCCCATCCGCACCTTCGGCATCCCGCAGGAGTTCCTCGACCACGCCAGCCGGGCCGAGATCATCGCCGAGATCGGCCTCACCTCGCAGGGCCTGGCCCGCGACATCATCGAGACCGTCGCCCGCTCCGGCGAGACCACCACCACCGAACAGCCGGCCCCCACGCGCGAGTAATGGTGGGGGTCGCCCTCCCACACAATGAAACCCCTAGCCGCCTTCGGAGGTCAGGAGGCGCCAGTAGTGGTCGATGCAGGCCGTGCGGGTGCCCAGTTCGCGGCCGACGTAGCTCCATCGGCCGCGCAGCATCCAGGGCCGGCCCGCGCCGTCCTGGACGAACACCTGTAGGGCGAAGGTGACGTTGGGGGACCGGGTCGCGCCCACCCGGTCCGCGGGGCCGTTCGGGTCGGGCGCGGCCTCGCAGCGCACCCCCATCACGTGGGTGCCCGGATCCTGGCGCAGCAGACCCCGCGTCAGGTCGTGGACGAGTACGGACACGTAGTCGGAGCCCAGCCAGCGCAGGTCCGGCCGCCGCGCCGCGGGGGGGAATCCGTAAAGCTCTGGACCACCGGTCACACGCGCACGTTACTGCCCGGTCGGCGGCGCTGTCACCACTCAATTACCGAGGGACCGCCGATCGGTTCGTCGGCGACCGCCCCCAACGCCCGACGATCCCGCCGGGGAACGGCCGTCAGCGCGGGTGGCAGGCGGCCCGCATGGCGTCCCAGCGGCCCAGCTTGACCCGTTCCCCGCGGCCCAGCGAGCGGGCCAGATCGATCTCGGCGGTGTCCAGGTTGAGCCAGTCGGTGTAGGTGACGACCCGGCAGGCCCGGGACTCCAGGAGGTCCTCGATCCGTCGCTCCGGTCGCTGCCGTACGGCGTCGGTCTCCGCCAGGTCGGCCAGCAGATGGGCGACGGTCTCGGCGGCGTCGGACTTGTTGGTGCCGACGACCCCGGTGGGGCCCCGCTTGATCCAGCCGGCCACGTACTCGCGCGGCACCCGGGCCCCGGCGGGGTCCACGATGCGCCCGCCCTCGTTCGGCACCACGTACGAGCGCTCGTCGAACGGCACCCCGGTCAGCGGGACGCTCTGGTAGCCGACCGACCGCAGCACCATGCCGACCGGCAGGGTCTCGTGCTCGCCGGTGCCGCGGACCCGCCCGTCGGCGTCCAGGGCGGTGCGCTCCACCCGCAGGCCCTCGACCCGGTCGACGCCGAGGATCTCCGCCGGGGCCCGCCAGAACCGCACGTCGATCAGCCGCGGCTTGACGCCCGCCGGGGGCTCGGTCCAGTCGCGCAGCACCTTGAGGTTGCCGCGCACGTGCCGGTCGCTCTCGGCCAGCTCGGCGGAGGCCGGGTCCAGCTCCATGTCCTCGGGCCGGACGTGGATCTCCGCGTTGCCGAGTTCGCCCAGCTCGCGGGCCTCCTTGGTGGTGAACTTGGCCTGCGCCGGGCCGCGCCGTCCGAGCAGGTGGATCCGTCGCACCCTGCTCGCCGACAGCGCCTCGATGACGTGCTCGGGCACGTCCGTGTCGCGCAGTTCGTCGGACGTCTTGGCCAGGATCCGGACGACGTCCACGGCCACGTTCCCGACGCCGATGACCGCGACCTCTTCGACCGACAGGTCGAACGCGTGGTCGGCGGCGTCAGGGTGCCCGCAGTACCAGTTGACGAAGTCGGTCGCGGCCACGCTGCCCGGCAGGCCCTCCCCGGGGATCCCCAGGTGTCGGTCGACCATCGCGCCGGTGCTGTAGATCACCGCGTCGTAGCAGTCCAGCAGCTCCTCGCGGGTCACGTCCCGGCCGAGCTCCACGCAGCCGAAGAAGCGCACCGCCGGGTGCTCCAGCACCTTCTGCAGGTACCGGGCGATCGACTTGATCGACTTGTGGTCGGGCGCCACCCCGTAGCGGACCAGACCGTACGGGGTCGGCAGCCGGTCCAGCACGTCCACCAGCACCCGGCCGTCGGCCTGCTTCACCAGGGCCTCGGCCGCATACAGACCGGCCGGACCGGACCCGATCACCGCCACACGCGTGTTGACCATGCGCGACATTGTGCCCACCCCGAGCCCTCGATGACACGTGTCCAGTATCACCGTAACGACGGGAACGTCCCGTTCAGTCCAGTCGGCTGTGCCGGCGGCCGTAGGCGAAGTACAGCAGAGCCCCCACCGCGAGCCAGGCCAGGAACCGCAGCCAGGTCTCGACCGGCAGGTTGAGCATCACGAACGAGCAGGCCAGCACCGACAGGATCGGGACCAGCGGCACCATCGGCGTCCGGAACGCCCGGGGCAGGTCGGGTCGGGTCCGCCGCAGGATGACCACGCCCACCGACACCACCACGAACGCGAACAGCGTGCCGATGTTGACCAGCTCGGCCAGCGCCGACAGCGGGATGAGCCCGGCCAGCACCGCCACCGCCGTCCCGACCAGCACCGTCGTCCGGTAGGGCGTGCCGTACGTCGGGTGGACCGCCGACAGCCAGGCCGGCAGCAGTCCGTCCCGGCTCATCGCGAAGAACACCCGGCTCTGCCCCAGCATCAGGATCAGCACCACCGTGGTGAGGCCCGCGATGGCGCCCACGCTGATCACGGTGGACGCCCACGACTGCCCGACCGCCTTGAACGCGTCCGCCAGCGGGGCGTCCTGGCTGAGCCGTGTGTAGTTCTGCATGCCGACCACGACCAGCGCGACCGCCACGTACAGCAGCGTGCACACGATCAGCGAGCCGATGATGCCGATCGGCATGTCCCGCTGCGGGCGTTTCGACTCCTCGGCGGCCGACGCGACGATGTCGAAGCCGATGAACGCGAAGAAGACCACGGAGACCGCGGCGAAGACCCCCAGCCACCCGAAGCTCACCGGGGTGATCCCGAAGAGCACCTGCATGAGCGGCGCCTTGAGCCCCTCGGTGGCGGGGTTGGACTCCGAGGGCGGGATGAAGGGCGTGTAGTTGTCGGCCCGGACGTGGAACAGCCCCGCGACGATCACCAGCAGGATCACGCCGATCTTGACGGCCACCACGATCTCGTTGAACCGCGAGGACAGCTTGATGCCCAGCACCAGCACCGCCGTGACGAGCAGCACCACCAGCACCGCCGGCACGTTGAACACCGCGTCCTCGCCGGCGAGCGCGGCGGGCAGCTCGATGCCCAGGGTGTCCAGCAGCGACCGCGCGTACCCCGACCACCCGACCGCCACCACCGCCGCGGCCAGCGCCAGCTCCAGGATCAGGTCCCAGCCGATGATCCAGGCCGGGAACTCCCCGAAGGTCGCGTACGAGAACGTGTACGCCGACCCCGCCACCGGCAGCGTGGACGCGAACTCGGCGTAGCAGAGGGCCGCCAGCGCGCACGCCACCGCGGCGAACGCGAACGAGAAGGCCACCCCGGGTCCGGCATAGTCGCGCGCCACCCGCCCCGTCAGCACGAAGATCCCGGTGCCGACGATCACCCCGACCCCGAACACGATGAGGTCGGTCGCCGACAGCTCACGGCGCAGCCGATGCCCGGGCTCCTCGGTGTCCCGGATCGACTGCTCGACGGGCTTGGTGCGCAGCAGGCTCACGTGACCCCCCGGGAGATCGCGAACGGATCCCGTAGTGATCACCCGCCACCGCACCGCCAAACGCCCGGTGCCCGAGATCGTGCCGCGATCGCCGGAGGGGATGGTCACCGCGCGGGCGGGGTGCTCGAGACACCCCGCCCGCGCGGTCGCTCTGCCCGCACGTGTGGGGACGCTCCACCAGAGACGGCCACCACAGCGGGTCTCGCCCGGTCCTTCGGGCGGGCGGCCCGGAGCGCAAGCGGAGGGCCGTCCGCCCGAAGCCCTCAAGACCGGGCGCGGGGGGTGTGGGGGGTCGTCCCCCCACAGGGACTAGTCCCCCACAGGGACTAAGAGAGCGAAGCGGTGCCCGCGGGCAGGAAGCGTCCGCCGGCGACGCGCTCGCTCACGCCCGTCCGGTCCAGGTACGGGGTGACGCCGCCCAGGTGGAACGGCCAGCCCGCACCCATGATCATGCACAGGTCGATGTCGTCGGCCTCGGCCACGACACCCTCGTCCAGCATGATCCGGATCTCCTGGGCCAGCGCCTCCACCGCGCGCCGCAGCACCTCCTCCTCGGTGGACGGGCTGGTGCCGCCGCCGAAGATCTCCACCACCTCGGGGTCGAGGGTGAAGTCGGGCCGGTAGACCCCCGTCTTGCCGGCGGCCACCATCGCGGCCAGCTTCTCCGACAGCGGGAACCGGTCCGGGAACGCCGCGTGCAGCGTCTCGTTCACGTGCAGGGCGATGGCCGGGCCGACCAGCCCCATCAGCACGAACGGCGGCATCGGCAGGCCCAGCGGCGCGGCGGCGCGCTCGGCCACCTCGATCGGGGTGCCCTCGTCCACGGCCTGGACGATCTCGGCCAGCAGACGCAGCAGGATGCGGTTGACGACGAACGCGGGGGCGTCCTTGACCAGCACGCAGGACTTCTTGAGCCCCTTGCCGGCCGCGAACGCGGTGGCCAGCGTCGCGTCGTCGGTGCGCTCGCCCCGGACGATCTCCAGCAGCGGCAGCACGGCGACCGGGTTGAAGAAGTGGAAGCCCACCACCCGCTCCGGGTGCCGCAGCTTGGCCGCCATCTCCGAGACCGAGAGCGAGGAGGTGTTGGTGGCCAGCACGCACTCGGCGGTGACGACCTCCTCGACCTCCGCGAAGACCTGCTGCTTGACGGCCATGTCCTCGAACACGGCCTCGATGACGAAGTCGGCGTCGGCGAACGCGTCCTTGGTCAGCGAGCCGGAGATCAGCGCCTTGAGCCGGTTGGCCTTGTCGGGGGAGACGCGGCCCTTGGTGAGGAGCTTGTCGATCTCCCCGTGGGCGTAGGCGACACCTCGGTCCAGCCGCTCCTGGTCGAGGTCGGTCATCACGACCGGCACCTCCAGGCGGCGGGCGAACAGCAGCGCGAGCTGCCCGGCCATCAGCCCCGCGCCCACCACGCCGACCTTGGTGATCGGTCGGGCCAGCGCCTTGTCGGGCGCTCCGGCGGGCCGCTTGGCGCGCTTCTGGGTGAGGTCGAACGCGTACAGCCCGGCGCGCAGCTCGTCGCTCATGATGAGGTCGGCCAGCGCGTCGTCCTCGGCGGCGAAGCCCTCGTCGCGGGTCGCGGTCCTGGCCGCGGCGATCAGCTCCAGGGCGCGGTGCGGGGCGGCCTGCGGCTTGTTCAGCAGCGCGAACCGGGCCGTGTCGATGGCCTTGTCCCAGGCCTCGCCCTTGTCGACCTCGGGACGGCGGACCGCGATCTCGCCCTTGATCACCCGGGCGGCCCAGCCCAGCGACTCCTCCAGGAAGTCGGCCGACTCGAACAGCGCGTCGGCCAGTCCGAGCCCGTACGCCTGCGAGCCCTTGATCATCTTGTTCTGGGCCAGCGGGTTGTCGATGATCAGCTTGACGGCCTTCTCCGCGCCGACCAGGTTGGGCAGCAGGTACGTGCCGCCCCAGCCCGGGATCAGCCCGAGGAAGGTCTCCGGCAGCGCGATGGCGGGCACGCCCTCGGACACGGTCCGGTACGTGCAGTGCAGCGCCACCTCCAGGCCGCCGCCCATCGCCGCGCCGTTGACGAACGCGAACGTCGGGACACCCAGCTCGCCGAACCGCCGGAAAACCTCGTGCCCCAGCTTCGCGATGGCCTTGGCCTGCTCGCGGTCGTCGATCAGCGGCACGCCCTTGAGGTCCGCGCCGACCGCGAAGATGAACGGCTTGCCGGTGAGGCCGACGGCCACCAGGTCGTCGCGGGCGGCGACGGCGTCCAGGGCCTCGTTCAGCGAGGTCAGTCCGCCGGGGCCGAAGGTGCTGGGCTTGGTGTGGTCGTGCCCGTTGTCGAGCGTGATCAGCGCCATGGTGCCCGCGCCGTACGGCAGCCGTACGTCGCGGATGAAGGCGCCGGTGACGATCTCGTCACCGAAGAGGTCCTTGATGTCGCTCACTTGGCGCCCTCCCAGGCGAGGTTCTCCCAGAGCACGGTCCCGCCCATGCCCATGCCGACGCACATGGTGGTCAGGCCGTACCGGACGTCGGTGCGCTCCTCGAACAGTCGCGAGAGCTGGTTCATCAGCCGGACGCCGGAGGAGGCCAGCGGGTGGCCCACCGCGATGGCGCCGCCCCACGGGTTCACCCGCGCGTCGTCGTCGGCGATCTTGAAGTGCTCCAGGAACGCCAGCACCTGTACGGCGAAGGCCTCGTTGATCTCGATGAGGCCGATGTCGTCCATGGTCAGCGCGTTGCGGGCGAGCAGCTTCTCGGTGGCCGGGACCGGCCCGACACCCATCACCTCGGGCTCGACGCCGGCGAAGGAGTAGTCGACCAGCCGCATCCGGGGTGTCAGCCCCAGCTCCGCGGCCACGTCCTCGGCGGCCAACAGGCAGGCGGTGGCGCCGTCGTTGAGCCCGGCGGCGTTCCCGGCGGTGACGTTGCCGCGGGTGCGGAACGGGGTCTTGAGCTTGGCCAGGTCGTCCAGCGTGGTGGTCGGCCTCGGCGGCTCGTCCTCGGTGGCCAGGCCGTAGCCATGAGACGCGGAGCGGACGGCGGTCGCCACCAGGTCCGGCTGGATCTTGCCGGCGGCGTAGGCGGCGGCGACCTTCTGCTGGCTGCGCACCGCGTACGCGTCGGCGCGTTCCTTGGTGATCTGCGGGAACCGGTCGTGCAGGTTCTCCGCGGTGGAGCCCATGATCAGCGCGGACGGGTCGACGAGCCGGTCGGCCAGGAACCGCGGGTTCGGGTCCACACCCTCGCCCATCGGGTGCCGGCCCATGTGCTCGACACCGCCGGCGATCACGACGTCGTAGGCGCCGAAGGCGATGCCCGCTCCCGTGGTGGTGACGGCGGTCATGGCGCCGGCGCACATCCGGTCGATGGCGAAGCCGGGGACGCTCTTGGGCAGTCCGGCCAGCACGGCGGCGGAGCGCCCGATGGTCAGGCCCTGGTCGCCGGTCTGGGTGGTCGCGGCGATGGCGACCTCGTCCACGCGCTCGGGGGGCAGCGACGGGTTGCGCCGCAGCAGCTCCCGGATCGCGCGGACGACCATGTCGTCGGCGCGGGTCTCGGCGTACAGGCCCTTGGGGCCCGCCTTGCCGAACGGCGTGCGGACGCCGTCGACGAAGACGACGTCACGTGCGGTACGCGGCACGGGTGGTCCCTCCCAATGCGGTGGCGGCGAGGTTGGAGACGGTGTGGGCGTTGAGTCTCGTGCCCGTCCGGATCACGGGTCGGGCCGGATGCCGAAGGGACGGGCACGAGTACCCACGTCCTCGATGCTACTCGCGAGTAACCCAAAGCGCTACTCATCGGTAACCAAAGTCCCCGCCTGTGCGTCCAAGCCCTTGTACGCCTTGGCTACCCGTGGGTACGGTGGCCCCCGAGTCACCGAGGAGGCGGCGGTGGTGCATGCGAGGCCGGTCTACCGCCCCGGTCTGCGCCGGCGGGCCGGGCACACCCGGGATCTGACGGCGCTGCTGACCCGCGCGGGCCTGCTGACCTCCGGCCCCCTGCGCACCCTGCCCCGCTCGATCGGCGAACTGCGCCGCTGGGGCACCACCCTCGCCGGCCTGGTCGTCTCGGCCGCCGCCCGCGACCCCGGCCGCGTCGCCCTCATCGACGAGGCGGGCTCCCTCACCTTCGCCGAACTGGACGAGCGCACCACCCGCCTGGCCCTCGGCCTCCCGCTCCGCGGCCCCCGCCCCCGCGTCGGCATCCTGTGCCGCAACCACCGCGGCATGGTCGAGACCCTGGTCGCCTGCAGCAAGCGCGGAGCCGAGGTCGTCCTCCTCAACACCGGCCTGGGCGTGGGCCAACTCCGCGCCGTCCTCGGCGAACTCCGCGTGGACGTCCTCGTCGCCGACGCCGAGTTCGCCGACCTCATCCGCACCGCACCCCCCAGCCTCCGCCGCACCGTCATCTGGGCCGACCACCTCCCCCCACCCCTGGCCCTCCCTCCCGCCCGGCCCCCCGAGACCCCCGCCCCACCCCTCCGCCCCCCACTTCCCCGCTCCACCAACACCGGCCGCTGGCTCGCCGACCCACCCCCACCCCCCACCGCCCGCCCCAACCCACCGCCGACCGCCACCCCACCGGCCGGTACGGAACCGAGCCCGGTACGCCCCCTGCTCCCCCCTCCGACCGGTCAACCGGCCCGTTCGAAGCCGTGGACGGCAGACCCCAAGCCCCTGGCGGCGAGCGTTCAACCGGCCCCTTCGGCCCCGTGAGCGGCACCGCCCAGACTCCAGGCGCCGACCGGTCGACCGGCCCGTTCGGGCCCGTGCCTGCCGGCGGCGAGCGCTCGACGGGCCCCTTCGGGACCGTCGACGGCACGCCGCACGCTCCTCGTGGCGACCGCTCGACCGGCCCGTTGGAAGCCGTGGACGGCGGACCGAAGGCACCAGGCCCCGGCCGGTCCACTGGCCCCTTCGAGGCCGTCGACGGCGGGCCCCAGACCTCGGGTGGCGGGCGCTCCACCGGCCCGTTCGGTCCTGTGGGCGGCGGATACCAAGCCTCGGGCGGTGAGCGTTCGACGGGCCCCTTCGGTGCCGTGGACGGCGGGCCGGAGGCTCCGGGCGGTGACCGGTCGACGGGCCCGTTCGAGGCCGTTGATGGGGGGCCGCAGGCTTCGGGTGGCGGGCGTTCGACCGGTCCGTTCGATGCTGTGGGCGGCGGATACCAAGCCTCGGGCGGTGAGCGTTCGACGGGCCCGTTCGGGGCCGTGGACGGCGGGCCTCAGGACCCTGGTGGGGAGCGGGCGACGGGGCCGTTCGGGGTGGTGGGGGAGAGGACGACGGGGCCGTTCGCGGCGGTGGGGCGGCAGTTCACGTTGGAGGAGGTGGTGGGGCTCACGCGGGACGGGGTGGTGGAGCCGCCGCAGGTGCAGGGGCGGACGATCATGTTGAGTTCGGGGACCACGGGGCGGCCCAAGGGGGCGCGGCGGCGGCCTCGGCCGGGGATGTGGCCGTTGGCCTCGATGTTGTCGCGGATTCCGCTCCGGGCCCGGCAGACGATGATCGTCGAGGCGCCGCTGTTCCACACGTGGGGGTACGCGGCGATGCAGATGGCGTACGCGTTGCGGTGCCCGATCGTGCTGCGCCGGCGGTTCGACCCGGAGGAGACGCTGCGGGCCGTGGCCGAGCACCGCAACCCGGTGGTGTTCGCCGTGCCGGTGATGGCGCAGCGGATCATGGATCTGCCGGAGGAGGTGCGGGGGCGGTACGACACGTCGCGGCTGCGGTTGATGGCGCTCAGCGGATCGGGGCTGCCGGGCGACCTGGCGCTGCGCTTCATGGACGCCTTCGGCGATCGGCTCTACAGCGTGTACGGCACCACCGAGGCGTCCTGGGTGGCGATCGCCGGGCCCCGGGAGCTGCGTCGTGATCCGGCCACCGCCGGGAGGCCGCCGCGCAACACGTCCCTGGCGATCCTGGACGACCTCGGGCTGCCCGTGCAGCCGGGGGAGATCGGTCGGATCTACGCCGCCAACGAGCTGCTGTTCGAGGGCTACACCAGCGGGGCGCCGATGGAGGTCCGCGACGGGCTGCTGCGCACCGGCGACCTCGGCCACATCGAGAACGGATTGCTGTACGTGGACGGGCGCGAGGACGGGCTGGTGGTGTCCGGAGGTGAGAATGTCGTACCCCGGGACGTCGAGGACGCCATCGCGCGGCTGCCCGGCGTCCGTGAGGTCGCGGTGGTCGGGGTGCCGGACGCCGAATGGGGGCAGCGGCCGGCGGCCTACATCGTCGCCGAGCCGTGGGCGGGCCTCGACGCCGACACGGTCCGCTCGCACGTGCACGACCAGCTCGCCCGGTACGCGGTGCCCCGCGACGTCCACTTCCTGAGCGAGCTGCCCCGCAACGCGACGGGCAAGATCGTTCACCGCTGGCTCGACTCGGCCGTGCAGGGCGAGGTCCCCGAAGGGCTGACCGGCTGGCCCCTCCCGGTGGCCGAGGCCGGCGCCCGCCGGGCATGATGGTGCCGTCAGCCGCCCAACAGAGCCGCTGGGAGCCGACCGTCGTGCCTGTGCCTCGCCCGCTTCGTGAACGCTGCCGGGACTTCCTCGACCTCACCGAAGAGATCCGTTACATCTTCCCGGCGTCCCAGGCGGGCGGCGGGTCCCACTTCGTGTTCGTGGTGACCGACTCCGCGGTGACCGTGATCTCGACCGGGGCGCTGAGCCGTTCGCGTCCCAAGTCGGTGTGGGGCACCTACCCGCGCCGGACCCGGCTGGGACCCGTCGACGTCGGCGCCGGGGCGTTCTTCGACTTCGGCGGCCTCGACTTCGAGGTGGACGACGAGTACATCGCCGTCATCAACGCCGCCGACGCCGAGGTCTTCGCCCGCGACACCCTGCCGCGGGACCCGCTGCCCGACCTGTGACCGCATCGGGCCCGCGGGCTCACAGGTCGCCCTTGGCCTCCAGCCGCGCCAGCGCCTTGGCCAGCGGAACGGCCACCAGCCGCACCTGCCAGTCGCGGGCCCCCACGGCGCGCAGCGCGCCGCCGACGGAGTCGGGGGTGAGCTCCGCGGGGGGCGACCAGGCCAACCGGCGCACCGCGTCGGGCTGCAGGACGTTCTCGGCCGGCATCGTGTGCTCGTCGGCCAGCGCGGCCACCACCGTGCGCGCCGCGCTGAGCCGCCGGGCGGCCTCCGGGTCGCGTTCGGCCCAGCGGTGCGTGGGGGGCGGCCCTTCGCCGGGCTGGCTGGGCAGGGGGAGCGCCGAGTCGGGCAGACCGCGGGCCCGCGTCACCGCGCGCAGCCACACCGACTGGTGCCGTCGCGCCCCCCGGTTGCGCATGGCGGGCAGCGCGAGCAGCTCGGCGGGGGTGCCGGGCTGCTCCAGCGCCATCGCGACGATCGCGGCGTCCGGCAGGACCCGGCCGGGGGACAGGTCGCGGTCCTGCGCCAGCCGGTCGCGGGCCTGCCACACCTCGCGGACCACCGCCAACTGCCGCCGGTTGCGGACGCGGTGGACGCCGGACGTGCGCCGCCACGGGTCGGGGCGCGGCGGCTTGGGCGGGGTGGACAGCACCGCGGCGAACTCCTCGAGCGCCCACTCCAGCTTGTCGGCGCGCTCCAGCTCCCGGTACAGGGCGTCGCGCAGCTCGATCAGCAGCTCCACGTCCAGCGCCGCGTACCGCAGCCAGTCCTCCGGCAGCGGGCGGGTGGACCAGTCGGCCGCCGAGTGGCCCTTCTCCAGCACGAAGCCGAGCACGTTCTCCACCATGGAGCCCAGCCCCACCTTGGGATGCCCCAGCAGCCGCCCGGCCAGCTCGGTGTCGAACAGCCGGTGCGGTCGCAGCCCGACCTCGGCCAGGCAGGTCAGGTCCTGGTTGGCGGCGTGCAGGATCATCTCCTCGCCGGCCAGCACGGCGTCCAACCCGGACAGATCGGGGCAGCCGATCGGGTCGATCAGCGCCGAGCCGGCGCCCTCGCGCCGGAGCTGGACGAGGTAGGCGCGCTGGCCGTAGCGGTAGCCGGAGGCCCGCTCGGCGTCGACCGCGATGGGCCCGTGCCCCGCCGCGAACCGTGCGATGACGCGTTCCAGCCCGGCGTCGTCGGCGACCACCGGCGGGATGCCCTCACGGGGGTCCAGCAGGGGCACCGCGTCGACGCGGGCGGCCTCCTGCCGGGCGATCTCGCGCTCGATCGCGGTCTCGGGGTCCTCGGCGGCGGGCTCGGCGGCTTCGGTTTCAGACACTCCCACGAGCCCTACCGTACGCCGTCCGCGAGACTCAGCCGCCGGGCCGGTCGGGCAGTGCGCTGACCCCCAGCGGCGGGAGCCCCGCCGCCATGCACATCACGTCGCACCACGCCGCCACGTGCCCGGCCAGATCGTCCCCGGTCGGCGACCAGGAGGCGCGGATCTCCAGCTCGGTGGCGGGCGGATCGTCCCGCTTGGCGCCGAAGCTCTCCGAGACCGCCCGGGTGATGGTGCCGGAGGCGTCGGCGTACCCGGCCGGCTCGAGCGCCTCGGTCAGCCAGCTCCAGGCCACCCCGCCGGCCAGCTCGTCGGCGGCGATCTCCGGCTCGAGATCGGCCTGGATGTAGGCGACCACCCGGAAGCCGCTGGTCCAGCCGTCCCGGCCCTGCGGGTCGTACAGGACGATCAGCCGGCCGGTCGCGATGATCTCGTCCTCCTCCCGCGCCACCTCGCCCGACAGCGCGGCGGCGAACGGGGCGAGCCGCTGGGGGGCGGGCATCTCCTCCAACTCGAGCTCGGGCCGGATCGGGCCGGCGTCGAGGATCGCCCGCAGGGTGTCCAGCGCCCGTCGGAACGGGGCCGGACCGCCGGCCGTCGAGGGGCTCATGCCCGGGCCGGCCGGGTCGCCGACGGGGACGGTGGGGCGGGAGAGGAAGGATGGCACCGCACGGATCTCGGGGGGCTCGGGGGGCCGCGGTCAGGCGGCCCGGTGACGGGCGGGGTCGGGGCCGTGCGGGGACGGCGCGCCCGCGGGGGCGCGCGCGGCCGACACGACCGGGGTGGCGGGAAGGGCGGGCGGGTCCGTGCCGAGGAGGATCGCCGACCCGCACACCGTGCAGGCCAGCTCGGGACACTCGACGCCGTGGCCGTCGGAGCAGGGCGGCCGCTCGAAGGGCCGGTCGTCGCCACAGTCCGAGCAGAACAGGACGGGGTGGGACAAGGGGACCTCCTCCGGCGCTGACCCGTGGCTCCGGGGCGACCCCCCGGACCCCGAAACGGCAGGTCGGACGAGGTGCGCCGGGCCGGGGCCCGGCACGGTCGTCCGACCCGCCCCACGGTGCCACGAGGGGCCGACGGAATGCGGGACTTCCGGCGGCGTGTCCGGAAGTCCGTTCGAATGCTCCGCGCGGCGCGCCCTCACCTGGGTTCGGGACCCGAGGTGAGGCATGGGAGCATCGGCGTGTGGCTTCTGACAATGCTGATGCGCGGTTCGGTCCGGGGACGGCCGACAGCGTCTTCCTGAAGGCGTGCCGCCGCGAGCCGGTGCCGTACACCCCGGTGTGGTTCATGCGCCAGGCCGGCCGTTCGCTGCCGGAGTACCTGCGGCTGCGCGAGGGCGTCCCGATGCTGGAGGCGTGCGCGCGGCCCGACATGATCGTGGAGATCACGATGCAGCCGCTGCGCCGGTACGCGGTGGACGCGGCGATCTTCTTCAGCGACATCATGGTGCCGCTCAAGGCGATCGGGGTCGACCTGGACATCAAGCCGGGTGTCGGCCCGGTGGTCGCCGACCCGATCCGCGACCGCTCCGGCGCGGCCGTGCTCCGCCGGCTCAGCCCAGACGACGTGCCGTACGTCACCGAGGCGATCGGCGGCCTGGTGGGCGAGCTGGGGGCGACGCCGCTGATCGGGTTCTCGGGCGCGCCGTTCACGCTGGCCTCGTACCTGATCGAGGGCGGGCCGTCGAAGAACCACGACCACACCAAGGCGATGATGTACGGCGACCCCGTGCTGTGGGACGACCTGATGCGCCGCCTCGCCGACATCACCATCGACTACCTCAAGGTGCAGGTGGAGGCGGGCGTGTCCGCGATCCAGCTCTTCGACTCCTGGGTCGGCGCGGTCGGGCCGGAGGACTACCGCCGCTCGGTGCTGCCGCACACCCGCCGGATCTTCGAGGCGATGGAGCCGCTGGGCGTGCCCCGGATCCACTTCGGCGTGGGCACGGGCGAGCTGCTCGGCCTGATGGGCGAGGCCGGCGCCGACGTGGTCGGGGTCGACTGGCGGGTGCCGCTGGACGAGGCGGTGCGCCGGGTGGAGCCGGGCAAGGCGCTGCAGGGCAACCTCGACCCGGCCCTGCTGTTCGCCCCGTGGGAGGTCATCGAGGAGCGGGCCCGCGACGTGGTCGCCCGGGGCCGCACCGCCGAGGGGCACGTGTTCAACCTCGGTCACGGCGTGCTGCCGACCACCGACCCGGACAAGCTGGCCCGCCTCACCGACCTGGTCCACGAGGTGTCGGCCCGCTAACCGGCCGACACTTCGGCGGTCCGGCGTTCCCGGCGGGAGCGCAGCGTCCGCCGCACCCGTCCCGCCACCCAGGCGATCAACGCGGCCGGTACCAGGAACGGCAGCAGCAGGCCTGCGGCCACCAGCACGCCGGAGACCACCGCGACCAGGCCGTTCCAGCCGCGCTCCAGACCGCCGAGGAAGCCGCCGCGGTCGTCGTCGGCGACCTCCTCGACCACCGGCGCGACGGGGCCGACCAGCTCCAGCGTGACGGTCGCGTAGCGGGTGCGGTGGGCCAGGGACTTCTGCCTGGCCTGCAGCGACTCCAGCTCGGCCTGCCGGGAGGCGATCTCCTGCTCGACGTTGATGACCTCACCGACCGTGTCGGCCCGATCGAGGAGCTTGCGGAACGAGACCAGCGCGGCCTCCGCGGAGCGCACCCGGCTCTCCACGTCCGCGACCTCCTCGGTCACGTCCTCCGCCTGCTGGCCGAGCGACAGCCTGCGGCCGAGCCGCCGGGTCAACTCGTCCAGCGTGACGGCGTACCGATCGGAGGGGATCTTGAACGTGAGGTCGGTCCGCCCGGCGCCGGACGACTCGGTGGCGATGTAGCCGCCGGCCGCCAGCACGAGCTGTTTGGCGCGGCCCGCGGACTCGTCCACGTTGGTCGCCCGCACCTTCAGCGTGGCCGTGTAGACGACGGCGCGGGCCCCGGGGGCGACCTTGACGTTCTCGGCGGTGGGGGCGCGCCTGCCGGACCTCCCCGCGCCTCCGTCGCTGTCGAGCATGGCGGAAGCGCCCTCCTGGGGGAGGCTCTGGGCCTTGGCGGGGGCGTCGGCGCCCTGAGAGGCCCCCTCGTCGGAGCCCCCCGCGCACCCGGACAGGGTCAGCGCCGCCAGGAGCGCGACCAGGACTGCTTTCGTGCCTGCTGATTTCACGCTGCTCATGCCTCTTTGACGCGTGTGTCCCACATCACCGGCCCGTCGTTTCGGTCCCGATCGCATCACGGGTCGGCCGCGCCCTTGTCACGGAGGGCCGGTGGGGGTGGGCCGGTGGAGGGGGCGGCCGGGCGTCTGGGAAGGTGGGGACATGAGCGTCTTCCACGTCGCGGTGGTCGGCGGCGGCATCGCGGGCCTCACCGCGGCGCGTTCCCTGGTGCGCGGCGGCGCGCGGGTCACCGTCCTCGAAGGGTCGCCGCGGATCGGCGGCAAACTCCAGGTCGGCGAGATCGCCGGGGTGGCGGTCGACGAGGGCGCCGAGGCGATGCTGGCCCGCCGGCCCGAGGGCCTCGACCTGCTGCGCGAGCTCGGGGTCTGGGCCGACCGCGCGCACCCGGGTGTCACCGGCTCGGCCATCTACAGCCACGGCGCGCTGCGCCCGCTGCCCTCCGGGCAGGTCATGGGCCTGCCCACCGACCTGCGGGCGCTGGCGTCCTCGCACGTGCTGTCCCCGGCCGGTCTGGCGCGCGTGCCGCTCGACCTGGTGCTGCCGCAGTCCCCGCTGGAGACCGACGTGTCGGTCGGCGGGTACGTCGGGGCGCGCCTCGGCCGCGAGGTCGTGGACCGCCTCGTCGAACCGCTGCTCGGCGGCGTCTACGCGGGCCGGGCCGACGAGCTGTCGTTCCAGGCCACGCTGGGGGCGGTCGCGGGCGCCGCGCGCACCCACCGTTCGCTCATCTCCGCCGCGCGTTCGGTACGGAACGCCGCGCCACAGAACGCGGGCCCGGTGTTCACCACGCTGCCCGGCGGGATGGGGACGCTCCCGCATCTGCTGGCCGACTCGATGACCGACCCGAGGACCGACGCCTGCCGCATCCGCACCGGCGCGATGGTGCGTGGGCTGCGGCGACGCCCGGACGGCGGCTGGCGGCTCACCCTGGGCCCCACCCGTGCCCCCGAACTGCTGGACGCCGACGCCGTGGTGCTGGCCGTCCCCGCGCAGCCGGCGGCCCGCCTGCTCGAGGACGACGTCCCCGCCGCCGCGCGGGAACTGGCCGCCATCGAGTACGCGAGCATGGCGATCGTCACCCTGGCCTACCCGGCGACCGCGTTCCCGCGCCGCCCCAAGGTCACCGGGTATCTTGTGCCCGCCGTGGAGGAACGCCAGGTCAAGGCGGTGACGTTCGGCTCGGTGAAGTGGCCGCACCTCGCCGCCCGGGCCCCGGGCCTCGTCATCGTCCGGGCCTCCCTCGGTCGTTTCGGCGAGGAGCACACCCTGCAGCGCTCCGACGAGGACCTGACGGCCGCCGCGACGGCCGAGCTCGCCGACGTCTGCGGGGTGCGCGAGCCGCCGATCGAGACCCGGGTGAGCCGCTGGGGAGGCGGGCTGCCGCAGTACATGGTGGGCCACGCCGACCGGGTGGCCCGCATCCGCGCCGCGGTGGCCGCCGTCCCCGGACTGGCCGTGGCGGGCGCGGCGTACGACGGCCTGGGCGTCCCGGCCTGCATCGGCACCGCGCGGGCGGCGGCGCAACGGGTGTTGGAACAACGAGGAGAGAGCAGTCATGGCAGCCACGGAGAAGGCGGAAGGTCCGACCACGCGGGGTGCGAAAGCACGCGACCTTAACCAGGTCGTCCGCTACACCATGTGGTCGGTCTTCCGGGTCGCCCGCCCCGGGGGACGCACCGACGAGGTGGCCGGCGAGGTGGAGGACCTCCTCACCCAGGCCGCCCAGAAGGACGTGACCACCCGCGGCCTGTACGACGTCAGCGGGTACCGGGCCGACGCCGACCTCATGTTCTGGTGGCACGCGCCCACGGCGGACGACCTCCAGGAGGTCTACGGCCGGTTCCGGCGGACGGCGCTCGGTCGGGACTGCGAGCCCGTGTGGTCGCAGATGGCGTTGCACCGTCCCGCCGAGTTCAACAAGAGCCACATCCCGGCGTTCCTCGCCGAGGAGGAGGCCCGGGCGTACGTGTGCGTCTACCCGTTCGTCCGCTCGTACGAGTGGTACCTCCTGCCGGACACCGAGCGGCGCGCCATGCTCGCCGAGCACGGGCAGATGGCGCGCGGCTACCCGGACGTGCGGGCCAACACGGTGTCGTCGTTCGCGCTCGGCGACTACGAGTGGATGCTGGCGTTCGAGGCCGACGAGCTGCACCGCATCGTCGACCTGATGCGGCACCTGCGGGGCTCGGAGGCGCGCCGGCACGTCCGCGAGGAGGTCCCGTTCTACACAGGTCGGCGCAAGCCGGTCGCGGAGCTGGTCGCGGCCCTGCCGTGACATAGACCCTGTTCGCAGACCCGCCTGCGCGGCGGCGGACGCGGGGCTAAGGTTCCGATCGTGACCGACAGAGCCCGTGGCCGCCACGCCAAACCTCCGTCGAAACTCGGGGCCCAGTGCGATCGAGTCATCGACGCCGTGCTGATCGAACGGAATCGTCGCAAGTTGTTCGCCTTGGGCACCGGCGCGGTGTTCGGGGCGTTGCTGGCGATGGGGGCGGCGATGTGGCTTCCGGACCGGCCGGGGCGGCTGGACGCCGGCGCCGCCGCGCGGCAGGGCCCCGCGCTGCTCCCCGCGCCGATGGCCGGCGACCCGGACGACGTTCCGGCCGCCGTCGCGTACTACCGCGTCAAGGACCCCGGTCGCGAGGTGGCGGGGCACGTCCGGGACGTCCGCCGCAGCGGCTCGTTCCTGCGGGTCTACACCGACCTGCGGGAGGCGGACCAGAACTCCCGGCTCGCGATCTCGCTGTGCGAGTGGACCGCCGAGTTCCTGCGCGAGCACGACGGCGAGGGCGCGCCCATCGTCTTCGTGCACGCCAAGGAGAACGACAACGGCCACGTCGTCCTCGCCAACAAGCAGAGCGCCGTCGACGACTGCCGCGTGGGCGATCACCGTTGAGCCCGGGGCCCCGCCGGGTGACTACTCGGCGGGCTCCAGGCTCAGCGAGACGCTGTTGATGCAGAACCGGTCGTCGGTCGGCGTCTTGTACCCCTCACCGTGGAAGACGTGGCCGAGGTGGGAGTCGCAGCGGGCGCAGCGGACCTCGGTGCGGAGCATCCCGTGCGAACGGTCCTCGATCAGCTCCACCGCGTCGGAGTCGGCCGGGGCGTAGAAGCTCGGCCAGCCGCAGTGGGAGTCGAACTTGGTCTCGGACCGGAACAGCTCCTGCCCGCAGGCACGGCAGCGGTAGACCCCGATCGTCTTGGTGTCGGTGTACTCGCCCGTGAACGGCTTCTCGGTGCCGGCCTCGCGGAGCACGCGGAACTCCTCGGGGCTGAGCCGGGCCCGCCACTCGTCCTCGTTCTTGTGGACCTTCTCCATGCCTCCGACAGTACCCGGCGCGGGTCGGCGGCCGCGGGGGCGATCTTCCGAGCCTCGACCGTCCGTTGCCTCGGGCCTGTCGGTGGCGTGGCGTAGCGTGCAAGACATGGCTTCGCCGTACATCGAGATTCCGGTCGGGGACCGCAAGGTGAAGGTGTCCAACCCCGACAAGGTCTACTTCCCTGAGCGCGGATACACCAAGAGGGACCTGGTCGAGTACTTCCTCGCGGTCGGGGACGGCATCGTGCGCGCCCTGGGCGACCGGCCGACCACGCTGGAGCGCTGGCCGGGCGGGGTGTTCGAGGGCTCCCGGATGGCCACGCGGGAGGACTACGCCCGAGGCCAGGCGGGCCTGCCGGGGGAGAAGTTCGACGCGTTCTACCAGAAGCGGGTGCCCAAGGGGGCCCCGTCGTGGGTGCGCACGGCGCGGATCACCTTCCCCAGCGGCCGCACGGCCGACGAGGTCTGCCCCGACGAGCCCGCCGTGGTGGCCTGGGCCGCCAACCTCGGGACGCTGACCTTCCACCCCTGGCCGGTCCGCTCCGGCGACGTCGACCACCCCGACGAGCTGCGCATCGACCTCGACCCGCAGCCCGGGACGGACTTCTCCGACGCCGTGCGCGTGGCGCTGGGCCCCGTCCGCGACCTGCTGGACGAGCTGGGCATGGAGGGCTTCCCCAAGACGTCGGGCAAAGCCGGTGTCCACGTCTACGTGCGCATCGAGCCCCGCTGGACCTTCACCGAGGTCCGCCGGGCCGCCCTCGCGTTCGCCCGGGAGATCGAGCGCCGCGTCCCCGCCGAGGTCACCAGCCGCTGGTGGAAGGAGGAGCGGGGGGAGCAGGTGTTCTTGGACTACAACCAGAACGCCCGTGACCGCACCATCGCCTCGGCCTACAGCGTCCGCCCGCTGCCGCACGCCCCCGTCTCCGCCCCGGTGACCTGGTCCGAGCTCGCCGACGTGCAGCCCGAGGACTTCACCATCGGCACCATGCCCGCCCGTTTCGCCGAGATCGGCGACCCGCACGCCGCCATCGACGACCGCTCCTTCTCCCTGGAGCCCCTGCTGGAGCTGGCCGACCGCGACGAACGCGAGCACGGCCTCGGTGACGCCCCCTACCCGCCCAACTACCCGAAGATGCCCGGCGAGCCCAAACGCGTCCAACCCAGCAAGGCCCGCGACGACTGACCGCCCCCGCCGCCCACCACGCTCCCGGTGGTGCGGGGTCCGGCGACCGGTCGGCGGGCGCGTTTCGAGGATGTTCGCGAGGGGAGCCGCCGCCCTCGGACGTCCCGGGGGCGGCGGCTCGGTGGTGGGTCAGTGGAAATGCTTGGGCTGTCTGGGCAGGTCGACGTGGGTCGGGCCGCGCCAGGTGGACCGGGGGCTCGGGGGGAGCAGGTCGGTGGGCGGGGTGGCGCCGAGCACGACGGGGACGCTGATGGACGTTCCGGCGAGGTCGATCGTGACCTCGGCTCCGGTGGGGGTCTCGGTGTTGTAGTCGGCGTCGGTCCCGGCCAGCACCAGGGCGATGCGGTGCCCGGGCTTGAACAGGTAGTCGTGCGGCAGGGTGTTCCAGCGGACGTCGTGATAGCGGCCCGGGGTGAGCGGGGTGGGATCGCTGAGCGAGGTGCGGTTCTGGGCGTCGATCCAGCCTCGGGCCACCACGTTGACGGGGGAGGTGGTCGTGGTCGTCTCCGTTCGGCGGTAGCAGGCGTCGTCGTCGGGGGTGGACTCGCCGTGGCAGCTCTCGGCCGTCAGCGTGCGGATGCCGGAGCCGGGGCCGAGGTAGTCGACGCGGGTGTCCTCGCCGTAGTCCACCAACAGCGCGGTGAGGTTGGCGGTGGGCCGGTCCAGCCTGACCCGGAGCCTGGCGGTGGGCGTGCCCGAGAGCCGGGCCGGTCTGGGCAGCGGCGCGGACACGTACGCCAGCCGGTGGGGGCGCGGGGCGGTGGGGTCGGCGACCAGGTCCGCCTCGCTGAAACCGGCGCCGTCCGGGCCGGGCGCGTCGGTGAACGTGCCGGTGAGGCCGTGCGGCGCGGGCATGAGGCCGAGGGTTCCGCCGTCGCCCGGGCGCAGGGTGATCGGGGCGGCGTCCGGCGCGGGCCAGTCCGCCTGGGCGATCCAGGCGTTCGGGGCGATCTCGACGTCGGCGCGGGGCTGCCGCATGATGTCGTTGCGGACGCCGTGCAACTCGTGGTCGAACCACTGGTGCAGGGTCCGCACCCAGGTCTCCCGGCGGAAGTCGAACGGGTCCACGTGGCCGTACTGGGCGATCCACACCTTGCGCGGGACGTTCCTGGCGGCGAGGCCCTTCCACCACAGGGAGAAGTGGTCGGCCTTGACGTTGAGGTCGTTGACGGTGTGGACGGCGAACACGCTGGCCCGCACGTTGTCCACGTCGCCGACCGGGCCGGAGCGGTAGTCGGTCTCGGCCCAGTAGCGGTTGTGGTTCCCCGTGGCGTCGTCCTCGCCCTCGTCCATCGCGGCGCGGACGGGGGCGCACTTCTCCGCCGGGTCGGTGTCGACGTAGTCGGCGAGCCACGGCTGCTCGTCGGTCCAGTACTTGACCCCGTTCATGCGGCTGTAGCCGTACCAGCCGCTGATGGCGGCGATCGGGACGATGGTCTTCAGGCCCTCGACGCCGGTGGCGGCGACGCCGTTGGCCAGCGTCCCGTCGTACGACTTGCCGATCATGCCGGCCGCCCCGGTGGTCCAGGTGGCGTGGACCCGGCCGCCGTCGGGCCGATATCCGGCGGCCCGTCCGTTCAGCCAGTCGACGACCGCCTTGCCGCCCGCGACGTCGGGGGGCCCGCCGCTGGTGGGGCAGCCGTCCGAACGGGTCGTGCCGATCATGTCGATGGCCAGGAACGCGTAACCGCGCGGCACGAAGTAGTTGTCGTAGAACAGCGGGAACGTGATCGGGTTCCCGTCGGCGTCGTACCGCTTGCGCTCGCTCTCGTTGCCGCGTCCGGCGTTGTCGTAGTACGGGCTCTCGTCGATGATGACGGGGACCTTGAGGCCCCGGGCGGTCTCCCGGGGACGGATGACGTCCACGTTCACCAGGTCGCGCCGGCCGTCCCCGTCGCTGTCGACGGGGGACTCGACCAGCACCCGCTCGCGGATGGCGTCCCGGTAGGAGAAGACCGGCTGGGTGACGCCGTTCCTCACCTCGATCCGCGCCTCTCCCCGCGATGGCGGACCGGCGTGCGCGACACCGCCCGTCGCGGTGACCAGGGACAGACCCGCGAGGACGGCGAGCCCGGCCCTGCGGGGGGTTGATCTCAGGGGACTCCTCGGCAAACCGCACCTCCAGAGGAAAAGCTCTCAAGGAGGCACGCTGTTACAGGACCGACACGCGGTAAAGGTGGGAACCCTACGAAGTCGACGGAGTTTTTGGCAACACTTGTCGTTTGCCCTGGACAGGCCCTGTCCGTAACGGGGGTTTCGCGCAGGCCGTTGTCGCTCGGCCGGATGGCCGGCCCCGGTGCGGGCACCGGGGACGCGAAGGGGGCGCCGGTCACTCCCCCCAAAGCCCGGCGCCCCCCTCTTCTACGGTACGAGTGATGGCGCGACCAGCCAAAACGGTCAATAAGGTGGTCGCCGTGGAGATCACACCGATGGTGACCGAGCACTCGGGCGAGGTGCTCGCCATCTTCCGCGACGGGATCGAGGGCGGCGACGCCACGTTCGAGACGGCCGTGCCGGCGTGGGACGACTTCTCCGCCGGAAAGCTCCCCGACCATCGCTTCGTCGCCCGCGACGCCGGTCGGATCCTCGGCTGGGTCGCCCTGTCCGCGACCTCCTCCCGTCCCGTCTACCGCGGCGTCGCCGAGATCTCCGTCTACGTGGCCGCCGACGCCCAGGGACGCGGGGTGGGCCGCGCCCTCATGGACGCCGTGATCGCCTCCTCCGAACGCGCCGGGATCTGGACCCTGCAGGCGGGCGTCTTCCCCGAGAACACCGCCAGCCTGCGCCTGCACGAGGCGTTCGGCTTCCGACGGGTCGGCGTCCGCGAGCGCCTCGGCCGCCACGACGTCGACGGCCGCTCCCGCTGGCGCGACGTCGTCCTCTTGGAGCGCCGCAGCGCCACCGTCGGCTGAGCCCCGGGGTGCGGGGACGGGGCGGAGACCGTCTCCTGTCCTTTTCGGGGGTTTTCGGCTGGTGAAATAAGGGGATTTCGTCACCGGACACCGAGGGGCGCCCACCGCGGGCAACATGACGGCTCGCGTTGGAGAGGGCGTCACCTGTGCGGTGCTGGGCGGCCACCGGCCTTCGTGAGGCTGACGGGCGGTCAATGCCCGACTCCTCCCGAAAGGTCACTCATGCCCGACGGTCGTACCGCACTCAACCGCCGGACCTTCCTCGTCACCACCGGGCTGGCCGCAGGCGCGGCCGGCACGGCCACCGTGCTGTCCCCGCCCGCCGCGCAGGCCGCCCCGCAGAGCCGCTCACTCGGCGCCGACCCGTTCACGCTGGGCGTCGCGTCCGGCGACCCCGACCATGACGGCGTCGTGCTGTGGACGCGGCTGGCGCTGCGCCCGTTGGCCGAGGACGGGCTCGGCGGCATGCCGTCCCGCATCGTCCCCGTGCGCTGGGAGGTGGCGGAGGACGAGCGGTTCCGTCGCGTCGTGCGACGCGGCGCCGTCTCGGCCCGACCGGAGTCCGCGCACAGCGTCCACGTGGAGCTGAACGGCCTGGAGGCCGGACGCGACTACTGGTACCGCTTCCGCGTGGAACGGTACATCTCCCCGGTGGGCCGCACCCGCACCGCGCCGGCCCGCCACTCGTACGGCCCCGCGCTGGCCATGGCGTTCGTGTCGTGCAGCCAGTTCGAGCACGGCTACTTCACCAGCTACCGTCGGCTGGCCGAGGAGGACCCGGACCTCGTCCTGCACCTCGGCGACTACCAGTACGAGTACACGAAGAACACCTACACCATCCCCGGCGGCAACGTCCGCGACCACGACGGGCCCGAGACCGAGACCCTCGCCGGGTACCGGCAGCGGCACGCCCAGTACAAGAGCGACGTCGACCTGCAGGCCGCGCACGCCGCCGCCCCCTGGCTGGTGGTGTGGGACGACCACGAGATCGACAACAACTGGGCCGACGAGATCCACGAGAAGCCGGAGATCCCGCAGCCGAGGTTCCTGGAGCGCCGCGCCGCCGCGTTCCGCGCCTACTACGAGAACATGCCGCTGCGCCGCACCTCCGTTCCCCGGGGCATCGACATGCAGCTCTTCCGGCGCGTGCAGTGGGGCAAACTGGCGACGTTCCACATGCTCGACACCCGCCAGTACCGCGACGACCAGGGCTGCGGCGACGGATACCGCGACTGCCCGGCCGCCGTCGACCCCGCGCGCACCATCACCGGGGACGAGCAGGAGGCGTGGCTGCTCGACGGGTTCCGCGAGTCCCGCGCCCGCTGGGACGTCCTGGGCCAGCAGGTGTTCTTCGCCCAGCGCGACAACAACGCCGGGCCCCTCAAGGTGACCAGCATGGACGCCTGGGACGGTTACGTGGCCTCCCGCGAGCGCATCACCCGGGGCTGGTTGGACGCCGGCGTCCGCAACCCGGTCGTGCTCACCGGTGACGTCCACGCCCACTGGGCCAGTGATCTGAAGGCCGACTACGACGACCCGACCTCCAGGACCGTCGGCTCGGAGCTGGTCGCCACGTCCATCTCCACGGGCGGCGACGGCAAGGACTCCAACCCCGCCGACCACGCGTTCCTGAAGATCAACCCGCACCTGCGCTTCTACAACAACCAGCGCGGTTACGTGATGACCCGGATCACCCCCACGGAGATGAAGGCCGACTTCAAGGTGGTGCCGTACGTCCAGCGGCCGGGCGCGCCGGTGCACACCAAGGCCACCTTCGTCATCGAGGACCGGGTCCCCGGTGTCCAGCAGACGTACCTGCGTCCGCTGGACCAGGCCCGGACCGCCACCACGAGCATCTCCCCGGAGGACCTCGGTCGCCGGACCGTGCTCGACGAGACCGTCCGCCCCTGAGCCTCACCCCTTCCCCAATGCCGTGACCGGTCGGGTGCGCCCCGGCCGGTCACGGCCCGGGTCGGGCGCCGTTGCCGCCGAAGACGTCGTCCAGGTCGTACGCCACCGGGACCTCCAACTGCTCGTAGTCGCACGACGCGGGCGTGCGGTCGGGCCGCCAGCGGCGGAACCGGGCGGTGTGCCGGAACCGCTCGCCCTCCATCGCCTCGTACGCCACCTCGCAGACCAGGTCGGGCCGCAGCGCCACCCAGGACAGGTCCTTCTTGCCGCTCCACCGGGACACCGCCCCCGGCATCCGGTCGGCGGCGGCCGCCTCGTCCTGCCGCGCCCACGCCTCCCACGGATGCCCGGCGAGGTCGTCCATCCGGTACGGCCGCAGCTCCTCGACCAGCTCGGCGCGGCGCTTCATCGGGAACGAGGCCGCCACCCCCACGTGTTGGAGCGTTCCCTGGTCGTTGTAGAGGCCCAGCAGCAGCGACCCGACGATCGGCCCCGACTTGTGCCAGCGGAACCCGGCCACCACGCAGTCGCAGGTGCGCTCGTGCTTGACCTTGAACATCAGCCGCTTGTCGGGCTCGTAGGTGATGCCGCGCGGCTTGGCGATCACCCCGTCCAACCCCGCTCCCTCGAACTCGTCGAACCAGCGCAGCGCCGTCTCGTAGGAGTCCGAGGCGATCGTCACGTGGATCGGCGGCCGCACGTCGGCCAGCAGCGCCTCCAGCAGGGCGCGCCGCTCGCCGAGCGGCGTGTCCAGCAGCGCCTGGTCGCCCACCGCGAGCAGGTCGAACGCGACGAACGAGGCCGGGGTCGTGTCGGCCAGCATCCGGATCCGCGAGGCGGCCGGATGGATCCGCTGCTGGAGCATGTCGAAGTTGAGCACCTGGCCCTGGCGGAGGACGATCTCCCCGTCCACCACGCAGCGCTCGGGCAGCTCCCGCTTGACCGCGTCGACCAGCTCGGGGAAGTAGCGCGTCAGCGGGCGCTCGCCGCGGCTGGACAGCTCGACCTCGTCGCCGTCCCGGAAGACGATGCAGCGGAAGCCGTCCCACTTGGGCTCGTAGAGCAGATCGCCCTCGGGCATGGTCTTGACCGCCTTGGCCAGCATCGGCGCCAGCGGTGGATTGATCGGCAGGTCCACAGACCCATCCTGCCTCATCGGTAATCTCGGGTCATGCGCCGCCTCCTGCCCGAGCCCGCCGGCCCGATCGACCCTTTCACCGCATACCGCCAGGTCACGGACGTCTGGCTACGGGTCGGCATGGTGCTCAGCGCCGACGGGTCGGTGACCGACGAGGAGGGCTGGAGCGCCGGGCTCGGCGGGGCCGCCGACATGGAGGTCTTCCGCACGCTGCGGGCGCTGGCCGACGCGGTCCTGGTCGGCGCGGCCACCGTCCGCACGGGCCGGATGGGCCCGGCGCGGCTCCGCGCCGACCTGCGGCGGCGGCGCGCGGCGCAGGGCTCGGCCGGGCCCGCGGCGATCGTGGTGGTCAGCCGGTCCCTCGACCTCGACTGGTCGCTGCCGCTGTTCACCGCCGCCGAGACGCCGACGATCGTGGTCACCTCGAACACCGCCGCCGGCACGGTGCCCGCCGGCGTCCGGGCGATCGGCGTGGACGACGACGGGGGCCTCGACCTGGCGGCGGCCGTGACGCGGCTGCGGGACGACCTCGGCCTGGCGCACCTGCTGTGCGAGGGCGGCCCCGCGCTGACCACCTCGCTGCTGCGGGCCGGCCTGGTGGACGAGCTGTGCCTGAACATCGCGCCGACCCTGATCGGCGGGCCGCATCACACCCGGCTCCTGAACGACCTGGGCGGGCGGGCGGAGCTGGGCCTGAACGCCGTCTACACCGCCGACGAGGTGCTGTTCCTGCGCTACCTGGTCGGCCGCGTGTAACGCAGGAACAGGAAGTCGTCCTCCTCGTACAGACCCGCCAGCCGGAGCCTGCCGGGCTCGGGGAGCGGCGGGCCGTTGACGATGCGGGACGGGTCGCCGGCGATCAGCGTCGGGCTCAGCGTCAGGCACAGCTCGTCCAGGACCCCGTCGGCCACGGCGCGGGCGAGGATCATCGGACCGCCCTCGCACAGCAGCCGCCGGTGGCCGCGCGCCGCCAACTCCTCCACCGCCCGGGGGAAGTCGATGCCGTCCCGACCGGCCACGATCACGTCCGCCACCCGCTCGGCCGCCCTGCGCAGGTCGGCGGGCGCGGTCTCGGTGGTCAACAGCAGCGTCCGGGCGTCGGCGGGCGCCCGGGTGAACAGTGGCGCGTCCAGGTCCAGCGCCAGCCGCCGCGAGACGACCGCGAGCGGGGGAGTGGACGGCCGGTCGCCGCGCAGCACCTCCCAGCCGGGCCCGGACTCCACCGGCCCGTACCCCTCGACCCGGACGGTCTCCGCCCCTACGATCACCGCGTCGGCCATTCCCCGGAGCGCGGCGAACAGCCGTCGGTCCCCGGGGGAGCCCAGGGCCTCGGTCCGGTCGCCGTACCAGGCGGCGCCGTCCAGGCTGGAGATCATGTTGGCGCGCAGCCAGATGCCCTCCGCGGGCTGGGCGTACGCCTCCTGAAGGCCGACGAGATCGGCGGGCAAGGAACGCATGGGACAACCATCTCAGCCCTCCGGACGTGTTGTGAGTGGGGTGCCTGGAGGGAGATCAGTGGACGATGACGCCGAGTTCACCGCGTTCGTGCGGGACCGTGGGCTGGAGCTGCTCCGCCTCGCGGTCGCGCTGACCGGGGACCGCGACCAGGCCGAGGACGTGGTCCAGGGCGCGCTGGAACGGCTCTACGGCAGGTGGGGCCGCGTGTCGCGGCGCGGAGACCCCGGCTGGTACGTGCGCCAGAGCATCGTCAACGCCGTCCGCGACGGCTGGCGGGGACGGCAGCGGCACCCGGAGGTGCTGGGCCTGGCCGCCGACGAGGGCGCCGGGGCCTCCTACGCGCCCATCGAGGAGATGCTGACCCGCGACGTCGTCCGGGGCGCGCTCGCCGAGCTGCCGCCGCGCCGCCGGATGGTGATCACGCTGCGGTACTGGGGCGGTTACACCGAGGCCGAGACCGCCCGGCTGATGGGTACCACCGTCGGCACCGTCAAGAGCCAGGCGCACCGCGCGCTGCGGGAGCTGCGGGCCCGGCTGGAGTCGGCCGACCCCGCCGAACCGCCCGCGCCCGCCGCACCGGCCGCCGCCGGCGCTGGGGCGTCGCGATGAACGAGGGCGCGGGGCCCGGTGAGCTGCCGAGGCTGATCCGCGAGACCCTCGACGAGGACGTCCGAGAGCTGGCGTTCCCGGAGACCATGACCGACCGGGCGATCCACGGCGGCCGGGCCCGCCGCCGGCGGGGTCGCACCCGGACCCGGGTGATCGCCGGGCTGAGCGTGTTCTCCGGCGCGGCCGTGGTGGGCGCCGTGGTGCTGCTCCCCGTCTCGGGGGCGGGCGACGGCGAGGACACGCTCGGGCGGCGGCACGCGGGGCCCCCGGTGAACGCGCGGGCGTCCGCGTCGGCGGTGGTCGTCCCGCGCGAGCTGATCCGGGTCGGCTACCTGCCGCGCGGTTGGCGGCAGCGCCCCGCCCCCCAGGGCGTGGTGGTCCGGCCGCGTCACTGGTACGCCCGGTACGCGCCCGCAGGTCGGGCGGACGGGCCGACCATCGAGTTCATGGCGAAGCCGACGACCGCCGGGCTCGCCGAGGTCCGGCGCACGATGCGGCTCACGGGGGTCCGGCCGACGGCCTTCCCGATGCCGGTGGGCCGGGCGCTGATGACGTCGAAGGCGGTCCGCGCCCTTCGTGAGATCCACGTGTACTGGGCCCCCCGCGACGGGGTGCTGATCACCGTGCGCGCGTTCGGTGTTCCGGCGGCGGAGCTGCGCCGGGTGGTCCGCGGCCTGCGCGTCGCCCCCTGACGGGGCCCCGGCCCCTACGCCGTCCGTCCGGTTCCGGCAAGGGGTCCGGCGTGGCCACGTGAGGCCCCTCGGCGTCCCTTGAGTTCGTAGGTTTTCTCCCGGATCTTCAGAGGCGAAGGTCAAAGGATCACCCGGCGGACCCCGCCGCCGGGGAGGGGAGAACCATGACGCTTCGCCGGACCGCCGTCCTGTCGTCGGCCATCGCCACCGCGGTCGCCGCCCTCTCGGCCACCGCACAGCCCGCTCAGGCCCGGGCCGCCGACTTCGCCTCCACCGCCCGCACCGCCGTCGCCGAGGCGCTGCCGGGCCACACCCCTCGCGAGAACCTCAAGACGATGCGGCCGTCGCCTCTGAAGAAGTCCCTCGAGTTCCGGTGGGAGACGGCCACGTTCACCGGACGGGGCCGTGTCATCGTCCTGGCCAGAGGCGTCGGCGCGGTCCGGGAGGCGACCCGGGCCCAGCTCACGCCCGGCGCCCGCGTCATCGCGACGACGGGTCTGCGGCGGCCCGGCGCCGGCACCCGCCGGGCCCTGGTGACCTCGACCGCCGACGTGTGGGGGCCCGGCCTGACCGAGCTGTCGTGGAGCGAACGCCGTGGGGTCACCTACCGAATATCGGTGCGGGGTCCGGTGACGCAGCCCGAGCTGGTCCGACTGGCGCAGGCGCTCCCACGAGACCGCAACACCGTCTCCAAGGCCGTCCGTGCCCTGGTCGCGAAGGCCGCACCGCCCGTGCGCCCGGCCGATCTCGACCGTCCGGGACCGGGGGGCGCGTCCGCCCAGGGCACCGGCAACAAGATCGTCGATGGGTCCGGCGGCCAGAACGACGACCTCACCGACGAGGCCACCCTGTGCAACGGCTGCTCCTACTGGAACGGCAACTGGGCCGGGATGTGGCAGCACCTGATGTACGCCGAAGGGAAGCTGTACTACTCGGAGATCGACTGCCAGTTCGGGTCGAGGACCGCGTCGGCGACCGTGAGTTGGCAGCGTGCGGAGGGCCTTGCCGCCGACGGCATCGTCGGGCCGGACTCGCGGGGGCGGGCCGACAACTACCTGACGATGTCCCTGGACGGTTACACGGTGACCTACGTGGGCGCGGCCCGCCACGCCGAGTTCGCCCGGATCGCAGGCCACTACTACAAGCAGGGTGCGAAGATCACCTACGGCTACGGCGGCGGCATCGTGCCCGGCTGCTGAGGACTCCGGCGTCGCGGCGAGCACGGTGCGGTAACGGTTTCAGGCCGCTACCCGTACGAAACGGTCATGCCGTCCAGGCGGTGGAGGACACTGCCAGGAATCGGAAGCGACCGGAGGAGGCACGGGTTGAGGTTCGCCGCGCTCGCCGCCTGGCTGCTCGCCGCGGCCGTGGGAGCCTACCTGCTGGTGATCGGGCCGGCGCGCGAGGGGCCGTTCCGGCAGGCGACCAAGGTCACCCGGTATCCGGCGGTCGTGGTGCTGGGACACCCGCTGTGCGCGCTGGCCGGACTCGCCCTGTGGACCGGGTACCTGGGCACCGGTCGCGCGGTCTACGCCTGGAGCGCGTTCGGCGTTCTCGTCGCGGTGGTGATGCTCGGTGTCACGCTGTTCACCCGTTGGCTGGTCGGAGGGGGCGGACGGCACGCCCGCGGCGCCGAGCACGCCTTCCCGACGGTCGCGGTGCCGCTGCACGGGCTGGCGGCGGCGGCGACGTTCGTGCTGGTGCTCCTCACCGCGCTCGACGGCGACCGCCCCTGACACCCGGCGGCGGTCACAGGCGGCGCAGCACCACCATCGACCGGCCCGCCACCTCGACCACGCCGTCGGCCTTGGCGGTCCGGCGGTCCGGCAGGCCGTCCGGCGCCGGGCTCGCGGTGTCGAGCGCGTACTCCCACCGGTCGCCGAACTCCGCGCGCGGCAGGGTGAACTCGACGAACTGCGAGTGCGCGTTGATGAGCAGCAGGAACGAGTCGTCCCGCACCGGCCGGCCGCGCGGGTCCGGCTCGCTGATCGCCTCGCCGTTGAGGAAGACCCCCAGCGACTTGGCGTAGCCCGCGTGCCAGTCGTCGTCGGTCATCTCCTCGCCCGCCGGGGTCAGCCAGGCGATGTCGCCCAGCTCGCCGTGCCCGCCGTGGCCCTGGAAGAACCGCCGCCGCCGGAGCACCGGATGCTCCCGCCGCAGCCGCGCCAGCCGCCGGACGAACTCCAGGTCCCCGTCGCCGGCGCTCCAGTCCACCCAGGAGATCTCGTTGTCCTGGCAGTAGGCGTTGTTGTTGCCCCGCTGGGTGCGGCCCAGCTCGTCGCCCGCCGTCAGCATCGGCACGCCCTGCGACAGGAACAGCGTGGCCAGGAAGTTGCGGCGCTGTCGGGCCCGCAGCTCCTGGACCTCGGGGTTGTCGGTCGGGCCCTCGTAGCCGCAGTTCCAGGAGCGGTTGTCGTCGGTGCCGTCGCGGTTGCCCTCGCCGTTGGCGTCGTTGTGCTTGTGGTTGTAGGCCACGAGGTCGGCCAGGGTGAAGCCGTCATGACAGGTCACGAAGTTGATGGAGGCGATCGGCCGGCGACCGTCGTGCTCGTACAGGTCCGAGGACCCGGTCAGCCGCGAGGCGAACTCCGGCATCGCCGCGTAGCCGCCCCGCCAGTAGTCGCGGACCGTGTCGCGGTACTGGCCGTTCCACTCCGTCCACAGCGGCGGGAAGTTGCCGACCTGGTAGCCGCCCTCGCCGACGTCCCACGGCTCGGCGATCAGCTTCACCTGGGAGACCACCGGGTCCTGCTGCACCAGGTCGAAGAACGCCGCCAGCCGGTCGACGTCGTGCAGCTCCCGGGCCAGCGCCGAGGCCAGGTCGAACCGGAACCCGTCCACGTGCATCTCGATGACCCAGTACCGCAGCGAGTCCATGATGAGCTGCAGGGCGTGCGGGTGGCGGACGTTCAACGAGTTGCCGCAGCCGGTGTAGTCGAGGTGGTAGCGCTTGTCGTCGTCGCGCAGCCGGTAGTAGGCGGCGTTGTCGATGCCCCGGAAGCACAGCGTGGGGCCCAGGTGGTCGCCCTCGGCGGTGTGGTTGTAGACCACGTCGAGGATGACCTCGATGCCCGCCTTGTGCAGGGCGCGCACCATCGCCTTGAACTCCAGCACCTGCTCGCCGCGCTGCCCCGAGGAGCTGTAGGCGTTGTGCGGGGCCAGGAACCCGATGGTGTTGTAGCCCCAGTAGTTCGTCAGCCCGCGCGCCACCAGGGCGTGCTCCGGGATGCTCTGGTGGACGGGCATCAGCTCGACGGCCGTCACCCCCAGGTCGACCAGGTGGTCGATCATCGCCGGATGCGCCAGCCCCGCGTAGGTGCCCCGCTGCGCCTCGGGCACCGCCGGGTGCAGGCTCGTGAGCCCCTTGACGTGGGCCTCGTAGATCACCGTCTCGTGGTACGGCACGCGCGGCGGCCGGTCGTCGCCCCAGTCGAAGAACGGGTTGATCACGACGTTCTTCGGCATGTAGGGCGCGCTGTCCTCGGGATTGAGCACGTCCGGGTCGCCGAACCGGTACGAGAACAGCGCCTCGTGCCAGCGCACCTCGCCCTCGATCGCCTTGGCGTACGGGTCCAGCAGCAGCTTGGAGGGATCGCAGCGGTCGCCGTGCCGCGGCTCGTAGGGGCCGTGGACCCGGTACCCGTACCGCTGACCGGGCCCGACACCCGGCAGGTAGCCGTGCCACACGAACCCGTCGGTCTCCGGCAGGTCGCACCGCGTCTCCACGCCGTGCTCGTCGAACAGGCACAGCTCCACCCGCGTCGCCGCCTCGGAGAACAGCGCGAAGTTGGTGCCGGTCCCGTCCCAGGTGGCCCCCAGCGGGTACGCACCGCCGGGCCATACCTCCGGCATGCTCGTCCACCCCTCGGCTCGGTGTCGACAACGGTCCCCGATTGTTCCTTACCCGGCCCGCCCGCGTGGGCGGCACGGAGGGACACACATGTTTACCCGACGGCAGGACTTTCCGCCCATCGAGGATGCGGCGCGTCAGGAGGTCCAGGAACCCCGGGGGTGCGTGTCGGGGGACAGCCACAGGGACGGCTGCGCCGCGGACAGGCGGGGGTCGCTGCCGGACTGCCAGGGGTAGCGGCCCCCCTCGTCGGGCCACACGACCTGGAGGAACGGCAGCGGCGGGCGGCGATAGAACCGCAGCGCCTCGACCAGCAGCCGGTCGTACCAGCGGTCGTGGATCGGGCGCAGCAGGACCGCATGGCGCTCGGTGGCGTCCCGGCGCTCCTGGCCGGCGGTGAGCGGCCGGCCGGCGGCCGCGTGGTCGCCGAGGTTGTTGACGATCGTCTGCATGTCGTACGGCTCCAGCCCGAACACGGCCAGCTCGGGGGAGCGGTGGCTGTGCCACAGACCGGTGGTGAACGCCCAGCCCGGCAGCCCGTCGCGGGGCGCGATGAGGACCACGCTCCAGCCGTACTCCTTGACGTGCACGATGGTGCGCAGCTCGGAGTTGCCGAGTCGGTCACGGTCGCCGTAGTCGTGGCAGATGATGCACCGGCAGGCGGACCCCATGACGTCCAGCTTAGGCGCTGTGATCGTCATGACGCGGTGTGGTTCGCCCGGAGCGCAGAGCGGAGGAGCTCCTCCACGGCCGCGCCCATCCGCTCCCGTTCCGCCGCCGGGTCGTCGGCGGCGGAGATCACCGTGCCCGCCTGGTTGAGCGCCCCGTACAGCAGATGGGTGAGCGGCTCGACGTTCGTCTCGGCCACCAGGCCCGCCCGGGCGGCCTCGCGCAGGCCGGCCCGCAGCAGCAGTCGCGCGCAGTGCGGGTCGTCGAAGCGCAGGGACCGCTGCCAGCCGAGCACCGAAGGGCCCTCGCGCAGCAGGACGGCCTGCGTCCGGGGCTCCAGACAGGCGTCCAGGAAGGCGTGGATCCCGGCGGAGATCCGATCCGCCGGATCGTCGGGGGCGGCGAGCGAGGCGGCGGCGCAGCGCGTGTGGATCTCCTTCTGCACCTCGACGAACACCGCCTCGAACAGCCGTTCCTTGTCGGGGAAGTGGTGGTACAGCGCGCCCCGGGTCACCCCGGCGCGGCGGACGATCTCGGTTGTGGAGGTCGCCGCGAAACCCTGCTCGGTGAAGAGGGCGATGCCCGCGTCGATCAGTTGGGCGCGGGTCGCGTCGCCCTGCTCCACCTTGCGGTTCATGGCGTCATGGTAGGAGATGAACGTTGACCTTCTCGTCGAGTCCGAGGGCGGCGGGCTCGGCCCGGCCGGAGGCGGCCAGCACGAAGCGCCACGGGTCGCCGGTGACCTCCGGGCCGCCCGCGCCGACCGTCCGGGGCGGCAGTCCGTCGAGCCGCAGCGTCAGCGGTCCGCGCCCCAGCCGTGTCAGCTCCTCGACCAGCCAGCCCACGCTCGCGCCCAGCCCGGGGCCCTCCGGGTGCGGCCGGCCGAGGGCGGCCGCGATGTCGTCGGTGTGGACGAACGCGTCGTACCAGAGGGTCAGGACCCCGTTGCCGATGGTCCGACCGGCGACGGGGCTGGGGGAGTCCCAGACGGTGTCGTCGAGCGGCTCCAGGAAGCCGTGCAGGCGCTCGGCCGCCTCGCGCAGGGTCCGGGAGAGCCGCGCCGGGGTGCCGCCGCGGAAGGCCGCGGCCTGCTCATCGGCCGTGCGGGCCCCGATGGTGCCGTCCACCGACTCCACGGCGTTGGCGACGACGTGCGCGGCCACGTCGCGGACCTCCCAGCCCCGACAGCGGGACGGCGTGCTCCAGGCGTCGTCGTCCAGCGAGGCCAGGAGGTCGGCGAAGGCGGCGTGCTCGTCGGCGAGGCCCCGCACCACCTGCTCCCGGGATGTTCCTGCGGTCGGCGTCATGACGTCGGCTCCCTTCCTGCGGTCTTCCCGCGGTCTGTGCGCGGACGCCGCCAACGTACATACATGCAGCCTGCATGTATAGGGGCCGCAGTGACCGGGACCGGCCGTTCCCAGGGTCAGGAGGGTCGGGAGCCGAAGTACGCGGGGTCCCCGGCGAGGGCGCGCAGCCGGCCCCCCGGGTCCGGGACCAGCCGCCGTTCGGCCAGGTCCAGCAGTCCGCCGACGGCGGTGATGGTCGCGGCCGGCGTGCCGTCCACCTTGCGGATCTCCTGGCGGACCTGGAAGGTCTTCCCCTCGCCGAACACGAACTCGCAGGTCACGTCGACCTCGTCGCCGCCGCGCAACTCCCGCAGGTACTTGATGGTGGTCTCCAGGACGACCGGCCCGACCCCCGACGCCAGCAGCTTGTCGTTGGGGACGCCCGCCACCCGCAGCAGTTCCCAACGGGCGTGCTCGGCGTACCGGAGGTAGACGGCCTGGTTGAGGTGGCCCTGGGTGTCCAACTCGTAGGCGCGGACCCCGATGCGGACGGAGAACGTCATGACATCGCCTTTCGGTGTCGTGGAGGCGGGGCCGGGAGGGGCGGCCCCGGACCCGGCGCGGCACGACGGCCGAAGGTCGGTGCGACCGGCGGCGGGTGGAGACCGGGACCGGCACCGAGATCGCGGGGACCGGCGAGGCCGCGGCCCGGAGCAGGACCGTCACCGATACCGGGCGAAGTTCGCGTCCAGGTCGTAGGTCACGTTACCCGTCGCGAAACGGGCCCTCGGCGGCGCCTCGCGCCGTACCGTCGCGTCGGCGAACACCGACGTGCTCCCCTCCGTCAGGCGTCCGGTGGGGCGTTCACGTCACCGGCACTCCCGGTGTGGGACGGCGCCCCCAGGGACGCCTGCCGCATGGGCGGAGTGCGGACGATCGCGCTGATGCGCGCGACCGGGCCCGGGCTCACCCGATCCGGTGGACGGCGGCCGTGACGTCGGCCAGCAGCGAGCCCTCCTGGGCCTGCTGGATGATGTCCGTGAACTGGTCGGTGCTCATCTGGACGAACTGCCCGAAGTCGTCGGTGATGACGACGCGGCGCTCGGGTTCGGCGTCGGGGTCGATCGACAGTTGGGGGCATCCGCAGGAGCACTGCCCGCAGAAGGTCGCGACCGGAATCAGGTTCTTGCGCGGGATCTCCATCGGGTGTCGCCTCCACTGTCATTCCGACGTATCGCGCCCATGGTCGTCAGCGCGGCGGCGGCGCCGCCATCTCCCGAGGGTGACATCCCGGTGCGGCCGGCCGACTACCGTACGCAGCCGCAGGAGTCCCGGCGCAGGAACCGGGGCCTCGGCCGGACCGTGCGCGGCGGCCGGTCCGGATCCTCGATCCGCTCACCCTCGCCTGGGACATGGCCGCGGAGACCTGTCGCAAGGCCGCCCTGGATCGCCGACCGGTCCTCTGGGGACGGCGCATTGCCAGAATGGCGTTCGCATTGTGACACAGGTCATATAGACAGTAATATTTCTTTGACCTGCCCTAGGTCTGACCAGGGGCGACACGGTCGCCGTCGGGTCCGGGAAGGACGGGAATCGCACAGGTCAGAGAGGGTTTGGAACGCGCCAACAGAAGCGCCGTTCCGTGCCGTTCGCGACGCTTGACAGCTCCTCGCGGTAAAGCTTTCATACTCGGCGTACGTTGCATTCTCCGTGTATGTCAGTCCTCTTGGGGCGTCACCGGCGCCCCAAGGAACACCGCGGGCGGTCCTCGGCCCGCGGTGTCCGACTCCTGGAGTTCTCTGATGCGTCGCAGATCCCTTTCACCGGCCCTGGCCGCCGCCCTGGCCGCCGCCCTGACGGTCGGCGTCGCCACCGCCCCCGCGCAGGCCGCCCCCGGCGTGGCCGTCTCCCGTGCCGCCGAGCCGGGGGACACGATCAAGTTCACCGGCTTCGACACCGTGAAGCCGTCGTCCGACCCGCTCGCCCTGACCGACGCGCCGCGCGATCTGAACGTCACCTACACCCACAACGGCCAGACCAGGACGCTGGAGGAGTACCTCGGGCGGGCCGCCCAGGGCCTGGTGGTGTTGGACGGCGACAAGATCGTCAAGGAGTGGTACTCGGGGGGCACCTCCAAGGACACGCAGTTCCAGTCCTGGTCGATGTCGAAGTCGTTCACCTCGGCCGCCTTCGGCATCGCGCTGGAGGAGGGGAGGATCGGGTCCCTGGAGGACACGGTCGGCCGGTACCTGCCGGAGCTGGCGTCCTCGCCGTTCGGTGACGTGACCCTCCGCGACCTGCTGCGGATGTCGTCGGGGATCAACTGGAACGAGGTCGTCGACGCGCCCCTGATGCAGGCCCAGGTCATCGCCGGCGTGTCCACCCTCTCCGTGGCCGCCCGCACGAGCCGGGGATGGGCGCCGGGCAGCCGCTTCAACTACAGCGGCATCAACACCGCGGTGCTCGCCGCGGTGCTGGCCAAGGCCACGGGCGTGCCGTACCACCGGTACATCGAGGACAAGCTCTGGGGCCCGGCCGGGATGGCCGACACCGTCGACATCGCCAACGACCGCAACGGGCACAGCCTCGGCTACTGCTGCTACCACGCCGGGGTCCGCGACTACGCCCGCTTCGGCCTGCTGATGCTCAACGACGGCAGGGCCAAGGGACGTCAGGTCGTGCCGGCGTCCTGGGTCTCCGCCTCCGTCGCCCCCTCGGGCGTCGTCCCGGACTACGGCCTGCACTGGTGGATCGACGGGACCGAGGGCTACTACGCCAGCGGCCTGGCCGGGCAGATCATCTACGTCTCCGTCAAGCACCGCGTGGTCATCGCCAAGAGCACGCTGGTCAGCCTCGACGAGTCCGACACCCTCGCCGCGATGCGCGCCATCGCCGCCGAGGTCGCCCGCACCCGCTGAGCGCACCGGCCGCCGCGGCCGAACGAGAAGCCTCCGGATCCGCCTCCGGAGGCTTCTCGCCGACCACGGGACGGTCCGTCACGCGGCCCCTCCGCCGACGGGCTCGAGGAGTCGGGTCAGCGCACCGGGGGCGGCGGTGAGGTCCGCCCATGTGCCCTCCTCGACCACCCGGCCGTCCTCCAGGACGGCGATGTGGTCGGCGCGGCGGATGGTGGCCGGACGGTGGGCGATGACGATGGTGGTCGTGTCGCGCACGGCGAGGTGGCGCGCGAGTTCGGCGTCGCCGACCGTGTCCACATGGGCGGTCGCCTCGTCGAGGATCAGCACGCGGGGCTCGGTGAGCAGCGCCCGGGCGAGGGCGACACGGGCGCGTTGGCCGCCGGACAGGGTCGCGCCGCGCTCCCCCACGATCCCATCGAGCCCGTCGGGGAGGTCGGCGGCGATCCGGTCCACGCCGCACTGCCCGATGACCAGGTCGAGGAGGTCGTCGTCCGCGTTCGGCGCGGCCAGGCGCAGGTTGTCGCGGAGGGTGCCGTGGAAGAGGGCGGCGTCCTGGCCGACGAGTGCGACGGCGGAGCGCAGGTCGTCGTCGGCGAGGTCGCGCAGGTCGACGGCCCCGTTCGAGGTGCTGACCTCCACGGTGCCCGCCGCGGGATCCCAGAAGCGGGCCATGAGGTGGGCGAGGGTGGTCTTTCCTGCCCCGGAGGCCCCGACGAGGGCGACGGTGCGGCCGGGCGGGACGGTGAGGTCCAACCCGCGCAGCACGGCGGTGCCTCCGTAGGAGAAATGAACGTTGCGCAGGCGCACACCGAGCGGGCCGTCCGGAAGCGGGAGCGGTCGGCGAGAGGGCGGCGCGGTCGGCGGGGCGGTGATCGCCGCCTGCACCCGCGCGGCGGCGGCGCGCAGGCCGCCGGCCTGACGCAGGGCGTCGGCGGAGGCGGCCACCGGGGCCAGGATCGAGACCCCCAGGGCGAGCGCGGCCGGGGCCCACGCGCCGCTCCCCACGACGACGGCGACCACGGTGACCAGCGCCACCACCACGAGGGCGTCCTGCACGGCGGCGAACGCACCGTCGTGCCGGGCCTCGGCGCGCTGGGCCAGCGCGAGACGCCGGCCGGAGTCCAGGAGCCGCCGGCGGCGACGGTCGAGGGCGTTGCGGGCGAGGAGTTCGCGCATGCCGTCCACGGTCTCGACGGCGTCGGCCGAGAGCCGTGCCGTGGCGGAACGGACCGCCTCCCCGCGGGCGGTACGGCCGCGGTCGCCCAGCAGCGGATGCGCCATCAGGGCGGCCGCCGCCGGAAGGACGGCGAGCACGAGCCACGGGTCGAGCACGCCGAGCACCGCCGTCCCGCAGACGAACACCAGCCCGGAGGCCAGCAGCCGCGCGGTGGTGTGCGCGTAGAAGAACTCCAGCGCCTCGATGTCGTTCATCGCGGTCGCCGCCAGGTCTCCGCTGCGTCGCCCGGCGATGCGCGCGGGGGCGCTGCGGGCCAGGCCGTCGTAGACGCGCACCCGCAGCTCCGCGAGGACTCGGTAGGCCAGGTCGTGCGACAGGTCCATCTCCCGCCAGGTCGCGACGGAGCGCAGGAGGACCAGCCCGGCGAACGCGCAGACGGTGGCGGCGCCCGGAGCGGTTCCGTCGATGACGGCCCGCCCGACGCCGTGGGCGAGCCAGGTGACCAGGACGACGAGCGCGATCTGGTCGACCAGGCAGGCGACGATCGTGCGGGCGACCATCCGGCGGTGCGGCCGCAACGCGGGGAGCAGCCCGCGCAGGGCGTGCGGGCGGCGGTTCATCGGGCTCCTCGGGGGCTCAGGTCGGCCGTGGCCAGCGCGGCGTAGGTGCCGCCCGCGCCGACCAGGGCCCGGTGGTCGCCGACGGCGTCGACGCGGCCGCCGTCCAGGACCACGATCCGGTCGGCGTGCCGAACGGCGGCCAGCCGGTGGGCGACGATCAGACAGGTCCGGCCCCGGGCGACGCGGCGCAGCGCCTCGGTGATCTGGTGCTCGCGTCGCTCGTCCACCGCGCTGGTGGCCTCGTCCAGCACGAGGACGGGCGTGTCGCAGAGCAGCGCGCGAGCGAGGGCGAGGCGTTGCCGCTGGCCCCCCGACAGGGTGGCGCCCCGTTCGCCCAGGACGGTCGCGTACCCGTCGGGGAGCGCGACGATCTCGTCGTGGATCCCCGCGTCGCGGCAGGCGGCGACGAGTCGCCCGTCGGTGGCGTCGGGATCGGCCAGCCGCAGATTGTCGGCGATGGGCGCGGCGAACAGGTAGACGTCCTGGGACACCACGGCGACGGAACGGCGCAGCGCGCTCAGCGACAGCTCCCGGACGTCGACGCCGTCGATCAGTACGGCTCCGGCGTCGGGGTCGTGATGGCGCTGCAGCAGCTCCAACAGCGTGGACTTGCCCGCCCCCGACGGGCCCACCAGGGCGGTGGTGCGGCCCGCCGGACACTCGAAGTCGACGCCGTCGAGGGCGGGACGGTCGGCGCCCGGGTGGCCGAACCGGACGCCGGTGAACGACACGGCCGGCGGCGACGACCACGAGGGCGCTCGCGTGCCGGTGTCGGGAACGGCGGGCCGGGCGGTGCGCAGCGTCCTGATGCCGTCGGCGGCGGAGACGCCCACGTACCCGGCGTGCCATTCCCTGGACAGGTCGCGCAGCGGCCGGAAGCACTCGGAGGCCAGCATCAACAACAGGTAGGGCTCGGCGCCGGTCGAGCGGCCGGTCGCGGCGGACGCGCAGGCCAGCAGGACCGCGCCGAGGGTGCCCGCCTGGACGGCAAGGTCCGTCAGCGCGGTGTCGACCAGGGAGACCCGCAGTTTGGCGACGGTGGCCCGATGCAGCCGGCGCGACCGGTCCTCCAGCGCCTCGCGTTTGCGTCGGACGGCTCCGGTCGCGCGCAGAGCGGACATCTGCTGGAGCGCCTCCAGATAGTCGGCCGCCAGATCTTCGTAGCCGTCCCAGTGCTCCCTGCCGCGCGCCGCGAGCGCCCGGTCCCACAGCCGCGGGACCAGCAGCGCCAGCGTGACGGCGGCGGCCAGGACGACCGCCGCCCCCGCGTGAACGACGGCGACGCACACCAGGAGCACGGGCGTGAGCAGGCACACCACGGCCAACTGCGGCAGGTAGCGCGACAGGTAGGTGTTGACGCCCTCGACGCCGTCGACGACGGTCGCCCGCAGCGCCCCCGTCCGTGCGGCGTCGCCGTGTGCGGGGCCGAGTCCGCCGAGCCGGACGAGCAACTCGTCGCGCAGGGTCGTCCGGATCAGCGCCCCGGCGTCGGCGGCGGCGAGCCGCTGCCACCAGGTGAGGAACGCGCGCAGGAGCAGCACCCCGGCCACCGCGCCCAGCAGGGCGGGCAGCCGGTCGGTGCGGTCACGGGCGATGTCGGCCAGCGCGACCGCCAGCAGCACGGCCTGGACGGCGTGGGCGGAGGTGACCGCGGCGAGCAACGCGGTGGCGCGCAGCAACGGCGCGGGTGCGGTACGGGCCGCGCGCACCAACTCGGGGTGAAGCATCATCGTGCGGTCGCTCCGGGATCGAGAAGGGCCGGGCGGTCGCCCGCGGTCATGTCGACGGGGGAGGGCCGGTCGGGAAAGCAGATCGGCCACCCGTGCTCGGGATCCCGCCCGACCCGGCCCTCGACGCCGAGCACGTCCCGCAGCAGGTCGGGCGTGACGACCCGGTCAGGCGGCCCGTCCGCCGCGACGCGTCCGTCCCGCAGCGCCACCAGGCGTTCGGCGAAACGGGCGGCCAGACCGATGTCGTGCAGCACCGTCAGCACGGTGAGCCCCCGCTCGTCGCGGAGCCGCGCCACCAGTTGCAGCACCTCCAGTTGGTGCCGCAGGTCCAGATAGGTGGTCGGCTCGTCGAGCAGCAGGACGGGGGTGTCCTGGGCGAGGGCCAGGGCGAGGCGGACCCGCTGCCGTTCACCGCCCGACAACGCCTCCACCGGGCGGTCCGCCCACTGCTCCACACCGACGTCCCGCATCGCCCGCACGGTCACCGCGTCGTCGCCGACGCGGAGCATGCCCAGCGGACCCCGCGTGGCATAGCGGCCCTGCCGGACCATCTGGCGCACCGTCAATCCGGGCACGGCCGGGGCCGACTGGTGCAGCAGGGCGACCTCGCGGGCGGCGTCGCGGCGGGAGACCCGGGCCATGTCGGTGCCGCCCACCCACACCCGTCCCGACGCCGGGCGCAGCACCCCGGCCACGAGGCGCAGCAGGGTGCTCTTGCCGCACCCGTTCAGCCCGACCAGGGCGACGAACTCGCCCGGACGGACCCGCAGGCTCACCTCGTCGAGCACTCTCCGGGCGGGATAGCCGAAGCTCACCCGGTCGACGTCCAACGCGGCCTCGGTCGGCTCGGACACGATCTCGTGCACTCCTCGTTCGCAGGGACGGGTCACGGCTCGACGGCATGCCGACGGGCCACGAACAACAGCACGGCCGCGCCCACGCAGGTGGTGACGGCGCCGACGGGGATGCTGAGATGCTCGGCCCCCCAGCCGGTGACCGCCCGCGACAGGAGCTGGGCCACGGCGTCCGCGCCGCACACCGCGACCGCGCCGGCGAGCGCCGCCCCCGGCAGCGCGACCCGCAGGTCGCCTCCGCACAGGGCCAGCGCGGCATGGGGCACGACGAGCCCGACGAACCCGAGCGCTCCCACCGCGGCCACCGCGCCGGCGGTCAACGCCACGGCGCAGAGCAGCACCAGACCGCGCGCCCGCGCCGGGACCAGCCCCGCCGCCTCCGCCACCTGATCGCCGCAGCGCAGCAGCATGAGCGGACCGGCGGTCAGCCAGGCGACGGCGGCCCAGCCCAGCGTCCACGGCCACAGCAGCGCCCAGTGCTCCCACGTGCGCGCCTCGGTGGTGCCGACCATCCACTGAACGACACTGCCGAGCTGCCCCGGAACGGCGAGTAGGGTCACCGCCGTCAGACCGCCGAGCGCCGCGGAGACCAGCACGCCGTACACCGCCGTCTCGGCCGGGTCCGAGCGCGCCCGGCCGGTCAGCAGCCACAGCACACCCACGCCGCCGAGGCCGCCGGCGAGCGCGGCGATCACGACGGTGGCCGGTGACGCCGCGTCGGCGAGGCCCACCCCGGTGGCGGCGACCGCCCCGAGCACCGCGCCGGGCGTGACCCCGGTGACCTCGGGCGCCGCCAGCGGATTGCGCAGCGCCGCCTGCAGGATCAGCCCCGCGAGCCCGAGACCGGCCCCGGCGCCGAGCGCTACCAGCACCCTGGGCAGCCGGACCCGCCAGACCAGATGGTGGGCGATCGGATCGACCGCGCCGCCCGTGAGGGCCTGCCACGTCTCGCCGATCGACAGGGCCCGTCCCGCGACCAGGTCCAGCACGGCCGCCAACGGCACGGCGAGCAGCAGCGCGCCGAGGGCGAGCACCGGCCGCCGCCGCGTCGAGGACGCCCGGAACGGACTCGTGGACGTCGCGCGTTCGGCGAGGGTCATCGGGGACCGCCCTTCGGCTCGGTACGGAGACCGCGCAGCAGCGCCACCCCCAAGGGGACGCCGACCAGCGCGGTCCAGGCCCCGACCGGCGTCTCCACCGGCTTGAGGGCGAGCCGCGCGGCCTGGTCGGCCCAGACGGTGATGACCGCGCCCCACACCACGGTCCACGGCAGCCACCGCACCACGTCGGCGTCCGGACGCAGCCGACGCGCCAGGTGCGGGGCGAGGAACCCGACCCACGCGATCGGGCCGCAGACGGCGACCACGGGGGCGATGAGCAGCACGGCGACGGCCAGCGCCCCCAGCCGGGCGTGCCGCACCCGCAGCCCGAGGGCGGTGGCGTCCTCGTCGCCGAGCCGGAGCACCGCCAGCATCGGCGCGCACAGCACCAGCAGCGGCGCGGTGGCGAGCAGCCACGGCCAGACACCCCGCCAGGCCGCCCAGGTACGGCCGGAGAGGCTGCCCATCAGGTACCGGAAGATCACCTGAAGGTCGAGCTGGTCGGCCATCACCATCAGCACCAGCAGCGCGGACTGGAGCGCCGCCGCCACCGCGGCCCCGGTCAGCAGCACCGCCGACGGGCTGCGGCCGAATCCGGCGGCGAGCAGTGTCGTCGCCCCGCCCAGCGCGGCTCCCGCCAGGGCCAGGATCGGGTGGGCCCAGCCCGGCAGGGTGAGCGCGAGCACCAGTGGAGCGGCGACGCCCAGTGCCGCCCCCGAGGAGACGCCCAGCATCTCCGGCACGGCCAACGGGTTGCGGAACGTCTCCTGGAGGACGAGGCCAGCGGCTCCGAGGCAGGCCCCGGCGACCAGGGCCAGCAGCAGCCGGGGCAGCCGGACGTCCCTGACCACCACCGCCTCCAGCCCGTCCGCCGCACCGCCCGGCGCCAGGACGGTCAGCCGCGACGGCGCGATGTTCGGCGTGCCGAGGCAGAGCGCGCACAGCGCCGCGGCGGCCAGCAGCCCGGTCGCCAGGAGTGCCGTCCGCGTCATCGCAGGGCGGCCGTCGCCTCGTCCAGGACGATGCCGAGGGACCGGGTGCCGCGGCCCTTGGCCCACACCTCCGGGTCGACCTCGATCACCTTGCCGTTCTTGACGGCCGGGATCTGCGACCACAGGGCGTTGCCGGCCATCTTCTCCGAGAGCCTCTCGCCGGGCGCGCCGAACGAGATCGTCTCGACGAAGAGCACGTCGACGTTCTCGGCCAAGATCTCCTCGAGGCTGTAGGCGCCCTCGATGCCCCGGCTCTTCCACGGGTAGTCGGAGAACCGCGGGAACAGCCCGGCGGCCACGTCGATGCCCGGGGTGGCCACGCCGAAGTTCTCGTCGCTGCCGAACACCACCAGCGCCGTCTTGTCGCTCTTGGCCTTCTCGGCGCGGATCAGCGCGTCGCGCAGCCGCTGCTCGGCGGCGACGGCCCGGTCACCGCGGTGGGTCAGTGCGGCGAGGCCGCGCAGGTAGGCGACGCTGTCCTCCCACTTGGTGGGCTGCACCCCCCAGAACGTGGTGGCGCCCCGCAGGGCGGGGGCGAGCTTTCCGTGGGTGTCCTCGAGCCCGATGACCAGGTCCGGCTTGTGGGACAGGATGGCCTCCACCTCGGGGCTGACGAAGCCGCCGGGGATGACGGGGACCTTCTTCGCCCCGTCCTTGCCGAGGAACCTCGGGTGGGCCAGCAGCGAGGAGTTGGTGGCGGTCGGCACCATGCCGAGTTCGGTCAGCATGTCGTCGCAGAGGGCGACGAGGCAGACCACGCGTTCGGGGGTGCGCGCGGGCGCGATCGTCGTGCCCCGCACATCGGTGATGCTGTCGGCGTCGGCGACCGGCCGGACGGGCGGCAGGCTCGCGGCGACCGCGTTCCCGGCGCCGGGGCCCGTGCCGGGGCCGTCGTCGGCGGTCCCGCCGCAGCCGGCCAGCAGGGCGCAGGCGGCGGCGAGCGCGAGGGTGCGCCGCACGAGGCGGCTCGGGGTGCGCGGCATGGTCGTGAGTTCTCTCTCGTTGGGGGCGTGCGGTCGACGGTCGGGGGAGGACGACCGGTATCGGCCGTTTCGTCCGGCGACGATTCGGCATGATAATCGTTTTCATTGTCGGTGTACATTCGAGCGCCCTCCGGCGGTCAGCCGGCGTTCCCGGCGGTCATCGCGCGGCGCCAGGCGGCGGCGCGCAGCAGGCGCAGCCCGTTGAGGCCGACGATCACGGTGGAGCCCTCGTGTCCGAGGACCCCCAGCGGCAGCGGCAGGTGCCCGATCAGGTCCCAGAGCGTCAGCACGGCGATGAAGGCCCCGGCGATGGCCAGATTGGCGAGGATCACGCGCCGGGCGCGTCGGGACAGGGCGACGACGGCGGGAACGCCGGCCAGGTCGTCCCCGACGATGACGGCGTCCGCCGTGTCCAGCGCGAGGTCCGAACCGGTCCGGCCCATCGCGACCCCGGTGTCGGCGGTGGCCAGCGCGGGGGCGTCGTTGACACCGTCGCCGACCACCAGCACCCGCCTCCCGGAGGCCCGCATGTCCCGCACCGCCGCGACCTTGTCCTCGGGCAGCAGCCCGGCGCGCACGTCGGTGATGCCGACCCGACGGGCGAGGTCTCCGGCGGCCCCCGCGTTGTCGCCGGTGAGCAGAACGGGCGAGGCCCCGGTCAGCACGGCGATGGCCGCCACGGTCGCGGCGGCGCCGGGGCGGAGGGTGTCGGCGACGCCCAGCACCCCCGCCGGGACACCGTCGACACGGACCACCACGGCGGTCCGCCCGGCGCCCTCCAGTTCGGCGACGGCCGCCGCGGCCCGCCCGTCCGCCTCGGTGAGCAGGTGGGCGGGGCTGCCGACCTCGACCAGGCGCCCGGCGACGCGACCGCCGACCCCGCGACCCGGGACGGAGGCGAAGTCCTCGACGCGCTCGGCGGCGAGACCGGCGCGGCGGGCGGCGTCGACCACGGCACGGGCCAACGGATGCTCCGACGGGTCCTCCACCGCCGCCGCCAGCGTCAGCAGCTCCGCGTCGTCCGCCACCGCCCCGGGCAGGACGCGGACGCCGGCGAGGTGGGGGAGGCCCTCGGTGAGGGTGCCGGTCTTGTCGAACGCGACCGCTGTGGTCCGCCCCAGCCCCTCCATCGCCACCGCCGACTTGACCAGGACGCCGTGTCGACCGGCGTTGGCCATCGCGGCCAGCAGCGGCGGCATCGTGGCCAGCACCACCGCGCACGGCGAGGCGACGATCATGAACGTCATCGCACGCAGCAGGGCGGCCCGGGGGTCCGCGCCGAACAGCGGCGGGACGGCGAGCAGCGCCACGGTGGCGGCGACCATCGCGACGGAGTACCGCCGTTCGATCCGCTCGATGAAGAGCTGGGTCCGGGCCTTCGTCGCCGACGCCTCCTCGACCATGGCCACGATGCGGGCGATCACGCTCTCGTGCGCCGACCGTTCCACCCGGACCCGCAGCGATCCGGTGCCGTTGACGGTCCCGGCGAACACCCGGTCGCCGACACGCTTGGCGATCGGCAGCCCCTCGCCCGTGATGGTCGCCTGGTCGACGTCGCTCGCCCCGTCCACGACCCGGCCGTCCGCGCCGATCCGTTCACCGGGACGGACCACGATCACGTCACCGACCCGCAGCGTCGCGGTCTCCACCCGCTCCTCGCCCCCCGGCGTCAGTCGGGCGGCGGTGTCGGGGGCCAGGTCGAGCAGGCCGCGCACCGAGTCGGCGGTCCGCCGGGTGGCGATCGCCTCCAGCGCGCCGGAGGTCGCGAAGATGACGATCAGCAGCCCGCCGTCCAGGACCTGCCCGATCGCCGCCGCGCCGACCGCCGCGACCACCATGAGCAGGTCCACGTCCAGCGTCCGGTCCTTCAGCGCCCGCAGCCCGGTCAGGGCCGGCTCCCAGCCGCCCGTGACGTAGCAGCCCAGGAAGAGCGCGGTGGACGACCAGGCCGGACCGCCGCCGAATCGGGCCGCCAGTCCGAGGACGAACAGGACGGTGGCCGCCGCCGCCCACCTCACCTCCGGCAGCGACCACGCGCTCGTACGGCGCGACACGGCCGCGATCCGTGGGCCGACGGTGCGTTCGGTCAACGTGGTGGACATCGGGAGCTCCTTCGCCTCGACTCGATGCCGCCGACCATACAGGAAAGCATGAACACCTATTCATTTACTCACGGCGCTAGGATGCGGGCATGGGCCATGGAGTGGACGGCCGCGCTATCCCGCCCGCCGTCCTGGACGCCGACACCGCCGCCTCGGTCGCGGCCACCCTGCAGGCGTTGGCCACGCCGAGCAGGCTGCTGATCCTGGCCCGGCTGCGGCAGGGCCCCTGCCCCGTCACCGAGCTCGCCGACACGATCGGCATGGAGCAGTCCGCGGTGTCCCACCAGCTACGCCTGCTGCGCAACCTGGGCCTGGTCACCGGCACGCGCGAGGGCCAGCGCATCGTGTACGGGCTGTACGACGACCACGTCGCCATGCTCTTGGACGAGGCGGTCTACCACAGCGAGCACCTGCGCCTCGGCCTGCACGACCCCCACCCCGACGAGCCCGCCGACTGACGAAGGGTCGTGTCCGCCCGGTGATGGTCAGGCGGTCAGGCGGCGCGGTCGACGGCCGCGGCGACCAGGTCCGTGAGGGCCTGACGGGCGGGCGGGCCGACCGGGGCAGCGGCGAGGACGGTCAGCGCCCGCTCCCTCCGTTCGCCGATCATCGCCTCGACCGCCCGCGGCGCCCCGGTGTCGTGCAGGGCCTCCCGCAGTCGGCGGGCGCCGGGCCCGTCCAGCGTCGGATCGCCGTAGAGGGCCTCGATCACCCGGCGCTGGGTCGGGCGGCCGTGCCGGAGCGCGTGGGCGACCAGCGCGGTGGGCTTCCCGTGCCGGAAGTCGTCCAGGTCGGGCTTGCCGGTGACGGCGGGGTCGCCGAACGCGCCCAGCAGGTCGTCGCGGAGCTGGTACGCCTCCCCGAGGGCCAGCCCGAACGCCGAGTACGCCCGCAGGAGCGCGGACGATCCGCCCGCCAAAAGACCGCCGATCAGCAGCGGCCGTTCCACGGTGTACTTGGCGGTCTTGTAGCGCACCACCGTCATCGAACGCTCCACCGACGACGGCCCGCGGGCCTCCTCCAGCAGGTCGAGGTACTGGCCGTGGAAGACCTCCGTGCGCATGCAGTGGTAGCAGTGACGGGCCGCGGTGAGGCGTTCGGGCCCCAGCCCGCTGCCGTACAGCAGCTCGTCGGCCCAGGCCATGCACATGTCGCCGAGGAGGATCGCGGTGGAGATCCCGAAGTGCCGCGACTCGCCGCGCCAGCCCGAGCGGGCGTGCTCGCAGGCCAGCGCGCGGTGGACGGTGGGGCGGCCGCGGCGCAGGTCGCTGTCGTCCATGATGTCGTCGTGGATGAGGCAGAAGGCGTGGAACACCTCCAGCGCCGCGGCCGCCCTGATGATCTCCGGCGAGTCCGCGGCCTCCGCGCCGCGCCATCCCCAGTAGCACAGCGTCGGCCGGATCCGCTTGCCGCCGCGCAGCACGAAGTCCCGCACCGTGGCGAACGCGAAACGGACGGCCGCCTCTTCGGTCGCGTCGAGCCGCGCCCCGAGGAACTCCGTCAGCACCTCGTCGACCCGCTGCCGCACCCGGCGGGTCAGCGCCGTCACCTGCGGGTCCTCTCCGGCGTCCATGCGGCGTTCCCTCCCTGCGTCGATCTCGGACGAGGTCTGTCAGACGGCGGCCCTCCTGCGCCGGGCCCGCCACGCTAAGGCCCCGGCCCCGACCGCCAGCACCGCGGCCGGCAGCCGGTTCCCGGTCCGCGCGGAGCCGAGGGAGGACCGGCCACCCTTCTCCCGCAGACCGCCGATCCGCACGGTGAAGTCGCGGTTGGCCACGTCCCGGACCAGCCCCCGGAGCTGCTCGGGGGCCAGCATGTTGCCGATCATGAGATCCATCGCGGTCCGCGCCGCCTGGATCTCGGAGATCGACTCCCGGACGAGGTGGATCAGGATCGCCCGCAGCTCCTCCTCGAACACCTCCGTCAGCGCCAGCTCCGGGGCCAGGTACCGCACCGAGCCCTCGATGTTCGCGAACGACTTGCCCAGCAGCGAGATCACCGGGCTGGTCTGGATCCCGCGCCGGGTCGAGTACTTGAGCACCGAGGTCAGGGTGACGCCGAAGTCCAGATCCTCCAGCGACGCGGTGGCGATCTTCGGCACCAGGGTGGCCATGTCCCCGGCGAAGCCGGCGATGTCCGCCCACGGGGTGGCCTTGCCCAGCTCGACCCAGGCGCGGGCCAGTCCGGGCCCGTCGTTGTGCGCCAGGCTCAGCAGGACGGTCATCATCGTCATGCTCATCCGCCGGTCGACCCGCCCGACCATCCCCCAGTCGATGAGGTGCGCCTTCTCCCCGGGCGCGACGAAGATGTTCCCCGGATGGGGGTCGGCGTGGAAGAACCGATCGGCGAAGTAGCCCCGGTACATGAACGCCAGCAGGTCGCGACCGATGCCGACCCGCTCCTTCTCGGTGAGCGAGTCGCGGTCCACCTCGCGGATGGACGCGCCCGGCGCCAGGCTCTGCACCATCACCCGGCGGGTCGCCAGGATCACCTCCGGCACCGCGAGGTGCTCGAACCGCGCGACCAGCTCCCGGGCCCGGTCCATGTTGGCGGCCTCGACGGTGAAGTCCAGCTCGGCCTCCATCGCGTCGAAGATGACGTTCAGCGCGGCCTCGATGTCGATGACGGCGTTGAGGTCGGGCAGGGCCCGGGCGACGAGCCGGGCCGCCCGACGCATCATCCGCATGTCGTCCAGCACCAGCGCCCGGATGTCCGGCCGCTGGATCTTGATGACGGCGCTCTGACCGCCGGGCAGCGTCACCCGGTACGCCTGCGCGAGCGACGCCGAGCCCAGCGGCCGGTCGGAGTCGATCCGGACGAACCTGCGCGCCCAGTCCTCGCCCAGCTCCTCGGCGAGCACCGGCTCGAAGATCGAGAACGGTGCCACGGACACGTTGTCGTGCAGCCTCGCCAACTCGGCCATGGTCGCCGGGGAGACGATGTCGGGCCGCGTCGAGAGCATCTGCCCGACCTTCACGTAGAACGGGCCCAGCCGTTCCAGCGCCTCCCGGACGGCGCGCGGCCGATCGGGGGACTCGCCGGAGCGGAGGCTGCGCGCCCGCACGACCCTCGCCGCCTCGGCGCGGGCGAGCCCGGCGAACACCCCGGCCACGGTGAGCAGGCGCTCGACGCTCACGGTCGGCCCCCTCCACCGCGCCGGCCCGACGGGCGTTCGGCGGGCTCGGCCGCCTGCGTCACCAGGCCCGCCAGCCACGCCGGCCCGTGGGCCGACACCGCCCCGGCCACGCCCGGCAGCGCGGTCAGCAGGATCTCCACCAGCACCTCGTTGGTGCACTCGGTGCCGGTGCCCTGCCGATGCGCCCGGAACGTGCGCCCGGCCCGCACCTCGTCGCCCAGCTCCGCGAGCCCGATGACCCGCCGCTCGTCGAGGTCGTACAGCCGCCCGTCCGGTCGGCGACGCAGCCGGAGGGCGCGGCGCCGCTCACGGCGCGGACGGGCGGGTCCCGCGGGCATCGGGCTCACTCACCGCCGTCGGTCGCGCGGAGGGCGGTGACCTGTCGGGACAGCCCCTCCACCCGGCGGCCCAGGTCGGCGATGGTCTCCGCGAGATCGGCCGGCTGCTCGCCGCGCCGGCCCGCGGGTCGGCGGGACTCCCGTCGCCCCGGACGGCCCGGCCGGCCCGGACGCCGCCGGCGTCCGCCGCACCGGCGCAGCTCCCGGTACAGGTCCTCCAGGTCGTCCAGGAGGTCGTCGATCTCCTCGTCGGAGCAGTCGTCCCAGTCCCGGTCGTCCCAGTCGTCGTTCCAGTCGTCGTCCCAGTCGCGGTCGCGCTCGTCGACGGCCTTGCGCGCGGCGCGGCGCAGGTCGCGCTCGACGTCGCTCGCGCGGTCGAGCGTCTCGTCGATCAGGTCGCCGACGTATCGGGTGGTGCCTCTGCGGCGTCGTCTGGCCATGGTCCTCGTTCCTCCCGGAGGGTTTCTCGGTGTGCTCACACGTCCCACCACCACACGACGCTCGGCAGGGGTATCGGCTCCCTGCTGTCGTCGAGCGGGCTCTCGGCCCAGGTGATCGGCGAGGTGTCGGTGTCTCCCGGGCGGGCGCCCCGGCTGATGTAGCGGGGCACCCGCAGACCCCATTCGGCGTTGCCCCGGATACCGTGGGCCAGCCCGTCGACGTAGCGGCGACCGGGCGCGCTCAGCCGGGCGCGGACCTGCTCCCGCAGCCGCAGGAAGCGCAGCAGGACCCGGTCGCGCAGACCCACGGCGGTGCGCACCGCCTCGGCGAGGGTGCAGCCGTCGTGGGCCGCCAGGACGGTGAAGACGTTCTGGTCCGTGTGCCCGCGGCCCAGCTCCTTGGGCAGCGAATGACGGTCGTTGTCGAGCGCGGCGACCAGAATGGCCATCTCCGTGAGTGCCCGCACCGCCGGGGAGTCCATCTCGGCGGCCGGCACCTCCGCGCCGTCGGCGATCTCCAGCATCGCGAACGTGGGCTCGCCCCCGGCCGAGTGCAGCCGCATGGTCAGGTAGTCGTCCAGGCCCGGCATGTGGCCGCGCGCCCGGTTGGCGATCTGCCAGGCGACCCCGGACAGCCACGCCCGGTGCGCCGCGACGAACCGCTGGAACTGCACCGGCGTGCCCACCGCGCGGAACCGCGCGGCGATGTCCTGCAGCGCCCGGGCGTAGGCGTCGTCCCCACCGGACGGGACCGGCCGCTCCAGGGCCCGCTGGATCCGGGCGGCCATCGGGACGAACTCGCCCGGACGATCGCTGTAGTGGCCGGTGTCGCAGCGGGCGTCGTCGAAGGCGAACCCCCAGTACACCCACAGCGCCGCCGCGAGAAGCCGGTCCTCCTCCGCGCCGGGGGCGAAGCGGGCGTAGAAGTCGGCGCTGTTGGTCCCGACCACCCAGGCGCGCTCGCGGCTGTCGGCGCACAGGCCGATCCGCTCGATCCACGTGACGGCCCGGCGTTCGACCTCGCGCCATCCGGGGTTGATGGCGTGCTCCAGCGGACAGAAGATCGGCGGCAGCTCGCGATGGTCCAGCACGTCGGCCATGAACGGTCCTCGCTGCGGCGCGGGCCCTCTGCGGCCCGGAGCGGGGGGACGCGCCGACCTGGAATGACTACGTTTGGTGAGACATCATGACGGTAAGTGCCTTTACTGAGGGTGGTCAAGAGGTCACCCAATTTTCTGGAACGTCTCGTCAGGTCCCGTTCCCCGGCCGCTCGGCGAAGACGCCCTCCAGCATCCCGGTGGCCTGCCCGACCTCGATCAGGTAGCCGTCGGGATCGCGCATGTAACAGCGAAGTTCGGCTCGACGGTCCAGCGGCTCGGTCAGGAACCGGGCGCCCTTGGCCGTGGCCTGGGCGTAGAAGGCCGCGATGTCGGCCACCCGCACGTTCATGAACGCCGACACCGGATCTCCCGCCTCGGGCGGGGTCAAGGTGACGTCCGGCTTGTCCGGCGTGGGACCGCCGCCGGGGTTCATGATGATCCAACTGTTGGCGACCTTGACGATGGCGGGATTCTCCTCCAACACCACCTCGCCGCCGAGAACGTCGGCGTAGAAGTCGCGGGAAACGGCGACATCGCGGACCGTCAAGAACTGGGTCACCACGAGCCCCTGCTCCGGCGTCGGCCAATGATCCCGGTTCGCCATCACCACCCCCACCTTCCACGCGGCAGCGGTCGTTGCCTGCCCCGCCCGCACCAGCGCAAAACATCGGCCAACGCCGTTCGGCCGACTCGCGGCCTCCGCCGGTGGAGGTCTTCTCGCCGTGCCGCACCATCGATGGGCGGCGCATCGACCTCCGTGGAGAACGGCCGAGTCACGTCCTGGGGAGAGGTCTCATGACGAGCTTCTTCATCGTTGCGGTGTCGGCCTCGAGATGGAGATCGTCGAGGACCACCGCGGTGAAGCTCATCGTCGGGAGGACCAGCGGCGGCGGGGCGGCGGGGGTGAAGTCCAGGGGTATCAGTCCCAACAGCCGGGCGGAGAAGCGTCCCACGTGGACGACCACGCCTCCGCTCAACGAGAGCGAGTCGGCTCGCAGCGCAACGTGGCCGGTCCGCGTGCTCATCAATCCTCGAACCCCGCTCAGCTTCGCCGAGTCCGCGCTGAAGCGCAGTCGTGGTCGAGGCCCCGCCGCCGTGGAGACCTGGACGACGCCTTCGTAGCGCAGACCGGACATGGTGAGCGTCGCCGCGCGCATCGAGACCTCGTCGGCGGTCGCCATGATGGACGTCTCGGGGCGGGGATTCTCGATGCGCCGGCCGGTCGTCGTCTCCGAGAGACAGGGCTGCGCGGTGATGGGCAGCAGGAGGACGGCCGCCGCGACGATCATCATCTCGGGGGCTCCGACGACGAGGACGACGAGGACGACGACGACCGCGCGGTGGTCGTCCAACCGAAGGAGAGGCCGCCGCCGAGAAGGGCGAGGGCCATTCCGACGCCGAATCCCCCGAGATTGGCGGTGATCCACGAAACGATTCCCAGGAGCACCGTGACGACACCCAGAAACGAGTGCTGGGCCGGCTGGCACCAGACCGTGACCCCGGCGGTCACGAGCAGGAGCGCGACCGTTCTCCCGGACAGGCCGGGCATTCCGAGTTGCACCTGTTGCGACAGCGGAGCGAGCGGGACGAGGAGCAGTTCCGCGCCGGCGGAGACCGTCAACAGGCCTCCCCAGAACGGGCGGGTGGCCCGCCAGCGGCGGAAGCGGTCAGAAGCATTCATGGCGGCCCGGTTTCACGGCGATGTCGAGCCCCTTGAACTTGAACGCGCCCGCGGTGATCGTGTGCGTGTGGAGCCGGAAGTCGGTCAGTTCCAGATGCCGCGCCTGCTGACCGTACTGGCCTCGGCGGCCCAGCAGTTCGCGCGGACCGCCGGACAGGGACGCGCCGTCCCGGCCCAGCACGAGGCCGTCGAAGGTGGCGTCGGTGTCGATCCGCGTGAGATCCAGGACGAGGTCCTCGGCCTCCACGGGCTTACCCCTCCCCGAGCGCAGGACGAGCGTCATGGCGCCCAAGGGGGTGTCCGTGAGCACCGACACGCACATCTCATGGAGTCGGGCGTGCCCGATGCCGGTGGCCAGGACATGGTGGGAACGCCCGCTCGCGTCCTTGTCCACGGTGGTGAACTGGACCAGGCCGGTGCCGTCGAGGCGGTCCGCGCGGACCTTGAAGGCGTCTCCCGCGACCGCGAGGCTCGCGGCGACCGAGCCCTGTGCCGTCAGCGCCACCACAAGGGTCGAGATCGCCGCGGAGGGGACGAGGAGAAGGGCGGTCCTCCTCCATCGCACCTTGCCGGTAGGGACGTCGTCCATGGATCTCCGATCGCCGTGACCCTCACAGATCATCGATTGTTCGGCTCTTTCGCGGTGACGGCCTTGGTGAGGCCGGGGACGTTCTCGAGGGCCCAGCGGACACAGACCTCCGTCGTTCGGGGGCTCGGCGTGACCGGTCGGGACACGGGAAGCGGCTCTCGTACCGAGAGATAGGGCAACAAGGGCGCGAGCGGGCCCGCCTCATGAGCCGTGGTGATCGGGACGATCGGTATCTCCGGCAGCGGTTCGGCGCCGTGCTCGACCAGCCATCGATCGGCGGCGGCCACGGACGCGTTCACGAGTTCGGCCAGGGTCGGGGCCCGCCCGCCCAGGCCCACGGTCTCCACGCGGGTGGTGTCGGGCCGGGGGGCCTCGGCCAGGTCGAGCAGGCACTCCGCGACGGCGCAGACGGGCACCACGTCGATGAGGGCGGCGGGGTCTCCGGCGATCTCTCGGAGAAGTCCCGACCCGAAGGCCAGCGCGAGGAGGTAGGGCCCGGCGAACCGGGCGACCGCTCCGTCGGACCGACGCCCGATGACGATGGAGGGACGGACGATGGTCAGCGGTCCGTAGCGCTCCGACGCCACGCGTTCCGCCTCGGCTTTGGACCATTCGTAGGAATTGCGGAAGTCCCCCGGATCCGCGGACTCGACACCGCCGGTCAGTCCGGTCGCGTAGGCGGTCGAGACGTGGACGAGGTGGGTCCGCGGTGACACCAGCGGCGCGAGGGCGAGCAAGGGTCCGACGTTCGCCGCCCGTGCCTCGTCCGGCGGCAGATCGAACCGCGGCCGGGCCGCCGCGTGCACGATCACCGTCCAGGGCCTGCGCAGCTCGGCCGGCGGTTCGGCCTCGCCCATCCGCCAGGCCACCGACCCGTTCCCGCCGCGCGCCGAACAGCCGACGACGTGCCAGCCGCGACGCCTGGCCTGCTCGACGAGTTCGACGCCGACGACCCCCGAGGCGCCGGTGACCAGCATGCTGCGCGCGGCGCGGCCCCGCGCCCCTTCGACCTGGAGATACGTCTGGTGCGCATCGGTGAGGCGGTGCAGGAATTCCTCATGCGCGCCGGCGACCAGCTCCCACTGCCCGGGCGACCCGGTCGACCGCGTGGCGGGCGCCGTTCGCGGGTCATCGGGTTCCTGGGCCGGCGGAAGCGAGGGAGCCGGCGGCATCAGGGAAGGCTCGGACATTCTTCCTCCTGGGGTGGGGGCGTTCATGAGGGCCTGCGCACCAGGTGAACCCCCCTCAGCTCGATCCGCGCCGTGCCGTCGGCGTCCAAGAGGACGACGTCGCACTCGGCATGGGCGGCGGCGGTCTCCCCGGCGAGGACCAGGCAGGTCGCCGGTTCGTCGATCAGCCCGCCGCGACGGACGCGGCACTCCCGCACACCCATCGGCAGGGTCGCCGCGCCCAGCGCGTGCCCGGCCCACAGCCCGGCGAGCTGGAGGGCGCCGTCGACCGCACCGGGATCGGACCGCCAATGCCGACCGCTCGCCCAACCGAGGCCCCGTGTGCCGATGACCGTTGCGCGAGCACCCCCGGCGCTCACGCCGTCGACGGACTCGAGCGCCTGGAAGGCCGGGCCGTGGAACAGCACGCCCGTGGAGTAGAGCTCGCCGGCCGATCCGAGCGAGATCAGATCCTGCGGGGGAGTCCAGTGGCCGTTCGTCGCCTCCTCCGGGGAGGTCGAGCCCGGCACGATGGCGCGGTAACACGGGCGGCCGGTGTCGTCCGAAAGCCTGAGTTCCAGCCCGCCTCGCGAGGGCGGCTCCGAGCCGATGTCACCGGCGCACACCGTGAGGCGATGCCCGCCGTCGGCGAACCGCGGGAGTTTGAGCCCCCGATACACCTTGAAGTCCCGCAGCAGAGGACGGCCTTCGCCGGGCCGCGCGTCATCGGCCGCGGCGAGGAACCACTCGAGCACCACCGCGGCCGGCACGACCGGGACGTCGGCGATGGTGTGGTCGGCCAGGTGGAGATGACCGGCCTCGTCGATCTTGAGCCGTGCCGCCGTACGCGGCGGCCGGAGCAGGGGCGGGGCGCTGCGGATCACCCGGACCCCGGTGGGCTCGGACAGCTCGGCGAGGAACGCGTCGCCGCCGGCCTCGTACGGGATGAGCCCGTAGCCGGCCGAACGGAACCTGGCGGCCAGTGCCTCGGAGACCATTCCTCCGCTCCATGGGCCCCAGGCGATCGCCCTGACGAGACAGTCGGGACGACGCGCGCCTTCGGCCACCAGGACGTGTTCCAGCGTCTCGTTGGCCATCGCGTAGTCGCACTGGCCCGGCGTGCCCAGATGCGCCGAGACGGAGGAGAACGCGCAGAGCAGGCGCAGCGGGTCCCGCTCCGTGGCCGCGAGCAGCGATCGGAGCCCCTCGAGCTTGGTGTCGAAGACCCTGTCGAACTGCGCATCCTCCTTGGCGGACAGCAGGCCGTCGGCCAGGACCCCGGCCCCGTGGACGAAGCCGGTGATCGGCCCCCACTCTCGCCGCACCCGTTCGAGGGCGGTCGCGACCGCGGTGTCGTCGCGTACGTCCACGCACAGATAGCGGGCCTCCGCTCCGGCCGCGGCGAACGCCGCCATCGACGCCTTGATCTCCCGCACGGCGAGGACGTCCCGGGCCGTGGCCCTGATTTCGAGGGGATCGGCCCCGGCGGTCGCCCGTCTCGCCAGCGCGCCGACCACCGCGGCCTCGTCCTCGGCGTCCGCGAGCCCGGACGGCTCGTCGTTCAGCTCGGTGCGCCCCAGGAGGACGAGCCGTGGACGGCTCGCCGCGCTCAACGCCCGTAGCGCGACCGCCGTGATGCCGCGCGCGCCGCCGCTCGCCACGATCACCGGCGCGTCGCCGAGCGCCGCCGGGACGCCCTCCGACACCTGATCGTCGGGGACGGTCTGCTCGTAGCGCAGCGTGACCCTCGTGCCGTCGGCGCGCAGACCCACGTTGAGGGCGGGGCCGCCCTCGGCGAGCTCTCGGGCGATGGCCGCCGCGGCCTCCGAGGCGTCCGGCAGGGCGCAGTCGATGGCCTTGACGCCGGCCGCCGGCCACTCCGCAGCGGCGGTGCGGGCCAGCGCGGACAGGCCCGCGAGCCACGCCACCGACGGCGTCGAGCCGGTGAGGCCGAAGTCGCCTCCGCCGTTCTGGACGGTGACGAAGATCCCGCCCTGTTCGGCCATCCGCGTCGCGAGCGCGCGCGCCGTCCGGAAGCAGGACCGTTGGACCTCGAGCGCCTCGTCGATGGAGCGTACGTCGCGGAGCCCGTCCAGCAGGACGACGCCTCCGGCGTCGTCGGGCACCGTGTCCACGACCTCCGCCTCGATCCCGCGGGCGGCCAACTCGGTGACCAGCAGGGGAGCCACGCCGCCGAGGTCGTCGGTGACGGCGATGCGGCCCTCTCCGAGACCCGCCATGCCCAGCCCCGTACACGGGGAGGGGACTGCGCGCGGCACCTGCCGGTGCACGGGGGTCACCTCCTCCGCGTGCGGCGGCGTCTCGTCCCGGGGCGCCGGGCGCGGGGTTCCCGCGAGCAGTTCCTCCGCCTTCGCGATGACGTCGCCGATCGTCCGCAGGGCGGCGAGGTCGTCCAGCAGCGCCTTATCGATGTCGTTCAAGGAGGGGACGATGCCCTCCAACGAGGAGAGGATCTCCACGCGTTTGATCGAGTCGATGCCGAGGTCGCGGTCCAGCTCCAGTTCGTCCTTGAGCATGTCGGTGGGATAGCCGGTCTTGTCCTCGATGACCGACAGGACGAACGTCCGCACGTTGTCCGGTCTCAGGTCGGTGGCTTCGGAGGGGGGAGCGGTGCCCTCGACCCGAGATTCCGCGGGCGGTTCGACGGGGTGGGGCGGCACCGCCGGTTGCGGGGGGAGGGCCGGCATGGGCGGCGGCGCGCCCTCGGGCGTCCCCGCGAACGAGCGTTCGGCCAACTCGAGGAACTTCTGGTGGGATTCGGAGAGCATCCGCTGGTAGGCGAGGTGGACCTCGGTGGTGCGCTGGAGCATCTCGTCGCTCGTCGCCGGGATGGCGGCGGCGGCCGGCCGGGGCGGCGCCTCCCGAACGTCCTGCTCGTCGAACGGGTAGGGCTTGCCGTAGTTGGTGCCGGAGATCCGCACCGCCAGCCGGGAGACCTCGGACGTGGTGGACGCCGTGTCCTCCGGCTGCGGCGGATACCCGTCCCAGAGCCGCTCGTAGTCACCGGTGATCCCCTGGACGGCGAGGAGCCCCAGGCCGTTGTTGAGGCCGGTCACGCCGTCGGTCCCGCGCCGGTCGAGGCTCACGGCGCAGTGGTCGCGGTCGCCCAGCACCTGGCGGACCAGACCGGTCAGCACCGTGCCCGCGCCGACCTCGACGAACGTTCTGACACCGGCCGCGTACATCGCCTCGATCTCCTCGCCGAAGCGCACGGGCGCGGCGACGTGGGCGGCGATCATGTGACGGATCTCGTCGGGCTCCGCCGGATAGGGCTCGGCGTTCGCGTTCCCGTAGACGGGCCGGTCCGGTGACGCCACCTCGATGTCCTGCAGGAACTTCGAGAACGGTTCGATCGCGTCCCGCAGGAGGGGGCTGTGGAACGCGAGGGACGTGTCCAGCGGGCGTGCGCCCAGCCCGCGCCCCGCGAGTTCGTCCCTGAGCGCGTCGATCGCCTTCCGCGTGCCGGAGACGATCGTCTGCGCGGGAGCGTTGTACCCGGTCACCCACAGGTCTTCGCCGCCACAGGCGGCGAGGGCGGCTTGCACGGTGTCCGCGTCGGCCGCCACCGCGACCATCCCGGTCGGCACCGTCACCGCCTCGTTCATCGACTGCCCTCGGTGGCGGGCGACGCGCAGGAGGTCGGGCGCGGTGAGAACGCCCGCCGCGTGCAGCGCGACGAGCTCTCCGAAGCTGTGGCCCGCCGTGCAGTCCGGCCGGATCCCGAGGTCGCGCAGCAGCGCGAGCAGGACGAGGCTGTGCGCGGCCATCGCGGGCTGCGCCTGTTCGGTCGCCGTGAGCCATCGCTCTTGGGTCGTCCGCTCGAAATCCCCGAACGCCGGTATCGGGAAGACCGCGTCCCGAACGACGTCGCCGACCTCGTGGCGGGCGATCTCGTCCCAGACGGCCAGCGCGGTGGGATAGGCCATCGCGAGGTCCGCGCTCATCCCCACGTACTGGGCGCCCTGACCAGGGAACAGAAAGGCCACCCGTCCCTGCGAGGCCGGCCCGGGCCGGTAGTGCAGGCCGGGGAACGAGAACTCGCCGTCGGGGCTCCGCTCGATCAGGTCGCCCGCCCGGGCCAGCTTCTCCGCCAGGTCCGCGTCGCTCTCCGCGACGACGGCGAGGCGGGCCCCGGCGTCCTTCTGGAACTCTCCCTGAGATCGTCTCGCGACGGCGGCCGGCCCCCCGCCCGTGTCGATCGTCGCGCACCGGGCACGGAGTTCGCCCGGCGAATCGGCGCTGAGCAGCACCAGCTCCGAGGGCAGCACCCGTCGGCGCGGAGCCTTCCTGTCGCCGACGTACTCCTCCAGGGTGAGATGGAAGTTCGTCCCCCCGAAGCCGAAACTCGAGACCGAGGCGCGTCTCGGGTCCCCGGTCGGATGCACCCAGGGGCGAGCGACCGTGTTGAGATAGAACGGGCTCGTCTCCAGGTCGAGCGCCGGCTCGGGGCGCTCGACCTTGATGGTCGGCGGGAGCACCCCGTGCTGCAGGGCGAGGACCGCCTTGAGGAGCCCGGCGGCCCCGGCCGCGGCCTTGGTGTGGCCGATCTGGGACTTGACCGAGCCGACCGCGCACCACTGGCGGTCGCCCCGCCCCGACTCGTCGAACACCTTCCGCAGTGCGGCCATCTCCGTCAGGTCACCGGCCACCGTGCCGGTCCCGTGGGCCTCCACCAGCTCCACCGTCTCCGGCCCGTATCCCGCCAGCTCGTAGGCGCCGCGCAACGCGCGGGCCTGCCCGGACTCCTGCGGCAGGTAGATCGCGGTGCTCTGCCCGTCGGACGAAGAGCCGATGCCCCGGATGACCGCGTGGATCGGGTCGCCGTCCCGTTCGGCGTCGTCGAGCCGCTTGAGCGCGAACATGGCCAGGCCCTCGCCGAGCATCGTCCCGTCCGCGCCCTCCGCGAAGGGCCGGCAGTCGCCCGTGAACGACAACGCCGGCGTCTTGGAGAAGCACAGATAGGTGACCGGGTCGTTGAGGGTGTCCACACCTCCGGTCAGCACCACGTCGCAGCGGTGCAGCTCGAGTTCGGCGATCGCCATCGACAGCGCGGCCAGCGAACTCGCACACGCGGCGTCCAGCGTGCAGTTGGTGCCGTGCAGGTCGAAGGTCTTGGCGATGCGGCCCGCGACCACGTTGCTCAGCAGACCCGGAAAGGTCGACTCCTGCCAGGGGAGGAATCCGTCGTCGACGATACGGTCGCAGATCTGCTGGGCCTCCTGCTCCGGGATCCCCTGACGGCGCAGGCCGTTGAGCCACAGGGGACGCCCCATCCGCATGGCCATCACACCGAGGAGTTCGAGCGCCGTGCAGCCGAGGATCACCCCGACCCGCTCGCCGGCGCCCGCCCCGACCCCCCGCTCGGTCATCCGGGACAGCAGGCGACCGGCCACGAAGAGCGACAGCAACTGCGAGGTGTCGGTGGCGGAGAGCGCCTTCGGCAGGATCCCGAAGGCCGTGGGGTCGAACTCGACCTCGGGCAGGAACGCCCCGCGCCGGCAGTAGGTCCGGTCCGGCGCGGTGGGGTCGGGGTCGTGGTAATCCTCGACCCGCCAATGCGTCGCCGGGACGTCGGTGATCAGATCACGGCCCGTGACGACGTTGCGCCAGAAGTCGGCGACGTCGAGCGCGCCGGGCATCACGGCGTCGAGGCCGACGATCGCTATGGGACATTGGCGCCGAGCGGTGCCGGGCATGGGGTTCCCCTTTCAGATCAGTCGGCGTGGGGCGAAGGAGAGCGCGGCCACCGGGATCGGCACCCCGTGCACGCGGAGCTGGTGCGCGCGGGTGAGGGCCGCCGCTCCCTCGAGCAGGTTGTAGGCGACCTGGGCGACGGTCCGCTCCCCGCCCTCCGCCAGGAAGGAGCCCGCGGTCCATTCGTTGAACGCGCCGACGGCGGGGCCGCACCAGAGCTGGTAGTCGGTCACCCGGTCCCGATCGCCGACGATCGCCCATCGGCCGGCCATGCCGAGATACCAGCGGAAGACCAGGGCCATCCGGTGCCTCGGGTCGCGTTCCGCCCGTTCGAGCTGTGCGGGGTCGCGTTCCGCCCAGAACTCCCGGGTGGCCGTCCAGACGTCGTCCACCGAGGCGCGCCACAGGTCGCGTTCGAGACCCGCCAGGGTCCGCGCCGGGATCTCCTCCAGCGATCCGTGGTCACGGTAGATCTCGTAGAGGCGGGCCGCCCGGCCGGCGAACATCGTGCCGCGCCGCAACACCTGCACCTTGATCCCGGCCTCGAACATGTCGGCCGACGGCGCCATGGCCGTGTCCGCGATCCCGGCCCGGGCGAGCAGCTCCTTGGCGGCGTCCGACACACCGGCCTCCACGGTGAGCTGGTTGATCGAACCGGTGACGACGTACGCCGCGCCCAGGGCGAACGCCGCGGCGACGCCCGCGGGGTCCCCGATGCCGCCGGCGGCGCCGATCCGGACGGGTGTGTCATGGCCGTGGCGTTCACCGAGGCGATCGCGCAGCCTGCAGATCACCGGAAAGGCGGCGGCCAATGGGCGGTTGTCGGTGTGACCGCCGCTGTCGGCCTCCACCGTCACCTCGCCCGCCACGGGGATGCGTGCGGCGAGCGCCGCCTCCTCCTCGGTGATGAGCCGGCTGTCCACCAGCCTTGCCAGGATCGCGGCGGGGGCGGGTGCCATGAACTTCGCCGCCACCTCCGGTCGCGAGACCTTGGCGAACAGGTGGGTCCGGCGGACCACCCGGCCGGTGTGATCGGCCCGCAGACCCGAGACGGCGCACCGGACGACGGCCGGGGTGAGGTCCATGAACGCCGAGGCGGAGATCCGCTCGACCCCGTGCCGCAGCAGCACATCGGCGACGACGTCCTCCGCGCCCGGATCGTGAATGAGATTGACGCCCCAGCCCCCGGACCGGCCGAGACCGGCGGACAGTCGCACGACGGCCCGTTCCACCTCGTCCGCCGGAAGCCCGGCGGCGCCGAAGAACCCGAGCATCCCGGCCCTGGCCACGGCGGTGACCATGCGCACCGTCGCGATGCCGCACGCCATCTCACCGGTGACATAGGGAAAACGCAGGCCGTGCGCCTCGCAGAACGAGCGATCACCGAGCCACTCCGGATACAGCGGGGGCACGGTGCCGAGCAACCGGTAGCCGTCCCGCCCGCTCCCGGCGCGGCCGCCCATCCCCAATCCCACGCCCAGTCCGGCGTCGGCGATGACGTGCACCGGATCACGGACCCGTGCCGCGTACGCGGTGAGCGCCTCCCGGCCGAACGCCGCCGGCTGCCCGTTGGGCTGCCAGAACGCCTGCGGTGCGTGCGTGCGCCCGGCGCCTTCGGGCGGCGTCATGGGATCGAGGGCGCGGGGACGGCCGTCCTGAGCTCCTCGATCGCCGCGCACCATCTCTCCGCCAGCTCGTCGGCCGCGTCGCCGTGGCCGGAGTCGACCATGAAGCCGGCGCAGGCCCGGTCCCGGTAGCAGGTCAACGCGACCGCGAGCCGTTGCCCCGCGGGAAGGAACGACAGCGGAACGATCTCGCGCACGGGCCGGCCCAGCGCGTCGCACGGCTGCCGAATGCCGGGGACGTTGGTGGCGAGCAGATGGGCGGTGCGCGGACTCAACGCCTGGGACAGGACGAACTGGCTCAGCCACCGCGGAATCCTCGTGCGGAGCATCCGTTCGGAGTCGACCGCGGTGCTGGCCCTGATGGGCTCGGTGACGTCCTTGAGGATCGCCAGTCGCCGCACCGGATCGGGCTCGGCACAGGGCAGCCGTCCCCGTTCGGGCGCGATGCGGACGTCGGTGTCGCCGTGTTCACCGCCGGCCCTGGTGCTGACGGGAACGAGGGCCCAGAGCGGCCGCCCTTTTTCCTGGAGTTCGTGCCAGGGGGAGTCGGGCCATTCACGGAGCGCCGTCGTGAGGGCGGCGAGATAAACGGTGTTGACGGTCGTGTCGTGCCGCTTGCCGATCTCGCGCATCAGCTCCAGGCTCGTCGTCGCCCAGGCGAGGCGGCGTTCACCGGTGAGCGCGGTGTCCGAGATTTTCATGGCCGGTGGGAAAAGCCCGCTCGCCAGTCGGCAGGCGCCGAGGGCCGCCCGCAGGGGCCGGGGTCGACCGGTGCCGCGAGGAATGCGCGGGCCCACCGTCTCGGGTCTTTCGCCGAACATGAGGCGGCCCACGTTCTTCATGGCCGAGACGCCGTCGTGCAGGGCGTGATGGCCGAGATAGAGCCCGGCGAACTCGTCGTCGTCGTAGCCGTGGATGATCCAGAGCCGCCACGGCGGATCGCCCTGGGTGAACGGTAGGGCGAGCAGTTCGTTCACCGCGCCGAGGAGCGCGGCCCGGCCCGAACCCGCCGGCAGGATCCGCTCGCGGCAGTGCCGGGTCAGGTCCAGCGTCGGGCGCGGACGCCATGCGGCCTGCCGAAACGATCCGGGTGTGAGCCCGCATCCCATCAGCGGCTGCTCCGGCAGCCGCAGGGGCGCCTGCTCGTAGATCTCGGCCATGGTGGGGGGCTTCCCGTGGAAGAGGACCAGCCCGCCGATCCCGAGATTGGTCCCGGGGTGGGCCCGCTCATACCCGAGGAATGCCTTCTCGGCGGGCCCGAGGGGGCGGTCCGGGGCTGAATGGCCAGGGTTCAGATACACCGACTCGTCGTCTTGCGCCACCAAGGTGGGACACCCCTTCCGTCACGGGATCCTGCTGCGACGCCGTCGCCCAACGGAGACCGTTCGACGTTCAAGGCCAAAAGGAACGCCAACCCTCGCCATGGCCCTTCGCCGCTCCGGGCCGGCCACGTGTCGGCCAAGGTAGCAGCGTGGGCCATCCCCATTCAATGGAGAGGCAAAGTTTCCATTGATCCAATTCTCTTTTGGTCGTTCGATGGCGCAACGGCGGGGTTGTCCGGAAGAAATGCGGGTTTGCGCAAATGATCCGTCGGCGGTGCGAGCCGTTCCCCGTTCGGGGTTGAACCGGTCGTTTGCGGGGCAGGTCCCGCAAGGCAGGATTAGCGCATATTTCGGGGGGTAATCAATGCGCGCATTCACCGTGACGGCGGTCGCCGTCACGACCTTCGGCGCCTACGCCGTGGCCACCGGCCCGGCGCAGGCGGCGCAGACGACCCAGACGGCGCAGACCGCTCAGACCGCTCAGACGACTCGGACGGCCAGGGCCGACGAGCCCGTCGCCGGTCGGGCGGCGCCGGCTCGGGCCAGGGTGCGGATGTCCGTCCACCCGCGGACGGTACGGGCGGGCCGCCACATCCGGGTCACGATCAGGTGCGCCAGGACGCCTCGGCGAGGGTTCATCGACGGGCCCACCTCGTTCGGGCAGATCTATCTGCACGGCCGCCGCACCGTCCGGGTGCGCGTGCCGTCGGCCACTCCGTCGGGCCGCCACCGGGTGTACGGCTACTGCCGGGCCCGTTCGACCCCGAGCGGCCACGCCTACTTCCGGGTGCGCCGGCGGTAGGCGTTTAGGGGAACCCCGCCCGGGCCGTGACGACCGTCACCGCCCGGGCGGGCGCGCCCGTACTCCCTGGCCGAGCATGACCATCGCCGAGACCGGCCTGCTCAACGCATGGGGGCCTGCTCGGGGTAGGTCTCGGCCGGGCAGGTGGGGTTGCCGGCGGCTCGGCGTGCGCGTTCGGCCGGGTACTCGCCGGCGAGGGCCGCGCGCGGCAGGTCGTCCAGGGCGAGCAGGGTGTCGCCGACGGTGAGGGTCTGGGCGTGCATCCGGTGGAAGTCGATGGCCCGCCTGCCGAACGAGGGCGCCCACAGCGACCACGGGCCGGAGACGCCGGCCAGCGTGGGGATCAGGCGCCGCTGGTAGGCGGTCCCGAGCCCGCCGAAGGAGCAGTGGACGGGCACCCGGGAGGCGTCGGGCGGGTCCAGACCGGGCAACACCATCGTCTGCGGGACGCCCCGAGCGTCGACCGCCTTCTTGAGCGCCTGCGCCAAAACGCGGCTCTCTCCGGCGAACCAGCCGTAGGGCTCGCCCCTGCCCGTGAACACCAGGCGTCGGCCGGGACCGTCGGTGCGGTCGACCGGCAGGATCTCGCGGGTGCCCAGATGCTCGACGGCGAACACGAACGCCACCGAGCCGGAGTCGTACCGGGAGTCGAGCCGGCGGGCGTGGCGCTCGGCTCCCTCCTTGGACATGTGCAGGTGGGCGGTGGAGAAGACGAACTCATAGGTGCGCGGTCGGCACCGTGCGGGCAGGGCCGCCAGATAGCGGGCCAGCGCCAGCACGGCGGCGTTGCCGTTCTCCTGCACCCAGGTGTTGCCGTCGGTGTTGGTGTTGACGACGATCCGCTCGCCGCCGCGTCCGGGCAGGGTGGCGATGAGGTTGCGGGTGGACGCGTCGTCGGCCTCGGCGAGCACCGTGATGCGCGCGGTGCGACCTCGGGCGGCCATCCGCTTGAGCAGGACCGCCTCGTCCACACCCGCCCACACCGCCGGGACGGCCCAGTGGGTGCCCTGGTGCGGGTCGAAATAGCCCCGCACCTGGCCGGCGGGCACGTCCCAGGCGAAGACGACACCGGCCGCGCCCGCCCGCCCGGCCGCCAGCAGGTCCGGGCCGAAGTTCGCCGTGTACGGCCGTCCGGAGCCCTCCGCCGCTCGCGTCTTCCGCGGCGGTCCCGACCTCGCGTTCGGGATCGGCGTGTCGGGCACGTCACGGATCACGATCCGGCCGCGGGCGTTGGCGGCCGTGATCGATCGATCCCTCGGCAGGTACTTCAGCCGGCCGGTCCGCCCCGCCGCGCCGGTGGGCCGGGAATAGGGCACCGCGCCCGCCGTGGCCACCCGCACCGACGCGCGCCCACCGTTCAGCACGGCCAGTCGTCCGGCCTCGCCCAGATCGCGTCCCGGACCGGTGGCCGCCTTCGGCGTGGGCTGCCAGCGCCTGATCACGTACGAGTCCGAACGGACGCTCATGCCGGGGATGCGCTTCAGCCGGCCCTCCAGCCAGCGGAGCAACCGGTCGTGGGCGGGGGAGGCGGTGGTGCGCAACCCGAACCCGGCGATGCGGGCGTTGAGTCGCTCCAACTCGCCCGCGTCGGCGAAGGCCGACGCGTCCACCCGCGCCGGGCATCCCGTGGACAACGCCCGCCCTGACCGCCCGGCGCTCGTACCTCCGGCGATCAACGAGCCCACGGCCAAGGAGATGACCGCACCGACGGCCACCGGCCACCGCATCCGGCGCCCTCCGCCGCCCCCGGAACCGCTCGGACCCAACAAGAAGGGCATATCGGCTTCCTTGGCATAGAAGATCGTCGTGGGGCCGGGGACGGTAGGGGCGCACGACGTTCCGCGGACACGGCGCGATCACCACACGCGCCATGGCCGCCGTCGGACCCGGCCACCGAGGCCGCTCATCCCCCTGGACGCGGTCGACGAATCACTCAACGCCTTGGCCGGAGCTGAGGCAACCACGCCGTACCGGTGGACGGAACGTGCCGCGGGCGGGAGGGCGGGCTCTCTTATGGCGGAGGACGGCGTGTATCGCGAACGTATCGAAAACCGCATACGCCACCGCAACAGTCTTCCGTCTTCCCTGGGAGCATGAACCGCAGCAGATCAGAAGCCCTGTCGCCCCGACGTACGCGCAGGAGCGGGCTCGTCGGTGCGGCGATCACCGCCCCGCGCCGCCGCCCGGCGCTCGCCGACCGCCCGTCCCTTCGGTGGTGAGCCGTGGTGGATTCACCCTTGGGGATCAAAGAGCGCGCCCTGGCGATCGCCACTCGGCTCGTCGCGGTGCTGCTGGTGCCGATCGCCTTCTGCCGCGCACCGGGACGCGCGCGTTTCCTGGCCTGCCAGTGGGCGTTGGGCATGCGCTTCCCCGCCGAGGATCTGCACGGGTTGGCACCGGAAACGCTGACGGCGTTCACGCACGCCCGGGCCGAGGCGTTCTGGCGCGACGGGCAACTGATCGGCCTCACCTCGGGCCATCGCGACGCGGCGCACCAGCACCGGATCTTCATCGAGGAGGTGCGGCGCACCGGCTCGGTGGCCGCGGCGCGACGCCGGGTGCTGCCCCCGGAGGAGTCGGGCCACGTGCGGGGGCTCGCGCTCGACGTCCGGCCCACCGAGGGCGCGCGGTGGCTCGAACGGCACGGTGGGCGGTACGGGCTCTACCGCGTCTACGACAACGAGTGGTGGCACTTCGAGTACCGGACGGTCGAGCCGGTCAGGCTGCCGCATCCGGATGCCGCGGCCCGGCCGTCCGAGCACGGTGCCGCGTACGGGCTGCGTCCGATCCATGGCCATGGATCTCGGCATGACGAACCGCGTCTCGATGTCGTCGACGATGGTCGCCCGCCGAGGTACGCGGACCCGAGGACGCGGCCGTGAATCGGGTCTCGGTCGCGCTCGAGCGCCGATCGGGTGCCTGGCGACCGCCGACCCTGCAGACGTTGCCGTCGGCGGTGGCCGCGAACGTGGCCGAGATGCGTGCGCGGACCGCGAGCACGATCATGGCCGTGGTCAAGGCCGACGGCTACGGCCACGGCGCCGTCACGGTCGCCCGGGCGGCCGTCGCCGCCGGTGCCGGATGGCTCGGGACGACGAGCGTCGCGGAGGCGTCGGCGTTGCGCGCCGCCGGGTTGGCGGTGCCGATCCTCACCTGGCTGCACCCCAGCGGGATCGACGCCGAGGCGGCGGCGGCCACCGGGGTCGACGTCGCGGTCGGTTCGGTGGATGAGCTCCGCGCGCTTCTCGCGCAAGCCGCGTCGCCGGTGCGGATTCATCTCCACATGGACACCGGAATGTCCCGTGGCGGCTGTCCCCGCGGGCGGTGGGACGAACTGATCGGTCTCGCCCGGCGCGGTCAACGGGCTCGGAGGGTCCGCGTCGTGGGTGTGATGGGACATCTCCCGCTGGCCGACCGGGCCGACCCCGCGGCGAACGCGTCGGCGGTCGCCGGCATGCACGAGGCGCGGCGGGCGGTCCGGGCGGCGGGGCTCGGTTCGCCGCTCGCCCATCTCGCGGCCACGTCGGGGACGCTGACCGACCCGGCGACACATTTCGGCATGGTCCGCGTCGGGGCGGGACTGGTCGGCATCGACCCCTCCGGGACGGTGGAGATGCACGGCGCGTCCCGTCTGACCGCACCGATCGTGCACACGACGGCGGCCCCGGCCGGCACACCGGTCGGTTACGCCGGCACGTACGTCACCGATCGCGCCACCCACCTGAGCGTCCTCCCCCTCGGATACGCCGACGGGATCCCGCGAGAGCGCCTGCCCCAGGCCGGCGTGGAGATCCGCGGTCGCCGATTCCCGATCGTCGGACGGGTCTCGATGGACCAGATCGTGATCGATACCGGCGCCGAGGCGTTCCCGGTCGGCACGTCCGCGACCGTGTTCGGCCCCGAGGGCGGCGCGACCCCCGGCCTCCGGGACTGGGCTCGTTGGGCCGGGACCATTCCGCACACCATCGTCACCGGCATCGGGCCGCGCGTGAGAAGGAGCATCGCATGACACGACGCATCGTGGTGATCGGCGGCGGGGAGAGCGCCGAGCACGACGTCTCCCTGGCCACCGCCGAGGCGGTCGCGGAGGCGCTGCGTTCCGGCGGATTCGCCGTCGACGAGTTGACCATCGACCGCGACGGGATCTGGAGGCGAGGGGCGGACGCGCTCGGGTCGCGGACCATCGGTTCCCTGGCCGGGGCATTGAACGTCATCGAACGCGCCGACGTCGTCTTCCCCGCGGTCCACGGACCGTTCGGCGAGGACGGGACCCTCGCGGCGTTGTGCGCCCTGACGCACACGCCGATGGTGGGCTCGGGCCTGCGCGCCGGAGCGGTCTGCATGGACAAATGGGCGACCAAGCTCGTGGCGGAGGCCGTGGGGATCCCCACCGCTCCCGGCAGGCTGGTGGCGGCGGCGGAGATCGCCGAGGTCGGGTTCGCGACGGACGTGGTGGTGAAGCCGGTCTCGGCCGGGTCGAGTTTCGGTGTCTCCCTGGCTCGCGACGCCTCCCGGCTGCGCGAGGCGCTGCGCCATGCGGCACGATTCGACGACCGGATCCTGATCGAGGACGTCGTGCGGGGCCGGGAGATCGACGTGGCCGTGCTGCGTGAGGCCGACGGCCGTCGATGGGCGTCGCCGCCGCTGGAGATCCACGCCGACGGCCTGTTCGACACCCGGTCCAAGTACGACGGTTCGGCCCGGTTCAGCGTGCCCGCCGACCTCGACGGCGCCGACCGGGAGGCCCTGACCGGGGCGGCGCTGCGGATGTTCGACGCGCTCGGCTGCGCCGGTGTCGCCCGCATCGACTTCTTCCTCACCGACCATGGACCGGTCCTCAACGAGGTCAACACCATGCCGGGAATGACGGCCCGGTCCCAGGTGCCGAGAATGTTCGCCGCGGCCGGACTGTCCTACGAGGAACTGGTCGCGCGCCTCGTCGACGCCGCCGCCGTGCCCGGGCCCGAGCGTGTGGAGCCATGACCCCGTCGATCCGAGGAGACCGGGCGGACGTCGCGAAAGGCAGCGGAAAATCACGGTCACCGTGACGGTCCGCATACGTCGGCGATATGCCGTGCTGCTTAGGGTTCGGGTATGCGCGTGTTGATCGTGGAGGACGAGCCCTACCTGGCCGAGGCCGTCCGTGACGGTTTGCGGCTGGAGGCGATCGCCGCCGACATCGCCGCCGACGGCGACTCCGCCCTGGAGCTGTTGAGCGTCAACACCTACGACCTCGCGGTCCTGGACCGCGACATCCCCGGCCCCTCCGGCGACGAGATCGCCCGGCGGATCGTCGCCTCCGGCAGCGGCATCCCGATCCTCATGCTCACCGCCGCCGACCGGATCGACGACAAGGCCACGGGGTTCGAGCTCGGCGCCGACGACTACCTCACCAAACCGTTCGAGCTCCGCGAGCTGGTCATGCGGCTGCGGGCGCTGGACCGCCGGCGCGCCCACGCCCGACCTCCGGTCACCGAGATCGCGGGCCTGCGGCTGGACCCCTTCCGCCGGGAGGTGTTCCGCGACGGACGCCACGTCGCGCTCACCCGCAAGCAGTTCGCCGTGCTCGAGGTCCTCGTCGCCGCCCGAGGCGGCGTCGTCAGCGCCGAAGAGCTGCTGGAACGGGCCTGGGACGCCAACGCCGACCCCTTCACCAACGCCGTCCGCATCACCATCTCCGCCCTGCGCAAACGACTCGGCGAACCCTGGCTCATCGCCACGGTGCCCGGCGTCGGCTACCGCATCGACACCGACGTCGACCCCGCCCGTCCCGACGGCGCCCATGAATAGACGCCCGGGGCTCAGCGCCCGACTCAAGCTCACCCTCAGCTACGCCGGGTTCCTCCTCGTCGCCGGCGCCCTCCTGCTCGCGGTGGTGTGGGTGTTCCTGCTGCGCTACGTACCCGAGGGCGCGCTCGTCACCGAGCATCCGGGGAACGGACGGCCCGGTGGGCCGGGCTGGCCCCAGGGGCCGCCGCCGGTGTACCGACCCGGCCGCGCCGACCTCGAGCGCGCCTTCGTTCCCCGCGCGGCCACGGCGATGGCCTTCCTCTTGGTGTTCGGCCTCGTGGGCGGGTGGATCCTCGCCGGCCGGATGCTCGCACCGCTCACCCGGATCGCGGACGCGGCACGAATGGCCGCGAGCGGATCGCTGTCCCACCGGATCCGCCTTCAAGGCCGCCGGGACGAGTTCCGCGAACTCGCCGACGTGTTCGACACCATGCTCGAACGACTGCAATCCCACGTCGCCGAACAGCAGAGGTTCGCCGCCAACGCCTCCCACGAACTGCGCACCCCGCTGGCGATCTCCAAGTCGCTCCTCGACGTCGCCCGCAACGACCCCACGCGCGACAAGGGCGAACTCATCGAACGCCTCGACACCGTCAACACGCGGGCGATCGACCTCACCGAGGCCCTTCTGCTGCTGAGCCGCGCCGACCGCGGAAGCTTCACCCGCGAGCCCGTCGACCTGTCCCTCGTCGCCGAAGAGGCCACCGAGACGCTGCTCCCCCTCGCCGAACGCCGTCAGATCACCCTCGAGGTCACCGGCGAGAAGGCCCACACCGACGGCTCCGCGGCGCTCCTCCTGCGCATGGCGACCAACCTCGTCCAGAACGCCATCGTCCACAACCTCCCCGTCGGCGGCATCGTCATGGTCCACACCGCGGCGCAGCACGACGCGAGCGTGCTGCAGGTCGAGAACACCGGCCATCGACTCCCACCGGAACTGATACCGACCCTCACCGAGCCCTTCCAACGCGGAACACAACGCACGCGCACCGACGAGCACGCCGGCGTCGGCCTCGGGCTGGCCATCGTGCAGAGCATCGTCCGAGCACACGACGGCACCCTCGACCTCACACCCCGCCCCACCGGCGGCCTCCTGGTCACGGTCCGACTTCCCCGCACACCGCCCGCATCGTCCCCGAACGCGGCCCACTAGATCGTCGACCGCGTGACCTCCACCCGCGACGACCCCGCCGATCAACGCGCCGGGCCCACCCCCGATCACGATGGTCGGATGGACGTGTTCGAACAGGGCCCGCACGGAGCGGAGGCGGGTGATTTCTGTCTTCATGAAAGAAAGTACTCTGGGGGCATGACGGACAAGCTCGGGGTCGGGTTCACGATGGGCCGTGGCGGCGGGAGGCTGGGGCGGGCGGAGCCCGAGTCGGCCGGGGACGGGACCAAGGCGCAGATCTTCGCCGAGATCCTCAGCTCCGGTCCGTTGTCGCGCACCGAGGTGGCGCGACGCCTGTCGCTGTCCCAGTCCACGGTGACGAAGATCGTCAACCCGCTGGTGGAGCTGGGCTATCTGGTGGAGGCCGGTGAGCGCAGCTCGGGGAACGGGCGGCCGCAGCGGCTGGTGCGGGTGGCGCGGGACGTGCACAACGCGATCGGCGTCAAGCTGGCGCCGGCGCACGTGACGGCGGTGCTGACGGACCTCGAGGCGGGTGTGCTGTCGCGGATGCGGGTGTCGATGCCGCCGGGGTACTCGCCCGAGTACGCGTTGGACACGGCGGCGGCGGTGGTGGACGAGTTGTTGGAGGCGGCCCCGGGGGCGCGCGAGCGGCTGCTGGGCGTGGGTGTCGGCCTGGGCGGGCATGTGGACTCCCGGTCGGGCCGATGCGTGTACTCCGGTGTGCTGGGCTGGCGGGACGTCGACCTGGCGGGACGGCTCGCCGAGCTGGTGGGCCTGACGGTCGTCGCCGACAACGACGTGAACGCGCTGGTGATCGCCGAGCGGTGGTTCGGGGAGGGGCGCGACAGCGACTCGTTCGCCGTCGTCACGGTCGGGGCGGGGATCGGGTGCGGGCTGGTGCTGCGCGGGGAGCCGTACGTGGGGGTGGCCGGGCTCGGCGGTGAGCTGGGGCACGTACCGGTGCAGCACGAGGGGGCGCTGTGCTCGTGCGGGAGCCGCGGCTGTCTGGAGACCGTGGCCTCCGACGTGGCGGTGATGCGGCGGATCGCCGCGTCCGGCCTGGAGTGCGCGAGCATGGAGGAGGCCGTCGTCCTCGCCCGGCAGGGCGAGCCGGCGGCGGTGGCGGCGTTCGCGTCGATGGGGGAGGCGCTCGGCCGAGGCCTGGCGGTGCTGTGCAACCTGCTGAACCTCGACAAGATCGTCGTGACCGGTGAGCGGGCGGGCGCCCACGACCTCTTCGGGCCGGCCTGTGAGGCGTCGTTGGAGGCGCACGGTTTCTCCTCCGCGGCGCGGGACTGCACGCTGATCGTGGACGTGGCCGACGACTACCTGTGGGCACGGGGCGCGGCCTGCCTGGTGATCCGTGACGCGGTGCACGTGAGCCGCTGAGGGCCGGGCCCGCCGCGCACGCCTCCCGACGGACTCGCCCGTACGCGCGTCCCGCCGGGACCTCCGGCGACCTCGCGGCGGGAGCCGCCGATCGGGGTTGGCGCATGCCGTCTCCTGAGCGGGCGAAGCCTGTGGCTCCGGTCACAGCGGGGCTCTCGATCCGTAGCCTCACCTTGTTTCTTTGAGATGTCAAGAAAGCGACAGAAGGTTTCTTGACGAACGAAAGCAAGCCATGCCACGATCCTGGACACCCGCTCACACCCGACCGCAGGGGAGGCCCCATTGACCGCGTCCTGGTGGCGGAACGCCGTGATCTACCAGGTCTACCTGCGTTCCTTCGCCGACTCCGACGGTGACGGGATCGGTGACCTGGAGGGCCTGCGCGCCCGGCTCGGCTACCTGAGCGACCTGGGCGTGGAGGGCCTCTGGCTCAACCCCTGCTACCCCTCGCCGGGCGCCGACCACGGCTATGACGTCGCCGACTACACCGACATCGACGCCCGGTACGGCGGGCTGCCCGCCTTCGACCGGCTGCTGGAGGCCGCCGAGGAGCACGGCCTCAAGGTGATCATGGACCTGGTGCCCAACCACTGCTCGGTCGAGCACCCCTGGTTCCGGGCCGCGCTGGCGGGGGACCGGGCCGCCCGGGACCGGTTCGTGTTCCGGCCCGGCCGCGGCGACGAGCCGCCCAACAACTGGCGCTCCATCTTCGGCGGTCCGGCGTGGACGCGGGTCGGCGACGAGTGGTACCTGCACAGCTTCGACTCCGGTCAGCCCGACTTCGACTGGCGCAATCCGGAGGTGGCCGCCCACTTCGAGGACGTGCTGCGGTTCTGGTTCGACCGGGGCGTGCACGGCATGCGGATCGACGTCGTGCACATGCTGTTCAAGGACCGCGACCTGCGCGACTGGCCGCACCACCCCGACTACAACGCCCACGCGCAGAACCAGCCGGAGGTCCACGACATCCTGCGGCGGTGGCGCGAACTCGCCGACGGGTACGGGCGGGACCTGACGCTGGTGGGCGAGATCTGGGTGCCCGAGGTCGCCGACCTGGCCCTGTACCTGCGCTCGGACGAGCTGCCGCAGGCGTTCTACTTCGACCTGCTGTTCCAGCCGTGGAACGCCGCCGCGTTCCACGAGTCGATCACCCGCGGCCTGGCCGAGATCGCCGCCACCGGGGCCACCGTCACGTGGACGCTCGCCAACCACGACGTGCACCGCACGGTGAGCCGGCTCGGGCTGACCCGGCGGACCGGAGGGCCCGACACCCGCCCCCGAGGCGAGGTGGACGTCGCGCTGGGGGTGCGGAGGGCGCGGGCGGCGGCGCTGCTGCTGCTCGCGCTGCCCGGCTCGGTCTACCTCTACCAGGGCGAGGAACTCGGGCTGCCGGAGGTGCTCGACCTGCCGGACGAGGCCCGCCAGGATCCCACGTTCCTGCGGTCCGGCCCCGCCGACCACGGCCGCGACGGCTGCCGCGTCCCCCTGCCGTGGACCGCGGACGAGCCCTCGTACGGCTTCTCGGTGTCCGGACGCAGTTGGCTGCCGCAGCCGGACTGGTTCGCCGACTTCGCCGTCGCCGGTCAGACCGGCGTGCCCGGCTCGACCTGGGAGCTGCACCGCGAGGCCCTGGCGCTGCGGCACCGCTTCGCCGGACGGCTGGAATGGCTGCCGTCCCCACGCGAGGACGTGCTGGTCTTCCGGCGCGGTGACCTGGTGTGCGTCACCGTGTTCGGCGCCGAGCCCCACCTCGTCCCCTGGACCCGCCCACTGATCTCCTCCACCCCGGCGGCCCCCGGTCAGGTCGCGGGCGAATCCACGACCTGGTTCCAGGTCTGACCACCCCACAAGGAGAACCTCTCGTGAAGAAGCTGAGGATCGCGGCGGCCCTGGCCGCCGCCGCCCTGGCCGCCACCGCCTGCGGCGGCGGATCCGGCGACGGCGCCCAGACCCTGACCATCTGGCACTACGAGGACCCCGAGGGCGGCATCGGCAAGGCGTGGACCGAGGCCATCGCCGAGTTCCGCAAGACCCATCCCGACGTCACCGTCGAGTTCGAGGAGAAGAGCTTCGAACAGATGCAGAAGACGGCGCCGATGGTCCTCAACTCCGACGGCGCGCCCGACGTCATGGAGTACAACAAGGGCAACGCCACCACCGGGCTCCTGGCCAGGCAGGGCCTGCTCACCGACCTGACCGGGGAGGTGACGAAGCGGGGCTGGGACAAGCTGCTCGCGCCGTCCCTGCAGACCACGGCCAAGTACGACGCCAAGGGCGTCATGGGCGGCGACAAGTGGTACGGCGTCCCCAACTACGCCGAGTACGTGATGGTCTACTACAACAAGGACCTGTTCGAGAAGCACGACGTCAAGGTCCCCACCACGCTGGAGGAGTTCACCGCCGGGCTCGACACGTTCACCAAGGCGGGCGTCACTCCGATCGCCATGGCGGGCAACGAGTACCCCGGTCAGCACCTGTTCTACGAGTTCGTCCTCAACCGGGCCCAGCGGTCATGGGTGGACGACTACCAGCGCTACACCGGCAAGGTCGACTTCAACGGCCCCGAGCTGGCGGGCGCCGCCCAGACGTTCGCCGACTGGGTCTCCAAGGGCTACCTGGCCAAGGACTCCGCGGGCATCAAGGCCGAGGCCATGGGCACCGCGTGGATGGCCGGCAAGTACCCCGTCGTGATCTCCGGCACCTGGTGGTACGAGCGGTTCACCTCCGAGGTCAAGAACTTCGCATGGGGCACCTTCCTGTTCCCCGGAAACCGTCTGCACCCCGGCTCGGCGGGAAACCACTGGGTCGTCCCCACCCGCTCGGACAGCAAGGACCTGGCGCAGGAGTTCATCGCCCTCACGATGAGCAGGCGGATCCAGAACCGCATCGCCAACGAGGGCGCGGTCGCCGTGGCCGCCGACCCCGGCGCCGTCACCAACCCCAAGTACAAGGACCTGGCGACCACCTATCAGCGCCTCGTCGCCCAGGACGGCCTGGCCTTTTACCCCGACTGGCCGGTGCCCGGGTACTACGACACCCTTTTGGCGGGAACGCAGACGCTGCTCAACCGCAGCAAGTCGCCCCAGCAGTTCCTCGGCGACATGAGGAAGCCCTACGAGGACAACCTCGCCGACATCGGCGGCTGACCTTTCCGTTCCCTTCTCGATGGCCCGCGCCGTTCCACGCCTCGGCGCGGGCCGTTCCTCCCCGAGAGGATTCCCATGGCGGTTCACACCCGGGCCGAGCCCGCCGCGCAGCACCGCACGGCACGGCGGCCCCGCCGCGCCCGTGACCGCGGCTACTGGCTCTTCCTGTTGCCCGGTCTGGTGCTGTTCACGGTGGTGGTCGTCGTTCCGTTCGCGATGAACGTCGGCTACAGCTTCACCCGCTGGCCCGGTGTCGGCGACCCCGAATGGATCGGGCTGGACAATTACCGGCGGCTGCTGAAGGACGACCTCTTCTGGACGTCGTTCCGCCATAACGCCGCCCTCGTCGTCGCCATGGCGTTCCTTCCGACCCTTCTCGGGCTGGTGCTGTCCGCGCTGATGTTCGACCTCGTCGCCAAGCACTTCGGCGGCCGGACCGTCACCGCGCTGCGCGCCGCCTACTACCTTCCCCAGCTCCTGCCGATCGCGGTCGCCGGCGTCGTCTGGGGCTGGATGCTGCACCCGGAGTTCGGCGCCCTCAACTCCGTCCTGGACGCCATCGGGCTGGGCTCCCTCGGTCAGGACTGGCTCGGCGACCCCGACCTGGCCATGGCCACCGTCATGGCCGTCATGGTCTGGTTCCAGCTCGGCTACCCCATCGTGATCTTCATGGCGGGTCTGGAACGCGTCGACCCGTCCCTGCACGAGGCCGCCGCCATCGACGGCGCCACCTGGCTCCAGCGGTTCCGGCACATCACCATCCCCCAATTGCGGCCGGAGATCTTCGTCGTCCTGTTGACCTGCACCATCGCGGCCCTCAAGGTGTTCGGCCCCATCTACGTGCTCACCCGCGGCGGGCCGGGCAACGCCACCACGGTGCCGTCCTACTTCTCCTTCCAGAACTTCTTCGAGAAGGCGAGCGTCGGCTACGGCTCGGCCATCGCCACCACGCTCGCGATCATCATCCTCGTCATCGCGGCGCTGTTCCTGCGGCTCCAGGACCGGAACTCATGAACCACAGAATCCTCCCTCGTTTCGCGGTCCTGGTGTCGCTGGCCGTCCTCGCCGTGGCCATGCTGCTGCCGTTCGCGCTGGTCCTGCTGAACGCCTTCAAGACCCCGGCCGAGTATTCCGCCAATGGCCCCCTCGCCTTTCCCGAGGGCCTCTCCCTGGAGGGTCTGGTCGACTTCTGGGAACGGGTCGACTTCGGCGGCAAGCTGCTCAACAGCATTCTCATCAGCACCGCCGTCGCCGTCCTGGCCGTCATCGTGTCGGTGTGCAACGCCTACGCCCTCGGCATCGGCCGTATCCGGGGCCGGACGTGGATCCTGGCGTTCTTCCTCATCGCCAACACCCTCCCGCAGGAGGCGATGATCTACCCCTGGTACACCATGGCCAAGGAGGCCGGCCTCTACGACAGCCGCCTGAGCGTCATCATCATCTGCACCGTCCTCCAATGCGCCTTCGGCACCTACCTGATGTCCTCGGTGCTCGGCCAATTCCCCCGTGAGGTCATCGAGGCCGCCCACCTCGACGGCGCCGGACGTCTGCGCACCCTCACCCACGTCATCCTGCCGATGAGCCGCTCCACCCTCACGGTGATGTTCGTCTTCTTCTTCATCTGGACCTGGAACGAATTCCTGATCCCGCTCATCCTCCTCATCTCCAACGACAACCAGACCGTCCCCGTGGCCCTCGGCAAACTCCAGGGCGAACGCATGATGGACGCCACCATGTCCAGCGCCTCCGCCCTCCTCGGCATCCTCCCCGCCCTGGTCTTCTTCGTCCTCTTCCAGCGCACCCTCACCCGGGGCGTCACCGTCGGCGCCATCAAGTAGCCCCCCGACCCGCTGCTCGCGGCCACCGGCGGTGTGGCGTCGGATTCCGCACCGCGTCGGACTGGACCGGTACGTCCCCATCACCGCCGCCCTGGGTTGCGCCATCACCCACCTCACCTGCGGAAACCGCCCGGCGCACGGCCCTGGAGGCTTGAGGTCGGAGGAGCGTTCAGGTGCCGGAGGCAGACGATCGCACCGGACGATCTCCGAAAACCTCTGCCGGTCGAGGTAGATATCTGAGGCAGGGTGGGGTAGTGTTCCTGTCATCGAAGAGGAACAAGTCCATGAGACGCGGCAGATGACGAACTGCCCGCACAGATGGATGAGACGGACCGGTCGTGCCGGGGTCGACGCAGTGAAAGGGACCCCGGCAGCCGGCCGTGCACCCGGCGGCCAACGGGCCGGCGGTGGCGCGAAGGCACGTCGCAACACCACGAGAAACACAGGTTGGATGAACACGGAAGGAGGTCGGCGGCACCATCGGGATCGCCCGTCGCAGTCTCTAGTCAGGCCGCGCGGGTACCGCAGCCCCACAGATTGGACGGTGGTCTACGGTCACGCATTCGCGATCCCCGCGCCCCCGCCTCAGGCGGCAGGCGTGGAAGGTAACCGGCCGAAGCGCCGGGTAGATGGTGTTGTACCTCATGGCCCCGGCGCCGCTCATGGCGCCGGGGCCCGTCGTGTTTTCCGGAACGCGTCCGGAGATGCTCCGGTACGTACGCCCACGACAGTACGGAAGGTTTTGTGAGAGCACCTCAGCCGGTCAGGCCCGGCACCGACCCAGCACACCGCGACCCGCACCCCGGGTCGGCGCAGAACGATCTCGACACCGGGCTCGACGACAAACTGGACGACGAGGACTACCCCGCCTACAGCATGGGCCGGGCCGCCGAGCTGCTCGGCGTCACCCCCGGGTTCCTGCGCGGCCTGGACGCCGCCAAGCTGTTCGTTCCGCAACGCTCGGCCGGCGGTCACCGTCGCTACTCCCGCTACCAACTGCGCCTGGCCCAACGCGCCCGCGACCTGGTCGACCAGGGCACCGCCCTGGAGGCGGCCTGCCGCATCATCATCCTGGAAGACCAACTCGCCGAGGCCCAGCGCATCAACGCCCACCTCCGACAGCGCATCGACCAGGACGCCGAACGAGACTGATCCGCCCCGGCGCCCGGCACCGAAGCCGCCGCCGAGGTCCAGGCTCCCACCGGCGCAGCACGCCCCCGGCCGGAACTCCGGCCGGGGCGAGCGGGACCACCCCGCCGGTGCCCCCCAAGGACATCGAGCCGAAGGTCACCCGGCCTCCGCCGCCGGCCGCAGTGCAGCGAGTGATGGCGCTCAGGGAAGCGCTCACCAACGCCATGGATCCCCGCCGCACCCCGAGGCCCACTGTGGACATCCGCCGGCCGGCGGGCGACACCGACCGCCGCGACCACCTGTCGGGAGCCGAACGCCGTCAAGGCGACCAAGAAGGGGGCATGCACACAGGGTGGGGACTCGGGTGGGCCCGTCTACACCAAGGTCAGGTTCCGTACGGCAACCAAGACCTGGGATGCCGTGGTCGCACGGGGCATCCACAGCGGGGGCCGGCGCACGCACGTCGGGCGGCCGGGTGGTGCCCTGCCAGGACGCCAGGTCCAGCAGGCCGGGCCCGTTGAGGCCGTGCGCCCAGTCCAGCAGCCGCCACCCCCGGTGCCCGATGTGCAGGGAGGCGGGGTGGAAGTGCACCAGACCCCAAGGCTGGACCCCGGCACCGGCGGCCAACTGTGGTGCCCGTTCCCGGATCATTGCGAGCCCCGCCCTGACATCGTCGCTGCCCGCCCAGCGGCGCTCCAGGGTGGGCACCGTGAGGTAGGTCATCGCCCGCGCTGGGAGCTTGGCGAGTCCGGCCTCGTCCAGCACCGGCAGGTCGCGAAGGGCCGGAACCTGGTGGGCGGCGACCGCCGCCGTCACGCCCTCGACGGTGCCGGCCTCGCGTGCCCGGTCGCCTAGGTCTTCCAGCAGCATCCCGAGCATGATGCCGTTCTGGCTGAGGCGTACGTTGCCGACCAGGATCTCGGGAGTGGGCACGCCGTGCAGCCTGGCGTGGGCGAGGATGCGGTCCTCGTGGTGCAACTTGAGATGACCGGCTCGGTGCCGTCGTCGGGGTGCAGGCGTTCGACGCCGGACATCGCGCCCACACGGAGGGGGTCGGCGAATGGCCGTGCCGGCGCTCGTCACCGTCACGGCGCTCGTCCTCACCCCTGGAGCCGCGCAGGCGACCGAGTACCCCGAGACATGGCTGCCCGACAACCGCACCCACAGCTACTGCATCACCGACGATGCCGCCGCTCCCTTCCGGTAACCACAGCGAGAGGCGGTCCACTACGCAATGAACGAGCAACTCGACCAGCCGGCCACCGCAGGTTGTGGTGCTGCCTCCGCAGAGAAGGACGCCGCCGTGTCGGCACGTGACATCACCGCCGCCACCGGCAGGGGATAGCACATCGACTACACCCCGTTGACATCACCCGTGGAAGCTGTCGGCGAATCCGACCTCATAGTGTCGGGGACACTTGCCGGCGTCACGGACGGAATCCGTCTCGTAAGTGGTGACAAGGCGATCAACGAACGGGACACCGACTCGTACGCGACCTTCGTGATCGCCGTCGAAAGGTTCTCCACGGCGACGCCGGGCAGGTAACCGCGTCTACATCGAAGTGCGCAAGAACAAGCGGGTCACGACGGACGAGGCGGCCGAACTGAACCCCAAGGTCAAGATCGTGGCCGTTCTCGACGACATCACCCGCTGGCGGCCCAGCCCGGCGACCGCCGGCCATCCCCACTGCGGCGCGCCTCTACGCGCCGTACCCCGACGGGATCTGGCCGCAAGCCGAGCGGGACAACGAGATGCTCGGTTCGCCGCTGAGCACTCGGACCTTATGCCCGCCCGGGGCGGGGTCCGCGACGTCGAGCAGTTCGGGAAGAAGATCGACGCCGTGACACCGGGCGACTGATGTAGCTCGGACACCGCGTCTGGTTGCGATGTGGGGGCCGGACTGTCCGGACCCCCACATCCCAACGGTTCGGGCGGGCGGGAGTGTTTCGGTGGGTCAGCCGGTCCTGAGGTCGTTCCAGAAACCGCAGTGATGGTCGGTGGCGAAGCGGTCGGAGGTGGCGGGGGCCGGGAGGCGGTAGGAGATCATGCTTTGGCCGGACTCGGTGAAGCGCGGCCAGACCGCTCGCGTGGCCGGGGCGTGGTGGGTGGCGAAGGAGGTCCAGTGGCGTCGCATGGTGGCGGCGAGGGTCTGCTGGTCCTGGGTGAGCGAGCCGGGGTAGACGGCGTTGCCGATCTTGAAGAGGTATTGCAGTTCCGAGGCGTGGTAGGCGCCGTAGGGGAAGGACACCGGGCCGAGGTAGAGCTGCGGTGCCTTGGGGTCGTCGAACTCGTAGGCGTAGGTGGGGACGCGGGCGGCCAGCCAATGGTCGACGTTGAGGGCCGGGCAGGCGAAGTTGGCGTCGGTGGCGACCTTGGCGAGGGCCAGTGCCGGGCTGGGGAAGTCGCCGAGCGGGTACTTCTCGGCCACGCGCCGGGCCTGTTCGGGCGAGACGAACGCCATGGCCTGGATGCCCGCCGGGTATCCCTCGGCGGTCACCCGCTTGCCGATGAGGTCGTAGTTGGCCGCGATGAAATAGGTGGACTCATCGCGGGTCGTTCCGTTCACCACGGGGACGCGATGGAACGCACCCCGTGAGAAGGCGTCGTCCAGCGACCGGGGCAGCACCGTGCCGTCCACCGTGGGGAAGGCGGAGCCGCCCTGGTGGGTGAGGACCTGCGCGGTGGGCAGCGATCGCAGGCAGGTGGCGCTCTGGTCGGCGCAGCCGGCGGCGGTGGCGAAGGCGGTCCCTTGCTGCCGGGCGGTGCTGAGGCCCGGCAGCTTCAGGGCGTAGGCGCCGCTCTGGTTGATGGCGGCGGAGAAGAGGCCCGCCGATCCGGGGGAGGCCAAGAGCGAGAGGACGCTCAGCCCGCCCGCGGACTCACCGAAGATCGTGACCTTGCCCGGGAGGCCGCCGAAGCGGCCGATGTTCCGCTGCACCCAGCGCAGGGCCGCTTGCTGGTCCATGAGGCCGTAGTTGCCGCCGGAGCCGGTCAGCGCGGGATGGGCCAGGAATCCCAGGGCTCCCAGCCGGTAGTTGAGGGTGACGACGATGACGTCGTCCCTTGTCAGCGCGGTGGGGTCGTAGACGCTGCCGGTGCCCGACACCAGGGCTCCGCCGTGCACGTACACCATGACCGGATAGCGGCGTTTGCCGTGTGCGGCGCCGGACGGTGTGTAGACGTTGAGGTAGAGGCAGTCCTCCGAGGTGGGTGCGGTGGTGCGCTGCACGCATCGCGGCGGCGCTTGGGTGGCCTGGCGGACGCCCCTCCAGCGGGCGGCGGGCTCCGGCGGACGCCAGCGCAGGGATCCGGTCGGCGGCTGGGCGTAGGGCAGACCGAGGTAGCGATCGGCTCCCGCCTCGGTCGCGCTCTGGACGACTCCGCTCTCCGTACGGACGGTCGGTTGGTCGGCGGCGGCGGGGACGGCCGGCAGCACGCTGAACGCGCAGGCCGCGACCGTGATCGCCGAGCGTCTGACAAGCGTGGATGGACGCATGTCGTGGCTCCTTGGGGTGGGGGGGTGGAACAGGGTCAGCCGGTGGCGCCGCGCGTGTCGATGATCTTGCCGAAGAGGTTCCAGCGCTCTCCGGAGAACTTCTGGAGCTGCAGGGACTCGATGGGGTAGCCGTCCTTGGGGCCGGTGGTCATCGTCACGCCCGGCAGGAGCAGTTCCGAGGCCACGCCCTGGAGGTTGCGCGCGGACTCCATGAGGCCTTCACGCGTGGGGCACTTCATCGCGGTCAGCACCTTGGTGAGGGAGGCCGCCGCCGCCCATCCCTGGGTGTAGTAGGGGATCGTCGAGTCCAGGCCCGGTGCGTACTGCTTGAGCTTGTCCTTGTAGAGCTTCATCTCGGCGTCGTCGTCCCACTGCGGGTCGGAGGGGTCCTTGAAGAAGGCGGCCGAGACGATGCCCTGCACGTTCTTGAAGCCGACCGGCTTGAGGACGGTGGGCGAGGACGCCACGGTGTTGATGATGTGCAGCGGGTTCCAGTCGGTGTTGCGGGCGTCGGCGGCGAGCGCCTGCGAGCCGAACTTGGGCGTGGTGATGTCGAGGAGGACGTCCGCCCTGGAGCCGGCGAGGTTGCGCATCTGCGGGTCGATGCTGGGGTCGGTGACCTCGTAGGTCTGCTCGGAGACGACGGTCACGCCGCTGCCCTTGATGGCCTCGATGAAGCCCGTTCGGTAGTCCTTGCCGAAGTCGTCGTTCTGGTAGAGGATCGCGACCTTGGCGTTGGGCTTCTCCGTCTTGACGTACTGCCCGTACAGGCGGCCCTCGGACAGGTAGCTGGGCTGCCAGCCGATCGTCCAGGGGTACTTCGTGGCGTCGGCGCCGAACTTGGACGCGCCGCTGGACACGAAGACGTGCGGGATCTTCCGCTGGTTCGCGTACTCCATGACCGCCGTGGACGTCGGTGTCCCCAGTGTCTGGAAGATGGCGAAGACCTTCTCCTGCTCGGCCAGGCGGCGGGCCTCCTCGACCGACTTGGGCGGCTGGTAGCCGTCGTCGCGGAAGCTGTATTCGATCTTCCGGCCGTTGATGCCGCCCTTCTCGGCGTTGAGGTGGTCGAAGTACGCCTTGGTGCCCTTGGGGATCTCGCCGTACGCCGAGGACGGGCCGGACAGCGGGTAGATGCCGCCGAGCTTGATGGACGTGTCGGTGATGCCGGTGGTCTGCTGGCCCTTGCACTCGCCCGTCGCCGTGGTGCCGCCCTCTTCGCCACGGCCGCCGCAGGCACTGGTCGCGAGGAGCGTGGCGGCGGTCATCATGACCGCGCCGATGGTCAGATTGCGCATGGCTGTCACTTCTTCTTCCGTGTGAGGAGGGGGTGGACGAGGCGACGGGTACGGCCGACCAGCCCGGCGAGCCCGGTGGGGGCGACGTACATGATCACGATGATGAGCAGGCCGAACAGCACGCCCGGAGCGGCCTGGTTGAGGTCCTGGGAGAGGGTGGGGACGTAGAGGGTGAACGCGCCGCCGAGCAGCGGGCCCCAGGTCGAGCCGAGACCGCCGACGACGATGCCGGCCAGCAGGGTGATGGACAGGGTGGAGGTGAACGAGTCGGGCGAGACGAAGCCGATCACCCAGGTGTTCACACAACCGGCGGCCCCGGCGAGCATCGCGCTCCAGGCGAAGGCGAGCGACTTGTACCAGGACAGCCGCACGCCCATCGTCTCGGCGGCGGACTCGTTGTCGCGGACCGCCTTCAGCGCGCGGCCGACCCGGGACCGCAGCAGACCCACCACCAGCAACGCGAAGACGACCGTGATCGCCAGCGCCAGGAAGTACAGCCACTGGTCCTCGGCCAGCCCCGTCCAGGCGGGCGGGGCGGGCTTGGACAGGGTGAGCCCCATCGAGCCACCGGTCACCGAGGAGAACCGCTTGAGCAGCGGCCCGAGGAACACCGCGATGGCCAGCGTGACCAGCGCCAGATACGGCCCGCGCAGCCGCAGCGCCGGGATGCCGAGCCCGAGCCCGAGCAGGAACGTCACCGCCAGCGCCACCGGGAGGGTGGTCAGATGCGGCATCTCCCAGTGGTGCTGCATGATCGCGGCGGTGTAGGCGCCGACCGCGAAGAACGCGCCGTGCCCGAGGGAGATCTGGCCGGTGTAGCCGATCAGCAGGTTCAGCCCCATCAACGCGATCGCGTACACGAGCACGAGCGTGAGCTGGAAGACCCGGAACGGCGCGAGCTGGAACGGCGCCGCGCAGGCCACCACCAGCAGCACGGCCACGGCGATCGTCGGTCGGTTCAGTGTGGGCCTCCGCAGCGAGGCCCCGCTGTCCAGAGTGGTCGTCATGCGCGTTCCACCACCGCTCGGCCGAAGAGACCCTGGGGCCGGACGAGGAGCACCACGAGGATGATCGCCAGCGGGATGCCGATCTTGAGGTCGGAGCCGACCGCGCCGATATAGGCGCCGGCCAGCGTCTCGGCCACGCCCACCACCAGCCCCCCGACCACCGCGCCGACCGGGCTGTCGAAGCCGCCCAGCGTCGCCGCCGCGAAGGCGTAGATCAGGACGCCGCCCATCATGTTCGGCTCAAGGAAGAGCACCGGCGCGACCAGGACGCCGGAGACCGCGCCGACCGTGGCGGCCAGCCCCCAGCCCAGCGCCAGCACCCGGCTCACCCGGATGCCCGACAGCCGCGCCGACTCGGGGTTCGTGGCCACCGCCCGCATCCCGAGCCCGATCTTGGTGTAGCGGAACAGCAGGTACAGCAGCCCCATCACCGCCGCGACCACGCCGAGCACGCCGAGCGTGCGGTAGCTCAGATCCACCCCTCCCGCGTGCAGCGCGCCGTTGGGGAACGGGCTGGGCACGGACTTGATCGTGAACGACCAGATCCACCCCGCCGCCGCGTTGACCAGGATGAACAGCCCCAGCGTGACGATGACGACGGTCAGTTCCGGCGCGTGCTCCACGGGCCGCATGACGACACGTTCGATGAGCATGCCGCCCGCGAACGCGATGACGAGGGTCAGCCCGAGCGCCGCCCAGAACGGCAGACCGCCCTGGACGAACTGCCAGGCGATGAACGTGGCGAACATGGCCATCTCGCCTTGGGCGAAGTTCACGATGCCGGTGAACTTGAAGATGAGGACCAGGGCGAGCGCGAGACTGGCGTAGATCGCCCCCGCCCCGAGCCCCTCGATCAGTTGTTGCAGGAACTCGGTCATGAACGCCCCCCGATACCCAGGTAGGTCCTCGCGACCTGCTCGTCGGCGCGGATCTCGTCGGCGGGACCCGACAGCGCGATCCGGCCGACCTCCAGCACGTGGGCGCGGTGCGCGAACTCGAGGGTGAGGTGGGCGTTCTGCTCGACCAGGATCACGGTGGTCTGCTCCTGTTCGTTGATGGTCCGGACGATCTGGAACAACTCCCGGGTGACCAGCGGGGCGAGGCCGAGCGACGGCTCGTCCAGGAGGATCACCCGGGGGCGGGCCATGAGCGCGCGGCCGAGCGCGACCATCTGCTGCTCGCCGCCGCTGAGGCTGCCCGCCGCCTGGGCGCGTCGTTCCTCGAGCACGGGGAAGTAGCCGTAGACGCGGTCGACGTCGGCGGCCACGCCCGCGCGGTCGCGCCGGAGATAGGCGCCGACCCGCAGGTTCTCCTCGACCGTGAGCGGCGAGAAGGTCCCGCGCCCTTCCGGCACGTGCGCGACGCCCATCCGGGCGACGGCCTCGGGACGGCGGCGGGGCAGTGCCGTGCCGTCCAGCCGGACGGTGCCCTTGGCGCGGATCGTGCCGCACAGGGCGCGCAGCAGGGTGGTCTTGCCCGCGCCGTTCGGTCCGAGGATGGCGCAGATCTCGCCCTGCTCGACCGACAGGTCGATCCCGTGCAGGACCTGGCCGTCGCCGTAGCCGGCGCGCAGGTCGGAGACTTCGAGGTACGTCATGCCGCCGTCCCCAGGTAGGCCCGCAGCACGGCGGGATCGTTCTGCACCTCGTCGGGGGTGCCGTCGGCGATCTTGCGCCCGAACTCCAGACACACGACCCGGTCACAGGTGCTCATCACGAAGCCCATGTGGTGCTCGACCACGATCATCGTCACCTCGAGATCGGCCCGGATGGCGCGCAGCAGGTCGGCGAACTCACCGACCTCGCCGTGGCTGAGCCCGTTGCAGGGTTCGTCCAGCAGCAGCAGGCGCGGCCCGGCGGCCAGCGCCCTGGCCAGCTCGATCCGCTTGAGCGTGCCGAACGGCAGCCCGACCGCCGGATGGTCGGCCACGTCGGTGAGGCCGAGCCGTTCGAGGATCTCGTCGGCCGCGTCGCGCAGCCGTGCCTCCTCACGGCGCACCGCGGGCAGGCGGAGCGCGGCGGACCCGAACCCGGCGCGGGCCCTGCTGTGGGCGCCCACCAGGACGTTGTCGCGCACCGACATTCCGGGGAAGAGCCCGAGGTTCTGGAACGTGCGGGCGATGCCGAGCGCGGCGATGGCGTGCGGCGGTACCGACAGCAGGTCGGTGCCCACGTAGTCCACCGTCCCCTCGTCGGCGTCGTACCGGCGGGTCAGACAGTTGAACACCGTCGTCTTGCCGGCCCCGTTGGGGCCGATCAGCCCCACCATGCGGCCCGTCTCGACGGTGAATCCGACATGGTCGAGTGCGGTGATGCCGCCGAAGCGCACGGTGAGGTCGCTGACCTTCAGGAGTGGTGCCATGCGGTTTCCTTGGGGTGGTGGTGCCGGCGTCAGCCGATCACTCGGGTGATCCACGCGACGAGGTCGGCCTGGACCTCGTCCCGGTTGGTCTCGTGCAGCAGCTCGTGCCGGGCTCCGCCATAGGCGCGGTAGGTGATGTCGGTCAGCCCGGCCGCGCGGTACCGCTCGACGAGCAGGTCGGAAAGGGACAGCCCGGCGTTGAGCGGGTCCCGGTCCCCGACCGCGACGCACAACGGCAGTCCGGCCGGGACGGTGGACGGATCGGCCAGCCGGGGTGCGGCGGCGTACATGTCGCGCAGCCCGTTCTCGTCGAGGGCGAAGCCGCACAGGGGGTCGGCGATGAACGCGTCGACCTCGGCGTCGTCCCGGCTGAGCCAGTCGCAGCCGGTCCGCACGGGCTGGAACGGCGCGTTGTAGTAGTCCTCCCTGCCGGCGGCGCCCATCGCCTTGAGCAGTCCGTCGAGCGCGGTGGTGCCCGTCAGGACCACGCCTTCGACGAGGTCGCCGTGGTCGAGGAGGAACTGCTGGACCGCGTACGACCCCATGCTCTGGCCGAAGAGGACGATGGACAGGCCGGGATGGCGGGAGCACAGCAGTTCGGTGAGCGCGACCACATCGGCGACCAGGAGGTTCCAGCCGTCGGGGCCCAGCCTGCCCGGCTCGCCCTTCATCGTCCGGCCATGACCACGATGGTCGTTGGCGTAGACGGCGTAGCCGTAGGTGGTGAGGGCTTCGGCGAACGCGGCGTAGCGGCCCGCGTGCTCCCCCATTCCGTGGACGATCTGGACGACACCGCGCGCCTCGCCATGAGCGGGCCAGTGGTGGACGTGCACGTCGAGACCGTCGACGCTGGTGAAGGTGAACATCAGCGGTGCGAAACGGCGTTCGACATCGTGGCCTCCATCGATCTGGGGTGGGAGGGGAGTGATGTCGGTAACATTCACCTTTCGAAGGGCCCCGCACCATCCGCTGAACTACGTAGTCGCTGCGTATCTCGTGGATGATCGAGGCCCATGACCAGCGGGTACCGGCCTCGGCCCGGCAGACGGGCGGGGATCGGGCACCATGGGAGTTCGATATTGTCGAACCAGGTTTGGAAAGGACCGTTGATGCCGGGGCTGTCGGGTGCTGGAGATCGGCTCGCTGCCCCTGCTGCACGCCACCGCCCGAGCCGTCGGCCGCGACCCGGGCGCCACCGCCCGCCGCTCCCATGCCGCCGCTGACCAGCCATGTCGGCCGCCGCCGCGAAGCCGCCCAGATCCGGGCGGCACTGAACGACGTGCGGCTGGTGACGCTGACCGGGACGGGTGGGGTCGGCAAGACGCGGCTGGCCGTCGCGACGATGCCCGAGGCCGCCGCGCGATTCGCCGGTGGGGCGGTGTTCGTCGAGCTCGCCGAGCTGCGCGACGGGGACCTGCTGCCGAACCTCGTCGCCGAAAGGCTCGGGCTGTCGGACCGGTCCGGCCGGCCGATCGTCCAGGTGGTGCTCGATCTCCTGCGCGACCGTGCACTCCTGCTGGTCCTCGACAACTGCGAGCATCTGGTGGAGGCGTGCACCCACTTCGTCGCCGCGGTGCTGGCCGAGTGCCCGCAGGTGGCCGTTCTGGCGACCAGCAGGCAATCGCTGGGCCTGCCCGGGGAGCACGTCCTGCCGGTGCCGCCGCTGGCCGTACCGGACGAGGACGCGGCACAGTCGCCCCTGGAACTCGTCCAATACGACAGCGTGCGGCTGCTGGCCGACCGGGCGGCGGCCGTGGTGCCCTCCTTCGAGGTCACCTCCGCCAACGCGGCGGCGGTGGCGGCGATCTGCCGGCAGTTGGACGGTGTGCCGCTGGCCATCGAGCTGGCCGCCGCACGGCTGCGGTCACTGTCGCCGCGGCAGCTCGCCGACCGGTTGTCGCGCAGGCTGCCGATCCTGACCGGTGCGCCGCGTACCGCTCCCGAACGGCAACGTACGCTGCGCGCCACGATCGACTGGAGCTACGAGCTGTGCTCGGATGCCGAGCAACTGCTGTGGGCGCGCGCCTCGGTGTTCGCCGGGTCGTTCGAGATGGACGCCGCCGAGCAGGTCTGCGCGGATGCCGATCTCCCGGCGGACATGGTGCTCGACACGATCGAGGGGCTGCTGGACAAATCCGTTCTGCTGCGCGAAGAGCGCGGCGAGGTCGTCCGCTACCGGATGCTGGAGGCCCTGCGCGAGCACGGCCAGGAGCTGCTGGGTACGGACACCGCCGTCGCCCGCCGGCACCGGGACTGGATCGACCGCCTGACGGCGACCGCGGATGCCGAATGGTGCAGCGAGCGCCAACTCGACTGGACGGCCCGGCTACGCCTCGAACACGCCAACCTGCGCACCGCGCTCGACTGGAGCCTGAGCGAGCCGGGCGAGGCGGGCGCGGCGCTGCGGATCGCGTCCCGGCTGAACGAGTACTGGACGCTGCGGGGGGCGTCCGGGGAGGCGCGGCAATGGCTGGACCGGGCGCTGGCCGCGACGCCGGCGGACCACCCCGACCGGCCGGTCGCCCTGTCGACCTGTGCCCTGCACGCCTTGCTGCACTCGGACGTCCCGACGGCGACGAAGCGCCTGAAAGAGGCCGACGAACTCGCCACCGTGAACGACGACGACCTCACCAAGGCCCACCGCACCTACGTGCACGGCCTCGCGGAGATGATCCGCATCAGCCCTCGCGCGGTGGAGCTCGCCGAAGCCGCCGCCGAGGGCTTCCGTGCGCTCGGCGACGTCCGCCGCGAGCTGCACCCGCTGTTCATCCATGGAACCTGCATCGCCTACCAGGGGGACATCGAGGCGGCGCGGGCCTCGCTGCGCCGGATGCTGACGCTCAGCCAAGAGCGCGGCGAGTCGTTCTACCGGGCCATGGCCCTGTTCGGGATCGTGTTCGTCGAGGTCGACTTCGGGGACATCGCCCTCGCCGCGGAGGCCGCCCGGGACGGCTTCGTCGTGGGCCGCACCTTCTCCAGCGGCTTCCGCGACGCGTACCACCTGGAGGCGCTGGCCTGGGTGGCGGACGGGCAGGGCGAGCACGAACGGGCCGCCACGCTCTTCGGCGCCGCCGCCACGGCGTGGGAGGCCGCCGGAGCCTCACCGGAGATCGCCGTGGCGCTGCCGCACAACCGGCACAAGCACAGCACCCGCCACGCCCTGGGCGCCGTCCGCTTCGCCGAGTTCTTCGCCGCCGGCCGTGCCCTCTCCGACCGCCGGCGAGTCCGGCTCGCCCTCGCCGAGGACGACACCCCCACCCCCGGCACCCCGCCCGGAGACCTCACCCGGCGCGAGTGGGAGGTCGCCGAACTGGTCGCCAAGGGCCTGTCCAACCGGAGCATCGCCGACCGCCTGGTCATCTCACCGCGTACCGCGGACACCCATGTCCAGAACATCCTCGGCAAACTCGGCTTTCACAACCGCGCCCAGATCGCCTCCTGGGCCACCCACCGACGCCGCCCCGAATGACCCGCGCCCTAGGGCATGGTCGCCGCGTACCTCGTGGGACGGGGTCAGCATCTGTTGGCCCGGGGGGTCTTGTAGACCTTGCCCCCGCTCTCCAGCAGGCCGACGAAGTCGTAGCAGGGGTAGCTGAGGGTCCAGGTCTTGCTGAGGATCTGCCCGGAGTGCACGTAGTACCAGGTCTTGTCCCAGCGGACGGCGTTCTTGTCGGGGGCGCTGTACGCCGTCATCAGGCTGTCTTCGACTCCGTCGCTAGGAACGGCCCCGCGGCACTGTTGATCACCAACGAGCGCGGCGGCAACCACGTCCTCGGCAACGTCGTTCAAGAGGTCAACGCCAACGGGCCGGCCGTTGACTGAGGTGTCGAGCCCGGGCGGGTGGCCATCCCCGCCGCTCGATGATGGGCTCGGGAATGTGCGTTTGGGGGCCGCCGAACTCGTCGCTGGTGTGGGTGAAGGTGGTGACGGCGAAGCCATCGACAACGACGGTGTGAGCCGCCAGGGGTATACCGCAGTGGACGCACCTGCGCCGTACGACCAGCCCTGAGCCGTCGCTCATATCGCTACTCACCCTGTGACGTTGCGCGGCCCACAATAGTCGCCCGGAGAGGTCGGCCCAGTGGGAACGCTGATCGTCGACTGGCGGGCTACATTGGCTGGTAGCCGCTGGCCAGGGGCCGGGCGCACTCCCCGAGGGAGAGCACCCGTGAGCCGTTGTGGGTGTGCCAGCCAGTGCACATGCTCGGTGGTCGCCGGGCCCGGAGTGACCGTCACCGGCACCGGGTCGCCCGCCAATCGCGGTCCTCGCCCGGAATGAGGAGCGGGTAGCGCGGTTCCGCGCGGAGGTCGGCGAGATCCGGTCCGCCGTGCACGCGATGCAAGATAGCCTGAAGCGACGTTTTCCGGTGACTTATCCTCTTCTTGGAAGAAGTCTGGAAGTTGCGGATCCAATGGACGTGGTATATCCGGGAAACTCTGATGAGTACTCGGATGTGGTTCGAGAATTGATTGTCCTTCTCGCTTCCGTAAATGGAGATATTTCAAAGCTCGGTGCGGCAGATTTGAAAGGCCTCATGGTTGAGGCGTTGGCCCGATGTTTCGGTGAGGAAGCGGAGGAATCGAGAGTGGAAAGCGCTGTCCGAACGCTCCGGCGATCCTTCTCGGAGGCGGCCCTAGAGTAGGCGAACCTTTCGTAGATGTCAGTAGGCGCCGAACTTCAGGAATTCGGCTTCGCGAGCGTTGATGGGCCGGCGGCGGAGGGGGCTGCCGGGGGATCTGCGTCGGTGATGTCGGTGCGGCCCTCGAGGTCTTGCCGTCACCTTGAACCGTGGCCTGCACCGCCACGCGCCCCGGGCCCGGCCCCTCCCCGCCCGGCCGACTCCGGACGGCTCTCACCCGAACCCTTCGGGAAGGCCGGGGTCGATGGGCGGTTCCTCGCCGAAGGCGGTGATCTGGACGGCCAGCGGCACCGGGGTCTCGGCGAGCGGTTGGGAGCCGAAGACGCCGATCAGCCTGCCCGCGCGGTCGATCGCCTGCCGCTGGTAGCGCCCGTCCACCCAGATCTCCTCGGCGTCGGCGGCGGCCAAGACCTCCTCGGCCGTCGCGGTGCCCGAGCGCCTGAGGGTTCGGCGGGTTCCGGCGGGATGCCTTTCCAGAAAGAACCGGAGCTGCTCCAAGAAGCAGCGCCAACCTTCACCGATCTCGTTGTAGCCGTCGTCGCCCGGCGCGGGCTCGGCCTCGGTCGTCACGATCCGCACGATCGTCGAAGCGCCCGAGGCGGCCAGTTCGATGCGTTGTCCGGGCTCCAGCTCGATCCGGTCCGGCCCGTGGCGCTCGGCGTGCTCGACGAAGATGTACCCGATCTCCGCGTCCAGCCCTTCGTGCTCCCACCCGAACCACTGGCGGATCCGCTCGGGCTCCGTCAGCGCCCGCCACACCACGTCCCGGGCAACATCCATCGCCACCTCGACCCGAAACGGCTCAAGCCCGTCCATGGCCACTCCCTTCGGTCCCGCATCACGCCCATCGTCCCCGGCGGCGGCACGTTGCGTCCAGGACAGAGCACCGCCCACGAGGCGTCGCGGAGGCCGTCGACGGCCAAGGCGGCGCGCGAGGCGACCCGCCCCGCGTCAACCCCCCACTCGACCGGCAACGGGCCGATCGGCCACCGACCCCTTCCCTGGCCGCCCACCAACACCACCTGACCGCGTATCAGCACCTACACGGCCACCGGCCGACACCCGCTCGTCCGCCACACCAGCACAACTCCATGGCCACCACCTGCACCCGACAGGCCGCCCACCAGCACTTTCACGTGTCCGTTAGCAGTCGGTAAGAACGACATCAGGTGAAGAGGATAGGGAATCTGGTTCAGAAGATGTAGCGCAGCACGTCCCCGCCGATCCGCCCGAGCTGGTCGGTCTGGGTGAGGGTCCAGGTGGTGAAGAAGATCGCCCATCCGGTGGACTTGGCGATCTCCAGTGCGATGCGGATCTTCCGGTAGCGGGCGGCGTACCGGCGTGCGGGCTCGTGACCGCGGTCGGCCTACGCCGCCCCGGAGTCGCTGTCCGGCCACGGTGGCCTCCTTGTGTTTCCGGCCCGGGGGCGGCCGGTTTCCCATGCCGCGTGCGGCGGCGTGGTTTCGGCACGGCTGGCAGTCCCGTGGGGAGAGATGTGGCGCGCCTCTACGGCACGTTCGGGTCCCGCCGCCGTCACTTCTGATCCTCACGCTGAGTGGCTACGGCACCGGCCGCCAGCACCCACCAGAGGAGGGCACAGGTTGGCGATTTCGGCAACTTACTAGCCGGTACGTCAGCCGATGATCTTCGAGCGAGCGGGTCCGGTCGAGGCCGACACGGCCGGTTCTCGGCCGCCCTGTCGGTCGTGGAGCCGGTGCTTCAGGCGAGCTTCGGGGTTGCGCGTTCGATGATGGCGGACAGGTCGAGTCCGGGGGCGAGGGTGCCGTAGGCGTGGCCCCAGTCCCCGCCGAGGCGGGAGCTGCAGAAGGCGTCGGCGACGGCCGGGTGGCCGTATCTGACCAGCAGAGATGCCTGGAGGACGAGGGCCATGCGCTCGGCGATGCGGCGGGCTCGGGACTCGATGTCGGTGGGGTCGGTGAGCGAGTCCTTGAGCCGGCGGACGGCCTCGTCGAGGTGCGTGTCGGCCCCGGCGGCGAGGTCGGTCTCGTTGAAGAACGCCTCGACGGTCTCGGGCTCCTTGGCCATGGCCCGTAGGAGATCCAGAGCGGCGACGTTGCCGGAGCCCTCCCAGATGGAGTTGAGGGGGGACTCGCGGAAGAGGCGGGGCATGCCGGACTCCTCCACGTAGCCGTTGCCGCCCAGGCACTCCAGGGACTCGGCGGCGTGGGCGGGCCAGCGCTTGGTGACCCAGTACTTGCCGACGGCCAGGCCGAGGCGCTTGAAGGCGGTCTCGGAGGCGTCGCCCCGTACCGAGCGGTCGGTGGCGCCCGCCAGGCGCATCATGAGGACGGTGGCGGCCTCGGACTCGACGGCCAGGTCGGCGAGGACGTTGCGCATCAGCGGTCGGTCGGCGAGGTAGGCCCCGAACGCCTTGCGGTGGGCGGCGTGGTGGGCGGCGGTGATGACGCCCTGCCGCATTCCGGCGGCGGCGCCGATGAGGCAGTCCAACCGGGTGAGGTTGACCATCTCGATGATGGTGCGGACCCCGCGGCCCTCCTCGCCGACGCGCCAGGCCAGCGCCTGGTCGTACTCGATCTCGGAGGAGGCGTTGGAACGGTTGCCGAGCTTGTCCTTGAGCCGCATCAGCCGCAGCGGGTTGAGCCTCCCGTCCGGCAGGACGCGCGGGACCAGGAAACAGGTGAGCCCGCCGGGCGCCTTCGCCAGGGTGAGGAAGACGTCGCACATCGGCGCGCTGGTGAACCACTTGTGCCCGACGAGCCGGTACGAGCCGTCGGTCTGGGGTGTGGCGGTGGTGGTGTTGGCGCGGACGTCGGACCCGCCCTGCTTCTCGGTCATCGACATGCCCGCCAGCAGCGCCGACTTGCTCAGCGGCGGCCGCAGCCCGGTGTCGTAGGCTCGTTCGGTGAGGAGGGGCTCGTACCGGGCGGCCAGCTCGGGCTCGCGGCGGAGCGCGGGGACGGCCGCGTACGTCATGGAGATCGGGCAGCCGTGGCCCGCGTCGACCCGCCATGCGTAGAACTTGGCGGCCCGCGCCACGTGCGCGCCCTCCCGGGGGTCCGCCCAGGGGGCGCCGTGCAGGCCGCGGGTGACGGCCACGGTCATCAGCTCGTGCCAGGCGGGGTGGAACTCCACCTCGTCGACGCGGTGGCCGTAGCGGTCGTGCGTGTGGAGCACCGGCGGGTGCTCGTTGGCCAGCCGGCCCCACTCCTGGGCCTGCCAGGTGCCCGCGAGCCGTCCCAGCTCGTGGACCTCGGTCGCCGCCCACGCGGCGCCCTCCCGGGCCAGGCCGTCCAGCAGCGCCGGGTCGTCGGCGAGGTCGTGGCCTTCCAGCGGGGGGACCTGGTTGAACACGTCGTGCGTCATGGGGGCTGCTCCTGGGCCGGTGCGCTGCTCGCCCTCACCATACAGAACGAGATTCGGGCGGTGGTCCGTACCGGGTCCTCCTGAAGGGAGAGGGTGATCTCGTCCGCGGGTCGGAGGGGGCGGGGCCCTCGGGGCCGTAGCTTGAGAGACATGAGTCACTCCGCCCCGCAGCCGGGTCCGCCGAAGCCGCCGCCGCGGCCCCACGGCCCCGCCATGCCCGCCGGCCCCGCCGGATCGGTGCGCGCCTCGGACGCCGAGCGCGAGGCCGTCGTGGAGTTGCTGCGGATCGCCTCCGTGGAGGGGCGGCTGACGTTCGCCGAGCTGACCGAGCGCTGTCAGGCGGCGTACTGCGCCGCCACGCGCGGGGAGCTGGAGCGGGTGACCTCGGACCTGCCGGGCGTGGGGGCCCCGGGCGCCGATCCCGCGCCGCGGCTGGAGACCCGACGCTTCTCCGCCGTCATGGGGGACGCCAGGGAACGCGTCATCGGCCGGATCGAGGAGGAGCTCAACGTCCTGTCGGTGATGGGCGACCTGGTGCTGGACCTGCGGGACGCCCAGGTGCCGCGCGGCGAGGTGACCATCGTCGCCACCGCGGTGATGGGCGACGTCAAGATCATCGTGCCGGACGGGGTGGAGGTCCGGATGAGCGGCTACGGGGTGATGGGCGACCGCCGCGTCCGCACCCGCCGTCCCGAGCCCGGCTGCGTCGTCCCGGTGGTCCACGTCCGCGCCCAGGCGGTGATGGGCGACATCAAGATCGTCGACGACGAGCACGACGGTCGCGCGCGCCGCGCGTTCACCTCGTGGTGGGAGGACCGCAAGTCCCGACACTGACCCCCGCCGAGGAGGGCGGCCGCCGCCGGAACGACGGCGGGCCGCCGGGCCTCCGGAGGGTCAGGCCGCCCCGCGACGGCGGACGGCGCGTGCGCCCAGCCACGCGGTGTACGCGGCCACTCCGGCCAGGCCCGCGCGACGGGTGCGCGCACCGGCCACGGCCAGGCCGAGGGCCAGCTCGGTCGCTCCGTTGGTGTAGATCCAGCGCCGGGTGTCCTCGGGGAACGCCACCCGCGAGATCGGCTCGAACAGCCGGGGCGCGGCGAAGTGCAGCGCCCCGGTGCCGGCGAGGAGCAGACCGGCCTTCTTGTTGAGGGACATCGGTTTCCTTTCGTGGTGAACACCTGATCGTCCAGGCCGAAGGTGGGCCCGCCACCGGTCGTTGGCCGCCGGGCTCGTTCGCGGCCTTCGCGGCGTCCCGCCCGAGGTCCGGCGACGGCGTCCGGCTTCGCGAGGTCACGGTCCCCGGCCCCGCCGCCCGCGCAGGGCCGGGCGGGCCCGGCGCCGACGACGATCACGTCGTGGTCGGGCCGGGCCATGGGCGGTTGTGCCACGGGACCCCTTCGGCCGTCGGGATACCGACGGTATTCGCCAGTTGTAACCAGTGTCAATAGCCTGATGATCATAGCTCTGACGTGCGTGAACGTCTCGGGGATCGAGATACCGTCGGAGGTTGGAGTGCCGACATGGCGCGGCTGACCCCGGCGGAGAGCCAGGCGCGGACTGATCGCCACGGCCCGGCGGCTGGTCCTGCGCGACGCTCACCACGCGACCGCGCTGGAGAAGATCGCCGAGGCGGCCGGGTTCTCCAAGGGCGCCGTCCACTCCGACTTCGCCACGGGGCTGCGTCGCGCGGTCGACCCTACGGTGTCACCGGCCGACATGATCGGTCTCGTCTTCGTCGGTCCGGGGGACCGCCGCGCTGAACGGGGTCACGCCTCCTTGCGGCGGCCGCCGTACTTCTTGTGCACCGCCTGTTTGGAGACCCCGAGGGACTCGGCGATCCGGATCCAGGGCGTGCCCTGGGCGCGCGCACGCCGGACCTGGACGGCCTCGAGGCGCTCGGCCCGACGGCGCAGCTCGGCGACCGCGGTGAGCGCTTTGAGCGGGTCGTCGTCACCGGTCGCCTGCGTCAGGCGTACGAGATCCTCCACGGGGTCCACCCTGGGTGACCGACCCTCGCCGGTCAAGCCACTTTCCGCTGACCGTCAGGGGATCACCTGCTGTCGTCGCCGCGCTCCGCCTCGCGGACACCCTCCTCGGTGGGCGGCAGGGAGTCCGGCGCGCCGTCCACACCGGGGACGCCGGTGCCCGACACGCCCTCCGCCTCCTTCTCCCGCTCCACCTCCGGGACGGTGCCGCCGCGCGCGTCGGATCCGCGGTTCACCGGAGCGAACCGGCGGTCGTGGGGCTCCGCAGGGGCGTGACCGACATCGTCGCGTTCGCTCATACGGTGCGCGTACCCCCGTCGCCGGGAGCCATTCGGATTCAGACCGCGGCGGCCTCGCGTGCGCCGGCCAGCGCCTCGTCGTAGCGGTGCAGGACCACTTCGGCCACCTCGGGGGCGGCGCCGAGCACGTCGGACACCGCCGAGGCCCCCGCCGCCAGCGCCTCCCGCCGTACCTTGTCGGCGAAATGACCGGGCGACAGGAAGTACGAGGCGACCGCCACCCGGGGCGCGCCCGCGTCCAGCAGGGCCGCCACCGCGTCGCCCGGCGCCGGTCGGGCGGCCGAGGCGAACGCGGGCACCACGTCCCACCAGCCGGCGGTCCGCCACCGTCGGGCCAGGGCCCCGATGGTGGCGTTGGCGGCGGCGTCGCTGGAACCCGCCGACACCAGCACGACGGCCGTCCCCGGGTCGCCCGGGGTCACACCCGCCTCCGCCAGCCGCCGCTCCAGCGCGGCGACCAGCAGCGGATGCGGCCCCAGCGTCCCGGCGGTGCGCAGGTCCAGCCGGGGCCGCCGGGTCCGCGCCCCCGCCAGCACCGCCGGAATGTCGATCTTGCTGTGGTAGGCCGCCGTCAGCAGCAGCGGCAGCACCACCGCGGACTCGGCGGGCAGCCCCTGCAGCACCGCGCCGGGGGAGGGCGCGGCGTGGTCGAGGAACGAGGTCAGCACCGGCAGCCCCGGCCGCCGCGCCCCCGCCTCGTCCAGCAGCGCCCCCACGGTCGCCGCCGCCCGCGGGTCGCGGCTACCGTGGGCCACCGCGACCAACGGGACCGCGGCCCGCGCCGGCGTCACAGGTGGATGCCGCATTCGGACTTGCCCAGCCCGGCCCACCGGCCGCTGCGCGGGTCCTCGCCCGGCGCCACCCGCCGGGTGCAGGGCTCGCAGCCGATGGACGGGTAGTCGTCGTAGTGCAGCGGGTTCACCAGGATCCCGTTGTCGGAGATGTAGTCGTCCATCTCCTGCTGCGTCCAGTTGAGAATGGGGTTGACCTTGACCATGCCGCGCTTGCCGTCCCACTCGATGACCTTGCGGTCGCGGCGGCTGGAGGTCTCCTCGCGGCGGATGCCGCTGAACCAGGCCATGTAGCCCTCCAGCGCCCGTCCGAGCGGCTCCACCTTGCGCAGGAAGCAGCACAGGTCCGGGTTGCGCCCGTTCAGCCGGGGGCCGAGCGCGGCCTCCTGCTCCTCCACAGTGCGGGTCGGCATCACGTTGATGACGTTCACCGGGTACACGGCCTCGACGGCGTCGCGCGTGCCGATGGTCTCCGCGAAGTGGTAGCCGGTGTCCACGAAGAGCACGTCGATCCCGGGCTTCACCTTGGACACCAGATGGATCAACGCCGCGTCCGACATCGAGGAGGTCAGGCAGATGCGGTCGCCGAAGGTGGCCGAGGCCCAGCGGATGACCTCCAGCGCGGAGGCGTCCTTCAGGGCCTCCGCCGCGGACTCGGCGACGTCGCGCAGATCCAGGGTCGGTCTGTCGGTCGGGGTCTCCAGAACGGTGGTGGGGGACATGCGGGCTCCAATCCCGAGATCACTGCACGCCGCGGTCGTGGGAGGGCCCGGCGGTGCCGGGGGCCCCCACTCCGAGGAACTTCAGTCGGAAGGCGCGGACGCAGGCACGGCAGTACCAGCTCCCGTCGCCCTCGAGGGGCTCCAGATCCTCATCGCCGCAGTACGGGCAGTAGAACGGCGCGGCGCGTTCGCTCATTTCCGCCTCAGGTGTCTCATGTGTCTCACTGGAGCTCCGCGTCGGAGGCCCGCTGGACCCACTCCGCGAAGCTCTCGCCGTCGCCGCGCTGCTCGTCGTAGGTCCGCACGACCCGCTCGACGTAGTCGGCCAGCCCGTCGGCGGTGGTCTTGAGGCCGCGGACCTTCTTGCCGAAGGTCGTGCCGAGCCGACCGCCGAGGTGGATCTGGAAGCCCTCCACCTGGGCGCCGTTGTCGTCCACGACCAACTGGCCCTTGAGGCCGATGTCGGCGACCTGGATGCGGGCGCAGGCGTTCGGGCAGCCGTTGATGTTGATCGACAGGGGCTGGTCGAAGTCGGGCAGCCGCTTCTCCAGCTCCTCGATCAGGTCCATGCCGCGCTGCTTGGTCTCGACGATGGCGAGCTTGCAGAACTCGATGCCGGTGCACGCCATCGTCTGCCGCCGGAACGTCGACGGGTTCACCTGGAGGTCGTGCTCGGCCAGCGCGTCGGCGAGGGCCCGCGTCCGCTCCTCGGGGACGTCCAGGATCACCATCTTCTGCTCGGCGGTGGTCCGCACGCGGCCGGAGCCGTACTCCTCGGCCAGGTCGGCGATCACGTTCAGCAGGTCGCCGTTGACGCGGCCGACCCTCGGGGCGAAGCCCACGTAGAAGTTGCCGTCCTTCTGAGGGTGGATCCCCACGTGGTCGCGGCGGGGGAGCGGCGCGGCGGGCTCGGGGCCGTCCGGCAGCGCGTACCCGAGGTACTCCTTCTCCACCACCTCGCGGAACCGCTCCGCGCCCCAGTCGTTGACCAGGAACTTGATCCGGGCGCGGTGCCGCAGCCGCCGGTACCCGTAGTCGCGGAAGACCGAGATGATCGCCTTCCAGACCTCGTGGACCTGCTCGGGCTTGACGAACACGCCCAGGCTCTTGGCGAACATCGGGTTGGTGGACAGCCCGCCGCCGACGAACGCCTGGTAGCCGGCCACGCCCTCGGCGTTCACCGTGCCGACGAAGGCCACGTCGTTGATCTCGTGAACGGTGCAGTGCGCCGTGCAGCCGGAGATCGCCGACTTGAACTTGCGCGGCAGGTTGGAGAACTCCTTGGTGCCGATGTAGCGGTCGTGCACGTCGTGGATCTGCGGGGTGCCGTCGATCACCTCGTCCTCGGCGATCCCGGCCAGCGGGCAGCCGATGATCACGCGGGGGGTGTCGCCGCAGGCCTCCATGGTCGACAGCCCGACGGACTCCAGCGCCTCCCAGATGGCGGGGACGTCCTCGATCGCGATCCAGTGGTACTGGATGTTCTGCCGGTCGGTGACGTCGGCGGTGCCCCGGGCGTACCGGTTGGCGATGTCGGCGATGGTGCGGAGCTGGGCGGGGCTCAACTGCCCGCCGTCGATGCGCACCCGCAGCATGAAGTAGCGGTCGTCGAGCTCCTCGTCGGGCAGCGAGCCCGTCTTGCCGCCGTCGATCCCCGGCCTGCGCTGGGTGTACAGCCCGAACCAGCGGAACCGGCCCCGCAGGTCGGCGGGGTCGATCGAGTCGAAGCCGGCCTTGGAGTAGACGTCGATGATCCGCTGCCGGACGTTCAGGCCGTCGTCGTTCTTCTTGTTCTCTTCGTTCTTGTTGAGGGGCTCGTGGTAGCCGAGGGCCCACTGGCCCTCGCCTCGCTTGCGCTTCACGCTGGGTGGCACGGTCCGCGTCCTGTTCCTAGATGGGGAAGAGTGACGCGCGGGCGCACCGGCAGGGCTTAACGGCCGGCTCGACGGTGAGCGGTGAAGGTTAAGGGTGACGCCGGAGCACCACGCGCGGATGACTCACGTGCGTGGTCGGGGCGTCACAGACAGATGGCGCTGCGTACCCGGAGGAAGTCGACATGCCGGCGCATGACGAGCATTGGGTTCGCGGCACTCATACCGAGACTCTGACATGCCGTCTCAGGTGCTGTCCAGTTGCGTCCGGCATGTGGACGTGCGTCGATGAGGAAGTCGATCATCCCTGCCGTACCCAGTTGACCGGCGGCTCGGTGCCGGTGTCGCCGCCCGTGGTGGGCTCCGTGCCGTGATCGCCCGCCCGTTCCTGCTCCGGGGTCGCGGGGCGCGCCTCGTGCTGGCACGGGCACCACGAGCCGCCACGGCAGTCCCCGTGGCGGCGGTCCCGACAGGCGTGGCAGATCACGGTCTCATTGTCACCCGACCCGGCCGATGCTCGGAACGGACGGACGCCGACGATCTCGGACGAAACCCTCCCTTCAGGGCGGTCCTGCGGGCGTTCCCGAGCGTCAGAGTGGACATGGGCGTCATCGGCGAGGCGCGGACGCCGTCCTGCGACGGGGCGGCGGACCGTGGATGTGAATCCGGTCACACTGGGTCGGAACCGTCGGACATGCCGGTCGGCGGTCCCACCACACGGGACGACCCCGACGCTCTACCGTGGGTGAACGTGACCACCGCCTCGGGTACGGGTGACGTCGTGAACGCCCCGGCCACCGAAGAATCGGCCTCACGGGCCTCCTCGGCGCGCCGAATCCTCTGGCGACTGGTCAAGGGGACCGCCGTGGGCGCGTTCCGCTATCGGGTCACCGGGCTGGCGGCCGAGGCGGCCTTCTTCGCGCTGCTGTCGATGCCGCCGCTGGTGATCGGGCTGATCGGCACCATGGGGCACCTGCGGGGCGCGCTCGCGGGGGAGACCGTCACCGAGGTCCGGGCCTGGCTGATCCGGCAGTCCCACACCTTCCTGGCCGAGCCCGCGGTGGACAGCGTGGTCGTCCCGCTGATCGACGAGGTGATCCGGGGCGGCCGGGTGGACCTGATCTCGTTGAGCTTCCTGCTGTCGCTGTGGGCGGGGTCGCGGGCGGCCAACGTGTACGTGGACACCATCACGATCGCCTACGGCCTGTCGGGGGTGCGCGGGGTGATCCGGACCCGGCTGCGGGCGTTCCTGCTCTACCTGATCGGGCTGACGGTGTTGATCATCGTGATCCCGATGCTGGTGGCCGGGCCCGCGATGGTCCGCGAGGCGCTGCCGGAGGGCGCCGAGATCGTCCGGCTGCTCTACTGGCCGGTCCTGGTGACGCTGTCCATCCTGTTCCTGGCGACGCTCTACCACGTCAGCGTGCCGGTGCGGACGGCCTGGTGGCGGGCGGTGCCGGGCGCGGTGCTGGCGCTGGCGATCTGGATCCTGGGCAGCGTCGTCCTGCGCGTCTACCTGGCGGGCTCGCTGTCCGGCGTGTCGGTGTACGGCTCGCTGGGCGCGCCCATCGCCATCCTCGCCTGGCTGTACGTGGCGGCTCTGGCGGTGCTCATCGGGGCGGCGCTGAACGCCGAGATCGACCGGATGTGGCCGAGCGTCGACACCGCCCGCGCCCGTGCCGCGCTCGCCTCCGGGCGACCGGGGACGGAAGGGTAAATTCTGCTCCGCTATCCATCCTGATTAGGGCAAATATGTCGTAACCTCGTCTTACATGACCCCTCGTGAGACCGGTCTGCTGCGCACCGTGACCGGAAGCCTCCCGGTGTCCGCCATCACCGGGAACGTGCTCGCCCACGAGCACCTGCAACTCGATCTCCGCTGGCCCGACCGCCGGCTGGTCGCCGTCCCCTCCGACCCCCGCCGCTGGCTGGACGAGGAGCAGGCGGTCACCGCCGAGCTGGGCGCGCTGCGCACGGGCCGCGACCTCTCCCTCGTCGTCGACCTCACCTGCCAGGGCATGGGCCGCAACGCCGCGATGCTCTCGCGCATCAGCGCGGGCGCGCGGGTCGCGGTGGTGGCCGGCACCGGCTACTTCACCGAGCCGTTCCACCCGCAGTTCGTGGCCGAGGCCGACGAGGACCGGCTCACCGAGCGGATCATGGCCGAGATCGGCTTCGGCATGGACGGCACCAGCTCGCTGCCCGGCGTGATCGGCGAGATCGGCTCCTGGGGGGCGGTGCCCACCGAGGCCGAGGAGCGCTGCCTGCGGGCCGCGGCGCGGGCCGGGCTGGAGTCGGGGCTGGCGGTCGCCACCTACGGCCGCGCCGGGCTGGCGCTGCTGGAGATCCTCACCTCCGCCGGGCTGCCCGCCGACCGGGTCGCGGTCGGTCACCAGGACCTGGTGGACGACCCGGGCGCGCATCGCAAGATCGCCGAGACCGGCGCCTACGTCTCGTTCGGCTCGCTGGTCCGCGCCGGCGCCGACCCCGCCGCCCTGGGCACCTCGGTGCGTCTGGTGCTGGAGCTGCTGGAGGCCGGGCACGGCGACCGGCTGCTGCTCAGTAGCGGCGTCTCCCGGATGACCCAGGTCAACCGGTACGGCGGCAGCGGCTACGGCTACCTGTTCGACGTGTTCCTGCCCGGGCTGCGCGGCGCCGGGGTCGACGACGACACCCTGCGCGTCCTGCTGCACGACAACCCGCTGCGCTGGCTCGCCGGCGCCGCGTCCTGACCCGCCCTCCGCGCATCGCCCGCCGACTCCGGGGAACGACCCGGCGGTAGGACCACGGTGGGGGGCGCGATGGCCGGAACGGACGAGGGCGGGCCCCGCTGCCTGGTCACCGGTGCCACCGGCTACATCGGCGGCCGGCTCGTTCCGGTGCTGCTGGACGCCGGGCACCGGGTGCGGTGTCTCGCCCGGACACCGGCCAAGCTCCGCGACCACCCTTGGGCGGGCTCCGTGGAGGTCGTGCGCGGCGACGTGACCGACGCCGACTCCGTACGGGCGGCGATGCGGGACGTCGACGTCGCGTACCACCTGGTCCACGCCCTCGGCTCCGGCGGGGACTTCGAGGAGATCGACCGCCGGGCCGCCCAGATCTTCGCCGAGGAGGCCGCGGCGGCGGGCGTCCGGCGGCTCGTCCATCTCGGCGGCCTGCTCCCGGCCCACGTGCCCGAACACGAGTTGTCGCCGCATCTGCGGTCCCGGGCCGAGGTGGGCCGCATCCTGCTGGAGTCGGGGGTCCCGACGGCGGTGCTGCGGGCCGCCGTGGTGATCGGATCGGGGTCGGCGTCGTTCGAGATGCTCCGCTATCTCACCGAGCGCCTGCCGCTGATGGTCACGCCGAGTTGGGTGCGCACCGCCGCGCAGCCCGTGGCCGTCCGGGACGTGCTGCGGTATCTCGCGGGCTGCGCGGACCTGGCCGCCGACGTGCACCGCGTCTTCGACATCGGCGGCCCGGAGGTCCTGACCTACCGCGAGATGATGGTGCGGTACGCGGCCGTGGCGGGGCTGCCCCGTCGGCTCATCCTGCCGGTCCCGATGCTGACCCCGCGCCTGTCGAGCCTGTGGATCGGCCTGGTGACCCCCGTGCCGGCGATGATCGCACGGCCCTTGGCCGAGTCGCTCCGGCACGAGGTGACCTGCCGCGAACACGACATCGCCCGGTACGTGCCCGACCCTCCGGGCGGTCTGGTCCCGTTCGACGAGGCCGTTCGGCTGGCGCTGCGGCGCGTGCGGGACGCCGCCGTCGCCACCCGCTGGTCGTCCGTGTCGGTGCCCGGGGCGCCCAGCGATCCGCTGCCCACCGACCCCGGCTGGGCGGGCGGCAGCCTGTACGTCGACCGGCGGGAGGCGCCGGTGAACGCCCCGCCCGAGGCGCTGTGGAAGATCATCGAGGGCATCGGCGGCGAGCACGGCTGGTACTCCTTCGCCCTCGCGTGGGGCCTGCGCGGTGGGCTGGACCGGCTGGCCGGGGGAGTCGGGCTGCGCCGGGGCAGGCGCGACGCGCACCGCCTGCGGGTGGGCGACACCCTCGACTTCTGGCGCGTCGAGGAGATCGAGCCGGGGCGGCTGCTGCGGCTGCGCGCGGAGATGCGCCTTCCGGGGGCGGCCTGGCTGGAGCTGGTCGTCGCCCGGGGCCCCGACGGCGGGCTCGTGTACCGGCAGCGTGCCGTGTTCCATCCGCACGGGCTGCTCGGTCAGGCGTACTGGTGGGGGATCGCGCCGATGCACGCACTGATCTTCGGCGGGATGGCGCGCAACATCGCCCGCGCGGCCGAACGAACGACGGGGTGATGGGCCGTCCGGGCCCCGAGGTGTATTGTGGGCGGAGCCGCGAGGTCCGTGGCGCTCTGAGACGGAGGAGGTGAGCCGCCGATGGCTGTCGTTGCCATGCGTGCTCACCTGATCGTTCTTTCCTCCAGGGCGTCCGCCTGACCGCACGACGGGCGCCCGTGTTCGAAGGGTGCCTGCATTGGCCTCCGGTTTCACCTTGCCCGGCCTCGGCTGGGACGGCGGTCGCGCCGCCGATTTCACCGCTCACTCCGACTCCGGCCGTCTCGCGGGCCGGGTCGCCCGCGTCGACAAGAGCGCCTGCACGGTCCTGACCGAGCAGGGGGAGCTGCGCGTCGAGTACGGCGACGAGGTCCCCTGCGTGGGGGACTGGGTCGCCGTCCGACTCGGGGCCCCCGGCACGGACCCGCGGCTGGACGCCGTCCTGCCGCGCCGCACCGCCATCGTCCGCGGCGGCGTGGGCCGCGGATCCCGTTCCGGCCTGTCGGGCGACTCGTCGGGCCACGTGCTGGCCGCCAACGTCGACGTCGTCTACATCGCCGAGCCCGCCGCCCCGGAGTGCGATCTGGGGCGGATCGAACGGTTGCTCGCGCTGGCCTGGGAGAGCGGCGCGCAGCCGGTCGTCCTCATCACCAAGGCCGATCTCGCCACCGCGCTGCCCGAGCTGCTCGACGCCGTCACCGCCGCCGCGCCCGGCGCCGACGTGCATCCCGTCTCCTCGCTGGAGGGCACCGGGCTGGAGCCCGTACGCCTCCCGGCGGGGCGCACGGCCGTGCTGCTCGGCCCGTCGGGCGCGGGGAAGTCCACCCTGGTCAACGCCCTCGCCGGCGCCCCGGTGATGGACACGCAACAGGTCCGCGCCGCCGACGGCCGGGGCCGGCACACCACCACGCACCGCGAGCTGCACGTGCTCGACGGCGGCGGGCTGGTCATCGACACCCCGGGACTGCGACGGATCGGGCTCACCGACGACGCCGCCGAGGGCCTGGCCCAGACGTTCGCCGACATCGAGGAGCTGGCGGCCGACTGCCGGTTCGCCGACTGCGCGCACGACGCCGAGCCCGGCTGCGCGGTACTGGCCGCCGTGGAGTCCGGCGACCTGCCCGAACGCCGCCTGGTCAGTTGGCACAAGCTGCGCCGGGAGGCGGCCTGGATGGCCGGCCGCGGCGACGCCAGGCTGCGGGCCGAACAGACCCGCAAGTGGAAGGTCATCCACAAGGAGATGCGCCGCACGGGCCGCAACCGCCCCTGACGGACCCCGGGGCGGCGGCGGACCCCAAAGGCCCCACCGCCGCCCCGGCTCCCGGTGAGGTTCTGCGGGCCCGGGGTCGACGGTGGGGCCTGGTGTACGGCCGCCAGGGCCCCGACGAAGGGGCGCGTGGGCCGGCGCGCTGTGCCGCCGCCCGGGCTCCGGCGATGGGGGCGCGCGGGGCACCGGAGTTGATGGGCGGCGTGGTGTGCCGCCGACCAGGTTCCGGCGATGGGGCGCGCGGGGTGCCGGAGTTGGTGGGTGGGCGCGCGGTGCCGCCACCCGCGTTCCGGCGATGGGGCGCGCGGGGTGCCGGAGTTGGTGGGTGGGCGCGCGGTGCCGGCGTGGCCCAGGTTCCGGTGGAGGACGTGCGGGGCCTGGCGTCGAGGGGGCCCGGCGTGCCCGGGTTTCGGTGCGGCTGCGTCGGGTTGGGGAGACGGATGGGGGGACGTGGGTGGGGTAGGGCGGAAGGGAGGACGGCCGGACGGCCTTGGAGGTGATCGCCATGGTCCATGGAGAGGCCGGAGGGCGTGCCGGAACGGTGCATGTGCGTCTTCCGTTCATCGACCGGTCGGAGGCGGGTCGGGTGCTCGCCGAGATGTTGGTCCCCCGGGGGCTCGACGAGCCGCTGGTGTTGGCGCTGCCGCGCGGTGGGGTGCCGGTGGCGGTGGAGGTGGCGCGCAGGCTCGGGGGAGCGGATCGGCCGGCGCCGATGGACGTGTTGGTGACCCGCAAGATCGGTTACCCGTACCAGCCGGAGTTGGGTGTGGGGGCCATCGCCGAGGGGGGCGAGCCGGTGTTCGACCGGGGGCTGCTCGACCGGCTGGCGCTGTCCGAGGAGGACCTGGCCGAGACCGTGGCCTTGGAACGTGCCGAGCTGGCCCGCCGCATGCGCGTGTACCGCGGGGAGCGGCCGCTGCCCGAGCCGGCGGGGCGCACGGTGGTCGTCGTCGACGACGGACTGGCCACGGGCGGCACGGCGCGGGCGGCGCTGCGGGCGGTCCGGGCCCGTGGGCCCCGCGAGCTGTTGCTGGCGGTGCCGGTGGGGGCCGTCGAGACCGTCGAGGCGTTGCGCGCGGAGGCCGATGACGTCGTGGTGTGCGCGACACCCGCCGGGTTCCGGGCGGTGGGGCAGTGGTACCGGGAGTTCGATCAGCTCACCGACGCCGACGTGACGGCGGCGCTGGGAGGGGGGACGGGCTCATGAGCGCCCTCGACGTGCCCGCGGGCGATGTCCTGCTCCAGGGCGACCTGGTGGAGGCCGCCGGCGGGGAGGCCGTCGTGGTGTTCGCGCACGGCAGCGGCAGCAGTCGGCGCAGCCCGCGCAACCGGCGGGTGGCGGACCTGCTGAACGAACGGGGCTTCGGGACGTTGCTGTTCGATCTCCTCACGCCCGAGGAGGAGGAGATGGACGCGCGGACGGCCCGGCTGCGGTTCGACATCCCGTTGTTGGCGGGGCGGCTGGTCCAGGTGGTGGCCTGGCTGGGGGCGACCGGCGCGGCGCGCGGGATCGGCCTGTTCGGCGCCAGCACCGGGGCCGCCGCCGCGTTGGTGGCGGCCGCCCGACGGCCCGACGAGGTGACCGCCGTGGTGTCGCGGGGCGGACGGCCCGACCTGGCGGGGCCCGCGCTGCCCGAGGTACGGGCGCCCAGTCTGCTGATCGTGGGCGGCCACGACCCGGAGGTGCTGGCCCTCAACGAACGGGCGCTGGCGGCGATGGACGCGGACGCCGGGCACGAGCTGACCGTGGTGCCGCGCGCCGGGCATCTCTTCGAGGAGCCCGGGGCGTTGGAAGAGGTCGGCCGGCTGAGCGCGGAATGGTTCCGCGCGCATTTGCCGCAATGATCCTTTCTCCTGTCGAGGCCCGGGAAAGGGCGCCTTTAGGAGTGGTCGTGCGCGGGCAACGAAAACGGCCCCGGCTAGCGGGGCCGTGACGTTATGGGTGGCGCACCGGAGGTGCGGATGCGGGCGCTGAATCGCGTTGCCTCACCGCGGCGGTGAAGGCGCCCTGAACGCCGCTCAGGCGGCGTTGGCGCGACGCATGCGACGACGCCGCTCCGATGCGCGCTCGTCCTCGTTCAGACCGCCCCACGTGCCGTACTTCTCGGGCCGGGAGACGGCGTAGTCGAGGCACTCCGAGCGCACCGGGCAGCCCATGCAGATCTGCTTCGCCTTACGCTCGCGGATCTCGCGCTCGGGCTGACGCTCGCCGTCGGGACCGAAGAAGAGCACGAGGTCCTCCCCCCGGCACGCCGCGGCGTCCTGCCAGCCCCAGCTGGGACGAGGGAGGTTTGCCTGCCGACGTACCTGAGCCATGGAACACCCACCTTGTTGGTTGCTGAGCAAGTTTCGGACATGGACGCTCTACAGGCTTTTGTGGAAGCGCCGAAAGGTCCAACGTCTGGATGCGCCGCTCTGTTCCCCGGATCCCGTTCGACAGGGAGTCCTGGAGCCGTGCGGCGCCGAGGCCCCGCGAAATGGGGCCTCCAGGAGATTACACGAGCGCTGCCGGGTTGAGAAGGGTGATCCCGCTAACAAGGTAGGATCCCATGTTCTCCTGACACCCGGGACCGCACTCGTGTAGCGCTTCGGCGTCCTCCACGAGAGCCCGGTAACGGGTCCCCGCGACATCGATGACCGCTTCGTACGGCGACGTCCCGGTGAGGGATTCCACCGAAACCGAGTCCACGCCCAACACCCCCGTGAGGGACCGGGCGAAGTGCTCGGCCGCCTGCGCCGGCTCGGGCATCCCGGCCCGGCCTCGCAGCCGTTCCAGGGTGACCTCGCCCCGCAGGTACGCCTCCACGGCGGACACCGCCTCGGCGGTGCCGAGGCTGCCGTAGTAGAGCCCGTGAGGAAGACATATCAGGTTCGCCGCGTAGCGGTCTCCGCCGACGTGCGACGTTTCCCAGACGGCGCCGTCGAAACGTGCGGCCAGCTCCCGCGCGAGCGGGACCCCCAGCCGGGCGCAGCAGACGTTGCGCCGTCCGTGCGCGCAGACCAGCAGCAACGGCTCCGTGTAGGGGGCCGCGCCGTCGGCCAACAGGTCGCCGAAACCGGGGCGTCGCCCGGACGCGACGGCGGCCAGCGCGGCGTCGTCGAGCTCCGCCAGCTCGGCGGGATCGGCCAACTTTCGCCCCTCCAGCCACACCGGCCCCCCGAGTGAGGACCCGACGTACACCTGCAGGGGCGGGGTGCCGCGCCGTCGGCCCGGCCGCCGGATCAACTGGGGGCGCACCCCCGCGCGCGTCGCCCGCGCGATCGCCTCGGCCACCGGCGCGGGCTCGACGAGCTGCTCGATCCGCTCGGGCCAGGGGCCGGGATGCTCGATCAGCAGCCAGGAGCGGGCCTTGGTGGTCGCCGTGGCCATGCAGGACCCCGTGCCGTCATGCCCGCTCGGGCAATGGTCACAGTGGCTCGCTCGCGACACTGGCCCCCCTGCCGATCACTACCGTCGCCGAGAATTAGGTAACCCTAACCTAAGCACGTCGCCGGCGGTCAAGCAGGTGTGCCGGGCGTCATACCCCGGTCGGGTCCCGTTTCACCGGGGTCAGGCCCTCGGCCACCGGCAGGGCCGCCTCCCGGTCGGCGGGGACCAGCCCGATCCGGGTCCGGCGGTCCAACAGGTCGGCGGCGTCCAGCGCCCCCTCGTGCCGTACCGCCCAGGCCAGCTCCGCGCCCGTCACCGGCAGGCCCGGCGCGACCGTCCCGGCCAGCGCGGGCTCCTCGCGGGCGAGCGCCGCGACCCGGGGGGCCTCGGTGCCGTACCGGCGCACCAGCCGTGCGGGAGCGTCCAGGGCCTCCAGGCGGGCCCTGGGGGCCGCGCCGACCAGCGGCAGTCGGGCGGTGCGGCAGGGCCCGGCGGTCAGACCGCGGGCGGCGATCACCGCGTCGACGGCGTCCTGCGCCATCCGCCGGTAGGTGGTGAGCTTGCCGCCGACGACCGTGACCACCCCGTCCCGGCCGGTCAGCACGGCGTGCCGGCGGGAGATGTCGGCGGTGCGGCCGTGCCCGTCGTCCAGCAGCGGGCGCAGCCCGGCGAACGCGCCGATCACGTCGTCGCGGCGCAGCGGGACGTCCAGCACGGTGCCGAGCACGTCCAGCAGGAACCCGATCTCGCCCTCGGAGGGCACCGGGACGTCGGGAACGGGCCCGTCGACGGGCTCGTCGGTCAGCCCGACATAGGTCCGGCCGTCCTCCTGTGGGATCACCAGGACGAAGCGGTTGGGCTCCCCGGGGACGGGCACGTGCAGGCCCGCCGCCGGGTCGCCCAGGGACCGCGAGCGGACCACCAGGTGGGTGCCGCGCGAGGGACGCAGCCGAACGCCCTCGACGAGCCCGCCCGCCCACACCCCGGCGGCGTTGACGACGGCGCGGGCGCGGACCCTCAGCTCCTCGCCGGTCAGCTCGTCGCGGACCAGGGCCCCGTCCCCGCCCACGTAGAGCGCCCTCACGCGGGTGAGGATCCGGGCTCCGTGCGCGGCGGCGGTACGGGCCAGCGCCGTCACCAGGCGCGCGTCGTCGGTGAGCCGCCCGTCCCACGACAGCAGCCCGCCGCGCAGGCCGCCCCCGCGCAGGCCGGGGGCCAGCAGCCGGGTCTCGGCCGCCGACAGCCGCCGGGGGCCGGGCAGGAGGGCGCGGGGCGTGCGCGCCGCCAGCCGCAGCGCGTCGCCCGCCGCGAACCCGGTGCGGGCCAGCGCCGCCTGCGAACGCGACACCGTCGGCGTCAGCGGCAGCACGAACGGAGCGGCCCGGACCAGGTGCGGGGCGACCCGTTCCATGAGCGCGCCCCGTTCGACGGCGCTCTCCCGGGCCACGTCGACCTGACCGGACGCGAGGTAGCGCAGGCCGCCGTGAATCAGCTTGGAACTCCAGCGCGAGGTGCCGAAGGCCAGGTCGTGCGCGTCGATCGCGGCCACGGACAGGCCGCGGGAGGCGGCGTCCAGCGCCACTCCGGCCCCGGTGGCGCCCAGCCCCACGACCAGCAGGTCGACGGTCTCGTCGGGGAGCGCGGCCAGCTCGCGGGCGCGGCGGGCGGCGTTCAGCGAGGAGTTCACGGCCTCAGCGTCCTCTCCAGGATCTCCCGCAGCTCGGCGTCGAACGCCTCGGCGGGGTGGTCGTCGTCGGCCATCGTCGGGACGGACAGCGCGAACGACTGGGCGATCAGCAGCAGCGCGCGCGCCTGCCGCACGGGGTCCCCGGGGCGGACCGAGCCGTCGGCGTGCCCGGCCCGCAGCGCGGATTCCAGGGTCGCCAGGAAGGCCCGCTGGCTGGCGCCCCGGCGGTCCAGCACGTACGGCAGCAGCAGCTCCGGGTCGACGTCCACGATCTTGCGCAGCAGCGGGTGGGCGCGGAACGTCCGCACGCCCTCCGCGAGGTGGTGGACCAGCCGTTCCCGGACCGGACCGGCCTCCGGGGGGCCGGCGGTCTCGGACGCCTCGACGGCCAGCGCGGTCCACTCGCGGGTCATCAGGTCGCCGACGATCGTGCGCACGTCGGGCCAGCGGCGGTACAGCGTCATCCGGGAGACGCCGGCGCGGCGGGCGATGTCGGTGAGCGTGGTCCGGCGCACTCCGACCGCGAGCACGCAGTCGCGGGCGGCGTCGAGCACCGCGTCGTCATCGGTCTGCTTGTGACGATTGGACGTCATATGTCACAGTGTAAGCATTCAGAGGAACATCGGCGAGACCGGAGGTGGCGCGGTGGCGGCTCGGGAGCCCCGGGACATGGCGTGGAACGGCTGGGGCGATCCGGCCGCGGCGGCGCCGCTGCCCGACGCGGTGACCGGCCTGCTGCGCGACCTGCTCGGCGTCCGTCCGTCCCCGACCCCGCAGGTCGCCCTCGAACGGGTCGAGGTCCGCGACGTTCGGCTCGGCGACGACGACGTCGCCGCGCTGGCCGCGGCGGTCGGGGGCGGGCACGTCCGCACCGACGCCGAGGCCCGCATCCGCCACACCCGCGGCAAGTCAACGCCCGACCTGCTCCGCATCCGCGCCGGGGAGACGGCCGACGCCCCCGACGCCGTGGTGCTCCCCGGCTCCCACGACGAGGTGCTTGAGGTCCTCCGGGTCTGCTCCGAACGGCGCATCGCGGTCGTCCCGTTCGGCGGCGGCACGTCCGTCGTGGGGGGTCTGACGCCAGACGGCGAGGGTTTCACCGGCGTCATCGCCCTCGACCTGCGCCGTATGGACGCCCTGGTCGCGGTCGACCCCGTCTCCCGCACCGCCACGTTGCAGCCCGGGCTGCGCGGCCCTCGCGCGGAGGCGCTGCTCGCCGAGCACGGCTTCACGCTCGGACACTTCCCGCAGTCGTACGAGTGGGCCACGATCGGCGGGTTCGCCGCCGCGCGCTCCAGCGGTCAGGCGTCCGCGGGCTATGGGCGCTTCGACGAGATGGTCGTCGGGCTCACCGTCGCGACCCCCCGGGGCACCCTGGAGACGGGCCGGGCCCCCAGGTCGGCGGCCGGCCCGGACCTGCGCCAGCTCGTCCTCGGCTCCGAGGGCGCGTTCGGTGTGATCACCTCCGTCACGGTGCGGGTCCAGCCCGTGCCGAAGACGACGTCGTACGAGGGTTGGCGCTTCGCGTCGTTCGGGGAGGGCTCGGCGGCGCTGCGGCGGCTGGCGCAGGGCGGGTCGCTGCCCGCGGTGCTGCGCCTGTCCGACGAGACCGAGACCGCCATCGGCCTGGCCAAGCCCGACCGGATCGGCGACGGCTCCGCCTCCGGCTGTCTGGCGATCGTCGGCTACGAGGGCGAGGCCGCCGACGCCGCCGAACGCAAGGCGCGGATCCGGCTCGCCCTGCGCGAGGCGGGCGGCGAGCTGCTGGGGTCCGAGCCGGGGGAGGGCTGGGAGCACGGCCGCTTCAACGCCCCGTACCTGCGCGACGCCCTGCTCGACGTGGGCGCGTTGGTGGAGACGCTGGAGACCGCGACCTTCTGGTCCGCCGTCCCTGCGCTCTACGAGGCCGTCCGCGAGGCCCTCACGACCACGCTGAACGACGAGGGCACGCCCCCCGTGGTCATGTGCCACATATCGCACGTGTACGCGACCGGCGCGTCCCTGTACTTCACCGTGGTCTCCGCACAGGGGGAGGACGCGGTGGCGCACTGGCGGCGGGCCAAGGACGCCGCCTGCGACGCCATCATCGCGGCGGGCGGCACGATCAGCCATCATCACGGGGTGGGCACCGACCACCGCTCCTGGTACGCCACCGAGATCGGCCCCCTGGGCGTCGACGTGCTGCGCGCGGTGAAGGAGAGCCTCGACCCCGCCGGCGTCCTGAACCCCGGCGTCCTGCTGACCCCCCAGAGGTGACCGTGCGCTCCTTCACCGCCGTCGTGAACCCGTCCGCGGGCGGTCCCGGCTCGGGCTCGGCAGCCGCCGCGCTGCTGCTTCGGCTGACCCGGCTGCTGCGGGACGCGGGGGCCCCGGTGGACGTCGAGTACAGCCGGGGCCTGGAGCACGCCGCCGAGCTGGCCCGCACCGCCTCCGGCGCGGGACGCGTCGTGCTCGCCGTCGGCGGCGACGGCATGGCCGGATGCGTGGGCGGGGCCCTGGTGGGGACGGACGCCGTCCTGGGCATCGTCCCGGCGGGTCGCGGCAACGACTTCGCCCGCCAACTGGGCCTGCCCTCCGATGCGGAGGCCCTGGCGAGGATGCTGCTGGACGGCGAGCCCCGCCCCGTGGACGCGCTCGAGGCCAACGGCGTGCCAGTCCTCGGCAGCGTGTACGCCGGCGTCGACGCACTGGCCAACCACTACGCCAACGAGTCACGGCTGCTGCGCGGCGCGGCCTCGTACTACGTCGGCGGGGTCCGGGCGGCGATGACGTGGCGGCCGGTCCACTACCGCGTCACCATCGACGGCACGCCGCGCGAGATCGAGGGCTTCACCGTCGTCGCGGCCAACTCGGGCTACTACGGCTTCGGACGCCACGTCGCCCCGCAGGCTCGGGTGGACGACGGGCTGTTGGACGTCGTCATCCTCAAACGGGCGCCTCGCCTGCTGTTCTTCCAGATGATGCGGGAGCTGGCGGACGGCTCCCACGTCAGGCGCCCCCAGGTGGAGGTGCTGCGGGGCCGCGAAGTGCTGATCGAGCAGGTCGCGCCGGACGCCCGACCCCCGTTGTACGGTGCCGACGGTGAGCTGCCGGGTCGTCTCCCCGTGAAGGCCCGGGTGCTGCCCGGCGCTCTCCGGATCCTCCTCCCGACCGGGGACACACCCGATGAACGGTGATCAAGGTCACGCAGAGGGCCGTCCGGCCTGGACAAGCGCTCTGGTCAGGGACACTATGGGCGCCATGTCTGGCGCGATGTCTGACGCGAATCCGCTGCCCCGCGTGGGAGAGGTCTTCTTCGACGACCGGGGCGAGGACCGCGCGCTGCGGCTGAGCTGGCACCCGGACGCCCAGGTGATGGTGGTCAGCATCTGGAACGGCGGGGTCTGCAGCGGGACGTTCCGGCTGTCGGCCCGCGACGTGCCCGGCTTCATCGAGTCCATGTCGCAGGGCCTGCCGTCGTCCGAGCCCCGTGGCCGCCGCCACGCCGGTCCCGAGCCCGGCCGCCCGGACGGGCAGCCGCAGCAGGCCGGGCCGCCCCCGGAGCACGACGACGGCCCCGGCCCGACCACCCAGGCGCTGGACGCCCTGCGGAGCCTGTCGTCGCCCGGCTTCGCCCCCGCGCCCGCCCCCGCGCCCGCGCCCGGCTATCCGCAGCAGCCGCGCCACCGGCAGCCGCCCTCCCCGCAGCCCGCCCCCGCTCATGAGCAGCGACCGGCTCAGGATCCGCTCGTCCGCGACCAGTGGGCCGCGCAGGAACGCCCCTACGGCCGTCCGCAGGACGTGCCCATGCCGGACCAGCCGACCCGGTACCGACAGCCGCCCCCCGATCACCATCGGCCGGAGGCGCCCCCGTACCCGGGCCGGCAGGCCCCCGGGCCCCATCCGCAGGGCCCTCAGCAGCCCCGGCCCCCGATGCCCGGCCCGAACGGCGGACAGCACCGGCCCCCGTACCGGCCCGAGCAGCCCCCACGTCCCGAGCGACCGGAGCGTCCCGAGTGGCCCGCCGGCGATCCGGCGCAGGAGGAGCCCGGGCAGAACCGCTTCCCCATGACGGGCGAGTACGAGCGACGCCCCGGCGGCCACCGCGAGCCGCCGCGCCGTCCGGGCCCCAGATAACGCCGGAAGGGCCGAACACTCGGGCATTCGGGCATCCACCGGACGCTCTCGCCGTGGACAGTTGACGGTGCGGAGCCGTTCCCGGGAAGGTGGCGACGTCCCCCGTCCCCCGGAGGTTCGCCCATGCTCGCCGATGACGAGATTTCCGTGCCCGAAGCGGTGCCCGACAGCTCCCGGGTCTCCGAGGCCGGGGCCGGATGGCGGTGCGCCGAGGAGGGCCGCTTCGTCGACCTGCTGCCGCCGCCCGGCGAGGTCGAGCCGTTCTCCTGGCGACATCCCGGGGTGCTGTGGCGGTCCCGCAACGATCTGGTGGCCAAGCTGTTCGGCGACCCGAGCCACGACATCCGGCGGGCCTGGGTCGAGGCGCTGCGCAAACGCCGCGCCGACGTCTCGTTCACCATGGAGCGGCCGGACGAGGCGTTCTCGTTCCTGCTGGTGGGCGACACCGGCGAGGGCGACCGGTCGCAGTACGCGGTGGTGCCGCCGATGCTGGCGGCCGGCGGCGACACCGACTTCATGGTGGTGTGCAGCGACGTCATCTACCCCGGCGGCGACGCCGCCGACTACCGCAACAAGTTCTTCCGGCCGTACGCCGGCTACCCCGCGCCGATCTACGCGATCCCCGGCAACCACGACTGGTACGACGGGCTGCGCGGGTTCATGCGGGTGTTCTGCGACGTGAAGGGCGAGCACGACCCGCCTCGGCGCCCCGGTCCGCGCGGTCTCCTCGCGCGGCTGCTGTGGCGCGACCCCGGCCCCATCGACGAGACCGCGCTGCTGCGGGCCCGCGACGAGCACCGCGGCGACGACCGGCAGCGCGCCGTCCAGCCCGCCCCGTACTGGGCCATCGACTCCCCGTCCCTGCGGATCGTCGCGATCGACACCGGCATCACCGGCGGCATCGACCGCGACCAGGCGGCCTGGCTGCGCGAGGTCTCCGCGGGCCCCAAGCCGAAGCTGCTGATCACCGGCAAGCCGCTGTTCGCCGACGACCGCGTCAAGCCGTGTCCGATCGAGGGCGAGCCGGCCGGGAGCGGGGGCGTGCACGACATCGTCGCCGACCCCGCCCACCATTACGTCGCGGTGGTCGGCGGCGACATCCACAACTACCAGCGCTACAGCCGCACGCTGAAGGACGGCCGCACCATCGAGTACGTGGTGTCCGGCGGCGGCGGGGCGTTCATGCACGCCACGCACACCATCCCCAAGACCACGCTGGTCGGGGAGGACGACTTCCGCTGCTACCCGCTGCGCGGCGACTCCCTGTCGCGCTACAGCCAGTTGTACGCCCGGTGGCTGCGGATGAAGTGGCTGGCGCTGACCCCGCGGGACGCGGCGGCGGCGATCGTCCACCGGCTCGGTGTCGACCCCGTCCGCGAGAACGTCCGCGGCGTGCGGCCCTCATGGCGCGCGCGGCTGGTGGCGGCGCTGCTGGGCGTCCCGTCCGGACGGCGGCGGCGCCGGTCGCGCCGGTCGCTCCGACTGCCGGTGCGGAAGCTGCCGCAGCACTTCCGCTCGGAGTTCGCCGACTGGGACCGTCCGCCGTTCTTCAAGAACTTCCTGCGGATCGAGGTCGCCCCGGACGCGCTGACCCTCGCCTGCCACGGCGTCAGCGGCTGCCGCGAGCAGGAGGACCGCCCGCCGTGTGAAGACCAGGTGACGATCCGGCTGCGATGAGCGACACCCGCCACGGGATCACCCGTCATTCGTGACAACAGGGAGACAATCGCCCCAGAGTTCGGGGCATGCCCGGTATGTCTGCTGTACGGTCATGGGCACATTGGTGGCCGACCAGCCCCGGTCGCCATCTCGCTCACGTGCCCGCACCGCGGAACGGGGGGGCGTGGTGGGGGACGGCAGGCCACGAAGACGTTGTCCCCAACCCCCGGGAGAGACTCCGACATGGGTTACCCCCAGCAAGGCCAGCCCCCGCAGCACCCGCAGCAGGGCTACCAGCAGCAGCAGCCGTACCCGCAGCAGCACGGCGGCCACGCCCCGGTCCCGGCGCAGCACCACGCCCAGCCGGCCGGCGGCGGCTACAACATGAAGAAGCGCAACATCATCGGCGTCTGGCTGGGACTGCCGATCATCACGCTCGGCATTTACAGCATCGTGTGGTTCTTCAAGATCCACAAGGAGCTGGCCCAGTACGACCGGCGGATCCCCGACCAGTCCACCGGCGCGCTGCTGGCCGTGCTGTTCGGCTGGATCACCCTCTACATCTGGCCGCTGATCGTCTGGATCAAGCTGGCCGACCACATCCGGCAGGCGCAGCGCGCGGCGGGTCTGCAGCCGTCCTGCAGCACCGGGCTGGGCATCGTCCTCGGCATCCTCGGCTTCGGATCGCTCTACTACCAGATGGAGCTGAACAAGGTCGTCGACCGCTACGGCGACACCCCGCCGATGCAGCAGGTCCCCCTGTACGCCTGACGTTCGCGCAGGACCCCGTCGCGGAACCCCGCCCACCGGCCTCGGCCCCGGCGGGGTTTCGTCGTATCCGGGCAGCACAATGGGCTGATGCGGATGGCGGTCACGGGACGGGCGGACGGCGGGGGAGCGCTGCGCCCGCTCACCGACGACGGGGTCCCCGCCGGTCCGGCCGCGCCGGTCTCCGACCTCGCCGCCGCGATCGACGCCCGGGAGCGCTCGGACGCGCCCCGCTGGGTGTGGTCCGCGACGTCTCGGCTGTACCCCCGCCTGCTCGCGTCGGGGGTCCGGGTCGCCCGATGCCACGACGCCGAGCTGGTCGAGACCCTGCTGCTCGGCCATGCCGGACGGTACGGGGAGCCCCGTTCCGTCCGGGCCGCCTGGGCCAGGATGCACGGCGCGCCGGTGCCCGCCGACGAGCCCCCGCCCGACGACACGGGCGCGCAGCCCTCCCTGTTCGATGACGGCGCGCCCGGCGACGACCTGATCGGGCTGGACGAGCTGGACGAGTTGGTGGCCGTGCACGCCGACCAGCTCCGACGGCTGTCCGGCCTCGACGGGATGCCGTTGCTGGCCGCCGCCGAGTCGGCCGGGGCGCTCGCCGCCGCCGAGATGGGTCACGACGGGCTGCCCTGGAGCGCCGAACGACACGACGCGCTCCTCACCGAGCTGCTGGGGCCCCGGCCCGCCCCCGGGCTCAGGCCCCGCCGGCTCCAGGACCTCGCCGACCGGATCGGCGTCGCGTTCGGCGGCGGCCGGCCGGTCAACCCCGACTCCCCGGGCCAGATCGTCAAGGCGTTCGCCGCCGCCGGCCTGCCGGTCGCGTCCACCCGCGCGCACGTGCTCAAGCGCATCGACCATCCGGCGGTGCCCCTGCTGCTGGAGTACAAGGAGCTGTCCCGGCTGCACACCGCGCACGGGTGGGGCTGGCTCGACACCTGGGTGCGCGACGGGCGGTTCCGCACCGAGTACATCGTCGGCGGCGTGGTGTCGGGGCGTTGGGCGACCCGGGGCGGCGGCGCCCTCCAGATCCCGCGCGTCCTGCGCCGGGCGGTCGTCGCCGACCCCGGCTGGTCGCTGGTCGTGGCCGACGCCGCCCAACTGGAGCCCAGGGTCCTGGCCGCGCTGGCCGGTGACCGCGCGTTCGCCGCCGCGGCCGCCGAGGGCGACCTGTACGCCGCGCTGTCGGACGTGTTCGGGGGCCGCGAGGACGCCCGCGACAAGGCCAAGATCGCCCTTCTCTCGGCGATGTACGGCGGCGGCACGGGCGAGGCCGTCCAACTGCTCGCCGTCCTGCGCAACCGCTTCCCCGCCGCGCTCGGCTACGTCGAGGCCGCCGCCCGCGACGGCGAGGCGGGCCGCCTGGTGCGTTCCCGACTGGGCCGCACCTGCCCGCCGCCGTCCGCCGCCTGGCGCGACCTCACCGCCACCGACGAGGACGACCGGGCCGGCTCGGCGCTGCGCAGCCGGGGCCGCTTCACCCGCAACTTCGTCGTCCAGGCCAGCGCCGCCGACTGGGCGCTGACCCTCCTCGCCCTGCTGCGCACCCGGCTCGCCGACCTGCCGGCCCACCTGGTGTTCTTCCAGCACGACGAGGTGATCGTCCACACGCCCGCCGAGCAGGCCGGGTTCGTGGTCGAGGCCATCGCCGAGACCGCCGAGGAGGCCGGCCGTCTGGTCTTCGGCACGACCCCCGTCGTCTTCCCCATCGAGGCCGCCGTCGTCGACGCCTATGGCGACGCCAAGTGACGCCGGTGGTTCAGCGGTTCAGGCGTGCGGACAGGGTGCGGAGCGTCGTGGCGGCGGCGATCGCGTGGCCGCGGGCGTTCAGATGCAGGTGGTCGGAGGCGTAGATCCCGGGGTCGTCCCCCGCCGGATGGTCGGCGAACGCCGCGAACAGGGCGTCGTGCCGGGCGGCGACCTCGGCGGTCACCTCGGCGAGGGCCCTGGTGCCTCGGCGGACCGCGTCGGCGTACTTCGGCGGGACGAGTCCGGCCCGGGTGATGTCGAACAGGCCCAGCAGGAGGACGTCGGCCCCGGTGGCGCGCAGCGCGGAGACCATCGCCGTCAACTCGTCGCGGACCGCCTCCGGGTCGAAGCCGGGCCGCAGCATGTCGTTGCCGCCGCCGATGACGAAGGCCAGGTCGGGCCCGAACTCCAGCGCCGCGTTCAGTTGGGTGGCGCGGATCTCGGCGGCGAGCAGGTTGCGGCGTCCGAGGTTGGCGGCGGTGAAGCCGGGTGTGCCGGACGCCAGCGCCTCCTCGACGCGTTCGGTCCACGACAGGTCGCGGTAGGCGTCGTGCGGCTCCCGAACACCCTCGGCGATGCTGTCCCCGATCGTGATCATGCGCCGCCACGGCGCTCCGGCCAGCAGCTCGGCGGCGTCGGCCGCCGTCAGCACGTCCGGGTCGGTGCTCTCGCTGTACGTCATGGGCGCGGTCATGCGGCCACCTCTTCCTTGGGGGAGTTCTGGGCGGGGGCGTGCGGCGCCCGTACCGTGAGCCAGAGGCCGGTGAGCGCCGCCGCCAGCGCGGCGGTCGTGCAGAACGCGTACACGGCGAGGTAGTCGTCGAGGGCTGCGGCGGCGGGCATCAGCGCGGCGAACGCGGCCAGGCCCAGCGCCCCGCCGAGCTGGCGCGCGGTCGTGTTGAGGCCGGTCGCCCCCGCGAACCGCAGCGGCGAGACCGACAGCGCCGCCGCGCTCGACGTCCCGGTGGTCACCATCCCCATGCCCGCGCCGGCCAGCAGACCCATCGGCAGCCACAGCGTCAGGAACGCGGGCTCCTCCGACAGCCGGGTCATCGTCCAGACGCCGGCGAAGACGATGATGAGCATGCCGCCCGTCACCGCCGGCCGGACCCCGAACCGGCCGGTCAACCTCCCCATCACGATCGCCGCCGCGGTCGCGGTGAACGCCCCGGGCGTCATCGCCAGGCCCGCCTTGGTCGGCGAGTAGTCCCACATCTCGATCAGCACCAGCGTTCCCACGAGCAGCCACGGGTACAGCGCCGCCCCGTACAGCGCGGAGGCCAGGTTGGCGACCGCGAACGTCCGGCTGCGCCACAGCGAGATCTCCAGCGCCGGGACCGGGTGCCGCGCCGAACGCCACAGGGCCGCCGCCACCATCGCCGCCCCGGCGGCGAGCACGCCGATCGTTCGCGTGTCGCCCCAGGCCCACTCCTGGGTCTGCGTCACGCCCAGGGCGATCGCCCCGACCCCGCCGCCGAGCAGGACGGTGCCCACCAGGTCGGGCACCCTGGCGCCGGCCGCCGCCGTGGCGGCCGTCCGGGGAAGGCGCGCGGCGCCCGCCAGCATCAGCAGCCCCACCGGCACGTTGATCAGGAACAGCGCCCGCCAGTTGAACGCGTCGACCAGCACCCCGCCCAGACTCGGCCCGACGGCCGCCGCCGCCGCGCCCGCCGCGCTCCACAGCCCGATCGCGCCCCCGCGACGTTCGGGCGCGGTGTCGCGCAGCAGGAGGGCCAGCGAGGCCGGGATCATCGCCGCCGCCGCGGCGCCCTGCAGCCCGCGCGCCACCAGCAGCGTCGGCAGGTTCGGGGCCAGCGCGCAGGCCAGCGACATCGCGGTGAACGCGCCGACGCCGAGCAGGAACAGCGAACGGCGGCCGATCAGGTCGGCGAGCCGGCCCGAGGGGGCCAGCAGCGCCGCGAACGCCACGAAGTAGATCGTGATCACCCAGCTCAGCGCGGCCACCGACGCGTCCGGGAAGTCGCCGCGCAGGTCGGGCACGGCGAGGTTGGTCACGGTGGAGTCGAGCATCGCCAGGAACGTCGCCCCGGCCGCGAGCACCGGCACGCCACGACGTCGGGTGGACGCCGGGGACGCGGGGGCCGCGGTGGTATCCGCCATCAGTGCCTCCAGAAAACTATACGAACGGTCGTACTTTCTTCTGGACCGACCCCTCCCGTCAAGCCCGTTCCTCGAAGGGGCTGCTGTGTTCGGGGCCGCCTGAGTAGCTCAGCGCGGACGTTGACAATGCACGAACGGTCATGCAGATTGTTGGTCATGACCCAGACCGACGGCCGGATCCTGCGCGGCGAGCAGACCCGGCGGGCCATCCTGCGGCGGGCCGCCGACATCGCCTCGGCCGAGGGCCTGGAGGGCCTGTCCATCGGCCGGCTGGCGACCGAGCTCAACATCAGCAAGAGCGGCGTCTTCACCCACTTCGGCGCCAAGGAGGAGCTCCAGCTCGCCACCGTCCGCGCCGCCGTCGAGGTCTTCACCGAACACGTCGTCAAACCCGCCCTGGCGACCCCGAGGGGCCTCGGCCGCGTGGTCCGGCTCGTCGAGATCTGGCTCACCTACATGGAGCGCCCGATCTTCCCCGGCGGCTGCTTCTTCTACTCCGCCGGCGCCGAGTTCGACGCCCGCCCCGGTCGCGTCCACGACGCCATCGCCCACGCCCAGCGCGACTGGCTCGCCTTCCTCGAACGCTGCCTCACTCAGGCCCGCGACCTCGGCGAACTCCACGAGGACACCGACGCCGCCCAACTGGCCTTCGAACTGGAGGCCCTGGCCCGCTGCGGCGGCGCCCAGGCCCTCCTGTTCGACGACCCCACCACCTACGACCGTGCCCGCCGCGCCGTCAACACCCGCCTCCGCACGGCCGCCACGGACCCGTCCACCATCACCGGGCCCTGATCCCCGCCTTCTCGATCCAACGTTTTGCGCGCTCGGCCCGGGTTCTGCGGCTGAGCGCGCGTTCCGCGGCCCCGGCTCGCGGTCGGTGACGGTGTCATGGGCGGCGGAGCCGTTCGCGCCTCACGGTCGTCGCCGGTCGCCTTCCCGCGCGGGTGGGCGGCGTTCGCAAGCATGCGCCAAGCGCAGCGGTCCGACTCCTTTCCGTGTCCCCCGGGGCGAAGTCGTCGCATGACCGCGGCGTCGTGGTCCAGTCAATTGAGCGGTCGCGGGAAAGGCGTCACTCTGCATATCGAAGGTGGTCCTTCTGTTGCGGAGTGGCCGCCGTGCAGCCGTCGACCATGATGCCCGGTCGGCGGCTGCGCCATTTCCGGGCGAGCGGCGGGCTTTAACCCAGTCAATTGTCCGGAGCGGGAAGGGCCGTCACGATGACTGAAGACGGTGGATTTCTGGCGATCCGGCGTCGAGGGTCCGATCGAGTCGTCGGCGGGTCCTTTCCCATTCCTTTCCAAGGAGGCGCTTGTGGTCAACACGATGGTCCCGACGCCGGCGCTGGCCCCGGTGGCGGAGGTGTTCCCGGACGCCGAGGCCGTCGTCGGGGCCTACCTGACGGGACGGCCGGAGCTGGCGAACGTGCCGGTGGGCGCGACCCCGCCGACCGGGCACGACGGCACCACCCCCGCGGTGGTGCTGATCCGCGACGGCGGCTCCTACCGGGAGGACGAGGTCCTCGACGACGCACAGGTCAGGATCGAGACCTACGGGCCGACCCCGACGGCGGCGCACGAACTGATGCGCACGGTGCGCGCGCTGCTCGCCGGGATCACCCACGTCGTCTATTCCGGATACGCGGTCTCCGGCCTTTCCGAGGAGATGGGATTGCGCGGGCTCCGCCGGCTGACCGATCGCGGTGATCCGGCGAAGACCCGTTACGTCCTCAATATCCGACTGCTCATCCGAGTCCAGTAGAATCAGGGAGAACACAATGGCAGGATTGAACGCGACCGAGATCCGCGTGGCCGGCAACGGCCGGGTGCTCATCGCCGCCAAGAACACCGACATGGCCCTTCCGGGCACCGCGCTGGCGGCCGGTTGGAAGGACCTCGGCTACACCACCAACGACGGCATCAAGTTCACCAAGAAGGACAAGCTGGACCCGGTCGACGCGTGGCAGAGCCAGGCCGCCGTCCGGTTCATCCAGAGCGACCGGGACCTGACCGTCAAGTTCCAGTTGATGCAGGTGAACGTCGACACCCTGCCGTTCGTCATGGGCTCGGGCATCACGCCGCTCACCCCCACCGACGGCGTGACCAAGTACGACATCGCGCCGTCCTCGGAGCCCGTCGAGTTCGCGCTGGGCGTGGAGTTCCAGGACGGCGACACCACGACGCGCTTCTGGGTCCCGCGCGCCATCGTCACCGACATGGACGAGGTGCAGTTCGCCAAGAACGCCCCGGTCAAGCTGGGTGTCACCATCAACGCCATCGCCACCGACGCCACCCCCGTCAAGCCCCTGGCGAGCTGGATGGCGGCCTGATGACCCGATACAGCGTCAACGCGGCCCGCGCCCAGCGCCTGGAGGCGCTGGGGCACCGCTGGGACTTCGAGATCGACGGCGAGTCGTACTCGCTGCCGACCGAGCTGTCCCACAAGGTCGTCCAGCGGCTCGCCGAGCTGGATCCGTCCGACGTGGCGGGCATGATGGAGCTGCTGCTCGGCCCCGAGCAGTTCGAGCGGTTCCAGCGCCACGAGGTCAGCGTTCAGGACGTTCAGTCCCTGGTCGAGGCCTACGGGCGGGAGTCCGGGATGTTCCCGGGGGAAGAATCGGCCTCGACGGGCTCCTGACCGAGCACGCCGAGGCGATCGAGGCCGACCTGCTCCGGTACTACGGGGTCGATCTCCTCGATCACCATCGCGGCACGCTGTCCGCGCGGCGGGTGCGGGTCCTCATCCAGCACCTGCCGCGTGACAGCGCGTTCGTGCGCGCCGTGCACGGCGAGGACGCCGAGTGGGGCCTGAACGAGCACCTGATGGCCGCGGTGGTCGATCACCTGGCGATCGGCAACTGGCTGTTCACGTCGGCGCATCTCCCCGAGGACGAGTCGCCTCCCGAACAGCCGAGACCCGTGCCTCGGCCCGGGATCGAGGAGGATCCCGTCGAAGAGGCGACACCGGACGACCTGGCCCGCTTCTTCTCCGGGCTCTGAACGGGCTCTGGGCCGGCGGCGCCCATCCGTGGGCGTCGCCGGGTCCGGAGCCGCCGGGGATGGGCCGCCACGCATGCTCGGCGGCGGGCCCTTCCCCGGCTTCCCCGGCACTCCGGGGCTCAGGGGTCCTCCGGCAGGACCCCTGAGCCCCGAGCCACACCCGCTTCACCTCGCTCGCCGGCTCCCTGTACCTCGGATCGACGCTCCGACCCGGGTTGTGCTCCCTTCGGGTGCCGCCTCGGCAGGACCCGTCTCGACGGGTCCGAGCCGAGGCGGCGTTCCGGTAGGGCGGCGTTCCGGTAGGGCGGCGTTCCGGTAGGGCGGCGTTCCGGTAGGGCGGCGTTCCGGTAGGGCGGCGTTCCGGTAGGGCGGCGTTCCGGTAGGGCGGCGTTCCGGTAGGGCGGCGTTCCGGTAGGGCGGCGTTCCGGTAGGGCGGCGTTCCGGTAGGGCGGCGTTCCGGTAGGGCGGCGTTCCGGTAGGGCGGCGTTCCGGTAGGGCGGCGTTCCGCCGAGGCGGTGTTGCTCCCGGTGGGGCGTCGTTCGGTCGGATTGTGCCGTTGGGGTGGTGCGTTGCCATGGCGGTGTTCCGGGCGGGCACAGTTCTTCGGTGGGGCGACGTCTTGGTCGGGTGATGACCCGGCCGGCGGCGTCCGGCCGAAACCGTTCGGCCCAGGAGCGTTCAGGAGGCTCGGCGTCCGGGGCCGCGTGCGCAGGCGGACGGAGGAGCCCTCCCGGCCGACGACGGCGGTTGCTGTGGAGGCCGGGATGGGGGGAGATGCGGGTCGCCGGGGGTCGTTCACGCGAGGGAACGGGAGCGTCCGGTGGTCTGTGGTCAGTGGTCGGAGAGCGAGTTCAGGCGGGATCGCACGTCCTCCCATCGCTGGATCCGGAGCCGCCGCGCGGTGCGGTCGTGCGGCGGCGCCTCGGTCTCCACGGCCAGGACGATCAACCGCAGACCACCGGACACGTCCACGACCGCCGAGTCGAACAACTCGTACCCGGTGATCTCTTCACGGATCCGGGTCGGCAGCCGCATGGTCCACTCCTCGTCCTCGGGTGCGTCGTGGCCACTGATCTCCAGCGGCTGGCGGCCCTCCCTGAGGGCCTCGAACGAGCCGGGCGCCCAGCGCAGCGCCTGTTCGACCAGGGGCCACTTGGTGGGCCGGCCTCCGATCCGACCCGCCTCGATGTTGCGGATGGTGGTCTCCGAGACCCCGGCCGCGGCGGCGAGATCGCGCTGGCGCAGTCCGAGTCGCACGCGTCGGGTGGCCACGGCGGTTCCGATGCTCGCGTGGCTTGGCAATGGCATTGCCTCATTCTGTCTCAGGCCGCCGTCAATCCGTGGGCAAGATGCCGGAAACGATGTTCATCGACGGATCAGACTCCGGGCACAACCCGCAGGTTGGCGACGTGACCGAACAGTGATGTGATCATAGTCACCGATCCTTGGCCGGAGAAAATAGTGACGAAGATCCCGATATCTACCTAAATTTGACGCCGTGAAACAACAACGCTTTCTGCAGGTGGACGGAGATTCCTTGCGGAGGCTCCGTCTGGGCCACCGGCTCAGGCAGGCCGACCTGGCCTCTGTGGCCGGTATCGACACCTCGTACCTGTCGCTCTTGGAGACCGGCAGGCGGAGGCGGGCATCGCTGGCGGTGGTCCAGCGACTGGCCGAAGCACTCGCGGTTGACATGACGGAACTTGGCGTCAACGAACAGCAGTTGCAGCGCGAGGGGGAGTGATCGACGGTGGCCGCACCCCATGCCCGCCCGCCGTCCCGCGCCCCCGCCCCCGCTCCCCGGCCCACACCCTCGACACCGTCCCGCGATCCGGGACGGTGACGAGCACGTGACGCCGCGCCCTCCGGTCGTACGGCCGGAGGGTCACCGGACAGGCCACGGGCGGACGGGCCGCCACCCTCGCCCGAGGCAGCACCCCGCGTCCCCATCCCTTCCGGACATGAGGAGCAACCATGACCCTCGTCACCCCCGCCCCCTGGCACGAGCGGGCCGCCTGCCGTCAGGCCGATCCCGAGATGTTCTTCGCCCGCCCGGCCGATCGTCCCGCGATCGAGGCGGCCAAGCGCGTCTGCTCGGGCTGTCCCGTCCGCGAGGAGTGCCTGCGGTACGCCTCCGAGCACGACGACCTGGAGGGCATCTGGGGCGGCACCACCGAACGCGAACGCCTCGCGGCCCGCATCCGCCACCGCTTGGCCCACTCGCTCACCGCCGTCTGACCGCTCTCCGTTCGTTCACGGTTCGGCGAGTCCCCTCCAGGGGCCGGCGGCCGGAAGCCCCGCAGCCGACGCCTCGGCGAAGCCCGCTTCCGACGCCGAGGCGGGACTCGCCCGGAACGACGCCGTTCCCGACCGCCCCTCCCGGGGCCCGTGCCCGCAGCGGATCTTCCCGTCGCCGAGCCGCACGTGCCGCCGGCCGATACCCCTGACCTGCGGCTCCGCCGCTCGAACGATCTCGATCCGCCCACCACCGTCGTGAGTTCGTGAGGAGTTCCATGTCCCCCTGTCCGGGTCCGTGCAACAGCCCCCGTCACCGTTCGCGCCGCCCCGATGGCGCGCCCGTCGCCGGGGAGCCCATCTGGTGCCGACGCTGCCAGTCCCTGGTGCGCACCCGGCTCGCCGAGCTCGACGACGCCGCCGCCCGCCTGAGCGGCGCGCTGGACCAGCGGCGCCGAGGCGGCTCGGAGAAGGTCTCGGGCACCCGAGGCCGCCCGTCCCCCTCACCCGTCGTCGACGACCTGGACGAACTCCTGCAGACCCTCCTCGGCTGGGAGGACGCCTACCGCACCGCGCGCGACTTCGGCCCTCGCCCCCGCCGGGGCCGCTACGCCCCCACCCTGGCCGGCTGCGTCGCCTGGCTCGGAGCCCACCTGGACGGCCTGCTCACCTTCGACGGCGCCAGGGACTTCGGCGAGGAGGTCCTCACCCTCCACCGCCGCCTCACCTCCCGCACCTCTCAGGACGCCCCGAGCCGCCGCGCCCCGTCCCGCCCGTGCCCGGCCTGCGACCTGCTCACCCTCACCCACGACCCGGCGACGAACGACCTCCACTGCCGAGCCTGCTCCTGGTCCTCCGAGTCGAGGGCGTCGTGAACGACCTGAGCCGAAGCTTCCTCACCGTCCCCCAGGCCGCCGACCGCGTCGGCGTGGGCCCCGCCACCATCCGCCAGTGGATCCACCGAGGCCACCTCACCGCCCTCCGGGTCAACCGCCGCGTCTACATCCGCGAACTCGACCTCCTCAAAGCCGAACGCGCCACTCGCCACCGCGCCGGCACCCGAAGACCGACCTTGATGCCTGAGTAAGCCGCATGGAGCTGCCGGATGGTGAACGGTCCGACTTGCACACCGGCGAGTACGCGCCCGCGATGTCGGTGATTTAGAACGCGCCACCGTTGAGGCGAGAGTGCAACGCGACGCCGTGGCCTTGGGAACTATTTCCTGTAGCGATAAAGCAGAACGGATTACTGTAGTGGTCACAACTGTTGAAGCGATAGAGAAGGCATCCAAGTATAATATCAACTGGCTTGGAAGTGTACGCGAGGCGGTCTATAAGCTGAGAGATGCGCAAGCCTCTTCGAAGGCATCGCCATTCAATCTGCAAAACTTTTTCCAGTCCTTTGTCGCCACCGGTTTTTCGGTGGCCGCGCTCGGCGTGTCCATAAGGTCGCTGGGAAACTCAAGTAAATCTTTGGAAATCTCCCAGAACACCTGGGCGAGAAACCTGGAGAAGGATGAAAATCCTGGAAAATTCAAAAGTATTGAGGAGGCGAAGTATAAACTCGCACAAGAGATCAAAGAAGAATGGGAGAAGCAAAAGGCGTCGCTTCAAACATCCGGCGCCTCCGGAGGCCAAGCCCAGGCGGGCCAGGCGCCCGGGCAAGGCGTTGGCAACAGTGTTGTCGCCACGGTCGTCGCCGAGATCAAGGGCAAGGAGGCGGAGCTCGTTGCAGCGATCAATAGTGCCCTCACGTCGAAGGATATCGGCAAGGGTGTCGCGGAAAAGATGGCAACCAAGATCAAGGGCGATTTCACTGCAAATGCGACCATTGTCGGAAAGTTGCGCGATGGAATCAATGATGCAATCACGAAAGTAAACGACGTCGGCTCAGGGTTGGCCGAAAAGATCGCGCAAAAGATCGCCGAAGAATTCCCTCGGCAGCAGAGTAAAATTGCCGAGGGAATCAGCAAGGTCATCGGTTTTGTTGGGAATGACAAGACGCTTCTGCAGAAATCTAATGACGTCGGCCAGGCGATCATGTTGCAGGTGGCCCGATCCATCTCCCAGGATGGTTCCAAGGCTGGCCAGGCGATGGTGAAGGGCATCAACGGCGGACTGAAGTCCGTATCCGACAACGTCGAGAACTCCGGTCGCCAGGCGGCCGGCTGGCTGGTCGCCGGCTTCAATACCGAACTCGAGGCGCGCAAGGCCAGGCTCGGCACCACCCTCGACCAGAAGCTGCGGGCGGCCTTCAATTCGGCCGCGAACTCGGTGCGCGGCGCCGGGACGAAGATCGCTCAGAACATCGTGAGCGGTCTGACCCTCGGGATCGGCGAAGGCCGGCAGCGGGTCGCGCGCTCGGCGTTGAAGCTCGCCGACAGCGTGATCGACGCGGTACGCCGTCAACTCCAGGAGAAGTCGCCCTCGCGGGTGATGATGCGGTCGGGCCACAACATCGGTGACGGCCTCGCCCAGGGAATGGACCAGCGCCAGGCCAAGGTGAAATCCTCCGCCAAGAGACTGGCCAACGTGCAATCCTCCCTCATCGGCTCCAAGCCTGCGGCCACCAAGGCCGGGCGGCAGATCGGCGACGCGCTGGCCTCGGGTATCAGCTCATCCCGGGGAAAGGTCGCGTCGGCGATGCGGTCGGTGACGCAGCCCGTGGCCTCCGGGGCGAAGTCTGCAGCGACAGGGATGAAGCCGCTGCAGACGGAAATGCAGAAGACCGCAAACGAGGCGACGAAGTCGGGCAAGAAGGTCGGGGACGCATCCAAGGGAATGAAGGGTCTCGGACCGGCCGGGAAGCTGGCTGGCGGAGGGCTGCGAGCGGTGGGGGCCGGATTCAATGCCGCCACCGGACCCGCCGGGCTGATCTTGACGCTGCTGTCGCCGTTCATCGCCATGCTCATCGACAGCGTCACGAAGTCCAAGACGTTCAAGAAGATCGTGTCGGGGGCGATGAGCGGGGTCTCCGCCTCGATCAAGTGGATCAAGAAGGCCGCGTCCGGAGTCTGGAACTGGATCAAAAAGAACTGGCCGCTGCTCCTGGGGATCCTGCTCGGGCCCTTCGGCTACGCGATCGGCAAGATCATCCAGAACTGGGACAAGGTCAAGGCCAAGCTCGGCGAAGTGTGGGATGCCCTGAAGAACGGAGTCAAGGCGCCGATCAACGCGGTCATCGACGCGTGGAACAGCCTGGACTTCAGCATCAGCATCAAGATCCCGTCCTGGGTTCCCGGCGTCGGCGGCAAGGGCTTCAGCATCTCCGACCTCTTTCCCGACATCCCCCGGCTCGCCGAGGGAGGGCTGGTGCGGAACCGTCCCGGCGGGACGCTCGCACTGATCGGTGAGGGCGGCGAGGACGAGTTGGTGGTGCCGTTGTCCAGGTTGAGTCATGTGATCGCGCCCTCGTCCAGAGGCCTGGCCCGGCCGAGTCCCGGTGAGGCCCGGGGGCGGCGGTACGAGTTTCATTTTCATGGGTCCGTCAAGGACCCCGAGGAGACCAGTCGGCAGTTCGCGGCGAAGTTGCGGGCCTGGGAAGTGCTCAATGCGGTGCGGTAGGCGCGGTGCGCGAGGTGTCGCGGTGGCGACCGGTGAGGGGGTGGCGTGATGGACGCGTGGCGGGTGCTCGTTCGCGGGGCCGGCCGGGAGTATCTCGGGGAGATCACCACCGACCACGAGTTGGAGGTCATCGACCGGCATCTCGCGGTGGGGTCCTGGAAGATCACCGTCGGGGCCGGCGGGAAGGACGCCGAGCTGCTCCGAGAAGGAGCCGGCATCGTGCTGATCCGGGACGGGGAGATCGCGTTCTCCGGGCCGACGCAGCTCTTGGAGCGGGTCCACAACGCCGACGAGGGCGGCATCGGGACGCTGACCGCGTCCGGACCGTGCGACATGGCGTGGCTGAGCCGGCTGGTGTGGCCGCAGGCGACCGCGATCCCGGAGACCGGGACGACGTTCGCCGCCGACGCGTGGCGGTACGGGTCCGCGAACGCGGAGACGGTGTTGCGCACGCTGGTCGACCAGCACGCCGGGCCGGGCGCCCCGGTGGCGTCGCGCCGGGTGCCGGGACTGGTGCTGGGCACGAACGGCAACCGCGGTGAGAGCGTCAGCGCCTCGTCCCGGTTCGGGTCGCTGTTGGAGACGATGCTCGACGTCGCGGCGCGCGGCAAGGTCGGCTTTCAGGTGCGGCAGCGGCACGACCACAACCTGGAGTTGTCGGTCTACAAGGGCGAGGAACGCCCGGGGGCCCGCTTCTCGATCGGGCTCGGGAACCTCCGCTCGTACCAGTACACGATCAACCCGCCCGAGGTGACGTACGTGGTCGTGGCCGACCAGGCCGAGGGCACGGCGCGGCGGTTCTTCGGCTTCGACCGGCCGGACCTGCTGTGGCCGGGGCTGCGGATCGAGGAGTTCCTCGACGGAGCCGATCTCGGGTCCCCCCCGGACGCCGGCAAGGCGGACACGGCGGCGCAGGCGCGGCTCAACGAGGGGCGCGGCAAGGCCAGCGTCACCTTCGAGCCGATCGACACGTCCGCGGTGGTCCTCGGCCGCGACTACTGGAAGGGCGACCAGGTGACCGTCGAGATCGACGGGCAGCCGTACAAGGAGGTCGTCCGGGAGATCCACTACACCCGCAGGCCCGACGAGTACCAGGTGATCAAGCCGGTGGTCGGTCAGGACGAGGAGTCGCCGCGCATCTACGAACGGCTGGCGCGGCTGCAGCGCAGGGTTCACGGACTGGAGACGAGGCGATGAGATGAACCACGAATCGTGTCCTTCGAGGGCCGGCCGATCTCAGCGGGGATCGAGCCGGCCCTCTGCTTTCCCGATCAGAGAGAGGAGGCGGCACAGCCGATGACGGAGACAGAACCCCTCCCGCCGGCTCCGGAGGTCAGGCCGAGCCACCGTTCGGAGCTGTGGTGGATCGCGGCGGACGGCGAACGGGTGCCCCTGACGGGGGACATGATCACGTCCACGTCCGGGATCATCGCCCAGCGCGGAGTCCACGGGCTCGAGGCCCCGCCCGTCGACCTGCGGCTCGACGAACTGCCCCTGCTGGACGGCGCGGTCTTCCGGCACGTGCGCTCACCGGTCAGGGACATCTTCCTGCCACTCCTGCTGTGGGCCACCGACCGGGAGGCCATGGTCCTGCTCAAACGGCACCTCATCCACCGGATGAACCCGCGCAACGGCAGGCCGGGCACCCTCGAGGTCGTCGAGACGGATTCCGTCGGGGCGCGGACCAGTCGCTACATCGACTGCTTCTATGTGTCTGGAATGGAGGGGGAGGAGAAGGATGCCGCCGGGCTGGTCTATTGCAAGTTCGGCGTCAACCTCAAGGCCCCCGACCCGTTCTGGTACGGCACGGAGGTCGAGCTCGTCGACAACGTGAACGGCGACCCCCCGCTCCATTTCTTCACCGGTAAGCCGCGAGGGGCGGGAGACCACATCGGCGGCTCATTCCTGCCGCTGCATCTCTCCAAGCGGTCCGACCCGGACGGCAAGAAAATCATGTCCGTCAACGGGGACGTGGAGGCATGGCCGATCTGGATCGTCAAGGCGCACGGGGCGGACACGCTGCTCATCAAGCATGAGGGTACGAAGGAGCAGATTCTCCTGAAGCACCCGTTCGGCTTCGAGACCGACATCGTCACCATCGACACCCGACCCGGTCACAAGACGGTGTGGAGCCAGCGGGACAAGAACGTGTGGGAAAGGCTCGCGCCGGGATCCGAGCTGTTCTCGTTGGGCGAGGGGCAGAACAGCGTCCTTGTGGACTTCTCCGATAACAGCGGCGGCACCCCGGTACATATCGCCGGGACCGTGACCGTCAAGTACCGCCCCCGATACCTGGCCGCCTAGGCCGAAACGGAAGGAGCCCTTACATGGCCGAGTTCAGTTATCCCTTCGACAGCGGCACCGGTGCCTCGATCACTCAGGAGGACTGGGAGAGGATGGCCCGCCTGTTCACGCGGTCGGGCATTCCCGGAGATCACCATCCCGGCAACGCGACGCTCAGGGTGGTCTCCGGCGGCGGTTCCCGGCAGGTCACCGTCCGCACCGGCGAGGCGATCATCCGCGGTTTCGTCTACCACTCCAACGCGGAGATCACGTTGACTCTCGACACCGTGGCCGCGGGGACCCATCGGATGGACCTGGTCGTCCTGCGGTTGGACCGTGGGACGGACTCGATCCGGGTGCACGTGATCAAGGGCACGCCCTACGCCGCCACGGCCACGCCGACGCCTCCGAGCCCGCAGACGAGCCCGTTCTACGACGTCCCGCTGGGCCTCGTCACCGTCAAGGACGACGGGATCATCCCCGCCTCCCAGATCCGGGACGATCGATGGATGGCGGGAATCGAGATCTCCACGGGCAGTTCCTGGAACAAGCCCGGCACGATGGGGCATCGCTACCACGGACAGATCCACTTCGAGAACGACCTCCGCCGATGGATCGGCTGGGACGGCGTGAAGTGGGGCATCGTCGCCGAGACGGGGGCATGGCGCACCTACGAGCCGCAGATGCAGTGGTACGACCCGGCGAATGCGTCCGTCGTGACGGTCGACAACCAGTGGGAGACCCACGGTCGTTACCGTTTCTCCGCCGACAACGTGGTGACCTTCAGCATTCATGCGAAGATCGAATATGACTACTACCCGGACAATGGCTCGGGCGCATTTCCCTCCCCGCTCAGGAGTCTGCGTCTGACCCTGCCGGTCCCGTCGGGCGGTTTCGCGGGAATGCACAACGCGATCGCGCCGCTGATGTGGACCTGCGGTCTGCACCCGCGCGATCGGCGCACCGGATTCCTGCAGATCGGCCCGGGCTCGGGCTTCGGCAGGCCGCTGGTCCAGGTGGAGGCCGGGTTCGCCGACGGACTGCCGCACGGCGGTCTGGAGGGCATGACGAATCAGAACACCCCGTGGCCGGCCGGAACCCACTTCTACATCTCCGGCTCCTACGAGTGCTCCCAGGGATGACGAGCGAAGGCAATGGCGTGTTCATCAGTCTGCGCGATGTCTACGATCAGCTCGTCCGGCTGAACAACGAGATCGCCGGGCTCTCCTCCAAGGTGGACAGCGCCAGAACGGTCATGGACGACCACGAGGATCGCCTGCGCAGGGTGGAGCAGTGGAAGTACGCCATTCCCGCCACCGTGGTGGCCACCACGGTGATGGTGGCGGTCGAACTGATCCCGTTGGTCGGTAACTGAGCACGGCCGAAGGCCCCGCCCCGCAGGTCCGGGGGCGGGGCCTTCGGCATGAGGAGGCGTTATGACAAGCCCGAACGACGCGATCCGCATCGCGAAACGGGAGATCGGTTTTCGAGAGTCGGGCACCAACGACACCAAGTACAACAGATGGCTCGGCCGGATCGGCGGCTATCCGCACGGCGGCTACGGCTACCCCTGGTGTGCGAGCTTCCAGAGTTGGATCGCCGACGAGGCGGGCATGCGGGCGAACGTCGACTATCCGCGCACCGCGTCGTGTCACCAGGGCGTCAAGTGGTTCAAGGACAGAGGCCGCTTCTCGCGTACGCCGCGCCCCGGCGACTGGGTCTTCTACGGCCCGAACGGCGCCACGCACGTGGAGCTCGTTGTCAGGGTCACCGGCACCACCATCACCACCGTGGGCGGGAACACGTCGGGAAGCCTGGGCGGGCGCTACTACAACGGTGACGGCGTGTACGAGAAGGCCATCTACCGCAGCAACCCCCGGATCCACGGCTACGGACGCCCGAAGTACTCCGAGGCGTCCCCGAAGCCCCCCGCCCATCCCGGCCGGGTGCTCGAACTGCGGGACCCGTACATGAGCGGCGACGACGTGAAGGCGGTGCAGAGGCGTCTCGACCGTCTCGGTTCGAGCCTGACGGTCGACGGGGTCTACGGCCCCCGCACCCGGTCCGCGGTCGTCGCGTTCCAGCGTGAGAACGGTCGCCTCGCCGTCGACGGCGAGGTCGGCCCGAAGACATGGGCGGCACTCTTCAACGGAGGCGGAAATGACCGATGACCTGATCCGACCCGGGGAGCTCGTGGAACCCGGCAGGGAGGCGGCGGCTCGGGGCCTGCGGACCCTGCTCCAGGGCGCGGCGGTCTCCGCCCTCGGCGCCGTGGTCACCGTGGTGCACGACGCCGCGAACTCCGGGACGACCGACTACCGGGCGGTCGCCGTCCTCGCCGGGCAGGCGGTCCTCACCGCCGTGGCCACCTACGTGCACAACCGCCTTCGCCCCGCGGTCTGAGTGCCGAGTCTTCACCGGAGCGGCCTCCCATAGGCCGCCGGGGGCGTGGCAGGGCCCCGGGACCCCGCCACGCCCCCGGGTCTCACTTCGAGACGGGCGCCTCCGCTGCCGGGGTCCTGTCGCCCGCGCCGCGGACGAGGCGGCCTACCTCGGCGCGGAGGCGGACGAACTCGGGGAGTTCGCGGGTGGAGATCTGGTCGCGGGGCCCCGGCAGGTCGACCGGGAGGTCGGCGCGGACGTGGCCGGGGGAGGAGCCGAGGACGACGACGCGGTCGCCCACGTAGACGCTCTCGTCGATGTCGTGGGTGACCAGGAGGATGGTCATGCCGTCGCTGCCGCGGACCTTGAGCGTCAGGTCCTCCAGGTCCTCACGGGTCTGGGCGTCCACCGAGCCGAACGGCTCGTCCATCAGGAGCAGGGAGGGCCGGTAGGCGAGGGCGCGGGCGATCGACACCCGCTGCTGCATGCCGCCCGACAACTGCCAGGGGTACTTGCCCCCGGCGGCGGCGAGGCCCACCGATTCCAGGGCCTCCATGGCGGCCTCGCGCCGTTCGGTCTTGGACTTGCCGCGGCGCTTGAGGGGCAGCGCCACGTTGTCGCGCACCGACAGCCACGGGAACAGGGAGCGGCTGTAGTCCTGGAAGACCACGGCGAGGTTCTCGGGGATCCCGTCGGCCGGGGTGCCGTCGAGGATCACCCGGCCCTGGGAGGGGCGGATCAGCCCGGCGATGCAGCGCAGCAGCGTGGACTTGCCGCAGCCGGACGGGCCCACGATGCTGACCAGCTCGCCCGAGGCCACGTTCAGATTCACGTCCCTGACGGCGACGTGGCCGTCCGCGTAGGTGTGCGTCAGATCCTGGATCTCAAGCAAGGGAACCATCCGGGGAGTCGAGCGCGGCGTGGCACGAAGAATGCCATATTCGGGCGCCGCGCGGTCCTTGTCGCAAATGATCACATCCTGGGTCGGCGGCCCGTCGCGGCGGCCCGCCGCCCGCCGAGCACCCGACGCTCCACCGCCGGCAGCAGCACGTTCAGCACGTACCCCAGAACACCCAGCAGCACGATCACCGACCACAGGGCGGGCACGTCGGAGCGGGTCTGGGCGAGGAAGCCGAGCCCGTTGACGGTGCCGGGCAGCAGCTCGGAGAACACCATGAGGATCAGCGAGAGCGACAGCGCCGGCCGCAGCCCCGCGAAGATCTTGGGCAGCGCCGACGGGACGATGACGTGCCCGCCCCGGTCGGCTGCCGAGAGCGCGGAACACCTGCGCTGTGTCCATCTGGAGCCGGTCGACCGAGCGGGCACCGTCGGCGGTGTTGAGCAGGATCGGCCGGCTCGCGGCGTACACGATCAGCGCCACCTTCGTGCTCAGCCCCGATCCGAGCAGCAGCCCCGCCGGCGGGATCACCGCCACCGACGGGATGGGGCGCAGGAAGTCCACGATCGCCCGGGTGGCGGTGTCGACGGCCGGGACGCTGCCGAGGAGGAGCCCGAGCGGCACCGCGAGGAGGGTCGCCAGGCCCAAGCCGACCGCCCAGGCGGTGAGGGTGTCCAGGACGTGGGACAGGAACGGTTCGTCGCCGACCAGCTCGGCGGCGCGGACCACCACCGACGAGGCCGGCGGCAGATGGGAACGGTCGACGATCTCGGCCCGCCCGAGCAGCTCGCTCGCCGCGAAGAGTGCGGCAACGCCGACGGCCCCCCGCGCCCACCGTCCGGAGCGTGTGAGGGGCCCGACCGCCCGGGGGGACCGGGGGACGCGGTCTGTGTCGTCATCGGAACATCATCGAACCGGCCGGTGCCCCGGGCCGGTCAGGCCGCGGGGCCCGGTACACGATGGCGTTCAGGTCGGGCTGGGACCTCAGCAGCCCGGCGGCCGTCATCAGGTCGACGATCCGCTGCAGTCGGGTGACGTTGTTGGAGGTCGGGAAGTCCGGCAGGGTGATCACCGAGGCCACCCGCGGGTCGATGCGGGCGTGGCCCGGCAGCACCTCCTCGACCTTCTTGCGGTCGCCGGCCGCGGTCCTCGGGTACCTGTCGGTGAAGCCCTGGGTGGTCGGGTAGGCGCTGATCGGCGTCTGGGTGACGGGCTCGCCGCCGCCGTTCACGACGACGCGGGCGCCCAGCGTCTTCTGGACGTCGGACAGGAACGGCTCGGCCACGTGGACGGCGTCGATCCGGCCCTTCTGCAGCGCCGCGCCCGTCTGCGGCATCGGCACTGCGACGTACTTGATCTTGGAGGCGTCCAGGTTGTCGGCCTTGAGGATGGCGTCCAGGGTCAGCGACTGGATGTTGTCGGGCACGTTGACGGCGACCTTCTTGCCCTCCAGGTCCTTGGCGGTCCTGATGGGGGAGTTCGGCATCACCACCACGTTCATCATGTCGGGTGTGAGGGTGGCGGCCTCGTTGAGCACCCGCAGCTTGAGGGTGCCCTGGTCGTGGGCCTGCAGGAACGAGACGTGGTCGGCCCCGGCGATGACGTCCTTGACCAGGGCGGGCAGCGCCGGCGGGCTCTGCTGCACCGGCTTGAGCCGGATCTTCAGCCCCTCCGCCTCGAAGTACCTCTGCCCGATGCCGACGTGCACGGCGGCGCCGTCCGCCGGCGGCAGCACGGCGACCGAGACGGTCTCCTTTTCGAGGCCATTGCCGCCCGCGGAGTCCGCGTCCGAGTCCCCACGGGCGACGGTGAGCGAGCCGACCGGCAGCAGACCACCGAGGAGGGCGAAACGACGACCCGATTGCCTCATGGCGCTTCTTATTCGCAAGAGGATTCCGGCGCTCGGAGAGCTTCGGGATGTGGGCGCTGGCCCCTTCGACACGCCGCCGGCCGAACCGTGATCTTGGACGGGCGGCGGGAGGGTATCGCCATTTCGGGCGGGATGCGGCGGGACCGGTTAGGTAATTACGGTCTTGTCTTCACCCGGACCGGGCGGCCCGTGGCGAGGCCCCGCAGGCCGTCGACCCGACCGTCGATCCGGGTGTGACCTTCCCTGCCGTCCGCGTGGTACGGCGGTGTACTCGTGGGTCTGCTCCGTTGCGCACGTCGGTCTCGGTCGGTCCGTGATCGGGGGAACGCGTTCGGTCACCGTCGGCGGGGGGTGCACCGCGCCGATGTGCGCGAGGATTTGGGGATCCGGACACCGGCCCTTAGAACGGCGTTCAGTGTGTTCCCATGTCATGGCGACTCCATTTCGTCAATGGCGACGTGCCTTTCTGTCTCGAGTCGGCGCGCCAGGGGTCTCCGTGATCCCTTCATCACCGTACGTGCCGGTCACCCCGTCCGGATGTTGACGTACCGTGATCATTTGGCTGCAAATAATCGGACATTCAGGCATGAAGACCACTAATGGGGACTCTAAACGTGTGGTCTTGGGCCAATCTTTGCGGGCTCTGTCGCGGATGTGCTGCAATGTCCTGCGCTGGAGGCAGAATGACGCTGCACCTACGACCCCGGGAGTGGTCCCTCTTCTGCCGATGCGGCATGTGAGCGAGAGGGTGTAAACGCCGGATGCAACCAATCGAGACAGGTGGGGACGTGCCCCGGGCCGGGGCCGCCGGGGACCGCCCGGACCCCGCGCCGAGGCGGGGCGGCAGGCTGCGGCCGCGCAACTGGCGCGTGGCACAGCGGCTGGTCGCCCTGGTCTTGATCCCCACCGTCGCCGCCCTGGTGCTCGGCGGACTGCGCATCTCCGAGTCGCGGACGAGCGCGGACGCCTACGGCCGCGTCGAGCGGCTGGCCGAGCTCGGCAACGGGGTCGCCACCCTGGTGCAGGAGTTCGCCGCCGAGCGCGACCTGACCGTCGGGTACATCGCCGACGGTCGCTCCGCCTCCCGGATCGACGACGTGCGCGCCCAGTACGGGAAGGTCGACGCGGTCACCGACGACCTCCGTCGGCTCGCGACGGGCATCGACGGGTCCTTCTCCGCCGACGCCGCCGCCGACGCCCGCCGGGTGCTGAGCAGGTTGGACGGCGTCCGGTCGCTGCGCACGATCTCCACCGGCACCAGCGTCCCCTCGTTCACGGTGCTGGAGAAGTACTCCGAGTCCATCGACGAGCTGATCGGCATCATCGACGGGATCTCCCGCGACGTGGCCGACGAGCGGCTCGCCGAGACCGCCCGCGCCATGGCCGCGATGGCCCGCGCCAAGGAGCAGGTGTCCCGCCAGCGCGCCCTGCTGATCACCGGCACCGCCAACCGCCGGCTCGACTCCGACGAGCTGTCGGCCCTGATCGGCTCCCGCGCCCGAGAGGACAGCGAGCTGGTCATCTTCCGTCAGGCCGCCACCCTGGACCAGCGGCAGATGATGGAGGACACCGTCGTCGGCCCACAGGTCGACAAGGCCAGGGAGCTGCGCCAGCGGATGATCGCCGGCGTCGGCGCCTCGCGCACCGGCCTGCTGCCCTCCGACCTGCTCGGCGCGGGCACCGCCAAGTCGCTGCGGCAGTCGATGACCGCGATGGTCGACCAGATGCGGGTGGCCGAACGGCGGCTGGGCGACCAACTGCTGGCCCGGGCCCGCGACGAGCGGTCCGCCGCGCAGAACGCGGCCCTGGTCGACGGGGGCATCACCGCCGCGATCGTGCTGCTGGTGCTGCTGGCGACCGCGCTGATCGCCCGTTCGCTGGTCCGCCCGCTGCGGCGGCTCCGCGACGGCGCCCTGGAGGTGGCCGGCACCCGGCTGCCGGGCCTGGTGGAACGGCTCCGCGACCCGCAGGCCGCGGCCGGCGGCATCGAGGTCGACCCCATCGAGATCCACACCACCGACGAGATCGGCCAGGTGGCGCGGGCGTTCGACGAGGTCCACCGCGAGGCGGTGCGGCTGGCGGCCGACGAGGCCGTGCTGCGCGGCAACATCAACGCGATGTTCGTCAACCTCTCGCGCCGCATGCAGTCCCTCATCGAACGTCAGCTCCGCCTGATCGACGAGCTGGAGCAGAGCGAGCAGGACGCCGAGCAGCTCGCCAGCCTGTTCCAGCTCGACCACCTGGCCACCCGCATGCGCCGCAACTGCGAGAACCTGCTGGTCCTCGGCGGCCAGGAGCAGGCGCGCCGGTGGAACCAGCCGGTGCCGCTGATCGACATCGTGCGGGCCTCGCTGTCGGAGGTCGAGCAGTACGAGCGGATCGCGCTCCGGGTGCAGGGCGACGTGTCGGTCACCGGCAACGTGGTCAACGACCTGGTGCACCTGGTGGCCGAGCTGGTGGAGAACGCCACCGTGTTCTCCCCGCAGCACACCAAGGTCACCGTCTCCGGGCACCTGCTCAGCGGCGGCGGCGCGATGCTGCAGATCACCGACAACGGCGTCGGCATCTCCTCCGACGATCTGGAGCAGGCCAACTGGCGGCTCGCCAACCCGCCGGTCATCGACTTCTCCGCGGCCCGCCGCATGGGCCTGTTCGTGGTCGGCCGCCTGGCCGTCCGGCACGGCATCCGGGTCGAGCTGAGGCCCGCGCTGTCGGGCGGCATCACCGCGTTCGTGCTGCTGCCCGCCTCGGTCATCGCCCGCGGCGAGCACGACGCCGGCGCCGCCCCGGCACAGCGGCTGGACCCGGCGACCGGCTCGGACGTCGACGGCGTGAGCAGCGCCGCGTGGACGCCGACCCCGGTGGCCGCCGGCGTGGCCGCCCCGGCGGTCGCGGCCGGCCCGTCCGCCGCAGGCCCGCCCGCCCTGGGCTCCGGCCGCTCCGTCGGTCCCGCGGGCCCCGCGGGCCCCGCCGGCCCCCTCGGCCGCCGGGACGGGCTCGGCACCGGGCCGCAGCCGGCCCTGCGCGACACCGGCTCCCAGCCCGCCCTCCGCGACCCCGGGTCGCCGCCCGCCGTCGGCGGCCCGCCCAGGACGCCCGTGCGCCCCGCGGCGTCCGGCGACGCGGGCACCACCGGCGCCCGGCCCGTCGTGGGCGGGGTGCATCAGCCACCGGCCCCCGGACACGACACCGCTCCGCCGCCCGCCACCGGCGCAGGCCCGGGCGGTCCGCGCCGCCGGGCGCCGGGCGACCAGACGGGACCGCAGCCCATGGTGTCGGACGGACCCCAGCTCCCGCCCACGATCGGCCGGCCCGAACTGGCGGCGCACCTGCCGGGCTTCCCATCGCCCGGCCCCGCCCCGGAGCAGCCCGGCGAACGACCCGCGCCGGCCCCGCCGGCCCGTCCCCCCGAGGGGGTGTCCTGGGGCGCGGCGGAGGACCCGCGGCCCCCGGGCGCGGTCCCCGGCCGCCCCGAGCGCTCGCCGATCTTCGACGCGATGGAGTCCGAGTGGTTCCAGCGCCGCGACGAGGGCGCGCCCGAGGCCCCGACCGACGCCTGGCGGTCGCCCGGCGACGAGGGGTGGCAGGCCGCCCAGGTCGTCCGGGAGCCGGCGGCGGGCGGCGTCACCAGGGCGGGACTGCCCAAGCGGGTGCCCGGACGCAACCGGGTGCCCGGAGCGGTGGGCCAGCAGCCCCCCGCCCGGCCCGCGCCCGCCCCGGCGAGACCCGCCGACGCGGTGCGCGACCGCTTCGCCAGCCTGCAACGCGGCGTGCACCGGGGGCGGACGGAAGCCCGTCCCCGGCAGCCCGCCGACAGCGACGAGATCGCCCCACCCGGGGCCGGCGGAGCCGGACCGGCGCGGGGCGACGATGAGAGGGGAGGATCCGCGTGAGCCGGCAGGATCTCAACTGGCTGGTCACGAACTTCGTGGACCGGGTTCCGAAGGCCGCCCACGCCGTCGTGGTCTCCTCCGACGGGCTGCCGCTGGCGTTCTCGGACGGTTTCCCGCCCGAGCGCGCCGACCAGCTCTCGGCGATCGCCTCCGGGCTGACCAGCCTGACCGCGGGGGCGGCGCAGATCTTCGACGCGGGCGGCGTCAGCCAGACCGTGGTGGAGATGGAACGCGGTCTGCTGTTCGTGATGGCGATCCGCAACGGCGCGGTGTTCGCCGTGCTCGCGGCCCCGGACTGCGACCTGGGTCTGGTGGCGTACGAGATGACCCTGCTGGTGGAGCGGGTGGGCCGGGTGCTGACCCCGGCCCTGCGCACCGAACTGGGCGCCGGCCCGCCCCGCTAGCGACCCTGACCGAAGCCTCTCGAGGCTCTGACGGAAGGCACCGTGGTGGAGCACGGCAGGCGGCATTACGGCGCCGGACCGGGCGGGCCCGGCCGGGGCGGGCCGGGCGGTCCCGAGCGTTCCGGCGACCCCGCCCGGCAGTCCTGGCCCGGCGACCCGGCGGGGGAGGCGGCGACCGGGGACCGGCGTTCGCTGGTGCGCCCGTACACCGTGACGGGCGGACGCACCCGGCCGCGCTACGACCTGGCCATCGAGGCCCTGGTGTCGGCGGCCCCGTACCCGCCGCGCGACGTCACCACCCTCACGCCGGAGTACCGGGCGATCATCGACCTGTGCCGGTCCTGGCGGTCGGTGGCGGAGGTGTCCGCGCTGCTGCGCCTGCCGCTCGGGGTCACCCGCGTGCTCATCGCCGACATGGCCCACGAGGGGCTGCTGCGGCTGCACCAGGCGCGCCCGGCCGACGCGCAGCCCGACGTACGTTTGCTTGAAAGGGTGCTCAGTGGTCTACGAAAGCTCTGATCCGATGCGCCGTCCCCCCGACGGCGGCGCCTCGATGACCTCCGTGAAGATCGTGGTCGGCGGGGGCTTCGGGGTCGGCAAGACGACGTTCGTCGGCTCGGTTTCGGAGATCATGCCGCTCACCACCGAGGCGGTGATGACGGCCGCCAGTGTCGAGATCGACGACCTGACCGCGGTCCCGGACAAGACCACCACCACGGTGGCGATGGACTTCGGTCGGGTCACGCTCGACAGCGACCTCATCCTGTACCTGTTCGGCACCCCCGGCCAGCACCGGTTCTGGTTCATGTGGGACGACCTGGTGCGCGGGGCGATCGGCGCGGTGGTGCTGGTCGACACCCGGCGCCTGTCGGACTGCTTCGCGGCCATCGACTACTTCGAGGAGTCGGGCCTGCCGTACGTCATGGGCGTGAACGGCTTCCACGGTGAGTTCTCGCACTCCGCCGAGGAGATCCGCGAGGCGCTGACCGTCGGCCCCGAGGTGCCCATCGTCCAGGTCGACGCCCGCAACCGGGAGTCCACCAAGCAGGCCCTGATCGTGCTGGTGCAGCACGCGCTGAAGGTGCACGCCGCCGGCCCCGCGGTCGGCGCGGGCCCGGCCTGGACGTGACCGCCGCCCGTCCGGGAGGGCCGCAGGCTACGGTCGCGTAGGGGGGCTTGCGTGTTGCACCATCTCATGACGTGATCGATGACTCCGTGAAGGACGCGTCGGGCCTCGGCGGGTTCGACAGCTACGTGGCGATCGGCGACAGCTTCACCGAGGGCCTCAATGATCCCGACCCGTCCGGCGACGACCGGTACCGCGGGTGGGCCGACCGGGTGGCCGAACGGCTGGCCGCGCACCGGCCCGGGTTGCGGTACGCCAACCTGGCCGTGCGCGGCAAGCTGCTGCACCAGATGGTCGAGGACCAGGTGCCCAGGGCCGTGGAGATGCGGCCCGACCTGGTGACCTTCGGCGGCGGCGGCAACGACATGCTCCGTCCCGGGGCCGACCCGGACGCGCTCGCCGTCCGGTTCGACGAGGCCGTCCGTCGACTGCGCGGCGCCGGCGCCCGAGTGCTGATCTTCACCGGCTTCGACCCGCGCGGGCTCACCCGGGCCGTGCCGCGCGGCAAGGCGGCCACGTTCAACATGCACCTGCGGGCCATCGCCGACCGGCGCGACTGCCTGCTGGTGGACCTGTGGCCCGTGAGCGTGCTGAACGACCCCAGGGCCTGGCACGAGGACCGGCTCCACCTGTCGTCCGAGGGGCATCGACGGATGGCGCTGCGGGTGTGCGAGGTGCTCGGCGTGCCCGTCGAGGAACGGTGGAACGACCCGTGGCCGCCCCGAGGAGCCGTCCTCGACTGGCGTGCGCAGCGCCGCGAGGACCTGTACTGGGCGAGGACGTACTTCCTGCCGTGGGTGCAGCGGCGGATCCAGGGCCGTTCCAGCGGAGACGGCCGCGACCCCAAGCGCCCCGACCTCTCGTCCCTGTGACGACCGCCCGCACCCGGCATCCGGGTGCGGGCGGCTCACGCGTTCGGCCCTTCAGGCGGGCGTGGCCTCCGGCCTCGTGGCGGCCTCCCCGGCCGGCGGGGCGGGCGCGGGGGCCGTCCGGGCGGTCCGCGCGGTGGACGCGGTGGCCTCCTCGACCGTGTCGTACAGCGAGAGCCTCCGGTCCAGGCCGGTGATCTGCAGGGTGCGGCGGACGATCGGGCGCGCTCCGGTGAGCGCCAGGCTGCCCGCGCCGGCGGTGACGGCCTTGTGACAGCCGATGATGACCGACAACCCGTGGGAGTCCATGAACTCCAGGTCGTCGAGGTCGAGGACGAGATGGTCGCCGTGCGTCCGGCGCGCGGCGTGCAGGTGCCGGCGCAGATCGTCGGCGCTGGCGATGTCCAGTTCGCCGCGCAGGCTGATGACGGCGCAGCCGTCCCGCCCGCGCGTGGTCAGGGTCAGTTGCCGCACGGGGGATTCCTCCTCCCGGTCGAAGCGACTCCGCCGGACGCCCGGCGGTTGATTTCCATGGGTCAACTATCCAGCACGGCGCGTGCGCTGCCAACCGGCTGCCGGACGTTTGTCCGGTGAGGTGGGTAAAGGAAGGTTCAGGGGTGACCGTCCAGCGCCGCCCGGAACGCCGACAGTCCGTTGACCAGTGCCTCCCGGCCCGCCGGGCTCATCGTGTCGATGACCTTCGCCAGCTCCCGCCGCCGCTGCCGGCGGGCCCATCCCACCAGCCGCCGGCCCGGCAGGCTGAGCGAGATCACCACCTCCCGGCGGTCGCGCGCCGCCGCCTCGCGCACGATCAGGCCGGACGCCTGCAGTCGATCGCACAGCCGGCTGGTCGCCGAGTTGGACGCCCGCATCTCCTGGGCCAGCGTGTTGAGGTTCAGCCGGTCGAACCGGTCGACGATCAACAGCGCCCGGAGCTGCGTCGGCGGCACCGTGGACCCCAGCGCCTCCAGCGCCTGGTCGCACACCTCGCGCAGCAGCTCCGCGCCCGCCTCCACGGACTCCACCAGCTCCGCGTCGACGGCCGGCTCGCCCCCCGCCCTCCGGTGCGTCACCCGTCCACCACCAGCCCTCGGGCGTCGTCCCACCCGACCACCCGCAACACCGTCCGCAACGGGGCGGCCGGGGCGTGCAGCACCACCCGGCGTCCGTCGCCGAGGCGCTCGGCCAGCCCCACCATCGCCCGCAGGCCCGCCACGTCGCAGAACCCCACCCGCGACAGATCCAGGTGCAGATCCCCCGAGGCGCACTCCCCGGCGAGCCCCTCCAACGCCGCGACCAGCGCGGGATAGGTGACGTCGTCGATCTCCCCGGCCAAGGACAGGCCGGGAGGACGGGCCGTGCGCACGATCCGCAGCGCCCCGTCGTCGAGACCCGATTGTTCACTCACCTCAGCCCCAGAGCATAGGGCCCGAGGCCCGCCCCGACCCATGGGAGGTTCACATAGGGTTGCAGCAGTTTGATGGAGACCCTCCCCGAAGTGAAGGACGGACGAGCGTGAGCGCGCCACGGCTGCCGGAGCATCTGGAGCTGCTGCTGACCGACGAGCCCGTCCTGGACGTCTACGCCCACGGGCCCTGGCGGGTGCCCGACGGCCTCTACGAGCGGCTCCGCGAACGCGCCGCGGACTGCAATGGCGACGAGCGGGCCGAGACGCTGGCCCGGTCGCTGAGCGACTTCTACGGCCCCGGCACGTCCCCCGCCGGGGCCGAGCTGTGGTCGCTGCTCACCTTCCTGCTGGGCGCCGCGGCCATCCGGGCCGGGTCGCGCGGGGACATCGACTACGAGCTGCTGTCGGATTTCCTGGCGCGGCCCGAGCCCGCCGTCCGAGACCCGATGACCTGGCTGTCGCAGGGCGGACGCTGGCGCCCCCCGGGGCTGTGGCTGCCCGAGCCCGCCGGCGACGACCGTGAACGACGTGAGCTGATGTACGGGCTCGCCCGCGACTGCCTGGACGTGTTCGAGGGCCTGGAGCCGCTGGAGACCCGGCGGCTGGCGCTCGTGGGGCTGTTCGACCGGCGGGCCGCCGACCCCGAACAGCGGGAGCGGGACCTCACCGCCCCCCAGGGCGACCTCGGCGGGCTGTGGGCCGAGGCCGTCACGGACGAGGAGCTGGCCCTGCTGCCCGAGCTGGCGGGCCCGGTCGGCTATCTGGAGTGGACGGCCTCGGGGCTGGGCGCCGCGCACGAGCGGCTGCTCGACGCCGTGCCGGACGGCGATCCGCTCGACACCGCGCTGGCCCGGCTGCTGCTGCAGGCCGACGCGAAGGCCGCCGCCCCCGCCGAGCTGGCCGTCGCGCTCGGCACCGGCCGCTACGAGACCGTGCAGGAGCGCGTCCGGGCCCTGCGACCCGACTTCGCTGTCGACGCCTGGCAGAACGAGGTCCGCACCTGGCTGGCCCGCGGGCTGGTCGCCGGCGAGGCCGACGCGTGCCGGGCCTGGCTGGACATGGCCGTCCGGTTCACCGGCGCGGTGCAGGGCCTGCCCGACGCCGCCACGACCCCGCGCTCGCGGGTGCCGGTCCGGGCGTTCCAGGTCGACCTGCGCCGGCTGTACGAGCGCCGCCGGGTCGTGCCCAACCCGTTGACCGAGCGCTTCGCCAGGTCGGGCGCCGCCGGGTCCGCCGCCGACGAGTCGCCCGACGGCGTTCTCGTTCCGGCCGGTGACGAGGGCGAGGTGATCGTGGGCCAGCCGGAGTTGGCCGACGCGGTGCGGCGCGCCCTCGCCGGCCGCCTCGCCGGAGAGCCGGTCCGGCTGCTGATCGCCGGCCCCGAGGGCACCGGCAAGGGCACCGCCGTGGCGGAGCTGGAACGGGTGCTGACCGAACGCGGCGTCGTCCGGCAGACCCTGTGGGTGTCGGACCAGGTGTTCCCGTCGCTGCCGGTCAGCGACGCGGTGCTGTGGCTGCAGGCCCGGGTCCGCGAGTGCATCGAGGGCCGCACCATGCTCGTGGTGGACGACCTCGACAAGCTGTTCACCTATGAGCGCTGCGGCCCGGCGGTGGCCGAGGAGCTGCGCCGGATGATGGCCCGCAGCCCCCGGCTCGACGTGGTGGCGCTGTGCCGGCCGGGCGGCGAGGAACGGCTGTTCGACGGCAATCCGGCGCTGCTGCGCTCGTTCGAGGTGACCCGCACCCGCGAGTTCGGCGAGGACGAGTACGCCGAGCTGTTCCGCCGGACGGTGGTCGCCCGCGGCGCGGCCGTCGACCGCGAGGTGGCGCGCACCGCCGGGATACTCCTGACCCGCACGCCGCCGCTGCTCAACCTGCGCGGCGCCCGGCTGGTGGAGCACCTGGCCGCGCAGTGCGCCGAGAGCGCCGCGGGCCGCGGGGAGCCCGCCGAGATCACCGCCGCCGACCTGCCGCAGCGGCTGATCCCCGGCCGCGCCGCGCACGCGGACCCGCTGGCCGAGCTGGCCGCCTGCGCCGGGATCGAGCCGGTCAAGCGGGAGGTCAGCGCGCTGGCGGCCGAGGCCAAGGCGGCCCGGCTGCGCCGCGAGGCGGGCATGGCGGTGGCCGCCCGGCCCCGCCACCTGGTCTTCACCGGCAACCCCGGCACCGGCAAGACGAAGATCGCCCGGATCCTGGGCCGGATCTACGCCGACCTCGGCGTGCTGCCCGCCGGGCACCTGGTCGAGGTGGACCGTGCCGATCTGCTGGGGGAGTTCACCGGCGAGAGCGGCACCAAGGTCCGGCGGGCCGTCGAGCACGCCCTCGGCGGGGTGCTGTTCGTCGACGACGCCCACAACCTCGCCTCCACCCCGGGCGCGGCCGACGCGGCCCGGCTGCGCGAGGCCGTGGGGGCCCTGGTCGCCGCGATCCAGGCGCACCCCGACGAGCTGGTGGTGGTGCTGGCCGGGCCCGAGGCCGACCTGAACGGGCTGCTGCGCGCCAACCAGGAGCTGGCCGCCTACTTCCCCAAGACGGTGCGATTCCCCGACCTGACCGACGACGAGCTGGTGAGCGTGTTCACCGCCAAGGCCGAGGACGAGGGCTTCCGGCTCGGCGAGGGCGTCCTGGAGCGCGTGCGCGGGCTGGTGCAGGCCGCCCCCCGCGAACGCGGCTTCGCCAACGCCCGCCTGATGGTCAAACTGCTGGACCGGGCGGTGGCGCTGCAGGGCCGCCGGGTGCTGGCCGACGACGTGGTGGACGAGGACGAGTCGCTGTCGGAGATCCTGCTCGACGACCTGCCGGGGACCCTGGGCTCGGCCTGGGCGGGCGAGCTGCCCGAGGGCGACCCGCTCACCGAGATCGAGCGGCTGATCGGGCTGGACACCATCAAGCACGAGGTCGGCCTGCTGGTCGCCGAGGCCAAGGCCGAGCGGATCCGCCGCGACGCCGGGATCCCGATCGGCTCCCCGACCCGGCACATGGTGTTCGCCGGCAACCCCGGCACCGCCAAGACCACCATCGCCCGGCTGATCGCCGCCGTGTACGCCCGGCTGGGCCTGCTGTCGTCCGGGCACCTGGTGGAGGTCTCGCGGGCGGACCTGGTGGCCGAGTTCATCGGGCAGACCGCGCCCCGGGTGCGGGCGGCGGTCGAACGCGCGCTGGGCGGCGTGCTGTTCATCGACGAGGCGTACTCGCTGACCATGGCCGGGCACGACAAGGGCGACTTCGGGCACGAGGCGGTCGCCGAGCTGCTCAAGCTGATGGAGGAGCACCGCAGCGACCTGGTGGTGATCGTGGCGGGGTACGAGGCCGAGATGGAGCGGTTCCTCAAGTCCAACCCCGGGCTGGACTCCCGCTTCCCCAAGGTGCTGAGCTTCCCCGACTACACCTCCGACGAGCTGGTGTCGATCCTGGAGTTCATGACCGCGGAGAACGGGTTCGGACTGACCGACGGGGTCGTGGAGGAGGTGCGGTCCCGGCTGGCCGCCGAGCCGCGCAGCGCCTCGTTCGGCAACGCGCGCCTGATCCGCAACCTGCTGGACGCGGCGATCTCCCGGCAGGCGCAGCGGATCACCAGCGGGGACGGCGACATCGACGCCGAGGAGGTGCGGCTGCTGCGCCCCGAGGACCTGCCGCCGCGCCGGCCCGGCGAGGCGCCCTTCCCCGGCTCGTACCTGTAGCCCTTCGGCTAGGCCCCTCCGGGGGAGACGCGGTACGCGGACGCCTGGAGCGCGTACAGCTCCGCGTAGAGGCCGCCCGTCGCCATCAGCGCGTCGTGGTCGCCCTCCTCGATCACCTTGCCCTGCTCCAGCACGTAGATCCGATCGGCGTACCGCACGCTGGCGAGCCGGTGCGTGATCAGCAGGACCGTCCGGCCGTCCGCGTGCTCGCGGATCCGTTCGAACAGCATGTGCTCGGCGCGGGCGTCCAGCGCGGCGGTCGGCTCGTCGCAGATCAGCAGCGGCGCGTCCCGGTAGAAGCCGCGGGCCACCGCCAGCCGCTGCCACTGGCCGCCCGACAGCTCGGCGCCGCCCTCGAACCGACGGTCGAGCAGCGTGTCGTAGCCGTGGCCGAGCTCGGCGACGACCTCGTCGGCGCCCGACGCCCGCGAGGCCGTCAGGACCATCTCCTCGTCGGCGTTCCGCGCCATGGTGATGTTCTGCCGGGCGGTCATCGGCCAGTGCGTGTAGTCCTGCGCGATCACGGAGATCCGCTCGCGCAGCCGCCCCGGGTCCATGGCGGCCAGCGACACCTCGTCCCACCGCACGTCGCCGCCCTCGGGCCGGTAGAGGCCCGCCATCATCTTGGCGAGCGTGCTCTTGCCCGAGCCGTTCTCGCCGACGAGGGCGACGACCTCGCCCCGGCGCACCTCGATCGACACGCTCCGCAGCGACGGCCTGTCGGCCCCCGGATAGGTGAACGTGAGGTCGTCCACCACGATCCGCTCGAAATCGTCGGGGACGGGCGCCGGGTCCGCCTCGGGCGGCGCGGGCACCCGGCGCTCGGCGTCCTCGCAGAAGCGGATGTAGTCGCCGAAGTACAGGCCCTCCTCGTAGCACCGGTTGACGGCGAACACCAGGTTGGCGAGCGCGCCCTGCCCGGTGCGGATGGCCAGGACGGCGGTGCCCGCGACGGCCAGCGGCACCGCGCCGTTCCACAGCATCAGCCCGAGCGTCGAGTACACGGCCGCCAGCGACACGCCCTTCATCACGTCGCCGATCACCACCGCGACCGTCTGCCGCCGCGCCACCGCCAGCTCGGCGTCCCGCTCCTGGGCGGCGAGCGTGTCGTACTCCTCCAGCAGGAAGTCCCGCATGGTGAACGAGCGGATCTCGGCGGCGTGCTCCCGTTCGGCCATCAGGTCCGACAGGATCCACTTGCGGCGGCGCACCCCCACCAGCGACAGCATCGTCAGATACCGGGTCCGCGCGGCCCGCACCGACGCCCAGCCCTCGGGAACGGCCGTCAGCAGGAGCAGCGGCAGCAGCAGCGGGTGCAGCACCCCCAGGGTGCCCGCCGCTGCCAGCACGCCGACGGAGCCGGTGAGGATGTCGACGGCCCCGGAGACGACGGCCGGCGCGGCGTACAGGCCGGGGCCCTTGGCCCGGTTGAGCTCGTCGAGGAAGTCCGAGTCGTCCAGGGCGGCCAGGTCGACCGCCGTGGTCAGGTCGTACAGGCGCATCTCCACGATCCGCTCGACCTGGGGCTTCAGCCGCGACTGCGCCCAGCCCGCGCCCGCCTGCAACGCCGCCCGCAGCCCCGCCGCCACGGCCACCACCACCAGCGACGGCAGCGCGTCGCGCACCCGGTCGGGGGTCGGCCCGGACGAGAACAACGCGGTGAGGACCCCGGTGGTCGCCAGCAGCCCGAACGCGGTGAAGAACCCGGCCGCCAGGTTCAGGGAGATCGTCACGATCGTGTCCGACGGGCTCGCCCGCCACGCGAGCCGCACCGACTGCGCGACCAGCGCGGGCAGCCGCCGGGCCATCGTGCCCAGCCCCGTCTCGGCCATCTCGCCGGCCCGTTCCATCCAGCCGGGCGCGACGACCTGCGGTCGGTCGGCCGGGGCCGGCGCGGAGTCGTCGCGCCGGCCCCTCCCGCCCTTCCTCCACGGCGGGAAACGCCGGCGTGCCGCCATCCAGCCCCCTCGCTTCGCCCGAGTCACGAGGCTCAAGTCTGCCTCCGGGCTCGGCGGATTCCATGGCAGGTATCACACTTCAGACCGACAGGAGAGGGCTCGTCATCATGCGAGAGATGGACACGGGAACGTCCCGGTTTGAATATGTTGGGCGTCATGACAGAGGAGCGGCGGAACCGCGGAGTGGAGGCACCGACCGAGCGGATCCCGCCCCAGGCCGGTGATCATGACACCCTCGGCGGCCGTCACGGGCGGGGCTACGATCACGGCGCCTTCGGCTATGACGAGTCGGTGGCGCGCGGGTCCGCCGAGGGGCCTGACGACGGTCACGGCCAAGACCCGTACGACGACGGTCAGGGCCACCGCCAAGGGCCTCCCGGCCGCCCGCCGTCCCGAGGCGCCGTGCCCCCGGGTGGGCGCACCTCCCGTCGCGCCGCCGGCCCGCGCCGCCGGCGCTGGCCCAGGGTGACGGGCATCCTCGTGGCCCTGATGCTGCTCTTCGTGGTCGGCGGCTACTTCTTCCTCGACTCGCGGCTCCAGCGCGAGGACGTCCTCGGCGACTATGAGGGCCGTCCCGCCGACACTCCCGGCACCAACTGGCTCGTCGTCGGCTCCGACAGCCGTGAGGGCCTGTCGAAGAAGCAGCGCAAGGAGTACGCCACCGGAGGGGGCTCCGGACGCCGCACCGACTCGATGATGCTGGTGCACTACGGCGACGGCGGCACCACGCTGCTCAGCCTCCCGCGCGACTCGTACGTGCCGATCCCGGGGCGTGGCTCCAACAAGCTCAACGCCGCCTTCGCGTACGGCGGCCCCAAGCTGCTGGTGCGGACGGTCGAGAAGGCCACCGGCATCCGCGTCGACCACTACGCGGAGATCGGCTTCGGCGGTTTCGTGGGCGTCGTGGACGCGATCGGCGGTGTGGACCTCTGCGTCAAGGAGCCCCTCAAGGACCCGAAGGCGGGGCTGGACCTCAAGGAGGGCTGCCAGACCCTCAGCGGGGGCGAGGCCCTCGGCTACGTCCGCACCCGCAAGTTCGCCAATGGGGACCTCCAGCGGGTCGAGCACCAGCGGCAGTTCTTCGCCGCCCTGATGGACAAGGCGTCCGGGCCGGGCGTCCTGTTCAACCCGTTCCGGTCGATCCCGCTGGCGATGAACTCCACGTCCAACTTCACCGTGGACGAGAACGATCACCTGCACGACCTCGCCCGGCTGATGTGGGCGATGCGCAGCATCGGCGGCGGCGACGGCGTCACCACCACGGTGCCCGTCGGCGGCTTCGGCTCCTCGGCGGCGGCGGGCTCCTACGTCCGATGGGACACCGCCAAGTCCTCCGCCCTCTTCGAGGCGCTCCGTGAGGACCGTGCGATCCCGAGCGACCTCATCAAGAGGTGACGTTTCACTTACCCCGGCCCGTCTCCGACGGCCGCGCCGCGCCCGGGGTGGGCGGTGATTAGACACTGTCTCGGCGGTTAGACATCTGGCATGGCCGCCGATTCCTCGCAATCCCCCTCCGCCGCCTCGGGCCCCTCGGGTCCCTCGGGCCCCTCGGGTCACTCCGAGGAGTACGCCGAGTTGGACCGCCTGCCCACGGGAGAGCTGCACGACCGGGCGATGAAGCTCGCGTTGGCACGCGGTGACCTGGGCTTCCTGTGGCGGGTGCTGCGCGACATCCCGCCGGCGGAGGCCGCCGCCGGGCAGCCGGCCCAGGGCACCGCCGACATCCTGCACGTCTCGGCGCTGATCAACGAGTTCCTCCACGCGGGCGAGGGCGACGTGGCCGAGGCGCTGCGTCCGGTCTACCTCGACTATCTGGCCCCGTCCGACACCTCCCGCCTCTCTGAGCCCCCAGGCGCAACGGGCTCCTCGGGCTCCTAGAGGCCCTCAGGGCGTCGGAAGCGCCCGGACGACTCCCGAGCCCCGGGAGTCATGGATGTGGCCTTGTGCGCCGTCTCACGGGGTTTCGGGGCGCTCGGGGGCTTCCGTGGAGGGCGACGCGCCGGGCCCGGCCGGGCGTCGTCCGGACGGACCGCCGTCTTTGCCGTTCCTTGGCGCATGTCCCCCCGTCAACGGGAATCACCCTGCGTGAGTATGGATGCACGGAAAGTGGGGGGCCATGAACAAGAAGTGGGTGAAGTTGTCCGCCCTGGCCTTCGCGGCCTGGTATGTGATCACCAGGCCCGACGGGGCGGCCGACCTGGTGTCGAACGCGATGGGCGGGCTCGGTCACGCGGCCGAGTCGCTGTCCACGTTCGTGAGCGCGATCCCCTGATCGCGTCCACGGAAATCTCACAGCCCCGTGCCCATCCCGGGCACGGGGCTGTTTCGTCGTCATGAACCGGACACCGCCGTCGATTCCGCCACGATTCATGGGTGTGGCCGATCTCATCGTCCAAGGGTGACCAGCAAGTAAGGCACGACTCGATCGTTGACCACGTACCTCTCGGGAGAGGAAAGCCTTACAGTCTCTTTGCGGGCAGATGCAGAGGGGCACATCTGACGTTGGGTCGGTGTGCCACTGCGCTACATGAGGGACGGCGACGGGATGAACAAGAAGCACCTTCGCTATGCGGCGATCGCCTTTGTCATCTTCTACCTGTGGACGGATCCACAGGCCGCGGCCGACGTGGTGAACAACACCATCGGCGCGCTGGGCGACGCCGGCGACTCGCTCTCGCAGTTCGTCAGCTCGATCGGGACCTGACGGGCCGGGCACGACGTCGCATCGGGCCCGCGTCGACGAGGACGTGGGCTTCCCACCTGGTGACCCCGATCTTCTAGGATCGGGGACCATGTCGGTACACGACGTGGAGATCCAGAGCCTGCGAGGCGGCCCCGCCGACCTCGCCCAGTACCGCGGCAAGGCCATGCTGGTGGTCAACGTCGCCTCGAGATGCGGGCTGACACCCCAGTACAAGGGGCTGGAGGAGCTGCACGAGCGCTACGCGCCGCGCGGCTTCACCGTCCTCGGGGTGCCCTGCAACCAGTTCATGGGCCAGGAGCCCGGCGGCGCCGACGAGATCGCCGAGTTCTGCTCGACGACCTACGGCGTCACCTTCCCGATGACCGAGAAGGTCGAGGTCAACGGGGAGGGCCGGCACCCCCTCTACCGGGGGCTGGTGGACACCGCCGACGCCTCCGGTCACTCCGGCGACATCCGGTGGAACTTCGAGAAGTTCCTCATCGCCCCGGACGGCACCGTGGCGGCGCGGTTCGCCCCCCAGACCGAGCCGGACACCGACGAGCTCGTCACGGCCGTCGAACGGGTGCTGCCCGCCTGACCCGGCGGCGGCCTCAAGGGAGCTGAGAGCCATGGGCGGCCGACGTGCGCCGGACATCCCCGACCTGACCGGGCGCCGCGCCGTCGTGACCGGCGCCAACAGCGGCATCGGCCTCCACACGGCGCTGGCGCTGGCCCGCGCCGGCGCGTCGGTCGTGCTGGCCTGCCGCAGCGCCGAACGCGGCGGCGCGGCCCTGGCCCGCATCCGGGCCACCGCCCCGGACGCCGACGTCGCCCTGGCCTCCCTCGACCTCGCCGACCTGTCCTCCGTACGGGCGTTCGCGAACGAGCACGGCGGGGACCCACTGGACATCCTGATCAACAACGCCGGCGTCATGGCCCTGCCCCGGCGCACCACCGCCGACGGCTTCGAGATGCAGTTCGGCACCAACCATCTCGGGCACTTCGCCCTCACCGGCCTGCTCCTACCCGCCCTGCTGGCCGCCCCGGCGCCCCGGGTCGTCACGGTGACGAGCCTGCTGGCCTGGGCGGGCCGCATCCACTTCGACGACCTGCAGGGCACCCGCCGCTACCGCCGCTGGCGGGCCTACAACCAGTCCAAGCTCGCCAACCTGCTATTCGCCAAGGAGCTCGACCGCCGAGTCTCCGGCCTGACCTCCACGGCGGCCCACCCCGGCTACGCCGCCACCAACCTCCAGACCACCGGCCCCCGCATGGCCGGCAGCCGCATCAACGAACGCCTCATGACCGCCGCCAACCGCGTCGTCGCCCAATCCGACGCCGCCGGCGCCCTGCCCTCCCTATACGCCGCCACCGCCCCGAACGTTCACGGCGGCGCCTGCTACGGACCGCGCGGCCCCTTCCAACAACGCGGCCTCCCCACCCGCGTCCGCACCAGCCCCACCGCCTCCGACCCCGACCTCGCCCGCCGCCTCTGGGACGTCTCCACCACCCTCACCGGTGTCGCCTACCCCTAGCCCCGCCTCCCCCCCGACCACGCCTTCGCCGGGAAGAGCCGGCGACGCACCCCTCGTGCCCCCTTCGTCGTGCGCGATGGGCGACCCGGGCGGCCGGAACGGCCCCCAGCGGAGCCATCGAGCAGGCATCGCGCCGGCGGCCTGACGGCCCCATCGGGCCATCGAGCAGGCATCGCCGGCGTGGGCGCGGTGGTGAAGCGGCGGCCTGGACGGCCCTCGACGGGCCCTTGTACAGACGTGGTCTCGGTCGTGGTGGACGCGGTGGTGACCTCGGCGGGCTGAACGGCCCCGGCGGAAGGAGCGGTGGGGCCGTTCAGCCGGCCCGGGTTATCTGCCGCGTCGGGTCACCACGTCGCGGGCCCGGTCCACCAGGCCGGTGGCCGGGGCGGACAGCCTGTTGAGCGGCGGGGTGTCGGGGGCGCTCGGGTGGGGACGGGTGGGCGCCATGCGTTCGGCGCGTTCGATCCGGCCGCCCAGGTCGGTGAGGGTGGCCTCGTCGCAGACGGCGGCCAGGCGGGGGAGGATGACACCCTCGCCGTCGGCCACGTGCTCGCGCACCTCGCGGGCCAGGCGGGCGAAGACCTCGCCGAAGTGGGGGTCGCCGGCCTCGATGCGCTCCAGTTCCTTCATGGTCCGTTCGGCGGCGGCCTGGTCGGCGATCGCCTTGTCGGCGATCCGGTCGCCTCCGGGCACCCATCGCCGCACCGCCGGGTAGAGGTACTCCTCCTCGGCGACCCCGTGGCGGACCACCTCGATGATCAGCTTGTCGACCAGCTCCCGCCGGAGGGCGGTCCGATCCGCCGGGATGGTGTCCCAGCGGTCGAGCATGGCCTCGATCTCCCGATGGTCGTGCGTCAGCACGCCGATCACGTCCGGGTGTCCGCCCTGCGCGGTCATCACCGACCCCCTTCCGCCGACGGCCGCGCCTTACCCCCCGTTCGCGGGGCCAAACGACCGGGTGCCGCGCATCCATCCGGTTCGCCGGGGTATGGCCCGGCGCGACCGCCCGTGACCTGAGGAGGTGGACCCTGTGGCAACGAAGCTGGTCGAGGAGCGCTCCCCGAACGGGGCGCTCAAGGACAGGCCGACCGCCGAACTGCTGAAGCGGCTGTCGGACCAGATCCGGGACCTGGCCCAGCAGGAGATCCGGCTGGCCCGTACCGAGCTGACCGAGAAGGGCAAGCGGGCCGGGCGAGGCGCGGGTCTGCTGGGCGGGGCCGCGGTCACCGCCCTGTACGGCGTGGGCGTCCTGCTCGCGGCGATCGTCCTGGCCCTCGCGCTGGTGATGCCGGGCTGGGCCGCGGCGCTCATCGTGGCGGCGGTCCTGCTGGCCGCGGCGGCGATCATGTCGATGATGGGACGCGCCCAGACGCGCAAGGCCGTCCCGCCCAAGCCGGAACGCGCCGTCGAGTCGATGAAGAAGGACGTTCAGGTCGTCAGGGAGAAGGCCCACCACCACTGACGTCCGGGCCGGCCGGCCGGGGGAGACCCCGGACGGCCTGGTCGGCGGCCGTGTCGGTGATCCGTTCCGAGGACTCCGGATCGCGACGGACGGCGTGCGCGGCGGCGTCGACGATGCCCTGCACCAGTTCGGCGCGGAGCACCGCGTCGGGCACCCCGGCCTCGGCGAACGCGCCGATCAGCGGCCGCAGCAGCCGGGCCTGACGCCGGCGGACGCGTTCCCGGGCGGGCGCGGTCAGGGCGTGCTCCACCAGGGCGACCGCCGCCGCGTGCCCGCCGTCGGTCATCGCGTCGAGTTGGACGCGGACGTACGCCTCGGTCGTGGCCGCCGGGCCCTCGACGGTGGTGACGGCGTCCTCCACGCGGGCGGCCCACCGGGGCAGCGCCTCCTCGACGACGGCGGCGACCAGGTCGTCCTTGGAACGGAAGTACTCGTACAGGCCGGGGCGGGACAGCCCCACCCGGCGGGCGAGGGCCGCCAACGTCAACGCCTGCGGTCCCTCCTCGGCCACCAACGCCCCGGCGGCGTCGAGCAGCGTCCGCACCTGCCGTTCGCGATGCTCGGCGACCGTGGGCGCACTGATCCTCGGCACCCTCCCATCGTACGTTCCCGGGGCCGCCAAGGCGCGGCCCCGCGCCGGCCCCTCGCTGGTCAGGGCCCCTGCTCGGGGTCCCAGTCGAATGTCGCCGGGAGCGCCCCCTCCAGGGTGAGCAGCCAGCGTTTGATCTCCACGCCGGACCCGCCGCTGTAGCCGCCGAGACCGTTGCCGGCCACGATCCGATGGCACGGCACGATCACCGGGATCGGGTTGGCCCCCATCACCTGGCCGATGGCCCGTGCCGGGACCCCGATCCCGCTGCGTTCGCCCAGCTCCCCGTACGTCAGCACCCGGCCGTACGGAACCGACGCGTACAGCGTGTCCAGCACCTGCCGCTGCACCCGCGACGTCAGCCGCCAGTCCACCGGCAGCCCGAACTCCCGCAGCCCGCCGGCGAAGTACCCCGCGAGCCCCTCCAACGCCGCCGCCGTCCGCACCGGGTCCTCCACCACCGGCAACCCGGCCCGCTCGGCGACCGCCCGCCGCGCCTCGGGGGAGTCGTGGAAATCGAGCGACACCACCCCGACCTCGGTCATCGCCACGAGCATCCGCCCGAGCGGCGTGCCCACGGCCCCGAACGCCACCGTCTCACCCACGACTCGGCACCCCCATCCCCACTCCCTCCGACTCCGAGACCGCACTCAACGTACGCCTGTGCCGTGGCCATGCCCCGGAAGATAGCGGGCGCCGCCGACATTCTTCGCGCCGGGACGTTCGCCTGTTGTTTCCCACAAGGGCGCCGGCGGGCGGCCGGAGCGTCGGACGGCACGGTCACGCTCTGCGCCGTGAGAGTCGCCATCGTGACCGAGTCGTTCCTCCCCCGTATCAACGGAGTCACCAACTCGGTGTGCCGGGTCGCCGAGCAGTTGGCCGCCCGACGTCACGAGGTGCTGATCGTCGCCCCCGAGCCCGGACCGGACCGTTACGCGGGTCAACCGGTGGAGCCGGTGCCGGGGTTCTGCCTGCCGTTCTACCGGTCGTTCACGGTCGGGGTGCCGACGGGGCGGGTGCGCGCGGCGCTGCGCGACTTCGCGCCCGACGTGGTGCATCTGGCCTCGCCGTTCGTGCTCGGCGCGGGCGGGCTGTCGGCGGCGCGGCGGATGGACGTGCCCGCCGTCGCCGTCTTCCAGACCGACATGGCCGGCTTCGCGCGCCGCTACCGGTGCGGCATGGCCACCCCGCTCATCTGGTCGTGGCTGCGCCACATCCACGGGCGCGCCGACCGTACCCTGGTGCCGTCCACTCCGGTGCTGGGCGAGCTGGAACGACGCGGGGTGCCGCGTCTGGCGTTGTGGGCCCGCGGAGTGGACCAGACGGCCTTCCACCCTCGGCACCGGTCGGAGGGCGTACGCGCACGCCTCGCCCCGGGGAACGAGGTGCTCATCGGGTACGTGGGGCGCCTCGCCGCGGAGAAGCGCCCGGAAATGCTCACCCGCCTGGTGGGCATCCCCGGCGCACGGCTGGTCGTCGTAGGCGACGGGCCGGAGGGCGAGCGCCTGCGGCGATTGCTGCCGGACGCGGTGTTCACCGGGTTCCGTACGGGTGGTGAGCTGTCGGAGCTGGTGGCCTCCTTGGACGTGTTCGTGCACACGGGTGCGGACGAGACCTTCTGTCAGGCCGTCCAAGAGGGGCTGGCCTCCGGCGTGCCCGTCGTGGCCCCCGCCGCGGGCGGCCCTCTGGACCTCGTCCGCCCCGGGCACAACGGGCTGCTTTTCGCCCCGGACGACGGTGGTGACCTCAGGGCGGCGGTCGAGGCCCTGGTGTCCGACCCCGCCATGCGGTGGCGGATGAGCCGCGAGGCGTTCCGCTCGGTCAGGGGGCGGGGCTGGGACGTCATCTGCGATGAGCTGCTCGGTCACTACGACGACGTCATGTACGGCGTGCCCGCCGGGCAGCAGGCCGCATGAGCGAGTTCGTGGTGTCGGTGCACGATGTGGCTCCTGCGACGTTCGGGGCGATCACCGAGTGGGTCGCCGAGTTGGACGCCCGGAACGTGCCGTGCACGCTCCTGGTGATCCCGGGCCCCTACGGAGACGGGCCCGGCATAGGGGAGGACCCCGACTTGGTCGCCTACCTGCACGAGGCGGCGGGCAAGGGCCACGAGCTGTCCCTGCACGGGTTCAGGCACGCGGGCGTCCCGGGGGGCGCTCCCTGGCGTCAGGCGGTGAACCAGGTGATGGCCCGGGGGGCGGGCGAATTCTGCTCGCTCACCAGGACGCATGCTTTCGCGCTGCTCCGGCAGGGCCTGGACGAACTCAGCCGTGTCGGCATCGATGTCGTGGGTTTCACCCCGCCGGGTTGGCTGGCCTCACCGGGCACCAGGCGGGCCTTGGGGGACCTTCACTTCGCCTACTGGACGAGCCACTTGGCCGTACACGACCTGAAGAAGGACCGCGCACGCCGTATGCCCGCGTTCTCGCATCGACCCGGGGGAGCGGGTGAGCGAACGGGCGCCGTCCTCATGATGCGGGGGGCCAGGACCCTCACCCGTCTCCACACGCCGTTCCGCATCGCGCTGCACCCGGCGGACCTGGCCCGGCCCGGCCTTCGGACGGCGGCGCTGGAGGCCATCGACGACGCGCTGGCCGCCGGGGCGAAGCCGACGACCTATGAGGCGCTGGTAGGCGGTGCTCGGTGAGGATCGTGCAACTCGCCAATCTCTACAGCCCCGTCTCCGGAGGGCTGCGCACGGCGGTCAACATGCTCGGACAGGGCTATGCGGCCGCCGGGCACGAACGGACCCTGGTGATCCCCGGCCGCGCCTACACCCGCCGGGAGACCGAGTCCGGAACCGTGGTGACCGTGCCCGGCCCTTCCGTGGCCCCCGGCTACAGGCTGGTCTTGGACCCCGGGCCCGTGCTGCGGGTGCTCTCCAGGCTCAAACCCGACGCAATCGAGGTCTCGGACAAAATCACGCTCACCGTGGCGGCACCGTGGGCCCGGCGGCATGGGGCGCGTTCGGTGCTGTTGTCCCACGAACGCCTGGACGCCATCCTCGCGCCGCGTACACCCGGGTGGTTCCCCTTGGAGGCAGCCGTGGACCGGTGGAACCGCAGGCTCGCCGGGGCGTTCGACGCCATCGTGGCCACATCGGCGTTCGCCGCCGACGAGTTCTTCCGGATCGGTGCCCCGGCCCTCTATCGGGTGCCCCTGGGCGTGGACCTGGCCACCTTCCGTCCCGTTCCCCGCGAGAAGGCCGGGACCGTACGCCTGGTGCATCTTGGGCGGCTCTCTAAGGAGAAGCACCCCGCGCTCGCCGTGGCCACGGTGCGGGAACTGTGCGCGCGGGGTGTGGACGTACGACTGGACATCGTGGGGGACGGGCCGCAGGCGGAAACGCTGCGAGCCGCCGCATCGGGGCTGCCGGTGCATTTTCACGGGCACGTCCCCGGTCGATCGGCCGTCGCGCGACTGCTGGCCGAGGCGGATGTGGCCCTGACCACGTGCCCTGTGGAGGCGTTCGGCCTGGCGGTCTTGGAGGCCCTGGCGTGCGGCACCCCGGTCGTCACGCCCGACCGGGGCGCGGCGCGCGAATTGGTCGTCCAGGGCGCGGGCGTCACCGCGCCCCCGACGCCGCAGGGATTCGCGGACGGCGTCCAAGAGGTGCTGCGCCTTCCGGAGGGCGCGCGGCGCGCGGCGGCCCGGGCGCACGCCGAGCGGTATCCGTGGCAGGCCACCGTGTCCGGAATGCTGGACGTGCTGGCCGGCGGTTCGCCGGGGGTGGGTCGGGGGCTGCCGGATGCGGCGGTACGCTCGTGACGTGCGACGGTTTCTCACTCCCGGTTGGCTGGGGCTGCACGCGCTCGCGGTGGCGCTGTGCAGTGCGTTCCTGGTGTTCGGGTGGTGGCAGCTCAGCCGGGCGCAGGAGGGCAACGACCGCAGTTGGGCGTACGTCTTCGAGTGGCCGATCTTCGCCGTCTTCGTGATCGTGATGTGGGTCAAGATGATCCGCGACGAGCTGAACGACGACGGCGTCCCCAAGCCGAAGCTCCCCCTCGAACCCGCCGAGCCGCCGGCCAAGGACGCGATCATCAAGCTGCACGAGGAGGACGACGAGGACCTGGCGGCCTACAACCGCTACCTCGCCCGCCTCAACGCCGAACCCCACCGGCGCGACTGACGCCGGACCCTTCCGGGCGCGGACCGACGTCGCGCCGTCCCCGCCCGTGAGTCGAGCCCGTGGCCCCCGGCCCGTGACATGAGGAGTGCACCGTGGAAGCGGCGATCAACCGGTACCGCATCCTGGCCGTCATCGTCGGCGTGATGCTGCTGATGGTCGTCTTCGTCGGCATGCCGATCCGCTACATCGGCGACAACCCGACCCCCTCCGGGATCATCTCGCCCGTGCACGGCGCCCTGTACGTCGTGTACCTCGGCTTCTCCTTCGACCTGTACCGCCGGGCCGGCTGGCCGGTCAAGCAGTTCATGATCATGGTGTCGGCCGGGCTGGTGCCGTTCCTGGCCTTCTTCGTCGAGCGCCGGATCGTCCGCGACGCCCGCGCCGTCGCGCGGGCCTGACTCCTCCCGGTGCTGGACGGCGGCCCCGCGCCGGCTTATCTTTGACTCGGTCAAAGATCTCTGAGGGGGTTCCGCCATGCCCGTCTCCGCCGGCGAGGTCGCCGTCGTCCGGGGCTTCAACCGCTTCTACACCGGGGTGATCGGCGTGCTCGGCGAGGGGCTGGTGCGCAGCCCGTACTCGCTCACCGAGGCCCGCGTCGTCTTCGAACTCGCCCAGCGCGAGTCCACCGAGGTGGTGGCCCTGCGCCGCGACCTCGGCCTGGACCCCGGCCACCTCAGCCGGATGCTGGCCCGCTTCGAGTCCGACGGCCTGGTCGTCCGGGAACGCTCCGCCGCCGACGCCCGCCGCCAGGTCGCCGCGCTCACCCCCGCCGGCCGGGACCTGTACGCCATGCTCGACCGACGATCCGCCGAAGACGTCGAGGCCCTGCTGGAGAAGCTGTCGGACGACGAACGCCGCCGGCTCCTCACCGCGATGCGCACCGTCGAGACCCTCCTGGGCGACGGCACTCCGTCCCCCGCCGGCCGGGCCGACTCCTGCGTCCTGCGCCCGCTGCGGCCCGGCGACCTCGGCTGGGTGGTGCAGCGCAACGGCGCGCTCTACGCCGAGGAGTACGGCTGGGACCAGACCTACGAGGCGCTGGTGGCCCGGATCGTCGCCGACTACGTGGACGGCCGCGACCCCTCCCGCGAGAACGCGTGGATCGCCGAGGTCGACGGCGAACCGGCCGGCTGCATCTTCTGCGTCCGCAAGGACGACCGGGTCGCGCAACTGAGGCTGCTGCTGGTCGAGCCCTCCGCCCGGGGCCTGGGCATCGGCACCCGCCTGGTGAACGAGTGCCTGGACTTCGCCGCCGACGCCGGCTACGCCGAGATGACCCTGTGGACCAACGACTGCCTCACCGCCGCCCGCCGTATCTACGAACGAACGGGCTTCACCCTGGTGGCCGAGGAACCGCACCACAGCTTCGGCCACACCCTCACCGGCCAGTCCTGGCAGCGCCCTTTGTGACCCCCTTGAGACGCATGCCGTCCCACGAAACAACCTGACGGTGCCCACGCCGCCCGTCCGTGGGGCGCCGCCCGCCGAGCACAGCGCTCAATGTACGAACCCGCCACCTCCACCTCATGCCGCCCCGGGCCCGCGTTGCCGGGACCCCCTCGCCCTTCAGCACCTGGCCGTTCACCACCGCATCCGAGGCCGCCGCACCCCACCCCGCGCCGCTCTGCACCGCCCGCCCTGCGATCTCCGCTGACGGCGCTGCTCTCCGGTCGCGTCACCGCAGGTCGCGGCCTCCCAACTCGTTGCCCGAAGCGCGTTGGGCGCTGAATGTGCGGCACTGGGATCGTGTTGTGTGTTCCGCGTCGCCTTGTCCGGGGTTGCCGTGACGGCCGTGCTTTGGGCCGCGGCACTGCCGGTGGCGGCTTCTGAGGTCGTTACCCGGATCGGGGGCGGGCGGTGCGGGGCGGTCGGCGTGGGCGCGCAGCGCGTTGGCGAGGTCGCGGACGGCGTCGCGCAGGCGGGGGCGGCGCGGCGCGGCGCGGCCACAGCAGCAGGTCCGGTCCGGCCGGTTCGCCCAGCGCGGCGGGCCCGTCGCGGCGGGCCAGGGGGTGGTCGGCGGCGACGGCGGCGACGAGATCGCACATAGGTTGTGCGGCACTCGGGTCGTGTTGCGTCGTCCGATTCGCGGCTACCCGGATGGCGGTGCCTTCGGTCGGGTCACTACAGGCGGTGCCCCGAGCATGTGCAGGATCGGGCTGCATCTGGATCGTGCGGCACCTGATCGTGTGGACCTGACTGGGGCCGGGAGAGGGTGGCGGCAGGGGAAACCCGCGGAGACGGGGTCTCCGCGGGTCAGGGGTCGCAACGGTCGAAGTGATCGCTCGAGGCGGCCGGGCCGGTGCGTTCCGGGCCGGTCCACCAGCGCCGTTCAAGGGCGCGTCCGGTCGGCTATGCGATCACCTCCCCTCGCGCTCGCGGGGACCGGGGCCCGCCCGGGTGCGCCGGGGCCGCCGACCGGGGACCGGGGTCGGTCCGCGCCCGCCGCTCCCGGATCCGGCGCGAAACCGGGCCGTCGGGCGGGCCGGCCGTTGGGCTCGGGGTGGCGTGCCGGGCCAGAGACGCCACCCCGAGGTCTGTGTCGCGGATCCGTCGGTCCGGCGGCGTCGCCGGACACGGAGCCGGTGGGGCCGGACGCCGGTGCCGCGGGGGCGTACGGCACCGGCGTCCGCTGATCGCCGGCCGCCCGCGGGAGACCGCGCGGGCGACCAGGGCGCGTGGATCGCGAACCGGTCCGGGACGGCCGAGGATCCGAGGTGTGTCGCCGGCCGACGCCTGCACCACGACCGCCGTGCACTGGGGGTGACCGACGCGACGCGCGCGTCGGGCCGGCGTGCGGTGCGGGGGAGCGTCGGGCCGCGAACATCCTCGGCCGTCCGGACCTGGTCTGGTGGAGGGGTCTCGGCGGGGCGCCCGCCGCACCGCGGGCGCCTGCACCACGCCCCCGGTCGTGTCGTGCGCCCCATCCGGCCCTCCTCGGTCAGGGCACGGAGCGGGGCGTCTTTGCCGCCCCGAGACCTCTCCATCACCCTGCGTCGTCGTCTCGTTGCTGTAGGTACCCGGGGGTCATGGGTCCGTAAACGCAGGTCAACGAAGATTCGTGGAACTCTCCGAGAGTGCCGTTCGCAGGTCAGCGGGGTCCGCATCGGCTTTGCGGTGGTTCGTCACGACGCCTGCGCCGCGTTCCGCCCACCCGAACGGCACCGGCGGACGCGCCGAAATCCGCGCCCGCTCCGCGGAGTCCGCGTGACGGGACGATGAGGACGGGGTCGCAGTGATCGCCTTCGGCGTCGCGGGCCGGGCGGTCGGTGGAGCACCGGCGCGCGGGCACGAGATGATCGCGCTCGGGCCGGTGGCCGTCCCTACCGGGATCACCATGGCCGCCGACCGTCGTCCCGTGGCTCCCGCAGCGGCACGAGTTACCTGGTGTCGATGTCCGCGATGAAGCGGAACGCCCGACCGGCGCGCGGCACCGCTGGCCCGCCGCCGGTCTCGACAGCCGGTCACTCGGCTCCCCGTTCGGGAGCACCGGAGATCCGGACTTGCCCGTTCCAGGTGCTGTCTGCTCCTGCCAGGCGCGTGAGGCTGAGGGAACACCGTCGGCCGACTTTGTTCAGGGCTTACGTCGCGGTTTCGGTGGGGTGGTCGTCCGGCCGGTCCAGGTTCCAGGTGTTGGGCAGCGGCGCGTCGCAGAGTGCGCAGACGTAGTGCTCGTCCTTGACGATGTTGCGTTCGCGGCACCGGGGGCAGCGGCGGAAGGTGATCGGATGGGTGAACGCGGGCGGGTGGTCGAGGCCCGCGCGGTCGAGGGCGGCCTGAACCGCCGGCCAGGTCGTCACGTCGGGGCAGTAGCCGGTCGACTGGTTGCTGATCTCGCAGACCGTCCAGCGGCCGGTGGCCGGGGTGAAGGTGATCTCGCCTGCGCCGAGCACGGGTTCGCCGCCCGCGCAGGCGACGTGTTCGCTGCGTTGCGGGGCCAGGAGCAGGGTTTCGTTCAGGTCGATGACGAAGGTGAACGGTTCGTCCGGGCGCTGCTCGGTGCGCCCCGTCAACCAGGCGGCGAGGTCGTCGTGCGAGGTGATCGGGTGCTCGCGGCGGTCGGGGTGGACCTGGCCGCGGATCTCGGCCGGGCCGACGTAGCGGTGCGCCGGTGCGCCGGGCGCGTCGGCGCGGTCTTCGCTCACGTGATCAATCTAGGCGAACGCCGTCGGACGGCCTTGCGTCTCGTCTCGCCGATGGGGGCGGATGCCCGGCGGGCGGCAATGTGCCTTGGGGCGGGCCGTCTCGGCCGTTCACCTCCACCTTGCGGAGTCGGTCACCGCGGACTCTCGGTGGGGGCGCCTCGAGGAGGGTACTCGTCGGACCGATGAGTTTCGGGGGGCCCGCTTGTCCAACCTCTCGACAGCCGCCGGAGCTGACCATGGAGGAATGATGAGCAAGTTTCGCGCCGACATCTCGATCTCGGTCGACGGGTACGTGGCAGGGCCCGACCAGAGCCTGGAGAACCCGCTCGGCGAGGGCGGGGAGGGGCTGCACGGCTGGGTGGTCCCGCTCGACGCGTGGCGACGGGCGCACGGCGAGGAGGGCGGCGAGGTCAACGCCAGCACGCAGGTCATGGAGGAGAGGCAGGCCAACGTCGGCGCCGGGATCATGGGACGCAACATGTTCTTCGGCGGCGGTCGCACCGGGCCGTGGGACGAGTCGTGGACGGGTTGGTGGGGGGAGGAACCGCCGTTCCACGTCCCGACGTTCGTGCTCACCCACCATCCGCGCGAGCCGCTGACCCTCTCGGACACCACGTATTACTTCGTCACCGACGGGATCGAGTCGGCCCACGAGCAGGCGCGCGAGGCGGCCGGGGGCGGGGACGTCATGATCCACGGCGGCGCCCAGACGATCGACCAGTTCCTGGCGGCCGGGCTGCTCGACGAACTCGAGCTGCACGTGGTGCCGGTCATCCTCGGCGGCGGGGCGCGCCTGCTGAACGACCTGTCGCCGCAGATCGGCCTGGAGCAGGTGCGGGCGATCGAGGCGCCGGGCGTGACGCACGTGAAGTACCGCGTGGTGAGGTGACGGCCAGGGCGTCGGGCCCACCGCGAGTACCGGGCGGACACCGGACACCGCACCTCCGGGTGGGTGATCGCTGAGAGCGAACGTGGGAGTGGAAACAAACGGCTGCTCCGTTTTCTTGAGTGTGGATGACTCAACTTACGGTTGAGTGCCCCCGAGCGATGGAGAGCTGGTCATGAGCGAGACCCTGACGCTGCCGGTGCTGCCCCTGGACGACGAGGTCGTGCTCCCCGGGATGGTCGTGCCGCTGGATCTGTCGGACGGTGAGGTGCGGGCCGCCGTGGAGGCGGCGCGGGCCGTCGAGCGGACGCGGGGGCCGGGCATCCGGTCGGCGGGCAAGCCCCGGGTGCTGCTGGTGCCGCGGGTGGACGGGCGGTACGCCGCCGTGGGCACCCTCGGAGTGATCGAGCAGGAGGGCCGGCTGCCCGGCGGCGGGCCCGGCGCGGTGGTGCGCGGTGTGGCGCGCGTTCGGATCGGGACCGGGACCACCGGGCCGGGGGCCGCCCTGTGGGTGGAGGGCGCGCAGGTCGCCGTCCCGGCGGCCGGGGCGCGGGCCGAGGAGCTGGCCAAGGAGTACAAGGGCCTGGTGAGCGCCATCCTCCAGCAGCGCGGCGCCTGGCAGGTGGTGGACGTCGTCCAGCAGATCGACGACCCGTCGGCGCTGGCCGACAACGCCGGCTACGCCCCGTACCTGTCCACCGAGCAGAAGGTGGAGGTGCTGGAGACCCCGGACGTGGTCGAGCGGTTGGAGCTGGTGATCGGCTGGGCGCGCGACCACCTGGCCGAGGTGGACGTGGCCGAGACCATCCGCAAGGACGTTCAGGAGGGGATGGAGAAGCAGCAGCGGGAGTTCCTGCTGCGGCAGCAGTTGGCCGCCGTCCGCAAGGAGCTGGCGGAGCTGAACGGCGACCCGGCCGACGAGGAGGACGACTACCGGGCGCGCATCGAGGCCGCCGATCTCCCCGAGAAGGTCCGCGAGGCCGCGCTCAAGGAGGTCGACAAGCTGGAGCGGGCGTCCGACGCCTCCCCGGAGAGCGGCTGGATCCGCACCTGGCTGGACACCGTCCTGGACATCCCGTGGAACGAGCGCACCGAGGACGCGTACGACATCGCGGGCGCGCGGGCGATCCTGGACGCCGACCACGCGGGCCTGGACGACGTCAAGGAGCGGATCATCGAGTACCTGGCCGTCCGCAAGCGGCGCACCGACCGGGGCCTCGGGGTCGTGGGCGGACGGCGTTCGGGGGCCGTGCTCGCGCTGACCGGGCCTCCCGGGGTCGGCAAGACGTCCCTCGGCGAGTCCGTGGCCCGCGCCATGGGCCGAAAGTTCGTGCGGGTCGCGCTCGGCGGCGTCCGGGACGAGGCGGAGATCCGCGGCCACCGGCGCACCTACGTCGGCGCGCTGCCCGGCCGGATCGTGCGGGCGATCCGCGAGTCCGGCTCGATGAACCCGGTCGTGCTGCTGGACGAGATCGACAAGGTGGGCGCGGACTACCGGGGCGACCCGACCGCCGCGCTGCTGGAGGTGCTGGACCCGGCGCAGAACCACACGTTCCGGGACCACTACCTGGAGGTGGAGCTCGACCTGTCGGACGTGCTGTTCCTCGCGACCGCGAACGTGCTGGAGTCCATCCCCGGACCGCTGCTGGACCGCATGGAGCTGGTGGAGCTCGACGGCTACACCGAGGACGAGAAGATCACCATCGCCCGCGACCACCTGCTGCCCCGCCAACTGGAGAAGGCGGGCCTGGAGCCGAACGAGGCGACGTTCGACGAGGCGGCGCTGCGGCTGCTGGCGGGCGAGTACACCCGCGAGGCCGGGGTCCGCTCGTTGGAGCGGGCGATCGCCCGGGTGCTGCGGAAGGTCACCGCGAACGTGGCGTTGGAGACGTCCGCGCTGCCCGTCGAGATCGGCGCCGCCGACCTGAAGGAGTACCTGGGCCGACCCCGGTTCACGCCGGAGATCGCGCTCGGCGAGTCCGAGCGGCGCACCGGCGTGCCCGGTGTGGCGACCGGCCTGGCGGTGACCGGAACGGGCGGTGACGTCCTCTACATCGAGGCGTCGCTGGCCGACCCGGAGACCGGCGACACGGGCGTGACGCTGACGGGCCAGCTCGGCGACGTGATGAAGGAGTCGGCGCGGATCGCGCTGAGCTACCTCCGGTCGCGGGGCGCCGAGCTGGAGCTGCCGGTCGGCGACCTGAAGGACCGCGGCGTCCACGTCCACGTGCCGGCCGGGGCGGTGCCCAAGGACGGTCCGAGCGCGGGTGTCACGATGACCACGGCGCTGGCGTCGCTGCTCTCGGGACGGCTCGTCCGCTCCGACGTGGCGATGACCGGGGAGGTCTCCCTCACGGGCCGGGTCCTGCCCATCGGCGGCGTCAAGCAGAAGCTGCTGGCCGCCCACCGCGCCGGGATCACCACCGTCCTCATCCCGAAGCGGAACGAGCCCGACCTGGACGACGTCCCGGCCGACGTCCTGGAGCAGCTCACGGTGTTCGCGGTGAGCGACGTCCGGGAGGTCCTGGAACTGGCCCTCGAACCGGCCACCCAGGCCGTCGTCGCGGCCTGATCCTCCGGCGGAAAGGACACAGGGCCCCTCGCCCACCCCAGGCGAGGGGCCCTGCTCCGTTCCACCCCACTGTGGGACGTACGGGGGATCCACCGTGTTCCTGACGGCGGGTGATCGTCGATGTGGCGTCCGCCACGTCGGGCCGCCCGGTGCGGCGCGACGACCGCCGGCTCAGTCGGCGCCGCGCACGAGACGGGAGATCCATCGACCCGCCACCAGGTACGCCAGGACGACCCCGGCGGTGTTGAGGATCACGTCGTCCACGTCGAACGCCCGACCCAGGACCACGGCGCCCTGCACGGTCTCGATCGCCAGCGACAGCAGGGCGCCGATCAGCGCCAGCCGCAGCGGCCCGCGCAGCCGGGTGAAGACCACGGGCAGCAGCACGCCCAGCGGGGCCAGTAGGGCGAGGTTGCCGCCGAGTTGGCGGAGCGCGTCCGGGCCGGGGCGGTCGAGGTAGAAGCGCAGCGAGTCGCCGGGGTCGGTGTTGCCGCCGGCCTGGCCGTTGTCCTCGACGGGGCTCAGGGTCAGACGCGCCGCGTAGTACGAGAAGACGCCGAGCACGCCGAGCGCGATCAGCACTCCGAGCGCTCGGAGCACGAGAACGATCCCGTGCCGGAGGGGGCTGCGGTCGTGGGGGGCGGTCGTGGGGGGTTCGGCCGACGCGAGCACGCTCTGCTCCCTGTTCTGGAGTTGGTGTTACGGAGGCGCTGTGCCCCCGCGGAGCGCGACTATGCGGGCGGTCGCCGGCGCCTCAGCGCTCCACGAGCGTGAGGGTGAAGGAATAACGGGTGGCCCGGTAAACGTGACTGCCGTACTCGACCGCCGAGCCCTTGTCGTCGAACGCCGTACGGGTCATGGTGAGCAGCGGCGTGCCCCGGTGCTCGTCCAGGAACCTGGCCTCGGCCGAGGTGGCCGGACGCGCGCCGATGGTCTGGTGGGCGATCCGCAGGTTGATCCCGGCGGCCCGCAGCGTCGCGTACAGGCCGTTGTCGGCCAGGGCCTCGGGTGTCAGCTCCAGCAGCCCCGCCGGCAGGTGGTTGGTCATCAGGGCGAGCGGCTCGTCCCCGGTCAGGCGCAGCCGCCGCAGCCGCAGGACGTCGGCTCCGGGCTGCAGCGCCAGCTCCCGGGCGACGTCCTCGTCGGCGGGAACGCGGGTGCACTCCAGGACCTCGGTGCGGGGCTCCTGCCCGGCCGCCGCCAGGTCGTCGTAGAGGCTGGTCAGCTCGATGGGCCGGCGCACCTGGGGCTGCACCACCTGCGTGCCGACGCCGCGCTTGCGCACCAGCAGGCCCATGTCGACCAGGTGCGCGATGGCCTGCCGCACGGTCGGGCGCGACAGCCCCCAGCGCTCGGCCAGCGCGACCTCGTTGGCCAGCCGGGATCCCGGGGGGAGCGTGCCGTCGCGGATGGCGGCCTCCAGTTGCTGGGACACCTGGAAGTACAGCGGAACAGGGCTGTTGCGATCCACCCTGACCTGGGCGTCCCCCACCTGGCCCCCCTCTCCTGGTCGATTACGGACAAGTCATTATCTCATGATGTCAGGACAAATGTTTGACAGTCGTGGAACGGTCCACGAGACTCGGGCCATTCCCACCGCAAGGCCGCAACGTCGGGGGACGCACCGGACGGAGGACGTTCATGAGGATCGGGCTGGCAGGAGCGGGACGCATAGGGGCGCGCCACGCGGAGACCCTGCGGACCCTGCCCGGAGTCGACGCGCTGGTCCTGGCCGACGCCGACCCGGAACGCGCCCGCGCCCTCGGCGCCCTGCTGTCCGCCCGCTCCGGCGTCGCCGGTGCGGCGAGTGGGACGACGGGCGCTGCCGCCGGCGCGGCGGGCCGAGGCGAGGGCTCGCCCGACACCCCGAGGGATGCGAGCCGCCGAGGGGGCGTGGCCGGGGGCGCGAGCACCGGTGGCGTCGGGACCGCCGCGGGCCGCGCCAGGGGCGCGGCCGGGGCCGAGGGCGCGGGCGGCGTCGCGAGGGCGGCCGGCCGCCCTGTGGGCGCGGCGGGCGGTGCGGAGATCGTGGTGGAGGAGGCGGTGGACGCCCTGTTCGCCCCGGGTGCCGGGTTGGACGGGCTGGTCGTGGCCGCCGCCACGGACGCGCACGCGGACCTGGTGGTGCGGGCGGTCCGGGCCGGGATGCCGGTGTTCTGTGAGAAGCCCCTCGCCGGCGACCTTTCTGGAACGGTCCAAGTGCTGGCGGCCATCGGGGACGCGCCCGTTCAGGTCGGCTTCCAGCGACGGTTCGACGCCGGGCACCGGGCCGTGCGGGAGGCGGTGGCCTCCGGCCGGCTGGGCTGGATCCACACGCTGCGGTCCTGCACGTTCGACCCCGCGCCGCCGCCCCGGGAGTACGTGCCCGGCTCCGGCGGGCTGTTCCGCGACTGCGGGGTCCACGACTACGACGCGATCCGCTACGTCACCGGACGCGAGGTGCTCCAGGTGATGGCCGTGGGGGCCAACAGGGGCGACGCCTACTTCGGTGAGTTCGGGGACGTGGACACCGCCACGGCCCTGCTCGTGCTGGACGACGGCACCGTCGCCACCGCGTCCGCCTCCCGCTACAACGCCGCCGGTTACGACGTCCGGCTGGAGGTCTTCGGCTCCAAGGACGGGGTCGTCGCCGGCCTCGACGAGCACACCCCCCTCACCCCCGTGGGCGCTCCCGGTCCCGCCGCCCCGTACAGCGGCTTCCTGGAGCGCTTCGCCGACGCCTACGACGCCGAGTTGGCCGCCTTCGTCGAGCTGGCGGCGGGGCGGCGGGACAACCCGTGCCCGCCCGCGCAGGCCCTGGAGGCGTTCCTCGTGGCGGAGGCGTGCGACCTGTCCCGCCGAAGGGGCGGGCCGGTGACGATCGCCGAGGTCCGTGAGCGCGCGGGGATCCGGTGAGTCGGGGGTCTCGCGGCGGGGCACGTCCCGTCGGGGGCGGTCCGGGGGATGCGAAGACGGTGGGAGGCCGATGAGCGCGGGAAGGCGTGCGTGGCCGCGAACGAGGGAGGGTCTGTGGGGTCGTTGATGGAGAGGGTGTCCGGGGCGCCGATCTCGTGGGGTGTGTGCGAGGTGCCCGGGTGGGGGCACTGGATGTCGATGACCCGGGTGCTCGGGGAGATGCGGGACCTGGGGCTGCACGCCACGGAGTTGGGGCCCGAGGGGTTCCTCCCGGTGGATCCCCGGCGGCGCGCCCGGCTGTTGGGCGAGTACGGGCTCGTGCTGGCGGGCGGGTTCGTCCCCGTGGTGCTCCATGACCCCGACCGTGATCCGCTGCCGGAGGTCGCGGCGGCGTTGGACGCGCTGGGGGAGGGCACGCCGCTCGTGCTCGCCGCCGCGACGGGCCTGGACGGGTACGACGAGCGCCCCGACCTGGAGACCAAGCACTGGGTGACGCTGCTGGCCAACCTCGACGCCGTCGCGGGGCTCGCGGCGTCGCGCGGTCACGTGGCCGCCCTGCACCCGCACGTGGGCACGGTCGTGCAGACGCGGATCGAGGTCGAACGCGTGCTGGACGGCTCGGACGTCCCGTTGTGCCTGGACACGGGCCACATGTACATCGGCGGCGTCGACCTGCAGTCCCTGGTGCGGACGGTGCCGGACCGGGTGGCGCACGTCCACCTCAAGGACGTCGACTCGGTGCTCGCCCATCAGGTGCGCGAGGGCTCCCTGGCGTACACCGAGGGCGTGCGGCAGGGCATGTACCGACCCCTGGGCGAGGGGCACATCGACATCGCCGGGATGGTCGCCGTCCTGGAGGAGTCCGGCTACGAGGGCTGGTACGTGATGGAGCAGGACACCATCATCGACGCGGAGCCCCCGGCGGGGACGGGCCCGGTCGAAGATGTGCGCACGGGCCTGCGGCTGCTGCGCGAGGTGGCCGATGGCGCCCGATGATCTGATCACCATGGGCCGGGTCAGCGTGGACATCTACCCGCAGCAGATCGGCGTGGGGTTGGAGGACGTCGAGACGTTCGGCAAATACCTCGGCGGCAGCCCCACCAACGTGGCGGTGGCCGCCGCCCGGTACGGTCGGCGCGCGGCGGTGATCACGAGGACGGGGGCGGACCCTTTCGGCCGGTACATCAGGCGGGCGCTGCGCGAGTACGGGGTCGACGACCGGTTCGTGTCCGAGGTGCCGGGGCTGCCGACGCCGCTGGCGTTCTGCGAGATCCATCCGCCCGACGACTTCCCGCTGTACTTCTACCGGTACCCGAAGGCCCCGGACATGGAGATCCGCCCGGAGGAGCTGGACCTGGCGGCGATCGGGGCGGCGCGGATCCTGTGGGTCACGCTGACCGGTCTGTCGGAGCAGCCCAGCAGGGACGCGACGCTCGCGGCGCTGGCCTCCCGTAAGGGCGGCGTCACCGTGATCGACCTGGACTACCGGCCGATGTTCTGGGACTCCCCGGAGGAGGCCCGCCATTGGGCGGGCGAGGCGCTGCGGTACGCGACCGTCGCCGTCGGCAACCTCGACGAGTGCGAGGTGGCGGTGGGCGAGCGGGACCCGCACCGGGCCGCCGCCGCGCTGCGGGAACGCGGCGTCGAACTGGCCGTCGTCAAGCAGGGTCCCAAGGGTGTGCTGGCCGTGACCGCCGACGAGGTCGCCGAGGTCCCGCCGGTGGAGGTCGAGGTGGTCAACGGGCTGGGCGCCGGCGACGCGTTCGGCGGCGCGCTGTGCCACGGCCTGCTCGCCGGCTGGGACCTGGAACGGACCGTGCGGTTCGCCAACGCGGCGGGCGCGATCGTCGCGTCCGAGCTGGCCTGCTCGCCCGCCATGCCCACCACCGCACAGGTGGAACGACTGCTCGGAAGGGACCACTAGTGTTCGCGCGCCGATTCGAGGAGCTGACCGAGCTCCGCGTCACCCGCCCGGAGGCGGTCGCCGAGGCCGCCGCGCGGCGGGAACGCCGGGAGCGCCCGGTCGGTCCCGGCGGCCGGTTGATGATCGTGGCGGCCGACCACCCGGCCCGCGGGTCGCTGGGCGCCGGGGACGCCCCGCTGGCCATGGCCGACCGCCGCGAGCTGCTGGAACGGCTGTGCGCCGCGCTGGCGCGGCCCGGTGTCGACGGGGTGCTGGGCACGCCGGACGTCATCGACGACCTGCTGCTGCTCGACGCTCTCGACGGCAAGATCGTGATCGGCTCGATGAACCGGGGCGGGCTGGCGGGCGCCTCGTTCGAGATCGACGACCGGTTCACCGCCTACGACGCGGCCTCGATCGCGGCGGCCGGCCTGGACGGCGGCAAGATGCTGCTGCGGCTGGACGACGCCGACCCGGCCACCGCCCGCACGCTGGAGGCGTGCGCGCACGCCGTGTCGGAGCTGGCGGCGGCCCGGCGGATGGCGATGGTCGAGCCGTTCTGCAGTCATCGGGCGGGGCCGGGTGGGCGGGTGCGCAACCTCCTCACGCCGGAGGCGATGATCCGGGCGGTGTCGATCGCCTCCGGGCTGGGCAACACCTCGGCGTACACCTGGCTCAAGGTGCCCGTGGTCCCCGACATGGAGCGGGTGATGGCGGCCTCGTCGCTGCCCGCCCTGCTCCTCGGCGGGGAGCTGCGGGTCGACAGCGCGCTGCCCGCCTGGCAGAAGGCGCTGTCGCTGCCGTCGGTGCGCGGTCTCGTCGTCGGCCGCGCCCTGCTGTACCCGCCCGACGACGACGTGGCCGCCGCCGTCGACGCCGCCGTGGAGCTGCTGTGACCGTGATCACCCCCGAGAGCGCCGGGTGGGCGTACTCCGGACTGCGGGTCTGGGACCTCGCGCCGGGGGAGGACCGGACGCTGGACACCGGCGACGACGAGCTGCTGGTGCTGCCGCTGTCGGGTTCGTGCTCCGTCACGGTGGACGGCGAGACGTTCCGGGTGGCGGGTCGCGAGAGCGTGTTCTCCCGGGTGAGCGACTTCGTGTACGCCCCCAGGGACGCCCGGGTCACGGTCACGTCGGCGGGCGGCGGTCGGTTCGCGCTCCCGTCGGCGCGGTGCGAGAACCGGCTGAGCGCCCGGTACGGTCCGGCCGAGGACGTGCCGGTGGAGTTGCGCGGCGCGGGGCAGGCCGGCCGTCAGGTCAACAACTTCTGCACCCCGGAGGCGTTCCCGTACGCCGACAGGCTGATCGCGTGCGAGGTGCTGACCCCGGCGGGCAACTGGTCGTCGTACCCGCCGCACAAGCACGACGAGGAACGCCCGGGGGAGTGCGTCCTGGAGGAGATCTACTACTTCGAGATCGGGGACGGCCCGAACGGCCCGGGGATGGGTTACCAGCGGGTCTACGGCACCACCGACGTCTTGAAGGAGGTCCGTTCCGGCGACACCGTGCTCATCCCGCACGGCTGGCACGGGCCCTCGATGGCGGCCCCCGGTTACGACATGTACTACCTGAACGTGATGGCGGGCCCGGCCCCCGAGCGGGCGTGGCTGATCTGTGACGACCCTGCGCACGCGTGGGTGCGTTCCACCTGGGCGGGTCAGCCCATGGACGCGAGGCTCCCCATGACGTCGGCCGAGGGCGTGGAGGGAAGGCGATGAGGCTCACCGTAGGGCAGGCGATCGTCCGGTTCCTGGCGGCGCAGTGGTCGGAGCGGGACGGCGTGGAGCAGCGGTTCTTCGCCGGATGCTTCGGCATCTTCGGGCACGGCAACGTGGCGGGTGTCGGACAGGCGCTCCAGGAGTACGGCGACGATCTGCGGTACCACCAGGCGCGCAACGAGCAGGCGATGGTGCACGCGGCGGTCGGATACGCGCGGGCGCACGACCGGCTGCGCGCGTTCGCCTGCACCACCTCGATCGGGCCCGGCGCCACCAACATGGTGACAGGGGCGGCGCTGGCCACCGTCAACCGCATCCCGGTGCTGCTGCTGCCCGGCGACGTCTTCGCCACCCGGGTGGCGAACCCGGTGCTCCAGGAGCTGGAGGATCCCCGCTCGTACGACGTGTCGGTCAACGACTGCTTCAAGCCGGTGTCGCGGTTCTGGGACCGGATCAACCGGCCCGAGCAGCTCCCGTCGGCGCTGCTGGCCGCGATGCGGGTGCTGACCGACCCGGCCGAGACCGGCGCGGTCACGCTGGCGCTGCCGCAGGACGTGCAGGCCGAGTCGTACGACTGGCCGGACGAGCTGTTCGCCCGGCGGGTGTGGCACGTGGGCCGTCCGGTGCCCGAGCCCGCCGCACTGGCACGGGCCGCCGAGCTGATCCGCTCGGCCGAGCGGCCCCTGATCGTCGCCGGGGGAGGGGTGATCTACTCGGGCGCGAGCGAGGAGCTGGCCGCGTTCGCCGAGGCGACCGGCGTGCCGGTGGGCGAGACCCAGGCGGGCAAGGGCGCGCTGCACTGGGAGCACCCCTCGGCGGTCGGGGCGATCGGCGCGACGGGCACCACCGCCGCCAACACGCTCGCCCGCGACGCCGACGTGGTGATCGGCGTCGGGACCCGCTACACCGACTTCACGACCGCCTCGCGCAGCGCGTTCGCCCGTGACGGCGTCCGGTTCGTCAACCTGAACGTCGCCGCGTTCGACGCCGCCAAGCACGCGGGCGAGATGCTCGTCGCCGACGCGCGGGCCGGGCTCGCCGCGCTGCGGGGGGCGCTGGACGGCTGGTCGGTGCCGGACTCCTACCGCGAGGAGACCGCCGCGCTGACCGCCCGATGGAACGCGGCCGTCGACCACGCCCATCACCTCGGGCACGGCCCCCTGCCGTCCCAGCCGGAGATCATCGGTGTGGTGAACGAGGAGGCCGGGCCCCGCGACGTGGTGGTGTGCGCCGCCGGGTCCATGCCCGGCGACCTGCACAGACTGTGGCGGCCGAGCGACCCCAAGGGCTACCACGTCGAGTACGGCTTCTCCTGCATGGGCTACGAGATCGCCGGGGGCCTCGGGGTCAAGATGGCCCAGCCGGATCGCGAGGTGTTCGTCCTCGTCGGCGACGGGTCGTACCTGATGATGGCGCAGGAGCTGGTGACCGCCGTCCAGGAGGGTGTGAAGCTCGTCGTCGTCCTGGTGCAGAACCACGGCTTCGCCTCGATCGGCAACCTTTCGGAGTCGGTGGGCGCGGAGCGGTTCGGCACCCGCTACCGGTACCGCACCGGGTCGGGCCTCGACGGCGACGTCCTGCCCGTGGACCTGGCCGCGAACGCCGCCAGCCTCGGCGCCGACGTGCTGCGCGCGGCCACCGTGGACGAGTTCCGCGACGCGCTCCGCAAGGCGAAGGCCGCCGACCGCACCACCGTCGTCCACGTGGAGACCGACCCCACGGTGGGGCCCCCGGACGGGGACGCCTGGTGGGACGTGCCCGTCGCGGAGGTGTCCGGGCGGCGGCCGGTGCGCGAGGCCCGCGCCCGCTACGTCGAGGACAAGCGGAAGCAGCGCCACCACCTGTGAGGACTGTGAGGACGGAGAACGGATGAAGCGGAGGCATGGCTTAGCCGGAGGCGTCGCCGTCATGGCGCTCCTGCTCGGCGGGTGCAGCGGCTCCGGCGGCAAGAGGGCCGAGGACGAGGCCGCCGACGTCGGGGTCGGATCCGGCCCCCGCCTCAGGATCGCGATGATCACCCACTCCGGGCCCGGCGACGCCTTCTGGGACATCGTCCGCAAGGGCGCTGAGGCCGCCGCCGCCAAGGACGACGTGGAGCTGCTCTACTCGGCCGACCCCGACGGCGGCGAGCAGGCCCAGCTCGTGCGGACCGCCGTCGACCAGCGGGTGGACGGCGTCGTCGTCACGTTCGCCAAGCCCGACGCGCTGCGCGACGTGGTGCGCCAGGCCGTCGCCGCGAGGATCCCCGTGGTCTCCGTCAACTCCGGCGCCGCCGAGTCCGCGCGGCTCGGCGCGGTGGCCCACTTCGGTCAGGACGAGGTCGTCGCCGGCGAGGCCGCCGGCCGCGAGCTGCGGCGGATCGGCGCGCGGCGGGCCGTCTGCGTCGTCCACGAGCAGGGCAACGTGGGCCTGGAGGGCCGCTGCGCCGGGGCCGCGCGGACCTTCGGCGGCCCGATGGAGAACCTGTACGTGCAGGGCACCACCATGCCGCAGGTCAGGTCGTCCCTCACCGCCAAGCTCCAGGCCGACTCCGCCGTCGACGGGGTGCTCACGCTCGGCGCGCCGTTCGCCGCGACCGCCGTGCAGTCCGTCAAGGAGGCCGGCTCCTCCGCCGGGATCGGCACCTTCGACATGAGCAGGGACCTGATCTCCTCCATCCGGGACGGGGCCGTCGCGTTCGCCGTCGACCAGCAGCCCTGGTTACAGGGATACCTGGCCGTCGACGCGCTGTGGCTGCTGAAGGTCAACGGCAACGTGATCGGCGGCGGACGGCCCGTCCTCACCGGCCCCGCCGTCGTGACCCGCGCCAACGCCGACACCGTCGCGCCCTTCGCCGCGCGGGGCACGCGATGAGCGGGTCGACGTCGAGGCGGTGGGCGGGGCGGCCCGAGGTCGGGGCGCTGTTGGGCGCGGTCGCGCTGTTCGTGTTCTTCTCGCTGGTGGCCGACACGTTCCTGCGGGCGGGCTCGCTGTCGACGGTGCTGTACGCGGCCTCGACGTTCGGGATCATGGCCGTGTCGGTGGCGCTGCTGATGATCGGCGGCGAGTTCGACCTGTCGGCCGGCGTGATGGTCACGACCGGCGCGCTGGTCGCGGCGACGGTCGCCTACCAGCTCTCCCTCAACGTCTGGGTCGGGGTGGCGGTCTCGCTGGTGGTGACGCTGGCGCTGGGCCTCGTCAACGGGCTGCTGTGCGTCCGGACCGGACTGCCGAGCTTCATCGTCACGCTCGCGACGTTCTTCATGCTGGCGGGCGCCAACCTCGGCGTCACCAAGATGATCACCGGCGGGGTGGCCACCGACTCCATCCGGGACATGGACGGGTTCGCCGCGGCGCGGGCGGTGTTCGCCGCGGACCTGGACGTCGGGGACGTCCGCGTCAACGTGACCGTGGTGTGGTGGCTCGTGTTCGTGGCGGCGGCGACCTGGCTGCTGCTGCGGACCCGGGCGGGCAACTGGATCTTCGCCGGCGGCGGGGCTCCCGAGGCCGCCCGAGCGGTCGGCGTACCGGTGGCCCGCACGAAGGTGGCGCTGTTCATGGGGGTGGCCTTCACCGCGTGGTTCTCCGGGATGCACCTGCTCTTCGCGTACGCCTCCGTGCAGTCCGGCGAGGGTGTGGGCAACGAGTTCTTCTACATCATCTGCGCGGTGATCGGCGGCTGTCTGTTGACCGGTGGGTACGGCTCCGCGATCGGCGCCGCCATCGGGGCCCTCATCTTCGGGATGACCAACAAGGGCATCGTCTACGCGCAGTGGGATCCCGACTGGTTCAAGTTCTGGCTGGGGGCGATGCTGCTGCTCGCCACCGTCGTCAACCTGGCCGTGCGACGCAGGGTGGGGGCGGGCCGGTGAGCGCGCCGCTGATCCGGCTGACCGACGTCGGCAAGAGCCACGGCCACGTCATCGCCCTGCGGGACGTCTCCACGGAGGTCGACGCGGGCGCGGTGACCTGCGTGCTCGGCGACAACGGGGCGGGCAAGTCCACCCTCATCAAGATCATCGCGGGCCTCCACCGGCACGACGCGGGGACCTACGAGGTCCGGGGTCGCCCGGTCGTCCTCGGGTCGCCCCGCGAGGCCCTCGACCTGGGCATCGCGACCGTCTACCAGGACCTGGCCGTGGTCCCCCTGATGCCGGTCTGGCGCAACTTCTTCCTCGGCTCCGAGGTGCGCAAGGGCCCCGGCCGCCTGGACATCCCCTTCATGCGGCGCACCGCCAGGGCCGAACTGCTGCGGATGGGCATCGACCTGCGCGACGTGGACCGGCCCGTCGGCACCCTGTCCGGCGGCGAACGCCAGTGCGTGGCCATCGCCCGCGCCGTCCACTTCGGCGCCCGCGTGCTGGTGCTGGACGAGCCGACCGCCGCGCTCGGCGTCAAGCAGGCCGGGATGGTGCTGCGCTACGTCGTCCAGGCCCGGGAACGCGGCCTCGGCGTCGTCTTCGTCACCCACAACCCCCACCACGCGCATCTGGTGGGCGACCGGTTCCTCATCCTCAACCGGGGCCGCGCCATCGGCCACCACGCCAAGGGGGAGATCACCCGGGAGAAGCTGACGGCGTTGATGGCGGGCGGCGCCGAGCTGGAACGCCTCGCCCACGAGCTCGAACTCAGCGGACCAGACGCAGGACCTCGGGCTTCAGAAGACCGTTGAGCTGCTCGTACGGGATCCGGCGCGTCCGGCTGTCACGGCACAGCTCCGAGACCGTCCAGGTGAACTCCATGTGCGTCGGCGTGAACGTGGGGGCGACGGCGGCGGCTCCCCCGATCCGCCCGAGCCCGCTGATCGGCGTGAACCGGCAGAACAGGTCGCCGGCCGGGATCGGCGGCGGAGGGGGCACCCGACGGCCCAGGACCGCCGCCCCGCCGGCCAGCGCCGTGGGCTGGAAGACGTCCCCGACCTGGAGGACACGGCCGGTGGCCAGCTCCACGTTGACCGACTTGGCCCTCAGGTCGACCCCGCCCCCGGCGTAGACCGGGTTGTCGACGAGGTACCGCACCGAGAACAGGCGCGGCCCGCGAAGGCCGTACCGGGTGGCGATCGTCAGCCGCAGCGGCGTCCCGGAGGGCTCTCCGGCGGTCCGGCGGCCGACCTGCTCCCAGTGCCGCCGATAGTCCGCGATGGCCTGGTCGAGCGGAGCCCGCAGGGCGCGGTTGATCCGCCGCTGGACGGCGGGGTCGGGGTGCCCGCTGACGGTGACGAACTCGGCCCGGTCCACGACCATGTTGATGTCGCGGAACGCCTGCGAGTACGTCTCCGTCCGGGCGGACACGTTCAACGTCCGAGGCGCCGGGTCGTCCCGGTTCACGTACAGGGCCCCGCCGGTGGCCGCCGCGCCGACGACGGCGGTGGTGGCGATCGCGACGCCGACCTTGGCGCCCGTACCCGCCAACAGGCCCCCGCCCGCCGCCGCGCCGCCCGCACCCGCCGCACCGCCGGCCGACAGCCCGGCCCCGACGGCGGCCGCCGGGGCGGCGAGACCGGCCGCCGCCAAGGGGAAGAGCGCGGCGAGCGCCACGGCGGCGGCCGCGAGCGTCCGCACGCCCCGGGCCTCCCAGTCGGCCCCGTAGGCGGCCCGCGCGGCCTGTTCGAGCTCGTCGACGAACGCCGCCGCGCCCGCCGGCCGTTCCCCGGGGTTCTTGGCCATCCCGCGTTCGACCAAGGGGCGCAGCGCGTCCGGCACCGACTCGACCGGGATCGGGGCGGTGCCGTGCAGGCCCATCAGCGCGATCCGGTCCGCCGCCTCGTACGGGCGGCGGCCGGTGACGCATTCGTAGAAGACGCAGGTGGCCGCGTAGACGTCGGTCGCGGGACCGGCCGGCTCGGCGCGCCACTGCTCCGGGGCCATGTAGAACGGCGTGCCCTCCGCCGAGGCGGCCCCCGCCGGAACGGCGACGCCGAAGTCGATCAACTTGCTGCGCCCGTCGGCCGGGACGACCACGTTCGCCGGCTTGTAGTCGCGGTGGACGACGCCGACGGCGTGGGCGGCGGCGAGCCCGAGCAGCGAGCCCTTGAGGACGGCCAGCGCGGCCTCGGGCGCGAGGGCGCCGTGCTCGGCCAGCACCGCCTTCAACGAGGTGCCGTCGACGGCCTCCATGACCAGCGCGGCGCCGTGCTCGCCCTCGACGAGGCGGTACAGGCGCGCGACGTGGGGGCTGTCGACCTGCCCGAGCATCCGCGCCTCATGCCGGAGGCGTTCCCTGCTCCCCTCGACGGCCCGGGCGGTCAGGTACTTGATGGCGACGGGCTCACCGGACCGCTCGTGGGCGGCCAGCACCACCCGCCCCTGGCCGCCGCTGCCGAGCTCACGTATCTCACGGAAACCCGAGATCCGCCATTCCGCCACACCACGCTCCTCGCCTTGCCGATCTTTCCGGCTTTTCAGACGTTAGCGGCAGGAGCGGAGTTCGGGAGTCGCCCGCAGGGCTTCCAGCTTCTCGACCGGACAGCCCCACCCGGGAAGGCCCGGCCGAACGCCGCGCGGGCGGGGCCCCTCGGCGCGGTCAGGGCGACGCGTCCGGGCGGGTGACGCCGACGTGCTCGGCGAGGAGCCGGACGCGGGCCTCGTGCTCGTCGTGCCCCACCACGATCGGCGGCTCGTTGTACGGCATCGTGTCGGACGAACGCCGCAGCTTGACGTACTGGCCGCACGCGTCGATCGCGTACGGCTCCATGTCGTCCTGCAGGGCGCCGATCACCGTGATGCCGTGGGTCTCCCCGATCCGCCGGAACAGCGCCACCGCCTCCTTGCGGTGCTCCTTGCCGAGGTTGCGGCCCAACTCGTCCAGCACCAGGCACAGCCGGCCGCCGCCCGAACCGGCCAGCGCGGCGGCGCACACCAGCTTCACGGCCTTCTCGTCCATCAGGGCGGTGTTGGCGCGCCGGTTGTACGGCACGTACCGCCGGCCCTCCGAGCGCCGCCACCGGGGGACGACCTTCCAGCGCCACTCCTGCTCGGGATCGGCGGGCGGCTCGGGGGTCGGGAAGTCCAGGGTCGCGCCGTACCCGCCGTAGGCCAGGTCGAGCTTCTCGAACTCCTCGGACACCCGCTGCAGCCGGGCGCGGATCGCGGCGGTCAGCGCCGTGCGGTGGGCCGCCGCCGCGCCCGCCGCCTCCTCCGCGCCCGTGGAGGCCTTCTCCATGTCGATGCGGCGGGCCGACACCTGCACCTCGATCTGCCGCCGCTGGTGCCGCTCGTAGTCCTCCTGCTGCCGCAGATGGCCGTGCAGAGCCTTGGCCAGCCGGGGGAAGGTGGACTGCTCCCGCTCGGTGCGGCGGCCCTCGCCCTCGGCGCGCTCGCGTAGCAGGAAGCGGATCTCCTCCGGCATGTCCGCGTCGGCCGCGCCGTCCGGGAAGACCCTCCGCAGCGCCTCGCCCAGATGCTTCTCGGCGGTGTGCCACCACTCGTCGGGCGTCCAGGTGCGCTCGTCGGCGTCCAGGGCGAGCAGCCACTCCTCGGCGGCCTCCCGGGAGGCGCCCCACTCGCGCCGCAGCTCCTCCACGCCGAGCGCCGCCCTTCGGTCGGCCAGGTCGGCGGCCTGCTCACGGGCCTTGTCGCGGGTCCGCTCGTGGGCCTCGCGCCGTCCCCGCAGCCGATCGACCTCCAGCGCCCGGGTGTCGGCCCTGGCCTGCAGCCGACGCACGGTCTGCTCGGCCGCGCCCAGTCCGGGACCGAGCTTCGCCTCGCCGGTGGCGAGGGACTCCAGCCGTTCCCGCAGCTCGGCCATGGTCTCCCGCACCGACTCCAGCTCGGCGGCGGCCCGCGCGCCCGCCAGCCGCCGCCCCGCGAGGGCGACCTCGGCCGAGGCGTCGGCGGCGTCCCCCCGGGCGGCCTCCACCGCGTCGCCGGCCGCCTCCAGCGCCGCGCGGGCGGCCTGCACGCGGGCGACCCGGCCGGTCACCGGCTCCGGGAAGCCGCCCACGACCACGACGCCCCGGGCGTCGTCGCCGGACAGCGCCGCGAAGAACGGCGCGAGCGCCGCCCGGCACTCCACACCCGCCGGCAACCCCTCCGTCACCGCGTCGCCGGTGAGCGCGCCCTCGGCGGGCACGATCATCGAGCCGGGCAGCGACCGCAGCGCCTCCACCGCCGCCGGCACGTCCGTGGACGGCACCACGACCGCCTCCCGGTACGGCCACAGCGCGATCTCCCACCGCTCCCGCGCATCGGGGGCCAGGTCGATGGCGTCGAGGAGGCCCATCGCGGCGACGCCGGCCCCGGCCAGCGCGCGGATCTGCGCGGGGGCGCCGCCCTCGCCCGCCTCGGTCGCCGCCAGGTCGCGTTCGGCCTGGGCGAGCCGACCCTTGGCCAGCCCGAGCCGCTGCTGGGCCTCGTCACGGCGCGCCTCGGCCTCCGCCAGCTCCTTGACGGCGGCGTCCTCGTCGCGGTCGTCGGCCTCGCGGCGGCGGTCCTCCAACGCGGCGACCCGGCGGCGCAGCTCCTCCAGCCGGTTGCGGGCGACCGCCTTGTCCTCGCCGATCCGGTCGGCCCGGCCCTTCAGCTCCGCCAGCGCCCGGGCGGCCTCCGCCAGCGTCTCGTCCAACGCCCCGCCGGTGAGCTGCTCGACCTCCCGGTCCACCGCCTTGATCGCGGCGGCCAGCTCGGCGGTCTCGGCGTGCAGCCGCGCCAGCTCGGCGGTGTGCGCGGCGTCCGCCTCGGTCGCGTCCAGCAGCAGCCGGGCCTGCCGGGTGCGCCAGTGCCGCAGCGCGGCGGCGACCTCCTCGCGGGCCCGGTCCCGGCGGTCGAACGTCGTGAGCAGGGCGGCGGCCTCGGCCTCCCACTCCGCCAGCCGCTCGCGGGCCTCGGCGGCCTTGGCGCGCTCGCGGTGCTCGTCGGCGCGGGACCGGCGTTCGGTCTCCAGCTCCCGGTCCAGCCCGGTGAGCGCCGCGATGGCGCCGAAGATCCGTTCGGGCGGGATCTCGTTCAGCGGCTGCGACAGCAGGTTGGTGGCGACCTTGCTGCGCACCGACGTCGACAGGAACGACACGCACCGCACCCGCCCGCCGTACAGGACCCGGCCCAGGTCCTTGGCGACCAGGTCGCGCCGCCCGGCCGAACGGGGCAGCTCCGCCCACCGCCGGTCGGCCAGCGCCACCCGCTCCGCCTCCGACGGCGCCGCCGCCAGATGGACGCCCCGCCGCCACCGGATCTCCAGGTGCGGGGCGTCCACGTTCACCCGCAGCCACACCGTGACCGCGTCGTCGAGCAGGTCGGGCTCGGCGAAGACCCCCGCGATGTAGCCGTGGTCGGCGCTGGCCCACCGGCTCTCGCCCTGCGCCGCCAGCTCGGCGTTGAACAGCAGCTCCGCCACCGCCCGCGCGCCCGACGCGAACCGCCACTGCTCGTCGCCCAGCAGCGCCGTGATCGCCGCGATGAACGAGGACTTCCCGGCCCCGTTGGAGTCCTTGGGACCCTGCCCGGCCACCACGATCAGCGTGCCGGGCACGGTCGGCACCGGGTGCGTGGACAGCCGGGAGATGTTGACCGCCTGGACCGCGACGAGCGTGCGGTCGCCCACGACGTTCTCGGTCGCGCCCGGCGGCCCGTCGAGCCCCTCCGACAGGACGGCCGTCATGCTGGCCCCTTCCGTCATCGTCACCCCTTCCGTGCGCCGCGCCGCCGGGCCCGGATGGCCGCCGCCAGCGGCGAGTCCGGGCCGGCGGCCAGGATCAGCTCCTCCTGCAGCCGCCGTCGGGCGGCCTCGGTCAGCCGGTGGAACTGCGGGCCGGGCACGTATCCGCCGGACGCCTCGTCCGAGCCCGCCTTCACCGGACCGACCAGCCCCGCCGCCCGCAGCCGTCGCAGCGCCGACTCCAGCTCCGTGATCGTCAACTGCGACCGGCGGCGCAGCTCCTCCAGCGGCGCGGGGAACGGCGACAGCCACGAGTCGTCCGTCAACCGCCCCTCGGCGCGCGGGATCGCCACCGCGTGGATCAGCACCAGCGTCAGCACCGCCCGTTCGGCGACCGACAGCGCGACCTCCGGGTCCGCCCCGAGCGCCTCCCGGACCTCGTCGGAGTGGCCGGAGATCCAGTGCGCGGCCGACGTGCGGATCAGCGTGCGCCCCGACAGCTCCAGCATCCGCTCCACCGTGCGCCGCAGCGCCGGCTCCCGCAGGGCGGGGAACCGCACCTCGGGGATCGGCGCGGCGGCGTGCTCCACCGCCATGAACGCCGCCACCAACTCCGCCCTGCGCTTCTCGTCGTACGGCCGCAGCAGGGGCTCGAACAGCTCGCTCACGCCTGCGGCCCGCCCTCGTCCGGGGGCGGGGGGAGACGGCGGAGCAGGGCGCGGAGGGGCGCCAGCGTGTCCTCGGCCCACAGCGCGGTGCGGGGGCCGGGGCGCACGGAGCCCGCGTCCTCGTCCACCAGGAGCCAGCCGGTGTCGGCGAGGCGGCGCAGGTCGCCGACGGCCCAGCGGCGCATCAGGTCGGCGTCCCCTCGCGTCATCGTCACGTACACCTCCAGCACGGCGGCGAGCGCGGCGGTCCCACCGGGCCAGGGGGAGTCGTCGAGCCGCGTCCAACAGCAGCGCAGCGCGGCGGCCAGGACGCGTCGGGCCTGCCCGGGGCGGTCCAAGGGCATGGGGGCGGTCTCGTACTCCTCCAACACCGACGGGGTCGCGCCGTCGGGCCACTCCGGCAGCGCCCAGACGCGGGACCCGTCGCTCACCCGCGTCAGCCCCGACGGCACCGGCGCGGACGCGGGAAGGGACGCCGCCGCGCCCAGCATCCGGGCGCGGGCACGGGCGAGGACCTGCGGGTCCGGCCCGGTCACGGCGTCTCCGTCGAACGCTCGAAGACGCCGTGCGACAGCCAGGACGGCGCGTCGCCGGGACGGGTGTCGAGCCCGTCCGACCACACCAGCCGGTAGGGCAGCTCCGGCCGCAGGTGCGCCGCAGACAGGTCCGCGAGGAGACGGCGCGCGGTCGGCCAGTCGCGGTCGAGCGCCTCGCGCACGTCCACGCGGTCGCGTCCGCGCAAGACCTGCTCGGCGACGCCGGCCAGCCGGTCCGCCTCCGAGCGGTCGGCCGGGGGACGCCCCGCCAGACCCGGGTCGGGGATCGACGGACGGGGCGGCGCGGGGCGCGCCGGCGCGGTGCGGGGACCGTCCTCGACGGCGGTCACGATGGCGGCGGGGTCGTGCCACGGCGCGGGCGCGTCGAACACGAACCCCTCCAGCACCCCCGCGAGCTCTTCGCGGGAGGCCGTCCGCGCGTAGGTCCGCCACGTCTCCGGCGGCAGCAGCGTCAGGTTGCGGGTGGTGCCCGCCGAGTCGGTGAGCCGGGCGGCGGCCCGCCGGGACGCGTCGCCGTAGGCGTGGATGGCGGCCCGCAGCTCGGTGCAGGTGCGGTCCAGCTCGGGCCAGCGGCGCAGGATCGCCCCGTGGAGCTGCTCGGCCCGGTCGATGACCTCGGTGGTGCCCCACAGCTTGGGGGCCTGCTCGCGCAGCTCCTCGATGGTGGAGTTCGCCAGCGTGAGCAGCTCCACGCTCCACAGCCGGAACGCCCGGCCGAGCCCGTCGGCCCCCACCCGCGCCTGCTCGGCCGTCATCCGCGGGTCGGCCGCGTTGAGCCGCTCCAGGGCCAGCAGCCGGTGCATCTCCGACTGGCCGCCGTCCAGCATCATCCGGCGCACGAACATCAGCCCGACCACGCTGGTGAACGAGGCCCGGTACCGGAGCTGGTTGGGCTTGGGGAACACCTCGCGGATCGCGCCCAGTCCGCGCAGCACCCGCAGTCGGTTCTCGAACGCGTCGGCGGGATGCCGGCGGCACACGTACCGCATCTGCTCCCGGCTCAGCCCGTCCTCGCCCGCCTCGGCGAACGCCGACAGCAGCGTCTCGGCGATGTCGACCAGCTCCGGATCGTCGACGACCGCCCCCGCGTCCCGGGCGAGGGCGGCGAACATCTGCCGGTAGACGCCCAGCACCGCCTCGCCGACCAGCACGTCGTCGAGGGACCCCGGGGTCTCGGAGAGGGAGGACACGGCGCACTACCGTACCGGGAGTCCGCGGGTCGGCCCCGCAAGGTGAACATCGGGGGACGGGCGGGCCGGCGACCGATTGCGGCCGGACGGATACTTTCCGTCTGGAAAACAAGACGGCGGATGGTCATGAGTGCAAGACTCACGGTGACCGCCAGATGTCGGGCCGCCTCATCACCGCAGATCACCCCACACGGATCAGCACCCGGATCACCAGCGCACATGACATCGGACACCGCCCCCACCAGTATCGGCGCGAGGCCGCCGGCCCTGCCCGCGGAGCCGAACGCCTTCGTCGGCCGTGAGCGGGACCTGGCCGACCTGCGCCGGCTGCTCTCGGAGACCAGGGCGGTGACGCTGTGCGGCCCCGGCGGGATCGGCAAGACCCGGCTGGCGGTGCGGGTCGCGCGCGCGCTGGCCGGGGACCAGCCCGACGGCGTCTGGTTCATCGAGCTGGCCGACGTCGGCTCGGGCGCCGTCGACCTGGACCCGGTGGCCCGCCGGGTCGCCGACGTGCTCGGCCTGGCCGACGAGACCGGCCGGGCCCCCGCGGACTTCCTCGCCGACGCGCTGCGCCGCCGTCGGGCGCTGGTGGTGCTCGACAACTGCGAGCACCTGGTGGAAGAGTGCGCCAGCCTGTGCCGGACGCTGCTGGCCCGCTGTGACCGGCTCCGGATCCTGGCCACCAGCCGGGAGCCGCTGCGGGTGCCGGGCGAGAACGTGTGGCGGGTGCCGCCGCTGTCGTTCCCCGCCGCCCGGGACGAGCCCGCGGGCCCCGCGCGGCACGAGGCGGTCCGCCTGTTCATGGCGCGGGCGACCGCCGCCCGACCGGACTTCGCGCTCACCCCCGGCAACGCGCCCGCGCTGGCCGAGCTGTGCCGGGCGCTGGACGGGGTGCCGCTGGCGCTGGAGCTGGCCGCCGCCCGGGTGCGGGTGCTGTCGCTGGAGCAGATCGCCGACCGGCTGACCGACCGGTTCCGGCTGCTGACGGCCGGCGACCGGACCGCGCCGCCGCGCCAGCGCACCCTGCGGGCCGCCATCGACTGGAGCCACGAGCTGCTGGACGAGCCGGAGCGGATCCTGCTGCGCCGGCTGTCGGTGTTCGCGGGCTGGTCGCTGGACCAGGCCGAGCAGGTGTGCGCCGACGGGCTGCTGCCGCAGGAGCAGATCCTGGACCTGCTGACCGCGCTGGTCGACAAGTCGCTGGTCGTGGTGGACCGCGAGGTGGCGGGGGAGACCCGGTTCCGGCTGCTGGAGAGCATCCGCGAGTACGCCGTCGAGCGGCTGGCGGAGGCGGGGGAGGAGCAGGCGCTCCGCGGCAGGCACCGGGCGGCGGTCCTGGAGCTGCTGGAGCACCACGCGGAGCTCGGCGTCGCGCACCGCCCGGCGTCTTGGCGGCGGCGGGTCGAGCTGTACGACCGCTACGACGTCGAGCAGCACAACGTGCGGGTGGCGCTGGCCTGGTCGAGGGAACGCGGCGACGTGGAGGAGGGGCTGCGCCTGTGCCTGGCGGCGCGGCTGTTCTGGGGGCCGCGCGGCCACTACGCCGAGGCCGCCAAGTGGAGCGACTGGTTCCTGGAGCGGGGCGGCGACGCCGATCCCCGGGTCTTGGGCCCCGCCCTGGTGGGCCGCGCCCAGCTCGCCGTCGAACGGCGTGAGTTCGACGTCGCCGAGACCTGCGCCCGCGCCGGGCTCGAGCACTGTCGGGCGGTGGGCGACGCCCGCACGGTGGCCGCCGGGCTGGGCGTGCTCGTCCATGTCGCGATGCGCGCCGGCGAGGACGACCGGGCGCTGGCGCTGGCCGAGGAGTCGCTGTCGGTGGCCCGCGCCCAGGCCGACCCGTGGAACGAGGGCCTGGCGCAGTTCTGGCGGGGCGTCGTCCTGCTCCGGGGGGCAGGCTGCGCGAGGCCGAGGCCGTCTTCGAGTCCGGGGCCGCGCTGATGCGGGACCTGGACCAGTTGTGGGGCGTCTCGCTCGGCCGGGTGCTGCTGGGCGCGCTGGCGCGGACGCGCGGAGACCAGGCGGGCGCGCGCCGGCACTTCGAGGAGGCGCTGCCCCCGCTGCGGGAGATCGGGGCCCGCCCGCTGATCATGCGGAGCCTGAACGGGCTGGGCCGCTGCGCCCTCGCGCAGGGCGATCTGGAGGCCGCCCGCCGCGCGCTGGAGGAGACCCTGCGGCTGGGGCGGGCGATCGGGCTGCGGGCCGCCGTCGCGTGCGGGCTGGAGGCGTTCGCCGAGCTGCTCGTGCAGGAGGGCGACGAGTCCGGCGCGCTGCTGCTCGGCGGGGCCGCCGCCGCCCTGCGCGAGCGGATCGGGCCGGACGAGGAGCGGGGCTGCCCGCGCGGACCTCGGGTGGAGGGCGTGTTGGAGCCCGCCCGCCGCAGGCTGGGGGAGCAGCGCGTCGCGCAGTTGTGGGGCGAGGGCCGGGCGCTGTCCGCCGATGACGCGGTGGCCTACGCGCTGGAGCGGCAGGCCCCCGGGCGCACGGCGGCGGCCGGCGAGGCGGCGGTACCCTCGGACGGCGCTCCGGCGTCCGCCGTGGACGCGGATCGTCCCGCGCCGGAGGCCCCCGCCCCGCCGCCCGCCGCGCCCGTCACACCGCCGGGCATGCTGACGCCCCGGGAGCGCGAGATCGCCCAATTGATCGCGCGAGGGCTGAGCAACCGGGGCATCGCCGACGAGCTGGTGATCAGCCCGGCCACGGTGGCCCGGCACGTCACCAACATCCTCACCAAGCTGGGCTTCGGCTCCCGCGCGCAGATCGCCGCCTGGGCGGTCGACAACATCGCCGGCGCTCAGTAGTCCGCACCCCTGTGTACACAGTCCCCGCCCCGGGGCGGGCTCGTGCGCGAGCGCGGTTACACACGCCGATGCACAGTTATATGCATGTGCATTCCGGCCCTCGGGGCCTAGCGTCACAGACGTGATCCTCAGCCCGCCCGCCGCCGGCCCCGCGGCCCCCGACACGACGGTGACCGATGCCGTCTTCGGGGCCCGCAGTTGGGGGGAGCGCGCCGCCGTGGTCGAGGCCGGGTCGGGCCGCGCGCTGTCGTACGCGGGGCTGGCCGAGGCCATCGGCGCGGCGGCGGGCGGGCTGGTCCGCGCGGGGCTGGGGGAGGGGACGGCGGTCGGACTGCTGGTCCCCGACACGCCGGAGTTCGTCGTGGCCGCGCACGCGGTCATGGCGGCGGGCGCGGGTCTGGTCCCGGTGCGGGCGACGGCGGGGCGGTCGGAGATCGTCCGGCGGCTCCGCGCGTCCCGGGCGCGGGCGCTCATCACCTGGCCCGTGCTGGCCGACGTGGCCCTGGAGTCGGTCGGGGGGACCGACGTGGAACGCGTGTTCTGCTTCGGCGACGAGCCGGACGTGGAACCGTTCTCCACGCTGCTGCACGGGGGCCCAGGGCCGCGGACGGCCGGCGAACCCGGCACGGGTGTCGCGGTCCTCGCCGAGGCCGGTCCGGCCGCCGGCGCGGCCCGCGACGTGTGGCTCACCCATCGGCACCTGGTGGCGGGCCTCGTGCAGCTCACCGCCGCCGGGATGCTGAGCGGCTCCGACGTGGTGCTGTCGGGGGTCCCGTTCGCCGACGTCGTCGGTCTGAACGGGGTGCTGGCCCCGGCGCTGCGGCTGGGCGCGACCGTGGTCGCCCGCTGCGGTTCCGGCACCCACGACCTGCTGCGCACGCTGGCCGACCACCGGGTGACGGTGGCGGTGCTGCCGCCCGGGCCGGTGGAGACGCTGGCCTTCGACGAGGCGGTGGACCGCTACGACCTGAGCGCTCTGCGGTCGGTGGTCTCCACCGGGGGGCCGCTGTCCGTCGACGTCGCGCGCGCGTGCGCGGCGCGGCTCGGCTGCCCGGTCCGGCAGGCGTACGGGCAGGCGGCGGCGGCCGGGTTCACCCACCTCAACCTGCGGGCCGCCGAGGAGGGCACGCTCGACTCGATCGGCCGCGGCCTGCCCTGGGTGTCCTGGCAGGTCGTGGACCCGACCACCGGGCTGCGGCAGCCGTCCTACCGGCCGGGGGAGCTGCGGCTGCGGGGACCCATGGTCGCCGCGCCGCACGGCGGCTGGCTGCCCACCGGGGACGCGGCGTTCGCCGACGAGCACGGCCGTGTGTACATCGTGGGCCGGATGGACGCGACGCGGCCCGAGCCGCCCGCCGACCCCGGCGTGCTCCTCGCCCGCCACCCGGCCGTCGAGGAGGCCGTGGTGGTCCCCGTCCCCGACGAGGGGCTCGGCCTCGCCCCGCACGCGTTCGTGGTGCTGCGCGGGCCGGGTCGGGCCGAGGACCTGCTGCGTTACGTCAACGGACACCTACCGACCTTCCAGCGGATCCTCGCGATCCACGAGGTGGACGCGATCCCGCGTTCACCGGGGGGCCGGGTGCTGCGTCGCGCGCTCCTGGAACGCGTACGTCTGTCGCCCTGAGAGGGAGGGGAGGCGACAGCCGTACGGGAGCGCGCGGCGCGGCCCGGGTACCGGTCCTACACATCCGACTACACAGTTCTGCCGATGTGCCGGAGCGGCTCGCGCGCATACCGTCGGCCCATGGTTGACGGCGGGCCGAACGCCTCCTACGGACGGTGCCGGGCGGATGTCCGGAGGCCGGCGGCGGCCATGGAGACGGTCCCGGCGGCCGTGCTCGACGCGGTCGCGCGCCAGGCCGCCCGCGCGCCCGGCAAGCCCGCGCTCATCGACGGCGCGGACGCCCGGGCCCTGGCCTACGGGGAGTTGGCGGCGCTGGTGCCCGCCGTGGCCAGGGGGCTGGCCCGGCGCGGAGTGCGTCCCGGCGACCTCGGCGGCGTCCATCTCGACGGGGCCCGCGACCTGGCGTTGGCCGTGTACGCGGTCGCCGCGGCGGGGGCGGTGCCGCTGCTGCTCCCGGCGGCGGCGTCCGTGGACGAGCTGGCGCGGCTGCTGGCCGCCGAGGAGGCCCGGTTCCTGTTCACGTCGGCGGCGTTGGCCGGCCCGGCGCTGGCGGCCACCGACCGCTCCTACGTCCGGCAGGTGTTCTCGTTCGGGGACGTGGTCGGGGCGACGCCGTTCACCGCGCTGCCCGCGCCCGACCGGCCGGGCGACGACCGTCCGGCCGTCGACCCGATGCGCGACCTGGCGCTGCGGACCCCGGCGGGCGGTTTCACCCACGCCGACCGGCTGGCGGGGATCGTGCGCTGGTCGGGGTCCGTCGAGCCGGCGCACACCGACGTGCTGGTGGCGTGCGCGACCGAGTTCGGGCACGCGGCCGAGACCTGGATGGGGCTGATCGACCTGGCCCTCACCCATGGGGCCACCTTCGTGGCGGCCACGGGCCGGGGCGGACCGGCACTGCTGGCCGCCGCCGAGGGCCACGGCGCCACCATCGCGGTGACCACCCCGGCCACGCTGCGGTCACTGGTGCACGACCCGACCGCACGCCGGTCGGCGGCGGGGCTGCGGCTGGTGGTGATCGGGCACATGCCCGCGGAGATCGAGCACGACTGCCGTCGCCGGCACGGGTGGAGCGTCACCCGCTGCCACTGATCACAGCAGGTGCGCGTTGGGCTCCCGGGCCCGCTCCGCGAGGTCGGCGACGTGCACGACCTCCACCCCGGCGGCGCGCAGCACCTCGTCGCCGTCGCCCTCGACGAACAGCGACGGCTCCCGCCACGCGTACACGACCCGGCCGATGCCGGCGTCCACGATCAGCAGGGCGCAGGGCCGGGGCCGCGACAGCCGCCGACCGCAGGGCTCCAACGAGCTGTAGATCGTCGCGCCGGCGAGCGTCGGAACCGCCGTCCTCGCCAGCGCCACCTCCTCGGCGTGCGCCGTGGGATCGGTCTCCCGGGAGAAGCCGCGCGCGAGCTCCGACCCGTCCGCGCCGACGATCACGGCCCCCACGGAGAACGCCGTCTCCGAGGGCGGGCACGACCGCGCCAGGTCGCAGGCCAGCTCCAGCCACCGCCGGTCGTCTCGCGCGTTCAAGGGACCCTCCTGTCAGGGGCGGCCGCGATGGGTCAGATAGCGCAGCAGCGCCAGGTCGCCGATGCGGGTCACCTCGGCGAGCCGCATCGGGCGGGCCGGACTCTGCGGGAAGACCCCCGGATGCACGAACCTCGGCGCCGACGGGTCGCCGATCAGGAACGGCGCGACCACGAGCTGCAGTTCGTCCACCAGGCCGTCGGTCAGGAAGCGGGTGTGCATCCCGCCGCCGCCCTCGACCATCAGACGGCGCACGCCGCGTCCCGACAGGTCCGCCAGCAGCCGCCGCGGGTCCACCGGGTCGCCGCCGTCGATCACCTCGGCCACCCCCGCCAGCCGTTCCACCAGGGACGGGGCGGCGTGGGATCCGGCGTAGACCAGCTTGGGAGCGTCGCCCATGGTGAAGAAGCGGGCGGCGGGGTCCAGGTCGCCGCTGGCCGTCATCGTCACCTTGGTGGGCTGACGGGGCAGTCCCCGGGCGGCCCGCCGCTCCTGGCGGGACGGCGACTTGATCAGCAGCTTCGGGTCGTCCCGCCGGATGGTGTTCGCCCCCACCAGGATCGCGTCGCAGGTGGCGCGCACCCCGTCCACGCGGTCGAAGTCCGCGGGGCTCGACAGTCGCAGCCGGTCGGGCCCGGCGTCGTCGATGTAGCCGTCCACGGACATCGCGCAGCTCAACAGCACATAAGGGCGGTCGCTCACGATTCGACGATAGCGCCGCGGCGATCACCGCCCGGCGGGATGGGCTGATCGTTTGTGGTTTGTCGGCGTTTCTGCGCCGGAGGAGACGCCCCGGGCCCCTAGGGTTTGCCGGGACATGCGACTCCTGCACACCTCCGACTGGCATCTGGGCCGCTCCTTCCACCGGGAGGACCTCCTCGGGGCCCAGGCCGACTTCATCGACCATCTGGTCGAGACCGTACGAGAGCGGCGGGTCGACTGCGTGGTCGTGTCCGGGGACGTCTACGACCGCGCGCTGCCGCCGGTGGACGCCGTGCGGCTGTGCAACGACGCGCTCCGGCGGCTCGCCGGGCTGACCCGGGTGGTGCTGATCGCCGGCAACCACGACTCCGCGCACCGGCTGGGCTTCGGGTCCGGGCTCATGGACGCCGCCGGAGTCCACGTCCGCACCGATCCGGCCACCGTGGGCACTCCCGTGATGGTCGGGGACGTGGCCGTGTACGGCATCCCCTATCTGGAGCCCGAGCTGGTGCGGCCCGTGTGGGAGCTGGACGGGCGCGGCCACGCCGCCGCCCTCACCGAGGCGATGCGCCGGATCCGCGCCGACCGGGCCGAACGGGGCGCGCCCTCCGTGGTGCTGGCGCACGCGTTCGTGACCGGGGGAGAGCCGAGCGACAGCGAACGCGACATCTCCGTGGGCGGCACGGCGCACGTGCCCGCCGGGGTCTTCGACGGCGTCGAGTACGCGGCCCTCGGGCACCTCCACGGCCGGCAGCGCATCACCGACCGGGTGCGGTACTCCGGCTCGCCGCTGGCGTACTCCTTCTCCGAGGCGCGTCATCTCAAGGGGTCCTGGCTGATCGAGGTCGACGGCGACGTGTTGAGGGACGAGTTCGTGGAGGCGCCCGTCCCGCGACGCCTCGGTCACCTGAGGGGCCGGATCGAGGAGTTGCTCGCCGACCCGGCCCACGAACGGCTGGAAGGGCACTGGCTCCACGTCACGCTCACCGACACTCAGCGCCCCCGGGCGGCCATGGACCGCCTGCGGGTCCGCTTCCCCCACACGCTCGTCCTGGCCTTCGAGCCCGAGGGCCGCACCGAAAGCGACGCCCGGACGTGGACCGAACGCGTCCAGGGGCGAGGTGAGGCCGACATCGCCCAGGACTTCGTCGCCGAGGTCACCGGAGCCGACCCCGAACCGGCCGAGCGGGCCCTGCTGCGCGAGGCGTTCGAGTCCTGCCGGCGGAAGGACGCCCTCCGATGAGGCTGCACCGGTTGGAGATCACGGCGTTCGGGCCGTTCTCCGGCACGGAGACCATCGACTTCGAGCGACTGTCGAACGCCGGGCTGTTCCTCATCCACGGGCAGACCGGGGCGGGCAAGACCAGCGTGCTCGACGCCGTCTGCTTCGCCCTGTACGGGAGGGTCCCCGGGGTCCGCGCCCACGCCGACGGGCTGCACAGCCACCACGCCGCGCCCGGCGAGGCCCCGCAGGTCGTGCTGGAGACCACGCTGCGGGGCCGCCGGTTCCGCTTCACCCGTTCGCCGGCCTGGGAGCGGCCCAAGCTGCGCGGCGCCGGGACCACCCGTGAGAACGCCCGGGTCGTGGTCGAGGAGTCCGACCACGGCCGCTGGACGCCGCTGTCCACGCGGATCGACGAGGTCCAGGATCTCGTCAAGGCGCTCATGGGCATGAACGCCGAGCAGTTCTGCCAGGTCGCGCTGCTGCCGCAGGGCGAGTTCGCCGCGTTCCTGCGGGCCGGCGCGGAGGAGCGCCGCAAGGTGCTGGAGCGGCTGTTCGCCGCCGAGATCTACGCCCGCGTGGAGAGGTGGCTGGTCGACGGCAGGACCGACACCCGCCGGGAGGTCCAGGAGCTGCGGTCGACGGCCGAGTCCGCCGCCGACCGGATCGCCGAGGTCGCCGGCACCGTCCGTCCGGGGGCGGCCGGCCCGGTGCCGAGGCCCCGACGGGCCGAACCCGCCGACGAGCCGTTGGAGCCGGTCGAGTTCCTCCTGCCCTGGTCGATCGAGGCGGCGGGCCAGGCGGCGACGGTGGAGTCGGTGGCCGCCGCGCTGGACGCCGAGTGCGCGCGGGAGCTGACCCGCGCGGGCGAGGCGGCCGACCGGGGCCGGACCCTGGCCGACCGACGGCGGCGACGCGCCGAGGCGCTGCGCCGCCGCGCGGACCTCGCCGAACGGGCCGGTGAACGCGCGGAGTCGGCGGCCCGGCTGGACGCCGCCTCCCGCGCCGACCGGGTCGCCCCGCTGATCGAGGCGGCCGAGACGCGGGCGCGGCAGGACGAGCGTCTCCGCCGGCGCGCCGTCGAGGCCCGTACGGCGGTCGGCGCGATGGTGCCGGCGGCGTTCCCCGACGAGGTGCTGGACAAGGCCGAACGCGACCGCCGCGACGAGGCCGCCGGGCTGGAGCGGCTGCGCGAGGACGCGGCCCGCGAGCGCCGGATGGCCGCCGAGGCCGCCCGGATCGCCCGCGACGCCGAGCACCTCGAACTCCGGGAGGCGGAGCTGTCCGCGCGCCTGGAAGAGCTGCCCGGACGGGTGGAGGAGGGCCGCGCCGAGCTGAACGCCCTCCGCGTCCGCGTCGCCGGCCGTCCCGGGGCCGAGGCGGCCGTCGAGGACCTCGTCCGTCGGGTGGAGGCTGCCCGACGCCGCGAGACCGTCGCCCCCGCGCTGGCGGCGGCCGAGGACGCGTACCGAACGGCGGTGGACCACGCGCAGGAGGCGCTCGACCGGCTGCAGGCCCTCCGTCAGGACAGGCTCGACGGCATGGCGGCGTCGCTGGCCTCCGAACTGGTCGCGGGCGAGCCGTGCCTGGTGTGCGGGTCCCCGGACCACCCCGCCCCGGCCGCCCCCCGGGCCGACACACCCACGCCGGAGGACGAGGAGGACGCGCAGGCCGACCACGAGCGCGCCCAGGAGCGCCGTGAGGACGGCAAGGCCCGACGCGCCGAACTGCGCGCCGAGCTGGACGGGCTGCTGGAGGTCACCGAGGAGCCCCTCGACGCGTTGACCGAGGCCCTCGCCGAGGCCCAGACGTCGCTCGCCGCGCTCGCCGCCGACGCCGCCCTCCTGGACGACCTCGAACGGCGGCTCGCCCAGACGGAGCTGGAGCTGACTCAGGCCCGGGAAGGGCGCGAGACGCTCCTGCGGGAGCTGACCGGCGCCCGCACGCGGCACGACGAGCTGACCGCCGAGGCGGCGCGGCTGCGCGCGAGCCTCGACGAGGCGCGTGGCGAGGACGCCACCCTGGAGGCCCGCATCGACCGGCTGACCGGGGAGGCCGACGCCCTGCGCGCGGCGTCCGACGCACTCCGGGAGTCGGCGACCGCGGGCGAGGAGTTGCGGGCCGCCCGCGACGCCGTCGACGGCGCCGCCTCCGCGGCCGGCTTCCAGGGGGTCGACGACGTGCGGGCCCACGCCCTGGATCCGGCCTCGCAGGAGGCGCTCCGGCGACGGCTCCGCGCGTTCGACGACGAGGACGCCGCCGTCCGGGCCCTCCTTGAGGACCCGGACCTGACCGCCGCCGCCGAGGAGCCCGCCCCCGACCTCGTGGCCCTGCAGGACGCCCTCGACCTCGCCCGCCGCGACGCCCGCGCGGCGTCGTCCGCGCTCGATCGGGCCCGGCAGCGCCGCGAACGGCTGGCCGCGCTGCACGCGGAGCTGGAGGCCGCCGTCGCGGCCTGGCGTCCGGCGGCCGAACGGCACGCCGTCGTCGCCCGGCTCGCCGGCCTCGCCTCCGGGAACCACCCCGACAACCACCGGCAGATGCAACTGTCGGCCTACGTGCTGGCGGCCCGCCTCGAGCAGGTCGTCGCCGCCGCGAACGAGCGACTGGCCCGCATGTCCGCCGGACGGTACGCGCTGGAGCACACCACCGAGCGGGCCGCCGCCGACACCGGCCGCCGCAAGGGCACCGGCGGACTCGGCCTGCGCGTCGCCGACGCCTGGACGGGACAGTCCCGCGACCCGGCCACGCTGTCCGGCGGGGAGTCGTTCATCACCTCGCTGGCCCTGGCGCTGGGCCTGGCCGACGTGGTCACCGGCGAGAGCGCGGGCGGCGCCGAGATCGGGACCCTGTTCGTCGACGAGGGCTTCGGCACGCTCGACGCGGACACCCTCGACGAGGTGATGGACGTGCTCGACGGGCTGCGCGACGGCGGCCGGGCCGTCGGCGTCGTGAGCCACGTCGCCGAGCTGCGCACGCGCATCCCGGCGCAGCTCCGGATCCGCAAGGAGCGGACCGGCTCCACGGCCGCCGTCACCGTCTGACGCGCGTCAGGACCCGCCGGCGCAGGGCCGGTCGAGCCGGTGCCGCTCGGCGGTGGGGCCGGTGTAGAAGTCCTTGACGACCCGTACGCCGGTCAGCTCCCCGGTGTCGGGCATGCCGAAGACCGTGCCGCGGAACGCCGCGCTGTCGGGGTCGCCGGAGAAGTCGCCCGCCTCGGCGGGGAGCATGCCCTCGTAGTCGATGCGGGCGACCTGCCGGACCGCCTTCAGCATGCCCGCGCGGGTCAGCTCCCCGTTGGCGGCGGCCCGCTGGAGCACCGCCTTGAGCGGGTACGACCACACCCAGCCGTAGGTGTAGTTGTCGTTGGGCTCGACCGGTCCGAGGGCCTTGCGCATGGCCGTGTGCCCGGGGGAGTCGGAGGCGAACGGCTTCCAGGGCGCGGCCTGGACGTACCGCTCCTTCAGCGCGGCGACCGTGGCGGTGTCCCTGATCTCGAGGAGGGACTTGATCCAGGTCGGGGCGTTGCCGATGAAGCGGCCCCGGTACCCGGCCCGGGTGGCCTGGGCGACGATCGCCCCGAGGTCGGCGGGCCCCACCGACAGCAGCACCAGGTCGGGCTTGGCCGCCACGATCGCCGCCACCGCCGCCGCCTGCCGGTCCGCGCCGGGCGTCGTCTTGACCGTCTTGAACGTCATGTCGTTGCGGTACGCCGCGATCCGCGCGCCGGCGGTGGAGTCGGCCCCGTAGTCGCTGTCGTAGTGGACGGCCACGACGCTCTCGGACCGCCAGGCGCTCACGGCGTGGTCGACGGCGTTCATCGACTCGAAGCAGTAGTTCGCGCCCGACTCCAGCATCACGTCCTCGAACTCCCAGGCGGAGATCCACGACGCGGGGGTGGCCACGACCTTGGCCGCGCGCAGTTCGGGCAGGATCCGCGCGGTGGTGGGCGACCCCAGCGTCTGCGCGAGCGCCAGCACCCGGCTCCGCATCCCCCGGTACAGGCGCTGGTGCTCGTCGGGGTCGTACTTGCTGTCGGCGACGTACCTGGTGACGTCGACCTCGTAGCCGCCGACGCCGCCCTGCTGGTTGACCCGCCTCCAGAACGCCTGCTGGGCCCGGGTGATCGGCACGCCCTGCTCGTGGAAGGGCCCCTGGGTGAGGTCGGAGATGATGCCGAGGTAGATGCAGCCCTTCTCCTTGTCGATCGCCTGCGGGCAGGGCTCCCGGGTCACCCCGGGTGCGCCCGGGGCGGCGCTCGCCGCGTCGTTCGATGAGCCCCCGCAGCCCGACAGTCCCAGGACGAGGACGGCGATGACGGAACCGAGGCGGCGGGCGCGCGGCATGACGATCTCCAAGCAACCGGGGTGGGGGTCACAAGTGTGCTGCGGTGTAACTCAGGTCACATGCAGGCGTCCCACCATTTCACACCATCTGCCGATTCGTCCCGGAGGCGCGCCATCACGAACACGTTGCCGCGCCGTTGTGTCGTGGACGTCTTCCGTACAACCGGCCCGTGTCACGATCGTCCGGTTCGTCCACGATCAGGAGAAGCCATGAAACACGCCGGTCTCCGCGCCGTCTCGGCCGGTATCGCCGGGCTCGCGTTCGCCGCCGTCACCGCGATCCCCGCACAGGCCGCCGGGCACCCGCCGGTGCGGTTCGCGACGTTCAACGCCTCCCTCAACCGGAACACGGAGGGCGCGCTCGTCGCGGACCTGTCCACGACCGGCAACACCCAGGCCCGCACCATCGCCGAGATCGTCCAGCGGTCCCGTCCCGACGTGATCCTCGTCAACGAGTTCGACTTCGACGCCGAGGGCGCCGCCGCCCGCCTGTTCCAGGACAACTACCTGTCGGTCGGGCAGAACGGCGCCGCGCCCATCCGCTACCGGTACCGCTACACCGCGCCCAGCAACACCGGCATCGCCTCCGGCCTCGACCTCAACAACGACGGCAAGGTCGTCACCCGACCGGGCGACGCGGGTTACGGCGACGACGCCCACGGCTTCGGAGTGTTCCCCGGCCAGTACGGGATGGCGGTGTACTCGCGCTTCCCGATCGACGAGCGCCGGATCCGCACCTTCCAGAACTTCCGCTGGAAGGACATGCCGGGCGCGCTGCTCCCGCCGGGCTGGTTCTCCGACGAGGAGCGGGAGGTCGTCCGACTGTCGTCCAAGAGCCACTGGGACGTCCCGATCAAGGTGGGCGGCCGTACCGTCCACCTCCTGGCGAGCCACCCCACCCCGCCGACCTTCGACGGGCCCGAGGACCGCAACGGCCGCCGCAACCACGACGAGATCCGCTTCTGGGCCGACTACGTGACCGGCGGGGCCGAGGCCCGCTACGTCTACGACGACAAGGGCCGGCGCGGCGGGCTCGCCCCGGGCTCGGCGTTCGTCATCGCCGGGGACCAGAACGCCGACCCGCACGACGGCGACAGCGTCAACGGCGCCATCGATCAGGTGTTGAACCACCCCAGGGTCGACGCCTCGATGATCCCCTCGAGCGCGGGCGCTCCCGAGGCCGCCGTGCTGCAGGGCGGCGCCAACACCGCGCACCAGGGGAACCCGGCGCACGACACCGCCGACTTCGCCGACGGCGCCCCCGGGAACCTCCGCGTGGACTACGTGCTGCCGTCCCGATGGCTGCGCCCGGTGCGCGGCGGCGTGTTCTGGCCGGTGGCCGCCGACCCGCTGTCCCGGCTCACGGGGACGTACCCGTTCCCCGGATCCGACCATCGGCTGGTCTGGCTGGACGTCCGTGCCTGACGGACCCGAAGAGATCCGGGGGCGGGGCTGGAGGCACAGGCCCGTGCCGTGCTCGCGCATGACGAGGTACTCCCGACCTTGACGTTCCGTACGCGGTGCCCGCCGCCGCAGACCAGCCCCGTGGAGTCGTGGGGAGATCACTTCACCAACGGATCTGCCAACCCGTGCCTTCTGCGATCGGAGGACCCGCAACCCCGGTCAAGGGCCTGACCGTCGGGAACGGCCGACTCGCGTTTCATGACTCATATCCGTCGCCGGCATGCGCCCGATCGAGAAACCATCGGATCAGCATGTCCGGGGCAGGCCCCGATGGTCAGCGCATTACGCCGCACAACGACCGGGACGGCGAGCGCGAAGTTCTCGACGGCAGGGACGGCACCGGCCGAAAGGGCCGTGCAGCGCGCTCGCCTGCCCGGCGCGCGTTGGCGCGTTTCGCTGCAAGCCCGTCGGATCACAATGGGCGGGAATCGGGGCTGCCGCGTTGACATGGGACGAGGTGGTTTCGGGGACCGAGCAGAACTGGCGTTCCCCCTCGGGCACGGCGTACCAAGGTCAGGGTGCGGCCGGCGCCCCGCGCCTTATGATGCGTCGTCTGGATTTTCCCTGATTCCTACGAGGTGGATGTCGGTGGATACGCTGCACCCCGGCGATCCCGAGCAGGTGGGCGGCCACCGGCTGCTGGGGCGGCTCGCGGAGGGCGGGATGGGCCGGGTGTTCCTCGCCGCCTCGCCGGAGGGCCGCCGCGTGGTGGTCAAGGTCATCCGTCCCGAACTGGCGGCCGAGCCCAGGTACCGGCGCCGCTTCGCCCGCGAGGTCGAGGCGGCTGAGCGGGTCGGCGGACCCCACACGGCGCGCGTGGTCGAGGCGGACCCGCGGGCCGATCCGCCGTGGATGGTGACCGAGTACATCCCCGGCCCGTCCTTGCTCGAGGCGGTGCGGGCGAACGGGCCGTTGCCCGCCGAGGACGTCCGGGCACTCGGGGTGGGGCTGGCCGCGGGGGTGGCGGCGATCCACTCCTGCGGGCTGATCCATCGCGACCTCAAGCCCGCCAACGTGATCATGGCGGAGGACGGGCCGCGGATCATCGACTTCGGCATCGCGCGGCTCGTGGACGCCAGTGCGCTCACCGCCGAGGGCGCCGTGCTGGGCACCTACGCGTTCATGTCACCCGAGCAGGTGACGGGACGCCCGGCCGGACCGGCGAGCGACATCTTCTCCCTGGGCAGCGTCCTGGGCTTCGCCGCGACCGGCCGCAGCCCGTTCGCCGCCGACACCGTCCCGGGCATCGTGCACCTGATCGGCACGGCCGCCCCGCGGTGGGGTGGGCTCCCCGCCGATCTCGCCGATGCGCTCGGCCTGTGCTTCGCCAAGAACCCGGACGACCGTCCGTCCGCCGCCGAACTGGGCGCCCTGCTCGCCGGACGGCCGAAGCCGGCACGGCCGGTCCGTCGGCGCGCGATCCTCGTCGGCGGCCTCGCCGCCGGTGCCGCGATCGCGGTCCCCACGGCGGTCGCCGTGATGGCCGAGGACGACGCCCCCGACCCGGCGGGCACTCCGTCCTTCGAGGGAGAACTGGCCGGACATGATCGTTCCGTCCTGTCCGTGGCGTTCAGTCCCGACGGAAGGAAGCTGGCGACGGGCGGCGAGGCCCGTACGCCCTGGTTGTGGGACGTCGCCACCGGCGCGACCATCCGCGCCGAACCCGCCGCACCGGGAGTCGCCAGATCCGTGACCTTCAGCTCCGACGGGCGACTGCTCGCCTCGGCCGACGGGAACGTCGCGCACCTGTGGAACCCCACCGCCGGAACGCGCGTCCGTGACCTGTCCGGTCACACGGGTGTGATCCACGCGGTGTCGTTCAGCCCGGACGGCAAGACCCTCGCCACCGCGAGCCACGACATGACCGTACGGCTGTGGCACGTGCCGACCGGCGAACAGGTCCGCGTCTTCAGAGGCCACCAGGCCGCGGTCACCTCGGTGGCGTTCAGCCCGGACGGCACAACCCTGGCCACCGGAAGCCACGACGAGACCGTACGTTTGTGGGATCCGGTCACCGGCCGGACCCTCCGGCTCCTCGAGGGCCACGAGACCTACGTCAGCGACGTGGCGTTCAGTCCCGACGGCAGAACCCTGGCCACCGCGGGCGACGACACCACCGCCCACCTGTGGAACACGGCCACCGGCAGGCTCTCCGCCACCCTGAGGGGCCCGGGGATCCGAATCAAGACCGTGGCGTTCGCCCCGGACGGCAGGACGTTCGCCACCGTCGGCGAAGACAGCAAGGTGGGACACCTGTGGGATCTCCGCGCGGGCAAGGTCCTGCGACCCCTCACAGGCCACGGCGACGGCCTCTGCGACGTGGCGTTCAGCCCGAACGGCAGGACCCTGGCCACGGGCAGCTTCGACAACACCGCCCGCCTCTGGCGGCTCGCCTGACCACCGAGGCCGATCCCGCGGACCAGCCGGCCGATGAGGTCTCCTGCGGCTCGCGGTGCACGTCCTTGGTCGCCGCCCTTCTCGCCGGGAACGGGGACGGATCGAGCGCCCATTCCAGAGGCCGTGCCCGATCGTGCCGCCGCGGCGAGTCGAGAGCGAAGGCGGCCAAGGTCTCCGCAGCGATGGCGAACTCGGTCAACGCCACGCGCTCATCCGGGGCGTGGAGCAGCATGAGCCCTCTCCACCGCCGGCGTGCTGGCGGCCACCGCGACGCCGGGCCACGCCGCACCGTCGAAGCACACCTACGCCACCACCGCCCAGACCCGCATCACCGGGCTCGGCGCCGACTTCACCCTCGGCCCGGGCCGGGCCGACGTGGACGCAGACCTGGCCACCAGGCAGATCTCCGCCGATTTCACCGTGCCGCCGGCCCGCAGCGCGTTCCCGATGTTCGGGTTCCTGCCCACCCACGCCACCTTCGAGATCACCCAAGCGGCTCCGCTCCAGGGCACGCTCGAGAACGGCGCCGCCGCCGTCTCCGGAAAGGTCGACATCCAGATCACCGAGGTCGGCCACCTCGCCCTGAAGATCCCGCTGAAGAACTGCAGGACGACCGAGCCCGCGACCATCTCCCTCACGTCCCAGGGCACCTTCGACCCCGCCACCGGCGGCACCCTCACCGGCACATACCGCATCCCCAAGGTCGCCGGATGCGGAATCGACACCCCCATCATCAACGCGCTGGTCGCCGGCAAGGACGACCCCCTCAGCATCAAACTCGACGCCAAGGGATGATCCCGTCCACACAATGGCGGAGAGGCAAGAGCGCCGGGCCGGCGCGGTGGGGCGGACGCCCGGTCCCGGCGCTCCCCGCATTTCACCGTCCCGCTGGCAGGGGTGGATGTTCATGCTGAAAGGCGGACCACACCGTGGGCATCCACCAGTTCGATGAGCCGCTGTGCATCGTCGCGGCATCCGAGTCCTCGCCTTCGAGCAATGTTGCGGCGGCGACATCAACGCGAGGGGCTCGACGTGCGGCTGGGGTGAAGGATCCGTTCCAGGTCGGTCGCGACGGGGCGGCCGACTTCTCCACGGCGTGGTCCGCGACCCGTGCGGCGACTCCGCCGTCGCATTCGACGAACGCGACATCGCCGCCGCCGTCGCCGTGACCGCGCTGCTCGACGACGCCCACATCGGCCAGGTCCACGAAATCACCGGGCTCCGGTTACTCACCCGGATCCAGCGCACCCGCATCCCCGGCTGGGCCATCGGCCGCCCGCTGCCCTTTGAACCCCAACAACCAGGCGAGCCCACCCAGCGGGTGACCCCTCAGGGATACCCGCCCGAATATGCCACCGCCATCCTTGACTTCGGTGAACACTTCGGCGGCAACCCCGACCGGTCTACCCCACCGTCGAACACCTCACCGGACGCTGGCGCATACCTAAGCCGACCGGGCCGCCCACCACGCCGCCCGATCCACTGGCCCACCGCCAAGAGCAAGCGGCTGAACCGGCCCGAGACCTGCCCTGGCTGTGACGCAGGCATTCACCGTCTGGGGGCGTTGACCTCAAGCGGACTCGAGGTTCTACATTGAGGCGATGCGAGCGATCATGGCGTCTCGAATCGGCGCACCCGACGTACTGGAGCCGGTCGAGTTGCCGGTGCCGCAGCCGAAACCCGACGAGCTTCGGGTGGACGTCCATGTCATCGGGGTCACTTGGATGGACACCCAGATTCGGATGGGCAAGGGGCCCGCCGTCTACGCGGCGGAGCCACCCTTCATTCCCGGTGGCGCCGTGGCGGGTTCGGTCGGCGCGATCGGCACCAGGGTGGATCGTGGCTGGCTGGGCACGCGAGTGGTCGCCAGGGCGAACGGGGGCGGATACGTGCAGAACGCGATCTGTTCGCCCGAGAACACGTTCCGGGTACCGGACGGTCTCGATCTGCAGGACGCCATGGCGCTGATGGACGACGGCAGTACGGCGCTGGCGCTTCTGGAGAAGACGCCGGTCGGCGCCGGGGACCGGGTCTTGGTGGCACCCGGAGTGGGCGGCCTCGGTCATGTGCTGGTGCAGTTGGCCCTCGCCGCGGGAGCGACTGTCGTGGCCGCGGTCCGGGGGGCCGAAAAGCTGGCCGCCGCACGTTCCCTGGGCGCCGAGGCGGTCGACTACTCGGTTCCGAACTGGCCCGACCAGGTACGGCAGATCGCTGACGGCGGCGTGGAGGCGGCGTACGACGGAGTCGGTGGTGCGATCGGCGCGGCATCGGTCGATCTGCTCGTGGACGGTGGCCGGTTCTCGGGTTACGGGATGACCAGCGGCGCGCAGACGACGATCGGGGCGGCGGATCGGCAGCGCCTGACCGTGTGCGACATGTCGCAACTGCCGGAGTTCTGGTCCGATAATCCACGGCGCGTACAACAGATCCTTCGCGAAGCGGCGGCAGGCCGAGTGCGCCCCCTCATCGGTCAGACCTATCCCCTGGCCGAGGCCGTCAGAGCCCACGAGGACATCGAAGCGCGACGCTTCATCGGCAAGAGCCTGCTGTTGCCGTAGATGTACGGACGAGGCTGCCATCGTCGTGGCCGCCGGCCACCGGCCACCGGCCGTGTCCCGAGCCGTTCCCGCGAACTGGTGCGTACACGTAGTATTGCGGTGCGGCGGCGACAGCCGGCGGCTCACGGACTCGGGATCACGCATCCTGCCCGGTTGGATCGGTGGCCTGTGCCTTTGACGCAGCATGGTGACGTCGGCGCCCGGTGGGCGGCCGCGAGATGACGCAGGAGACGCATGTCGGGAGGCTGCCGGTGCTGCGCACCGCGCCCGGCCACCTCGTCCGTTGTGCGCAGCAGGCGCACACGCACCTGTGGCAGCGGCATGTGCTCGTCGGCCTGACCTCGGTGCAGTACGGGATCCTGTTGGTCCTGGGGCAGCGCGGGAAGATCGACCAGAAGACCATCGGCCGGCTGATGTCGCTGGACAAGTCCACCACCGCCGACGTGGTGTCCCGACTGACGCGGCGGGGGCTGGTCACCCGGCAGCGTGACCCTCGCGACGGCCGTCGCCGGCCGGTCTGTCTGTCCGCCCGCGGGCGGCTCGCGCTGACGCAGGCGACCCCGGCCGTCGTGCAGGTGCAGCGCAGGCTGCTGGACCCGCTGGGCGAGAACGACCGTGAGGACCTGTTCACGCTGCTGAGCCGGGTGGCCTACCAGGGGGATCCGCCGCGTGACGACGACCCGGACGCGCCGGCCGGCGAGGTCGACGCGGAGTTGCCGCAGGAGCGGCTGCACCGGCATCCGGGCCACCTGATCCGGCGCGCCGCGCAGTTGCACACCACGCTGTGGTCGGGCGCCGTGTCGCGGTCCATCACGTCCGTGCAGTACAGCGTGCTGCTGGCGCTGCACGACGCGCCGCGCCTGGATCAGCGGATGGTCGGCTCCCGCGTCTCCCTCGACAAGTCGACCGGCGGCGACGTGGTCGCCCGGCTCCAGGAACGGGGCTGGGTCGAGCGCACCCGCGACACCGACGACGCGCGCCGCAACCTGCTCGGCCTGACGGACGAGGGCAGGGACTTCCTGTTCGGGCGGGCCGAAGCGGTCATCGGGGTTCAGGACGAACTCCTGGCGCCCCTCTCGGTGGAGGAGCGCCGCAGGTTCGAGGTCCTGATGCTGCGGGTCACCCGGGCCCACGAGGAGGGTGACTAGTCGGGAACGGCCCGGCATGGGCCATCGCCGAACGGGGCGGCACGCCGAGGACGTCGCAGATCCAGCGGCCGGCGCGGGTCACCGCGTCGACGTCGACGCCGGTGGTGTGACCGCCGCGGTGCAGCAGCCAGGCGAGGTCCTCTGTGGCGGCGTTGCCCCCGGCGCCGGGTGCGAAGGGGCAGCCGCCGATGCCGCCCGCGCTGGCGTCGTGGACGGTGACGCCCTCCAGCATCGCGGCGTGCACGTTGCCGAGCGCGGTCAGCCGGGTCTGGTGGAAGTGGGTGCGCAGGGGGAGCGCGCACACCTCGCGGACCGCGCGGAGCCGTGAGGTGACGTCGGCGGGCACGGCGCACCCGATCGTGTCGGCGACGGCGACCTCGTCCGGCCCGGTGTCGGCGATCGCCCGGACCGCCTCACGCAGCCGCGCCACGGGAACGTCGCCCTCATAGGGGCAGCCGTACGCCACGGCGACGGTCACGGTCGTGCGCAGACCGGCGTCGGCGGCCATGCTCCGGACGACGGGCAGGGCGGCCAGCGACTCGGCCGTGGTCTGCCCCTGGTTGGCCTTGCCGAAGGAGTCCGTCAGCGGCACGACGTAGTTGACCTCGTCCAGGGCCCCCGTGGCGACGGCGCGTTCGACGCCGCGCCGGTTGAGGACGAGCCCGATGAGCGCGACACCCGGGTGCGGGCCGATCCCGGCGAGGACGGCCTCGGCGTCGGCCATCTGCGGCACCCGGCCCGGATGGACGAAGCCGGTGGCCTCGATCCGGCGTGCCCCGGCGGCGATGAGCCGGTGGATGAGGGCGATCTTGTCCTCGGTCGCGACGACGCGCCGCTCGTTCTGCAGGCCGTCGCGCGGGCAGACCTCGACGATGTGCGCGGTGGTGTCCTTCACAGCACCTTCCGTTCCGCGAGCCGTTGCAGCGCGTCGGGATCCAGGCCCGCGAGCGTGCCGAGCACCTCGGCGTTGTGGGATCCGGCGGCCAGCGGTCCCGGCCAGCGCACCGCGCCGGGGGTCTCGGTCAGCGCCGGGACGACGCCCGGCATGACGATCTCGCCGAGGTCGGGGTCTTGGACCGGGAGCAGCATCCGTCGTTCGGTGAACAGCGGATCGGCGAAGATGTCGGCGACCGTGTACACCAGGCCGGCCGGGACCGCCGCCGAGTCGAGCAGGCCGAGGGCGGTGTCGGCGTCCAGTGTCGCCACCCAGTCCTGCACGATCGCGTCGATCTGCGCCTGGTGGGCGCCCCGGGCGGTGTGGGTGGCGAAGTGGGGGTCCTCGGTCAGGTCCGGGCGGTCCATGCGGTCGGCCAGCCGGGCGAACACGGTGTCCTGGTTGGCGGCGATGACCACCCAGCGGTCATCGGCGGTGCGGTAGAGGTTGGAGGGCGCCAGGCCCGGCAGCGCGGTGCCGGTCGGGCCGCGGACCGCGCCGGTCGCGGCGTGTTCGGGCACGATGCCCTCCAGCAGGGAGAAGCACGCCTCCACCAGCGACACGTCCACGATCTGGCCGGTGCCCGAGCGGGTGTCGCGCCAGTACAGGGCCATCATGATCCCCTGAACGGCGATCATCGCGGCGAGGCTGTCACCGAGCGAGACGCCCGGCCGCGGCGGCGGCCGGTCGGGGAATCCGGCCAGGTGGCGCAGCCCGCCGATCGCCTCGGCCACGGAGGCGTACCCGGGGCGGTGCCGGTTGCGGCCGGACTGCCCGAACCCCGAGACCCTCGCGATGACGAGCCCCCGGTTGCGCTCCCAGAGCGTTTCGGGAGCCAGGCCCCAGCGTTCGAGCGTGCCGGGGCGGAAGTTCTCCAGCAGCACGTCCGAGGACTCGGCCAGGCGCAGCAGCAGGTCCCGGCCCTCGCCGGAGCGCAGGTCCAGCGTGATGAGCTTCTTGTTGCGGCTCTGCACCGACCACCACAGGGCATGCCCCCGGTGGCGGGCGGCGCCCCAGTCGCGCAGCGGGTCCGGGCGGCGGGGGTCCTCGATCTTGATGACCTCTGCGCCGAAGTCGGCGAGGATCCGGCCCGCGTAGGGGCCGGCGATGAGGCTGCCCAGTTCCAGCACGCGCAGACCCGTGAGCGGGCCGGTCATCGCGCGTCGCCCGAGGTGGGGGGCGGCGGGACGGGGCCGCGGTCGCGTCCGGCGGTGTGGGAGGCCACCGCCGCGTCGGCGCTGACCGTGACGGTGAGGTCCAGGTCGATGCCCGACAGCCGCAGCCGGACGGTGTCCCCGTGCCCCAGAGGGCCGACGCCGGCGGGGGTCCCCGTGGTGATCACGTCGCCCGGGTGCAGGGTGGTCACCCAGGAGGCGTAGGACACCAGGCGGGCCACGCTCCAGATCAGGTCGCGGGTGTTCGCCGCTTGGCGCAGGTCGTCGTTGACCCGGCAGCGCAGGTCCACGTCGTCCGGGTCGCCGAACTCGTCGGCGGTGACCAGCACCGGACCCATGGGCGTGAAGGTCTCGAACGACTTGCGGGTGGAGCGGTCCTCGCCGCCGCGCATGGTGATGTCGAGCAGGCCGGTGTAGCCGAAGACGTACGACAGGGCGTCGGCCTCGTTCACCCGTCGCGCGGTCCGACCGATCACCAGGGCCAGTTCGCCCTCCTGGTCGAAGCGGCGGTCGTGGTACGGCAGCCGGACCGTCCCGCCGGGGTCGAGCAGGGAGGAGGGCGCCTTGAGGAAGAATCCGAGCGTCCCGACCTGGGAGTCGACGCTCATCTCGGCCTGATGGTCGCGGTAGTTGACCGGCGCGGCGATGATCTTGGAGGGCCGGGGGATCGGGACGCGCAGCCGCACCCGCTCCAGCGGCAGACCGGGGTCGCCGGGGTCGGGTGCGGGCGGCGGGCCGCCCGCGTCGATCAGGTCGTGCACGGTGCGGCCGCCCAGGTCCACCACGCGGTCTCCGCGCAGCGCCCCGGCGCGGCCGTCGTCATAGCTGACGAGCTTCATGTCGTCCCCTTCAGCGCGCCGAGGCCGGCGGCCGGTAGTCGTAGAGCCAGTTCAGGTAGCGGAAGTCGCGTTCGTCGCGGTCGGCGCACAGGGCGTCGCGCAGGATCGCGGCCACCCCGTCGGCGTGGACGATCTCGCCCATGCGGCGGGCCCAGGTCTGGACCATGGCCGTGCGGGGAACGCGTTCGGCCTCGTAGGCGGCGAAGGCGGCCGGGACGTCGGCGCGGTGGGCGGCGAGCAGGTCGGCCAGCACGACCGCGTCCTCCAGCGCCTGGCAGGCGCCTTGGGCGAGGTACTGGGCCATGGGGTGGGCGGCGTCGCCGAGGAGGGTGGCGCGGCCCTTGGACCAGGTGGCGACGGGCGGACGATCCCGCAGGACCCAGCGGCGCTCGCGGTCCACCAGCCGCACGCCCTCGCGCACGTACTCGGTGGTGCCCGCGAAGGACCGGTCGAGCTCCTGCGGCGGGCCCCAGGCGTCGGCGGGCCCCTGGGCGGCGGCGGAGAACACCGCGACCTGGTTGAACAGGTCGCCGCCGCGGACCGGGTACTGGATCAGATGCAGCCCGGGGCCGACCCACCACGTCATGTCGCCCTTGCCCACCCGGTCGGAGACCGACGCCGTCGCGATGGCGCCCCGATAGGCGACGTCGCCGATGTGGGCGGGTTCGCCGTCGCCGACCGTGTGGGCGCGCACCACCGACCACAGGCCGTCGGCGCCGATGAGCGCGTCGGCCCGGTACACCGACCCGTCGGCGCACTCGGCGACGGCGGTGTCGCCGTCCTGCCGTACCGAGCGGACGTTCTTGCCGGTCTCCAGGGTGATCGCCGGTTCGGCGCGGCAGGCGTCCAGGATCGCCGCCAGCAGGTCGGAGCGGTGCGTGACGATGTACGGATGGCCGTAGGCGGCGACGAACGCGGCGCCGAAGTCGATGGCGGTGATCTGCTCCCCGGTCACGGCGCTCATGAGCACCGCCCGGGGCGGCCGGACCGCCGAGCCCAGGACGTCGTTCAGCACGCCCAGCCGGTCCAGGACGCGCAGGGCGTTGGGGGCCAGTTGCACGCCCGCCCCGATCTCGCCGAACTCGGGCGCCTGTTCCAGGACGTGGACCGCGAGCCCGTGGCGCGCCAGGGCCAGGGCCGCCGTCAGGCCGCCGATGCCGCCGCCGACCACGACCCGCTCCACACGATGCCGAAGGCTCATGACCTGTTCCCGATCGCGACGGAGGCGGCCGTCTGGCGGCGGGCCAGGCCGAGGGCCTCCATGACCGGCTCGTCGGACAGGACGAACAGGTCGGCGTCGGTGTCGGCCCGGTGGGAGGTCTCGGCCCAGGACGGGATCACGAACATGTCGCCGGCCGTCCAGGGGAGCCGGTGCCCGCCGACGGAGGAGGAGCCGGAGCCCCGGTGGACGACGCAGACGGCGCTTCCCACGGTGCGGGTCGCCGGTGTGCGGTGGCCGGCCAGGATCCGCTGGACCTGTGCGCGCATGGTGGGCATGACGTCGGCGCCCGTCGCGGGGTCGGTGTAGCGCACGAGGCCGTGCCCGGCTCCCGTGGCCGCCAGGAGTCGGCGCAGCGTCTCATCGGTGTTGTCCCACCGGTACGCCAGGAGCGCCGAGTGGCGTCCCGAGGCCGGGGGGAGCGGGGCATCCGCGGCGGGCAGCAGCCCCGCCGCCCCGTACAGATCCTCCGACCGGCAGGGGTCGCCGGGGGTGAACGCGGTGAGCTCGTCGGGGCCCTCCTCGAAGAAGACGGCGTTCAGGCCCCGGACCAGCGGCAGGTCCAGGCCGTCGAACCAGATTATCGGCTCCTCGCCCCGGTTCTGGTGCTCGTGCCAGGCGTGGCCCGGGGTCAGCACCAGGTCGCCCGGCCCCATCGCGATCGGGTCGCCGTCGACCAGCGTCCACACACCCGAGCCCGCCAGGACGAAGCGCAGGGCGGCGGGGCTGTGCCGGTGCGCGGGCGCGCTCTCGCCGCCCGCCAGGTACTGCACGGCCCCCCACAGGGTGTGGGTGGCGAACGGCAGCCCGCCCAGGTCGGGATGGGACAGCGCCAGCACCCGGCGGTCGCCGCCGCGGTCGATGCCGACCAGGCCGCCCGAGCGCTCGGCGAGGGCGCGCAGTGTGCGGCCCTCCCACAGGTGGGGGGTCAGGCGGTCGGGCGTCCTGGGGAGCAGGCCCCGTTGTCTCCACAGCGGCTGCAGGTCGGCCGCCGCCAGGTCGGCGTACAGGGCGGCGAGGTTCGGGTCCTCGTCGTCGAATCGGGTTGTCGCCATGGTCCTCTCCTCGGCGGGGGAGCGGGGCCGGGCTCCGGCGGCTCCCCCGCAGGTGCGGGGGAGCGGCGGTGGAGCGGCCTTCGCCAAAATAGTCCGTACACGGACTGAGTGGCTCACGGTAGGTCGCGGGCCAGGTCCCGTCAAGGCGTCGAGGCGATGCCCTCCCTGCTGGAGGAACCTTCACGGGCTGTTGACAGCGTGATCGGCGTCTCATAGCGTGCCCGAGGTAGTCCGTACACGGAATGACTTCGCCGCGATCGGTGGCGCGGTCGCCGTGGCACCCCACGGACACCGAGCAGGAACGAGGAGGATCATGCGTCCCCTGCGCAGCTTCCGGTCCGGCGGCCTTCCATCCCGCGCCGTCCGCCCCGGCATCGCCCTGTCCACCACGGTCCTGATGGCCCTGATGACCGTCACGGCGTGCGGCGGCCCGCCCACGGGCAGCTCCGACCCGGCCTCGGCGGCCGACTCCAAGGCCGCCGCCTACGAGAGATTCGCCCGCATGTCCGGCCCCGCGCGCACCGCGGCCCTGGTGAAGGCGGCCAAGGCCGAGGGCGAGGTCAACGTCTACACCAGCAACGAGAAGCTGCAGGCGCTGGTCGCCGGGCCGTTCTCCCGCAAGTACGGGATCAAGGTCAACATCTTCCGTGCCCAGAGCGAGGACCTGCTGCAGCGCGTGCTGCAGGAGGACAGCGCCAACAAGCCCAAGAACGACCTGGTCGACGCGACGAACTTCGAGCTCGGAGTCCTGTCGGACAAGAAGATCCTCGCCCGCTACGACAGCGACCTCAGAAAGCGGCTGTCGGCCCAGGCACAGATCCCGGCCGGCTGGGTGACGACCCGCTTCAACGCGCTGACGGTCGTGCGCAACACCGAGAAGGTCCCCGCTGCCGACGTGCCCCGCAGCCTCCAGGACCTCACCGACCCCAAGTGGAAGGGCCGGCTGTCCATGGAGCTGTCCGACTCCAACTGGTACATGACGCTGTGGGACCACCTCACCGCCGCAGGCCGCAGCGAGGCCGAGATCACCCGGCTGTTCAAGGGCATCGCCGCCAACGCCAAGACCGTCCAGGGGCACGTCAAGCTCAACGACCTGCTCGCGGCGGGCGAGGGCGCCATCGGCGTCACCGCCTACAACCGGCTCGCGCTGACCGCCAAGGCCAAGGGCGCGCCGCTCGCCGCCGACACCGGCATCGAACCGATCGTGCTGGTGCCCTCGGGCGCCGCCCCGATGACCCGCGCCGCCCACCCCGCCGCCGCGCTGCTGTTCATCGACTTCCTGCTCACCGACGCCCAGGCCGCCTACGCCGAGGACATGGACGTGGTGTCCAACCCGTCGGCCGTCCCCGGGCACCGGCCGGTGCTGCCGGCGGGCGTCGAGACCGTCACGGTCGACACGGTCAAGTACGTCCGCGAGTCGAGCGCCTGGTCCAAGGCGTACGAGAACCTGCTGCGCGGCCACGAACCGGTCCGGCCATGACGACGACGCCCACCCTCGCACCCGACCACCGCCGCCCGCCCCGCCCGGCGGCCACCAGGGCCCGCCGCCGTCCGCAGGCGCGCACCCTGATCACCACCGGCACGGTCGCGGTCGTCGGATACCTGGTGCTGGTGCCCCTGGCCTACCTGCTGTGGGGCACGTTCGCCGGAGACCAGGGCTTCACGGCCGCCGGGTTCCGCCGCGCCTACCTCGACGACCGGCACCTGCCCCGGCTTATCACCGACACCGCCCTGTACGTCGTCGGCTCCACGCTGGTGTCGGTGACGGCCGGCACGCTGATGGCCTACCTGTACGTGCGGACCGACGCGCCCTTCAAACGGCTGTTCTTCCTGTCCTCGATCATCCCGCTGGCCCTGCCGAGCATCGCCTACGTGCCCGCGTGGATCTTCCTGGCCAGCCCCGACATCGGTCTGCTGAACCGGATGACCGAGGCGGTCGCGGGTGTCGCGCCGTTCAACGTCTACGGCATCTGGGGGATGATCTTCGTTCAGGGGGTGCACGCCACGCCCCTGGTGTTCCTGCTGATGGCGGCGGCGTTCCGCGCGATGGACGCCTCGCTGGAGGAGTCCGCGCAGACCTGCGGCCTGGGCCGGCTGGTGATCCTGCGCCGGATCACCCTGCCGCTGGCCCGGCCCGCGCTGGTGGCCGCGACGCTGATCATCGCCGTGCAGGCGCTGGAGAGCTTCGAGGTGCCCGCCATGCTGGGCCTGCACGACGGCATCTACGTGTTCATCAGCAAGATCTACTTCCTGATGCAGCAGTACCCGATCGACTACCAGGCGACCGGCGCGCTGTCGCTGGGCCTGCTGGTCATCGCCACCGCCGGGGTCGTGCTCAGCCGCCGCGCCTCGCGCGGCGCGCCCCAGACCATCACCGGCAAGGCGTACCGGCCCCGGCGGATCCGGCTGGGGCGGATGCGCGGCGTCGTCGGCGCCCTGACCCTCGCGTACTTCACCGTGTGCGTCTTCGCCCCGGTGCTCATCCTGATCTACGCCTCGCTCCTCAAGACGTACCGGACGCCGTCGCTGTCCACCGCCGGGTTCACCTTCGACAACTACACGGCGGCGCTGACGAACGCCACGACGCTGACGGCCGTGCGCAACTCCACCCTCCTGGGCGTCGGCGCCGCCGTCGTGGTGATGGGGCTGAGCGCCTTCGCGAGCTGGCTCGTGGTGCGCTCGCGCAGCCGCTTCGGCGCGGTCGTCGACGCGCTCGCCTTCACCCCGCTGGTGATCCCCGGGCTGGTGCTCGGCCTCGGGCTGGCGTTCGTGTACCTGCGCTCCCCGCTGCCGATCTACGGGACGCTGTGGATCCTGCTCATCTCGTATGTGACCCGGTTCCTGCCCTACGGGATGCGTTACGCCAACACCGCCATGCACCAGGTGTCGGCCGAACTGGAGGACTCGGCCACGGTGTTCGGCGCGTCCTGGTGGACGACCATGCGGCGGATCCTGCTGCCGTTGGCCAGGCCCGGCCTCATCGCGGGCGGCCTGTACATCGTCGTGGTGTCCTTCCGCGAGCTGTCCAGCTCGATCCTGCTCTACAGCCCCGGCACCGAGGTCGTCGGCATCCGGGTGTTCGAGCAGTACCAGGAGGGGTCGCTGACCGCCGTCGCGACGCTGGGCGTGCTGCTGTGCGCGTTCCTCGGCGTGCTGGTGACGGCCCTGTTCACGCTGGCCGGCCGGCTCGGCGTCGACCTTGACTAGCGCCCCGGCGGGCGACGTTGGAACGGAGAGATCCATGCTTCACGTGAAGGACCTGATCATCGACTACGGCTCCGGGCCACCCGGCAAGGCCGCCCGGAATCGGGGCGAGACCGTGCGGGCCGTCGACGGGGTGGGCTTCGACGTCGAGGCCGGCCAACTGTTCACCCTGCTCGGGCCGTCCGGCTGCGGCAAGACCACCACGCTGCGGTCGGTGGCCGGACTGGAGACGCCGACCGGCGGCAGCATCGCGATCGGTGACCGCGTGGTGTTCTCCGCCGCCGACCGCGTCGACGTCCCCGCCGACGACCGGCGGCTCGGCATGGTGTTCCAGTCGTACGCCATCTGGCCGCACATGTCGGTGTTCAAGAACGTCGCCTTCCCGTTGGAACTGGCCAAACGCCGTACCCGGCCGTCCAGGGCCCAGATCAGGTCCCGTGTCGAGAAGGTGCTGGCCGTGACCGAGCTGGACCGGTTCGCCGACCGGCCCGCGACCAAGCTGTCCGGCGGGCAGCAGCAGCGCCTGGCCCTCGCCCGGGCCCTGGTCATCGAACCCGACCTGCTGCTCCTGGACGAACCGTTGTCCAACCTGGACGCCAAGCTGCGCGAGACCATGCGGATGGAGCTGAAGCGGCTGCAGCGGGAACTGGGCCTGACCGCCGTCTACGTCACCCACGACCAGGTCGAGGCCCTGGCCATGTCCAGCGTCATCGCGGTGATGGACCAGGGCCGCATCGTCCAGATGGGCACGCCGCGCGAGATCTACGAGCGGCCCAACTCGCGGTTCGTGGCCGACTTCATCGGCACCTCGAACCTGCTGGCCGCGGTCGTCACCGAGTCCGCGCCCGGCCGGACCGCCGTCCGCGCCGCCCACGGCACGCTCCGCTCGTCCGACACGTCCGCCGCCGCGCCCGGGTCGGACGTGCTCGTCGCGCTGCGCCCGGAGGACCTCGCGCTGTCCCCGCACGACGACGCCGAACCCCCCGCCGCGGCGGACGGCAACGTCCTGACGGGCGTGGTCACCGCCCGCGCCTTCCTCGGCGAGGCCACCGAGCACGTCGTCCGCGTCGGCGACCACAACGTCCGCTGCCGGTCCAACCCGTCGATCTCCATCGAACCGGGAAGGAACGTGACCCTGAGGGTCGCGCCCGAGAAGGTCCGCCTCATCCCGCTCGGCTGAACCCGTACCGCCGCGCAAGCGAGAAAGGTGTCGCCATGAGTGCCGTACGGCTGTCGGTGGCCACCGCCGACTACGACCACCTCCGGGACCTGGTCACCGGGACGATCCCGGTCGACGGCGTGGACCCGGTCTGGATGGTGCTGCCCGTCGAGGAGATCTTCCACCGGTTCTTCGTCCACGGGGAGTTCGACGTCGCCGAGGTCTCCATGGCCCGGTACGCCCAGTACCGCGCCGCGGGCGGTGATGAGTTCGTCGCCCTGCCGGTGTTCCCGTCCCGCGTGTTCCGGCATCGCGCGTTCTGTGTGCGTCGGGACTCCCCGCTGACGTCGTTGGAGGGACTCGCGGGAAAGAGGGTCGGCGTCCCGGAGTGGGTGCAGACGGCGGGCGTCTACGCCCGTGCCGTCCTGGCGCACCACGGGGTGGGCCTCGACACCATCACCTGGGTGCAGGCGGGCCTGCGCCAACCCGGACGGCGCGAGCACGTGCCTCCGAGCCTGCCCGCCGGCGTCTCCATCACCGCCGTCACCGACCGGTCGTTGAGCGACATGCTGGCCTCCGGTGACCTGGACGCCCTCATCACCGCCCGCGAGCCGCGGCTGGAGGACGCCCCCGGCGGGGGACCGTTCCGGCCGCTGCTGCCCGACGCCCGCGACCGCGAACGCGCCTACTTCGACGCCACCGGCGTCTTCCCGATCATGCACACCATCGCCGTCCGCCGGCGGCTCCTGGACGCGCACTCCTGGATCGCCACGGCGCTGTACAAGGCGTTCTGCCGGGCCCGCGACGCGAGCCTGGAACGGATCGCCGACACCGCCGTCTCCCGGATCCCGGTCGCCTGGCTGCCCCAGATCGCCGCGGACCCGTCCGCCCCCGGATTCGGCTGGCCGTACGGGGTCCAGGCCAACCTGGCGACCCTGGAGGCGTTCCTGCACCACTGCCACGACCAGGGGATCTGCGCGACCCGCCTGGCGCCGCAGGACGCCTTCCTCACCCACGTCCAGGACCTCTACCGGGTCTGACCGGCCCACCGCACCGCAAGGAACCCTCGTGCCCGTCATCGACTGCCACCACCACTACGTGCCCCCGGCGCTCATCGCCCGCTACGACGCGGGACGCAGCCGCACCCAGGTCGCGCCCCGCGGCATGAAGAAGATCAACAGCCATCCCGGGCTGTCCGACGTCGAGGAACGGTTGGCCGTCATGGACGCCGCCGGGATCGACGTCGCGGTCCTTTCCAGCATCCTGAGCTGGGACGCCTCCGCCGAGGAGTGCCGCCTCACCAACGACGCCTTCGCCGAACTGCAGGCCCTGCACCCTGGCCGGTTCGTCGGGCTCGCCCACGTGCCCCGCGGGATGACGGGCGCGTCCATGAAGGAGATCGACCGGGCGATCGGCGACCTCGGCCTGCACGGCATCAGCATCTCCTCCCAGCCCGGCGGACGCCCCCTCGACTCGCCCGACCTGTGGCCGCTGTACGAGAGGGCCCGCCGGTGGCGGGCGCCGATCTTCGTCCATCCCGCGATGCCGCCTGCCGGGTACGCCTTCATCGCCGAGTACGACCTGTCCCGCATCGTCGGCCGCGAACTGGACCTGATCCTGCAGACCACCCGGATCATCGCGAGCGGGCTCCTCGACCGCTTCCCGGGCCTGACGTTCGTCATGAGCCACATGGGCGGCGGCATCGCCGCCATCACCGAGCGGCTGCGCGGCAAGCAGCATCGTTTCGGCGATCACCTGGAACGCTCCTTCGACGAGTACCTCGATGAGATCTACTTCGATCTGGCCGGGTTCGAGGGCGGCCCGGCGGCGCTCACCTGCGCGCTGTCGGCGCTGCGGCCCGACAACCTGGTGTTCGGCACCGACTTCCCGCAGGACTTCTCCGGCGTCGGCTCGGTCGAGGCCAAGGGCGCCGAGGGCATCGCCGGCTACATCGACGCGATCTCCGGCCTCCCGCTGCCGGAGGCCGCGACGGCCGCCATGCTCGGCGGCACCGCCGCCCGGCTCCTGCGGCTGGAGACGACATGACCGCCCACGACGACGCGTTGCGCGCCGTCGAACGGCACGTGCTGTGGCTGGCGACGTCGATCGTCCACCACGCCAACCGGGTCCGCCCCAACCCCGGGGGCCTCAAGGTCGGCGGCCACCAGGCGTCCAGCGCCTCACTGGTGACGATCATGACGGCGCTGTGGATGGAGCACCTACGGGCGGGCGACCGGGTCTCGGTCAAGCCGCACGCCTCCCCGGTGCTGCACGCGCTGGAGTACCTGCTGGGCGACCTGGACGCCGAGCACCTGACGACGCTGCGGCGGTTCGGCGGGCTGCAGAGCTACCCCAGCCGGCACAAGGACCCGGTGCCCGCCGACTACTCCACCGGCTCGGTCGGCATCGGCGCCACCGCCCCGATCTGGGGCGCGCTGGCCCGCCGCTACGTCCGCGACCACTTCGGGACCGGCGGGGGAGGCAGGCAATGGTCCCTGGTCGGCGACGCCGAACTCGACGAGGGCGCGGTCTGGGAGGCCGTACTGGACCCGATGGTCACCGAACTGGGCGAGGTCGACTGGATCATCGACCTCAACCGGCAGTCACTGGACCGGGTCGTCCCGGCGATGGCCGGGACCCGGCTGCCCGGCGTCTTCGCCGCGGCGGGCTGGCAGGTGATCACCGTCAAGTACGGGACCCGGCTGCGAGAGCTGTTCGCCCGCCCGCACGGCGACGCCCTGCGCCGCCGCATCGACACCATGCCCAACGCCGAATACCAGCGGATGCTCCGACGCCGCCCCGACGAACTGCGCTCCGCCCTTCCCGGAACGGGCCCGGAGGCGCGCGACGTCGCCACGGTCATCGGCGCGGTCTCCGACGACGACCTCGCCGCCGCCGTCCGCGACCTCGGCGGCCACGACCTCGCGGCCCTGCGCGAGGCGTTCGAGGGCATCGACGACAGCCGACCCACGGTCATCTTCGCCTACACCCTCAAGGGCTACGGCCTCCCCATCGAGGGCCATCCCCAGAACCACTCGGCGCTGCTGACCGACGCCCAGATGACCGAGCTGGCCCGGCGCCTCGGCATCGACCCCGCCCACCCCTGGACGCGGCCGTCACCGCAGTCCGACGCCGACCGGCTGCTCGCGCAGGCGGCCGCACGACTGCGCCGCCCCGACACCCCGCCGGCCGCCGCGCCGGCCGTGCCCACCGACCTCGGGCGCACCCCTTCGGGAATCCAGGCCACCCAGACCGCACTCGGCCGGACACTGCTGGAGCTGAACCGGACCGCCCCCGGCGCCGCCGAGCGGATCGTCACCGTCAGCCCCGACGTCAGCTCCAGCACCAACCTCAGCGGCTGGGTCAACAAGGTCGGCGTGTGGTCCTCGCAGGAACGCGCCGACTGGTTCGCCGACGACGCCGAGACGATCCTGCACTGGCGCGAGCGCCCCGGCGGACGGCACATCGAGCTGGGCATCGCCGAGACCAACCTCGTCGGACTGCTCGGCGAGCTGGGCGCCACCTGGGACCGCTGGGGCGAGCCGCTGCTGCCCATCGGCGTGCTGTACGACCCGTTCGTGGAACGCGCGCTGGAGCCCTGGTCCTTCGGCATCTACGCGGGCGGCCAGTCCATCCTCGTCGGCACCCCGTCCGGGGTCAGCCTCGCCCCCGAGGGCGGCGCGCACCAATCGATCAAGACACCGTCGATCGGCCTCGAACAGCCCGGCTGCCTCACCTACGAACCCGCCTTCGCCCTGGACGCCGAATGGTGCCTGCTGGAGTGCCTGGCCCGGCTCGGACGGCCCGGCGGGACCTCCGCCTACCTGAGGCTGTCCACCCGCCCGATCGACCAGACCCTCGCCGCCGTCCCCGAAGACCCCGCCGCCCGCGAACTGCGCCGCCGCGGCGTCGTCGCGGGCGGCTACCCCCTGCGTCGCACCCGCCACCCCGAGGTGACCATCGTCGCGACCGGCGCCATGGTCCCCGAAGCACTGGAAGCGGGCGAACGGCTCGACGCGATGGGCATCGGCGCGGACGTCCTCTGCGTGACCAGCCCCGACCTGCTCTTTCGCGCGCAACAGGCCAGGCGCGGCCTCGGCGACGCCCCCACCTGGATCCTGGACTCCCTCCTGCCCGACGACCGTGCCCACCCCATGGTCACCGTCATCGACGGCCACCCCCACACCCTCGCGTTCCTGCCGACCATCCGCCAGGTGCGCGGCACCCACCTCGGCGTCACCGCCTTCGGCCAGAGCGGCGACCTACCCGACGTCTACCGCCACCACGGCATCGACGCCGACGCCGTCCTCACCGCGGCCCTCCGACTCCTCCACTGAACCCCTCGACCGCCGCAGCCCGCCGCAGGCGGTGACGCCCGGGGGCGTCAGGGGACCGGCGCGCCGCTGGGGAAGGTTCTGGCGGTCGTCGGACCATCGGTGCTGATCCCGCTGTGGCTGTTCACGTCCGCGACCGGCCGGTGGAGGGGCGGCGCACCAGCACCACCTGACCTTCCGGCCGGGCCGTGGCTGCTCGTCACCGGGCTGTTCAGCGGCTTTGTACGGTGGAGGACGGTGGGGCCGGGGACGGCTGGAGCAACGTCGCCACGGCGGCTCCGGCCAGTGGTGTGGCCACGGCGGTCGTCAGGGCGACCGCCACCGCCGTGATCGGCGCGGCCAGCGCGGTGGGGGTGCGGAAATCACGGATTCTGCCCCAGGGGACGCCGGCCGCCTGGGCGAGCCGCCATTCCCAGTACAGCCCGAGGCCGATCGCCAGCACCAGCAACTGCCCGGCTCTGATTCCGGTGGCGAAAAGGATCGCCTGCTGGGTGCTGTACGGGACGGTGGCGATGGCGAGCAGTTCCGGAATCGCGATCGCCGCGACCAGTCCGCATGCCTTCGAGATGGGTCGCATTCCGCGCAGCCGCGTGTAGAAGTAGCCGAAGACGGCCCCGTACACCAGCCAGCGCGCCGCGTTCAGCCCGTACCGGGCGACCAGGGCCGTCAGGCTCGCGCTGTGGTCGTAGTCCGTGCCCACATAGGAGATCCACACCTCGTACAGCGCCATCGGCGCGGTCAGCGCTCCGGCCGCCACCGCACCGGCGAGGGCGTTGTCGCGGGGGCGGAATCCGGCCGAGGAGCCGAGGGCCCGTTCGGTCAGCGCGATCCCCCGCCACCGGGTCCCGGCGTCGTTGACCTGTGCCCACACCGTGCGCAGGTCGGACAGTTCCCGGTCGCCGGACACGACCCCGTCGGGGCCGGCCCGGTAGACCGCGTGGGCGAGGCGCTGCCGGAACCGGTGCCAGATCTCCCGTCGCAGCAGGCGCTCGTGCGTCCGGCCGCTCACCTCGGCGAGATCCACCGCGCGCTGGGCGCGGGACGGCGGAAGCGCCCACAGCAGCACCAGGACCAGCAGCACCGTGGCGACGGCAGGGCCGAACGCGGTCTGGTAGCCGGGCGCGGCCACGATCACGGCGACCGCGATGACCGCGCCCCGGGCCAGCGGCTCGGCGAGCGTCGCGGCCCGGTCGCCCCGGCGGGCGAGCATGATCACCAGCACGCCGAGCATGGCCACGTCCAGCACGGAGACCGCCATCTCGCCCACCGTGACGAGGTATTGGGGAGTGGGGGCGTTCATGGTGATCGCCGGCTCGGCGAGCATCCCCACCGGAACGGCCAGCGACACGACGACCACCACCGCGCCGGCACGCCACAGCCACGGCCACACCGGCCTGGCCAGGTCGACCACCCCGACGGCCAGCGGCGCCAGGAGCACCCCGAAGGCCAGATACGCCAGCCCGTTGCCGGAACGCCAGAGCTGCCCGGCGAGGAACTCGGTCACCACCGTCCCCGGCACGAACGCGAGCGCCAGCGGCACCGCCCGGCGGGGCCACCCCGCGCACACGGCGCTGAGCAAGCCGAACGCCCCGGCCGCCACGGTCAGCCCCACGAGCCAGGCGAACCGCTGCCATGGCGCCCCGCCGAAGGCGAGCACCGCCAAGGCCGACACCCCCGCCGCCACCGCGAGCATGGCCGGGCCGTACGTCGGTGAGGCCGGCCGGGGCGGGTCGCCGATCGTCCGCAGCCAGCCCACCGCCAGCGCCGGCGCCACCACGAACACCAGGCTCAGGACGCTGCCGGCCATCTGCTCGGACGCGTACAGCAGCAGCGCCGCCAGCGGCGGCACCGCGCCGAGATAGGCCCAGCCCGCCACCCGGAACCGGCGGCATCCCGCGTCCCGCGACAGCGACGCCGCCACCAGGAGGACGATCCAGGGCATCGCGCGCGCCACGTGCCACAGCGCCGGGTTGTTGCCCAGCGAGTTCAGCGACCCGGACGGGTCCGGCGAGGACGAGCCCTTGGCGGCGAGCGCCACCCGCACCTTGCCTTGTCCGGCCGCCGCGTCGAAGACGACCGTGGTCGCGTTCTGGGCGGTGGGTTCCATCGGCGCGCTGACCCGGGACAGGTCGATGCCCCGCGTCCGGACGGTCAGGCCGGAGGCCACGCCCGCCTCGCGCACGGTGACCCACCACTCCGGCGAGATGCCCAGATAGGACGAGGTGATCGTGATCAGCACGTCGCCGTCGCCGCCGCGCGTCTCGATCACCGCCGGCCGGAAGGACGCGCCGCCCGGAGCGCCCGCGTACCGCCGGGCGACCGGTCCGGACCGGACCTCTCCCAGCCTGATCAGGCGCAACAGCGGGTCGCCCCGCCGGGTACGGATCGTGTAGGTGGCGCGCTCCCGGATGCCCTGCGGCCCCGAGACGAACTCCACCTCGGCATACGCCGTACGCCCGGTGCCGGGGAGACCGGCCAGGGCGGCGTCCTCCTCCGCGCCCCCGGGCCCCATGTCGCTGACCGGCGCGCCGAGCGGTCGCGGCGGAGCCTGATGGTGGGCCGCGAACCCCAGCCCGAACACCACCGCCAGCAGGGCCCACGCCGGCGCCAGTCGCACGGCCGGGCGGAGCGAGGGGACGGCGAACACGGGCGGCCTCCACCACGGCCGGGACGCGCCCGGCCGGCCGAGGGCGAGATTCCGTTGATTATGGCCCATTCTCCCCCGGAGCGGAGTCGGAGTCGGGGCACGGCCCGGCACCGACGATCCGCATCGGACCTTCCGGCGGCTGCGAGATCGAGGTCGTCGATCAGGTCGGCCGCCTTCCGTAAGGACCACCGCTTCGCGGTGGCCTTTGCCATGGGCCGGTGGAGACCGCGCGTGGGCCGGGCTGCTCACCGGCCTTGGATGCGGCCGAGCGCCGTCAGGGCCGCCCCGCCAGTGGCGACGTAGGCCCGCACGGTCAGCGCCACGGCCGACCGAGGGGGCGAGGTTCCCGCCTTCACCGATCGACCGGGCAGTGTTCGACCGACTATGGTAATGATTATCGTATTCGCCGCTTTGGTCCGATCGAGGGAGTTGCCATGACCGTGTCCGGCCGCGGTGGGGGTGACCCGCGACGGCGTGATCGGGCAGAAGGTCCGGTCGTCGCGCAGGAGCGCGCACAAGACGTCGACCGGTCGTCGGACCAGGGCGAATAGGGCTTGGGCGTGGATGCGGATCTCGCTGCGGTCGCGCCGGTGGAAGGCCCGGGACGGGCCGTCGGCGTGGAGGCTGGACAGCGCGGCCATGGCGAACACCCGGCGCAGGGCGCGGTCGCAGCGCTTGGGGCGGCGACGGTCCGCATCAGGTACCGATCGGCGGCCAGGGCGTCCGGACGTCGAGGCGACCGCTCCTTCGAAGTCACGACAGCGGCGGAGACGCATCGGCCACACCCCGTCGCCCTGTGCGTCCAGAGCCGCTCACCCCAGGCAAAACGATCTTAGGGAGACCCATGCGCTCGTTCGTGTCCGTCGAGGAGATCGCCGAGCTGGTGGCGGAGGTGCTCGGGCTGCCCCTCGAAGCCGTCGGCCCCGATACCGGCCTGACCCTCCTGGGACTGGAGTCGTTCACGGCCGTACGCCTTCGGCGCCGCCTCGGCGACCTCGGACTTGACCTACCGATGACCGCCTTCCTGGGCGACGCCACCGCCCGCACCATCGCCGACGGCATCACCGACCCCGGCATGAGCGCTGACACCCGGACGTCCGCCGAGGGCATCACCGAGCCGGGCGTGAACGATGACGCCCGCGGCCTCGCCGGGAGCGGCGGTGGGGGCGGGTTTCCGCTGACGCCGCTGCAGACGGCGTACTGGATCGGACGCGAGCCATCGTTCCCGTTGGGGGGCGTGGCGACCTTCTACTACCGCGAGTACGACCGGGTGCCGGGTGCGGAAGGGCCGGAGGCGGATCTCACGCGGCTCACCGCGGCGTGGAACCGGCTGGTCGAGCACCACCCGATGCTGCGGATGATCGTGGACGCGCAGGGCCGGCAGCGGATCCTGCCGGCCACCGAGCCGTACGAGATCGCCGTGGACGACCTGCGGGACGCGGGCGCGGAGGGAGCGCGGGAACGGCTTGAGCGGCTCCGGTACGAGAGGTCGCATCAGGTGCGTCCGGCCGACCGGTGGCCGCTGTTCGACCTTCGCGCGGCGTTCCTGCCGGACGGGCGGACCAGGTTGTTCCTCGGCATCGACGTTCTGGCGCTCGACCTGGCGGGGTGGATGCAGATCCTCGCCGAGTGGGGGCGACTGGTCGCCGACCCGTCGACGGAGCTTCCGGCGTCTGCGGTCTCGTTCGACGAGCTGGTACGACGCAGGCACGCCGACCCCGACGAGGCGCGCAACCGGGAACGCGACATGGAGTACTGGCGGGGCCGCGCGCTGCCGTCGGGTCCCCGGTTGCCCTGGGCCGAGGATCTCGCCGAGGTTCGTTCCCATCGGTTCGCGCGGAGCGCGGCCGAGCTGGACGTCGCGGAGTGGCGGGCGCTGCGGGACCGGGCGGCCGAACGCGGGTTGAGCCCCACCGGGGTGCTGTTGGCGGCGTTCGGGCTGGTGCTCGCGCGGTGGGGGGCGGACGAGGCGTTCTGCCTGAACACGACGCTGTTCGATCGGCCCGACGACCCGGAGCTGGCGCATCTGGTCGGGGACTTCACCTCCACGGTGCTGGTCGAGTTCCCGCGGGTGGACCTACGGGAGTGGAACGGGTTCGAAAGATTCGCGGCCTCGATCAACAGACGTTTCTGGACCGACATGGAGCATCGGACCGTGTCCGGGGTCGAGGTGCTGCGGGAGACCGGCGGCGCCGACCTGACGCCGACCCATCCCGTGGTCTTCACCAGCGGGCTCGGCCTCGCGGACCCGGACACGGCCCCGGCGGGCTGGCTCGGGGAGGAGGTCTTCGGCATCTCCCAGACCCCGCAGGTGGCGTTGGACCACATCGTGCATGACGAGGGCGGCAGGCTGCGCATCGCCTGGGACGCCGTCGAAGGCGTGTTCCCCGACGGCTTCGTCGACGGGATGCGCGACGCGCACCTCACGTTGCTGCGCGGGCTCGCCACCGAGGCGGGGGCCTGGAACGATCCGGCGCTCGGCTGGGACCCGACCTTCCTGCCCGGCTCGCCGCTGGACGTTCGTCCGTTCCCCGCGGCGGGGCCGCTGCTGGACGATCCGCTGCGGGCCGCGGCGCGGGCGCTGCCGAAGAACCCGGCTCTGCTGGACACCTCCCGGAGCCTCACCCACGGGGAGCTGGCCGAACGGCGCGGGCGGGTCGGGTCGGCGCTGACCGAGCTGGGGGTGGGACCAGGGGACCTGGTCGCGGTCGCCTTCCCCAAGGGGATCGAGCAGGTCACCGCGTTGCTGGGGGTGTGCGCCGGCGGCGCCGGCTACGTGCCGGTGGAGCCGACATGGCCGGAGAGCCGGGTCGCCTCCGTGTGCGAGCAGGCCGGGGTCAGGCACGCGGTGGTGCCCGACGACCTAGCGCTGCGGTGGCCCTCGGACGTGACCGTGCATCGGCTTTCGGTCCTGGAGAAGGGCGGCGCCCAACCGACCCGTACCCCGAGGCCGGACGATCTGGCGTACGTCATCTTCACGTCGGGCTCCACGGGACGGCCCAAGGGGGTGGCCATCGAGCATCGGGCCGCCCGGACGACCATCGACGACCTCATCGACCGGTTCCCGGTGGGCCCTGATGACCGGGTGCTGGGCCTGTCGGCGTTCAGCTTCGACCTGTCGGTGCACGACATCTTCGGCGTGGCCGGGACGGGGGCCGCGCTCGTGCTGCCCGACGCCGACCGCCAACGCGACCCGGGTCACTGGCTGGACCTCATGGAAAAGCACCGGGTGACGGTCTGGAACACCGCCCCGGCGCTGATGGAGATGCTGGTCGAGTACGCCGAGATCGAGCCGGAGCGGGCCCGTGCGGCGCTGGAGCCGCTGCGGCTGGTGTTCCTGTCCGCCGACTGGATCCCCGTCACCCTCCCCGACAAGGTGAGGGCGCTGGCCCCGAACGCCCGGCTGGTCGGTCTGGGCGGCGCGACCGAGGCGTCGATCTGGTCGATCTGCTTCCCGATCGGCGAGGTGCCGCCGTCGTGGCCGAGCATCCCCTACGGGCGTCCCTTGCGCGGCCAGTCCTTCCACATCCTGGACGCGGAGGGTCGCCCCTGTCCGGTCGGCCGGCCGGGTGAGCTGCACATCGGCGGGGACGGGCTGGCCCGCTGTTACATCGGAGACGACCGTCAGACCCGCGAGCGCTTCATCGCCCATCCCGTCCTCGGCCGTCTCTACCGGACCGGTGACCTCGGCCGTTGGCGACCGGACGGGAACATCGAGTTCATGGGCCGGCTCGACCGCCAGGTCAAGATCCGTGGCCACCGCATCGAACTCGGTGAGGTCGAGTCGGTCCTCGACCGCGTCCCGGGCGTCCGGCATTCCGTCGCCCTGTCGGTCCGCGGGCCCGATGACCGGCCCCGCCTGGTGGGGTACCTGGTCGCCGCCGACGCCGCGAACCCGCCCGACGACGAACGCCTCATCGCGCACCTGCGCGAACGCGTGCCCGACTACATGGTGCCGAGCCGCTTCGTGCGTCTGGACGCCTTCCCCGTCACCGAGAACGGCAAGATCGACTACAAGGCCCTGCCCAACCCGTACGGCCGCACCCCCGAGCCTCCTCGGCCCCATCCCCGGTCACGGCCCCGACCTCAGCCGAGCGACGACCTGGCCGCCCTGTTCCGCCAGGCGTCAGAGCAGGGCCTCGGACTGTCGCTGCGCGTCACCGGTGGCGGCCTCACCCCGTCCCGCGCCCTGAGCACGGCGGGCACCTGGGCCGAACGCCTCCGCGCCACCGCCGCCGCCCACGGCCTCACCCTGTCGGAACACCTGACCCCCGGCGCGCTCATCGAGCTCACCACGTCACCGGCCCCACCCGCCGGCCCCGTGGCGGCCGACGTGCCTGCGGCGCCTGAGGTGCCCGCATCGGCCGCGCCCAAGGCGGCGGCATCCGGGGAGCAGGTGGACGCCGAGGTGGAACGCGTCGTGAGCGAGGTGCTGAGCGGGTTGCTCGGTGGTGCGGAGATCGATCCGACGACGCCGTTCTTCCGGCTCGGGGCGACCTCGCTGACTCTCGTACGGGCGCACGGGAAGCTCACCGAGGCGCTGGATCCCGGGTTGGCCGTGGTGGACATGTTCAGTCGGCCCACGGTTCGGCGACTGGCCGCGCACATCAGCGGACGGCGCGACGGCCGGGCGGCCCCGGAACAGCCCGCTGATGCCCCGCCCGTGCCCATACGGCGGGCGCAGGCTCGGCGGATGGCGCGGCGTCGGGCCGAGGAGGTCGCGCAGTGAGCGCCGACGACGGGCTGGTCGCGGTGACCGGGCTGGCGTGCCGGTTCCCCGGGGCGTCCGACGCCGAGGCGTACTGGAGGCTCCTGGCGGAGGGGCACGAGGGGCTCACCCGGCTCGGCGAGGAGGAGCTCGCCGAGCGCGGGGTGCCTCGGCGGCTGCGGCGGGATCCGGCATATGTGCCGGTCGCCGGGCTGATCGACGGACAGGACATGTTCGATCCGGAGCCGTTCGGGCTCACGGACGGGGAGGCGGCGCTGCTCGACCCGCAGCAGCGGCTCTTCCTGGAGATCTGCTGGCGGGCGCTCGAACAGGCCGGGCACGGCGGGGGACGGGACGCCGGGTCGGTGGGCGTGTTCGCCGGGGCCGCGCAGAGTGCCTACCTGGCGAGCAACCTGGCCGGGCGGTGGGATCCGACCGGTGGCGGGACGGACCCGGTGGGGAGTCTCCAGACGGCGATCGCCACGCAGACCGACTATCTGCCCGCTCAGGTCGCGTACCGGCTGGACCTGACGGGTCCGGCGGTGTCGGTGGCCACCGCGTGTTCGACGTCGTTGGTCGCGGTGCACATGGCGGTGCAGTCACTGGTGGCGGGCGAGTGCGACACCGCGTTGGCCGGCGGGGTCTCCCTGATCGTTCCGCAGGGACGCGGCTATCTGTCCACGCCGGACGGCATCTACTCCGAGGACGGCCGCACCCGCCCGTTCTCCGCTCACGGCACCGGGATCGTCTACACGCAGGGCGTCGGGGCGGTCGTCCTCAGGCGGCTGCGGGACGCCCAGGAGGACGGTGACCCGATTCTCGCGGTCGTCCACGGGTCGGCGGTCAACAACGACGGGGCCGACAAGACCGGCTTCACCGCGCCTTCGGTGCGCGGCCAGGCCCGCGCGATCGCGGAGGCCCTGTCGATCGCCGGGGCCGACCCGAGGGGCGTCGGGTATGTCGAGGCGCACGGCACCGGGACCCGGCTGGGCGACCCGATCGAGGTGGCGGCGCTGCGCCGGGTGTTCGGCGACACCGGCCCGGCCTGGTGCGGGCTGGGCTCGGTCAAGAGCAACGTGGGGCACACCAACTCGGCGGCGGGCATCGCGTCGTTCATCAAGACGGTGCTGGCGGTGCGGCACGGCGTGCTGCCCGCGTCGCTGCACGCCGAGCCGATCAACGACCTGCTGGGCCTGGCCGGGTCCCCGTTCGAGGTGGTCACGAGGACCCGCCGATGGGACGGCCCGGAGCTGGCCGGGGTCAGCTCGTTCGGCATCGGCGGCACCAACGCGCACGTGATCGTGGGCCCCGCCCCGCAACGTCCCGACCCGGCTCCCGACCCGCGCCCGCATCCGGTGGTGCTGTCGGCGCACAGCCCCGAGGCGTTGCGGCGGACGGCCGCCGACCTGGCGGGAACGAAGGCGCCGCCGGCCGACCTGGCCTTCACGTTGCAACAGGGCAGGGTCCACCTGCCGCACCGGCTGAGCGTCGTCGCGGAGAACGGCGATCTGGTGGAGGCACTGCGCAAGGCCACCCCCGTTCGCGCGCCGGACGGCAAGCCTCGCTTGGTGTTCGCCTTCCCCGGCGGCGGCAGCGCCCGGGTCGGCATGGGCTCGGCGCTGTACGACAACGAGCGCGCCTTCCGGGAGAGCGTGGACGAGTGCGCCGAGCTCTTCGCAGGTCATCTGGGTTTCGACATCAGAGCGGTGATCCGGGGCGACGAAGGGCGGATCCGGGGACCGGTCCACGGGCTGCCCGCCTTGTTCTCGGTGTCGTTGGCGACCGCCCGCCTGCTGGGCACCTGGGGTGTCCGGCCTGATCTGGTGCTCGGGCACAGCCTCGGCGAGTACGCGGCGGCGGTGGCCGCCGGCGCGCTGGCGCTGGAGGACGCGGCCAGGTTGGTCGCCGTTCGGTCACGGGCGATGGCCGACGCCGCCGGGGACGGGGCCATGCTGGCCGTACCGCTCGGCGAGGACGCGACCCGTGAACTGCTGGGCAGGCATCCTGCCGTCGACCTGGCCGTCGTCAACGCGCCCGACTCGTGTGTGGTGTCCGGCCCGCGTCCCGCCGTGGACGAGCTGGAGAAGGCCCTCGTTCGGGAAGGGCACGAGCCGACCGGGCTTCGGTTCGATGGGGCGGCGCACTCCCGGCTGGTGGATCCGGCCCTTCCCCGGCTGCGGGCCGCCGCCGCCGGGCTCACCGGCTCCGCGCCGACGGTGCCCGTGGTCAGCACCCTGACCGGCGATCTCGTGAAGGGCGAGCTGGGGACGGCCGAGCACTGGGTGCGCCAACTCCGTGAGCCCGTGCGCTTCTCCCAGGCGCTGCGGACGGCCGACCCGGCGGTGTTGGTCCAGGTCGGGCCCGGTGGGGCGCTGGCCGCCCTCGCGCAGGGCAACCGCCTGCCCGGGTTGCGCGCCGCGCTCACGACGCTGGCCGATGACGACCTCGCCGCCCTGTACGAGACGGCCGGACGGCTCTGGACGCACGGGGTCGACGTCGACTTCGGCGGCATGCATCGTCCGGGCCGTCGCCGGGTCGCCGCGCCGGGCATGGCGTTCCGGCGGCGAAGGCTCTGGATCGACCCGCCCGCCGAGCCCGTACGACAGGCCGACGACCAGCCCGACGAGGACGAGCCCCTCCAGATCCCGGTGTGGACCCAGGCCACCCCGCTCGACCCGACGACCACGCTGGAAGGCCGCTGGGTCGTCGTCGGGGACGCCCAAGACATCGTCATCAAGGCCCTGACGGCCGCCGGGGCCGAAGCGGTGCCCTTCGCGCACGCCGCCGAACGCCCGGACGAGGACTGGACGGGCGTCATCGTCATCGCCGAGGGCCGGCCGGAACGCCGCCACGACCCCCGGGCCGTCGAGGACGGCATCCTCGCCCATGCCCGGCTCGCCTCCCTGTTCTTCACAGGTCAGGCCCGGCTGCTGCTCCAGGTCACCCGGGGAGCCCACCAGGTCACCGGCGCGGAGCGGCCCGACCCCGCCGTCGCGGCGCTGCACGCGCTGCCCCGCGTCATGGCCCAGGAACAACCCGGCGCGCGATGGCGGATCCTCGACCTGGACGAGCGCGCCGACCTCGCCGAGGCGGTGCCTTCTGAGCTGGCCGACCTGGTCGCCGGTGGCGGCTCCGGTGTCGAGTCGGCCGTGCGCGGCGCCACCCGATGGATTCGTGGCCTGCGCCCCTGGCGGCCCGGTCGACGCGACGTCGCAGCGGGCTCGACGGCCCTGATCACCGGTGGCCTGGGCGACGTCGGCCTCACCACCGCCGCCCACCTGGCCCGCAAGGGCCTGCGCGTCGTCATCACCTCCCGAGGCGGAACCCCCACCGGCGAACGGGCCGAATCGCTGCGCAAGCTCACCGACGAGGGCCTGTCGATCGAGGTTCGCACGCTGGACGCCGCCGACACCGAGGGCACCGCCGCGCTGCTGGAGGAACTCGCACCCCTCGACCTGGTGGTCCACGCCGCCGGAGTGGTGGCGACCGCCGACCTCCAGCCGCTACGCCGCGTCGGTCCCGACCAGATCACCGGCCATGTCCACGCCAAGGTCACCGGGGCCCTGGCGCTGCGGGCGGCGATCGACCGGCTGCCCGCCGACCGCCGTCCCCGTGACGTGGTGCTGATGTCCTCGGCCGGAACGCTGGTCGGCGGCATCGGCATGGGCCCCTACTGCGCCGCCAACCGCTTCCTCGACGCGCTCGCCGAGGAGACCCCGCAGGACGGCACCCGGTGGGTCAGCATCGTGTGGGACGCATGGAAGGTCGGTCCGGTCGGCACCGAACGCGCCGTACGCCTGACGTTCGCGCTCGGAGCGCGTACGGGGATGGACGCACTCGACCGCGTCCTCGCCGACCGGCGGGTACCCGTCGTCGCGGTCTCCACCACCGATCTGCGGGAACGCGCCGCCCGGGCCGCCTACACCGCCCCCGTGCGGGTGACGGCCGAGTCCCAGGCGGGTGAGACGACGCTCAGCCCGGCCGAGCGGGCGGTCGCCGCTCTGTGGTCGGAGTTGCTGGGCGTCGAGGTGACCTCGGCCGACACCGACTTCTTCGCCCTCGGCGGCCACTCCCTGCTGGCCACCCGCATGCTCACCGCGCTGCGCGGCGAGTTCGGTGTCGAGCTGCGGCTGAGGGACCTGCTCTCCCATCCCACGGTCGGTGGCCTCGCCGATCTGCTGCACCACGCGGAGCCTGAAGCCGCCCCCGAGCCCGTCGCGAGGAAGGCGGTCTCGGCGGACGGGACGTTCCCGATGACCCGGGTGCAGCACGCGTACTGGGTCGGCCGGGAGGGCGGCTACGCGCTCGGCGAGATCGCCTGCCACTTCTACCTGGAGTACGACTGCGCCGGCCTCGACCTGGTCCGCTACGAGAACGCCTGGCGGCAGGTGATCGCCAGGCATCCGATGCTCCGCACCATCGTCACCCGACAGGGACGTCTCAAGGTTCTCGACCACGTGCCCCCGTACCGGATCCGCGTCCACGACCTCACCGGTCTCGGCGAGAAGGAACGGGACGAGAGGCTGGCGAGGTTGCGCGAGCGGGTCTCCCGCGACCCGGGGCCGCCCGACCGGTGGCCGCTGGTGCAGCTCCAGGCGGCGCGGCTGCCCGGCGGCCGGGTCCGGCTGTTCATCGGCGTGGACGTGCTGATCTGTGACGCCGGAAGCTACTGGATCATCGACCGGGAGGTGCGGCACTTCTACGAGCACCCCGGCACGCGCCTTCCCGAGCCGGGCATCGACTTCGCCGCCTGCGTCGCGGCACTCGGCCGGGCCGAGGAGGACGACGCTCGGTACTGGCGGGACCGGCTGGACACCATCCCGGGCCCGCCCCCGCTGCCGCTCGCCGAGCATGACGGCCCTCCCCGCTTCGTTCGCCGTACGGCCAGGCTGACCCCGGGCGAGTGGCAGGCGCTCAAGCGGGAGGCGGCGCGGTGGAGGGTCACCCCGACGGCGGTGCTGTTGACCGCCTATGGGGAGGCGTTGGCGCGCTGGTCGGGGGGCGACCATTTCGCCCTCACGCTCACCCTGTTCGACCGGCCGGCGATCCATCCCGACGTGGACAAGGTCGTGGGCGACTTCACGTCCCTGCTCGTCCACGAGGTCGACAGGCGCGCGGTCGGGTCGTTCGCCGCGCAGGTGCGGCGGACGCAGCAAAGGTTGTTCGCCGACCTCGACCACCGGTCCTACTCCGCGCTGGACCTCGTCGCGGACGGTCGGGGCCGGGTCGGGTCCGTGCCCGTGGTCTTCACCAGCGCGCTCGGTCTCGAGGACCTGGTGGGCGGGGAGCCCGATCTTCAGTGGGTCGGCGAGCAGGTCCACGCGGTCAGCCAGACCCCGCAGGTCTGGCTCGATCACCAGGTGCTCGTCCAGCGCGGCGAATTGCTGGTCCAGTGGGACGCGGTGGCCGATCTGCTGCCCGATGACGAGGTGGACGAGGTGTTCGCCGCCTACGCCGCGAGGCTGAAGGAGCTGGCCGCCCCGTCGTCCGCCTGGGGCGATGGTCCGGATGACGACGACATCCTGGTCCCGCTGCGCGACGGCACGGGCGAGCAGACGCTGTTCCTCCTGCACCCGTCCGGCGGGGACGTCCTCTGTTATGCCGAGCTGTCGCGGCTGCTGGACGAGCGGTTCTCGATCGTGGCGCTCACCGACCCCGGCCTGGCCGGTCGTGCGGCACCCGCCGATCTCGCCGGTCTGGCCCGGCTGTACGCCGACGTCATCAGGCGGCATCGCCCGCGCGGCCCGTACCTGCTCGGCGGGTGGTCGATGGGCGGCAGCCTCGGCCAGGAGGTCGCGCGGCTGCTGCACGACGACGGGGAGCGCATCGGGCTGTTGCTGATGCTCGACTCCAACGACCCCACCTACATCACCCCCCTTCCCGGCGACGCAGAGGCCGAGGCGACCGTCCGGCTGCTCGGGGCGTTCGAGGCGTATCTCGGAGTGGACCTCGGCGTCGGCACCGAGGAAGGCCGCGCCGCCGCCCGCACGCTCCCCCCGGAGGCCGTCGCCGCGCGGCTGCGTGAGCATCGGCTGCTGGGGCGCGGCGAGGACGTTCGTGAACGCGTCGGCGTCTTCGCCCGGCATCTGCGCGGGCTGGGCGACCACACGCCGCGCCGTCTCGACGACCCGGCCGCCGTGACCCTGCTGGTACGGGCCGAACGGCGGGCGTCCCGCAACTCCGGCATCGGGATGGGTGTGGACGACACCCCGCCGGGCCTGCCCGACCTGGGCTGGCAACGACATCTGGCCGGGCCGCCGGAGGTCCACGGCCTCGACGCCGACCACTACGGCCTACTGCGCCCGCCCACCGTGGCCCGGCTGGCCGACCTGATCAACAAGGCACTCTCGAAGAACGGATGACCATGAACCCCCTTTCCGTGCGCGTCGGTGCGCTCGCCGCCGCCCTGACCCTCGTCGTCGCCGGATGCGGCTCCGGCGACGACGGCGACGCCGCGTCGGCCGGCCAGACCCTCCGGTACGTCGCGGTCGGCGCGCCCGCCACCGCCATCAACGACCCCCACGGCGGCATCGGTAACCAGTCCGACCTGACCCGCTTCGCGCTGCTGTACGACGTGCTGACCAAGCCCCGCCCGGACGGCACCACCGAACCCCGGTTGGCGACCTCCTTCGAGCCGGACGAGTCCCTCACCACGTGGACGGTCAAGCTGCGCAGCGGCGTGACCTTCACCGACGGCAAGCCGGTGCGGGCGGCCGACGTGCTGTTCTCGCTGCGCCGCATCCAGCAGAAGGCGGCGGAGAACTTCGGGCGGCTCCAGATGTTCGACTTCGCCGAGTCCCGGACGGTGGACGACCAGACCCTGGAGTTGGTCGTCACGAAGCCGTACGCCGAAGTGCCGCGCGCTTTGGAGTCGATCACCTTCGTGGTCCCCGAGGGCACCACCGCGTTCGACAAGCCCGTCGTCGGCTCCGGGCCGTACACGATGGCCGGGGGGACCGCGCAGCACGCGATCCTCGAGCGCAACGACCGGTGGTGGGGCACCCGGCCCCCGACGCGGCGGATCGAGATCCGCGCCGTGCTCGACCCGCAGGCCCGCGCCCAGGCGGTGATCTCCGGGCAGGCCGACGTGGCGAGCAGCGTCAACCCGGCCACCGTGCGGCAGGTGGCGAACGATCGGCGGGTGAAGGTCGTGCATCGCCCGGCCGTCACCATGTACCCGTTCGTGATGCGGCTGGACCGCAAGCCGTTCGACGACCCCCGGGTCCGTGAGGCCATCAAGCTGGCGACGGACCGGCAGGAGCTGCTGGACAAGGTGTTCCTCGGCTACGGCAAGGTCGGCAACGACCTGCTGACGCCCGCCGACCCCTCCAGCCCCACCGGCCTTCCGCAGCGCGCCCGTGACCTGACCCGCGCCAAGGTCCTGCTCGAGCAGGCGGGGCACGGTGACGGGCTGTCCCTCACCTTGGCGACCACGACGTCGTATCCGGGGATGGACACGGCAGCGACCCTGTTCGCCCGCCAGCTCGCCCGGGTCGGGATCACCGTCAAGGTCACCAACGAGCCGCCGGACACGTACTGGACGAAGGTGTTCGCCAAGCGGGACTTCTACACCGGGTTCTTCGGCGGCATCCCGTTCTCCGACGTCGCGCGGGTGTCGCTGCTCGGCGACGCCCCGACCAACGAGACCGCCTGGAAGCGGCCCGCCTGGGACGCCGCGTTCCACAAGGCGATGGGCGTCAAGGACGACGCGGAACGCCGCCGCGCCTTCGGCGACCTGCAACGCGAGCTGCGCGATGAGGGCGGCTATGTGGTGTGGGGCGTCGGCGACGGCCTCGACCTGGCGTCCACACGGGTGAACGGCCTGCCTGACGGCCCCGGGTTCGGCAGCGTCTTCATCGAGCGGGTCCGGCTCGGCGGGTGATGACGCGTGCAGTCCTGCGGACGTTGGTGCTCCTCCTCCTGGTGTCGGCGTTCGTCTTCGGCGCGACGGAGCTGCTCCCCTCGGACGCCGCCGAGACCCGCACCGGGCGCGGGGCCACGGCCGCGCAGCTCGTGGACGTGCGGGCGGACCTCGGACTCGACCGGCCCGGCTGGCGGCGCTACCTGGCGTGGCTGGCCGGGCTGGCCCGGGGCGACGCCGGCACCTCGCTGGTCACCGACCGGCCGGTCGCCGCGATCGTCGCCGAACGGCTTCCGGCGACGCTCACCCTGGCGGGCTGCGCGCTCGTGGTGGCGGTGCCGCTGACCCTGTTGGGGGCCTGGCTGGTCGGCACCGCCTCATCACGGTGGCGGTTCTGCGTCACCGGGGTGGCCTCGGTGCCGCAGGTGGTGTTCGCGGCCTGGCTCGCGGTGGTGTTCGCCGGGGTCCTGGGGTGGCTGCCTCCGGTGTCGCTGCTTCCCGTCGAGGGTTCGCCATTGTCTCGGCCCGAGCTGCTGGTGTTGCCGACGGCGGCGCTGGCCGTTCCGGCCGCCGCGTTCGGGGCGGGATTGTTGGGGGGCGCGGTGTCCGACACGGTACGCCGCCCCCATGTCCGTGACGCGGTGGCGCGTGGTCTGCCGCCGCACCGGGTGGCGGTACGGCATGTCGCGCCGTTCCTGCTGGCTCCGGCGGTACGGGTGCTGGCGTTGATGTCGGGCATGTCGCTGGCGGCCACCGCCGTGGTGGAGATCCAGTTCGGGTACGCGGGGCTCGGTGAACTCCTTGTCGGCTCCATCGGCACCCGTGACACTCCGGTCGTTCAGGCGGTGGCCATGCTCGCGGCGGTGGCCGTTCTGGCGGGGTCGGCGGTCGCCGACGTCCTTGGGGAGCGTCGGTGAGGCCGCGTTGGTCGGCGGTGGGCCTGGCCGTTCTGACGCTGGGTGTGGCGGTGTGGGGCGGTGGGCTCGCGCCGCACGACCCGGCGGCGTCGATCGGGGTGCCGTGGGCGCCACCGGGCGACGGAGCGGTGCTGGGCACGGACTCAGCCGGGCGTGACGTGCTGTCGCGACTCCTGGCGGGTGGACGTGAGCTCACCTTGACGGCGCTCGCCGCCTCGCTGATCGCCGGTGTGCTGGGGCTCGCGGCCGGCCTCGTTGCGGGCTGGTGGCCGGCCGGACGGTGGCTGACGGCGGCGGCCGACCTCTTGCTGGCGTTGCCGTTTCTGCTGGTGGCCCTGGTGCTGGCCGTGGCGGTGCCCGCCCCGGCGGCCGTGATCGTGGGCACCGTGTGCGGGGGAGCGCCGCTGGGCCTGCGGGTCGTTCGTGATGTGGTGCGCGACGCCCGGCGGGCCGGATACGTGGAGGCGGCACGATGCCGGGGCGAGTCGGCCGGGGCGATCCTCGTCCGGGAGGTGCTGCCCTCGGTGGCGGGGCTGGCCTCGGCGGATCTGGTCCTCCGGTTCATCATGGCCCTGCAACTCACCGCCGCTTTCGGGATGCTCGGGCTGGGGCCCGAGCCGACCGATGCCGACTGGGGCCTGATGCTTCGGGAGAACCTCCCGGGGTCCTCCCTCAACCCGGCCTCGCTGGTCGCCCCGGCCGCGGCGCTGACCGTGCTCTCCCTGGTGGCCGTCTGGCCGGCGTCCGCGCCGGCCGCCGGCCCGCGTGCCGTCGCCGGTACGGGTGGCGCGGCCACGGGTTCGTTCTTGTCGAACGAGCGGGCGTTGTTGTCGGTCGAGGGACTGACCGTGGTGGACGGGGGCGGCCGCGTGGTCGTCGACGGGCTTGAGTTCGGCGCCGGGCCCGGTGAGGTCGTGGCGATCGTGGGGCCCTCCGGCGGTGGGAAGACCACTGTCGTTCGTGGGCTTCTCGACATCCTGCCGCACGGCCTGCGCCGGACCGGCGGCACCATCCGGTGGCACGGAGAGCCCGTACGTCCGGGCCGCGGCGCCCGTCGGTGGCGGCGTTCGACGGTCGGTCTCCTTGATCAGGACCCGGTCGGTGCCCTCAATCCCCTGCTCACCGTGGGCGCCTTGGTCCTCGAGGATTCGCGATGCGATGCCTCCGAGGCCCGGCTGCTGCTGACCTCGCTCGGCCTGAACGTCGATGAGCTGTGGGAGCGACGACCTGGCAGCCTCTCCGGCGGTCAGGCCCAACGCGTCGCGCTGGCGCGAACCCTCCTAGGCGACCCCGGTCTGTTGGTGTTGGACGAGCCCACCAGCGGGCTCGACCCCGACACGTTGGACCTCGTCGTCAAGGCTCTTGAACGCCGGCGCGAAGCGGTCACCCTGGTGATCTCGCACGACACGGCCTTCGTGGAACGCATCGCCGACCGTGTCCTCACCATCGGAGCCCCACCCGAAAAGGGCCCTGCGCTCCGACCGTCATCGAAGCCCAGTGGAGAGACGGTGCTTCACGCCCGGGGGATGGCGTTGGGGCACGGTGACCGGATGCTGCTGGAGGACGCCGAAATAACGGTGCGGGCCGGGGAACTGGTGGCGGTGCTCGGGCCCTCCGGAGCCGGGAAGAGCACGCTGCTTCGGGCGCTGGCCGGGCTGCATCCTCCGGAGGCCGGTTCGCTGAGCCTGGGCGGTGAGGCTTTGGCCTGGGACGTCGCGGGGCGGCCGAGGGAGGCGCTGCGGGCCGTACAACTCGTCGGGCAGGACCCGGCGGGGGCCCTCAACCCGGCCCACCGGGTGGGGACCGCGTTGGCGAGGCCGCTGCGGTGGTTCGGCGGGTCGAGCGCCATGGAGGCGCGCGAGCGGGTCCCCGTGCTGCTCGAACGGGTCGGGCTCGATCCGGTGATGGTCCGACGGCGGCCCGGGGAGTTGTCCGGTGGGCAACGGCAGCGGCTGGCGGTGGCGCGGGCGTTGGCCGCCGAGCCCTCGGTGCTGCTCGCCGACGAGGTCACCTCCGCGTTGGACGCGGCCACCGCCGAGGGGCTCTTGGGCCTGCTGGCCGAGTTGAGGGCCGATGGGCTGGCGGTCTTGCTGGTCACCCATGACCGGGGTGTCGCGGCGCACGCCGACCGGGTGCTGCACCTGGCGGATCTGGAACACTCACGAACGGAGACCGACATCCGTGCACGCTGACCTGCTCAACGAAGCGGCCGAGACCTTGGCCGCGCATCCCTGGATCGGCGAGGCCCGACCGGGGCCGGACGGGGCGCTCCACGTCACTCCCGCCCCGTCCGCGTTGGCCGTCCGGCCCGAACCCGGCGGCCTCGTCACCGAGTACCTGGAGCACTGGGGCGAGGTCTACGAGTGGACATATACGCGCGCCGACGTACGGCACGCCTCCGACCTGGACCTTTCCGGTTGGCGGGCCTCCGACACGGGGCTTCCGCTGCCGGTGGGGCACATGCGGGAATGGATCGACCACACCGTCGCTCTGGTGCTCGGTACCCGCCCACGCTGGATCCTCGAACTCGGCTGCGGCACCGGTCTGCTCATGTACCGGCTGCGCGAGCACGTACGCGGCTATGTGGGCACCGATGTCGCGTCCGCCGCCGTCACCGCCCTCCGCGGCGACGCCCGCCCCGGCACCGCGTTCGTGCGGGCCGCCGCACATGAGGCCACGGCCCCCGTCGTGCTGGAGGCACTGCGTGAGGTCGGCGCGGCGGACGGCCGCCCGGACTGCGTGCTGATCAACTCCGTCACCCAGTGCTTCCCCGGCGTGGGCTATCTGCGCGCCGTCGTCCACGACGCGCTCGACCTCGTGGCCCCCGGCGGCACGGTCATCGTGGGCGACGTCCGCGACTCCCGGCTGCTCAACGACTACGCCCACTGGGTTGAAAGCGCCGCCGGCCCCGACGACCTGCCCCGCCGCGCCGCCCAACGCGCCGCCCGAGACGAGGAACTTCTCTTCGACCCGCCCCTGCTGGCCCGCCTCGCCCGGGAGTCCGGCCGAACGGTCCGGATGAGCGTTCACCCGAAGACCATGCGCGACGACACAGAACTGACCCGTTACCGCTTCGACGCCGTACTCCATGTGGACGCGACCCCGCCGGTGACGCCGGAGCAGGTGCCCTGGCGCTCCTTGGACGCCCTGGGGACCCTGGAGACTCCCATCCACATCCACGGCATCCCCGCCTCGCTGACCGCCTCCCGTCTACGCGAGGTCGCCCCGACCCGCGCCGCCGTCATCGCCGACCCCGTCGATCCCACGTCCCTCGCCGTGGTGAGCCCGCCGGAGGCCGCCGCCGTCCCGGTCACCGAGATCACCGGACGGGGGACGGTCCACGACCCTTTCCCGTCCTTCGTGGAACGCCGGCTGCGCGAGGTCGCCCGTGCTCTGCTCCGCCGCGTACTCCCCGACGCCCGCATCGTCGTGTCCGTCCTCGACGGCCCGGCGGAACGCGCGGCCGGGGCGGTCCCCGAGGCGGATGCCGCCCGCGTTCCGGGATTCCTGGCACGGTTGGACGAGGCCGCACTGGCGGCGATGGCCGTGACGTTGCGGCCGTCCGGCTTGACGCGTCCGGGCGTACGGTGCTCGGCCCATGAGGTCGCGGAGGCGTTGGGAGTCGCAGAGCGGCATCGGTGGATCCTGCGGCGCTGGCTCCAAGCCCTGGTGGAGAACGGGCTGCTCTCCCATGACGACGGCCTGTACCACGGCCTTCGGAAGGTGCGCAGGGAGGAGGCCGTCGAGGCGGGGCGTGGCCTGGAGGCCGAGGGCCAGGAGATCGGCTACCCGGAGGAGACCACCCGTTTCCTGCTGGCCGCCACCGCGCGGCTGCCGGAGCTGTTGCGTGACGAGGTGCCCCTACAGGCTCTGCTGTTCGACGGAGACGACACCGGCGCGGCCGACGGGGCGTACCGGGAGAACACCGTCAACCGCTACCTCAACGCCGGCGTCGGCGAAGTGCTGCGCCGGGCTGCAGCCGAGCGGCAACGACCTTTGCGGGTCCTGGAAATGGGCGCCGGTGTCGGCGGCACCACCGTGGACGCTCTCCGCGCGCTGGACGGCCACGAGATCGACTACCTCTACACCGATGTGTCCCGCTACTTCCTGTCGCTGGGCCGTGAGCGTTTCGCGGACAGGCCGGGGGTGCGCTTCGGTCTGTTCGACATCAACCAGGACCCGGATCTCGAGCCCGGCTCCCGTGACGTGCTCCTGTCGGCGAACGTCCTGCACAACGCCCGCCACGTAGGGAAGACCATCGCCAGGCTCGGCGGGCTGCTGGCACCCGGCGGGCTGTTCGTGTTCGTGGAGACCTGCCGGGAAATGCCCGCGATCCTGGCGTCGATGCAGTTCCTGATGTCCCCGAAGGCGGGTGGGGAACGGCTCGACCCGGCGGACCGGAGAGCCGCCGAGGATCGGGTCTTCCTCACCCGCGAGGAGTGGTCGGCGGAGCTGCGGGCCGCGGGGCTGCGCCCGCTGTTCACCCTGCCCCCCGACGACCATCCCCTCGCGGCCATCGGCCTGCACCTCTTCGTGGCTAGGCGGGAGTGATGCCGAGGTCGGCGCGGAAGAGGTCGCTCTCCATCCAGACCGCCGCCCGGACCCCGTCCGCCGCGCCCAGCGAGACCAGGGTGACGGCGTCGGGGACGGCCGGGAGCTTGGCGGTGTCGCCGACGGCCGCCACCCCGGGCACGGTGGTCTCCTGGAGTTCGTTGACCCGGACGGTCCCGTCGTCCTGGATCTCGCAGCCCAGCTCGGCGGCCGGTGTGGAGTGCTGCCGGGTGGGCGCCCGGTGGTAGACCGCGTCGCGGACCAGCGTGGTGCCGTCGGCGAAGTGCAACTCCAGGGCACCGACCTCGCCGGTCACCTTGGTCACCGGTGTGTCGACCATGCGCACACCCCGCTCGTCCAGCTTGGCGGCGACCTCGTCCGGCAGGTCGAGCGGGCCGTGCGTGCACAGCACCACGTCGTCGCTGAACCGGTCGGCGACGTACAGGGCGAGCATCGCCTCCATCGGCTCGCGGGTCAGGACGGCCAGCGACATGTCGCGGGTCTCCCAGCCGTGACAGAACGGGCAGTGGAACACGCTGCGCCCGAACCGCTCGGCCAGCCCTTCGATCGGGTACGGCTCGTCGACCTGCCCGGTGGCGAGGACGAGCCGCCGGGCCCGCTCGACGGTGCCGTCGGCGAGCTCGACCTCGAAGTCCTCCTTCTTTCCGCGCGCCGCCCGTACGAGGCCCTGCCGGATCTCCACGGACGGGTAGGCGGCCAGCTCTTCGCGGCCCAGCTCCAGCAGCCGGGCGGGCGGGAACCCGTCGCGGCTCAGGTACATGTGCATCTCGGCGGCGGGTGTGTTGCGCGGCCTGCCTCCGTCGACCACCAGCACCCGGCGGCGCTGCCGCCCGAGCACCAGCGCGGCGCTCAGCCCCGCCGGTCCGCCGCCCACCACGATCACGTCGTACCTCATCGCCCTGCTCCTCCCGCTCCGAACCCTGATGTGAAAATGATTATCGTATCTCCGCTGGGAAAGGAACCCCGATGTCCGCACTGCGCTCCTTCGCGCCTCGTGTACGGCCCTCGCTGCGGCTGTTCTGCCTGCCGCACGGCGGTGGCGGAGCGAGCGCCTTCGCAGCCTGGGCGGACGCGCTGCCCCCGTGGCTCGAGCTGTGGGCCGTCCAGTACCCCGGCCGGGAGGACCGCTTCGGCGACCCTTTTCCCGCCGATCTGGACGCCCTGGTCGCCGCGCTGGCCGAGGACGTGGAGCCGCTGACCGACCTTCCGTACGGGCTGTTCGGGCACAGCATGGGGGCCACCGTCGCGTACGAGCTGGCCCACGAGCTGATCGCCCGCGACCGGCCCGCGCCGGAACACCTGCTGGTGTCGGCCCGGGAGGCCCCGCACGACGAACGCGGCGGCCGGGTGCACCTGCTCGACGACACGGACCTGATGGCGGAGCTCGATCGCTTGGGCGGGACCGACCCCGAGGTCTTCGAAGACGAGGAGGTGCGGGCGCTGATCCTGAGATACGTCCGTGAGGACTACCGGCTCATCGAGAACTACGAGCCCCGCCACTACCCGCCGCTGGAGTGCCCGATCACGGCCCTGCTGGGCGACGCCGACCCCGACCTGACCCCGGCCGAGGCCGAACGATGGCGGCAGGTGACCACCGGGTCGACGGAGCTGAGGGTCTTCCCCGGTGGCCACTTCTACCTGGTGCCTCAGCGCGACGCCGTACTCCGCGCCTTGCTCGCCGCGCTGGAGGCTCACACCGTGTCGGGACGCCGCCAGACCTGAATGCCCGCCGGGGCCTCGGGGACGCGTTCGAGCCCGGCGTCCGTCAACTCCTGGGTCAGCAGCGCGTCGGAGATGACGTGGCAGTCGAACTCGGCGGTCTCCTCGCGCACCAGCCGTTCGCCCTCCCAGGTGCGGTAGGTGTTGACCCAGCGCACCATGGCCTCGCCGACGACGTCGGCCCGCGACAGGGTGTCGTACCGGTACCGACCCAGAGCACGCCCGGGAACGACGGTCGGTGGGACGGCCGAGGCCACCTGCGGATACTGCGACTCGGTGATGAGCAGGCCGCCCGGCCGCAGCGCCTCCGCCCAGCGCCGCCACAGCGCCTTCCGTGCGTCCGGGTCGAAGTGCATGATCAGGTTCAGCAGCACCACGGCGTCCAGCGGAACGTCCACCGTGACGGTCAGCGCGTCCTCGGGCAGCACGGTCACCACACCGGCCGCGCCCGGCACGGCGGCCAGCCGGCTCATCAGCGCCGCCCGCATGATCCGGGCGGGCTCGACCGCGAAGATCTGCGCCTCCGGCCCCAGCCGTTCCACCAGGACCTCGGTGAAGTACCCGGTGCCGGGGCCGATCTCGGCAACCGTACGGGCCCCGGCGGTCAGTTTCACCAGCGCCTCGGCGAGGGAGTCCCGCAGCGCCTCGGGGAAGATCAAGTCGTAGTAGGGGGTGTTGACGGCATAACCCAGCCCCTCGTCAGCGCGATCGGCTTCGTTCATCGGTCACCTCTCAGGTCAGGTCGGCACCGGTCACCAGCGGATCGGCGACCAGCCGGGCGTACACGGCGGCGGGGTCCAGCCGTTCGGCGGCGAGCCCGGCCCCGGGCTCCACCCGGCCGCCCAGCACCTCGTCCACCGTGATCGCGGCGACGACCCCGCTCAGCGCGTAGGAGTCGGGGGTCTGCACCACCAGCCGACGCCGCCCGGACTGGAACAGCATCGTGTAGTACGGCCCGGTCGTCGCGATGTCCACTTCGGCCGCCTCCACGACGGCGGGCACATGCCGCTCCACCGGCCCGCCCTCCGCCCAGGCCGCCGCCAGCGCCCGGGGGATGCTCTCCGTGACGTACACGGTGTAGTTGCGCAGCTCTCGCAGCTCCAGCTCGGCCGCCAGCCGCTCGGTCTCGACCGACAGGAACGGCCAGGCATGCACCCGGCCCCGGAACCCGGGCAGGGCCACACCCCGCAGCGGTCGCAGGGCGTTGGGCACTCTCCGCCCGTCCCGCCAGGCCGCCAGCGCCGTACCGAAGCGAGGTCCCCGCGTCAGCAGGGCGTCCACGGCCGACAACTCCCCGATCCGCGCCGCCCCGCCCACATAGACGTCCAGCCGAGTCCCCGCACCGGGCTCCAGCAGGCGAGGCAGCAATCCCGAGAGCCCCGGCATCAGCCCGGCCGAGAACACCGCCACCCGCTCGTCCAGCTCACGCGGCGGCGTGGCTTCCATCTTGTCGATCGCCGCGAGATCCCCGGCCGCGTCCACGTAGTGCGCCCCGACTTCGAGCGCGACCCGTGCCACGGCGTCCAGCACCTGGTACGACGGCCCGGCGCAGTTGACCACCACCGCGCATCCGTCGCAGAACGCGCGCAGGCTCTCCCCATCATGCAGATCCACCCGCATGGGAACGGCCTGAGGGACGTCCCGGCATGCGTCTGCCGCCCGGCCCGGGTCTCGCCCTCCAACGCGAAGTTCGTGGACTCCGCCGAGCCGGTCCACGACGACCCGACCGACCGTGCCCGACCCGCCGAGCACTCCGATCACCGTCATCGAACGCGCGTCCGGAGTGCCGTGGCCAGTCCCGCGACGGTGGGGGCGTCGAGGAACTCACGGACGCTGGGAGCCGTGCCGAACTCCTTGGCGATGCGCGCCAGAGTGCGTACGGCCAGCAGGGAGTCACCGCCGAGAGCGAAGAACGGGGTGGCCCGGTCCAGCACCGGTGCGTCGAGGACTTCCTCCCACAGGTCGCAGATCCGCTGTTCGAGTTCGTCGGCCGGGGGACCTTCCTCCGGGGCGGAGGTTCGTTCGGGGAGGCGGTCCAGGGAGAGGGTCGCGCTCTCCGCCGGATCCAGCGCGGAGGGGAGGTCCACCGACGCGTCCCAGCCGGGGCCCGCCGCGAGGGATTCGATCAGGTCGCGGAGGTCGGCGAAGGCCGCGTCCACCTGGCTGGAGACGAACAGCTCTTCCACGAGGGAGAAGACGAACGCCATCTCGTCGTGCATCTCGTAGAAACGCACCTCCAACGCCACCTGCGGCGTACGGAGCTGGTGGTGGAAGTCGTCGAAGACCAGTTCGCCCAGTGGCCCGGCGGATTCGGCCTGACGCTCACCGATCGCCGCGTCCATGCCCAAAGTGCTCTGGAACACCACAGGCCCGATCGGCCGGGTCGTTCCGCGTCGCCGCGCCAGCTCCCGCGACACCTCCACACCGGAGACCAGATTGTGCGACGCGTGCTCGGAGAAGGCCCGCTGCACCTCCCCGGCCAGGTCGGCGAAGGTGCGGTCGGGGGCCGGTTCCACCGGCAACAGCATGGTGGTGGCGAAAGCGCCGATCACCCGGTGAATGTCCGGATGCAGGGGAAGCCGGTTGAGCTGGAGGGAGTTGAGCAGCATGCGCCGGTGTCCCGCCCATCGGGCGAGCACCACGCCGAATGCGGTCATCATGGCGGCCGACGGGGTGACCTCGTGGGAGGCGCACTGCTCCCGCAGAGCCGCCCACCGCCCGGCGGGCAGCCGGTCCTCGCGTGTGCCCATGGTGGTCGGCCGCACGTCACGGGGGTCGGCTCGGAGCGGCAGTGCGGGCGGTGGGGGAGCGTCGTCCAGCCGCGCCCACCACCAGTCCCGATCGGCTGCGTACGGCTCGCTGTCGCGTAGGCGGCCCAGGGAGGTCACATAGTCACCGAAGTCGACGTCCAGGGGAGCCAGTACGGCGTTCCAGTCGGCGGCCAGGGTGAGCAGCTCACGGTTGAGCAGAGTGGCCGACCAGCCGTCGAGGGTGAGCAGGCTCATCGCCGTGTGCAGCCGCCCACGCCCCTCCGGCAACAGACTCAAGCGGATGTCCAGACCGGGCCCCTCCAGCGGGTTGGGTCCGGTGGTGCTCATCTCCCGCCGGATCGACTCCAGATGCGCCGAAACCTCCTCCGCCTCGGCCTTGCGCAGGTCGTACACCACGGGCCGGGGGATCGCACCGGCCGCGTCGGGGGGCAGAACGTACTGGTCGCCCTCCGCTGTGATCCGGACCCGCAGCATCGGCTGATGCAAGGCGAGCCGGTGCAGCGCGTCCTCGAGGGCTTCGGCGGCCTCATCGCCGTCGACCCCGGTGAGGGCGACGTCTCCGTAGAAGTGCGCCGAGTCGTACGACAGCTCCCACCCGTCGTGCTGGCCCACGAAATACCCCTGCTGGAGCGGCATCAGCGGGAACGGGGCGGACGGGTCGGGTCGGCGTTCAAGCTCCACCGGCAGCGCCCGGCCCGCACCGTCGCCGGACGAGCGTGTCGCCACCAGGTCGGCCAGCCGGCCGAGGGTGATCTCCACTGTCACGTCGGACAACGCCAGGTCCACGGCCATCCTCCGGCGGACCAGCGCCGACAGCCGTACGGCCAGCACCGAGTCACCGCCGAGCCGCAGGAAGCTGGCGTCGGACGGGATCTCGGCGGGGTCCAGATCGAGCAGCTCGCCCCAGATCAGGCTCAGCTCTTCTTCAACGGGCGTCATGTGCGTCTCCGATCCATGAGGTGGGCGACCAGCAGATGCTGGGAGTACGCGGCCAACGGGTGGCCCGATTCCGGCAGGTCCACCACGGGACGCAATCCGGCGGCGGCGAACCCGTCTCGCCATTCCCGCCGCGTCAGATAGGTGCGGGTCGTTCCCGCCCGGTGGTCGTGGCGTTCCACCCTCGCCGCCCCCGGTCGTGCCGACAGCAGGAACGGCATGGACGTCAGCGATTGGTGGTGCTCATGACAGGTCTCGATGAGCAGCAGCGTTCCGCCGGGGGCGAGCAGCCCGGCGATCCGTTTCAGCAGGACGCCGGTGTGGGAGGCGTTGTGCGCCGCGTTCACGGCGATGACCAGATCGAAGGTCCCCGGCAGTTCTTCGTTGAAATCCAGCCGTTCGTACCGGAGGAAGGGGTACGCCCCGAAGCGTTCCCGAGCCGACTCCAGGAAGAACGGCGACAGGTCCGTGAACAGGTACTCGCGCGTGCGCCCCACGAGCACGGGCAGCAGATCGGCGGTGAGCGACCCGGTGCCCGCCCCCAACTCCAAGACGCGTCCCGTCTCCGGAAGCCGCCGGACCACCTCAACGGCCGCCGCGTTCAGGTAGCGGTTGATGTGGTTGGCCCGGTAGGCGGCCGAAGCGGTGGCCAGATCCCCGTCGGGGAACAGCAACGCCTGCGCGCTCACCTCGTCCCTGAGCAGCCCACGCAGGTGGCGCAGCGAGTCGAGCAGGTAGCGGGTCAGCTCCGGGGGATACCCCAGCGCCTGTCGGGCCTCCTCGATCCCGTCCCGTACGGCCACCAACTCGGAACGACGGAAGCGGCGGAGCCCGTGAAACCGCCTCGGGGGGTCGGCGTGCACCAGACCTTCGCCGGCGAGCGCATCCAGCCAGTGACCCGGGATCCACGCGTGCCGGGGCACGACACCCACCTGCCGTGCGACCTCCCCTGCGTCCAGCGGAGTGCCCTCCCGCAACGAGGACACGGACCCGAGAAAGGCCGCGATTCCCGTCAGAACGGCGATGTCCAGCCGTCGTACGTTCTCCGGCACGCGGGTCAGATCGACATCTCCGACCGCCGCGAGACCGGCGTCATGGGGGCTCACGGACGGGCCGGGCCCTGAGCGACCCGCGCGACCAGTTCAGGAGAGGAGAGCACGTCGGGCTCGGCGAGCATCATCATGACGTCGAAGAACGTCTTGTTGACCTCGGCGTCCACCATGGCCAATTCCAGGAGCCGCTGCATGTACTCGCCCGTGCGCCGTGCCTCCTCGTCCACCTCGTCGCCGTTGCCGAGGTAGGCGAGATCCGCTCCGGTGGCGACCTGCCAGGCGCGCTCGTTACCGGCGGCGATCTCCTTCTGGATCGTGGCGCAGTCCTCATCGCCCACGACATCGGCGAGCCGCCGAGCGGTCATCGCCGCCATCGACATGCCCTGCGCATACACCGGGTTGACCGCGCACGCGGCGTCCCCCACCACCAGGAACCCCTCCGGCCAACGCGGCAGCGCCTCATAGTGGTGCCGCTCATTGGCCATGTGCCGGAAGCCGTGGATCGGTCCCACAGGGCGCGCGTTCTCGATGGTGTCGTGCAGCACGGGGTGGCGCAGACTCGCGGCGAAGGCGAGGAATCCCTCTTCGTCGGTCGGCGGATGGTCGTCCAGGTACCCGTACAGAGAGACCAGCCATCGGCCACCCTCCACCGGAACGAGCGCTCCGCCTCGGAGCGGCTGCCCCGGACCCGGCTGGATCGAGATGACCCGCCATTCGTCCGCGAAATCGGCGGGCATGGCGTAGAAGCGGCTGGCATACCCCGGCCTGGAGTCGACCCGGGTCCGTTCGGGCTCGTCGTAGCCCAGCGCCATCAACCATTGCGGAGTGCGTGAACGGCGGCCGGACGCGTCCACCGCCAGATCCGCCGAGAACGCCTCACCGTCTATGCGAACACCCGCCACCTCGCCACCTGGGCCTTGAACCAATCCCTGCACCTGCGTGTCCTCGCGGATGTCCACGTTCGGCAGCCGCAGCGCGCGTCGCCGTACGACCCACTCGACCAGCTCACGCGTCGCGGAGAGCACCACATGGGATGGCGGGTCGAAGCGGCTGCACCACCCCACCGGGCTGAGCCACAGATGGTCGTACGTCGTGCGCAGCGGCACCGCGCCCGCCTCGTACAACTCCTCGGTGAAGCCGGGCAGCAACCCGTCCAGCGCCCGCTGCCCGCCGCCCATCAGCGCGTGCAGATGGCGACTCTGCGGCACCCCGCCCCGGAACCCGGGCCCGTCGGGCAGCCGATCGCGTTCCACGACGGTGACCCGCTCGTAGTGCCCGGCCAGCACGACCGCCGTTGTCAGCCCGGAGATCCCGCCACCGATGACCACCGCCCGCCGCCCACGTGCCATCCCCTGGACTCCTCCCTGCGCCGTCGAATGCCCCTAGGGTAGGTGTAAATGATAATCATTTCCACCAATCGCTCCGATCGGTTCCCGGAAGGGCACCGATGACCGGATCCCGTGCTCAAGGGCGGTTCGCGAGGGCATGCGGCGGGCTCGGAGGTGGCCGTCGTGGTGGGCGGCGATCAGGAGTTCGGGTCCGGCCCAGGTCAGTGCGGTCACCTCGGAGTCGCTCGCGCGTGTGCGGACGGGCCGCAGGCCGGATTCAGGGAGGCCGGACATGGCGTGCCAGAGGGCGATGGCGCCGTCGTCGTCACCGCTGGCCAGGTGTCCGGCCGAGCCGGGGCGCCGGGCCAGGGCGGTGATGGTCTCGTTGTTCGCGCAGTGAGCGGGGTGCGGTGCCGGCCGGTCCCTTTGGGGGAGAAGTCCCAGATGGTCACGTCGGTGGCCGGCCAGGTGCCGGTGTCGTCGAAGGCGAGGCGGGAGACCTTCTCGGGGTAGCCGGACATGGTGAGTTCTCCGCCGTCGCGGGTGCGCCAGATGTGGATGGAGGCGTCCTGGTTGCCGCTGCAGATCCATCGGCCGTTCGGGGTGATGGCCGGCGTGAGGTGCGAGCCGACGTAGGGATAGGTGGCCACCGGTGTCCGGCTGTGGCGTTCGTGGCAGTGGACCGCGCCGTACGCGGCACGGCCAGGCGGCGGCCGTCGCGCATCCACGCCATGTCGGTGACGGTGCTGGCGTCCGGGGCGCCCGGCTGTCGCCGCCGGGGACGAGGCGCGTCGGCCGGAGGCGACCGCGACCCGGTCCGGGCCCGCCCAGGCGCCGGACCGGGTTCGATCAGCTCCAGGCCGTGGAGCTCGAAGTATCCGGCGATCTGCTGCCTGGAGCGCAGCAGGTAGGGGAGCGACCCGGCCTGGGCGAACACCCTGCTGGCGTCGACCTCCGGTGAGGAGTCGTCGAAGTCGTGATGGCCACTTGGCTGCCGGAAGGCAGAGGGTCGTGACGATGCCGCGCGTCTCTGCGTACGCGACCGTCCGGACGGGCGAACGCGGCGGCCGGGTCGTCCGGGGACCTCCGGCGGCGGCAGAGGATGCCCCCCAGCATCAGCCCGACCGGCTGAGCGAGGTCCAGATGCTCGGCGGCCGTGGCGATGCTCGTGTGGGGGTGGGGCGAGGTAGGCGTCCAAGTCCCGTGGCCGGTTGGCGGAAAGAGGCGCGGACTTCGCGGCGCGAGTGCGCCGGCCACTGTACGGTCGCGCTGCCGGCGCTTCATTCTGGGCGCGTTGTCTGCGGGAGCCGTTCCGCGCGTCGGCGTGACCGGTGGGGTCTTGCCGGCCGCCGGCCGCCGACCGGCGCACGGTGGCTGAGGATCTCGCCCCCGCGCTCGGTCGGCACCCGGCCACGAAGGCGGCGGTCTAGCCCCCGCTCAGGGTTGTGAGGCTTCCGACCCGGGTGGCGATGAGGTATGCCTTCGCGTCGGTCTGGTGCGTGGAGCTCACATCCCAGGTCGTGCAGGTGACGGTGACGGTGCCTCCCCTGGGAAGGGACAAGGCGCCGTCTACCGGGATGGTGGATTCGTTGTGCTTGCCGAGCCCTGACTTGGGCGTGGCCGTCGTGAACGAGTTGACCGAGCCCTGTCTGAGGGTGCACCAGGCGAAGTCCACATACCGGAGGTTGACGTGACCGTCGATGACGTAGTTCCCGGGCGGCAGGGTCAGGGTCGCGGCCGTGCGAGATTGTCTGTCCGGTAGGTCGACGTGCGCCCCGCTGTAGACGTAGACGTTGCTCGGTCCCACCGGCCCGCGAGGCCCGGTGGCGCCACGGGGGCCGGCGACGCCGCGCTGGTTCCAGGTGACGCGGGTCTCGGTCGAGCGGCACTTCGCGGTGCGGGAGATGATGCGGACGTCGCCGCCGCGCTTGGCCTTGCACGCGTGGATCACGGGCGGTGGGGCGGCCGAACGTCCCGCCGCATAGGCGGTGCCGATTCCCGCGACGAGGAAGGACGCCGTACCGAGCACAGCGATCTGGGTGAGTCTCTGCATGCCCGCAAGTATCGATCATGAGGGATCGGCGGCATATGAGTAATGGCTACTCATTCCCGGTGGAGAGGCGAGCTTGGAGGCTCTCGGCCGCCCGTGACCCGATGGACCGTGATGACGCGGAGCCGCTGGACGCCACCGCGCCGGCAAAGGTCGACCTCATGCCGCCGGACCATTTCCCCCGCAGCTTCCGCATGGCCTTGGCAAGACCCCGTACAGCCCCTTGCCGACCCGCCGCATCGAACGGGTCATGGACCTCCTCCGGCGGGGCGACTTCACGGTGACGGAGGTCTGTCCTGCCCGGTCTCGATGCCGCGGATGTCGCCGCCCTCGGCGAGGTAACCGTCGAACTGGAGGCTGTGCAGCGAGGTGTCCAGAACGGCTTTCTGCGACAGGAAAGGCGCTCGTGCGTCACCGCCACGTCCACAGACGCTGCTCGAGGCATCGGGATGGGTCTGGCTGAGGGTAAGGCGCGCGGCCCGATGGCCGGCGCCGCGCTGATCATGTGCTGCATGGCCTCCTCCCAGGTAGAGATGGTGCGCTGCGTGATGGTCAGACGCCGCGCGGTGGGGTCGCGAGCGGTCCGTTCCGCCCGCCGCGACCCGTCGTCGCATGCGCACACCCGAGTGAGGGGCCGAGATCGGTGCGCACCGACGATGCCGGACGCAGGCCGCCGTCACCGCTCCGGCTAGGGCTGGAAGCGGTAGCCCATCCCGGGTTCGGTGAGCAGGTGGTGGGGGTGGGCGGGGTCGGTTTCGAGTTTGCGGCGGAGTTGGGCCATGTACTGGCGGAGGTAGTGGGTCTCCTTGATGTAGCCGGGGCCCCAGACGGTGGTCAGCAGTTGTCGCTGGCTGACGAGTTTGCCGGGGTTGCGGAGCAGGAGCTCGAGCAGGTGCCATTCGGTGGGAGTGAGGCGGAGGGACCGGCCCTCGGGGTCGGTGGCCGTCTTGCCGGCGAGGTCGATGGTGCGGTCGCCGACGGTGACGACGCTGGTGGCGTCGTCGGCGGTGACGCGGCGGGTGACGGCGCGGATGCGGGCGACGAGTTCGTCCATGTCGAACGGTTTGGTGACGTAGTCGTCGGCTCCGGCTTCGAGGGCTTCGACCTTGTCGCGGCTTCCGGCGCGGCCGGACAGGACGATGATCGGTACCCGGGTCCAGCCGCGCAGGCCGTGGATGACGTCGACGCCGTCCAGGTCGGGGAGGCCGAGGTCGAGGACGACGAGATCGGGGTGGAGGTCTCCGGCGGTGCGGAGGGCGGAGGTTCCGTCGTCGGCGGTGGCGACGTCGAAGTCGCGGGCTCGCAGGTTGATGCGCAGGGCGCGGAGCAGTTGGGGTTCGTCGTCGACGACGAGGACCTTGATCATGGTGTTCCGTTCCGGTGGACGGACAGCGCGACGATCATGGTGAGGCCGCCGCCGGGGGTGTCCTCGGGGATGAGTTCGCCGCCCATGGCCTCGGTGAGGCCGCGGGCGAGGGCGAGGCCGAGGCCGACTCCGGTGTGGTTGTCGCGGTCGTCGAGCCGTTGGAACGGCTGGAAGATGCGGTCGCGTTGGTCGGCCCGGATACCGGGTCCGCGGTCGGCGACGCGCAGCTCCACCCGGTCCCGGATGGCGCCGGCGGTGACCAGGACGTGTTCGTCCGGCGGGCTGTGGCGGATCGCGTTGGACATGAGGTTGACCAGGACGCGTTCGAGGAGGGCGGGGTCGGCCTCGATCTCGGGCAGGTCCTCGGAGATGGCGGTGGTGACGCGGTGCCGCCCATCCTGCCCGAGGTCGTCGAGGGCGCGGGGGACGACCTCGTCGAGGGCGAGGGGTTGCAGGACCATGCCGAGCGCCCCGGCCTGGAGGCGGCTCATGTCGAGCAGGTTGGCGACGAGCCGGTCGAGCCGGTCCAGAGACCGGGCGGCGGTGTCGGCGAGTTCGGCGCGTTCTTCGGCGGTCCAGGCGATGTCGGTGTTGCGGAGACCGTCGACGGCGGCCTTGGCTCCGGCGAGCGGGGTGCGCAGGTCGTGGCTGACGGCGCTGAGCAGGGCGGTGCGCAGGCGGTCGACGGCCTCCAGCGGCCGGGCCCGTTCGGCTTCGGCCTCGAGGCGCTGCTGTCGCAGGGCGGCGGCGGCCTGGACGCCGAAGGCCTCGAGGACGCGACGGTCCCTTGCCCGGATGGTTCGGCCGCGCACGGCCAGCGCGATGTCGTCGCTGATCGGAAGCGTGGTGTCGCCCTCGTCGGGGGTGCTGCAGGGGCGTCCGCCGACGGTGGCGACGATCCGCCAGTCGTGCGGGTCGCGTCGGGTGTCCGGTGTGATCGGCAGGTCGGGAGGATGTTCGAGCAGGGTGACCGAGGTGAGGGCGAACGTCTCGCGGAGCCGTTCGAGGAGGGTGTTCACGGCGCGTTCGCCGCGCAGGACGTTCCCGGCGAGTGTGAAGAGGGTCTCGGCTTCGGCGCCGAGCTCGGCGGCCTCCCGGGAACGGCGTGCGGCCCGGTCGACGACCGCGCTGACTCCGGCGCCGACCAGAACGAACACCACCAGGGCGACCCAGTTGTCCTCCTCGGCGATCGTCCACTCGTGATACGGCGCGGTGAAGTACCAGTTGAGCAGCAGGAATCCGGCGATGGCGGTGAACAGCGCGGGCCACAGGCCGCCGAGGAGCGCGATGCCGACGACGGCGGCGAGGAAGAACAGGATGTCGCCGGGCAGGCTGACGTCCTCGCGCAGCCGGGTGAGCACCAGCGTCAGCAGCGGCAGCCCGCAGGCGGCCAGGGCGAAGGCGGCGAGGCGGCGTCCGGGCGGCAGCCCCTGGTCGCGACGTGGCCGCTGCAGCCCCCGGCGGGCCTCACCGTGGGTGACCATGTGCACGTCGATGGACCCGGACAGGGCGGTGGTGGTGACCCCGATGCCGGGCCGCAGGAACTGCGCGACGGGGCGGCGGCGGGAGACGCCGAGGACGAGCTGGGTCGCGTTGACGGCCCTGGCGAAGTCGAGCAGGGCCTTGGGCACGTCGTCGCCGACGACCTGATGGTAGGTGCCTCCGACGCTTTCGACGATCTCTCGCTGGCGGGCGAGGGCGGCGGGGCGCGTGCTGGTCAGGCCGTCGCCTCGGGTGACGTGCACGGCCATGAGGTCGGCGCCCTTGGTGCGGGCGGCGATGCGGGTGGCGCGGCGGATCAGGGTCTCGCCTTCGGGGCCGCCGGTGAGGGCGACGACGATGCGTTCGCGGGCCTCCCAGGTGCCGGCGATGCCGTGGTCGGCGCGGTATCGGTCGAGTTGCTCGTCGACCTTTCCGGCCAGCCACAGCAGCGCGAGCTCGCGGAGCGCGGTGAGGTTGCCGACGCGGAAGTGGTTCGACAGGGCGGCGTCGACCTTCTCGGGGGCGTAGATGTTGCCGTGGGCCATCCGGCGGCGCAGCGCGTCGGGCGCCATGTCGACGAGTTCGACCTGGTCGGCGCGGCGGACGACCTCGTCGGGGACGGTCTCCCGTGGGACGATTCCGGTGATGCTCTCGACGACGTCGTTGAGCGATTCCAGATGCTGGATGTTGACCGTGGAGATGACGGTGATGCCGGCGTCCAGCAGCCGTTCGACGTCCTGCCAGCGTTTGGCGTTGTCGGTGCCCGGCACGTTGGTGTGCGCGAGTTCGTCGATGAGCGCGACCCGCGGGGCGCGGGCCAGCACCGCGTCGACGTCCAGCTCGGTGACCTCGGTGCCGCGGTAGGAGATGCGCCGGCGGGGGACGATCTCCAGACCGTCGAGGAGTTCGGCGGTGCGGGGCCGGTCGTGGGTCTCCACGTAGCCGACGACGACGTCCGTGCCACGGGCGCGGCGGCGCCGGCCTTCGGAGAGCATGGCGTACGTCTTGCCCACGCCGGGGGCGGCCCCCAGGTAGATGCGCAGATGCCCCCTGGGCATGGCGTGCGTCCTTTCAGCTCTTGTCGAGGTCGATGTTCAGTTCCAGCACGTTCACCGCGGGCTCGCCCATGAATCCGAGGCTACGTCCCGTGGTGTGCTCGTCGATCAGCGCGGTGACCTGGGCGATCGGGATGCCGCGGGTCTGGGCGACCCGCCTGGCCTGGAGCCTGGCGTAAGCGACGGAGATGTGCGGGTCGAGGCCGCTGCCGCTCGCGGTGACCGCGTCGGCCGGGACGGCGGGCTTCGCCGGAGCGGTGCCGCGGATCGGAACGATCTGGCCGGTGCCGTAGTCCTCGCCATGGGTGTTGCACTCGACCTCGACCCCCTTGTAGCCGCTGATGAACGGCGTGGCGGGGCAGGCCTCGTTCAGGCTGACGACCTTGGTCGGTTGCGACACGACTCCGTCGGCGTCGCGGGGGCCGAGCACCGCCAGCACCGCGCCCACGCCCGAGGGGGTGCAGTACGGGCGGGAACCGTCCACGCCCTCCAGTTCGCCCACCGCCTTGCTGCGGGCGCAGACCTGCGTGAGCAGGCCGGCCCTGGCGTTCTCGTCCTCCTCGCCGGCCTTGACCAGCGCCGGGTCGGGGAGGGTGTCGACGATGTCCTCGGGGCCGAGATTGGACGCCGAGGTGGCGGTCGGGTCATGGCCGTCACCGGCGTTGGAGGGCCGGGACTGGAAGTACCGCTTCAGCGGCGCCCCGTCCTCGCCGGTGAAGGGCTGGCCGATCAGCGAACTGCCCACGGTCGTGCCGTTCACGCTCACCAGGGAGCCGTCGGCCCTGCCCTCGAGCCCGGGGACCTGCGCGACGGCGGTGATGGCCAGCGGGTAGAGGACACCGCAGATCACGGTGAGGACGAGCAGCGCCCGCAGCGCCGCGAGGTGTCGGCGGAGCCCGCCGGGGAGTGTGTTCATCGGTCAGAGTCCCGGAATGAATTGGATGAGGAGGTCGATGAGCTTGATCCCGAGGAACGGGGCGATGACCCCGCCGAGCCCGTAGACGCCGAGGTTGCGGTTGAGCAGGCTGGACGCGCTGCTCGGCCGGTAGCGGACGCCTCGCAGGGCGAGCGGGATCAGCGCGATGATGATCAGGGCGTTGAAGATGACCGCGGACAGGATCGCCGACTGCGGGCTCGACAGCCGCATGATGTTGAGCGCGTCCAGGCCCGGATACAGCGTCACGAACAGCGCCGGGATGATCGCGAAGTACTTGGCGATGTCGTTGGCGATGGAGAACGTGGTCAGCGCGCCCCGGGTGATCAGCAACTGTTTGCCGATCTCGACGATCTCGATGAGCTTGGTCGGGTCGGAGTCCAGGTCGACCATGTTCCCGGCCTCTTTGGCCGCGCTGGTGCCGGTGTTCATGGCCACGCCCACGTCGGCCTGCGCCAGGGCGGGGGCGTCGTTGGTGCCGTCGCCGGTCATCGCGACCAGCCGTCCGCCGTCCTGCTCGGCCTTGATGTAGGCGAGCTTGTCCTCGGGCGTGGCCTCGGCGAGGAAGTCGTCCACACCGGCCTCGTCGGCGATGGCCTCGGCGGTCAGCGGGTTGTCGCCGGTCACCATGATCGTCTTGATGCCCATGGCGCGCATGTGGTCGAACCGTTCGCGCATCCCCTGCTTGACGACGTCCTTGAGATGAACGACGCCCAGCACCCGCGCGTGGCCGCCCGTCGCCTCGCCGACGACCAGCGGTGTGCCTCCCGCGGCGGAGATCCCGTCCACGACGTCGCCGAGGGCCGGGGTCACCTCGCCGCCGTGGGCGCGCACCCAGTCGGCGACGGCGGAGGCGGCGCCCTTGCGGAGCCGCCGGTCCTCGAGATCGACGCCCGACATGCGGGTCTGGGCGGCGAACGCGATCCACTCGGCGTGGTCGAGCCCGCCGGGGTGCCGTTCGCGCAGCCCGTGGGTCTGCTCGGCGAAGACGACGATCGAGCGTCCTTCCGGCGTCTCGTCGGCCAGCGACGACAACCGCGCCGCGTCCGCCAACTCCTCCTCGGTGACGTCGCCGACGGGCAGGAACCCCGATGCCTGCCGGTTGCCGAGGGTGATGGTGCCGGTCTTGTCCAGCAGCAGCGTGTTGACGTCCCCGGCGGCCTCGACCGCGCGACCCGACATGGCCAGGACGTTGCGCTGGACGAGCCGGTCCATCCCGGCGATGCCGATCGCGGACAGCAGCGCCCCGATCGTGGTGGGGATCAGGCAGACCAGCAGCGAGACCAGCACGATCCCGGTCACCCCGTGGGTGTCGAGCGCCGCGCCGTCGGCCACCCCCGGGTTGTTCGCCTTGGCGAAGATCGCGAACGGCTGCATGGTGGCGGTGGCGACCAGGAAGATGATCGTCAACGCCGCCAGCAGGATGGTGAGGGCGATCTCGTTCGGGGTCTTCTGCCGGGCCGCGCCCTCCACCAGGGCGATCATCGTGTCGATGAACGACTCGCCCGGCTTCTGGGTGATCTTCACGATGATCCGGTCCGACAGCACCCTGGTGCCGCCGGTGACGGCCGACCGGTCACCGCCCGACTCGCGGATGACCGGGGCCGACTCGCCGGTGATCGCCGACTCGTCGACGCTGGCGATCCCTTCGATGACGTCCCCGTCACCGGGGATGATCTGCCCGGCCTCGACCACGACGACGTCACCCCGCCGCAGCTCGCCCGCCGGGACCTCCTCCTCGCGCCCTCCGTCGAGCAGGCGACGGGCGGTGGTGTCCTTCTTGGCCTTGCGCAGGGTGTCGGCCTGGGCTTTGCCCCGCCCCTCGGCGACCGCTTCGGCGAGGTTGGCGAACACGACCGTCAGCCACAGCCACACGGCGATGAGCACCGAGAACGCCGACGGGTCCCGGATCGTCAGGAACGTGGTCCAGACGGCGCCGATCTCGACGATCAGCATCACCGGGTTGCGCCACATGATCCGCGGATCGAGTTTCCGCAGGGCGAGCGGCAGCGCGGACGCCGGCACCTTCGCGTCCAGGAGCCCGCCGCCGGGCCTCTCCGGCTTCGGCCCCGCCGGGGGGTGCTGAAGGGTGGGGGTGGACATCTAGTGGATCCCTTCTGCCAGCGGGCCCAGAGCCAGCGCCGGGAAGAACGTGAGGGCGACCAGGATGAGGGTGACGCCGGCGACCATGCCGACGAACTGCGGCCGGTGCGTCGGCAGCGTCCCGACGGACTCGGGCACGGGTGTCTGCCGGGCCAGCGACCCGGCCAGCGCGAGCGCCAGAATGATCGGCAGGAACCTCCCGAGCACCATGCACAGCCCGAGCGCGACGTCGTAGAACCACGTGTCGACGGTCAGACCCGCGAACGCCGACCCGTTGTTGTTCGACGCCGACGTGAACGCGTACAGCACCTCGGAGAACCCATGGGCGCCGCCGTTGAGCATCGAGCCGCGCGGCCCCGGGAAGGCCATCGCGATCGCCGCGCCGATCAGCACCAGAGCCGGGGTGACCAGGAAGTACAGCGAGGCGAGCTTGATCTCCCTCGGGCCGATCCTCTTGCCCAGGTACTCCGGGGTCCGACCGACCATCAACCCGGCCACGAAGACCGTGATGATCGCCAGGATGAGCATCCCGTACAGGCCGGAGCCCACCCCGCCGGGCGCGACCTCGCCGAGCATCATGTTCAGCAGCAGCACCCCGCCGCCGAGCGAGGTGTAGGAGTCGTGGAAGGAGTTCACCGACCCGGTCGACGTGAGCGTGGTGGCGGCGGCGAACAGCGCGGAGTCCACCACCCCGAACCGCTGCTCCGTGCCCTCCGTGGCCGCGCCCACCGCCTCGGGGACGGTGCCATGGTGGGCGACCTGCGCGGCGGTGACCGCCGTGATCGACGCGAGGGCCAGGACGGCCATCACCGCGACGATCGCGTACCCCTGCCGCTTCTGGCCCACCAGCCGCCCGAACGTGCGCGGCAGCGAGGACGCGATCATCGTCAGCAGGAAGATCTCGATCCAGTTCGTCCACGAGGTGGGGTTCTCGAACGGGTGGGCGGAGTTGGCGTTGTAGAACCCGCCCCCGTTGGTGCCCAGGTCCTTGATCGCCTCCTGGGACGCCACCGGGCCACCGGTGATGGTCTGTCCGGTGCCGGTGAGCGTGGTGACGTGGTGTGCGTCGGTGAGGTTCTGCACCGCCCCACCGGCGATGAGCAGGATGGCGGCGACCGCGGCGATCGGCAACAGGATCCGCAGCGTGCCGCGGGTCAGATCGACCCAGAAGTTGCCGAGTCGGTCCGTCCTCCCACGGGCGAGACCGCGAATGAACGCGATGGCCACGGCCATGCCCACCGCTGCGGACACGAAGTTCTGCACCGCCAGCCCGGCCATCTGCACCAGATGGCCCATGGTCGACTCGCCCGAGTACGCCTGCCAGTTGGTGTTGGTGACGAAGCTGACCGCGGTGTTCCACGCCACGTGGTCGGGCACCGGCTCGAAACCCAGGCTCAGGACCAGCCTGTCCTGCAGCCGCTGGAACCCGTACAGGAACAGCACCGACACCAGCGAGAACGCCAGAACGGCCCGGGCGTAGACGCTCCATCGCTGCTCGACGTCCGGGGCGACCCCGATCAGCCGGTACAGGCGGCGCTCCACCCTCGAGTGCTTCTCGGAGCCGTAGACGCGGAACATGTGGTCGCCCAACGGAACGTGCACGAGGGCGAGCGCGACGAGCAGGGAAACGATGAACACGACCCCCGCGGCCGTGGAACCCATCAGAACCTCTCCGGGAACACCAGGGCCACCACCAGCAACACGACCAGACCGGCCGCCAACACCAGCCCGACGACGTTGTCGGCGCTCACAGGCGTTCCACCGCCCTCACCACCAGGCCGAGCACCGCGAACACCGCGATGATCAGCGCGATCAGCACCAGGTCGGCCATGGCTTCCGGCTCCCTAGATCGGCCCGGTCGCCCGGGCGGGTGAACGGAGGACCGATCGGCCACCGCGCCGACCCTCCTCGCCGCCGCGTTCTGCGGCACCAAGGGGAGGAAACACCCGTATCAGGTTGTTTTGACGCGTCTTGACGCTTTCCCTACGCCGAATCCGGCGGTCTTAACGGACTCCATACATCCCGGTTCGTCGCGGCGACCGGCGACGCCGCATCCGAGCCCTCCAAGAAGAGTTCCCGATCACCCGACACGGAGCCCGACGTTCGCAGGGGACGCCCGAGGGGGAGTGGCGTCCCAGAAAAGTCGCGCGGAGACCAAACCGGCGGGCGTGCGGCTCCGAATGGGCGGTGTGAACGACACCACGCCGTCCCGTCGCAGGCGCTCTCTCCCCGTCCGGATCGCCGACCGGTGGTGGGCGGCTCTGGCGGGCGTTCTGGCGGCGGCCGTGGGACTTGGTGCGGCCGAGCTGGCCGCGGCGCTGGCGGGGCAGGCGGCGACGGCCCCGATTCTGGCGTTGGGGTCGGCGGGGATCGACGTGACGCCTCAAGGGCTCAAGGCATGGGCGATCCGCACGTTCGGTGACAACGACAAGGCGGTCCTGCTGGCCAGCCTGGGCGCGGGGGCCACGGTGGTGGCCGCGCTGGCCGGGCTGTTGGCGCGGCGTCACCGAACGGCCGGGGTCTGCGCGGTCGCCGGGCTGGGTGTCGTCGCCGCCGCTGCGGCGGTCGGCCGCCCGCAGACCGATGGCTGGGCGGCGGTGCCGTCGCTGGTCGGGGCGCTCGCGGGGGCCGCCGCGCTGATCCTCCTCCTACGGGCGATGAGCCCACGGGGAGCCGGTCCCTCACCTGATGCGAACGACGCCGCCCCGGCCGGGCCGGATCGCCGTGTGCTGCTGGCCGGGGCCGGAACCCTTGCCGTGGCGGCGTCGACCGGTGGACTGGGCCGGGTGATCACCGCGCGGCGAAACGTGTCGGCGGCGCGGCGAGGGGTGCGGCTGCCGCCGCCGACCGGCCCGGGCCCGGCCGTCCCGGCGGGCGCGCAGGTGCGGGTGCCGGGGATGCCGCCGTTCACCACGCCCAACGGCGCCTTCTACCGCGTCGACACCGCCCTCGTCCTGCCGCAGGTCGACCCCGCCGACTGGACGCTGCGGATCGGCGGGATGGTGGACCGACCGGTGGAGCTGACGTTCGAGGAACTGCTGCGCCGTCCACTGATCGACCGGGAGGTCACGCTGACGTGCGTGTCCAACGAGGTCGGCGGCCCTTACGTGGGGCACGCCCGTTGGCTGGGCGTGCCGCTGGCCGTGTTGCTGCGTGAGGCGGGGGTGCGGGCGGGCGCCGACCAGCTCCTGTCGCGCTCGGCCGATGGCTGGACCTGCGGAACGCCGCTCTCCGTGGTGCTGGACGGCCGTGATGCCCTGCTGGCGGTGGGGATGAACGGGGTGCCGCTGCCGATCGCGCACGGGTTCCCGGCCCGGCTGGTGGTGCCCGGCCTGTACGGGTACGTGTCGGCGACCAAATGGGTGGTCGACCTCCAGGTCACCCGCTACGCCGACCAGGCCGCCTACTGGACCCGCCGGGGCTGGGCCACCGACGCTCCCGTCAAGACCATGGCGCGCATCGACCTTCCCCGTCCCCTGCAGCGGCTGCGCGCGGGACGGGTCGCGGTCGCCGGGGTCGCCTGGGCCCAGCACCGCGGTGTCGACGCCGTCGAGGTCCGCGTCGACGGCGGCCCCTGGCATCCCGCCCGGCTCGCGACGGTGCCGGGCATCGACACCTGGCGGCAATGGGTCTGGGAATGGAACGCCACCCCCGGCACCCACCGGCTGGAGGCCCGCGCCACCGACGCCACCGGCCGCACCCAGATTTCCGAACGCGTCCCCCCCTTCCCCAGCGGGGCGACCGGCCGGCCCTCGGTGGTGGTCACCGTCACCTGACCCGAACCTCCGAACCCCGAGGCGGCCCACCCACGGTCCGCCGAACGCACCGTAAGTGACCCGAAGAACGCAAGGAGAGATCGCCATGTCCCTTTCCACCCCCACCCGCCGGCTGATGGCCGCCGCGGCCGCCGGTGCCGTGCTCACCCTCGCAACGGCCGCCTGCGGCGGTGGCGACGACGGCGCGTCCGCCGGGGCGCAGGACGACCGCACCACCCTCGAAGCCCCGAAGGCCGCACCGGCGGCCTCCCCGTTCGGGGCGGCGTGCTCGGCCGTGCCGGCCGACGGCGAGGGAAGCTTCACCGGGATGGCCGACGACCCGGTCGCCACCGCCGCCTCCAACAACCCGGTTCTGTCCACCCTGGTCACCGCCGTCACCAAGGCCGGACTGGCCGACACCCTCAACTCCGCCAAGGACATCACCGTGTTCGCGCCCACCAACGACGCGTTCGCCGCGATCCCCAAGGCCACCCTCGACAAGGTGCTGGCCGACAAGGAGCAGCTCACCGAGATCCTCACCTACCACGTCGTCCAGGGCCGCAACGGCCCCGACCGGCTCGCCTCCGCGGGGACGCTCACGACGCTGCAGGGCGGCCAGGTGACCGTGGCCGAGGCCGGAGACACCTACGAGGTCAACGACGCCAAGGTGGTGTGCGGCAACGTCCCCACCGGCAACGCCACCGTCTACATCATCGACACCGTCCTCATGCCCAAGTAGTACCGCCGGGCCGCAGAGCCGGGTCGGCGTGCCGCTGGAGGGGACGGCACGCCGACCCGCACCCGGCTCGCCTGGGCACGGATATGACGGACCGAACGACACAGGACGCGGTGACGAACCATGGGTGTGCACACCAACGACGGTGGTGACCGGTGGCCCCGCCGATGGACCGGACGCGCGGGAGCGGACCACGAAGCCCGTCCCGTCGGCACCGGCCTCGACGACCTGATCATGCGGGTGGCGCGGGGTGACCGGGAGGCGTTCGAGGAGTTGTACCGCGAGATCGCGGGTCCGGTGTACGGGCTGGTCCTGCGGGTGCTGCGCGACCCGCAGCAGGCCGAGGAGGTCGCGCAGGAGGTGCTGCTGGAGGTGTGGCGGACCGCCGCCCGCTTCGACCCCTCCCGCGCCGGCGCGATGGCCTGGGTGATGACGCTCGCGCACCGTCGCGCCGTGGACCGGGTCCGCTCCGCTCAGGCCGCCCGGCGCCGTGAGGAGCGCGCACTGCCGCCGGATCCGCCGTTCGACCAGGTCACCGAGCAGGTGCAGACCCGGCTGGAGACCGAGCAGGTGCGGCGCTGCCTCACCACCCTGACCGACCTGCAACGCCAGGCGATCACTCTGGCCTACTACGGCGGCCGCACCCACCGCGAGGTCGCCACCGTGCTGGACGTCCCGATCGGCACCATCAAGACCCGGATGCGCGACGGGCTCATCCGCATGCGCGACTGCCTGGGAGTGCGGCGATGAAACACGACCTGCACACGCTCACCGGCGCCTACGCCCTGGGCGCCCTGGAACCCGCCGAGCGCCGCCGCTTCGAGGCCCACCTGCGCGGCTGCGACAACTGCCGAAGCGAGGTCGAGGGCCTGGCCGAGACCGTGGCCCGTCTCGGCTCAGCAGCCGCCGAACCCCCTCCCGAAAGGTTGCGGGAACGGGTCATGGACGGCGTCGAACGCACCCGCCAGGTCCCTCCACGCCTCACCCGCCCGATGCCCGTACCGGGCCGTCCCGCGACCTGGCTCGCCACGGCGGCCGCCGCCGCATGCCTCGCCCTCGCGCTGCTCGCCGGCGTCGCCGTACAACGGGCCACCGACGAACGCGACCGCGCCCACGCCCTCAACACCGAGATCACCGCCGTTCTGGCCGCACCCGACGCCCGCACCGCCACCGCCCGGACCTCCACCGGCGGCAGCCTCACCATCATCGCCTCGCCCACCCTGGACAAGGCCGTCATCGCCGTCTCCGCCCTGCCCGATCTGCCCTCCACCCGGACCTACCAACTTTGGCACCTGACCTCGGCGGGCCCCCGGCCGGCGCCGCTCCTCCGCCCCACCGGTCGGGACGCCATACCGGTCATCGACCGGGGCTTGAACGGAGCCCGCGCCTTCGCCCTGACCGTCGAACCATCGGGCGGCTCCCCCCGACCCACCACTCCACCCATCGCCCAGCTTGCGCTACCGGTCTGAACGGTCCCAGGTCCTTTCCAAGGTCCCGCTTTGCGAACCGCACAGAACGCGATGCGGGGGAAGACCAGGTGGCCAATCCACCAAACGCGCTCGCCATTGAACCGGGCAGGACGCGCGAGCATAGCCGCCCTGAGGTGAGCGCGGGCTTGGCGCCGGATCGTGCCGCGGGCAATTCGGGCCCCGCTGTCGCTTCGGCCAGTACCGTCGCGTTGGCTCTGACCGCCGGAGCCGCCGGCAAGCACGGTTTCATGGTCGGCCCCTGAGTCCGGTAGGGCTGGGGTCACCGCGACGTGCCTTGACATGCCTTGGCAGGGTGCACGCGAGGTCGTCCCTGCAGTCCGGATCTGCGACCGACCTGGTTCAAAGGCGGGCCCGCATGGCCATTAGTCTGCGGGCATGACCGATTCACCACCTGTGTCTCCGCCCGAGGCATTCGAGTTGCTGTTCGCCGGCAACCGGCGCTTCGTCGCGGGCCGGCCGCAGCACCCCAATCAGGACGCCGCGCGCCGCGCCGAGACCGCACCCGCGCAGCGCCCGTTCGCCGTGCTCTTCGGCTGTTCCGACTCACGCCTGGCCGCCGAGATCATTTTCGACCGGGGCCTGGGAGATCTGTTCGTGGTCCGCACCGCGGGCCACGTGGTGGGGTCGGAGGTGCTGGGCAGCATCGAGTACGCGGTGAGCGTGCTGGGCTGCCCGTTGGTCGTGGTGCTGGGTCACGACTCGTGCGGCGCGGTCGCGGCCACCCGTGACGCCCTGGCCGACGGCGTCACCGCCGCCGGATTCGTACGCGACGTCATCGAGCGTGTCACCCCCAGTGTCCTGGCCGCCCGCGCCGCCGGACTCGTCCGGGAGGACGACGTCATCGCCGAGCACATACGCCAGACGGTCGGCCTCCTCATGGACCGCTCACGACTGCTCGCCGACACGGTCACCGCCGGCCGGGCGGCCGTGGTCGGGCTCTCCTACCGCCTGGCCGACGGCAGCGCCGAACTCGTGACGGCCCGTGGTCTGCCCGTGGAGGCGGTGGACGCCTGACACGTGCGTCCATGGACTCGTCGGCTCGCGGGAACGACCCCGGCACCTCCCAAGACCAACGAAAGCGCCAAGAGGCATCACGCCGAGCGCAGCCCAGTCGGCGTCATCCAGCCTTCCCGCCGGTGGGAACGGGCGGCCGTCGGCGAAGCATCGGTTCCGGGGGAGACGCGGGTGTGTGCGGGCGCGCCGATCCTGGAAATCCGTCGGCTTGATTCAATGCGTTCCGATCCGAGCTGACGACTGCGTTCAGCGACAGATGGAATCGTCAACGGCTGCGGCCGGAGAGGCGGCTTCACCGACTGGGGCGACCAGCCGTTCTGGTGCGCCGACCCCGGCCGACGGCACCGGCGGCGACCACGCGCTGCCGAGAAGGTCGCCCGCCAGGAGATCAACCTCAAGAAGGTCATGACGGATTGGCCGGACGTGCTCCCTCGCCGGATTCCTGGTGACCGACCAGGTCCGCGCCCACGGTCTGCTGCGCGTGTTCGCCCGCAACGGGAACCCGACCCCGCTGGGGTGGGCGTTCGCCGGGTACACGGCCTAACCCTGTTGCCTGCTGTCGGTGCTGGACCCGATCGTCAACAGCCACCCGCCGCGCCTTCGGCCGCCGGTCGCCCGTCCCCGGAATCGCGTCACCGGCTCGCCCGCAAGTTCTGCCCCGGCGGCGGCGGAAGATCCGCCGCCCTACCGGGAAGGGGCGGTTGCCGCTCTCGGCCGGGTCGTCGACGCCGTGGCGCCGATGGTCGGTGATCGTCGACCACCTGCGCGACCGGGGCCGGACCTCCGGCGTGACCGACGATGCGACCGTCCGTCCCCCCCGGCCATGCCCGCCTCGACCGCCTGCGCCGCTGCGCGCCCGGCCGTGGCGCTCACCGGCCGTTGGCGAGGGTAAGGAGGGAGACCGGCCGGTCGGACGGGTCAGCCCTCGTCGTCTGCTTCGGCCGCCTGGACCGGATGTTCGGCCAGGTGGTCGGCGCAGCGCCCCGCCGGCCGTGCGGACTGCACGGCCGTCGTGGCCTCGCCGCGTTCGCCGAAGCGCCGTCCCGGTGCTCCTCGCGTCCCACCGACCACGCCGGAACCTGCAGTCACCGAACCGTCATCGACCGCACCCCGTTGTCGCCGGGACCGGTCCGATGCTCCTCGGCGGCAGGCGTTGCTTCGCTATCCGGTGATACTTTATAGTGGTACTCAGTAGCACAAGGTACCAAGTTCGAAGAGGACCGTGATGGACGACCTGACGGAGATGCTGAAGGGCACGCTCGAGGGCTGCGTGCTCCAAATCCTCGACAACGAGGAGACCTACGGGTACGCCATCACCCGTCGGCTGAACGAACTCGGCTTCGCCGACGTCGTCGACGGGACGATCTACACCATCCTGCTGCGGCTGGAGAGGAACGGGCTCGTCCAGGCGACGAAACGACCGTCCGGGCAGGGCCCACCGCGCAAGTTCTATGCGCTCAACGACGCGGGGCGCAAAGAACTCGCGACGTTCTGGGCCAAATGGGAGTACGTCACCTCACGGATCGACAAGCTCAAGGAGAGCGGGAGATGAACTTCTGGGAGACCATGACAGGCGGCGATCTCACCAGGGAATGGAAGACGTTCGAAGCCCGGGCCGAGGCATTGCCGGTCGACCACCGGGCGGCGTGGGAGGACATCAAGAGACATCTTTCTCCCTATTCCGACTTCACGGGCCGAGGCCTGATGCCGATTCTCGACAATGCCCTGGGGCTGCTCGAAGAGACGGCGTCCGATGGGCAGAGCATTCACGAGGCGCTGGGTGACGACATCGAGGGCTTCTGCGCGGCGCTGGCCGGCGGACAAGGGGCTCGGAGCCATCGCGACCGGTGGCGCGAGCAGTTGAACGGGAACGTGGCGAGGAAATTGGGCCGGCTGGGAGGCTGACGTGGGCATCCAGGACATCATCGAGGGCAAGAAGCAGTGGCGGGCGCACATGGCGCGGGTCAAGGCGCTCCCGCCGGACTATCAGATCGTCTACAAGGAGATTCAGAGGTACATGTTCAAGGTGGGACCGGTCGACTCGGCCGACGGGCCCCTGCTCTCAGGGATCCTCGATTTCTTCGAGGAGGGCGTATCGGCCGACAGGGGAGTCCTGGAACTCATCGGCGACGATGTCGCCGCCTTCTGCGACGACCTGATCAAAGACTCCCGCACCCACGCGGACCTCTATCAGCAGTCCATCGGCGAAAAACCCGGCACGGCCGAGAAGTAACATCCGTCGACTGTGCTCAAAGCGCCCGGGAGGGTGTGCCGCCGTTCCCGGTGTCACCGACTGTTCGCGTTCTCGGTGACCACGTGACACAGAACAATGGTTCTTCCACACGCTCCAAGGACGCCCGCGAAGGCGCGGCGTCGCGGGCACACCCGCGGGCCCCGGTCCTGGAGACGGTGTTCCGGGACCCGAAACGGCGTGGCTTCCGCGACAGCCGAGGCCGCCACCGACACGTCGACCGTCACCCTGACGATCGGCCGTTGTCGGTCACAGCACCGACCTGTCCGCTATCCCCATAGCGCTCACTTGGTCCGCCTCCCGAGGTACAGCCCACCATCCCTGCCTCTCCCCACCTCATCCGGCCCCGCCCCTGGACTGGTGCACGTCTGCGGACTCCGTGCGCAGGAAGATCCCGAACGGCACACCCGTCAGCAACACGGGCAGGAGTTGTGCGGTGCAGAGCGCCGTGACGATCTGGCCGGGTGGGACGCCGAGAGTAGGGGGTGGCCAGGGGGCGCGCCGGGCCCGCAAGGCGGGCTCGCGCCGAGGTGCGGACGGCCAGGCCACCGGACACGCTTATGCCGGCCAGCTTCGCAAAGGACATGGAAGCGTTGGTCGGCGGGCGAATCATTCGTGCGCGCCGGTTCCAGGTCGTCCTCGCCTCAGCTCCGCGTTCATCGCGTCGGCGAGGAGCCACTCCGACGGCGACAGGCTCCTGATCTCGTTCGATCTGCAGCGCCGATTGGCCGATCCGTCGCCGGACAACGGTGAGGCTCGCCGCGCACGATGCGGGTGCCTCCAGCCTGTGAGGGTGCCGGCGATATCCGGCGTGACACAAAGTGATATCAATGCGTTTCCCTATCAACTACGGTGCGTCGACAACTCCTCACACGTTGACATGACAAGTGGTTGGAGTCGCCAATGAAACGACAGCGGGCCAGGCACCGTTCAGAGGTCGAGTCAAGGCCACAAAAGCCTGCAGGTGACAGAGAAAGAGGTGACCTCGCGGTGACTCGCGCGATGGTGCCGTCCCAGTGTGGAGTGGGCCTGACAGCCTTTCGAACAAACCGGGAGAAATTCAATGACCATCGGCTCCTACGACGCCCGACTCAATCTGCTGGCCGTCGTCGACAAGGGCACGTCCTTCACCGCCCACACTCTCGAAATCGGCCGGGACTTCGACGTCATCGCGGACATCGAGGTCGGTAAAGCGCTGAACGCGCTGATCAGCCGAATTGAGATCTTCGCATCGCTCGGCAGCATTACCCAGGGCGTCCAGATTCAGGCACAGGTCCACGACGACAAGTCCCCGACTCCGGCGGACGCACCGCGCCGCGACCGTATCACCGTACCCTTCACCGGGTTGGCGGGTGTCAGCGAAGGCGACATCCTTCAGGCGAGCGCCACGCTGAAGGTCATCACCGGAATCTGGACCGATTACTCGGCCCAGACCAGCGAGTTCGTCATCGTCACCACGTAACCAGAAGAATATCCCCGGAGCACGGAGCGGGCCGGCCTAGGCGTGGGGGCTCCGGCCCCGAAGCGACCGCGAGCCACAAAGACGCAGGCCGGACCAACTCATCGCGGGGTTCCGGGCGGCACGTCAGGGCCGAGTTTCGGCGGCCCTGACATGCCGGGCAGGGCATCGGGGGACCGGAATGGCGAGGCGAGCGGCGTCAAGGGGGGTGGCCCGGGGAGATTTGCGGCAACAGCCATGACCGAGTCCATGACGTTCTGTCCGGTCTGCCTCCTCTCGGTAGAGCCGCGGGCGGGGGACGTCGCCGCCGGCGTGAACACTACTCGGGGGCGCGATCTCGCTGCTGAGAAAGGCTACGAATCCTCTGCTCGCCCGACCATTGAGCACGAGACGGTCTTTCCAGGTCGCGCGTCCATGCGTGCGGCCCAGCGCCCTCGCGTATTCTGCGGTTCAGGCTGCGTCCATCGTGGGTGCCGTCAGGTGCCGCGAAGGTCGCCCACACGATCTTCCCCGCGTGGTCGTCGGATTTCCAGCCCCAGTCGTCGGCCAGTTCCTCCACGATCTGAAGGCCGCGGCCGTTCTCGGCATCAGCGCCCGGCCGGCGTTTGTGCGGCTCACCGGGTGCGTCGTCCCAGACGGCGATCTCCAGTTCACCGCACGCGTCGTGCCACCGCACCGCGCCGTGCCGCGCAGCCGCTCGGTGCCGTGGCGAACGCCATTGGTGACCAGTTCAGAGACCACCACCACGATGTCTGATGCGAGCGTGGGCAGGCCCCACGCGGTCGGGAGTCTCGCCGCCCAGGTCCGGACCTTGGCAACAGCCCGCCGCCTGACTCAGTCCAGGCGATCCGGGCGCACCTGGCACAGCCTGCAGGCATGGAAGCCGACGTCAGCAGAGGGCACTGTCTGAACCACCCCGCGTCCGGCATGCTTCTCTGCCCCGACGAAAAGGGTGATCATGAAGATGGTTGACGTGCCAGGCCCGGAGCCCGCATGGGAGGCAGCGGCCTGCTACCAAGGTGGGAAACGGAACCCGGCACTCCAATACAGCCTCTGGCAATGCGCCATCGCGCAGTACCGACCTATCGCCGGGCTGGCGGCGCCACTGGAAGCCCTCGCAGCGCGGCTACGGCTTCACATCGAGCACAGAGGGGACGACCCCGGTCCGGTTGACGCCGCGTTCTTCCGGATCAAGAAGACGGACTTCGCGCTCAGCCACACGGGCGACCCGCAAGTTCCGACCCTGGTCTGGCTCGACCACTCAGCCCGCGACGCCGACCAAGCCCTCGACATCCTGCTCCAGGCCCTCGGCTTGGGGTCAGACGCCATCGACTTCCGCCACAACGAGAGCCCACGGAGGGGCCGGCAGCGAAGGCTTGAAAGGTGAACCCGAGAGATCTTGGTGACAACTACCGCTGAGAGTCACATCCGCCGTGCTGGTCACCGGAACGATGATCGGTATGTCGTTCTTTCTCACCAAGTTCTTTCAGCGGCCGCTGGGATTCATTCCGCTCCTCACCGGCGTCTCGTTTCTGACCGCCGGGTTCGCGCTGGTCATCAGTGCAGGGGCCGTCACGGCACTGGTGCCGAACATCGGCGAGCGGTGGATGGCCCTGATCGGCGCCCTGCTGCTGGTGGCCCGGTACATATGGCTGACCACCACCTCTTCGGACGGCACCTACTGGGGCACCGTATTCGTCCCCCTGGCGCTGGTGGGGATAGGCATGGCGCGCACCCTACGTCCTGAGTGAAAGCATCTCCCCCGGTTTCGTGGGAGCCGCCATCATCGCCGTGGGTGTCGCACCGACCAGTCTGTTCATCCGTCGCAGCACCGCGAACAGGGTGCCGCGGCCGGCGGCATTCACCCACACATCCGCACCATCGGGGCCGTCGGGCGGTCCAGGCCGACCGAGCAGCCACCCGGCCGGAACCAGTCGCCCAGCGACCAGGGCGACGCGCAGGTCGTTCAGTTGCTTGATCAGGTCGGCGGTCTCGGGGTGGTCGGTACGGGCACCGTCGGTAGGGCCCCTCGGGCCCGATTGTCGTGTGCAAGGGGCCCATCTCACTCCCCGTCAGCCAGGGGTTACGGCTTTAAGGCTGCATCATCGGCTTGCCGGGCAGCGTTCGCTCCTGACCGAAACACATTCGACGGGTTGATCGAATCCCTCTGGTTGACCTCAACGGCACTTGAGGTCATAGCGTCCCGATCATCCCGTTGCCGGGGCACTTCCATGCCATACCTGAGGGAGCGCGTATGAATATTGACTCGTCCATCGAGAAGGTCCTGGCCGACACCCGGGTCCTGGAATTCACCACCATCACCCGGAGCGGTCTCAACACCCGGCCGATGGCCGGTGCCTGGCGGCCTGAACGGGGACAGATCCTCCTGACGACGCCGCCGAGTTACGCGCAGAAGGTGCTGAACGTCCGGCACGACGGGAGGGTGGCCCTCCTGTACTCAGACTTCACCGGAAGCGGACTCTCCGGTAGCCCGGCCGTCATGGTCCAGGGCACCGCGACCGCTCCCGACACGGTGGTGGCGCCCCAGGACATCCTCGACTACTGGCGTGAGCTGTTCCGCCGGGTGCCCCGCGACGCCGAATACCTCGCCGACAAGGACCTGCAGGCCTCGATGGACTGGTACTACCGGCGGCTGCCGATCTACGTGACTCCCGATCGCGTCCATTCGTTCGAGGCCGTGCCCTACGGCGGTGACCTGGAGCCCGTACCCGAGGAGAAGAACACCTCCATGGGCGACCAGATCAGGGACGCGCTCGGTCGCTATCCCACGGCGGTCCTGGCCGGTCGCGACGACTCGGGTCATCCGTGGTCCGCGCGCGCGACGGTTGCCGAGGACTCCGGTGCCGGCGACCTGCGGGTCGAGCCGGTCGCGGAAGCCCCAGGGCTGCTTGGCCCGGCGAATCTGCTGTGGCACCGGCACAACGGGGAGTCGGGGGACATGCTGTCACTGTTGGTGGTGGGCACCGCCGATGAGTCCGACGAAGGCTACCGCTTCCGGCCCGAACGAGTGCCTGGCGCCCTGCCCTCCGGCCATGGCGAGGACTCCTACCAGGCATGGATCGACGACGGGAGGAGGCGTTCGCGGCGTTACCTGGCTCAGCGAGGTCTGGCCGCCCCAGAGATCGACTGGGACGCCCTGATCGCCTGTGCTCCCTGACGAAGGCGCTCACCGGGCGGCTGGGCGGGTCATGTCACGGCCAGATGCCGCCGCTGCGGGCCGAGACATGAAGCACGCGGTGCCGGTCGGACCGTTGTCCTGCCATTCCGAGCCGGTGGGAGCAACTCGCTGCGAGAGCGTTGCCCGCCCGGCGTAGAGCCGGAATCCGACCGGACCCCAACGCCCTCACACGAGCGGCCCGACAACGGTGCTGGTGCTGGTGCTGCCGACCTTGCCCGATACCGATACTCCTGCAGTTCCTCCGGCCACATCTGCACTGCGGGCAACTCCCCTCACAGACCATGTGAGGATGTGCGGTGCCCTCAACAGTGGGCGCAGTGGTCGCGGAACGCGTGGGGAGACGAAGCTCCACGCATACGCGTTCAGGGTGAGACCGGTCTTCGACGATTGTCGCGATGTCAGCGAACATCCCACTCGCCTTGCGGTACGTCGTCATGCACGGAGTGGGCCCCCTCATGCCGTGGGCCCGGACCCCGACCAGGTTCGCGTGACCTCGACCTTCAGGGGCGTCCTTCCGGCGGTTCCCGGGCCGCGAGGAGAAGCCATCGGCGCGTGGCCCCGGGACGGCCGCCCGGCGCCAGTCGGCGTCGCCCGGCGGCCGGCCGATGCCTGCCCGTGGGTATTTCAGCGCAAGTCCGACTCCCATGCGAGGATCGGGCCTGAAGAGCCGGTGAGGAGGTGTCGCGTGTCCGGTGTGGTGGTTCGACCGGTGAGCTGGGCCGATCCCTCGGCGGTGGCGCTCCGCGACGCCATGGACGCGGAGCTGCGGCGGCGGTGTGTCGATCGTCTTGCGCGGGCGCGTCCGGCCGGTGAGGCCCGCCTCGAATCATTGGAGGTCGAGGCGGAGCACATCGCTTGGGTCGGGGTCGCCTACGCCGAGGACGGCATGGCCATCGGGCATGGTGCGCTCCGCCGGGTCGAAGACGCCCTCGAGCTGAAGCGCATGTACATCCGCCCGGAGTATCGGGGCACCGGGGCCGCTCGAATGCTGCTGACCGCACTGGAGGATGCCGCGGGGAGCCTGGGCGCCACACGCATCATCCTCCAGACGGGAGACCGTCAGCCCGAGGCCGTCCGCCTGTACGAGCGGGCCGGATATGCGCGCATTCCGGTGTTCCCGCCGTACGAGTGGATGAGCTTCGCGATCTGCATGGAGAAGGCCATCCCGAACTGATCGAAGCGACGGTACAGGTCCCAAACACAGCCGGGGGCAAACTGCAGTTTCCAGAATGCGGCTGGGAACCGCGAAGACATGGGCCTTTCGGCAGCCCGCGCCACCGCCTACGCCGACCGGTCCGGCGACCCGACGGCCCAGGCGATGGCCGCACGCTCCCTCGGCGTCGTCCTGCGCCATCAAGGCCGACCACCGCTCGCCGAGCAGATCACCTCTGCCGCCGCGGTACGTCTGGAGCTCAGTGGTCTGACCACCGCCCACGCGGCGAACACCTTCGCGCAGATCCTGTGCAGCTCGGCCTACAACGCGGCCAAGGCCGGCGACCGCCACACCGCCATCGTCCTGATCGGCGAGGCGCCCGCGCCGCGCGAGCCGTCCCCACGGATGTGCGGGCTCCGACCAGGTTCACCTCCAGCGTCGCGCTGGTCCGCCTGTACCGGGCGGGCGTCCACTGGGCGCTCGGTGAACCGGGCGCCGCCCTGGCCGCGGCCCGGACTCTGTGGCCAGACCGGTTCCCCACGGTGGAACGCAGAGCACGGCTACTGACCGACACGGCCCGCGCCCTGGTCCAGACCGGTAGACCCGATCAGGCCATCGACGCCCTGCTCGCCGCCCACGTGCACGCCCCCACCGAGGTCCGCGACCGGCGCAGCATCCGCACCTTGGCCATCGGCCCGACCCGGCGACGCCCACGCAGCACAAGCGCGGTCCGGCTCATGCTCGCCCTGGGCACCCGGCCCGAGATCTGAACGGCGCCTGCGCACTGCGACCAACGACCAATCCAGTGCGGCTTCCTGGGCGGCCAGGGAGCGGCGTGCCGATGCCGGTCGCGTGTGTCCGGGCGCGGTGGTGCGGGTTGTCCCGGGGGCCGGGACGCCGAACCCGCGACCATGGGCTATCACCGATGCCTCGGCTTCGATTCGGTGACGGATGGGCTTGCCCCGGGGTCGATCGCCGAGTCCCCTCCGTCGAACGATTCCATTGGAAACGTGAGCAATCCTTCGTGGGGATCACCACGCATCATGCGGTTTTGGTTATCGTTCGATGCGGAAATCGGCGTTGTTCATGATGATGTGCGTCGATAGCTTCCCGTTCGTGACGCCGGTGCACCGATCACGGCCGCCGGGTCGATACGAAGGGGGAAATCATGAAGGGGAAAATTATCGCGCTGGTGGGAATGTGTGCGGTGGCGACGGGGCTGAGCGGCGGGCCGGTACAGGCGTCGGCCGCGCCCGGCCCGATCACCCCCGCGAGCGCGGCGGACTGTGAGAACGGGGCGAACGGGTTCGTCGACATCCCGGACACCCTGTCCGGCACTGTCCGCCGCACGGTTCACCTCAACACCGAGACCCGGGTGGAACTGCAGTCCGGCACGATCGGCGGGGTGACTCGGGGATGGGGCAAGATCCTCGGTCATACCCTCTACGGGGACATGGTGTGGATGGACTGGACGCGGGACGGCGGCAGTACCTGGATCCAGTGCGGGCCGTTCGCCGTCGGTGGGCTCGGGCAGACCAAGACCACCGCGGCGCAGCGCACCAGTTCCAGCACCACGTGGCGGTTCCGGGCCTGCGGCATGTTCAGGGAATTTCCCTCGTCGCTGAAGTGCACCACCTGGTGGTAACACTTTAAGGACGCCGGGAGGCCGTCATCTCGCCGCCGGGCCCGGCCCGGCGGCGGACACGGTGTCGACCTCATGCTGGGAATTCGCGCCTTCGGCATGAGCCGCGTCATTGCTTTCCCGTCGTGAGTTGGGAGCTGGTTGATCGGCAGAGGCGGCTGTCTCGATGGGACCGGGGCCGCTGGAATCTGTGGCCGCCATGACGCCCAAACGGGGTTCTTGTACCCCTGTGACCAGGCGGACCCAGGTCGTGGAGCGGGCTCGCGCCGTCGTGGAGGAATATGAGGGCGGGGTGACGCGTACCTGCACATGCTTGAGTGTGGTCAGGGTGGACGGCCCATGGTGGAGGGGCGCGATCTACGACTGGGTGGTCGGCGACGGCGGCGCATGGTGGGTTGCAGCACGAGCCGGTGGACGGGTCGCCGTGGCCCCGATGGGGCTGTTCCGACACACCAACGTGATCCGGCCCACGACATCGAGAGCAGCGGCAGTCCGACCTCGGGAGAACGCAGGTTGCGGTCGGGGCGCGATGCCTTTCCCTTGGCCTCCGGAGGGACACCGACGTGGGCAGGAGCGAGTCCCCGCGCCGGAACGCAGAGCACGGCTACTGACCGACACGGCCCGCACCCTGGTCCAGGCCGGTAGACCCGATCAGGCCATCGACGCCCTACTTGCCGCCCACACGCACGCCCCCCCACCGAGGTCCAGCATCCGCACCTTGGCCGTCGACCTGACCCGGCAACGCCCACGCAGCACGAGCGCGGCCCGGCTCGCGCTCGCCCTGGGCACCCGAACCCAGGATCTGAACGGCGCCTGAATACCGAGCCCAAAGGCTGTCTCCGAACGTCTCGGTTCCGGGTCGGACGGTCGGGTGGAAAGAGGTCTCGACCATGTCGGGCGGCTATGGCGTTCTCCCTCGCCGCGCGCCAATATCGCTCGGTCATGATGCGCGGCGTCCGATGATGGCCGTGGTACCAGGAAGAACCAGGACCCGGCCCCATTCACCCGGCTGGAAGAGGCGTTGCGGCCGCGCGCGCAATTCAGGCGTGACCCGACGGATGCTCCCGTCGTGGCCGGTCCACCTCGTGGGATGGCCGTGGCCAGCCGCACCACACTCGGGACAAGACCTCTGCGACCGCATCCGCTCGGACCGGTGACCGGCAGGGTAAGGGTCCTGGCCCGGTGATCGTTCGTGTGCGGGTGGGGAACGATGACCGTGGCATCGCGTGTTGGTGGAGCGCTCGTGGGAGGGTCCGGTCCCGGGACGGTCGTCCCGGGACCGGACCGTGTCAGGTCAGTGCCAGGAGAGCAGGAAGCCGACCTCGTTGGCGAACTTGAACGGGTTCGCGCTGCCGCCGGCGTTCATGGTCCACAGTTCGTTCTTCCCGAGCGGCTGGTAGGCGACCTTGAGGTTGTCGGGTGACCAGAGCAGGGCGTTCTGGCCGGACTTCTCGCCGTTGAAGGTCTCCTGCCAGTTCCCGGAGCCGAAGGGTGGGGTCGTGTAGAGCGCGATGCCGGTCGAGGTCCAGTTGACCGCGAGCCGCAGGCTGTTGGGCGACCACGAGATCGGCGAGGTGGGTGAAACGATCCGTGAGGTGGCGGGGGTGATCGCGCCGGTTCCACCGACGCTCCAGCCGAATCCGGCGTTGAACATCCCGGTCACCTTGAGGGTCCGGGTGCCGGCGGTCGGGTCGGCGCTGATGTAGGCGATCCGGTCCCCGTTGGGGGACCAGCTCGGGAACGACTGTGTCGGTGCGTCGTTGGTGATCTGCAGTGGCCCGGTCCCGTTGGAGTACTTGAAGTACAGGTCGTTCTGGCCGCCGAGGGTCTCGGAGTAGGCCACTCCCTGGCTGTCGGGCGACCAGGTCGGCGAGTTGGCCTGACCGTTCGCCGTGCTCAGCCGCAGGCCCGGGGTCGCGGAGTTGGTGACGCCCAGGGTGAGCGTCCACACCTCTTCGGCGGGGAACGACTGGCCGGCGACCGGGTGCCGCATGTTGTAGGCCAGTTTGGTGCTGTCCGGCGACCACCGCAGGAACACCCCCAGCGAGGCGCCCGCAGGGAACGTGGCGGCCTTCGTGAGGGTGTTGGTGCTGCGGTTCAGGACCTGGATGGTCCTGTCGGAGACCCGGAAGTAGGCGATCCTCGTGCCATCGGGCGAGTAGGCGCCCTCCTGAGTGCCGTTGGCCACCGGTTGGGTGGTCGGGGGAGCCTGGTCAGGGATCGCCGACTTGAGGTCGAAGACTCCCAAGGTCGTGGTGCCCTTCTCGTACAGCACCCGGTTGATGCCGCCCCCACGGGTCTGGTCGTCGGCGTCGGCGGGCGAAACCATCACCACGGCCGGCCCGGCGATGAGCGCCGCGGTGGCAAGTCGGAGCAAAGTCCTTTTCTGGAACAACTGCAACCTCCGAATGGAATCATGCCTCACCCTTTTCCAGGTGAGGTGCTCCGATCGTAGGCCGCCTTTTGTTCAATTACCAGGATCAGAACGTGTTCATTCGTTCACTCAATATCGGTCGGCCGGCGAAAGGTGTATTGGCCGTCGACGGGCGAATATATTCGCTCCAGAGCGTTCTTTTCGTAGGCTCACAAGTAAAGCCTCACCGGCCACATACCGCCAACGCCCCGAGCTTCGCGCTGACCGCCCAACACCAGGTCATCGACCTCCCACCAACGGTCGAGCCGAGCACCAACCCCCAAGTCTCGGTCATCTACTGACGTTTCCAGAGGGTCACCAGCAGCGGGTGGCCGGCATTCCGGCTCACGGCGACCCGTGGGTCTCCGGCATCGCACCACAGGCGCTTCCGTCGAGCCCTAGACGTTACGTAGATATGTCAGCACGGCAAGTACGCGGATGTTGATGTCGGAACGTTCGTCGTCCTGAGGCAGTCCGAGTTTTCTGGACACGGCGGTGATGCGTTTCTCCACGGTCTTGAGGCTGTAGTTGAGTTCCCGTGCGATGGCGCCGTTCGACCGTCCCTCGGCCATCAGCGCCAGCACCTGTTTCTCGCCGCCGGTGAGGTCGCGGAACGGATCGACGGGGCGATGGCGATGCATCACCCGCTGGATCACCTCGGAGTCGACGACCACCTCGCCCTGCGCCACCCGTCGCACGGCGTCGACGAGTCGGTCGGTGTCCTGCACCCGGTCCTTGATCAGGTACCCGACCGATCTGGTGGCGATCTCCAGGAGCCGCACGGCGTAGGAGGTCTCGGCGTAGTGCGAGAGCACCAGCAGGCCGATGGAGGGGTGTCGGGAGCGGATCCAGGTGGCCGCCTGGAGGCCCTCGTCCCGGTGGTCGGGCGGCATCCGGATGTCCAGCACCACGACGTCGGGCGGGTCGGCCGCCACCGTGCGCAGCAGCTCGGGCAGCGACGCCGCCTCGCCGGCCACCTCGAAGCCGCGCCGGGTGAAGGTCTCGGCCAGCATCTGTCGCAGCAGCCCCGAATCGTCGGCGATCAAAAGCCGCATGGCACGCTCCGAGGAGGCCGACAATGGTCGGATGACCGTCCGGTGTGACCCGTTGAAGCGCAAGGTCGCCGTGTCATCGGATGCCGCCCTCGGCGACGGGCTGCCCGGACGGCGGACCCGGCCGGTACGGGCGCTGTGTCTGGCGGCCGCCGGTCTGCTGGTCGCCCTGGTGGTGACCCTGCTGACCTGGCGTAACGCTCCGTACCGCGCGCCGGTGTGGCTCATGATCGAGTTGCCCGGCGTGTCGTTCGTCATCTCCGGTCTCGTCCTCGGCCTGCGCCGCCCGGGCCGGAGCGTCGGCACGCACATGGCGGTCGTCGGCTGCACCTGGTACGCGGGCGCGCTCCAGGCGAGCGACCACCAGGTGCTGTTCGTGATCGGGTACCTGCTGTTCTTCCTCCCGTTGGTGGCCTTCACGCATATGGTGCTGGCGCTGCCGGACGGCCGCCTCACCCGAGGCGAGCGCCTCAACGTCACCGCCCAGTACGTCGCCGCCGTACTGCTCCAAGGGGTGAACCTGCTGCGGGACGGTACGCCGGAGCCGGAGATGTGGGGTCGACATGAGGCGAGCCAGGCGGGCTCGTTCTGGGGCTGGCTGGGCAACGGCATGATGCTGGCGTTCGTCGTGATCTCGGTCGGCCAGGTCATGCGCAAATGGCGCCGTTCGGGCGGTCCGCAGCGCCGGGAGTACACCCTGGTCTGGACGTCGGTCCTCGGCGTCGGCGCGGTGACCGGCGCCACCGCCGTCCTCTACCTGGTCGGCGTGAGCTGGATCGACCGGCAGCGCCTCGGGGCGGCGTTCGGCCTGAGCGTGCTGGTCATGCCGGTCGCGGTGGCGGCCGGCCTGCTGCGCGCCCGGCTGGCCCGGCTGGAGGTCGCCCGCCTGGTCGTCCGCCTGGACCGGGCGGTCGAGCCCGCCGAGGTGCAGGCCGCCCTGTCCCGCGCGCTCGGAGATCCCGGCCTGGAGCTGCGCTTCCCCCTGCCCGACGGCGAGGGTCACGTCGGGGTGGACGGCCGCCCCGTGCCGTCGCCGACCCACCCCGGCCGGGCCACCACGGCGGTGGAGCGCCAGGGCCGGGTCCTGGCCGTCCTCGTCCACGATCCCGCGCTGCGGCAGCAGCGGTCGCTGATCGAGTCGGTCGTGGCGGCGGCCCGCCTGTCGCTGGACAACGCGCGCCTGTACGCCGCGCAGCACGCCCAACTGGAGCAGATCCGTGAGTCGCGGGCCAGAGTGGTGGTCGCGTCCGACGCCGAGCGGGTACGGATCCAACGTGACCTCCACGACGGCGTCCAGCACAAGCTGCTGACCATTGGGGTGTTCCTCGGCCAGGCCCGCGACGACCTGGTGGCCCGAGACGACGGGGATGCGGGGCCGGCGCGGCGACTGGACACCCTCGGGGACATGGTCCGCGAGGTCATCAGGGATCTGCGCGACCTCGCGGAGAACATCTGCCCGCCGGCCCTGGCCGAGCAGGGCCTGGCCGCCGCCATGGAATCGGTCGCCGAACGCGCCCCGCTGCCCGTCATGGTGGACATCCCACCGACGCGCTGGCCCGAGCACGTGGAACGGGTGGCGTACTTCGTCGTCACCGAGGCACTGGCCAACGCCTACAAGCACGCCCGGGCCGGAAAGGTGACCGTGCATGTCGCTGACGAACCCCTCCGGCTGATCGTCACCGTACGCGATGACGGGCTGGGCGGCGCGGACCCGGACAAGGGAAGCGGTCTCCGCGGGCTCCATGACAGGGTCGGCGCCCTGGCCGGAACACTGGTCATCGACAGCGCCCCGGGCTCGGGCACCACCCTCGTCGCCACACTACCGACCTGAAACCGCGTCGGAAGGAGGGGAATCCCTCCGCGCTGAGGCCGACCGCTCAGAGAAGCGACCTGCGTTGCGCCGACAGGTCCAGAGAGCCGACAACGGTTCACCCGGCCCCGCGTTCAAGGATGAACATTCGGCGGATGCCCGGACGGCCGTGACACGTCGCGAGCCCATTGCAGGCGGCCGTTCAAATGCGGGCCGGGACCGGGTGACGGCGAAGCCGGCGAGAGCCCGAGGTCAACTCCTCCACGAGAGGAGGTTGCCGGCCGCCTGCTCCGTGATACGGGTGGCCATATTAATGGACGCGCTCACCACCTGGATTCCGATGACGCTGTTAGAGCCGATGCGCAACGCCGAGCCGGTCTGGCCGGAGACGTCGATGCCGTGGTAGAGAAGGAGAGCGCTGGGATAGGTGATCTCGCCCGTCGCCTCCCAGACGGTGCCCCAGGGCTTGTCGTTGGGGTAACCGCTGAGGATGGCGAGATCACCCGAGTAGATGGCGGACCGCCATTCGAGGGCAAGCCAGCCCGTCGTGTTGCCGATGGTGCAGTTCAGCCTGATGGCCGCGTAAGCATAATCCGCGTCCTTGTAGACCGCCCAGCCGGCCATCACATGCTGCTCCGCATAGCCACATGACCCGTAGGGGTTGGCCGAGCCGTTCTTCCCCGGATAGAAGACGAAATCACGGTTCCAGCCGTGCACGTTCAGCGCTTCATTGTGCATGTAGACGCAGTTGCCCGCGGTGCCGATGGTGTTGGGGGCGTACAGGAAGGCGGTGCATCCGTAGGTCACCCCGTTGGGGGCCGTGAACGTCACGATGCCCTGAGCCCGGTGGGGGTAGTCGGTCGTCCGGGTGATCTGGCGTCGGCCGTCGACGCCCACGATGTTCATCGCGGTCCTGCCGCGGGCGGGCGAGTCGAGCATCGTGACGCCCTTGGGGAACCTTCGCGCGAAGCTGACGCCGGTGGAGCCGGAGCGTCTGCCGGTGCCGCGGAATGCCCGGCTCACGGGCGAGGCGCCCGCAGTCGCGACCGACTCACCCACCGCGACCTTCCCGCCCTTGGTCCTGGACATCGGAGTGTCGTGCCTGAGCTTGGCCACCTTGGCCGAGGCCGGCCTCGTCGAGGCCCCCGCGGCGGGAATGCCGGCCCCCGGCGAGGCGAGCGCGAGCCCGAGCGCCATACCCGAGGCGGTCGCGGCCTTGAAGACGTTCATGTATGCCTGACCTCGATTTCAGAGATGTGTGTTGTGGACATGGCGTGAATCCAGGTCATCAGAGATCGCCACGGCGACCGGATATGGACATGATGGATCACTTCGTCTTCGCTGATCCGACGGCGCACAGGGATGGTCTCCCCAGGCCGGCGGCAATGGGCAACGGTCAATGACATGGACACACGATCTGGCGATCGATAATCGAGGAGGCGGGGCCGGGGTCACTCCGCCCCGCCTCCAGCGCGTCCAGCAGCGCGGGTCATTGCGAGCAGCCACCGTCCGGCCGGTCATCGACGGCCCCTGCGCATCGAGGCGGCCGGCACGAGAAATAACACCGGCGGAGTGTCGGGATTGATATCCGGTTGATCGGCATCGCCCAAACGCCCATGATCATCGAGTGCGGCCTCCGCCCATTGGGGCGCACTGGACGTGGGGTACGCCTGCCGAGTGGGCGACCACGCGAGAGGGCGGACACCAGGTGAGCGAGGGCGGTTCAGAAACGCCGGCACAGGCGAGTCGACACCCCGGCTCAGGCACGTTCCAGCCAGGACGGCCAGGCCCGGAAGGATGATCCGGGCCTGCCCCCGTTCGTGCTCGTCCGTCAGCCGGTGTGCACATCGCAGGTGCCGTACCCGTTGGCGCCTACGTAGTACGCATAGTCGAGTTTGACCTGATTGTCCTGGCCGCTCCAGTGGGCGTCCTTGTGGTCGTGGCCGCCGACCCTGAACCTGGGGCTCCGGAACGTCGTGGATCCATGCCACCCGGGGCCGACGGTGCACTCCACCGTCACGTTCCGCCAGGCCAGATGGCCGTTGTAGACGTGGGTGGACAGGACCCACTGGCCCTGCGTGGTGATGGTGACGGTGATCCTGGCCCGGACTTTGCTGCCGCTGGTGGTGTCGTTCGCCTGGAACTTGACGACACCCGGGCTGGGGAAGCTGCGGACCGCGGTGGCGGCATTGGCGATGCCCGGATTGATCACCGTGGCGCCCAGCGTGGCCGCCGCCACAACGCCGGCGATCCGGCCGCTCGTTTTCAACCTACTCAATGGGAGGTCCCTTTTCTTCGCCGAGGTGGGAATGACGCCAGCCTCCCAGCGGTACGCACAGGCCGATAAGGGGGATGACGCCCCAGGAGAAGAGGGATTCCCCCCTTGCGTCAGCCGAGCATTCAGAGAGAGAGTCGCATGGCCGACCACCTCCCGGCCCTGGCCGACCGCCACCACCGCATCCGGCTCGGACGTCGCCGGCACCGCCCGCCGGTCGCCACCGCATCCGGCTCGGGTGTCGCCGGCACTGCCCGCAACACCCGATCTCCGCCGCGCGCCCCACGAACCTCCGCCCGCCGCGTTCCCGCCGGGCGTTCCACAACCGTCCCAGCCACGCCTATACGCTTCGCCGAACTGACCGGCCGGACTCATGACGTAACGCCGGCAATTCGGGGCCTCATCGTCGATGGCGGGCTGGGAGACTCGCCGCGCGGGTCCCGCCGGTGCTTCCTGTTCCCGCGGGTGGCCTCCCGGCCGAACTCGTACGGCTTTCAAGCGATGGTGAGCGTTGTCGGACCGGTCGCGCCGGTGAATCCGGTGGTGAGGCATTTCAGGAATCCCGGTTGAACGAGGGTGACGGTCTGTACCGCGCTCCGACCTTGAAAGCGGCCTTGGACGACGGTGCCGGTGAACGTGGTGATGACCTGTCCGGCCACGGCGGTACTGCTACCGGTGCCTTCCACGGTGCTGCTGTCGCCGGTGTTCCACACGATGACCCGCCGGCCCTCGAATCCGTCGAGGAGGGCGTTGCAGCCGACGAAGATCGTGAACCGTTCTCCGTACGACCCGCTCGTCACCCGGCCCGACACGTCGACGCACGAGCTGAACCGTCCGCTCACCGTGATCTCGATGCTCTGCGGCGTGAAGGTGACCCCGGGGCTGTAGGTGACGGTCTCGCTTCCCTGACACTGCGTGAGGGCGGCGGCGTGGGCGGGATCTGCGCCCAGAACGACCGTGCCGAGCACCGTGACGGCCGCGGCGGCGGTCAGGGCGCGCATGGGTCCGCCCGGTCGCAAGGAAGGTGGGGTCACCGGGGCTCCTCATCCGTTCAGCCATCTGTTGGATCACCGAACGTATGCAGCCGAGAGCAGACCGAGCAGGACCATTCGGGCCACGAAGTCATGGCCGGACACACTGAATTACTTCCTTGACAGGCAATGCACCGGCACCGCGCCGAAGGTCAGCGCGCCACCGGCTCACGCCATGCCCATGACGGTTGCAGATCCCTGCCTTGTCGACACGATGCCCGGTCCCTAGCGTCCTGGTCGAGGATCCGATCCGCCCAGCCCCCTCGGGTACGTCCGTCTCGGCGATCCAGTCCACAGCGTGGCCGGGCCCGGCGATGACAGCCGTCCAGCGGGGGCGGTGGTGGCACAGAGAGTGCCGGTCGCTGGGTAGGTGGCGCGTGATGCCCACGACTACGCCTTCGGCGGCATTCTGCGCTCGGCGTCCGCGTGGAGGTTTCTCTCGCGCATGACCAGGTACGTCGTGCCCTGGATCTCCACCTCGAACTGGTCGTCGGGGTGGAACAGCACCCGGTCGCCGACCTTGACGGTCCGTACGTGGTGGCCGACGCCGCAGACCTCGCCCCACTCAACGGCACCGCCGGGTTCCCGACCAGCACGGGAACGTGGGTGCGCCTGGCCTGGCACCTTCCCGGACACGCCAAAGCGACGACCATCACCGGTCTTCAGGACGCCCTCGCCTTGAACGGCGTCCCCAGGCCGATATGGCGGGCGTCCGCCTCCTGGCACGACGACGCACGCCAGGTCGTGTGGCAGGCCGACGAGATGACCCGCGCACCCGACCCGGTCGTTTCGGCGACGGCAACGGCCACCCTCGACCCCGGCATGCGGCCCATGGGAATGCCGACGAGCGCGGCGACGACGAGGGCGGAGGAGAACGCCGCGGTGATGGCGGGGTGGACCAGCCGGTGTCGGCGGTGATGGTGGGAGCCAGGACGGGGAAGGCGTAGTAGAGCACGCCCCAATTGGTGATCTCGGTGATGCACAGGGCGGTCAGCACAACGCCCGGGCCGCGGGTTCCTGCAGCACGGCGACCGGTGGCGGCCGGGGCCGCCACCGGTTCGGAGGACCTTTGGGATTCGCGGATCACGGCTTCAGGCGTCGCCGCGTTCAATGCCTCCGGAGCTGCGAGGGTGACGGGCTGTGGGGCGGAGGTTCCGCAGCATGCCGATTCCTCGGCGGACGGGACCGCCTCGATGGCCACCGGTTCGGTGGCGCAGCCTGCGCCCACGTCCTGGCCGGCCTCCTGCCCGGCTGGCTGTTCGGTGGGCTGGTCGGTGGAGCAAAGGCCGGTCTCGGGCAGGTCGAGTTGCACGGTGTCGGCCGCCTCGCGGTCTCCGGCCAGGGCCGCGGCGATGGAGCGGACCTGCTCGTACCCGGTGGCCGGCAGGAACGTGGGGGCGCGTCCGTAGCTCTTCATCCCGGCCAGGTAGAAGCCGGTCTCCGGGTGGGCGAGTTCGCGTTCGCTGTGCGGGGGTCGGTGCCGCAACTGTGGAAGTTGGGGTCGATCATCGGCGCGAGCTTGATCGGGGCCTCGGTGCCGCGGTCGAGGCGGACCTCTCGGAGCATGTCCAGGTCGGGGCGGAACCCTGTGGCGGCCACGACGACGTCGGCCGCCAGGACCCGCTCGCCGTCCGCCGTCCTGCCGGTGATCTGGAGGGGCCGCCGTCGGGGGTGGAGAAGCGGGTGATGGTGAAGCCGCGCACCAGCTCGATGACGACGGACGCGACGGCCTGCTTGAGGCGCGTGCCGAGTGCTCCGCGTGCGGGGAGGCCGTCGGCGTCGCCGCCTCCGTACAGGCGGGCGACCGAGGCGCCGCGAACGGCCCAGGTGATGCGGGTGCCGGGCTCGGCGGCGGCGAGGGCGGCCAGGTCGAGGAGGGTGTTGGCGGCGGAGTGGCCCATGCCGACGACGAGGGCGTGACGTCCGGCGAATCGGTCACGGTCGCGGCCGAGGACGTCGGGCAGCGGGCCGGCCATGTACGGGGCGGCCCCGTCCTCGCCGGGCGCGGGCAGACCGGAGTGGCCGAGCGGGTTGGTGCGCCCCCACGTGCCGGACGCGTCGATGACCGCGCGGGCCGGCAGGTCGTGGACGGTGCCGTCGGCCTCGATGGTCCGGACCAGCAGTGGGTGTTCGTCGCGGTCGATGGTGCGGGTGACGTCGACGCCGTCGCGGGTGACGGCCGTGACACGGACGCCGGTACGGATCCGGCCGGCCATCCCAGGGACGGCCGCCAGGGGCGTGAGGTTACCTCGCTGAGAGTCGGCCCGGCAGGGACGTGGGCACGCTTGACGACGGGCGACATCGAGTTCACCGACTGGGCGAGATTCCGGGCCACTTCGCCGTTGGGGTGATGAAGCCACTTCGCTGCGATCACGTTCATCTGGACGAGGTGGACGGTGGCGGGATGGGTCGGTGAGGGACCACGCGCGGCAGCGTAGGACGGGCAGTACGCTAAAACTCACATAGTGTCGTGTTCTGTTCTCCGGTTCCGGACAGAGCGGCCAGTACACGGCCCGGCGCTCTCCGCCGGCCAGAACCATTACTGCGGTGTCCGCCGCGAAGTGGCTCGACGATGCCCTTATGGGGAATTTTCCGCGACCCCCGCGATGTAGGCACTGAGAAAGAGGATCCGATTTGGGCGCACCCCAGGTTGTGCTGATGACCGACCATAGCTCGATGGAGGGCAGCCGGGACGTTCTGGCGACCGCGGTGCGGAGGCTCACCAGCCACCCGCCCGTGCTGCTCGACGCACGGCACTTCATGACCGGGGGACAAGGCCGGGTGGGCGCCGAACGCGGAACGCTCCGGCTCCAGGCGCCGGGCGAGGTGCCCGTCGTGAACCCGGCAGCGGTGATCATCTATGAGATACCGCCGGCCGAACGTCGCCGCTTCGAGGACTTCCAACACCTGCTGCACCAGCACGGGACGGTCTCGCTGGGCCTTGACGCGGACGCGTGGCGGACGGCCACCGAGAAGGACCGCACCGCCGAGCGGTTCACCCTGGACGGCGTCCCGCACATGGAGAGCATCACGCTGTCCGGACCGACCGAGGAACAGACCATCGCCGCCTTCGGCCGGCTCGGCCGCGACGTCTGGGCGCGGCCGACCGTCGGCATGGGCGGCGACGACGTCTTCCACATACGCACCGACACCCAACTGCGCGACGCGGCGCGCCATTACGCCGCATCCGGGCTGAACTGGTTGATCGCCCGCGACGCCGGCAACTTCAACCGGGACGGGCGGCGCCACCAGTTCCGCGTGGTCGTGCTGGACGACCACGTCATCAGGGCATGCGAGCACGTGCAGCCCGACCCCGACGCACCCTGCAACGAAAGCCGGGGCGCCGTCTCCACCCTGCTGGACATCGACGATCTCTCTCCCGACATCTACCAGCCGGCGATCGCCGCCACGAAATCCCTGGGGCTCCGGTTCGGCGGGGTCGACCTCGCCGTCGAGAACGGCGGCGTGGTCTTCGAAGTCAACGTCCACCCGGCCTTCGGCACGCTCCAGGCCCTGGAAACCGTCGCCGTCCCCTACGTACAGGCACACCTGGACATGCTCTGACCGTTCCTCACCGTGGGGGCGATCACCTGAACGCGGGCGGCGGCGCGCTGCCGAGCGCGCTGCGGCTCGACCACGGCCAAGCGGTCGTCCACGTCCCCGGCCGGACGGTCCACTGCGCCTGTGCGGCCCCCGTGGTGACGCCGAGCCGACGTCGGGGACGCCTTCGTCATCGCCGACCGGCTATGGAGGTCTCCACCAGCACCGTTCGCAGGTCAGAGCTGACACCACCCGGACCAGGAGGGCACCTCAGTGTTGGCGGGAGTTGACAACACCCTGGCTAGCGCTCAGAAGCGCCGCGAGTCTCGGTCTGGGTGGGTCGGGGTGACCGGGCTTGCCGCCTCGAAATCCGAGCTATCCGAGTGCGTGCTCGGTGTCCGCCGTGGAGGTGAGGGCGTCCCACGCGGCCATGGCGCAGGTGATTATCGCTTCGAGGTCGTCGCGCGTGGCCCCGTCGCGGGCTTGGACGGACAGTCCTTGCACCACCGTGGCGTAGTAGCGAGCGATGGCGGCGACGGCATCGTCTGGCACTGTGAGGTCGCCGTCGGCGAGGCCTTGTTCGAGGCGCTCCTTGATGGCAGTGAACTGCGAGCGTCGGATGTCGGCGAGGAACTCTCTGACTTCGTGGTTCTCGACCGCACCGGTCGGCGCGGCGAGTATCAGCATGCAGTAGTGGGGCGCGTCGGGGCGCGTGATCTGCTCGATGGTGGCGCGCAGCATGGCATCGATCGCGGCCCGGGCCGTCGGGTGCTCGGTCAGGGCGCGCCTGGGCGGCCCGCCGTAGGTCGTGCCGTAGCGCTCCATGACCTGGCGGAACAGATCGGCCTTGCTGCCGAAGCAGGCGTAGATGCTGGCCGAGGCGATCCCCATCGACTCGGCCAGATCGCTGAGCGTCGTCCCCTCGTAGCCGCGCTCCCAGAACAGGCTCAGCGCCTGCTCGAGCGCCGTGTCGGGGTCGAAGGTGCGCGGACGTCCGCGAGTAGCCATCGGGGCGCATCTCCTGCTGGGGCCGAGTTGTTTGTCGTCCGATCAAGTTTACGTTGACAGGGCGCATCCTGTCGTGGCACGGTTTGTTTGTCGGTCATTAAACAAATCGAATTGGATGGTCATGAGCATTCCCGCCACGATGCGCGCCCTGCAGCAGACGTCACTGAACGGACCGGAGGGTCTTCGCCTGGTCACCGACGCACCGGTGCCGAACCCAGGTCCGGGCGAGGTCCTGATCCGGGTCACCGCTGCCGGTGTCAACTACCTCGACATCCTCCAGTCTCGTGGCGCATCGGCCGGTGGCCCGCAGCCGCCCTACGTGGCAGGCATCGAAGGCGTTGGCGAGGTCGTCGCCGTCGGCCAAGGAGTATCTGGCGTGGAGCCCGGCAGCCACGTCATCGGCGTTGGCATCGCCGGCGGTGCGTTCGCCGAGTACATGGTGCTGCCCGCGATGGGCGCGGTTCCAGTGCCCGAAGGTTGGACCGATGAACAGGCACTGGGCATGGTCGTGTCCTGGCCCACCGCATTGGCGGCACTCAAGCCACTCGGCCAGATCGAGGCGGGACAGACCGTGCTGATCCATGCCGCGGCCGGCGGCACCGGCCAGGCCGCGGTGAAGATCGCCAAGCACTATGGCGCGACGGTGATCGCCGCATCAGCGGCCGACAAGCACGAGGCCGTGCGAGCGCTCGGAGCCGACCATGTCATCGACTCCCGTCACGGCGACATCGCAGCCGAGGTCCGGGACCTGACCGACGGCGCGGGCGTTGACCTCGTCTTGGAATCAGTGGGTGGCAGCACCCTTGAGGCCGGCCTCGCGGCGGCCAAGCGAGTGACCGGCCGCGTGGTGGTCTACGGCCTGGCCGGTGGGGAGGCGACGATCAACAACTGGGACCTGGTCTACAAGCACCAGGTCCACGTCATCGGCCTCAACATCGGGATTCTGATCCAGTCCGCGCCCGAGATCTTCGGCGAGGTCATGGGCGAGATGTTCGGACTCATCGCAGCCGGAGTGCTCGGCACCGGCCGGCCCACCGTCTACGAGTTGACCGAGGGGCCAAAGGCACTCGCCGAACTCGAAGTGCGAGCCACCATCGGCAAGCTCGCGCTGACGCCCTGACCCCAGGGTCGCGGGTCGAGTTGTATGCAGCGATTCGGCGCGACGCCCGCGCGGGGATGTCGAATCGTGCGCTACAACGCAAGCACGGCGTCGGCTACCGGACCGTCGCCGCCGCGCTGGAGTCGGCCTGGCCGAAGGAGCGGAAGCCACCCTCGAAGCGCGGGTCACGGCTGGACCGGTACCGCGGGGTCATCGACGACTGGCTGCGTGCCGACCTGGACGCGCCCCGCAAGCAGCGGCACACCGCGAAGCGGATCTTCGACCGGCTCCTGGATGAGTACCACGCCACCGATGTGTCCTACTGGATGGTGCGCGAGTACGTCGCCACCCGACGCCGCGAGATCCGGATCGACGCGGGTCGGGAACCCGCGAACACGTTCATCCCGCAGGAGCCTGCCCGGCCGCGAGGCCGAGGTCGACTTCGGTGAAGTCGCGATCCGGCTGCGCGGCGAACTCTTCACCTGCACCCTGTTCAGCCTGCGACTCTCCTACTCCGGCAAGCGCGATGAACTCCAGCACCAAGACGAGCGCGAGTCCGATGGCCCTCATGGGCGAACACCCTTCGTAAGCGCCGCTCACCCCCCGGAACGCCCTGAACCTATGCGCACCCGACCGTCGGGCCTACTGAGTCGAGCGTGGATATCACGCGCTCTCGACTCACTCCTTGATGATTCACTCGGCCGGGAAGTCTTCGACGCTCACGCGTCTCGGTATAAACCTCATTAAAGCCCAGAGGTCAGGCAATTTGCGTGCGACCCTGAGGGCATGCGCACGTTCGGGTTGCTGGATTCGTGGCGGCGTCGGTCCAGAGGTCCGAAGCCGGTGGGTGATCGGAGCACCACGGGCCGGTATCTCGTGATCGGTCTCCTGGGTTTGGGAATGACCTGGTGGTTGGTGGGATGGTCCGTCCACGACCTTGGCGCGAACCTGCGGGCGGCGCGCGGTGACGGCACTCATGGCGCGCTGTCCGAGCTGAGAAACGTGTGCGGCAAGGGCAGGTGCCGCTGGGAAGGCCGTTTCACGCCGGCCGGCGGAACCACTGTGCGCGACCACGTCAAGTGGGGCGGTTCCACTCCCCGGAACGATGCGCCACCGCCCGGTCTCGCTTTGCGCGCCGTCGACATCGGGGACTTCAACGGCACCGTGTATCCGCCCGGAGCGACGCCGGGAGTCTTCAACGTGCTCGCCCCGCTGCTGTGGGGACTCGCCGTCGGGGCGGGCTCAGTGGCCGCCTGCGTCTGGGCGACACGCCGCCGGCTCGGAGCCCCGCTGACGAGCCGCGCCCGCTTCGAGAACGAGCCCGCGGACGCCGTCACCATCACGTTGGAGCGCTCGGCACGGACCCCGGCCATCATGCTCGTCCTGACCTCGGCGGCCCTGGCGGGGGCATCGATCGTGACCGGGATGATCGTGTTGCGCCTGCCCGCCACCCCCGAACTGTTCGGCCCGGCCCTGGCAGCCGCGATCGTCACCGCGCTCATGGCCGGTGCGGGCGTCCAGGCGTTGCGGGCCCTGCGCCGCCCGCCGCGGGCCTGGCTCACCCAGGACGCCATGGTCATCCGCGATCCGCGACTGTTCACCCGGGATTGCAGGATTCCCCGACCAACGGTCGAGGGGGCACGCCGTAAAGCGGAGGCCGACGTTGACGCCGCGTGTCTCAGCCCGTACGAGCAGAAGGGCCCCTTCCTCCTCGTCATCCTGCGGAGTCCCGTCACGGTCGATCGGCTCCGCACCGGACTCACGGGCGGCTGGCTATGGGACCTGACCGCCAACGAGCCCATCGACCAACGCAAACGCTACTTGTCGCCGGCCCCCGCACCGTTCACCGCGCTGCTGCTCAAGAGCCCGGCCCCGGACGACGCCGTGACGGCCATCAACGCATGGGCGCTCCCCGCTCCGGACCAGGGGGCCAAAGAAGTCCCCGCACCACCCCGTCGACGACGGTGGCGCATCCACCGCATCCACCGCTCCCGGGAATGACTCACCATCGCCATGGGCCACTCGAACACCGCGCTCGGCGACCACGCGCCTCCGCCGAACCGGGCGCGCGACAACTTTGGGCGACCGGCCCTGGCGTAGAAGGCGTCGCTGCGGGAGCCGCCCACGGCTGATGGGCTGCTCCCTCCATTGCGAGTGTTCCCCGGCCTGCTGCTGGTCACCTTCCTGTTCGGCGAGGGCCGCACGGTCACCGTGCAGGAATGCGTCGCCTCACGGGCGACCCCGCGTGAAGGGGCCGTCACCGTTCTGGACTGCACCGGGGACGTGGCACGACTCCGACGGGCGCCGGATCTCCGGGCACATCTCGGGAGTGGATCGCGGCGATGTGGGACGCAAGGTCACCACGCGAGCAGGGCCGATCGGCCCCCATGCGACCCCGATGTGGAAGTACTGGCAGCTGTACTCCCCGCTGCCCGCAGGGGCATGGATCGCCTTCCTGGGGCTGCGCTCTGGGAAAGGCTTTTCCGGTCGCTGAGCGAACAGGACGGGGGCGCGGCCAAGTGTCGGGAGCCGCGCATCGGTCAGTGGCTGATCCGGTGGCTCCAATCGACACGTTCGGAGGAAGGGATCTCGCGACCGTGGTCAGCGATCTCCCGCAGCCTGGCGGCCATCACCTGCGCCGCCTCGGTCGGCTGCGGTCCTGAGTCGAAGGCGTCGGCCAGCGCGCGCAGGTCACCGGGCCCGAGATGATCGCCGGCGTCGGTCCGCATCACGTACCGCACCTTGCCGCCCGTACGGCCGTCCTGGACGGTCAACGCGTAGTAGGGCCGTTCGCCCGACATGGCGACGTTGCCGCCGAGCGCGGCGGTCCGGGCGGTCGCCAGATCGCAACGCCGGAGCGCGTCACCGCGCCGTACCGACAACACGGATCCCTGCAGCCACGCCTCTTGCGGAGACCGGTCGCGTCGGCGTCGTCTCGTGAAGATCTGCAGCCCACCCCACAGCGGCCAGATCACCAGGGCCTGCCACCGCAGGGTGACGGTCGACGTGACACCGGCCAGGAAAAGCCCCACCAGGAAGAACATCAGACCGACGTCATGCCGGACATGGAGGCAGGTGACACCCACCGACCGGGAGACCGCCCGACCACCGCGACTCAGCATCCGCATGTCTTCAGGGGTCACCTGTCCAGTGTCCCCCATGTCCCATACCTGCGGGTGATCGGCGATTCTCCGGCCCCCACCCCGAACAACTCCACGAAGCCCGCCAAACCCGGGTCATCGCGCTCGCCCTCGCCCGCAACCACGACGAGGCACTCGCCCTTCTCGACGGCACAACCCCCGCTAGCGCCCTCGACGCCGTTGACGCCGCCCTCCGCGCACACCTGAACGCCCACGCCGGCCGCCCCCACCAACACCATGTCGCCCAGCTCGTCGCCGCCCTCATCGCCGCAGGCCGCAACGCACGGGCCCCTGTCCCTGGACACAGCGAAGCCCAGCCCGCCGTGCTGTTCCGTACTCGCCTCGCCCGCACCGCCGAGGAATGAGGCGCCACCCCAGGCGTCATCGGGCCACTCTGGGAACGGCTCGCCGACGAAACGCTACAGACCGGCGACGGCTACGCCGCCCGCGAAGCCCTTTCCACCCCTTCCTGCCACGCAGCGCTCGAACCCGACCAGACGTCGGGCCTTGCCGACCTCACCCGCCGCGCTGCCATCGGTCAGAGCCGCTCAACGATTCTCCCAGTCGCCGATCTGAAACCAGAGCCGTCCGGCGGTGGCACGGACACGTGAAGCGGTGTGCGGGGCGTGTACGACCGATACGGCAGGCGTGGCACCGTGACCCTTTGGCCGGGTCGACGCGGGCGTGCCACCGCTCCCGTGGGGTGTTACAGGAAGATGGCAAGGACGGGGGAGATCACGAGTTGGCGGGTGTCTGGGTCCCATTTCCTGATTTTGCCAATGCAGCGTGCGGGGAAGGGGCCGTCGGCGACGCCGCCGACCCGTAGTTTGGCGGTGTCGCAGGTGACGCTGACTCTGGGCGGGTCGTCGGAGGGCCGGCGCGTGTCGCCGTACGGGGCGGAGAAGGTGGTGGTCGTCTCGGATCTGTCGGTGATCTCGAATCGTCCCGTGATAGAGACGAAGGTGTCCTGGTCGAGTTCGGTCAGTCGTGCCGAACGGGCCCGTCCGGCGCGCGGGCCGTGGGTCGACGCCAGTGCGCGGTCCACGCTGGCGTTCGGTCCGATCGTGAGGTGGTCGAGGTCGACGTGGACGATGCCGTTCGCGTCTTCGAGCGCACGCATGATGCGCCTGAAGTTCTTCAGCGGTCCCTCGTCCAGGCTGTAAATGGTGACCCGTTCGCTGTCAGCGCCGGCGGACGCGACCGCGCGTGCGGGGCCGGGTTTGATCTCCAGTTCCGCGTTGGTGTTGCGGCGGATCGTGTCCTGGACGTCGCGTTGCGGTTCCGGATACTCGTCCTGCTGGTAGAGATCCTTGACGTAATCCTCATCGAGGTAGTACCGGAGCCCCGGTCCGGGCCCTGCGGCCTCGGCCGATGGGTGGCGGCGCGTGGTGACCTGGTGGGAGCACCAGAAGGCTCCTGCGACGATGAGAGCAACAGCAGTGATCATTGCCGGCCATGACATCCGAACCTCCTGGTCATCGGCAGCCACGGGTCTCTTGGAAGGCCTGGTCCAGCGAGGACGCGTTGGCGTCGATCATGCGGCCGCCGGTCACCTCCGCCGCACGGCGCAGTTCGGACGGGTCGGCCTCGCCGAACCGAATGGTGTACGTGTGCACGGCCTTGGTCTCCGGTGCCAGGGCCTTGTATCGGCGGAGGAACTCCTGCAGTCCGATGCCGGCGTTGTTCAGGCCGTCGGTCATCAACACGACGGTCACCGGCCGTCCCGGGTCGGTGCGTCTCAGTTCGCCGGCACGCCCGTAGGCGTGGTCGAGCGCGGACCAGACGGCGGTGTCCTGGTCGAACTCGTCGGTGGCGAGGAAGTCGCCGATGGCGTCGGCGTCGGGGGGGCCGGTGATGGTGAAGGTGCGCTCTGCGTGGACGTCCCCGCCGAAGCGGATCAGGGTGAACCTCTCGCCCTGGTAGAACCGTACGAAGCGGCCGATGGCCGTGCCGTCGTTACCGGCGAGCCGGTCGAACGTGGTCCGCAGGGCCGTGGTCCGCGTGCCTTTCATGGATCCGGAGTAGTCGAGCACGAAGATCACTTGGCCGGGTCGCCTCTGGTCGGGGTCGTAAGCGGCCAGCAGTCGGTCGACGACCTCGGGCCGGTCCGGGAAGTACAGCGCGTTGCCGATCTCCGTGCGCAGCCGTGGATCTCGGGGCACGCCGGGGTCGATGGGGCGGCGCAGCGTGCGCCGCATGATCTTCAGTTGGGTGTCCGTGCGGGTCAGCCACGACACGACCTTGTCGTACGCGGCGCGGCGCGATGGATTCAGCAGCAGCAGCGGGTACTCCGACAACACGATGCCGTCCTCGGGATAGATGATCTCCAAAGGCTCGCGCAGTTTTCCACTCGCGTTGAGGGACAGGATCGTCGACTCGTACCCGATCAGCGCGTCGGTTCTGCCCTGGTCCGCGACGAACGCGTCGATGAGGTCGCCCGATGAGGTCGCCGTGAGCGTGTGGCCGGACATCAGCCCGCGCAGCCGGTCGCACGTGACGTCCTGCGGCCGCAACGCGCTACCTGTTCCTGCGGCCGCGGTGGCCACGCCCACCAGGGCGGCGAGTCCGCTGTTGGCGTGGCGCGGGTCGGCCATGGCGAAGCGCACCAGGCCCCCGGCCGCGCCGTCCGCGATGTCCGCCCAGGACAGGTTCCGATCCGGGGCGTTACGGCGGAGCCGCTCGGCGGTCCTGGCCCGTACGCCGAAGACCACCGGCGACATCATGGTCTCGGTGGACAGGGGCCGCAGACGCCGGCCGCCCCGCTGCTGCAACTTGAGCCGCAGGTAGCGGTCGTTGGACAACCAGGCGAGGTCATGTGCGTCCTCGCCCTTGGCGAGGGCGGCGGCGGCGTCCACGGTGCCCCGGTAGTCCAGCACGAGTTCGATCCCGGTGTCCCGCTGGAGTTCCTCGAGCAGGGGGCGCATATCGGCGAGTTCGGTGCTCGCCAGCATCCGAAGGGTCGTCTTCGGGTTGGCCGGATCGCACGCGGCTCCCAGAATGAAGACCGCGCTAGCCGCCAAGCCGGCGAACGTGCGCGTTGCCGGCCTCACTGGGAGCACCTGCCGACCGCGTCGACGAGCCGTTGGAGCAGGTTCAGTTCGGGCAGCTCCGCGCGCGTGTAGTCGGTGCGCTCCTCGGGCCTCGGGACGCCGCGGCCGACGAGCAGATCGAAGAGTCGTCTGGTCCCGGCGGCATCGGTGTCGTCGAAGACCCGAAAGCCGAGTTCCATCATGCGACGGCGCAGCTGCGGGTCCGTGAGCAGCAGCCGTCCGAGCCGCTCACCCGCGCCGGGTCGCAGCGAGATGTACTCCGGGTCGGTCTGGAACTCCTGCTCGGGATAGAGCAGCACCCGTTCGGTGTCCGTGCGCCCGGTGCGGTGCCGGTGACTCTGCTGGTAGGCGAAGAACTGATGCTCGTACACCACGACGATCGGGCCTTGGCTCTTGCCCTCCGGCGTGATGTAGGCCTGCCACAGGCCCGATTCGGGCATGCCGATCGCCGTGATGAGCGGTTGGATCTCCCTGGCGATCCGATCGACGTCGGCCTCGGTCTGCGCCGGCTCGTGGTCGTTGTCCACGAAGGCGACCAGGCCGAGGTAGGTGGTGCCGGAATTGGACCGGCACACCCCGGAGGTGTGGGCGAGCACACGATTACCGTTCGTGATGCTCACGCCCCTCGGGTTCCTATACGCGCCGATCCCGATGTCGTTCCAGGTCTTACCCCGCTTGCCCAACTCGATGAACTCGGCCATGTCCAGTGTGTAATACAGCGTCCCGCCGGGCCCGCCCGACTGCCGATCCGCGACGTCGTTCCCGACCAGCGTTTCTGCGTACTCACGGTAGGTGGCGAGCACGATCGGGCTCGTGAACAGGCGTATCGTCCTCGTGTATTGGCGCCGCCTCCTGCGCTCGTTCGTGATCAGATCCGCCGCCGGCTGCCCGGAGGGGAAGGCGAAATCGTAATGCTGGGTCTTCTGGTCGAGCACTTCGTGTGCCACCTCGCCCGAGCCGCGGTTGGTGACCTCGACGCGGATGTGGTGCTTCAGCAATAGGTCCTGAACCTCCTCGTCGTTGAAGAAGTCCTCCTTGGAGGCCATGATGCCGCGGACCGTGACGACCTGCTCGACCGGCGTGAACGCGTTGACGAGGAGCATCACCGCGCTCACCAGTGCAACGCCGGCAGACGCCGCGAACGGCCAACCGAAGCGCGGACCCCAGAAACGAGGCGGGCGGTCAATGCCGAAAGAGGGTTCCTCGACGACGTGCGGAAGGTCGGTCGTCACCTCAACTCCTTAAGATCCTTTTCGCCACGAATCCTAGACCTGTGCGCCCGCCACCGGCAATTACGGGGAACACTCGCATACGACGCCATCACAATGATCACGAACCGTCGTGCGACCGGAGTGCGGCGAGAGGGGTTGAGACCCGGGACGGGAACCACTCCGGTTGCGACCTCGGAGTTGTGGTCGTGGGTCGCAGACATTGTGGGCGGTCCAAAATGATCAGCCGTCGATATCACGAGTGTCGTCGACCCCCACAGTCAGGCGTGTGCGGGATATTAACGGCCTTCCTCCCCACGTCACCTCGTGAAGGCGCACGTCACGGGCGTGAGCATGAGGGACGGCGTCGGACGCCCTCGCCCGTCGAGGTCGGTTCCGCGGCGTGACCGCGGACCTCCCCCACTCAGGGCGCGACCGCCGGGGACATCGAGTACCGATCATGGACCTTCCGACCGACTCGCGGGTTCCAGTCGAGGGCCGAGTTGGAAGACAGAACACCTAATCGACCTGAGTGCCGTTGAGGAGATTCCTGTATCCCTCATAATAGTCGAGATTCTTGTCCACACGATTCTTGATCGCCGGACTCTTGCGGTACATGTAGACGGCATAACTTTTCACACCGTCATACTGATGAGGTCTCGGTGGAAGTCCAAGAGTCATCAGGGTGCACTCGATCCCGTCAACCCATATCTCCGCCAGTGCCTGAACCCTCACCCGCTCGTCGCCTCGGGGCGGCAACTGCGCCCCTTCATAGAAATAGGCGGAAAGTTTCGGATCTTCGAACACCTTGAGCTGGGCGGTCTGCAGAAGCGTCAGCGCGTCATACATCCCCGAGAGCAGACCGACTTTGTTGTTGAGTCTGGTCTGCCGTGCCAGTTCACGCGTCTGATAGCCGAGAAAGATGAGCGAAAAAATGACGCCGGCCAAGGACACGATCGCAGTTATCTCCACCACCACGGCACCTCACGAGACGCTGACGAGAGATCTTCGCTTCCGTGTCACAGGTCACCCGAGCCGCGAAGAACTCTAGCCGACCACCGCAACATCATGGTTTGAGACGGTCGATCCGGCGGCGCGGTTCCCACCGATGTTCACTGCGGTACATGCCCCGACATTCCCTTTGTGGGCGTATCGACCGACGTTCTGAGAGTTGCCGAGCGTGGTGGTCGATCGTCGGCGGATGTCTCCCGGCTTCTGGGGGAGGGTTGATCTTCTCGGCGGCGGGCCGCGGTGCCCTTTATCGCGATCCCTCGGAAGGTCTCAGCGATCTCGCGTGGGTGCCGATTACGCGAGGGTGATCGGGTGGCATGGGCCTGTATCGATGCCTTCGATGAACATGCCCGCGACGGCCACCGGGGACCTGCGGGACAACTCCGGTACCCCCGTGAGGGCGGCCGGCGCACCGGACGCGAACTGAAACGCGACGTCGACCGGGCTTCGCAGCGGCCGATCGGAGGGGTCGCATGGCGTTCGCGTGGACGTGTCCCCTGCGTGAGGGCCTCGGGTGTCGTCGGTTCGGGTGTGGGTCGCCTTCGGCGTGGAGGGTGACGGTGGTGCCGTGGGCCGGGGCCGGCGACAGGGCTGTCGGCCTGTGCCCGGCCGTGCTCGTCGACGCTGATGATGATCCGGGGCCGATGGCCGAAGGCCGCGGTGATCAGGATCGGGGCGCGGCGTGTGCCGTGGGCGGAGCCGACGATCACGATGCGTTCGGGCGGGGCGGCGTCCCCTCACCATGGCGGCCGGGACAGGGCTGGACGCCGATGGGCCGCGACGAGGCAGCCCTGGCTGCCGCCCGCCCGTCTGGTCACCCGGCCCGCAGGGTCCGGTCGCGGCCGGGCATGGCCTCTCGTAGGTCTGCGGGTACGGGCCGATCTGCGGCCCGGTATTGGGCGGCGTGGTCGCCGAACACGACGATGAGGTCGGGGTCGATGCGTCGGTGCAGGTCGGCGACCATGATCAGCGGTATGCCCAGCAGCAGGCAGGCGAAGACGCCGTCGCGCCAGGCGGGTTGGTCGAGGTGTTCGGCGGCGTAGGGGCCCAAGGCCGCCGCGATGAGGCGCGGGTTGCCGGTGTTCAGGGCTTCTTTGACGAGGTGTAGCAGGTCGGCTCCGATGGGGAGCAGCGGCAGGGCCCGCAGGACGGCGCGTCGTTCGGCGTCGTCGCCGCGGCGGTAGACGGTCTCGATCGTCTCGGCCAGCGGGGGTCCCTCCAGGCGCAGGGAGGTGAGGATGAGGGTGCGGGCGGCGTCGTCGACGGTCCAGGGGTCCAGGTCGGGGCCCAGCGGGGCCTGCCCGCACTGGAGTCCCGCGGTGGCCGAGAAGTACAGCACCGTGGAGGGGAAGGGGCCGACCGCCTCACACGCCTCCTCCAGCCAGGCCATCGCCGACGGCGAGAGGATCTCGGTCAGCCTGTGGTGCAGGTCGCCCTTGGTCACGTGACCGTTCCGGCGGATCATCGGGGTTGATCTCCTTCGCGGTGTCGGATGCGGGTTCGCGGCCCCGGACCGGGCGTGGGTGGGGCCGCGGTGGGTGAACTCGCGGGGCCGGGGGCCGTTGAACGGCCGGGGAGGGGTCGCGTGGCCCGTCCTCGGCCGTCATCGCCGTGGTGTCTCGGCTGTCACCAGGGGTTCCAGACGGTGACGAGGAACGTGACGGAGGCCGTCCGGCCCGCCTGGTCGGTGACGGTGGCGGTGGCGGTGGACATGCCCCATCGGGTGGGTGTGCCGGTGATGCGTCCGGTCGCGGCGTCGATCGTCAGTCCGGCCGGCAGTCCGGTCGCCTTCCAGCGGTACGGGGTGGCGCCGCCGGTGGCGTTCAGTGGGAGTTGGAAGGGGCGGCCGACGTAGGCGGTCTGCGCGCCGGGGGAGGTCACGGACGGTGCGGCGCCGGTCGTGGTGATGGTCCAGGTGAAGGAGGCGGAGCCGGTCTTGTTGCGGGCGTCGGTGGCGGTGACGGTGACGCGGGTGGATCCGGCGGTGGAGGGGGTGCCGGTGATGGTGCCGGAGGTCGGGTCGATGGTGAGCCCGGCGGGCAGGCCGGTGGCCGTCCAGGTGTAGGGGGCGGTTCCGCCGTTGACCTGGTTGGTGAGCCGGACGGCGGTGCCGGTCTGGCCGGACTGGTCGCCGGGGGCGGTGACGGTGAGGTCGCCGGGCTGTGGGTCGCCGGTGACCAGGGTCAGTCGCCATTTGGTGGTGGCCTCGTTGACGGGCTGCGCGATGGTGGTGGGGCCGGTCTGTCCGCAGGCGTTGCCGCCGCCGGAGTGGATGCCGACGGCCTTGGCGTCGCTTGTGGGGCCGGTGACGTAGGAGCCGCCGGAGTCGCCGGCGCCCGAGCAGGCGTTGGTGATGAACAGGCCGTCGATGATGACGTTGCCGTAGTCGATGCTCTGGTTGGTTCGGGTGACGGTGCCGCAGCGGAGTTCGGTGTTGCCGCCGGAGTGGCAGATGGACATGCCGACGGTGGGTTCGGCCGATCCGGTGACGGTGATGTCGCCTTGGCCCCATCCGGACACGGTCGGTGTCAGCCGCCAGGCCGTCTGGGTGACGTCGACGAGGCCGAAGTCGCCTTCGCGGGTGTTGACGCTGTGGGTGCCGCCGGTGTTGGAGGTGCCGAGTCGGGTGCCGTCCTTGCCGTAGGCGGGCTGGTCGACGTCGTTGGTGCAGTGTCCGGCGGTGAGCATGTGGCGTGTTCCGCCTGTGCCGGTGGCGGAGAAGCCGATCGAGCAGGAGCCCTCCGACCCGGGCTTCCAGTACTCGCCGCCGGTCACGTCTCCGCCCTGCCGGCGGAACACGGTGTCGGAGCGGACGAGCGTCACCGACGGCGACAGGGCCCGCAGCCGCGCCTCGGTCGATGGGGCGACGGCGGACGTCACCTGCACGATCACGCGGTCACGGGCCGGGTCGGTACCCCAGCTCGTGACACCGGGGGTTCCGTCGCCGACGAGCCGTGAGACGGCGGCGGCCGTCCGGGACAGCGCCGCCGGGCCGTACCTGACCCGCAGGGGCTGGGCGCCGAGGGCGCGGACGTTGCGGGCGTTGGCGTCGTCGGTGACGGGCACGACCAGCGTGCCCTGCCCGCCGTCGAACCACATGCCGGCGTTGCCGACGGCCGGGCGCAGGGAGCGGGCGGCCTGACGGGCCTGTGCCTCCTGCGTCCAGCGGCGGCGTACCTGGTCGGCGGACAGCCCGAGGTCGCGTTGCATCGCGTGCAGGACCGGGTCGGTGTCCGCCGGGGCCGTTCGGGCGTTCGCCGCCGGGAGCGCGGCCAGCGCCAGTGCGGCCAACGTTGCGGCCGTCGTGCCCGTTGAACACAGCAGCCGTGCGTACCTGTTCATCCGTGGGGCCTTTCGCGGGGGGTCGATGGCGGAAACGGTAGGGATGCGGGTTCGGGCCCGAAAGCGGGGAATCCCTCGCCGGACCCGTCCGGGGCGGTGTCGCGCAGGAGGGCGGCCAACTGTGTCCGGGAGCGGACACCGCGCTTGCGGTAGATACGCGTCAGCGTCGCCTCGACGGTCTTGACGCTCAGCGCCAGGGCGGCGGCGATCTCGCGGTTGCTCGCGCCTCGCGCGATGAGTTCGCCCACCCGCGCCTCGCCCGGGGTGAGCGCATCTTCTCGGCCGGCGGGAACGGCGGAGGGGCCGAGCCGGTCGGCGGCGTGCAGGGTGAGCCGCAGCCAGGGCACGGCCCGCGCCGCGGTGAACACCTCGTACGCGCGGGTCACGAAGGCGCGGCCCTCGGCGGGGCGACGCCGCCGCCGGGCGACCTGGGCTTGAGACAGCAGCACCCTGCCCAGCTCCAGCGGCAGCCCCAACGCCGCGAACCGCTCGGCCGAACGCGCGAGCACCTCGGCGGCGCCCGCCAGGTCACCGCCGGCGGCGGCCACCTGCCCTTCGGCGTGGTCGAGCGCCGCCAAGACGCCCGTGCGGCCGAGCCGCGCCGCGATGGGCCGCACCTCGGCCAGCAGAGCCCGCGCCCGTTCGAGGCGGCCCGTCAAGGCGAGCGCGATCGCCAGGTCGCCGTGCCAGCGCAACGGTGAAGGGTCGACGACGCCGGCGTCGCGCTCCAGCACGCGCACCCGCTCCAGCGACCGAACGGCCTCCTGCGGGTCGCCGCCGATCAGGTCGATCGCCCCGAGCGCGTGCAGGCCGCGGGCCAGGAAGACGACGTCGTGCGCCTCCTGCGACACGGCGACGCCCCGCATCGCGTAGGTGCGGGCGTGACCGAGGTCGCCTCCGGCGGCCTCGGTCACGGCCATGGTGTACCAGGCCGGTCCCGCCGACAGACCCGCCGACTCGGTCAGCTCCAGCGCACGCGCCGCGTACGATGACGCCCGTACGCAGGCGCCCGCGCGGACCTCGACCTCGGCCAGGCCGCGCAGCACGTCGACGATGCCTTCGGCGTCGCCGGACCGTTCGGCCACCGGCAACAGCCCCAGCAGCAGGCCGCGGGCGTCGTCGACCCGGTCATCGAACAGGTCGTGCCGGGCCGCCAAGAACTCGGCGGAGTCGTTCACCGGGTCGGCCTGCGGGCGTTGCAGGGCCAGCGCCTGCGCGAGCGTGCGTTCGGCGTCGGGGTGACCGACGATCCGCTCCACCCGCGCCCGCATGGTCAGCGCCGCCGCCAACAGGGAGCGGTCACCGGCGGCGGACGCCAACCCGCACGCCCGGACCGCCTCCTCCCGGGCCCGCGCCGGATTTCCCTCGGTGAGGTTCGCGCGGACCGCCAGGCGGATGCGGACCTCGGCCTCCAGCGCGGGATCGCCCTCGGCGTCGGCCAGGGCCCGCGCGAACGTGTCGGCGTGGCCGTGCAGCGACTGCCCGGCCGAGCGGATGACCGCCAGCCGGGCCCGGGCGCGTTCGGCGGGCGTGCCCACCCTGTCCAGCAGCGTTTCGCCGCGCAGGACGAGATCGCCGCGCCCGGCCGCCGCCGCGTCCACGGTCGCCTCGGCGATCACCGCGCCGCGCTCCCCGCCCGGCAGGCGTTCGGCCGCCAGCAGCCCGAGTTCGGCCGCGCCCGCCCGGTCGCCCGCATCACGCGCCGCCACGGCGGCCTCCGCCAACTCGCGACCCAGACCGACGTCGGTGCCCGGATCGGCCAGCCCGCGATGGCGGACACGGTCGATCGGATCCCCGCTCGCCCCGGCCAGCGCCCGGTGGACGGCGGCCCGCCCGCTCCAGCCCGCCTCCTCGATCACCGTGTCGGCTATCGCCGTCCCGACGAACCGCACCCCGTCGGCCATCGTGATCAGACCCGCCGCAACCGCGGGCCGCAGGTGCAGGTCGGCGTCCGGCCACCCCGCCCGGCGCAACAGCGCCGGCGTCGGCCGGCGAGCCAACGCCACCGCGAGCAGCACGGCGCGGGTCGTCGCGGACAGCTCCGCCAGCCGAGCGGCGATCAGACGACGAACCGGACGCGGGTCGCTCCCGGCATCCAGCGCCCTCCCGATCGCCGGCACCCATCCGGGGAACCCGCCGCTCGCCGCATGGACCCGACCGGCCAGAGCCCCGGGCAGCCCGTGCTCGCCCAGCAGGGCGGCCACCTCACCGACCGACAACGGCGGCACCGCCACCATCGCCCACGCGCCGCCGAACCGTCCGCTCACCGACACCTCGACGGGTGTCCGTTCCGCGATCACACAACCGACCGCGCCACCGGCCCGCCGCAACGCGTACGCCACCGCGCCGGCACCCGCCGGGTCCGTCCACTGCGCATCGTCGATGACCAGCAGCCCGCCCACCTCGCGCAGCACCGCCGCCAACGCGAACCGCACCGCCATCACATCGACCTCACCGGCCCCGCGACGCAACAACGCCGCCACCGCATCCCGCTGCGGCCCCGCCAACCCGTCACGCAGGCCCGCCGGCACCGCATCGAAGATCTCCGCGACCACCGCGAACGGCAGCCCGTCAGCATCGGCGCCCACCCGGATCACCGGCCCCGGCCGGTCCCGGACCACACCATCCAGCAGCGTGCTCTTCCCGGCACCCGGCGCACCGCGCAGCACCACACGGCCACCGGCGGCCAACGCCCCTTCCACCTCCGCCACCAGAGCGGCACGACCCACCACGCCCCCGAACGCAGAGACCGGGCGCCCCTGCGCGCACGACCGAACACGACCCGAGGCGTTCATCCCGCCCACCACCCTCGCAGCCGTGGTGCCGGGCGATCCCGACGCGCCGGTCGGCCTCGCCAATGCGCGACCGGTGACCTCGGTCGCGATGTCATCGCTGCGGCCCCGCCGTCAGCCGAGACGGGGGGATGACCGGTGCGGGTGAGCGGCGCGGCAGCGCCCCGAAGCCCGCGCGGCCGCAAGACCGCGCGCCACAGGGACCGCAGGGCCGGCGGGACGAACCGGCCGCTACGGCAGGCGGAGCCGGGCTCCATGGACGGCCGGTCGGCGGCCGATCCACCGGCGCGGGAGCCGGTCGCGGCGTCGTTCAGCGGGAGATGGCTGGTGAAGATGGGACGGTGTTGCACAGGTCTCCTCTGCGGCCGGGGATCTTGGTCGGTGAGGCGGCGGCGACACCGCGTCTTCGCCGACACGGCCGGGCGCGGTCCCTGCGGTGTGGAGGCGCCCTTCGGGAGCCCCGGCCGCAGGCCGGCTCGCCCCTTGGCGGCCGTCTTCCCCCGAGACCGTGCGGTCCCGGGGGAAGACGGTGATGCGATGGTCACCGGGTGAGGGGCCGGCGGATGAAAGTGCCGTGGGTGCCGAACCACCAGTCGCTCACCCGCAGTGTCCGGGCGCCATCAGTGGGTTCGGCGGAGACGTTCACCGTGTGGCCGGAGACCGTGACGGGGAACGCGGCGACGCGGCGTCCTACGAGCGGGTCCAGTTCTGGCCGGTGGAGCCGTTGCAGGCGCGGATCACCAGGGCGGTGCCGTTGGCGCCGACGCCGGCGTCCAGGCATTTGCCGGTGGCGGCGCTGACCAGGGTGGCGCCGGTCTGGGTCCACTGCTGGTTCGCGCCGCCGTGGCAGTCCCACAAAATGACGGGGGTGCCGTCGGCTGCGGCGTTGCCTTGCACGTCCAGGCACTTGCCCAGCGCTCGCAGCGTCCGGTCCTCACCGGTGGTCCATTGCTGGTTGGTGCCCTCGTGGCAGTCCCAGGCGTGGACGACGCCGGGGGTGGCGAGGCTGGCGTCCAGGCAGCGCCCGCCGGCACTTGTGTAGCGGGCGCTCGCCGGCGGCGGGGTGGTGCCCGCGCCGGTGTGCAGCAGCCGGTTGGGTGAGCCGCTGCCGGCGCCGGTGACCAGCCCGGTGGTGGCCGCGCCGGTGAGGGCGGCGGCGACCTGGGCGGGGCTGCGGCCGGGGTCGGCGGCCAAGGCCAGCGCGGCGGCTCCGGCGACGTGCGGGTGGCCATGGAGGTGCCGGACATGGTCGTGGTGGCGGTGTTGCCGGCGTTGGACGCGGAGGTGATGTTGCTGCCGGGCGCGAAGATGTCCAGGCAGGTGCCGTAGTTGGAGAACGAGGAGCGGGCGTCCGAAGAGGTGGTGGCCCCGACGGTGATCGCGTTGGGTGCGCGGGCGGGTGACCTGGTGCAGGCGTTGGTGTTCTCGTTGCCGGCGGCCACGGCGAAGGTGACGCCCGCCGCGACGGCGCGTTGCACGGCGTTGTCCAGGCTGGAGCTGGCCGAACCGCCCAGGCTCATGTTCGCGACGGCGGGTTTGACGGCGTTGCGGGCCACCCAATCGATGCCCGCGATGATGGCGGAGTTGGCGCCGCTGCCCTGGCAGTTCAGGACGCGGACGCCCACCAGCTTGACGCCCTTGGCGACGCCGTGGGCGTTGCCGCCGACGGTTCCGGCGACGTGGGTGCCGTGGCCCTGGCAGTCGGTGGCGTTGCCGTCGTTGTCGATGAAGTCGTACCCGGACCTGGCGCGCCCTCCGAAGTCGGCGTGGGTCATGCGGATGCCGGTGTCCAGGATGTAGGCGGTCACGTTCGACGCGGTGGACGGGTAGGCGTAGGAGCGGTTCAGCGGCAGGTTCTTCTGGTCGATGCGGTCCAGGCCCCACGACGGCGGGTTCGGCTGGGTGCCGGTGGCGGTGACGGTCGCGTCCTGCTCGACGGACTTCACCGCCGGGTTGGCCGCCAGCCGCCTGGCCCGCTCCTCGCTCAGCAGCGCCTGGAAGCCGGACAGCGTGCGGGTGTAGACGAACCCGACACGGCCCGCGTACTTGCGGGTCAGGCGCTGCGCCTCCCGCTGCACGCCCTCGGCTCGCAGGGTGTCGGTGTCCTTGAGCGTCACGATGTAGCTGCCCTTGACGGGCCGCTTCACGTTCGAGTTCACGATCACCCCCTCATCAGCGGCGGCGGGCACCGCGGCAGCCAGCGGGAACAGCAGCGAACCCACTGCCGCGATCAGCACTTTCCGGGTCATGGATACGTTCACGCGAACTCTCCTTGTGACGGGGGGATCTGCGGCCGGCGGGGCGGGGCACACCCCGCCGGCCGAAACACATCCTTCAAACCCAGGACATCTCGAGCTAGTGCGGATTCACACAAAGACGCACTTTAATTCGCTGTGCGATGTGCGGTTCTCGCGCATTATCCGCATCGCATAATTTACGGGCATGCGAACAAGCGCGTGGCCAATTTATGGCGCCACGCGCCGGTCATTGAACCGATCCCGGAAAGGGGCGAAGTCATCGATGGGGCGGGTCGGGCGAGCACCTCCTTCTCCGATCGCCTTTCCGGATTGATCCCTTCACCACGTGGCCGCACGGACGGCCGGTTCGCCAGCCATGGGACGGCCCGCCTTCCAGGCCGCACTCCCGCGCGCGCACCACATCACACCTGGTGACCTGCATGAGGTCGGGTGCCCGTGAGGGTCGAACCCTGATCTCGCCGGCGAGCGGCACCGATGGTGGGAACGTCTTATCCCGGGCCGCCGAAGGTCGCGCAGCCGTCACCTTCTCGACTTCCGACTGCGAACGACCGACGGGACCGCCCCGGGAGCGCACTTCGAGCATCCCTCACCACCGTGTTCGCGGTGTCCGACTCCATATCGAATCCACTTTCGGGCGATCGAACCTTTGACCAACGCGACCGAAAAGGCACATGGCCTCCGTTGCGACGGGTGAATCCGGTGCCCGTATCGACATCCTTGCGCTTTCCGCCCATGGCCAGGCCCTCTCGCCGTGATCCGGACAATTGCAGGTGCGAGGCGAAGCCGGGACCGGCGCGCCCGAGACATCGACGGCGATTGACCGAATGGCGTTTCGGGAAACGTTCTCGCCCTGCGTCTCCCGGCGCGTCGACCGCGGACCGGTGTCGGAGCCGGGTGGCCGCCCGTGGGGAGGTGGCCGGTGGGACGCCGGGCCCGCTAGCTGCGGGTCCAGTTCTGTCTGGCGGATCCGTTACAGGAGCGGATCACCAACTGGGTGCCGTTGCCCCCGGCGCCGGCGTCCAGGCATTTGCCGGTGGCGGCGCTGACCAGAGTGGCGCCGGTGTGGGTCCATTGCTGGTTCGGCTGCCCGTGACAGCCCCAGACGATGACGGGGGTGCCGTCGGCGGTGGCGTTACCTTGCACGTCCAGGCACTTGCCCTGAGAGCGCAGTGTCCGGTCATCGCCGGTGGTCCATTGCTGGTTGGTGCCGTCGTGGCAGTCCCAGGAGTGGACGACGCCGGGGGTGGCGAGACTGGCGTCCAGGCAGCGCCCGCCGGCACCGGTGTAGCGGGCGGTGGCGGACGTCGTGGTGGTGACACGGACGGTGGCCGCGGTGGCGGTGACCGACACGGTCTCGATGGTGATGCCGCCGGGGGTGGTGATGCGGGCACCGGCGTTCAGGTCGGTGTCGTCCTTGCCGGTCGTGCCGGCGGACGGGTCGACGAGCTTGGAGGTGTGGAAGGCGCCCTGCTTGGTCAGGTGCAGTTGCACGCCCTCGCCGATCGAGGTGCCGGCGTCGATGGTGGTGCCGTTCTTGCGGTGGGCGACGGTGATCACCGATCCGTCGGTGCCGTTGGGGATCTGCAGCACCCGCGTCCCGGCCGTCGATGCGGGGGCGTGCAGCGGCGTGAGGGTGTAGGTGCCGGTCACCGGTGCGGTGACCTGTTGCGCGGCGGGAACCCACCCCCTGTGCAGCAGTTCGGGGGCCGACAGGCCGCTGGCGTATCCGCCGCCGCCCATGGGCGAGGACCCGCGATAGCCGGCGTCCTTGCAGTCGGTGAGGGTGCCGGGGGCGCAGGTGACCGCGGGCAGGTGGCGGAGGCCGAGGTTGTGGCCGATCTCGTGGACCACACCGGACGCGCTGCCCGAGTGCGGCATCCAGGTGACCGAGCCGGGCTGCTGACCCAGGCCGCCCCATCCGCACTTGGCGTCCTGGTTGGGGAACCAGATCGCCAGCGAGTCGTACCCGGTGATGCCGCGTGCGGCGAGCGCCTCCTTGGTCTTGGTGTTCATCGCGCCGGAGTTGCACGGGGCGGCCGGCATGTCGAGGGTGAACGGGCCCAGCACCTGCGGCTGCCCGGGCAGCGGGGCGTAGATCCAGGTGCCGTCGGAGGCCTCCCGGTAGTACCGCTCGGTCGACTGCCCGGTGCCGAAGTACATGCCGCCGACCTTGGCGCGGTACGCCTCCGAGGAGTCGATCCGGCTGTCGGCGAAGTTCACCATCACGACCGCGATCCGCTGGGTCGTCGGTGCCGCCTGGACTCCGGCGGGCCCGGCCTGCGGGGCCCGGGCCGCCGACACCGGACCGGCCGACACGTGCGGGCTCGACGCCAGGACGAGACCGCCCGCGACCGCCGCCGCGGCGGCCACGGCGCGGAGCCTGAATCGTGGGTTGCTCAACACAGCTCTTCTTCCGCTCGAAGGGGGCTTCCTCACCGGGGTGGAGGAACCGCCGGGGGCGGTCGAGGTGAAACCGTCCCTATGGGGAGGACGGAGCAGACGCCCACCGATTACAGCCTCACGCGAAAAAGTTCTGGAGGACTCGCAGAGGCGCCGCCACCCACCGTCGGAAGGAGCCCGGTCGGCCGGTGTCAGGACCATCCGACCAGCAGCGCGCACGAGACCTGCCCGCCCGATCCCCGCGCGCAGGCCGCCCCGATGGCCCGCACACTCGGTGACCGCGCCGCACCGCCGGTGGGTGCCTCCTCACCGAACCAGCTCGTGGCGACCCGCGCCGGGTCGTAGCCGCTGGAGCGGAACGACCCGGCGATCCCCTGGTGGCCGTGGCGGCGCAGCCATTGCTCATCAGCGGAGTCGGCCCTCTGGCCGGCCGTCTGCAGCGCCTGGATCGCCGCGGCGCGGTCGAGGCGGTCATCGGCCTGCAACAGCGGCAGGCCATGACCGGCCCGCTCCCGGTTGGCGGCCACGATCATCGCCCTGCCGTCTTCGATCGCCCGCCGCTGCGACGGCGGAACGGAGGGGGCCGAGGGTCCGGCCCGCCGCGGAGACGCCGTCTCCCTCGGCGTCGATCGCGGGTCCGCCGGAGCGGGCGTACGGTCGGGCCGCGGCGCGGTGGCCCGCGCCGTGGTCGGCGTGGCCCGGGACGGGACCGTGGGTACGGGACGCGCCCCGGCGGGTGCGGGCGCCGCCGCCGTCGGACGCGGCCGGACGGTAGGGGGCTCGGGATCCTGAAGGTCGATCACGATCGGTGCCACGGCCAGCGCCAACGCCGACGCCCCCGCCGCCGCGACCCCCGCCGCCGGCAGGTCCGTGACCCGCTGCCACAGCCCGATCCGCCCCACCGAACCCGCCGCCTCCACACCCGCGCCGACACCCGCCCCCACGCCGAGGCCGTACTTGCCCACGACCGCGGGCAGCAGAACGGCGGGCAGCAGCGCCGCGCGCAGCCGCCTGTTCATATCGGTCAGCTCGGCCAGGGCGGTGCCGCACCCGGCGCAGCGGTCCAGATGCTCCCGCAGCCGGCGCGAACGCCGCGCCCGCGGCCTGCGCACCATATGGGCCAACTGCTCCGCATACTCGGCGCAGCCGGTGGAGGCGTGCAACGCCAGATACGCCTCGCGCAGCCCTTCACGAGCCCGGAACACCATCACGTTCACATTGCCCGGACTGGTGCCCAGCACCGCGGCGACCCGCTCCCGCGGCTCCTCCTCCACCACCGCATGCCACAACACCGTCTGCTGCCGCCGCGGCAACGCCCCGAACGCCGCAGCGATCAACGCCCGCTCCGCGCCCTCAGCGGCACGCTCATCCAAACCCACCGCCAGAGGATCGGGCCCGTCGTCGACCTCCTCGACGAGCACGATGTGCCGCTGCGAGCGCGCCCAGTCGATGGCCAGGTTCCGCACCGCCGCATACAGATACGGCCGCCACGCACCCTCCGGCCCCCCACCGGCCTGCACGGCGCGCAGCGTACGAGCGAACGCCTCACCGGCCAGGTCCTCGGCGGTCTGCTCATCACGGCACAAACTCCGCGCATACGCCAACATCGCGGCATGGTGCCGTAGATACAACTCCGCCACCGCATGATCGTCACCCGCCCGCACCCGCTGGGCGAGATCGAGATCGGACGTTTCCGTCGCGCTCATGGTCCTCCTCAGGGGAGGAACATTCTGAGCATCGGCGACCGCTCACGGCAAGAGCCGCAAACCACAACCACAAACCCATGTGCGTGAACAAACCCCCAGGCCAGAGCCACAGAACACGAAACCACCTCACCTTCGACGCAACTTCGTCCGGGTGAAGAGTCCGACGTCCCGCAAGGTATGGGCGAAGCCACACCGCCGAACGTGAATTCTGGACCGAGTTCCGGCGGCGATCCTGTCACCACGACCAGCCGCCGGGCGCGGCCATCGCCGACGAAAGGACGCCTCGTCATGTCCCGCGCGGCGGCGACACATGGCCACCCGTACCGGAAATTGATCACATGGACCGAATCGACGGCCCGCTGCGCGAGTGCGGCCGCGCCTGCACCGATGAACGATGACCGACGAGGTGGCTGATACCGGCCACGACTCCAGTGCCATCAACGAGCGCCCGGGCCGCCAACCCCATTCGCGCACTTCCACGACCGCGACCTCACCGCGGCCGAACTCAGCCCGGGCCTGGACGTCGACCCGCTGGTGGACCCGGCCGACCCGGAACACTTCATGTCGGCCCGCCCAGGGCCATTGCTTGCCGTAGGCACGGTCCGTCGCCGCAATCTCGTCGGCATCGGCCAGGTGCGATGGACACCCGTACGCGGCAATGTTGGTCCATCCCGGTCCAAGGCGGGTCCGGGGAGAAGTCGTCGCGCGAGTACACCTTGCAGCCCTGTGCCTCCTGGAGCACGGTGACGTGGGATTTCCAGTACTCGATCTCCTCGGCCAGCAGCGTGATCTGCGATTCGGTCACGGCGCGGGCAGGGGCGGCGACGGCGAGACGCACGTGGGCGGTGTTGCGGTCCTCGTCACGAGCGATGACGCGCGACCCTTCCGAGTAGTTGCCCAAGCGCTCTTCGAGGGTCTTTCCGTAGTCGGCGGTCCAATCGGTGGTCACTGTGATCTCCCACAGTTCCTTAGGGCCTTGGAGGTGGCGTTCGTGGCGGCGAACGTCGGCTTCAAGACGTTGGATGCGCCGCAGTGTCGTGCCGAGTGCCGCTCGGCCTTTCCGGAGGCCGGCCGCTGCGTCGGCACGGTCCGCCCCTCGCCGTCCCCGCTGCACGTGACCGTACCCGCGGTTCTCTTTGGCGTTGCACCGCTCCTCGGCCCGCACGGTGCGGTCTAAGGAGTGATGGCCGATCAGATGGGGCCGGCCGAGGGGGAGCCGTTTGCGTTCGGCGGTGACCTCCTCGATCATCGCCGACCCCTGCCGTACGTGTCCCTGGAGCACTGCTACCGCGAGGACCGCGGAGACGGCGCGTTCGTCGTGGCCTCACCCGACATCGACCCCGTCCTCCTCATGGACCCGCTCGCCCACCACCTGCTCGCCATGGTGCGCAGGGAGAACCGCTCTGCGGGCCCCAACGTCGTCTGCGGATGCGCCTGGCCGTCCACCACGGTCACGTCGAGTACGACCGTGCCGGAGTCGTCGGCGACACCTCACTCGAACTGTTCCGGCTCTGGACGCAAAACCTTTGCTCCTGCCGACAGGGGCGCATGGCGTCCGCATTGGCTGCTCTGGATGTCAAGAGGCTCCAGCAGACGCCAAGGACTCTGCCGGATCGGTGTCCACTAACGGGTTCACTAACGGATGATCTTGGGAAGATCTCGTCAGAGGTAGAGGCCGGTGCCGTGTTCGGGGCGGTCGTTGGCGACCGCGTGGAGGTCTCGTTCGCGCATGACCAGGTACGTCGTGCCCTGGATCTCCACCTCGAACTGGTCGTCGGGGTGGAACAGCACCCGGTCGCCGACCTTGACCGTCCGTACGTGGTGTCCGACGCCGCAGACCTCGCCCCAGGCGAGGCGGTTGGTCTCGGAGACCGTGGCGGGGATCACGATCCCGCCGCTGCTGCGGCGCTCCCCGGACTCCTGCTCGACCTTGATCATCACGCGGTCGTGCAGCATCTGGACTTCGAACTTGGGCTCGGACACGGACGCAGCCTAGTCCAGGTCCGCGGTGGTCCCGCCCCGGCCCGAGGTCAGTCGAACCGGCGTCCGGCCCGGCTGGACAGCCGGTCGGCCACCCCGCGCGGGATCAGGTTGCCCACACCCACGATCGCCTTGTACTGCAGGCCCGGCACGCTCACCCCGACGCCCCGGCGCAGGTCGCGCAGCCCGGCGTCGATCACCAGGTTCTGGTCGAGCCAGAGCAACCCGGGGATGCCGGAGACGTCCATGCCCGCGCGCTCGTGGAACTCGGTCCGCACGAAGCCCGGGCACAGCGCCATCACGTGCACGCCCCGCCCGCCGAGATCGCGCATGACGGCCTGGCTGAACGACACCACCCACGCCTTCGAGGCCCCGTAGGTGCCCCGGGAGAAGAACGCGGCCACCGACGCGACGTTGATGATCCCGCCCTTGCGGCGTTCGAGCATGCCCGGCAGCGCGGCGGAGGTGAGCCGCAGCACCGCCTCGCAGTGCACGCGCAGCATGCGCACCTCGTCGGCGACGGGCACGTTCAGGTAGACGCCCTGCTGGCCGAAGCCGGCGTTGTTGACCAGGAGGTCCACCCCCTTGCGGAGACGTTCCTCGGCGGCCTCCAGACCGGCGTCGGTGGACAGGTCGGCGGTCAGGGGCTCGACGTCGACGCCGTACCGGTCCCGCAGTTCGGCGGCGGAGCGTTCGAGGCGGGCGGTGTCACGGGCGAGCAGCACCAGGTCGAAGCCGTCGGACGCCAGGCGGCGGGCGAACGCGGCGCCGAGGCCCGCGGTGGCACCGGTGATCAGAGCGGTCGGCATCGTCCCAAACTAGCGTCCGGCGAGGAAATGTCGTGGATCGGGGCGGCGTGTCGCGTTGCGGTAGGAGAACGTGAACCCCGGCCAGTTGTTGACCACGGTGCCGTCGGCGGTCATGTACCAGCTCCGGCAGCCCCGCTCCCAGACGGTGCCCCGCAGCCGCTCCCGCATCTCGCGCCGGAACGCGTCCTGGACCTCCGGGCGCACGTCGATCCAGGTCAGCCCGGCGCCCCGCATCGCCCGCAGACAGCCCAGCACGTAGCGGAACTGCGACTCCAGCATGTAGATGATCGAGTTGTGCCCCAGGTTGGTGTGCGGCCCGTACAGCAGGAACAGGTTGGGGAAGCCGCTCACCGTGATCCCCAGATGGGCGTGCGCGCCGTCCCGCCACGCCTCGTTCAGCTTCCTGCCGGCCCGTCCGGTGACCTTCATCGGGGCGAGGAACTCGGTGGAGCGGAAACCGGTGCCGTAGACGACGGCGTCGACCTCGCGTTCGACGCCGTCCACGGTGCGCACGCCGCGCGGGGTGATCCGCTCGATCCGCTCGGTGACCAGCTCCACCCGAGGGCCGGTCAGCGCGGGGTAGTAGTCGTTGGAGAGCAGGACCCGCTTGCAGCCCAGCGGGTAGTCCGGGACCAGTCCCTCGCGGAGTTCGGGGTCGGCGATCAGGGTCTTCAGCGCGCGGTGGAACCCCCACGCCATCGGGGCCATCAGCTCCGGTCGCTTGACGAACCCGACGGCCCGCGCCTCGAACCGCGCGTAGAGCGTCGCCCGGCTCAGCGCGTGCCAGCCGGGGAGACGCCGGAGCAGCGCCTTGCCCGCGGCGGTGTAGACGCGGTCCGGCTTGCGGATGACGTACGGGGCCGACCGCTGGAAGACGTGCACCTTCGCGGCGCGCTCGGCCAGCCGGGGGACGAACTGGATCGCGCTGGCCCCGGTGCCGATGACGGCGACCCGCCGGCCGTCGAGGTCCGCCGCGTGGTCCCAGCGGGCGGAGTGGAAGGCCGGGCCGTCGAAGGAGTCCCGTCCCGGCAGGTCCGGCAGCGCCGGGCGGTTGAGCTGGCCGCACGCCGAGATCAGGACGCGGGCGGTGAACTCCCCCCGGGATGTCGAGATCCGCCACAGCCGGGTGTCCTCGTCGAACCGCGCCTCGGTGACCTCGGTGCCGAACCGGCAGTGCGGCGTGATCCCGTACTTGTCGGCGCAGTGCCTCAGGTAGTCCAGGATCTCCGGCTGCTCGGCGAACCGCCGCGTCCAGTCGGTCTTCGGCTCGAACGAGAACGAGTACAGATGCGACGGCACGTCACAGGCCGCGCCGGGGTAGGTGTTGTCGCGCCAGGTGCCGCCCGGCCCGTCGGCCTTCTCCAGGACCACCAGGTCGTGGAAGCCCGCGCGCTTGAGCCGGATGGCCATCCCGATCCCGCCGAAGCCGCTGCCGACGATCGCGATCTCGTATGCAGATCTCATCGATGACCAGTAGGTCACTTACTGGCCCCGGTGTCAATCCATGGGCGGATCCTCAGTCGAGCAGGCGCTCCAGCGCGGCGGTGTACGGGGCCAGGTCCAGGCCCTGGGCGGCCAGCCACGCGTCGTCGTAGTAGGTGTGCGTGTACCGGTCGCCGGTGTCGCAGATCAGCGTGACGATCGAGCCGCGCACCGACGTGCGCCGCATCTCGGCGGCGATCAGCAGCGACCCCCACAGGTTGGTGCCGGTGGAGCCGCCGCCCTTGCGGCCCGTCACCCGGTACAGGTACCGCATCGCCGCGATCGCCGCCGCGTCCGGCACCTGGATCATGTGGTCGATCACGCTCGGCACGAACGACGGCTCGACTCGGGGCCGGCCGATGCCCTCGATCCGGGAGGGCAGACCGGTCGTGTACCCGGGGTCGCCGCGCGTCCAGCCGGGGAAGAACGCGCTGTTCTCCGGGTCCACCACGCACAGCCGGGTCGGATGCCGCCGGTACCGCACGTAGCGGCCGATCGTGGCGCTGGTGCCGCCCGTGCCCGCGCTCACCACGATCCACTCGGGCACCGGATGCCGCTCGTCCCGCAACTGCTCGAAGATCGACTCCGCGATGTTGTTGTTGCCCCGCCAGTCCGTCGCCCGCTCCGCGTATGTGAACTGGTCCATGAAGTGGCCGCCGCACTCAGCGGCCAGCCTGCGGGACTCCCGCACCACGGCCCCGGCGTCCTCGATCAGATGGCACTTGCCGCCGTACAGCTCGATGAGCGCGATCTTCTCCCGGCTGGTGGACTCCGGCATCACCGCGATGAACGGCAGGCCGAGCAGCCGGGCGAAGTACGCCTCGGACACGGCCGTGGACCCGCTGGACGCCTCCACGACCGTGGTGCCCTCGCCGATCCACCCGTTGCACAGCGCGTACAGGAACAGCGACCGGGCCAGCCGGTGCTTGAGGGAGCCCGTCGGGTGGACCGACTCGTCCTTCAGGTAGAGGTCGACACCCCAGTCCCTCGGCATCGGGAACGTGTGCAGGTGCGTGTCGGCGCTGCGGTTGGTGTCCGCCTCGACGATCCGGACCGCCTCCGCCGTCCAGTCCGCCGACGCGCCCCGCCCCGGCAGCGCCGTGCCGCACTCCAGGAGGCCGCTCACCCCTGAGGGGCGTGGTCGTCCGGCGTGAGCTCCCGCATGGCCGCCTCGGCCCGGTCGAGCTCCAGTTGGGCGTACGCGATGAGGTCCCGCAGCCCGTACAGGCCGAAGCGGTCGCGGATCTGTTCCACCGCCTCGACGATCGGCTTGTCCACCTGGTGATTCATGGATGCAGGGTACCGACCCCCACCGACCGGACCGGCTACCGGTCCGGGAACGACCGGGGGACCAGCACCCGCAGCGCGTTGGGCAGCAGGCCGATCTCCACCGGGGTGGGGCCGTGGATCTCGCCGTCCACGTCGATCTTCAACGGGGGGTCGGTGGTGACGCGGATGTCCGCGCTGGTGTTGAGGAACATGTCGTCGGCCAGCCGCCGCCGCGGCCCGGTCAGCATGTGCGCCACGGTGTCGGCCGCCAGCCGCAGCCGGGACCGGTCGCCGAGCCGGTAGACGTTGAGCAGCCGGTCGTCGGGGCTCGCGTCCCCGGCGAACCGCCGCCCGCTGTGATGGCTGCCGTTGGCGATGTTGAGCTGGTGGGTGACCAGCTCGTACGTCTTGCCGTCCACCTCGATCGTCGCCCTGAACGGCCGGTGCCGGAACATCAGCCACGCCCCGGTGACCGCGTACGCCGCCCGTCCGATCACGCGCTTGAGGTCGTGCGGCACCTGCTCGGCCACGTCCACCGACAGGCCCACGCTGACCATGTTGGCGAAGACCTTGACCTCGCCCGGGCCCTTGTCCCGGACCTGGCCGAGGTCGACGTCGGCCACCTTGCCGTCCCGCAGCACCTGGACCGCGCCGGCCAGGCCGAGCGGCAGCTCCAGGCTGCGGGCGAAGTTGTTGGTCGTGCCCAGCGGCAGCAGCCCCAGGGCGATGTCCCGCCCCGCCAGATGGGACACCGCCTCGGCGATGGTGCCGTCGCCGCCGCCCACCACGACCAGGTCGGGCCTGCGGGTCAGCACGTCGGCGAGCACGGCGGGCAGCCGCCCCGGCTCGGACACCGAATGCACCTCGGCGAACTCCAGCCCGGCCCGCGCCAGCAGCCGCCGGGCCTCGGCGAACCGCCTGCGGCCCCGCCGGGAGCGCGTGTTGACCACCAGCGCCGCCCTGCCCCGGCCGCGTACGGCGGCCTCCAGGTCCTGTTTGCTCCGCATGCCGCCGGTCCGCCCCCGTTCGCCGCCCCCAGGCCGAATGCATTTTATAGGTGCCGTGCACGCCGTTGACTCGGGTGTGGCCCAGGGCACATTGGAGGAGAGCAGGAGGAGCGTCAGGCGTGATGTGGCGGCGTGACCCGCCCGGCGCGGCCGTGGATGCGGGGCTCGGGCCCGGCCCCGGCCTCGCGGGCGGCCGGGGGGCCCGATCCGACGACGGGGCGACCGTCATCGGCGCGCGCCTCCGGACCCCCCGCACCCTGGACCTGACGATCCGCTCGCCCGCCCTGCACGGCCTGGGCCGCGCCCGGCTGCTGCTGCCCCCCGGCTGGTCGCCGACGGCGGCGCGCACCTGGCCCGCGCTCTGGCTCCTGCACGGGGCCCCACCGGCGGCGTCCGGCCATACCGCCTGGACGACGGGCACCGCCGTGGAACGGCTGACGCGCGACGTGGACGTCCTGGTCGTCATGCCGGACGGCGGCCGCGGCGGCGACCACGCCGACTGGTGGAACCACGGCCACGGCGGGCCCCCGCGGTGGGAGACCTTTCATCTGTCCGAGCTGCGCCAACTCCTGGAGCGCGGCTATCGGGCCGGACCGCAACGCGCCATCGCCGGGGCCTCGACCGGCGGCCGGGCGGCACTGGCCCACGCGGCGCGGCATCCCGGCCTGTTCACCGCGGCGGCCTCGTTCAGCGGTCCCCTCGACATCCGGCACACCGACCCGGGCCGCCTGGACGGGCCCGACCTTCTCCGCCTCACGTCCGCGATCGGCCACCCCGGCACCGACTGGCGGCGGATCTGGGGCGACCCGACCGGTCAAGGGGACGTCTGGCGGGCCCACAACCCGTACGACCTGGCCGACCGGCTCGCGGGCGTCCGGCTCTACCTCAGCGCGGGGGACGGGGGCCCCGTGGAGCTCCTCGCCCGCCGCGGCACCACCCGCCTCGCGGCCAGACTCCGTGACCTGGGCGTCCCGGCGGCCGTCCACCTCCACCAGGGCACCGGATCGTGGGCCCGCTGGGAACGCGAACTCGCCGCCGCACTGCCGCTCCTGCTGGCCGACCTTCGCTGACCCCCTCGCACCCGGCACCCTCCAGCCCGACGGCCCGCCCACCGCCCAGACCCGCGCTCCATCCTCGCCCTGCGCGGTCCGTCGTGCGTGCCGAGCGTGCGTGCCGAGCGTGCGTGCCGAGCGTGCGTGCCGAGCGTGCGTGCCGAGCGTGCGTGCCGACCGTGCGTGCCGACCGTGCGTGCCGACCGTGCGTGCCAGGCGTGCGTGCGAGCCATGCGTACCGGCGCGCGTACCGCCGGGCGAGGGCGGCGTGCATGCCGGCGTGCGCGCCGCCGCGCGGGGCGGCGTGCCGGCTGCGGCGCGGGGCGGCGGGCGTGCGGCCGTGCGTTCGGCGGGTGGGGCGGAGGCGGGGTGGACGGCGGGAGCCCCGTGGGGCACGGGGCTCCGTTCGCGGGTTACGGGGATTCGCCGCCGGTTCCGCCCGAGGGGACGGTGCCGCCTTGGGGGGTGGGGCCCGGGACCTCGGGCTGCTGGTCGCCGGGGTCGCCCGTGTCGCCGGGGCCGGGTTCGCCGCCGGGGACGCTGGGGTCGGGGTTCGGCGTGTAGCCGTCGCCGGGCGGCGGGGTGTAGGGCCCGTCGGTCGGGCCGCCGGTGGGCGGGGGAACCTCCGTCGGGCCGCCGGTCGGGGTGGCGGTCTCGCCCGGCGGCAGCGGCGCGGGCGGGCCGTCCTGGCCGCCCATGGTGCCCAGCGGCCGGTTGAACGACATGGTGGCCCCGGTGTCGACGAGCGTGATGGAGGTCAGCGCCCCCTTCGACGCGTCGCGGCCCTTGATGACCGTCACGTTCCGGTCGGTGAACCGGTCCCAGGAGGGTCCCTCGTACTTCGCGTCGCGTGGATTGATATTACGGTCGGGCGGGGTTATGGGATTTCCGCAATTGCACTTGACCACCGGTTTGCCGTATTCGTCCACGAGGACCGCGACCCCGGCCTGGAGAACGGCCGGGAAGCTCGTCGCCTTGCCGCCCTTATACCCGTGGTTGGTCACCAGCGTGTCCACCCGCAGGATCACCGGGGTGAGTTTGCGGATGTACCTCGGCAACGCCGCGTACCCGACCTTCTGGACCGCCGCCCACGCCTTGCCCTTGGCCGGGTTGCGCTGCAGGAACGACAGCAACTGCGTCGGGTCGCAGGTGGCCCGGTTGCGCGTTCCCCCGTACAGGCCGGGGGTGTCGCCCTCGGCCTCTCCGCCCGCCCGGCTGCGGGGCCTGGTGTCCCGTCGGTCCGTCCCCGCGACCAGCGTGTACGCGTCCGGACCCGGCGAACCCACGGTCAGCCGCGTGATGGTGTCGGCCGCGGCGCTGTCGCAGGCCGCCAGACCCGACGCCGTCACCGCGACGGCGGCGGCCAGAGTGACCGTCGTGCGACGCGGGGCCCGTGGGAATCGGATGAAACGCCCGCTACTTCCGCGCCCTCTGGAATTGATCTCTGACATCGGCGTCCTCCAACCCTGATCGCACCCTTCCTATAGTCTTTGATGCCAGGGCGCAGCGATTTGTGCTCAAGAATGCGGGCCGACTTCACGTCGGTTTCCGACGGTGGGAGGAGCGCTGGTGATCCCCCTTCCCCTCGAACCGGGAGATCCCCCCCGGCTCGGCGGTTACGAGCTGGTCGGCCGCCTGGGCGTCGGCGGGCAGGGCGTCGTGTACCTGGGCCGCCGGGCCGACGGCCCCGAGGTCGCGGTCAAGCTCCTGCACGCCCGACTGCTGGCGGACGCCCAGGCCCGCGCCCGCTTCGTCCGGGAACTGGCGGTGCTCCAGCGGGTGGCGGGCTTCTGCACCGCCCAGATGCTGGAGGCCGACACGGCCGGCGACCAGCCCTACATCGTCAGCGAGTTCGTGTCCGGCCCGTCGCTGCGGGAGCTCGTCGCCGAGCAGGGCCCCCGCACCGGCGCCGACCTGGAACGCCTGGCGATCGGCACGGTCACCGCCCTGGCCGCCATCCACCGCGCCGGCATCGTGCACCGCGACTTCAAGCCGCACAACGTCCTGATCGGCCCGGACGGCCCCCGCGTCATCGACTTCGGGATCGCCCGCGCCCTGGACGCCGGGGCCACCCTGACCAGCCAGATCATCGGCACCCCCGCCTACATGTCCCCGGAGCAGTTCGCCGGCGGCGCCGTCGGCCCGTCCGCCGACCTGTACGCCTGGGGCGCCACCATGATCTTCGCCGCCACCGGCCGCGACCCCCACGGAGGCGGGGCGCTGCCCGCCGTCATGTACCGGGTGCTCCACGAGGCCCCCGACCTGACCGGCCTTCCCCCGCAGATCGCCGAGATCGTCGGCTCCTGCATGAACAAGGACCCGGCCGCCCGACCCACCGCCGAGCAGGTGCTCCTGCGCCTCCTCGGCGAGGGCGGTGAGACCCCACCGACGACGCGCGCCGAAGCCCCCGGGTCCGGATCCCGAACCCCGCCGCCCGGCGACCGGCACCCCGCGCGGGCCCCACACGAGCCCATCGAACTCATCGGCGCCCGATGGCCGCACGGCGCGCCCCCCGCCGCCGGCCCGGCCCCCACATCCTCACCCGACCCCTTCGGTCGGGCCGCCCCCGCCTCACCGGACCCCTTCGGGCCCTCCTCCGCCGCGCCCGGTGCCTCCGCCGCATCCGGCCCGTTCGACCCGGCCGCCCCCGCCGCGTCCGGCCCTGGCGTACCCGCGGGCCCCGCCGGACCTGCGGCCTCCTCCGGCGATGCAGTCCGGGGCCACACCCGTTCCGGGAGCCCGGGCCCCTCGGGGACGATCGGCTACACCAGAACCCCGGACCCTTCGGCCGCCGCCGGAACGGACCGCTCCACCAGCCCGTACGAACGGATGGAACGAGGCGGCCGAGACGAGACGGCCGCCTACGACCGAGCGGGGGGCGGACACCCGGGCACCTCACACGACCGGGAACGGACCGCTCCACCGGCGGACCCTTGGGCGCGCACGACCGCCCAAGGCCGGCGGCGTCACTCGAACGTCCATGATCAGTCGGAACACCACCGGCCCCACCCGTACCAAGACCGGCCGGCCGACCGAGGACAGGGGGCCTCGCCCTCCCGACGCGGCCTGCTGCGGCGAACACCCTCCCTGGTCGCCGGCCTCGTCCTGGCCTCCCTGCTGGCGATCCTGGACCTGGCAGCCCTCGCGATCTTCGTCGCCGATCCGACCGAGTCCCGCGGCCGGCCGGTCTTCATCGCGGTCGCCGGCGTCCTCACCCTCTTGGCGATGGTCACGATCGTCGCCGTCGCGGTCGCCTGGAGAGGAGGCCGCACCGCCGTCCGTTCCGTCATCGCCCTACGGATCGTCCGCGAGGCGTTCTGGGCCTGGTCGGTCTGGGCCCTCGCCGACCTGGAGGCCGGCCCCGCCGCCTACGCCTTCCGCGCCACCTTCACCCTCGCCGTCGTCATCCTCCTGACGCGCGCCCTCCTCCAAAAACCCCAGCCCTGACCCCGCCACCACCGACCCGGCGACGACCTCCGCTCGCCCTACCAGGCCCGACCCCCCTACGCGCATGCCTCCGCCCGCGGCCGCACACGCCCTACACCGCGTCGACCACCTCATGGGGCCAGGCTCCGGTTGTGCGTCGAATCATCCGCGGACCCGGGGCGGTTCGACCAGCCGTCCCGCGTTGGGCTCGCCGCCGATCAGTGCACAGCCGAGCCCAGTGCCTTGGGTGTGCTTGCCGCGTCGCGCGTCCCGTAGGGCGAGGGTCCGGTTGTGCGTCGAATCATCCGCGGACCCGGGGCGGTTCGATCAACCGTCCCGCGTTGGGCTCGCCGGCAATCGGTGCGCAGCCGAGCCCAGTGGCATGGGCCTGCCGCCGCGTCGCACGCCTGCCCAGGTCGCGGGTGGTGTTGAACGGGCTCTGATGACGTTGGTGCGTCCGCTCGGTGGGGCGGCGAGGCGCGTGTGGCCGCGCGTGGCGTTGGGGCTTCATTGCGGGTCGTGCGTTGGCAGGCGTAGGATCGCCCGCCGGTCCGTGGTGGGCTGCTCCTGGCCGGCGTGTTGTCGTGGCCGTCTCTGGATGTACGGGCGCCGTGTTCGTCGGCACGCGTTCGGTGGCGGCGGGGTCAGGTGGGCGCGCCGGCGTGTGGGGCGTCCGGTGCCGTGTCGTTCGGGGGATGTTCGAGGCCGCAGGGTGGGGCGGAGGGGCGTCAGGGGTGGCGGGCGGGCGGGTCCTTGAGGTCGTGGCGTTCGATGGCGGCGGCCATCAGGGCGGGGAAGGCGTCGGGGGTGCAGGCGAAGGCGGGGATGCCCATGGCGGTCAGGGCGGCGGCGTTCTCGTGGTCGTGGGCGGGGGCGCCCTCGTCGGAGAGGGCGAGCAGCGCGATGACCTGGACTCCCGACGAGGTCAGGGCGGCCGCGCGGCGGAGCATCTCCTCGCGGACGCCGCCCTCGTACAGGTCGCTGATCAGGATGAGGATCGAGTCGGTGGGTCGGGTGATCAGGCCCTGGGAGTAGGCGAGGGCCCGGTTGATGTCGGTGCCGCCGCCGAGTCGGGTGCCGAAGAGGATCTCGACCGGGTCGTGGAGGCGGTCGGTGAGGTCCACCACGGCGGTGTCGAAGACCACCAGGGACGTGCGCAGCGACCGCATCGACGCCAGGACGGCGGCGAACACGCTCGCGTACACCACCGAGGCGGCCATGGATCCGCTCTGATCGACGCACAGCACCACGTCGCGTTCGAGCGCCTGCTGCCCGCGGCCGTACCCGACCAGTCGTTCCGGGACGACGGTGCGCCGTTCGGGCAGGTAGTGGCGCAGGTTGGCGCGGATCGTCCGGGGCCAGTCGACGTCGGCCGGGCGGCGGGGGCGCCGCACGCGGGCCGACCGGTCCAGCGCGCCGGTCACCGCGGAGCGGGTGCGCTGCGCCAGCCGGGCCTCGAGATCGCAGACCACCGTGCGGACCACGGCCCGCGCCGAGTGCTTGGCCTTCTCGGGCATGACCTGGCTGAGCGACAGCAGGGTGCCGACCAGATGGACGTCGGGCTCGACGGCCTCCAGCATCTCCGGCTCCAGCAGCATCCGGGTCAGGTCCAGCCGTTCGATGGCGTCCTTCTGCATCACCTGCACGACCGTGGACGGGAAGTAGGAGCGGACGTCGCCGAGCCATCGGGCCACGTTCGGGGCGGAGTCGCCCAGGCCGCCGCGGCGCGCCCGACCCTGCCCGCGCCGGGATCCGCCCTGGTCGTAGAGGGCCTCCAGCGCGGCGTCCATGCGGGCCTCGTCGCCCTCCAGCGTGACGCCGGTGCCCTCGGCGGCCTCGCCGCCGAGCACCAGCCGCCACCGCTTGAGCCGCTCGTCGGCGTGCATGTCGTCTCCGATCGTCATGTCGGCCATCCCAGGATCCCCGCGACCGCCCTCACCGCGGGCAGGGCCCGTTCCAGGTCGAGATCCTCGTCGGGCTCCGGGCGCCGTGTCGTGGCGCCGCCCACCCGGCGGGCGCGCTCTCCGAGGGCGCGCCGCTCCGCGGCCCCGTACCCGCCGAACGTGCGGCGCAGCAGCGGCAGGACGTCGGTGAACGAGTCCTCCGGCAGCCCGGCGATCCACCCGTCCACCAGGCGCAGCAAAACGTTGTCGTGAACGAGGACCAGCCCGCCGCCCGACAGGAAGCCCTCGATCCACGCGGCGGCGCGGGCCGGCGCGTGCCCGACCGACACCGCCCGCGCCATCCGGTCGGCGACGTCGTCCAGCAGTCCGGCGTCGTGCAGCAGCCGGGTCAGCCGCCCGTCGATCAGCCCGTGCAGGCCGGGGCGGTCGAGGAGCCCTGCCAGGGTGCCGTGCCAGCGCCCCTCGTGGCCCGGGCCGCCGGGGCCGTTCTGCGGGCCTGGACGGTGCACGCGTTCACCGCCGGCCGCGCCGCCCGGTGACGTCGCGGCGGCGAGCAGCGCGACGGACTCCTGTACGGCGTCGATGTGTCGCAGCAGGTCACGGGCGGCGTCGTCGTCCAGACCGGACACGGCGGGCGGCAGGCCCACGCAGATGCGGACGACGAGCCCGTCCACCACCGTGCGCAGCGGCTCCACCGAGGTGCCGCGAACGTCGCCGTACCGCAGCGCCCGAACGAGCGCGGGCAGCGCCGCCATCAGATGGACGACGTCCACGTCGGTGGCGGCCAGGTCGGCCAGCGCCCGCATGACCGCCGGCAGCGCCTCGCCCAGGTCGGCCAGGAGGCAGCGCTCGGCGACGGAGGTGAGGTCGGCGAGCGTCGCGGCCTCGCCCGCCAGCGCCCGCGCCCTCGCCCCGGCCGCGTCCCGCACCGTCGTGCCCCAGACCCCCGCCTCGATCAGCTCGACGTCGAACTCCGGCCGCCACGCCAACCGCCACCCCTCCCGGAACGTGCCCTTGGAACGACTCGCGTCGGCGTCCGGCTCGCCCCAGGCGACTCCCAACAGCCGCAGCCGGTGCAGCAGCCTGCTGCGATCCAGGTCCAGCGGGGTGCGCAGGTCCAGGTCGTGCTCCTTGACCGGCGCGGACGGCTTGAGCCGCAGCCTGCGCTGTTCGGCCTGAACGTCGCGCTGCAGCGGCACCATGGGGGTGCTCTCGGGAACGGCCCCCAGTCGTTCGCCCACCACCAGTCGATGCCGGACGAGCTCCAGCGGCGCCTCGGCCCCCTCGCACAGCACCGCCCGGGTCGCCTCGGTCACCTCGTCCAGCCCCGCCAACGGCCGGTCGCGCAACGCCGCCAGCGTCTCCGCAAGCCGGACGCCCTCGATCACGTGGGCGGAGGAGACGTGCAGGTCCTCCTCCCGCAGCAGCCGGGCGGTCCGCGTCAGCCACCGCTCGATCGGCCGATCGGGGGCCGTGAACAGGTGGTGGTACCAGCCGGGCGACCGCACCCCCGCCCCGTACCCGGACCAGTGCGCCAGCCGCCCGTGCGTCCAGGGCACCCAGGTCAGCGCCACCTTCTCCTTGGGCAGCCCGCGCAGCGTCCGGTCGTCCGCGCTCGCGGGGACCTGCGCTTGAAGGGCCGGCACATGCCAGGCCCCGCACACGACCGCGACCCGCTCGTACCCCTCCTTGAGGGTGCGACGCAGCGTCCGGCGCATGTACGCCTCACGCTGCCGCTCCCGCCTGGCGTACGCCTCGGGCACGCCCCGGACCGGCCGCTCCTCCAAGTCCTCCCGCAGCACCGTCATGGCCTCGGCGATCGCGGGGAACGGCGACGGGCCCTCACCTCGGTGCTCGACCACGTCCTCCCACCAGCGCTCCGCGTCGTCGTAGCCCGCCACCTGCGCCAGCCACCCGAGCGGATCGAGCCGGACCCGCTCCACCTCGTCGCCCTCCGCCGCGCGCCCCGGAAGGCTCGCCCTGGCGTCTCCCCGAACGGCATCGCCTTCCTCGCCCCCGGAGCCCCAACGACCCGCAGCCTCCGCGCCCCTCGCGGGGTCCCGGCCCCCGGCGACACGACCCTCGACGTCTGCGGTGCTCACCTCGGCGGCCCGGCCGCCGACATCGTGTTGGCCCTTGACTCCGGTGCCGGTGTCTCGGCGGTCGGAGCGTTGGCCGGCGGCGTTGGGGCTGTGTCGTCTGTCGTCTTCGGTGTTGGTGACGGTCTCGCCGTCCGCGTGGTGCCGGCCGGAGGGATGGGTGTCGGACACCGAGGGTTTCGCCGGGTCGTCGGCGGCGTGCGGGTCGGTGGCCGGGGGCCCGGTGAGAAGTTCGGGGGTCTCGGCGAGTTGGTGGGCGGCGGGCAGATCGCAGAAGCGGATGGGGATGCCCGCCTCGACGGCGTAGCGGATGGCCTGCCACTCGGGGCTGAACTCGGCGAACGGCCAGAAGGCGGCGCGGCGGCCCGGCGGGTCGGGGGGCGTGGGGGCGTGCTCGGCGGGTGGGGTGCCGGGCTTGGGGGTGGGGCCCGAGGTGTAGGCGAGGAGGGCGACCGGGGGGCGCATGGCGGGGTCGGCGGCCAGGTGAACGATGGCGTCGGCCTCCGGGGGGCCCTCGATCAGGACCACGTCGGGCTTGAAATCCTCCAGGGCGCGGCGGAGGGCCCGGGCCGAGCCGGGGCCGTGGTGGCGGATGCCGTAGATCTCGGTGTCCGGCACTAGGAGACCTCGCGGCAGGCCCGGTAGAAGTCGCGCCACTCGACGCGCTCGCGGACGACGGTCTCCAGGTACTCCTGCCAGACCACCCGGTCGGACACCGGGTCCTGGACGACCGAGCCGACGATGCCCCCGGCCACGTCGGCGGCGCGCAGCACCCCGTCGCCGAAGTGGGCGGCCAGGGCCAGCCCGTTCGTGATCACCGAGATGGCCTCGGCGGTGCTCAGCGTGCCGCTGGGCGACTTCAGCCTGGTGCGGCCGTCGGCGGTCGTCCCCGAGCGCAGCTCGCGGAACACGGTGACCACGCGGCGGATCTCCTCCAGCCCGGCCGGGGCCTGCGGCAGCTCCAGCGAGCGGCCGATCTGGTCGACCCGGCGGGAGACGATCTCGACCTCCTCTTCGGTCTCCGCGGGCAACGGGAGGACCACGGTGTTGAAGCGCCGCCGCAGCGCGCTGGACAGCTCGTTCACGCCGCGGTCGCGGTCGTTGGAGGTGGCGATCACCGTGAACCCGCGGCGGGCCTGCACCTCGGTGTTCAGCTCGGGCACCGGCAGGGTCTTCTCCGACAGGATGGTGATGAGCGTGTCCTGCACGTCGCTCGGCATCCGGGTGAGCTCCTCGATCCGGGCCACCATGCCCGACCGCATCGCCCGTATCATCGGACTGGGCACCAGGGCCCGCTCGGAGGGGCCCTCGGCGAGCAGCCGGGCGTAGTTCCACCCGTAGCGGACGGCCTCCTCGGAGGTGCCCGCGGTGCCCTGGACGAGCAGGGTGGAGTCCCCGCACACCGCCGCCGCCAGGTGCTCCGACACCCAGGTCTTGGCGGTGCCCGGGACGCCGAGCAGCAGCAGCGCCCGGTCCGTGGCCAGGGTGGCGACCGCCACCTCCATCAGCCGGCGCGGGCCCACGTACTTGGGAGTGATCATCGACCCGTCGGGCAGCTCGCCGCCCAACAGATAGATCGTGACCGCCCAGGGCGACAGCCGCCAGCCCGCCGGACGGGGCCGGTCGTCGTGCTCGGCCAGCAACGCCAACTCGTCGGCGAACTGCCGCTCAGCGTGCGGCCGCAGCACGGCCTCACCGTCGGGCGCGGCGTTCGTCGGGTCGCTGGAGCGCGGGCTCCCGGCCTCAGCCATGGGTCGCGATCCTTTCTTCGTAGAGGTACGTACCGCCCCGGCCGGAGCCGGAACGTGCGTCGAACGGGCTCGGACGACCCTCCACCACGCTGATCGGCGCCCCGCCGCAGGGAGAAGGGTGATCGCCCGGTCGATGGACGCTCACCGGAGACCTCCCCGGCATCGCACGCCGCAACGGGAACGCGCGGTGATCCACGAGGATCGGGGGCGGCTCACCGGAGCTCCTGGAGCATGTCGTTGCGGAAGCGCAGGGTGTCGGTCAGTTCCGTCAGGGGCCAGGACTCCGGGTGACGGCCGGCCAGGGCGTCGAGTCGGGGGGCCGTGTCCGGTGAGAGGCGTTCGTCGGCCAGCCGGCACAGGGGGGCCAGCGTGCCGCGGCGGCGGCCGGCGGGGCCGCCGGCCTCCTCGTCGTCGGCGGCGGAGGCCAGCAGACCGACCACGGCGTCGGCGAGCTCGCCGGTCCAGGGGCCGCGGATCCGCTCCAGCAGCCGCATCAGGTCGGCGGAGCCCTCCAGCCAGCGCAGCAGGTCGGCGGCGGCCCGGTCGTGCTCGTCGGGCGGGAGGACGGTCAGCAGGTCGGCCATGGACTCCGCCTCGTCGGCCGGGATCACGCCGCCCCGCAGGAGCGCCCGCGCCCACACCGCGTCGTGCTGCCCGACCGCCGCGCGGACCCAGCCGATGTGCACGTCCCGGGCGCCGCCGTCGTCGGCGGGGCCGCCGGGCTCGCGGGCCCGATCGGCGACGGGCAGGCACACGACCTCCATCGGCGGCCGTTCGAACAGGTCGGACCACGTCGCGAGAGGGGTGCGCGCCAGGATCTCGCGCAGCCAGCCCGCCCTCGCCCCCACCGGGCCCCCCGACCGATGGCCGGGCATGAACGACCCGGCCGGATGGAACGGGATGCCGTCACGGGCCATGTCCTCGTCGTGGCCGTGGGGCGGCTCCACGGTGATCCAGAGCCGGCGGCGCCCTCGTACGGTGCGCTCCTCGGGCCGCAGGCACTCCCTGGCGCGTCGGGCCATCCGGCGGCCGTAGCCGGAGCCGGGCAGCCGGGCCAGCAGGTCCGCGGCCGACCGTCGGACGTCCTTGGCGCGGTCGTTCAGCGCCTCCTCCAGGAACGTCTCGTCGGCGGGGGACAGGCCGTGCTCCAGGGTGGCCACGAACGCCGCCCGGTCCGGGGCGGGCTCGCTCGCCCACGTCGCCCGCAGGGCCTCCCGGGCCGCCGCCGGATCGTGGCCGCGCAGCCGGACCAGGTAGGCGACCCGCTGGTTGCGGGTGCCGGTCTGCCAGACCTCCGGGTCGTCGTCGCCCGGATCGTCGCCCTCGCCGACCAGGTACGCCCAGTCGGTGTTGCGCAGCGCCAGCCAGACCCCGCGCCGGCCCGCCGCCCGGGCGATCGCGGGACGCAGCGACCGGTCGGCCCGGCCGCGTTCGAGCAGGTCGGGCAGCAGCCCGGACGGAACCCGGTACCCGTGCCCGGCGGCCGCCTCCAGCCACTCCGGCAGCAGCCTGGGCCGGTCGCCCGTCAGGATCCGCGCCAGCCGTCGCCCCGCCGCGCGCGGCACCACGGGCAGTGACTCCCCAGGAGAGGGCGCGACGGGCGGGAACGCCGAGGCGTCACCGGCCCGCCATCCGGCCCGCCGCCGCACCGCCAGCAGCGCGGCCTGCTCCAAGAGCACCTCCGCTGGATCCGCACCGTCGGGTGGGCGGCCGTCCGGAGGGTGGACGGCCCGCCCGTCGAGGGGCGGCATCGGGGGCACCGGGCGGCGATGAGTGCCCAGGAGCGCCGTGCTCACGTGCTCGGCCCAACCGCTCATGCCGCATCGGGGGCGACGGCCCCGGCCTTCCGCGCGGTCGGCCGGACCGCCTCGAAGGAGTGCAGGTGCGCCGTCACAGGACCACCGCGCCTTCCTCTGGGTGCCAGGCGGACAGGGGCTGCAGGCCACGAGGCGACCACTCGCCGGCGAGGGTGAAGCGGTCGCCGCCGGACACGGCCAGCAGCCGCCACGGATCATGCCGGGACTCCTCGGCGGGGGAGAAGCGCAGCGGCAGGACATCGCCGTGGTCGTCCACCACATGGAGGTTGTCGGCCCGCACCGGCGACTCGGCGGGCGTGGCGAGCCGCACGTCGGCCAGGACGGCGGGCCACCGGTCGAGCCACGGGTCCAGGGCCAGGGCGTCCGCGTACTCCCGCAGCAGATCGCCGACGGTGCAGCCGCCCGGGGGCGTCGCGGTGAGGCCGTGGCGCTCGGCCACCGCCGCGCGCAGGGGCCGGGCGCCCGGATAGAAGGCCAGCTCGGCGTCGACCGTGGCGCCGGCGACGAAGGAGGCGTCCAGGACACGGCCGGGGGCGGCGAAGAAGAGCACCAGGGCGGGGCGACCGGTCCGGACGCCGCGCAGCCACACCCGCCGGGCGGTGATCTGGTCCTGCGGGGTGTCGCGCGAGCCCGCCACGTACCACTCGTCGCGGACCCGTTCGCCGGTGGCGAGCACCTCGGCCTCGGTGACGGTGAAGCCGACGCGGGAACGGACGGTCGCGCGCAGCGGCTCGGGAAGGTCGGCGGCGCGTCGATGGGCGCGGGCCAGGAGCGCCAGCAGGGCGTACTCCTCCAGCAGCCGGTCGGGCCAGGAGTCGCCGTGGCGCAGCGCCGACAGGCCCTTGACCTGCCCGGCCAGGCCGGGGGCCTGGGCGTCGACGAGACGGCGGGCGGCGTCGTCCCACACCTTGTAGGGCGCGCGCTCGGCCTGGGCGAGGCCCTGGCCGACCTGGTCGCGCAGCCACTGGGCCAGCTCGGCGACGCCGTCGTCGACCCGCCGCCTGCGGCGCTCGACCGTCTTGGGGTCGGGCGTCTTGACGGGGGCGGCGGCCCCGCGCTCCTGGGCCCCGGCGGCGCGCTCGGCCCGCCGGTCGAGCCATTCGGCGACCCACGGCGGACGGGCGGCGTCGTCGACGGTGCCGTCGCTCCACAGCAGGAGCAGGCCCAGCGCGTGCTTGCAGGGGAACTTGCGGCTCGGACAGGAACACCGGAACGCCGGCTCCGCCAGGTCGACGCACGCCCGGTACGCCGCGGTGCCGCCGCCCCGGCACTCGCCCCAGACGGAGGCGTCGTCACAACCGACGTCGAGCCACTCGGCGGGCTTGGCCACGCCTCCGGCCGCCCTCGCGGACGACGGGTCCGGCGCCAGCGCGAGAACCCGTTCCCGACCCCAACGATCGCTCACGGTTCCGACGCTATCGGGGCCCTGTGACAATCCGGGGCGTCCCGAACACCGGACGAACGGGTCAGTCCTTGAGCCATGTCGGGAGGACGGCGGCCGTGTCGGGGGCCAGCAGTGTCCCGCCCGCCGCCAGCGCCAGCAGGGCCACGAACGCGAACAGCCCCACCCAGGCCAGACCGGGGACGCCGGTCAGGTGGGCGAGCTGGTCGGCGTCGGAGGACGGCGCCATCTGCCGGGCCCGCATCCGCTGCAGCTCGATGACCGGCCGGGTCCCGGCGAACAGCAGGAACAACACCGCCAGGTAGGCGAACCCGGCCCGGACGTCCTCGTCGCCCAGCCAGGACACCACGAAGATCAGCGCGCCGGTCGCCACGACCGACAGCACCCCGTAGGCGTTGCGGATCATGACCAGCATCCCGGCGAGCAGCAGCAGCGAGGCCCACAGCATCAGGGTGACGCGCCCGGCGCTGAGCAGCGCGGCGAACACCAGGCCCAACAGCGGCGGGGCCACGTAACCGGCCAGGGCGGTGAAGACCATGCCCGGCCCGTCCGGCCGCCCGCGCGAGACCGTCACCCCCGAGGTGTCGGAGTGCAGCTTGATGCCGTCCAGCCGGCGGCCGGTGAGCAGCGCCGTCAGCGCGTGGCCGCCCTCGTGCGCGATGGTGACGACGTTGCGGGAGACCCGCCAGGTGGGGCCGTGCACCACGGCGCCCAGCGCGACCAGCCCGGCGAGGATCACCAACCACCACGCCGGATCGTCCTGCGTGCCCGTCAGCCGGTCCCACAGTTCGCCGATGCCTGCTGCGTCCACGTCCACCTCTGGATCCTCGTCACCGTCGCCTCAGACTAGGACGTTGCGGGCGGCCCTCGCGTTCGGAACGATGGCACCGGTCCCGGACGGGCGGGCTTCGGTGTCGGCTTGCGTTGTGAAGCCGATCACATCCGGGTCGCGGCGGAACCGGTCGCCGCGTGCGGCCGGTCTGAGCTTTCCTTGAGTGCCGTTCATCTCGTGTCGTTATTTTGTGTGACTCGTAGCGCAATAGGGTGACCTCGCGTCGAGACCGACGATGTCCCAGGGCCCGGTCGGGCCGCCCCCGGGCGGCCGGAACCCGGCCCATGGCCCGTCGCCGCGGGGGCTCTCACAAGCGGCGCGGCCGGTGCGACGGAAGGAAGACGGGGATTTTGAGCAGGGAGCGGCGTCCCGGCCTGTCCGGGTTCCTGCGGCGGGTGTTCGGGCGCGACCGGCTGACCGGCCAGGTGGCGTTGGGGCTCGTCGGCGTGCTCGCGGTGACCGCCGTCGTGTACGGCGTCGGCGTGGCGAGCGCGAAGTACGAGCTGTCCGACATCGGCGCCTGGCTGAGCGCCTCCCGCAAGGGCACCGTGGTGCACGCCAACGGCCTCGCCGGGAAGGTCGACGGCCGGGCCGACCTCATCGCCGGGATGCGCGGCCACCGCATCCGGGTCGTTCAGGACGGCACCACCGTCCTGCTGGTCGACGAGGTCACCGGCGTCGTCAGCCGGCTGGACCCGTCCCAGCTCAAGGTCGCCCAGAGCCGGCCCTTCGCGGTGGGTGTCCAGGTCGTGGTGGGCGCCGGCAGCGCGTACACGATCGACTCCGTCAAGGGCACCGTCCAGCGGATCGACCCGGTGGACCTGTCGGCCGTCGGAGCACCGGCGAGGCTGACCCCGCCGCTGGGCCAGGCCGGCATCGACGGGCGGGGACGGCTGTGGGTGCCCGCCCCGCAGACCGGACAGGCCGTGCCCGTTCACGCCGGGGTCCCGCAGACGCCCGTCACGGTGGGCCGGCCCGGCGACCGGCTCGCCCTGTCGATCGCCGCGGGTGTTCCCGTGATCGCCAACTCCACCGACGCCACCGCCACGGTCGTCAAGCCCGAGGGCCTGCAGAAGGTGGCGCTGCCGTCCACCGTCACGCGGGCCGGGCGCGCCGGGGCGCAGGTCCCGCCGGTCACCGACGGCCAGGTCGTCCCGATGCTCGGCGCCGAGGGCTCCCTGGTGCTGCTGGACACGGGTGTCGGCTCGATCACGTCGGTCGCGCTGAAGATGGCGCGCCACGACTTCGGCGTCCCGCAGATGCTCGGCCCCCGCGTCTACATCCCGGACGAGACCGCCGGGGCGTTGGTCGTCTACCACTCGGTCTCCGGCTCGTTCGAGGCGCGCCTGCCCGTCACGGGCAGACCGGGCCCGCTGGAGGTCTTCGTCAAGGACGGCCTGCTTTGGGTGAACGACCCCGACGACGAGAACGCCCTGTCGGTGGACGACAAGGGGATTCCCAAGCGGATCCGCAAGTACGACCCCGAGGTCCCGGGCGGCAAGCGCAACCCGCTGCCCACCCCGAAGCCCAGCGGCGACGCCGACCCCGAGCCGCGGCGGCCGCAGCCGAGGCCGGGCACCGATGACCCGCCGGGAGCGCCGCAGGCCGTCATCGCCCGGGGCTCCGGGGGGACGATCACCGTCACGTTCCGGCGCTCCGCCCGGAGCAGGATCGCGCCCACGGGCTACGTGCTGCGCAACCGGTTCGGCCTGCCGGTCGCCGGTGCGTCGCCCGGCGAGATCCGGGACGACGGTACCGCCCTGCGGTTCACCGTGCCCGGGTTGCCCTGCGGGAGGGACTTCACCTTCCGGGTCGTCGTCCGGTACGTGGATCCGAGGACGCGCCGCCCGGTGGACGGCGCGTTCGCCGAGTCCGACCCGGCGCAGGCGTGCGCGGAGCCCGGCGCCCCGGAGTCCGTCAGCTCCACCGGAGACAGCGGTCAGATCAGCGTCTCGTACGGGGAGTCGGGCGACACCACGGCGGTCAAGGAGTACGTGCTGACCGACGCGGCCGGGCTGCCGGTACGGGAGGCCACGCCCTCCCGTATCCCGCCCGGCGACGCGACCCGCGTGTTCACCGTGAAGGGCCTGGACTGCAACAGGGAGTACACCTTCAAGGTCGTCGCCCGCTTCAAGAACGGCGGCCAGGCCGGCTCCCCACCCACGAGCCTCCACCCCTGCAAGCCCCCCGGGGCGCCCGCCAACGGGACGGGTTACGGCTCGAACCGGAAGGTGACCCTCAACTGGCAGAACTCGGGATACGACGTCACCTACGTCGTGACGGGTCCCAACGGTACGAGCGAGACCAAGGAGACCACGTTCACCGAGACGGGCCTGGCCAACAACCGCGACCACAACTACTCGGCGGTGGCGAAGAACGGCGCGGGCACCTCCTCGGAGACGACGTGGCGCGTCAGCCTTGCCTACCCGGAGTTCGGTACGCGGAACGAGCACAACAACCAGACCAACACCCGGATCCGCGCCGATTCCAATACGGGCTCCAGCCAGGTCGGCACCATCCCGCAGGGCCAGTACATGGACCTCACGGCCATCTGCCTCAAGTCCGGAGGCTCCGTCACCGAACCGGAGTCCGGCCAGACGAGCCAATGGTGGGCCCGCATCAAGTGGGGGAGCGGCATCGGCTACCTGAACGTGACCCTGATGTCGGGCCCCGACGCGCCCGACGAGGCCCACTTCGAGTGCACGGATTGAGCGGGGGAGAGTCGATGACGGAGAGCCAGGGCAACGCGGACGCGTTGGTGGCGCGGTTCGCCCAGATGTTCGGCGCGCTCGCCGGCGGTGTGGAACGGGTCATTCGCGGCAAGCGCGACAAGGTGGAGCTGGCGCTGGTGTGCCTGCTCAGCGAGGGCCACCTGCTGGTGGAGGACGTGCCCGGGGTCGGCAAGACCACCCTGGCACGTGCCATCTCCGCCTCGGTGGACGCCCGTTGGACCCGGATCCAGTTCACCCCCGACCTGCTGCCCAGCGACATCACCGGGGTGTCGATCTTCAACCAGGCGGGCAACGCGTTCGAGTTCCACCCCGGGCCGATCTTCGCCAACCTGGTGGTGGCCGACGAGATCAACCGGGGCTCGCCCAAGACCCAGTCGGCACTGCTGGAGGTCATGGAGGAGCGCCGGGTCACCGTGGAGGGCACGCCGCATCCGGTGCCCCGCCCGTTCATGGTGATGGCCACCCAGAACCCGGTGGACATGGACGGCACGTACCCGCTGCCGGAGGCGCAGCTCGACCGGTTCCTGATGCGGATCTCGATGGGGTACCCGGACCACCAGTCCGAGATCGCGGTGTTGGCGGGCGCGCCGACCGGGGTGACGCTGGAGCGGCTCCAGCCGGTCGCCTCCAGGGAGGACGTCGCCCGGATGATCGACTTCGCCGGGCGGCTGCACGTGGCGCCGCCGCTGTACGACTACCTGGTGCGGGTGGTGGCCGCCACCCGGACCCACCAGGACGCGCGGCTGGGGGCCAGCCCCCGGGCGAGCCTCGCGCTGCTGCGGGCCGCCCGGGTGCGCGCGGCGGCGGCGAGCCGGTCCTACATCGTGCCGGAGGACGTCAAGGCGCTGGCGGTGGCCGTGCTCGCGCACCGCGTGATCATGACGCCGGAGGCGGAGCTGCGCGGGCGGACGGGGGCGGACCTGGTGGCCGAGGTGCTGGCGACCGTGCCCGTTCCCCAGGCCGCCGGGGTGTGATCCGTCGATGCGGGGGCTGCTGACACCACTGGGATGGGGGACGGCGGCGGGGTCCGTCCTGCTCTACCTGGCGGGATGGTGGCTGGGGTATCCGGAGCCCGCCGCGCTGGGCCTCGCCGGGCTGGTCGCCGTGGCGCTGGGCCTGGTGTGGACGCTGCCCGGGCCCCGGCTCGACGTCGACCGGGAGATCGCGCCGACCAAGGTGGCGCGGGGCGAACCGGCGGTCGGCGTCCTGCACGTCACCAACCGGGGCCGGACCATCCGCGCGGGGCTCGCGGCCCGGGACGTCGCCGGCTCGACCGCGGTGGGCGTGGACGTCCCCCGGCTGCGACCGGGCGGCAAGCGGACGGTGACGTACCGGCTGCCGACGGATCGGCGCGGCGAGATCCCGGTGGGGCCGCTGCGGCTGGTGCGGGCCGATCCGATGCAGCTCGCCCGTCGGGTCAGGGAGTACGGGACGCCCCGGACGCTGCTGGTGCGGCCCCGGACGGTGCCGCTGCCGCTGCTGCCGTCGGGACGGGCGCACCATCTGGAGGGGCCGACCAGCGACCGGGCGCCCGCCGGCACCGCCACCTTCCACTCGCTGCGGGAGTACGTGCGCGGGGACGAGATGCGGCACGTGCACTGGAAGTCCACCGCGAGGACGGGGACGCTCATGGTCCGCCAGCTCGTGGACGCCAGCCTGCCGACGACGACCGTCGTGATCGAGTCCCGACCGGAGGCCTGGCCGGACGGCGACGACTTCGAGCTGGCCGTCGACGCCGCCGCGTCCGTCGCGGTCGGCGCGTGCAACGCGAACTTCCCGGTGCGGATCCTGACCGGGTCGGGCGTGGTCGCCGACACCCGGGGCGGCCCCGAGGACGCGGAGGCGGTCCTGGACCGGCTGACCGCGGTGACACCCGCCGAGGGCCCCCAGACCCCGGCCGACGTGGTCCGCCGCGTCCGGCCCGGCGGGTCGCTGGTGGTCGTCGCGCCGGGGGACACGGATCTGAGCCGGATCGCCACCGTGCGCGGTCGGTTCGACCGGGTCGCGGTGCTGCGCGTGCGGCCCCGGGGGCCGGCCGCCGTGCCACCGGGCCTGACCGTCCTGGACTTCGGCGACTTGGACGAGCTCGCCGGGGCCTGGCGACGGGAGCTGCGCCGATGACGCGACGCCACGTCTCCCTGGCCGTGACGGCGGCGCTCGCCGCGACCGCCGGGCTGGCCTTCCACCGGGTGTTCGGGTACGGGCCGCTCCTGCCGGTGGTGCCGGTGGCCGCGGTGGTGCCGACGGTGCTGGCCGGGCTGCTGTCGGGCCCTCGGAAGGCACGCCCGTGGCCGCTGTGGATCTCGCTGGTGCTGACGGTGTGCGCCTGGGTGGCGACGGTGGCGGTCACCGTACTGCGTCCGGCGCTGTCGGACGGCGGCCTGATGCCCGCGCTGCGCACCGGACTGCGGGACGCGTGGAAGTCGATCCTCACCACGCTGCTGCCCGCCCCCGACCGGCCCGAGCTGCTCGTCCTGGTGCACGTCGTGGTCTGGCTCGCGGCGTTCGCGGGGGCCGAGATCGCGTTGCGGACGTCGCTGCGGTCCGCTCCCTGCGTGCCCGCGTTGGGCGCGTTCGCGGTGGCGTTGGTCCTCGGCGTGGACGGGCCCGGATCCAACGCGCCGATCGCCGCGCTGATGGTGGGGCTCATCGTCACGCTGGTCCTCGTCCGGGGGGACGGGGGCGGCGTGCGGACGTTCGCCGCGGGGCTTCCGGCGGCGGCGGCGCTGGGCGCGTTGGCGCTGGTGGCCGGCCCGGTGGTGCCGGTCGGCGCCGACCCGTACAACCCGCGCGAGCAGGTGGCCGCCCCGCCGCCGCAGCAGCGCGACGGCGTGAGCCCGCTCGACCGGGTGGCCGGGTGGCTGCTGAGCCCCGACCAGGTGCTGTTCACCGTGCGGGCGCCGCGTGCGGAGGTGTGGCGGCTGGCGGTGCTCGACCGGTTCGACGGCGTCACCTGGTCGTCCGGCGCGGGCTTCGTGCCGACCGGCAGCACCGTGCCCGAGGGGGCCGAACGGGCGAGGCGGCGTGACCTCGTCCAGGACGTCACCATCCGCGACCTGCCGGGGGTCTGGGTGCCCGCCGCCGACCGGCCGCGCGCCATCGACGGTCTCGGCGTGGTGGTGGACCCCGCCAGCGGCGTGATGGCGACCGCGCAGCAGTTGCGGAGCGGGCAGACGTACCGGGTGACGTCGGCGGTCCGGGAGTGGAGCGCCGACGACCTGGCCGTCGTGGGCGCGGCGCAGGACGCGGAGGCGCGGGCCGCCCGTGAGCTGCCCTGGGGCCCGGGGGCGCGCCGGCCGCCCGTGCAGCTCGCCGAGTTCGAGGCGTTCGCGCGACGCGCCACGGAGGGGACGACCTCGCCGATCCAGCAGGCGGCGCAACTCGCCGAGTTCCTCAAGGGGTACGGCCGGTACGACTTCAACGCGCCGCCGGGGCACGGCTATCGGCAGTTGGACTACTTCCTGGGGGAGGCCCGACGCGGCACCCCCGAGCACTACGCGACCGCCTACGCGGTGCTCGCCCGGACGCTGGGGCTGCCGACGCGGGTGATGGTGGGCTTCACCGGCGGCCGGATCGCGGGCGGGACGCGGGAGATCCGGTCCGGGGACGTGATGGTGTGGCCCGAGGTCAAGTTCGAGTCCATCGGCTGGGTGCCGTTCAACCCGACGCCGCAGCGGCAGGGCGGGGGCCGCGACTCGGGCGCGGTGGCGGCGGGCAGCGCGCAGCAGAAGCTGGAGCAGGCCCAGCAGAACGCGGCCTCCCGCTCGCGAGAGGCCGAGACCCCCGACGAGCGGCCGCCGAGTCGTCAGGCCCCCGCGCGGCCGGAGGAGCCGACCCCCTGGTGGGTGTACGCGTCCGGGCTGACGTTCCTGTTGGCGGCGGGGTACGTCGCGGCCGTGTTCGCGGTCCCGGCGCGGCGGCGGAGGCGGTGGCGTTCGGGCGCGCCCGCCGTCAGCGTGCTGGGGGCCTGGCGCCAGGCGCTGGACCACCTGACGGACGTCGGTCTGCCCACCGCCCGGACGCTCACCGCGCACGAGGTCGCCCGGCTCGGGGCGGACGCGGTCGGTGCGTCCGCGCTCCGTCATCTGGGGCCGCTGGCGGAGTTGGCCGACCGCAGTCGTTTCGCGGAGACGCCGCCCGACCCGCACGCCGCCGACGCCGCCTGGCGGCACAGCGACGAGCTGGGACGGCTGGTCACCGCCAAGGCCGGACGTCCGCGCCGGATCCTGCGCCGACTGCATCCCCGTTCGCTGCGGTCTGCGCACTAGGAGGCCATCGTTCATCCGTTTTCGCTGTTGTCGCTGATATGTCCGTACTGTCCCACTAGGGTGAGCGCTTGCGTTCGCGACGACGGGAGGCGACCGTGCGCGCGTTGTTCGGCCGCGACGGACTGACCGGCCAGTTGGCCATCGGCCTGGCCGGGGTGCTCGTCGTGGGCGCCGTGGTGTTCGGCGTCGGGGTGGCCGGGGCCACCTACGAGCTGTCCGACGTGGGCGCCTGGCTGTACGCCCGCAAGCAGGGCTCGGTGATGCACGCCAACGGGCTCGCCGGGAGGATCGACGGCAAGGCGGGCCTGCTCGCGCAGATGCGCGGCCACGACATCCGGATCGTCCAGGAGGGCGACACCGTCCTCATCGTGGACGTGCAGACCGGCGTGGTCAGCCGGCTCGACCCGTCGCAGCTCAAGGTGGAGCAGAGCCGCGACCTGGGCGCCGCCGGTCTGCAGGTGGTGGTCGGCCAGGGCCGCGCGTACACCGTCGACCCGGTCCGGGGCGCCGTCCAGCGGATCGACCCGGTGTCGCTGACCGCCGTCGGCCGGCCCGCAGCGCTGCCGCCCCCGCTGGGCGCGGCGGGGATCGACGCCACCGGGACGCTCTGGGTGCCCACGCCCCAGACCGGTGGGCTCGTTCCCTTCCGGGACACCGGGCAGGGCGCTCCGGTCACCGTGGGACGCCCGGGCGACCGGCTCGCGTTGACCATCGCGGCGGGGGCCCCGGTCGTGGTCGACTCCACGTCCGCCGAGGCCACCGTCGTCAAGGCGGGGGGCGGCCATCTGAAGGTCTCGCTGCCGTCCGCGGTGACCCGCTCCGGCAGGGCCGGCGTCCTGGCGCCTTCGCGCACGGAGGGCCCGATCGTGCCGCTGCTGGCGGCCGAGTCGGGGTCGCTGGTGATGCTGCACACCGGGACCGGCACGCCCACGGCCGTCAGGGTCGACACCGGGGGTCACGCCTTCGGCGCGCCCCACATGCTCGGGACCAAGGTCTACCTGCCGGACGAGACGGCCGGGGCGCTGCTGGTGTACGACGCCGAGACCAACGCCTTCGAACGGCGGATCGTCGTCACGGGGCGGCCGACCAGGCTGGAGGTCTTCGTCAAGGACGGGCTGCTGTGGGCCAACGACCCCGACGCGGATCGCGCCGTCGTCCTCGACCGCGGGGGCTCCTCCAAGTCCGTCCGCAAGTACGAGGAGCGGATCCCCGACGGGCGGACCCGCCGGCCGCTCCCGAAGCCGACGTCCACGCCGTCCCGACCCTCCTCTCCCTCCTCACCGCCGCAGACCCCCGAACGGCCGCCGCCGCCCGGAGAGCCCACCGCGCCCTCGAACGTGGCGGTGACCCCGGGGGACGGCGAGATCACGGTCAGGTTCAACCCGTCCCGGGGCGGCGTCCCCACCGGGTACGCGCTGTCCGGGCTGCCCGCCGGCCTGCGGGCCTCTCCCCGGACGGTGCCGCCCGGCGGGCCGTACACCTTCACGGTGACCGGCGGTGACTGCAACCGGCTCTATCGGTTCACGGTCGCGGTGCGGTACGCCAAGAACGGCCTGCCCGCGGAGAAGACGTCCCAGCCGAGCGATCAGGCGCGTCCCTGCATCATTCCGCGCCCTCCCGTCGACCCCACGGCCTCCGCCACGAGCGGGGGCACCGAGGTGACCTGGAAGGCCCCCGCCGGGCCGGCACCCGCCGGCTACACCGTGAAATGGTCGGGCCCCAAGAGCGGCACGAGGGACGTGTCGGGGACGTCCGTCCTGCTCGACGATGTGTGGAAGAACGGGTCGTACCGGTTCGAGGTCGTCGCCCGGAACGGGGCCGGCAGTCGGAGCTCGAGTTGGGCGGGAACCCTCACCGGGCCCTCCCGGCAGTACGCGATCCAGCACAACGGCAAGTCCAATGCTTACATGAACGTCGCTCCCGACACCGACAGCGCGGACGTTCATCGCGTTTATGACAACGGGCACATGCTGACCGTGCACTGTCAGAAGAAGGGCGTGCATTACGCCCATTCCAATGGCAATCCCGACTTCGCCGGAGACCTTTACGACGACGTCGAGATCGAGGGCAAACGCGGCTTCATGATCGGCTATCTCGTCGATACACCCAAGGACCCCTGGCAGGAGTACGCCGGCCCTCCGCTCTGGGAGTGCGCCTAGCGGCCATGCCCGGCCGCGTTCAGGCGGCCGGGCGGGCCCCTCGGATGCACACGGGCTTCGACCAGGCGATGACGGGGCGAGGGTCCTCGGCGGTCGCGGCGCGCAGCATCGCCCCCACCTGGAAGCAGTAGCCGAGCCCGCGCCGCAGCCCGTCGACGGCCGTGTTGGTCGCGCCGGGGCCCGCCGAGATGACCGGACGCCGCGTCGCCGGGGCGTGCCGTACCAGGATCGGCAGCCGCCGCGAGACCGCGGGAAGCTGCCAGCGCAGGTTCACCGAGGTGCCCCTGTCGGCGATCGACCGGACGCGGCGCGGGGTCGCCGCCCAGACCTGCTCCTTGGGGATCGCCGGGGCGGCGTCGTCGGGCGCGGGGTCGGGGGAGCCGGTGCCCTGTGCGGCGGGGGAGGCCGAGCCCTTCGTCCCCGGAGTGTCGTCATCGCCGCCGAAGGCGCCCAGCGCCGCGATACCGAGGGTCAGCCCGCCGACGAGCGCCACCGTGCCGGCGATGAGGAGCCCTCGTGGCGGCCCGCCACGACCCTGCCCGGGCTGGGCCCGCGTCGCCCCGTCGAGCACCGCCGGAGGCCCGGGAACGGCCATGGGCGGGGCCATGGGCGAGGGCGGCTGGACGGGTCCGGGTGGTGCCGGGTCGGGAGGCCCCACGAAGCCGACGGGCCCCACGAACCCGGCCGGACCGGGGTCCGCCACGGCCGCGGGCGGGGCGGGCGGGGCGGGCAGGGCGTCGGCGGCCGTCCAGAACGGCGGGGGCGGGGCCTCCAGCGAGCCGCCGCCCTGCCATGACGCCGCGCCGTTCGGGGCCCACGGCGAGGGCGCCGAGGAGGGCGGGCCGGTGTCGTCGGGCTGACCGATCTCGGCGACCTCGGCTGAGGTGTAGGCGAGGTCGGTGACCGGGAGGCCCAGCTCCGCCTGCAGCCGCTGGAGGCGCTGGGCGAACGCCACCGCCGAGGGGAACCGCTGCTCGGGGGCCTTGGCCATCGCCGTACGGATCACGTCGAAGAGCTGGGCGGGGACGTCGTCGCGGGGAGGCGGCGGGGGCGGGTCGTTGAGGATGCGGAGCATGAGCTGGGCGATGCCCTCGCCGCCCGGCCCCTTGAACGCCGGCTGCCCGGCCAGCAACTGGTAGAGCGTGGAGCCCAGCGAGTAGATGTCGGAGGGGACGCCCGGCGGGCGGCCCTCCAGGACCTCGGGCGCCGCATGGTGCGGGGTGAACGCCTGGGTGTGGGTGGCGTCGAAGGAGTCCACCAGCCGGGCGATGCCGAAGTCGGCCAGCGCGGGCTCCCCGTAGCGGGACACCAGGATGTTCTGCGGCTTGACGTCGCGGTGCAGCACGTCGGTCTCATGGGTGGCGGCCAGCGCGCCGGCCGTCTTCACCCCGATCCGCAGGACCTCCGGCACCGGCAGCGGGCCCTCCCGGCGGAGCCGGTCGGTCAGGGCGCCGCGCTCGAAGTACTCCATCGCGATGTACGGGCGGCCCGATCGGGTGCTCCCGGTGTCGAGCACCGTCACCACGTTGGGGTGGCCGCTGAGCCGGCCCGTGATCCGGCACTCGCGCTGGAAGCGCTTCATGGCCGCGTCGTCGACCGCGCTGACCGACAGCACCTTCAGCGCGACCTGCCGGTCCAGTCGTTCCTGGTAGGCCCGGTAGACGACGCTGAACCCGCCCTCGCCCACCTTCTCCAGGACGCGGTAGCCGGGTACGTCCTCGGTCATGGAGTCCTTCTCGCTCGGGGGCGGCGTCACGGGGTCCGACTCGCTGAGCGCCGCGTCGGTTCCCGCCGGTCGACCAGGGTAATACGCGACCGAAACGGTCGGCGGACGATCCACCGAGCGTGCCCGCCCGGGCACCCGTGGTGAAGGGCCCCGGGGGATTCATCGGAGAATGGCGGGAAATGTCGCCGGGTGCTGATTAATCGTTGGTTCAATTCCCGGACGGTGCCCGGTGCGGGTCCCTAACCTCGGTCCGCAGTAATTCCGTGGATCTCGCGAGGAGCCCGTCCCATGCCGCAGAAAGCCCCGCCGGCCGCCGTGCTCGAGCGGCGCTACCGCGACCTCGTCCGGTTGGCGTACCTCGTCCTTCCGGGGAAGGGGAAAAGGATCTACCGGATGGCGGTCGCGCAGCGGATCGTCGACGGCGAGTTCCCGCTGGTCGGGAACCGCGCCGCCCGACCCGGCGGCCGCTACTCCTACGCCCGGACGCGCACCCGCGTGCTGCGTCGGGCGATGCGCCCGTCCTGGCGGCTGCGCATCGGGCTCGGTCCCTGGCTGCGCGGTCTGCCGACCGCGCTGCCCGACCCCGCGCTGACGCTGGCGCTGTCCGAGCTGGAGGCGCCGGTCCGCGTCGCCTACGTGCTGCGCGAGGTGGAGCGGATGCCGCGGTACGCGGTCCGCGACCAGCTCGTGGAGCTCGGGGTGACCGACGTGCCCGCCGTGCTCGAGGTCGCCGAGGCCGTCGGCGGCGTCGCCGAGCCGTCCGAGCGGTGCGCCGGGATGCCGGAGGACGTCTCCGTCCGCCAGGCGTACGACCGGGCCGTGCGTCGGCGCACCCGGCTGCCGATCGCGGTGGCCACCGCGCTGACCGTCGGTCTGGGCGGCACCGTCTTCGTGATGGAGACCGGCGGCGCGCCCGCCCCGGCCGAGGCCCGCCAGGGTCGGCTGGTCACGGCGCCCGTACGCGACTGGGCCCGCGCGCCGCGCACGCTCGACGTGTGGCCGGCGCGCGGCGAACTGGCCGGCGACCGGCTGTTCACCGGCCGCGCGCTCGCCACCTGGTCGCAGGGCGCCGGCCGGGGCACGAACCCGCAGTTGCTGTTCGCCGGGCGCATCAAGGGCGTTCCGACCGCGCTGCTGCGACACGGCGACCGCGTGGCCCGCTACACCGAGCCCGCCCGGACGCTGGAGACCCTGCCGTCGGCAGGCCGCGACGCGACCATGCCCCTGGCGCTGGGCAAGGGCTACTACCTGCTGCCGCCGTGGACCACCCAGGCCCACGCGCCGGACGGCGAACGGGCCGGTCTCGACGACGGCGCGGCAGGGCCCTTCACCGTCGACACCTCGTGCGGCCGGGGGCCGCTGCTGCGGCTCACCGACGCCGAGGGCTCGGCGATGCTGGCCCAGTTGGGCGGCCCGGTCCCGGCGTCCGTCAGCTACCGCCCCTCCACCGGTCCCGAGCCCCGGCCCGTGACGCCGGACTCGGCGGGGCTGCGGGTGTGGAAGCGGCTGAGCTGCGCGCTGCCCGCCGCGTCCCGTCCCGTGACCCGGGCCGTGGCCTGGGAGTTCTGGGCGGGCCGCCTCCCGGAGCAGGCACGCCCCGCCCGGTGGGTCTGCACTCGGTTCACCTACGCCGACGGCGGCACGTCCGCCAGGGCCACGCTGATCGAGCCCGGCGGCAGGCACCATGACGCCGGCGTCTGCGACGCCGAGCGCCCGGTCAGCGGCCTGTGGTGGCGTTCCCCCGCCGAACGCTGGTACTACGTGGCCGCCGGCGCACCCGGCCTCGTCCCGCACGCCGAGGGCCCGGTACGCCGCGCCGGTGTGAACGACGGCCTGCTGGTGGCCACCGGCCCCAGGCCGAAGCGACGCCCCACGGCCCCGGTGACCCTGACCGCCCGCACGTCCTGACGAGGCGCCCCCTCGCCCCGACGTCGGCCCGGCCGATCGCGTCGCCCTCCAGGCGGCGCGAGCCCCGGGGCGGTCCGGCCTCCCGGTCGGTGACCGCTCACGGGGATCGGGCACACTGGGTGCGCCGAACACGGTTCGGGAACTCCGTGCGGTGGTCGTCGGGTGGAGAGGGGTCATGGGATGAGCGCGTCGAGGCGGGGTCCGCTGTCGGGGGTCCGGGTGATCGAGCTGGCCGGCATCGGACCCGGGCCGTTCGCCGCCATGCTGTTGGCGGACCTGGGCGCGGAGGTCGTTCGGGTGGACCGTGTGTCGGCGGCGCTGCCCGCCGGGTCCGGCGCGACGAGCACCGACTTCACCAACCGGGGCAAGCGCTCCATCGCCGTCGACCTCAAGAACGAGAAGGGCCGGCAGGTCGTGCTGCGCCTGGTCGAGCAGGCCGACGCGCTGCTGGAGGGGTTCCGGCCCGGGGTCACCGAGCGGCTCGGGCTGGGCCCCGACGACTGCCTGGCCGCCAACCCGCGGCTCGTCTACGGGCGGATGACCGGCTGGGGCCAGGAGGGCCCGCTGTCGCAGAGCGCGGGGCACGACATCGGCTACATCGCCGTCACCGGGGCGCTGCACGCGATCGGCCGGGCCGGCGGACCCCCGCAGGTCCCGCTGAACCTGCTGGGAGACTTCGCCGGCGGCAGCATGTACCTGGTGGTGGGCATGCTCGCCGCGCTGCTGGAGGCCAAGACGAGCGGGCGCGGCCAGGTGGTGGACGCCGCCATCGTGGACGGCACCGCGCATCTGACCACGTTCATCCACGGCTTCCTGGCGGGCGGGCTGTGGTCCGACGAGCGGGGCGTCAACATGCTCGACACCGGCGCGCCCTGGTACGACGTGTACGAGACCGCCGACGGCCGGCACGTGGCCGTCGGCGCGATCGAGCCCCAGTTCTACGCCGAGTTCCTGCGGCGGCTCGGGCTGGAGGGCGACGGCGACCTGCCCGGCCAGCACGACCGGGAGGGTTGGCCCCGGCTACGGGAGCGGTTCGCGGCGGCGTTCAAGGCCCGGACGCGCGACGAGTGGGCCGAGGTCTTCCTGCCCGGCGACGCCTGCGTGGCCCCGGTGCTGTCGATGCGGGAGGCCGCCGAGCACCCGTACAACACGGCGCGGGACGTCTTCGTCGAGGACGGCGGGCATCCGCAGCCCGCGCCCGCGCCGCGCTTCTCCAGGACGCCGGGCGCGATCGACGGCGTTCCGGCGCTGCCCGGGCGGGACACCCGCGCCGTGCTGGAGGACTTCGGCTTCACCGACGTGGACGAGCTGCTCGCCGAGGGGGCCGTCGCGCAGGGCTGACCTCCGGGCCCCACGGGCCCGTGCGGCACACTCTGACGGAACGTCGTTCGGTCAGGAGGTCGCTCAGGTGAACCCCGTGGAGCCCGTCGCGCCGGTGCCGTCGCCCATGCACGGAACGGTCGAGAGCGTCGAGGTGGCCGAGGGCCAGAAGGTCGCCGCGGGCGCGCCGCTGGTCGTCCTCGAGGCGATGAAGATGCAGCACGTCGTGGCGGCCCCCACGGCGGGCCTGGTCACCCGGCTGAACGTCGCCGTCGGGGACACGGTCGCCGAGGGCGACGCGCTCGTCCACCTGGAGCCCGCCGACGGCGAGGCGGCCGAACCCGTGGCCGCGCCGCCGGAGGACGTGGAGGACGGCACGGTGCGCGCCGATCTCGCCGAGGTGATCCGCCGCCACGAGATCGGCCTCGACGCCGCCCGCCCCGAGGCCGTGGCACGCCGCCACGGCACCGGACGCCGCACCGCCCGCGAGAACGTCGAGGACCTGTGCGACCCCGGCACGTTCACCGAGTACGGCGCGCTCACCGTCGCCGCGCAGCGCCGCCGTCGCCCGCTGGAGGAGCTGATCGAACGCACCCCGGCGGACGGGCTCGTGGCGGGTGTCGGCGACGTCGACGGGCGGCCCGCCGTGGTCCTGGCCTACGACTACACGGTGCTCGCCGGCACGCAGGGCGCGATGAACCACGCCAAGAAGGACCGCATGTTCGAAATGGCGGCCCGGCGGCGGCTGCCCGTCGTGCTGTTCGCCGAGGGCGGCGGCGGACGCCCCGGCGACACCGACACCCCCATGCTGTCCGGGCTCGACACGATGGCGTTCCACCTGTTCGCCCGGCTCAACGGACGGGTGCCGCTCGTGGGCATCGCGGCGGGTCGGTGCTTCGCGGGCAACGCCGCGCTGCTGGGCTGCTGCGACGTCGTCATCGCCACCGCCGACGCCAACATCGGCATGGGCGGCCCCGCGATGATCGAGGGCGGCGGGCTCGGGACGTACGCGCCCGAGGACATCGGCCCGATCTCCGTGCAGGCGTCCAACGGCGTGGTCGACCTGCCCGTCGCCGACGAGGCCGAGGCCGTCGCCGTGGCGCGCCGGTACCTGTCCTACTTCCGGGGGCCCGTCGAGGAGTGGTCCGCGCCCGACCCGGAACGGCTGCGGACGCTGATCCCCGAGGACCGCCGCCGGGTCTACGACGTGCGGGCCGTGATCGACGGACTCGCCGACACGGGTTCCGTGCTGGAGGTGCGGAGGGCCTTCGGCGCCGGGATCGTCACCGCCCTCGTCCGAATCGAGGGCCGTCCGCTCGGGCTCATCGCCAACGACCCCGGGCACCTCGGCGGCGCCATCGACCGCGACGCCGCCGACAAGGCCGCGCGGTTCCTCCAACTCTGCGACACCCACGGGCTGCCCGTGGTGTCCCTGTGCGACACCCCCGGGTTCATGGTCGGTCCGGACGCCGAGCAGACCGCCACCGTCCGGCACTTCGGCCGCCTCTTCGTCGCCGGCGCCCACCTGCGGGTGCCGCTGTGCATGGTCATCCTGCGCAAGGCGTACGGGCTGGGCGCGCAGACGATGGGCGGCGGAAGTCTGCGGGTGCCCGTCGCCACGGTCGCCTGGCCGACCGGGGAGCTGGGCGGCATGGGGTTGGAGGGGGCGGTGCGCCTCGGGTTCCGCAGGGAGCTGGAGGCCATCGCCGACCCCGCCGAACGACAGGCGGCCTTCGACGGGATCGTGGCCGCCGCCTACGAGATGGGCAGGGCGCTCAGCGTCGCGACGGTCTTCGAGATCGACGACGTCATCGACCCCGCGGACACCCGCCGGTGGATCACCGCCGCGTTCCGCGACGCCGCCCCGCCGGAGCCGGGAGGACGAGGGTTCATCGACACGTGGTGATTCCTCGACCCTCCGAGGGGTAGTGCCCTTCCACTGCCTCACCCCGAAGCGAGGGTACGTCGATGGGCCTGCTCCGATCAGCCGCCGGGCTGGTCCCCAGGGCCGCCGTGAACGCGGCGGCCCTGCCGGTGCGCGCCGCCCGCTCCCTGCCCACGCCGCCCCACCCGCCGCTCCCGTCGGTACCCTCGCTGCCGCACCCGCCGATGCCGTCGCTGTCGTCGCTGCCCCGCCCATCGTTGCCGCCGATGCCCAAGCCGCCGCGCCCGTCGCTGCCGTCGATGCCTCGCCCCCCGCTGCCGTCGATGCCCTCGCTTCCCCACCCGTCGCTGCCCCGGCCTCCGACGTTCGGCGTGACCCGGCTGCACGAGCGCGCCGAGGTGGCCAACCTCGTCGGGTCCCGTACCCAGCGACGCGTGTGGAGCCGGGACGGCCGCGCGTACGTCGAGGTCCGCGGGCTGCGGACCCGCGCCGACCGGCGCGCGCTGCAGGCCGTCCGCCGCGCGGTGCGCGCCCTCGACGGCGTCCGCTGGGCCGAGGTCAACGCGGTCACCGGCGAGCTCCTGGCGTCGTTCGACGAGGGGACGGTCTCCCTCGACCGGATCGTCGACGCGGTCGAGGGCGTGGAGACGGCCGAGCGCGCCGGGGAGACCGACGAGGAGTTCCCCGGGCACGGCCATCCCGCCGACCGGGCGCCGCTCACCGCCGAGGCGATCGCGCTGGCCTCCGACTGCACCGCGTTCGCGCTGGCCGCCACCGGCCGCGTCGTGCGCTGGCCCCGGCTGCCGCGCGGGTTCCGGGCCGCCGTGGCGCTGGTGGACGCGCAGCCGAGGCTGCGGCGGGAGCTGGAGGCCAGGCTCGGCGCGCACGGCGCCGACCTCGCCCTGTCCCTCGGCAACGCGGTCGTGCACGGCCTCACCCAGGAGCCCGGCTGTCTGGCCGTGGACGCCCTGTACCGCGCCGTCCTCCTCGGCGAGCTGGCCGAACGCCGCGCCGTGTGGTGCCGCCGCGAGGAGGACATGAGCGGGGCGGCGTTGCCGGCCGAGGGACTGCCGAGCACGCCCCGGCCCGTTCCGCTCGCGCGCGGGCCCATCGAGAAGTACGCCGACCGTTCGGCGGTCGCCTCGCTGATCGCCGCCGGGGGCGTCCTGGCGCTCGGCCGCGACCCCGGCGCGGCGGCGGACATGGTCTTGGCCGCGGTCCCCAAGGCGGCCAGGCTCGGACGCGAGGGCTTCGCCGCCACCCTCGGCCGGGGGCTCGGACGGGCGGGCGTCGTCCCGCTCCAGGGCGTCGCCTACCGTCGCCTCGACCGGATCTCCGCGGTCGTCCTGGACTCCGCCGTGCTGTGCGGCGACGGCCTTCAGATCCTGGACGCCGACGACGCCCCCGTCTGGCGGGTCGCCACCCGACTGCTGGCCGCCGACCCCGGGCTGCGGGAGCTGCCCGACGAGTACGGCCGGGTGCTGAGACGCCTCGACCCCGGCTCGCCCCTCGACCCCGAGGGGCTGCGGATGGAGGTGGTGGAGCCCGGCGGGAGGGTGCTCGGCGCGGTGCGCGTCGGCTGCCGCATCGACCCGCTGGCCGACGCGGTGCTGGCCGCCGCCCGCGAGAGCGGGGTCCGGGTGCTGCTGACCGAGCACGCCTCCGGCGCGGAACTGCTGTCGCTGGCCGACGACACCCTGTCCGTCGCCACCCCCTTGGCCGAACACGTCCGCGTGCTGCAATCCACGGGCGAGGGCGTGCTGGTCGCCACCGCCGGCAACGCGGAGGCCGCGCTCGCGGCCGACATCGGGGTGGCGGTGCTCGGCCCGTCGCCGGAGAGCCGCACCGAGTGCTGGGGCGCCGACCTCGTCTGCGGGCCCGGCCTCGAACAGCTCTGGCGGCTGCTCACCGCGATCGGCGTGGCCCGCCGGGCCAGCGAACGCGCCGTACGGCTCGCGCTGGGCGGCACCTCCCTCGCCGCGCTGCTCGTCCTCACCGGGCAGCGCCGCAGCTCGCAGCTCACCCTGAGCCCGGTCTACAGCGCGGCGCTGGTGTCGCTGGTCGGGGGTGTCCTGACGGCCCGCAGGGTGATCACCGCCCGCGCCCCGACACCGCTGCCCCGACTGCCCTGGCACGCGTTCGACGCCGACACCGCGCTCGAACGGGCCACCGCCCTGCGCCCCGAGGACGTCGCGCTGCGCGCCGCCCGGAACGGGCACGGCCCGCCCCGCCACGGCCCGGTGCGGACCCTGACCGAACCGGTCACCGGGCTGGCGGTCGCCGTCGGCCACGAGTTGCGCGACCCGCTGACCCCGGTGCTGGTGCTGGGCGCGGCGGCCTCCGCGATCGTCGGCTCCGGCGTGGACGCCGCGCTGGTCGGCGGGGTCATGGCGGGCAACGCGGTGATCAGCGGCGTGCAGCGGATGCGCGCCGAACGCGCGCTGAGCCGGCTCCTCCTCGGGCAGCGCCCCCCCGCCCGGCGGCTGCTGCCCGGCCACGAGCCGCCCCCGCTCGGCGACGACACCGTCGAGAACGGCTGGGAACGGATCCCCGCCGACGACCTCTACGTCGGCGACATCGTCGCGATCGGCCCGTCCGACGTCGTGCCCGCGGACGCCCGGCTGCTGGCCACCGAGGACCTGGAGGTCGACGAGGCCAGCCTGACCGGCGAGTCGCTGCCGGTGTCCAAGTCCACCGAGCCCGCGCCGGGCGCCGACCTGGCCGATCGGTCCTGCATGGTCTACGAGGGCAGCACCGTGCTGACCGGACACGCCCACGCGGTCGTGGTGGCCACCGGCGACGCGACCCAGGCGGGCCGGGCCGCCGCGATCGCCGGACGGGCGCCCGCCCCCGCCGGCGTGCAGGCCCAGTTGAACGAGCTGACCCGGCTGGCGCTGCCGGTGACCGGGTTGAGCGGTGTCATGGTCGGGGCGCTGGCCTTCGCCCGGGGCGTGTCCGTCCGGCAGGCGGTCTCCTCGGGCGTGTCGGTGGCCGTGGCGGCCGTCCCCGAGGGGCTGCCGCTGGTCGCGACCGTCGCCCAGCTCGCCGCCGCCCGCCGCCTGTCGCGCCGCAACGTGCTGGTCCGCACGTCCCGGACGCTGGGCACCATGGGGCGGGTCGACACGCTCTGCTTCGACAAGACCGGCACCCTCACCGAGGGCCGGCTGAAGGTCGTCCGGCTCGCCGGGCTCAGGGCGGGCGCCGAGCCGGACTCCCCGCTCGGCCGCCGCCTGCTCACCACCGCCGCCCGCGCCTGCCCGGAGGCCGACGGCGCCGCCGGGCTCCCACACGCCACCGACCGCGCGGTGGTCGAGGCCGCCCGGTCGGCGCTCGGCGAGGACGCGGGCTGGCGGCTCGTCCACGAGACCCCGTTCGAGCCCAGCCGCGGGTACGCCGCCGCGACCGGCATGGTCGCCAAGGGCGCGGGCGAGGCGCCGTTCGTCGCCGTCAAGGGCGCGCCCGAGGTGGTGCTGCCGCGCTGCGACCGGGTGGTGTCCGGGACGACCACCCGACCGCTGACCGAGGCGCGCCGCGAGGAGGCGCGCCGCGCCGTCCGTCGGCTGGCCGAGGACGGGCTGCGGGTGCTGGCGGTCGCGCAGGCGCACCCGGACGAGGCGGACCTCGCCGAGGCGGAGAAGCTCGCCGAGACCGCCGAGCTGGCGCTGGTCGGGTTCCTCGGCATCGCCGACGCGCCCCGCGCGGACGCGCCCGCCGCCATCGAACGCCTCACCCGCGCCGGCATCAGGGTCGTCATGATCACCGGCGACCATCCGGCCACCGCCCAGGCGGTCGCCGCCGACCTCGGCATCCCCGCCCCCGACCGGGTGCTCACCGGCGCGGAGCTCGACCGCCTCGGCGACAAGGAGCGCACCGCCAAGGTCTCGCGGACCTCGGTGTTCGCCCGGGTCAGCCCCGAGCACAAGGTCCGCATCGTGCAGTCCCTGCAGCGGGCCGGGCGGACGGTGGCGATGACCGGCGACGGGGCCAACGACGCCGCCGCCATCCGGCTCGCCGACGTGGGCATCGGGCTCAGCACGGGCGACTCGCGGGCCGCCCAGTCGGCCGCCGACCTGATCCTGCGCGGCGGCGACCTGCCCGCCATCGTGGAGGCGCTGCTGGAGGGCCGGGCGCTGTGGGAGAGCGTCCGCAACGCGGTGTCGATCCTGGTCGGCGGCAACGCGGGCGAGGTCGCCTTCACCGTGTACGGCACCGCGATCGGCGGCCGGGCCCCGCTGTCCACCCGGCAACTGCTGCTGGTCAACACGCTCACCGACATGCTGCCCGCCCTGGCCGTCGCGCTGGCCCCGCCGTCCGGGAACGGCGAGTCCGACGAGACCGGCCCCGCCGCGCCGCCCGTCCGGAGCGGCCCGCTCGCCGATCCGCTGCACGAGGCCATCGCGCTGCGCGGCGCGGTCACCGCGCTCGGCTCGATCCTGGCCTGGCACGGCGGACGGCTGACCGGGCGCGGCCGGCGCGCCTCGACGATGGCGCTGGCCGCCCTGGTGCTCACCCAACTCGTGCAGACCCTGCAGGCCGGCTGGCGGAGCCCCGCGGTCCTGGCCACCTGCGCCGTCTCGGTGCTGGTGCTGGCCGCCGTGATCGAGACCCCCGGGGTCAGCCACTTCTTCGGCTGCACCCCCCTGGGCCCGGCCGCCTGGGGCCTGGTGGCCGCCTCCGCCGCCGTGGCCGCCGTCGCCTCCCTGGCGGGCCCCCGCGTGCTGCGCTCCCTGTCCCTGGTCCGCGAACGCGAGCCCGCCCGCCCCACCGCCTGACCGCGTTCTGACCCTCCGTGCGGGCGAAACGTCGGTTTCGCGAAGTTGCTGGTCGTCCGTGTGCCCGCCCGGTACGGTTTCGCCGCGGCCCAAGTGATCATGGCCGCCCGGTGGCTCCCTGGAGGTCTCGTGGACAACCCGCCCCCCGCCCCGCCCCCCGGCGGGTCCACACCCGGCGGGAACCCCCACGGCGTCCCCCCACCCGACGCCCACCGGGCCACCCCACTCCCCGCCGACCCGCCCCCACCACCCCCCTCCGCCGGCCCGGCCCCCGCCGCCCCCCTCTCCTCGGGCCCGCCTCCACCACCGCCCGGCCCGGCACCGGGCGCCGCCCCACCGCCCGCCGGCGCGTTCCCGCCCCCACCATCGCCAGGCCCCCCACCCGGCAACGCGTCCTCGTGGTCTGGCGCGCCGTCGGGTGGGTCTTCGCCTCTGGGCGGTGGTTCGCCGTTCCCGTCGGGGTCGCCGCTCGGGGGTGGGTTTTCGCCTCCGCATGGTGGTCCGCCTTTGCAGGGTTCGTCGTTTGGCGGGCCGCCTGGGGGGTCGGCGGGTGGAGGGTTCTCGCCGGGGGGTGGGCCGTCGGTGCCGATGGTGGTGGTGGCGGTGTTGGTCGCGGTGGGGTTGGTGGTCGGGGTGGCGGTCTTCCTGCTCGGGGGAGGTGGTGGGGGAGGGCAGGGGTGTCGGGATGGGGGTGTCACCCTCAACGTCATGACGTCTCCGGAGAAGGAGGGCGTCCTTCGCAAGGCGGCCGAGGAGTACTCCGGTCGTGAGGTCGATGGGGAATGCGCCGCGGTGGCCGTACGGGGGAAGTCGTCCGGTGAGGCGATGAGTGCGCTGGCGCGGGGGTGGGACGCGCGGGTCGACGGGGTGCAGCCCGATGTCTGGTCGCCGGCGAGTTCCGGTTGGGTGGCGTTGCTGCGGCATCGGCTGAGTCAGGGCGAGCGCGATGCGGACCTGGTGCCCGATGAGACCCCGGGTGTGGCGATGGCGCCGCTCGTCATCGCGATGCCGCGACCCATGGCGCAGGCGCTCGGTTGGCCCGCCAGGCCGCTGGGCTGGGAGGACGTGGTGCGGCTGGCGCGGGACCCGCGAGGGTGGGCCGCCCACGGGCATCCCGAGTGGGGGGAGTTCCGGCTCGGCAAGACCAACCCCAACTTCTCGACCTCCGGGTTGAACGCCACGGTGGGCGTGTACTTCGCCGCCGCCGGTAAACAGAACGGTCTGTCGGCGGCCGACCTCCAGCGGTCGAACGTGCAGGCCGGCGTGCGGGGTGTGGAGAACTCGGTCGTGCATTACGGCGACACCACCCTGACGTTCCTCGAAGGGCTGCGCCGTGCCGACGCCGAGGGGGCGGGCCTGTCGTACGTCTCGGCCGTCGCGGTCGAGGAGATGTCGGTGCACCACTACAACCAGGGCAACCCCACGGGCAACCCCGCCGAGGCCGGAAGGAACCCCAAGCCCAGGACGCCGCTCGTGGCCGTCTATCCCAAAGAGGGCACGCTGATGTCCGACCACCCGTACGTCAGGCTGCGCACCATCGCCGCCACCAAGAAGCGGAGGGTCGCCGAGGACTTCCTCCGGTACCTGCGGGGCCCCGAGGTGCAGGGCGAGTTCGCCCGCAACGGCTTCCGGGGCCATGACAACCGGGCCGGGCCGCTCCTCACGCAGGCGAACGGGCTGCTGCCGGACCACCCGAAGCGGGTGATCGCGCCGCCCGCGCCCGACGTGCTGGACCGGGTGCTGGTCGGCTGGGAGTCGCTGCGCAAGCGGGCCAACGTGCTGTTCCTCGTGGACGTGTCGGGCTCGATGGCGGAGTCCGTGCCGGGCACGGGCCGCAACCGGATGCAGCTCGCCCGGCGCTCCCTCAACCGGGCCGTCGGGGACTTCGTCGGGGTCGACCGCGTCGGGCTGTGGGAGTTCTCCTCCAACCTGGCGGGCCGGATCGACCACCGCGCGCTCGTCCCCATCGACGCGATGCGAACGCCCGGCCATCGGCGGCGTCTCAGGAACCGGATCGGCGCGCTGCGCCCGCGCGGCGACACCGGTCTGTACGACAGCACCCTGGCCGCGTTCGAGCACGTCAAGGTCCGCAGGCGGGCGGGGGCGATCAACTCGGTGGTGGTGCTGACCGACGGACGCAACGACGACCCCGGCGGCGGGCTGTCCCTGCAGGCGCTGCTGCCCGAGCTGGCCGACGGGAGCGGCGTGCGGGTCTTCACCATCGCCTATGGCGCGGGGGCCGACGGCGGCGCGCTCAAGCGGATCTCCGAGGCCACCGACGCGACCGCCTACAACGCCGCCGACCCTGCCGCCCTGGACAGGGTTCTGACCCAGGTGGTCTCGAATTTCTGAACGCGGGGACCGTTGCGGCCAACGCCCCGCGCACCTAGGCTCCCCGGGCGAGCAGCCGCCTGGCGAACGGAGCCCCCATGCCGCGCGGGATCTATCTGATCCAGGAGATCGAGTTCCCCCGGGCGGACACGACCGGGCAGGAGGAGCCCCCGACCCGTCACCGCCGCGAGGGTGTCGATCTGCTCGGCGCGTTCGCCGAGGTCGGCGTCGCCGGGAATCCGCCGTCCCGGGCGATCGCCCTGTGGCACTGCGAGGGCGGCTGGGCCGGTGGCTGGCGCCGGATGATCGACGGCTCACCCGGGTTCGGCGGTCTCGGGTCCCCCCGGCCGCTCGGCGAGGCCCCCGGGAGCCCCTGCCTCGCCGACCTGGTCGCCGAGGGCTACGCCGCACCGCTCTACCTGATGGAGATCGCCACCGTGCGTCCCGGGTGCGCCCTGGACTATCTGGAGGCCGTCCAGAAGGAGTACGCGCCGCTCCTGGCCGAGCACGGACATCGCCTCGTCGGGGCGTACGAGGTCCAGTTCCGCGACGACGAGACGGTCACGCTGTGGGGCACCGACGCGGACGCGCACGTGGCCCTGCAGCGGTCGCGGGACGCGGCGCTCGGCCTGGACGACGAGGCCGTGCCCGACCATCGGCTGCTCGTCTGGCGCAAGCGGGCCCTGGCGTATCTGGACGGGTCCCGGCGCGAGCGACCGATGAGCCCGTTCCCCGGCTCAAAACTCGCGCCGTAGGGTTGTCACCCAGCGCCAAGATCGGCCCACGTGGTGGCCCCGATGCGCGAGTTTTACTACCGTGCGTGCCGGAGGTGCCGCGAATGCCGGAGTTCTCAGTGGTCCTGCGCGGCTACGACCCGCAACAGGTCGACGATGTGGTGGCCCAGCTCGAGGGCACGCTCGGCCGTGCCCCGTTGAGGGGCGCGCCGATCACCCTCAAGCATCTGGGTTGGACGAGCTTCGACGTCGTCATGCGCGGCTACGACCGGTTCGAGGTGGACGGCGCGATGCGCCGCTACCGCCGGGAGCTGGCCGCGCTCGAAGGGGTCGCCCTGACCGACGACGAGCCCGACGGTGGACTCGACTTCATCCTGGGCGGCGGCGGTGAGGCCGACGGTCTCGTCGGCGCCCGCGCCTACGGCGTTCCCGTCGCCGACGGAGGCGCGGTCAGGCCCGGCGGCGGCCCGATCGTCGTGCCCGAGGAGCTGCTCGACGAGGTGCGGCACGAGCACCGCCTGGTGGTGCGGTGGCGCGGCTACGACCGCGCCCAGGTCGAGCACTTCCTCGTCCGCGTCTGGGCGCGGCTGGGCCATCGCTCCATGGACGTGTACGGCCTGGAGCCGGCCCCCATCGAGAACTGGGAGTTGGGCGCGCCGATGTTCGACGTGGTGCTGCGCGGGTACGCGGTGCGCACCGTCGACGAGGTGGTGGAGCGCTACCGGGCCGCACTCCTGGGGCGGTGAGGCGTCAGCCGCCGTCCCGCTTGCGGCGCTTGACCGTCACCCCGCCCCAGAAGGAGAACCCGCCGACCACCACCCGGGGAGCCCCGGGCGCGCCCGGGCCGGTGGCCTTGTCGTCGAACGCCCCCATGATGCCGATGCCCCGCACCGTGACGTCGAGGTCGTCCGGGACGAGCACGTCGATGCCGCCCATGATGGCGAACGCGTTGACGCGCAGCTCCGGCTCGCTGAACCGGGCGTCGCGGAGGTCGATCGTCCCGCCGCCCCAGAAGGCGAGCCCGAGGAACCTGCGGGGCGCCGTCCACCGGCCCCGCCGTTTGAACTCGCTCATGATGGCGATGCCCGTGCGCGAGGTCGGCTCGCCGCCGACGATGCGCTGGTCGGGCGCCGCCACGTGCAGGGTCGGGGAGTCGGGGCCCGCCGGAAGGTCGCGGGTGAGCGGCTCCAGCTCGCCGTAGGTGCGGGCCGTGTAGGCGACGGTGAGCCGTTCGTCGAGTTCCTCGAGGTTGAGGCGGCCGTCGCCGGCGGCCTCGCGCAGCGCCTGCGCGACGCGTTCGCGGTCGGCGTCGGACGCGCGCAGGTCCCGCGGGTCGGGGGAGACCCGGCGGTCGGGGAGGTCGTTCATGCCACCTACCGTAAAGCGATCAGGACGCCGGTTCGAGGCGTACGACGATGGACTTGGACGTCGGCGTGTTGCTGATGTCGGCGGTGCTGTCGAGCGGCACCAGCACGTTGGTCTCCGGGAAGTACGCCGCCGCGCAGCCCCGCGCCGTCGGATACGCCACGAGCCGGAACCCGGGGGCCCGACGATCGACGCCGTCCCGCCACTCGCTCACCAGGTCGACCGTCGCCCCGTCGGCCAGACCGAGGTCGGCGAGGTCGTCGGGATGCACGAACACCACCCGCCGGCCGCCGCGGACGCCCCGGTACCGGTCGTCCATGCCGTAGATGGTGGTGTTGTACTGGTCGTGGCTGCGCACCGTCTGGAGCAGCAGCCGGCCCTCCGGGACCCGCAGCACCTCCAGGTCGTTCACGGTGAGGCGGGCGCGTCCGCCGGCGGTGGGGAACTCGCGGCGGTCGCGCGGGGCGTGCGGCAGGACGAACCCGCCGGGCTCGCGGATCCGACGGTTGAAGTCGGCGAAGCCCGGCACCACCCGCGCGATGTGGGACCGGATCACGTCGTAGTCGCGCTCCATGCCCGCCCAGTCGAAGCCGGCCAGGCCCATCGCCCGTCCCAGCCGGCAGACGATGGCGACCTCCGACAGCAGGTCGCGGGAGGCCGGGGCCAGCCGTCCGCGCGAGGCGTGGACCATGCCCATCGAGTCCTCGACCGACACGAACTGCGGGCCCGAGCCCTGCACGTCGGTCTCGGTGCGGCCCAGCGTCGGCAGGATCAGCGCCCGCCGCCCGGTCACCGTGTGCGAGCGGTTCGGCTTGGTGGACACGTGCGCGGTCAGCCGGCACGACCGCATGGCAGCCTCCGTCACCGTCGAGTCGGGTGTGGCGCGCACGAAGTTGCCGCCCATCCCGACGAACACCTTGACGAGGCCGTCGCGCATCGCCTCGATGGTCCGCACCGTGTCGAGGCCGTGCTCACGGGGCGGCGCGAACCCGAACTCGCCGGCCAGCGCGTCCAGGAACGCGGGGGAGGGCCGTTCGACGATGCCCATCGTCCGGTCGCCCTGCACGTTGGAGTGACCCCGCACCGGGCACACGCCCGCGCCGCGACGGCCGATGTTGCCGCGCAGCAGCAGGAAGTTGACGACCTCGCGGATGGTGGGGACGGCGTTGCGGTGCTGGGTGAGTCCCATCGCCCAGCACACGATGATCCGGTCGGCGCGCAGGACGTCGTCGAGGGTGGTGTCGATCTCCTCGCGGGACAGGCCCGTGGCGGCCAGGACGTCGTCCCAGTCGAGCCCCCGCAGGTGCTCGGTCAGCTCCGGAAGGCCCACGGCGTGCGCGTCGAGGAACGCGTGGTCGACGGCGTCGCGGTCCAGCAGCATCCGGTTGAGCGCCTGGAACAGCGCCAGGTCCCCGTTCAGCCTGATCTGCAGGAACCGGTCGGCCAGCGCGGTGCCCCGCCCCGCCAGGCCGGACACGCGCTGCGGGTTCTTGAAGCGGAGCAGCCCGGCCTCGGGCAACGGGTTGACGGCCACGATCCGCGCGCCGGACCGCTTGGCCCGCTCCAACGCCGCCAGCATCCGGGGGTGGTTGGTGCCCGGGTTCTGTCCGACGACGAGGATGAGGTCGGCCTCGTGCAGGTCCTCCAGCAGCACCGAGCCCTTGCCCACGCCCAGCGTCTCGGTGAGCGCGGAACCGGACGACTCGTGGCACATGTTGGAGCAGTCCGGCAGGTTGTTGGTGCCGAACGCGCGGGCGAGGAGCTGGTAGACGAACGCCGCCTCGTTGCTCGTACGGCCCGAGGTGTAGAACGCGGCCTCGTCGGGGGAGCCGAGCGCGTTCAGCTCCTCGGCCAGGACGCCGAACGCCTCGTCCCACGAGATCGGCTCGTACCGGTCGGAGCCCTCCCGCCGCACCATCGGCTCGGTCAGCCGGCCCTGCTGCCCGAGCCAGTGATCGGAGCGCTCGGCCAGCTCGTCGATCGTGTGCCGGGCGAAGAACTCGCGGGTGACCCTCCGGGTGGTGGCCTCCTCCGCGACGGCCTTGGCCCCGTTCTCGCAGAACTCCGCCACGTGCCGGCGGTCGCCCTCCGGCCAGGCACAGCCGGGGCAGTCGAAGCCCTTGCGCTGGTTGACGCGGAGCAGGGTGAGCGCGGTACGGCGGACGCCCATCTGCTCCCACGACTGCCGGAGCGCTGCCGTCACCCCCGGCATCCCCGCCGCGTACTCCTCGGGCGGCGACACCTCCGGCGCGGAGGCGCCCGGGTCGCCGGGATCGCCAGGGTCGTCGGTCGGCGCGTGGCGGCTCATGGCCCACCTCCCCCAAGGTCGCAGGCAGTGTGCCACAACATTGTGCCCCGGCGCGGGCGCGGGGCACCGCCTAGCGCCGCCTGGCCGCGTTGGGCCGCCCGCTGCAGGCGCTGATCAACGTGCGCCTGTAGCCCAAGGTCCGGGAGGCGGTCGAGGGCTTCCGCGCCTACATGACGGGGCTCCCGGAGACCCTGGCCGTGTTCGTCGTCTCCGGCGGCGACGACTTCATCGTCCAGGTGGCGGTGCGCGACACCGGCCATCTGCGGGACTTCGTGGTCGACCACGTGTCCCGGTACCGCAACATCGCCGACGTGCGGACGTCGATCATCTACGACCACATCCGCAAGACCGCGGTCGAGGCCCTGCCCGCGGAACGCCCCCGTCGCGGACGGTAGCCGACGGGCCCTCCGCCAAGATGGGGGGATGGGACGCGCGACGATCGAGGTGGACCGGACCCGGGTGATGGCGTACCGGGTGGAGGCGCACGGGCTGGACCGGCCGGTCGACGGGGAGCCCGCGGTGCTCGACCTGGGCGTGCAGGACACGCCCCCGGGCACCGCCGCGGTCGCCCTCGCGGCGCGCGGGTGGACCGCTCCCGAGGACGGCTCGACGGTGCTGACCTGGAGCACGCGCGGGGCTCCCCACCTGCATCGGCGCGCCGATCTGACGATGCTGGCGCGGGCGCTGTGGCCGCTGAGCGACGCGGACGCCACCGCCCGGATCTCGTCCGCCCGGATCAAGGAGGGCGCGGCGTCGGGGATCGCCGCGTTCCGCGCGGCGGCCGAGGCGATGCGCGAGGTCGTCACCGGCCCGATGCCCAAGGGCGAGGTCAGCCGGGCCGTCAGCGACCTGGTGCCGCCGGAGCTGACCTACGAGTGCGCGGCGTGCGCGGCGCGGCACATCTCCGGAGCCCTCTTCCAGCAGGTGGGGGCGGCGGCCGGCGTTCAGCTCGTTCCCGGCAGGGGCACCGTGCTCGCGCCGGTGGAGGGGAGCCCCGGGGTGCCGGCGGAGGCGTCGGGCACCGATCGCCTCATCGAGGCGTACCTGCGGCTGCTGGGGCCCGCCGCGCCCGCCGAGGCGGCGAAGTTCCTCGGCACCACCGTCACGGCGCTGCGTCCCGTCTGGCCGGAGGGCCTGACGGAGGTCCGGGTCGACGGCCTCTCCCGATGGCTGCCCGCCGACCGCCTGGCCGCTCTTCGCGATGCACCGCCGCCGCGCGGGGTACGGCTGTTGGCCGCCCACGACCCGTTCATGCAGGCCCGTGACCGCGACCTGCTGATCCCCGACAAGGCACGGCACAAGGCGGTGTGGCGGCCCCTGGGCAACCCGGGGGCGCTCCTGGCCGACGGGGAGATCAGGGGGACCTGGCGGGCGCGCATGGCCGGGCGCACACGGCTGGAGGTCACCGTCACGCCGTTCGAGCCTCTCGCCGCGTACACGCGCGCGGAGACCGAGGAGCAGGCCGCCCGGTCGGCGACCGCGCGGGGGGCCGCCGACACCAGGGTCCTGTGGGCCGACGACTAGCACATACCGACCGGTCGGTACCTGGCAGACTGGCGGAGACGGAGAGTCGACGGGGAGGGCGGGGTCTCGATGACCATGACCGGGAGGGCCGGGCGGGCGCGGGAGTCGGCGGTCGAGCGCCGCATCCTGGCCGCCGCGGTGCGACTGTTCGCCGAGAAGGGCTTCGACGGCACCTCCGTCCAGGAGATCGTGGACCGCGCCGAGGTGACCAAGGGCGGGCTGTACCACTACTTCGGCTCCAAACAGGACGTGCTGTACGAGATCTACCACTCGCTGATCACCCGGCAGCTCGCCGACCTGAAGCGGATCCTGGCCGCCGGACTCGACCCGGTCGCCACGGTCCGCGCCGTCATCACGGAGCTGGTCGTCTCCACCGCCGAGCACATCGACGAGGCCCAGGTGTTCTCCCGGGAGACGCACCGGCTCGACCGGGTCCGGACGGCCGCCGTCCGCGCCGACCGACGCCGCTACCACACGGCCTTCCGGGAGATCGTCGAGCGCGGCCTGCGGGACGGGGTGTTCGCGCCGGCCGCGCCCGCCGAGACGGTCACGCTGATCGTGTTCGGCCTGGTGAACGAGATGCCCCGCTGGTACCGCCCCGACGGACCCAAGCCCGCCGACCGCTTCGCCGGAGAGGTCGCCGACTTCGTGCTGGCCGCCCTCCGGCCGCGCTGAGGCCCCTCACACCCAGGGCAGCGCCCGGACCCCCTGCCCGACGCCGAACACCAGGGCGGTCGCGCCGAGCACCACCAGCCCCGCGAAGACCGCCCAGCGGCCCGCCTGGTAGCCCGCCGGCACCAGCGCGTTCTCCCGCCCCCGGGCGGGCCACGGGGCGCGGAGCGGCGCCGTGCCGGGCACCTCGTCGACGGAGCCGAGTCCCTGCCCGGGCGCGGGGAGGGCCCGACGGCCGTCGGCGGGCAGGCCGGTCACCCAGCCGAGCAGCTCCGCCACCTCGAACGGGGCGGTGTCCAGCCCGGAGCCGAAGTAGCGGACCTGCCCCGCCAACTGGTCGAGCGCCCGGATCGCGTTGCCCAACCCCACCTCGTCCAGCCAGCGGCGGACGTGCGCCCCCGGCTCACCGTCCTCGGGACCGGACTCGTCCAGCGAACGGCCGACCATCGTGCCGCGCAGCAGGTCCGTCTTGGTCAGCACCACGGCCACCCGCCGCTGCCGCCCCCGGTCGGGACGCGAGCGCAGCTCGTTCAGGACGCGCTGCAGGGTGTCGGCCGGGTCCTCCTCCGAGGACGCCGCCGCGCCCTCCACCGCGACCCGCTCCTCCTCGCTCAGCGCCCGCCGGACGGCCGGCAGCGCGAACGGGTCGACCACGAACAGCAGCGCCTCACCGTGGTCGAGGTAGCGCAGCGACTCCACCTCGGTGGCCCCGGTGAAGTGCTCGCCGGCCGGGTCGAACAGGTACAGGATGCGGTGCCCCGCGCCGGGCAGCTCCACGTCGACCATGGTGGCCAGCGGCAGCTCCGGGCCCGTCTTGGCCAGCCGCCCCCCGCGCTGGAACTCGCGCACCGCCCCCGCGTACGCCTGGGCGTGCCGCTGCTCCACGAACGCCAACTCGCCGCGCACCGACCGGGCCCGCGCGTGCAGCGCCCGGATGGCCAGGAACATGAACGTGGTCTTGCCCGCCGCCGGGCCGCCGACGAAGGGCAGCGGCTCCACCCGCACCCGACCGATGCGCTCCGGCAGCCGACCGCTGCAGTGCGGGCAGTACGCCGTCAGCCGGTACCGGCCGAGGGGGATCGTGGTCGGCAGCCGCACCCCGCACCGGCACACGTGACGGAACGCGCCCGCCGGGCCCGGAACGAGTCGCCGGTGCCGGGTGCCGCAGTTCGGGCACTCGTAGACCGGCAGCGCGATCTTCTCGTAGCAGAACGGGTGCGGGCAGGTCTGCAGGATCCGCCCGTACGCCATGAACACGCGCTCGACCAGCCCCAGCACCGCCACGCACGCCACCCACCCGGCCAGGCCCACGGCCACGACGGCGGCGTACACGACCGTCAGCGTGACGGCGGTCAACGTGGCGGGCACGACGGCCACCACGATGCCCGCGTACAGCGCCAACCACACCGGGAACAGGAAGTAGCCCCACGGCCCGCCGAGCAGCGCGCGGGTGATGCCGGTCATGGCCTGTCGCGCGCTCTGCCAGGCCCAAGGGCCGACCACCCGCGTCATGGCCCACCCGTCGCGCCACACCTGGTCGAGCAGGTAGTGCCGGTAGGCCACCTCGGGCACCGGCACGGGCGACGGGCCCTTGGCGGTGACCGGCGCGAGCGTCCGCCACGCCTGCAGATACGCGAACGCCGTCGCCGTCGCCCCCGCCGCCAACAGCGTCAGCGTGAACACCAGCGGGAACACGACGAACGCGCACAGCCACGCGGCGACGAGCAGAACGACCATGATCGCGGGCATCGCGCTCAGCCCTCCCGGCTGCCGTCGCCGTCGCCGACCAGGTCCCGCAGCGCGGCGCGCAGTCTCGGCTCGTCGCGCAGGTACGCGTCCAGCCGGCGGGAGGCCATCCAGCCCCCGGCCGTGGCCCGCGCCCACGCCTCCAGCCTCGGCTCCCGGACGCCCTCCAACCGCAGCCGCAACGCCACCTCGACGAGTTCGTTGCGCCGGCCCGCCCCGGAGCCCGGTCGGCCCCACGGGCCCCGGCCCTGGGACGCCGTCCAGCGCTCCACCAGCCGGGCCCGCACCGGCGGGGACACCGCGGCCAGCACCGCCGCGCGGAAACCGGGATCGCGGCGGGCCAGCCGCCGGGCCGCCCCGCCGAACGCGGTCTCGAACAGCTCCTCGGTGGCCCCGTCCGCGGCGCCCTGGATCGTGTCGAGCCCCGCCGCCGCCTCCTCGGGCCGCAGCGCGCCGACGACCTTGGCGTGCGCGACCAGCACGGACGCGTCCCGTTCGGCGCGGGCGCCCTCGGCGAAGTGCGCCAGCACCCGACCGGCCACCCGCAGCAGCACCGCGTCCTCCAGCGCCTCGTCGCCGTCCAACGCCGCCTGCCGGAACGTCCGCGACGGCAGCCGCGCCAGCGCGGGGCGGCGGGGCACCTCCTCGGCGAACGCGTCGAGCAGCGCGCCGCACTCCTCGGCCGACGCGGGCACGGCCCACACCTCACGGAGCACGTCGTCGACCTCGTCCGGGGCGGGGCCGTCCAGCCGCAGCAGCGCCCCGGTGACGTCCACCCGGCGGTCGCGGTGCCGGCGGCCCACCGACGCCAGCACCGGCAGGCCCACCCCGGGCGCGGCGGACCAGTCCCGGGAGTGCAGCAGGTCGCAGGTCTCGTCGGTGAGCAGCCCGGCGCGCTCGCGGGGGTCGGCCCCGGCCAGCCCCGCCACGGCACCCTCCACCAGCCGCTCGCGCCAGGCGGCGGGCGCGGCGGCCAGCGCCGCCCGCAGGTCCCCGGCGCCGCGACGGGCGCAGCGGGCCGCCGCCGCACGGACGTCCCCGGCGGGCAGGGCGATGCCGGCCCGCGAGGCCAGCGCCGTCAGCCGCCCCACCTCCGTGAGGCTCGCCGCCCGCCGGAACGCCGCCGCGACGAGCGGGGCCAGCCGGTCCAGCGCCTTGGCGGGCAGCAGGCGGGCGGGCAGCCTGGAGCCCAGGGCCGGGTCCTCCAACGCCAGGATCACGCAGCGCGCGGCGCACCGGTCGGCGACCTCGGCCGCGTCCACCCGGAGCGCCCAGGTGTGCATCGCCAGCGCCAGGTCGAACCCGACGCCCGGCAGCGCCGGGACCAGCTCCGGCCACACCCACTCCGGCACCCGCGCGCCGTGCCGCGTCAGCAGCCCGGCGGCGGCGGCCTCCTCCTCGGGGGACACGCCCGTCTCGCCCCGGCACAGCGCCAGCAGCGCCGCCGCCCCGTCCAGCACCGGTGCCAGGAGCGCGTCGCCGTCACCGTCGCCGTCGAGTTGCGCGACGGCCAGGTCGCCGAGCGCGTCGAGCCCCGCGAAATCGGACTCCCGCCAGCACCCCGCCACCGTCCGCGCGAACCGGCTCCCGCCGTCGTCGCCGTCCCCGGCGTCGTCCCCCCCGCCCACGAAGAACGCCGGGTCGTCGTGGTGGGCCGCCGACCAGACGCTCGGCGTCGTCCCCACCACCCGATGCGGAGCGCCCGCCGGGTCGGCGCTGTAGGTCGTGAACGACAGCCGCGGCATCGCCGCCACCGGGAGCGAGTACGACAGCACGGCGATCCACCGCACGATCGGCTCGGCGTCCTCCGACACCAGCACCAGCCTGCCGTGCCCCCGGTCCAGCGCCGCCACCGCCGCGTCCACCAGCCGCACCAGCAGACGGTACGCATCGTCGCCCGCCAGCCGGTCGGCGAGCGCCTCCGGGGAGACGCCCGTGCCGGGCGGCAGGTCGTCCAGCGGCGGCAGGTCGCCGCCGCCCGGCCGCTCCTCCCAGATCTCCGCCTGCCACAGCTCGATCGGCCGCAGGCCCTCCAGCTCCTCCCGCTCGGCCACCACCGCGTGCGCGAAGAAGTTGCCGTACCGGCCCGAGTAGTCCTGACCCAGATAGCGGGACCGCACCAACAGGGCCCGCCCGCCCACCGGCTCGTACGCCAGCGCCACCGGGAACCGCTCCAGCTCCTCCGGCCGGGGCGACAGCGGCGCGTCCGGCGGCGGACGGTACGCCATGAACGGGGTCACCGCCGCGCGCACCCCGGGCGGCAGACCCGGCGTCTCGGCCACGAACTGGAAACCGGAACGGCCCGTCGGCCCGCTCCGCGCCGAGGTGTAGTGAAGCTGCCACGCCACGGGTCAGCCCCCGTCCGCGCCCGCGGACGAGCCGCGTTTCCCGTCCAGCATCCCGAACCGGTGCAGCAGCCACAGCAGCGGATCCTCGACCCGGTGCGGCCGGACGCCGCCGGTGCCGACCCGGCCCGCCCGGGGCATGCCGCCCAGGGCCGAGACCCCGAACAGCGCGTACCCGGTGTACTGCTGCCGCAGGTAGACGTCGAGCTGCCCGGCCTGCCAGTCGTGCAGCAGCCCCCGCACCTGGGCGTCCACCGCCTCCCGATCGTCGAGGTCCAGCACGCCCGGCGTCGGCCGCGACCGGTGCAGGGCCGACTGCCGCGCCATCGCCGGGACCAGCGCGTCGACCTTGGTCAACGCCACCGCCACCGGCACCTCCAGCCGCTCCCCGGCCTTGGCGCCCCGCCGCAGCCGCAGCGCCTCCGTCACCCGGGCGATCACGTTGATGGGCTCGCTGTCGGGATCCGGGTCGGGATCGGGGACCTCGGCGGCCTCGTCGCGCACCAGCGCCCGCGCGCCCGGCAGCCCCAGCGGATCGACCAGGAACACGATCGCGTCGGCCGCCTCCAGATACCGCAGGTGCAGGTCCCTGACCTCGCGGCTGCGCAGGTCCTCGCCCGCCGTGTCGAACAGCACCAGCGCCAGCGACTCGGTGCGCTCCCGACCCATGCCCAGACGCCGCCGGGGCGGCCGGGTCCGCGTCAGCAGGTACACCAGCGGCTCGCGCGGCGCGGTGGCGGCGCTGGCCGTGGTCGGCAGCAGCCGCCGCTCGTCGTACAGCGGCCGGGCGAAGTCGCGCTTGTACCGGTCGATGGTGCGGTCGTCGCAGGCCACCAGGGACGCGTCCAGCTCGGTGCCCACCCGGTTCATCAGCTCGTGCAACAGCACGGCGATGTAGGTGCTCTTGCCCGCGTTCTTCGCCCCGACCAGCGCCACGATCCGACCGGGGGCCTCGCAGTACGCCGACGGCAGCGGGTTGTGGCAGTGCGGGCAGACCCGGCGGCCGGTGGCCCTCCCGCAGCGCGGGCAGTCGGCCCGGCCCCTGCGGCCCGACGCCGCGAACACCGGCGGCAGCGACGCGCCCGCCGTGGACCCGGTGTACTCGGCCAGTTGCTCGTCCAGCACCGGGTCGCAGCCCTGGCCCCGTCCCGCCCGTCCCATGCAGCGGAAGGCGATCTGCTGACGCGGCACGTCCGTGAAGCAGTACGGGCAGGTGATCGGGCGCATGTTCCTTCTCACCTCGGGGTCTCGAGACGGCGGACCGGGGGATCGACCAACTCGACGTCGTCGTCGGCGAAACAGCGAAGCCAGTATGGACCGCGACCGCGGGGCGCCGGCACCGAGACCTCGCCCGGTACGGGCACCTCGTCCCAGGCCCCGAGGACCTCGCCGTCCTCCCTGCGCTGCGGGATCACCTGCCCGGCGCGTCGTACCAGCGCCAGCCGCGTCACCCGCAACGGACGCGACGACGTCAGCCGCACCGTCAGCGAACGGTTCCACGGCGGCCCCGAGCGCTCCAGGTCGTAGCGCACCTGTGGGGGGGCCTCGACGGTCGTGTCCACCGCCGGGCCCAGCACCCGAGCCCCCTGCCGCATCCCGGCCGGGGCCGCCGCCACCCGCACCGCGAGGCCCGGGGGCACGGTCAGGTGGACGCCGCCCCGTGACTCGTAGGCGGCCCGCGTCACCACCAGGCGCCCCTCGCCCTCGTCCTCGTCGGCCCCGCACCGGTAGGTCAGCTCGACCTCGGCGACCTCGTCCGGCCAGTCGAACCCGACGTGGACGGCGTCGCCCCGCCGTTCGGCCACCAGGGACGGCAGCGGCGGCAGGTTCACGTGCCGGTGCCACGCGCCGATCGCGGCGACCTCGCCGGCCACCGTGACCGCCAACAGCCACCCACCGCCTCCCGGGCGCAGCGCCAGGCCCCGGGACGTCGGGGTGGCGGGCACCCGGTCGCCCGCCCGCCGCACCTCGGCCACCGGCAGCAGCGCGCCGTCCCGCCACGGCGGCGGCGTGTCCAGCATCAGGATCTCCACGGTGCCGCTCGCGGGCTGCCCGAACCGGGCCAGCAGCCGCGCCGGGTCGGCCGGGTCGCCCTCGACCACCAGGTCCCGGACGGGCTCCGGCGACGCGTTCGGCGTGGCCGACGCCATGACCCCCGGCGTCTCCACCGCCCGACCCTCGGCGTCCACGTAGACGGCGCGGATCACGTAGTGGTGGGTGAAGCCGTTGGGCACCTGCTCCCGGAAGCCCTCCCGCTCGGCGGGCACCGGCCGCCCCTCACGGGTCACGACCACCCGCGCGGCGCCCTCCGGGACGCTCCACCGCCCGGTCACCGCGCCGTCGCCGGGCACCAGCTCCACCGACTGCGGCTCGGGCCGGACGACCACCGGACCGGCGCACACGATCGGCGCGGCCGCCTCGCCGCGTCGGGCGACCACCCCGTAGAACAGCGGGACGTTCACCGGCGGACGGACGTCGAGGACCCCCGTCCCGTCCGAGGCCACCGGCTCGCCGTCCCCGTCCCCGTCGGGCGGCCGGTCGCGCCGCCGAACGACCAGATAGCCGACCTCGCCCACGGCCGACGGGGAGGGCGCCCAGTCCACCCGCACCCCGGCGCCCTCCGCCGTCGCCCGCACCCGGGGGACCGGATGGGGCGGCAGCCGACGCTGGTGCTCCTCGGCCCCCGGCAGGTCGCGGACCAGCGCCAGCGCGTCGGCCAGCATCCGCCACGCCCGGTCCGGGTCGGGCTCGCCGGCCGCCGAGTCCCGCAGGCGGACGGCCGCCGCCACCCGCCGCCTGGCCTCCTCGCCGAGCAGCTCCGCCTCCGCGTGCTCCTGCTCGTCGGCCGCCTCGGGCGGGGACGAGCCGAGCACCGCCGCCGCGTAGACCTCGCCGGCGTCCAGCAGCGCCCGCAGCCGCTCGGCCGGGCCGCCGCCGGGGCCGCTCTCGCGCAGCACCGCGAACACCAGCCGCCGGGCGTCCAGGGGCTCGATCCCCAGCTCGGCCACGGCGTGCCGCAGCAGCGCCGCCTCCGACGCCCGCTGCCGTCGCCGCTCCCGCAGCCGGGCGACCACGTCGTACAGGATCAGGTCGTCCGGGGACGCGGAGCGCAGCGCCACCAGGACCGTGTTGGCGTGGGTGCTGCTGCTGTCGCGGGTCCGCCGGGCCCACAGGTCCGACACCGCCCGGACGGCCTCCGGCAGCGCCGTCGGGTCGGCGGGCACCCCCGGCGCGGCGAACCCGCCGAGCACCTGCAGGGGCCCCGCCGCCCGCTCCCCGAAAAGGAACTCCGCCAGATGCCGGCACCCCAGCACGTCCAGCGACTCGCGGACCTTGCGGTATCCGGCGTACGGCGGCGAGACCGGCAGCGGGTCCGGATCGCGGACCTCGATCCGGGCGGCGGCGGCCGCCGCCTCCAGCTCGGCCCGCCCGATGCCCGCCGCCCGCGCCAGCTCCTCGACCTCGCCGGGCGCCGCCAGCCGCAGCGCCCCCGCCGCGTCGTCCAGCCGCGCCCGCGCGTCGGCCAGCCGCCGCGCGGTCCGCTCGGCCCCGCCGCGCAGCCGCTCCGCCAGCGGCCCCACGTCACCGCGCTCGGCGGCGGTGAACAGCGGGGTCAGCTCCCGGTGCTCGGCCTCCAGCCGGTCGATCAGCTTGCGGTACTTGAGCTGCCCGCGCGCCCGCCGCCAGCACTGCCGCACCTCCCGGACCCGCTCGGCGACCTCCCCGGGGCGCAGCGGATCACCGAGCCGGTACCGCACCCGCAGGTCCTCCGGCGGCTGATCCCCGGCCTCCCGCGCGGGCTCCAGCACCTCCCGCTTGTACTCCTCGTCGAACCCCGTGCTCACCGCCCCGCCCGCCGCCGAGCGCAGCGCCCCCCTGAGCCCGAGCGCGCCGAGGGCTCCGTCCGCCGTCGTGCCGGAGGCGCGACCGTGAGCGGGCCCGCGTGGTCTGGACCGAGGAGGCTTTCAAGATCGTGACGAAGGAGCGATCTCGAAAACGACGAGGGAAGACCACGCCTGTCAGGCCCGCTCGCAGCCGAGCGGAGCGAGGCCATGAACTCGTGCGGGCCCGCGCGGTCTGGACTGAGGAGGCTTTCAAGATCGTGAGGTGCGAGCGATCTTGAAAACGACGAGGGAAGACCGCGCGTCAAAGGCCCGCGAACCGCCGAGCGCAGCGAGGCCATCAACACGCCCTTAGCTGACCTGGACGCGGGAGAGGGCGGCGCGGGAGCGCTCGACCTCCTCCTCGGACATGCCGCCGACGTCGATCTTCAGCTCCAGGCGTTCGCCGGTCTCCTTCTCGACCGCGGTGACGTGCAGGAGGCCGGAGGCGTCCAGCGCGAAGGTGACCTCCACCGGCCAGCCCGCCTGCTTGCCCGCGGGGATCTTGATGACGCCGGTGGCGATCTCGGAGTTGTCCACCGGGTCCGCCGACTCGACGCTGCCGGCCTGCTCCATCACCCGGACGTCGGCGGCGGTCTGCTCGTCGTAGACGGTGAAGAAGTCCTCGGTGTGCGAGGCGGGCAGCTCGTCGTTGGCGTGCACCAGGTGGGCGACCTGCTCGGCCTGGGTCTCCCGGTCCACCACGACGATGCCGAACGCGTGCGAGGCCACCGTCTTGATCCGGCGGCCGGCGATCTGGCGCTGCTGCTCGACGGACAGGCCCGCCTTGTTGGCCATCTCCTCGGCCCGCTCCCGGGCGCCGTCGCGGATCAGCCGGCGGTAGGTCTCCTCGAACGCGTACAGCGCCGCGCCCTTGGCCACCGCCAGGTCGGGATCCTGCAGCCGAGGGGTCAGGCCGAGCTCGGTCTCCAGCCGGGACGCCACCGCGGGCATCTTGGTGGAGCCGCCGACCAGCACCAGGTCGTCGTAGTCGGCGACACCCTTGTCGGCTGCGGTGGCCAAAGTCCGGCCGGTGATCTCGACGGTGCGGTCCAACAGGTCCCGGGTCAGCTCCTCGAACTTCTCGCGGGTCAGCTCGACCGCCGCGGCCCGCCCGTCGTGCATCACCCGGACGGTGTGCGTCGTCCGCGTGGTCAGGGCCTTCTTGGCGTCCTCGGCGTCGCGGCGGAGCTGCTGCTCGGTCTGCTTGTCGTCGAGCGGGTCCCCGGCGTCGGGGTGCTCCTCGCGGAACCGTTCGGCCAGGTGCTCCACCACCCGCGAGTCCCAGTCGGCGCCGCCCAGCTCGTGGTCGCCGTCGGTGCAGATCACCTCGATGTGGCCGCCGCGCAGCGCGATCACCGTGGTGTCGAACGTGCCGCCGCCCAGGTCGTACACCAGGATGGTGCGGTCGCTCTCGGGGTTGAGGACCCCGTAGGTGACGGCGGCGGCGATGGGCTCGGAGATGATGTCGATGACGTTCAGCCCGGCGATCCGGCCCGCCTTGCGGGTGGCGTCCCGCTCGGCGGCGCCGAAGTAGGCCGGCACCGTGATGACCACGTCCCGGGCGTCCTCGCCGGTGGTGGTGCGGGCGTCGGTGGCCAGCTTGAGCAGGATGAACGCGGAGAGCTCCTCGGGCGTGTACCCGAACTCGTGGATCGGGTACGTGATGTCGCGGCCCATGTCCCGCTTGATCAGGCTCACCACGTTGTCGGGCTCCAGCACCGCCGTGTCCTTGGCGGTGGCGCCCACGATCACGTTGTCGCTGGTCTCGAAGTAGACCACCGAAGGTGTCGTGTCGGTGCCCTCGATGTTGCGCAGGACCGTGGGGCGCCCCACCTCGTCGATGGAGGCGATGCACGAGTACGTGGTCCCCAGGTCGATCCCGTAGACGGTCATGGTCGGCTCACCTGTCGGCTCTGTCGGCTCTGTCGGATCGGGAAAGCGGCGCGGGCTCGGCCTCGTCCTCCGGCCGGGCGGGACGCCCGACCTGGACCTCGGCCTTGCGGACCACCCGGTCGGCCCGGGCGAAGCCGTCGGAGCGGACTCCGACGACGGTGCCGTCGAGGGCGGGGTCCTCGACGGTCACGGTGGCCACCGGGCGGTGCCGGGCGGGGTCGAAGGGGTCGCCGGGCGCGACGGTGAACCGCTCGACGCCGGTGCGGGCCAGCGCCTCGGCGATCTCGTCGGTCACCGCGGCCAGCAGCGCGGCGGCGTTGGCGGGCTCGGGAGGGTCGTCGGCCCAGCGCCGCGCCTCCCGGCCGGTCAGGTCGTGCAGCCGGAACAGCGCGGCCCGGACGGGCTCGAACAGCGCCTGCAGCTCGCCGCGGCGGAGCGTCTGGACGTCCTCGTGCAGCCGGTCGATCACCGTCTCCCGGTGCGCGGCGCGCTCGTGCTCGCGCTCGACGGCGGCGGCCAGTCGGGCGACCTCGGCGGCCAGCCCCCGGGCGCCGTCGGTGCCCTGGACCCCGTTGGGCCCGGCCGCGCCGTGGCCGGGGCCGGGGGAGGGGTCGTGGGCGGCCGCGTCGGGGCGGCTCGCGGGCCCGACGGCGTGCGCCGCCTCGGGCCGGCGGACGGGCTGGGTCGACCCGGGCGGCTCGGCCGGGCCGCCGCGGCCGGCGGTGACGGGGCCTTCCTCGGGCGGCGGATCCTGGGCACTCGACACGTGCAGCAACATTAACGAGCAGTATCCCCCCGCGATAGACCGCCCCTTTGCGTTCTTGGCCATGTTCCCCCTCTTTTCCTGGGCGGATGTTGACCGATGGAGGGGTGCCGCGTCGTCGTGCGCCCGGGCGTGCCGTCGAGGCGCAGGGCCGCCCTCGGTGGGAGATTCGAATTCATTTCACCTGATGCTTCTCGACACGGAAACGACGGGGTAACACGATGGAAACGGGCGTTGCGCAGGGTGGGACTTCTTCGAGGAGGTGCCGATGTTGCTGCGGATCAGGGTCCGGCTGCCGGACCGGCCGGGCTCACTGGGGAAGGTGGCCCGCATACTCGGGGCCGCGGGGGCCGACGTCGTCCAGATGGCCGTCCTCGAGCGCGACGGCGGACGGGCGCTGGACGACTTCACCGTGGCCTGCCCGCTCGGGTCGGCCGACACGGGGATCGACCGGCTCTGCGACGGCCTGGCCTCGGTGCCGGGCGTGGAGGTGGTCGGCATCTGGCCGACCGTCGAGCCGCAGGGGTCCACCCCGGACGCGCGGGTGATCGGCCAGTTGGCCGCGGCGCGCGAGGGCGACGGGCTGGCGGTGCTGACCGACGCGGTGCCCGCGATGCTGAGCGCCGACTGGGCCGGGCTGCTCAGAACGCACGGGGAGACCGGCGACGCGGTGCTGTGCCACACCAGCCTGGGCGTCTTCGGGGGCATCGAGTTGCCGCCGCTGGAGCCGCTCCGACCGCGCGCCTTCACGGCCGAGGACGGCACCCGTTACGCGGTGGTGCCGATCGCGGGCGGGGAGCTGGCGTTGCTGGTGGCGCGCACCGGGGCGCCGCCGTTCCACCGCACCGAGGTGTTCCGGCTGGCGCAGTTGGTCGGCGCGGCGGAGGCGGTGCTGGGTGACCGGGTGGGCGTGCCGCCCGACCTGGCGTCGCGGCCGGATCCGGCCGCCGTCAACTCCGGCGGCGCTTCTTCGTAACAGGGCGGAAACCACCAGGACGCCCCAGGCGTCTACTTTCCCGGACATGGCCTTCGGTGCGGCGGCGCGGCCGCACCGAGGCCATTCTCTTGTGGGGCGGGTGCGGACGCCTCGACGGCGCGGGCCCGATAGCGTACGACCGGATCACCGGTGAAGGTGAAAGGTCGTCCTATGCTTCTGCGCGACGAGCGCCGGGAACTGTGCGGGATCGGTCGGAGAATGGTGGAGACCGGCCTGGTCCTGGGCGTGTCGGGCAACCTCAGCGTGCGCCGGGGCGACCTGGTGGCGGTGTCGCCCGCCGGGATGCGGCTGGAGCGGATGGCCCCCGAGGACTGCCCGGTCGTCGACCTGACGGGCGCCCGCGTCGAAGGGGCGCTCGCCCCGTCCTCCGAGACGCCCCTGCACCTGGCGGTCTACGAGGAGACGGGCGCCCCGGCGATCGTCCACACGCACTCCACGTTCGGCGCGGTGGTCGCGAGCACCATGACCGAGCTGCCGCCGATCCACTACAACACGCTCCTGCTCGGCGGCGTGGTCAAGGTCGCCGAGTACGCCACCTACGGGACCCCCGAGCTGGCCGAGAACGTGCGGAACGCGATGGCGGGCGGGATGCGCGCCGCGCTGATGGGCAACCACGGCGGCGTCACCGTCGGCGCGGACCTGGAGGACGCCTTCGAGAACGCCCGGCTGCTCGAATGGCTCTGCGGTGTCTACGTCCGCGCCAGATCCCTCGGCGAGCCCCGCATCCTGACCGAGGCGCAGCTCCACGCGGTCGCCGAGCGCGGCCTCCACGCCACGCCCCTGCCGGTGGAATGATGGTGTGACCGCCCACGTCAGGGTGGGTATGCGAAGAACATGGACGCATTTCGCAAAGGTGACAGGGTGAGCTGGCGATCCCACGGGAGCAGGGCCGTGGGCACCGTCCAGCGGAAGATCACCTCCGACACCCGGGAGGCCGGCCGCACGGTGCGCGCCTCCACGCAGGACCCGCAGTACGTGGTCCGCAGCGACAAGAGCGGTCGCGAGGCCGTCCACCGCCCGTCGGCGCTGGAGAAGGAGTGAACCGGGACCCCGACGATGTCCGCGCGGAGTTCCGCGAGGCGGTCAACATGACCCCGCGCGAGCTGTCCCGGTGGCTGGAGACCCCGGAGTCCAGATCCGTCGGCGTGACCCCGCGGGGCACCCGCAGGACCCGTCCCGGCCAGGTCGAGTCGGTCGGACACGCGTCGGGCCGCGCGATCGTCGCGATCCTGGAGAAGAAGGCGGCCGATCTCCGCGAGGACGACTACGCCCACATGCGCAAGGTCGTCGGCTACGTGCGACGCCATCTCGCCCAGCGGCCGGGCGGAGAGCACATCGAGGACTCGCGGTGGCGGTACTCCCTCATGAACTGGGGCCACGACCCGCTGAAGGACCGACCCTCGCGACGCCGTGCCGGGCGGGCCTAGTCCCAGGCCGCGCCGAAGCGGGCCAGGTCGGCGGCGTACTCGATGCGGTCGGCCCACTCGGCGGGCCAGGCGGCCATGCCCAGATGCGCCCCGGCGAACGCCCCGGCCAGGCAGGCGATCGAGTCGGAGTCGCCGGAGCTGACCGCACCCCGCCGGATCGCCGCCACCGGGTCGTCCGGGAAGAGCAGGAAGCACAGCAGGCCCGTGGCGAACGCCTCTTCGGCGACCCACCCCGCGCCCGTGACCTCGCACGGGTCGGCGTCCCGGTCGGCGACGCGGAGCGCGGTGTCGAGGCGGTCGAGCACGGCGAGGCACTCGTCCCAGCCCCGGGAGATGAACGTCTGCGGGTCCGGCATCGCGGGACGCCGCCACAGGTCGTTCAGCCAGCGCTCGTGGTAGGTGGTGCGCTGGGAGAGGCAGCGCTCTCGCAGCGCGGCGGGCAGGTCGGCGGGGGCCATGCCCTCGCGCAGCCACCAGACGGTGAACGCGGTCAGCTCACTGGCCGCCAACCCGGTCGGGTGGCCGTGGGTGAGCGCGGCCTGGAGCTGGGCCGCGCCGGCCCGCTGCTCGTCGGACAGGCCCGGCGCGAGGCCGACCGGGGCCACCCGCATGTTGGCGCCGCAGCCCTTCGAGCCGTGCTGGGTCGCCTTCACCCAGGGGACCCCGGCGTCCAGCGCGCGGCAGGAGCGCAGGCAGGTCGTGCCGGGCGCCCGGTTGTTCTCGGGATCGTGCAGCCAGTCGATGAAGCGCCGCCGCCAGCGGGGCAGCACCAGGTCGGGCGTGAACGGGGGATGCTCCAGGGCGCTCAGCAGCCCTTCGGCGACCGCGAGCGTCATCTGCGTGTCATCGGTGACCGGGGCCGGCGAGCCGGAGGGCTCCGAGGGCCCGTCCTCGCCGAAACGCCGCTTGATCTCGGCCACGGTGAGGAACTCCGTCGGCGCGCCGAGCGCGTCGCCATAGGCGAGGCCGAACATGCAGCCGCCGGCGGCCAGGGGAGTGGGGGGCATGCGGCCGAGCCTAGCGGCCGTCCCGACGCCCTACCAGGGCGGTGCGCTGGGCAGGCGAACGGCCACGGAAAGGCCGCCGCCCACGCGCGGCACCGCCCGTACCTCTCCGCCGTGCGCCGTCGCGATGGCCCGCACGATCGAGAGCCCGAGCCCCGAACCCCGGTCGGAGTGGACCCGTTGGGTCCGCAGTCTCCGGAACGGCTCGAAGAGGGTCTCGATCTCGTACGGCGGCACCACCGGGCCCGTGTTCTCCACCACCAGCTCCGCGCAGTTGGGCCACCAGCGGGTGGATAGCCACAGCTCGCCGTCGTCGGGCAGGTTGTGCCGGATCGCGTTCTCCACCAGGTTCTGCACGAGCCGTTCCAGCAGCACGGGGTCGCCCGCCGTCGGCGCCTCCGTCGGCGCCCGGTGGACCGTGACCCCGCGTTCCTTGGCCTCGGTCTCCGCCATGTCGAGCACGTGCCCCGCCATGTCGGCCAGGTCGAGGGGGACGCGGTCGACGATGGCGTGCTCGCTGCCCGCCAGCGTCAGCAGCCCGTCGATGAGGCGCTCGTGCCGGGTGTTGACCACCAGGAGCGAATCGCCGAGCCGCCGCATGTCCTCGGTGGCGTCCGCGCGCCGCGTCGCCACGTCCACCAGCGTGCGGTTGATGGCCAGCGGCGTCCGCAGCTCGTGGGAGGCGTTGGCCACGAACCTCCGCTGCGCGTCGAACGAGCGCGCCAGCCGGGACAGCATGGTGTCGAACGTGTCGGCCAGCTCCTTGACGTCGTCGCGGGGCCCGTCGTACGCGATCCGCTCGGTCAGGTTGTGGCTGTGCGCCACCCTCCGGGCCGTCTCGGTGACCCGGTGCATCGGGCGCAGCGCCCGATCGGCCATCAGCCAGCCCAGCCCCATCGCCGCCAGTCCCACCAGCCCCAACGCCAACCCGCCCTTGGTGAGCACCGCGTTGAGGGTGGCCGCCTCGTACTCCTGCTCCGCGTCGACCAACCGGGACCGGATCACCGCCTGAGGTATGATCGCCCCGCCCTTGCCGGGCCCCTCCGGCACGGGCCGGGTCTCGACCCATCCGTCCATCCCGGGCTGCGCCCGCAGGACCGAGGTGATCGGCTGCTCCTGGTCGAGCTGCTGCGCCACCAGCGCGTAGGTGACGCCGAGCAGCACCGCTCCCGCGAGGAAGAACAGGCCCCCGTACAGCAGGGTCAGCCGGACCCGGATCGTGGGACGCCACCAGCGCGGCAGGGTGTCGTTCATCGCTCGCCTCTCAACGGATGCGGTAGCCCGCGCCGGGCACGGTCTCGATGAGCGCCGGCTCTCCCAGCTTGCGGCGCAGCTTCATCAGCGTCACCCGCACCGTGTTGGTGAACGGGTCGATGTGCTCGTCCCACACCTTCTCCAGCAGGTCCTCCGCCGACACCACGGTCCCGGCGGCCCGCAGCAGCTCGGCGAGCACCCCGAACTCCTTGCGGGTCAGCGGCACGTACCGGCCGTCCCGGTAGACCTCGCGGCGGGCCGGGTCGAGTCGGACGCCGGACCGCTCCAGCATCGGCGGGTCGGCGGGCCGGGACCGCCGGCCCAGCGCGCGGACCCGCGCCACCAGCTCCTCGAACGCGAACGGCTTGACCAGGTAATCGTCGGCGCCCAGCGACAGACCCTCCACCCGGGCGGGCACCGCGGCGGACGCGGTGAGCATCAGCACCCGTACCGAGGCCCCCGACCCGGCCACCGAACGGCACACGTCGTCGCCGTGCACCACCGGCAGGTCCCGGTCGAGCACCAGGACGTCGTAGTCGTTGACCGACAGCCGTTCCAACGCGGCGTCGCCGTCGTACACGACGTCCACCGCCAGCGCCTCGGCCCGCAGCCCCTCGGCGATGGAGTCGGCGAGCATCCGCTCGTCCTCAGCGATCAGCACCCGCACAGGTCACCCCTTCCCGGGGTCAGACTGGCGCACGGGGCGTAACGCGGGCATAACGCGGATCGGTTACGCGGCGGTTATCCCGCACAGGATGGAATCCCTGGTCAACCGCCGGGAACGGCCCGGCGCGGTCAGGAGAGCGTTGCGGATGAGACGGCAACAGTGGCGCCTGAGAGGCGCGGGCCTCGCGCTCGTTCCCATGCTGGCCTTGGGCCTGGTCGGCTGCGGTGGGGGCGGGAGCGCGACCGCCAAGCCCTCCAACACCCAGGCGGACGAGAAGGAACGGGCACGGAAGTTCGCGCAGTGCATGCGGACGAACGGCGTCGAGATGGAGGACCCCGACGACGACGGGGGCGGCATCATGATCCGCAGGCGCGCCGGTGCGGGCGGCTCCGCCAGGGACAAGGAGTTCGAGGCGGCGATGGCCAAGTGCCGCCAGCATCTGCCGAACGGGGGCAAGCCGCCCAAGCTGTCGCCCGAAGACGTGGAGGCGATGCGCAAGTTCGCGAAGTGCATGCGTGAGCACGGCGTCGACATGCCCGACCCCGGCGCCGACGGCGGCTTCGCCATGAGGGCCAAGCCGGGCGGCAAGGGCGGCGTGGAGCCGGACGAGAAGGAGTTCGAGGCCGCCGAGAAGGCGTGCCGGCACCTGCAGCCGAAGCGTCCGGGGAGCGAGAATTGATCGCCCGCCGACCCAGGATCGTGCTGTTGGTCGTCGGAGGGGCGGTGGTGTTGGGCGGCACGGGCTTCGCGGCCGTCGGATTCGGCGGCGAGAACGAGGCCCCCGGCGCCCGCAGCACCCTGCCCCCCGCCAGCGCGGCCGTGGAGCGGACCACGCTGGTCGAGACGGAGAAGCTCCCCGGCACGCTCGGCTACGGGACGACCTATGACCTCAACGCCGCCGGCGGCGGCACCCTGACCGCCCTGGCCGCCGAGGGCCGCACCGTCACCCGGGGGCAGACGGTCTTCAAGGTGGACACCGACCCGGTGCCGCTGCTGTACGGCAAGCTCCCGCTGTACCGGACGCTGAGCGCCGGCGTCGAGGGCCCCGACGTCCTTCAGTTCGAGCAGAACCTGAGGGACCTCGGGTACACCGGCTTCACCGTCGACAAGGAGTACAGCGCCGCGACGGCCGACGCCGTCCTGGACTGGCAGGAGGACCTCGGGGTCGAGGAGACCGGCACGATCGAACGCGGCGCGGTGGTCATCGCCCGCGGCGCGATCCGCGTCGCCGAGCACAAGAAGGTCGTCGGCGACCCGGCCTCCGGTCCGTTGCTCACCTACACCGGCACCCGCCGGGTCGTCACCGTCGACCTGGAGGTGGGGTACCAGAACCTGGTCAAGAAGGGCCGCAAGGTCACCGTGGAGACCCCGGCGGGCGACTCGGTCGACGGCCGGATCGTCAAGATCGGCAGCGTGGCGACCCAGCCGAAGGACGAGGAGACCGAGGCGACCATCGAGGTGACGATCTCGCTGTCGAACGACAAGGGGTTCGGCGGCCTGGACGAGGCCCCGGTGGACGTCCACTTCACCTCCGACGAGCGCCGTGACGTGCTCGCCGTGCCCGTCGGGGCGCTGCTGGCGCTCGGCGGCGGCGGTTACGCCGTCCAGGTCGTCGACGGCGCGACCGCCCGTACCGTCCAGGTCGAGACCGGCATGTTCGCCGACGGCATGGTGGAGGTCACCGGCAACGGCCTGTCCGAGGGCATGAAGGTGGGGATCCCGAAGTGACCCCGGTCGTGGAGCTGGAGGGGGTCGGCCGCTCCTACGCGGGCGGGGTGACCGCGTTGGACGGGGTGTCGCTGACCATCGAGTCCGGGGAGCTGTTGGCCATCGTGGGTCCGTCCGGGTCCGGGAAGTCGACGATGCTGCACCTGTTGGGAACCCTGGACCGCCCCAGCTCCGGCGTCGTCCGGGTCGAAGGCCAGGACGTCGCCAAGCTCTCCGACAAGCGGCTGTCGGCGCTGCGCGGCGGCCGGATCGGGTTCGTGTTCCAGCAGTTCCACCTGGCCGGCGGGGTGCCGGCGCTGGACAACGTGGCCGACGGGCTGCTGTACGCGGGCGTCCCGCTGCGGGAGCGCCGGCGGCGGGCGACGGCGGCCCTGGAACGGGTCGGTCTCGGCCACCGGCTGGACCATCGCCCGCACCAGTTGTCCGGCGGCGAGCGCCAGCGGACCGCCATCGCCCGCGCGGTCGTCGGCGACCCGGCGCTGCTGCTGGCCGACGAGCCGACCGGCGCGCTGGACTCGGTGTCCGGCGCGGGGGTGCTGACCCTGCTGCGGGAACTGGCCGAGGGCGGCACCACGGTGGCGATCATCACCCACGACCGGGACATCGCCGCCTCGCTGCCGCGCCGCGTCGAGCTGCGCGACGGCCGGGTGGTGCGGGACGTCCGCGAGGACGTCGGCCCGGTGGCGGTGACCCCGTGAGCGCCGCGCGCCGGACGCCCCGGCTGACGCCCCGGGACGTGCTGCGGGTCGGGTCCGCCGGGCTGCGCGCCCGTCCGCTGCGGGTGTTCCTGTCGGCGCTGGGCATCGCGATCGGCATCGCCGCGATGATCGGCGTGGTCGGCATCTCCACCTCCAGCCGCGCCGATCTGGCCGCCACGCTGGACCGGTTGGGCACCAACCTGCTGACCGCGACACCCGGCAGCGATTTCTTCGGCGACGCCGCGTCCCTGCCGAAGGAGTCCGTCGGGATGATCGGCCGGATGCCCCAGATGGAGTCGGTGTCGGGCGTCGGCAGACTCAAGGGCGCCAAGGTGTACCGCAACGATCACATCCCGACGGCGGAGTCCGGCGGCATCAGCGTCTACGCGGCCCGACTGGACCTGCTCGGCACCGTCGGCGGCACGGTGTCCAGCGGGACGTGGCTGAACGCGGGCACCGGCAGGTACCCGGCCGTGGTGCTGGGCGCGTCGACCGCCGAACGGCTCGGCATCGGGGCGGCCGGCCCGGACGTGCGGGTGCTGCTGGGCGGCGAGTGGTTCACCGTCGTCGGCATCCTGAACGCGGTCGACCTGGCCCCCGAGTTGGACGGCGCCGCGCTGGTCGGCTGGGACGTGGCCCAGGCCAGGCTCGACTTCGACGGGCACCCCACCACGATCTACACGCGGGCGGTCGAGGACCGGGTGGAGGAGGCGTACGGTCTGCTGGCCGAGGCGGCCAACCCGGAGTCCCCCAACGAGGTCAAGGTCAGCCGGCCGTCGGACACCCTGGAGGCCAAGGCCGCCACCGACGAGGCGTTCACCGGGCTGCTGCTGGGGCTCGGCGGGGTGGCGCTGCTGGTCGGCGGGGTCGGCGTGGCCAACACCATGGTGATCTCGGTGCTGGAGCGTCGGGCGGAGATCGGGCTGCGGCGGTCGCTGGGCGCGACCCGGGGCCAGATCCGGATCCAGTTCCTGACCGAGTCGCAGTTGCTGGCCGCGCTCGGCGGGCTCGGCGGGGTGGCCCTGGGCATCGCGGTGACCGCCGTGTACGCCCTCTCCCAGAACTGGCCCACGGTGGTTCCGGTCTGGGCGATGGCCGGGGGGATCGGGGCCACCCTGGTCATCGGCGGGATCGCGGGCCTGTACCCGGCCATCCGCGCCGCCCGGCTGGCCCCGACGGAGGCCCTGGCGTCGCCGTGAGCACCCGCGGGGAGCGGGGCGTGCGGCTCGATCGCGGACCCGGTCGTCCACGGAAGCGTGTGACGGCCGGGTCCACGGACGCCCGGGCGGACCGGGAGGAGATCACCGGGGCGATGGGTCCACTCCCCACGCCGATAGCCTGTCCACGCACCCCCGTGGAGAGGACGACCCCCATGCGCGACCACTTCGAGGCCGACGACCGCATGTCCGTGGTGCGGGAGGCCCGGGAGCGTCCGTCCTCATGACGTGGTTCCGCTGTGCGGAGGCGCGCCCGTGGGCGTCGCTGCGGCTGTTCTGCTTCCCCCACGCGGGAGGCTCCGCCGTCGCCTACCGCGCCTGGGCCAAGGAGACCGGCGCGGCGGTCGAGGTCCACGCCGTGCAGTACCCGGGCCGCGCCGACCGGCTCGCCGAGCCGCTGGTCGACGACGCGCACCGGCTGGCCCGGTTGATCGCCGGGTCGATGGCCCCGCTGATGGACCGGCCCGCCGCCCTGTTCGGGCACAGCATGGGCGCCCTGGTGGCCTATGAGACCGCCCGGCTGCTGGAGGAGCGCGGCGTCGCCCCCGTGCACCTGTTCGTCTCCGCGGCCCGGCCGCCGCACCGCCGCGGCCGGCGTGAGGAGGACCGGGTCGCAGACCGCGACGACGACGGCGTGATCGCCGCGCTGACCGCGCTGGGCGGCACCGACGCCGTGGTGCTCGCCGACCCCGAGATGCGCGACCTCGTGCTGCCGTACGTGCGCAACGACTTCCGCCTGGTCGAGGAGTACGAGCGCCGCCCCGGCCCCGGTCTGAGCACCCCGATCACCGCGCTGGTCGGCGACTCCGACCCGCATGTGGGCGAGGAGGACGCGCGGGGCTGGGCCGAGGTCACCGACGGCGGGTTCGCCCTCCGCGTCCTGGAGGGCGACCACTTCTACCTCGTGCCCCGCATGCCCGACGTCGTCGGCGAGATCCTCTGCACGCTCCACGTGCAGCGCTGACCGTTTTGGGGCTTTCCAAGCTCAGGCGTCCGATTTACCGTCAGGGCACGGGGGCCGGTTCTCGGGCCGCCGCACGCCGCCCCCGGCTCCCAGGGAGTCGCCATGGGCGTCGAGATCAGGGTGGAAGGGCTCAGGAAATCCTTCGGACGGCAGGTCATCTGGGAGGACGTCTCGTTCTCCGTTCCCGCGGGTGAGATCTCCGCGCTGCTGGGCCCGTCGGGCACCGGCAAGTCGGTGTTCCTCAAGACGCTGGTCGGGCTGCTGCGCCCGGACCGGGGCCACATCTACGTCGAGGGCGACGACGTGCCCCGGCTGGAGGAGCACGAGCTGTACGAGATGCGCCGCCGGTTCGGGGTGCTCTTCCAGGACGGCGCCCTGTTCGGCTCCATGGACCTGTTCGACAACATCGCGTTCCCGCTGCGCGAGCACACCCGCAAGCGCGAGTCGGAGATCCGCCGGATCGTGCTGGAGAAGCTCGACATGGTCGGGCTGTCCGGCGCGGAGGGCAAGCTCCCCGGGGAGATCTCCGGCGGGATGCGCAAGCGCGCCGGGCTCGCCCGCGCCCTGGTCCTCGACCCGGAGATCATCCTCGCCGACGAGCCCGACTCCGGCCTGGACCCGGTCCGCACCGCCTACCTCAACCAGCTCTTCGTCGACCTCAACGCCCGACTCGGCGCGACCTTCCTCATCGTCACCCACGACGTCGGCACCGCCCGGGTCCTGCCCGACAACCTGGGTCTGCTGTTCCGCCGCGACCTGGTGCTGTTCGGGCCCCGCGAGATGGTGCTGACCAGCGGCCATCCGGCCGTCCGCCAGTTCTTCAACGCCCGCCGCGAGGGGCCCATCGGCATGGCGGAGGAGAAGGACGGGGTCCGCGCGGAGGGAGAGGTGCCGCCGCCCCTGCCGATCCCGCCGCAGCTCATGCCGAGCGACGGACGCCCCCGCCGCACCATGCGCCGGCCCGGGGCGTGGCTGCGCGAACACGGGGTCCGGCCGCCGCCGGGCTCCTTCATCGACGATCAGGGCCGCGACTGGATGGCCGACTGGGACCTGCTGAAGGCCCCGCGCGCCCCGGCCTAGCGGGACGGCTCCTCGCGGAGGGCGACGGCGGCGGCCTGGGTGCGGCTGGCGACGCCGAGCTTCGCCAGGATGTTCGACACGTGGACGCTGGCGGTCTTGGGCGAGATGTAGAGCCGGGCGGCGATCTCCCGGTTGCCGAGGCCCTGGGCCACCAGCGCCAGCACCTCGCGCTCTCGACCCGTCAGGCCCGCCAGCGGCCCGTCGCCGCTCGTCTCGGGACGCGCGTCCGCCAGACGGGCGCGCCGTCCCAGGTCGTCCAGCGCACGGCGGAGCGGTGCCGCGCCCAGCCGGTCGGCGGTCGCGACGGCGAGCCGCCACTCCGCCGTCGCCGCCTCGCGGTCGCCGTGCTCGGCCAGCGAGGCGGCCAGCCGCCACCGGGAGCGCGCCACCTCGTAGTCGAACCCGTAGTCGAAGGCGTCCACGACCGCGCGCCAGTGGGCGGGCCCGTCGTCGCCGCGCGCCCGGTGCCACTCGGCCTCCGCCCGCGCCAGCCACGCCAGCCCCTCGTCGCCCAGCCAGTTGCGCGGATGCCCGTGGGCGGTGCCGGTCGCGCCCTCCCGGGCCCGCGCCATCAGGACGTCGGCCGCCCGCAGCGCCTTCTCGGCGGCGGCCGTGTCGCCGGCGGAACGGGCCCGGACGGCCAGGTCCGCCCAGGCCCACAGCCCCGTCGCCGCGACCCTGATCACCGCGGGGTCGTGGGAGAGCAGGACACCCAGGGCGGCCTCGGCGTGGTCGATCGCGGCGGCCGGGTCGCCCGACCACAGCGCGATCTCGGCCGACTGGGTGCGCGCCATGTACTGGACGAAGTCGTGCTCGTCCCACAGCGCCGCGAGCCAGCCGAGCCGTTCGCGCGCCGTGTCCGAGCCCCGCGCGACGTCGAGGAACAGCGCGAAGCTCGACAGTTGCGCCTCGCCGCCGTCCACGACCCGCACGCCGAACGAGTCGGCGATGCGGGACGCCTCGTCCCAGTCGCCGATGGTGTAGTGGACCAGGAACTGCATGTACCGCATGTTGGTGCCGTAGGTGCTCCAGCCGAGCCCGGCCTCCAGGGTGAAGCGCACGCCCTCGGCGATGGCGTCCCGGGCGTCGGCCAGGTCGCCGCGGTCGAACATCGCGCGGGCGCGCTGGAAGGCGCCGCGCAGCGCGACCTGCATGTCGCCGGACCGCAGCCCCAGCCGCCAGGCCTCGGAGTACCACTCCTTCGCCCCGGAGACGGCGCTGCGGGGCTCGCTGATCAGCCCGAGGGAGATCAGCGCGCTGCCCTCGGCGTCGGCGGCCCCGGTGGCGCGGGCGGCGGCGATGGTCTCCTCGACCAGTTCGTCGACCCCGGCCTCCTCGCCGTACCAGATCAGCGACCGCGCGAGGGTGGCCATGGCACGGGCCCGCTGGGGCGTCGGCGGATCCTCGGGCAGCAGGTCGAGGGCGGTCCGGGCGGCGGCGATGGAGCCCTCCACCTGGTCCAGGTCGCCGAGGTAGTACGCCAGCCGTTCGTGGACCTCGCTGAGCAGCGGCGGGTCGGCGGGGTCGACGGCCTCCACCAGCCGGGACACCCGGTGCTTGGCGCGGCGGAGCGCGCCCGCCGACGCGGCGGCCGCCGCCGCCCGCAGCGACAGCCGCACCCGATCGGTGCCGGCGGTGCGCTCCGGGTCGGGCACCGCGTCCCACAGCGACAGCGCCCGGTCGTAGTGCTCGTGGGCGTCGGCCGGGGCCCCGACCCGCTCGGCCTCGCGGGCGGCGTCGACCGAGGCGGCGAACGCGGCGGGCAGGTCGTGCGCGGCGAGGCTGTGATGGGCCAGCTCGGCGGCCGAGTGCCCGTCGCCCGCGCCGAGCAGCGCGGCGAACGCGGCGTGCAGCCGGGTCCGTTCCCCCGGGAGCAGGTCGCCGTAGACGGCCTCGCGCAGCAGCGCGTGCCGGAACGCGTAGCCGTCGTGTCCGTCGGGCAGCAGGAGTTGGTGGGACACGATCTCCCGGAGGGCCTGCTCGCCCTCGGCCTCGCCCAGGCCCGCCACCTGGCGGAGCAGGCGGTCGTCGACACGGCGTCCGGCCACGGCGGCGACCCGTACGAGCCGCCGCGCGGTCTCCGGGAGTCGTTCCACCCGGGCGAGCAGCAGGTCGGCCAGCGCGGGCGGCAGCTCCTCGCCCTCGGCCGCCGCCGCGAACAGCTCCGCCGCGTAGAACGGGTTGCCCTCCGACCGTGCGTGGACCCGGTCGACCACCTCGGGGGCGAGGCCGCCGCCCTGCAGCGTGGTCAGGTACCCCGCCGTCTCCTCCCGGCCGAACGGGCGCACCTCCACGGCCGACACCCCGGGCAGCCGCTGCAGCTCGGCCATCAACGGCCGCAGCGGATGACGACGGTGCAGGTCGTCGGAGCGGTAGGTGCCGATGAGGCAGACGCGTTCGCGCTGGAGCACCCGGCTCAGGAACGTCAGCAGATCGCGGGTGGAGTGGTCGGCCCAGTGCAGGTCCTCCAGGACGAGCACCACCGGGCGGGCGTCCGACAGCTCCCCGAGCAGCCCCAGCGCCGCCCCGAACAGCCGCTGCTGCGCCAGGTCGGAGGCGTCCCCGCCGGTCTCGCCGGCGCCGTCCGGCAGCAGTCTGCCCAGCACCGGACGGGCCTCCAGCGCCCCCCGGAGCGCCGCCGCCCCCTCGGCCGGGACGAGCGGGTCGCGGATCGCGGTCCACAGGGCGTCGGCCAGCGGCAGGTAGGGCATGGTCTCGCCCAGCTCGGCGCACTGCCCCACCAGCACCAGGCCGCCCCGGGAGCGCGCGATGTCGCACAGCTCGCCGACCAGCCGGGACTTGCCGACCCCGGCGTCCCCGCTGACCAGCACGACCTCCGACTGTCCGGCGGTCGCCCGGTCCAGCGCGGCCACCAGCGTGCCGAGCTCTTCGCGTCTGCCGATCAGCCCGTCGCGGGCCAACAGCGCCTCCCGTCCGCTTCCGAGGCCCGGGGCGGTCACGGTGCTCAGGTGCCCATGACCGTCCATGTCGGGCGTCTCTGCGAGGGTACCGGCCGGTGGAACGGGCCCGGACGGGAAGCGGCGGCTCCCAGGGCGGGTGCCGGGAGCCGCCGCGGGCCGGTGGGCTCAGACGCCCGCGGTCACCGTCTCGGTCTCGTCCTCCTCGGCGGCGACGACGGGCTCGGGCTCCGGCTCGGGGAGGAGCCGGGCGTAGGCGCGGGCGGCCTCGGCGCCGATCCGCTCCCAGGCGTAGCGGGAATGGGCGCGGTCGGCGGCGGCGATCGACCAGGCCGACAGGGTGGTCTCCTCGGCCAGCAGGCGGCGCAGCGCACGGCCCAGCGACACCGGCCGCCCGGCCTGCACGTGCAGCCCGGTCACGCCGTCCAGCACGCTGTCGGCGCTGGCCCCGGCCGGGACCGCGACGACAGGGACGCCGCAGGCCATGGCCTCGAGCGGGGCCATCCCGGACGGCTGGTGCGGGGCCAGGCAGAGCGCGAGGCGGGCGGTGCGCAGCAGCTTGGGCACGTCCTTGCGGGGCAGTCGGCCCAGGAAGATCGTGCGGTCGTCGACGTGCAGCTCCTTGGCGAGGGTCCGCAGCCGCAGGACGGTCGGGTCGTTCTCCAGGTCCTCGCGGGCCGGGCCGCCCGCCACGACCAGCTCGGCGTCGGGCGTGTGGACCAGGGCGCGGATCGCGGTGGCGACGCCGCCGTTGGCCAGGTCACCGCAGACCATGGCCAGGCGGGGTCGCCTTCCGCGCGGCATCACCGGACCCGTCTGACGGAACCGCTCGCCGTCCACCCCGTACGGCACGACGGCGATCCGGGGGCGCGCCACGCCCATCCGGACCAGCTCGTCCGCCTCGTTCTCGCATCCGGCCAGCACCGCCGTCACACCGCGGCCGAGGGCCCGCTCGATCCGCACCCGCGCAGGGTGAACGGCGTTCGGGCCGCCGGGGCGGCGGCACTCCACCACGCCCAGTCCGTGGAAGCTCTGCACCAAGGGGATGTCGGTGTCCTGAACGGCGGCGTAGGCAGCGAGCCCGCCCAGCCAGCCGTGGGCGTGGACCAGGTCGGGACGCTGCCGGGGCTCGGCCAGGCGGCGCGACAACTCCTCGGTGAACGTTCGGACGTGCGGCAGGGTGTGCTTCTCGTCGAGGCTGCGGGCGGGTCCCGCGGTCAACTGCTCGATCGTGGCCCCCGCGCCGAGCCTCGTGCGGGCGCGGGAGTCCCCGTCGGTGCGCCGGGTGTAGACGGTGACCCGGTGCCCCTGACGGCCGAGGGCACGGGCCAGCTCGGTCACATGGACGGCATGGACGTCGGCGCCCGCCGGGTCGGTCGTCAGATCGGCCATCGTGACCAGGGCGATGTTCAGGGACGAGGGCATGCGCGGCCTCCGGGTTTCACACAAGGGGAAGGAACCAGGAGGTATCTGCGTCTTAGACACCCACGGTGATCCTTGTTTCCAAGGCCGTTCGTCACCAAACATGCGAAGCCCGGATCTTTTGCGCGGATTGGTGTGATCCACGCCTCTCCGGCAGGGGTCAGGAGAGCGTCCGGGTTCGTTCCTCTTCGGCGGTCGTGGTCTCGTGCGCCTCCTCTCCGATGGTCCCGACCTGCCGCAACAGCACCATGGCGAGCACGGCCAGCGCTGCGAAGGTCACGGCGCCGACCCCCGCGACCGTGTTCAGGCCGCCGGTGAAGGCGTCGCGGGCCCCGTCGAGGATCGCTGCCGCCTGTGCGCCCGTGGCGCGCTCGGCCGCGCCCACCGCCCCGGCGAGGCCGTCGCGGGCCTCCTGCGCCACGTCGGCGGGGACTCCGGGCGGCACGGTGACGTCGCCGCGGTACGCGGCGGTGCCGATGCTCCCGAACACCGCCACGCCCAGCGCGATCCCGAGTTCGCCGCTCGTCTCCGAGAGCGCCGACGCCGAACCGGCCCGTTCGGCCGGCACGGAGCCGACCACCAGTCCGATGCCCAGCGCCCCCAGCGGGCCCGTCCCGGCCATGCCGAGCACGAAGCCGACCATGGTCGGCCAGGTGACCCCGTCCGAACCCGTCTGGGCGAGGACGGCGTACCCGGCGGCGGACATCGCCAGTCCCACCGCCACCACCGTCGCGGGCCGGGCGCGGCGGGCCAGCACCGGCGCCGCCATGGACGTGACGATGATGCCCACCGCCGACGGCACCAGCCACAGCCCGCTGGAGATCGCCGACATCCCCTCGACGAGCTGCAGGTACTGCGAGACGAAGAGGTAGCCGCCGCCCGTGACCGCCATGCCGAACAGCAGGATCCCGAGAGAGGCCGTGAACGCCCTGTTGCGGAACAGGCTCACGTCCATCAGCGGATCGGCCAGCGACCGCTGCCGGCGCACGAACAGCGCCCCGAAGGCGATCCCGGCGACCAGGGCGGCGAGCGCGGCCGCGCCGAGGCCGTGCTCGGCCGCCTCCTTGAGCCCGTAGATCGTCGGCAACAGGGCCGCCAGCGACAGCACCACGCTGGCCGGGTCGAGGCGGCCGGCGCCGGTGTCGCGGTGCTCGGGCAGCAGGACGGGCGCGGCGACCAGCAGCAGCGCCATCACCGGCACCCCCAGCAGGAACGCCGAACCCCACCAGAACCACTCCAGCAGCACGCCCCCGACGACCGGTCCCACCGCCGCGCCCGCCATGAAGCAGCTCATCCACACGGCGATGGCGACGGACCGCTGCCGCGCGTCGGCGAACATGGTGGCCAGCAGCGCCAGCGTGGACGGCATCAGGGTGGCCCCGGCGATCCCCAGCACGGCGCGGGTGGCGATCAGCATCTCGGCCGAGGTCGAGTAGGCGGCCAGGACCGAGGCCGCCGCGAAGAAGGACCCGCCGATCATCAGCAGTCGGCGGCGGCCGATCCGGTCCCCGAGGGTGCCCATGGTGACCAGGAAGCCGGCGATCATGAACCCGTAGACGTCCATGATCCACAACTGTTGGGCGGAGGTGGGCCGCAGTTCGGCGCTCAGCTCCGGCAGGGCCAGGTAGAGGACGCTGACGTCCAGGGACAGCAGCAGGGTCGGCAGCGCCAGCACGGCCAGCCCGATCCACTCCCGCCTCCCCGCCTTGGTCGTGGTGGTGGATGACATGCCCCCACGGTGCCGTGTCCGGGTTCTGGCCGGGTTCTGGCCGGGTTTCGGTGCACTAGCGTTGGTCTCATGCGCTTCGGGGTGCTGGGTCCGCTGCGGGTCTGGACGGCGGACGACCAGCCGGTGACGGTCCCCGAGCTGAAGGTCCGGGCCCTGCTCGCCGCGCTGCTGGCCCAAGAGGGCCGGCCGGTGTCCGCCGACCGGCTGATCGAGGATCTGTGGGGCGACCGGCTGCCCGCCGATCCGGCGGGCGTGCTCCGCACCAAGGTGTCCCAGCTCCGCCGCGCCCTGGAGGACGCCGAGCCCGGCGCCCGCAAGCTCGTGGTCGCGCAGGCCCCGGGCTACGCGCTGGACGTCCCCGCCGACGCCGTGGACGCGGGCCGCTTCCAGGAGTTGGCCGCGCTCGCCCGGACCGCCGACGACCCCCGCACCAGGGCGAGCGTGCTGGGCGACGCGCTGGCCCTGTGGCGCGGCCCCGCGTTCGCCGAGTTCGCCGACTCCGGGTTCGCCCGGCCGGCGGTCGTCCGCCTGGAGGAGCGCCGGCTCGCCGCCCTGGAGGAACGCCTGAACGCCCGGCTCGCCCTCGGCGAGCACGCCGCGCTGGTGGCCGAGCTGGCCGATCTCGTGGCGCGCCATCCCCTGCGGGAACGGCTCCGCGCCGCGCACATGCGGGCCCTGTACCGCGCCGGGCGTCCCGGTGAGGCCCTCGACAGCTACCGCGAGCTGCGCGAGCGCCTGGCGGGGGAGCTGGGCCTGGATCCGGGCCCGGAGCTGACCGAGCTGCACCAGCGGATGCTGCGGCGCGACCCCGACCTCGACCCGGGCCCTCCGCCGTCCCGCGCGCCGGTCACGGCCCGGCCGCTGCCCGCGCCGCTGACCGACCTGGTCGGCCGGGGCGCGTCGGTGTGCGAGGTCGCCGCCGCACTGGAGACCGGCCGCCTGGTCACCCTCACCGGTCCCGGCGGGGTGGGCAAGACCAGGCTCGCCCTGGAGACCGCCGGCCGGATGCGCGCCGCGTTCCCGGACGGCGTGTTCCTGGTCGAGCTGGCCACCCTGGGGCCCTCCGCAGGGGTCGCCGAGGTGGGCGACCTGGTGGCGGCGGCGCTGGGCCTGCGCGATCACCCGGTCCCGTCCCCGCCGGACGGCAACGGCGGCCTCTCGGCGGACCGGCTGGCGCAGGCGCTGCACGACCTCGACGTCCTGCTGCTGCTCGACAACTGCGAGCACGTGGTCGAGCCCACCGCCGCGCTCGCCGAGGCCCTGCTGCGCGCCGCCCCCCGACTGCGGATCCTGGCGACCGGCCAGGAGCCCCTCGCGGTGCCCGGCGAGCGGGTGCACCTGGTGCCGCCGCTGGATCCGCCCGGGCCCGAGGGCGCGGACGACCCCGACACGCTCGGGACGTTCAGCGCCGTGCGGCTGTTCGTGCAGCGGGCCGCCGCCGCGTCCCCCGGTTTTCGGCTCGACGGGGACAACGCCGCCGCGGTCGCGGCGATCTGCCGGCGGCTGGACGGCATCCCGCTGGCCCTGGAACTGGCGGCCGGACGGGTCCGCGCGGTGGGGGTGCGCGAGGTGGCGGCCCGGCTCGACGACCGGTTCCCGCTGCTGGCGGAGGGCCGGCGCGGTGTCCCCACCCGACAGCGCACCCTCCGCGCCATGATCGACTGGAGCTGGGACCTGCTCGGCGACCCCGAGCGCGCCGTCCTGCGCCGGCTGGCCGTGCACTCCGGGGGCTGCACCCTGGAGGCCGCCGAGCGGACCTGCGCGGGCGACCGTGTCGCGCCCGGCGACGTCCTGGGCCTGCTGTCGCGCCTGGTGGACCGGTCGCTGCTGGTCATGACCGAGGGCCCCGAAGGCCCCCGCTACCGGCTCCTGGAGACGGTGTCCGCCTACTGCCTGGAACGGCTCCGCGAGGCGGGCGAGTCCGACGCCGTTCACGAGCGGCACTCCCGCCACTACGCGGACCTCGCCGAGGAGGCCGACCCGCATCTGCGGGGCGCGGACCAACGCCGGTGGCTCGGCGTCCTGGACGCCGAGTCCGGCAACCTGCGGGCCGCCCTGCGCACCGCCCTGCGGGAGGAGGCCGCCGGGACGGCGCTCCGACTGGTCAACGGGCTGTCCTGGTACTGGTACCTGCGAGGCCGGTTCGGTGAGGCGCGGCGTTCGCTGGACGCGGTGCTCGACCTGGACGCGCCGGTGCCCGCCGCCGCCCGGGCCCGCGCCGTGGTCTGGCGGGCGGCGACCGCGCTGGTCCTGCGCGACGGGGCCGACCCCCATGCCCTGACCCGCGACACCCTGCGCCACGTCGAGGCGTTCGACGATCCGCGGGACCTGGCGTGGGCGCAGTGGGCGCTGGGGGCCGGGCTGTCCGGGTTCGGCGACGCCGCCGCCAGCGACGCGCTGGCCGGCCGGGCCCTGGAGGGGTTCGAGGCCCTGGGCGAGCGGTGGGGCACGGCCGCGGCCCTGTCCGTCCGGGCCTGGAACGCCATGGCGCGCGGCGACCTGCGGGCCGCGGGCCACGCCGCCGAGCGCGGCATGCGGCTGTTCGGCGAGCTGGGCGACCGCTGGGGCCGGCTGCAGTCGCTGGACAACCTCGCGTCCGTCGCCGAGATCGCCGGCGACCTCCCGCGCGGCGAGCGGATCCGCCGAGAGGCCATGGACATCGCCGAGGACCTGGAGCTGTCCTGCGACGTGCCGTTCCTGCTGTGCGGGCTGGCCGAGAACGCCCTGCTGAGCGGCGACCACGGGCGTGCGGAGGAGCTGTTCGCCCGGGCCGGGCGGATGGCGGCGGCGCAGTCGGTCCGGCTCGTCGTCAACCTGGCCGAGGTCGGCCTCGGCCGCGCCGCCCGCCGCCGGGGCGATCTCGACGCCGCGGAGACCCTGCTGTGCGGCGTCCTCGACTGGCATCGCCGCCTCGGCTACGAACCCGGCACGGCGGCGCTGATCTGGGCCGAGCTGGGGTTCGTCGCCGAGTTGCGCGGCGACGCCCCGACGGCCCTGCGCAGGCACGCCGAAGGGCACGCGGCGGCCGTGGCGCTCGGCGACGCGCGGGCCGTCGCGCTGTCCCTCGAAGGGCTCGCCGGAGCGCACGCCCTCGCGGGCGACCCCGTCCGCGCGGCCCGGCTGCTGGGCGCCGCGGCCGCCGCCAGGGAGACGGCGGGCGCACCGGCGGCCCCGGGGGAGCGGCCGGACGTCGACCGCGCCGCCGACCGGGCCCGCGCCGCGCTGGGCGAGGCGGCGTTCTTGGCCGAATACGGCCGGGGCGGGTCCCTGCCGGCGGAGGACATACTGGAAGGGTGAGCGGCAGGGTCTGGTACGTGGCGTACGGGTCGAACCTGGCGAGCGAGCGGTTCCGCTGCTACCTCTCCGGTGGGCGGCCCACCGGCGGTGCGCGCCACTACACCGGCTGCCGCGACACCTCACCCGCCCGTGCGGAGCGACCGATGACGCTGCCCGGCGGCATCTACTTCGCGCTGACCTCGCTCACCTGGGGCGGGGGCATGGCGTTCTACGACCCCGCGCTGCCCTCCCGCACCGCCGCCCGCGCCTACCTGCTCACCTTGGGCCAGTTCGCCGACGTCGTCGCCCAGGAGATGCGACGGGAGGTGGGCGTCGACCTCGACCTGTCGGAGGCGACCGAGAGCGGACGCCAGCGGCTCGGCCCCGGCCGGTACGAGACCGTCCTCAAGGTGGGGGAGGCCGACGGACACCCCATGCTGACCTTCACCGCCCCGCACGGCGCCGGCGAGGCCGAACTGAACGCCCCGTCCGCGCCCTACCTGACGATGCTGGGCCGGGGCCTGCGCGAATCGCACGGCTGGACGACCGCGCGTACCGCCTCCTACCTCGCCGCATGCCCCGGGGCCCGCGACGGCTGGACCCACGAGACCGTCACGGGCCTGCTGAACGCCGGCGAGCCGGATCAGCGCCGCGGATAGCGCATCAGCAGACTCGCGTGAACGTCCTCGTCACCGACGACCTCGTACCCGTGGGGAACGTCCGACCGCCACGAGATGTGCTCTCCCGGGCCCGCCACCAGCGGTGACGCCACCGGCCCCGCCCGCAGGCCGCCGGAGAACACGGTGAGGTGCTCCGTGACGCCGACCGGATGCCCGGGCGAAACCTGCGACGACCTCGCCGGAAGCCGGATCCGATACAGCTCGTAGGTCACCCCCGCGTCCTCGAAGACCTCCAGCAACACCGCCTCGACGGCCTCCCCCCGCACAAGGGGGAACGCCCGAGCCCCGACCTCGGCGGGGGTGGGGGTGGTCCGGGGGGAGGGGGATGCGAGGAGGGTGGCCAGGGGGACGTCGAGTTGGGCGGTGACCGACCAGAGGGTTTCCAGGGTCGCGTTGCGGGTGCCGGCCTCCAGGCCCGAGAGGGTGGCCTTGCCGATGCCGGCTCGACGGGCCAGTTCGGAGAGGGACAGTCCGCGGGCCTCGCGGAGGGTGCGGAGTCGTCGCCCGACGGCGGCGAGTTCGTCGGCGTCCACCTCGAGCGCTGCCCGGTTTGTCCCGCTGGTTCGCATGCGGCTATCGTTCCGCAGACGGACCGTTCCGTCTATGGAACGGGCGGGAGGCGGGCCATGGGGCGGGTGACACAACCTCTGCTGGCCGGGATCGTGACCGGGCTGGTCGCGTTCGCCAGTTCGTTCGCGGTCGTGCTGGCGGGCCTGCGGTCGGTCGGGGCGGATCCGGGGCAGGCGGCCTCGGGGCTGCTGGCGCTGTGCGCGGCGGGCGGTGCGGCGGCGATCTGGTTCGGGCTGCGACGACGGATGCCGATCTCCATCGCCTGGTCCACCCCCGGCGCGGCGCTGCTGGTGTCCACCGGCGCGGTCGAGGGCGGGTTCGCGGCGGCGGTCGGGGCGTTCCTCGTGTGCGGACTGCTGATCGCGGTGACCGGCCTGTTCACGCCGTTGGGACGGTGGATCGCGACGATCCCGCAGCCGTTGGCCGCCGCCATGCTCGCCGGCGTGCTGCTGGAGTTGTGCGTCGCGCCCGCGCGGGCCGTGGCGGAGGTGCCGATGATGGCGATCCCGGTGGTCCTCGTGTGGGCGCTGCTCAGTCGGTTCGCCCGGCCGTGGGCGGTGCCCGGGGCGCTGGCCGCGGCGGCCGTGGCGATCGGGATCGACGGCGGGGCCGATCTGGAGGGTGTCGGACTGCTGCCGGCCGTCACCCCCACGATGCCGCAGTGGAGCCCGGCCGCCCTCATCAGCATCGCGTTCCCGCTCTACCTGGTGACGATGGCCTCGCAGAACGTGCCGGGCATGGCGGTCCTCGCCGGGTACGGCTACCGGCCGGAGCTGCGCGGGCTGCTGGTGGGCACCGGGGCGGGCACCGCCGTCGCCGCCCCGTTCGGCGGGCACGCGATCAACCTGGCGGCCATCACGGCCGCGCTGGCGGCGGGCCCGGACGCCCACCCCGATCCGGAGCGCCGCTGGATCGCCTCGGTCACCGCCGGAAGCACCATGATCGTGCTCGGGCTCGGCTCGGGACTGGCGACCGCCCTGGTGCTGGCCTCCCCGCCCGTCCTGATCGAGGCGGTGGCGGGGCTGGCGCTGCTGGGAGCGCTGGCCTCGGCGGTCGGCGCGGCCGTCGCCGACCCGGACCGGCGCGAGGCCGCCGTGGTCACCTTCGCGGTCACCGCGTCCGGCGTCACCATCGCGGGCGTCGGCGCGGCCTTCTGGGGGCTGCTGGCCGGCGCGTCACTGCTGCTCCTGCACCACCGCCGGGCCGCGCCCGCCGTTGAGGAGGCCCCGACCGCGCCCGCTCCCACCCCGTAAGGCGATACTTGCGTGCATGAACGTCGGTGACGTGGTGGACGACTTCGAGCTCCCCGACGAGAACGGGGACGAGCGGACGCTGGGCGCGCTGCTGGCCGAGGGCCCGGTGGTGCTGTTCTTCTATCCGGCCGCGATGACCCCGGGCTGCACCGCGGAGGCGTGCCACTTCCGCGACCTGGCGGCCGAGTTCGCCTCGGTCGGCGGGCGGCCGGTCGGCATCAGCTCCGACCCGGTCGACAAACAGCGGGAGTTCGCCGGCAGGCACTCCCTCGGCTACCCGCTGCTCAGCGACGAGGACGGCGCGGTCGCCCGGCGCTTCGGCGTCCGGCGCGGGTTCGCGCTGGCCCCGACCAAGCGGCAGACGTTCGTGATCGACACGGACCGCCGCGTTCTGGAGATCGTCAAGAGCGAGATCCGGATGAGCGTCCACGCCGATCGGGCCCTGGCCGCCCTCAAGGCGCGGCCGGCACGACCGGGAGGATGATCGCCGACGGCCTCCCCGGCTCGTGGAAGACCTCCTGCCGGGAGGCCGGCCAGGCGGTCTCCGCGCCCAGCGGCTCGCCCGTCCCGGAGTTGCGGGCCACCCGGGGATAGGCGCCGCTGCACACCTGGACGCGCATCCGATGCCCGGGCCGGAACCGGTGCCCGACCGGCCACAGCTCCACGACGACCTTGCGGACGCCGTCCCCGTCCGGCTCGGCGACGCCGGGGGTCAACCGCCGCATGCCCTCGCACAGATTCAACGAGACCCCGTCCGGCGCCACGTCGCACAGCCGCACCACGACGTCGTGGTGCGGCCGGTCGGAGCGCACGTACAGCTCGGCGCGGACCGGGCCGATGACCTCCACACCCCGTTCGACCGGCGGCGAGGTGAACGTCAGCACGTCCCGGCGGGCCTCCAGCCGGCGCTGGTCGGCGGGCGCGCAGTCGCCCAGCAGGGAGGGCCCGCTGATGCACGGCGTCGGATGCGTCGGGTCGTACCGGTAGGCGTCGGGCTCGGACACCGGCGGGCCGTCGGGGGACAGCGCGCCGGACGGCTGCAGATGCCAGCGCCGCTCGTCGACGCCCGGCACCGGCCACGAGGGGAAGTCGCGCCACTCCCCGGAGCCGGTGATGTGCAGCCGCACCGGCAGGTCGCGCAGCTCGGACGGGTCGTCCAGCAGGTGGGCGCGGAACCACCGCAGCGACTCGCGGATCGAGTCGCGCATCAGCCGGGGCTCGGAGTGCCACCACGGGCCGATCGTCAGGTACGGGTCGCGTCCCGCCGCCCGCAGCGCCGCGTAGTCCTCCAACTGCCACGGCAGGAACACGTCGTACCAGCCGCCCGTCATGTTGACCGGGGCGCGCACGTCGGTCACCGACGGGCTGAAGTCGCGCTTGTCCCAGAACGGGGTGTCCGGGCCGTTGGCGAGCAGATCCTGGAAGAAGCGCACGGGCGCGCCGGTGGCCAGCGCGTCCAGCTCCACCAGCGGTCGTCCCGACAGCGCCGCCCGGCGGGCCCGGCGCGGTGACATCACCCCGGCCGCCAGCCCGCCCAGCGGGGTGCGCAGCCGCGTGGTCAGGTCCACCCAGGTCAGCGTGGACTCCAGGGCGAACCCGCCGCCGAGGTTGATCGCGTCCCGGAACTGCGAGGCCGTCACCTGCATCGACAGGGCCTTCAGCTCCGGCCCGGCGTCGGCGGCGACCGCCCACTGCACATAGCCGAGGTAGCTGGGGCCGTGCATGGCGAAGGTGCCGCCGAACCACGGCTGCTCCTTCAGCCACGCCACCGTCGCGAGACCGTCCTCGCGTTCGTCGAGCGGCGCGAACACGCCGCCCGACCCGAACCCGCCCCGCACGCTCTGCACCACGGTCTGGAACCCGTGGGTGGCGAACGCGTACCCGCACATCAGCCCGAACGGTCCGCGCCGCCCGTACGGCGAGCGGACCAGGATCGTCGGCGGACGATCGAGGCCGACCGGCGCGTAGCGGTCGGCGAGCAGCGTGACGCCGTCCGGGGCGGGCACCGGCAGGTCGCGGTCGACATCCACCCGGTGCGGCCCCTGGGGCAACCGAAGCGCGCCCGCCCCCAGCCGGCGCATGAGTCCCGAACCCCCCATTTCATCCAGGCTACCCCGCATGTCCCGGTTCAGCCGGAGTGCCCGCCGCGTCGTGCGGTGCTCGCTACGATCGAGGCGATCGCGAATCCGGCTTTCTCGACAGAACGGGTGGACGTGCCTGATCCGGTGGAATGGGGACGGGTCATGGTGGGCGCCGTCGTGGTGGCGTCCGCCGTGCTGGTCGGGGTGGTGCTGCGGACGCTGTTGACGCGGCTCACCCAGCGCGCCGAGGGCACTCGGTGGGCGTGGGACGACCTGCTCGCCCGGCTGCTGCGCGACCTGGCGGTGGTGCTGACCGCCAGTGCGGGCCTGTGGGCGGCGGTGCTGACGATCGGGTTCCGGCCCGGCGTCCGCGAGGTGATCGGCTCGATCCTGGTCGCCGTGATCATCTTCGCGGTCTCGCTGGCCGGGGCCCGGCTGGCGGCCGGGATCGTCTCCGAGGTGGGGGCGGGCCGGTCGGGGGTCTCCCAGTCGGTCACCATCTTCGCCAACATCACCCGCGCCGTGGTGCTGGTGGTGGGCACCCTGGTCCTGCTGCAGAGCGTGGGCGTGTCGATCACCCCCATGCTCACCGCGCTGGGCGTCGGCGGCCTGGCGGTGGCGCTGGCCCTGCAGGACACGCTGGCCAACCTGTTCGCCGGGGTGCACATCCTGGCGTCCAAGACGGTGGAGCCCGGCGACCTGGTCCGGCTGAGCACCGGCCAGGAGGGCAACATCGTCGACATCAACTGGCGCAAGACCACCATCCGCACGCTGGACGACAACCTGGTGGTGGTCCCGAACGCCCGGTTCGCCGACGCCATCCTCACCAACTTCCACCAGCCGGCACAGGAGATGAGCATCCTGATCCCGGCCAAGGTCGGCTACGGCAGCGACCTGGAGCACGTGGAGAAGGTGACCGTCGAGGTGGGCGCCGAGGTGATGTCCGAGGTCGCGGGCGCCGTCGCCGACTATGTACCGTTGGTGCGCTTCCATACCTTCGGCGACTCGGCCATCGAGTTCACGGTGATCCTGCGCACCCAGGAGTTCAACGACCAGTTCGTGGTCAAGCACGAGTTCGTCAAGCGGCTGCACGCCCGCTTCCGGGTCGAGGGCATCGAGATCCCGCTGCCCACCCGGAACCTGATCTTCGCGGGCGACCCCCCGGTCTGAGATCTACGGCCGCAGCAGCGGCATGAGGACCTCGTCGACGACCGCGCGCAGGTACTCGTCGGGCACGTCGGTGCCGTCGGTGAGGCAGTACGCGGTGACCATGGCGGGACCGACGGTCGCCACCAGGCGGGTCGCCGCCTCGGGCCGCACCTCGCCGCGCTCGGCGCCACGACGCAGGGCCTGCTCGATCAGGTCCTTGAGCGGATCGGTGACCCGCTCCCGCACCACGGCGTGCAGCAGCCCCCGGCCGTCCTTCATGGTCTCGGCCTTGAGGATCTGGAACGTCGCGCCCTTGGTCACCTCGACCGTGGTGCGCAGGCACAGCAGCAGCTCCATCAGATCCTCGCGCACGGAGTCGTGGAACGGCAGCGCGGCGGGGTCGGGCAGGGCGTGCAGCAGCGCGTCGCGGATCAGCTCGTCCTTGGAGTTCCACCGGCGGTAGAGCGCCGCCTTGCCGGTCTGCGCCGCCGTCGCCACGCCCTCCATGGTCAGCCGGCCGTAGCCGACCGCGTGGATCTCCTCGAAGACGGCGTCGAAGATCGCCGACTCCAGCGCGCCGCCGCGCCGGCGCGTGCCGGGACCCCCCGAAGGTGGGCCCTCCGGAGGCTTAGTGAACGATCCCGTTCCCTTCTCGGCGGGCACCTGCTACCTTCCCCTCGTAGTGAACGCTTCCGTTCCCTATTTGTCGATCCCGGAGGTTTCTCGTGTCGACGTCCGCGACGACGCAGCCGGTGCCGGGGGCCGCCACCCCCGACCGGCGGGCGCGTCACCCCGCCCTCGCCCTCGCGATCATCCTCGCCTGCCAGGTCATGGTCATCATGGACGCCACGGTGGTCACGGTCGCCCTGCCGGAGATCCGGCGCTCCCTGGACTTCTCGGCCACCGGGCTGTCGTGGACGCAGAACGCGTACACCCTCGCCTTCGGCGGCCTGCTGCTGCTCGGCGGGCGCGCCGGCGACATCCTCGGCAGGCGCCGCACCCTGATCTCGGGTGTCCTGCTGTTCACCCTCGCCTCCCTGGTGGGCGGCTTCGCGACCTCGGCCGGATGGCTGCTCGCGGCCCGCGCCGCGCAGGGTGTCGGTGCCGCGATCGCCGCGCCCAGCGTACTCGCTCTCATCGTGACCAACTTCCAGGGCGGCGAGCGGGCCCGCGCGCTCAGCCTGTTCTCGGCGGTGTCCGGCGGCGGGGCCTCGCTCGGCCTCGTCGGCGGCGGCATGCTCACCGAGTGGGCGTCCTGGCGCTGGGTGATGTTCGTGAACGTGCCGATCGGCCTGGCCATCGTGCTGCTGGCCCCCCGTTACGTGCGGGAGCCCCAACGGCGCCGGGGGCGTTTCGACGTGACCGGGACCGTCACCTCCACGGCCGGGATGGTCGCGCTGGTCTACGGGTTCATCCGCACCGCCGAGTCCGGCTGGGACGACCGGGTGGCCTGGGCTGCGCTGGCCGCCGCCCTCGCGCTGTTGGGGGCCTTCGTCGCCGTGGAGCGCCGGGCCGCCCAGCCGCTCACCCCGCTGTGGCTGTTCGCGCATCGCGACCGGGGCGCCTCCTACGCGATCATGCTGCTGTTCGCGTCCGGGATGTTCGGCATGTTCTACTTCCTCACCCTGTACCTGCAGCAGGTCCAGGGGATGAGCCCGCTGGAGGCCGGTGTCGGGTTCCTTCCGCTGACGGTGCCGCTGTTCGTCGTCGCCAGGCTCGCCCCTCGGCTCCTGGCCCGCTTCGGCGCCCGGCGGCTCATCGTCGGCGGCCTGGCGCTGCTGGTCGCCGGCCTCGGCTGGCTCACCCTGCTCGAGGCGGACGGCGGCTACGGCATCGGGATCGTCGGGCCGCTGCTGCTCTTCGGCCTCGGCGCGGGGCTGGCGGTGATGCCGATCAACACGACCATCCTCGCCGAGGTGCCGCCCGAGGACTCCGGCGCGGCGTCGGGGGCCCTGCAGTCCATGCAGCAGACCGGCGGGTCCCTGGGGCTGGCCGTCCTGGTCACCGTGTTCGGGGCCGCGACCCCGGGCGGCTCCACCGCGACGTCGGGGGACGCCCTGGCCGAGGGGATGAGCACCGCCTTCGGGGCGGCGGCGGCGTTCCTGGCGATCGCCCTGGTGATCGCCGTGACGGTGCTGCGGATCCGCCCCGCCGCGCCTGCGGAGCGCTAGGGGCCGGGCCAGGCGTCACGGGCCGCCATCTCCAGGACGAGGGCGCCGATGTTCCACGCGTCGTCCTCGCCGCTGTGGTGGCGGCCCTCCAGGGGGAGCCCCGCGTGTTCGAGCGCGCCGGCCATCCCCAGCCTGCGCGACAGCCCGAACGCCAGGGAGAACGCGGCCTTGGCGTTGGTGTGCCGGGCGCCGAACGGGTAGTCGACCCCTTCGACGCACTGTCGCTCGAACTGCTTGCGGTCGTAGTCCCCCCAACTCGCCCAGGGCCGGGAACGCGCATGGTGCCCGCGTTCGAGGATCGCGCAGGCCTCCTCGAACGGGACGCCGCCGTCCACCTCCTCCTGGGTGAGGCCCGTCAGCTCCGTGCAGAACGGGCTCACCCGGGAACGCTCGGGGCGCACCAGGATGCGGTGGCGCGCCACCCGTTCCCGGGAGTCCAGGTCCACCACGCAGAGCCCGATCTCGATGATCTCGTGGATCTGCCCCTGCGGAGGTCGGCCCGTCCAGCAGGTGGCCTCCACGTCCACGACGTTGAGGAGTCGTCCGAACGGTTCCATGCCGGGCACGCTAGCGATCGTCGGCCGGCGTCGGCCGGCCATTTTCGTCCGCCGGGCTCAGGAGGCCGTGCGCGGGAGCCGGTCGAGGGCGTCGATCAGCAGGTCCAGGCCGAAGGCGAAGTCCGCGTCGAAGTCGGGATGGAGCAGCTCCCGGGCGGCCCCGACCACGTGCGGGAACCTCGCGGGGTCCACCAGGTCGGCGATCCGGTCGCGGTCGCGGGCGACGTTCTGCAGCCTGTCGACCGTGCCCTCCTCCCGCATCAGCGTGCCCATCACGTACGAGATGAACGTCCGCATCACCCGCACGGCGGTCTCCCGCTCGAACCCGGCCTGCTCGCCGATGGTCAGCATCTGCTCGATCACCGGCAGGCCGCGCGTCCAGTCCATCGACCGGGACAGCACCACCGACATGCAGCGCGGGCGCTCGTGCGCGGCCCGCCGGAAGGCGTGCGCCAGCGCGCGGACCCGGTCGCGCCAGTCGTCGCCGCCGGCCCGCACGTCCAGGCCCGCCAGGATCTCGTCGGCCACCCCGTCGAGCACGGCCTCCTTGCCGGCCACGTGGTTGTAGAGCGACATCGCCGCCACGCCCAGCTCGTTGCCGACCCGGCGCATGGACAGCGCCTGCGGACCCTCCCGTTCGATCAGCTCGATCGCGGTGTCGATGATCCGCGCGTAGGTCAGCGGCGGCCGTGCGGCGGCCGTCCCGGCCGCCGGGAGCGTGTCGCCCTGGGTCTGCTCCGCCACCTGTCACCTTCCGTCACGCCGTAGGTCTACGCACACGGTACGCGCAGGTCGCGCGGTGACCGGCGGGTTCTGCCGGCTCTTGCAGACTTACGCTGTAAGTGCAAGGCTGTCCCCGACGGAGGCGAGGAGGCGCGCATGGGCATCACCGGCGGGACGGCCGTGGTCCGCTGCAGGGACGGCGACCACACCATCGAGCTCACCGAGCGCGAGCCGGTGGCACGGAGACTGATCGAGATCTCCCGCAAACACTCCTTCGACCCGGACGTGGACGTCGACTGGGAGGCGCCCCAGGACCCCGACCGGTTCTACCTGCCGCCCCAGCTCGTGTCCCTGTACGAGACCCCGCTGTGGGACACGCTGTCGCACCGGCAGCGGGTCGAGCTGTCCAAGCGCGAGGTCGCCGAGATCGCCTCGTTCGGCATCTGGTCCGAGATGCTGTTGATGAACATCCTGCTGAAGACGGCCTACCGCGCCCCGTACGACAGCGGGCACGGGGCCTACGCCCTCACCGAGCTGGCCGACGAGTGCCGGCACTCGGTGATGTTCGGTCGGATGGTGCGCGCGTTCGGGCTGCGCACCCACCACCCCCGTCCGGCGATCCACCACGGCGCCAAGGCCCTGTTCGCCATCCCCTATCAGCCGCTGCCGATGTTCGCGGGGACGCTGATCGTGGAGGAGTTCACCGACGCGTTCCAGCGGGTCGCCATGGCCGACGAGGACGTCCAGCCGCTGGTCCGGCAGGTGTCGAGGATCCACGTCATCGAGGAGTCCCGGCACATCAAGTACGCCAGGGAGGAGCTCAAGCGGCAGACGGCCCGCGTCCACCCGGTCCGCCGGAGGATCGCCGCGGCGGGCGTCGCGCGCCTCGCCTCGTTCATGCCCGCCCTGCTCATCGACCCGTCCGTGTACGCCGCCGTCGGGCTCGACCCCGTCGAGGCCCGCCGCACCGCCGCCGCGAGCCCCCACCGCCGCGCCGTCTGGGGCTGGGCGATGCGGCGCTGCACCCGCTTCTTCGACGAGGTCGGCTTCCTGGACGGCCGCAGCCGCACCATCTGGGACCGGGCGGGGCTCCGCGCCGCCGAGCCCTCGCCCCTCCCCTGACGGCCGGCCTCAGCCGGCGACCGCGTCGGCGGCGCCCATCTCGCGCAGGGCCCGGCGGAGGGCCGGGACCGCGGGGCCCGAGCGGGCGGTCAGATCGGCGATGCGGCGACGGTGCCGGCGGCGCTCGCCCCGCCCGATGACCGTCCGCAGCCCGCCCGCCGCCGCCAGCGCCACCGTCGCCGCGTCATAGCTGTTCACATGGGCCACCGGCCGCCCGCGCAGCGCGGACGACGCCCGACCCCACAGATCCTTGACCACCCTCGGATCGCGGACCTTCACGGTGCGCACCGGGACGACGCCCAGCCTGCGGCGCGACTCCACCCGGATCCAGCCCTCGGACTCCAGCTCCCGCAGCACGGTGTCGACGATCGTCCGGCCGTCCTTGCCGACCCAGTGCCCCCAGCGCCGCGGACGGGAGCCGCCGATCTGGGCCAGCAGCCCGTACGGATCGGGGCCGGGGGTCCCGATCGCGGGGCGGCGGTCGCCCACCAGCCGGCCGTCGAGGTAGAGCTCGGTGAGCGCGGCGGCGCGCAGCAGGTGGCCGAGCCTGCTCCGCGCCGTCAGCCGCCCGCGGTCCATGTCGTAGGCCAGCAGGAGGACCCTGGCCGGCAGCGTCTCGGGGACCCTGACCATCGGTTACTCCTCGTCATCCTCCCCGGACGTCGTCGTCCCGGGATCGTTCTTCGCCGGGCGGCCCGGACCGCGCATCCGCCCCACGTCGCGGGGCATCCGCCCCGCCTCGTCCAAGGCCTTGCGGAGCAGGAACTCGATCTGGGCGTTGGTGCTGCGCAGCTCGTCGGCGGCCCAGCGCGCGAGCGCGTCGTGCACCGCCGGGTCGAGTCGCAGCAGAAGCCGCTTGCGTTCCCTGGTCACTGATAGAGGGTGCCGGTGTTCACCACCGGCTGGGCGTCCCGGTCGGCGCACAGCACGACCAGGAGGTTGCTGACCATCGCGGCCTTGCGCTCCTCGTCCAGCTCGACGACGTGCTGCTCCTCCAGTTTCGAGAGTGCCAGCTCGACCATGCCGACCGCACCCTCCACGATCCGCTGCCGGGCGGCGACCACCGCGCCGGCCTGCTGACGGCGCAGCATGGCCTGCGCGATCTCGGGGGCGTAGGCCAGCCGGTTGAGCCGCGACTCGATGATCCGCACGCCCGCCGAGGCGACCCGGACGCCGATCTCCTCCGACAGCCTGGCGGTGATCTCGTCGGCGTTGTCGCGCAGCGACAGCTCGTCGGCCGAGTCGTACGGGAAGCTGCCGGCGATGTGCCGCACCGCGGCCTCGGTCTGGAACGCCACGAACTCCACGAAGTCGTCGACCGCGAAGCAGGCCCGCGCGGTGTCCTCGACCTGCCAGACGACCACCGCGGAGATCTCGATCGGGTTGCCCTCCAGGTCGTTGACCTTGGCCGGGCCGGTCTCGTGGTTGCGGATCCGGGTGGAGACCCGGCGTCGCTCGGTCAGCGGGTTCACCCAGCGCAGCCCGTCCCGCCGGATGGTGCCGCTGTAGGAGGCGCCGACGAGTTGCAGCACCCGCGCCTCGTTCGGCGCCACGAACGTGAGCCCGCCGGCGACCACCAGGCCGCCCACCACGGCGACCGCGCCCACGACGATCAGGGTGATCCCGACCGCGCCGAGCATCACCCCGCCGCCGCCGATCAGCCCGATGCCGCCCAGGACCAGCAGCAGCACGAGGAGCGTCATCGGCCAGCCGTTCAGGTCGCGGGCCGGCCGCTCCGAGATCGGCGGCTCCGGCATGGTCACGTTCACGGTCGCAGACTCCATCGCGTCTCCCTTGGTCGATGTCACGAATCTAGCAAAGTGATATCACTTTTCCAAGGGTCGGCCCGGCCCGAGGCGTGCCCGGCCGTGCGGTGGGCAGGGGGAGTGCATGTGCCGACTTTTCGGGATGGCCACCGGAGGGCCGCGGATCCGGGCGACGTTCTGGTTGATGGACGCCCCCGACAGCCTCGAGGAGCAGAGCCGTCGGATGCCCGACGGCGTCGGCCTGGGCTGGTTCTCCTCGGGCGACGAGCCCGTCGTCGACCGCGCGCCGATGGCCGCCTACATGGACACCGAGTTCGCCAAGGGGGCCCGCGACGTCGAGTCCTCCACGTTCGTGTCGCACATCCGGTACGCCTCGACGGGGGCGGTGGACGTGCACAACTGCCAGCCGTTCTCCATGCACGACCGCCTGTTCGCGCACAACGGCGTGGTCAAGGGCCTCGACGTGCTGAACTCCTGGCTGACCGACGTGGACCGCGCGCTGGTCGAGGGGCAGACCGACTCCGAGCTGGTCTTCGCCTACCTCACCGCCGAGATGCGCCGCCGGGGCGACACGACCACCGGTCTCGTCGAGGGCATCCGTCGCATCGCGGCGGAACTGCCGCTCTACGCGCTGAACGTCATCCTCGCCGAGAGGGGACGGGTGTACGCGCTGCGCTACCCGGACACCCACCGGTTGTGGGTGCTGCCCCCTAAGGAGACCGGTCTCAGCAGCCCGGACAAGGTGCGGCATCTATCGGGACGACGTGAACGCGGGTCCGTCCACGTGGGGACGTCCGAGAGCCCGGTGCACGCGTACGTCGTCGCCAGTGAGCCGATGGACGACGACCCCGCCTGGCGTCTCCTGGACCCTGGGGAGCTGCTGGTCATGGACGGGCTACAGGCGGACTCCCGCTTCCCCTTCGACGCCCCCGCCCACCGGCTCTCCCGGGACGACCTCAGCCCGCACGAGGCCGCCTCGCAGCACCATGCCTCCTGAGGTGGGGGTTCGCCGTGTGCTTCGTATCTGACGTCGCCTCGGGGTTTGCTCCGTGCGAACATCCGACTTTGGATGGCATGGTGGGGACATGTGTCGACTGTTCGGGATGACCACCGGAGGGCCTCGGGTCCAGGCGGCGTTCTGGCTGCTGGACGCCCCGCAGAGCCTCAAGGAGCAGAGCCGCCGGATGCCGCACGGGGTCGGTCTCGGCTGGTTCTCCCTGGGTGACGAGCCGGTGCGCGACCGTGCGCCGCTGCCCGCCTTCGAGAACGCCGACTTCGCGCTCACGGCCCGGCACATCGTCTCCCACACGTTCGTGTCGCACATCCGGTACGCCTCCACGGGCGCCGTGCACGTCCACAACTGCCACCCGTTCGACATGTACGACCGGCTGTTCGCCCACAACGGCGTCGTCAAGGGCCTGGACGTGCTCGGGTCCTGGCTCACGGACGTCGACAAGGTGCTCATCGAGGGCCACACCGACTCGGAGATGGTCTTCGCCTACATCACCTCGGAGATCCGCCGCTGCGGCGACACCACCACCGGCCTCATCGAGGCCGTCCGCCGCATCGGCGCCGAGCTGCCGGTCTACTCCCTCAACATCCTCCTCGCCGAGGCGCACCGCCTCTGGGCCCTGCGCTACCCCGAGTCGAACGAGCTGTGGGCGCTGCCCCCCAAGGGCGACGGCATCAGCGGCCGTCCCGGCCACGTCCGCCACCTGGCCTCCCCGCACGAGCCCGGAGCGGTCGACGTCACCGCCCCCGACCGCGCCGTCCCCGCCTACGTCGTGGCGAGCGAGCCGATGGACGACGACCCCGGCTGGCGGCTCCTGGAGCCCGGCGAACTCCTCATCATCGACGGTCTCAAGGAGGAGTCCCGCTTCCCCTTCGACCCGCCGCGCCACCGCCTCACCGACGCCGACCTGACCGCCAAGGAGGCCGCCTCCCAGGAGCACGCCGCCTGACGGCCCGCGCACGGCCCGCCTCCGACGGTGCGAGGCGCATCACGGCCGCGGAAATGTCGGTGCCGCTGAGTACAGTGGCCGCGTCGAACGACCACCACTCCAGGGACACGGGGACTCATGGATCGCGAACTCACTCTGATGGCCGTGCACGCTCATCCCGACGACGAGGTGATCGGCACCGGCGGGGCCTTCGTCCGCTATGCCGGAGAGGGTGTCAGGACCGTCCTGGTGACCTGCACCAACGGCGAACAGGGCGACGGGCCCGGCGGCGTCAAGCCCGGCGACCCCGCCCACGACCAGGAGGACGTCGCCCGCAGGCGCCTCGGCGAGCTGCGCGAGTCCACCGCCCACCTCGACATCGGCGACGTCGAGCTGCTCGGCTACCGCGACTCCGGCATGGACGGCTGGGACACCAACCACGCCCCCGACGCCTTCGCCAACATCCCCCTCGACGACGCCGCGCGCCGCCTGGCCGCCCTCATGGAGCGGTACCGCCCCCAGGTCGTCGTCACCTACGACGAGATCGGCGGGTACGGTCACCCCGACCACATCCAGGCCCACCGCATCGCCATGGCCGCCACCGAGCTGACCGGCATCCCCGACAAGCTCTACTACTCGGCCATCCCGCGCTCCGGCATCGCCCAGATGTTCGCCTACGCCAAGGAGCAGGGCATCGACATGGGCGAGGACGAGCTCCCCGAGGAGTTCGGCACCCCCGACGAGCTGATCACCTGCACCCTGGACGTCTCCGCCTACGTCGAGCACAAGCGCAAGGCCCTCCAGGCCCACGCCAGCCAGGGCGACAGCATGTTCCTCCTCCAACTGCCCGAGGACATCCAACAGTTCGCCTTCGGCCACGAACACTTCGTCCGCCGCATCTGCCGCATCGACGCCCCCACCCAAGAGAACGACCTCTTCGCCGGCCTCCGCTGACCCCCACCCCACCCCGAGACCCCCACAACCCACCTCCCCCCACCCCACCCGGCGGCGCTCCCCCCACCCCGGCCCCGCCGAGCCCTACTCGCAACGACCCCCACCGCACCACGCGGTCCACCCTCCGATCCGACCCACCCCCGCCGGGACCCTTGCGCGTCACGCCCGCCCCGCCCCACCGCCGCAGGCGCCCCACCGCGACCGTCGCTCGGCGACCGGGCCCACCGCGACCGGTTCCACCGGGCCCACGGCGACCGTTGCTCGGCGACCGGCCCACATGGCCAACCCGGCGGCGCTTCGCCCACCCCGGCCCGGCCGAGCCACGCTCGCAACGACCCCCACCGCACCACGCGGTCCACCCTCCGATCCGACTCACCCTCGCCCGGCCCCTCGCGCGTCACGCCCACCCCACCCCACCCGCCCCGCCCCGCCCCGCCACAGCAGCTGCCCCACCGCAGCCGCCCCACCGCGACCGTCGCTCGGCGACTGGGCCATCGAGACCGGATCCACCGGGCCACGGCGACCGGGCCCACCGCGCCCGTCGCTCGACGACCGGCCCACACGGCCAACCCCGCGGCGCTCCTCCACCCCGGCCCCGCCGGGCCACGCTCGCAACGACCCCACACCTGCACCACGTGGCCCCACCACCGGCTCCGACCCACCCTCGGTCCCTTGCGCGTCACGCCCACCCTGCCCCGCCGCCGCAGCTGCCCCACCGCGACCGGGCCCACACGGCCAACCCGCCGAGCCACGCTCGCAACGACCCCCACCGCACCACGCGGTCCACCATCCGATCAGACTCTCCCTCGCCGGACCCTCGCGCGTCACGCCCACCCCGCCCTGCCACCGCAGCCGCCCACCGCGACCGTCGCTCGGCGGCCGGGCCCACCGCGACCGGATCCACCGAATCCACAGCGACCGGTTCCACTGCGACCGGGCCCACCGAGCCCGCCGCGACCGTCGCTCGACGATCGGGCCACACGGCTAACCCGCCGAGCCACGCCCACCCCGCCGCCCCAGCCGCCCCACCGCGACCGTCGCTCGGCGACCGGGCCCACCGCGACCGGATCCACCGAATCCACAGCGACCGGTTCCACTGCGACCGTCCTCGACGACCGGGCCCCCGGCGGCCGGGCCGTTTCGACCCGCCCGTACCCGTCCAGCCAGGTCGGTTCGCGCACCTCGGCCGGGCCCGCGCCGGTGCAGTGATGGCGGGCGGCGTGCCATGGGGGTCGGACCCTCGGGGGTCGGGCCGTCTAGGTCGGCCACGCCCGTCCGGCGACGGCGACCCGTCCCACGTCGATTCGGTGACTTCGGCGGGCCCGCGCGTGTTCAGGCAGGGAGGTCGTTCCCATGTCGATCTGCGAGCCTCGGCCGGGCTCGCGCCCCCTTCGACCTGAGCCGTCGGGCCGCGGCCATCAAACCCTCCGTGCTGGGGCGTTCGGGTCGGCCGGGCCTGTCCAGTCGCCTCGGTTCGAGCACCTTGACCGGGCCTGCGTCGGTGCGGTCTTGGTCGTCGGTTCATGGCGGCCGTGCTCTCGGTGGTCAGGCCGTTTGGGACGCCCGCCCATTCGGCCGCGGCGGTCCGCCCTCATGTTGATCCGGTCACTTCGGCGGGCTGGCGCTGTTTCGGTCAGGGATGTCGTCCCCAGGTCGCTCGACGCAGCTCGGCAGGGCTGAATCCCGTTCGGCCTCGGGTGGTCCGCCCACCTTGACTCGCGCGCCTTGGCATGGCCCACGGGTGTTCGGCCACCGCGGTCGGGCCGACGTCGATCCGACCGCCTCGGCCTGGGCCGTGCCCGTTCAGCCACGTCGGTCCGGCCGACGGTGATCGCCGCGCCCCGGCGGGGCTTGTGCAGCCGAGTTCCTCGTTGGGCGGGTCAGTCCCGGTGCGCCCACTTCGGTTCGTCCGCGCGGGTCCGGCCATCCTGATCTGGCTGGGTCGGTCGGGCCGGCCTCTGTCAGCCCACGTTGGTCTGCCACGTCGGTCGCGGCGGGCGGGTCCGTCTCGGTGTGCCGACCTCGGGGCGGGGCTTGTGAGCTTCGGCGTTCGCGGGTTCCGAGACGAGGTGGCTCCACGCGGGGGAGGAGGTTGGCCCACGCGGCTGGGGCGGGTTACCGGTGGGGGAGCAGGGTCGGTAGGTCCTCCGCGTGGTCGCGGAGGTAGGCGGCCAGGGAGGCGGGGAAGAGGTCGAGGGCCTCGATCGCCTTGGAGGTGCAGGGGACGCGGTCCACGTCGTAGGTGCCCTTCGACGGGTCGTCGAATTCGGGGCCGTGCCTGCGGGAGAGGTCGAGCGACGTCAGGCGGCACAGGTAGAACGTGCTGAGGTAGTGCAGGCCCAAAGTCTGTTCGGCGTAGGCGAAGACCTGGCGCAGCGGCCCGACGGTCGCGCCGAGTTCCTCGTCCAGCTCTCTGCGGAGCGCCTCCTCCGGTCCGGCGTCGGTGGGCTCGACCCCGCCGCCGGGAGTCGACCAGTAGGGCGGGAGGCCCGGCTTGACCCGGTGGAACAGCACCAGACGGCCGTCCTCGTCCAAGAGGAGGGCGCGTACGGCGTGGCGGGTGCGCGGTGCGGCTTGGCGGGTTTCGGGCTCGGGCAGGCGGAGCAGGACGCGTTCGCTGAACCCGCCGCGTTCGGCGGTCTTGGCCGCCCGCATGCGTTCAAGGGCTTCGGGCTCGATTCCGTGGTGCGACGCCAGGGCGAGCACGACCTCCAGTACGTCGGCCAGCTCGGTGGGATCGCCGCCGGCCACGTATTCTCCGGCCTCCTCGTACAACTTGGCGCGCAGGAAGGCGAGGTACTCGCCGCCTTCGGTGACCCGGGTCTCCGGTCGCCGGCCGGCGGCCTGGATGATCTCCGGGATCCGGTCCCGGACGAGCTTCTCGGGACGCCCCCCACGGAGCCTGGGGCGGTGGGCCATCGCCCCGCTCCTGCGGTCGAGCGACTGCACCCACTGGACCGCGACGGCGGCGACCTGGACCAGTGCCTCCCGCAGCCGTTCGGGCTCGCTCTCGGCGAGAGCCTCCCAGAACTCCTCGGTCAGGAGCAGGCGCCAGGTGAGCCGCCCCTCCGAGGAGGCGGCGGCCGCCTCCCGTTCGGCCTCCTCCGCACGTTCCCCGTATCGGTCGCCGGTCCCGTCGGGGAGATCGCGGACGCCCCAGAGGGTGTCCTGCGCCGCCCGTTCGGCGGCGATGTCCGTCAGCACCCTTCCGAGCGAGCCGCGGACGCCGCCGCCTTCACCACTTCCGTCCATGGGACAAGACCGTAGCCGGCGACGTCCCGTTTCGTCCCTTGTTCGCCCCGGATGCGGAGCGGGGCCGCGCCTCAGCGTCGGCGTCGGCGCTTGGGCCTGGTGGGTCTGCGGTCGCCGGCCCGGGCCAGCGCGGCGAGGCGGTCACGGGCCTCGGAACGGGAGATCGGCTGGACGTGCTCGGGCAGCCGGCCGGCGAGGGAGAGCGGGAGCGAGACCTGCCCGTCCTCGGCGATGGTGACCTGGTCGTCCGGCCAGTCGCCGAGGACCACCGCCGAGAAGCCCCCGGGGTGGCGGTCCGACAGACCGGCGATGCGCGGCCCCTGCCGCTCGCAGTCGGCGACCAGGAGCAGCCTGGGCTCGGTGCCGATCGCGGCCGAGCCGTCGCGGATGCTCAGCTCCGTCTCCAGGAAGGCGAGCGCCGCGTCCAGGGTCCCGGGGAGGAAGAGTCGTTCCAGGCTCTCGTCGAGCAGATCGTCCTCGTCCAGCCCGAACAAGGCCATCGCGTCCGCGCACGGCAGCACGACCAGGCACGTCTCGTCGGCCGTCTCCAGCGCGGACAGGACGAGCGACCGCGCCACCCCCGTCCCGCCCTGCCCGTCGAGCGCGAGGACGGGGACGGCGAACGGGTCCGGAACGTCCCGTAGCGCGACACGGCGGGCCGGTGCCGCCGACGTCGCGAGGGCGGCGAGCCCTCCGACCGCGAGGACGGGCGCCAAAGCGCGTCGGCGTACGGTCAGGCCGACCACGGCGAGAGGCAGGATCAACAACAGCAGCCCCAGCAGCGGGATCGGCGGCAACGACCCGTTCAGGGGCTCTTCGGTGACCGCCCGGGGCCCAGGGGACGGAACGGGCGACGTCCAGATGGTCGTGGGGCGCACGCCCTCGCCGGGCGCCCGGGACGGGGTGGAAGCGCCGTCCCGTCGCCGGGAGGGGGCCGGCTCGGGGCCGTGCCGACGTGAGGGCCCGGAACGCTCGCGGGACGGGCCGCCGGACTTGCGACGGAGCCCGGGGGGAAGGTGCTCGTGCTGCCGCCCGTCCCGCTTCGCGGATCGCCAGATCTGCATGCAGACCTCCCGGGCCTGCTGGCCGGCGACCCTCCCGATCTCCTGGCACGTTCGCGGAGAGGTCTCCACCGTCGCGGCGTGGGACGGGCTCGCGCCCAGGGAGGAGAGGAGGAAGACGAGCACCGCGCAGCCCAACGACCCGCGCACGCACCGCGGGACGCCGGTAACCCGTGGGGCGGCTCGGAACACTGCGATGAGGCGGTTCATGGTGTCCTGGGAGGTGGCTTCACGTAACCGTAAGGGCGCTGATCGTACACAGGTTGAGACGCTCGAACACAGGGCTTGGATTACGGAAAGCGATCCACTCGCCACCGATCCCAGTGATTCGGGCTCCTTGCGCCGGAATGCCCGCCGTCTTCCGCCCTCGCACACCCCCTTTGGGGCCTGTGCGCCCTCCCCCGGGGAGAGGCCCCAGAACGGGAGACGTCGCCCGTACCCGGTGCCGCCCGTACCGCTCAGATGCGGGGCCCGGCGCGGTCGGGGACCACACGGGGGAGTCCGCGCAACCACCCCTCCAGGTCGGCGGGCCACCACCGTCCGACCGACAGCCGCCCCAACGCGTCGGCGACCACGGCCGTGGACGGCCGGGCGGGGACGACACGGGAGGGTGCGGCCCCCGACAGCACGCCCAGCCACCAGTGCCGCCTCGTGGGGGGCATCTCCTCAGGGGAGAGAACGACGTAGTAGGTCGCGGCGGTGTGGGCCGCGTGGGCGGTGTGCTCGGCGGGGGCTCGTTCTCCCCGGGGCGCCGCGCGCACGTTGTGCAGGGCGTCGAGGCCGGAGACGACCGCTCCGGCGTCGTCCCCCACCACCACGATCACCGTGCTGGACGGTCGCCGCATGATCCGCAGTTTAGGCCGACGCCCTCCGGACATCGGGGGCCATGTCCGGAGGGCGTGGGGGAGGACGGTCCGTGAGGGTGTGGCCGCGCGCACGGGAGGGTGGGTGCGCGCGGCCACGGGGGGTCAGGTGCGGAACGGGCCGGTGACGCAGTACGTGATGCCTCCGGAGGAGGAGCCGGAGGTGCCGCGCTGGGAGGAGAAGTACAGCCTGTTGCCCACCGGGTTGAACGCCGGGCCGCAGATCTCCGACGAGCTCTGGCCGTTGATCCGCAGGAAGACCGAGATCTTGTCATCCGGCGTGATCATGCAGATCTCCATGTTGCCGCCGTCCTCGGCCACGTACAGGTCGCCGAAGCCGGAGCCGGTGACGTTGTCGACCCCGGTCAGCGGCGGCGTCCCGGGGCTGACGAGGCTGTCGTCGTACGCCAGCTCATAGGTGCCGGTCGCCAGGTTGACCTGCCAGACCCGGTTGTCCCCCTTGGTGGTGAACCAGACCGTGTCGTCGGCGTAGTGGCAGCCCTCGCCGCCGTTGAACCGCTTGGCGCCGGAGACCTGGCTGCGGGTCGCCGTGGGGGAGCCGTCCGGGTCCGGGACCGTTCCCCAGGTGAACGAGCCGGACGTCCCGGTGCCCGCCTTCAGGACCTGGAGCGTCCCCGAGGACAGGTCGCCCCAGGTGGTGGGCACGAACCGGTAGAAGCACCCGTCGCTCTTGTCCTCGGTGAGATAGATGACGCGCCGCACCGGGTCGGCGGCGGCGGCCTCGTGGTTGAAGCGCCCCATCGCGGGACGGACCACGGCCGTGCCGCCGAAGGGGTACGTCTCCCAGACGCGGCCGGTGTCGACCTCCTCGCAGGAGAGCCAGGTGTTCCAGGGCGTGGCACCGCCCGCGCAGTTGCGGCTGGTGCCGTTCAGGATGCGGTACGCGGAGGTGACGGTGCCGCTGGAGTTGAACCGCAGGGCGGAGGCGCCGCCGGACGGGGCGCTCAGCTCGGCGTTGGAGACGTAGATCCAGCCGCTCCCGTCGGCGAAGCAGGCTCCGCCGTCGGGTGCGCCGTGCCACGTGTACGAGGTGCCGGGGACCGTCTGACCGGAACGGGCCACGACCTGGCTGGTGAAGCCGGCGGGGAGCTGGATGCCGTTGGCGTCGGCCGCCTGGAGCGATCCGTAGGGGCCGGCCGCGTTCTGCGCGGGGGCGGCGAATGCGGCGTTCTGCCAGAGGCCGCCGGAGAATGCGACGGCTCCCGCCCCGGCGACCGAGGCACGGAGAAAGGTACGGCGTTCCATCGAAGATGTCTCCTGAAGGGGGGTGTGAAGACGATCCGTTGCCGCGGCATCGCCGAGTGTAATAAGGGGCGGCGTGGGGCGTCATTGCTCCTGCGATGAACGTCAGATGTCCGCTGTGTGGCCTTGTTCATATCGGCAGGCTTCGGACATTTGCCTCGGCAACGATCGACGTCTGTCCACAGAATCGCGTTCCGCTTTTCGGGTGTTCTCCCGCCGCACGACGATGGACCGCAACACCTCACGGAAAGGGTTCACGATCATGGCGGAGTTCACGAACGGCGACGGCTGCGGATTCGGCCGGCTCGCCTCCAGGCTCGACCTCGCCCGCTGGCAGCTCCGACTCGCGGGGGAGCGCGGGCTCGTCCCGCCTCCCGACCTGACGGGCGGGCGCTGGTCGGCGGCCCTGGTGGAGGAGACGGCCCGACGCGCGACGGACATCCGGTCGGCCCTGGGAGAGGAGCCGCCGATCGGCGCCATCAAGGCCGCCGAACGGCTCTCCGTCCGCATCGGCCTCGACGTCGAACGCGCCGACGTCGAGGCCCTCGTCGTCGCCGGCGCGCTGCCCCTCATCGATCACTACCAGGGCCGCGCCCTGTACGACCCGCACGACCTCGACGGCCTCGACGCCGACCACGTCACCGAGACCGTCCGGGCGCGCAAGGGCGCCCTCTTCGACACGGTCCACGCCAAGGGCGCGGCCACCCTGCTCGGCTGCTCAAGCGACCAGTTCACCCGCATCGCCGCCCACCACGGCCTGACCCCCGACCAACTGGGCCGATATCCCTTGGCCGAGGTCAAACGCCTGGCCGCCGACCGCGACCTGAGGGCGGCCATCGTGGAGCTCCGGCGCACCGCCGCCCTCGACTCCGCCCACCGCGACGCCACCCGCGCGGAGCGCACCATCGACCACTGGCTTCAGAGGTGCTCCGACTACCTGACCGACCCCACCGCCAACCCACCTGACACGCGGCCCCTGACCCGCGCCCTCCGGACCCTGGCCACGTCGAGGGCCGCCCTTGAGCGGGACGACGCCTTCGAGGAGGAGCGTTCGGCGTCTTGAGGTGGGCCTTGGCGAGGCGGAACGTCGCGTCGGCGTTGGGAGTTCCGTCTTGGGTGGCTGGCGCCACGGACGAGATGGGCTTCGAGTGACAGGGCATCCCTCCGGGTTACCGCTTCTGGGTCCGTCCGCAGCACCAGGCGCCTTTCGAGCGGCGGGACGACCTTGAGGAGCGTTCCACCTTCTGGAGAAGCCGCGCCATGGCAGGGGCCGGCCTTGAGCGAGGGGGAATCTTTTGCGGGTTTCCCGGTGAAGTCGTCGGGTTACGGGGAAAGGCGGTTTCGTCTCTGGATGATTGGGGCTGGGAAATGGTGCTCGGGCTGTCGTTGGGGCCTTGGTCCTGTTGTGCTGGATCGACCGGCCGTGTTCCAGGGGCGGTGATGTCTGCACATGCGAGGTGTGCGGGGCGCGTCCTTTATGCTGGTGACGTCCGTAATGGCACTGGCGCCTGCCACCTGATTCTTGTGCATTCCGTTCGTTGGATGCAGCCAGTCGGTGAGTTCGACCCGAGCACGGCCTGCGCGAATGCTCTGCGTCGGTTACGTCCCGGGGACAGGTGGTGCCCACGCCCGCGGCGGCAGGTGGTGACCGTGGTCGTGCCTTGTGGTCGTCCAGGCTGCGGGGCGCGTGCCGTCGGTTGTGAATGCCCACTCTGACCTCGGCCCGATGTGAGCGGAACCGCTTGGGGCTGAGTGACAGCGCCGTGCCCGATGGCTCGTGGTGCAGGGGCCCGGGCGCCCCGCCTGGACGGCGGGAGCGTGTGGGGGTTTGCGGCTGATGCGTGGGCGGTGGGCAGGATGGGGTGGATGCCTGGCATTCTCGTCCTCGCGTAGGGCGGACGTTCGGCTGCGCCCGGGGGCGGGCAGGTGGAGGGGACGGGGGGCACGGCATCGACACCGAGGCGACGGCAGGGGCTGCGGGGGGCGTCGACGGGCGGCGCACCGTGGGGCGGCTGGCCGATGGCAGGGAGATCATCTACTTCGACGATGTGCCGGGACTGGACCGGAGCGTTCCCGATCCGCGGTCGCTGCCACGTCCGGAGCCGCGTTCGGAGGTTCGGTACGACCCGGTGCTGGACGACTGGGTCGTCATCGCGGCGCATCGCCAGATCCGTACCCATCTGCCCACGCGGGAGGAATGCCCGCTGTGCCCGTCCCGAGGCGGTGGCACGGGGGAGATCCCCGCCGCCGACTACCACGTGGTGGCCTTCGAGAACCGGTTCCCGTCGCTGGGCGGTCCGGCCGGGGGGCGCTGTGAGGTGGTCTGCTTCACGAGTGACCACCATGCGCGGTTCGGGGCGTTGCCGGCCGCCCGGCTGGATACGGTCATGCGCGCCTGGACGGACCGCACGCGAGCCCTGTCCGCCCTGCCCGGCGTGGAGTACGTCTTCATCTTCGAGAACCAGGGCGCCGGCATCGGGGCCACGTTGCAGCATCCCCACGGCCAGATCTACGCGTACCCCTTCGTGCCCGCCACCCTCGCCCGTGCCCTGGAGTCGGCGGAGCGGTTCCGCCGCCGAGAAGGCGGCTGCCTGTTCTGCTCCATGGTGGCGGCGGAGGAACGGGCGGCGGTACGCGTCGTCGCGGAGACGGAGCGGATGATCGCCTTCGTGCCCGAGGCGGCCCGCTGGCCGTTCGAGGTCCACGTCTACCCGCGTCGCCACGTACCCGACCTGGAAGCCCTCGACGAGCGAGAACGCGTCGAGCTGATGATGCTGTACGCCGAGGTCCTGGACAGGTTCGACCGTCTCTTCGACCCGCGTCCCCCATACGTCGCCCACGTCGTGCAGGCCCCCGTTCGGAGGAGCCGCGAGCAGGCGCACCTGTCGCTGCGGGTGTTCACGTCCCAGCGCGCCGAGGACAAGCTGAAGTTCCTGGCCGCCAGCGAGTCGGCGGCGGGCGCCTTCATCAACGACGTCCTCCCCGAGGATGCGGCCCGACGGCTCCGCGACCTGGGAGGGACCGGCGCCCGGCCGCGAGTGTGAACGAGGGGCTCCACGGGTTCGCGTTCGGCGGCAGATGGGGGCTTCGGTGGGTTACGTGGTCGGGCCGCTGGGGTGCGAGCGTCCGGGGGTCTGGAGAGCGAGGTTCCGGGGTTACGTGTCGTGGGTGGCTGGTGGCGAGCGTCCGGGGGATCTGGTGAGTGAGGTTCCGGGCTTACGCGGTGATGGGTCGCTGGTGGCGAGCATCCGTGGGTCTGGTGAGCGAGGTTGCGGGGTTACGTGGTCGTGGGTGGCTGGGGTGCGAGCGTCCGGGGGTCTGGAGAGCGAGGTTCCGGCGGGACGCGGTCGTGGGTCGCTGGTGGCGAGCATCCGTGGGTCTGGGGAGCGAGGTCCCGGGGCTACGTGGTCGTGGGCCGCTGGTGTGCGAGCACCCGGGGGATCTGGGAGCGAGGTTTCGGGGGTTACGCGGTGATGGGTGGCTGGTGGCGAGTACCCGTGGGTCTGGGGAGCGAGGTGCCGGGGTTACGTGGTCCTGGGCCGCTGGGGTGTGAGCCCGTGGGTCCGGCGGTGCAGGTCCAGGTGTGAGCGTCGTGGGTTAGGGGCGCGAGGGGTCTGGGGTGGGCCGGGTGGCGTGCGGTCGGGGGTGTGCTGGGGGAGAGCGCGGGTGGGTGGTGCCCGGCGAGCGTTCTGGGGACGGGAGTGCTCACGGAAGGCAGGGGGCGCGGGGCGGGGTGGCGCTACTCACTCGTCGACGGCTTTGCGGGCGGGTGATGTTGGATTCTTGAAGGGGTTCTGCTCAGTACGCGCAAACCCGCCGCTTCCCTGGTGTCGAGTGTGCTAAAACCCGCGGCATGAATGGCTTCAGGCTGACCCCCGATGCTGTTCGGGGCAAACGCTTTTCCACGACGAGGCTCCGGCCGGGATATGACGAGGGCGAGGTCGACGACTTCCTCGACCTCGTCGAGAGCGAGGTGTCGTTGCTGATCCGCGAGCGCGGCGACGCCCGGGCCCGGCTCGAGGCGCTGCGTCGGCTTCTGCCGAGGCACCAGGACCTGGACGACCTGGCCGCCAACGTGGCCGCCCTGTACAGGGTGCTCTGGGACGAGCCGCATCCCGAGGCGTCGGGCATGACCGTGAACGGCGGCCCGTCCTGAGCGCGGCGCGGGCGGCGACGGCGCGTGTTCCCCGTTCCGGCGTCGCGGCCGGCAGGCTCTGCGGAAACCGCCCCGCGCAGTCCGCCGAATCGAATTCGGAACAGAATGGGACGATCTTGAAAACGGCGCGGGCCCCGGTGTTCGGGGACCTGCGGGCACAGTCAAGATCGTCATAAGCCGTGAGTCAGAAAGGCGGGGTGTCGTCCCCGTCGGGTTCGCCGAGGGCCGAGGACAGGTCGGCGGCGCGTCCGGTGATGGGGCCGGGCGCGTCGAGGATCTCCCCGGTGCGCGGGTCGATGAGGACCCCGTCCACCTCGATCGGTCCGACAGCCGTCGAGGGTGTGCGCGGCGCCGGGCACCAGCGGGCCACCGGGCAGCGTTCGCAGTACGGCCCGGGGCGCGCGGCGAACTCGGTGTCGCCGTGCCACGCGTGCACCATCCGGGCGATCTGCCGCCGCGCCGCCTCCAGCACCGCAGGGTCGCCCGCGTCGAACGCGAGGACATGGGCGAGGGAAGGGGTCATCACCTCCAGCTCGACCGTCCCCGAGGACTCCCCGAACACCCCGTGCGCGATGAGCAGCGCCGCCAGCGCCAACTGCGGGACCTGCTCGAACACCTCGGCCGTCGTCCCGCCGGGCAGCGGCCGTACGGTCGTCTTCTGCTCGCGGTACATCAACCGGCCGTCCACCCGCCGCAGCAGGTCGGGATGGGCGAGCACGAGCACGTCCGCCGCCGGATCGAACACCGCCACCGTCGGCTCCGCCGTGACCTCCGTGACCCGGCCCGACCCGGCCAGCGGGCACACCGCCAGGTGCGCGAGCAGGTACGGCCGTGACTCCGCGTACTCCTCCGGCGTCATGATCGCGGACGCGATCCCGAGGTCGGCCGAGCCCGGATCGGGCAGGTCCGCGGGCCCGCACGGGCGTCCCCGCCGATGCGCCACCTCGAGCCACTCGTGGACGGCCACCCCGCGCCGCACCGCAGAGCCGTCGACCGGCGACTCGGCGGGCAGCCGGACGTCGCGGAGATGGGCCCGCGCCGGGCACACCAGGTAGTGGCGGCCGGCGGTGACCGACCACGTACGCCGGTGCGTCCCCGGGGCGTCGAGATCGAGCAGGCCCGCGACGTGGGGTAGGTCGTCGCACGACGTCCGGAGCTTGCACTCCGCACAGTCGGACCCCGGACTTCGCGAACCGCCGACCGTGACGCCCTGGGCGAGCGGCCTGACCCCTTCGAGATAGCGGTGCCGGACCTCCTCGGGCGTCGCGTCCACCAGAACGCGCGGCCGCACGTCCGCCGCCAGTCCGACCTCGACCACCCGGATCCGGGCGGGCGCGTCGTCGTCCGCCACCACCTCGACGGGCGCGTCCCGGTAGACGTGCCCCACCGCGCGCCGCCCCGCCGCCACCACGAAGGCGATCGCCTCGTCGGACGGTTCGACCGCCGACCGCGTCCGGCTCATCCGCAGCCGCCGGAATTCCCGAACGGCGCCGTCCCGCGACCCGTACCAGCGGCCCCACGCCGTCAGCATCCGCAGCTCGGCCGCCGACCCCGACTGCACGACCCGCGGCAGCCGTTCGGGAACGAGCTCGACCCCGTCGGCCTCCAGCTCGTCGTCCAGCCACTCGGCCGCCTGCAGGAACGCCCGACACGCGTGCCGCACCCAGACCTCGACACCCGGATGCACCCGTGACCGGTTGCCCGCGACGGCCTCCGCCACCGCCGCGTCCACCTCGACGCCCTCGAACTCCACCGCGTCCAACGCCGCCGTCACCAACCCGAGCGGGAACGTCTCCCACGGCGCGTACCGCCTGCGCTCCTGAGCCCGGGGCCACAGCGCCGTCCGCGCCTTGAGCGCCGCGAAGTCGGCGCAGTCCCGCGCCGACCGATCCAGCAGGCTCGCGGAGAGTCGCACGACCTCGGGGTTGCCGCGCAACTGCGGATGCCCGGCCCAGCGATCGATCGCCCTGTCCATCGCCCTGGCGCTCCAACCGTCCGATCGGGGGCCTCTCAGTAGATCACACGTGAACTCGATCAACCATGAGAACGCGCTCGGTCAGTGTCCGCCTGAGGAAAGTGAGAGCGCCGGGGGCCGTAGGACGTTGAGCGGCGCGCCGGTGACTGCCGTCGACGCTCGTCTGACGGGTGGGGCCGCATCCGGTCAATGGGGTGGATGCGGGGCGCGCCGATGGTGGACTGAACGGACGTCTCGCGCCGTGGAGGCTCGCGATGCCCGCAGACGCGGAGCCCGTCGGTACGTCATCGTGGGAGCCGGGCCCTCAGGGCTCCAGCTCGGCGACTTCCTGCAACGGGCGGGGGCCGACTGCGTGGTGCTGGGGCGCGGCGCGGGGCCGTCGGGGAGATTGGGAACGCCTTCGCGGACGATTCGGTGCGGTGTCCTTCCCAGCGCGGCGGGACCCCGGGCCGGCGGCAGATTGGCGCACACGCCCAGATGCGACGCCGGCCCGGGGGGCGACTCGCATGCCACGAACTCGGCTGGCTTCGCGCACTCGCCCAGATGCGGCGCCGACCAGGGGCGACTCGCACGTCACCAACTCGGCCGGTTCCGCGCACTCGCCCAGATGCGACGCTGGCCCGGGGGCCGATTCGCACGCCACCAACTCGGCTGGCTCCGCGCACTCGCCCAGATGCGGCGCCGGCCCGAGGGGCGACTCGCACGTCACCAACTCGGCCGGCTCCTCGACCGTCACCCTCGCGCCGCCCTGGGCCATGGGGTCGCCTTCCTTGACCGCATCGGTTTTCGGGTCAATGCATCGAGTATCCGCGAGGGTGCTCCCGGTGACTTCTCCGTAAGTGCCGAGCCGGCTCGAGGTGCCCGGAACGACCGGCGTGCGGGCCTCCTGAAGGCGGCCGGGTGCGGCTTCCCCTCTTGGACGTGGACCTCGCAGCACGTGCTCTTCGGCTCCTCGCGCCGGCCCTCGTCTGAGCGCCCCGATTGCCCACCCGACGCGCGGGTAATCACGTTCTCGCACGTAATCCGACATATGCGGAGGAAATGATGATGCGCCGCACCGCCGTCGCCGGGATCGGCTTACTCGCCCTGACCGGCCTCGCGACCCCCGCCCACGCCCAGACCGCCTGCACGGTCAACGGCACGCCCGCCTCGGGGACGAACATCCTCGGCACCGCCGGCAACGACGTGGTCTCCTGCTCGCACGTCGACCAGGCGACGATCGTCGACACGCTCGCCGGCGACGACCGGATCACCGTCACCGGCCAGATGAACGGCCGCATCCGCGCCGGCGACGGTGCGGACGGGCTCACGGTGACCGGCGGCGGCTCCATCGGCGTCGGGGCGTCCCTCGACGGCCAGATGCAGGCCGACCGGTTCGAGATCCAGGGTGCCGTCCTCGGCGACGTCCGAGGCGGTCAGGACAACGACACCCTGCGCCTGACCCCGACGGCCCGGGTGGCGGCCGGTGCCGACGTCCGCGGGGCCCGTGGCGTGGATACCATCACCGTCGACCAGGGCGCGACCGTCCTCGGAGTCGTGGAGGGCAACCAGGAGGGCGACACCATCACCGTCGCCACCGTCGGCGCGGGCGGCCGGGTCCACGGCGACGAGGGTGACGACTCCCTCACCGTCCGCTCCAACCAGGGCACGGTCGACGGCGGCGTCGGCAACGACACCTGCCGCGTCGGCGGCGTCCCGCCCGTCAACTGCGAAACGGTCACCCCGCCCTCCTGAGCGCCTCGGTCGCGGCTGGAGACGTTCCTCCGGGATGGTGCTCAGCGGGCCTGCCGTGATGGACACCTCAGGGCCGGGTCCGGCGCGTCGGCCGACGCGACGCACCGCCCGCCCGGGTGTGCGCATTCCAACTCACCAGGCCCTTCGGGCCGCCGAGGTCGTCCGGGACCGACAACCGCGAGTGCGCCAGGAACCGCCCGCCAGGTCGTCGGGGACACGGCGACGAGGCCGTCGCCCAACCGGGCGCTCGGCAGGTCGCAGATGCGCGGGGCGACCGGGTCGGGCTCGCCGGCCCCCTCGTCGGGCGCGGGGCCGGCGGCCGGGGCGACGCCGCCGGACGACGCGCCGCGAGGAGAGGCCGCCCCGGTCGGGCGGCGGCTCGCAGCACGGCCCGGCCGCCGCCAACGCCGCCGCCAACGCCGCCGGCGGCCTCGTGGTCGCGATTGCGGACGCCGAACGAGCAGGTCCGCCACGGTGCGACGAACGGGCCGGGAGACCCCTTCCCGCAGCTCAGAAGGAAGGCCCACCCGGCGATCGCCGGCTCGGGCTCTTAGCCGGCGGCGGACTCGGGCCGCTCCGCGCCGGGGATCGCCTCCATGCCCATCGCCCGCTCGACCAGCCGCTTCAGCTCCATGGAACGGTGTGCTTAGAAGGCGTCGACGTTATGCCGGCCCGACATGAGCCGCCCGATCAAATGGGCGGCCACGATGTCGTTCAGCCAGGCGCTGGGCAAGCGGTCACGGAAGGCGCCAGAACGGACCGGTCAGGCCGCATTCTTCAAGGAGCGCCTGGTTGTGCTCACGGCTGTGCGGTCGGAACCCGGGATCGAGGCGATCCCCGTACCAGGGTTGGGCCAGTCGCCAGACGGTCGTCGCGTCGGTGATGTGGCCGCTGCCCGGCGCGTTGTCCGCCGTCCATCGCCCGGCGTGAGCGCGGTCGCAGAACATGCGGATCATCGTGCAGGTACCGACCACGTCGTCCCACCACTGCTCGGCGGGCCGCGGGAAGCGGACGGCGAGTTCGGCGGGCGGCGGGATCTCCGGGCCGGTCGGGAATGAGAGGTGGGTTCCGCACTGCGGGCACGCCGTGTCGATCCGGACGTCGAGGTGCAGGGCCGCGCCGATGCCAAAGGAGTCCCACGCGCATCCGCCCCACCAGCGACGGTCGTCATGGCCGTCCACGGGAGTCACCACGAACGCCATCGGGGCCGACGTGAACGGGTGCGCCATCCGCACCGCATCCCCATCGGGTGTCAGGACCAGGGCATGGGCCTCGGCGAGATCGCGCAGGACGCCCAGCACATCCCCGGCCGTGCTCTGCGTCCTGCGTGCCAGTTCCCCCACGGACGGCGCCCGGCCCTCGGCCGCGAATGCCTCATAAACGAGATCGCGCACCCATCGCGCATCCGGAGCACTCAACGATGGTTCCCGCCTTCCGGTCCGAACCCAAGCCTACCGACGTGAAACAAGACCACGCGGTCGCGCCCCGAGCCCTCGGCCACCGGGACGGTGCCGGCCGAATATCGCCGGTATCCCGTCCGCCTATGCCGACGCCCATCACCGCCGGCGGCGACCTGACGCGCATCCCCCATTCGGCGCCCCGTTCGCCGGAACGCGACTCGAGGCGCCCTCCGGGTGGGCGAATTCGTGCACATGGCATGCCAGGCCCCGATCGGCGGCTGAAGACCCGTTCGCCGGAAAGGTGCTCTCTGGAAGAATTCCGCCGAGGCCGCATCGGTCGATGGTCACCGGGAAGGTGGTGCGGTGGAGTCCGGAATGGTGCTCGGCGGCAAGTATCGGCTGGTGAGGCGGCTCGGCCGGGGCGGCATGGGCGAGGTGTGGCAGGCCGAGGACCGAGCACTGGGCCGTCGGGTCGCCATCAAGATCGTGCTGGCCGACCGGGACCCCGACCCGAAACCGAACGCCCGGTTGCGGCGAGAGGCCAGGACGGCCGCCCTCCTCCAGCATCCCGGCATCACCGTCGTCCACGACATCGGCGAGCACGACGGTCACCCGTTCTTCGTGATGGAGATGCTCGACGGCGTCAGCTTCGCAACGCTCCTCGCCCCCGGGCCCGGCGAGCCGGCCGGGTTGCCGCTCGCCCGCGCCGCGACGCTGACGGCCCAGGTGTGCGACGCGCTCGCGTACGCGCACCGCAAGGGGGTCGTTCACCGCGACATCAAGCCCGCGAACCTGATGGAGCTGACCGAGGGCGGCGTCAAGATCTGCGACTTCGGGATCTCCTGGTACGCCGACTCCTCCGTTCGCCTCACCGCGACCGGCGGTGTCCTCGGCACGCCCGCCTACATGGCCCCCGAACAGTACGAGGGCGAGGCCGCCGACGCCCGCACCGATCTGTACTCCCTCGGCTGCACCCTCTACGCCCTGCTGACCGGCGGGCCTCCGTTCACCGGCCCGTCGATGGTCGTCCTGATGCGCCACCACCTCCTCGAGCCCCCGCCCCTGCTCGCCGCGTCGCGCCCGGACGCGCCGCTCCAACTGGGAGAACTGGTGGCGCGCCTGCTCGCCAAGGACCCGACCCACCGCCCCGCATCCGCGACCGAGGTCGCCGACACCCTGCGCGCCCTGATCTCCACTCCCGCCCCACGGACCGTTCCCCCCGCTCGGCCCGTCCCCCTGACGCCTCGCCCCGGGAACGAGTCGCCGGCACCGTCGGCCTCGACGCTCACCGATCCGCAGGTCCGGCGGAAGGGCCCTCGACGTCTCACCCGCACTAAGCGCCTCGCGCACATGCTCACGCACAACGCCGAGGTCGGGGCGGTCAAGACGGTGGCGTTCAACCCGGCCGGCGGGTCCCTGGCCGCCTGTGGGGACGGCAACGCGGTGGTCCTGTGGGACCTGGGCACCCACCGTGTGGTCCGTGAGTTCCGCGATCAGTACACCTTCCGGATCGGTGGGCTGGCGTTCAGCCCGGACGGCGCGACCCTCGTCACCGGTGCCGGTGACGGCGTGATCCGGCTGTGGGGCGTGGCCTCCGGCCGGAGCGGCGCCGCCTTTCAAGGCGACGGTGCCGGGATCGACGCGTTGGCGTTCACCCCGGACGGCGTTCGGCTGGCCGCCACCGGCGGCGGCAGGTCCGTCAAGGTGTGGGACGTCGCCACCGGACGACGCGTCACCGCGCTGCGGGGCGGCGGCCCGGGCGTGAGCTGCCTGGCGTTCAGCCCCGACGGCTCGACGCTGGCCGTGAACGGGCGTCGGGACGAGATCCGGCTGTGGGACGCGTCCGCCGGAGCCCACGTCAGCGCCCTGAGCGAGGTCATGGGCCGGGTTCGGGCGGTCGCGTTCAGCCCGGACGGAGCGCTGCTGGCCGCCGCCTGCAGCGATTCCACGATCAGGCTGTGGGACATGTCCACCCGCCGCTGCACGGCGACCCTCTCCGGGCATGCCGGCGAGGTGCGGTCCGTGGCGTTCGGTCCGGACGGCGCGCTGCTCGCCTCCGGGGGCGATGACGCCTACGTGAGGGTGTGGACGCTGCGCGACCCGCACGCCATCGGCACGGTGGGAGGCCACACCGGCGTCATCCGTTCGGTGGCGTTCGGCCCGGACGGATCGACGCTGGCCACCGGCGGCGACGACGGCACGGTCAGGCTGTGGAGAGCCCCCTGACCACGAGCCCGCCACCGGCGTGAAGGGCCGTTCCGACGCCCTTCGTCCTGCGGCGCTCAGGTCGTCGGAGGGATCCCGGGGGCGACGGTGGCGCCGTCAAGGCTCGGCCGACCACGGCAGACCCGCTCGGGGCTCCGTGGCGGGATTCCGTGGCGGAGAAAGCGTCAGCCGGGAGCGCGGTAACACGAGACCGGACGGAGGCCATCGTTCCTCGTCGATGGAGTCGCCGCCCTGCGCCACGCTGACCTCCTCCGGGCCAGGTAGACGACGTTCCTCGGGTCCTTCGAGCCTCGCCACAGGCTCGGCCCGGCGGCCGTGCTGGACTGGTCGGGTGGGTATGCGTCGTCCCGGTTGCAGCGCTTCTGCGGCGCGAAGCGGGCCGGAAGCCGGCGGACGCCCACACTCATGGTGGAAGTCGCCACCGTGTAGGCGTCCCCTCCCGCACCCACCGAGGCGAGCCCTGCGGGCACGAGGGCGTAGTGGAAATCGTGGTCGAAAGGGGAGGCGTCCTTTGACCACGTAGCCGGGCAGGTCCGGGGCCGGCCGGAGGGACTCCGGTGCCCGCAAGGTAGCGGTCTCGCGCCGCCCATGATCGCTCCTCCTCCTGCGCGGCGACGAGCCAGGAGGCGGGCGGCACAGCCGAGACGGCGATCAGCGCGCCGATCCGCCACGGCCGCGACGCTCCGCGTCCGCAGATCAGGGCCGAGGCCGCGTAGCCGACAAAGGCGAACAGGGAACAGGCCGGGTCCGGTGAGGTCCAGCGGCAGCCGCGCCTGCACCGCGAACCAGCCGACCAGGAGGGATACGGCGGTCCCCACGCCGCCACCGAGAACGCCGGGCGAACGCCCAGCAGCCGCAGCACCGGCCACGACGGCAGTGCCGCCCCGCCGGGAAACCGACCCGCCCCAGGAGGGCCACGCCCAGGCGGCCCCAACTCCCGCGCTGCAGGGCATCCATGCCGCCACGGCGGCGATGACCGGCGTCGCCGACCAGGCAGCCCCGTCCGGCGGACGCCGACCCGAGCCGAGGAAAACGCGCACAATTCCTCGTTCCTGTGACGATCCGCCGGCCGGAGGGTGCTCGAGAAAATGGAAAGGAAGATTTTATCGTTGGACCCTGCGAGCCGACCTCGTCGGGGTGATCGATCCTACAATGGCCGGTTCGAGAGATCGACTCAATGGATCCAAGGAAATCGATGGGTTCACCGTATTCCGTCGCGTTCCTTTTGAAGATCTTGGGCGGTTAGCCTCTTTCGGATTGTTGATCATTTTCTGAAGGAGACTTTCATGTCCGCACCCCCGGGCCCGCGCCCGCCCTCACGTCGTTCGGTTCCGCGGAGGCTCGCCTCGGTGGCCTTGGCGCTCGCCATCGGCGGCCTCCCCATGATGACCACGGCATCGAGCCGGGCCGCCGCCCCCGAGCCGAGGCCCGCCTACGACCACGGCAAGGACAAGGGGAGGATCCCCGGGAGCCGCGGGCCGCTGCCCAAGGGGTTCTCTACCACCGAGCTGACCGTGAAGTTCAAGGCCGAGCGCAAGGTCCGGGTACGGGCCCAGCGGCCGGTCGCCAAGGACGACGGAGACGCCAACGCGCTGCGGACGATCCTGGCCCGGTATCCGGGGGCCGAGATCCGGCCCTCCTACAACAGGCCCGAAAAGGAGATCGACGACCACCGCATCAAGGTGGAAGCGCGGACCGGACGCGAACTGCCCGACCTGAATTCCTGGTTCACCATCCATGTCCCCAAGGGCATCGAAGGGCTGCTCAAGGACCTGAACGCGTTGCCCTCGGTCGAGATCGCCCAGGCCCAGCCCATCGTCAAGGCCCCCGCCGAGCCGTTGCGACCCAACCAGAACTATCGCAACGCCGTCGGCGCGCCCGGGGGAACGGGTGTGGACGCCGATGCCGCGAACTCGCTGCCCGGCGGTAAGGGCGAGGGCATCACGGTGACCGACATCGAGGTGGGCTCGTACTGGAGCCCATGGACCGTCCATGGTGCGGTGGCGGCCGGTGGACGTCATTCCCTCGTCATGGCCGGCGGCCGTCACCTCTGGGTCTGGGGCGACAACGGCCAGGGACAGCTCGGCAACGGCACCACCACCGACAGCAGGGTCCCGATCCGGCTGTCCGGCATCTCCGACGTCAAGGTCGTGTCGGCCGCGGCGGACTACTCGGTCGCCGTGAAGATGGACGGCACCGTGTGGGCGTGGGGCGACAACGCCAAGGGACAGCTCGGCAACGGCACCACCACCGACAGCAACGTGCCCGTTCAGGTGCCCGGCATCACCAACGCCGCCAGCGTGGCCGCAGGCTCCGACGGGCACGTCCTGGCCGTTCTCACCGACGGCACCGTCAAGGCGTGGGGCAACAACGACAACGGTCAGCTCGGCAACGGCACCACCACCTCCAGCACGACCCCGGTCACCGTCCCCGGACTGACCGGGGCGCGCACCACGCCCGAGGCGGTCTCGGCGGGAGGGGGCCACTCGGCCGTCGCGCTGACGAACTACACCGTCAAGACCTGGGGCAGGAACGACAGCGGCCAACTCGGCACCGGGAACACCACCCCGAGCAGCGTGCCGGTCACCGTTCCGGGCCTCATCGCCGACGAGGTCAGCGCCGGGGGCGCGCACACGCTGGCGGTCAACTTCGCCGATCCCGTCCGGGCGTGGGGCCGCAACGACCGAGGTCAGCTCGGCGACGGCACCACCACGAACCGGCTCTCCCCGGTGCAGCTCCCGAGCATGACGTACGTCACCGGGATCGCAGCCGGAGCCGCGCACAGCGTCGTCACCACCAACCTGAACCGGTCCTATGCCTGGGGCGCGAACGACCAGGGGCAGGTGGGCAACGGCGGCACCGCCGACACCGGCACGCCCTTCGAGCTTCCGGTCTCCTTCCAGGGGCTGGCGGCGGGTGCGAACCACAACGTCACCGTCAAATCGACCTGGGGCAGCCGGGTGTACACGTGGGGAGCCAACGCGGGCGGTCAGCTCGGCAGGGGCGACACCGCCGGTGCCGGCGCCCCGGTGGAACTGCCGTACCTCGTCAATGTCACCAACCTGTGCCATGAGGACCTGGCGGGACGACCCGGCCCCGCCGGCCCGCCGATCAACGTTCCGGCCACGGTGGGCACCCCGTGCAACAACCGCTACGACTCCCAGTTCTCCGGGGAGAACCCGCACCACGCGACCGCGGTGGCGGGGATCATCGGAGCGCAGGACGACAACGGCGTCGGCATCGCGGGCATCGCGCCCCGCGCCAAGCTGCACATGTCGGCCACGCTCGTCGACGGCGGCGCCACCGCCTACGCGGTGACCCATTCGTCACCGGGCGACGTCATCCTCTACGAGGTCGCCACCACGAGCCCTCAGGGCTGGTACCCGTGGGAGCTGTCGGCCCAGGTCTACGACCAGACCGTCCTCGCCGTCGCCTCCGGCGTCACCGTGGTCGAGGCCGCCGGGAACGGCGGCAACGACCTCGACAGGACCGACGACGAGAACGCCGTCACCGTCATGAGCCGGCCCAACTCCGGGGCCTTGATGGTCGGCGCGGGCGAGCCGCCCAGCCCCGGCGGCGGCAACTGCAACGGCTCCAACCGTCCGGCCGAGCGTACGGCCATGTCGTTCTCCACCTACGGCTCGCGGGTCGACGTCCAGGCGTACGGAACGTGCATCTGGTCGACCGGCAACCTGGGCGGCGGCTCGTATCCGCCCGGCGGGACCGACGGCAACAAGATCTACACCTCGAGCTTCAGCGGCACGTCGGGCGCCAGCGCCATCATGGCGGGCACCGTGGCCGCGTTGCAGGGCGTCGCCAAGAACCACGGCTTCCCCTTGAGCCCGGAGCAGGTCAAGGACGTGCTCAAGCGGACCGGCACGCCTCAGCCCACCGCCGACACCCACCACATCGGCCCGCAGCCCAACCTCCGGGCCGCGGTGAACCACCTGCGCGGCGGCATCGCCGCCGGCGACGCCCACGCGCTGGCGGTACGGCCCGACGGCACCGTACGGGCATGGGGTCGCAACTACGACGGGCAGCTCGGAACCGGAACGACCACCAGCAGCACCACCCCCGTCCCGGTCAGCGGCCTGACCGGGGTCGCCCGTACCGCCGGTTCCGTCTCCGGGGGCGTCGGGCACTCCCTGGCGCTGAAGACCGACGGCACCGTCTGGGCCTGGGGCGACAACGCCAACGGCCAGCTCGGCGACGGCACCACCACCGACCGCCTGACCCCCGTCCAGGTCAGCGGTCTGAACGGAGTGGTCGCGGTGTCTGCCGGAGGGTTCTTCTCCCTGGCGCTCAAGTCCGACGGCACCGTCTGGGCGTGGGGCAGCAACGGCGCGGGCCAGTTGGGCACCGGGTCGGTCACGGCACCGTCCACCACGCCCGTCCAGGTCGGCGGCGGGCTCACCGGAGTGGCCGCCGTCTCCGGCGGCGAGCACCACTCGCTGGCGGTGAGGACCGACGGCACCGTCTGGGCCTGGGGCTCGAACACCAAGGGCGCTCTCGGCGACGGCACCACGACCCTCCGCGCCGGTCCCGTCCAGGTGACCGGCCTGACCGGGGTCTCCACGTGGCAGGGCGCGGTCGCCGCCGGCCGCGACCACTCCGTCGCGGTGAAGACCGACGGCACCGTACGGGCGTGGGGCGACAACTTCAGCGGGAAGCTCGGCGACGGCACGACCACCGACCGGCACACCCCGGTCACCGTCACCGGCCTGAGCCAGGCGCTCACCGTGAGCGCCGGCGATTTCCACACCTACGCCGTCCGCGGTAACAGGACCACCGCGGCGTGGGGCTACAACGGCTTCGGCCAGATCGGCAACGGCCAGACGGGCGGATCCGTCACCACCCCGGTCACCGTCCACCAGCTCACCGGGGCCACCGGTGTCGCGGGCGGGTACTGGTCCGGCCTGGCGACGCGCGCCGACGGAACGCTGTTCTCGTGGGGCTCGAACGCCTACGGTCAGCTCGGCGACGGTACTTACACCGATCGCAACATCCCCGCCCAGATCAGCGGCACCCCCTGACGTCGGATCCCGAGCAGTGAGCCCGTGAGGACGGCATCCCGCCTCACGGGCTCACGGCCGCCCGGGGCTCGGGAACGGGGCGTCGAGATGATCGCCGCCGCTTCACCCTCTGAGCGGAACCGACTCCCGAAACGACGTCGGGCGGCGTCAGGGGAGTGGGGGTGCCTTGCGGAAGGGGCCTCGGTAGGTGGTGGGGTCGTAGCGGCGTTCGCTGTTGTCGAGTTTGGTGCGGGCGGCGTCGAGGATGTCGATGCCGAGGACGTCGGCCAGGCGGGTGAGGTAGTTGAAGACGTCGCCGATCTCGGCGCGGACCCTCGCGGCGGCCTCGGGGTCGTTCATGATCCGGGCCGACTCGTCGGGAGTGAGCCACTGGAACTCGGCGACCAACTCGCCGACCTCGGCGGACAGGGCCATCGCCAGGTTCTTGGGCGTGTGGTAGTGCTCCCAGTCCCGCACCGCGGCGAACTCGCGAAGGCGGCCCGCCAATTCCTCGATCTCTCGCACGCCGCCCAGCGTAGAGGGAACGCGGACCCGCCGAAGGTGGGCGAGGGGCGGGGCACGGGCGACGGTTCCGGTGCCCGAGGCCGACCGACACCCCCCGCGTCAGGGACGCGGCCTTCACCCGTTCGGAAGATAGAGACCCGCCCTCGGCACCGGAAGGGTGGGAGGGCGGGCGTGGGGATTCGGCTCAGCGGCGTCCGGTCACCGTGTCGGCGACCGCCCGGAAGGCGTGGAGCGCCTCGGCTTGGTGGACGGCCGAGTTGAGGTCTTCGCTGACCTTGACGATGACGACGCCGTCCTTGGGGGAGACGTAGACGAACTGTCCCAGGATTCCGACGGCGGTGTAGTCGCCGCGGTCGCGGTCGCGGTCGCCGAGCCACCACTGGTAGCCGTACCCGAAGGCGTTCTCCGGGCTGTCCGGCTTGTCGGGGGTCAGATGGCCGGGCTGCAGGTAGGGCTCGGTGCTGTGCGTGGAGTCCCGCACCCACTGGGCGGGGAGCACCTGCCGTCCGCCCGCGCGGCCGTTGCGCAGGTAGAGCAGGCCGAAGCGGGCGAAGTCCCGAACGGTGGTGTGGTAGCAGCAGTAGCCGATGTCGTTGCCCGCGTAGTCGCGGCCCATCAGCATGGATGCCGCCATGCCCGCCGGACGCCAGATGCGGTCCCGGACGTAGGCGGACAAGGGTCGTCCGGTGGCCTTGGCGACGACCCAGCCGAGCACGAAGGTGTTCATCGAGTCGTAGTTCCACCGGGTGCCCGGCGGCCGTTCCCGCACCGCCTCGCGGGCCTGCGTGGTGAGCGACGTGCCGAAGATCATGCGGATCGTCGTGGCGGTCGAGCCCTTGGTGGGGTTGGAGTAGTCGGTCTCGTCGTACTTGTGGCCGGACGCCATGTGGAGCACGTCGCGGAGCCTGACACCGTCGTACGCGGTGCCGCGCAGCTCCGGGACGTACCGGGTCACCGGGTCGTCGACGGAGCCGATGTGCCCGTCGGCGATGGCCGCGCCGACGGCGGCCGAGGTGATGGACTTGCCGACCGACCACGAGTTGAAGCGGCTGGCGGCGGTGTGGCCGGAGAAGTAGCGCTCGTCGACGATCGCGTCGTGGCGCAGCACGAGGTAGCCCAGGGTCGACGAGCGCGCCAGGAAGTCGCGCAGGCGGTGTGACCTGCCCTGGTAGGAGTACGTCGCCTCGATCTGACGCCCCTGCTGCAACAGGGGCTCGGGGCGGTCGGCGGCCGGGATCGTGGTTCGCGGGTAGAAGGGCAGATGGGCCAGCAGCGGCAGTGGCAGCGGCTTGTCGTCGGCCCGGGCCGGTGCCGGCAGCGCGGACGTCAGCAGAACGCCCGCCGAGGCCGCCGCCGCCAAGCTTCGCTTGAGCATCGGTGCTCCGTTCGTTGGGGGGTGGTGATGCATGAAACCCCCTAAGCACCAATGGTGTCAACGGTGGTGCTTAGCGCGGGCGGGTATCCTGGCCCGGTGATGGACCCGCCCGCCGCCCCGCCGCGACGCCGCCGCTCCCTGGGCTTCCTCACCCCCGAGCGCATCGTGGACACCGCGATGGCGATCATGGAACGAGACGGCGCGGACGCCCTGACCTTCCGCCGGCTCGGCACCGAGCTGAACGTCGACCACACCGCCGTGCTGCGGCACTTCGGCGGCAAGGACGACCTGCTGCGAGCGATCACCGACCGCCTCCTGGACGAGTCGCTGACCGGCTTCAGCCCCTCGCCCGACTGGCGCGACACCCTCGCCGACCTGGCCCGACGCGTACGCCGCGCCTGCCGCACCCACCCCCACGCGGCCGCCCTGGTCGCCTGCCGCACCGCCCGCCGCGACGCCGAGTTCGCCGGCGCCGAGATCGTGCTCGGCGCCCTCCGACAGGCGGGCCTCCACGGCCGCGAGGCCGCCTCCTGCTACCGCGCCCTGGTCGACGTCACCCTGGCCTACTCCGCCTTCGAGGCCACCCAACTGACCCTGCCGGACGACGCCCTCGCGGGTGACCGCAGGGCCTGGAGCCGGGAGTACGTGGCCCTCCCGGCCGACCGCTATCCGAACATCGCCTCCGTCGCCCCGCACCTGGCCGACGTCGACGCCGAGGACCAGTTCGAGGTCGCCCTCGAGCTTTTCCTCGACGCCGTCGAACTCCGCGCCCAGCGATCCCGACCGAACAGCGGGAACGAACGGTCGCGGTGACCACGGCCGAACGACTCCGGGCACGCGGAAGTGGAGCGGTCGCGTCCGTTCCGGCGAATGCGGGACCGGACCATATTTGGATCTCCTCCGCTCTACAGGCGTTCTTGCCGAGAACGGAGTTCAAGGGCCTACGCGTAGGGAGACGCCCAAAGGTACGTCGAATGGCGCTCGAATATCACGTCCCGCCCCTCCAAGTCGGGGCAGATGTTCGGCGTGGTCGTGTGGCCCGGGGGCGGCAAGGTCGCCGTCACCGATCAGGAGGCGCCGACGCGTTCTCCGAGGCCGCGGGGCCGTGCCCGTGACCGCCGACCGGTGGTTCCGGGCACGGGAACGAGGCGAACCGTACGGTCACCGAGATCTTCACTCGGCGCGTTCCATCAGGCGCGTCACGCCGGGAACATTCTCATGCGCCGGCGCCAGAAGCGGACGGCGACCGCGCGTCGGAATGGTGATCCAGGCCGGCGCCAACGTCTCCTTCACCCGGCACTCCACCGGCAGATAACTCTCCGGACCCATGGAGCCATGGGTGCGAATGATGTGGTCGAACACCTGCTGGGAGGCGATGAACGCCAGATCCGTGTCGGGCTCCTCCAAGGCCGTCCGCAATTGCGGCGCGTTCAAGAGCCGGAACATGTGCGTGACCGCCGTACCCGTCACACCATGCTGGTCGCGGTGAACGGGCCCCAGGTGCAGAGCCGCCCGAAGACGGATCTGCGCGGCCGGGCTCGACAGCCGGTTGTGCCGGTTGAGCCGCAGGCGGATCAGCTCCAGGAGCGGGTCGATGAGCGTGCCCGGGGGCTCGGCCGGTGAGGCGATGAGCAGAACGCCGTCGCCCCGATCCTCGCGAAGGGCGTCGGCCCACGACAGCCCCGCCCCCTCCCATGCCTCGCGCAGCACCTGGTAGAGCACCCGCCTGACCGCGACCTGCACCTCGTCGTCGCGGTCCGGGTGCCCGAAGCCGGCGATGTCCACGCCGAAGATCGGACGGACCACCGGTGCCGCTGCCAACGGATCCAAACCTGGGACGGCGACCATGGCCGTACCTCCTTCCGGTCGGGCACCGGGAGCACTCCCGGCGGCCGAGACGCTATCGCCTCCGCGTCGGGAGTGGGGCCTGTCGGGTTATAGGGAGCCGGTACTTGATTCGCCGCCCCGAACCCCGAACAACCTCGACCCCACACCTCCGACCAGGCGATGTCGATCCACCCCAGGCCGAAGTCCGGGGAGCCGCTGAACCTGCTCCCTGTGCGCCGGCACGCGCCACAGACCTACGTGCCGTAAGGCTGACCTGCGCCGAGGCGAAATGCAGTGAGCCGCTGCGCCTGCCCCCGGGACCGGTACTGCCGCCCGCTTGCACGCGACGCTGCCGGTGTGCGTCGGGGCGGGGTACGGGGATGCTGCGTTTGTTCGTCGTGGCCGTGTTTGTGGCTCGGTTGCGGGCGCTGCTGTTGGTGTGCGTCGGGGCGGAGTGCTGCGCTTGCTCGCCCAGGGGCGGTGTCTGCTGCTCGCTCGTGCGCGGCGCTGCCGGTATGGGCCGGGGCGGAGTGCATGGGGGCGCTGTGCCTGCGCGTTCTGGGCCGGTGCTTGCGGCTTGCCTGGTGGTGGTGCCGGTCGGGAGGGGAGGTGCTGCCCTTGCTCACTGGGGGAGGGGTTGGAACCCGCCGTACGTGGGTGGGTGTGGGTGGTGGAAGGCGCCGCTTGGGTGGTGGAGGGGGTGGGCCCCGGTGGTGTCAGCGGGCGAAGGCGATGGCGGAGCCGGAGGCGATGGCGATGGCCAGCAGGACGATGACGACCAGGGTGGCCAGCGGGTTGCGGCGGCGGTCCAGGGCGGAGGGGGTTTGCCGGGCCTGGTGGATCGACACGGTGGGGGTCGGCACCACCGAGGGGGGCATGACCGCGGGGCGGGGGGCGCCCGGCGGCTGCAGCCCGGGCGCGATCGGGCCCGGGGGGATCACGATGGAGGGCCTGATCGAGGGGGTCGCCGACGGTGAGGCGGACGGCGAGGGGGGCGCCGGCGGCACGGCCGGGGGCAGCGTCGGCTTCGGTGGCACGGTCTTGGGGGGTGACGGCTTCGGTCGGGGGGGTTGGGGCGTGGTCTGGCTGGGCCTCGGGGAGGGCGGGTGCGGGGGTGTTTCGCGGCGCTTGCAGTCGCCGAGGCGGAGTCGGAGGAGGTCGAGGCGCAGGCAGAGCCCGACGCTGCCGGAGGCGCCGGCCTTGGCGTCGCCGGTGCCGCCGGCGACGGCGGGTGTGGCGCCGGCCAGCAGCAACAGGGCGGCGGCCATGGCGGTGGTCAGTGTGCAGCGCATGGTCAGCCGACCCCCGCCGAGATGCGCCGCAGCTCGGGCAGCACGTTGTCGAACGCGTCCGGCTGGACGGCCAGCGCCCCGGCGAACACGTGGGAGATGTCGAAGACCAGGTAGACCCCGATGGCCAGCAGCCCGCTCATGATGGCCAGCGGCACGAGCGTCCTGCCGCGCGGACGGGCCCCGGTCAGGAACGGGAACAGCACCACCGACAGGCCCGCCACCAGCGTCATGACGAGCAGCCCGGGCGGCGGGGTGGTGACGGCGTCCATCGCGCGCTGGCGGCGGGACGCGCTGATCTCCCGGACCCGGTCGAGCACCGCCGTGCGGGCCTCGCGGACGTCGTCGTCCTCGGTGCGCAGCGCGGTGACCTCGCGGCGCACCTCCTCCAGCCGGGACCATCCGTCGGGGCTCAGCCGGCCGTCGCGCATCAACTCCCACTCGTGGCCGCGCACCAGCTCGACGTAGTCGCGCAGCCCCGCCTGCACCCGACCCGAGGTGGGGGCGGGGAGCTGCGTGGCCGACCAGTACGCCTCGGCGACGGCCTGGCTCTCGGCGTAGGTGTTCTGCCGGGCGGCGTCGATCGTCGTCCAGGGCACCACGATCGCGATGGCGAACGCCAACAGGAACAGCGCGGCGAGCATGGACCCCGTGTGACCCGACGTGGGGCCGTCCGGTTCCTCGTCGGTCTTGCCGCGGACCAGACGACTGGCGATCAGCACCACACCGATCGCCGCCACCGCCGCGAGCACGTACACGACCATCGACGGACTCCCCGGGGGCATCGTCACGACGCGGGCCGGCGCCCGCCGATCAACTACCGACCGCGACAATACCAGCGCTTTGTGTTACCCGACGGTCGGTTACGTAAGGCCACGGGGATGTTACTCCGGCGATAGGCCGGGCCGTCCGACGCCTCGATAAGGCTTGACGACCGTTCCGCCGGCGGTGGGTCGCCTGGTCACCGGCGCCGAATGGTTTTCGCCGGTCGCGACGCGCATGTCGAAGTCGAGGCCGCGAGAGTGGAACACGTCGGCGGCGGTCGGACGAGCGCCGTGGCGGTGCCGACCGCCGGCTCCGCGCACCGGTCCTTCGGCTGTCCGAGGGGAGGGGGCCGACCAGTGTGCCCGGTCGGTCGGTTTCGCACGGCCCTCTGGTGATCGCCGGTGTTTCGCGCCGCGACGCCCGGGCCCGCGGGCCCGGGCGTGCGGGCGGGGCGGGTCAGGCGAGCGCGGCGTCCAGGGTGATGGTGGTGCCGGTCAGGGCCTTGCTGACCGGGCAGTTGGCCTTGGCGGCCTCGGCGGCCTTCTGGAAGTCCTCCGCCGACAGGCCGGGGACCGTGGCGCGGACCGTCAGGTGGACGCCGGTGATGCCCTCGCCGGGCTGGAAGGTGACGTCCGCCTTGGTGTCGACGGTCTCCGGCGGGGTGCCCGCCCCGGCCAGCCCGTGGGAGAGGGCCATCGAGAAGCAGGTGGAGTGGGCGGCGGCGATGAGCTCCTCGGGGCTCGTGCGGCCCTCCGGCTTCTCGGCGCGCGACGGCCAGTTGACGTCGAACGTGCCGAGGCCCGAGGACTCGAGGGACACCGTGCCCTGCCCGCCCATGAGCGGGCCTTCCCAGTGGGCGCCGGCGGTACGGGTCGTTGCCATGTGATGTGTTCCTTCCGGAGTGTTTCGCGTTGTGGAGGCCGCCCGGGGCGGCGCTCCCATTCAATACCGATCTTCGGTGCCGGCTACGCGGCGGGGGCCCGTGCCGGGCGCCGGAACACCTGGTCGGTGTGCCAGGCGATATGGCCGGCCTCCACCGTGGGCCGCCCGGACCGCGGGGGGCGGACGGGCCGCCCCGACAGGTCCAGCACCAGGAGCGAGGCGGTCGGCGCGGTGGCGCGGAAGCCGTGGGACACGGTGATCTCGCGGTCGGGCGTCAGACCGAGGACGCCCCGGTCCAGCAGCCTGTGGTGCAGGGCGCACAGGCACAGGCCGTTCGCCGCCTCGTCCGGCCCCTCGTAGGAGCGCCACCGCACGTGCGCGGCGTCCAGCCCGACCGCCACGCCGTCCAACAGGCCGTCGTAGTCGCAGAAGGCGCAGCGGAACCCGTACGCCTCCAGGACCTCCCAGCGGAACGCCGGGTCGCGCGGCGGCAGGCGGCTCTCCACGGCGACGGGAAGTTCGGCGCCCGCCAGGTCCAGACCCGCCTCCTGGCAGACGTCGTCGTGCAGCGAAGGGGCGAAGTTCGCCTCCAACAGCGCCCGCGCGAGCCGCCCGAGCAGCCGCGGGTCGGCGTCCAACGCCGCCGTGAGCTCGGGGTGCAGCCGGCCCCGCGCCCGCGTCGACCGCAGCGCGCCCGGGTTGGACCCCGGGCTGCCGGGGCCGTCGTCGGTGTCGACCTGCCAGAGGCGGTCGTCGGCGGCAAGGTGGTGGAACGGGTAGCCCATGTGGGTGTGGCGGGGCGGGCCGAACTCCCTGAGCAGGCGTTGCAGGGAGGCCTCGGCCGCCGAGAACGGGATGGGCGCCGCCCCGTGACGCTGGTACGCGCCGAGCGCGTACAGCAGGAGGAGCGGCTTGTGCGGCGCGCGCTCACCGCCCCGCGTCCACCGACGGACGCCGAGCACCCGATCCACCCAGTCCACGTCGACAGCCTGCCAGACGCCCGTCGCCGCCCGGCCTACATTCCGGCCAGGATGTCCTGCAACAGACGCTGGGTCTCCTGCGGCTGACCCGCCGCCACCGACAGCCCGTTGATGGCGCGCAGGTACGCCTCCACGTCGCCGGCCTTGTCGAGGTAGAGGGCGCTGGTGAGGTGCTCCAGGTAGACGACGTCCGACAGGGCGGGCTCGGCGAAGCGCAGGATCGTGAACGGGCCGCCCGCCGCCGTGCTGCCGGTGACGTTCAGCGGCACGACCTGCAGGGTGACGTTGGGCAGCGTGGACATCTCGATGAGGTGGCGGACCTGCTCGCGCATCACCGCCGTGCCGCCGACCCGCCGGTGCAGCGCCGTCTCGTCGACGACCGCCCACACGGCCGGTGCGTCCGGGCCCATCAGCCGCATCTGTCGGGCCAGCCGCAGGCCCACCCGACGCTCGACCTCCTCCTCGCCGGCCTCGGGATGGCCGAGCCGGACGATGGCGCGGGCGTAGTCCTCGGTCTGCAACAGGCCGGGCACGAAGTGCACCTCGTACGCCCGGATCAGCGAGGCGGCCTCCTCCAGCCCGAGGTAGACCTCGAACCAGGCGGGCAGCACGTCGCCGTAGCGGTGCCACCAGCCGGGGGTGTTGGCCTGCCGCGCCAGCGACAGCACGGCCTCGCGGTCGGCCTCGTCGGTCACCCCGTAGAGGGTGAGCAGGTCGGCCACGTCGCGCTGCTTGAAGCCGACCCGGCCGTTCTCCATTCGGCTGATCTTGGAGTGGGAGCCGCGGATGGCGTACCCGGCGTCCTCCGCCGAGATGCCCGCCGTCTCGCGCAGTTCCCGCAGGTGACCGCCGAGCAGCAGGCGCAGCACGGTCGGTCCGCCGCGGCGGGGGTACCCGACGACCTCCGCCGTCGGTGTGTCGGCGCCCGCAGGAACGAGCGCGGGCATCAGCGCTTCCTCGTGCAAGGTACTACCAGCCAATCGAGGGGCCCGTCCTCGTCCAAGTGGACGAGGACACCAGCAGCCTAATGAATCACCGCAAAACCCGCATTGCCCTGAGCGGGTGGTTCTCGGTCAGGCCGGGCGTTCTCTGAGCTCCGCTTTGTTGATCTTACCGACCGGAGTCAGCGGAACGTCGTCGGTGACCACGAACCGTCGCGGCACCTTGTAGTCGGCCAGCCGCTCCCGGCAGTACGCGGTCAACTCCTCCTCCGTCGGCGGCTCGACCCCCGGGCGCGGAACGACGTAGCAGTGGCCGACCTCGCCGAGGATCTCGTCGGGCACCCCGATCCCGGCGGCCATCGCGACCCCGGGATGCGCGGTCAGGACGTTCTCGATCTCCACCGGATAGACGTTGAAGCCGCCCTGGATGTACATCTCCTTCTTGCGGCCGCGCAGCACCAGGTGCCCGTCCGGCTCCATGACGACCATGTCCCCGGTGGCCAGCCAGCCGTCCGCGCGGAAGGCCGCCGCGGTCTCCTCGGGCATCTCCCAGTAGCCGCCGGCCACGCAGCCGCCGCGGATCTCCAGCTCGCCGACCTCGCCCGACGGCAGCACCGCGCCGTCCGGCCCGGTCACCCGCGCCTCGAAGTCGCCGACCACGACGCCGAGCGTGCGCGTCACCGTCTCGGCGTCGTCGTCGACCGGCGACAGCACGCACGCCCCCGACGTCTCCGACAGGCCGTACAGCCCGTACAGGGGGACGCCGGGGAACCCCTCGCGGATCGCCTCGGCCAGCGCGGGCTCGACGTTGGACCCGCCCGCCGTGCACAGCCGCACCGACGACACGTCGTGGTCGGCGAAGTCGTCGCGGCCCAGCATCAGCACGAACATCGTGGGCACCGCGCCCAGGAACGTGACCCGGTGCCGCTCGATCGCCCGCAGCGCCGCGTCGGGTCCGAACGCGGGCAGCGGCGCCACCGACGATCCCGCGACCAGCGCCGCCATGACGGTGCAGGTGATGCCGCCGACGTGATTGAACGGCAGATGTCCGAGCAGCACGTCCGTCTCGTCCATCGAGAAGTGCGCGGCCTGCGCCGACGCCGAGGCCAGGATGCCGCCGTGGGTGATGACCGCGCCCTTGGGCCGGCCCGTGGTGCCGGAGGTGTACAGGATCACCAGCGGGTCGTCCGCCGTCACCGCGTCACGGGCCTTCGCCAGGAGCGCCGGGTCGGCGTCCGTCGCGGCGAGCGCGTCGAACGAGGCGTCGCCCGCCGGGCCCTCGCCGAAGAACACGTGGTCGGTGAGGCCGGGCAGCGCCTCCCGGGAGCTCTCGAAGAACCCGGCGAAGTCGAAACCGGCGGCCTCGTCGACGCTGATGACCGTGCGGGCGCCGCTCTGGCCCAGCATGTGGACGAGCTCCCGCTCCCGGTACCGCACGTTCAGGGTGACGAGCACGGCCCCGATCCGCGCCGCGCCGAAGAAGGCGGCCAGCCACTGCGGGGTGTTCAGGCCCAGCAGCCCGATCCGGTCGCCGCGCCGGACGCCCCGGGCCAGCAGCCCTGCGGCGACCCGGTCGGTCAGCGCGTCGAACTCGGCGTACGTGATCCGCCGATCGCCGTCGTGGAGGAAGACCCCGTCATGGCGCGCCGCGTCCGCCAGCGCCCCGCCCACCGTCATCGCCTGCATCGGCCCTCCTCCGGCCTCCGTCGGCCCGCGCGCCCGTGTGCCCGCGCGCCGCGATCAGGTCTTGCGGGCGACCCCGCCGTAGAACCACGTCCGGAGCGCCTCCTCCCGGCTCACCGGGCGCTCCGGACGCCACAGCGACGCCCACACCAACCCGGGGTCCAGCAGCTCGAAGTCACCGAACAGGGCGGCCACCTGGTCGTACGTACGGGGCGTGCCGGGGGCGTTGGTGCGCTTGTAGACCTCCACGACCTTGGCGACCAGGTCGGGGAGCCCGTCGGGGGAGGCGTGCGTCAGCGCGAGATGGCTGCCGGGGGCCAGCGCGTCCCGCAGCTCGGCCATGATCTCCTGCGGCCCGGCGGCGTCCGGGATGAAGTGCAGGGTCGCCACCACCAGCACGGCCACCGGCCGGTCGAAGTCCAGCAGCCGCCGCGTCTCGGGGTGGTCGAGGATCTCGCGCGGGCGACGGAGGTCGGCCTCCACGACGGTGGAGTTCGCGGAGTCGGCCAGGATCGCCCGCCCGTGCGCCACGACCTGGCCGTCGTTGTCGACGTACACGACGCGGGCGTCCGGATCGACCGCGTGCGCGATCTGGTGGACGTTCTGCTGGGTGGGCAGGCCGGTGCCGATGTCGAGGAACTGGTCGATGCCCTGCTCGGCCAGATACCGGACGGCGCGGCCGACGAACGCCCGGTTCTCGCGGATCACCGTCAGCAGCGTCGGATCGGCCGCCATGGCCCGTTCGGCCTGTCTGCGGTCCGCCTCGTAGTGGTCCTTGCCGCCGAGGTAGTAGTCGTACATCCGTGCGATGTTGGGCACGGACGGGTCGAACCCGCCCGACCCGGATCGGTCGCCCGCCACGGTGTCTCCTCACCTGCCGCCTCACGCGGTGATCATCGTATGCCGACAGAAGCCCGCCATGGGTGCGTTTCGGGACGGGCCGGGCTAAGAGGACCGGTTCCAGACGATCGAGTACCGCCACAGCAGATGCCGCCGCCACCGTGCGCCGGGCAGCAGTCGGGCCGTCTCCGCGCGCACCTCGCCCCAGCTCATCCCCGGGTCCACCATGCGCAGGCCCACCGGATCGGACTCGCCGCGCCGCCGGCGCAGCACCCGCGCGGCGGGGAGGGCCGCCGCGCTCCTCAGCCGGTCGACGGGGGCGCGGTCGCGGGCCAGACCGATGACGACCAGCGTGCCTCCGGGGTTGAGCAGCTCGGCCATCCGCGTCACGGCCGCGCCGAAGTCCATGTGATGGACGGTGGCGACCGAGCTGATGAAGTCGTAGCCGTGCGGTGGCGGCCGGTGCTCCAGGAGGCCGCCCTCGACGTAGGTCACGCGGGGGTCGTCGGTGCGCCGCCGGGCCTCGTCGAGGATCCGGGCGTCGGTGTCCAGGCCCGTCACCCGCTCCGCCCGGGCGGCGAGCCGGCGGGCCAGCAGCCCTTCGCCGCAGCCGACGTCGAGCGCCGCGCGGCAGCCCGGCGGGACGGCGTCGAGGACCACGGGGTGGTAGTGGACGTTGTGGTTCCAGTAGTCGGTCAACGGCTCAACCCCAGGGGAGGGCGGCGCGTTCGGCCCAGTAGCGGGCGGGCGGGACGGCGGCCTCGGCGAGGGCCGCCAGCTCCCGCTCGTCCAAGATCAGCGTCGACGCGACCAGGTTGGCGTGAAGCTGCGTGACGCTCACCGAGCCCACCAGGACGGTGTCGGCCCAGGGGCGGCTCAGGGCGGCGGCCAGGGCGACGGCGTCCGGCCCGACCCGGTGCGCCTCGGCGAGCGCCGCCACCGGCTCCGGCGGGTCCACCGCGAGCCGCCCGTTGGCGAGGGTCTCCTTCACCAGGACGTGGACGCCCTCGTCGTGGGCCTCGCGCAGCGCGTCCTCGACGGACGGCTCCATCACGTTCCAGGTCGACTGGACGGCGGTGAACAGGCGGCGGCCGTCGGCCTCCAGGCCCAGCGCGCGGCGCACCGTCTCCGCCTGTCGGGGGCCGGTCGTGGAGAAACCCAGGCGCAGCCCGTCGGCGGCGGCCTGGGCCAGCTCCGCCAACAGCGGCCCGTCCCGGAACAGCGGGCCCTCATCGGTCAGCGAGTGCACCTGGTAGAGCGACAGGCGGTCGCCCAGCAGGGCCCGCGACTCGGCGAGCTGCCCCCGGAACCGCTCCGCCGAATGCTCCTTGACCTCGTGCCGAGGCGCGTCCGTGCGCCAGCCGCCCACGTAGGCGTAGCCCCACTTGCTGGAGACGGTGACGTCGTCGTGCCCGTCGAGCCAGCCCGCGAGGAACTCCTCCGCGCGCCCGTACGAACGGGCGGCGTCCACCCAGCGGATGCCGGCGGCGTACGCGGCGTCCAGCACCCGATGGGCGGCCTCGCGCATCGCGCCGACGCTGCGTTCGCCCGGCAGCTCGCCGGACCGCCCCACATTGATGTACGCCGGGCGGCCCAAGGCCGCCAGACCCAGCCCCAAGCTCATGTGTCCAGCGTAGGCTCACGCGGTGTCGCAGGCCGCCAGGTACCCCGCCAGGTAGGCGTCGGCTACCCGGCCCACCAGCGCGTCGTCCGGCAGGAACCCGGCGTGGTGCAGGCCCGGCGCGTCGTCGCCCGCCGTGCCCACGAACAGCATCAGCCCCCGCGTCAGCCGGCAGTAGTGGGAGAAGTCGTCGGCCCCGAACGAGCGGAACGTCGTGTCCACCGTCGCGCCCATGCCCGCCAGGCGCAGCGCCGCTTCCGCCGCCAGCCGCCGGTCGTTCTCCAGCACCGGCTGGAGGGGCCGCATCGTCACCCGGCCCTCGCACCCGTGCGCCGCCGCCGTGTGCGCCACGATGTCGCGGATCAGGTCGGCCGCGACGGCGCGGTCGTCGTCGCGCATCACCCGGATGGTGCCGCGGGCCGACGCGGTGGGCGGGACGACGTTGGCGGCGCTGCCCGCGGTGACCTCGCCGACGGTGCACACCGCGCCCAGCACCGGGTCGAAACGGCGGCTGGCGATCTGCTGGAGGCTCACCACCGACTGGCACAGCGCCAGCACGGGATCGCGGGTGATGTGCGGATACCCGGCGTGCCCGCCCCGCCCGTCGATCGTGATCTCGAACTCGTCGGCCGCCGCGTTCACCGGCCCCGGTGTGGCCGACACCACACCCTCGGCCAGCCTCGGCTGGACGTGCACGCCGACCACGGCCAGGCAGCCGTCCAGGACCCCGGCGCGGACGACGTCCACGGCGCCCGACGGGGCGGTCTCCTCACGGGGCTGCAGCAGCGCCAGCACGGGGGCCGGCGGTCCGATCCGCGCGGCCGCCCGGCACACCGCGACCAGCGCCGCGAGGTGCACGTCGTGCCCGCAGGCGTGCATGAACCCGTTGCGGGAGGCCCACGGGACCCCGGTCCGCTCCTCGATCGGCAACCCGTCCAACTCGGCGCGCAGCACCACCGCGGGACCGTCGCCGCCCACCCGCACGACACGCCCGGTGTGCGCGACGGGCGCGCCGTCGCCGGCCTCCAGCGCCGCGACCACGGCCCGCGCGGTGGCGGCCTCGTCACCGGACGGGCGCGGATCGGCGTGCAGACGATGCCGCAGGTCCACCGCGGCGGGCAGTTCGTCGGCGACCGCCGCGCGGAACTTGTCGACCCAGCCCTCTCCCATGCCCACCCAGTGTGGACGGCGTCGGACCCGCCCCCGCACCCGGAGCGTGCCTGTAACGCAGATTTCACATTTCCCGTAAGTCCAGGGGAGGGCAGTTCGTCGTGCCGCCCGGGGAGGGGCCGCCGTACGGGTGCGGGGCGAGGTGTCGCTAAGGTCCCGGATGGGGAGGATCCCGCCACACCAGGCGGCGACGAGGATCCTCACGCGCCGGTGATCCCGGCACGACCGGCACAACGTGAACGCGCGCACGACAGAGGAGGGCGTATGTCCGACATCGAGCTCGACCACCCCGGCGGGCGGATGTCTCTTGAGGTGACCAGCGCGACCGAAGGGCCCGGCGGCCTGGGGGTCGGCAGTCTCCTCAAGGAGACCGGGTACGTCACCCTGGACCCGGGGTTCGTCAACACCGCGTCCTGCACCTCGGCGATCACCTACATCGACGGCGACGCCGGCATCCTGCGCTACCGCGGCTACCCGATCGAGGAGCTGGCGGAGAGCGCGTCGTTCCTGGAGGTCGCCTATCTGCTGATCTACGGTGAGCTGCCCTCCGAGACCGAGTTCTCGGACTTCACCGATAAGATCCGCAACCACACGATGCTGCACGAGGACTTCAAGAACTTCTTCGCCGGGTTCCCCCGCGACGCCCACCCGATGGCGGTCCTGTCCTCGGCCGTCAGCGCGCTGTCCACCTTCTACCAGGACAGCCTCGACCCGTTCGACCCCGAGCAGGTCGACATCTCCAGCATCCGGCTGATCTCCAAACTGCCGACGATCGCCGCGTACGCGTACAAGACCTCCATCGGCCAGCCGCTGCTGTACCCGGACAACTCGCTCGGCTACGTGGAGAACTTCCTGCGCATGTCGTTCGGTGTGCCGCCCACCCCCTACGAGGTGGACCCGGAGATCGCCGAGATCCTCGACATGCTGTTCGTGCTGCACGCCGACCACGAGCAGAACTGCTCCACCTCCACGGTCCGGCTGGTGGGCTCCAGTCAGGCCAACCTGTTCTCGTCCATCTCGGCGGCGGTCAACGCGCTGTGGGGCCCGCTGCACGGCGGCGCCAACCAGGCCGTGCTGGAGATGCTGGAGCAGATCAACGCCGACGGCGGCGACGTCGACTCGTTCGTGCGGCGGGTCAAGTCCAAGGAGCCCGGCCTGAAGCTGATGGGCTTCGGGCACCGCGTCTACCGCAACTACGACCCGCGCGCCGCCGTGGTGAAGAAGGCCACCTCCAAGGTGCTCGAGGCGCTCGGCAAGCCCGACCCGCTGCTGGACATCGCCATGCGACTGGAGGAGGTCGCGCTCGCCGACGACTACTTCGTCGAGCGCAAGCTGTACCCGAACGTCGACTTCTACACCGGCGTGATCTACAAGGCCCTCGGGTTCCCGACCAACGCGTTCACCGTGCTGTTCGCGCTGGGTCGGCTGCCGGGCTGGATCGCGCAGTGGCGCGAGATGATGGCCGACCCCACCACCAAGATCGGCCGCCCGCGGCAGGTCTACCTGGGCCCCGGCGAGCGCCACTACGTGCCGCGCGAAGAGCGCTGAGGAATCCTTAACTCCGCTTTCGCCCCGCTCTGTTGAGATCTCTCCCATCACCGCTATCGGGAGGATGACAGAGCATGGCACTCAGCGGACGAGTCAAGATCGCGCTGGCCGGTGCCGGGCTGGCGGCGGCCGGGGTGGTCGCCGCGGCCGGCACCGCGCTGGCGGCGACCGATCCCGACGGCGCGCGGACCGAGTTGCGCATCGTCGAGCACGTCGATCCCGCGACCGTCGGCGCCGGGTCCTGGACCGACGAGGACTGCCCGCACAAGCGGTCGCCGTCGCCCGCCCCGTCGGCCGAGACCGCGGACACCCGGTGAACACCGCCGACCCCGCCCGGGCCCGGCAGGGCCCGGGCGGCCCCGCCGGGACGGCGGGATCTCGGGACGCGCTCGCCGAGCGGGCGCTGTTCGAGGTGAAGCGGGTCATCGTCGGGCAGGACCGGATGGTCGAGCGGATGCTGGTCGCCGCGCTGGCCGGCGGGCACTGCCTGCTGGAGGGCGCGCCCGGGGTCGCCAAGACGCTGGCCGCCGAGACCCTCGCCACCGTGGTCGGCGGCACCTTCGCCCGCATCCAGTTCACCCCCGACCTGGTGCCCGCCGACATCGTGGGCACCCGCATCTACCGGCCGTCCACCGAGGACTTCGACGTCGAGCCGGGCCCGGTGCTGGCCAACGTGGTGCTGGCCGACGAGATCAACCGGGCCCCCGCCAAGGTCCAGTCGGCGCTGCTGGAGGTGATGGCGGAGGGCAGGGTCAGCATCGGCGGGCGCACCTTCCCGGCGCCCGCGCCGTTCCTGGTGCTGGCCACCCAGAACCCCATAGAGTCCGAGGGCGTCTACCAACTGCCGGAGGCGCAGCGGGACCGGTTCCTGTTGAAGATCGACGTCGGCTACCCCGACGAGGCCGAGGAACTGGCGATCCTCTACCGGATGAGCACGCGGCGGCCCGTGCCGTCCGCCGTCCTGGACACCGACGGGCTCGCCGCGCTGCGCCTCGCCGCACAGCGGGTGTTCGTCCACGACGCGGTCGCCCGGTACGTGGTCCGGCTGGTGTCGGTCACCCGCGCGCCGGACGCGTACGGCGTCCCGGGGATGGGCCGCCACATCGCCTACGGGGCCAGTCCGCGCGCCACGTTGGGCCTGGTCGCCGCCGCCCGCGCGCTGGCCCTGCTGCGCGGCCGTGAGTACGTGCTCCCGGTGGACGTACGGGACCTGGCGGGCGACGTCATCGCGCACCGGCTGGTGCTGTCGTTCGACGCGCTGGCCGACGGGATCTCCGCGAACGCCCTGGTGGAACGGGTGCTGGCGGCCGTCCCGATGCCGCGCGTCGCGCCGCGCGAGGGTGAGGAGGCGGCGTGATCCTGCGGGACCTGGCTCCCGAGCAGGCGCTCCGGCGTCTGGAGCTGACCGTGCTGCGCAGGCTGGACGGACTCCTGCAGGGCGACCATCAGGGGCTGCTGCCGGGCCCCGGGAGCGAGATCGCCGAGGGACGCCCGTACGCGCCCGGCGACGACGTTCGGGTCATGGACTGGAACCTGACCGCCCGCACCTCCGTGCCGCACGTCCGCGACCGGATCGCGGATCGGGAGCTGGAGACCTGGGCCCTCGTGGACTGCACGGCGAGCATGGACTTCGGCACCGGCCGGGTCGAGAAGCGCGACCTGGCGGTGGCCGCCGTCGCCGCCGTGGGCTTCCTGACGGAACGTTCGGGGAACCGGATGGGCGCGCAGATCCTGCACGGGGAAGGGCTGCGCCACGTTCCGGCCCGCACCGGACGCCCGCATCTCCTGTGGCTGCTCCGGACGCTGCTGGAGTCGCCCCGCGTCCCCGCCCGCGCCCGGGGCGTGACCTCCCCGGGGCTGGGCGCCGGGGCCGAACTGCTGGCGCGCACGTCGCTGCGGCGACGTGGGCTCGTGGTGGTGGTGTCGGACTTCCTGGAGCCGGTGGAGACCTGGCGGCGGCCGTTGCGGCTGCTGGCCCGACGGCACCGGGTGCTGGCCGTGGAGGTGGTCGACCCGCGTGAGCTGACGCTCCCCGACGTGGGGCTGCTCACGGTGGTCGACCCCGAGACCGGGCGGCGCGGGGAGATCCCGACCGCCGCCCGCCGGGTCAGGGAACGCTATGAACGCGCCGCCGTCGAGCAGCGCGAGGCCATCGAACACGGGCTGCGCAGGGCGGGGGCGTCGCATCTGAGGCTGCGCACCGACGGCGACTGGCTGCGGGACATCGTCCGGCACGTTCGCCGTCAACGTGTTCTTGGAGCGTTCCCACCGCCGATGGGGGGTGAGCCGGCATGACGTTCCTCGACCCGATCCGGCTGCTCCTGCTGATCGCCCCGGCCGGGCTGCTGGCCGCCTACGCGGTGATGTGGCTCAGGCGCGGCAGGTACGCGGTCCGCTTCACCAACCTTGAATTGCTGGAGAAGGTGGCGCCGCTGCGCCCGGGCTGGCGGCGGCACGCGCCGGCCGCCGCGTTCCTGCTGATGACGGGGCTGTTCGTGACCGGGTTCGCCCGGCCGGCCGCCGACGTCCGGGTGCCCCGCGAACAGGCCACCATCATGATCGCGGTCGACGTGTCCACCTCGATGGAGGCCACCGACGTCGCCCCCGACCGGCTGACCGCCGCCAAGCGGGCCGCCCGTTCCCTCCTGGGGGCGTTGCCCGAGCGGTTCAACGTCGGGCTGGTGTCGTTCTCGGGCACCGCCGCGGTGGCCGTCCCGCCCACCACCGACCGGCGCGCCGTGCAGGCCGGGGTGGACGGGCTCGGGCTCGGCCCGCGCACCGCCATCGGCGAGGCGGTGTTCACCTCGCTGGAGGCCGTCGCGGCGTTCGGGGCGCAGTGGGGCCAAGCCGCGCCGCCCGCCCGGATCGTGCTGCTGTCGGATGGCAGCAACACCACCGGACGGACCCCCGAGGTCGCCGCGCAGCGGGCCGTGCAGGCCCGCGTCCCGGTGTCCACCATCGCCTACGGCACTCCCGAGGGGGTGATCGAGAGCGAGGGCGCCGTCGTCCCCGTCCCGGTCGACGGGCCCGCGCTGGAGCGCCTGGCGCAGGCCACCGGCGGCCGCTTCTACGAGGCCGCGACCGGTGCGGAGCTGAGCCGGGTCTACGCCGACATCGGCAGCAGCATTGGCTACCGCACCGAGCGGCGGGAGATCTGGGCGTGGTTCGTCGGGGGCGGGCTCGTGCTCGCCTTCGCCGCCGCCGCCGGATCCCTGCTGTGGTTCTCCCGACTTCCCTGAGGAGCCGACATGATCCGAACCCCACCGGGACTCGGGACTCCCCGGGGTCCCGACTTCCTCGACCGGACCCCGCCCGCCCTGCCCCCGGTCCCGCCGCCGGCCCCACGACCTCCCGCGCCGCCGCGGACGGGAGGGCCCGGCCGGGTCCTGATGACCGCCGTGGTGGCCGCCGTCCTCGCCGGGGGCGCGGCGGGCGCGGTCGGCGGCTGGACGGCGGCCGGGGACCCGGCGCCGCCGCCGCTGCGCCAGTCGACCGCCGGCACCGTCGCCGGCGCGGGCGACCTCAGCGACATGGCCGCCCGCGTGCAGGCCGGCGTGGTCTCCGTGGAGGTCCGCGCCGGCACCTCGCGCGGCACCGGCTCGGGCTTCGTGCTCGACCGTTCGGGCCACGTCCTGACCAACGCCCACGTGGTCGACGGCGGCGGGGAGGTCACCGTCGTCCTGCCGGACCGGCGGCGGCTGGACGCCCGGATCGTGGGCGCCGACACCGGCCAGGACATCGCGGTGCTGGCGATCGACCCGGCCGACAGCCCGCCGCCCCTGGTGATGGGCCGCTCCGCCGACGTGCGGGTGGGCGACCCGGTGCTGGCGATCGGCTCGCCGCTCGGCCTGGCCGGCACCGTGACCGGCGGCATCGTCAGCGCCCTGGACCGCGAGGTCCGGCTCGGCGACGCCGAGCCCGGCCGGGTGCTGCAGACCGACGCGTCCATCAACCCGGGCAACTCGGGCGGCCCGCTGGTCAACGCGCGCGGCGAGGTCGTCGGGGTCAACACGGCGATGCTGAGCCGGGGCGGATCGGGCTCCATCGGCATCGGGTTCGCGATCCCGGCGGATCGGACGGTCGACACCGCGCGGCGGCTCATACGCTGAATCCGCGGACGACGGTCACACGGGCGACGGGCGATGAAGGAGGGGCGCGATGCGGGTACTGGTCGTCGAGGACGAGGAGGACCTCGTCGAGGCCCTGCGGTTCGGGCTGGTGCGGGCGGACTACGCGGTCGACGTGGCGTACGACATCGCGCAGGCCACCGAGAAGCTCTACGCCACCTCCTACGACCTGATGGTCCTGGACCTCAACCTCCCCGACGGGGACGGCATGGACTTCTGTCGCACCATCCGCGACGGCGCGCTGGCCGGGGAGACCGGCGCGGACCTGCGGATCCTGATGCTGACCGCGCGGGACCGGCTGGCCGACCGGGTGCGCGGGCTCGACGAGGGCGCCGACGACTACCTGGTCAAGCCGTTCGCCTTCCCCGAACTGCTGGCGCGGGTCCGCGCCCTGCTGCGCCGCGACAGCAGGGGCGGCTCGGCGGTGTGGACGGTGGGGGAGCTGACGCTCGACACGTCCCGCCACGAGGCGTTCCGGGGCGGTCGGCGGCTCCAGCTCACCCCCAAGGAGTTCGCGGTGCTGCGCTACCTGATGTCGCGTCCCGGCGAGGTGGTCTCCACCGAGGACCTGCTGGAGCACGTCTGGGACGAGAACGCCGACCCGTTCACCAACACCGTCCGGGTCACCATCGGGACGCTGCGGCGCAAGCTCGCCGGGGACGACGGGGACCAGTTGATCGAGACGCTGGTGCGGCGCGGCTACCGGCTGCGCGAGGGCGCGCCCGAGGCGGTGCGATGAGGCCCCGGCTGCCGGGCTTCGTCCAGACGATCAGGTTCCGGCTGACCGTCATGTACTCCACGCTGCTGTTCGTGCTGACCGCGAGCGTGCTCGGCGGCACCTACATGGCGGTCACCCACTCCGCCGACGCGCGCCCGGTGTCGAAGACGTTCAACGCGGAGAAGATCCGCGTCCTGCCGAACGGCACCCAGTTGTCGACCGGGCAGGTCGTCGAGGTCGTCAAGGAACGCGACGTCACCGCCGCCATCCACTACGAGACCCAACAGACCCTCAAGCACTATTCGCTGGGCATGCTCGGCGGCCTGTTCGTGGCCAGCCTCGCCATCGGCTGGGTGCTGTCGGGCCGGGCGCTGCGGCCGGTCAGCGCCATCACCCGGGCCGCCGCCGAGATCCAGGCCACCGACCTGTCCCGGCGGATCCGGCTGGCGGGCCCGGCCGACGAGCTGCGCTCCCTGGCCGACACGATCGACTCGATGCTGGACCGGCTCGACAGCGCGTTCGCGGCGCAGCGGCGGCTCATCGACGACGCCTCGCACGAGCTGCGGAGCCCGTTGGCGATCATCCGGGCCAACCTGGACACCGTGCTGTCGGCCCCGGACGCCACCCCCGCCGAGCGGGACCGGTCCGCGCAGGTGATCGACCGGGCCACCACCCGGATGACCCGGCTGGTGGAGGACCTGCTGGCCACCGCGCGCCGGTCGGCCCCGGCGCTGGAGGACGCCGACGTGGACCTGGCCACGGTGGCGCGGGAGGCGGCCGAGGAGTTCGAGCCGCTGGCCGCCGCCCGCGCCCTGGGCGTCGATCTGCGCCTGGCCGCCGGGCTGACGGTGATCGGCGACCACGACGCGCTGCGCCGGGCCGCCGGGAACCTGCTGTCCAACGCGGTGCGGCTGGCCCCGCCGGGCTCCCGGATCACCGTCGGCGCGGGCCGGTGGGACGGCTGGCTGTGGCTGGCGGTCAAGGACGCGGGCCCCGGCATCCGCGCGGACGACCAGGACCGGGTGTTCGATCGGTTCTGGCGGGGCGGCGAACGGCACCGGTCCCGCGAACGCCGCACCGGGCTGGGGCTGGCGATCGTCCGGCACATCGCCGAGTCGCACGGCGGTCAGGTGCGGCTGCGGTCGCGGGAGAACGTCGGCAGCACCTTCGTGATCTGGCTGCCGGCGTCGCCGGACACCGGCGCCGGGACGGCCGCGCCCGACGCCGACCCGTTGGAGGCCCCGCTCGAAACCCGGTGAAGTTGGGGGACGCGTAACTCTCGCGACACTCGGGGGACACCGTCGCATGGGGGAATGACGGCGCACCGGGACGCGACCGTACGGAGGGCCCATGCGCACGGAGACCTTCACCGGCGGCCGGGACGTCTTCGCCCGGTTCCCCGGCGCCCGCGTCTGCGGACGCGTCGACGGCGCGATCACCTATCTCGCCGAGTCCGGCGGCCTGCCGTACCTGCTCGTCGTCGAGGGCGGCGGCGCGGTGACCGTCCTGGCGTTCGAGGACGAGGCCGAGCGCGCCCGCCATCTCTCCGGCCGGGTCGCGGCCGGAGAGACGCGGCCGCGGGCGGCCGGATCCGCCGGCTAGGCGTCCTTCCGCGCCATCGCGGCGACCATCTGGGAGTGCAGCGGGTGCTCCAGCGGGCCCGCCGGGCCCTCCGGCCGCCACTCGGTCACGTTGACGACGCCGGGCTCCAGCAGCGTCAGCCCGTCCAGGAAGCCCGCGATCTCGTCCCGGCCGCGGAAGTACGAGCCGCCGAGCCCGGATTGCAGGATCCGCTTGGCCTCCTCGACCCGCGGGTCGTCGCCGGAGTCGTGCAGATGGGTGAGGACGAAGTGGCTGCCGGGCGCCACGAACGGGTGCAGCGCCCGCACCACGGCCCCGGGGTCCCGCTCGTCGGGCACGTGGTGGACGATCGCGGCCAGGATGATCCCGACCGGGCGGCTCAGGTCGATCAGCGCCGTGAGCCCCGGGTCGGTGAAGATCTTCTCCGGCTCGTACAGGTCGCCCTGGATGACGGTCGCCACGCCCGTCTCGGTGAGCAGCGCCCGGCCGTGCGCCAGCACGATCGGGTCGTTGTCGACGTAGACGACGTGCGCGGCGGGGTTGGCGTCCTTGGCGTACTCGTGCACGTTGCTGGCGGTCGGCAGCCCGGAGCCGATGTCGACGAACTGGTCGATGCCGGTCACCCCGGCCAGGTGGCGGACGGCGCGCTCGATGGCGGTGCGGTTGCCCTGCGCCACCACGGGGGCCTCGGGGACGAGCTGCATCACCATGTCGGCGACCTGCCGGTCGGCCGCGTAGTTGTCCTTGCCGCCGAGGAAGTAGTCGTACACGCGGGCGAAGCTCGGCTGGGTGACGTCGATGCCGGTGGGGGCGTGCTCCTGCTCCTGTGCGGACACGGTGCGGGCTCCTCGTTCGCGGGGTGGGTGATTGCCCACGAGGCTAGACAGGTCCGCCGGGGAGATCAGTCGATTGCCCTGATCCGGTCGGAACCTGGGGTTTTCCGCAGGGTCGGACTGCGGTCGGCCGCCGGGAGGTCGGCGGGCGGCTTCATGGTGGCCGTCGCGCGCCGCTCCTAGCGTCGAGGGCATGATCCAGTATGCGAGCGACGAGGTCGTGACCGGCGGGATCGCTGGCTGGGCGACCGACCTGATGGACCGGCTGGGCGCCCCCGGGGCGGGCCTGGCCATCGCCCTGGAGAACCTGTTCCCCCCGCTGCCGAGCGAGGTGATCCTGCCGCTCGCCGGCTTCACCGCGAGCCAGGGCCGGATGGGCCTGGCGGCGGCGATCCTCTGGACGACCCTCGGGTCGGTCGTGGGCGCGCTGGCCCTGTACGGGATCGGCGCGGCGATCGGCCGGGACCGGGTGCGGGCGCTGGCAGGCCGGCTGCCGCTGGTGAAGGTCTCGGACCTGGACCGCACGGAGGCGTGGTTCGCCCGGCACGGGACCAAGGCGGTGTTCTTCGGCCGGATGATCCCGATCTTCCGGAGTCTGATCTCCGTGCCGGCGGGCGTGGAGCGGATGTCGCTGCCCGCGTTCGCGGGCCTCACGACGCTCGGCAGCCTGATCTGGAATCTGACGTTCGTGCTGGCGGGTTACCGGTTGGGGGAGAGCTGGCACACCGTGGAGGAGTATGTGGGCACGTACTCGAAGGGCGTGCTGGCGGTGTCGGCGGCGGCCGTCCTCGCCTTCGCCGTGCTCCGCCTGGTCGGGGCCCGGCGCGGCGCCCGGCGGACTGATCGGATGTGAGAGTGCACGGACGCGTCACGGGCCTGATGGGGACGGCCCTGCGGGGCCTGGCGGGCCTGGCCCTGGGGGCGGCGGGCGCCATGGTGGAGGTCGTGTTCCTCGTCCTGGCGGCCCTGGGGTGCGCCTACGCGTTCGTGTTCTCCCGAGGGCGGGACACGGTGCCCCGGGTGGTCGCCGGCGGCGCTCTGAGGCTCGCTGAGGCCGAACGGAGACGGCTGGACGCCCTCCTGGGCGGCAGCGGCGACGTGGGCGGCTACGGGCCGTTGAGGGCGCTGGCGTATCTGGTGCTGCGGCTGCCGGTGGCCTTCCTGGGCGGGGTGCTGATCCTTCTGCTGGTGTACGGCGCGGGGGCCGCCGTCACCCTTTTCGGCGGCTGGATGATGGGCCGCGCCCCCGACGGCATCGAGCCGACGCCGTGGCTGATCGCCTACGTGGTGGGGGCCGGGCTGGTGCTGCTCTACCTCGACCTGCAGGGCCTCGTCGGGGTCGCGGCTCTGGAGCGACGCCTGGTGCGCCGCTGCCTGGGCCCCAGCCCCCTGCAGGCGTACGAGCGCCGGATCGCCCAACTGTCGGAGAGCCGCGCCGAGGTCGTGGACGCGGTCAACGACGAGCGCCGCCGCATCGAGCGCGACCTGCACGACGGGGTGCAGCAGCGGCTGGTCGGGCTGGCGATGCTGATCGGCCGCGCCCGCCGGTCCGGCGACCCGGAGCGGTCCGCCGAGCTGATGCGCCAGGCCCACGAGGAGTCCCAGCGGGCCCTGGAGGACCTGCGGGAGGTGGCGTGGCGGGTCTATCCGGCGGCGCTCGACAGCGACGGGCTGCGCGCGGCGCTGGAGACGGTGGCCGAACGCTCGGTCGTCCCGGTGACCATCGCGTACGGCCCCGACCGGCGGCTGCCGTCCCCGGTCGAGACCGTCGCCTACTTCGTGGTCTGCGAGGCCGTCACCAACGCCGCCAAGCACTCCGGCGCGGGGCGGGTGAACGTCCGGATCCTGGAGCGCGGCACAATGCTCGTCGTGCGGATCGAGGATGACGGGGCCGGGGGAGCCGACCCGGCGGGCGGCGGGCTGGCCGGGCTGGCGCGACGGGTGGCGGCCCTCGACGGGCGGCTGCGGGTGCACAGCCCGACCGGCGGTCCCACCGTCGTCAGCGCGGAGCTGCCGTGCGGGTGACGCTGGCGGAGGACTCCATCCTGCTGCGCGAGGGCCTGGTGCGCCTGCTGGCCGAGGAGGGCCACGAGGTGGTGGCGGCGGTCGGCGACGGCGACGCGCTGCTGGTGTCGGTGGCCGCCGACCCGCCCGACGTGGCGGTCGTGGACGTCCGGATGCCCCCGACGCACACCGACGAGGGGCTGCGGGCGGCCCTGGAGATCCGGCGACGGTGGCCGGGTGTGGCGGTGCTGGTGCTGTCGCAGTACGTGGAGAAGCGGTACGCCACCGAGCTGATCACCGCCGACGAGGGCGGGGTCGGCTACCTGCTCAAGGACCGGGTGGGCCAGGTCGACGAGTTCCTGGACGCGCTGGAACGGGTGGGCTCCGGCGGGGCGGCGTTCGACCCCGAGGTGGTGCGACAGTTGCTGGCCCGCAGCTCCCGGGCGGACCCGCTCGGCAGGCTCACGCCGCGCGAGCGCGACGTCCTCGGCCACATGGCGCAGGGCCACACCAACGCCTCCATCGCCGCCCACCTGCACGTCTCGCAGAGCGCCGTCGAGAAGCACGTCAACGCCATCTTCGACAAGCTCGGCCTGATGGGCGCCGCGGGCTTCAGCCGCCGCGTCCTGGCGGTGCTGCGCTACCTGGACTCCTGAGGCTCCGCCGGGGCCGCGTCGATCGCGTAGCGGGCGCCGCCCGCCGCCAGGGCGCGCCGGTGCAGGGCCCGGTTGGCGGCCACCATCGCCTCCGGTGAGGCGGCCCCCGGCGAGGCCGTCCGCAGCAGCCCGAGCAGCACCGGGTCCTTCGGCATGGGGAGACCGGGCACGTCCCGCACCGACAGCGGGCTGACGAGGATCGTGCCGCTCAGGCCCAGGTGGTCGGGATCCGTCTCGGCGAGGGTCTCCTCGATGACGGCGACGGCGCGACGGGCGGGGACGAAGACGATGCCCCAGGGATGGGGGCGCGACCACTCGCCGAGCCCGATCAGGGTCTCGACGTCCGGACGCATCCGGTCGACGAACTCGGCGTACGGCTGCTCCCGTTCCTCGAAGGCCCCGGCGGGCGCGGGCCCGGCCCCGTACAGCGCCGCGATCATCTCGAAGCGCCACGCGGGGTCGCGCTTGGCCCGACCCACGACGTGCTCGGCCGGCGTCCGTCGCTGGGCGTCCAGCAGCGCCCCGACGGTCGCGTACGCGAACCGGCAGACCCGGACCAGCTCCGGCGCCGGAACGAGCCGCAGCGTCGCCCTGGTGATGATCCCGTGCCGTCCCAGGCCGCCGCGGACGGCGTCGAACAGCGGCCGCCGCTCCTCCGGCGAGCACCGCACGATCTCGCCCGCCGGGGTGACGACCTCCAACTCCAGGACGTGGTCGGCCTGGACGCCGTACCGGTGGGACGTGCCGCCGATGCCGCCCGCCGACAGGGTGCCCCCGACGGTCACGTCGATGAAGTCGGTGAGCACCGGGGGAGTGAGGCCGAGCGGCAGCGTCGCGTCGAGCACCTCTCGCCAGGTCACGCCCGCGTCCACGACCGTCCGGTCCGGACCCGCCTCGTGCACCGCGCACAGGCCCCGCATGTCGAGCAGGACGCCGTCCGTCTGCGCCTGGCCGTACGTGGAGTGGCCGCATCCGCGCGCCACCACGGGGCGCGGCGATCCCCGCAGCAGCTCGGCGATCTCGCCGGCGGTCGCGGGCCGCACGGTCGCGTGGGGGGTGCGGTGGATGAGCCCGCCGAAGTCGGTCGTCATTGGTCTCGCCTTCCCGTTCCGGGATGATGTCGGCATGGGCGGTGCGGCGTACGAGGCGGCCATGGCCGAGTATGCCCTGATCGAGGACCGACTACGCGATCCCGCCGTGCTGCGGCACCACCGCCTGGCGCGCAGGCTCCGCCGCGAGGCGGCGGCCCTGGAGGCCATGACCGCCGCCGAGTACGACACCCGCGACCGCTTCGACCCGTACGACGTCGTGCTGCGCGTCACGGCGATGGGCGAGGGGTCGGACACGCGGTTCGCGGCGGCGGCCCTGGTGCGGGCCTACGTGGCCGACGCGAGGCGGCGGGGATGGCGGGTCGAGCACCTCACCGGGGAGCCCGAGGACGGGGTCCCGCAGGCGGATCTGGCGATCTGCGGCGGAGAGGACGGCCCCGGGCCCTGGAGCGTCCTCAAGGGCGAGACCGACGTCCCTCGGGAGGCGGTGCGGGTGCTCGTCGTTCCCGAGCCCGACCCGTTGTCCCGGCCGCCGGGCGCGGACGGGGACTGGCGCGTGGACCCGGCCTGCACGCGCATGCCGCACGCGCCCACGGCCGTCCGGGTGACGCATCTGCCGACGGGCCTCGGCGCGTGGGGGGTGTCCCGGGGATCCCCGCACCGGGCCCGCGACAACGCCGTGCGGACGGTGCGGGCCCTGCTGTTCGCCGGTGGGCGGAATGATCGAACACAGGGGACGAAGGTGATTCGACCGCCCGTTTCCGGGCATGTGATCATGGATTCTTCGGGAGGGGATGCGTGACGCAGCGCAGCGAGTTCGTGGTGGTGGCCAACCGGTTGCCGGTCGACCGGGTCGTCGGCGAGGACGGGACGGCCTCGTGGCGGCGCAGCCCCGGGGGTCTGGTGACCGCGATCGCGCCGGTGATGAAGTCCCGGCAGGGCGCCTGGATCGGCTGGTCGGGGGCCTCCGACGAGGAGCTGGAGCCGTTCGAGGAGGACGGCATGTGGCTCGTTCCGGTGCCGCTGTCGGCCCTGGACGTCGAGCGCTACTACGAGGGCTTCTCCAACGCCACGCTGTGGCCCCTCTACCACGACGTGATCGCCCCGCCGGTGTACGAGCGCAAGCTCTGGGACGCCTACGTCCGCGTCAACCGGCGCTTCGCGGAGGCCGCCGCGCGGGTCGCCGCCGACGGGGCCGTGGTGTGGGTGCAGGACTACCAGCTCCAACTGGTCCCGGCCATGCTCCGCGAGCTGCGGCCCGACCTGCGGATCGGGTTCTTCCTGCACATCCCGTTCCCCCCGCAGGAGCTGTTCCAGCAACTGCCGTGGCGGAGCCAGATCATCGAGGGGCTGCTGGGCGCGGACCTGGTCGGCTTCCAACGGCCCGGCGCCGCCGCCAACTTCCTGCGGCTGGCCCGAAAACTCCTGGACGGCCGCACCAGCGGGCAGCTCGCCTTCGTCGGCGACCGGGCGGTGCGCGCCGCCGCGTTCCCGATCTCGGTGGACGTCCGCGAGCTGGACGCGCTGATCGCCGACCCGGCGGTGCGGCGGCGCTCGGAGGAGATCCGCGCGGACCTCAACGGCGCCACGGTGCTGCTGGGCGTCGACCGGCTCGACTACACCAAGGGCATCGCCCAGCGGCTGCAGGCGTTCGGCGAGCTGTTCCGCGACGGCGACCTCAAGCCGGGCGAGGCCGTGTTCGTGCAGATCGCCACGCCCAGCCGGGAGCGCGTCGAGCAGTACCGGCTGCTGCGCGACGCGATCGAGCAGCAGGTCGGCCGGATCAACGGGGAGCACGCCGAGCTGGGGTTCCCGGTGGTGCACTACCTGCACACCTCGTACACCCGCGACGAGCTGGCGGCCCTCTTCCTGGCGGCGGACGTCATGGTGGTGACCCCGCTGCGGGACGGGATGAACCTGGTCGCCAAGGAGTACGTCGCCTGCCGGGCCGACCACCGCGGGGCCCTGGTGCTCAGCGAGTTCGCGGGCGCGGCCGACGAGCTCAAGCGCTCCTACCTGGTCAACCCCTACGACATCAACGGCCTGAAGCGGGCCATGATGGACGCGCTGCGCAGCGAGCCCGTCGAGCAGGGCCGCCGGATGCGGCCGATGCGCCGCCGGGTGATCGAGCACGACGTGGACCGGTGGGCCCGCGAGTTCCTCACGGCGCTGGAGGAGCCGCAGCACCCCGACCAGCCGTCGGCGCGCTGAGCCCCGAGGGCCGGGTCCCCGTGTCCGGTGGGAGGGACGACCGGCCGTCGGCGGGCTGAGCCGCTGAGCCGCCGAGCCCCGAGGGCCGGGACGCCGCGCCCGGCCCGCCGTGTCAGACCTGGGGGCGGCGCAGCTCGAAGGCGGCCCAGACGGCCTTGCCCCCGCTGGTCAGCGGCGCCCAGCCCCAGGCGCTGCTGAGCGCCTCCACGACCGTGAGGCCGCGGCCGCTCTCGCTGAACCGGTCCGCCTCGGCGCCGGCCGCGCGCGGGATGTGGTCGCTCGGGTCGGTGACCACCACCACCAGCCGGCGGGCGTGCCCGAACAGCGCGAGCTGCACGGGGCACAGTTGCGCCGCCGGCGGGAGCCCGTCCAGCCCGTAGCGCACCGCGTTCGTCACCAGCTCGGAGACGACCATGGTGACGTCCTCGGACCGGTCGAGGAGCGCCCAGTCGCCGAGCGTGCGCGCGGTGAAGTCGCGCGCGGCCTTGGGCGAGCCGGCCTCCGTGCGCAGCACGACCCGCGCGGTGCGGGGGCTGCCGGAGGGCGGCGTCGGCCAATGGCCGGGCGGCCGGGGGGACTGGTCCAGCGCGGACAGCCACCAGTGCCGCCGCCCTTCCCTGGCGGTCGTGTCGGTGGCGTCGTCTGCCTGGTCAAGGATCATCGCGATAAACCCCAGAGGCTGTCGGTGGCCTGTGTTCGCTATCTTGCTCCCGATGTTGTGCAGGTGCAAGCGCGTCTGCAAGAACGGATGCACGTGCATTCAGTACAGTAGGCCCGGGGTGGGGCTCTGTCCAAGGGGGCGAGAGTATGTACGACGTCAGCCTGTCATCCACCGCTGCGCGCGAGCTGGTCTGGCAGAAGAGCCGCCGGAGCAACCCGAGCGGCAACTGTGTGGAAATGGCCCAGCTTCCCACTGGGGATATTGCTGTCCGAAACTCCCGGTACCCGCAGGGTCCGGTGCTCGTCTACACCAGAGAGGAGATCGAGGCGTTCGTCGGGGGCGCCAAGGACGGCGACTTCGACCACCTGATCGCCTGACACCGCGACGGGTGACGTCGCGACCCGGGCTCCCCGTTCGCCCGTCGTCGCGAGCCCGTCGCGAGCACCTCGCGAACGCGTCGTGAGCGTGTTGTGAGCGCGCGGTCGCCGCGCGGGGGGATCGGCGGTTTCGTGCCGGTGCCGTCGATCCTCCTGTGCGGTGACGCTTGGTGGTGAAATACTTGCGGTCCGAGGTCGACCGGGGAGTGGTCATGATCATTGCGGAGCCGCGTCGTGATCCGGGCGAGCAGGCGGGCGGGGGGCCCACCGCGCTGCGCATCATGCTGGGGGCCGAGCTCCGGCGACTCCGCGAGGACTCCGGGCTGTCCCGGGAGGCGGCCGGCGAGCGCATCCGCGGGTCCGAGTCCAAGATCAGCCGGCTGGAGCTGGGCAAGGTCTCCTTCAAGCGGCGCGACATCGCCGACCTGCTCGCCGCCTACGGCCTCGCCGACGAGGCCGACCCACGCCGGGCGGCCCTCCTGGCGCTGGCCGCTCGGGCCAACCGGCCCGGCTGGTGGCATCGGTACTCCGACGTGCTGCCGCACTGGTTCCAGACCTACGTCGGCCTCGAGCAGGACGCCGAGCTGATCCGCGCCTACGAGGTGCAGTTCGTGCCGGGGCTGCTGCAGACCCGCGACTACGCCCGCGCGGTGGCCAGGCTCGGCCACCCGGGCGCCGGCGACGTGGAGATCGAACGCCGCGTGGACGTGCGGATGGCGCGCCAGCGGGTGCTCTCCGGCGACGACGGCCCCCGGTTGTGGGCCGTGATGGACGAGGCGGCGCTGTGCCGTCCGCTCGGCGGTCGCGCGGTGATGCGCGCCCAACTGCGACGCCTGATCGAGGCGTGCTCGCTGCCCGACGTCACGCTCCAGGTGGTGCCGTTCGCCCACGGCGGGCACGCCGCGGCGGGCGGGGCGTTCAGCATCCTGCGGTTCGCCGAGGACGAGATGCCCGACATCGTCTATCTGGAGCAGCTCACCAGCGCCCTGTACATGGACAAGGCCTCCGACGTCGAGCGCTATCTCGCGGTGATGGAGCGCCTGTGCGCGGACGCCGACCCGGCCGCCCGGACGGCCGCGACCATCGAGCGCGTCCTCGCCGAGATGTGACCACGCCCGTGGGTGTCAGGCCCCGGGGACGCGACCGCGGGCGGGCTCCAGCACCCCCGACTCGGTGACCAGCGCGTCGACCAGCCGGGCCGGGGTCACGTCGAAGGCCGGGTTGAAGCCCCGCGAGGCCGCCGGCGCCGTCCGGGAGCCCTGCCGGCCGAGGACCTCGGCGTCGTCGCGCAGCTCGATCGGGATGTCCGCGCCGGTGGCCGTGGCCCGGTCCACGGTGCTCCACGGGGCCGCCACCACGAACGGGATCCCCGCGTCGGCGCAGGCCAGCGCCACGCCCACGGTGCCGATCTTGTTGGCCGTGTCGCCGTTGGCCGCGATCCGGTCGGCGCCGACGATCGCCACGTCCACCAGGCCCCGCAGCACGGTGCTCGGCGCGGCCCCGTCGATCTGCACGCGGTGCGGCACGCCCTCGCGCGCCAGCTCCCAGGCGGTCAGCCGGGACCCCTGCAGCAGCGGTCGGGTCTCGTCGACGTACACCGTCTCCACCAGCCCTCGGGCGTGCAGCTCGCGGACGACGCCCAGCGCGGTGCCCCAGCCGGCGGTCGCCAGCGCGCCGGCGTTGCAGTGCGTGAGGATCCGCAGGGGACGCCGGGCGACCCGGGCCAGGATCCAATCCGCGCCGTGCGCCCCGAGCGCCCGGTTCGCCGCCACGTCCTCCTCCAGCACCCGCCCGGCCTCGGCCGCCGCCGCCTCGACGCCGGCATCGATGAGGGGGCGGACGCGGTCGACCCCGACGGCCAGGTTGACGGCGGTGGGGCGGGCCTCCCGGACGCGGTCGACCGCCGCCTCCAGGGTCGCCCGGTCCCAGCCCTCGCGGCCCGCCTGGAGCATCGCGAGGACGACCCCGTACGCGCCCGCCACGCCGAGCGCCGGGGCGCCGCGGACCACCAGCCGCCGGACGGCGTCCACCAGGACGTCCACCTCGCGGACCTCCAGGTGCTCCAGCCGGTCCGGCAGCACGGTCTGGTCGATCAGCGTGAGCGTGTCGCCCGTCCACGCGATCGCCCGCAGTTCCTCGTCCACCCGCCCAGCCTAGACACGCCCGGGACGGGCCCGGACGCGGAGAACGCGGCCGGCGTGATCGCCGGCCGCGTTCCCGTCACGCGAGGACGCCCGTCAGTGCATGGGCATCGGCGCGTCGACCGAGGCGGCGGCGGGCTTGTGCCGCGGCAGGAACAGCGCGGGCAGGAACGCCAGCGCCATCAGGCCGACGGCCCACCAGTACGTCTCGGCGAACGACGCCGCCATCGGGGGCAGCAGCGGGGCGATCTGCGCCGGGGACAGCTCCAGCAGTCCGCCGATGCCGCCTCCGCCGTCACCGCCGCCGGCCGGCAGCCGGTCCTTCATCGCGGTGGTCAGCAGGATCGAGATCGCGGCGGTGCCGATGGAGCCGCCCACCTGCTGGATGATGTTCAGCGCCGTGCTGGCCCGGGGCACCTCGTCGTGGCCCAGGCTCTGCAGCGCCGCCGACATCGTCGGCATCATGGTCGCGCCCATGCCGAGCCCCATCACGAAGAACTCGACGCCCAGCAGCCAGTAGGAGGTGTCGGCCTCGATCTGGGTCAGGCCGAACGTGCCGAGGACGATCAGCGTGAGACCGACCAGCACGACCCGTCCCGGACCGACCTTGTCGGTCAGCTTGCCGCCGACCGGCATGGTCACCATCGCGCCGAGGCCCTGCGGGATCAGCAGCAGACCGGTGGTCAGCGCCGTCTCGCCCCGCACCACCTGGAAGTACAGCGGCACCAGCAGCATCGAGCCGAAGAACGCGATGGCGAACAGCAGCATGGTCAGCGAGGCCGCCGCCACCGAGCGGCGGCGGAACAGCCGCAGATCGATCAGCGGGTTCTCGGCCTTGAGCGCGCGCACCACGAACGCGCCCACCAGCAGCACGCCCGCGATGGTGGTGATCAGCACCGAGCTCGAGCCGAACGAGCCCTTCTCGGCGCCGGTGGCCAGACCGTAGATCAGCGAGGCCAGACCGGGGGACAGGAAGGCCAGCCCCAGCAGGTCCAGCTTCTCGGTCGGCTGGGGGGTGTCGCGTTCCAGGATCTTCCACGCCATGAACAGCGCGACGGCGCCGATCGGCACGTTGATGTAGAAGATCCAGCGCCACGACACGTCGTCGACCAGCCAGCCGCCCAGGATCGGACCGCCGATCGGGCCGAGCAGCATCGGGATGCCGACCACGGCCATCACCTGGCCGACCCTGGTGGGCCCGGCCTTCTGGGTCAGGATCGTCATGCCGGCGGGCATGATCATGCCGCCGCCCAGGCCCTGCAGCACCCGGAAGGCGATCAGGGACTCGGCCGACCAGGCCATGCCGGCCAGCGCCGAGCCGATCGCGAACAGCAGCAGCGACACCATGTACAGCCGCTTGGTGCCGAACCGGGCGCAGGCCCAGCCCGTCACCGGGATCACCGTGGCCAGCGCCAGCGTGTACCCGGTCGCGATCCACTGGATCTGCGACAGTTGGGCGTCGAACTCCTTGGTGAGCTCGGGGATGGCGACGTTGACGACGGTGACGTCGAGGATCGCCATGACCGCGCCCAGCACCACCACGGCGGCGGTCGCCCAGACGCTCTTGTCGAGTCCTTCGGGCTCACCGCCGCCGGGTGGCGCGGTCACCTCCGGGGGAGCGGATGACTTCAACAGTGCGTTCCTATCGTCAGGGCCCGGACGTCCGGGCGGTTCAGGATGGGGGCCAGCGCGTTCACCAGCCCCGTACGTTCCTCCTCGGTCAGCGTCTCCGCGAAGCGCCGCAGATCGTCCCGGCGCGCGGCGTGCAGCCGGGCCAGCACGTCACGGCCCGCGGCGGTGAGCGTGATCCGTTTCACACGGCGGTCGGACGCGTCTTCGTGCCGTTCCGCCAGGGAGTGGCGGACCAGCGCGTCGGCGGCGCGCCCGGCGGAGGCCATGGACAGTCCCAGCTCCGCCGCCAGCTCGTGGAGGGCCGGGGGGCTGGGAGCCCGGTCCACCAGGAACAGCGTGCGCACCTGGGACAACGAGAGCTCCAACTCCCTGACGTCGCGAAGAATTCCGCCCTGTGCGGACTTCGTCACGTACGTCATGAGGTCGAGCAGCCCGTCGGCGAGGCGATCCACCGAGGAGGTCGTTTGCACGGCCGCAAACTTATCCGCCGTGCAACCAAGAGATCTATTCATTTTTCTGTGATTCGGGTCCCACGCCGACCCGCGCCGGACGGCGCACGGCGGGCGGAACTCGCAGGTCGGAAGTGTAACGACAGGGTCTGACATTTCCGGTGCGCGGACGTGGCCGGGACGAAAACCCCTCTCGTGGGGGAGTCGGGCACCACCCCGGGGTGAGGCGATCGGACCCCGCGCCGGTCGAGCATGAGGTCGTCCGCTCCCGGAGACCAGGAGGCCTCGTGCCCAAGGCAGTGCAGAAGAAGGCGGCGGTGATCGTGCTCCTCACCGCCGTGATCGCCCTCTCGATGATCGTGACGGGCGCCCGATGACCGCGGTGACGTGTCGGGTCGCGCCGCCCGGGCCCGCGCCCACCATGGGGCCGGTGCCGCGGTGGGCCGAGTGGGCGGCGCAGGCGACGCTGTGGTGCGTGCTGCCGTCCGGCATCTGGCGGATCCTGTTCGGCCTCGGCCTGCCCGCGGGCTTCACCGGCTCCCTGGATCCCGACAACGCCTCCCGGTGGTGGCTGCTCTACGTGATCGCGTTGACGGTGGTGTCGGAGGCGTTCGCCTTTCTGACCATCGGGCTCGTCCGCCCTTGGGGCGAGGTCGCGCCGCGTTGGATGCCGTTCATCGGCGGTCGGGCCATCCGTCCGTGGGCGGCCATCGTCCCGGCGTCGCTGGGAGCGCTCGCGCTGACGGCCCTCTGGACGCCCCTGCTGGGGGTCGGTTGGGGCTCCGACCCCGACCCGGAGATGCCGCAGGGGGCCAAGGCCGTGATCCTGTGGGCCTGCTACGTCCCGCTGGTCGCCTGGGGGCCGCTGCTGGCGGCGGTCACCGTCGCCTACGCGATCCGGCGCCGCCGCCACGGCTGAGGCCCATGACGGGTCAGGAGGGCATCCCCAGGGCGCGCGCGATCAACATGCGCTGCACCTCGGAGGTGCCCTCCCCGACTTCCAGGATCTTGGCGTCGCGGTAGAACCGGCCCACCGCGTACTCGTTCATGAAGCCGTAGCCGCCGAAGATCTGGGTGGCGTCCCGGGCGTTGTCCATCGCGGCGTTGGACGCCACCAGCTTGGCGATCGACGCCTCCTTCTTGAACGACTCGCCCGCCAGCATCCGCGCCGCCGCCGCGTAGTAGGCCAGCCGGGCCGTGTGGGCGCGCACCTCCATGTCGGCGACCTTGAACTGGATGGCCTGGTACTCGCCGATCGCCCGACCGAACGCCTCGCGCTCGCGGACGTACCGCAGGCTCTCGTCCACGCAGCCCTGGGCCAGGCCCACCGACAGGGCCGCCAGCGCGATCCGGCCCTCGTCCAGGATCCGCAGGAACTGCGCATAGCCCCGGCCGCGCCCGCCGACGAGGTTCTCCTCCGGCACCCGCACGTCGTCGAACGACAGCTCCCGGGTGTCGGACGCCGACCAGCCGACCTTGGAGTACTTGCGGCCGACGGTGAAGCCGGGCGTCCCGTTCGGGACGATGATCGTGGAGATCTCGCGGTCGCCGGTCAGCGCGGTCACCGTGGTGAACGCGGTCACGTCCGTGCCCGCGTTGGTGATGAACGACTTGGAGCCGTTGATCACCCAGTGGCCGTCCTCCAGTCGGGCGGTGGTCCGCATGCCGCCGGGCACGTCCGAGCCGCCGCCGGGCTCGGTCAGCCCGAACGCCGCCAGTCGCTCGCCCGCGCACAGCGCCGGCAGCCACCGCCGCCGCTGCTCCTCGGTGCCGTACCGGAAGATCGGCATCGCGCCCAGCGAGACCCCGGCCTCCAGCGTGACCGCCACCGAGGAGTCGACCCGGGCCAGCTCCTCCAGGGCCAGGCACAGCGCGAAGTAGTCGCCGCCCATGCCGCCGTGCTCCTCGGGGAACGGCAGCCCGAACAGGCCCATCCTCCCCATCTGCGCGACGATCTCGTACGGGAACTCGCCCCGCTCGTACAGGTCGCCGATGACCGGGGCGACCACCTCGCGGGCGAACCGCTCCACGGAGCGGCGCAGCTCCTCGTGCTCCGGAGACAACGTGAAGTCGATCATGTTCGGGGACCCCCTCGGCTCAGTGCCTGGACGACGCGGGACGGGCTGGGGCGGCCCAGGCGGCCGGCCATCCAGCGGCTGGTCTCCACCAGCGCGGGCAGGTCCACCCCGGTCTCGACGCCCAGCCCGTCGAGCATCCAGACCAGGTCCTCGGTGGCGAGGTTGCCGGTGGCGCTCTCGGCGTACGGGCAGCCGCCGAGGCCGCCCGCCGAGGCGTCCACCGTGGTCACCCCGGCGCGGAGCGCGGCCAGCGTGTTGGACAGCGCCTGCCCGTAGGTGTCGTGGAAGTGGACGGCGAGCCGGTCGACACCCACCCCGGCCTCGATCAGCGCGCCGATCAGGGCGGTGACGTGGCCGGGTGTGCCGACGCCGATCGTGTCGCCGAGACTCAGCTCGTCGCACCCCAGATCCATCAGCCGGGTCGCGACCGCCACCACCCGCTCGACGGGGACGTCGCCCTCCCACGGGTCGCCGAAGCACATGGACACGTAGGCGCGCACCCACAGCCCGTTCTCGCGGGCCCGGGCGACGACCGGCGCGAACATCTCCAGCGACTCGGCCACGGTCCGGTTCAGGTTCCGTCGGGCGAACGTCTCGGTGGCGCTCCCGAACACGGCGATCTCGGAGATGCCCGACGCCAGCGCCCGGTCCAGGCCCCGTTCGTTCGGCACCAGGACGGGGAGCCGGACGCCCTCCGCGCGGGGCAGGACGGCGAGCAGATCCTCGGCGTCGGCGAGCTGCGGCACCCACTTCGGGTGGACGAGGCTCGTGGCCTCCACCGTGCGCAGCCCGGCCGCGACGAGTCGGGCGATGAACTCGGCCTTGTCGGCGACCGGGACGATCGCCTTCTCGTTCTGCAGCCCGTCGCGCGGCCCGACCTCGTAGATCGTCACCCGCTCCGGCAGGCCCTCCCACGGCACCACGGTCATGACGCGGCCTCCTCCGGAGTGATCTCGGCGAGCACGGCGTCGAGCGCGACACCGGCCCCGGGGGCGACGGCGATTCTGGTCAGGACGCCGTCGACGGGGGCGGTCACGGTGTGCTCCATCTTCATCGCCTCGACCACCACCAGCGGCTGCCCCTCGACGACGCGGTCGCCCTCGGCCGCCTTCACCGCCAGCACCGTGCCCGGCATGGGGCTGCGCAACACGCCGTCGGCGGCGCCCGCCGCGCCCGTTCCGGCGTGCTCGCCCCGGACGTGCTCGGTCAGCGCCCACGTGTGCCCGTCGCGCCCCAGCCACACCGTGTCGCCGTCACGGGCGCACTCGTACGAGCGGGTCCGGCCGTCGAAGCGCAGGTGCAGCAGGCCGTCGTCGCGGGTCAGCGACGCCGGAACGGGCTCGGCGCCGTCCACGGAGACCTCGGCGGCGGAGGCCAGACCCCGGACACGGACCTCCACGGGGTCGCCGCCCGCCGGGGTGATGATCCACGGCGTCCAAGCCCTCCCGCCGAGCCGCCAGCCATCGGGGATGGCCCAAGGGTCCCGGACACCGGAGTTCGGCGGGTGTGACCCCCGGCGAGCACCGTCGGCGTGGTCGGTCTCCAATGCGAGCACCCGTTCCAACGCGGCGGCGGCGAGCACCTCGGCGGGGACGCCCGCCGGGAGCAGCCCGTCGAGCGACCGCTCCACCAGGCCCGTGTCGAGGCGGCCCGCCACCACGTCCGGGTGGCCGAGCAGCGCCCGCAGGAACGCCACGTTGGACGGCACGCCGAGCAGCGTGTACGACGCCAGCGCCCGGTCGAGGCGGCGCAGGGCGGTGGCGCGGTCGGGGCCCCAGGCGATCACCTTGGCCAGCATCGGGTCATAGGAGCTGCCGACGTCGCCGCCCTCGGCCACCCCGGAGTCGATCCGCACGTCCGGGCCCTCCGGCTCGCGCAGCGCCAGGACGCGACCGCCCGTGGGAAGGAAGCCCCGTGCCGGGTCCTCGGCGTACACGCGGGCCTCGACGGCGTGGCCGCGCTGCTCGACGTCCTCCTGGGTGAACGGCAGCGGCTCGCCGGCGGCCACCCGGAGCTGGAGTTCGACCAGGTCCAGGCCGGTGATCAGCTCGGTGACGGGGTGCTCGACCTGGAGCCGGGTGTTCATCTCCATGAAGTGGTACTCGTCGGGACGGTCCGCCGAGACGATGTACTCGACCGTGCCCGCGCCCGTGTAGCCGACCGCGCGGGCCGCCGCGACCGCCGCCGCGCCCATGCGCTCGCGGGCCTCCGCGTCCAGCAGCGGCGACGGGGCCTCCTCGACGATCTTCTGATGGCGGCGCTGCAGGGAGCACTCGCGCTCGCCGAGATGGACGGTGTTGCCGTGCGCGTCGGCGAAGACCTGCACCTCGATGTGCCGGGGGTTGGCGACGAACCGTTCGATCAGCAGGGTGTCGTCGCCGAAGGCCCCGCGCGCCTCACGGCGCGCCGCGGCGATCGCCTCCGGCAGGTCCACCTCGTCGCGGACCAGCCGCATGCCCTTGCCGCCGCCGCCGGCCGACGGCTTGATCAGGACGGGCAGGCCGATCTCGCGGGCCGCCTCGGCCAGTTCGGCGTCCGACAGCCCGGCCTCGTCGCGGCCCGGCACCACGGGGACACCCGCCGCCGCGACCGTGCGCTTGGCGCGGATCTTGTCGCCCATCGTCTCGATCGCCGACGCGGGCGGCCCGACGAACACCAGCCCGGCGTCGGCGCAGGCGGCGGCGAACGCGGTGTTCTCGGCGAGGAATCCGTACCCCGGATGGACGGCCTCGGCCTCGGTCGCCCGAGCGGCCCTCATGACCGCGTCGATGTCGAGGTAACCCGGGATCTCCACGGCCTCGTCGGCCTCCCGCACGTGGCGGGCATCCGCGTCGGCGGCGGTGTGCACGGCCACCGAGCGCACCCCGAGCCGCCGCAGCGTGCGGGCGATCCGGACGGCGATCTCGCCGCGGTTGGCGATCAGGACGGTCTCGAACATCGGCCCCTCACATCCGGAAGACGCCGTAGCCCACCGGCTCCAGCGGCGCGTTGGCGGCGACCGACAGCGCCAGCCCCAGCACCCGCCGGGTGTCCAGCGGGTCGATCACCCCGTCGTCCCACAGCCGGGCCGTGGAGTAGTACGGGTTGCCCTGCCGTTCGTACTGCTCGCGGATCGGCTCCTTGAACGCCTCCTCGTCCTCGGGGGACCAGGAGTCGCCGAGCTGGTCGCGGCGGACCGTCGACAGCACCGAGGCGGCCTGCTCGCCGCCCATCACCGACACCCGCGCGTTCGGCCACATCCACAGGAAGCGCGGCGAGTACGCCCGGCCGCACATCGCGTAGTTGCCCGCGCCGAACGACCCGCCGATGACCACGGTGAACTTGGGGACCCGCGCGCAGGCCACGGCGGTGACCATCTTCGCTCCGTGCTTGGCGATCCCGCCCGCCTCGTACCGACGGCCCACCATGAACCCGGTGATGTTCTGCAGGAACACCAGCGGGATCGAACGCCGGTCGCACAACTCGACGAAGTGCGCGCCCTTCAGCGCCGACTCGGCGAACAGGATGCCGTTGTTGGCCACGATCCCGACCGGATGCCCGTGGATCCGGGCGAACCCGGTGACCAGCGTGGCCCCGTACTCGCGCTTGAACTCCTGGAAGCGGCTGCCGTCCACGACGCGGGAGATCACCTCGCGCACGTCGTAGGGGGTGCGCGGGTCGGCCGGGACGACGCCGTACAGCTCCTCGGGGTCGGCGGCCGGCTCCTCGGGCGGCGCGACGTCCCAGGGCCGGGGCTCACGGGGACCGAGGGTGGCGACGATGTCGCGGACGATCCGCAGCGCGTGCGCGTCGTCCTCGGCGAGGTGGTCGGTGACGCCCGACGTCCGGGCGTGCAGCTCGCCGCCGCCCAGCTCCTCGGCGGTGACGACCTCGCCGGTGGCGGCCTTCACCAGCGGGGGGCCGCCCAGGAAGATGGTGCCCTGGCCGCGCACGATCACGGCCTCGTCGCTCATCGCGGGCACGTAGGCGCCCCCCGCCGTGCACGACCCCAGCACGGCGGCGATCTGCGCGATGCCCTGCCGCGACATGTTCGCCTGGTTGAAGAAGATGCGGCCGAAGTGCTCGCGGTCGGGGAAGACCTCGTCCTGCTCGGGCAGGAAGGCCCCCCCGGAGTCGACCAGGTAGACGCACGGCAGCCGGTTGTGGAGGGCGACCTCTTGGGCCCGCAGGTGCTTCTTGACCGAGATGGGGTAGTAGGTGCCGCCCTTGACGGTGGCGTCGTTGGCGACGATCACGCACTCGCGCCCGGAGATCCGCCCGATGCCGGTGATGACACCCGCGCCCGGGGCGGCGTCGTCGTACATGCCGTACGCCGCCAGCGGGGACAGCTCCAGGAACGGCGAGCCCGGGTCGAGCAGGCCGTCCACCCGGTCGCGGGGGAGCAGCTTGCCGCGCGCCACGTGCCGCTGCCGGGAACGCTCGGGCCCGCCGAGCGCCGCCCGCGCGGTCCGTTCGCGCAATGCGGCGGCCAGCGACCGGTTCACCTCGACGTTGCGCGCGAACGCCTCGCCCGCGGTGTCCGCCACCGGTCCCGTCATCGTCGCCCCCCGCTGAGTTAACGAACGTTAACAAGCGCGATGTTAATGAACGTTAACGCCTCTCGTCTACACTTCTCCCATGACGGAGGCCACCGGGACCCCCACCCGCCGGGCGGAGATCGTCAACGCCGCCGCGGAGCTGTTCGCCCGCCACGGCTACCACGGCGTGTCGATCGGCGACCTCGGCCGGGCCGTGGGCCTCACCGGCCCCGCCCTCTACCGGCACTTCCCGGCCAAGGACGCCGTGCTCGCCGAGATCCTGCTCGACATCAGCCGCCGGCTGCTCGCCGAGGGGGCCCGGCGCGCCGCCGCGCCCGACCCGGCCGAGGCCCTGGACGCGCTGCTGCGCTGGCACATCGACTTCGCCCTGGCCAACCGGGCGCTGATCACCGTGCACGAGCGGGAACTGGACAACGTGCCCGAGCCGCAGCGCCACGAGATCCGCCGCGCCCAGCGCGCCTACGTCGAGGAGTGGGTCGGGGTCCTGCGCCGCCTCCACACCGTGCCGGAGGAACGGGCCCGCGCCGCCGTCCACGCCGTGTTCGGGCTGCTCAACTCCACGCCGCACAGCGCCGGCGCCCTCGACCGGGCCGCGATGGCGGGCCTGCTGCACGCCATGGCCGCCGCCGCCCTCGACCGCGCGGCTCAGTGTCGACCGAGATAGAAGGCCGATCCCTGGTCGTCGGTGCAGTACGAGCTCGTCCCGTACGACCGTCGCTCCGGGTCGGTGGCCGTGCCGCCCGCCGCCCTGACGTTGGCGACCGCCACGTCGATGTCGTCGACGGCGTACATCGGCACGACGGCGGAGCGCTCGTGGCCGCCGTGCATGCCGACCATGTAGCGGACCTGCTCGTTCCCGATCCGGGCCTCCCAACCGTCCTCGACGGTGCCGCGCACGAACTCCCAGCCGAGGACCGCGCCGAAGAACGCCCGGAACCGCGCCGAGTCGGGGACCTCGAAGGTCAGGTAGGAGATCTCGCCGTTCCCCGGGCTTCCGGGCGCCGTCGCGTCGCCCACCGGCTCGAACACCGCGAACGGCAGACCCTGGTCGTCCTCGCACGTCGCGAGCAGCCCGTACGGCTCCCGGTGCGGCTCCTCCGCACGGCCGCCCGCGTCCCGGATCCGACGGACGGCGGAGCCCACGTCGTCCACCGCGAAACAGGTGAACAGCGTGCGGTGCTCCCGACCGCCCCACAGGCCCACGGGCTGTGACAGGCCCTCCACCCGGCGGCCCTGCTCGGTGCTCCCCGCCTGGTAACGCCAACCCAGCACCGCCTGGTAGAACGCGGCGGCGCGCTCGACGTCCGGCACCCACAGCGAGACGTAGCCGACGTCGCCCCGCCGCAGCCTCCGCGGGGACGCGGCGGGCTCGACGGTCGGGGTGACGACCATCCAGCGGTGGCCGAACGGGTCCTTGATCACCCCGTTGCGGCCGTGGGGGGCGTCGTCGACCGGGCGTTCCAGCTCCGCGCCCCGCTCCACCGCGCGGGCCACGGCCGCGTCCGCGTCCGGCACCCGCAGGTAGAGCGACACGCTCGCGCCGCCCCGGGCGCGCGGCCCCACCAGGTCCAGCTCGGGCCACTCGTCGGCGAGCATGAACACCGAGTCGCCCAGGGCCAGCTCCGCGTGCCCGACCCGGCCGTCGTCCATGATCGTGGGCTCGCCCACCAGCCGGGCCCCGAGCGCCTCCGGGTACCACTCCAGCGCCCGCCGCCCGTCGTCGACCGCCAGGTGGGCGTTGACCGTGTGCAGTGTCGGCTCGGTCGTCGGGCTCGTCGTCATCTCGGCTCCTCCAGTCGGTTCCGGCGGCGCATCCGATTCTCCGACGAAGTCCCCTCAGATCCCTCGTTCAGTCATCGGCGACAGTCGCCGCGCCGCCACCGCGCCGAACGGGACCGGGGCCCAATAGGTGAGGGCACGGAACAGCAGCACGGCGTGCAGGGCCGGGCCCGCCGCGACGCCGACCGCGGTGAGCGTCGCCACCAGCGCCGCCTCGGTGCCGCCCACCCCTCCCGGGGACGGCAGCGCGGAGCCGGCGGCGGACCCGATCATGTAAGCGGTGACGATGATCCACAGGTCGGCGGGCGCGACCCCGGTGCCGGGCACGGCCAGCGTGGCGACGGCGAGGGCGACGGCCATCACCAGCGTCGTCGCCGCCGAGGCCAGCAGGGTCAGGCACAGGTCCCCGGGACGCCGCAGCAGCCCCGCGCATCCGGCGAGGACGCGCGCGAGGGCGTGCGCCGCCGCCCGCGACCGCAGCACCCGGCCCCCGCACACCAGGGCGATCACGGCGACGACCGCCACCAGCGCCAGGGCCGGCGCGACGGGCAGCGCACCCGCCGCCTCGACCGCCCGCGAGGCCAGCAGCCCCAGCGTCCCCCCGCTCCCCGGGCTCAGCGCGGCGATCGCCAGCAGGAGCAGCAGGTCGGCCACCGCGCCCATCACCTGCATCACCGCCACCGACGTGACCGCCCGCACGGTGTCCGTCCCGCGGCACACCAGATAGCGGGTGTTGACGGCGGCGGCCCCGAGCCCGCTCGGGGTGAGGCGGTTCGCGGCGGCCGCCGTGAACTGCACGAGGATGGTCTCGCCGAGGGGTGTCGCGACCTCGGCGACCGCCCGGAGCGTGATGCCCGCGAGCACGTAGTGCAGGGCCGACAGCACCCCGAGGGCCACGAGGAACGCCCAGTGCACGTCCGCCAACGCCGCGAAGCAGGCCCTGACGTGCCCGGCCGTTCCGGTGATCGCCACGACGAGCGCGAGCGCGGCCACGACCGCGGCGCCCAGGGCCCACCGACGCCGGCGGACTCGGGGGATCGTCGCGGGGTGTGTCGCGGGCAGCACGGACTCCACACGCCATATGTCCCGCAGCAGGTTGACCGCCGTGCGTCCGCCCGCTGCCCGCCCGGCGAACGCGAGGCCATGACTTGGCGTCCGGCGGCGCGGCCGGTGAACGCAGGTCAGCCGGGCATCAGGGGCGAGACCAGCAGCAACGCCGCCGCGACCCCGACGGCCGCCACGCGGGGCAGCCACGGCATCCGCGACGCCGCCCGGACGTTCCAGTCCGCGTCACGGCTCCACAGGCTCACCGCCGCCGTCACCGCCCGACCCGCGCCGAACCCGAGGCCGGCCGCCACGACCACCGCGAGATCCGGGTGCGACAGCAGCAGCGCCGGCGCGACCACGTACGGCACGGACGACGTGACGTACGTGCGCACCCCCGTGCCCAGCTCGAAGCCGAACCGCACCGTGCCGAGCCGCGGCCGGGCCTGCAGCACGTCGATCGGGATCTGTCGGGCGTTCTGCGGCAGCCGCAACGGCAGCACGCCGAACTCGCGGAGCAGCCCGGCCAGCGCGACGGCGAGGATCGCGAGCGCGCGCCCGTCCTCCGGGATCGGCTCGGCGAGCCCGGACAGCAGCCACAGCGCGAAGGCCGACAGGACGCCCCCGAGGAGCAGTCCCGCCGTGAAGAGGGCAAGGACTCCGCCCTGCCCGGTCGAGGCCCGCCAACCTGGCGAGAACAACACGGCGTTGCTGTTGTGCGTTCAAACCGATCCGGACAGCGAGTAGCCGGCCAGGGCCCCGATCGACGCCCAGCCCAGCACGACCGCGTCCTGCGCGGCGGCGGCCGTGGCCAGCATCGCCAGGGCCGTCACCGCGAGCAGCGGCTCGGCCAGGGCCTCCCGCGCCCGCCCCGCCGGGGCTACCGGCACGCCGTCGTCCACCGGCAGATGGTCCGGTAGTAGGGACTGGACCGGCTGGTCCTGCGCCAGCCGTCGTGACAGCGGTAGGTCCGGGAGTTGCGGCAGGTGCCGCAGCGCGCCCCGAACCGCCACAGCCACCCGTCGGCCCACCCGCCGAAGCACCGGTCCGGGCGCAGCTTGTGGTTCGGCTTCGACACGCTGGAGTGGTGGAAGCCCTTGCGCGGCCCCGAGGTGCGACAGCAGCCCGCGCAGACCTGACTCGGCCCGCAGCCGGGGCTGCAGTCGTGCCCGGCCGCGTACGACGGGCAAGGCAGTCTCTTGATCCGGTAGTAGTCGTCGTCCGCCCGGGCCTGCCGCGCGGCCGGGAAGACGCCCAGCGCCGCCATTCCGAGGCCGAACCCGGCCGTCGCCACCCCGCCGAGGACGGACCGGCGCGAGGGCCGGAACGCCCCGCGCGGGATCGACCGCCGCGCCCGCCGCCGCCCGCCCTCCGGGAGCGGGCCGCGCAACGGCGCGACGTCCTCCAGCGCGATCTCCTCCACGACCGCCTCGGGCTCGTTCACGACCGGCCTCCGTTCACCGTCGTGGGCGGCGACTGCGCCGGCCCCGCCACCGTCTCCAGCAGGTCCCGCAGCGCGCCGGCGGACCCGACCGGGCGTGCGGTCCGCACCCGGCCCGCCGGGTCGACGAACACCGCGAACGGCACCGCCGGCACCCGGTACCTCTCGAACACGTCCGCCTCGTCGGCGAAGACCCGGACACCCTCGTGCCCCGCCTCCAGGGCCTCGCCGGGGAACAGCGCGGCGACCGGCAGCGACCGGCCCGGCTCGTCCAGCAGCTCCCGAAGCTCCGCCAGGACCTGCGGGCACACGCCGCACTCCCCGTCCAGGAACAGCAGCAGCGCCGGATCGGACGCGCCCGCTGCGAACCGGTCGAACTCCGGGGCCGCCGCGCCCGGCGCGGGCCCGAGATCGGCCGCCCGCACACCGGTGCTCAGATGGTGGACCCGGCGCACCATGCCCGCCACCACGAACGCCAGCAGGGCGATCGCCGCCCAGGTCAGCAACAGCACCGTCGTCTCAAACCCCATGTCGCCCCTCCCTCCGAGCGGCCCCCGGGTCGATCATCGCCTCGGGCAGCACCCACAGGAGCACGGCGAAGACGGCCCCCGCGATCGACGCCTCCGCGAACCGGGCGGCGGACTCCGCCGGCGCCGTGATCGCGTCCGCCCGCACCGCCGCCGCCAGGGCCAGCACGGCGGGGACGGCCGCCCGCAGCACCACCCAACCGCTGACGGGGGTGTCCGCGCGCGAGCATCCGCACGGCACCCGACGCCCGTGGGAGGCGCGCAGCAGCCGGTGGGTGTAGGCCGCGTACGCGGTGAGCAGCACGCCCGCCGCGACCAGCAGGCCCGTCAGCGGCCCCCGCCCGGCCCCGGTCGCGACCGCCGTCACGAGCCCCACCGCCAGCAGCCCCTCCAGGGCGGTGACGGCGGCGGCGAGCGGACGGGTCAGCCCGCGCGGCACCGTGGCGTGGGCGGCCAGCGCCGACGGCAGCGAGCGCGGGGCGAGCAGGTGCTCGACGCAGGCGATCAGCAGGATCAGCGCCACCGTCCCGGCGGCCACGCCCACCAGCGCCTCGATCACCCCGGGCCCCCTATCCGGTGGCCCGGACGGTGAGCCCGTTCAGGCGGGTCGGGGCGGCGCGGACCTCGGCCTCGTCGGGCAGCACGGTGACGACCGCGCTCGGCGTCGCCATGACGAAGTAGGTGCCGCCGTCGTCATGGGTGTCGCGGAACAGCTCCCCGGTGGCGAGCCTCGTACCGTTCCAACGGGGCAGCCGCCGCGAGGTCTCCCGGTTGAGCGGGGCCACCTCCAGCAGGCCCAGACCCGGGACGTCCTTGGCGATCGTGGCGGTCTCGGCGACCGCGGCGCCCCGGCCCCGGCGGGGGGCCAGCGCGATGCCCTCGGGATGCTCGGTGATCCGCAGCGCGTCGAACAGCCGGATCGCGTCGGCCGGCTCCGCGTGGTAAAGGTGGGCGCACACCGAGTGCCGGCGGCCCTCCCAGACCGCGGCCAGCACCCGTTCGGTGATCGTCTTGTGGCGGTGCTCGGGGAAGTCCCGCAGGCTCTCGTCGCGGATCCGGGACTCGCCCACCCGCAGCCGTCCGCCCTGGAGGCGGAACTCCTCGGTCAGGCGCTGCACGCCCACGCTGCGGGCCCAGTCGTCCCCGAACGCGCGGTCCACCGCGGTCAGTTCGTGCAGCCGCCGCACGAAGCTCAGCCGGAGCACCGACGAGTACGGGCGGGCCAGATCGAGCGGGCCGGCCAGAGTGATCAGCGTCCCGTCCAGCGTCCGGTGGGCGATCTTCCGCACCTGTCCCACGGCCATCGGGCGACCTCTCTACCAGGAATCAGGCATGATCATAACCACCTCTTCGGCCGCCGAAACAGAGGCCGGGCCATATACGGCCAGGAAGCGGACCATTCGGAGGCATGCGAGGCTGTAGGAGTCCGACCGAGAGCAGGAGGTCCCCATGGCCGACAAGGCAACGGAGCCGGAAGGCTCCAAGGACGACATGAAGGCCAAGTTCCGCGAGGCGCTGGAGCGCAAACAGGGCGCGCCCAGCGACGGCGGCGGCGGATCGGGCGGGAAGAACCCGTCGAAGGTGCACGGAGGGGCCCACGGCCCGGCCAAGGGCCAGCGCACCTTCCGCCGCAAGAGCGGCTGACCGGGCACATCGCCCGAGGGGCGGGGACACCGACCGGTGCCCCCGCCCCTCTTCTCTTTCTCTAGGCCCGCATCTCCTCGGCGAGGGCGGCGGCGAACGCGTCCACGTCCTCCTCCGTGGTGTCGAACGAGCACATCCAGCGGACCTCACCGGTGCGCTCGTCCCACGTGTAGAAGCGGAACCGCTTGCGCAGCCGCCCGGCCACATCCGGGGGGATCATCGCGAACACCGCGTTCGCCTGGACCGGCCGAACGATCTCCACCCCGGGAACGGTCCGCACCGCCTCCGCGAGCCGGCGCGCCATGGCGTTGGAGTGGGAGGCGTTGCGCAGCCAGAGATCGCCCTCGAGCAGCGCCAGGAACTGCGCCGACACGAAGCGCATCTTGGACGACAGTTGCATCGCCGCCTTGCGCAGGAAGACCGGGCCGCGCACCGCGTCCGGGTTCAGTACGACGACGGCCTCGCCCAGCAGCAGGCCGTTCTTGGTGCCGCCGAACGACAGGACGTCCACCCCCACGTCGGCCGTGAACGCCCGCAGCGGCAGGTCGAGCGCGGCGGCGGCGTTGGCCAGCCGGGACCCGTCGAGGTGCACCAGCATGCCCCGCTCATGGGCGTGCGCGCAGATCGCCGCGATCTCCTCGGCGGTGTAGAGGGTGCCCAGCTCGGTCGACTGGGTGATCGAGACGACCTTGGGCTGCGCCCGGTGCTCGTCGCCCCAGCCCCACGCCTCCCGGTCGATCAGCTCGGGGGTGAGCCGGCCGTCCGGCGTCGGCACGCCGAGCAGCTTGAGCCCGGCGACCTTCTCGGGGGCCCCGCACTCGTCCACGTTGATGTGCGCGGTCGCCGCGCAGACCACCGCCGACCACCGGTCGGTCATGGACTGCAGGCCGATCACGTTGGCCCCGGTGCCGTTGAACACCGGATACGCCCGCGCCGTCTCGCCGAAGTGCCGCTGGAACACCTCCTGGAGCCGGGCGGTGTACACGTCCGCCCCATAGGCGGGCTGGTGGCCCTCGTTGGCGACGGCGATCGCCGAGAGGATCTCCGGGTGGACGCCCGCGTAGTTGTCGCTGGCGAACCCGCGTTCGGAGGGGTCATGCAGTCGTGAGATCAAGCCTTTTCCCGTTCAGTTCCGCGGTGGGCCGGTCCCACAGGCCCGCGATGACGTCGGCGAGGTCGTCGACATGGGTGAAGCCGGTGAAGGCGGCGTCGGGACGCTCCGCGCGCATGGCGTCGGTCAGCAGCGCCTTGACCACCAGGATCGTGGCGGCGGCCCCGGTGCCCTCGAAGGAGTCGGCCAGGGCCAGCGTCCACGCCTCGGCGGCGGCCTTGGCGGTGGCGTAGGCGGCGTTGCCCTGCGTCGGGTGCCGCGCGCCCGACTGCGACACGATGACGACGCGGCCGTCCGCGGCCTGCGCGAGCGGCTCGGCGAACGCCAGCGTGGTGTGCTGCAGGGTGCGGATCAGCAGGTCGTGCAGGAACGCCCAGTCGGCGAGGTCGGTCCCGGCGAACGTCCTGCCGCCGCGCCAGCCGCCCACCAGGTGCACCAGCCCGTCGACGCGGCCGTGATCGGCCGCCACCCGCTCGGCCCACGCCCGGGTGCCGTCGGCGTCCAGCAGGTCCACCTCGGCCCCGTGCACGCCCGGAAGGTCCCAGTCCACGGGCCGCACGTCGGCGGCGACCACCGTCGCCCCCGCCGCCGACAGCCGATGGACGGCGGCGCGCCCGGCGGGCCCGCCCGCCCCGGCGACCACGATCACTCTGTCCCTCACTCGCGGATCCCCTTCGTCGATGCGATCACGTCGGCGAGCCTCCTGCGCAGCGCCTCGTAGAACATGCTCAGCGGGAACTCGTCCGGCAGCACGGCGTCCGTCCACGCCTTCGGCGGACCGCCCGCCGGAAGCGCGTCCACGCCCTTGGCCCACACCGAGGCCGGATGCGGCTCCACATACCGTGATATCAGGTCGTGGGCCGCCAGCCAGTGCGCGAGCTTGGGACGGTCGATGCTGTCGCGGTACAGCTTCTCGATCTCCTCGCACAGGTCGATCACGGCGGCGTCCACCCGCGCCCAGTCCACGCTCAGCCGGTTGTCGGTCCATCGCAGCACGTCGTTCTTGTGCAGGTACGAGAACAGCAGTTGGCCGCCGAGCCCGTCGTAGTTGCGCACCCGCTCGCCCGTGATCGGAAACCGGAACAGCCGGTCGAACAGGATCGCGTACCGCACCGACGGCGCGTGCGGCACCCCCTCGCCCTCCAGCCCCACGCACTCCCGGTACGTGGTCAGGTCGCAGCGCAGCTCCTCCAGGGCGTACAGCCAGTACGGCATCCGCTGCTTGATCATGAACGGGTCGAACGGCAGGTCGCCGCGGCCGTGCGTGCGGTCGTGGATCAGGTCCCACATCACGAAGGTCTCGCGCGCCAGGTCCCGCCCGCCGATCAGCCGGGCGGCGTCCGGCGGCAGCGACAGCCGCAGCGTGTCGGCGGCCGCGCGGCCCACCCGACGGAACCGGGCCGCCTCCCGGTCGCAGAAGATCGCACCCCACGTGAACCCGGACGGCACCTCCCGCACCGCGACGGTCTCGGGGAACAGCACCGCGGAGTTGGTGTCGTAGCCGGAGGTGAAGTCGGTGAAGGCCACCGGCACGAACATCGGGTTGTCGTACCGGGATCGTTCCAACTCGGCGACCCGGTCGGGCCAGACCACCCGCAGCAGCACCGCCTCGAGATTGCGGTCGGGATTGCCGTTCTGGGTGTACATCGGGAAGAGCACCAGGTGCTCGAGCCCGTCCTCGCGGCGGAGCTGGGGCTGGAAGGCGTTCAGCGAGTCCAGGAAGTCCGGCACGCCGAAGCCGCCGTCCGCCCAGCGCGCCAGGTCCGCCCGGACGGCCTCCAGATACGCGGCGTCGTGCGGGAACAGCGGGGCCAGCCCGCCGACGTGTCCGTCGATCCGGCCGGCCAGCGCCCGCGCCGTCTCCTGCCGCGCGGGCTCCACGGAGCCGTCCGCCGCCTGCAGCGTGCGCAGCTCCTCGACCGCCTCCTTGAGCGCGGGCCAGGCGGGATGCGCGGCGGCGGGGGACTCGTGGCCGGACTCCGCCGCCACGGGCTCCCCGGCGGCCCACGTCACCACGTTGGTCCAGAGCACGGCCTGGTCGTGGTCGTCGATGGAGTCGTCGCCGAACAGGTCGGAGTCGGCCAGGACGACCACCCTGCCCCGGCCCGCCCGCACCGCGACCGCCAGCGGGGCGCCCGCCGGGTCGGCGGTGGGGGAGGAGCGCAGCAGGACCCGCGCCTCGTCCTCGGAGGACGGGTCGAGGGTCAGCGCCCCGGCCCGGTAGAAGCACGCCGCCCGGACCCCGGCCAACAGGTCCTCGGGGGCGTCGGGGTCGCGGACGGCCTCGGCCATCACCCAGGCGGCCACGTCCCGGTGGGCGGCCGACGGGTCGGTGACCATCGTGTTCACCACGCCCACGCCGAACCGCCCGAGCAGCTCGTCCAGGTTGCTGCCGTACTTGTCCTGCTCGCACTCGGCGAGCACGACCAGGCCGCCGCCCGCCCGGACGTGCGCCTCGACGGTGTCGAGCTCCTCGGCCGACAGCACCGGGTCGCCCACGCCGGTGGTGCGCTCCCAGCGGTCCTCGGCGGGATGGGCGATCACCAGCACGTCACGACCGGCCAGCGCCGTCGCGTCCAGCGGCCCCGCGACGTGCGGCTCGATCTCGTGGCCGCGCCGGCGCAGCAGCGCGGCGGCCCGCAGATAGCCGCTGTCGGCGGGATGGCCGGGGTTCATCGCCGCGACCGTCTCGCGGCGGATGCTCCAGGACTCCCGATGCGCCTCGTCGAACACCACGCGGGCGAAGTCGCGCATGCCACACCTCCACAACCTGATCGACTGTGGAGATATTACGGTATATCGACTCTATCGACGTAGATTTTGCTGCGTGATGCGCTCAGGGGTGCACCTCGTGGCCGTTCCGGCCGTTGCCGCCGAGCTCCCCGGCCTCCGCCGCCTCGCGCGGGCGCGTCATCCGGGCGCGCACCGTGTCCAGGTCCTCGCCGAGCCGCGCCACGTTGGCCTGCAGCTCCCGCCAGATCCCCGTGCGCTCCTCCAGACGTCCGACCCGGTCCCGCAGGTCGCCGGCGCGCTGCTCCACCGCGGCCAGCAGCGACTGCTGGCGCGCCGCGTCCTGCCCGGCCCGCAGCAGCCGGGTGGCCAGCCGGGTCAGGTCCCGCTCGGTCTCGTGGATGCGCTCGTCGATGCCCGGCAGCAGCCGCCCGTTGAGCTGCTCCACCAGGGAGTCGATCTGCCGCCGCGCCGCCGCCAGCTCCTCGGCCTGCTCGGCCAGCCGGCGCTCCAGCCGGTCGGCCCGCCCGCGCTGCTCGGCGACGTCCTCCCGCAGCCGCGCGACCGCGGCCCCGTGATCCCGCACCGGGGCCAGCACGGACGACAGCAGGCGCTCGGCCTCCCCGACCGCGCGCCGGGCCAGGTTCGGGAGGAACAGGGGCATCGGCGCTCCAGGCGTCTCAAGGGTGAATTTCGCGCGACAAAGGGATGACATACACCCTAAGCGAACGACCCATGAGACGGGGCGCGTCCTCGGCGGGTTCCCGCCGGCCGGAAATGTCCGGGCGGCCCGGCGGCCCGCGCCGGTTATCGGGCCGGGGCCGGCAGCGACCCCTGACGGGGCGGCGTCGAACGGCCGGTGTGGGTGCACACGCACAGCCCGTGCCGGGTGATCAACTCCGCACGGGCCCTGGTGTACTCGGCCGGATCGCGCGCCGGCCGCACTCGTCGACAGGTCAGGCACAACACCGTGGGTTCCCCCTCCTCGGAACGCCGGGGGGCGGGCGGCCGTGCCAGGTCCCCCTCCCCGAGGGCCCTGGCCCGGCCGTTCCCCCCGACGGAACACCACGCTATGCCGCGCAACGTTGCATGCACGTTGCACCCTGCCCAGCACAAGGAGTGTCAAAGCCCAGGTAGATCGAAACGGCCGAACCGCTTGCGCATGGTCACGCGGTGTTCGATGCTCGTGACCGAGAGCTACTGAACTGTCGGCGTCGCGGCCGGGAACGCCCACCGCGCGGCGGCGCGCCGGTGGAGGAGAGGGATGGCCCGACGACCCGTGGTTCCCGAGCCGCACACCTGCCGGGACCCCAAGGAGCTCATCGGCGCGCTGACGGCGGCCCACGAGGCGGCCCTCGATCCCGCCGCCGTGACCGCGCCGGGCGACGGGGCCGCCCGCGCCGCGATCTGCGACTCCTGGCGGCGCTCCTGGGAGGCCGGGGTCGGCGTCGAGACCGAGACCGCGCCCCTGGTGTTCGACACCGACGTCGTCGCCGACGCCCGCGCCGCCCACCCCCTCGACCGCCACCTGCCGATGCTCCGCGCCCTGCTGGGCCGGGCCGCCGACGAGTCCGCCCAGCTCATGGTGATCACCGACGCCGAGGGGCACGCGCTGTGGAGCGAGGGCCCGCCGCCGCTGCGCCGGGCCGCCGCCGAGGTCGGCCTGCTCGAGGGCTTTTGCTGGTCGGAAAGCTCCGTCGGCACCAACGGCATCGGCACCGCCCTCGCCCTGGGCCGACCCGAGTACGTCTACTCCGCCGAGCACATGGTGCACGCCCTGCGCGGCTGGTCGTGCGCGGGCGCGCCAGTCACCGACCCCGACACCGGACGGGTGATCGGCTGCATCGACCTCAGCGCCACCGTGGACGCCCTGCACCCCGCCAGCGTCGCCCTCGTCGGCACGGCGGCCCGGCTCGCCGAGTCCCGGCTGGAGCTGGACATGCACCGGCGCGACGAGGCCCTGCGCGAACGCTACCTGCGGCACCTGCGAGGCCCCGGGGACCGGGCCGCCGTCCTGGTCACCGCCACCGGCCGGGTGCTGGCCGCCACCACCGGCGACTGGCGGGGCCTCCGGTTCGCCGTCCCCGCGGCGGGCGCCCGGCTGGTGCTGCCCGACGGGCGTCCGGCCGTCGCCGAGCCGCTCGGCGAGGTCTTCCTGCTCCGCGACCCCGGCCCGGCCCGCCGCGACGGCGATCGCCCGCTGCTGACCCTGTGCCTGCTGGGGGCCGCCGCCCCGTACGCGCTGCTGGACGGCCGCCCGCTCGCGCTGTCCCAGCGCCACGCCGAGATCCTCGCCCTGCTGGCGCTCAACCCCCGGGGGCTCAACGCCGACCGCCTCTCCGCGATGCTGTACGGGGACGAGGGCAACCCGGTGACCATCCGGGCCGAGATCCACCGGCTGCGCGCCCAGCTCGGCGGGCTGCTCCCCGCCAAGCCCTACCGGCTGGACTGCGAGCTCGACGCCGACTTCCTGCTGGTGCGCAGGCTGCTGGCCGGGGGGCGCGCCGCCGACCTGCGCCAGGCGGTCCGACTCCACCAGGGCGAGCTGCTGCCGCTCTCGGAGTCGCCCGTCCTGCGGGCCGAACGCGATGAGCTGGCCGTCCGGCTGCGCCGCCAACTGCTGGACCGCGGCGACCCCGAGGCCCTGTGGGCGTACGCCGAGACCCCGCTCGGTCAGGACGACCTGGAGGTGCTCCAGAGGCTGGCGGCGATCCTCCCGCCCGGCGACTCGCGCCGCGTGGTCGCGCTCTCCCGCGCGCACCGCGTGCTGGCCGAGGACTTCTAGCCCTTCACGGGGCGGCGCTCTCGGCGGGCTCGGACAGGTGCGCGGTGTCGTTGTACTCGGCGGGCCGCAGCAGACCGCCCCGCCGGACCCAGCGGGTGAACGAGCAGTTGCCCACCGGAGTCCGCTCGACCTCCATCGCCTCGGCCTCCGACAGCCGTTCGGCGATGTGCCGGGTGAGGACCACGACCACGTCGTGCGCCACCACCAGCACCCGTTCGCCCGGGTGGTCCAGGTCGAGGTCGTTGTAGGCGCTGCGCAGCCGCAGGAGCACGTCGGCCCACGACTCGCCGCCGGGCGGCCGGTAGTAGTACTTGCCCAGGCGCGCCCTGCGCTCGTCCTCCTCGGGATACCGGACCCGGACGCCGTGCGCCGTCAACCCGTGCAGCACCCCGGTCTCCCGGTCGCGGAACCGCTCGTCGATCTCCAGCCGGGGCGGGTGGGCGAGCGCGGTCAACGCGATCGTTGCGGTGTCCAGGGCCCGGAGGTACGGGGACGCGACCACGGCGGTCGGGCGCTCGTCCGGGGGCAGCGCGGCGAGCCGGCGGCCGAGCGCGGCGGCCTGCAGCCGGCCGCGTTCGGACAGGGGGACGTCGGCGTCGCGCTCGGGGATGTCGACCCGCTCGGTCGGGTCCCCGAGGGCCTCCCGCGCCACCTGGTGGGCGACGTTGCCGACGCTCTCCCCGTGCCGGGTCAGGATGAGGGACTCGAGGTTCCGCACGCCCGACATGATCGCACGTTCCGGTCCCGCACGGGATCCTCTACGGGCGGTAGTACTCTCAGGACGCATGACCGACCCCCTGGCCACCGCGATCATCGTGGCCGCGCTCGTGGTCGCCGCGTACGGCCTGTTCGCGGCTCTGCGCGACCGTCGCATGGACGGCCTGCACCTGGCGGGCCTGGGCGTCCTCGAAGTGCTGCTGCTGGTCCAGGCGGTGCTGGGCCTGGTGAAGGTGGGCGGCGACGAGGGCCCCGCCGACGGCGCCACCTTCGTGGGCTACCTGCTCGGCGTCCTGCTCATCCCGCCCGCCGGAGCGGGCTGGGGCGTGCTGGAGCGCTCCCGCTGGGGACCGGCCGTCATCGTCGTCGCCGGCCTGTCGGTGGCGGTCATGATCGTGCGGATGGGGCAGATCTGGGACGGCACCGTTGTCTGAGACCACCGGGGGCGGCCCGGGGCGGCTGCTGGTGGCCGTGTACGGGGTGTTCGCCCTGGCCGCCGGGGCGCGCGCGGGCGTGCAGATCGCCACGCGGTTCGACGAGGCGCCCGTCGCCTACCTGCTGTCGGCGCTGGCCGCGGCGGTGTACGTGCTGGCCACGGCGGCTTTGGCGAAGGGCGGGCGCGCCTCCCGTCGGGTCGCCCTGACGGCGTGCTCGGTGGAGCTCGTCGGGGTCCTGCTGATCGGCGCGTACTCGCTGGCGGACCCGGACTCGTTCCCGGACGAGACGGTGTGGTCCGGCTTCGGGCGCGGGTACCTCTTCGTCCCGCTGGTGCTGCCGATCGTCGGCCTGCTGTGGCTCCGGCGCACCGGAAGCGGAACGACACCCGCCTCCCCCTGAGGGGAGAGGCCGGTCCGGGAGCGGGGGGGACCCCCGGACCGGCTGGTCAGTCGTCCGTCATCGTCCGGCCGCCGATGGGGAGGGCGAGGATGGCCTCGCGCATGATCGCCTCCACCATCTTGGGGCTCAGCTCGGCGGTCGGGTGACGGGACGGGAGGCGCGGCACCTCGGAGGGGCGCAGCACCGTGATGCCGTCGGCGGTGAACGAGCGACGTCGGCCGCGGATCCTGCCGCCGTGCACCACCAGCAGGGGCGACACGGTGATCTCGGTGCCCATGCGCTCGCTCAGGACGTCGGCCACCGACCGGGCGGCCCCGGTCAGCCGCTTGATCAGCGGCGAGGGCGTCCGGTCGTCGATGAACAGCCGGCCGCCGTACTCGGTCAGCTCGGTCTCGGGGTGCCACGCCTGGTTGTCGATCAGCCAGACGCCGTGCGGGCCGATCAGCAGTTGGTCGAGGGTGTCGTGGCCGGGGACGACGCGTTGGTGCAGCACTCGGTGGCCGCGGCGCTCCAGCGTCCAGCGCAGCAGCCGGGCCATCTGCTCCTCGCCGCGCAGCCCCCTGCGCCAGACCCCGGCGGAACGGTAACGCCACCAATGCGTCAGCGCGTCCGCGCCGCCCGCGACGGCGGCCAGCACCACGCCCGCCACGGGGGACAGGAGATAACCGCCGGCGACGAGGGCGACCCCGGCGACGATGGCGCGGGTGCGCAGCCTGGACTTGCGGTCCCGGAGCCACAGCTCCTCGAACACGGCCTGCGGGGAACCGCCCGTGAAGGCGTCCCTGCCCCGTGTGTAGATCGAGCTGCCGATCATCGGCCACCTCCGTCGCACCTGCGGTTGCGCAGCCATTATCTGCATACCCGTGCGTTGGGCATAATCGCACCCCCGGTTATGGAAGTGAGTCGGAAAAGAAAGAACGTTCCCAATGGTGGTGTGAAAGGACAATTGAAATAAGCGGTGCAACTGTCACTGCAACCGGTTCGGGGCGGTTTCGGCCCCGTGCCCGCGGAGCGGCACACTGGGGGGATGCCCGATCATCGCGCCCGCCCGGTGCCCGCCGCCTCCGAGCGGCTGCCCGTCCGCGCCGCGATCCCCGCCCTCCACGCGGCGCTGGCCGAGCACGGGGCCGCCGTGCTCGCCGCTCCGCCGGGCACCGGCAAGACCACCCTGGTCCCGCTCGCGCTGGCGGGGGCGCTTGCGGAGGTCCCCGGCGGCCCGTCGGGCGAGCGCCGGGTGCTGGTCGTCGAGCCGCGCAGACCGGCCGTGCGGGCGGCGGCCCGCCGGATGGCCTGGCTGCTGGGCGAACGGGTCGGCGGGCGGATCGGCTTCGCCGTCCGGGGCGAACACCGCCGGGGCTCCCTCATCGAGGTGGTGACCACCGGTGTCCTGCTCCGCCGCCTGCAGCACGACCCCGAGCTGGCCGGGATCGACGCGGTCCTGCTGGACGAGTGCCACGAGCGCCACCTCGACGCCGACACCGCGATGGCCTTCCTGCTGGACGTGCGGGCGGCGCTGCGGCCCGACCTGCGGCTGGTCGCCGCCTCGGCCACCGCCGACACCGAGCCGTGGGCGGGGCTCCTGCGGGGGCCGGTCGTCGAGACGGCCGCCGAGATCCATCCCGTGGAGGTCGTCTGGGCCCCGCCGGAGCGCCCGCCGCCGCCCCCGCACGGCATGCGCGTGGCCCCGGAACTGCTGCGGCACGTCGCGGCCACCGTGCGCCGGGCGCTGGCGGAACGCGACGGCGACGTCTTGTGCTTCCTGCCGGGCGTGGGCGAGATCGCCAGGGTCGCCGGCCTGCTGCGCGACCTCGGCGACGCGGCCGACCTCCTGGAGGTCCACGGCCGCGCCGGAACGGCCGTCCAGGACGCGGTGCTGGCCCCCGCCGACCGGCGGCGGGTGGTGCTGGCCACCTCCGTGGCCGAGTCCAGTCTCACCGTGCCCGGTGTCCGCGTCGTCGTCGACTCCGGGCTGGCGCGCGAGCCCCGCACCGACCACGCCCGGGGCCTGAGCGCGCTCACCACCGTCCGGGCCTCGCGCGCCGCCGCCGAGCAGCGGGCGGGACGCGCCGGACGCCAGGGGCCCGGCGCCGTGTACCGCTGCTGGACCGCCGCCGAGCACGAACGGCTGCCCGAACGGCCCCGACCGGAGATCGAGCTCGCCGACCTCACCGCGTTCGCGCTGCAGATCGCCTGCTGGGGCGACCCCGACGCGACCGGCCTCGGTCTGCTCGACCCGCCGCCGCGGGCCGCCCTGCGCGCCGCCCGTACGGCGCTCACCGCGATCGGCGCGGTCGACGGCGACGGGCGCGCCACCGGACGGGGCCGTCGGATGGCGGGCATCGGCGTTCACCCCCGACTGGCGCGGGCCCTCCTCGACGGCGCGGATCTGGTGGGGGCGCGGACGGCGGCCGAGGTCGTGGCGCTGCTGTCCGAGCCGCTCCCGCCGGGCGTCGGCGACGATCTCGCCGAGGTGCTCCGCGAGGTCCGGACGGGCGGACGCGACGCCGGGCACGCCGACCGCTGGCGACAGGAGACCCGGCGCCTGCGCAAGGCGCTCGGCGAACCCGCCGCGACGGGTTCGGGCGGTGCGAATCGCGGGTCGCGCGAAGCCTTCGACGGTCGCGGCGCGGGCCGGACGGACGAGGCCGCCGTGGGCACGGTCGTCGCGCTGGCCTTCCCCGAACGGGTCGCGCGCGCCCGTGGGACCCGAGGGCTGTTGATGGCGTCCGGGACCGGGGCCGAACTCGCCGAGGGCTCACGGCTCTCGACGGCGCGGCCGGAGTGGCTCGCGATCGCCGTGGCCGACCGCCCCACCGGCTCGGCCTCCGCCCGGATCCGGCAGGCGGTGGTCGTCGACGAGGACATCGCCCGGCTCGCCGCCGGCCCGCTGCTCACCGAGACCGACGAGGTGACCTGGCGCGACGGCGACGTGGCGGCCCGCCGGACGGCACGGCTCGGCGCCGTCGAACTGTCGTCCGCGCCGCTGCGCGACCCCGACCCCGAGGCGGTCGCCGCCGCGTTGCTGGACGGTCTGCGCCGCGAGGGCCTCGCCCTGCTCACCTGGACCCCGCAGGCCGTCGCGCTCCGCGAGCGGCTGTCGTTCCTCCGAGGGGCCCTCGGCGATCCGTGGCCGGACGTGGCCGACCCGGCCCTGACGGCCCACGCGGCGGACTGGGTGCGGGGGCTCCGGTGCCGCGCCGACCTCGCCCGCCTCGACGTGGCCGCCGCGCTGCGGAGGCTGCCGCCCTGGGAGTGCGCCGCCCGGCTCGACGACCTCGCCCCCGAGCGGATCGAGGTGCCGTCCGGTTCGCGGGTCCGCATCGACTACGGCGGCGACCGGCCCGTCCTCGCGGTGAAACTCCAGGAGCTGTTCGGCTGGGAGGCCGCCCCCCGTCTGGCGGGCGGCCGGGTGCCGCTGGTCGTGCACCTGCTGTCGCCGGCCGGCCGCCCCGCCGCCGTCACGGCCGACCTGGCGTCGTTCTGGCGCGACGGCTACCGCGCCGTACGCGCCGAGCTGCGCGGCCGCTACCCCCGTCATCCCTGGCCCGAGGACCCGCCCGCGGCGGCCCCCACCCGCCGCGTCAAACCCCGCCGCTGACCCCACACGGCGTCCGCCGCCAACCGAACGGCCGGACACCACGCGTTGTCCACGCGGCGCGGCGGTCAGTGCCGCTTGGCCCGCGAGGCCGGCCCCGGCGGCCCTCGCGCGGCACCAGCGGCGCGGCGGTCAGTGCCCGCTTGGCTTGGAGGCCGGCCCCGGCGGCCCTCGTGCGGCACCCATAGCCGAGCCCTGCGGTGCGTTCGGGTGGTGCGGCGGTTTTCGTTCGGCCGCGAGGCAGGACCCGGCGAGGTGTCCGTGTTGGTGTGGCGGCTGGAGCTCTTGGGAGTCGGGCGTGCGGGTCAGGCGGCCGGGCGGCCGTAGAGGCGCTCGACGCGGAGGCGGATGACCAGGCGGCGGTCCTCGACCATGGCGCGACGGTAGTCGTCCCAGTCCGGGTGGTCGCCGACGATGGAGCGGTAGACGTCGATCAGCTCCTCGACCGTGGCGTCGTCGCGGGCGGCGGCGACCGGTGTGAGCTCGGCGGTGCCCTCGGCGACGACGAAGGACCAGCCGTCCGGCGTCGTCACGTGCAGGCTCGCCCGCGGGTCACGGGCCAGGTTGCGGGCCTTGGCCGAGTTCTCGACGATCGAGATCCGGACCAGGGAGCGGTCCGGGTCGTAGTGGAAGTTGATGTTGGAGAGCTGGGGGCGGCCGTCGCGGCCGAGCGTGGCCAGCACCCCCAGGTCGCGGTCGAGCAGCAGCTTCTCCAGTGTGGCGTCGTGATCGTTGGCCATGGCCGACCTCCGGTGTCCGCGGGTTGGGTCCTGTGACAGGTCAACCCGCGGACGCGGCCGGGCGTTCCCGGCCCTCGGTCGGCGGCCAGGTCACCGGCGCCGCCGCTGCGGGGGGATCAGCGCCGGCAGGTCGGACAACTCGGACGGGTCGGACGGGTCGGTCGCCCGGTCGTGCAGGTCGCCCAGATCGGCGAACGTCTCCGGGTCCCCGGTATGGATGTGCCCCCGGAACGTCGCACCCTTGGCCGTGACCCGGATGGGCTGGAAGTCGCCGGGGACCATGCGGGTGAAGCCGGTCCGCACGACGTCGTCGTACAGCGACTCCGACACCATGTACGCGATGTCGCGCTCGGGCTGGTCGGCGAGCAGCCGGCGCAGCGGGCCGGCGTCGAGCAGCCGCTGGACCACGATCGGCGCGTCGCCGGCCGGCCCGAAGGGACCGGCGGCCAGCGTCCCGTGGTGGACCGCCAGCCGGACCCGCAGCCGGGCCCGACCTGGGCGCTCCCGGTTGAGGGCGCGCAGCCCGGCCGCCAGCAGCAGCGGGAAGTCGCCCACCACCGGCGCCGGGTCGGCGTCCTCGGGCAGCAGGGCCAGCTCGCCGTCCCCGCCGACCTGCTTGTCCCAGCGGCGCCGGTCGAGGCCGGCCCCGGTCGCCGCGCGGTCCAGGACCTGCGACAGGTCCCGCTGGGCGCGGAGCTGCTCGCGCGCGTCGCGCCGGCTGTAGCCCTGGATGTCGGTGGCCAGGAGCAGCCGGTAGACGAGCTGGTCGTCCCGCTCCGCGGACTCGCGGCGCGGGTCGTCGGTCAGGTCGTGAGCCAGTTCGTTCATGGTCGGCCCTCTTTTCGGTCCTCGTCGGCAAATCCGGGCCGGGTGCCCGCATTCGCTCCAGTGGCGGAGTGAGTGTGCTGACGGGACCCCTTCGAGGGGTCGTCCACCGTCCCTTCCCCTGTGTGAGTGCTGATGCCGGTATGACGCGGGAGCACTCCGCGGGGACTCACGGTAAGAAAGACCTAGCGAACAAGTAAGCCAGCCTCCAACGACCAAGGCCCCGGCGCGACATCTTGTGATCTACAACGTAAAGGCCCCCGGTCGGGCGGCCCCGTCGACTACCCTGTGCCGGTGCCCAACCACACCGATACCGGCCCCGATCTGGCCCTTCCGGCGCTCCGCGAGGTCTACCGGGCGTACGTGCGGGCCGCCGACGGGCTCCCCGGACTGCCCGACGCGTTGCAGGCCGAGCTGTGGGCCTCCACCCAACTCGGCGCGCTGGAGTCCGCCGCCCCGCACACCGCCGGCCACCGGCTCGCGATGGGCGACCTCATCGCCGTCCTGCACCGGGCCGGCACGCCCGGCGCCCGCGCGTTCCTCCTGGCGATCGCCGCGATCGGCCCCGAGTGGGCCCGCCGCGCCGCGGCCAAGGCCGCCGCGACCCTCGACGCCGCCCCGGGACCCCCCTGGGCCCCCGACCTCGGCCGCGTCACGCCCGGCCCCGCCTGGCTCATCCAGGAGGGCCCCTTGGACGGCGACCGCCTGGTCCTGGAGTTCCGGTACGGCCCCGAGTCGTCCGCCCCGCACCACGCGCTCGCCGTACGCCTGATGCAGGACGGGCCCAGCGAGATCGTCCTCGTCGGCGACGTCGCCGGCCTGATGGCCGACGCCCGCAAGGCCGTCCAAGCGGAGCTCTGCTCGGTCCAACAAGTCGCCCCCGCCGCCGCGGCCACCCGCATCCGCACCGCCCTGGAGACCGCCCCCCGCCTCCCCGAGGACGCCTACCCCGCAGCCCCCCTGGCCCGCCACCGCACCACAGCCGCCACCTGACCGAGCCCCACCCCCCACACCACGCCCCAGGGTCGAAGACACCGAAAGCACGGGCCCACCGCCTGTCCAAGACCCGGCCCACACCAGCCCACAACACTTCGGCGGCGGCGGCGCCCGGGCCGCCGCCACCTGACCGAGCCCCCAGCTCACACCGACCCCCAACGCTTCGGTGGCGATGACGCTCGAGGGCACGGGCCACCCTCTGACAGAGGCACCGCCCACAGGACGCCGAAAGCATGGGCCCGCCGCCTGGCCGAGCCCCACCCCCACCTCAGCGTGAACGCTCGGGTGGCGGCGACGCCCGGGCACGGGCCGCTGCCACCTCACCGAGCCTCCGGCTCACACCGGCCCAAGGCGCTTCGGCGACGGTGTCGCCCGAGTGCACGGGCCACCCTCTGACAGAGCCCACCGCCCACACCACATCCCAGGGGCGAGGACACCGAAAGCATGGGCCCACCGCCTGGCCGAGGCCGCGCCCGCATCGGCCCACAACGCTTGGGTGGCGATGACGCTTGAGGGCACGGGGCCGCAGCCTGTCCGAGCCCCACCCCACCGCCCACGCCACGTCTCAAGGCGAGGACGCCGAAAGCACGGGCCTACCGCCTGGCCGAGCCCTGCGCCCGCATCAGCCCACAACGCTTGGGTGGCGGTGACGTCCGAGGGGCACGGAGGCCCGGCTTGACCGAGTCCCCGCCGACACCAGCCTTTACCGCTTCGGAGGCGGTGTGGTTTGGGGGCGGGGCGCCGCCTGACCGGGTCGCGCGGGGCGTGGGCGGGGTCCGCAGCGCGCTTGGGGTGAGGGCGTGGTCAGGGGCATGACGCTGCGGTCGGATGACGTGTCGTCGCGCATGGGGCTTGTCTGCGTAGCGGGGCGGGGCGTCGTCAGGTGATCGGGTTGCGGGTGGTGTAGCGGTCGTCCTTCCACGGTTCGGTGGTGAGGACGTCGGTGAGGGCGTCGGCGGCGTCCCAGACGTCCACGTATCGCAGGTAGAGGGGGGTGAAGCCGAAGCGCATGATGTCGGGGGCGCGGAAGTCGCCGATGACGTCGCGGTCGATGAGCGCCTGGACGATGGCGTAGCCGTCGCCGGGATCGCCGGTTCGTACTCGAAGGGCGACCTGGCTGCCGCGGCGTTCCGGTTCGCGGGGGGTGACGGTGTCTAGGCCCGCCTGCTCGGCGCGCCGCATGAAGAGGTCGGTCAGGGCCAGGCTCTTGGCGCGCAATGCGGTCATGTCCACGCGGTCCCACACGTCCAGGGAGGCCGCCAGGGCGGTGCCGCCGATGATCGGCTGGGAGCCGGTGAGGAAGCGGCGGATCCCCGGGGCGGGGGCGTACCCGGTCTCGAACGCGAAGGGCTCGGCGTGCCCCCACCAGCCGGACAGGGGCTGCTCCACCGCGCCGAGGTGGCGGGCGGCGGCATAGACGAACGCGGGCGCGCCGGGGCCGCCGTTGAGGTACTTGTAGCCGCATCCGACCGCGAAGTCGACCCCGCAGGCGTCCAGCTCGATCGGGAGCGCCCCGGCGGAGTGGCACAGGTCCCAGACCGCCAGCGCCCCGTGGTCGTGGATCAGCCTCGTCACCGCCGCCATGTCGTGGAGCCGCCCGGTGCGGTAGTCGACATGGTTGAGCAGCACCACGGCGACGTCGTCCCCGAGGGCCCCGGGCAGTTCGGACGCGTCGGAGACCAGCCGACGGTCCACGCCGCCGACGGCCCCCGCGACGCCCTCGGCGATGTAGAGGTCGGTGGGGAAGCTCCCGGACTCGGCCACGACGGCGGTGCGGCCGGGGCGCATCCGCAGCGCGGCCGTGAGGACCTTGAAGAGGTTGACCGAGGTGGAGTCGCAGACCGCCACCTGGCCGGGCGCGGCGCCGAGCAGGCGTGCGAGGCGGTCGCCGAGCGTGGTGGGCAGGTCCCACCAGCCGGCCTCGTTCCAACTGCGGATGAGCCGTTCGCCCCACTGCCGTTCGATCGTGTCGCGGACCCGTTCGGAGGTCCGGCGGGGGAGCGCGCCCAGCGAGTTCCCGTCCAGGTAGATCACGCCGTCCGGCAGCGCGAACTCCGCGCGCAGGTCCGCCAGCGGGTCGGCGGCGTCCAGGGCGGCGCACTCGGCGCGGGAGAGAACGGTCATGGGGATCAGTGTTCCCCGGAAAAGGGTGGGACGCGAAGGCACCCCGCAGTTCCTTCGCGTCCCACGATCAAGGGGGAGGTTCATTCCTCGGGGCCGTAGACCTCCCACAGCTCCCCGACGAAGAACCTGCCGAACCGGGCCAGCGTCGCCGCCCCGCCGGGACCACGGGTCCGGAAGGTGGTGAGCTGCTCGGCGAAGTCGGCCAGATGGATGTGGAGCACCCCGGCGCCCACGACCCGGGCCGACTCGTCGTCCTCCTCGTCCAGATGGCCCTCCAGCACCCGCAGGAAGAGGGTGGAGGTGTCGGGCCAGATCCGGGTGGGCGGACCGTGCAGGACGCTCTTGCGGCCGACGAGGGTCAGCGGCGCGCCGTCCCCGTCGGTGAAGTGCAGGCGGTACTTCATGGTCCGCCGGTTGGGCGCGCCGGCCGGGGCGAACAGGTCGAACCGGCCGTGCAGCACGGGGCGGCGGCCGCCGAGGGCGGGGACGTCGATCCATCCCTCGGCGCGGGCGGAGTGCTCGGGGTCGGTCAGGAAGCGGTCCACGTCGTCCGCGGTGATGGTGAGACGGAAGGCCAGCCGCTCGCGGGCGTCGCCCAGCTCACCGGCGCGCGGGTCGTCGACGTCCGGCGACCAGTGGCCCTTCATCTCCTCGGTGAACGACAGCGAGGTGGTGTCGGGCTCCGCCGAGGGCGAGGCGGGGGAGCCCGCGGCCACGGCGACGACCGGGCCGGGGCCCGCCTCCAGGAGTCGGGTCGCCATCCGGTCGGCGAGGGCGGCGATGGTCAGCGAGGGGTTCGGCCCGACGGGGCCCGGCATGGCGGCGCCGTCGGCGATGTACAGCCCGGGGTGGCCGAAGACCTCGCCGTAGGGGTCGCAAACGCCCTCGGCCTGGTGCCTCCCCATCGGAGCGCCGCCGAGGGGGTGGACGGTGACGATCCGCTTGCGGAACCACATGGGGTTGTCGGCGTAGTCGGCGCCGAGGACGTCGGCGATCCGCTGCATGGTCTTGCGGAGCCGCTCGAAGTGGGCCTCGCTGGTCTCGGTGGTCCACTCGGCGTCCAGCCGGCCGTCCCGCAGCCGCAGCACCCCGTCGGGGGTGTCGCGGCCCATCCCGAGGAGCGGCAGCGAGCTGATCGACAGCGCGCCGTCCCCGATCAGTTCCGACAGCTCGGCCGACAGGTTGGTGTCGGGGGCGTCGGCGAAGAAGTCGACGAACCGCTCCCAGACGAACCGGGCGGCCCGGGCGATCTGGTCGCCCACGTCCGCGCCCTGCACCATCCAGTCGACCAGCCCGGGGTAGCCGCCGTCCTGGATGTAGGCGCCGCGCAGGCCCCGATCGCCGGCGGGGTCGCCGTCGACCTCGTCGGGCAGCCGGATCGCCGAGGTGATCACCGGGCCGCGGGCGGCGTCCAGCGGCCGAAGGCGGTCGCGGTCCTTGGCCTTGAGCAGGAAGGTCAGCAGGTCGCCGTTGCCGCAGAAGCGCGTGCCCAGCGCCGGGCCGAGCCCCGTCAGGTGGCGGCGGGAGCGCAGCAGCAGGTAGGCGGTGCCGTAGGTGCCGGCCGCCAGCACCAGCCGGTCGCAGGTGATGGTCCGCCTCGAAGAGCGGGACGGGCCCTCGGCGGTGACGTCGTGGTGGACGTAGTCGACCTCGTAGCCGCCGGCGGCGCGGGGCCTGATCTCCAGCGCCTCGTGGCCGGTGCGCAGGTCGGCGCCGTGGTGCCGGGCCGCCGACAGGTAGGTGTGGTCGAGGCTGTTCTTGGCGCCGTCGTTGCATCCGAAGTCGCACTCGGCGCACAGTCGGCAGGTGCGGCGCGGCACGCCGTGGAGGTTGCCGTACTCGGGCTCGGCGATGGGCAGCCCGATGCCCGGCTCGGCCCCGGGCGAGGGCGCGAAGCCGACCGCCAGCGGCGGCAGGAACCAGTCCAGGCCCAGTTCGGCCGCCGCGTCCTGCATGGCGTGCGTCTTGGGGGTGTCGGCGTAGGCGGGGTGGTGGAGCGGATACGGTGTCGCCCCCAGCATCCGCTCGACCACGTCGTAGTGCGGGTCGAGGTCGGCCCGTGTCACGGGCCAGGGCTCGTGCCCTCCGTCGGGCTCCGGGCGCTCGTTGACGAACCAGCGCTCGTCCTTGCGCAGCAGCACGTTGGCGTAGATCAGCGAGCCTCCCCCGAGGCCCGCCGACACCACCGAGTCGCAGCCCTTGAACGACCACACGTCGAACATGCCGTACAGGCCCGCGCTCGGATCCCAGAACGCTCGGCCGAGCTCCCTGGGCCCGCGCGGGAACTCGCCCGGCGCGTACGCCTTGCCCCGTTCCAAGAGCACCACCGACCGACCCGCCTCGGCGAGGCGGTAGGCGGCCACCGAGCCGCCGAAGCCGGACCCGACGACGACCGCGTCCACGTGCTCGGTCATGTCAGCACGCCTTCCGCTTGATGAAGTCCACCATCTTGGGGAAGACGTCGGCGTGGGCGTCCCTGCCCAGGAACGGGTCCATGTGACCGTAGCCCGGCAGCGCGGCGAACTCGTGCAGCCCCGGGGCCGCCTCCTCCAGCCGCCGATGACAGACGACGTTGGAGTCGGCGAACACCCGGTTCCGGTCGCCGCCCAGCATCAGCACCGGGGTGCGGATGTCGGCGGCGTTCGCGAGGTAGTCGTCCGGCAGGGCGGTGAAGCGACCGTCCTTGGGGTCGTACTTCACCGCCCGCCCCGCCTCCACCATCTTGTGGACGTGCCGGTAGTAGTGCACGCCGACGCCCCCGCAGAGGTCGGCGATGCGCTCGTGGGTGGCATCGTCCAGGTTGTGGTGGTCGTACAGCGCGGGTCTGCCGCTGCCCCACATGAAGCTGAGCAGGTGGCAGGCCCGGACGTCGCACTCGCGGTGGAACACCGACAGGAACCGCGACAGCAGCCAGCCGCGGGTGAGGACGGGCGCGTCACCGAAGCGCGGGTCGAGGAAGGAGAACCCGAGCAGGTACTCGGCCAGCGCCGGCCCGTAGCCCAGCTTGTACTTCGACCACAGCGGCACCCGGGGCACCAGGGCCACGCTGTTGGCGATCACGCTGGTGACGCCATCGAGAGCCCCCCCGTAGAGGCTCATCATGAACGACACCGAGCCGAGGCAGTGCGCGATGACGTGGACCCGCCGGTCGCCGATGTGGCGGCGCAGCTCGGCGAGCGCGGCCGGATGGTCGTACAGGGCGCAGTCGTCCAGGGTGAACCGGTGGGTCTCCATGTCGTAGGGGAACCGGTTGCTCATCCGGAAGTCCACGGCCCACACGTCGGTGAAGCCCTCGTCGAGGAGGTACGACACCAGGTTGCGGTGCTCGGGCATGATGAACATGTCGCTCGCCAGAGTCAGCCCGTGGACCAGGAGCACGACGTCGTCACAGTCGGCCCGGTGGAACCGGGTGAGGTTCAGGCCGAGGCCGTCCTCAGTCGCGAAGGGGTGCGCGGAGATGTCCGCGCCCTTCACGCCGTCGTGCGTGAACCGCGGGATGCGGTTGCTCATCGGTCGTCCTCCTGGGATGCGCCCGGCGCGGTGTGGGTGCCGGGCAACCGAGATCGACTATCTCGTCGGCTGCGTACGCGGGACATCGTGGCAAACCCTGACTTCCACGCGTCCTACGTAGTGACTGATCCCTGAGACGGCGGCGCGGGGCCTACCGTTCGGTAGCGCTCTGCTGGAGGGCGTTGACGACGGCGACGCGGGAGTTGACGCCGAGCTTGGCGAAGATGTGGGACAGGTGCGTCTCCACCGTCCGGATGCTGAGGTAGAGCCGCTCGGCGATCTGCTGGTTGGTGCAGCCCTCCACGACCAGTCGGGCCACCTCCAGCTCGCGGCGGGACAGCCCGCCGGGCCCGGCGCCGCGGCCTCCCGAGCGGCCTCCGCCGGAGGGGACCCGGACGCCGACGCGGCGCTGTTCGCGCAGCGCCCGGGCGTGCAGCGGGCGGGCCCCGGCGGCCTCGAAGATCTCGGCGGCGGCGGTGCCGGCCCGCAGCCGGGCGCGGCCGGCGTCCAGGCGGTGTCCGGCGGCCTCGAGCTCGTCGGCGGCCTGCCGGGCGTGCTCGGCGGCGACGGCCGGGTCGGTGGCGCGCAGGGCGTGCGCGCGGGCGAGCCCCGCCAACGCCAGGTTGGCGGGCAGCACCGGGTGGGCGACCTGCTCGGCGCGCGCCGCCCAGTGGGCGGCCTCGTCGACGGCGCCGCGGGCGGCCTCGATGCCGGCCAGGGCCTCGCAGGCCCGCAGCATGGTGCTCTGGTCGAGGCCGCCGTCCTCGGCGCACACCTCCCGCAGCAGGGCGACGCCGTTGTCGGTGTCGCCGGCGTCGACCATGGCCATCGCGTGCGCGTACCGCGCCAGGCTGCCCCACCACTCGCCGCTGCGGCCGCTGGTGCGGACCGCCGCCTCGCCGCAGGCCAGCGCGTCCTCCTCGGCGCCCGTCCAGCCCGCCACCAGGCACCGCTGGGTGAGCGCGAACACCATCGTCTGGTCCGAGCGCAGCATCCCGGAGACGGCGACGGCCTCCTCGGCGGCGGTGGCGGCCTCGCCGAGCCGACCGAGCATCGAGTACGCCAGCGCCTGCCCGGCCAGCACCGTCGGCACGATGTAGCTCTGGCCGGTGGCGCGGGCGACCGCCAGCACCCGGTCGAGACGGTCGAGCCCGTCCTGGTACCGGCCCAGGAACAGCTCCGTCCAGCACAGCCAGGTGACGGTGTCCAGCCATTCGGCCAGGTGCTCGTCGGGGGCGGCGGAGATGAGCCGGTCGGCGGCCTCGGCGTGCCGGAGGGCGTCGACCACGCGGCCGTCGGCGTACGCGGGCATCGGGCGCAGCGCGGCGACCGCCACCGTCAGGCCGGGCTCCCAGCCGTCGGCCGTGTCGGGCACGAGGTCCAGCACGGCCTGCGCGGCGCGGAAGTCGACCCGCATCAGGCTCTCGGCCACCAGCCGCAGCCGCAGCATCACCGCGGGGGCCGAACGCGGGTCGGGCATGGCGCGCAGCTCGGCCAGCAGCAGGCCGCGCGCCTCCTGCGGGTTGCCGAGGAGCCGTTCCATCATCGCGCAGAAGCGGGTGGCGCGGGCGCGCAGGGCGTGGGCGTCGTGGGGCAGCAGCCGCAGGACCTCGCGGGCGGCCTCGCGGCCCTCGGCGAGCTGGCCGCTGATGGCCTGCATCTTGGCCAGCTCGCCCAACAGCACGATCCGCTGGGCGGAGCCGTCGGGCATCAGCTCCAGCGCCGCCTTGAGCCAGTGCGCCGCCGTTCCGGGCGCGTGCGGCGCCACCGTCCGGGCCGCCTCGACCAGGGTGGCGATCGCGTCCTCGTCGCCGAACCGGCCCGACCGTTCGACGTGTCGGGCGCGGACGGTCGCGGGGACGCCCAGCTCGGCCAGGTGCCGGGCGACGCGGGCGTGGACGCCGACGCGCCATCCGGCGGCGGCCGACCCGTACGTCGCGTGCCGCACCAGCGGGTGACGGAACCGGAACCGGCCGCCCGGCGCGGGTCGCACCACGTCGCGGGCCGTCAGCTCGTCGAGGGCGGCCAGCGCGGCGCTCTCCGGGATCTCGGCTGCGGCGGCGGCGAGTGCGGGCTCGAACTCGTCGGCGGCCACCGCGGCGGCGCGCGCCACCAGCAGCGCCGGCCCCGGCAGGCCGGACAGCTCCGCCTGCAGCGCCGCCTGGACGGCGGGCGGCAGCTCTCCGGAGTCGTCGGTGTGCTCGCCGGGGCGCCCGACCGCGGCGGCGTGGGCGTCGCCCATCCGGGCCAGCGCCTCCAGGTAGAACGGGTTGCCGCCGCTGGCCGCGTACAGCGCGTCGCGGCGGCGGCCGGTGAACTGCGGACCGAGGAACTCGGCGACCTCCGTCTTCGACAGCGGCCCCACCTGGACGCGCACGCCGTGGGCGGCGGCGGTCTCCACCAGGGTCGCCAGCCGGGGCGTGGCCTGGGCGGGACGGTAGGCGACGGCGACCAGCACGCGGGCCCGGGGCGGATGGCGGACCAGGTGGTCCAGGAGCTCGACGGAGGCGTCGTCGGCCCAGTGCACGTCGTCGAAGATGAGGACCAGCCCGGACGGGCCGGCCACCTCCTCCAGCATCCGGCGGATCGTCCGGTACAGCCGGTAGCGGGCCAGCCCGGTCAGGTCGGTCGGGTCGTCGGCCCCGGGGTCGCCCCCGGCCGCGGGCATCGACGGGAACACCGTGCCGAGCACCCGCGCCGCCGCCGGACCGAGGTCGGCGCCGTACTCCTCCAGGTGGTCGTCGAGCGCGTCGATGACCACGCCGAACGGCAGGTCCTGCTCGAACTCGGCGGCGCGGCCCGTCATCGTGGGCAGCTTGCGGGCGGCGGCGGCGCCCACCAGCTCCGACAGCAGCCGCGTCTTGCCCGCGCCGGGCTCGCCCTCCAACACCACGAACCGGAACGCGCCGGCCGCCGTGGCGTCCAGGGCCCCGTCGAGGGCACGCAGCAGGTCGCGCCGTCCGATCAACGGCGCGACGCCGGGGGCACCGGAGTGCCGGTCCCCGTCCAACCGGTCCGCACGACCTTCCACTGCCCACACCCCAACGCGACAGGCGGTCGGTACGCCATGATTATGCGTGCCACGGCGATCCGTAAGAATCGCGATCGACACATTACCGCTGTTGGTTTCGGCGGATCGGTGACCGTCGTCACGGATGCGTCAGGCGGGACCAGAAGCGGCGGGGGGAGTCGGCGAGCCGGCTGAGCGCGACCACGGGCGCGGGCGGCCTGCGGACCCGGTCGCCGTTGAGCCGCCGCATGAACGCGACCTGCTCCAACGAGGGCGGCCCCACGGCCAGGCTGCGGCGGGTGGCGGTGCGCGCGTCCGCCTGGCCGGTCCTGACGAGGTACGCGGCGGCCATCGAACCGGTGCGGCCGACACCGGCGCCGCAGTGGACGAACACCCGCCCGCGCGCCCGGTGCACGACCGTCATGAACCGGTCGACCTGCCCGGCCGACGGGGGCTGTCCGTCCCGGATCGGCAGTCCGACCACGGCGAGCCCCGCCCGCCCGGGCAGTGCAGCCCGCGCGGCGGACGGTCGTTCGGCGCGCAGGTCGACCACCGTGACCACGCCGAGCCCGGCCAGGCGCCGGTACCCCTCGGCGGAGGGCGCGGCCCCGCGCAGCACGCGGTCGTCTACCCGGGCGAAGTTGCCGACCCCGGGGAGCGGCGTGCGGTGGCCGAGGGAGTCGTCGACGCGGGCGACGGCGGACATTCCGAGGATGGAGCCGCTCACGGTGACCCACGCCAGCGCGTACACGCCCGTGCCGCCCGCGAACGTCCATGCCGGCAGGCGCCGAAGGAGGCGTTGTCGTTGCAGCGGCATCGATCGAGCATAACCGCGGAGCGCGCGTTCCGACCGCCCGCCGATCGCCCATCGATCACCCGTCGACGACCAGGAGCACGTGCAGGACGCGGGGACCGTGGACGCCCTCCACCCGGTTCAGCTCGATGTCGCTGGTGGCCGAGGGCCCGGACACGAACGTCAGCGGACGTGCCGGGTCGAGTCGTTCCAGCGCCTCGGGGACGTCGGCGGCGACCTGTCCGGCGGCGACCACGACCAGGTGGCGGTCGGGCACGAGCCCGAGGGCGCGGACGCCCTGCGCCGGGCCGTGGTCGAGGACGATGGTGCCGGTCTCGGCGATGGCGACGGCGCAGCCGGTGACGACGCCGTCGAGGCCGTCGAGGTCGGCCACGGCGGGGTCGTGGACGAGCCGGGACGGGGGCGTCGCCGCGAGCCACGCGGCGGGCAGCCCCGGGGGCACCCCGTGGCGGGAGCCGGTCAGCGCGTCGGCGACGGCGTCCGGCAGCCCGGCCTCGGTGACCCTGCGGACCGTGGCGCGGTAGTCGGCGACGCGTTCGGCGAACAGCTCCAGGATGCCGTCGTCGTGGTGACGCCGCCGGTAGGGACGTTCGATCGCGGCATACGCCTCGGCGGCCGACGTGGGGCGGGTGCCGAGGATCCGCTCGACGCGGCCGAGGATGTCCTCGCGTGCGCCGCTCATGGCCGGCGCCCTCCGTCCGTGCGCCTCCACCAGGCGCGGAACGACTCCGGCGGCGGAACGGGCGCGTCACGGGTGTCGGTCCACGCCCGCAGCGGGCCGGGCAGCCGGCGGATCCGTCCGCGCCGCCCGACGAGGCGGCGGCTCGAGGAGGCGACGCGCTGCGCGAGCGCCAGCCGGCCGGGGGAGCGCAGCGTCCAACCCGCCGCCGCCATCGCGGTGTCGACCAGCGGGTGCCGGGGCCCGTTCTCGACAGCCCTCGCGCGCAGGTGCACGAGCACCTCGGGGAGGTCGATGGCCACCGGGCACGCCTCGAAGCACGCCCCGCACAACGAGGACGCGTACGGCAGCGAGGCGTCCACGGGCGAGCCGATGCCCCGGATCTGCGGTGACAGGATCGCGCCGATGGGCCCCGGATAGGGCGACCCGTAGGCGTGACCGCCGGCCCGCGCGTACACCGGGCACACGTTCAGGCAGGCCGAGCAGCGGATGCAGCGCAGCGCCTGCCGCCCCACCTCGTCGGCGAGGGTGGCGGTGCGGCCGTTGTCCAACAGCACCAGGTGGAAGTCGCCGGGCCCGTCACCGGGGGTGACGCCGGTCCAGGTGCTGGTGTACGGGTTCATCCGCTCGGCGGTGGACGAGCGCGGCAGCAGTTGCAGGAACACCTCCAGGTCGCGCCAGGCCGGCAGCACCTTCTCGATGCCCATCACGGAGATCAGGGTCTCCGGGAGCGTCAGGCACATCCGGCCGTTGCCCTCCGACTCCAGCACCACCAGCGTGCCGGTCTCGGCGACGGCGAAGTTCACGCCGGAGACGGCGACCCTGGCGGACAGGAACTTCGCGCGCAGATGGCGGCGCGCGGCTTCGGCCAGCTCGGCGGGCTCGTCCGACAGGTCCGGCGGCGCGCCGGGCATCCGACGGCGGAACAGGTCGCGGATCTCGGCGCGGTTGCGGTGGATCGCCGGGACCAGGATGTGCGACGGCCGGTCGTCGCCGAGCTGCACGATCAGCTCGGCGAGGTCGGTCTCGTGCGCGGTGACGCCGTCGGCGGCCAGCGCCTCGTTCAGCCCGATCTCCTGGGTGGCCATCGACTTGACCTTGACGACCTCGGTCTGGCCGGTGGCCTTGACGAGGTCGACGACGATCCGGTTGGCCTCGTCGGCGTCCCGCGCCCAGTGGACGACGCCGCCCGCCTCGGTGACCCTCTCCTCCAGCAGCCGCAGGTAGTGGTCGAGGTGTTCGAGCGTGTGGTCCTTGATGCGCCGGCCCGCCTCGCGCAGCGCCGCCCAGTCGTCCAGCTCGGCGACGGCGGCGAGTCTCCGGTCGCGGATGGTGCCGGTGGCGTGGGCGAGGTTGGCGCGCAGCCGTCGGTCGGCGACGGCGTCCCGGGCGGCCTTCGGGAACGGCGGCATCCCGAGGTAGGTGGGCATGGTCACGACGGGCCCTCCCGGGTCGCGGCGAGGATCTCGGCCAAGTGCACGGTGCGCACCCCGGACCCGTTCCGGGTCAGGGTCCCCCCGATGTGCATCAGGCAGGAGTTGTCGGCGGCGCACACCACGTCCGCCCCGGACGCGCGGACGGCGGCGGCCTTGTCGACGCCCATCGCGCTCGACACGTCGGCGTTCTTGAGCGCGAACGTGCCGCCGAATCCGCAGCACTCGTCGGCGTCGGGCAGCTCCACCAGGTCGAGCCCGTCCACCGCGCGCAGCAGGCGCAGCGGACGCTCGCCGACCTTCAGCATCCGCAGCGAGTGACAGGTCGGGTGGTACGCGACCCGGTGGGGATAGTGCGCGCCCACGTCGATGACGCCGAGGACGTCCACGAGGAACTCCGTCAACTCGTGCACCTTGGGCGCGACCGGCGCGGCCCTCGGGTCGATGCGGGGATGCCAGTCGCGCACCATCGCGGCGCACGAGGCCGACGGCGTCACCACCGCGTCGTACGGCGCGAACGTCTCCGCGAAGCCGCGCACCAAGGGCGCGCACCGCCGCCGGTAGCCGGTGTTGAGGTGCATCTGACCGCAGCAGGTCTGCGCCTCGGGGAACTCCACGTCGTGACCGAGCCGCGCCAGCAGCCGCACGACGGCCCTGCCGGTGTCGGGGAACAGCGTGTCGTTCAGGCAGGTGATGAACAGCGCGATCCGCAAGCCCGGTCACCTCCCCGTCCGTGCCACGTCATGGATCGATTCTCGCGCCACGGTCACATTCGCACTGACCGGGGGTGATCCGATCCACACCGCGGGTCCCGCGTGGTCCGTTGACCTCGGGATTCCCGGAGGGGCCTTTCGCGTCGGACACCCGATGTCGCCCCATGTTCGGCATCGGTCCCGGGTAGGGGTTGCTTCCGAACCGTCTCTGCGGGAAAGGTAGCTCCCGATAAGGTCTAGAGACATACCTTCTGAGGGCCAGGACGAACGATGACCCCTGTGAGCGCGATGCACCCGGTACAGCCGCACGCGGCCCCGCCGAGCCGTCACCGCACGGCGGCCCGGGCGGCCTACGTGCTGGCCGGCAACGACCGAGGCCGCCTGACGGTCGCCGCGCCCCAGCTCTATCCGCACATGTGGAGCTGGGACGCGGCGTTCATCGCCATCGGCCTGGCGCGGCTGTCGACCGCCCGCGCCCTCACCGAGCTGGAGACGCTGCTGGCCGCCCAGTGGCGCACCGGCATGGTGCCGCACATCGTCTTCACCGAGGGGGAGGTCGGCTACGAGCCCGGCCCCCAGCGGTGGGCCTGCCGCGACATCACGGCCGACGCTCCGGACGGCCCCGCCACCAGCGGGCTGATCCAGCCGCCGGTGCACGGGGTCGCGGTCCGCCGCATCCTCGACGCCGCCCGCACGGCGTCCGCCGCCGAGCGCCGCGACGTGGCCGAGCGGATCCGGGCGCTGTGGCCGGCGCTGCTGGCCTGGCACCGCTACCTGGCCACCCGCCGCGACCCCGCCGGACGCGGGCTCCTGACCATCTACCACGGGTGGGAGAGCGGGCTGGACAACTCGCCGCGCTGGGACGCCGCGTACGCGGCCGTGACGCCCGACCCGGAGTTCGTCCCCTTCCGCCGGGCCGACCTGCACGCGCTGGGGGCGCTCGGCGGCGCCGCCTCCCAGCGGCCCTCCGACGCCGAGTACGCCAAGTACCAGTGGCTGGTGGAGGAGCTGCGCCGCGCCGGGTACGACGACGCCCGCGCCCACCGCACGCTGAGCTTCCGGATGGCCGACGTGCTGACCAGCGCCCTGTTCGTCGCGGCCAACGAGGAGCTGGCCACCGTCGCCGACGAGCTGGGCCTGCCGGGCGTGGACGAGCTGATCGGCTACGCGGACCGGTTCCGGCGCGGGGTGGTGGAGACCGCCGACGAGCGGGGCTTCGCCGCCGACGTCGACCTGCGGACGGGCGACACGGTGCGCACGCAGACGATCGCCGGGTTCGCGCCCCTGCTGTCCGGCGGGCTCGACCCGGCCCGCCAGCGGCTGCTGCTGGCCACGCTGACCTCGGCCGACTGGTGCGGGCACCCGGGGTTCGTCCACGCCGTGCCGCCGAGCACCAGCCCCTCGTCCCCGGACTTCGACCCGGTGCGGTACTGGCGGGGCCCGCAGTGGCCGCCGATGACCTGGCTGATGATCTGGGGCCTGGAGCGCTCGGGGGAGCAGGAGACCGCCCTCGCGCTGCGCGAGGCCGCCCTCGACCAGCTCTCCGACGGGCTCTTCGCCGAGTACTACCAGCCCTTCACGGGCGAGCCCCTCGGGGCCCGTCCGCAGTCGTGGACCGCCGCGGTCGCGCTCGACCTCCTAGCCGACTGAGTCCGAGCCCGGGGCCGGGGGCCTCGGCTCCCGCCGCAGGTCCTCGACCTCGTCGTCGAAGTCGACGGGCGGGCTGTCGCCGCCCCCGCCCATCCGCTCGTACTCGGCCAGGCCCGACGTGTGGCGCCGGCGCTGCCAGCGGCGCTCGGTCTCGGACCGGTCCGGGGCCGGGTCGAGCGGCACCGAGCGCAGCACCTCCTGCAGATTGTCGTAGTCGGCGGGCGGCAGCGCCGACAGCGCCTTGTCGGCGTCCCGCGGGGCGCCCCGATGACGGGCGTGCTCGACGATCTCCTCCTTGTCGGCGGGGAAGTCCAGATCGTTGAGCAGTTCCTTGATCTGACCGGTGTCGCGCAGTTTCATGGTCCCCCCTTTTCCGCGACCCTGCCCGTATCGGGGCGTCTCACACGGCGGGGGAAAGGCCGGTCAGGGACGTTCGGTGCGGAGGCGCACGATCTCGGGGTCGGCGAGCCCGAGGGCCACCGCCTCCGGCGGCGGCGCGCCGCCGACGGTGTCGGCCATCGCCGCGAGCAGCGCGTCGACCCGGCCCCGCGGCCCGGACGGGACCCCGGTGTCCAGCCAGTCGACCCCGCCGGTGGCGTCGTTGCGCCGGGCGCGCGCGATCAGCCCGTCGTACAGGTAGCCGGGCCGCACCCCGCCCACCGTGACCCGGTGGACCAGGCCCACCGCTCCGGGCGGCGCCTCCAGCAGCGCGTCGCCCAGCCGGCTGATCGCCCGGGCCCGGTCGTCGCAGACTCCGCAGGCGCCGACATGGCGGGCCCCGCCGTGACAGGTGACGACCGTCCACGAGAACAGCGGGGGACGTTGGAAGGAACGCCGCGCAACCAGGACGATCACCCCGTTGTGGTCGGTCTACGGTGGGTCCAACGTAGACCTACCAAAAGCGACCGGCAACGGGAATGCGCATTTTCGGCCACCGTGGGCCACGGCCGGGCCGGGTCCCGTCAATGGTCGGGTTATGGTTGCCGTCCAAGCGCCGGAACACCCGCTGCCAACGTTCCATGCCATCGCGTCGGAGATCACGTCGGAATGCCGAGACCACCCGCCAAGGCACAGGCGATCACCAACGCCCTGGCCGCCCGGATCATCGAGGGCGAGCTGGAGCCGGGGGCCTGGCTGCCCTCCGAACGCGAGCTGGCCGAGCGGTTCACCGCCGATCGCTCCACCGTCCGCCGGGCCGTGCGCCTGCTGGCGGAACAGGGCCTGGTCGTCGTGCGCGCCGGGATCGGCACCCAGGTCCGCGCCCCCGGGCCGGTCCGCCGGTCGGCGGCCGACATCACCCGGCAGGTCGGGCGATGGAGGGGCTTCCACGTGTCGGCCCGGGAGGGCGGCCGTGAGCCGTTCACCCGGACCACGGTCGACGAGGTCGCCGTCGACGCGCAGCCGGCGCGCTGGCTGGGCGTGCCGGTCGGCACCACGGCGCTGCGCCGGGCGCGGGTGCAGGGCGTGACCGGCGGGCCGCCGGTGCAGACCGCCACCACGTGGGTGATCATGGACGTGGTCGAGCAGATCCCGATCCTGCGGCAGGTCGACACCGGCCCCGGCGGGATCTACTCCCGGCTGGAGGAGCTGGGTCTGCGGATCCTGTTCGAGGAGTGCGTCACCTGCCGGCCGCCGCTGCCCGACGAGCGGGAGACCCTGGAGATCAACGCCGATCAGCCGGTTCTGACCCTCTGGCGGCGGGCGTACGACGACAATGATCGCATCGTGGAGGTCACCCACCGGGTGGTCGTGGGCGACCGGCACGAGCTCATCTACCGTTACGGATCGGGGGCCTGACGTGACGCGCGGCGGCGAGCAGATCATCAGACGGGTCGACTCCCGGGTCGTCTACCGCAACCGCTGGATGACGGTGCGCGAGGACCGGGTCGAACGGCCCGACGGGTCGCCGGGGATCTTCGGCGTGGTCGACAAGCCGGACTTCGCGCTGGTCATCCCGGCCGAGGACGGCGGCTTCCACATGGTGGAGGAGTACCGGTACCCGATCGGCCGCCGCACCTGGAACTTCCCGCAGGGCTCCTTCCCGGACGGCGTGCGGGGCGAGCCCGAGGCGCTGGCCCGCGCCGAGCTGGCCGAGGAGACGGGGCTGCGGGCCGGGCGGCTGGAACGACTGGGGTTCCTGCACTGCTCGCACGGCACCAGCGGCCAGGGCTTCGACGTGTTCCTGGCCACCGACCTGACCCCGGGGGAGCCCGCCCGCGAGCCCGAGGAGCAGGACATGCGGCAGCGCTGGGTCTCCCGGGCGGAGTTCTGGGAGCTGGTCGACGGCGGCCGCATCACCGACGACTCCACCCTGGCGGCCTACGCGCTGCTGATGCGGTACGAGGGAACGGCCGGCTAGCCCTCCTCCATCGGGGTCACCTGAGGCCCCTCGTCGGGGCCGTGCTGCCCCTTCGAGGGCCTCTGCCGTACGGGCTCCGGGCGGAACTCGTCCACGTAGTCGCCGCCGGACGGGCCCGCGCCGGTCGGGACGCCCGTGCCGGAGGCGGGTTCCGAGCCGCACTCCTCGAGCGTGCCCTCCTCCGCGCGGTCCTCCTCGTCGGCGGGGCCGCCCTCATCGGCGCCCCGGTCGGGCCGCGCCCCCGGAAGCGACTCCGCCGGCCCCACGGCCCGCTCGGCGGGGTTCTGCTCGGCCGTCGGGTCGGACGCCTCGGTCACCGACCCGGCCGCGCCCGGCGTGTCGTCGACGCGTCGTCTGTCGGATTCGCTCATGGGTCGCCCCTGCCCCCGATGGGCGGCCCCATGCGCTCAGGGCAACGGCGTGTTGAGGGCGATCAGGCCCGCGCCCGTGCCGTCCATCGACAGCTCCGTCGGCGAGCAGTTGCGGAGCCGGGGGAAGACCGTCCTGTAGCGGTCCAGCGGGATGCCCAGCAGCTCGCACAGCACCAGGCGCAGCAGCGTGTTGTGGGCGACCACGAGGACCCGCCGGCCCGGGTGGCGAGCGGCGATCCGGTGGAGGGCGGCGACGCCCCGGGCGGCGGCCTCGCGGAAGTCCTCCGCACCCGGGAACGCTCCATCCACCGGGTTCGCGCGGAAGGCCGCCACCAGGTCGGACGGCAGCTCCGCCAGCGTGCGGCCCTCGGCGGCCCCGAAGCCGACCTCGGCGAGGTCGGCGTCCACCGTGACGGGCAGGCCCAGCGTCTGCGCGGTCGGCTCGGCCGTGGCCCGCGCCCGGCCCAGCGGCGAGGCCCACACCGCGTCGAGCCCGGTCTTCTCCGCCCAGGCCGACAGCCGGACGGCCTGATCGACGCCCCGCTGGGTCAGCGCCACGTCGCTGACCCCGGCGTAGCGGTTCTCGGCGTGCCAGACCGTCTCGCCGTGCCGGACCAGGTACAAGGTCGTGTTCACGTTCGAGATCCCCCGTCGTTCCTTCCGGTGTCGTCCTCGCCGCCGTGGGCGGCGGGCGCCCGCCGTGCCGGGCGCCGGGGACGGTGTGCCCCGGGACGCGGCGGTGATGTCGGCGCGGGGCCTACACCAGTATTGCGCCGCGGACCGTCCCGGCGGCGGGGATCGGGGGAGACTCAGGGCGAGAGACGCGCCTCATCGGCCTCCGCCTCGGGCGCGGGTCGCGGGCGGGCGAACAGGGCTGGGAGCCGTTCGACCGCCTCGACGTCGCCCTCCACGGTGAGCCGCCCGGAGGCCCGCAGCGTCGCGGTCGGCCGGCCTCGGAAGATCAGCTCCCGGAGCGTCGCGACGTCGGTGGCGACCACGGCGTCGGGCCGTTCCGCGTCGCCGCGCGCCGCCTCCAACCGCCCGTCGGCGATCGTCAGTCGAAAGACCTCGTCGCCCAGCCGCAGCCCCAGGCTCACGCGCACGCCGGCCGCCGCCTCCGGCAGGAACATCGACTTCAGCCCCAGCACCATCGCGTCGGCGTTCAGCTCGGCGTCGGCGACCATCGGCGCGCGACTGCCCCATCGGCCCAGGGCCAGCAGCACCGGCTCCAGCTCACGGCCCCAGGGGGTCGGCTCGTACACCCACGCCCCGACGGGTGCGCCGAGTTTGCGGCGTCGGACGACCCCGGCGGCCGTCAGCTCGCGCAGCCGGTGGGACAGCACGTTCTGGCTCGCGGTGGGCAGTCCGCGCTGGAGGTCGGAGAACCGCTTGGGGCCCAGCATCAGCTCGCGCATCACCAGCAGCGCCCAGCGCTCGCCGACGAGGTCGAGGGCGCGGGCGATGCCGCAGGAGTCGTCATAGGTGCGCTTCACCGGCATGACCGGAGATTACCCCGAAATGCTTGTGTCTCAGGAGTAGTTACTCCTAGTTTAGGAGTATGACTTCGGATCTGATGGACCTGCCCCAGGGCGACGTGCGGCTCTTGGGGACCGAGGCCGCGCAGCGGCTGCTCGGCTCGACCGAGTTGGCGCGGCTGGCCTACGTGGCGGCGGACGGCACGCCGCGCGTGATGCCGATGATGTTCCACTGGACCGGCGAGGACGTCGTCATGTGGAGCTTCGCGGGGGCCGGGAAGCTGCCCGCGCTCCGGGCCAGGCCCGATGTCGCGCTCACCATCGACGTCAACGCCTACCCGCCCGAGGTGCTGATGCTGCGGGGCGAGGCGGCCCTCACCGAGGTGGACGGCATCGTGCCCGAGTACGTGCTCGCCCTGCACCGCTACCACGGCGAAGGGCGGGAGGAGCAGGTGGCCGCCATGGTCGCCGAGATCGAACGGCCGGGTCTGCGGATGGCGCGGATCGCCGTGCGGCCCACGTGGGCGGGGCTCCTGGACTTCCGGACCAGACTGCCCGCGGTGCTCGCGGAACAGGGGCGATGAGATGGCCGTGTACGTGCTGATCCCGGGCGCCGGATCGGGCCCCTGGTACTGGCACCGGGTGGTCCCGGAACTGCAGGCCCTGGGGCACGAGGTCGTCACGCCCGACCTGCCCTGCGAGGACGACTCCGCCGGGTTCGCCGAATACGCCGACGTGGTGGTCGAGGCCGTCGGCGACCGCACCGGGCTGGTCCTGGTGGCCCAGTCGATGGGGGCCTACACCGCCGCGCTGGTGTGCGAGCGGCTGCCGGTCGACCTGATGGTCCTGGTCGCGGCGATGGTGCCCCGGCCGGGGGAGTCCGCCGGCGAGTGGTGGGACACCACCGGCCAGGGACGCGCGATGCGGGAGAAGGCCGAACGCGACGGGCGGGTCCTCAGCGAGGAGTTCGACCCCTTGGACGTCTTCCTGCACGACGTGCCGCCGGACGTCGTCGCCGAGTCCCTGCGGCACGCCCGCAACCAGTCCGGCACCCCGTTCGAGAAGCCGTGGCCGCTCGACGCCTGGCCGTCGGTGCCGACGCGTTTTCTGCTGTGCCGCGACGACCGGCTTTTCCCGGCGGACTTCCAGCGCCGCGTCGTACGGGAACGGCTCGGGTTCACGCCCGACGAGATGCCCGGCGGTCACCTGCCCGCCCTCGCCCATCCGACCGAGCTGGTCGAGCGGCTGGAGGCGTACCGGACGTCGCCGTGACGGAAAGGGCCGCGGCCCGGCCCCCTGGTCGGGGAGCCGGGCCGCGGTGGGATCAGACGGTCAGCCGGAGTGTCCGGCCGTCACGGCCGTCCAGAACAGCGACCGTGCGACCTGCGGGAACAGACCCTTCGGGTGGTTGCGGAACAGCGGCTCGGTGCCGAACAGCACGACCGCCGCGCCCCGCTCGTCGACGCCGCGCACCACGGTCGGCTGATCGACGGCCGCGTCGGGGCCGCCGGCCCCGAACGGGTACGCGCGCCAGTGCCCGGCGATGAGCGGGCCCCGACCGGCGAAGCGCTGCTCCACCGTCACCTCGGGGCCGAGGTCGGTGAACCAGCGGGGCGAATAGACGAACGAGTACGGCGCCGCTCCGCCGGTGATCGGGCCGTCGCCGTTCACCACCGACACGGTGCCGTTGGCGTCGGTGCGCCCCGCCACCGCCGTCACGGTCAGCAGCCCGGCGGCGGAGTTGAACGACGCGCCCGTGGAACCGCGCGTCACGACGCCGCCCTTGGCGAGGAACGCGTCGAGGGCCGTGCGGGCGGCCTCGTTGAGCTGACCGTGATTGAGCCCGCTGGAGACGTAGAGGACGTCCACGCCGTTCCAGTCGAAGCCGGCGTTCAGCACGGCCGTGGACACCGGCTTCACGGTGAAGCCCATCTCCTGCAGGCCGAACAGGTCGTCGCCGCTGCCCGCCGCGGCGACGGTCAGGCCGCGCAGCGGCGCGACGCCCTTGACGGTCGCCTCGGCGAACCGCACGCCGTGGCGGTCGGCGACGGTGCGCGCGGCGGACCGGGCCGAGGCCGGGATCACCACGCTGCCGTCGGCGGCCCACCGCGCCCGCACGCCCTCGCGGAGCAGGTCGTTGAGCGCGCCGACCTCCTTGGCGTCGTCGAGCCGCAGGGACAGGTCGCCGGACGCGGCCACCGAGCCCGTGGGGGAGGCGACGGTGACGGGCCTGACGTGGAGGCCCTTCAGGTCGCCGTTCGTGACGGTGTCGACCGTGGCGCCCCACAGGTGCGCGAGGCTCCAGCCTGAGATGTCGTACATGGAGTCGACGCGCGGGCTGATGTCCGCGCCCGCCTCCAGCATCACGTTGGCGAGCCCGCGCTTGGGCTGGTGCATGTCGACCACGTACGAGCCCGCCGGGTAGGCCCTGCCGCCCAGCCGGAACTCCCGGCCCGCCCGCTCGACGCGCACGTCGTTGGCGAGCAGGTGGTCCACCAGACGGGTCGCGGCGGGCGCCGAACGCTGCCCCGCGCCTCCCGGGATCACGTACGCGCGCGGGTACGAGCCGGTGTAGACGTCCTCGGGGCCGAAGCCGGGGACGATCCCGATCGGCACCTCCTTGGCGGCCTCACCGGCCGCGCCGCGCCGGAACACCTCGATCTGGTCGGCGACCAACCGCGCCCGGCGCTGCCGCAGGAACGACAGCGTGCCGTCCATCGCGGCGGCGGCGATATCGGTGTTGATCTTCGAACGACGGCGCAGCTCGTCCACCGGGAGCCCGGCGTAGTCGGCGTTGTTGACCCGCATCGGGAACTCGATCGTGTGCGAGGCGACCGCGCCGTGGAACGGGGCGTACTGCGGCGTGAAGATCGGGGGCCAGTCGTCCCAGCCCTCGCCCCAGTCCCGGAAGGGGATCTGCGGGGGCTCCACGCCGTCCTCGTCCGGGTCGTACCCGAGCGCCTTGATCGCCGCCTCCATGCCGAGGCCGTTGGCGTAGGCGTTCTTGATGAACAGGTCGTACTCGTAGTTCTGGCCGTGCGGCGGGGTGGTCGGCTCCACCAGGGTGCCGTTGACGTACCCGTGCAGGTCCAGCATCACCACCGGCTGGGTGTCGATCATCACCTGGCGCATCGACCGCACCTCCGGCTGCGAGCCGGTGATGAAGTCGCGGTTCATGTCGAACCCGGCCCCGTTGGCGCGGGTGTTGTTGACCCGGCCGTCGGGGTTGGCGGTGACGTTGAAGTACAACCGGCTGGTGCGCAGCAGGTCGGTGGTGTCGGCGTCCTCGGCCGCGGCCAGCCGCTCGATGGTGCGGAGGGCGGCGTCGGTGCCCTCCCACTCGTTGCCGTGGATGTTGTTGTTGATGAAGACGGGGGCCTTGTACTCCCGCGCGATCCGCGGGTTCCGGGCGGCCTTGACCGGGTCGTCCTCGATCTGCGCCCGCATCGCGGCCTGCGCCTTGGCCTGCGCGCCGCTCTCCGGCGCGGTCACCGTGACCAGGTACAGCTCGCGGCCCTGGTGGCTGCGCCCGATCACCTCGACGCTGATCCGGTCGCTGCGCCGCTGCAGCTCGTTCAGCCTGGGCGCGATGGCGTGATGGGGGATCAGCCCGAGCTTGAGGGAGGCGTCCGCGGGGTTCGCCGGCGGCTCGGTCAGCCGGGTCCGACGCGGGTAGCCCCGGTCGTGGTGCCAGGGGAACCGGCGGTGGTCGGCGCCGTGCCGGTCCCGCAACGTCGGGTTCGCGGCGGTGTTGCGCTCGGGGCCGTTGCCGAACTCGCGGACGGCCGGGCTGCGCCGGGGGTCGGGGTCGGCCGCCGCCGGGACCGTCATCGGGACGATCACGGCGGCGACGAGCGCTCCCCCGACGAGGGGATGCGCGAGATGTCTTCTCACCTGGAGACCTCCAAGGGGGGTTTCCCTGGGTGTCTACCGTCGGTGATCTTGCTCGGGCAAGAGGGCGGCCCATGACGATTCGGTCGCGACTTCGTGGGGATCCTCTGGGGATCTGGCGCGTCCTCATCCGGGGCTGCGACCGCCCGAAAACGACTTGATCTCGACCATGGTCGAGGTTCTACCGTCGAGCCCATGAACCTCGACGCCCCGCCCCGTGCGGGTCGGCGGGAATGGATCGGCCTGGCCGTCCTGATCCTGCCCACCCTGCTGATCTCCATCGACGTCAGCGTGCTGCACCTGGCGCAGCCCGCGCTCAGCGCCGACCTGCGGCCCAGCAGCGCCCAACTGCTGTGGATCAACGACGTGTACGGCTTCCTGATCGCCGGTTTCCTCATCACGATGGGGGCGCTGGGCGACCGCTTCGGACGCCGCAGGCTGCTCATCGTCGGCGGCGTCGCCTTCGGCGCGGCCTCCGCGCTGGCCGCCTACGCCCCCAGCGCCGAGCTGCTGATCCTGGCCAGGGCGCTGCTGGGGGTGGCGGGCGCGACGCTGATGCCCTCGACGCTGTCGCTGATCCGCAACATGTTCCACGACCCGGCCCAGCGCACCGTCGCCATCAGCCTCTGGATGGTCGGCTTCAGCGGCGGCATGGTGGTCGGCCCGCTGGTGGGCGGGCTGCTGCTGGAGAACTTCTGGTGGGGCGCGGTGTTCCTCCTCGGCGTGCCGGTGATGGCGCTGCTGGCGGCGTTGGGCCCGGTGCTGATCCCCGAGTCCCGCGACCCGTCGCCGGGCCGGATCGACCTGCCGAGCGTGCCGCTCTCGCTGGCGGCCGTGATCGCGGTCATCTACGGGCTCAAGGAACTGGCCGCCTACGGGCCGTCCGCCGGGCCGGTGGCCGCGCTGGTCGCCGGGATGGTCCTGGCGGCGGTGTTCGTCCGGCGGCAGCGGACCCTGGAGCATCCTCTGCTGGACCTCGGACTGTTCGCCGAACGCCGGTTCAGCGTCTCCCTGGGCATCCTGATGCTGGTCATCCTGGTCGGGCCCGGTCTGATGATGCTCACCGCCCAGTACATGCAGCTCGTGGTGGGCCTGAGCCCGCTGGAGGCCGGGCTGTGGGTGCTCCCGCAGTCGGTGGCGATCATCGTGGGCTTCACGGTGTCGCCCGCCCTGGCCCGGCGCGTCCGGCCCGGCGTCGTGGCGTCGGTGGGCCTGGTCGTGGGCGCCCTCGGGGTGGCCCTGCTCACCCGCACGGGCGCGGACCCCGACTCCGGCTTGGCCGTCCTGGTGACCGGGCAGACGCTGTTCTTCCTCGGCGCCTCCCCGTTGCTGGTGCTGGGCACCGACATGATCGTCGGCTCCGCGCCCCCGGAGCGCGCCGGCGCGGCCTCGGCCCTGTCGGAGACCGCCCAGGAGTTCGGCGGGGCGCTGGGACTGGCGATCTTCGGCAGCATCGCCACCGCCGTCTACCGCGCCGGTCTCGACGCCCCCGACGGGGTCACCGGATCGGCCGAGGACGAGGCCAGGGAGACCCTCGGCGGCGCGGCCTCGGTGGCCGGTCGACTACCGGAGGACACGGGGGAGGCGCTGATCGGCACCGCCCGCGACGCCTTCACCTCCGGGCTGCACGTGGCCTCCGCCTCCGCCGCCGTCCTGGTCGCCGTCGCCGCCGTCCTGGCCGCGGTCCTCCTCCGCCACGTCCCTCCCGCCTCGCACCCTCCTGCGGGCGCGACGGACGCGACGGACCCGGCCGATGCCGCGCCCGATGCCGCGTCGGTCGCGGGGGGAGGCCGCTGACCCGGGACGGCGTCGCCTGGAGGGCCCCCGCGTCGAGCAGTGCGGCCCTGGTCGTCCACAATGCCGTGGGGGCCGCCGTACCTGGGAGGAAACGTGGATCTGTTCGACCTGTCCGGCAAGGTCGCCGTCGTCACCGGCGGCACGCGTGGCATCGGCCTGATGATGGCGCGCGGCCTGCTCCAGGCGGGGGCGCGCGTCTTCATCAGCTCGCGCAAGCCCGAGGCCTGCGCCGAGGCGGCCAAGGAGCTGGCGGAGTTCGGCGACGTGACCGCCGTCCCCGCCGACCTGTCCTCCGAGGAGGAGTGCGTACGGCTGGCCCGCGAGGTGGGCGACACCGAGCGCGAGGTCCACGTGCTGGTCAACAACGCGGGCGCCACGTGGGGCGCGCCGCTGGAGGAGTTCCCGGCGGCCGCCTGGGACAAGGTGCTCGACCTCAACCTCAAGGCGCCGTTCTACCTGACCCGCGCCTTCCTGCCGCTGCTGGAGGCCGCCGCCTCCGCCGAGGACCCGGCCCGCGTGATCAACGTGGGCAGCATCGACGGCCTGCACGTGCCGCCGCTGCCGACGTACTCCTACTCGGCCAGCAAGGCCGGGCTGCACCACCTCACCCGCGTGCTCGCCCGGGAGCTGGGCCCCCGCGCCATCACCGTGAACGCGGTCGCGCCCGGCCCGTTCCCGTCCAAGATGATGGCCGCCACGCTGGACGCGTTCGGCTCGGAGATCGCCGCGATGGCCCCGCTGCGCCGCATCGGCCACCCCGACGACATGGCGGGTGTCGCCGTCTACCTGGCGAGCCGCGCCGGCGCCTACGTCACCGGGGCGGTCATCCCGGTGGACGGGGGCATCGGCACCACGGTCTGATCCGGACGGCGCGACCTCGATGACGCCCGGGTAGCCGGATTGATACCGATCGGCCAACTTTCCGGTTCTGGACGTCCGATAGCGTCGGAGGCATGCGACTCGGTGTGCTGGACGTGGGCTCGAACACGGTGCATCTGCTGGTGGTGGACGCGCACCGCGGTGCCCGCCCGCTTCCCGCGTACTCCCACAAGGAGGAGCTGCGGCTGGCCGACCACCTCGAGGACGGCCGGGTCACCGAGGAGGGCGAGGAGCGCCTGCACGCCTTCGTGCGGGACGCGCTGCGGGTCGCCGAGGACAAGGGCGTGGAGGACCTGCTCGCCTTCGCCACCTCGGCGGTCCGCGAGGCCGCCAACGGCGAGGACGTCCTCGCCCGGATCAACGCCGCGACCGGCGCCGACCTGCAGGTGCTGCCCGGCGACGAGGAGGCCAGGCTGACGTTCCTGGCGGTCCGCCGCTGGTACGGCTGGTCGTCGGGACGGCTGCTGGTCGTCGACATCGGCGGCGGCTCCCTGGAGATCGCCTCCGGGATCGACGAGGCCCCCGACGTGGCGATCTCGCTGCCGTTGGGGGCCGGCCGGCTGACCCGCGACCGGCTCGGCACCGACCCGCCCGACGCCGAGGAGCTGCGGGAGCTGCGCCGGTACGTGCGCGCCGAGATCGCCCGCCGGGTCGGCGAGGTCTCCCGGTACGGCCCGCCGGACCACGCGGTGGCCACCTCCAAGACCTTCAAACAGCTCGCGCGGATCACCGGGGCGCCCCCCTCCGCCGAGGGCCCGCTGGTCAAGCGGGTGCTGCGGCACGACGACCTGACCGAGTGGAGCGAGAAGCTGGCCCGGATGAGCGTCGAGGAGCGCGCCACCCTCGACGGCGTCTCCGAACGCCGCGCCCCCCAACTGCCCGCCGGCGCCGTGGTCGCCGACGCCGCCATGGACCTGTTCGAGGTGGACGAACTGGAGATCTGCCCCTGGGCGCTGCGCGAGGGCGTCATCCTCCGCCGCCTCGACGGCATCTGACGCCGTTCACGCGCCCCGCCGCCACCGCGCCCGGATCCCCGCGTTCGTGGACGTCGCTTCGACCGAGGGGGTTCGTGACCCCGAAGCCGCCGCCCGCCCATTCGTGAGCGGAGCCGGGCCCGGGTCCGCGGCGTTGCTAGGATCCCTCCGGTTCACAGCGTTGCTCGCGCGACCGAAGGCCGACCGAGCCGCCAGGCGAGGGAGGATCGCGTTCTACCGCGATGCAGCGCGAGCCGCGTACCGCGAGAAGGACGAGCCGCCAGGCGAGGACGCCGTAGCGGGAAGCGACAAACACGCCGCCAGGCGAGGACGCCATAGCGGAACGGGGACAAATATGTTGCGGGCCGGGGATCCGCGTCGGGTGGGGGATCACGTCGTCCGGGCCCGGATCGGCGAGGGCGGGCAGGCGGTCGTCTACCTCGGGGTCACGCCCGACGGTCGCCGGGTGGCGATCAAACTGCTGAGGCCGCTGCCCGTCGGGGACGCGCGCGCCCGCGGCGACGCCGCGGCCCGGTTCGTGCAGGAGGTGGAGGCGACCAAGCGGGTCGCCCGGTTCTGCACCGCCCAGGTCCTCGAGGTGGGCCAGATGGGGGAGCGTCCCTACATCGTCAGCGAGTACGTCGACGGCCCCTCCCTCAAACGGCTCGTGGCCGAGCGCGGCCCGCACGGCGGGGCGGCGCTGGAGCGGCTGGCGGTCGGCACCGCCACCGCGCTGGCCGCCATCCACCGGGTGGGCGTGGTGCACCGCGACTTCAACCCCAACAACGTGCTGATGGCCGCCGACGGGCCCCGCGTCATCGACTTCGGGCTGGCCAGGGCGCTGGAGGCCACCACGACGTCCGGCCCGGTGATGGGCACCCCCGCCTACCTCGCGCCCGAGCAGTTGTCGGGCCGGCGGGTGACCCCGGCGGCGGACGTGTTCGCCTGGGCCGCCACCGTGGTGTACGCGGCGACCGGCCGTCCGCCGTTCGAGGGCGCCACCATGGCCGCGCTGCTGCATCAGATCCTGCGCGGCCGGCCCCGGCTGGACGGGGTGCCCGGCCCGCTGCGGGACGTGCTCGCCGTCTGCCTGGAGAAGGATCCGGGCCGCCGCCCCACCGCCCGGCAGATCATGGACCGGCTGCTGACCCTGGCGCCCGACGACCCGCTGGCCACCCGGATGGACAACCCGCTGCCCCTTCCCGGGCCGGCGGTCGCGGAAGAGACCGTGGCGGAGATCGACGACCCGTGGCCGGTCACCGGGCCGGCCCGGACCGCGTGGCCCGAGCCGCCGCCGTCCGGCTCCGACACCCGACCGGTCCGGCACACCTACCTGCCGCACCCGCACGGAACGCCCACGCGGCCGCCGCGACCCGCGGCGCCCCGGCGGATGACCGCGGCCGTCCAGGTGCTCCTCGCGGCGGTGTTGGCGGTGCTTGTGACGACGGTCGTGGTGTTGGTGATCCTTCTCTGATCGCAGCGGACGAACCAACGCCGCGATGGGTCCATCTACCGATTCGATGACATTGGCCGCCCATGTCCCCATGCGTGCTGTGCGTCCGTGATGTGAGCGGTAGTTTTCGCGGGGGACCTGGCCTGGAGAGGTGGACCTTGGACAACCGGCAGACGCAGCCACACGGGGCCTCCGCACGCCCGCTGGGCCCCGGCGATCCGTCCGCCATCGGGCCTTACCGGCTGGAGTCCAAGCTCGGCGAGGGCGGCATGGGGGCGGTCTACCTGGGCCGCCGCGAAGGCGGGCCCCAGGTGGCGGTCAAGGTGGTGCGCGGGGAGCTCGCCGACGACCCGGCGTTCCTGGCCCGCTTCCGCGACGAGGTGACCAACGCCGAACGGGTGGCGTCCTTCTGTACGGCGCAGGTGCTCGACCACGGCCAGGAGGACGGCCGCGCCTACATGGTCACCGAGTACATCGAGGGCCCCTCCCTGCTGAACCACGTGTCCGAGCAGGGGGCGCTGTCCCCCGGGATGCTCAACGGGGTCGCCGTCGGGGTGGCCGCCGCGCTGCTGGCCATCCACTCGGCCGGGCTCGTGCACCGCGACCTGAAGCCCGGCAACGTGCTGCTGTCGATCTCGGGCCCGCGCGTCATCGACTTCGGGATCGCCCGCGCGCTGGACCTCGCGGCCGGACACACCCGCACGGGACAGGTGATCGGCAGCCCCGGCTGGATCGCCCCGGAGCAGATCCTCAACCAGCCGATCACCCCCGCGGTGGACGTGTTCGCCTGGGGCTGTCTGGTGGCGTTCGCCGGCACCGGCCGCAACCCGTTCGGCGTCGGCACCTTCCAGGTCATGGCCGCCCGGGTGGTGCACGCCGACCCCGAGATCGGCCCCTTGCCGGAGCCGCTGGCCGGGCTGGTCCGCCGTGCCCTGGACAAGGACCCCGCGAACCGTCCCACCGCCCAGGAGCTCCTGCTCTCGCTGGCCGGCGGAGGCGGCGAGGCGGCCGTCACCACCACGCTGCACGAGGAGTGGCCGGAGGGCCTCGCCGAGCAGGGGACCACCGTGGACGGCCGCACGCCGGTACGCCACGTGCCGCCGGTCCCGGATCCCGCTCCGGTGGCGTCCTCGCCGATGGCCGGGCCGAGCGGGCCCGCCCCGGCGGGACCCGCCCAGGGCCCGCCGGCGCGAGCGCCTCAACCGGGACCTCCCGACGGCCCGCCGGCGCCCGCCCCTCCACCGGGCCCCCCGCCCGGGCCGCGGACGGCGGCGTCCCACCATGGGTACGCGCCGACGTCGCCCGCTCTCGGGCACCCGTTCGTCCCTCCACCCGGGCCCGCGGAACTGGAACCGCCGCCGCCCCCCGTGCACCGGCCGAGGAAGGTCGGCAGAGGGGCCGTGCTCGGCACCGTCGCGGCCGTCACGCTCCTCACCGTGGGGGTGGCGCTGGCGTTCACCGTGTTCCAGCCCGACGACCGGTCGGGCGAAAGCGGTTCCGGGGGCCCGTCGGCGAGCGGGCTGCCCGCCGACCCCCTCTTGGCGCGCATGGACATCCCGCCCGGCTGGGGCAAGGAGTGCCACGCCCGGATCGGTCGGCTGACGCCCCGGGACACGGACGCGCGAGCAGAGGAGATCCTGCGCGGCGAGGGCTGTGACGTGCTGCCGCAGTGGTCGCCCACACGGGACCGGATCGCGTTCACCCGATGGGACGGCGGCGACACGTCCGAGGTGTGGGTGATGAAGGCCAACGGCAGGGGCGCCCGCAAGGCGGGCGAGGGCATCGTCCCCCGGAGCCGGGTGGCGTGGTCGCCCGACGGGGAGTTCCTGGCCGCGATGGTCAGGGTCGACGGGGTCCCCCAGATCCACGTCGGGAACGTCGCGACCGGCGAGACCCGTCAGATCACCCATGACGCGGTGCCCAAGGACGACCCCACCTGGTCCCGGGACGGCAAGATCGCGTTCTGGAGCAAGCGCGACGGCGTCCAGCAGATCTTCTGCCTCGACCCGGAGGCGCCCGACCGACCGTGGGAGAGGCTCACCTCGCCGGCCGTCGCCCCCGACGGCGCCAACGACCCGGTCTGGTCGCCCGACGGCAAGCGCCTGGCCTTCACCCGGATGACCGGGGACATCTCCGTGATCAACGCGGATGGCGGCGGCCATCGGCGGCTCACCGAAGGCGGCGACCACGACATGGACCCGACCTGGTCGCCGGACGGCACCTGGCTGGCCTTCGTGCGCGGCCCCGTGTCCACCCCGCAGATCTGGGCGATGCCCGTGGACGCCGCTGCGCAGCCCCGTGCGGTCGGACCGCTCAGCGTGGGCCACCCCGACTGGTCCTGACGACGCGCCCGCGCCTCAGCGGAAGTCACGGCTGCGGGCGCGGCCCGGGACCGGCAGGCGGCGCAGCCGGGTGGCCAGCACGTTGGTCACCCCGTCGACGCGTTCCAGCCGCCCGTTGACCAGCAGCGCCTGCGAGTCCACCGCCAGGCCCCGGTGCCGGGCGAACACCTCCGGTCGGCACACCACGTTGATCAGGCCGGTCTCGTCCTCCAGCGTCATGAACACGATGCCGCCGGCGGTCGGGGGCCGCTGCCGGTGCGTCACCAGCCCGCCGACCACCACGTTCGCGTCCGTGCGCACCCGGCCCAGCCGTCCGGCGGGCACCGCGCCCAGCTCGTCCAGGGCCGGCCGGACGTGAGAGAGCGGATGGGTGTGGGCGATGCCCGTCGCCCACAGGTCCGCCAGGGTCTCCTCCACCTGGGTCATCGCCGGCAGCGGCGGCGCGGAGGCCCCCGGTGTGACCCCTTCGAGCTGGCCGGGACCCACCCCCGCCAACGCCCCGGCGCCCCACAGCGCGGCACGGCGGCTCAGCCCGAAACAGCCGAACGCGCCCGCCGTCGCCAACGCCTCCAACGCCGCCCGGGTGAGCGGAACGCGTCGTACGAGATCCTCCACGCTCGCGTAGGGGCGGCCTGCGGCGATGGCCTCGGCCACGTCCGTACCGAGGTTGCGCACCGACGACAGGCCCACCCTCAGGGCGGGCTGCGGCCCCTCCGGTGCGTGCCGGTGGAACGGTGGGACGGGCTCCACGGGCTCCTCGAGGGTGGCGAGCACGTCACTGGCGTTGACGTCCACGTTCCGTACCGTGACCCCGTGCCGTCGGGCGTCGGCGAGCAGGCTCTGCGGACTGTAGAAGCCCATCGGCTGGTTGCGCACGAGCGCGGCGGTGAACGCGGCCGGATGGTGGCGCTTGAGCCATGCGCTCGCATAGACGAGGTGCGCGAAGCTCTGCGCGTGCGACTCGGGGAACCCGAAGCTCGCGAAACCCAGGATCTTCTCGTACACCTCCTCCCCGACCTCGGCGGGGATGCCGCGTTCGGCCATGCCCGCCAACAGCCGCCCGCGCAGCCGTTCGATCCGCTCCGGCGCGCGCTTGGCGCTCATCGCCTGCCGCAGCGCGTCCGACTCCTGGGGCGTGAACCCCGCGCAGTCCACCGCGAGCTGCATCATCTGCTCTTGGAACAGCGGAACGCCGTACGTGCGCGCCAACGCCTTCTCCATCAGCGGATGCGGGCACGTCCTCGGCTCCAGCCCCTTGCGGCGGCGGATGTACGGATGGACGGAGCCGCCCTGGATGGGACCGGGCCGGATCAGCGCCACCTCCACCACCAGGTCATAGAACGTCCGGGGGCGCAGCCGGGGCAACGTGGCCATCTGCGCGCGCGACTCGACCTGGAAGACCCCGATCGTGTCGGCGTCGCACAGCATGTCGTACACGAGCGGGTCGTCCGACGGCAGTCTCTGCAGGTCGTACCGGGGCCCGTGGTGCTCGGCCACCAGGTCGAAGCAGTCGTGCAGCGCCGACAGCATGCCCAGCCCCAGCAGGTCGAACTTCACCAGCCCCGCCGCCGCGCAGTCGTCCTTGTCCCACTGCAGCACGCTGCGGCCCGGCATCCGCGCCCATTCGATGGGGCAGACCTCGCCGAGCGGCCGGTCGCAGATCACCATGCCGCCGGAGTGGATGCCCAGGTGGCGCGGCAGCCGCATCAGTCGCCCGGCCAGCTCGGTGACCTGCGCGGGGATCTCGGCGTGCGCGCCGACGGGGTCACGGGAGTCGACGTGCTTGGACCAGGCGTCCTGCTGGCCGGGGGAGAAGCCCAGCGCCCGCGCCGCGTCCCGCACCGCCATCCTCGGCCGGTAGCTGATCACGTTGGCGACCTGGGCGGTGCGGTCGCGGCCGTACGTGCGGTAGACGTACTGGATGGCCTCCTCGCGGCGTCGGTGCTCGATGTCCAGGTCGATGTCGGGCGGCCCGTCGCGACCGGGCGACAGGAACCGCTCGAACAGCAGCCCGTGCTTCACGGCGTCCACCCCCGTGATGCCGAGCGCGTAGCAGACCGCCGAGTTGGCCGCCGACCCCCGGCCCTGGCACAGGATGTCCTCGCGGCGGCAGAACGCCACGATGTCGTGAACGATCAGGAAGTAGCCGGGGAAGCCGAGCCCCTCGATGACGTCCAGTTCGTGGGCGATCTGCGCGTACGCCTTCGAGGCGCGCTCGTCCCCGGGCGGCCCGTAGCGTTCGCGCGCGCCCTCCATCGTCAGGTGCCGCAGCCAGGATGCCTCGGTGTGGCCGTCGGGCACCGGCCGGTCGGGCAGGTTGGGGGCGACCACGTCGAAGTCGAACGCGCAGGCCAGCGCCAGCTCCACGGTCCGCTCCCGCACCCCGGGGAAGCGCGCCAGCCGCGCGGCCATCTCCTCGCCGCCGCGCAGGTGCGCGGTGCCGGAGGCGGTCAGCCGGCTCTCCATCTCGTCCAGGCTCCGCCGCGCCCTGATCGCGGCCAGCGCCTCCGCCAGCCGCGCGTCCCACCCCGACCCGGCGTGGTGCACGTTGTTGGACGCCACCAGCCCCGTCCCGGTACGGGCGGCCAGCTCGGCCAGTGCGTCGTTGCGGGCGTCGTCGCCGGGCCGGTCGTGGTCGATCAGCTCGACGTACACGTTGTCACGGCCGAACAGGTCCATCAGCCCGCGCAGCTCGCGCTCGGCGGCGTCGACGCCCCCGGACTCCAGCGCCGCCCGGACCGCGCCCTTGCGGCATCCCGTGAGCACCGCCCAGTGCCCTCCGTGCGCGTCGGCCAGCTCAGCGACGTCGTAGACGGGCCGGTTCTTCTCCCCGCCCCTGAGCTGCGCGGTGCTGATGGACGCGCACAGTCGCCCGTACCCCACCGGGTCACGGGCGAGCACCAGGAGATGCCGCCCGGCGGGATCGGGAACGGCGCGGGGGTTCTTGGGCAGGTCGAGGCTCAGCTCCGCGCCGAACACGGTACGGACGTCCACCTCCTTCGCCGCCCGGGCGAACTGCACGACCCCGTACATGCCGTCGTGGTCGGTGATCGCGACGGCCTCCACGCCGAGCCGGGCCGCCTCCCGGACCAGCGTCGCGGGATCGCTCGCACCGTCCAGGAAGCTGAACGCGGAGTGGCAGTGCAGCTCCGCCCAGGGGACGCCGCCGCTCCGCCTCGGCAGCGGTCGAGGGGGCGTCGTCGCCGTTTCCCGGGCCCGGGTGCTCGGCTCGCCGTTCCGCCAGGTCAGTCTGCGTTCGAACTCCCGCCAGGGGATCGCGGGATTACTCCAGCCCATGGGCGTTCCCCATCCTCGTGATCTTCGGGTCAGTCATAGACGGCCTCGACGTGCCAGCGGCCGCCCTCGAGCGTCAGGAGGTACGCCCGGCCGTCGGCCGTGACCACCTGGAAGCGGGCCCTTCGCCGGGCCCGTTCCGGGTCCCACCAGCGCTCCACGGCGGGCCAGGGACCGGTCCACCCGACCACCTCCACGGGAGCGCCCCCGCCGATCGCCAGGTGGGCGGGCGGGGCCGACACGGCGCAGCGCGCGGTGACGCCGACCGGAACGCCCGCCGCGTCCGTCAGGACCGCCGCCCCGGGATCGGCGGGGACGATCGAGGGGGCCGGATCCGGCACCCGCGCCGGCCAGGGGCCGTCACCGCCCCCATCCGGCGGCAGGTCGCCGACGGGCACCTTGACCACCCGCTCACCCGGGCCCCGGCCGCCCGTGAGCACCGGCCGGGTGACGCCCTCATGGCCGAGCAACGCCTGAATGCGGTCGGCCGCCCGCGCTATCCGGTCGGTGACCGCCGCCTGTCCCCACAGCGCCTGTTGCCTTCCCGCATCGGGTACGAGCTGGTCGGGGGCCAGCACCAGCGAGACGACCCCGCCCCAGACCGCCTCCGGATCCCGGGCCTGCGCCGGGAGCGCCGACAACTGCCAGCGGACCCGTTCGGCGACCGCCGACGTCGACAGCTCCCCGTCGTGCCGCCACAGCCGCTCCACCACGCCGCCGTCGGCGAACGTCGCCTCGACCGTCAGCCGCACGCAGGTCAGCCCGCCCGAGGCCAGCCCCTCGTGCAGGTCGGAGGCCAGCCGCCGGGCCGCGAACACGACCTGCTCGGCCTGCGCGGGAGGGTCGAAGTCGGCCCGCACCGCGAGGTCCGGCCCGGCGGGCGCCGGCGCGACGGGGCGCGGGTCCTCCCCGGACGCCAGCCGGTGGGCGATGCCCCCGTCCGCGCCGAACCGTCCCGCCACGTGTCCGGCGGGCAGCGCGGCGAACTCGCCCAGCGTCCGTACGCCCAGCCGCCCGAGCAGGTCGGCCAGCTCCGGCCGCTCCAGCACCGACAGCGGGTACGGGGCCAGGAACGCGGCGGACCCGCCCTTCGGCACCACCATTCCGCCCTCGGCCCGCGCGGCCAACTCCGCCGGGAACAACCCGTCCGCGATCCCGGTGCCGCAGTCGTGCCCGGCCTCCACCACGGCGTCTTGGACGAGGACGCGCAGGGCCTCCTCGCCCCCGTAGAACCGCGCGGCCCCCCGTGCCGGAACGGCGCACAGACCCGGCCGCACCACCTCCACCTTGGGGGTGAGCGCGGCCACCGCCGCGACCACCACCTCGAAGAGCCGCCCTTCGGCGTCCTCGTCGCGGTCCCGCACCTTGAGATGGGGGCAACGGCGCTGCGCGTCCCGGATGCGCTGCCCCCGCCGCACGCCCTCGGCCCGTGCCGCAGCCGTACAGGCGACGACCCGCCGTTCGGCTACCACGACCCCCGGTGTGGCGGCCTCGATGCCCACGGCCGTGGCGGGCCAGTCGGGGCACCACACGACCAACGTACGACCGCTCACTCCGGGACCCGCCGGGCCGCGTCGGGTCGATCGCGTCGCCGTGGCCTCATGCCACGACCTCCAGCGTCGGCCTCCGGTGCGGTCGTGGCTCCTCGGCGGTCGACACCCTGCCGTCCGGGCCCGGGAGCCATAGCCACCCGTGACGTCCCGCGCCCGTTCCGCGGCCTTCCGCGACCACGCGCGCCCTGCGGCCCCGCAGGTGACCGTGGCCGTCGCCGAGGCCCGACCACTCGCTCTCGGTGATGCGCAGTCGGAGCCCGACGCCCTCCCATGCGCCGACGGCGGGGCCCGTCACGCTGAGGACGCAGCCGTGTTTGCGGGCCAGCGCCCCCAGTCGTCGGACGATCGCGGCGGAGGGGCGCTCCGGGGGGCAGATCAGCACCAGTTCCACGGCCTCGGCCAACGCCGCCACCACATCGGCCCACCGCGCCCCCGGCTCGTCAACCAGCAGGAGCCGGCCGGGATCGGTGCCCATCCCGACGGCCGCCCGGACCCCGAACTCCGGCAGCCCCACGGCGGCGCACCAACCGCCGTGCGCCGACACGCCGGCCACCAGTGCGAGGGCCAGCGAGCCCGCGCCCGGACCGTCCACGCCCACGACCGAGCCGCGGCGCAGCCCGCCGCCGGGCACCACGGGACGCAGCGCGGGCAGCACCGGAACCGGCTCCCCGCCCGTCGGCGCCGAGGGCCCCGCCATCGGGACCGCAGGCACCGGGCCCGCCGCGGCTGTCTGCCCCACCACCCGTACAATTTCGAACACGGGTTCGACCTGTGTCAAATCCTCGCAGGTCAGGATGGCCCTCAGGACGAGCGGGATCGCCTGTGCGCGCGGGCCTGTGGAGATTTCGACGGTGTTTGGGGCGGGTCGGCTCGGAGTGTCGGGCGTGCGCGTCCCGGTGCGGCGCGCCGGCCAGTCCGGCGAAGTGTCATGCACGCTCCGTGATCGTCTGATCTCATAGTGGAGTTGCACGGTCATGGGCGGACAGGTCATGAGGGGAGATTCGCATGCTCGCGGAGCCGGGCCCGGCAGAGGACGAGGGAACGAGCGGCACCCGCCACTCGTCGGGAGGGCGCTACACGACACTGGCGGGCGACAGGCGCTTTCGGCTGCTGAAGAGGCGGCACGCCCGGGCGACCACGACGATCGCCGTCGTCTTCCTTGGCTGGTACCTGACGTACGTCGCCCTGTCGGCGTTCGCGCGCGACCTCATGGCGCGCTCCGTGACGGGCGCGGTCAACGTGGCGCTCGTCCTCGGCCTGTTGCAGTTCGCCTCGACCTTCCTGCTGGCCGCCCTCTACGCGGTCTATGCGCGGCGCGCGCTGGACCCGCTGGCGCGGGAGATCCGCGACGAGGTCGAGGACCGGCCCGACGAGCACGCGCGGCACGCCCCGACGGCGCCCGCGGGTCTCGCCCACGGCGAACCGTCCTCGTCGGCCGACCCCTATGACCCGCCACGGCTGTCGGTGCGCCACCGGCCCTTGGCCCGGAACACGACGTCCGAACGGTTCGACGAGCAGGCGCCTTCGGGACGGCCGGAGCCGTCAGCGCGGACTACGGAACGCGAGCGGGTGGAATGGCCGGTGGAGCGGTCGGAGGCTGATCGGTGGGCCGCGTCGGCCTGGTGGGCCGCGTCGATCCCCGAGCCCCGACCCGCGTCGGATCCCTCCCTGTGGGCGGAGCCGCGGTACGAGGCCGAACGGCGCGACTCGGAGGCCGCCGACCAGGATCGCGCGGCTCCACGGCGTCGACGGGAGTCGGCCTCCGGGCTCCATCGCGACGAGAACTCGGGAGCCTGGACCGACCTCGGGCCCACTCCACCCCGCGACGTCGCAGCCGATCACGGCTTCCCCGACCCGGGTCCGCGGCGTGGTGACCACACGCCTCGCCACGGAAGGACGCCCCGCCACGGGTACGTGCCGCCGCCGCGTCAGCCCGAGGACCACCTTTCCTTCAATGCTCCGCGTCCCGCCGTCAACGGGCCGCCCCAGCCCTTTCCCGCCGCGTCTCCCCGCGCCGAAGGGGCCCCGCAGGGAAGGGACGCCGCCCGTTTCCCGCGAAATGGAGCCGTGCCCCGCCCGGAGAACGCCGTCCAGAGCGCAGCCGATGCCGCCCGTGAAGCCGGAGGCCACGGGCCGGAGATGACGAGGCCGAGTGCGGGCAGCGCCTATGGCACCGCGAACGGCATCGATGACGCGTCACGCTCCATGGACCCGGGACCGCGCATCCTGAGGCGTCCTGATCGCGGGACGACGCGATGAACGTCACGGCGCCCGCCCGTCCTCCGGACCGCCGAACGGGCTCGTTCGGGCGGGTCACCAAAGGTCGGCCGCGTCCTTCCTGGACGCGGTGACCGAGTCGGCGTACGCCGCGGTCTTGACGCTCCGCGCGGTGCCCCTACGATCACGAACGTGCACATCGATCTGGTGACGATCCTCGTCGAGGACTATGACCGGGCCATCGCGTTCTTCGTCGATGTGCTGGGTTTCGATCTCGTCGAGGACTCTCCCGCGCTCACCAACGACGGCCGCGCCAAACGGTGGGTCGTCGTCCGGCCACCCGGTGGCGGGACCGCCGTGCTGCTCGCCCGTGCCGATGGCCGAGCCCAAGCGGACGCGGTGGGGGAGCAGGTCGCCGGCCGGGTCGGCTTCTTCCTTCGGGTGGAGGACTTCGACGCCGTCCACACGCGGATGATCGAGGCTGGAGTCGAGTTCGTCGGCGCGCCACGCACCGAGCCCTACGGACGCGTCGTCGTGTTCCGGGACGTGGCAGGCAACCGCTGGGACCTGCTGGGTCCCGTTGCGGGGCCGCCCACTCGACGCCGTCCCCCGGACGTCCCCGTGGAGTGACCTCTCCATGACTGTGGGCCTGGCTCGGTCAGTTGAGGCCTCGGGGAAGTACCGCGACAGGGCAGGGGGCGGCCCGGAGAACCTTCAAGGCGACCTCACCAAGGAACACGCGGTGGACGGACGAGTCCTCGCTGCTGGCGCAGACGAGCAGTTCGCCGTCCTCCCAGTCGGTGCCGGAGAGCGCTGTGGCCACGTCGTCCCCTTCCGCCAACTCCGTCTGTACGAACTCCGCCTCCAGCCCGGAGGCGGCGATGGCCGGCGGTACCGCGAGGGCGAGGTCGTCGCGGAGTCGGTCCGGGTCATCATCGTCCAGCGCAAGGGTGAGGAGTCGGAGCGGGACCTCGAGCCGCTGGGCCGCCACGGCGGCGCGTTCCACGGCCTCGTCGCATTGGGGACGCCGGACATAGGCGACCGTGATGCGCCGGAGGCGTTCGGACGGCGTGTAACCGGCGGGGGTGAGGAGCACGGCCTCCGACGACGCGTGCAGCAGGTGGTCGGCCGCGCCGCCGATGGTGATCTGCCCGCGCGCGCCCCCGGCGGCGGAGCCGATGGCGATCAGATCGGCCCCGATCCGCCCCGCCAGCACGGACAACCCGCGCCCCACGCCCCGGCTCTCCTGGACCACGAAGTCGGCGGGCTCGTCACCGAGCACCGCCGCCGCCTGGTCGAGCGTCGTCCCGGCCTCGGTCGCCGACCCGGCCCGATGCGGCGGATGGACGGCGGCGACCGTCAAACGACCGCCCGTCAACGCCACGATGGAGCGGGCGCACTCCAGCGCCTCGCGTCCCCCGGCATCGTGCACGTAGCCGACCAGCACGTGTTCCCCGATCACGAGGGAAGAATGCCCAGGCAACGCCGACCCACGCGCCTCCTCCTCGCACCGCCTTCCTCGCGTCGTGTCCTGCACGTGGTGTCGGGCAAAAGGGCAATGGGTGTGGGTGGCGGTGGTGTTTCCGGAGGTCATGGAGCCGGAATGCGGGTGGCGAACAGGTAACATTACGCAGAGAAGCAGAAAGTGGTGATAACCGCTCGCTCATAGCCGGAGGGCTGCATACCATGAGCTGAGCCGTGGTCGCCGTGGTGCGACGCCGCCACCAGCCAAGGGGCTCATCGATGGTCGTGGCCGACTCCCCGCAGGTGCCCGTCGAGACCGTCAACTTTCATCTCTGGCAGCCGTGCAACATGAGCTGCCATTTCTGTTTCGCGACGTTCCGGGACGTTCGCCGCAGCGTCCTGCCGGAGGGGCATCTGCGTCGGGCGGACGCGCGCCGGGTGGTGGCGCGGCTGGCCGGGGCCGGGTTCAAGAAGATCACGTTCGCCGGCGGGGAGCCGCTGCTGTGCCCGTGGCTGGGCGAGCTGGTGGCGCTGGCGCACGGGTTGGGGCTGACGACGGCGGTGGTGACCAACGGGAGCCTGCTGGACGAGGCCGCGCTGCGGACGTTCGGCGGGACGCTGGACTGGATCACGGTCAGCATCGACAGCGTGCGGCCCGACACGCTGCGGTCGCTGGGGCGGTCGACGGCGGGTCGGGTGACCACCGAGGAGGGATATCTCGCGCTGTGCCTCCGCGTGCGCGAGCTGGGGTTCCGGCTGAAGGTGAACACCGTGGTGAACGCGCGCAATTGGCGCGAGGACATGGGCGACTTCATCCTCGCCGCCCGTCCGGAACGGTGGAAGGTGTTCCAGGTGCTGCCCGTGGAGGGGCAGAACTCGCGTAAGGTTGATCCACTCCTGATCACCCCCGAACAGTTCGATTCCTTCGTCGCCCGCAACCTCCGTGTGGAGCTGCGGGGAATTCCCCTGATTCCCGAGGACAACGACGCCATGACCGGCAGTTATGCCATGGTCGACCCGGCCGGGCGGTTCTTCGACGCGGTGGATCCGCACGGCTACACCTACAGCCGGCCGATCCTGGAGGTCGGCGTCCATCGCGCCATCGCCCAGATCACCGTGAGCAGGGACAAGTTCCTGGCCCGCGGCGGGCTCTACGGCACCGCCGACCCTGCGGGCCCCGGGAGGGAGGCGCGCGTCGGCGTCGGGTACGGGGGCGCCCGGCCGAAGGCGGTGGGATGACGCCGGATCGGACGCCGGTCCAGGGTCGTTCCCAGGGAGGAGCCGGTCGGCGGACGGCGCATGTCGATCTGCTGCTGATGGACGCCGCCGGAGAGCACCTGGCCGTCCATGACGAGCGGGGGCGGCTGACGTGCCCCCGGCTGACCATCGAGGGGCTGCCCGAAGGGGTCCGGCATCGGCATGACGAGCTGGGCGCCCTGGTGCGGAGGCTCGCCGAGGGGCAGCTCGGCCTCGACGTCGCCTACCGGGGGCTGCTGGCCGCCGAGGAGTCCGGGGACACGGTCGGGCTGGTCGTGACGGCGGTGTTGCGCGCCGTTCCGGACGGGTCGAGGCTGCGGCTGCTGCCGGTGGCCGACGTCCGGTCGCGGCACCGCGACCTGCAGCACCGCGACCACTTCGAGGCCGCGCGGCACTGGCACGAGGCCGTTCGGCACGCCCCCGAGCTGGGCCGCCGGATCGAACGGTCGCTGCGCACCGCCGCGTCGTTCCTGACGCGCCGTCGCGCCGAGGAGGACGGGCACTGGGGCTGGGAGCAGTACCTGGAGGCCGACTCCATCGGCACGCTGTCCACCGCGATCGGCGTGCTGACCTGCCTGCACGCCGGGGAGGCCGGCGAGTTCACCGATCAGGCCCTGCAGACGCTGCGCGTGCTGCAGAACACCGACGGCGGCTGGCAGATCCGACGGTCCCTGGTCGGCGCCGACAGCGACGCGTCCATCACCGAGAGCACCTGCGCGTGCCTGTGGGCGTTCCATGAGGCGGGCCGCCGGCCGACCACGGAGGAGTCGGTGCGGCGGGCGCTGGCCTGGCTGGAGGAGCGGCAGCGCGGCGACGGCGGCTGGCCGTCGGCCGCGGACGACCGCCGGTCGCTGGTCTACCCGACCGCGCTGGCCGTGCGGGTCCTGGCCCTGTACGGCCGGTCCGGGCCGGTGGCGCGCGGCGTTCAGTGGCTGCGGGCCGCGCAGTGCCCCGACGGAGGCTGGGGCGCCACGGCGCCGGCTGGCGACGACACGGTCTCCTCCTCTCCGGCGTACGCCGCAACGGCCCTGCTCGCGCTGCGCGCGGCGGACGTGCCCGCGTCCGAGCACGTGATCATCGCCGGCTGCGAGTACCTGCTGGACGCCTTCGCCCCGGAACGACCCGAGCCGTGGGAGCCGACCTCGTTCACCTCGCTGGTGGACGCGGGACGGTTCGCGCGGATGGACTTCCGGCACTTCGCCACGCCGTGGGCGCTGGCCGCGCTGTGCGAGTGCGGGTACGACCTGGGCCATCCGGTCGTGCTGACGGCGACGGTGCAACTGCTGCGGCTGGAACGGCCGGGCGGCGGCTGGCGGTCCACGCTGACGGCGCCGGACATCACGCCGATCTGGGCGGTCCACGGAGCGGTGTACGCGCTGCGCACCGTGCTCGCCACCGGCACCCGGGACCTGGCGCCGCTGGTCCTGGGACGCCATCACGACGCCGAACGGCGGACGCTTTCCCTGTTGGCGGGCGGCCTCATCGGCCACCACGCGGAGCCCGTCCGGCCGCCGCACGTCTGGCGACGCCGGCTCCTGACCGTGTGGGCGGCGCTCCTCACGGTGGCGGTGGCGTTGCTCGTCCTGGGCCAGTTCGGGGTATTGGAGCAACTGCAGTCCGACTCCGGGCGTGACAAGGTGCTGGCCGGACTGACCACACTTGTGGTGACTGTGGTCGGCGCACTGGCGCCCGCCGTCATAAGCGAGGAATATCGGATCAGGCGGAGCCGCGGGCGGGCCGGCAGCGACAGGGAGAGCCTGGAATGAATCTGACCAAGGAGTTCGTCACCACCTGGACCCCCCAACTGCGCGCCGCACACGAGGCGGCCCGGGCGGCGGCGGACGCGATCCGAGGCCAGTTCGGGCAGCGCTTCATCAGCGCGTACAAGGGGCCGCACGACGTGCAGCTCACCGCCGACATCACGTCGCAGAAGATCATCGTGGACTCCCTGCGCGAGTCGTTCCCGCACTACGGCATCGTGGCCGAGGAGGGCGACCACGACGAGTGGGGCCGCGAGGAGTTCCTGTGGGCCGTCGACCCGCTGGACGGCACCAACAACTTCGGGTACGGCATCGCGCACTGCGCCCTGTCCCTCACGCTCTTCCAGGACGAGTCCGCCGTGCTGGCCCTCGTCGCCGACCCGCTGGCCGACCGCACCTTCCACCTGACCCAGGGCGGCCGGCTGATCCCGGCGCCCGCCCCCACGTACGGCGTGCCGCTGCACCGCGCCACCCTCTCCCTGGTCACCGGGTACGCCGAGGACGGCCGCGACTGGGGCCACGGCTTCACCGGCTGGATGAGCTCCCGCTGCAAACGCGTCGTCAACATGTGGGCGCCCGCCCTGGACCTGGCGCTCGTCGCCGGCGGCGCGATCGACGCGATGGTCTGCCGCGACGCCGCCCTGCTGGACGTGTGCGGGGGCATGTTCCTGGTCGAGGAGTCCGGCGGCCATGTCGTCGACCTGCACGGTGACCCGCTGACCGTCCGGCGCTCCCTGCACGACCGCCCGGTCTCCTTCATCGCCGCCCGCAACCCGAGCCTGGTCGCCGACCTGGTCTCCGAGGTGCGCGCCTACAACGCCTCCGCCTGACCGAGCCGCGACCGCTCGTGAACGAGGTGGGCGCCGTCTCGGCCTGTCGCCGTGGGACGACGTGAACGGTTCAGGGTGATGTGTCCGGGTAGGGAGGGCCGCGAAGGATCGAGGGAAGGAGACGCACATGCCCGGCCGCGAGGAGCTTCCGTCGACGTTGCGGCGCTCCCCCGAGAAGGCCCAGCGCACGTGGATCAAGGCGCACGACTCGGCCGTCGAGGAGTACGGCGAGGGCCGGCGGGCGCACATGACGGCGTTCGGCGCGCTCAAGCACGCGTTCGAGAAGGTCGGCGACCGATGGCTGCCCAAGGGCGGCAAGCGGAAGGGCCCGTCCGACAAGCGGGCGGCCACACCACGGCCCAAGTCGCAGAACATGCCCACCGCCGAGGGCGTGGACGCCAACGCCGGCAAGCAGCACCTGTACGAGGTCGCCAAGAGCCTGGGTGTCGAGGGCCGCTCCAAGATGTCCAAGGACGAGCTCGTCAAGGCCATCGAGAAGGAGAACCGCCGGCGCACCGCCAAGGCGCGCAGGTAACGCACAACGCACGCCGCCACGTTCGGCACCCGGCGCGGCCGCAACCGTGGCCCCCAGGTGGTCGGCGGTCAAGCCGCCCCCCGGCCGTCCGAGGCGGTCGGTGGTCGCGTTCGAAGCCTTGGCGGCTCGCGGCGGTCAGTGGTCGCGGCGGGTGGCTCGACGGGCCAGGGCGGTCAGTTCGGCGCCGGTCCGGGCGACCGGGTCGGCGGTGGCCAGCAGGCGCAGTGCGTCCTCCAGGAGCGCGTCCGCCTGTTCGTGGGTCCAGGTGCGGCCGCCCGCCTGTTCGACCAGTGTCGCCGCCCGTTCGAGGTCGGGGCCCTCCAGGGGGCCGTCGCCGTGATAGAGGTCGGCCAGTTCGCGGGCGGCGGGGGTGTCCGAGGAGAGGGCGGCGACGACCGGGAGGGACTTCTTGCGCCGGCCCAGGTCGGAGTGGACGGGCTTGCCCGTGACGGTGGGGTCGCCCCAGATGCCGAGCAGGTCGTCGGCGGCCTGGAAGGCCAGGCCCAGTCGTGAGCCGAACCCGCGCAGGGCCGCGACCCGCTCGGGGGGCGCGCCGGCCAGCGTGGCTCCCAGGGCGCACGCGCAGGCCAACAGGGCGGCGGTCTTGCCCTCCGCCATGCCGAGGCACTCGCGGACGGTGACCTCGCGCCGTTCCTCCAGGACCAGGTCGGCGAGCTGGCCGGCGATGAGGTCCTGAACGGCGCCCGCCAGCATCCGCTGGGTGCCGCCGGGGTCGGGGTTGTCGGCCACCGTCAGGACGTCCGAGGCCAGCGCCAGCAGGGCGTCCCCGGTGAGGATGGCGGCGTTGGCGCCGAACACCGTCCACGCGGTGGGGCGGTGCCGGCGGGTCGTGTCGCCGTCCATCACGTCGTCGTGCAGGAGCGAGAAGTTGTGCACCAGCTCCACCGCGACCGCTCCCGGCAGCGCGTCGCGGGCCGTGCCGCCCGACGCCTCCGCCGACAGCAGGGTCAGGGCGGGCCGCAGGGCCTTGCCGCCGTCCGCCTTGGCCGGGCGGCCCCGCTCGTCCCACCAGCCGAGGTGGTAGCCGGCGATCCGCCGCACCGGGGACGGCAGCGTGTCCACCGCCGTGCGCAGTGCGGGATCGACCAGGTCCCGGGTCCCGGCCAGGATCTCGGCCGCCGTCCTGGCCTCGGTGCGTTCCGTGGTCGCCATCGTGGGTTCCTCTCAGCGGTGCGCCGGCGTGGCCGCCGCGAACACGGTCACGCCGGCACGGCGGTCGGGCGGACCGGGGCCGGACCCGGGCCGGTCGCGGCGGGCCGGCGGGGACCTCCGGGAGGTCAGGAGTGGAACACCTCGACGTTCTCCAGGACGCCGAGCGCGTCCGGCACCAGGACGGCGGCCGAGAAGTAGGCGCTGACCAGGTACTTGATGACGGCCTGGTCGTCGATGCCCATGAAGCGCACCGACAGGCCCGGCTGGTACTCGTCGGGCAGACCGGTCTGGTTGAGCCCGATGACGCCCTGGTCGTCCTCGCCGGTGCGCATGACGAGGATCGAGGTGACACCGTCGGCGGTGACCGGGATCTTGTTGCAGGGCAGGATCGGGACGCCGCGCCAGGCGGGCACCGGCTTGCCGTTCAGGTCCACGGTGTCGGGGTACAGGCCGCGGGCGCTGCACTGGCGGCCGAACGCGGCGATGGCCCGCGGGTGCGCGAAGAAGTAGTGCGAGCTGCGCCGGCGCGACAGCAGTTCGTCCATGTCGTCGGGGGTGGGCGGGCCGGTCCGCGTGTAGATGCGCTGCTTGAGGTCGGCGTTGTGCAGCATCCCGAACGCGCGGTTGTTGATGAGCTCGTGCTCCTGCCGCTCGCGCAGGGCCTCCACCGTCAGGCGGAGCTGCTGCTCGACCTGGTTCATCGGCTCGTTGTAGAGGTCGGCGACCCGGGAGTGCACCCGCAGGACGGTCTGCGCCACGCTCAACTCGTACTCACGGGGGGACAACTCATAGTCCACATAGGTGCCGGGCAGCATCGGCTCGCCGGAGTGGCCCGACGTCAGCGAGATCTCCGCCTCGCCGTGCTTGTTGGTCGGGGCGGCGGCGTCGGGTCGGAACGCCGCCACGTGCGCGCGCAGGGCGTCCGAGCGGTCCAGCATCGCCCGGAACGCCGGGGCGGGGAGCGCCAGCACCGTGCAGGTCGTCGCCGCCCTCGCGGTGAAGCCGTGGGTGCCGGGCTCGTCCAGCAGCGCGCGGTCGCCGAGGTAGTCGCCGTCGGCGAGGATGCCCAGCCCGATCTCGTCGCCGTACTTGCCGGTGCCCACCTTGCCGACCTTGCCGTGCGCGATCAGCAGGACGTGGTCGACCGGGGCCCCCGCCTCGACGATCACCTCGCCGGGCGCGTACTCGCGCTGCTCGAAGCCGTCGGCCAGCGCCTCGAGCACCTCGGGATCGCCGAAGCCGCGCAGCGCGGGCAGCTCGCCGAGCTCGGCCGGGATGACCCGCACGTCGGCGCCGATGCTGGTGAACGTGACCCGCCCGTCGCCGAGCTGGTAGGTGAGCCGCCGGTTGACCCGGTAGGTGCCGGCGCTGACCTGGACCCACGGCAGCAGCTTCAGGAGCCACCGCGAGGTGATGTTCTGCATCTGCGGCACCGACTTGGTCGTCGATGCCAGATTGCGTGCCGCCGCCGTGCTGAGGCTGGTCTGCCCGTTCACGACCTCGATATCCGGTATGCCCGTGTCCACCGGCTCCGTCACGATGTCCCACCGCCCATTCACACTCGCCTGACTGGACCCATCAGCCCGGGAGCGTAGGAAGGTCCCGATATCGCGGACCATGGTCCGTTCCACGGGGTGGAACGCCGTGATGATCGGGGAACGGATCCGATCCATGAATGTTCGTGGCAAGGACTGTGCGGAAGCGTGGTCAAGTAATTACCCTCGGTGGTGAGCCGTGCCGACCTGATCGACGAACACCTCATCGAGGGAGAAGCCGTGTCCACTGCCGTGGAGGTTGCACAGCGCGCCGGGTCCGCCGGCGCGATCGGACGGGCGATGGCGGTGCTTGACTGTGTCGGCGGGAGGAGCGGTCCCACCAGCCTGGCGGAGATCTCCCGGCGCACCGGGCTGCCCAAGTCCACCGTTCACCGGCTCCTGGGCACCCTGGAGGCCCAGGGCGCGGTGCGTCGGGCGAGCGCGGGCTACGTGCTGGGGGAGACCATCAAGCGGCTGTCCGACGGGGGCGAGACGGCCCGCCGGGACTCGCTGCGGCACCTGCTCATGCCGCACGTCGCCGAGCTGTACGAGGCGACGCGGCTGCCGACCAGCCTGGCCGTCCTCGACGGGCGGACGGTGGTGCGCCTGGTCACCCTGTACCCCCGCACGCTGGCCGGGCCGGTGCTGCGCAGCGCCGACCGCACCCCGGCGGAGGAGACCGCGCTGGGTCGCCTGCTGCTGGCCTACCGGCCGGCCCAGACGACGCTGGAGCCCGAGTTGGTGCGGATCCGACGGGCCGGGATCGCCTTCCAGGAGGAGGAGCACCCGGGCGGGATGGCCGCCATGGCGGTGCCGATCACCGCCCGTCCGGCCGACGGCGCCGCCGCGATCGGGCTCACCGGCCCGGCGGGCGACCTGGTCGGGACGGGTGTCGAGGCGCTGCTGCGGCGCACGGCCCTGGACGCGCGGCTGACGCTGCGCCGCCATCAGGCGGCGCTCCGATGACCCGGGCGGCGGAGGTCGGGGCGGGCGCGGCTGCGACCATGGGTCCATGGACAACGGCGCCCATGAGCACGCGTCCCTGACCTATGCGTCGTACCTGGCGCTGGACGAACTGCTGGCCGCGCAACGGCCGCGGTCGGACGAGCACGACGAGATGCTCTTCATCGTCGTCCACCAGGTGTACGAGCTGTGGTTCAAACAACTGTTGCACGAGCTGGATCACCTGCAGCGGCGTCTGGAGCAGGGCGACTCCGCGCACGCCCTGCGTGGCCTGGACCGGGTGCTGTCGGTGCTCAAGGTGGCGGTCGCGCAGGTCGACGTGCTGGAGACGATGATGCCCAGCCGTTTCGCCGGCTTCCGGGCGCGGCTGGACGCCGCGAGCGGCTTCCAGTCCGCCCAGTTCCGGGAGCTGGAGGCGGTGCTCGGGCGGCGCGACGAGAGGGTCGCCCGGCACCATCCGGCGGGCGGCGCGGCCCGTGAGCGCATCGCGGCGGCGATGGCCCGGCCCTCCCTGTACGACTCGTTCCTGGCGTACCTGCGCGTCCACGGCCACCCGGTGCCCGAGCGCCCCGACGTCCGCCGCCCGCCGGAGCCGTCCGAGCGGGCCCAGGAGGTGCTGCTCGAGGTGTACCGGGACGACGGCGCGCCCGCCTCGGTCTGCGAGCGTCTGGTGGACCTCGACGAGGGCCTGCAGGAATGGCGGTACCGGCACGTCAAGATGGTCGAACGGACGATCGGCGACAAGTCCGGCACGGGCGGCTCCTCCGGCGCCGACTACCTGCGCGCCACCCTGTTCACCCCGATGTTCCCCGACCTGTGGGCCGTGCGGAGACGCCTCTGAGCCGTCCGGCACGGGAGCGCACGAGCCGGCCCCGACCGGGGTCGGGGCCGGGGCGCGGGAGCGTCAGGACGGGTGGGGCGGTCGCTGGTCCGGAGGGACCCCGCCGCCCTTGCCTCCGCCCTTGCGGCCCTTGTCGGTGCCGTGCGGGTGGCCCTTGCCCACGGTCTGCCGGGTCTGGCCCGACCGCGCGGCCTTCTCGGCGGCGTCGTGCGTGGTGCCGCCGCGTTCCGAACGACGCTGCTCCGGCTGTTGCGGCTGACCCATGATCCTTCACCTCCATGGTGGTCTCGCAGGCGGACCTACCCGTCAGAAGGCGGTGAAACGGGCCCCGGCGGGTCGGGGAGGTGGCGAGGGTCGGCCCGGGTCACGACGGCCACCCGCACCGGTCCGTCGTCGCCCTCGGTGAGGTCGGTGAACGTGCGCAGGCCGATCTTGGCGGCGACCCGGGCGGACCCGATGTTGTCGGGTCGATAGCGGGCGATCACGGTCTCCGCCCCGACCCGCTCGAACGCCTCGGCCACCATCGCGGCGGCGGCCTCGGTGGCGATGCCGCGGCCCCAGGCGGCGGGCTCCACGCACCAGCCGATCTCCAGGGCGGGCTCGGCGACCCCTTCCAACGGGGTGCTCGGCCGGCCCAGCGACACCAGTCCGAGGAAGGCGCGGTCGGCCCTCGAACGGATCGCCCGCCACCCGAAACCGTGCTCGGCCCAGTGCCGCAGCGCCCGCACGTGCCGACGGGCGGCGTACTCGGCGCTCCACGCGCCGGGGCCGAGGTGATACATCACCCGCTCGTCGGCCGACATGCGACGCAGGTCCGACGCGTGCCGTTCCCGCCATGCCTCCAGGACCAGGCGGCGGGTGGTCAAATCCCCCATCTGTCCGAGGCTAGCGCTTTCCGGCTTGACCTCAACCGGGGTCGAGGTCGCACTCTGGTGGTCCGTAACGAGTCACGGAACGAGGGACGTCATGCGCGCGGTGTGGTTGAGGGAGTTCGGCGGCCCGGAGGTGCTGGTCGCGGGGGATGCGCCCGACCCGGCGGCGGGTCCGGGGCGGGTCGTGGTCGACGTGGCGTTCGCGAACATCACGTTCGTGGAGACCCAGTTCCGGGCGACGGGCGCGGGACCGTTCCGGGTGGAGCCTCCGATCATCCCCGGCAACGGGGTCGGCGGCGTGGTGGCCTCGGTCGGCGAGGGTGTCGACCCGGGGCTCGTGGGCCGGCGTGTGATCACGAGCACGGGAGGGTCGGGCGGTTACGCCGAGCGCGTCGCGGTCGACGCCGAGAGCCTGTTCGAGGTCCCGGACGGACTGGCGCTCGACACCGCCGTCGCCCTCCTGGCCGACGGTCGTACCGCGACCATGCTGGTGCGGGCGGCCGGGCTGCGCGAGGGCGAGACGGCGCTGGTGGAGGCTGCCGCCGGGGGCGTCGGCTCGCTGCTGGTGCAGTTGGCGCGCGCCGCCGGGGCCAGGGTCGTCGGGGTGGCCGGGGGAGCGCACAAGACCGCGCTGGCCCGGGACCTGGGGGCGGATGTGACGGTCGACTACCGCGACCCGGACTGGACGGAGCAGGTCCGCAAGGCCGTCGGTGAGGTGGACGTGGTGTTCGACGGGGTCGGCGGCGACATCGGACGCGCCGCGTTCGACCTCGTCGGCCGCGGGGGTCGGATGCTCAGCTACGGCCTGGCCAGCGGCGAATGGGCCGGCATCCCCGAGGAGACGGCCGCCGCGCGCGGCGTGTCGTTGCCCCAGCTCCAGCCCACCCCCGAGTTGGTCCGTTCCGCCACCGAGAGCGTTCTGGCGGAGGCGGCGGCGGGAGGGGTGCGCCCGGTGATCGGCCAGCGCTTCCCCCTCGACCGGGCCGCCGACGCGCACGCCGCGATGCAGTCACGCGCCACCGTCGGCAAGACCCTCCTGGAGGTGTGAGGGTCCGCAGTCCTCGGCGGGACGCACGGGGACACGGACCGTCTCGATCCAGCCCGGCGGGTCGGGCGGCGTGTCCCCGATGAGGGCGGCGATGAGGCGGCAGGACGGCGACTGCTCCGGCCACGGCGTGAACCCGTCGGTGAGGACGATGACCACCTGGGGCCGGTCGGGCGAGGCAAGCGCCGAGGCGATCCCGACCCGCACGCAGCACCCCCGTCACCTCACCGAGGGCGGCGGCGAGGTCGTCCTCGCCCATCGAGCCGGAGGTGTCGATCACCACGGCGACCCGGGGCAGCGGACGGCGCAGGCTCGGCAGCACCACCCCGCGCAGGGCGCCGGTCCGCCGGGACGGCCGGTGGTAGGTGTAGTCGATCGCGCCGCCCGCCCACACCACGGCCTCCCGGACGGCGCCGCGCAACACCCGCCGCCAGTCCACGACGGGCTCCAGGATCTGCTCCGACCAGCGCCGCCGGCCCCCGGGCAGGTCGCCGCGTGCGCGGTGGTGGGAGCGCATCGCCTCGGCGGAGCGGTCGGCCGCGTTCGGCCGTGCCCCCGCCGCCGGCAGCGCCTGGACCGGCCCGGGCGGGCCGCGCTCCGCGGCGGCGTGCAACGGGGCTCGGGTGGCGCTCCCGCGCCCCGGGCTCACCGGTAGACGCTGCCGATGGCCCGCATGTCGGGGTGGGCGCGTTCCGCCGGGCGCAGGTGCTCCCTGAATCGGCGTTTGACCTTCCGCGGGATGTCCGGGCCGAGGCCCACGTACTCCAGTCGGGTGCCGTCGGTCACGCCGGCGAGGAGCGCCTTGGCGCCGCGTCCGGTGATGCCCGTGTGGCGCAGCTCCAGCCGCCGCAGCGGGCTGCCCGGCAGGGCCTCCGCCAGGATCGCGGCCCCCTCGTCGCCGGTGACGTTGGCGGGTGCGCCGAGGGCGCGCTCGGACGGCGGACGGCCGAGGTCGAGCGTGTCGATGCCGGTGAGCGCCCCCGCCAGGGCCCGTGCCCCGGCGACGCCGACACCGTTGCCCCCGAGTCCCAGCCGCACGGGGCGGGACGGGTCGGCGTCGCCGACCGCCCGGGCGAGCGTGGTGACGCCCTCGTCGCCCAGATGATTGGCGGGCAGGAACAGCTCCCGGACCCCCGCGTCGCGGATCAGCGCGGCCAGCACGTCGGCCGCGTCGGGACCGAGCCCGTTGCCGCCCAGGAACAGGCGCTCGATGGGCCGGGGACGCTCGGCGAGCGCGTTCAGCAGCGCCCGCAGGCCGTCGGTCGTGAGGCCGGTGTTGACCAGGTCGAGGGTGCGGATCGTGGTGTTGGACCGCAGCACGGCGGCGATGGCACGGGCTCCGGCGTCGCCGATCGGGTTGCGCTTGAGCCACAGCGCCCGCACGGTGTCGTCGCCCGCCAGCGCTCCGGCGAGGGCCTCGACCCCGTTCGCCTCGATGCGGTTGCAGCCGAGGTAGAGCGTCTCCAGCCCGTGACCCGGCCGCAACTCGGCGGCGAGGGCCACGGCCCCCGCGCGGCCGATGCCGTTGGTGCCGAGCAGCAGGTGGCGGGCGAGCGGGGAGCCGACGACCGCCGGAAGGAGCCGGGCCGCCCCCTCCGGACCCAGACCCTGCTTGCAGAGGTCGACACGGCCGTCGGCGCGCAGCGTCCCGAGCGGGAACGTCTCGTCCTCGGTGACCGGCTCGGCGGCGGCCAGCCGGGCGAGCAGCGGGGCCAGGTCCGCCGGATCGGCGGCGGGCACGTCCGGATGCTCGATCGCGGGGCAGCGTACGGGCGTCGGTTCGGTCATCACCACTCCACCGGTCGGTAGTCCTTGAGGAAGAGGCCGGACATGCGCTCGCCGCCGACACCCGCCACGATCGGGTGGTAGACGCGAGCGGCCCCGTCGACGACGTCCAGCGGGGGCCGGAACCCGGCCGCGCGCTGCGCCGCCTTGGCCGGGTGGGGCCGCTCGTCGGTCACCCACCCCGTGTCGACGCTGTTCATGTGGATGCCGGACCTCGCGTAGTCGGCGGCGGCCGTGCGGGTCAGCATGTTGAGGGACGCCTTGGCCATGTTGGTGTGCGGATGCCGCACCGTCTTGCCCTTGCGGGAGAAGCTGCCCTCCATCGCCGAGACCTGCACGACGTACCGGTCCGGGAAGGGCGACGCCTCCATCGCGTCCCGCAGTCGGGCGGTGAGCAGGAACGGCGCGAACGCGTTGATCACGTGCACCTCCAGCCACTCGGCCGGGTCGACCTCGTGCAGCCGCAGACTCCAACTGTTGCGGTCGCGCAGATCCAGCGGCTGGCCGGTCTCGTCGGTGAGCCCGGCGGGGAACAGCGCCTCCGCCGCCGCCCCGGCCACCGGAACGGGCAGGAGGGCCGTGCCGTCGTCGCCTCCGGTCAGGGCCGGGGGACCGCCCTCGCGCACGTCGACGAGGGCCGCCGGGCCGGTCGGCGGCTCGGCCTCGAGCTCCAGCACCTCGCGGTGGTACGCGCGCGGCCGCCGGATGGTCTGGGCGGCGTTGTTGACCAGGATGTCGAGGTGCCCGAACCGCCGCTCCACGAACGCGGGCAGCTCGGCGACGGCCGGCACGTCGAGGAGGTCGACACCGTACACGTGCAGCCGGTCGAGCCAGTCGCCGTGGTCGGGGACGGCGGCGAAGCGACGCGCGGCGTCACGGGGGAACCGGCTGGTCACCAGCACCTCGGCCCCGTCCCGCAGCAGCTTGAGCGCCACCTGGAACCCGATCTTGATGCGTCCGCCGGTCACCATCGCCCGACGTCCCCGCAGGTCGCATCGGGCGTGGCGGTGCGCCGCGTTCACCTCCGCGCACTCCGGGCACAGCAGGTGGTACTCGGAATGGACCCGCCGGTAGGACGTCTTGCACACGTAGCACCGGCGCGGCGCGATCAACGCGCCCACCGTGCCCATCGTGCCGACGGGGTCCGGCGGGGGAGCGGTCGGCGGCGGCGCGGGGTCCTGCTCGGCGAAGCGGGCGGTGGACGCCAGGACCTCGTGGTCGTGACGGCGGCGCTCGGCGCGACGGGCCACCTTGCGGGCCCGCTTGCCCGCCCGATGGGTCTGGTCGACGGCCCGGCGGACCGCGGCCCAGCGGGGATCGTCGGGGTCGGCCCCCCGGACGTGGGCGAGCACCCGCAGGCACGCCTCGATCTCGGCGTCGGTCGGCGGCGCGGCGTCCCCGTCCGGTGTGTGCTCCACCGGGCCGGTGGTCACGGCCATCGACACTCCTCACGCGCGGACGGCAGGACCGGCCGGCTGCGAACCGGTGTCCTCCGACGAGCGGTCGGGCGCGACGATCTCTGCGCCACGGCCCCGCCGCGCGAGCAGAGTAGCGAACAGGACGGACATTCCGCCCGTCAATAAACGATCTACGGCCGGGCGGTCAGTCGGGCACCAGCACCGCGGCCCCGTTGACCCGGTCGGCGGCCAGGTCCGCCAGGGCCCGGTCGGCGTCGGCCAGCCCGTAGGCCGTGGTGGTGACCGCGAGCGGAAGCCGCCCGGCCAGCCGGAGGAACTCCTCGCCGTCGGCCCGGGTGTTGGCGGTCACCGAGCGGACCTGCCGCTCCTGGAACAGGTGCCGCCGGTAGTCCAGCGCGGGCACGTCGGTGAGGTGGATCCCGGCGACGGCCAGGGTGCCGCCCCGGTCGAGGCGTTCGAGCGCCACGGGGACCAACGCCCCCGCGGGGGCGAACACGACGGCCGAGTCCAGCGGCTCCGGCGCCTCGTCGAACGAGCCCCCCGCCCACACCGCCCCCAGATCCAGGGCCAGCCGGCGCGCCGTCGGCGAACGGGTGAACACGTACACCTCCGCGCCCTCCGCCATGGCGATCTGCGCGGCGAGATGGGCGGACGCGCCGAAGCCCCAGATGCCCAGCCGCCCGCCCGGAGGCGGCTCGGCGCGGCGGAGCGCGCGGTAGCCGATGATGCCGGCGCACAGCAGCGGGGCCAGCTCGACGTCCTCGCGCCCGGCGGGCAGGTCGTACACGTAGGCGTCCGGGGCGACGGCGTACTCGGCGTACCCGCCGTTGGCGTCCCACCCGGTGTAGGCCGAGCGCGGGCACAGGTTCTCCGCGCCGCGCCTGCAGTACCGGCACGAGCCGCAGGTGTGCCGCAGCCAGGCGACGCCGACGCGGTCGCCCGGCCCGTGCAGGCAGCCCGGACCCGCGGCCACCACCTCGCCGACGATCTCGTGCCCCGGGACGACGCCCGGCAGCCGGGCGGGCAGATCGCCCTCGGCGACGTGCAGGTCGGTGCGGCACACCCCGCAGGCCCGCACCCGCACCAGCAGGTCGCCCGGGCCGGGCTCGGGAAGGTCCCACTCGACCGGCTCGAGGGGCCCGGTGTCGATCGGGCCGGGTGCTGTCACGCTCCACGCTCGCACCCCCTTACCGTACGTCGATCAGCGCAGGGCGTGCCCCGTGGTGACGTCGACATGGCCCGGAATCTCGTCGTGCCGGTCACCGACCGAGGACGTGCCGGTCGGCTCGAACATCAGGATCGAGGCCCCGGCGGGCGACGACGGTCGGTGCTCGGTCCCGCGCGGCACCACGAACACCGAGCCCTGGGGCAACGTGACCGAGCGCTCGCCCTCGTCGTCGCGCAGGGCGATCGTCAGCTCCCCGTCGAGCACCAGGAAGAACTCGTCGGTGTCCTCGTGGGCGTGCCACACGTGGTCCCCGGCGACCTTGGCGATCCGTACGTCGTAGTCGTTCACGTGGGCGACGATGCGCGGGCTCCACAGGTCCTCGAAGCGGCCGAGGGCGGTGCGCAGGTCGATCGGCTGGTCGTTCATGCGTTCATCCTGGTCGGTGGCCCGCGCACGTCGGAAGTGCTAGGAATCGCATATGTCGCAACGATCCTCGCACCGGGTGGCGGTGCTCGTCGACGAGGGCTCCAACCCCTTCGAGCTGGGCGTCGCCACCGAGCTGTTCGGGCTGCGGCGGCCCGAGTTGGACCGGCCCTGGTACGACTTCACGCTGTGCGCGGCGACACCCGCCGTCCGCATGCACGGCGGGATGTTCACGCTCACCGGGGTGGCCGGGCCGGAGGCGGCCGACGCCGCCGGCACCCTGATCGTCCCCAACCGGCCCGATCCCGAGGCGACGCCGTCGCCGCCGGTGCTGGACGCCGTCCGCCGCGCCGCCGCCGAGGGCGCCCGGCTGGTGGGGCTGTGCACCGGCGCGTTCACGCTGGCGGCGGCCGGGGTCCTGGACGGCCGCCGGGCGACCACCCACTGGCGCTGGGCGGAGGCGTTCGCCGCCCGGCATCCCGCCGTCCGGCTCGAACCCGACGTGCTGTTCGTGGACGACGGCGACGTGCTGACCTCGGCGGGCAGCGCCGCCGCGCTGGACCTCGGCCTGCACCTGATCCGCCGCGACCACGGCGCGGAGGTCGCCAACGCGGTGAGCCGTCGCCTGGTGTTCGCCGCGCACCGCGACGGCGGCCAGCGCCAGTTCGTCGAACGGCCCGTCCCGCGGGTCCCCGACGCGTCGCTGGCCCCCGTCCTGGCCTGGGCGCAGGAACGCCTCGACCGACCGCTCACCGTCGCCGACCTGGCCGCCCGCGCCGCCGTCAGCCCGGCCACGCTGCACCGCCGGTTCCGTGCGGAGCTGGGCACCACGCCGCTGGCCTGGTTGACCGGCGAACGGGTGGCGCTGGCCTGCCGGCTGATCGAACGCGGCGAGGCCCGGCTGGACGCGGTCGCCCGGGCCAGCGGCCTGGGCACCGCCGCCAACCTCAGGACGCGGCTGCGGGCCCACACCGGGCTCGGGCCGGCCGCCTACCGGCAGCGCTTCGGTCGGTGATGTATCGGATGAAGGCCAGGGATGCGGGCCGGTGGCCTCCGGCGGCACCCGTGACCGGGTCCGCTCGCCCGGGCCGGTGCGGGCTCCCGGTTCGCCTGGCCGGGTGCCCCAAGATCGCCCTAGTGATCGGCAAAGCCGTCCACCGGACGGCGGTGGGGCGCGTCGCGGCTGTCTAGCGTGACGGGGTGGCCACCGCGCATCCGCCCTCCCGTCCGCCCGACGGCGTGCGGGCCCGAGTCGGGCGCTCGGTCTATCTGGCGCCCGTGGTGATCACGATGGTGGTCGCCGCCGCCGCGGCGCTGTTCGCGGGCTCGTACTGTCTGGCGATGGCGAAGCCGACCCCGCATCGGATGCCGATCGGGGTGATCGGCGCCTCCGCGCGCGGCGCCGAACTCGTCACGGCGCTGGAACGCGGCATGGGTACCACCTTGGACGTGCGCCGCCTCGCCGACCTGGAGGCCGCCCGCCGGGCCGTGGAGCGTCAGGAGGTCTTCGCCGTGCTGCGCCCCGAGGGCGGCGGGGCCCGGCTGGACGTGATCGGCGCGGCCGGGGCCTCGGTGGCCCGCCTGTTGGAGGAGGCCGGCCCCCGCGCGGGCCGGGCGGTCGGGATCCCGGTCACCGTGGTCGACGTGAAGCCGCTGCAGCGGACCGACCCCCAGGGGCTGGCGATCTTCTACATCTCGCTGGCGGCGGTGATCACCGGTTTCGTCGGCGCCATCCAGCTCAGCGTGCACGGACGCGCCCTGCGACCCGCCGAGCGGATCGCGTTCACCCTCGGCTACGGGATGCTCGGCGGATTCGCCATCGCCGCGGCGGTGGACTGGGGTCTGGACGTGCTGGACCTGCCCTTCCCGATCTCCTGGACCGTCCTCTCGCTGACGATGGCCACCAGCGGCATGGTCTTCACCATGTTCAACACGCTGGTCGGCCGCTGGGCGATGCTCCCCACCTGGGGCCTGATGGTGATCCTCGGCAACCCCTCGTCGGGGGGCGCGGTCTCCTGGCCGCTGCTGCCCCAGCCGTACGGCGCGATCGGTCGGTGGCTGCCGCCGGGCGCCTCGGTGAACGCCCAGCACAACGCCATCTACTTCGGCCACGACCAGTCCCTTCAGCCGTTCCTGGCATTGACGGGATGGTTGTTGGTTTCGATCGCCGTGTTCTGGGCATGGCGCGACCGGCATCCGGGAGGCAGGCCGGCCACGGCTTCTGCCTAGCCGCCGCATGCCCTTTTTCGGGCCATTCATAAGATCATTCATGTTGTGTCCGAAAATAGGGTCAGAAGTGTGATGAGTTCCGCACTCCAAGTGGTGCAGGAAGGCTGAAGCGCTCCTTTTCGTGCTTCGACACACTGTTTCGGGTCCGTTACAGGGATCCGGCAGTGAAGGAGCGCCTCCTTGACGCCCACCCAGCCCGAAGCTCCGACCCGCGAAGCCTCGGAACCCGGCCCGCTCATCCGGCGGGCCCGATCCCACGTCCGTCCCGCCCCGTACCGCGGGGCGCAGGTCTTGGCGGTGGGTCCGCCGGGACCGCGGCTGGAACTGGTGCTGGAGACCCTCGAGTCCGGCGGGCACCAGGTCCACCACGCCGCCCCGGGCGAGGTCCGCCGTGAGGTCCGGCTGTCGCGGCCGGACGCCGTCGTCGCCCTCGCCGGGGAGGAGGGCGGCCTCGAGGTGATCCGGGAGGTCCGCGACGTCCCGGCCGGACGGGCCGCCCCGCTCGTCGTCGTCACGCCGGAGCTCGGTTCGGACGGCGTCGTCGCCGAGCTGCGCAACGGCGCGGACGACTGTCTGCCCGACGCCTCGGTCCCCGCCGAACTGCTCGCCCGCGTCGAGGTCAAGCTGCGCCGCGTGCCGGTGCCGGTCGAGCACCTGCCGATGGACCCCCGCACCGGCCTCTACTCCCGGGCGCACTTCATGGACGAGGTGGACCGGGAGCTGCAGCGCCCGGAGCCCGGCCCGCGCGGCGGCGTGGTGGCCGTCGTCGGCGTGGCCGAGATGGGCGCGCTGGAGGCCCGCCTCGGCCCCCGGGTCCGACGGGAGGTCGCGGAGCGGATGGCCGCCGTCGCCGAACGCCTCGGCCGGCCCAGCGACCGCTTCGGCTGGCACGACGGCGGCCGGCTGCTGATGCTGCTGCCCGGCGTGGACGAGGAGGCCGCCCGGCACGCGCTGCGCGCGTTCGCCGAGGCGGTCGCCGGCACCCGGTTCATCGTCGCCGACGAGAACGTGCTCCTCACCCCGCTGATCGGCTGGGTGCCGCTGGCCGTGTGCGGCGACCACGCCGAGGTCCTGGAGCGCGCGTGGGTGGCGGCGGGGGAGGCGGCGCGGCACGGCGACCTGCGCCCCGTCCGCTATGAGCCGTGGATGCGGGAGGACCGCGAGCGCCGGGGCCTGCCGGCGGCGTTCGCGCGGACCCTGATGCCCGTCCTGTCGCCGCTGCTGATGGTCCTCGTCGGGGTCGGGGTGCCGCTCGCCGGCTACATGCTGGCCGACCGGTTCGGCTGGACGGTCGCGCCCGTCATGTACTGGGCGATCTCGGGGGCGCTGGTGCTCGGCGCCGTGCTCGTCATGCTCGAGTGCCTGTTCACGTTGGACTCGGTGCCCCGGCCGCCCGCCCCCGCGGCCCCGTACCCGGCGGCCAGCGCGGTCATCGCCGCGTACCTGCCGAACGAGGCGGCCACCATCGTCGACACCGTCGAGTCGTTCCTGGGGTTGGACTACCCGGGTCCGCTGGACATCGTGCTGGCCTACAACACGCCGCACCCGCTGCCGGTCGAGGAGACCCTGCGCGAGATCGCCCGCCGCGACCCGCGACTGGTGCTGCTCCCCGTGCCCGGCAGCACGTCCAAGGCGCAGAACCTGAACGCGGCCGTGACCCGGGTGCGCGGCGAGTTCGTCGGGGTCTTCGACGCCGACCACCATCCGCATCCCACCTCGTTCATGCTCGCCTGGAACTGGCTGTCGCACGGCTACGACGTCGTCCAGGGCCACTGCGTGGTCCGCAACGGTGACAGTTCCTGGGTGGCGCGGCTCGTGGCGGTGGAGTTCGAGGCGATCTACGCGGTCAGCCATCCCGGACGGGCCCGGATGTACGGGTTCGGGCTGTTCGGCGGCTCGAACGGGTTCTGGCGCACGGACCTGCTCGCCTCGACCAGGATGCACGGGTCGATGCTCACCGAGGACATCGACTCCACGATGCGGGCGCTGGAATCGGGGGCGCGCATCGCGGTGGACCGCGAGCTGATCTCCCGGGAGCTGGCCCCGACCACGCTGCGCGCCCTGTGGAACCAGCGGTCCCGCTGGGCGCAGGGCTGGATGCAGGTCTCCCACAAGTACCTGTGGTCGTCGCTGACCTCGTCGACCTTCGGCCGCCGGCAGAAGCTCGGGCTGTTCGTGCTGCTCGGCTGGCGGGAGCTGCAGCCCTGGTTCACCCTGCAGATGCCGGCGATCCTGGTGTACTCGATCTGGCGGGCGGGCGGTGTCGGCGGCCTCGACTGGGCGGTGCCGCTGTTCCTGCTCGCCACCCTGGTCACCGCCGCGACCGGGCCGATGCAGGCCGCGTTCGCCTGGCGGCTGGCGGCGCCCACGGTGCGGCGGCGACGCCGATGGCTGCTGTGGTACCTGCTGGCGTCGACCCTCTTCTACGGCCACTTCAAGAACCAGGTCGCGCGGAACGCCCACCTGAAGGAGGCGCTGGGCGTCCGCCAGTGGCGCGTCACGCCGCGGGCGGCGAGGGGCGGTGAGTAGGACGATGGCGACCGTCTCACCGAACGGCTCCCGCCCCGGCGTGCGAGGGATCAAGGAGGTCGCGCATCCCCCCGAGGGCGCCCCGTCCGGGGGCCGGATGCCGGAGCTGGAGGGCTACCGGGGCCTGGCGGCGATCAGCACGGTCGTCTTCCACGTCTGGCAGCACTACACGCGGTACGGCCCCGAGGGCGCGCGGCCCCCGGTGACGAACCCGGTGCTGGGCACCCTGCTGTCACTGGAGGTGGTGGACCTCTTCTTCGTGCTGTCGGCGTTCCTGCTGACGCTGTCGTACGCCCGCGCCGCGATCGACCGAACCCCGTACAATCCGGCGAGGGTCTTCCTGTTCCGCCGGGCGGTGCGGATCCTGCCGCTGTACTGGTTCGCGATCACGTTCGTGTGGGCGACCCGCAATCCGGAACTGCCCGGCGACTGGCGGGACCTGCTGGAGCATCTGACGTTCACCCAGGTCTTCGACACCGAACGGATCTTCTACACGATCGGCCCGGCCTGGTCGATGTCCCTGGAGATCATGTTCTACGGCGCCCTGGTGATCCTGGGACCGGCCGCCGTGCGGGCCTGCCGCCCCATCGCACGACGCCGAACCCGGGTCGCCCTGTGCGCGGCCGGATGCCTGGTCGTCTACGCCGTCCCCGTGATCTGGCTGGCGGTGGCCCGGTACGCCCTGCACATCCCGCACACCGAGTGGTCGGCCTACTTCGGCCCCCAGGCACGCTTCCACGCCTTCGGCGCCGGCATGTTCCTGGCGGTGCTCCTGGTGGCCCTGGGCGACCGCGCCCGCGTGGGCGGCTGGTCGAGGCGAACGCTCCTGCTGACCGTCCCCGCCGCCCTCCTGGTCCTCACCTGGCTGGCGGACGACACCCACAGCCCCTTCCATCTCTTCTACCACCCGGCCTGCGCCCTGCTCTGGACGATCCTCATCTACGCGACGGTGCACGTCACCCGCGTGGGCCGCTGGCAGCGCGTCCTGCGCGCCCGCCACCTCACCGGCGTGGGCCTGGTCAGCTACAGCCTCTACATCTGGCACGAGCCCATCATGATCGCCCTGGGCGACGCCGGCCTCCTGCCCACGACCCAGTCGGGCTTCCCCCTGGCCATCGCGATCATCCTGGCCACGGCACTCCCCGCCGCCGTCCTCAGCTACTGGTGCATCGAGTACCCCACGGCCCTGCTCCGCCGCCTCCGAGACTCCGCCCACCGCCCCCGCGACTACTACCCCACCATCACCCACTAAAGGGGCGGGCGGGGGAGGAGGAGGGAAAGGGCGCGTGGGGGCGAAGCCCCACACCGGGGGGTCCGGGGGGTCGCCCCCCGGGAAAACACTGCGGCCCTCCGGCGAAGCCGACCCGAAGGGTCGGCGAGCACGGAAGGCCGGCACGGGGGGTCCGGGGGGCCGCCCCCCGGGAAAACACTGCGAGCCCCCGGCGAAGCCGACCGAAGGTCGGCGAGCACAGGGGCCCGGCACGGGGGGTCCGGGGGTCGCCCCCCGGGAAAACACTGCGAGCCCCCGGCGAAGCCGACCGAAGGTCGACGAGCACAGGGGCCCGGCACGTGGGCGATACTGGGATTGAACCAGTGACCTCTTCCGTGTCAGGGAAGCGCTCTCCCACTGAGCTAATCGCCCTTAGAGGTGGAGACGGGATTTGAACCCGTGTACACGGCTTTGCAGGCCGTTGCCTCGCCTCTCGGCCACTCCACCAGAAGTGAGGCCGCGCTGCTCGGCCCCTCAGAGCGGACGACGGGATTCGAACCCGCGACCCTCACCTTGGCAAGGTGATGCTCTACCACTGAGCCACGTCCGCTTGCGGCTGCCGGGTCGTGCCCGGCTGCGCACTGGTAACTGTAGCGGAATCCGGCGGCGGTTGCGCACTTCGGGGGTGCGGCGGGCGGGGGGTCGGTTTGCTCTGGGATGGTCGCGGTAAGACACGCTGATGACGTCTGAGAGCCATCCCCACAGAACGGGCGGGGGCCCCGAGACCCCCGCCGAGCGCGCCGATCGCAACTTCGTGGAGTTGCTGCAGGGTTTCCGTGTCGCCGTCACCGGTGTGCAGGTGTTGTTCGCCTTCCTGTTGACCGTGCCCTTCTCTCCGGGATTCGCCCGGGTCGCCGAGGGGGACCGGCGGTTGTTCTACGTGTCGTTGTTGGGGGCGGCGGTGGCGTCGTTGTTCTTCATCGCCCCGGTGGCCCAGCATCGTGTCCTGTTCCGCCAGGGTCTGAAGGAACCGCTGGTGCATCGTTCGAACGTGTACGGCATGGTCGGGACGTTGTCGCTGGGGGTGTCGATGACGGCGGCGACGCTGCTGGTGGTCGACTACCTCTTCGACGGGCTCCTTCCGATGATCACCGCGGGGATCATCGCCGTGCTGGCGACGTGGCTGTGGTTCGCCGAGCCGTTGCTGCGCCGGATGAACGGCGGTGACCACGACTGACGGGTCGATCGCCATGCCCTGGGGGTCCTCGGGCCGTTCACCGGGCGTTGGGCGGGCGGTGGTGCGGGTGCGGTTCGATCATCCGGCGTAGCCCAGTGTCGACCGCCGGGAGGCCGGTATGAGGACCCGCACGTTCGTCTTGCCCGCGGCGGCGGCCGTCGCGCTCGCCGTGTCGGGGGTGCCGGCGGGCACCGCCGCGGCGTCCGCGGTGGGCCGTCCGGACCGGCCGGGGTTCTGTTCTCCGTCGGCGTCGCTGCTGGGCTTCTCCGACGCGTTGGACAAGTCCGAGGTGTCGGGGACCGCGGTGTCGGGCCTTTCGGCGCTGGGTCTCGACGGTCGGGGCCGCGCGGTGGCGCTGGTGGACAACATCGGCACGACGCCGGCGCGGATCGTGGAGTTCTCGCTGCGGCGCGGCCGGAACGGTCTCGACGTCGCGGCCTCGGGCGCCACCACGCTGAAGCGGCCGGACGGGACCCCGTACAACGGCGGGGACTTCGACGGCGAGGGCCTGGTGATCGAACGGGGCGGGCGGACGGTGCTGGCGAGTTCGGAGAGCGAGCCGTCCATTCGGCGGTTCCGGAGGGGCGACGGCGGGCAGTCGGCGGAGCTGCCGGTCCCGGAGCGGTTCAGGGTGGCGCCCGCGGGTCAGGCGGCCCGCAACCAGACGTTCGAGTCGCTGGCCGCGTCGCCCGACGGCCGGACGCTGTACGGGGGCATGGAGGGCTCGCTGGCCCCGGATGGGCCGGGCGCGGTGCGCATCCTGAGCTACCGGGGCCGTCCGGGCGGGGCCTACGAGCCCGCCGCGCAGTACGCCTACCGCACCGACGCGTCGCTCGGGCTGGTGGAGCTGGTCGCGTTGGGCGACGGGGGCCTGTTGGCGTTGGAGCGGGGGTTCACGGCGGGCGTCGGCAACACCGTGCGCGTCTACCGGGCGTCCACCCGGGGCGCCCGGGACGTCACGGACGTCGGGTCCCTGCGGGACGAGCCCGGTGCCGCGCTGCGCAAGGAGCCGGTGGTCGACCTGGTCGACTGCCCGCCGTCCGGTGCGACGGCGCGGCAGCCCCAGCCCAATCCGCTGCTCGACAACGTCGAGGGCATGGCGCTCGGCGGGCCCGCGTCCGGCGGTCGACGGGTCCTCTACCTGGTGTCGGACGACAACGGCAACGCGGCGCAGATCACCCGCGTGTACGCCCTGTCGGTCCGGCTCGGTCGCATGTCCTGAGGCCGGGGGCGGCTCACGGCTCGTCGAGGGCGGCGCGGACGGCGGGGACGATCTCGTGGGTCCAGCGGCCGAGGGTGAGGTCGGAGCGCGGGTCGTCGGAGTCGAAGTACACGAAGCCGTTCGCGCCGTGTTCGCGGACGGCGACGACGAGTTCCTCGACCCACTGCCCGACCGAGCCGCCGAGCCAGCGGCCGGACTCGTCGCGGGTGGCGGGCAGCGGGTCGGCGGTGATCCGGGCGAGCACGTTGAACACGTCGACGACCTCGGCGGGGTCGCGTCCGGCGGCGGTCGCGGCCGCGTCGATGTGCGGACGCGATTCGCGGTAGAGGGCGCTGGTCCAGTCGGCCGCGTGCGGCACCACCCAGCCGTCGGCGACGCGGCCCGTCACGGCGAGGGACCTGGGCCCGACCGAGCCGGTCCACACGGGCGGGACCGGGACGGGGGCCGGGGACAGCTCGGTCACGCGGTGGAACTCGCCTTCGAAGGTGACCGGCTCGCCGCCGCCCGCCAGACTCTTGATGAGGACGATCCCCTCCTCCAGGGAGCGCACGGCCGCTCCGGGGGTCAGCGCCTGCGCGCCGAACCGGGTGATGTCGTCCCACCGCCAGCCGGCCCCGATGCCCAGCACGATCCGACCGCCCGACAGCGCGGACAGCGAGGTGAGGGTGCGGGCCAGCAGGGGCGCGGGACGGACCGCGAGGTTGGTGACGGTCGCCACCGCGGTGATCCTCGACGTGTGGCCGAGGAGCACGCCCAGCGCGGCGTACGCCTCCAGGCGGTCGGCCTCGTACGGATGGTCGGTGACGGAGATGAGGTCGAGCCCGCCCTCGTCCGCCCGGACGGCGTCCCGGAGCAGGGCGGCGGCCGAGGCCACGGGGATGTTGGGCCCGGGACCGTACCCGAATAGCGTCTTCGTCGTCATGACGCCCTTTCTAGAGGCGGCCCGGGAACCGGCCGGTAATTCGGATCAGCGGACGCGGGCCTCCGAGCCGACGCGGCGCAGGCTCTGCCGGTAGAGCGAACGCAGCCGCTGCCGATCGGGGACGGGGGCGGGGTGCGACAGTTCCAGCGCGCCCTGGTAGCAGCGGGCCGCGACGTGGTGCTCGCCGGCCATGCCGGCGCGGTGTCCCGCGTCGGTGAGCGCCCGGTTGGCCTGCTCGGTGAGGACGGCGATGGATCGGTCGTCGTTCGCGGCCAGGGCGATCATCTGCCGGTGGTGGTGCACGAGCCGGTCGCCCTGATCGGCGGGCAGACCGGAGATCCACGCCGCGGCCCTCCGGTGCATGACGATGCGGTGCTTGCGCGGCAGTTGCGCGTAGGCGACCGCCCGGAGCAGCGCCTGACGGAACGCGTGGCCCGCCGGGGTGCGGCACAGCACGCCCTTGCGCTCCAGGATCCCCAGCAGTGCGGCCACGTCGTCGGCGGAGCGCTCGGACACCGCCGCGACACCCTCCGCCGACGCGGCCGGTTCGAAGACCGCCACGCTGCGGAGCACGAGCCGTTCCGCGACCGGTAGGGCGTCGAGCCTTACCGTGAGCAGGTCGCGGACCCGGGGCGGTATCGGCGGCGGGCCGGCGGGGCGGTGCGGCGGCAGTCGCGCGTACTCCTGGGCGAAGAGCGGGTTCCCCCCGATCAGCGGCAGCAGGTCGGGGGAGAGGGTGCCGGCCATCGCGGTGATCTCCGTGTCGGCGAGCGGCCCGAGGACGATGGCCGAGGCGTCCGGGGCCGCGTCGATCGGCCGCTCGGGGCGCGTGGTGGCGATGACGAGCAGGGGGCCCCGGTCCGGCCGTTCGTGCATGCCGGTGACGAGGTCGAGGAACGCCGCCGGCGTGCGGTGGAGATCTTCGACCACCGCCACCAGCGGCGTGCGCGCCGCGAGCACGTCGAGCCGGTGCGGCCCCGGACCGGACGCGCCGTCGGAGCTTGCCTCCGACGCCGGCCGGTCCGCCGGGCAGCCGGGACGCCACGGATCCGGCCGGGCGATCCCCAGGGAGGCGGCGTCGCCGGAGACGACGCGGACGGCGCCGACCCGTTCGCGCACCTCCCTGCCGAACTCGCTCACCAGCCGGCTCTTGCCGATGCCCGGCTCGCCGACGACGGTGACCAGGTGCGACCTGCGTTCGCGGAGGGTCTCGTCCAGCAGCTCCCAGAGGCGTTCCCGCTCCTTCTCCCGGCCGACGAACGGCGGGTTCGGCGGCGGCGGGACGGCCGGCGGTCGGTCGTCGGTCACGTTCCAACCCGACACCGGATCGCCGGCCCGCCGGCCGAACGGGCGCCCGGCCGCGCGGCGGGTGCGGTCGCAGACGCGGACGCCGTCCGGCCGGGCGTGCGCCAGCATCCGGCGGCAGGCGTCGAGCACGGCGCCGGTCAGTTCGGCGGGCTCGGCGTCGTGCTCGTCCCGGTAGACGGCCAGGACCTCGCCGGTCGCCACCGCGAGCCGCGCCGTGGCGGGGCGCGCCGTGCCGAGCCGACGCCGGATCGCCAGGGCCGCCCCGATCGCGCGTGCCGCGTCGTCGCCGTGCGCCCGGGGCACGCCGAAGACGACCAGCCGGTAGGGGCCGAGCGGTCCGCGGACGAGCCCGCCGAAGTGGGCCGCCTCCGCGTCGATGATCCGGTCGACCTCGGTCAGCACCTCGTCGACGCGCTCGGGGTCGTCGGTGTCGGCGTTCACCCGTGCCTCGACCAGGACGACGCTCGCGTGCCTGCGTTCCGCCATCGGACGCTTGGACCGCTCCCGCGGGGGAGCCGGCGGGGCGGGCGCCGGGGCCGCCTTCGAGGCGGGGACGAGGAGGTCGGGGTCCTGGGCGAGGATCGCGCGCTGAAGCCGGTGCAGCTCGGGGGCGGGATCCAGGCCGAACTCCTCCACCAGCACGGTGCGGGTGCGGTGGAAGGCGGCGAGGGCCTCCGCCTGCTGCCCGCATCGGTAGAGCGCGAGCATCACCAGGCCGCACAGCCGTTCCCGTGCGGGCTCCGCCTCCGCGACGGCGCCCAGCTCGCCGAGCAGCTCCCGGTGGAGGCCGAGGGCGAGTTCCGCCTCGGCGCAGTCCTCCAGCGCGGTGAGCCGTTCCTCTTGGAGCGCGGCCGGTTCCGGCCAGGCCGCCGCGATCTCGGAGAGGTCGGCCAGCACGGGGCCCCGCCACAGTCCGAGCGCCTCGCGGAGGTGCCGGGCCGCCGTGTCCCACGCCTCCGCGCGGAACGCCGTGCGTCCGTCCCTCACCAGGTCCCGGAAGTCGGCGAGATCGATCCGGTGGGGATCGAGGCGCAGCATGTAGCCGGGGGCGACGGTCCGCAGCGACACCCGTTCCTCGGCGGCGAGGACGTCGCGCAGCGCGGCGACGGCGTTCTGCACCATCTTGCGGGCCGTCGCCGGCGGGTCGTCGTCCCACAGGGCCCTGACCAGGTCGGCCGTGGCGACGACCGCGTTGGGATGCAGGAGCAGGAGCCCCAGGGCGGCGCGCCGGTGCAGGCCGCCGAGCGGGACGGGGACGTCATCCTTGATCACCTCGAGCGGACCGAGCAGGTTGAACCGCACACTTCCCCCGTTCGAGCACTGCTGGGAGCGGACAGGGGACCCGTGGCCGGGAGACCCGGTGGCAGTGTACGACCATACCTACTGATTTAGTAGGTAATACGGAGAAAGAGAAGTCGGCGTCGGTCAACCGGCTGGGGATCGGGTCGTCGTCCGCAGGTCCGCCGGGAGCTGCCGCCGATCCCTGACGTTCAGCTTCCGATAGACCCGGGTGAGGTGCTGCTCGACGGTGCTCGGGGTCACGAACAACCGGTCGGCGATCTCGCGGTTGGTGTAGCCGAGCACCGCCAGCGAGGCGACGCGCCGTTCCGACTCGGTCAGCGCGGCGATCCCGGCGGGCCCGGCCGAGGGCGTCGCGGGGCCGCCGAGGTCGCCCGACACCGCCAGCAGGTCGCGCGAGAGCGCCGCCATCCCGCCCACCTCGGCCAGATGCAGCGCCTGTCGCAGCAGCAGCCGGGCGCGCCGCCGGCCGCCGCGGGCCAGGTGCGCTCGACCGAGGCCGGCCAGGACCAGGGCCTGTTCGTACCGGTCCCCGGACGCCTCGGCGAGTTCGAGCGCCTCGGCCAGCAGCGGGAGACGGCGGTCGGCCGGTCCCGCCGAGGCGAGCACCCTCAGCGCCGGGCCCCGCACCCGGGAGGCGTGCGCGCCCGGCCGCCCGAGCTGTTCGCGCACCAGACGCCGGGCCTGCTCCCGTTGGCCCAGCCGCACCCACGCCTCGGCCGCGTCCGTGCGCCAGGGGATCAGCCCCGCCGCGTCCAGGCCCCAGTCACGGACCAGATCCCCGCAGGTCAGGAAGTCGGCGATGGCGGCGTGGAGATGTCCGGTCGCCATCCGGTGATGGCCCCGGGCATAGCGGTGGTACACCCCGGCGAAGCTCCGCTCCGCCCCGTCGGGGATCGGACGCGCGAGCTGTCGCGCGGCCTCGTCGTGGTCGCCCGTCCGGGTGGCGGCCAGGATGAGCGTGCCGTACGGCAGCCCGACGGTCACGCCCCACGCCTGCGGCGGCAGATGGGTGAGGGCGGCCCGCGCGTGCTCGGCGGCCGGCGCCGGATCGCCCAGCCGCAGCGCGACCTCGGCGCGCGCGGCGGCGAACAGCGCCCGCACCGTCGGCAGTGTCCGCGCCTCGGCCTCGGCCGTGAGCCGGTCGCACCACTCCACGGTGGTCTCGAGCCGGTCGGCGAGGATCAGCACCTGCAGCGCCGTCATCGCCGCCTCCTCCGCCCACGGGTCGCGGCGGTGCAGCACCAGGTCGCGCAGCGTGCGCTCGGCGTGGTCGGCCGCGCCGTGGGCCCGGTTGCGGGCCAGCGCGTCGGCCAGGACCGCCGCCGACCGGAGCACCGGATCGATGCGCGGAGCCGTCACGGCGCCGGGCGGCTCGGGGGCGCGCCGGTCCCGGGCGAGCGGCGGATGCCGGTAGGCGAGCCACGTCTCGAGGTCGAGGATCCCGCCGCCGTCCCGTCCCCGGGCGTGCTCGGCGTGCGCCCGCAGACGGGCGAGCACCTCGGCGGCCTCGGCGTCCCTGCCGTGCCACAGCAGATGCTTGACCAGCACGGTCGCGTCCCGCACGCCGAGCCGGTCGGCGCGCACGGCGGCGACCAGCGGCGTCAGGTGCCGGGCGGCGGCGGCCGGGTTGAGCTGCCACTCGGCCTGCGCCAGCCGCGCCCGGATCGCGGCCCGACCGCGGTCGTCGCCGTGCGCCCGATGGGCCGCTTGCAGGCACTCGACCGCCACGTCCGGCCGGTCGTCCAGCAGGGCCTGCTCGGCCGCCTCCGAGAGCACGGCGGGGGCCCACGGCTCGCCCGTGTGGTCGGCGGCGAGCAGGTGACGGGCCACGACCGACGCGGGCGCGGCCGCCTCCTGTCGAAGGACGGCGGCGCGGCGATGGAGCTCCCGACGATCCCGCGGCGGAAGGTCCTCCAGCACGGCGGCCCGCGCCCCGGGATGACGGAACCGCATGCCGTCGAGCAGCCCGGCCGCCCGCAACGCGCTCAGCGCGTCGGCCCCGTCCGCGCCGTCCGCCCCGGCCAACCGCGCCAGATCGGCCGCGTCGGCGTCGTCGCCCAGAACGGCCAGGGCCCGCGCGGTCCGCAGATGCGCGGGCTCGCCCCCGTGGAGAAGGTTCTGCACCGCCGGCGAGAGGCTCCGGCCGCCCGGGGTGCGTTCATCCTCGATCAACGCCTCCAGCAGCAGCGGGCTGCCGCCGCTGTGCTCGTGCAGATCGGCGGCCAGACGGGGCACCGCCTGCGCGCCGAGTCGGTCCGCGACCAGTCGCGCGGTCCCGGCGGCCGAGAGCGGGGCGAGCGTCAACCGCCGCACGTGCGGCAGCCGGCACAGGTCGGCGAGGAGCCGTTGCCGCCCGCCGGTCGCCGTCGGGCCGTCCGTCATCACGAGCAGAACGGGCGCCGACCGCAGCCGCCGGGCCAGGAACAGCAGCAGGCGCAGGGACTCGTCGTCGGCGTGGCGCAGACCGTCCACACCGATCATGAGCGGCCGATGGTCGGCCAGCCGGGCGAACGCCGTCGCCAGCTCCGCGTGGGCGCGCACGTCCTCCGCGGCGTCGGGGGCGCGGGTGAGCGGTGTCCGCTCGACCAGCCCCTCCGCCAGCAGTTGGTTCACCACGCCGAACGGCAGGGCGCGTTCGGCCGGGGCGCAGTCGGCGTCGAGCGTCGTGAACCCCATCCGCCGCGCGCGTTCGGCGCAGGCGCGCAACAGTGCGGTTCGGCCGCTGCCGATCGGCCCGTCCAGCAGGACCGTACGGCCGCGCCGCGCCCTGCAGTCGGCGAGAAGACGTTCCAGATGGTGCAGGTGCTCGTCTCGTTCCAACAGTGTCGGCACTCTTCCCCCTCCAGCGTTCTCCATCCGAAAGGAATGCACGGAGCCGTCGTCCACCTTCGATGCGGACCGCCCATCGGCCGGGAATCGCGGACCGATCGAGAGGCGGCGCGGGCCGTCGCGGTCAGAGTCCGAAGAAGTCCCGATACAGGTCCAACTGCTGGTCGAGCATGTGCCGGCCGTGGTGGACGGGATGCCCCAGACCGGCCGCCGCCACCAGCAGCGGGGTGTCGGGGGGTGACATGATGATGTCCGCGACGACACATCCCGGTGGCAGCTCGGCGGGGGCGAACGGCATCGGATCGTCGGCGCGCAGCCCCAACGGCGTGGCGTTCACCACCACGTCCACCACGTCCACCACGTCCGCGTCGCCCGGCGGCGGGACGGCCGAACCCCGCGCACGGCCCGGCCAGTGCCGCTCCAACCGACCCACCAGTCGGTCGAGCCGCGCGACGTCGGGTTCGCGGACGGTCAGGCGTTCGGCGCCCGCCTCCAGTAGCGCGACCGCGATGGCCGTCCCCGCGCCGCCCGCGCCCGCCAGCAGGAACCGGCGGCCCGCCACCGGGTGCCCGGCGTGCTCCAGGCCCGCGACGAACCCCGCGCCGTCGAAGTTGTCGGCGAACCACCCGCCGCCCGGCCGACGGCGCAGCGCGTTGGCGCTGCCGGCCAGCTCGGCGCCCCGCCCCAGCTCGGCCGCCAGCCCGCAGACCGTGAACTTGTGCGGAACGGTGATCAGCAGCCCGTCGAGGTTGCCGACGGCCTCCAGTCCCCGCACGACCGCGGCGAGGTCGGCGGGCCGGACGTGCGCCGGGACCAGGACGGCGTCCAGCCCCAGCTCCGCGAACAGCGGGTTGACCAGCGCCGGCGCGCGCACTTGGGCCACCGGGTCGCCGAGCACCGCGAACAGGCGGGTCGCGCCGCCGATGGACCGGGTCATCTCAGCCGCCCTCCCTCGGCATCGCCGCCAGGACGGACGCCACGACGGGCACCGGGACCTCCGGCACGAGCTCCACGCCGTCGGGGCCGTCCAGGACGAAGGTCAGGCCGTCCCCGGTCCGCCGCTTCTTGTCCAGCCGCATGAGGGCGACCAGCTCGTCGGCGGTGACCCCGGCGGGCAGGCGGGTCGGCAGGCCGTAGCCGGCGACGACCTCGTGGTGCTCGTCGACCCGGGCCGCGTCGATCCGGCCCAGCCTGCCCGCGAGCCGCCCGGCGAACACCGTCCCGACCGCCACGCCCTCGCCGTGCCGCAGCCGGAACCCGGTGGCGCGTTCGAGGGCGTGGCCCAGCGTGTGCCCGTAGTTGAGGACGTGGCGGCGGTCCGCGTCGCGTTCGTCGGCCGCCACGATCGACGCCTTGAGCGCCACGCTCGCGGCGATCTGCTCGGCGAGGGACAGCCCGCGCAGGTCGCCCGCCCCGATGAAGTGGCAGCGCGCGATCTCCCCGTACCCGTTGATCACCTCCCGCCGCGGGAGGGTCCGCAGGTGGTCGGTGTCGCAGAGCACGGCGGCGGGCTGCCAGTACGCGCCGACGAGGTTCTTGCCCTCGGGGAGGTTCACCGCCGTCTTGCCGCCCACGCTTGCGTCCACCTGCGCGAGGAGCGAGGTCGGCAGGTGGACGACGGGCACGCCCCGGTGGTAGAGCGCGGCGGCCAGACCGACCGCGTCGGTGGTCGTCCCGCCGCCGCACGACACGACCGCGTCCGAGCGGGTCAGCCCGAACGCGGCGAACCGGCGGCACAGCTCCTCCACCCACGACAGCGTCTTGTCCCGTTCGCCGTCCTTGGCGGGGATCACCATGGAATCCACGCCCGGGTCGGGCGTCCACTCCGGGGGCCGCGCCGTCACCACGGCGACGCGGCGGGCGCCCAGCCCGGCGACGACCTCCGGGAGCGTGCGCCGCACGCCCGGCCCGATCCGGACGGCGTACGCGCGCTCGCCCAGATCGACCTCGACCTCATGGATCGTCACCCGATCTCTCCCTTCGCCAACAGAACGGCCCCCTGCAACGACGACAGCCCGCCGAGCCGCGCCCGTTCGACCGGCGGCGCCGGCGCGCCCGCCCGCGCCAGGCGGCGCACGTGCGCCGCGACGCGCGGAACGAATCCCGGCAGGCCGTCGGCGAAGCCGCCGCCGATCACGACCGCGTCGGGCCGGACCAGTTCGGCCACGCCGACCGCGGCCGCCGCCAACACCGCGCAGCCCTCCTCCACGGCCGACACCGCCCAGCTCCGCCCGGCGGCCAGCGCGTCCCGCAGCTCCTCGTACCGCACCGGGCCGCCGTACAGCAGGGCGGCCCGGCGCAGGGTCGCCGGACCCGACGCCGCCGCCTGCACGCATCCGTCCCGGCCACAGTCACAGCGCGGCCCGGAGCGGTCGACGATCACGTGCCCCAGCTCGGCGGAGCCCCGGCCGGGACCGGGCACGGGACGGCCCGCCACCACGATCCCGCCGCCGACCCCGGTGCCGACGCCGAGATAGACCAGGTTCCGGTGCCCGGCGCCGTCGGCCTCGGCCACGGCGGCCAGGTCGCCGTCGTCCCCCCAGCGGACCGCCGCGTCGGGGAACAGCTCCCGCAGCAGCCCGCCCAGGTCGAGCCCGACCCAGGCCGGCCGCCCCGGCCAGGCCACGACGCGGCCGGAGTCGTCGAGCGCGGCGGGCACCGCCACCCCCACCGCGTCGAACGGCCCGCTGTGACGAGCCCCCCACCGCGCCCGCACCTCCGCGACGTGCGCGCGCAGCGCCTCCCGGTCCGCCGCGCGATCGGGCGGCGACGGCCACCGGAACGAGGTCTGCTCGACCTGCGTCCCGTCGCTCTCGGCCCGCAGCGCGACCTTGGTGCCGCCGATGTCGATGCCCAGCAGGTTGATGACGACTCCCCGGTCAGTCCGGAACGACTTCCAGCAGCGCGCGGGCGGCCAGGACGTAGCCGAGCGCGCCCAGCCCGACGATCACGCCGGCGGCCAGCGGCGCCAGCACCGACTCGTGCCGGAACGCCTCGCGGGCCCACACGTTCGACAGGTGCACCTCCATCCAGGGCCGCGGGTAGGCGGCGAGCGCGTCCCGCAGACTCCACCCGGCGATCATCAGCGCGCCGGGATTGACGATCGCGCCGACCGAGTCGTGGTGGTCCTGGATCGCGTGGATCAGCTCGCCCTCGGACTCGCGCTGCACCGGGACCACGCGCCAGTTGCGCGGGGCGACCTCCGCCGCGACGGACTTCTCGATGTCGGCGAGCGTGGCGGTGCCGTAGATCTCCGGTTCGCGGCGGCCGAGAATTCCGAGATTCGGGCCGTTCAACAAAAGCAGTTCGGACACGGCTCCGGTTATAACAAGACGACGCCCGCACCCGATAGCGGCGGAGATCGCGCGGCTCGAGGACAAGGGGGATATAGGGGGGTCGTCAGGGGTGATGATCCGCCGTCGGTCTCATTAGCGTTCCGATGGCGGTTTCGCTGACGGAAGAGGGATTATGACGACTGCAGGCACGCCTCCGGTTCTCCCCGAATGGCCCCGGTACGGAGACGAGGAACGGACCGGTCTGCTGCGCGCGCTGGAGCAGGGACAGTGGTGGCGCATCGGCGGCGGCGAGGTGGACGGATTCGAGCGGGAGTTCGCGGCCCACCACGGCGGCGGATACGCGCTCGCGGTCACCAACGGCACGCACGCCCTCGAGTTGGCCCTCCAGGTGGCGGGGGTCGGGCCGGGCGACGAGGTGATCGTCCCGGCGTTCACGTTCATCTCGTCCTCACAGGCGGCGCAGCGGCTCGGCGCGACGGCGGTGCCGGTCGACGTGGACCGTGACACCTACTGCATCGACGTGGCCGCGACGGCGGCGGCGATCACCCCGCGCACCAAGGCGATCATGCCCGTGCACATGGCCGGGCACTTCGCCGACATGGACGCGCTCGACAAGCTGTCCGCCGACAGCGGCGTCCCGATCGTGCAGGACGCCGCGCACGCGCACGGCGCGGAGTGGACGGGACGCAAGGTGGGGGAGCTGGGCTCGGTCGCCGCGTTCAGCTTCCAGAACGGCAAGTTGATGACCGCCGGCGAGGGCGGCCTGGTGATCTTCCCCGATCGGGAGGGATGGGACCAGGGCTTCCTGCGGCACAGTTGCGGCCGGCCGCCGTCGGACCGCGGGTACTTCCACGAGACCTCCGGCTCGAACTTCCGGATGAACGAGTTCACCGCGAGCGTGCTGCGCGCCCAGCTCGGGCGTCTGGACGAGCAGGTCTCCCTCCGGGAGGAGCGCGCGCCGATCCTGCGCGCGCTCCTCGCCGAGATCCCGGGCGTGGTGCCGCAGGGCCGCGACCCCCGGGCCACGCGCGTCCCGCACTACATGGCGATGTTCCGAGTGCCGGGCATCACCGAGGAACGGCGCAACGCCCTGGTGGACGAGCTGGTGCGCCGCGGGCTGCCCGCGTTCGTGGTCTTCCGCGCCGTCTATCGGACCGCCGGCTTCTGGGAGACCGGCGCGCCGGACACCACCGTGGAGGCCCTGGCGCAGCGTTGCCCCAATAGTGAGGCGCTCACCACGGAGGGCGTCTGGTTGCATCACCGCACCCTGTTGGCCGACGAGGACCAGGTCCGGCGCATCCCGGACATCGTCGCCGCGGCCCTGGAGACGGTGTGAGCGGCGGGGAGCAGGTCCGGACCGCGCTGGTGGGCTGCGGCTGGGCGGGCCGCTCGATCTGGCTGCCCCGGCTGATCGGCCACCCCGCGTACCGGGTGGTGGCCGCCGTCGATCCCGACCCGGCGGCGCGCGGCACAGTCGCCGGCAGGGGCGTGCCGCGCGTCCTGGCCGACCTCGACGAGTTGGAGCGCGGCGAGGTGGACCTCGCCGTGGTCGCGGCGCCCAACCATCTGCACGCCCCCATCGCGGCGCGGCTGCTGGAACGCGGCGTGCCGGTCTTCGTGGAGAAGCCGGTGTGCCTGACCGTGGCCGAGGCCGATCGGCTCTCGACCGCCGAACGCGCCGGCGGCGCGGTGCTGCTGGCGGGGAGCGCCGCCCCGTACCGCGCCGACGTCCGGGCCCTGTACGCGCTCGCCGCGGAGCTGGGCCCGATCCGGCACGTGGACGTGGCGTGGGTGCGGGCGCGCGGCGTGCCCGGCGCGGGCGGCTGGTTCACCGACCGGAGCCGGTCGGGCGGCGGGGCGCTGGTCGACCTCGGCTGGCACCTGCTCGACACGGTCGGGCCGATGTTGGGCACGGCCGCGTTCGAGCAGGTCGCCGGCGCGGTCTCGGCGGACTTCGTCAACGCGGGCCACCTGCGGGCGGGATGGCGCGGCGACGCGGACGCGGACCGCCCGGGCACCGGCGACGTGGAGGACACCGCGCGGGGCTTCCTGGTGACCGAGGACGGCGTCTCGGTGTCGCTGCGCGCGAGCTGGGCCTCCCACGAGGCCCGCGACGTGACCCGCTTCACCGTGGAGGGCCTGTCCGGGACGGCCGAGCTGACGTGCACGTTCGGCTTCAGCTCCAACCGGCAGGCCGCGTCGGTGCTGACGCGGACGCGGCACGGGGTGACGCAGCCGGTGCCGCTGCCGGAGGACCCGGTCGGCGTGGAGTATGCCCGGCAGCTCGACGACCTGCCCGCGCTGCTCGCCGACACCGCGGGCCGGGGCGCGGCGATCGGCGGCGCCCGCCAGACGATCGCGGTCATCGAGCGGCTCTACGACTCCGCCCGTCGGGCGGTCCCGGTCCCGGAGGTGCGGGGTGTCGCCTGAACCCGAACTCACGCCGGAGGCGGTCGTCTTCGACCTCGACGGGGTGCTGGTGGACAGCTTCGGGGTGATGCGCGAGGCGTTCGCGCTCGCCTACGCCGAGGTCGTGGACGGCGGACCCGCCCCGTTCGAGGAGTACAGCCGTCATCTCGGCCGCTATTTCCCGGACATCATGCGGATCATGGGGCTTCCCCTGGAGATGGAGGAGCCCTTCGTCCGGGAGAGCCACCGGCTCGCAGACCGGGTGACCGTCTTCGACGGCGTGCCGGAACTGCTGGCCGACCTGGGCCGGGAGGGGGTGCGGCTGGCGGTGGCGACCGGCAAGAGCGGGCCGCGCGCCCGGTCCCTGCTGGACCGGCTGGGCCTGATCGACCGGTTCGCGCACGTGATCGGCTCGGACGAGATCGCCCGGCCCAAGCCCGCGCCCGACATCGTGCTGCGGGCGCTGGAACTGCTCGACGTCCCGGCGAAGCGGACGCTGATGGTCGGTGACGCGGTCACCGACCTGGCGAGCGCCCGGGGCGCCGGGGTGACCGCCGTGGCGGCCCTGTGGGGCGTGGACGACGAGGCCGTCCTGCTGGCCGAGTACCCGGACGCGGTGCTGCGGCGGCCGTCCGACCTGCCGGCGCTGTGGCGCACCGCCGTGTCCGGCTGAGCAAAACCTACTATTCCTACCAACAGACTCGAGAAATAAGGAGGCGCGAGGCATGGCCCCGACGCTGTTCATGACGCGCAGACCGGTGATCCCCGGCATCCTGTCGGCCGGCGCGCTCGTGCTCGTGCTGGCCCTCACCGGGTGCGGCGGCTCCGGCGACGACGCCGCCGCCGACGCCGGACGCCCCGTCGAGGGCGGCACGCTCGTGTACGGCGTCGACGGCGAGCCGCTCGACCTCGACCCGCACAAGAGCCCCCAGGACATCGCGGCGCTGTGGGCCCGGCCCGTCCTCGACTCGCTGGTGGCGCTCGACGCCCGGGGCGGGCTCCACCCCTGGCTCGCGACGTCCTGGGAGGTATCCGACGACCGCAAGACGTACACCTTCAAGCTGCGGCAGGGGGTGAGGTTCAGCGACGGCACCCCGTTCGACGCGGCGGCCGTCAAGGCCAACCTCGACCACATCGTCGACCCGGCCACCAAGTCGCAGATGGCCGCCGGTCAGATCAAGCCGTACCAGGGCACCGAGGTCGTCGACGCGCACACCGCGAAGGTGACGTTCTCCAAGCCGCACGCGCCGTTCCTGGCGGCGGTGTCCACCGTGTTCTTCGGCATCCAGTCGCCCGCCCAGCTCAAGAAGGGCCCCGACGCGCTCGCGCGGCAGATCGTCGGGTCCGGCCCGTTCGTCATCGACAAGTACACCCCCCGGCAGGGCATCGTCTACAAGCGCAACCCCGACTACAGGTGGGGGCCCGCCAACGCGGCGCACACCGGGCCCGCGCACCTGGAGCGGCTGGAGTTCAAGCTCCTCAACACCGACTCGGTGCGGTTCGGCGCGCTCAACAGCGGCCAGGTGGACGCCATCGCGAGCGTGCCGCCGTCGAGCCTCAAACTGCTGGAGCGCAACCCGAAGCTCAAGTACGACAAGCGGCAGGCCCCCGGCGGCAACTACAACTACTACCCCAACACGACCAAGGGCCCGTTCTCGGACGTGCGCGTCCGCCGCGCGTTCCGTGACGGCGTCGACTACAAGACCGTCGTCGGCAAGCTGTACTTCGGCGCCTACCAGGCCGCGTCGAGCCCGCTGTCGCCCAGCACCCTCGGCTACGACAAGACCACCGAGACCCTGTGGAGGTACGACGCGACCGCCGCCGGGAGACTGCTGGACGAGGCCGGCTGGACCGGCCGCGACGCCGAGGGCTACCGCACCAAGGACGGCGAGCGGCTGACCGTCCACATGCTCAGCGTGCGGACCATCGACCGGGAGCAGCGCGGCACCCTCGCCGAGCAGATCCAGGCCGAGGCCAAGAAGATCGGCTTCGACCTGCAGATCGACCGGGGCACGGTGAACGAGTACATCGCCCGCTTCGGCAAGGGCGACTACGACGTCGCCGCCATCAGTTGGCAGCGCGCCGACGCCGACGCGCTGCGCAACCTGTTCGACACCGGCAGCATCTCCGACGGCACCAGGCTGACCCAGAACATCGCCCGCTACTCCGACAAGGACGTGGACGGCTGGCTCGCCCGGGCGCTGGACACCAACGACCAGGCCGCACGCGCCGAGCTGTACGCGAAGGTGCAGAAGAAGGTGACCGAGGACGCCGCGGTGGTCCCCATCTACACCCCCACCTACCTGGTCGGCTTCGCCAAGACCGTCGGCGGCATCTCCTGGGAGGCGCAGGCGTTCCCGACCTTCTACGACTCCTGGAAGACGGGTAAGTGAAGCGCCGGCCCTCGGCGCGGGTCGTCCGCGCCGTGCTGGTGCGCCTCGGAGCCTCGGTCCTGGTGCTGTGGGGCGCGGTGACGGCATCGTTCGCCGCGCTCCAGGCCGTCCCCGGCGAGGTGGTCGACTCGATCGTCGGGACCAACGACGTCACCCCCGAGGTCCGCGCCCAGATCATCGCCGAGTACGGCCTCGACCGGCCGGTGCTCGCCCAGTACGGGACGTTCCTGAACCGGATCCTGCACGGCGACCTCGGCCGCTCCTACCGGCTGGACCAGACGGTCGGCGAGGCGATCGGCTCGCAGTTGGCCGCCTCGCTCCGGCTCACCACCGCCGGGATCGCGCTGGCGCTGCTCGTCGCGACGGTTCTGGCGCTGCTGACCGCGCGCCGGGGCCGCCGGGTCCGCGCGCTGTCCTCGGGCATCGAGCTGGTCGGCGTGTCGGTGCCCGGCTTCTGGGCGGGCATCCTGCTGCTGACGGTGTTCTCGTTCCAGCTCGGCTGGTTCCCCGCGACGGGCGGGTCCGGGCCCAGCGGCCTGGTGCTTCCGGCCTGCGCCATCGCGATCCCGGTGGGGGCGCTGCTCACGCAGGTCATGCGCGAGGGGCTGGAACGGGCGCTGGAGCAGCCGTTCGTGCTGACGGCGCGGTCGCGCGGCATGTCCGACGGCGGCGTGCGGCTCCGGCACGCCCTGCGGCACGCCCTGCTCCCGGTGGTGACGCTGGCCGGATGGCTGTTCGGCGCGCTGTTGGGCGGGATGGTCGTCACCGAGCAGATCTTCTCCCGGGAGGGGATCGGGCGGCTCGTCGTCGGCGCCGTCGAGAGCAAGGACCTTCCGGTGGTGATGGGCGTCGTCCTGGTGACCGCCACGCTGTACGTGCTGGTCAACATCGCGCTCGACCTGCTCTACCTGGTCATCGACCCACGGCTGCGAGGTGCCCGGTGACGATGCCGACGATGGCCCGGCGGTCGACCGGGCGCGGCGGGCGCGGATCGCGGCCGGGGCTGTGGGCGGCGGCGTCCTTCCTCGCCCTCATCGGCCTCGCCGCGCTGGCCCCGGGCCTGCTGGTGAACGGGTCGCCCGGTGACACCGACATCCTGACGGCGCTCCAGGGGCCCGGCGCCGATCATCCGTTGGGCACCGACGCCAACGGGCGCGACGTGCTGACCCGCATCGTGTACGGGGCGCGGCCGTCGCTGCTGACCGGGCTGGGGGCGACCGCCCTCGCGGTCTTCGCGGGCACCGTGCTGGGGCTGCTGGCGGGGCTGGGCGGGCGGGTCCTCGACCAGATCGTCATGCGGCTGGCCGACATGACGCTGTCCCTGCCGACGATGCTGCTGGCGCTGCTCGTCCTCGCCGTCACCGGTCCCGGAACGGTGCCGACGATCTACGCGATCGCGCTCTACACCACTCCCGGCTATGCGCGGCTGGTTCGCGTTCAGACGATGGTCGTACGGAGGTCGGAGTATGTGGAGGCCGCCGAATCACTCGGCCAGACCCGACTACGGCTCATCATTCGGCACATCCTGCCGAACGCGTTCGCGCCGCTGCTGGTGCTGGCCGCCATCGAGGTCGGCATCGCGCTGATCGCCGCGTCGGCGCTGAGCTTCCTGGGCTTCGGCCCCCGGCCGCCGGCGCCGGAATGGGGGGCGATGCTCGCCGCGGGCCGCGACTACTTCTCGGTCGCGTGGTGGGTCGCGGTCTTCCCCGGCCTGGCCATCACCCTGACTGTGCTCTCGACCACCACCGTCGGCCGGGCGCTGCAACGGCGCTCCGAAGGGAGGACCGGATGACCGAGCCCCTGGTGGAGGTCGCCGACCTCGCCGTCTCGTTCGGGTCGATCCGGGCGGTGCGCGGCGTGTCGTTCACCGTGCGGCCCGGCGAGTGCGTGGCGATCGTCGGCGAGTCGGGATCGGGCAAGAGCGTCACCGCCCGCACCCTGCTCGGCCTGTCCGGCGACGGCGCCGACGTCCGCGCCGGCACGCTGCGGATCAACGGCGCGGACGTGTCCGCCTACGACGACCGCCGCTGGCGCACGGTGCGCGGCTCCCGCATCGGCTACGTCCTTCAGGACGCGCTGGTGTCGCTGGACCCGCTGCGCCCGGTCGGCAAGGAGATCGCCGAGACGCTGCGGCTGCACGACGTGGTGCCCCGCGCCGAACGGCCCGCCCGCGTCGTCGACCTTCTGCGCGCCGTCGGGGTGCCCGAGCCCGAGGCGCGCGCGGCGCAGTACCCGCACGAGCTGTCCGGCGGGCTGCGGCAGCGGGCCCTCATCGCCTCCGCGATCGCCGCCGACCCCGTGCTGCTCATCGCCGACGAGCCGACCACCGCGCTCGACGTCACCGTGCAGGCGCAGATCCTGCGACTGCTGGACGAACGACGTCGCGCCGGCACGGCGCTGCTGCTGATCAGCCACGATCTCGCCGTCGTCGCCGAACTGGCCGATCGCGTGCTGGTCATGAAGGACGGCGAGATCGTCGAGGAGGGGGCGGCCGACGAGGTGCTGACCGCGCCCCGGCACGCCTACACGCGCACGCTGCTCGACGCGGTCCCGACGGGCGGCCGGGTCCGCCCCGCCCGGGGCGGTGGGCCCGGCGAGGTGGTGATCGAGGCCCGCGCCCTGTCCAAGACGTTCGCGGGACGGCCCGCGGTGCGCGACGTCTCGTTCGAGCTGCGCGCCGGCGAGACCCTGGGCCTGGTGGGGGAGTCCGGCTCGGGCAAGACCACCACGGCCCGGATGGTGCTCGGCCTGCTCGCGCCCGACGCCGGCGAGGTGCTCGTGGACGGCCGGTCGTGGCGCGGACTGTCCGGCCGCGAACGGCGTGCGCTGCGCCCCCGGATCCAGGTCGTCTACCAGGATCCGCTCAGCTCGTTCGACCCCCGGTTCACGGTGCGCCGGGTGCTGGACGAGGCGCTGGAGGCGGGCGGGGTGCCGCGCGGGGAGCGCCGCGACCGGGCGGTCCGGCTGCTGGAGCAGGTCGGGCTGGACGCGGGTCTCCTCGACCGTCGCCCGCTGCTGCTGTCCGGCGGGCAGCGGCAGCGCGTGGCGATCGCCCGTGCCCTGGCCCCGGGCCCGCGCGTCATCGTGTGCGACGAACCGGTCTCCGCCCTCGACGTGTCGGTGCAGGCGCAGGTCCTGGACCTGCTGGCCGAGCTGCAGGCGGAGCTGGGCGTGGCGTACCTGTTCATCTCCCACCACCTGGGCGTGATCCGGCACGTCAGCGACCGGGTGGTGGTGATGCGGGACGGCCGCATCGTGGAGACCGGCGACGCCGACCGGGTCTTCGCCGAACCCCGCGCCGACCACACCCGTGAACTGCTCGCCGCGATCCCGCGGCTTCCCGCCGGCGTCCACGCCGGCTCGCCCGACGCCCTGCGGCAACCTCTGGAGGCGACCCCGTGACCGAGACCCCCGTCTTCGCCGGCCCTGTGGACCGGGAGACCTACGGCGAGTACGGCCCCGGCCGCATCGACACGTCCAACGGCTGGAACCGGCCCCGCTACCCGTTCCAGGGCCGCGTCACGGCCGACGGGTCGAGCGGATTCCGGGCCGAGCCGGGGCGCTATCACCTCTACCTCGCCTGGGTCTGCCCCTGGGCGCAGCGCACGGCCATCGTGCGGGCGCTCAAGGGCCTCCAAGACGTCGTCACGCTCTCCTACGTCGACGACGAACGCGACGGCCGCGGCTGGGCCTTCCGGGAACGGCGCGGGCCCGACCCGGTGAACGGGTTCGCCTTCCTCCAAGAGGCGTACGAGGCGACCGAGCCGGGCTTCCCCGGGCACCTGTCGGTCCCGGTGCTGTGGGACCGCGTGACCGGCTCGATCGTCAGCAACCACTTCCCGGACATCACGCTCGACCTCGGGACCGCGTTCGACGCCTGGGGGGATCCCGACGTGCGGCTCTACCCGGAGGAGCTCCGCGCCGAGATCGACGAGCTGAACGCCTACGTCTACGACAACGTCAACAACGGCCCCTACCAGGTGGCCGCGGCGGCCACGCAGGCCGACCACGACCTGTGGCGGGAGCGCATGGTCCTCGCCCTGGAACGGCTGGACACCCGGCTCGCCGAACGGCGCTACCTTCTCGGCGACGCCGTCACCGAGGCGGACGTGCGGCTCTGGCCGACGCTGGTCCGCTTCGACCTCCTCTACAACCCGATGAGCGGGGTGAGCGAACGACCGCTCACCGATTACCCCCATCTGTGGCCTTACGCCCGCGACCTTTACCGGATCCCCGCGTTCCGGGACTCCACCGACTTCTCCACCTTTCGTGTGCCCAGGCCCGGGTTCGTGAACGACGACGTGAAGCGTCTCGACATCGCTCCGCGGGCGGCCGACTGGGCCGCCCCGCACGGGCGTGGACATCTCTAGGCCCTTACCGAATTCCGTCGAGGAACGGCTCCCGATCTCTTTCGGGGGCCGTTCTGTGTTCGCTTCACGATACGGAGGATAGGGGACGCCTAGGGGGGTCCTCTGGGGGGCGAATTCGATGGGGCGCGGTGAGACTCGTTCCATGCTGCGCGCTGAGTTGATCCGTCCCCTGCACGAACTGTTGCGGTCGAACGCCCTGCGTTTCGGCGACAAGGTCGCCTTCCAGGACGCCCGGCGGAGCGTGAGCCACGCCGAACTCGAACGGCGGACCGCCCGCCTCGCCGGGGGCCTGGCCGGGCTCCGGCTGCAACCCGGCGACCGCGCCGCCATCCTGCTCGGCAACCGGGTGGAGACGGTGGAGGGCTACCTCGCGATCGTCCGCGCCGCCGCGATCGGCGTGCCCGTCGACCCCCGGCTCACCGACTCCGAGCTGTCCCACATCCTGGAGGACAGCGGCGCCCGAGTGGTGATCACCGAGGGCTCGCAGGTCGAACGGCTGCGCACGCTGCCGGGGGCGGCGGACCGGCGGATCGTGGTCGTCGGCGACGCCCCGCCCCCGCCGGGGACGGTCGCCCACGAGCGGCTGGCCTCCACCACGCCCGCCGCGCCCGCCCGCGACGACCTGCCGCTCGACGCGCCCGCCTGGATGCTCTACACCTCCGGCACGACCGGCCGCCCGAAGGGCGTGCTGTCCTCGCAGCGGTCCTGCCTCTGGTCGGTCGCGGCGTGCTACGCCCCGATCCCGGGCCTGTCGCCCGACGACCGGGTGCTGTGGCCGCTGCCGCTGTTCCACAGCCTGTCGCACATCGCGTGCGTGCTCGGCGTCACCGCGGTCGGCGCGACCGCGCACATCCTGGACGGGTTCGCGGCCGACGTGGTCCGCGACGCCCTGCGCGAGCACTCGATCACCTTCCTGGCCGGGGTGCCCACGATCTACCACCATCTGGTCCGGGCGGCCCGGGAGGAACGGTTCGAGGCGCCGGACCTGCGGGTGTGCCTGGTCGGGGGAGCGGTCACCACGGCGGCGCTGCGGCGCTCGTTCGAGGAGGCGTTCGGGGCCCCGCTGCTGGACGCGTACGGCAGCACCGAGACGTGCGGGGCGATCACGATCAACTGGCCGACGGGCGCCCGCGTCGAGGGCTCGTGCGGCCTGCCCGTGCCGGGTCTCGGCGTGCGGCTGGTGGACCCGGACTCCGGCGCGGACGTCGGGCCCGGCGCGGAGGGCGAGGTCTGGGTGCGCGGGCCGAGCGTCATGCTCGGCTATCACGACCGGCCGGACGCGACCGCCGAGGCGTTCCGCGACGGCTGGTACCGCACCGGTGACCTGGCGCGACGCGACGAGGACGGCTACTTCACCATCACCGGCCGGATCAAGGAGCTGATCATCCGGGGCGGGGAGAACATTCACCCCGGCGAGGTCGAGGAAGTGCTGCGGGGCGTCCCCGGAGTGGCCGACGCCGCGGTGGCGGGGCGGCCCCACGAGATCCTCGGCGAGGTCCCGGTCGCCCATCTGGTCGCCGGCCCCGAGGGCTTCGACCCGGACGAGGTCCTGGCCGCCTGCCGGGAACGGCTGTCGGCCGTGAAGGTGCCCGAGGAGCTGTACGAGGTCGAGGAGATCCCGCGCACCGCCTCCGGGAAGATCACCCGCCACGTGCTGCTGGAACGCCCGGGCCGACTCCGCGCCGTGGGGGCGGCCCGGCACGACTCCCTGTTCCGGCTCGACTGGTCGCCCGCGCCCGTCCCGGGGTCGTGGTCGGAGGAGACGCTCTGGGCCGTGCCCGGCCCGGATCCCTTCGGCCTCGCGGAGCATCTGCGCGCGCGAGGGGCGACGGTCGCCTCCACGGACCGGCCGCAGGTCACCGTGCTGTCGGGCGGGGCGGACGTGCCGCTGCGGGAACTCGTCGATCGGGTCCGCGCGCACCTTGAGGACGGAGCCGCCGAGGCGGGCACACTCGCCGTGGTGACGCGAGGCGCGGTCGCCGCCGCCCCCGGCGACGACGTTCCCGACCTCGCCGGCGCGGCGGCCTGGGGCGCGGTCCGCTCCCTTCAGGCGGCGCACCCCGGCCGTGTCGTCCTCGTCGACCTGGACTCGGAGGGCGCGGCGGCGCTGCCCGAGGCGATCCTCTCCGGCGAACCGCGGTCGGCGCTCCGCTCCGGAGCCGTGCTGCGCCCCCGCCTCGTGCGCGTGGCGTCGGGCTCGACGTCCCGTACCCCGATGCTGCCCGACACCCCGCACACCGTCGTGGTCACGGGTGCGGACGGCCCGATCGGCGCCCGGGCGGCCCGCCACCTCGCCACCGCGCACGGGGCCCGCCGCATCCTGCTCGTCAGCGAACGCGGCGAGACCGACCCGGCGGCGACCGCCCTCCGCGCCGAACTGGCCGGCCGAGGCGTCGAGGCGACCCTGACGGCCTGCGACATCGCCGACGGTGACGCGTCGGCCGCCCTCCTGGCCGACCTCCCCGCCGACCTCGCCGCAGTGGTGATCGCCCCCGGCACCTCCACCCGCGCCCCCCGCACCGCACGGACCGGCGCCCTGAACCTCCACGAACTGACGACCGACCTGAACCTCTCCGCCTTCGTCCTCCTGTCCCCGATCACCACCCCGCCTCCCGCGCCTGCTGCGCCCACCGCGCCTCCCGAGTCTCCTCGGTCTCCAGCGTCTCCCACGTCCGCCCCGGTTCCCGCGCCTGCCGCGCCTCCCGAGTCCCCCCGGTCTCCAGCGTCTTCCCTGTCCGACGCGTCTCCCAGGTCCGCCGGGCCGGTCGTGTCCGTCGGTTCCTCCGGGTTCGTGGCGGCCGACGTGTTCGGGCGGGAGGACGAGGGGGCGGAGGCGTTCTTCGTCGCGCTCGCGCACCACCGGGTCGCGCGGGGACTGCCCGCGCTGGCGCTGAGTCTGGACGGGCGGTTGAGCGAGGCGGAGGGCGCCGTGATGTTCGACGCCGCCCACATGGCGGGGCATCCGGCGCTGACGGGGCTGACGCCCGGTGCCGATGAGGGGGTTCCGGTCCGGGGCGCCGCGCCCGATGACGCCGCGTCGGCGCGGTTGCGGGAGCGGCTGGACGGGCTTTCCGGCGACGCGCAGGAGCGGCTGCTGACGGACCTGGTCCGCGCCGAGGTCGCCGAACTGTACGACGCGCCGGACGGCGACGGGGTCCCGGCCGACCTGGCGTTCCGTGATCTGGGGCTCACGTCGGCGACGGCCGTGGAACTCCGGGCCCGCCTCATAGGTCGGACCGGCCTGAGGCTGCCCGTCACCCTGGCGTTCGACCACCCGACCCCGGCGGCGGTCGCGCGACGCCTCCGCGCGCTGCTGGTCGGCGGTGAGGCCCACACCTCCGCGCTCGTCGGCGAGCCGGCTCCGAACAGGTCCGAGGAGCCGATCGCCGTCGTCGCCATGGCCTGCCGGCTGCCCGGCGGGGTGGCCGATCCCGACGGCCTGTGGCGGCTGGTCAGGGACGGGCGCGACGCGATCGGCCCGTTCCCCGAGGATCGGGGATGGGACCTGGACGGCCTGTACGACCCCGATCCCGGCCGCGCCGGAAGGTCCTACGTCCGAGCGGGCGGGTTCCTCTACAACGCCGGGGACTTCGACGCCGACCTGTTCGGGATCTCCCCGCGCGAGGGGCTGGCGATGGACCCGCAACAGCGGCTGCTGCTGGAGACCTCGTGGGAGGCCGTCGAGCGGGCGGGCATCGACCCGGCCTCGCTGCGGGGCTCCGACGCGGGGGTGTTCACCGGGGTCATGTACCACGACTACGCCACCGAGCTCGGCGAGGTCCCCGACGGACTGGAGGGGTACCTCGGCACCGGCAACGCCGGCAGCGTCGCGTCCGGCCGCGTGGCCTACACCCTCGGGCTCGAGGGCCCCGCCGTCACCGTGGACACCGCGTGCTCGTCGTCCCTGGTCGCGCTGCACCTGGCGGTGCGGGCCCTCCGCGACGGCGAGTGCACGCTGGCGCTGGCCGGGGGTGTGGCGGTGATGGCCAAGCCCACGTCGTTCATCGAGTTCTCCCGGCAGCGCGCGCTGGCCCCCGACGGGCGCTGCAAGCCGTTCGCCGACGCGGCGGACGGCACCGCCTGGTCGGAGGGTGTCGGCGTCCTGGTGCTGGAACGGCTGTCGGACGCCCGACGCGCGGGCCGCGAGGTGCTGGCGGTGGTGCGCGGCTCGGCGGTGAACCAGGACGGGGCGTCCAACGGCCTGACCGCGCCGAGCGGACCGGCGCAGGAGCGCGTGATCCGGCGGGCGCTCGCGGACGCGGGCCTGTCGGCAGCGGACGTCGACGCGGTCGAGGCGCACGGCACCGGCACGACGCTGGGCGACCCGATCGAGGCGCAGGCGCTGCTGGCGACCTACGGACAGGACCGTCCCGCCGACCGCCCGCTGCTGCTGGGGTCGCTGAAGTCGAACATCGGGCACGCTCAGGCCGCCGCGGGGGTCGCGGGCGTGATCAAGACGGTGCTGGCGCTCCGCCACGGCGAGCTGCCCCGCATCCTGCACCTGGACGAGCCCAGTTCGCGGGTGGACTGGTCGTCCGGGGCGGTGGAGCCGCTGACCGAGTCCCGCCCCTGGCCGGAGACCGACCGCCCCCGCCGCGCCGCGGTGTCGTCGTTCGGCGTCAGCGGCACCAACGCCCACGTGATCCTGGAGGAGGCCCCCGAGCCGCGACCCGAGGCGACCGGCGACGACGCCGTCCTCGACCCGGCGGCGGTTCCGCTGGTGCTCTCGGCCCGTTCCCCCGAGGCGCTGCGGGCGCAGGCGGCCCGGCTCGCGTCCTCCCTCGCCGACCGTCCCGGACACGGCGTCACGGACGAGGCGTTCTCCCTCCTGACCACGAGGGCGGCGCTCGACCACCGCGCCGTGGTCGTGGCCGCCGAACGAGACCGCGCCGTCGCGGCCCTGCGCGCCTTCGCCGCCGGCGGGCCCGTCCCCGACGTGGTGGCGGGCTCGGTCGACGCCGCCGCCGGGCGGACGGTCCTGGTGTTCCCGGGTCAGGGGGCGCAATGGGTGGGGATGGGTGCCGCGCTGTTGGAGTCGTCTTCGGTGTTCGCGTCGCGGTTGGGGGAGTGTGCCGCGGTGTTGGACGGCTTGGTGGAGTGGTCGCTTTTGGATGTGGTGCGTGATGGTGGGCCGTTGGATCGGGTGGATGTGGTGCAGCCGGTGTCGTGGGCGGTGATGGTGTCGTTGGCGGCGGTGTGGGAGTCGCTGGGACTGACACCGGATGCCGTGGTCGGGCACTCGCAGGGTGAGATCGCGGCGGCCTGTGTCGCGGGGGCGTTGTCGTTGGAGGACGCCGCCCGGGTCGTCGTCCGCCGCAGCCAGGTGATCGCGTCGCGCCTGGCCGGCGGCGGCGGAATGGTCTCCGTGGCCCTGCCGGAGGATCGGGTGGCCGCGCGGCTGGTGCCCGGTGTGGAGATCGCCGTCGTCAACGGCCCCTCCTCGGTCGTGATCGCGGGCGCGCCGGAGGCGTTGGACGACGTGGTGGCCGGCTGCGAGGCCGACGGGGTGCGGGTCCGGCGGATCGCGGTGGACTACGCCTCGCACTCCCGGCAGGTGGCGGCCGTCCGGGACGAGCTGTCGAGGGAGCTGGCCGGCATCAGGCCGCAGCCGGGCCGCGTGCCGTTCTACTCCACGACCGACGGCGCATGGCTGCGGGGCGACGCGCTGGACGCCGAGTACTGGTACCGGAACCTGCGCCGGCCGGTGCGGTTCGGCGCCGCCGTCGAGGCGCTCGCCGAGCAGAGCCACCGGGTGTTCGTGGAGTGCAGCTCGCATCCGGTGCTGACGAGCGGCGTCCAGGAGATCCTCGACGGCGTCGGCGGCGTGGTGGTCGGCACCCTGCGCCGCGACGACGGCGACCTGGACCGCGTGTACGCCTCGGCGGCGGAGCTGTGGACGGCCGGCGTCCCGGTCGACTGGGCGGCGGCGTTCGAGGGGACCGGGGCCCGTCGCGTTCCCCTCCCCACCTACGCCTTCCAGCGCAAGAGGTACTGGCTGCGGCCGTCCCGCGCCGGACACCCGCTGATCGACACGATCGTCGAGCTGTCCGACACGGGCGGCGTCGTGCTCACCGGCGGACTCCACGACACCGTCGACCCCACCGCCGCCCTGCTCGACCTCGTGCTCCTCGCCGGAGACGAGATCGGCCGTGACGTGATCCACCGGCTCGTCGTCGAGGAGCCGCCGAACGGCGACGCGCGGATCCAGGTCATCGTCGCGGGCGAGCCGGACGCGGACGGACGGCACGAGGTCGCCGTCCACGCACGGAACGGCTCCGACCCCTGGAAACGACACGCCCACGGCCTCCTGGAGACGGGAGGCGGGACGACACCCGACACCGACCTCGGCGCATGGCCTCCCCCGGGAGCCGTCGTGGCCGACACCGACGACGCGGCATGGACGCGGGACGGTGACCTCTTCGCGGAGGTGGCGCTCGACGAGGAGCAGGCGGCGCAGGCCGACCGCTTCGCCCTGCACCCGGCGCTGCTCGGCGCGGCGCTCCGCGTGGTCGGCCGGGGCCGCGCACCCGTCGCGTTCGAACGGGTCGAACTGCACGCCACCGGCGCCACGGCGCTCCGCGTCGCCGCCGACGAGAACCTGGCCCTCACGCTCACCGATCCCTCCGGACGACCGGTGGCGTCGATCGGAGCCGTGGAGACGGTCGCGCCCACGGCCGGTACGAGCGCTCCGCTGTACGCGATCGAGTGGATGCCGTTCAGCGCGCCCGCCGCGCCCGGGCGGCGGGACGCCGTGGTGTCCCGCCTCGCGCCGTCCTCGGGCGAAGGGGACGACGCCCGGCGGCTGCGCGAGGCGACGACGGCCGTGCTGGAGACCGTTCAGCGCTGGCTCGCGGGGACGACGGATTCCCGGCTGATCGTCGTGACCCACGGCGCGGTGGCGGTGGGCGACCCGGACGAGGTCCGCGACCTCGGAGCGGCGGCGGCCTGGGGCCTTCTGCGTTCCGCCCAGGCCGAGCATCCGGGCCGCCTGACGATCGTCGACGTCGAGCATCCCGACGACCCGCTGCCGCAGGCGGCGGTGCTGTCCGACGAACCGCAGCTCGCCGTCCGCGACGGGCGGCTCCACATCCCCCGGCTGGTCACCGTCGCCGCCGACGCCGAGGAACGGCCCGGCCTCGATCCCGACGGAACCGTCCTGATCACCGGCGGGACGGGGACGCTGGGCGCGCGGGTCGCACGGCGGCTGGTCACCCACCACGGCGTCCGACGCCTGTTGCTGTGCAGCCGCCGGGGCGCGAACGCGCCCGGCGCCGCGGACCTGGTGCGCGACCTGGCGGGCCTCGGCGCGGACGTCACCGTCGCGGCCTGCGACGTCGGCGACCGCGCGGCCCTGGCCGCACTGCTGGCCACCGTGCCGGCCGACCATCCCCTCACGGGGGTGGTCCACACCGCCGGTGCGTTGGACGACGGGGTGATCACCGCGCTCACGCCGGAGCGACTGGCCGCCGTCCACGGGCCCAAGGCCGACGCGGCCCTCGCCCTGCACGAACTCACCGCGGACGCGGCGCCGGCGTTCTTCGTGCTGTTCTCCTCGGCCGCCGGTGTGCTCGGCAACGCGGGACAGGGCAACTACGCCGCCGCCAACGCGTTCCTCGACGGGCTGGCGCACCGTCGTCGCGCCGCCGGGCTGCCCGGCGTGTCCCTGGCCTGGGGCTGGTGGGACGAGACCAGCGAGCTGACCGCGCGCCTCGACGAGACCGCCGCCGCACGGCACCGCCGGCAGGGGGTCGTGCCGATGTCCACCGAGACGGGGCTGGACCTGTTCGACGCCGCGCTCCGCTCCGGCCGTCCCGCCCTGGTGCCGGTCGCGCTGGACCTGCCGGGACTGCGCGACCGTTCCGTGTCCGAGCCCGTGCCGCCGCTGCTCCGCGGCCTGGTGCGGGCGAAGCGGAAGAGGCGGGCCGCGCTCGCCCCGACCGCCGGCGCCCACGGCGGGGGCCTGGCGGAACGGCTCGCCCGGTCCACCGAGGCCGAGCGGACCCGGCTGCTCGTCGACCTGGTGCGCAGGGAGGCCGCCGCCGTCCTCGGGCACGCCGGGCCGGACGCGGTGCCCCCGCACCGCGCGTTCAAGGAGACGGGGTTCGACTCGCTGACCGCCGTCGAACTCCGCAACCGCCTGAACGCCGCCACCGGACGACGGCTCTCCGCGACGCTGGTCTTCGACCACCCGACCCCCGCGTCCCTCGCCGAACACCTGCGGGGCGCGCTCGCCGGGGACCGGACGGAGACCGCCGTGGCGACCGCCCCCCGGCACGTGCGGGAGGACGCGGGCGACGACGACCCGATCGCGATCGTGGCCGTGGGCTGCCGCTATCCCGGCGGCGTCGAGGACCCCGACGGGTTCTGGCGGCTGGTGCGCGACGGCGTGGACGCCATCACGGACCTGCCGGAGGACCGGGGATGGGACCTGGACGCGTTCGACGACGACCCCGACCGTCCCGGCACCTACTACGTGCGCAAGGGGTCGTTCGTCGACGCCGCCGGGTTCGACGCGGAGTTCTTCGGGATCTCGCCGTGGGAGGCGATCGCGATGGACCCGCAACAGCGCCTGCTCCTGGAGGTGACCTGGGAGCTGATCGAACGGGCCGGCATCGATCCCGGGTCGCTGCGGGAGTCCGACGTCGGGGTGTTCACCGGCCTCATCCACCACGACTACACCAAGCTGCTGTCGCCGCCGCCGCCCGAGCTGGAGGGCTACCGGCTGACGGGAACGGCGGGCAGCGTCGCCTCCGGTCGCATCGCCTACACGCTCGGCCTGCGCGGCCCCGCGATCACCGTGGACACCGCGTGCTCGTCGTCGCTGGTCGCGCTGCACCTGGCCACGCGGGCGCTGCGTAACGGGGAGTGCGCCATGGCGATCGTCGGCGGCGCCACGGTGATGTCCACGATGGACAACTACATCGACTTCTCCCGGCAGCGCGGGCTCGCCCCGGACGGCCGGGCGAAGGCGTTCGCGGCTGCGGCGGACGGCACCGCGTGGTCGGAGGGCGCGGGGCTGCTGCTCCTGGAGCGGCTGTCGGACGCGCGGCGCGCGGGCCGTGAGGTGCTCGCCGTGATCCGCGGCACGGCCGTCAACCAGGACGGCGCGTCCAACGGCCTGACCGCGCCGAACGGCCCCGCCCAACGTCAGGTGATCGCGAACGCGCTGGCGGACGCGGGCCTGTCGAGCGCCGACGTGGACGCCGTGGAGGGCCACGGGACCGGCACGACGCTCGGCGACCCGATCGAGGCGCAGGCGCTGCTGGCGACCTACGGACGGGGCCGGCCCGCCGACCGCCCGCTGTGGCTCGGCTCGATCAAGTCCAACATCGGGCACAGCCAGGCGGCCGGCGGCGTCGCCGGCGTGATCAAGATGGTGTTGGCGATGCGGCACCGTGTCCTGCCCCCGACGCTCCACGTCGACGCGCCCTCACCCGAGGTCGACTGGTCCACGGGAGAGGTGCGGCTGCTGACCGAGGCCCGCCCCTGGGAACCCGACGGCGACCGCCCACGGCGCGCGGGCGTCTCGGCCTTCGGCGTGAGCGGCACCAACGCCCACGTGATCCTTGAAGAGGCCCCGCCCTCCGAGTCCGCCGAACCCGAGCCGTCGGCGGAGCCGCCGGTGCTCCCGCTGGTGGTCTCCGCCGGGTCCGCCGGGGGGTTGCGCGGACAGGCGGGGCGGCTCGCCGCGCACCTGGCCGCGGCCCCGCCGGTCGACACCGCGTTCTCCCTGGTCTCGACGCGGGCTCAGCTCACGCACCGTGCCGTGCTGGTCGGCCGTTCCCGCGCCGAGCTGCTCGCCGGCCTGGCCGCCCTGCGGGACGACCGCTCCACGCCCGCCCTCGTGAACGGCGTCGCCGGCCACCGCGCGGACGGCGAGTCGGTGTTGGTGTTCCCGGGTCAGGGGGCGCAATGGGTGGGGATGGGTGCCGCGCTGTTGGAGTCGTCCTCGGTGTTCGCGGCGCGGTTGGGCGAGTGTGCCGCGGTGTTGGACACCTTGGTGGAGTGGTCCCTCTTGGACGTGGTGCGTGATGGTGGGCCGTTGGATCGGGTGGATGTGGTGCAGCCGGTGTCGTGGGCGGTGATGGTGTCGTTGGCGGCGGTGTGGGAGTCGTTGGGTGTGGCGCCGGATGCCGTGGTCGGGCACTCGCAGGGTGAGATCGCGGCGGCGTGCGTGGCGGGGGCGTTGTCGTTGGAGGACGCCGCCCGGGTCGTCGTCCGCCGCAGCCAGGTGATCGCCGCGCGTCTCTCCGGTCGCGGGACGATGGCGTCGGTGGCCCTGCCGGAGGATCGGGTCGCCGCGCGCCTGGTCCCGGGTGTGGAGATCGCCGTCGTCAACGGCCCCTCCTCGGTGGTGGTCGCCGGCGCGCCGGAAGCACTGGACGAGGTCATCGCCTCCTGCGAGGCCGACGGCGTGCGGGTCCGCCGGATCGCCGTGGACTACGCCTCCCATTCCGCGTATGTGGAATCGATCCGGGACGAACTGGTGGAAGCGCTGGCCGACATCCACCCCAGGCCGCCCAAGGTGCCGTTCTTCTCCACCGTGGACGGAACGTGGGTGGAGGACGCCTCCCTCGACGCCGAGTACTGGTACCGGAATCTGCGCCGGCCCGTGCATTTCGAGGCCGCCATCAAGGCACTGGCCGAACAGGGCCACCGGGTGTTCGTGGAATCCAGCTCGCACCCCGTGCTGACGAGCAGCGTCCAGGAGATCCTCGACGATGCCGGGGCCGTCGTGGCCGGCACCCTGCGCCGAGACGACGGGGACCTGGACCGGGTGTACCTCTCGGCGGCGGAACTGTGGACCGCCGGTGTCCCGATCGACTGGTCGGCGGTCTTCCAGGGCACCGGGGCCCGCCGCATCCCGCTCCCCACCTACGCGTTCCAGCACCGCCGCTTCTGGCCCGACGTGACCCTTCCCACCACGACGAACGGTGTGAGCGCGCCTTCCGCCGCCGGGACGGAGAAGCCGCTGGCCGAACGGCTGGCGGGCCTGCCCGAGGAGGATCGGCTCCCCACGCTCCTCGACCTCGTCCGGGACGCGGCCGCCGCCGCGCTGGGCGAGACCGAACCGTCCCTCGCTCCCGACGCGGCGTTCTTCGACGTGGGCTTCAACTCCCTGAGGGCCACCGAACTGCGCAACCGGCTCGTCGGCCGGACCGGCCTGAAACTGCCGGCGACGCTCATCTTCGATCACGTCACACCCCGGATGCTCGCCGAGCATCTCCTCGATGAACTGACCACGGAGGGCACGAACTGAAATGGTCGACGCGGAACGGTACCTGGCCGGGATCGGATATCCCGACCCGGTGGACCACACCCCCCGGGCCCTGCGGGAATTGCACCGCCGTCACATGGAACGGGTCCCTTACGACAACTCCGCATGGGTCGAGCGCGGCGAGTCGGGGCTCATCGCGGCGGACATCGACCTCGACGCCGTGTTCGGCGCGGGAGTCCTCGGCGGCCGTGGCGGCAACTGCCTGGAGCTGAGCGGCTCGTTCCACCGGCTGCTCGACGGGCTCGGATTCGAGCCGGAGATCTACTCGGCAGCGCTGTGGGAGCCGGACGGCCGGTTCGCCGACGCCGAGGCGCACCTCCTGCTCGGCGTCCGGCTCCGGGGCGAGCTGTGGCTGGTGGACGTGGGCTTCGCGGGACCCGGCTTCATCGAGCCGCTCCGCGTGACCGACGGCGTCCAGGAACAGCACGGCTGCGGATACCGGGTGACGGAGAACGGCGGCCGCCTCACGATCGAACGCCGGCCCCGGGACGGCGCCTGGCGCGCCCTCTACCGGTTGACGCCCAGACCGCGCGCGTTCGGCGACTGGCACGACGGGCCCGACGGCGTCGGCCGCCGCGCCTCCACGGGGGAACTGGTCGCGGCCACCACGGTCATGCGGGCCCGCGCCACGGAACGCGGGCAGAGCGTCCTCGTCGGCCGGGTCCTCACGACCGTGGACGACGGCGTTCAGAGGACCCGCGTCCTGGTCGACCCGGCCGAGTTCCGGGCCGCGACCGACCGCATCCTGGGGGTGCCCGCCGGTGACCGTTGACCTGCAGGCCGACGTCGTGATCGTCGGGCACGGACCGATCGGGCAGACCCTCGCCGCCCTCCTCGCCCAGCGCGGCCGGAGCGTCATCGTGGTCGAACGCTGGGAACGCCCGTACACCCTGCCGCGCGCCGTGGCCTACGACGGCGAGTCCGCGCGCATCCTCGCCTCGGCCGGGATCGATCCCTCGCTCGGCGAACGGGGACGGCCCCTCGGCGACTACGTGTGGCGCAACCGCGCGGGCGAGGACCTCCTGAACTTCACGGGCCTGGGCCGCATCAGCCCCCAGGGCTGGCCGGTGGTCACCTCCATGTACCAGCCGGGCCTGGAGGACGCCTTGATCGCGCGGGGCGCGGAGCTGCCCGGCCTGCGCGTGCATCGCGGCCACGAGGCGACGGCGATCGTCGACCGTGGCGGGTCGGTGCTGCTGACCGCCGAGCCCCGGGGCGGCGACCACGGCCGCGAGCCGCTGCGGGTCGAGGCGGACTGGCTCGTGGGCTGCGACGGGGCCAACAGTTTCGTCCGCGCGGCGATGGGCGTCGGGTTCACCGAGCTGGGGTTCGGCCACGACTGGCTGATCTGCGACGTCACGCCCACGACGCCGCGCGAGTACGTCCCCGACAACCTGCAGATCTGCGACCCGGAACGGCCTCGGACGTCGGTCGCGGCGGGCCCGGGGCATCGGCGGTGGGAGTTCATGCGGATCGACGGCGAGACGATCGCGGACCTCGACACCCCCGAGGCGGCGTGGCGGTTGCTCGCCCGCGAGGGCGAGACCCCGGAGAACGCCACCCTCGACCGGCACGCCGTCTACACGTTCAAGGCCGGACACGCCGCCGAGTGGCGGAAGGGACGGCTGCTGCTGGCCGGGGACGCCGCCCACCTGATGCCGCCGTTCGCGGGGCAGGGGATGTGCTCGGGCTTCCGGGACGCGGCCAACCTCGCCTGGAAGCTGGACCTGGTGCTCGCCGGCCTGGCGGACGACGACGTGCTGGACACCTACACCGACGAGCGCCGCGAGCACGTCCAGCACGCGATCCTCCGCTCGGTCGAGCTCGGCCGCGTCATCTGCGAGCCCGACCCGGACGCCGCCGCACGGCGCGACGAGGAGATGATCGCCGCCCTGCGCGCGCTGGGCGGTTCGCAGCGGGCGGTGCTGGAGGTTCGGCCGCTGAGCGGCGGACTGCTGCACACGACCGGGGGCGATCTCGCCCCGAACGGCGAGGTCACCGTCGACGGTGCGACGGGCCGCTTCGACGACGTCGTCGGAACGGGCTTCGCGCTGATCTCCCTCGACCCCGTCGAGGGGCTCCTCGACGAGGGGCGGCGGGCGTTCCTGGAGAAGCTCGGTGCGCGCGTCGTCCGCGTCGTTCCTACGGGCGCGCGACCCGGGGCCGACGAGGCGACCGACGTGACCGGTGTGTACGCCGCCCACCTGGCCGAACGCTCCGCGCGGACGATGCTCGTCCGGCCCGACTTCACCGTCTTCGGCACCGCCGCGGGGCCGGCCGGGACCGCCGCCCTGATCGACGACCTGGGCGCCCGGCTCGGCCCCCGGCGGGCTACTTCACGGCGGTGATGAGCCGATCGAACCCCGACAGGGACCGCACCCGGCGGTCCCGGAACCCGGCCTTGCCGAGCCAGTCGAAGCACTCCTCGGCGCTGTAGCTCGGACCGCCCCGCTGGTCGACCAGCATGTGCAGGCCGACCAGCAGCCCGGCGGCGCTGTCGGGCCCCCGGGTCTCCTCGAGCAGCGTGTCCACGATCAGGATCGTGCCGCCCTCGGGGAGCGCCCGGTACGCCTTGGCCAGCAGCATGTGCCGCGTCTCGGCGTCCCAGTCGATCAGGATGTGCGCGAACAGCAGGGCGTCGGCCCGGGGGAGCGGTCCGGCCCGGAAGTCGCCGGCCTCGAAGCGCGCCCGATCCTCCAGGCCGTGCCGCGCGACGGTCCGGCGGAAACCGGACACGCCCGCCGGCAGATCGAAGCCGATCCCGCGCAGGTGCGGGTGGGCGGTGAGCAGCCGGGCGAGCAGGGACCCGTCCGCGCAGCCGATGTCGGCGACCGTGCCGACCCGTTCCCACGCGAAGCCCCCGGCGATGGCGGCCCGGAGCGCGGTGGAGGTGGCGAACATCGCCTGCTGGAAGCGCTCCGCCAGTTCGGGGTCGGCCTGGATCGCGTCGTAGGGGAACTCGCCCCCGTACGACTGCGACTTCCCGGTGCGCAGCGCATCGGCGAGCCGACCCCACGACCAGTACCAGTGGCTCCCGATGTACGCCAGCAGCCCGCCGAGGTAGGAGTCCGCCTCGGCGTCACCGAGATGGGCCGCGGTCACGGGCGTGTTCGCGTAGACCCCGTCCCCTCGTTCGAGGAGCCCGAGCGCGGCGAGCGCGTCGAAGAAGTCCCGCGCCCCCCGCTCGTGCAGGCCCAGCCTCCGGCGGAGGCTCTCGCCGTCCATCGGGCCGTCCCGGAGCGCCGTGAAGACGCCCACGTCGACGGCCGCGTGCAGCACCTGCGAGACCATGAAGCCGGTGGCCATGTCCCGCAGGCCGCCGTCATCGCCCGCCCCCGCGATCAGCGCGCCCAGACGGGCGGCGTCGTGGACGTCGGTCACCTCCACGACCTTGCCGTCCGCGAACCGCCACGTGTGGACGAACGGCACCGCCTCATCCCCCGCGCGGTAGTCGCCGAGCACGACGACCCGCTCGTCGGACGCCGGCACGAACTCCCGGGCCCGCGGCCGTACGTCGTTCGGGAGCGGGGGCGGCGCGGACGGGACGCCGTCCGCGAACACGTCGGCCGCGGCATCGGGGTCTCCGCGGCCGAGCGCGGAGTAGTGGGTGCGCAGGAGTTCCTCGTTCGTTGGCATGGCCGCCCTTCGGGTGCGGTGACCCCGGCCGCCTCGGAGACGTCCTCGAGGACGTCCTCGGAGGAGCCCTCAGAGACGTCCGAGGGTCAGTCGGAGCAGGTCGTCGAGACCGGACTTGATCTCCTCGACCGAGAGTCCTTGATGCCGGCGCTGATAGACGATCAGGCTCGGGGTGAGCGGGGCGAGCAGCGCCTCCGCCAGGTAGTGGACCTTCGCCCCCGGCAGGAGCGCGCCCAGCAGGGTGACCAGGTGGAGCCGGCGGGTGGCGTGGTGGCCGGAGCCGTACCGGATCTGCGGCGCGACACCCTCGGCGACCAGCAGCAGGTCCGGCTGCCGTTCGACGTGGTCGACGATGGCGTGCAGGAACGCGCGGACCCGTTCCGCCGGGGGGGCTCCGGGCCCGAGCGGCGGCGGCCCCTGCATGAAGTCCTCCTGGAAGCGGCGTTCGCCGCCGTCCAGCAGCGCCAGCAGCAGCCCCGCCCGGTCACCGAACCGTCGGTAGACCGTTCCGATGCCGACCTGGGCCGCGTGCGCGACCTCGTCGAGGGACAGCTTCTCCGCCCCGCCCTCGGCGACCAGCTCCGCGGCGGCCCGGAGGATCTTGCGCCGGCTCCGCGCGGCGTCCGCGCGTTCGGCCGGCCCCTGCCCGATCACCGGCAGGGTCTCGGTGATGAATCGCACCGTCACGCCGCGTCTCCTCCGCCCGTCCGCCGAGTCCGGAGTCTAACCGGGCCGCACGTCGTCCCACCGGGGGCCGCCGCCACGCGAGCCGCGCCCGGAACGCCCCGTCCCGTCGTTCGAGGACGAGCAGTCCCTTGACGAACTCGGCGCGGCGGACCTGGTCCCCTCCGACCCACGCGGGGTCGGAGGAGACGGCCACGTGGTGCACGACCCGGTCGGTCTCCAGCCGCCAGCCCCCGCTATAGCCGATGTAGCCGGGCCGGGAGTCGCCCCGCATGAGGTGGACGGACATGTAGCCGTCCGCCCCGTAATAGAGCGTTCCGCGCGCGTCGGGTCCGAGCGGCCCGTCGTGCGGCCTCCCGTCCTCGTCGAACTCGGCCATGGAGACGAGCTCCCACGACCCGACCAGATCGGCGGCGTCCATCTAGTTCTGCAGCCCGGCCAGGAGCTGACCGGTGATGGTCGCCAGGTACCGCCCCTGGAACCGGGCCGCCGACAGCGCCTTCTCGTCGGGGCGCGCACCGCCGACCTTCGTCGGGTGCGACACCCCGTACGGGTTGCCGTAGGCGTCGGGGACGCTCACGTCGTTGTACCCGGGCGGCACCAGCACCGACCCCCAGTGGAACGCCTGCAGATACAGCGCGATCAGCGTCGCCTCGCTGCCGCCGTGCAGGTTGATCGTGCTGGTGAAGCCGGTGAACGGCTTGCTGGTGAACGTCCCGTCCAGCCAGAGCTGCCCGGTCGAGTCGAGGAACTGCTTGAGCTGCGCCGCCACGTTGCCGAACCGGGTCGGCGTGCCGAACGCGTACCCGTCCGCCCAGCGCAGGTCGTCGTGATCGGCGACCGGAACGTCCGCGCTCTCGCCCGCGTGCGCGCGCCAGGCGGGGTTGGCGTCGATCGCCGACTCCGGCGCCAGCTCGGCCACCCGCCGGACCCGCACCTCCGCACCGGCCTTCTCGGCTCCCTCCGCGAGCGCGCCGGCGAGCGCGTGCACGCTCCCGGTCGAGGAGTAGTAGATCACCGCGATCTTCGGGGACATGGCCACCTCGTCCTTCCCGCCGGGCCCGGCCGGTCGCCGAACCCTCCCAATGGCGACCAGATTAGTAGGAGATCTCTCCGCTTGCAATGACTAAGTGGAGATTCCTCCGCCATTCACGCGGTCGAGGGCGCGTCGATCCCGGGGTTGACGCAGGTCTCCGCCGCGGGTCATAATCAACGCATCGGTTGAACAATTGAGAGGTTGAATACGAGATGGCGGACGATCAGCTCAGCGTCACCTTCGCCGCGCTGGCCGACCCCACGCGCCGGGCCCTCCTGGCCCGACTGGCGGAGGGGGAGGCGACCGTCAACGAGTTGGCGGAGCCCTTCTCGATCAGCCTTCAGGCGATCTCCAAACATCTGAAGGTGCTCGAACGGGCCGGGCTGATCAGCCGGGGCCGGGAGGCGCAGTGGCGGCCCTGCAAGCTGGAGACGGCTCCGCTGGAGGGCGCGTCCGCCTGGATCGAGCGCCACCGCGAGATGTGGCGCGATCGGTTCGACCGCCTCGACCTGGAAATCCAAGAGATACAGCGCAGAAGGAAGGGACCAGACCATGGCCGAGACTGAATTCGTGATTGAGCCCGGCAAGCAGGACATCGTCATCACCCGCGTCTTCGACGCGCCGCCGGCCGTGCTCTTCGAGGCGTACACCGACCCGGAGATCGTCAAGCGGTGGATGGGCCCGCGCAAGTACGAGATGACCATCGACCGCTGGGACCCCACCTCCGGTGGCTCCTACCGGTACGTGCACCACGCGGGGGACGAGACGTACGCCTTCCGGGGCGTCTTCCACGACGTCGAGGAGGGCAGCCGGATCGTCCAGACCTTCGAGTTCGAGGGCATGCCCGGCCACGTCTCGCTGGAGTCCGTGACGTTCGAGGAGATCGAGGGCGGTCGGACCAAGGTCGTCGGCCTCTCCGTCTTCCAGTCCGCCGAGGACCGTGACGGCATGGCGGCCTCCGGCATGGAGACCGGCGTCAAGGAGGGCTTCGAGCGCCTCGACGAGGTCCTGGCCTCCCGCTGACCCGGGCCATCGGCCCCGCCCACCGAGGGCGGGGCCGTCCCGGGCCGTCGTCCGCCCGTGTCCTTCACCGTCCGACGGCCGGACGGTCGTACGCGGCCTGACCACACCTGACCGGGAACGATACTGAAGCGCTCATCAGGTGGCGCGACGCGCGGACGCTCGCGGCCCGTGGCCGAGAGAGGATCTTCGTGCAGCATCCCCCCGTACGACCCAGGCCGCGTGTCCCGTCTCAGGGTGCATGACCCGCCCTTCATGAAGCGCACCGCGTCCGACCGCCGGGTGATCGCGGTCGTCGTCGTGGTCCAGGCGCTGATCTCCCTCGGCTACTTCGCGGTGATGACGCACGTGGTCCTCCACCTGCGCGACGACCTCGGCCTGCTCGCCGGGACGATCACCCTGATGCTCGGGCTCCGCACCGCCCTCCAGTACGCGCTGTTCCTACCGGTCGGCGCCGTCATCGACCTGGTGGGGGCGGCGCGCGCCGGCGTGGTGGCCTGCGCGCTGCGGGCGGTCGGCTTCGCGGCGCTCGGTGCGGCGGGCGGCCCGCCCGGTCTGTTCGCCTCGGTGCTGCTGTTGGCGGTCGGCGGCGCCCTGTTCCACGCGGCGGCCCAGTCGCTGCTCGCCGGGGTGGCCCCCGAACGCCGCGCCCGCGGGTTCGCCGCGTACACGGTGGTCGGTCAGGCGGCGGCGGTGGCCGGTCCGCCCGCCGGCCTGCTGCTGCTCGGCGGCGGTTTCGGCCTGGTGGCGACGGCCGCCGCGACCGCGTGGGCCGTCGCCGCTCTGCTGTTCCTCCTGCTGAACGACCGGCCCCGCACGCCGCGCGGACGCACCCGGATCACCGAGGTGGGCCGCCGGATGTCCGGGAGCGTGGCGACGGTCCTCCGAGACCGAGGCTTCGTGAGGTGGGCGCTGGCGGTCTCCCCGGTCACCCTCCTCCTCACCCAGACGATGACCGTGGTGCCGCTCACGGGGTCCGGCCCCGGACGCACGACCCTGTTCCTGTCCGTCGCGGCCCTGGTCGCGAGCCTCGTACAACCGTGGTGCGCCGCGGCCCGCCGAGGAGAGGACCCCCGCGTGCTCAAGACCGGCCTCCTGTGCGCGGGTGCCGGATACGCACTCCTGGCGGCGCTCCCGGACGAAACGGGACGCCTGACGGTCCTCCTGCTCGCGTCCGTCCTCAGCGGCCTCGCCACCGGCCTGTGCCACGCGGCCACGTTCCAGACCCTCGCCCGCTCCGCGCCGCCCGGCCGGTTCGGCGCCTACTTCGGCGTGCTCCACTTCTTCTCGGGCCTGGTCGCCTTGGCCGGCGGCACCGCAACCGGCCGACTCATCGACGCCGCCCCGTGGGGCACGCCCCTGGCCCTCACCCTCCTGGCGACCCTGTCCGTCCTACCCACCCTCGCCCTCAGAGGCCCCCACGAAGACCAACCACACCGACCAAGAGCCCACACCAAGGCCGCCCCACCGTGAACACGAGCCCCAAAGGGGCGGGCGGGCGGGGGAGGACGGAGGACAAGGGGGCGTGGGGGCGGAGCCCCCACACCGGGGGGTCCGGGGGGTCGCCCCCCCGGGAAAACACTGCGGCCCTCCGGCGAAGCCGACCCGAAGGGTCGGCGAGCACGGAGGGCCGGCGCGGGGGTCGCCCCCCGGGAGAACACTGCGAGCCCCCGGCGAAGCCGACCGAAGGTCGGCGAGCACAGGGGCCCGGCACGTGGGCGATACTGGGATTGAACCAGTGACCTCTTCCGTGTCAGGGAAGCGCTCTCCCACTGAGCTAATCGCCCTTAGAGGTGGAGACGGGATTTGAACCCGTGTACACGGCTTTGCAGGCCGTTGCCTCGCCTCTCGGCCACTCCACCAGAAGTGAGGCCGCGCTGCTCGGCCCCTCAGAGCGGACGACGGGATTCGAACCCGCGACCCTCACCTTGGCAAGGTGATGCTCTACCACTGAGCCACGTCCGCATGGGTGTCCCCTCGGGAGGGCTCCTCGTGGGGCCTTCCGTTCGGTGACGCAAGAGAAGATTAGCGGGTCCGGGCCGCTTCCCCAAACCGGTTTGCCGGTCCGGGGGACTCGCGCGGACGGGAGGGGAGGTGTCGGCCGTCTGGCCCTGGAGTGACGGCTCTGTGGCGAGGCGGGGACACTTGTCCCATGAAGGACGCGTTCGCCCATGTCGGCGGGACGCTGGCCACCGGGCTCGCCGACGTGACCAGCGACCCGGCCGCGCTGGACTCCGGCGGGTGGTGGGCGGTGGTGGTGACCTACGAGGGGAAGGTCACCTGCGCCCGCTTCACCGACGTGCGGCCCGGCCGGCCGCCCGCCGCGCCGTGGCGCGGCCCGGAGAAGTGGACGACCTCGCTGGACGAGTCCGCCTACGTCGCGGGGGTGCGCCGCATCCAGGACGCGATCGCCGACGGGGTCGTCTACCAGGCCAACCTGTGCCGGGTGCTGTCCGCGCCGCTGCCCGCCGGCGCCGACATCGCGGGGCTGGGGGCGCTCCTCGCCGAGGGCAATCCCGCGCCGTACGCCATGACCCTGCGGCTGCCCGGGACGGAGATCGCCAGCGCCTCCCCGGAGCTGTACCTGGCGCGGGACGGGGACGTGGTGGAGTCGAGGCCGATCAAGGGCACCGCGCGCACGGTCGCCGGCCTGCTGCCCAAGGACCGCGCCGAGAACGTGATGATCGTCGATCTGGTCCGCAACGATCTGGGGCGGGTCGCCGAGGTCGGCTCCGTGGAGGTCCCGGCGCTGTGCGCGGCCGAGGAGCATCCGGGGCTCGTCCATCTGGTGTCGACGGTGCGGGCGCGGTTGCGTTCGGGGGTCGGCTGGCCCGAGCTGCTCGCCGCGTCGTTCCCGCCGGGGTCGGTCACGGGCGCGCCCAAGGCGAGTGCGCTCACCCTGCTCGACACGCTCGAACCCGTGCCCCGGGGCCCGTACTGTGGTGCCATCGGCTGGGTGGACGGGGACTCCCGGCGCGGTGCGCTCGCGGTCGGCATCCGCACCTTCTGGACGGCGGACGGGCTGTTGAACTTCGGCACCGGAGCGGGCATCACATGGGGTTCGGACCCCGTCGGGGAATGGCGCGAGACCGAGCTCAAGGCGGCTCGGCTGTTGGAGGTGTCGACTGGTGAAGGTCTGGGTCAACGGTGAGCTGCTGGCTCCCGAGGACGCCCGCGTGTCGGTCTACGACCACGGCATGCTGGTCGGCGACGGGGTCTTCGAGACCGTCAAGGCGGTGCGCGGCGAGCCGTTCGCGCTGACCCGCCATCTGCGCCGGCTGGCCCGGTCGGCGGCGGGCCTGGGCCTGCCGGAGCCGGACGCCGAGGCGCTGCGCCGGGGCACCCTGGACGCGCTCGCGACGGCCCCCGCGTGGCCGTTGGCGCGCATCCGCATCACGTACACCAGCGGCTCGGGGCCGCTGGGCTCGGACCGGGGGCGCGAGGGCACGACGGCCAGCGTCATCGTGGCCGAGCAGCAGCCGTTCCCGCCGATCGGCGAGGTCGGCGTGGTGCCGTGGCGGCGCAACGAGCACGGCGCGCTGGCGGGGCTCAAGACCACCTCGTACGCCGACAACGTGGTCGCCCTCGCGTACGCCAGGCAGCGCGGTGCGGGCGAGGCGATCTTCGGCAACCTCGCCGGGAACCTGTGCGAGGGCACCGGCTCCAACGTGTTCGTGGTCCGCGACGGCCGTCTGATCACGCCGCCGCTGTCGTCCGGCTGTCTGGCCGGAGTGACCCGCGAGCTGGTCCTGGAGTGGTGCGGCGGCGAGGAGGCGGATCTCCCGCTGGCGGAGTTCGCCGAGGTCCAAGAGGCGTTCCTGACCTCCACGACCCGTGACGTCCAGCCGATCCGGGCGATCGACGGGACCGCCCTGCCGGTGGCCCCGGGGCCGGTGACGGCGAAGGCGATGGAGACCTTCGCCGCCCGCGCCGCCGAGATCACCGATCCCTGAGGCCCTCAGCCGCCTTCGACGAGGCGCAGGCCGCCGACGCCGACGAGGATGAGGCCCAGGAATCCCAGTCGCACCGGTGAGGCGCTCTCGCCGAACGCGACGATCCCGGCCGCGGCGACCCCGGCGGCCCCCAGACCCGTCCAGACCGCGTAGGCGGTGCCGACCGGGAGCGTGCGCAGCGCGATCGTCAGCAGGACGACGCTGGCGATCGCGGTGGTCACGCCGATCAGGGCGGGCCACGCCTTGGTCAGGCCGTCGGACTGTTTGAAGGCGACCGCCCACACGCATTCCAGCGCGGCGGCGCCCAGCAGGATGAGCCAGGTCATCGTTCGGTCTCCCTCCGCCTCGGTCACGCGGCGAACCCGCCGTCGACGGTGATCGCCGTCCCCGTGATGTACGCGCCGCCGGGGCCCGCGAGGTGGGCCACGGTGGCGGCGATCTCCTCGGCCTCGGCGTAGCGGCCGAGCGCGGTGAGGGCCCGTTCGGCGTCGGCCTCGGGGGCGTCGGCGGGGTTCATCTCGGTGTCGGTGGAGCCCGGCTGCACCAGATTGACGGTGATGCCGCGCGGCCCGAGGTCGCGGGCCAGGCCCTTGGTCAGCCCGGTCAGCGCCGACTTGCTCATGGCGTACAGCGTCCAGCCCGGGTAGGGGAGCCGTTCGGCCAGGTTGCTGCCGATGCCGATGATGCGGCCGCCGCCCTCCAGGTGGGGCGCGGCGGCCTGCGCGGCGATGAACGCGGCCCGCGCGTGCACCGCCAGCGCGTGGTCGATCTCCTCGACGGTGACGTCCTCGAACGGCCCGTAGGGGGCGATCCCGGCGTTGTTGACCAGGATGTCGAGCCCGCCGAGCCGGTCGACGGCGCGTTCCACCGCGTCGGTGACCGCCGTGGGGTCGGCGGCGTCGGCGGCGATCGCGGTGCCGCGCCGTCCGGCGTCCTCGATCTCGGCGACGACGGCCCGCGCCCGGTCGGCGGATCGGGCGTACGTCACCGCCACGTCGGCGCCCTCCCGGGCCAGCCTGCGGGCGATCGCGGCGCCGATGCCCCGGCTGCCCCCGGTGACCAGCGCGACCCTGCCCGTCAATGCCGTCATGTTGAGCGCTCCTCACTAAGCGGAAAAGTTTCCGATTTCGGTCTCCCACGCTAAGCGGAAAGCTCTCCGGATGCAAGGGTGCTCCGGTAGGCTGCGGACGGGAGGGACGACAGCCGTGACCGCAGCCCCGGGGACGCCGGCCGCGACGCCGCGCCGGAACCTGCCCCTGCTCGGACGCCCGCCCGTCGAACGCGCCGACGCGGCCCGCAACCGCCGCCGGATCCTCGCCGCCGCCGCCGAACTGGTGGCCACCCGCGGCGTCGCGGCCCTGTCGATGGACGAGGTCGCTCAGGCGGCCGGGGTCGGCGTCGGGACGGTGTACCGGCGGTTCGGCGACCGCGCGGGCCTGGCCTACGCGGTGATCGACGATCGTGAGCGGCGGTTCCAGGCCGCGTTCCTGTCGGGCCCGCCGCCGCTGGGCCCCGGCGCGGACGCCCACGCCCGGCTGCGCGCCTTCCTGCACGCCCTCGCCGAGCGCACCGACGAGCAGGTGGACCTGCTGCTGATGGCCGAGCTCGACTCCCCGGCCGCCCGGTTCGAGCAGTCCTACGACGTCTACCATCGGCACCTGGTCCTGCTGATCCGGGGGGCCGCCCCCGAGGCCGACGCGGTCTACCTCGCCGACGCCCTGCTGGCCCCGTTCGCCGCCAACCTGGTCGCCCACCAGCGGCGGACGCGCGGCATGTCGGTGGAGCGCATCAAGGCCGGGCTGGACGCGCTGATATCCGGATTGGCCCGTTCCGGCTGAATCCATCGTGGAATGCCCCGGGCGGCGTCACACTGGGCTGCGTGTACGACTTCGACATCCTCGTGCTCGGATCGGGACCCGGCGGGCAGCGCGCGGCGATCGCCGCGGCCAAGCTCGGACGCCGCGTCGCGGTCGTGGACAAGCGCACCATGATGGGGGGTGTCTGCATCAACACGGGGACGATCCCGTCCAAGACCCTCCGTGAGGCCGTCATGTACCTCACCGGGCTCAATCAACGCGAGCTGTACGGGCAGAGCTACCGGGTCAAGGACGAGATCACCGTCGCCGACCTGGGCATGCGCACCCAGCACGTGATCGGGCGCGAGGTCGACGTGATCCGCAGCCAGCTCGCCCGCAACCGGATCACCGTGCTCAACGGCTCCGGGCGCTTCCTGGACCCGCACTCGGTCGGGATCGCCGACGGCGGCGGCCAGGAGCGCAAGGTCACCGCGGAGAAGATCGTCATCGCGACCGGCACCCGTCCGGCCCGGCCGGCCACGGTGGAGTTCGACGACCACACCATCATCGACTCCGACGGCATCATCCGCATGGAGCAGGTCCCGGCGACCATGGTCGTCGTCGGCGCCGGGGTGATCGGCATCGAGTACGCCTCGATGTTCGCCGCCCTCGGCACCAAGGTCACGGTGGTCGAGCGCCGCGAGCGGATGTTGGAGTTCTGCGATCTGGAGATCGTGGAGTCGCTCAAGTACCACCTGCGCGACCAGGCGGTCACCTTCCGGTTCGGCGAGACCGTGCAGGCGGTGGAGAAGCGCCCGCGCGGCACCATCACCGTCCTGGAGAGCGGCAAGCGGATCCCCGCCGACACCGTGATGTACTCCGCCGGCCGGCACGGGATGACCGACGCGCTGGGCCTCGAGGCGGCCGGGCTGACCGCCGACGGGCGGGGCCGGATCGCGGTGGACGGGCGCTACCGCACCGCCGTGCCGCACATCTACGCGGTGGGCGACGTGATCGGCTTCCCCTCCCTGGCGGCCACGTCGATGGAGCAGGGCAGGCTGGCGGCGCACGACGCCTGCGGGGAGTCGGTGCACGAGATCCACGAGCTGCAGCCGATCGGGATCTACACCATTCCGGAGATCAGCTTCGTGGGCCGCACCGAGGACGAGCTGACGGCGGGCAAGGTGCCGTTCGAGGTGGGGGTGTCGCGCTATCGGGAGCTGGCCCGGGGGCAGATCATCGGCGACTCGTACGGGATGCTCAAGCTGCTGGTGTCCCCGGAGGACCGTTCCCTGCTGGGGGTCCACGTCTTCGGGACCGGGGCCACCGAACTGGTCCACATCGGACAGACCGTGATGGGCTGCGGGGGAACGGTGGACTACCTGGTCGACGCGGTCTTCAACTATCCGACGCTGGCGGAGTCGTACAAGGTGGCCGCGCTCGACGCGATGAACAAGATGCGGCAGATCGCGCTGCTCAGCGAGTGACGGGCGCCCGCCCCCGGAGGGCCTCCGGTGGGCGAGGCCTCAGGAGGGCCAGAGCAGGTTCTCCAGCTCGGCCTCCATGTCGATGAACTCGGGCTCCCGGCCGGCCGGGACGGCCCGGTAGGTGCGGTGCAGGAAGTCCGCCAGCGGCGGCAGCGGCACCTCGAAGAGGGCGTCGCCGAACGGTGAGGACAGGGAGATGTGCACGATCCGGTCGTCGTCCGGTTCGGCGGGCCAGACCTGGACGTCGCCGTCTCCGACCTTGCGCACGATGCCGACCGTCAAGAGTTCGCGGGCGAAGATCCATTCCACCGGTTCGTCGTTGCCGACGTAGAAGGACATCCGGATGGCGTACGGGTCGTCGGCGGCGTACTCCACCTCCGCGAGCAGGGGAACGGTCGTGCGGTCGGGGACGACGAGCCGGAGGCCAAGCTCGGCTGAGATGGTGCTGCTGTTCATGGCCAATCCTTCAGACGTCGGTCCCGCTGACGCGCGGGGACGGTCCATGGGAGCCGGGCTCCCTTTCCCCGGACATCCCCGCGATCTATGACGCGTAACTGCGGGAACTTGTGGGAACATTCCGTCGCCACGCTGTGGTGTGACCTATATCACTCTCCTGATTTCAGGCTCTGACCTGGGCAAAGACGGACCAAACGGCTCGTGGTGCGGCGCTGAGGGCCCCCTGAGCGCCCGAACACCCGCCGGTCCCCTCCTGTCCGACGATCGGGGACCCGTCCGAGGTTGCCGGATGGAGTCACGAGTGTCCCAATGTGGCCAATCGGTCTCCTCGGTCCGTGGAGTGGTCCGGGGATGGTCCTCGGGGCGGAGGCGCTCATCCCGGCCGGTGAGTAGGCTGATCGGATCGACAAAGGGGCACAACCCACCTTGGCCGGCCACGCCGGGGGAGATCGCAGGGGACGAGCGTGACGATGCACCGGGACAGAGAGCGGTCGGGACCGGCCGACGCGATCAAGGAGGCGGCGGAGGCCGTCGAGGACGCCGTCGAGGAGCTGGGGGAGGCCGCGGAGGACACCGCCGAGGCCGTCACCGGCCGGTACACCCGCTTCCGCGAGTTCATCCGGCGCAACCGGCTGCTCAACACCACGTGGCGCATCGGCGTCTTCACGGTCGGCGTGACGGTGCTGGTCGGCGGTCTGGTGATGATGATCGCGCCGGGGCCGGGCATCCTCGGCATCATCCTCGGCCTGGCCATCCTGGCCACCGAGTTCGCCTGGGCGCAGCGGGCCCTGCACAAGGCCCGCGCCGCCGCCGAGAAGGCCAAGGAGAAGGCGCTCGACCCCAGGACCAAGCGGCGCAACGCCATCCTCGCGGTGGTCGGCGGTGTGCTCGTGGGGGCCGCGGTCATCGCCTACCTGATGACCTACAAGTTCACGCTGCCCTGGAACATCACCGACTACACGCCGTGGGAGGGCTGAGCGGACCCCCGCCACCGCCCTCTTTCGACGCGCGGTCACTCCCGGCGGACGCGTCGCCCGCTGACGCTCCTGGCGGACAGCCTGATGTACGCCTCGCGGGCCCCGGCGGGCCAGGGGGTCACCCCGGCGGCGTCGGCGCCCTCCTCCTCCGACATCCGGTGGGCGCCCCCGCGCACGAGAACGCTCCAGCCCTCCCGGTCGGTCTCGTCGAACGCGTCGACCTCGAAGGCGATCCGCACCTCCGCCTCGGCCATCACCGTCGACAGGCTCTGGTTCAGCCGGCCCTCCGTCGCGGTGCGGAACACGACCGACTCACCCTCCACGGCGTAGTTCACCGGGATGACGGTCGGCCCCTCCCCGTCGTCGAAGGCCACCCGGCCGACTCCGCCCGGTGCGATCAGCCGCAGGCACTCGTCGCGGTCGATCTCTTCCAGCTTCCGGCCCAGGGACGCGCCTCCGGACCCGCCTGCCTGATTCATGGTCCCCCCTCGCTACTGCGCTACCCCGGCGGGGACCCCGGACACCCGCCATCGGGTGTCCGCCGTCAGGTGCGCAGGGCCAGGACGCGGTAGGTGTTGCTGTGGCGCGGCAGCAGCGGCCGTAGGGTCGCGTCCAGCAGGAGACCCGACAGCAGCGCGGGCCCCGCGAGGCCCAGCGCGGCGACCCGGCGGGCGCGGTCGACGGCGGTGGGCGGGCCGACCTTCCAGGGTCGGCTCGGCCGCGGCCCGAACCGATTGAGCGCCGCCCATGCGGCGAACGCGAAGTCGTGCCCGATGTCGGCCCGACGGCGCTCCACCGCCACCACGGAGAACCCGCGCTCGGCGAGGGCCCGTTCCAGGTTGCCGAACGGGATCAGGTGCAGATGCTGGGGCTGGAACCAGGGGATCCAGTACCTCCCGAGCAGCCGGCCGAAGACGCACTCCGGATCGGGGAGCTCGATCAGCAGATGCCCGCCCCGGTCCAGGACGGACGCCGCCGCGTCGAGCTCCCGCAGCGGCTCGGTGGTGTGCTCCAGGTAGTGATGCATGCTGACCACGTCGTGACGCCCCGCCAGGTCGGGGACCAGCTCGGGGAACGACCCCCGGTGCGCCTCCCCGATCCAGCCGCGCCGCCGGGCCTTCATGACGCTCTCACCGCGGTCCAGCCCGGTGAACCTGGTCCGCGGCCACACCTCCTTGGCCGTACGGCAGAAGTGCCCGTAGCCGGTGCCGACGTCGAGCCAGGTGCGCGGCACCGCGTGGCCCCGGAGCATCTCCGCCCGCCGCCGGTACGAGCGGCGCGCCATCCCGAACCCGCGTTCGACGGCCTCGGCGCCGAGCCCGTCGTAGAAGTCCCGGTAGTAGAAGTCCAGCCCGGCCTCGTTGAGGCGCGGATTCTGGAACACGTGCCCGCAGTCCCGGCATCGCTCCAGGACGAACCTCCCGGGCTTGGCCTGGACGAGGTCCGGCGAGGTCAGACGGACCTCCAGGGCGTGCGAGCCGCACCAGGGGCAGTCGGGGCGACGCGGCTCCAGGAAGCGCGCGACGCCCTGCGCGAGGTCGGCCCGGTACCGACTCCGCAGGTCCTGGTCCGTGATGAGGGTCATGTCCACCTCGGGGGTTCGGCACTGGTGCTCACGGAGAGTAACAATCACCGGGTGTCGCGTCACGCACGCCCCACCGGACGCCGAGGGCGCTCGTCGACGAGCCGGTGGGGATCGTGCGCGCGGTCGGGGTGCCGGTGATCGCTCGGTCCGGCGCCCGCCCCGGGCCTCGGGTCAGGTGTTCCGTCGGCTCCGCGTGAGCGCCAGGCCGGCGAGCAGCAGGCCGACCAGGCCCGCCGCCAGGCCGATGCCGCCGAGCGCGCGGGCGGTGCCGTCGGAGGCGTCGACCGTCACGCTCGGCCCCGCCGCCGGCGTGACGCGGGCCGTGGTGACGGGCTTTCCGGGCCCGGTCAGCTCGAGCACCGGGGCGGGGTGCTCCGGCTCGGTGCCGTCGGCCCTCGGCTCCTCGTTCCAATGGACGACCTCGCCGCCCGAGTACGTCTGGTCGGCCTTGAAGACCAGTTGCCCGGTGTCGGTGGGCAGCGGTCCGAGCGAGACGTCGAACTCCTGGAACTCGCCGGGCCCGATCCTCCCGCCCGACCAGGTGATCTTCGTGACGGCGGTGGTGATCTCGCCGTCGTGGACCTTCAGCGGGACGGCCAACCGGGTCTCGTCCGCCTTCACCGTCCAGCCGGGAGTGGGCCTGACCGACACGGAGGCGATCGGGTGGTCGGCGGGCAGCTCGATGACGACCTTCGTGGTCGAGGCGTCGTCCCGCTCATTGGGGACGCGGAAGGACACCTTCGACCACGACCCCTGCTCGGCGGTGCGGGGGTTCACGGTGACATGGGCCAGTGCGGGCCCCGCCGTGACGGCCAGGGCGACGGCGGACAGAGCGGTGATCGCCGAGACACGGCGAAGGACGCGAGGGGACATGGGACATCTCCAAGGGTTCCGGGAACGCTGCGGCGACGCCCGTCGAAGGACGGGCGCACGGGAACGAACCCCACGAGGTGGGGTCGTGGCGTGAGGGCGCTTCAGAGCGCCCGGGAACCCCTCGGAGGCCCGCGCAGCACCAGCGCGTACCTCAGGAACGCCGTGCGAGGCCGTGCGGCGGAGGCGTCGGTCGAAGGGACGAGCGGCCCGGCCGCGACGTCCGGGTCACCGATGATCGGCAGCAGCGGGCGCAGCAGGGTCCCCGCCGCCATGCGCGCCAGCCGCCACGCCCGCCGCTCACCCCGGCGCAGCCACCACGCGGACGCGGCGGCGGCGAGGAGGTGGGCGAACGCCATGCCGGGTCCGTTCGCGGCCTCGTCCGAGACGACGAGAGGATCGCCCGCGTGATGCGCCTGGCCCGCGCCGAGCAGGGCGTGCAGCACGAACTGACCGCCGAGCAGCCCGCCGAGGATCGTGGCGAGGGATCGCTCATGGCCCGCCAGGACGAACGCGAGCCCCAGCATTCCGCAGAAGGCCGCCGCGACCGCCCCGAGGCCCATCGCCGAGCCGGACGCCGTCCAGTGCCCCAGACACGTCAAGATCACGCACACGGCGGCGAAGACCGACGCGCGCACCGATCGGAGCGGCGGCGAGGGGGACATGACGGCTGACATGGTGCCATGTCCCCTCGGAGACCCCTCCGGCGACCGCCCCGCCGACGGAACGGGCGGCCCCATCGATCTCACCTGGCGAGACACGATTGACCCCTATATTACCTACCTCCAATATAGGTAATATGATCATGCGTTCCCGGCGCGTCCGCGCCGTCGCGGGGGTCCGACCGGCGGCTTCGCCATGGGGGACGCCTCGGTGAGGGGTACGCCGCCCGAGCCCCGCCGCCCCCGCGTCATGCGGGGCGACTCCTTCCTGCGCCACGACTCGTCCTGCCATCGGTACCGGGTCGCGGCGCGGTCGAGCAACACCGCCGCATCCGCCACGGCGAACATCGGTTTCCGCCGAGCCAACGACGCAGTGAAGGGCATCCCATGAGTGGAACGATCCAGCAAGGCTTCTCCCGTCGTGGCCTCCTCGGCGGCGTCGCGGGGGCGGCGCTGAGCGTCGCCCTCGCGACGGAGGCCGGCGCGGCGCGGTCGCGGCCCGGCCGCCGTCCGCCGAACATCGTCTTCGTCTCCATCGACGACCTCGGCTGGGACGAACTCGGCTGCTACGGCAACACCTTCAACGAGACGCCCCGCATCGACCGGCTCGCGACAGAGGGGATGCGTTTCACCAACGCGTACGCCGCCGCGCCGCTGTGCTCGCCGACCCGCGCGGCGCTGGTCACCGGGCGCTACCCGGCGCGGACCGGGATCACCGATTTCCTTCGGGGCGAGAACGCGGCCGGTGACAAGCACCTGTCGCCCGACATCCCGACCGTGCCGGACGTGCTGGGCCCGTACGGGTACACCACCGGACTGATCGGCAAGTGGCACCTCACGGAGACCTACAGCGGACGGTACGACAGGCGGCCGGGCAACCCGTACGCCCACGGGTTCGACGAGGTGATCGCCTCCGAGCAGCGGTACATCGCCGACGGCGACTACTTCCACCCGTACTCCTTCATGCCGCAACTGCCGGCGCGCGAACCGGGCGAGTACCTCACCGACCGGCTCGCCGCCGAGGCCGTCGACTACCTCGCCCGCCACCGCGACCGGCCGTTCTTCCTCCACGTCTCCAACTACGCCGTGCACACGGCCCTCGCCGCCAAGCCGGAGCTGATCGCGAAGTACCGGGCCAAGCCGGGCGCCGACGAGGCCCCGAACCGTCCGGTGCTCGCCGCGATGCTCCAGAGCGTCGACGAACAGGTCGGCCGCATCGCCGACGCGCTGGCCGACCTCGGCCTGGCCGGCGACACCCTCCTGCTGGTCACCTCGGACAACGGCGGCCCGTACCGCGACGCGAACCGCCCCCTGCGCGGCGGCAAGGGCGACCTCTACGAGGGCGGGATCCGGGTACCGCTGGTCGCCCACTGGCCCGGCCGCGTGGGCGCGGGCCGGAGGGACGCCACGCCCACGAGCACCATCGACGTGCTCCCGACCGCCCTGGACCTCGCCGGCGGCGACCCGGGGGACGCGTTCGACGGCACGAGCATCGCCCCCGTTCTCACCGGCACCGGCGCCGTCGACCGCGACACCCTGTTCTGGGTCTATCCGCACTTCATCGGCCGGACCCATCCGCACGCCGCCGTCCGGTCCGGGCGGTTCAAGCTCGTGCAGCACCTCCGCGACGGGCGCACCGAGCTGTACCACCTGGGCCGCGACCCGGGGGAGACCACCGACGTGTCCGGGCACCACGTCGCGAAGACCCGACGGCTGCGGGCCCTCCTCGAGGCGCACATCGCCGACGTCGGCGTCCTTCCCGCCCCGCCGACGCCCGAGAACTATCCGACGCTCGAGCTCGATGAGCCCTTCGACACCGACCCGGCGCGGTGGAGCGTGCTGCCGGTGCCCGCCTCCTCGCACGCCGGCGAGGTCACCGTCGCCGGCGGGCGGCTCGCGGTGACGACGGACGAGATGACGCACCTGGTGTTCCGTTCCGAGATCGCCCCGGGATCCGACGCGGTGGCGATCGTGCTCGATCCGGGCACGTTCGCGGAGGCCGGCACGCAGGACACGGTCTTCGTCGGCCTCGCCAAGGACGCGGACGACTACCTGCTGTTCCGCTACCACAACGGGCTGCGCCGCGTCGGCTGGGACCTGCGCGTCAACGGCGGGCTCATCACCGCCGGCGCCGAGCCGCTGGACAACCTGGACGGCACCGTAAACCTCACCGGACCGGACGCCCGCTATGCGTTCGTGCTCCGCGGCACCTCGGCCACGGCCTACGCCGACCAGGGAGACGGCTGGGAGTTCCTGTTCACCGCCGACACCGGCGGCGCGCTCGACCTGAGCGACCCGGCCGTGCGCTCCCAGTACCGCTACGCCGCGGGCGTGCGCCTCGACGACGGCACCGTCACCCTCGACGGCCTCACCGCCCGAACGGCCTGACCGACCACGACCGGGACGCCCGTGAGCCGGCGTCCCGGTTGTGGCGCGATGGAACGGGCACCAGCTCGTGGGAAGCGCCGAACAGGGACGCCGCCGGCCGGCGACGGAGGCCGACGGGGAACGGGGAACTCCGATCATGATCACCGTTGAACACGTCGAACGACTGCTGGACGCCCGGGACCCCGAGGCCGCGCTGGTCATCGTGGGCGGCCGCGCCGAGGTGGTGCGGGGCGGGACGGACGCGGGCGGACTGCTGGTCGCCGAACGGCGGGACGTCCTCGGCAGGCTGGGGGACGAGCGGCCGTCGCCGGAGGCCCTGGAGAAGGTCGCCCGGGCGTTGGACACGGCGGTGTCGGAGATGGGCGGCTGACGACCCGCCCGGGCGTTGGTCACGCACAGTATGTGGATCGGTATGATTTCGTGCACATTCTGACCTGAGGCCATGCCCGGAGGGCGTCCGGTCCCTTACTCTCGGTCTCATTACCGAGTCGAGGAGGCCGGAGCGGTGGTGACGCGGCGGGGGAGGTTCCGGTACGCCGTCGTCGTCCTCGTCGGGCTGTTGAGCACCTGCTTGATGCTGACCCTGGGCCCGCCGCTGAGCGCCGGCTCCGAGGTCGCGGTCCCGACGGGCGCCTCGGTCGTCCGGGCGGTGTTCCCCGTCCCGGTGGAGGCGCTGACCGGCGCCGCCCAGAACGCGTGCCCGGAGAACGGCCCCTCCCAGGAGGAGCCCGGGACGGGTCACGCCCGACCGCGCTGCGAATCGCTCGGCCTCCGTCTCGTCAAGATGCCGGACGGCGGCACCGCGTCGTTCCTCGACGCCCCGCGCTCCTGGGCCATCGCCCCACCGCGCGGCTTCCACTGCCGTCCCCGCTGCACCGAACGACGGCCCGCGGGGACGCGGACACTCCTGCTCCAGGTGCTGCGGCGCTGACAGAGCGCCCCTCCCTGTGCAGCACCGGCCCCGGCCACGGCATGTCCCGGGCCCCGCCGGTCCCCCCTTTTCGGAACACCGTCCGCTCCATCGACGCGTCCGGCCGTCTCGCGCGGCGCGACGCACCTTGGAGGAATTTCGCATGCGCACTTTCATCGAGCACGCCCGATCGTTCCCCGCACGAGCCGCCGCCCAAGGGGATCGGCTCCACCGTCACGCGGACGGCCAGAACCCGTTCGCGCTGTTCATCACCTGTTCCGACTCTCGCGTCGTGCCGTCGCTGATCACCGGCGCACGGCCCGGGGAGCTGTTCGAGCTCCGCACGGCCGGCGGCATCGTGCCCGTCTACGACCTCGAACGGCCCACCGGCGAGGCGGCCACCATCGAGTTCGCCGTACGGTCCCTGGGGGTCGCCGACATCGTCGTCTGCGGACACTCCCAGTGCGCCGCCGTGGGCGCCCTGGTCCGCGGCGACGACCTGCCCGACGTCCCCGCCATGGGCACCTGGCTGTCCCACGCGGCCGAGCCCTCCGTTCAGGCGGAGGACGGCGACCTCTCCCTGGCGGTCCAGCGGCACGTGCTGGCCCAGATCGACCGGCTCCGCTCCTACCCGGCCGTCCGTGAACGGTTGGACGAGGGCGGCCTCGGCGTGCACGGCTGGTTCTACGAGGTGCACACCGGACGGGTCCTCACGCACGGGGCCTCCCGCGACACGTTCCTGCCGTTGTGAGGGCGCGCATGAGCCCCGCCGTCCTGCGGCGGGAGGTCTCCGCGTCGCTCGTGGTGTTCCTGGTGGCGCTGCCGTTGTGCGTGGGCATCGCGGTGGCCTCGGGGGTGCCCGCCGAACTCGGCCTGGTCACCGGCATCGTCGGCGGTCTGCTCGTCGGGCTGCTGCCGGGCAGCAGCCTCCAGGTCAGCGGTCCCGCGGCGGGCCTGACCGTGCTGGTGTTCGAGGCCGTGCACCGGTACGGGCTGCCCATGCTCGGGACGCTGGTGCTGGCCGCCGGGCTGCTCCAGGTCCTGCTGGGTCTCCTCAAGCTGGGACGCTGGTTCCGCGCCATCTCCCTCGCCGTCGTCGAGGGGATGCTCGCGGGGATCGGGTTGACCATCGTCCTCGGCCAGGTCTACGCGATGGCCGACACCGAGGCCCCCGGATCCGGCCTCGGCAAGATCGCCGGCCTGCCCGGTCTGCCGGGCGACGCGCTCGGCTCCGCCGGGTCCCGCGCCGCCCTGGCGGTCGGCGCGGCCACCGTCGCGGTGCTGGTGCTGTGGCCCCGGCTGCCCGCGAGGGCGCGGCCGCTGCCGGGGCCGCTGGCGGCGGTCCTGGCGGCCGTCGTCGCCACGGCGGCGTTCGACCTGCCGGTCGCCACCCTGGACGTGCAGGGACTGCTCGGGGTGATCCGGCCGCCGGGCACGGACGAACTGGCCCGGCTCGCCGAGGTCGGGGTGATCGGCAGCGTCATCGCCCTCGCCCTGATCTCCTCCGCGGAGAGCCTGTTCAGCGCCGCCGCCGTCGACCGGATGCACGACGGCCCCCGCACCGACTACGACAGGGAACTGCTGGCGCAGGGCACCGGCAACGCCGTCTGCGGCGTCCTCGGCGCGCTGCCGATGACGGCCGTGATCGTGCGGAGCGCCGCCAACGTGCAGGCGGGCGGGCGCACCAAGGCGTCCCGGGTGCTGCACGGCGTCTGGCTGCTGCTGTTCGCCGCCCTGTTCCCCGCCGCGCTGAGCCTCATCCCGCTCGCGGCGCTGGCGGGTGTCCTCGTCTACGCGGGCTGCAAGCTCATCCCCGCCGGGCGACTGCTCCCGCTGTGGCGGCACCACCGCGGCGAGGCGGTCATCCTGGCCTGCACCGCCGTCGCCGTCGTCGCGCTCAACCTGTTCGAGGGCGTCCTGCTGGGCCTGCTGCTGGCGGTGGTCAAGTCGGCGTGGGAGACCTCGCACGTCCACTTCGAGGTCGCCGACGACGGCGAGGGCCGGATCCGCGTGGCGCTCACCGGCAACGCGACCTTCCTGCGGCTGCCCAAGATGCTCGACACCCTGGAGGCGCTGCCCCGCGACAGGCCCATCGACCTGGACCTGTCCGGCGTCCGCCACCTCGACCACGCCTGCCGGACGGCCCTGACCACCTGGGCCGACCGCCACGACCGGGCGAACGCCCCCGGCGTCCGCGTACCCCCCGACCCGGTGGGCGCCGACCGCTGACGTGGCCGACCAGGCCACACGGTCATCACGCTCGTTCCCACGGCCGCCCGACGGACCATCCGCCGGGCGGCCGCCCCCTCCGCCGACGTGCCGTCACGGGCTCGGTGGGCCCTCTTCGCAAGGGCCGCACCGGCTCACGGTCACCGACACGGGCCCGCAGGCGGCGCGGGACGCGGTCGCGGCGGGTTCGGGTGTTCTGCCTGGGTAAGAGGCCGGAAGTCGATCCGCTCCCGGGGCGGCCGAGCGTTCACGGAAGGACCGCACACCATGCACACCTTGCAGACCGTGCCCGACGCCGACCTCGGCGTCACGCTGATGAAGGCCAACCACGTCGGCATCGCCGTACGGGATCTCGACCGCACGATCCACTTCTACGGGGCGTTGACCGGCCAGGACCCGTTCGTCACCGAGCCCATGCAGGGCGTGGAGGCGATGTACGGGCCCAAGGTCGCCGACCGCGTCGGGGAGGGCGGCGTCCGGTTGCGCTACGCGACCCTGCGCCTGTCCAACCTGAACATCGACATGATCCAGTTCGACGATCCGGAGATGGGCACGGCCAAGGCGCTGCCGACCGATGCCGGGGCCATGCACCTGTGCTTCGAGGTGAGCGACCTGCAGGCCGTCTACGACCGGATGACCGCCGCCGGCATCGAGTTCGACGCGCCGCCCTTCACGTTCACCGAGGAGCACGCCCGGCACGGCGCGGGCACGCAGGTGGCCTACTTCTCCGATCCCGACGGGGTCAACCTCGAACTGATCAAGCCCGCCGGGTCGTTCGACCGGGGCTGAGGCACGGCGTTCCTCGACTTTGGTCTCGAAGGCGTGGCCGGGTGGCCGATGCGGCCTTCCGTGCCCCGTTCCTAGCGTGGACTCATGGGACTCGCCATCAAAGGGATCTCCTACGCCATCGAGGACGCGCCCGCCGACGCCGTCCGTCGCAACCTTCGGGTCATCGCCGAGGACCTGCACTGCACCACGGTGATGCTGATCGGCACCGACACCGACGAGCACATGGCGGCCGCGCGCGCCGCGCTCGACGCCGGCCTCGACGTGTACGTCCGGCCGTACTGCGCCGACAGGCCCCGCCGTGACCTGCTGGCCCACCTCGAGCGGACCGCGACGGCCGCCGAGGAGCTGCGGGCGCGGCACCCGGGCCGGGTCACCCTGATGCTGGGCAGCGAGTTCTCGCTGACCTCCCCGGGGATGATCCCGGGACCGCGCGTGTTCGTTCGCCTGCAGATCCTGGTACGGCCCCGGCTGCGACGGTTGCTGGACCGGCGCATCACCCGCAGGTTGAACGACCTGCTCGCCGAGGCGTTGACCATCGCCCGGCGCCGTTTCGGCGGCCCGATCACCTACGCCTCGGGCGGCTGGGAGAAGGTCGATTGGACCGACTTCGACCTCGTCGGCGTGAACCTGTACCGGATCGGCACCGACCGCGCCGGCTACGAGGAACGGCTGCGGGCGCTGACCCGGGGCACGGACAAACCGGTCGTGATCACCGAGTTCGGATGCGGCGCCCACCTCGGAGCCGACGAACGGGGTCCGGGCTCGTTCCGGATCGTCAAGTGGTTCTCCGACCGGCCCCACGTCAAGGACGGTCACGTTCGCGACGAGGGCACCCAGGCCGCCTACCTGACCGAACTGATCGACCTCTACGCGGCGAACGGCGTCCACGGCTGCTTCGTCTTCACCTTCGCCATGCCGGACTTCCCCCACGAGCCCGACGATCCCCGGCACGACCTGGACATGGCCGGCTTCGGCATCGTCAAGGTCCGTCCGGACGACGTGTGGGCCTGGGACCCCAAGCAGGCGTTCCACGACGTCGCCCGGCGCTACGGCGACCTCTGACGCCGTCCCGTTCGCCTTCGGCGACCCGGGGGCTACGCGTCCTGGCGTCTGTCCGAACCCTCGGCTTCCGCTCCCGTCGGGATGGCCGGGGGCGGCACGAGGTCGGTCGCGATGTGGTCTCCGCGGCGCCGCGCGACCACGGACAGACCCGCACCCAGCAGGAGCAGCCCCACGACCAGCGAGATCAGGGGACCGGTGGTGCGGACGAGCACGATCTTCGCGCCGGCCTCGTCGGCGGTCCGCACGCCGGCTCGGCGGTCCCGTTCGACCATCCGCAGATCGAACTCGGCGACGGTGCGGCGGTCGACGCCGTCCTTGGTCCGCAGGCGCGAGACGACATGCTGGCGCGTGTCCACGGGAACGCCGCTGCGCGGCTCCACCCAGACGGTGACCCGGGCCTCGGAGGTGAGTTCGGCGTCGTAGCGCTTGGCGTCGTCAAGTCCGAGCAGCGCGCCCGGCAACTGCGTGTACTCGGCGGCCCGCGTGGGCTTGATGTGCTGGACGAATCGGTACGTCGAGACCCCGTCGATGCGCTCGACTCCGTCGAAGCGCGCCGGCCAGGTCCGCCGGGTGCCCGGATCGTAGATGGCGTAGTCGCGCTTGTGGACGTCGCCGAGGGGCCAGAGCGGGCCGAGCCCGTACTGCGGCACCGTGAGATCGTTGTCGACGGCGGCCCCGCAGCAGTTCCTGAGCTCGCCGGTCTTGCGGTCGATGGCCATCCGCCACAGCGAGACCCGCAGGTCCGCGCCGGTCTCGGCGTCCTCGACGACGATGAACGAGTCCCACACGGCGGTCCTGGCGTTGCTGGAGTCGGGGGCGCCGCGGACGGTGGCGGTGACGACCACCGAGGCCCCCTCGACCATGGCCATCCGACCGATGTCCAGATAGCGGGCGTTCTCTCCCACCAGGGTCACCTTGCTGTACTGGTTCACCGGGATCACCACCAGGCGATCGGCGATGTAACCGCGCAACAGCGGGGCCAGGGCGAGGGCGAAGCCGCCCAGCGCGCACAGCACGGTCACGACGAGGGTGTTCGTGGGGCGGGGCGACATGGTGAGCATGGTGACGCACTTCACAGTCGTCCGGTATGACGCATATGCGCGACTCTCCGGCCGTTCATCGCTGAATTCTCAGCGGGTGCACCCGTATAAGCAACCTGGGTTGACAAGGAGTGCATAGTCAACCTAGGTTGCTTGTATGTCGGATGGAGAGGTCCCCGTCTCGCAGAACCCGGCCGACGAGCTCGCCGCCGTGGTGGCGCTGCGTCGTCTGGCCGATCGGCTCGAGGACACCGCGGTCGAACGGGCGATGCGGGACGGCTGGAGTTGGCCGGAGGTCGCCGAGGCGCTCGGCGTCACCCGGCAGGCGGTGCACAAGAAGCACGCCCGGCGGCTGATCGCCGCCGGAGTCGGGCTTCGACGAAGGAGGAGCTGATGGCACGGATCTTCGACACGTTCCTCGGGTCGGTGATGGAGCGGGGCGCCGACGAGGCGCGGCGGGCCGGATCGGCGACCATCGAGGCCGAACACCTGCTGCTGGCGATCGCCGCCGAGCAGGAGGACGGCACGCGCGAGCTGCTCGACTCGGTCGGACTCGACCACGCGGCCCTCCGGGACGCGCTGGAGGAGGAGTTCCGGCAGGGACTCGCCGCGGCCGGGGTGTCGTTCGCCGGCGGGGACCTACCGGGCCCGGTCGGCGGTCGCCGCCCGTCCAAGGTGGGCGAGTCCGCCAAGCGCGCGCTCGAACGCGGCGTGGGCCCCGTGGGCCGCGGCGCCCGGAGGCCGGCGCACCTGCTGCTCGGGATCCTGAGCCTCAAGGCGGGCACGGTGCCGCGCGCGCTCGCCCTCGCGGGAGTCGACCGGGCAGATCTCGCCCGGCGCACGCAGGAGTCGCTCCCCGACGGCGAGTAGCCCCATCGCTCCGCGCCCGCCCCCGGGTGTTTCTCGTTCCTCAAGGCGCGTGGCCGCTGTCCGGCCGTGGGACGCGTGCGGCGTCGGCGTAGCGGGCTGCGAGGTCCGCGAACGCGGTGGCCAGTCGGGGTGGGCCGATGACTTCGATGCCGGCGTCGAAGCGGCCGATGGCGGCGGCGAGTCCCGTCCATGACCAGGAGCCGAGGGTGAGTCGGCAGCGATGGGGGCCGAGTTCCTCGACGATTCCGTCCTGGGCGAAGGGGGCGACCTCGGCGGCGGGGAGATGGAGGACGACCTCGCCTCGGCAGGGCCAATCGGTGGTGGTGCCGTCGTTGCCGCGGAACCGGCCGGTGATGAAGGCGGAGAGATCGGCTCCGGGGACTTCGCGGGGGACGAAGCGGGGACCGGTGGGCGTACGGGGTCGGATGCGGTCGACGCGGAAGGTGCGCCAGTCCTCACGGTCGAGGTCCCATGCCACCAGGTACCAGCGCCCACGCCAGGTGACCAGGTGGTGGGGCTGTGTGCGGCGGAGGTCGTCGGCCGGGCCGTAGTCGAAGCGCAGTTCCTCGTGGGCGTGGAGGGCTCGGCTCAGGTCCAGGAGGATTTGCGCGTCGACTCGGGGGGCGTCGCGCGCCCCAGGGGGTTGCACGGCGGTGATGCGCAGCAGGTCTATCCGGTGACGTAGGCGCGGCGGCATGACCTGGCGGAGGGTGGCCAGGGCCCGGATGGCGTCCTCGGCGACGGTGGTGCCGACGGCGGCGGTCTGCAGCGCCACGGCCAGGGCGACGGCCTGGTCGTCGTCGAACAGCAGGGGCGGCAGGTGAGCGCCGGCCTCCAGGCGGTAGCCGCCGGCGGGCCCCTTGACGGTCGTGATCGGGTATCCGAGTTCGCGCAGGCGGTCGATGTCGCGGCGCACGGTGCGCGTGGTGACGTCAAGTCGCTCGGCGAGGTCCTCGCCGGACCGGTCGCGGCGTGTCTGGAGCAGCGAGAGCAGCGAGAGCAGCCGGGAGGACGTGGTCTGCATGACCCCATTCTGCCCTCAGTAGAGGACACAACCTGTCCTCTATGGGTGTCATGGTGGGTCTCGAGCACTCGTCCCTCGCATCGAAGGCTAGGAGCAGGCATGTCCGTCACGACCACCACTCACCTGAACTTTCGAGGCTCCGCGCGTGAGGCGCTGGACTTCTACCGGTCCGTCTTCGGTGGCCGCACCGCCGTCGTCACCTACAAGGACGTCGGCAACGTGCAGAGTGAGAACGAGGCCGACTGGGTCACGTGGGGCGAGGTGGTCGGCGACAATGGCTTCCACGTCATGGCCTACGACGTGCCCTCGCAGTCGCCCTGGAACCAGGGCGAGAACCCGTTCTTCGTCTCTGTGCGCGGCGACGACGCCGAGGAGATCGGCAGCCTGTGGCACAGGCTCGCCGAGGGCTCGACCATCGTGCGTCCGCTGGAGCCCGCGCAGTGGGCGCCGCTGTACGGCATGCTCACCGATCGGTTCGGCGTCACGTGGGTCTTGGACGTCGCCGCCGCGTACAACGGCTGATCCGTGCCGAGCCGTGATCTGGGAACGCCATGACCGTCCTTGACGCCCGTACCCTCAACCGCGCCACCCTCGCCCGCCAGCACCTACTGGAGCGCGGCGACGCGTCCGTGCCGGAGGTGGTGGCCCACCTGTGTGGCATGCAGGCGCAAGAGCCCCAAGAGCCGTTCATCGGGCTGTGGTCTCGCCTGACCGACTTCAAGCCCGGGCAACTGGACGATGCGCTGATCGGCCGTACGGTGGTGCGCACCCACCTGATGCGCCGCACCGTTCACCTCGTCGCCGCTGACGACGCCCTCGCCTGGCGGGCTCGCCACGACGGCATGCTGCGGCAGCGAGTCCTGGGGACCTACCGGCGGGAACTGGCCGGCCTCGACCTGGACGAGGTCGCCGCCGCCGGTCGCGCGGTTATGGCCGACCAACGGCCCCGCACCATGAGGGAACTCGTCCAAGCCCTCGAGGAACGCTGGCCCGACCCACCGCACCGGGCCTTGGGCGAACTGCTCGTCGCGGCCCTCATTCCCATGGTGCAACTCCCGCCACGCGGCCTGTGGCACCGGACCGCCGGCGTCCGCAACCTGCCGTTGACCGCCTGGCTGGGGCGGGACATCGACCCCCTGCCCGCCGATGACGACGATCCCGTCGGGCGGCGACTGCTGCGCCGCTACCTCGCCGCCCACGGGCCCGCCGCCGCCGCGGACCTCCGCACCTGGTGCGGACTCGCCGGCCTTCCCGCCGCCATCAAAGCCGCCCGGGACGAGCTCGTCGTCTTCCGCGACGAACGCGGCCGCGAACTGCTCGACCTGCCCGACGCGCCCCGACCGCACCCCGACACCCCCGCGCCCGTTCGGTTCCTGCCGGCCTTCGACAACGCCATCCTCGGCTACCACGACCGTGGCCGCATCATCGACGCCCCCCACCTCGGTCTGTCCGTGGCGGGCCACCGCGCCGTCCTCGTCGACGGACGCGTCGCCGCCACCTGGACCGTGCGCGACCGACGACTCCACATCACCCCCCTACGTCCCCTCACCGCCTCCGAACGAGACGCCGTCCACGCCGAAGCCCAAGACCTGACCACCTTCCTCGACGAGGACATCGAGCACATCCGGCTCGACACCCAAGACTGACGACCATGGCCCGACGCCGACCGCAAGTGATGGTCGCTTCGCCACGTACGAAGACGTCCGGACCGCCCTGGAGGCGGGCGCGCGTGGCGGTCGATGGCCGGCCACGGGCGATGACTCCGGCGTCGGCTCGGTCAGGTCGCGGGCCGTGAGGTGGCGATGAGCCGGAGGACGAGATGGAGGTGCTCGCGGAAGCGCTGTTGGGCCCGTGGGTCCGACGACGGGCGGCGGCCCTCGGCGTCGAGGAGGCCGCCCTGGACGAAGCAGTTGATCGTCCAGATGGCGGTCCAGAGCGTGAGGTCGGCGTCCACGTGCGGGGGGACGGCCCGGCCGACCCGGGCGGCCACCTCCCTCATCCAGGGCGCGCCGAACCGTTCGTCGAAGTCGGTGAGGTCCTGGGCGTCGGACAGCCAGCGGTGCATCCACAGCGAGGGCATCTCCGGGTGCGCGAGGGAGAAGTCCAGGAACCCGTCGACCAGCCGCACCAGGCCGTCCGCGTCCGGGGTGAACTCGCGCAGGACCGGTTCGAGGTACGCGTCGCGTCGCCGGATGGTGCGCTCCATCACGGCGACGTAGATGTCGTGCTTGGTCGACGTGCCCAGGTCGGTGCCGGAGGCCTCCGCGATCATCCGCCCGGTGACGGCGTCATAGCCCAGTTGGGCGAACAATCGAGTCGCGGTGTCCAGCACCAGTCCCTCGTCATCGGCCACCTCGCTCACCTCCCCTGCGACTGTTCAACCGGCCCGTGGAACTCCGGCCGTCGCCCTGAACGGCGCTGACCGGGGCTATTCCCCTTTCCCGGGCGACTGATGCAGGGCACACAGGCCCGCGGTCCGGGCCGCGATGATCCCGAACACGGCCCGACCGATACCGATCACCGCCGGTCCAGGGGGTCGGTCCTGATCAGGAGAGGCGGGCCGGGCCTCCACAGCGTCCCGATCCGGGAACGCGGGCGGGCGGGCGGTCGCCTCGTGGCGCAGTGATCGGGTGATGGTCTCCGGGCCGTCTCGAGGATGCCGGGCGACGACCTCGTGGCGGATCGGGGGCGTCGCCGAGGCGGATGCCGGCGATGTCGAGTTGCGTCGCGGCGTGGAGCAGGTGGTCTTCCGGACCGAGGGCCACGGGTACGCGGGGGTTGAGGTGCAGCGCGATGGCGTCGGCGACCCGTTCGGCGAAGGCCGGTCCCGCTCCGGCGTCCGAGAGCGGCCGGCCCCTCGAGGAACCGACGGCCCGTGGACTCGATGGCCGTCCGGACCAGGTCCGCGCCGATCGCGGCGAACGTGTCCGGATGCTCGCCGCGAATGGCCGCCTAGGCCCGTGCGTCCAGGTCGAATGGCCGCCTAGGCCCCCGCGTCCAGGTCGGGAGGCTCGCGGGCGAGACGGTCGGCGAACCGGCTCGCACCGTCCATCACCTCGTGCATGCGGATTCCCGGAGCGCCGCCCTCGGCCTTCACAAGGCGATCGGCTGCATGGGGCTTCAAGGCTTGCGGGCGAGTCCGCCGTACATGAGTTTTTGGCCGACGGACAGTTCGTGCTCGGGTGGTACGGGCCCGTCGGGGCGCCATAGCGGGAGTGGGACGATGCCGGGTTGCAGGAGTTGCAGGCCGTCGAAGTAATCGGTGATCTCTTCGATGGTGCGGAAACGGCCGGTGCCCAGCAGGGCGAGGTATTGCTTCTCGGCGTCGCGCGCCTGCGGGCTGGAGGCGCAGAAATGGGTGATGAAGAGGTGGCTGCCGGAGGGGACGGCGTTCATGTAGGCGTCGACGATGCCCTTGGGATCCTCGTCGTCGTGCAGATGGTGCAGGATCCCGACCAGGAGGACCGCCACCGGGCGGTCCAGGTCGATGAGTCGGGTGACGTTGGGGTCGTTGAGCACGGTCGCGGGGTCGCGCAGGTCGGCGGTGACGACGGTGGTGTGGTCGTTCTCGGCAAGGAGGGCGCGTCCGTGGGCCAGGACGATCGGGTCGTTGTCGATGTAGACGACGTTGGCGTCGGGGGTGTGGCGTTGGGCGACCTGGTGGGTGTTCTCGACGGTGGGCAGGCCCGAGCCGAGGTCGAGGAACTGGCGGATGCCGAGTTCGGCCAGGTGGCGGACGCCGCGGCCGAGGATGTGGCGGTTGTGGGCGGCGACGTCGTAGATCTCGGGGATGACCTCGGTGATCTGCGCGACGAACGCGCGGTCGGCCTCGAAGTTGTCCTTGCCGTGCAGGACGACGTCGTAGGCCCGCGCGATGCTGGGCTTGGTGATGTCGATGCCGCGGGAGGCCCACTTGTCGGGTTGTTCGGTCACGTCCGTCATCGCGCGCTCCCCGCCCGTCCCATGTCGCCCATCTCGGAGGGGATCTTACGGCCGGACCACCCCGTACGTCCCCGAAACCGCGGCTTTCCGGCCGGTCCGGCCGGTCCGTCCCGCTGGAGCCGCCGCCAGGGGCCTGAGGGGCCCGAGGGCGGGTCAGTCGTCCACGTCGACGCCATGACGCCGTGCGAGTTCCGCGAGGCCGAAGTCGTAGCCCTGGCCGACCGCGCGCAGCCGCCATGAGGGACCCCGGCGGTAGATCTCGGCGAGCAGCAGGGTGCGTTCGGTGGTCGCGGCGTCCAGGGTGGCCTGGGCCAGCAGCGCCTCGCCGACACCGGGCCCCGCGGTGATCTCGATGGCCCCGACGTCGCCGAAGGCGGCCTCGCCGTCGAGGGCCGCGGCCACGATGATCCTGCGGACCTGCGGCGGCGGAACGGACAGGTCGACGATGACCGACTGCTCGGTCGGGCCGTCGGTGGCCAGCCTCACACCCGCGCCGGGACCGTCCGGGGCGCCGTAGAAGACGAAGTCGTCGTCCGATCCGACCTGGTCGTCCTCGTCGACCGCAAAGGCGACCAGGTCGATCTCGCAGCCGGTCTGCTGGGCCCAGCTCGCGGTCACCGTCCAGGTCGTCGCGTCGGCGGTGACGGGCAGGTCGATGACGGCGCCCAGACGAAGGACGACCGGCGCCGTTCGGGTCGCGATGGACTGCGGGCCCGCGGCGGTGGAGCCGAGCCAGTCCTCCCGGTGGACGGGCACTTCCAGCGCGGTGATGCGCCCCATCCGGCGGTCGTCGTCGGCACCGGGGAGGGCGACCACATCGGTGACGCCGGCGGAGAGGTTGACCGCGGCGGCACCGCCCAACTCCGTGACACGGGTTCGGGCCGCGGCTGCCCGAGGGTGGGTGCCGCCGAGGACGAGCACCCGCCTGCCCAGCAGTCGTCCCTCGCGGGAAGGGTTCGACGCCCGCGGCGGGGGAGAGGCCCCGGGGTCCGCCGGGGAGTCGTCGTGCCGTACCCCGGGGCGGACGTCGGCCAGCAGACGCACGAAGGTGTCCTCATCGATGATCGGGACGCCCTCGGAGACGGCGCGGCGCGCCTTGGCGGTGCTCGTATGCGGGTCGTTGGCGACCAGCAGGCTGGTGAACCGGCTGACGGTGGTCATGACGTTCAGGCCCGCGTCGGCCGCCTGCGCCTCCAGTTCGTCGCGCGGCGGCGTGGTCTCGCCCGTGAAGGCCACCTTCATGCCCTGAACGAGGGGACCGTCTGCGGCCATCCTCCCCGGGCACCGGAACATGCAGGGGACCTTGTGGGTCCGCCGGGCGAAGGCGCCGCCGTTCTTCGGCGGGCAGGAGACCAGCGGTAGGGGGAGCCCGAGTTCGGCCGATCCGGCGAGCGAGCCGCGCAGCACCCCGGCGAGCACCCTGACGTCGTCGCGCGCATCGTGGGCCCGCAGTTGCCGCACGCCGTAATGGGCGGCCAGCGTGCCGAGCCTCAGGTCGGGAGTGGGCGGAGCGATGCGCCTGTTCAATGCCAGCGTGCACAACCGCCGTTCGACCGGAAGGCGGACCCCGGCGCCGCTGAATTCGCGCTCCAGGAAGTTGTAGTCGAAGTGCGCATTGTGGGCGACCATCACCCGCCCTTCGAGCAGGCCCGCAACTCGTTCGGCGACCTTGTCGAAGGTGGGGGATCCGCGCAGCCGCTCCGCGGTCAGCCCGTGAATGTGCACCGGCCCCGGATCACATCCCGGATCCAGCAGGGTGGAGAATTCCTCGACCGGTTCGCCGTCCGCCCCGAGGGTCAGCACGGCCACTGACAGCACCCGGTGGAGGCCGGGCCGCAGACCCGAGGTCTCGACATCGACGAGCGCCCAGTCATGGGCATAGGTGAGTGCGTCGAAATCGTCCGACGCCGCCGAGAGCACAGCCATGCGCGGCAGGATCCCACGCTTTCCACCGACCGGCAGGGAAATGGAGATTTCGCCCGATAAAGGCGATGGTGTCACCATGATGGCAGGTGATCGTTCGTCTCTCGCCGCCTATGCCGCCGGCGGCTTCGATCATGGGGCGTCAGGTCGCGTGGCAGCGAACAATGGCGCGGTGCCTTGAGACGACGTCCCGGGAGGTGCAGTGCGGCGGTGAAAGGAGAACGACCTGTCGATGGCGGGCGTTCACGCGGTCGCCGTGGGCCGCCGCACGCCGTGGACGGGGCGGTCGATGCGCTGGATGTAGTGCAGGCGGTCGTCGATCGGGTTGTCCGGCTCCAGGTCCCCCTCGGCGACCCGGGTGAAGCCGGCCTTCTCCAGGGCCCGCCAGGACGGGCGGTTGGCCGCCACCACCGGGACCAGGACGCAGGTCGCCTGCGGATGTTCGTCCCAGATCTTGTGCAGCATCGACTCGATCATGCGCGGGCCGAGGCCCCGGCCGACATGCCGGAGGTCGCCGATCAGGTAGTCGATGCTCATCGCCCCCGGGGGGACGTCGGTCACCGCGGACAGCTCCGCCACGTAACGGGGCTCGTCGGCCAGCCGAAGGCGCTGAACCAGGCCGAACGGCCGTCCGTCCAGGAGGGCGAGGTGATCCTCGGTGGGATCAAGGCCCGCGGCGGAGGGGCCGAAGTCGCGGGTCACGGCCTCGATCGAGTGCTCCTGGTTCCACCAGCGGGCCACGTGGGGCTGTGCGAGCCATTGTCCGAGCAGCGGGAAGTCCCGCTCGTGGACTCGGCGCCAGGTGATCATCATGGTGTCCCGGAAGCGTGTCGGCGGCGGTGGTAGCGGGCCTGGCGATCGCGGTGCCCGCACGAGGGATGGCACCAGCGGCGTCGCGAATGGTTCTTGACGTAGAGCATCGAGCAGCCCGGTCCCGTGCATCGCCGCGGGGACCGGGCGGGCGGCGCGGTCAGCACCGCGATGCAGTCGGCGGCGATGCGGCCGAGGACGGCGGCGTCGCCGGTCGCGAGATCGACGTTCCGACGGAGGCGCGTGCCGTCGGTGGCCCATTCGAGTCGCGGATGCGTCGGTACGACGGTGGCGTACTCGTTGAGGAGATCGACCATGCGCGGGTCGGGCGCTCGCGCCCCGGCGGCCGCCGACAGCAGATGACGGACACAGTCCCGCAGCTCCCGCACACGCGGGGCGTCACGGCCCAGGCCGGCCGTGACCATGAGGCCGTGCTCGGCCCCGACGAGCGAGAACCACAGGTCGATCCACTCCGGCGACCGCAGGAAGTCGACCTGCCGTGCCCCGCTGCCGTAGAGGGTGTTCGCCAGTTCCACCGCCACGGGCTCCGAGCCGAGGATCGGAAAATCCGGAACGTCCATGGTTCTGACGGTAGCAGAGTCTTGCAACCGTCAGCATTGAGCCGAGGAGCGACCTCCTCCACGGGCTCGCGGAAGAAGGCGCGACCTCACGCGTCCGTCCTGATGACGGGCCGGTCAGGGCAGGTTCTCGAGCCGGTCCCAGAGGGCGCAGTGGTGCTGGAATCGGAAGGCGCTGCGGCTGGACGTCCCGGGTAGGCCACCCGGCTGTAGTTCTCGGTAGGAGGTGGCGGCCTTTCGGTAGCGGCTCCAGGCGGGTAGACCCGGGTCGTCGGGCCGGCCGGTGGCGGCGAACCGGGCCCAGTACTGGATCATCTGGTGCGCGAGCGCCCGCTGCCCGCCGTCGAACCGGTCCCAGTGGGGGTTGAAGAGGTACGGGATCTCGGCCGCGTGGGCGGCGCCGAGCCGCAGACCGGGGATGGGCAACGGGCTCGGCGCCTGCGGGTCGTTGAACTGGTAGGCGTAGGTGGGTGTGTGCCGTGTCGCGGCGCGGATGAACCGGTCGGTGTGGCAACTGAAGAGGGCGTCGGTGTACACCGCCGACAGAGCCTGGCCGGGCGATCCGTACCGTGCCGAGGCATAGACGGCCGGCACGGTCCGGCCGGCGGTCGGGCCGAACAGCTCGATCACCGCGGCCCGATACTCGGCCTCTGTGGGCGGCCGGCCGAGCGTGCCGTCGAACATGAGGGCGGTGACGAAGTTGCCCTCCTCCCGGTTCACGCCGCCGATGACGGGGACCTCGGCGAGCCGCCCGGCCTTGACCAGCTTCATCGGGTCATCGGGCAGCAGCACGCCGTCGACGACGGGCCCCCACAAGCCGGTGAGGCTCTCGACCACACCGCCGATCGGTATCGCGTCGACCAATTCGCTGTACGGCTTGGCACGCAGGCACGCGAGCCGCTCGGGCCCGTCCGCGCAGCCGACCTTCGCCGCAGCCTGGTGTCCCTTGCGGTACGCGGTGTCGATTCGAGTGTCGAACAGCGGGATGGAGCAGGTCCCGCTCTGCATGACCGCCCGGTGGAACAGGCCCTCGGCGGTCGGCGACACCATGTTCAGACAGGTGCTGATGCCCCCGGCGGACTCGCCGAAGAGCGTGATCCGCGCTTTGTCGCCCCCGAACCGCCCGATGTTGCGCTGCACCCACCGCAACGCCGCCTGCTGGTCCTGCAGACCATGGTTGAGCCCCGGTCCCTCGGCCTTCAACTCGGGCAACGCCAAGAACCCGAGCGCGCCCAGCCGATAGTTGATGGTGACCACGACGGCGTCGGCCATCGGGGCCAGCGCCCGGGAGTCGTAGTCCGCGCCGTTGCCCAGGGTGAACCCGCCGCCGTGCACCCAGACCATCACCGGAAGGTCGGCCCCGGCGGCGGCGTCGGGAGGCGTGTAGACGTTCAGATAGAGACAGTCCTCGACGCCGGACGGCGGTGCGCCCAGCAGCCCCGGCTGCGGACAGGACGGAGCGCGCCCGGTGGCATCGCGTTCCCCGTTCCAGACGGCGGCCGGCCGTGGCGCCCTCCACCGCAGTTCACCGATCGGCGGCGCGGCGTAAGGGATGTTCAGGAACTGTCGATGGCCCTGCGTCGCCTCGCCGCGCAGATCCCCCGTCTCGATCCTCACCAGCGCCGGATCGCCCGGAACGCCCGCCTCGGACGCGGCCGGCGACGGTGCCCCGGAGCACACGACCGGACATGCCAGCGCCACCGCAACGAGAAGACGACCCATGAACCGCTGAGCCATTCCGTTCTCCTCAGGCAGAGGAGGAGCCACCCCGAGCAGCTCACCGAGAGATGCGACTCACATCACACGACACATCAAGTCACAACCGAACGGCGGAGTCTTGTCAGCCGGCCCACAACCAGGGTCCGACCTCACAGGAGCCGCAGCCACTCGTAGATCACGGCGATGTGGAGGGCGGCTCTCGTACACGACCGCGTTCATCCCTGAACGCGGGGCCGGTTGAACCTTTGTTGGACGTCGGCGTGGGAGAGGGCGGTCGCGGCGAAGGGAAAGGTCCCCCGGTCGTACATGTCGCGGGCGGCGGTCTCGATGGTGGCGAGGGCGGCGCGGGCCAGACTTCCGCCGATGGTGATGCGGGCGACGCCCGCCCGGCTCAGCTCCGCCACGGTCCTGGATGCGCCGGTGAGGCCGGCGACGATGTTCAGGGGAGCGGGGATGCGGTCGGCCAGCGCGGCGATGGTGTCCAGATCATCGACGCCGGGGACGAAGATGCAGTCGGCGCCGGCGTCGATGTACCGTTCGGCGCGCCGTAGCGTCTCGGCGAACGGGTCGGGCGTCCCGGCCAGGTAGGTGTCGGTGCGGGCGTTCAGCACGAACGTGCCCTTGGGGGCGATCCGGCGCGCGACACCGATCCGTTCGGCCGCCCGCGCGGCGTCCAGCAGGGTGGGCGCGCCGGGCAGGATGTCCTCGAGGTTGACACCCACCACGCCGATCGCGACGGCCTCGGCGACCGACTCGGCCACGTCGTCGGGGTCGGGGCCGTACCCGGACTCCAGATCGGCGGTGACCGGCACGTCGGTCGCGGCGACGATCTGCGCGATCCGGGCCGTCATCGCCCGACGATCCAGGGCCCCGTCCGGGACTCCGTGGCTGAAGGCGATGCCGGCGCTGGTGGTCGCCAGGGCGGGGAACCCCGCCTGCTCCATGATCCGCGCGGAGCCGCCGTCCCACACGTTGGGGATCACCAGCGGTTCGGGGCCGTGATGCAGGGCCAGGAACGCGGAGGCCTGCTCGCGGCGTCGTTCGTCGGTCATGGCCGCCACTCTAAGGTTCCGGCCGGCCGTCCGTTGTGCGGCCCTCGGGCCCTGGTCGGCGCGCTTCGACGGTTGACATGAAACCAAATGGTTTCCTATGGTGGGTGGTGTGGAAAAGGTGTTCAAGGCATTGGCGGATCCGACGCGCCGGGAGCTGCTCGACGAGCTGTTCCGGCGGGACGGGCAGTCGTTGAACGGGTTGGCGGCCCGGTTCGCGATGACGAGGGTCGCCGTGGCCAAGCACCTTCGTCTGCTCGAGGAGGCCGGCCTGGTCGTGTCGGAGCGGCGGGGCAGGGAAAAGTTGCACTTCCTGAACCCCGTGCCGATCCGCCTCGTCCATGACCGCTGGGTCGGCAAGTACACCGAGACGTGGGCCGCCGGCCTCGTCGACCTGAAACGACATCTGGAGGCACGCGTGGAGAAGGTGTTCGAGATCTTCATCCGCACCACGCCGGAACGGCTGTGGCAGGCGATCACCGATCCCGAGACGCGGGCGCGGTTCCAGTTCGGCGCCCGCGTGGAATCGGACTGGAACACGGGCTCCGCCTACCGGGTCACCCACGGAGGGGCCGGCGGGCTGATCGAGGGCGAGAACCTCGAGGTCGACCCGCCCCGGCGGCTCGTGCAGACCTACCACGCCATCTGGGACGACGACATCGCCGCCCAGGGCACCAGCCGGGTGACCTGGCAGATCGAGCAGGTCGGCGACAGTTGCCGGCTCGTCGTCCGGCACGACGGGCTCGCCGTCGACGCCGACGAGCACCTCTACGGCGGCTGGCCGATGATCCTGTCCGGGCTCAAGACCTGGCTGGAGACCGGCACGGAGCTCACCACACCCGGCTCACTCATGTACGGAGGCGAATCATCATGACCGCACGCACCGACACCGGCACGACGCTGGACAAGACGTTCACCGCGACGCTGCGCAAGAGCCCGAACAAGGGCGGCTGGACCTATGTCGTGATGCCCGGCTCGGCCGAGTTCTTCGGCACCCGCGGCCTGGTCAAGGTCCGGGGCCGGGTCGACGGCGAGCCGTTCCAGGGCTCGTTCATGGCGCTCGGCGACGGCACGCACAAGCTCGCGTTCACCGCCGACACCCGCGCCCGCATCGGCAAGCGGGCCGGCGACACCGTCACCGTCACCCTCGACGAGCGGATCGCGCGATGACCGCCCCGGCGAAGGTCATCACGGGTGTCCGCACCGTCAGCGTGCCCGTCACCGACCAGGAACGGGCGCTGCGGTTCTACGTCGACACGCTCGGCTTCACCGTGCTGCGCGACGGGCCGATCCCGACCGGGCGGTGGATCGAACTCGCGCCCGGCGACGAGGACGGCGTCGTGGTCACGCTGGACCACGCCACCGCGGACGTCGGCCGCGGCCCGATCATGATCCGGTTCACCACCGACGACGCGGCGGCGGCGCACGCCGCCCTCACCGACGCCGGCGTCGACACCGACGAGGTCCTCACATGGCCCGGCGTGCCGCCGATGTTCGCCTTCCGCGACCCCGACGGCAACGCCTTCTCCATCACCGAGTCCTGACACGTTCGCCACCAAGACCGGCCAGCCCCACCGCACCCTGGAAGTCCCCCAAGGACTTCGCCGAGGCCCTCAAACGCCATGCGCGTCAGCCGGCACAGCGGCTCAGGACAGGGTGGCGTTCTTCGCCCAGCACACCAAGTCCGCGCGACAACGAAAAGGCCCCGGACCAATGTCCGAGACCTTCGATGACCTGCTGTGACCGGGTGGCCCTTGTTGGCCCCCTATTCTAACCCCCGTTTGAGAGCGGACGAGCTGGAAGCGCTGGTCAAGAAGCCGCCGTCACTGAGTGATCCACTGCCCGAAACGGAGCCTCGCAGTACTACGAAATCTGTCAAAAAGGTGAAGAATCAACCACCCGGCAGTGCTGACAACCGACGCTCCTTCCAATTCCGCCAGTGTGCGCTCAACCATGAAAGTGTTGGAGGTGAGGGCAATGCGTGATGGGGCAACTGTACGACGACTTGAGAGACCCCGGCACGCACCTTAGGGACATCACGCTGCTCGAAGAACATGCGCCGGCGTACCTGCGCTCGCCGTCCACCAGGTAGCTCTCCTGGTCGACCAGCCGCATGTCGTCGGCGAGCGCCTCATCGCCATGCGTGCACCTCGCGACGGCGCCCTGACACCGGCGGCCGTGGTTTGCCGGTTCTTGTCTCTCATTGTCGACGGAGCGATCATGCCGAGCGGTCGGGTTTTAGGGCACGGCTGGGATTCAGCGGGCGTCGGCCCAGCCGATGGGGTGATCAGGAAGTGAGCAGAGAACGGTCTGGAGGGTGTGCAGTTCTTGATCGCACCGTGGTCGGGACGGGGAAGATCACGTCCCTCGCGCGATCGAGGAGCGGTCCATGAGACGTTCGTTCAAGTCGTGGAGACCCCACAGGGTCGCCGCCCTGACCGTCGGGCCGGCCGTCGGCATGTCGTTGGGGGTCGTGCCGGCGCGGGCGGTGCCGGGCGTGCCTTCGGCGGTCTTCGACCCGGACAATGTGCGGTCGGTCTTCCTCTATGACCAGACGGCCCAGCAGTTCGACCCTCCGGTCGGGTCCGGCTCATTCGACGAGTACAAGGCCGCCGGGTACATGATCGTCGACCTCGACATCGAGTCCAACGGGACGGTCTACCGGGTCGGCTCGGTGTGGCAGGAGAATACCGACGGCCGCGATTGGAGACTCGAACGCGACCTGGACGGGACGGCCTTCGGCCTCGCGTGGGATGACGCGGTCGCCGACGGCATGCGGTTGGTCGACCAGGAGAGCTACCTGGTGGACGGCGAGCGCCGGTACGCCGGGGTCTGGGTCGAGAACATCGAGGGGCTGGACTGGGCCTCCCGACGGGACATGGACGAGCAGACCCTCGACACGTTCAACACGCAACAGCAGAGCGTGTCGGGGCAACCGCGCATGCCCATCGACATCGACCAGTACGTGACCTCGGCGGGTGTGCGCTGGGCGGCGGTCTGGGTGGAGAACACCGAGAACCTGGACTGACGTCTGGAAACCAACATGTCGGAACAGGAGGTGTCGGACAAGTTCGACGAGAACGCGGGCTTCCGGATGCTCGGTCTCAACTCCACCCCGACGGCGAACGGCCAGCGGTACACCGGGATCTGGGTGCGCAACCGCAACAATCGGAGCTGGGGCATGTACCGCGACATGACCCGCAAGCAGCTCACCGACAACTGGAACCGGCTGAGCGACGAGGGCTACCGCGTGGTCGCCTTCGATCGGTACGAGACACCGGTCGGAACCCGCTACGCCGCCGTCTGGCGGCAGAACTCCACGCGCTTCAACCGAGCCTACAAGAGGCGCGTTGACACCCGGATCCAAGCGGAGCTCGGTACGTCCGGGATCCCCGGCGTCAGCGTCGCCGTCTACGAGAACGGCGTCTCCAGGTACCAGCGCGGCTTCGGCCGGGCCGACAGGGCCGGCGACATCCCGATGGACAGCCGTCACGTCGGTGACCTCCGCCTCGGTCAGCAAGGCCGTCGCCGGCGTCCTGACCATGAAGATGGTCGAAGCGGACGAGGTGAACCTGTCCACCCCCACGCGCAATTACGTGCCGACGATGCCCACAGAGCACGCCCACACCATCGGCCAACTGTTGAGCAACCGCGGCTGCGTCCGCGACTACGACGACGATGGCGAGACCTGGGATGACATGCCGTACGCGAGCGCCCTGGACGCGTCCCGCATGTTCTGGAACGACGACCTGGTGTGCACCCCGCCGACCTACCACTACTCCACGCACGGCTACACGCTGCTGGGCGCCGCCCTGGAGGCCGCCGCCGAGGCCGGGAACATCAGGCACTGGTGCGCGACTGGTTGACCACGCCTCACGAGCTGGAGACCCTCCGGCCGTCGGACCTCGGCGACACCGCCGTCCGCCGCATGATCCAGTACGACTCCGGCAACAATGTGGTCCAGCGACATCGAGGACTGGAAGACCCTGGGCGGCGGCCTGGAATCGACGGTCGTCGACCTGGCCCGCTTCGGTGACAAGCTCGCTCGGAACGAGATCATCTCCCCGACCTCCCAGACCACCATGTGGACCCCGCCCGACACCACCAACCCCTACGCCTACGGCTGGGAGATGGACTCCACCATCCCCGGTCGCCTCATCGCCACCAAGACCGGGAGGCAGAACCCCGGCGCCTTGTCCTACCTGGAGATCCACCCCGACCAGAACATCACCATCGCCGTCCTGATGAACAGCACCAGGATGTTGGACACCAACAGGGCGAGGACCCTCGGCGTGTGCATCAGGAACATCATCCTGAGCCCCACCACATCCACGGCCACCTGCTGAGAGGGCCCAACCCCGAGAACCACGAAACGAACAGAAGCACGGTGACCGTCGAGCCACGGCTCGACGGTCACACCCCACAGCCCGCAGCGAACCACCAAGATCACACCGCAGGGCCGCAGGGCGGCCGGGCGGAGGCTCACACCACGTCGCCATCCCGGCCCACGACGGCCACTCCGGCGAAATCACGGGACGTCAAGCCGCCACGACCGCACAAGTCCGGCCCCCAACTTCAGATGCCGCCACGAACGGACTCAGGTGTCCCTGCCGCATCTTCGGTCAGGGGGCACGCCGACACTCTCGGGGCTATCGAGTGAGCCGGTTCCGGTGTTGGTCTGGAAGGAGTACGTCTCGTGTATCTACGTATACATCCGTCGGCCAGGCCCCGGGTCGGTGCTGCGAGGGTGCGGGCCGGTGAGTGGACGCGGCGGCCGACCGCCAACAACTCGGCGGCGAACGCCATCACAGCCGCGTCCCGCGGTCCGGAGACCGGCCCAGCCGGGCGATCACGTCGTCCTTCTTCTCGACCTGGATCTTGGGAAGGATACCGGTGGTGATGCTCCACGTCGGGTGGTCAGGTTGTCTGGTGGCAGCATGACCTGCGCGTCGAACCCCGGATCCAGCAGTTCCCTCATGTGCCAGTTGCCGACGCTGCGGAGGTTGAAGAAGCCGTACTCCCGGTCACGGGTGCGGGCCTGTCGACTGGCACGTCCACGCGGTCGGGCAGAAGTGGCTCTCCCGCCGGGGGGAGGTCGACGCGAGCGAGCTGTTCGGCACCCCGCCGCGAGAGGACCCGAACCGCCCCTACCGCTACGACACCAAGCCCATGGTCTCGGTCTCCTGGCAGGACGCCGAGGCCCTGTGCGCCCGGCTGAGCACCGACCGCGTCCGCTGCCGGCTGCCCACCGAGGCCGAGTGGGAACGTGCCGCGCGCGGCGGGCTCGCCGGCCGCCGCCCCCTTGGGGTGACGCGCCGCCGACCGCCGACCGCTGCGACTTCGGCCGCTTCGACGAGTGCTCCATCCTGCCGATGCGGTCCCTGCCGCCCAACGCCTACGGCCTGTACGCGATGACCGGCTCGGTGTGGGAGTGGAGGTCCAGCCGGTACGACGCGCAGGGCTACCTGCCGGACGCCCCGCCCCTGCCGCCGGACGCCGAAAGGGTCCTCCGAGGCGGCTCATCGAAGGACTGCGCGGAGGTCGTCACCGTGTTGTTCCGGATGTCGCGCCCCTCGGGGGACGGCGGGCCGGTCAGGGGGGCGACCATCTGGCCGCCGACATCGGGTTCCGTCTGTGCCGGGAGGAGATCATTCCGGCGGGCCGGCCCCCAGACCCCGCACCCGAAGCCCCGCCTGGAAGCGCGTCCCGGCGTCCAACTGCGTCATCAGCTCGGCGACCCGGCGTCGGTAGGTGCGCAGCGAGAGGCCGAGCCGGCGGGCGGCGGCCTCGTCCTTGAGCCCCTCGCCGAGCACCGCCAGGATGCGGTGGCCCTCCTGTGACAGCGCCGGCGGCCGGGATCGGCGGAACTCCTCCAGGTCCGCGCTCGTCTCCCAGGTCGCCCTGAACAGCGACGCGAGGCCTTGAACGACGCCGGGGGAGCGGACCACGGTGTAGGTGCGCACCCCTTGGACCGGCGGCCCGGCCAACACCGCCGCCCGCCGGTCGATGATGATCGTCTCGTGCGGCAACGGGTTGGGGCAGATCCGGATCCGTACGCCCCGGGCGGCGAGCCCGACCAGCCGCCGCTCGGACTCCTCGTCGGCCAGGGCGCCCGGGCCGTACAGCTTGTGGACCGGCAGATCGGGCGTGCTCTGCCGCCGTTCCGCGACGATCCGCTCGCGGAGGCCGGGCATCGCCCAGGTGTTCAAGTCGGCAGCGGCGCAGGCGAACTCCTCGCGGGCCCCGAGGAACAGCGGCCCGGCCCGTTCGATGAGTTCCCGCTCGCCGCGCAGCACCACATTGCGGTCCAGATCGTCGGTCATCGTCCTCCCAGTCTCCGCGATCTGGCAGCAACCTGCCACCGGCTCGTCCGCGTCGACGTTCCGCAGCAGGCTGGGGACCATGACGAACGAGATCACCCTCGGGGGAGACCTCCGGATCCGCCGGATGGGCTATGGCGCGATGAGGCTCCCCGCACGAGGACTGCAAGGCCCGCCCGGAGACCGGGACACGGCACTGGCGGTGCTGCGCCGCGCCGTCGGGCTGGGCGTGAACCACATCGACACCGCCTCGTTCTACGCCTTCGGGGACCTGGCGGCCAACGAGTTCATCCACGCCGCGCTGCACCCCTACCCCGAGGGCCTGGTCATCGCCACCAAGGTCGGCCCACGGCGGGGACCGGACCGGCAGTGGCTCGCGGAGGCCGGCCCCGGCGACCTCCGCGACCTCGTCGAACAGAACCTCCGGGAACTCGGCCTCGACCGCCTCGACCTGGTCTACCTGCGGATCGGCGGCATCGACGGCCCCCCGAACGAGTCCCTCGCGGAACGCTTCGCCGTCCTGGCCGGGCTCCGTGAGGAGGGGCTGATCAGGCATCTGGGCGTGAGCAACGTCAACGCCGCCCACCTCGTGGAGGCGCAGACGATCGCTCCCGTCGCCGCCGTCCAGAACCGGTACAGCGTGATCGCCCCCGAGGACGACGCGGTGCTCGACGCGTGCGCCCGGCAGGGCATCGCCTACGTGCCGTACTTTCCGCTCGGCGGGTTCGGGGTGCCCGACGACGCACGCCTCACGAAGGTGGCCGCCCGACACGACGCCACCGCCGCCCAGATCATGCTGGCCTGGCTGTTGGCGCGCTCACCGGCCGTCCTCGCCATCCCCGGCACGTCCTCCCTCGCCCATCTGGAGGAGAACATGGCCGCCTCCGCGATCACCCTCACACAAGAGGATCTCGCCGACCTCGACCGCCTCTGGGCAGAGCAGGGCAACGGGTCGCGGAGGGCCGGCGGCAGCGGGTGATCGTCCGGCGGACGTGCGGTGCCGGCGTCGACGAAGTCACGTCGGGACAACTTTACGGAACCGCCGTCCAGCAGTACCCGCAACCGTCGCCCGTCTCCGCGACCTCGGCGGACGAGTCGGTCTCACCCAACGCGAAGACACCGACGCGGCCGCGCCAAGACGACCGGCCTGACTCCTCACCGGGGCCGACCGGCACGGCGATGTCGTTGGCGTGCGTCGCCGGCTCCTCCGAGGAGTAGCGGACGGTCTGTGCGCCCACCGGATAGGGCCCCGACAGGGTCGGCAACGTCGCGTCCGCGCATCCGCCTTCGAGTCTCGGCGTTCGCGTCGCGCCATTCCTCCAGCACCTCGGCCACCGGCAGCCCCGCCGAGACGAGACCGTCCAGGCGTTGAAGGAGTCGACGACCTGGGACGACTCGTCTCGGCGCCTAGCCCAAGCGGCCGGTTGTGCCGGCTCGGCCTCGCGTTCGCCGGGCCCGGCCGGGTTCGCCCTGACCCCGGTGAACAAGAAGTGAGCAGGAGCCGGCCTGGAAAGTGAGCAGTCTCCCGGCTGACGCTTGGGCCGACCGGTGGTGACACCTCGCTGACAGGACCTCGAGCGGTATTCATGGGAGGGAATCTCATGCACCTGGTACGCACGTGGACGGGCTGGGGCGCGGCCGCCGTGATGGCGGTCGCTGCTGTCGGCACTGCGACGGCTCCGGCTCAGGCCGCGACAAATTACAACGGTGCCTGTGGCGCCGGTTACACGGTGATCGACAAACTCGATGTCTATAGAGGGGTGACCTACCTGACGTACAACAACGGCTGGAACTGTGCCGTCACCGTCACCGACACCCCTGGGACGAGCCAGTACATAAGAGCGATGATCGCACGCTCCCGCGACGGGCAGTGGATCCGGGACGAGGGCTATTACACGCAGTACGCCGGACCCGTCTATGTGTACGCGCCGAGCGAGTGCATCGACTGGGGCGGTTCGGTGAGGGTCATATCGAGTTCTGTCATCAGATGGAACGATCACTGCGGCTGAGGTGCCCGCCTCTGCGATATCACCTCCCCGGCACGCTGAACAAGGAGGTCTCGTGCGCACCAACCGAACCCTGGCAGCCGCCGGCGCGGTCGCGGTGATGGCGGTCGCCGCCGTCGGCGCTGCGGCGGCTCCGGCTCAGGCCGCGGCCTATTACAACGGTGCCTGTGGCGCCGGTTACACCGTGATCGACAAGCTCGACTCCGGGCAAGGGGTGACCTACCTGACGTACAACAACGGCTGGAACTGTGTCGTCGCCGTCACCGACAGGCCCGGGGCGCGCCAGTACATGAAAGCGCAGATCAAACGCTCCCGCGACTCGCAGTGGATCCGGGACGAGGGCTATTACACGCAGTACGCCGGGCCGGTGTACGTGTACGCGCCGAGCGAGTGCATCGACTGGGGCGGCTCCGTCTGGCCCGACCCAACGGTGCACGTATGGGTCAGATGGGACGACCACTGCGGCTGATCTCGGGCATCGGCATCGGAGGAAGACGGGAGCCACCGCTCCCGGCAGCAGCTCCGTCCGGTCCCGCCACGCAGTTGTGGGACCGGGCCATTGCAGAAATGCGCCGCCCGGCGTTCGCATCGGGCCGACCCGACCGGAGCCCCTCACCGGTCTCCCAGGCGATCACACCAGAAGGCGGAAAAGGAACGAAATGCTCAAGAAAACCCTCACCGTCGGCGCCGTTAGCGCCTTGTGCCTCGGCGTCGCGATGGCGAGCCCGGCCTCCGCCGTGACCGCGGTCACGCTGTGCCAGACCCATGTCGAAAAGAACTACCTGACGTTCGTTCTCCCCGGCAAGACGGATCTCCACACGTCGGTGATTCCGTGCGTCCACCGAGACACTTCCGGGAACATGAGGGCGTCGATCAAATTTGGATGGAGCGCGGCCACCCTTCCCGCCGTGGGCAGCGGGCACAAGCTCGACTCGTTGAAGGTCGTGGTCCGCATGGAACGCCGCCTTAACGGCAGCTCCAACGATACGGTACTCACGTACGCGACCTGCGACTTCACCGATGAAGTCAATTCCACCTGGAATGGAGAGGAGACGTGCTCGGTGGGCACCGCCTACGACTACGATTCGTCATACGACTGGTCGGCCGACGGCTACTTCACCTACAACTTCAACAACGATGGAGAGGGCACCTTCACCAACAGCCTGGTCGGATCACCGCTGATCTACTAGGCGTCGAGCGGCCGCCGACCCGTTCCCGGCCGGTCTCTCGCCGCTCGCGTCCGCCGAGCTCGGCGGACCTCACGCTCGTGGCACCGGGCACCGACCGCCCTTGCCATGCGGCCGGGAGGTCGGTGAGGTCCTGGGCGCCGGTCGGTGCGCAGATGGAACCCCCCATAGGGGTCACGTCGCTGTGCAACAGCGGGGGTAAGCCCGCGCCGGCCGGCGTCAGTCACGACTGAGTCGCCGAGGTGTGTCGGATGCTGTGGAGCGAAGGGCACGCTGACACCGGCCTGTCTCAGCGGCATCGCTGTGCTGTCCGCCCATCGCGGTGGCGCACAGGCCATGCAGTTCCAGGCCGGCAGGCGGCCAGGGAAGCTGCGCCGAGTCGGGCTGCCCCGCGCCATGCCGCTTGGTGGGGCAATCTGTGGGAGGCACGGCTTGGCCAGACCGGGTCAGACCCGGTTAGAAGAGGTGACGCCACGCCTCTGACCTGGGATTTTGTGAAACTCACAGGTCAGAGGCTTCGGTAGACCTTATTCGGGACGAAGAGGTCGTGGGTTCAAATCCCGCCACCTCGACGCCGGTGAGAGCCCCCTTCCGTTATCGGGAGGGGGCTCTTGCATTTGTTGCGGTGGATCAGTCCGCGCTGGGGCCTCGGGTTCGGGGGGTCGGGTGGGTGCGGGCTGACAGGGGGGTCGGGGGTTTCCCGGGGGCGGGTGTCCAGGCGGTGGAAGGGCATGGGGCCGTCCTAGGGCGTGGTGGGTTCGGGTTCGTGGCGGCCGCCGAGATGGGTGGCGAGAAAGCGATCGGCGGCGGCGTAGAAGGCCAGCCGGTTGTGCGGCTTGCCGAATTGGTGGCCCTCGTCGTCGAACAGCCGGAACTCGTGGTCGACGCCGTTCTTGCGGAGGGCCTCGACGATCTGCTCGGCCTCTCGGCGGGGCACTCGGGGGTCGTTGGCGCCGTGGGCGATGGGGATGGTCACCGAGGGTGGAGCGGGAGCCGGAAGCAAGATGTAGGTAGAGCAACTCTAAGTCGGTCACCGCAGGTCACCGGGGTCGCCATGATGTGTCACCGACCCGCACGCCCCCGACGGCGGCAGCCAGGGAGTCCAGCCCGCCGGGTGCGCGTCGTTCGCGGCCGGACGGGACGAATCCAGGCGAACGCCTCATAGAGACGGGCATTGGGCGAGACGATGCCCAGATGCCCGTGGGAGTGGGTCGCAACTGTCGTTACCGGCGCCTGCGGCGCCGTAGGAGTGGGCTTCACCTGGCTCGCCGATGCCCAGAGCCGCGTCCATGCCGAGCGCGTGGTCGAGCGGGGCCACCTGGCCGAGGAGCGGGCGCGTCTGTTCAAGGAACGAAGGGACGACTACTTCGCCTTCCTGCGCTACACCGAGCTGGTGATCAAGCGGGCCGATTAGGTGGCGCGGGATGACCAGGAAAGCCTTCAGCATTTCGACGAGCTGTGGCCTTGGGCCAAGCGCATCGACTGGACGATCGACGTGCTGATCGGAGTCGAGACGTTCGGAAGCGAACGCGTGGCCGAATCGCCGAGGAGTGGATGGACGCCTTCGACGCCGAGGCCCGTGAAGGCACCCCCGCATCCCGCGAAGCCACCGCTGAACTCCGCAGGCGGCTTCGAGTCGCCGTGCGAGACGAACTCGGCGGGGACCCGCTCTAGCCCGATCGCCAGGCAGGGTCAACCCCCTGGGCTCTCCGGTCACCCGGTCTCCGGGGACAGTGGCAGAGGACGACGGCGAGGGGCTCGACGGACTCCGGCACGGCACCGGGTCGCCGCGCCGGCCGGTGTACGTGCAGCCGTGAGCGGCCGTTCCGGGTGATGGTGACCCGTCATGGTGACGGCGGCCGTGCCCAGCGCAGCGACCCGCCCGGACAGGGCGGGACCTGCGCCCGGCCGGTCCTCACGACCAGGGGTTGTTCGGGGTTGAGAGCGTGGGCGTGAACCTTCTTGGGGCCGGTTGGCAAAGAGGGGTGTTGTCGCCGCCGATCGAGGAGGGCCGGTATGTGAAGAGCAACTCAAGAACCGCTGTCGTGGAGGTTTCGCCGAGCAGTGACGCCGAGGAGATCGAGCGTTCCTGGCGGGAGCCGGAGCGGTTCGCCGTGCTGTTCGACCGGTACGGCGCGCGATTGCATCGGTACGCGGCGCGCAGGCTGGGGGACGGCGAGGCCGACGACATCGTCGCCGAGACGTTCCTGGTGGCGTTCCGGCGGCGGGCCGGCTACGACCTCGGTCGTGCCGAGGCGCTGCCATGGCTGTACGGAATCGCCTCCAATCTCATCCGCAGGCATCGACGCGCCGAGGTGAGCCGCTATCGGACGTTCGTCCGTACCGGAGTGCTGCCGGACGTGGCCGACGGCGTCGCCGAGCGGGCGGTCGAGCGGGTGAGCGCCCAGATGAGCGGGCGCCGGCTCGCCCGGGCGATCGCGGAACTGCCGTCCCGGGACCGGGACGTGTTGCTGCTGGTGGCGTGGGCGGACCTGTCCTACGAGCAGGTCGCCGACGCTCTGGGGCTGCCGGTGGGGACGGTCCGATCCCGTCTGCACCGAGCTCGGACAAAGGTGAAGCGGGCGCTCGGCGGAGTGGATCCGACTTCCGTCCATGACCAGAAGGGAGACATCACGTGATGAACGACCTGCATGAGGTGCGGGAGTTGTGGAGCGAGGCCGCCGAGCCCGGCGCCGCTCGGCTGGCCGCGGTGCGGGAACGGCTCCTGGTGGAGACCTCGTCCGGGGAACGGCCGGACGGCGTCCGTGCGCGCAGGCCACGGCGTGTGTGGGTCACCAGGACGGCGGTGGCGGGCGGGCTCGTCGCGGCGGCGACCGCCGGCATCGTCGTGTTGCCGGGCGGGAACGGTCCCGGTCCGGCGCCGGCCGACGCCGCCGAGCTGCTCACCCGGGCCGCCGCGGCGGCGGGCGACGGGCGCGACATCGATCCGCGCCCCGGCCAGTTCGTGTATCGAGAGTCGACCGTGCTGGAGCTGGCGACGGGCAAAGACGACGACAATGCCTCCTGGTTCCGCAAGGTGCGATACGAGGAGTGGCGACGCGCGGATGGCGCGGTACCGGTCTATCGCCGGACCACATTGCTCGGGCTCGTGCCGCTGCCAGGTGGGAAGGTGCCCTCCCGGGCATTGCAGCTAGCGCGCATAGACACGGGCGGGCGGTTCCTGCCGTGCGCCTCTCGGCCCACCGAGCCGAACGCGCCGTACGCCGCGCACTCGAAACTGCCCACCGATCCGGCGCCGCTGCGCAGCGCCCTGGCCGACAGCGTGAACGCCGGGCAGCGAGCGGAGCTCAGCCATGACCAGGCCGTGTGGACCAACCTCGCAGCGCTGGCCTCCGCGCCGACGCCCGCCAAGGTCCAGGCGGCGCTGTTCACGGTCGCTCGCCAGATCAAGGGAGCGCGCCTGACCGGCGGCACCACCGACGCCGCCGGGCGCCCGGGACTCGCGGTGACCTTCGATGCCCGGCCCGGCGAGCGCGAGGACCTGATCTTTGACGCGAAGACCTACCGTCTTCTCGGCCATCGCAGCGTGTGGACGGGCACCGGCAACACCCCGCCCCCCGGAACCACGACCGCGGACGTCGCCGTGACCAAAACGTCGGTCGTCGACGATCTTCCGGCGGGGGTGTCCACCTCCGGATATACCTGCCCGGCCGCATCCGGCGGCTGAACGATCCGCCGGAGAGGAACGCGGGAGGGCCGTGGCGCCACGCGACCCTCATCCGGCACCGGCCCGCCACGCCCGGCAGTGGGCGCGGCGGGACCGGCCGCCCTCGAACGCATGGTCACGCAATCCATCCCAGAATGAACCGCTCGACGCGTTGCTGAACGGACGTGCCGAGCGTTTGGCCACCCTTGCGGCCGTGATCGGAGGGCAGCCGTACGACTGGTATCTGCGCTCCGGTTGGCGGAAGGGGCCGGGGAGTTCCGGGCGGAGGCCCCCGTTCTCCGACGCGCTCGTTCTCCCGCTGCCGGCGGGCGGGGGGTAACGGGATGCGCGAGGGGTCTACTCGTCGAAGTTCACGCGGGTGCAGATGTCGCCGGGGCCGTCCCAGCAGAGCACCATGCGGTAATGCAGGTAGTTCGTGATCGAGACGCTGATCGTGTCGCAGCCGGCGTCGCTGCCGTCGGTCGCGGATTCGAGGCTCTGCCAGTAGCCGGTCTGGCCGACGCCGTTCCATCGGTAGACGGTGCCGGTGACGCCGTAGCCGTCGCGCTGGTCGTCGCAGATCCGGAAACGGTCCGGGTCGGGGTCGAGGTGGACCATGTGGCCGATCTGGCGGCCGTCTCGATCGGACAGGATCAGCCAGGTGTCGTCGGCTTGGGCGATCCCCGCGCCGGCCATGATCACCGTGGTTACCGCGCCGCCCACCAGCGCGGCGCGCGCGCTCCAATGCTTCAACAACGAAGTATCCCTTCCCGTGAGCGTTCGCGTTGTTTCGACGAAGGACAGAATCCAACGCATCCGTGTTCATATGACAGACCGTTTGCTGCTCGCTTGTTACTCGGTCCGCCCTGAGCAGGCCCGGGCAAGAATCGGCCGGAACGTGTGACGGGATGCTCGGGTCGGGGCGTCTTGGGGGGTGACGTCGAGGGACGGAGGAACCCGCTGTGGCGGACGAGGAGTTCGTGGAGTTCGCATCAGCGCGGAGCGGGCACCTGTTCCGGACCGCTTGGTCGCTGACCGGGGACAGGCATCCGGTCGAGGATCTGGTGCAGGAAACGCTGGGCGAGGTTGTACACCGCGACGACCACGTCCAAGACGTACCGCTTCCGCACCCCCGGCTCGGGCGGCCGCACTGGCGGACCATCTGGCCCGACCAGGCCCACGAGTTGTGGATGCGCCGCCACGGCTATGCCGCACTGGCCTGCGCCGCCCGCTGAACCGTGCTCCCCGGACCCCCTCTACCTCCCTCTACCGCGCAGGTCACAGGGGCCTACCGGGGGGTCTACCGGAGTAGAGGGATCCCTCTACCGGGAGGCCCTGGGGAAGAGGTCTAGGTGTAAATCAGCTCCCGGTAGGTCCACCGCTTCACCGGCGCCGGGGCCTCCTCGGGCTCGTACATGGCGCGCGGAACGCACCCGTCCGGGACGTCGTGCGGCCACGGGTGGTCGCCGCTGAGCTTCCAGGTGCCGAGCTTCTCCCGGGGGCGCCTGCAGGTCCTCGGTGCGCATTAGCGCTTGGCGGTGCCCGTCGTAGGGGCCGCCCACCATCTCCACCACCACGTCGTAGGCCATGATCATCAGCCCGGCATCCGGGCCCGGACCAAAGCCCGAGATCACATCAATGCCCACGAACTGCTGGATCTGCTGCCGCCGGCTGCGGCCGTGCCCGTCGACCGGGGGCGGCCGGCGGCGGGAGTTCAGCAGCGCGTCGTGGCCGGCCACCGGGGGCGCCGCCCGGTGTCGGGCAGCAGGTCCTCCAGGACCTCGCGCAGCCGGGCGCGGCCGTCGTCGCGTTCGAGTGCGGGTGGGTTGTGCTCGGCGCCGGCGATGAGGCGGATCGTGGGACGTCTACTGACGTCGGGTGGGTCGTCGTCGCGCGCCTGGCCCGGATGGACGGGGCCGGGCAGGGTCCGCGCCTGCTCCGCTTGGCCCCTTGGGGGAGGTTCCCCTTCGCCGCCGTCTACCGGGACCGGAGGGGTATGCCGCCGCCGGCTCTGTACGGGTTGCGACTTCGTTTCCTGTCCGTTCCGGGTGAACTCTGCAGCGGCCGGTTCCGCTGACCTGCGGGTTGAAGAGTGAGTCCGGACAGCACCGGTGATCTTGTTCGGACTTACTTTGCAGTTTCGGTGGGGTGGTCGTTTGGCCGGTCCATGTTCCAGGTGTTGGGCAGCGGCGCGTCGCAGAGCGCGCAGACGTAGTGCTCGTCTTTGACGATGTTGCGTTCGTGGCACCGAGGGCAGCGGCGGAAGGTGATCGGGTGGGTGCAGGTAGGTGGATGGTCGAGGCCCGCGCGGTCGAGGGCGGCTCGCACCACCGGCCAGGACGTCACGTCCGGGCAGTAGCCGGTCGACTGGTTGCTGATTTCGTAGACCGTCCAGCGGCCGGTGGCCGGGGTGAAGGTGACCTCGCCTGCGCCCAGGACGGGTTCGCCGCCCGCGCAGGCGACGTGTTCGCTGCGTTGCGGGGCCAGGAGCAGGGTTTCGTTCAGGTCGATGACGAAGGTGAACGGTTCGTCCGGGCGCTGCTCGGTGCGCCCCGTCAACCAGGCGGCGAGGTCGTCGTGGGAGGTGATCGCGTGCCCGCAGCGGCCGGGGTGGATGCGATCGCGGATCTCGGCGGGGCCGACGTAGCGATGGTGCCGTGGCCCGGGAGGTTCAGGGCCGCTGCGAAGGCGGAGAAGGTCGGGGCGACGGTGCGCCAGTCGCCTCGGTGGGGGGCGCTCCAGGCGTCGCCGGCGACGACCTGGGGGTCGGAGTTGCTGGTGCGGTAGTCCAGGGCGATGGCGACATCGTCTCCGGGGATTCGGTTCACCGCGATGAGGATGGCGAGGTCGACGTCGAGCCATGGAAGCTGGACCGGTTCGGTGGCGGAGCCGCCTCGGGCCAGCCGGAAGATCCGAGCAGTGGATTCGTCGTCGGCCAAGCGGTCGAGTGCGCGGGATTCCCGCCGGATCTGATCGAGGCCGGTGAGGAGGTCCACAGGGTCCTTGAACCACGGCATGATCGCGTGCACCACTTCGTCGCCGGGGTGCCGCCATTGACCGGCCGCGATCAGCTCGATGAGGAGGCCCGGTAGCACCGGCCCGCGAGCATGTGTCGGGGCTTCGGAGCGCTCGTCGTTATTCGGCCGGTTCACGTAGGAGAGCGTGCCACGGTTCGGACAACGGTGCTGATGTGGTTTTTGCATGCCCACGCGGCGGGTTGAGACAGGCTGATCTTGTTCAAACTCAACCTGTACTTTTCGGTTGCAGGTAGAGCTGAAAGATGCTCGAAGCAGGCGCATCCAGCCCGCGTTGCATCAGCCGAAGAACGCCTTGATCCCCTCAAACACCAGGTTGCCGCCCGCGCCACTGCCGATGGCGGTCGGTGTTGGATCCGGTGTGGCCCGCCAGATACTGCGTGAACAAGGTGTTGATCGACGGGAACGTCGCCTCCACCACGGCCTTGTCGGTCGGGGTGTTCTGCCGAGCCCGCTGCACCGAGATCCCCAACCGTTCGCAGGCCCGCATGAAGGTGTCGGAGACGAACACCTTGCCGCCGTCGATCACCACGCCATCCGGCACGATCACCGGTTTTGCCGCCGCCTCCATCCGCGCGTCGATGTCCATCAACGACGCGTGCGGCAACAGCGACCTCGACATCGCCAACGATTGCGACCAGCCCGGACGCATCGGCTCGGGCACCAACATCTTGGCCAACAACAGCGACGCGTCGACCGCCTTGGTGCCCGCCGGCCGCAACACCGCCGCGCAGATCGTCCGCGTCGCGACATCCACCGCGATCGCCAGATCCGCCCGCACCGTCACCCCGCCATCGAGCAGCACCATCACATCCAGCGGCGTGGAATCGATCTGCACCTGCTCGCCCGGCCGATCCGCCGACGTCGGCTCGAACGGACCCTCCGGCCGGTTCGCCAACTGCCGCCGCGTCGACGCCGACCCGAACGTGTGACGGCCCGTCGAAAGGGAGTCGATCAACCGGTAGAACGTCGTCCTCCCCGGCAGCGGAACCACTCCCGGACCATGGACGGCTTCCAGAGCTTTGGTGACCTTCCAGATCAACCGCGAACGCGTCCCCGTCGACGCCTGCGTCTCGGCGTCCAACGCCTCCCGGACGGCCTGCACGACCCTCGCATCGCCCCGCCCCGTTGCCTGCCACTCCCGCACCGCCCGCTGATCGACCAAGCCCCACAAGCCCTGCTCGACGTGACGAGCGCGCCGGACGAACACCGTCCGCAACCCCACCCCGAGTTCAGCCGCCTTCGCGGCCGCCCGTTCCTTCACCGTCCGGGTCTGCGGATCGTATTCAGGTCGCGGAACGGCACCCGGCTCAGCCTCGGGAGGCAGCCCGGTGATCACCTCAACGATGTGGCGTTCCCACTCCTTCGCCGCCGCGATGACCTCCTCAGGAAGGCCGTCGAGCAGACCGAACGGCTCCAGCTCCGGGAACGGCGCACCGTCGACGACCGCGAACCCCGGTGAGCCGAGCAAGAACGGCAGCAGCACCACCATCTCAGAACCGACCGCGGACCTGAGCCTGGCCGACGTCCCCGCCAACGCCACCACCTGGGATTCACCGCCATCGAGCTGCACCCAGTCGCCGACCCGCAGGACAGGCCTAGACGCCCGCGCGCCCATCACGCGGCCGCCGGAACAGACATCATCGCCGCCATGTGCAACGGCACCGTCAGATCCACGACCAGCTCCCTCGACCACAGCAGATGGAACAGACGCGGCAGGACCGCGATCGGGTCGCCGATCTCCTCGACTCTGGCCAACAATGGGGCTCCGCCCGCGAAGGATTCCATCAACCGCCCGGCGATATCCTCATCGTGATGGCGAGGGTGCCGCGAACCCGAGCCACCTCACGTTCCGCACCAGCACCTCGTCTGCGGAACCGACGAGCCGGTCCTCCCAGCCGACCGCCTCGCACGCCCGCCGTGTTGCCTCGAACGCCACCACGTCGCGGGGCTTGCGCCGGCCCATCGGACGGCAGTCGATCACCACCCCGGACCCGTCTCCGCGTCGAGCGAAATAGTCCGGCACGTGCGACCTGGTCTTGCCCTCCGCAGTCACCCAGAACAACCAGAACGGCTGCGACGCGAGCCCCACGATGTCCGGAGCGAAGTCCAGCAGCATCAGATGATCGCGTTCAAGCCACCGACTCGAACCCCACATGCCCGTCCATGCACGCCGCGTAGTACGAACCCGGGAAATGACGCTGGCCCCGATACGAGGAGAACCCCCGTACCGGCGGCACCGCCTCGAAGACGACCTCGGTCACCGTCGTCAGCGGCCGACGTACTCACCCTGCCCGCCAAGCCACGACACGGCCCAGCCGCCCACATCCGGCGCCACGGTCTCATCCACACCGCGACCCTCGCTGATCCAGTGGGACCGGCCACAACGAATGAGAACCGAATCACCCCAAAGGAGGCACAACCTCACCCGCGTGCCACCCCACATGGCAGAGACCCCGGATCCGGCACCAGCCACACACGATCGAGTGAGACACAGCCATGATCCGTGAGACCGGACAGCAGAGGGGCGATTCGCTCTCCGATGTCCGACCGCCCACAAAGTCCACGCGGCCACCGCGTGATCATCCACAAAGAAGATCCGGACGCCACAGGGGAAGCCCGAGAGCATCTGGCGTACGCACTGCGAGCCCGCCTGGGGGGAATGACCGCTGAACGCCATCACCCGGGCCGAGGCCCAGGAGTGGGTGAACCAGCTCAAGGTGACCTGCCCTACCATCCAGCGCAGGTTCGGGCGACGGTGGCGCCTCCTGGTCGAGATGGGCATGGACGTCGGTCTGCGGTCCGGCGAGATCTATGGACAGCACACCGACCGTGTCGACTGGGACCGCGGCCTGGTCGCGGTGACCCGGGTGATGACCCGCTACGGCCTTCGGGAGTACCCCAAGTCGCGGCGCTCGCATCGCGTGGTGCCCGTACCACCGGCGACGATGCAGGCGACCGCACTCGAGCTGGGAGCGGGGCGTCGATGGTCCGGGAAATGCACATGCCCGAAGGTGATGCCCGACGGCACCACGAGGCCGGGGGAGGGTTCGTGCGGAGGGCTCGTCTTCCCTGCCCCGATGGGCGGCCCGATCGACGACGGCAACTTCCGCGACCGCTTCTGGTACCCGGCGGTCAAGGCCGCGGGATCCGCCGCTTCCCCCCGAAGATCATGCGGCACACGGCGGCGAGCCGGCTCGTGATCGACGGCGTTGCGCTGTACGACGTGCAGCACCTGCTCAGCCACGAATCCTTCGCCACGACGCAGCGGTACGCCCACCTGGCGCCGGACGCTCACGACAAGGTCCGCAAGTCTTGGGAGCGTCGCGTGCGCACGGTCTGAACGATCACGCACCAATCACGCACGGACGCCAAAAAGGCCCCGTCCCTGCGAGAGGGAAAAGGGCCTTTGACCTGGGCGTGGCCCCTGTTGACCCCTGTTACAACCCCCGCACCCAAGCCGCCGCCCTCGAGGCGCTCCTGCGCAAGCTGCCGTCGGCTGACGCACCGCTCCCGGCAAGACCCCCTCGGGATCTGCCAGGCCGTGCCAAGCAGCTCAAGGATCAAGAAGCCCTGGAGGTCGTAGCGGCCTACGAAGCGGGAGCCTCCGTCTACGAACTGGGCCGTCGCTTCCACGTCCACCGCACCACCATCAGCAAGATCCTCAAGCGCCATGGCGTCTCCATGCGCATGACCGGCATGACTCCCGAGCAGATCAACGAAGCCGTCAGGCTCTACCAAGACGGCTGGTCACTGGCTCGCATCGGTGAGCGTATGGGCGTTGGTGACATGACGGTGCGGAGCCGCCTGCTGGAGCGTGGGGTGAGGATGAGGCCGAGGCGGGGTGGGAGGCGATCCACCTGAGCCTGACCCCTACCACGAAGCCGGATAAATCTGGACGACACTAACCATCTTCGGCGTGTCGCGACTTGGAGGTCGTAATCGACTGCTAACGTTGTCTCGGCTCGAACGCGAGTTCGAGTGTCTTCGTGGCGGGCTTGCTTGGGTTGAGACGACAAGCGGCCCGTGATGCCTGCCATGACGGCGTAGAGCAGCGCAGGACGCAACAACTTGCCCTTCCCATCTCCGAGAGGCTCACATGCTCACTCTGCACTTCCTCAACGTTGGCCACGGTGACTGCACCTTTGTTGAACTTCCATCCGGTCGCCTAATGATGATCGACATCAACAACTCCAAGAGCCTGCCCGAGCAGGATGCGGCTGCCCTGGCCGAAGCCAAGGGGCTGTCGCTATCTGAGTTCAAGGCTGTGCGACTGGTGGAGGCAAAGCGCACCTGGGAGGAGTACTACAAGTCTCTCCTGGTCGATCCGCACGACTATTATGCGGCGAACTTTTCGGGCAAATCCGTCTTCCGTTACATCCAAACGCATCCAGACATGGACCACATGAGTGGGCTCCATCGGTTCTTCTGGCAGGAAAAGGTTCCGCTTGACAACTTCTGGGATGTGGCGCACGGCAAAGAGTGTGAGGAGAGTAGCTTCACCAACTCTCCTTACGCCTGGATTGATTGGGATATCTATAGCAAACTCCGGCAAGGGGAAGGTCCTGATAAATCTCAGCACAAGGTGCTCACGAATCTTCGAGGAGCGACGGGGGAGTACTGGACTGATGACAATATCGAGATCCTTTCGCCGACGCAGGACCTCATTGACGCCTGCGACAATAAGGATTCATACAACGACTGCTCATACGTGCTGAAGATCTCTTATGGTGGCCGGAACGTCATCCTCCCGGGTGACGCGGAAGGTCCTGCGTGGGATTCTATGCTCGACAACCCAGGCGCGACTGCCCTGCAGTGCGACATCCTCAAAGCTTCTCACCATGGGCGAAAGTCCGGGTATGACGAAGACGCGGTGAACGCTATGTCCCCCACGGCAGTTATCTGCTCTGTGGGTAAGAAACCATCGACTGACGCCTCGGACGAATACGCAAGCCATGGTGCGAAGGTTCTATCAACCCGCTATTACGGCAGCATCAAGGTTCAGATTTCACACTATGGCGACATCTGGATCTACAACCACAAGGGTGAGCGCATCCACGACATCACTTAGTGGTATCCTGGGCGGCTCGACTGGTCATACATCACCCCTTGGGGTGATCAGCTACTCGCCCCCGCAGGAGTGGCCGCTCAGTGGACAAGTTCAATATATATGAGTACATCAGCTTCATTTTGCCTGGCGGCCTTATAATTGCAGTTGTCCTATACGGGTTCGAGATTGTCCCCACGAATGCCAGTCCAAGTGCAACTGTTCTCATTATGCTTACAGCGGCTGCCTTCGTTGTGGGTCATCTGAATGTTGCCGTGGCGAATTTCTTGCAACCGTTGGCATGGGGTGCAAGGCCGGGCTCGTGGCCGTCATCGACAGCCGGTGTGTTCGGTAATCGTGGGCGTTACGATGATGCGCGAAAGCAGAAAGTGGAAGACCACTTCGCGCAGCTCTTTCCGGATGCAGCTGACTTCCAGCAGCGCTTCAACATCGCTTATACCCTGCTCCGCCAAGAGCAGCTCGACGGACACTTGCAGACTCTAAACCACCAGATTGGTTTCTACCGCAATATGGCGACTGCCGTTGTTATGTCGATCGGATCGCTAGTTGCCGCCTCCAGAAGCGGACATCATCGCCTTGATTTGCTCTTGTGGCTTCCGCTGGGCCTGATCGCACTCTTTCTGTTGGTCTCGAGGTTTCGGCGGTTCTGGGCTCGTTTCGGCGATGAAGTCATCCGAGGTATACAAGCGTGGGATCTGCGCCGAGAGCAAGCGGGTTCCTCGGCTGATCCAGAGAACGGCCGATCTTAGCTTTCATTCTCATCTGTGAGCATCGCGCGATATTTTGGCGTCTTCAAGAGGCGAGAATCCTTGGCTGTAAGTGGCTTTCCTGTGCCGACTTCCGGCCAAACTACCCCCGCAGCTTCAGGTTCACCGCCGGAAGCTGACACGAACGCGCGAAGAAGGATTTGTGCATCAGCTATAGACATGGGTAGGGCGCGCTGTACCACAGGAAAGTCTTTCTGGGCACCTTTGGGAGCACCTATGCCCAGATCCCTGCGATACGCGGCGACGAACTCCCGCTCGCAGTCTTCGCAGAACCTGTCGATGAGGAATAGAGGGAGTCCGTACGTCAACTCCTCGCTGGTCATGTAGAAACGCATCGCTGCACTCGCATCGCCGTGAAGCGACACTACTCTTTCAGCGATGGTCACAATATCATTTGTGCGAGCTATGCGCCGTAGGCCATCCAGTGAGCCTACTAGATCCTGCATTGGCGAGTCGGGGAACTCTTCAAGAACTTCTGACTTAACTCGCTTTCCTGCTCTGGCGATCAAGCTCAGCTCTTGAAGCTGTCTCCGATAGGCCAACCGCGCCTTGTTCAGATCGAGAAAATTAACGTATGCGGCCTTGCGTTCCTCAAGGAAAAGACCTGCTTTCTCCTTGCGTGACCTGATGCGCTCAACAGCGCCGTCATAGCCCATTTTCAGAAGGATGCCACCGGTACCTGATCCGGCAGCTATCAGGCTCGTGAGAACGTTGGGATCCATCCGGTATCCAGGTGGGCGGGGTGCAGGTGCGCCCGTCGCGTCTGGGCACCACCTACGTCGAGCTGGAGTATGAGGCGCTGGCCGGTGAACAAGCGATGGCCTGGGCCGCCGAGGGTGAAGAAGTAGCTCGTGCGCACCAGCTGCGCGCCCAGGGCCTGGCACGTCGTGCCGCCACCACCGAAGTGCTGCTGGCCGAGCAGGAGTTGGCGGTGCGCGAGGCCAATGCCGCCTATCTGCACGCTGCTCGGGTGCTGCTGCCGTATACGCGGCGCGAGCCGGGCGCGAAATGGCGCTACGCCCTGTGTTGGCCGCTGCTGGTGCTCGGTGACATGTCCGGTGTCTGGGCGGCAGCCGTTTCCTTCGGGGAAGTGCCCGCCATCGCTCTCGGGCAGGCGCTGGCCTCGGGAGTGGCGGCCGGATGTGCCGGCCTGGTCGGGTCGGAGGTCAAGGCGCTGCGGCTGGCGCGTGGCCGTGCCCGTGATCCGGAAACGCTGAGCGACGATGAACGGCGCTATCAGCGCTTGTTCGTCGGTCGTGATCGTGGCGCGCGGCTGGTCGGCCTCGCCGGCCTGTTGTCGCTGGTGGTGATGGCGCTGCTGAGCGTCGGCATCTTCATCCTGCGCGCCAGTACCGAAGGCACGGCGGCTGGTGCCATGTTCGGCTGCCTGGCGGCGGCCACCGCCATGGGGTCGTTCCTGCTGGGCTATGCCTCGGCCGATGAGGTGGCCGATCTCCTGTACGCCTACCAGAGGCGCGCCCGGAGTGCCGAGCGGCATTTCCGGCGGCTGGGTTCAGCGTCGGTGCTGCGGCGTCAGGCCGAAGCCGCGGAAGCCGCCCGCTCGTTGGGTGTCGAGCACCAGGCGCGGGGCTTGGCGGCAACGCAGCGGGTGGAGGCGTTGGCGTGGCGGATCCAGCACAACAACGCCGTCGTGACCGGCCATGGCTTCGCGGCAGGGGAAGCCGGTGGGGTCATCGGGAGGCGACGGCGTCAGGACGGTGCCCAGTGAGCCGCCCGCGTCTGCTGCCCGCGAAATTGTTGCCGAGCCGTCTGCTCGGTGGCAATCCGCCCGGCTCGCCGCGTCCCGTCGTCGCGGCGGGGGTGCAGCTGGGGCATGCCGGACGGCCCTCGTCACGACCGACGCTGACCATCGCCCTGTTCGACAATTCCGGCTCGGTGGTGGCGCCGAGCGGCACCGATCCGGCCTCGCAGCGCTTTGCCGAGGTGGAGCGGGCCTTCGAGCTGGTGGCGCGGTCGGGCACGTCGGGGGAGCTGGCGGCGGTGCTGCATTTCGACTCGCCGTGCAGCGGCGATGTGCTGCCGGTGCCGTTGACCCGACGCGGCCTGGAGCAACTCCGCAGTGGCTTGCGGCTACCGCCGGACGGGGCAGGGTCCAGCGTGCTGGCCCCGTCCTTGGCGCGAGCGGTGGCCCTGGCGCAGACGCACCCCGACCACGCGGCGACGCTGGTGCTGCTGTCGGACTTCCAGCTCCTGGATTCCGATCCGCTGGCGGTACTGGCGAGCCTGGCGGCCTTTCCCGGACAGGTGCATGCCGTCGTCCTCGACCACCAGATCGACACTGCGCTGTTCCCACCGGGAGTGACCATCAGCCGCATCGGGGACAGGGCACAACCCGGCGCAGTCGCCCGAGCCCTGTTCGCCAGTCTGGTGGCGCATCGGCCCGGGAGTTGGGTGCGGCCAGAGCCGTAAATCGGTCGGCGTCGTCGCGCATTTCACAACGGCGTGTCGTGGCGCCGCTCCCCGCATCTCTTCCCACGTCTCGACCAGAGGCAGGCCCCCGTCGATCCGGTCGAAGCTTCGGCCGAATGTTCGGCCGGATCGACGGTTGCCCCATAGATCAATTCCCGTCATAACTAGCCGCGAGATCCCGAAGACAACTCAGGTGAACGCATATCGGGGTCAGAAAGGAGAATGTCATGACCGAGCAGCATCCCCACTCGTCGCCCGTGCCGAGCAAGTTCCGCACCATTTTGGTCGATCCACCCTGGCCGACCTATCAGGGTGGGGGGCGTGGCGCTGCGCGCCATTATCCGCTGATGAGCCTGGAGCGGATCATGGCCCTGCCGGTGGCGGATCTGGCCGAGGAAGACGCCCATTTGTGGTTGTGGACGACCAACGCCACGTTGCGGTTCGGCTACGACGTGGCCGAAGCGTATGGCTTCACGGTGCGCTCGCCGCTGACCTGGGTGAAGTTCTACCTCGGCCTCGGCCACTATCTGCGCAATTCCAGCGAAACGCTGCTGTTCGCCACGCGCGGCAAGGCACCGGTGCGGTTCCGCTCCCAGCCGACCTGGATCAACGCTCCCGTGCAAGACCATTCGCACAAGCCCGAGGAACAGTACGCCGTTATCGAGAGGGTATCGGAGGGGCCGTACCTGGAACTGTTCGCGCGGCGGCGTCCTTCGAGTAATCGGCCATGGTTCGTCTGGGGAGACGAGGTCGCTGCCGACATCACCATTCCGGGCTATCCGGTGCCCAGTGACCGCAAGCGCACGCCGAAGGAGCGACCCGGTGAGTGAATCGGAAGGTCCGTGGCAGCACCCGTTCCAAACGGCCTTTCGTGCCAGTCTGCTGTTGCTCGGCACGGTGATCGCCCTGAACCTGACGGTGGCCTGCCTGCGCCCGCTGCTGCCGTGGCTCATCGGCATGCTCGTGCTGGCGGCGGTTATCTGGGTCGTGGTGGCGGTGGTCCGCTTGCGGCGTTCACAGTGGTAATGCTTGCGAGGTTCTACACCTCGCATGTGTAACGGCGGTCAGGGCACCGGGTGTGTTGTGAAATGCACAAACATTCTTGACGGATCGCCGGTTATGCGGAACATGTAAAAGGAATGTGCTTACAACTGTCAGCACTTAAGCGGAAAGGAGGTAAGTGATGGGAAAACGAAACAGGAGGAACGGTCAGCGGCGGCAGGAGCGTCGCTTCCGGGTGATCGGTGAACGGAAGGATCCGCCCGACATGAAGAAGCTCGGTCGTGCCCTGCTCAGCCTGGCCGAGGCCGAGCTGGAGCGCCAGGCCCAGCTTGAGCACGAAACCGCAGCAGGCACCGGCGGCCAGGCCCACGAAACCCGCGACGAGGCCCAGAACGAAGAGAGGGAGGCCGCCAATGAGTGAGGCGGCGGGCCTGCTTTTCGGGGAGCTGCATCTGCCGCGTCCGCTGGTGGTCGGGCAGGTGGTGGAGTGGCTGAGGCATCTGGCGTCGCTGCCCGGCCCGGCGGGGATCGTGCTGGAAGCACGGGCCGATGCCGACGGCGTGCGCTTCCTGCTGGGCGCCCCGGCCGAGCGGATCGGCAGGCTGCAGCGTCAGCTGGTCGCGGCGCTGCCGGGCACGCGGCTCAACCTGGCAGCGAACGGCCGGTCGGTACGGCGCGTGCCGGTGCAGACCGTAGCCCGGCTACGGCAGCATCCGGCCGGATTGCCCCTGACCACCGATGCGCCCGAGGCCACCACCCGGGCGCTGCTGTCTGCCTTGGCGGGGCCGCTCGGTGATGGTGAAGCGCTGGTGGTGCAAACCGTGCTCGGTGTTGCCCGCCCGCCGCGGACGGTGCCCGCTCGGGTGGGGGAGCCTGCCGCTTCGCTCTGGACGCTGCTGACCAAGGGGCAACCTGCCGCCAGCGGCGACAGCCGTGCCCGCGTCGCCCGGCGGCTCGGTCAGGCGGGCTTTGCGGCCACCGTCCGGGTCGGGGTGGCGGCTGCTACCCCGGAGCGCCGCCGTCAGCTCATCACGGCTGTGCTCGGTGCCCTGGCCACCACCGAGAGTCCTGGCGTGCGGCTGCACCTGGTCCGCGAACCGGCCGAGCGGCTGAACGCGGCGCAGCGGCCGTGGCGTTGGCCCTTGCAGCTGGGCGTCAGCGAGGTCGCCACACTGCTCGGCTGGCCGTATGCCGACAACGATCGCAACGACGAACGTGACCTGCCCGGCCTGCCACCCGTCCATCCGAAGCTGCTAGGCGCGGCGGCGAATGTCCACAGCGGGCGGCGTGTCTTCGCCCGCAGTGCGGTACCCGGTGACAGCCGCCTGCTTGGCATTTCGCCGCAAGATCAGACGTATCACGGGGTGGCCTACGGGCCGTCAGGCTCGGGAAAAACCACGGCGCTGCTGCACCTCATTCTGGCCGACATCACTGCCGGTCGCCCGGTGGTGGTGCTCGACCCCAAACGGCAGCTCATTGACGACATCATGGCGCGCGTACCGGCGCACCGCATCGGTGATGTGGTCGAGCTGAACGCTGGCAATGCCTCGCCGGTTGGCTTCAACCCCCTGGACGTAGCGGGCCGGGATCCCGATGTCGTGGTCGATGGCATCATGGCCGTCTTCCAGGCGGTCTTCTATGACGGTTGGGGGCCGCGCACCGCCGACATTTTCTCGGCCAGCCTGCGGACGCTGGCACGCACCAGTACACCCGACCGTCCAGCCACACTCGTCGATCTGCCGCGCCTGCTGACCGATGCGCCGTTCCGGCGGCCGTTGGTCGGAGCCATCCAGGACGACGTCGCCTTGGCGGGATTCTGGAGCTGGTACGAAGATCAAAATCCTGGCGCACAGGCGGCGGTGATCGCTGCACCGCTGAACAAGCTGCGTCAGTTCCTGCTGCGGCCGGCACTGGTGCGCATGCTCGATCAGCGGTCGGGCCGCTTCCGGCTGCGCGACGTCTTCCGAGACAACAAGGTCGTGTTGGTGCCCGCGAACGAGGGGTTGGTGGGTAGCGGCACCGCCACGCTGCTCGGCAATCTCGTGGTGGCCGACCTCTGGCAGGCCATCCAGGAAAGAGCCGGTGAAGCCGATCCCAGCGGCCGACCGGGCATGGTGTTCATCGACGAAGCCCACCGCTTCACGGGCCTGCCCGTACCCCTGGCAGACGCCCTGGCGCAGTCCCGCTCACTGGGCGTCGGCTGGTTCCTGGCCTCACAGTTCCGCAGCCAGTTCCCGCCCGAGCTGCGTACGGCCATCGACATCAACGGGCGGAGCAAGCTCGTGTTCGCGACCGAACACGATGACGCCCGTGACATGGCTCGCCTGGCGCGGGGTTTGGTGGCCGAGGACTTCATGGCCTTGGGCCGCTACCAGGCGTACGCCAACCTGGTGGCCGATGGGTTGCCGTCTGGCTGGGCGCTGGTCAAGACCTTGCCGCCACCTCCGCCAACCACCGACCCGGCGCGGGTGCGGGCAGCCGTGGCCGAGCGCTACGGGCCGCTGCCACCGCCACCGGTCGAGCCGTCGCCATCGCCGCCGGGGCCGGTCGGACGTCGGCAACGGAGGCGGCCATGAGGACTGTGACGATCACGGCCACGATGCCGACCCGTCTGTTCGCCCGTGTCTTCACCCGCAGGTTCGCGAGGTTCACTCCCAGTAATCCCGCCCGGTTGTTCCGCCCGAATGGCGGCCGGCGGGATGGGACTGACCGCCCTTCCGGTCGTCTTTCCCGCTTCCCGTCCGGCCTCGGCCCTCGTCCGCTGTGGCTGCCAGTCAGCCGCCTGGAGGCCCGGTCATGACGAGAAGCGACGTGGCCGAGCTGCTGGCCCAGCTGTCGGAGCGGGACCGTGCCGTGCTGGACGACCTGCGCGACCACCGGCTCCTCACCACCGCCCTGATCCGGCGGCTGCACTTTGTTCATGGTGAGGGGGAGCGGCACAGCAGCCAAATGGCGGCCTCGACCGCCACCATGCGCGTGCTGACCCGGCTGGAGGCACACGGCCTGGTGGCCCGCCTGGGGCGGCGCATCGGCGGCGCACGGGCGGGATCCTCCGGCATCGTCTGGCAGCTCGGCGCCAGCGGTGAGCGGCTGTTGCGCACGCTTCACGGCGATCCGACCCGCCGCCGCTACCTGGAACCGTCGACCGCCTTCACCGCCCACACCCTGGACGTTGCGGAACTGGCCGTCCGGCTGCACGAACTCGCCCGGAGCGGCGCGGTCGAACTGGTGCGGCTGGAAACCGAGCCCGACTGCTGGCGCAGCTACCTCGCCGCCCACGGCGCACCGGCCTGGCTCAAGCCTGACCTGTTCACCATCACCGCCACGGGCGATTACGAAGACCACCTGTTCATCGAGGTCGACCGGGCCACCGAGCACCCTGGCGTGGTGGTGCGCAAAGCCGCCGTCTACCAGCGGTATGCCGCCACCGGTCAGCACCAGGCCGAGCATGGGCTGTTTCCCGGCGTGCTGTGGGTGGTGCCCGACGAACAGCGTCGCGGTGTGCTTGAAATCGCCCTGGCCCGTGACCGCCACGTCCAGACGGAACTGTTCCACGTCGTCACAACCGAGGGTTTCCGCGCCGCTATGACGGGCGAGCGGCCCGTCCCCGCTTCTGCGGAGGCTCAGGGGCGAAACAAGTAACAACCATCGAAAGGAGGGATCAACTATGGAAGGAGGAATGCCCATGGAATTCCCCAGGCCCACGCCTGAACACGAACGACTGCCGCCCGGCGACATCGACCTGACCGGCGTGGTCGACCAAGACGACAGCCTGCGCACGGCTATCGATGAAGCCCTCGCCCAGACCCCGGACGACGGCATCGTCCCCGACTGGGGCGCGCGCAGCCTGGCCCGCGCCTTGGCCAACCAGCAACCGGACCGGCACGACAGCGCGCTGCACCACTTCGCCGTCACCGGCCGCATCGCCTGGGAACCGATGATGCGCGAACTGGCCACCCTCTACGCCGAAGCGCCAGAAGAAGAACGCGGCGAATGGGCCACCCACCTCGGCTCCTACATCACCGACCACCTTGAGCGCGCCGAGGACACCAACAACGAACCAGTCGACGAGATCCCCTTGGGCGGCACCGCCCTGGAAAGAGTCAGCGCCTACCTGCGTATCGCCATTCACGAGGCCGATGCGCGCGGCGAGGTCATCGAAGTTGAAGACGCGAAAGCCATCGCCACGCTACTGGCCGCGCTCCTGGGGCCGAGTTCAGAAATGGCCATCTTCGCCGAGACCGGTAACGGCGACGCCGACCGACTCCGCGCCGAATGCCGGCAACTACGCCAGCAGCCACACGACACGGCTGAGCTGCCGCCCTGGACCAGCCGCCTGGAGCAGTACCTCGCTGCCCAGCCGCCAGCTCCACGCACTTCCTAACCGCCCGGATATGGCAGCACCAGTGCCGCTTTGAACGATGCGCCGCCTTGTGGAGCGTATCCAGTCCATTACGTTAAGGAATGGCCGCTAAAGGACTCGGGCAATTGGCAACGGCTGAGGTAAAATGGGGACACATAAGACAAAAGAGGTGAGGATATGCAAGAGGATCAACTATCTAGGGCGGAAAATTCGGCGCGTACATCAAGGCACTTCGGAAGTGCGTGGCCTGAGCATGCGGCAGCTGGCCAAGAAGGCGGGAATAAACTCCGGCGGCCTGGCCCGCATCGAGAACGGCCGAACCAGCCACTCGCCTCGCCCTGACACCCTGAACAAGCTGGCACGCGCCTTGGACGTGCCCCTGACCGACTTGCTGATACGCGTCGGCTGCGAGCTCACTCCGCCCGATCTTCCCACTTACTTGTGCGCCCGCTACGGCCCCTTGCCCAACGACGTCCTCACCGACGCCTGTCGTTACATCGAGGGCCTCATCGCTGACTGCGGCATCGACCCCCACGGGCCAGCCAGTACCGAAGACGAATACACCAAAGCGCGGCACTAGCCAATTTGCCAATAGCGTGCTCGCCGCGCTCCCGTGACCAACCACAGCAACCATGAAACTCGAAAGGAGAACCTCCCGTGACCAGCGCGTACCTGAACCCCCCGAACGGCACACCGCCCCACCACGAGGCCCTCGTCACCGCCGATCCGGCCACCCTCCACCAGGCGTATCCCGGGGACGAGGAGAGTGTCGAAGCCGAAGAGGCCGTCCTCTACCTCCGCGTCTCCTCCAAAAAGCAAATGGACACCGACGCCGACCACGACCCCGAAGGCAACTCCATCCCCACCCAACGCCAGCACGGCAGAGAGAAAGCCGAAGCCCTCAGCGTCGGCATCGCCCGGGAATTCGTAGAACCCGGCCGCTCCGCCACCAGCCTGGAAAAGCGGGTCGCCTTCCAAGAGATGCTGGCCTACCTCGCCACCGAAAACCAGCAGCGCAAGAAGGAACACCGCCCGCCCATCCGCTACGTCATCGTCTACATGATGAGTCGCGCCTTCCGAAACGCCCTCGAAGAACTCACCACCAAAGCCCACCTCGCCAAAATGGGCATCACCCTCGTCTCCGCCAAAGAAAACTTCGGTGACGGCTACCTCGGTGACGCCATGCAAGGCATCATGGCCATCTCCAACGAACTTCAAGTCCGCATCAGCGGCGACGACATCAAAACCAAGATGGCCAACAAAGCCAAAAACGGCGGCACCATCGCCCGAGCACCCCTCGGCTACCTCAACACCAGCAGACACATCGAGGGCAGGGAAGTCCGCACCGTCATCATCGACCCCGAACGCGGCCACCTTGTTCGCATGGCCTTCGAACTCTACGCCAGCGGTGACTACACTCTCGAAGATCTATGCGAAGAACTCTACGACCGGGGCCTACTGACCCGCCTCACCACCAAAACCCCCGCCAAAGCCATCTCCGAATCGCAACTCGCCAACCTGCTCCGTGACCGCTACTACATCGGATACATCGACTACAAAGGCGAAGAGATCAAGGGCCGTCACGAACCGCTCATCGACATTGAACTATTCGAGCGGGTGCAGGAGGTCATCGAGACCCGCTCCACCGCCGACGAGCGCCGCCGCACCCACCACCACTACCTCAAAGGCAGCCTCTACTGCGGAGCTTGCCGCGCCAACGGCGTCACCAGGCGCATGATCATGCAAGAAACCACCAACCGCCACGGCACCACCTACCAGTACTTCTTCTGCCGAGGCCGCCAGCTTGGCGACTGCACCACGCCTCACCTCAACATCGGCAAGCTTGAAGCGATGGTCGAAGACCACTACGCCACCATCCGCTTCGCCCCCAGCTACCTCGCTACCCTCCAGCAGCAGCTCACCGACATCGTCCACCAAGAGAAGGAAGCCACCCGTCTCCTCCACCAGCAGCTCAACGCCGAGCTACAGACCCTCGACACACGCGAAGACAACCTGCTCGACCTCGCCGCCGACGGAACAATCCCCACGGAGAAAGCACGCGCCAAGCTCAAAGCCATCGGCACCAGGCGCACCAAGCTCCAAGACCGCTTGGCCAACGTCAACACCGAACTCACCGACCGCGCCAAGCTCGTCGCCCTGGCGCTCCTCCTCCTTGCCGAACCGCAACGCCTCTACCTCAGCAGCAACGACCACCAGCGTCGCCTCCTCAACCAAGCGATCTTCAAGGCGCTCTATGTCGAAGAAGAAACGATCACCGGTCACGACTTCAAGGAGCCCTTCGCCAGCCTCATGACCGTTCGGGACACCGACAGGCAGGCAGCAGGCACCCACGGCAGCAACACCACCCCACACACCAACAGAGCCTCCCTCCCAAAGGAGGAAGGCTCTGCCACGGGTCTGACCTTGCAAGACCTACTACTTGGCACCTGGAAGGACCAGGGTTCTAGTAGGGCCAACATGGTGGGCGATACTGGGTTCGAACCAGTGACCTCTTCGGTGTGAACGAAGCGCTCTCCCACTGAGCTAATCGCCCGGGTGACGGTGGCTTTGGGGCTTGCCGTCGCCAGAAAGAGTAGCGCATCGTGGGGGGTTCGTGCGCACCGTCGGGGGTCAGCGGACGCCGCGGGGGCGGAACTGGATGCTGATGCGGGGGCCGGTGGGGCGGGCGGTCTTGGGAATGGCGTGCTCCCAGGTGCGTTGGCAGGAGCCGCCCATGACGATGAGGTCGCCGTGGCCGAGGTCGTGGCGGAGGGTGGGGGAGTCGCCGGAGCGGGGGCGCAGGAGGAGGGCGCGGGGGGTGCCGATGGAGATGATGGCGACCATGGTGTCCTCGGTGCGGCCTCGGCCGAGGGTGTCACCGTGCCAGGCGACGCTGTCGCGGCCGTCGCGGTAGAGGCAGAGGCCGGCGGTTCGGAAGGGCTCGCCGAGTTCGGCGGCGTAGTGGTCGTTGAGGGCCTGCAGGGCCTCGTCGAGGGCGGGGTCGGGCAGGGTGGCGCGCTCGTCGTAGAAGGCCAGCAGGCGGGGGACGTCGACGACGCGGTCGTACATGCGGCGTCGTTCGGCGTGCCAGGGGACGGTCTCGGCGAGGCGTTCGAAGAGGGCGTCGGCGCCGCCCATCCAGGTGGGGCGGAGGTCGATCCAGGCGCCCAGGGTGAGGGCGGTGCGCCGGACCGTGCCGCCGAGGGGACCGGGACGGGCCTCGTCCTCGCAGGTCAGCAGGGACGCCTGGAACGGAGGTGTCATGCCCCGCAGTCTAGGCGAGCTGTCAAACATGTGTTCGATCGGGGAGGGTGGGCGGCGGTGGCATGATGGAGCGGTCATGACCGTGCCTCCGCCTCATCGTCTGCTGCGCGCCTCGGCCTTCACGGTCGTGTGCGTGTCCCTGACGTTGGCCGGGCACGTCTGGGCCTCCCGTGCGGGCGTGCCGTGGACGGGGGTGGCCGTCGGCGGTCCGGGGGTGCTCGTCGTCGCGTGGGTGCTCGCGGGGCATGAGCGCTCGGGGTGGACGATCCTCGGGGGCCTGCTCGGCGGCCAGTTCGGTCTGCACGCACTGTTCGCGGCGATGCAGGCGGGGTCCTCCGTGCCGGCCGGGCCGGGATCCCAAGCGGGACATGCGGGACATGCGGGTCATGGTGCGGCCGTGGCGGAGACGGTGTCCGCCTCCGCCGGCCCCGGCATGACCCTCGCGCACGTCGCCGCGGCGACGGCGTCGGCGTGGTGGCTGTGGCGGGGCGAGCGGCTGGCCTGGTCGCTGGCGCGCCGGCTGGCCGCGTTCGCGCGTGCGTGCGTGGCCGTTCCGGCGGGGCCCGTCCCGGTGCCGGTGCGGCGACGGGTGGTCGCCGTGGTGCGGGCGGCGGGGCGTCCCCGCGCGGCGGCGCTGCGGCATTCGGTGGGGCTGCGGGGCCCGCCGTTCCGTTCGGTGTTCGCGACGCACTGACATCGAACGATCGAACGGAGAGATCTCGTCATGTCCATGACGTTCGTCGCCGCCGCCCGCCGGGCTGCGGCGATGGTGGCGGCGCTGCTGACGGCCTTGGTGGTCGTCGGCGTCGCCGCGCCGTCGGCCCAGGCCCATACGGCCCTTAAGGAGTCGTCCCCGGCCAAGGACGCCACCGTGCCGTCCCCATCGGAGATCGCGCTCACCTATACCGACGAGGTGATGCTGCCGCAGGTGGTGCTGACCGACCCGCGAGGGCAGCGGCGTCAGGGGCCGAAGCCCACGGTGACGGGCACCAAGGTCACGCTGCCGATCGAGGGGTCGTTGGAGCCCGGGACGTACACGGTCGCCTGGCGGGTGGTGTCTGCGGACGGCCACCCGGTCACGGGAACGTACGAGTTCACCGTCGAGGGAACGGCGAGCACCCCGGCCCCGGCCTCGTCGGAGCAGCAGGCGCCGCCCGTCACCGAGACCGCGACACCCACGGCCGCGAACGACGGCGGGAGCGGCGGCTGGCTGTGGGTCGGGCTGGGCGCGTTGGCCGTCGCGGCGTTGGCCGGGGGAGGGGCGCTGCTCCTCGTCCGGCGTCGTCCCGGTCCCGGACGCCCCTGACCGGGACGCCCCTGACCGGGACGCGAGGAGCGGATGAGGCCGGCCCGCCGTGGGCGGGCCGGCCGTCGCCGGCTCAGTAGGGCCGGGCCATCTTCCGCCAGGCGGGCGCGATCTGCGTGGTGGCGGCCCGCGGGTAGGAGATCTTCGACGGATCGCCGTCGGAGGTGTAGCGGTCGCCCTCCGGCGTGTCGAGTTGGTCCAGCCAGTGCGCGGACGCGAATTTCGCGTCCTGGCCCTTCGGGCCCTGCGAGCGGATCCGCGGGATGTTCTGCGGGTCGAAGGACGCGTCGTACGGCGAGGGCGACGGGTTCGAGCCCACCAGGAAGATCCCCTGGTGGTCGTAGCGGACGCCGCCGCTCTCGCCGTGCCGCGCCAGCGCCGGCGGCCGGGGCTTGATGCCGAACGGCAGCGCCAGCGTCCGCACCGTCATGCCGGGCACCGCCTCGGTGATCGCCTTCTGGTTGCCGGCGATCTCCTTGCGGACCACGGCGGCGCTCGACGAGCCCAGATTGGCGTGCGTGGAGGTGTGGTTGCCGATCTCGAAGCCGTGCCGGTGGAGCCAGCTCAGCGTCCGCCGGCCGCCGGGATCGTTGAACGGGCTCCCGTTGACGAACATGGTCGCCACCGGACGGAACCCCGGATGACGGCGTCCGGCGTCCAGCAGGATCCCCACCGCGGTGTCCGGTCGGGGCCGCCCGTCGGCCCCGAGCGCGAACTGGCTGATCGTGCTGTCGTCGAAGGTCAGCACGACCGGATGCCGGCCCGCCGGGACGTCGATCCGCCCGGCGGCGAACTCGGCCGCCGTGATGGGGACGTACCCCTCGCGGGCCAGCCGGTCGAGCTCGGCGCGCAGCTCGGCCGGGGTCCGGTCGTAGACGGTCGCCGGCTTCGGGACGATCTGGTGGTACATCAGCACCGGCACCCTGCCGAGCTCGTTCGCGCGCACCTTGGCCGGGTCGACCTGGGGCCGCTTCGCGGGAGCGGCCGCGCCCTGCGCGGGCGCGTGGTCGCCGGCCGTGTGGGCGCCCTGCGAGCCCCCGCAGGCCCCGGCCGCGACCGACGCGGCCGCCAGCACGGCCGCGAGCCTGGTTCCGCCCTTGCCCATGCTCATGCGGCCTTCCCCGTCGCCCGGCGCGGCAGCGCGTCGGGGTGGTAGCGGACGGACGGGTCCCACAGCAGGAACGACGGGCTGCCGGTCTTGGCCGCCGCGTCGATCTGGGCCTTGACCTCGGCGTTCCCGTACCGGTGTCCCATCGTGAAGTCCTGCAGCCACGGGATGACCTGGGCCGAGGTGCCGCGCAGCACCTTGTGGAACGTCAGCATCGAGGCGTGCACGGTCTTGTACGGCTCGGCGTCGGGGTTCTTGATCCCGAACTCGCCCGTCCCCCAGTGCGAGGGGTAGAGCATCGGGGCCACGTAGTCCACGTGCCGGCCGATCTTGGCGATGTCCTGGCCGATCTCCAGCGGCCGGGTGGCGGCGATGCCGTACACGGACGCGCCCAGGAACGCGCCGTGCGGGCGGACCACGCGCCGGGTCTCCGCGACGAACGACGCCACGCTGTCCTCCACCGAGCCCTTGAGGCCGGGGAAGCGCATGGAGCGCAGCGGCCCGTCCGGGCGCCGCACGTAGTCGTACAGGATGTCGTCGAAGCCCAGCCGGGCCGCCTCCACCGCGAGGTCGATGTTGTACCTGCGGACCTCGGGATCGGCGAAGTTCGTGAACGACTGGACGCCGTAGTGCGCCCCGTAGGCGTCGCCGCCCGAGGTGCGGACCAGCCGGTCGCGCTTGCCCGAGCGCCAGGACGCCCGGCCGAGCTGCGGGTCGCGGAACGCGACGATCCGGCCGACCACCCGCACGTTCATGGCGTGCAACTGATCCAGGGCCTTGCGGGCGTCGTAGATCGGCCGCGCGGCCTTGACCTGCCGGGCCAGCGCGACCTGGGAGGCGTAGCCGACGATGCCGTCCTCGTCCTTGACGTCGAGCTGGACGGCGTTGATGCGCCCCTCGCGGGCCATCTGCAGCACCCGGTCGCGCAGCGGCTGCGACGCCCACGCCATGGCGGTGACGTGGACGGCGCGCATCTCCGGATGCGGCACCACCACGGGCACGGTGTGGTCGGTGCGGTTCCCGGCGGCGTCGTAGGCGGTCAGCCGGACGGCGTCCGGCGGAACCTTGTAGTCGAGCGAGAACCTCCCGTCGTCGAGTTCGACCGGGCGGCCGTCGCTGGTCACCCGGACGGCGCCCTCGACCTCGCCGGTCAGGGAGAACGCCTGGCGCAGCCCGCGGGCCCGCAGATGGGGCGCCATGCCGCCGCCGGAGGCGACGCCGTCGACCTTCACCCCCGGCGGCGTGGCGTCCACGCGGAAGTTCCGGGTGACGGTGCCGTCGGTCAGCGGCAGGCTGCCCGGCGCGGTGACCGACAGCTCGTGGCGGCCCTCGGCGAGACCGCCGAGGCCGGCGACGAGCCGGCCGCCCTCGACGCGCAGCGCCAGCGGGCGGCCGTCGAGTCGGGCCCGCACCTTGGCGGGCTCCCCGGCGGTGATGGTCAGGGTCTGCCCCCGCGCGGCGGCGCCGCCCAGCACGGCGCCGTCCCGGACGGTGGTCACGGTGAGGTCGGGCCCGGCGATCTGCTTGATCACCAGGCCCCCCGCGACCAGGACGGCCGTCACCGCCGCCGTGGAGCCCGCGGCCACCATCCAGGGCCGCGCGCTGTTGATCGTTTTCATCGCCTGAGAACCCCCGATGCGCAACGTACGGAAGCGATCACTCCGTGTGTCCATAAGTGACCATGCGCGGCCCGCGCGAAACTTCCGTCCGGGCCGGACACGGTCGCTCCGCGCCGGAGTTTTCAGGGATGGGTGACCGGTCCTTGATCAGGGCTTGAAGGGCCCGGTCGCCGGGTCAGTCCTTGCGGATGATGTCGCGCACCCGGTCGACCATGGCGGCGAGCGGACCGACGGTCAGGTTCGCGGTGGCGCTCTCCGTGCCGGGATGGGGATGGGTCGGCGCCGTGGCCTCCGCCGCCTTGACCGCCCGGGCCATCGCACGCCGTTGGGCGTCGCTGAACTCGTCCCGCAGCCGGTCGAACTCGTAGCGCTCCTCGGCGCGGGCGTGGGTGAGCACGGCGAGGCGCAGCCGGTCCAGCCCGGGCATGAACCGCGGGTCGTGGACGTCCATGCCGTCCAGCTCGGCGAGCATCTCCTTGGCCTCCCGCTCCTCCTGGAGCCGGTCGTCGACCATGCCCTCGCCGCCGGGCAGGCTGCGGCGGGCGGTCGGGTGGACGATCTCCTCCTCGGCGGTCTCGTGGACGGCCAGCAGGCGCACCAGCTTCTGGAACGACTCCTTGCGCGCGTCGCCGGAGTGCTCCAGCACCTCGGCGAACAGATCGCGGATCATGGCGTGCTGGTGGACCAGCAGGTCGATCACGTCGGTCTCGGTCATGGTCTGCGGACGGGTCACGGGTGCTCCTCGCGGTTCGGCGATGGACGCTCGATGCGCCCGCGCCCGTACCCGATTCCGGGCGCGGCATGCCGGCCTCCGGGCGGGGCCGGCGGCCAAATCACCTTTGCGGCGAACGGCGGTGACTTCTGCGTGGAGGAGGGTACGGCGTGCGGCACCGACGACTCCGTGAGGTGACGCATGGGATTCAATCCGCTCGAACATCGAGGCATCCCCCTCGACCGCCAACTCCGCAACTGGAGCGAGCTGGACGTCGAGCCCCTCGACCCCGACCGCGCCGACCCGTACACCCGCTGTCGGGTGATCGCCATGAACGGGATCGAGGTCGAGGCGATCCTGTTCAGCCACAACTTCTCCCGCATCTGTGTCGAGCCCGAGATCAAGTGGCAGTTGGCCGAGGTCCGCTACATCGAGGCCCAGCAGCAGAAGGTCGTCAACTGGCTGCTGCCCGGCCAGTCCTCCGTGCTGGAGACCACGCTCGCCTACGAGCAGGTGGCCGTCGACCTGACGGGCTGGGTGGCGCGCATGGAGCCCGACCCGTACCTCAAGCAGGCCTACGAGTTCGGGGTGCTGGAGGACTTCGACCACCTGTACCGGTACGCCAACCTGTACGAGATGATCGAGCACCGCAAGGCGGACAAGATCGTCGACGCGCTGACCGAGGTCATGCCGGGACGGCCCACGTTCCTGCACCACCGGGACCCCATGGACAACGTGCGCGACCCCTACGACCGCGCGAAGGCCGCCCCGATCTCCAAGCTGCACGCGCTGACCATCATGGCCGCCGAGCAGCAGACCATGAACTTCTACATGAACGTCGGCCCCGAGTACATGGAGCCCATCGCCCGGCGGCTCTACCAGGAGATCGGGCTGATCGAGGAGGAGCACGTCACGCACTACGAGTCCCTGGTGGACCCGGGCGAGACGTGGTGGGAGCGGCTGGTCAACCACGAGTACAACGAGTGCTACATGTACCACTCGTTCATGGAGACCGAGAGCGACCCCCGGGTGAAGGGGATCTGGGAGCTGCACCTCAACATGGAGCTGGAGCACCTGCGGCTGGCCTGCGACATGATGCGCAAGCACGACGGACGGGACCCGGAGCAGATCCTGGCCCCCGAACTGCCCGCCCCGGTGACGTTCGAGCCCAACAAGCAGTACCTGCGGGAGCTGCTCGCCACCCAGATCGACCTCACGACGCTGGGCGCGGGGTACGTCCGGGAGGCCCACGAGCGGTTCGAGCGGATGCAGGCGGCCGTCAACGGCGACGGGAAGCCGCCCAGCGAGCTGGTCATCGACGAGCACCGTGACCGGTTCGGCGGGGAGTACCGGATGCAGACCGACGGGGAGCACCCGGTCCCGAGCCTGCGCGAGGTCCGGGTGAAGCACTGACACCACCCGGGACTCCCCGGGCCATCGACGAATATCGGACGAACGGGCGGGCACGGGACGAACAGACGGCCCTCCGGGGCCGGACCGACAACCGCGACGCGGAGGTCTCCCGAACCGTGCCCAACCGTTCCGTCGTTCCCGAGCGCGTGCGCAGCGCCGCTTCCGTCGCGTCCCCCGAGCGTCTGCGGGTGGTCAGCCGGAGCGCGCAGCCCGCCGCCGTCTTCATCGCCCGGCTCGTCGGCACCGCGGTCGCCGCCTACGTGATCGCCCTCTGGCTGCTGCCCGTGCCCGCTCCGGTGCTGGCCCCGCTGACCGCCCTGCTGGTCGTGCAGGTCTCGCTGTTCCAGACGCTGCGCAGCGCCGCCGAGCGGATCCTGTCCGTCACCGCGGGGGTGATCCTGGCCGTCGCGCTGGTCGAGCTGCTCGGCTTCACCTGGTGGAGCCTGGGGGTGACCATCGCCGTCGCCCTGGCCCTCGGCCACCTGCTCCGGCTGGGCGACCACCTGCTCGAGGTGCCGATCAGCGCGATGCTGATCCTGCAGCTCGGCTCCGACACCGCCGCCGCCGACCGGGTCGTGGAGACGCTCATCGGCGCGACCGTCGGACTGCTGGCGGGGCTGGTCGCCTCGCCCGTACGGGTGCGTCCCGCCGAAGAGGCGATCTGCGACCTCGGCCGTTCCATGCAGCGGGTGCTGGACCACATGGCGGACAACCTGGAGACCGAGCCCGGGGCGAAGGTCGCCGCCGACTGGCTGGAACGGTCCCGGCAGCTCTCCCGGGAGATCCAGGACGGCGACAGGGCGCTCGCCGAGGCCGAGGAGAGCGCCCGGCTCAACCCCAGGACCCGGGTGGGGAGCGCCCAGGAGCCCGGCCCGGCCCTGCGCGCGGCGGTGGAGGACCTCGAGCACGCCTCCGTCAGCATCCGGGGGTTGGCCCGCTCCATGGTCGACCGCACCGACCTGGTGCTCAGCGACCGGGCCGGGCTCGGCGCCGAGATGTGGGAGGCCGACGTGCGCGACCGGCTCGCCTGCACGCTGCGCGAGCTGGCCGCCGGCACCAGCGTCTACGCCCAGGCGGCCACCACGTCCTCCGCCGACGACGCGGTGCGGCTCACCGCCGAGCTGGAGGGCCGCGTGTCCGAGGCCCGACGCCGCCGGGACGAGCTGGGCCGGCTGCTCCGCGAGGACCCCGGACACTGGCCGCTGCACGGTGAGCTGCTGGTGCACCTGGACCGCCTCATCGACGGCCTGCAGGCGGCGGGCCGGGGCCCGGTGACCCACCGCCCCTCGCCCCGACGCCCCATCACCCGCAGCTCGGCGGTGCGGATCCCCACCACCACGCGCAGGCTGGTCGCCCGCCGCCGGCACGCGGCGACCCGTCACGCCACCAGCGCCGAACGGGGATCGGGCCCGATGCGCCTCATGTGAGGCCCGGGCGACCGGCCCGGAACGGCGTTTGGTCGGGCGGGCTCCGGGAAGCGGTCCGGCATGGATCACTCGCGAGCCCCCGTCCTGCAGGCACTGGCCGACTACCGGCAGCGAGGCGACATCCCGTTCACCCCGCCGGGGCACAAGCAGGCGCGGGGCGCGGACCCGAGGGTCCGCGAGGTCCTGGGCGACGGCGTGTTCCACTCCGACGTGCTCGCCGTCTCCGGGCTGGACGACCGGCGCTCCACCCACGGCGTGCTGGCCGAGGCGCAGCGGTTGATGGCCGACGCGGTGCGCGCCGAGCAGACGTTCTTCTCGACCTGCGGCAGTTCGCTGTCGGTGAAGAGCGCGATGCTGGCGGTGGCGGGGCCGCACGAGAAGCTGATCGTCGGCCGTGACGCGCACAAGTCGGTGATCTCCGGGCTCATCCTCAGCGGCGTGCGGCCCATCTGGGTCGAGCCGCAGTGGGACCCGGACCTGCACGTGGCGCACCCGCCGTCGCCGGAGGCGGTCGAGGACGCGTTCGCCGAGCATCCCGACGCACGCGGGGCGCTGGTGACGAGTCCCACCCCGTACGGCACCTGCGCCGACCTGCGTCGGATCGCCGGGATCTGCCACGCCCACGGGCGGCCCCTGATCGTCGACGAGGCGTGGGGCGCGCACCTGCCGTTCCATCCCGACCTGCCGGGCTGGGCGATGGACGCCGGGGCCGACGTGTGCGTGACCAGCGTGCACAAGATGGGCGCCGGGCTGGAGCAGGGCTCGGTGTTCCACCAGCAGGGCGAGCTGGTCGACCCCGCGGTCCTCAAGGCCCGCGAGGACCTGCTCGGCACCACCAGCCCGTCGGTGCTGCTCTACGCCGGGCTGGACGGCTGGCGGCGGCAGATGGTCGAGCGGGGCGAGGAGCTGCTCGGCGCGGCCCTCAAGCTCGCCGCCGAGGTCCGCGAGCGCATCGAGGCCATCGAGGGGCTGCACGTCACCGGTGCGGAGTTCGTCGCTCCCGGGCGCGCCTACGATCTCGACCCGCTGCAGGTGGTCGTCGACCTGGAGGGGCTGGGCATCAGCGGGTACCGCGCCGCCGACCGGCTCCGCGAGCACCGTCGCGTCGCCATGCACCTGGCCGACCACCGGCGGGTCAGCGCCCAGCTCACCTTCGCCGACGACAGCGAGACCGCCGAGGCGCTGGTGGACGCGTTGGAGGACCTGGCCGCCCACGCCGGCGAGCTGGAGGGCGCGCCCGAGGTCCACGTCCCGTCGCCGGGGGAGCTGCGGCTCGAGCTGGTGCACCTGCCGCGCGACGCGTTCTTCGGCCGGACCGAGCAGGTGCCCGCCGAACGGGCCGTGGGGGAGATCAGCGCCGAGATGCTCACCCCGTACCCTCCGGGCATCCCGGCCGTCCTGCCGGGGGAGCGCATCGAGGCCCCGGTGCTCGACTACCTGCGCTCGGGCGTGCGGGCGGGGATGGTGGTCCCCGACGCCGTCGATCCGTCGCTGGAGAGCGTTCGCATCATGGTCGCCAAATAACGTCCGCGATCGGGCAAAGCGCGTCGTCCGGTACTTGTTTACCGGGGCGACGAAGGGAAGGGATTCGGCGAGCCGTATCGCACATGAGGAGAGAGCTCACCGATGACCACCAGTGGATCCAATGCGACCAGCACGGCCGCCGACATCGAGCGCACCCGTGCGGAGATCGGCGAGACCGTGGAGGCGCTGGCCGCCAAGGCCGACGTCAAGGCCCGCGCGCAGCACAAGCTGGGCGAGGTCCGCGACCGGTTCGGCGCCCGGGCCTCCGGTCCGGCCGGCCGGTCGGGCGCGGCGGAGATGACGCCGGCGGCGCGGACGTCGGGTGCGGGGCTGGCGGCGCTGGCCGCCGCGGTGGTGGCGGCCTGGCTGTGGCGTCGTCGGCGGGCCCGCCGACGCAGCGCCTGGCACCGGGCTGCCCACGTGACCAGGACCCGCGCCGACGCGCTGCGCTCCCGGACCGGGGCCCGCGCCAAGACGGCCAAGAGCCGGGCGCACGCCCGGCCCTCGCGCCACTCGATGCGCGGCTGACCCCTCGTACCGGACGCCCCCGGAGCGCGACGGCGTTCCGGGGGCGCGGCGGGTCCGCGTCGCTACGAGCCCAGTGAGGTGGGCACCGCGTGGCCGCCGCTCGGCGCGGCGGGCCGCTCGGCGGGGGCGGGCGGGGCCGCCGACTCGCCGGGAGCGGTGAACTCCGCGTGCAGGGAGTCCCAGAAGGCCAGCTCCTGGTCCTCCTTGAGGTGCTCGATCCGGCCCCAGAACTCGCGGTCCTCGGCCTCGGCGGCGACCGCGGCGCTGATCACGGGCATCATCGTGGTGCTCGCGTCGGCGGCCTCGAGCTGGGCCGGCGTGATGTCGGCGGGGAGCGCCACCGGGCGGCGGTGGTGCTTGCCGCGCTTGCGCACCCGCACCGGGGGGCTCGCGGGGACCTTGGCCGCGGCCGACTTGCCCACGGCCAGCGCCACCGTGCCCACCACGGCGAAGGCCACCAGCCCGCCCAGCACCATGTCCTGACCGCCCGCGGCGAGGCCCTGCGCGTCGGTGGCCGGTCCGCCGGGCGTGCTCTCCGTTCGGGCCAGGTTCTGCTCGCCGGAGGCGGGCGACGTGAGGGCCTCCGCCCGGGGGGCGGGCGCGGCGTGCTTGGGCACGTACTTCTCGGGGGCGGCGGGTGCGGCGGTGACCTTCACCTTCGACGGAAGGCCGTACCCGGCGATCACGTCGCCGTCGCGGACCTTCCGCTTGAGGTGGACGCCGTCGACGTTGGCCTCGATCGTGTGGATCTTCTTGCCGTCGACCTTGGTGACGATGCCGACGTGGTCGATCCGATCGATGTCGTTCGAGCCGTTCCAGTCGAAGAACACGATCGCGCCGGGCTCGGGCTCGGAGCCCCAGGCGTCGTTCTTCTCGAACCACCGGGCGTGCTCGACGGTGGAGGCGAACTGCCCCACCGCATCCGTCACCCCGGCCTTGTCGGCGGCCCAGGCGAGGAACATGTCGCACCAGGGGGCCGTCTCGAAGTACGAGTCGTGGTCCGCGTCGACGTTCTCGGCGAACCATTCACCGAACTTGGTGTATCCGTCGGGCTTCTCGGTATAGCCGAGTTCCTTCTCGGCGACGTCGAGCAGTTTCTTGCCAATCGGGTCCATGTCTCTCCACAGGCCGCCTACCGGGTTAGCTGTCGGGTTCGGGCGGGGAGTCGCCCTACCGCGCATGATGGATCCATGGCGGACTCACCCCGGGAACGCTTCGGCACGGGGGACTCCCCCTGGGCCTCCACGGTGGGTCCCCGGCTCTTCGCGGCGCCGGCTGCGACGCGAACACTCGGCGGTCGGCTCGCCTCCTGGGTGGAGGTAGGTCACGAGCCGGTCTCGGGGGAATGTACTTGAGGTAAAGCGCTTCGGCAAGTCCTTCGGGGAAACCGGACATCAGTGCAGGAAGGCATGCTAAACCTCCAGAAAGGGTGCTAAAGCGGGCAGTCGGATCATCCGTACAGTGGTCGGGTCCGTGAGAGGAGGCGCATGGCCCAGCGACGCGGCGGCCGCGGAAGCCGCAGGCCACGGGTGGCGGAGACGGTCCGCAGCGACGACGGGCGGGCCGAGCTGCGCCCCGACCCCGAGCGCCCGCACGGCCGGCTGCTCAACGTCGGAGGGGTGCCCCAGTCGTACGTCGACCTCGCCGACCCGACCTATCTCGGGTTCGAGTACATGCGGTTGATGGGCGACGTGATCGACTGCCTCGGCACCGGACGGGAGCCGCTGGACGTCGTGCACGTCGGCGGCGGAGCCTGCACCCTGGCGCGCTACGTCGCCGCCACCCGCCCCGGCTCCCGGCAGCTCGTGCTGGAGCCCGACGCCGAGCTCGTCGGCTTCGTGCGGGAGCACCTGCCGCTGCGCGACGTGCGGGGGCTGCGGGTGCGGGTCGTGGACGGGCGCGCGGGCGTGCGGGCGCTGCCCGACGCCTCCGACGACCTGCTGGTGCTGGACGCGTTCGCCGACACGGCCATGCCCGCCGAACTGGCCACCGAGGAGTTCGCCCGGGAGGCCCGGCGGGTGCTGCGGCCCTCGGGGGTCCACCTGGTCAACCTCGCGGACGGGCACCGGCTGGAGTTCGCCCGGCGGATGGTCGTCACCGTCCGGTCGATCTTCCCGCGGACGCTGCTGCTCGCCGACCCGGGCGTGCTGCGGGGCCGCCGTTTCGGCAACCTCGTCCTCGCCGCGTCCGCCGTCGACCTCCCCGAGGCCGAGCTGACCCGCCGCGCGGCCTCCGGCATGGTCCGCGCCCGGTGCATGGACGGCGAGGCGCTGGCCGGGTTCGCCGCCGGGGCCGCGCCGCTGCGCGACGGCGGCGAGGTCTCGGTTCCGGTGCCCCCCGAACGGCTCTTCGGGCGGCCCTGAGGCGCGCCGAGGCCGCTACCGCACCGAGATGTGGAGGTGGTCGAAGTGGTTCTGGGTGAGGCTGCCCCGGTCGCCCATCCTGCGCCAGCCGCCGCCCCGGATGTTCCAGATGTGCTGCTTCCAGATCACGTAGTGGATGCCCAGCCGCGCCGCGTTGGCGACCGCGTAGGCGGCCACCTGGTCGCCGTGCCGCGCCGCGCTCTCGCTCGGCATCCGGCCGCCGATCGTCTCCATGAAGTCGCAGGCCCGCCCCAGCCCGTGGTCCTGGGCGTCGGCGCCGGTCCGGAAGCAGCCGATCACCGGGAACGGGCCGAACCGGTCGTTGATGTCGATCACGGTCGACCGCATCGTCGAGGTCATCCGGTTGCCGGTGATCGGCGTCGAGGGACCGCGCAGGCCGTCGGGGCGACCGGTCACCCGCGGCGCCTTCCGGGTCGGGGTCCGCGCGGTGGGTGTCAGCACGGCGACCTTGGTGCCGCGCGGCATGATCTTCTTGAGGGCCTTGCCCAGCTTCTCCGGCGACGTCTTGCGGGCGCTCACCAGGATCGCGTTGCCGCTGGGCATCCCCAACTCCCGGGCGCGGGCCCGGGAGACGACGGCGTCCACGTCCGGGATGCCCATCGTCGCGTACGCCCCGACGCGCACCTGTCCGGGCGAGGCGCTGCCGCCCGCCGGGACCACCGTGCCCAACGCCAGCCCGCCCGCCTGCCCCAGCTCGAACGAGACCGTCAGCTCGCCGGCGGCCACCGACTGCCACAGCCGGTCGGCGATCGCCGCCGACTCCGGGGCGAACGCGCGGAACGTGGACGGGTCGACCCCCATGAGGCCGACCCGCCGCCCCGCCACCTGCGCCCGGGCCGCGTCCACGACCTCGAGCGCCCCGACGCCCTTGGCGCGCCGGGCGCGTTCCAGGACGGCGGCGGGCAGCGTCCCCGGATGGGCGAGCAGGAGGTGCGGGGTGTGCCGCCGCACCAGCGGGGCCACCATGGGAGCGGCGGGGCGCGCGGCGTCCTGGGAGATCGACACGAACCGCTCGGCGCCGAGGCCGCGGGCGGGGGCCTTCGGGCCGCCGAGGTCGCCGAAGGCCAGCACGCCCACGTCGGCGACGAGGGTGCCGGCGACGAGGACGCCGAGCAGGGCCGGCGGCCATCGACGGCGGGCCCGGAGGACGGACGGATGCTCCTTGCGCGGCCTGATGACGTCTCCTCCGCGGGATGTCCGGATCATGGCGAGGATGCCACCCGCCGGGGGCGATCGGCAACCGGCGGGTCGGGCGGCCCCCGACGCTTGTCACTTCAATCACAAGGTCGATCGGAGATTCGATCGCGGGAACGGAAGATCCCCGCCCGTCCGGATCGTACGGTCATCGCCTGAAATCCCGCACCTCAGCCTGAGGAAGGTTCGACATGGCCACCGTGACCACCAAGGAGACGGGCTGGTCCCGACAGCGCGACATCTCCCCGCACCCGGTTCCGCTCTTCGAGCGGATCGCCGTGGTGCTCTTCGTGGGGACGCCCATCGCGGCCGGTCTCGCCCTCATCCCGTTCGTGTGGGGCTGGGGACTGGGCTGGACCGATGTGGCGATCTTCGCCGTGCTGTATCCGCTGAACGCCATCGGGATCACCGTCGGCTACCACCGACACTTCACCCATGGATCGTTCAAAGCCAAGCGTTGGCTGCGCGTCGTGCTGGCGATCCTGGGAGGTCAGGCGCTGGAGGGCTCGGTGGTGCGCTGGGTCGCCGACCACCGTCGCCACCACAAGTTCGCCGACCGTGAGGGCGACCCGCACTCGCCCTGGGAGTACGGTTCCGGCCTCGTGGGGCTCACCAAGGGTCTGTACCACGCGCACATGGGCTGGCTGATGGGCAAGGACCGCACCTCCCGCAGCCGCTACGTCCCCGACCTGCTGGCCGACCCCGACATCCGGTTCCTGTCCCTGAACCCGGTGTACGGGCTGATCGTGCTGTCGAACTTCCTGGTGCCGCTGGCGATCGGCGGGCTGATCACCCAGTCCTGGCACGGCGCGCTCACCGCGATGTTCTGGGGCGGGTTCATCAAGCTGCTGGTCGGCCAGCACGTGACCTTCTCGATCAACTCCATCTGCCATGTCTTCGGCAAGGAGGACTTCAAGACCCGCGACCGCTCCCGCAACGTGTGGTGGCTGGCCATCCCGTCGCTGGGCGAGTCCTGGCACAACCTGCACCACGCCGACCCCACCAGCGCCCGGCACGGGGTCCTCAAGGGACAGATCGACATCAGCGCCCGGGTGATCTGGTTGTTCGAGAAGGCCGGTTGGGCGTGGGACGTCCGCTGGCCGGACGAGTCCCGCCTGGCCACCCGCCGGGTCTCCTGACCGCTTCTCCGTACCTTCGTCCAAACCACTGGAGTTCGCATGCCCACGCCGCCCATGCTCCCCGAGGTCGACCGCACGCCCCTGATCAACCGCCTGGCGCGGTGGGCGCGCGAATACCCCGACGACCTCGCCTATACGTTCGTCGACTACGGCACCGACGCCGATGGCGTGTCGATAGACCTCACCTGGCGGGAACTGGACGAGCGGGCACGCGCGGTGGGCGCCGCGCTGCGCCGGGTCTGTGAGCCGGGTCAGCGCGTGGCGATCCTGGCGCCGCAGTGCATGGAGTACGTCGTCGCCTTCTTCGGCATCATGTACGCCCGGGCCATCGGCGTGCCGCTGTTCTCCCCGGACCTGCCCGGCCACGCGGAGCGCCTGCTGGCCGTCTACACCGACGCCGACCCCACGTGCGTGCTCACCACGTCGTCGGTGACGACCCAGGTCGAGGGCTTCCTCGACCAGAACCCGGTGCCCCGGCCCAAGGAGATCCTGGCCGTCGACACGATCGAGGCCGCCCCGGCGGACTGGACGCCCGAGCCCGCGGAGCCCGACGAGATCGCCTATCTGCAGTACACCTCGGGCTCGACGCGCACCCCGGCCGGCGTCATCATCACGCACGGCAACTTCGCGGCCAACGCCACCCAGTTGTACGGCGCGTTCGACGGGACGCCGCGCACGTCGACCGGTGTCATGTGGCTGCCGCTGTTCCACGACATGGGGCTGGTCTCGGTGGCCGGGCTGCCCATGGTCTACGCCAACCACGGCACGTTCATGGACCCGGTCGCCTTCATCATGCGCCCGGTGCGCTGGCTGGAGGTCATGAGCCGGCACACGGACGTGTTCACCGGCGGCCCCAACTTCGCCTACGAGTACCTCACCGCCACCGTCACCGAGGAGGAGAAGGCCAGGCTCGACCTGAGCGGCGTCTCCGTCTTCATGAACGGCGCGGAGCCGATCCGCCCCAGCACCATGGAGGACTTCCTCGCGGCGTTCGCGAGCTGCGGCATGACCGCCGAGTCGCAGGTCCCCGCGTACGGGCTCGCCGAGGCCACCGTGTACGTCACCGCCTCGCGCCGCGACCGGCTTCCCACCACGACCGCGTTCGACCGCGAGGGCCTCAAGCAGGGCGTGGCCCGCCCCTGCGACCCCGACGACGACGACGCCTCCGTGCTCGTCGGCTGCGGCGCCCCCTGGGGCCAGTACGCGCTCGTCGTGGACCCGGAGACGCGGCTCGCCCGCCCGGACGGCCACGTCGGCGAGATCTGGGTGCACGGCCCCAACGTGGCCGCGGGCTACTGGGGACGGCCGGAGACGACGGCCGAGCTGTTCCAGGCCACGCTCGCCGAGCCGGCCCCGGGCATGCCCGCGACCCCGTGGATGCGCACCGGCGACCTGGGCCTGTGGCACGACGGCGAGCTGTACGTCACCGGCCGCATCAAGGACCTCATCATCGTCGACGGCCGCAACCACTACCCCCAGGACCTGGAGTACACCGCGTACACCGCCCACGCGGCGATCCGCGGCGACTACGCGGCGGCGTTCGCGATCACCGATGACGACACCGAGGGCGTGGTCATCGTCGCCGAGCGCAACCGGCGGGTGCCCATCGCGCAACTGGACCTCGAGGAGGTCGCCACCGCGGTGCGCGCCGCCGTCAAGCACCAGCACGACCTGCGCCTGACCGACTTCGTGCTCCTGGAGCCGGGGGGCCTGCTCCGCACCAGCAGCGCCAAGGTGGCCCGCGCCGCGTGCAAGCAGGCGTACCTGGACGACTCCCTCTCCACGACCGCCCGCCGTCAGGGCTGACGCGACGCCGTCATCGTCGCCCGTGCGGCCGGGATCGCCCGAGAGGGACGGCCCCGGCCGCACGCGCGTTGCAGGGGCCGCCTCTGTAACTCGGTCCCGCTCTGTAACTCAGTCCCGCCTCTGTCACTCAGTCCCACCAGAACGACCACGACGTCTTGCCGCGGATCTCCTCGGCGTAGCCGGTCAGGGTGCCCGGGCCCTGGAACATGGTGTCCGGGCAGAACGCCCAGTGCTCGGCGGCGACGTGCAGCGCGTGCCGGGTCGTCAGCGGCGGGGCGGCCACGCTGAGGTCCAGGGTGTTGAAGCCGAGGCCGACGACGCGGGCCCCGAACCGCTCCTCCCAGCCGCGCACCACGGCGGCCAGCGGGGCGGTCCACTCGTTGTGGTTGAGCGCGCCCTGCCACCCCATGGCGGTGAGGGTGTCGGCGCCCCGCTCCACGGCCGCCAGACCCAGCGACAGGCCCCGGCGGGCCAGGGTGCGGGCGTACCGGTCGGCGAGGTCGTCGGGGTCGTGCACGGGCGTTCCGGGCGGCGCGGGCCCGGGGCAGAGCCGGCCGTACGGCGCCAGTTCGGAGCAGTCCCCGTCGGGCTGCTGGGAGCACCAGTCCGCCCAGACCTCGGCCATGAAGGCCGCCGGGTCGTAGTTGCCGATCTCCGACACCGGCTCCGGGGCGACCTGGCCCGCCGACCACGGCTGGGTGGACTCGTCCAGCAGCACCGGCCACAGGCCCGAGCGGGGGTGCTCGTCGCGGAGCGCGCTCCACAGCTCGGCGGGCACCGGCTCGTCGCTGACCCAGAAGGCCGGGCGGCGCACCGGATGGCGCTGCGGGTAGCCGGGGTCCGGCCACACCACGGTGCCCGGCGGCAGCGCGGCCGTCAGGCTGCGGCCCACGCCCCCGTCGGTGAACAGGTGCCGCAGGGCGGGGGTGCTGATCCCGGCGGGGCGTGGCTCGGCCGGCAGGGTGGGCCGGCGGTCGTGATCATCCATCTCTCGGGCCGTTTCGGGTGCAAGATCGTGCCAACTCAAGATCTTGGCGCTCCGCAGATGTTAGTGCGGCGGGGCCCCGCGGCGGGGCCGGGCGCCGATTCGCCCCCCATCCGTGACCTGCGTTCACAAGATCGTCGCGGGGGGCGCGGCGGGTGCCTCGTGGCTCAGTGCGCCCGGGGCCGGTGGCCCCCGGTCGCGGCGGCCCGGCGGCGCAGGCCCGCCCAGGAGGCCGACCGGTGCCCGTCCGTCCGGGCGACTCCGCAGGGCCCGCATTGGCCCGTTCCAAAACACTCGGAGTCGAGGGCCGCGCGGATGGCCAGGCTGGCCAGCGTGACGACCAGCGCCACGTCCGAGTCGGTGTGCAACCCGACCCGGACCCAGTCGCCGCCCGGCGGCACCGTCACCCGGCCCGAGTCGACCAGGACCTCCCGGAGCCGCTCGATCACCGGCCCGGTGAGCAGCAGCTCGGCCTGGTCGCCGGAATGCAGGTGCACCACCTGGCAGGCGCCCGCTCCCAGACCGATGCCGTCACCGCACTCCGCCCTGCCCCGCCGGATCGACGGCCAGGACTCGAGCCGGGCCATCACACGGTCGGCGTAGGAGGTCGCGCCACTCCCCATCGCAGCCACGTCTTCATGGTCGTCGTCGAAGCGTCCGATGGGGAGGACCCGAGGTGAAATCGTTATCGCCCTCTTCGGATTGCGGACATCTCGCCGTCCCTTCGGTGCTTTCCGGGCTGGCTTAGTATGAGATTCCGGTCAACCGGTGGGGGTGGAATCGAGTTCGAACCAGGCCGTCAGTCCGCCGTCGGTGCGGACGTGGTCCCAGCGGGACGCCAGGCAGTCGACCAGGAAGAGGCCCCGGCCGTTCTCGGCGTCGGCCCCGGACGCGCGCACCCGGGGGGCGCCGCCGGATCCGACGTCGGTCACCTCGATCCGCACGCCGTCCTCGGTCTCCAGCACCACCAGGGTGACGGGGCCGCTGCCGTGCAGGATGCCGTTGGTGACGAACTCGCTGGTGAGCAGGACCGCGGTCTCGCGGTCGGGATGATGGCGCAGTGTGCGCTCGACGAATCTGCGTGCCTGGGCGACGTCCTCCTGGTTGCCCTCGAACGTCAGGATCCCGCGGACCGTGCCTACGGGTCCCATGCCACCTGGCGGCATCGTGACCTCCCCGTGCGGCTCGGCGCGTGCACGGAGACGCGGTCGGACCCGGACTCCCTGATCGATGTGACCCGACACCGTGACGCACCCGCCTTCCCGCCGACCGGACACTCCCTCGGTTCCGAAGTACGCCGCGTGCCCGGCGCCGTCGAGTCCGTCCGGCGGTCTCATATGACCATGAGGGCGGCTACCAAGGCTTGAGGCGCTCCGAAAAGCAGATGAGTGCTTGTTGTCAGCGGTCTGACAATGACAGCCGTCGCGGCCGGCCGGTCCGCCGGGTGCGGCGAAGTATCCGGAATCTGTGCCGGCCCGATAAAAAGCTCATGATTTTCGGTTCGGACACCCGGGTGCTGACGGGCTGTGTTCGGCTAAGTACCCGCGCGCCCGCGAGGTGGGGCCGCACCCCTGCGGCCGTCCGGAACCAGACCTCGCGAAAAGGGTCCGAAAAGGGGCCGTGGCCATTCCGTGAATAGCGCGGTGACGCCGTTCCGTAGTCGGCCCGGCGGGTGCGAAGAGGTGAAGATGCTCATCCGGGAACGGTTTCGTCTCCGGACGGGCGTCCGTTCGGAGGGTCGGGCGCGCGTCCGTTGACAAAATCCGGCCGCCACGCCCCCTGATCGACTTGCGTCCGGCCCGTCCGTTGTGATCTGGTATTTACCCCGATGTAACGATCACGGGCTTTCTGTGGGGCGGTCCGCCCCGCCACCATTGCCGGGCGGTGTCGGCCACCGGGACAGCGAGGGGAACCGGCATGACGGAGGGGGACCGGGGGGTCCGGGTCGGCATCACCGGCGTGGCCGCCCGGCTGCCGGAGCGCCTGGTCACCGGCCGGGAGGTCGAGGAGCGCGTCGCGCGATCCGGCGGCGGTCACCGGCCGACGCCGGGCATCGTGGAGCGGATGACCGGCATCCGGACCCGGCACCTGGCCGACGACGATCGGCAGGCGTCCGACCTCGCGGTGGCGGCGGCGCGCCGGCTGCTGGACGAGCGGGGTCTGGGCCCCGCCGACGTCGACCTGCTGATCTTCGGCTCGGCCAGCCAGGACCTGGTGGAGCCGGCCACCGCGCACATCGTCTCCAGCAAGCTCGGCACCCGCTGTCCGGTCTTCGACGTCACCAACGCCTGCAACAGCTTCCTCAACGCCGTCCAGATCGCCGAGGCCCTCATCCGGACCGGACAGCACACCCGGGTGCTGGTGTGCACGGGCGAGGTGCCGTCCCGGGCCGTCCGGTGGCGGGTGCGCGACTTCCGGCAGTTCGTCGAGGCGTTCCCCGGCTACACCCTGTCGGACGGCGGCGCGGCGGTGCTGCTGGAGCCGGTGGCGCGCGGCGGCGTCTTCCACCGCGCCTTCGAGGCCGACTCCTCCGCCTGGGACGTGGGCACCCTGCCCGGCGGCGGCACCATGCATCCCCGCGACCCGGAGTACACCTACTTCCACGCCGACGGCCGCAGGCTCAAGGACGCGTTCGTCTCCGTGGGCACCGGTCTGTTCGACAAGGCGCTGGCCGAGACCGGGCTGCGCTGGGACGACTTCGCCGTGGTGTGCGTCCATCAGGTGGCCATGGCCTACCTGGACGAGCTGCGCGAGCGGACCGGCATCCCCGCCGACCGCCTGGTCGTCACCCTGCCCGAGCACGGCAACCTCGCGTCGGCGACACTTCCGTTCCAGCTCGCCACCGCGATGGGGGAGGGGCGCTGCGGGCCCGGCGACAAGGTGGCGCTGCTGGGGCTGGGCGGCGGCGTCAGCCTCGGCGTCGTCTTCGTGGAGCTGTAGCCGATGATCCTGTGGGTCGTGGTGCCCGCCCACGACGAGGGGCCGGGCATCGCCGCGACGCTGACGGCGCTGTCCCGGCAGACGCTCCCTCCCGACGGGGTCGTCGTGGTCGACAACGCCGGCGCGGACGACACCGCCGACGCCGTTCGCGCGTTCGCCGCCGCGCATCCGGGGCTGCGCCTGGAGCTGCTGCACGAGTCGCGGAAGGGCGCCGGCGCGGCGGCCGACACCGGCATGCGGCACGCCATCGCGCGGGGCGCCACGCATCTGGCCCGCACCGACGCCGACTGCCTGCCCCCGCCGCACTGGACGGCCGCGATCGCCCGGGCCTTCGACGACGGCCTGGAGATGGTGGCGGGTGTCGTGCGGCCCCGTACCGACGAGTTCGCCCTCACCTGGGCCGAACGGCGACTGTTGCCGCTCTTCGACGAGGCGGCGGCCGTGTTCGCGAGACTGCGACCCGCCAACCGCGACCCGGACGCGCGGGGCCCGTACGTGATGAGCCCGGCCTGCACCCTGGGCATCACCGCCGACCTGTACGAACGGTCCGGCGGCTTCCCGCGCGCCCCGATCGAGGACGCCCACGACGACCGCGATCTGATCGACCGCGTCCGTAGGGTGACCCGGGCGTACGGTCGTCGCCGGGACGTGTGGGTGTACCGGTCGATGCGGCGGGTGCGCGCGTACGGGATGCGCCGGACGCCGGCATGGTTCCTGAGCCAGGGCGGCCGCCCCGACCTCGCGGACGTCCGGCCGCCCGCGCCTAAGCCGCGCCGGCCGGCCCGCCCGTCACCGGGGGCGGCGGTGTCGGGCGACGCCGATCTCGTCGGACGGGTGCTGGCCCGGGCCGAACGGACGCCCGGGGCGGTCGCCCTCGTGCACGGACCCCGCGACCGCGAGATGACCTATGGGGAGCTGCGGCACCGGGTCCTCGCGGTGACGCACGGCCTGCGTCGCGCGGGCCTGCGACCGGGTGACGGGGTGCTGGTCGGCGTGCGGCACTCGGCGGAAACGGTGATCATCGCCCTGTCGGTGGTCGCCGCCGGAGGCACCCTCGTCATCGTGGACCCCGGCGCGGGCCCGGAGATGTTCGCCGCGCGGCTGCGGCTGGCCGCGCCCAAGTGGGTGATCGCCGAGTCGGCCCTGTACTCCCTCAACCGCGTGCGCGCGCTGCGCGGAGTGGCGCGGAGGGCGGGGCTCCTGCTTCCCGGGGTCACCGACCTGCGGCTGCGGCACGTCCACGTGGGTCCGCGTCTGCCGGGCGTGCCCTCCGGGGCGCTGGACTTCCGTGACCTGGCGCGCGGCCCGGCGCCCGAGGCCGCCCGGGAACGCGACCCCGAGGCGCCGGCCGTCGTCGTGTTCACCTCGGGGACGACATCGAAGCCGCGCGGCGTCGTGCACTCGGCGGCGTCGCTGGCGGCGGGCCTCGAGCTGTGCCGCGAGCGCTTCCCGATCGGCCCCGGCGACGTGGTGCACGACGCCGGGTTCATGCTCGGGCTGCCGGCGCTGATCGCCGGTGCGCGCTGGTCGATCCCCTCGGGCCGCGATCCCGTCGACGGGTTCCTGCCCGAGGTGGAGCGGCGCGGCGTCACCCACGCGTTCTGCGTCCCCGTCCACCTGGCCCGGATGCTGGACGAGTCCGAGCGGCTGCCCGACGCGCTGCGGTTCCTGCTGCTGGGCTCGGCGCCCGTCCCGCCCGCCGTGCTGCGCCGTGCCGTGGCGGCGGCGGGGGAGCGGACGGAGGTGCTGTCGGTCTACGCCATGACCGAGATGCTGCCGGTCTCGATCGCCGACGCGCGGGAGAAGTTCGCGCACTGGGAGTCCGGGTCCGGCGGCGACCTGCTCGGCGCCCTGCTGCCCGGCGTACGGGCCCGCATCGCCCCCGACGGCGAACTGCTGCTGCGCGGCCCCAACACCTGCGTGGGCTACCTGGGCGACCCGCCGCTGGAGTGGCTGGCCACCGGCGACCTGGCCCGGCTCGACGAACGGGGCCGACTGGTGCTCGTGGGCCGTGCGAAGGACATGCTCATCCGGGGCTCGGTGAACATCTATCCCGGCCTGTACGAGCCCGCCATCGCCGCGCTCCCCGGCGTCGCCGAGGCGGCGATGGTGGGGCTGGCCGACCCGGTGACCCGGGACGAGGAGGTCGTGGTCGCCGTGCTCGCCGACGGGAGCGTCCCGGCCGACGCGCTGCCCGGCCGGCTGCGGCGGGCGCTGCCCGAGGTGATCGACGCCGGCGCCCTGCCCGACCGGATCGTGGTGCTGCCCGGCTTCCCCCGCGCGGGACGCTCCCACAAACTCGACCGGGCGGCGCTGCGGATCCTGGTCACCCGCCGGCCGGTCGCCGCCCCCCTCAGTCGGGGCGGACGCGTTCGCCGGAACGGATCCGGTCCAGGCCCAGCCAGATGAAGTCGACCGCCATGTCCTCGGCCCTGGCGCGCGGCGTCTCGGGATGCTCCAGCCACCACGACACCATCGAGATGATCGACCCGTACAGCAGCGGCACCAGCAGCCGGGCGCGGCGCTCGTTGGCGGCCAGCTCGGCGGGGGACAGGCCCGGGTCGGCGCGGCGGCGGCGCAGCAGCAGGCCCGCGAACGACTCGCCCATCCGGTCGCGCAGCTCCCGCAGGTCGTCGCCCACCTTGGGCTTGTCGAGGTGCAGGATCACCAGCGCCCATCCGGCCGGCTCCTCGGTGGCGTAGTCGAACAGCGCCCGCACCATGGCGCGGATGCCCTCGGCCGACGACCGGTGCGGCGCCACCGCGGTGTGCAGCCGCGCGGTCAGCTCGCCGACGATCGCGCCGGTCACCTCGGCGAACAGCTCGTCCTTGGACGTGAAGTGCTGGTACAGCAGGGCCTTGGACACGCCCGCCGCCGAGGCCACGTGCTCCATCTGGGTGAGGTGGAACCCCCGGCGCCCGAACTCGCCCAGCGCCGCGGTGAGCAGTTGCTCGCGGCGGCGGGCGTACGGCATCCGCTGCCGCACGCCCGCGTCACCCGCGGAGTGACGTGTCGGTGTCGTGTCGGTCATCGGCCGAGGTACCGGCCCAGCTCCGCCCGGGCCACCGAACGCACGTGGACCTCGTCGGGCCCGTCCGCGAGGCGCAGGGTGCGCAGGCCGGCCCACATCTGGGCCAGCGGGGTGTCGGCGCTGACGCCGGCCGCGCCGTGCACCTGGATGGCCTTGTCGACCACGTCGAGGGCGACCCGCGGGGCGATCACCTTGATGGCGGCGACCTCGCTGCGGGCGCCCTTGGGCCCGTGCCGGTCGATCAGCCACGCCGTCTTGAGGGTGAGCAGCCGGGCCTGCTCGATCGCCATCCGGGACTCGGCGATCCACTGCTGGATCACGCCCTGTCGGGCCAGCTCCTTGCCGAACGCGACCCGGGAGACGGCCCGCTCGCACATCAGCTCCAGGGCGCGCTCGGCCGCGCCGAGGGCGCGCATGCAGTGGTGGATGCGGCCGGGGCCCAGTCGGGCCTGGGCGATGGCGAAGCCGCCGCCCTCCTCGCCGATCAGGTTCTCCACCGGGACCCGCACGTCGGTGAACGCGATCTCGCAGTGGCCGTGCTGGTCGGAGTAGCCGAACACGGGCAGCGGCCGGACGATCTCCACGCCGGGCGCGTCCATCGGCACCAGCACCATGGACTGCTGCCGGTAGGGGTGCCCCTCGGGGTCGGTCTTGCCCATGACGATCAGGACCCGGCAGCGCGGGTCGGCCGAGCCGGTGGTCCACCACTTGCGCCCGTTGATCACGTACTCGTCGCCGTCGCGCTCGATCCGGGTGGCGATGTTGGTGGCGTCGGAGCTGGCGACCTCGGGCTCGGTCATCGCGAAGGCGCTGCGGATCTCGCCGTCCAGCAGCGGGCGCAGCCAGTGCTCCTTCTGCTCCGGGGTCCCGAACAGGTGCAGCACCTCCATGTTGCCGGTGTCGGGCGCCGCGCAGTTGGTGGCCTCGGGGGCCAGGTGCGGGGAGCGGCCGGTGATCTCCGCCAGCGAAGCGTAGTCGGTGACGGACAGACCGTGTGCGGGTTCGACGCTGTCGGGCAGGAAGAGGTTCCACAGGCCCCGCGCGCGGGCCTCGACCTTGAGCTCCTCGACCACCGGGGGCACCGTGTGCTCCCGACCGGCGGCGCGCAACTCGGACCGTTGGGCGGCGTAGACCGGCTCGGCGGGGTACACGTGGGAGGCCATGAAGGCGCCCAGGCGGGCCAGATACTCCTGGGCCCGGGGGCTCGGCTCGAAGTCCATGGCGCTACAGTAACTGACGCGTCAGTCACCTATCGCGGAGGTACGGATGGACGTCACGGGCGCTGCCGAGGACGGGCACGCGGGTCAGCACGCCGGGAAGGTCGTCTGGATCACCGGAGGGGCCAACGGCATCGGCGCCGCCGTCGCCCGCCGGCTGGCCGGGGAGGGCGCCCGCGTCGTGCTCGCCGACATCGACGCCGACCGGGGCGGGGCGCTCGCCGAGGAGCTGGGCGGCGTGTTCGTCCGCTGCGACGTGCGCGACCCGGACGACTCCGTCGCCGCCGTCGCCGCCGCGACCGAGCGGTTCGGCGGCCTCGACATCGCCTTCCTCAACGCCGGCATCGCGAGCGGCTGCGACCTGGACGGCAACTTCGACCTCGACGCCTACCGGAGGGCGATGGGCATCAACCTCGACGGCGTGGTCTACGGCGTCCGGGCGGCGCTGCCCGCGCTGCGCGCCCGGGGCGGCGGGGACATCGTCGCCACCGCCAGCATGGCCGGGCTGACGGCCGTTCCGTTCGACCCGGTCTACGGGGCCAACAAGGCCGCCGTGGTCGGCCTGGTGCGGGGGCTCGGCCCCGCGTACCTGCCGGAGGGCATCCGGGTGAACGCCCTGTGCCCGTCGTTCGCCGACACCGCCATCCTCGCCCCGCTCAAGGCCCACCTGCAGGAGACGGGTTTCCCGATCCTCGAGGTGGGGGACGTGGTGGAGGCGTTCATGGCGATCCTGGGCTCGGACGGCGCGGGGGAGGCGTGGTACGTCGTGCCCGGCAGGCCGTTCGAGCCGTTCAGGTTCCGGGGCATCCCGGGCCCCCGCTGACCGAGAGGAGACACCGTCATGCGCGCCATCCAGATCACCGAGTTCGGCGGCCCCGAGGTGCTGACCCCCGTGGAGATCCCCGAGCCCGTCGCGGGCCCGGGCGAGCTGCTCGTGGAGGTCTCCCGGGCGGGTGTCAACTATGCCGACACCCACCAGGCCGAGGACAGCTACCTGAGCCGCTCCGCGCTGCCGCTGGTGCCCGGCGGCGAGGTCGTCGGACGCGCCTCCGACGGCCGCCGCGTCGTCGGGCTGACCGGCGGAGGCGGCGGTTACGCCGAGTGGGCCGTCCTTCCGACCGCGACCGCCTGGGAGGTGCCCGACACCGTGGACGACCTCAGCGCGCTCAGCATGGTCATCCAGGGGGCCACCGCCTGGGTGCTGCTGCGCCGCAGCGTCCACATGGCGCGCGGCGACTCGGTCGTGGTCCACGCCGCCGCCGGAGGGGTCGGCACCATCGCCGTCCAGCTCGCCAAGGCGTGGGGCGCGGGACGCGTCATCGCGACCGCCTCCTCCAAGGAGAAGCGGGACCTCGCGCTGGAACTCGGCGCCGACGTCGCCGTGGACGCGGGCGTGGACGACATGAAGTCCGCGCTGATCGAGGCCAACGGCGGCAAGCGGGTCGACGTGGTCCTGGAGATGACCGGCGGCAGGGTCACCGACGACAGCCTCAAGGCGTTGGCCCCCTTCGGACGGCTCGCCTTCTACGGCATGGCGTCCCGCGAGCTGCCGTCACCGATCCAGCCCGCCAACCTGATGTCCCACTCCACCACCATCGCCGGCATGTGGCTGGCCCACGTGTTCCGGCTGCCCGGCGACGTCATGCGCACCGCGCTGGAGGAGCTGTTCGGGCTGGTGACCGAGGGCCGGCTCCGGGTGATCCCCGGCGGCGAGTACCCGCTGAGCGAGGCCCGCCGGGCCCACGAGGACATGCGGGCCCGCCGCACCACCGGCAAGCTCGTCCTCGACCCGACCCGCTAGCGCCGGCCGAGCCGCCCCGCCGGCCCGTCCGGCGGGCCGCCCGGTCGTCATCGGTGACCGGGCGGGCGCGCCCCGAGCACCGCGAGCGGCCCGCGTCACCGCCGAACGGATCGGCGCCCGGGCTGCCGGCGGTCTGCGGCTTCTGCCCGCGCGTCCAGCGGCAGGACCTCGTCAACGCGGCCTTGGCGGAGCTGTGGGACGACGCCGCCGGAAAAGCGGTTGACGTGGCCGGTTCCGGACGTCCAGCGTGATCTTGTGCTGATCAGACGAGAGAGCCCCGCCGACATCGAGGCCGTCCGGGCGGTGCACGCCTCGGCCTTCGCCCCCCAGGCCCCCGAAGGCCGCGAACCCGTCGAGGTGGGGCTGGTGGACGCCCTGCGCGCCGGTGACGCCTGGCTGCCGGAGCTGTCGCTGGTCGCCCTGGGCCCGGACGGGCGGGTCGTCGGCCACGTGGTGTGCACCCGCGCCCACGTGGGCGACGTGCCCGCCCTGGGCCTCGGGCCGCTGGGCGTCCACGCGAACGCCCAGCGCACGGGTGTCGGACGGGCGCTCATGCACGCCGTGCTCGGGGCCGCCGACGCGCTGAACGAGCCGGTGGTCGTCCTGCTGGGGCACCGCGAGTACTACCCGGCGTTCGGCTTCCGCCCCGCCCTCGAGTACGGCATCACCCCGCCCGTGCCGGAGTGGGGCGACCACTTCCAGGCCCGTACTCTCACGGCGTACACACCGGACATTCGGGGCGAGTTCGCATATGCTCGGCCGTTCAACGAGCTGTAAAGCCGGGGATACGGCTTTTCCACGAATCCTGGGACGATCGCCCTATGACGTATGGGGTCTATGTGGCGGCGGGTGACGCCGCCTGCCTCAAGGCGACCATCGCGCTCGGCATGACCGAGTTGCTGTGCCGCCAGGTCGAGACCGTCGGGGTCTTCCGTCCCGTGGTCCGCCGAGACGCGCGCGACGACCTGATCGAGACGCTGCGCACCCGGTTCAAGCTGACCAGCCCCTACGAGGACTGCGTCGGCGTCACCTACGACGCGGTGCGGGCCGACCCCGAGGCCGCCGTCGCCCGGATCGCCGAGCGCTACCGGCGACTGGCCGACACGTGCGGCGCCGTCGTGGTCGTCGGCACCGACCACACCGACGTGGGCGACGCGCCGGGGCCCGCGTTCGACTCGGCCGTCGCCGCGCTCCTCGGCATCCCGGTCCTCCTGGTCGTCAACGGCCTCGACCGCGAGCCCGGCGAGGTCGCCGCCGCCGTGGGCGCCGCGCTGAAGGAGTCCGCCGGCGAGCGCGCCGAACCGCTGGGCGTCGTGGTGACCCGCGCCGACCCCCGGCGCCTGGCCGAGGTCCGCGAGGCCGCCGTCGAACGCGTGGACGGGCCGCCCCTGTTCGTGCTGCCCGAGGTGGCCCGGCTGGGCGCGCCGACGATCAGTGGGCTCATGGACGCCTGCGAGGGCTACCTGATGCTGGGGGAGGACCACCAGCTCGGCCGGGAGGCCTCCGGGCTGATGGTGGGCGCCATGTCGCTGCCCAACATCCTCAACCGGCTCACCGAGGGCGTGGTCATCATCATCCCCTCCGACCGGTCCGCCGCGCTGCTGCCCGGCCTGATCGCCGCGCACGCCGCCCCCACCTTCCCGGCCCTGTCGGGGATCATCATGACCGGCGGCATGGAGCTGCCGGAGACGATGGCCCGGCTGCTGGACGGCATGTCGGTCCGACTCCCGGTGATCATCACCGAGGGCGACACGTTCGAGACCGCGACCCGGCTGTCGGCCGCCACCGGCCGCCGGTTCACCCCCGACGCGCACGGCAAGATCGAGACCGCGCTGGGCCTGTTCGCCGACCACGTCGCGGGCGGCGAACTGGTCGAACGGCTCGGCGTGCGCCGCAGCCGCGCCGTCACCCCGGTGATGTTCGAGTACCAACTGCTGGAGCGCGCCCGCGCCGACCGCCGCCACATCGTGCTGCCGGAGGGCTCCGACGACCGGGTGCTGCGGGCCGCCGACGTGCTCCTGCGCCGGGGCGTCGCCGACCTGACGCTGCTGGGCGACGAGGAGGCCATCCGCACCGAGGCCGCCGAACTCGGCCTCGACGTGCGGGGCGCCCGGGTCGTCAGCCCCTACAACCGGGCGCTGCGGGAACGGTTCGCCGCCGAGTACGCCCGGGTCCGCGAGCACCGGGGCGTGACATTCCGGCTGGCCCGCGACCTGGTCACCGACGTGCAGTACTTCGGGGCGCTCATGGTGCGGCTCGGCCTGGCCGACGGCATGGTGTCGGGCGCCCTGCACACCACCGCCCACACCGTGCGACCCGCGCTGGAGATCGTCAAGACCGCCTCCGACGCCGGGATCGTGTCCAGCGTCCACTTCGTGTGCCTGCCCGACCGGGTGCTGATGTACGGCGACTGCCTGGTCGTCCCCGATCCCGACCCCGGACGGCTGGCCTCGATCGCGGCCTCCGCCGCCGCCACCGCCCGCCGGTTCGGGATCGAGCCCCAGATCGCGCTGCTGTCCCGGCCCGACGGCACCCCCGAGGGCGCGGACGCCGAACGGATCCGCGCGGCCATGGCCCTGCTGCGCGAACAGCACCCCGACGTCCCGGTGCGGGGCCCGCTCACACCCGACGACGCGGCCGCGCACGACGACGCCGCCGTCTTCGTGGTGCCCGACCTCGACACCGGCGACGCCCTCGTCCGGGCGCGCCGCGACGCCGGGGCCGTCGTGGTCGGCCCGGTGCTCCAGGGCCTCGACCGGCCGGTCAACGCCCTGGCGGGCCGCGCCACCGTGCAGGACATCGTCAACGCCGTGGCGATCACCGCGATCCAGGCGCAGGACGGGGCCCCGTCAGGGCCCGACCGGCCCGATCACCCCACCAACCCGTTCTCGTAGGCGTACACCACGGCCTGCGTGCGGTCCCGCAGCTCCAGCTTCATCAGCACATGGCCGACGTGGGTCTTGACGGTCTGCTCTGCCAGGACCAACTCGCCGGCGATCTCGGCGTTGGACAGCCCGCGGGCGATCAGCCGCAGCACGTCCACCTCCCGGCGCGTCAGCGAGGCGGTGGCCGCCGGGCTGGGCCGCTGGTGACGCCGCCGCCGGGCGAAGTCGCCGATGAGCCGCCGGGTGATGGACGGGGCCAGCAGCGCGTCCCCGGCGGCCACCACCCGCACCCCGTTGATCAGGTCGGCGGCCGAGGCGTCCTTGAGCAGGAAGCCGCTGGCCCCCGCGCCCAGCGCCTCGTAGACGTACTCGTCCAGGTCGAAGGTGGTGAGGATCAGCACCTTGGGATGACCGTCGCCGGCGGGCCCGTCCGCGGCGCCCTCCGGGTCCTCGGGGATCTCGCCCACGATCTTCGCGGTGGCCGCCAGGCCGTCCATCTCCGGCATCCGGATGTCCATGACGATGACGTCCGGGTTCAGCTCGAGCGCCATCGACACGGCCTCCAGGCCGTTGCCGGCCTGGCCGATGACGTCGATGTCGGGGGCGGAGGACAGCAGGGCGGCGAGACCGTCCCTGATCATCACCTGATCGTCGGCGATCAACACGCGAATGGCCACGCACCACACCTTAGGGCCGCCGCGCCACCACCGTGCCCCGCCCGACCCGTGCCGATCGTGGGATCAGTCGTCGCCGTAGGGAAGCCTCGCCTCCACGGCCCAGCCCGCCGGCTCCGCCGGGCCCGCCTCCAGCGTGCCGCCCAGCATCGCCACCCGCTCCCGCATGCCGACCAGCCCGTGCCCGCCGCCGGGCTCCTCCGGCGTCGTCCGCGCCCCGTCGTCGGTCACGGTCACCTCCAGGGCGTCGGCCCCGTACCTGACCTCGACCCGCACCCGCGCGCCGGGCGCGTACTTGGAGGCGTTGCTGAGGGACTCCTGCACGATCCGGAACGCCGACAGGTCCACCCCCGCCGCCACCGCCCGGGGCAGGCCGACGACCACCACGTCCACCGACAGGCCCGCCTGGCGGGCGCCGCCGACGACCTCCTCCAGCCGCTCCAGCCCCGGCTGCGGGCGGCGTTCGGCGCCCTCGTCCTCCGAGCGCAGCAGGCCCACCACCCGGCGGGTCTCCGTCAGCGCGTCCCGGGCCGCGTCGCGGACCAGCACGAACGTGTCCTTGGCGGCGTCCGGCAGGTCCGGGATCTTGTACGGGGCCGCCTCCGCCTGCATCGCGATCACCGACATGTGGTGGGCGACCACGTCGTGCAGCTCCCGGGCGATCCGGGCGCGCTCCTCCAGCCGGGCCTGGCGGGCCAGGTCCTGGCGGCGCAGCGCCTCCTGCTCGGCCAGGCTCAGCTCCGCGGTGTAGCGGCCGCCGACCGCGTCGCCGAACACCAGCACCAGCAGCACGATCCCGGCCAGGATCAACCCGAACCAGTCGGCCATGCCGGCCACCACCACCGCCGGCACGATGAGGCCGCCGATGCTCAGCATGCCGACCCCGACCGCGACCAGCCGGTCGTACCCGACGGCGGTGAAGAAGAGGATCACCACGAACGCCAGCCAGGAGGTCACCGGCCAGGGCCAGAACGCGTCCCCCCGCAGCAGCAGCGCCCCGGTCAGCAGGCCCAGCGCGCTGATCCGCCAGGCCGCCAGCGGCCACCGCGGCGCCAGCAGCAGCGGCGTCGCCTGCGCCACCCCCAGCAGCGCCGCCACCAGAGGGGTCGGCGCGGGCTCGAAGATGTTCAGCGGGATGGCGATGGCGCCGCCGGTGAAGCCGATCGTCATGCCGGTCACCAGCAGCAGTTCCAGCCAGCGCACCCAGCGGCGGCCGGGCATCAGGATGCGGGGCGGCTCCTTGGGGGCGCGCACGGCGGCGTCCAGGATCGCCTGGCGCAGCATGGCGTCGTTGAGGCCGGCGCGGTCGTCGTCGTGCCGGGCGGTGCGGTGTCCGTTCATTTGGCCCCGAGCCTAGGCCGGGCGACGACCTGGGCACCTGCCTCCCCGGGGGTACTTCGGATCCGCCCCCTGGGTATCAGACGGGGCATAACCCGGCGGCGACCGGGGACGACGGGTCCATGGCCTCCGAGGAGAACTCCGGACAGCACACCACCGCCGCCGCCACCATGGTGGCCGCCGCGGCGGCGCTCGGCGGCTTCCTCTTCGGCTACGACACCAGCGTCATCAACGGCACGGTGGACGCGCTCAAGAGCGAGTTCGACCTCAACTCGGTCGTGGTCGGCTTCGTGGTGTCCTCCGCGCTGCTGGGCTGCGCGGTCGGGGCCTGGTTCGCCGGGCCGCTGGCCGACCGGCTGGGTCGGGTCCGGGTGATGCTCGCCGCCAGCCTGCTGTTCGTGATCAGCGCGCTGGGCTCGGCGTTGGCCTTCCACCCCGTGGACCTCACGATCTGGCGGGTGGTCGGCGGACTGGCCGTCGGGGCGGCCTCGGTGATCGCGCCCGCCTACATCGCCGAGATCGCCCCCGCCCACCTGCGCGGCCGGCTCGGCTCGCTGCAGCAACTGGCGATCGTGACCGGCATCTTCACCGCCCTGGTCGCCGACTACGTCATCGCCCGGGTCTCCGACGGCGGGGCCTCCGGGGAGTTCCCGTGGGGCGGCACGGCGTGGCGCTGGATGTTCGCCAGCGCGGTCGTCCCCGCCATCGGGTACGGCCTGATCGCGCTGACCATCCCCGAATCGCCCCGCTACCTGGTCAAGAAGCACGAGGTCGAACGGGCCCGCGCGGTGCTGCGCCGGCTCGTCCCCGGCGACGTGGACCGGCGGATCGAGGAGATCTCCCGGACGCTGAAGACCGACCGGCCGGTCCGGCTGGGCGACCTGCGCGGCCCTCGCGCCGGACTGCTGCCGATCGTGTGGGTCGGCATCCTGCTGTCGGTGTTCCAGCAGTTCGTGGGCATCAACGTGATCTTCTACTACTCCTCCTCGCTGTGGCAGGCCGTCGGGTTCAGCGAGGACGACGCCATGCTCACCTCGGTGATCACCTCGGTCACCAACATCGTCACCACCCTGATCGCCATCGCCCTGGTCGACCGGATCGGCCGCCGCCGGCTGCTGCTGGCCGGGGCCGCCGGCATGACGGTCACGCTGGGCACCATGGCGGTCGCGTTCGCCACCGCGCCGGTGGTGGACGGGGAGCCGCAGCTCGGCCCGGTGGCGGGTCCGGCCGCGCTGATCGCCGCCAACCTGTACGTGTTCTCCTTCGGCGCCACCTGGGGTCCGGTGGTGTGGGTGCTGCTCGGCGAGATGTTCAACAACTTCATCCGGGCCTCGGCGCTGGCGGTGGCCGCCTCCGCGCAGTGGATCGCGAACTGGCTGATCACCACGACGTTCCCCGCCCTGTCCGACCTGGGACTCGGGTTCGCGTACGGCTTCTACACGCTGTCGGCCGCGGTCGCCTTCGTGTTCGTGCGGCGCTCCGTACAGGAGACGAAGGGGCGCGAGCTGGAAGACATGGACGATCTCGCCGCGTCGCCGGCGGCCCGCCCGACCGGCTCGGTATAGTGGACGCATGACATGTGCGTTGTCGTCGACGACCACGCCGGGCGCGCCCCGGCGGATCTCGCGCACGCGCTGACCAGGCGAGCGTACACAGGACCCCGGGAGCGATCCCGGGGTCCTGTCGTCTCCCCGGGAGCCTCCCGCACGACCGGAAGGACCCGATCATGAATCCGCCGTCACCCGCCCCCCACGCCGGCTCGGTAGCATCGGACGCCGGTGCACCGAACCCGTCCGACCGAGGAGAATCCGTGTCAACCGTGTCTGAGCTGCGCATCACCCTCGACGGAAGCGAGCGGATGGTGGCGGCGGGCACCACCGCGGGCGAGGCCCTGGAGGCCGACGGACGGACCGTCATCGCCGCCCGCGTCGGCGGCGAGCTCCGCGACCTCGCCCACGAGGTGCGGGACGGGGACGTCGTCGAGCCGGTGGAGATCGGCTCCGACGACGGCCGCGCCATCCTGCGGCACTCCACCGCGCACGTGATGGCGCAGGCCGTGCAGGAGCTGTTCCCGGACGCCCGCCTGGGCATCGGCCCGCCGGTCGAGAACGGCTTCTACTACGACTTCGACGTCAAGGAGCCGTTCACCCCCGAGGACCTCAAGCGCATCGAGAAGCGGATGCGCGAGATCGTCAAGCAGGGGCAGCGGTTCTCCCGCCGGGTCGTCTCCGACGACGCGGCGCGCGCCGAGCTGGCCGACGAGCCGTACAAGCTGGAGCTGATCGGCCTCAAGGGGGGCGCGAGCTCCGACGACGGGGCGAACGTGGAGGTCGGCGCGGGCGAACTGACCATCTACGACAACCTCGACCCCAAGTCCGGCGACCTGTGCTGGAAGGACCTGTGCCGGGGCCCGCACCTGCCGACCACCCGCACCGTCCCGGCGTTCAAGCTGATGCGCTCCGGCGGCGCCTACTGGCGCGGCAGCGAGAGGAACCCGCAGCTCCAGCGGATCTACGGCACCGCCTGGGAGTCCCGCGAGCGGCAGGACGAGTACCTGACCCTGCTCGCCGAGGCCGAGAAGCGCGACCACCGCCGCCTCGGCGCGGAGCTGGACCTGTTCTCCTTCCCCAACCAGATCGGCAGCGGCCTGGCCGTCTTCCACCCCAAGGGCGGCATCGTCCGCCGGGTGATGGAGGACTACTCCCGCCGCCGGCACGAGGAGGAGGGGTACGAGTTCGTCAACACCCCGCACATCACCAAGGGGCAGCTCTTCGAGACCTCCGGGCACCTCGGCTGGTACAAGGACGACATGTTCCCGCCCATGGAGGTCGACGGGGCGGACTACTACCTCAAGCCGATGAACTGCCCGATGCACAACCTGATCTTCGACGCGCGCGGGCGGTCGTACCGGGAGCTGCCGCTGCGGCTGTTCGAGTTCGGCAGCGTCTACCGGTTCGAGAAGTCCGGCGTGGTGCACGGCCTCACCCGGGTGCGGGGCATGACCCAGGACGACGCGCACATCTACTGCACCAAGGAGCAGATGGGCGACGAGCTCAAGAGTCTGCTCGGCTTCGTGCTGGGCCTGCTGCGCGACTACGGGCTCAGCGAGTTCTACCTGGAGCTGTCCACCCGGGACGCGTCGGAGAAGTTCATCGGCTCCGACGAGGACTGGGCCGAGGCGACCGACGCGCTCCGCGAGGCCGCCGAGGAGTCCGGGCTGGAGCTGGTGCCCGACCCGGGCGGCGCGGCGTTCTACGGCCCCAAGATCTCCGTGCAGGCCAAGGACGCCATCGGCCGCACCTGGCAGTTGTCGACCATCCAGGTCGACTTCAACCAGCCCAAGCGGTTCGGGTTGGAGTACCAGGCGGCCGACGGGTCCCGGCAGCAGCCGGTGATGATCCACCGGGCGCTGTTCGGGTCCATCGAGCGGTTCTTCGGCGTGCTCCTGGAGCACTACGCGGGCGCGATGCCGCCGTGGCTGTCGCCGGTGCAGGCCGTCGGCATCCCGATCGGCGACGCGCACGTCCCGCATCTGGAGAAGGTGGCCGCCGGGCTGCGCGCCCGGGGCATCCGGGTGGAGGTCGACGCCTCCGCCGATCGGATGCAGAAGAAGATCCGCAACGCCCAGAAGGCCAAGATCCCCTTCATGCTGCTGGCCGGGGACGACGACGTGGCCAAGGACGCCGTGTCGTTCCGCTACCGCGGCGGCGAGCAGCGGAACGGGATCCCGATCGACGAGGCGATCGAGGAGATCGTCCAGGCGGTCGAGGACCGCGTCCAGATCTGAACCCCCATGAGCATGGACACACGCCGATGAACGCCGGGAAGCCCTCCGTCCGCGACCCCGCCGATCGACTGCGGATCCTCGGGTACGGGGGCTCGGTCCTGCTGGTGCTGGCGGCGGTGGCGGTCCTGCTCATGCCGCTGTTCGACGACGGCGACGGGACGGGCGCCGCCACCGCGGGCGCCCGCACCGTCGGCGGGGCCGGGACGACCGCGTCACCGGGCGCGGGCCCGACCGGCGACGATCAGCGGCGGTCCCAGGGGCGGGGCGAGGGCCCCGGCGGTGAGAGCGGGCCCGGCGGGTCTCAGCACCCGGGCGGCGGCGGGCAGGGCGACCCGGTGCCGCTGCCCGGCGGTCGCGGCACCGCCGACCACTGCCCGGACGGGCTCGGGGCCGCAGAGTACGGAGTCGAGGGCCTCAGCGTCGTCGTGCGCATGGACGGGGAGGCGTTCGTCCACGTCAAGGTGCATCTGCAGGGCCTGAGCAGCGTGGAGAGGACCGGGCGGGTCAAGGGCGGCAGACCGCACACGTTCGTCTTCCGGGACGCCCCGGTGGACCTCGTGGAGCGCATCCAGCTCAGCTACGTGGGTTCGACCGTGCCGCAGACCTGCGACCTGCGGCTGGGCTAGCCCCGCCGCCCGACGCCCTGGCCGGGCATCCGGACGTCGTCGATGACCACGTTCACGGCCGTGACCCGCATGCCCAGCATCAGGCTCGTCACCCGGGCCACGTTGGTCTTGACCAGCTTGGCGACGTCCATGATGACGGTGCCGTACTCGACCACGATGGTCAGGTCCAACGCCACCTCGTTGTCCCTTGTGTGCACGCGGACGCCCTGGATGCGCTCGCTCAGCGAGGCCACGCCGTCCACCTCCAGCGCGGCCAGCGCGGCGATCTTCTCGACCACCTCGTCCTCGATCGTGATCCGGCCCTTGACCACCGCGGCGGTCCCGGGCTGTGCGTTCCCGGCGGGCGGGGCGGTCTCGGGCTCCGTCGGCGCAGGCAGGGGCCGGACGGCGCGTTGATGCCTCCCGGACACCTGCGACACCTGAGGCGGCGCCATCGGCGGGGCCAGCGTGCCCACCGCCGACGAGCCCACCGCCGACGAGCCCGCCGACGGCGGGCCGCCCGACAGCGCCACACCCGTGGGAGGCGTGGTGTGCCGGGCCGGCGGCGCCGGGAAGAACGGCATGGGGGCGGCCTCGGACCGCGTGGCTCCGGGATCCGCTCCGTCGGCGGAGGGGCTCTGCTCGAGGTCGCTCATCGGGGGCTCCCAGCGGTCGGGTCGCTGTGTCCTATGGTGTCGAAGCCGGCGGTCGCGCCGCCACGGGACCGCGGAATTCGCGGCGGCGGGAACCGCCCGCCCCGAGGCCCGGCTTCAGCCCGGCGGCGCGTTCTCTCTATGCTGCTGGAACGGGCGAGCAGAAGGAGAACGCCGTCTTGAGCGTAGAGCCGGAGGGCCGCGACGTGCCGGAGGCGCGCCTCGACGTGCCCGAAGACGCCGGTCAGATCTTGTGCGAGGTCGAGGAGGAACAGGGCGGGGCCGGGGCCCCCGACGGCTTCCAGCGGCTGTGGACCCCGCACCGGATGGCGTACATCAAGGGCGAGGGCAAGCCCACCGGGGCCGGGCCCGGGGACGGCTGTCCGTTCTGCGAGATCCCGGGGATGGACGACGAGGACGGCCTCATCGTGGCCCGGGGGGCCTCCGTGTTCGCGGTCCTCAACCTCTACCCGTACAACTCGGGGCACCTCATGGTGGTCCCGTACCGGCACCTCGCCGACTACACGGAGCTGGACGGCCCCGAGACGCTGGAGCTGGCCGACTTCACCAAGCGCTCCCTCACCGCGCTGCGCAAGGCCAGCGGCGCGCAGGGGTTCAACGTGGGCCTGAACCTCGGCGGGGTCGCCGGCGCGGGCATCGCCGCGCACCTGCACCAGCACGTGGTCCCGCGTTGGGGCGGCGACACCAACTTCATGCCGGTGATCGGCCACACCAAGGTGCTGCCGCAGTTGCTGCGCGACACCCGGCAACTGCTCGCCGACGCCTGGCCGGAGGACTGATGGGCGCCGTCCTGATCTACGACGGCGACTGCGGGTTCTGCAGCGCCTGCGTCCGGTGGATCGAGCGTCGGATCCCGACCACGGCGCGCATCGTGCCGTTCCAGTTCGCCGACCTCGACGCCCTGGGCGTCGATGCGGAGAGGGCCGCGCACGAGGTCGTCTGGGTGGATCCCGACGGTCGCCTTCACGGGGGCGCGCAGGCGGTGGCCGGGCTGCTGATGGACGCGGGCGGCCCGTGGCGACCCCTCGGCGCGATCCTGCGGATCCCGCCGTTCCGTTGGGCGGCGCACGGCGTGTACCGGCTCATCGCCGACAACCGCTACCGGCTGCCGGGCGGCACGCCCACCTGCGCGCTGCCTCCGGCCGACCGGCCGGGGGCCTAGCCCTCGGTCGCGACGAGCTCGGCCTCGTCGCGCCTCTCGCCCTCGTCGCGGCGTCGCAGCGAGACCAGACGCTCCAGCGGCAGGAACGCGGCCAGCCAGATCGCGTGGGGCAGGAAATGGATCGTCATCAGGGCGTACGTGACGACGTGGAAGCCCGCGAAGAACGCCACGCCCAGGTAGAGCCACCGCCCCCGCGCCACCAGCAGGAGCAGCGAGCCGAACTCGGCGACGAGGGTCACCCACTGGCTCACCCGCAGCAGCGCCGGATGGTCGATCAGCAGGCGTCCGGGAGGGGTGCCCCGACGGTTCAGCGCCCACTGCAGCGTCGCGCCGTTGGGCCACCCCGGGCCGCCGATGCGCATCTTCGCCCACGCCGACAGGAAGTACGCCGACACCGCGGCGACCTGGATGCAGCGGACGGCCCACCCGGCGGCCTCACCGGCGTCCTCGTCGCGGATCCGGGCCCGTCCGGCCGTCGGGAGGACGAACAGCGCCACGACCAGGGCGAGGTGATCGTGATCGACCTTCCCGTACGACATGCTGATGGTGACCCACCACAGGTAGCCCACCGCCGCGACGAACCCGGCGGCCCGGGGCAGTCTCCCGGCGGCGGCCACCGCGCCCGCCGCCAGGGTGACCACGAGCAGGGTGTACATCGCCCCGGGGGTCGGCGCGGGCAGGTGCACGAGCCGCGCCAGCATCACCGGCTGATAGAGCGACGCCGGCAGCTCCGCGTGCGCCAGGGTGCTGCGGGTGAGCAGCAGCATGTCGAACGGCAGGAACCCGTAGGCCAGCAGGCGCAGCCACGCGATCCTGGCCTGGGGAACGGGCGCGTACCACCAGCGCCCGAGCGGCGTCACCGGACCGTCCAGGTGACGCGGGTGAACTGCCGTGTCGACACGACCTTGCCCTTCCGCAGGGTCCTGATGCTCTTCACGATGTAGATCTTCGTCAGGGCGGGCCGTTCGGGATGCAGCCTCCGCTGCCCGTCGGCGATGCCCTGGAGCAGCGACGGGTCCTCGAGCAGGCGGTCCATCTGCCCCTCCACCTCGGCGCGCTTGAGCCCGGAGCCGACCGCGTCCATGGACAGCTTCACGTGCCGGCCGTCGGCCGTGTCGGCCTCCAGCCAGTGCGAGTGGATCTCACCGCCGTCGTTGTCGACCGAGAACGCGAACTGCGTCATCGGCCCCAGCGGGAAGTGGTCGTCGGATCCGTAGGAGCTGGTCCACACGAGCGCGCCGACCAGCGCGGCGGCGGCGGCCGAACGCCACAGCCGGGCCCGCGGGCCGAGCCGTCGAAGTTCCCCCTGCATGGGCGGGCGCCGTTCCGTCCTGTCTGCGATGTCTGCCGTGCCCGGCCACCCTACCGGCCGCGATCAGGCCCGGGCGCGCGGACGCCCGCCCCCCGGGACGTCCTATTCCTCCCCGGCCGCGGCAGCGACCTTGTCCGCCAGTTGGGCCGGCAGCGGCTCGTACCGCAGGAACGCGCGGCGGAACGTGCCGGTGCCCTGGGACATCGAGCGCAGGTCGATGGCGTAGCGGACGATCTCCAGTTGCGGGACCTCCGCCCTGATCAGGGTGCGGCCCCCGGGGACGGCCTCCGAGCCCAGGACCCGGCCGCGGCGCGAGGACAGGTCGGACATCACGGCCCCGACGTAGTCGTCGGGCACCAGCACCCCGACCTCGTCCACCGGCTCCAGGAGCAGCATCGGCACCTTGCCGGCGGCGTCCTTGAGGGCCAGCGCCCCGGCGGTCTGGAAGGCCATGTCGGAGGAGTCCACCGAGTGGGCCTTGCCGTCGTACAGCCGGACCCGGATGTCGACCACCGGGTAGCCCGCCGTGACGCCGCGCGCCATCTGGGTCCGCACGCCCTTCTCCACGGACGGGATGAACTGCCGGGGGACGACCCCGCCGACGATCTTGTCGGAGAACTCGAAGCCTCCTCCGGAGCCCAGCGGCTCCACCTCGACATGGCAGATGGCGTACTGGCCGTGGCCGCCGCTCTGCTTGACGTGCCGGCCCAGCCCCTGGGCCCGTCCGCCGAACGTCTCCCGGAGCGGCACCCGCAGCTTCACCGTCTCCACCTCGACGCCGTACCGCGAGGACAGCCGTTCCAGCAGGACGTCGGCGTGCGCCTCGCCCATGCACCACAGGACGAGCTGGCGCGTCTCGGAGTTGTTCTCCAGCCGCAGCGTCGGGTCCTCGGCGACGAGGCGCGCGAGCGCCTGGCTCAGCTTGTCCTCGTCGGCCTTGGACTTGGCGCGGATCGCGGTCGGCAGCAGCGGGTCGGGCATCTGCCAGGGGGCCATCAGCAGCGGCCGCTCCCTGGGCGAGATGGTGTCGCCGGTCTCGGCGTGGCCCAGCTTCGCCACCGCGCAGATGTCCCCGGCGATGCACCGCGAGATCGTCCTCTGCGTCTTGCCCAGCGGGGACGTCAGCGCCCCGACGCGTTCATCGACGTCGTGGTCCTCGTGGCCGCGGTCGGTCAGGCCGTGCCCGGAGACGTGCACCACGGTGTCGGGCAGCAGCGTGCCCGAGAACACCCGCACCAGCGAGATCCGGCCCACGTACGGGTCGGAGGTCGTCTTGACCACCTCGGCCACCAGCGGACCGTCCGGATCGCAGGCGATCGGCCCGGCGGGGCCGCCGTCGATCGTGGTGACGGTAGGGACGCCGTGCTCCAGCGGCGACGGGAACGCCTGGGTGATGACCTCCAGCAACTCCGCCATGCCGACCACCGGGCCCGGATGATCGCCGTGGGGCACCGAGGTCGCCAGCACGGGATGGAAGCCGCCCCGGGCGACGGCCTTCTCCAGGTCGTCGATGAGCGTCTTGACGCCGATCTCCTCGCCCGCGAGGTACCGGTCCATCAGGCCCTCGTCCTCGCTCTCCTGGATGACGCCCTCGATCAGGCTCGCCCGCTGCTCCTCGATGCGGTCCAGGTAGGCCGCGTCGGGCGTGCACTCGACGCGCTCGCCGGTGGCGTAGTCGAAGCACCGCCGCGACAGCAGCCCGTACAACCGGTCGCCCGCGGGGAAGTAACAGGGCAGCACGCCCTCGCCGAACGCCTCCTGGCAGGCGGCCACGACCTCGTCGAAGTCGCCGCGCTGCTGGTCGATCTTGGTGATCACCACCGCCCGCGGCATCCGGACCGAGGCGCACTCCTCCCACAGCATCCGGGTGACCCCGTCGACACCGTCCACCGCCGACACCACGAACAGCGCGGCGTCGGCCGCCCGCAGCCCGGCCCGCAGGTCCCCGACGAAGTCGGCGTACCCGGGGGTGTCGAGCAGGTTGACCTTGACGTTGCCGTGCATGAGCGGGGCGAGCGACAGGTTCACCGAGCGGTGCTGTCGGACCTCCACGTCGTCGTGGTCGCTGACCGTGGTGCCGTCCTCGACGCGGCCGGGCCGCTGCACGGTCCCGGTGGCGGCCAACAGCGCCTCCACCAGCGTGGTCTTGCCCGCTCCCGAATGGCCGACCAGCACGACGTTGCGGATGGTGTCGGGCCGGTCGGCCTCCGGCGCCCTTCCCGCGGCTCCCGGGTGCCCGGCCCTGTCCGCCTTCCTGTCGGTCATGGCTTCCTCCCTCGACGGGCGGACCCGTGGAGGGCCCGCGCGGCTCCGGGCCCGGACCCTGCCGCGCCGTCGCGGCGGATCGGGCCGCTCACGTGCCGAGTGCGGCGCCAAGGGGTGACCGGCGTCACACCCGTTGCACCACAATTTCCCGACCAGGAGCCGAACACAAGGGGGCTTGACCGGAAACAACCGACTTATGGTGGATTGTTCGGCGGGTCGCGCCGCCCGGGACGGGGTCCCCGGTCCGTCCGGCCGTCCGGTCCCTCGATCCGTGTGCCACTACGATGGGGCGCCCCGCGGTATTCGTGCCCGGAGCCCCTTGACACCAGCAGATGATCGGACGATCGATGCTCAACAAACTGCGGCCCGCGCTGGGGCGTGTCCTGACGCCGATCGGCCGGGCCGTTGCGCGCACCGGAGTCTCGCCCAACACCATCACCGTGATCGGCACGGTCGGCGTCGTGGCGGGCGCGCTCGGCCTGTTCCCGCAGGGCGAGTTCTTCTGGGGCACCGTGGTGATCACGGCGTTCGTGCTGTTCGACATGCTCGACGGGGCGGTGGCCCGGGTCACCGGCAAGATCAGCCGATGGGGTGCCTTCCTGGACTCCACCATGGACCGGGTCGCCGACGCCGCGATCTTCGCCGGACTGACGGTGGGCCTGATCGACGACGACCAGCGCCCGCTGTCGTTCGTCGCGCTGTACTGCCTGGTCGCCGGCGTGGTGGTGTCCTACGCCAAGGCCCGCGCCGAGGGGCTCGGATACACCTGCGACGTCGGCATCGCCGAACGCTCCGAACGGCTCATCATCGCCCTGGTCGCCGCCGGGCTCGACGGGCTCGGGGTGCCGTACGTGCTCGCCGCCGCGCTGTGGGTGCTCGCCGCGCTCAGCACGGTCACGGTCGGGCAGCGCTTCGCGGTGGTCCGCCGCCAGGCCCTGGCCGAGGCGAAGCCGTCGCGCGTCCCGGAGCCGCGCCCATGAACGTGCCCTCCGCCGGCGACCTCAGGGACGAGGCCATGGACGCGGCCTACGCGCTGGGCTGGACGGTCGTCCGCAAGATGCCCGAACGGGCGGCGCGGCTGCTGTTCACCGGGCTGGCCGACCGCACGTGGCAGCGTCGCGGAAAGGGAGTGGCGCGACTGGAGCGGAACCTGTGCCGCGTCCTCGGCAAGGACGCCGTCGACGACGAGGTCCGCGTCCTGAGCAAACGGGTGATGCGCTCCTACATGCGCTACTGGCTGGAGGTCTTCCGGCTGCCCGAGCTGAGCCGCGAGCGCATCCTGTCCGGCATGAACATCAGTGGCGAGCGGGCGCTGTTCGACACCCTCGACTCCGGACGCGGCGCCATCGTCGCCCTGCCGCACATGGGCAACTACGAACAGGCCGGCGCCTGGGTCGCGCACCAGGGTTACCGCTTCACCACCGTGGCCGAACGGCTACGTCCCGAATCCCTCTTCGACCGGTTCGTAGCCTTTCGTGAGAGCCTGGGGATGGAGGTGCTGGCCCTCGGCGACGGGACCGGCGCCACCGTGTTCGGCACCCTCGCCAGGCGGCTGCGCGCGGGCGGGCTGGTGTGCCTGGTCGCCGACCGTGACCTGACCGCGAGCGGGGTCGAGGTGGACTTCTTCGGCGGCCCGGCCCGGATGCCCGGCGGGCCCGCGGCCCTGGCGGTGCAGACGGGCGCGGCCCTGTTCCCCGTCACGCTCTGGTTCGACGGCCCCGGCTGGGGCGCCCGTGTGCACGACGAGATCGCCGTCCCGGACGTGCCCGACCGCAAGGACAGGATCCGCGCGATGACGCAGGAACTCGCCCTGGTCTTCCAGCAGGGCATCGCCGAGCACCCCGAGGACTGGCACATGCTGCAACGCGTCTGGGTGGAGGACCTGTCGTGAAGGTCGGCATCGTCTGCCCCTACACCTGGGACGTCCCCGGCGGGGTCAAACAGCACATCCAGGACCTGGCGGAGGCCCTGATCGCCGCCGGGCACCACGTCTCGGTGCTCACCCCGGCCGACGACGACGCCCCGCTGCCCCCTTACGTGGTGGGCGCGGGCCGCGCGATCCCCGTGCCCTACAACGGGTCGGTGGCGCGGCTGGCCTTCGGGTTCCTGTCGGCGGGCCGGGTGCGGCGCTGGATCCGGGAGGGCGGCTTCGACGTGCTCCACGTCCACGAGCCGGCCGCCCCGTCGTTGGGCATCCTGGCCTGCTGGGCCGCCGACGGCCCCATCGTGGGCACCTTCCACGCCTCCTACCAGCGGTCCCGGATGGTGGCGGTGACCGCGCCCATCCTGCAGAGCGCCCTGGAGAAGATCACCGGCCGGATCGCGGTCTCGGAGGCCGCCCGCAACACCCTGGTGGAGCACCTGGGCGGCGACGCGGTGCTGATCCCCAACGGGGTGGCCACCGAGAAGTACGCCATGGCCGACCCGCTGCCCGGGTGGCCCGGACGCGGCGACGGCGCCGAGCCGCGCCCCGGCGGCGGCACGCTGGGCTTTCTGGGCCGGATGGACGAGCCCCGCAAGGGCCTGCAGGTGCTGCTGCGGGCCTTCGAGATCCTCGGCCGCGAACGCCCCGGCCTGCGGCTGCTGGTCGCGGGCCCGGGCGACGCCGACGACGTGCTCGGCAGGGTCTCCCCGGAGCTGCGCGACCGGGTGTCGCTGCTCGGCCTGGTCAGCGAGGAGGACAAGATCCGCGCCTACCACTCGGTGGACGTCTTCGTGGCCCCCAACCTCGGCGGGGAGAGCTTCGGCATCGTGCTCGCCGAGGCCATGTCCGCGGGCGCCCCCATCCTGGCCAGCGACATCGACGCGTTCCAGCGGGTGCTGCTGGACGGCCGCGCCGGGGCGCTGTTCCCGGTCGGCGACCACGAGGCGCTCGCCGCGTCCGCCGCCGAGCTGCTGGACGACCCGGCCCGCCGCAAGCTGCTGTCGGCCGAGGCCCGCGCCGCGGTGCGGCGGTACGACTGGTCCACCGTCGCCCGCGACGTGCTGCGGGTGTACGAGACGGTCGCCGTGGACGGCGGCCTCGTCGTCGAGTCCGGGGTCACCGCCGGATGAGTCCCGACCGGGTGCTGGACCTGCTGTTCTGGGTCGCCGTCATCTCCCTCGTGGCGGTGTACGTGTCCTGGCGGGCCACCCGCCTCGACCGGCTGCACGTGCGGGTGGAGACCGCCCGTGCCGCCCTCGACGCCGCCCTGGTCCGGCGGGCCGCGGTGGCCCTGGAGCTGGCGGCCTCCCGGCTGCTGGACCCGGCCACCAGCCTCGTGTTGGCCACCGCCGCGCACGAGGCCCGCACCGCGGACGTCGACGGCCGCGAGTTCGCCGAGAGCGATCTGTCCCGCGCCCTGCGGGCGGTGGTGGACCAGCCGGACTTCCGGGAGACGCTGGCCTCCCGGGGCGACGGCACGGCGCTGCTGGACGAGTTGGACGCCGCCGCGCAGAAGGTGTCCTTCGCCCGCCGGTTCTACAACGACGCCGTGTCGGCGACCCGCATCGCGCGCCGCAAGCTGTTGGTGCGGGCGATCCCCTTGGCCGGGCGGGCCCCGGTCCCCGACTTCTTCGAGATCGACGACGGTCCGCCCAGATTCTGACACCTTTCCCCTTGCGGGAGGAGTCCGGCGTTTCGGTTACGCTCGGGCCCGTTCACGCAAAGGACGGGGAAAGGTTTGGATGTGCGATCTGCGACGCGTCGGACGGTGGCCGCACTCGGGGTGTGCGTGCTGGGGGCCGGTCTGACCGCCTGCTCGGACGACGATCCGGAGCCGTCGGGCCCGGCCGCCTCACCGTCCGCCACATCCGCCGCACCGGCGTACCACCCGTTCAACGGGGGGAGCAGGGGCCTGGACAACCCGGTGCTGGCCGTCAAGATCGAGAACACCCGCCCCGCGCTGCCGCAGTCGGGGGTGCGCTCGGCCGACATCGTCTACGTCGAGCAGGTCGAGGGCGGCGAGACCCGGCTGATGGCGATCTACTCCTCCAAGCTGCCCCGGCGGCTGGGCCCGGTGCGCAGCGCCCGCGTCTCCGACCTGCACATCCTCAAGCAGTACGGCAAGCCCGCGTTCGCCTTCTCCGGGGTGAACCCCGAGTTCAAGCCGGAGATCCGGCGGGCCCCCGTCTTCGAGGTCTCCCAGGAGACGGGCGGCTCCGCCTACTCCCGCTGGGGCCCCAAGCCCATCCCGTACAACCTCTACGCCTCCCCGAAGGCGCTGCTCAAGCGGGCGCCCAAGGCCGACAGGCCACGGGACATCGGCTTCCGGTTCGGCCCGGCACCGGCGGGCGGCAAGCCCACCAAGGGCTTCACCGCCCACTGGCCCTCGGCGACCATGGGCTTCACCTGGTCGGCCAAGGAGAAGCGCTGGCTGTCGACGCACGGGGGCCGCACCAACACCGCCGCCGAGGGCGGCGTGATCGGCGGCGAGACGGTCGTCATCCAGTACGCCAAGACCACCCGCTCCCGCTATCGCGACGTCCTCGGCGCGTACACGCCCGTCGTGCACACCGTCGGCAGCGGCCGGGCCCTCGTGCTCCGCGACGGCATGTCGTACGACGCCCGGTGGTCGCGGCCCGTCGCGGGCAAGGGCACCACGTTCACCACCGCGGACGGCAGGCCGATGCCCTTCGCCGCCGGCCAGGTGTGGGTGGTGCTGGTCAACGACGGCAAGCCCTTCATCCCGTGACGGGCGCCCGTCACGGGGCTTACACACTGGCGCGTCCCCCGAAAGGCGCCTGACACTGTGGCGGGTCGTTGCCCGGGTCCGGCAGGCCATACCATGGAAACGTCACAGTCTTCCGTTTCGTGAGGTAATCCGTGTCCACTGCCAGTCCCGCCCCCGTCGACTCCACCGGGCAGCCCGCCCCGTCCGCCCCCGCGACCGGGACCGCGAGGGTCAAGCGCGGCATGGCCGAGATGCTCAAGGGCGGCGTGATCATGGACGTGGTCACGCCCGAGCAGGCGAAGATCGCCGAGGACGCCGGGGCGGTCGCCGTGATGGCCCTGGAGCGGGTGCCCGCCGACATCCGCGTCGAGGGCGGCGTCTCCCGGATGAGCGACCCCGACATGATCGACGGCATCATCGAGGCGGTCTCCATCCCGGTGATGGCCAAGGCCCGCATCGGCCACTTCGTCGAGGCCCAGGTGCTGCAGTCGCTCGGGGTGGACTACATCGACGAGTCCGAGGTGCTCACCCCGGCCGACTACGCCAACCACATCGACAAGTGGGCGTTCACCGTGCCGTTCGTGTGCGGGGCCACCAACCTGGGCGAGGCGCTGCGCCGCATCACCGAGGGCGCCGCCATGATCCGCTCCAAGGGCGAGGCGGGCACCGGCGACGTCTCCAACGCCACCACCCACATGCGTCAGTTGCGCGGCGAGATCAAGCGGCTGTCCTCGCTGCCGACCGACGAGCTGTTCGTGGCGGCCAAGGAGCTGCAGGCCCCCTACGAGCTGGTCAGGGAGGTCGCCGAGACCGGCAAGCTGCCCGTCGTGCTGTTCACCGCGGGCGGCATCGCCACCCCGGCCGACGCCGCCATGATGATGCAGCTCGGCGCGGAGGGCGTGTTCGTCGGGTCCGGCATCTTCAAGTCCGGCAACCCCGCGCAGCGCGCCGAGGCCATCGTCAAGGCCACCACCTTCTTCGACGACCCCGACGTCATCGCCAAGGTGTCGCGCGGCCTCGGCGAGGCGATGGTCGGCATCAACGTCGGCACCCTGCCCGACCAGGAGCGGCTGGCCACCCGCGGCTGGTGACCCCGGGAGGGCCGACCCTGGCGGGCGACCGGTCCACCGGCCGGTCCGCCGCTCGCCGCCCCCGGGCGCGCGGGCTACGCTGGTCGGCGTCCGCCGGGAGCGCCGAGGAGCGCCCCACGGGCGGGGCGGACGCGTGGAGGGGAGACAATGGCCTGGTCGGTTGCGCTCGCATGCGCCAGCGCGGGGCGTCCCGCGGAGGTGTTCCGGCCGGGGCTGCACTCCGACGCGGCCGCCGCCGCGCAGGTGGCGCACAGGCTCTACCCGGCCTCGCGGCTGCTGGAGACCCGCGACACGATGTTGGACTTCGCCCTGTGGCCGTACGAGGACGAGGTCTTCGTCGGCGCCTACGACCGGGCGCTGCTGGTGTGCGACCGGCGGCTGTTCGGCCTCGACGAGGACGCCCGGCGGATCGCCGACAGCGTCGGCACCGCCCTCCCCGGCGGTCAGGGCGGCGTGCTGGTCCTGCACAGCGTGGTGTCGGGCTGCTGGTTCCGCCGGTACGAACGCGGCGAGCTGGTGCGCGACGTGTTCGTCACCGCCGAGGACGGCGTCGTGGTCGACCAGGGCGAGCGGCTCGACGCCGAGCAGCCGTACTGGAAGGCGATCGACGAGGGCGGCGACGACGTCCCCCTCCCGTTCGACCCGGAGGCGTTCGGCCTGCGGCTCGCCCAGGAGTACATGTTCGGCCGGGGCATCGCCGACCGCGGCGAGGACGGCTTTCTGCCCCTGGAGCTGCCGCTCCGCCGCTTCAAGCTCGCCTGACCCCTCTTCGAGAACGTCCCAGAGATCCCCACCGGAGGCCCGTTCGTGACCCGTGTCCCGCCCACCATCGGCGTCCTCGCCCTCCAGGGCGACGTGCGCGAGCACGCCCGTGCGCTGGAGGCCGCCGGAGCCGCGGTCACGGCCGTGCGCCGGCCCCATGAGCTGGAACGGGTGGACGGCCTGGTGATCCCCGGCGGGGAGTCCACCACGATGTGGCGGCTGGCCCGCACCTTCGAGATGCTCGACCCGCTCCGCAAGCGGGTGGAGGCCGGGATGCCCGCCTACGGGTCCTGCGCCGGCATGATCATGCTGGCCGACCGGATCCGGGACGGGGTCCGGGACCAGGAGACCGTCGGCGGGTTGGACATGACGGTCCGCCGCAACGCCTTCGGCCGCCAGGTGGACTCGTTCGAGGCCGACGTGCCGCTGCCCGCCATGGACGACCCGGACGTCCCGTTCCGGGCGATCTTCATCCGGGCGCCGTGGGTGGAGGCCGTCGGCGGCGGGGTGGAGATCCTCGGACGCGTCGACGGGGGCGAGGCGACGGGTAGGATCGTCGCCGTCCGGCAAGGGCGCCTGATGGCGACCGCGTTCCATCCCGAGCTCACCGGGGACTTCCGCGTGCACCGGTACTTCGCCGATCTGGTGCGTCGGGCGATGGAGGAGGAGTAGACAGATGTCCGGCCATTCCAAATGGGCGACGACGAAGCACAAGAAGGCCGCGCTGGACGCCAAGCGCGGCAAGCTGTTCGCCAAGCTGATCAAGAACGTCGAGGTGGCGGCGCGGACCGGTGGCGGCGACCCGGACGCCAACCCGACCCTGTACGACGCCATCTACAAGGCGAAGAAGAACTCGGTCCCCAACGACAACATCGAGCGCGCCCGCAAGCGCGGGGCGGGCGAGGAGGCGGGCGGCGCCGACTGGCAGACGATCATGTACGAGGGGTACGCCCCCGGCGGCGTGGCCCTGCTGATCGAGTGCCTGACCGACAACCGCAACCGGGCCGCCTCGGAGGTCCGCACCGCCGTCACCCGCAACGGCGGCTCGATGGCCGAGCCCGGCTCGGTGTCGTACCTGTTCCACCGCAAGGGCGTCATCATCGTGCCCAAGAACGGCACCACCGAGGACGACCTGATGATGGCGGTGCTGGACGCCGGCGCCGACGAGGTCAACGACCTCGGCGAGAACTTCGAGGTCGTCAGCGAGGCCGGCGACCTGGTGCGGGTCCGCTCGGCCCTGCAGGAGGCGGGGATCGACTACGAGTCCGCCGACGCCAACTTCCTGCCGAGCGTCTCCGTCCCGCTGGACGAGGAGAACGCCCGCCGCGTCTTCCGCCTCATCGAGGCCCTCGAGGACAGCGACGACGTCCAGGAGGTCTTCGCGAACTTCGACGTGCCGGACGAGGTCCTCGAGACGATCGAGTAACGGTGTCCGGCCGTCCGTGACCGGTCGAGGACCGCGGCGATGTGGCCGACGAGATCATTGCGGCGTTGGACCGGCCGGGTGCGCGGGCGAGGATCGCAACGACTGACGCGACCGACACGCGCGCGGGGGATGTGGGAGGAATCCACATCCCCCGCTACCGTTGGGACCCGAACACTTGAGCGAAAGGGTGGGCCGTTGCGCGTGCTGGGCGTCGATCCCGGGCTCACCCGATGCGGCGTCGGGATCGTGGACGGCGCCCCCGGCACCCCCCTGCGCCTGGTCCACGTGTCGGTGGTGCGCACGAGCCCCGACGACGACATCGCCACCCGACTGCTGGGCGTCGAGGCCGGCATCGAGGCCGTCATGGAGGAGTACGCCCCCGACGCCGTCGCCGTCGAGCGGGTGTTCGCCCAGCACAACGTGCGCACCGTGATGGGCACCGCGCAGGCGGGGGCGGTGGCGATCGTGGCCGCCGCCCGGCGCGGGCTGCCGGTCGCCCTGCACACCCCCAGCGAGGCCAAGGCCGCCGTCACCGGGAACGGCCGCGCCGACAAGGCCCAGGTGACCATGATGGTGACCCGGCTGCTGCGCCTCGACGTCGCCCCGCGCCCCGCCGACGCCGCCGACGCCCTCGCGCTGGCCATCTGCCACGTGTGGCGCGGCGGCGCGCAGGCCCGCCTGGACGCCGCCGCCCGACGCGCCGTACGACCGACCACCCCGCGACAGACAGGGAGCAGGCCGTGATCGCCTTCGTCAGCGGGCGGGTGACCGCCGCGGGCCCGGACGGGGCCGTCGTGGACGTCGGGGGGGTGGGCCTGTCCGTGCAGTGCACCCCCGCCACCCTGGCCGGGCTGCGGGTCGGCGATCAGGCGCAGGTCCCCACCTCGCTGGTGGTGCGGGAGGACTCGCTGACCCTGTTCGGGTTCGCCGACGACGACGAGCGCGCGGTGTTCGAACTGCTGCAGACCGCCAGCGGCATCGGCCCCCGCCTCGCCCTGGCCATGCTCGCCGTGCACAGCCCCAACGCGCTGCGCCGGGCCGTGGCCGCCGAGGACCTCACCGCGCTGACCAAGGTCCCCGGCATCGGCAGGAAGGGCGCCCAGCGCATCGTGCTGGAGTTGAAGGACCGGCTCGGCCACCCCACCGGCGACGACCCGGCCGATCTGCGCGTCACCGGCGCCGCCGCCGCGCCCTGGCGGGCCCAGGTCCAGATGGGCCTGATCAACCTCGGCTGGTCGGCCAGGGACGCCGACACGGCCGTGGACGCTGTCGCCGCCGACCTCGACGGCCGAGAGGTGCCGCCGGTGGCGACCCTGCTCAAGGCCGCCCTCAAGAAGTTGAGCCGGCCATGAGCGATGACCGCCTGGTGTCGTCGTCCGTCGACGAGGACGGTGACGAGCAGGTCATCGAGGCGGCGCTGCGGCCCAAGAAGCTCGACGACTTCATCGGCCAGCACCGGGTGCGCGAGCAGTTGTCGCTGGTGCTGCACAGCGCCGTGCGTCGCGGTCGTCCGCCGGACCACGTGCTGTTGTCCGGCGGCCCCGGGCTGGGCAAGACCACCCTCGCCATGATCATCGCCGCCGAGCTGGGCCGCCCCCTGCGGATCTCCAGCGGCCCGGCGATCGAGCGCGCCGGGGACCTGGCGGCGGTGCTGTCCACCCTCTCGGAGGGGGAGGTGCTGTTCCTGGACGAGATCCACCGGATGGCCCGCCCCGCCGAGGAGATGCTCTACATGGCGATGGAGGACTTCCGGGTCGACGTCGTGGTCGGCAAGGGCCCCGGCGCCACCGCCATCCCGCTGGACATCGCGCCGTTCACGCTGGTGGGCGCCACCACCCGGGCGGGCATGCTGCCGGGCCCGCTGCGCGACAGGTTCGGGTTCGTGGCGCACATGGACTTCTACGAGCCCGCCGAGCTGGAGGTCATCGTCCACCGCTCGGCGCGGCTGTTGAACGTTCGGATCGAGGACGGCGGGGCCACCGAGGTCGCCGGGCGCTCCCGCGGCACCCCCCGGATCGCCAACCGGCTGCTGCGGCGGGTCCGCGACTTCGCCGAGGTCCGCGCCGACGGCGTCGTCACCCGGGAACTGGCCCGGGCGGCGCTGACGCTGTACGAGGTCGACGAACGCGGCCTCGACCGGCTCGACCGCGCGGTCCTGGGGTCGCTGATGCGCAAGTTCGGCGGCGGGCCCGTGGGTCTGTCGACGCTGGCGGTGTCGGTGGGGGAGGAGCCGGAGACGGTGGAGGTGGTGGCCGAGCCGTTCCTGGTGCGGCAGGGGCTGCTGGCGCGCACGCCGCGAGGGCGGATCGCCACTCCGGCCGCCTGGCGTCACATGGGCCTCACGCCTCCGCCCGCCGCGCCGATGGCCGACACCCTTTTCGCCGTCGAGGACGAGCCCGGGTAACCGTTCGGGAACGTCCGGGCCCGTCGCCCGTCGTGTCGTTGCCGGTGATTCGCGTAATCTCTAAACTCCGGGACTTGGTCGCCGTCCCCAGCCGGCGGTCCCGTGAACGTCATTCCGGCGATGGCTGGGGGAACCCACATTGGAAGGATGCCCTTCGATGGGCGACAGCATGACCTACGCGACGTATCTGGCCGAGGGCTCCGGTGGCAGCGGCGCCTTCAATCTGATCCTGCTGCTGGCCATTCCGGTGGTCTTCTACCTTCTGCTGATCCGGCCGCAGAGCAAGCGCCGGCGCGAGCAACTGCAGATGCAGAGCTCGATCGAGCCGGGCGCGCGCGTCCTGACGACCAGCGGCATGTACGCCGAGGTGGTCTCGGTCGACGACGACGGCATCGTGCTGGAGATCGCACCCGGCGTGGAGGCCCGCTTCGTCAAGCAGGCCGTCATGAACGTCGTCGACGCCAAGGGCGCCGAGGCGGCCGACCTCGACGGGGACGACGAGGACGACGACGCCTCCGAGTCCCGCGAGACCGAGGGTGTCGACCTGGCCAAGGACGAGGACGCCGACGGCGACGCCAAGCAGAAGGCCGACAAGCACTCGGCCTGACCGGCCGCGAACGGGAGAGACCTGCATCCGTGGCTTCGCCGAGCACATCCCCCCGGCCCGGCCGGACCATCCTGCTCCTCTTCGCCGTCTTGGCGGTGCTGACCGGGGTGATGTTCCTCCAGGAGCAGCCCACCCCGAAGCTCGCCCTGGACCTGGCCGGCGGCACCACGGTGACGCTGACGGCGGTCACCGAGAGCGGTGCGAACCCGCCCGGCGCCCAGATGCAGCAGGCGGTCACCATCATCCGGGACCGGGTGAACGGCCTGGGCGTCTCCGAGGCGGAGGTCTCCCGGCAGGGGGACAACCACATCGTGGTGCAGGTCCCCGGCACGGAGGACCAGCGGCGGATCGTCGACCTGATCGGCACCACCGCCCAGCTCCAGTTCCGCCAGGTGTACGCGCTCGGCGTGAGCACCCCGCGGCAGGCTCCGACGCCGGGGTCGCCTCCGACCCCGACCTCGTCGAGGTCGCCCGCAGGCGGCCCGTCGCCCACGCCGAGCGCGACCGCCCGGCCCAGGGCGCTGTCCGCGGCGCTGGCCGCGCCGTCGCCCTCGCCGTCCGGATCCGGGGGCTCCGGTGCCCCGTCGCCGTCCCCGTCGACGTCGATCCCGCCCGACCCGCGGCAGCAGTGGGGCGGCCAGGACTTCTCCGGCATCGAGGACCCGGCCGTGATCGCGCAGTTCCAGAGCCTGGACTGCACCAGGACCGACCGGAAGGCGCCCGGCGCCGACGACCCGCGCCGCAGGTGGGTCGCGGCCTGCGACCAGGACGGCGCCGGCAAGTACATCCTCGGCCCGGTGCGGGTGGAGGGCCGCGAGGTCTCCTCGGCCACCGCGGTCCCGCCCAACGTCCAGGAGGGGCAGACGAGCTGGTCGGTCCAGTTGGACTTCAAGTCCCGGGGCGGCCGTGAGTTCGGGCGGCTCACCGCGGATGCGTACCGGCAGTACCAGGTCAGCCCGTCCAGCCCGCGCCGGCAGATCGCCATCGTGCTGGACGGCCAGGTCGTGTCGGCCCCCGAGATCACCCGGGGGGCCATCCAGGGCGGCACCGCGAGCATCGACGGCCCGCCCGACAGCTTCAACCAGACCTACGCCACCGACCTGGCCAACGTGCTCAAGTACGGGGCGCTGCCGCTGAAGTTCGAGAAGAGCTCCATCGAGACGGTCTCCTCCACGCTCGGCTCCGACCAGTTGGAGAAGGGCCTGCAGGCCGGCGCGCTCGGCCTGGTCCTGGTGGTGGCCTACTCGCTGCTGTACTACCGGGGCCTGGGGCTGGTGTCGGTGGCCGGCCTCGCGGTCGCCGCGGCCATCACCTACCTGTCGGTGGTGCTGCTCGGGAGCGAGGGCACCCTGGGCTTCCGGCTGTCGCTCGCGCACGTCATCGGTCTGATCGTGTCCATCGGCATCGCCGCCGACTCGTTCATCGTCTACTTCGAGCGGCTGCGCGACGAACTCCGGGAGGGGCGGCAGTTGCGGCCCGCCGTGGAGTCCGCCTGGAAGCGGGCGCGCCGCACCATCCTGGTCGCCGACGCGGTGATGTTCATCGGCGCCGCCGTGCTGTACCTCCTGGCGGTCGGCGGCGTGAAGGGCTTCGCGTTCGCCATCGGGCTGACGACGTTGATCGACGTCCTGGTGGTGTTCCTGTTCACCAAGCCGATGGTGGCGGTGCTGGCCCGTCGGCCCTTCTTCGCCGAGGGTCACAAGTGGTCCGGGCTCGATCCCGAACGGCTCCGCAAGACCGGGCCGGCCCCGTCGCTGACCAAGGAGGCCTGATGTTCGCCGTGCGCGGGGCGCTCTCCAGGATCTACAAGGGCGAGGTCAGCGCGGACATCGTCGGCCGGCCGAAGCTGTGGTACTCGCTGTCGGCGGTGCTGCTGGCGGTGTCCATCGCCGGGCTGGTGATCCGGGGCCTGTCGTTCGGGGTCGAGTTCACCGGCGGCTCGGTGTTCACGTTCAAGGCCAAGGACGCCTCGATCGAGCAGGTCCGGACCACGGTCGCCGAGGCCGGGCCGCACCAGGTGATCGTGCAGGAGACCAGCAGCGGCTGGCGGGTCACCACCGAGACCCTGCCGTCGGGCGAGGTGACCGGGGTCCAGGAGGCCGTCGGCGAGGAGTTCGGGATCCCGGCCGCCCAGGTCAGCTCCCAGATCATCGGCTCCACCTGGGGCGACGAGATCACCAAGAAGGCCTGGCAGGCCCTCGCGGTCTTCATGCTGCTGATCGTGCTGTACCTGTCGTTCGCCTTCGACCGGCGGATGGCGCTGGCCGCCATGGTCGCGCTGGTGCACGACCTGGTGATCACCGCGGGCATCTACGCCTGGTCGGGCTTCGAGGTCACGCCCGCGACCCTGCTGGGCTTCCTGACCATCCTGGGCTATTCGCTGTACGACGCGGTCGTGGTCTTCGACATGATCAAGGAGGTCACCCGCGACCTCGGCGGCCCGGGAAGGCTCAAGACCTACAGCCAGGCCGCCAACGAGGCGCTGAACAGCACGCTGGTGCGGTCGCTGAACACCTCGCTGGTGGCGATCCTGCCGGTGGCCTCGATCCTGTTCGTCGGGACCTTCCTGCTGGGCGCCGGCGCGCTCAAGGACCTGTCGCTGTCACTGTTCGTCGGGATCCTCGTCGGGACCTATTCCTCGCTGTGCGTGGCCACCCCGATGCTCGTTCAGCTCAAGGAGCGCGAGCCCCGCTACCGGGAGATCAGGGAACGGCTGGAGGCCCGGGAGACCAGCGCCAAGCGGCAGGCGCGCAGGGGCGGCAAGGGTGCCAAGGCGCCCGCCGCCGACGGCGGGCGGGCCGCGGTCGGGCCCGCCGGGCAGGGCACCGACACCCTGGTCGAGGACGCGCCCGAGATCAAGGGGGCGGAGGCGCCCGCGCCGGAGCCCGCCCGTAAGGTCAAGGTCGTCCAGAACGGCGAGCGCCGTCAGCCGAAGCGCGGCACGCGGCAGCGCCGGCGAACGGGAAGGTGATCGATGATCGACCTCGGCAGACTCATCGCCGAGCGCATCCGCGACGTGCCCGACTACCCCAAGCCCGGCGTGATGTTCAAGGACATCACCCCGCTGCTGGCCGATCACGTCGCGTTCGCCGGGGTGGTCGACGCGATCGTCTCGTACCACGGGCGCGGCACCATCGACAAGATCGTCGGCATCGAGGCGCGGGGCTTCATCCTGGCCGCGCCGGTGGCATATCACTTCGGCGCCGGGTTCGTCCCGGTGCGCAAAAAGGGAAAGCTGCCCGCGCCCGCGCACGAGCGGACCTATGATCTGGAGTACGGCACCGAGACGATCGAGATGCACACCGATGCGCTGCGCCCCGGCGAGCGCGTGCTGATCGTCGACGACGTGCTCGCCACCGGGGGCACCGCCCGGGCCGCCGTCGAGCTGGTCCGGCGGGGCGGTGGCGAGGTGGTCGGGCTGTCGGTGCTGATGGAGCTGTCCTTCCTGCACGGGCGGGACAAGCTGGGGAATCTGGACGTGCACTCCCTGGTTACGGTCTAGTACCGGAAACCCGGCGGTTAGACTTGCCGGACCAGGGAAGGTGGCGATCCCGCCCCCAGGGCCGGCGACGACGCCGGGGCCGCGGTCCGTACGGGGATCACCGAACGGACCCGAACGACGCACAATCCGGCGTTGACGAGGAGGCTGGGTGCCAGGTGAGGTGGTCTCGACCGACGCGGTAGCGGAGACCCTGCAGGAGCCCCGTACCGCCAAGCCCGAGCGCGCGCGCCCACAGGAGCCGCCCGCCGCGAGGGACAGGCCGGGCGCGCCCCCCGGTGCCGCCCGGACCACCGACGCCGAGGATTCCCCGGCCGAGCCCGCCGCCGATCCGGCGACCACGACGAACCCGCCGGCCGCGCCGGCCCCCGAGGCCCCCGATGCTTCCCAGGCCGTTCCGCCCACGCCGCCGTCGGCGGCCACGATCCCACCATCGGCCGCCCGCGTCCGCCGCCGGCTCGCGAGGCTCGGCGCCCAGCGTGGTACCACCATGAACCCGGTACTCGAACCACTGATCAAGACCGTCCGCAACACGCATCCCAAGGCGGACCTGCGGCTCATCGAGCGTGCCTACGACGTCGCGGCGCACTATCACCGCGACCAGAAGCGCAAGAGCGGCGATCCGTACATCACCCATCCGCTCGCCGTGACGACCATCCTCGCCGAGCTCGGGATGAACACCGAGACGCTGTGCGCCGCGCTGCTGCACGACACCGTCGAGGACACCCCGTACACCCTGGACGAGCTGCGCGACGACTTCGGCGAGGAGATCGCCGCGCTGGTCGACGGCGTGACCAAGCTCGACAAGGTCAAGTACGGCGACGCCGCCGAGGCCGAGACGGTCCGCAAGATGGTCGTGGCGATGGCCCGCGACATCCGGGTGCTGGTGATCAAGCTCGCCGACCGGCTGCACAACATGCGGACCCTGCGCTACATGCCCCGGCACAAGCAGGAGAAGAAGGCCCGCGAGACGCTGGAGGTCTTCGCCCCGCTGGCGCACCGGCTCGGCATGAACACGCTGAAGTGGGAGCTGGAGGACCTGTCGTTCGCGACGCTCTTCCCCAAGCGGTTCGACGAGATCGCGCGGCTGGTGTCCGAGCGCGCCCCGCGGCGCGACATCTATCTCCAGGAAGTGATCGAGAACGTCTCCGCCGACCTGCGCGAGGCGAAGATCAAGGCCAGCGTCACCGGCCGCCCCAAGCACTACTACTCGATCTACCAGAAGATGATCGCCCGGGACGTGGGCTTCGACGACATCTACGACCTGGTGGGCATCCGGGTGCTGGTGGACTCGGTCCGCGACTGCTACGCCGCCCTCGGCTCGATCCACGCGCGATGGAACCCGGTCCCCGGCCGGTTCAAGGACTACATCGCGATGCCCAAGTTCAACATGTACCAGTCGCTGCACACCACCGTGATCGGCCCCGAGGGAAAGCCGGTGGAGCTGCAGATCCGCACCTGGGGCATGCACCGGCGGGCCGAGTACGGCGTCGCGGCCCACTGGAAGTACAAGGAGGAGACGGTCGCCGGCCGCAAGGCCGCCGACATGCAGTGGCTGCGCCAGCTCCTCGACTGGCAGAAGGAGACCGCCGACCCGGCCGAGTTCCTGGAGTCGCTGCGCTTCGACCTGTCGGTGTCGGAGGTGTTCGTCTTCACCCCCAAGGGCGACGTGATCGCCCTGCCGCAGGGCGCCACCCCGGTCGACTTCGCGTACGCCATCCACACCGAGGTCGGCCACCGATGTATCGGCGCCCGCGTCAACGGCCGCCTCGTCCCGCTGGAGTCGGCCCTCGACAACGGCGACGCGGTGGAGGTCTTCACCTCCAAGTCCCCGGACGCCGGGCCCAGCCGCGACTGGCTGAACTTCGTCAAGAGCGCCCGCGCCCGCAACAAGATCAAGCACTGGTTCACCAAGGAACGACGCGACACCGCGATCGAGGCGGGCAAGGATTCCATCGCCCGCGCGATGCGCAAGCAGAACATGCCGCTGCAGCGGATGATGTCCGGCGAGGCGCTGCTCGCGCTGGCCCGCGACATGCGGTACGCCGACGTGTCGGCGCTGTACGCGGCCGTGGGGGAGGGGCAGCTCTCCGCCCAGTCGGTCGTGCAGAAGCTCGTGGAGGCCCTCGGCGGCGTGGAGAGCGCCGAGGAGGACATGGCCGAGGTCGCCCTCCCCACCAAGCGCAAGGGCCGCACCCGCCCCGCCGGCGACCCGGGCGTGGTCGTGGCCGGCGACCCGGACGTGTGGGTCCGACTGTCGCTCTGCTGCACCCCGGTGCCCGGCGACGACATCGTGGGCTTCGTGACCCGCGGCCACGGCGTCTCCGTCCACCGCGTCGACTGCGGCAACGTCGCCGACCTGCGCAACGAGCCCGACCGGCTGATCGACGTCAAGTGGTCGCCCAGCGAGGACTCGGTCTTCCTGGTCGCCATCCAGGTCGAGGCGCTGGACCGGCCCCGGCTGCTGTCGGACGTCACCCGGGTGCTGTCCGACCAGCACGTCAACATCCTGTCCGCCTCGGTCACCACCACCCGTGACCGGGTCGCGGTCAGCCGCTTCACCTTCGAGATGGGCGATCCCAAGCACCTGGGGCACGTGCTCAAGGCCGTGCGCTCCATCGATGGGGTGTACGACGTCTACCGCGTGACCAGCGGCGCCGCCCGGTGAGACTCGCCGCTGTCTGGGGCTGCTGGTTGGCGACCCGGATCGTCGGCCTGCTGATCATCCTCGACCGGTTCCCGTATCCCACCCGGGACGAGATCCTCGGAGATCCCGCGATCTACGAGGGCTGGAGCGCGATCCTGGCGGGCGGGGAGTTCCCCGAGGGCGACGTCCGGTGGCAGTATCCGCCGCTGGCCGCGCCGGTGATGCTGCTGCCGCGCTGGCTCGGCGGCACCTACACCACGACGTTCGCGTTGGTGGCGTTGGCCGCCGACCTGCTCATCATGGTGATGCTGACCCGGATGCGCGGCGGCTCCCGGGCCGGGGCGTGGACGTGGACGCTGGGCCTGGTGCTGCTGGGGCCGATGAGCTATGTGCGGTACGACCTGATGGTGACCCTGGCCGCCGTCGTGGCCCTGGCGCTGCTGGCGCGCCGCCGGGTGTTCGGGGTGCTGGCGGCCGTGGGCACGATGCTGAAGGCGTGGCCGCTCCTGCTGCTCCTGGCCCTGCCCCGCAACCGGCGGGGGCTGGAGGAGGTCGGGGCGTTCGCGGTCACGTGTGGAACGATCCTGGCGGTGTTCGCCGTGGGGATGGGCAGGGCCCCGTGGGGCTTCCTGGACGCCCAGACGTCACGGGGCCTGGAGTGCGAGGCCGTCGCCGCCACCCCGTTCATGATCGACCGCCTGTCCGGCTGGACGGGCGCGATCGTCTATCAGTACGGCTCGATGGAGCTGGTCGGGCCCGGGGTCGCCCGCGTCGCCGACCTGCTGCCGCTGCTGACCGTCCTGGCGCTGGGCCTGGTGGCGGTGTGGGCCTGGCGCGGTGCCGGCCGGGGGTGGAACGCGGCGTGGGGCTGCGACGTGGCGTTCGCCGCGGTGCTGGCCGCCGTCGCCACCAGCCGGGTGCTGTCGCCGCAGTACATGCTGTGGCTGCTGGGGCTGGGGGCCGTCTGCCTGGCGCATCGCGCCTCCCGGCAGCGGCCCGCCGTGCTGATGGTCCTGGTCGCCGCCGCGCTGAGCCAGTTCCTGTACCCGCTGAACTGGCAGGGGCTGATGGCCGCGGACACGCTGGAGACCTGGGTGCTGGCCGTGCGGAACGTCCTGGTCGTGGCGGCCACCGTGCTCGCCGTGGCCCGACTGCGCACCGGGCCCGCGACGGCTCCGGAGCCGCGACGGACGAGCCGCGACCCGGAGCCCGCGATGGGCTGAACGATCCCTAGGAGAACTCGGCGAGCGTGCGCTCGGCCTCTTCCAGCCAGGCGCGACGGGCGGTCAACGCCTCCTCGGCGTCCTTGACGTCCTTGTCGCGACCGGCGTCGCGTGCTTTGGCGAGGCGCTTCTCCAACTGCTCGATGGAGGAGCGGAGCTGGCCGACCGTGGCCTCGGCGCGGGCGCGGGCCTCCGGGTTGGTGCGGCGCCACTCGGCCTCCTCCGCCGAGCGGACGGTCTCCTCGATCTTGCGGAGACGGCCCTCGAGGCGGTCGCGGGAGTCGCGCGGCACCGGGCCGGCGGCCTCCCAGCGCTCCTGGACGGTCCGCAGCGCCTGCCGCGCCTGCCGGACGTCCTTGACCGGGAGGATGCGCTCGGCGTCGACGAGGATCTGCTCCTTGACCTCGGCGTTGCCGCGCAGCTCGTCGTCACGCTCGGCGAAGGCGGCGGCGCGGGCGGCGAAGAAGGTGTCCTGCGCGCCCTTGAAGCGCGTCCACAGGTCCTCCTCGACGTCCCGGCCGGCGCGGCCGGCGTTCTTCCAGCGGCGCATCAGGTCGCGGTAGGCCGCGGCCGTGTCGCCCCAGTCGGTGGAGCCGGAGATCGCCTCGGCCTCGGCGACGAGCCGTTCCTTCTCCACCCGGGCCTGCTCGCGCTGGTCCTCCAGGGAGGCGAAGTAGACCTTGCGGCGCTTGGTGAAGGCGTTGCGGGCCGACGACAGCCGCTTCCACAGCGCGGTCTCGGTCGGCCGGTCGATGCGCTCGGCGGCCTTCCACTCCTCGACCAGGAGCCGCAGCCGCTCGCCGCCGTTCTTCCAGTGCGTCTCCTCGGCGGCGATGCGCTCGGCCTCGGCGACGATCCGCTCCTTGGTCTCGCGGGCCTCGTGGCGGGCGTGCTCGCGCTGGACCCGCACCTCCTCGCGCCGCTTGCCGACCAGCTCGCCCAGGGCGTCCAGACGCGCGGCCAGCGCGTCCAGGTCGCCGACGGCGTGCGCCCCGGTCACCGCCTCGCGCAGCCGGGCGATGCCCTGGTCGGCCTGGGCGGGCGGGAGGTCCGTGGTGCGCACCCGCTGTTCGAGCAGCTCGATCTCGGTGACCAGCGCGTCGTACTTGCGCTTGAAGTAGGCGAGGGCCTCCTCCGGGGCACCGGCCTGCCAGGACCCGACGACGCGCTCGCCAGCGGCCGTCTTCACGTAGACCGTGCCGTCCTCGTCAACACGACCGTGGGGATCGGTGGCGCTGGACACCATTGCCTCCCATCATGGTCCGGCCTTCTCACCTCAAGGCCGGACCTTCCAAACCATAGCCGTACAGGCCGCTACTGCGCTGCCACGCCGGCGCCGGCCACCTTGTCGATGACGTCCATCCCCGATGTGATCTTCCCGAAGATCGTATAGTCGGCCGGCAACTGCGAGTCCTTGTAGACGATGAAGAACTGGCTGCCGTTGCTGTCGGGCTGGGTGCTGTGCGCCATCGCGAGAACGCCCCGGGTGTACTTGGCGCCCTTGGTGTTCTCGTTGGCGAAACGGTACCCCGGGCCCCCCATCCCGGTGCCGGTCGGGTCGCCGCACTGCAGCACCGCGAGGCCACCTGTGGTCAGCCGGTGGCACTTGGACTTCTCGAAGAACTTCTCCTTCGCCAGGTGCGCGAAGGAGTTGACGGTGCACGGGGCCTTGGCGGCGTCCAGCTCCACGCCCACGTTCCCGAGGGTGGTCTTGATCGTCGCCTTGACCTTGCCCGTGTGGGCGGCGGTCGCCGGCGGCTTGTCCAGGCCCTTGGGCGGATTCTGGTCGTCTTGTGAGTCGTGGTACTTGCACTCGGCGGTCCCGCCGTCGGCGTCGGTCTTGAGATCGACCTTCGTCAGCGAGATCGCCTGCTTGGGCGCCCCGTCCGTGGGCGGCGGCCCGGTCGGGGTGGGGTCGGCGTTGGTGCCGGCCTTGGCCCCGTCGTCGCCGCCCACCAGGGCCACGATCCCGGCGCCGCCGCCCGCGATCACCGCGACGGCCACCGCCGAGCCCACGACCCGGACGCGGCGCGCCTGCCTGGCCTCTGCCGCCCTGCGCGCCTGCTGGCGCTCATAGCGCTGCTTGGCCAGTTGCTTCTTGCGGTCTTTCCCGGCCACGCGTGCCCTCCTCGCGGTTCCCCGCCTTAGATCCGGAAAACGTGCTGCGCATGGTACCGGCCGCGGCGGGGTCGCCGCGTCCGCCCGGCGATCACTTCTCGCGCCGGGGGACGACACGGCGACCCGCCATCTCGTTCGCGATGGCCATGGCCGCGCCGGTACGCTCGAAACGCCGCTTGAGTTCCGATCGGCTCAATCGACTTCCGTACGAGAGGACGACCGTGCTCGTCGCCGGGTTCCCCGCCGGGTCCTTCGCCGCGAACTGTTATGTCGTGGCACCCGCCGCGGGGGAGGAATGCGTGATCATCGACCCTGGTCAGGATGCCTCGGCCGGGATCGACGAGATCCTGCGCGAGCACCGGCTCAAGCCGGTGGCCGTCATCGCCACCCACGGCCACATCGACCACATCTGGTCGGTGGCGCCGGTCTGCGGCGCCAAGGACGTCCCGGCCTACATCCACCCCGCCGACCGCGACCTGCTGACCGATCCGGCCAAGGGATTCGGCCTGGGCGGCGGGCGGCAGGCGTTCGGCGGGCTGGAGCTGAGCGAGCCCGACGACGTCCGCGAGCTGGCTGACGGCGCGGTGCTGGAGCTGGCCGGTCTGCGGCTGACCGTCGACCACGCCCCCGGCCATACCCCCGGGTCGGTGACGTTCCGGACGCCGGCGACCGCGGAGATCCCCGAGGTGATGTTCACCGGGGACCTGCTGTTCGCGGGCGCCATCGGCCGCACCGACCTGCCTGGCGGCTCGTACGAGGAGATCCTGGCCAGCCTGGCGCGCGTGTGCCTGCCGCTGGCCGACGAGACCGTCGTGCTGCCCGGCCACGGGGACCAGACCACCATCGGCCGCGAGCGCGCCACCAACCCCTTCCTGGCGGAGTTGGCGCCCTCGGACGGGCCCTCCAAGGGATTCTGATCAGACGACCATGAGTTCGAGCTTCCAGGCCCCCAAGGGGGTCAGCGAGTACGTTCCGCCGCGCGCGGAGCTGTTGTACGCCGTGCGCCGGGCGTTCGCCGAGCAGGCGAGGCTGGCCGGGTACGGCTACCTGGAGCTGGCGGTGTTCGAGGACACCCAGCTCTTCAAGCGCGGGGTGGGCGAGTCCACCGACGTGGTGAGCAAGGAGATGTACACCTTCTCCGACCGCGGCGGACGCTCCCTCACCCTGCGTCCGGAGTTCACCGCCGGCGTCCTGCGCGCCGTCCTGGAGCACGGCCTGCACAAGCAGGGCCTCCCGGTGAAGGTGTGGACCACCGGTCCGGCGTTCCGCGCCGAGCGCCCCCAGCAGGGCCGCTACCGGCAGTTCTACCAACTCGACCTGGAGGCCATCGGCAGCGAGGACCCCCAGATCGACGCCGAGACCATCGCCCTCGCGTGGAACTGGTACCGCGGCCTCGGCCTGACGCGGGTCCGGCTGCTGCTGAACTCGCTGGGCTGCCGCGAGTGCCGGCCCGCCTACCGGGCCCGGCTGCAGGAGTTCCTGCGCGGCCTCGACCTCGACGAGGACACCCGTGAGCGCGTGGAGATCAACCCGCTGCGGGTGCTGGACGACAAGCGGCCCGAGGTCAGGGCGCAGGTCGCCGACGCCCCGCTGATGGCCGACCACCTCTGCGCATCCTGCAAGGCCCACCACGACCGGGTCCGCGGGCTGCTGGCCGACCTGAGTATCGCGTGGGAGGACGAGCCCCGACTGGTGCGCGGCCTGGACTATTACACCCGCACCACCTACGAGTTCGACCACCCGCTGCTGGGCGCCCAGTCCGGCATCGGCGGCGGCGGACGCTACGACGGCCTCTCCGAGGACATCGGCGGCCCGCCCCTCCCCGGCATCGGCTTCGGACTCGGCCTCGACCGCACCCTGCTCGCCCTGGAGAAGGAGGGGGTCGCGTTCGGGACCCCGTCCCGCTGCCAGGTCTTCGGGGTGCCGCTCGGCGAGGTCGCCGAGCGACGGATCTTCGCACTGGTGGCGGAGCTGCGCGCGGCGGGGATCGCCGCCGACATGTCGTACGGGGGCAAGAGCCTCAAGGGGGCGATGAAGGCCGCCGACCGGTCCGGCGCGGCCTACGCCGTGATCCTCGGCGAGCGAGATATCGCCGCCGGGTCCGCGCAGGTGAAGGACCTGGCCGAGGGCGGCCAGAGCGCCGTCCCGCTCACCGACATCACCGCCACGTTGAAGGAGAGGCTCGTACGATGATCCGTTCGCACGGTGCGGGAACGCTCCGCCGGGAGCACGCCGGGGAGCGCGTGGTCCTCGCCGGCTGGGTGGCCCGCCGCCGCGACCACGGCGGGGTCACGTTCATCGACCTGCGGGACGCCACGGGCGTCGCGCAGGTCGTGTTCCGGGAAGAGGACACCGCGCACGACCTGCGGTCGGAGTTCTGCGTCAAGATCACCGGCGAGGTGCGGATCCGTCCCGCCGGCAACGAGAACCCCGAGCTGCCCACCGGAGACATCGAGGTGGCCGCCACCGAGATCGAGGTGCTGTCGGAGGCCGCGCCGCTGCCGTTCCCCATCGAGGGCGACGTCAACGTCAACGAGGAGGCGCGGCTCCGCTACCGCTACCTCGACATCCGCCGCGACGCGGTCGCCCGCGCCATGCGGATCCGCTCCCAGGCCTCGTACCTGGTCAACGACGTCATGCGCGAGCACGGCTTCGTCAACGTGGAGACCCCCACGCTGACCCGCTCCACCCCCGAGGGCGCCCGCGACTTCCTGGTGCCGGTGCGGCTGCAGCCCGGCCACTGGTACGCGCTGCCGCAGTCCCCGCAGTTGTTCAAGCAACTGCTGATGGTCTCGGGCCTGGAGCGCTACTACCAGATCGCCCGCTGCTACCGCGACGAGGACTTCCGCGCCGACCGGCAGCCGGAGTTCACCCAGATCGACGTGGAGATGTCGTTCGTCGACGCGGACGACGTCATCGCCGTCGGCGAGGAGCTGGTCGCGCGGCTGTGGAAGGAGATCGCCGGGTACGAGGTGCCCCGGCCGATCCCGCGGATGTCCTATGCCGACGCGCTGGGCCGCTACGGCTCCGACAAGCCCGACCTGCGGTTCGGCAACGAGCTGGTCGAGATGACCGCCTTCTTCTCCGCCACCCCGTTCCGGGTGTTCCAGGCGCCCTACGTGGGCGCGGTGGTGATGCCCGGGGGCGCCTCGCAGACCCGCAAGGAGCTGGACGCCTGGCAGGACTGGGCCAAGGCGCGCGGCGCGCGGGGCCTGGCGTACGTGCTCGTCCAGGAGGACGGCTCGCTGACCGGTCCGGTCGCCAAGAACATCACCGACGCCGAGCGGGCCGGGCTGGCCGAGGCGGCGGGCGCGAAGCCGGGCGACGCGGTGTTCTTCGCCGCCGGCCAGGCGCACGCCTCCCGTGAGCTGCTGGGCGCGGCCCGGCTGGAGATCGGCCGGCGTTGCGCGCTGATCGACGAGGACGCCTGGGCGTTCGTGTGGGTCGTGGACCCGCCGGTGTTCGAGCCCGCGCACGACGACGCCGGCGAGCAGGTCGGGTGGACGTCGGTGCACCACCCGTTCACCGCGCCGAAGGCCGAGTACGCCGCGGACTTCGCCGAGCACCCCGACGTGGCGCTGGCCGACGCCTACGACATCGTCTGCAACGGCATGGAGATCGGCGGCGGCTCGATCCGCATCCACCGCGCCGAGATGCAGCAGCAGGTCTTCGACGTGCTGGGGCTGTCCAAGGAGGACGCCGAGGGCAAGTTCGGCTTCCTGCTGGAGGCGTTCAAGTACGGCCCGCCCCCGCACGGCGGCATCGCGTTCGGGTGGGACCGCACCGTCATGCTGCTGGCCGGCGGCGACTCCATCCGCGACGTCATCGCCTTCCCCAAGGCGGCCTCCGGCTACGACCCGCTGACCGGCGCCCCCACCGGCATCACCGAGCAGCAGCGCAAGGAGGCCGGGATCGACGCCCGGCCGGAGCCCGCCGAGGCTCCCTGACCGGATCCGGTGCCCGGCCCTCCCGTGGCGGAGGGCCGGGGCCACCGGTGCTCAGACCTGGGGCGCTCCCCGCTTCCGGAGCATCCCGTTCATCAGGTCGATCTCGGCCTTCTGGCCGTCGACCATCGAGCGGGCCAGCCGTTCCACGTGGTCGTGGTCCGTGCGCGCCAGGACGGCCTGGGCCATCGACACCCCGCCCCGGTGGTGGGCGATCATGAGCTGCAGGAACAGCGCCTCCGCGTCCTCGCCCCGGGCCGTCTCCAGCCGCTTGAGCTGCTCACGGGTGGCCATGCCCGGCATCGTCCCGCCCCCGCCGTGACCGCCGTGCCCGGACATCCAGCGCATCGCCCCGCCCGGGTCGACCTTCGGCGCCTCCCACAGGTCCAGCCAGGCCGTCATCATGCCGATCTGCGCCGACTGGGTGTTGATGATGTCGTAGGCCAGCAGCCGGACCTCCGCGTCCTCGGTGGCGTCGCGCACGAGGAACGACATCCGCACCGCCTGGGCGTGGTGCGTGCTCATGTCGCGGGCGAAGCCCGCCTCGGCGCTGTCGGGCCCCGGGGTGTCGGGGCCCGACAGGGACAGACCGGCCACCGCCGCGGCGACGGCGGCGACCAGCGCCGCGAGGATCAGGGAGACCCTGCGTCCTCGCGGCTGCCGGTCCGGGGCGGCCTCGGTCAAGGCGTGTCCTTGCCGCCGGAGCAGGCCGCGCCGGGCTCGGGCGTCTGCGGGCCCTTCACGTACGCCTTGAGGAACTCGCCGATGCGCTTGTCGTCGGCCTTGTCCACCTTGACCTGCTTGCCCCAGGCGGTCAGGGCGATCGGGGAGCTCTGGCCCTGCACGGGGCTCAGCAGGGTGTAGTCGGTGCCCTCGACGCGGTTCTTGAGCTTGTCGACGTCACCGGCGGACAGCCCCGGGCGGTAGGTGATCCAGACCGCGCCGTGCTCCAGCGCGTGCACGGCGTTCTCGTTCTTGAGCGGCTGGTCGTACACCCGGCCGTCGCAGTTCTGCCAGATGGCGCTGTGCGGGCCGCCCATGGGCGGATTGGTCTCGTAGGTGACCGGGGTCTCGACGTGGGTGCGTTCCAGGCCGTCCTTCTCGACCAGCCCGGCGATCTTCTCGGCGGGCTTGAACGCCTGCCAGCCGGCGAAGCCGATGGCGGCCACGACGATCACGCCGATCACGGTGAAGAAGGCGATGGTGCCCCAGGGCGGGCCGCTCTGGGTCAGCGGGTTCTGGCGGTTGTTGCGGTTTCTCGCGCTCTTGGACATGGGTGCTCCCTGAAGGTGACGACTGGAGGACGACGGTCGTACGGCCGACGGGCCGCACGGCGGCGCACGTCACAGCCGCAGCACCTGGAGGACGGCGAGCGAACGGGACCGGGGGATCGCGGCGGACGGCGGGCCGAGCGTCCACCCGAACCGGCGCGGACGCACGGCGGCGGGACGCGGCGCCGAGGCCAGCGCCAGCACCATCAGCGTCAGCAGCACCGCCAGGGAGAGGCACACGTCGTCCTGCGGCGGCCCCGGCAGGTCCAGCGGCAGGTGGGCCCGGTCCGGCCCGAGGAGGACCGACCCCGCCGCCGGGTCGTCGGCGGAGGCCGCGGCGTGGACCACGCACAGCGCGTACGGCGGGGCGTGGCCGCCCATCCCGTAGCTGAAGGCCACCCCGGCGAGCGCGAAGAGCACGACGAGCATGCCCGCGACCCCATGGGGCACACGGCCACGCATGCCGGTCACTCTCACGCCGGTCACTCCCGCGGGCTCTCCGAGTCGGAACGAAGGGGGACATTTCCCGGACCCTTGAATAGCACAGGAACGGGCTTGGTCGATCCCCCTGAAGTCCGATTCGCCCCGAACCTTGTGGGGACGCCCGAACCATCCTCGCGACCCATCGGGTCCGCTTCGCGAGGCCACCAGGATGGGGTGATGCGGGGGAGAACGAGGGCCGGCCTGGTGACGGCGACTTTGGGACAGGTCGTCCTCATGATCGGGACACTGATGCTGTACCGCTGGGCCCGACATCTGGTGGACGGCCGGCCGGAGGAGGCGATGGCCCACGCGCGGGCCGTCTGGGACCTGGAGAGGGCCCTGTTCCTGCCCGACGAGGCCGCCCTTCAGGACCGGGCGCTGCGCTGGGACGGCTGGGTGACGACCGCCAACCACTATTACGTCAAGGTCCACTTCCCGGCGACGGCCGTCTTCCTGGCGTGGATCTGGTGGCGGCATCGGGACGCCTGGCCCCGGGTCCGGGCGGCGATCATCCTGTCGCTCGCCTTCAGCATGGCGCTGCACGCCCTCTACCCGCTGGCCCCGCCGCGCCTGCTCCCGTCCGCCGGGATGATCGACCTGATGAACGTGTACGGCCCCAGCGCGTACGCCCATCCGCCCGGCGAGGGGCTGTCCAACCAGTTCGCGGCCATGCCCTCCATGCACGTCGGCTGGGCCGTGCTGATCGCCTGGGGCGTCGTGCGGTACGGCGGCGGGCGGTGGCGGTGGGCGGCGGTGGCCCACCCGGTGGCGACGACGCTGATCGTGGTGCTGACCGCCAACCACTACTGGCTCGACGGCATCGTCGGCGGGGCGATCATCGCCCTGTGCCTGTGGCTCACCCTCCGGCTGGAGTCCCCGGCCCGCTGGAGGCCCGCGTCCGTCGCCGCGCCGGCCGAGGGCGCGGCCGCGGAGAGATAGCCTCGAACACATGTCCAGCGTCGATCCAGCGCAGGCCGAGAGCCTCTTCGACGAGCCCGCAGACGAGCGCGCCCGGCGGCCCGAGGCCGCCGGCGTCCCCGAGGCGCAGCGGCCGTTGGCCGTCCGGATGCGGCCCTCGGGCCTGGACGAGGTGGTCGGGCAGGCGCATCTGCTCGGCCCCGGCACGCCCATCCGTCAGCTCGTCGACCGGGACGTGCCGATGTCGCTGGTCCTGTGGGGCCCTCCCGGCACCGGCAAGACCACCCTGGCCTACGTCGTCGCCGGGGTCACCCGACGGCGTTTCGTGGAGGTCTCGGCCGTCAGCGACGGGGTCAAGCGGGTCCGCGCCGAGATCGACCTGGCCCGGCGCGAGCTCGGCATGACCGGCAGGCAGACCGTCCTGTTCGTCGACGAGGTCCACCGCTTCAACAAGGCCCAGCAGGACGCCCTGCTCCCCGCCGTGGAGAACCGCTGGGTCTCCTTCATCGGCGCCACCACGGAGAACCCGTTCTTCTCCGTGATCAGCCCGCTGCTGTCCCGGTCGCTGCTGCTCACCCTGGAGCCGCTCGGCGAGGACGACCTGCGCGAGGTGGTCCGCCGCGCCCTGGCCGACGAGCGGGGTCTCGGCGGCCGGGTCGAGCTGACGTCCGAGGCCGAGGACCACCTGATCCGGCTGGCCGGGGGCGACGCCCGCCGCACCCTCACCTACCTGGAGGCCGCCGCCCTGGTCGCCGCGGACGGCGAGGCCATCGGCGTGGACGTCCTGGAGAAGGCGGTGGACCGCGCCGCCGTCCGGTACGACCGCGAGGGCGACCAGCACTACGACGTGATCAGCGCGTTCATCAAGAGCATCCGGGGCAGCGACGTGGACGCCGCGCTGCACTACCTGGCCCGGATGCTGGAGGCGGGGGAGGACCCCCGGTTCATCGCCCGGCGGCTCATCGTGCACGCCAGCGAGGACATCGGCATGGCCGACCCGACCGCCCTGCAGACCGCCACCGCCGCCGCGCACGCCGTGGAGTTCGTGGGGCTGCCCGAGGCCCGGATCAATCTGGCCCAGGCGGTCATCCACCTGTCGCTGGCGCCCAAGTCCAACGCCGTGATCACCGCCATCGGCGAGGCGATCGGCGACGTCAAGAAGGGGCTGGCCGGTCCCGTGCCCGCCCATCTGCGCGACGCGCACTCCAAGGGCGCCGCCAAGCTCGGACACGGCGTCGGCTACCAGCACGCCCACGACCATCCCGGCGGGGTCGTCCGGCAGCAGTACGCGCCCGACGCCGTGGAGGGCCGCCGGTACTACCGTCCGACACGCCACGGCGCCGAGGCCAGGTTCTCCGACGTGCTGGAACGCATCCGCGCCGTCCTGCGCGGTCGTGGGGACGACCGAGCCCCGTGACACCCCGGGGCGGGGGCGGTCCTTCGTCCCTGCGACCGGCTAACCTGCGGATGGGGCAGGACGGCCGACGCGGGACCGGCACATACCGCCGGCGGGTGGGGCGGGACGGCGGACGCGGGACCGGCGCACCCCGCAGGCGGGTAGAGCGGGACGGCCGGCGCACCCCGCACGGCCGGAAAAGCGGGTTCGGCCGGCACGGGTACCCACGGTATGGTCTTGCGAAACACCGCACCTGGCCCGAAGACGGACGGCGACGCGAACGGACACCCGGATGCTTACTGGTGGCGAGCTGGCGGCCCTCATCGTGGCCCTGTTCTGGGCCATCCTGGTCTCTTTCCTGGCCTACGCCCTCCTCCGGCTGGCCCGGCTCCTGGGCGAGACCGCCGAGCTGGTCGGCGACCTCACCGACCAGGCGGGCCCCCTGCTGGACGACATGGCCGGCACCGTGCGACGCGCCAACGAGCAGCTCGGCCGCACCGACGTGATCACCCGGCAGGTCGCCGGCGTCACCCAGAACGTCTCGGCGGTCACCACGGTGATGTCGACGGTGTTCGGCGGCCCCGTGGTCAAGGCGGCGGCCTTCTCCTACGGCGTGCGCAAGGCGCTGGGCAACCGGGCCGCCGAGCGGCCGCCCGCCCGGCCCGAGCCGCCCGCCCGCCGTGCCCTCCGTCAGGCCTCCGGCAAGGGGCGCCGGTGAGATGAGACGCATGTTCTGGCTGGTCGTCGGAGCCGGCACCGGGGTCTGGGCGACCCGCAAGGCCACCCGCGTGGCGCGGCGGCTCACCCCGCAGAGCCTGGCGGGCCGGGCCGCCGTCGGGGCCCTCGGCGCCGGCGACCGGATGCGGGCCTTCGCCCGCGACGTCCGCGACGAGACCCTCGCCCGCGAGGCGGAGCTGCGCGAGGCCATCGAGATGGACCGGCACCCCCCCGAGCCCGAGGGTTCCCGGCCCCGCCGGATCCTCCGAGCGCCCTACACCGTTATCGACGAAGACAAGGATGGCCACTGATCATGGAGTCGGCAGAGGTCGCACGCCGTTTCCTCACGTTCTTCGAGGAGCGGGGGCACACGGTCGTGCCCTCGGCCAGCCTGGTCGCCGAGGACCCCACCCTGCTGCTGGTCCCCGCCGGGATGGTCCCGTTCAAGCCGTACTTCCTGGGCCAGCGGACCCCCCCGTCGCCGCGGATGACCAGCGCCCAGAAGTGCGTGCGCACCCCGGACATCGACGAGGTCGGCAAGACCACCAGGCACGCCACGTTCTTCCAGATGCTGGGCAACTTCTCGATCGGCGACTACTTCAAGGAGGACGCCGTCCCGTTCGCCTGGGAGCTGCTGACGCGCTCCGAGGCCGACGGCGGGTTCGGCTTCCCCGAGGAGCGCCTGTGGGTCACCGTCTACCTCGATGACGACGAGGCCGCCGACCTGTGGCACCGCAAGGTCGGCGTGCCCACCGAGCGGATCCAGCGGCGCGGGCTGGCCGACAACTACTGGCACATGGGCGTTCCCGGGCCCGGCGGCCCGTGCTCGGAGATCTATTACGACCGGGGCCCCGAGTACGGCCGTGAGGGCGGCCCGGTCGTCGACGAGGACCGCTACCTGGAGGTCTGGAACCTCGTCTTCATGCAGGAGCAGTTGTCCGCGGTCCGCACCAAGGTCGACTTCGACATCTCCGGCCCCCTGCCCGCCAAGAACATCGACACCGGCATGGGCCTGGAGCGGATGGCCGCCATCCTCCAGGGCGTCGACAACATCTACGAGACCGACACCCTCTGGAAGGTCCTCGACCGCGCCGCCGAGCTGACCCACTCCAAGTACGGCCGCGATCGGCGCGCCGACGTGTCGCTGCGGGTCATCGCCGACCACGTGCGCGCCGGGACCATGATGGTCGCCGACGGGATCATGCCCGGCAACGAGGGCCGCGGCTACGTGCTGCGCCGCATCCTCCGCCGCGCCATCCGCAACCTGCGGCTGCTGGGCGGCGAGGACGCCGGGCTGATGCACGACCTGACCGCCGTCGCGGTCGGCGCGATGGGCGAGCAGTACCCTGACCTCGTCCGCACCGCCGCCAACATCCACACCGTGATCGACGCGGAGGAGGAGAGGTTCCTGCAGACCCTGCGCACCGGGACCGCCATCTTCGACGCGGCGGTGGAGGAGACCAAGCGCTCCGGCCGCCCCACCCTCGCCGGGACCCAGGCGTTCACGCTGCACGACACCTACGGCTTCCCGATCGACCTCACCCTGGAGATGGCCTCCGAGCAGGGCCTGACGGTCGACGAGGACGGCTTCCGCCGGCTGCTGAACGAGCAGCGGCAGCGCGCCAAGGCCGACGCGGCCGCCAAGAAGACCGGCAACCTCGACGTGTCCGTGCTCGGCGACCTCCTCGACCTGTCCGGCGGCAGCGTCGACTTCACCGGCTACAACGACGTCAGCGGCGAGGCCCGGCTGGTCGGCCTGCTGGTCGACGGGGTCTCCGTCCCGGCGGCCGGCGCGGGCACCGAGGTCGAGGTCGTCCTCGACCGCACCCCGTTCTACGCCGAGGGCGGCGGCCAGCTCGCCGACCACGGCCTCATCCGGCTGGGCAACGGGGCCGAGATCGAGGTTCACGACGTGCAGGCCCCGCTGTCCGGGCTGATCGTCCACCGCGGGAGGGTCCGCAGCGGCGAGGCCCAGACCGGCGACGCGGCGTTCGCCGAGATCGACGTGGAGCGGCGGCGGGCGATCTCCCGCTCCCACACCGCCACCCACATGGTCCACGCCGGGTTCCGGCGGGCGCTCGGCGAGTCCGCCGCCCAGGCCGGCTCGGAGAACTCGCCCGGCCGCTTCCGGTTCGACTTCACCAGCACCGGCCCCGTCTCGCCGACCATGCTGCGCGACGTCGAGGACGAGGTCAACGAGGTCCTGGTCAACGACCTGGACGTGCGCGCGTTCCACACCTCCATCGACGAGGCCCGCGCCATGGGGGCCCTCGCCCTGTTCGGCGAGAAGTACGGCGACGAGGTCCGGGTCGTCGAGGTCGGCGACTACTCCCGCGAGCTGTGCGGCGGCACCCACGTGGCCCGCTCCGGGCAGCTCGGGCTGGTCAAGGTGCTCGGCGAGTCGTCCATCGGCGCGGGAGTCCGCCGGGTCGAGGCACTGGTCGGCATCGACGCCTTCCGCTTCCTGGCCCGCGAGAGCGTGCTGGTCGCCCAGCTCACCGAGCAGCTCAAGATCCGCAAGGAGGAGCTGCCCGAGCGGGTCTCCGGGATCGTCGGACGGCTCCGCGAGGCGGAGAAGGAGCTGGAGCGACTGCGGTCCTCGCAGGTGCTGGCCGTGGCGGGGTCCCTGGCCGATGGCGCCGCGGACGTCGGCGGCGTCGCCTACGTGGGGCACCGCGCCCCCGACGGCACCGGCGCCGACGACCTGCGCAGGCTCGCCGTGGACGTGCGCGGCCGACTGGCGGCCCGGCCCGCCGTCGTGATGGTCACCGGAGTGCCCAAGGACCGGCCCGTCGTGGTGGTCGCGGTCACCGAAGGCGCCCGCGAGCGCGGCCTGAAGGCCGGCGCGCTGGTGGGCGTGGCGGCCAAGACGCTCGGCGGCGGCGGAGGCGGCAAGGACGACCTCGCCCAGGGTGGCGGGGCGAACCCGGCCGCCATCGGCGACGCGCTCGCCGCCGTCGAACGGGCAGTCGGGTCCGCGTGATCACGAACCGCGCTCGGCGGCATGGCCGTATTGTTCGGTATGTGGCTGGATCTTGTGCCTTCGGGAATCCGGCGGACCGGTCGCCGGCCCCGCCCCGCCGCCGGTCCGGCGGAGGGGTGAGGCGGCCGTGAGGCCCGGGGCCCGCCTCGGCGTCGATGTGGGCAGCGTCCGCATCGGCGTCGCGCGCAGCGACCCCGGCGGCGTGCTGGCCACCCCCGTGGAGACCGTTCGGCGCGGCAAGGGCGACCTGGACCGCCTCGCCGAGCTGGTCACCGAGTACGAGGCCGTCGAGGTGATCGTCGGCCTGCCCACCTCCCTGTCGGGCCGCTCCGGCCCCGCCGCCGCCGAGGCGCGGCGGTTCGCCGAGGCGCTGGCCGCCCGGCTGACGGACCGGCTGCCCGCCGACGGCGTCCGGCTGTACGATGAGCGGCTCACCACCGTCACGGCGGAGACCGGTCTGCGGCAGTCCGGGGTGCGCGGCCGCGCACGGCGGCAGGTGGTCGACCAGGCCGCCGCCGTGGTGTTGTTGCAGGCGGCGCTCGATGGGGAACGCCAGACGGGACGCCCGCCCGGCGAGACCGTCCGAGGACGCTCATGAATGATCTCGACCTCTTCGAAGAACCCGGCCATGGAGCCCCCGCCGACCGGCCACAGGCCCGGCGCGGCCCCGAGGGGGCGGCCCGCAAGCGCCGGCGCCGCCGGCGGATGAACGGCCGCGCCGCGGTGATGTTCTCCCTGGCGTTCCTGGTGGCGGTCTTCGGTGGCGGCGGGCTCCTCGGCCTGGCCGCCCTGGAGAAGAGGCTGTCCACCCCCGACTACACGGGGGAGGGCGCCGGCCGGGTCACCGTGCAGATCATGGAGGGCGACACCGGCCAGGCCATCGGCCGACGCCTGGAGGACGCGGACGTCGTCAAGAGCAGCAAGGCCTACGTCCGGGCCGCCAACAAGGACTCCCGGTCGTCGGAGATCCAGCCGGGCTACTACGCGATGCGCAAGCGGATGTCGGGCACCGCCGCCTTGGCCCTGCTCCTCGACCCCAAGTCCCGCGCCGGCAACCAGATCATCCTCCCCGAGGGGCTGCGGGTCTCCCAGGTGATCAAGGAGCTGGTGAAGAGGACCGGCATCCCGAAGGAGGAGTACGAGGCCGTCGTCGCCAAGCCCGAGGCGCTGGACCTGCCCTCTTACGCCGACGGCGAGGTGGAGGGCTACCTGTGGCCGGGTCGCTACGACCTGGATCCCGAGGGCACCGCGGAGTCCATCCTCAAGACGATGGTCGACCGGTTCAAGAAGGTCGCCGACGACATCGGCCTGGAGGAGCGCGCCCGGGAGGCGAACCTCGAGCCGCAGAAGGTGATCACGATGGCCAGCCTCATCCAGGCGGAGAGCGGCAGGCCCTCGGATATGCCGAAGATCTCCCGCGTCATCTACAACCGGTTCGAGCACGACCCCCCGATGTACCTCAAGTTCGACAGCACCACGCTGTACGGCCTGAAGAAGTTCGGCATCGTGGCGAGCAACGAGGACATCAAGTCCAAGAGTCCGTACAACACCTACAACACGCGGGGCTGCCGCCCGGCCCGATCTCCAACCCGGGCGAGAAGGCCATCGATGCCGTGTTCGAGCCCGCCGAGGGACGTGGCTGTTCTTCGTGGCGACCGACCCGAAGAACAAGATCACCGAGTTCGCCACCACGGACGAGGAGTTCACACGGCTCCGCGACAAGCTCAACGACTACCTGCGCGAGAACGGCGGCGGATGACCGGCCATCTCCGCGCGACCAGGGCGGCGGTGCTGGGCAAGCCGATCGCGCACTCGCTGTCGCCGGTGCTGCACCGGGCCGCGTACGCCGCGATGGGCCTGACGGGCTGGACGTACGAGGCCGTCGAGTGCGACGAGGAGGGCCTGGCGCCCCTGCTGGACGGCCTGGGCGCCGAGTGGGCCGGGCTCTCGCTGACGATGCCGCTCAAGCGCACCGCCCTGAAGCTGGCCGACGAGGTGTCCGACCTGGCGTCGACGGTGGGCGGCGCCAACACGATCGTGCTGCGCGACGGCCGCCGGATCGCCGACAACACCGACGTGTACGGCATCGTCGCCGCGCTGACCGAGGTCGGGGTGACCGCGCCGCGCTCGGCGGTGGTGCTCGGCGCGGGGGCCACCGCCGCGTCCGCGCTGGCCGCGCTGCGCGACCTGGGCCTCGCCGCCGCGACCCTCGCCGTCCGCGACCCCCGCCAGGGCGGAGGAGACCCGCGCCGTGGGGGAGCGGCTCGGCCTCTCCGTCGAAGTGCTCACCCTCGCCGCGCTGCCGGACGCGCTGCCCGCCGACCTGGTGGTCTCCACCCTGCCGGGCACGGCCGCCGACCCGTACGCCGGGCTCGTCGCCCGGTCGGGGGCCGCGCTGTTCGACGTGGTGTACGCCCCGTGGCCGACGACGCTGGCCCGCGCCGTGGGCGACGCGGGCGGCACGGTGGTCGGCGGTTCCCGATGCTGCTGCACCAGGCCGCGCGGCAGGTGGCCATGATGACCGGCCGCCAGGACGTCCCGGTCGAGCGATGCGGGCCGCCGGGGAGGCCCAACGGCCTCCCGCGACGACCCGCACTGAGGATCCTCGTTCAGGCGGCGGTCGCCCCAGCGTCCGGACCGGGCGCGCATCGCGCCGCACCGTCCCACATCGCCGTCAGAACGAAGACCAGGACCGCGGGACGAGCAGGAGCAGCGGTTCGATCGCCACCCGAACCCCCAGATCATTCCGATGTCGAACCACCGTCGTCCCGGGGGCCGACATCACCACGGGAACGGCCAGGATGACCACGGCCACCCTCCCCGCCGCATGCGGCGCGGCCCGACCCGCCCAGTAGGCGAAGAACGCCGGCGGCAGCACACCCAGGAACAGCAGCCACAGATCGACGTACACGACCACGGCGCTCGCCACCCCGAACCGGATCAGTCGCCAGGAGCCCGCCAGTTCGACGGCCCGGCGGGTGTCGGTGGGCACGGACAGCAGCAGGGCGGACACCACCGGCAGGAGCATCTGGAGGGCGCTCCTGAACGCCGAGGGTCTGCCGGAGGCCCTCGTAGGCGCTGAGAAGCGTGTCGTCGGTGAGGCGAGGGTCGCGTCGACGGTCAGCGTCGCGACCAGCGCCCAGGCCGCGAGCGCGGCGGCCGGCGGGCCCCGCGCAGTGCGAGGACCAGCACCGCCACCGGAAGCGCGGCCGTCGCCGTGTACAGCGCGACGTCCGGCGGCTCGGCCCCGAGGGCCCCGATGGATCGCGGTCACGTGGACGACGGTCACCAGCAGCGCCCCCACGACGCCGGCCAGCGCGACCCCGTCCCGCCACTCCTGCGGGGAGGGCCGCAGCAGGCGCCGGAACCTGATGCGCAGGGCCCCGCCGAGGAGGTCGGCCGCGTCCCGGGCGGCCGGCCGCGTGCGCCGGAATCCGCCGACGCGAGCAGGACGCCCAGCATCTCCTCCTCGTGCCGGCTCCGGTGGTCGCCGGGTACCAGCGCAGCAGCCTGCGTATCGGTGTTCGAGTGCGCTCACGTCGAGTCTCCTCGATCAGACGGGGGAGGCGTTGGCGGCGGCCGGCCGCAGGGCGGCCAGGCGGCGGGCGGCGACCTCGGCGCGTCGGCGGAGTCGGTCGACCTCGGGCGACAGGGCGGCGGCGCCGTCCCGGGTGATGCGGTAGTAGCGGCGCAGCCGCCCTCGACGACCTCCTCGTGGTCCGGCGCCACCAGGCCGTCGGACTGGAGCCGGTCGAGGCGCGTAGAGCGTCCCGGCGCGCAGCGGGCCCGTCCGTCGAGATCCGGCCACGTCGTTGATGATCCCGTAGCCGTGCAGTGGCCGGTCGGGCCAGCTGCGGTCAGGATGAGGGAAGGTGGTTCCTGCATCGCACTGCTCATGAAACCCGTGTATATATATCGATCGTCGGTAGGTTGCAATCGCGCCAGGGCGTCGCGGTCTGTGACGCGCGCCCGAGGCGTCGATGCGGGTAGGGTGGACGAAAGAACTTGGATAGTCTTACTCGCTGACCGACCCGGAGGCTTTCGCCCCCGGTGGTGCTCAGTGGAGGCCATCCACCTGTCCGGCCGTTCAGGCTGGAGGGTCATCGGTTCCGGTGGGCGGTACGCGTCGCGAGGTCGACCGCGTGACCGTTCGCCGAGTCTCGGCGGGTGTCGTTCCGCCCGAAGCCGACTCGATTGGTTGGCCCCGCAGTGTTGAGTTCGTGCGGGGGCTTTTCGCATGAGAGCCCCCCGCGCCGGTCGGCACGAACCACGACCAGAAGTGACGGCCCCAAGGAGGTCCGAATCAGCGCCGAACCGCGTATCAACGACCGCATTCGCGTGCCCGAGGTCCGGCTCGTCGTCCGAACGGCGAACAGGTGGGCATCGTCCCCATCGTCAAGGCACTCGAACTGGCCCGTGAGTCCGATCTCGACCTCGTGGAGGTCGCGCCCCCGCGCGTCCCCCCGTGGCCAAGCTGATGGACTACGGAAAGTTCAAGTACGAGTCCGCGATGAAGGCACGCGAGGCGCGGCGTAACCAGGCGCATACGGTCATCAAGGAGATCAAGCTCCGGCCGAAGATCGACCCGCACGACTACGAGACCAAGAAGGGTCACGTGGTGCGGTTCCTCAAGGCGGGGGACAAGGTCAAGGTGACGATCATGTTCCGCGGGCGTGAGCAGTCCCGCCCCGAACTCGGCTTCCGGCTGCTGTCGCGGCTCCGAGGACGTCGAGGAGCTCGGCTTCGTCGAGTCGCGGCCCAAGCAGACGGCCGTAACATGATCATGGTCATCGGTCCGCACAAGAAGAAGGCCGAGGCCAAGGGCGAGCGCGCGCGCCGGCGAGCAGGCGCGCGCGCAGCCCGCGGCGGCCACCTGGGCCGTCGCGCGGACCTGAGGTCGTCCGGCGACGTCGTGCCCGGACCGTCCGTCATGACCGGGCCCGGCAGGGCGGGATCAGCACGATGCGCCGATGCGCGCCCCGATCACGCACGCCCCGCGCCCGGACGTCCAGAGGAGACGAATGCGAAGACCAAAGACCCACAGCGGTGCCAAGAAGCGCTTCAGGCTGACCGGCTCCGGCAAGGTGACGCGCCGCCGCGCCAACCGCAACCAGCGAGCAAGCCGACCAAGCGCAAGCGGCGCCTGGACGGCCAGTCGTGGTCGCCCCCGCCGACGCCAAGAACATCAAGAAGCTGCTTCGCAAGTAGCCATCACCTCGAACCTCGACATCCACGGCCGGGCCCACCGGATCCGGCCTCGCGCAAAGGAGAGTGACACGTGGCACGTGTGAAGCGGGCTGTCAACGCCGCCAAGAAGCGTCGGGTCGTCCTCGAGCGGGCCAGCGGCTACCGCGGCCAGCGGTCGCGGCTGTACCGCAAGGCCAAGGAGCAGATGCTCACTCGATGACCTACGCCTACCGGGACCGCAAGGACCGCCCAGTTCCGGCTGTGGATCCAGCGCATCAACGCCGCCGCCCGCGCCAACGGCATGACCTACAACCGGTCATCCAGGGCCTCAAGGCCGCCGAGCTGGAGGTCGACCGCGCGCTCGCCGAGCTGGCGGTCAACGAGCCCGAGGTCTCAAGGTCGAGCTGGCCAAGGAGTCGCTGCGGCGCAGGACTCCAAGGCCGCCTAGCATCGCCGGTCAGAAGGTCCCGGACGGGAAGTGCGGGAAGCATGGCGGGCCGTGAGCTGACGTCCATCCGGTCGCCCGGATGAAGTCGGCGCGCCGGCTCGCCAAGCGCACGTTCCGGCACCGTGAGCGCCGCTTCCTCGCCGAGGGGCCGCAGGCCGTGCGCGAGGCGCTGGAACTCCCGGGGTGCTGACGGAGCTGTTCACCACCGCCGAGGCGGAGTCCCGGCACGCCGACCTGATCGCGGCGGCCGAGCGCGCGGACGTGCCGGTGCTGCGGGTCAGCGGCGAGGTCATGGCCGAGTTGGCGCAGACCGTCACGCCGCAGGGCCTGCTGGCCGTCTGCGGCTTCGTCGACGTCCCCCTCGCCCGGGCGCTGGACCCCGCGCCCGGCTGGTCACCGTGCTCGCCCACGTCCGCGACCCGGCAACGCGGGCACCGTGCTGCGCACCGCCGACGCCGCCGGGTCGGACTCGGTGTTCACCGACGCCTCGGTGGACCCCTACAACGGCAAGTGCGTACGGGCCTCGGCGGGCAGTCTCTTCCACCTTCCCGTGGTGGTCGCCCCCGCTTCGACGAGCTGATCCCCGCGCTGCGGGACGGTGGCCTGACGGTGCTGGCCGC